>NZ_JBSSFP010000001.1:0-4800000 GCF_054062775.1 Pseudomonas sp. TE3911 | reverse complement strand
GCCGCCGCAGGCAGAAACCGCACCACGGCATAGCCGGCAGCGTGCAACGCAGCAGTTGCCCCGACAAAACCGGCCGCATACGTCCAAGGGCTGGACATGTCCGGCAGCTCCAGGCCATGCGCCACCCCGTGGAACAGCGCAAACAACGCCGTAGCGCCCACAGCCATGAACAGTGGTGGACGCACCGCCAGCGCCACTGCCAGGCCCAGCGCCAGCACCGACGCGGCAATCCCGCTTTCCAGCGCGGGTAATGCCAGCCCTTCAAAACCCAGCACGCCGCCGATCAACATGGTGCCGACGAAGGTGCACGGCAGGGCCCAACGGGCGGCGCCTTTTTGCTGGGCTGCCCACAGGCCGACTGCAACCATGGCCAGCAGGTGATCAAGGCCGCCCAGTGGGTGGCTGATACCGGCCATCAGGCCATTGTCGCCGTGGCCGGGGTGAGCGAAAGCCAGGGCCGGAGCGAGCAGCAGAGCGGCGGCGGCGAAGAGTTTGTTGAGGCTCATAAACAGGTTCCTTATGGGTTGATCAGGCGGCAGTGGTCAGCAGGCCCTGGCGCTCGATAAAAGCGACGATCTCGTCCAGGCCGACGCCGGTTTTCTGGTTACTGAACACAAAGGGTTTGCCGTTGCGCATGCGCTGGGTGTCGCTGTTCATCAGCTCCAGCGAGGCGCCGACCAAGGGCGCCAGGTCGATCTTGTTGATCACCAGCAGGTCTGACTTGCAGATACCTGGGCCGCCTTTGCGCGGCAGTTTGTCGCCAGCGGAGACATCGATCACGTAGATGGTCAGGTCTGACAACTCCGGGCTGAACGTGGCCGACAGGTTATCGCCGCCGGACTCCACCAGGATCAGGTCCAGGCCGGGGAAGCGACGGTTGAGTTGGTCCACCGCTTCCAGGTTGATCGAGGCGTCTTCTCGGATGGCCGTGTGCGGGCAGCCGCCGGTTTCCACGCCGATGATGCGTTCGGGCGCCAAGGCCTCGTTACGTACCAAGAAGTCGGCGTCTTCGCGGGTGTAGATGTCGTTGGTGACCACTGCCAGGTTGTAGCGGTCGCGCAGCGCGAGGCACAGGGCAAGGGTCAGGGCGGTTTTGCCGGAGCCGACCGGGCCGCCGATGCCGACGCGCAGGGGTTGTGTGTTCATTTGCTTCTCCAAAATAAAGAGCTCCTAGGAACGGAACAGGCGGCTGTACTGGCGCTCGTGGGCCATGCACGCCAGTGACAGGCCGAACGCTGCGCTGCCGAAATGGTGGGGGTCGACGCGGCCCGCGTCCTGCTGGGCTTGTTGCAGCAGCGGCAGCAGTTCACTGGTCAGGCGCTGGGCGGCTTGTTGGCCCAAGGGCAGGGTTTTCATCAGCACCGCCAATTGGTTTTCCAACCAGCTCCACAGCCAGGCGGCGAGTGCGTCGTCGGGGTTGATGGTCCAGGCGCGTGCGGCCAGGGCCCAGCCCAGAGCCAGATGAGGTTCGCTGCGTTGCTCAAGAAAGGTGCGGGCCTGGCTGTCCAGTTCCGGCAAACCGTTGAGCAGTTGTTGCAGGGAGTAGCCCATCTGGCGGCTCTCTTGATACAGCTCGCGTGTCTCGCGGCTGGCTTGGTGCTCTTCGCACAGTTGCGAGAGTGTCGGCCAATCCTCTGCGGCAGCGGCGCGGCAATGGGCGAGCAGCAACGGTGCTTCGAAACGTGCCAGGTTCAGCAGCAACTGGTCGCTGATCCAACGGCGGGCGCTGGCCGCATCCTTCACGCGGCCGTTCTCCACGGCCATTTCCAGCCCTTGGGAATAGCTGTAGCCGCCAATCGGCAATTGCGGACTGGCCAGACGCAGCAACGCCCAGGCTGGGTTCATAAACGCACGCCGAACTGGTGCAGCTTGGGCGGATAGTTGAAGTCTTCATCGCCATGGCGCGAATGATGATGGCCGCCGCCATAGGCGCCGTGCTCCGGCTGGAATGGCGCTTCGAGGGTCTGCGTGGTGGCGCCCAGCTGTTCAAGCATGGCCTTGAGCACGTAGTCGTCGAGCAGGCGTAGCCAGCCATCCCCAACCTGCAACGCCACATGGCGGTTGCCGAGGTGATAGGCAGCACGTGTCAGTTCAAAGGCATTGGCGCACGTGACGTGCAGCAGTTGTTCAGGCCGTGCGCATACACGTACGACACGTCCGTCTTCAGCCTGTAGGCATTCGCCATCGTGCAACGGCGGCTGGCCGCGCTCCAGGAACAGGCCAACGTCTTCGCCGTCAGTACTGAAACAGCGCAGGCGACTCTTGCTGCGCGCTTCGAAAGTCAGCAGCAACTCAGCGGCCCAGAGGGCTTGGGGGGCGATTCGGCGGTGGATCACCAGCATCAGGAAGCTTCCAGCTATGAGCGATGAAACAGCTAGAGCAAGTGGCTTGCCAATCACGGGTTGATGTAGGAAATCTCTGTCGGTACGCGGGGGAGTGCTACCGAATAGGGCGTTAGTGCTTGGTGGGAGTGTTTCAAATTGGTGCGTTGCCGCGTTTATAGCGCCAAATAGGGGCGTTTTGGCGTCGAGGGCGATGCAGAGTGTATGAAGTTCCTTTCATCCTTTTCGTTTCTGGGTGTTTTCGGATTAGTCCTACGGGAATTGAGGATTTGGAGTTCGTCGGCTTACGCGCAGGATCTTTAGGATTCGCCGCGTGCTAAACATTCACGACGGGTTCCATCATGTTTCGATCAATTTTGTGTTTATTCGTGTTCAGTCTTTATCTGGTTACGCCCTCATCTTCGGCCAATGTCCAGAAGCGTGCGGTGGCTCCGATCGCGGCCAGCACTCCCCTGCAAGCCCTACAGGCCTTGCCGTCCAAACCGTCCATCAACGATGTGATCGACCGCGCCCATGAGTTGCTGGGCACACCCTATAAGTGGGGAGGGAGCACGGTAGAGCAGGGGTTCGACTGCAGTAGCTTTCTGGTTTATCTGTTCAAGACCCAGGCCAATATCCGTATACCCCGCACCACGGCGGCAATGCACCGTTCAGATGCGATGACGATCAAGCGTCATGCGCTGAAACCTGGGGATGCCGTGTTTTTCAAAGGTAATGGGCGCGGTCAGGTCAGCCATGTCGGCCTCTATATAGGCGAGGGCAAATTCATTCACTCACCCCGAACCGGTAAGACGGTGCGTATCGATTCACTGAGCAATCGCTATTGGAGCAAAAACTACACCACCGCCAAGCGTTTCCATTCGGCCGGGTGACCGGTTTACTCGGTACTGCCCAAGCCCTGCCAATGCTTGAGGCCGATGAAGATAAAGCGCAGTTGCTGGGTGATTTTCGCCTGGGGCGTGAGGTGAGCCGGCAACGCATGAGCCGGCGGGTCGATGATATCGGGCAGGGTGGCAAACACGCTTTTGACGATAAGGTCCGCCATCACGTGCAGGCCATCGGGGTCCAGGTGCTGCAACTTGGGCATCTGCGTCAGGTCGGCCGCAAGGTCGCGGGTGATGTCTTCGCGCAGGGCGCTGATGGCTTGGCGCACGGCCAGGCAGCCACCGTATTGCTCGCGGGCCAGGAACAAGAATTGCGAACGGTTGGCTGAGACCACATCGAGAAAGATCCGCACCGAGGCGTCGATAATGCCGCCCATCACGAATTCGTTGTGGCGCACCAGGCGGATGGTAGCGCGAAAGGTCTGTCCGACCTCACTCACCAAGACAAGTCCAAGCTGGTCCATATCGGCAAAATGGCGATAGAAACCAGTGGGAACGATGCCGGCCGTCTTGGCTACTTCACGCAGGCTCAGGCTGCCAAACCCACGGCCACACTCCATCAGATGGCGGGCAGCGTCCATCAAGGCAAGGCGGGTCTGTTGCTTCTGTTCGGCGCGGGGCAGCATGGGCGGGGGGCTTTGTCGGCAAGTACAGCGACGCACTCTAGCAAAACAGCTCTGTTGGCGTCGAACTTGGCGGGGGCGCGTTGCGTGACAGGTTCTACAAAAAGTCAAAAAGCCCGGTCGGGTGATCGGGCTTTTTTCTGGGCTACCACAGGGTTAGCTCTGTGCTTGGTTTTGTTCTTTCAGGCGATCAGAACCGTCTTCGGCAACACCTTCAGTGTAAGCGCGCTTGCTGATTTGATCGGCACCGTCTTCAACCAGACCTTTCTCTTGCAGGCGATCGCGACCGTTTTCGGTCAGGCCTTCGGCGTGAGCGCGTTTGCTGATCTGATCCGAACCGTTTTCTGCAACAGCGCCTTTGGCGTAGTCACGGCTATCTTCTTCTTGCGAACCGCTGCGGGCCAGGGTTTGGCTGGCGTGCACGGCGTCGGCTTTGACTTGTGGGGTCACTTGTTCGGCGGCTGGCAGGGCAAAGGCGCTGGAAGCCATGATGGACAACAGGACGGTAGCGAGTACTTGGCGTTTCATGATGGTTGCTCCTTGGGAGGGCGATAAAGTGGGTACAGGGCTAATGCTACTCTCGATATGTCGATATAAAAGTTCATAAACACAATGGTAATAATCAACAGAATTGATTGTTCCTCGCAGAGGCTCTAGACCGGACCTCTCAAGCACGCGGTTTTGCACCGTGGTGGGTATTTTCGACACGAACCTGGGTAACAATGGTGCGCCGTTGATGATTGGATTTGTCTGATCGATCAGGAAAATGGCTTTTTGCGACTAAATTGACCACTGGGTTAAACCCCCGGACGGTTTGCCAGTCGTACTCTTATGAGCTGTATTTCAGCTATTCGTGTTGAGGAGTCCTGTGCAATGACGCGCACTCGTAAAATCGTCGCTTGGAGCTGCGCCAGCTTCGTTCTGTTAATCGCCGTTGCAGTCCTGGTCCTGGTGTTTTTTGACTGGAATCGCATCAAACCGCCCCTCAATGCCAAAGTCTCCGAAGAACTGCATCGCCCGTTTGCCATCAACGGCAACCTCGCCGTGGTGTGGCAGCGAGAGCCCGATGAAGGCGGCTGGCGTGCCTGGGTACCGTGGCCTCATGTGATTGCCGAAGACTTGACCCTAGGTAACCCGGACTGGTCGAAAAAACCGCAGATGGTTTCGTTGAAGAAAGTCGAGCTGCGTATTTCGCCCCTGGCTCTGCTGGCACAGCGTGTGGTTATCCCGCGTATCGATCTCACCGAACCGAGTGCAGAGTTACAGCGCCTGGCTGATGGTCGCGCCAACTGGACCTTCACGTTCGACCCTAAAGACCCCAATGCCGAACCCTCCAACTGGGTGGTGGACATCGGTGCCATCGGCTTTGACAAAGGCCACGTGACGCTGGATGACCAGACCCTCAAGACCCAGCTCGACGTGATCATTGACCCCTTGGGCAAACCGATTCCCTTCGGTGAAATCGTCGGCGATGCCGATGCCAAGAAGGCTCTGGAGAAAGGCTCGGCGCCCCAGGACTATGCGTTCGCCCTCAAGGTCAAAGGCCAGTACCACGGCCAGAAGCTCGACGGCACCGGCAAGATCGGCGGCCTGCTGGCCCTGCAGGATGCGGCCAAGCCGTTCCCGCTACAGGCCCAAGTCAAGATCGCTGACACCAACATCGCCCTGGCTGGCACCCTGACCGACCCGCTCAACCTCGGCGCTCTTGACCTGCGCCTTAAGCTGTCCGGCAGCAGCCTGGGCAACCTGTATCCACTGACCGGCGTCACGCTGCCGGACTCGCCGGCCTACGCCACCGACGGCCACTTGATCGCCAAGCTGCACGATTCCAGCGGCGCATCTTTCCGCTACGACAACTTCAACGGCAAGATCGGCAACAGCGACATTCACGGCAACCTCGCCTACGTCGCCAGCCAGCCACGGCCCAAGCTCAGCGGCGCGCTGGTGTCCAACCAGTTGCTGATGACTGACCTCGCACCCTTGATCGGCGCCGACTCCAACGCCAAGCAAAAGGCCCGTGGCGGCGAAAGCAAACAGCCGGCGACCAAAGTGCTGCCGGTGGAAGAGTTCCGCACCGAACGCTGGCGCGACATGGATGCCGATGTGGAATTCACCGGTAAACGTATCGTGCACAGTGCCGAATTACCCTTTACCGATCTTTATACCCATCTGGTGCTCAACGACGGCGAGCTGAGCCTGGAACCACTGCGTTTCGGCGTCGCTGGTGGCAAGCTCGATGCGCAGATTCGCCTGAATGGCCGCATCACACCGATGGAAGGTCGCGCCAAATTGACCGCGCGCAATTTCAAGCTCAAGCAACTGTTCCCGAGCTTCGAGCCGATGAAAACCAGCTTCGGTGAACTCAACGGTGACGCCGATATTGCCGGGCGAGGTAACTCCGTCGCGGCGCTGCTGGGCAGTTCCAATGGTGACCTGAAGATGCTGATCAACGACGGCGCCATCAGCCGTGGCCTGATGGAAATCGCCGGGCTCAACGTGGGCAACTACGTAGTGGGCCGCTTGTTCGGCGATAAGGAAGTGAAGATCAACTGTGCCGCCGCGGACTTCGGCATCAAGACCGGCTTGGCGACTACGCGGCTGTTTGTGTTCGATACCGAGAACGCCATCATCTACATCGATGGCACCGCGAACATGGCGACTGAGCAGTTGGACCTGACGGTCACCCCGGAATCCAAAGGCTTCCGTCTCTTCTCCCTGCGCTCGCCGCTGTATGTGAACGGGCCGTTTATCAAGCCGAATGCCGGGGTCAAGGCCATTCCATTAGCCCTGCGCGGCGCGGGCATGGTGGCGCTGGGCGTGATCGCGGGTCCTGCTGCCGGCTTGCTTGCGTTGGTCGCCCCAAGTGGTGGCGAGCCCAATGAGTGCGCGCCGCTGCTGCAGCAGATGAAAGAAGGCAAGGCGCCGAAGACCGTTAAAGGCTAACCAAATGTGGGAGGGGGCTTGCCCCCGATAACGGTATGTCAGTCAGTACCTCTGAGACTGAATCACCGCTATCGGGCGCAAGCCCCCTCCCACATGGGATTTACGCTATTTAAAGACTTTCGAGGATGTCGGCCATATCGTCCGCATGCTCTTCTTCCTGAGCGAGGATCTCCTCAAACAGGCGGCGAGTGGTCGGGTCTTTGTCGCCGATGTACTGGATGATCTCGCGGTAGCTGTCCACCGCGATGCGCTCGGCGACCAGGTCTTCGTAGACCATTTCCTTCAAGCTGTTACCGGCCACGTACTGCGCGTGGGAGTTCTTCGACAACAGATCGGGGTTGAACTCCGGCTCGCCGCCCAGCTGCACGATGCGCTCGGCCAGTTTGTCGGCATGTTCGGCTTCCTGGGTGGCGTGCTCCAGAAATTCCTCTGCAGCGACGGCTGCTTTAACGCCGCTGGCCATGAAGTAGTGGCGCTTGTAGCGCAGCACGCACACCAGCTCGGTAGCCAGCGACGCGTTGAGCAGGCGGATAATTTCTTCGCGGTCGGCGTCGTAGCCTTCGGTCACGGCACCGTTTTCGACGTTCTGGCGGGCGCGGCTGCGCAGGGTCGCAACGTCGGTCAAGTTTGCTTCAGTCATCTCAATCTCCTGGGGCTAATCCGGGTTACGCCACGCTCTGTCGGCGTGATCGCTCCAAGTTGTGAGTGCCGGGCAGCGCAAAAAGTTTTATCGGATTTACCTCGCGCGTCACGAGCCCGACTTGCAACTGGGCTAGGCTGCATTGCATCAAACGCGCTGCGAGGATATTCGCTTCATGTCACAGTCGTTGGCCACACGCTATCCCCTGGTATTGGTGCCCGGCATGCTCGGATTTGTGCGCATCGGGTTTTTCCCCTACTGGTATGGCATCGTCCCGGCTTTGCGGGCTGGTGGGGCTCAGGTATTCCCGATACAGGTGGCACCGCTGGACTCCAGCGAGGTGCGTGGCGAGCAACTGCTGGTGCAGATCGAGCGCATACGCCGCGAGACTGGGGCCAAAAAGGTCAACTTGATCGGCCATAGCCAAGGCTCACTGACTGCGCGCTATGCAGCAGCCCTGCGCCCGGATTGGGTGGCGTCGGTGACTTCGGTGGCCGGGCCGAACCACGGTTCTGAGCTGGCGGACCATATCCACCTCCATTACCCCATCGACGGCGCCAAGGGCCGGATCATGAGCGCGCTGTTTCACCTGGTCGCCTGGGTGATGGGTGTGCTGGAAACCGGTTATCGCGGGCCGCGCTTTAAAGCGGATCTGCAGGCGTCTCACCATTCCCTCACCAGTGAAGGTGTGGCTTTGTTCAATCGCCGTTATCCCCAAGGCTTACCCGAGACATGGGGCGGGCAGGGTGCGGAGGTGGTCAACGGCGTGCGCTATTACTCGTGGTCCGGCACGTTGCAGCCGGGCATCACGGATCGGGGCCGTAATTTGTTTGATGGTACCCACCGCAGTTGCCGCTTGTTCGCCCGCAGCTTTGTGCGGGAAAAGGGCCAGTGTGATGGCATGGTCGGGCGCTACAGCTCACACCTGGGCACGGTGATTGGTGATGATTTTGCCCTGGACCATTTTGATATCGTCAATCAGTCCATGGGGCTGGTGGGCAAGGGCGCCGAGCCGATCCGATTGTTTGTGGAGCATGCCCGGCGCTTGAAAGCGGCGGGTGTTTAAGCCCGTCGGCGCAGCGGCGTGGTCCAGCGCTCCGACAAGACTACCCCGCCCAAGGTCAGCAAACCGCCCACCAGGTGATACCACGCCAGCTCCTCCTTCAATACCACCGCCGCAATCAACGCGGTAATCAACGGCAGCAGGTTGAAAAACAGCGTGGTACGGCTTGGTCCCAAGGTCTTCACCGAGTGCATCCACGCCAACGGCGCGAGCATCGACGCCAGTAAACACGCGTACAGCACCAGTGGGATATTTGCCCAGCCCAGGCCGGTTTTGGCCGAGAACAGGAACAGCGGAAACAACACCACCACCGCCACCAGTATCTGCAAATACAGCAACACCAACGGCGGCAGGCGCAGCTGCCATTTTTTCAGCAAGGTGCTGTAGACCGCGTAGGCCAGGGTGGCGACCAGCATCATGGCGTCGCCCAGGTTGACCCCGTGTTGCAACAGCGCGCCCAGGCTGCCGGACGACACCACCACGACCACACCGGCAAACGACAGCACAGCCCCGGTGAGTGCGCCGAAGGTCAGGCGTTGGCCGAGGCTGATGATGGCTGCCGTCAGGGCCATCAACGGCATCAGCGACAGGATGATGCCCATGTTGGTGGCGGTGGTCAGGGAGGCGGCGTAATACGCCAGGCTTTGGTACACGGCCATGCCCAGCACGCCGAGGATGACGATCTTGCCCAGATTCGGGCGGATCTGCGCCCAGTGAGCGATCACCGGCTTGAGCATGAACGGCGTGAACAGTAGCGCCGCCAGCAGCCAGCGGTAAAAACCGATCTCCGACGGGAAAATCGAGCCCACGGCCAGTTTGTTGACCACGGTGTTGCCGGCCCAGATAAAAATGGCCAGCAGGGGATACGCGTACTGCATCGAAAGAAACCAAGTGTGTTGATGAAGCGGGATTATCCCCTGTCTGGATCGAAGCCTATACTGCGATCCAGACAACTCACCTTTGCATCCAGACAATATGGCCCGACACACCGTACGCCTCGCCGATTTCCGTAGCTTGCCCAGCCCGGTCTACTTCCGTTATTCCGACTTTGCCCCTGACACCGAGTGCACGCCGCACCAGCACTTCTGGGGCTCGCTGGATTACTCCGCCAGCGGTGTGATGCGCATGGAAGTGGCCGGTAACCGCTTTATGTCGCCGCCGCAGTACGCGGTCTGGATCCCGCCCAATACTGAGCACAGCTCCTACAACGCCCAGGCGATTGTCTATCACTCGGTCGGCCTGGCCCCCGAGCTCTGCGAGCAACTGCCACAACAGCCATGCACACTGGCGATCAGCGACATTCTCAAGGCGATCCTGCGCGACTTCGCCCGGCGTGACGTGAATATTCCGCATTCCGAAGCCGATATCCGCCTGGCCCAAGTATTGGTGGATCAACTGCGGCAGGCACCGATCCACGACGGTTTCCTGCCCTACGCCCGCCGCCCAGGGCTGCTTGGCGTCCTGGAAGGCATGCAGGCCGACCCCGGCGATAACCGCCCGCTGGCGCAATGGGCTGAACAGGTGCATGTGAGCGAGCGCACCCTGGCGCGCCAGTTTGTGCGCGAGTTGGGCATGAGCTTCGGTGAATGGCGCCAGCGTCTGCGCTACTTGGCGGCCATCGAAGCCCTCGACAGCGAACGCAGCGTGCAGCAGGTGGCGTTCGACCTCGGCTACAGCACCGCCTCGGCGTTTATCGCGATGTTTCAGCGCCATGCTGGCTGCACGCCGGAGCAGTACCGCCGGACGAATATTCGCTGTGGATGAAGATGTAACAGGCTTTGACTACACTGCGGATAGGCCATGCCCATCGGCGTGGTAACAGGGAGAAAACTCCATGAAGATGCTGCGTATTCCGTTATTGATGATGGGCTTGCTGCTGTGTTCCCAAGGCTTTGCCGCCACTGCCCAGCAAAACAAAATGACCACCTGCAATGCTGAGGCCACCACCAAGACGCTCAAGGGCGACGAGCGCAAGGCGTTCATGAAAACCTGCCTGTCGGCCCCGGCTGCCAATGACGCCAAGACCCTGACGCCGCAGCAGCAGAAGATGAAGGATTGCAATGCGTCGGCGAAAACCAAAGCGCTGACCGGCGATGCGCGCAAGACGTTCATGAGCACCTGCCTCAAAGGTTGATCACGATTTCGTCGGTGCTGAAGATTAAATGTGGGAGGGGAGGTGCCCCTCTCACACTTGATCGCATTCACAACCTATCCACTCGCTTGATTCTCTGAAGGCTGGCAGACTGCCCATCCTTTAACGCCGTTCGTTTTGAGGCTGTATGCCAACGTTTTCTCAGCGTCATGTGTTGTTGCTGGCCAGCTACATCATCATTTTCGGCGGACTGCTGCTGGTGCTGCCGCTGAAATTGCTGCCCAGCCTGCTGGCCGGTTTGTTGGTCTATGAACTGGTCAACATGCTCACCCCCCAACTGCAACGGCTGATCGAAGGCCGCCGCGCGCGCTGGCTGGCAGTGGCGTTGCTCGGGACCCTGATTGTCAGCGTGCTTGCGCTGATCTTCGCCGGCGCCATTAGCTTCCTGCTCCACGAAGCGGAAAATCCCGGGGCTTCCCTCGACAAATTCATGGGCGTGGTCGACCGCGCGCGGGGCCAACTTCCGCCATTCCTCGACGCCTACCTGCCGGCCAGCGCCGCCGAATTCCGTGTGGCCATCGGTGAGTGGCTGAGCAAACACCTGAGCGAGCTGCAACTGGTGGGCAAAGACGCCGCGCACATGTTCGTCACCCTGCTGATCGGCATGGTGCTCGGCGCGATCATCGCCCTGCAGCGCGTGCCTGACCTGACCAAGCGCAAGCCCCTGGCGGCGGCGCTGTTCGACCGCCTGCACCTGCTGGTCCAGGCCTTTCGCAACATCGTCTTCGCTCAGATCAAGATCGCCGCGCTCAACACCGCCTTCACCGCCATATTCCTCGCCGTGGTGCTGCCGCTGTGTGGCATTCACCTGCCGCTGACCAAAACCCTGATCGTGCTGACCTTCCTGCTCGGCCTGCTGCCGGTGATCGGCAACCTGATGTCCAACACCCTGATCACCATCGTCGCGCTGTCGCTGTCGATCTGGGTGGCAGTGGCGGCGTTGGGCTATTTAATCGTGATCCACAAGGTCGAGTACTTCCTCAATGCGCGCATTGTTGGCGGGCAGATCAGTGCCAAGTCGTGGGAATTGCTGCTCGCGATGTTGGTGTTTGAAGCCGCATTCGGTCTGCCGGGCGTGGTGGCAGGGCCGATCTACTATGCGTATCTGAAGAGTGAGCTGAAACTCGGTGGGATGGTTTGATTTACTAAGGTGAACGACCCTACCTACGCTGCGCGAACGGCAGAGTTGAGCACGGTAGTGCAGTCGTCACCACTGCCAAGGCCTGATCAATGATGCGGCACGCTGTAATTATCTAACCCTCAATAGGCAGGACCCGCTGATAGCGTTTGATTTAACTAACGCGAACAGAAGGACTGCATTTGATGGGTGATTCCAGTACTGATAACGATGGTAGCGGAACGACTGCCAGTGATGGCTCCGGTGTTAGCAACGACTACATAAATATCGTGGCGTCTGCTGTTCCTTCATTTTTGTTAAACGCGCCCGCGCAGACTTTAAAAACATTCGGGGGGATGACTCCTCAGCTGCCCGAGTGGTGGACGTCTTCCTCGCCCGCTGAGCGTGCGACGGCTGCGAGCTATGCCGCGCTGAGCATCGAGGCGCACAGCGCTTACGTTCGCATCATGGCTGATGTGCAGGCGATTAATGATTTCGCTGCACCACTGTTAACGCAGGAAATCAAAAAAATCTTTGGCCTGGATCTGGATGTCAATCAGGTCTGGTTGGAGCTTTATACCCATGCCAGTTTTTTCAGTAACCCAAAAATCGAGTGTTTTACCCTGTTGCAAGCTGCGCTGCATAATTTTGAGGCCTCTGAAGGAAGAGCGGGGGCTTTCTATATCAGCGAGTTTTTTAACTACGGGAAGAAAGTAGGTATTCGCCAAAAAATCCAGGGGCTGACGATCGAGAAATTTGTAGCCTTATGTCGGGATCTGGATCTGGGTGCAAAGTACCAACAGCACATAAAGGACGCACTAGGCTGGAGCGATCCTGAGAAGCTGGAGGCCGAAAAAGATGCCTTTATCCGCTATCAGAAAGCATCGCTTAAAACCGCGAGTTACATCGCGCTGTTAAAAACAGATATTCAGGCGAAACACTATCAAGCTCTGCTTGCCCTTATCGACCAACAGCAAGAGGTTGCAGTAGACGGCCACCCGCTGTGGTTGCGCGGTTTGAACTTCATGGGAATGAACCTGAACGGTTGTGTGGTGTTTGAGATCGTTGAGAAAAGCCAGAGTTTGCCAGTGAAGGTGATCTGGCCATTCTTGGACAGCGAGTCAGAGTCCGGCTTCATTGTTTACATCCCTGATGATCCTGATCATCCCGTAAAGCATTACTCTTCCCTGGCGCAGCTCAAGGCGCAGATGAAGACGCAATTTCTGCGAAAAGCCCCAGCAGCAAAGCCTTCCACTGCAGCGCCCTCTGACTATCAGCTGTTTTTCAGTCGGTTTGTCGCCTTTGAAGATCGCCCAGCCTTTTTCAATTACTTCACCGAACGAGTACCTGGGCAATCCCCACGTCACGCGCCGGTGCTGCGGCAAAAAGAGCAGTTGGACTTTCTCTTGCAGTTCCGGCCCATGGGGACATCTCTGGATATCTGGGAAGAAGGCCTGGACCTGTGGGCTTGCCTCTACCGGCAGTGGCGACAAAGGGGGCTGGCCGATGCGAGACGTCAGGCAGTCCCCACTGAAGATGCGGATGCGAAGAGTCGCAGGGAGTGGATTGCCCAGTTGCTGGAAGACCTCATGGCCGTGATCGGCGTTGCTGCCTTTGCTGTGCCTGCGCTTGGCGTAGTACTGCTGGGGGCGACGGCGGTCAAGCTGATGAATGAGGTGCTGGAAGGTATCGAGGACTTGTCCGTGGGGGACAAGGTGATGGGCTGGGCACACATTGTCGGTGTGGTTAACGCCCTGGTCGAGGTTACTGTCACCGGTCTGGCGCTCAGTTACGTCGTGCCCGAAGAAATGAATATGTTCCGCCGTGTCACGTCTCCAGATGGGCGCATTCGTTTACAGAAGGTCGCTATCCCCGCCTCCAGCGAGGAGGGGCATATCACGTATACGTCGTCTGAGCCGACCCCTGACCTGCCTGCGCAGGTTGAGCCTGCGCTTGAAGCGCCCATCCCAGTAGACGAGCCTGCCGAGGTCACCCCTCTTGGGTACCGGGAGTACGCAGTAGATCAGTCCACGATCTCGACGCTTACACCCAGCGCCCAGGGCATCTATCGGACGGCTGATGGCCAACAGTTTTATATCCGGGACGTAAGAGGTGATGGTCGAGAGCAGGTGTACCAGATCCGCGATAACTTCAGGATAGAGGCCGACATTTTTGATGTGAACGTCGTCGATGCTCAAACCAACCGGCAGACAGGTTACTGGTTGCGGCGAGTAGGTCCCGACCAATGGGAGTCCATCGGGTTGAAGGGCGGCGTCGAGCCTCACCGTTTGATAACGGGGGATGACGTCCGTGATTGGAGCGAGTTATCTGAAGTCGACCGTTCTGCCAACTTAATGCGCAAGTTTGCCAGGCAGCGCGGACTGTTCTATCCCACCTTGAGACGTTACGTATTAGCGGACGGATCTACCACGCCTGAGGGGGTGGCATTTCTCGACAATGAGCACGCAGTGCGTACCAGTGTTACCGCCGAGCATTTGTCTGCATGGGAGCGACTGTCACCCAGGGAGCGGCATGAGTTGACTCGTGAGGGTTTTGCGAATCAGTACTTGATTGAGCCAGATGCTCTCATGCTGCATATCGCTCAGGATGGCTCGATCAACGACATAGGGAGAGTACTGCTCAAACATGCCGGCGGTGGTGCCTATACAAGCATTACTCGTGAGCATCTCAGTGAATGGAAAACGCTGTATGAAACCCCCGGCAGCCAATTGATGGCCCGTGATTTTGCCACGCGGCATAACCTCAACCCGATCATGTGGGGCGATTACGTAAAGCAAGATGGCAGTTTTACCAAGCAAGGTATGACCGAGCTTATTTTCGAACGGGCTAACTATGATCCGCTGACCGAGGCTCATCTGGACAAGTGGTACCGTTTGCAAAGCAAGGAGGGTCAAACGGTATCGTCCAGTGAGTTTGTTCAACGCAACAATATCGACCCATTGGAGTGGGCGCGCCACGTGAGGGCAAACGGTAAGTTCACGTTGATCGGAAAAAACCGCCTGATCTTTGGTGAACCGGGGCAGTTGCCCGCCAATCCCCTCAATCCCGAAAGCCTTGAGACGCGGATATTCACGGCACGCAAAAGCTCCAGAGTCCCCGTCAAACGTCCTGCGCAGGGCCCGCTCTCACCGCAGATCAAGGTGCCCAGGCGCGAGCCGACGGTGGCTAATGAGAGCAAAGATGCAACGCTTCTCCTTGAGCATGAAATCAATAACGACCTGCCCATCCTGCAAGATCCGAGCGATGTCACGCGCAGTTTGACCGCAGAACTGGAGGGTGAGGTTGACCAGATTGAAGTGACTTACTGGAACAGTTTGCTCGACGAGTTCGGGACGCAGGAACGCCTGAGATGGTCTGAAAAAATAACCCAGGATGTTCGAAATTGGATTCGAGATGAGGGGCGTCACGCCGCGCGTTTCTTAGGCAAGCTACTGGCCAGGAAGATGACGGATGGCCCTGATCGAGGGCTGTCGGTCGTTGCGCTACGCAGGATTCGCAGGTTTGAGGTGCTGGGGCCTTATTCAGGAAAGTTGCATCAAGGCGATCCGACGCTGATGAAGGAGATTGCAGCCAAGGGGCGCCGGCCGGTGGAGACTTACTCGTTTCAGAGCTTTTCCAATGACGGAACACTAAGCGCTCATGGCAGTGGCAATATCCTTAGCCTGATCAACAGCCCGGCTGCCCCAGGGCAAGTACCAGTAGGCGAGCAAAATGTGGGGAGTATCTACGTCGGTCGTTACATGACGTTTTTTGTGGCCTGGCGGGATATTGAGGAGGGCGAGGAGTTGCTGCTGGACTATGGACCTTTCTATAAGTGGGACTGACCCGGGATAAGCGGTCAGGGATGCGTGCTTGCTCACGATGACGAGAGGCCGTCGACTGGCCGATCGCTGTTGCGAGCAAGCACGCAGGGCGCGGGTGTTGATCAGTTCCCGTACCGCTTGCTCGCCTCAATCGCCAGACCGCTGCCGATGCTGCCAAAGATATTGCCTTCCACATGCTGCGCATTCGGCAGCATCGCCGAGATGCGGTGGCGCAGCGCCGGAATGCCGCTGGAACCACCGGTAAAGAACACCGTGTCCACTTGCGCCACGGTCACGGAAGCGTCGTTGAGCAGTTGCGTCACGCTGCCGCGCACACGCTCCAGCAGGGCGTCGATGGACGATTCGAACAGCGCCCGGCTCAAGTCGACGCTCAGGCCCGCTTCGATACGGTCCAGCGCCACATGGCGGCTGTCTGCGTGGGTCAGCTGGATCTTGGTTTCTTCCACTTCCATCGCCAGCCAGTGCCCGGCGCGCTGTTCGATCAACTTGAACAGGCGGTCGATGCCGCCGGTGTCTTCGATGTCATAGCGCATGCTGCCCAGGGCCAGCTGGGATTTTTGCGAGTACACCGAGTTGATGGTGTGCCAGGTCGCCAGGTTCATGTGGTGACTGGTGGGCATGTAGGCGCCACTTTTCATACGGCTGCCGTAGCCGAACAGCGGCATCATGCCTTGCAGGCTCAGTTGCTTATCGAAGTCGGTACCGCCGATATGCACGCCGCCGGTGGCGAGGATGTCGTCGTGGCGGTTGTCGTTGTGACGGCGGTCGGGCGACAGGCGCACCAGGGAGAAGTCGGACGTACCCCCGCCGATGTCGACGATCAGTACCAACTCTTCTTTCTCGATGGTGGACTCGTAGTCGAACGCGGCCGCAATTGGTTCGTACTGGAACGAGATGTCCTTGAAGCCGATCTTGCGCGCCACATCCACCAGAGTGTTTTCCGCTTCCTGGTCGGCCATCGGATCGTCATCGACAAAGAACACCGGGCGGCCCAGCACCACTTCTTCGAACTCGCGGCCGGCGTTGGCTTCGGCGCGGCTCTTGAGCTGGCCGATAAACAGTGCCAGCAGGTCGGTGAACGGCATTGCCGTGCCCAGCACGCTGGTGTCGTGCTTGATCAGCTTGGAACCCAGCAGGCTCTTGAGCGAGCGCATCAGGCGGCCTTCGTAGTTTTCCAGGTACTCGTGCAGCGCCAGGCGACCGTATACCGGACGGCGCTCCTCGAAGTTGAAGAACACCACCGACGGCAGGGTGATCTTGTCGTCCTCCAGCGCGATAAGCGTCTCCTCGCCGGGGCGGATCCAGCCGACGGTGGAGTTGGACGTGCCAAAGTCGATACCACAAGCACGGGCTGGGGATGGGTTTTTCATGTCTATCGGGTTCCGGTCGAAAAACGGCCGCGCAGTGTATGCCAGTCGAAGGCGGATGCGTAGGCCGACCATCCGTTAAATCGTGCTTGAAAGTGTGGGATTTGCCCCCACATCTGGTGCATACGGCAAGTGCCGATAAAACTCTGACGTACCCCCAGGCCACAAGACTCAACAGGTGCAAAGCAGCGCACGTTGTGCCCAGGGCTGTGCGATCTCGATGAAGGATGGTGAACCGCCGATGGATTTCAAAGACTACTACAAGATATTGGGTGTCGAGCCGAGCGCCGATGACAAGGAAATCAAGGCCGCCTATCGCAAACTCGCGCGTAAATATCACCCCGATGTGAGCAAGGAAAAAGACGCCGAAGCCAAGTTCAAGGACGCGTCCGAAGCCTATGAAGCGCTCAAGAGCGCCGATAAGCGCGCCGAATACGATGAACTGCGCAAATACGGCCAGCACGGCCAGCCGTTCCAGGGGCCACCGGGCTGGCAGAGCCGTGGCGGCTTTGGCGGCGGCGGGCAGGGCGAGGACTTTTCGGACTTCTTCAGTTCGATCTTCGGTAACCGTGGCGATGCTTTCGGCGGCGGCCAGCGCCGTCCGGCCGGGCGCAAAGGCCAGGATGTCGAGATGCAACTGACGGTGTCGCTTGAAGAAACGCTGTCCACCGAGTCCAAGCAGATCAGCTTCCAGGTGCCGCAATACGACGCCTCGGGCCGGCATGTGAGCAATACCACCAAGAGCCTGAACGTGAAGATCCCCGCCGGTGTGACCGACGGCGAGCGCATCCGCCTCAAGGCGCAGGGCGCGCCGGGCATCGGCGGTGGGGCCAACGGCGATCTGTACCTGATCATCAAGTTTGCGCCCCATAGCAAGTTTGAAGTGGATGGCGAAAACCTGATCATCAACCTGCCGCTGGCGCCGTGGGAACTGGCGCTGGGCACTGAAGTGGCCGTACCGACGCTGACCGGCAAAATCAACCTCAAGGTGCCGGCGGGCAGCCAGAACGGCCAGCGCATGCGCGCCAAGGGCCACGGTTTGCTGAACAAGGCGGGCCAGCGCGGTTACCTGTTCGTGCAGCTCAAGGCTGTGATGCCCAAAGCTGCCGACGACGAGGTCAAGGCCTTGTGGCAGGCGCTGGCGGAGAAAGCCGCGTTCAACCCGCGCGAACAGTTCTGAACTGACGCAAAAGCGCCAAACGGCACAACTATATGTGCCTTTTGGCGCAAGGGCGTTCGATAGGCTGAGGGCTTAATTCCTGGCCACGGATGAGCCCAAATGCCAAACATACCTTCGCCCGCTTTTTCCTCGCCCGGCTATAGCGGAGTGCATTACGACTTCCTGAAAAGCCGCGTCCCTTCCTGGTTTCTGCAGGCGCCCAAGCAGCGCCAGCAAGAGTTGGCCGACCACTCGCTGCAACTGCCGGATTGGTACCTGAAAGCCGACTCGGCAGGTCGAGCCAGCCTCGCGGTCGCTCACACCCGCTTTCGCGACGCTCAGCGCGACCTCGAAGACAACCTTGCCCGCATTGACGACGTGCTCGATTTCGCCGAGCCGCTGCTTAAAGCGCAGATTCAGCAACGTTTCAACATGGACCTGGATGTCAGGCAGGTGTACTTCGCCCGCAAGTACACCCCCGGAAAAGAGCAAGCTGCCTTTGGTGGATTTTTTACCGTCGATCAAACCAGCAGTCCGGATGCCAATTACCGTTATCGCGGCGTAACACTGCTTGAAGCCGCCCTGGCCAACTTCGAGCCTTCTGAAGAACAACCCTTGAGTTGCCGCGATTGCTCGATCATCACTCGATTCAGCGCGTTCGAAGGGGAGGTGATCCCGGGGTTCGACGTTCTGCAGGATCAGGCCGTGGCCATCCTGCCCCACGAGTTTGCCCAGCTGTGTCGCTCGTTGAACGTGGGTAAGTTGTATCAGGAGCATCTCAAGGCGGTGCTTGAGCCGCAGGATCAAACCCAGCGCACCGCATTGGAGAACCAATTGCATGCGCACCAACGCCAGCAATTTACCCTGAGTCTCGATATTGCCAGCCGGCAACGGTTGGCTGACGCCAACGGGAGAGCGGGTGTGAGTGCCAGCGCACGGCGGATGCTCGATCAGGTGCTCAGCGGCTCGCGCAACGCTTACCTCGATGGCAGCCCGGTCACGTTTGCGGCGTTGAAAATCTTCGGCATTGTGCTCGTCGGGCCATTGCTGATCGGGCCAGAGCGCCTGAGCAGTGTCGATGCCGAGCGGGTGGTGGTGTATATCCCCAACGATCCGCAGCAGCCGATGCGCGAATATGCCTCCGGCGACGCGTTCATGGCCGATTTGAGAGCGCGCCTGCACAGCATCGCCTACCGCCGTTTCTTCAGCCAGTTCATCCCCGTGCAGCATCAAGGTGAGTTCTTTCAGCAACTCAACAAGCTCTATCAACCAAAGGAAAGCGACGACACGCAGACGGATTTCGTACTGCAAGCCGAGCCCGCCAGATTGCCGATCGAAGCGTTCGAGATCACCGGTGACGTGTGGATCGAACAGCGTCAGGCCCATATGCGCAAGCTGCTCAGCGATGCCAGGGCGGTGGCCGTGCCCACCGGCGACGAGGACGCGCAGGCGCGGGCCAGGCGCATGGCAGGTTTCCTGGACGCGGTGCTCAATGTATTCAACCTGGCGGCGTTTGTGGTGCCGGGGCTTGGACCGATCATGCTGGCGGTGGGCGCTGGGCAGATGATGACTGACGTGTTCCATGGCATCGAGGCGTATGAACAGGGTGAAATCAAAGAGATGTGGCGCTGCTTTTCCTCGGTAGCGCTCAATGCCGCATTTTTTGCCGCGGGCGCTGCGGTATTGCCGCATGTTCAATGGTCGGGCCAGGTCGAAAGCCTGAGAAACGTACGCCTGCCCACAGGCGGGAAGACCCTTTGGCGTCCACGACTCGACGGTTATGAACTACCGGATTACGAGCCGCAGGGGCAAGCAGACGAGCACGGCGTGTATCGCCAGAATGGACAACCGGTGCTCGCTATTGAGGGCAAGCATTACCGTATTGTCGAGGACGCCACCACCGGGCATTACCGTATCCAGCACCCGACGCGAGCAGAGGCCTACCAGCCGTTGCTGCGCCACAACAACCAGGGCGGGTGGCTGCATGAGGCCGACCGGCCCCAGGAGTGGACAGGGGCGACGCTGATGCGGCGTATCGGCCCTGCGATGGAGGGCTTCAGCGACGAGGAGCTTGAGCAGATCCGTCAGGTCAGCGATGTCCATGAGGATCAGTTGCGCCGAATCCACGCGCAGAGTGAGCCGGTGCCGGCGGTGTTGCTGGACACCGCGCAGCAATTTCGCGCCTACGGGCAGGCGAAGGAACTCAACCGGCAGATCACGGCTGGACGTCTGTCTGCCGAGTTGACCGGTTATGCCGCCAGCCTGGTCACAGAGCTTGCCCATTGGCCGGCCAGCACGGGTATTGAAGTGTTGGGAGAGGACGGGCTCGACACTTCGGCGGTGCGCTACGGCAACCGGCTGGCGACGGGGCGGGACCTGATCCGGATCAGCCGTGCCGAGCTGATGCAGGGCCAGCTGTCCAGGCGCATTGTCGAGCACCTCAGCCACGAACAGTTAACGCCACTGTTGGGTGAGCGTATAGGGCTCGACACCCCGTCGCGTGCGGCGGAATTGACTCGCCGACTGGCGGAGTATGCGGCCACCCAGCACACCCGGCTGTTCAAAAGCCTGTACAGCGAGCGCCTTGCGCCTAAAAGCCCCGCCGTGCAGGTTTTGCAGCGCGACTTCAAGCGCTTGCCGAGCCTGATCGCCCAGGAACTGCTGGACTCGGCTTCCCCCAAAGAGCTGGAATTCATCACTGCCAAGGGGCGACTCCCCTTACGGCTGGCCGAAGAGGCGCGCAAGCTGCAGGCGCAGATGCGTCTGTTGCACGCTTATGAAGGGTTGTATCTGGAGCGGTTGGACAACCCGGATACCGAAACCCTGGTGCTGCACTCCCTGGAAAACCTGCCCGGCTGGCATGACAACATCCGGCTTGAAGTGCGCGAGGGTTCGTTCGATGGCAGCTTGCGCGCGGTGTTTGGCGCCGAGGATGCAGGCCAGCGCAAAGTGCTGGCGCGTGTGGCTGATGGGCTTTATCAACCCTTCGATGAAGAGGGCAATGAACTACACGGTACCGACAGCTTGTATAGAGCGTTGCAGCACGCCTTGCCCGATGCCCATCGCAATGCGATTAGCCTGCCCCATGTCGGCCAAGGTGATCAGTTGCATGCGTTGGTCATTCAGCGGGCGCTGCCACGGGATGCCTTAAGCAACGCCTTGCGCATTGCGCCGCGGAACAAGCCGTTCTTCAGGTTCCCGCAGCGCGCACCGAGCGGCCAGCCGGGCTATCCGTTGAGCGGACGCGGGGTGGGCGGAGTTGAGGGCACTTTCCGTCGTCGGCTGCGAACGCTTTACCCCAGTTTGACGGAGGAGCAGGTTGAGGCCTTTCTGCAGGACCGCAGCCTCACCGACGACGCCTGGCTGCGTGCGTTGGAGCGTGATTTCGCACACCTTGAAGCGACGTTTTACAACTGGCTTTTGGAGGGGCCGAAAACGCCGTCGATTTTGCGCGCACGGTATCGGATTGTGGATGCCATCATGAACGCCTGGAGAATGACCGGCGAGCTGGACATCGATCCCCTCGGTAACGTGCTAGGGCAGCGGATCAAACTGCGAGGCGGCGCTCGCGACCAGCAGCGGATGCTCGGGGCGCAGTTGGCAACCCTGCCAGAGCTGCCAGGCAACTTCGATCATGTCACCAACCTGCAGGTGACCCGGTGCGACCTGACCGACCAGGGCGCGCGTTTTCTGTCGGCGTTCCGCAGAGTGCGGCTGTTGGACCTGAGCGAAAATCGTTTGACTGTCCTGCCGCCCGCCCTTGCGAACATGCCGTTCATGGAAGGGCTGGACCTGGCCGATAACGCCTTGGTTCTGACGGCAGAGACCGCGCAGCATATCAACAATATGACCCGACTGATTTCGCTGACACTGGCCGGTAACCCCATCGGTGAATGGTTGAACCTCAAGCGTCTGCGTTTTCTGCAATGGCTGGAACTGGCGGGTTGCGGTTTGAAGGCACTGCCCGCAGGCCTTTTCGCCCACCCCAGGCCGCGAGGTTTTGTTCTGGACCTGACGGGTAATCCGATCACTGAAATGCCTGATGTGGCGCCGGGCTCGGACAGGGCAGAGACCATCGCCAGAATCGTGGTGACCCGTGAGTTGTTGGCGCCTGAGGCACTCGATCGGCTCAAGCTCTATATAGAGTCCATCGGGATGGATGCCGGGCGACGTTTTCCCCCCAGGGGCGTGCAGGACAGCGCCCATTGGATGGCTGGCCTGACGCAAGAGGAGTGGGTGGTGAAAGCCCGCTACTGGGACGCGGTCGAGGAGCTCGAAGGCAGCGAGCCGTTTTTCAATGAACTGCGCAAACTGAACGAATCTTCCGATGCGGGAACGCCTGAATACAGGAACGATTTGACAGCCAAGGTGTGGCGCATGATCGAGGCCATGCATGAAGACAGTGTGCTGTGTGACACCTTGTTCAAAATGGCCGCTGCACCCACCACGTGTGTCGACGCCGGGGCCCAGTTGTTCAATGCTATGGGCGGGGAGGTGCTGGTGTCCCAAGCCAACGCAATTCCCAATGTCGAGCTGAAAAAGATCGAACTGCTGGACCTGGCCAGGGGGCGCGCAAGGCTCCATGAGTTGGGCCGGATCGCTCAAGCGAGAGTCAACGAACTGCTCGCGCAGGGTCGCAATTTTCCTCAATACGACGCGCAGGGTGAGTTGGTGCGGCAGTACGACGCCCAGGGAAATGCGCTGCGCAGCATCGACGAAGTCGAGATATACCTGGCCTATGCCACACGGCTGGCCGGGCGTCTGGATTTACCCTGGCAGTCCAAGAGCATGATGTTCAACGAGCCGGATGTCACAAGCGCGATGGTGGACGAGGCTTACCTGCGTGTGCGGGCGTTGGAGGAAGGCGACCAGCTACGCAACCAGATCGTGGAGGAATCCTTTTGGGCCAACTTCGTCGAGTCGTTGAACCCCGAACCCTTCAAGGTGCTGCAGGTCAGGGGCGATGACTTGATCAGTTTGCAGGTCGCCCAACAGGAATGGGCGAATGACGGCGATCTTTCGCCGCAGCAAAAGCAAGCGCTGCGCGAGACGATCGATACCACGGTGCTGGCGCTGGGCAAATCGTCGGTGAACTCCGTGCCGGGGCACGTGATGAGTGACGAGGAGTATTTCTCCGACATCAGCGCCTTGCAAAAGGAGCGCTTGCAACTGCTCTACACCATGACCGATCAAATCATGGGCCGCAGCCCGCAACCCGCTCAGGGCAGCGAAGCTTGAGCCCATGAGCGGGTGACGATTCAGAACAGGAAGTAACGCTGTGCCATCGGCAGCACGTCCGCCGGTTCGCACCACAGCAGCACACCATCGGCCTTGACCTGATAGGTCTGCGGATCCACTTCGATTTCCGGTAGGTAATCGTTGTGGATCAGGTCGGTTTTTTGCACGTCGCGACAGCCCTTAACCACCGCGATCTGCTTCTTCAACCCCAGGGCGTCGGGCAATCCGGCGTCCAGCGCGGCCTGGCTGATAAAGGTCAGGCTGGTGGCGTGCAACGAGCTGCCAAAGCTGGCGAACATCGGGCGGTAGTGCACGGGTTGCGGGGTGGGGATTGACGCGTTGGCGTCGCCCATCAGGCTGGAGGCAATTGCGCCGCCCTTGAGAATCAGGGTCGGCTTGATGCCAAAGAACGCCGGCCGCCACAGCACCAGGTCAGCCCATTTCCCCACCTCGATGGAACCGACGATATGGCTGATGCCATGGGTGATCGCCGGGTTGATGGTGTACTTGGCGATGTACCGTTTGGCGCGGAAATTGTCGTTGCCGGCGCCATCGCCCGACAGCGGGCCGCGCTGTTTTTTCATCTTGTCGGCGGTTTGCCAGGTGCGCGTGATCACTTCGCCCACGCGGCCCATGGCCTGGCTGTCGGAGCTGATCATCGAGAACGCGCCGAGGTCGTGCAGGATGTCTTCGGCGGCGATGGTCTCGCGGCGGATGCGGCTTTCAGCGAAGGCCACGTCTTCGGCAATGCTCGGGTCCAGGTGATGGCAGACCATCAACATGTCCAAGTGCTCATCGATGGTATTGCGCGTGAACGGCCGCGTCGGGTTGGTCGAACTTGGCAGTACGTTGGGGAAGCCGCAGGCCTTGATGATGTCCGGCGCATGGCCGCCACCGGCACCTTCGGTGTGGTAGGTGTGGATGGTGCGGCCCTTGAGCGCGGCGAGGGTGGTTTCGACGAAGCCGGACTCGTTGAGGGTGTCGCTGTGGATCGCCACCTGCACGTCGTACTGGTCGGCGACGCTCAGGCAGTTGTCGATGCTGGCGGGCGTGGTGCCCCAGTCTTCGTGCAGCTTCAAACCGATGGCGCCGGCCTTGACCTGTTCGATCAACGGCTCCGGCAGGCTGGCGTTGCCCTTGCCGGTAAAACCGATGTTCATCGGGAATGAATCACTGGCCTGAAGCATGCGTGCCAGGTGCCACGGGCCCGACGTGCAGGTGGTGGCGTTGGTGCCGGTGGCCGGGCCGGTACCGCCGCCGATCATGGTGGTGACGCCGCTGGTCAGTGCTTCCTCGATCTGCTGCGGGCAGATGAAGTGCACATGGGAATCGATGCCGCCGGCGGTGAGGATCATGCCTTCACCGGCGATCACTTCGGTGCTGGCGCCGATGGCCATGGTCACGCCGGGCTGGATGTCCGGGTTGCCGGCCTTGCCGATGGCGTGGATACGACCGTTCTTCAGGCCGACATCGGCTTTGACGATGCCCCAGTGATCGATGATCAGCGCGTTGGTGATCAGGGTGTCCACCACTTCATGGGCGAGCAACTGACTCTGGCCCTGGCCGTCGCGGATCACTTTGCCGCCGCCGAATTTGACTTCTTCGCCGTAGACGGTGAAGTCCTGTTCGACTTCGACGAACAGCTCGGTGTCGGCCAGGCGGACCTTGTCACCGACGGTGGGGCCGTACATGTCGGCGTAGGCTTGGCGGCTGATTTTCATGTGTGTGCCCTGAAATATTTGTGTTGAATGTGAAATCGCTATCGGGGGCAAGCCCCCTCCCACCTTTGATGTGTGAACACATTCAAATGTGGGAGGGGGCTTGCCCCCGATGAGGCCCTAAAGATCGCCCATGATCCGCCCGGCAAACCCGAATACCCGCCGTCCGCCGCTCAAATCGACCAACTCGACCTCACGGCTCTGCCCCGGCTCAAACCGTACCGCCGTGCCCGCCGGAATATTCAGGCGCATGCCGCGGCTTGCCGCACGGTCAAACGTCAGCGCGTCATTGGTTTCGAAAAAGTGATAGTGCGAGCCCACCTGGATCGGCCGGTCGCCGCTGTTGGCCACGCTGAGCGTGATGGTACGACGGCCGACGTTGAGTTCGATCTCGCCGGGCTGGATCTGATATTCGCCAGGAATCATGCAGGTTGCCCCAGGGTCTTGAAGTAGATGGCGGTCGGACTGTAGCGCCCGTCCGGGCTTTGGCAGTAATCGGGCAGTTCGCCGATCTTGGTGTAGCGCAGCGCCTGGTAGAACGCTTCGGCCCCGGAGCCGGCTTCGGTGTCCAGGTACAGCAGGCCGCGCTTGTGCTGGCGCGCGGCAAGTTCCAGGGTGTGCATCAGTTGTTGGCCGAGGCCGTGGCGGCGCGCACTGCTGTGCACCAGCAGCTTTTGCACCTCGGCGCGGTTCAGGCCATTGGCTTTCTGGCACAGCGCCAATTGCACGCTGGCCTGCACCTGTTCGTCGCGCACCACCACCCACAGCAACAGGCTGGCGTCTTCGATGCTCGACTGAACGCCGCGCAGATACTCGCGGGCCTGGGCTTCATCGAAGTCGGCCATAAAACCCACCGATGCGCCGTGCTTGACCGCGTCCAGCAACAGCTCAATCAGGCCCTCGCGGTAATGGGCAAAACTCTCTGCATTGACTCGACGCAGTTGCGCAGCGCTCATCGATCACTCCTTGGGCGGTTCGGCGCCCGGGTTCAAGGCCAGTTGCATAAAGGTCAGGTCGAGCCAGCGACCAAATTTGATACCCACCTGCGGCATTTGCCCGGTGGTGATAAACCCCAGGCGCTCATGCAGGCGGATCGAAGCCTGGTTGCCGCTTTCGATGGCGGCGACCATCACGTACTTGCCGCCTATGCGCGCGCGTTCGATCAAGGCCGCCATCAACTGCGGGCCAAGGCCTTTGCCACGCTGGTCGTTACGCACATACACCGAGTGCTCGACGCTGTAGCGAAAGCCTTCGAAAGGGCGCCAGTCGCCAAACGAGGCGTAGCCGGTGACTTCATCGTGCTCGACCGATACCAGGATCGGATACGCCTGGGCCTGACGCGCGTTAAACCATGCCAAGCGGTTGGCCAGGTCTACCGGTTGTTCGTTCCAGATCGCCGTGGTGTTGCGTACCGCATCGTTGTAGATGTCGCGGATGGCTGGCAGGTCGCTTTCACTTGCATCACGAATCATGACCGGGCCTCAGGCGATGGGTTGGTGGACGGTGACCAGTTTGGTGCCGTCCGGGAAGGTCGCTTCCACCTGGATATCCGGGATCATTTCCGGGATGCCTTCCATCACCTGTTCACGGCTGAGCAGGGTGGTGCCGTAGTGCATCAAGTCGGCAACGGTGCGGCCATCGCGGGCGCCTTCCATCAAGGCGGCGGAGATATAGGCGATGGTTTCCGGGTAGTTGAGCTTCACCCCGCGCGCCAGGCGGCGCTCGGCCACTAAGCCTGCGGTGAAGATCAGCAGTTTGTCTTTTTCCCGTGGGGTCAGGTCCATGGTTCAAGGTCCTTCAAACATCATTCATAAAAACACCGTAGATCCCCTGTGGGAGGGGGCTTGCCCCCGATGGGGAATGTCAGGCAATACATCTGTCACTGACCCACCGCTATCGGGAGCAAGCCCCCTCCCACATGCTGATCTTCATGTGCTCCAGATTCGTGGTGCGACCGCCTCTCGCCCAAACAGAGCGGGACGTAACAGTTTCCATAAATCAATCAACCATCCCCGCGCCAGCAGCGCTTCACTGGCCAGGCAGCGGGCGACCAGCAAGCCGGGTAATTGGGTCAGGTCGCCGCGTACTGCATTCGGCAGAGCGCGACATTGCTCAAGCAATTCAGGGGTGATTTCGCCAGTCACCAACAGGGTGGCAAATACCGGCTGCCCGTCCAGGCCGATGGGCGAGTCGAGCAACCCATCGGCGCCGACAATGCGCTGGCGTTCATGCCAGAGCAACTGGCCGTCGCGGCGGATATCCAGGTGCGATTGAAAGTGCCCCAAGTCGAAGCGCTCGCCACTGGCCGGACGGCCCAGGGCGATCACGTCCCAGTAGAACAATCGGGCATCGCCTTGTAGGTCGATGCGCGTGGTGAGTTCGGCCTGGGCGGCGCTGAATACGATGGTTTCCTGGGGCAGCCATTCCAGGGTGGCGCCGGCTTCGACAGTCAGTTCGAGTTGCTGGAAGGCCGGGCCGCTGGCGCGGTACCACTTGGCCGCGCCGGGGCTGGTCAATTGGGCCCAGGCGCCCTCGGCGACGTGGGCGCTGATGTCCAGGCGATCCCCACCGGCAATCCCGCCGGGCGGGTGCACGATGATGTGCTGGCACACCTCGGGGCCTTCGGCATACAGGTGCTTTTGCACCCGCAGCGGGCCGAGGTGGCGGCGCATCACCGGGCGCGTGGTGTCGCCGAAACGCGCATAGCCGAGTTCCAGCTCGGCGTGCCAGCTGGGGGTGAACAGGGCAGGGGTAACGGGCAGGTTCATGTCTTTATGCTTATCGTTAGGACGCTACAGATTAGATGGTTACGAGACCGCGTACACCCTCGCTTTCCATATTTTCTCCACGGCCCTGCTGCACGATTTCGCCCCGTGACATCACCAGGTACTGGTCGGCCAGTTCAGCGGCGAAGTCGTAGAACTGTTCCACCAACAGAATCGCCATATCGCCCTGCGCTGCGAGCTTTTTGATCACGGCGCCGATCTCCTTGATCACCGACGGTTGGATGCCTTCGGTGGGCTCATCGAGAATCAACAGGCGCGGGCGGCTGGCGAGGGCTCTCCCGATAGCAAGCTGTTGCTGCTGGCCGCCAGATAAGTCACCGCCGCGCCGATGCTTCATTTGCAGCAATACCGGGAACAGTTCGTAGATAAACGCCGGCACTTCCTTGGCCTCGGAACCCGGGAAGCGCGACAGGCCCATCAACAAGTTTTCTTCCACTGTCAGCCGCCCGAAAATCTCCCGGCCTTGAGGCACGTAGGCGATACCGGCGTGCACGCGCTGGTGCGGTTTGAAACCGGTGATGGCCTTGCCTTCCCAGTTCACCGCACCCTCTTTGGCGGGCAGCAGTCCCATCAAACACTTGAGCAGGGTGGTCTTGCCCACGCCATTACGGCCGAGCAGGCAGGTGACTTCGCCGATCTTCACGTCAAACGAGAGCCCGCGCAGGATGTGGCTACCGCCGTAATACTGGTGCAGCTTGTCGACTTGCAGCATGTTCAACCCCTCCTCAAATCGTGCCGGTGGCTGGCTTTTATGGTGAATCGACTTTTGTGGTGAGCCGACTTTTATGGTGAGCTGGCTTTTATGGTGAACCGACTTTTGTGGTGAGCGGGCTTTTTGTGGTGAGCGGGCTTGCCCCGCGCTGGGCCGCGAAGCGGCCCCTTTCCCATTCACCGCGTTCTATCAGGTAAAACTCATTGCCTGGTTTTGGGGCCGCTTCGCGACCCAGCGCGGGGCAAGCCCGCTCACCACATAGTCCTGCTCAGCAAATAGTCCTGCTCACCACAAAGTCCTACTCAGCACATAGTCAGTCCTGCTCACCACAAAGTCCTGCGCAACACACATTTTCGCATCCGCCTGAAGCTGTTCAGCGACCGAGATAAACCTCGATCACCCGCTCATTTTCCTGCACCTGTTCCAGCGACCCTTCGGCCAGCACGCTGCCTTGGTGCAACACCGTCACATGGTCGGCAATCGAACCGACAAAGCCCATGTCGTGCTCCACCACCATCAACGAATGCTTGCCCGCCAGGCGCTTGAACAGTTCGGCAGTAAATTCGGTTTCGGCGTCGGTCATGCCCGCCACCGGTTCGTCCAGCAGCAACAGTTGCGGGTCTTGCATCAGCAGCATGCCGATTTCCAGGAACTGCTTCTGGCCGTGGGACAGCAACCCGGCGGGGCGATGCACCGAGGCAGTGAGGCGGATGGTATCGAGCACTTCATCAATCCGGTCTTTCTGCTCGCCACTCAAACGTGCACGCAAGCTGGCCCACACCGACTTGTCGGTCTTCTGCGCCAGCTCCAGGTTTTCGAACACGCTCAAGGCTTCGAACACCGTTGGCTTCTGGAACTTGCGGCCGATACCAGCCTGGGCGATTTGCACTTCGCTCATGCTGGTCAGGTCCAGGGTTTCGCCGAACCAGGCATTGCCGTGGCTGGGCCGGGTCTTGCCGGTGATCACGTCCATCATCGTGGTCTTGCCCGCGCCGTTGGGGCCGATGATGCAGCGCAGTTCACCGACGCCGATGTAGAGATTCAAGTCGTTGAGTGCCTTGAAACCGTCGAAGCTGACGCTGATGTCTTCCAGGGTCAGGATGGTGCCATGGCGGGTGTTGAGGCCCTTGCCCGCGGCCTGGCCGATGCCGATGGCATCGCGGCCGCTGCCCGCGTCAAAAATAGGTTCGAGCATGACGTTCCTCATTTCTTCAGCAAGCCGATAACGCCCTTGGGCAGGTACAGGGTGACGATGATGAACAGCGCCCCGAGGAAGAACAGCCAGTATTCCGGAAAGGCCACGGTGAACCAGCTCTTCATGCCATTGACCACACCGGCGCCGAGCAGCGGGCCGATCAAGGTGCCGCGCCCGCCCAAGGCCACCCACACGGCGGCTTCGATGGAGTTGGTCGGCGACATTTCACTCGGGTTGATGATGCCCACTTGTGGCACGTACAAGGCGCCGGCCAAACCGCACAGCACCGCACTCAACACCCACACAAACAGCTTGAAACCACGCGGGTCGTAGCCACAGAACATCAGGCGGTTCTCCGCGTCGCGCAGGGCGGTCAGCACCCGGCCGAACTTGCTCTGGGCCAGGCGCCAGCCGATGTACAGGCTGGCGACCAACAGCAGCACCGTGGCCAGGAACAACGCTGCCCGTGTGCCAGGCTCGGTAATGCCAAAACCCAAGATGCTGCGAAAGTTGGTAAAGCCGTTATTGCCGCCGAACCCGGTTTCGTTGCGAAAGAACAACAGCATCCCGGCGAAGGTCAGGGCCTGGGTCATGATCGAGAAATACACGCCCTTGATCCGCGAACGGAAGGCGAAGAAACCGAACACCAAAGCGAGCAAACCCGGGGCCAATACCACCAGGCACAGCGCCCAGAGGAAGTGATCGGTGCCGGCCCAATACCAGGGCAATTCGGTCCACGACAGGAAGGTCATGAACGCCGGCAGCTCATCGCCGGACGCCTGGCGCATCAGGTACATGCCCATTGCATAACCGCCGAGGGCGAAGAACAAACCGTGACCGAGGGACAGCATCCCGGCGTAACCCCACACCAGATCCAGGGCCAGGGCGACGATGGCGTAGCAGAGGATCTTGCCCACCAGCGTCAGGGTGTAGGCCGAGACATGCAGCGGGTTTTCCGGCGAGAGCAGCGAGCACAGCGGCAAGGCCAGCAGCAGGATCAGGATGATCACACCGGTGGCAATCGTCGCCTTGGGGCCGGCCTTTTGCGCGGCCGTAAGCATCAATGGCTGGTTCATCAGTCGATCACCCGTCCTTTCAGTGCGAAGAGTCCTTGCGGGCGTTTCTGGATAAACAGAATGATCAGCGCGAGGATCAGGATCTTGCCGAGCACGGCGCCGATCTGCGGTTCCAGAATCTTGTTGGCGATACCCAGGCCGAAGGCCGCCGTGACGCTACCGGCCAACTGGCCGACACCGCCCAATACCACCACCAGGAACGAGTCGATGATGTAGCTCTGGCCCAAGTCCGGGCCAACGTTGCCGATCTGGCTCAGCGCGACGCCGCCTAACCCGGCGATGCCCGAGCCCAGGCCAAAGGCGAGCATGTCCACGCGCCCGGTGGGCACGCCGCAGCAGGCGGCCATGTTGCGGTTCTGGGTGACGGCGCGCACGTTGAGGCCTAGGCGCGTCTTGTTCAGCAGCAGCCAAGTGAGCACAACGACAAACAGTGCGAAGGCGATGATCACGATGCGGTTGTAAGGCAGCACCAGGTTGGGCAGCACTTGGATACCGCCGGACAACCATTCAGGGTTGGCCACTTCGACGTTCTGCGCGCCGAACACCAGGCGCACGGCCTGGATCAGCATCAGGCTGATGCCCCAGGTGGCGAGCAGGGTTTCCAATGGCCGGCCGTACAGGTGACGAATCACCGTGCGCTCGAGGGCCATGCCGATCGCGGCGGTGACGAAAAACGCCACCGGCAGCGCGATCAGCGGGTAGAACTCGATGGCCGCAGGCACGTAGCGCTGCATCAGCAGTTGCACCACGTAGGTGGAATAGGCGCCGAGCATCAGCATCTCGCCGTGGGCCATGTTGATCACGCCGAGCAGGCCGAAGGTGATCGCCAGCCCCAGGGCCGCGAGCAGCAGGATCGAGCCCAGGGACATGCCGCTGAAGGCCTGGCCGAGGATTTCGCCAAACATCAATTTGCGTTTGACCTGGGCCAGGCTGGTTTCGGCGGCGGTGTGCACGGCGGCATCGGTTTCGACGCCAGGTGCGAGCAAGGCTTCAAGGCGCGTGCGGGCCAGCGGGTCGCCGGTGCTGCCGAGCAAGCGCACGGCAGCCAGGCGCACGGCCGGGTCGGTGTCGACCAGTTGCAGGTTGGCCAGGGCCAGGCTCAGGGCGGTGTGCACGCCTTCGTCGGTTTCGGCGGCAACTTGCTGGTCGAGGAATTTGAGCTGCGCAGGTTGCGCGGTTTTTTGCAGCGTTTGCGCAGCCGCCAAGCGCACCTTGGGGTCGGCGGCGAGCAGTTGCTGGCTGGCTTGCACGTTATCGATCAAGCCGCGCAGGCGGTTGTTCAGGCGCACGGTTTTGGTTTCGCCATTGACCGTAATCTGACCTTGTTGCAGGGCGTCCACCAACTCGATGCGCGCCGGGTCAGGCTTTGCAGCCCAGTCCTGGAGGAGCTTGGCTTGTTGCGTCGGGTTGGCGGCCTGGAAGTCTTCGGCGTCGCTGGCGTGTGCGGCCAGGGGCAGCAACAGCAGCAGCATCAGGAAGTAGCGTGTGAGGGCAGTGGGCATAAACAAATGTCCTGATCATGCGTGGACAGTGTGGGAGGGGGCTTGCCCCCGATAGCAGAGTGTCAGGTGATACTTCTGTCACTGACTCACCGCCGTCGGGGGCAAGCCCCCTCCCACATTTGACTTGTGGTGGGGCTTTAGTTGCTCTTCACAGCGTGATCCGGTTTTTTGTCATTGCCAGGAATGTACGGGCTCCACGGCTGGGCGCGGATCGGCTCCTGGGTCTGCCACACCACCGAGAACTGCCCGTCCGCCTGGATCTCACCGATCATCACCGGCTTGTGCAGGTGGTGGTTGGTCTTGTCCATGGTCAGGGTGAAGCCGGACGGCGCGGCGAAGGTCTGGCCGGCCAGGGCTTCACGTACTTTGTCGACGTCGGTGGACTTGGCTTTCTCTGCTGCCTGGGCCCACATGTGGATGCCCACATAAGTGGCTTCCATCGGGTCGTTGGTCACGGCTTTGTCCGCGCCCGGCAGGTTGTGTTTCTTGGCGTAGGCTTTCCAGTCTGCGACGAATTTCTGGTTGACCGGGTTCTCCACCGACTGGAAGTAGTTCCACGCGGCGAGGTTGCCCACCAACGGCTTGGTGTCGATGCCGCGCAGTTCTTCTTCGCCCACGGAGAACGCCACGACCGGTACGTCGGTGGCTTTCAGGCCCTGGTTGGCCAGCTCCTTGTAGAACGGCACGTTGGAGTCGCCATTCACGGTGGAGATCACAGCGGTCTTGCCGCCGGCGGAGAATTTTTTGATGTTGGCAACGATGGTCTGGTAGTCGGCGTGGCCGAACGGGGTGTAGACCTCTTCGATGTCTTTATCCGCTACGCCTTTGGAATGCAGGAACGAGCGCAGGATCTTGTTGGTGGTGCGCGGGTACACGTAGTCGGTGCCCAGCAGGAAGAAGCGCTTGGCGCTGCCGCCTTCTTCGCTCATCAGGTATTCCACCGCCGGGATCGCTTGCTGGTTCGGCGCCGCACCGGTGTAGAACACGTTGGGCGACATCTCTTCACCTTCGTATTGCACCGGGTAGAACAGCAGGCCATTGAGTTCTTCGAACACTGGCAACACCGATTTACGCGACACCGACGTCCAGCAACCGAACACCACCGCGACCTTGTCCTGGGTCAGCAACTGGCGGCCTTTTTCGGCGAACAGCGGCCAGTTCGAGGCTGGGTCCACGACCACCGGTTCAAGCATCTTGCCGTTCACCCCACCCTTTGCGTTGATCTCGTCGATGGTCATCAGCGCCATGTCCTTGAGGGACGTTTCCGAGATGGCCATGGTCCCGGACAGCGAATGCAGGATGCCGACCTTAATGGTCTCGGCGGCCTGGATAGTCCAGGTCATGCCCATGGCGGCAATGGATGCCGACAGGGTGAAAGCCTTGATCAAGCTGCGACGCTTCATGGTGCGGTCTCCATAGGTCAATGTTGTTATGTGGGAGCAATTGCAAGGGCTGTGCCTATCAGTGCCGTCGCGATGCATTCACGCGTGCTTGACGTTTTGCCCAGGATTTCGCGCACCAGATCGGGGCTTTGAACCGGATGATGTGCGCGCTGGCGCACGCTAACGGTGCGGGCTAACTACTTACCGCTCGACGCCTTCCCAGAGGTACAAGAATGGCCGCCAACACTCAGTCAAAAGGAATGTGTATGGCTATTCGATTATCACGCCAGGAACGCGCTGCCGGTGCCGGGAGGGGAGCGTCGCGCTTGCCGCCGTTAAGCCCGGCGTTTGTGCATGAGGCCGACGCCGCCTACTGGGCCCATCGGAAAATCGGCGACCGCCGTGATCGCGAGTACGGCGGCGTCATCCTGAAAAACCCCGCCGGTAAATACTTCGCCACCGATCCGGTGCCAGGGGATGGCATGCAGTTCGATCTGCTCAACGTTCTGGGCATCAGCGCCGAAGGTTATTACCAGCAACCCAGGGGCTACACCTGCGTCGCCAGTTACCATTCGCACCCGGCCCAGCACGCGTTGATCCGCGAGCGCAATCCGTCGTTCGACGAGCGAATGGCCAAGGCGTTTCTCGGTTTTTTTTCAGGTTCGGACTTCAGCCACGATGTGGATGATCGCGAATTCTTTCCGGCGGCGTATCTATCGGGGCCGGACGGCTCACTGATTCGCTACGCGCCCAGCGGTTCGTCCCCGGAGCGCAGCTTCGCACTGTGGCTGCGGGCGGGAAAACCGGCCGGCAGTCGGGTGGGGGTGTATGGGCCCTTCAATGAGTTTGTGAAAAAGGTCTCCACGCTGGGCGAGCTGAGCCTGATTGTGCCTACTGCACTGTGGGGCGGTTCTTTCGGTAAGGTGCCGGCGAACTGGGTGGTGTTCGAACCCTTCAGTTCCTCCACGTTGACCGAGTTGCCCTTGTTTACCGCCGTCTTCGATCAAGCTACCAAGGCCATTCGCTCGGCCCTGGCCGGCGGTGGTGCTGGCGGCGTGTTGCTCAAGGCTCGCGACAAGGAGGCCTATATCGCCACTGTCGGTAGGACCCTCGACCCTCACCAGCCTTTCTTGCGGCAACTGTTCCCCAGTCGCGAGGGCAAGTTCGCATTGCCCGCAGATTATGGGGTAGCGGGTTTCTACCTGGGGCCAACGCCACCGGCGACCGTGCTCCCCGTCCAGGAGCCAGAGCTCTACCAGGCATTCTTCGCGCCACGGGCGCTGGCGCTCGGCATCTACCAGGCGCACACGCTGGAGACGGTGGATCAGGCCTTGGGCGTGTCGATTTATTACCGTACCCAGGGGCGAGCGTTGCTCAAATACCGCTGCTCCCTGACCAGTGCCGAAGCGGCACTGTTCAAGGTTGAGGCGGATGGCTCTGTCGTGGATGACGGTTTGGACGCCGCGCTGTTGAGCGGCCAGATGAGCCCGCGCGACTTTGTACGGCGGGTGGCGAGCACCGGGCAACTGAGCGTGGAGCAGACCAGCGCATTGTGGAGTGTGGCCGGTGTCGTCGATGAGAACTGGGTGCCGGACAAGACCGTTACACAGCCCACATCTACCACCACGCCGGGCTCCGGCGGCACATCGGTGACGCTGCCCGCGTTGAGCCCGGCCTTTATTCATGCCGATGACGCAGCGTTGTGGGCGCACCGGCGTATTGGTGCACGGCGTGATCGTGAGTACGGCGGTGTGATTCTGCGCAACCTGCAAGGGTATTTTTTTGCCACAGAGCCGGTCAGTGGTCAGGGGCTTGAGTTTGACATCCGCGACGTCCTCGGCACCCGCGAGGATGGCAGTTTCTTGCCGATTGCCGGTTACCGCCGCGCCGGGCTTTATCATTCCCATCCGGCGGATTACGAACAGGTTGCCAGTGCCAACCCGAAGATGTCCGAGCATCAGGTGAAGGCCTATCTGAATTTCTTTTCTCCATGGGATGCCGCTGGGGATATCACCTATCAGCACAACTTTGCATTGTCTTACTTGTCGGGTCCCGATGATTCCCTGGTGCGCTATCGCCCCAGTGGGTCGTTCGCCGAGGCGCAATACGCCAAGTGGATTTTGGGCAAGGTCAGTGAGGCAGCGTGGGGCACGGATGGCTCGATAGAAGGTCACTTTAAAAAAATGCTCGCGGTGGGTGAGTTGAGCTTTGTCACCAGCAACCCGTTGTGGGGCGGCTCTCGGGGGGTGGTTCCGCAGAGCTGGCAGCCCTATCAGGCGTTCGCTGCGCCAGCGCCGGGGTTGTTGCCGCTGTTGTCCCACGTCTGCGCCACGGTCAGCGATGCCATTCAAGCGGGCGTGGCGCTCGGCACCGGCTCCAGGACGTCCTGGCGCCTTGGGCTGGTCCTCAAGCGCGATGGCAAGGATGAATTCGTCGCGACCCAGGCCCACCTCCTCGACGAGCCACGCTTTTATGTGAGCCACCTGTTATCGACGGATGCGGACGGCAATTACCTGTTGCCGGACGAGCATCACATTGTTGGTTTTTACTGCGACCCTCCTGCCGAACACGGCCGCGTGGCGGTGAACCAACCCTGGTTGTACCGCAGCTTTTTTCCGCCGTTGGGTTTGGGGAGCGCGGCTCAGCAGGCTGGTCTTATCGCTAACCTGCAGGTGCCGGATCAGCCGCTTGGGCTCTATCAGCAAACCGCAGATGGTGCGCTGTTGCGCTACCGATTTAACTTCTCGCCTGCAGAAGTCGAACGCTTCGGCAGCAGCCCTGAGGCCGATAACGCGCTGCTCACAGGCAGCCTCACACCCCAGGACTATGTTCGGCAGGTCGCGGCTGTCGGTGAGCTGACCGTGCTCGCCACCAACCGCATGTGGGACCGCGCGGGTGTGGTTACCGCAGCGTGGCGACCGTTTACCGATGTCCCGGAGGTAACAGTGGGGCCGGCCTTCATTCAGCCCGATGACGCTGCGCGCTGGGCACACAACCAGATCGGCACACGGCGTGACAAAGAGTATGGCGGGCTCATTCTCAAACGCGGCAACCGCTACTTCGCCACGCATCCGGCCAGCGGTGAGCAGGTGCTGTTCGATTTCAGCACGATCCTGGCAGTGGACGATGAGGGCAACTTTATCGCGCCCCATCCTTACGAGTGCCATGCGCTCTACCATTCCCACCCCGCCGACGAAGGCTCGATAAGACAATTCAACCCCGGTTTCACCGCGGATCAGGTTGAGCTGTTCAACAGTTTTTATTCCAACGCCGACCAGGTGTTTGTCATCACCCATCGTAACTTTGCGCGCGTGCATTACCTGTCTGGGACGGTCAACTCGCTGCTCAAATATGTGAGCAGCGGCTCGGCCGAGGAGACAAGCCTCAAGGCTCAACTGACAGGCACCGAGCCGGTCGTGCCATTCTCCGCGTTCGAAGGCGCTGTCTGGCGGTTGGCGAAAGCCGGTGAGTTACACGTACTGGTACCCTCGCCCGTGTGGGGCGGTGTACGCGGCAAGGTGCCTCAGGACTGGACCTTGCGCAGTCCAGTGAGCAGCGACGGGGTTGCGCAGGCACAACCGTTCTTCACCCCGATCGTCAGTACCGCGCAAGCGGCGGTGTTGGTGGCCTTGAGCTTTTCGGCGGGTTTGCCCCGGACCGGCTATCAGGGGGTTGTCCTCAAGCACCTGACGGCTTCGACCTATGTCGCCACCGAACCCACGGCCCTGGGCGCTGCGTTGACCGGGCTGTTCCCGGTACGCAACAACGGCCAGCCCCGGCTGCCCTCCAATCATCGCGTGGTGGGCTTCTATTATTCCCAGGCGCCTTTGGCCGACACGCCGTTACCCGCCACGGAACCCTGGCTGTACAAGCGTTTCGTCAGCCCTCAACTGCTGGTCACGGCGATGAATCAGGCGGCCGCCACGAAGAGCCTGCAGATTGCCGAGATGGGCTTGAAGCTGTTTTTGCACACTGACGACGGGGCGCTTTTGCAATGGCAAGCGCCCGAAGCCAAGGCGGCCACTGAACTGTTCAATGTGGCCATTGACGGCACGGTGACGGATAACGGCAATCAGGCAGCGTTGATGGACGGTTCGTTGTCTCCCCGGGCGTTTGTGCGTCGTGTTATTCGTGCGGGCGAGCTGACGGTACGCCAGACAGGCCAGCTTTGGACCGAGCGAGGGGTGGTGTATGACAGTGAAGTCCTGCCATTGGGTACGGCCAAGCGTGATAGCGTCGATGCAACCTTCCTGAGTGCCGACGATGCCGCGCGGCACGCCCACGAGCGCATCGGCATACGGCGTGATGCGGGGTATGGCGGCTACATCCTGCGGCGTCCCGACCAGCGCTTCACGTTCACCGAACCGGTACGTTTCCAGGGCAATGGCTTTGCCGCAGACTTGCTGCTGTCATCGTCCGACAATGGGTTAGTCGTACCGCCCGCCGAGCATGTCATTTGTGGGCGCTACAGTTCCCATCCACCGCTGTCCCAAGCTGACCTGGAACGTTGGCGCCGTCTGGGTTGGACACTGACCGATCTTGAGATCACCGTCACGATGTTCGCCGATCAGGAAATCCGTTCGGTGATCCAGTCCGGGCTTCCGGCGTACTTGAGCGGAACGCCCAACAACCTGATCTGTTACATCCCCAGCGGCTCACAAAAGGAAGCGTTGGTACTGGCCAATACCCGTCAAACGCCGGGGGTTGATAGCTACCGTCTTCGCCTGGAGCGAGGTGCGCTCAAGCCGCAAGATATCGTGATCCGCCTGGCGGACGCAGGCGAACTGCGGGTGCTCAGCCATACACGGTTGTGGGGGCCGCGCCTGCGAGTCTATGACGACTGGACGCCAAATTTCGAATACGCCCAGGTAGCCCCGCAAACGCCGTCGTTGAGCGCCATTTTCACCACCCTGGACGCTGCGGCGATCAATGCCCATAAGCGTGGCCATGGGCGCAGCCTGGAGGCTCAGGGGTATACGGCTTACTTGCTCAAGCACCCGCAAAAAAATGAATACGTGGTCAGCGAGCTGGCGCCGCAGGCGTCTGAGGGGCGGTTAAGTAACGCATCGCTTGGCGCGCCTTATCTTGAAGGAGGGGATTTCGCTCATGGTTTCGTGGTGGCCGGGATGCTCTATTCCCAGCAATGGTTGCCCAGCGGCGTGAGTTCTTCTGAAGCCTGGCTGACCCGCTTTTTCGCGACTCCGCAATTGCTGCAACGGGCCGAGAAAGATGCCCGTCATTTGCCGGGCGCGGATACCGGCGACGTGTTACCGGTTTATCTGTCGACGCTTGAAGGCGCGCTATTGCGCTATCAGCCGGCCAAGACCTCGCTGTTCAGTGGCGGCGAGAATGGCGGCGAAGTCAGCGTGCAGGGGATGAGCCTGCGCAGCGGCACTCTGGATATTCGCCGCTATGTGACGTTGATGGCGCAAACCGGTGATTTGACGGTGCTGTACTCCAGTCAATGCTGGGACCGCCGGGGCGCGGTGAGCAAGGAATCTTCGCGCTGGCGACCCTACGCCCACTTTATTCGCCGCCGTCTGGGGCCAGTGTTCAACGAGCAGGATGACGCGGCGCGGTATGCCCATTCTCGCCTTCAGGCTGTCAATGGACGGCGGCTGTTCGGCGGCCTGATTCTCCAGCGTCCTGACGGCCTGTTCGTTGCCACTGAACCGGTCAGCGTGCCGCGCGAAGACTTCGAGCACACCTGGATTTTTCCTGATGAGATGGTAGCGGTTGGCGGCTTTCCCGCGGCCCATACCCTGGTGGCGCGCTACCGCTCAAGCCCTGGGCGCGAACTGCCGTTTACCCTGGATGCCACGCAACGCGACATCTACCGCACTATGCTCTCGACCCGGGTGATCAGTGCTGTGCTGACCACTGCCCATGCCAGCTTGAGCCGTGAGTACCTGTTCGGCGCCGACGGCAGCATCATCAGTTACAGCCGCAGCAACTCGTTGCTGGAAGCGACGTTGAAAGACGATTTGGCGCCCCTGAATCTGGTGCGGGAGGACCGCCTGGAGAACACGCTTGAGCAACAGATCCGCGCAGGAGAGGTCACGCCAGAAGCGTTTGTCCAGCGCTTGAGCAAGGCGGGGCGCTTGCGCGTTGTGGAAGGCAGCGAGGTCTGGGGGCCGCCGCGTTTACTTCAGGGGTTTGTTCCCAAAGCGTTTCGCTTGCCTGGGGCTCAGATCGAAAACGCCCTGGCGGATCCTGCCTTCAGTCCGGTATTTGCCCAGGAGCGGGCGGCTGTGCGTTATGCCCATGAACGCTGTCAGTACGGGTCGGCGTTGCAGTTCGGCTACGTGTTCAAGGACGCGCGCAAAGAGCAGTACATGGTGACGATGCCGCTGGTGCGTAGCAGTTATTGGAAGTTCGAGCAGGTGTTTCCAAGCGGCCTGCTGCCCCAGGGTTATGTCCTGGAAGGTATCTATCTATGTGCGGCCCTTGAAACACTGACACCGGGGCACGACCCCCATGGGCAAATGATTCATTCGCCCATGGTCATCGACAATGGCATTCGCTTCGCCCGCCATGGTGTGAAGGGCAAGCAGCTATCGCTGTACCTGTCCTGCCCGGAGGGGGCGTTGCTCAGGTATCAATACCTGCAAACGGACGAGGCGCTGGACGATCGCAGCCATTTCCCGACGCTTCGCCAGCAACTGCACGAGGGCAAGATCACGCTGCTTGACTATGTGCATGAGCTGGCTGGACTCGGCAACCTTGATGTCCTGGTCGAGGGATCGGTCTGGGCGGGTACGCGACGAATCACGCCCGGCTGGCAGCCGGGAACGGGAGAAGGATTCTTCGATTACCCGATGGGTTGCGGTCCGTTGTTTTCCCACCCAGACGATGCCGCCCGCTACGTTCAACGTCGGCTGTCGGCAATCCAGGGCCATAACTATGTCGCCGCGGTCCTGGCCAACCCGAACGACTCATCGTTCATCACCACCTTGCCGCTGTGGCCGGGGCTGGATGCGACGCGCCTGTTCCGCCTGTTTTACACCGGGCCTTCGGGGCCTGTGCAGCCGATGTCGCCGCCAGCGAGCGGGCCGGTACCTTACCCGGACTTTCCGGACCTTTACCGGGTGGTGGGTGCGCAGTTGGCCTACCGGGACACGGCGCCCGTCGAGAGTGCGGCGTCCGAGGATGATTCGCTGAACAGCAACTTTATCGAACCGACATTCCTGGCTTATTGCATCCGCATTCTCAAGGCTCAGTCACGCTCTACGACGAATTTTTACCTGATGACTCGGGGGGGCGCGCTGTTGAAATACGTGTTGGGGCTTTCATCCCCGGAAAATGAGCTGATGACGTCTGCGGCCAGTCTCACGCCTGTTGAGTTTTTCAGGCGATTGGCTGGAGTCGGTCAACTGTCGGTACTCGATCGGGATGGCTACTGGCATAACGAGGGGCTGATTTCCGAGGTGCTAAAGGACCGTCGCAAAGAGGTGGGAACCGACGAACCCTTGGTCGACGAACCGCTTCAACTGCGTGACCGTGATGAGCTGTAATCCCGTGCTCAGCGCGTGTGCATCAGGCCGCTGGCAAGGTACTGGGTGATCGGTCGTTTGTTTTGCTTGGAGGGTTGCTCGCCGCGATGAGCGGCGAGCAACGATGACGCAGAACGTGTGATGAGCTAGCGCTTATCCGCTGCGGGACGAGAGTCGCGCAAGGCTAAAGAAGGCCTCTGCCTTGGGTCCTCGCCGGGTTCATGCAGAACCTGGGGCGGACTCACGCGGGCCAAAAAAACGCGACAGCACCAGACGATCCAAGGCCCATACGGCGATCAGCGAAGCGCCCACCAGCGGGAAAATGATCGCCAGGCCCAGCATGATCACCATCGCGGTTTTCCACTTCGGCAGGTCGTGGCGCAACGGCGGCACCCCCAGGCCGCCCTGGGGCCTGCGCTTCCACCAGATCACCACGCCACTGACGGCGCTCAGCAAAATCATCAGGCAGATCACCAGCACGATCAGTTGGTTGACCCAGCCGAACATCTTGCCTTCGTGCAGCATCACGCCGGTCTCGGTGGTCCGCGCTACCCAGTTGTAGTGCTCCCAGCGCACATCGGCGAGGACTTTGCCGGTGTATTGGTCCACATGCAGAGTGGCGTCGTTGCGCGGGTCGTTGGCGAACACCGCGACGGTGAACACGCCGGTGGCGGTGGTGGGGAAGGTGATGCTGTAGCCTGGCTCGACCTTGCGTGCGGAGGCCAAATCCACCACCTGTTGCAGGCGGATGGTCGGCGCGGCCGGGCCTGCGTGCATGGCGCCGTGGTTCATGTGTTCGGCGTGGTCGCCGGACATGGGCATCGGCGTATTTTCCATGGCCCAGGGCACGGTCTGTTGGGTCGCAGTGTTGAGCACTCGCGCCTGCTGGTCGGACTGCGGCACGTTGTTCCACATCGCCGCTGGGAAGGTATTCCACAGCCCCGCGTACTGCTTGCCCCAGAAGCCTGTCCACGTCATGCCGCTGAGGAGCATCACCAGCAAAAATGCCGCGCCCCAGAACCCGGCGACCGCGTGCAGGTCGCGCCAGAACACCCGGCCGCGACTGCCCAGGCGTGGCCACAGCACCCCCGCTGAAGACTTGCCACGCGGCCACCACAGATACACACCGGACACGACCAACATCGCGCCCCACCCGGCGGCGAGTTCTATGAGGCGGTCGCCGGTGGTGCCGATCATCAGTTCACCGTGCAGTGCACGAGCGATGGCTTGCAGGTTGTAGGTTGCGTCCTGCTCACCGAGTACGGTGCCGCGATAAGGGTCGACGAACACCGTCACTTCGCGACCCTCGTTGTGCATCACAAACTGCGCGCTGCTGGTGGCGTCGGCCGGCGGCAGGTATTTGCTGATCGCGCCTTCGGGGTAAGCGCGTTGGGCGCGCATCAATTGTTCGTCGGCGCTCAAGGCGTGTTCGGCTGCGGGTACGGTCAGCAGGTTGCCGTACATCAGCGGGTCGAGTTGGGGTTTGAACAGGTAGATGATGCCGGTCACGGCCAGCAGCACCATGAAGGGCGCGACAAAGAGGCCAGCGTAGAAATGCCAGCGCCAGGCCAGGTTGTAGAAAGAGATTTTTTGAGTCTTCATCAGGTAGTGCTCCGCAAGGCTATAGATCTTAGGTGTGGGGCTGCCAGGCAACCCCGCTGTCGGTAAGGCCGACTCCTACTGCGGTGCTTTAGAAACTCATGTCGACTTTAGTCCAGAGGGTTCGCCCCGGCTCCTTGATGGCTTGCGGGTCGTTGGCCGGGTAGCCGAAGCCGGCATTGCCCGCGAGGTTCAAATGCTCGGCGTAGGCCTTGCCGAACAGGTTGTCGACGCCGGTGCTGACCTTGACGTTTTTTGTGATGCGATAGGCGCCGTTCAGCGAGAACACGCCAAAGCCGCTGCTCTTGTCGTAGTCCTTGCCGACCACGTTGCCCTTGTTCTGATCGATACGGTTCTGCGCGGCGACCACTCGCCACAGCGCGCCCGCACTCCAGTCGTCTTCGCTGTAGGTCAGGCCCACGCGTGCATCCAGGGGCGGCATTTGTGGCAGGGCCTTGCCGTCGCTGCTGTTCTTGCCCCAGGCGTAGGCGAGGGTCGCGTCGGCTTTCCAATGACGGGTCAGCTTGTACGCCGCGCCCACTTCACCGCCCATGATGCGAGCATCGACGTTGCGGGCCTGGGAGGTGGTGCCCATCATGCCCGGCCGGTAGTCGAACAGGATGAAGTCACGCACTTGCCCGATGTAGCCAGAAGCCCAGGCCTCAAGGTCGTCTGCTTTGTATTGCGCGCCGAAGTCGAGTTGGGTGGTCTTCTCCGGTTTCACGCCGTCGAAGGCATTCGCCGAACCGACCGCGCCGGTGTAGGGAGAGAACAACTCCCAGTAATCCGGGAAGCGTTGCGAGTGGCCCAGACCGGCGTAGAGGGTGGTGGGGCTGTCGGCCAGGTCGTGCTCGTAGCGCATAAAGCCCGAGGGCAGGGTATCGGCGCGGGTGTCGTCGGCGGTCGGGTTGGCGCGTGCATTCATCCCGGAGCCGGTGGTTTGCCGGAAGTCCTTGGCCGAGGCGCGGTCCAGACGTGCGCCGGTGATCAGTCGATCGCGGTCGGCGGCGTACCAGGTCAGTTCGCCGAACACGCCGTAGTTGTGGAAGTTGGCGTCCTTGACCTTGGGCAACTCTTTGTAGGTGTCGATGCCCATGCTGCTGCGTTGGCGGTGTTCATTGGTCTGCGCATCCAGGCCGCCGATCAACTGCAGATCGGCCCAGCGCCAAGTGGCCTTGATCCGCGCACCGAGGGTTCGACGGTCAACGTTGGAGGCCATCGGCCCGGCCATCATCCCGGTGCCCGACGGCGTGCGCAGGCTGTAGTTGTCCATCACATGGTCGGCGTAGTTGTAGTAGACCTGCGCCTCGACCTTATCCAGCACCTCACCGATATTGGACTTCTCGAAACGCAGCCCGAGGCTTTCGCGCAGGAACTGTGAACCGTCCATGCCGCGTCCGGCGTAGCGCGCCTCGCCGTCGCCACGGCCGGCGGTGAGTTCTAGCAGGGTGTCGGCGTCGGGGGTGAAACCCACGGCCACGTCGCCGTTCCACTTGTCGTAGCGCGAAGCAACGGTGTCGTGGTTGCCGTCTTTGTAATCGTCGGCATGGGCCTGGTTGCCGATCACCCGCACATAGCCCAGAGGCCCACCGGCAGCGGCATCGATGACCTTGTCGAAACGCCCATTGGAGCCTGCCAGCACACTCGCGTTGAACCGTGTGCCCAATTCGCCGAAGTGCTCGGGCTCGCGGTCGAACAAGATGGTACCGGCCGAGGCGCCTGGCCCCCAGAGTACGGTTTGCGGGCCTTTGATCACCGTGAGGGTGTCGTAGGTTTCCGGGGAAATATACGAAGTGGGTGCGTCCATGCGTCCTGGGCAGGCGCCGAGCATCATGCTGCCGTTGGTGAGGATATTCAGGCGCGAGCCGAACATGCCACGCAGCACCGGGTCGCCATTGGTGCCGCCATTGCGCACCAGGGCGAAGCCGGGGATGGTCTTGAGGTAGTCGCCACCATCGCTGGCGGGCACCGGTTGGCGCGGGTCTTTCGGGTTCGTGACCACGGTCAGGGGGGAGCTGGGCGCAATCGCGGTGATCACAGTGGGGCTCAGTTCATGTTCATGCTCTTCGGCATGGGCCTGAGGCGTCAGCAGGGCGCCGCATAAAACGGCGAGCACAGGGGTACATCCCAAACGGGTGTCAGCAGAAAACCTGGACATGACAAATTCCATCAATCAATCGTAAACAACACGGCCAGCAGCCTGCGGCTGTCTGTCTAAAGTCGGCCGGGGTGAAGTAACGGTGCTTAGGGTTTACGAGGCGATGGGCGGCGCACGGCTGCGGGCGCCGGGGAAGATGCTCTGCCGGGCATGACCCAGGCGCGTAGCGGGGGTGAGCGCATTGGCCGGCGGCGGGGTGTTGAGGGTGACGTAGGAGACGCTGCCGGGCAGGGCGGGGCAACTGAACAGCAGGTCGCAGTAACCGCACTTGGCCCAGAGCGCGTGATGTTCGTCGGGGGCTTTAGGGTGATGGGATTCGCCATGCTCGCCCGGCATGTCCATGGACATGCTCATTGGCATCGACATCGACATCGACATCGACATCGACACACCGGCGTGATGATCCATCGGCATCGCTTGGGAAATCAGCGGACCGATAAAGATCATCAGCATGGCAAACAGGCTGATCCAACTGCCGCGCTTCACGCGGTGGTGTGGAGAGAGCCTGGCGCGAGGGGCGCCCATCGAGTGTTGGCCTATTGAGCGTGCTTATGCTCGTGGCCGGCCATCGGCGGTACTTTCTGTACGGACACTTCCACCTCGACCTTGCCAGCTTTTTCAAAGGTCAGGATCAGGGGGAATTGCTTGCCATCGGCCAACAGTCTGCGGTCTTTGAGACCCAGCAGCATCACGTGATAGGCCATGGGCGCGAAGGTCAGGTCACCTTTGGCTGGCACGGTGACGCTCGGTACTTGTTGCATCTTCATCAAGTCACCCTGCATCACATGCTCATGCAACTCGGCCTTCTCGGCCACCGGCGTGGCGACGCCGACCAGGCGATCCGGCTCAGCACCGGTGTTGTGAATCACGAAATACGCAGCGACGGTGGGTGCATTGGGTGGCAATTCCTGGGACCAGGGATCGCTGACCAGCAAGTCGCCGGCTTTGTAGTCCTCGGCATTGGCGGCACTGAACACCGGCAGCAACAACGCGGCCAGAAGCAGGGAAGATTTGAGCATGGCAGTTCTCCAGAACGGTTCTAAACGCAGTTCACTTGCGAAGACAATCAGACCGTTGGAGACGCGCGGGGGTTGAGGCTCGGCCATTGCTGGCGCGGGGTGGGTTGCTGGGGCGAAGACGACGGCAGATTCTGGAACGCATCGAACCGCGTGACATACAACTGGGGCACATGCCCTGGCAAGGCCACCAACGGCGCCGAACCTGAGCAACACCAGCAATGCTGCATGGTGGAGTGATCATCCTGCTGCGGCGCCGGAATCTCCAGTTTGCCCAGGGCGATGGTCTTGAGACTCGCACCATTGGAAGAACAGAAACTGCCCCAGAGCAATTGCTTGACCGGGTCATCCGCCTGCTGCATCGCACTGGCCATCGGCATGGCAAACGCATTGAACAGCACTGCAAGGCAGGCGATCCAGGCAATTGCAAAGCGTTGACGGGCCATGGCGGACAATCCGTAGGGTTAAACGATCAGGCGGGTATTTAGCCTGATCGGGGGGGATAAGTAAAAAGCGGTGGTGTGGTTTGGTGTCGCAGTGCTATCAGATCGCTGTGGCGTGAAGCTTGAGGCCCAAAGCCTTCATGACTTTCATGATAGTCGCGAACTCGGGATTGCCATTGCTGGAGAGGGCTTTGTATAGACTTTCTCTTCCGAGGCCGGCGTCGCGGGCTACCTGGGTCATGCCTTGGGCGCGGGCGATATCGTTGAGAGCGGTACGAATCAATAGACCATCACCAGCATCATCCTCAAAGCAGGTCTCTAAATATGCAGCCATCTCCAGAGGGGTTTTCAGATATTTTGCCGCATCGAAGCGGGTAAAGGACTCGCTCATAATTTATTCCTCGCTACCAAAATTTATTGCGATTTGCTTTGCACGTTTGATGTCTCTGCTCTGTGTTGATTTGTCACCGCCGATTAGCAACAGATAAACCACCTCGTCTCGGCGGGTGAAGTAAACGCGATATCCTGGGCCGTAATGGATCCGCATTTCAAACACGCTATCCCCCACTGACTCGCAGTCACCAAAATTTCCGGCTTCAGCCATTCGCACTCTCTTGATTACGCGAACTTTTACGAACGGGTCCCGAACTGCTTCCAACCATTTGACAAACTCAGTGGTTTCATTGAACTCAATTGTCACGGATCGTATTCCTCAGGATACAAAATGGCAAGCTGTGACACGTTGTCGAAACGGCGTGCCCCCTCGCGGGGAGTTAACCCAAAACCGCGAGGGTGGAGGTTAGGGCGGGGGCTTTTGGCTGAGCCAGCCAGCTGGTTCGGAAGTGTTTGTAGGGGGAATCGACTTTTTGGAGGGAGGCCAAATAGCTAGTCGTTTGGCTAGTTATTCGTACAAGCAGAAATTTCCGACAGGGATTTGAGGTTGTCCCTAGGACACTCGGTCTCTAGTCTCCGCGCACCGCTGCAAACGCAGCGGACGGGCGTCGCGGCCCGGGTTCCTATGGACGCTGAGCGTCATCGTCTGCTTTCAGTTGGCGCTTTTTTATCGTCTACTGTGCGGCGCAATGGTGGCTGTGCGCGGGATACCTTCGGGTATGCCGGGTTGCCTTAGGACCGGTCCGCGAACCTGCGTACAGCTGCCACCCTATCGCGTCGCGGCGAATCAGTGGCAGCTCCACTTTCCTAAGGAGCTTCACAATGATTAAGCCCACCCCAAATCCCCCCGTCCGGCTCTTCACCGTGGCCGATGGCATCAGCACCGAAGACCTGTTGGTCAACCTCAGCGAAACACTCGCCTCGGCTAACGCGCTGAGTTGTGACTTGGCGTTTGATCTGGAAGGTCGAAAACGAGAGGAGTTGCTGGGCGTTGCGCAGTTGATTGAGCTGGCGCAGTTGTTGGCTGATCGTGTACACAGCGGCGTTGGGCAGGTGTCCGCCGCAAGCAGCTAACAATGCAGTTCAAAATGTGGGAGGGGGCTTGCTCCCGATTGCGGTGTGTCAGTCACTGATTTATTGGCTGATCTACTGCAATCGGGAGCAAGCCCCCTCCCACATTTGAACTTCGGTGTTCAAGGCGAGTGGATTGCCTGCAGTGCCGCCGCCACCGTTGGGAACTCCCGGTCCACCGCCGCCAACACCGGCCGCTTCAACACCAACACCGGCACTCCACGCTCGCGCGCCACTTCCAGCTTGGGCTCGGTGGCTGTGCTGCCACTGTTCTTGCTGATCAGCACATCAATCCCACGCCGTTCAAACAACACCCGCTCGTCTTCAATCAAAAACGGTCCACGGGCGCCGATCACTTCACACCGCTCATTGCCCGGATACACATCCAGCGCGCGCAGCGTCCAGAACTGGTCGGCGGGGATTTCATCAAGATGCTGCAATGGCTCGCGGCCTAAGGTGAACAGCGGGCGCTTGAAGGGTTTCAACGCCGTAATCAACTCGGCCCAGTCACTGACCTCACGCCAATCGTCACCGGCCTGCGGTTGCCACGCCGGGCGACGTAATGCCCAGCACGGCACACCGCACACCTTTGCCGCCTCGGCGGCATTGCGGCTGATCTGCGCCGCATACGGATGGGTCGCGTCGAGGATCAGGCTGATCTGTTCGTCGCGAACAAATTGCGCCAATCCTTCGGCGCCGCCATAACCGCCGACACGCACTTGGCAGGTGAGATCCGTTGGCACACGGCCCACGCCCGCCAGGCTGTAGATATGCTCCGGGCCCAACGTGCGAGCGATGGCGAGCGCTTCGGTCACGCCACCCAACAGCAGAATCCGTTTCATCGCGGCTTGACCACTTCCAGCAAGGTGATCGGAAGCGCCTGCCGCCACGTATCGAATTCACCCAGCGGCTGGGCCTGAGCGACGTGGATGCGCGTCAGTTCGCCGCCATGTTGAGCGCGCCAGTTCATCAGGGTCATTTCACTTTGCAGGGTCACGGCGTTGGCGACGAGCCGACCGCCGGGGCGCAGGTGTTGCCAGCAGGTGTCGAGCACGCCGTCGCGGGTGACGCCGCCGCCGATGAAGATGGCGTCCGGTGCCTCCAGACCATGCAAGGCGTCCGGCGCTTTGCCGCAAATCAGTTGCAGACCGGGCACGCCGAGGGCGTCGCGGTTGTGTTCTATCAGGCCCTGGCGGCCTGCGTCGGCTTCAATCGCCAATGCGCGGCAGCTCGGGTGAGCGCGCATCCATTCGATACCGATGGAGCCGCTGCCCGCGCCCACGTCCCACAGCAGTTCGCCGGGCATCGGGGCGAGGCGGGCGAGGGTCATGGCGCGCACATCGCGTTTGGTCAGTTGGCCGTCGTGGTGGAAGGCGGAATCGGGCAGGCCAGCGAGGCGCGACAGACGCGGTGTGTCGCTGCAGGCCAGGCAGTCGATGGCGATCAGGTTCAAATCAGCGACGCGCGCGTGTTGCCAATCATCAGCCAAGCCATCGATGCGCCGCTCGTCGACACCGCCCAGGTGTTCAAACACGCTCAACCGGCTGGGCCCAAACCCGGACTCAGCCAGCAACGAAGCAATCAACGCAGGACTGCTGCCGTCATTGCTCAACACCAGCAACCGCACCCCCGTGGCCAGATGCGCATTGATCGCCGCCAACGGTCGGGCCACCACGGATAACGTCACCACTTCCTGCAACGGCCAGCCCAGCCGCGCTGCCGCCAACGACACCGACGACGGCGCCGGTAAAATCAGCAGTTCTTCAGCCGCGACCTGCCGCGCCAGACTGGCCCCCACGCCATAGAACATCGGATCGCCGCTGGCCAGCACACACACAGGCGTACCGCGCTGCGTCAGCACCGGCTCAAGGGAAAACGGGCTCGGCCACACTTGGCGCTCGCCGCGAATACACACCGGCAACAGGTCCAACTGGCGCTGAGCACCTATAATCCGCGTGGCGCGCAGCAGGGCATGCCGGGCATTTCTGCCCAGGCCCTTGAAGCCGTCTTCACCGATGCCTACAACCGTCAGCCAGGGCGACATATCCATTCCTTGAGCGACATCCGACGGGCAGGCTTTTCATGCCGCCGGACAAAGCAGGCATAATACCGCGCCTTTACCTGTGAACCGGTAGCCCCGTGAACCCAACGCCCGCTCTGAATACCTTGCGCCCCTCGGCTTGTCCGGGGTTGCTGCGTATCGTCCAGGCCTTGGATGGCGGTATCTGCCGAATCAAATTGGCCGGTGGTTCGATCACCTCAGCCCAAGCCGACGCTGTGGCCGATGCCGCCCAGGCCTATGCCGGCGGGGTGATCGAGGCGACTAACCGCGCCAATCTGCAAATACGCGGGATCGGCGCCGAGCAGGATGCGCTGATTGCCATGCTGCTGGCCGCAGGCCTCGGCCCGAGCAACGCCGCCGGTGACGATGTGCGCAATCTGATGCTCAGCCCCAGCGCCGGCATCGACCCGCAGATGCTGTTCGACACCCGCCCGCTGGCCGAGCAGATCCTCGCCACCCTGCAAAACCACCCGCGTTTCCATGAGTTGTCGGCGAAGTTCGCCGTGCAGTTGGATGGCGGTGAGGATCTGGCGATGCTCGAACATCATCACGATCTGTGGCTGTCGGCGTTCCTGCGCGATGGCGAGACGCTGCTCGCGTTCGGTCTGGCCGGCTGTCCGGGCCTGGATGCGCCATTGGCAGCTGTGCCATTGGATCAGGGCCACGCGCTGGTGGTGGCCGTGCTGGAAGCCTTTCTCGACCTGGCCACCCCAGAACAAACACGCATGCGCCATTTGCCTGTGGATAACTTACTGAGCCATCTGCGCCTGCCGCTGCTGCCGATCGATGGCTTCAAACGCCCGCCCAGTGGCGCTTTACTGCACCTTGGCACTTATCCACAGCCTCAAAAAAATCAGTTCTATGTCGCTGCTATCGCGCCCTTGGGTCGCCTGGATTCGACGATGCTCAAGGGCGCCGCACAACTCGCCCGCGACTATGGCGACGGCACCTTGCGCTTCACCCCCTGGCAAGGCGTGCTGTTGCCCAACGTCGAAAAACCTCACGCCGTGACCGAGCGCTTGGCGCAGTTGGGCTTTCTTTGCACCATCGACCAACCGCTGGCGCGCCTGACCGCCTGCACCGGTTCCAGCGGCTGCGCCAAGGCCCTGGCCGATACCAAGGCCGATGCCCTGCAACTGGCTGCGCAGCAACTCGACCATGACGTGCACCTGACCGGCTGCCCGCGCTCCTGCGCCGCCGCGCACACTGCGCCGGTCACCTTGCTGGCGGTGAGCCCCGGCCACTACGACCTCTATTTTCGCGATGCAGCCCACCCAGGTTTCGGCCGGCTGCACGCGCGCACTCTTTCCATTGAAGCGGCGAGCGCCCTGTTGCGCGCTCGTCCACGGAGCAACACCGATGATTGATTACATCCGCGACGGTCAGGAGATCTATCGCAACTCCTTCGCCATTATTCGCGCGGAAGCCAAGTTGGACCGTATCCCGGCTGATTTGGAAAAACTCGCGGTGCGGGTGATTCATGCCTGCGGCATGGTCGACGCCATCGACGGCCTGCAATTCTCCGAAGGCGCCGGCAAGGCCGGGCGCGATGCGCTGGCCGCTGGCGCGCCGATTCTGTGTGATGCGCGGATGGTCTCCGAAGGCGTGACCCGCGCGCGCCTGCCGGCCAACAACGAGGTGATCTGCACCCTACGCGATGACAGCGTGCCGCAACTGGCGCGCGAGCTGGGCAACACCCGTTCCGCCGCTGCCCTGGAGCTGTGGCGCCCGCACCTGGAAGGCAGCGTGGTGGTGATCGGCAACGCGCCGACCGCGTTGTTCTACCTGCTGGAAATGCTCGACGCCGGCGCACCGAAACCGGCGTTGATCCTCGGTTTCCCCGTGGGTTTTGTCGGTGCTGCCGAATCCAAGGCGATGCTGGCCGCTGACAGCCGTGGTGTGCCGTTCGTGATCATGCAAGGCCGCCTGGGCGGCAGCGCCATGGCCGCTGCGGCGGTCAATGCACTCGCCACGGAGGTCGAATAATGCAGGCACGCGGACGTTTGATCGGTCTGGGCGTCGGCCCCGGCGACCCGGAGCTGATCACCCTCAAGGCCCTGCGCCTGCTGCGTGAATCGCCAGTGGTGGCGTACTTCGTCGCCAAGGGCAAGAAGGGCAACGCGTTCGGCATCATCGAGGACCACTTGGTGCCGCAACAGACCCTGATGCCGCTGGTGTACCCGGTGACCACCGAGGCACTGCCGGCGCCGCTGTCCTACGAGCAAGTGATCAGCGATTTCTACGACACCGCCAGCATCGACGTGGCCGCGCACCTGGACGCCGGCCGCGATGTGGCGGTGATCTGCGAAGGCGATCCGTTCTTCTACGGCTCCTACATGTACCTGCACGACCGTTTGGCCGAGCGCTACGAAGCGCAGGTCATTCCGGGGGTGTGCTCGATGCTCGGTGGCGCGTCCGTGCTGGGCGCGCCGTTGGTGTACCGCAACCAGAGCCTGTCGGTGCTCTCGGGTGTGCTGCCCCATGAAGACCTCAAGCGCCGCCTGGCGGATGCCGACGCGGCGGTGATCATGAAACTGGGCCGCAACTTCCCCAAGGTGCGCCAAGTGTTGGAAGAACTCGGCCTGGCCGAGCGCGCGTTGTATGTGGAGCGCGCCACCATGGCCAACCAGAAGATCGTGCCACTGGATCAGGTTGACCCGTCGTCCTCACCGTACTTCTCGCTGATCATCGTGCCCGGTGAACGGTGGCAAGGGTGATAAATCCGGCAATTGTCATCCTCGGCCAGGGCAGCCTGGCGACCGCGCGCAAGATCCAGCAGGTGTACCCCGGCGCAGTGATCCACGGCTTGGCCGGACGGGTTGAAGGTGCGGACCAGGCTTATAGCGAATTCGGCGCCACCTTGCGTCAGTTGTATCAGCAAGGCACGCCGCTGATTGCCCTGTGCGCCGCCGGTATCGTGATCCGCACCCTGGCGCCGCTGCTGCTGGAAAAAGGCGAAGAACCTGCCGTGCTGGCCGTGGCGGAAGATGGCAGCGCCGTGGTGCCGTTGCTCGGTGGCCTGGGCGGTGTGAACGTGATGGCGCGGGACATCGCGGCCGCACTCAACGTGGCGGCTGCGATCACCACCAGTGGCGAGCTGCGTTTCGGCACTTGTTTGCTCAACCCGCCTGCGGGTTATGAACTGGCGGATCTGGAGCTGGGCAAGCGCTTCGTGTCCGACCTGCTGGCCGGCGAACGCGTGCGTATCGAAGGCGCGGCGCCGTGGCTGGATCAAGCGAATTTGCCGCAAGACCAGCAAGCCCGTTTGGCGATTCACGTGGGCACTGCCGAGCGCGTGCCGGCGGCCAATGAATTGCTGATCTATCCGAAGACGGTATCTGTCACCTGCAAGCCGGGTGCGGATTTGGCTGCGCGAGTGCGAGGGGCTTTGCATGATGCCGGCATCGCCGTGCAATCCCTGGCGTGCCTGCTGGCCAGCGACACGCAGATGGCCGAGGCGTCGCTGCATGAAGCCGCATCGGCATTGGGAGTGCCGTTGCGTTTCACCAGGGTTATCCAGGATGCCGACATCGTGATTGACGTTGCCGAGCAGCCGTTAGACCTGCCGCGCGTTGGCCGCCCGCGTGGCCGCCTTGCCGTGATCGGCCTGGGCCCCGGCGCCGCCGAATTGATGGTGCCGGCGGTGAAAGCCGAACTGGCACGTTGCACCGATGTGCTGGGCTATGAAACCTACGTGCGCATGGCCGGGCCATTTCGCGCCGATCAGGTTCAGCACTGCACCGACAATCGCGAAGAAATGCAGCGCGCGCGCCATGCCTTCGAGCTGGCCGCCCAAGGGCGTTCGGTGGTGGTGGTGTCGTCCGGTGACCCTGGCGTGTTCGCCATGGCGGCGGCGGTGATCGAGGCGTTGCACGAGTCCAGCGATCCTGCCTGGCATCAGGTCGACCTGGAAATCCTGCCCGGTGTCTCGGCCTCTCTGGCCACCGCAGCTCAGGCGGGTGCGCCGTTGGGCCATGATTTCTGCGTCATGTCGCTGTCGGACAACCTCAAGCCGTGGTCGATCATCGAGAAACGCCTGGATCTGGCTTCCCAGGCTGACCTGGCCCTGGCGTTCTATAACCCGATCTCGCGGTCACGCCCGTGGCAGTTGGGCCGCGCCCTGGAAATCGTCGCGCTGCACCGTACGCCGCAAACACCGGTGGTGCTGGGCCGCGATATCGGCCGGCCGGGCCAGACATTGCGTGTCACCACCCTTGGGCAACTCACGCCTGACCAAGTGGACATGCGCACCATGGTGCTGATCGGCTCGTCCACCACCTGCACATTCCCCCGTGCCAGTGGTGGTGAGTGGGTATATACGCCTCGCTGGTACGGCGAAAAACCCGTCTCCTGAAACGGCCTTTTGGCTGCTGGAAAGCTCCGAATGACGCAGTGATTGTTCTGCTGTTGTTCGGGGCTTTTTCTTTTTTACACGAGGAAAAACCGAGCGCTCACGGGGCCACCGCGTGATTGCTGGGGTGGGTTGGTTGGCGTGTCTGGCCAAGGGATGTTTGTCGTCTGGAAAGCCCATCGCCCCCTGGACTAGTGTTCAAGCAAGCCCCATGTGGGGTGCTTGTGGAGAACTGAAATGGAGCGACAACACAAAAGGATCAACAGTACGAAAAGGCGCAAGTTGATCGCCGCCTACAAACTGCCGGGTGCGCCGGGCAAGCAGCCGTCCCTGGCGATCAATGCCGAGGATGATTGCAACGCTGCCGTGGTGAACAACAGCGTCATGTCGTTTGCCGAGGGGCTGTCCGGCCTGAGCCGGGAATACATCCGCAAAAGCTATTTGTTGGCCAGCAGCTACGTCAGCGATGTATTGAAGATTCACCGAGGTACCGAGGCCTGGTACGACGAATTTATCAAGGTGATGATCAGCCTGGGTTGGCTGCCGGTGCGCAGCCGTTTCGAGCGGGTCTCACATTCGGGCAAGGGTTTGTCGGTGCAGTTGGCGGCCCTGAATATCATCGCCACGATGCTGGCATCGATGTCGGTTTCGGGACCATTGATCACGGCGCTGCCTAAACTGGCGGCCGATGCGTTGGAGGCCATGAAGCAACAACCGGCGTCCTTTGAGCTGTTCAAACGCAACAGTACGATGCACCAGGGCGGTGATTTCGGCCTGGCGTCCTGCGTAGAAGCGGACGGCGAATTGACAATGGTGCTGGTGACTTACAGCACTCAGAGCGTGAGTAAGCAGGTGGGGTTGCCGTTCCTTGAATGGGACAGCTCCTCGGTCGAGGCCTTCAGCGGGCAAACCTGCTTGGTGCTGAATACCTCGGTGGTCAACGAAAAAACCATCCAATTGATGCGTGAGAGTGCGGGCGACAAAGTGCAGTTGGCAATTGCCAAGTACCGGATTTAGGGCACCAGATAACCACGCACGCCGGTAAAGATAATTTGCGCGGCGAGGGCGCACACGAACAACCCCATCAACCGGCTGACAATCTGCAAGCCCTGGTCACCGAGAATGCGTTCAATACGGTTGGACAGGTACAGCACCACGCCAACGGTGAAGCTGGCCAGGGCGATGCTGAGGATGGCAGTGATCTTGTCATCCCAATGGGGCTGGCTGACGCCCATCACCAGCAACGCACCGATAGTGCCGGGGCCGACGGTGAGGGGAATGGTCAGCGGCACGATGGTCACGTCCTGCTGCACGTTGTCGGTCTGCACCGCTGACTTGCCTTGGGCCATGCCCAGGGCCGAAATAAACAACACACTGCCGGCACCGATGCGAAACGCATCCACGGTGATGCCGAACACACTGAAAATCACCCGGCCGAACAGATAGAGCAATACGCTCGACACCAGGGTCGCCAGCGCCACTTTCCAGGCCAGGCGTCGGCGCTCTTTGCTGGAGTAGCCACGGGTCAGGCTGATAAAGCAGGACAGCACGAAGAACGGGCTGTAGAGCACCAGCATTTTCAGGTAGACGCTGAATAACACGTGGAGCATGGGGAGTGGCTCGCGGCAGGAAAAGTGGGGGAGAGTCTATCAGGCGATAGGCTTCAAATGTGGGAGGGGGCTTGCTCCCGATGGCGGTGTAACAGTCAGATTACCTGTCACTGAACCACCGCCATCGGGGGCAAGCCCCCACCTACATTGGCATTGCATTCCAGATCATGAAACCGTGCTGTGTTCCGCCCGCTGCTGACGCTGTGCCACCCAAAACTCCACCAGCTCACGCAGCTGCGACAATTCCACCGGCTTGGCCATATGCCCATCCATCCCTGCCTGGCGTGCGCGTTCTTTGTGTTCCGAGAGGATATGCGCCGTGAGCGCCACTACCGGTGTGCGAATGCGCTGGTGGCTGACTTCCCACGCACGCAGCTGCTGGGTGGCCGAGAAGCCATCGAGGACCGGCATTTCACAATCCATCAACACCAGGTCGTAGCGCTGGGCCTTCATCGCTTCCAGCGCTTCTTCGCCGTTGCTGGCGGTGTCCGGGTTGAGGTTGAGTTTGCCGAGCATGCCGCGAATCACTTTGGTTGAGATGCTGTTGTCTTCGGCCACCAGGATTTTGAAATCGCTCGGTACGATCACCGCAGCCGGGGCGTTCAACACTGGGCGAGGCTGCACACCGCCTTTGCTGCGTTGAGTCAGTTCATCGGCCAGGGTGGTCTTGAGCGTGTAACCGGCGACCGGCTTGGCGAGGATGCGTTTGATCCCACAGTTGCGCGCGATGACCTTGCTTGGCGCGTTGCTGATGCCGGTGAGCATAATCAGCAGAATGTCGTGATTCAGGCTCGGGTCTTCCTTGATCTTCGCCGCCAGTTGCATGCCGGTCATGCCGGGCATGTTCTGGTCCAGCAGCACCACGTCGAAGTAATCACGCAGGTGCGCCTTGGTGCGCAGCAATGCCAGGGCTTCCTTGCCCGATGGCACCGCGCTGACGTTCAGGCCCCAGGCCGTGCACTGCTGCACCAGCACTTTGCGGCAGGTGTCGTTGTCGTCCACCACCAACACGCGCGCGCCCTTGAGCGGGCCATCGAGGTCGGAGGTAGGGTGTTCCAGGCGTTCCGGGTCCAGCGGCAGGGTCAGCCACAACGTGCTGCCTTGATGGCTGCCACTCTTGATGCCGAACTCGCCGTTCATCAGCATGATCAGTTGGCGTGCGATCACCAGGCCCAAGTGGCCGCTCAGGCGAGTGGCCGAGAGGAAGTTCTTGCTGTGCAGTTCGCTGTGCAGCAGCGCGTCGCGCTCGGCGGCCTCCATCGGCAGGCCGCTGTCCTGCACGGCAATGCGCAGGCGTGGCTTGGTGCTGCGGTCGTCCAGGGCAACGACGATCAGCACTTCGCCTTCATCGGTCTTGTGCAGGGCGTTTTCCAGCAGGCTCAGCAGCGCCTGGCGCAGGCGTGTGGGGTCACCGCTGATGACTCGCGGCACTTGGGGCTGGATAAAGCTGATCAACTCGACATTCTGCTGCTCGGCCTTGGCGCGGAAGATGCTCAGGCAGTCATCAATCAGGGCATTGAGATCGAACTGCACGTCATCCAACTCGATCTGGCCGGATTCGAGCTTGGAGATATCGAGGATTTCGTTGATCAGTGTGAGCAACTCGTTGCCGGCGCTGTGGATGGTCTGCACGTAGTCGCGCTGCTTCACCGACAACGGCGTGCCCAGCAGCAACTCGGTCATGCCCAGCACGCCGTTCATGGGGGTACGGATTTCGTGGCTGATCTTGGCCAGGAACTCGGCCTTGGCGGCAATCTCGGCGTTGCTGGCGGCCAGGTCGCGACTGAGGCTGAAGCGAGCCTCAACAATCGCGCGCTGGCGCTCGCCCATGGCCAGGCTCATCAACAGACCGCTGAGGCAGATGAACGCCAGCAGCGTGATGATCAACCCCTGGGGCGACACCATCGTCAGACCCAGCAACGCGGGGAGGATAATCAGCGTGCCAATGTTGAACACCACCATGCCGGCTACGAACAAGCGTGCCGGGCGGTAGCCTTTCTGCCAGTGATATGACGAGACAAACAGCATGCTCAGGCCCGCCAGCGCCACCAGCGCGTAGGTCATGATGTTCAGCGGCAGGGTGTTGACGAACAACAGCAGCAGGCCACACAGCACGATAAACAGGATATCGGCCATCAACAATTTGTTCAGCGGGTGTGGACCCAGGGGCATGAAGAAACGATAGGCGAACATCAGCCCGCACGGTGCGGTCAGCAGCAGGGCCAGGTAGGCGCCAGGGGTCTGAATCCCGTGCCAATTCGGTAGCCATGGGCCCACCAAGTTGAGCAGCAGCGCCAGGCTGAGCATCAACAACAGTTCGGATGCTGCCAGCCATAGACTGCTGCGCGAGCGGTGGTAAGCGAAGCGTGTGAGGTTGTGCAGGATCAGCATCAACAGACAGCCGAACAGCAGGCCGTAGATCAGCGTCTGGGTCTGGTCGGCGGCGACCAGCACGGCCGGTTCCAGGGTGATATAGGGGCGAAGTTCGTGTTCCGACACCAGACGCAGGTAGACCTCAAGAGGTTTCTGGCTCTGGGGCATCGGTAGCATGAAGTCGCTGCTGGGTAACGGGCGTTCCGACTGGGGCTGGCGGGTGCCGGTGCTCTGTTGCTCGACCAGTGTGTCGCCGTCCAGCACGTAGAGGCTCAGGTGCGACAGGTCCGGAGCGAATATCCGCAGCACTTGTTCGTGCTTGCCGGGTTGCAGCTTGAACCGCACCCACAACGCACCGTCCGGCTGCGCAGCAGTAACGCGGTCCAGTTCGATGGGGCTGAATTGATTGGTGTAGCGGGGCGAACGGATGTCGCTCAGTTGCAGGTCGGCCTGTTCATCAAGCAATACTGCCCAGCCACTGCCTTGCGCGGCGGCCTGGGCCGGGAGCAAGCAGAGCAGCGTCAGCAGACTGACAGTGAAACCTATGGCGATCCTGAGCCAGCGCACGGCGAAATCCCTTCGTAGGTTGATGCACGGTTAACTATGCGCGGGGCAGCCTTATACGGCAAGGGCCTTGGGCCCTTGCCTAACCGAACGGATAGCTAGTGTTACTGGGTTTCGCCACGCTCGCGGGCAATGGCGCGGTAGCCGATGTCCGTGCGATAGAAGCAACCTTTCCAGTCGATCTTCTTGGCCAGTGCATAAGCCTGTTGCTGCGCAGCGTCGACACTGGCACCCATTGCCGTGGCGCACAGTACACGGCCACCGGCGGTCACTACCTTGCCATCCTTGAGCGCGGTGCCCGCATGGAACACCTTGCCTTCCAGCACAGCGGCAGCGTCGAGGCCTTCAATCACATCGCCCTTGGCGTAGTCGGCAGGGTAACCGCCGGCCGCCAGCACAATGCCAACGCTCGGGCGTGGATCCCATTGTGCTTCAACCTTGTCCAGGGCTTGAGCCAGGGCGGCTTCCACCAGCAGCACCAGGCTCGATTGCAGGCGCAGCATCACCGGTTGGGTTTCCGGATCGCCGAAGCGGCAGTTGAACTCGATGACTTTCGGGTTACCGGCCTTGTCGATCATCAGACCGGCGTAGAGGAAACCGGTGTAGACATTGCCTTCATCGGCCATGCCACGCACGGTCGGCCAGATCACCAGGTCCATCACGCGTTGATGCACTTCGCTGGTGACCACCGGGGCAGGGGAGTAGGCGCCCATGCCGCCGGTGTTCGGACCGCTGTCGCCGTCGCCGACGCGCTTGTGATCCTGGCTGGTGGCCATCGGCAGTACGTTCTTGCCATCGACCATCACGATAAAGCTGGCTTCTTCGCCGTCGAGGAATTCCTCGATGACCACGCGCGAACCGGCGTCACCAAAGGCATTACCGGCGAGCATGTCGCGCACGGCGTCTTCGGCTTCCTGCAGGGTCATGGCGACAATCACGCCTTTACCGGCGGCCAGGCCATCGGCCTTGATCACGATTGGCGCACCTTTTTCACGCAGGTAAGCCAGGGCCGGCTCGATCTCGGTGAAGTTCTGGTAGTCGGCGGTCGGGATTTTGTGGCGTGCCAGGAAATCCTTGGTGAAAGCCTTGGAACCTTCCAACTGGGCAGCGCCAGCGGTAGGGCCGAAGCAGTCCAGGCCACGGCTGCGGAACAGGTCCACAACACCCGCCACCAATGGCACTTCCGGACCGACGATGGTCAGGGAGACGTTTTTCTCGGCGAAGTCGGCCAGTTGCTCAAGGGCCAGCACGTCGATGGCGACGTTTTCGCACTTGGCTTCAATGGCCGTACCGGCGTTGCCGGGTGCTACGAAAACTTTCTGGACACGTGGGTCCTGGGCAACTTTCCAGGCCAGGGCGTGTTCACGGCCACCGCTGCCAATGATCAAAACATTCATTTCAAAAACCTCTGTGAAACGCTGTGCTTTCTGTAGGAGCGAGGGTGACGCTTAGTTCTTGCTCGCGAAGATCGTCAACGATAACGGGGGGCATCTGACTCCCCGTGGCGTTCTCGGGCTTTTCGCGAGCAAGAACTAGGCGTCCCGCTCGCTCCTACAGTAGGAAAGCAGTGGTGTTTAGTGACGGAAGTGGCGCATGCCGGTGAAGACCATGGCGATGCCAGCTTCATCAGCAGCGGCGATAACCTCTGCGTCGCGCATCGAGCCGCCCGGTTGGATAACGGCGGTTACGCCGGCCTTGGCTGCATTGTCCAAGCCGTCACGGAACGGGAAGAACGCATCGGATGCCATCACCGAACCTACAACCTGCAAACCAGCGTGCTCAGCCTTGATCGCGGCGATACGCGCCGAGTTCACGCGGCTCATCTGGCCAGCGCCGACACCGATGGTCTGACGGTTCTTGGCGTAGACGATGGCGTTGGATTTAACGTATTTGGCGACTTTCCAGGCGAAGATCAGGTCGTTGATCTCTTGCTCGGTAGGGGCGCGCTTGGTCACCACTTTCAGGTCTTCGCTGCCGATCATGCCGATGTCGCGGCTCTGTACCAGCAAGCCGCCATTGACGCGCTTGTAGTCCCAGGCTGCGGCGCGGTCAGCCGACCACTCACCGCAGGCCAACAGACGCACGTTAGCTTTGGCAGCCACAATGGCGCGGGCTTCTTCGCTGACGGAAGGGGCGATGATGACTTCAACGAACTGACGCTCGACGATGGCCTTGGCGGTCTCGGCGTCCAGCTCACGGTTGAAGGCAATGATGCCGCCGAACGCCGACTCGGTGTCGGTGGCGTAGGCCAGTTCGTACGCCTGGCGGATGCCGCCTTCCGCGTCCGGGCTCACGGCCACGCCACATGGGTTGGCGTGCTTGACGATCACGCAGGCCGGCTTGACGAAGCTCTTCACGCATTCCAGCGCGGCGTCGGTGTCGGCCACGTTGTTGTAGGACAGTTCTTTGCCTTGCAGTTGGGTCGCAGTGGCGATACCCACTTCGGCAGGTTTGGCTTCCACGTAGAACGCCGCGCTCTGGTGCGGGTTCTCGCCGTAGCGCATTTCCTGGGCCTTGATGAACTGGCTGTTGAAGGTGCGCGGGAACTGGCTGCGGCCTTCTGTGCTCAAGGTCTCGGCGGCCTGGTTCACGGTGCCCATGTAGTTGGCGATCATGCCGTCGTAGGCGGCGGTGTGTTCGAACGCCTTGAGCATCAGGTCGAAGCGCTGGGCGTAGGTCAGGCCGCCGGCTTTCAGGCTTTCCAGTACTTGGGCGTAGTCACCGGCGTTCACCACGATGGCCACGTCTTTGTGGTTCTTGGCTGCCGAACGAACCATGGTCGGGCCGCCGATATCGATGTTCTCGATGGCGGTCGGCAGATCGCAGCCTGGCTTGTTGATGGTGGCTTCGAACGGGTAGAGGTTAACCGCTACCAGGTCAATCGGCTTGATGCCGTGCTCGGTCATGATGGCGTCGTCGATGCCGCGACGGCCGAGGATGCCGCCGTGGATTTTCGGATGCAGGGTCTTGACCCGACCGTCCATCATTTCTGCGAAACCGGTGTAGTCCGCGACTTCTACTGCGGCCACGCCGTTGTCCTGCAGCAGTTTGAAGGTCCCGCCTGTGGAGAGGATTTCCACGCCCAGGGCTTCCAGCTCCCGGGCAAATTCGAGGATCCCGGTCTTGTCGGAGACACTGATCAAGGCGCGGCGGATCGGCAGGCGGGTAGTCTGGTCGGTCATTTCAATTTCCATCAAAAGCAAAGGAGTCAGCAAAAAAGGCGACCGGTTTTACGCGGGCGCCTTTCTGGTTGGATTGAATGCTTACAGCAAATCGTATTGTTTGAGCTTTTTACGCAGGGTGCCACGGTTGAGGCCCAGCAGCTCACTGGCTTTGGTCTGGTTGCCCTTGACGTAGTTCATCACGCATTCGAGCAAGGGCGCCTCGACTTCGGAGAGCACCAGGTTGTACACGTCCGTGACGGAAGCGCCCTCAAGGTGGGCGAAATAATTATGCAGCGCCTTCTCGACACTCCCGCGAAGGGTCTGGCCTTCTTCGCTCGGCGTGTTGAGGTGCTGTTTCAAATTGACGTTGTCGCTCACGGGTGTTGTTCCACTCACTAAAGTCTCGGTCATCATCGTCATGCGGCCACCCCTTCTCCGTCCCCTGCTCTCAGGCTCTTGTCTCGCTCGGCAAAAAACTCACGAACGGCGGTGACCTGTGCTTGCGTTTCATCCAAACGATTGAACCCGGCGCGAAACTCCCTGGCGCCCGGCAGGGTTGCGAGATACCAACCCACATGCTTGCGAGCAATGCGCACGCCCATCACGTCTCCATAGAAGGTGTGAAGTGCAGCCAGATGCTCAAGCAGAATACGTTCCACCTCGACCAACTCCGGCGCAGGCAAGACTTCACCGGTACGCAGAAAATGTTCGATCTCACGAAAAATCCATGGACGCCCCTGGGCGGCCCGGCCAATCAACAAACCATCGGCACCGGTGGCGTGCAGCACGCGCCGGGCTTTTTCGGCTGAGTCGATGTCGCCATTGGCAAACACGGGCATCGACACTGCCTGCTTGATTGCGGCGATGGTGTCGTACTCGGCTTCACCGGTGTATAGATCGGCGCGTGTGCGGCCATGCACTGCCAGCGCTGTAATGCCTGCCTGTTCGGCGATCTTCGCCACCGTCAGGCCGTTTTTGTTGTCCCGGTCCCAGCCGGTACGAATCTTCAGGGTTACCGGCACATCCACTGCGGCGACAACGGCCTGCAGGATCTCGGCAACCAACTGCTCATCTTTCAATAGTGCGGAACCGGCGGCCTTGTTGCAGACCTTCTTGGCCGGGCAGCCCATGTTGATGTCGATAATCTGTGCGCCCAACTCCACATTGGCTCGGGCCGCATCCGCCAGCATCTGCGCATCACCGCCGGCGATCTGTACCGAGCGGGGCTCGGGATCACCTTCGTGGATCATGCGCATCCGCGATTTGCGGGTGTTCCACAAGCTCATGTCGCTGGTGACCATTTCCGAGACTACAAGACCCGCGCCCAAACGCTTGCACAGCTGACGAAAGGGCTGGTCGGTGACGCCCGCCATTGGGGCGAGGATCAAGCCGTTCTGCAATGTATATGGGCCGATGCGTACCGCCGACATAGGACTTCCCTGTTGTGGGGCCGGATCATTAGAGTTCGAAAAAGGGTTGGCATGATACCCGCTCTCGATGACTGGATAAAGGCTGGATTGGATAAAATCTGAACAGTTATTTCTTTATCGCCACCGGTTTGGATGCGCGGCGCCGAGTCAATAATCCACCGTCAAGCTTCGGCGCATGGGTCGCCTCACTCGGGCGAGTGGAAGCTCAGGCTGTAATTCACGGCTTTGTTGCCCGGATCAAGGATGTCCAGGGAGATATGGATCGGGGTCTGAGATGGCATTTCGCTAACACCGGCCAACTCGCCGCTGAGGTATTCGGCGGGTTTGAAGCGACGACTGGCAATCAGGCTGCCATTGAGGTCGGCAAAACGCAGCTCCAGCAGCGGAAAGGGCTGGGAGAACGTCGCGCGGTTATAGATGATCGCATCCACCACCAGCGCTCCCGCGAATTCCGGGTGGCTGCGCACCACCAGGTTGCTGCTCTTAATATGGGCGATATCGACCCGTGACGGCACAGTGCAGCCCAGTGTGGGGCACAGTTGCTGGAACCATGGGCGGTAAGCGTCCTGGCGGGCCAGGTCGTCGAATTGGTAGGCAATGTACTGGCCTGCCAGACCGGCCGCGGCGATCAGCACCAGCAGCATCCAGATCAGGCGGCGGCCCAAGCCCTGCGGGCGTTTTTGTGCGTACAGGTGCAGCGGATCGTCTTCGAGGTCCTGAAGCAGGTCGTCGTGAACGCCGGCCTCGGGGCGTGGGCGTTTGCGGCGAAACTGGGGGCGCTCTTCGGGTTCCGGTTCGTCCGCTGACTGGGTGAGCGGGGTGAACGGTGGGTCGATGTCGTCATCATCGGGCGAAGCGCGCAACGGCGTTTCGTCGTCGATAGTGTCGATGTGATGCGACATGGACGGTTCGGTGCGCTGCTTGGTTGCTGGGACTTTGGTCGATTCCGGCTCGTCTTCCGAGACGTTGGTGCGCTCTTCAGGCGGCTCGCTGAACAGGCTGGCGGCCCATTTTTCTTCTTCGGCCTTGACGGTCTCGCGGCTGGCGCTAAGGGCGTCTTCTTTCTGCCTGCGCTCGGCACCCGGTTGGCGACGCTCCGCGCCCACGGGCAGCGTGTGCTGAATCTCGCGGCGCTCCAGCTTGGCCAGTTCTTCGTCCAGGTCCAGGTTGTCGAGGTCCAGCTCTTCGGCGGTCCATTGCTTTTGGCTGATGGCGCGCGGTGCCTCAGGGGGCAGCGCGATCACCGGTTGTTCAGGCTCCGGCGCATGGGCGCGCTGCTCCAGCAACTGGCGAGCCGCGTTGAACACTTGCAGGCACGAGCCGCAGCGCACCACGCCACGGGCCACGCTCAATTGAGCGTGGTTGACGCGAAAGCGTGTTTGGCAATGCGGGCACTGGGTGACGAAACTGTCGGTCATGCGGCCATCCGATTCAGGCAAGCGCTCATTCTAGCGCCGACGCCCGCTGATGCGTACCCAGCCATCGCGGTTAGCGATCGGATCCAGCTCGAAATCCTGGGCATAGGCGGCAGCGACATCTTCGCCTTGCTCGGCAAGGATGCCCGACAGCGCCAGACGCCCACCCGGCTTAACCAGGCTCGACAGTTGCGGTGCCAGGGAAACCAGCGGCCCGGCGAGGATATTCGCCACCAGCACATCGGCCTGTACCTGCGGCAGGTCTTCAGGCAGGTAGAGCGGGAATTTGCCTTCAGGAATGTTGTTGCGCCCGGCGTTATCGCGGGAGGCTTCCAGGGCCTGCACGTCGATATCGGTGCCCACGGCTTCCTTGGCGCCCAGCAGCAGGGCGGCAATCGCCAGGATCCCCGAGCCGCAGCCGAAGTCCAGCACGTTGCTGTCCGTCAAGTCCTGGCCGTCGAGCCATTCCAGGCACAGTGCGGTGGTGGGGTGGGTGCCGGTGCCGAACGCTAGGCCGGGGTCGAGCAGCAGGTTGACCGCGTCAGGCTCTGGGGCGGCATGCCAGCTCGGCACGATCCACAGACGCTGACCGAAACGCATCGGCTGGAAGTTATCCATCCAGCTGCGCTCCCAGTCTTGGTCTTCGATCACTTCGCTGTGATGCTCAGGCAGCGGGCCGCCGGTGAGCAGTTCCATATGGGCCAGCACGGCGGCGGCATCGGTGCCGTCTTCGAACAGGGCCAGCAGGTGAGTGTGGGACCACAGCGGGGTGGTGTTGAGTTCCGGTTCGAAGATCGGTTGGTCTTCGGCGTCCATGAAGGTCACCGAGACGGCGCCCACTTCGAGGAAAGCGTCTTCGTAGGTTTCGGCTTGTTCTGGGCTGATGGCGAGACGGACTTGCAGCCAAGGCATGGCGGGCACCTTTGAAAAAATGAGTGTGCGACGAGCGAGGTCGCGAAAGCGCGCAAGTTTACGCGAGCGAACAGCATAAGACGACATTACTGAGTGAATGCGGACCAAATGTGGGAGGGGGCTTGCTCCCGATTGCAGTGTGCCAGCCTCAGTATCTGTAACTGATCCACCGCTATCGGGAGCAAGCCCCCTCACACATTTGGACTGTGTGCATCCTGGAAAACAGGTGTGCAGAAACAACAAAACCGCCCGAAGGCGGTTTTGTTGGGTGGAGCACTTACTGGTTGGCCAGTTTGTGTTCCAGGTAGTGAATGTTCACACCACCTTCGCAGAAGCCTTCATCACGAACCAGGTCCCGATGCAGCGGGATGTTGGTCTTGATGCCGTCAACCACGATTTCGTCCAGGGCGTTACGCATACGGGCCATGGCCTCGTCGCGGGTGGCGCCCCAGGTGATCAGCTTGCCGATCAGCGAGTCGTAGTTGGACGGAACCTTGTAGCCGCTGTACAGGTGCGAATCCACACGTACGCCGTTGCCGCCGGGCGCGTGGAAATGCTTGACCAGACCAGGGCTTGGGATAAAGGTTTTCGGGTCTTCGGCGTTGATGCGGCACTCCAGGGAGTGGCCATGCATCTTCACGTCGTCCTGGGTGAAGGACAGCACGTTACCAGCGGCGATGCTCAGCATCTCCTTGACGATGTCGATACCGGTGACCATCTCCGAAACCGGGTGCTCTACCTGCACACGAGTGTTCATCTCGATGAAGTAGAAGCGGCCGTTTTCGTAGAGGAACTCGAAGGTACCGGCGCCACGGTAGTTGATGTCGATGCACGCCTTGACGCAGCGAGCCAGAACTTCCTGGCGAGCCTTTTCATCCAGGCCTGGTGCCGGCGCTTCTTCCAACACCTTCTGGTGACGACGTTGCAGCGAGCAATCGCGGTCGCCCAGGTGGATGGCGTGGCCTTGGCCGTCGGACAGAACCTGCACTTCCACGTGACGTGGGTTGGTCAGGTACTTTTCCAGGTAGACCATCGGGTTGCCGAACCAGGCACCCGCTTCGGAACGGGTCTGCTTGGCCGCTTCGATCAGGTCTTCTTCCTTGTGCACCACGCGCATGCCGCGACCACCACCGCCACCGGCGGCCTTGATGATCACTGGGTAACCGACTTCGCGACCAATGCGCAGAGCGGTTTCCTCGTCTTCAGGCAGTGGGCCGTCGGAACCAGGAACGGTTGGCACGCCGGCTGCGATCATGGCGTCCTTGGCCGATACCTTGTCGCCCATCAGGCGAATGGTTTCGGCTTTAGGGCCGATGAAGGCAAACCCGGATTTCTCCACCTGTTCGGCGAAATCGGCGTTTTCCGCGAGGAAGCCGTAGCCCGGGTGGATACCATCAGCGCCGGTCACTTCAGCCGCGGCGATGATGTTCGAGACTTTCAGGTACGAGTTCGTGGCCAGTGGCGGGCCGATGCAGATGCTTTCGTCCGCCAGTTTCACGTGCATCAATTCGGTATCGGCCGTCGAGTAAACAGCGACGGTCTTGATGCCCTCTTCCTTACAGGCGCGCAGGATCCGCAGCGCGATCTCGCCGCGGTTGGCGATCAGGACTTTTTGCAGTTTCTTCGCAGGTTTCAACATCGAAGGCGCTCCGCGGTTCAAACGATGGTGAACAGCGGCTGGTCGTACTCAACCGGCTGACCGTTTTCTACCAGGATGGATTCGATGACGCCGGCTTTTTCAGCGGTGATGTGGTTCATCATTTTCATCGCTTCAACGATGCAGATGGTGTCGCCCACTTTCACAGTCTTGCCGACTTCAACGAAGGCTGGCGAGGTCGGTGCCGGGGTACGGTAGAACGTACCGACCATTGGCGATTTGACCACGAAGCCGTTCAGTGCAGGAGCGGCCGGGGCAGCAGGTGCGGCGGCAGCGGCTGGCGCGGCAGCAGGTGCAGCGGCCGGAGCCGGTGCTTGCATCTGTGGCGCGTAGAACTGTTGGGCCGGGGTCTTGCTGTGGCGGCTGATCCGGACGGACTCTTCGCCTTCCTTGATTTCCAGCTCGTCGATACCGGATTCTTCCAGCAGTTCGATCAGTTTCTTAACTTTACGGATATCCATGAATCATCAACTCCCAAGGGTCGGTCAGGGGCGCTTGGCCGGTTGTTCAAGTTGTTCCAGGGCGGCCTCCAGGGCCAGTCGGTAACCGCTGGCGCCAAGGCCGCAGATCACTCCTACCGCTACGTCGGAGAAGTACGAGTGATGGCGGAAAGCTTCGCGTTTATGCACGTTCGATAAATGCACTTCGATGAATGGGATGCTCACCGCCAGCAGCGCGTCACGTAATGCAACACTTGTGTGCGTAAAAGCGGCGGGATTGATCAGGATGAAGTCCACACCTTCGCCGCGCGCGGCGTGGATGCGATCAATCAATTCGTACTCGGCATTGCTTTGCAGGTAGAGCAGATGGTGGCCAGCTTCACGAGCCCGTCGCTCCAGATCAAGGTTGATCTGATCCAGGGTCACAGCCCCGTAGACGCCCGGTTCGCGGGTGCCGAGCAGGTTCAGGTTGGGTCCGTGAAGAACCAGTAGGGTCGCCATCGGCTGTTCCTTGTTATTGATGGGAGTACGGCAGAACCCGGCGACTATGCCGCAAAGCCTTTGTGACTGTCCAGTTCTATGCAGTAGGCAGCACGATTAGCGAGGATTGCGCAAAATTTGTGACTGGTGGTCGAGATCTGGTCATTGGTAATACGCCCTTGAATCCCGTGGAGATCAAATGTGGGAGGGGGCTTGCTCCCGATAGCGGTGGATCAGTTACAGGTGCTGAGACTGACACACCGCAATCGGGAGCAAGCCCCCTCCCACATGTTGATCTTCATTTGATTTTGGATCTGCATGGGGCAGGTCAGACGCGGAACGCCTGCACAGCGGTATTGAGCTGCCCACCCAGCACCAACAGGTGCTCGCCCTGGCTTCGGCCTTGGCCGATGCGCAGCAAATTATCCTCACCCAACTGATGAATTCGCTCACTGTTATCGCGAATCTCGCTCACCGCACCACTCTGCTGCGCCGTCACATCGGCAATCCGCACAGCAGTGTCGGAAATGGTCTGGATTGCCCCGACGATTTCATCCAGCGCGCCGTCAGCCGCTTGAGCTTGCTGGGCGGTGGATTCGGCGTGTTCGACCTGGGCGCGCATGCCCTCCACTGACTGGTGGGCGGCGTTTTGCAGGCCGGTGATCAAACCCTGGATTTCGGCGGTGGCGCCGGCGGTGCGCTGGGCGAGGGTACGTACTTCGTCCGCGACCACAGCAAATCCACGTCCGGCCTCCCCGGCGCGGGCGGCTTCGATGGCGGCGTTGAGTGCCAGCAAGTTGGTCTGGTCGGCAATCGAGCGAATAACGGTGAGCACGCCGCCGATGGTGGCGGACTCTTCAGCAAGTTTCTCGATCATCTGCGCGTTTTGCTGCACTTCGCCGACCAACGCATGCAAACCGGTCAGGCTCAGGCCGATCACCCGCTGGCCTTGTTCCACCGCCTGGCCCGCGCTGCGGCTGGCGCTGGCGGCTTGGCTCGCATCGCCGGCGACCTGTTGGATGGTCGCTTCGAGTTCGCCCAGGGAGTCGCGGATTTGCGCCGTGTCGCCCGCCTGGCGTTCAGCGCCGTCATGCAGGCCGCTGCTCAGTTCGGCGAGGGCGCGGCTGCTGCCGGCCACTTCTTCGGCATTGCCGCGAATGGTGCCCACCAAGTCCACCAAGTAAGCGCGCAAACGGTTCAGAGAGGCTTCAATGTCGCGCAGTTCGCGGTTGGTCTTGCCCAGTGCGATCGGCTGGCTGAAGTTGCCTTCGGCCCAGGTGGATAGGGCGGGTGCCAGATTGGTCAGCACCCGTGCCAAGCGGCGTTGCAGGGTGTCGATCAACAGCGCGATCAGCAGGATCAGGCCGATCATCACCCCTTGCATCAGGCGTACTTCGCCTTGGATGAGCCCATGTTGTGCGCGTACGACAGGTTCAAGCCCAGCGATGGCCTGTTGCACGGCGTTGATCTTCTGGTGGGTGCTGGCGGCCAGGTCGGCGCGTTGCTGGATCTGTTCGCGGGTGCGCTTGAGTTCGGCGGGGTAGCGGGTCAGCAGGCTGTTGAGCTCGCGCTTGAGGTCGACGCCGGTGTCCTGGGCTTCGGTTTTTTCAGTGTTTTCCAGGCCCATCAAGGCGGAAAAATCATCGGTGTTGGACTCGCTGCTGGCTTTGACGCCAAGCAATGGCAGTTGCCCCAGTACGTCGGCTTGGGCGCGAATATTGGCGACTTCGCGCTCAACATCATCGGCCAACTCCGCGCGCCCGCTGCTCACCAGCTTGTCGCGGGCCAGGGACAACCTGCCCAGGTGCTGGGACGCGGTCAGCAGTGGCGGCAAGTAGCGTGCGGCTTCAGGGGAATTGACGCTGATGGCGTACTGGCTCAACTGGTCCAGATTGGCGCCCAATTCGCGCTCTGCTTGCAGCAGCAACGCTTGTGGGTCGCCGGCCAGCTTGCCGGCGGCCAGCAAGTCGGTCTTGCTGAATGCATCCAGGGCCACCAGGCTGGGGCGCAGGTTCTGCGCCAGATCAGCGGGCAATTCATCCAGATGTTGCAGCAGGTTTTCCAGGCTTTGGCTGGCGCTGCTCAGGCGCAGGGCGTCGCCGCTCGCCAGGTACTCGTCGATATTGCGCGCAGCTTGGTTTTGGAACGTCTGGGACAACCCCAGGTAGCGCTCCATCAGCAAATACGGCCGTTCAAGCGCCCGCTGCGACCACCACAGCGTCGCCCCAAGTGCCAGGCACACGGCCACCAGAAGAAGGGTATTGAGATTGGTCAGCAGCTTCAGGCGCATGCGTGGTTTCAACCGACAGCAAAAGGTAAGTGCCTGAAGTTATTGCGTTTTCATTACAGCGTTATGACGGAATCAGTGGATTCCGGTGAAAAGGTGGCACTTTGCTTTGATGCGCGCGCGGCTTGCACACGGTTGCGTCCGGCATGCTTGGCGCGATACAGCGCCTCGTCGGCCTGGGCGGCCATCATCAGGCTGTCGGAGCCGTCGCACAACTCAACCAGCCCGGCGCTGAAAGTGCACCACAAGTCCTGGGGTTGTGCCGGATAGTGGATTTCGGCAAAGCGCCCGCGGATTTCATCCAGCACCTTGCAGGCCGACTCCAGGTCGGTGTCGGGCATCACGATGGCGAATTCTTCACCGCCGTAGCGCCCGATGTAGTCGGTCTTGCGCAAACGCTGCTTGAGAAACAGCGCCAGGCTCTTGATCACGCGGTCGCCCATCGGGTGGCCGTGACTGTCATTCACGCGCTTGAAGTGGTCGATGTCGAGCATGGCAAAGCTCAGCGGCTTGTTCTCGCGGCGCGCGCGGAAGCTGCAGTCTTCGAGCAATTGCAGGATATGGGTGTGGTTGTACAGCCCGGTCAGGCTGTCGCGCACCATTCGCGCCTTGAGGTGGCGGGCGCGGGCGGCGCGGTTGCGCACGGTGGTGATCAGGTGGCGCGGTTTGATCGGCTTGGTGAGGAAGTCGTCACCGCCTTCGCTCATCGCATCCAATTGCTTGTCGAGGTCGTCTTCGGCCGACAAGTAAATGATCGGCACGCTCACATAGCGGTCGTTATGGCGGATCACCTTGGCCAGTTCGGTGCCGGTGCAGGCGGGCATGTACATGTCGAGGATGATCAGGTCGGGCTGGAAGTCCGCCAGTTCCGCCATGGCCTGGATCGGCTCAATCAAGGTGCGGGTGACGATCCCGGCGCTGTTGAGTAAGCGCTCGGTGTGCAGCGCCTGGGCGCGCGAGTCGTCGATGATCAGCACTTTATAGGGCTCGTACTGGGCGACGCAGGTCAGCACTTCGATTTTTTCCAGCAGGCTGGAGGCTTCCAGTGTGCCGGTCAAAAACTCCTGGCCACCGGCGCGCACGGCTGCCAGGCGGGTCGGGGTATCGGTTTCGTGCAGGCTGAAAAATAACAGCGGCAGCTTTTGCTCCAGGCCTTCCTGGGCTTCGGCAGCGAGCTTGAGGCCCAGGCCTGGGCCGCAGAAATCCACGTCCATCACGATTGCCGACGGCAGGCGCTCGGCCATGGACGCGCGAAACGCTGCCACGCTGTCCAGGGATTGGGCGCTCATGCCAAAAAATTCCAGCTGCTTGGCCAGGCGCTCAGCGCGGTCGTGATCGGCCAGCATCACGTAGATCGGCTTGCGCATCGGCGGCAGGAAGGTTTGTTCCAGCTGGTCGCCCTGGCGCAGGCCGGTGCGGGACAGGCGCTGCATCAAGCGATTGAGTTCGGTGATCAGTTGGCTGCTCAGGCGGCCACGATTTTCATCAACAGCTTTGAGTGATTCACCGATGTTGCGTGCCAACTGGCCGTGTTCGGGTTGCTCAAAACGCTCAGCGAAGCGCAGCAGGCGCAGGTTGGCCTCACTGAGTTCTGAGAGGTCGGCGCCTGACCATTCGCTGCGTTGCAGGCGCTGCCAGATCTCAAGAATTTGACGTGCCTGATGAATTACCCGCTGGGCAAAATGCTGCTTGAGACGCTCACGGCTGGGGTCTTCTGGCTCGGTCATATCCTGACTACTAGTAAGGGTGCATGCTGAGGTCGAACTGATGGCTCTATGCTAGCACCTCTTGTCAGCGGGATGAGTGTCATATGTCAATTAACTGCATGTCGGCGATATTCAGTTAATGACCTAACAGTCGCACAGCGTAAAACGCGTGCATCCTTTATAGTCGAATGCTTCCCGCGCGCCAGTTTGGTGAAAAGCCCCGCATGGGCGGGCACGATGGGGTAGGGTTGTGGTCGGAGTGTTTGAACGCACGCCGTCAATTCAAGTGCATGAACTCAAGTGATTGAAAGGATATCGCCATGCTGGACTGGAAAAACCGCGCAGGCAGTGCCAAAGGCCCCGCCCCTGAGCCAAAGTCGGCCAACCGCAGCTATTTTCGTACCCTGCTGATGAGTCGGGCGCTGCTTAGCGTGCTTGGCTTGTACCTGTTGGTCACAGGTGCCCTTGGTTGGTACTGGAGCGAAGAGCCGGCGCTGTTCCCGGTCCAGCAGAACGCGCAAATTGCTGCCGAGAAAGAAGGCAAGCAGATGGTGGTGGGCTATACCACCGTCGAAACCCTCAAGACCGTGGTCGGCACCTTGCTGAACAAGCCAGGTGGCTATATTTCCAACGACCGTTTCCCGCCGGGCCTGTGGATGGACAACATGCCGAGCTGGGAATACGGCGTGCTGGTGCAAGTGCGCGACCTGACCCGTGCCTTGCGTAAAGATTTCGCCCGTTCCCAGTCGCAGTCGGCTGAAGACGCCGACTTGGCGAAGGCCGAGCCGCGCTTCAACTTCGACAACAAGAGCTGGGTGCTGCCATCGAGCGAGTCGGAGTATCAGGAAGGCATCAACTCCCTGAACCGCTATGAAGCGCGCCTGTCCGACCCCAACCAACGCGGCGCACTGTTCTATTCGCGTGCCGACAACCTGAACAACTGGCTGGGTGATGTTGCTACCCGTCTGGGTTCGTTGTCCCAACGCCTGTCGGCCAGCGTGGGCCGGGTCAAATTGAACACCGCACTGAAAACCGAAGCCCTGGCACCGGGTGAAGTGCCGCAGGTCGACGAAGAAGTGGTGGAAACCCCATGGATGCAGATCGACAACGTGTTCTACGAAGCCCGTGGCCAGGCATGGGCACTGTCCCATCTGCTGCGCGCTATCGAAGTTGACTTCGCCGACGTACTGGCCAAGAAAAACGCCACGGTCAGCGTGCGCCAGATCATCCGTGAGCTGGAAGCCTCCCAAGAACCTGTCTGGAGCCCGATGATCCTCAACGGCAGCGGCTTCGGCGTACTGGCGAACCACTCGCTGGTGATGGCCAACTACATCTCGCGGGCCAACGCTGCGGTGATTGATCTGCGTCAGTTGCTTAACCAGGGTTGATGATGGACGCTTCTCAACAGGAGGCCGCGCACCGTGCGGCTTCCGATGCTGAACTGATTTGCTGGGTCGACGAGCAGGACAACCTGCTCGGCACCCTCGTCAGGTCCGACCTTCGCCAGCGCGGCCTGATTGGCCGCTGCACGTTTATCTTCCTGTTCAACTCTGCCGGCGAGCTGTGTGTGCACCGGCGTACCCTGAGCAAAGCCATGTACCCAGGATTTTGGGATACGGCGGCCGGCGGCATGGTGGCGGCCGGGGAAGAGTACGCCGACTCTGCAGCGCGTGAGCTGGAGGAAGAACTGGGTGTGGGCGGGGTGGAATTGGTCGAGCATGATCATTTCTACTTCGAGGACGGTAACAACCGGCTCTGGTGCAGATCCTATTCCGCCGTGTGGGATGGCCCCCTGCGGTTGCAGCCCGAAGAAGTCATGGAAGCGCGCTTTTTGCCCATCGAAATTGTCCTGCAGGAGGCCGAACAAAAGCCCTACTGCCCGGACGCACAAGAGGGCTTGCGCCGCTATCTGGCCTCGCGTCGCTAAAGTTGCATAAATTGGCGCCATTTGGCCCTTAGCAAGTCGGCCTTTTGCCGTTACACTGCGCGACTTTTCACCCGAGCCACCTTGGCGGTTCGGTAGCGCTGCCCCTGCCTGAGTGGGGCTTCGCGGTCGGTCGTGCTTGAGCGCGCCGATCAGTCTTCATCCTCCCAAGAGGATTGCCGGTGGCCAAAAAAGCCGCATCCTTCGCCGCCCTTGGTGGCCTGGTATTTTCCACCGATGCAGGTCGACACTGCCCGGACTGTCGTCAGCCCGTGGATTCGTGTACCTGCAAACAGACCCTGATCCCTGAAGGCGACGGTATTGCCCGCGTGAGACGCGAGAGCAAGGGCCGTGGCGGCAAGACGGTGACGACTATCACCGGCGTGCCCCTGGCTGAAGATGCGCTCAAGGAACTGGCTACCACGCTGAAAAAGCGTTGTGGCACCGGTGGCGCGTTGAAAGACGGCGTCATCGAGATCCAGGGCGATCACGTCGAACTGCTGTTGGCCGAGCTGATCAAGCTCGGTTACAAGGCCAAGAAGTCCGGCGGCTGACAGCCTCTTCCCAACCTGTGTCTAAACTCTGTCCTGCGAGTGGGGTCTACCTTCCTTACAGGCAAATCGTCATTTTCATTCTTTAGACTGCGCCAGCCTCCCTGAGAGGTGGCGCCTTCGCCTTCATTTATAGGGGACTTCGATGTCCGTACGACGCACACGCAAAGACGATGGCAGCCAATGGACAGTTGCGGACAGCCGCAGTGTTTACGGGATCCGCCATTGGGGGGCCGGGTATTTCGCGATCAATGACGCCGGTCGCGTTGAAGTCCGTCCGAACGGCCCGAACAGCACGCCTGTCGATCTCTTCGAGCAAGTCGACCAGTTGCGCAAAAGCGGCCTGTCGTTACCGTTGCTGGTGCGCTTCCCTGACATCCTGCAAGACCGTGTACGCCAGTTGACCGGCGCCTTCGACGCCAACATCGAGCGCCTGGAATACCAGAGCAAGTACACCGCGCTGTACCCCATCAAAGTGAACCAGCAGGAAGCGGTGATCGAGAACATCATCGCCACTCAGGACGTGTCTATCGGCCTTGAAGCCGGCTCCAAGCCTGAGCTGCTGGCCGTACTGGCCCTGGCGCCGAAGGGCGGCACCATCGTCTGCAACGGTTACAAAGACCGTGAGTTCATCCGCCTTGCGCTGATGGGCCAGAAGCTCGGTCACAACGTGTTTATCGTGATCGAGAAAGAATCCGAAGTCGGCCTGGTGATCGAAGAGGCTGCCAACCTCAAGGTCAAGCCACAGGTTGGCCTGCGTGTGCGGTTGTCGTCCCTGGCGTCGAGCAAATGGGCAGACACCGGTGGCGAGAAGTCCAAGTTCGGTTTGTCGGCGGCGCAGCTGTTGTCCGTGGTTGAGCGCTTCCGCGCGGCCGGGCTGGACCAGGGCATTCGCTTGCTGCACTTCCACATGGGCTCGCAGATCGCCAACCTGGCCGATTACCAGCACGGGTTCAAGGAAGCCATTCGTTACTACGGCGAACTGCGCAACCTCGGCCTGCCGGTGGACCACATCGACGTGGGCGGCGGCCTGGGCGTCGACTACGACGGTACCCACTCGCGTAACGCTAGCTCGATCAACTACGACATGGACGACTACGCCGGCGTGGTCGTGGGCATGCTCAAGGAGTTCTGCGACGCGCAGAGCCTGCCGCACCCGAATATCTTCTCCGAAAGCGGTCGTTCCCTGACTGCTCACCACGCCATGCTGGTGGTGCAGGTGACCGACGTCGAGAAACACAACGACGAAATCCCGGTCATCGAAAACAAGGAAAGCCTGCCGGAAACCGTGCAATGGCTGGTGGACCTGCTGGGTCCGACCGATATCGAGATGGTCACCGAAACCTACTGGCGCGCCACTCACTACATGAGCGACGTGGCCACCCAGTACGCCGACGGCAAACTGACCCTGGCCGAAAAAGCCCTGGCCGAACAGTGCTACTTCGCGGTGTGCCGCCGTCTGCACAACTCGCTCAAAGCCCGCCAGCGCTCGCACCGCCAAGTGCTGGACGAACTCAACGACAAGCTGGCCGACAAGTACATCTGCAACTTCTCGGTATTCCAGAGCCTGCCGGACACCTGGGCCATCGGCCAGGTACTGCCGATCCTGCCGCTGCACCGTCTCGACGAAGAGCCGCTGCGCCGCGCCGTGCTGCAAGACCTGACCTGCGACTCCGACGGCAAGATCAAGCAGTACGTCGACGAGCAGAGCATCGAGACCAGCCTGCCGGTACACGCCCTGAACGAAGGTGAAGACTACCTGTTGGGTATCTTCCTGGTCGGCGCCTATCAGGAAATCCTGGGCGACATGCACAACCTGTTCGGTGACACCGATTCGGTGAACATCTACCAGCGTGAAGACGGTTCGGTGTACAGCGCCGGGATCGAGACACACGACACTATCGAAGACATGCTGCGCTACGTGCACTTGTCGCCGGAGGAGTTGATGACTCACTACCGTGACAAGTGTGCGAGCGCGAAGATCAGCGCGTCGGAGCGTACTCAGTTCCTGGACGCGTTGCGTTTGGGCCTGACGCGTTCTTCGTACCTTTCCTCCTGACAACACCCCGTAGGAGCCTGTTTGCCGGCGATGGCGTCCTTGAAACCCATGCAAGTCTCAAGGGCCTCATCGCCGGCAAGCCGGCTCCTACAGTGGATGCGGTGCGATGTAGAGGTAAGCAATGTCGAGCAAATTTCTGCAAGCATTTACCCTGGCCGTCGCGGCATTCCTGTCGGCCTGCTCGCCCATCAAGGTGCTCAACGCACTCACGCCCTCCAGTACCTTCACTAAGACATCCTCCATCGCCTACGGCGATGATCCCCGCCAGAAACTCGATATCTACCGCCCGGCCAATGCTGCGCCGAAAGCGCCTGTGGTGGTGTTTTTCTACGGCGGCAGCTGGAACAGCGGCGCCAAGGCCGACTACGCGTTTGTCGGCGAAGCCCTGGCCTCGCGCGGCATTGTGGCGGTGATCGCCGATTACCGGCTGTACCCGCAAGTGCGTTACCCCGCATTCCTCCAGGATGGCGCCAAAGCGGTGGCCTGGACCGTTGAGCACATCGCCGAATATGGCGCAGACCCCAGGCAGCTCTATGTGATGGGCCATAGCTCCGGCGCCTATAACGCCGCGATGCTGGCGCTGGACGCACGCTGGCTGCAAGGCGTGGGTCTGACCCCGGCTATCTTCAAAGGCTGGATCGGCCTGGCCGGGCCTTATGACTTTCTGCCGATTGAAAACCCTGAAGTCAAACCGGTGTTCTTCTTCCCAGATTCGCCGCCCGATTCCCAGCCGATCAATCATGTAAGTGCCGCGGCGCCGCCGAGCCTGTTGATCGCTTCGATCGACGACGACCTGGTCAACCCCACGCGCAATACCGGTGGCCTGGCGAAAAAGCTGCGTGAAGTTGGGGTGCCGGTCGAGGTGGACTCTTTCACCCGCACCAGCCACGCGACATTGGTGGCGTCGTTCGCCAAGCCACTGCGCTGGCTGGCGCCGGTGCTGGAGCGGGTGACGGGGTTTATTGAGTCTACCCCCGGCCAGTAGGCTAATCAGGACTGGGAGCGGTCAGCGGATGTCAATGCAGAGCGCGACCGAACACGTGCCCGGATTGTAACGCAGAGTCACTCGCTGCATTTCTCCTACGCTGTTGCGTCGCGCTACGGTGACATCTCTGCTGTTGATTGGCAGGTCAAGCGACTGCCCCGGCGCGAGTGCGTGTATATCCGTGGCTTGGGTAACCACCATCTCGACCGCCGTCTTGTTTTCGAATCGTTGTACGCCGTTGATGTTGCTAGGGCCTTGCCCATTGGTGCATCCAGCGAGTGTGGCCAGCGTGCAGGCCGCAGCAATCCACAGGGGGTTTCTGATGTTCATATCCGACTCTCCATGCATGTATGAAAGGGGGAACGCCCCTGGCCATTCAACCCCTGCAATGTCGGTTTGTAACCTGTCAGAACTCACAGGTGGGGTCAGCTTAACCATTGCCCCTGGCGTTTGAGCTGCCAGGTGATGACCCCCAGTGTCAGGCTGCGCAGGGCCATGAACAGTAGAAAAGTGATCCACAGTCCGTGATTGCCCAAACCTTGCAGCGCCCAGGCGAACGGCAAGCTGAGCAGCACCGTCAGTAGCATCCCATTGCGCATTTCTCGCGCGCGGGTGGCGCCGATAAACAGACCGTCCAGCAGGTAACTCCACACCGCAATCAGTGGCAGCAGCGCCAGGTAAGGCAGGTAGGTGTCAGCGGTGTCGCGCACGCTGGGGATATCGGTCTGCATGGCGATAAACAGGTGCCCGGCAAAGCTGAACAGCAGCGCAAACCCGACGCTGGCGATCAGCGACCAGCCACCGGCGACCACCAATGAGCGGTGCAGCGACTGGCGGTCGCGGGCGCCGATGGCGTGGCCGCAGAGGGCTTCGACCGCGTGGGCCAGACCGTCCAGCGCATGCGCCGTCAGCAGCAGGCCGTTAAGCAGCAAGGCATTGGCAGCAACGGTGGCATCCCCCAGCCGCGCGCCTTGCACCGTGATCATGAAAAACACCGATTGCAGCGCCAGGCTGCGGATAAAGATGTCGCGGTTGACGGCCAGCAATGGGCGCCAGCTTTGCCACACTTTCAACGCGGCCCAAGCGATATGGCCTGGATAGGCGCGCATGGCCTTTTGTGTGAGCGCCAGGCCGAGCAGGGCGCCGGTCCATTCGGCGATGACAGACGCTCTCGCTGACCCGACGACCCCCCAATCCAAACCGAGTACGAACCACAGGTTGAGAGCGATATTCACCAGGTTAGTGGTCAGCAGAATTGCCAGCGGCGCACGGGCGTTCTGTGTGCCGAGGAACCAGCCGACCAGCGCATAAGTGGCCAGGGCTGCGGGCAGGCCGAACAGGCGCGTGTGGAAGAAGTCGCGTGTGAGCTGATTCAGCTCGGGGGAGGGCTGCATCCATTCCAGGGCGAGGTGGCTCAGGGGGATGCCCACGGTGCCCAGCAGCATCGCCAGCCCCAGTGCCAGCAACAGACCTTGCAGCAGGATTTGCCGCAGTGCCGCCCCGTCATTACGCCCTGCAGCCTGCGCGGCAAAACCGGTAGAGCCCATGCGCAGAAAACCCATGGCCCACGCGAGAAAGGTATACAGGCTGGCCCCGACGGCCACGGCGCCCAGTTGATGGGCATGGGGCAGGTGGCCGATGACCATGCTGTCGACCAGGGCTACCAGCGGCACCGAGATGTTCGACAGAATCATTGGCGCGGCAAGGGCCCAGACGCGTCGATGGGTAGGGCGGTGGCGCCAGTCGGTGAGTAAGGTGGGCATGCAGGCTCCTTGGGGGAGCGGCATTGTAACCGTCCAGTAGCTACGCAGCAGAACCAATGTGGGAGGGGGCTTGCCTCCGATAGCAATAGATCAGCCAGCCTATCTGTAGCTGACCCACTGCTGTCGGGAGCAAGCCCCCTCCCACAGTTTGATCTCCAGTGGGTGTGGGAACTGGCTTGGCTTGAGCCGATCGAGAACCAAACCACCCTCCGTCGGTCAATGTGACCAGCGCCACATCGGCTTCGCCGGCACTGATATATAGTTCACCCCTCGGTTCCCTCTGACTACGAGTGCCCCATGCTTAACAAAGGATTGTTCCTGGCCTGCGCGCTGGCCCTGCTGAGCGCCTGCGATTCCTCCGATAAACCGGCTACGCCGCCCGCGCCTACAGTGGCGGCAGCGCCGAAACCGGCCAAGGCGGCGGTGGATGTACCAGCGCTCAAGCAGCGCTACGCCGGGCGTGAGTTGAGCGTGGTGGACGTGTCCGAGGTTCAGTTGGACGGGGCCAGCACCTTGTCGGTGAGTTTTTCCATTCCCTTGGACCCCGATCAGACATTCGCCGACAAGCTCCATCTGGTGGACAGCAAGTCGGGCAAGGTCGATGGCGCCTGGGAGCTCTCGGATAACCTGATGGAGCTGCGCCTGCGCCACCTTGAGCCGCAACGCAAACTGGTGCTGACGGTCGACGCCGGTGTAAAGGCGGTCAACGACAATACGCTCGCCGCCGAGTACATCGCCCGCCTGGAAACCCGTGACCTGCAAGCCACTGTCGGCTTTGCCAGCCGTGGCACCTTGCTGCCGACGCGCCTCGCTGAGGGCCTGCCGGTGATCGCGCTGAACGTCGACAAAATCGACGTTGAATTCTTCCGCATCAAGCCTGAATCCCTACCGTCATTCCTGGCGCAGTGGGGGCGCAACACCAGCCTGCAAAGTTATGAATCCCGCGAACTGCTGCCGCTGGCGGATCTGGTCTACGGCGGCCGTTTCGACCTCAATCCGGCGCGCAACACCCGCGAAACCCTGTTGCTGCCGATCGCCGGCCTCAAGCAATTGCAACAACCGGGCGTGTACCTGGCGGTGATGCGCGCGTCGGGCACCTACAACTATTCGCAACCGGCGACGCTGTTTACCCTGAGTGATATCGGGCTGTCGGTGCACCGCTATGCCAATCGCCTGGATGTGTTTACCCAGGCGCTGGAAGGCGGCAAGGCGCTCGATGGCGTGGACCTGGAAGTGCTCGATGCCGATGGCCGCGTGTTGGGCCAGGGTAAGACCGAGAAGGGCGGCCACGCTGAGTTGCCGTTGCCGAAAAAGGCCCAGGTCTTGCTCGCCAAGCAGGGCGAACAGACCAGCCTGTTGCGCCTCGACAGCGCCGCGATGGACCTTGCCGAGTTCGACATCGGCGGCCAACCCTCGCACCCGTTGCAGTTTTTTGTGTTCGGCCCACGCGACCTGTATCGCCCCGGCGAAACCGTGCTGCTCAACGCCCTGCTGCGCGACAAGGACGGCAACGCCGTCAAGCCGCAACCGGTGAGCGTCGAGGTACGTCGCCCGGATGAACAGGTCAGCCGCAAATTCGTGTGGGATGCTGACGCATCCGGCCTGTATCAATATCAACTGCAACTGGCCGGCGAAGCACCGACCGGGCGCTGGCAGTTGGTGTTCGACCTGGGTGACGGTAAACCGCAGCTGTATGAATTCCTCGTCGAAGACTTCCTGCCCGAGCGCCTGGCGTTGGAACTCAAGGGCAGCGACACGGCGCTGAGCCCGGCGGATAACCCGGTCATCCAGATTAACGGTCGTTACCTGTACGGCGCGCCTGCGTCGGGTAATCGGGTCAGCGGGCAAGTGTATGTGCGGCCGCTGCGCGAAGCGGTCAAGTCGCTCCCTGGTTATCAGTTCGGCTCGGTCACCGAAGAAGAACTGAGCCAGGATTTCGAACTGGACGAAAGCGTCCTCGACGCCAAGGGCCAGGAAAAACTGACCCTCGAAAGCAAATGGGCCGAAGCTAAATCCCCCTTGCAACTGATCGTGCAGGCCAGCCTGCAAGAGTCGGGCGGTCGGCCGATCACCCGTCGCCTGGTGCAACCGATTTGGCCGGCCGAGCAACTGCCGGGCCTGCGCGGGCTGTTTGACGGCACCGAAACCAATGGTGATGGCCCGGCGGAATTCGAAGTGCTGCTGGCCAATCAGGACGGGCAGAAACTCGCCGCGCAAAACCTTAAGGTGCGCCTGGTGCGCGAGCGCCGCGACTATTACTGGAACTACTCCGACAATGACGGCTGGAGTTACCACTACAACGAGAAATTCCTCAACCTCGACGAACAGACCCTGAATATCAAAGCTGGCGACGCCGCCAAGGTCAGCTTCCAAGTGGAGTGGGGGCCGTACCGCGTCGAAGTCGAAGACCCGCAGACCGGGCTGATCAGCAGCCTGCGTTTCTGGGCCGGTTATCAGGCCCAGGACAACACCGAAGGCGGCGCCGTTCGGCCCGATCAGGTCAAGCTGGCGCTGGATAAACCGGCCTATGGCGACGGCGACACCGCCAACGTCACCGTGACGCCGCCCGCTGCCGGTAAAGGCTACTTGCTGGTGGAGTCCGCCGAAGGACCGCTGTGGTGGCAGGAAATCGACGTACCGGCCGAGGGCAAAAGCTTCGCCGTGAAGCTCGACCCGAAATGGTCGCGCCACGACCTGTACGTGAGCGCCCTGGTGATTCGCCCCGGCGAGCGCAAAGCCAACATCACCCCCAAACGCGCAGTGGGCCTGCTGCATCTGCCGCTCGATCGCACCCAGCGCAAGCTTGGCGTGACCCTCAGCGCGCCGGAAAAAATGCGCCCCAAACAACCGCTGACGGTGAAGATCGCCGCCAAAAACGCCGACGGCAGCGTGCCGAAACAGGTGCATGTGCTGGTGGCCGCCGTGGACGTGGGCATCCTCAATATCACCGAGTATCCGACGCCCGATCCGTACTCCAGCCTCTTCGGCCGCAAGGCCTATGGCGTGGACCAATTCGACATCTACGGCCAGTTGATCGAAGCCGGGCAGGGCCGTTTGGCCAGCCTGGCGTTCGGTGGCGACGCCGCGCTGGCCAAGGGCGGCAAGCGCCCGGACACCAGCGTGACCATCGTCGCCCTGCAAAGCGCGCCGGTGACGTTGAACGACAAAGGCGAGGGTGAAGTCAGCGTCAATATCCCTGACTTCAACGGCGAGTTGCGCCTGATGGCCCAAGCCTGGAGCGATGACCGTTACGGCATGGCCGAAGCCAAGACCGTGATTGCTGCGCCGCTGATTGCTGAACTTTCAGCGCCGCGCTTCCTCGCCGGCGGTGACCAGACCACCTTGGCCCTGGACCTGTCGAACCTGTCGGGCAAGGCGCAGAAACTCGATGTGCAATTGAGCGCCGAGGGGCAGTTGGAATTGGTCAACACTGCCGCGCAGACCGTTGAGCTCAAGCAAGGCCAGCGCACCACCCTGCGCATCCCGGTGAAAGCCTGGGGCGGGTTGGGCAAAGGCAAGGTGAAAGTGACAGTCAACGGACTGGATCTGCCGGGTGAAAACCTGCCGCCGTTCAGCCGTGAGTGGACCTTGGGCGTGCGCCCGGCCTATCCCGCGTTGCTCAAGCATTACCGCGCAGTGCTTAAAAGCGAACCCTGGAGTTTGCCAGCCGGCACCCTGGATCAGTTCGACACCTCCGGGCGCGAGGCGCTCTTGAGCCTGTCGAGCCGGCCGCCGCTGAACCTCGGCGCACAGATCTCGGCGCTCAAGGCTTACCCGTATGGTTGCCTGGAGCAAACCGCCAGCGGCCTGTACCCGTCGCTGTACGCTGACGATGCCTTGCTCAAGCGTCTGAGCATCAAGGGCGAGCCGGATGCCGAGCGCAAGCGCAAGATCGAGCTGGGCATTGAACGCCTGCTGGGCATGCAGCGCTACAACGGCAGTTTTGGTTTGTGGGGCGCTGACGGTGAAGAGGAATATTGGCTGACGGCCTACGTCACCGACTTCCTGCTGCGCGCCCGCGACCAGGGTTTTGCCGTGCCGCCTGAAGCCTTGAAAAAGGCCAGCGAGCGCCTGCTGCGGTATGTGCAGGAGCGCAACCTGATCGAAGTCGACTACAGCGACAACGCCGAACACACACGCTTCGCCGTGCAGGCCTACGCCGGCATGGTGCTGGCGCGCAGTCAGCAGGCGCCACTGGGGGCGCTGCGCAGCATTTTCGAACGGCGCAGCGATGCGCGTTCCGGGTTGCCGCTGGTGCAGTTGGCCATTGCCTTGCAGAAGATGGGCGACCAGCCACGCGCGGACCAGGCCTTGCAGGCTGGCTTGGCAGCCCAACGTAGCGCCAAGGAATGGCTGGCCGACTACGGCAGCCCGCTGCGGGACCAAGCGATGATCCTGGCGTTGCTGGAAGAAAATGACTTGGCCAAGGGCAAGCGTGAGGAGCGTCTGTTCACGTTGTCGGATCAACTGGCTGCCAGCCCGTACCTGTCGACCCAGGAGCGCAATTCACTGTTTCTGGCGGGGCGGCTTGGGTTTGCCAAGCCTGAGGCGAACTGGCAAGTGTCCCTCACCGGCAGCGGCGGTGTGCACGAGTTGAACAACCAGCAGTCGACGTTGGCGCTGGAAGGCAACCTGCTGTCCAGCGACCTGAGCCTGAGCAATCAGGGCGAAACTCCGGTGTACCAGCAACTGACGATCTCGGGTTACCCGCAAGTGCCCCCGGCACCGGGTGGCGACAACCTGAGCATCCGCCGCGAATACCTGGGCATGAACGGCCAGCCGCTGAACCTGCGCAACCTCAATAGCGGCGACCTGGTGCTGGTGCACTTGGCGGTCAGCGCCAAGCAGCGTGTACCGGATGCCTTGGTGGTCGACCTGCTGCCCGCGGGCCTGGAGCTGGAAAACCAGAACCTGGCCCAGAGTGCCGCCAGCTTGGAAAACGCCAGCAGCCAAGTGAAGGAATGGCGCGAGTCGATGCAGAATGCGGCGCTTAAGCATCAGGAGTTCCGCGATGATCGCTACGTGGCGGCGATCAACCTGGACGGCGATGGCACCACGCACCTGCTGTACCTGGCGCGTGCGGTGACTCCGGGCACCTATCGCGTGCCGCCTCCGCAAGTGGAGTCCATGTATCGACCGAACTGGCAGGCGGTGGGAGAGACCCCGGTGGACTTGGTCATTAAGGGTCGTTGAAGAAGCAATGTGGGAGGGGGCTTGCTCCCGAGAGCGGTGGGTCAGTTGCCAGATGCATTGACTGAAACACTGCTATCGGGAGCAAGCCCCCTCCCACAGGCGATTGCTGACCGTCCTGGCTTAGTGCACGACCCAACTAAGCAGCCAAAGGCCCAGCAGCAGCCAGATAATCCCCATGATGATCGACGCCCGCATAAACGCGCGTACTGCCGAGTACAGCAGCATCAGGCCGACGATCAGCGTGATGATGCTGATAATCGACGTATCCATGCCCAAGGTTCGGGACAGGCCTTCGACAAAGTTGCCCCCGGCATGAGTCAGGGCCCCGAATAATCCGCTGAGGCCGTCGACGATAAAACGGATGATGGAACCGAGCGCCTGGCCCAACCATTCGAAAAAGCTTTCTACCTGCATGTGCATGTCCTGATAAGAGGTGGGCGTGTCTGTGCCTTTGGTTGTTAATGCAACAGGCTAGTTCCCTACCAGCATAGAGGTTTGCCCGTTTGAATTTGCGTTTAGTTGCCCGCTGGACCCTGGCGACCCTTCTGTTGGTGATTGCCCTGCTGTGGCTGGCCGACCGCATCTGGCCGCTGCCCCTGCCCAAGGACGACTTGGCGCGGGTGGTGCTGGCCGAGGATGGCACACCCTTGTGGCGGTTTGCCGATGCCAATGGGGTGTGGCGCTACCCCGTGCAAACCGGTGAAGTCTCGCCGTATTACCTGGATGCCTTGCTCACCTACGAAGACCGCTGGTTCTACCAACACCCTGGCGTAAACCCGTTGGCGTTGGTGCGCGCGACGTGGCAGAACCTGACCGGCGCGCGGGTAGTGTCGGGCGGCAGCACCTTGTCGATGCAGGTCGCCCGTTTGCTCGACCCGCATTCGCGCACCTTCCATGGCAAGTTGCGTCAGCTGTGGCGCACGGCGCAGTTGGAGTGGCACCTGTCCAAGGAAGAGATCCTCAACCTCTACCTGAACCGCGCGCCGTTTGGCGGCACGTTGCAGGGCGTGGCGGCGGCCAGTTGGGCGTACCTGGGCAAATCCCCTGCGCAATTGACCCATGCCGAAGCGGCCTTGCTCGCGGTACTGCCACAGGCGCCGAGCCGCCTGCGTCCAGATCGGCATCCGCAGCGCGCCCAAGAGGCTCGGGACAAGGTCTTGCGCCGCCTCGCCGAGTTCCAGGTATGGCCGCAATCGGCGGTCGACGAAGCCCTTGAAGAACCGCTGCTACTTGCCCCGCGTCTGGAACCGAGCCTGGCGCCCTTGCTCGCTCGCCGCCTGAACCGCCCCGACAGCCCGCCGCTGATCCGCACGACCGTTGACGCCACCCTGCAACGCCGCCTCGAAGATCTGTTGCTGGGCTGGCGCGCGCGGCTGCCGGAGCACACTTCGGCGGCGATCCTGGTGGTGGAAGAGGAAACCATGGCGGTGCGGGCTTACCTGGGTTCGGTGGATATCAACGACGCCAGGCGCTTTGGCCATGTGGACATGATCAGCGCGCTGCGCTCGCCGGGCTCGACCTTGAAACCCTTTCTGTATGGCATGGCCCTGGATGATGGGTTGATTCACTCCGAATCGCTGTTGCAGGACGTGCCCCGGCGGTATGGCGATTATCGACCGGGCAACTTCTCCATGGGGTTTACCGGCGCGGTGCCGGCGAGCACTGCGTTGTCCAGCTCCCTTAACCTGCCGGCGGTGCAGTTGCTGGAAGCCTACGGGCCCAAGCGGTTTGCCGCCGAGATGCGCATCGGCGGTGTGCCCTTGGCATTGCCCGCGCTGGCCGAGCCGAACCTGGCGCTGATCCTGGGCGGCGCGGGCAGCCGTCTGGAAGATCTGGTGGGCGGTTACAGCGCCTTCGCCCGGGACGGCAAGAGCGCCTCTATCCGACTACAGCCGGACGACGCGCTGAGAGAGCGGCCAATGCTGTCGCCGGGCTCTGCCTGGATTGTGCGGCGCATCCTCAGTGGGCAAGCGCGGCCGGATCGCGACCCGCGTGCCGAGTTGGTGCAGCGCCCGGTGCTCGCCTGGAAAACCGGCACCAGCTATGGCTTTCGCGATGCCTGGGCGATTGGCGTGGGGCCGCGTTACCTGATTGGCGTGTGGATCGGCCGACCGGACGGCACGCCCGTGCCGGGCCAGTTCGGCTTGGCGTCAGCGGCGCCACTGATGTTGCAGGTGCACGACGTGTTGACCAACCGCGACAGCCAGCGCGGCATCAGCGCGCCAGTCAAACCGGTGCCGGCCAACGTCGGCGTGGCGGCGATCTGTTGGCCGCTGGGCCAGCCCATGAGTCGCAGCGATCCCAATTGCCGCCGCCAACGCTTCGCCTGGACCCTGGACAACACCACGCCGCCGACCTTGCAGGCGTTGGATCAACCGCTGAGTGTGGGGTTGATGGAAAGCGTCTGGGTCAATGCCAAGGGCTTGCGGGTCGATGCTCATTGCCCCGGCGCAGTCGCCAAGCCTATCGCCCTGTGGCCAGCACCGCTGGAACCTTGGCTGCCAAGGGCCGAACGCCGTGAAGCACGCATCCCAGCCGCCGACGCGGATTGCTCGCCGCCGGCGCTGGCCGCGTCTTCACCGTTGTCCATCGTCGGCGTGCGTGAAGGCGACCAATTGCGCCTGCCCGCCGCCAGCCAACAAGCCCTGCGTCTTAAAATCTCCGCCTTGGGCGGCAGTGGTCGACGGTGGTGGTTCCTTAATGGCGCGCCGTTGGGCGACAGCGCCAATCAGGACTTTATCAATGCCAGTTTCGAGCGACTGGGCCGCTATCAATTAAGCGTGCTCGATGAGGCGGGGCAGACGGCCAGGATTGAGTTCAGCGTGGTGGATTAACTTGCCTTCTCTGAATTTCCGCCGGAAGCTACACACCTTCAGGAGCCCCTCCCATGAACCTCGAACACCTCACCGAACGTCTGCACCGCATCCGCGATACCAACGACTGGAAGCAGTTCCACAGCCCCAAAAACCTGGCCATGGCTGCCAGCGTGGAAATGGCCGAGCTGGTGGAAATCTTCCAATGGCTGACCGAAGACCAATCTCGCCAGTTACCCGCTGACAAACTCGCCCACGCCGGCCAGGAAGTCGGCGATATCGTGCTGTACCTGCTGCTGTTGTGCAGTGAGCTGGGCCTGGACATGAATGAGGTGGTGCGCGCCAAACTGGCTGACAGCGAACGGCGGTTTGCCCATGAGTGATCGTCATTTCGACCAGTTGGCTACACGCTTTGCAGAGAAAATCTACGGCGGTGCCAAAGGCGCAATCCGCCTTGCGGTGCTTCAGGCCGACATGGCCGAAGCCCTGCCGGAACGCCCGTTGCGCGTGCTGGATATCGGCGCAGGCCTGGGGCATATGTCGCTGTGGTTGGCCGAGCGCGGCCACCTGGTGACCCTGGCCGAACCCGCCGAGCCGATGCTTGAGGGTGCGCGCCAACGCTTCGCCGAGGCCGGGCAAACGGCGACCTTTATCCAGGCGCCCTGGCAAGACCTGCTTGGCCAGCTCACCGAACCTTACGATCTGGTGCTGTGTCACGCGGTGCTGGAATGGCTGGCCGAACCCCATGCGATCCTGCCGGTGCTGCACCAGCTGACCGTGCCCGGTGGCTGGCTGTCCCTGGCGTTTTACAACCGTGATGCGCTGATTTATCGCAACCTGCTCAAAGGCCACTTCCGCAAAATGCGCAAGAACGACATGGCCGGCGAAAAGCAGAGCCTGACCCCGCAACAGCCCCTCGACCCCCGCGAATTAGCGGCGCAACTCGACGGGCTTTGGCAGGTCGAAAGCCAAAGTGGTGTGCGGGTTTTTCACGACTATATGCCGGTGGAATTCCAGGCCCGCGCGGATTTACAGGACCTTGTAGAGATGGAACTCGCTCACCGTCGTCACCCAAGCTTTGCCGGACTTGGGCGTTATTTGCACTGGATCTGCCGTCCGGTTTAAGCGGCCCAGCCTGCGGAGGTCGAAATGCGTCGTCTCTGTTTGATTTTGTTATCCCTTGGGCTGGGCGCGTGCTCCAGCCCTAACCCTTATGTGGCGGCTTCTGCGCCCATGCCACCGGCGCCGGCCCAGGCAGCCACTACGTTCGATGCCAGTGCGTACCCTGCGCCGGTACGCGACTACGGGGCCTACCGTAATTGGGCCTGGCGCAACGGCCAACTGCCGGGCGGGCTCGGCATGGGCTGATTCGGCGCAGATTGCCGAAGCCGTCAGCGGCGCCCTCGACCAGCGTGGCCTGCGCCCTTTGCACGACAACCGGGCGCCCGACCTGCTGGTCAGCGCGGATGTGCGCCTTGAGAAGCGTCTCAAGCAAGTCCAGGACGATTATGGCTACGGTTACGGCGGCTATAACCGCTACGGCAATGGCTATGGCATGTACAACTCGGCGCCGATCGTGCGCACCTACGAGGTGACGGTTGCGGTGGTGCGGGTCAACCTGTTTGATGCCCGCAGCGGTCAGCCCGTGTGGAGCACCAGTGCCGAAACTGCCAGCCAGGGCAGCCTGAGCGAACGTGCTGACGCTTTGCGCCAGGCCGTGCAAAAGGCCATGACCGCTTACCCGCCCAGTTAACCGCTATTCTCATTTCAAGCGCAGTTCGCTCTTTGGAGAAAACCATGTTTCGTCGCATCGCTATGCTCGCTTTTGTCGTGCTGCTGGGCGGTTGCCAGACCAACCAGGTCAACCACGATTTTGACGCCAGCCGAGACTTCGGCGCCTACCGCAACTGGGCCTGGAAAGATCCGGCCCTGCAATACCGCCCAGATGATCCACGGATCAAGAGTGACCTCACCGAACAACGCATCCGCCAGGCGGTAGGCGAGCAACTCGACCAACGGGGCCTGCGCCCAGCCGCAGCGGGCACCAAGGCTGACCTGATCGTTCAGGCCTACCTGATCGTCGAAGACCGCCAGCAACAAGTCACCACCAATTACGGCGGCGGCTGGGGTGGCCCGTGGAACGGCTACTGGGGTGGGCCGATGTACAACGAAACGCGCAACATCACCTACAAAGTGGCGACCATCCAGATCGACCTGCTCGATGGCAAGGACGGCAAACTGGTATGGCGCGGCAGTGATGAACATATGATGGGCAGCACGCCCAACCCACAGGACCGCAACAACGCGATCCGCACGACGGTGACGCACATCCTCTCCAGCTATCCGCCGCACTGACTTCAGCCGCCGCGATTTGTGGCGCTTGGCCAGCGCACATTCCAAGCCTTGTCTACACTCCACAGCACCTACGGAGAGTAAGCGCTAAGGAGTGCTCGATGTCTCCCGGACTTCGTTGCAGGCAGCGTGGTGCGATCGGCTTGATGGCGGCCTTGACGCTCGGTTTGGCGTTGGTCTTCTTACTGCTGGTGGTCGACAGCGGGCGGCTCTATCTCGAAAAGCGCAAGTTGCAAGGCATTGCCGACATGGCCGCGCTGGAAGCTGTCCAGCGCAATGGCGATTGCCTGGCCGCGAACAACAACACCGCCACCACCTATGCCGGCGCCAGTGCGGTGCGCAACGGCTACATCATTCCCCCCGCCAATGCACTGGACGTGCGCTGTGGTTCGTTGACCACGGCGGCTTCGAATCTAAGGGTGTTTTCCGCAGATGCCACCAAGCGCGATGCGATTCAAGTGATCGCCTCGCGCCCGGTGTTGACCAGTGTCGCCGGTGGTATCTGGTCGATGTTCAATGGCGGCGCCTACAGCCTGACCACCCTGTTGACGGCCAAGGCCGTGGCCGCGCCGAAGATTTTGCCGCCCCAGGCACAATTGACGATCAAGTCCACGTTGGTGACGGTCAACTCTACCGATTCCGCCGCGCTGAACCTGCTGTTCGGCAAGTTGTTGGGCGGTAACCTGTCGCTCGATGTGGCCGGTTGGCAGGGGTTGGTGGACACCAATCTCAACCTGTTGAGTTACCTGAACCAGTTGGCACTGAACGTGGGTGTCCAGGCGGGCAATTACGACGAGTTGCTGGCCAAGAACCTCAAGCTCGGTCAACTGATCGATGCGGCGGTAACCGTGCTTCAAACCGGGTCGGATACCGCGACGGTGGCCGCCTCAGGGCTTACGAAGATCAATGCATTGGTGGGCAATCTCGACGTGACGCTGGGCAGCCTGTTGCAATTGCAGACAGGGGCTGTGTCCGCCGGGCTTAACACCACGTTGAACGCGTTCCAGCTGGCTGAGGCTTTTGTGCAATTGGCCAACAAGAAGAACGGGGTGGTGGCTGCGGTGCCTGTGACCATTCCCGGTGTGACGGCGAATCTCAAGCTCAAGGTCATTGAGCCGCCCATACTGTCCGCGATCGGTGACCCCACCTATGCCAAGAATAAAACCGATGCGAGTACGCGGATTTATGTGCGCACGGCGCAGGTAAGCCTGGGGCTGACAGTGACGCTGCCGGTACTCAACATCCCTGCGGTGAATCTGGTTGTGAACGGCTTGGTCGCTCCGCTTACGGACGTGCTGAACAATTTGCTCAGCCTGAACCTGGCCGGGACTGTCAGTTCGCTGCTGTGTGCCGTGGGAGGCGTTCCTTGTCAGACCACAGACTTGAGGCTGCTGTCTTCCGCCACTAACCCGCCGGTTCCCAGTGTGGATGTGATTCTTGAGCTGGGCATTGCTGAAAGCTATGTCACAGGGTTTACCTGCGCGAGTGACGCGACCAAAACGCTGACCACCCAAACCAATGCGTCGGTGGTGAGCATCAAAGTCGGCCAGAGCCCTACCCTGATCGATTCACTGGGAGCCAGCCCGCCGCTGGCGGCCGTGCCACCGCTGCCGGTGATCGATATCGGCGCGGTGACGTGCCTCAAGCCGCTGCTCGGGCTCGGGCCCACCGTCTGCGATTACCCTAATCGCAAAGCGTTTTATGGCGGGGGGATTGGGATGCTTATCGACCCCAGCGTGGGCTCAGTGACTTCGGCGGGTGGCGCTTACACCTACAACCAGCCACCGGAGATCAAGCAGCCACCGCTCTATCATTCGCTATCGACTGCTAGCCTGGTGACGTCCCTCGGACAGGCTTTGCAAACAGGGCTGAAATTCCAGGTTTACAAGCCCACGGGGTTCAATCTGCTGGGCGGGTTATTGGCAACCAGTGCAACGCTGCTTAACGATTTGAATAGCACGCTGGGCAACGTCATCGGCGCTGTCCTTAGCCCAATTGTCGACCCGCTGGTAAACGGCTTGCTGTCCACCTTGGGCATCAACCTCAACAAAGTTGAAGTCGGCGCCAACCTCAGTTGCAGACCCCACGGGCAAGCGGCATTGGTGCTTTAAGCCTCCACGATCGGTAACTCCACACAAAACCTGGCGCCTTCTGCGCCGTTGACGACGCTCAGCCGGCCGCCCATGTTTTCCACAATTCCGTAGCTCACCGACAACCCCAGCCCCGTGCCCACGCCAATCGGCTTGGTGGTGAAGAACGGCTCGAAAATCCGTTCCAGCAGGCGAGGGTCAATACCGCCGCCGTTGTCCTCGACCCAGATCCGCACGTGGCGGCTGTCGTGCTCGCAATGCAGTGCGATCCATGGACGCAGGGCCGGGTTCTGTTCGCGATTGCTCAGCAGTGCATCACGGGCGTTGACCATCAGGTTGATCAGTACTTGTTCCAACTGATCGACGTAGCCTTTGACCTGCACGGTGAAGTCCACCGGGGTGACGCGCAGGTCCATGCCTTTGCCCTTCAAGCCTTCGCTGAGCATCGACAGCGTGCCCTCCACCGCCTGTGCCGGGTCGAAGGGCTGCTGCTCGATTTCCGAGCGGCGCCCAAACACCCGCATATGGTCCACCACCCGCGCCGCGCGCAGCACTTGGGCGTCGATGCGCTGAAGTTTTTCGGTGAGGTAATCGACGTCTGCGTTGCCGCTACTCAGGCGCTTGAGCACGTTGACGATGGCCATGCGCATCACGTTCAGCGGTTGGTTGATTTCATGCGCCAGGCCCGTGGCCATTTCGCCGAGGGTGGCCATCTTGGCGCTTTGGGTCAGCTGTTGCTGGGAGCGGCGCACTTCCGTGTTATCCCGGCCTACGGCTTGCACTTCCACCAGCGCGCCGCGCTCATCAAACACCCCGCGGTCCGACCAGACCCACCAGGCATGCTCGCGGCCAGGCAGTTCCAGGCTGATTTCGGCGGTGCTGACCGGGAACTCCGGAGTCAGTTGGTTGATGCGCTGCTCAAAGGCTTGGCGCTGCTCTACCGACAACCAATGCCCCAGGTTCATCCCCGGCAGCTGCGTGGGCAAACATTCCAGATAGTTGGCCAGGGGGGTGTTGCCGAAGGTCAGCGTCAGGTCTGGTCGGTAGCGGCAGATCATGGCCGGGGAGTCTTCCACCAGGATGCGATAGCGCTCTTCGCTCTTTTTGATCTGTTCGGCGGCCAGGGTCGCTTCGGTGACGTCCAGCCATAGCCCGACGGCCTCTACCGGTAGACCCAGTTCATCGCGCAGCAGCTTGGCTTCGTCGAGCAACCAATGGTCTACGCCGTGTTTATCGCGAACGCGGTAGCGGCTGCGCACGTTGCCTTCGCGAAGCAGTTGGCGAGTTCGCTCGAAGTAGAGGTCACGGTCATCGGGATGAATCCATTCGATAAGACTGGCCGGCGTGCATTCTTCGAGGGTGCGGCCGAGTAGAGGCAGCAGGCTGTCGCTGAAAAACAGCGGCTGCAGGGTGCCTTCGACATACCGTTGTACGTAGATGATTGCCGGTGAGCTGGCGATCAGGTTGTCCAGCCTTGCGTGAGCGGCGGCGGCCTGATGCTGCTGGTTTTTTATATCGCTGATATCCAGCATGAAGCCGATCAGCCGCCGTGTGCTTCCCACCCCTAAAGCTTGGCCTTGAACGCGGTACCAAAGGGGGGTTTGTGCGGCGTCCATACGATGCAGACGTACGCTGGTGGACACCGGTTTGCTCGCTGTCTGCAAGTCTTGCAGGCGACTGGCGAGCTCCTGGCGGTCAGCGGGGTGGATCAGCATCAGCCACTCTGTCAGGGCCATGCGCGGGGTGCTGTGGTTGGGGCTCAGGTGCTGTAACAACTGGGGTGCCAGCTGGATCTCTTCAGTGTCTGGTTGGAGTTCCCACCAACCGGTGCCCAGTAACCCCTGCAACGCTTCCAGCCGGTCAAGTTGCTGCTGATGACGCTGCTCGCGAAGGCGGCTGAGTAATGGGGCGGCGATGGCGGCGGTCAGTTGTAGCCAGTCACGGTCACTGGCCTTTTCTTCGCCGCGATAAAACCCGCAAAGCAGCCAGGCGGCAACGCCATGGTCGTCACGGTAGGGCACCAGGAAGCCTGCGGCATTGTTGAAAATGCCCTGCAAACGCGGGTGCTCGCTGTGGCCATGGTTCAGGGTCAGGTTCAAGGGGGTCTTGCCGTCGAGGCTGTCCAGCGCGGTTCCCAGGGGCTGTCCGTCGTGCCACAGGGCCGGTGCATCGTGTGCGCGATAGTGGCTGTGGATCAACCAACCCTGCTCCTGGCTATCGAGCAGGGCAATGGCGACACAGGGAATCTGCAAGCATTGCGCAATGCTTTGCAGGTTGTCTTGGAGTTCCTCGGGCAGGCGCGCCAGGCTGCAAACCCACAGTCGCTCACTGATCTGGGCACTCAGGTACTGATTCTGTTCGCGGGTTTCAGCTTGATTGCGGTGGGCAATCAAGTCGCCGATGTCGAGCAGTTGTAATACCCAGCCATCACCTTGAGGTTGAATCCAGCCTCGGGTTTGCAGGACGCGCCCCGCATGCGCCTTGAAATCCAGGTCCAGGGTTTGTCCTTGCCAGTCGCCGGGGCAGCCCTCGATCACCACGGCGCTGTGGGCATCTACATAGTCCAGCAGTGGCATCGGTTGTTGCGGGTCGGTTGTTTTCGCCAAGCGATGGCGCAGCGCGCCGTCGGTTTGCAGCACGCGACCCTGATTATCCAGATAAATGTGCAGGCCGGCGTTCGCGGGGGCGTGTGCTGGCGAAGCAGAGATACCCGGAGGGCGGCCCAGGAGTCGATCGAAAAACCTTTCCCCCGAGTTCAAAACTGCAGGCTCGCTTGGGCCGAGAGCGTCGTAGGCAAGTTGGGCACAGTGCCGAAGCCCGGCAGGACCAGGAAGGGCAGAACGCTCTTAAGGTTGTCGGAGGGGTAATTGATTCGTACGGTCAGCATCCCGGTGCCCGAATAGTCTGCTGTGACATAGGCCGGTACGAATTTGAAGGCCGGCGGCAGCCACTGCAATTGCGCCTGGGCGGCACTGATCGCGCGGGTTTTCAGCGCATCGGTGTAGCCAGGCGTCGTAGGGTCAAGCGCCACGCCGCGTCTTACACCTTCTGCCGTTGCCTGGTTGAACGATTGCAGCAGCAGTAACGGCAGGCTGTAACTGACCAAACCATAAAACACGGCAAAAAAAATCATGAATACCATCGCGAACTCAAGCGCGGCGGCACCTTTCTGTTTTCTAGGGAGGCCCTTTTTCATGACTGCGTCTACCCTGACAACCACTACCTGATATCAGCATAGAATCATTCAGCGAAAAGGGATTTTTTTTACGTGATTCATAGCCTGTTGCTGTTTGTTTGGCTGGCGTTATGCGCCGTGCAAGATATCCGTCAACGCCAGATCGCCAACCGCCTGACGTGGGGTGGGTTGCTGCTGGCATTGGTTTATTTGCTCTTGAGCGGGTCCACCTGGCTAGGGGCATCCGCTGCCGAGGGCGGGTGGGCGTTTACCCTGGCGCTGCTGTTTACCTTGCCCGGTTATGCCTTAGGTCGGCTGGGCGCGGCGGATGTGAAGTTATTGGCGGCGTTGGCGTTGGCAACCAACAGCCAGTACTTGCTCGGCACGTTTGTCGGCGCAGGGCTGGCGAGCGTTGCATGGTTGTTGGTGGCGCCCAGAATGTGGCCGCTGATGAATCAAGGAGTTAGAAACGCTCTCTGTCACCTTGAGCCGCAGGCGTCAAACAAACAGCCATTTGCGCCCTTTTTGTTCGTCGGATTTGTACTCGCTTGGGCTTGGATCCCATTAGTCGTGACGTAGCCTAGTGCTATGTACATAGTAAGAAAGTACGTCTACGTTTAAGGGTGAGTTGTACGGAAAATAAGCGGTTGGAATGGAACGGTTGGTCTTTGGCTTGCCCAGGCATGGAGTCGCGCGTGAACAAGCTTACCTCTCTAGTGAAAGTGCTCGTTGTCGATGATCAACCTTTGATCGTGGAAGAGCTGTGCGAATACCTCGAAAGCAGCGGCTATCGCTGCATCCCATGCCATTCCAGCCTCCAGGCTGTAAAACGTTTCAGCGAAGACGCTGACATCGGCCTGGTGCTGTGCGACCTGCATATGCCGGAAATGGACGGTATCGAGTTGGTGCAAGCGTTGCAGCGTTTGGCCGGTAAACAGCGTGCCTTTGAATCCATCATGCTGACGGGGCGCGCCGACAAACAAGATGTCATCAAGGCCCTGCGCGCAGGAATCGCGGACTATTATCAAAAACCGATCAATCTCCCCGAGTTGCTGGAAGGGTTGCAACGTCAGGAGGCGGTGCTGCAGGAACGGCATAAAAGCCTTGAGCTGGGGCACCTGAACCAGAAGCTGCAATACCTGTCGGCGTCCATCGATGACCTTTATCACGATCTCGACAAGGTGCGTAACAACCCTCAATCCTCCATCAGCGCCACCGAGGCGCAGGGGGAGGGTGAAGCACTTGATGTGGAGATGCCGGTTATTTTCAAACAGTTGTCACCACGTCAATTGGACGTTGCACGGCTGGTGGGCAAGGGGCAGACCAACTACCAGATTGCCTGTGAGCTGGGCATCACTGAAAACACGGTGAAGCTCTACGTTTCCCAGGTGTTGCGCCTCACCCATATGCATAACCGCACGCAGTTGGCGCTGGCGCTGTCACCGAGCAATTCGGCGATACGCCAGCGGGTGACCGCCCACTAGTTGCTACCGCTCGGCGAGGTACCGCCTTGTTTCTGATCGTAGTACTCAGGAATAGGGTGCTTGTAGCTCTCTATCAGGCGCAGCATGGCGCCCTCGCGTTCAGCGGGGGTCGCCTTCTGCGGCTTGGACGACGCCAGTTGGCCGCTGACCTGCAGCTGTAGCCAGCCTTCAGTCTGTTTCTGTTGAGGCGAAGACGGGCCGGGCTCAATGGCCATGGCGGTCAGGGGCAGCGTTGCCAGCAGCAGGTTGGCGAGCAATGCGAGTTTCATCTGGATTCTCCCTGATTGACTGACTTGATAGGCGCCTGCAAGGCATCTCTGACAGCCGCTATTTGATCCTTGGCGGGCGACGCAGGCGAACGCTTGAGTTGCTGCGCCCGGGCCTGGGCCTGGCTGACTTGAACGGGGCTCAACCCCATGCGACTGACCACTTGCGCGGCCTGCCCCCAGTTGTCCTGGTAGATCAGCAGGGTCACCAGGTTAATGGCGGCCAACTGATTGCTCTGGTTGAGCTCCATGGCAGTGAGGAACTCGAAACGTGCATCGTCCATACGCAGTTGGTTGAGGTAGACCACCCCTAAGTCATTGCGGATTTTTTCATCGGTAGGCGAGAGCTGGGCGGCCCGTTGCAAATGGGCCAGGGCTTTACCGTTGTCGCCCTTGGCGACGGCGAGTTGCCCGAGTCCATGTTCGCCTTCAGCCGACAAGCATGTACCCAGCAGGGTTTTGTACAACGGCTCTGCGTCGTTGCGCCCTAACAGCCGGTAGACCTTTGCTTTGCGCAGGCGTACTTGAGGCAAGGAGTCCGGCAGATTTTGCAGATTGGCCAGGCTGGCGTGCAGCTTGCCGTCGTTGGCCATGTCGTCGGCGAGGTTCAGCGAAAGCTCCTGGTCGGCGCTGGGCTTGGAGCAACTGCCGTTAGCGGCGAACCCGGACCAAGGCGTCTGGCCCAGGTTCGCGCAGCCGCTCATGAGCAACAAACTGCACGCGGCAATCAGTGTTTTCATCGGTTGTCCTTTCAAGGCCCCATGGCCTTCGAGATGGCGATAAAGCCGGGACCGGCCAGTACGATCAGTAACGCCGGAAACAGAAAGACCATCATGACCACGGACATCTTGGCCGACATCTTGGAAATGTATTCCTGCATGCGCGTCAGGCGCCGGTCGTCCAGCAGTTGCTTGAGTGCCTGCAGCGACTTCATGGCGCCGCCGCCCTGATGCAGCAGCTGTTGCAGAATCGTGCAGGTGTCGCTGAACTCATCGACGCTCAGCATCAGGCTGGTTTTGTTCAACTCTTCGCCAAGCTCCAGGCCCGAGTCCACCCTGGCCAGCACAATGCGCAATTCCGAAGTGAGTACCGGCAGCAGCTTTTGCGCTTCTTGGGACATCACGCGCAAGGTTTGCTCAACGGCCATGCCGGATTCAAACAGGATGCGCAGCAGCGGAATGAAGGTCGAGATTTCCTGGGTGATCTGCTCTTGGCGCCGTTTGGCCAGTGACGCGAGCACGCGCTTGGGCAGCAGGTAACCGGTGGCCAGCCCGAGGAAGGGCGCTAGCCAAACGGGGTCCGCATCAGGGAAAAACACGCTTTGTATCAGCAGCGTCAGGCCCAGCAGTACCAGTGGCGCGCCCACTTGGCAGGCGGCGAACATCGAGCGCTGCCCGGCCTTGCGCCATCCAATACGGTTGAGCAGGGTTTGGGTTTCGTTGTCGAGGCTGATGGTGCGTTGGCCAATCCGGGTGTTGCCCAGCGTGCGCAACCATCGGCCTATCTTGTCTTCACGCTCGGTCTCGCCCTGCAGCCGCGAGGTGACCACGCGCTGTTGACGACGGTGAGCCAGGACGTTACCGACCAGCAGTAACGTCGCCGCGAAAAACAATACTGCGCTGATCAACATGGCCATGTCAGACGCTCCTCAGCATGCGCCACAGGGCGATGCAACCGAACACCTGCATGGCGAAGGCACCAATTAACATCCACCTGCCGCTGTCATCGGCCCACATACCCACCAGATACGTTGGGTTGGTCACCAGGAAGTAACCGGCCACGCTGATCGGCAGCAACGCCAGCACCACGGCGGTCACGCGAGTCTCCCCCGTCATCGCCCTGAGTTGGCGAGCGCCCTGGTCCCGTTCGCGGATCATTTTGATCAGGTTTTCCAGCAACTCGCTGGCGTTGCCGCCATAGCGATGATTGACCTTCAACCCCAGCGCAAAGAGGCGCAGCTCATCCTGTTCGTAAAACTCGGCAAAGTCGTGCACCGCATCCGGCAGGCTGACCCCGAGGATGACATTGCGCTTGATGCGTCCCATGGACTTCTTCAGCGGGTCATCACTGGCTTCAATGCCACCCAGCACGGCGTCCGCCAGCGTGCGGCCGGATTTGAGGCTGCGTACGGCGTGATCGAGCAACTGAGGCAACTGCTCAATCATCCGGCGCAAACGGCGTTGATAGCGCAGGGCCAGGTAGAACCGCAGGATCAGGGGCGGCAGTACGACCATCGTCAGCAAGCCCAGCCATTCGGCAGCCAGGAAACCGAGCGCCACGCCAAAGCCCCAAAGCATGAGCCATAGCCCCAGGCGTTCGGTGGGCTTGCCCAGGCCGGCACGGATGAACATACGTTCAAGGCTGGTCACGACGGCCTTGTCATTCACTGCCTTAGGTTGGCCCTGGCCCAGTCGCTCCATCACACGCTCGGCCTGTGCCTGGCGCAAGCCACTGCGCATCATGTGCGTCGCCAGCAACAGCATGCCCAGAGAGATCAATGCGAGCAGGATCGGACCGATCATCAGGCGGCTCCTACAACGGCAGCGGGATTTCGCGGCGCAGTTTGTCGCCGGCGGGGTTGATGGCTTCGCGCAGGAAACCGAAGCCGGTGCGCTTGTCATGCCGGAACAGCGTGTTGGTGACGTACACGTCATCACGCACGCCCACGACTTCCACCACTTCACTGACGCAACGGCGACCGTCGGGCAAACGCGTCAGTTGGATCACCACATCCAGTGCCGCGCAGATCATCTGGCGCAGGGTTTTCTCCGCGACCACGCGGCCGGTGAGTCCCACCAGCGTCTCCAGGCGCAGCAGCGCATCCTGTGCGTTGTTGGCGTGCACGGTGCTCATCGACCCGTCATGGCCGGTGTTCATCGCCGTGAGTACATCGAGCACTTCCACGCCACGAATCTCCCCCAGAATGATGCGGTCCGGGCGCATCCGCAGGGCGTTGCGAATCAGGTCGCTGGCCTTCACTTCGCCGTGCCCTTCGGCATTCGGCGGGCGGGTTTCCAGGCGTACTACGTGGGGGTGGCCCAGTTGCAGTTCGGCCACATCTTCGATGGTGACGAGCCGCTCATGGGGGTTGATCAGTTGGCTCAGAATGTTCAGCAGCGTGGTTTTACCGGTGCCGGTACCGCCGCTGATCAAGATGTTGCAGCGCTTGCCCACGGCCTCTTGGAAGAACTCGAAAATCAGTTGATCGATGGTCTGCATGGCCATCAGGTCGCTGCTTTTGAGCATGTCCTTGCGAAACTTTCGGATCGACAGGCAGGGGCCGTCCAGGGCAATCGGAGGAATGATCGCATTGACCCGACTCCCGTCCGGCAACCGCGCATCGACCATGGGTGACGACTCATCCAGTCGTCGCCCCAAGGGTGCGAGGATGCGTTGCATGACCCGCTCCACATGGTGGTCGTCGATAAAACGCAGGTCGCTTTGGTGCAGCAGGCCATCGCGTTCGACGAACACTCGGTGGGGGCCGTTGACCAGGATTTCAGTGACGGATGTATCGCGCAGCAGCACCTCAAGCGGCCCGAAACCGGTGAGTTCGTCGACGATTTCTTCTGCCAGGCGCTCCATTTCATAGCGGGAGATCGCCAGGTGCATGCGGGTGATGTACTCGGCGACTTTATCCATCACAAATTGCGCCAAAGATTGGCGCGTGCCTTCCAACAGGTTTTTCCCCGACTCCTCTATGGCATCAATGATGTAGCGGTGCAGGACCAGTTTGAGGCCGTCGTGATCGGTGTTGTCGACGGTGCCGCGTAAGGGCGAACCGAACAGTTTATCGCTGCTCATTTCGTACTCCAGAGACGGGTAAGCCAGTTGGCCGGTGGTTTCTCAAGGCCTTCGGAGCGTTTGGCCAGGCGCTCGCCAAGGGTGCGCAGGCCTTGGGTGAGCGGCTCGCGGGGCGATAACGCAAATAAGGTCTGGCCCTGATTTTTGGCATTCAGGCGGATTTCCGCGCTCAGGGGCAGCACGGCAATCACTTCCAGGCCGAAGGTCTTGCCCAGCGCTTCGGCCTCCGGTGCGGCGCCTTTGATATAGCGGTCGACCAGCAGACGGCCGTGCTCCAGTTTCATGCCTTTTTCACGCCATCGATTGAGCACCGCCAGGTTGCGTCGGCAGTCGAGCACGCTTTGATCGGTGCACCACAGCAACTTGTCGCAATGGCTGACGAAGGTGCGCAGCGCTTCGCTGTCCGGCTGGCCGGTAAGGTTTACGACAATGTGCTGGAAGTGTTGGCGCAGGGCGCTGAGCAGCATGTACAGCTCGGCAGCGCTGGTTTGCTCCAGCGATTCGTCGCCGTCGGTGTAGGCCAGAATGCGCAGACCAGCCTCGGCCGAGGTAAAGGCGCTGTTGATCAAGGTGGCATCCAGGCGTCGTAAGTGGCGCAGGGCATCACCGAAGTGAAACGAGCTTTCCAGGCCCAACAGCGCCAGGCTGTCGCCCCGAGGCAGTCCCAAATCCAGTACCAGGGTTTGCTGCCCGCTTTTTTGCACCACTTGCGCCAGGTGGGTGGCCAGTAATGCGCCGTCGGTACCGCATTGGGTGCCATAGAGCACCGTCAGGCCACCCAGGTGAGTGGTGTGGCTGACCGTCGGCAGGCGCTTGCTCAGGCGTCGAACCAGGCCGGCCACTTCACTGGAACGCGAGCCATAGGCGACAAAGTCGCGGGCGCCGGCCCGCATGGCATTGAGTACGAGTTGATTGTCCATGCCGTCGCCCAGCGCGACGATGGCCAACATGGGTTTGGCCTCCAGTGCCCCTTCAATCAGCGCACATTGCGTGGTGACGTTTTCACGGTCCAGGCCGATGAAGACCAGGTTGGCGAAGGTCACGTCGACCAGTGCCAGCAGTTCGTCCAGACTGCCGCCGCCGGCACTGACCACTTGGCCCAACGGTGCAAGCGCGCCCTGAAGCCACTCCAGATCGGTGCTGTTACGCGTTATTGCCAGAAACGTTTGGCTCAGGCTTTCGCTCATTGGGACAGCCCCGTGCGACGGTCGAAGTTGCCATTTTCAAGGAAAAACAGGCGGTACCAATTAGGGTCGTAGCTGCGCAGCTTTTCGCCGGGCAGGGACGGCAACTGCGCATCGGCCGCCAGGGGTTGTACGAGGTGGGGGGTGACGATCATCAGCAACTCTTTTTCCTCGCGGCTGATGTTGGAATCGCGGAAGAACGCACCCAGGATCGGGATGTCGCCCAGGCCGGGAAATTTGTTGATGGTGGAACGGTTGTTGGTGCTGATCAGGCCACTGATGACGAAGCTTTCGCCATCGGCCAGGGACACGCTGGTGTCGGTGCGACGCACAGTGAGTGCGGGTACCTGAATGCCCTGGATCTGCACGGCGTTGCTGTAGTCCAGTTCGCTGACCTCCGGTGCGACCTTGAGGGTGATGCGGTTTCGATCGACCACGGTGGGGGTCAGGGTCAACCGAATACCAAACTCCTTGTACTCGATGGAGATGGTGTCGCTGCCGGCGCTGGGCACCGGAATGGGCACTTCGCCCCCGGCCAGGAACGTTGCGCTTTGTCCGCTCAGGGCGACCAGGCTGGGCCGCGCCAGGGTGTAGGCAAAACCGCTGCTTTCCAAGGCATTGATCATCGCCGACACGCGCCCGCCGCCGAAGCCGATATTGAAGTTGGAGGCGCTCACCGGCAGAGCCAAGGTGTTAGCGCTGGGCACCGCGAGGTTGGGGCTGCCGATCAGGAAGTTTTTGCCAATCCCCAGGATCGAGGTGCTTGCCTCCTTGAGCTTGGTGCGACTGACTTCGACGAAGCGGATATCGGTCTGTACCTGGCTCGGCAGCAAGGGGTCGTCCGAGGGGGACAGCGACAAGCTGGTTAACGCTGAAGTGGCTTTGCCTTTGACGAACACCATGCTCTGGCGTGGGGTGTTAGAGCACGCGGTCCAGATCATGAGGCTGGTGGCACCTTGGGAGATGCCAGTCAGCAGGAACGCCTGGTTGCCGTTGACTTGAACGTCGGCGATTTTGGGGTCGCCGACCGCCAGGCGGGTAATGGCAACCGGGGATTGCATGGCTTGTTGCATGCCTTCACCGACTTCGAGCGTCGCAGGAAGCTTGCCCAGGCTGGCGCAGTTGCCCGGTGCTGCCTGTGCGAGCGCGATGGGCAGCGTCAGGGTGACGAGGGCCCAGAACGCTCGTGAAAAAAACCTCAGGGAACGACTGCTCATTCAAGGCATCCTTAGCGCTATCTGGGCGTTTGTTGAGTAACCTGGTTGCCGCGTATCACCTCGACACCCGAGCGACGTGGAGCGCTGGTGGTGGCCGATGGGCTGAAGTTGCTGGTGGGTGGTGCAGTAAAGGCCAACTGATTGAACTGGTAGAGGTCGCGCTTGGCGTTGTCGAGGTTTGCCGCTGATTCATTGGTGCCCGACCAGTATTGGCTCAAGCGTTGTTCGTCAGCGCTGCGCAGGGCCAGGCGCATTGCACCGGCTTGCGTGGCAAGCACCAACCGACTCATCAGTTGTTCTGGAACGGCCAGCAACACGGTGCGCGCACTGGCACGGCTCTGTTGTTGCTTGGCTTTGTCTTCGGCCGTTGTTGCTACAGGGGAGCCGGGTTTACCGTCATTGGTCAGCCCGAGTTGGTCACCCACTCCAAGCAGGCGAAGTGCGGGGACTACGGTTTGCGCCGAGGGTTGCGGGTTACCGTTTTCCTGGCGCAGGTACAGCATCACGTCAACATAATCACCCGGGTTCAATTGCCCAGCGGCGCCGGTTACTTCATCCACGGCAACGGCCAGCGCGCGTTCGTCAGAGCGGATCATCCGGGCGAGGCTTCCGCCAGCCTCGAAGCTTTGTTCGGTCAGCCAGGTTCCGGCTTCCAGGCTGCGCCAAGGCGTGCGTCCGATGGCTTGCTCCAGCGTGGTGAGGCTGCCAGCCGGTGCAGTGCGCAGTTTTTCCAGGGTCAGGTCGGCGGCGGTGAGGGCGACGAAGGGCGGCACGTCGTGGGCCAGTACCACCACGGGTTGACGTGTCGGGTCTTCGACGGGGGCCACTGAAGAGGGGTTGGCAACGGGCTGAGCAACCACGGCGGCCGCCGGTTCCGGACGGCTCAACACGAGGCCCCAATAACCGGCAATCAGCGCTCCCAACAAGAGCAACCCGGCCAGAATCATACTGATGCGACTGCTCATAAAGGCTCTCCCTTTCCCACTGCAGAACCTGCTGTCTGGTCCATCCAGCACTGCGCAATCAGTTCACTATCAAGGTCTAACTATTTCGCTATTTGAAGGTAGTTCAGCTAGGACGAAATGCCATTACTCCTTGGAAAATTTCTCTTCATTAGTGGGAAATAAGGTTCTTCAGGCGTCATCGATTTGGCTACTACTTTGTGATTAGTCGCTTATTACAGTTGTTGGGAGTGGATTTGCCGACAATGCTCTAATGGCACAGCGAGATCATGCTGTAGCCCAGCTACATCAGCGCCCGGAGCGCAAAGGAGAAGTCAAATGTTCCTTGACGTCATTCGCAAGGTGTTTATCAAAATCCAGATTTTGTCTTACGGAAGAGAGGGGGCCTCCGGTATCGAATATGCAATTGTCGCGGCGATGTGTGCAGCGGTGATCGGGCTGTTCATGACGCCCATCAGCACTAAAGTGAAAGCCATTTTTACATCGATTCAGACCGGTATCGGCACTTGAGCTTTTAACCCTTGTTGGAGAGTCGCATGTCAGCAATTGGCAAGGTGTTCTTAAAGCTTCAACTGATGGTCTGCGCCAGGGATGGCGCTTCCGGTATTGAGTACGCCATTGTGGCTGCCATGTGTGCAGCTGTGATCGGTATCTTCATGACGCCCATCAGCGACAGAGTCACTGCGCTGTTCAAGTTGGTCGAAGCCAGTATCTTGTCCACTTGATCAATGGCGCGATACGACTACCCTGAGTGCACGTTTAGTATCAGGATCCTTACATGAGCCCCATGTCGTCCCCCCGGCAACAAATCCTGTTAGTGGACGACGAAGAGGACGCGCTGATCGAGCTCGCCGAATCCCTCGGAAACGAGGGGTTTGTGTGCTTTACGGCAACATCCGTCACCTTCGCCCTGCAAGAGTTGACACTTCACCCCGATATCGCCTTGGTCATCACCGACCTGCGCATGCCCGAGGAAAGCGGTATCTCCTTGATCAAGCGCCTGCGCGAACACACCTCACGCTCGCACCTGCCGGTGATTGTGATGTCCGGTCATGCCGAAATGGATGACGTCAGCGACATGCTGCGCCTGCAGGTCCTGGATCTGTTTCGCAAGCCGATTTACCTGGTGCGGTTGATTGATACGTTGGACAGCTTGTTTCCTCTCAGCAAACGGTAGGGCTTTTGGGGACTGCTGCGCAGTCGAACACGAGCAAGCCCGCTCGCCACAACAAGCCCTCTTACCACAGCAAGCGTGTCTGCCGCAGAACCCCGCTCAGCCTAAACTGAGCGCTGTGGGCCGTGTCAGAGTTGATAGCTGAAACTCAAGGTATACCGCGGCTGGCGGTTGAGGCTGTCGAGGGCCTCGTCCGACATCGGCTTGGCCGCTTCGAGCGCGATGTTGTAATACTTCGCGTCGCCAAAGCGCAGGCCCACGGCGGCTGAAGACAGGTTGTTGCCTTTGATGGTCTGGTCGTTGAACCAGGTCTTGGCACGGTCGAACACGATGTAGGGTTGCAGGATTCTCACCCACTCGCCGGCACGGTTGTAGCTGTAGTTGACCTCATAGGCCATGCCCCAGCCCTTGTCGCCCGAGCCTTGATCATCGGGGTAGCCACGACCGAAGTTCTGCCCGCCGAAGGTGGCGCGCTCGCTGTCGGGCAAGGTGTCGTCACTCCAATAGAGCGCTCCTGACAGCACGCCCTGAACGTTGCCGAACAGCTTGTTGCTTTGCACGCCCGATAGGCGCAGGCGGAAGAAGTCCAAGTCAGGTTTTAGGCCTTCGAGGTCGCTGCGTGTCTTGGCGCCCATGCCGTCGATGCCTTGGTACAGCCCCGCGCTGAGGATGCGCAGTTGGTCGGCGTCGGCCTTGCGCCAGTCGCCTTCGAACGCCACGGCGCGCAGGTTGGTTTCGATGTCAAAGCGCTGGGGGAATCCCACCAGTTGATAGCGGGTTTTCTGGTCGACCCCATAGAACCGCGTGCCCAGGGTCAACGACTCGGTGGGCGAGGCGATCAGCGGGTGGCTCAGGCCAATGGAGAATCGGTCGATTGCCTGATGGGGCTTGAGTTCGAAGCCGCCGCCCAGTTGCAGGTTGGTGCCGGGGTCGGCGCGATAGCGTTCACCGGATAGCACCAGTTGGGTGCCCTCGGCATTGACGAATTGGCTGTAGGCGGCGCGGTAGTAGTGTTCTTTGTCGTCGCCCGGTGGGAACAGGCCGCTCACGCTCAGTTGTTCACCCATGGCGGTCTGGGAATTGCTGGTGGCGGTTAACAACGCTTGCGTGCCGCCACGACTGGCTTGGTTGAGGCTCATGCTGGTGGTGAAAGGCTTGCGGCTGGCAGTGATCTGCATGTGGGTGCCGCCGTCGGTGGTGCCAGGTGGCGGCACTTGCGCTTGCAAGGTGACGCCGGGGATCGCGCCCATGAGTGTGGTGTAGCGCTCGAAGGTTTTACGGGTCAGTGGGCGCTCGGCCTTGAGTTTGTCGGCGAGCTTTTCGACGTAGGACGACACTGAGCCAATATCGCCTTGTACTTGGTAATCGCGGATATAACCCTCCACCAGAATGACGTGCACCAGGCCGTCATCGAAGCGTTGCTCCGGCAGGAACGCATAGGACAGTAGGTAGCCGTCTGCCTGGTAGCGCCGGGTGATGCTGCGTGTCGCCTCGATCAATTGGGCCAGGTTGGTTTCGTGGCCGATCAAGGGCTCGAACGCCAGGGCAACGTCGTTGAGCGGGTAGACCGTGCCGCCGTCGATCTGCAGTTTGCGAATGGTCACCTTGGTGTCCATCAGTAACGGTTGCGCCTCACTCGCCGCAGGGGTGGGCAGCTGCGTTTGCGGGGTGTTCGGGCGGTAGGCATCGGCGGGCAGATTGGGCACCGGCAGGTTGCGGATGGTGTCGTTGCTATTGAGGAAGCTGGGCAGGGTATCGGCGTGGGCGTAAGCACTGAGGGTGAGCAATAACAACGGTGTCAAAGCGCGCATAGGACACTCCATGGTCAAAGCAGCAGCGTTTTGCAGGTGCCCGCCGGGCTCTGGAGGCGCGGTTCGGGTGTTTTTCAGGGGCCGTTCAGTGGCCCTAAAAAAAGACGAGAGATTTATTAGATCTCTCGTCTCAACCAAGCGTAGGCGCTGTAGGTGAGGCCGTCTAATCGGCCAGGTGCAATTCTATTTTTTGCCGGTGAGCCCACCGAGCAACCCCCCCAGGCCACCGCTGGTGCTGGCCCCGGCACTGGCACTGGCGCCGGCAGATGCGCTGCCGCCCAGGTTCAAGCCGCCGCCGAGCAACCCGCCGCCGCTGGTACCGCCGGTGACCAGGCCACCCACCGACGCCACGGTGCCGCCGACAGCGCTCACGGTGCCGCCCAGGGCGTTGGTGACCGGGTTGGCATTGGCGCCGCTGATTTTGCCGCCCAGGCTGTTGACGGCGCCGCCGACGTTAGTCACCAGGCCATTGACTGGCGCGCCCAGGCCGGTGGCGTTGCCGACGTTTTGGGTCAGGCTGGCGATGCCACTGGTGGCAGGGTTAAGTGCGCTGCCGAGGTTGGTGGTCACCGCCATGATCGGAGCGCCCGCGGCGGTGTTTGGAGTGCCGCTGCCGCCCAGCAAGGTGCCCAGAGATGCTACCGTGCCGCCGGCGCTGGCGCCGGTGACGCCAGCAGCGCTCACCACGCCATTGGTATTGCCGGCGTTGAGGCCGTTGCCGGCGCCGGCGATGACACCACCGATCAGTTCCGGCAGACCGAGTTTGACGCCACTGCCGCTACCGCCGCCGTTGCCGGTGGCTGGGTCGACATAGCCGCTTGCGGTGCCGACCACGGTGCCGACGCCATTGAGCAGGTTACCCACGGCGCCGGTCACAGGGTTACCGGTGCCGCCAGCGCCGGCGACTTTATCGCCGAGGCCATCGACGGTGCTGCCGACTTTATCCAGCAGGCCGCCGACCGGGCTGTCCAGGCCCGTTGCGTTGCCAACTTTGCCGGTGGTTTTTTCCACCAGCGAGACGACCGGCACCAGCACTCGGGCGCCCACGGCATTTGTCACATTGCCCAGCGGGCCGGTGGTGCTGGCGGTGCTCAGGGTATCGCCGAGCATGGTCACCACGTTGCCGACTTTGTCGACCGCGCCGCCCACCACTGGCGCAGTTGCGCTGACCACGGGTACTTTACCCAGCAGCGTGCGCACGTTAGCGCCGGTGGTGCTGACGCCATCGCCCAGATCGGAAACACCTTGGCCTACGCCGTCGAGAGTGTTGCCCAGTGCATTGCTGTCAGTGCCCAACGAGCCGAGCCCATCCGACAGGCCGTTGCCGATGCTGCCGACCGCAGTGCCGGTGGCCACCACCAGACCTTGGGTGGTCGCGCCAACAATCGGCAAGCTGCCGAGGGTGGTGCCGAGACTGCTGACGGTGCCGCCCACGCCGGTCACGGTGTTGCCCAGCGTGTCGACGACGGTCGCGGTGACCAGTGGCGTGGTGGTGCCTCCACCGGTGCCTCCACCAGTGCCTCCACCGGTACCTCCACCAGTGCCGCCACCAGTGCCGCCACCAGTACCGCCACCGGTACCGCCACCGGTACCTCCGCCAGTACCTCCACCGGTTCCGGCAGTATCCGAAGAGGAGGAGCCGCTACTGTGATGCCCGCCACCACCGCTGCTGCAGCCACCGAGTGTCATTGCTATTGCCAGGGCCAACGCGGTACTTGCTTTCCAAAACACTACTTGAGTTTTCATGATTGAATTCCTTGCACCCGTACAACCTTAGTTGTCTTCAAACGCTCGTTATTTCTTGGGATAGCGATGCGTTTGTCCGTAGGTCTATAACAGACCCGGGTGCGTGTTCCCTCAAGGCTCAACTTGGTATTAACGATTTATATAGAGGGCGTGAAGTGTGTGCTTAATGACTAGTCGTAAGGGTATAAGGGGAGGGCGTATCAAGATGTATATGTCTTTTGGATCAGTGGCTTAAATAAAAATAGCGGACTTTTTTAAGTCCGCTATTACTTAGGGTATATATATACAATTAAGCAGGTGTTGTTATGCGATTGGCCGCCACTTTCCCACCATATGTTCAATATCTCCCGCGCCCTTCAACAGTAATTCGCCACTGGAACCGGCGGTGCTGCTGTGCAAAGTCACTTCGCTGGGCAGGCGCACCGGTTTTTTGAATACCACTTCGATTTCTATATTGGCAGCGGGCAGGTGCTCACCGAGTGCGGCCAGTGTGCGGGCCTTGTTCCACAGTCCGTGGGCGATGGCCTGGGGGAAGCCAAACAACTTGGCAGTCGGGGCACTCAGGTGAATCGGGTTGTAGTCGCCGGAGACCCTCGCATAGCGACGGCCGATATCCGAAGGGGCCTTCCAGCGGGTCAGTTCGCTGATGTGTACAGGTGTGGGCTGGGTGTCATCGGCAGCTTCGCCTTCGAGTTTTACGCCTCGGCAGAGCATTCGGCTCTCGGCTTCCCACAGCACTCCGAGAGAATCTTCAACGCTGGTTACCACTTCAAAGGTTGCGCCCTTGGCGTGAGGTTGGAGGTTTTGCGCGTGCACGCTTATGAAGAGTTCGTTTACCCCGCCCAATGGGCGATGGATTCGAATGCAATTGCTCAGGTGGATCAACCCCAGCAACGGGAAGGGAAATGCCTTGGCCGTGAGCAACTGCATTTGCAATCCAAACGCCAGGATGTGTGGGTAGGTCGCCGGTAGGATCGGGCTGTCGGCAAAACCGCAGACCTTGCGATACGCCGCGACGTCCTTGGGGTTGACGCTGACCCGGCAGCGCAGCCCCTGTTCAGGCAGTGTGCTGCCGGTAATCTTGCGCTTGAGCGCCGCTCGCCAATACAACGGCGGCAGAAACGGGGTATTGCCTAAGGTCTGCCATTCCATGCTCACGCTCCCAATAGACTTTGCCCGCACACCCGCAATGCTTGCCCGCTGACCGCGCCGGAACCGGGCTGGCCCAGCCAGGCCACAGCTTCGGCGACGTCCTGCGGCAAACCGCCTTGGCCCAGGGAGCTCATGCGGCGCCCGGCTTCACGCAGGGCGAACGGGATGTGTGCGGTCATCTGGGTTTCGATAAAGCCTGGCGCCACGGCATTGATGCTGATCCCGCGCTCCTTGAGCAACGGCGCCCACGCCTGCACCAGGCCGATCAAACCCGCCTTACTCGCGGCATAGTTGGTTTGCCCACGGTTACCGGCGATGCCGCTGATGGACGCCAGCACCACCACGCGGGCGTTGTCGTGCAGGCTGCCGCTGTCGAGCAGCGCTTTGGTCAGTACCTGCGGTGCATTGAGATTGACCGCGAGCACCGCATCCCAGTATTCCGGGGTCATGTTGGCAAGGGTTTTGTCACGGGTGATACCGGCGTTATGCACCAGAATATCGAGGCCATCGGGCAGGTGTTCGATCAACTGGCTGGCGGCGTCTTCGGCGCAGATATCCAGCACCACCGTGCGAGCACCCAGGCGCGCCGCCAGGGCTTCGAGGTCGGCCTTGGCCTGGGGGACGTCAAGGAGAATGACCTCAGCGCCGTCGCGGGTCAGGGTTTCAGCGATAGACGCGCCGATGCCACGCGCCGCACCCGTGACCAGCGCCTTGCGCCCGGCCAGTGGGCGGGTCCAGTCCTCAACGGGCGTGGCGCAAGCCTCCAGGCGAATCACCTGGCCGGAAATGTAGGCGCTTTTCGGTGAGAGGAAGAAACGCAGCGCGCCTTCCAGCTGGTCTTCGGCACCTTCGCCGACGTAGAGCAATTGCAACACGCCGCCGTTGCGCAGTTCCTTGGCCAAGGAGCGGCTGAACCCTTCCAAGGCCCGCTGGGCGCTGGCGGCAAACGGGTCGCTGAGACTTTCCGGGGCGCGGCCGAGGATCACCAGGTGGGCGCTGTTATCGAGGTTTTTCAGCAGGGGCTGGAAGAACTCGCGCAGTTGCTTGAGCTGGTCGGTGTGTTGCAGCTCGCTGGCATCGAACACCACGGCCTTGAGCTTGGGGCCGTGCCCGGGAATCCACGTCGATGACTCGGCGCCGTAGGTATAAATCGCGTCGGTGAGTTTGTTGGCAAATGCCTGCACCTTGCTTGTCAGGGCTCCACCGCCCAGCAGCAGTGCACCGTCTACCGGGCGTAGGCGTCCGGCTTGCCAGCGTTCCAGGCGTACCGGTGACGGCAGGCCAAGGGCGGCGACCAGGCGATGGCCGAGGCTTGAGTTGGCGAAGTCGATATAACGGTCAGACATGGAACGCTCTCCGAAGGCTGGGGTTCAAAGGGTTGACCATCCCAGGGTAGCAGTCGTTCGACTAGGCTCAGTGATCAAGCCCATAACAGACAGAGGGAGCTTTCCATGACTCAATTGCGCCGTGTAGCGATCATTGGCGGTAACCGCATTCCTTTCGCCCGTTCCAATGGCCCCTACGCCACGGCGAGCAACCAGGCGATGCTGACCGCCGCCTTGGAAGGCTTGATCGAACGCTACAACCTGCACGGCCTGCGCATGGGCGAGGTGGCCGCCGGCGCGGTGCTCAAGCATTCGCGCGACTTCAACCTGACCCGCGAATGCGTGCTGGGCTCGCGCCTGTCGCCGCAGACCCCGGCCTATGACATCCAGCAGGCCTGCGGCACCGGGCTGGAGGCGGCATTGCTGGTGGCCAACAAGATTGCCTTGGGCCAGATCGAATGCGGCATCGCCGGTGGGGTGGACACCACGTCAGACGCACCGATTGGGGTGAATGAAGGGCTGCGCAAGATCCTGCTGCAAGCCAACCGCAGCAAATCCATGGCGGATAAATTAAAAGTCCTGTTACAACTTCGTCCCCATCACCTTAAGCCAGAACTGCCGCGCAATGGCGAGCCGCGTACCGGTTTGTCCATGGGCCAGCACTGTGAGTTGATGGCGCAGACCTGGCAGATCCCCCGGGCCGAGCAAGACCAGCTTGCGCTGGAGAGCCACCAGAAAATGGCGGCCGCCTATGCCGAAGGCTGGCACAACGATCTGCTCACCCCGTTTCTGGGCCTGACCCGCGACAACAACCTGCGTCCCGACCTGACCCTGGAAAAACTCGCCGCCCTCAAGCCCGCCTTCGAGCGCAGCGAAAAGGGCACGCTCACCGCCGGCAACTCCACACCGCTCACCGATGGTGCATCTCTTGTGCTGCTGGGCAGTGAGGCTTGGGCGAAGGAGCGGGGGCTGCCGATCCTGGCGTATCTGCGCGATGGCGAAGCGGCGGCGGTGGATTTCGTCAACGGCGCCGAAGGCCTGTTGATGGCTCCGGTGTATGCGGTGCCGCGTCTGTTGGCGAGGAATGGCCTGACGCTGCAGGACTTCGATTATTACGAGATCCACGAAGCATTCGCGGCCCAGGTGTTGTGCACGCTAAAAGCCTGGGAAGATGCGGATTACTGCAAGACCCGCCTGGGGCTGGACGCGCCGTTGGGCGCCATCGACCGCAGCCGGTTGAATGTGAAGGGCAGCTCCCTGGCCGCCGGGCACCCATTTGCCGCCACCGGCGGGCGTATCGTCGCCAACCTGGCTAAGTTGCTGGATGCGGCGGGCAAGGGCCGAGGGCTGATTTCGATCTGCGCGGCGGGCGGTCAAGGGGTGACGGCGATCATTGAGCGTTGATTGCAGCCGAAACTGGCATATAGGATGCATTCTTGAGTGGTCAAAGATCGGTAGCCCCTCCCACCGGCGAGCCGATTGCCGTATAACGAGTGCCATACGCGTATTTGGTAATAAAGGACCCACAATAAAAGCTGATGAAGACTCCTAAACGCATTGAACCCCTGATCGAAGACGGTCTGGTCGACGAAGTGCTGCGCCCTCTCATGAGTGGTAAAGAAGCAGCTGTTTATGTGGTGCGCTGCGGCAACGAATTGCGTTGCGCCAAGGTTTACAAGGAGGCGAACAAACGAAGTTTTCGTCAGGCATCCGAATACCAGGAAGGCCGTAAGGTCCGTAACAGCCGTCAGGCCCGGGCCATGGCCAAGGGCTCCAAGTTCGGTAAGAAAGAAACCGAAGATGCCTGGCAGAACGCCGAAGTGGCGGCACTGTTCCGCCTGGCCGGCGCGGGCGTTCGCGTGCCCAAGCCCTACGACTTCCTCGAAGGCGTGCTGTTGATGGAGCTGGTGGCCGACGAGTACGGCGATGCGGCGCCGCGTCTGAATGACGTGACACTGGAGCCGGACCAGGCGCGCGAATACCACGCCTTCCTGATTTCCCAGATCGTGCTGATGCTGTGTACCGGCCTGGTACACGGTGACTTGTCCGAGTTCAACGTACTGCTTACCCCCACGGGCCCGGTGATTATTGACCTGCCCCAGGCGGTGGATGCGGCGGGCAACAACCACGCGTTCAACATGCTGGAACGGGATGTGGGCAACATGGCCTCCTACTTCGGGCGTTTTGCCCCGGAGTTGAAGAAGACCAAGTACGCCAAGGAAATGTGGGCGCTGTACGAAGCCGGTACCTTGCACCCGGCCAGCGTCTTGACCGGCGAGTTCGACGAGCCGGAAGAGTTGGCGGATGTGGGCGGTGTGATTCGCGAGATTGAAGCGGCGCGGCTGGATGAAGAGCGCAAGCAAGCGATTCGGGCGGCAGATGATGCTCCGCCGAGCAAAGCGTCCGAAGAACCGCCACCGCCGCCTTGGATGCAATGATCTTCGGGTAAATGAAGATCAAAATGTGGGAGGAGGCTTGCTCCCGATAGCGGTGTGTCAGTTACAGATATTGAGACTGACCCACCGCCATCGGGAGCAAGCCCCCTCCCACATTGGTTTTGTAGTCAGTCAGTTAGAGCCTCACGCGCAGCAGCTTCCCGACGCCAACTCCTTGAGAATCGGACAATCCGGCCGATGATCGCCCTGGCAGTGCTCAACCAGATCTTGCAACGTATCCCGCAACTGCCCCAGCTCCAGAATCTTCTGGTTCAGCGCCTCGATATGCTGGCGCGCCAAGGCTTTCACGTCGGCGCTGGCCCGTTGCCGGTCCTGCCACAGGGTCAGCAGCTTGCCGACCTCTTCCAATGAAAACCCCAGATCCCGCGAGCGTTTGATAAACGCCAATGTGTGCAAGTCGTCCGGGCCGTACACACGGTAGCCACTGTCGGTGCGTTGGGCGGCTTTGAGCAGGCCGATGGATTCGTAGTAGCGAATCATCTTGGCGCTCAGCCCGCTTTGGCGTGCGGCTTGGCCGATGTTCATGGGCGTTGATCCTCCAGGTCAGTGGGTTTCCAGGTTTTCAACAACAGTGCATTGCTCACCACGCTGACGCTGGACAAGGCCATAGCCGCGCCCGCCAGCACCGGGTTGAGCAGGCCGAATGCGGCCAGGGGAATACCGATCAAGTTATACACAAACGCCCAGAACAGGTTCTGGCGGATTTTTGCGTAGGTCTTGCGGCTGATCTCCAGAGCGGCCGGCACCAGGCGTGGATCGCCGCGCATCAGGGTGATACCGGCAGCATGCATGGCCACGTCGGTGCCTCCGCCCATGGCGATGCCGATATCGGCCGCCGCCAGGGCCGGGGCGTCGTTGATGCCGTCGCCGACCATCGCCACCACGTCGGTTTTTTTCAGCTCGGCGACGGTGGCGGCTTTATCGGCGGGCAGCACTTCAGCGTGAACATCTTCGATGCCCAGTGCGTGCGCCACCACGCGGGCGCTGCCGCGGTTGTCGCCGGTGAGCAAGTGGCTGCTGATGTGCTGGGCCTTGAGTTGCTCAACGGCTTCCAACGCACCGGGTTTGAGGGTGTCGCCAAAGGCGAACAACCCGAGTACGCGCGGTTGTGGACCCTGTTCGATCAGCCAGGACAGGGTGCGGCCTTCGGACTCCCAATCGCTGGCGACACCTGCCAAGTCACCCGCGCTCAAGCCGATTTCTTCCAGCAGACGGCGATTGCCCAGTGCCAGTGGCCGACCGTCGAGGGTGCCGGCAATGCCGCGCCCGGTCAGGGATTGGCTGACGCTTACATCAGGCACCTTCAGCCCTTGTTCGCTGCAGGCATCCAACACGGCTTTTGCCAGGGGATGTTCGCTGCCGCGTTGCAGCGCGCCGGCCTGTTGCAGCAGCAGGGCTTGATTGCCATCCACCGCGACCAAGTGCGCGATTTTTGGCGTGCCGGAGGTGAGGGTGCCCGTCTTGTCGAAGACCACGGCGCTCACTGCGTGGGCGCGCTCCAGCGCTTCGGCGTCCTTGATCAGGATGCCGTAGCGGGCGGCGACACCGGTGCCGGCCATGATTGCAGTCGGCGTGGCCAGGCCAAGGGCGCAAGGGCAGGCGATCACCAGCACGGCCACGGCGTTGATAATCGCGGTCTCCAGCGACGCGCCGTACAGCCACCATCCCACTAGCGTGAGCACCGCCAGTACCAGCACGGTCGGGACGAAGACCTGGCTGACTTTATCCACCAGTTTCTGAATCGGCGCCTTGGCGGCTTGAGCGTCTTCCACCAGTCGGATGATGCGTGCCAGGACACTTTCGGCACCAAGGGCGGTGGTGCGCACCAGCAGACGACCTTCGCCGTTGATGGCACCGCCGGTGACTTTATCGCCGGGTTGTTTCGGCACCGGCAGGCTTTCACCGCTGATCAACGCCTCGTCGGCATGGCTTTGGCCTTCGATCACTTCACCGTCCACCGGGAAACGCTCGCCGGGTTTGACCAACACCAGGTCATCGAGCTTCAACGCGCTGATGGCGACGTCTTCTTCACGGCCATCCTGCACACGCAGTGCACGTTCAGGGCGCAGGGCTTCCAGCGCACGGATGGCGCTGGCAGTCTGGCGTTTAGCACGGCTTTCCAGGTATTTGCCCAGCAATACCAAGGCAATTACCACCGCTGAAGCTTCGAAGTACAGGTGCGGCGCCATACCCGCATGTGCGGTGAGCCATTCATAAATGCTCAGGCCGTAACCGGCACTGGTGCCGATGGCGACCAGCAGGTCCATATTACCGGCGCCGGCGCGTACGGCTTTCCAGGCGGCTATGTAGAAGCGCGCACCGAAAATGAATTGCACCGGCGTGGCGAGGGCGAACTGCACCCAGGGCGGGAGCATCCAGTGCAGGCCAAAGGGCTCCACCAGCATCGGCAGCACCAACGGCAATGCCAGCGCAATGGCCAGCAGCAGCGACCAACGCTCGCGGTGCAGGCGCTGGGCTTGATCGGTATCGGTGGCGATTTCGCTTTGAGGCAGGCTGGCGCTGTAACCGGCCTTGTCGACCGCCGCAATCAGCACGGCGGGGTCCATTTGGCCCTGCACTTCGACGTGGGCGCGCTCGTTGGCCAGGTTGACACTGACGCTTTGCACCCCCGGCACCTTGCCCAGCGCACGCTCGACACGCCCGGCACAGCTGGCGCAGGTCATGCCGCTGATGGGCAGATCAAAGGTGGTGGATCCATTCATGGGGCATTCCTCCAGAAGAAGTTGCCCCTAGCATCAACCTTGACCTGTGGGTAAGGTCAAGCGCCTTCAGTAATCCAATGCAGCCGCTTTGAGGTACATGCCATCCGGGCCCTGGGCGATCCGTAACTTGCGTACGTCACCGGCCTTGAGCGTGATGTTTTGCGCGGGCGGGGCGAGCAGGCCAGGCAGGCAGCCCGCAGCTTGGCCCGGCAGCAGCTTCAGGCGCAGTGACACATTGCCGGCGGGCAGGTTGAACGAGGTGGCCTGCTCCTGGTACAGGCGCCCGGCCAACTGGTCTTGGATGTACAGGCCGATCTCGCAATTGGTCAGCACTTCCAGGCGTTCCCGGGAAATGATCAACACCGCATAGTCTTGATCGGCACTGGCCATGGGCGCAGCGGCAGACAAACTCATCAAGCCGGCAAGGGCAAAATACGACCAGCGCATGGCGAATGCTCCGTGGTGTGAATCAAAGATGGTTCAAGCTTGGCCGACAGTGCCGCCGAATACCAGCCCGGCCGATTTTTTCAGAACTTGACCTTGCCATTGTGGCAAGGTCGAGACTGGGTTCAACCTCATCAAAGGAGTTATGTCATGCAAGTATTCAGTGTTGAAGGAATGACCTGCGGCCATTGCGTCCGGGCGGTGACCCAGGCGGTACAGAGTAAGGATTCAAGCGCCAGTGTGAAGGTCGACCTGGCCGCCAAGGAAGTGGGCGTGGAAAGCCGCTTGTCTGCCGAAGAGGTGATCAGCTTGATCACTGAGGAAGGCTACAGCGCCAAGCTCGCCTGATTTTAATAGTTAGCGAGCTATCGTTATGTTCAAGGCATCCAGGCCCGGCTAGACTGTCGGGCTGCCGACTCTCTTGGGTGCCTGATGAACCTTCGCATAATCCTGATTCTGGGTGCCTTGAGCGCCTTTGCGCCGCTGGCGATCGATTTCTACCTGCCGGGCTTCCCGGCGATGGCCACGGCGTTTGCCACCGATGAAAAACACATCCAGCTGACCCTGGCGGTGTACTTCGCCGGTCTGGCCATTGGCCAATTGATCTATGGCCCGCTGGCGGACCGTTTTGGTCGGCGCGGGCCGCTGCTCAGCGGCGTGACCCTGTTTACCCTGGCGTCCTTCGCCTGCGCCTACGCGCCCTCCCTCGATTGGCTGATTGGCGCGCGCTTCGTGCAGGCCCTGGGCGGTTGCGCGGGCATGGTGATTTCCCGCGCGGTGGTCAGCGACAAATGCGATGCCGTGGGCTCGGCCAAGGTGTTTTCCCAGTTGATGCTGGTGACCGGCCTGGCGCCGATTCTTGCGCCGCTGGCCGGCGGGGTGATGGTCGGGTTGTGGGGCTGGCAGTCGATTTTCCTGGCATTGACGGTCTTCAGTGTGATGGCCGCTATCGCCGTGGCATTCGGCTTGCCTGAAACCTTTCCAGCCCATCAGCCACGCCAGCCGTTGTCGGGCTCGTTGCGCCGCTATTTTGGGCTGTTGTCCGACCGGGTTTACCTCGGTTACGCCCTTACCGGCGCGCTGTCGATTGCCGGGATGTTTGCCTACATCGCGGGTTCACCGTTCGTGTTTATCAAACTGTATGGCGTGCCCGCTGAGCATTACGGCTGGGTATTCGGCTCCAACGCCGCTGGCTTCATCCTTGTGGCGCAGCTCAACGCTCGCTTGCTGGCCAAGCGTGGCCCGGCGTTTTTGCTGTCGCGTTCGGTGTGGGTGTATCTGCTGGCGGGTCTGACGCTGCTGGGCATCACGGCGTTGCGCACCGATGCGCTATGGCCATTGCTGGTGCCGCTGTTTATCTGCATCGCCAGTCTGGGCTGCATTTTGCCCAACACCTCGGCGTGTGCCATGAGCGGGCAGGGCGCTCGGGCAGGCAGTGCGTCGGCATTGCTCGGCTGCATCCAGTTCGGTGTGGCGGCGGGGGCGGCGTCGCTGGTGGGGGTGTTGCACGATGGCACGGCCATGCCAATGGCTATGGTCATCAGCCTGTGCGGTGTATTGGCGGTGACGGTGGCCGTGTCGACCCAACGCCTGCAACGGGCCAGAGCCTTGCAGGCGCAGGGCTGAGAGGTGGGTCAGCCAGCGGCGGAGTGTTGCTGGCTGATTGGAAAACGGTGGGGCGCCTTGATACGCGCTTGCAGGGTATCGGCAAAGGCGCGCGCCTCGGCTTCAGTGTGGAAAGTAATGGCTTTCTGGTCCAGACGGACCTCCCACTGGGATTTTGCTAACGCTTTTATCAGGATCTTCATTGCTGACTTCCTCACGTAAAAGAATCGTGGCAAAGGCGGCCAATATAAACCCCGGATACGCTCACAAATATGACAAAGATCAACTCTCTGACTAGCGGTGTCGTCCATTACTCACACGAATAACGGACAACACTGACAGCCGTTGTTTTAGAACCCTTCCAGCACGATCTTGCCCTTGGCCTTGCCGCTTTCCAGCAGTGCATGGGCCCGGCGCAGATTCGCCGCATTGATCACGCCGAAGTGCTCGCCCACCGTGGTTTTCAAGGTGCCAGCGTCGATCAGCTCGGCCACGCGATTGAGTAGGTTGTGCTGCTCAATCATGTCCGGCGTCTCGAACATCGAGCGCGTGTACATAAACTCCCAATGCAGCGACAGGCTCTTGCGCTTAAGTTTGCTCACGTCCAACGCCTTGGGGTCGTCGATCAGTGCCAGCTTGCCTTGAGGTTGCAGCGCTTCGACCAACTGGTCCAGGTGATGCTCGGTTTGGGTCAGGCTGGCGACGTGGGTGACCTGCGGGTGGCCGGCTTGTTTCAACGCTTCACTCAGCGGTTGGCTGTGGTCGATCACCAGGTCGGCGCCGAGGGCCTTGGTCCATTCCTGGGTTTCCGGGCGCGAGGCGGTGCCGATTACTTTCAATCCGGTGAGCTGGCTGGCCAGTTGGGTCAGGATCGAACCCACGCCACCTGCGGCACCAACGATAAGCAGGCTCTGGCCTTCGTCTTCTTTACCTTCACGCACCTGCAGGCGCTCGAACAGCAGTTCCCAGGCGGTGATGGCGGTCAGCGGCAGCGCGGCGGCTTCGGCAAAGCTCAGGCTCTTGGGCATATGGCCGACGATACGCTCGTCCACAGTGTGCAGTTCACTGTTGCCACCTGGGCGTACCAAGGAGCCGGCGTAGAACACCTTGTCGCCGACCTTGAACAGGCTCACGTCACTGCCGACTGCCTTGACCACACCGGCGACGTCCCAGCCCAGCACTTTGGCGGCGCCGTTTTCCGGGGCGACGTTCTGGCGGACCTTGGTGTCCACGGGGTTCACCGAGATGGCTTTGACTTCCACCAGCAGGTCGCGTGGGCCGGCGACGGGCGCCGGCAATTCGATGTCTTGCAGGGATTTTTCATCGGTGATTGGCAGTGATGCGTAGTAGGCAATGGCTTTCATGAGGGCTCCGGAAAAAGGCGGTGATCAGGCGAGAAACTTCAGGCGCTTGAGTTCGAAGTGTTCGAGTACATCAGCGGCCTTGGCGCGAAAACTTTGGATATGTGCGCTTTGGTCATGGTCGGCCAGTGCGGCGTCATCGCTCCAGCGTTCGAGCATGTAGAAAGTCTCGGGGTGTTGCAGGTCTTGGTGCAGGTCGTATTGCTCGCAACCGGCTTCAAGGCGGGTAGGTTCCAGCAGGCCGCGCAGCAGGGTTTCCAGGGTGGCCTGTTGGCCAGGTTTGGCGATCAGCGTTGCGATGACGTTAAAAGCTGTGGGCATATTCAATTCCAGATACGTAATGAACGGGATGGACAGATGATTGGTCATTTCCCCTGAAGATAAAAGCGGCTAAAACAGCACTCTGTTTCAATAATATTTTGATAATGGGTGGGTGGATGCTGCGTTTTGATGATTTGCAGTTGTTTGTGCGCGCTGCGGACTTGGGGAGTTTGTCGGCGGCGGCGCGGGTGATGGACCTGTCGCCTGCCGTGGCCAGCGCGGCGCTCAAGCGTATCGAGCAACAATTGGGCGCGCGCTTGCTGGCCCGTTCCACCCGCAGCCTGCGCCTGACTGCCGAAGGCGAGGGCTTTCTGGAATACGCCCGCGCCTCGTTGAGCTCCCTTGATGAAGGGCGACGTCTTTTGGCCAGCGGTCAGGACCATGTCAGCGGTGTGCTGCAACTGTCGGCGCCCTCGGATTTCGGCCGCAACCAACTGCTGCCGTGGCTGGACGAGTTCCAGCGTGAGTATCCGCAGCTCGCCGTACGCCTGCTGTTGGGTGACCGGATTGCCGACCTGTTCCGCCAGCCGGTGGACATTGCCCTGCGTTATGGTGAGCCCGAGGACTCCAGCCTGATTGCACTGCCCGTCGCGCCGCGCAACGTTCGTGTGCTGTGCGCAGCCCCCAGTTACCTCGCACGCCACGGTGAGCCGCGACACCTGGAGCAATTGGCCCAGCACAATTGCTTGCTGTATATGCTCGGCACCCGAGTGCATGACCACTGGACGTTTCACGACGGCAAGCGCGAAGTCAGCCTGACGGTCAGCGGCGACCGCTTCAGCGACGATGCCGATGTGGTGCGCCGCTGGGCCGTGGCCGGTATGGGCATTGCCTATAAATCCTGGCTGGATGTGAGCACCGACGTGCTGGCCGGACGACTGCGCCTGATCCTGCCGGAGCTGCGCGGCGAGCGCACGCCGCTCAACCTGCTGTGTGCCCATCGCGCGCAGTTGAGCAAACCCATCAACCTGCTGCGGGAAATGCTTGTAGCTCGCTGTGCGACATTGACGGCTCAATTGTCGGAGCGATTGGACGTCGTGTAATAGCCTCCGTAACGCAAGGAAATTTCACTCAAAACCCGTCCCTACTCTGGCTGTCAGACGCCACGGAACCCGCCCTTGGCGCACTTATACTCTGGCGCCTACCGCATCAGAAAAGTAATTCGACAGGGAGTGAATCGATGGAAGAAGCACCATGCATTAGTCAGATTGCCAGCTTGCTTGCTGAGCCAAAACGCACAGCCATGCTGTGGTCCTTGATGGACGGCTCGGCGAAGTCGTCGAAGGAACTGGCGGCACTTACCGGTCTACCGTCGGCCTCGGCCAATGCACATCTGGCGCGGCTGACCAGTAGCGGCTTGCTGCGAACCGAAGCGCGGTATGGCAAGCGACTGTTTCGCTTGGCAGACGGCGATGTCAGCGCCGCCATCCATGCCTTGGCCAGTACTACCCTGGCCAGTGCCACACGCAGTGCGCCGGGTGTTTCAACGCAGGTCTTGGTTGCGCCGCCGTCATTACGCCGTGCTCGGCTGTGTCATGGTCATCTTGGTGGCGAGCTGGCGGCGCAGTTGTATGAACGAATGATGGCGGCGAGGTGGATCGAGCGCCATGAGCAACGGCTCGCCGTCACATTCAAGGGCGCGCAGCAAATGGCGGGCCTGGGCATTTTTACCCAAGCATTGGCAATGCCGCTGCTGTGCGATTGTTTTGACTGGAGCCAGCAGCAACCACACCTCGGGGGCGCGCTGGGTGCTGGGCTGTTTCAGTTGTTCCTGCAATCGAACTGGATCAGCCTGGTCAACGAGTCCCAGGCTGTGGTGGTCAACGACGTCGGGCTTGAAGAGATCGCCCGATTGGCCGCGCTGTAGGAGCAGGCGCCGTGGTCACAGGCGCTCACTCCAACATTCGCTCACGTCAGGGCTTTACGAGTCGCGCATCCAGGCTGTTCTGCGCCAGGCGTTTGGCCTGGTCCTGGGTCATGCCCAAGGAGGTGTACAGCGCGTGGAAGTTCTCGGTGACATAACCGCCGAAGTAGGCAGGGTCATCGGAGTTCACGGTCACTTTCACGCCACGCTCAAGCATGTCGAGGATGTTGTGCTGGGCCATGTCGTCGAACACGCAGAGCTTGGTGTTGGACAGCGGGCACACGGTGAGTGGGATCTGCTCGTCGATGATGCGCTGCATCAGGCGTTCGTCTTCGATGGCGCGCACGCCATGGTCGATTCGCTGGATTTTCAGCAGGTCGATGGCTTCCCAGATGTACTCCGGTGGGCCTTCTTCGCCGGCGTGGGCAACGGTGAGGAAGCCTTCATGGCGGGCACGGTCGAACACGCGCTGGAACTTGCTCGGCGGGTGACCCATCTCGGAGCTGTCCAGGCCCACGGCCACGAACGCATCACGGAACGGCAGCGCCTGGTCGAGGGTTTTTTGTGCTTCGTCTTCGCTCAGGTGACGCAGGAAGCTGAGGATCAGCCCGCTGGTGATGCCCAGTTGCTGCTCGCCATCTTTGAGTGCTGCGGCGATACCGTTGAGCACGACTTCGAACGGCACGCCACGGTCGGTGTGGGTTTGCGGGTCGAAGAAGGGTTCGGTGTGGATCACGTTCTGCTCTTTGCAGCGCAGCAGGTAGGCCCAGGTCAGGTCGTAGAAGTCCTGAGACGTGCGCAGCACATCGGCGCCCTTGTAATACAGGTCCAGAAACTCTTGCAAGTTGTTGAACGCGTAGGCCTTGCGCAAGGTTTCGACGTCGTTCCACGGCAGCGCAATCTTGTTGCGCTCGGCCAGGGCGAACAGCAGCTCAGGCTCCAGCGAGCCCTCCAGGTGCAGGTGCAGTTCAGCCTTGGGCAGGGCGTTGAGCCAATCGTACATGTCTAAATTCTCATCAGGTGCAATGGCGGCATTCTACAGGGCATAGCCGAAATAATCGGTAAAACCTGACCGGCAGGAGAGTATTCGTTTTATTCGCGCAAGAGGGTTGTGAACTAAGGTGTAACGAAACGTTAGCAGCGTGGCGCAGTCTGTACCCCATCAATGACTGATTTGCTGTACGAAAAAGGCCCCGAATGCTCACCTCCCTCAAGCAAGAAAAATTCATGCTACTGGCGCTGATTGCCGCCATCGCCGCCTACCCGCTGGAGCACTGGATGCTGCACAGCGGGCAAATAGTCGCGCTGTTGGCAGGCGTGGCGCTGATTGGTTTTATCGTAGTGGCGTCGATGCGCGTGGCCCACCACGCCGAGCAACTGGCGGAGAAAGTTGGCGACCCCTACGGCACCATGATCCTTACCCTGGCCGCCGTGCTGGTGGAAGTGGTGATCCTGGCGATCATGATGAGTAATGAGCCATCGCCCACCCTGGTGCGTGACACTATTTATTCGGCAGTGATGCTGGATATCAACGGCATCCTCGGCCTGGCCGCCTTGATGGGCGGCATCAAGCACGGCGAGCAGTCCTACAACGACGACTCGGCGCGCACCTACAGCGTGATGATCCTCACCGCCATGGGCGTGTCGATGGTGGTGCCGGAATTCATCCCCGAAGCTGACTGGAAAATTTACTCAGCCTTCACCATTGGCGCGATGGTGGTGCTCTACACCTTGTTCCTGCGCATGCAGGTGGGGCCGCACAGTTATTTCTTCAGTTACAGCTATCCGGAAAAACGCCGCAAAAAACTGCCGGAAGAGGAGCAAACGCCGCCGGTGAACCTGGTGTTCTCCATCGGCACGTTGGTGTTTGGCGTGATTGTGATTGGCGCGTTGGCCGAGGTGATGTCCAAGACCCTCGACCTGGGTCTGGAAGGCACGGGCGCACCGCCGGTGATTACGGCGATTGTGGTTGCAGCCATTTCGGCGGCACCGGAAATTCTCACGGCCTTGCGCGCCGCATTGGCCAACCGCATGCAGTCGGTGGTGAATATTGCACTGGGAGCGTCGTTGTCGACGGTGATTTTGACGGTACCGGTGATGGAGGCCATGGCGCTCTACACTGGCCAGCCTTTCCAGATGGCGATGACGCCGGTGCAAACGGTGATGGTGTTTATCACGCTGATTGTCAGTGCGATCAACCTCAACGATGGCGAAACCAACGCTATCGAAGGGATGACCCATTTTGTGCTGTTTGCGACATTCATCATGTTGTCGCTGCTGGGATTGTAAGAACACCGCAGATAAAAAGCGGGAGGGGTTGTGCGACGAATCGACGTTCCCCTCCCGCATGTTGAACGGTGTTTACTTAAGTCCCTGCGATCAATCGTCGCGCCGCCTGGCTGTGATCGGCGATCAAACCTTTCAGATCCAGGCCCTCGATCTGCCCGTCGATCACTCGCCATTTGCCCGCGACCATCACCCGATCCGCACGATCCGCACCACACAACAGCAGCGCCGAAATCGGATCATGGCTACCGGAGAACCGCAGCTCATCAAGTTTGAACAGCGCCAGATCCGCCTGTTTACCCACGGCCAATTCACCGATATCCGTACGCCCCAGCAACTGCGCCGAACCTTTGGTGGCCCAGCCGAGCACGCCTTCGGGGGTGATCTTTTCTGCGCCATAACGTAGACGCTGGATGTACAGGGCCTGTCGTGCTTCGAGAATCATGTTCGATGCATCATTGGAGGCGGAACCGTCCACGCCCAGGCCGATGGGCGCGCCCGCGGCTAGCAAGTCGAGGGTAGGGCAGATGCCGGATGCCAGGCGCATATTTGAGCTTGGGCAGTGGCAGATACCGGTACCGGCGGCGCCAAGGCGGGCGATCTCATCAGGGTTGAAGTGAATGCCATGTGCCAGCCAAGTGCGTGGGCCGAGCCAGCCCACGCTGTCGAGGTAATCCACGGTGCGCAGGCCGAAGCGTTGCAGGCAGAAATCTTCTTCGTCGAGGGTTTCCGCCAGATGGGTGTGCAGGCGCACGTCTAGGCTGTTGGCCAGTTCGGCGCTGGCACGCATGATTTCCGGTGTGACGGAGAACGGCGAGCAAGGCGCCAGGGCAATCTGGATCTGTGCGCCGTCGCCGCGTTGGTGGTATTCGCGGATCAGGCGCTGGCTGTCGTCGAGGATGACCTGCCCTTGTTGCACGGTCTGTTGCGGCGGGAGGCCACCGTCGGCTTCGCCCAGGCTCATGGAGCCCCGGGTAAGCATGGCGCGCATGCCCAATTCGCGCACCGTATCAACTTGCACGTCGATGGCATTTTCCAGGCCGTCGGGGAACAGGTAGTGGTGGTCGGCGGCGGTGGTGCAGCCCGAGAGCAGCAATTCGGCCAAGGCGACTTTGGTGGCCAGAGCAAGTTTCTCGGGCGTCAGACGCGCCCACACCGGGTACAGGGTTTTCAGCCAGGGGAACAACGGCTGATTGACCACCGGCGCCCAGGCACGGGTGAGGGTTTGGTAAAAATGATGGTGGGTGTTGATCAGGCCGGGCAGGATCACGTGTTCGCGTGCGTCGAACACCTGTCCACAAGGCACAGCGGGCTCTTTTCCCCAGCCCAGCACTTCGGTGATCACACCGTCCTGCTGCACCAGGCCGCCACGGGCATCAAGGCCATTGGCAGTGAAAATCGCGAGGGGGTTTTTTAACCAGATACGGGTCGCAGGCATTGGCCGGCTCCTCTGAATGATGGGTTCAGGTTTGCCAGCTCAGTGTTGCCCTGTCTGCTGATCCAGGGTCGCCGGTTGGGGCGAGGGCGCAGTCTACGCGCGCAGCGTTATCGACGGCAATCAGTCGATAACGCTGCTCGTCGCTTACCAGGCGATGGTGTCGCCTTTGTAGTCCACGAAGTGGTGACCACCTTTGCCGGTGTAGGCATTTACCTGATCCACCAGGCCGCGCACGCTGGTGTCGACATCGATGTGCGCGTTTTCGCCGCCCATGTCGGTCTTCACCCAGCCCGGATGCAGTGACAGAACAGTGAGTGTGTGGTCGCCCAGTTGAGTGATGAAGCTGTTGGTCATGGAGTTCAGCGCGGCCTTGCTGGCCTTGTACAGCGCCAGGTCTGAGCCGTCGGGGATCGTTACGCTGCCCAATACCGAACTCATGAATGCGAGCACGCCGCTGTCTTTGCGGATCTGCCCGACAAAGCGCTGCGCCAGGTTGATCGGCGCCACGGCATTAGTGAAAAACAACTGGCCGACTTCCGCGAGAGTGGCGTGACCGGGCTCCTGGTTGGCCGGACCCTTGACGCCGGCGTTGACGAACAGCAGGTCGAAGGTGCGCTCTTTGAGGCGCTGGGCCAGGGCGATCACGGCTTGCTGATCGTCCATGTCCAGTTTTTCGATCTGCACCGGACCCACCGCTTTAAGGGCATCAGCCTTGCTCGGATCACGCACGGTGGCGGTCACGTCCCAGCCGTCCTGGAGCAATTGCTTGACCAGGCCAAGGCCCAGCCCGCGCGAGGCGCCGATGATCAGTGCGGTTTTTGGCGTAGACATGAAAAGCTTCCTTTAGAGTCGCGGTTCAGGGGGATTCAGCAAATAACAGTAACAGTTTCAGCGTTGCAGCAGGATACGCCCACGGCTCAGGTCGGCGAGTTGGGCTTGGAGCGTGTCGATGTGCGCCTCACCCAGTGCCAGTTGCAACTCCACACCGTTGGCGGTGAAGTTTTCTTCCACCACTAGCCCGCCAAGTTCAGCAACGCGTAGCTTCACCAAGTTCAGTTCGGAGAATCCACAGGCGCAACTCAGTGGTACGCGGCTGATCAGTTCGAGACGCTCGGCATTCTGCAGGCATTTGTTCGCTCCGCCGCCATAGGCACGGGCGAGGCCGCCGGTGCCCAATTGGATGCCGCCGTACCAGCGAATCACCAATACCGCGACTTGATCAAAACCCTGGGCTTCGATGGCTGCGAGAATCGGCCGCCCGGCAGTGCCACCGGGTTCGCCGTCGTCACTGCTGCGGTATTGGTCGGCCAGCTTCCAGGCCCAGCAGTTATGCGTGGCGTTCAGGTCGCTGTGTTGCTCGAAAAAAGCCTGAGCGTCCTGCGGGCTGGTGATCGGGGCGGCGAGGGTGATGAAGCGGCTTTTGCGTATTTCTTCACGAAACTCGCAAAGGCCGGTGAGCGTGAAAGGCATAAGTGACTTCGTCTAGAGGCTCGGCTTGATGCCGCAGCCTTTGAGAATGATGTGGATCAGGTTGGTGCCGGCATCTTCCATATCTTGCTTGGTCAGCTTGGTGCGACCGGTGACGCGGCAGATCTGGGTGGCGAAGTCTGCGTAGTGCTGGGTGCTGCCCCACAGCAGGAAGATCAGGTGCACGGGGTCGATGGGGTCCATCTTGCCGGCGTCGATCCAGGCTTGGAACACTGCCGCCCGGCCACTGAACCACGTGCGGTAATCCTGGCTGAAATATTCGGTGAGGCATTCGCCGCCGCTGATGATCTCCATGGCGAAGATCCGCGAGGCCTGGGGTTGGCGTCGCGAAAACTCCATCTTGGTGCGGATGTAGCGGGAGAGGGCCACGGCAGGGTCGTCCTCGGCGGTCAGCGTGTTGAAGGTGCTGTCCCACAGTTCGAGGATATTGCTGAGCACGGCGATATACAGGCCCAGCTTGTTCGTGAAGTAGTAGTGCAAGTTGGCCTTCGGCAATCCGGCGCTGGCAGCAATAGTGTTCATGCTGGTGCCCTTGTAGCCATGGCGCGCGAATTCATCTTCAGCAGCCTGGAGAATCGCTTGTTCGTTCTTTTGCCGAATGCGGCTGGCGGGCTTACCGGGCGTGGTTGCTGTGGGCAGGAACTTCGAGGCTCATGGAGATTACCGTGCTGATCGATAGAGACGACGTGTGCACAGATAACCCACCCTCAAGCCTCAGACAAGTCCCGATGCAATAAAACCCTTAAAGCAGTTCCAAGGTGTCGCTTTCCGGCGCTTGGTTTGCGGCAGTTTCGATCGCCTTGGATTCCGGCAGTAGCAGGCACAGTACGATGGCGGTCAGCCCGCCGCTGGTGATGGCGGAGTCGAACAAGTTCTGCACCAGGGTTGGCATCAGGTGAAGCAGATTGGGTTGGGCGGCGATGCCCAGGCCGACGCCAAACGACGTGGCGATGATCAGCATGCTGCGTCGGTCCAGCGGCGCCTGGGCGAGGATGCGCACGCCAGCGGCGGCCACACTGCCGAACATCACCAGGGTCGCGCCGCCCAATACGGGTTTGGGGATTTGCTGCAGCACCGCGCCAATCAACGGAAACAAACCGAGGCAAAACAGCACCACGCCTATATATAAGCCAACGTATCGGCTGGCCACGCCAGTGAGTTGGATCACGCCGTTGTTCTGAGCAAAGGTGGTGTTGGGGAAGGCACTGAAAGTGGCCGCGATCATGCAGCTCACGCCATCACCCAGTACGCCTCCCTTGAGTCGGCTTATATAAGAAGGGCCGCTGATGGGCTGGCGGGCGATCATGCAGTTGGCGGTGAGGTCGCCGACGGTCTCGATGCTGCTGATCAGGTAAATCAGCGCGATCGGTAGGAAAGCGCTCCAGTCGAAGTTGAACCCAAAGCGAAACGGAATCGGCAGGCTCACCAGAGGTAAGTCCGGCAGGGCTTGGGGCACGAGTTTGCCGCTGAACCACGCCGCTAGGCTGCCAAGGGCCAGGCCGATAATGATCGCCGAGAGCCGCACCCAGGGCGTGTTGGAACGGTTGAGCAGAATGATCGTCAGCACCACGAACAGGCCCAATGCAAGATTGGTGGGCGCGCCGAAGTCAGGGGCGTTGAAGCCACCGCCGAGGTCGGTAATGCCGACTTTGATCAGGCTGATGCCGATTAGCGTGATGACAATCCCTGTCACCAAAGGCGTGATGACTCGACGCAATTGGCCGATAAAACGGCTCAGCACGATCTGCACCGCCGCGCCGAAAAAGCACACGCCGAAGATCATCGCCATGATGTCTTCCGGGCTGCCGCCCCGTTGTTTCACCAGGAAGCCTGCCGACAGTACCGCGCCGAGAAAGGCAAAGCTGGTGCCTTGCAGGCAGATCATCCCGGCGCCTATCCCAAATGGCCTACGCGCCTGGATGAATGTGCCGACACCGGACACCATCAACGCCATGCTGATCAGATAGGGCAAATGGGCGGTCAGGCCCAGAGTGGAGCCGATGATCAGTGGCGGAGTGATGATGCCGACAAAAGCGGCCAGCACGTGCTGCAGTGCGGCCAGAAATGCCGGGGCGGGTTTGGGGCGGTCGTTGAGGCCGTAGATCAGGTCGCTGGGGGTGGAGGATTCTGGTGGCATGGCGGGCTAACTCAAGGCGGATGGTCAAGTTCCATCTGTTCTTGCAAAAAGCTGTCCAGTTGCTCAGCTTTTAGCGTAAAGCCTGAGCTAGCGCGTTGTGGCCAGGCTGTCGAGGAAGCTTTCAAGCACCAAATGAGGGCGACGGCCCTTGCGTGTGACCGATGCGAGGCTTAAATCGTAAAAACGCGTAGCCGATTTCAGCGCACGCAGTCGGCCTTGTTGTACCCAGAGGCTGGCGTAGTGGTCGGGCAGGTAGCCGATGTAGCGGCCGGTCAGGATCAGGAACGCCATGCCTTCGCGGTCCGAGGCGCTGGCGGTGCAGTTGAGCGCTTGGTAATGGGCCTGGATTTCGGCAGGCAAACGGAATGTTGGAGCGATGGCGTCCTGGCTGTCGATGCGCTCGTCGCCCAACTGCTTGTCTTCGGCGTAAAACAACGGATGGCCGACTGCGCAATAGAGCAGCGAGCGTTCGCTGTACAGCGGTTGGTACTCCAATCCCGAAAGGGCGCTGGCCTGGGGCACTACGCCCACATGCAAACGACCATCGAGTACGCCTTGTTCGACTTCATTGGGGGCGATCATGCGGATTTGGATCTGCACGTCTGGGCCGCGCTCCTTTAATTGGGCCAAGGCGTGAGTGATGCGCATGTGGGGCAGGGTGACGAGGTTGTCGGTGAGGCCAATGATCAACTCGCCGCGCAAATGCTGGTGCAGACCGTTGACCTCGGTGCGAAAACTTTCCAGTGCACTTAATAGTTGCAGGGCTGACTGATAGACCTCACGGCCTTCTTCGGTCAGTGAGAACCCCGCGCGGCCACGTTGGCAGAGGCGCAATCCGAGACGCTGTTCAAGGTCGCTCATTTGCTGACTGATGGCCGAGCGCCCGATGCCGAGCACGGTTTCCGCTGCCGAGAAGCCGCCGCATTCCACCACACTCCGGAAGATGCGCAGCAGGCGAATATCAAAGTCGCTCACTTGGGCGAGGGGATCGGGTCGACGGCTGCTCATAGTTTAGTGAAGGCCTGACTGAAGGTTAGAAGAGTTGAATTTCACCGACTTTATCGCCGTGGCAATTTAGCTGCAACAACGCGTTTCAATCCCGACGCGGCCTTTTGCCCTGCGAGGTTTTGCTGATGAACATGCCTGAAAACGCCCCATCGTCCCTGGCCAGCCAACTGAAGTTGGACGCGCACTGGATGCCCTACACGGCCAACCGCAACTTCCAGCGTGACCCGCGCCTGATCGTGGCCGCCGAAGGTAGCTGGTTGACCGATGACAAAGGCCGCAAGGTGTACGACTCGTTGTCTGGCCTGTGGACGTGCGGCGCCGGGCACACACGCAAGGAAATCCAGGAAGCGGTGGCCAAGCAATTGGGTACGTTGGATTACTCCCCGGGCTTCCAGTACGGTCATCCGTTGTCCTTCCAGCTGGCGGAAAAGATTACCGACCTGACCCCAGGCAACCTTAATCATGTGTTCTTCACTGACTCCGGCTCCGAGTGTGCCGATACTGCGGTGAAGATGGTGCGTGCCTACTGGCGCCTGAAGGGCCAAGCCACCAAGACCAAGATGATCGGCCGCGCCCGTGGCTATCACGGTGTGAACATCGCGGGCACCAGCCTGGGCGGCGTGAACGGCAACCGTAAGATGTTTGGCCAGGCGATGATGGACGTTGACCATTTGCCGCACACCTTGCTGGCAAGCAATGCCTTCTCCCGCGGCATGCCTGAGCTGGGCGGCATCGCATTGGCCGATGAGTTGCTCAAGCTGATCGAGCTGCATGACGCTTCCAACATCGCGGCAGTGTTTGTCGAACCGATGGCTGGTTCCGCTGGCGTGTTGGTGCCGCCGCAGGGTTATCTCAAGCGCCTGCGAGAGATTTGTGACCAGCACAACATCCTGCTGGTGTTTGACGAAGTGATTACCGGTTTTGGCCGTACCGGCTCGATGTTCGGCGCCGACAGCTTCGGCGTGACTCCGGATCTGATGTGCATCGCCAAACAAGTCACCAATGGCGCGATCCCCATGGGCGCGGTGATTGCCAGCAGCGAGATCTATCAGACCTTTATGAACCAGGCGACGCCTGAGTACGCGGTGGAATTTCCACACGGCTACACCTACTCGGCGCACCCCGTTGCTTGCGCGGCTGGCCTGGCGGCACTCGACCTGTTGCAGAAGGAAAACCTGGTGCAGAGCGTAGCCGAAGTCGCTCCGCACTTTGAGAATGCGCTGCACGGTTTGAAGGGCAGCAAGAACGTGATCGACATTCGCAACTACGGCTTGGCCGGCGCGATCCAGATTGCCCCGCGTGACGGTGATGCCATCGTGCGTCCATTCGAGGCAGGCATGGCTTTGTGGAAGGCGGGTTTCTACGTGCGCTTTGGCGGCGACACCCTGCAGTTCGGGCCAACCTTCAACAGCAAGCCGCAGGATCTGGATCGTCTGTTTGATGCGGTCGGCGAAGTGCTGAACAAGATCGACTGATTTCTCTTTCTATATAGAACAACTTTTCAGGAGCCCTGCATGAGCCTTATCCAGCATTTGATCAACGGTGAGTTGGTCAACGACAGTGGTCGCAGTGCCGACGTATATAACCCGTCCACCGGCCAGGTGATTCACCAAGTTCCGCTGGCCAGCCGTGAAACCATTCAACAGGCGATCGACTCGGCCAAGGCCGCATTCCCGGCGTGGCGTAATACCCCGCCGGCCAAGCGTGCCCAGGTGATGTTTCGTTTCAAGCAGTTGCTGGAACAGAACGAAGCGCGAATCTCGCAGTTGATCAGCGAGGAGCATGGCAAGACCCTGGAAGACGCGGCGGGTGAGTTGAAGCGTGGCATCGAGAACGTTGAGTACGCATGCTCGGCGCCGGAGATTCTGAAGGGCGAGTACAGCCGCAACGTTGGGCCGAACATTGATGCTTGGTCGGACTTCCAGCCGTTGGGCGTGGTAGCGGGTATTACGCCGTTCAACTTCCCGGCGATGGTGCCGCTGTGGATGTATCCGCTGGCAATCGTGTGCGGTAACTGCTTCATCCTGAAGCCTTCGGAGCGTGATCCGAGTTCGACGCTCCTGATTGCGCAACTGTTGCAGGAAGCCGGTCTGCCTAAAGGCGTACTGAGTGTGGTGCACGGTGATAAGGGCGCGGTTGACGCATTGATTGAGGCGCCGGAAGTCAAAGCGCTGAGTTTTGTGGGGTCGACGCCGATTGCTGAGTACATCTATTCCGAAGCGACCAAGCGCGGCAAGCGCGTGCAGGCGCTGGGCGGGGCGAAGAACCACGCCGTACTGATGCCAGATGCGGACTTGGATAATGCGGTCAGTGCGCTGATGGGCGCGGCGTATGGTTCCTGCGGGGAGCGCTGCATGGCCATCTCTGTGGCCGTCTGCGTAGGTGACCAAGTAGCTGATGCGTTGATCGCCAAGCTGGTGCCGCAGATTAAGGCGCTGAAGATAGGTGCGGGCACGACGTGTGGGCTGGATATGGGGCCGCTGGTAACCGGTCAGGCGCGGGATAAGGTCAGCGGCTACATAGAAGACGGTGTTGCTTCGGGTGCAGAGTTGGTGGTCGATGGCCGTGGGCTAAGTATTACCGGGAATGAAGATGGCTTCTTCCTCGGTGGCAGCCTGTTTGACCGTGTGACGCCTGAGATGCGCATCTATAAGGAGGAGATCTTCGGTCCGGTGTTGTGCGTGGTCCGGGTGAGCAGCCTGGAGGCGGCGATGCAATTGATCAACGACCATGAGTATGGGAACGGTACGTGCATCTTCACCCGTGATGGTGAGGCGGCCCGTCTGTTCTGCGATGAGATTGAAGTGGGTATGGTTGGGGTGAACGTTCCACTGCCAGTTCCGGTGGCTTATCACAGCTTTGGTGGCTGGAAACGATCGCTGTTTGGTGACTTACATGCGTACGGTCCGGATGGCGTGCGTTTTTACACCCGGCGCAAGGCGATTACCCAGCGCTGGCCTCAGCGGGCCAGTCATGAGGCGTCGCAGTTTGCTTTCCCTAGTCTGTAAGGCTCTATGAGCAGAAAGCCGGCCCTTTTGGGCCGGCTTTTTCGTTTCTAGGGCTTTTTTTGAGTTATATGGCAAAAATATGAAAAAGAAGGTTGACCACAGATTCTAGGAGCCTATAATTCGCCCCACTTCCCGCGCAGTCGAAACGGAAAACTCCTTGGTAAACAATGAGTTGCGCAGTTTTCGGCGGTAAGTTGCTTCAGTTCATCGAAGCCGAAAGGAAGTTAAAAAAGAGGTGTTGACAGCAGCGTGTAACGCTGTAGAATTCGCCTCCCGCTGATGAGAGATCAGAAGCGCAAGTGGTTGAAGTTGTTGAAGAAATCTTCGAAAGCTTCTGAAAATAATCACTTGACAGCAAATGAGGCTGCTGTAGAATGCGCGCCTCGGTTGAGACGAAAGATCTTAACCAACCGCTCTTTAACAACTGAATCAAGCAATTCGTGTGGGTGCTTGTGGAGTCAGACTGATAGTCAACAAGATTATCAGCATCACAAGTTACTCCGCGAGAAATCAAAGATGTAACCAACGATTGCTGAGCCAAGTTTAGGGTTTCTTAAAAACCCAAAGATGTTTGAACTGAAGAGTTTGATCATGGCTCAGATTGAACGCTGGCGGCAGGCCTAACACATGCAAGTCGAGCGGTAGAGAGAAGCTTGCTTCTCTTGAGAGCGGCGGACGGGTGAGTAATGCCTAGGAATCTGCCTGGTAGTGGGGGATAACGTTCGGAAACGGACGCTAATACCGCATACGTCCTACGGGAGAAAGCAGGGGACCTTCGGGCCTTGCGCTATCAGATGAGCCTAGGTCGGATTAGCTAGTTGGTGAGGTAATGGCTCACCAAGGCGACGATCCGTAGCTGGTCTGAGAGGATGATCAGTCACACTGGAACTGAGACACGGTCCAGACTCCTACGGGAGGCAGCAGTGGGGAATATTGGACAATGGGCGAAAGCCTGATCCAGCCATGCCGCGTGTGTGAAGAAGGTCTTCGGATTGTAAAGCACTTTAAGTTGGGAGGAAGGGCAGTTACCTAATACGTGATTGTTTTGACGTTACCGACAGAATAAGCACCGGCTAACTCTGTGCCAGCAGCCGCGGTAATACAGAGGGTGCAAGCGTTAATCGGAATTACTGGGCGTAAAGCGCGCGTAGGTGGTTTGTTAAGTTGGATGTGAAATCCCCGGGCTCAACCTGGGAACTGCATTCAAAACTGACTGACTAGAGTATGGTAGAGGGTGGTGGAATTTCCTGTGTAGCGGTGAAATGCGTAGATATAGGAAGGAACACCAGTGGCGAAGGCGACCACCTGGACTGATACTGACACTGAGGTGCGAAAGCGTGGGGAGCAAACAGGATTAGATACCCTGGTAGTCCACGCCGTAAACGATGTCAACTAGCCGTTGGGAGCCTTGAGCTCTTAGTGGCGCAGCTAACGCATTAAGTTGACCGCCTGGGGAGTACGGCCGCAAGGTTAAAACTCAAATGAATTGACGGGGGCCCGCACAAGCGGTGGAGCATGTGGTTTAATTCGAAGCAACGCGAAGAACCTTACCAGGCCTTGACATCCAATGAACTTTCTAGAGATAGATTGGTGCCTTCGGGAACATTGAGACAGGTGCTGCATGGCTGTCGTCAGCTCGTGTCGTGAGATGTTGGGTTAAGTCCCGTAACGAGCGCAACCCTTGTCCTTAGTTACCAGCACGTAATGGTGGGCACTCTAAGGAGACTGCCGGTGACAAACCGGAGGAAGGTGGGGATGACGTCAAGTCATCATGGCCCTTACGGCCTGGGCTACACACGTGCTACAATGGTCGGTACAGAGGGTTGCCAAGCCGCGAGGTGGAGCTAATCCCATAAAACCGATCGTAGTCCGGATCGCAGTCTGCAACTCGACTGCGTGAAGTCGGAATCGCTAGTAATCGCGAATCAGAATGTCGCGGTGAATACGTTCCCGGGCCTTGTACACACCGCCCGTCACACCATGGGAGTGGGTTGCACCAGAAGTAGCTAGTCTAACCTTCGGGAGGACGGTTACCACGGTGTGATTCATGACTGGGGTGAAGTCGTAACAAGGTAGCCGTAGGGGAACCTGCGGCTGGATCACCTCCTTAATCGACGACATCAGCTGCTCCATAAGTTCCCACACGAATTGCTTGATTCATTGAAGAAGACGATAAAGAAGCAGCCCGAAATTGGGTCTGTAGCTCAGTTGGTTAGAGCGCACCCCTGATAAGGGTGAGGTCGGCAGTTCGAATCTGCCCAGACCCACCAATTTTGTGTGGGAAACGCCTGTAGAAATACGGGGCCATAGCTCAGCTGGGAGAGCGCCTGCCTTGCACGCAGGAGGTCAACGGTTCGATCCCGTTTGGCTCCACCACTACTGCTTCTGTTTGTTGAAAGCTTAGAAATGAGCATTCCATTGTGATGATGGTGAATGTTGATTTCTAGTCTTTGATTAGATCGTTCTTTAAAAATTTGGGTATGTGATAGAAAGATAGACTGAACGTTACTTTCACTGGTAACGGATCAGGCTAAGGTAAAATTTGTGAGTGGCTCGAAAGAGCCAAATCGAATTTTCGGCGAATGTTGTCTTCACAGTATAACCAGATTGCTTGGGGTTATATGGTCAAGTGAAGAAGCGCATACGGTGGATGCCTTGGCAGTCAGAGGCGATGAAAGACGTGGTAGCCTGCGAAAAGCTTCGGGGAGTCGGCAAACAGACTTTGATCCGGAGATGTCTGAATGGGGGAACCCAGCCATCATAAGATGGTTATCTTACGCTGAATACATAGGCGTAAGAGGCGAACCAGGGGAACTGAAACATCTAAGTACCCTGAGGAAAAGAAATCAACCGAGATTCCCTTAGTAGTGGCGAGCGAACGGGGACTAGCCCTTAAGTGGCTTTGAGATTAGCGGAACGCTCTGGAAAGTGCGGCCATAGTGGGTGATAGCCCTGTACGCGAAAATCTCTTAGTCATGAAATCGAGTAGGACGGAGCACGAGAAACTTTGTCTGAATATGGGGGGACCATCCTCCAAGGCTAAATACTACTGACTGACCGATAGTGAACTAGTACCGTGAGGGAAAGGCGAAAAGAACCCCGGAGAGGGGAGTGAAATAGATCCTGAAACCGTATGCGTACAAGCAGTGGGAGCCCACTTTGTTGGGTGACTGCGTACCTTTTGTATAATGGGTCAGCGACTTATTTTCAGTGGCGAGCTTAACCGAATAGGGGAGGCGTAGCGAAAGCGAGTCTTAATAGGGCGTCTAGTCGCTGGGAATAGACCCGAAACCGGGCGATCTATCCATGGGCAGGTTGAAGGTTGGGTAACACTAACTGGAGGACCGAACCGACTACCGTTGAAAAGTTAGCGGATGACCTGTGGATCGGAGTGAAAGGCTAATCAAGCTCGGAGATAGCTGGTTCTCCTCGAAAGCTATTTAGGTAGCGCCTCATGTATCACTGTAGGGGGTAGAGCACTGTTTCGGCTAGGGGGTCATCCCGACTTACCAAACCGATGCAAACTCCGAATACCTACAAGTGCCGAGCATGGGAGACACACGGCGGGTGCTAACGTCCGTCGTGAAAAGGGAAACAACCCAGACCGTCAGCTAAGGTCCCAAAGTTATGGTTAAGTGGGAAACGATGTGGGAAGGCTTAGACAGCTAGGAGGTTGGCTTAGAAGCAGCCACCCTTTAAAGAAAGCGTAATAGCTCACTAGTCGAGTCGGCCTGCGCGGAAGATGTAACGGGGCTCAAACCATACACCGAAGCTACGGGTATCACGTAAGTGATGCGGTAGAGGAGCGTTCTGTAAGCCTGTGAAGGTGAGTTGAGAAGCTTGCTGGAGGTATCAGAAGTGCGAATGCTGACATGAGTAACGACAATGGGTGTGAAAAACACCCACGCCGAAAGACCAAGGTTTCCTGCGCAACGTTAATCGACGCAGGGTTAGTCGGTCCCTAAGGCGAGGCTGAAAAGCGTAGTCGATGGAAAACAGGTTAATATTCCTGTACTTCTGGTTATTGCGATGGAGGGACGGAGAAGGCTAGGCCAGCTTGGCGTTGGTTGTCCAAGTTTAAGGTGGTAGGCTGAGATCTTAGGTAAATCCGGGATCTTAAGGCCGAGAGCTGATGACGAGTTAACTTTTAGTTAACGAAGTGGTTGATGCCATGCTTCCAAGAAAAGCTTCTAAGCTTCAGGTAACCAGGAACCGTACCCCAAACCGACACAGGTGGTTGGGTAGAGAATACCAAGGCGCTTGAGAGAACTCGGGTGAAGGAACTAGGCAAAATGGCACCGTAACTTCGGGAGAAGGTGCGCCGGTGAGGGTGAAGGACTTGCTCCGTAAGCTCATGCCGGTCGAAGATACCAGGCCGCTGCGACTGTTTATTAAAAACACAGCACTCTGCAAACACGAAAGTGGACGTATAGGGTGTGACGCCTGCCCGGTGCCGGAAGGTTAATTGATGGGGTTAGCTAACGCGAAGCTCTTGATCGAAGCCCCGGTAAACGGCGGCCGTAACTATAACGGTCCTAAGGTAGCGAAATTCCTTGTCGGGTAAGTTCCGACCTGCACGAATGGCGTAACGATGGCGGCGCTGTCTCCACCCGAGACTCAGTGAAATTGAAATCGCTGTGAAGATGCAGTGTATCCGCGGCTAGACGGAAAGACCCCGTGAACCTTTACTATAGCTTTGCACTGGACTTTGAATTTGCTTGTGTAGGATAGGTGGGAGGCTTTGAAGCGTGGACGCCAGTCTGCGTGGAGCCAACCTTGAAATACCACCCTGGCAACTTTGAGGTTCTAACTCAGGTCCGTTATCCGGATCGAGGACAGTGTATGGTGGGTAGTTTGACTGGGGCGGTCTCCTCCTAAAGAGTAACGGAGGAGTACGAAGGTGCGCTCAGACCGGTCGGAAATCGGTCGTAGAGTATAAAGGCAAAAGCGCGCTTGACTGCGAGACAGACACGTCGAGCAGGTACGAAAGTAGGTCTTAGTGATCCGGTGGTTCTGTATGGAAGGGCCATCGCTCAACGGATAAAAGGTACTCCGGGGATAACAGGCTGATACCGCCCAAGAGTTCATATCGACGGCGGTGTTTGGCACCTCGATGTCGGCTCATCACATCCTGGGGCTGAAGCCGGTCCCAAGGGTATGGCTGTTCGCCATTTAAAGTGGTACGCGAGCTGGGTTTAGAACGTCGTGAGACAGTTCGGTCCCTATCTGCCGTGGACGTTTGAGATTTGAGAGGGGCTGCTCCTAGTACGAGAGGACCGGAGTGGACGAACCTCTGGTGTTCCGGTTGTCACGCCAGTGGCATTGCCGGGTAGCTATGTTCGGAATAGATAACCGCTGAAAGCATCTAAGCGGGAAACTAGCCTCAAGATGAGATCTCACTGGAACCTTGAGTTCCCTGAAGGGCCGTCGAAGACTACGACGTTGATAGGTTGGGTGTGTAAGCGCTGTGAGGCGTTGAGCTAACCAATACTAATTGCCCGTGAGGCTTGACCATATAACACCCAAGCAATTTGCTTGCTTCGAGCTTAAAAGCGAAAGAGCACCAGATTGCGGTGTGTGAAGACGAAATGAACCGAAAGTTCGACTCTTGCAAACACCGAAAGCTATCACATACCCAATTTGCTGAAGCGAGGCCAACTGGTCACGACTCAGTACCCGAATTTCTTGACGACCATAGAGCATTGGAACCACCTGATCCCATCCCGAACTCAGTAGTGAAACGATGCATCGCCGATGGTAGTGTGGGGTTTCCCCATGTGAGAGTAGGTCATCGTCAAGATTAAATTCCGAAACCCCATTTGCGAAAGCAGATGGGGTTTTGTTTTGGGCGGGCGGAAAGTGCGAAGAGGTCCACGACAAATTTGCACAGTTATTTCTGAACCAGACCACTAGAATAGGCACCTAACCTTTTTTAGAGCCAGAGCCCTACTATGCCCGATCCGGTTGATGCCCTTGAGGTGTCGGATTTACCACTGGACGATCTAGTGGCATGCCATGAGTGTGACTTGCTGATGCGCAAACCCGTGCTCGCCCTCGGCGAAAAAGCGCAATGTCCGCGCTGCGGCTACGAGCTGTACGCTCATCGCCACAATGTCGTCGAACGTAGCCTCGCGCTGGTTCTCGCGGCGCTGTTGCTGTACATCCCCGCGAACTTTCTTCCCATCATGAAGCTCAATCTACTCGGGCAGTCCTCAGAGGACACCGTCTGGAGTGGCGTAGTTGGCTTGTTCGACACCGGCATGCAGGGCGTCGCAGCTGTAGTGTTTCTATGCAGCATGGGCATTCCCTTGCTCAAGTTGCTTTGCCAATTGGCGGTGCTGCTCAGTATTCGTTGGAAAATCGGGCGTAGTTACGGCCTGCTGCTGTACCGCATCTACCACCACATGAAAGATTGGGGAATGTTGGAGGTCTACCTGATGGGCGTACTGGTAGCTATCGTAAAACTTGCCGACATGGCCTCCATCACGATTGGCCTGGGTTTGGTCTGCTTCGTCAGTCTATTAATGGTTCAGGTTCTGCTTGAGGTGGTGATGTCGCCGCATCAGATCTGGCAAGCACTGTCAGGGGAAGATGATCATGCGGGCGATTGATGCGGGCATTCTGATCTGTACCGAATGCCACGAGTTAAACAAGCAGCAAGCAGATACCGATGAGCAAATTTGCACGCGTTGCGGTGCGCTGATCCATGCCCGCCGTCCCAACAGCCTTACCCGCACCTGGGCATTGCTGATCACTGCCGCAATTCTATATATCCCCGCCAACCTGCTGCCAATCATGACCATCAACTCATTGGGCCAGGGAGACCCCAGCACCATTATGGCTGGCGTGATCCAACTGGTGCAGCACGGTATGTTTCCCATCGCCGCCGTGGTATTTATCGCCAGTATTCTGGTGCCGACATTCAAGCTGGTTGGCATTGGCCTGCTACTGTTCTCGGTGCAGCGTCACCAGCCGCTCTCTGCACAACAACGCATTGTGATGTACCGCTTTATCGAATTCATTGGGCGCTGGTCCATGTTGGATATCTTCGTGATCGCCATCCTGGTGGCGGTCGTAAACTTTGGACGGCTTGCCAGCGTCGAGGCCAACCTCGGCGCAGCGGCGTTCGCCAGTGTGGTGATCTTGACGATGCTTGCCGCTGTAACTTTTGATCCCCGACTGATTTGGGATAACACGGAGTCGGACGACGACCATGAGTGAATTGCCTAAAGCTAAAACCCGCCCAGCCTCCAACTGGTCGGCCATTTGGGTGTTGCCCCTGATTGCTCTGATCATCGGCGGCTGGCTGGGATGGCGTGCCTATTCCCAACAGGGCATCGAGATCCAAGTGCGCTTCGAAAGTGGCGAAGGCATTCAGGTCAACAAGACTGAAGTGGTCTATAAGGGCATGCCCGTGGGCAAGGTCAAAGCCTTGGCTTTGGATGACGAGGGCAACAATCGCGGGGTGATCGCCACCATCGAGATGAACAAGGACGTCGATCAATACCTCAAGACCAACACGCGCTTCTGGCTGGTCAAACCCAGCGTCAGCCTCGCCGGCATCACCGGCTTGGAAACCCTGGTCTCGGGTAACTACATCGCCGCCAGCCCTGGCGATGGTGAGCCCACACGTAAATTCAAAGCGCTCTCTGAAGAGCCCCCGTTATCCGACGCCAAGCCCGGTCTGCACTTGACCATCAAGGCTGATCGTCTCGGCTCGCTGAACCGTGGCAGCCCAGTCTTCTACAAGCAAATCCAAGTCGGCCAGGTCAAAAGCTACCTATTGTCCGAAGATCAAAGTACCGTTGAAATCAAGGTCTACATCGAGCCGACTTACGCCAACCTGGTGCGCAAACACACGCGTTTCTGGAACGCCAGCGGCATCAGCATCGACGCTAACCTTTCCGGTGTGAAAGTGCGCAGCGAGTCTCTTTCCAGCATCGTCGCGGGCGGTATCGCCTTCGCCACGCCGGAGAACCGCAAAGACAGCCCCCCGACCGACCCAAGCCTGCCTTTCCGTCTGTATGAAGACTTCGACGCCGCCGCTGCTGGCATCAGGGTCAAGGTCAAGCTCACCGACTTCGAAGGCCTGCAGGCTGGGCGTACGCCGGTGATGTACAAAGGCATCCAGGTGGGTAGTTTGAAAACCCTGAAGATCGACCCGGACCTCTCCAGCGCCAATGCCGAGTTGACTCTCGATCCGTTGGCCGAAGATTACCTGGTGCAGGACACCCAATTCTGGGTTGTGAAACCGTCCATCTCCCTGGCAGGCATCACCGGTCTGGAAGCGTTGGTAAAAGGTAACTACATCGCCATCCGCCCTGGCGATAAGGGCAGCGCCCCGCAGCGCGAATACGTTGCCCGCGCCAAAGCGCCGCCACTGGACCTGCGTTCACCGGGCCTGCACATGGTGCTGTTCACCGATAACCTCGGCTCCCTGGATGTTGGCAGCCCGATCCTCTACAAGCAGGTCAAGGTCGGTTCGGTGCAGAGCTACCAGTTCTCGCGCAAGAACAAGCAACTGGTGATTGGCGTTCACATCGAGAAGGAATACGAAAACCTGGTCAATGGCTCCACGCGCTTTTGGAATGCCAGCGGCGTCACCCTGACCGGCGGCCTCACCGGCGGCATCCAGGTCAAGAGTGAATCTCTGGCCAGCCTGATGGCCGGTGGTATCGCCTTCGAAACCCCCCAGCCAAACGTGCCGCTGAAAAAACGTATTCCGCGTTTCCGTTTGTTCGCTGACCGTGAAGCCGCCAATCAGCATGGCACGCTGGTGACCATCAAGGTCGACCGCGCCGACGGCCTGCGCCCAGGCACTGCCGTACGTTTCAAAGGCCTTGATGTCGGCAAGATCGAGAGTGTCGACCTGAGTGCCGATATGCAGTCGGTGCTCCTCAGCGCCCGCATCACTCAGGTGGCAGACCGCATCGCGCGTGCAGGTAGCCAGTTCTGGGTGGTCAAGCCGGAACTGGGCCTGATGAAAACCTCCAACCTGGAAACCCTGGTCACTGGCCAATACATCGAAGTGCAACCAGCGGTAAAAAGCTCCGGTCCGCAAAAGAGCTTTGTCGCCTTGGACCAGCCGCCTGAAGCTGTCCGACGAGAAGACGGTTTGAGCCTCACGCTCAGCGCCGCACGTCGTGGCTCGTTGAAGGAAGGTGTCCCCGTTACCTACCGCGAAGTTACCGTGGGCAAAGTCACTGGCTACGAATTGGGCCAAACCGCTGACCGTGTGCTGATCCATATCCTGATCGAGCCCAAGTACGCATCGCTGGTGCGCGGTGGCAGTCGTTTCTGGAATACCAGTGGCTTCGGTCTCGACTTCGGCCTGTTCAAAGGCGCCACCGTGCGCACCGAATCCCTTGAGACGCTGGTTTCCGGCGGTATCGCCTTCGCCACGCCAGACGGCGAGCGCATGGGCAACGCTGCACGGCCGCAGCAAACCTTTCCGCTGTTCGACAAGGTTGAGGATGAATGGCTGACCTGGGCGCCTAAAATTCCGCTCGGCAAGTAGGTCCGATAGCGCCCTCAAAAGCACTGCAAAAACCTGTCCTAAAAAAAGGCCGCGATCCATAAGATCGCGGCCTTTTTGCATTTCAGCGCAACACGTCAGACCTCATCCAACTCCGGCTCATCCGCCTGCGCATTCACCGTCGCCTTCACTGCGTCATGGCGACGAATGTACTTCCAGTCCGCCTCATCGATGTAGATCCCGTTCGGCCCGCTGCCGCCTTCCAGGTCGATTGCCACCTGGGCAGACACCTGCGGCTTCACACTGGCCAGGATCGGCACGAAGCCCAGCTGCAAGCTGGTTTCCAGCAATGCGGCCTGGTTCTTTTCATCGATGTCCGCTGCTTCATCAAGGTAATACGGCAAGCGCACACGCCCGGCCTGGTCGCGGTCCATCAAGTGCAGCAACAAATACATGTTGGTCAGCGCCTTGATGGTCATGGTGGTGCCGTTGGATGCTGCACCGTCGATGTCGGTGTGAATCACCGGCTGGCCATGCACCTTGGTGATCTCGAAAGCCAGCTCGAACAGATCCTTGAGGCCCAGTTGGTTATGGTTAGCCGCCACCAGGCGTGCGAGGTATTCCTTGGCCTCTTCGTTCTTGTTGTCTTGCTCGGCGCTTTGGCTGAGGTCGAAGACCGACAAGGTTTCACCTTCCTCGTACTGACCCGCGCTGTGGATGATCTGGTCGATATGCTTGAGGGCTTCCTTATTCGGCGCCAGCACGATACGGAAGCTTTGCAGGTTGGACACCTGGCGCTTGTTGATCTCGCGGTTGAACAGCGCCAGTTGGTGCTCAAGGCTGTCGTAGTCGCTACGGATGTTACGCAAGGTCCGCGCGATATCAGTGACCGCCGCACGGCGGGCCTTGCCGAGGGTCAGCGCCTCATCGGTGCGGTGCGCATAGGCATTGATCAACAGTTGCAGGCGACGCTCGACATCATCCTCGCTGTCGAACTTGGCGACGCCCTTGAGGCGCACCTGCGCATACAGCGCCTCGATTTGGCCATCAGCGCGCAGCAGACCTTGCCAGCTGTCCTGATAGTCGTTGAGCAATGGCAACAGGTTGTCCATGGAGTCGTCGACCGGATCCATGAACGGCGTACCGAACGGCAAGTCCGCCGGAAGCAACTGACGACGGCGTAAGGCGTCATCAAGCGTACGCTGTTTGGCTTCCATATCACCGATCTGCCGACCGACCAGTTGGAGCTTGGCCGACAGTTGCTGAACGCGCTCGGTAAATGCATCACTGGACCGCTTCAACTCGTCCTGAGCGGCTTCCATCTGCGCCAGGTTTTCCAGCTTCTCGCCTTCTTCGGCGCTCAGGGTTTGCGCACGGCGGAAATCTTCCAAGGCCTTTTGCGCGTCCAGCACTTGCAGGTATAGCGCCTCGGTTTGGGTCTTGCTCGCCGCGCGGTCGGAAGTTACAGCCTGCTGCGTCTTGAGCTGCTTGAGTTCTTTTTCCAGGCGCTCTTTCTGGTCGCGCAATGCGGCGCGATCTGCCAGGGCCTGCAACGCCGGTGGTTCGATGTGCGAGATGTCGATGGACAGCCCCGGCACTTCGAAACGCTCGCCCTTGAAGCCATCGAGGATCTGCTCCAGGGATTTGACCCACTGGCCGTCCTCATCCAGCGTGATGCCGTGTTCACCCAACGGGAGGCTGAACAACGAACTGTTGAACAGACGCATCAGACGCTCGACATCCTGCTGTGAGAATTCTTCCCGCAGCTTGGCGTAGCTGTTGTTGTCTGCGTGATCAAGCTGCTGCTTGACCGACTTCAAACGCTTTTCCAGATCCCGCAGACGCTCGTCCAAATCCTCGGCGCTGAACTGGCGTGACTGCGCCAAAGCGCCGGCCAGTTCATCGTGAGCATCCTTGGCCGCCAGCAGTTGTTGCTCCAGGACCTTCACGTCATCCACCAGGGCAAAGCGATGCTTGAGCACCGACAGCTCGCCCAACCAACGCTGGATGCCGCTGATCTCACGCTCCAGGCGCATCAGCTCTTGGGTGCCGCCACGCTGGTCGTTCTGCAGCGCGTCCTGCTCGTTGCGATAGTGTTCGGCCTGGATCGTCAGCTCTTCCTTACGTGCACTGGCGTAGTCCGACCAGGTGCCCAGCAACGAGTCGAGCAATGGCGACAGGCGATGCAGTTTGCCGCGCAATGTGTCGCGCTGCCGAACGCCATTGGCCAGTGCCTCGACCAACGGGCCGGCTGCGACCAGGGAGTTGTAATCCTGTTCCATACGTCGCACATCGCGGAAGGCTTCTTCGCACGCGGCGATGTAGTCCACACTGCCGGAACGCAGGCTGTGTTCGAAGGCATCGAGGAACAATTGCTTGAGCTTGGCCGCCGTGATTTCGCGCATATGCAGCAAGTTGATAAACAGCGCGCGGAAGGTCTTCAGACTCTGTTCGCTGGTGGAACGCAGCGGGATCAGCGTAAGGTCCAGGGGGATCGACGTGTGGCCGCCCACCAGCAAACGGCGCAGTTCATCCGGCTTGAGTTCGTAGGCTTTCAGACCCTCGCGCTCAAGGTTGGTAAACAGTTCTTTCTGACGCAGGCACGTGTCGTTCTTTTGGTAGTGAGCCAGGTCCAGCTTGCCCGCGTAAGCGAAGAACTGGTGACCGAAACCGCCACCCGGGCCGCGTCCTACCACACCGATCACGTGCGGACCGTGGGGCAGGGACACTTCCACCAGGATGTAGCTGGTGTCGGTTGCAAAGTAGAAACGGCGCGATTGCTCCAACGTGTACTTGCCGAAACTCATGTCCGACATGCGCGCCAGGATCGGGAACTGCAAGGCGTTGATCGATGCGGATTTACCCAGGTTGTTCGCGCCATACACCGATAGCGGCTCTTCCAGGGGGAACAAACCGAGGCTGTAACCGGCGGTGTTCAATAGGGCGAAGCGGCGGATGCCGTAGCGTTCCTTGCTCATGCGTCGGTCTCCTGTTCTTCGGCAATGGCACGGGCCAGTGCGTCTTCTTCGCTTTCTTCTGCGAAGTCGCTTAGGTCCAGCGGATCATCGGTTTTCAGCAGTTTTTCATCGCTGTCTTCGTCGATGATCACTGGCGCTGGCAATGGCAATACGCTGTGCACGCTGGCGGCGAGGTCACGGTCTTGTTGCACCGACAGGCACACGTCGAGGAAACGGTGCATCGGCGGCAGGAAGCGATAGATGCCGTTGTCTTCGCTGGCAAAACCCAACTGCGTCATGCGGCGCATGATTTTTTCTTCGAGTTCTTCCTGGGTCTGCACTTCGGCCTGGATAAACAGATCGCGGTATTTTTCCAGCAGCGACGGCAGCTCATCCCGTCCAAGGCTGCCGCCGTCGAGCACGGCGATCGGATCGCGGCCCTGGTCGGCCAAGTGCTCGACGATGATGAAGGTGAACAGCGCCAGGCGCTGCGCTGTCTTGTTGACTTGCGCGCTGGCGATCGCGGAGTCCGGCACGAAGTAGTAGAAGCCTCGTGTATCGCAGACCAGCTCAAAACCCAGCGCCCGGAACAGCGTGCGGTACTGGTCCTGGAAGTTTGACAGTTGCGCGTACAGCTCCGGGTCGCGGCGGCTGACGTGGTAACCCTTGAACAGCTCGCGAAAGATCGGCGCCAGCTGGGACAGTTCGGATAGATCAAGATGCATAAGGGGTGCTCGCAGAATTCTCGGCGGAGTCGGTGCTGGCCGGGAGCAGGGCGAAGGAGCGCAGGCTGACCTGGTGCTCGTGTGTGTGGTAATCGCGGCGTTCCAGGCGTTCGCGCTTGAAGCGTTTTTCCCGCGAGAGCCGCGAGAACCAGTACAGCAATTCGTCGGTGGCGCCGTCCGGTTCCTGCTCCAGCAGCCAGTTCATCAGGTCCGGCATCGGCAGAGCATCTTCGCAACGCTCCAGCATTTCCTTGACCGTACGCGGCGCGCGTTGGGCTTCGCCCTTGTGGGATTTGTGCGCCTTGGGGAATCGCGCCGGTTTCGGCTCGAAATTCGCCAGGGCGTACACATAGGCCTCGACCTGGCTGGCACTGCCCAGGAAGGTGCTTTGCGGCCGGGTGAACATGGGCATCGCCGCCTGCGGCACAGCGTCCAGGCCTTTACGGCGGATGGCCGATAATGCCAGCGCGGCGCCACGGGTTACGGCATTGTGCCGGCGTGCTTCCTCTCGCAGCGGCAACAGCAGCTCCCGCGCATGACGCAAGGTCAGTTGGGCACTGGTCTGCATTTCGAGGATGCGCGCGTGGGTGCGCAGCAGCATGTCGTCGTCCACCAGGTGGCCAAGGCGCTGCTGCTCGGTGAGCATGCGTAGCAGCACATTCTCGACCTTGCGCACGCCTTGCTCGAAGGCGCCGTCGGCGTTCACCAACTGGATCATCGGTTCGACATATTCGTCCCAGGTCGCCAGGACTTCGGCGTAACGCTGGCGCAACGGGATCTGCCGGTCGCTGGTCTTGGCACGGTCGGCCACGGCCGCGAGGGCTTGTTCGTCGTTGGCGAGTTTTTTCAGCACATCCCGCACGCGCATATCCAGCAGGCGCAGTTGGCGGGCCAGGTCGTGACCATCGCGGATGTCGAAGGCGTCCTGGATATAACCGGCCAGGCGCTCAAGGTGGCGCAGGTAAGCTTCGATTTCCAGGCACAGGCCAAGCCGGTGCTCCTTGCGAAGATACGCCAGGAAGTCGTGGATCTGCGCGTTGAGCTCGAAACGGTTCGGGCTCTTGGCGACAGGCACCAGGATATCCAAGCGAATCCACACGTCCAGCAGGCTAGTGATGTCCTGGGGCGTGCTGTCCAGTTGTTGGGCGGCCAGTTGTGCGCGCAGCTCGCTCAGGCTCAGGGTGCCTTGGTCGAAGTGTTCGCACAGTGGCTCAAGTAAGGCCCAGTGTTCGGCGAGGGCGCGCAGGACGCGCTTGGGTTCGATCATGGGAATGGCCGGCTGGTTGGCGATTAAAAGTCGCGATTGTACTGCATCAGGCGTGGGATTTATCCACAGCCGGTCAGTGCGCAGTGGGCGATTGTTACCGAACAGCGGTAGAATCCCCGCTCTTTACTTATCCACAAGTGGCCGAGCTGTGCTTATCGAGTCCCGACGTCGCGCTTACTTGACCGCCATGCAGGTGGTCAACTGGCTGCCCCGCACCGAACTGCCGTTTGCCGCGCCGTCGCGGCCCGAGTTGCTGCAGGCGCTTGAGCCTTATGACGCGTTCGAGACTTCGGGCGAGGAGGCCGCTGCACCGGTGGCAGTCGTCAAGCCAGAGCCGCAGGCGCGCCCGGCGGTCGAACGCACCAAGATCGAAGTGCCACGTCCGTCGCCGGTGGCCAAGCCCGTGGTCGCCGAAGCAGAAGCCCCGGTGGTCAAGGCCCCGGTAGTGCCGCCGCCGCGCTTTGCCCTGCAATTGCTGCGGGCCGGGCGCTGTCTGCTGTTGGTGGAATTGCCCACCGGTGAACGCTTCCAGACGCGCGACCCCGCCTACATGCTGCTCAAAGACATGCTGCGCGCTGCGGGTCTGCCTGACAGCCCGCAAATCGTCGGGGACCCGGTACGCTGGCCGCTGTTGGTACGCGGCACCATGGACCAAGGCCCTGAAGCGGCGCGGGACTTTGTGCAAGGCTTTGTCTCGGCGCGCCTGGAAGACGAACCCTGTGTCTGCCTGTGGCTGATCGGCCTCCCCGCCGTGCGGTTTGCCGGCGAGGCGAATGCCGAGTCCTGGTACCGCGAACTGCAGGTCGAGGGCCTGGGTTCTGTATGGGCCCTGCCGGGCCTGGAATTATTAATGGAAGAGCCACAGCGTAAGGCTGATGTCTGGCAAGCCATGCGCCGGCTGATGGCGCGCTGGAAAACAACCGATGAGTGAGGCTTTATCCTTCCGCCCGATGACCGAGGCTGACCTCGATGCCGTGCTGAAAATCGAATACGCGGCGTTCAGCCACCCCTGGACTCGCGGGATCTTTCTCGATGGGCTGGGCAAGTACCAGATCTGGCTGATGTTCGAAGGCGAGCAGCAAGTGGGCCACGGCGTAGTGCAGATCATCCTTGATGAGGCGCATTTGCTGAACATCACTGTCAAACCGGAAAACCAGGGCCGTGGCCTGGGTTTGGCGTTGCTGGAGCACCTGATGTCCCGCGCTTATGCTGCCAAGGCACGCGAATGCTTCCTGGAAGTGCGCGACAGCAATACCGGCGCGTTCCGTCTGTATGAGCGTTATGGGTTCAACGAGATTGGGCGTCGCCGGGACTACTACCCGGCTGTCGGCGGGCGCGAAGATGCGGTCGTCATGGCCTGCACTTTGGTCGATTAAACACGCGATCCAGTGTGGGAGAGGCAAGTCGAATCGTCTTACCGCCCCTCCCACATTTGGATTTGCGCAGTGTCAGCGGTTTCCGTCTACCGGGTCCAGATCAGCCAGCTCCGCTTCATCCAGGCCATTGCCGCCGCCAATTTCATCTTCATCCACAATGCTCAGGTCAAAATCTGCCGGGTTGTCTTCACCCGCCTCCCGGGCATCCCGTGCGCCATCTTCATGGATCAGGGTTTCCGGGCTCATATCGTCATCGGTCGGCTCGTGGTCATCCGTCGAAGCGCCAGTCAGACCGGCTTCACGTACCCGTTCGTCGGGCATCAGGTGTTCGCGTTCGCGGGGCGGGATTTCATCGCCGATTTCCGCCGTCGGCGCCTCCTCGTCAAAATCCAGCTCGCGCATCGAGCCCATGCGATCTTCGTTGTCGTCAATCGGTTCGGGCTGTGTAGCGCCGTAGGGACGTCGTGATTCAGTCATGGCCAATCCTCATACTGTGGGGCTTATAGTGTGTGGACAGGCACGGCTCGCCAAAGATTCAAGCTAATTTGCGCATCGCGTGACCTGGACGAAAGGTCGTCAGTCACAAAACTGCGCATCATTCCTGAGGCTTTCCCTGATGAACGAACTACAAGACCTGCTTGATAACAATGAACGCTGGGCGGACGCGATCAAACAGGAAGATCCCGAATTCTTCGCCAAGCTCGCCCGCCAGCAAACCCCGGAATACCTGTGGATCGGCTGCTCCGACGCCCGCGTACCGGCCAACGAGATCGTCGGCATGCTGCCGGGTGATCTGTTCGTGCACCGCAACGTGGCCAACGTTGTGTTGCACACCGACCTCAACTGCCTGTCGGTGATCCAGTACGCGGTCGACGTGCTCAAGGTCAAACACATCCTTGTTACCGGCCACTATGGCTGTGGCGGTGTGCGTGCTTCTATGCAGGATCGCCAGTTCGGCCTGATCGACGGCTGGCTGCGCACCATTCGCGACTTGTATTACGAAAACCGCGACGTGCTGGCCCAATTGCCGACCGAAGAGGAACGCGTCGATCGCATGTGCGAGCTGAACGTGATTCAGCAGGTGGCCAACGTAGGCCACACCAGCATTGTGCAAAACGCCTGGCACCGGGGGCAAAGCCTGTCGATCCATGGTTGCATCTACGGCATCAAGGATGGCCGCTGGAAGAGTTTGAACACCACCATCAGTGGCTTCGAGCAACTACCGCCGCAATATCGCTTGCGGCCGTTGGGCGAAGCCTAAGGTCGTTTGCGCATTCGCCACTGCGCCATGAACGCTTGGCCTTCGGCGTTCAATGGCTCCTGGCTGCCAGTGATCCAGCCCCGGCAGTTCAGTTCGCCGCATTGGCAAGCGAACTGCCGGAACAGCACGTCCTCAGTGCTCGCGTAGTCCAGGGTCAGCCAGGCGCCGGCGGCGATAGGTTGCACGGTCCAGAGTTCCAGGTACGTCGTGTCGAAGAATACATTCGGATTGCAGGAGTGCCGCAACAGGCCGCAGAACCAGCAATCGTACAAGTGGATGCGCGGTGATAGCTGCAGCGTATGCGGGCGTCTCTCGCCCACGGCATAGCCGGAGACATGAGCAATGCGTATGCGGCTGTCAAAGGCTGTGCGCGCCTTGACCCCGCCTTCCATGTCATTTGCGGTGCTTACGACTTTGAAATGCTCGGACGAGGGGTAGCCTTGCTCAATTCGCAGCGTCTTGAACGGATATAAGCATTCAGTCACAGCAGTTCTAGCCTTGTCCATGGCCTGAGTTTTCATAACTCTCCTTGGTTAGGCTGCATCGACCTGCGGGTGGTGTCTGACTACCAGTCTTGCAGCGGATGGGCGCGGCTAAACATTCGCTTAAGTTGGATCCGATTTCTACTGTCAAATCTGACAGTAGAAATCGGATCTTTTTTTTGTGGGATTTACAACGCAGGTTCCGTGTTGACGGGGGCAGGAGCGGCGTTCCTCAATTGTTTCAACTGAGTTTTTATTGCTGGCGTTGCACACTTGGCATTGGCTTGCTCCTGGCTCAGTTTGCGCACCGAGGTGTAGAACAATTCACAGGTCTGTTCTTTGCGCGTGACCTGCCAGGTATTCATGCAGGCTTTAAGCAGCACATTCGGATCGCTCGCCGGTTTCTGGCCCATCCCGGCCTGCCAGCAGGCGGCGCTAAGATCCTGGCCCATCACCTTCAAGCCCGCCTCGTCGGCCTTTTGCTCATCGCCGTCATAAGACTCGGGGTCGGCTGCATACCAGATGTAGCTGGGATGGTTGGAACCCAGTACTGAAACGCTTTTGCCCTCGGCCGGGCTTATCTGCGCCAGCCCGAGCACATTCACGGTTTGTCCGTATTGCTGCTTGATCCAACTACGCACCGGTGCCCCGAACGCCACCATCGGCAACGAGCCGTCGGGCTGGAGGCTCAGTTCCTTGACCATACGGGTCTGATAATTGGTGAAGTAGCTGTAGACGCCCTCCAGCTCTTTGCCCGCCGTGGACGGTGCGGCGATGGGGGCGATGTCGATCATGGTCTGGTAGGCCGGGGTTTCGGCGGCCGGCACCCCGTTGTCGGTGAGCAAGTCGGCCCAGCGATCCGTGGTTTTCGATTCCAGGTAATCCTGTGCCTGAGTGAGTGAGTAGTCCGGCGGGAAGTGCATCAACTCGATGCTTTTGCGGTTTTCCAACGCCATGCCCAACGGCAGGAACAGGTACCAGTTAAACGCCCATTTACCGTCGCTGTTGAGCTTGCTGGCGCCTTGGTAGGCGAGGTCGGCGGTATTGAGCAGTGCCGTCAGGGGCTGGCCATAACTGTCAGGTACGCCGCTGAAGGTCGCGGCCACCAGGCCATCATGGACTTTGACGCTGACCTTGGCCCGGCTGTAGCCGTCGCGCTGCACGCTCTGGTTCAGGTAGTGCTCGACGGTCTGCTCCAGCGTCCAAGGCCGAAAGCAGATGACGTTGCAGTTGTTGGGGTAAGCGAACAACTGGGTGACACGCTGCGTGCTGCCCAGCGGTACTTCGATATCGGCTTGAATGACCGCACTGGCCATCAGTGCGGCCAGGGTCAAATACAGCCTGGTCGATGTAAGCATAGTTGGTTCCTTGTCAGCGAAAGCCCGTCTGCGCGGGATGAAAGCCCACCTCCTCACAGTAGCGGCTGACCAGGAAAACCGCGTGCTAAATCGCTGGGCGTGTCGCTATTGGATAAGCGTCCTACACGTTGAACTGCAACGCGTTGCTCAAATCGCCCATGGGCTTCTGACCACGGGCGATCATTGCATCATCGCGCTGTTTGAGACCGTCCAGCGTCTCCAATTGGAAGACTCGGGTGATCAATCGCAGGATTGATGCGGTGTCGTATACCGTATGGTCCACCGTGCCTTTACGTGCGAACGGCGATACCACCAGCGCCGGAACCCGCGTGCCAGGGCCCCAGCGATCACCCTTAGGCGGTGCGACGTGGTCCCACCAGCCGCCGTTTTCATCGACGGTGACGACCACCACCATGTTTTTCCACTGTGGGCTTTCCTGCAGTACCTTCAAGGCGCGGGCAATATGGCGATCGCCCGAGGCCACGTCGGCGTAACCAGCGTGCATGTTCAGGTTGCCCTGGGGTTTATAGAACGTCACCGCCGGCAGCTTGCCGGCCTGGGCATCGGCGAAAAACTTGTTGGTGCTGGACTCATCGCCCAATCCCCCATCGCGCAGGCGCTTGTCGCGCTCGGCACGGTTCTCGGGGCCCTGTTTTTTGAAGTAGTTGAACGGCTGGTGGTGGTATTGGAAATTCGGGATTTTCGGAATACCTCCCGAATCCTTGAACTGATCCAGCGTCGCTTGCCAGGCTCCGGCGTACCAAGCCCAGTCGACGTTTTTTTTCGACAGCTTGTCGCCGATGTGCTCGTGGGTCTGTGGCACCAGCACGTTGGGCAGGTCGGGCTTGGAATAGTCCGGATTCTGCGGGTCGCGAATCCAGGTCGGCCAGTAGGGCGGGGCCAGGGTATTTACTGCGTAACCGTCCGGCGTCAGCGCGCTGGGGCCGAATTGCGGTGGACCGGTCATGGCGCTTGCTGGAGATTTTTCCAGCGGTTTGAGGCGCGTGTCGATGGGGTCATCGCTTTGCAGCGTGGCGATCTGCGCCTTGGCCACCGACGCTGCTGCGTTCGGATACACCGGCGCCGTAGCGCTGATCAGGTATTGATGGTTAAGGAATGAACCGCCGAAAGCGCCCTGGAAGAAGTTATCGCAGAGCACAAACTCCTTGGCCACGTCCCACAGGCGCAGGGAATAGCGGCTTTGGGCGTAACGGCCCATCACCAGCCCGCCGGAGTCCGCCCAGGCAACGAAGCCATCGTTCTTGCCGCCGTTAATCTGCATCTGGTTCTGGTAAAACACATGCCACAAGTCGCGGGTGACAAGGCTCAAGGGCAGGTCCTCGCCACTCGGGCCCTTGAGGTCGAAAGGGGCGTTGGGCAGGTTTTCCTGGAATTGCACTTCGCTGGGGTAGGTCACCCCGTCCACGGTTTGCGGACCGACTTGCAGCACACCGCCCCAGGTCGGTGGCAGGGTGGTCAACAGGCTGCCGTCGCGGTCGCGTTGCTGAGTATCGGTCGCGGAAAGCGCGGAGAGCGGTTTCTCGACACCTGGGAAATCCGCAAACAAAGAGATTGTTGAAACTGCGGTTCTCGGCATAGATCACTACCACGGTTTTCACCTGGTCGTGCAAGGCCTTGTCCAGCTCTTGAGGTGTGAGCGGTCGCGCTACCGGTTTTCCGGGCGCTTCGCTGGTGTTGCCGCAGGCACTCAAGGTCGCACCCACCCCCAACACCGCCGCACCACCCAGGAAACGCCGGCGGCTGCTGTCTACAGATGGTTGGGGGATGGAATCAGGGGAAGGGCGGTCTTCGTGCTCGTCACTCATTGCGGGAGTCCTTGCTGGCGAGTTGTTGCAAGATATTTCGCAGGACGGTAGCAACGCAATATGACGGAACGAAGACAGGCGCTTAAAGCAGCCGCAGCGCCAACTGGCTGCCGGCACGCAAGTACTCTACTTGGGCTGTTATCGCATCTTTTACGATGGCCTCGCCCGTGTCGGTCAGTTTGTCTTTCTTGGCGTCGATGACGCTGGTCTGCAGCAACTGCATGGCCACATCGATGGCTTTCTGGAAGGCCGTCACGTTGTTGTGCAGGCCGAACTCCTTGATAACAGCGTCCATGCGCCGATCGGCCTCGTCGCGCAGGGTCTTGTACTCGACGAACGATACGTTGTCGTCCTGGTAAATTTCGTTGAGCAGCGTTTCCAGGGTCTTGGATAGAGGGGTCATCGGATATTCCTTGGTCTAGTGTGAGGATTTATCCGGGTCAGGTTAATCAAGGGCGCTGGCAGGAGGAGTCAGGGGTTGTCGCCGCATGGCGTGGGACAACCCCTATGCGTTTCATCAGAAACATCGTGACCTACGGCATTACTGGCGGCAAATACTTCAACGTTGTCCCCAATGCCCACAGCAAAAACAACACCAGCGGTGTGTGCACCAGCAACTGCACAAACGAAAAACCGATCAGATCCCGTGCCTTCAGCCCCAACACACCCAGCAGCGGCAACATATAGAACGGGTTGATCAAATTCGGCAGCGCCTCGGCTGCGTTGTAGATCTGCACCGCCCAGCCCAAGTGGTATTGCAGGTCATTGGCCACCTGCATCACGTACGGTGCTTCGATGATCCACTTGCCGCCGCCCGACGGAATAAAGAAGCCCAGCACCGCCGAGTACACGCCCATCAGCAGCGCGTAGGTGTCGTGGGACGCGATGGAGGTGAAGAAGGTCGAGATATGGTGCGCCAGGGTCTGGCCGTCGCCGCCTTTAACCACCGTCATCAGGGCCGCAATCGAGCCGTACAGCGGAAATTGAATCAGCACCCCAGTGGTGGTCGGCACTGCGCGCGCCACGGCATCCAGGAAGCTTCGCGGGCGCCAGTGCAGCAGGGCGCCGGCCATGATGAACAGGAAGTTGTAGGTGTTGAGTCCCGAGATGGCGCTGATCGCCGGTTTGGTCGAAAACTCATGGAACAGCCAACCGGCCGCCAGCAGCGCCAACAAGATGGTCAGCAGCGGGCTGTGTTCCAGCCATTCGCCAGGCCGGGTCGGTGCTTGCGGCTTGGGCAGGTTGAAGGCTGGGTCGACGCCGCAGGCCTTGGCGTCACGGGCACTGTTCGGGCCGGGCGCGGTGGCATAGGCGATGATCAGCGACACCACGATCAGCGCCAGTAACAGCACGCCGGATTGCCACAGGAAGATGGTCTCGGTAAACGGGATCATCCCGGTGATCGACAGAATCGACGGCGGCAAGCTGGCCGGGTTGGCCTGCAATTGAGCGGCCGACGACGACAAGCCCAGTGCCCACACCGCGCCCAGGCCCAGATAGGCCGCAGCACCCGCGGCGCGGTAATCCATGCGCAGATCCGTACGCCGCGCCAGTGCCCGTACCAGCAAGCCGCCGAACACGAGGGACAGGCCCCAGTTGAGCAACGACGCGACCATGGAAATCAACGCCACCCAGGCCACGGCCGAACGGCCGTTCTTGGGGATGCGCGCCAGGCGGTCAATCAGTTTCACTGCCGGCGGCGAACTGGCGACCACGTAACCGCCGATCACCACGAAGGCCATCTGCATGGTGAACGGGATCAGGCTCCAGAACCCATCGCCAAACGCCTTGGCGGCCTCGGTGGGCGCAGCGCCCATGCCCAGGGTCGCCACAGCGACGATGATCACCGCGAGGGCTGCAAATACCCAGGAGTCAGGGAACCAGCGTTCGGCGAAGTTGGAACAGCGCAGGGCAAATCGGGCATAGCGGCTTTCTTCGATAGCATCGGCCACGGGTCATACCTCTTGTATTTATTATGAGGGCGGCAGTTTTCGCGCATGTTCCTCCACGGCCATTGATATGGGAATGCAGTTATCTTCATCGATCCATGAGGAAAACAAATATATCTGCGGCGATTGCCATCCTTCGGCTCACCTCATAACCTGCACGCCATTTTGTTTGTCTGCCGAGCCTCTACATGACTGCCACCTTTTCCTCACAGGCGCAGCGTTTTTCCCGCTCCGACTACAAAACCCTGGGCCTAGCCGCCTTGGGCGGTGCCTTGGAAATCTACGATTTCATTATTTTCGTGTTTTTTGCGCTGACCCTCAGCCAACTGTTTTTCCCCCCGGAAATGCCCGAGTGGCTGCGCCTGCTGCAAAGCTTCGGCATCTTCGTCACCGGCTACCTGGCGCGCCCGTTGGGCGGGATCCTGATGGCGCATTTTGCTGACCACCTGGGGCGTAAGCGCGTGTTCAGCCTAAGCATCCTGATGATGGCGCTGCCGTGCCTGCTGATCGGGATTATGCCGACCTACGCGCAAATCGGTTATTTCGCCCCGCTGATCCTGCTGGCGCTGCGCGTGCTGCAAGGCGCGGCGGTGGGCGGCGAAGTGCCCAGTGCCTGGACCTTCGTCGCCGAGCACGCACCGCGCAATCACCGTGGGTATGCGTTGGGCTTCCTGCAAGCTGGCCTGACCTTCGGTTACCTGCTCGGTGCCTTGACGGCCACGCTGCTGGCGCAAGTCTTCACCCCGGCCGAAATCCTCGATTACGCCTGGCGTTTCCCGTTCCTGCTCGGCGGTGTGTTCGGCGTGATCGGCGTATGGCTGCGCCGCTGGCTCAGCGAAACCCCGGTGTTCCTCGAAATGCAGGCCCGCCGCCAAGCCGCTGCCGAACTGCCCCTGCGCACCGTACTGCGCGACCACCGCGCCGTATTGTTGCCGGCGATGATCCTCACTTGTGTGCTCACCTCTGCGGTGGTGGTCCTTGTCGTCATCACCCCGACCATGATGCAAAAAACCTTCGGCATGAGCCCCAGCCACACCTTCGCCCTGAGCGCCTTGGGCATCGTGTTCCTGAACATCGGCTGCGTCCTCGCCGGCCTGCTGGTTGACCGCATCGGCGCCTGGCGCGCGGTGCTGGTTTACAGCCTGTTGCTGCCAATGGGCATCGCGGTGTTGTACGCCAGCCTGATCAATGGCGGCGTGTGGCTGGGCGCGGCGTACGCCTTGGCGGGCTTGAGCTGCGGCGTGGTGGGTGCGGTGCCTTCGGTGATGGTGGGGCTGTTTCCGGCGCAGGTGCGGGTGTCGGGGATTTCCTTTACCTACAACATTGCCTATGCGCTGTGGGCGAGCACCACACCGCTGATGCTGATCGCGTTAATGCCTACCAGCCCATGGATTTGCGTGGGGTATTGCGTGGTGATGGGGGCGGTGGGGGTGGCGAGTGTGGCGCTGTTTGGCAAGCGTCACACGTTAGCCGCGTGAAGATCAGCTAGGAACGTGCCCGAGCACTGATCAACCTGGTCACTGAAACGGTCGTTTGCAGCGTCAACGAAAAAGCCCGCCCCAGAGCCCTTGCTGTCGATTTTGTAATCTTTGCTCCACCGACCTGATAAGTCGCGAGCGCTACATTGCCAGCGCTTGGACTTCATGGCCGTGGAACTCTCGTTATGGCAATTTCCGTTAAAAAACTGATGGGGGCGACAGTGTTGTGGTTGGCTGCAAACGCGGCCCTGGCGCAACCCCTGACCCTCGATAGCGCCCTGCAAAACGCCTTCGCCAACAACCCGGACCTGGCCGCTGCGCAGTGGGAAATTGACATCGCTGCGGGTGGTCGCCAACAGGCTGGGCTGATCCCCAATCCGGTCGCTTCCTGGGACGCCGAAGACACTCGCCGCGACTCACGCACCACCACCGTCAAGCTCAGCCAGACTCTGGAACTGGGCGGCAAGCGCGGTGCACGCATCGATGTCGCTTCCCGTACTCAGGACGCCGCCGCGCTGACCCTGGAACAGCGCCGCAACAGCCTGCGCACTGACGTGATCGACAGCTATTACGCGGCCCTTCGCGCCCAGGAGCGGCTCGATCTGGCGCAACGCTCCCTGGCCTTGGCCGAGCGTGGTCTGGTGATCGCCAATGGTCGCGTCACCGCAGGCAAGTCGTCTCCGGTGGAAGCCACGCGCGCGCAAGTGCAGTTGTCGGAAATCCGCCTGGAATTCAACCGCGCACAGATCGGCCTTACCGACGCCTATCGCCGCCTGGCCGCCAGCACGGGCAGCGCCAGCGCCGACTTCGCGTCCGTCGCCCCGCCAAGTCAATCCACACCCGCGTTGCCGCCCGCTGCGCAATTGCTGGCGCGCCTTGAGCAAACCACCGAGCTGCGCCTGGCCGAACTGCAGATCCTGCAGAACGAGGCCAATGTGGGCCTGGAAAAAGCCCAGCGGATTCCCGATCTCGATGTGTCCATCGGCAGCCAATACGACGCCAGCGTGCGCGAGCGCGTGAACCTGGTGGGGGTGTCGATGCCGATCCCGCTGTTCAACCGCAACCAGGGCAACGTGCTTGCCGCCACCCGCCGCGCTGATCAGGCCCGCGATCTGCGCAATGCCGCCGAACTTCGCCTGCGCACCGAAACCCGCCAGGCCCTCGACCTGTGGCAAGCCGCCAATAACGAGGTGCGCGCGTTCAACCAGCAGATCCTCCCCGCCGCCCAAAGCGCGGTAGACGCCGCCACCCGTGGCTTCGAGATGGGCAAGTTCAACTTCCTCGACGTGCTCGACGCCCAGCGCACCCTGATTGCGGCACGCACCCAATACCTGACGGCCACCTCCCAGGCCACCGACGCCTGGCTGCGCATCGAGCGGATTTACGGCGACCTCGCCCGGTTCTGATTTTTTCTGGAGTCCCCTATGAATAGAAAACACGGCGTGGCGCTTGCCGTCGCCTTGGGCCTGATGCTGTCCAGCCTGGCAAATGCCGAGGAAGAAGAAGGCGCACTCGAACTCACCGCGCAGCAAATCGAGGCTGCCGGCATTCAACTTGCCCAGGCCCAACCCAGGCCGATCAGTACTTTGCTGACGCTGCCGGGAGAAGTGCGGTTTGACGAAGACCGCACCTCGCACATCGTCCCGCGTGCTGCCGGGGTTGTGGAGTCGGTGAAGGTCAATCTCGGTCAATCAGTGAAGGCGGGCGAGTTGCTGGCGGTGATCGCCAGCCAACAGATTTCTGACCAGCGCAGCGAGCTGGCTGCCAGCGAGCGCCGGGTGGAACTGGCGCGTACGACCTTCCAGCGTGAGCGCCAGTTATGGCAGGACAAGATCTCCGCCGAGCAGGATTACCTGCTGGCGCGCCAGGCCCTGCAAGAGGCCGAAATCGCACTGAACAATGCCCGCCAGAAGATGACCGCCCTCAGCGGCAGTGCGGTGTTGGTCGGCGGTAATCGGTATGAGCTGCGTGCGCCGTTTGCCGGTGTGGTGGTTGAAAAACACCTCGGTGTTGGCGAGGTCGTGAGCGAAACCAGTAACGCCTTTACCCTCTCGGACTTGTCCCAGGTGTGGGTCACCTTCGGCGTGTTTCCCAAGGACTTGAACAAGGTTCGCATCGGCAAACCGGTGACCGTCAGTTCCACGGAAATGGGTACCCACGTGCGCGGCACCGTGGCCTACGTCGGCAATCTACTCGGCGAGCAAACGCGCACCGCCACCGTGCGCGTGAGCGTGCCCAACCCTGACGATGCCTGGCGCCCTGGGCTGTTTGTCACGGTGCAACTGGCCACGGACACCGCCCAGGCCAAGGTCACCGTACCGCAGGAAGCGATCCAGACCGTCGAGGACAAACCCTCGGTGTTCGTGCGCACCCCGGACGGTTTTATCACTCGCCATCTTGAACTGGGCGTCAGTGAAAACGGCTACGTCGAAGTGCGCCAGGGGCTGGACGCCGGCGAGCAGGTGGCCACGGTCGGCAGCTTCATCCTCAAGTCCGAACTGGGCAAAGGCTCGGCCGAGCACGCCCATTGATCCTGCGAGTGATTCCCCATGTTTGAGCGCCTTATCCAATTCGCCATTGAGCAGCGCATCATCGTGCTGCTGACGGTGCTGTTGATGGCCGGTGTCGGCATCGCCAGCTATCAGAAATTGCCCATCGACGCGGTGCCTGACATCACCAACGTGCAGGTTCAGATCAACTCGGCGGCGGCTGGTTTCTCGCCATTGGAAACCGAGCAGCGCATTACCTTTCCCATCGAAACTGCCATGGCCGGTCTGCCGGGTTTGCAGCAGACGCGTTCGCTGTCGCGCTCCGGCTTGTCCCAGGTCACGGTGATTTTCAAGGACGGCACCGATCTGTTCTTCGCCCGTCAATTGGTCAACGAACGCTTGCAAGTCGCGCGCGAGCAATTGCCCAGCGGCATCGAAACGGCGATGGGACCGATCTCCACCGGGCTTGGGGAAATCTTCCTGTGGACCGTGGAAGCCAAGGACGGCGCACTCAAGGACGACGGCACGCCTTACACACCGACGGACCTGCGGGTGATCCAGGACTGGATTATCAAGCCGCAACTGCGCAACGTGCCCGGCGTGGCCGAGATCAACACCATCGGCGGCTTTGCCAAGGAATACCAGATCGCCCCAGATCCCAAGCGTTTGGCGGCCTACAACCTGACTTTGAACGATCTCGTCACCGCGCTGGAGCGCAACAACGCCAACGTCGGCGCCGGTTATATCGAGCGCAGTGGCGAGCAACTGCTGATCCGCGCACCGGGGCAATTGGCGTCCATTGATGACATCGCCAATATCGTCATCACGTCTGCGGACGGCACGCCGATTCGCGTGCGTAATGTGGCCCAGGTCGAGATCGGCCGTGAACTGCGCACTGGCGCCGCCACGGAAAACGGCCGTGAAGTGGTGCTGGGCACGGTGTTTATGTTGATCGGCGAAAACAGCCGCAGCGTGTCCCAGGCCGTGGCGAAAAAACTCGAAGACATCAACCGCTCGCTGCCCGAAGGTGTGGTGGCGGTGACGGTCTACGACCGCACCAACCTCGTCGAAAAAGCCATTGCCACGGTAAAGAAGAACCTCTTTGAGGGGGCGCTGTTGGTGGTCGCGGTGCTGTTTCTGTTCCTGGGCAATATCCGGGCGGCGTTGATCACCGCGATGGTGATTCCCCTGGCGATGCTGTTCACCTTCACCGGCATGTTCACCAACAAAGTCAGCGCCAACCTGATGAGCCTCGGCGCGCTGGACTTCGGCATTATCGTCGACGGCGCGGTGGTGATCGTCGAGAACGCCATCCGCCGCCTGGCCCACGCGCAACAGCGCCACGGTCGTCTGTTGACCCGCAGCGAGCGCCTGCACGAAGTGTTCGCCGCCGCCAAGGAGGCACGGCGTGCGTTGATCTTTGGGCAGTTGATCATCATGGTCGTCTACCTGCCGATCTTCGCCCTCACCGGTGTGGCCGGGAAGATGTTCCACCCCATGGCCTTCACTGTCGTGATCGCCCTGCTGGGCGCGATGATTCTGTCGGTGACCTTCGTACCGGCGGCGATTGCGCTGTTTGTCACCGGCAAGGTCAAGGAAGAGGAAAACCTGGTGATGCGCAGCGCACGCCGGGTCTACGCGCCGGTGCTGGATTGGGTGATGACGCGCCGTCCGCTGGTGTTCGGTCTGGCGCTGCTGACCATCGTCGGTTCGGGCGCGGTGGCCAGCCGCATGGGCAGTGAATTTATCCCCAGCCTCAGCGAGGGCGATTTCGCCCAACAGGCCCTGCGTGTGCCCGGCACCAGCCTCACGCAATCGGTGCAGATGCAGCAGCAACTTGAGAAAGTATTGATGGCCCAGGTGCCGGAAATCGAGCGGGTGTTTGCGCGCACCGGTACCGCAGAAATCGCCTCTGACCCGATGCCGCCGAATATTTCCGATAGCTACGTGATGCTTAAACCCAAGGACCAATGGCCCGATCCGGACAAAACCCGCGAAACGCTGATTGCGGACATTCAGCGCGCCAGTGCGATCGTGCCAGGCAGCGCGTATGAACTGTCGCAACCGATCCAACTGCGCTTCAACGAGCTGATCTCCGGGGTACGCAGTGATGTGGCGGTCAAGGTGTTTGGCGATGACATGGCGGTGTTGAACAAGACCGCCGGGGAAATCGCCGAGACCTTGCAGAAGCTTGATGGGGCCTCGGAAGTGAAGGTGGAACAGACCTCCGGTTTGCCGGTGCTGACCATCAATATCGACCGCGACAAGGCTGCGCGTTTTGGCCTGAATGTCGGTGATGTGCAGGACACTATTGCGGTGGCCGTCGGTGGGCGCCAGGCCGGTACGTTGTATGAAGGCGACCGCCGTTTTGACATGGTTGTGCGTTTGTCCGACGCCCTGCGCACCGATATCGACGGCCTGTCGCGGCTGCTGATCCCTGTGCCGGCGCTGGCCTCCGGGCAACTGGGTTTTATTGCCTTGTCCCAAGTTGCCAGCCTGGACCTGGTGCTCGGTCCGAATCAGATCAGCCGCGAGAACGGCAAGCGCCTGGTGATCGTCAGCGCCAACGTGCGTGGGCGCGATATTGGTTCGTTTGTGGCAGAGGCCGAAGCGGCCATCACCGATCAGGTGAAAGTACCGGCGGGCTACTGGACCACCTGGGGCGGCCAGTTCGAACAGCTCAAGGAAGCCTCCGAGCGCTTGCGCATCGTGGTGCCGGTGGCGTTGCTGCTGGTGTTCGGCTTGCTGTTTATGATGTTCAACAACCTCAAGGACGGGCTGCTGGTGTTTACCGGCATTCCGTTCGCGTTAACGGGTGGGATCATGGCCTTGTGGCTGCGGGATATTCCTCTGTCGATCTCGGCAGGGGTGGGCTTTATCGCGTTGTCCGGTGTGGCGGTGCTCAACGGCCTGGTGATGATTGCGTTTATCCGCAACCTGCGCGAGGAAGGGCGCTCATTGTCGGTGGCGATCAACGAAGGCGCTCTTACCCGACTGCGCCCAGTGTTGATGACCGCGCTGGTGGCGTCCCTCGGATTTATCCCCATGGCCCTGGCCACCGGCACCGGGGCCGAGGTGCAACGGCCGCTGGCGACAGTGGTAATCGGGGGGATTATTTCTTCGACGTTGCTGACCTTGCTGGTGTTGCCGGCGTTGTATCAGTGGGCGCATCGCAAAGAAGAGGGCAATGGTTGAAGTAGTTGAAGCGGGGTTTCTGTGGTGTCAGTGGTGAGCGGGCTTGCCCCGCGCTGGGCTGCGAAGCGGCCCCAATCCGGCTACCGAGGTTTTCAAGACAAACCGCAGCGCCTGTTTTTGGGGCTGCTTCGCAGCCCAGCGCGGGGCAAGCCCGCTCACCACAATAATCTCGCTCGGCACAATAAGTGCGGTGACCACAATAAGCTTGATCGCCACAACAAGTGCGGTGACCAAAATAAGCCCGATCACGTTGCTGACCTTGCTGGTGTTGCCGGCGTTGTACCAGTGGGCGCATTGCAAGGAAGAGGGCAATGGTTGAAGTAGTTGAAGCGGGGCTTCTGTGGTGTCTGTGGTGAGCGGGCTTGCCCCGCGCTGGGCTGCGAAGCGGCCCCAATCCGGCTACCGAGTTTTTCAAGACAAACCGCAGCGCCTGTTTTCAGGGCTGCTTCGCAGCCCAGCGCGGGGCAAGCCCGCTCACCACAATAATCCCGCTCGGCACAATAAGTGCGGTGACCACAATAAGCTTGATCGCCACAACAAGTGCGGTGACCACAATAAGCCCGATCACGTTGCTGACCTTGCTGGTGTTGCCGGCGTTGTACCAGTGGGCGCATTGCAAGGAAGAGGGCAATGGTTGAAGTAGTTGAAGCGGGGCTTCTGTGGTGTCTGTGGTGAGCGGGCTTGCCCCGCGCTGGGCTGCGAAGCGGCCCTAATCCGGCTACCGGGGTTTTTAAGACAAACCGCAGCGCCTGTTTTTGGGGCTGCTTCGCAGCCCAGCGCGGGGCAAGCCCGCTCACCACAATAAGCTCGCTCACCACAACAAGTGCGGTGACCAAAATAAGCCCGATCACGTTGCTGACCTTGCTGGTGTTGCCGGCGTTGTACCCGGGGGCGCATCGCAGGGAAGAGGGCAATGGTTGAAGTAGTTGAAGCGGGGCTTCTGTGGTGTCTGTGGTGAGCGGGCTTGCCCCGCGCTGGGCTGCGAAGCGGCCCTAATCCGGACACCGGGGTTTTTAAGACAAACCGCAGCGCCTGTTTTTGGGGCTGCTTCGCAGCCCAGCGCGGGGCAAGCCCGCTCACCACAATAAGCTCGCTCGGCACAACAAGTGCGGTGACCGCAATAAGCTCGATCGCCACAACAAGTGCGGTGACCAAAATAAGCCCGATCACGTTGCTGACCTTGTTGGTGTTGCCGGCGTTTTACCAGTGGGCGCATCGCAAGGAAGAGGGCAATGTTTGAAGTAGTTGAAGCGGGGCTTCTGTAGTGTCTGTGGTGAGCGGGCTTGCCCCGCGCTGGGCTGCGAAGCGGCCCTAATCCGGCTACCGAGGTTTTCAAGACAAACCGCAGCGCCTGTTTTTGGGGCTGCTTCGCAGCCCAGCGCGGGGCAAGCCCGCTCACCACAATAATCCCGCTCGGCACAATAAGTGCGGTGACCGCAATAAGCTCGATCGGCACAACAAGTGCGGTGACCACAATAAGCCCGGTCACCACAACAAGGCTGATCACTAAAAACGGCGTGTTCAAGGAAGGGGAAACACCAGTCTGAACCGCGTAAAGCACCCTGGTTGGCTGCTGACGTCGGCGTGCCCTTGGTGCAGGTGCATGATCGATTGCACGATGGCCAGTCCCAGCCCGGTGCCGCCTTCGGCGCGGGTGCGACTGCTGTCGGCGCGGTAGAAACGTTCGAACAGGTGCGGCAGGTGCTGTGTTTCTATGCCTCGGCCGGGGTTGCCCACCGACAGCGCCACGCTCTGGTCGTAGGTTTCCACCAGCAGCAACACGCTGGCGCCGCTGGGCGTGTGGCGGATCGCGTTGGACAGCAGGTTAGAGATGGCGCGCTGGATCATCAGGCGATCCCCGGTCACCCACGCGTCGCCGCGCAGGCTCAGGGTGACCTGCTTGTCCTCGGCACTCAGGGAGAACAGTTCGATCACCCGCTGCGCTTCGTCCCCCAGTGACACCGCGCCAAACCCGGCCCGTGCCGCCGGGTGGCTGACCTGGGCAAGAAACAGCATGTCGGAGACGATGCGCGACAGGCGTTCCATTTCCTCGGTGCAGGATTCCAGCCCGGCTTTGTACTCGTCCGAAGGGCGCTCGCGGGACAGGGTCACTTGGGCCTTGCCCATCAGGTTGGTCAACGGCGCGCGCAGTTCGTGGGCCAGGTCGTCGGAGAATTGCGACAGCTGCTGCACCCCGGCATCGAGGCGATTGAGCATCACGTTGAAACCTTGGGCCAACTCGCCCAGTTCCTTGGGCAGGTTATCCACAGACAACCGATGGGTCAGGTCCTGGGTGGTGACTTGGGCCGCCACATGGCTGAACTGCTTCAATGGCGCCAAGCCGCGTTGCACCAGCCACCAGGCGCCCATGCCGATCAGGATCAACAACAACGGCAAGGCGATCACCGTGGAGCGCAGGTAGGCGCTGAGTAACGCTTCATCGTCGGAGCGGTCCAGCGACAGCAATACCCGCACATACTCGCCGCCGCGCAAGGGCATCACGTGGGTGGCGGTGAGGATGCGATTGTCGCGACCGTCCACCCAATTCACGTAGGCCAGGTTTTTGCCGGCGGGGGCGTCGAGCAACAGCGGCTGCTGAGGTTTGGCGCCAACGCTGAGCAGCACCGGCGCGTCAGGCTGGGTGCCGGTGATGGTCAGGTAGATGTTGTCGTGGCCCATCACCAAGTCCAGCAACGAGTGAGGGCGGGCGGCGATGTCGTGGGGTCTTAAATCCTGGCGCAGGCTGTGTTCCAACTGCTCCATCTTGTTTTCCAGGCCTTTGCGCGCGAGATTTTCCAATTCGTGGGTCAGGGCCAGGTAGGCGAGGGTGGCGAGCAGTACGACCAGCCCCGCGCCCATCAGGCTGACCGTCAGGCCCAGGCGCATCGATAGGCTGCTGGTCTTCATTGGCGCGCTTCCAGCACATAACCCACGCCGCGAATGGTGTGGATCAGCTTGACCTCGCTCTGGTCATCGACCTTGCCGCGCAGGCGGCTGATGGAGACTTCCACCACGTTGGTGTCGCAATCGAAGTTCATGTCCCACACCAGGGAAATAATCTGCGTGCGGGTCATCACCTCGCCCGTCTGGCGCATCAGCACATGCAGCAGGGCGAACTCCTTGGTGGTCAGGTCGATGCGCCGGTTGCCGCGATAGGCACGATGCCGGCGTGGGTCCAACTCCAGGTCCGAGACGCGCAGCACCTCCGGCAGCGGGATATGTTCACTGCGCCGCAGCAGGGTGCGCACGCGGGCGAGCAACTCGGGAAATTCGAAGGGTTTGACCAGGTAATCGTCGGCGCCCATGTCCAGGCCCTTGATCTTATCGGCCAGGCGCCCGCGCGCTGTGAGCATCATCACGCGCTGATTGCCCTCACGGCGCAGTTGCTCCAGCACTTCCCAACCGTCGGTGTTGGGCAGGTTGACGTCGAGGATCACCAGTTCATAGGTGTTTTGCCTGGCCAGGTGCAGACCGTCGATGCCGCTGGCGGCGCAGTCGACGACGTAACCGCTTTCGGTCAGGCCTTGCTGCAAGTAATCGGCGGTTTTCTGCTCGTCCTCAACCACAAGGATACGCATGGGGATTTACCTTCAAGGAAACGAAAGGAGATGGCCTCATAGAGGCTCTGAGGGATCTGTAGGAAAACTCTGAAGCCTGAAGTAGCTTTAGGGTCAAGGCAGCCCAGGCCGCTGCGACGATTCGTCGCTGAACACACGCACAAAAAAAACGCCCCAGATGGGGCGTAAAAATTCATCTCTGTTCCAAAGGAGCTACACAAAAGCTGCAGAGATGAAGTGTGTTCGATGTGCAGTATAAAAAGTGCAACTTAACGAGAAGGTGGGGCCGATATTACAGTTCTGACAGACTTCAACTTGTGAACAGATGTACGGCATCGGCAACTGAATGTAAGTGGAACACCTAGAGCACGGCCAACGGATACTCGATAATCACGCGAACTTCTTCCAGGTCCGACTCGAACGCACTTGAACGCACGGTGGCCTGGCGCAGCCTGAGCGACAGATCTTTCAAGTTGCCACTTTGCACCACGTACTTGGCTTCGATATCCCGCTCCCATCGGCGTTGATCGGTGAGCGGATCGCCGGCTGAATCGCGGCGCATGTACACCGCGTTGGCGTTGCTGTAATCGGCGCCGGTGCCTTTGGCGTAGCGGGTCATGAACGACAGGCCGGGGATGCCGAAGGCCTGCATGTCCAGGTCATAGCGAACCATCCACGAGCGTTCCTTGGGCGAGTTGAAGTCGCTGTACTGGATCGAGTTGTTGAGGAAGATCGAGTCCGAGTTGCGCAGGTAGTCGAAGTCGTCATCGCCGTTGTTGCGTTGATGGGACACGGCCAGGCTGTGGGCGCCGACCTTCACGCCGAGTCGGGCGCTCCAGATGGTGTTATCGAATTCACCGAGCAGTTTTTTACCTTCGTCCACAGCCTTATAGACGTTGACGTCGCCGAACAACGAGACGTCGTCGCTCAGCGGATAACTGGCCGCGCTGCCCGCGTAATACTGGTTCCACGCGTCTTTGAGTCGGCTGCTATAGAGGCTTAGGCTGAGGTGTTTGTTGAGCTGGTAATCGCCGCCGCCATAGGCGATCCAGGGCGAGTCCACGGGGCCCGCGTAAAACGTTGCAAAGCCTTTGTTCATGCCGCTTTCAGCCGGTTGGCTCATGCCGCTCAGGCGCCCGCCCTGCAAGGTCAGGCCTTCCAGGCTGGTGTTCTGCGCGGTCACGCCACGGAAGGTTTCCGGCAGCACCCGTGAATCGCCGTAGGCCACCACCGGCGTAAGCGGGAACACGTCGCCGGCCTTGATCACCGTGTCCAATACGCGCAATTTCGCCGCGCCGCCCACTTTGCTGTAGCTGTCTTCGGGATGGTTGTTGCTGTCCACCGGCATCACGCCGAACGAGCCCTTGCCGCCGCTGCGGCCGGTGCCCGAGTCGAGCTTCACGCCGACCATGGCGAAGGCGTCCAGGCCAAACCCCACTGTGCCCTGGGTAAAGCCAGACTCGAATTTACCGATCAAACCCTGGGCCCAGGCTTCCGAATAACCATTGCCGGTCGGGCTGGATTGGCCCTTGCGATCATCGCGATTGAAGTAAAAATTGCGCGCCAGCACGTTCAGGCTGCTGCCTTCGATAAACCCTTCGGGCGTGTCTTCAACCGCTACCGCCGCCAGGGGTAAAGCGGCGCACAGTGATAGGGGAAGGGTGTAATAACGGATCTGCATGTTTCGCTCCTCGGTATTGGCAGTTATCAGCTTCTTATGGAGGTGGGCGTTCTTATTGATTTGGCCCGGGCTGATAGTTGCAAACCGTGGATAACGATTGGATGGCTTGAACATTACAATTCTGGAAACTCCCTGCCGCCTAACAAATAAGTAATGTTCTGGTGAACATCGTGACAGGGTGGGTTGGTTAGTCTCGGCACTGAACTTTCAGTCGAGGAATTAACCATGAACTTTTATCGCATTGGCTTGGGTGTATTGATTGCTACGTTGTCATTCGGGGCACTGGCCGAAGGCGGCGGTGACCGCACCTTTGACCGAATGATGGAGCGCAATGAAAAAGCCATGGCCGCCTACGCGGAGAAAAACGGCAAACCCGCGCCCCAGGTGCAGGTGTATCGCTATGGCATGGACCTGGACATTGCCAAGGTGGTCAACGTCACACCGCCGATCCGCGCCTGTAACCCTGTGCCCTCGCGCATGACCTATGAGGACTCCAGCGGAACACTCACTACCTTGGAATATCAAGTCATGGGCGTGTGTCGAAATAACGGCAGTTAATGGCGTCAAAAAAAAGAGTCGGGAATGGCACTAAAGTACGCTTCAGAAAGGCTCCGCAGGGCCGATGCATGTCAGATCTTTCTTTCTCCATTTGACCATCGGTGACCAATGTTCAACACCCGTTTGAAGCAGGAGCTGTCGGCTCTTCGCGAAGAATTGTCCAGCTTGCAGCAGGTTAAGGAGAGCCTGGAAAGCGAAATGTTGTGCCTGACGCTGGACGCCGAAGGTCGGGTGGAATGGGCGAATGCCAATTTCCTGCAGGAGCTGGCTTACCAGTCGAGCAATATTGTTGGGCGCCCCATCGAAGATTTGGTACCAGTTCATGTACGCAGGGATGAGTTCCAGCAGCGCTTCAACAACGCACTGCGACGTGGCGAGCACTTCGCTGGCACTGTGCGGTTGATGCGTGGCAATGGCCTGGAAGTGTGGCTGCGCTCGATCGTGCAGCCGGTGCGCAGTTCCGATGGGCGCATCAAGCATTTTTCGATTTACGCCAGCGACCTGACCCGCACCATCGAAGCATCGCGCGAGCATGAAAACCTGATTACTGCACTGGTGCGTTCCACCGCTGTGATCGAGTTCGACCTGGGCGGCCATGTGCTCACCGCGAATGATCGGTTCCTCGGCGGCATGGGTTACAGCCTGGCGCAGATCCAGGGCAAACATCACCGTATGTTCTGTGAGCCGCAGGAGTACAACAGCGCCGAGTACCAGAACTTCTGGAATCGTCTGAACAACGGTGAGTTCGTCGCCGCTCGCTTCAAGCGTGTGGACAGCCGTGGGCATGTGGTGTGGTTGGAAGCTACCTACAACCCGGTGATGGACGCCAATGAACGCCTGTACAAAGTGGTCAAGTTCGCTACGGTGATCACCGATCAGGTCAACCGTGAACAAACGGTGGCCGACGCCGCGAACATTGCGTACACCACCTCCCTGCAAACCGACAACAGCGCCCAACGCGGCACCACGGTGGTGACTCAGGCGGTGGAAGTGATGCGCGATCTGGCTACGCACATGCAACAGGCCGGTGAAGGCATTGAGGCGCTGAACGCGCAATCCCAGGTGATAGGCACCATCGTCAAGACCATCAGCGGCATCGCCGAGCAGACCAACTTGCTGGCGCTCAACGCGGCCATCGAGGCGGCGCGCGCTGGCGAGCAGGGCCGCGGTTTTGCGGTAGTGGCCGATGAGGTCCGCCAGTTGGCGTCGCGTACCAGCAAAGCCACCGAGGAAATCGTCGGTGTGGTGCGTCAGAACCAGGACATGGCCCGCGATGCGGTAGCCCTGATGACCGACGGCCGTCTGCAAGCCGAGCAAGGTCTGGCCCTGGCGGCGGAAGCGGGCACGGTGATTGTGGAGATCCAGGACGGCGCACAGAAGGTGGTCAGCGCTGTGGGGCAATTCGCTAACCAACTGTCGACCTGACCCGTAGGGCTCATGCTTGAGGTATCGTAGGTTTTTTCCGTTTAGAAGAGCCGATCCTCCATGAGCCCTGCCCACTGCCTCCCCGTTCCGCTGTCCAAGGCCTATCGCTTGCTCAACCACGGCCCGACCGTGCTGGTCAGTGCGGCCCACAACGGCCAGCGCAATATCATGGCGGCGGCCTGGGCCATGCCGCTGGACTTCGAACCGCCGAAAGTCGCTGTGGTGCTGGACAAGGCCACCTGGACCCGTCAGCTGTTGGAAGGCGCCGGCACGTTCGTGCTGCAGGTGCCCTGCGTGGCCCAGGCCGACCTGGTTCAGACAGTCGGCAATACCACCGGCACCGAGCGCGACAAGTTCGCCACGTATGGCTTGCAAACCTTCAGCGGTGAACACACCGATGCGCCCTTGCTGGAAGGCTGCGTAGCCTGGCTGGAATGTCGCCTGCTTCCCGAACCCCACAACCAGCAGACCTATGACCTGTTCCTCGGCGAAGTGGTCGCGGCCTATGCCGACGAGCGGGTGTTCAGTGAAGGCCACTGGCACTTTGAAGGTCATGATGAGTTGCGCACTTTGCACCATGTAGCCGGCGGCAATTTCCTAAGCATCGGCCAGCCGATTGTGGGGCGGCAGCTCTAAGCCTCACCAGCGTGCGTTTGCCAGCGCCTCGGCAAACGCCATCAATTTTGGCGAGTACTGCCGGGATGGCGGGTAGACCAACGAGATGCCCCGGCTGCGCCCGGCGACTGTCTCCAATACTGGCACCAGGCGTCCTGTGGCCAGGTCATCCCGCACGGCGAAATCCATTACCTGGGCAATGCCAAAGCCTCCCACGGCGCCGTCGACCATCGCATCACCGATATCAAAGATCAGCCGCCCCTCGACACTGACGTCCTGCACTTTGCCGTCGATCATGAATTGCCAATCCACCATACGGCCGGTACGTAAGTTGCGCACGGTGAGGCAGTGGTGGTCCTTGAGTTCATCAATTGTCTGCGGAGTACCAAAGCGCGCCAGATAGGCGGGTGCGGCAACGGTGATCCATCGCAGGGGTGCCAGGTTGCGGGCGATCAAGCGTTGGTCCTGGATTTCTCCGGTGCGCAACAACGCGTCGAAGCCTTCATCGACGATATCCACCAGGCGGTCGGTCATTACGGCTTCGATGCGCAACTCGGGGTAACGCAAGGTCAACTCGCCGATGACCGGCATCACCACCTTGCGGCCGAACAATGAAGGTGTACTGATTTTCAACAGGCCCGATGGGCTGCAGCGACGGTCGAGCATCAGCTTTTCGGTTTCGGCCAGTTCCGCCAGCAGCGGCGCGCTGCGCTCGTAGAGCATCTGGCCATCGGGGGTCAGGCTGACGCTGCGCGTATTACGTTGCAGCAGGCGCACGCCCAATTCGTTTTCCAGGCGTGAGATGGCGCGGGACAGGCCCGACTGAGTGAGCCCCAGATCACCCGCCGCACGGGTAAAACTGCGGGCTTCGGCCACGCGGACCAGTAGGCGAACAGCATTCAGATCCATGATTAAAGTCATTACTGAAAGAGTGGTAGGGCTATTTATCACTTGGCCCGCATAAAAGACACTGGCGGCACTTCATTTTCGGACAGGACGCTGTGATGTCTCCCTCACGACCTTCAGGCTGGATGCTGGCGTTACTGGCCACCGCTCAGTTGATCATCGCCCTTGATGCCACCATCGTATTTGTGGCGCTGCCGCAGATCGGCACTCACTTGGATTTCTCTGCCCAGCAATTGCAGTGGGTGGTCAGTGCCTACAGCGTAGCGTTTGGCGGTTTCTTGTTGCTGGGTGGCCGTGCCACTGACTTGTTGGGCAAGCGCCGCCTGTATCGCGTGGGCCAGTCGCTGTATGCGCTGTCGTCGCTGGCGGCAGTGGTCGGCGGCAGCGCGGTCTTGCTGGTGTTGGCGCGAGCAGTGCAGGGCGTGGGCGGCGCGCTGTTGTTCCCGGCGACCCTGGCGTTGATCAACACCCACTACGCCGAAGGGCCGGCACGCAACCGTGCGTTCGCGGTATGGAGCGCAGCGTCAGCCGCGGGTTTGGCGCTCGGCGCCTTGCTCGGCGGTGTGCTGACCCAGGTGTGGGGTTGGGAGGCGGTGTTTCTGGTCAACGTGCCGTTGGCTGGCGGTTGTGCATGGGCGGCGCGTTATTGGATTCCTGCCGATTGCGCGCGGGCCCACGGCCGTAATTTCGATATCAGCGGCGCGCTGACCGTGACCGTCGGCGGTACGTTGCTGGTGTTTTCCCTGGTGCAAGGCCCCGAGTGGGGCTGGGCGGCACCGTCGACCCTCGGTTGTATCGCCTTGGCTGTGGCATTGCTGGGGCTGTTCGCCTGGATTGAACATCGCGGCCGCGATCCGCTGATGCCGCTGCGCTTGCTGGCTTATCGAGAATTGCGCATGGCCATGGTACTGACGGCAGTGTTCATGAGCAGCTTTGGCGTGCAGTACTACTTCCTGGCGCTGTATTACCAGCAGGTCTACGGCTATAGCGTGTTGCAAGCGGGCTTGGCGTTTTTGCCGGCAACCTTGGTGTGCACATTTGGCATCTGGCTAGCGGAGCGCTCGATGGCGCGGCTGGGGCTGCGCAACACCTTGGTCAGCGGGCAATTGGCCGGCGCGGTGGGGATTGCGCTGGTGTGTTGGGCATTGCCCACCGGGGTGGGATTCTGGTCGCTGCTGCCGGGGATTTTCATCCTGAGCATTGGCCAGGGCATGACGTGGACGGCGATGTGGGTGGCAGCCGGGCTAGGCATCCGTCCTGGGGAGCAGGGCGTGGCGGCGGGGATGGCGTCTACCAGCCAGCAGATTGGTGGCGCGTTGGGGTTGGCGGTGTTGGTGTCGGTGGCCAATGCGGGTGGGATCGAGTTGGCGTTGTGGTGGAGTGCGGCGATTGCGCTGGTGGGAGCGGTGTTGGTGCTGGCGCTGAAAGAGCGCCATCCCATGTCGAACTCATCACAGCAAGCCCCCATTTAGAGTGCATGTTTAAAACGCTGACTCAGCGCCCGAGCATCTTCACCCACCGGGACGGCGGCATGCCGTAGGTGCTGCGAAACTGCCGGGTCATGTGGCTCTGGTCGGTGAAGCCGGCGATCAGCGCGGCGTCCACCAGCGACTGTCCCTGCGCCAGCAGACTGCGCACCAGGTCCAGCCGGCGCATCGTCAGGTAGCGGTAGGGGCTGGTGCCGAACAGCACGCGAAAATCCCGCGACAATGCCCAGCGGTCGCGGCCAGCGTGATCAGCGATTTCGTCCAGGGTGATGCTGCGGCCCAGGGTGCTGTGGATAAACTCCCGGGCGCGCTCGGCGGCTACGTAATCGAAGGTCTTACGGCTGACGATCGCCCCCGACGCATTGTTGAGCGCATGGGCCAGGTCGAACATCGCGTCCTGTTCCTGCAACGGGTCAATCGGATGATCGAGGTTCTGCAGCAGCACTTCGCTGGCGCGGAACAGCCTTGGGTCAGTGGATAAACCACTGGGGATAAACGGCAGCGGCTTGCCGCCGAGTATCTGCTGAATCAGTGACGGCTCCACGTAGATCATCCGGTACTTGAAGCCTTCGTCGCTGCCGGCGTGGCCGTCGTGGGTCTCGTCGGGATGAAGCACCATGGTCGTGCCGGGCAGGCTGTGGATCATGTCGCCGCGGTAGTGAAAACTCTGCACGCCAGACAAGGTACGCCCGATGGCGTAGGTGTCATGGCGATGGGGGTCGAACGCAAAGCCCGCAAAGTACGCCTCGATACGATCCAGGCCGCTGGCATGCGGGGCGCGGTGCAGCCAGTCGAGAGTGTGGCTAGGGTTGCCCATGGTGGCGTGTCACAAGAAGAGATGGAAATACGTTAACCCAGTCTGCAACCCTTGTCTGCCGGGGTCTTGTACGATTGTGCAGGCGATTGGCGAGGTCTATGCTCCTTGCTCGTCCCTGCGCTGATGGAGCCGCCCAATGGAAGTTATCAACCCCGCCTACGTGGCTCCCCTGGTCTCGCTGGCCCTGTTGTGGACGGTGGCGGTGGTCACGCCTGGGCCCAACTTCTTCAACACGGCACAGTTGGCTGCCAGTTGTTCGCGCCGCCATGGCGTGGTGGCTTCGGCGGGCGTGTCCACCGGCACGATCATGTGGGGGCTGGCGGGTGGCCTGGGCATCAAATCGCTGTTTACCGCTGCGCCCATGTTGTACCTGGCGTTCAAGATCATCGGCGGCTGCTACCTGATTTACCTAGGGCTGAAACTGTTCAAGCGCTCGGCACCGGCGATGGGCCAGAGCCTATTGCCGGATGACACGCGACGTTCGCTGTTTTCCGCGTGGCGCCTGGGGTTGTTGGGCAACCTGTCTAATCCCAAGGCCGCGTTGTTCGTCGCCACCATCTTCGCCTCCACCATGCCGCCGTCTCCGTCGCCGATGCTGCTGACCCTGGCGGTGATCACCATGGCCAGCTTGTCGTTCAGTTGGTATTCCTGCGTGGCGTTGGTGTTTTCCAGTGCGCGCATGGCCAACCTCTACAGTCGCTCACGCAAATGGCTCGATCGTTTTGCCGGTGGTTGCTACGTGTTGTTCGGCGCACATCTGGTAGCGAATCGCTGACCGCCCGTGGTAAGAAGCCTTACTTTCAACAGTGAGGCGAGTCATGAGCAAGGTGCGGGTGGGGATTATTTTTGGTGGTCGTTCGGCTGAGCACGAGGTCTCGTTGCAGTCGGCGCGCAATATTGTCGATGCACTTGACCGTGCACGCTTTGAGCCGGTCCTGATCGGCATCGACAAGGCCGGCCACTGGCACCTCAACGACACCTCGAACTTCCTGATCAACCAGGAAAACCCGGCACTCATCGCCCTTAACCAATCCAACCGCGAACTGGCGGTGGTGCCCGGCAAAGCCAGCCAGCAGGTTGTGGAAACCTCCGGCAACGGCCTGCTGGCACACATCGACGTGATCTTCCCCATCGTCCACGGCACCCTCGGCGAAGACGGCTGCCTGCAAGGCCTGCTGCGCATGGCTGACTTGCCTTTCGTCGGCTCCGACGTGCTCGGCTCGGCAGTGTGCATGGACAAGGACATCAGCAAGCGCTTGCTGCGCGACGCCGGCATTGCCGTGACGCCGTTCATTACCCTGACCCGCAGCAACGCCGCGCGTACTTCCTTTGAAACTGCGGTGAATAAACTCGGCCTGCCGATGTTCGTCAAACCGGCCAACCAGGGCTCTTCGGTGGGTGTGAGCAAGGTTGGCAACGAGGCCGAGTACCACACCGCCGTTGAACTGGCGCTGGGGTTTGATCAAAAGGTGCTGGTGGAATCCGCCGTGCGCGGCCGCGAAATAGAATGCGCGGTGCTGGGTAACGAAAACCCCGTCGCAAGCGGCTGCGGCGAGATCGTGGTGAGCAGCGGTTTCTACTCCTACGACAGCAAATACATCGACGGCCAGGCGGCCCAGGTGGTGGTGCCGGCTGATATCAGCCATGAAGCCAGTGAGCGTATTCGCCGCTTGGCCCTTGAAGCGTTTGACGTGCTCGGCTGCGCAGGGTTGGCGCGGGTCGATGTGTTCTTGACCGACGACGGCGAAGTGCTGATCAACGAAATTAACTCACTGCCCGGCTTCACCCGCATCAGCATGTACCCCAAGTTATGGCAGGCGGCGGGGATGAGCTACAGCGAGTTGGTGAGCCGGTTGATTGAGCTGGCGTTGGAGCGGCATGCGGGGCGTAAGGGCTTGAAGATCAGCCGCTAACGGATGGGGTAAATACCTGTGGCGAGCCCGCTCGCCACAAGGGGGCGTAGGTTCGTCAGGGTTTACGAGCAATCCACGAATAAATCAACGTCTTCGCTTCCGCCGGGTGATGGGTTCTCCTGCGATAGCTGGCAAACGTCGGCGAGGTGCAGTAAGTGCATACCTCGCTCACGTCGATCTGCTCTCGCTTGATACCCGCCGCTTGCAGCAACAACAACCCATAGCCGCTCAAGTCAAACCATGCGCTACCTGCTTGCCTTGCATGGGGCGGGCTAATTTCCGGTGACCGCAGCGGTGCCGGTTGCTCCAAGCTCCACGGTGCCAGGCCGTGTTGCCACAGGTGCCCCTGGTCAATCTGGAACTCGGCGATAAACCCTTCGCTCACCTCATAACAGCACGGCTTGATCGAAGGGCCGATACCCACTTGCAACTGGTTGGCTGGTATCCCCTCGGCGGCAAAGCGCTGCATGACGTTGGCGATAATCCCGCGTTGCAGCCCCTTCCAGCCGCCATGTACTGCGGCGACCCGTTCGCCCGTTTTCGATGCGAACAGAATGGGCAGGCAATCTGCGGTGATCACCGCGATCGGGTGAGCGTGGTGCGTCAACACACCATCGGCCTCGATCGTGTTGGGTACCTGGCCCGCCTGCCATTCAATCACTGAGGCGCTGTGCACTTGCTTGCAGATGAACACGTCATCCGGGCGCAGTGGGTCATCTATCGAACAGAAACCGTGGTCGATGCCAGGGATGGCAGCGAGATTTTCAGCCTGATGCAAGGGATCACCTCCGTTCAATAAAGTCAGTCGCCGAGCGCTTCGCCTTCGCGACGAGGGTCGGCGCCACCGCTCAGCGATACCTTGCCCTGGGCGTCCCGCTTGAGCACGATGGCCTGTATGCCGCTGGTCATGTCGATCTCGCTCAGTGCATGGCCCTTGTCCTTCAACGCCTGCTTCAGCCCTGGGCTGAACAAACCGGCCTCCAACTCGGTAGCGCCATTGCGACTGCCGAAGTTGGGCAGGCTGATGGCGGCTTGGGGGTCGAGGTTCCAGTCGAGCATGGCCACCAGGGATTTGCTCACGTACTCGATGATTTGGGAGCCGCCCGGCGAACCGACCGTGGCCAGCAACTCACCGCTCTCGCGGTCGAACACCAGGGTCGGCGCCATGGCCGAGCGCGGGCGTTTGCCGGGTTGTACGCGGTTGGCTACCGGCTGACCGTTTTCTTCGGGGATGAATGAGAAGTCGGTCATCTGGTTGTTGAGCAAAAAGCCCTGGACCATCACATGGGAGCCAAACGCGGCTTCCACCGTGGTGGTCATCGACACGGCGCCGCCCATGTCGTCCACGGCCACCACTTGGGAGGTGGAAATGCGCAATGGCGAACGGTCCGGCGCGTAGGCCACTTGTATGCCCGCAGGCTGGCCTGGCTTGGCGATGCCCATGCTGCGCTCACCGATCAGCGCGGCGCGTTGGGCCAGGTAGTTGGGCGCGACAAGGCCGGCGGTCGGCACCGGCGTAAAGTCTGAATCAGCCAGGTACAGCGCGCGGTCGGCGAAGGCCAGGCGACCGGCTTCGGCGATCAGGTGCACGGCCTCGGGCGTCGGCTCAAACCCGGCAGGCAACGCGCTTTTTATCGGTGTCATCGGTGCGATAGCCAGGCGCGGGTCGCGGGCTTCCAGGGCCTGCAACGTACCAAGGATCTGCGCGACCGCAACCGCGCCTGACGACGGCGGCGGCATGCCACAGATTTTCCAGCGTTTGTAGTCGGTGCACAGCGGTTCGCGCTCCTTGGCGGCGTAACCCTTCAGGTCGGCCTGGGAGAGGCTGCCCGCATTGCGATTGCCCTGCACTTTGCGCGCAATTTCATCGGCAATCGGCCCGTGGTACAGCGCGTCAGGGCCCTCGTTGGCGATGCGCTTGAACACGGCGGCCAGCGCCGGGTTTTTCAGCAGCGTGCCGGTGGCTTTGGGTGTGCCATCGGCATTCAGAAAGTAGGCGGCCATCTCCGGCGATTGCGCAATAAATCGGTCAGCCGCGATCAGGCTGTGCAAGCGTGGTGAAATGGCGAAGCCCTGTTCCGACAAACGAATCGCTGGCTCAAACAGCTCGGCCCATCGCAGTTGACCGGTCTTCTTATGGGCCATCTCCAGGGCGCGCAGCACACCGGGCGTACCCACCGAGCGCCCGCCAATCTGCGCGTCGGTGAAGGTCATCGGTGTGCCGTCGGCGTTCAGGAACAACCGCTCCGTCGCGCCTGCCGGCGCCGTTTCCCGACCGTCATAGGCGTGCACCTTTTTCCCGTCCCACAGCATGATGAACGCGCCGCCGCCAATGCCGGAGGATTGCGGCTCCACCAAGGTCAACACCGCCTGCATGGCGATCGCTGCATCAATCGCCGAACCGCCTTTGCGCAACATCTCGCGCCCGGCTTCGGCGGCCAGCGGGTTGGCGGCGGCGGCCATATGGCGTTCGGCGTGTTGAGTGATCAGATCGGTGCGATAGCCCGAGCCCAGCTCCGGTGCCGGCGGCTGTTCGTTGACCGGGGTGTGACAGGCCGCAAGGGCCAGGGCTGCGGCAATAACCGACAACTGACGGCGAGAAATCGAAAGCACGTGCTGAACTCCGTTCATTTTGAGAATGATCTGTTGTCCTTGGGGGCAGCGGTTTACAGGTGCGTCGCAGTGAGCACTCCGTGTGTGGGGAGGCTGGACACTAACAGTGGCAAAGGAGGGCGTCAAAAGCGGCCTACCCTGGGATAGGCCGTGTGGCTCAAGTGATCAGAAGTCCCAGCGGGTGGTCAGCATGAAGTGACGCGGCGCGCCGTAGATGGCGGAGTTATAGAAACCCACGTTGGTGTAGTAGTACTTATCGAATACGTTATTCAGGTTCAGCGTCGTCGACAGGTTTTTGGTGAATTGGTAGCGCGTCATCAAGTCCACCACCCAATAGGACTCCTGGGAAAACGCGTCCGTCGTTCCTTTGGGACCGTTGTAGATGTCCTGCCACACCGTGTTCTGCCAGCGCAGGCCACCGCCGACGCTGACTTTGTCCAGATCGCCCTTGAGCTTGTAGATGGTGAACATGCTCACCTGGTCCTCGGGCTCGAAAGTCGAGATTTTTTTGCCGGCGTCGTCGCGCACCACTTTGTGGGTGTAGCCGCCCTGCAACTGCCAGCCGGGGGCGATTTCGCCGGACAGCTCCAGCTCATAACCCTTGGTCGTCGCGTCGGTGCCCTTGAAGGCAAAGTTGGGCGGGGTTGGGGTCTGGTTGTTGTATGCATCGTCGGGCAGGGAGCGGTTGCTTTCCTTGACTTCGAAGTACGCCAGGCTGGCGTTCAGGCGACCGTCGAGGAATTCGCCCTTGAGGCCCACTTCATAGTTCTCGCCTTCGTCCGGGTCGATCAGCTTGCGGTTACGGTCGAGGTTGTAGCTTTCCTGGGGCATGAACACATCGGTGTAGCTGACATAGGCCGACAGGTTGTCCGTGAGGTCATAGATGGCCCCGGCATAGGGAATGAAGCGCCCGGTCTCTCGGTAGGTGTCAGTGGTGCCGGTCAGGGTGTAGTCGACCACGCGCCCGCCGAGCAACAGTTTCAGATCGTCGGTGAGGTTCCAGCGGGTGGTGACGTACATGCCGGTCTGGCGAATGGTGTCGTCGATGACTTGTGAGGCCACGCCCCAGTCCGGCTTGGCCAGGTTGCCGTGCCAGTTGAAGTAGTCGACCAGGTTGGCCGTGGGGAAGGTTTCGTCCCAGTAGCCCTTGCCCTTCCAGTGGGCGGTGCTGATGGAGCCGCCGACCACCAGGTCGTGTTCGCGACCGAGGAAGTTGAACGGACCGCTGAGGTACAGGTCGGCGGAATCGCTGGTGGTCTCGCCTTTGTAGCGCTGGGCGTTAATGTCGGCAGTGCCATCCGCTGCCGGCTGGTAGAACTGGATCGCACCCATCTGGGCATCGTAGCCATTAAGCTTATGGTCCAGTTGCAGCTTGGTGACCCAGCCGTCGCCGAGGTCGTGCTCCAGGTTCGCGAACACCGTGCGGGTGTATTGCTGCCAACTGCTCCAGTCGGTGGCATTACTGAAAGACCGCTTGGCGTCGTTGAGCGCACCCGAATAGTTGAACAGCGGGAAACTGCCGGACCAGGTCGAGCCTTTGGGTTTGCTGTCCTGATAATCGGCGCCCACGGTGAGCAGGGTGTCGGGCGATAGATCGAATTCGAGGATGCCGTAGAACACTGAGCTTTTGTTGGAGTAGCGGTCGATCCAGGACTTGTTGTCCTGATATGCCGCTACCGCCCGCCCGCGCACATTGCCGGTTTCGGTCAGTGGGCCGCTGACGTCCACTTCCGTGCGGTAGTGATCCCAGGTGCCCGCCGCGGTGGTGATATGGCCGAGGAATTCCGACGTGGGTTTCTTGCGTACCAGGTTGATGGTGCCGCCCAGGGAACCGGCGCCGCTGAGCAGGCCAGAGGCGCCTTTGAGTACTTCGACACGGTCATAGATCGCCATGTCGCTCAGGGTGTTGCCAGCCGAATAGGCCACGTTGCGCACGGCCGAGGGGATGCCGTCGTACTGGAAATTGTTGATCGAGAAACCGCGCGAATAGTAGTTGCTGCGGTCGGTGTCGTAGGCCGAAACGGTGATACCGGGCGTGTGGCGCATCACGTCGTCAACGCTGTCGAGGGCGAAGTCATCCATGTGCTGGCGCGTGACGACGCTGATGGACTGTGGTGTTTCCCGGGGCGTCAGTACCAGGCGCGTAGCCGTGGCGATGGTCCCCGGGGTGTAGGAGCCAGTGCCTTCGGTGACGGTGCCCAGTTGGTTGCTGATCACCGTGGTGGTGCCGAGTTGCAAGGCCGCGCCCGGTTGTTCGGTGCGGTTCAGTATCACCGCGTTGGGGCCGTTGGGCTCGAAGCTCAGGGGCGTGCCTTTGAGCAGTTGGGCCAGCGCTTCCAGGGCGGTCATGCGGCCGCTGACGCCGGGGGATTCGACGCCCTGAGCGAGGTCCGCCGCGTAGGCAATTTGCAGCCCGCTCTGCACACTCAATTGATCCAGGGCATTGACCAGCGACTGACGCGCTATCGCGAAGCTGCGGGTGTCCGCCGCTTCGCGAGTGGCTGGCTGGCCTGCTGGCTCCACCGCAACCGCCGGGCTGCACGCCAGGCAGATGGCGAGCGCGAGCATGCTGCGGGCATGGGTCGGATTGAGTGTTGGAAAGTGCATGTGAGCCCCGTTAGAAATAGGAATGATTTGCAAAGGCAAAGTTCTTGACGGGTTGAACCTTCGAAAGCCGTAAAACTTTTCGAAGGTATCGGGGCTCTGTGTCAGCGAATCACCAGGATGCCACCGGGCAGTCGCTGGGCGTGGGTGGACGTGACTTTACTCAACGCCTGTACGATCGCCAGGGGATCGTCCAACTGATAATTCCCGCTGACCCGCTCACCGGCGGCGGCATCGTTGAATAACAGGATCGGCGCCGGGTAGTAACGCTGGATCTCTTTCAGCACCTGCACCAATGGCGCGTTCTGGAATGACAGTCGCCCGTTGATCCAGGCCATCTGCCGTTCACTGCCTTCCAGGGACAGCGGTTGCAGTTGACCATCTCGTAGCTGTTGCCAGTTACCCGCCTGCAGCAGGCTCTGCTCGCCCTTGCGGTTGGCGAAGCGCACCTGGCCTTCGCGCACGGCGACAGTGACCTCCGAGTCTCGCTGGCTGACGCTGAATTGCGTGCCGACCACGGTTACGCTGGCCTCGTTGGTCTCGATGCTCAGTGGGCGTTTAGAGTCGTGGGCGGCCTCGACGTAGAGCTCGCCACGCAATAGCTTGATGCGCCGCTGGGCGCCGTCGAAGGCGGTGCTGATTGCGCTGTGGCTGCCCAGCACGATGTGAGAGCCATCTTCCAGGTCAAAGCGTTCCAGCTGCGCGACGTCGGTCATGTGATCGGCTTGCAGGCGCATCGGCACGTCGGCCATCCAACCGATGCCCAGTGCGAGCAACAGGGTCGCGGCGGCAGCCACAAAACGTGTCTTGGGAGGCTTGGCGGTTACCGGGGAAGAGGGCAACTCTAGGTCGACGGCGAGGTCTTTCAAGGCTTGTTCGAAGGCGCGGTTTTCCCACAGCGTCTCCACTTCGGCATAGGCGGTGGCGTGCAGGGGATCGGCCGCGCGCCACTGCTCAAAGCGCTGACGGGTGATGAGGTTGCGCGCACTTTCATCGCGCAGGGCGAACCAATCAGCCGCCTGCTCACGTACTGCTTCGGGAATGACGGGACGGTCAATCATGGTAGGTCGTTTGCTTGACGCAGGCAGTGAGGGCTTGGCGCAGGTCTTTTTCCACCGTACTCAACGACACCTGCAGGCGCTGGGCGATCTCGCCTTGGGACAGGTCGTGCAGTCGATGCAATACCAGGATTTGTTGCTGGCGTTTGGGCAAGGTAGCGAGCACCTGTTGAAACCGCTGCAGTTGCTGCTGGCCCTGAGCCTGGCTCTCCGGTCCGGGTGCCATTGTGGGCACCTCGACAACCAGGCTTTCGGCCAAGTGGCACTCGTAGCGCCTTTTACTGCGCACACTGCGCAAATGATCAAAGGCCAGATACTGCGCAGTTTGATAAAGAAACGGCTTCAAGTGTTCGATCGGGCGGGTGTACAGCGCCTTAGCTACCTTCAGATAGGTTTCCTGGGCCAGGTCCTCCGCCTGGCTCGAACAGCCGACGACGCGCGACAGCATACGGATTAACGCACTGCGCTGCCCGATGAAAACGGCGCTGAGTTTTTCCTGATCCCCTGGCGTCCCTGTCTCCATGGCCCCTGATACCTTGATGCTGCATTGCGCGGATAGCGGGCATACTAATGAGAAGCTGTCTCATTTGATAGGGTGATGGAAGATTTGTTTGTCGACGCGTCAGCCTAGTCGCAACACCATCGCCCCGGCGGCAATGATGCACGCGGCCACGATGCGGGCGCGGGTCAACTGCTCTTTGAGCACCAGCGCCGAGATCACCACGCCAAACAGAATCGAGGTCTCCCTGAGCGCCGCAACCGTGGCAATGGGGGCCGCGGTCATAGCCCACAGCGCCAGGCCATAGGACGCGACGGTTCCGAAGCCACCTATCACGCCGGGGCGCCAGTGACGCGCCAGATAGCGGCTGAATTCGCGTCGACGGCGGGCCAATGCCCATGCGCCGAGTGGGATGCCGGTCAACAGGAATATCCACAACGTGTAGGCCGCCGGGGCACCGGATTTGCGCACACCTATTCCGTCGATGAGGGTGTAGCCCGCGATGACAGCCGCGTTAAGCAGCGCAAGGAGTATCCCTTTACGCTGACCGGCTGAAGGGGCTGCTGCCATGCTCAAAATACCGATGCAGATCACGGCAATGCCGAGCCAGGCAAATGCGGACAAGGATTCGGACAGCAGCCCTAAGCTCGCCGTCGCCACCAGCAACGGCGCGGTGCCCCGCATGATCGGGTAGGTCTGGCTCATGTCGGCAACGCGGTAGGTCGAGGCGACCAGTACGAAATACAGCACCTGGAATATCACCGACGCGCCGATGAAGGGCCAGCTTTGCGTCGCAGGCACTGCCAGGAACGGAATGACCGCCAGCGCGATCAGTGAAGCGAAGGACGCGATCATGCACGTGGTCAACAGCTTGTCGTCACCCCCCTTGACCACTGCATTCCACGTGGCATGCAGCGCAGCGCCCAGCATGATGATTACGAACACATCAAGGCTCATGAAGGGATGTCCTGTGGGGTTCAGCGCCGCGTCGTGGAGGTAGACCGTTGCGAGTATGCCTCAGCACTTTTCTACAGGCATAAAAAAACGGCCTACCTTTCGGTAAGCCGTTTTTAGTACTTGGTGGCTACACAGGGACTTGAACCCCGGACCCCAGCATTATGAATGCTATGCTCTAACCAACTGAGCTATGTAGCCAAGTGGCGCGCATTATTCGCGCAGAACGGGAATGCGTCAAGCATTTTTATTAAGAATTTTTCTACGCTTTCAATTGTTTATCGAAAATGGTCGTGTTGGCTGGCCGTAGGCGGCGTCTACACAGGTATGGGGCTGGGCAACGTGCGGATGATTGCCGGGGGATTGCTCGGGCGGATGTTTGGTTTTACCGGGATGACGGCGCTGCTGGGACACCGGGCGGATGATGATGACATCAAGTGGGTTTACACACTGGGCTCGGTCTTTACGCTGTTTGGGAGATTGGCGCTCTTTCTTGCGCGCATGCAAGAGGCCTGATTCGGTTGGGCAAATATCCCTGTCGCCCAACGTTTGGCTAGTCAGCCAGATTTAAGGTTGAAAAGGGTTGTGGGTGGCGCGCTTGAGCTGTTCGCGTGCACGCGACAGACGGGAGCGAACGGTACCGATAGGGATATCCAATACGTTGGCCGTATCCTGGTAACTGCCGTCGGTTTCCAGCGAGGCGTACATCGTCTTTCGCATTTCCGTCGGCAAATGGTCGATGGCGCTCAGCGTGTTCTCCAAGCGGCGGTTGATCTCAAATTCCCAATCCAGGTTGTTGGTTTCCTCGTGGCCATGCCACAACGACTCATCAAATTCGCAATGTACGGGTTTGGCGTACATGCGCCTGAAGTGATTGCGGATCAGGTTCTGTGCGATGCCGCACATCCAGGTGCTAAGCGAAGCATTCCCGCAGAATCGCTCGCGGTTGCGCCAGGCTTCCAGGTACGTGAGTTGCAGAAGATCATCCGCATCTTCCGGATTGAGTACGCGCTTGTGAATGAAACGTTTGAGTTTTTTTTGCTGGTCGTCTGTCAGGTGAAGCATGAATTGAGGTGAACTGCCAACGAGCTGAGCTAAAGCTCCGATAGGGATATTCATGATTTTTTTCCTTAGGGTAGACGCAGTCGAGCGGGAGTCGACAGCACCCTTTTGCACTCCCTGTGCCAAAAGAAAAAAATCGTAAGTTATTGATTTATTTATATAAATATTTTTAATCGTGACGATTTCACGCAGTACTTTGCATGGAGCACGGAAGGCTCGTGCAAATTTTTTCACACGGTGTGTGCGATCAGATTTCGATGGAACCGTATGCATAGGCACTGCCACAGAGGGACACACTCTCTCCCTGTACTGGCGTGCCCATGAAAGTTGAATCCAACAACGATGTGCAAACAATCCGCCCCTTGGATCAAGCGGTTACCAGCCCCTCCTCAGTGCCTGTGCCCGCGAAGGGCGTTGATGAGATGGGACATATTTTCAATCAGGAGGTGGAGCTCAATAGCCGGGCGCTGAGCGGGCGGAAGATGGGGTTGCGTGTGTCCCCGGTTGAGCAGCTTGTGCAGCTTTATAATCAGTTGGGCCATCCGGCCCAGAAGAGCATGGCTTCCATTTCACGAAGCATCATTGAGCAGTTGCGCAAGAGCGTCAGTACTGAGGAATTGGTCAGCCTCGCGGGAGGTGACCCAGCACGCGCGTTCGTAGTGCTCAACTACGTGACGGCCCAGGCAGACAGCGAAGTGCGTCCGTCCGAGGCTGCATTGGCACGCGATGCCATTGCCCAGCTGCAACTCCGGTTCAAAGGGGAAATTCAGGCAGGCCTGAACATTGCTACGGCGTTGCAGGCAGCTGTGGCCGACCCGCATGAGCGCCAGAAACTGCGCCAGCTTTACTACGCCAGTGTGGTCACGCGCCAGTCCTTGGCAACCATGATGCAGGCTTTGCTGGGTGATTACGGTGGCGAGCGGTTTCGCGACGTGCTCAACGCGATGCGTAAGGCCTTGGCGGATGACCTGGCGGCCCTGGTGTCGTCAATGCCCACACCTTTGTTGCGCACTTTGCTGCTGGGTCTGCAAAGCTGCGGGCAGTTGAGCGCGGTGTTATCCGGTTGTCACACGTTGATCCAGCGTTTGAGTATTGAGCATGACGCCGTGAGCTTGCTGCAACGCATACTGGGGTACGCCGGCGGCGGTATCTCTGTCGATGAAATGCTTCGGTTGGGAAACGATTTGGGTGGCGGTCCGGTTGACCGACAAATGGCATCCCTCAATGCGCTCTACCCGCTGTTTCAGCAGTTGCCCTTGGCCTTGTGGCCCGACAAGCGGGTCCGTCAGGAGTCCCTGGAGATTCTTTTGACGCTGATCGGTGAGTTGGACCGAGCCGTGCGTGGCCCCTTACGGTTTTCCGGTGAGCCGAGGCCCATGACGTGACGGCTGTGTCAGCCGTCAACCGTATATTGCTCAAAGTGGCACAGCGCGCCGAGGTGTTGGGCGCTGTGGTGGTCATGGCCATCGTATTTATCTTTATCGTGCCGCTGCCCACCTGGCTGGTGGACATTCTGATTGCCCTCAATATCTGCATATCGTGCCTGTTGATCGTTCTTGCGCTCTACCTGCCGGGCCCCCTGGCATTTTCGTCCTTCCCGTCGATCCTGTTGTTGACCACCATGTTTCGATTGGCACTGTCGATTGCAACCACGCGTTTGATCCTGCTGGAGCAAGACGCCGGCGACATTGTCGAGGCCTTCGGCAATTTCGTGGTGGGAGGCAACTTGGCGGTGGGGATGGTGATTTTCCTGATCCTTACCCTGGTCAACTTCCTGGTGATCACCAAGGGCTCGGAGCGGGTTGCCGAGGTTGCGGCGCGGTTCAGTCTGGATGCCATGCCGGGCAAGCAGATGTCCATCGACAGCGACTTGCGTGCCGGTCTGATTGACGGCGCGCAAGCACGAGACAAGCGGGAGCAGTTGTCCCGTGAGAGCCAATTGTTCGGCGCCATGGATGGGGCCATGAAGTTCGTCAAGGGTGATGCCATCGCGGGGTTAATCATCGTTGTGGTCAACCTCTTGGGCGGCTTCTCTACGGGCATGTTTCAGCACGGTTTGAGTGCGGCTGATTCGATGGCGTTGTATTCGGTCCTGACCATCGGCGATGGCCTGATTGCGCAGATTCCGGCGCTGCTGATCTCCCTGACTGCCGGCATGATCATCACCCGTGTTGCACCGGAGGGGCGCAAGGGCGTCAGCAACATGGGCGCTGAAATCGCCCGGCAAATGACCAGCGAGCCCAAGAGCTGGATGATCGCTTCGGTGGGGATGCTCGCGTTGAGTGTCGGGCATTTCTTGGAGACTCACCGTTCCAGCGAGATGGTCTGGTAGTCCGCCCGTTCCCCGGCGGGGCCAGGTTCGGCGCGCATCTGAGGTGGCCACCAGATCACCATCTTGTCTTTGCTCGATTGAGGGCGTGAGCAGGAGTCGCCCTTGCAGGTGGGCGTGCAGCCGGCGACGAGCAGTGCCGTGCCGATCAGGGTGACGCACAATAGGCGATGTTTCATGGTGTGGCCTTCGGAGCAGGAGTGATCAAGGAGGGGCGGGGCACGCTGAGGTGTTCATCCTTCACCACTGGGCGCATGGCGATAAATACCTCGGCTTCTTCACCCGGCTTCAGCCAGGCACGCGGCCACACGCTCACAGCCAGGGTCTGCGGCGTGCTGCACTCATTTTCGTCAATACGGGCATAGCGCTTGGACTGGTTGCTCAGCACTACCACCGCCACGTTGTAATCCGGGCCGGTGTACCACTGGCTGCGTTCGGTGTTCAGTGCCAGGATGTCGCGGGTGCTGCACAAGGTGTTCAGCCCCAGTGGCATTGGCGCAGACTTGAAGCCCTTGGGGATTTCACCACTGACCATATGCGCCAGTGTGCTGATGATATCGCTGCGCTTTATCACGGGCGGGTGAGGGGCATCGCGCCTGGCCAGAGGTGCAAGGGCCGCTTGCAATTCGACCTGGTCCGCCTGGGGCAGGTAGCGAGAAGGGTCTGCTTGATCGCCAATGACGCGCGGAGTGAGGATGAACAAGCGTTCACGCCGGTTGTTCTGCCGTTCGGTCGACGAAAACAGCGCCTTGCCTATGAATGGAATATCGCCCAGCAAGGGCACCTTGTTGCGCTGGTCGCTGCTTTCGGTGACGTGGAAGCCTCCGACCACCAGCGAGCGTTTTTCCTCCATGACCGCCTGGGTGCTGACCTTGCCTCGGCGCACATCCAGATTGCCGGGAGATGGGTTGGTTTCGTCGAAATTACCGTCTTCAATATCCACCGCCAGGTGGATCTGGTGACCGCCACGGCTGGTGATGACACGGGGAACAACCTGGAAACTGGTGCCCACAGTGACCGGTAAAATGGTGGCATTCTCTCGACCCGGTGTCAGGTATTGGGTGCGATTGAAGTCAATTACCGCCGGTTGGTTTTCCAGCGTGAGAACGGAGGGGTTGGACACCATGCTTGCCAACCCTTTGGCTTCCAGCGCGCGTATATCCGCGTAGAAGCGCTCGCGGTTTTCAATCGACAGCTGCGACGAAGTGCCCGGAGCCATATTGACGCCGCCGCGGAACCGACTGTTCTGAAAGCCCCAGTTCACCCCGAACTCTCGCAATTGCGTGCGCTCGATATCGAGAATAATCGCGTCGATTTCCACCAGTTTGCGCGCGACATCGAGTTGGGTGATCAGCTCGCGGTACATGGCCAGGCGTTCAGGCAGGTCGTAAATCAGCACGGCGTTGTTGCGCACATCGGCTTCAACGCGAATTCGGCTGCCAGGCGCCGCAGCGCGCGGTGTGAGTGTGGGTGGAGCGTCCAACGGCGCGGTATGGCCGTTTGCACCCAGCATCTGCCCCAGCAACGGGTTGCCCAATCTTGGGATGTTCGGCACAAGGGGCGCAGGCTGTGAGGTGGAGCTCTGATTCAGTCGATTGAGGGTCGAGTTGGCGCGCGGCTCCAGTAACCCTCGCAAAATGCTCGCCACCCCCGGAATGTTGAGTTTCTCGCCGCGATAATCCACTTGCCGGTCCGTTGCATTGGCAAACTTGAGCGGGAAGCTCAACACACTTTGTTTTTCATCCGGCGAACGACGCTGACTGCTGAACTGTTTGATTTGCTCGATATAGCGACGAGGGCCAGATACGAGTACTACGCCGTCTTCTGGTAACTCACCCCAACCGAAGCGGCTATCGAGCAAGCCGATATCCGTGAGCGCTTGCTTGAGATCGGCAATGGTCTCGGAAGAGACTTCCAGGCGCGCAGACTCTTGCTGGTCCAGCGTGCTGATATAGAGGGTGTTGTTGTACATGTACCACTGGAAACGGTGTTCCACCCCCAACCTGTCGAGCATCGATTGCGGGGTATTAGCGCGGATCTTGCCATTGACGTTGCCCTCCAGCAGCCCCTCGACTTGCAGTTGAGTACCAAAGGCTTGAGCGAAATCGACGAGCACGTCACGCAAGGGCTTATGTTCTGCCTCATAAGCGTAAGCGGTGTTTTTCCAATCGGAAGGGATGGCGGCCAATGCGGTGTGTGCCGGGATCAGCAGCCAGGAAAGCAGAATAGCGTTACGCCAGGGAAATTCTTTGGGCGAAGCACGGCGTAAGCGACTGTGCTCATGGTTCTTGTTATGCATTGTCGGTTCTCGGGTTAGTACGACAGTGAGCGTAGCGAGGTGGGTTTGAGGTTTTGAGTCGGGCGAGCAAAGCGCGCGACTGTGGCGCGCCAGGTGTCGCGTTGGTTCAGCAGGGCCTCAAGGCAACCGAGCACGTAAGCCTCTCCCTGCCCACCTGGCAGTTTCTGAATCAGCCATAAAGCGCCGCTGTCAGCTTTTTGAGCCAGTGCGCCATGGAAATGATTCAGGCTGGCCGCGCCCAGGCGCATCCAGTGCTGCAAGGTGGTGGTGTCTGCGCGGATTGAGGTCAGTTGAGCGCTAAGTAACAAAGCGTCTCCCTGACGTTTCAGCATGATTTGGTCATCACCCTCAAACAAACTGAGTTGTTCTCTACAGCCACTTAACCAATCACGAACTAGCGATTGCATGTTATTGGAAACTCTCAAAAGTACTTTTGAGCAACATATGCGAAACGCGGTTATGTTCCAGATACGCCATTTGGGAAAGGGTGTTCTTGACGGCAAGTTCATAGAATAATTCAGCGTCAGCCCCATCTTTAGAGCCGTTGCTTGAACTCTGCTTATACAGCTTGTGGGCGATACTGCTGCTTCTTGAAAGTTCTTGTGAGAGATTGTTGGAAAGACTCATGGGCGTTCCTTTGTCTTGGGTGGACGTGCATGGGTGGATCAATTGTTGTTAAGTAGCGTTGTGCAGGACGCCAGGCGGATGCAATTAAATGTCTATCCGGCATTCCTTTGCGTGATTGAAAAAAGCATCGAGCATCGAGTGCCAGCTAATACGGAAATCACCCTCATCGGTTTTCAATACAAGGGTCTGCGCAGGGATTGTTTCGTCGGGCTGAAGCTTCCAGAGTGTTGCCTGTTGATTGGCGAGACACTGTTTTATCTCCTCAATGTCCTGTGGGTGACAGAGCAGCGAGGCGTTGATCTCATGAATCTGGTTTGCCAGTAGTTGCCTCAGAAGGGCGGCCAGCCGCTCGGGGGGCACCGTGTCGTCAAGCAGGCGGCGAATCGCCTGGTTGGTGATTGATGTTGCATACACCTCCAGGTTGTCACACATCGCTTGACGGTCACGCTCCCAGCGCTTGAGTTGGGCGTCTGCGCGTTGCCAGACATCCAGGGACGCCTTTTCCAGCAGCATTTCGCATCGCTTCTCTGCCTGGATTACCAGTTCATCGGCCTGTGCCTTGGCGCGACTGATGAGTTGGTTAGCGTGTGCCCAGTTTGCAAGCTCTTCCCGGGGGATCAGGCAACGTGGCAATTCCGAAGCATCCTTGAGCAACTCAATGGTGTGTCGGCATAACATCGCTGTTTTCCTTACGCGTTCGGGTCAGGTGACAGGGGGGCGTTTGCCAATGTCGTCACGCGCCAGACTACGGCTTGCCATAGCGTGTTCAGTCGACTGCTTGCGTTTTCGAGTGAGACGGTACTTTTCTCAACCGCCTGTACGCGGTTACGGGGGAATCTCAGTCGAAGGCGCCGCCAGGTATCGGGCTCTACCCAGCTGGAGAGCAATTGCAATGGATCAGCATCGCGCGACAGCATGGTAGGGGGCAGCGCCTTGGATAAACGCATGCACCACAGGTGCTGACTCTCGCTCAACGGCGTCGCCGCTTCAGGGTTGAACGTGTCGTGAACCAGTGTCAGCGCCAGGTTGAGTTGTTCCGTTGAAGCAAGGGCCAGGCGAAGTACCGTCGGGTGAGGGGCAGGAGGCAAGCACGCAACAATGCCAGTGAGGTCGTCCGGCGCGGACCGCCTGTTGCGATAAAGCACTTTAATTGCGGGGTACTTGTCGCCCCTCCAGTCCTCGTGGGCGTGCCTCCAGGGGAACGCCCACCATTGAGCCCAGGCCAGATGTTCACTCATGGAGTGATCCAGCTCAGGTGTCATGAGAGGTGCCATCCTGTTCGCGGGCTATGCGCGGCTCTTGCGGAGGATGTTGGCGGCGGCTGAACAGGAATAGCCCGGCAACCAAGGAGGACGCCACGCCAAGCAGTACCGCGATAACACTGCCTCGCCAAAACCCAAGATCATCGCTTGGCACCAGGAAAGGGCCGAAATACACCAGCCGCTGCTGCTCTTGGTAGGTGGTGGCAGGTACAAAGATCACGCTGAGTTTTTGCAGGTTATCCACTGCAGTGGTCATGCCTGGAATGCTGCTCGCCACCATCCTGCGAACGCGCGCGCGAATATTATCGGGATCCAGCCGTGGGTCATGCTTAATGAATACTGACGCTGAAGCGGGCTGGACTGGTTCTCCCGGTGCGATGCGTTCGGGCAATACCACGTGCACCCGGGCAATAATTACCCCGTCAATGTTGGATAAGGTGGCTTCAAGCTCCTGGGATAAGGCGTAGATATAGCGTGCTCGTTCTTCCAGTGGAGTGGAAATAACCCCTTCCTTGCGAAAGGTATCGCCCAGCGTGGTTCGTGCCACTCTAGGTAATCCTGCGGCTTCCAATGTACGTACGGCACGCCCGATATCGGCGGTGTTAACCGCCACGACGACACCGTCTTTGGACGGGATTTTTTGGGCGCGAATATGTTTGTCTGCCAATTCCGCTACCACTTCATTGGCTTCTTGCTCAGAAAGCTGTCGATGAAGTTCAACGCGGTCGCTGCAACCGTTTAGCATGAATGCAAAAGTCAGAAGTAGGGCGGCAGGCAGGTATTTAGTCATGTTCACTATTGCAGGTTACAGATTTTGTCGATGCATTGGCTTGTCTTGCCAAGGCTCTTTACTAAAAGTTGGGTCGTTAGCGCTACATTAGAAAGTTCCTGCGGATACTCTCTGAACTTGTCAGCGTCCATCCCTTTACTTGATGATTTCAACGCGCGTGCAAGGCGATCTTTGGCATCTACGATATGTTTTGATGGCTCTGTCAGCATGGCCAATACAGTATGGTTGGCGGAGGCAGGCGTGTTTGATATCGAACCTTCGAGCATTGAGGTGAAGAAACCAACATCCGTACTAGAAGCCGAAGGTTCCCGAGTGACGCCCGTGTTGCTGTGAAGTTTGTTTGGCGTTGAAAAGTCAAATGCTTCTATCTGCATATAGGGCCTGCGGTGAGGTGTCTGAAGCAGGTTCTTGATAATGGCTGATGCCGCATTTATTACATCGACTCATATGACAACCTCCCCGGCTAATGAGCCAGGGAGGTAATCATGTTACGAGCGAATTTCTTTAGCCGCGGCGTACAAGCCCGAAATCATCTTTGATTTCAAACTTTCTTGGAACGTAAGCTCGGCGACTTCCTCTGCGCGTTCAGAAGCGGAACGGGAACCAATGCCACTCTGTACTCCATCGAGTTCACTGGACATCATGCTGTTGCCGTATGCGTATCCACCGTATGAACTGCTACCGGATATACCATTCATAATAAGACTCCGATTTGGATATTTTGAACGTTGATTCACGTGTCGTGAACCAAGCCCTGATGTCTGGAACTTTTTGTAACTTGAACCAGGCTTTGAATATGTGGCTCGCAACGCTAAAGCGTTCCTGATGTGTCTATGGCTAGATATTTCTGGATGATTGGAGTGCTGAGGGTAGAAGCATGGCCCCCTTACTTAGCCTTTAATGAGCTCTGTGTCCTCAAGCCAATGAGATGTCCAATTGTTTCATCCTGTAGTACAGCGTGCGCTTCGCAATACCCAACTCAATCGCCACGGTATCCACGCAGTAGAGATGGCGGCACAAGGACTCTTCAATCAATGCCCTTTCAATGTGCTGCAGGCGTGCCTTAAGGTTCATTTGGTTATCCTGCAACTGGCTCGACGACGTCGAAAGCGGTGGCAGGCCCAGCACGAATCTTTTGGCCGTCGAGCGTAGTTCACGAACATTGCCTAGCCAGGGGTGGCACAGCAGCTGTTGCAACAGCCCACCAGGCGGTGGCGGGGCATTGCATTTGAACTGGGCAGCTTCTTGTTGGATCATTTCCAGAAACAGCGGGATGATGCGTTCTCGCCTATCGCGCAGCGGCGGGAGCTGGATGTTGACGACATTCAGGCGAAAGTACAGGTCACGCCTGAAAGTGCCGTGCTCGACCATCTGATAAAGCGAATGCTGTGCGGACGCAATGACACGCATGTCCACCGGGATAAAACGGGTTGAGCCCAAGCGTTCCACCCCACGCGACTCCAGCACTCGTAGCAGTTTGGCTTGCAAGCACAATGGCATGCTGTCGATTTCGTCGAGGTACAGGGTACCTAGATGGGCGGCTTCGACAAATCCGGCCCGTGATTGCATTGCCCCGGTATAAGCACCGCTGTTGACTCCGAACAATTGGCTTTCTGCGAGGCTTTCAGGAATAGCTGCGCAGTTCACGGCAACAAAATTACCCCGTCGTCCCGATAAGCGATGAACCCGTTGTGCCAATGTATCTTTGCCAGTACCGGTTTCCCCCAGTAGTAAAATGTCAATGTTGAGGGATGCCGTACTGTTAAGTGTATTTTCAATATCCGGGCCATCATTGAGTAAGATGGTCGATTCATTTTCCCCATTAGAGTGGGCCGGCATTAACTGGGCGCTCCATTGTTGCGAGTGTTTCACTGTTTAACGGCGTTATCCAGACGCCGATCGCTAAAGTGAAGCGTATAAGGATTATGATGTGCGCTTAAAGCGGGTATGTACTGCAATGGTGTAGGAAAACATCGTTGGTTATAGCTATTTAGTTGTTTGAGTGTTGTTGTATCTATAAGCCTGGGAAGTGAGTAGGGGGAATCTGATAATTGAGCGTGGGTGTTTTCTTTGTCTGAGTTTTAATCGTCGCCCACAAAAAAGCCGATGCATTGCATCGGCTTTTTTATTTGCGGCGGCTGCTTACACGTTAAAGCGGAAGTGCATCACGTCGCCATCCTTGACGATATATTCCTTACCTTCCAAGCGCCACTTACCGGCTTCCTTGGCACCGGCTTCACCTTTAAATTGGATGAAGTCGTTGTAGGCGATCACTTCTGCGCGGATAAAGCCTTTTTCAAAGTCGGTGTGGATCACGCCAGCAGCTTGTGGCGCGGTGGCGCCGACCTTGACGGTCCAAGCGCGGACTTCTTCGACACCAGCGGTGAAGTAAGTCTGCAGGTTGAGCATTTCGTAGCCGGCGCGGATCACGCGGTTCAGACCTGGTTCTTCCAGGCCCAGGGCCTCGAGGAACATGTCTTTTTCTTCGCCGTCATCAAGCTCGGCGATTTCCGCTTCGATCTTGTTGCAAACCGGCACCACGATGGCGCCTTCTTCGTCGGCGATGGCCTTGACCACGTCGAGCAACGGGTTGTTCTCGAAACCGTCTTCAGCCACGTTGGCGATGTACATCACTGGCTTGGTGGTCAGCAGGTGGAAGCCCTTGATCACGGCCTTCTCGTCAGCGCCCATGCTTTTCATCAGGCTGCGTGCCGGCTTGCCCTCGGTGAAGTGCGCGATCAACTGTTCCAACAGGCCTTTCTGGACCACGGCGTCTTTGTCGCCTCCCTTGGCGTTGCGCGCGACTTTCTGCAGTTGCTTCTCGCAGCTGTCGAGGTCAGCGAAGATCAATTCCAAGTCAATGATCTCGATGTCGCGTTTCGGGTCGACGCTATTGGAGACGTGAATCACGTTCTCGTCTTCAAAGCAGCGGACCACGTGGGCGATGGCATCGGTTTCGCGGATGTTGGCCAGGAACTTGTTGCCCAGGCCTTCACCTTTCGATGCGCCGGCTACCAGGCCTGCGATGTCGACGAACTCCATGGTGGTCGGCAGTACACGCTTCGGATTGACGATCGCTGCCAGAGCGTCCAGGCGTGTATCCGGCATCGGCACGATACCGCTGTTAGGCTCGATGGTGCAGAAGGGGAAGTTCTCCGCCGCAATACCGGACTTGGTCAAAGCGTTGAACAAGGTGGATTTGCCGACGTTGGGCAGGCCGACGATGCCGCAATTGAATCCCATGGTGTTTCCCCTCGGAAAAAAGTCAGGCCTTCTGGCTGTGCAGGTTTTTCATCGCGCGGTTCCATTCACCGGCGAAGATATCCGGCAGCACGCCGAGGGCAAAGTCGATGCTGGCATCGAGTTTTTCCTGTTCGGCGCGTGGCGCACGACCCAGGACGAAATTTGAAACCATACTCGCAACGCCTGGGTGGCCAATGCCGAGCCGCAGACGGTAAAAATTATTCTGATTACTCAACTGCGCGATGATGTCGCGCAGGCCGTTGTGCCCGCCGTGCCCGCCGCCAAGCTTGAGCTTGGCTACGCCGGGTGGCAGATCCAGTTCGTCATGGGCCACCAGGATTTCTTCGGGTTTGATTCGAAAGAAGCCCGCAAGCGCCGCAACAGCTTGGCCGCTGCGGTTCATGTAGGTGGTGGGAATCAGCAGACGAACATCCTGACCCTGGTGCGAAAAGCGCCCGGTCAGGCCAAAATATTTGCGATCGGCCGCCAGGTTTACACCTTGGGCATGGGCGATACGCTCAACAAAAAGGGCCCCCGCGTTATGCCGGGTCTGTTCGTATTCGGCGCCTGGATTTCCCAGGCCAACGATCAGTTTAATGGCAGTCACGACAGGGGCCCTTCCTTTGGAGTTGTGGATAACATCGCCTGACCGGAGTGCGGCGAAAGTGGACGACAGGAGCTCACTTATCCAGAGATAAACTTCGCGTTATCGCCCGCTTTCTCGCTACGTTTCGGTCCGCGATGTTTCCTCAAGCTCCGATGCCGCAGAGAGCATTACTCTGCAGCGGTTTCGCCTGCTTCATCTTCTGCTACAACACGTGGCGCGTGGACGTTGGCAACAGCCTTGTCGTCGTTGTGAGCCAGTGCAACGAACTCAACGCCTTTAGGGGCCTTGAGGTCGGACAGGTGAATGATGGTGCCGATTTCAGCAGCCGACAGGTCGACTTCGATGAACTCAGGCAGATCTTTCGGCAGGCAGCTTACTTCCAGCTCGGTAGTGGTGTGGGAAACAACGCCACCTTTCTTGACCGGAGCTTCTTCACCAACAAAGTGCACAGGCACGATAGCGGTCAGTTTCTGGCCGGCTACGACACGTACGAAGTCAGCGTGCAGGACGTGACCCTTGGATGGGTGACGTTGCAGAGCTTTGATGATGACGTTTTGCTTTTTGCCGCCAACGTTCAGTTCGATAACGTGGCTGTAGGCAGCATCGTTTTCGAGCAGTTTGGCAACTTCTTTAGCCAGCATGCTGATGGATTCAGGGGCTTTTTCGCCACCGTAAACTACAGCTGGAACCAGGCTTGCGAGACGACGCAGGCGGCGGCTCGCACCTTTCCCCAGGTCGGAACGCACTTCAGCATTCAGAGTAAAATCGTTCATGTTGTATCTCCAAAATAACCACATTCGCCCCAGCGTTTGCGACCAGCGCTAAAGGCGATATGGGCAAAAAAGCCCCGCCCCAGCAGAATGCTGGGGCGGGGCGCTTTTCGTCAGTGAGGTGATCCGAAGGTTTGACCCTTAGCGGAACATCGCGCTGATCGATTCTTCATTGCTGATGCGGCGAACCGCTTCGGCAACTACCGGTGCGATATCCAGTTGACGGATACGCGCACAGGCTTGTGCAGCAGCGGACAACGGGATGGTGTTAGTCACCACCAGTTCGTCCAGCACAGAGTTCTCGATGTTCTCGATCGCGCGGCCCGACAGCACAGGGTGTGTGCAGTAGGCGAACACTTTTGCAGCACCGTGCTCTTTCAAGGCTTTCGCCGCGTGGCACAGGGTGCCGGCGGTGTCGACCATGTCATCAACCAGAATACAGGTACGCCCTTCGACATCACCGATGATATGCATCACTTCAGAGTGATTGGCTTTCTCGCGGCGTTTGTCGATGATCCCGAGATCAACGCCCAGGGATTTGGCAACAGCCCGTGCACGCACGACGCCACCAATGTCCGGGGACACGATCATCAGGTTTTCAAAGCGCTGGTCTTCGATATCGTCCACCAATACTGGCGAGCCGTAGATGTTATCTACTGGAATATCGAAGAACCCCTGGATTTGGTCAGCGTGCAGGTCAACCGTAAGAACACGATCGATACCTACCACGGTGAGCATGTCAGCAACGACTTTCGCACTGATAGCCACACGTGCGGAACGCGGACGGCGATCCTGACGGGCATAACCAAAATAAGGGATTACAGCTGTGATTCGAGTCGCTGAGGAGCGGCGGAAGGCATCAGCCATCACGACGAGTTCCATCAGGTTATCGTTGGTCGGAGCGCAGGTCGGCTGAATAATGAATACGTCTTTACCGCGGACGTTTTCATTGATCTCGGCTGTAATTTCGCCGTCGGAAAATTTACCGACAGAGATGTCACCGAGAGGGATATGCAGCTGACGTACGACACGTCGAGCCAGATCGGGGTTGGCGTTCCCCGTAAAGACCATCATCTTGGACACGCGCAGTACCTAGAGGCTGAGGGTAACCTGGATGAGTATTAGAAAATGGCAGGGGCGGCTGGATTCGAACCAACGCATGGCAGGATCAAAACCTGCTGCCTTACCGCTTGGCGACGCCCCTGTATCTGTTGCAACGAGTACCCAGTACTCGGTTCCTTTTAGAGCAGACTTTGCAGCTTGCGATGCAACATCGAAACGTTGCTTCCCTTTGCTACAAACCCTGTAAGGGTCTCTGTAAGAAGGGCCGAGACTTTATCAGCTTCAGCTTTGCTTGGGAAGCCCCCAAACACACAACTTCCAGTTCCGGTTAATTTTGCTTCGGTAAATTTACCTAACAAATTCAAAGCGTTACGTACCTCTGGATAACGCCTTGCTACAACCGGTAAGCAGTCATTTCGACTGTTTCCCTTGGGAACGGGGCGCACTTTAATGGGAGAAGAGTTACGTGTCAACAACGGATCTGAAAAAATTTCTGCTGTACTTACAGATACTTGCGGCACAAGCACGACATACCACGGCTCTTCGGGGTATTCCGGGGTGAGTTTCTCCCCTACACCCTCAGCAAAAGCGGCGTGTCCGTGCACGAAAACCGGGACGTCGGCCCCCAGCGTAAGGCCCAGCGCTGCTAAGCGATCATGGTCCCAACCGAGTTGCCATAAGTGATTCAAGCCCAGCAATGTCGTCGCGGCATTTGAGCTGCCACCACCGATTCCGCCGCCCATGGGCAAAATTTTATCGATCCAGATATCGATGCCCAACGAACAACCGGATTGTTCCTGAAGTTTTTTTGCTGCCCTCACGATGAGGTTGCTGTCGTGGGGCACGCCTTCGAATTCGGTGTGCAGTTGAATCACGCCGTCGTCGCGTACGGCGAAGGTGAGTTCATCGCCGTAGTCGAGAAATTGGAAAAGCGTCTGCAACTCGTGATAGCCGTCTTCACGACGACCGAGAATGTGCAGCATCAGATTGAGTTTTGCGGGGGAGGGCAGGGTCAGTTTTTCTACAGTCACGTTATTGCCCCAGCTTGCGCGGTTGCCAGTCCTTGATCACCAGCGTGACGTCAAGGTCAGTGCCATGCAGCTTGATACGCTCCGGCAGCCAGTAACCGCCCTGTTCGGTATAGCTGAGGTATTCGACCTGCCAGCCATCCTGCTCCAGCGAGGCGAGGCGGCTGTCGCCATTAAGGCTCAGTCGACTCTTGCTATCGGGCGCGGGCAAGCCACGCACCCACCACACAAGGTGCGATACGGGCAGCTTCCAGCCAATCTGTTCTTCAAGCAGCGCTTCCGGCGAAGTCGCCTCATAGCGACCTTGGTTGGCCACTTCGAGGCTGACCTGACCCGGGCGACCCGTCAGGCGAGCGGCACCACGGCCCAGCGGGCCCGACAAACGAATGTCGTAGTAGTCCTGGCGTTGCAGCCAGAACAAGGTGCCGCTGCCCGAGTCCTTGGGGGCGCGAACGCCGACTTTGCCTTCGATCTGCCAGCCATCGATGCTGCTGAGCTGATCCTTATGCTGTTTCCATTGCGCCGGGTTGCCCTGGCCTTCAACGGATTCACGGGTGCCTACGCCCGCGCAACCGGCGAGCAGGGCAATAAGACTGAAGACTACAACGTGGCGCAAGAACATAAGCTTAAAGGGTCTCGGATCCGGTCAGGCGCTTGATGGTGCCGCGCAGGATGGGGCTTTCGGGTTGTTCCTTGAGGAATTTTTCCCAGATTTGACGTGCTTCGCGCTGCTTGCCGTTGGCCCACAGCACTTCACCCAGGTGCGCCGCGACTTCCTGATCGGGGAAGCGCTCCAGCGCTTGGCGCAGCAAGCGTTCGGCCTCATCCAGGTTGCCCAAGCGGTAATTCACCCAGCCCAGGCTGTCGAGTACGGCCGGGTCTTCCGGGTTGAGTTGGTGCGCTTGTTCGATCAGCACCTTGGCTTCGTCGTAGCGCGTGGTGCGGTCAGACAACGTGTAGCCCAGGGCGTTGAGAGCCATGGCGTTGTCGGGGTCGCGCTTGATGATCAGGCGCAGGTCTTTTTCCATCTGCGCCAGGTCATTGCGTTTTTCCGCCTGCATGGCACGGGTGTACAGCAGGTTCAAATCGTCGGGGAATTGCAACAAGGCTTGTTGCAGCAGTTTCCAGGCGCGCTCGCCCTGATTGTTGGCCGACAAGGTCTCGGCCTGGATCAGGTACAGCTGGATCGCGTAGTCCGGCTCGGCATCGCGGGCCGCGGTCAGGCGTTTTTCCGCCTCATCAGTGCGCCCGTTACTCATCAGGATGTCGGCCTGGCGCAATTGGGCGGGCAGGTAGTCGTTGCCGGGGCCAACCTGAGCGTATTCGAGCAGGGCAGCTTGTGGGTCGTTGCGTTCTTCCGCGATACGGCCCAGGTTCAAGTGTGCGGAGTCCACATGGCTTTCACGCTCGATCAGCTCTTCCAGATAGCCCTTGGCCTCATCCCAGGCCTTGGCCTCCAGGCATACCAGCGCCAGGGAGTAACGCAGCTCATCGTCGTCCGGGTATTGCTGGACCAGATTGGCGAACTGCACTTTGGCGTCCTCCATACGGTCCTGCTCAACCAGCATGCGCGCATAGGTCAATCGCAGGCGTTTGTCGTCCGGGTACTTCTTGATGCTTTTTTCCAGCAGCGGAATGGCTTCCTTGCCGCGATTGAGATTTTGCAGCAGGCGCGCACGCAGCAGGATCGGCGCAATCTCGCCATCGTCCGGCGGGTTCTGTTCCAGCAGCTTTAGCGCGGCGTCAGGCTCGTCGTCCTGTTGCAGCAACAGGGCCTTGCCGAAAATCAGTTGGCTGTTCTTGGGATGCTTTTGAAGCAGGCGGTCGAAACTCTTCATCAGGCCATTGCGCGTGTCCTGGTCGGTGTCGGCAGCCGACAGCGCGAGGAAGTCGAAATGGGTATCACCCTTGCCTTGCAGGACTTTCTCCATATAGACCATGGAGTCGTCATAGCGCCCGGCCCGCGCCAGTTGAATGGCTGCGGCACGTTGTGCCTCCAGATCGTCCGGTGCGTTTTTCGCCCAGATCAGCGAGGTATCCAGCGCAGCCTGATCGGCTCCCAGGTACTCGGCGATGCGAAATGCGCGTTCGGAGATGCCTGGATCCTGGGTGTTGATGGCCTGGGTCACATAGTTATCCAGCGCAATATCGAAGCGATTGCGCTGGCCAGCCAGTTCCGCACTCAGCAGGCTGAACACCGTTTCTTCACTGAACGAGGAATAAACCTTGGGCTTTTCAGGGGCGGGGGTGCTGTCTTCTACCGGCGGCGTACCGTCCGACGACACGGGGGCCAAGGCCTGGCAGCCGCTGAGGAAGACAAAAGCAAGGAGCAACGCGGAGGATCTATTCATATAGGAAGAGGACGACTAACCTGCGGTCGGATCATCATGACACAAGCCTTCGGCCAAACATAACCGAGTCTCAGTTGATGCCTTTATAGACACAAGGCATTAGGACAATAGACGACGGTGGTTGTTCTGAATCTTTCGAAGTAGGACAATTGTCGGCTTCCCGACATCATCAGCGATATTGAATGGCCTTCCTCGCACTCGGTATTAACCACAAGACTGCCTCCGTAGACGTGCGCGAGCGCGTGGCGTTTACGCCAGAGCAGTTGGTTGAGGCCTTGCAGCAGCTCTGCCGGCTCACCGACAGCCGCGAAGCTGCGATCCTTTCGACCTGCAATCGCAGCGAGCTTTATATAGAGCAGGAACATCTTTCAGCGGATGTCGTCCTGCGCTGGCTGGCCGATTACCACCATTTGAGCCTCGACGACCTGCGCGCATGCGCTTATGTGCACGAAGAGGATGCGGCAGTTCGTCACATGATGCGTGTGGCCGCTGGTCTCGATTCGCTGGTGTTGGGCGAGCCGCAGATTTTGGGCCAGATGAAGTCCGCCTACGCCGTGGCGCGTGAGGCCGGTACCGTTGGTCCGTTGCTGGGTCGGCTGTTTCAGGCCACGTTCAATTCCGCCAAGCAAGTGCGCACTGATACAGCCATCGGCGAAAACCCGGTGTCCGTGGCATTTGCCGCCGTCAGCCTGGCCAAACAGATTTTCAGCGACTTGCAGCGCAGCCAGGCCTTGCTGATTGGCGCCGGCGAGACCATCACCCTGGTCGCCCGTCATCTGCATGACCTGGGTGTAAAGCGCATCGTGGTCGCCAACCGCACCCTGGAGCGCGCTAGCATCCTCGCCGAACAATTCGGTGCCCACGCCGTGCTGCTGGCGGATATTCCGGCTGAACTGGTGCGCAGCGATATCGTCATCAGCTCCACTGCCAGCCAATTGCCGATTCTGGGCAAAGGCGCGGTCGAAAGTGCGCTGAAGCTGCGCAAGCATAAACCGATTTTCATGGTGGATATCGCCGTTCCCCGGGATATCGAGCCCGAAGTCGGCGAGTTGGACGACGTTTACCTCTATAGCGTCGACGATCTGCACGAAGTGGTCGCCGAAAATCTCAAGAGTCGCCAAGGGGCTGCCCAGGCTGCCGAGGAGATGGTCAGCACCGGTGCCGAAGATTTTATGGTGCGCCTGCGTGAACTGGCGGCGGTGGATGTGCTCAAGGCGTATCGTCAGCAGGGCGAACGGCTGCGCGACGAGGAGCTGCTCAAGGCCCAGCGTTTGCTGGCCAACGGCGGTAGCGCCGAAGAGGTGCTGATGCAACTGGCCCGTGGCCTGACCAACAAGTTACTCCACGCCCCCAGCGTGCAGCTTAAAAAATTGACTGCCGAAGGCCGCCTCGATGCGCTGGCCATGGCCCAGGAACTCTTTGCCCTCGGTGAGGGCGCGTCAGATAGCTCTTCGGATAAAAAATCGCAATGAAAGCGTCACTGCTCAATAAACTGGACGTGCTCCAGGACCGTTTCGAAGAACTGACCGCCTTGCTCGGCGATGGCGAAGTCATCTCCGATCAGACCAAATTCCGTACCTATTCCAAGGAATACGCGGAAGTTGAGCCGATCGTAAGCACCTACGGGCAATGGCTGAAGACCCAGGCCGACCTTGAAGGCGCCCAGGCGCTGCTCAAGGACAGCGACCCGGACATGCGCGAAATGGCCGTCGAAGAAGTCCGCGAAGCCAAGGACAAGCTGATCGCGCTGGAAGGCGACCTGCAACGCATGCTGCTGCCCAAGGATCCCAACGACGGACGCAACGTGTTCCTCGAAATCCGCGCCGGCACCGGTGGTGACGAGGCGGCGATTTTCTCTGGCGACCTCTTCCGCATGTATTCGCGCTATGCCGAGCGACGTGGCTGGCGTGTGGAGATCCTGTCCGAGAACGAGGGCGAGCACGGCGGCTATAAAGAAGTCATCGCGCGGGTTGAAGGCGAAAATGTCTACGGCAAGCTGAAGTTCGAATCCGGCGCGCACCGCGTACAACGTGTACCAGCGACCGAATCCCAAGGCCGTATCCACACCTCCGCGTGCACCGTGGCCGTACTGCCTGAGCCTGACGAGCAGGAAGCCATCGAGATCAACCCTGCGGACTTGCGCGTGGACACTTATCGCTCGTCGGGTGCCGGGGGGCAACACGTCAACAAGACCGACTCGGCGATCCGCATCACCCACTTGCCGTCGGGCATCGTGGTGGAATGCCAGGAAGAGCGTTCCCAGCACAAGAACCGTGCACGGGCCATGTCCTGGTTGTCGGCCAAACTCAACGACCAGCAAACCAGCGCCGCCGCCAATGCGATTGCCAGTGAGCGCAAGTTGCTGGTGGGGTCGGGCGACCGTTCAGAGCGCATTCGCACCTACAACTTTGCCCAGGGCCGGGTCACCGACCACCGGGTCAACCTCACCCTGTACTCCCTCGACGAGATTCTCGCCGGTGGCGTCGATGCGGTGATCGAGCCCTTGCTCGCCGAATACCAGGCCGATCAACTGGCCGCGATAGGTGAATAAATGACCATCATCGCCAGCCTGCTGCGTGCCGCTGATTTGCCAGACTCGCCCACTGCGCGCCTGGATGTGGAATTGTTGCTGGCGGCTGCCCTGGGCAAATCCCGCAGCTACCTGCACACCTGGCCGGAAAAAATCGTCAGCAGCGAAGACGCTCTGACCTTTGCCGACTATCTCCAGCGCCGCCGCGGGGGTGAGCCGGTCGCTTATATTCTCGGCCAGCAAGGCTTCTGGAAGCTGGACCTGGAGGTCGCGCCTCACACGCTGATCCCGCGTCCGGAAACCGAACTGCTGGTGGAGGCGGCCCTGGAATTACTGCCGGCCACGCCAGCCAAGGTTCTCGACCTCGGCACCGGCAGCGGCGCCATCGCCCTGGCCCTGGCCAGTGAGCGCCCGGCCTGGCAAGTCACGGCCGTCGACCGTGTGCTTGAAGCCGTGGCTCTGGCCGAACGCAACCGCCAGCGTCTTCACTTGAATAACGCCACAGTGCTGAGCAGTCATTGGTTCAGCTCACTGCAAGGTCGCAGCTACGATCTGATCATCAGTAATCCGCCTTATATTGCCGACAACGACCCGCATCTGGTCGCAGGCGATGTACGTTTCGAACCGGCCAGTGCGCTGGTGGCGGGCCATGATGGTCTGGACGACTTGCGATTGATCATCAACGAGGCGCCGGCCCACCTGAATGCGGGTGGCTGGCTGCTGCTCGAACACGGTTACGATCAGGCCTTGGCCGTACGTGATCTGTTGCTGAGCCAGGGTTTTGACGAAGTGCATAGCCGTCTCGACCTCGGTGGTCACGAACGCATCACCCTGGGACGTCGCCCGTGCTGACTGATCAGGAGCTGTTGCGCTATAGCCGACAGATTCTGTTGCAACATGTCGACATCGAGGGCCAATTACGCCTGAAAAACAGCCGTGCTCTGATCGTCGGGCTCGGTGGCCTGGGCGCGCCGGTGGCGCTGTATCTGGCCGCAGCGGGCGTGGGCGAGCTGCATTTGGCTGACTTCGACACCGTCGACCTGACCAACCTGCAGCGCCAGATCATCCATGACACCGACAGCGTCGGGCAGACCAAGGTCGACTCGGCGTTGCGCCGTCTGACCGCCATCAACCCTGAAATCACGTTGGTTGCCCATCGCACCGCGCTGGACGCCGACTCCCTGGCGGCCGCAGTGGCGGCGGTAGACGTGGTGCTCGATTGCAGCGACAACTTCTCCACACGCGAAGCGGTCAACGCCGCCTGCGTCGTCGCAGCCAAGCCGTTGATCAGCGGCGCGGCAATTCGGCTTGAAGGCCAATTGTCTGTCTTCGACCCGCGTCGCGCTGAAAGCCCGTGTTACCACTGTTTATACGGGCATGGCAGCGACACCGAGCTTACGTGCAGCGAAGCGGGGGTGGTCGGGCCGTTGGTGGGGCTGGTCGGTAGCCTGCAAGCCTTGGAAGCCTTGAAGCTGCTGGCCGGTTTTGGTGAACCGTTGGTGGGTCGCTTGTTATTGATTGATGCCTTGACCACGCGCTTTCGTGAATTGCGGGTCAAGCGTGATCCTGGTTGCAGTGTCTGTGGGACGCAACATGGTTAAGGACGCGCCGATCGGTGTGTTCGATTCCGGGGTCGGCGGCTTGTCGGTGCTGGATGAAATCCAGCAACTGTTGCCCCACGAATCGCTGCTGTACGTGGCCGATTGCGGGCATATCCCCTATGGCGAGAAAACCCCCGAATTTATTCGTGAGCGTTCACGGCGGGTCGCTGAGTTTTTCCGCGAACGGGGCGCCAAGGCGTTCGTGATCGCTTGCAATACCGCGACCGTCGCCGCCGTAGCCGACTTGCGCCAGGACTATCCCGATTGGCCGCTGGTGGGCATGGAACCCGCCGTCAAACCTGCGGCTGCCGCCACGCGCAGTGGCGTGGTCGGTGTGCTGGCCACCACCGGTACTCTGCAAAGTGCCAAGTTCGCCGCGTTGCTCGACCGTTTCGCCACCGATGTGCAGGTGATCACCCAGCCGTGCCCGGGCCTGGTGGAGCTGATTGAAACCGGTGATCTGCACAGCCCGGCCCTGCGTCAGTTGTTGCACGGCTACATCGAGCCGCTGCTAAGCGCCGGTTGCGACACCCTCATCCTCGGTTGCACCCACTATCCCTTCCTCAAGCCGCTCCTGGCGCAGATGCTGCCCCCCAGCATCATCCTCATCGACACCGGCGCCGCCGTGGCTCGCCAGCTCAAGCGTTTATTGGGCGAGCGCGACCTGCTTGCCCACGGTGATCCTGAGCCTGCGCAGTTCTGGACCAGCGGTGATGTGTATCACCTAAGAAATATCCTACCGACACTGTGGAAATATTCCGGAGTTGTGCGAAGCTTTGGCGCGTGAAAATTTCGTGAAATATCGCCATTAGACGCTGAACTTCTGGCACTGCGTAGGCTTCTATAGCCAGATTGCTTGTACAAAACCATATAACTTCGTTCGGAAAGGATGTTTCTTATGAAGCGCTTGTTCTGTTTGGCTGCGATTGCGGCCGCTGTGGTGGGACACTCTTTTTCGGCGCAGGCCGCCGGGCTTGAGTTTGGCCTGGGGGCCACCAGTGATTCGACGCTCACCTATCGATTGGGGCTGACGTCGGATTGGGACAAGAGTTGGATGCAAAGTGATGTCGGTCGCCTGACCGGCTATTGGAGCGGCGCCTATACCTATTGGGAAGGTGATGACCGTGCAGGCGCCAGCAGCCTGTCGTTCTCGCCTGTCTTTGTGTATGAATTTGCCGGTCAGTCGGTCAAGCCCTACATCGAAGCCGGGATTGGCGTGGCGGTGTTCTCCCGTACCAAGCTGGAGGACAACAACATCGGCCAGGCTTTCCAGTTCGAAGACCGCTTGGGTTTCGGCCTGCGCTTCACCGGTGGGCATGAAGTGGGCATTCGCGCCACGCACTACTCTAATGCCGGGATCAGCAGCAATAACGACGGTGTAGAAAGCTACTCACTGCACTACACGATGCCGCTGTAATTCAAAACCTTGTGGGAGGGGGCTTGCCCCGATGGCGGAGTGTCAGTCGCGGAATTTTCCAACTGATCCACCACTATCGGGGTCAAGCCCCCTTCCACATTGAGGTCGTCACTGGCCTGAGATCAGCGGTACGCCGTGGCGATTCCTTCGCGTTCGGTCAGGCACTCCGGTGCGCCCATCTCGAATTCCCGACAAATCAGCGGCCGACGCTCATAAATCGTGCACATCATCGTGTCCCGATCCAGCGCCGCGCACCAGCCGTCGTCCAGGCGCAGCATCACTTCGCCGCCCCAGTCGTCGGTGTCGATATAGCGCTCCGGCACGCCGGTGTCGGTGATCAACATGACTTCCAGCTGGCAGCAGCAGGCCGCGCACGTTGAGCAGGTGACGGTGGGCTCAGTGATTTGGGTGTGGGGGATGTTGGTCATAGGCGAGCAGTGTAAGGCAAGCCGGTCATTTGCGTATGAATGCTCTGACGGACGTCAGCGTGCCAGCCGGTGCAGCCCGACAAAAAGCACCGCCCAAAGCACGGCAAGGCCGGCCATTGTAGGGCCCACGCCATAGCCAAATTGAACATCGGTCAATTGGCTCCCCGCGTAGTAGGACAACGGCCCGCCCATCGCGCCCAGCAGTGCGGCACGCCACCACGGCCGCGCGCTCCAGGCCAGGCAATGGCGCAGGGTGGTCGCCAGCAATGCCCATAGCAGCATCAACCAGAACGGAATCAATGGCCCCGGCTCGCTGAACTGGAAAACCCCTACGGCGCGCAACAGCGTGTCCACTGCGGTGCCCACCAGCATCACGCTGATGATCAGTACACCGTCCTTGGCCCACGCACTTATCCACAGCAGGTGAACGGCCAGCACCGCCAGGCCAACCAGCAGCCATAGGCTGTCGCCGCCCAGCACACAGGCAAACCAGCCGCACTGGAACAGCGCGGCATTGGCCAGGGTTTTAAGCATTGAAGCGCCCGAGCAACGGCGGGTTGATGGCTGCCGGTTTGGCCAGCAGCAATTGCGCGGTGCCGATAGTGCGCTCCATAAAGCCACCTTCGCAGTAGCAGAGGTAAAACTCCCACAACCGCAAAAAGTATTCGTCATAGCCCAGCTCCGTCAGACGGCCGTGGGCGCGGCGAAAGTTCTCATGCCACAGGCGCAAGGTTCGCGCGTAGTGCAGGCCAAAGTCTTCCATGTGCAGCAGGTTCATATCGGTGTCGCGGCTGACGATCTGCAACATGTTCTGCACACTGGGCAAGGCGCCGCCGGGGAAAATGTAGCGCTGGATAAAGTCCACGCTGTTCTTGGCCTGCTCAAACCGTTGCTCACGGATCGTGATGGCCTGCAGCAGCATCAGCCCATCGCTCTTGAGCAAATGCGCGCACTGCTTGAAATAGGTGGGCAGAAAGCGATGGCCCACGGCTTCGATCATCTCGATGGATACCAGCTTGTCGTATTGGCCGGTGAGGTCGCGATAGTCGCTCAGCAGCAGCGTGACCTTGCCTTGCAAACCGAGGGTTTCGATGCGTTTTTCGGTGTAGGCGAATTGCTCCTTGGACAAGGTCGTGGTGGTGACCTTGCAGCCATAGTGTTGCGCCGCGTATAGCGCCATGCTGCCCCAGCCGGTGCCGATTTCCAGCAGGTGGTCGGTGGGTTTGAGCGCGAGTTTCTGGCAGATGCGTTCAAGCTTATTCAGTTGCGCCTGTTCCAGGGTGTCGTCGTCGCTCAGAAATTGCGCCGCCGAATACATCATGGTCGGGTCGAGGAATTCTTCGAACAGGTCGTTGCCAAGGTCGTAGTGCGCGGCGATGTTTTTCTGCGAGCCCTTGCGCGTATTGCGGTTGAGCCAGTGCAGACCTTGGGTGAACGGGCGTGCCAGCCGCGCCAGGCCACCTTCCATGGCGTCGAGCACGTCCAGGTTGCTGACCATCACACGTACCACCGCGGTCAGGTCCGGACTGCTCCAATAGCCGTGAATAAACGCCTCGCCGGCGCCGATGGAACCGTTGGCCGCCACCAGGCCCCACACCGCAGGGTCGAGGATTTGGATTTCCCCCAGCAAGTGCGCTTCCCGTGCGCCGAACACCTGCCGTTCGCCGTCCTCGATCACCACCAATTGGCCATGGCGCAATTGGCTGAGTTGGCGCAGTACGCCCTTGCGCAGCAGCGCACTGGTCACGCCGTTGACGTTCAGGCGGCTGGTCTTGACCGATAAGCTAGGGGATTTCATGGCGGCGATCCTTGGTATACCCGACTGCTGTACGAGAGGCGCCATCGGCGGCCCGGTGGGAAAAAATCGGTGTGCGTTTAAGAAACAGGCGTATCGCCTGCCAGTAAATGGCCAGGCAAGTCTTGGCGGTCATCCACGGAAATCGCCACAAGTAGCGATGCAGGCTGGCGCGGGTCAGCGCTTCCTTTTGCAGGCTCAAGGTGGCGTCGAAGACTTTCAGCTCGCCCTGCCAGTCGGCCATGTGCACGCCGAGCCTGTCTGCGGGCGGGCTGAAGCTCATGCGGTATTCCAGGTCGCGAGGCAGGAACGGCGACACATGGAAGGCCTTGGCCACCGCGAAATGCCGGTGCTCATCAGCGCCCAGGGCTTGGGCCGGCAGTACGTAGTGGTAGCGCTCGCGCCACGGGGTGTTGGTCACTTCACACAAGATCGCGGCCAGTTGCCCATCGGCCTCGAAACAGTAGAAGAAACTCACGGGATTAAAAGCCAGGCCCCAACTGCGGGCCTGGGTCAGTAGGCAGATAACGCCCTGAGGCGTATGCCCCAGAGCCTTGCCGACTTCCTGGCGCACGGCATCGCTCAAGCTCATGCCGTGACGCGTGAATTCACGCAGATAGTCCTGCTGACGAAAGCCGAAGGGCGCCAGGCGACTTGGTCCGGCCAACGGTGACAGTCCGAGGACTTCGTCTTGTTCGCTCAAATCCAGGTACAGCAGGCCGATGCGGTAGCGAAAGGCATGGGCCTTGGGCGCAAACCGTCGATGGGCAATCCAGCCGCTGTACAGGGCGCTGTTCACAGGGTTTCCCCAAAGGCCTGGGCCACGCGCAGCGCACTGACCACGCCGTCTTCGTGGAAACCATTGGCCCAGTAGGCGCCGCAATAAAACGTGTTGCGCACGCCGGCCAGTTCTTCCCAGCGGTTTTGCGCGGCCACCGCCGCCAGGCTGTATTGCGGATGCGCGTAGGTGAAGCGCGCGAGGATCTTCAGCGGGTTGATCATCGGCGTCTGGTTGAGGCTGACGCAAAAGGTGGTGGCGCTGTCGATGCCTTGCAGGATGTTCATGTCATAGGTGACGGCGGCCTGAGTCTGGATGTTACCGCTCAGCCGGTAATTCCAACTGGCCCAGGCCAGTTTGCGGTCGGGCAGCAGGCGCGTGTCGGTGTGCAAAACCACGTCGTTGTCGGCGTAGGGCAGGGCACCGAGAATCTCTTGTTCGGCCTGGCTTGGGTCGGCGAGCAATGCCAGCGCCTGGTCGCTATGACAGGCGAATACCACCCGATCAAATGCCTCGCTGCCGGCAGGACTGTGGATAACTACGCCTTGCTCGGTGCGCTCGACGTTATGCACAGGGCTGTTGAGGCGGATCTGCTCGCGAAAGCCGCGGGTCAGCGGTTCGATATAGCTGCTGGATCCACCTTCGATCACACACCACTGCGGCCGGTTGTTCACCGACAGCAAGCCGTGGTTCTTGAAGAAGCGCACAAAGAATTGCAGCGGAAAACTCAGCATGTCCGCCAGGGACATCGACCAGATCGCCGCACCCATCGGCACGATGTAGTGCCGCACAAAGCGCTCGCCGTAGCCGCCGGCCGTGAGGTAATCGCCCAAGGTCATCTCGGCACTGATGCGTTGCTCCTGCAGGTCCAGCGGTGCCTGGCGGTTGAACCGCAGGATGTCGCGCAACATGCCCCAGAAGCCCGGCGACAGGATATTGCGGCGTTGGGCGAACAGGCTGTTGAGGTTATTGCCGTTGTATTCGAACCGGGTTTTTTCGTCACACACCGAAAAGCTCATTTCGGTGGGTTTGAACGAGACACCGATCTGCCCCAGCAGGCGGATGAAGTTGGGGTAGGTCCAGTCGTTGAACACGATGAAGCCGGTATCCACTGCGTAGCTTTTGCCGTCGACGCTGACGTTGACCGTATGGGTATGCCCGCCGATACGGTCGCCCGCTTCGAACACGGTGACTTCGTGACTGCGGCTAAGCAGGTAGGCGCTGGTCAGGCCAGCAATGCCGCTGCCGATAATGGCGATCTTCACAGGTCGTCCTTTTTCGGTGGCGGGCTGCGCAGCATGCGTTTGCCGATGATCAATTGCGCGCGATTAGGCAGTTTCGACAGCGGCCACAGGGTGGCGATAAACAAGGCCGGGAAGGCGATTTCCAGTGGGCGTTTGTCCAGCTTGGAGAATATATGCCGAGCAGCCTTGTCGGCCGGCCAGCTCAGGGGCATCGGGAAGTCATTGCGCTCGGTCAGTGGCGTATCGACGAAGCCTGGGCTGATCACGGTGACATCGATATTTTCCGGCGACAGGCTGATGCGCAGGGACTCGAACAGATAACGCAGGCCGGCCTTGGACGCGCCATAGGCTTCTGCGCGGGGCATCGGCAGGTAGGTCACGGCGCTGGCGACGCCCACCAGATGCGGTGCACGCCCGACACGCAACAACGGCAGGGCCGCTTCGATGCAATAACTGCTGGCCAGCAGGTTGGTGCGCACCACATGCTCGATGATCGATGAATCAAACTGCTTGGCGTCGACATATTCACAGGTGCCGGCGTTAAGGATCACGGTGTCGAGCGAGCCCCAGACGTCACCGATGTGCTCGCCAATTTCGCGCACGGTCTGGCTGTTGGTCAGGTCACCGGCCACCACCAACACTTGGCCGGGGTAGCGTAGAGCCAGCGCATCCAGCGGTGCCTGGGTGCGAGAACTCAAGGCGACATGGGCGCCGCTGTTAAGCAGCTCCACGGCCAAGGCGGCGCCGATCCCACTGCTGGCACCGGTCAGCCAATAACGACGTGGCGACACTGCGTTCATCCCACTCTCCTTTTGAGCCAACTGACGACTCTGCCCAGCACGGGCAGGTGCTCGTAGAGCATGGCGCCGGCATCGAAGTAATCGCGGTGGCGGTACACCTTGTCCCGCCACATCAGGTGCGAGCATCCTTCCACCCGGATGACTTGGCCGTTGGCCAGGCGTGGGTGGCAAAAACTCATTTTCCAGCGCAGGTAGCCTTCGCCTTCGGCCACTTGGTCGAAACCGTGGAAGTCGAAGCGCAGTTGGCTGACGTTGCTGTACAACTCGGCGAAATAACTGTGCAACGCGGTCAGCCCATGGACCTCGTGCAGCGGGTCAGTAAAGGCAATGTCCTTGCTGTACAGGCTGTCGAGCAGGTGCAGGTTGTGCTTGTCCAGCGTGGCGAAGGTTTGGGCGAAGCGTTGCAGGAAGTCACTCATGTTCGACGACCGATTGACGTGAAGGCAGGCTGCGGAAAGCGGCCAGGGCGCGCTCGCGGGACTTCTTCAAGTCGACAATCGAGCGCGGATAATCTGCCACGCCGAACAGACCACCGGCGGCTTCGGGGTTATGCACTTCTTTTTTATTCAGTGCGGCCAATTCCGGCAGCCAGTGCTTGATGAACACGCCTTCGCTGTCGAATTTTTCTGACTGGCTCAGCGGGCTGAAAATCCGGAAGTAGGGCGCCGAGTCGGTACCGGTGGACGAGCTCCACTGCCAGCCACCGTTATTGGCGGCCAAGTCTCCGTCGATCAGGTGACGCATGAAGAAGCGCTCGCCTTCACGCCAGTCGATCAGTAGGTTTTTGGTCAGGAACATTGCCACTACCATGCGCAGGCGGTTGTGCATCCAGCCGGTTTCCAGCAATTGACGCATGGCGGCGTCGATGATCGGCAGGCCAGTGCGAGCTTCTTGCCAGGCTGCCAGATCCTTGGGCGCATCACGCCAGGCCACGTCCTCGGTCTCGGGGCGGAACGCACGGTGACGGGACACCCGTGGGTAGCCCACCAGAATGTGTTTATAGAACTCACGCCAGAGCAGTTCGTTGATCCAGGTGATGGCGCCGATGTCGCCACTTTCGAATTCGCCTTGGTTGCTCTGCAACGCTGCATGCAGGCACTGGCGCGGCGAAACCACGCCGGCAGCGAGGTAGGCCGACAGCTGGCTGGTACCGGGCTTGGCGGGGAAGTCGCGTTCGTCTTTGTAGTAGCTGATCTGCTGGTCGGCGAATGCATCGAGGCGCCGCCGGGCTTCGTCCTCACCGGCGGGCCAGAGGGCGCGCAGGGTGTCGCTGGGCGGCTCGAAGCCTGCGACGGTGGTCGGCACCGGATCGCTTTTAAGGTCGAGTTTGGCCTGGGCCTTTGGCGTGGGCACTAACTGTGGAAGCGCGCTGTGCAGCCGTGTGTAGCAGACCTTGCGGAACTGACTGAAGACCTGGAAGTAGGTGCCGGTCTTGGTCAGCACACTGCCCGGTTGGAAGAACAATTGATCAAGGTAACTGTGGAAGGTCACGCCCTCGGCTTCCAGCGCCTGGGCCACGGCGGCGTCACGACGGCTTTCATGAATGCCGTACTCCTCGTTGACGTGCAGCGATTGCGCCGACAGGTCCCGGCACAGTTCGCTGAGCACGCTGGGCGCCTGGTCCCAGGTGGCAGCTGTGCGGATCAGCAGGGGAATGTTCAGCTCGCCTAAGTCTTTGCTCAAGTGCTGCAGGTTGCGCAGCCAGAAGTCGACCTTGCACGGAGCATCATCGTGGGCCAGCCATTGCTCAGGCGTGATCAGGTACACGGCGGCAACCGGGCCTCGCTGGGTCGCGGCGGCCAAGGCGGTGTTGTCGTGTAGGCGCAGGTCGGTGCGCAGCCAGATCAAGTGCATTTAAATAAGTCCACGCTGTATCAGTAGCTGGTGGGCCGACAACACATCTTCGGCCACGAATAATTCAGGAGTGTCATGGGTTAATACGGCTAACTCCGCCTGATGGATGCAGACCGTTGGTCCGACGAGCAGCGTCGGGCGACTGACGCCCGTGAGCAGCTTGGTCAGGCCCGGCAGGTGTAGGGCTTTGCTCGAATACAGCAAGACCGAGCGCGGTTGCAGGTGCTCGACTGCAAGGGCCAGCTCGCCGGCGGGCAGCGGCCAGTCAAACACTTCCACGGGGCAGTCGGCGCTGCTGGCCAGCCAGGCGCTGAGCCACAAATGCGGCTCCAGGGGCAGGTCGGACTGGTTAATCAGCAGCAGCGGCGCACCGTGCAACTGGCGATTGTTGTGGTAGATGCGCGCACCGAACTTGCTGCGCAGCCAGGACAGGAAAAATACCCGCTCCATCTGCGCGCCGAACTGGCCCTGCCAACGCTGCTCCAGCTCCTTGATCAGGGGCAGTAGCAGTTGTTCACACAGGGTGCGCGGTGGGTACAGTGCCATGGCCTGGTTGAAGGCATCGTCGACCCGGCGTTCGGTCAGTTCGCTGATGGCCTGTATCAAGGTCTGGCGCAGGGTGTGCCATTCATTCTGCGACGTGTCGGTGTTGGCCTGGGCAGAGTCGATCAGGTGCTTCACCTGGCTGACCGGCACGCCGCGATTGAGCCAGGTGAGGATGGCGTGGATGCGTTGTACATGGTCGGCGCTGAACAGCCGATGGCCCTTGGGTGTGCGCTGGGGCACGATCAGGCCATAGCGACGCTCCCAGGCGCGCAGGGTCACAGCGTTGACGCCGGTCTGGCGCGCCACTTCGCGGATCGGCAGCCAGCCGTCTTCCAGGGCTTGAGCGATGTCTTCGCCGGGTTCGTCTTGCAGGGCAGCTTTCATGGTCTAGATCGCATTACGCAGGCTGAGATTTTCCGGGTGCGGTTGCAGGTACGCCTGCTGCGCGATGTAGCGGTCCGGGTGTTGGCGAAAGTGATGCTTGAGCAGCGTCAGCGGCACCACCAGCGGCACGATGCCGTGGCGGTATTGGCCGATGACGGTTTGCATTTCCTGCTTGTCATCGGCGCTGATCACCTGCTTGAGGTAGCCGCTGATGTGTTGCAGCACATTGGTGTGGGTGCCGCGAGTGGCGCATTTGGTCAGGCCGGTCATCAAATCGCTGAAGTAAGACTCGGCGAGTTCATTGAGGTCGGTGCCTTTGCCCATGCTGCCCAGCAGGTGACCCAGGCTTTTGTAATGGGCGGGACTGTGGGCCATCAGCAGGTATTTGTAGCGCGAGTGAAAGGCCAGCAGGCGGTGACGGGTCAGCCCTTCGGCCAGCAGCTTTTGCCAACTGGCGTAGACGAAAACGCGGGTCAGGAAGTTTTCCCGCAGCACCGGGTCGTTAAGTCGGCCGTCTTCTTCGACCGGTAGGTTGGGGTGGCGCGCGCAAAACGCCTGGGCATAGATGCCGCGTCCGCCACCGTCGACCGGTGTGCCGTTTTCGCGGTACACCTTGACTCGCTCCAGTCCACAGGACGGCGACTTCTGCATGAAGATGTAGCCGCACAGATCGGTATGTTCTTCAGCCATCTGCTGGCCGTATTCGTTCAGGGGCTGGGTCACGTTGAGTTCGCGGCGCACAGTGCCCACGGCCTGCGGATGGGCAGGGTCGCCAACCAGGCGGATCGGTTCGCGGGGGATGCCCAGGCCGATCGCAACTTCGGGGCACAGGGGCACAAAGTCGAAGTAGTCGGCGAGGGTTTGGCTGCAGAGCAGGGACTGTTTATGGCCGCCATTGAAGCGCACGTTCTCGCCTAGTAGGCAGGCGCTGATAGCGATCTTCGGTTTTGCGCTGCTGGACATGGCCAAACCTCTGCAAGATTCTTGTACAAGCGTTGATTTCTGTACAACTAATCTCATCATAGGTCTGAAGCTGTACAAGTCAAATTATTTGTACAGGTTTTTTTGCGGGGGACTATTTCCAGCCCATTTTCCATGCCTCGGCATTCTGCAAGGTCTGCCACGGAAGGCGTTCGCCGCGTTTGGTCATGATGGCTTGCAGCTCGATTTCCAGCACCGTGCCTTCTTCATCCCGAAACAGCTCGGTGACCAAAAAGTGTTTTTCCTTATTAAGGGGATGGGCTGCTGTCCACTTTGACAGCAGCAGCTTGGCGGGGTTGATGCGGTTCATTGCAGGTGCTCGATCAGGCGTCGCGCGGCTTCCTGGCCACTGAGCCAGGCGCCTTCCACTCGACCGGACAGGCACCAGTCGCCACACACGTACAGACCCAGGTCGGCATCGGCCAGCACACCGAATTCATGGCTGCTGGACGGCCGCGCATAGAGCCAGCGGTGCGCCAGGCTGAACGACGGCGCAGGCATGGCGCTGTGCAGTAACTCGGCGAAGGCGCCGTGCAGGTGTTCGATCACGGCTTCCTTGGACAGGTCCAAGTGGGCTTTGCTCCAGGCGCTGGTGGCGTGCAGCACCCAGGTGTCGAGGGTGGTGTCGCGTCCAGGTTTGCTGCGGTTACGCGCCAGCCAGTCGAGGGGGCTGTCCTGCACGAAGCAGCCTTCCATTGGCGTATCAAGGGGGGTGTCGAAGGCCAGGGCGATGGCCCAGGTGGGGTCCATTTTTACCCCTGCGGCGGCGCTGGCCAGCTTTGGCGCAGCAGCGAGCAGGGCGGTGGCTTGTGGCGCTGGCGTGGCGATGATCACGTGGCTGAATGGTCCATGATTGCCACCGTCAGCGTCGAGCAGGTTCCAGTGTTGAGTCCCTTGGAACACCTCGGTAATGCGGCAACCGAACTCCACCGGCAAGTCATCGAGCAGGGCACGGGTGATGGCGCTCATGCGCGGTGAGCCTACCCAGCGGATCTGCTCGTCGGGGGAAGGGGTGAGCTGGCCGGATTTGAAGTTGTACAACTGCGGTTTCCACTGCTCGGCCCAGCCGTTGCTTTGCCAGCGTTGCACTTCATTGACGAAGCGTCGGTCGCGGGCGGTGAAGTATTGGGCGCCCATGTCCAGCGCACCGGCATCACTGCGCTTGCTGGACATGCGGCCGCCACTGCCGCGGCTTTTATCGAAGAGTTGCACAGCGTGCCCGGCGTCTCGTAACGCTCGGGCGGCGGAGAGACCGGCGATGCCGGTACCGATGATCGCGATGGGGACAGTCATGGAGGGCCTCGTTCTACCGTTGGGTACAGACTACGCCGACACCAATAGCTGTACAATATTGTTTTTTGGTATAAGTTTTGGCGTACCTGAACGTGTGGCGTGGCCTATGGTTAAAGCTGAGGCTTAAACAACAGTCACGCACGATTACAAATTGATCCCTGCTTATAAAATAGACCAGTGATCGGCGGCGAACGTTACATGAGGAAGATCCCATGCACATTTTGCTGACCGGCGGTACCGGCTTGATCGGCCGCCAACTCTGCCAACACTGGCTCGGTCAAGGCCATCGCCTGACCGTGTGGAGCCGTCATCCCGAAGAGGTTGCCGCCTTGTGTGGCGCCGAGGTGCTGGGCGTTGCGCGCCTGGAAGAGGTGATCGGCGTCGTGGACGCTGTGGTCAACCTCGCCGGCGCCGCCATCGCCGATCGTCCCTGGACCCACAAACGCAAGGCGCTGTTGTGGAGCAGTCGCATCGGTCTTACCGAAACCCTGTTGGCGTGGCTGGAAGGTCTTGCGCAAAAGCCGGCGGTGTTGATTTCCGGCTCGGCGGTGGGCTGGTACGGCGACGGTGGTGAGCGCGAACTGACCGAGGCCAGTGGTCCGGTACAGGACGATTTTCCCAGCCAGCTCTGTATCGCCTGGGAGGAAACCGCCCAGCGTGCCGAAGCTTTGGGCATGCGCGTGGTTCTGGTGCGCACCGGTTTGGTATTGGCGGCCGAGGGCGGCTTTTTGTCGCGGCTGCTGCTGCCGTTCAAACTGGCGCTGGGCGGGCCTATCGGTAATGGTCGGCAGTGGATGCCATGGGTGCATATCAAGGATCAAATCGCCCTGATTGATTTTCTTCTGCACAAGGATGACGCCAGCGGTCCTTATAATGCCTGCGCCCCACACCCAGTGCGTAACCGCGAGTTCGCCAAGACCCTGGGCCAGGTACTGCACCGCCCGGCGTTCATGCCGATGCCAGCCTTTGCGCTGAAGGTAGGCTTGGGTGAGTTGTCGGGGCTGTTGCTGGGCGGGCAGAAGGCGATTCCCGAACGCTTGATGGCCGCCGGTTTCACTTTCCAGTTCACTGAGTTGCATACGGCTTTGGATGACTTGTCCAGCCGCCTCTAGAAATAGGATGTTGCATGACGGATCACGCGTTGTTACTGGTCAACCTGGGTTCACCGGCGTCCACTTCGGTGGCGGATGTGCGCAGCTACCTTAACCAGTTTTTGATGGACCCTTATGTGATTGACTTGCCGTGGCCGGTACGTCGATTGCTGGTGTCGCTGATCCTGATCAAGCGCCCCGAGCAGTCGGCCCATGCCTATGCGTCGATCTGGTGGGATGAAGGTTCGCCGCTGGTTGTGCTCAGTCGTCGCCTGCAACAGCAGATGACGGCGCAGTGGACACAAGGCCCGGTGGAACTGGCCATGCGTTATGGCGAGCCGTCCCTGGAAACGACACTGACGCGCCTCGCCACCCAGGGTATTCAGAAGATCACCCTGGCGCCGTTGTACCCGCAGTTCGCCGACAGCACCGTGACCACGGTGATCGAAGAAGCCCGGCGCGTGGTGCGAAGCAAGAAACTGAATGTGCGACTCTCGATTCTGCAGCCGTTCTACGACCAGCCGGAATACCTTGATGCCCTGGCGGCGAGCGCACGGCGTTATGTCGAGCAGGATTACGATCACTTGCTGCTGAGCTTCCACGGTTTGCCCGAGCGCCATCTGACTAAGCTCGACCCGACCGGCCAGCATTGTTTCAAGGATGCCGACTGCTGCAAGAAAGCCTCGCCTGAAGTGCTTGCCAAATGCTATCGCGCACAATGTTTCAGTGTTGCCCGCGATGTGGCCGCCCGTCTGGGTTTGCCGGATGGCAAATGGTCGGTGGCGTTTCAATCGCGTCTGGGCCGTGCGAAGTGGATCGAGCCCTACACTGAAGCTCGCCTGGAGGCGCTGGCCCAGCAAGGCGTGAAAAAGCTGCTGGTGATGTGCCCGGCGTTTGTGGCCGATTGCATCGAGACCCTGGAAGAAATTGGCGATCGGGGGTTGGAGCAATTCCGTGAGGCGGGGGGCGAGGAGTTGGTGTTGGTGCCGTGCTTGAATGATGATCCGCAGTGGGCGGCGGCGCTCAATACTTTGTGCGAAAGAGCGCCGTTGTCCCTATAGGCTGAGGCTCAAGCTGACGGTGAGATTGCGCGGTTCGCCGGGGCTGATCCAGTAGTTGCTGTAGGACCGCTCGTAGTACTTCTCGTCAAACAGGTTGTTCAGATTCAGGCCCACAGTCACGTTCTCGGTGGCTTTGTAGTGCGCCAGCAAATCCACGGTGTGGTAGGCCGGCAGTTCAAAACTGCTGCCGGCTTCACCCGAGCGGTCACCCACATAGGTGAACGCCGCGCCCACGTCTGAGCCGCGCAAGGCGCCGTCCTGGAATTCATACACCCCCAACAGACTGCCGCTGCGCTTGGCCACGCCGAGAATACGGTTGCCCGCCGGAATGGCCTTGTCGCCCTTGGTCACCTCGGCGTCAATGTAGGCGAAGGCGCCGATCACTCGCACTGCGTCGGTCAGTTGTCCGGTCAGTTGCAGATCAAAGCCCTGGCTGCGCGCCTTGCCCATTGCACGGTTGGTGTTGGTGGCCGGGTCCAGGGCCAATACGTTTTACTTTTCGATATGGAACGCCGCGAGGGTAGCGCTGAGGCGGTCGTCGAACAGCTCGCTCTTGATCCCAACTTCATAACCTACGCCTTCCTCGGGCTTGAAGGTGTTACCTGTCGCGTCCAGGCCGCTGTTGGGTTTGAACGAAGTGGAGGCATTGGCGAACACGCCGACTTCGGGGTGAGTTGATAAAGCAGGCCGGCGCGCTGGGTGAGAGCGTGGTGAGTTTGCCGGCTCGGTGGGACATTTCGAGTGAAGTCGTCGACGGTTTGCTGGAAATGCTCGAAGCGTGCGCCAACCATGCCGCGCAGGCGATCGGTAAAGACGATCTGGTCTTGCAGGTTAAGCGCGTGGCTTTTGGTGTGCTCGAAAAAGTCGGTGCCGGAGCGTATGCCATTGGGTTTGGTTTGGCCGTAGACCGGGTTGTAGATGTCGATGGCGTACGAGCTACCGGGGCTGCCGGCGATGGCCGTCACGCGTTCCTTCTTGCGGTAGTCCTCGTATTCAGTGCCGATCAACAGTTCATGCTGCCAGCTGCCGACGTCGAACAGGCCGCGCAGTTCCAACTGGGTGATGCTGTCGTGCCAGCCCATGGCGCGTTCGCGGTAGCGGCGGTTTAGGGTATGGCCATCTGCATTGAGAGCTCGGTTTTCCGAGGCGTCGCCCCACAGGCTACCTTGTTTGTAGTGGCTGGCCAGGCGCAGTTTCCAGGCGTCGTTTAGGTGATGTTCGAGGGTCGCCTGGATGCGATTGTTGTGGTTGTCGATGTCACCGTCGTTGGGTTCGCCGAGGAAGGTTTCGCGTGACAGGCCGGGGGCGTCGACGATGCCACGGTCGAAGGTTGAGCTGTGGCGCACGAATTCACTTTCGACGAGCAGGCTGGTGTTTGGGTCCAATTGCCAACTGAACGAGGGCGCGACGAACACGCTCTTGCTCTGCACGTGATCGCGGAAGCTGTGGTTGTCTTCGACTGCCAGGTTGACCCGCGACAGCACGTGGCCTTCGTTGTCCAGCGGCGTGTTGACGTCGAGAGCGGTGCGATAACGGTCCCAACTGCCGGCACTGGTTTGCAGGGTAGTGAAGGCTTCTGGCTGAGGTTTTTTGGTCACGATATTCACGGTGCCCCCTGGGTCGCCACGCCCGTACAAACTGGCCGCGGGGCCTTTGAGCACTTCGATGCGTTCGATAGTGGCCGCGTCCGGTGTGCTCGGGTAACCACGGTTGGCGCTGAAACCGTCTTGATAGAATTCTGAGGTGGTGAAGCCGCGCACGCTGTATTCGTAGAGTGTCAGGCCGCCAAAGTTATTTTGCTTGGATACGCCGCCCGCGAATTCCAGGGCGCGTTCCACGTTGGTGCTGCCCAGGTCTTTGAGCACCGTTGCCGGAATAACGCTGATGGATTGTGGGATATCGCGCAGGGCCGTGTCGGTTTTAGTCGCACTGGCTGAACGCGTGGCGCGGTAGCCCTTCACTGGGCCGGTTGCGGATTCATAGGCGTCGGTGGTGACGCTGATGGTATCGAGTTCGACGGTGGTTTCTTCGGCAAAAGCGGGATCAAGCAGCAAGCCCAAGGCCAGGCCAGCTAAGGGGGCAATTCTTCGAGACGGCATGATAGAGCGTTCCAATAGCGATATTGAAACAATATAACATGACCAATGAGAATGAATCGCTATGAAATGTTGGCTTGTAGGTGCCCGCGAACGGGCACCTGAGCGAAGCGGCTTATTCCTCTTCTTTAACCGGAGCCGGCGGCGGGCGCAGTCCGATTTCCGCCGACAACTTGATCTCTTTGCCGTTGCGCATCACCAGGATCGTCACCTTATCGGTCGGCTTGATCCGTGCCACCTGGTTCATCGATTTGCGACCATCACCCGCCGGTTCGCCGTTGATGCTCAGGATCACGTCACCCAATTGCAGCCCGGCTTTTTGTGCCGGACCGTCGCGGAAGATCCCGGCGACCACAATGCCTGGGCGCCCGGTCAGGCCAAATGACTCGGCCAGTTCCTTGGTCAGCGGCTGCACTTCGATCCCCAGCCAGCCGCGAATCACCTGGCCGTGCTCGATGATCGACTTCATCACTTCCATCGCCAGCTTCACCGGGATCGCAAAACCGATGCCCTGGGAACCGCCCGACTTGGAGAAAATCGCCGTGTTGATACCGGTCAAGTTGCCATTGGCATCCACCAGCGCGCCGCCGGAGTTGCCAGGGTTGATCGCCGCGTCGGTCTGGATGAAATCTTCGTAGCTGTTAAGCCCCAGCTGGTTGCGTCCGGTGGCGCTGATGATGCCCATGGTCACCGTCTGTCCCACCCCGAACGGGTTGCCGATGGCCAGTGCCACATCACCCACCCGCAGTCCATCGGAGCGGCCGAGAGTGATGGACGGCAGGCTTTTCAAATCGATCTTCAATACCGCCAGATCCGTTTCCGGGTCGCTGCCCACCACACGAGCCAGGGTCTCGCGACCATCACGCAGGGCCACCACAATCTGGTCGGCGCCGGTGGTCACGTGGTTGTTGGTGAGGATGTAGCCCTCGGGGCTCATGATCACCCCGGAACCCAGGCTGGATTCCATGCGCCGTTGCTTGGGCCCGTTGTCGCCGAAATAGCGGCGGAACTGTGGGTCTTCAAACAGCGGATGCGCTGGTTTGTTGATGACCTTGGTGGTGTACAGGTTGACCACTGCCGGAGCGGCAATGACCACTGCGTCCGCGTATGTCACCGGGCCTTGTACCACCGCGCTGGTTTGCGGTGCCTGTTGCAGGTTCACATCAAGGCTCGGTAAGCCCACCCATTGGGGGAAACGCTGAATAATCAGCATCGCGATCAGCACGCCAGCCAACAATGGCCATCCAAAAAAACGCAGTGCCTTGAGCATCAAGTAAGTCCTGACAGGTTGCAGGGGGCGGGAGAGCGCCCATAATGTCGCGCATTATACGAGGCTGCGAGCGCCTCGGAACGGGATATTTAGGAGTCTTTTATGGCCGTCCCCCTTACCACCCTCGTTGAGGAAGCAGACCGCTACCTCGGCAGTGCAAAAATCCCCGACTACTGCCCCAACGGCCTGCAAGTTGAAGGTCGCCCGCAGGTGATGCGCATCGTCAGCGGCGTGACCGCCAGCCAAGCCCTGCTGGACGCAGCCGTCGAAGCCCAGGCCGATTTGATCCTGGTGCACCACGGTTATTTCTGGAAAGGCGAAAACCCCTGCATCACCGGCATGAAGCAACGGCGACTGAAAACCCTGCTCAAGCACGACATCAGTTTGCTGGCCTACCACCTGCCGCTGGACCTGCACCCTGACGTCGGCAACAACGTGCAGCTTGCCAAGCAGTTGGACATCACCGTCGAGGGCCCGCTGGACCCAAGCAACCCCAAGATCGTCGGCCTCGTCGGCTCCCTCGCCGAACCTTTGTCGCCCCGTGACTTCGCCCGCCGCGTACAGGACGTCATGGGCCGCGAACCGCTGCTGATCGAAGGCAGCGAGATGATCCGCCGCGTCGGCTGGTGCACCGGCGGTGGCCAAGGCTACATCGACCATGGGATTGCCGCCGGCGTCGATCTGTTCCTCAGCGGTGAAGCTTCCGAGCAAACCTTCCACAGTGCGCGGGAAAACGACATCAGCTTCATCGCCGCCGGGCACCACGCAACCGAGCGCTACGGTGTGCAGGCTTTGGGAGATTATTTAGCGCGACGTTTCGCCCTGGAGCATCTGTTTATCGATTGTCCCAACCCGATTTGAGCGCCAAACCTGGGGGCATATTCTTATATCGTTTCGATCTAGCTGGCTCCCTGAATAGAAGAAGGTGCTGTGCTAGCATGCCTCGCTCGAACACGGCCCGCTGGCCGTCCATAAGATCGTTTTTCCGTGAGTAGCCATGGTCGACAAACTGACGCATCTGAAACAGCTGGAGGCGGAAAGCATCCACATCATCCGCGAGGTCGCCGCCGAGTTCGACAACCCGGTGATGCTCTACTCGATCGGTAAAGACTCCGCCGTGATGTTGCATCTGGCACGCAAGGCCTTCTTCCCGGGCAAACTGCCGTTCCCGGTGATGCACGTCGATACCCGCTGGAAATTCCAGGAGATGTACGCGTTCCGCGACAAAATGGTCGAAGAACTGGGCCTGGACCTGATCACCCACGTCAACCCCGATGGTGTTGCGCAGGGCATCAACCCGTTCACCCACGGCAGCGCCAAACACACCGACATCATGAAGACCGAAGGCCTTAAGCAGGCATTGGACAAGCATGGTTTCGACGCTGCCTTCGGCGGTGCCCGTCGCGATGAAGAGAAATCCCGTGCCAAAGAGCGCGTGTACTCGTTCCGCGACAGCAAGCACCGCTGGGATCCGAAGAACCAGCGCCCCGAGCTGTGGAATGTCTACAACGGCAACGTCAACAAGGGTGAGTCGATCCGTGTGTTCCCGCTGTCCAACTGGACCGAGCTGGACATCTGGCAGTACATCTACCTTGAAGGCATCCCGATCGTGCCGCTGTACTTTGCCGCCGAACGCGATGTCATCGAGAAGAACGGCACGTTGATCATGATCGACGACGACCGCATCCTCGAGCACCTGTCCGACGAAGACAAAGCCCGTATCGTCAAAAAGAAAGTACGTTTCCGTACCCTTGGCTGCTACCCGTTGACGGGCGCGGTGGAGTCCGAAGCCGAGACGCTGACGGACATCATTCAGGAAATGCTCCTGACGCGAACTTCCGAGCGCCAGGGCCGTGTCATCGACCACGATGGTGCAGGCTCGATGGAAGATAAAAAACGTCAAGGCTATTTCTAAGGGGCTGTCATGTCGCATCAATCTGATTTGATCAGCGAGGACATCCTCGCCTACCTGGGCCAGCACGAGCGCAAAGAGATGTTGCGCTTCCTGACCTGCGGCAACGTCGACGACGGCAAAAGCACCCTGATCGGGCGCCTGCTGCACGACTCCAAGATGATCTACGAAGATCACCTGGAAGCCATTACCCGCGATTCGAAGAAGTCCGGCACCACCGGCGATGACATCGACCTGGCGTTGCTGGTCGACGGCCTGCAGGCCGAGCGTGAGCAGGGCATCACCATCGATGTTGCCTACCGCTACTTCTCCACCGCAAAGCGCAAATTCATCATCGCCGACACTCCTGGCCATGAGCAGTACACCCGCAACATGGCTACCGGTGCCTCCACCTGTGACCTGGCGATCATCCTGATCGATGCCCGCTACGGTGTGCAGACCCAGACCCGTCGCCACAGCTTCATCGCGTCGTTGCTGGGCATCAAGCACATCGTCGTTGCCATCAACAAGATGGACATCAATGGCTTTGACCAAAGCGTATTCGAGTCGATCAAGGCTGATTACCTGAAGTTCGCCGACGGTATCGCGTTCAAGCCGAGCACCCTGGCATTCGTGCCGATGTCGGCGCTCAAGGGTGACAACGTGGTGAACAAGAGCGAGCGTTCGCCTTGGTACACCGGCCAGTCGCTGATGGAAATCCTCGAAACCGTCGAGATCGCCAACGACCGCAACTACACCGACCTGCGTTTCCCGGTGCAGTACGTTAACCGTCCAAACCTTAACTTCCGCGGTTTCGCCGGCACCCTTGCCAGCGGCATCGTGCATAAGGGCGACGAAATCGTTGTTCTGCCATCGGGCAAGAGCAGCCGCGTCAAATCCATCGTCACCTTCGACGGTGAACTGGAGCACGCCGGCCCAGGTCAGGCCGTGACCCTGACCATGGAAGACGAGATCGACATCTCCCGTGGCGACCTGTTGGTGCATGCCGACAACGTGCCGCAAGTGACTGACGCCTTCGATGCCATGCTGGTGTGGATGGCCGAAGAACCGATGCTGCCGGGCAAGAAATACGACATCAAGCGCGCCACCAGCTATGTGCCGGGTTCCATCACCAGCATCGTGCACCGCGTGGACGTGAACACCCTGGCCGAAGGCCCGGCGAGTTCGTTGCAACTGAATGAGATTGGCCGGGTCAAGGTCAGCCTCGACGCCGCCATCGCGTTGGACGGTTACGACAGCAATCGCACCACGGGCGCGTTTATTGTCATCGACCGTTTGACCAACGGCACCGTCGCCGCGGGCATGATCATCGCGCCGCCTGTTACCCACGGCAGCGCGGCGCAGCACGGCAAGTTGGCTCATGTGGCCACTGAAGAACGTGCCCTGCGCTTTGGTCAGCAACCGGCCACCGTTCTGTTCAGCGGCCTCTCGGGCGCTGGCAAAAGCACCTTGGCCTACGCGGTTGAGCGCAAGCTGTTCGACATGGGCCGTGCCGTGTTCGTACTGGATGGTCAGAACCTACGCCACGACCTGAACAAAGGCTTGCCTCAGGATCGTGCCGGGCGTACCGAGAACTGGCGTCGTGCTGCTCACGTGGCGCGTCAGTTCAACGAGGCCGGCCTGCTGACCCTGGCGGCGTTCGTTGCCCCGGATGCCGAAGGCCGTGAACAGGCCAAGGCGCTGATTGGCAGCGACCGCCTGCTGACCGTCTACGTGCAAGCGTCGCCGTTGGTGTGCGCCGAGCGTGATCCGCAAGGTTTGTACGCTGCCGGAGGGGATAACATCCCTGGTGAGTCCTTCCCGTACGACGTGCCGTTGAATGCCGATCTGGTACTCGACACCCAGGCTCTGTCGTTGGAAGAGAGCGTCAAGCAAGTGCTGGAGCTGTTGCGTCAGCGCGGCGCGATCTAAACTTCGCGGCCACAAAAAAGCCCGCCACCGAGTGATCGGTGGCGGGCTTTTTCACATCTTCAAGATCGGGCGCGGTCAAATGTGGGAGGGAGCTTGCCCCCGATAGCGGTGGGTCAGCTACGGCTGCATCAACTGATACTCCCTCATCGGGGGCAAGCCCCCTCCCGCAGGTTGATCATCGCTTGCTTGGGAATTCGGTGTGAAGCTGCTCCAGCAACGCATCCTTGGTTTCCCACAGCTGGTTAATCCACCCCTGGAACGCCAGCCGATACTCCGCATCCTGCTCATAATTCCTGCCGACGAACTCGGCTGGAATCTGCACCTCTTCAAACTGCACCACCACGTCCTGCACCTTGCCGCAGAGCAAGTCCCAATACCCAGGGCGTCCGCCAGGGTAGTGAATGGTCACGTTGACCAGTGATTTCAGCTGTTCCCCCATGGCATCCAACACAAACGCGATTCCGCCCGCCTTGGGTTTGAGCAAGTAGCGAAACGGCGACTTCTGCTGGGCATGTTTGCCCGGCGTAAACCGAGTGCCTTCGGCAAAGTTGAAAATCCCTACCGGGTTTGCGCGAAACTTCGCACAGGTCTTACGGGTGGTTTCCAGGTCTTTGCCTTTCTTCTCCGGGTGCTTCTCCAAGTAGGCCTTGGTGTAGCGCTTCATGAACGGAAAGCCCAACGCCCACCACGCCAGACCAATCACCGGCACCCAGATCAATTCCTGCTTGAGGAAGAACTTCAGCGGGCGAATCCGTCGATTGAGCACGTATTGCAACACCATGATGTCGACCCAGCTCTGGTGGTTGCTGGTCACTAGGTACGAGTGCTGATAGTCCAGCCCTTCAAGGCCTTTGAGATGCCAACGCGTTCGCTGTACCAGGTTCATCCAGCCCTTGTTGTTGGTTACCCAGGCTTCGTGGGTGTGGTTCATCAGCCATTCGCTGAAGCGTTTGGCAAACGGTAGCGCCTTGAACAGCGCGACGATGAACAGGAATGAACACAGCAGTATCGTGTTCAGTGCCAGCAACAGCGAAGCGATGACCCCGCGCACGGCGGCAGGTAGAAAATCCAGCATTTAGATATCCATTGGTCGGTTGGCGGCTTGGATCGCAGTCAGTGCGATGGTGTACACGATGTCGTCGACCTGGGCACCACGGGGCAGGTCGTTGACCGGTTTGCGCAGGCCCTGCAGCATCGGGCCAAGGCTTACGCAGTCGGCGCTGCGTTGCACGGCTTTGTGGGTGGTGTTACCGGTGTTCAGATCGGGGAAGACGAACACCGTGGCTTTGCCGGCGACCTGGCTGTTGGGCGCCAATTGCCGCGCTACGTTTTCGTTGGCGGCGGCGTCGTATTGCAGCGGGCCGTCGATCAGCAGCGAGCTTTGCTGCTCGTGGGCGAGCAGGGTGGCCTCGCGGACTTTTTCCACTTCTTCTCCGCTGGCTGAATCACCGCTGGAATAACTGATCATCGCCACACGTGGGGTAATGCCGAATGCCGCCGCCGAATCGGCGCTTTGCAGGGCGATTTCCGCCAGCTCCGCAGCGCTTGGGTGCGGGTTCATCACGCAGTCGCCATAGACCAGCACCTGCTCGGGGAACAGCATGAAGAACACGGACGACACCAGGGTGCAGCCCGGCGCCGTTTTGATCAGCTGCAGGGCAGGGCGGATAGTGTTCGCGGTGGAGTGGATAACGCCAGAGACCAGGCCGTCCACTTCGTCCAGCGCGAGCATCATCGTGGCGATCACCACGGTGTCTTCCAATTGTTGCTCGGCCATTGGCGCGTTGAGGCTCTTACTTTTGCGCAGCGCGACCATCGGTTCGACGTAGCGTTGGCGGATCAGGTCCGGGTCGAGAATCTCAAGGCCTTCAGGCAATTCGATGCCTTGGGCGCGGGCGACGGCTTCCACGTCTGCCGGCTTGGCCAGCAGCACGCAGCGCGCGATGCCCCTTGCCTGGCAGATAGCGGCGGCTTGCACGGTCAGCGGCTCGCTGCCTTCGGGCAGCACAATGCGTTTGTTGGCAGCCTGGGCGCGTTGGATCAACTGGTAGCGGAACACCGCCGGCGATAGACGCATCTCCCGCGGCGTGCCGCAGCGCTGGTGCAGCCAGCGCGCGTCGAGGTGGCTGGCGACGAAATCGGTGATGATCTCCGCGCGCTCGCGGTCATCAATGGGGATTTCCTTGTTGAGGTTGTTGAGCAGGTTGGCGGTCTCGTAGGAACCGGTACTCACCGACAAAACCGGCAGCCCAGCCTGGAAGGCGCCGCGGCACAGATCCATGATGCGCGGGTCGGGCAGGGTATCGCTGGTCAGCAGCAGGCCGGCCAGGGGTACGCCGTTGATCGCGGCCAGGCTGACGGCGAGGATGATGTCGTCACGGTCGCCGGGGGTCACCACCAGCACGCCGGGCTTGAGCAGCTCTACGGTGTTGCGCATGGTGCGGGCGCAAATGATGATCTTGGTCATGCGCCGAGTTTCGTAGTCGCCGGCGTTGAGGATCTGCGCGCCCATCAGGTCGGCTACGTCGCGGGTGCGCGGCGCGTTGAGTTCCGGCTGGTACGGGATGCAGCCCAGCAGGCGGAAGTCACCGCTGCGCAACAGCGGCGAATGTTCTTTCAGGCGCGCCGAGAAAGCTTCCATGCTTTCGTCGGTGCGTACTTTGTTGAGGATTACGCCGAGTACCTTCGGGTCTTTCGGGCCGCCGAACAACTGGGCCTGCAATTCCACGCGGCCTGAGAGTTCGGTAAGCACTTCGTTTTCCGGAGCGGAGACTAGAATCACTTCAGCATCCAGGCTCTTGGCCAAGTGCAGGTTGACCCGCGCCGCGTAGCTGGCGTTGCGGGTCGGCACCATGCCTTCGACGATCAGCACATCCTTGCCCACCGCGGCCTGCTGATACAGCGTGATAATTTCTTCGAGCAGTTCATCCAGCTGGCCGTCGCCGAGCATCCGCTCTACATGGGCGAGGCCCAGGGGTTGTGGAGGCTTCAGGCCGTGGGTGCGTGCCACCAGTTCGGTGGAGCGTTCTGGGCCGGTGTCGCCAGGATGCGGTTGGGCAATCGGCTTGAAGAAGCCGACTTTCAGCCCGGCCCGTTCAAGGGTGCGCACCAGCCCTAGGCTGATGGAGGTCAGACCCACACCAAAATCGGTGGGCGCGATAAAAAAAGTCTGCATGCGAATTCTCTGGAGGTGCATGGCTTCGGTGGCGCTCTATGGCTGAGTGCCTACCGGGAATCAGGCGTCAAGGTTATCGTTATTCGGCGCTTGCGCACACCAGCCGCAGGCAAAGGGCTGGCCTATTTTTTCCAGGCGCTGTGCGGGGTCGAGTACCCACGCGCGGGATTGCCACGGCGGCTGGTGGCGCAGGTGCTGGGTATGGCCGCATGACAGCTCGGCCACCCAATGCCCTTCTTCGTCCGAATGAAAACCGATGATCATGACCGTTGATTGGTCCCGTCCGTCCGGGTTCCGTTCGCTTTCGGGCAAATCCTTGTTTAGACTTGTCCGTTCTTCATTCTTATGCAAAAGGTCTCGCCCCATGACGATCGCCGCTAACAAGGCTGTCTCCATCGACTATACCCTGACCAACGACGCTGGTGAGGTCATCGACAGCTCCGCCGGCGGCGCGCCGCTGGTCTACCTGCAAGGCGCAGGTAATATCATCCCAGGCCTGGAAAAGGCCCTGGAAGGCAAGGCAGTTGGTGATGAACTGACCGTAGCCGTAGAACCTGAAGATGCCTACGGCGAATACTCTGCTGAACTGGTCAGCACTTTGAGCCGCAGCATGTTCGAAGGCGTTGACGAGCTGGAAGTGGGCATGCAGTTCCACGCTTCCGCGCCGGACGGCCAAATGCAGATCGTGACCATCCGTGATCTGGACGGCGACGACGTAACCGTCGACGGCAACCACCCTCTGGCTGGTCAGCGCCTGAACTTCCAAGTGAAGATCGTTGCCATCCGCGACGCTTCCCAGGAAGAAGTTGCTCACGGCCACGTTCACGGTGAAGGCGGTCATCAGCACTGATTGATGCGTTAATCAGCTGATAGCAAAAACGCCCCGACTGGTTCGGGGCGTTTTTTTGTGCCTGAAATCATCACAGCTCCATCTGTGGCAGGGGGCAAGCCCACTCTCGCATGTGTTATCAGGCACAAACAAAAATGCCCCGGACCTTTCGGTACGGGGCATTTCCTAACTGTTTCGCAACCAAGGTTACGTAGCAGTTGTTACCACTTAGGCTGCAGCAGCAACGCTCAGAGCCTTGATGTGGCCATTCAGGCGGCTCTTATGGCGAGCGGCCTTGTTCTTGTGGATGATGCCTTTATCGGCCATACGGTCGATAACTGGCACAGCCAGAACGTAAGCTGCTTGAGCTTTTTCAGCGTCTTTGGTGTCGATGGCTTTAACTACATTCTTGATGTAGGTACGAACCATGGAACGCAGGCTGGCGTTGTGGCTGCGACGCTTCTCAGCCTGTTTTGCACGTTTTTTGGCGGAAGGTGTGTTGGCCACCGTCGAGCTCCTCGAAAGACTTTTTAGGAAATAGCAAACAAAATAGGCCGCGAATCATGCCGATGACTTGATGTGTTGTCAAGGGCGGCTGATGCGAACTGCTGAGTGGTCGATCTGAAGAGGCGGGTGATTTATTTCCGGCGCTTGACCTGTAAACTCGCGAGCTTTGGCTCTGTGCTGTTGCAGGCGCGCAGTATCGCATAAGTGGGCGCTTTGTTCGCCTGCTCTTTATCTATAGGCGCAAACTCTTTCAATGAATCTGCTCAAATCGTTGGCTGCCGTCAGCTCTATCACAATGATCTCCAGGGTTTTGGGGTTCGTGCGTGACACCCTGCTGGCGCGCATTTTTGGCGCCAGCATGGCCACGGATGCCTTCTTTATTGCCTTTAAGTTGCCCAATCTGCTGCGCAGGATCTTCGCTGAAGGCGCATTTTCCCAAGCGTTCGTGCCGATTCTGGCTGAATACAAGACTCAGCAGGGCGAGGAAGCTACTCGTACCTTTATTGCCTACGTTTCGGGCCTGCTGACCCTGGTTTTAATGCTGGTGACCCTCATCGGAATGCTCGCCGCTCCCTGGGTGATCTGGGCGACGGCCCCCGGTTTTGCCAATACGCCGGAAAAGTTCGCGCTGACCACTGATCTGCTGAGAGTGACCTTTCCTTATATATTGCTGATTTCCCTGTCATCCCTGGCCGGGGCGATCCTCAACACCTGGAACCGGTTTTCGGTGCCGGCGTTCGTGCCAACGTTGCTAAACGTCAGCATGATTATTTTCGCGCTGTTTCTCACGCCGTACTTCGATCCGCCGGTCATGGCCTTGGGTTGGGCGGTGCTGGCCGGTGGGCTGGCGCAATTGCTCTACCAACTGCCGCACCTGAAAAAGATCGGCATGCTCGTGCTGCCTCGCCTGAATCTGAAAGACACCGGCGTCTGGCGCGTGATGCGCAATATGCTGCCGGCGATTCTCGGCGTGTCGGTCAGTCAAATTTCCCTGATTATCAACACGGCCTTTGCCTCGCTGCTGGTATCGGGCTCGGTGTCGTGGATGTATTACGCCGATCGTCTGATGGAGTTGCCTTCCGGCGTGCTCGGCGTGGCCTTGGGCACAATTCTGCTGCCGACCCTGGCGCGTACCTACGCAAGCAAGGACCGCCAGGAGTACTCGCGAATCCTCGATTGGGGCCTGCGCCTGTGTTTCGTCCTGGTGTTGCCGTGCGCCCTTGCGCTGGGAATCCTGGCCGAGCCGCTAACGGTCTCACTGTTCCAATACGGGCAGTTCGACGCCCATGACGCCTTGATGACGCAGCACGCGCTGGTTGCTTACTCCGTTGGCCTGCTCGGCATCATCGTGATCAAAGTGCTGGCGCCTGGCTTCTACGCCCAGCAGAACATCCGCACCCCGGTCAAAATCGCGATTTTCACGCTGATCGTCACGCAACTGCTCAACCTTGTGTTTATCGGCCCGTTGGCTCACGCCGGCCTGGCCCTGGCCATCAGTGCGGGCGCCTGCATCAACGCTGGACTGCTGTTTTATCAGCTGCGCAAACAGCAGATGTTCCAGCCGCAGCCGGGCTGGGGCATGTTTGCCCTGAAATTGCTGGTGGCGGTGGCAATGATGTCGGCGGTTCTGCTTGGGCTGATGCACTTTATGCCAGCGTGGGACCAAGGCCACATGTTAGATCGCTTCATGCGCCTGGGTGCGCTGGTGGTCGCCGGTGTGGTGGTGTACTTCGGTATGTTGCTGCTGCAGGGTTTCCGTCTGCGCGATTTCAATCGCAAGTCGCTGAGCTAGAGAGTTTGCTGCGATAAAACAGGTGTTTTATCGATTCCATCCACCTTGCCCTGCGCTGTTGCCTGTCGTCCGGGGCTGGGTGTGGTTATAATCGACCACTTTATGAGCAAGAAGCGCGTTATGCAGCTGGTTCGAGGTCTCCACAACCTGCGCCCCCAGCATCGGGGCTGCGTCGCCACTATTGGCAACTTTGACGGTGTTCACCGTGGTCACCAGGCTATCCTGGCCCGGCTGCGCGAGCGTGCGGTCGAGTTGGGCGTGCCCAGCTGCGTGGTGATTTTTGAGCCACAGCCGCGGGAATATTTCAGTCCGGAAACGGCGCCAGCCCGCTTGGCTCGCTTGCGGGACAAGCTGCAACTGCTAGCTGAAGAAGGTGTGGACCGCGTCCTCTGCCTGGCTTTCAATCAGCGCTTGCAAAGCCTCAGCGCTGCCGAGTTCGTTGACCGCATCCTCGTGGATGGCCTGGGCGTACAACATCTGGAGGTCGGCGACGACTTCCGTTTTGGTTGCGACCGGGTTGGGGATTTTGAATTCCTGCAGCACGCCGGCGTCATCCAGGGCTTTACCGTCGAAGCCGCGCAAACCGTCGAATTAGATGGCCTGCGCGTGAGCAGTACCCAAGTGCGTAATGCGCTGGCGGCTGCCGACTTCGCCTTGGCTGAGCGTTTGCTCGGTCGCCCGTTCCGCATTGCCGGACGGGTGCTGCACGGCCAGAAGCTGGCGCGCCAATTGGGCACGCCAACCGCCAACGTGCAACTCAAGCGCCGTCGTGTGCCGCTGACAGGGGTTTACCTGGTTAGCGTCGATATTGACGGCCAGTCGTGGCCGGGAGTCGCCAACATAGGCGTCAGGCCCACGGTTGCAGGTGATGGCAAGGCCCACCTGGAGGTTCACCTTTTGGATTTTGCCGGTGATTTATACGACCGGCGTTTGACGGTGGTTTTCCACCAGAAGCTGCGTGAAGAGCAGCGTTTCGCCTCCCTTGAGGCGTTGAAAACGGCGATCAATGCGGATGTCGCCGCCGCCCGTGCACTAGCCGCACCTAGCGCCCATCGCTAACCGAAGAGCCTTAAATGACCGACTATAAAGCCACGCTAAACCTTCCGGACACCGCCTTCCCAATGAAGGCCGGCCTGCCACAGCGCGAACCGCAGATCCTGCAGCGCTGGGACAGTATTGGCCTGTACGGAAAGTTGCGCGAGATTGGCAAGGATCGTCCGAAATTCGTCCTGCACGATGGCCCTCCTTACGCCAACGGCACGATTCATATCGGTCATGCGCTGAACAAAATTCTCAAGGACATGATCCTGCGCTCGAAAACCCTGTCGGGCTTCGACGCGCCGTATGTGCCGGGTTGGGACTGCCACGGCCTGCCGATCGAACACAAGGTCGAAGTGACCTACGGTAAGAACCTGGGTGCCGATAAAACCCGCGAACTGTGCCGTGCCTACGCCGCCGAGCAGATCGAAGGGCAGAAGTCCGAGTTCATCCGCCTGGGTGTGCTGGGCGAGTGGGACAACCCGTACAAAACCATGAACTTCAAGAACGAGGCCGGTGAAATCCGTGCCTTGGCCGAAATCGTCAAGGGCGGTTTCGTGTTCAAGGGCCTCAAACCCGTGAACTGGTGCTTCGATTGCGGCTCGGCCCTGGCTGAAGCGGAAGTCGAATACGAAGACAAGAAGTCCTCGACCATCGACGTAGCCTTCCCGATTGCTGACGACGCCAAGCTGGCCCAGGCGTTTGGCCTGGCTAGCCTGAGCAAACCGGCTGCCATCGTGATCTGGACCACCACCCCGTGGACCATTCCCGCCAACCAGGCGCTGAACGTGCACCCGGAATTCACCTATGCCCTGGTGGACGTCGGTGATCGCCTGCTGGTACTCGCCGAGGAAATGGTCGAAGCGTGCCTGGCTCGCTACGAACTGCAAGGTTCGGTGATCGCCACCACCACCGGCTCCGCGCTGGAGCTGATCAACTTCCGTCACCCGTTCTATGACCGTCTGTCGCCGGTGTACCTGGCTGACTACGTAGAGTTGGGTTCGGGTACAGGTGTGGTTCACTGCTCGCCCGCCTATGGCGTGGACGACTTCGTGATCTGCAAGAAGTACGGCATGGTCAACGATGAGATCATCAACCCGGTGCAAAGCAACGGTGTTTACGTGCCTTCGCTGGAGTTCTTCGGCGGCCAGTTCATCTTCAAGGCCGATCAGCCGATCATCGATAAGCTGCGTGAAGTCGGTGCGCTGATGCAAACCGACACCATCAATCACAGCTACATGCACTGCTGGCGTCACAAGACCCCGCTGATCTACCGCGCCACCGCGCAATGGTTTATCGGCATGGACAAAGAACCGACCAGCGGCGACACCTTGCGTGTGCGTTCGCTCAAGGCCATCGAAGACACCACGTTCGTCCCGGCGTGGGGCCAGGCGCGCCTGCATTCGATGATCGCCAACCGTCCGGACTGGTGCATCTCCCGTCAACGCAACTGGGGTGTGCCGATCCCGTTCTTCTTGAACAAGGAAAGCGGTGAGTTGCATCCGCGTACCGTCGAACTGATGGAAGTGGTGGCCCAGCGTGTTGAACAGGAAGGCATCGAAGCCTGGTTCAAGCTGGACGCCGCCGAACTGCTGGGCGAAGAAGCGCCGCAGTATGACAAAATCAGCGACACCCTCGACGTATGGTTCGACTCGGGCACCACCCACTGGCACGTGCTACGCGGTTCGCACCCGATGGGCCACGAGACCGGTCCGCGTGCCGACCTGTACCTGGAAGGCTCGGACCAACACCGTGGCTGGTTCCACTCGTCATTGCTGACCGGTTGCGCCATCGACGATCACGCCCCGTATCGCGAGCTGCTGACCCACGGTTTCACCGTCGACGAGACGGGCCGCAAGATGTCCAAGTCGCTGAAAAACGTGATCGAACCAAAAAAGATCAACGACACCCTGGGCGCCGACATCATGCGTCTGTGGGTTGCGTCTACTGACTACTCGGGCGAGATCGCCGTATCGGACCAGATCCTGGCCCGCAGCGCCGATGCCTACCGTCGTATCCGTAATACCGCGCGTTTCCTCCTGTCGAACCTGACCGGCTTCAACCCGGCCACCGATATCCTGCCGGCCGAGGACATGCTCGCCCTGGACCGTTGGGCTGTGGACCGTACCCTGTTGCTGCAGCGCGAGTTGCAGGAGCACTACGGCGAATACCGCTTCTGGAACGTGTATTCGAAGATCCACAACTTCTGCGTGCAGGAGTTGGGTGGTTTCTACCTCGACATCATCAAGGACCGCCAGTACACCACCGGCGCCAACAGCAAGGCACGCCGCTCGGCGCAGACCGCGCTGTATCACATCTCCGAAGCGCTGGTGCGCTGGATCGCACCGATCCTGGCCTTCACCGCCGACGAGCTGTGGGAATACCTGCCGGGTGAGCGTAACGAGTCCGTGATGCTCAACACCTGGTACGAAGGCCTGACCGAACTGCCGGCCGATTTCGAACTGGGCCGCGAGTACTGGGAAGGCGTGATGGCCGTCAAAGTTGCAGTGAACAAGGAGCTGGAAGTGCAGCGTGCGGCCAAGGCCGTCGGCGGCAACCTGCAGGCCGAAGTCACCCTGTTTGCCGAGGAAGGCCTGACCGCCGACTTGACCAAGCTGAGCAACGAACTGCGCTTTGTACTGATCACCTCGACTGCAAGCTTGGCGCCATTCGCCCAGGCCCCAGCGGACGCCGTGGCCACCGAAGTACCGGGCCTCAAGCTCAAAGTGGTCAAGTCGGCCTTTGCCAAGTGCGCTCGTTGCTGGCATTGCCGTGAAGACGTCGGCGTGAACCCTGAGCATCCAGAAATCTGTGGTCGTTGCGTCGACAACATCTCGGGTGAAGGCGAGGTTCGCCATTATGCCTAATACCAGTCGTTTCGGACGTCTGGGCTGGCTCGTACTGAGTTTGCTGGTCCTGGTCATCGACCAGGTCAGCAAGGCTCATTTCGAAGGCTCCCTGGAAATGTTCCAGCAAATCGTGGTGATCCCGGATTACTTCAGCTGGACCCTCGCCTACAACACCGGCGCCGCTTTCAGCTTCCTGGCTGACGGTGGCGGCTGGCAGCGCTGGTTGTTCGCGCTGATCGCCTTGGTGGTCAGTGCGGTGCTCGTGGTCTGGCTCAAGCGCCTGGGCCGCGATGACACCTGGCTGGCCGTCGCCTTGGCCTTGGTTCTGGGCGGCGCGCTGGGTAACCTGTACGACCGCATTGCCCTGGGCCATGTGATCGACTTTATCCTGGTGCATTGGCAGAACCGTCATTATTTCCCTGCGTTCAACTTTGCCGACAGCGCCATCACCGTTGGTGCAATCATGCTGGCGCTGGATATGTTCAAAAGTAAGAAAACCGGAGAGACCGTCAATGACTGATCAGGTATTGGCTGAGCAACGCATCGGCCAGAACACGGAAGTCACTTTGCATTTCGCATTGCGCCTGGAGAATGGCGACACGGTCGACAGCACGTTCGACAAGGCCCCGGCGACCTTCAAGGTCGGCGACGGCAATCTGCTGCCGGGTTTCGAAGCGGCTCTATTCGGTTTCAAGGCTGGCGACAAGCGCACCCTGCAGATCCTGCCGGAAAACGCTTTTGGTCAGCCTAACCCGCAAAACGTGCAGATCATCCCGCGTTCGCAGTTCCAGGACATGGACCTGTCGGAAGGCCTGCTGGTGATCTTTAACGACGCCGCGAATACTGAGCTGCCTGGCGTGGTGAAAGCGTTCGATGACGCGCAAGTGACCATCGACTTCAACCACCCGCTGGCCGGTAAAACCTTGACGTTTGACGTTGAAATCATCGACGTTAAAGCGCTCTAACTGACGAAACACACTAAATGTGTGGATCGGACTTGTGTGAGGGGGCTTGCCCCCGATAGCGGGGCATCAGTCAAAGTTTTTTACTGACCCATCACTATCGGGGGCAAGCCCCCTCCCACCTTTGATCTTCATTGTCAGTTGAGTAGCTTCAATACTGACCCATAGTAGCTGCAAGACACGAGGCACAGCATGCAAATCAAACTCGCCAACCCCCGTGGCTTCTGCGCCGGCGTGGACCGTGCGATCGAAATCGTCAATCGTGCCCTGGAAGTTTTCGGTCCGCCGATCTACGTGCGTCATGAAGTCGTCCACAACAAGTTTGTGGTCGAAGACCTGCGCGCACGTGGCGCCATCTTTGTCGAAGAACTGGAGCAGGTACCAGACGACGTGATCGTCATCTTCAGTGCCCATGGTGTTTCCCAGGCCGTGCGTACCGAAGCGGCGGGCCGGGGCCTGAAAGTGTTCGACGCGACTTGCCCGCTGGTTACCAAGGTGCACATCGAAGTCGCGCGCTACAGCCGTGATGGTCGGGAATGCATTCTGATCGGTCATGCCGGTCACCCGGAAGTCGAAGGCACCATGGGCCAATACGACGCCAGCAACGGCGGCGCCATCTACTTGGTGGAGGACGAGAATGACGTCGCCAGCCTTCAGGTACACAACCCTGATCGTTTGGCCTTCGTGACTCAGACAACCTTATCCATGGACGACACCAGCCGTGTGATCGACGCGCTACGCAGCCGCTTCCCGGCCATTGGCGGCCCGCGCAAGGATGACATCTGCTACGCCACCCAAAACCGCCAGGACGCGGTCAAACAATTGGCTGACGAGTGCGATGTGGTTCTGGTGGTCGGCAGTCCTAACAGCTCCAATTCCAACCGCCTGCGTGAGCTGGCTGAGCGGATGGCGACACCGGCGTACCTGATCGACGGTGCCGAAGACATGCAACGCAGTTGGTTCGATGGCGTCGAGCGTATTGGCATCACTGCGGGTGCTTCTGCCCCTGAAGTGCTGGTGCGCGGTGTTATCCAGCAACTGCACGCCTGGGGCGCTACCGGCGCTGATGAGTTGGCAGGACGTGAAGAGAACATCACTTTCTCCATGCCCAAGGAGCTGCGCGTTCGCTCATTGCTTTGAACGTCAGGGTGCCGGATTAACTTCGGCACAACGCCTGTTCGGCTTTATCGCTACGCAGGCTGATACGCCCACTAGGCGCCAGCACCAACTGGTGCAGGCTTTGCGCCGAGTCCCTGGCGCATACGTGCACAGTGCCAGCACGAAAACCTCCCCCTGAAAACACCGGCTCGCCTGAACTGCTGAAGCGCACCTGGCTTTTGACCGGCCCATTCCCGACTATCGGCACTCGCCCGCTGTCTTGGCGCTCCAAGAGCACGGGGTTGTCGTCGTCCTGATGGCCGTGTCCGCTCATATCCAATATCACCCGCCAACCCTTGCTCCAGTCCTCGTCCAGTGCGTGGATGACCACCGCACGGTTACGCGCGATGGCTTCAGTGCGTGCGAAGCGAAGCCCGCTGGTAAGTGATTGTGCCGCGCTTTGTCGCAGCTGTGACTCCAGCAGGCCCAGGAAATTAGGTGCTGCCAGATGCAGCAGAGTGCCGCTCACAAGGAGTCCAAGCAGCAGTTCGATCAGGGTAAAACCTCGCTGTTCCATCGGCTTTCTCTCCGTGGGCGTGTTTAGGAAACAGGTCTAGGCATAGGTATAGCGTCCGTTTCTGGGAGGCGAATGATGGCCTATAGGTCCAAAGTATTTCCCTTTGTGCCGTGGGCAGCACGGGCGAAAAACCGACGCTAGTCTTGGATCGCACAGCGGGATTTCCTGCTTTCTTCGGCCTTCGACACGGATGACGACGGTAATGCTTTCCTGCCTTAACACCTGTTTTCCCCACGCTTTTGCGCGATGCCAGACCGGCATGACGTTGATCGAGGTACTGGTGGCGATGCTGATTCTCACCGTGGGCCTGTTAGGCGCAGTGGTGCTTCAACTAAATGCCCTCAAGTACACCGAAAGTTCGAGGATGACCAGTCAGGCCAGTTTTATTGCCTACGATATGCTCGACCGAGTCCGCGCCAATTCTGGCGCGGACTACTCATTGCGCCACGGAGTGCAGGCCCCCAGTACCGGGAACGTCAGCGTGCGTGATTTGGACCTCCATGATTTCGAATCCAATATTCGCGCCTTTGCCGGGGAGGGTGCCAAAGGTTCAGTGGCGGTCAGCACAAATGAAGTGACTGTCAGTATCAGTTGGGATGGCAGCCGAAGTGAGAACACGCCTGGCGCGCGGGAAACCTGGTCCCTGACCAGTCGCATCGACAATGAACCAGGGGTAATGCAATGAGGCCTCTGGTTAGCGGTTTCAGCCTGGTGGAATTGTTGCTGGCACTGGCCGTCGGTTTGGTACTGGTGATTGGAGGGAGCCAAGTGGTGATCAGCTCCCGAGTTACCTACGCCAGCCAGCAGGCTTCCATGTTGTTGCAGGATGACGCGCGGTTTGCGCTGGGCAAGATGATTCAGGACATTCGTCAGGCTGGGATGTTTGGCTGTTTGGCCACGGAAGTTATTGATAACGCGCCGCCAGCCTTTGAACAGCCCGTGCGCTGGACTGCCGGGGGTAGCTCAAAGTCGCTAACGCTGGTCACCACTGATGTCGGCCGAGGGGTTGGCAGGCCAGACTGGACGGTGCTGTCCGACTGCACGACTAACGCTCAAGCCTATGCAGGGAATCCACCTGCCCCTGATCCTGGACAGATTCGTTTTGCGATTCGACAGCTGACTTACACCTTCGAGACCAGCCAGTTAAAGGTCAGCACGCTCGCAGCGCCGGCCAAGGTGGTGCTGGTGGATAACGTACGGGATTTCGATATCAGTTTCGGCGTGGCTGCCAGGGCGTCATCACCGCGAGTTGTGGGCTACGACGCCATGCCATCCGATGAGGCCTTGATCCGCAGCGTGCGCATCCGCATGACGCTGCAGGACCCCACTGGGAAGGTGAGAGATCAAACCTACAGCGTGGTGGTGGCTCTGCGAAACCGTGTGGGGTAGGGCAGCCATGAAGAGTGCTGGAGGTATTTCTTCGCGACAAAGAGGGATAGTCCTGCTGATAAGCCTGGTGTTTCTGCTGTTGTTGGCGTTGATCGGGTTGTCGTCCATGCAGGGGGCAGTCACCCAGCAAAAAATTGCCGGCAGCCTGTGGCATCGCAACCAATCGTTTCAAGCAGCAGAAAGTGGCTTAAGGCTGGGGGAGGAAGTTGTGAGGCGAAAGGGTGCGGATTTGCCGCAGTGCCATTCGATTGTTGTCTGTGCGCCTCCGGATGAGTCGTTGTCGGTGGTCGCGGCCGGTACCAGTCCTGTTTCATCAGTTAACTGGATTGCCATCAAAGGGGGGCTCTACGGTATTCAATCCCTTGGTCCGAGCGTAGGACTGGCGAATTTGCCACCGCAAACTCCAGCAACGTTGTACCGGGTGACGGCGATTGGGATCAGTGGTCAGTCACGCACGGTATTGGAGACTGTGTACGCGCGAGTGGACGAAGCCAGTGGCTCGCGTTTTAGGCGAGTGTCTTGGCGACAACTTCAATAAGGACCAATGGAATGGGCATGGACAGCCAGGGATTTACCCTGATCGAGTTACTGATCGCTGTGGCGATTATCGCGTTTCTGGCCGGGATCGCTTACCCCGGGTACACCGGCCATGTGAAAAAAGTCTATCGCGCGGAAATTGTCGCGCTGCTGACTGAGCAAGCTCAGCTACTGGAGCGCTTTTATACGAGGAACGGCACATTTATTGACGCAAGCGGCATCAGCACGGGCAATGATCGCTATAGAATCACCGCTGCGTTGAACCCTCAGGATTTCTACCTGGTCGCTACGCCGGGCGCCGATTCGTTGATGGCTGGTGACCCTTGCGGTGGCTTCAGCCTCAGCAGCACCGGTCTACGGGCCAATCCGGGTGCTGCTCCTGAAATGTCGCGCCAGACATGCTGGGGGCAATGATGAGGTGGCTGGATGATTGGGCGCCGGGCGCGTCTGTTCCTATTTTATCGGCTGGATCAAATGATGGCTAAGCAACAGCAAGTGGTGATTGTCGGGGGCGGAGTCATTGGTCTGCTGACGGCGTACAACCTGGCGAGCCAGGGGCAGGCGGTCGTCCTGTTGGAGCGCGCCGGCGTTGGGCAGGAGTCTTCATGGGCGGGCGGTGGCATTGTTTCGCCGCTGTATCCGTGGCGCTACAGCCCGGCGGTCACTGCTTTGGCCCATTGGTCCCAGGATTTTTATCCACAACTGGGTGAGCGCCTGTTTGCCGCCACCGGCGTGGATCCGGAGGTTCATGTCACCGGCTTGTACTGGTTGGACTTGGACGACGAGGCTGAAGCGCTGGCGTGGGCGATCCGTGAAGGTCGGCCCCTGACCAAAGTGGATGTTTCGGCCGCCCATGATGCGGTGCCGGTGCTGGGAGGCGGGTATTGCCAGGCAATCTATATGGCGAATGTGGCCAATGTGCGCAACCCTCGCTTGGTCAAATCCCTTAAAGCCGCGTTATTGGCGATGCCTGGCGTAATCGTTCACGAACAGTGCGAAGTCACCGGATTTGTTCTGGAAGGCGACAATGTGGTGGGCGTAAATACGGCAGAGGGGCCGATTGTGGGGGCGCATGTAGTGTTGGCGGCAGGAGCGTGGAGCGGTGAGTTGCTTGGCACGCTGGGCTTGGCGCTTCCGGTGGAGCCGGTCAAGGGGCAGATGATTTTGTACAAGTGCGCCTCGGACTTCCTGTCGAGCATGGTCCTGGCCAAGGGGCGTTACGCCATCCCCCGGCGCGACGGACACATTCTCATCGGAAGTACCCTTGAACATGAGGGCTTCGACAAGACACCCACCGAAACTGCGCTGGAAAGTCTCAAGGCCTCGGCTGTGGAACTGATTCCCGCTCTTGCGGATGCCGAGGTGGTTGGGCATTGGGCCGGTTTGCGCCCCGGTTCACCGGAAGGCATTCCCTATATTGGCCAGGTGCCCGGCTTCAAAGGGCTGTGGCTCAACTGCGGGCACTACCGCAACGGCCTGGTTCTGGCGCCGGCGTCCTGTCAGTTGTTTGCAGACTTGTTGCTGGGGCATACGCCGATTATCGACCCCGCACCTTACGCGCCTGAAGGTCGGATCAGCGCTGGATAGACTTCGGTCCCTGCTCCAGATGCGCCTGGGTGCAATACCACTCCTGGCGTGAGCTTAGGGCGCGATCCTGTGGCAGGTGCACGCCGCAGTGGGCGCAGCGCACCATCAACGCAGCGCTTGGCTCGCTTGTGCGTCGCTGCTTGGTGGCCGGGCTTTTGAATTTGCGCCAGAACCATACCGCTGCAGCAATAACGGCAATCCAGAACAGAAGACGAAGCATGATGGGCGGTTTCTCGATAAGGAATGCGCCAGTTTAGCCAAGGACGTGGCAAGCGCACAGCGCAATAATACTGCCCAATAAAAAAGGAGCCCCGAGGGGCTCCTTTTTGCGTTGCGTCGACAGATCAGTCGAACACACCGAAGGTCATGTAGCTGAACCAGGAGCGGTCCTGATTGTTGCCCAGGGCCTCTGGCTCTTCTTCTTCGATCACGTCGCCGTTCTCGTCGTGCGGCTTGAGCTCCGAAGGAATGGCTTCCTTGGCGTCCTGGTACTGCTTGATCACGTCCTGATTGGCGCGGGTTTCGCCCGGCGGCAACGGTGGGCGCGACTCGATCAGGCCCAGGGTGTATTTGCTCAGCCACGAACGGTTGTCCGCTTCTGCAACCTGAGGCACGAACTGGCCGTCTTTCAGGCTCGGGTGATCCGGGTAGTTGAGCTTCAGGGTTTCCAGGCTGGTGTTGGCCAGTTCGTCCAAGTGCAGACGTTGGTAGGCCTCGGTCATCACTGCCAGGCCGTCACCCACGGAAGGGGTCTCCTGGAAGTTTTCTACTACATAGCGGCCACGGTTGGCAGCAGCGACATACGCCTGACGGGTCAGGTAGTAGTGAGCTACGTGGATCTCGTAAGACGCCAGCAGGTTGCGCAGGTAGATCATGCGCTGCTTGGCGTCCGGGGCGTAGCGGCTGTTCGGGTAGCGGCTGGTCAGCTGGGCGAACTCATTGTAGGAGTCGCGGGCCGCACCTGGGTCACGCTTGGTCATGTCCAGCGGCAGGAAGCGCGCCAGCAGGCCAACATCCTGGTCGAACGAGGTCAGGCCCTTGAGGTAGTAGGCGTAGTCCACGTTCGGGTGTTGCGGGTGCAAACGGATGAAACGCTCGGCGGCGGACTTGGCGGCTTCCGGTTCGGCGTTCTTGTAGTTGGCATAGATCAGCTCAAGCTGAGCCTGGTCGGCATAGCGCCCGAACGGATAACGCGACTCCAGTGCCTTCAGCTTCGCTGTGGCGCTGGTGTAGCTATTATTGTCCAAGTCTTTCTGTGCCAGTTGGTACAGCTCGACTTCGCTCAGGTTTTCGTCGACGACTTCCTTTGTTGACGAGCAAGCAGCAGTCATGGCGAGGATGGCGATCAGCAGCAGGTGTTTCACTTGCATGGCGGCTTGCGTCCCTATGACGGCCGCTGTCTTGGGCGGGGCCGTCCTGTTATGATGAGCGCCCCGTTGAAAGCCTCGGGGCAAAAGACGCCGTATTTAACCACAAGCGCGCAGCCGAAACCAAAGGCTGTGCCACGCCTAGTCTGAGCATGTCCGATAAAATTGAACTTCGCGCAGAGGTGCCGTCCGAATTGGGCGGCCAACGCCTCGATCAAGTCGCCGCACAATTATTCGCTGAGCACTCGCGCTCGCGCCTTTCCGCCTGGATCAAAGACGGCCGCCTGACTGTGGATGGAGCGGTTATCCGCCCGCGAGACATAGTCCATGGCGGTGCGATTCTTGAGCTGACTGCCGAGCAGGAAGCCCAGGGAGAATGGGTCGCCCAAGACATTGAGCTGGATATCGTCTATGAAGACGACGACATCCTCGTCATCAACAAACCCGCAGGCCTGGTGGTTCACCCGGCGGCCGGGCACGCTGATGGCACCTTGCTCAATGCCCTGTTGCACCATATCCCGGACATCATCAACGTGCCGCGCTGCGGTATCGTGCACCGTCTGGACAAGGACACCACCGGCCTGATGGTGGTTGCCAAGACCATTCAGGCGCAGACGCAACTGGTTACGCAGTTGCAGAGCCGTAGCGTCAGCCGGATCTATGAGTGCATCGTGATCGGCGTGGTCGTCGCGGGTGGCAAGATCAACGCCCCTATCGGTCGCCACGGCCAGCAGCGCCAGCGCATGGCGGTAATGGAGGGCGGCAAGCAGGCCGTAAGCCACTACCGTGTATTGGAGCGTTTCCGTTCCCACACCCACGTTCGGGTCAAGCTGGAAACCGGTCGTACTCACCAGATTCGCGTGCACATGGCCCACATCAACTTCCCGTTGGTCGGCGATCCTGCCTACGGTGGTCGCTTCCGCATTCCGCCTGCGGCCAGTCAGACAATGGTTGAATCGCTCAAGACGTTCCCGCGCCAGGCACTGCATGCACGCTTCCTGGAACTGGATCATCCGACGAGTGGTAAGCGCATGAGCTGGGAATCGCCACTGCCGGACGATTTTGTCTGGTTGCTGTCACTGCTCAAGCAGGACCGTGAGGCGTTTGTTGGATGAGTGACTGGCTGATACCTGACTGGCCCGCGCCGGCTCGGGTAAAGGCCTGCGTTACCACCCGTGCGGGCGGCGTCAGCCTGGCGCCGTTCGACAGCCTCAACTTGGGCGATCATGTAGAGGACAGCCTGGAGGCCGTTCTTGAAAATCGCCGTCGTCTTAGCGACGCATTTGATATTCAGCCGGCCTGGCTGCGCCAAGTTCACGGGGTGACCGTGGTTGAGGCTGATCCTGGCCGCACGGCTGAAGCCGATGGCTGTTGGACCAGCAACCCAGGCATCGCTTGTACCTCTATGACTGCCGATTGCCTGCCCGCGTTATTCTGCAACCGCGCAGGGACTCGTGTCGCAGCGGCCCATGCCGGTTGGCGCGGGTTGGCGGCTGGCGTGTTGGAAGCGGCTTTCGAAAGTCTGGATACCGCTCCTGCCGACGTACTGGTCTGGTTGGGCCCTGCAATCGGTCCTCAATCCTTTGAAGTCGGTCCTGAGGTGCGTGAAGCCTTCATGCAGCAACTGCCGACCACTGCCCAAGCCTTTGTGCCGAGCCGTAATCCTGGCAAGTTCATGGCCGACATCTATCAACTGGCTCGCCTGCGCCTTGCCGCACGGGGTGTCACGGCTGTTTACGGTGGTGGTTTGTGCACCGTGACCGATCCGCGCTTCTTTTCTTACCGGCGCAGTCCGCGCACCGGTCGATTTGCCTCCCTTATCTGGCTCGAACGCTAGACTCTCCTGACTTACGTCAACTGTCCGTAGCTTGAATCTTCCAGAATCCACCCCATCTATAAGGGTATCTGGCAGGTTTCTTCATTCAGGAATGTTTTATAGCTCCGGCCTGCTCAAAAGGAAGGTGACTAATGCGTATTGATCGTTTAACCAGCAAATTACAGTTGGCGTTATCGGACTCCCAGTCGTTGGCGGTGGGTCTCGACCACCCGGCCATTGAGCCTGCACACTTGATGCAGGCTCTTCTGGAACAGCAAGGTGGTTCTATCAAGCCCTTGCTGATGCAGGTGGGCTTTGATGTCAGCAGCCTGCGCAAGGAGTTGAGCAAAGAGCTCGACCAGCTGCCAAAAATCCAAAATCCAACCGGCGACGTGAACATGTCGCAGGATCTGGCGCGCCTGCTTAACCAGGCCGACCGCCTGGCCCAGCAAAAGGGCGACCAGTTCATCTCCAGCGAACTGGTGCTGCTCGCCGCCATGGACGAGAACAGCAAGCTCGGCAAGTTGTTGCTGGGCCAGGGCGTGAGCAAGAAAGCCCTGGAAAATGCCATCAACAACCTGCGTGGTGGCGACGCGGTGAATGATCCTAACCACGAGGAGTCGCGCCAGGCCCTGGACAAGTACACCGTCGATCTGACGAAGCGCGCCGAAGAAGGCAAGCTTGACCCGGTCATCGGCCGCGACGACGAGATTCGTCGCACCATTCAGGTCCTGCAGCGTCGCACCAAGAATAATCCTGTGCTGATCGGTGAGCCTGGTGTGGGTAAAACCGCGATTGCCGAGGGTTTGGCCCAGCGCATCATCAATGGTGAAGTGCCGGACGGCCTTAAAGGCAAACGCCTGCTGTCCTTGGACATGGGGTCGTTGATCGCCGGTGCTAAGTTCCGCGGCGAGTTTGAAGAGCGCCTGAAATCTCTGCTTAATGAACTGTCGAAGCAGGAAGGGCAGATCATTCTGTTTATCGACGAACTGCACACCATGGTCGGCGCCGGTAAAGGCGAGGGGTCGATGGATGCTGGCAACATGCTCAAGCCAGCTTTGGCTCGCGGCGAGTTGCACTGCGTAGGTGCAACGACGCTCAACGAGTACCGTCAATATATAGAGAAGGATGCAGCCCTTGAGCGTCGTTTCCAGAAAGTGCTGGTGGAAGAACCGAGCGAAGAGGACACCATCGCTATCCTGCGCGGTTTGAAAGAACGCTATGAGGTCCACCACAAGGTGGCGATCACTGACGGTGCGATCATTGCTGCGGCCAAATTGAGCCATCGCTATATCACCGATCGTCAGTTGCCGGACAAGGCCATCGATTTGATCGACGAAGCGGCCAGCCGCATTCGTATGGAAATCGACTCCAAGCCGGAAGTGCTCGACCGCCTGGATCGGCGCCTGATTCAACTGAAAGTCGAATCCCAGGCTTTAAAGAAAGAAGAAGACGACGCTGCGAAGAAACGCCTGGAAAAACTCCAGGAAGAAATTTTGCGGCTTGAGCGCGAGTATTCGGACCTGGAAGAGATCTGGACCTCGGAAAAAGCCGAAGTGCAGGGCTCTGCGCAGATCCAGCAAAAGATCGAACAGTCCCGTCAGGAACTGGAGGCTGCACGCCGTAAGGGCGACCTGAACCGCATGGCCGAATTGCAGTACGGTGTCATCCCGGACCTGGAGCGCAGCTTGCAAATGGTCGACCAGCACGGCAAGAGCGAGAATCAGCTGCTGCGCAGCAAGGTGACCGAGGAAGAAATCGCCGAAGTCGTCTCGAAGTGGACCGGCATTCCTGTGTCGAAAATGCTCGAAGGCGAGCGCGACAAGCTGCTGAAGATGGAGCACCTATTGCACCAGCGCGTGATCGGCCAGGAAGAGGCGGTCGTGGCGGTGTCCAACGCGGTACGGCGTTCGCGGGCCGGCTTGTCCGACCCGAACCGCCCGAGCGGCTCGTTCATGTTTCTTGGCCCGACCGGCGTGGGTAAGACCGAGCTATGCAAGGCGCTGGCTGAGTTTCTCTTTGATACTGAAGAGGCCATGGTGCGGATCGATATGTCCGAGTTCATGGAAAAACACTCGGTGGCTCGCCTGATCGGTGCTCCACCAGGCTATGTGGGCTACGAGGAGGGCGGTTACCTGACCGAAGCCGTGCGGCGTAAGCCTTACTCGGTGATCCTGCTGGATGAGGTCGAGAAGGCGCATCCGGATGTATTCAACATCCTGCTGCAAGTGCTGGAAGATGGTCGGTTGACGGACAGTCACGGGCGTACCGTTGACTTCCGCAACACGGTGATCGTGATGACCTCCAACCTGGGCTCCTCCCAGATCCAGGAGTTGGTAGGTGATCGTGAGGCCCAGCGTGCTGCGGTAATGGATGCGCTGACCACACACTTCCGCCCGGAATTCATCAACCGGGTCGACGAAGTAGTGATCTTCGAGCCCTTGGCGCGTGATCAGATCGCGGGCATCACCGAGATCCAGTTGGGCCGCTTGCGCGGTCGTCTGGCAGAACGCGAGCTGTCGCTGGAGCTGAGCCGCGAGGCGTTAGACAAGCTGATCGCAGTCGGTTACGACCCGGTGTATGGTGCACGGCCTTTGAAACGTGCGATCCAGCGCTGGATCGAAAACCCGCTGGCGCAGTTGATCCTTTCAGGCAGCTTTATGCCAGGCACCAGCGTAGAGGCGACTGTGGAGAACGACGAAATCGTCTTCCATTAAGCCCGGATTGCAGCGTTATGAGAGAAGGTCCCGCATCGCGGGACCTTTTTTTTCGTTAGGGCGTTGAACTGTAAGGAAAAGGCTTGTAAAGTGCGCCCCGCAGCAACGTCAGCCCACGGGTTTCTTCTCCCCAAGAAGAAATCAGAAAGAAGCGCAAATCATTGTCTTAAAAGCAATTTAAAGGGTTGACAGGGGTTTTTAAGATTGTAGAATAGCGCGCCTCAGAGACGCTAACGTAGAGATACGGACAGGGTCGAAGAGGAGAGTTTCAAGCAGTAAAAGTTGTACTTTGAAATATGTAGTTCCGTGATAGCTCAGTCGGTAGAGCAAATGACTGTTAATCATTGGGTCCCAGGTTCGAGTCCTGGTCACGGAGCCAATTTCAAACCGGGGTATAGCGCAGTCCGGTAGCGCGCCTGCTTTGGGAGCAGGATGTCGGGAGTTCGAATCCCCCTACCCCGACCATTTTTGGGTCGTTAGCTCAGTTGGTAGAGCAGTTGGCTTTTAACCAATTGGTCGTAGGTTCGAATCCCACACGACCCACCATTTTTGAGACCAGTTAGCGCTGGGATCGAATCTTAAGATCAGAGGCCAAAAGCGCTGATCGAAGAAGGCGACTGAGAGGTCGCCTTTTTTTTACCGGGGTATAGCGCAGTCCGGTAGCGCGCCTGCTTTGGGAGCAGGATGTCGGGAGTTCGAATCCCCCTACCCCGACCATATTAAAAATCCTCGTATCGAAAGATACGGGGATTTTTTTTGCGCACGCAAAACCTCAAAACACTGCGCATCAAACGTGAGAGGGGGCCTGGTCCCGACAGCAGTCTGTCAGCCAATGAAGACATAGCTGACCCACCGCGATCGGGAGCAGGCCCCCTCCAACATTATTTTATGTTGTTAGTGAAGTTTGAGTCGCGGCTCAGTACCACGCCCAATCCTGCTGCCCAGCATCAGCATCGCCGTGCGGAAGAAGCCATAGAGCGCCATCTGGTGCATCCGGTACAGCGACACGTAGAACATCCGCGCCAGCCAGCCTTCCAGCATCACACTGCCTGTCAGATTGCCCATCAAGTTACCCACCGCTGAAAAGCGTGACAGCGAGATCAGCGATCCATAGTCGGTGTACTTGTACGACGGCAGCTCCTTGCCCTCGATGCGTAGCTTCAGCGACTTAGCCAGCAACGATGCTTGCTGGTGGGCAGCCTGGGCCCGTGGCGGTACGTTGCGGTCGGTGCCCGGTTGCGGGCACGCGGCGCAGTCGCCGAACGCAAAGATATTTTCGTCGCGGGTGGTTTGCAGCGTCGGCAGCACTTGCAGCTGATTGATGCGGTTGGTTTCCAGGCCATCAATGTCCTTGAGGAATCCTGGCGCGCGAATCCCCGCAGCCCACACTTTAAGACTGGCCGGAATCACCTGGCCGCTACTGGTAATCAGTGCATCGGCGGTGACTTCGCTGACGGCCGAGTTGGTCAGCACGGTCACGCCGAGCTTCTCCAGGGTTTTATGCACAGGCCCGCCAATACGCTCCGGTAGGGCGGGCAGTACGCGTGGGCCGGCTTCGATCAGGGTGATGTGCATGTTTTCCGGCTTGATTCGGTCCAGGCCGTAGGCAGCCAGCTCATGGGCAGCGTTATGCAGCTCGGCGGCGAGTTCGACGCCGGTGGCGCCGGCGCCGACGATGGCGACACTGATCTGCTCGACGACATCGGTCTGTCCGGCATGTGCGCGCAGGTAGTGGTTGAGCAGTTGCTGGTGAAAACGTTCGGCCTGTTTGCGGGTGTCGAGAAACAGGCAGTGTTGCGCCGCGCCCTCGGTGCCGAAGTCGTTAGTGGTGCTGCCTACCGCAATCACTAGGCTGTCGTAGCTCAGAACGCGCGCAGGCACCAGTTCGCGGCCCTCTTCGTCGAGGGTGGCGGCCAACTGAATCTTCTTCTGCTCTCGGTCAAGCCCGCTCATGCGCCCCAGTTGGAACTCGAAGTGGTTCCATTTGGCCTGGGCGACGTAGTTGAGTTCGTCTTCCGAAGAGTTCAGCGACCCGGCGGCCACTTCGTGCAGCAGCGGCTTCCAGATATGGGTCAGGTTGGTGTCCACCAGCGTGATGCTGGCAGTGCCACGCTTGCCCAGAGTCTTACCCAGGCGGGTAGCCAACTCCAGACCGCCGGCGCCGCCGCCGACGATAATAATACGATGGGTCATAGGGATATCTCGCAAGGCTAAAAGAAATCGGAGCAGTTACCCTCGCGAGCGCCAGGCAGCTCATAGCGTTAGGTAACTCAAAAGGCGGCTCAGCAGACCGAGCCCGATCACCACCACCAGCACCACACCAAGGAGCAGCCACGGCCGGAAAGGCTTGCGCTCGACTCGGTTTTGGGAGAGTTGCAGATACTCTTCGACATGCTTTTGGTCGTCGGGGTTCAGGCGACTGGTCATATAAGGCCTCGTCAGGTAGACGTTGCAAAAGGGCGCCACGTTACAGTCGGGGTGGGATCAGAGGCTGATCCCCACGTCGAACACTATGCTGCGCCCCAGGTTGTTGCGCAAGAAATCCGGGGCGTCCGGGTGAGCGAACAGCACTCGCGCGAACGTTGGCCCCACCAGAGACAGCGAGCGCCAGCCTTGGCGCAAGTATTCGGTGGGGGGGGGGAAGTGGCTGTTGAGGTCGAGCACTTCGCGCTTGAGGCTGGTGAACGCGACAAGATCCAGTTCGCCCAGGTCCATCCCGCGCTCTTTGTAGTTGTGGGCCTTCTTGCGCAACGTGGGCGCCAGGCGCAGCAGGAATTCATGAGCGGGGATTCGCCGAGGCTTGGCTTCGCGCCGCACCAGTTGGCTGAGGGAGAATGCGCTACGCCGGCGCAGCAGTTCGTCTCGCCATTCGTCGTTCAGTCGCCGCCCTTCATCAAGTACGAAAAACACCTCGAAACTGGCATCGCGAAACAGCACATCCGGTGGTTCTTGACCTGCGGCATGAAACTCTTCGGCGCGGTAAGGCACGTTCAAACCTTGCAGCAGGCGCTGGCAGACCCAACGCTCACGCTCCCATTTGCGGGCATTGGACAGGAACGCATTGGCTTGTTCGGCTGCTACGGTGAGCAGGCGCAAATAATCTGAGTCATCCATGCATGCAGCTTAGCGTCCAAATGATGACCGCAGGAAGTCCTGCCGCAAAAGCCAGGGTGTAGACTGGCCTTTCAAGCGTAATTCCCCCGAATGAGGAGCGTGCAGTGAAGTTTCTGGTGGTGTTGTTGCTAAGTCTTTTACCGGTATGGGCGCAGGCTGTTGAAGTGGGCGAGCGCCTTACTCCCTGGACCTTGCTCGATCAATTCGACCAAGCCTATACCCTCGATAACCATGCGCAGATTCTGCTGGTGGCGCGCAGCATGGACGCAGCGAAGCTGGTAGATGCGGCGCTGCAAGGCCAACCTAAAGGCTACTTAGAAGCACGGCATGCAGTGTTCGTCGCCGATATCCAGCGCATGCCTCGACTGATCGCCAAACTGTTCGCGGTACCCGCCATGCAATCCTACAACTACCGGGTCATGCTGGACCGTGACGCGCGTATCGCGCCGCGTTATCCCGCAGCGGCGGATAAAGTGCTGTGGCTGCAGCTGGAAAACGGTGCGTTGGTTTCTCAGCACGAATACGGCACTGCTGCCGAATTGCGCCAGGCCCTGGAGCAGGTGAGGCCGTGATCAGCGCCGCAGTGCTGGCGCCCACAACCCTGGGCATCGGCTGGCTGTTGTACGCGCCGGTGCTGCTATGGGCGATCCTGCGCTCGCCCTGGGTCGAGTTGTTTTCCGACCGGCGGCGCCAGCATTTGCTGTTCGGTACGGTGTTCGCACTGTTCATGTTGTGGCTGGTGCGGCGGGATTTCGACACTGGTGTGTCCTACCACTTTATTGGTATGACCGCCGTAACCCTGCTGCTGGATTGGCCCCTGGCCATCGTCGGTGGTTTTGCCGCCCAGTTCGGGTTAATGCTGCTTGGGCGCCAGGACCTGGCGGCCCTTGGCGTCAACGGCCTGCTGCTGGTCGTGCTGCCGGTGCTGATCACCGAAGGCTGTGCGCTTGTGGTCGAGCGGGCGCAGCCGCGCAATCCTTTCGTGTATATCTTTTGCTGCGGTTTTTTTGCTGCCGCGCTGTCGGCCTTGCTCTGCCTGTTACTGGGGTTGGGTTTGCTATGGTTTGACGGCCGTTTTGCCATGCCGGAATGGCTGGAAGATTTCGTCGGCTACCTGTGGCTGATCATCTTCCCAGAGGCCTTTATCAACGGCATGGTCATCAGCGCTCTGGTGGTGTTTTGCCCCGAATGGCTGGAGACCTTCAACCGCACCCGCTACCTCTCTGCGCCTTGGAAGGATGACGATTCGCAGCGTTGATCCAGATCAAACCCAGGGCGAGCGAGCAGGCCCATGCTCTGCCAAATTTTAGATAAGCAGGCGGGGAGCACGGATCATGGGTGTGTATGAGTGGGCACGGCAGGAGTTGCGAAAAAGCCAGGATGCGGCGCAGGAAATCGGTTTCGACCCAGGCCTGACCCTGCGGGCCATGCTCAGTGCGGTTGTGCAGCAGAGCAAGGGCGTGCGCAGTTTTGAAGACCTGGCCGACGAGCTGCAATACCTTGCAGAAAACCTCGACGACCAGAAGGAATATGCCTTTATGCGGCCTTAATGGCGAGGCGGCAGATCTTCGGAAAACAGCTCGTCTTCTGCGTCCGGGGCTACGGGGATCTTGTGTTCTTCAGCGGCCCAGGCGCCCAGATCGATGAGTTTGCAACGGTCCGAGCAAAACGGCCGGTTGAGATTGTCGGTTTTCCATTCCACGGGGGCGCCGCAGGTTGGGCAGTCGACGGTCAAGGGTTGGCTCATGATCGGCCTCCACGCAAAGTAAGGTAAAAGTGATGCAGTCGCTCGACCTCGCTGTGCAGCCAGGCGAGGTCCTGGTCATTGACCAGTACGTCATCGGCATGGTTCAGGCGGTCTTCACGGCTGGACTGAGCCTCTAGAATCGCCTGTACTTGCTGTTCGCTGATGCCGTCGCGCTGCAGGGTACGCTGAATCTGCACCGATTGCGGCACGTCGATCACCAGGATGCGCTGGGTCATGCTGTACTGGCCGGACTCGATCAGCAACGGCGACACCAGAATCGCGTAAGGCGAGCGCGCGCGCGCCAGGTGGCTGCGAATCTCCTCGCCGATCAGCGGGTGTAGCAAGCCTTCCAGCCATAGGCGCTCTTCAGGTACTTCAAAGATCAGCTTGCGCAACGCGGCGCGGTCCAGTTGACCGTCGGGCTGCAGCACGTGTGCACCAAAGTGCTCGGCGATGCGTGCCAGTGCCGGCCGGCCAGGCTCGACCACCCAGCGCGCGGCGTGGTCGGCGTCGACCAGGTCCACGCCCAGGTCGATAAAGTGCTGGGCCGCCGCGCTTTTACCGCTGCCGATGCCGCCGGTGAGGCCAAGAATCCAGGGTGTTGCAACAGAAGTGGTCATCTGAAACCGACAGACTGCAAATAGAAGTCGGTTATTTGACCACCCCAGAGCAATGCAATCCAGCCGGCAATTGCCAGATACGGACCAAACGGCATCGGGGCCGAAGCCTGAGTCTTGCGCACGCGCATCAGGATCAGCCCGATAACCACTCCCACCAGCGACGACATCAACAGTGTCATCGGCAAAATCTGCCAACCACCCCAGGCGCCTAGCAGTGCCAGTAACTTGAAGTCGCCGTGGCCCATGCCGTCCTTACCGGTGACCAATTTGAACAGCCAGAACACGCTCCATAAGCTCATGTAGCCGATCACTGTGCCCCAAAGGGCGTCGGGTAAAGTCGTCAGTAATTCAAAGCTGTTGACGATCAACCCCAGCCACAGCAATGGCAGCACCAGCACATCCGGCAGTAATTGGTGGTCCGCGTCGATCAGGCTCATTGCTAGCAACCCCCAACTCAATATCAGCACTGCTGCGGCTTGCCAGCCAAAGCCGAAATGTAGGGCGACCCAGGCCGAGATCAGCCCGCACGCAAGCTCGGTGAAGGGGTAGCGTGTGCTGATGGTTGCCTGGCAGTGGGCGCAGCGGCCTCGGAGTATCAGGTAACTGAGCACCGGGATGTTTTCCCACGGCCGGATCGGATGATCACAGTGCGGGCAGCACGAGTTGGGGTGCATCAGGTTGTAGGTCGGCCCGGCAGGCTCAGCAGGTAAACCGAGCACTTCGTGGGCCTGAGCACGCCATTCCCGTTCGAGCATTTTTGGCAGGCGCCACACGAGCACATTGAGAAAACTGCCGACGATCAGCCCCAGTACCGACGCTATCGCCACAAAGGCCCATGGGTGCTCACTCAACAGCAAATTCAAAATGCGCTCCCCAGTTGGAAGACCGGCAGGTACATGGCGATGACCAGCGTCGCGACAATCCCCCCCAGAACCACCATGATCAGCGGTTCCATCAGGCTGGTGAGGCTGTCGACTTGGTTGTCCACGTCGTTCTCATAGTGGTTGGCGACTTTTTCCAGCATCTGTTCCAGCATGCCCGATTCTTCGCCGATTGCTGTCATCTGAATCGCCATACTGGGAAACAGGCCGCTGTTGCCCATGGAGTGATTCAACTGCATGCCAGTGGATACATCGTGACGCATATGTTCGATTGCCTGTTTGAACGGGGCATTGCCCACGGCGCCGGCGACTGAGTCCAAAGCCTGTACCAGTGGAACACCGGCTGCAAAGGTGGTGGACAACGTACGGGCGTAGCGGGCCACTGCGGATTGTGTCAGCAGTTTGCCTGCCAAGGGCGCATTCAACAAACCGGCGTCGAGCCAGTAGCGAAAACGCGGCGAGCTCCGATAGGCCTTACGCAACCCCATGATTCCGGCGGCAATGCCCAACACCAGCATCCACCAGGCTTGCTGCACGAATGCCGACAAGGCGATCACCTGCAAGGTAAGCGTTGGCAGCTTACCGTCAACCCCGGCGAACAGGGTCTGGAACTGCGGAACTACGTGAACCAGCAGTATGCCGGTGACCAGGCTGGCAACCACCAGGACCGCAACGGGGTAGGTCATGGCCTTTTTAATCCTGGCATTGAGTTGCTCGCTCTTTTCGCGGTGGATCGCTACCCGGTCCAGCAGGGTCTCCAGCGCACCCGCTTGTTCGCCCGCGGCCACCAGGTTGCAGTACAGCTCATCGAAGTAGCGCGGTTGTTTACGCAACGCCTCGGCCAGACTAGTGCCGGCTGCGATGTGCTGTTTCAGGTCTTGTACCAGCTCACGCACCGCGCGGTTGTCGAAGCCTTCGTTGATGATGTCGAAGGCTTGCAGAAGGGGTATTCCGGCTTTGAGCAGAGTGGCCAGTTGGCGAGTGAGCAGCGTGATGTCAGTGGCTTTAACCGAATGAGTAAGGCTTGGCAGCATCGGGGAGTGCTTGCGCACACGGCCAGGGCTGATGCCTTGCTGGCGTAGTTGCGCCTTGACCAGGGCAGGGTTGTGAGCCTTGGTTTGCCCGGACACCCTGCGCCCTTTTCGGTTGATGCCTTCCCAAGCATAAATCGTTGAAGCGTTGTTCATGTCGCGGTTCCGCATATAAACCTTCGAAGATTTATAGCGTAGTCAGGTGACGGATTCGGGCGTGTCGAGGGCGCAGGATAAAATGTCAGAATGTGCGTCTTGTGCGCGATTGACCGCTTACGGGTGAGTACACTGGCGCCGCTGAAAAAAACGGGGTGCAGGACGCGCCTTGTCATGAGTTCTATTCTGGAGAGTGAATGTGATGAGTCAAAAAGGCTTTACCTTGATCGAGTTGTTGATCGTCGTGGCAATCATCGGCATTTTGGCCACCATCGGCCTCCCGATGTACACCACACACCAGGCCAAGGCCAAGTTCACTGCCGGCCTGGCTGAAATTACTGCCTTGAAGGCCGGCTACGAAGACACCTTCAATCAGGGCACCGTACCTACCGTGGCCTTGATTGGCGGCACGACCCCAACCGCCAACTGCAAGATCGATGTGGCAGGCGACGTCACGACGGGCGTGGGCTCCATCAGTTGCGAAATACTTGATGCGCCAGCGCCTGTGCTGGGCAAGACCATCAGCCTGACGCGCAGCGCCACCGGCTGGAAATGCACTACAACTGCTGAAGAGAAATATGCCGGCAAGGGTTGCGGCGCATAACTGCTAAACCATCCACAGGGAAGTAGAGGTGGCCGATGGCGTTATCCGTACAGCAGCGAGGCGGTGTGTTCCTGGTAGCAGTGGTGTGCTTGCTGACGATTGGGATCTGCGCACCGTTCAGTGGGCACGATCTGCAGCGCGTAGTGCAGATTGCCATCGGGGTCTGTGCGGTGCTGTATGGGCTGTCGGTTACCAGGCTTGAACCCTTGGTGGATAGGTTTACGGGCTGGGGCCTGGCGCTGGTTCTGGTGATGGGCATGGTGTCTTCGGTACTGGCCCATCAGCCGCTCTGGGCCTTCACCGAGGTGGCATTGTTTTTCAGTTGCGCTGCGATTGCCGTAGCGTTTGCCTTACTCCGGCGCCACGGCGGTGAGCCGATGGATCGTGTGCTGATACTGGTTGTGGTGCTGCTGTGCCTGATCAAAACCATCCAATATCTGTATGCCGGTGCGCTCGCATTCACCAGTGGTGCACGCACGCTGGATCCAGACCTGTTGCTGTCAGGCTTTTCCAACAAGCGCTTCTACGGTCAGTTCCAGACATTCACCCTGCCGTTACTGGTGCTTCCCCTGCTGATACCCAATATCTCCCGCGCCCTGCGAGGTGCGGCGTTTGCTTTGTTGTGCGTCTGGTGGCTGATTGCGATAAGCGGTGGTACGCGCGGTACATGGCTAGGGATGGGCGCGGCGGGTTTACTGCTGGCGCTGCTGGGGCCCTGGGGGCGACGCTGGATGGGGTGGCAGTTGGCCGCTGTCGCAGGCGGCCTGTTGTTGTACTGGCTGGTATTTACGGCGCTGGCCGACCACTTGGGGATTGTGCTTTCCAGTGGAGCCGGTGATCGCCTCACCACCTCGCTGTCTGGGCGTGGTCCAATCTGGTGGCAGGCATGGCATATGCTTGTCGAGCGGCCATGGCTCGGGTTCGGGCCGATGCATTTTGCTGATATTGCCAACGAGATCGCCGCCCATCCGCATCAGTCCGTTTTGCAATGGGCCAGCGAATGGGGTGTGCCGTCGGCACTCTGCGTGGCGGTGTTGGCGTGGCGTTCCGGATGGGCCACGCTTGGTGTGCTGCGTGAGAGGGCGCTGTCTGCCGAGCGCGTTGATCTGTTGCGCTTATGTCTGTTTGCAGCGTTGGTCGGCGCCTTGGTGCAGTCCATGGTCGACGGCGTGATCGTGATGCCCATTTCCCAAGTCTGGCTGGCACTGACAATCGGCTGGCTAATGGCGCTGCATGTGTGGGGCGCCTCGGCAACGGTTGCGCTACCGCTGGTTGGGTGGGCTTGGAAAGTACTGAGTGTGCTGGCCGTTGGTCTGTTGATTGCGATTGCACTTCGCGATGTCCCTCACATCGCGCAAGCCCAGCAGCAATACCTGAGTGACCATGGAAATCACCTGCAACCACGTTTCTGGGCCCAGGGGGTCATTGCTCGCTGAGGGGTGTAAGTTGCCGGACGCCCGATGCGGTGCTAGCTTTAGCCCATCGCCCGTGTAGCTCAGTTGGTAGAGCAGCGCACTCGTAACGCGAAGGTCGCAGGTTCGATTCCTGTCTCGGGCATAAAGGCGCTACTGTTTTAGATGCAGTGTTTAAACGGCAACGTTTTCAGATGATCCCAGAATGGTTCTGAAGGCCAGACGAGTCGGCATTCATGCCCGCTCTTTTGTATCTGCGCAACCTTGATGACCCAGATGCATCCCCATTCCTCGATCTAAGAGAACAACATGACCACGACTGAAATGACCCAGGAAGTTCGACATCAAGCAGCCCTCGAAAAATACATCGGGGAATCGCCGCAGCTCAAAGAAGAGATCAAGGACCTGAGCGCCGATGATCAGCGCGACCAGATCCAGTGGGCATTCGAGGACGAGGCCGAGAGCCAGGGCCTCCAGCCTTGGGAGTTGACCCTCAAGTACACCTCGACACCGGAAGAGTTCGAAGCCGCACGGCTGGCCTTGCACAAAGAGGCGGCCGAGGTGCTGGGTGTTGATTGGGAAGAGTATTGCGAGATGAATAACCTGGTCGTCTGACGCCGACGTACTTGTGTGGTGTGCGGGGCAGCCCGCTCACCACAATCAAGCATCAAATATTGACCTCAGATGCTCAGTCGCATAGACAAGTCCACCGCCTTAACATCCTTGGTCATCGCGCCGATGGAGATGTAGTCCACTCCGGTTTCAGCGATGGGCAGCAGGGTGCTTTCATTGATCCCGCCACTGGCTTCCAGCTTCGCCTTGCCGCCGTTCAGGCGCACGGCTTCACGCATATCTTCCAGGCTCAATTCATCCAGCATGATGATGTCGGCGCCCGCTGCCAGTGCTTCGCGTAGTTCGTCCAAGCTTTCCACTTCGATTTCCACCGGCTTGCCGGGCGCGATTTTGTGGGCGGCGGTAATGGCTTGGGCGATACCACCGCAGGCCGCGATGTGGTTTTCCTTGATCAGGAACGCGTCATACAAGCCAATCCGGTGGTTGTGGCAGCCACCACAGGTCACGGCGTATTTCTGCGCCAGGCGCAGGCCGGGCAGGGTTTTTCGGGTATCCAGCAGCTTGACCTGGGTGCTGGCGACAAAATCTGCGAGGAACCGGGCGCGTGTGGCGACCCCGGACAGCAACTGCAGGAAGTTCAGGGCAGAGCGTTCGCCGGTGAGCAACGAGCGCGCCGGGCCTTCGAGGTGGAACAGGGCTTGGTTGGGGCTGACGCGCTCGCCGTCGGCCACTTGCCAGTGCACGGCGACCCTTGGGTCCAGTTGGCGGAAGACTGCGTCTACCCAGGCCGTACCGGCAATCACAGCGATATCGCGGGTAATGATGGTGGCGGTGGCCAGCCGTTCGGTCGGGATCAACTGCGCGGTGATGTCGCCGCTGCCGATGTCTTCCAGCAGTGCACGGCGCACGTTGGCTTCGATTTCGGCGGTGAGGTCGGCAAGACGGAGGTTCGGCATAACAGGCTCCACAAACAAAGTGCCCCGATTATAGGGGTAGCGTGCATTCGAACCCAGAGTCACCGCTGATTTACCACGCAATGTCAGAGGGTGCTGGCGCAACGGCCCTCATTTGCAAGATAATCCTGCGCCTTGCAATTGGCGTCATAGCTTTGACGTCCTGGTGATGAGCGGTTTCCACAGCGCCCAACGGGCCTGTACCCGATCTTTCCCCAACTCAATACCGCCGTTTCAGGAGGCCAGGATGCACAATGACGGAAAGGTGGTGCCAATCAACAGGGCACACGCCACGCCATCGCCGCTCGCGCGCCTGCCGGTGGTACTGCTGCAGGTTCGCGACAGAGCCGCGCAACAGTTGCAGCAGGGGCTGCAGGAATTGTTCGATAACGCCGACGACACGTTGTTCGAGATGGCCGACAAGGCCCGCAGCAACGTGGATCACCATATTTTCTTTGAAGCGATGCGCGACCTGCGCCTCAAGCGCAAGAATTTCGAGCGCGTGTTCATGGAGCGGTTATTCCAAGCCTTTGGCGGCCTGGGTCAGGCGGGGAGGGGCGAGCTTCAGATGGTGCCGGTGATGTCCTATGACACGGCGCCAAGTTCATCCAAGGATGAATTGGAAAAAGCCGTGGCACTTGAGGCCATGGTCGGCCGGGTGCGCAACCGAGACGGCCTGGCGCTTGGGCAGTTGACCGCGCGCTTGAGTGCCTTGCTGGGCAATAACCTGGATGATCGTGAAAACCCTTTGGGCCCGGCGCTACTGTGCGAGTTTTTCCTGCGTGCGGGGCGCAGTTTGGGTGTGGAGATCCGCGTCAAACTGATCATGCTCAAACTGTTTGAAAAATACGTGCTCAGTGACGCCGACCAACTCTACGGGGAAGCCAACCAGTTGCTGGGCGCCACCGGCGTATTGCCGGAACTCAAGGCTGTACCCTCCCGTCGTCCCGGCGAGCGCGCCGCTCGTGATTACCAGCGTGAAGCAGCATTACCCAGCGCGGAGCAACCCGTCGACGAGAATGGCCAGCAAGCCTTCGCCGCTTTGCAGGCGCTGTTGGCCCCCGTGCGCGGTAGCGTGTCGCCTACGCTTGAGGCCAGCGCAGAACCCCAGCCCATCGCCACCCGCGACCTGTTGCGGCTGTTGTCCCATTTGCAGCAGTACGTGCCGGAACCGGAAGTCGAAGATGATTTCGACCTGCGTAACCAGCTTGAGCAATTGCTCACCCGTGTCAGCGTCAAAAGTGGCAAGTCGCGGGTCGTGGAGGATGCGGACGAAGATGTAATCAACCTGATCGCCTTGCTGTTCGAATTTATCCTCAACGACCGCGCCGTGCCGGACGCCTTCAAGGCTTTGATCGGCCGACTGCAGATCCCACTGCTGAAAGTGGCGGTGCTGGACAAGAGTTTTTTCAGCCGTGCCAGCCACCCAGCGCGGCGCCTGTTGAATGAAATTGCCACGACCGCCATGGGCTGGAGCCCGGTCGCTGACTACCAGCGCGACAGTCTGTATCTGCGCATCGAGCAGGTGGTTCAGCGTTTGCTCAATGAGTATGTCGAAGACCCGGCGATTTTTTCCCTGTTGCTGACTGAGTTCAATGCGTTTACCGCTGATGAGCGTCGGCGCTGCGAGTTGCTTGAGCAGCACACTCGCGACGCCGAAGAAGGGCGCGTGCGCACTGACGCGGCGCGAGCACGGGTGGCCGAGGTGCTCAATCGACGGCTATTGGGCAAGGTTTTACCGCGAGCTGTGGTGCTGTTTCTGCAACAGGCCTGGAGTCAGGTGCTGTTGCTGGCCAGCCTCAAGTACGGCGAGCAGTCGGTGCAATGGCAAGCAGCGCTGCGCACCATGGATGAGCTGATCTGGAGTGTGAGCCTGCCGCAAGACACCGAAGCCGGGGGCCATTTAGCAGAGCAGTTGCCGGGCTTGCTCAAGGCCCTGCGCGACGGGTTGACCAGCGCAGCCTTCGACCCCTTCAGCACCCGTGATTTTTTTGTTCGTTTGCAGGCCCTGCATGTCCAGCCGACCGAGGGTGTCGATGGGTTGATCGAAGTGCGCGAACCTTTAGTGCTCAGCACAACGCCGCCTGGTTCAGTTGAAGATCTCCCGGCGGATGATCCGGACCTGCTCAAGGTTTACAAATTGCGGATCGGTGACTGGGTCGTGTTCCAGCCAGGGCAGCCCAGCGCTCTGCGGTGCAAGCTGATGGCGATCATGGCACCGGCCAATACCTACGTTTTTGTTGGCCGCACCGGGCTCAAAGTCCTGGATAAAAGTGCAGGCCAACTGGCGCTGGCGTTCAAGCGTGGGGCGCTTTACATCCTGGATGATGGACCGCTGTTCGAGCGAGCACTGGCGGCAGTGGTGGGGCAACTGCGTCAACTCAATCGCGGCAAGTGATCGCAACCACGGGGTCGAACGCGGCATACTGGTCACACTTAGTCACGTTCAAGGATCCTGTATGCAGTTGGACCCCGCCAGCGGTTGGTGCCAGGGCATTCGCCATTGCCCTTCGCCCAACTTCAACGAGCGCCCCACAGGCGAAATCTCACTGTTGGTGGTGCATAACATCAGCCTGCCACCGGCGCAGTTCGCCACTGGCAAGGTGCAGGAGTTTTTCCAGAATCGCCTGGATGTCACGGAACATCCCTACTTTGAAGGGATTGCAGAGCTACGGGTGTCTGCGCATTTTCTGATTGAGCGCGACGGCGCGGTGACGCAGTTTGTGTCCTGCATCGACCGCGCCTGGCATGCCGGGGTTTCATGCTACGAAGGGCGTGAAACCTGTAATGACTTTTCCTTGGGTATAGAGCTGGAAGGCACGGATGACCTGCCCTTCACCGACGCCCAATATAGGTCGCTGATCGACCTTACCCTTCAGTTGCTGGCAGCCTATCCCGGTATTACGCCGCAGCGCATATGCGGTCACAGCGATATCGCCCCGGGGCGCAAGACCGATCCCGGCCCCGCTTTTGATTGGACGCGCTTTCGCAGCGCTCTGCAGGATGGAGGACACGCACGATGAGTTTTCTGGTATTGGTGCTGGCGGTGTGGATCGAGAAGTTCTCGGCCATGCGCCAGCGATTGCAGCGTGACGGCGGCTGGTTGCGTGAATTGGCCAAGTTGGAGTCGAGCCCGCGCCTGGGCAAGCAACCTTGGCTGATTCTGGTCCTGTTGGTGTTGCTGCCGGTGGCGTTGCTGGCGTTGTTGCTGCTGGTGCTGGAACCAGTGGCCTATGGCTTGTTGGCGCTACCGGTGCACCTGCTGGTGGTGATCTACAGCTTGGGCCGTGGTGATCTGTTGGCCGGGCTCGGGCCGTTTCGCGACGCCTGGCGCCGGGGTGATCTGCAAGCTTCCGAGCACGTGGCCGAGCGCGACCTGAAGCTGGGTGCCGACAGCGGTGAGCAACTGCTGGAACGCGTTCAGGGCCATTTGTTGTGGCAGGCTTACCAGAGCTTTTTCGCAGTGATTTTCTGGTACTTCCTGTTGGGGCCGGTCGCTGCACTGGCCTATCGGCTTTTGGCCCTGGCCAGTGAGCACAGCCAGAACCCACTGGTGGCCGAACGCGCCGGGCAATTGCGTCATGCGTTTGACTGGTTGCCGGTGCGCCTGCTGGCGGCCAGCTTTGCCTTGGTGGGCAATTTCGTCGCGGTCAGTCGTGTCATGCTTCACGAGCTGCTGAACTGGGACATCAGCGCCGCGCAACTGGTGGAAAAAGTCGGCCTGGTCGCTGCTGAAATCCCGCCGCCGGTGGTAGGTGCAGACGGCATCAATAGCCTGGATCGGCTTTGGGAGCTGCTGCTGCGCGCGGCAGTGCTGTGGTATGCCGGTTTCGCCATTTGGACTGTGCTGCCTTGACCCTCCGACAGGAGCGAGTCCTTCGCTCCTGTCGTTAACCTTAAGTTACAAAACTCCCTTTCAAATTGAGCTATATAGACAGAGCGCCAAATAGTGGCTTTCTGCCGCCGCCCTGCGCCTCAATAAAAATAAAAGAAAAGGGAGTTCACCTGTGAAGAGCTTGCTCTATCCCGCCATCGCGCTGATGAATCGCCTGAGCTTCGGTATGAAGTTCAGCCTGATCAGCGTGCTGTTCCTGCTGCCGATGCTCGCGACCAACTATTACCTGGTGCGTGATTCCTGGCGCGAATTCCAGGGCACCCGTGTCGAACTGCAAAGCCTTGATCTGCTCGGCAGCAGCCTGGCCCTGCGCCGAGATCTGGAGACCCTGAATAACCAGGTGCAGATCAACGCAACCCTCGGCCAGTCCGGCAAAGCCGGTGACCTTGAGGCCAAGATCGACGCCTTGGAGCAGAGCGTGCTCACCCGTTTGCAAGGCCTCAACCCGATGGCCACCGAGCCCGAGCAAATCACCGTGTTTGAAGGCAAGCGCGACGAACTGATCGCCGCCTTCAAGGCCCAGCAACAGGAAACTTCGTTGCTGAGCAAAAGTGCGCTGATCGGCAAGTTGCTGAATAAAGCGCAGATGCTCAGCCAGATCATTGCCAGCCAATCCGGCTTGAGCCGTGACCCGCAGAGCGATTTACGACAACTCAGCGAACTGATCACCAGTGTCACCCCCCAAGTCACTCAAACCCTGGGAGAGGGGCGGGCGATGGGCGCTTACTCTCTGGGACAGGGCTTCCTCAATTCCTCCTCAAGCACCCGTTTTGACGAACTGCTGCAACAGCTGGAAAAACTCCAGGCCGAATACGGCTTAAAATTGCAGGACGCCCTGGGCTCCAGCAAAGCCGCTCACGCTGCGCTTGATGGCTTGGCGAAGGCCAGCAACGCCAGCCTCAAGCAAGGCAGCGAGTTGTTTGAAGAGCAGGTGGTCATGGCTGAAACCCTCGAAGCTCCTTGGCAGGCTTTCTACGACAGCGTCAGCCAATTGATGGCCAAGACCTATCAGCTCGATGACGCCACCCTGAGTTTTCTCGGGCAGCAACTGGATCAGCGCCTGGCGCAAAACCGTACACACATGGTGGTACTGGTCTCGGCACTGACAGCGGTATTTCTGCTGATCTTCTATCTGTACGCAGGCTTCTACGCCTCGACGCGCACCACCCTGCGACGCCTGGGGGCGATGATGGACAAGGTGGCGGCCGGCGACATGACCGTCACGTTTGTTGCCCAAAGCCGCGACGAGCTGGGCGATCTCGGCCAGGTGTTCAACGGCACCGTGGCGAAAATCCATGACTTGATCGAACGCGTCGGTCACACCGTCAGCCAGGTCGAACTGCAGGCCGGACAAGTGGAAACAGTTTCGGCCCGCAGCAATCAAGCGGTCTCTGGCCAGCGCACGCAAATCGAACAAGTGGCGACGGCCATGAACCAGATGTCGGCCACCGCCCAGGAAGTGGCGCGCAGTGCGGCCGCGGCGGTCAGCAGTGCTCACAGCGTTAACGATGAAACCGTAAGTGGCCGTGGCCTGGTGCAATCCCAGCAGAGCAGCATTGCGCGGCTGGCCTCAGAGATAGATTTGTCAGTGGGGGTCATCAACCAACTGGCCACTGACAGCCAGTCGATCAGCAGCGTGTTGGAAGTCATTAAAAGCATCGCCGAGCAAACTAACCTGCTGGCGCTCAACGCGGCGATTGAGGCCGCGCGGGCTGGTGAGCAGGGACGCGGTTTTGCGGTGGTGGCCGATGAAGTGCGCACGCTGGCTCGGCGCACTCAGCATTCCACCGAAGAAATCGAACAGATGATCAGCCGCCTGCACAGCGGTGTCGGCGCGGCAGTGAAGGCCATGGGCACCAGCCATGAAATGGCCAGCGGTACCGTCGGCCAATCGGAAAAGGTCCAGCAGGCGCTGGAAAATATCCTCGGCGCCGTCGGCATGATCGTCGACCAGAACCAGCAAATCGCTGCCGCCGTGGAACAACAGACTGCCGTCGCCCACGATATCGACCAGAACATCGTCGAAATCAATCGGGCCGGCGAACATGCGGCCCAAGGCGCACATCAGACCGAGGCGGCAAGCCGGCAGCTCTCATTGCAGGTGATCGAGTTGAAGCAATTGATCGGGGCCTTTCGCGTGTAAGGGGGCGGAGTAGGATTGGTCTTCTGGTGATGTAGTTCTCGTCTGGATTTCTCTGGGTGCCTTTTTTGTTCGCGGGAATGAGTGAGAATTTATTTCACTCAATCCCGCTTAAGGGGAGGCACGACGATGACCACCGCCGCTGGCATCAAGGGGCACTGCGCCCATTGCGACATCACGTTTGAACTCAAGCCCTGGCAACTGAATGCCATCGCCATCGAAGAACCCTTCGACTGCCCCTACTGTCAGCATGTGTTGGAACTGAACTGCCCACGGCAATTGCGCCACTTCAAAGCGCTGGACCACTGGGCGCTGGTACGCCCGAGCATGGCGATATTGACCAGCGTGGTGCTGATCGTGGCACTTGTGACTGAATGGGTGGGGCTGATCAGCGTGATCGGCCAGCTCAACGTGTCACTGTTGGTGCTGTTGGTGCATTTCCTGGTGCTGCGCTACGCCCGCCATCGGCAGCGAATGACCCTTAACCTGCAAGCAGTGATCCCGGCCTTACCACTTGAACAGCTCCCACGCATTGCGTGTGCTCGCCTCGGCCAGCAATAGCGGGCTGGTGCCCATGCGTTCGGCGAGGGCGGTGCAGATCTCGGGCAGGTGCTCAGGGCTATTGCGCTGGCCTGGGTACATGGCCGGTGCCATGTCGGGGGCGTCGGTTTCCAGTACCACCGCGTCCAGCGGCAATTGCGCCAGCACCTTGTGCATGCGCAAAGCCTGGGGCCACGTGGCGGCACCGCCGAGGCCGAGCTTGAAGCCCAGCTTGATGTACTCGTGGGCTTCCTCCCGGCTTCCGGCGAACGCGTGGATGATGCCACCTCGTGGCAGGCGGATGCGCTTGAGGGTGGCGATCACGGCTGCGTGGCTGCGGCGTACGTGCAGCAGCGCCGGCAGTTGGAAGTCCACGGCCAGTTTGAGCTGGGCTTCGAACAGGCTCTGCTGGCGTTCGCGGTCCAGGTGTTCAAGGAAGTAATCCAGGCCAATTTCGCCCACCGCACACAGTTGCCGGTGGCCGTGCAGGCGGCTCAGCCAGTCGCCCAATGCCGTGAGGTCGGCGGGACGGTGGTCGTCCAGGTACACCGGGTGCAAGCCGAAAGCCGCGAACAATCCTTCATCCGCCTGCACCAGATCCCACAGTCGCTGCCAATTTTGCTGATACACCCCCAACACCACCATGCGTTGCACCCCGAGTGTACGGCTGCGGGCGAGGACTTGCGGGCGATCGTTGTCGAAGTCCGGGAAGTCCAAGTGGGTATGGGTGTCGATCAGCTCCACGCTCAGGCCTCGTGGATCCGCTGTTTGAAGGTCCGGCCGATCGCATGCACGCCCGGTTGGTACTGTTCTTCTTCAATCGCGGCCAAGGCCAGGCGCAAGGCAGCGTCGGCAATCAGTTGATGTTGCTGGGCCATGGCGTTGACCGGCAGCGGCAGAAAATCCAGCAGTTGGGTGTCACCAAAGGTGCCCAAGCGCAGCGGGCGCGACTTGAGTGGGAAGTCATGCAGCGCGTCAAACACACCCTGCAAGAGCACGTAGGACGTGGTCACCAGTGCGTCAGGCAAATGCCCCAGTCGTTGCAGTAGTTGTTCCATCAACTGTCTGCCGCAATCACGGCTGAAGGATTCGCCGTGTTCGACGATCACCTCGCCTGTGAAGCCTTGCAGCGCTTCACGAAAACCATCGGCACGCTCCTGGCTGATGTTCAGCTCAGGCCGTGCGCCGATCAGCACGATCTGTTTGGGCAGTGGTTGCAGCAGGCTGCTGGTCAGTTGTTGGCACGCCTGGCGGTCGTCGCTGACCACTGAGCAGAACTGGTCTGGTTCCATCACCCGGTCGATAGCGATCACCGGTAAACCTTTGGCTTGCAGCTCGCGGTAGCTGTTATCGCTGGCGGGCAGGCAACTGGCCACGAACAACGCATCGCAACGCCGCGCGCGGAACAGTTGCAGCAGTTGGCGCTCGCTGTCCGCCTCATCGTCGGAACTGGCGATCAGCAACTGGTAGCCGCGCGCGCGGGCGCCTTGTTCCAATAGCTTGGCGATTCGTGCGTAACTGGGGTTTTCCAAGTCGGGCAGAATAAAGCCCAAGGTGCGCGTGTGCCGACTTCGCAGCCCGGCGGCTTGGGGGTTGGGCGTAAAACCATGGGCTTCGACCACGGCACGCACTCGCTCAACGGTGGCGTTGCTGATGCGTTGCTGTTCGGCCTTGCCATTGATGACGTAGCTGGCGGTGGTCACGGACACACCGGCTAGACGCGCGATATCACTGAGTTTCAAACCGGGATTTCCTTGTTTTTTGGAGCTTGCCCCGACATTTTTTCCAATCGTAACCGATTCCAGCCTACGACCCATGTTCCAGCTCAAGTGCCGAGTGGTCCTTCAAGGATGCACAATTAACGCGTAATCTGCCTTAAATTCTAGATTAAACGTTTCAGCCAGCGTATTTTTACGACGTTCGCTACTGAGTGCCTACTGCCAATTGACTACTCAGTCAGTTATTACCGAACGCCTCTACACTGTTTTATTCAAAACAATACCTAGTGCACCCATTGCACTAACTAGGAGAACGGCATGCTTGAGCTCACTGTAGAGCAGATATCCATGGGCCAAGTGGCTGCGGATAAATCTGCTGCCTTGCACCTGCTCGCTGACAAACTGGTGGCTGATGGCCTGGTCGCCGAGGGATACCTCAGCGGCTTGCAAGCCCGTGAAGCCCAAGGCTCGACCTTTCTCGGCCAGGGTATTGCCATCCCCCACGGCACTCCCGAAACCCGCGACCAAGTGTTTTCCACCGGCGTGCGCCTGTTGCAGTTCCCCGAAGGGGTGGACTGGGGCGACGGTCAGATTGTCTACTTGGCCATCGGCATTGCCGCCAAGTCCGATGAACACCTGCGCCTGCTGCAACTGCTCACCCGCGCCCTCGGTGAAACCGATCTGGGCCAGGCCTTGCGCCGTGCTGGCAGCGCTGAAGCGTTGCTGAAACTGCTGCAAGGCGCCCCGCAGGAGCTGGCGCTGGACGCGCAGATGATCAGCCTGGGCGTGTCCGCCGATGACTTCGAAGAGCTTGTCTGGAGAGGCGCACGCCTGTTGCGCCAGGCCGATTGTGTGAGCAATGGTTTCGCCGCTGTGTTGCAGCAGGTCGATGCGTTGCCCCTGGGCGATGGCTTGTGGTGGTTGCACAGCGAGCAGACGGTCAAGCGCCCTGGTCTGGCGTTCGTCACGCCCGACAAACCCATGCGCTATCTCGGTCAGCCGCTCAATGGCCTGTTCTGCCTGGCCAGCCTGGGCGAAGCCCATCAGGCGTTGCTTGAACGCCTGTGCGCGCTGTTGATCGAAGGCCGAGGCCAGGAATTGGGTCGCGCCACCAGCAGCCGTGAGGTACTCGAAGTGCTGGGAGGTGAACTGCCGCCGGACTGGCCGAGTGCCCGCATCACCCTGGCCAACGCCCATGGCCTGCACGCGCGGCCGGCGAAGATCCTCGCGCAATTGGCAAAAAGTTTTGAAGGCGACATCCGTGTGCGCATCGTCGATGGCCCCGTGGGCGCCGTGTCGGTGAAGAGCCTGAGCAAGTTGCTCAGCCTGGGCGCCCGTCGCGGCCAGGTGCTGGAGTTTGTCGCCGAGCCGACCATTGCTGGTGATGCGCTGCCCGCGCTGTTGGCGGCAGTAGAAGAGGGCCTGGGTGAAGAGGTCGAGCCATTGCCGACCGCGAGCGCCCAGCCTGCCATCGTTGAGGCCGAACCCACGCTCAGCGCACCGCTGGCCGGCAGCCAGGTCCAGGCCATCGCCGCTGCGCCCGGCATTGCCATCGGCCCTGCGCATGTGCAGATCCAGCAAGTGTTCGATTACCCGCTGCGCGGTGAGTCCTCGGCCATTGAGCGCCAGCGCCTGCAAGATGCACTCGCTGAGGTACGCCGCGATATCCATGGCCTGATCGAGCGCAGCCAATCCAAGGCGATTCGCGAGATTTTTATCACCCACCAGGAAATGCTCGACGACCCGGAACTCACCGATGAAGTCGACACCCGTCTCAAGCAAGGCGAAAGCGCCGAAGCCGCCTGGATGAGCGTGATCGAAGCCGCCGCCAAGCAGCAGGAGTCGTTGCAGGATGCTCTTCTCGCTGAACGCGCCGCCGACCTGCGTGATATTGGTCGGCGGGTGCTGGCCCAACTGTGCGGTGTCGAAACCGCCCAAGAGCCTACCGAGCCCTACATCCTGGTGATGGACGAAGTCGGCCCTTCAGACGTTGCCCGTCTGGACCCGGCTCGCGTTGCCGGCATTCTCACCGCCCGTGGTGGCGCTACGGCCCACAGCGCTATCGTCGCCCGTGCCCTTGGCATCCCCGCGCTGGTCGGCGCCGGTCCGGCCGTGTTGCTGCTGGCTTCCGGCACGCCGCTGTTGCTGGATGGCCAGCGCGGTCGCCTGCACGTGGACGCCGACGCCGCCACCCTGCAACGCGCTACCGTCGAGCGCGACACCCGCGAACAACGCTTGCAAGCCGCCTCGGCCCAGCGTCACGAGCCAGCTGTCACCCGTGACGGCCACGCCGTGGAAGTGTTTGCCAATATTGGCGAGAGCGCAGGTGTTGCCAAAGCGGTCGAGCAGGGCGCCGAAGGCATTGGCCTGTTGCGCACCGAACTGATCTTCATGGCCCACCCGCAAGCCCCGGACGAAGCCACCCAGGAAGCCGAATACCGCCGCGTTCTCGACGGCCTCGACGGGCGCCCGCTGGTGGTGCGCACCCTTGATGTGGGCGGCGATAAACCGTTGCCTTACTGGCCGATTGCCGAGGAAGAAAACCCCTTCCTCGGTGTGCGTGGCATTCGCCTAACGCTGCAACGCCCGCAGATCATGGAGGCGCAATTGCGCGCGCTGTTGCGCTCGGCGGATAACCGTCCCCTTCGCATCATGTTTCCCATGGTCGGCAGCGTGGATGAATGGCGCGCAGCCCGGGACATGACCGAGCGCCTGCGCCTGGAAATCCCGGTGGCCGACCTGCAACTGGGCATCATGATCGAAGTGCCATCCGCTGCGTTGTTGGCGCCGGTGCTGGCCAAAGAGGTCGACTTCTTCAGCGTTGGCACCAACGACCTGACCCAGTACACCCTGGCCATCGACCGTGGCCACCCGACCTTGTCGGCCCAGGCCGATGGCCTGCACCCGGCAGTACTGCAACTGATCGATATCACCGTGCGTGCGGCCCATGCCCATGGCAAATGGGTCGGCGTATGCGGCGAGCTGGCGGCAGACCCGCTGGCGGTGCCGGTGCTGGTCGGGCTGGGTGTGGATGAGTTGAGTGTGTCCGCCCGCAGCATTCCTGAAGTGAAGGCGCGGGTGCGTGAATTCAGTCTGAGCGAGGCCCAGGGCCTGGCGCAAAAAGCACTGGCGGTGGGTTCTCCTGCTGAAGTGCGTGCCCTTGTGGAGGCCGTGTAAATGGCAAGGATTCTAAGCCTGACGCTGAACCCGGCGTTGGACCTTACGGTGCGCCTGCCGCGCCTGGAACCCGGTGAAGTCAACCGCAGCGACACCGTGCTCACCCATGCCGCCGGCAAGGGTGTGAATGTGGCGCAAGTGTTGGCAGATCTTGGGCATCAGGTGACCGTGGGCGGCTTTCTGGGGGAGGACAATCCTCAAGCTTTTGAGGCCCTGATCGCGCGCCGTGGTTTTGCTGACGCGTTTATCCGCGTCCCCGGCGAAACCCGCAGCAATATCAAGATTGCCGAGCAGGACGGCCGGGTCACCGACATCAACGCGCCAGGGCCGCTGGTCAGTGAGCAGGCGCAACAGGCGTTGCTCGATCAACTCACGCGAATTGCCCCCGGGCATGACGCGGTGGTGGTCGCCGGCAGCTTGCCTCGCGGCGTCACCCCGCAGTGGTTGCATGGGGTGTTGGTGCAGTTGAAACACCTCGGTTTGAAAGTCGCGCTGGACACCAGCGGCGAAGCGTTGCGCGCCGGTTTGCAGGCGGGCCCATGGTTGGTCAAACCCAATACTGAGGAACTCGCCGACGCTCTGGATAACGCTGCGGATGCCATCAGCCAACTGCATCAACAAGGTGTGGAACATGTGGTGGTCTCCGACGGTGCCGCAGGCGTGAGCTGGTACAGCTCGGGCGCCACACTGCATGCGACGCCGCCCAAGGTCGCGGTGGCCAGCACCGTAGGCGCCGGCGACTCGCTGCTGGCCGGCATGCTCCACGGTCTGCTCAGCGGCGAAGCCCCCGAGCACACCCTGCGCCGCGCCACTGCGATTGCTGCGATGGCGGTGACGCAGATCGGTTTTGGCATCAGCGATGACGCGCAGTTGGCGCACCTCGAAAGCGGCGTCCTCGTACGCCCGCTGACAGAACAATAAGAGGGTTTGTGATGAAGTTAGCCATTGTTACTGCCTGCCCGAACGGCATGGTCACCAGTGTGCTGTGTGCCCGCTTGTTGGACGCTGCCGCGCAACGCCAGGGTTGGAGCACCAGCGTTGAAGTGGTGGATGTGCAGCACCCGGAACGCGCGCTGTCCCAGGCGACCATCGACGCTGCCGAGTGGGTGTTGCTGGTCAGCAGCACGCCGGTGGATATGCAGCGCTTTGTTGGCAAGCGCGTGTTCCAGAGCACGCCGGCCCAAGCGCTGGCGGATGTTGAAGCGGTATTGCGGCGGGGCGCTGAAGAAGCACTGGTGCATGTCGCCAGCCAAGCGCCAGCGGCGTCGAAGCAGGCACCGCGTATCGTCGCGGTTACCGCTTGCCCCACTGGCGTGGCCCATACCTTCATGGCCGCCGAAGCCTTGCAGCAGACGGCCAAGCGCCTGGGCTATGACTTGCAGGTCGAGACCCAAGGCTCGGTCGGCGCACGCACGCCGCTGAGCCCGGAGGCTATCGCCAACGCGGACGTGGTGTTGCTCGCGGCGGACATTGAAGTCGCCACCGAGCGCTTCGCCGGCAAGAAGATCTACCGCTGCGGCACCGGCATTGCCCTCAAGCAATCCGAAGCGACCCTTAACAAGGCCTTGGCCGAAGGCGCCGTGGAAAACGCGGGCAACGCTGCCGTGGCCAAGAAAGAAAAAACCGGCGTGTACAAACACCTGCTCACCGGGGTGTCGTTCATGTTGCCGATGGTGGTGGCGGGCGGCTTGTTGATCGCTTTGTCGTTTGCCTTTGGCATTCACGCGTTCGAGCAGGAAGGTACTTTGGCGGCCGCGTTGAAAACCGTCGGCAACAGCGCCTTTACGCTGATGGTGCCGCTGTTGGCGGGTTATATCGCGTACTCGATTGCCGACCGTCCGGGTATCGCACCGGGTATGATCGGCGGCCTGTTGGCCGGCACGTTGGGGGCGGGGTTTATCGGCGGCATCCTTGCCGGTTTCCTGGCGGGTTACTGCGTCAAGCTGATCACCCGTGCTGTGCAATTACCGCAAAGCATGGAGGCGCTCAAGCCGATCCTGATCATCCCGTTGCTGGCGAGCCTGATTACCGGCCTGGCGATGATCTATCTGGTGGGCCCGCCTGTGGCGCGCATGCTGACCAGTCTCACGGATTTCCTCAGCACCATGGGCACCACCAATGCGGTGCTGTTGGGCATCCTGCTGGGCGGCATGATGTGCGTGGATCTGGGCGGGCCGATCAACAAGGCAGCCTATGCGTTTTCGGTGGGTTTGCTGGCAGCGTCCAGTGGGGCGCCGATGGCCGCGACCATGGCCGCCGGCATGGTGCCGCCGATTGGCATGGGCATCGCAACGTTCCTGGCGCGTCGTAAATTTGCCCAGACCGAGCGCGAAGCCGGCAAGGCCGCGATGATCCTTGGCCTGTGCTTTATCTCTGAAGGCGCGATCCCGTTTGCGGCTAAAGACCCGCTGCGGGTGATCCCGGCCTGCATCGCCGGTGGCGCGTTGACTGGCGCTTTGTCGATGTATTTCGGCTGCAAACTCGCCGCGCCCCATGGTGGGCTGTTTGTGCTGGTGATCCCGGGTGCGATCAACCACGCGCTCTTTTACCTGTTGGCGATTGTCGCGGGTAGCCTGTTGACCGGTTTGGTCTATGCCGTGATCAAACGTCCTGAAACGGTGGAACTGGCTGTCGCACCGGTGTCATAAGCGCGTGCTTAAGTGGCCCTTTTGATACTCAAGAGGGCACCTGCATGAGCCATTTCGATCTGGGCCGGCGCCGTGTGATGCAAGTCGTCGGCGCCGGCCTTTTGCTGCCGGGTCTGGCGCCGGCGGTGATTGCTTCGGTGAAGGACCGGCCGCAACTCACCGACGGCGTGCAGTCCGGCGACCTACTGGGCGACCGCGCCCTTATCTGGAGCCGCAGCGACCGCCCGGCGAGGATGGTGGTGGAGTGGGACACCCGTAGCGTGTTCAGCAACCCACGCCGATTCATCTCGCCTTTGGCCGACAACCGCAGCGACTTCACCGCCCGCGTCGAACTCACCGGACTGCCCGCCGACCAGGCGATCTTCTATCGTGTGCACTTCGAAGACGCGCAAACCGGTGTCGCCAGCGAGCCGTGGTTCGGCCACCTGCGCAGCGTGCCGCAACAGCGTCGCGACATCCGGTTTGTGTGGAGTGGCGACACCGTCGGCCAAGGCTTCGGCATCAACCCGGACATCGGCGGCATGCGCATCTACGAAGCCATGCGCCTGCGCCTGCCGGACTTCTTTATCCACAGCGGCGACACCATCTACGCCGACGGCCCGGTGCCGGCGCAACTGCCCACCGAAGGCGGACGCATCTGGCGCAATATCACCACCGAGGCCAAGAGCAAAGTTGCTGAAACCCTCGACGAATACCGCGGCAACTACCGCTATAACCTGCTGGATGAAAACGTACGCCGCTTCAATGCTGAAGTGCCGCAGATCTGGCAGTGGGACGACCACGAGGTTGTGAACAACTGGTCGCCCAGCAAGCAACTCGATGAGCGTTACCAGACCAAGGACATCAACACCCTGGTCGGTCGTGCGCGCCAGGCCTGGTTGGAATATGCGCCGATGCGTTTGCAGCGCGCCGATGGCGGCGGGCGGATTTATCGCAAGCTAAGCTACGGGCCGCTGCTGGATGTGTTTGTGCTGGATATGCGCAGCTATCGCGGCGGCAACGATGACAATCTGGGCGGTGAAAAACCCTTCCTTGGCAGCGAACAGCTGGACTGGCTCAAGCGCGAACTCAAGGCTTCGACGGCGCAATGGAAAGTGATCGCCGCCGACATGCCCATTGGCCTGGGTGTGCCCGACGGTGAAGTCACCCCCGGCGTGCCGCGCTGGGAGGCGATTGCCAATGGTGACCCCGGCCCGGCGCAAGGGCGCGAGCTGGAAATCGCCGAACTGTTGGCATTTCTGCGCGCGCAGAAGGTACGTAATCATGTGTGGCTGACGGCGGATGTGCACTACTGCGCGGCGCATCACTATCACCCGGATCGGGCGGCGTTTCAGGATTTTGAGCCGTTCTGGGAGTTTGTTGCCGGGCCTTTGAATGCGGGCAGCTTCGGCCCGAACCCCTTGGATAAAACCTTTGGCCCTGAGGTGGTGTTCGAGAAGGCCCCACCCGCGCAGAACACCTCGCCGTTTGCCGGGTTTCAGTTTTTTGGCGAAGTGCAGATTGATGGGCAGACAGCGGAGTTGACTGTGACTTTGCGCGACCTGGATGGGGTCTCGGTATTCCAGCAAAAACTGCAACCGGTCTGACTTGAAATGCACTCTAAATGAGGGAGGAGGCTTGCCCCCTCCCTCATTGGATCACATCAGTAGACATCCCGGCGGTAGCGGCCTTGTTCGATCAAGCGCTCCACCGCTTCACTTCCCAGTATGTCGACCAGCGCCTGATCCACCCCGGCCGCCATCCCCTGCAAACTTCCGCACACGTAAATCGCTGCGCCATCGGCCAGCCATTTGCGCAGCACATCGGCCGATTCGCGCAGGCGGTCCTGCACGTAAATCTTCTCTTCCTGATCGCGGGAGAATGCCAGGTCCAGCAACGCCAAATCACCGCTGGCCAGCCAGCCTTGCAGTTCGTCCTGGCACAGGTAGTCGTGGGCGATATTGCGTTCGCCGAACAGCAGCCAGTTGCGCTGCTGGCCATCGGCAATCCGCGCCTTGAGCAAGCTGCGCAAGCCCGCCAGGCCGGTGCCATTGCCCAGCAGGATCAGCGGCACTGGGACGTTCGGCAGGTGGAAGCCACTGTTACGCCGCAGGCGCAGGCTGATGCCCGTGCCGAGGGCTGCGTGTTCGGTGAGCCAGCCGGAACCCAGGCCCAGGCTGCCGTCGGGGTGGCGTTCCTGGCGCACGATCAACTCCAGCACGCCGTCGCTGGCAATCGAGGCGATGGAGTATTCGCGCATGCCCAAGGGCGCCAATGCGTTCACCAGCGCCTGGGCATGCATGCCCACCAGATGCGCACGGTTTCCCGGCAGTTGGCGCGTGGCCAGGGCTTGAGCGAGTGGAGTGGACAAACCGTCGATCAACACGCCATCGGTGCCGGTAAGGCCAAGCCCACTCAGGAAGTGCTCAATGGCCCATGGGCAGTTGCGGGGCAGCACTTCTACCAAATCGCCGGCTTGCCAGCTTTGTGGCGAAGGCGGGGTGAGGCCGAGCAGGTAAACGTCCGAGCCCGTGCTGTTGCGGTTGAGCAGGCTGCGTTGGGTGAGTGTCCAGTGTTCGTACTGGGCCGTCGGCCATGCAGCGGCCGGTGCCTGACCGGTTAACTGTCCGAGCTCTTGTTGCCAATGCAGCAGCGCGGCCGTGTCGCCGCTGTCCACTTCCACCGGGGCGAACAGCGGGTTGCCGCCCTGGTTGGTCAGCCAGAAATGCAGGCGCCGGGCAAAGCCGCAGAAGTGTTCGTACTGACGATCACCCAGGGCCAGCACCGAGTAATTCAGGCCCTTGAGGGACAGGTCCTGGCCGAGCACTGAGCGTTCAAAACCACGGGCGTTGTCCGGGGCTTCGCCGTCGCCGAAGGTGCTGACCACGAACAGCGCATTTTCTGATTGGCGCAGGTCGTCCTGGCTCACACTGCCCAAGGACTGCACTTTCACTGGCAGGCCAGCTGCCTGCAATTGTCCGGCGGTCTGCCAGGCCAGTTGCTCGGCAAACCCGCTCTGGCTGGCAAAGCCGATCAGCCAGGCCGGAGCGTCGCTGTGGTTGGCGCTTAGGCCGTTGCGGGCGTCGCGCACCTGGCGTTTTTTGCGGCGACGGTCCAGGTACAGCAACCAGCCAGTGATGAAGAACAGCGGCATCAGCAATGAGCTGACGGTAAGGATGATTCGCCCGGCCAGGCCGAAGTAACTGCCGGTGTGCAGCGCATAGATGCTGGTCAGCAACTGCGCCTTGAAGCTTTTGCTGGCGTACTGGTCATGGGATTTGACCTCGCCGGTGGCCGGGTCCAGGTTGATCTGGTTGAGGGCACGGTCATGGGGCGAGTCTTTCAGCAGGTAGTAGACGGTCGCCGGTTGCCCTGCAACGGCGGGCATGCGGATGTTATAGGCATTCAAACCCGGGCCGGCCTGGCTGTAGATGCTGCTCCACATCGCGTCATAGTTGGCTACCGGTGCTGGGCCTTCCGGCGGCGGGCCGCGCTTGCGCATCCGCTCGGTTTGCGGCGCATCGGACAGCAGTTTGTTCAGGCCCTGGCTGTACCAGTCATAGGACCAGGACAACCCGGTGAGCGCCGCGAGCAAGTACGCCAGCAGGCACCAGGTGCCGAATACCGAGTGCAGGTCCCAGTTGAAACTGCGGCCTTTTTTGCGCCAGTCCAAGGTCAGCCACACACGCCAGTTTGCCACCTGGCGCGGCCAGCGCAGGTACAGGCCGGACAGGCAGAAAAACACCAGGATCAGCGTGCAGGCGCCCGTGATATTTCGCCCGGTTTCACCCATGGCGAGGAAGCGGTGCAGTTGCAGGATAAAACCGAAGAAGTCCTGGCCAACCGCGTCGCCCATGTAGTCGCCGGTGTAGGGATCGAAGTAGCGCAGTTGGCCACGTCGCTCACCCGGCGGTGGGGTAAAGAACACGCGCGCGGCGTTGCCACTTTCGCTTTCCACGAACAGCATGGACACGGTCTTGCCTTCGGTGGCTTCCAGTTTGCGCACCAGTTCGGCAGGCGGAAGCACGCCGGCTTCGCGTTTTTCTACGCTCAGTACGTGGGGGTTGAGAGCCCGCAGTAGTTCATCCTGGAACGAGACCGCAGCCCCGGTGATCCCCATCAAGGCCAGCACCAGCCCGGCAGTAATGCCGAAAAACCAGTGCAACTGGAACAGGGTTTTCTTCAACACGTCTGACCGCCTCGTCTATCTGGGTATGTAGGGCACGGCGCGCATTATGCCGTGGCCTGTCGAGAAACATTCTGTTTAACACGCAAAAGCCCCACGCATCCGATGCGTGGGGCTTTTTGCTATGTGGAGCGGTGTTTAGAAGTGGAAGCTGGTGGACACCAGCGCCGTGCGCCCAGCCGCCTGGTTGGCGAAGTGCGAGGCGTAGGCCTTGTCGTAATAAGTCTTGTCCGTGAGGTTTTGCACGTTCAACTGCAGGTCGACGTTTTTGGTCAGCTTGTAGCTGGCCATGGCGTCGTAGCGAGTGTAGGACGGCACGTACACGGTGTTGGCCGCATCGCCATAAACCTGGTCGACGTAGAACGCGCCACCGCCGACGGTCAGCTTCGGCGTTACGTCGTACGTGGTCCACAGGCTGAAGGCGTTCTTCGGGGTGTTGGGCATTTGGTTGCCTTTGTTGGAACCGGCCTGGACCACGCCCTGGCGGTTACCGTTTTTGCCTGGGTCAACCAGTTCGGCTTGCAGGTAGCTGTAGCCGGCGAACACTTGCCATTGATCGGTGATCTTGCCGCTGGCCGACAGTTCCAGGCCATCGACTCGCGACTCGCCCGCGGTTTCGTAGGTGTTGGAATCCACCAGGATGCGGGTGTTTTTCTTCTCGGTGCGGAACACCGCTGCAGCCAGGGACAGGCGGTTGTGGAAAAGGTCCCACTTGGTGCCCAGCTCGTAGTTGACGGTTTCTTCGGGTTTCAGGTCGCTGGTGTTGATACCGGTTGGGATCGCGTTGTTGTCGACGCCTTCACCCACCAGGCCGCCGGCCGGCGATGCCGAAGTGGCGTAGGAGGTGTAGATGCTGCCGTTGTCCAACGGCTTCCAGACCAGACCGGCTTGCCAGTTGAAGAACTGGCTGTCGTCCTTGACCTTGCTGCGTGCCTTGACCGTCGAGGAGGGCACGGCATTGGTGTTGGCTTCGGTGTCGAAGGTGTCGTAGCGCAGGCCGACGTTCAGCAACCATTTCGGGTCCAGCTCAATGGTGTCGAACACGTAGGCGGCGCGGCTGGTGGCCTTGGTGTTGGTGCCGTTGTAGTTGCGCGCGATGCTGCCGGTCCATGCGTCATCCGGGTTCGGGTTGCTCAGCGAGGTGCACTGACCGCCCAGGCTGCCGGCGGCCACGGTACAGGTCGGGTTGGTGTTCGGGCTGACGGTGTAACCGCTGACGCGGGTTTCTTCGCCGGTGAATTCCAGACCGGTGGAGTAACTGTGCTTGAAGCCCAGGGCCTGGAAGTTGCCGAACAGGTCGGTCTGGTTGGTGGTGGTCGTGGTGGTCGACACGCGGGTGTTGGCGCGGCGCCAAACGGTACCGAAACGGTTGACGTTGCGCTGGCTGTCGTCGGGCTGGGTAAGGACGTAGTCCTGGCCGGTGCTGCCATGGCGCAGGGTGTTTTTCAGCGTCATGTCGTCGTTCAGGTCGTGCTCAATGGAGATTGTGCTGATGTCGGCGCGGGTCTTTCGGAAGTCACGATCCTTGAGACCGTAGAAGTTATTGCTGTCGCCGCCGTCGGTGGGCTTGTCATGGCCGTGGGTGGTGGCGGTCGACGAGCTATAGCCGTAGGGAATGCCCGAATCCGGCAGGTCGTTGCTTTCCATGTGGTAGTAGCTGAGGTTGACGCGGGTCGGGGTGCCCAGGCCAAAGGTCAGCGACGGGGCCACGCCCCAACGGTCGTAATTCACGGCGTCACGGCCGGCCACGTTCTGCTCATGGGTCATCAGGTTCAGGCGGAACGCGGCGCTGTCGTCGAGGAACTGGCGGTTTACATCGAGCACGTAGCGACGGGTCTGGTCGGAACCGTAGGTGAAACCGCCGTTGGTGAAGTCCCGGGCTTGCGGGGTTTTGCTCACCAGATTGAGGCTGCCACCGGCCGAGCCACGACCGCCGAAAGAGGAGTTCGGGCCTTTGCTGACTTCAATGGACTCGATGTCGAAAATCTCACGGCTCTGGCCGCCGGTGTCGCGAACACCGTCCAGGTAGGTGTCACCCTGGGCATCGAAGCCGCGGATGAATGGACGGTCACCTTGAGGGTTGCCGCCTTCGCCGGCGCCGAAGGTAATGCCCGGTACGGTGCGCAAGGCATCCTGCAACGAGGTAGCGGCGGTGTCCTTGAGTACTTGTTGCGGCACGACGGTGACGGAACGTGGCGTGTCCACCAGAGGCGCAGTGTATTTCTGCGAAGAGGCTTTCTCGACCTGGTAGGAGGTGGCGTCCTGTTCTTCCCCGGTGATGCTGGTGGCGCCCAGGGAGATGCTGTTGCGCTGGCCTTTTTGTTCTGTGTCTTCGGCCGCTTGCGCCATATGGGCGACAGAACTGGCACCGAGGGCGACGCCGATGGCCGAGGCCAGCAAACGCGGTGAACTGGCAGTTGTTTTTAGCGTAGTGCGCGACATGACGTGTCCTTTCCCCAAGGATGTGAGGCCGCGGAATATAGGGTGAACAAGTATTCATATCAATTGCGATACATTGCTAATTGCGCTGAATTTACATTCTTTACACTTTTGGCTTACGGTTTTTACAGACTCGTCCGTCATGGCGTTTTACAGGGCGGATAAGAATCAATACCATTGGCGCCTCTCTGCCTACAGGTATTGCCCCATGCTGCTGCACATTCCCGGCCTGTTCTCTCGCGAGGAAGTGCAGCGCATCCGCCAAGCCCTGGAAAGTGCCGATTGGGCCGACGGAAAAATTACCGCTGGGCATCAGTCCGCCAAAGCCAAACACAATCTGCAATTGCCCGAAGGCCACCCGCTGGCCAAGGAAATCGGCGCGGCGATGCTCGAACGTTTGTGGCAAAACCCTCTGTTCATGTCAGCGGCGTTACCACACAAGGTGTTCCCTCCGTTGCTGAACTGCTACACCGCCGGTGGCAGTTTCGACTTCCATATCGACAACGCCGTGCGTCAGCCTAAAGGCAGTCACGAGCGGGTGCGCACCGACCTTTCATCCACGCTGTTTTTCAGCGACCCGGATGAATACGACGGCGGCGAACTGGAGATCCAGGACACTTTCGGTCTGCAACGGGTCAAGTTGCCCGCCGGCGACATGGTGCTGTACCCCGGCTCCAGCCTTCACAAAGTCAACGCCGTAACCCGTGGCGCGCGCTATGCCTCGTTCTTCTGGACCCAAAGCCTGGTGCGCGAAGACAGCCAGCGCACGTTGCTGTTCGAGATGGACGGCGCGATCCAGCAACTGACCCGCGACGTGCCCGATCATCCCGCGCTGATTCAGCTCACCGGCACCTATCACAACCTGCTGCGTCGCTGGGTAGAGGTCTGAGCATGGGCTTCCTATTGCGCCGCGAAGAGGTGCTCAACGTCGAACAACTGCAAGGCATGCTCGACGACTCACCGGTACGCGCCGCCCAGGCGATTCTGATCGCAGCGAAGGAAGGTGTGGTGGATGCCCAGGCCTTGCTCGGGCAAATCCTGCTGGAGGGACGCGGCATTGCACGCGATGAAGCGCTGGCATTGCGCTGGTTCCGCATTGCGGCTCAGAGCGGGCATTTGATGGCTCGTAATATGGCCGGGCGTTGCCTTGAGCATGGCTGGGGCTGTGCCGTCGATGAAGCGGCGGCGGTGCGGGAGTACCGCTTGGCGGCGCAGGCCGGATTGGATTGGGGGCAGTACAACTACGCCAACTTACTGGCGACCGGCCGTGGTGTTGCTGAAGATCAGCAGCAAGCACTGATGCGTTATCGCCAGGCGGCGGAGCAGGGGCACGCCAAGTCGATGAACCTGCTGGGGCGCTACCTGGAAGAAGGCCAGTTTTGCCCGAAGGACCTGGATGCAGCCGTTGAGTGGTACCGCCGCTCAGCCGAAGGCGGGGATTTTCGCGGGCAGTTCAGTTATGCGGCGGTGTTGGCTGACAGAGGCCAGATCGAGGCGGCGCTGGAGTGGCTGCGCAAGGCGTTGGCGGGCGGTAATCTGAAGTTCCTGCGCACGGCGCACAAGGCGCTGGCAGCGGCGAATGATCCGCGTATTCGTGCGATGGCGCAGGCCTATCAACAGCGGGCTGCGATGCTTTCATAGTGCACAAAAGCTTTTAACAGTCCGTGGCATAGAAACTGACATTACTTCGCTGGCGAAAAGGATTTACACATCGTCATCATTGCCTCACACGAGCCTGCTTATACGTTAAGCGGGCTTTTTCATTGGTGTGTCTCGTGTGTATAAAAAAGCGCATTGCCTAATGGCGGTGTGTAATATACACACTGAAGGGTGAGGCGATGAGAAGTCGAGAGGTGATTGAGCTGCTGGTTGCGGATGGTTGGTTTGAGGTGGCAGTAAAGGGCAGTCATCACCAGTTCAAGCACCCGGTGAAGCGAGGGCGAGTGACCGTTCCTCATCCCAAGTCGGAAATTGCAAAGGGCACTTTGCACAGTATTTTCAAGTCAGCAGGTCTCAAGTGATGGCCCCGATTGATGAGTTGAATGAGTTCTGTGAGGCTCGTTCAAAGGAGGAACAATGAAGTTTCCCGTGGTAGTACATAAAGATGCTGACTCGGACTACAGCGTGACGGTCCCCGACGTACCAGGGTGTTTTTCGGCTGGTGGGTCGTTTTCCGAAGCGCTGGATAATGTCCGTGAGGCACTCGCACTGCATCTGGAAGGGCTGGTTGCAGACCAGGAAACACTTCCCCATGCGCAGGAGGTTGATGCCCATTGGGATAACCCGGATTTTGCCGGTGGCGTATGGGCGATAGTCGACTTTGATCTCACCCCTTATCTGGGGAGATCGGTGCGGTTCAATGCTTCTTTGCCGGAACAGTTGTTGCAGCGCATTGATGAGCGAGTGCAAAAGGATCACCGCTATGCGTCGCGGTCAGGGTTTCTGGCGACGGCGGCGTTGCGTGAGTTATCTGCGTGACGCAACGGGTGATGACAAATCACAGGCATAAAAAAACCCATGACACGTCATGGGTTTTTTATTGGCCGGCTACTTACACGTAGAACGACTTCAGCGGCGGAAAGCCATTGAACTCAACTGCGCTGTAGCTGGTGGTGTAGGCACCGGTCGACAACCAGTACAAACGATCACCGATGGCCAGGTTCAGCGGCAGGCCGTACTTGTAGTTTTCGTACATGATGTCGGCGCTGTCACAGGTTGGGCCGGCGATGACCACTTCTTCCATCTCGCCTTTCTTCTCGGTCCAGATCGGGAACTTGATGGCTTCGTCCATGGTTTCGATCAGGCCGGAGAACTTGCCCACATCCGTGTACACCCAACGCTCGACGGCGGTACGGGACTTACGTGCAACCAACACCACTTCGCTGACCAGGATACCGGCGTTGGCGATCAACGAACGGCCTGGCTCCAGGATGATTTCCGGCAGGTCGTCGCCGAAGTCTTCCTTGAGGAAGCGGATGATTTCTTCAGCGTAGGTTTCCAGGCTGTTGGTGCGGGTGATGTAGTTGGCCGGGAAGCCGCCGCCCATGTTGATCAGCTTGAGGTGGATGTTGTCTTCTTCCTTCAGGCGCTCGAAGATCACTTTGACCTTGGCGATTGCCGCGTCCCACACGCTGATGTCGCGCTGCTGGGAGCCTACGTGGAACGAGATACCGTACGGCACCAGGCCCAGGTCACGGGCGAGGATCAGCAGGTCCATGGCCATGTCGGTCTGGCAGCCGAACTTGCGCGACAGAGGCCAGTCAGCGGTGGTCGAGCCTTCGGTGAGGATGCGCACATACACTTTCGAACCCGGCGCGGCCTTGGCGATATTGCGCAGGTCGGCTTCGGAGTCGGTGGAGAACAGGCGCACGCCCTTCTCGTAGAAGTAGCGAATGTCCTTGGATTTCTTGATGGTGTTGCCGTAGCTGATACGGTCGGCGCTGACGCCACGGTCCATGACCTTGTCCAGCTCATAGATCGAGGCGATGTCGAAGCTCGAACCCTTGTCTTTCAACAGGTCGATGATCTCGACGGCAGGGTTGGCCTTGACCGCGTAATACACCTTGGCGAATTCGAAACCGGCGCGCAGGTCATCGTAGGCCTGGCTGATCATGGCGGTGTCGATTACCACGAACGGGGTTTCTTGCTTGTCGGCGAACGCCTTCAGTTTGTCAAAAGTGGCGCGCGCGAAATAATCTTCGACGTTGATCGACATGCTGGGAACTCCTAAGGGCAAACTAAAATTAGCAATGGGTGCAAATGAACGTCCTCCGTATCCCCACTTTGGTTCGCCTACTTCCCAAGGCATGTCGCCGAAAGCAAAAAGGCCATGGGATCAACTGCGTCCCTTGGCCTTGCTGTCTCGTCGTCAGTACTTGAGCCGGATGGATCGTTTCCAGCATGGACGTTCGGCGCGAACTTTAGGGCGTGAGGGGCTTGAGATCAACTAAAAATGTCGCGTTTTTGCACGCGTTCGTCGCGCGATGGCGTGCAGCTACTTATGTAACCGACAGGTGTGACGGATTGATGTTCCCCAAAAGGGGAAATTTGAAGGCGTTTCAGCGCTTTCGTGGCGAAGGAGCAAGTGCCTTCGCCACGAAGGCTATCAGCGTGGGCGAGTCAGCCAACAAACCGTCAGAACGGAATCAGGCTGAAGCTGTGGGTCTTCCTAATGTTCGGGTATTGAGCCGTGGAAACGGTAAATGAAACGTTTGTAGTGCTCTGTACATTCCTTACCGTCAGCGTACCGTTCAATGGCCCCGGGCCTGATGCGAAGCTGGCCCCTGATGTGCTTGTACTCCAGGTTGTGGTGACGTTTGGAATCGCGGTGCCGCGTTCGTCCACGAGCTGGGCAGCGATCGTCAATGTGAAGTCGTTGCCTTGTTTGACACGCTGTGGATCAGCGATTCCACCGATGATCATTGCCGCTGGGGCCCGGGATTCTTCCCCAGAAATTGGAGTGGCCGATTCTTTCGTACTCATAGGGAGCCTCGTAGGTTCAAGACGTTAGGTGCAAGAGCGTTTCGATGTGTCGAGGCGCATTGGAACCTATTCCTGAATCCTTGGAACCTGTGAGTTCTGACAGTCTTTAAGGCTTAGTTAGAATGAGATTTGCGCGGCTTATCGCGTCCTGACTCGGCTCATGCACTGCCGGGTTTGTGGAAAACTCGAACAGTGATGGGCCGTTTCAGCGTGAATGGGTCTAACTGTGCATCAGCTCAAGGCTGTCTCAGCCGGCGAAACGATACTGGTCTTGCCCCCACGGGACTTACCGGAGCTCAGGTACTCGGCAATCGACTCCTGGGTCACTTCACCCAGGAACACCCGCTCGGCATCCATCACCGGCAGCCACGAACGGTTGAACTCGTACATACGCGACAACAGGATGCGCAAGTGCTCGTCATACGCCGCCGTGGCGTTGAATTCGCGCAGGTACTGGCCACAAGTGCCGGTCTGACGGTGCAGGTCGCGACGTCGTACATAACCCAGCGCTTTGTTCTCGGCGCAGGTGACGACCACATAGCGGCGGTCGGTTTCGTCCATCAGCTCCAGGGCATCGGCCACCGGGGTTTCCGGGCTCACCGACGGGGCGTTGTCCGCCGCGTCTTCGGCCTTCACCAGCAGCAGGCGCTTGAGGGTGCTGTCCTGGCCGACGAAGTTGCTGACGAACTCATCGGCCGGGTGCGCCAGCAGCGTATCCGGATGGTCGATCTGCAGCAGCTTGCCGGCGCGGAAGATCGCGATCTTGTCACCCAGTTTGATGGCTTCGTCGATGTCGTGGCTGACCATGATCACGGTCTTGTTCAGCGCGCGTTGCATCTCAAAGAACTCGTTCTGGATCATCTCGCGGTTGATCGGGTCGACCGCGCCGAACGGCTCATCCATCAGCAACAACGGCGCATCGGCCGCCAGTGCGCGAATCACGCCGATCCGCTGTTGCTGGCCGCCCGACAGTTCACGCGGGTAGCGGTGCAGATACTGCTTAGGCTCCAGCTTGATCATGCTCATCAACTCGCGGGCGCGGTCGTGGCATTTTTGCTTGTCCCAACCCAGCAGCTTGGGCACGACCACGATGTTTTCCTCGATGGTCATGTTCGGGAACAGGCCGATCTGCTGGATCACATAGCCGATGTTGCGACGCAGGGTCACTTCGTCGAGGTCGGTGGTGTCTTCGCCGTTGATCAGGATCTTGCCCGAGGTCGGCTTGATCAGGCGGTTGATCATTTTCAGCGTTGTGCTCTTACCGCAGCCCGAAGGGCCGAGGAATACGCAAATCTCGCCTTCGTTGACGGTCAGGCTTACGTCGTTCACGGCCGAAACAGTTTTGCCGTTGCTTTGAAAAGTCTTGGTCAGGTTTTGAAGTTCGATCATTTGAGCAGTCCTTTTGGAGTCAGCGAGCGTTGCAGCCATTGCAAAAGCAGGTCGGCGAAGATGGCCAGGAGACTGACCAGCACTGCGCCAACGATCAGCATCGACATGTCGCTGCGGCTGATGGAAGCCAGAATAAGTACACCCAGGCCACCGGCGCCGATGGTGGCGGCGATGGTCATGACGCCAATGTTCATCACCACGGCGGTGCGCACACCGGCGAGGATCACCGGCACGGCGATGGGCAGTTCGACCATGCGCAGGCGCTGGCCGAAGGTCATGCCGATGCCTTTGGCGGCCTCGCGAATGCCCGGTTCGACGCCGGTCAGCGCCAAGTAGGTGTTACGCATGATCGGCAACAGGGAGTAGAGGAACACGGCGGTGATCGCCGGCATCGGTCCCAGGCCCTGGCCGAACTTCGAGTAGAACGGCAGCAGCAGGCCGAACAGCGCGATGGACGGTACGGTCAGCAGTACCGTTGCGCTGGCTTGCAGCGGGCCAGCCAAGGTCGGGAAGCGCGTCATCAGCACGCCCAGGGGCACACCCACGACAATTGCCAGAATTACCGCGATGCCGACCAGGGTGATGTGCTGCCAGGTCAGGTGCAGGACTTGGGCCCAATCAAGATGGGAAAAGGCGTTCAGGAATTCCATGTCTTCTCCTTCTTAGTTGATGGGATGTTGGCGCAGGAAATCGGCGGCAACAGCGGATGGGCTTTCATGGTCGACGTCGACCCGCGCATTCAGCTGGCGCATGGTTTCGTCGTCGAACAGAGTGGCCAGCGGCTTGAGCTCGGCAGCCAGTTGCGGGTGCTTGTCGAGGTATTCCTGACGCACCACCGGCGCGGCGGTGTAGTCCGGGAAGTAGTGCATGTCATCCGCCAGCAGCTTGAGCTTGAAGGCGTTCAGGCGACCGTCGGTGGTGTAGACCAAACCGGCAAACACCTGGCCATTACGCAAGGCGGTGTAGACCAGGCCGGCGTCCATCTGCCGCGTGTTCTCGCGGGTCAGGTTCATGTCATACAGCTTGACCATGCCGGCCAAGCCGTCGGAGCGGTTGGCGAACTCGGTGTCCAGGGCCACCAAGCGGTGTTCCTTGGTGTCTTGCGCCATGGCTTTGGTGAGGTCGCTGATGCTGTTGATCTCAGGATGCTCTTCAGCCACTTTCTCTGGCAGTGCCAGTGCGTAGGTGTTGCTGAAGCGCGATGGCGAGAGCCAGACCAGGCCTTTTTTCGCGTCGAGTTCTTTGACCCGAGCGTAGGACTGTTCGCTGTTGAGCTTCTCGTCGATGTGGTTGTAGGCCACCAGCGACACGCCGGTGTATTCCCAGATCAGATCCAGTTGCCCGCTTTCCTGGGCACTGCGCGCCAGGTTGCTGCCCAGGCCGCCGGTCACGCGGGTGTCGTAACCCTTGGTGCGCAGGTACTGGGAAGTGATTTCGGCCAGCAGGGTCTGTTCGGTGAACACCCGTGCGCCGATGCGGATCACCGGTTTTTCAGCGGCTTGCGCAATACCTGCCAACAGCAGGGCGCAGCTCAATATCAAGGTCAGTTTTTTCATGTGAATTCCTTTGCAAAGCCTTAAGACGGACGCAACCCGCGTTCCAGCCAGAGGCGGCTGGCCATGGTCACCAGACCGTCAAGCAGCAAGGCCAGCAACGCGGTGCACGCGGCGCCGAGCAGCAATTGCGGCTGATTGTTCAGGGCGATGCCGGGGAAGATCAGACTGCCGAGGCTGTTTGCACCAATCAGGAACGCGAGCGGCGCAGTACCCACATTGATCGCCAGCGCCACGCGCACGCCGCCGATGATGATCGGCACTGCGTTGGGCAATTCCACACGAAACAGCACCTGGCGAGGCGTCATGCCGATGCCGGTGGCCGCTTCTTTCAGTGAGCCTTGAACGTTTTTCAGGCCTTCGTAGGTGTTGCGCACGATGGGCAGGAGGGACGCGAGAAACAACGCGAAGATGGCCGGACCACTGCCGATGCCGAGGACGCCGAGGGCGATGGCCAGTACGGCCAGGGGAGGGACGGTGTTACCGATGTTGAAGATCTGCATGAAGCGTTCTGCGCGCCCGACCATGTTCGGTCGGCTGAGCAGGATACCGGCGGGGATGCCCACAATAAGGGCCGCCAGCATGGAGACTAGAACAAGGATCAAATGAGCTTGCAGGTAAAACAACAAATCGTCGCGGTACAGTTCGATCGTGTTGATGCCGATCCAGTGGACCAGCAGGGCCAGGAGAGCGACGACAACCACTCCTCCTATCAGCCCTTTGCCATAGCGAATAGCCACAGGCGGACTCCTTTTTTCTTTTGTCGGCGAACACATTTCCGAGCGGCAATGCCATTCCTGGCTGTCGGCGAATGTGGTCGCGAAAAGCAGCTCGTCCATACCGGCAACGCGGTATCAATCCGAGCCATGAGCGCAGCCTCGTCAGGCTAACTTGCTGATTTATCAGCCCCTGTTCCGAGTGCGGTAGCAGGGGAGTGGACGTCTCTACCTTTTAAAAGGTTCCATACTTGGCAGCATTTAGCCACCCCCAATCGGGTGAACGGTGGTCCGGCCCCCGGGGTTTGCGCTATACTCGCCGCCCTTTTTTGACTCACCTGCCAGGCGATTTCCCATGACCCACCAGGCCGCCGAAGTCGCGAAACGCCGCACTTTCGCTATTATTTCCCACCCCGATGCCGGTAAAACCACCATCACCGAGAAGCTCCTGCTGATGGGCAAGGCGATCGCTGTGGCCGGCACGGTGAAATCCCGCAAATCCGACCGCCATGCGACATCCGACTGGATGGAGATGGAGAAACAACGGGGTATTTCCATTACCACGTCGGTCATGCAATTCCCGTATCGCGACCACATGGTCAATCTGCTCGACACCCCGGGCCACGAAGACTTCTCCGAAGACACTTACCGCACCCTGACTGCGGTGGACTCGGCCTTGATGGTCCTCGACGGCGGTAAGGGCGTTGAGCCACGGACCATCGCGTTGATGGACGTATGCCGCCTGCGCGATACACCTATCGTCAGCTTCATCAACAAACTCGACCGCGATATCCGCGACCCGATCGAGCTGTTGGATGAAATCGAAGCAGTCCTGAAGATCAAGGCCGCGCCGATAACCTGGCCGATTGGTTGCTACCGCGACTTCAAGGGCGTGTACCACCTGGCGGATGACTACATCATTGTCTACACCGCCGGCCACGGTCACGAACGCACCGAAACCAAGATCATCGAGAAACTCGACTCGGACGAAGCCCGCGCCCATCTGGGTGACGAGTACGACCGTTTTGTCGACCAGTTGGAACTGGTGCAGGGCGCCTGCCATGAGTTCAATCAGCAGGAATTCCTCGACGGCCAACTGACTCCGGTGTTCTTCGGTACCGCGTTGGGCAACTTCGGTGTCGACCATGTACTCGACGCCGTCGTGGACTGGGCGCCGAAGCCTTTGGCCCGTGTGGCCAACGAGCGCACGGTTGAGCCGGTCGAAGAGAAATTCACCGGTTTCGTGTTCAAGATCCAGGCGAACATGGACCCGAAACACCGCGACCGTATCGCCTTCATGCGTATCTGCTCCGGCAAATACGAAAAAGGCATGAAGATGCGCCACGTGCGCACCGGCAAGGACGTACGCATCGGCGACGCCCTGACGTTCTTCTCCTCCGAGCGTGAACAACTCGAAGAGGCTTACGCCGGCGACATCATCGGCCTGCACAACCACGGCACCATCCAGATTGGCGACACCTTCACCGAAGGCGAAGCGCTGGGCTTCACCGGTATCCCGCACTTCGCCCCGGAACTGTTCCGCCGCGTACGCCTGCGTGACCCGCTGAAATCCAAGCAACTGCGCCAAGGCCTGCAGCAACTGGCGGAAGAGGGCGCCACCCAGGTGTTCTTCCCCGAGCGCAGCAACGACATCATCCTCGGCGCTGTCGGCGTGCTGCAGTTCGATGTGGTCGCCAGCCGCTTGAAAGAGGAATACAAGGTCGAATGCTCCTACGAGCCAATCACCGTGTACTCGGCGCGCTGGATCGATTGCAGCGATAAGAAGAAGTTGGAAGAGTTCTCCAACAAGGCTGTGGAAAACCTGGCGGTCGACGGCGGTGGTCACCTGACCTACCTGGCGCCGACACGGGTCAACCTGGCGCTGATGGAAGAGCGTTGGCCGGATGTGAAATTCCGGGCTACTCGCGAGCACCATTAAGGTCTGAGCGGTAAGGAGAAGGGCGAAGCTGTGATGGCTTCGCCCTTTTTTGTGGGACCTCCCGATGAGTGCCATAGTGGTTTTCTAAATATTTATCTGTGGTTTTTTTCTTATAAAGCAGTAGTCCAAATCCTTCATATAAGTAGCTCTATTCTATTTCTTTGTTCGTCTTGATTTTCATGATGACAAGGGTTTTTCCTACGTCTAGCTTCCATGTCGCGCTACCCTATTTTATGGAGTAACTACAGATGGATAATGCTAACCCGGCAGCGGCGTTAAGAAGCGTGGAAGGAAGAGTCAATGAAAGGGTCGCTATTCTAGAACGCTACTACGATTTACTTTCACAAAGTTCTGCCGGTTTTGAATCGCCTAGCTCTAATGGCGGGTTCGAACCTTCAATGGAACTGCCGTTATTAAATGAGCCTATGCGCCAATTTCTTTCAGTAGCGACAGCGCAGTTTTTTGAGCTTGGAGCGTATAGGGACGTACCACTACGCTTACTTGATCTGAGAGGAAATCCAAATACACAAACAACGAAAACACTTGCATCGACCCTGATAGTTGCTCGCGCTATCTGTCATATCCAGAAAACAGGGGAGAGGATTTTACTGTTTTCACCTTCCTCGGGAAATAAGGCAATAGCATTGCGCGACGCTGTACTGCGTGCCCTGCAGGCAAAATTGGTTGATGAAACACAACTGAGGATTATTACACTGACCCCAGCCCAAACTGTCGAAAAACTTAGATCTACAGAACTATATGACAATCCGAGGCTTCGTGCTCTAAATCCAATTTTCGTGCTAGATACGGACTCGCCAGAACGAGTGAAGGTGATCGGTCAGAATTTTAAGGAGGCGTTTTCTAAGGCAGGGATCAGCGACCTAAAGTTATGGCATTCGCTACGCCTTGAAAACTACCGCTTTTCTGACCAAACCCGAGCTTTTTTTGACTTCGAATACGGAGACGCCTGGGATGTGGGCAGAAAAACAGTACATGTGCATGCAGTCTCAAGCGCATATGGACTCTTAGGCTATTTGTCAGGGGTAAAATTTTTAAGGGAGAACAAGCACGCTGTAGCATCGCCATCATTTCTATTGGTCCAGCATTTGGCTACAAGTGACATGGTACTCCACATGCTGGATGGTGATTTTTCCGGAACGTCTACGCCTCGCTATTCACGTTTGGTCGGCGGACTATGGGGGCAATCAGCATCCCCACATTTCCCTACTACGACTTGGAGTCCAAGTGAGGTCCTTGAACCAACTTTTTATACACATCAGCCTACTACTGCTGATGAGATGACTGCAGCAATAAGAGAAGGCGGCGGTTCAGGTATTGTTGTATCTCTTCATGAATGCTTGCAGCGTTATAGCGAGTGCGTGCAATTATTAGCGAATACCCCGGTGAAGCTACCCTCAGACCCTCGGGATCTCAAGGAGTGGTCATTAGTCATGGCGCTCTGCGGGTGTTTGAATGCAATTGATCGTGGATTATTAACGCCGAGTAACGGATGTACCATACATGCTTCTGGCTCCTACTCATGTCAGGATTATAAACGCATCCCTACAAATGGTTTGACTTATATAAACACTGCTGAAGAAATGCTGGCTTTTTTTCGCTAGCGTTAAGCATAAAGTTGGGTTGTGAGTATGTCGGTAGATAAGTTATGCCATTTTCGCGTTGTCAAGGGGTACTCTGTATTAGGTGAAGAGGCTGAAATTACATATGTGGGTGTCAGAGAGGGGTTGGTCTATATTGCGCCGTTTGTTTATAGAAGAGCGTTTTTTCGAACGTTCATCTGTAGTCCGTCAAGGCGCTTTTGAATGGAGGGAGCTTGAATGCTTTCTGCAAATAGTCAAAAGCGAGATGTTATGTCTAATGGCCCCTAAGACGATCATTAGCCACTTTGCGCTGGACAGTGATGTTGTGGGGGTAAGTCGTATCCATCAGGCGGTTGATGTGTCTGGACCCTGGGATGACATAAAGAGCCAGCTGTCTAAGAGAGAGGGTAAGCGGCGAGAGCAATGTGTCGCTCAGGGATTTCATTACAATGTTTCGTTTGAAGATCATGATTTTTTTGAGTTTTATCACTCGATGCATTTGCCAACGATGAAGAGTCGCTATGGAGATCTGGCGCGTAGCGTCGAGGAAAAAGAAGCATACGCTCGCTTGTTCAAACAAGGCGTGTTGTTTCGGATATACGATGCCAAGGAGTGGGTCGCGGGAAGCGTTTCGCAAATTGATAAGTCTGGTCGGATACTAAATGCTCGGCTAATCGGAGTTAAAAATGGGAGCGGTACTTATCGGGTTAACGGCTCTCAAAACTTTGTTTATCACTCAATTATAGAGTGGGCGGCGAATAATTCAGCTATTGACTATGTTGATTTTCAGGGGTGCGAGCCATTTTTGACTAAGGGGACGTTTCAATATAAAAAACGGTTTGGTACGAGAGCTGTTATTCCGGAAAATAATTTCGGTGATTGGCGTTTGCTTATTCGGATGGCAGCACTTAGCCCCTCAGTCAGGTATTTTTTAATAAATAACCCTCTGTTAATAGAGGCTGGGTGTAAGTCGTTAAAGGCGCTATATTTTTACGATGCAAATAATGTTGCGCGCTTAGATATTCCGTTCGAGTCAAGCGGAATAGATGGGGCGGTGTTTCGGGATTTGGATTCGCTATATGGTTAGGTTTAATTTCTTTGCCTCTCGACTTAATCATTATTTCAGTCAAGTAGCTTGGGTGCTTGCATCACTGATTTTTATTAATCGAGTGAGCGCCATGGTCAAGCTGTTTATGGCGCTGTATCTCCGTCAAATTCTGGGTTTGCCTATTGAATGGGTCGGCTGGTTGTTGTCGGGTTATGGTGTCGGCCTTTTAGTAGGTTCGTTGGGTGGGGGCTTATTAAGTGATCATGTCCCTTGCGCAAAACTTACTCTAATACTTTTATTCGGATGTGGCATCGTACTGGTTCTCTTGGGGCTTAGTACGAATATGTATGTGCTTGCTGGGCTTCTGGTATTAGGCGGTGTATTTGATGGGGCCGTTCGAACACTGCACCAACGTTTAATCATGGAATATTGTGATGTGATGGAAAGGCCTCGGGCCCAGGCATTGAATCGCGTCGCAGCGAATTTAGGAATGGCGGTTGCAGGGGTGATGGGCGGTGCATTGGCACAAATCGACTTTCGATGGTTGTTTTTTGTCAGTGCTGCGGTGATGTTTTCTGGGCTTCTGTGGTTTGCCTATTCGATTTTACATAGAACTGTAGAAGTGTCGTGTGTTCCAGACGACTTCAATAAGACTTCCCAAAAGCCCTACAGAGACCGATCTTTTCTCTGGCTATTGGCGGCCAGCGTTTTACTTGGACTTGCCTTTGAACCGATCTACAGCATGCTTGGGAATTACTTGATCGACTACTATCACCTCGGTGCGGACTTTATAGGATGGCAATTTGCATTGAATGCTGGGTTGATTGTGGTACTGCAAATTCCAATTTCTCACTGGACTGAGCGCTGGGGGGCTCGTCGCCAGATTTTAACCGGCAGTCTGCTGCTTGCTGTTGGGCTAAGTATGTTGCCTTTTGGCTCTGATCCATTTTATGTTTTTATATCAACTGCACTTTGGACGCTTGGCGAAATTCTATTTTTGCCGACCCTAAGCGTACTTGTTATGCAGTTTGCGCAATCTGGTAAAAGCGGGCATTACTTCGGGCTTTTTTCTGTTTGCTGGAGTGCCAGTGCCGTTTTTGGTCCGGCATTGGGCGGACAAATTTACGGTTTGTTCGGTGGGCATAGCATTTGGGTGGTAACAGCTACATTGGCAATGTGTTCAATGCCCTTTATCTATCAAGCTACTCGTTTCGAACCCGAACCCTTATAGACTCCTGGCATTTATGGAGGCGCGTTGGCCGGATGTGAAATTCCGGGCTACTCGCGAGCACCATTAAGGTCTGAGCGGTAAGAAGAAGGGCGAAGCTGTGATGGCTTCGCCCTTCTTCTTGGGCGTTGCAAAACAAATGTGGGAGGGGGCTTGCCCCCGATAGCAGTGTGTCAGCCAGTACATTCGGGGCTGACACTACGCTATCGGGGGCAAGCCCCCTCCCACATTTTTGCTTTCAACAGGCATGGGATTGGCGAGAAGCCTGCATCGGGTCTAGCGTTTACCCACCGACTGTAAAGGAGACCACCGTGCGAAATGTTCAACGCGCCATCCCCTTGGTGTTGCTGGCCGCTCTGGGGCTGACGGCCCTTCCGGCACTGGCGGGCGCAGGAGCGCCGCAGTGGAAGGACACCGGCCCTGTCACCAAGAAGAAGCAAAACGAGGTCAACTCCGGCAGTTGGCAGCCGCAAGCCCAGCCTGCGCCCAAGGAGGATGCGGAAAACCCTTACAACGAAGGCGAAGACAGCGAAACCTACGACGACGGCGACACCTGAGCCCTGGCGCAAACACCGTATCGCGGCTAGCGTCAACGCTGGCGGGGCTGAACAGCTGCCGCGCGGGATTCACCTACTGACTGGACGGAATCAACCATGAGTATTTTTCAACGCGTAGTGTTGTTGATAAAGGTGCTGGTGCTGTTGTCGTTGGGGATGTCGACGGCCTGGGCGCATAACCCGGCGCAGGGCGGTGTGGCGCTGTCGGCGGTGCACAGTGCGCAGGATCTGCAACTGGCGAAGTCCGAGGCTGAACCGGGTGATCAAGACCAAGGCGGCAGCAAGGATGATGATGACTCCACCACCGATGATCCGGACAGCGATGACCCGGACGATGAAGGCGACAGCCAGACATAAAAAACCCCTCCTGCCAGGCTGATGCGCAACCTGGCGGGAAGGGCTGTAGAACTCAAGCAAGGCTCTGGAGTGAAACCCAGGGCCTTTTTTGTGGGGATCAGGCCACGAACTGCTCGGCATAGTGGCAAGCCACCTGCCGGTTATCCAAGGCGCGCAATTGCGGCTCCTCGCTGCTGCACCGCGCCGTCGCGTACGGGCAGCGCTTGTGGAAAGCGCATCCTGACGGCGGGTTCAGTGGATTGGGCAACTCGCCGACGATTTTGATCTTCGGTTTGTTCGGATCCGGATGAATGGTAGGGGTGGCCGACAACAGCGCCTGGGTGTACGGGTGCAAAGGGCGCGCGTAGATGTCCTCTTTAGGGCCCACCTCCACTGGACGGCCGAGGTACATCACCATCACGTCATCCGCGACGTGCTGCACCACCGCCAGGTTGTGGGAAATGAACACGTAGGCCGTGTTGAATTCCTGCTGCAAATCCATGAACAGGTTGAGTACCTGCGCCTGGATCGACACGTCCAGTGCCGAGGTCGGTTCATCCGCCACCAGCACTTTCGGTTGCAGCATCATGGCGCGGGCCAGGGCGATGCGCTGGCGCTGACCACCGGAGAACATGTGCGGGTAGCGCTGATAATGCTCAGGGCGCAGGCCCACTTGCTTCATCATCGCCTGCACTTTTTCGCGGCGTTCGGCGGCGGACAGATTGGTGTTGATCAACAGCGGCTCGCCGAGTTGATCGCCGACCTTCTGGCGCGGGTTCAACGAGGCGTACGGGCTCTGGAACACCATCTGCACGTCTTTGCGCAATTGCTTGCGCTGGGCCTTGTCGGCGCCGGCCACTTCCTGGCCGGCGATTTTCAGGGAGCCGGACGACGGTTCTTCAATCAACGTCAGTGCACGGGCCAGGGTAGATTTGCCGCAACCCGACTCGCCTACAACCGCGAGGGTCTTGCCGGCTTCCAGTTCGAACGACACACCATTGAGGGCGCGCACGGTGGCGTGGCCCTTGAACAGGCCACGGGACACTTCGTAGTGACGGGTCAGGTCGCGGGCGGTAAGAACGACGGCCATTACGCCACCTCCTGGTTCAAGGGGTAGAAGCAGCGTGCAAGGCTGTTGGATTTAGGGTCGAGGCCCGGGCGTGTCTGACGGCAGCTGTCCTGCACATACGGGCAACGCGGCGACAGCAGGCAACCCTGCGGGCGGTCATAGCGGCCTGGCACGATACCCGGCAGCGTGGCCAGGCGCGTAGCTCCGAGGCTGTGTTCAGGGATCGCCTTGAGCAGCGCTTCGCTGTACGGGTGTGCCGGAATGTCGAACAGTTGCGGCACTTGGCCGACTTCCACGGCTTGGCCGGCGTACATCACGCACACGCGCTGGGCGGTTTCCGCCACGACGGCGAGGTCGTGGGTGATCAGCACCAGGCCCATGTTCTGCTCTTTCTGCAGGGCCAGCAGCAGGTCCATAATCTGCGCTTGAATGGTCACGTCCAACGCGGTGGTCGGCTCATCCGCAATCAACAGTTTCGGTTCGCCGGCAATGGCCATGGCGATTGCCACACGTTGGCTCATGCCGCCGGACAGTTGGTGCGGGTAGGCGTCCATACGGCTGGCGGCGCCTGGGATTTCGACCTTTTCCAACAGCTCGATGGCACGCTTGCGCGCTTGCTTGCCGGACATTTTCAGGTGCAGGCGCAGCACTTCCTCAATCTGGAAACCCACGGTGTAGCTGGGGTTCAGCGCAGTCATCGGGTCCTGGAACACCATCGCCAGGTCTTTGCCGACGATCTGGCGGCGCTGGCGGTTGCTCAGCTTGAGCATGTCCTTGCCGTCAAAGTTCAGGGCGTCGGCGGTAACGATGCCGGGATGCTCGATCAGTCCCATCAGCGCCATCATGGTCACGGATTTACCCGAGCCCGATTCGCCAACGATCGCCAGGACTTCGCCTTTGTCGACCGAAATGTCGAGGCCATCGACCACTGGTACGGCGGTCTTGTCGCCGAATCGTACGTTGAGATTCTTGATTTCTAACAGTGACATGGGAATCTCCTCAGGCGGCGTTCTTGAGTTTCGGGTCCAGCGCATCGCGCAGTCCGTCACCCATCAAGTTGATTGCCAGCACGCTGAGCAAAATGGTCAAACCAGGCAAGCTCACCACCCACCAGGCGCGTTCGATGTAGTCACGGGCCGAAGCCAGCATGGTGCCCCACTCAGGGGTTGGCGGTTGAACGCCCAAACCGAGGAAGCCCAACGCGGCAGCGTCGAGAATCGCCGAAGAGAAACTCAGGGTCGCCTGCACGATCAGCGGTGCCATGCAGTTAGGCAGCACGGTGATGAACATCAGGCGTGGCAGGCCGGCACCGGCGAGGCGAGCGGCGGTCACGTAGTCACGGTTCAACTCGCCCATCACCGCTGCGCGGGTCAGACGCACATAGGACGGCAGCGAGACGATAGCGATGGCGATCACGGTGTTGATCAGGCCTGGGCCGAGGATTGCGACAATGGCAACCGCCAGCAGCAGCGACGGCAGGGCCAGCATGATGTCCATCAAACGCATGATGGTCGGGCCGAGCAGGCGCGGGAAAAAGCCGGCGAACAGCCCCAGCAGGATGCCCGGAATCAGCGACATCACCACCGACGACAAACCGATCAGCAGCGACAGGCGCGAACCTTGGATCAGGCGCGAGAGCAAGTCACGGCCCAGCTCGTCGGTGCCGAGCAGGAACTGGATCTGACCGCCTTCCAGCCACGACGGCGGGGTGAGCAGGAAGTCACGGTATTGCTCACTCGGGTTGTGGGGTGCAACCCACGGCGCGAAGATCGCGCAAAACACGATCAACAACATGAAGAACAGGCCGGCAACCGCGCCTTTGTTCTTGGAAAAGGCTTGCCAGAATTCTTTGTACGGGGACGGGTACAGCAGGCTTTGATCGACTGCTGACACGGGAGTAGGTGTGGTCATGGTCATGATCTCAGCGCTGGTGACGGATGCGTGGGTTGGCGAAGCCGTAGAGGATATCCACCACGAAGTTCACCAGGATCACCAGACAGGCGATCAGCAGGATGCCGTTTTGCACCACCGGGTAGTCCCGCGCGCCAATGGCTTCGATCAGCCATTTGCCGATACCGGGCCACGAGAAGATGGTTTCGGTCAGTACCGCACCAGCCAGCAGGGTGCCGACTTGCAGGCCGACCACGGTCAGTACCGGGATCAGCGCGTTACGAAGGCCGTGGACAAATACCACGCGTGCCGGCGACAGGCCTTTGGCCTTGGCGGTACGGATGTAGTCTTCACGCAGCACTTCGAGCATGGATGAACGGGTCATCCGTGCGATCACTGCCAATGGAATAGTGCCGAGCACGATGGCCGGCAGGATGAGGTGGTGCAGCGCATCCCAGAACGCGTCCGGCTCGTCAGCCAGCAGGGTGTCGATCAGCATGAAGCCGGTGCGCGGCTCGATGTCGTAGAGCAGGTCGATACGCCCGGAAACCGGGGTCCAGCCCAGGCTCACCGAGAAGAACATGATCAGGATCAGGCCCCACCAGAAGATCGGCATCGAATAGCCCGCGAGGGAGATGCCCATCACCCCGTGGTCGAACAGGGATCCTCGCTTGAGTGCCGCGATCACCCCGGCCAACAGGCCCAGGATACCGGCGAACAACAGGGCGGCCATGGACAGTTCCAGGGTCGCCGGGAAAAGGGCGGTGAATTCGGTCCACACGCTGGTACGGGTACGCAGCGATTCGCCAAGGTCGCCTTGGGCGAGTTTGCCGACATAGTCCAAATATTGCGCATACAGCGGCTTGTTAAGGCCAAGGCGCTCCATTGCCTGTGCGTGCATCTCGGGGTCGACTCGTCGTTCGCCCATCATGACTTCGACGGGGTCGCCGGGGATCATGCGAATCAACGCAAACGTCAGCAACGTGATGCCGAAAAACGTGGGGATCAATAACCCCAGTCGGCGGGCAATAAAACTAAACATCTTGGTGTGTACCTCAATCAGCCGGTTAGGCAGGTTCGGCACCGTCCTGGTGGACGGCGCCGAGCGTTTCTCTTATTTACTTCACCTGGGTGGTGGCGAAGTTATTTGTACCTAGAGGGCTTTGGGTAAAGCCTTCTACGTTTTTACGCATGGCGGTGAACAGTTTCGGGTAAGCCATGGGAAGCCATGGTTGGTCCTTTTCGAAAACGTCCTGTGCTTGTTCATAGAGCGCAGCCCGAGCCGCGGGTTCATCAATTGCGCGGGCTTTGTCGATCAGGGCTTGAAACTCTTTGTTACACCAGCGGGCGTAGTTTTCGCCGTTTTTAGCGGCATCGCAACTCAGGTTGGGCGTGAGGAAGTTGTCCGGGTCGCCGTTATCGCCTACCCAGCCAGCCGAGACCATGTCGTGCTCGCCGTTTTTAGCGCGCTTGAGCATCTCGCCCCATTCCATGACTTTGATATTCACTTTCAAGCCAACCTGCGCCAGATCCGCCTGCATGCGCTGGGCGCCGAGCATCGGGTTGGGGTTGGTTGGGCCGCCGCCGTTACGGGTAAACAGGGTGAACTCGGTGCCTTCCGGTACACCGGCTTCCTTGAGCAGGGCGCGGGCTTTGTCGAGGTCACGGGGCGGGTTTTTCAGGTTCGTATTGAAACCCAGCAAAGTCGGTGGATACGGGCCGGTGCCCACGACCGCATTGCCTTTGCCGAAGAGGGCTTCGGTATAGCCTGCTTTGTCGAACGCGATATTGATCGCGTGGCGAACCCGTGCATCGCTCATGTACTTGTGAGTGGTGTTCATTGCGGTGTAACTGGTGGTCATCGCCGCCAGTTCATCGACCTTGAGGTTCGGGTCTTTCCTGATGCTTGGAATGTCATCGGGCTTGGGGAACAGCGCGATCTGACATTCGTTCGCCTTGAGCTTCTGCAGGCGTACGTTATTGTCGGTAGTGACCGCGAGGATCAGCGGATCTGCTGCCGGCTTGCCACGGAAATACTCCGGGTTGGCCTTGAAGCGTACCTGGGCGTCCTTGGCGTAGCGCGTGAAGATGAACGGACCGGTACCGATCGGCTTGGCGTTCAGGTCGTCGGTCTTACCGGACTTGAGCAGTTGGTCGGCGTATTCGGCGGAGTGGATCGAAGAGAACGCCATACCCAGGTCGGCCAAAAACGGTGCTTCAGGACGAGTCAGGGTAAAGACGACGGTGTGATCGTCAGTCTTCTCTACGCTCTTGAGCAGTTCCTTGAAGCCCATGCTTTCAAAGTAGGGATAGCCCACGACGGACTTGTTGTGCCAAGGGTGATTCGGGTCCAGCTGGCGCTGGAAGCTCCACAGCACGTCATCGGCATTCAGGTTGCGCGTGGGTTTGAAGTAGTCGGTAGTGTGGAACTTGATGTCGTCACGCAGGTGGAACGTGTAGGTCAGGCCATCGGCGCTGATCTCTGGCAGGTCTTTGGCCAGTGCAGGCACCACTTCGGTGGTGCCTGGCTTGAAGTCGACCAGACGGTTGAACATGGTTTCAGCGGCGGCATCGGCGGTGACGGCGGTGGTGTAAAGGACCGGGTCAAAACCTTCCGGGCTGGCTTCGGTGCAGACCACCAGGGGTTTGGCCGATACGCCGATAGCGACGCTTAACAGCGCTGCGGCAACGGCAGCTTGTAGCGGGAGCATTTTCATTCAGAGCCCTCTGCAATCGATGGGACCAGACAAGCGTAGACGGCGGGCTCGTCCTGAGCCCGCCGTTTACCTGGCGCTAATTAAAGAATGTTGAACGGGATGGTGGTAACCAGACGGAATTCGTTCAGGTTGCCGTCAGACTGTTGTTCACTAGCACGGTGCGCTACGTAGGTGGCGCGAATGGTGGTGGCTTTGAGCGGGCCACTTTGCAGGGCGTAAGACGCGCCAACACCGTATTCATAGTGGTGTTCGCCATCCTGAGCCTGGACACCGTCGTAGCCTTTGTTCTCTACACCGCGGTTGCCGGTGTAGTGCGTACCGTCGATGCCCCAGCCGCGAGCGGTGTAGATGTTGAACTTCAGGCCAGGCACGCCGTATTCGGCCATGTTGATACCGTAGGCAACCTGGAAGGACTTCTCGTTCGGGCCGTTGAAGTCCGACGTCAGGGAGTTGGCCAGGTAGATACCGTTGGTTTCGTGCAGGTAGTCGAAGTACTCGTTACCGTTCACTTGCTGGTACGAGAACGTCAGGCTGTGGGCCTGGTGGGTCAGGCCCAGGGACAGGGAGTAGGTATCGTTGTCGATATCCCCCATCAGCTTTTTGCCTTCATCGACGGTTTTGTAGTAGTTGAAGCCGGTGGTCAGGCCCAGTACCGAGCTGTCACCCAGCTCGTGGGTAGCGCCGAAGTAGTACTGGTTCCAGAAGTCCTTCACGTTGGCTGCGAAGAAGCTGGTTTTCAGGCTCTTGAGCGGCTGGTAGTTAGCGCCCAGGGTGTAAACCTTGTCAGTCTCGACGCCCGCTGCGCCCTTGCTGTTGTACTCACTGCGGAACTTCGACAGGCTCTGTTCGGTACGTGGCGAAACGCGATCGAACACGCCGCCCTGGAACGACAGGTTGCTGAATTCTTCGCTGTTGAAGCTCACACCTTCAAAGCTCGACGGCAGGGCACGGTTGCCGATGGTGTCGACGATGCCGCTGCTGAAGTTCTGGCGGCCGGCGGTCAGCGTGGTGTTGGATACGCGGAACTTGACGTTGGCCAGGCCCAGTTTGCTCCACTGGTCCACCGCGTCACCGCGGTCGTGGGCCAGGGTGCGGTTGGAGCCGCCGCCGATGTCTTTTTGATCACGGATCAGAGCGATCACGTTGTAGGCCGCAACTTCGGTGCTGACCCCAACGGTGCCTTGGGTAAACCCCGAGGTGTAATTGAGGATGGTGCCTTGGTCCCAGTTGTAACGACGGGAAATGCTGGTCTTGGTCAGGTCGCCTTTATCCTTGAAATAGGTGATGCGGGTGTTGCGGTTGAATTTTTCGTTCGAGTACCAGTTACGCGTGGTGCCGCCCAGGCTTTGACCGTCAATAAAGCCTTTGGCCTCGCTTTGGGCGCTGGTGCCGGCCAACGTGGTAGGAACGAAGTCCTGGCTTTGGGTTTCAGCGTAGGCGGTTGCCGTGATGGTGCTGATGGCCAGGGCCAGAAGCGCTTTGCTGCTCAGTTTCATGGGTGAAGCTCCTTTGGTTCTCTTTTTTTATGCCGGTCTTTTTAGGTGAACCGACTATTGGTGTGTAACTCGCTCAGGCACTTGCAAACGTTTGCCGTAGGAAAAATCCCAATAAAAGGCTGCACGTTTGCCGGAGAGCTGACTTCGCTCTCCTGCAATCCGGTTATTTTCTTATGGGGTAATACTGACGCCCGAGAACACGTTGCGGCCGAAGGGGCTCACTTTGAACCCTTCGACTTTGGTGCTTAACGGCTGGTTGACCGTCGAGTGGGCGACAGGCGTGATCGGCACTTGCTGCTTGAGCAATTGCTGAGCCTGCTTGTAGAGAACAGTCCTTTGTTCGCGGTCGGTGACGACCTTGGCTTGCTTGATCAACTTGTCGTACGCCGGGTCACACCACATGGAGTAGTTGTTCCCGCCGATAGCGTCGCAGCTGTAGAGGGTGCCCAGCCAGTTGTCCGGGTCACCGTTGTCGCCGGTCCAGCCGATCAGGCTGATATCGTGCTCACCGTTCTTGGTGCGCTTGATGTACTCGCCCCATTCGTAGCTGACGATCTTCACTTTCAGGCCGATCTTGGCCCAATCGCTTTGCAGCATTTCGGCCATCAGCTTGGCGTTGGGGTTGTACGGCCGTTGCACCGGCATCGCCCACAGGGTGATCTCGGTACCTTCCTTCACACCGGCAGCCTTGAGCAGTTCCTTGGCTTTTTCCGGGTTGTAGGCGGCGTCTTTGATGGTGTCGTCGTAAGACCATTGCGTCGGCGGCATGGCGTTGACCGCCAGTTGCCCCGCGCCTTGGTACACGGCATTCAGGATGCTCTGCTTATTCACCGCCATGTCCAGCGCCTGGCGCACTTCGAGCTGGTCGAATGGCTTGTGGCGCACGTTGTAGGCGATGTAACCGAGGTTGAAGCCCGGCTTGGTCAGCAGTTGAAGCTTCGGGTCGGCCTTGAGCGCATCGACGTCAGCCGGACGCGGATGCAAGGTCACCTGGCATTCCCCGGCCTTGAGCTTCTGCACCCGCACCGAGGCGTCGGTGTTGATGGCGAAAATCAGTTGATCGAGCTGAACTCGACTCGGGTCCCAGTACTGTTTGTTGCCCGTGTAACGGATCTGCGAGTCTTTCTGATAGCGCTGGAACACGAACGGGCCAGTGCCGATCGGTTTTTGGTTGATGTCGCTGGGCTTGCCGCTCTTGAGCAACTGCTCGGCGTATTCGGCTGAGAGGATCGAAGCGAAGCTCATGGCGATGTTTTGTATGAACGCGGCGTCCACCGTGTTCAGGGTCATCACCACGGTGTTTGCGTCGGTTTTTTCGACCTTGGCAATGTTCTTGTTCAGGCTCATCCCGTTGAAGTACGGAAACTCGGTGGGGTAGGCCTTACGGAAAGGGTGGTCGGGGTCCAGCATGCGGTTGAAGGTGAACAGCACGTCGTCGGCGTTGAAGTCGCGCGTCGGCTTGAACTCCTTGTTGCTGTGGAATTTCACCCCTTCACGCAAATGGAAGGTGTAGGTCAGACCGTCTTCGGAAATATCCCATTTGGTCGCCAGCCCAGGCTGTACGTTGGTTGCACCTTTTTCAAACTCAACCAGCCGGTTGTACAGCGGCTCGGCCGCGTCGTTGTCGGTGGCGGTGGTGTATTGCGCGGTGTCAAAACCTGCCGGGCTGCCTTCCGAGCAGAACACCAGGCTCTTCTTGTCGGCGGCGTGGCTCATGGTGGCCATGGCCAGCAGGCTTGTGCCAAAAATGGCGGATAGAACGGTGGTATGGCGCATGACGATCCCGATCCTTGTTTGTAGTTGTCATCAGCGAGCAATCACCCAGGCGCAAAGCCAGGGAGACATCACTGATCCCACACACAGCAAGTGCCTTTCCCAAGTCGGAGCCTCTGCTGTCCTACGACGTTATGGGTCGCGGACTTCACAGTAAATGCGCCAAATTGGATTGACCCTGTAGGCAACGGAGTCCCGTTTCGCAGTTCGTTGCTGTAGGAAGCATCGGCTGCGAACGTGGTCAATTTCCTAAGGGCCAGGCGGATGTAATAACGGCGACGTTACGAAACGTCGCCGTCAATGATCCTTACTTGCCGCTGACGCTCACGCCGTAGAAGGAGTTCAAGCCAAACGGGCTGATCTTGAAGTCCTGCACGGTGTTGCGCATGGGTTGATACACCGTCGAGTGCGCGATAGGTGTCATCGGGACTGCATCTTTGAGGATATGTTGCGCCTGCTTATACAGCTCGGTGCGTTTGGCGACATCCGATGTGGCCTTGGCTTCTTTCACGACGCCGTCGAATTTCTTGTCGCACCACTTGGAGAAGTTGTTGCCGGACAGGGAATCGCAGCCAAACAGCACGTTCAGCCAGTTGTCCGGGTCACCATTGTCGCCGCTCCAGCCAATGATCATGGCCTGGTTCTCGCCGCCTTTGGAACGCTTGATGTACTCGCCCCACTCGTAGCTGGTGATCTTGACCTTCAGGCCGATCTTGGACCAGTCGTTCTGCAGCATTTCAGCCATCAGTTTGGCGTTCGGGTTGTACGGACGCTGAACCGGCATGGCCCACAGCACGATTTCGGTACCTTCCTTGACGCCCGCTTCCTTGAGCAGCGCCTTGGCTTTCTCAGGGTTGTAGGCGGCGTCCTTGATGGTGGTGTCGTAGGACCATTGAGTCGGCGGCATGGCGTTGACGGCCAGTTGGCCGGCGCCCTGGTAAACGGAGTCGATGATCTGCTGCTTGTTGACCGACATGTCCAGCGCCTGGCGTACGCGCAGGTCAGCCAGTGGGTTGGGCTGGTCGCTGCCCTTGACCTTGTCCATGACGTTGTAGGCGACATAACCCAGGTTGAAACCGGCCTGGTTCGGCAGTTTCAGGTCCTTGTCTTCGCCCAGCGCTTTGAGGTCGGCCGGACGCGGGAAGAGGGTGATCTGGCATTCGTTTTTCTTGAGCTTCTGGATACGCACCGACGGGTCGGTGGTGATAGCGAAGATCAGGTTGTCGATCTTCACGTCTTCAGGTTTCCAGTAGTCCTTGTTGCCGGTGTAACGAATGTTCGAGTCTTTCTGGTAGCTCTTGAACACGAACGGGCCAGTGCCGATTGGCTTCTGGTTGATGTCCTGAGGCGTACCGTTCTTCAGCAACTGGGCGGCATATTCGGCCGACTGGATCGACGCGAAGCTCATCGCCAGGTTTTGGATAAAAGCGGCGTCCACGGTGCCAAGGGTGAACTTGACGGTGTGGGCGTCGACTTTCTCGATGTTCTTGATGTTGGTGTCCATACCCATGTCCGTGAAGTACGGGAACTCAGTGGGGTAGGCCTTACGGAATGGATCGTCTTTGTTGATCATTCGGTTGAAGGTGAACAGTACGTCGTCAGCCGAGAATTCACGAGTGGGCTTGAAGTACGGGGTGGTGTGGAACTTGACGCCTTCGCGCAGGTGGAAAGTGTACGTCAGGCCATCCGGGGATACGTCCCAGCTGGTGGCGAGGCCAGGAACAACAGCGGTGCCGCCACGTTCGAACTGGCTCAGACGGTTGAACATGGTTTCGGCCGAAGCATCGAAGTCTGTTCCGGTGGTGTACTGGCCTGGATCGAAACCGGCCGGGCTCCCTTCGGAGCAGAACACCAGGTTAGTCGCCGCTTGGGCGAAAGGGGCTGCGGCCATAAGGCCAGCGCTAACAATTAACGGAATGACTGCGTGTTTAAGCATGTTGGCCTCATGATTTGTTGTCATTTTTGGTGGTGAGGGCGACCTCGTGAGTCGGCCTGCGGATACTTATGCAGGCGCCATACCCATTGCAAGATGCTGAACCGTTGCAGGCGGGAAAGAGTGGTACGAACGTACAGGAATGTCGCAATTATGAAAGTTTTGACATATTTGTATCTGTTTTGAGGGTTTTTTCGGTGCGCAGGGCGCACCAAAAAAGCCCAACCAAGGCGTCTAGCGCACTTGGTTGGGGCGTCGCTGTTACTTATCTAGACTCACGCCGTAGAAGGGCGTCAGGCCAAACGGGCTGATCTTGAAGTCTTTGACTTCTTTGCGCAGGGGTTGGAAAACCGTCGAGTTTGCAATAGGCGTTATAGGTACTTGTTCTTTAAGAATTTTTTGCGCCTGTTGATACCACTTGATGCGCTGCTCACGGTCACTGCTGACCTTTGCTTGCTGCACCAGCTTGTCGTAGGCCGGGTTACACCATTTGGCGTAGTTGCTGCCCTTCACCGCGGCACAACTGTAGAGCACGCCGAGCCAGTTATCCGGGTCGCCGTTGTCACCGGTCCAGCCGTAAATCATCGCGTCGTGCTCGCCATTTTTGGCGCGCTTGATGTACTCGCCCCATTCATAACTGACGATATTGGCCTTGATGCCCACTTTTTCCCAATCCTGCTGGATCATCTGTGCCGACATGCGCGCATTCGGGTTGGACGCGCGTTGTACAGTCATCGCCCATAGGTTGATGGTGGTACCGGGTGCAACCCCTGCTTCTTTAAGTAGCGCCTTGGCTTTGGTGGGATCGTAAGGGGCGTCCTTGATGGTGGGGTCATAAGACCACTGCGCCGGTGGCAGTGCGTTCTGCGCCAATTGTCCGGCGCTCTGGTACACGGCCTTGATGATCGCCGGCTTGTCGATCGCCATGTCCAGGGCCTGGCGCACCTTGAGTTGGTCCAGTGGCGGGTGGGTCACGTTGTACGCCAGGAAGCCCAGGTTGAACCCGGCTTGCTGCAGCACGCGCAGATTCGGGTCTTGTTTCATCACTTCGATATCGGCGGGGCGCGGGTAACCGCTGACCTGGCATTCGCCGGCCTTGAGTTTTTGCAGGCGCGACGCCGCATCCGGGGTGATGGCGAACACCAGGTTATCGAGCTTTACGTCCTCGGGTTTCCAATACTGTTTATTGGCCACGTAGCGAATCTGCGAGTCCTTTTGGTAGCGCTTGAACACAAATGGTCCAGTGCCCACCGGCTTCTGATTGATGTCCGAGGCTGCGCCTTGCTTGAGCAATTGCGCGGCGTACTCGGCGGACTGCACCGAGGCAAAGCTCATGGCCAGGTTTTGCACGAAGGACGCATCGACGTTGTTCAGGTTGAAACGCACGGTATGTTCGTCGAGTTTTTCGACGCTTTTGATCGTGGTGTTCAGGCCCATGTCAGTGAAGTACGGCGATTCGGAAGGGTAGGCCTTGCGAAACGGACTGTCGGCATCGAGCAGACGGTTGAAGGTGAACAACACGTCTTCGGCATTGAAGTCACGGGTGGGCGTGAAGAAATCGGTGGTGTGGAACTTGACGCCATCGCGCAGGTGGAAGGTATACGTCAGGCCATCGCTGGACACATCCCAGCTTGTTGCCAGACCGGGTTCGACTTCGGTGCCACCGCGCTTGAATTGGGTCAGACGGTTGAACACGGTTTCGGCGGAAGCATCAAAATCAGTGCCGCTGGTGTACTGGCTGGGATCGAATCCGGCGGGGCTCGCTTCGGAGCAATAGACCAGGGTGCTGGCGGCCTGGGCCATTGGCATGAACGCCAGCAGGCCGGCGGCGAGGAGGAGCGGTTTTAAGGCGATTCTTTCCATGGAGACCCCTGAAGTGGCAGGCATGTAACCGTAGCCAAATGAAAACGGCGGTGACCGAGGTTACCGCCGTTCAGGGGCGTCATGTAAGGGGGCGTTGTAGCCAGGCTTCGGCTATGGGGCGACCACTACTTCGATGTGAGTGGGGGCGTCTTTGTCGATCGTGAATAAACTATCCAGATCATTGCCTTCCCGGATCGTGAACGTTCTCTTGATGATCACCTCCACACCCGGAACACGGTTGATATCTTTTTCCGGGTTGGAGAGGTGCCCTTTGGAGGTGATCCGGACCGTCGTCACACTATCGGACCCGCCATTAGACACATCGTGATTGATGTGGAACTGGGTGTCGTCAGCGCCAAAGTAGTAGCCATCCTGCAGTACCGAACTGCCGTTCAATTCAATGGTGGCCGGGGCTATTGAGCCTTGATGGGCTACTTCGGAAATGCGCGCACGTAGGTCCGCATCAGCAATTGCGCTCTCAAACTGCCTGAGCCTCGCTTGCCTGATGCTTTCGGCCGAACCCGCCGTGGCGTCCAGTTGCAGGGTCTCGGTTAGCCCATTTTCGGTCGAGGTGACGCTGTAGGGATTGCGGTTTATATCCAAAACAAAGTTGGGTGAGTATTCGCTGGAGCTGTGTTCCGTGAGCTGTGCCTTTTCACCCGATTCAACGGAAAATCCAGTCTCGTCGATGTTCCAAAACACCTTGAAATTCGCTCTGGGGCGGCTTCCGCTGACCTCGAAATTGGTAGTGGCGAAGTCGTAGTTGGTTCCCGCTTTGATTTTCAAGAATTCATCGACTCTTGCGGAACCTTCCATCTGTTTGCCGTCGGTATTGAGGAAATGATTGGCAAAGGACGGTGTGGGCTTTATTTCCTCGATTTGTGGGGGTGAGATGCTGCGCCCCCAGGGCAACCTGATACCGCCGTTTCCTTTGGCCGACACCCATTCGCCATTGCCCGAAGAGTGGACAGTCGTCACTGGCAGTCTGGTTTCGCGGTCAATGATCTGCACATAGTTGTTGCTCAGTTTGAAATCCTCCCGGATCTCGTACACCTTGCTGGTGCCGGTTGCGTCGGCGTAGCGGATGAGCCAGCGGTCGGCGCCTGTGCTCGCATCCTTGATCTGATAAATACCCTTGGCGTTGGGTGCAGTGTTTTTGATCAGTTGCTCGCCGTCCGGCACCGCGTGCTGGCTGATGTTCCCCGCTTGGCTGGGGCGCAGCCGGTTGCCAGGCAGTCCTTTAGTTGGAACGCTGATGTCATCGGTATTTTTTGGGGGCTTGGGAGCGTTCACGAACTCAAAGTCGTGTGTCTGCGAGTTTCGCTTCCAGGTGTAATTTTCGGCACTCGGGAGGCCAGTACCCTTGAGGGTGTCACTCAGTCCGGACTCTACAGCGCCTGGAGCAAGTTCATGGGCTAATTGCAGGCTTGATATGACCGCTGCTGCATTGCCTCCCACACGATCTTCTGCCGTCATACCGTAGAGGCCATCATGGACGCCGAATACGATGTTGCCCGTGTTGCCAATGACAGGGACGTACCCGAATGTATTACCCCAGAAGTCTTTCGCAGACTTCCAGTCCTGCTGCGAGGAACCAAAGACTTCAGTCTGGTCGGACCATAACGCATTCTTGGCATTCACCGCTTGATAGTGAGAGGCCACGCCATTGTTCAAGGTGCCAAACTTCAACCGATAATCACCGCCTCGGGCTCGGGTGTAGTTAAATAGTTGCGCCGCCGGTATCTCCTCATCTGAAAGAAAGTTGTGATAACCAGGGAAGTGGGCATTGGCTCCTGAGATTAACGTATCAAGCACATAGGCCGCACTTGGCCAGTGCGAATCCTTGCCTCCTTGTATGTCTCGGGTATTAAAACTTCTCAGTAAGTTGGCGTGGTTGTCTTTAGCCCAGCTTGCAAAATCTGCATCACCATGTAATTCATGGACAGAACCATTCTTGATGTCAATCATTAACCCTTGGTTGGGCCGGTGTTCATAATTTCCATCATAAGGGGTGTACGCAATAAAGGCATATCCTGACATTGGATAGCCGTATACGTTTGGAATGATGACTTGCGAGTTGTTGTCCAGGGTGCGCGCGACCGCTTGTTGCCCTTGAGGGCTTAACTTGTTAAAGCTCCCTATATCACTGCGCAGGCTTTGCAATGTTCCCTTTACAACATACGCGTCCGCTTCTCCAGAGATGGCCGCCAGTGGTCCCGAAGGATCGCGCATGGGTTTGGATACTTCATTTTCCCAATGATTTTGAAGGGTTTTACCAACCGACTCCAGTTGGTCGATCTTCCTTTTATCCTTCGCCGCTATATCCATTTCGTTGAAGTTGACCGGGCCGCCCCGTTGCACTTTATCGTGCGCTAAAGCACCTGCTGCAATTTCCCATGCAAAGTAGGTGCGCTCCGACCTGCTGCTCAGGTTTTCCGGCTTTCCCATTCCCGTGTAGGAAGAGAACGTCACCGTGAATTTTTCATGAGGGTCGTACCCCGCGGCCAATAAACCACCGCTGAAGTAGCCGGCGGGCTCCATGAACAGTCGGGCATTCTGGAAGTTAACGCTTCTTTCACCCTGATGGATGCTGGGTATTTTTTCAGTCAGCATCATGACGCGAAAAGCGTAATCATTGATGCGCTGCTTGCGTTCTTGCAGGGTGTAGCCAGCCGAAGGCGCAGATAAAGTGTCTGACCCATAAATCACTCTTGTTTGGACAGCTGCTTCAGGATTGCTGGGCGTGGCCGGACTCGTCGTATGGCGTGAGGTGCCCCTTCCGCTCTCAGTTATATTCTGTGAAGAGGGGGGAGCGCTGATTGAATGAGCATGGTGGCGATGTGCAGGTGGAAGTGGGGACGCTGAATGTATGTTCATTAAAGGCTCATTTTACTCGTGGATGTCATAGTGTTAATCGTCTGTCGCCAAGCAATAGCTTCGGTGTGACTATTGTTTTCAACTGCCGGTATTTTGGTGCTGGTTAGATTATGTTTCGCGTCGTTTCCATTGGGTTAACTCTCGCAATCCCATCATCCTTATGAGCGCTCGAATAATGTTTTCTATGTCGATCTATCAGGCATAAGTGTTTGTTCCGACTTCTTGGCGGTGCCTGGTTGCCCTGTGCCTGAATGGAGTTGTGTTGTAATTGAAATTTACGGTTTTCGTGTTTTGCGCCGAAGCATAAAAGTTGTGTGAATGGTTCCTGTTGGTGTGTTCGATTAGTTAAGCAGTGAGTTAGAAGTGGTTGGCTTAACTAAGTGGCAGCCCACAAGGCAACGGTTCAATTTTTATGTTGGCGTTTTATGTGCAATTTATTTTTAAGTATAGGTCTGCTTCGTTCGGGGGCAGCTGTATCGGCATCGCCCTCTTTGATAGCGGTGATCCTATTAAAGTGTGGTTTGTTTGACGGGCGCCGCTTGGCGTTATTGCATTGATGGAATGACAGGCAAAAAAAAGCGCAGCCATCAGGCTGCGCCGTTTTTATGAATTGAAACGGTTACTGCAAGACTTCGATCACCCCGTCGGCGCTCATGTTGACCTGGCTGGTACCGGCCTCGACTTCCGGCGTCGGTGCAGAATCCATCTCGGCGGCTTTCATCATCATCGCCCCGCGTGCGTAGGGTTGTGGATAACCATTGGTGTTGAAGTTCAGGTTGACGATTTTGTAACCCTTGCCGCCCAGGGCGTCGGTGGCCAGTTGTGCGCGCGCTTTGAAGGCAGCCACCGCGTCCTTGAGCAGGGCGTCTTCGCTGGCCTTGCGGGTGCTGTCGGCGATCGCGAAATCCATGCTGTCCATTTTCAGGGTGCTCAGCAGCTCGCCTGTGAGTTTGGACAGTGCCGGGAAGTCCGCGCTTTCCAGACGCAGTTCGGCACGTTCACGCCAGCCGGTAATTTTCTGGGTCTTGTTGTCGTAGATCGGGTAGCTGTTGCGGCTGCCCTGGCGCAGAGTCACAGCCTTGACTTCACGAGCCTGGCCCAGCGCTGTGTTCATGGCGGTGGTGATAGTGGCGGCGAGTTTGGCCGGGTCACTGTTCTGGGACTCGGTGTAGAGCGTAACGATCATCTTGTCGCGGGCCACTTCCTGGCTGACTTCGGCACGCAGAGAGATCTGGTTGTAATGCAGCTCATCGGCGGCCAGCGCCGGAAGGCTGGCCAGCGCGCTGAGGGTGAGAACGGCTGCACTGCGATTGAAACGAGACATGGAAGCTCCTTGGGATATTCGTGTTCGGTATGACTGTAGACGGCGACGTGGGGTTCTTCGGGTTTACACAATACAAACAAATTGTAGAAGGGCCGTTTGCCAGGCTCAGCGACTGCGCCTTGCCGGGTGGAAGCGGTGGGCCTGTAGCTGAAGTTCCATTTCAGAGCTTCCGTAACCAGCCCTCGGTCCTGCTGTGATCAATTACAGTCATGGGCACCTCCTGAGTGACGCGTGGGAAATGCGCCTTGGGTGGTCCGTCGTTCACAGCGGTTCCTGAATGAATGCCGCAGAATATGTGTGCGAAGGTGCTGTGGCGGTTTGCCGCACGCACCCTGCCATCGTCGTGTCTTGGTTATACTCGATGCGATCTACCAGCTGCGCTCACCGGGAGAGCTCATGCTCGCCGCCGTAAAACTGACTTCCGCCACCCGCCAGAATCTCTGGCGCCTGACGTTCATTCGTACCCTTGTACTGGCCGCACAGGCCGGTTCGGTCGGGCTTGCCTATTGGTTCGACCTGCTGCCGCTGCCGTGGTTACAACTGGGCGTGACCCTTGGTTTCTCTATCGTGCTGTGCGTGTTCACTGCCATCCGCTTGCGCACTACATGGCCGGTGACCGAACTCGAATACGCGCTGCAACTGGCCTGCGATCTGTTTATCCACAGTGTGTTGCTGTATTTCTCCGGTGGCTCCACCAACCCGTTCGTGTCTTATTACCTGGTGCCGTTGACCATCGCCGCCGTGACGTTGCCGTGGCGCTACTCGGTGGTGCTGTCGGGTATCGCCCTGACCCTCTACACCTTGCTGCTGGCACAGTTCTACCCGCTGCAAACGTTCCCAATTGCCCGGGAAAACCTGCAGATCTATGGGATGTGGCTGAGTTTTGCCCTGTCTGCCGCCGTTATCACCTTCTTCGCCGCGCGCATGGCCGAAGAACTGCGCCGCCAGGAAGAACTGCGCGCCATTCGCCGTGAAGAAGGCCTGCGCGACCAGCAACTGCTGGCCGTTGCCACCCAGGCCGCCGGAGCCGCCCACGAGTTGGGTACACCGCTGGCCACCATGAGCGTGCTGCTTAACGAAATGGTTCAGGACCACCCCGATCCTGCGCTGCAAGAAGACCTCGGCGTATTGCGCGAGCAGGTCAAGCAGTGCAAGCAGACTTTGCAGCAATTGGTGCGCGCCGCCGAAGCCAATCGCCGCCTGGCGGTGGAGATGCAGGACGTGACACAGTGGCTCGACGAAGCGCTCAACCGCTGGCACCTGATGCGTCCCGAAGCCAGTTATCGTTTCAGTCTGCTGGGGCAGGGCACCGTACCGCGCATGGCGCCGCCGCCGGACCTGACTCAGGCGCTGCTCAATCTGCTGAACAATGCTGCCGACGCCTGCCCGGAAGGCCTTGGCGTACAGTTGGATTGGGACGCAGAAAACGTGACCATCAGCATTCGTGACCACGGCGCCGGTGTGCCGCTGGCCATTGCCGAGCAGATCGGCAAACCTTTCTTTACCACCAAGGGCAAAGGCTTCGGCTTGGGCCTGTTTTTGAGCAAGGCCAGCGTGACCCGCGCGGGTGGCTCAGTGAAGCTCTATAGTCATGAGGAAGGCGGTACGCTCACCGAGCTGCGCCTGCCCCGTGTTGCACGAGGAGATATCGATGAGTGACGAGATCCAAGTCGAAGGCGAAGAACTGCCGCACCTGCTGCTGGTAGATGACGACGCTACCTTTACCCGCGTGATGGCGCGCGCCATGAGCCGTCGCGGCTTTCGTGTGAGCACCGCAGGTTCGGCTGAAGAAGGCCTGACCATCGCACAGGCCGATTTGCCGGACTACGCCGCGCTCGACCTGAAGATGGACGGCGACTCCGGTCTGGTGCTGCTGCCCAAGCTGCTGGAACTCGACCCGGAAATGCGCGTGGTGATTCTCACCGGTTACTCCAGCATCGCCACCGCCGTCGAGGCCATCAAGCGCGGCGCCTGCAATTACCTGTGCAAACCGGCGGACGCCGACGATGTGCTGGCCGCCTTACTCTCCGAGCATGCCGACCTCGACACCCTGGTGCCGGAAAACCCGATGTCGGTGGACCGCCTGCAGTGGGAGCACATTCAGCGTGTCCTGACCGAGCACGAAGGCAACATCTCCGCTACCGCCCGCGCCCTGGGCATGCACCGCCGCACCCTGCAACGCAAGCTGCAGAAACGTCCGGTACGACGCTGAACCTAGGCTGAACAACCCGCTTCAGGCCGCACGGAGCCCTGAACCGATCAACTATGATCGGTTCAAACGCCTGCCTTCTTTCCTACGAGCCTGAACGATGAATCAGAACGCTGAGTACTCTGCGGTCAACGACGCTGTTCGTGGGCAATTTTTTCGGCGAACCTGGGCGATGATCACGCCCTATTGGCACAGTGAAGAGAAAGGTAAGGCCTGGTTGTTGCTGGCAGCGGTGATCGCCCTGTCGCTGTTCAGCGTGGCGATTTCCGTGTGGCTCAACCACTGGTACAAGGACTTCTACAACGCCCTTGAGAACAAAGACACCGCCGCTTTCTGGCAGCAGATCGGCTATTTTTGCGGCATCGCAGCGGTGGCCATTCTCGCCGCGGTGTACCGTCTTTACCTGACGCAGATGCTGACCATTCGCTGGCGGGCGTGGCTCACTGAAAAGCATTTTGCGCGTTGGCTAAGCCAAAAAAACTACTACCAGCTGGAGCAGGGCGGTTACACCGACAACCCGGACCAGCGTATTTCGGAAGACCTCAATAGCTTCACCTCGAACACGTTAAGTCTTGGCCTCGGGCTGCTGCGCAATGTCGTCAGCCTCGTGTCGTTCTCCGTCATCCTGTGGGGCGTGTCGGGTAGCATTGAAGTGTTCGGCATCACCATCCCCGGCTACATGTTCTGGTGTGCGTTGGTTTACGCCGGTGTCGGCAGTTGGTTGACCCATCTGATCGGTCGCCGCTTGATTGGCTTGAGCAACCAACAACAACGTTTCGAAGCTGACCTACGTTTCTCCATGGTGCGGGTGCGCGAGAATGCCGAGAGCATTGCCCTGTACAACGGCGAGCCCAACGAGAACCAGCGCTTGAGCGCGCGTTTCGGCAAGGTCTGGCACAACTTCTGGGACATCATGAAGGTGTCCAAGCGCCTGACATTCTTCACCGCCGGCTATGAGCAGATTGCGATTGTCTTTGCATTTGTCGTGGCCGCGCCACGGTACTTTGCCGGCAAGATCGAACTGGGTGAGCTCATGCAAATCAACTCGGCGTTCGGCAACGTGCAAAGTAACTTCAGCTGGTTTATCAGCGCTTACACCGACCTGGCCGCCTGGCGTGCTACCAGTGACCGTCTGCTGAGCTTCCAGCAAGCCATGAGTGAAAACGAGCAACGCCCGGCAGCCATAGAGGTCAGCGCGGAGGGCGAGCGTCTGGTAGTGCAGGGCTTGGGCATGAACCTGAGTGATGGTCGCCACTTGCTGACCGACGCCAACATGATTGTTGAACCAGGCCAGCGCCTGATGCTCAGCGGCCGTTCCGGCAGCGGTAAAAGCACCTTGCTGCGCGCGATGGGCCATCTGTGGCTGGAGGGTTACGGCAGCATTCGCATGCCGGCGGCGCGTTATCTGTTCCTTCCGCAGAAGCCCTACCTGCCGATTGGTACGTTGAAATCCGTGTTGAGTTATCCACAGGACGACAGCACCTACCCGGCAGAACGTTATGCACAGGTCCTGCAAACCTGCCGCCTGCCGCACCTGGTCACGCGTTTGGACGAGGCCAACCACTGGCAACGCATGCTTTCACCGGGCGAGCAACAACGCCTGGCCTTTGCCCGTGCCTTGCTGTTCGCGCCGCAATGGCTGTACATGGACGAAGCGACTTCCGCGATGGATGAAGAGGATGAGGCGACGCTGTATAAGGCGCTGATTGATGAGTTGCCGGGGCTGAGCATTGTCAGTGTCGGCCACCGCAGCAGCCTCAAGCGCTTCCATGGGCGGCATGTGCGCATCGAGGCAGGGTGGCTTCAAGAACAGCCCGTGGCCTGAAAACCAATGTGGGAGGGGGCTTGCCCCCGATAGCTGTGTGTCAGTCTGCACATGTATCAACTGATCTACCGCTATCGGGGGCAAGCCCCCTCCCGCAAGGGCGAGGCCCAACAAAAAGCCCGGTTGATCATCGATCAACCGGGCTTTTTTATTGCTTGAAAATAACTTACTTCTTCAAGCCGTAATGCTCATCCAACATCCCTGGGGCGTTTGGCGTTTTTGGCGCGTAGTCCCGTGGTGGCTCCTGGTTTTCCCGAGGTGGGGTCAGGCGTTCCCGCGGAGTTTGCGGTGCATCGGAATGCAGCGCAGCCAGCAGACGCTGACGAGTGATGTCGTCGAGGGCGAGGCGATTGGCGCCATCGGCGAGATGATCCTGTACTTCCTGATAGCTCTGAGTGAGCTTCTTGACCAGGTTTGCGGTGCTGTTGAAGTGGGTAACAACCTCGTTCTGATAACTGTCAAAACGTTCCTGAATGTCATCCAACTGACGCTGCGTGCGGTTAGGCGCGGCATTCGGCAGCAGGCGAGCAACCAGGAATCCAATGGCGACACCGGCAACCAGGGCAAGAGTCGGCAACAACCAAACTAAGAGCGAGTGTTCCACGAGTCCTTCCTCTATAAACGGCTTTGCTTTACGTTAACGGCTCAAACCTGCGCTGTATACCGCGATTAAGCTCGCAATGATGCCATGCACAGACTTTTAGCTAGACGAGTCGACCCTTTGAGAGGTCACGGAGTTCATTCCTTGCTCATGCGTGAAACCCCCGTTTTGATCGATGGCCCGGTAGGCCAATTGGAAGCCCTGTACCTGGATCACCCCGAGCCACGTGGCCTGGCGCTGATCTGCCACCCTAATCCGGTGCAGGGCGGGACCATGCTCAATAAAGTCGTTTCGACCCTGCAACGTACCGCCCGCGACGCCGGTTTGATTACGCTGCGTTTTAATTACCGTGGCGTCGGTGCGAGTGCCGGTACCCACGACATGGCCACTGGCGAAGTCGACGATGCTGAAGCGGCCGCTACCTGGCTGCGGGAAAAACATCCCGGACTGCCGATGACCTTACTTGGTTTTTCCTTCGGTGGTTATGTGGCAGCCAGCCTCGGTGGTCGCCTGGAAGCCAAGGGCGAAAAACTCGCACACCTGTTTATGGTCGCTGCCGCTGTGATGCGCCTGCGCGACACGGATGTACTGCCCCAAGGCTGCCCGTTGACCCTGATCCAGCCGGAAACCGACGAAGTGGTCGAGCCGCAACTCGTCTACGACTGGTCCGCGGCTCTGAATCGCCCCCATGAGCTGCTGAAAGTGGCAGAATGCGGACACTTTTTTCATGGCAAGCTGACCGATCTCAAGGATCTGGTACTGCCGCGCCTCTCGAATTGATAGCAGTCTGATAAGCGATTACCCATGACGACTCGTACCCGTATCCTCACCGGCATCACCACCACTGGCACGCCGCACCTGGGCAACTACGCCGGTGCGATCCGCCCGGCGATCCTGGCCAGCCAGGACGCCAACGCCGATTCCTTCTACTTCCTGGCCGACTACCACGCCCTGATCAAATGCGATGACCCGCAGCGCATCCAGCGCTCGCGCATGGAAATCGCTGCGACCTGGCTGGCCGGTGGCCTGGATGTGGATCGAGTGACCTTCTACCGGCAGTCCGACATTCCAGAGATCCCCGAGCTCACCTGGCTGCTGACCTGCGTCGCCGCCAAGGGCCTGCTCAACCGCGCCCACGCCTACAAGGCCTCGGTGGACAAGAACGTGGAAACCGGCGAAGACCCGGACGCGGGCATCACCATGGGCTTGTACAGCTATCCGGTGCTGATGGCGGCCGACATCCTGATGTTCAACGCACACAAAGTGCCGGTCGGCCGTGACCAGATCCAGCACGTGGAAATGGCCCGCGACATCGGCCAGCGGTTCAACCACCTGTTCGGCAACGGCAAAGAATTCTTCACCATGCCCGAGGCGTTGATCGAAGAAAGCGTCGCCACCTTGCCGGGCCTGGACGGCCGCAAGATGTCCAAGAGCTACGACAACACCATCCCGTTGTTCACCAGCGCCAAGGACATGAAAGACGCCATCTCGCGGATCGTCACCGATTCGCGCGCACCTGGCGAAGCCAAGGACCCGGACAACTCGCACCTGTTCACCCTCTATCAGGCGTTTGCCAGCAAGGCCCAGGAAGAAGAGTTTCGCGGCGAGCTGCTGCAAGGCCTGGGCTGGGGCGAGGCCAAGAGCCGTCTGTTCCAGCTGTTGGACGGCCAACTGGGCGAAGCCCGCGAACGCTATCATCAACTGATGTCGCGCCCGTCGGACATGGAAGACCTGCTGCTGGTCGGCGCCAAGAAGGCCCGTGCCGTGGCCGCACCTTTCCTCGCCGAGTTGCGTGAGGCGGTTGGCTTGCGTTCATTCGTCGAGCAGGCTGCTGCTCCCGTCAGCACCAAGAAGAAAGCCGCAAAAGCAGCGCGCTTTGTGAGCTTTCGCGAAGACGACGGCAGCTTCCGCTTCCGCCTGTTGGCTGCCGATGGCGAGCAACTGCTGCTGTCGCGCAACTTTGCCGACGGTAAAGCCGCTGGCGCAGTGACCAAGCAGCTGCAAAGTGGCGTGATGCTGGACGTGCGTCCTGAAGCCTTGGGCTTCAGCGTTTGGCTGGACGGCGCGGCCGTGGCCGACAGCGCTCAGTTCGCCGACAGCGCGACCCGCGATGCCGCCATCCAAGCGTTGCGCATCGCGTTGACCCCAATCGAGGATTAACCCGACCAAGGGTTGATTGCCATTATCCAGGGCCGTCGTTACAGTGACGGCCCGTTTTTGTTGCCTTGCTAACGAAATTATGACGCCCCTAGAACGATATCAAGCTGATCTGAAACGCCCTGAGTTCTTCCATGACGCGGCCCAGGAAACGGCGGTGCGTCATTTGCAACGTCTGTACGACGACCTGGTTGCGGCCTCGCAAAGCAAGCCAGGGATGCTCAGCAAGCTGTTTGGCAAGAAAGACCATGCGCCGGTCAAAGGCCTGTATTTCTGGGGCGGCGTGGGCCGTGGCAAGACCTATCTGGTCGACACCTTCTTCGAAGCGCTGCCGTTCAAGGAAAAGGTCCGCACCCACTTCCACCGCTTCATGAAGCGTGTGCACGAAGAGATGAAGACCCTGCCGGGTGAGAAAAACCCGCTGACCATCATCGCCAAGCGCTTCTCCGATGAAGCGCGGGTGATCTGCTTCGATGAATTCTTCGTCTCCGATATCACCGACGCCATGATCCTTGGCACCCTGATGGAAGAGCTGTTCAAGAACGGCGTGACCCTGGTCGCCACCTCGAACATCGTGCCGGACGGCTTGTACAAAGACGGCCTGCAACGTGCGCGCTTCCTGCCAGCCATCGCGTTGATCAAGCAGAATACCGAGATCGTCAACGTCGACAGCGGTGTTGACTACCGCCTGCGCCATCTGGAGCAAGCGGAGCTGTTCCACTTCCCGCTGAATGAAGCCGCCCACGAAAGCCTGCGCAAAAGCTTTCGCGCGCTGACGCCGGAATGCACCCAGGCGGTGGAAAACGACAAGCTGATGATCGAGAACCGCGAAATCATCGCGCTGCGTACCTGCGATGACGTGGCCTGGTTCGAATTCCGCCAGTTGTGCGACGGTCCGCGTAGCCAGAACGACTACATCGAACTGGGCAAGATTTTCCACGCGGTGATCTTGAGCGGCGTGGAACAGATGAGCGTCACCACCGACGACATCGCGCGTCGTTTTATCAACATGGTCGATGAGTTCTACGACCGTAACGTGAAGCTGATCATCTCGGCGGAAGTCGAGCTCAAGGACCTGTATACCGGCGGCCGCTTGAGTTTTGAGTTCCAGCGCACACTGAGCCGCTTGCTTGAGATGCAGTCCCACGAGTTCCTGTCGCGCGGGCACAAACCCTAAGACCGACACAGTAAAAAATGCGGGAGGGGGCTTGCCCTCGATAGCGGTCTTTCAGTAACAGATGCACTGACTGATCCGCCGCTATCGGGGGCAAGCCCCCTCCCGTATTTGCTTACGCGGCCTGCTGGAACTGCTGGCGATATTGGTTTGGCGACAACTCCGTGTGTTGCCTGAACAACCGCGCAAAGAAACTCGCATCGTCGTAACCCACCTCATAACTGATGGTCTTGATGCTCTTGCGACTGCCCGAGAGTAGGCCCTTGGCCGTCTCGATACGCAGTCGTTGCAGGTAATGCAGCGGCTTATCGCCGGTGGCGGTCTGGAAGCGCCGCATGAAGTTGCGGATGCTCATGCCGTGCTCCCGGGCGACGTCTTCGAAGCGGAATTTGTCGGCAAAATGCTCTTCGAGCCAATGCTGGATCTGCAGGATGATCACGTCCTGGTGCAGCTTCTGCCCACCAAAGCCGATACGCCCCGGCGAGTAGCTGCGCTGCACTTCGTAGAGAATGTCACGGGCCACGGCCTGGGCGATGTTGGCGCCGCAGAAGCGTTCGATCAGGTAGATATACAGGTCGCACGCCGAGGTAGTGCCACCGGCGCAATACAGGTTGTCGGCGTCGGTGAGGTGCTTGTCCTGGTTGAGCTGGACCTTGGGAAAGCGTTCGCTGAATGCATTGAAGAAGCGCCAGTAGGTGGTCGCCTCCTTGCCATCGAGCAGTCCAGCTTCGGCCAGCCAGAACACCCCGGTGGCTTCGCCACAGAGCACGGCGCCGCGAGCGTGTTGGTCACGCAGCCACGGCAGCACTTGGGGGTAGCGGGTGCACAGGGCGTCGAAGTCATCCCAGAAGGCCGGTAATACGATGATGTCGGCGTCTTCGAGGCCGCCGTCCACGGGCATGATCACATCGCTGAAGCTGCGCACCGATTGCCCATCCGGGCTCACCAGGCGTGTTTCAAACGCCGGCGTCAGGCCCAGGCCTTGCTGTTTGCCATAACGCAGGCTTGCTAGGTGGAAGAAATCCTTGGCTTGCATGAGGGTCGAAGCGAATACCCGATCAATGGCCAAAATGCTGACGCGCCTCAGGGGCGTGGAGATTTGGTTAGACATAATTTCATTTATTCTTATAGGGGAAAGTGGTCACCAGACGGCTGGATCGTCTTATTTTTTGTCGCATGTGTCCAGTGTCCTGTCATGCTTTCGCGGCATAGGCTCTGTGGGCTTGTTTTTGTCCGACAATCCACGCAGGTGACCCATGATTCCCAGAACTTTGTTCAGTCCTGAGCACGAACTCTTTCGCGAGAGCGTGCGCACCTTCCTCGAAAAAGACGCTGCGCCGTTCCATGGGCAATGGGAAAAACAGGGGTATATCGACCGCACTCTATGGAGCAAGGCAGGGGAGGCGGGGATGCTGTGCTCCCATCTTCCAGAGGCGTATGGCGGGTTGGGTGCGGACTTTCTCTACAGTGCGGTGGTGATTGAGGAGATCAGTCGGCTGGGCCTGACCGGTATTGGTTTCTCTCTGCATTCGGACATCGTCGCGCCTTATATCCTGCATTACGGCAGTGAGGCGCTGAAGCACAAATACCTGCCCAAATTGATCTCCGGCGAGATGGTCACCGCCATCGCGATGACCGAGCCGGGTGCCGGTTCCGACCTGCAAGGGGTCAAGACCACCGCCGTGCTGGATGGCGACGAGTATGTGATCAACGGTTCCAAGACCTTTATCACCAACGGCTATCTGGCCGAGCTGGTAATCGTCGTGGCCAAGACCGATCCCAAGGCCGGCGCGAAGGGTACCAGCCTGTTTCTGGTGGAGGCTGACACGCACGGCTTCGCCAAGGGCAAGCGGCTGGAGAAGGTCGGCATGAAGGCCCAGGACACCTCGGAGCTTTTCTTCCAGGACGTGCGGGTGCCCAAGGAAAACCTGTTGGGCCAGGCGGGCATGGGCTTCGCCTACTTGATGCAGGAACTGCCCCAGGAGCGATTGACCGTGGCCATCGGCGCGATCACCTCAGCCGAAGCGGCGTTGCAATGGACGCTGGAGTACACCCGTGAACGCAAAGCGTTCGGCAAAGCGATTGCCGATTTCCAGAACACGCGGTTCAAGTTAGCGGAGATGGCGACTGAGATTCAGATCGGCAGAGTGTTTGTCGATAAATGCATGGCGCTGCACCTGGAGGGCAAGCTGGATGTGCCTACAGCTGCGATGGCTAAGTACTGGGCCACTGACCTGCAATGCAAGGTGCTCGACGAATGCGTGCAGTTGCACGGCGGTTACGGCTTTATGTGGGAGTACCCGATTGCACGAGCCTGGGCGGATGCTCGGGTGCAGCGGATTTATGCGGGGACCAATGAGATCATGAAGGAGATCATTGCGCGGGCGCTTTGATTTTTTGCTGGTCTTGGAGCGTCATCGGGGGCGAGCCCCCTCCCACACGTGGAGTGCATGCCAATGTGGGAGGGGGCTTGCCCCCGATAGCGGTCTACAGATCAATCAAGGCGCAGGATTCGGATGATCCTTCTGAATCGCCTCAATCCCTTCCAGTACTTCCTTCGACAGCGTCAGATCAGCACTGGCGATGTTGCTGTCCAGTTGCTCCAGCGACGTTGCGCCAATAATGTTGCTGGTCACGAACGGTTGCTGGGTCACGAACGCCAACGCCATCTGCGCCGGGTCCAGGCCATGCTCCCGAGCCAGTGCAACATATCGGCTGCAAGCCGCTTCCGACTGCGGGTTGAAGTAACGGCTGAAACGGCTGTATTCCGTCAGACGCGCTTTCGCCGGGCGTGCACCACCTTCGTATTTACCGCTGAGCATGCCGAATGCCAGGGGCGAGTAGGCCAGCAGGCCGCACTGTTCACGAATGGCGACTTCCGCCAGGCCCACTTCAAAGCTGCGGTTGAGCAGGTTGTAGGGATTCTGGATCGACACTGCACGGGGCCAGCCACGGGCTTCGGCCAAAGCGAGGAATTTCATGGTGCCCCATGGGGTTTCATTGGACAGGCCGATGTGGCGAATCTTGCCGGCTTTTACCTGTTCGTCCAGCGCTTCGAGGGTTTCTTCCAGTGGGGTGAGGTCGTCTTCGTCCTTGTGCTTGTAGCTCAGTTGGCCGAAGAAATTGGTGCTGCGCTCTGGCCAGTGCAATTGATAGAGGTCGATCCAGTCTGTTTGCAGGCGCTTGAGGCTGGCGTCCAAGGCGTCGACGATGTGCTTGCGGTTGTGGCGCAGGTGGCCATCGCGGATGTAGTCGATGGTGTTGCCGGGGCCGGCGATCTTGCTGGCGAGGATCCAGTCGGCACGGTCGCCACGGCTTTTGAAGTAATTACCGATATAACGCTCGGTGGTGGCATAGGTGTCGGCCTTGGGCGGCACCGGGTACATTTCGGCCGTGTCGAGGAAGTTGACCCCCGCGGCCTTGGCTCGCTCGATCTGCGCGAAGGCCTCTGCCTCGCTGTTTTGCTCGCCCCAGGTCATGGTGCCCAAGGCTATCGCGCTCACGTTCAGATCCGTACGGCCCAGCTGTCGATAATCCATCGGGTACTCCTTCGGGGAAAACAATCATAAAAGCAGGTTGAATTTTTTTTCGCAATCTGCATAATTGCCCACCTCTTTCTGCAGTGGAAGTGATGCGCCGCCTGCCGAAGAATCTTGCCGTTGAACGGACGCGCCGACCCGAGCCCCCGATAGCGTCTGTATCCGGCTGCCTTTGACTTGTCAAAGTACGCACTATTCAGTAAGATCCGCCGTCTAATTTACAGGGCGGCCCCTGAGGCTATTAAAGAATGACAACTTTTACTGCAAAACCGGAAACAGTTCAGCGCGACTGGTTTGTCGTCGACGCCGCTGGTCAGACCCTGGGTCGTCTGGCCACTGAAGTCGCCAGCCGTCTGCGTGGCAAGCACAAGCCTGAGTACACCCCTCACGTTGATACCGGTGACTACATCGTGATCATCAACGCTGAGCAGGTACGTGTTACCGGCAACAAAGCGCAAGACAAAATGTACTACCGTCACTCCGGTTTCCCAGGCGGTATCAAGTCTTCGAACTTCGAAGGCCTGATCTCCAAGAAGCCTGAAGCCCCGATCGAAATCGCGGTCAAAGGTATGCTGCCTAAGGGCCCACTGGGTCGCGATATGTTTCGCAAGCTGAAAGTCTATGCGGGCGCTGTACACCCTCATGCTGCTCAGCAGCCCCAAGAACTGAAGTTTTAACGGAATAGTTCATTATGTCGGCGACTCAAAATTACGGCACTGGCCGTCGCAAAACCGCAACCGCACGCGTTTTCCTGCGTCCGGGCACTGGCAACATCTCGATCAACAACCGCACTCTGGAAAATTTCTTCGGTCGCGAAACTGCCCGCATGGTAGTTCGTCAGCCGCTGGAACTGACCGAGACTGTTGAGAAGTTCGACATCTATGTCACCGTTATCGGTGGCGGTGTAAGTGGTCAAGCTGGCGCAATTCGCCACGGTATCACTCGCGCTCTGATGCAGTACGACGAAACCCTGCGTGGCGCTCTGCGCAAAGCTGGCTTCGTTACTCGCGATGCTCGTGAAGTTGAACGTAAGAAAGTCGGTCTGCGTAAAGCGCGTAAGCGTCCGCAGTACTCGAAGCGTTAATTCGCTTTACGTTCCACAAAAACGCCCAGCCTCCTCACGGAGCTGGGCGTTTTTTATTGCCTGCGATTTATCTAGATTTTTCGCCGTGACAACTTGCCACATCCGTAGACCCCCTATACTACAAGGCCTGGAGGCAGAGCCTCGGGCAATTCCCTTGTCATACGTGGGGCTTTTCATTACCATCCGACAAAATTTTTATAAGTAAAGATTCAATACTTAGTAGACGCCTGATTTAACAGGCCAAAAAGCTGATGGGAGAGGACTGAATGAGCAATGACGGCGTGAATGCAGGCCGGCGTCGCTTCTTAGTAGCAGCCACATCCGTGGTGGGTGCTGCAGGAGCGGTGGGGGCTGCGGTCCCGTTCGTGGGGTCATGGTTTCCCAGTGCCAAGGCGAAAGCCGCAGGTGCACCGGTGAAGGTGAATGTCAGCAAGATCGAGCCAGGCCAGCAGATGATTGCTGAGTGGCGCGGCCAGCCAGTCTTCATCGTTCGTCGTACTGAGGAAATCCTGGGGAATCTGAAAAAGATCGAAGGCCAGTTGTCTGACCCAAAATCTGAGAATTCCGACCAACCCGCCTACGCCAAAAACGAAGTGCGCTCGATCAAACCAGAGATTCTGCTACTGGTTGGTCTATGTACCCATCTGGGGTGCTCGCCCACCTTCCGCCCGGAAGTAGCGCCGGCAGATCTGGGGAAGGACTGGGTCGGCGGCTATTTCTGCCCGTGCCACGGTTCTCACTACGACCTCGCCGGTCGTGTCTACAAGTCCCAGCCTGCTCCTTTGAACCTGCCCGTGCCTCCGCATACCTACGAAACTGACGACCTTATTGTCATTGGCCTCGATAAGGAGAACGCGTGATGAGCAAGTTCATGGATTGGGTAGATGCGCGCTTCCCCGCCACTAAGATGTGGGAAGACCATCTCAGCAAGTACTACGCGCCAAAAAACTTCAACTTCTTCTACTTCTTCGGCTCCCTGGCCCTTCTGGTGCTGGTCAACCAGATCGTGACCGGTGTATGGCTGACGATGAGTTACACCCCGTCAGCGGAGGAGGCGTTTGCTTCCGTTGAAGGCATCATGCGTGACGTCAATCATGGCGCGATCCTTCGATTGCTACATGCCGTGGGTGCGTCGATGTTCTTCATCGTCGTATATCTGCATATGTTCCGCGGCCTGCTCTACGGTTCGTACCAGAAACCCCGCGAGTTAGTGTGGGTCTTCGGCATGCTGATCTACCTGGCGCTGATGGCCGAAGCCTTCATGGGTTACCTGTTACCTTGGGGGCAGATGTCTTACTGGGGCGCCCAGGTGATCATCTCGCTGTTCGGCGCGATCCCGGTTATCGGCAACGATCTGACCCAGTGGATTCGTGGTGACTACCTGATCTCCGGTATCACCCTGAACCGCTTCTTTGCCTTGCACGTGGTGGCCTTGCCTATCGTGATCCTAGGCTTGGTGGTTCTGCACATCTTGGCGTTGCACGAAGTTGGCTCTAACAACCCGGACGGCGTGGACATCAAGAAGCACAAGGATGAGAACGGCATCCCGCTGGATGGAATCCCATTCCACCCGTACTACACCGTGAAAGACATCGTCGGCGTGGTCGTGTTCTTGTTCGTGTTCTGCTCGATCGTGTTCTTTTTCCCGGAGATGGGCGGTTATTTCCTGGAGAAGCCGAACTTCGAACAGGCCAACGCCTTCAAGACACCTGAGCACATTGCCCCGGTTTGGTATTTCACGCCGTTCTACGCAATCTTGCGGGCCATCCCCGACAAGCTCATGGGCGTGATCGCCATGGGTGCAGCCATTGCCGTGCTGTTCGTGTTGCCTTGGCTCGATCGAAGTCCGGTCAAATCCATGCGCTACAAAGGCTGGCTGAGCAAGATCTGGTTGTGGGTGTTCTGCATTTCGTTCGTGATCCTGGGTGTGTTGGGCGTATTGGCGCCAACTCCTGAACGTACGTTGCTGTCGCAGGTCTGCACCTTCCTGTACTTCGCCTACTTCATTCTGATGCCGTTCTATACCCGGCTTGAGAAGACCAAACCGGTTCCGGAAAGGGTGACTGGCTGATGAAAAAATTATTCGTTGCATTGATGCTTGCGGCGCTGCCGCTACTGTCCTTCGCTGCCGAGCACGGTGGTCCGGAGCTGGAAAAAGTCGATATCGACGTGTCTGACAAGGCTGCCATGCAAGACGGCGCGCGTACGTTCGCCAACTATTGCATGGGCTGTCACAGTGCCAAGTTCCAGCGGTACGAGCGGGTTGCCGATGATTTGGGCATTCCCCACGAACTGATGTTGGATAAGCTGGTGTTCACCGGTGCCAAGATTGGCGACCACATGAATATCGGTATGCAACCGGCGGACGCCAAGGCCTGGTTCGGCGCCGCACCGCCTGATCTGACCCTGGTAGCCCGTGTGCGCGGCACCGACTGGCTGTACGGCTACCTGAAGTCGTTCTACGAAGATCCGGCCCGGCCTTATCGCGTGAACAACCGAGTATTCCCGAACGTCGGCATGCCTAACGTTCTGGTCGGCCTTCAGGGCAAGCAAGTGGTAGGATGCAAGCAGATCCAGGTCGTTGAAGACGGTAAGAAGCAATATGATCCGTTGACCGGTACGCCTTTGACTCATGAAGCGTGCGATCAACTGAAGATCGAAACCCCCGGTTCGCTGACTGACGAGCAGTTCGACGAGAAGGTCAAGAACCTCGTGACCTTCCTGGCCTACTCGGCCAACCCGGTCAAACTGCAGCACCAGCGCATCGGTACTTACGTCTTGCTGTACCTGGCTTTCTTCTTCGTATTCGCCTATCTGCTCAAACGCGAATACTGGAAGGATGTGCATTGATCCAACCGTAAGCAATTGCTGTTAATCTTGCGCGCCCAGCGGCATCTCTGAATACGTAGCGAACGGGTTAACCCGCCGTTACAGAGATGCTCTCTGGGCGCGCTCGTTTTTGAGCTTCCGATAATTTCAACAAGCGAGGAGGACCGCCATGGGCGTGACCAATCGGTTGGCCTGTTACTCCGACCCCGCCGACCACTATTCCCACCGAGTACGTATCGTGCTCGCAGAGAAGGGTGTCAGCGCCGAGATCATCAGTGTGGAGGCGGGCCGTCATCCGCCAAAACTGATCGAAGTGAACCCTTACGGCAGCTTGCCCACCCTGGTCGATCGTGACCTGGCGTTGTGGGAGTCGACCGTGGTGATGGAATACCTGGATGAGCGTTACCCTCATCCGCCTTTGCTGCCGGTATATCCGGTGGCGCGTGCCAACAGTCGCCTGCTGATCCATCGGATCCAGCGCGACTGGTGTGGGCTGGTGGATGTGATTCTGGATTCGCGCAGCAAAGAGGCGGCCCGTGTCGTGGCGCGTAAGGAATTGCGCGAGAGCCTGACCGGCGTTTCGCCGTTGTTCGCCGATAAACCTTTTTTCCTCAGCGAGGAACAAAGTTTGGTGGATTGCTGCCTATTACCGATACTCTGGCGTTTGCCGATTCTCGGTATTGAACTGCCGCGGCCGGCCAAGCCGCTGCTTGATTACATGGAGCGCCAGTTTGCGCGTGAGGCTTTCCAGGCAAGTCTGTCTGGTGTCGAACGCGATATGCGCTAAGGCTTAAGGAGCCGTTGATGAACTCCAGTCGACCTTACCTGGTCCGCGCGCTCTACGAGTGGATTGTGGATAACGATTGCACCCCGCACATGCTGGTCAATTCCGAATTTCCTGCGGTTCAGGTACCGCAGGGTTTTGCCAGTGACGGGCAGATTGTGCTCAATGTATCGCCGAGTGCCGTGCGCCACCTGCACATGGACAATGAGGCGGTCAGTTTCGAAGGGCGTTTTGGCGGTGTACCGCACACGCTCTACGTGCCGATTGGCGCCATTCTTGGGATTTATGCTCGGGAAAATGGTCAGGGCATGGTGTTTGATCTGGAGTCACCTTTCGAGGGCGACGAATCGATCGAAAGCGAAGAAGGTGATGATCTGCCACCACCAGATGCCGAGCCACCGCGTCCTAGCGGCCGGCCTAGCCTGAAAGTGGTGAAGTAATCGGCGTTTGCCTTCGGGTGTGCCTGAAAAATGCCTCGATTTGTGTCGGGGCATTTTTTTGCGTGAAGGATATAAGTGAAAGTCGCGACTGAACGGTGATCGTACAACCGCCATGGGCTATGATGCCTCTTTACTCAACCGAGATAGATGATTCCACATGGAAAACGCCAGCACCGCCCTTCGTCTTCCCCGCAAGCGCCGCAGCCTTGCCCAGGAATTGGTCACGGTGCTGTCTGAGCAGATCCGTGACGGCGAACTCAAACGGGGCGACAAGCTGCCCACGGAGTCCGCGATCATGGAAGCCCATGGCGTCAGTCGCACCGTAGTGCGCGAAGCCATCTCACGTTTGCAGGCGGCGGGGCAGGTGGAAACCCGTCATGGTATCGGCACTTTCGTGCTGGACACGCCGAGCCCCAGCGGTTTCCGGATTGATCCCGCCACGGTCGTGACCCTGCGCGATGTGTTGGCGATTCTGGAGTTGCGTATCAGCCTGGAAGTCGAGTCTGCCGGCCTGGCGGCCCTGCGTCGTAGCGAAGAGCAGTTGGCTGCGATGCGTGCAGCACTCGATGCGTTGAATGAAAGCGCCGCGCACGCCGGCGATGCCGTCGCCTCAGACTTCGCATTTCACCTGGAAATCGCACTCTCCACCGGCAACCGTTACTTCACCGACATCATGACGCACCTGGGCACCAGCATCATTCCACGTACCCGCTTGAATTCGGCGCGCCTGGCCCATGATGATCAACAGCATTACATGGGGCGCCTGAGCCGTGAGCACGAAGAGATTTACGAGGCGATTGCCCGCCAGGACTCAGATGCGGCGCGGGCGGCGATGCGTTTGCACCTGACTAACAGCCGTGAACGGCTGCGCCATGCCCATGAAGAGGCTGAAAGGGCAGGCTGATCAAGCCGCCGCTGGTTGGTATCACTGGGCGGCTTGGTGATCAGGGTGTCTAGCGTGGCGATGTGCCATTCAGCGTTTTTCTATGACTGTTGCCTGGATTGGATATAGGCAGCCAATTCGTCCAGTGTTGGTTTCTCGGCCACGTCGTCGGGCAGTTGTAAATGAAGCTCCGTCATTGACGAGTTGATCACCCGAAGCCTTTCTTTCTTGTCAGCGATCAGCTCAGCCAAAGGCCTATCGGGATCAAAGTCTTGATCTTTTTCATCCCGACTGGCTTCGAAACCGGATGCCAGTAGGCCGAAAATTTCATCAGTGGTTTTCATGAAGCACCTCTCTTCTCAGTATGAGTTCTAGAAGCAGAATCAAGCACGGACTGGAACCTGCGCCACGTTACGACCTCTTGATGTTCGTGGTGTCAGTTCCGTTGTCGGCATATTCGGAATGGGGCATGGCGACGTCCTGATGCGGCGACTTCAGGTATCAGGAGAGCTACAGCGAATCGCCTCAGGAGCTAATGCCTTAGCCCCTGAGGTTTGTTATCCCTCGTGTATGAACTGTGCATAACTGTTAGAAAGCACAGTATCGACAAGCGGTACTGTCTAGGTCTGAGGACTCGGCTTGTAGTCCTTAAGCAACAAATACGTACTCCACCCCCACCAATCATTGGTCCAATGCTTGTCGTTCAGGTCATTCACGTCCTTGCGGCGCAGCACTTTGTCACCCTCCATCTTGAACAATGGCGAAAAGTTATTTGCCGGGTTCTGTGCTGCGTTCAAATCCGGCACATACAGTGGAGCCTTGAAGTTGGCCGGGGAGGGCGCGATACCACTGATGAAGGTCTCAAAGATCTCGTCTGCGGATGCCTGAACGGCGCGTTTGACCTGTGCTCGATTGTTTGCGTCAACGGTATCGAAATAGCGCTTATCTCCATAGGCGTGCCACTCATCACCTATGGCATTGCGCACCTTCAGCCCGAATTTGCTGTCTTCATCGTGCATGAAGCGACTGATCAGCGAGCCCAACTCTTCCGGCGTGACCACCGCCGCCAGTTGCTTGCGTGGCACCCGCAAGTGGCCCGCGGAAAACAGATCGGTCAAGAAGTGATCAGCAAAACTGTTCATGGCATACGCCAGTTCCAGTGCCTGATCGGTACCGGTTTGATGCGCTATCACGGCCTGTTGCAACGCTGCCGTATGCCCCGCCAGGTAGGCCGATAGCGCCCATTCGCCGAAGTGATCGGCGTTGTCCGCCGCCAGTTTCAGGTAACGGCCCAGCGGAACCAGCGCCGATACCGTACTGCCGCCCCCGGTGATTCGGTTCCATTCCTCGGACAACGTATCACCCAGCGCGTCATAGGCTTCATGGGGTTGTTTGCCATCTTTAATGGCTTGATTGACCGCGCTGATTTCCTTTTGCATCACCGCGAGAATCTTTCCTGCTTCATCCCGTGAGGCCGGCAACACTGCCAGCGAGTTAAAGGCGGCGGTGAAGCGTTGCACGCGCTCGGCAGGGGAGGCGCCATCGCTGATCGGCTTGCCAGGAATGCCATAGAAGTCACCGCCCAGGGCAATCACTTGGCCGTAAGTCAGTGCCAGCCCATTGGGTAGGTGCAGTTCGACTTGCCGGGCGGGAATCGCCGGGGCGTTCGTGTTGAAGCGCAACAGTGTGTCGTCGCCGATGGCGGTGTGTTCGCCACCTTCGAATCGCAGGATCGGTTGAGTTTTTTCGGGTGCTACGAGATCAAGATCTGACATGTTAGCTCCTTGCTATGTCGTAGGAATCTTCCGTAATGGCTGTATGTATATACAGTACTGACGAGCATAGAGGATAAATTTCCTACGTCAAGAACGCTTCTATCAACACCGTTTAAACCGAAGGCCGATGAATTGCAGTTGACGAATCTTTTTATAGTTGTACGATGACGTACGACATCACCAAAACCAACAACAATCTTTCGACAGAAAGTCTTTACCCAGGGTGTTCGAATAATGAATCCACAAGAGCTGAAGTCCATCCTCTCCCACGGTCTGCTGTCTTTCCCGGTGACCGATTTCAACGCCCAGGGTGACTTCCACCAAGCGGGCTATATCAAGCGTCTTGAATGGCTGGCCCCTTACGGCGCCACCGCATTGTTCGCCGCAGGCGGCACGGGTGAGTTTTTCTCCCTGGCGGCCAGCGAATATTCCCAAGTGGTAAAGACCGCTGTTGATACTTGCGCCACCAGCGTGCCGATCCTCGCCGGTGTTGGCGGTTCGACACGCCAAGCCATCGAATATGCCCAAGAGGCTGAACGCCTGGGCGCCAAAGGTCTGTTGTTGCTGCCCCACTACCTCACCGAAGCCAGTCAGGACGGCGTTGCAGCCCACGTTGAAGCAGTGTGCAAATCGGTGAAAATCGGTGTGGTGGTCTACAACCGTAACGTGTGCCGCCTGACCGCTCCGTTGCTGGAGCGTTTGGCCGAGCGCTGCCCGAACCTGATCGGCTACAAGGATGGCCTGGGCGATATCGAGTTGATGGTGTCGATCCGCCGCCGTTTGGGCGATCGTTTCAGCTACCTCGGCGGCCTGCCGACTGCAGAGGTTTACGCCGCTGCCTACAAGGCTCTGGGCGTGCCGGTGTACTCCTCGGCGGTGTTCAACTTCATCCCGAAAACCGCGATGGACTTCTATCACGCTATTGCCAAGGATGATCACGCCACCGTCGCCAAGATCATCGACGACTTCTTCCTGCCTTACCTGGACATCCGTAACCGCAAGTCCGGCTATGCCGTGAGTATCGTCAAGGCAGGCGCAAAAATCGCTGGCTATGACGCAGGCCCAGTGCGTACGCCGCTGACCGACCTGCTGCCGGAAGAATACGAAGCCTTGGCCGCGCTGATCGACAAGCAAGGTCCGCAATAACCCATTCACAAGGCCGCTGAGTAATCAGCGGCCTTTTGCGTCAGGAGAAGATTCGTGTCCCAAGTCCAACGTTACGAAAACTACATCAACGGCCAATGGGTAACCGGCGCCGACTACTGCACCAACCTCAATCCCTCGGAGTTGTCTGATGTCATTGGTGAATACGCCAAGGCTGACGTCACTCAAGTCAACGCTGCCATCGACGCCGCCCGCGCAGCATTTCCGGCGTGGTCCACGTCCGGTATCCAGGCGCGTCATGATGCGTTGGATAAAGTTGGCAGCGAAATCCTCGCGCGCCGTGAAGAGCTCGGCACCCTGCTGGCCCGGGAAGAGGGCAAGACCTTGCCTGAAGCCATCGGCGAAGTGACCCGCGCCGGTAACATTTTCAAGTTCTTCGCCGGTGAGTGCCTGCGTTTGTCCGGCGACTACGTGCCGTCGGTACGCCCGGGTGTCAACGTTGAAGTCACCCGTGAAGCGCTCGGTGTGGTCGGCCTGATCACGCCGTGGAACTTCCCGATCGCCATTCCTGCATGGAAGATCGCCCCGGCGCTTGCTTACGGCAACTGCGTAGTCATCAAGCCGGCCGAACTGGTACCGGGCTGCGCCTGGGCCCTCGCAGAAATTATCTCCCGCGCCGGTTTCCCTGCCGGTGTGTTCAATCTGGTGATGGGCAGCGGCCGCGTGGTAGGCGACGTGCTGGTCAACAGTCCGAAAGTCGACGGCATCAGCTTCACCGGCTCCGTCGGTGTGGGCCGTCAGATCGCCGTCAGCTGCGTGTCGCGCCAGGCCAAAGTGCAGTTGGAAATGGGCGGCAAGAATCCGCAGATCATTCTCGACGACGCCGACCTCAAGCAAGCTGTCGAGCTGTCGGTACAGAGCGCGTTCTACTCCACTGGCCAGCGTTGCACCGCGTCCAGCCGTTTGATCGTCACCGCTGGTATTCACGACCAGTTCGTCGCGGCCATGGCCGAGCGCATGAAGTCGATCAAGGTTGGCCACGCGTTGAAAAGCGGTACCGACATCGGTCCGGTGGTTTCCCAAGCTCAGTTGGATCAGGACTTGAAATACATCGACATTGGCCAAAGCGAAGGCGCGCGGCTGGTCAGCGGTGGCGGCCTGGTGACGTGTGACACTGAGGGTTACTACTTGGCACCGACGCTGTTTGCCGACAGCGAAGCCGCCATGCGCATCAGCCGTGAAGAAATTTTCGGTCCAGTGGCAAACGTTGTGCGCGTTGCGGACTACGAGGCTGCACTGGCCATGGCCAACGACACCGAATTCGGTTTGTCGGCGGGCATTGCGACCACATCGTTGAAATACGCCAACCACTTCAAGCGCCACTCCCAGGCTGGGATGGTGATGGTCAACCTGCCCACGGCAGGCGTGGATTACCACGTTCCGTTCGGTGGCCGTAAAGGCTCGTCCTATGGCTCGCGGGAGCAAGGTCGCTATGCACAAGAGTTCTACACAGTGGTGAAAACCAGCTACATCGGCTCGTAAGACGCTGCACCCAGTGGGGGCCGGACGCCTGCCGGCTCCCACGCTAAAAACACAAAACTATTACCCGCAAAAAAAATAATTAGTGGGAGTACTTCTACATGCAAGCGACCAAGCCGACTCACGTCCGCTATTTGATCCTGCTCATGCTGTTCCTGGTGACCACGATCAACTACGCCGACCGGGCCACCATCGCCATCGCAGGCTCCAGCCTGCAGAAAGACCTCGGCATCGACGCGGTCACCCTCGGTTATATCTTCTCTGCATTCGGTTGGGCCTACGTGGCCGGGCAAATTCCCGGTGGCTGGCTGCTGGACCGATTCGGCTCGAAAAAAGTCTACGCCCTGAGCATCTTCACCTGGTCACTGTTCACCGTGCTGCAAGGTTATGTCGGTGAGTTCGGTGTATCCACCGCGGTTGTTGCGCTGTTCATGCTGCGCTTTATGGTGGGCCTGGCCGAAGCGCCTTCCTTCCCGGGTAACGCTCGGATTGTGGCGGCCTGGTTCCCCACCGCCGAGCGCGGTACGGCCTCGGCGATCTTCAACTCGGCGCAGTACTTCGCCACGGTGTTGTTCGCGCCGCTGATGGGCTGGATCGTCTACCGCTTTGGCTGGCAGCACGTGTTTATCGTGATGGGCGTGATCGGCATCGTGTTCTCGCTGATCTGGCTGAAAGTGATCCACAGCCCGCGCCAGCACCCGATGATCAACGAAGCTGAGCTCAACCACATCGCTGCCAATGGCGCGATGGTCGATATGGATCAGGACAAAGGCAAGGGTAAGAAAACCGACGGGCCGAAGTGGGATTACATCCGCCAGTTGCTGACCAACCGCATGATGTTAGGCGTGTACCTGGGCCAGTACTGCATCAATGGCATCACTTACTTCTTCCTGACCTGGTTCCCGGTGTACCTGGTGCAGGACCGTGGCATGACCATCCTCAAGGCCGGTTTCATCGCCTCGTTACCGGCGATCTGCGGGTTTATCGGTGGCGTGCTGGGTGGGGTCATTTCCGACTACCTGCTGCGCAAAGGCCATTCGCTGACGTTCGCCCGCAAGGCGCCGATCATTGCGGGCTTGCTGGTCTCCAGTAGCATCATCGCGTGTAACTACGTTGACGTTGAATGGATGGTGGTGGGCTTCATGGCGTTGGCCTTCTTTGGCAAAGGCGTTGGCGCACTGGGTTGGGCGGTGGTGTCCGACACTTCGCCGAAACAAATCGCCGGCCTCAGTGGTGGCTTGTTCAACACCTTCGGTAATCTGGCTTCTATCACCACGCCTATCGTGATCGGCTACATCATCAGCACCACCGGTTCCTTTAAATGGGCCCTGGTGTTTGTCGGCGCCAATGCACTGGTGGCGGTGTTCAGCTATCTGGTCATCGTCGGTCCGATCAAACGTGTAGTACTCAAAGAGCCGCCAACCAAGGGGCCAGAGTTGACCAACCTAACCGAAGCGCATTCCTGAGGGGCCCCGTGATGCAGTTGATTGAACATGCCGACTCGCCGCGTTCCATTCGTTTGCACGAGCGCGACAACGTAGTGATCGTGGTCAATGACCAGGGCGTACCGGCCGGTACCGAGTTTCCGGACGGCCTGGTGACCGTGGATTTCATCCCCCAGAGCCATAAAGTGACCCTGGAAGACATCCCCGAAGGCGGTCAGATTATTCGCTACGGCCAGACCATCGGTTACGCCCTGGCGCCGATTCCGCGCGGCAGTTGGGTCCAGGAAGATCAATTGCGCATGCCGACCGCGCCACCGCTGGACAGCTTGCCGCTGTCCACCGAGGTGCCCGAAACCCAGGCGCCGCTGGAGGGGTTTACCTTCGAGGGCTATCGCAACGCCGACGGTACTGTGGGCACGCGTAACATCCTTGGCATCACCACCACGGTGCAGTGTGTGACCGGGGTGCTGGACCATGCGGTCAAGCGCATCAAGGATGAATTGCTGCCCAAGTACCCACACGTCGATGACGTAGTGGCGCTGACCCACAGCTACGGCTGCGGGGTGGCGATCACTGCGACAGATGCGTACATCCCGATCCGTACCGTACGCAACCTGGCGCGCAACCCGAACCTGGGCGGCGAAGCCCTGGTGATCAGTCTGGGTTGCGAGAAATTGCAGGCCGGGCAGGTGATGCACGACAACGACAGCTCGGTCGACCTGAGCGAGCCGTGGCTGTATCGGTTGCAGGATTCCAGCCACGGCTTTACCGAGATGATCGAGCAGATCATGGACTTGGCCGAAGTCCGCCTGAAGAAGCTCGACCAGCGCCGCCGGGAAACCGTGCCGGCATCCGAACTGATCCTGGGTATGCAGTGCGGCGGCAGTGATGCGTTTTCCGGCATCACCGCCAACCCCGCGCTGGGTTACGCCTCTGACTTGTTGTTGCGGGCTGGGGCGACGGTTATGTTTTCCGAAGTGACCGAAGTCCGCGATGCCATCTACCTGCTGACTTCTCGTGCGCAAACAAAGGAAGTTGCCGAGGAGTTGGTCAGGGAAATGGACTGGTACGACCGTTACCTGGCCAAAGGCGAAGCAGATCGCAGCGCCAATACCACGCCGGGCAACAAGAAGGGTGGGCTGTCGAATATTGTCGAGAAGTCCTTGGGTTCCATCGTCAAGTCCGGCAGCAGCGCGATCAACGGCGTGCTGGGTCCGGGTGAGCGCTTCAAGAGCAAGGGCCTGATTTTTTGTGCGACGCCGGCCAGCGACTTTGTCTGCGGTACGCTGCAATTGGCGGCGGGGATGAACCTGCATGTGTTTACCACCGGGCGTGGCACGCCGTACGGGCTGGCAATGGCGCCGGTGGTGAAGGTGTCGACCCGTACGGAGCTGGCGCAGCGCTGGCCGGACCTCATCGATATCGACGCCGGGCGCATCGCTACCGGGCGTGCGAGTATCGAGGAGCTGGGTTGGGAGTTGTTCCACTTCTATCTGGATGTGGCCAGCGGTAAGAAAAAGACCTGGGCGGAGCATCACAAGCTGCATAACGACATCACGTTGTTTAACCCGGCGCCGATTACCTGAGACCGAGTCGCCTGCATCGGGGGCAAGGCCCCTCCCACAGTTTGACCGCGTTTATCTTGTAGGAATGCGGTCGAGTGTGGGAGGGTCGGTGCGACGATTCAACTTGCCCCCGATAGCGGTCTACCGGGCGCCGTTGGGCTGTATGGCTTATCATTAGCCACCTAACGACGCTCACCAAGGTTCTCCCCGGCATGCTGGCTATCTTCCTCACCACCCTCACCATCACCGCGCCGGTATTTGCCATGCTGTTCCTGGGTGTGCTGCTCAAGCGCATCAACTGGATCAACGACAACTTTATCCACACGGCTTCGTCCCTGGTGTTCAACGTCACCATGCCGGCGTTGCTGTTCCTGGGCATCCTGCATGCCGACCTGCACTCGGCGCTCAAACCGGGTTTGCTGATCTATTTTGCCGTCGCCACGCTGGCGAGCTTTGCCCTGGCTTGGGGTTGGGCGATTTTTCGCTGCAAGCGTGAAGACCGGGGCATCTACACTCAGGGCGCGTTTCGCGGCAATAACGGGGTGATCGGCCTGGCCCTGGCCGCCAGCATGTACGGCGACTACGGCATTTCCCTCGGCGCGATTCTCGCGGCGCTGGTCATCCTGTTCTACAACACCCTGTCGACCATCGTGCTGGCGGTGTACAGCCCGGTGATCAAGTCCGACCCGTGGAGTATCTGTAAAAGTGTGGTGGCCAACCCGCTGATCATCAGCGTCATCGTGGCGGCGCCGTTCGCGTATTTTCAGATTGGCCTGCCGGGCTGGTTGGAAAAATCCATGCAGTACCTGGCGGATACCACCTTGCCGCTGGCCTTGATTTGCATTGGCGGCACTTTGTCACTGGCGGCGTTGCGCAAGAGCGGCAATATGGCGCTGAGCGCGAGCTTGATGAAGATGGTCTGGCTGCCGGTTGTCGCGACCTTGGGCGCGTGGCTGCTGGGCTTTCGCGGTCCGGAGTTGGGGATTCTGTTCCTGTACTTCGGCGCGCCGACGGCCGCTGCAAGTTTCGTGATGGCCAGGGCGGCCGAGGGGAATCATGAGCTGGCGGCGGCGATTATCGTGATCACTACGCTGATGGCGGCAGTGACCACGAATATTGGGATTTTCGTATTGCAGGCGGGTGGCTGGATCTAGCCTTCCTTCTGGTAGCTGTCGATCACTTCCTGGGCCGCGCGGAACGCATCAATCGCAGCCGGTACACCGGCATACACCGCGCAATGCAGCAGCGCTTCGCGAATTTCCTCCACAGTACAGCCGTTGTTCAACGCGCCACGCACGTGGCCTTTGAGCTCCTGCGGGCACTTGAGCGCGGTGAGGGCGGCGAGGGTGATCAGGCTGCGCGTCTTCAGCGGCAAACCTTCGCGGTTCCACACACTGCCCCACGCATGTTCATTGACGAAATCCTGCAGCGGCTGGGTGAAGTCGGTGGTGTTGCCCAGGGCGCGGTCGACGAATACATCGCCCATGACCTGGCGACGCATCTCAACCCCGGGCTTTTTCTGATCGGTCATTTCGATTCCCTCTTGTGTTGGCGGCGCCAGGCGCGCAGCGAGGTGAATAGCAGGATCACCACCAGCGCTGGCAGGACGTAATACAGCATCAATTGTTCAAGCTTGTTGGCCAGGGGCATGCCGGTGGTAAACGACATCACGTGCAGCCCATACGCCAGGTACAGGCCCAGCAATACCAGACCTTCGGCGCGGGTGACGCGGTAGCCGGTATAAAACACCGGCAGGCACAGCACCACCACGCCGAGCATCACCGGCAGGTCGAAATCCAGGGCGTTGGGCGACACCGACAGTGGCGATGGCGCCAGCAGCGCGGTTAGACCCAACACGCCCAGCAGGTTGAACAGGTTGCTGCCGATCACGTTGCCCACGGCAATTTCTCGCTGGCCGCGCAGGGCGGCAATCAGTGAGGTCGCGAGGCACGGCAGCGAGGTACCGACGCCGATAAGCGTCAGGCCGATGATGCGTTCCGACAAACCCAGGTCGCTGGCCACGTCCACCGCCGCACCGAGCAGCAGGTGGCCGGCTAGCACCAGGATCAGAAAACCGCCGAGCATCAGCAATACACTGCTCAGCCAGGGCGCCTGGGTCACGGTGTCCAGCGTGCGTGGACGCCGCGAGTGGCGGGTCTGGTAGTGCAGCACGCCAAGGTAGGCCATCAACGCAATCAGCAGCAGAAGACCATCGAGCGGCGTCAGTTCTTCATTGGCTGCAAGGGTAAACACCAGCAGGCCGGCGAGGATCATTACCGGTATATCCAGGCGTACCAACTGACGCGAGACTCGCAAGGGGATGATCAGCGCCGACAGGCCAAGGGTCACCAGGATGTTGAAGATGCTGCTGCCGATTACGCTGCCCACGGCGATGTCGGTATTGCCGGCCAGGGTGGCCTGCAGGCTGACGGTCATCTGTGGCGCGCTGCTGCCGAAGGCCACGATCGTCAGGCCGATGATTAACGGTCGCACTTTGAGGCTGGCCGCCAGGCGCACCGCGGCGCGCACCAGGATTTCGGCGCCGATGATCAGCAGCACAAGCCCGCTGATCAGTTCGAGCAGGCTCCAGGGCGAGAGGGCGGTTAATCCGAAAATGGCCAGGGCTCCGTCTTCAGTTGCTCAGGGCTTGCACGCGAACCCGTGCAGTGCCGCTGCTCAGCATACCCAGTTGCTCGGCAGCCTTGCGTGAAAGATCAATCAAGCGCCCGCGGGTATGCGGGCCGCGATCATTGATGCGCACAACGACGGATTTGTCGTTGTCGAGATTAGTAACCTTGACCTGGGTGCCGAAGGGCAATTGCCGGTGGGCGGCGGTCAGGGCGTTCTGGTTGAAAGGTTCACCGCTGGCTGTTTTCTTGCCATGGTGCCGGGCTCCGTAATAGGAGGCGGTGCCGGTTTCGTCGTAGCCGTTGGGGTTGATGAGGCCGCTGGCGCAGCCGGCCAGTAGTGAAAACAGGGCGCATAGGCCTAATAGACGCTTCATTATCAAGGTGCCCCCATCACAAATATGGGAGGGGGCTCGTCGCCGATAGCGGTGATTCAGTCAAAACAGTAATGACTGACACTCCGCCATCGGGGGCAAGCCCCCTCCCACCGCGGGTCCGAGTTAAGCGTGAATTCTCACCCGGACCATTCATCGCATTCAGCCTTCGAGCTTGCTTTTCAGCAGTTCGTTCACCTGTTGTGGGTTGGCCTTGCCTTTGGAGGCTTTCATGGCCTGGCCGACAAAGAAGCCGAACATCTTGCCGCGCTTGGCTTCGTCTGCCGCTCGGTATTGCTCGACCTGTTCGGCGTTGGCCGCCAGCATCTCATCCAGCACCGCCGAGATTGCGCCGCTGTCGGTGACTTGCTTCAGGCCGCGCTTCTCGATGATCTCGTCGGCGCTGCCTTCACCGCTCGCCATGGCTTCAAACACGGTCTTGGCGATTTTGCCGGAGATGGTGTTGTCCTTGATGCGCAGCAGCATGCCGCCCAACTGCTCAGCGGTCACCGGGGCTTCGTCGATTTCCAGGCCCTGCTTGTTCAGCAGGCTGCCCAGCTCAACCATCACCCAGTTGGCCGCCAGCTTGGCGTCACCGGCAATGCTCACGACTTTTTCGAAGTAGTCGGCTTGCTCGCGGCTGGACGCCAATACGCTGGCATCGTAGACCGACAGGCCGAACTGCTCCTGGAAGCGCTCGCGTTTTTGCGGAGGCAATTCCGGCAGGGTTGCGCGGATGTCATTGAGGAACGAATCCTCAAGCACCACCGGCAACAGGTCCGGATCGGGGAAGTAACGGTAGTCGTTGGCTTCCTCTTTGCTGCGCATGGCGCGGGTTTCGTCTTTGTTCGGGTCGTACAGGCGGGTCTGCTGGATCACCTTGCCGCCGTCTTCGATCAGTTCGATCTGGCGACGTACTTCGGTGTTGATCGCCTTCTCGATGAAGCGGAACGAGTTGACGTTCTTGATCTCGCAGCGGGTGCCGTACTCGGCCTGGCCTTTTGGCCGCACCGACACGTTGCAGTCACAGCGTAGTGAGCCTTCTGCCATGTTGCCGTCGCAGATGCCCAGGTAGCGGACCAGCGCGTGGATGGTCTTTACGTAGGCCACGGCTTCCTTGGCGCTGCGCATGTCCGGCTCGGACACGATCTCCAGTAGCGGAGTGCCGGCGCGGTTCAGGTCGATCCCGGTGGCGCCGTTGAATTCTTCATGCAGGCTCTTGCCAGCGTCTTCTTCAAGGTGCGCACGGGTCACGCCGACACGCTTGATGGTGCCGTCTTCCAACGGGATGTCCAGGTAGCCCTTGCCGACAATTGGCAGTTCCATCTGGCTGATCTGGTAGCCCTTGGGCAGGTCCGGGTAGAAGTAGTTTTTGCGCGCGAACACGTTGTGCTGACCGATCTCGGCGTCAATCGCCAGGCCGAACATCACCGCCATGCGTACCGCTTCCTGGTTCAGCACCGGCAATACGCCGGGCATGCCCAGGTCTACCAGGCTCGCCTGGGTGTTGGGCTCGGAGCCGAACGTGGTGGCGCTACCGGAGAAAATCTTCGATTGGGTGGCGAGCTGGGTATGAATCTCCAGCCCGATCACAACTTCCCATTGCATAGTGTTCTCCTCAGAAGCCGTTAGGGGTGCGAGTGTGCCAGTCGGTGTTCAACTGGTACTGGTGCGCCACATTGAGCAGGCGGCCTTCTTGGAAGTACGGCGCGAGCAGTTGCACGCCCACCGGCAGGCCATCGACGAAGCCGGCGGGCATGGACAAGCCCGGCAAGCCCGCGAGGTTGGCGGTGATGGTGTAGAGGTCTTCCAGGTACTCGGCAATCGGGTCGCCGGTCTTGGCGCCGATCTTCCAGGCCGGGTTCGGCGTGGTTGGGCCGAGGATCACGTCGACTTCTTCAAAGGCAGCCATGAAGTCGTTCTTGATCAGGCGACGGATTTTTTGCGCCTTGAGGTAGTACGCGTCGTAGTAGCCGGCCGACAGGGCGTAGGCACCGACCATAATGCGGCGTTGAACTTCGGCGCCGAAACCTTCGCCACGGGAGCGTTTGTACAGGTCGGTCAGGTCCTTCGGGTTTTCGCAGCGGTAGCCGAAGCGCACGCCGTCGAAACGCGACAGGTTGGACGAAGCTTCCGCCGGCGCGATCACGTAGTACGCAGGAATGGCGTGCTGGTTGTTCGGCAGGCTGATTTCCTTGATCACGGCGCCCAGGCCTTCCAGCGTCTTGACGCTGTTGTGCACCAATTCGGCGATACGCGGGTCGAGACCGGCGCTGAAGTATTCCTTCGGCACGCCGATGCGCAGGCCTTTGAGCGAGGTATTCAGGCTGCTGCTGTAGTCCGGGACTGGCTCATCGATGCTTGTGGAGTCCTGCGGATCAAAGCCAGCCATGCCTTGTAACAAAATCGCGCAGTCTTCGGCGGTGCGGGCCAGAGGGCCGCCCTGATCGAGGCTGGATGCGTAGGCGATCATGCCCCAACGGGAAACGCGACCGTAAGTCGGCTTCAAACCGGTGAGGTTGGTGAAGGCGGCTGGTTGGCGAATGGAGCCGCCGGTGTCAGTGGCCGTGGCGGCCGGGAGGAGGCGCGCGGCAACGGCGGCGGCGGAACCACCGGACGAACCGCCCGGCACGTGTTCCAGGTTCCACGGGTTTTTCACCGCGCCGTAGTAGCTCGACTCGTTGGCCGAACCCATGGCGAATTCGTCCATGTTGGTTTTGCCCAGGGTCACGGCCCCAGCAGCGGCCAGCTTGGATACCACGGTGGCGTCGTAGGGCGCTTTAAAGTTGTCGAGCATCCTCGAGCCGCAACTGGTGCGAATACCCTGGGTGCAGAACAGGTCTTTGTGGGCGATAGGTGCGCCCAGCAGCGCGCCATTTTCACCGTTGGCGCGACGTACGTCGGCGGCCTTGGCCTGGCTCAGGGCCAGCTCTTCGGTGATGCTGATGAAGCTGTTGACCTTGGGATCGAGCTCGGCGATACGCGCCAGCAGGGTCTTGGTCAGCTCTTCGGAAGAAAACGTTTTGTCGGCGAGACCGCGGGCGATCTCGGCCAGAGTCATGTGATGCATTGCAGGCTCTTTCCCTTTAGTCGATGACTTTCGGAACCAGGTACAGGCCGTTTTCGACCGCTGGCGCGATGGACTGGTAGGCCTCGCGATTATTGCGCTCGGTCACGACGTCTGCGCGCAGGCGCTGGCTCGCTTCCAGCGGGTGAGCCAGGGGCTCGATGCCGTCGGTGTTTACGGCCTGCATTTGGTCAACCAGCCCGAGAATGCTGTTCAGGGCTGCGGTGGTCTGTGGAAGATCGGCGTCATTGAGGCCAAGCGAGGCCAGATGCGCGATTTTTTCCACGTCGGAGCGTTCAAGCGCCATGGGAATCTCCTGTGGAAAACAGAACGGAGGCTGTCCGTGTGTTAGATTGTCGGAACACTACCGCATTTCTACGGTCATAAGGCCGCGATTGTGGGGGTTGGTGCACAGAAAGTCGGCCAATTTAGCACATTGGCGCCTTGCCCAAAATCCCTGTCGTTGTTAGAGTTTGCCGCACTTTTTTACCCACGCGTTGCCTAGGGTCCTTTCCCCATGTTCAAGAAACTGCGTGGCATGTTTTCCAGCGATCTTTCCATTGACCTGGGCACTGCCAACACCCTTATTTACGTGCGCGAGCGCGGTATCGTTCTGAATGAGCCATCGGTTGTGGCCATTCGGACCCATGGTAATCAGAAAAGTGTCGTTGCCGTTGGCACCGAGGCCAAGCGCATGCTCGGCCGTACACCAGGCAATATTGCTGCCATTCGTCCGATGAAAGACGGCGTGATCGCCGACTTCAGTGTCTGCGAGAAGATGCTGCAGTACTTCATCAACAAGGTTCACGAAAACAGTTTCCTGCAGCCCAGCCCTCGTGTGCTGATCTGCGTTCCATGCAAGTCCACCCAGGTTGAGCGTCGTGCCATCCGTGAATCGGCCCTTGGCGCCGGTGCCCGCGAAGTATTCCTGATCGAAGAGCCAATGGCTGCTGCGATCGGTGCCGGTCTGCCGGTTGAAGAAGCTCGCGGTTCGATGGTGGTGGATATCGGTGGTGGTACTACCGAGATCGCCCTGATTTCCCTGAACGGTGTGGTGTATGCCGAATCCGTACGCGTAGGCGGCGACCGTTTCGACGAAGCGATCATCACTTACGTTCGTCGTAACTACGGCAGCCTGATCGGCGAATCCACCGCCGAGCGCATCAAGCAGGAAATCGGTACCGCTTACCCGGGCGGCGAAGTTCGCGAAGTCGATGTTCGCGGTCGCAACCTGGCCGAAGGCGTTCCACGTGCCTTCACCCTGAACTCCAATGAAGTGCTGGAAGCTCTGCAAGAGTCCCTGGCCACCATCGTTCAGGCTGTGAAGAGCGCCCTGGAGCAATCGCCGCCGGAGCTGGCTTCCGATATCGCCGAGCGAGGCCTGGTGCTGACCGGTGGTGGCGCCCTGTTGCGTGACCTCGACAAGTTGCTGGCCCAGGAAACCGGCCTGCCGGTGATCGTCGCCGAAGACCCGCTGACCTGCGTTGCGCGTGGCGGTGGTCGTGCACTGGAAATGATGGATAAACACACCATGGACCTGCTTTCCAGCGAATAAACTCGTTGGTTGCGCCATGTTTCGCCCGCAGGCAGCACTTCTCAGTGCTGCCTGTCGGCGTTTATCTTCTTCAATCTGCATCCAGGCCGGTTAGATGCCGTATGAATAAAGAGAACATTTGCCTGGGAGGAGCGGCTTATTAAACCGCTTTTCGCCAAAGGCCCCTCATTGGGCGTGCGCTTATTGGTGCTGGTCGTGCTTTCGGTCGCGCTGATGGTGGTCGATGCCCGCTTCTCACTGCTCAAGCCGGTGCGTAGCCAAATGTCGCTGGTGTTGATGCAGACTTACTGGATCACCGACCTGCCGCAACGTCTGTTCCAGGGCGTGTCCAGCCAATTTGGCAGCCGCACCGAGCTCGTCGCCGAAAACGAAAAACTCAAGACTGAAAACCTGCTTTTGCAGGGGCGCATGCAAAAGCTCGCGGCCCTCACGGAGCAGAACGTTCGGCTGCGCGAGCTGCTCAATTCTTCGGCACTGGTCAACGAGAAGGTCGAAGTGGCCGAGTTGATCGGCATGGACCCGAATCCCTTTACTCACCGCATCATCATCAACAAGGGTGAGCGCGACGGTGTGGTCCTCGGGCAGCCGGTACTGGATGCCCGTGGCCTCATGGGGCAAGTAGTAGAGCTGATGCCCTACACATCGCGGGTTCTGCTGCTGACGGACACGACCCACAGCATTCCGGTGCAAGTGAACCGTAACGGCTTGCGCGCGATTGCCAGTGGCACCGGCAACCCCGAGCGCCTGGAACTGCGTCACGTCGCCGACACCGCCGACATCAAGGAAGGCGACCTGTTGGTCAGCTCCGGTCTGGGTCAGCGGTTCCCGGCGGGTTACCCGGTAGCGACAGTTAAGGAAGTGATCCACGATTCCGGTCAGCCCTTCGCCATTGTACGCGCCGTGCCCACTGCCGCCTTGAACCGCAGCCGCTACCTGCTGCTGGTGTTCAGCGATAACCGCACCCCGGAAGAGCGCGCCAACGACGCCGCCCAGGCCCAGGAAGCGGAGGACAAGAAAAACGGCACGGCGCCGGTGATTCCCGCGACCGTACCCAAGCCCGCAGCGGCGACTCCCGTTGTTCCGGCGGCAACTCCAGCAGTTGCAGCGCCCGTGGCCACGCCGGTCAAGCCCGCGGCCCATAACGCGCATCCGGTGAAACCGGCCGCAGCGAAACCGCCTGTCAGCACGCCTGCCACCACGACGCCCGCTACGAAGCCTCCAGCTGCAGCGGCGGGCACCACGCGGCAGAGGGAGGAATAATGGCCAGTACTCATTCGAGCAATGGCTGGATCGTTTGGTTGACGTTCGCCATTGGACTGCTGCTCAGCGTTTCACCGCTGCCGCAATTCATGGAAATCTTGCGACCCCTCTGGCTGGCATTGCTGCTGGCCTTCTGGTCACTGAACCTGCCGCATAAAGTGGGCATGGTCACAGCCATGTTCCTGGGCTTGGCGGAAGATGTGCTATATGGCACCTTGCTGGGCCAGAACGCGTTGATCCTGACCCTCATCACCTTTCTGGTGCTGTCGTTGCAGCAGCGTTTGCGCATGTTCCCGATGTGGCAGCAGTGCCTGGTGATTTTGGTGATCTTCGGTCTGGCGCAGTTGGTACAACTGTGGCTCAGTGCCTTGACCGGTAACCGTCAGCCGACCCTGGCGCTGGTTTTGCCAGCTTTGGTCAGTGCGCTGTTGTGGCCCTGGATCAGTTTCGGTCTGCGTGGGTTACGTCGACGCTATAAAATCAATTGAATGGATTGCGAGGCTCTGCCTGGTTATCGAACCCCACAGGGAGAGTCTGCAATGAATTCGCTTTATCTGGCCTCGGGCTCCCCAAGACGGCGTGAATTGCTGACCCAGATCGGTGTGCCTTTCACCGTGGTCAGCGCCGCTATCGATGAAACTCCTCTTACCAATGAATCGGCTGTTGCCTACGTCGAGCGTCTTGCGCGCGGCAAGGCGTTGGCCGGATTTGCTGCGCTTGATCATCCATTGGGTGCTTGTGTGCTGGGTGCCGACACGGCAGTGATCGTGGACGGTCAGATCCTCGGTAAGCCGGTAGACCAGGCCGATGCCCTGGCGATGTTGATGGCCTTGTCTGGACGTGAGCATGAAGTGCTCACCGCCATCGCGCTCACCGATGGCCAGCGCTGCGAAACCCAATGTGTAAGCAGTCGTGTACGTTTTTGTGGGATCACTGTCGAACAAGCGACAGCCTACTGGCACAGTGGCGAACCCCAGGACAAGGCGGGCGGCTATGCTATTCAAGGGCTTGGCTCGGTGTTTGTCGCGGGCCTCAATGGCAGTTATTCCGCCGTAGTAGGGCTGCCGGTGTGCGAAACCGCGCAACTGCTCGACCAATTCGGCATACCCTGTTGGCAAAACCTTACCGTGCGCTAAACGCCTTGCATCAGCGCCCAGCCTTAAGCGATCGGTCACTATTGTGAAAACGCCTGAACGAGACCCAGCCATGAGTGAAGAGATTCTGATCAATATCACGCCGATGGAATCGCGCGTGGCGGTGGTAGAGAACGGTGTTCTGCAAGAAGTGCACGTTGAGCGCACCCAGAAACGCGGGATCGTGGGCAATATCTATAAAGGCAAAGTAGTGCGGGTGTTGCCGGGCATGCAGGCGGCTTTTGTCGACATAGGCCTGGACCGCGCTGCGTTTATCCACGCGTCGGAAATTTCCCTGCGCGAAGGGCCAGCGGTAGAGAGCATCAGCGCCCTGGTACATGAAGGGCAGAGCCTGGTGGTGCAAGTCACCAAGGACCCCATCGGTTCCAAGGGCGCACGCCTGACTACCCAGTTGTCGATTCCATCGCGTTACCTGGTGTACATGCCGCGTACTGCCCACGTCGGCATTTCGCTGAAGATCGAAGATGAGGCTGAGCGCGAGCGCCTGAAAAAGGTGGTCAGCGACTGCGTGGCCGCCGAAGGCATCAAAGAGGCGGGCGGTTTTATTCTGCGTACTGCCGCTGAAGGCGCGGGTGCCGATGAAATCCTTATGGACATTCGCTACCTCCGGCGTCTGTGGGATCAGATCGGCGCACAGATCAAAACCATCGGTGCGCCAAGCGTCATCTATGAAGACCTGGGCCTGGCGCTGCGCACGTTGCGCGACCTGGTCAGCCCCAAGATCGAGAAAATTCGTATCGACTCGCGGGAAACCTTCCAGCGAACCACGCAATTTGTTGCCGAGTTGATGCCGGAAATTGCTGACCGCTTGGAACACTACCCTGGCGAGCGGCCGATCTTCGACCTGTATGGCGTCGAAGACGAAATCCAAAAGGCCCTGGAGCGCAAGGTGCCGCTCAAGTCCGGGGGCTATCTCGTGGTGGACCCGGCGGAAGCTATGACCACCATTGACGTCAACACTGGCGCTTTCGTTGGCCATCGCAATCTCGAAGAGACCATCTTCAAGACCAACCTTGAGGCCGCTACTGCGATTGCGCGCCAACTGCGCCTGCGCAACCTGGGCGGCATCATCATCATCGACTTTATCGACATGGAAGATGAAGACCACCAGCGTCAGGTGCTGCGCACCCTGGAGAAGCAGCTCGAACGCGATCACGCCAAGACCAATATCATCGGTATTACCGAGCTGGGCCTCGTGCAGATGACGCGCAAGCGCACCCGTGAAAGCCTTGAGCAGGTGCTATGCGAACCGTGCAGCAGTTGCCAGGGACGGGGTAAGTTAAAGACCCCCGAAACGGTTTGCTACGAGATTTTCCGGGAAATCTTACGAGAGGCGCGGGCCTATCAGGCCGAAGGTTATAGAGTGCTTGCCAATCAGAAAGTGGTCGACCGGCTGCTGGACGAAGAGTCCGGCAACGTTGCCGAGCTGGAAGGATTTATTGGGCGCACGATTCGTTTCCAGGTTGAAACCATGTATTCCCAGGAACAATACGACGTGGTGCTGCTCTGATCCCCATTCGCGTTCTTTCTTCGAGACCGGCAGACCTTGATCTGCCGTCCGCCTACTGCCTTGAGGGTCGCCTGACATGGAGCGTCTGATACGCTTTTTTGCCGCTTTGACCCGCTGGGGCCTGGGTCTGTGCGCCTTGCTGCTGGTTTTGGCGGCGGTGTATGTGAGCTTGGGTCGTGAATTGACCCCCCTGGTAGCCGAATACCGTGCCGAAGTCGAAGCCAAGGCCCAGGCGGCGGTGGGCGTGCCGCTGCACATCGGCAGCCTGGAAGGGCGCTGGAGCGGTTTTGCCCCGGTGTTGCTGGCCCATGACGTGATGGTCGGCGAGGGCAGCAGTGCCTTGCGTCTTGACCAGGTCGAAGTGGTGCCGGCTATCTGGGACAGCCTGATGGCGCGTGAGGTGCGTCTCGCGCACCTGCAGGTCAGCGGTCTGCAACTGAGCGCCAAGGAAGACAAGGACGGTCATTGGGCGCTTCAGGGCATGCCGGTTCAGGACCAGCAGCCGCTGGATCCGGAGCAATTGCTCAAGCGCATGCAGATGGTAAAGCGCGTGTCCTTGCTCGACAGCCAGCTCACTTTGCAACCGTTCGATCAGGCACCGGTCACCTTGACCTACGTGGGTCTGAGTCTGCACACCGGCATCACCCGTCAACGTCTGGACGCACGCCTGACCCTGCCAGACGGGCAGCCTATGGCGCTCAGCCTGCGCAGCCGCATTCGCGCCAGCCAATGGAAGGATGCCGAGGTTCAGGCCTATCTCAGCCTGCCGCAAAGCGACTGGGCCAAGTGGATTCCGGCCAAGCTGACTCAGCAGTGGACACTCACGCAGTTCAAAGCCGGCGGTGAATTCTGGCTGAACTGGGGCAAAGGTACTGTGCAGAGCGCGGTGGTGCGCCTCAACTCTCCACAAGTGAAAGGCCGCTACGCAGAACGCAAGCCAGTGCTCATCGAAAACCTGGCCCTCACGGCTTACCTGCAACGTAGTGATACGGGACTTAAGGTGCTGTTTGATTCCCTGGCGATGAACCTGGGTGAAACTCGCTGGGAGTCGCGCCTGCAATTGCAACAGACTCTGGCCACCGATAAGGACCAGGAAGTCTGGAAGCTGCAGGCTGACCGCCTCGACCTGACCCCTATCACGCCATTGCTGAACGCTCTGGCGCCGCTGCCGGAAGGCTTCGCCAAGACCGTCGAGCATCTGAAGGCCATCGGCCTGTTGCGCAACGTGCTGGTGGATTTCCGTCCTCAGGATACGACCGATCAAAAAGTCAGTTTTGCTGCCAACCTTGAGCGGGTCGGGTTTGACGCCTATTTCGGAGCACCGGCCGCGCGAAACGTGTCTGGCAGTATCAGCGGCGACTTGGGCGGTGGCGAGTTGCGCATGGACAGCAAGGATTTTTCCCTGCACCTCGATCCGATCTTCGCCAAGCCCTGGCAATATCTACAGGCCAATGCGCGCCTGACCTGGAAGCTGGATAAAGAAGGCTTCACCCTCATCGCCCCGTATATCAAGGTGCTGGGAGAAGAAGGCAAGATCGCTGCGGACTTCCTGATCCGCCTGCATTTCGACCATAGCCAGGAAGACTACATGGACCTGCGGGTCGGTATGGTCGACGGCGATGGGCGTTTCACTCCAAAGTACCTGCCTGCGGTGCTGAGCCCGGCCCTTGATGAATGGCTGCGCACGGCGATTCTCAAGGGGGTGGTGGATCAAGGTTTTTTCCAGTATCAGGGTTCGTTGAATCACGACGCGTTGCCGGCTTCGCGCAATATCAGCCTGTTCTTCAAGGTGCATGACGCCGAGTTAGCGTTCCAGCCGGGCTGGCCTCATGTGAGCAAGGTCAAGGGTGAGGTGTTTGTCGAAGAGACTGGTGTGCGCATCCTGGCCAGCAAGGGCCAGTTGTTGGATACCAAGGTCAAGGACGTGTACGTCAATATTCCCCACGCACCGTCCGGCAAGGAAAGTCACCTGCTGCTGACAGGTGGTTTTGCCGGCGGCCTGGGGGATGGGCTTAAGATCCTTCAAGAAGCGCCGATTGGTACCGCTTCCACTTTTGCCGGCTGGAAAGGCGAAGGCGACCTGCAAGGCAAGTTGGACCTGGATGTTCCGCTTGTTAAAGGCATCGAGCCCAAGATCGTAGTGGATTTCCAGACCGACAAGGCACGCCTGCAACTGGCTGAACCACCCCTGGACCTGACTCAACTCAAGGGCAATTTCCGCTTCGACAGCGCCAAGGGCCTCAGTGGCGAGAACATCACGGCCCAGGCGTTTGACCGGCCGATCTCCGCGCAAATCTTTGCCGATGGCAAACCGGGCAATATCAGCACCCGTGTAACCGCCAGGGGCCAGGTGACGGTCAAGCGGCTGACAGAGTGGTTGAAAATCAGCCAGCCGTTGCCGGTTTCTGGTGATATTCCGTATCAGTTGCAGCTCAACCTGGACGGTGCCGACAGCCAGTTGATGGTCAGCTCCAATCTCAAGGGTGTTGCGGTGGACTTGCCTGCACCGTTCGGCATGCCAGCGAGCCAGGGGCGTGACAGCGTATTCCGCATGACCTTGCAGGGCGCCGAACGACGCTACTGGTTTGATTACGGTGAGCTGGCCAACTTTACCTTTGCTGCGCCGCCGGACAAATTCAATGATGGCCGTGGCGAGTTGTTCCTCGGCGATGGCGATGCAGTGCTGCCCGCTGCCAAGGGCTTGCGCATTCGTGGAGTGCTTTCGGAGCTCGACATCGATCCGTGGAAAAAACTGGTGAGCCAGTATGCCGGCAACGATCCGGGTGGCAGTGCCAAGCAACTGCTAAGCGGTGCCGACTTCAAGATAGGCAAGCTCACCGGTTTAGGTACTCAGTTCGATCAGGTCAATCTGCAGTTGGACCGAAAACCCGTTGCCTGGGGCTTGCAGTTCGACAGTCAGCAGGCCAAGGGCAGTGTGACCTTGCCTGATAGTAAGGTCGCGCCGATTGGGGTCAACCTGCAATACGTAAAACTACCGGCGGTGGACCCTACGGTGCAGGCCGATGAAAACGCCCCCGACCCGTTGGGCAGCATCGACCCAAAGGATATTCCGGCTCTGGATATCGCTATTGCGCAACTGTTCCAGGGGCCCGAGCTGCTGGGCGCGTGGTCGCTAAAAATCCGTCCAACTACTAAAGGCTTGGCTTTCAGCGATCTGGACCTGGGTCTGAAGGGCATGCAGCTCAAAGGCGCTGGCGGATGGGAAGGCGCTCCAGGGGGCAGCAGCAGTTGGTACAAAGGCCGCCTGGACGGTAAAAATATCGCCGATGTACTCAAGGGCTGGGGCTATGCACCCACTGTAACCAGCGAAGACTTCCATCTGGATGTGGATGGGCGTTGGCCTGGTTCGCCGGCATGGGTCGGGCCAAAGCGCTTCTCCGGTAGCCTGGATGCAGCGTTCCGAAAAGGTCAGTTTGTTGAAGTAGAAGGTGGCGCCCAGGCGCTGCGGGTGTTCGGTCTGCTCAACTTCAACTCCATCGGGCGACGCCTGCGGCTGGATTTCTCCGACCTGCTCGGCAAAGGCTTGAGCTATGACCGAGTCAAAGGCCTGTTGGCGGCGAGCAACGGTGTGTTCGTCACGCGGGAGCCGATCACTATGACCGGGCCGTCGAGCAACTTGGAACTGAACGGTACCTTGGACTTGGTAGCTGACCGCGTCGATGCCAAGTTGTTGGTGACGTTGCCTGTGACCAACAACCTGCCGATCGCTGCACTGATCGTCGGTGCACCTGCCATTGGTGGGGCTTTGTTCCTGATCGACAAGCTGATTGGTGATCGGGTTTCGCGTTTTGCCAGCGTCCAATACAAGGTGGAAGGACCGTGGAAGGATCCAAAAATCACCTTCGACAAGCCATTTGAAAAACCAAACTGAGGGCCTGCGGAGTAGCATGGGGCTCTCTTTTTTTGGTGCATGCCCATTACGGAGTGTCGGCTCATGTCCTTTGCGGTAATTCAAATGGTCAGCCAGAGCGATGTGTTGGCCAATCTGGCACAGGCTCGGCGTTTGTTGGAAAAAGCGGCGGCGGGCGGCGCGAAGCTGGCGGTGCTGCCGGAAAACTTCGCCGCAATGGGCCGCCGCGACGTGGCGGACATCGGTCGGGCTGAGGCTCTGGGCGAAGGTCCGATCCTGCCGTGGTTGAAACAGACCGCCCGCGACCTCACCTTATGGATAGTGGCCGGCACATTGCCGTTGCCGCCCAAGGACCAACCGAACTCCAAATCCAATGCCTGCTCACTGTTGATCGATGATCATGGCGAAATCGTTGCTCGGTACGACAAGCTGCATTTGTTTGACGTGGATGTGGCGGATGCCCGGGGTCGCTATCGGGAGTCCGACGACTATGCTTTCGGGAGTAACGTGGTGGTGGCGGATACACCGGTCGGCCGTTTGGGCCTGACGGTGTGTTACGACCTTCGCTTTCCTGAGCTGTACAGCGAGTTGCGGGCGGCGGGGGCTGAATTGATCACTGCGCCCTCGGCCTTTACCGCTGTAACCGGTGCCGCGCACTGGGACGTGCTGATACGCGCACGGGCCATCGAAACCCAGTGCTATGTGCTGGCGGCGGCCCAGGGCGGCGTGCATCCGGGGCCACGGGAAACCCATGGTCATGCAGCGATTGTCGACCCGTGGGGGCGTGTGCTGACACAACAGGATCAAGGCGAAGCGGTGTTGCTGGCCGAGCGCGATAGCAGTGAACAGGCGTCGATACGGGCGCGCATGCCGGTGGTCAACCATCGGCGCTTTTTCTCGCAGGGCGCGCAGCGACCTGCTTCAGAACGATGAATTTAAGGCCAAACCTATGAGCGAGTTGTTGTCCTCAGTCAGTGAACACCTCCTGGCACCCGGTGGCGTGACCATCGAAAGCTTGCAAACCGTGTTGGGCGATCTTGCCGGGCCAGGAATCGACGCCGCTGACCTGTATTTCCAGGGCCAGATTTCCGAGTCCTGGGCGCTGGAAGATGGCATCGTCAAGGAAGGCAGTTTCAACCTCGACCAAGGTGTCGGCGTGCGCGCGCAATCCGGTGAAAAGACCGGTTTTGCCTACAGCAACGCAATCACTTTGGAGGCCTTGGGTCTTGCCGCACGTGCAGCGCGTTCGATCTCCCGCGCCGGCCAAAATGGCACGGTGCAAGCGTTCAGCACTCAGGACGTGGCCCAGCTATACGCGCCGGACAATCCTTTGGAAGTGATCAGCCGGGCGGAAAAGGTCGATTTGCTCAAGCGCATCGACGCAGCTACCCGCGCCTTGGATCCACGTATCCAGCAGGTCACCGTGAGCATGGCCGGTGTGTGGGAGCGCATCCTGGTGGCATCCACCGACGGCGGCCTGGCGGCGGATGTACGGCCTTTGGTGCGCTTCAATGTCAGTGTGATCGTCGAACAGAACGGTCGCCGCGAGCGCGGTGGGCATGGCGGCGGCGGGCGTACTGACTACCGTTATTTCCTTACTGAAGACCGCGCGATGGGCTATGCCCGTGAAGCGCTGCGCCAGGCGTTGGTGAACCTGGAAGCTATTCCGGCCCCGGCGGGTACGCTGCCGGTGGTGCTGGGTTCTGGCTGGTCAGGGGTATTGCTCCACGAAGCCGTGGGCCACGGCCTGGAAGGTGACTTCAACCGCAAGGGCAGCTCTGCCTACAGCGGGCGTATGGGCGAGATGGTTGCGTCCAAGCTCTGCACCATTGTCGATGACGGAACCTTGGCTGGTCGCCGTGGTTCGCTGAGCGTCGATGACGAAGGCACGCCTACCGAGTGCACCACCTTGATTGAAAATGGTGTGCTCAAGGGTTACATGCAAGACAAACTCAATGCCCGCCTGATGGGCGTGGCGCGCACCGGTAATGGCCGCCGTGAGTCCTACGCGCACCTGCCGATGCCCCGCATGACCAACACCTACATGCTCGGTGGCGAAAGCGATCCGGCAGAAATCATCGCCTCGGTAAAACGCGGTATCTACTGCGCCAACCTCGGCGGCGGCCAGGTGGATATCACCAGCGGTAAATTCGTGTTCTCCACCAGCGAGGCGTACCTGATCGAAGACGGCAAGATTACCGCGCCGGTCAAAGGGGCAACGTTGATTGGCAATGGCCCGGAAGCCATGAGCAAGGTGTCGATGGTCGGCAACGACTTGGCGCTGGACAGCGGCGTAGGCGTGTGCGGGAAAGATGGGCAGTCAGTACCGGTCGGTGTCGGCCAGCCAACCCTGAAAATTGATGCGATCACCGTGGGTGGCACGGGGTCGTAAGGGATGGAGCTTCGGGTGGCGAAGACCGCCACCCGGGGAAGGGCATCAACGCAGTCCGCGTTGAGTCTCGTCCAGCTCACGGATGTATTTGAAGATTTTACGGCTGGTGGCGGGCGCCTTGTTATGCGCCTGCTCGTGCTGGGCCTGACGGATCAGGGAGCGCAGTTGTTGGCGGTCCGCATCCGGGTAGTCCAGCACGAATTTCTCCAGCACTGCGTCATCGCCCGAGATCAGGCGGTCACGCCAACGTTCCAGATTATGGAAACGTTCGTTGTACTGGCGAGTGGAGGCATCGGTTTGATCAAGCAAGGCCAGAATGGCGTCAGTGTCCTGATCGCGCATCAGCTTGCCGATAAACATGATGTGCCGTTTACGCGCGATATTCGCAGTGTGCTTGGGTGCGTCAGCAAGCGCCCGGCGCATCTCGTCGGTCAGTGGCAGTTTTGCAATCAAGTCTTTCTTGAGCGTTGTAAGGCGCTCGCCAAGGTCAACCAGAGCATGCAGCTCACGTTTGACCTGGGTTTTGCTTTTCTCCCCATCGAGGGAGTCGTCGTAAGAATCAACCATGGTGGCAGTCCGCAAAGAAACGCCGCCATGATAACCAGTCGGGGGCCGCTTGTCCGGCCCGGTCGCTCGATGGCCTTAACCGAAAGCAGAATTTGAGTGGAGAAAACCATGAGTGCAGCCCAAAGCGTCGGTCCGCAAGCGTTACCGGCCCTGCAGGAACAAGTCGAGCAGATCCTTGCCGAGGCTAAGCGCCAGGGGGCCAGTGCCTGTGAAGTTGCGGTCTCGCTGGAGCAGGGTCTGTCGACGTCGGTACGTCAGCGGGAAGTGGAAACTGTTGAATTCAACCGCGACCAGGGCTTTGGCATCACCTTGTATTCGGGGCAGCGCAAAGGGTCGGCCAGTACCTCCGCCAGTGGCCCGGAAGCCATTCGCGAGACTGTGGCCGCCGCGTTGGCGATTGCCAAGCACACTTCCGAAGATGAAAGCTCAGGTCTGGCAGACAAAGCGCTGATGGCCAAGGACTTGAAGGATTTCGATCTTTTCCATGCCTGGGACATTACGCCCGAGCAGGCCATTGAGCTGGCGCTGACCTGTGAAGCCGCTGCGTTTGATGCTGATGCCCGCATCAAGAACGCCGATGGCACCACGTTGAATACTCACCAAGGCTGTCGTGTTTATGGCAACAGCCACGGGTTTATCGGGGGATATGCATCCACCCGTCATAGCTTGAGCTGCGTGATGATCGCCGAGGCCAATGGCCAGATGCAGCGTGATTACTGGTATGACGTGAGCCGTCAGGGTGAACTGCTGGCCGACCCGGTCAGCATTGGTCAGCGTGCCGCACAACGTGCCGCTAGCCGCCTGGGCGCCCGTCCGGTGCCAACCTGCGAAGTGCCGGTGCTGTTTTCAGCGGAGCTGGCGGGCGGTTTGTTTGGCAGTTTCCTTGGCGCGATTTCGGGCGGCAATCTGTATCGTAAATCGTCGTTCCTTGAAGGCGCCATTGGCCAGAAGCTCTTTCCCGATTGGTTGACCATTGATGAGCGTCCGCACTTGATGCGCGCCATGGGCAGCTCGGCGTTCGATGGCGATGGCCTGGCCACGTACGCCAAGCCGTTCGTCGAGAACGGTGAGTTGGTGTCTTACGTACTGGGTACTTATTCAGGCCGCAAACTCGGCCTGCCCAGCACTGCCAACTCCGGCGGCGTACATAACCTGTTCGTGACCCATGGCGATGAAGATCAGGCAGCGCTGTTGCGGCGTATGGGACGTGGCCTGCTGGTAACCGAATTGATGGGGCACGGCCTGAACATGGTCACCGGCGATTACTCCCGCGGCGCGGCGGGTTTCTGGGTGGAAAATGGCGAGATTCAGTTCGCGGTTCAGGAAGTGACGATTGCCGGCAATATGCGTGACATGTTCAAGCAGATCATTGCCGTCGGTAACGATCTGGAACTGCGCAGCAATATTCGCACCGGGTCGGTGTTGATCGAGCGGATGACTGTCGCCGGCAGCTGATCGATCCTCTCTGAGAAGCGCGCTATCCCACGGATAGCGCGCTTTTTTTGTGCTTGGAATTCAGGGCGATCACGATGCCGCCATTGCGTTGATTCTCAATATCATTTAATAATAAATATCATTATCGAATGAGTGTGGATCATGAGTTCTGTCCTGCATGAGGATCCGTACCTGGAAAGCTGGCGCTGGATGAGTCGTCAGATTCGATGCGGCCTCGATCCTAATGAACCTCGCCTGATCGAACATTACCTAAATGAGGGTCGATACCTGGCGTGCTGCACTGCGACTCATCCGTGGACGATCGCTGAAACGTCATTCCGCCTGTTAATCGATACCGCCAGTGATATCGCCTTGCCTTGGCATTGGCGTTCCACTTGTCTGGATCAGGCTTGGCGCCCGCTGCGCGACTTGGAAAAACTCTCCCACTGTGCCTGCCGCCTCAAGCGCTGGCAGACCTTTGCCTGGCAATTGGCGACGTGCGAATTGCTGCCATCAATCTCCCACTCCGACCTGGTGCAAGGATCTAACGATGAGTAACACCCGTATCGAACGCGACAGCATGGGCGAACTGCAAGTGCCTGCCGAGGCCTTGTATGGTGCACAGACCCAGCGCGCAGTGAACAACTTCCCTATCAGCCACCAACGTATGCCGGCACAGTTTATTCGCGCCTTGATCCTTGCCAAGGCTGCTGCTGCCAAGGTCAACGTCGACCTCAAGCAAATCAGCGAAGGGCAGGGCAAGGCCATCGTTGATGCTGCCCAAGGGTTGCTGGAAGGCGACTTCATGCAGCACTTCCCGGTGGATATCTTCCAGACCGGCTCTGGTACCAGCTCCAACATGAACGCCAACGAAGTGATCGCGACCCTCGCCAGCCGTTTGCTGGGCGAAGCGGTGAACCCGAACGATCACGTCAACTGCGGCCAAAGCAGCAACGACATTATCCCGACCACTATTCACGTCAGCGCGGCGCTGGTATTGCACGAGCAAACGCTTCCGGCGCTTCTTCACCTGGTGCAGGTGATCGAGCAGAAAGCCAAAGAAGTTCACCCGTTCATCAAGACAGGCCGCACGCACCTGATGGACGCCATGCCGGTCCGTATGAGTCAGGTACTCGATGGTTGGGCGCAGCAACTCAAAGCCAATATCGGTCATCTGCAGGACTTGCTGCCAAGCCTGCAGGCCCTCGCGCAAGGCGGAACGGCGGTGGGCACTGGGATCAACGCCCATCCGGAATTCGCGGCGCGTTTCAGTCAGCAACTAAGCAGCCTGACGGATGTGAAATTCACTCCGGGTAAAAACCTGTTTGCGCTGATTGGTTCCCAGGACACAGCCGTGGCGGTGTCCGGCCAACTGAAAGCCACCGCCGTATCGCTGATGAAGATCGCCAATGACCTGCGCTGGATGAACTCCGGTCCACTTGCCGGCCTGGGTGAGATCGAGCTGGAAGGCCTGCAGCCGGGGTCTTCGATCATGCCCGGCAAGGTCAACCCTGTAATCCCTGAAGCGACTGCCATGGTGGCTGCACAAGTCATTGGCAATGACACGGTGATTACCGTCGCTGGCCAATCCGGCAACTTCGAGCTGAACGTGATGCTGCCTATCATCGCCCAGAACCTGCTCAGCAGCCTCGAACTGCTGGCCAACTCCAGCCGCCTGCTGGCGGACAAAGCCATCGCCAGCTTCAAGGTCAATGAAGCCAAGCTCAAGGAAGCACTGTCGCGCAACCCGATACTGGTTACTGCACTCAACCCGATCATTGGATACCAAAAGGCTGCTGAAATCGCCAAGAAGGCCTATCAGCAAGGCCGTCCAGTGATTGATGTCGCCCTTGAGCACACCGACTTGCCGCGCAGCCAACTGGAAATCCTGCTGGATCCGGAAAAGCTCACGGCTGGCGGCGTTTAATCACCGACTCTGCTTTGGAGGCTCACCATGGAGCACTGGAAGCGCACGATCGAACGGGCCAATCGCTGCTTTATGCAAGGCGAGTTGGTTGACGCTCGCGAGGCCTATTTGCAAGCCCTGGCCTTGGCCCAGGTGTTGTTCGAACGCTGGGCGAATGCCGACGAAGCAGTGGCGGCTGCGTCATTTCCCATCACAACCTGGCGGACCTGCACCTGCACTTGAATCAGCCTGAGGAAAGCGCCGAATACCTTTGCGCCATTCACCAGCGCTTGCTGCAGACCATGCAGGACGCGCGCCTGAGCCCGCAGCTGCGGGAGGCGGCCCTGCGCCAGAGCAGCAAGACTTACGTCGAACTGTTGAATTTCATCAGCGATCACGGCGAGTACCCGCGCACCCATCGCTTGCTGGGCGGTACTGCTGCGCAACCGACTACGCCTCAATACGGAGCACATTGATATGACCTATACCTTGCCTGCCTTGCCTTACGCCTACGATGCCCTGGAGCCGCATATTGATGCGCAAACCATGGAAATTCACTACACCAAGCATCACCAGACCTACATCAACAACCTTAATGCCGCCGTCGAGGGCACTGAGTTCGCCGGCTGGCCGGTGGAAAAACTGGTGTCCAGCGTGCACCAACTACCGGAAAAGCTTCGCGCAGCCGTGATCAACCAAGGTGGCGGCCACGCTAACCACTCGCTGTTCTGGACGGTGATGTCACCTCAAGGGGGCGGTAAGCCAGAGGGCGCATTGGGCAAGGCAATTGACGAGCAAGTTGGAGGTTTTGATAGTTTCAAGGAGGCCTTCACCAAAGCCGCATTGACCCGCTTCGGCAGCGGCTGGGCTTGGCTGAGCGTTACGCCGCAAAAGACCTTGGTGGTGGAAAGCAGCGGTAACCAAGACAGCCCGCTGATGAGCGGCAACACGCCGATCCTCGGCCTGGACGTATGGGAGCATGCTTACTATTTGCGCTACCAGAACCGCCGCCCGGAATACATCAATGCCTTCTACAGTGTTATTAACTGGCCAGAAGTTGCCGCACGCTATCAGGCTGCTATGGCCTGACATTTACCTCTATAACAAGATCTAAGGCCGACTATGGGCACTGAAACACTGGCGATCGGCAGCGTGCGAATGTTTCGTTATGCGCTTGGCTCGCTACTGCTACTGGCAGGTACTGCATTGCTGGTGGCCCACGGGCTGGCCTGGCTGGACCTTGAACCGCGCATCCTGCGTGCTTTGCAGGGCGGGGCGATCTGCGCGCTCGGTACTGCGCTGGGCGCGGTTCCGGTATTGGTGATTCGGCGGATGCCGGTGGCCGTGAGCGATACCTTGCTGGGCTTTGGGGCTGGCGTGATGCTGGCTGCAACCGCCTTTTCGCTGGTGGTACCGGGTATCGCTGCTGCAGAAAACCTGGGGCTTACGTCCTGGGGCGCGAGCGGGCTGATCAGTTTCGGCATTATGTTGGGAGCGTTCGGGCTGTATCTGGTTGACCGCAAGGTCTCCGGCGCGAGTCCGGAAATGCTGGTGGGCACGCCGGACAAACCGGTGATACCGCCGCGCATCTGGCTATTCGTGTTCGCTATCATTGCTCACAACATTCCGGAAGGCATGGCGGTTGGCGTCTCCGCCGGCGGCGGCATGCCGGATGCCGGCAGCTTGGCCATGGGCATCGCCTTGCAGGATGTGCCCGAAGGTCTTGTGATTGCGTTGGTGTTGGCCGGGGCAGGGATGTCGCGGGCCAAGGCATTCCTGATTGGTGCTGCTTCAGGCTTGGTGGAACCGGTGTTTGCCGTGCTCTGCGCTTGGCTGGTGAGCCTGGCCGAGGTGTTGTTGCCTTTGGGGCTGGCGCTGGCTGCCGGGGCGATGCTGTTGGTAGTGACCCATGAGGTGATCCCGGAGTCGCGGCGCAATGGCCACGAAAAGCTCGCCAGCTTGGGGCTCTGCATTGGATTTTGCTTGATGATGGCGATGGATACCGCATTGGGGTGAAGCCGTTGCGGCTTCACGTTTGTGTCAAAGGGTGAGGTTACTCACCCTCATCAAAGTAGTTGTTGATCAACGCCACCAGAGCTTCCATCGCTTCCTGGTCTTGCTCGCCTTCGGTCTTCAAATGAATTTTGGTGCCTTTGCCGGCCGCCAGCATCATCATTGCCATGATGCTTTTGCCGTCGACCATGCTTTCAGGTGTGCGTCCAGCCCTGATCTGGCAGGGGAACTGCCCGGCTACTCCGACAAACTTGGCCGAGGCGCGGGCGTGCAAGCCCAACTTGTTGATGATTTCAATTTCCAGAGCGGGCATCGCGCAGGTGTTCCTTTCAGCTAAGGTCGCGGTGGCGAACCTGGACGTTCTTGAGGGTTTGTTGCAGTGCTTGGCCCAAGCGCTCGGTCAGGTATACCGAACGGTGATGACCGCCGGTGCATCCAATGGCAATAGTGACATAGGCCCGGTTGCTCGCGGCAAAGCGCGGCAGCCACTTGAGCAGATAGCTGGAAATGTCCTGGAACATCTCCTCCACATCCGGCTGCGCGGCTAGGTACTCAGCCACAGGCAGGTCCAGCCCTGATTGGTCGCGTAACTCTGGCTTCCAGTAGGGGTTGGGCAGGCAGCGCACGTCGAACACCAGATCGGCATCCACCGGCATGCCACGTTTGAAGCCAAAAGACTCGACGAGAAACGCCGTGCCAGGCTCCGGTTGGTTCAGCAGGCGCAGCTTGATGGCATCGCGCAGCTGGTAAAGGTTAAGGCCGGTGGTGTTGATCTTAAGGTCGGCGAGGTCAATGATCGGCCCCAGCAACTTGGTTTCGTCCTCGATGGCTTCAGCCAGAGAACGGTGAGGGCTGCTGAGGGGGTGGCGTCGACGGGTTTCGGAGAAGCGTTTGAGCAGCGTCTCTTCATCGGCGTCCAGGTACAGCACATCACAATGAATATGCTTGGCGCGCACTTCTTCCAACAGTTCCGGGAACCGAGAGAGGTGGCTGGGTAGGTTGCGGGCGTCGATCGAAACGGCAACCAGAGGTTGCGCCAGCTCGGTGTGGATAAGAGCGCGTTCCGCCAACTCCGGCAGTAGGCCGGCCGGCAGGTTATCGATGCAATAGAAGCCGTTGTCCTCAAGAACGTTGAGGGCGGTACTTTTACCCGAGCCGGAGCGGCCGCTGACGATGATCAAACGCATGATTACTGCCCGTTTTGCTCATCCAGGACAACTTGGTACAGCGCCTCATTGCTGCCGGCACTGCGCAGTTTGTCGCGTACTTCTTTGCGGTCGAGCATGCTGGCGATCTGCCGAAGCAGTTCCAAGTGCGCATCGGTGGCGGCCTGTGGGACCAACAGAACAAACAGCAGGTCGACCGGGGCGCCATCAATGGCATCGAAATCGATAGGCGCGTCCAAGTGCAGCAGCGCGCTGACAGGTGTCTCACAGCCTTTGAGGCGACAGTGAGGAATGGCGATGCCGTTACCAAAACCGGTGGAACCCAGTTTTTCACGGGCAATCAGAGCCTCGAAGACATCTTGCATCTCCAGTTCAGGCACTTGGCTGCTGATCAGGTTGGCAATTTGTTCGAGGGCTTTCTTCTTGCTACCGCCCGGCACGTTCACGAGGGAACGGCCGGGGGTCAGGATGGTTTCAAGTCGAATCATGGGTGGGGAGTGTTAGCGGCCTGTGCCCTGAAGAAGGCTCTGCTGCTTTTCCTTATGCTTTTTAAGTTGGCGGTCGAGCTTGTCAGTCAAGGCATCGATTGATGCATACATGTCTTCATGCTCGGCGTTGGCGACTACTTCGCCACCGGGAATCTGTAGGGTCGCTTCGATTTTCTGCTGAAGCTTGTCGACCTTCATGATCACTTGCACATTGGTGATCTTGTCAAAATGACCCTCAAGCCTTTTCAGCTTCTGCTCGACATATTCGCGCAGGGGAGGGGTGACTTCTACATGGTGTCCACTGATGTTGACTTGCATACAGCTTCTCCTTCGTTGCCAGTGCATAAAGCGGCGGGTAGGAATACCCGCCACTGGAACGCTGTGGCCCGCCCGTCACATCAAACGCTTACGCTCGCTGGAAGGCGCGATCCCAAGGGATTCGCGGTACTTGGCGACGGTTCGACGGGCGACCTGAATGCCTTGTGCCTCCAGTAAACCAGCGATCTTGCTGTCACTCAACGGCTTTTTCTGATTTTCCGCGGCAACCAGTTTTTTGATGATTGCGCGGATTGCCGTGGACGAGCATTCGCCGCCTTCTGAGGTGCTGACATGGCTGGAGAAAAAGTATTTCAACTCATAAATACCCCGTGGGGTATGCATGAATTTTTGCGTGGTAACGCGGGAAATCGTCGACTCGTGCATGCCTACCGCTTCGGCGATATCGTGCAGAACCAAAGGCTTCATCGCTTCATCGCCGTATTCCAGGAAGCCGCGCTGATGCTCGACGATCTGCGTGGCGACTTTCATCAGGGTTTCGTTACGGCTTTGCAGGCTCTTGATGAACCAGCGCGCCTCCTGCAACTGGTTGCGCATGAAGGTGTTGTCGGCACTGGTGTCGGCGCGTCGCACGAAACCTGCATATTGCGGGTTGACTCGCAGGCGTGGCACTGACTCCTGGTTAAGCTCCACCAGCCAGCGCTCGTTGTCCTTGCGCACGATCACGTCAGGAACTACGTATTCGGCCTCGCTGGACTCGATCTGCGAGCCGGGACGCGGGTTGAGGCTTTGCACCAGCTCGATGACCTGGCGCAGATCGTCTTCCTTGAGCTTCATGCGACGCATCAGTTGGCTGTAATCGCGGCTGCCGAGCAGGTCGATGTAGTCGGTGACCAGGCGCTGGGCCTCGGCGAGCCATGGGGTCTTGGCGGGCAGCTGGCGCAGTTGCAGCTGCAGGCATTCGCTAAGGGTGCGCGCACCAATACCCGCGGGCTCAAATTGCTGGATGCGGTGCAGGACGGCTTCGATTTCGTCCAGTTCGATATCTAGTTCGGGGTCGAAGGCCTCAAGAATCTCTTCGAGTGTCTCGTCCAGATAGCCTTGGTTATTGATGCAATCGATCAGGGTGACGGCGATCAGGCGATCGGTGTCCGACATCGGCGCGAGGTTCAGCTGCCACAACAAATGGCTCTGCAGACTTTCGCCGGCGGACGTGCGGGTAGTGAAGTCCCACTCATCATCGTCGTTGCTGGGCAGGCTGCTGGCGCTGGTCTGGTAGACGTCTTCCCAAGCAGTGTCTACGGGAAGCTCGTTGGGAATGCGTTCGTTCCAATCGCCTTCCTCAAGGTTATCCACCGTAGGGGCGGTTTCCTGGTAGGACGGTTCCTGCACGTCTGCGTTGGGCTTTTGCTCGATGTTGTCGGCCAACGGGTCTGCATTATCGAAGTCGTCGCCTTCTTCCTGGCGTTCGAGCATCGGATTAGACTCCAGGGCCTCCTGGATTTCCTGTTGCAGGTCCAGGGTCGACAATTGGAGCAGGCGGATGGCCTGTTGCAGCTGCGGTGTCATCGTCAGCTGCTGGCCCATTCTTAGGACTAGCGATGGTTTCATGGCAGGGGCTTAACACCTTATTCGCCGGCGCAACGCGCCATCCACGACAGGGCGCGTGAGCGCCAAACATAAGCAAATTATATGCCTGATATCGAGGGCTTTGCCTAGAGCGCGGTAACAATAAAAAACCGGAGGTTTTCATTGACTCCCGCGCATCAGGCAAACGACCTGCCACCGCCTTGTTTGTGCAGGCGGCTTTACAGGCGAAACTCGTGACCCAGGTACACTTCCTTGACCAGTTCGTTGGCCAGGATGGTGGCGGAGTCGCCTTCTGCGATCAGTTGACCATCGTTGACGATATACGCGGTTTCGCAGATATCGAGGGTCTCACGCACGTTGTGATCGGTGATCAGTACACCGATGCCCTTGGCCTTGAGGTGATGGATGATCTGCTTGATGTCGCCAACCGAGATAGGGTCGACGCCGGCAAACGGTTCGTCCAGCAGAATGAACTTGGGGGCAGTGGCCAGGGCGCGGGCGATTTCCACGCGACGCCGCTCACCACCGGACAGGCTCATGCCAAGGTTGTCGCGAATGTGGTTGATATGGAATTCCTGCAGCAGGCTTTCCAGCTCCTGTCGGCGGCCGTCACGGTCCAGTTCCTTGCGAGTTTCAAGGATGGCCATAATGTTGTCGGCAACTGACAGTTTGCGGAAGATCGATGCTTCTTGAGGAAGATAGCCGATACCCGCGCGTGCACGACCGTGCATTGGCTGGTGGCTGACATCCAGATCGTCGATCAGTACGCGACCCTGATCCGCCTGGACCAGGCCAACAATCATGTAGAAGCATGTGGTCTTGCCTGCGCCGTTGGGGCCGAGCAAGCCGACGATCTGGCCGCTGTCGATCGACAGGCTGACGTCGCGCACGACCTGACGGCTTTTATAGGCCTTGGCCAGATGCTGGGCTTTCAGGGTTGCCATTACTCGGCCTTCTTCTTCGGCTGGATAACCATGTCGATGCGTGGGCGCGGTGCGGTGACCTTGCTGCCATTGGCACGACCGGCGTTAGCGATCTGTTTCACGGTGTCATAGGTGATCTTTTCACCTTCCGTGGAGTTGCCATCGGGGCTGAGCACCTTGGCCTGGTCGATCAGCACAATGCGATTCTGCTGGGCGTGATACTGAATGGTCTTGCCGTAGCCCTTCATCGGGCCAGTGTCGGCAGCGGACTGCTTCTGTTCGAAGTAAGCCAGGTTGCCCACTGAGGTCACGACGTCGATGTCACCGGCTTGGGTACGCGTCAGTGTCACGGTATTACCGGTGATCTTCATCGACCCTTGGGTGATGATTACGCCGCCGGTATAGGTGGCAACACCTTGCTTGTCATCCAGTTGCGCATCGTCAGCCGAGATGTGGATCGGTTGCTGGCTATCGTTCGGCAGAGCCCAGGCGCTCACGCTTCCCAGTGCTGCGCCCAAACCGAGCAAAATAGGGAGAGTTTTAACGAGCCTCATACTGTCCTCTTACGTTCGATAGCAGGTGTATCCTGCTTTCTTTCAAATACGCTTTCATTCCCTTGCCAGTCGATACACCGCCAGCGCCGTCGATTCTAACGTCTTGCTCGGTCTGCGCATATTGCTTCTGCGGGAATACGGTCATGCGACTGCTGGTAATCACCGTGTCACGGGCTTTGGCATCCGTGCGCGCAACACGTACCGAGTCAATCAGTTCTACCTCGGTGCCGTCGGGGTTCACCTCACCACGCTTGCTGGTGACATGCCACGGAAATTCGGTGCCGCGGTACAGGTTCAGGTCCGGATTAGTCAGCAGAGTGACTTCGGTGGCCTTCAAGTGCTCGACTTTGTCCGACGTCATTTCGTACTGCAGCTTGCCGTCGGGCAGGAACTGCACGCTATAGGCATTGGTGGCGTAATAGTCGATGGCCCCCTCGTCGACCTGCGCAACAGGCTGGTCGAGGAAGCGCCCCGGACTGATATTCCAGTAGCCCACCGCGAGGAACAGCGCGGCAATGACCCCGAATAACAGGAAGTTGCGAATCTTTTTGCTCAGCATAAAACGCTCTATAGGTAGGCGGCGTTGGCCGCTTCAAGGCTGCCTTGGGCTCGCAGGATCAGTTCGCAGAACTCGCGTGCTGCACCTTCGCCACCACGGGCGCAGGTGATGCCATGGGCGTGCTCGCGAACAAACGCCGCCGCATTGGCGACGGCCATGCCAAGCCCTACTCGACGAATGACCGGCAGGTCGGGCAGATCATCGCCTAAGTAGGCGACCTGCTCATAGCTTAGGTTGAGTTGGCCAAGAAGCTCGTCCAGAACTACCAGTTTATCCTCGCGGCCCTGATACAGGTGAGGAATCCCCAGGTTTTGTGCGCGGCGTTCCACAACGGGCGTTTTTCGGCCGCTGATAATCGCGGTTTGCACGCCTGCAGCCATCAGCATCTTGATGCCTTGGCCATCGAGGGTGTTGAACGTCTTGAATTCGCTGCCGTCTTCGAGGAAGTACAGGCGGCCATCGGTCAGCACGCCGTCAACGTCGAAAATCGCCAGTCTGATGTTTTTGCCGCGTTGCAACAGGTCGCTGGTCATTTACATCACTCCCGCACGCAGCAAGTCGTGCATGTTCAGGGCGCCAACCGGGTGGTCGTCGCTATCGACAACCACCAGGGCGCCGATCTTGTGGTCTTCCATGATCTTCAATGCTTCGGCTGCCAGCATCTCAGGGCGTGCGGTCTTGCCGTGTGGCGTCATCACTGCATCGATGGTCGCAGTGTGGATATCGATGGTGCGGTCCAGGGTGCGGCGCAGGTCGCCGTCGGTGAATACCCCAGCCAGGCGGCCGTCAGCTTCAAGGATCACGGTCATGCCCAGGCCCTTGCGAGTCATTTCCATCAGCGCGTCCTTCAGTAAGGTGCCGCGCTGGACGTGGGGCAATTCATCGCCTGAATGCATAACGTTTTCCACTTTCAGCAGCAGGCGGCGGCCCAGTGCGCCACCCGGGTGGGAGAACGCGAAGTCTTCAGCCGTGAACCCGCGAGCTTCAAGCAGCGCAACGGCCAGGGCGTCGCCCATAACCAAGGCAGCGGTAGTGGAGGAGGTTGGTGCCAGATTCAGCGGGCAGGCTTCGTGGGCGACGTGAACGTTCAGGTTAACATCGGCAGCCTTGGCTAGGGTCGACTCCGGGTTGCCGGTGACGCTGATCATCTGGATGCCAAGGCGCTTGATCAGCGGCAGCAGGGTCACGATTTCGTTGGTGGTGCCGGAGTTGGACAGCGCCAGGATGATGTCATCTTTGGTGATCATGCCCATGTCGCCGTGGCTCGCCTCCGCCGGATGCACGAAAAACGCCGTGGTCCCGGTGCTCGCCAGGGTGGCGGCGATCTTGTTGCCGACGTGGCCCGATTTGCCCATGCCGACCACGACAACGCGGCCCTTACTGGCCAGAATCATCTCGCAGGCGCGTACGAAATCTGCGTCGATATGGGCCAGTAAGCCTTCTACGGCTTCGACTTCGAGGCGGATGGTGCGTTGTGCGGATTGGATAAGGTCGCTGGATTGGCTCATGTCTGAAATCGTATAGCCTGACGAAAAGTCGGCGATTATAGCGGTAATGATCAATTCCCTCACGCAAGTTCGTCAGGCTTTATTCAGCAGGGGACTGAGATCGATCCTCAGTCACACAGTCGGCAACGTTTTTTCCCTGTCCCCAAACTGAACTAGCGCTGTTCCGGCCTTGGGCGCCTTGTACGAGCAGTGATATAGTTCGCCGCCAGTTCGGTCCGCCCAGCCCATGTGGCTATCTATATGCGTCGCCGTTGCAAACGTTTGTCGCATGCGTGGTGTCTGAGTGAGAGGCTGCATCCCAAGGAGTTTAGATGAGTGCCGATAACGCCTACGCGGTCGAGCTGAAGGGACTGACCTTCAAGCGCGGGACGCGCAGCATCTTCAATAACGTCGATATTCGCATTCCCCGTGGCAAGGTCACGGGCATCATGGGGCCGTCCGGTTGCGGCAAGACCACGCTGTTGCGGTTGATGGGCATGCAATTGCGTCCCAGCGCCGGCGAAGTGTGGGTCAATGGCCAAAACCTGCCTACGCTGTCGCGCAGTGATCTGTTCGATGCGCGCAAGCATATGGGCGTGCTGTTCCAGAGCGGTGCGCTGTTCACCGACCTCGATGTGTTCGAGAACGTAGCGTTTCCGCTGCGGGTGCATACCCAGCTGTCCGACGAAATGATTCGCGACATTGTGTTGCTGAAATTGCAGGCCGTCGGCCTCCGTGGCGCAATTGATCTGATGCCCGACGAACTGTCCGGCGGCATGAAGCGCCGTGTGGCCCTGGCGCGAGCCATTGCCCTCGATCCACAGATTCTCATGTACGACGAGCCCTTCGTGGGTCAGGATCCGATCGCCATGGGTGTGCTGGTACGACTGATCCGTCTGCTCAACGATGCCCTGGGTATCACCAGTATCGTGGTCTCCCACGACCTTGCAGAAACCGCGAGCATTGCCGATTACCTCTATGTGGTCGGTGATGGCCAGGTGCTGGGGCAGGGTACGCCTGAAGAGCTGATGAACGCCGACAACCCGCGCATTCGCCAATTCATGACCGGCGACCCCGATGGCCCTGTGCCTTTCCACTTTCCGGCAGCGGATTACCGCTCAGATCTTCTGGGGAAGCGTTGATGCGCAAAACATCTCTTATCGAGAAAGTTCGCCTTTTCGGTCGCTCCGGCATCGACATCGTCGAAGTGCTCGGCCGCTCGACGATTTTCCTGTTCCACGCCTTGCTCGGCCGCGGCGGTATTGGCGGTGGCTTTGGCCTGTTGATCAAGCAGCTGCATTCGGTGGGTGTGATGTCCCTGGTGATCATTGTGGTCTCCGGGGTGTTCATCGGCATGGTGCTGGCGTTGCAGGGCTTCAATATCCTGTCCAGCTACGGTTCGGAGCAGGCAGTGGGGCAGATGGTTGCCCTGACGCTGCTACGTGAACTGGGACCCGGTGGTGACCGCGTTGCTGTTCGCCGGGCGCGCAGGTTCCGCGTTGACTGCCGAAATTGGCAACATGAAGTCTACCGAGCAGCTGTCCAGCCTCGAAATGATCGGTGTGGACCCGCTCAAATACATTGTTGCCCCGCGCCTGTGGGCCGGCTTTATTTCCCTGCCATTGCTGGCGATGATCTTCAGCGTGGTCGGTATCTGGGGCGGTTCGTGGGTAGCGGTGGACTGGCTTGGCGTCTACGACGGCTCCTACTGGGCCAACATGCAAAACAGCGTGACCTTCAGTGGTGACGTGCTCAATGGCATTATAAAGAGCATCGTCTTCGCCTTTGTAGTGACCTGGATCGCCGTATTCCAAGGCTATGACTGTGAGCCCACCTCAGAAGGGATCAGTCGTGCCACCACCAAGACCGTTGTGTACGCCTCGCTGGCAGTACTTGGCCTTGACTTCATTTTGACCGCCTTGATGTTTGGAGACTTCTGATGCAAAACCGCACTGTGGAAATCGGTGTCGGCCTTTTCTTGCTGGCTGGCATCCTGGCTTTACTGTTGCTGGCTCTGCGAGTCAGCGGTCTTTCGGCCAGCCCAACCGCCGATACTTATAAACTTTACGCGTACTTCGACAATATCGCCGGTTTGACTGTCAGAGCTAAAGTGACCATGGCCGGTGTAACCATTGGCAAGGTCACGGCAATCGATCTGGATCGCGACAGCTTCACCGGGCGAGTGACGATGCAACTGGACAAGAAGGTGGATAATCTGCCTACCGACTCTACTGCATCTATCCTCACTGCGGGGCTGCTGGGCGAGAAGTACATCGGTGTCAGCGTGGGCGGGGAAACAGCCCTGCTCAAGGATGGTTCGACCATCCACGACACTCAGTCGTCGCTGGTACTTGAGGACCTGATCGGAAAATTTTTGCTCAATACGGTCAATAAAGACGCCAAATGAGGAATCTGTTCATGATCTCTACCTTGCGACGTGGCCTGCTGGTACTGCTTGCAGCACTGCCATTGATGGCCAACGCGGCAGGTTCTGCGCACGAACTGGTGCAGGACACCACCAGCAAGATGCTGGCTGACCTGACGGCCAATAAAGAACAGTACAAGCAAGATCCAACCAAGTTCTATGAAGCGCTCAACAGCATCGTCGGTCCGGTCGTCGATGCTGAAGGCATCTCACGCAGCATCATGACGGTCAAATATTCGCGCAAGGCCACGCCTGCGCAGATGCAGACGTTCCAGGAAAACTTCAAGCGCGGCCTGTTCCAGTTCTATGGCAACGCTTTGCTTGAGTACAACAACCAAGGTATTACCGTTGCTCCAGCCGGTGATGAGTCGGGCGATCGCACCAGCGTCAACATGAGCGTCAAAGGTAATAACGGTGCCGTGTACCCGGTGCAGTACACCTTGGAGAAGATCAACGGCGAGTGGAAACTGCGCAACGTGATCATCAACGGCATCAATATCGGCAAGCTGTTCCGTGACCAGTTTGCCGACGCCATGCAGCGCAATGGCAACGACCTAGACAAAACCATCAATGGTTGGGCCGGTGAAGTCGCCAAGGCCAAGGAAGAAACCGATAAAGCTGCTGGGAAGCCGGCGCAATGACCGAGTCGGCTGTTCGTCTCGGCGACTCTGGCCAGCTGTTCATCAGCGGGGTGCTGGATTACCGAACTGGCCCGGCTCTGCGCAAGCATGGCCAAGCACTGATCAAGTCGAGCGCTGCGCCGGAGTTGGTCCTGGATTGCTCAGCGGTAACCAAGTCCAGCAGTGTCGGGTTGTCGTTGCTGCTGTGCTTCATGCGTGATGCCGAAGCGGCCAAGAAGCCGGTTAGCATCCGTGCGTTGCCCGAAGACATGCGCGAAATTGCCGAAGTTTCCGGTCTGACCGAGCTGTTGGCGCATCCTTAATACACATTATTAGAGAAGCCCCCCGTCAGAGTCCTGCTATGCGGGGTTCGCAGGCGCGGGGCTTTTTTGTATGATGTGCGACCCGTGCGCACTGGGCGCCGATAGAGGTTGAGCATGCAGGCCCTAGAAGTTAAGAGCTTTCTTGAAGGAAAGCTGCCGGATACGACCGTAGAAGTTGAAGGCGAAGGCTGCAACTTCCAGCTGAACGTGATTAGCGATGAACTGGCGGCATTGAGCCCAGTCAAGCGTCAGCAGCAGATCTATGCCCATTTGAACCCGTGGATCACCGATGGCAGCATCCATGCGGTCACTATGAAATTTTTCAGCCGCGCGGCCTGGGCCGAGCGCACCTGAGCCCCCTAGGCGTCGAGATTCTTATGGATAAATTGATTATTACCGGCGGTGCTCGCCTTGATGGCGAGATTCGCATTTCCGGTGCAAAAAACTCCGCCTTGCCGATCCTGGCAGCGACCCTGCTGTGCGATGGCCCGGTGACCGTGGCCAACCTGCCGCACCTGCACGACATCACTACCATGATCGAGCTGTTCGGTCGCATGGGCATCGAGCCTGTGATTGATGAGAAGCTGGCCGTCGAAATTGACCCACGCACCATCAAGACCCTGATCGCCCCGTACGAACTGGTGAAAACCATGCGTGCGTCGATCTTGGTGCTGGGCCCGATGGTTGCCCGTTTCGGTGAAGCCGAAGTCGCCCTGCCTGGCGGCTGCGCTATCGGCTCGCGTCCAGTGGACCTGCACATCCGTGGCCTGGAAGCCATGGGCGCAGTCATTGACGTTGAAGGCGGCTACATCAAAGCCAAGGCGCCGGAAGGCGGCCTGCGTGGTGCGAACTTCTTCTTTGATACCGTCAGCGTGACCGGTACCGAGAACATCATGATGGCCGCTGCCCTGGCCAAAGGCCGCAGCGTCCTGCAAAACGCCGCGCGTGAGCCGGAAGTGGTCGACCTGGCCAACTTCCTGAACGCCATGGGCGCGAAGGTTTCCGGTGCCGGCACCGACACCATTACCATTGATGGTGTAGAGCGCCTGCACACTGCAACCTATAAAGTGATGCCTGACCGCATCGAGACCGGTACCTACCTGGTTGCTGCCGCCGTTACCGGTGGTCGCGTCAAGGTAAAGGACACCGATCCGACCATCCTGGAAGCGGTCCTGGAAAAACTGCGCGAAGCTGGCGCCGAAATCACCACCGGCGAAGACTGGATCGAGTTGAACATGCACGGCAAGCGGCCGAAAGCCGTCAACGTGCGGACCGCTCCGTACCCGGCGTTCCCGACTGACATGCAAGCGCAGTTCATCTCCCTGAACGCGATTGCCGAAGGCACTGGTGCCGTGATCGAGACCATCTTCGAAAACCGCTTCATGCACGTGTATGAACTGCACCGCATGGGCGCGAAGATTCAGGTTGAAGGCAACACCGCCATCGTTACCGGCACCGAGAAGCTCAAGGGCGCGCCAGTCATGGCTACCGACCTGCGTGCTTCGGCCAGTCTGGTGATCTCGGCGCTGATCGCCGAAGGCGACACTCTGATCGACCGCATCTACCACATCGACCGTGGTTACGAGTGCATCGAAGAGAAACTGCAGATGCTCGGCGCTAAAATCCGCCGCGTACCGGGCTAGTTCCCGGAGCTGAAAACACCGTCACTGTGGTGAGCGGGCTTGCCCCGCGCCGGACTGCGTAGCAGTCCCGTTTTTTGGGTCGCTACGCAGTTCAGCGTGGGGCAAGCCCACTCACTACAGACGGTGTCAGCTCGCAGTATGCTGAATTTGTTTCAAATCGAGGCTGTCATGGCCTCGATCTGCGTCTGGCGCCGTTTGCGACCGGACAGCAATAGCCTGATGAAGGACTGACGTTTCCCATGTTGACCATCGCACTGTCCAAGGGCCGCATCCTTGACGACACTTTGCCGCTTCTGGCTGAAGCGGGCATCGTGCCGACCGAGAATCCGGACAAGAGCCGCAAGCTGATCATCCCTACGACCCAGGACGACGTTCGCCTGCTGATCGTGCGGGCTACCGACGTGCCGACCTACGTTGAGCATGGCGCGGCCGACCTCGGCGTCGCCGGTAAAGACGTGTTGATGGAATACGGTGGCCAGGGCCTGTATGAGCCGCTGGACCTGCGTATTGCCCTGTGCAAGCTGATGACCGCCGGCCGTGTCGGTGACGTCGAGCCTAAAGGCCGCCTGCGCGTGGCAACCAAGTTCGTCAACGTTGCCAAGCGCTACTACGCCGAGCAAGGCCGCCAGGTCGACATCATCAAGCTCTACGGCTCGATGGAGCTGGCGCCGCTGATCGGCCTGGCCGACAAGATCATCGATGTGGTCGACACCGGCAACACCCTGCGTGCCAATGGTCTCGAACCACAGGATTTCATCGCCGATATCAGCTCCCGCTTGATCGTCAACAAAGCGTCGATGAAGATGCAGCACGCCCGTATCCAAGCGTTGATCGACACCCTGCGCACCGCAGTGGAGTCTCGACACCGCGGTTGACCTACCCGCGTAGCTGAAAGGCTGCGCCCGTCTATCCGCCTCATAGCCAGAATTCTCAGGTGCCCAAGCGGAAACGACTGCTAGTTTAGGGCGCCTGAGTTTTTGCCAATTCTATTGAGGCCCTCGCTATGACCACGTCCACTGCAATTGCCCGACTCAACGCTGCCGACCCGGATTTCGCCCATCATCTGGATCATCTGCTGAGCTGGGAAAGCGTGTCCGACGACTCGGTCAACCAGCGGGTGCTCGACATCATCAAGGCCGTGCGCGAGCGTGGTGATGCGGCGCTGGTGGATTTCACCCGTCAGTTCGACGGTCTGGACGTCAAATCCATGTCCGATCTGATCCTTCCCCGCGAACGCCTGGAGCTCGCACTGACGCGCATCACTGCGCCTCAGCGTGAAGCCCTGGAAGTCGCGGCGGCGCGTGTGCGCAGCTACCACGAAAAGCAGAAACAGGACTCCTGGAGCTATACCGAAGCCGACGGCACTGTGCTGGGCCAAAAGGTCACGCCGCTGGATCGTGCCGGTCTCTACGTGCCAGGTGGCAAAGCGTCGTATCCATCGTCGGTGTTGATGAACGCAATTCCGGCCAAGGTGGCGGGCGTGACCGAAGTGGTTATGGTGGTACCGACCCCGCGCGGCGAAATCAACGAACTGGTGCTGGCTGCGGCCTGCATCGCTGGTGTTGACCGTGTGTTCACCATTGGCGGTGCTCAAGCCGTCGCGGCCCTGGCCTACGGCACCGAAAGCGTGCCGAAGGTCGACAAAGTGGTGGGGCCTGGCAACATCTACGTCGCCACCGCCAAGCGCCACGTTTTTGGCCAGGTTGGCATCGACATGATCGCCGGTCCCTCGGAAATCCTCGTAGTGTGCGACGGCCAGACCGATCCGGATTGGATCGCCATGGACCTGTTCTCCCAGGCCGAGCACGACGAAGACGCCCAGGCGATTCTGGTCAGCCCCGATGCCGAGTTCCTCGACAAGGTTGCCGCCAGCATCGATAAGCTGCTGCCTACCATGGACCGTGCAGAGATCATCGAGAAATCCATCAACGGCCGTGGCGCGCTGATCCTGGTGCGTGACATGGAACAGGCCATCGAAGTGGCTAACCGTATCGCCCCGGAGCACCTGGAGCTGTCCGTGGCTGACCCACAGGCCTGGCTGCCGTCGATTCGCCATGCCGGTGCGATCTTCATGGGGCGCCACACCAGTGAAGCGCTGGGCGACTACTGCGCCGGCCCGAACCATGTGTTGCCGACCTCCGGCACCGCGCGGTTCTCATCACCGCTGGGGGTATACGACTTCCAGAAACGCTCGTCGATCATCTTCTGCTCGCCACAAGGTGCTTCCGAGTTGGGCAAGACCGCTTCGGTGCTGGCCCGCGGTGAGTCGTTGAGCGCACACGCCCGTAGTGCTGAGTATCGAATCTTGGAAGAGGGGAAATAACACATGAGCAAATTCTGGAGCCCCTTCGTCAGGGACCTCGTGCCTTACGTACCCGGCGAACAGCCAAAGTTGACCAAACTGGTCAAGCTCAACACCAATGAGAACCCCTACGGTCCGTCGCCCAAAGCACTGGCCGCGATGCAGGCCGAGTTGAACGACAACCTGCGTTTGTACCCGGACCCCAACAGCGACCTGCTCAAGCAGGCGGTGGCCAAGTATTACGGGGTCGACGCCGGCAAAGTGTTTCTCGGTAACGGCTCTGATGAAGTGCTCGCGCACATCTTCCACGGCCTGTTCCAGCACGACCTGCCGCTGCTGTTCCCGGATATCAGCTACAGCTTCTATCCGGTGTACTGCGGTCTTTACGGCATCCAGTCCGACCCGGTGCCGTTGGATGAGAAATTTCAGATCCGTGTTGCGGATTACGCCAGGCCCAACGGCGGGATCATCTTCCCCAACCCGAATGCGCCGACCGGCTGCGTGCTGGCGCTGGACGCAGTAGAGCAGATCCTCAAGGCCAGCCCGGATTCGGTGGTGGTGGTCGATGAAGCCTATATCGACTTCGGCGGCGAAACCGCCATCAGCCTGGTGGATCGCTACCCTAATCTGCTGGTGACCCAGACCCTTTCCAAATCGCGCTCACTGGCCGGTTTGCGCGTGGGCTTGGCCGTGGGTCACCCGGACCTGATCGAGGCGCTGGAGCGGGTCAAGAACAGCTTCAACTCCTACCCGCTGGATCGTTTGGCGATTGTCGGCGCGGCAGCGGCGTTTGAGGACCGTGAGTACTTCGAGAAGACGTGCCAGTTGGTGATCGACAGCCGTAACAAAGTAGTCGCGCAATTGGAAGGCAAAGGTTTTGAGGTGCTGCCATCAGCGGCCAACTTCATCTTTGCGCGCCACCCACGGCATGACGCTGCCGGCCTAGCGGCCAAGCTGCGTGAGCAAGGGATTATCGTGCGGCACTTTAAGCAGGAGCGGATTGCCCAGTTCCTGCGGATCAGCATCGGTACGCCGGAGCAGAACCAGGCGCTGATTGATGGCCTCGGCGAGCTTTAACGGGCGCTGAAATCAAATGTGGGAGGGGGCTTGACCCCGATGGCGGCGTATCAGTCAGTTAATGTATTGACTGACACACTGCTATCGGAGGCAAGCCCTCTCCCACATTGGTTTGTATTGGCAGTTAGATCAACGGCTCATCTGGCTTCTTGTTCTTCCAGCCATCATTGCCCGGCAGCAGCAGGTTCAAACCAATCGCTACCACCGCGCACAGAGCAATGCCCTTCAGGCCGAAGTCATCTGGACCAGTTCCGGTCCCCACCAGCACACCGCCAATACCGAACACCAGGGTCACCGACACAATCACCAGATTGCGCGCCTCGCCCAGGTCGATCTTGTGGCGAATCAATGTGTTCATCCCCACTGCGGCAATCGAGCCGAACAGCAGGCACAGGATCCCCCCCATTACCGGCACCGGAATGCTCTGCAGTAGCGCGCCGAACTTGCCGATAAACGCCAGGCTGATGGCGAATACCGCCGCCCAGGTCATGATTTTCGGGTTGTAGTTCTTGGTCAGCATTACCGCGCCGGTTACTTCGGCGTAGGTAGTGTTCGGCGGGCCGCCAAACAGGCCGGCTGCCGTGGTGGCGATCCCGTCACCCAGCAGGGTGCGGTGCAGACCAGGCTTCTTCAGGTAGTCGCGACCGGTCACGCTGCCCACCGCAATCACACCACCGATGTGTTCAATCGCCGGGGCCAGGGCCACTGGGACGATAAACAGGATCGCCTGCCAGTTGAATTCCGGCGCGGTGAAGTGGGGCAGGGCGAACCAAGGCGCAGCGGCGATCTTGGCCGTGTCGACAACGCCAAAGTAGAACGACATGGCAAAACCTACCAGCACACCGGAGATGATCGGCACCAGGCGGAAGATACCTTTGCCGAACACCGCCACGATCAACGTGGTAAGCAGCGCTGGCATCGAGATCAGCATGGCGGTCTTGTACGGGATCAGTTCGGCACCGTTGTCGCCTTTACCCATCGCCATGTTGGCCGCGATCGGCGCCATGGCCAGGCCGATGGAAATAATCACTGGCCCGATTACCACAGGCGGTAGTAGTCGGTCGATGAAACCAGTGCCTTTGATCTTTACCGCTGCCCCTAGGAAGGTGTAAACAAAACCGGCCGCCATTACCCCGCCCATGGTCGCCGCCAGGCCGAACTGCTGCTTGGCGAGAATGATCGGGGTAATGAAGGCAAAGCTCGATGCCAGGAATACCGGCACCTGCCGCCCTGTCACCACCTGGAACAACAACGTGCCCAGGCCGGCGGTGAACAGTGCGACGTTTGGATCAAGACCTGTGATCAGCGGCATCAACACCAGCGCGCCAAATGCTACGAAGAGCATTTGTGCGCCAGACAGGATCTGGCGCCAAAGCGGGTCGTTGAATTCATCCTGCATGCTCACGCGTCCTTCTGCTTGGTGCCGAAGATCTTGTCACCGGCGTCGCCCAGGCCAGGGATGATGTAACCGTGTTCATTCAGGCGCTCATCGATGGAAGCGGTGTAGATCTGCACGTCCGGGTGGGCTTTCTCGACGGCGGCGATGCCTTCGGGAGCGGCGACCAGCACCATGGCGCGGATGTCCTTGCAGCCGGCTTTCTTCAGCAGGTCGATGGTGGCGACCATGGAACTGCCGGTAGCGAGCATCGGGTCAATAATCATGGCCAGGCGCTCGTCGATTTCCGGTACGAGTTTTTCCAGGTAGGTGTGAGCCTGCAAGGTTTCTTCGTTGCGGGCCACGCCCACGGCGCTGACTTTGGCACCCGGAATCAGGCTGAGTACGCCTTCGAGCATGCCGATACCGGCGCGCAGGATCGGCACCACGGTTATTTTCTTACCAGCGATTTTTTCCACCTGGACGGGACCGGCCCAACCGGGGATCTCGTAGGTTTCCAGGGGCAAATCCTTGGTGGCTTCGTAAGTGAGCAACGCTCCGACTTCCTGAGCAAGCTCACGGAAGTTCTTCGTGCTAATGTCGGCGCGGCGCATAAGGCCGAGCTTGTGCTGGATCAGCGGGTGGCGGATCTCGCGAGTGGGCATGGGAAAGGCTCCGGCGGCGGGCAAAAAAACCGGCCTAGATTAATCTATCCGAGGGTGTTGTCCTATAGGCATCTAGTACGTTAGTCCATTAAGGCTTGCTCGGAGCGCATGAGAAGCGTACCTTCGCCCGCTTTTCTTGCCACAGCACCCCCTTGGAGAGCGCCATGTCCGCTGATCTTGAGCATATCCGTCAAATCATGCGTGAGGCTGATTGCCTGTACACCGAAGCGCAAGTCGAAGCTGCGATCGCCAAGGTTGGCGCCCACATCACTCGCGAAATGGCCGACACCAACCCGGTGGTCTTTTGCGTGATGAACGGCGGCCTGATCTTCGCCGGCAAATTGCTGACTCACCTGCAATTTCCGCTGGAAGCGTCTTACCTGCACGCGACTCGCTATCGCAACGAAACCACTGGCGGCGATCTGTTCTGGAAGGCCAAGCCGGAAGTCTCGTTCATTGACCGCGACGTGCTGATCATCGACGACATCCTCGACGAAGGTCACACCCTCGGCGCGATCATCGATTTCTGCAAACACGCCGGCGCGCGCAAAGTGCACACCGCCGTACTGATCGACAAAGACCACGACCGCAAGGCTCGCCCGGACCTTAAGGCTGATTACGTTGGCCTGCCGTGCATCGACCGCTACATCTTCGGTTATGGCATGGACTACAAAGGCTACTGGCGCAACGCCAATGGGATCTACGCCGTCAAAGGTATGTGATCCAGGCCCGGCGCAGGGTTGTCATGCTATCGTGCTTGGCCCCTGCGTCTGGAGCTGTCCATGAGCCTTTTGATTCGCACTTGCGCCGCCCTGGCGCTGACCCTGAGTTTGCCCCTGGCCGCCGCACCGGCGCCTATGCATGGTCAATTTCTGCCTCCCGATGACCTCACCCTGCGGACTGAAAGCCCTGACCAGCAGCAGTTGCTGCAAGTCACGGAGTACGCGGTGGTGGTGGGCAACCAGCGCCAATCCAACCAACAACCTATCCCGGTGACCTCGCCACTGATGCTCCGGCTGAAGGGCAAGCCCCTGAACAAAGGTGCGAGCATCAGCCAAGTGGTGCTCAACTTCGATGCCGAAAGTAAAAGCCTGAAAAAGCCGGTGTTTGACGACAAGAGCAAGACCCTGACGCTGTCTTATCCGGTGGCCCAGTACCGGGTGATCGTCGATTTGCTGCGCAATGACACGGTGTATGTTCAGTTCCTCAGTTACGCCAACGGCCATATCTGGGCGGACCTGCATACCGGCGTTGTACGTACCAAGTAGCGCTAACATTGAAGAATAAATGTGGTGGGGGATTGCTCCCATATTGGTTCTTCAGCGCTTTCGAAGCCCGCGGCTCGCAGGTAGACTTCAAACCCCGTGTAAATGTCTGCAGGCTGGAGTCGGTAATGCGTAAAGATAAGAAACAGGTGATTGGCGATGAGATCGGCGACGATCAGATCAAGTTGTTCCTGGACTTCGAGCCGGTCGACGCGACTTCACCGTCCCTGCACAAACTGATCAAGGCCTATCGTGGCCTGCGTATCGACGACTTTGAGCGCTTCCTGGGCTTTTTCAAGGAAGCCGGCCTGGACCTGGATGGCAAGGATGAGCATGGGCAGACCTTCGTTGATCTGATCAAGGATCAGCGCAACGCGGACGATTACATCGAGCTGATCAAAAACGCTCGCGGCTGATTATCCCGGCCACAAAAAAACGCCCCGAGGGGCGTTTTTTTATTGCAGCCAGGCCTCAAGCGTAGCTTTCGGCCTCGTTGCTTTGCTCAACCAGTTCCAGGCTGATGTTGTTCTGCGTGTTGATCTTGCGATACAGCTCGGCATCAGTCTCAAGCACTTTTTCCCGGGCAGGGAAGATCTCGTGCAGCTTGGCTGCCCACTCACCGGCGGCTTTGGCCGGGAAGCAGCGCTCAATCAGTTCCAGCATGATCGACACCGTCACCGAGGCACCTGGGGACGCGCCCAGCAGCGCCGCCAGCGAGCCGTCTTTGGCCGCTACCAGCTCGGTGCCGAATTGCAGCACGCCGCCTTTTTTCGGGTCTTTCTTGATGATCTGCACCCGTTGGCCGGCCACTTCAAGACGCCAGTCTTCGGCTTTCGCCTCAGGGTAGAAGCGACGCAGGGATTCCAGGCGTTGTTCCATGGACTGACGCACTTCGCTGACCAGGTACTTGGTCAGGTCCATGTTGTCGCGGGCCACGGCCAGCATCGGTCCGATGTTGCTGGCACGAATCGACATCGGCAGGTCTAGGAACGAGCCGTGCTTGAGGAACTTGGTGGTGAAGCCGGCGTATGGCCCGAACAGCAGGGATTTCTTGCCATCCACTACACGGGTGTCGAGGTGCGGCACCGACATCGGTGGCGAGCCGACGGCGGCCTGGCTGTAGACCTTGGCCTGGTGGTGCTTGACCACTTCCGGGTTGTCGCAACGCAGCCATTGGCCGCTGACCGGGAAGCCGCCGAAGCCTTTACTTTCTTCGATGCCCGAAGCTTGCAGCAGCGGCAGCGCCGCGCCACCGGCGCCGAGGAATACAAACTTGGCGTCCACCTCACGGCTGGTACCGCTGTTGACGTCCTTGATGCTCACGGTCCAGCCGGCGCCGTTGCGCTTGAGGCCGGTCACGCGCTTGCTGTACTTGACCTGGGCATCCGGGGAGCTGGTCAGATGGCTAAGCAGCTGATTGGTCAGGGCGCCGAAGTTGACGTCGGTGCCATTCATTACGCGAGTGGCAGCGATTTTTTCGTCGAGCGGGCGGCCCGGCATCATCAGCGGCATCCATTCGGCCATTTCGCTGCGGTCTTCGGTGTAGTGCATGTCCGAAAACGCGTGGTGCTGGCTGAGGGTTTCAAAGCGCTTCTTGAGGAAGTCCACGCCTTTGTCGCCCTGTACGAAGCTCAGGTGCGGCACCGGACTGATAAAGGACTTGGACGAGCCAAAGGTGCCCTTTTTGGTCAGGTACGCCCAGAACTGCTTCGACACCTCGAACTGAGTGTTGATGTGCACGGCTTTCTTGATGTCGATGGAACCATCGGCGGCCTGCGGCGTGTAGTTCAGCTCGCACAGACCGGCATGACCGGTACCGGCGTTGTTCCATGGGTTGGAACTCTCCGCTGCACCCGAATCCATCAGCTCAACGACTTCCAGCTTGAGGCCGGGGTCGAGCTCTTTGAGCAATACGGCCAGGGTGGCACTCATGATGCCGGCCCCTACCAGTACTACGTCGACTGCTTCGTTATGCGCCATTTAACGCGTCTCCAAAATCTGCAGCACCAAATTGACGGCATGGCTGCCAGGAGTGACGGGGCGGTTCACGTGTTGCCCCAGGTTACCCATGGCCAGGATCGCCATGTCCGTTTCGCAATTCTTTGCAACTTCGGCGCACGCTTCCTGCCCGGCCTAATCTGCCTATGAACGCATTCATGGGCGCCTGTGGCAATTCGACTTATGGTCAAAGCGTGCGATTCGTGCAATCAATCCGTAGCGGACAGGCTCAAGCTCCGGTTGTTGAGGAGTACTCAGTCCTGTGTGGTTGGGCTGTTCCAGACGCTGATGGTGCTTTTACAAACGCCAAACTATTCATTTGCTCGCCACACTCTTGTGAAGTTGTGAAAACCCGTTTTTTCACGCTCTTTTGAAGACGTGAACCTCAAAAAAGGGCTGCCTCAGCCTGGCACTTGGCCCGCAAGACATCTGCCGACACGCGGCAATACGGGCAAACAACTCAAGTGGCCGAGCGCAATGGCAGCTCTGGCAGATTCGGTAAAGGCGGGTGGTTTGCAAAGGAAACAGCAAGCGCGCCAGCTTCACTCGATCTGTGTGGGCGGCTCTCTGTGGGCGATTCTTGGAGTTAATACCGAGGCATTAACGATGCTGCGAGGCCCGATCAGGAGACGTCCTTATAATCGGGGGGAGATTGTAGCGAAGAACGTCAGGGAAATGGGCGTGTTTTATGACTTTTATTAGGTCTTCGGTCAGGCGGCCAACGGCTGGTGCCGCGGCGACCGCGCCGGGCGTGGGCTGACACGGGCGCCGGCGGGCAGCGGGTGGTGCATCCAGCTCAGGCGGATTTCATCAATTTCTACCCAGCCGTCGCCCAAAGGCGGCTGGCTGCACTCTTTAAAGGCCTGGCAGCGGCCTTGCGCATCAAGCCGGGCGAACTGGCGAAGGGCAGGTTTGCGCGTAAACAGCGTCCAGAGAAAATGCATGGCGATAGACCTCCTGAGATTGAGGCCAAGCATGCCTTGCGAGGATGACGAGCCCATGTAACGGCTATTACATATCGGTGACAGCGAACCGCTGTCGAGCCGACGAGTCATAGGTTGTAACTGACGCTAGTTCCCTGCGGGGGCGCCCCGTTATACTGCCGGCCTGTCGGTACCTGATTTCTGGAGAGAAGCGCATGTTGCAACGCCTGTTGTTCGGTTTGATCACTGTGACCAGTTTGACCTTGGTTGGCTGCGCCAACAGCCCGCAACAACTGAGCCCGCAACCGAAGCTCACCACGCAGTTGGCGCCAGTGGGTCATGGTCAGCCGGTGTCGGTGCGTGTTGTGGATGGTCGTCCTTCGCCAACGTTGGGCTCTCGCGGGGGCTTGTACCCGGAGACCGCGCTTATCTCTGTGACTGGTCAGGACGTGCTGCCCAAGTTGCAAGCTCAGGCCGAAGCCGCCGTGCGCCTGCTGGGCTTTACCCCGAGCGCCAACGCGCCGGGCGCTCCTCAGTTGACCATCACCTTGGCTGAGCTGAAGTATCAGTCGCCTAAAGAAGGTCTCTATGTGACAGAAGCCGCCATCGGCGCAACCTTCAAGTCCGATGTCACCGCGGGCACCCGTCGCTATAGCGGTCGTTACGGCGCATCGTTGAACCAGCGTTTCGGTATGTCGCCGAACCAGGAAACCAATACCAAGCTGGTCAGCGACGTCCTGAGCGACGCCTTGACTCGCCTGTTCAAGGATCCAAGCATCGGTTCATTGCTCAGCTCGCAGTAACCGTCCAAATAAAGACCGGGCTCAGTCATGAGCCCGGTTTTTTTTCGTCTGCAGTTTCACGCGGCGGTGTCGATACAGAAGTCCAGCAGGCTCACACCTGTCAACAGGTCGGCCTCTGGCGAGTTTGCATGCTGGTGCCCGCCAAGGGCGCAATAGACCAGCCAATGGCGGTCCTGCACGTTGAACGCCAGGCTGCCGACCAGCGCCTCCTGCTCATCGCTTTGAGCAATTAGATACAGCCGATCCTGGTTGTGCGCGTGCAGCATGACAAGCTCCTGAGTGTTCGAAGGGCAACAGAGTGGCTTGTTAAGGTGACGTTCAGGTGACGCCGTAAATTACTGGATACATTAGCCGTCCATGGAAGATGGAGCGGTTTGGCGCTGGCCGCCACTACCGTTCAGGTTGATATCGGAACCGATACCCAGACACCGTTTCACCCGAGGTTTGCGATGGCGCTGCCCGCACTGTTGATCAATGTTGTGGCTTTATTGGTGGCCTGCTCCGGTGCAGCGCTGCTCTCCATCACCCGCCTGCGCGAGCAGCGCGCCATGGCTGACCTGGCTGCGCAAAGTGAAGCGCGCGCGATTGATCAGCCCATGCTGTTCCTGGACGCGCGTACCGAGCGGGCAAATCGTGTGGCTTACCGCATCGGGTTCGCCTGCCTGGTGCTGGCGCTGGCTATTTCCTGGCTCAGCACCCGAATCTAAAACACGGCAGAACCAATGTAAGAGGGGGCTTGCCCCCGATAGCGGTGTGTCAGCCAAGTATTCATTAGCTGACTCACCGCTATCGGGAGCAAGCCCCCTTCCACATTTTCTGATCGGTGTTTACAGCGGGATTCCGGCCTTGACCCGATATTGATTACGCACCGGCGTCGCATATTGCACCACCAGAAATGGTCGGTGTTCCGCCGGGCATTCGTTCAAGCGCCGCTCCCACTCAGCTTTCGCTTTCGCCAGCTCATCGGCCGGGAACACTTCGGCCGCCTTTGGCACCTGCAATTGCGGGTCGGCGTCGGCCCACTGGGCGTACGCCAGGTAGTGCACCGGGAATAGCCGATAACCGCCGAGAATTTGCCGATCCATTTCCACGGCCAGCACTTTGGTGTCTTCGAAGCGCTCGCTAATGGGCGGCGCGAAGTTGATGTGCACGCGGCCTTTGTAGCCGGTGATGCCCAGGGCAATGCTCACGTCATCTTCACCCTGCGCCTTGACGTAGGTCCCGGTGGTGGCGCGGATATACAACTCGCGGGCCTTGGCTGCATCGCACGGGTCGTACTCGTAGCTGATGGATACCGGCGTCAGGTTCAGTGACTGGATCACCTCGGCAAACGGCTCGTCCTTGCGGCTGACATGGAACATCTTGAGGATGGCTGACTCGGTGCGGTCATCCCCATCCTTGGCGCGGCCTTCGGCCTGGGCGATCCAGATCGACTGGCAGTCGTTGCGTATCGAATGATTGATGTAGGCCGATAGCAGGTTGAACGCCGCCATCTTCTCCTTTCGCCCGGTGATTGAGCGGTGCACGATAAAGCTCTTGTTCAGGCGCATCAGGTCGCTGACAAACGGCTTTTGCAGCAAGTTGTCGCCGATGGCGATGCGTGGCGTCGGCAGGCCGGCGTGGTACACGGCATAGTTGACGAAGGCCGGGTCCATCACGATGTCGCGGTGGTTGGCCAGAAACAGGTAAGCGGTACCGGATTTGAGCTGTTCGACGCCTGTGTAGGTAACGCCATCGGTCGCCCGGTCAATGGTATGGTCGACGTAGTACTCGACTTTGTCCTGCAGCGTAGCCACGGTGGTGACGCCGGCAAATTCACGGCGCAGCTTGCGGGCAATCATCGGCTTGAGCAGCCAGCCCAGGGCGCCGGCAAAGCGCGGGAAGCGGAAGTGGGTCAGGATGTCCAGAAAGGCCTTGTCACTGAACAGTCGGTCCAGCACTGCCGGGACTTCGCTGTCGTTGTAAGGTCGGATGGTATCGAATTCGCCCATCATGCTCTCTTGTTAGAAACGGCTAGGGTAAGTAGAGGAAATATCAGGGTGCGGCCCGAGTAATGGGCTCGGCCGGAAATAGCCCTGTAAATAGACCGGCGATTATACGCACAAGTCACCTTGGAGGCTGCGATGCTGGAAACTACGACGTACGATTGTCCTTATTGTGGTGAAACGGTAGAGACAGCGGTGGATTTATCCGGCGGTGATCAGACCTACATAGAAGATTGTCAGGTGTGTTGCCGACCGATTATTTTCGACCTGCAGGTCCATGGTGAAGAGTGGATGCTTGAAACCCGCAGTGAAAACGAATAACAGGCAAGCTCATGCAGCGAATCTACGAACCGGAAAACCTGATGGAAGGCGAGCTGCTGCAACAGATGCTCGCCAGCGAAGGCATCGAAGCACATTTGGTGGGGCGCCATTTGCTCGGCGGCACCGGCGAGCTACCGATCTTCGGTCTTCTGGGTTTGGAAGTAGACAATGACCGGGCGGCTGATGCCCGGGAGCTGATTACTGCCTATATCGGGGCGCAACCGCTGCCGGGTGATGAACCCGACAGCTTCCCCGACGTGCTGGTCTGTTAGGCTGTCGGCCGGTTTACCCAAGAGTCGTGTTGCCCCATGTGTGGACGTTATGCCCTGTTTCGCTGGAATCCCTCCTTTGCTGCCTTGCCAGGCTTTCCGGCTGACCAGCAGGCCCAGTGGAACATCTCCCCGAATGATTCGGTGCTGATCCAGCGCCTGAACGACGGCCATCACACCCTGGCCCGCGCCCGTTGGGGCCTGACGCCGCCCTGGCTGACCGACCTTTCCCGCACCCCGGCCCATGCTCGCGCCGAAACCCTCGCCGAGCAGCCGATGTTCCGCGAGGCCTTTCGCCAGCGCCGCTGCCTGCTGCCCGCCAATGGTTTTTATGAGTGGCGCGGCACCCAGCGCAAACGCCCGTACTGGCTGACGCCGGGGGAAGGCTCCACGTTGTTTTTTGCGGCGATCTGGGAGGCCTACCCGGTGCAGGAACAAGTGTGGTTGAGCACGGCGGTGGTGACCCAGGCGGCCCAGAGCCAGCGCCGGCCGCTGATTCTTGATGCCGCAGGGCAGGCCGCCTGGCTCGATCCCGAGACGCCGTTGCATGTGCTGCAAGGTCTATTGGCCAGTGAGCCCGTCCCACTGCGCGAGCGGGTCCTGGCTAATATGGTCAACGATCCCAAGCTCAATGGGCCGGAGTGCCTGACTCCGGCCTAAACCTGAAGGCGCCGTGGGATGTATCCGAAAATCCGCGGTTACGCGTCTGTTGTATCTGGCGCTGATACAAATGAGCGCCTACGATACGCGCCATGTTTTGAGGGCGTTTTTCAGGGCGTCTTTTTCAGGGAGAGAGTGTTGATGAAAAGAACATTGGCGGTAAGTGTATTGGCTGCGGCGATGCTGCTGGCTGGGTGTCAGTCGGTCAATACCACCAGCGGCGGCGCCGTTGGGGTTGAGCGCAAGCAATACATGTTCAGCATGCTGTCGAGTCAGGAAGTCGACCAGATGTATGCCCAGTCCTACCAGCAGACGCTGGGTGAGGCCAGTACCAAAGGCCAGTTGGACAAGACCAGCGCCAACGCCAAGCGCGTGCAGGCAATTGCCAAGCGTTTGATCGCCCAGGCGCCCACCTTCCGTCCTGATGCAGCGCAGTGGAAGTGGGAAGTGAATTTGATCAAAAGCGATGAGATGAACGCCAACTGTGGGCCTGGCGGCAAGATCTTTGTGTACAGCGCACTGATCGACAATCTCAAGCTTACCGATGACGAGTTGGCAGCAGTGATGGGCCATGAAATCGCCCACGCCTTGCGCGAGCACGGTCGTGAGGCAATGTCCAAGGCGTACGGTATCGAGATCGCCAAGCAGGGTGCTGGTGCGTTGTTCGGTTTGGGTCAAGATAGCCTGGCATTGGCGGACACGGTCGCCAACTACGGCATGACCTTGCCCAACAGCCGGAGCAATGAAAACGAAGCGGACCTGATCGGCCTGGAACTGTCGGCTCGCGCCGGCTACAACCCGAACGCGGCCATCACGCTGTGGAACAAGATGGCCAAGGCGTCGGAAGGCTCGCCACCGGAGTTCATGAGTACTCACCCGGCGTCGGACAGCCGAATCGCGTCCTTGCAGGCGGCGATTCCTAAGGTGATGCCGTTGTATCAACAGGCCAAGAAGTCCTAAGGCTTGATGAAGATCCAAATGTGGGAGGGGGCTTGCCCCCGATGGTGTTGGGTCAGTTAGCAGATGCATTGACTGATCTACTGCTATCGGGGGCAAGCCCCCTCCCACATTGGATTGGGTTTGCAGGCTTAGATCCTTAGATCCACCCGCTGCTCTGCATGGCCTTGTACACCGCCACGATCGCCAGGACAAAAAACGCCGTAGCCGCCAGTCGACGAATCAACGTCAGCGGCAGTTTCTCCGCCGCGAAATTCCCCGCCAGAACCACCGGTACGTTGGCAATCAACATGCCCAGAGTGGTGCCGATAATCACCAGCCACAGCTCCGGATATTGCGCGGCCAGCATCACCGTGGCGATCTGAGTCTTGTCACCGATTTCCGCCAGGAAGAATGCAATCAGCGTGGTCAGGAACGGCCCGAACTTGCGCGTGGTACTGGCTTCGTCATCGTCGAGTTTGTCTGGCACCAGGGTCCACAGCGCGGTGGCGCAGAAGCTGGCTGCGAGGATCCAGTGCAACACCGCATCCGAGAAAAAACTGCCAAACCAGGCCCCCACTGCGCCGGCAGCCGCATGGTTGGCCAGGGTCGCGGCGACGATGCCGGCGATGATTGGCCAAGGCTTGCGGAAGCGAGCAGCGAGAATGAGCGCGAGCAGTTGCGTCTTGTCGCCGATTTCGGCCAAGGCAACGATTGCGGTAGGAACGAGTAATGAATCCAGCATCAGGTAAGTTTCCAGGGGCGGGTCGACACGGCTATGACACGTACAGCCTTCCCGCCCCGGGTAAGGTGTGCGTGTCATAGGTCTTGTCAAACCCCGGTCCGTCTGTGCGGACTCCTGGGTCGCATACGCCATGGTCTGTTGACCAAGTATGTTGACGTATGCCGGACGAGCGTGGCGCTCGTGGGAGACTACTCCCCTAGGACGGAGCGGATTCTGCCTAGGCAAAATCCATTCGGCAAGCCTTCTTTTTCAAATAGCCATCAGCCGCGTTTGGCACGGTAGATGCGAAAACCATTGCCCTCGGCCTTGATCGCACACACGCCCAAATGCTCTTCAATCAGCGGTTGGTATTTCAGGAAACTGTTAGCTACCAGGCGAAGTTCGCCGCCTTTTGCCAAGTGTTTCGCTGCTTTTCGCAGCAGGTTCTCGGTGGCGAAATAATCGGTGTGTACACCGACATGGAACGGCGGGTTGCTCAAGATCGCATTCAGACCCATCGGTGCAGCATCGATGCCATCACCGGTGAGCACCTCGGCTTCCAGCCCATTGGCAGCGAGGGTCAAGCGGCTGCTGGCAGCGGCGAAGGCGTCCACGTCCAGCATCGTCACGCTGTTGTGCGGGTAGCGACGTTTCACCGCAGCCCCCAGCACGCCGGCGCCGCAACCAAAGTCCAACAGATGGCCACTCGGCAATTTGTCCAAATGCGCCAGCAACAACTCGGTGCCACGATCCAGGCGGCCATGGCTGAACACGCCCGGCAGGCTCACTACTTTGAGCGGACCTTCGGCCAGTGGCACTTCGAAGACTTGCGCCAGGCTCTCCAGTTCCACTGCTTGCGGCGCGTTGGCAACGGTGATTTGCCACAGCTGGCAATGCCGGGCGTTGTCGAGCTTGCGCGGCTTGCCGAAGGGGATCATCTGCTTGGCGGCACTTTCGATACCGCTTTTTTTCTCGCCGACCAAAAACAGCTCGGCGCCGGGCAGGCGTGCGGCCACGGCGTTGAGCAGGTAGTCAGTGAGGTCCTTGGACTTGGGCAGGAAAATCACCGCTGCGTCGAACTCACGCTCTGGCACATTCACGCCAAATTGGCTGCGGTCCGGGAAGCGTGCGTCGAGCGCCGCCTGGTCACCGGCATGCCAGCACCACCCATGGGCGTTGGGCAGGCGACCCAGCAGGTCGTCGGCGGGCAAGCCCACCAACAGCAGGTTGCCTTGAAAAAGTTCGGCCTGACGAAGCAGTACTTCACTGCGCGGATCCATGGTCTGCTCCTTGAAAAGGGGCGCAGTTTATCAACTGACGACGCGCAGCGGGGCGCCGCTGAAAAAGCCCAGGGCGTTTTCCGTCAGTTGGCCGACGATGCGCTGCCGCGCTTCGCGACTGCCCCAGGCGTTGTGTGGTGTGACGATCAGCCGGGGAATGTCATCGGCCAGCAACGGGTTGCCGTTGACTGGTGGCTCCACGCTCAGCACATCGGTGGCCGCGCCGCCCAAGTGACCGCTGCGCAAGGCATCCGCCAGGGCCTGTTCGTTGATCAAGCCACCGCGCGCGGTGTTGACCACAAACGCGCCTGGCTTGAGCAGTGCGAGTTCGCGGGCGCCGATAAAGTCGCGAGTGTGCTCGTTGAGTGGGCAGTGGAGGGTGAGTGCGTCCACTTGGGCCAGCAGTTCATCCAGGGGCACGCGGTCGGCACGTGCAGGGCGCCCGGGAATGGCCCCAAGAATTACGCGCATGCCAAAAGCCTCGGCCAGCCGTGCCACGGCGCTGCCCAATTCACCATGGCCGAGCAAACCGAGGGTTTTGCCTTCAAGCTCGACGATGGGGTAGTCCAGCAGGCAGAACTGCTTGGCTTCTTGCCATTTGCCTGCGCTCACATCGCGCTGATAGTCCTTTACGCGCGTCACCAGGTTGAGCAGCAGCATGATCGTATGCTGCGCCACTGAAGGCGTGCCGTAGCCTTGGCAATTGCTCACCGTGATGCCGTGAGCGCGGGCGGCGTCGAGGTCAACGTTGTTGGTGCCGGTGGCCGATACCAGGATCAGCTTGAGGTCCGGGCAGGCCGCCAGGGTTTCGGTGTTCAGGGCAATCTTGTTGCTGATAACTACTTGGACGCCTTGCAGGCGCGCAATCACATTCAGCGGCGTGGTATCAGAGTACAGCTGCAGGTCGCTGAAGCAGTCTCTCAGACCGCTGAGGTCGAGGTCCCCAAGGTCCAGGGACGGGTGATCAAGGAAGACGGCGCGGCGATTGTTCGTCATCAACTGTACCTTTTGCGACAGGGTTCGAAGGCGTAATCTGCCGAGCCTATCAGATGAAATAATCCGTTACTTAATGGAGTGAATATGTACGCCGCCGAGTTTTTGACCGTAGCCCTGATTCACCTGTTGGCGGTGGCCAGCCCCGGCCCGGATTTCGCGGTGGTGGTTCGCGAAAGTGTTACCCACGGCCGTCGCGCCGGGACCTGGACCGCGCTGGGAGTGGGCTCGGCGATTTTTCTGCACGTGGGCTATTCGTTGCTCGGTATCGGCCTGATCGTTTCCCAGTCCATCGTGTTGTTCAACGCCCTGAAATGGGCGGCGGCGGCCTACCTGCTGTACATCGGCTTCAAGGCCCTGCGCGCGCAACCGGCCAAGCCTGTCGCCGAGGGCGAGTTGCACCGTGAAGCGGGCGAGCGCACCCCGCGCGGCGCGTTTACCGCCGGTTTCGTGACCAATGGCTTGAATCCCAAGGCCACGCTGTTCTTCCTTTCGCTGTTCACCGTAGTGATCAACCCTCACACGCCGCTGGCGATCCAGGCCGGTTACGGTGTGTATCTGGCGGTGGCGACGGCGCTGTGGTTTTGCCTGGTGGCGATGTTGTTCAGCCAGCAGCGCGTGCGCGCAGGCTTTGCGCGGATGGGGCACTGGTTTGATCGGACCATGGGGGCGGTGTTGATTGCAATCGGCGTGAAACTGGCGTTCACGAGCATGAAGTAAACGCGGGTCTCAAGTGAAGACAATCGAATGTGGGGGGCTTGCTCCCGATGGCGGTGGATCAGTCAATACGTGTGTCGACTGAAACACCGCTATCGGGAGCAAGCCCCCTCCCACATTTGACCTCTAGTGTCCCTGGATAATGGCGCAAAGCTAGCATTCACTGGGGGCTGCAAATCATTCCTTTGGCTGATTTAGCTGAAACATAAGCGCTCTACAGTGCAGATCGTTCAGCCAAGACCGTGCAGTCATAAAAGGGATTCGTATGTTGCAGACCCGTGTTATTCCCCCCGCCGAAGGTGCGTACCAATATCCGCTGTTGATCAAGCGCCTGTTGATGTCCGGCGCCCGTTACGAAAAGACCCGGGAAATCGTCTACCGCGACAAGCTGCGTTACACCTACCCGACCCTGATCGAGCGGGTCGCGCGCTTGGCCAACGTGCTGACCGAAGCCGGGGTAAAGGCCGGTGATACCGTGGCAGTGATGGACTGGGACAGCCATCGTTACCTGGAATGCATGTTTGCGATCCCGATGATCGGCGCGGTGATCCACACCATCAACGTGCGCCTGTCGCCGGAACAGATTCTCTACACCATGAACCACGCCGAAGACCGCTTTGTGCTGGTCAACAGTGAGTTCGTGGGATTGTACCAAGCCATCGCCGGGCAACTTACCACCGTCGACAAGACGCTGCTGCTCACTGACGGTGAATCAAAAACGGCCGAGCTGCCTAACCTGGTAGGCGAGTACGAAACCCTGTTGGCTGCCGCCAGCACCAAGTACGACTTTCAGGATTTCGACGAGCATTCCGTCGCGACCACGTTCTACACCACCGGCACCACCGGTAACCCCAAAGGCGTGTACTTCACCCACCGCCAATTGGTACTGCACACCATCGGGGTGTCGACCATCATGGGCAGCATCGACAGCGTGCGCCTGCTAGGCACCAACGACGTGTACATGCCGATCACGCCGATGTTTCACGTTCACGCCTGGGGCCTGCCGTATGTGGCGACCATGCTCGGCCTGAAACAGGTCTACCCCGGCCGCTACGACCCCGAATACCTGGTGGAGCTGTGGCGCAAGGAGAAGGTCACTTTCTCCCACTGCGTGCCGACCATCCTGCAAATGGTGCTCAACGCCAAGGCCGCCCAAGGCGTCGATTTTGGCGGTTGGAAAATCGTCATCGGTGGCAGCGCCCTCAATCGCACGTTGTATGAGGCGGCGAAGGCTCGTGGGATTCAGCTGACCGCTGCGTACGGCATGTCCGAGACAGGGCCGCTGGTGTCCTGCGCCCACCTCAACGAAGAACTACTGGCCGGCAGCGAAGACGAGCGCATCACCTACCGCATCAAGGCCGGCGTGCCAGGGCCGTTGGTCGACGCGGCAATCATCGACAGCGAGGGCAACTTCCTGCCCGCCGACGGCGAGTCCCAGGGCGAGCTGGTGCTGCGTGCGCCGTGGCTCAGCGAGGGCTATTTCAACGAGCCGCAGAAGGGCGCGGAGCTATGGGCCGGCGGCTGGATGCACACCGGCGATGTGGCCACGCTGGATGCATTTGGCGTGATCGATATCCGCGACCGCATCAAGGATGTGATCAAGACCGGCGGCGAGTGGATCTCCTCCCTGGCCCTTGAAGACCTGGTCAGCCGTCACCCGGCGGTACGCGAAGTAGCGGTGGTGGGCATCGCCGATCCGCAGTGGGGCGAGCGTCCGTTTGCGCTGCTGGTGGTGCATGATGGCCATGTGATAGGGGCCCGCGAGCTCAAGGAGCACCTCAAGCCTTTTGTCGAACTGGGCCATTTGAGCAAGTGGGCGATTCCGAGCCAGATCGCCGTTGTTACCGAAATTCCCAAGACCAGTGTCGGCAAGCTCGACAAAAAACGTATCCGTATTGACATCATCGAGTGGCAGGCCAACAACAGTACCTTCCTGTCCACCCTCTGAGCTGATTTGCCGTGCCCTCGTGGCACGGCGATGCTCTATCTCGCGCCCTCACTTGTGATTTGCCAATTTTCAGCCATCCTTGCCGCGTCGGCCTTCGCCGACATGGCGAAAGGGCTGTGGCAGACGGGTTGGTGATGCAAATCACACTTTAGAGGGATCAAGCGGTACCCCCTGCTGGCTATAGTCCCACCCAGAGTTTTTCAAGGATGCGTCGCTTCGGGCCATGGAGGTTCAGTTGCCAGGCGGCATTGGAATCGTTGTATTCCGGCCGTTACAAGCATCACAGAAAGAACTCACTGCCATAACAATAATGCACATGGAGTAGCGTCGATGACCTCAGTAAACCAGTTCTGGCGCCGGGCAAGACTGCCCCTGGCCGTCAGTCTCGCCTCTACGCTCGCCGGGCCCGCATTCGGCGTCAGTTTCAATATCGGTGAAATCGAAGGGAGTTTTGACTCGTCGCTTTCGGTGGGGGCGAGTTGGTCGACAGCTAAGCCTGATCGAGACCTCATCGGCGTTAACAACGGCGGCAAGGGGTTGTCCCAGACCTCCGATGACGGTCACTTGAACTTCAAGCGCGGTGAGACCTTCTCGAAAATTTTCAAGGGTATTCACGACCTTGAACTGAAGTACGGCGATACCGGTGTGTTTGTGCGTGGCAAGTACTGGTACGACTTTGAACTCAAGGATGAAAGCCGTGAGTTCAAGGACATCAGCGATAACAATCGCAAAGAGGGCGCCAAGTCTTCTGGTGGTCAGATTCTTGATGCGTTTATCTACCATAACTATTCCATTGCCGATCAGCCCGGCAACGTGCGGTTTGGTAAGCAGGTAGTGAGCTGGGGTGAAAGCACCTTCATCGGCGGCGGCATCAACTCCGTGAACCCGATCGACGTGTCCGCATTCCGTCGTCCAGGGGCCGAGATCAAGGAAGGCTTGATTCCGGTCAATATGTTCTATGTGTCGCAAACCCTGACGGATAACTTGTCGGCAGAAGCTTTTTACCAGTTGGAATGGGACCAGACTGTTACGGATAACTGCGGGACGTTCTTCTCTCAGCCTGATGTTATTTCCGATGGCTGTACCGACAACCTCCGTCTGCTCAGCAAGCGTTCGTTCCTCGCTACTCAGCCCGGCGCGTTGCCGCTGCTGAACAACTTTGGGGTCAACGTCAACGAAGAGGGCGTGTTGGTCAAGCGTGGGCCTGATCGTGATGCGCGCGACAGTGGTCAGTTCGGTGTGGCGTTTCACTATAACTACGAACCGCTGGACACCGAGTTCGGCGCCTATTTCATGAACTATCACAGCCGGGCACCGATTTTCAGTGCGCGTGGCGCGTCGGCCGGTACTTACGCGGCAGCCAATGCCCTGACGCCTACCCCGGCGGTTGGCCTGCGTCCCCTTATCGTTGCAGGCAACTCCAGCTACTTCGTCGAGTACCCAGAGGATATTCGCCTTTATGGTTTGAGCTTCTCCACGACGTTACCTACCGGCACCGCCTGGAGCGGAGAACTCAGCTACCGACCAAACGCACCTGTGCAACTCAACACCACGGACATTCTCTACGCGGGCGTCACGCCGTTGATTGGCCTGGGCGCTGCTTCTCCGCTCAAGGGCGCTGCCGACACCGACCTGAACGGCTATCGTCGTAAAGAAATCACTCAGTTCCAGACAACCTTCACGCACTTTTTCGATCAGGTCATGGGGGCCAGCCGCCTTACGCTGGTCGGCGAAGTGGGTGTGACGCATGTGGGTGGCTTGGAAAGCCGCGACAAAGCGCGTTACGGACGTGACCCTGTGTATGGCCCTGGACAAGGTGCTCTCTGTACAACGCTTAACTCCGGCACGATCACCGGTGCGGGTCCTGGTGCTGATGCCAGCAACCGTACTACCAATTGCAATAATGATGGCTTCACTACCTCAACGTCCTGGGGCTACCGTGGCCGCGCAATCTGGGAATACCCGGATGTCTTTGCAGGTGTGAACCTCAAACCCAACGTGGCGTGGTCCCATGACGTGAGTGGTTATTCGCCAGGTCCTGGTGGCAACTTTGAAGAGGGTCGCAAAGCAGTGAGCCTGGGGTTGGATGCTGAGTATCAGAACACCTATACCGCGAGCCTTGCCTACACCAACTTCTTTGGTGGCGACTTCAACACCTCAAGTGACCGCGACTTCGTCGCCCTCAGCTTCGGCGCGAACTTCTAAGCACACTGTATTTTCAGGAAGAACCAGAACATGAAAATAACCAAAAGTCTGTTGCACGTCGGTGTGCTTGGACTGTCGATCCTGGCGAGCAACGTCATGGCGGCAGTGTCGGCGGATGAAGCCGCCAAGCTGGGTACGAGCCTGACCCCGATGGGCGCTGAAATGGCCGGTAACGCGGCGGGCACTATCCCTAAGTGGTCGCCACTGCCTACCAACGCGGGTGCTGTGGATGCCAAAGGCTTCCTGGCCAACCCATACGCCAGTGAACAACCGCAATTCACCATCACCGCGCAGAACGTCGAGCAGTACAAAGACAAGCTTGCGCCGGGGCAGTACGCGATGTTCAAGCGTTACCCGGAAACCTTCAAGATGCCGGTCTACCCGACCCATCGCGGCGCTACCGTGCCGGCGGATGTGTTCGCCGCCATCAAGAAGAACGCCACCACCACCAACCTGGTGTCGGGCGGCAACGGCCTGGAAAACTTTGAAACCGCCGTACCGTTCCCGATCCCGAAAAGCGGCGTGGAAGTTATCTGGAACCACATCACCCGTTATCGCGGTGGCAGCGTGACCCGCCTGGTGACCCAGGCCACGCCGCAAACCAACGGTTCCTACAGCCTTGTGTACTTCCGCGACCAGTTCGTGTTCCGCGACAAGATGAAGGACTTCGATCCGAAAAACCCGGGCAACGTGCTGTTCTACTTCAAGCAGCAAGTGACCGCGCCGGCACGTCTGGCCGGTGGTGTGCTGCTGGTGCACGAAACCCTGGACCAAGTGAAGGAGCCGCGTTCGGCGTGGGTCTACAACGCAGGCCAGCGCCGTGTGCGCCGGGCGCCGCAAGTGTCCTATGACGGGCCGGGTACCGCCGCCGACGGCCTGCGTACCTCCGATAACCTCGACATGTACAACGGTGCGCCGGATCGCTACGACTGGAAACTGGAAGGCAAGAAGGAAATCTACATCGCCTCCAACAGCTACAAGATCGACGATCCGAAACTCAAGTACGCCGATATCATCAAGGCCGGCCACATCAACCAGGACCTGACGCGCTACGAGCTGCGCCGTGTCTGGCATGTGGTCGCCACTTTGAAAGAAGGCCAGCGCCACATCTATGCCAAGCGTGACTTCTTCATCGACGAAGACACCTGGCAAGCGGCAGTGATCGATCACTACGACGGTCGCGGCCAACTGTGGCGCGTCGCCGAGGCCCATGCCGAGAACTACTACGACAAACAGGTGCCGTGGTATGCCCTGGAAACCCTCTACGACCTGCAGTCCGGCCGCTACCTGGCTTTGGGCATGAAGAACGAAGAGAAGCAGGCCTATGATTTCGGCTTCACCGCCACGACCAGCGACTTCACCCCAGCGGCCCTGCGCCAGGACGGTGTTCGCTAAGCGGCACGAGTAACTCAATGTGGGAGGGGGCCTGCCCCCGATAGCGGTGTGACAGTCAGCACGTGTATTGACTGATCCGCCACTATCGGGAGCAAGCCCCCTCCCACTTTTTGTTTGTGGCGATATTTTTTGTCTCAGTTCTTTTTCAGGCAAATGTTGCAAAGATCTACAAAGCTGCTGCTTTTACCGCTAGTCTGCGGACATCTGCAATGCCGACAACAGCCTTCTACAAGAGCCCGGCGATGACTGATCTGTCCCGAATCCAAGGGCCTGCCAGTGCGGTAATCCCGACTCTGGAAGGTCGCTTCTACAGGCCTCCGCTGCCTGACGGCTATGTGCTGCGCCCCCGCCTGTGTGAACGGCTGAGCGCTGGCCTCGAAGGACGGTTGCTGCTGGTCAGCGCCCCGGCGGGGTTCGGTAAGAGTTCGTTGGCGGTGGAGTTCTGCCAGAGCCTGCCGGCCCACTGGCAAAGTCTGTGGCTTGGGCTGAGCCCTCGGGACAACGACCCGGGGCGCTTCCTTGAGCGTCTGCTCGAGGGGTTGCAACACTATTTCCCCGCACTCGGCGCTCAATCCCTGGGCTTGCTGAAAATGCGTCAGCGTCACCAGCCCTTTGCCTTTGAAGAATGGCTCGATGGCCTGCTTGATGAGCTCGCGGTTCACCTGTCCACGCGCGCGCCATTGTTACTGGTGCTGGATGACTATCATCTGGCCCAGGGTCCGGTGCTGGACCGTTGTCTTCAGTTTTTCCTCAACCATTTGCCGGATGGCCTGCTGGTATTGGTCACCAGTCGCCAGCGCCCTGACTGGCATCTGGCACGCTTGCGCTTGTCACGGCACTTGCTGGAGTTGCACGAGCAAGACCTGCGCCTGACCCATGCCGAATCCCAGGCGCTATTGGATCGCCACAGCAGTTCCCTGAGTGGAGAGGCCCTCGACAACCTGATCCGCCGCAGCGAAGGCTGGGTAGCCGGTTTGCGTTTCTGGCTGCTGGCGGCTTCCGAAGCCGGCAACGAAGACGCATTGCCGCAAAGCCTGCACGGTGGAGAAGGGTTGATCCGCGACTACCTGCTGGAGGAGGTGATCGATTGCTTGCCACCCGAAGTGCAGGCGTTCCTGTTCGATACTGCGCCCCAGGACCGTTTCTGCAGCGAACTGTGTGACGCCGTGCGCGAAGCTCATGACAGCGCCGAAATCCTGCGTTATCTGCAAGCGCACCAAGTGTTCCTGGTGCCCTTGGACGAGCAGGGCCACTGGTACCGCTATCATCATTTATTCTCCGACCTGCTGCGCACCCGCCGTGCGAGCAGCAATGTATTGCCAGCCGCCAGCCTGCACCTGCGCGCGTGTCGTTGGTTCAACGCCCAGGGTTTGATCGATGAGGCGGTGGAGCAGGCTTTACGCGCCGGGCACCTCGACGTAGCGGCCAACCTGGTGCAGAACCTGTCCGAAGAGCAACTGCTGGCCGAGCAGAATGTCGGCATGTTGCTGCGCTGGAAAATGGACTTGCCCGACAGCCTGCTGATCAGCACACCGCGCTTGATCGTGTTGTACAGCTGGGCATTGGGGCTGGCCTGCCAGTTGGATGCGGCGGAGGAATTGTCCGCGTACCTCAGTCGCTTCCTGCCGGCGCCCTCGGCCACTGCACAGCGCTCAATGCTGGCCCAATGGCTGGCGCTGAGCGGGATTATCGCTCGGGGCCGGGGTGATCGTGAATTGACTCAGCGCTATTGCAGTGAGGCGTTGGAAAGCCTGCCGCAACGGCGTTACGGCCAGCGCCTGGTGTGCCTGTCGACGCTGTCCAACTTGGCCATCGCCGATGGCGATTTGTGGCGCGCCCGTGGCCTGAACCGTGAATCCCTGGAACTGGCGCAGCGCGTCGGCAACCCTTTGTTCGAAGCCCTGGCCCATTACGACCGCGCGCGGGTATTGCAGGCCCGCGGTGAAATCCTGCGTGCCCTTGATGAAGTGCGTCAGGGCCTGCAACGTTTGCACGGTCTGGCGCCGCAGAGGCTGTATGCGGTACGTGCGCGACTGTCGTTGTACGAAGGCTATTTGCTGTTAATGCGTAATCAGCCTGACGCCGGTATCGCTCACCTGCGGGCGGGTCTGGCCGAGGCGCGCGCCTGTCGCGACATCAGCGTACTGATCGGCCATTGCGTGATCGCCAGCTTCGAAGGGCGGCGCAATGACTTTTCCAAAGCCTTCGCCGAACTCGCCGAAGCCGAACGCTTGATGCATATCTGGGACGTGCCGCCGATCTACTATCTGGCGATGATCACCCTGATCAAATGCGAGCTGTGGCTGGCCCAAGGCCGCACCGACCTGGCCGATGCCTGGTTGACGCGGCTGGGGCAGACTTACAACGGCGAGCATGCTGCCGCTGCGCCGGAATTCCACCCGCATTTGCCGCAACATATCGGGCTGCAACAAGCCGCCCTTGATGCCATTCGTCATCAACCCGACGCTGCTTTGCAACGGCTCGGCGAACTGGCACAACACGCTAATAGCTGTGGGCGGCAGATGATTGCACTGATGGCATTCGCCCAGCAGGCGCAGTTGCTGCTGGAATGCGGTCAGGAAGCCAAGGCGCGGCCGGTACTGTCCCGAGCGCTTGAGGCTGGCGCCGGAGGGGCGTTGCAACCTTTCCAGAGGCTGCTGGAAAACCACCCGGACTGGATGCGCGAGCAACTCGGCAAGGATCCCCATGGCTTGCTGAATCAGAGCCTTCTGGCACTTCTGCCTACCGTTGCTGAAGTGCACGCGTCACCTAGTCATGAAAGTCTGAGCGCCCGGGAACTGGCAGTGCTGCAACTCATCGCCCAAGGTTGCTCCAACCAGGAGATCAGCAACCGACTGTTTATCTCCCTGCACACTGTCAAGACTCACGCCAGCCATATCAACAGCAAGCTCGGCGTGGAGCGACGCACCCAGGCGGTGGCGAGGGCGCAGGAGTTGAGGTTGATTGGTTAGCGCTTGACCATTTGCGGTGAGAGTTTTTGTGTGAGTAAGCTTCTTGTGGCGAGCGAGCTTGCTTGCGTTGGGCCGCGAAGCGGTCCCAGTCTGTTTTAATAGTGCAATTATCGTGGCGATACTGCCCAACCCCCCAGTTAATTTGCACCAGAGGCCCGTTCATGGAAACCGCACAGCCTTCCCTCATACGCGAAACCTTCCCTGTCGGGCCCCTGCAGTGCAACTGCACCATCATCGGCGATCCCATTACTAAAAAAGCCATTGTGGTCGACCCGGGCGGCAACCATGAATTGATCCTGGCCCGCCTGGACGCGCTGGGCCTCAAGGTGGTGACCATCATCCATACCCACGCCCACCTCGATCACTTCCTGGCATCGGGTCAGTTGAAAGAGAAAACTGGCGCCACCTTGCACCTGCATAAGGAAGACCAGTTTCTGTGGGACAACCTGGAAATGCAGTGCCAGATGTTTCGCGTGCCTTATACCCCCGTGCCGTCGCCAGACCGTTGGCTGGAAGATGATGAAGAGTTAGCCTGCGGCTGTGGCGTTGCCTTGCATACTCCGGGTCACACGCCGGGCTCGATGAGTTTCTGGTTTGCCGACGCCAAGCTGCTGATCGCCGGCGATACGCTTTTCCGTCGTGGCGTGGGGCGTACAGATTTGTGGGGTGGGGACCAGGCCACGATTGTGCGCTCGATCAAGCAGCGGCTTTATACGCTGGACGAGAGTGCCACGGTGGTCACCGGCCACGGACCGGACACGCGACTGGGCGATGAGATGCGCGAGAATCCATTTGTGCGGGCTTGAGGAGGTGAAAGCGGGCTGATGCATGTTTCATGAGGGGTAATCTGTTGTAGTAAAAACGCAGGTCGCGTTCAGGCTGGGTCTGCTACGTTTTCTACAGCGGTAATGCGGGCTAACGTTTCGTTACAGCTGCGCGAGTGTTCACGGAATTTTTGCCATTTGTCGTGTTCCAAACTCGGCAAAGGTCCATTGCCAATGTCCTCTGCACCACAGAATGCAAAAAGTAGGAGCTCTCTTCATGTTCACTCCGCGTCGTCTGCTTGTAGTCGCCACCGCCGTAGCCCTTTTGTCCGGCTGCGCTTCACCTAATCCTTATGACGGCAGCAGCCAGGGACAGGCGAGTAATGAATCCAGCGGTATGAGCAAAACCGCCAAGTACGGTGGTCTCGGTGCTCTTGCCGGTGCGTTGGCCGGTGCTGCCATTGACCATAACAACCGTGGCAAGGGTGCGCTGATCGGTGCGGTGGTGGCGGGTGCTGGTGCCGCGGGTTATGGCTACTACGCCGACCAACAGGAAAAGAAACTGCGCGAGAGCATGGCCAACACTGGAGTTGAAGTTCAGCGCCAGGGTGATCAGATCAAGCTGATCATGCCGGGCAACATCACCTTCGCGACCAACTCGGATGCGATCTCCAGCAGCTTCTATCAGCCGCTGAACAACCTGGCCAACTCCCTCAAACAGTTCAACCAAAACACCATCCAGATTGTTGGCTACACCGACAGTACCGGTAGCCGCCAACTGAACATGGACCTGTCCCAGCGTCGTGCGCAGAGCGTGGCCAACTACTTGACCTCCCAAGGCGTCAACGGTGCAAACCTGAGTGCCCGTGGTGCCGGTCCGGATAACCCGATTGCCAGCAACGCCGACGTCAACGGTCGCGCTCAGAACCGTCGCGTGGAAGTTAACCTGGGCCCAATCCCTGGCCAGCAGTACGGCCAGCCGGGCACCCAGCAACAGGCGCCACAACAGAACAACCAGTTCCAAGGCAACCCGTACTCGCAGTACCAGTAAACAACGGCTAATAAAAAGGGCGCCGTGCAGTCAATGCACGGCGCCCTTTTTTGTGGCTGTCGATTACATCAGTCGATGTATTCGAACACCTTCACGATTTTCTGCACGCCGGATACGCCCTGTACCAGGTTGGACGCACGGGTGGCTTCTGCCTGGGTCAGCAGGCCCATCAGGTAAACGATGCCGTTGTCCGTCACGACCTTGATACGCGAGCCGGGGATCGCATTGTCGGTGAGCATCTGCGCTTTGATCTTGGTGGTCAGCAGCGCGTCATTACTGATGGCAAGCAGGGTGATCGGATCCATGACCTGCAATTCGTTGTGGACCTTCTTGACCCGCTGAACCGACGCAGCGGCCTGTTCGGCCTGGGCCTTGAGGTCGGCGCGCGGCGTTTGGCCTGCGAGCAGCACCACGCCGTTGAAGCTGGTTACGACGATACGCGACGCACCGTTGCCCAAGTCCGTTGCGGCTTTGGCGACGTTTACTTCGACCTTTGTTTCGATCAACGAGTCGTCAATCTTGCTGCCGAAGGTGCGGGTGCCCTTGTCATCCTGAATAGGGGTGTCACGTGTCGCAGTGATCGCCGTGCTGCAGCCGCTGATGCCGAGGCACAGCGTAATGGCCAAGAGGCCGAGGCGGTTAACGGTCATTCTTCACTCCCAAACAGTTGGCTGTCGATCAGATCGCACAGGCAGTGGATCGCCAGCAGGTGGACTTCCTGAATACGTGCGGTGACGTTGGCCGGGACGCGAATTTCAACATCTTCGGGCAGCAACAGCGAGGCCATGCCGCCGCCATCGCGTCCGGTCAATGCTACGACAATCATTTCGCGATCATGTGCGGCCTGGATCGCTTGAATAATATTCGCCGAGTTGCCGCTGGTGGAAATCGCCAGCAGTACATCGCCTGGTTGGCCCAAGGCGCGGATCTGCTTGGAGAAGATTTCGTTGTAGCTGTAGTCATTGGCTATCGAGGTGATCGTCGACGAATCGGTGGTCAAGGCGATAGCCGGCAGGCTCGGACGCTCCCGCTCGAAGCGGTTGAGCAATTCGGACGAGAAATGCTGGGCATCGCCGGCCGAACCGCCGTTGCCGCACGAAAGCATTTTGCGTTCGGTGAGCAAGGCATTAACCATGACCTGACTGGCTTGCTCGATGTGCGGTGCAAGTACGTCCATCGCCTTTTGCTTGGTGTCGATGCTGGCCTGGAAAAGCTGGCGAATTCGGGATTGCATGTCCATCTGTGTGACCTTAATTAGCGCGGCTATTTGGCACAGGAATGTGCAGCCCGCAAAGCAAAGAGCAAAAGTGTGTGGGTGAAGATGTCCGGCGAATCAGCTGTCGAAGGCATCTTTGAGCCAGTTCAGATCAGCCTTGCCTGACGGTGTGCTTTCTATGGCAACCACGTCGAAACGGCAGGGGGAGTTGGCCCAGCGATGCTCTTTTTGCAGGAAAAACTGCGCGGCGAGTATCAGCTTCTGACGCTTGCGCCCGTCGATACTGGCGAGCGCGCCACCCCATTGTGCGTGTTTTCTGTAGCGGACTTCGACGAATACTACTGTATCGCCGTCAAGCATGACCAGATCAAGCTCGCCGCGTTTACACAACCAGTTCTGCGCCAGCAGGCGCAGGCCTTGTTTTTGCAAGTGTTGCAGAGCTTGAAGTTCGGCATCCTTGCCGCTTTGCGCACTGGACCTCTCGGGCATCAGCGCGGGGTGTCCGGCAGGCGTTGGATCTCGCCACCGACGAACTTCGCCCATGGCATCTGGCGATCAACGCGCTGGTTGGCGCTGATACCCAGGTTGCCCGAAAGGCCGTCAACCCGTGTGTCCGGCAGGGCCTTGAGCTGGCCAAGGCGTGGCGCGAGGCGGTAGGCGTCGACACCCATTGCATACAGGCGGCCCAGGCTGCCGTTGGCTTGTGGCCATTGCGCCGCAACCTGGTTGCGCAGCGGGTCAGTGGTGTTGAGCAGCCAAGGCGTTTCGCAGAACATCACATTGGTCATGTCCAGGTACTGGTTGCGGTCACCGCTGGCGCTGAAAACGTGGGACGTTGCGTAGACCGGTACATCACCGGCGTACTGGAAGTTCAGGGTCGGCTTGATCTGCTGGGCCAGTTGCGGAGTGACGGCCAGGAAGATGAATTCGATGTCCTGGCGACGCGACGGTTGTGCCGCTACGTCAGTACCAACGGTGCTTTGCAGGCTCTTGGCGCGGCCTTCGCTTTTACGCAGTTGGAACAGATCGGCAATCTGCTGGGCCAGGGCGACCGGCTGGTCGACATACTCGACCCCCATGACGGTGCCGCCGTTGGCTTCCCAATCCTGGCGGAACGCTTTGTAGACGCGCTCACCCCATTCTCCACGGGGCACCATCGCGGCAGCGCGATGCAGGCCGTCGGCACGGGCACGGCGCGAGACTTCGCGAGCTTCGTCTTCAGCGGCCAGGCCGAACTGGAACAATTGCGCTGGACCTTGATCGGTTTCGCTGTAGTTCAGTGCCAGGGTGGTGATCGGCAGTTGCGGGCGCGCACTGAGCTGCTTGACCAGCGGCTTCTCCAGTGGGCCGACGACTAATTGCACGCCGGCAGCCTGGGCCTTGGCGTAGAAGTCGTCGATGGAAGTCAGGCGCGAGCTGTCATAGAACTCGATCACCGGAGGCTTCTGCCCGGCTTGTTCAGCCTGGTAGTGAGCGGCCATGAAGCCTTCGCGCAGTGCCTTGCCCACGGAAGCCAGGGGGCCCTCTTGGGGCAGTAGCAGGGCAATCTTGCTCAAGGGCTGGCTTGCGAGTTCCTTGAGCTTGGTCAGCGGTGTTGGCAACTGCACGGCAGCCGGGTGGCCGGGGTTCTGCGCGCGCCAGGTGTCGATAGCGGCTTGTTGTTGCTCCAGCGTGCCGGCACCCTTGACCGCCTGGGCCAAGGTGATCCAGCCGTCCAGGGTCGGGTTGCCACTGGCTTGCAGCTGTTCGGCAGGTAGTGCGGCAATCAAAGTCCAGATGGCTTCGTGATTGCTTTGGGCTGCATCGCCAGTGAGCAGTGGCGCCATGGCGACACGCTCGCGGGCAGCGTTGAGGGTTTGGCCATCAGCCTCATAAGCACGAGCATGCACGGTACCTGTGCGGATCTGCTGTTCAGTCGGCAGGTCCTTCAGACTTTGCAGGCTCGCGTGGTTTAAGGCAGTCAGCGCAGCCTTCGGCTGGTTGCGTGCCATGGCCAGCTCGGCGGCCAGGGTGCTGGCGAACACTTGTGCTGCCGGCTTGAGGGCGTCCAGGGGCACTTGGGCAAGAATTTGCGACGAGCGGCCAGGGTTGTTTTGTTTATAAGCCATGTCTGCCGCACTCAGGCGCAGCAATGCGGCCTTTTCTGGCGTCTTGGCGGTGGTTGCCTGTTCGAGCAGTTGCTCGATACTGGCATCCGGGGTCCGTGGAAGTTCGCCAAGGCTGGACGAGGGCGAGCTGGCGCAAGCCGCCAGTAAGGCAGCGAGGCAGAGGGCAGAGAGCAGCCGCAGGCAAGCGATCATGTAAGTGTTCCTGATACCGATCAAATTAGCGTGGAATTGTACCCAAGCACTGGCCCAGGCGCGATGTTACTGGTGTGAAACCGTCGATTTAGGTCGTGCAAATGTTGGTATTGGGCTGTTGTAGGCAATCGGCGGCGGAAACGGCATCGACCGTGATGGCATATTTTCAAAGCATCTACGCGCTACAATGCGGCTTTTGCCAACCATCGAGGTGTGCGTTTTGACTGCTCCAGGTCCTTTGAATTCCACTGCAGGCTCGCTTTTTGTCGTGGCGACGCCCATTGGCAACCTGGACGACATCAGTGCCCGGGCGCTGAAAGTGTTGCGCGAGGTTAAATTGATCGCGGCGGAAGACACGCGGCACTCCCAGCGGTTGATGCAGCATTTTGGTATCAGCACGCCATTAGCCGCCTGTCACGAGCACAACGAGCGCGAAGAAGGCAGCCGCTTTATCGTGCGCCTGCTGGCCGGTGACGATGTGGCGCTGATCTCCGACGCGGGAACGCCGCTGATTTCTGATCCGGGTTACCACTTGGTTCGCCAAGCGCGGGCCGCTGGTATCAATGTAGTGCCTGTTCCGGGTGCGTGCGCGCTGATTGCTGCATTGTCGGCTGCGGGGCTGCCTTCAGATCGGTTTATTTTCGAAGGTTTTTTGCCGGCCAAAGCAGTGGGGCGTCGTGCGCGTCTTGAAGCGGTAAAGGAAGAGCCGCGTACTTTGATCTTCTACGAAGCGCCGCACCGCATCCTTGAATGTCTGCAAGATATGGAATTGGTGTTTGGCGGCGAGCGCCTGGCATTGTTGGCGCGAGAACTGACTAAAACATTCGAAACCCTCAAGGGGCTGCCGCTGGAGGAGTTGCGTGCATTTGTCGAGGGCGACAGCAATCAACAGCGTGGCGAGTGTGTGGTGCTGGTGGCGGGCTGGACGGCGCCGGAGGCCGAAGATGCGGTCGGCAGCGAGGCCATGCGTATTCTTGACCTGCTCCTCAAGGAGATGCCTCTCAAGCGCGCCGCGGCCCTGGCTGCAGAAATTACCGGTCTGCGCAAGAATGTGTTGTATCAAGTTGCGCTGGATAAACAGAAAGCTGAATAGTTCCGGGGTTAAACCGGTATTCCGTCTGAACGTGATGGCCTTGGTGACTATTATTACTTGTCCTGAGGCCGCCGTGCCGTTAACCTGCGCGGCGGAGAGTCGATTGGACAGTCGCTGCCTTCTATGAAAATTAGGGGGGGGAGGAAAGTCCGGGCTCCATAGGGCGAAGTGCCAGGTAATGCCTGGGAGGCGTGAGCCTACGGAAAGTGCCACAGAAAATAACCGCCTAAGTACTTCGGTACCGGTAAGGGTGAAAAGGTGCGGTAAGAGCGCACCGCACGACTGGCAACAGTTCGTGGCTAGGTAAACCCCACTTGGAGCAAGACCAAATAGGGTCCCAAGGCGTGGCCCGCGCTGGGACCGGGTAGGTTGCTAAAGATGTCCAGTGATGGCCATCGTAGACGAATGACTGTTCAAGACAGAACCCGGCTTACAGATCGACTCTCCACCTTTTTCCTTCTGCCCGAGTCTCGGGCAGAAAACCGGTAATAACGCAAGAATCCTTCCCTGCCAAATCATTGGCAGATGCATCTTCGTAATACCAAAAAAATCTTACTCTTAATAAATTACTTTAACTTTAAGTCGTAGCTCTTTGAGCTATTTGCCCTTATTGGGTCAAAAATACCGCCGAACTCTGGTTTCTCCTGCTTTTACGCTCCTAAATCTCCGTTCTGTAAGGCTTTTCCTTGAATCCGCGCCTTGACGGTGTGGTGGGCGCATTCCTATAGTGTGCGCAAGTGGCGGAAAGTGGCACAAAGTGGGTTTTTTGAACGTAAAACGCTAAAATTTGGAGAAACGCATCTGTGTTTCGCGGAGCTAACGCTATCAGTCTCGATGCAAAAGGCCGTCTCGCCATGCCGAGCCGGTATCGTGACGAGCTGATTTCGCGAAGTTCCGGGCAATTAATCATCACTATCGATGCTGTTGATCCTTGTTTATGTGTTTACCCGCTCGATGAGTGGGAGTTGATTGAAACCAAATTGCGCGCCCTGCCTTCATTGCGTGAAGAAAACCGCCGCCTGCAGCGTTTGCTGATCGGTAATGCCGTCGACCTTGAGCTCGATGGCAGTGGTCGTTTTCTGGTGCCCCCGCGTCTTCGCGAGTACGCCAAGCTGGACAAGCGCGCAATGCTGGTTGGCCAACTGAACAAGTTCCAATTGTGGGACGAAGATGCCTGGGATGCTGTTTCTGCAGCTGACCTGGCTGCTATTCAACAACCGGGCGCTATGCCTGATGAACTGCGTGATTTGATCCTGTGACTATTGATAGCGGCTTTAACCACATCACCGTACTGCTTGACGAAGCCGTTGAGGCTCTCGCCGTACGCGCGGATGGCTGCTATTTGGATGGCACCTTTGGCAGGGGCGGACACAGCCGGTTGATACTCAGCCAGCTCGGTCCCGACGGTAAGCTCCTCGGGTTCGACAAAGACCCCCAAGCGATTGCCACCGGGCAAGCGCTAGCGGCCGAAGACGGCCGCTTTGTCGTTGTGCAGCGCAGCTTTGCCGAGCTGGGTGCTGAAGTCGCCGAGCGTGGTATGGCGGGCAAGGTGGCCGGGGTTTTGCTCGACTTAGGCGTGTCTTCGCCACAGCTCGATGATCCGGAGCGCGGCTTCAGCTTCATGAACGATGGCCCTCTCGATATGCGCATGGATCCTACCCGTGGCATCAGTGCGGCACAGTTCATCGCCACCGCTCCCCATGAAGAAATTACCCGCGTATTCAAGGAATACGGTGAAGAGCGTTTCGCTGGTCGCATGGCACGTGCCGTGGTGGAGCGCCGTGAAATTCAGCCGTTCGAACGCACCGCCGACCTGGCCGAAGTACTCAAAGTCGCCAACCCTGCATGGGAAAAGGGCAAGAATCCTGCGACCCGTGCGTTCCAAGGCCTGCGCATTCACGTCAACAACGAACTGGGCGATCTGGAAGCTGGTCTTGAAGCCGCGCTGGATGCTTTGGAAGTGGGCGGTCGCCTGGTGGTGATCAGTTTCCACTCCCTTGAAGACCGCATCGTCAAATTGTTCATGCGTCGGTTGGTCAAGGGTGAGTCCGACAACCTGCCGCGCAACCTGCCGGTGCGTTTCGAAGCCTTTGTGCCGAAAATCAAAATCCATGGCAAAGCGCAGTTTGCTTCCGAAGCCGAACTCAAGGCCAACCCACGCTCCCGTAGCGCCGTCATGCGCGTCGCGGAGAAGCTGCGGTGAGCAAGCTTTTCGCCAAGCCCCTGCCGGGCGGCAGCTTCTTTATGTTGCTGTTGTTTGTCGGCGTGCTGGTGTCCGCGATTGCGGTGTCCTACAGCGCCCACTACAACCGTCAACTGCTTAACACCCTGTACGGGGAATTGAGTGTGCGCGACAAAGCGCAGGCGGAATGGGGTCGGTTGATCCTGGAGCAAAGCACCTGGACGGCCCATAGCCGTATCGAAGTTCTGGCCACCGAACAACTGAAAATGCACATTCCGGGCGCGGCCGAAGTCCGCATGGTGGCGCCATGATGAAGCTCGAGGGCGCACTTTATCCATGGCGCTTCCGACTGATGCTCGGGTTGCTGGCATTGATGGTGGGGGCGATTGCCTGGCGGATCATTGACTTGCAGGTCGTCGACCGTGACTTCCTGATCGGCCAGGGCGACGCCCGTAGCCTTCGTCATATCCCGATTCCTGCGCACCGCGGCCTGATTACCGACCGTAACGGCGAGCCTCTGGCCGTCAGTACGCCGGTAACTACCCTGTGGGCCAACGCCAAGGAGTTGCAGGTTGCCAAGGACAGGTGGCCACAACTGGCTGCCGCACTGGGCCAGGATCCAAAAGCCTTGGCCGAGCGCCTTGAGGCTCAAGCCAATAAAGAATTCATCTACCTTGTTCGTGGCCTCACCCCCGAGCAGGGCCAGCAAGTGCTCGACCTTAAAGTCCCCGGTGTCTACGGCATCGAGGAATTCCGTCGTTTCTATCCGGCCGGTGAAACCACCGCCCACATGGTCGGCTTTACCGACATCGATGACCACGGCCGCGAGGGCGTGGAGTTGGCCTACGACGAATGGCTGGCTGGTGTTCCTGGTAAACGACAAGTCATCAAGGATCGGCGCGGCAGACTGATCAAGGATGTCCAAGTCACCAAAAACGCCAAGGCCGGTAAGCCCTTGGCGTTGTCGATTGACCTGCGTCTGCAATACCTGGCCAACCGCGAGCTGCGTAACGCGATCATCGAGAACGGCGCCAAGGCCGGCAGCCTCGTGATCATGGACGTGAAGACCGGCGAGATCCTGGCTATGGTCAACCAGCCGACCTACAACCCGAATAACCGTCGCAACCTGCAGCCGGCGATGATGCGCAACCGCGCCATGATCGACGTGTTCGAGCCGGGTTCGACCATGAAAGCCATCTCCATGAGTGCCGCCCTGGAAACCGGGCGCTGGAAACCCAGCGACAAGGTCGAGGTGTACCCAGGCACTTTGCAGCTGGGCAAATACACTATTCGTGACGTATCGCGCACCGAAGGTCCGGTATTGGATTTGACAGGCATCCTGATCAACTCCAGTAACGTCGGCATGAGTAAGGTCGCCTTCGATATCGGCGGTGAAACCATCTACCACCTGGCGCAGAAAATCGGCTTGGGCCAACCCACCGGTTTGGATTTTCCCGGTGAGCGTGTCGGCAACCTGCCGAACTACCGCGACTGGAAAAAGGCCGAGACCGCCACGCTTTCCTACGGTTACGGCCTGTCGGTAACCGCAATCCAACTGGCGCACGCGTTCTCCGTGCTGGCCAACAACGGTCGCATGGTGCCGCTGAGCCTGATTCACGTCGACGAAGCGCCGAAAGCCACCCAGGTGATCCCGGAAAACGTCGCCAAGACTATGCAAGGCATGCTGCAACAAGTGATCGAAGCGCCGCGCGGTGTATTCCGTGCCCAGGTGCCGGCGTATCACGTGGCAGGCAAGTCCGGTACCGCGCGTAAAACGTCAGTGGGTACCAAGGGCTATGCCGAAAACTCCTACCGTTCGCTGTTCGCCGGCTTTGGCCCGATGAGCGATCCACGTTACGCCATTGTTGTAGTGATCGACGAGCCGAGCAAAGCCGGTTACTTCGGTGGTCTGGTCTCGGCGCCAGTGTTCAGCAAAGTGATGTCCGGCACCCTGCGCTTGATGAACATCACGCCGGACAACTTGCCGCCGACTCAACAAGCGAATGCCGGACCACCGGTTGCTGCAGTCAAAGCCAATGGAGGGCGCGGCTGATGTCTCTTAGCCTGAATAAGATTTTCGCCCACGCTGGTCGCGATCTGCTGATTCGCGAGTTGACCCTCGACAGCCGTAACGTGCGCGCCGGTGATCTGTTCCTGGCGGTGCCAGGCGGCAAGGTCGATGGTCGTGCGCATATCGCCGACGCCTTGCAGCGCGGCGCCGCAGCCGTGGCTTATGAAGTGGAAGGCGCCACCGTGCTGCCGATCACCGACGTGCCGCTGATCCCTGTCAAAGGCTTGGCCAAGCAATTGTCGGACATCGCCGGGCGCTTCTATGGCGACCCGAGCCGCCATCTCAATCTGGTGGGTGTGACCGGTACCAACGGCAAGACCAGTGTGACCCAACTGGTTGCCCAAGCGCTTGACCTGCTGGGCCAGCACTGCGGCATCGTTGGCACCCTTGGCACCGGTTTTTATGGCGCGCTTCAAAGCGGCCTGCACACCACGCCCAATCCTATTGCTGTGCAAGCGACCCTGGCCGACCTGAAAAAGGCCGGTGCCAAGGCGGTTGCCATGGAAGTCTCGTCCCATGGTCTGGACCAGGGCCGCGTAACCGCCCTGGCCTTTGATGTGGCGGTGATGACCAACCTTTCCCGCGACCACCTGGACTACCACGGCACGATGGAGGCGTATGCGTCCGCCAAGGCCAAGCTGTTCGCCTGGAATGACCTGAAGTGCCGGGTTGTGAACCTGGACGACGAGTTCGGTCGCCAGTTGGCTGCGCAGGACAGCGAATCGCGTTTGATCAGCTACAGCCTGCTGGACTCCAGCGCGTACCTGTATTGCCGCGAAGCCCAATTTAATGACGAAGGCGTTCGCGCCACGTTGGTAACGCCCCAAGGCGAACATCACCTGCGCAGCACCTTGCTCGGGCGGTTCAACCTCAGCAACGTCCTCGCCGCTATCGGCGCGCTGCTTGGCCTGGATTACGCCCTGGACGAAATCCTCAAAGTGCTGCCGAAGCTGGAAGGTCCGGCTGGTCGCATGCAACGCCTGGGTGGCGGCACCCAGCCGCTGGTGGTGGTTGATTACGCCCACACCCCGGATGCCCTTGAAAAAGTCCTCGAAGCCTTGCGTCCTCACGCCAAAGGGAAGTTGCTGTGCCTGTTCGGTTGCGGCGGTGATCGCGATCGCGGCAAGCGTCCGCTGATGGCCGAGATTGTCGAGCGCCTGGCCGACGGCGTACTCGTCACCGATGACAACCCGCGCAGCGAAAACCCGAGCCAGATCTTCGACGATATCCGCGCAGGCTTTAAAGACGCGTCCAAGGCTACTTTCGTTGCCGGTCGTGGTGCCGCCATCGCCCAGTTGATCGCCAGTGCCAGCGCTGATGACGTGATAGTACTGGCCGGCAAGGGACACGAGGACTACCAGGAAATCAATGGCGAGCGTCATGCCTTCTCCGATCTGGTCGAGGCCGATCACGCCTTGACCGCCTGGGAGATTGCCCATGCTTAAAGCGATGAAATTCAGCGAGCTGAGCCAGGCTCTGTCCGCTCGTATGCTGTCGAGCGATTGCTGCTTCGATGGCGTGAGTATCGACAGTCGCGCGATCAAGCCAGGGCAACTGTTTGTCGCCTTGGCCGGCCCGCGTTTTGACGGCCACGATTACCTGAACGAAGTTGCCGCAAAAGGTGCCGTGGGTGCCTTGGTTCAGCGCGAAGTCGCCGACTCCACCTTGCCGCAACTGCTGGTCGCGGATACCCGCTTGGCTCTCGGTCAATTGGGTGCGCTGAACCGTGCCGCTTTTGATAAGCCTGTCGCCGCCGTTACCGGCTCCAGCGGCAAGACAACGGTCAAGGAACTGCTTGCTGGTGTACTGCGTACGCGCGGCCCGGTGCTTGCGACCCGTGGCAACCTTAATAATGACTTTGGCGCTCCGCTGACCCTGCTTGAACTCGCCCCGGAACACACGGCGGCAGTGATCGAACTGGGGGCTTCGCGTATCGGCGAAATCGCCTACACCGTGGCGCTGACCAAGCCCCACGTAGCAATTATCAACAACGCCGGTACTGCCCACGTTGGCGAGTTCGGTGGACCGGAAAAAATCGTCGAAGCCAAGGGCGAGATTCTTGAGGGCCTGGATGCATCTGGCACCGCGGTTTTGAATTTAGACGACAAGGCCTTCGAGACCTGGCGTGTACGCGCCGCCGGTCGCAAGGTCCTGACATTTGCCGTGCTTAACGCAGCGGCTGATTTCCATGCATCCAACATCACCGTCGATGCCCGTGGCTGCCCGTCCTTCACCTTGCACACCCCGCAAGGTGACGAACACGTGCAACTGAATTTGTTGGGCAACCATAACGTCGCCAATGCCCTGGCCGCCGCCGCTGCGGCCCATGCCTTGGGCGTTTCGCTGTTCGGTATTGCCACGGGCCTGGGCGCGGTGCAACCGGTCAAGGGTCGTACCGTGGCGCAGTTGGCAACCAACGGCATGCGTGTGATTGATGACACCTACAACGCCAACCCATCGTCCATTAATGCCGCTGTAGACCTGCTAAACGGTTTTGACGGTCGCAAGGTGCTGGTACTGGGTGACATCGGCGAATTGGGCGACTGGGCTGAACAAGGCCACCGCGAAGTCGGCGCGTATGCCGCAGGCAAAGTCGACGCCCTCTACGCCGTTGGTACGAACATGGCCCATGCCGTGGCTGCCTTTGGCCAAGGTGCGCGACATTTCGCAACCCAGGCCGAGTTGATTCAGGCGCTGGGCACAGCAGAACAAGACAAACACACAACCATTTTGATCAAGGGATCGCGCAGCGCGGTGATGGAAAACGTCGTCGCGGCCTTGTGTGGCTCAAGTACGGAGAAACATTAATGCTGCTGCTGCTGGCTGAGTATCTGCAACAGTTCCACAAAGGCTTCGCGGTCTTTCAGTACCTGACCCTGCGCGGGATCCTGGGTGTGCTGACCGCGCTGTCTTTGTCGCTGTTTTTGGGGCCGTGGATGATCCGCACCCTGCAGAACCTGCAAATTGGTCAATCGGTTCGTAATGACGGCCCGCAGTCGCACCTGTCCAAGTCCGGCACCCCGACAATGGGCGGCGCGTTGATCCTGTCGTCCATCGGCATCAGCACCTTGCTGTGGGCCGACCTGCACAACCGCTACGTCTGGGTGGTGCTGCTGGTGACCCTGCTGTTCGGCGCCATCGGCTGGGTCGATGACTACCGCAAAGTGATCGAGAAAAACTCCAAGGGGCTGCCAAGCCGCTGGAAGTATTTCTGGCAGTCTGTGTTCGGCCTGGGCGCAGCGATCTTCCTGTACACCACGGCGCCAAGCGCAGTGGAAACCACCCTGATCATCCCGATGCTCAAGGACGCCAGCATTCCATTGGGTATCGGCTTCGTGGTGCTGACCTACTTCGTGATCGTCGGCTCCAGCAACGCGGTGAACCTGACCGACGGCCTCGACGGCCTGGCGATCATGCCGACGGTGATGGTGGGCGGCGCGCTTGGCATCTTCTGCTACCTGTCAGGTAACGTGAAATTCGCTGAGTACCTGCTGATCCCTTATGTACCGGGCGCGGGTGAACTGATTGTGTTCTGCGGCGCACTGATCGGTGCCGGTCTGGGCTTCTTGTGGTTCAACACCTATCCGGCACAAGTCTTCATGGGCGACGTCGGCGCCCTGGCGCTGGGCGCAGCCCTGGGCACGATCGCGGTGATTGTTCGCCAGGAAATCGTGCTGTTCATCATGGGCGGTGTGTTCGTGATGGAAACCCTGTCGGTGGTCATCCAGGTGGCGTCCTTCAAGTTGACCGGGCGCCGCGTGTTCCGCATGGCGCCGATTCACCACCACTTTGAACTCAAGGGCTGGCCCGAGCCACGCGTGATCGTCCGTTTTTGGATCATCACTGTGATTCTCGTACTGGTTGGCCTTGCCACCCTGAAACTGAGGTAGAAACGAGTGTCCTTGATCGCTTCAGACCACTTCCGCATCGTTGTCGGCCTCGGCAAGAGCGGCATGTCCCTGGTTCGCTTCCTGGCGAACCGGGGCACGTCGTTTGCCGTGGCCGATACGCGGGAAAATCCACCGGAGCTGGTCACGCTGCGCCGTGACTACCCGCACGTGGAAGTGCGTTGTGGCGAGCTGGATGTCGAGTTTCTATGCCGCGCCGATGAGCTCTACGTGAGCCCCGGCCTGGCACTGGCGACACCGGCCCTGCAAGCCGCAGCGGCCCGTGGCGTTAAGCTGTCCGGCGATATCGACCTGTTCGCGCGTAACGCGAAAGCGCCGATCGTAGCCATCAGCGGCTCCAACGCGAAAAGCACCGTGACCACCCTGGTCGGTGAGATGGCGATGGCGGCCGGCAAGCGCGTGGCCGTGGGCGGTAACCTCGGCACCCCGGCGCTGGACCTGCTCAGCGACGACATCGAGCTGTACGTGATGGAACTGTCTAGTTTCCAGCTGGAAACCACCCATGACCTCGGCGCCGAAGTCGCCACTGTTCTGAACGTCAGCGAAGACCACATGGACCGCTACAGCGGCCTGCCGGCATATCATCTGGCCAAGCACCGGATCTTCCGCGGCGCCAAGCAATTTGTGGTCAACCGCCAGGATGCCCTGAGCCGTCCGCTGATGGGCGAGGGCATGCCCTGCTGGACCTTCGGTTTGGGCAAGCCCGACTTCAAGGCCTTCGGTATCCGCGAAGAGAACGGCGAGAAATACCTGGCCTTCGAATTTCAGAACCTGATGCCAGTGCGCGAGCTGAAAATTCGTGGTGCCCATAATCAGTCCAACGCCCTGGCGGCATTGGCGCTTGGCCATGCCGTTGGCCTGCCATTCGACGCGATGCTCTCCAGCCTGCGCACCTTCGCCGGTCTTGAACACCGCTGCCAGTGGGTGCGTGATCTCGATGGCGTCAGCTATTACAACGACTCCAAAGCCACCAACGTCGGCGCCGCACTGGCTGCGATCGAAGGGCTTGGCGCCGATATCGACGGCAAGCTGGTGCTGATCGCTGGTGGCGATGGCAAGGGCGCCGATTTCAAAGATCTCAAGGCACCGGTGGCTGCGCATTGCCGCGCCGTGGTCTTGATGGGCCGCGACTCCGACTTGATCGCCGCCGCGCTTGGTGACGCCGTGCCACAGGTGCGTGCCACCTCCTTGGACGACGCCATTGCCCAATGCAAAGCCCTGGCTCAACCAGGCGATGCGGTACTGCTGTCGCCGGCGTGCGCCAGTTTCGACATGTTCAAGAACTACGAAGAGCGCGGCCAGTTGTTCGCCTGCGCCGTGGGGGGCTTGGCATGAGCATTGATTTCAGAAACATCATTAAGCCGTACCCGTCGCCGATCATTACCGGGCGCGGCATCGACCTCGATTTCCCAATGCTCGCCGGTTGCCTCGCGCTGCTGGGCCTGGGCCTGGTGATGATCACCTCGGCCTCTTCCGAAGTGGCTGCCGTGCAGTCGGGCAACACCCTGTACATGATGATCCGTCACCTGGTGTACCTGATCATCGGTCTGGGTGCGTGCATCGTCACCATGATGATCCCCATCGCCACCTGGCAGCGTCTCGGTTGGCTGATGCTGATCGGCGCGTTTGGCTTGCTGGTCATGGTGATCGTGCCGGGTATCGGCCGCGAGGTGAACGGCTCGATGCGCTGGATTGGTTTCGGCGCGTTCAACGTGCAACCGTCTGAAATCGCCAAGGTGTTCGTGGTGATCTATCTCGCCGGTTACCTGGTGCGTCGTCAGAAGGAAGTGCGCGAAAGCTGGATGGGCTTCTTCAAACCATTCATCGTGCTTTTGCCCATGGCCGGCCTGTTGCTGATGGAGCCCGACTTCGGCGCCACCGTCGTGATGATGGGCGCGGCCGCGGCGATGCTGTTCCTCGGCGGCGTGGGCCTGTTCCGCTTCAGTTTGATGGTGGTGCTGGCAGTGGCGGCCGTGACCATCCTGGTGCAGGCGCAACCCTACCGGATGGCGCGTCTGATTACCTTTACCGACCCGTGGTCCGACCAGTTTGGCTCCGGCTATCAATTGACCCAGGCGTTGATCGCCTTTGGTCGTGGTGAGTGGCTGGGCGTTGGCCTGGGCAATAGCGTGCAGAAGCAGTTCTACCTTCCGGAAGCCCACACCGACTTCGTGTTCTCGGTACTCGCCGAAGAGTTGGGCGTGGTTGGTTCGCTGTGCACCGTCGCGCTGTTTGTGTTCGTGTGTGTACGCGGCATGTACATCGGCTTGTGGGCCGAGAAGGCCAAACAGTATTTCGCCGCCTATGTGGCGTACGGCTTGTCGTTCCTGTGGATCGGCCAGTTCTTGATCAATATCGGTGTGAACGTCGGCCTGCTGCCGACCAAGGGGCTGACCTTGCCGTTCCTCAGTTACGGCGGCAGTTCGCTGGTGATTTGCTGCGCCTGTCTGGGCTTGTTGCTGCGCATCGAGTGGGAGAGTCGAACCCACTTGGGCAGCGAAGAGATGGAGTTCAGCGAAAGCGACTTCGCCGAGGAGCCGACCCATGGGCGCTAATGTGCTGATCATGGCTGGCGGCACTGGGGGCCACGTATTCCCAGCCCTGGCGTGTGCGCGCGAGTTCCAGAACCGTGGCTACACCGTGCATTGGTTGGGCACGCCGCGCGGTATCGAAAACGAATTGGTACCGAGTGCCGGCTTGCCGTTGCATCTGATCAACGTCACAGGCCTGCGCGGCAAAGGCAAGTTGTCCTTGCTCAAGGCACCTTTCGTCTTGCTCAAGGCGGTGTGGCAGGCGCGCAAGGTCATCCGTGAATTGCAGCCAGTGTGTGTGCTCGGTTTTGGTGGTTATGTAACCGGCCCTGGCGGCGTCGCGGCCAAGCTCGCCGGTGTGCCGGTGATCGTGCACGAGCAGAACGCTGTGGCCGGCACCGCCAACCGCTTGCTGGTGCCGTTGGCTGCGCGGGTGTGTGAAGCGTTTCCCAACACTTTCAGTGTGTCGGATAAGCGCCGTACCACCGGCAACCCGGTGCGCACCGAGCTGTTTATGGCCATCGCCCGCGAAGCGCTCGCGGGTCGCAAGGCGCACCTGCTGATCCTGGGCGGAAGCCTGGGCGCTGAGCCATTGAACAAATTGCTACCGGAAGCGGTGGCGCAACTCCCTGTGGAATTGCGCCCGGAGATCTTCCATCAGGCCGGCAAGAACCACGATGAAATCACCGCCACGCGTTATCGCGAAGCCGGTGTTGAGGCGAACGTACAGCCTTTCATCAAAGACATGGCCCATGCCTATGGCTGGGCCGACCTGGTGGTCTGTCGCGCTGGTGCGCTGACCGTCAGTGAACTGGCCGCCGCCGGTCTGCCGTCCTTGCTGGTGCCTTTGCCCCACGCCATCGACGATCACCAGACCCGCAACGCCGAATATTTGGCCGGGGAGGGCGCTGCCTTCCTGCTGCCGCAAAGAACGACTGGCGCCGCCGATTTGGCCGCACGCCTGACCGAGGTTTTGATGCAACCGGAACGACTCAACAACATGGCGAGCACCGCAAGCCGCCTGGCCAAACCTGACGCAACCCGCACCGTGGTGGATATCTGCCTGGAGGTGGCCCATGGTTGAGAATCAGAAAGCCATGCCACAACCCGAGATGCGCCGCATCCGTCGCATCCACTTCGTCGGTATCGGCGGCGTGGGCATGTGCGGCATTGCCGAAGTGTTACTAAACTTGGGCTACCAAGTGTCCGGCTCGGACTTGAAAGAGTCGCCGGTCACCGAGCGCCTGAAGTCGTTTGGTGCACAGATTTTCATCGGCCACCGCGCTGAGAACGCCGCTGAGGCCGACGTGCTGGTGGTGTCCAGCGCTGTGAACACCTCCAACCCGGAAGTGGCCACCGCCCTTGAGCGCCGCATTCCCGTGGTGCCACGTGCCGAGATGCTGGCCGAGTTGATGCGTTATCGCCACGGCATCGCCGTCGCCGGTACCCACGGCAAGACCACCACGACCAGCCTGATCGCTTCGGTGTTCGCCGCTGGTGGCCTGGACCCGACCTTCGTTATCGGTGGCCGCCTGAATGCAGCCGGCACCAATGCCCAGCTCGGCACCAGCCGCTACCTGATCGCCGAAGCCGATGAAAGCGACGCGAGCTTCCTGCACCTGCAACCGCTTGTGGCCGTCGTGACCAACATTGACGAAGACCACATGGCGACCTACGACGGTGACTTCAACAAGTTGAAGAAAACCTTCGTTGAGTTCCTGCATAACCTGCCGTTCTACGGTTTGGCGGTGGTATGCCTGGACGATCCGGTAGTGCGTGAAATCCTGCCGCTGGTCAAGCGTCCGACCGTGACCTACGGCTTCAGCGAAGACGCCGACGTGCGTGCGATCAATGTGCGCCAGGAAGGCATGCAAACCTTCTTCACCGTACTGCGTCCTGACCGTGAGCCGCTGGATGTGTCGGTGAACATGCCGGGCAACCACAACGTATTGAACTCCCTGGCGACCATCTGCATCGCTTCCGATGAAGGCGTCAGCGATGAAGCCATCGTGGAAGGCCTGTCGCGTTTTGCGGGTGTCGGCCGTCGTTTCCAAGTCTACGGCCAACTGCCGGTAGAGGGTGGCGACGTGATGCTGGTGGACGACTACGGTCACCACCCGACTGAAGTTGCCGCAGTGATCAAGGCCGTGCGCGGTGGTTGGCCGGAGCGCCGCCTGGTGATGGTCTACCAACCGCACCGCTACAGCCGGACCCGCGATCTGTATGACGACTTCGTCAATGTATTGGCCGATGCCAACGTGCTGCTGTTGATGGAGGTTTACCCGGCCGGTGAAGAACCGATCCCGGGCGCCGATAGCCGCAAGCTGTGCAACAGCATTCGTCAGCGTGGTCAGCTTGACCCGATCTACATCGAGCGCGGTGTGGACCTGGCACCGATCGTCAAACCGCTGCTGCGCGCTGGTGACATTCTGCTGTGCCAAGGCGCAGGTGATATCGGCGGCCTTGCCCCTAAACTATTGGCGAGCCCGCTGTTTGCCGCCGAGAAGGGGAAGTCGAAATGACCACTGACTACGGCTCCCTGTTTTCGACAATCGCGCCAGCCGACTTCGGCCGTGTGGCGGTGCTGTTCGGCGGCAAGAGCGCCGAGCGCGAAGTGTCGCTCAAGTCCGGCAACGCCGTGCTCGAAGCCCTGCAAAGCGCCGGCGTGAATGCGTTTGGTATCGACGTAGGCGATGACTTCCTCGCCCGCCTGCAGGCCGAAAAGATCGACCGCGCCTTCATTATTCTTCACGGCCGTGGCGGTGAAGACGGCAGCATGCAGGGTCTGCTGGAATGCGCCGGTATTCCTTACACCGGCAGTGGCATCCTCGCCTCGGCACTGGCCATGGACAAGTTGCGCACCAAGCAGGTATGGCACAGCCTGGGTATTCCAACCCCGCGTCACGCTGTTCTGTGCAGCGAAGACGATTGTATTTCTGCAGCCAAGGAACTGGGCCTGCCTTTGATCGTCAAACCAGCCCATGAAGGCTCCAGTATCGGCATGGCCAAAGTGAACTCGGCCGCCGAATTGATCGACGCATGGAAAGCGGCAAGTACCTACGATTCGCAAGTGTTGGTGGAACAGTGGATCCAGGGTCCCGAGTACACCATCGCCACCCTGCGTGGCCAAGTATTGCCGCCTATCGCATTGGGCACGCCCCACACCTTTTACGACTACGACGCCAAGTACCTGGCATCCGATACCCAGTATCGGGTCCCATGCGGCCTTGACGCAGCCAAGGAACAGGAATTGATGGACCTCACGGCGAAGGCCTGTGAGGCGCTGGGTATCGCCGGCTGGGCGCGGGCAGACGTGATGCAGGATGACCAGGGGGAATTCTGGTTCCTGGAAGTCAACACTGCGCCAGGCATGACCGACCACAGCCTGGTACCTATGGCCGCTCGCGCAGCCGGCTTGGATTTCCAGCAGTTGGTGCTGGCAATTCTTGCCGCCAGCATTGAGCCAAGAGGCTAAGGACATGAAAGGCGCATCGCTTCGTCATCAGCCCCCACAAGCACCGAGCCGCAAGCCGGTGCCACGGGGTGCCAGCCGAATGGTGGCTAAAGAGCCGATGTCGGCGCGCCTGCCGAAAGCCAACTTTGGTTTCCTCAAGGCGCTGTTCTGGCCGGTGCTGCTGGTGGCATTGGGTTTCGGCACTTACGAAGGTGCGCAGCGTCTATTGCCGTACGCCGACCGTCCGATCACCAAGATCAGCGTGCAGGGCGACTTGAGCTACATCAGCCAGCAAGCGGTGCAGCAGCGCATTGGCCCGTACCTGGCCGCGAGCTTCTTCACCATCGACCTGGCCGGTATGCGCGGTGAGCTGGAACAGATGCCGTGGATCGCCCACGCCGAAGTCCGACGTGTGTGGCCGGACCAGGTGACGATCCGCCTGGAGGAACAACTGCCCGTGGCCCGTTGGGGTGATGAAGCGCTGTTGAACAACCAGGGCCAGGCGTTCACCCCGCGTGAGCTGGCCAACTATGAGCACCTGCCGCAGCTGTTCGGGCCGCAGCGGGCGCAGCAGCAAGTAATGCAGCAGTACCAGGCCTTGAGCCAGATGCTGCGGCCAATGGGCTTCTCCATTGCACGCCTGGAACTGCGTGAACGGGGTAGCTGGTTTTTGACGACCGGGGCAGGCAGTTCCGGCCCGGGCATCCAGTTGTTGCTGGGACGCGACCGCTTGGTGGAAAAGATGCGCCGTTTCATTGCCATCTACGACAAGACCTTGAAAGAACAGATTACGAACATTGCGAGCGTCGACCTGCGTTACGCCAACGGCCTTGCCGTCGGCTGGCGTGAACCGGCTGCGCCCACGGCAGCGCAACCCGCTGTCGCGAAGAATTAAGAAGAGGCAGGACCCATGGCAAACGTGCAAAGCGGCAAAATGATCGTCGGTCTCGATATCGGCACCTCCAAAGTGGTGGCGCTGGTGGGCGAGGTCGGGGAAGACGGCGCGATCGAAATCGTCGGTATTGGCACGCATCCGTCCCGGGGCCTGAAGAAGGGCGTGGTGGTGAACATCGAGTCCACTGTGCAATCGATCCAGCGCGCTATCGAAGAAGCGCAGCTGATGGCCGGTTGCCGGATTCACTCGGCGTTTGTCGGCGTCGCGGGCAACCATATCCGTAGCCTGAACTCCCACGGCATCGTGGCGATCCGTGACCGTGAAGTCAGCGCCGCCGACCTTGAGCGCGTCCTCGACGCCGCCCAGGCCGTGGCGATCCCGGCCGATCAGCGCGTGCTGCACACCCTGCCGCAGGATTACGTGATCGATAACCAGGAAGGCGTTCGCGAGCCTCTGGGCATGTCGGGCGTACGTCTGGAAGCCAAGGTCCACGTGGTGACCTGCGCTGTCAACGCTGCACAGAACATTGAAAAATGCGTGCGCCGCTGCGGCCTGGAAATCGACGACATCATTCTTGAGCAACTGGCGTCTGCGTACTCGGTACTGACCGACGACGAGAAAGAGCTGGGCGTGTGCCTGGTGGACATCGGCGGCGGCACCACTGACATCGCGATCTTCACCGAGGGTGCGATCCGTCACACCGCCGTAATCCCGATTGCAGGCGACCAGGTTACCAACGACATCGCCATGGCGTTGCGTACACCGACCCAGTACGCCGAAGAAATCAAGATCCGCTACGCCTGCGCCCTGGCCAAGCTGGCCGGTGCCGGCGAAACCATCAAGGTTCCGAGCGTGGGCGACCGTCCACCGCGCGAACTGTCGCGCCAGGCTTTGGCCGAAGTGGTCGAGCCGCGTTACGACGAGCTGTTCACCCTGATCCAGGCTGAACTGCGTCGCAGTGGCTACGAAGATTTGATCCCGGCCGGCATCGTGCTGACGGGTGGCACCTCGAAGATGGAAGGCGCGGTCGAACTGGCCGAGGAAATCTTCCACATGCCGGTCCGCCTGGGCGTGCCCCATGGCGTCAAAGGCCTGGGAGACGTGGTGCGCAACCCGATTTATTCCACCGGTGTGGGCTTGCTGTTGTACGGACTGCAAAAGCAGACCGACGGCATTTCCCTGTCGGGCCCGAGCATCCGTGACAGCTACCGCAGCGACGACGAGGCCAAAGCGCCGTTGTTCGAACGGTTGCAGGCTTGGGTAAAAGGCAATTTCTAAAGCTTTACCGCAACACCGACGTAAGCAGTAGGCGAAAAAACTAGAGATAACGAAAGGAGAGGGAACATGTTCGAACTCGTAGACAACATCCCCGCCAGCCCGGTCATCAAAGTGATCGGTGTCGGCGGTGGCGGCGGCAACGCTGTCAACCATATGGTCAAGAGCAACATTGAAGGCGTTGAATTCATCTGCGCCAACACTGATGCCCAGGCGCTGAAAAGCATCGGCGCGCGGACCATCCTGCAATTGGGCACTGCTGTGACCAAGGGCCTCGGCGCTGGCGCCAATCCGGAAGTCGGCCGTCAAGCCGCTTTGGAAGACCGTGAGCGTATTGCCGAAGTGCTGCAAGGCACCAATATGGTGTTCATCACCACTGGCATGGGCGGCGGTACCGGTACCGGTGCGGCCCCGATCATTGCCGAAGTGGCCAAGGAAATGGGCATTCTGACGGTTGCAGTCGTAACCCGTCCGTTCCCGTTCGAAGGTCGCAAGCGCATGCAGATCGCCGACGAAGGTATCCGTCTGCTGTCTGAAAGCGTCGACTCGTTGATCACCATTCCTAACGAGAAATTGCTGACCATCCTGGGCAAGGACGCAAGCCTGCTGTCTGCGTTCGCCAAGGCTGACGATGTACTGGCCGGTGCCGTTCGCGGTATTTCCGACATCATCAAACGCCCAGGCATGATCAACGTCGACTTTGCCGACGTACGTACTGTCATGAGCGAAATGGGCATGGCGATGATGGGCACTGGCTGCGCCAGCGGTCCTAACCGTGCACGTGAAGCCACCGAAGCGGCCATCCGCAACCCGCTGCTGGAAGACGTGAACCTGCAAGGCGCACGCGGCATCCTGGTGAACATCACTGCCGGTCCTGACCTGTCCCTGGGTGAGTACTCCGACGTGGGTAGCATCATCGAAGCCTTCGCTTCCGAGCACGCGATGGTCAAAGTCGGTACCGTTATCGATCCAGACATGCGCGACGAACTGCACGTGACTGTGGTTGCTACCGGCCTGGGCGCGAAAATCGAGAAGCCTGTAAAGGTTATCGACAACACCGTTCATACAAACCATGCCAGCCACGCCAGCCAATCGGCTGCAGCTCCAGCGCCTGTGCGCCCGGAAATGCCGTCGGTGAACTACCGTGACCTGGATCGTCCGACCGTGATGCGCAACCAGGCTCAGGCCGGTGCTGCGGCGTCCCGTAGCCCGAATCCGCAAGATGACCTGGACTACCTGGACATCCCGGCATTCCTGCGTCGTCAGGCCGATTGATGGAATGTATCAGGGCTATGAAGGTGATTGGTGTTCAGCAAAGGTCTGGTCTGCTATTATCGCCAGCCTTTGTTGATACCAGTTCGCAATTTGCGCTCAAGCGGTCCAAGCCATGATTAAACAACGCACCCTGAAGAATATTATTCGTGCCACAGGTGTAGGTCTGCACTCCGGGGAGAAGGTATACCTGACCCTCAAACCTGCACCTGTCGACACCGGCATCGTGTTTGTTCGTGCCGACCTGGACCCTGTGGTGCAGATTCCTGCTCGCGCGGAAAACGTTGGCGAAACCACTATGTCGACCACATTGGTCAACGGTGACGTCAAAGTGGACACGGTGGAGCACTTGCTCTCGGCCATGGCTGGCCTGGGCATCGATAACGCCTACGTCGAGCTCTCCGCGTCCGAAGTCCCTATCATGGATGGCAGCGCTGGACCCTTCGTATTCTTGATTCAATCTGCCGGCCTGGAAGAACAGGACGCAGCCAAGAAGTTCATACGCATTCTGCGGGAAGTGACAGTAGAAGACGGCGACAAGCGCGCCACCTTCGTCCCGTTCGAAGGCTTTAAAGTGAGCTTTGAGATCGATTTCGATCACCCGGTATTCCGTGACCGCACCCAAAGTGCAAGCGTGGATTTTTCCAGCACTTCGTTCGTAAAAGAAGTCAGCCGCGCCCGTACCTTTGGTTTCATGAGTGACATCGAGTACCTGCGCAAGCACAACCTCGCACTCGGCGGCAGCGTTGAAAACGCCATTGTGGTCGACGCGGATGGTGTACTGAACGAAGACGGCCTTCGCTACGAAGACGAATTCGTGAAGCACAAGATCCTCGATGCAATCGGTGACCTCTACCTGCTGGGCAATAGCCTGATAGGCGAGTTCAAAGGCTTCAAGTCGGGCCACGCCCTTAACAACCAGCTGCTGCGCAAGTTGATTGAGCAGACAGACGCTTGGGAAGTCGTGACCTTCGAAGATGCCAGCACCGCACCGATCTCTTACATGCGTCCCGTTGCGGCGGTGTAAGTAACAACTCTCTTTCTTTAGTTTTTAAAGGCTGCCTTCGGGTGGCCTTTTTTTATGGCTGTTTTTCTGGTGAACAGACTTGCTGTGGCAAGCGGGCCTGTTGTGGTGAGTTAGGCTGTGACAGCAAGTCTTCTGTGGACATTAGTCTGATGCCTCATGACAGCGTTGCTGCATCCACGATCCGATTACGCCCCGTATGCTTGGCCTCATACAACGCCTGGTCCGCACTCAGCAGCAATGCTTCCAACGACATACGACTGTGCTTATCCCAGGTGCTCATACCAATACTCACAGTAATCGGCCGCTCATCCCCGGCTATCCGCGGTAAGTGTTCGACGCTGCTGCGGATGTGCTCGGCGATTACCTGTGCGCCCTTGGCATCGGTAATCGGAAGCACCACTGCAAATTCCTCACCGCCATAGCGCGCCGCCAGATCAGCAGGGCGACGAATGTTGCCGCCGATCACTTGGGCCACGGAGCGCAAGGCTTCATCGCCCCCCTTATGGCCATGGCGATCGTTAAATGCCTTGAAGTGGTCCACGTCAATCATCAGAAGCGTCATCGGCTCCGTTGAGCGTTGGGCGCGGTCCCATTCCAGGCGCAGGCGTTCATCCAGAATGCGGCGGTTGGGCAGGCCGGTGAGGGCGTCGGTGGCTGCCAGTTCTGACAGCACCCGTTCTGCGCGGTAGCGTCGTCGCAGTTCACGACGCAGCATCCAGGTCAGCCACAACAGACCTATACACAGGATGCCGGTGGCGCCACTGGTCAGCAGCGCGGCGCGTTTCCAAGGGGCGAATACATCTTCACTGGACAGTGCCACTACCACGATCAGCGGTAATTCCCCGACGTTGGTGAACGTGTACAGGCGCTCCTTGCCGCTGAGAGCCGAGATGGCTTGGAAGCTGCCACTGCCTTCACTCAGCATGCGCTTGAAGTTCGGTCGCTCGCTCAAGTCCTTATCGATCATGTCGCGTTCGAGCAGCGGCTGTTGGGCCAACAAAATGCCTTTGTTGTTGAGCAGGTTGACGCTGCTGCCGTTGCCGATGGTCAGGGTGTTGAACAGTTGGTCGAAATACGCCAGACGCATGGTCGCGACCGCAACGCCGGCAAACTCACCGTTGGGTCCTGATACTCGCCGGCTGAATGCCATGCGCCAGACCTGGTCACAGTCGCAATGGATTTTGAACGGTCGGCTGATGAACAAACCGGCCTGGCTGTCCTTTACGTGCACCTGGAAATAATCGCGGTTAGAAAAATTACGCGGCGTCGGCTGCAGCGTTGATGAGTCTGCGATAACGGCGCCGGTGGGGTCCAATAACAGCACTTCGCCCTTGAAAGGCGCTGCGGTGGCGAGGTCGAACTGCACCAGATGCTGGATACTCGCGGCCACCTGGGACAGGTCTTCGCGTTGTTTGGCCGCAATCAGCCCTTTGAGTGCCAGGTCATACAATTCAACGTTGCGCAGCACGTCGGCATTGATCAGTTGGGCAATGTTGGTGGTTGAACGTTTGGCTTCCTGAAGGGTGCTGGCGTGTTCGCGGACCAACAACGCCGCAACGATAATCACAATCAGGGCGACCGTGAGGCCGCTGCCCAGAATCAGAAAAAGCTCAGGATGTGCAGGCGAGGTACGAACAGGGCGTTGACTCATCGGGCAGACTTCAGCGGTGTGAATGCTGGCAGTTTAGTTCTACCCGATGAAAATTAAATCATTGGCTAAAAAGAAAGATTCCAGGGGTCAGAACACGTTGATCGGGTAGTCGATAATCACCCGATATTCATCCACGTCCCGGTCAACCGCCGAATAACCATTGCTGCCGCGGTTGGTTGCCCATTGAAAACGCATTGCCAAATCCTTGGCCTTGCCGCCTTGCACCACGTATTTCACGTCGATATCCCGTTCCCAGTGCTTGGCGTCTTTGCCATCGGCGCTGTACCAGGCGCTGTAGCCTCGGCTTTGCGGGTCGACCTTGGTCAGGTCGGTCTTGCCACTGATGTAGGACACCGCCGAGGTCAGCCCGGGCATACCGAGGCCGGCGAAGTCATAGGCGTACTTGAGCTTCCACGAGCGCTCGTTGGGGCCGTTGAAGTCCGAGTATTGTTGGGAGTTATCCAGGTACACGCTGTCGCCCTGAGCGATGTAGTCGAACGGCGTGTTTCCGTTGACCCGCTGGTAAGCGGCGGTGACGCTGTGATTACCCACGCCCACGGTGAAATGCAGGCTGTAGGTGTTGTTGTCGATGCCGCCGAGCAACGACTGGCCGGTGTCTTGGGTGTGGTAGTAGTGCAGACCCGGGTTGAGGCTGACCAGGTCATTGAGTGCGTAGGTGTAGTCCAGGTCGTAGTAGTACTGGTGCCACACGTCCTTGAGTTCGGAGGCGTACAGGTTGCTGGTCAGGCCGGGAATGCCGCTGAACGAAACGCCGGCCCAGTTCATGTGCTGGCTGTCGGTGTTAGTCGGCAGCGCGCCGTAGCTGGTGCCAATGCGACGGTGGCCGCTCTGGTTGTAGAGCTTGGTGAAGCTGGCCTGGCCGCCTTCGAACATCCAACCGTCGAAGCTGTGATTGCTTAGGCTCACGCCGCGGAAAGTCTGCGGCAGCATGCGCGTCTGGCCGCCCGCGATGACCGGGTTGTTGAGGAACAGATCACCGGCCTTCAACTCGGTATCAAAGGCACGCATCTTCAAAGTAGCGCCAGCGGTGGAGAACGATCCGGGGGCTTTGCCGCTGCCGTCAGTACTGCCGTAGGGAAGAATGCTGGAGCCGTCAGTGCCGCCACCGCCGTCGAGTTTGAGGCCGAGCATGGCGTGGGCATCCAGGCCGAAGCCGACGGTGCCTTGGGTGTAGCCGGATTCGAAAGTGCCGAGAAAGCCTTGGCCCCACTCCTTGCTGTCATCGGTATGAATGTCACGACGGTCGCGGTTCATGTAGTAGTTGCGGGTGTTGATGTTGAGGTGCGAGCCCTCGATGAAACCTTCAGTAGGGGTAGTGTCTGCCGCGTGGGCAAGGGGGACGATCGTTGCTGCAATCGCGAGGAATAACGGGGTGAACGTCAGCGAGTTCTTCACCGGTAAGGCTCCTTTGGTCTATCGAAAACGGCCAATGTCGTGGGGGTGTGCCTGGCCTTTTTTACGGCAAAAAAAAGCCGCTGATATCAGCGGCTTTAAGACAGATTCCCAGTGTAGAGCCCTGGAAATAAGTCGAGGGAAATTCGGGTAAGCGGGTAGCTGCCTTTGCCGCCGCGCTCATCGATGCGTCAAATTAACGCAGGTGAGCGGTACGATATAGAGTGTAACAAGAGAATGACTGTTGCCCAAATCGCAACAGTGATTGGGTCTGATTCCATGTGGGCGGCCTACATCGGCAGAGTAATGCCGAAGGTATTGCCCCCCTGTTCGCTGCGCACAAACACGTCGCCACCGTGCATCAACGCAATCGCCTTGACGATCGCCAGCCCCAATCCATGATTCGCCCCGCTGTTGCTACGCGAGGCGTCCACCCGATAAAACCGCTCGAACAACCGTGGCAGGTGCTCGCCAGCAATTGCCTCGCCGGGGTTGGTCACGGCGATGGCCACCTGATGGTCCAGCACGTCAATGCTCACATCGATCACCTGCCCCGGCGCCGTGTGCTGAACCGCATTGCTCAACAGGTTGATCAGCGCACGGCGCAGGTGGGCTTTTTCGATCTGTACCTGGGCGTCGCCGTGGACCTGCACCCGCACCTGAGCGTCTTCGAGAATGAAGTCCAGGTAGTCGAGCGTGGTCGCCACCTCATCGGCCAGGGAGCTTTCGATCAGCTTGGTGGCCTTGCTGCCCTGGTCGGCGCTGGCGAGGAACAGCATGTCGTTGATGATCGAACGCAGGCGTTCCAGCTCTTCCAGGTTCGACTCCAGCACTTCCAGATAATGCTCGGCCGAACGCCCACGGGTCAGCGCCACTTGGGTCTGGCCGATCAGATTGGTCAGCGGTGAACGCAGTTCATGGGCCACATCGGCGTTAAAGGATTCCAGGCGCGAGTAGGCCTGCTCAACGCGGTCGAGGGTGGAGTTGAACGAGTTGACGAACTGCTTGAGCTCCGGGGGGAGTGGCGACAGTTGCAGGCGTCCGGAGAGTTTTGGCGGCGCGAGTTTGCGCGCTTCATCCGAGAGTCTACCCAGGGGCTTGAGGCCAATGCGCGACACCCAGAACCCCAACAGCGCAGCCAGCACCACGCCAACCAGCGCAAGGCTGACCAATGCCACCAGCAAGTGATGCTGAGTGGCGCGGAAGTTCTCGGTGTCGATGGCAATCATGAAGCGCAACGGCGGGCGCTGGTCCTTGGCTGGAAACTGGCTCACCAGCACTTTGAACGGATGGGTGTAGCCCGGCAGATGCAAATCGCGCTTGCCGCTCGGGCCCTCGGCGAAGGCGCGGATCTGCGCATCCGGTTCGCCATACTCGAAGTTCGGATCAGTGCTGACTACCCAGAAGCGGATGCGCTTGTCTTCCTCGCTCAATAGTTTGAGCTTGGCCTTGATCTTCACCCAATGGTCCGGCGTGCCGAAGCGGTTCACCGAGGACTCCAGCACGCTGTAGCGCGCATCCAGTTCCGCGCCCGGCAACAATCCGAGGCTGCGGTCGACCTGCTGGTACAGCGCGCCACCGATCAACACAAAAATCAGCAGCGCCACCAACGTGAACATGCCACTCAGGCGCAAGGCGATGGAATTAGACGGCACTGCGGTTCTCCAGCACATAACCCATGCCACGAATGGTGTGCAGCAATTTGTGTTCGAACGGCCCATCCAGCTTGGCGCGCAGGCGCTTGATCGCGACTTCGACCACATTGGCGTCGCTGTCGAAATTGATGTCCCAGACCATCTCTGCAATCGCTGTCTTGGACAGAATTTCACCCTGGCGCCGCGCCAACACGCTGAGCAGCGAGAACTCCTTGGCCGTCAGGTCCAGGCGCACACCGTTGCGGCTGGCTTTGCGGCTGATCAGGTCAATCCACAGGTCGGCGACGGTGACTTGCACCGGCTCATGACCACCGCTGCGCCGGGTCAGGGCTTGCAGGCGCGCCACCAGTTCGAGAAACGAGAACGGCTTGCCCAGATAATCGTCGGCGCCTTCGCGCAGCCCGCGTATGCGGTCTTCCACGCGCTCGCGGGCGGTGAGCATGATGACTGGCGTCTGCTTGCGCGCACGCAAGGCACGCAGTACGCCAAAGCCGTCGAGGCCGGGCAGCATCACGTCGAGCACGATCACCGCGTAATCGTTCTCCAGCGCCAAGTGGAGACCTTCGACGCCTTCGCGGGCCACGTCGACGGTGTAGCCCTGTTCCGTCAGGCCGCGGTGCAGGTAGTCGGCGGTTTTTTCTTCATCTTCAACAATCAGTACGCGCATGACCCGCCTCAGTGTGTGGTCGCCAGCTCGGCAGCTGGTTTGGGCCGGTGGAAAAAACGCTCAAGGTACAAGTATATGACCGGCGTGGTGAACAGCGTCAGCGCCTGGCTCACCAGCAGGCCGCCGACCACGGCTATCCCCAGCGGCTGGCGCATTTCTGCACCCGGTCCGCTGCCGACCATCAGCGGCACCGCGCCGAGCAGTGCGGCGAGTGTCGTCATGATGATCGGGCGGAACCGCGTCACGCAGGCTTCGTAGATCGCTTCTTCCGGCGGTAGCCCGCGCACGCGCTGGGCCTCCAGGGCGAAGTCGATCATCAGGATGCCGTTCTTCTTCACGATGCCGATCAACAGCACCAGGCCGATCAACGCCATGATCGAAAAGTCCTGCCCCATTAACCACAACATGATCAACGCGCCCAAACCGGCCGAGGGCAAGGTGGAAATAATCGTCAGCGGGTGCACGAAGCTCTCATACAGCACCCCAAGGATGATGTAGACCGCCACCAGCGCCGCAAGGATCAGCCACGGCTGGCTGGCCAGCGAGCTTTGGAACGCCTGTGCCGCGCCCTGGAAGTTGCCGATGATGGTCGTCGGCATGCCGATTTCATTCTTGGCCTGGTTGAGCATGACGACCGCATCACCCAACGCCACGCCGGGCGCCAGGTTGAACGACAGGTTGGCAGCCGGGAACATGCCGTCATGGCTGATGGACAACGGCCCCACGGTGGGCGGGTCGACCTTGGCCAGTGCCGACAGCGGCACCATTTCATTGGTCAGCGGCGAGCGCAGGTAGAAGTAGTTCAGACTCTCGGCCTTGCCCCGTTGTTGGGTGTCCAGTTCCAGCACCACCTGGTACTGGTTGATCTCGGTCTGGAACTCGTTGATCTGGCGCTGGCCGAAGGCGTCATACAGCGCCTGGTCGACATCGGTCGCGTTCAGGCCAAAGCGTGCGGCCGCCTGACGATCGATGCTGATGTGGGTGATGCTGCCGCCCAGTTGCAGGTCGTTGGACAGGTCGCGAAACGCCGGGTTGGCACGCAGTTTTTCGGTGAGGCGCTGGGTCCAGGTGTTGAGCGTCGGGCCGTCGTTGCTCTTGAGCACGTATTGGTACTGGGCACGGCTGGGGCCGGAGCTGAGGTTGATGTCCTGGCCGGCACGGAGGTACAGCACGATGCCCGGCACTTTGGCCAGTTTCGGGCGGATGCGGTCGATGAACTGGCTGGCCGAAACATCTCGATCACCCCGGTCTTTCAGGGCGATCCAGAAGCGCCCGTTGGCGATAGTCTGGTTGCTGCCCGTCACGCCCACCGAATGGGAAAACGCCTGCACTGCCGGGTCATCCTTGACGATCTCGGCCAAGGCTTTGTGCTTGGCGACCATGTCCGGGTACGACACATCGGCCGCCGCTTCGCTGGTGCCGAGCACAAAGCCGGTGTCCTGTACCGGAAAGAAGCCCTTGGGGATAAACACGTAGCCGACCACGGCCAGGGCCAGGGTCACCACAAAAATGGCGGCCATGGTGCGTTGATGGGCCAGTGCGCGGCGCAGGTTGCGCGAGTATCCGGCCAGCAGGCGTTCGCTGAAGCCGGGTTTGTCGTGGGCGGGGTGGGTCGGGGCGCGCATGAACAGCGCGGCCAAGGTTGGCGCCAGGGTCAACGAGACCACCACCGAAATCAGGATGGTCGCCGTCGCCGTCAGCGCGAACTCCTTGAACAAGCGCCCGACCACGCCACCCATGAACAGCAGCGGAATAAACGCCGCCACCAGCGAGAAGCTGATGGACACCACCGTAAAGCCGATCTCCCCAGCGCCCTTGATGGCCGCTTCGCGTTTGTCGAGGCCCGCTTCCAGATGGCGGTGGATGTTTTCCACCACCACGATGGCGTCATCCACCACGAAGCCAACGCTGATGACAATCGCCACCAGGGTCAGGTTGTTCAGGCTGAACCCCATCAGGTACATCACCGCGAAACTGGCGACCAGCGACACGCCGAGCACGCTGGACACAATCAGCGTCGCCGACAACTGGCGCAGGAACAACGCCATCACCGCCACCACCAGCAGGATGGCGATCAGCAGCGTCACTTCCACCTCATGCAGCGAGGCGCGGATGGTCTTGGTGCGGTCGGTCAGTACGCTGACCTGCACCGACGCCGGCAACATGCCTTGCAGGCGCGGCAGTTCAGCCTGGATGCGGTCCACGGTTTCGACGATGTTTGCGCCGGGCTGGCGCGAGATCACCAGGTTTACGCCGGGTGTATCACCGGACCAGGCTTGCACGTAGGCGTTTTCCGAACCGTTGATGACTTTGGCGATATCGCGCAGTTGAACCGGTGCACCGTCCTTGTAGGAAACGATCAGTTGGGCGTAGTCCTCCGGGTGAAACAGCTGGTCGTTGGTCGACAAGGTCGACACGCTGTTTTCCCCATAGATCGCGCCCTTGGCCAGATTGAGGCTCGATTGCTGGATTGCCAGGCGCACATCGGCCAGGGTGAGGCCGATGGCGGCGAGTTTGTCAGGCGAGGCCTGGACGCGTATCGCCGGGCGTTGCTGGCCGGTGATGTTGATCTGGCCCACACCGTCAATCTGGCTGATCTGCCGCGCCAGCAGGGTTTCCACGTAGTCACTCAGCTCGGTGCTCGGCATGCTGTCGGAGCTGACGCTGAGGATCAGTACCGGGCTGTCCGCCGGGTTGACCTTTTTCCAGGTCGGCAGGCTCGGCATGTCGCTGGGCAGCTTGCCCGACGCGGTGTTGATCGCCGCCTGTACTTCCTGGGCGGCGGTGTCGATGCTCTTGTCGAGTGTGAATTGCAGGGTCAGCAGGCTTGAGCCCAGGGCACTGCTGGAGGTCATCTGGGTCATGCCGGGGATGGCACTGAATTGCACTTCCAACGGTGTGGCCACCGATGAGGCCATGGTGTCCGGGCTGGCGCCGGGCAATTGTGCGGTGACCTGGATCGTCGGAAATTCCGCCTCCGGCAGTGGGGCGATGGCCAGGCGAGGGAAGGCAATCATCCCGAGCAGTACCAGGGCGAAGGTCAGCAGCAGGGTGGCGACCGGGTGGTCGACGCACCAGGCTGAAGGCGAGCGGCTCATGGCTGCACCTTGGCATCGACGGTCTGGATCACTTGCGGTGGTTCTTTGAGCACCTCCACCTGAGCACCGGCCTTGAGTCGCGACTGGCCATCACTGACCAGCACGTCACCGGCTTGCACACCCGTGATGATGTTCACGTCGCTGTTTTGATAGGTGACCTGCACCGGCACCACCTCAACCTTGTCCCCCTTGACCCGGTACACGAAGTGCGAATCCAGGCCGCGTTGCACCACGGTCGGCGGCACCACCAGGGCATTTTTGTCGAGGGCGGTCTGGATTTTGATGGTCACCAGTTGCCCCGGCCACAGGCGCTGGGAGGCGTTGCTGAACTCAGCCTTGGCGCGCAGTGTGCCGGTGGTGGAGCTGATCTGGTTGTCGATCAGGCTCAAATGGCCTTCACCGAGTAAGTCGCCGGTCTGGCCGTCGGTGTCAGCACCCAGGTAAGCGTCGACGCTCGCCGGGGCAGGCGCGGCGATCAGGCCTTGCAGGGTCGGCAGCATCTGCTGCGGCAGCGAGAACTCAACGGCAATCGGGTCGATCTGGGTCACTGAGAACAAGCCCTGGGTATCACTGGTGCGCAGGAAATTGCCCGCGTCCACGTTACGAATACCGACGCGGCCACTGACGGGGGAGCGGATCTGGGTGTAGGAAAGCTGGACCTGGGCCGAATCGATTGCGGCCTGGTTGCCTTGGGCGGTGGCCTTGAGCTGGTTGACCAGAGCTTGTTGCTGGTCATAGGTCTGCTTGGACACGCCGTCGTCGATGCTCAACTCCTTGTAGCGCTTGAGGTTGACCAGCGCTACCTGCAGTTGCGCCTGGCTCTCGCCCAACTGCGCCTTGGCCTGGTCGAGACTGGCGCGAATCGAGCGGTCATCAATGGTCGCCAGCAGGTCGCCGACCTTGACCCGTTGGCCTTCCTTGACCAGCAATTGGGTCAGGATGCCGTCGACTTGCGGGCGAATCACCACGCTGTGCAGCGATAACACCGTGCCAATGCCGCTGACAAAACGCGGGATATCCTGTTGCACCACGCTCACCACCCGGACCGGGATCGCGGTCGGTACTGCCAGCTTGGTCTTGGCCGGCCGGGTCAGCGCCCAGGCTGCAATCGCTACGACCACGAGGACACCCACAATCAGGGCGGTTTTTCGTTGAATCTGCATGGGTGAGGCGCCGGGGCAAAGGATGGGGAGAGTGAGTGATCTTTATAGCCCTTCAACCCGGTCAGCAGGGTGACTGCTAACTGACAGCGCTGTCAGCAAACTCCGACCATTCGTACAGGCGGTGGTTAAAGATCTCAGGCGCGCAGGTATACTGCGCGCCAGTGTGGCCCGCAAGCCGGCCCCGCATCATTTTCTGCACGCTCCGGAGCTTCCATGACTTCCCCGACACAACCCCCTGTTGACGCGACCGACATCGTCGATCCGGCCAGCGCTGAAGGCGTTGAAAAAGCCGAGATCCCGGCGTTTAAGTTTCCGTTCAAGCCGGGTGAGCTGGCTGGGGCCAAGAATGCCGCCCAGCCTTGGTACAAGAACGGTGCCAAAAACGGCCACACCAAGTCACCGGGCATGGCGCCGCCGGGCACCCGTCGTTCGATGGGTAAACGCTGAGGTTAACAAGCGGCACATTGTGTCGATTGTTGCCTACAGCTTCTGCTGATCTTTCTGATTGTAGGTCCACTGCCGTTTCTTGAAAGCTTGCACAGCCTTTGCTCTGCCCCCGAGGTTCATGGGGGGAGCGAGGCGACGCTGGTCTTTCCGGAAAAGGACGTTTCCCTTGGCCCTGATACACATCTGTGTAGTGCTTGCCCTGTTGTTTTCGGCTGATGCCCTTGCGGCCGATGATCAAACGCGTCGCGAAATCCGCTTCGCCGTTGCTGCGCAATTCCCCCCCTTCCAGAGCCGCGACCCGCAAGGGCAGTTGGTTGGCCTCAATATCGAGTTGGGCAATGCCCTGTGCGTGCAGTTGAATGCGCGCTGCGTTTGGGTCGACCAAGTGGTTGTCGAAGACTTCCTCTCCCTTGAAGCCAGAAAATTCGACGCGATCATGGGGATGGCGCCTACGTCGGAACGGCGGCGTTGGGTAAGCTTCACCGATAACCTCTATCCCTTTACCACCCGGCTGGTGGGCCGCAGCACATCAGGCCTGCTGCCCCATGTTAAGTCGCTCAAGGGCAAGCGGGTTGGCGTATTGCTGGGGAGCAATCGTGAAGCGTTTGCCCGTACGAAGTGGGCGCACAGGGGCGTCATCGTCAAGAGCTTCTGGCTCAATAATGATTTGGTCCGCAGTCTGATAGCCGGCGAAATCGACGCGACCCTGCAAGGCACCGTAGAAATTCGCGAAGCCTTGCTCGACACCGACGAAGGTCGGGATTTCGACTTCCTGGGCCCGCCCATTTCGGCCGCATTGCTGGGGGATGGCGTGGCGATTGCGGTGCGTAAGCCCGACACCGCACTGCGCAAGGAACTCAACTGTGCCCTCGAACAGCTGAAACAGAATGGTGAGTATCAGCGGATAATCCGGCATTACCGGTTAGACGCTGCGCCATGAGCGCTTTTGGGTTAGGTCGATAAAGAGACTATGCAGCCCGCAACGAAATAAACGCGTAGTTGGCCGGTACCTCGGTAGCAATCTGCGCCCCGGCGTCCAGCACCTGTTCGGCGATGTCCAGCCCGGACACATGAAACACCCACTCATTGGCCACGGACGGCAGATCAATTGCCAACTCAATCGCCTGGGAAAATGCGCCCATGTCCGGCAAGTACGCGGTAAACCCATCCCCCTTGAGCGCTGTGGTGCGAATGCCCAGCAAGGCGCACACCGCTTCCTTGGTCTGCACGTCATCGCGGTCTGCCTGGCGCGAACGCTGGATCAGCGCTGCGAGTTCCTGGTCCATCAGTTCGCCGCCGATGATCAACGCCGGGCCCTGTTCCCAGGATTCTGGCGGGCAATCCTTGGCGGCAGGGTTGAGCGGGATATGCGGGTTGATCTCCATCGGGTAGATGCGGCAGACCAACGGTCGACGCTCATAGATGCGACACAGGTTGTCTTCGTCAAGATTCCGGCAGCGCCCGGCGTTGTAGGCGGCAAACGTGATTGCCACAAATGCTTCGGTGTTGCCGCTGGGCACCACCACCGAACGGCGTTCGGCGTGCTCGCGTTGCTGTTGGGGCAGGCCCAGTCCGCTACCGAGGAATCCCTCCACCAGAACAATGACGTTACCGCCGTCCGCCGCCCACATACGGGCTTCGGCGAGGGTCAGGGGGACGTGGTGGTCGGTGCAGCATTTACCGCAACCGACGCAGGAAAAATGGGTGTTCATGGCGGATCTGTCACCAGGCTAGGTCAGAGGGCACGCAGTTACGGTGACGGGTTTTTACCTCTTTCCACCGGTACGATTCTCTGGAAGCAAGTTATGCGCCAGCGCCTGTCAGTCCTCTTCGACCACATCGCGCAGTACAAACACCATACCCGCGCTCTCGTACAGCTGCCGGGCGCGTAGGTTGCTTTCCAGTACCTTGAGGTCCACATAGGGTTCACCACGTTGCTTGAACACCTGGAAGGTGTGCAGCAATAACGCGCGGCCCAGCCCCTGGCCTTGAGCGCAAGGATGAATGGAGAGGTTCTTGATGAAGGCGCTGGTCCAGCACTGGGCTACGCCGAGAATACCGTCGGCGTTGCTGGCGACCAGGCACAGCGTGGGGTCGAATTCGGCATCGGTGACGAACTGTTGCCGCCATTCATCGAGGTTGGCGACACGACCACCGCCCTGATCCTGGGTCATGCGCAGTACGGCGTGAATCGCTGGCGCCAACGCGTCACGGTAATGGTCCAGTACGGTCCCGGCCGGCCATTGTGGCGCGGGCAGGCCGGCAGTGAGGTCGCGGCGCAGCAGTTGGTAATACGCCGTCACCGATTACAGACCCTGTTGCGCCACGGTTTGCGCAGCCACCACCAGGCATTTGGTCAGTTCGGGGGATGAGAACTTGGTCAGTACCGCGTTGGCGCCGGCCAGGCGCGCTTTTTCGCTGTTCATCGCGCTGTCCAGGGAGGTGTGCAGCAAAACGTACAGATGCTGGAAGTCTGGCGTTTCACGCAGGGTGCGGGTCAGGGCGTAACCGTCCATCTCGGACATCTCAATGTCCGACACCACGACATTGATCTGCGCGGCGGTACCTTGCAGTTCCAGCAGCACATCAATGGCTTCCTTGGCGCTGCGCGCGGTGTGGCAGGTCAGGCCGAGGTTGCGCAGGGTATGAACCGACTGCTGCAGGGCTACCTGGCTGTCATCCACCACCAGAATCCGCGCATTGCCGAGCACTTCGGCTTCTTCCATGGTCAAGTCGGTGGGCGCCGCTTCAATCGGTGCCGGCGCGATGCCGTGGATGACTTTTTCAATGTCCAGCACCTGCACCAGGCCGCCTTCCACCTGAGTCACCCCAGTGATAAACGCACGGTTGCCGCCGGAGCCGTAGGGTGGCGGGCGGATGTCGGTCGTCAGGCAGTGCACGATCTTGCTCACCGCCTGCACATGCAGACCCTGTTTGGAACGGCTCACGTCAGTGACAATCAGGCAGCCGCCGTTCGGGTCTTCCAAGGGCCGTTCGCCCAGGGCGCGGCTCAGGTCGATCACCGACAGCGAGGCACCGCGCAGGGTGGCGATGCCTTTAACGTTCGGATGAGACTCCGGCAGTTTGGTCAGCGGCGGGCAGGGAATGATTTCGCTGACTTTCAGCAGGTTGATGGCCATCAGCTTGCCGCTGCGCAAGGTAAAGAGCAGAAGTGAGAGTGAGTCTGCGCGGGCTTTGGTGGTGGACATAAAAACCTTCTGTGGATCAGGGATGACGATCTATGAAAGGTTATCGACCCAGCCGCTGGAAACTGTAGGCGCGATCAGGGCCCTTAACATCAGCCCTTCCAGACCTGCGGGTTCACCAAATCCTGCGGACGCTCGCCCAGCAGAGCACTGCGCAGGTTGTCCAACGCGCGGTTGGCCATGGCCTCACGGGTTTCATTGGTTGCCGAGCCGATATGCGGCAGGGTCACCGCGTTGCTCAATTGGAACAACGGCGACTGCGCCAGTGGCTCCTGCTCATATACATCCAGCCCGGCGCCGCGAATGGTCTGGTCCTGCAGGGCCTGGATCAGCGCCGGTTCGTCTACCACCGGGCCACGGGAGATGTTGATCAGAATCGCGCTGGATTTCATCAGCCCCAGCTCGCGCGTGCTGATCAGGTGACGGGTCTTGTCGCTCAACGGCACCACCAGGCAGACAAAATCCGCCTCGGCCAGCAACTGGTCCAGGCTACGGAATTGCGCGCCCAACTCCTGTTCCAGCTCCAGCTTGCGGCTGTTACCGCTGTACAGAATCGGCATGTTGAAGCCCAGGCGCCCGCGACGGGCCACGGCCGCGCCGATATTGCCCATGCCGACGATGCCCAGGGTCTTGCCGTGTACATCACAGCCAAACAACGGCGCGCCGACGCTGGCTTTCCACTGACCGGCCTTGGTCCAGGCGTCCAGCTCTGCCACTCGGCGCGCGCTGCTCATCAGCAGGGCGAACGCCAGGTCGGCGGTGCTTTCGGTGAGTACGTCAGGGGTGTTGGTGAGCATGATCCCGCGCTCGTTGAAGTACGGCACGTCGTAGTTGTCGTAGCCCACTGAGACGCTGGACACCACCTCCAGTTTGCTCGCGCCTTCGAGCTGCGCACGGCCCAACTTGCGACCCACGCCTATCAAACCGTGGGCGTGGGGCAGGGCTTCATTGAACTGCGCATTGATGTCGCCCAGCTTGGGATTAGGCGCGATCACCTCGAAATCCTGTTGCAGGCGTTCGATCATGGCTGGGGTGACGCGGCTGAAGGCGAGGACAGTCTTTTTCATGGCAGGCGGGCTCATCGACTACGGAAGAATGCCAAGCAAGCTAACATTCCTTGCCACTGTTGTCAGGACACGGCAGACCTAAAGTGGGCAGGGAAACATGTAGGAGGGGGCTTGCTCCCGATAGCGGTGCGTCAGTCGCCAGATGTATTGACCGATCCACTGCCATCGGGGGCAAGCCCCCTCCCACATTTGACCTGTATCGCCTGGTAGCAATCAGTTCGCCAGGCGCGCACCGCTCAGGCTGCCACTCAACTCGTACGCCACCAGCTCTGCCTGATGCGCCGCCAGGATCTCCGGCAACGAACCGCGCAGGTATTCCACCCAGGTCTTGATCTTCGCATCCAGGTACTGGCGCGAGGGGTAGATGGCGTACAGGTTCAGCTCCTGGGAACGGTAGGTGGGCATGACCCGCACCAAGGTGCCATTACGCAGGCCTTCAATGGCCGCATACACCGGCAACAGGCCGACGCCCATGCCGCTGGTGATCGCGGTTTTCATCGCGTCCGCCGAGTTCACCAGAAACGGCGAGGTGTTGATCGCCACGCTTTCCTGGCCTTCGGGGCCGTTGAAGGTCCACTTGTCCAACTGAATCACTGGGCTGACCAGGCGCAGGCAGGCATGGTTGAGCAAGTCCTGGGGGCGCTGTGCACAGCCCTTGGCCTTGACGTAGTCGGGCGAGGCGCAGGCGATGCTGTAGGTGATGCCCAGGCGTTGGGAGACGAAGCCTGAATCCGGCAGTTCGCTGGCCAGCACGATGGACACGTCATAGCCCTCGTCCAACAGGTCCGGCACGCGGTTGGCCAGGGTCAGGTCGAAGGTCACGTCCGGGTGGGTGCGGCGGTAGCGGGCAATGGCGTCGATTACGAAGTGCTGGCCGATACCGGTCATGGTGTGCACTTTCAACTGTCCAGCGGGGCGCGCATGGGCGTCGCTGGCTTCGGCCTCGGCTTCTTCGACGTAGGCCAGGATCTGTTCGCAGCGCAGCAGGTAGCGTTTACCTGCTTCGGTAAGGGCAATGCGCCGGGTGGTGCGGTTGAGCAAGCGGGTTTGCAGATGGGCCTCCAGATTGGAGACCGCGCGCGAGACGTTGGCCGTGGTGGTGTCCAGTTGGGCGGCAGCGGCGGTGAAGCTGCCGGCTTCGGCCACGCAACTGAAGGCGCGCATGTTTTGCAAAGTGTCCATGGAGTGTTCTCAGGGGAGATAACAAATTGTGACAGAAAGTTACGCCGTCCAGTGATCCCTACCAACGGATTATCGCTTGAACGGTAACAAAGATTCACAGGAATGCCAGCTTATCGCCATTCCTCCCGCCCCCTAGAATTGCGCCACCTTCCCCGCATCACCACCTCAGGAATTCGCTTGCCGTGCCGCGTCGCATCAGCAGAGAGCTGAAGACTCTCAGTGTTTGGGCCTTATCGTTAGCAATCAGCGGCTGCATCGGAACCGGAGGAATCGCCCCCCAAGGCCACGCGTTGAACGCCAATACCCTGGCCACCGACGAAGCGATCCAGAGCGCCGCCCAGGACGCCCATTGGCCCACCGCACAATGGTGGCAAGCCTACGGCGACCCGCAACTTAACCGTTGGGTCGAACTCGCCACGCACAGCAGCCCGAGCATGGCCATCGCCGCCGCGCGGGTGCGAGAAGCGCGGGCGATGGCCGGGGTTGCCGAGTCGGCCGAGTCGTTGCAGATCAACAGCGACACCACCCTCAAGCGCCACAACTGGCCCAAGGATCAGTTCTACGGCCCCGGCGAACTGAGCGGCGCCAACACCTGGGATAACAACTCATCCTTGGGCCTGAGCTACGCCCTCGATTTGTGGGGCCGCGAAAGCAACGCCACCGAGCGTGCCGTCGACCTGGCGCACATGAGCGCTGCCGAGGCGCGCCAGGCCCAGTTGGAATTGCAGAACAACGTGGTGCGCGCCTATATCCAGCTGTCGTTGCACTACGCCAACCGCGATATCGTCGCCGCTACGTTGGCCCAGCAACAGCAGATCCTCGACCTGGCCAACAAACGCCTTGATGCCGGGATCGGCACCCACTTCGATGTAAGCCAGGCCGAAACCCCGCTGCCGGAAACCCACCGCCAACTGGACGCCCTCGACGAAGAAATCGCCCTGAGCCGTAACCAACTGGCGGCCTTGGCGGGTAAAGGCCCGGGGGAGGGCGCGCAGTTGCAACGGCCGAGCCTGTCCCTTGCCGCGCCACTGAAACTGCCGTCCACCCTGCCTGCGCAGTTGCTCGGCCAGCGCCCGGATGTGGTCGCCAGCCGTTGGCAAGTGGCGGCCCAGGCCCGTGGCATCGATGTGGCTCACGCGGGTTTTTATCCCAACGTGGATCTGGTCGGCAGCCTCGGCTACATGGCCACCGGTGGCGGCATGCTGGAGTTTCTGGCGGGCAAGAAATTCAACTACAACGTCGGTCCGGCGATCACCTTGCCGATCTTCGACGGCGGCCGCTTGCGTGCCGAGTTGGGTGAAGCCAGCGCCGGTTACGACATCGCCGTTGCTCGTTACAACCAGACCCTGATCAATGCGCTCAAGGGCATCAGCGACCAGTTGATCCGCCGAGAATCCATGGACAAGCAACAAGGCTTCGCCGCGCAATCGGTGGCCTCGGCGCAGAAAACCTATGACATCGCGATGATCGCCTACCAGCGTGGCCTCACCGATTACCTCAATGTGCTCAACGCCCAGACCCTGTTGTTTCGCCAGCAACAGATCGAGCAGCAGGTCCAGGCCGCGCGTTTGAGCGCACACGCCGAGCTGGTGACCGCACTGGGCGGTGGCCTCGAAGCAGGCAAGGACGCACCGCAGGACGCCAAGACCCTCCCGAGCAAAACCCCGGCGGCCCTCGCCGTATTCGATCACTGAGTAGGTTGTAATGACTCCCTTGCCTGCACCGCTGCGCTGGCTGCATTCCCTTGAGTGGCGCCGTGGTTTTTTCGACTGGGCACGCAGCGACGGCGTGACCTGGGTGTACATCTTCAAGGTGTTGATCGCCGCGTTCCTCACTCTGTGGCTGGCCATGCGCCTGGAGTTGCCGCAACCGCGCACCGCGATGATCACCGTGTTTATCGTGATGCAGCCGCAGAGCGGCCAGGTGTTCGCCAAGAGCTTTTACCGCTTCCTCGGCACCCTGACGGGCTCGGCGGTGATGGTGTTGTTGATCGCCTTGTTTGCGCAAAACACCGAACTGTTTCTGGGCGCCTTGGCGATCTGGGTCGGCATCTGCACCGCCGGTGCGACGCGCAACCGTAACTTCCGCGCCTATGGGTTTGTGCTGGCCGGTTATACGGCGGCGATGGTTGGCCTACCGGCGCTGGCCCATCCGGATGGCGCCTTTATGGCGGCCGTTTGGCGAGTACTGGAAATCTCCCTGGGAATTATCTGCTCCACCCTGGTGAGCGCTGCGATTCTGCCGCAGACCTCCAGCGCCGCCATGCGCAATGCCTTGTATCAGCGCTTCGGGGTGTTCGCGCAGTTCGTCACCGATGGCTTGCGCGGGCGCAGCCAGCGTGAAGGCTTCGAGGCCAGCAACGTGCGCTTCATCGCCGAAGCCGTGGGCCTGGAAGGGCTGCGCAGCGTTACCGTGTTCGAAGACCCGCATATGCGCCGGCGCAATGGCCGGCTCAGTCGCCTCAACAGCGAATTCATGAGCATCACCACGCGCTTCAATGCCTTGCACCAGTTGCTCGAACGGCTGCGCACGGATGCTGCGGATCACGTGGCGGCGGCGATCAAGCCCGGCCTGCAGGACCTTGCCGAAGTGCTCGATGGGTTCTCCGGGCGCGCATTAACCAGCCCCGATGCGGCACGCCTCGTCAACCAACTGTCGGCCTACAAAGACGGCCTGCCGGCCAAGGTACGCAGCCTGCGCACGGCCTTCCAGGAAGGTGAGCCCACTGAGGCCGAGCAACTGGATTTCCATACCGCCTACGAGTTGCTTTACCGCTTCGTCGACGACCTGCACAACTACGCGCAAACCCATGCCTCACTGGCCGACCACAGCCATGCGCGGGAAGACTGGGACGAAGCGTACACACCGAAAACCAACTGGCTGGCCTGCGCCGCTTCGGGGATTCGTGCGTCGTTTATCCTGATCGTGCTCGGCAGTTATTGGGTGGCGACCGCCTGGCCCAGCGGCGCCACCATGACCCTGATTGCCGCCGCCACCGTCGGCCTGTCAGCCGCCACGCCCAACCCGAAACGCATGGCGTTCCAGATGGCCTGCGGCACCTTGATCGGCGCGTTGGTGGGCTTTGTCGAAATGTTCTTCGTGTTCCCGTGGATCGACGGCTTCCCGCTGCTGTGCGTGATGCTCGCGCCGGTGATCATCCTCGGTGCTTTCCTCGCCTCACGCCCGCAGTACGCAGGCGTTGGCGTGGGCCTGCTGATTTTCTTCAGCACGGGCTCGGTGCCGGACAACCTCACGGTTTACAACCCCTATACCTTCATCAACGACTACATCGCCATGATCATCGGCATGCTGGTGTGTGCGGCCGCCGGCGCGATCATCCTGCCGCCCAACAGCCGCTGGCTGTGGCGCCGCCTGGAGCAGGATTTGCGCGAGCAGGTGGTGTACGCGATCAGCGGCAAGCTCAAGGGTTTGGCGTCGAGTTTTGAAAGCCGCACCCGTGACCTGTTGCACCAAGCCTATGGCCTCGCCGTCGGTCAGCCGCAGGTACAACGTGATTTGCTGCGTTGGATGTTTGTTGTGCTGGAAGTCGGTCACGCGATCATCGAGTTGCGCAAGGAACAAGCGATCCTGCCAGTGCACCCGGCGTATGCCGAGTCCCAGCCGTGGCGCCAGGCGATCCGCGTGATGGGCCGCTCGCTGGTGCGGCTGTTCCTGCAACCCAGCGCGAGCAATCTGGAGCGCGGCCTGATCGCCGTCGACCACGCGATCAGCCGCGTGCAGGCCACCGACGAACCCTTCGCCCCACACTTCGACACCTCGGCGCTGCGCCGGGTGAAGAGCTACCTGCACTTTATCCGCACCTCGTTGCTCGACCCGCAATCGCCGCTGGCGGCCCTTAAAGGATCCCCCCATGCCCCGTGAAATCGCGTTCCACGGCCTCTACATGCCGACGATGACCTTGATGTTCCTGATCGCTGCAGGCCTGGCGTGGGCGCTGGACCGCTTCTTGGCCGGCTTCGACCTGTACCGTTTTTTCTGGCACCCGGCGTTGCTGCGCCTGAGCCTGTTCGTTTGCCTGTTCGGCGCCCTGGCGCTGACCGTCTACCGTTGAGAATGCCCCGATGAAAAAGTTTTTCAGCCTGCTTGCGACCCTGCTGGTATTGGCTTTGGCGATCTGGATTGGCCGCACGTTGTGGGTGCACTACATGGAAACGCCATGGACCCGCGACGGCCGGGTACGCGCCGACATCATCAACGTCGCGGCGGACGTTACCGGCGAAGTGGTCGACGTGCCCGTGCGCGATAACCAATTGGTCAAAAAGGGCGACCTGCTGATGCAGATCGACCCCGAGCACTACCGCATTGCGGTCAAGCAAGCGCAATCGTTGGTGGCCTCGCGCAAAGCCACCTGGGAGATGCGCAAGGTCAACGCCTACCGCCGTGCCGACCTCGACGCCTTGGTGATCTCCAAGGAAAACCGCGACGACGCCAGCAACATCGCCGACTCGGCCCTGGCGGATTACCGGCACGCGCTGGCACAACTCGAAGCGGCCGAACTCAACTTGAAACGCACCCAGGTCGTCGTGGCGGCGGTGGATGGCTACGTCACTAACCTCAACGTGCATCGTGGCGACTACGCGCGCATCGGTGAAGCCAAGCTGGCCGTGGTGGATATGAACTCGTTCTGGGTCTATGGCTTCTTCGAAGAAACCAAGCTGCCCCATGTGAACGTCGGTGACAAAGCCGATATGCAGTTGATGAGCGGCGAGACGTTGAAGGGTCACGTAGAAAGCATCTCCCGAGGCATCTACGACCGTGACAACCCCGAGAGCCGCGAGCTGATCGCCGATGTGAACCCGACCTTCAACTGGGTGCGTCTGGCCCAGCGCGTGCCGGTGCGAATTCACATTGATGAAGTGCCGGAAGGCGTTTTGTTGGCGGCGGGCATCACCTGCACCGTGATCGTTAACCAAACGCCGAACTGAAATGTGGGAGGGGGCTTGCTTCCGATTGCGGTGAATCAGTCAACGTATCAAGTGACTGATACTCCGCAATCGGGAGCAAGCCCCCTCCCACATTTGACCGAGTCAGGCCTTGATAAATGTTTCATGCAAATGCCGCCACAACAGCGCGCCACTCGCCTGCTTCTCAAACACCACGGTCGCGCGGCGATCGGTCCTAGTACCGCTGTCATCCACCTGAAGCTCCCGATAAGTCACCGTGGCCCCGCGCGCATGTCGGTCAATCCCGGTCATTTCACTCAAGGTGATTTTCAATCCCGGGCGCATTCCGCCCAGGCGAGTGAACAGAGCGTTGACCCCGGCGGCATTGACGCGTGTGCCGGTGGCGGGGGCGATCATGCTGAACTCGGGCGAGAAGCGCGCAAGCAGGTTTTGCAGGGTGCCTTCTGGCGCAACCCCGGCAAACCATTGCTCGATCTCGACGTGGGTCTGGATCACTTCTTCAAAAAAATCGCTGTAATCGATCATCAGGGAGACTCACTGGCAGGGTGGAGCAATGTGCGGACCCTGGACGCATCCAGGCGCAGCACTGCAAAAAGAGGCAGCAGGGTCAAGGCTGCTGCAATCGTGAAGGTTAAGGCGTAAGAATCCAAGGCCGACAACAGCGCACTGAGTGCGGCTGCGCCCAGGCAAAAGCTGATTTGCCGATTGATATTCCACAAAGCGCTGGCGTTGCCCATGCGTTCGGCGGGGATGTCGAGAAACGCCAGCGTCTGTGCCGTGCTGCTGCACAAGCTGCCGCCCAGGCCCATCAAGGCGTAGGCCGGAATAATCAGGGCCGGTTCGTTCAACACCAGAATGCCACTGCATTGCAGCGCCATGCCCGCCATCAGCAACGGTTTTGGCCCGCAGCGATTGAACAGTTTTTTGCCGAGGAAAATCGCCAGTGCCGAGGCCATTGCCCAAGGCAGCATCAGCGCGCCGGTTTGGGTGGCGTCGTATCCAAGGTCGTGAAGGTAGAGGATGGCGATCAGGCTGGTGCCGATGAATACGCCGGGAATGAACAAATAGACCAGCATGGCGATTCGCAGCATAGGGCTGCTGACCTGTTTGAAAATACGGCTCACCTCCAGCTTGGGACGTACACGCGTGGGGGTGTCGGGTTTTATCCACAGCTGTGCGAGCAGCAAGGTGATCAATGCCAGCGGCAGGTTGGCATAGAAGATCCAGCGCCAGGAGAGGCTGTCGACAATCAAGCCGCCCAACGCCGGTGACAGTGCGGGAACCAACAGCGCCACCGACATCACCCTGGCCGTGAGTTGGCTGCGCTCTGCGGGAGGAAAATGCCGATAAGCCATCGCCTGTCCCACGGGAATCAACAGGCCGCCGCCCAACCCTTGCAATAAACGCCAACCGATCAGCGCTTCAATCGAACTCGCCTGCCCCACCATTACCGACGCCCCGGCAAACAGCAGCAAGCTGACGACCATCAAGCCGCGCTCACCCATCATGGCTGCCAGCCATACGCTGAACGGGATAATCACGGTGAGGCCGAGCATGTAGGCGTTGCCCACCCACGCCAATTGTGTGACCGAGGCGTGCAATTCGCGGGCGATATCCGGGTAGGCGACCGTGGCGACGAACATGTTCACCAGGTCGAGGGCAAAGCCCAGTAAAAAGATCCAGGTGACTTTCGAGGGGTAGGTCATGGGCGCGATCCTGCAAGAGAGGCCGGCAGGGTAGGCGTCACGGCGGGTTTGGGATACGCCGCTTTGGCTGCTACTTTGTCAAAAATATTTTGACAAAGGAGGGCCCGGCTGATGGTAAGCCTGGACCGATTCGATACGTTCAAGGCCGTGGTCGAGGCCGGCTCGCTCACGGCAGCGGCCGATCTACTGGGCCAGACCCGCGCCGTGGTCAGTTTCAACCTCAAGCGCCTGGAAGCTGAACTCGGCGTCACCTTGCTGACCCGCAACACCCGTCAGCTGGCGCTGACCGATGCCGGCGAACGCTTCTACCTGCGTTGCACACGCGTGCTCGAAGAAGCGCAATTGGCCGTGGAAGAAGCCCGCTCGGAGCATGCCCAGCTCAAGGGCACCCTGCGCATCACCACCACAGTGGAATATGCGCTGGCCGTGGTTGCCCCGGCGGTGGAAGCTTTCCGCAGCCAGCACCCGGACTTGAACATTCACTTATCCACATCCTCCACTCACGCGGATTTGATCTCCGAGCGCTTTGATGTGGCAATAAGATTGGGGCGGCTGCTGGATTCCAATCATCGCGCGGTGCAGTTGTCGACGTTCGAGGTGTTTGCGGTAGCGGCGCCAGCGCTTGCCGGGGCGCAAACGCTGGATGAGCTGGAACACATGCCCAAGCTGGGCCATGGCCGTTTGACGGAACTGAGCGTGACCGACCCTTCGGGTGGCGAGCATCAGTTCCGCACCGGGCCCGCTGCACTGGTGGCCGACAGCGCAGCAGTGCTCCAGGCGTTTGCCGTGCGCGGCCATGGAGTGGCAGTCCTGCCGCAATGGCTGGTACAGGATGACCTGGAGGCTGGGCGATTGATCCGCTTGCTGGCAGACCATCGTTTCGCCCCACAGGGGGTTTATGGGGTGTATCCGGACACGCGGCACCTGCCCCTGAAAGTGCGGGCGTTTATTGATTTTATGAAGGGTTAAAGCTTTCCGGCCAAGCCGAAGCGCTTTTTCAATACGGTCTCAAGCAACCCCTTGGGCAACAACGCCGCCATCAACGGCAACGCCCGGCTGCCGTTGCCCGAGCGCAACAGGCGCGGCGGCTGTGGTTGTTGCACCGCCTTGACCACATCCGCCGCAAACACCCTGGCCGGGGTGGGCTTGTCCTGAGAGGCCTGGCTGCGTGCACGGATACCTTCGCGCAACGGCCACCACGGCGATTTTTCGTTGATCAACAGCTCGGCCTGGGCGCCGGCGTTTTTTGCAAAGCTTGTATCGATGGCACCGGGTTGCACTTCCATCACTCGGATGCCAAAGGGTGCCAGCTCCATGCGCAAAGCATCGCTCAAAGCATGCACTGCTGCCTTGGAGGCGCAGTAGGCGCCGGCAAACGGGGTGACCAATACGCCGGAAACGCTGCCGATATTTACCACCAGGCCTTTGCTGCGACGCAGTGCGGGAAAGAACGCCTGGGTCACGCCGACGATGGAAAACACATTGGTCTCGAATTGCCGCTGCATCGCTTCTGTGCCGCCATCGAGCAGCGGGCCCATGGCGCCGTAGCCGGCATTGTTGATCAACACGTCCAACTCCCCCCATTGCTCGGCCAGGTGTTGCAGGGCGGCGCTGTCGTTAACGTCCAGTTGCAGGGCGTTGAAACCGGCGGCGCTAAGGGCGTCGACGTCGTCCTGGCGGCGGGCGCTGGCCCATACGTCGAAGCCAGCAGCCTTGAAGGTATCGGCCAGGGCGCGACCGATGCCGCTGGAACATCCGGTGATGAGTACGTTGGGCATGGATCAGTCCTTTGTCAGTCCGAGAAGCTGCCTTGCAGGTGCTCGGCACGAAATTCCAGGGTTTGCGGGCGGTAACCGGGGCGCAGCGGTGGGGTGGGAAGACAATCGTCCCACGTCGCGCCGGCCTGCAATTCGCCGGGGCCTCGATAGCGCGGGGCAGCATAGACGTTATCGGCCAGGTTGACCGTGTCGCCCGGCGCATAGGCGGCGACGCGCCAGCGCAGTTCGGTCAGCGGCACGTCGTTGCCGTTGTTCAGCGTCAGTTTCAGCGGGCGGTCGGCGGGGCAGTCCTGCGGGGCGTAGGTGATGCGCAGTTCAAGGCGGGCCAGTTGCGAGGCTTCGCGGCTGTCCAGCCAGACCACCCAGACGGCCACGCAACCCAGGCCTGCTAAGGCAGCAAGGGAAACCGGAAGGGCCTTGGCCGGGTAGCGTAGCAGGAGGATCAGCCAGGTGATGATCAGGAGAACGCCGAAGAACATGGAGACCACCTCGAATAGGGAACGAGCATCCTAACTTAAGCGTAGGTGGGATTGGCTACCTTGAGTGCTGTGGTGGGCGTGCCGGCCTCATCGGGGGCAAGCCCCCTCCCACATTTATCCACGTACAGCCTTTGGAGTGCGGTCGAATGTAGGAGGGGCAAGCCCCCGGCCACATTTATCCGCGTATAGCCTTTGGAGTGCGGTCGAAGGTGGGAGGGGCAAGCCCCCGGCCACATTTATCCGCGTACAGCCTTTGGAGTGCGGTCGAAGGTGGGAGGGGCAAGCCCCCGGCCACATTTATCCGCGTACAGCCTTTGAAATACGGTCGAAGGTGGGAGGGGGCTTGCCCCCGATGAGGCCCTCACAGCCAGCGCAAATCCCAAACAAAAAGCCCCCACCCAACCCACTGCGGATAGGGGACGCAATGGGCTGGGTGAGGGCTTCTTGTACGACTGTTTTACTGCGCGATAGTTTTCACCGACACGCCACGTTCAACCGGCGTCGAGCGACCGTAGATATCTTCAAAACGCTCGATATCGTCTTCGCCCAGGTAGCTGCCCGATTGCACTTCGATGATCTCCAACGGGATCTTGCCCGGGTTGCGCAGGCGGTGCACCGAGGCGATCGGGATGTAGGTGGACTGGTTCTCGCAGAGCAGGAACACGTTCTCGTCACAGGTGACTTCGGCAGTGCCGCTCACCACGATCCAGTGTTCGGCGCGGTGGTGGTGCATCTGCAGCGACAGGCAGGCGCCCGGCTTGACCGAGATGTGCTTGACCTGGAAGCGTCCGCCCATGTCCACCGAGTCGTAGGAGCCCCACGGACGATAGACTTCGCAGTGGTTCTGGGTTTCGCTGCGGCCCTGTTCGTTGAGGGTGTTGACCATCTGCTTGACGCCCTGGACCTTGTCCTTGTGGGCAATCATCATCGCGTCCTTGGTTTCCACCACGACGATGTTTTCCAGGCCGATCACCGACACCAGTTTGCCGTTGCCGTGGATCATGCAGTTCTTGCTGTCCTGGATCACCACGTCGCCCTTGGTGACGTTGCCGTTGGCGTCTTTATCGTTGACCGCCCACAGCGAAGCCCAGCAACCCACGTCGCTCCAACCGGCGCTCAGCGGTACGACGCAGGCGCGTTGGGTTTTTTCCATCACGGCGTAGTCGATGGAGTTGTCCGGGCAGCAGGCGAAGGTGGCTTCGTCGAAGGACACGGTGTCGGCGTCTTGCTGGCTGCGTTCAAGGGTCAGCACGCAGGTGTCGTAGATGTCCGGATCGTGCTTTTTCAGCTCTTCCAGGAAGCGGCTGGCGCGGAACAGGAACATGCCGCTGTTCCAGAAATAACCGCCGCTTTTGACGAACTCGACGGCGCGTTTTTCATCGGGTTTTTCCACGAACTGCTGCACGCGGCTAACGCCTTCGGGCAGCAGCGAATCGTTGGTGGACTTGATGTAGCCGTAGCCGGTTTCCGGACGAGTCGCCGGTACACCGAAGAGCACCATCTCGCCACGTTCGGCAGCCACGGTGGCCAGGGCCAGGGCGCGTTGCAGGGCTTTCTGGTCGTCGATCACGTGGTCGGCGGGCAGCACCAGCATCAGCTCGTCACGGCCTTCGTTGACCAGCATCATCGCGGTCAGGGCCACGGCCGGCGCGGTGTTGCGACCGAACGGTTCCATCAGGATGCGTTGGCATTCCAGTTTACGGTTGGCCAGTTGCTCGTTGACGATGAAGCGATGGTCCTTGTTGCAGACCACGATCGGGGAGTCCATGCCTTCGAACACCAGGCGTTCCAGGGTTTGCTGGAACAGCGTGTGCTCACCGGTCAGGGCCAGGAATTGTTTTGGGAACTGTTTGCGGGAAAGCGGCCAAAGACGTGAGCCGCTACCACCGGAAAGGATTACTGGGATCATGTGTTTCTCCTTGAATCAATTGGGTCAGAGCCTGTGGGAGGGGGCTTGCTCCCGATGGCGGTGATTCAGTCAGCACATCTGTTACTGAACCACCGTATTCGCTAGCAAGCCCGCTCCCACAAGGGGGAGCGTCAATTTCAAAAGCTAATCAGCGGGTCGACACCGGGCGCTTGACCCAAACTGGCGACAAGCTCGAACCCGAGCCGGTGACATACAGCACCGCCGCTTCACCACGTTCCAACGCAACCGGCTTCACATCGCCGACTTTCTTGTCACCGTCATACAACGCCAGGCTCACCTTCACCGGGTTGATTTCGCGCTCGCCACGGCCTTTGGCAGCCACCGACTTGACCACATCAGTCTTGCCATCGGCGGTCTTCAGGGTCAGGGCCTTGTCGCTGAGGTTCTGCACGCGCACCAGAGACTTTTGCTTGTTCTTGAACGGCGGTTCCTCGATCAGTTGAGGTTGGCCGCTGCCGCTGTTGACCAAGGTGTAGTAGTGATCGGCGGCGAGTTTGACCGGCAGGCTCTGGCTACCAACCTTGGCGCTGTAGTCACCGCCCGGCATGAAGCTGAAGTCGCTGCTGGCCAGTGGCGCAACCTCGTTGAGATTGGTGTTGCCGACGGTGGCGCTGACTTCCTGGTTGCTGGCGTTATAGATACGTACGAAGCTCGAACCTTTTGGCGCGGTAGGGCCGTAGAGCGCGGCATCACCACCGGCGAAGGCGGACAGGGATACGAAGCTCAGACCGGCAGCAATAGCCAGGGTTTTAGCGAGACGACGAGGAGTTGTAGTGAAAGTCATGTGAGTTACCTCTCTTTCAGTTTTGCGCCCGGTCGGGCGTCTCGGATTTCTGATTTTTAATAGCTGGGGTGTTCAGTGCCATGTTCTGTTGGCGCGAACCGGCTTGTTTAAGTTGCGCAACCCACGCGGGGTCGGCATCACCGATTTCGTTGTTTACGGGCAGATAACGTTCAGGAAACTCCCAGATCAGCACCTGTGGCGGGCTGTTCTTGAAGTCATCACTTTTCAGGTAGCTGAGCATCGGCAGGATCGGGCCGTGGCCGTCTTCGGAGTAGTTGATGACGTCGCTGCCCAAGGCTTGCTTGAGCGCACCGACAAAGTTCCAGTTCGGGTTGGCGCTGTAGCTGGTGCCCACGAGTGCCACGGGGGTTTCGCTGTCGGCAAACAGCGCGTCGTCGCCTTTGGTTTCGGCCAGGTGCGTGACGCGTTTTTCCAGCGGTTCTTTGGGCGGCATCAGGTTTTCGAACAGCGGGTCCAGGGGCAGGAACAGACGCAGGTCGCCTTTGTGCGGCTCGGTCTTTTCAGCCTCGGTGACAAAGCGCTGTGGCTCGCCGTGGAGCGGGGTCTTGTCGGCAATCGCCTTGGCCAATTGCTTGGCGGCGACTTCGGCACCGTCCGGTGTCCAGTGGGTGTCGGTGCGCAGGAACACTTGCTTACCGCTCAACTTGGCCTGTTGCAACGGGCCGAGCAGGTCGGGAGCAGGGATGTTGTCTGCGGCAACACGGGCATGGAAGTCCTGGTACAGATTGGCGTGGATGCTCGCCGGTTTTACTTCACCCAGGTGTTCCGGGTACAGGCGCACCTTGGCCGGCACGATGGCCATCACCAGTTGGATGCCTTGGGCCTTGAGCTTCTGGCGTACGCCTTCGACCAGCGCGTAGTTGCCTTGCAGGTTCTGGTCTTCGTTGACGGCGGGGTTGAACTCCTCGTCGCTGTACAACCAGTGATCGCGGCCCAGCACCACGCCAGGGCGGCCTTCATTGAACAGCTTGTAATCCAGCGCCGCCCAGAGGTTGGTGCCGAGGCGCTTGATCGGGAACTCGTCGTCGTAGTGAGTCTCGACGGCCTTGGTCCAGCGGCCGTTGAGCACCGTGGCCTCGGCGTTGGTGCTGAAGCCAAAGAAGCTACGCAGCGACCAGGCGCCCAGGGCCAACAGCAGCACCATGAACAGGCTGATATAGAGGACGCGTAATGAACGGGTCATGGTCGGCTCCCTCAGAATTGGAAGTAAAGGAACGGCGAGAAACTCTGCGCCGACAGTTTGAGAATCGACGCCACGAACAGCAGCAGCACCGCAGCGCGCATGGCGTAGCGTGGCCAGTCAGCGGTCCAGTAGGCCGGTTGCACGGCGGCGTCCTGGCCAACGGTGAAACCTGGCTGGTGGATGCTGCCGGGGTTGTCGCCGGGTACCGCCTTGATCAGGCTTGGGTCGACAGGCTTGGTTTTTTCAGCAGGGCGGTTGGTGTAGAAATCGCGCAGGCCGAAGAACGCCAAGGTTGCGTACGCCACCACCAGGGTTGCCACTTGCAGGCCAGTGAGGTTGGCGCGGTTGAGTTCCGACAGCGACCACTCACCAAAGCTGAACATCGCACCGTACATACGGCCGGCAACGTGCAGGTTTTCGGAGCGGAAGATCACCCAGCCCATTACCACCAGCAGGAAAGTGAAGGCCCAGCGGAGGACGTTGAAACTGCGCGGCGCGGTATTGAGGCCAATGGCTTTTTCAATCGCCAGCCACATGCCGTGCCAGGCACCCCACACGATGTAAGTGATGTTCGCACCGTGCCACAGGCCACCGAGCAGCATGGTCAGGAACAGGTTGCGGTAGGTGGTCAGCGTGCCTTTACGGTTGCCGCCCAGAGTGATGTACAGGTAGTCACGCAGCCAGGTAGAGAGGCTGATGTGCCAGCGGCGCCAGAACTCGGTGATCGACTGGCTGATGTACGGCTGCTTGAAGTTTTCCATGAAGCGGAAACCCATCATCAAGCCCAGGCCGATGGCCATGTCGCTGTAGCCGGAGAAGTCGAAGTACAGCTGCGCGGTGTAGGCCAGCGCGCCGAGCCAGGCATCGCCTGTGGTTGGGTTTTGCAGGGCGAAGCAATGGTCGGCCACCACCGCGAGGGTGTCGGCGATAAAGACCTTCTTGATGAAACCCTGCATGAACCGCGTGCAGCCCTCGGAGAACTTGTCGAGAGTGTGGGTGCGGTTGTTGAACTGGTCAGCCAAGTCGCGAAAACGCAATACCGGGCCGGCGATCAAGTGCGGGAAGATCGCCACGAATGCCGCAAAGTCGATCAGGTTGCGCGTCGCCGGAGTGTCGCCACGGTACACGTCGATGATGTAGCTGATGGACTCGAAGATGTAGAACGAGATCCCGATCGGCAACAGCACGTGGGTCAGGATGAACGGCTCCAGGCCGGCTGACTTCATCATCACGTTGATGCTGTCGACGCCGAAGTTGGCGTACTTGAAGTAGCCGAGGATGCACAGGTCGACCACCACGCCCAGCAGCAGCCAGCGTTGGGCCGGCTTGGTGCGCACGCCGGCTGCACCGACCTTGAGGCCGATCCAGTAGTTCCACAGCGTCACCGCCGCGAACAGCGCCAGGAAGTCCACTCGCCACCAGGCGTAGAACACGTAGCTGGCAATCAGCAGCAGCAGGTTGCGATAGCGTTGCCCGCTCAAGTAGTACAAGCCGAGAAAGATCGGCAAGAACAGAAACAGGAACACATTGGACGAGAAAACCATCCCGATCTCTCCATGTTTAACCAACAGTCAAGGGCCGCAGCCCCCCCAAACCCCCCCACGAAAATACGGGGGGCGGTACAACAATTTCACTGGCAAGCGCGGTTCAAGTGTGGGAGGGGGCTTGCCCCCGATAGCGGTGTGTCATTCAACACAGAGGGCGACTGTTACACCGCCATCGGGAGCAAGCCCCCTCCCACATTTCTAACCGTGTTCCATCAGCTGCCTTTGTTGCCTTTTTCGTGCGACGGGTCGTAGACCTTGGTCAGGTCACCCCCGAGGCGGAAGGTCTTGAACGGCTGCATCCCGTGCTTGCGCTCCACCACATCCGGCGCGCAGGTGTAGAGGGTGCAGAAGGGTTCGAGCCAGGCGAATTTCATGTCCTGCTTCAAGTCCTTCATGTCCTGCTCTTTACCGTTTTTCTGTTCGAAGATCTCCGGATCCTTGACCCCGGCAAGCACTTTGTCGCCCAGGCGCTTGAGCGCGCTGTTGTTTTCCTGGCGCAGATCAACACCGTTGACCAAGGCAAAACTGGCGATCATCGACAGCGGCGGCAGGGCGTAGTTGTGGTACGACAGGGCGCGTTGCTGACGCTTCAATTCGTTGGGCAAGAAGCCTTGGTCGTCGACCTGATTCACGCCGACCTTGTATTCCTTGACCGCCCAATCAAACAGGTCGCGACGGTTGGTGGCGATGGACGTAGCCATCACTGACCAGGCTGCCCAGTAAGAGTGGTTGTTGGTTTTTTCCAGGGGCAGATTGTCCCAATCGCTTACCACTTGGTCGGCCAGTTTGTTGAACCAGGCTTCGATCAGCTGCGATTCCTGCTGGTGATTGGCCAGCGGGTGCGAGTCGGAGAACTTCAAACGCACATAGGCCGAAGCCATGCTGCCCAGTGCCCATTTGCGCATGGACTTGCCGGTGTGGTTGAAGTCCTTGGACATCAACGCATCGGCCTTGGCCCACGACACCAGCCAGTTCAAGGTGCATTCAAGCTGCTCTGGGCGACCGTCACGCATGAACTGCATCACGCGTTTGCTGGTGTCTTTTTCCAGCTTGGTGATGTCGGCCGTGCTGTCACGGAAGGCTTTTTCCGACTGCACGTTCAGCGTGGAGCGGGCCTTGTCGGAGCCTTCGTACTTGCTGCGAAACTGCAGAGGCCCGGTGTAGGGCGTCGGCATGGTGTCGCAGTTTTCCTTGAAGTCGCCCGTCTTGAACGCTTCGATTGGTGCGAAGTAGCCCTGGGGCGGACGCAGTGGGGCGGCGGCGTTGACCGAGCCGGCGAAGATCGCCAGGCCCAGCAACGATGGAATCCATAACTTCTGCATAAGTAACCTCATTGCCCGAGTGAGGCAGTCTTCTGACCGCCGCTTGGGAATACGTTGCGTGTGCAAATTTTCGCTTCGACCTTCTGCGCGGCAGCGCCCGCTTCGGGGCCCTGCACTTCCACGGCCAGCAAGTTCTGCGAGGCCCAGTCTTCATCGGTGCGCAGTTCAAAGGCGAAACGCCCGTCTGTATCGGATGTTTCGGGTTTCTCGATCTTGATGTCCTCGTGGCGCCCGTTCATGTACCAGAGGGTGGCTTGCAAGGTTTTCACCGATGGATCGGCGAAGCGGATATCAACCTGATGGTTGGCGTTGCGCAGGTCTTTGTTCGAACTGTTAACCATCAATTCGTTCTTGCCGGGTTTCAATGTAGTGCTCGCGGTCATCTGCGCGGTCTTGCCTTCGCAGCCGTTGTCGAGCAGCGACATCATCTGGCGGTAGATGGTCTCCTGGTCCAGGCGATACAGCGGCGAGAATTCCCAGATAAGGATTTTCGGCGGGGTCTTCTGGAATTCTTCGCTGCCCAGGTACTGGATCATCGAACCTTCCAGGCCACCGCCGGGGAAGGCCACGTTGAGGATGTCGGCACCGATTTCCTGCTCCAGGAAGCCGGCGAAGTTGTAGTTCTTGCCGCTGTGGCTGGTGCCCACGAGGGTGATCTGCGGGTTGCCCGAGTCGCCGAACAGGTCGCCGTCACCGGCTTCGCCCTTGGGCTCGGTGGTGAACTGGTCCATGTACTGGATCGCGTAGCTGGTGCCGCACAATTGCCCGGCCATGTTGTGCAGGGTGCCGGTCTTGCCCATGCGCCCGGAGCGCTTGGTCTCGAATTCACGCTTCGGAATATCGGCAAACTCAGGCATCGCACGCACTTTGGCGCCGACGATTTTCGCAGTGCGCTGGGCGCCGTATGGGGTCCAGTGCTGGTCGCCACGGAAGTAGAAATCGTGGGCCGGCAGTTCATCCGGCAGTTGCTCATTGGTGAGCGGCGACAGGTCCGGCACCACGTAGCCCATCTTGGCGAAACGGCCGAGCATGGTTTTGTAGTTGCCCAGGGCCTTGTCGAAGTCGAACTTGGCTTTCTCTTCAGGGTTGAGCTTGTTGCGGTTCACCAGGCCACGGGTCGGCTGGTAGACCACCACCAGTTCCACGCCCTTGGCCTTGAACGCATCGTGCAGTTGTTGCATGCGTTTGTAGCCGGCGGGGCTGGTGTCGAATTCGGTACGCAAGTCTTCCTGGGTACGGAACAGCCAGTCGCCCTGGGCTTCTACCAGGGTGGTGAAGTTCTGCTGGTAGCGCGTGGTGTAGTTCTTCGCGTCATGGGCGGCCGGGCACAGGCTGCAGCACGGTTCGGCGGTGAAGGTCGGTGCCTTCAGTTCGTCGGCGCGTACGCCCTGGCTGGCCGCGAGCAGGCCGAGGGTCAGACCCGAGAGGCTCAGCAGTTTGATCATGTGTGGGTGCATAAGGGTCATCCTCAGTCCTGCATTTCGGTCTGGCGTTCGACAGGGTCGATCAGCACGGCTTTCTGCTGGCGTACCAGCAGGTCGAGAATTTCTTCCTGGCGTTCGCCTAGGACGCCGGAGAAGCTGATGCCACTGGATTTGGTCGGCGCCAGCATCGACACGCGATACAGCTCAATGCTCAGCGGCGAGTCGATGGACAGCGGCCCGCTGCCGTTCCCTGCCAGCTCACCGCCGACCACGATCAGCGAGACCTTGGCGTCGAAGGGGTCGAGGGCGATGTCGCGGTCGGTGTCGGTCAAATCCTTGATGTGGCCGTACACGCCGGTCAGGCCGTTGGCCATCGAGGTGTTTTCGTACAGCTTGATGTTCACGCTGTTACGCACCCGAATGCCGTGGCGACGGTTGCTGATCACCTTGTTGCCCCACAACAGGTTGTCGCCGCTCTCATAGAGGGTGATGCCGTCAGTGTGGTTGCGGTAGATCTCGTTGTCGGCGATCAGGTTGTTGACGCTATTACGGTCGATCACCAGGCCCGAAAGCTTGTTGTCGTAGCTGCGGTTGTTGAAGATGAAGCTGTCGTTCACTTCACGGGAAATGATGATGCCGTGCTTCTTCTTTGTGCCGTAGACGGTGTTGTCCGCGATGATCAGGCCGTGGGAACGGTCGTGGGGGTCAATGCCGTAGACGATGTTGTCTTTGTAGGTATTGCCCTTGATCACGAAGCCCGTGGTCTCATAGCAGTAGAAGCCGTACCACATGTCCGAGAACTCGGAGTCGATGATCCAGCCGGTCGGTTCAGGGCGCTTGAGCACCTTGGCCATGTTCGGCGTGTACTGGGAAATACTCACCCCGTACGACTTACTGTTGGCGTAGCCGAAACTGGCCATCTTGGTCTTGGAGATGTACGTCTCGGTGCCGCCCCAGGCCAGCAGGAACGGGCGGAATTCCTTCGGCGACTTGAACAGCGCCGGGCCGTTGGCCTTTTCGTCCCAACCGGTGATTTTGGTGTCACGCACAAACAACTGGCCGTCGTTGATCAGGAACGAACCGGCCTGTTGGGACAGGCGCAGCTCCTGGGTCTTGTTATCGATGTCCAGGATGCCTTTGCGCCCGACCACGATCGGCAACTTGGCCAGGAACACACCCGGCGAGGTTTCGCTGAAGTATTGCTTGGGCACTTTACCCAGCAAGTCCTTGAGGTTCATGTAGCCGTCGTCGACAAAGATCGCCTGTGGAATGCCGTGTTGGCGCACTACCCATTCGGCCATCTTGTTGTCGCCGCCGATAAAGTCCTTGAGGGCGTCTTCCTGCATCATGCGGCGGATGCTGATTTTGCCGGGCTTGCTGCGCACGATCTTCTTTTCCATCGCGGCGGCGGTGTAGCCCGACAGGTCCGGCAGGGTCGGCTTGGCCATTTCCAGCGGCGCCGTAGGCGGGCTGGAAATGGTGTAGGTCTTGGCCTGTTGCAGTTCCTTGGCGATGGTCGGCGCCTTGGCCGCCGTATCGGCGAACGCTGTGGCGCTGGCCATCAGCATTGCCGCGACGAGTAGGCTTTGAGCATTCATTGCGCAGGCTCCCATCAGAATTTCCAGACCACGTCGACAAAGGCGCGGTGCATGTAGGAGTCGACTTTGCTGCCATAAGCGTCGCCCGGTTTGAACACACCGGCACGGAAACGCACCAGGGCCGAAGGTTCGTCAACCGACTGGCTGAGCGCGGCCGGCAGAAGGCCTTTCTTGAAGTACTTGGTGACGACCAGGTCCATCTCTTGACCGAGGTCTTTCTTGCCGTCGGCCAGTGGCAAGGAGGTGCTGGCGACGATGTCACCGGCGGCGTCGGTGGTGTTATCCAGCGCGGCAATGCCGTTGCTGCTCACCGGCTTGTTGCCATCCACGCGCCAGAACTTGTGGTACACCAGGCTGGCGTCGTAGTCCTCGCGCAACTGCCAGGACCCGAACAGGCTCATGGACTGCATGTTGTTCATCTCGCCGCGAAACGCTTCGCCGAAGCGGTGCACGCGGGACTGAGTACCGGTCCAGTTCGAACGGTTGCTTTGCAGGCCGTTCTGCTCGTAATCGGCGCTGGCGCGGGAGTAAGCCGCACCCACTTGCCACTGCGGGTCGAGGCGCAGGCGCACGCCGATATCGGTGGCCCAGCCGCTGAGATTGTCACTGCGCTTGGCCTGATCAGGGCTCGAACCGTCGGACTTCAACGCGTTGACCTTGTCGCGGTCGCCACGCATGCCCGTCACGCTTGCCCAGTAGTTGACGGTGTTGGTGTTGCGCCAGTTGTAGGCGTCGCTGTTGGCTTCGATGCCGAGCCAGGTCAGGTCGCCGTTTTCGCGCTTGTCCAACGAGTCGGTGGGTTGACCCGGTTCCGGGTAGTCGAGCTTGCCGTTGTCATGGGTGTGATGACCGCGCAGGCCGATCCACTGGCCTGGCGTCCACTGGTAAGCGGCGTCGGCGTAGAGGTGCTGGCGGTCCTTGTCGACAGGCGACAGTTCCTTGAGGTCGGTGCGGTATTCGCTGAAGCGTTCGGCAACGCCCACGTTGGCTTTGAGCAAGGTGGTGTCGAAGGTCCAGTTCAGCGCTTCGATGTTGGTGTCGCGCCATTGGCCGTCGTCATTGCGCAGGCGTTGGCGACCGAGCTTGAGGATCTCGCCAGGGTAGGGCGTGAAGCCGCTGTAGCCGACCCAGAATTCGCGCATCGCCAAGTAGTTCTTCTTGGTCTTGCGGTCGTTGTTGGTGGTTTGCTGGTTTTCGTCGTCGGCCGACTGTTGCAGGGTGTCGGTCTCGATGATGTCGCTCGATGCAACCGCCTGGCCCATGGCGTAGGCGCTCCAGTTGCCGCTTTCACCGTAGATCCACGGGCGCAGGTCGATACCGACGCCGTTGACGTCGCCGCCTTTTTGCGTGCCCAGGTCGCGGTCATCTTCGGACTGGCCGGTGATTTTCACTTCCAGGCCGAAGTTCTTGGCTTCGGTCAGCGCGGCCAGGGTCGGGCACGACCACAGCAGGGCGAAGGTCAGGCCAATACCGGCCTTGACGAATGGGTTGAGCTTCATAGGGATTCCTCGCCGTCGTCTTCTTCATCCAGGGCGTGCAGTTGCAACGTGCTCTGGGCCAGGGTGCCGCGGGCGGCCAGTTCCTGTTGCACCAGGCGTTGGCCCTGGGCGCGTTGTTCCGGCGTCAGCGGTGCTTCGAGCTGGGTGGCCAGCTCAACGGCTTGCGGGGTGTCCTGAGCTTTGGCCAATTGGCTGAAGACATAGGCGTTCAATGGGTCGGGCTTGGTGCCCTTGCCTTGGGAAAACAGTTGGGCGATGGCGAAGTCGGCGCTGTTCTGGCCGTTTCGCGCCGCGGTCAGCAAGTGGTCCAGGGCCTTTTGCGGGTAGACCTTGCCGAGGTAGCCACGGCGGTAGATCTGGCCGAGGTAGTAATCGGCAGCGACTTCCTTGCCCACGGCTTTTTCGAAGTGCGCTTCGGCTGCCTTGGCATCGGCCGGTACCCACTTGCCTTCGTAGTAGAGCTTGCCCAGGAGCAGTTCGGCGCGAGGCTGGTCGGCCGCGCGGCCGTTGTCGAGGTACTTCATCATTTGGTCGACGTCGCCCAGTTCCGGGAAGTCGTAGAGCAGTTGCGCGAGGCTGACCCAGGACGCCGGGTAGCCAGGGGCGATTTTTTCCAGCAGGGCCTGGGCGGTTTTTTCGTCCGGCGTGCCAAGGGTGGCATCGCCGAGCACACGGGCGACGCTGTCGACGCGCTGGGCAGTGACGGTGCCACGGCTGTAACCGGCTTCCATCTGCTTGAGCAGTTCGGCCTGTTTTTCCGGCGCGGCTTGTTTCTGATAGACCGTGGCCAGCTCGACGTAGCAGATATCGGTGGTGTTCAGCGCGGCTTTGCAGATGCGCTCCACATCATCCAGGTGCTGGTCGTAGGTGCCTTGGGTGCGATACAGCAGCACTTGGGCAAGGCCGGCTTCCGGGTAACCGTCGGCCTGCCATTTGCTGATTTGCTGCTGGGCGTTCACATTCGGGAAGCTGTGCGGGTATTGCAGGTACAGCATCGCCAGTGGAATCAGGGTGTTGCCTTCACCATTGGCAAAGGCTTTTTTCAGCAGGCCTTCAGCTTCATGGTGCTCGGCTTCGGTGGAGCCAGGCTTGGCCACCAGCAGGCGCCCCAGGCGAGCCTGGGCGCGCGGCGAAGTGTCCGCCGCTGCACGGTAAGTGGCTTCGGCCTGTTTGATTTGCGCCGGATCGCGGGTGCCTACCTGGATATCGGCCAGGCCCACTTGGGCCTCGCTGTAACCCAGGTCTGCCAGTTGCTGGTAATTCTGCTGCGCGGTGACGGTGTCGCCACGCTTAAGCGCTTCATTGGCCAGGCGTTGGTCGGGCAGGCCGGCGCAACCGGCGAGGCTCACCGCAATAGCCAGCAACGCCACCGAACCCATGTGGGAGGGGGCTTGCTCCCGATACAGGCGACCCGGTCCGTCAGGCAAACCGCGCTGATCCCATCGCGAGCAAGCCCGCTCCCACAGGGATTGCGGTGTTTTTAGGCGCGTCATCACAGGCATCTCCTCGCTTACAGTCCGGCAGCCATGGCTTTATCGATCAGCCAGTTCAGCGATGGGCCGCGGTCGCTGGTGACTTCCACCGGGCGGCCGGCGAATGCGCTGTCCAGCGGTGCATCAGGCTTGATCTGTACGCGGATGTCGGAGGACAGATCGGCGCTGTTCAGGCTGGTGCTGCTGACGATAGTGCCGGTACGCACTTGGTCTTCGTCGGCAACCTGGAAGCTCACTGGCGTACCTGGGCGTACGGCGCCGAACTGGCGATAGGTGAAACGCGCTTCCACATTGGCCGGAGCGCCGCGTGGCACCAGTTGGAAGATCACATCGCCTTTGCTGGCGTACTGACCGTCGGCGACCATTTGCTGGGCAACCACGCAATCACACGGCGAGGTCAGGGTGCCGGTCATTTGCTTGCCGAACAGTTCTTCAACCTTGGCCGGTTGCAGCTGGTCTTCGTCCAAATGGCCCTTGAGCACATCCAGCATGCTGGTGCTGAAGGTCGCCAGCGGCGCGCCTTTGGCGGCGATCGCGTCACCTTTGAGCAGGCTTTGCACGGTGCCGTCGCGCGGCATCGTCACGTTCATACCCGGCACGCTGACCAGACCGGCCTGGGCGTGGCTGACGAAGTACATGCCGTACACCGACTTGAAGACAAACCCGAACGCCGCCAGGCCCACGATGAAGATCCCCGCGCTGAACGTCACTGCACGCAGGCGACCGAGTGCGGTCATGCCGCTGCCGCTGTCCTTGACCTTGCGCGCCTTGGTGAAGTTGTCGCGTTGCAGGGTCGCCAGCACGTCACCCATGGACACGATGTCGCCGGACAAGTGCGAGGTGATCAGGTGGCGCAGGGTGGAAATATCCTGCTGTTCCAGGTTCTGGAACTGGCAACCGGTACGGCCGCTCTGGCGGTCGTAAGAGCGGATCTGCAATTCGACGTCCATCGCCAGACCGAGGTTATCGATCACGAACTGCAGGCGGCCCTTGTGCACTTCACCGACGTTGAGCGGTTGGGTTGCAGTGAATGCCAGGCCACCGGCGGACAGGTCCAGAACCCGCGCTTCGGTGGGTTTGCCGTCATTGCCGAAGAAGCGCAATTTGGCCGGGATTTTTACCCGTGCGTGTTGGCGTTGGGCTTCGGATTCGTGGACAACATTGACGTTTGCTTGGCTGTTCATAATTTTCGATTTCCTAGTTAATTCAGGCTTGGCAGGGTCAGACCATCATCAGCAACACGGCGACGAAAATGCTGCCGGCGGAGAAGGTCATGGTCCGAGACGACCAGGTGTTGAACCAACGTTGAAAGCTGGCCAAATCGCGGGTCAGTTTGGTGTCCTGGCGAGTCCAGGACTGTTGATCAAGGCGGAAGAACACGTAGATCTTCACCAGCGCGCCCATGATCTGGTTGTAATAGAGAATCGCCGGGTAAGCCGGGCCGATCTTGTGGCCGGAACACGACAGCAACAGCGTGAGGATCAGGCGGGTAATACCGATCCACAGCAGGTACGCGAGGATGAACGCGCCGCCGTATTTGAAGGTGGCGATAATCGCCACGGTCAGGCCGAGCAGGGAGGTCCACATCGACACGCGCTGGTCGAACAGCACCACGCTGGTGAACAGACCGAGGCGGCGTACGCCCAGGCCGAGGGCGCGGGAGTTCTGGCGCAGGTTGTTGCCGTACCAGCGGAACATCAGCTTGCGGCTGGCCTTGATAAAGCTCTTTTCCGGCGGGTGTTCCACGGTGTTGATCGCGGCGTCCGGCACGTAGAAGGTGTCGTAGCCCAAGCGCATCAGGCTGAACCAGCTGGACTTATCGTCGCCGGTGAGGAACTTGAAGCGGCCCAGGCGCCAGTGTTGCAGCGAGTCGCTTTCCACGTCGGCGATAAAGCCCGGGTCGGTGACCACGCTGGCACGGAACACCGACATGCGACCAGTCATGGTCAGCACGCGCTTGGACAGGGCCATGGAGCACATGTTGATGTGGCGCTGGGCGAAGCGCAGTTTGTGCCACTCGCTCATGATGTAGCCGCCGCGTACTTCGCAGAACTCGTTGGTGGTCAGGCCGCCGACATTGCCGAACAGCTGGAACCACGGCACGGTTTTGCGCACTACGCCTTCGGCAAGCACGGTGTCGCCATCGATCACCGCCACCACGGCGCGGTCGTCCGGCAAGTGGCGGGAGATGGCGCGGAAACCGAAGGCCAGGCCGTCGCGCTTGCCGGTGCCGGCGATGCGCACGAAGTCGAGCTTCACGTGCTCTGGAGGGTTCATCTTCTCCCAGAGGCTCTTGACCAGCAGCTCATCGGACATTTCCACCAGCGAGCAGACCACGGTGGTGGGGAAGCCGCATTCGATGGCCTCGCGGATCACGGAGCTGTAGACCTGCGCGGTGGTCAGCGCATCGATCCTGAAGCTTGTAACCATCAGGAACACGTGGGACGGGTCGGCGGCCTTGCCCAGCTTGCGCACTTTACGACGCAGGTGCGGGTAGACCACGTACAAGAACAGCATGCCGCGAAAGAAATGCGTAGCACCCATCGAATAGCGCCAGATACCGACGGCGCCAATCAGGAAAATAAAATTCTTCGACTCGGAGTCGAACGTACTCGCCGGCAACAGCAGGGCGAGACCCATCAGCAGGCTGAGGAAGAACAGCCAGCCGGCGGATTGCAGTAGTACGTGTTTTAACTTGGACATAAGCATCTTCCGAAGGTGAAGGAGGTTTCAGGCGGCGAGCGCTGGGGATGGAAACGCGCGCCGCCTGAAACTTGCCGTTGCTGTTACCAGCAGATGCCTTCGGTGCGACCGGTCGCGCAGGTGGCTTTGGACATGAAGCCCACCAGGTCGATCACTTGCTTGCCGTGCGGTGCGTTCTGCGCCAGGGCGCGGAATTTCTCGTCACGGTTACCGAGGATGATCACGTCGGAGTTGTTAATCACGTCGTCGAAGTCCGAGTTGAGCAGGGACGACACGTGCGGGATCTTGCCTTCGATGTAATCTTTGTTCGCACCGTGGACACGGGCGTACTCGACGTTGCTGTCGTAGATGCTCAGGTCGAAACCTTTGCCGATCAGCATTTCTGCCAGCTCTACCAGCGGGCTTTCACGCAGGTCGTCGGTACCGGCCTTGAAGCTCAGGCCCAGCAGGGCGACTTTGCGTTTGTCGTGGCCGGCAACGATGTCGAAGGCGTTCTGCACCTGGGACTCGTTGCTGCGCATCAGCGAGTTGAGCAGCGGCGCTTCCACGTCCAGGGTGCTGGCGCGGTAGGTCAGGGCGCGCACGTCTTTTGGCAGGCACGAGCCGCCGAACGCAAAGCCTGGGCGCATGTAGTACTGGGACAGGTTGAGGGTCTTGTCTTGGCAGACCACTTCCATCACTTCACGACCATCGACGCCGACGGCCTTGGCGATGTTGCCGATCTCGTTGGCGAAGGTCACCTTGGTGGCGTGCCACACGTTGCAGGTGTACTTGATCATCTCGGCAACGGCGATGTCCTTGCGGATGATCGGTGCGTCGAGTTCTTCGTACAGGGATTGCAGGACATCGCCGGAAGCTTTGTCGAACTCGCCGATGACGGTCATCGGTGGCAAGTCGTAGTCGGCGATGGCAGTGGATTCACGCAGGAATTCCGGGTTGACCGCGACACCGAAGTCGACGCCGGCTTTCTTGCCGGAGCAGTCTTCGAGGATCGGGATTACCACGTTGGCCACGGTGCCTGGCAGTACGGTGCTACGTACGACGACGGTGTGGCGGGTGGCTTTGTCACGCAGGACAAAACCGATCTCGCGGCACACGGCTTCGATGTAGTCGAGTTCCAGATCGCCGTTTTTCTTGCTCGGCGTACCGACGCAAATCATCGACAGGTCGGTATCACGGATGGCGTCGGCGAAGTTGGTGGTGCCGCGCAGTCGACCGGTTTCGATACCCTGGCTCAACAACTCGCCCAGACCCGGTTCAACGATTGGCGATTTGCCAGCGTTGATCAGGTCGATCTTATCCTTGGAGATGTCTACGCCTACCACTTCGTGGCCACGGGCAGACAAGCAACCGGCACACACTGCGCCAACGTAACCTAGACCAAATATGCTGATGCGCATCGCATTTACCTCTGTGTTAATCATGCCAATTAATGGCCGGAGTTCATGTTTGCAAGCGTCACAAATGCCACGAAAGTTAGGCGAATAGACGCCGACTTACCGCGTACAGGCATGTTGAATAATGAGTGACTAACGATTGCACTCAAGTTGTGCGCAACTTGGCCTTATTGTTGGGACCTGCCCTCAAATGCAGCCGGCCTTCCTGGGAGAAGGGCCTGGCGCCAGTGCCGCAGGGCTTTGATAGAGGCGGCAAGCCTTTAAATATCAATGCCTTGGGTTGTATCACTGACCATTAGGGGAGGCTTAGCCCTGGCCTTATAGGGAGAAGCAAATCATCCTTGTCGCCGCTCTTAATTAATCGGTTGGCAATATGACCAATGAGTCAAAGTTTAATATGACAACTTCGCTACTTCCGTTGGTCGCCATGTAAGTCATCTCCTACAGAAACAGAGAATTTCGTTACCGGTGGTATGAGCCGTGCTTTGGGACGAAGTTCCAGACCGCCTATCTAGAGCGCTGAAATTTCTTGAAATATTAGGAGGGATGGCACTAGTGCTATATTGATAGCACTTGCTATTTGGGCCAGTAGTTATAGGGAGTTGGCTTGGAGAGATAGTTTTGTGCCACTAGTGTTTTAAAAAAGTGGTGCCACTACGAAAAAAATTTAGAAATGTCGAGTGAAAGAAACGTTAGGAATGCGACAGGATATTTTTTGACGTCAAAACGTTGGCGTTTGTCGGATTCAACGCAGATAAAAATGTGGGAGGGGGCTTGCTCCCGATAGCGGTGTATCAGTCACCCAATCAGTGACTGACACTCTGCTATCGGGAGCAAGCCCCCTCCCACATTTGAACATCGGTGCTGTTGAGAGCTTTATTCCGGTGCGTGATCGCGCAAAAACACCAGGTTGTCCGGTTTGGACTGCTCCGCATTGAAGCGATAACCCTGCACATCGAACTGCTTGAGCTTGGCGGGATCGTTGATGCGTTCTTCAATCACGAAGCGGCTCATCATGCCCCGGGCCTTTTTGGCGTAGAAGCTGATGATCTTGTATTGGCCATTCTTCAGGTCTTTGAACTCGGTGTTGATGATCCGCGCGTTCAGGGCTGTGCGCTTGACCGCCGAGAAGTACTCGTTGGACGCCAGGTTGAGCAGCACGTCATCGCCTTGCTCGGCCAGGGCCTCGTTCAGCCATTCGCTGATGCGCGTGCCCCAGAAGGCGTACAGGTCCTTGCCACGTGCGTTGGCCAGTTTGGTGCCCATCTCCAGGCGATACGGCATCATCAGGTCCAGAGGGCGCAGCAGGCCGTAAAGGCCCGAGAGCATGCGCAGGTGGTCCTGGGCGTAGCTGAAGTCGGCATCGGTGAAGGTGTCGGCGTTGAGGCCGGTGTACACGTCGCCCTTGAATGCCAGCAAGGCTTGTTTGGCGTTTTCGGGGGTGAAAGCCGGGGTCCAGCTGCCGAAACGTGCGGCGTTGAGGCCGCCGATTTTGTCGGAGACGTGCATGAGTTCGCTGATTTGCGCTGGGCTGAACTCACGCAGTTGCTCGATCAATTCCTGGGAATGGTCCAGGAACTGCGGCTGGGTGAAGCGTGGGGTCGCCGGTTTTGATTCGAAATCGAGGGTTTTGGCGGGGGAAATCACCGTCAGCATGAAGTCGTCTCCTGTAATCGTGGGGGGATTCTAGGGGCTCGGGCGTTTTGACTCCACCTATGATGGCGATAGGCGCGATCCGCTATGATGGCCGGTGACTCTGGAGAGGGAGACCCTGCGTGCGAATAGCGCTTTTGTTGTCGGCTTGCCTGCTGTGCCTGAATGCCCAGGCGGCACCGGTGGATGTAGCCAGCCTGGACCGTGGTACCTGGCCTGAAAAACTCAGCAGCCCTGCGCTGTTCGACGTAGCCTCGCGCGCCGAAATCCTGATGTTCGCCCGCAGCCTGTTGGCCAGCGAGTCTCTGGATGACGCGGCGCTCAAGCAGCGCCTGGGCCTGAGGATCATCAACCAGGCCGCCATCGACGACCTGCGCCGCCAGCTCTGGCAACGCCTGCTGGAAAACTACACCGTCGCCCAGCAGAGCTGCGAGGTGGATGCCTCGTTTTGCTACCTGGTGGAAAACATGGACGACCTGCGCGAACAGGCCGGCAAGTTCGAAGTCAGCCAAGACTCCTTCTATATAGGTTGGGCCGCCCCCAGCCATACCTTCCATGAACGTTACCTGGACGAACTGCTGAGAAAGGCCGCGCTTTTCCCGCAGATCAGCAGCGAAGTTGCTCGGTTTGGCGACCATGAGCGCAATGGCGACGAATTCAACGACCGCCTGTTCCTGCTGACGTTCGACGGCGGCCCTGCACCGGTCAGCGGCAATACCGACTGGCTCGCCGACTACCTGCGCAAGCAGAAGATGAACGCAACGTTCTTTGCCCTCGGCAGCAGCTTGCAAACCCGTGTCGAGCGCAGTTCCGCCGCGCAAGTGGAGGCGTTGTACCAAGGCCAATGCGTCGGCACCCAGGGTTGGCAGTACCGCTCCCACAGCCATTGGGTGGACTGGCAAAGCTCCGTCACCCGCAGTGCGTCGTTGGTACAGAACCTGATGCCGGAAAACTACGTGCCGCTGTTCCGCCCACCGTACGGCCAGCGCCGCGCGGACAGTCAGGGATTCTTTCAATCCCAGGGTTTGCAGTTGGCGTTGTGGGACATCGATTCCCAGGATGATCCAGGCAAGCTCAAGGCCGATGAGTCGATGCAGCGCGTGCTCACACTGATGTTGCTATGGCGCAAAGGGGTGATTGTGTTTCACGACACTCAAGACAAGGCGCGGGTGGCATTGCCGCTGTTGCTACAGGCAACGGCGCAGAGTGGCTTGGGTTGGCAGGACTGCCGGGAAGCATTTCGTTAAAAAGATGAAGTGCCCGGCCCTGTTGGGTATGAGGCGTTTTCGGGGTGATTTTGTGCGACATTTCGATGCAGGCGGACTTCCGACTTTAACGGGGTGCATGGCACTCGGCTAGTGCTATTCGTCATCCTGAAAAATAAACTTCAAAAAAGCGTCAAAGTGCTTTTTCCTGTCATGGGTTTTGCGGTATTACGAAGTCAGATCGCCGAAACCTGCAACACAGGTGGCGTCTTCCAAGACTCCTCATGTGGGCACTGCGCTTGACGTCACTCAGGTGCAGTCGGTGGTCGAATCAAGGCGCAGCACTGTCGTGGTATTGCGTCGACTGGCTCCCACAAAGGTGACCGAGTATGGATGATCATGGACGCACCCCTTCTTCCGACCAGCCAATCCTTTATGTGCTTGATACCAACGTATTGATCCACGATCCAAACGCACTGCTCAATTTCGAAGAGCACCACGTCGCCATCCCGATGATCGTGCTTGAGGAACTCGACAAACTCAAAAGTGGGCACCACAGCGTTGCCGCCGAATGCCGCCAGGCCATCCGCCTGATCGACAAGACCCTGGGCGAAGCGTCACCCGAGGACGTTGAAGTCGGCGTGCCGATCCAGCGTGGCAAAAGCGGGCCCAAGGGCTTGCTGTCGATTCTGATGAGCAAGCGCAGCGAGCCCAACAGCCTGCTGCCGGAAAACCTCAACGACAACAAAATCATTAACCAATTGATCGACCTGCACGCGCGTGACAAGGACTTGCGCCTGGTGTTGGTGACCAAAGACATCAATATGCGCCTCAAGGCCCGAGCGTGTGGGATCGCGGCCGAGGACTACAGCACCGACCAACTGGTCGATGACGTTTCAATGCTGTCCCGTGGTTATCACACGGTGACCGGTTCCTTCTGGGACCTCGTGAGCAAGGTCGAAACCCGTCAGGACCATGGCCGCACCTGGCACCAGGTACAACTGATCGACAACCTGCCGGCCGTGCACATCAATGAATTCATCATCGACGAACAGGGCTTCGTGGGCTGGATCAAAGAGATCCAGGTCGACAAGCTGCTGATCCTCGACCTGCATCAGGAACCCCTGTTGCACCAGGAAGCCTGGGGCCTGAAACCGCGCGACATCTACCAGAGCCTGGCGCTGTATGCGCTGCTCGATCCGGACATCCACCTGGTCAACCTGACCGGCGCTGCGGGTTCCGGTAAAACTATCCTCGCCCTGGCTGCCGCCATCGAGCAGACCATGGTGACCAAGCGCTATCGCCGCATCATCGCCACCCGCTCCGTGCAGGGGCTGGACCAGGAAATTGGCTTCCTGCCCGGCACCGAAGCGGAAAAAATGGAGCCGTGGCTCGGGGCGATCACCGACAACCTCGAAGCCTTGCACATGGATGACGAAAACACCCATGGCAGCGTCGACTACATCCTCAGCAAAGTGCCGTTGCAGTTCAAATCCCTCAACTACATCCGAGGTCGCAGCTTCCAGCAGAGCCTGATTTTGATCGATGAATGCCAGAACCTCACGCCGCATCAGATGAAAACCATCATCACCCGTGCCGGCGCTGGTTCCAAAGTGGTGTGCCTGGGCAACCTGGCACAGATCGACACCCCTTACCTGTCCGCGACCAGCTCCGGGCTGACCTACCTGACTGAACGCTTCAAAGACTTCCCGAACGGCGTGCACATTGCGCTGCAGGGTGTTCCACGTTCGATCCTGGCTGAATACGCAGAGTCTCATTTGTAAATGCGGTCAGTGTGGGAGGGGGCTTGCTCCCTCCCACATTTTGTTGTGTGTTGGGTTTACAATCGCGGCTCCTGATCAGGAGTATCGCTGTGCTGACTCATCTCGATTCCCAAGGTCGCGCCCATATGGTCGACGTCACCGACAAGTCCGTGACGTTCCGTGAGGCGGTGGCTGAAGCGCGGGTGCGCATGTTGCCAAGCACCCTGCAAATGATTGTCGACGGCGCCCATCCCAAGGGCGACGTGTTTGCCGTGGCCCGCATCGCCGGGATCCAGGCAGCAAAAAAAACCAGTGATCTGATCCCCCTGTGCCATCCGCTGATGCTCACCGGCGTCAAGGTCGAACTGAGTGCCGATGGCGAGGACGCCGTGCATATCGTGGCGCGCTGCAAGCTGTCCGGGCAGACCGGCGTGGAGATGGAAGCATTGACGGCAGCCAGCGTCGCTGCGCTGACCCTCTACGACATGTGCAAGGCCGTGGATCGCGGCATGACCATCGAAAGTATTCGCCTGCTGGAAAAGCTGGGCGGCAAGAGCGGGCATTTCAAGGCGGATCAAGTATGAGTATTAACGTCCTGTTTTTTGCGCGCTACGCCGAATCGGTGGGCTTCGATTCGCTGGAGATGGAAGGTGAGTTTGCCACCGTGGATGCCGTGCGCCTGGCGCTGGCCAGTGACCCGGAGTTTGCAGTCCTCAACGAGCCAAGTCTGATGTGCGCCCGCAATGAGGAGTTGTGCAGTCTCGACGAACCGGTACACGCCGGAGACGAAGTTGCCTTCTTCCCACCCGTGACCGGAGGCTGAACATGGTCATCCGTGTGCAGGTTGAGGCGTTTGATCCCGGTGCTGAAGTTAACGCAATGCACGCGGCCAACGTGGGCGTGGGCGCGGTGGTGAGCTTTGTCGGTTATGTACGCGACTTCAATGATGGTCGCGACGTATCGGGGATGTTCTTGGAGCATTACCCCGGTATGACCGAAAAGGCCCTGGCCAAGATCGCCGTGGAAGCAGAGCAGCGTTGGCCGTTGCTCAAGCTGGACGTACTGCACCGCGTCGGCGCGTTGGAGCCGGGTGAGCCGATTGTGTTTGTCGCGGCAGCCAGTGCCCATCGCCAGGCTGCATTTGATGCCTGTGCGTTTGTGATGGATTACTTGAAGACGCGAGCGCCGTTCTGGAAGAAAGAGAACACCCCAGAAGGTTCGCGCTGGGTGGACGGGCGGGACAGCGACCACGCTGCAGCGGATCGCTGGAAGTAGCCAGCCGAACACAGAACCAAATGTGGGAGGGGGCTTGCCCCCGATAGCGGTGTGTCAGTTAATTTATGTATCGACTGATCCACTGCTATCGGGGGGCAAGCCCCCTCCCACATTTTTGACCGGGTTTCAGCTTACGGGCGTTTGCGTTCTACAGCTCGCAGCAAGTGCGTCGGCGGTGTCTCGCAGCTGATCTTGCGACCCAGCAACGTCTCGATCGACGGCAACTGATACGAGTCATCTTCCCCGGCAAAGCTGATCGACACACCCGCTGCGCCCGCACGGCCAGTACGGCCAATCCGGTGCACATAGTCGTCCGGCACTTCCGGCAGGGTGAAGTTGATCACGTGGCTGATGCCATCGATGTGAATCCCACGGCCCGCCACGTCAGTGGCCACCAGCACGCGGATCTTGCCTTCGCGGAAGCCTTCCAGTGTCTTGATGCGCTTGTGTTGCGGCACATCGCCGGACAGTTGCGCGGCGTTGACACCATCACGTACCAGGCGCTCTTCGATGCGGCGTACTTCGTCTTTGCGGTTGGCGAACACCATCACGCGCTCCCAACCGTTGTCGTTGATCAGGTTGTAGAGCAGTTTGTACTTGTCGGCACCGGCCACCGCGTAGATGTGCTGTTCGACGTTTTCGCTGGCGACGTTCAGCGCTTCAATCTCGACGATGGACGGGTCGGTAGTCCACTGCTTGGCGAGGTTCATCACGTCTTCGGTGAAGGTCGCGGAGAACAGCAGGGTCTGACGCTCGTTTTTCGGCGGGGTCTGACGAATGATCTGGCGCACTTGCGGGATGAAACCCATGTCGAGCATGCGGTCGGCTTCGTCCAGCACCATCACTTCGACCATGTCCAGGTGCACGTCGCCGCGCTGGTTGAAGTCCAGCAGGCGGCCAGGGGTCGCTACCAGAATGTCGCAGTGGCGGGCTTCGAGGTGTTTGAGCTGCTTGTCGAAGTCCATGCCACCGACGAAGGTCATCACGTTAAGGCCGGTGTATTTGGTCAGGTCGGCGGCGTCCTTGGCGATCTGCACCACCAGCTCCCGGGTCGGGGCGATGATCAGCGCGCGCGGTTCACCCATGTAGCGCTCTTTCGGCGGCGGCGTTTGCAGCAGCTGGGTGATGATCGAGATCAGGAACGCGGCGGTCTTGCCGGTGCCGGTCTGGGCACGGCCGATGGCGTCTTTGCCGGCAAGTGTAAAGCCCAATACCTGCGCCTGGATCGGCGTGCAGTACGGGAAGCCCAGGTCCTGGATGGCATGCATCAGTTCCGGGGCCAGTTTGAAGTCGTGGAAACGGGTTTTACCTTCCTGGGGCTCGACGACAAAGTCTTCGAGTTTCCATGGGATCACCGGCGGTTTAGGGGCGCGTTCCCGGCGAGGCTTGGGGGCGGGCGCGGCTTCAGCCTGAGGGGTTGCCTGTTCGGGCGATGTCACCGGCGGCGTCTTCGGCTGCGCGATAGGAGCGGTCCGGTCGGGCTGTTGGCCGTCATTGCGGCTGCCGGAGGCGGGGACAGGAGCACTGGGGACAGGCGCGAGCGGCTCAGCCTCGCTTTTGCCGAACATCTTCTTAAGTGCTTTGAGCACGGTGATCTCATTAATTGGTTAAGGAATGTACGCCGGGCAGTGTAATGCAAGAATCGGGCGCGGCGTAGTGTGTCTGTCATACGGCTACATAAATGCGGAGTATCAGCCCAGGCGAGCGCTCAACCAGGCGCCGATATCGTGTATCTCCTGAGGTAACACTTCGTGGCCCATTGGGTATTCCTGCCATGTCACGGTGACACCACGGCTCTTCAGGTGTTCGTAAGCCGTACGGCCCATCGCGTTCTGCACCACCTCGTCGTGATGGCCGTGCAGGCACAGAGCGGGAATGCGCTGCTGGCTGGCGGACAATTCCAGCTCATCGCTGAAGGTAGGCGCGTAGGTGGAGAGGGCGATGACGCCACCCAAGGCACCCTGCCATTTGGTAAACGCTGTGTGGAAAACCACCGCGCCACCTTGGGAAAAACCGGCGAGGAAAATTCGCGAGGCGTCTATTCCGCTGCTTTTTTCAGTTTTGATCAAATCGGTGACCATTCTGGACGACTCATCCAGCTCTTCCAGGCTGATCGAGCGGGCCGGGCTCATGGCCTTGATGTCGTACCAACTCGGCATTTCGTAGCCGCCATTAATAGTCACCGCGCGGGTTGGCGCTTGGGGTAATACAAAGCGCGTCGTCAGCAAGCTTTCCTGCAGCGCTTCGGCCACCGGCAAAAAGTCGTAGCGATCGGCACCCAGGCCATGCAACCAGATTACGCAGGCGTCTGCGGGCTTGGCGGGCTGAAGAATCAAGGGTTCGGTCATGTCTGCTCCATAAATGTGCGTGCGCTCCGATTAAGTGCGACGGAACGGTGCGTCATAGGTTGATCTGTTAAGAGAATGTCGCAAGGTTGAATCTTTTCCTATTGACCATGGGCTGAAACGACTCAGCCACCACTCTGGTACGGCGCTTGCTATGTGTAGGTCGATGTCAGAACTATCCCGGGACGGTAACACTATCAGTGACTGCCGTTTATGGGATAGCCGCTGGAATTACTGCGACAGCCTCATGCCGCTTGACCCTAAAAAAAACCAACACGGGTCAATATCGCCTCATAAGGGTGCGCTGAGGTTCGAGCTCCGACACAACAAGAGCGTATTTGGAGGTTTGAATGAAGGTATTGAAATCCACCCTGGCCATCGTTTCCGCGGCCGCTGTACTGGGTGTCAGTGGTTTCGCCCAAGCTGGCGCCACTCTGGACGCCGTGCAGAAGAAAGGCTTCGTGCAATGCGGCGTGAGTGACGGCTTGCCGGGTTTCTCGGTACCGGATGCCAGCGGCAAGATCCTCGGGATCGACGCTGACGTTTGCCGCGCTGTCGCTGCTGCTGTGTTCGGCGACGCGACCAAGGTCAAGTTCAGCCAGTTGAACGCCAAGGAGCGTTTCACCGCGCTTCAGTCTGGCGAAGTCGACATTCTGTCCCGTAACACCACCATGACCAGCTCTCGCGACGCCGGCATGGGCCTGAAATTCCCAGGCTTCATCACCTACTACGACGGCATCGGCTTCCTGGTTAACAACAAGCTGGGCGTAAAAAGCGCCAAGGAACTGGACGGTGCAACCATCTGCATCCAGGCCGGTACCACCACCGAGCTGAACGTTTCCGACTACTTCCGTGGCAACAACCTCAAATACACCCCGATCACCTTCGACACCTCCGACGAAAGCGCCAAGTCGCTGGAATCCGGTCGTTGCGACGTACTGACTTCCGACAAGTCCCAACTGTTCGCCCAGCGCAGCAAGCTGGCCGCGCCGAAGGACTACGTGGTTCTGCCGGAAACCATCTCCAAAGAACCGCTGGGCCCAGTCGTGCGTAACGGCGACGACGAGTGGCTGGCCATCGTGCGCTGGGTTGGCTACGCCATGCTCAACGCTGAAGAAGCCGGCATCACTTCCAAAAACGTTGAAGCTGAAGCCAAATCCACCAAGAACCCGGACGTTGCACGTCTGCTCGGTGCTGACGGCGAATACGGCAAAGACCTGAAAGTGAAGAAAGACTGGGTCGTACAGATCGTCAAGCAAGTCGGTAACTACGGCGAAGTGTTCGAGCGCAACCTCGGCAAGAGCACCCCGCTGGAAATCGACCGTGGCCTGAACGCACTGTGGAACAACGGCGGCATTCAATACGCACCCCCTGTGCGCTGATCGCTGATGGTTCTGTCACCCGGTGGGCCAACCGCCGGGTGATGTTCTGTTCCATTCTTTCCGGGGCACTTCATGCAAAATCAAATCGGCGCACCAAAGCAGAAGCTCAGCTTCAGCGATCCCAAAGTGCGTGCGTGGCTCTTCCAGATCATCACGATTGTGGCGGTGATCTCGCTGGGCTGGTACCTCTTCGACAATACCCAGACCAACCTTCAGCACCGAGGCATTACCTCGGGTTTCGACTTTCTTGAGCGCAGTGCCGGGTTCGGCATCGCGCAGCATTTGATCGACTACACCGAATCGGACAGCTATGCCCGCGTCTTTGTAATCGGCTTGCTCAATACCCTGCTGGTGACCGTGATCGGCGTGGTCCTGGCGACCTTGCTCGGTTTCATCATTGGCGTGGCGCGTCTGTCGCCGAACTGGATGATCAACAAGCTGGCGACCGTGTATGTGGAAGTGTTCCGCAACATTCCGCCGCTGCTGCAAATCCTGTTCTGGTACTTCGCGGTGTTCCTGACCATGCCGGGGCCGCGTAACAGCCATAACTTCGGCGACACCTTCTTTGTCAGCAGCCGTGGCCTGAATATGCCGGCAGCGCTTGCCGCTGATGGGTTCTGGCCGTTTGTGGCCAGTGTGGTGGTGGCGATCGTGGCAATCGTGGCGATGGCGCGTTGGGCCAACAAACGCTTTGAAGCCACCGGCGTTCCGTTCCACAAATTCTGGGCGGGCCTGGCGCTGTTCTTCGTGATCCCGGCGTTGTGCGCCCTGATCTTCGGTGCACCGCTGCACTGGGAAATGCCCACGCTGCAAGGTTTCAACTTTGTCGGCGGCTGGGTGCTGATCCCTGAGCTGCTGGCGCTGACCCTGGCGCTTACCGTGTACACGGCAGCGTTTATCGCCGAGATCGTGCGTTCGGGCATCAAGTCCGTCAGCCACGGCCAGACCGAAGCTGCGCGCTCCCTGGGCCTGCGCCCTGGACCGACGCTGCGTAAGGTCATCATCCCGCAAGCCCTGCGGGTGATCATTCCGCCGCTGACCAGCCAATACCTGAACCTGGCGAAAAACTCGTCGTTGGCCGCCGGTATCGGTTACCCGGAAATGGTTTCGCTGTTTGCCGGCACGGTGCTCAACCAGACCGGCCAGGCCATCGAAGTCATTGCCATCACCATGAGCGTGTACCTGGCGATCAGCATCAGCATTTCCCTGCTGATGAACTGGTACAACAAGCGCATTGCGCTGATCGAGCGGTGAGGAAACGCCCATGAGTACGCATACTTTCAAACCTGATATGCCGCCGCCGAGCAAAGTCTTCGGGCCGGTGGCATGGATGCGCGCCAACTTGTTTTCCAGTTGGCTCAACACCCTGCTGACGCTGTTGGCGTTCTACCTGATCTACCTGGTGGTGCCGCCGATCCTGCACTGGGCCATCCTCGACGCCAACTGGGTTGGGACGACCCGCGCCGATTGCACGAAAGAAGGCGCCTGCTGGGTGTTCATCCAACAGCGCTTTGGGCAGTTCATGTACGGCTACTACCCCGGCGACCTGCGCTGGCGTGTAGACCTGACCGTGTGGCTGGCCATCGTTGGCGTGGCACCGTTGTTCATCTCGCGTTTCCAACGCAAGGCGATCTACGGCCTGAGCTTCCTGGTGCTGTACCCGATCATTGCGTTCTTCCTGTTGCACGGCGGGATCTTCGGCCTGACCAACGTGGCGACCAGCCAGTGGGGCGGCCTGATGCTGACCCTGGTGATCGCCACCGTCGGTATCGCCGGCGCCTTGCCTCTGGGCATCGTGCTGGCGCTGGGACGGCGTTCGAACATGCCGGCAATTCGTGTGATCTGCGTGACGTTCATCGAGTTCTGGCGCGGCGTGCCGTTGATCACCGTGCTGTTCATGTCCTCGGTGATGCTGCCGCTGTTCCTGCCTGAAGGCATGGGCATCGACAAGCTGCTGCGGGCGTTGATCGGCGTGATCCTGTTCCAGTCGGCCTATGTGGCCGAAGTGGTGCGTGGTGGTTTGCAGGCGATTCCTAAAGGTCAGTACGAAGCGGCTGCCGCGATGGGCCTGGGTTACTGGCGCAGCATGGGCCTGGTGATTCTGCCGCAAGCCTTGAAGCTGGTGATCCCCGGTATCGTCAACACGTTTATCGCGTTGTTCAAGGACACCAGCCTTGTGATCATCATCGGCCTGTTCGACCTGCTCAACAGCGTCAAGCAAGCCGCCGCCGACCCGAAATGGTTGGGCATGGCCACTGAAGGCTACGTGTTCGCCGCCCTGGTGTTCTGGATTTTCTGTTTTGGTATGTCGCGCTATTCCATTCATTTGGAACACAAGCTCGACACAGGCCACAAGCGTTAGGAGTTGTTGTTATGAGCGAAGCAATCAAACAGCCTGTGAGCCCTGAAGGCATTATCCAGATGCAGGGCGTCAACAAGTGGTACGGCCAGTTCCACGTGTTGAAAGACATCAACCTCAACGTCAAGCAGGGCGAGCGTATCGTGCTGTGCGGCCCGTCGGGTTCGGGCAAGTCCACCACCATCCGCTGCCTCAACCGTCTGGAAGAGCACCAGCAAGGCCGCATCGTGGTCGATGGCGTGGAACTGACCAACGACCTCAAGCAGATCGAAGCGATCCGCCGTGAAGTCGGCATGGTGTTCCAGCACTTCAACCTGTTCCCGCACCTGACCATCCTGCAGAACTGCACGCTGGCGCCGATGTGGGTGCGCAAGATGCCTAAGCGCAAGGCCGAAGAAATCGCCATGCACTACTTGGAGCGCGTGCGCATTCCGGAGCAGGCCCACAAGTTTCCGGGGCAACTGTCCGGCGGCCAGCAACAGCGTGTGGCGATTGCCCGTGCGCTGTGCATGAAGCCGAAAATCATGCTGTTCGACGAACCGACCTCGGCCCTCGACCCTGAAATGGTGAAGGAAGTACTCGACACCATGATCGGCCTGGCTGAAGACGGCATGACCATGTTGTGCGTAACCCACGAAATGGGCTTCGCCCGCACCGTGGCCAATCGCGTGATCTTCATGGACAAAGGCGAAATCGTTGAGCAAGCGGCGCCGAATGACTTCTTCGACAACCCGCAGAACGATCGGACCAAGTTGTTCTTGAGCCAGATTCTGCATTGATCGACAGGTGACGCTTAACCATAAACCCGGCCTGGCGCCGGGTTTATTTTTGCCTGTTCAAAAAAACCGTTGCCTTGCCCTCGTAGGAAACTCCGAATAGCCTGTGGGCAAATTCATCCAATGATTGGACGAAGCGCGCAACCCCGCCTTGAGCGAGTTGTACCACTCCTTCTACGCCATCCTCGGCGCCCAGTTGATCCATGAACCTTGAAGCCAAACGCACGACTGAACTTGAAGAACTGTTGATCGACGCCGAAGCAGACGACGACATCGTGCAGCAGGCGCCCGCGCCGCTGAACCGCCCTTGGTTGTTGCTGCTAGGCCTGGTCCTGGTGGCGTTGAACCTGCGTCCGGCGCTGTCGAGCATGGCGCCGGTGCTCGGTGAAGTGTCCAGCAGCCTGGGCTTGTCAGCCGCCAGGGCCGGTCTGCTGACCACCTTGCCAGTGTTGTGCCTGGGGCTCTTCGCGCCCCTGGCGCCGATCCTGGCGCGGCGTTTTGGCGCCGAGCGCGTGGTGCTGGGAATTCTGTTGACCCTGGCGGCGGGCATCCTGCTACGCAGTTCGTTCGGTGAAGTGGGCCTGTTCGCCGGCAGCCTGATTGCCGGCGCAAGCATTGGGATTATCGGCGTGTTGTTGCCGGGCATCGTCAAGCGTGATTTCGCTCGACAGGCCGGCGCCATGACCGGCGTGTACACCATGGCGCTGTGCCTGGGCGCGGCGCTGGCGGCAGGCGCAACGGTGCCGTTGAGTCATTACTTCGGCGACAGTTGGCCGATAGGCCTGGGCTTCTGGATCTTGCCGGCGCTGATGGCGGCCGTGTTCTGGTTGCCCCAGGTCGGGCATAAACAGGGCGCGCATCAGGTGGCTTACCGGGTCAAGGGCTTGCTGCGTGACCCACTGGCCTGGCAGGTGACCTTGTACATGGGCCTGCAATCGTCCCTGGCGTACATCGTGTTTGGCTGGCTGCCGTCGATCCTGATCGGTCGTGGCCTGAGCGCCACCGAGGCCGGGTTGGCGCTGTCTGGCTCGATCATTGTGCAATTGGTCAGTTCGCTGGCCGCGCCGTGGCTGGCCACCCGGGGCAAGGACCAGCGCCTGGCGATTGTGGTGGTGATGCTGCTGACCCTCGGCGGGCTGTTCGGTTGCCTCTATGCACCGCTCGATGGCTTGTGGGGCTGGGCGATTTTGCTTGGGCTGGGGCAGGGCGGCACGTTCAGCCTGGCGTTGACCCTGATCGTGCTGCGTTCCCCTGATGCCCACGTGGCGGCCAACCTGTCGAGTATGGCCCAGGGCTTCGGTTACACCCTGGCCTCGCTCGGCCCATTGGCCGTGGGCCTGGTGCATGACTGGACCGGCGGCTGGTCGGCCATTGGCTGGATCTTCGCGGTGCTTGGTGTCGGTGCGATCGCCGCGGGCCTTGGCGCCGGGCGGGCGCGGTATGTGCAGGTGACCAGCGAGAAAATCTAGAGGTACACCACCTCCAGCGTGGCGAGGCCGTCGAGCGCGATGTCGCGGCTCAGGTCGAGGTTTTGCGTGGCGTTGATCACGGTCTCGACCTGCACCGTGCTGGTCAATTCTTGAATCGCCGAAGGGCCGGCCGTGCTGCCGGCGATGTCCGTGAACCCAAGGTAGCTCTTGGCGCCGATGTTGATCGGGTTGAGGTTGGCAGTGCGCCAGGCCAGGCCACCGGTGGTGGACTCGGTGCCATACACCAGCGTGCTGCCGTCGACGATGGTCTGGCGCGGGTCGAAGGCCATCGAGTACAGACCGATGCGGTTACCGCTATGGTCCAAGCCCAGGCCGTAGTAAATCTCGCTGTTGACCATCGCCGAACCGTCACGATTGTCCCGCATGCGCAAGGCGAAGCGGTTCGCGCCGTTGCAGGCAATCCTGACTTGCAACGGCTTGATGGGCAGACGCGTGCCCTTGTCCACGTTGAGGTCCTGACGGGAGATCTTGCCGTAGTCGATGACTGCACCGTTGGACAGCAGCGGCGTACAGGCGGTGGGCGTGAGACGGCCTGTGACCGCCAGATCCACCTGCGAGGCCGCCTGAACGGCGGTGCCTGCGGCCAGCAGCAGGGAAAGAAGGGCGATGTTGTGCGTTTTCATGAGGCTGATCCCTTGGGTTACAGGTAAATGATTTCGAGGGTGCCGGCGCCGTTGATGTGCACCATGTTGCGCAAGTCCAGCGATTCCATCGGCGCCAGGTAGGCCTTGATGCGCAGCGTGCCGGAGAGGTTCTGGATCGGCACCGGCCCCAACGTGCTGGCGGTGCGGTCGGTAAAGCCCATTAGGCTGTTGGCGGCGATGGGGATTTGGCGCGGGCTGGAGCTGCTCCACGCCGCCCCGCCACTGGTGGAGTCGGTGCGATACAGCGGGCCGAGGGCATCAGCGCTGAACTCGGCCGGGTCGATGTTCACGTAGTAGCGCCCGATCTTGTTGTGGCTGTAGTCCACGTCCAGGCCGTAGGCAGTTTCATCGGTGCCGCCGGTGGCGGAACCGTTGCGGTTGTCATGCATCTTCAGGGCGAAGGGCGTGGCGGCGTCGCAGCTCACGGAAAACTGCAAGGTCCGCGTGGGCAGCGGCGTTTCACTGGTGGCGCTCAAGTCCTTGGCCAGCAGCCTGCCGTAATTCACCAGCCCGCCATTAGACAATAGCGGCACGCACGCCACAGGGGCGAAGTGCGCTTGCAGGGTCAGCTCTCGCTCGCTTTGCGGGTGGGAGACGCGGCCGGTCACTTCCCAAGTGGTCGCGTCCCGCACGCGTGTGGCGGCAGCATCGGCCCAGGCGCTCACGCTCAGTTGCAGCGTGAAATGCTTGCCGGTCAGCGGTGTGCCGTTGAGCATCGGGGCGATCCCGTGCCCCGGCCGCCAGCCGAGTGCGGCGCCGGTGGCCACGGGCGGCTGACCGTTGGCGGGCAGCAACCCTAGGTTGACCGCCTGGCCATCCAGCATTCCGTCGCTGACCTGTATGGCGTAGCTGCCGTGCTCGGTGAATTGCAGGCGCTCGGCACTTGCGGCGACAGCGCGATAGAACAGGCTCATGTCGCCGGGTTGCGCGCAGTTGAGTGTCAGGCTCAGACGGCGCTCGCCGAGTAGACGCTGGGGGGCGTTGTCGTGCTGCGCGGCGCGGTTCATCGAGCCGAAATCCAGGCGCGCCTCGCTGAGGTTTAACTGGCATTCATCCGCGGCCAGGGCGCAGTTGGACACTATCAGCAGCAGGCAGGCAACTCTCAGGATGGGCATCGGTCATTCTCCAGGGGTATGGCAGCGGGCGTCGGCGGTTTCGAAATACACCGTGGGGTCGGGCTTGGTCGGCAGGTCGAAGCGCAGTTCACAGCGCCCGATGTCGGCGTTGCTGACCCACAGCGTGGTGTGCTCCAGCACGTTGGGCAGGAACACCTGGCTTCCATCCTGGACCAGGGTGATGAACTCGCCCTCGGCCGTGCTTACCACCGCGCCGCGCGGCAGCGGTTGGCCCTGATCAGTGCGTGCGGTGAGCAGCAACCGACGGGTGAGCGCCACGCCGAACTCGACGCGATCCACCGCACCGCGCCCGGCCGAAATCATCGCCAGGCCGTTGTTGATGTCGGCATTGCGCGGTAGCGAACGGGTCTGCACTTCGACCGGACTGCGGCCATAGGCGTTGACCTGGGACACCACCGCTTGCCCCTGCCAGTCGGTCCAGACCGGGCCGCTGGGGGTGCTGAGTTTGATGCCGCTCATGTCGCCCACAGACACCAGTGCGAACGTGTCGCGCACGGGATACGGCGAGAAGGTCAGACCGCTGCCATGGGCCACCACGGCGCCGCGAGCGCCGCCTTGGTAGCTTGAACGTTCACTGTCGCTGCGGCTGTAGCTCAGGTCCAACTGGCTGTAGCGGGGCAGGGTGGACACGCCGACGGTGGTCTCGACCTGGCGGTCGCGGGTGTCGTATTCGGCGCTGACGCGGTAGCTGAGTTGATCGTCGATCTGCTCGTTGAGCCCGACTCCCGAGCGATGCTCGCCTCCCGAATTGCGCACCCACGCGCGGCCCCGGCGACGCTCGCCGAGGGGCAGGCTGAGGTTCAGGTACACCGCGTTGTCCTGCTGTTGGCGACCGCCCATCTGCCATTCGGCGCTGGCGGACAGCGATACGCCGCCCACACTGGTGCCCCACGAGGCCAGGGCACGGCTGCTGGTCTCGTCGTCAAAATTGCTGGAGCGCGACACCCCGGCGCTGAACGCCCCTAGCGATGGGTGCGACCAGCCGAGTGTGACGCTTTGCTGGTCGCGGTAACGTGAGCGGCGATAGTGGTCGGGTTGGGTGTCGTAAGTGGTTTCTTCCAGATCGCGATAGCCCGGCGTGCGCCAGGAGTTGGCCGCGCTGAATGACCATTGCTCACCCAGGCGCTGGGACCATGCGAGGTCGGTCTGCATGCCTTGGGCCTTGTCGTGGGACTGCGCATCGGAGAACTGGCTGGCCAGTTGCACTTGGCTGTCGAGCCCTGGCAGCCAGGCCAGGCTTGCGCCCACGCCGCGATATTCGCTGGCCGCGAGCAGGCCGCCGCCCACCGAGACTTGCGGGTGCACGGCGCCGTTCCAGCCGGCGCTGACAACCCAGGGGTCATCGCCTTTGGCGTCTCCTATATTGCGTACGCGACCTGCGCCCACCGAATAACCGGCTGCCGGCAGGCCCAGGCCAAGCATCGCTGCCGGCACGGTAAAACGGCGCTCCTCGCCGGTGCTTTCCCGAACAGTCACTTCGACGTCCGAGCGGGTGTTCAAGCGCCGCACATCGCGCAAGGCGAACGGGCCGGCGGGGACTACCGTTGAGTGGATTAACGCGCCGTTCTGCCGCACTTCGACCTGCGCCGGGCTGTTGGCGATGCCCTCGATGGTCGCACCTTGCTCCTGGTCCAGCAGTGCCTGCTCGGTGAACACCTGCACGCCATTGATCTGCGCCCCGGACAGCACCGGGTTGTAGAGGCTGATCTGCCCGGCTTGCAGCACCGCCTGATGCTGGGCGAAGGTGCGCTGGGCGTAGGCTTCCAGGTGGGTACTGCGCGACAGGCCGTCCTGCCAGGTCTGCACCTGGCGGCTGCGCACGATCCAGTCGCCGGCGTTGAAGCCAACTTCGGTATTGGCCGAGCCGAAGCGGTTGGTGTCATCGCCCAACTGATTGTAGAAACCGCTCAGGTCATAGTTGAGCAAGGCCGCGATGCCGCCGGCTTGATACCCCGAGACATCCTGTTTCAGCGGTCGCAGGGCCTCGGTCGGCACCACCAGCGACACCGTCAGGGTGGCCGGGTCGGGTTCGATCAGGCTCTGGGGAAATTGGGCGAGAAAGTCGTGGCATTTGCCGCTGTCGTCCGGGATCACCAGGTTGGCGGCGTCCAGTAACGTGCGGTCGAAACACAGGGAACCCTGTTGATCGAAACGGGCTTGCAGACGACCACGGTTTTGGCCGTTGACCCGCAGCGTCACCGCGTGTTTGCCAGCGGTAAAGCGCGGAGCTTCCAGCAGCAGGCTGGCCAGTTGCGGATCAATGCCGCGCTGGCTCAGGGTCTTGGAATCGAAACCGGAATCGGCATCGGCCCAGGTCACTTCAGGGAGCAGGGCGCAAGTTAACAGCCACGCCGGCAGGGCAAGGTGGGTGGGTGCGGCGGGCACGGCTTTGCCGTCACGATCATTCACGACTGTTTTCACCAAAGGCATTAAGTGTTGGACGTCTGTGCGTCGCGGTGACGGTCATTGCGCCGTCACTTCGTATTTACAGGCGCGAGCGTCTGTTTTTTTCGTTAGAGCACGGTGATAGGGGCTTCGTAGGCGGCCACCGCGAAGCCATAGAGGGTGGCCGGTTGCAGCCGGACAGTTTGGGCGCCGGTGCCGGTTACCGGTACACGCAATCGCTCGCCCGGCAACACGTAGGTGCGCGGCAGCATCGCCTTGCCGTTACCCGGAAGCAGGCTCAGTTCCTGGGCCAGTCGCACCACATACGGCGTGTCATTACTGACCTGCAATTGGTTGTTCTCAAGGGCCCAGGTCAAACCGGTCCAGGGCGTGCGATTGGGCGCCAGCCCTTCGGGATGAATGATCACCGGCAGGTTCTGACGCACGGTCACGCCGACGCGGGCATGCCCTGCTTTGGTGGCGGCTCGGCCGGTGGGCATGCCTTCGAAAATCACCCGTTTGAGCCGCTGCGTCATCAGCGGCTGCTGCGCCTGCAAAATGAAACGCACCAGTTGCGATTTGCCGGGGTCGACGCGCGCCAGCGGGGGAGTGACCACCAACAACGGCTCTGTGTCTTCCGGAATGTTTTCGAGGGTGACGTGCAGCAGGGCCAGTTGGCTGTCGGTGTTAGTCACCGAAACACTGGCCTCGCCCTCGCTTTCATGCACGATCACCACGGAGGTGTCGGGGACCATTCCGTCGGCCCGGGCATTCAGGCTGAACAGAAGTGTCAGGGCCGCGATGTTCAAAAGTAACGTCGTCATGACGGGGTTCCATTGGGCAAAAGAAGAATCAGAAGTAGCGCAGATCCAGGACGATCGACCCGTCCAAGGGCACCTCTTGATCCAGGGTCAGGTAGTTTGAAAAGTTGATGGACGTTTCTACGTGCAATTGGGCGTCCAGTTGGCGGATGAAGTCCGGCTGACGGTCACCCGATAGCGCGAAACCGGCATAGGCCTTTGGCTCGGCGTCGGGCCGCGCGGCCCAGGTTTCACCGCCATCGGTGGACACCAGCACCTGCATGGGCTGCCCATCGCCCACCGGGTTGCGATAGAAAAGCGCCACACTGCCCATGCGCTCATCGGGGGCATGAATATTTCGACCCAGGCCGAAAACATCCGGCGTCAGTGCTGATTCCGCGCGATTGTCGATGCCCGCCAGCGCAAACAGCATGGGCCGCGCGCATTGCACGGAGAGTTCCAGTAGCTGGCTTGGCAGCACGGTGAATTCATCGCTGTTGAGGGTATGCGTGGGAATCTTGCCGTGGTCGACAATGCCTTCTTCCGACAGCTCGACGTGGCAGGCGTCCGGGGTGAGCCTGCCGGTCACCGTGACGTCGACTATCGATGCTGCGCTTGTCGGTGCGGCGAAGGTCAGTGTGAGCAGGACGGCAAAAAGATTGGGCTGCAGGTTCATGGGGATCACTGGCTGGAGGACGGTGGCCGTACGTAAAGGCGACCATGCCTGGGCATGGTCGCCCTGGCGTTACAGGTACTTCACTTCCAGGGTGGCCGAACCATCCAGGGTGACCTCGTTGGTCAGGTCCAGGCCGTCGGTGCGGGCGATCGAGGTGTTCACCTGCAGGTCAGCCACCAATTCCGTGGCGGGTACTGGCGTCGAGGTGTCACTTGTGGCTGCCACCGACATGTAGAGGCCTGGGTCCCAGAACCTTTCTTCGTACCACGTCTTGCCGCCATCACCGGAGGCGATGGTTTTCACTGGGGCGCCGTCGGCGATGGCGTTCTGCAGAATCAGCGTGAACCACCCCAGTTTTTGCGTGCCGTTGATCAGGCCCAGGCCGAACAGCGTGCTCATCAGTGCCGATTCTTTCCGGTTATCGATTGAGTTCAGGGCAAACGTGGTCGGACCATCACAATTCACTTCGATAATCAGGGTGTGCGTGCCGATGAGCGTTGGGTTGTTCGGGCGCAGGTCCTTGGCGGAGATTTTGCCGTGATCGATGATGCCGCCGCCGGATAGGCTGGGCGTGCAGGCACTGGGAACGATCAGGCCCTTGACCGCCAGGTCGACGGTGGAGGCTGCGAAGGCGGTCGCGCCGGTCACCAGCATCACGCTGGCTGCGACGGTACTGAGCAGGGTTTTCATGGCGAACTGATTCCTTTCGATAATGGGTAATTACAGGTACTTGAGTTGGATGGTGGCGTGACCGTCGATGGGGACTTCGTCCAACAGGGTCAAGCGTTCCGAAGGGGCAACGTGGGTATACAGACGGATCTCGGCGTCAAACTCCTGGGCGGCGATGGGCGTCTCTTCACCGCTTTTCGCAATCGTGGTCAGCCACAGGTGATTCAATTCATTGGCGGGTCTCCAGGTGACGCCGCCATCCTCTGAATTAATCATGCGTACCGCGACGCCATCCGCAACGGGGGTGTAAAGGTGAAAGCTTGCCCAACCGATTTTTTCGTCATTGGGCGTCATCCCCAAGCCATGCCACCGATCATGGTTGGCCGACGTGCCGGCGCGGTTATCGATGGTGTTGAGGGTGAAAAAAGTGGGGCCTTCACAGCGCACACTTACATGCATGCTTTGGTTGGGCAGGGAGGTGTGCTGGTCGGCATTGAGCGACTTTGCCGACATTTTTCCGAAGTCGACCATGCCGCCATCGGAAATCAGCGGCGCGCAGGCGCTGGGCGTAATCGTGCCGCTCACGCTGAGGTCGGTATTGCTGGAGGCAAACACGACGGGAGTGAACAGCAATAGCAGCGCAGTGCGAGTGGCACATAGGTTCATAGGGCAATCACCATTGAGCGGGGTGGAAGGACGTTGGGTGGGCGTTACAGGTACTTCACTTCAAAGGTCGCCGAACCATCCAACTGCACCTCGTTGGTGAGTGTTAGAGATTTGGCCGGCGCGATGGCGGTGTTGAGCACCACTTCCACACTCATGTCTTGCAATGGGTGCGGCAGCCAGCCGTTGGTAGCGTCGAAGCTACCCAGTGCGATCAAGGCGTTAGGCACGACCGCATCGTCGTCATACAGCTCTCCCCAGCGACCTTCGCCGCGCGTACTCAGCAAGGTTGAGGCTACGTCAGCCACTGGGTTGCGCATGGTCAGGAAATACCTGCCCAGTTTCTCGGTGTCGTTGATCAGGCCCAGGCCAAAAGCACTGTTTTGGGTAGAGGAACCGGTGCGGTTGTCGAAGGGCGTGATGGCAAACAGTGTCGAACCCTCGCAACTGACCGACAGTTTTATGGTTTGGTCAGGAAGCCGGGTTTGGACGTCGGCATTCAGGTCTTTGGCTGAGATCTTTCCGAAATCGACAGCTCCCGGCAGGCTGGGCGTACAGGCGCTGGGCGTGATTACGCCCGTTACTGTCATGTCCACGCTGCTGGCGGCAAACGTCGGCAGCGCATTGGCGAGCAGCAGGACAGAGCTCAACAGGGTCAGGGATTTGTTCATTTCAATACATTCCACTACAGGGCTGGCTGATAAAGGCGCGCACACCGCATCGTCCGATCTTTCAAGGAGGACGGTGATCAGGGCGGCTGGTTGTGTTTGATTGGGCTCGCCGGTGGCAGCAAGTCCATTCCCTCTTTGCGGGGTGACGGCAATTTAGCTGCCGGGTGGGGGCGGGGAAATACAACTTTTACGACAATCCTGGCCGGCGTTATTCCTACCTAAGTGCGTGGGAATTAATGATCAAATTTGTAGGAAAGTTAGTGTTTTTCGTAGTTGTTGTATCGCCAGATTCATAGGTAAACCGTTATTTGTCGCTGCTTATTAATGGTCATGTGAGTGTCACGCAAGTGTCGCACGTTGTTCTCGGTTGGCTGTTAAAGCCTTTCACCCACTCACGATGTGTGCCGAGAACCCATGGGCTTGAAAATTAATGTAAGCGCATTGAGGTGAGTCTGGTGACAAGGGTATTTTTTAATCCAGTACCTGTCCTGAAGTTGACACCTTTACTCTCGCCACCGTTGATGGAGGGCCCCGCTGATGGTGCGCGACAGACCGCCTGGCCGACACGCAGCAGCCTGATCGAGATTTTCGGCAGTGATGAGGTGGTGAACCGCGTGCTGGTCAGCCTGATCAATGAAGCACGGGAAGATGACGCTTTGCTTGACCAGGCCCGGGCCAGCGCCGATGCGCCATTGGTGGTAGAGCGCCTGCACCGTCTGGTGGGGAGTCTGGCGTTCGTGGGGGGCGCTGACCTGGAATTGAGTGGCGAGCAACTGATCGCGCATGTCAAAGCCCGAGGCGTCTTGGCCAGTACCCCGCATTTGCAAGCGTTTCAGCGCAACTTGCATGTCTACATCCGTTATCTGAGTCGGTTATGAATAGTGCTGCCTGGAAGTTCGCAAGATGCTGTTCGGATGTGTACTAAGTTTTGGATGTAGGTAATTTCTTTTTATCTTGTAGGCATGAAGTTATTGGCTATCAATTGCTGGGCGCGGTCCGAAACGTGTCGCGTCAGGTAGTTGTTGAGCCGCTTGGACAGGGGTATTTTTGCGCGAATTCATTTTGCCATCATTCGTGGGTATTTATGCTTCGTGTAATTGTTGCCGACGATCATCCCATTGTGCGTATCGGCCAACGTGTGGTGATTGAGGCGGGCGGTAAATGCAAAGTGGTTGGCGAGGCCGATGGGCCCGATGAATTGCTCCGGTTATTGGAGACCGTGGCCTGTGATGTGCTGGTGACCGACTTCGCCATGCCGGGCGGTCAGCAGGCGGACGGTTACGGACTGCTGGGCCTGTTACGCCGCCAGTATCCGGATTTGCCGGTGATCCTGGTCACGATGTTTGCCAATGTCGCGACGCTGCGTGCGTCGTTCGCCCATGGCGCGCGGGCGATCGTCGCCAAGAGCGCGTCGGCCCGGGAGCTGCCGGTTGCGATCAGCACCGTGATCAAAGGCCAGACCTTCGCCAGTGAATGCCTGCGCGCGCAGATGGAGGAGGCAGGCACGGGGGATCAGTCGCAACAGCCGCAATTGTCGAGCAAGGAACGCGAAGTGGTGCGCATGCTCGCCAGCGGCATGACCGTCAGCCAGATCGCGGCGCGGGTCAATCGCAGTATTTCCACGATCAGTAAACAGAAAAGCACGGCCATGAGCCGGCTGTGCATTTCCACCGACGTCGACCTGTTCGCCTACGCCCGCAGTTGCGGCATGGTGCCCTAAGGTTTGGGCCGTCATCACCTGTGCAAATGCCGATAGAGTTTTGCCGGTGCGCAGACTATCTTGAGCGGCCTACAACCCCAGGTTTGGAAGCTGCCCATGAGTGATGCCCACAACGCCTTGATTACTGAGTTTTACAGCGCCTTCCAGCGCCTGGACGCCGAGGCCATGGCCGCCTGCTACACCGACGACGTTGTGTTCAGCGACCCGGCCTTCGGCGAATTGCGCGGCCGTGATGCGGGCGACATGTGGCGCATGCTGACCACGCGGGCCAAGGATTTCTCCCTGACGTTCGACCATGTACGCAGCGATGACACCACCGGCAGTGCGCATTGGGTGGCGACTTACCTGTTCAGTGCCACCGGCAACACCGTGGTCAACGATATCGGCGCGCGGTTCGTGTTCCGCGACGGCAAGATCTGTGAGCACCACGACCACTTCGACCTGTGGCGCTGGTCGCGCCAGGCGTTGGGCATCAAGGGCCTGTTGCTGGGCTGGTCGCCGGCCTTGAAAAATGCCGTCCGCGCCCAGGCACGCAAAGGCCTCAAGGCATTTCAGGCCGGGCGTTGATAAGATTGGCGCTCCTCTGGCTTGCCGACATGACCTGTGACTGATCTTCCTCCACCCAAGCCCTGGTTCGTCTACCTGGTGCGCGCCGCCAATGGCTCGCTGTATTGCGGCATCAGCAATGATCCGCTGCGCCGCTTCGCCACGCACCAGAGCGGCAAGGGCGCGCGGTTCTTCCTGTCCAGCCCGGCCGTGGCGCTGGTATACACCGAGCAATGCGCAAGCAAGGGCGAGGCGCTGCGCCAGGAGCGGTTGATCAAGAAGCTGAAGAAGAGTGCCAAGGAGTGTTTGGCGGCGCAGGGCTCATTGATCTGACTGATGGGTTCCCATCACGCCGCCATAGCCCGTTGCGCGCTAAGCTGCGGGTTCATTTTTCCAAGTGGACCCCGGCATGTCTGAACTCATCCTGCACCACTACCCAACCTCCCCATTCGCGGAAAAAGCTCGGCTGCTGCTGGGTTTCAAAGGTTTGTCCTGGCATTCGGTGCATATCTCGCCGGTGATGCCCAAGCCGGACCTGACGGCCCTCACCGGCGGCTATCGCAAAACCCCAGTGCTGCAAGTGGGCGCCGATATCTATTGCGACACCGCCTTGATTGCCCGTCGCCTTGAGCAGGAAAAAGCCGCGCCGGCGCTGTTCCCGCTGGGCCAGGAAATGATCACCCAAACCTTCGCCACTTGGGCCGACAGCGTGGTGTTTGCCCACGCGGTGAGCCTGGTGTTCCAGCCAGAATCGGTGGCGGTGCGTTTTGGCAAGCTGCCACCGGAAGCGATCAAGGCGTTTCTTGCCGACCGCGCCGCGCTGTTCAGTGGCGGCACCGCGAGCAAGCTGCCGACTGAGCTGGCCAAGCACCAATGGCCGGCGATCATGGCGCGGCTGGAGCAGCAACTGCAGCGTGAGTCGGGGGACTTCCTGTTTGGCGAGCCGTCGATTGCCGACTTTGCTATGGCCCATCCGTTGTGGTTCCTCAAGGCCACGCCGGTAACCGCGCCGTTGGTGGACGCGTATCCGGCCGTATCTGCGTGGCTGGGGCGTGTGCTTGGTTTTGGTCACGGCACGTCCAGCCAAATGACTGCCGAGCAGGCGTTGGAGATTGCGCGCGACGCCACACCGGCGCCGCTGCCGGACGAGGTGTTCGAGGACTTGAATGGCTTCAAGGCCGGCCAGCAGGTGACCATCGGCGCCATCGACTACGGCGTCGACCCGGTCGCCGGCGAATTGCTCTTTGCCGGGCGCGAAGAGCTGATCCTGCGCCGCACCGACCCGCGTGGCGGCACCGTGCACGTGCACTTCCCGCGCTTTGGCTTTCGCATTCAGGCGCAATAAGAAAAATATTTGCAAATAAACGTGAGGTAAACCGGTGGCCCATCCGTGTAGTGCTTGAAACTGCGATCTATTCGCATTAACAGCGTTTTCTACACGGGTTCTCACAGCATGAAGTCGACGGCGGGCGGTTTGGTTAAACAGTGGCTGGGAGCCTCGGTATTGGCGGTATCGGGGTTGGCCTTGCTGCCCCTGTGCGTGGCTCAGGCGCAGGAGCAGCAAAGCGCTCAGTTCACGTTTGCCCTGGCTGCCAAACCGCTGCCCCAGGCTCTGAGTGATTTCAGCCGGGTCACCGGAATCAGCGTGATCTACACCGATGAAGCGCCCTACGGCCTCAGCGCCCCGGCCGTGAGCGGGCAGATGAGCGCGACCCAGGCCCTGCAACGCTTGTTGGGCAACTCCGGCTTCACCTTCCGCCAGATCGACGCCCGCACGTTGGCGCTTGAGCCTGTGCCGACCGATGGCGCAGTCAACCTTGGCGCTACCACCATCAGTGGCGTCGGCCAAACCCAGGACAGCACCAGCTACCAGCCGCCACCCACCAGTTCGGTGATGCGCTCCCGTGCCCTGCTGCTGGAAACCCCGCAAACCGTCAACGTGGTGCCGGCCCAAGTGCTGCGCGACCAGACCCCACGCAACCTGGATGACGCCCTGGGCAATATCAGCGGCATCACCCAGGCCAACACCTTGGCCAGCACCCAGGACGCCGTGATGCTGCGCGGCTTTGGCGACAACCGTAACGGCTCGATCATGCGTGACGGCATGCCGGTGGTGCAGGGCCGCGCCTTGAATGCCACGGCGGAGCGTGTCGAAGTGCTCAAGGGCCCGTCGTCGCTGCTGTATGGCATCCAGGATCCGGGCGGCGTGGTGAACATCGTCAGCAAAAAGCCCGAACTGACCCAATCCACTGCCCTGACCGTGCGCGGCTCGACCTTCGGCAACGGCAAAAACGGCAGCGGTGGCGGCCTCGATACCACCGGCCCCATCGGTGACTCGGGCCTGGCCTATCGGCTGATCGTCGATCATGAAGACGAGGACTACTGGCGCAATTTCGGCACCCACCGCGAGACCTTGGTCGCGCCGTCCCTGGCCTGGTACGGCGACAGCACCCAGCTCTTGTTCGCCTACGAACACCGCGAGTTTCTCTCGCCGTTCGACCGTGGCACCGCCATCGACAAGTCCAATCATCCGCTGGACATTCCATCCACCCGGCGCCTGGATGAGCCGTTCAACAACATGGAAGGCCGCTCCGACCTTTACCGCTTCGAAGCCGACCACGACCTGAACGACGACTGGAAAGCCCACTTCGGCTACAGCTGGAATCGCGAAACCTACGACGCCAGCCAAGTGCGCGTCAGCGCGGTGAACACGGATGGAACGCTGACCCGCAAGATGGACGGCACCCAGGGCGCGATCACCACCGACCGCTTCACCACCGTCAGCCTGGAAGGCAAGGTCAATGTGTTCGGCCTGCAGAATGATCTGGTATTCGGCATGGACGATGAGTACCGCAAGGTCTACCGCGCCGACCTGATTCGCCAGGCCTCGCGCACGACGTTCAACTACAACAACCCGGTGTACGGTAACGAAGTCGCGGGCACCACGGTCAGCGCCGCCGACAGCGCCCAGACCGACCTGTTGCGCAGCGACTCGCTGTTCTTCCAGGACGCGATTCATCTCACCGACCAGTGGATTTTTGTCGCGGGCGCGCGCTACCAGATGTACGACCAATACGCCGGCAAAGGCGTGCCGTTCAAGGCCAACACCAATGGCAACGGCCAGGCCTGGGTGCCGCGTGCGGGGCTGGTGTATCGCTACACCGATGAGTTGTCGTTCTACGGCAGCTACACCGAGTCGTTTAAACCCAACTCCACCATCGCCGCCCTGGCCGATGGCAGCACGCTGACCGGTGACCTCACGCCAGAAGAATCCAAGTCGTGGGAGTTGGGCGCCAAGCTCGATATTCCAGGACGCATCACCGCCAGCGCGGCACTGTTCAACATCGACAAGCGCAACGTGCTGGTGTCGGTGGGATCCCTCGCGAACACCATCTACAGCATCGCTGGCCAGGTGCGGTCCCGTGGTCTGGAACTGGATGCCAGCGGCCAGTTGACCGACAAGTGGAGCGTGATCGGCAGCTACGCCTACACCGACGCCGAAGACATCAAGGACAAAGACCCGACCCTGCAAGGCAACCGCCTGCAAAACGTGGCCAAGCACACCGGCTCGCTGTCGGTCGCCTATGACTTCGGCAGCATTTTTGGTGGCGATCAATTGCGCGTGGGCACGGGTGCACGCTACGTCGGCGAACGAGCCGGCGACGCCGCCAACGATTTCGATCTGCCGGGTTACACCGTGGCTGACGCGTTTGCCACCTACGACACCAAGATCGAAGGGCAGAAGGTCAAGTTCCAGCTCAACGTGAAGAACATGTTCGACCGCACCTACTACACCTCCGCGGCCAGCCGGTTGTTTGTGTCCATTGGTGATGCGCGGCAGGTGTCGCTGTCCAGCACGCTGCAATTCTAAAACCTGACGGGCTCCCTATGGCAAGTGTGCTCCTTGTGGTGGGCAGGCTTCCTGTGGTGAGCGGGCTTGCCCCGCGTTGGGCTGCGAAGCAGCCCCAAAACAGACTCTGCGGTGTTCCTGAAAGAACGCGGCGGCATCAGTAAGGGCGGCTTTGCCACCCAGCGCGGGGCAAGCCCGCTCGCCACAAAGGTACGGAGCTGTTAGCGTTGCGGCCATTAATGGCTTTGCGGAACACAGTACTGATGCACTTTGGAAGATGGCTACACCTGCTGTGTCTGAGCGTTTTACTGGGCGGTTGTGCGAGTGTTTCGCCGCCGTCCACGCCTTCAACACTGGATCACCTGCTGGCCGATCCTGTCCTCAACGGCGCCACGGTTTCCGTCATGGTGCGCGACGCCCGCAGTGGCAGCACCCTGTATCAGCACAACCCGCGCACACGCCTGGTTCCCGCGTCCAACCTCAAATTGCTGACCACGGCGGCGGCAATGGATGTGCTGGGGCCCCAGTATCGGTTCTCCACGCAACTGTTGAGCGACGGCCCGCAACAAGGCGAGCGCCTGACCGGTAACCTCTACCTGCGTGGCCTTGGCGACCCGACCACACAGTTTTCCGACTACCAGGCATTGGCCGCCCAACTGGCGAGCCAGGGCGTGCGCCAGGTGCAGGGCGACTTGGTGTTCGACGACACCTGGTTCGACGCCGAGCGCTTGGGCGTTGATTGGGCCCAGGATGACGAAAGCACCTACTACGGTGCGCAGATTTCCGCGCTGACGGTATCGCCCAATACGGATTTTGACGCGGGCACCTTGATCGTCACGGCCAAGGCGTCGGTTATTTCCGGCCAGCCGGTGACTGTTTCTATAAGCCCTCCTACTGATTACGTACAACTCAGCAACCGCGCCATCAGCGGCCCCGGCAACAGCTATGGCATCACTCGTCAGCACGGCACCAACGTGCTGCAACTCACTGGAGCGCTGGCGCCGGGCAAACAAAGCCGGCAGTGGGTCAGTGTGTGGGAGCCGACGCAACTGGTGGCCAATCTGTTCGAGCAGGCATTGGCGCAGCAGGGCATCCAGGTGATGGGGCGCAGGGTGATTGGCGGTGCAAGCCCGGCGACGGCCAGGGTGCTGGCGGAGCATCAGTCGGCACCGTTGCAGGCACTGATCACGCCACTACTCAAACTCTCGAACAACAACATGTCCGAGGCGTTGCTCAAAGCCATGGGGCGCAAGACCGCCAACGCGGGCACAGCGCAGGCGGGTGTGGCAGCGGTAGCGGCGTTTATGAAACGCCAGGGAATGCACCCGTCGACGCTGGTCCAGGTGGACGGCTCGGGCTTGTCGCGGCGTAACCTGGTGTCGTCGCAGAACCTCACGGACCTGCTGCTCGCGACCGCGAAACAACCGTGGTTCGAGGCCTGGTACAACGCCTTGCCAATTGCCGGCAACGCCGACCGTATGACCGGCGGCAGCCTGCGCTATCGCTTGCGCGGCACCGCAGCTGAAAACAACCTGCACGGCAAGACCGGCTCCATGGCCGGCGTGTCATCGTTGAGCGGCTATATCACCGATGCCGAGGGGCGGCGCCTGGTGTTCTCGATGATCAGCAATAACTACGTGAGTGACGCCGCGCCCATTCGCGCGTTGGAGAACCGTGTCGTGCAGGCCCTGACCCAATGGCACGACTAGCTCAGGGTTGATAGCCCATCCGCCAACTCACGGCCTGGGTCGCCGCCAGCAGACGCTGCGCCGCCGGGCCATCTTCGTCGGCGTGGAACAGCGAGGTGGGGCCGACCACGGTCATCACCGCCGCCACGTTCCCGACCGCGTTGAACACCGGCGCTGACAGCGCGTCCACCCCCGGCATCAGCAGGCCATGCACAAAGTGCAGGCCACGGCTGCGGATCTGCTCGCAGGTGGTGGCGTAGGTTTGGTCGTCCGCCAGGGCATGGGCGATACCGGCCTGGATCTCACGCTCGCGCAATTCCACGGTTTCCCGCGTTGGCAGGAACGCGCTGAACACCAGTCCGGTGGACGAACTGAGCAGCGGCAATACCGAGCCCAACTGCGTCACCACCGTAACCGCACGCACCGCCGGTTCGATGTGCACCACGGTCGCGCCCTGGTTGCCCCACACCGCTAAAAAGCAGGTTTCATTCAAGTCGTCGCGCAACTCGGCCAGGGGCATCGCGCCGACTTTCAGCACGTCCATGCTGCCCAGCGCCGCCAAGCCCACCCGCAGCGCTTCGCGGCCCAGGCCATAGTGGTTAGTGGCGGTGTTCTGTTCGGCAAAACCCGACGCGATCAACGCCTGCAGGTAGCGGTGAACTTTGCTTGCCGGCATTTGCACATGTTCGGCCAGGCGCGACAGCGACGTGGCGGGCGACAACTCGGCCAGGGCCTTGAGGATATCGGTGCCCACTTCGGCCGAGCGGACTTTTTGTTTACCGGTGTCGCGAGGCTTTTCCATGGAAGGGCGAGGATCCGAGAGATGAATGGGCGTCTTTATAGCTTGACGGTCGATAGTGATCAAATTACGTTATGCGTAACTCGATTACGATAAAAACAACTTCCGTACAGAGGATGCTCCATGAACCTCGAATACCTTTCGGGCTTCGGCAATGAATTCGCCAGCGAAGCACTTCCCGGCGCATTGCCGGTCGGCCAGAACGCCCCGCAAAAAGCGCCCTACGGGCTGTATACCGAACTGTTCTCCGGCACTGCCTTCACCATGGTGCGCAGCGAAGCCCGCCGCACTTGGCTGTACCGCATCCAGCCGTCGGCCAATCACCCGGCGTTCGTCAAATTGGAACGGCAACTGGCCGGTGGCTCGTTGGGCGCGGTGACGCCCAATCGTCTGCGCTGGAACCCGCTGGATATTCCGAGTGAGTCGACGGACTTCATCGACGGCCTTGTTGGGATGGTGGCTAACTCCGGGTCAGAAAAGCCTTCAGGCATCAGCATCTACACCTACCGTGCCAACCGGTCGATGGAACGCGTGTTCTTCAATGCTGATGGCGAACTGTTGATCGTCCCCGAGCAGGGCCGCTTGCGTGTCGCCACCGAACTCGGTGTGCTGGATGTTGAGCCGCTGGAAATCGTGGTGTTGCCGCGCGGTCTTAAATTCCGCGTCGAACTGCTGGATGCGCACGCACGCGGTTATGTGGCGGAAAACCACGGCGCGCCGCTGCGTCTGCCGGACCTTGGCCCAATTGGCAGCAACGGTCTGGCCAACCCACGCGACTTCCTCACTCCGGTTGCCCACTACGAAGACCTGAAGCAGCCTACAGCCCTGGTTCAGAAATTCCTCGGTGAACTCTGGGCCTGTGAACTCGACCATTCACCGCTGAACGTGGTCGCCTGGCACGGCAACAACGTGCCGTACAAATACGACCTGCGCCACTTTAATACCATCGGCACCGTGAGTTTCGATCACCCGGACCCGTCGATCTTTACCGTGTTGACCTCGCCTACCAGCGTGCACGGTCTGGCCAACCTCGACTTCGTGATCTTCCCGCCACGCTGGATGGTGGCCGAAAACACCTTCCGTCCGCCGTGGTTCCACCGCAACCTGATGAACGAATACATGGGCCTGATCCAGGGCGCCTACGACGCCAAGGCCGAAGGCTTCCTGCCGGGCGGGGCGTCGCTGCACAGTTGCATGAGCGCCCACGGTCCGGACGGCGAGACCTGCACCAAGGCCATCAACGTCGAGTTGGCGCCGCACAAGATCGATAACACCATGGCCTTCATGTTCGAGACCAGCCAAGTGCTGCGTCCCACTCAGTTCGCCCTGGACTGCCCGCAACTACAACCTGCTTATGACGCGTGCTGGGCCTCGCTGCCCAACACCTTCAACCCGAACCGGAGATAACCCATGACTCAGCCCACTTCTACCCGCAGCTGGGTGGCCTGCGCCAACGGACACCGCGACTTTCCACTGCAGAACCTGCCACTGGGCGTGTTCAGCATCAACGGTTCGGCCCCCCGCAGTGGCGTGGCGATTGGCGACTATATTTTCGACCTGCAGGCCGCTTTGGATGCATTTGAAGGTGAGGCACGCCGAGCGGTTGAAGCGACAGCGGGCGGGCAGTTGAACGCGTTTTTCGAACTGGGCCGTGGCCCGCGTGTTGCCCTGCGGGAACGCCTGTTGGAGTTGCTCGGTGAAGGCAGCCCGCTGCAAGCGCGTGAGGCGCAGGTGCTGCACCTTGCCGCCGATTGCCAGATGCAAGTGCCGGCCCGGATCAACGACTACACCGATTTTTATGTAGGCATAGAGCACGCGCAGAACGTCGGCAAGCTGTTCCGCCCCGACAACCCTTTGCTGCCTAACTACAAGTACGTGCCGATCGGTTATCACGGCCGCGCTTCGACCATTCGCGCTTCCGGCGCCGATGTGCGCCGTCCCAAGGGCCAGACCCTGCCCGCTGGCCAGACCGAGCCGACCTTCGGCCCCTGTGCACGGTTGGACTACGAGCTGGAGCTGGGCATCTGGATCGGCCAGGGCAACGCCATGGGCGACTCGATTGCCATCGGCGATGCCGCCGAGCACATCGCCGGCTTCTGCCTGCTCAACGACTGGTCCGCGCGGGACATTCAGGCCTGGGAATACCAGCCGCTGGGGCCGTTCCTGTCGAAAAGCTTCATCACCACGATTTCGCCCTGGGTCGTCACGGCCGAAGCGCTGGAGCCGTTCCGCAAGGCGCAACCCGCTCGTCCCGAGGGCGACCCTCAACCACTGCCGTACTTGCTGGATAAACGTGATCAGGCCGCCGGTGCTCTGGATATCGAACTGGAAGTGCTGCTGACCACCGCTGCCATGCGCGAACAGAAATTGCCGGCCCATCGCCTGGCCCTGAGCAACAGCCTGCATATGTACTGGACCGTCGCGCAGTTGGTGGCACACCACAGCGTCAACGGCTGTCAGTTGCAGGCGGGTGATCTGTTCGGTTCCGGCACTTTGTCCGGCCCTGAGGCCGGGCAGTTCGGCAGCCTCCTGGAGATGACCGAAGGCGGCAAGAAGGTCATCGAATTGCCGTCGGGCGAAGTGCGCAGGTTCCTGGAGGATGGTGATGAAGTCATCCTGCGTGCCCGTTGCACCCGCGAAGGGTTCGCCTCCATCGGCTTCGGCGAATGCCGTGGCACTGTGGTCGCCGCACGTTAAGAGGGCAGGGTGATGGAACTCTATACCTACTATCGTTCCACTTCGTCGTACCGGGTGCGTATCGCTTTGGCCCTCAAGGGCCTGGATTTCACGGCGATACCGGTGAACCTGTTGGCCCCGGCAGGCGGTGCCAATCGTCAGCCGGAGTACCTGGCTATCAACCCGCAAGGCCGTGTGCCGGCCTTGCGCACCGATGACGGCGAGCTGTTGATTCAGTCGCCGGCGATCATCGAGTACCTGGACGAACGTTATCCACAGGCGCCGCTGCTCTCCAAAGACCTGGCCACCCGCGCACACGAGCGCGCGGTGGCGTCGATCATCGGCTGTGATATCCACCCGCTGCACAACTCCAGCACCCAGAACCTGCTGCGCCAATGGGGGCACGATGAGGCCAAGGTGTTGGAGTGGATCGGCCACTGGATCAGCCAGGGGCTGGGCGCGGTGGAACAGTTGATTGGCGATACCGGGTTTTGCTTTGGCGAACAGCCTGGGATGGCGGATGCGTTTCTGATTCCCCAGCTCTATGCGGCGGAGCGCTTCAAGGTGCCGTTGGCGGCTTATCCGCGCATTGGGCGGGTGGCCGGGTTGGCGGCGCAGCATCCGGCGTTTATTCAGGCCCATCCCGCGAATCAACCTGATACCCCGTGATGTTCAGGTTTGCACAGAACCCAATGTGAGAGGGAGCAAGCCCCCTTCCACATTGGATTTGTGTCACTTCAAATAAAAATAAACAGGTACCTTGCGATGCACAATCAGATTGCCAGCTTTCGCGCGGCACTCGACGCCCGTCCGGTGTCGCGCTATCAGTGGTTGATCCTCCTGTTGCTGGCTCTGCTACTGGTCACCGATGGCTACGATGCCCAGGTGCTAGGTTACGTGGTGCCGGCCCTGGCGTCGGATTGGGGATTGGAAAAAGCCGCGTTCGGCCCCGTGTTCAGCGCCAACCTGTTGGGGCTCACATTGGGCTCGCTGCTGGTAACGCCTCTGGCTGACCGATTTGGCGTGCGGCGCATCCTGCTGGGCTGCGTGTTGATCTATGCCTGCCTGACCCTGCTGATGGTGTTCGCCAACTCACTGACCTCCCTCATGGCTGCGCGGTTTATCTGCGGTATCGGCATGGGCGGTGCGATGCCCAGCGCCATGGCGTTGATGTCGGAGTATTCCCCGCCGCGCCTGCGCACCTTGATGGTGACCTTGGCGGCGTGCGGTTTCTCGTTCGGCGGTGCGGCCGGTGGGTTCGTGGCGGCGGGGTTTATCGACAACTTCGGCTGGCAGGCGGTGTTCCTGGCCGGTGGCGTCACACCGTTGCTGCTGTTTCCGTTTCTGGTGTGGCTGTTGCCTGAGTCCTTGCCGCGCTTGCTGCGGGATGCTCCACCGTACGTGCGATTGCGCAAAGTGACCGGGCGTATGCTGCCCGACTGGCAGCCGCCGCTGGCGAGCGCGGCAGAAAACCTGCAAGAACAGGGAAGCAAACTGACGGTGGTGGAGCTGTTTCGCAACGGCTATGCGCGTCCGACCGTGCTGATTTGGTCGACCTTTTTTGTCAGCCTGATCCTGCTGTATTTCATGATCAGTTGGTTACCGTCGCTGCTGTTGGAGAGCGGCCTGGCGTTGAAGGAAGCCAATCTGGTGACGTCGATGTTTCTGTTCGCCGGCACCTTGGGCGCTATCGGCATGGCCTGGTTTGCCGACCGGCTCAAAAGCAAGGTGCGCCTGCTGTCTGGCGTATTGGCGGCAGCGGCGGTGTGTACCATTCTGCTGGGGCTGAACCACGACAACCCGCGCTACCTGGTGGCCTGCGTGTTTGCGGCCGGGTTCTGCATCATCGGTGGGCAACTGACCCTCAATGCCTTCGCTAGCAATTTCTACCCCGCACACGTGCGCGCCACCGGTACGGGCTGGGCGTTGGGCGTGGGGCGTTTCGGCTCGATCCTGGGGCCGCTGTTTGGCAGCATGTTGCTGGCGATGCATATTCCGGTGCAGCAGATTTTCTTCTTTTGCGCGATTCCGGCTGTGATGGCGGCATTGTTGATTATTCAGGTGCGTTCGCCAGGGCGCGATGCGCCTGTAAGCCCCCTGCCTGGCGATATTCTGAAAGCGCCGGCGAATCACTGAGGATTCTCCCGATGGTCACGCTATTCAATGCACCACTGAGTTGGGCGGCAGGTGCCCCAGGCGCTCGGTCAGGCGCAGGCGTTGGATCGGGTCTTCGCTGAGCATCAGGGCGTGTTCCAAGTCAAAGCGCTCGGCGTTGGGGCAGTCCAGGCGTTGATACAGACTGGCCCTCGCAAGGTAGTCGGCAGCGTTGGCGCTGCCCAGTTCCAGCACGCGCTCGGCGTCTACCAGGGCGGCCAGCGGGTTGTCGTTGGAGAGATGCAATTGGCGCAGGTTGCGCGAAAGCCTTTGCAGGATCGAACGCGGATCGGCGGTGTGCAGGTGGTCGGCCTGCAACGTGAGGTTGGGGCCATATTGGCGTTGCAGCAGCTCTCGGCAATCGTTGGGGTACAGGCGTCGGCCGCCGCACGGGTCCAGTAGGTGATCGGCACCGGGCACTCGCAGCAGGAAAGTGCCCAGGGAAATTGACGCCAACCATCGGAATATCCAGGCGTCGTGCCAACTCCATGGCAATCAACCCCATGGCCAAGGGCTGCCCGCGTTTGCGCTGTAGCACCTTGTCCAGCAGGGCGGCGGCGGGGCGCAGCGGTGTGAAGTCATCCTGGGCGAACCCCAGGTCATTCATGCACCGCAGCAGCGGTTGACCCAGTTCATCCGCTGGCAACATGGGCATGCTCAGGCTGATCTGTTGTTGCAGTGAGGTCAGGTTCTGCAGGATCTCCAGCGGCTTCACCAAAGGATCGTGCTCGGCGGCGATCCATAACGCCGCTTCGAACAGCGCCGGCGGCGAACGTTGCAGGCAGGCGAAAAAGGCTTGGCGGGGCTTCATTGCTTTCTCCGGCGGATGCCCTCGTTTTAGCCTTGCTGGGAATATTCGTCCAGTGCCTTAAGAAATTTCCCGCGCGCTTATGTCGCAAGCCCTGCAAAACCGGGCGGCTTATTCCAGTGCACTTCGGCAGTTTTCTACCGCAAGCCTATACTTGGCGACACCAGAAGTGATTCGGGAGCTTGACGATGTTTGCTCTCATGCACAGCACCCGCCTTGAATCGCTGCACCTGAGCGTCGACCCGGTCACGGGGCTCAAGGCGGTCATCGCCATTCACAACAGCCGCCTGGGGCCTGCCTTGGGCGGCTGTCGCTATATCGCCTACCCCGACGACGAAAGCGCCGTGGCCGATGCTGCGCGGCTGGCCCAGGGCATGAGCTACAAGGCCGCCCTGGCCGGGTTGCCGGTGGGTGGCGGCACCGCGGTCATCCTGCGCCCCGCCCATGTGGAAAACCGTGCGGCGCTGTTTGAAGCCTTTGGGCGTTGTGTGGAACAACTCGACGGCCGCTACATCACCGCTGTCGACAGTGGCACCTCGGTGGCCGATATGGATTGCATCGCCCAGCACACTCGCTTCGTTACCAGCACCACCGCCGCCGGCGATCCATCGCCCCATGCGGCCATGGGCGTGTTCGCCGGTATTCGCACCACAGCCATGGCCCGCTTGGGCAGCGACAACCTTGAAGGCCTGCGCGTGGCAATCCAGGGCCTGGGCAACGTCGGTTACGCACTGGCTGAACAACTTCACGCCGCCGGCGCTGAATTGCTGGTCAGCGACATCGACCACGGCAAAGTGCAACTGGCCATGGAACAACTGGGCGCGCACCCCATCGCCAACGACGCCTTGCTCAGCACGCCCTGTGACATCCTCGCACCCTGTGGCCTTGGGGCAGTGTTCAACCGCACCAGCGTCGGGCAACTGCGCTGCGCCGCCGTGGCCGGGTCCGCCAGCGCGCAACTGACCAACCTGCAAGTGGCCGACCAACTGGAAGGGCGCGGCATCCTCTACGCCCCGGATTACGTGATCAACTCAGGCGGCTTGATCTACGTCGCCCTCAAGCACAGCGGGGCCGAACTGCCGACCATCACCGCGCACCTGTCCAACATCGGCAAACGCCTGACCGAAATCTACGCCCACGCCCAGGCGGAAAAACGCTCCCCAGCACGTGTGGCTGATGAACTCGCCGAGCGCCTGCTTTACGGATGATCAGGCATTAAAAAGGCCCTGAATCATTGATTCAGGGCCTGTTCAATTCGGACTTTATTCCGCCGCTGCGTTGAGCAACTCGGACAACGCATCCGGTTGGCTCTTGAACGCCTTGGCAAATACATCGCGATTCTTCGCCATATAGATCCCGGCTTCTTCTACCTGCTGCTCGCTCAGGGACGGCACGGCTTTTTGCAACACTTCTGCCAGCAACTCAGCGAGTTCAAGCATTTTGTCATGACGGTCAGCTTCGGCTTTATCCATGAACAAACGCTCCAGATCTCGGCTGCTGCGGTATACCACTTCGACGGCCATTCACCACCTCACATGCCTTCACGATAGTTGTCTTTTGCGACTACTGTATTTATATACAGCTAAAAGGGTAAGCCAAACCGTGGGGTTTGGGTAGCAGTTTTTTAATGTAGCCCGTAAATACAGGTTTGGCGTGTCTCATGTCACCCCGCCATCATCTTATCCCTGCCTCTGGCCTTTTTTCTGCATGCAGAACAACCGTCACGTCCAACCCGCATTATCCGGTCGAATCGACCTAAGGAAGTACCCTCGTGAAAATCAACTGGGCCGAAAAGCTGCGCCAGCAAGTCCATGGGCTGGCTGAATCGCTGGGCAATCTGTTTGTGGAGTCGTTCCACTACCTGGCGCTGTTCGCCATTGGTGCGGTGACCGCCTGGGCGGCGGTGATGGAATTTCTGGGGATGCTGGAGAACGGACACATCAAGATCGATGACATCTTGCTGCTGTTCATCTATCTGGAATTGGGCGCCATGGTCGGGATTTATTTCAAGACGAACCCACCTGAATCTAACAATTTTTATTTTTGCCGAAAAACGTCTGAAAGCTCTGTGCATGCTGGTTTTTGGTGCGCTTGACCCTCGCTTTGCAAGTTTTTCTTTGATTGATGGTGATGAGTAATGAACGAAATTCGTGGAATTGAGAAGTTACGCAAGAGCCTGCATGGTGGGGCTGATTCGTTGGGTAATCTGCTTGTAGAGGCCTTTCATTACCTAGCCCTATTTGGTATTGCTCTGATAACAGTTTGGGCAGCAGTAAGCGCTTTTGTGGGAATGCTCGGGCAAGAAAAAATAAGCGTTGATGACATTCTATTGCTTTTCATTTATCTAGAACTGCTAGCAATGTCTGGTATATATTTTAAAACAAATCATATGCCCTTGCGATTCTTGCTATATATCGGCGTTACAGCTTTGATCAGGCTTTTGATTAGCGATGTTTCACACCATAACGCGCCGGATTTGGGGATTATTTACGTTTGCGGTGGCGTATTGTTGTTAGCGTTTTCCATCCTTGTTGTCAGATACTCTTCTTCGAAATACCCGTCAGTAAAGGAAAAGTCTGATGTGTGAAGGTTTATTTGGTTTTTGAATATAAGCACTGTAAGATTCTAAGTGTTTTACAGTGCTTTACATGAATTTGTGTCAGGTGTTTAAGTGTAAAGTCTAAAATAACAAATGGTTGAAGTTATTGTTCTGTAATTTTTTTAAGTTCTATCTCGAGCCATTGCATTATTTCTTTTTTTATTAGGTCTGCTGTAAGTGATGCGGAGTTTTCTGCGTTGATGTTAACTTTTAAAGTTTTCCATTTGTTGCATTCGGGTTTTGAGTGCTGTTCCCAGTTTTTTCTCTTTAGTGTTTCGTAGGAGAAATGTATGGAAAAAGCTTTGTTGGAATATATTGAGATTGTGTGCATGCAAATTGGTGAGGCTATTTCTATATTTGGTTCAAGGGTAACTTTTAGTATTCTGTGCTCAGCATTGTGCGTATAAGAAAAGCCATTAACATATGTTGTCGATTTGGTCACGGTCTCTAACTTATACTCTGTATCTTCGTCTTGACGCCAGCGGGCTAATGAACCCATTACCACTGCGGCTGAAAGACCAAATGGATCCTGCTTCTTAGGTTTTTGAGGGAGTGCCTTGTATTCTTCAGTTTTATAGCTTTTTGATGCATAGGTGACTTCGGCAAAGTAGTTTTCTTCGGATTGTTTTTTTAACCACTCCCCTATTTTTGAAACGTTAGGTACTTCTTGTGGGTGTACGTCGGAGTCGACCGCAACTTTATATATTTGCTTTAGTTTTTGAGGCCATGACTCGATTTGCTCTTTAAATGTGTTTGTGAAATCTATAAGCGTCTGCTCATTAAAACAAGTCTTGTCCGAAATTCTTTTCGCTAATGCGTATACATTCTCTTCTTGTTGGTGGGTTTTAGGGGGTTTGAGGTTCTCCTTTTTTTCTTCAGTCTCCGTATTTTTTTCTGATAATCCAAATAACCTGTAAATTATTTGATGTGTTTGTTTGGTGATTGTTCCGAATTTTTCTATATTATCGGCTTGTGTTGCAAATATTGGCTTGGGGCCGCCTTTATCTGCAAAGTCGTCTGCGACAGCTGCCATTATCTCTCTATATCTCACATCGCCTTCAAGCCCAGTGATTGCAGTTAGTATGCTTTCAGTGAAATAACTAAAGTCAGTGCCAGCATAGGATGATTCGCTTTCACGTGAGGAAAACCAAAAATAGATATCGTTCAGTCCGTATTTTTTTGCCGACTTCTTGAGTTCTTCTTCCGCGTTGAATTCACTTTTTATGTATTGTGTGCCGCTAAAGCAGGCGTCAATTATTTTTATGCAGAGTTTCGGTGAGAGAGTTTTTATCCAGTCGTCAAGTTCGGAGTTTCGTAGTCCTGTAGTTTCTTTGCGCTTGGGATCGAAGTCAGAAAGCACGTAAAAAAAATCGTCTTCAAATCGCTCTCCATGTCCTGAAAAATAGAAGAACAACTCGTTTAAATCTTCGCCTTTATATTTTTCTACGATGTCGGATATTTTTCTTTTTATTTCTGAACCTGTTTCATTTTCACCGAAAAATATTAGCTCTTTTAGATCCTTCACATTTTCAATAACAGCTTTGATTGCTTCCGCGTCTTTCTTGCAAGCTGGCAGGTTGTCGTAAGTTTGAGACTGATATTTTTCAACACCAATTATAATGGCTAAGTTCATGTATTTTTCACTGCTGATGGGTAAGGGGTTATTGTTTTTAATGTTCTTATATGAAGGGTTTTTAATGCTGTTTACAATTTTGTGTTGTTGTTCAATGTCAGTGTTCCCAATTTGAAATTAGCTTGAATGATGGCTAGATGCTAATTCTCGAGATGCTTCATTTACTAGTTTTTTATTTGCTAGTCAAGAAGGAAATACAGGGGGGCTTTAAAACTTGGCAATGTCAGAGTTTCTTGGCGATCGACTGCTTAAAAAAACAATCATTTTTTAATAAAAAGGAGTGATCCGTCCGTCAAGACCAACCACATGCCAGTGCGCTTCCTGATCTACGTGGCAATCACTGCGCTGACGCGTCTGCTGATCTCCAACGTGTCCCACCACAACCCGCCAGACGTGGGCATCATCTACCTGTGCGGTGGGATTTTGCTGTTGGCATTCGCGATTCTGGTGGTGCGTTACGCCTCGTCGGCATTCCCGTCGGTGAAGGTCGAAGGCCCGCGTCGCAAGGGCGAGGCGAGCCTGGAAACCGAGAAGGGCGAGCTTTAAAGCCCGACGCTGAAGGGCAGGGGGCGGGTGGGCGGTCGCTGCAATAATTTGTGATCGCCATCCGTCATCACCGCCAGGATCTCCATGGCGCTGTGGCCTTGCTCGATGGCAATGCCGAACTGGATGCTCTGCACCAGGCGTTTGAGCCGTTGCGGGTCGTTGCGTTGTGCGGCGCTGATCATGCGCTTGGCCACCACGCCATCCTCATTCGAGAGGGTGAGCATGATGCTGCCGTCCAGCCGTTGAATACTCAGGTTGACGCGGTATTTTGGGGTGAAGGTGTCGGTGATGATCTGAAAAGGATTGTCCATGGTGCGTTACCGCCTGATAAGAACATGCAGTCATTGACGACCGGTGTCGTGATTAGTTCGCGTCTCCTGACCACCGGCCACTCCGTCGCTGAGGTTGTACAAATTCCGTTTACCTCATGAGCTGTACAGCAAGGGGCGTGCCGTACAGCGGCTTTCCAGGCACCGGGATCCCAATGTGGGAGGGGGCTTGCTCCCGATAGCGGTCCTTCAGTCGAGCATTTATTGGCTGAAGGACCGCTATCGGGAGCAAGCCCCCTCCCACAATTGTTTTGGGTTGTTATTGAAATCGGTGACCTGTTTCAGGGCAGTACAGAGAAAACGATCGCAGACAGCGCAATCAAGCCGATCACCACCACAAATACATTCGACACCTGGCCCGAATACTGGCGCAAGGCTGGCACGCGCTGGATCGCGTACATCGGCATCAGGAACAACAGGCACGCGATAATCGGCCCGCCCAGGGTTTCGATCATGCCCAGGATGCTTGGGTTGAAGGTGGCCACGGCCCAGCAGGTCAGCACCATGAATAGGGCGGTGCTGCGTTCCAGCCACTTGGACGACAGGGAGCGGTTACGCCCGCGCAGAGATTTGACGATCAAGCCCTGGAAGCCTTCGCTGGCGCCGATGTAGTGGCCAAGGAAGGATTTGGTAATGGCCACCAGCGCGATCAACGGCGCGGCGTAAGCGATCACAGGGGTTTGGAAGTGGTTGGCCAGGTACGACAGGATCGAAATGTTCTGCGCCTTTGCTGCCGCCAGGTCCGCCGGGGACAGAGCCAGCACGCAGCTGAAGCAGAAGAACATCACCGTCAGCACCATCATGCCGTGGGCTGTGGCGAGGATGCCGCTGCTTTTGCGCTCGGCCAGCGGGCCGTACACGCGTTTCTGGTCGACGGCGAACGCGGAGATGATCGGCGAATGGTTGAACGAGAACACCATCACGGGGATCGCCAGCCACAGGGTCTTGAAGAACACGGGCAGCGGCATGCCCTCACTGGCAGAAGCGAAAAACGCGCCGTTCCAGTTGGGAATCAGACTGAGCGCAAGCAACAGCAAGGCGGCGACGAACGGGTACACCAGCACGCTCATGGCCTTGACGATCACGCCCTGGCCGCAGCGCACAATAGCCATCAAACCCAGGATCAGCACCAGCGACAGGATCGCCCGGGGCGGCGGTGTCATGTGCAGTTGGTGTTCCATAAAGCTGCCTAGGGTGTTGGTCAACGCAACGCTGTACACCAACAAAATCGGGAAGATCGCAAAGAAGTACAGCAAAGTGATCAGCTTGCCTGCACCGACGCCGAAATGTTCTTCGACCACTTCGGTGATGTCGCCGGATGTGCCTGACAGTACAAAGCGCGTCAGCCCACGGTGGGCGAAGAAGGTCATCGGGAAGGCCAGCAACGCCAGCACGATCAGTGGCCAGAAGCCGCCGACGCCGGCGTTGATCGGCAGGAACAAAGTGCCTGCGCCGATGGCGGTGCCATAAAGGCCGAGCATCCAAGTGGTGTCGTGCTTGGTCCAGCCGGTTGTTACGGTGTTTTCTACCTCAACAGGATTTTCGGCAGCAGGTGTACGTACATCGGTCATCGTTATTGCCTCGTTATTATTTTTGCGCGGGCTCACGTTGGGGCAGTCAGGGAATGCTCCTCAGCACTCCACCCAGCTCACGGCCAGGCCGCCCCGTGAAGTTTCTTTGTATTTGTCATGCATGTCGGCGCCGGTATCGCGCATGGTGCGGATCACCCGGTCCAGGGAGATGAAGTGTTTGCCGTCGCCGCGCAGGGCCATTTGCGTGGCGTTGATGGCCTTGACCGCCGCGATGGCGTTGCGCTCGATGCACGGCACTTGCACCAGGCCGCCGACCGGGTCGCAGGTCAGGCCGAGGTTATGTTCCAGGCCGATTTCGGCGGCGTTTTCCAGTTGTTCGGGGGTGGCGCCGAGGATGTCGGCAAGGCCGGCGGCGGCCATGGCGCAGGCCGAGCCGACTTCGCCCTGGCAGCCGACTTCGGCACCGGAGATCGACGCATTTTTCTTACACAGGATGCCGACGGCGGCGGCGGCCAGGAAGAAATTGACCACATCGTCGTCGGACGCGTCGGCGTTGAACTTCATGTAGTAATGCAGCACCGCCGGGATGATCCCCGCCGCGCCGTTGGTGGGTGCGGTGACCATGCGTCCGCCGGCGGCGTTTTCTTCGTTGACGGCAAGGGCGAACAGGTTGACCCATTCCATGGCCGACAAGGTCGAGGTGATGACATTGGGTTTGCCGATTTCCAACAAACTGCGGTGCAATTTCGCCGCGCGCCGTGGCACATCTAGACCGCCGGGCAAGATGCCTTCATCGCGCAGGCCTTGCTCCACGCATTCGCGCATCACCGACCAGATATGCAGCAGGCCGCTGCGGATCTGTTCGTCACTGCGCCACGCGCGCTCGTTGGCCATCATTAACTCTGAAACGCGCAGCCCGTGCTTGTTGCACAAGGCCAGCAGTTCGACGGCGCTGGAAAAGTCGTAGGGCAATTCAACATCGCTGGTCGGCGCAATGCCTGACGCTGCTTCGGCAGCTTCGATGATGAAACCACCGCCCACCGAGTAATACGTCTGCTCGCTAAGCAGTCCGCTGTCGCCATAGGCGTGTAGGGACATGGCGTTGGGGTGGTAGGGCAGGCTTTCTTCCAGCAGCAGGAGATCGGTGTGCCAGTTGAAAGCAATGTCCTGGGTGCCTGCCAGCAGTAAGCGGCCGGTCTCGCGCAGTTGCTGGATACGGCTATTGATCGAGGTGGGGTCAATACGGTCCGGCCATTCACCCATCAGGCCCATTACGCAGGCGCGGTCGGTGGCATGGCCGACGCCGGTGGCGGACAGCGAGCCGTACAAACGCACTTCAATCCGTCGGGTTTCGGTAAGCAATCGCTGGTCGATCAGGGCTTGGGCGAAGGTCGCCGCTGCCCGCATGGGGCCGACGGTGTGGGAGCTGGACGGGCCGATGCCCACCTTGAATAGATCAAAAACACTGATAGCCATGCTAAACCCTTACAAGCAATGGAGTAGGAATCGCTGCCATGTTTTGTAGGACGAGCGCAATTGGCGCGATACTGAGCCTCTGGATCGGCACTGACCAACGAATTATCCTAAGACACCCTTTAGCAGGACTAAACCCTATGGCTCGCCCTCTCCATGGCCAGACTTATGTCTGGTTACACGTGTTTTCCTGCGCTGCGCGGCATCTGTCGTTCACCCGCTGCGCCGAAGAACTGCACATCACACCGGGGGCGGTGAGCCAACAAATCCGCCAGTTGGAGGAGCGTCTTGGGTTTCGGCTGTTCCATCGACGGGCGCGGGGTGTGGAGTTGAGTGCGGAGGGGCAGCGGTTGGCGGCTACGGTGGGGGAGGCATACGGCAGCATTGATGCCGAATTGCAGCGGCTCGATGCGGGGATGATCAGCGGCACCTTGCGCCTACGCTCGATCCCGTCGTTTCTCGGCAAGTGGCTCACCCCACGTTTGCCACGCTTGCAGCAACGCTTTCCGGACATCCAACTGCGCATGGTTGCCGAGGACAGCAGCATTGCCCTGCATGAGGGGGACTTCGACCTGGCTATCGACTTGAACGACGGCAGCTACCCTGGGCTGTTATCCACAGCCTTGCTGGATGAGCAGATATTTCCGGTGTGTGCGCCAAGCCTGTTGCGCGGTCGTCCGCCCTTGCATGGCCCGGCCGACCTTGTGCATTTCCCGCTGCTGCACGACATCACCGCCTGGCGTGGGAGTTATGAGTATGCCGAGTGGGAGTTTTACCTGAATGCAATTGGCTACCACGACGCCGATGTTCGCCGCGGCCACACCTTCAACCGCAACCACTTGACCATAGAAGCCGCCATCGCCGGTATGGGCGTGGCGATTGCGCGGCGTACTTTGCTCAACGATGAGCTGGAGCGCGGCACCTTGATCGTGCCGTTCGGCCTCGCGGTGCCCAACCACAAGCGCTATGTGCTGCTGTATGCGCCAGGCGCACTGAGCCATCCGGGCGTGCGCGCGGTGCATGACTGGCTGGTAGAGGAAGCGGGGATTTTTCGCGGATTGCACCCGTTGGGAGAGGGGCAATTATGACGTTTACAGAGCGTAAGAAGATGTAACTAACTCCCCACCCTAACAGCGTTTTTGCCCGTAGTCAGGCTTAATTTGTAATGTAGGATTTATCTTTGCAAAGGGGTTGAATTGTTCGTCTGGCTGCTCAATTGTGTAATCAAGAGGTCATGGTTTCACCACCCCGGTGTTGCAGTTTGTGACCTCTCGCGAGCTAGCTGAAATAAGGGAAGAACTATGCAAATCCAAGTCAATAGCGATAACCATATTGAAAGCAGCATCCGACTGGAGGAGTGGGTACGTACTACCATTGAGAGCACGCTCGAACGTTATGAAGAAGACCTGACCCGAGTGGAGGTCTATCTGCGGGATGAGAACGGCGACAAGCCCGGTCCCCACGATTTAAGTTGCCGCCTGGAAGCGCGGCCAAAAGGCCATCAACCACTGTCGGTATCCGCCAAGGGCGATACCCTGGAACAAGCGATCGACAGTGCGGCCACCAAGCTGGACCACGCGTTGGAACATCTGTTTGGCAGACTGCAAGGCAAGCCCCGCGCTGCCGCGAAAAACCAGCCAATCAACAAAGTGAATGAAGACGCGCTGGAACAGGAATTCCTGGAAAACGAAAACGCTGTCATCAACGGCTAACTTTCTTTTGACCCCCTCAAACGGGCCTGCATCTGCAGGCCCGTTTTCGTTTAGCGCCTGCGTCGGAAAAAATACCGGCTCAGCATCGCCAGCCCGCCAGCACCCAACCCGGCAAACAGCATCGCCCAACCGGCGCCGTGGCGCAGTGCTGCCTGAGCGTCGTTGACTGTCAGCCCCATTGACTCGAGTTTTCCTGCGGCAATGTTTTGACTGATAACCGGCCAATCCATTGCCGTGGCAGCGGGCAGCACCTCGGCCAGGTGATGGCTGATCCCCAGCAACAGCACCAACCCCATGAGGGCAATGTTGAGCGCCAGGGTGATCAGCCGCGCACTGAGGTCGATGCCTGAGGCCATGCCCGCGCGGTCCGCCGACACCGAACCGGTGGTGGTGTTGGTGGTGGGCGAGTTGGTCAGCGCCAGGCCTACGCCGGCGATCACGCAACTGAGCAGCACCAGCTCAATACGTGGGTGCTCGGCGCCGTTGACGGCGGCCATGGCCAGAAAGCCCGCGCCCATCAGGCCCAGGCCCAGGGGGATGATGCGTTCGGCTCCATAGCGCAGAGCCAGGCGCTCGGCCAGCGGCGGCACCAGCAAGGTCGGCAAGGTGTAGGCGAGTAGGGCTGCGCCGGTGGTCAGGGTGTCGTAACCCAGGCCCGCCTGGAAGTACAACGGCAGGTAGATCATGAACGGCCAGAAGCTGAAGTTCATGCCGATCGAGCCCATCAACGCGCCGTTGAAACGCTGGATGCGGAACACCGAGAAGTCGAACATTGGGTGTGCACTGCGAAGCTCGACCGCGATGAACAGCAGCAAGCCGAGCACCGACAACGCCGCCCAACCGAGCATGGCCGGTGCGCCGAAGCCGTGCTCGCTGCCTTGGGTGATGAAGTACACCAGGGCAAACACCGACACGGTCAAGGTGAGCATACCGGCGATGTCCAGGCGACGGGCGGCCGGGTCGCGGGACTCCTGCACGCTGATGTGCAGCAGCACCAGGGTGAACAGGGTGAGGGGCACGTGCACGAGGAACACCCAACGCCAATCCGCCACCGCCAGGATCAATGCGCCGATCATCGGTCCGAAGCCCAGGCCCACGCCAGCAATCACGCCCCATATTGCAAAGGCCCGTGCCCGTGCTACCGGTTCGCTGAACAGGTGCGACAGGATGGCGAATTGGCAAATCATCATCGCTCCGGCACCGATGCCCTGAACAAACCGCGCCGTGATCAGCAGCGAAGCCTCCTCGGCCAGCCCACAGGCCAGTGAGGCCAGGCCAAACACCCACAGGCACAACACCAGCATGCGGCGACGGCCAAAGCGATCCGCCAATGTGCCCGCCGCCATCAGCACGCTGGTACAGGCCAAGGTGTAGGCGTTCATGATCCATTGGGCGGCCTGGAAGCCCGTGCCCAACTCTCGCTCGAGCGTCGGCAGGATCACCGGGACGCTGGAAATCTCCAGGCCGAACATCAGCGCGACGAGGCACACGGCAGTGAGGGCCAGCCCATTCCTGGCGGTGCGCGGGCGGCTGGTGGCGGTTAACGTGGCGACGGGTGGCATGGGATTCTCCTGTGGATGGGTATCGGGATATTTTCAGGGGAATAGGGTTCGTTATTCGTGATAAGTTTTCTGCTAATAGGGGAATCAAGGGCGACAATAGAGCCATGGCCAGACCGCGTTTTGATGGCGTTGAGCTGTTTCTGCAAATCGTCGAAAGCGGCAACCTGACCGAGGCCGCCGAACGCCTGAATCTCACACGCTCGGCGGTTGGCAAGGGCCTGGCGCGATTGGAGGCACGCTTGGGCACGTGCCTGCTGCAGCGCTCCACCCGCCGCCAGCGTTTGACCGAGGACGGCCAGGCGTACTACGAACATTGCCTGCGGGCATTGGCGGAGCTCGAGGCTGCCGAATCGGTGCTGGAAAGCGGCCGGCAACAGCCACGCGGCCGCTTGCGGGCCAGCTTGCCGCTGGCCTTCGGGCACCACTACGCGGCCCCGGCATTGTGGGGATTGATGGCGCGTTATCCGGAACTGGAAATCGAGATCAGCTTCGCCGATCGGCTGGTGGACCTGGCACAGGAAGGCTTCGACGTCGCCGTGCGGATCGGCCCGCTCCCCGACACCGACCGCCTCAGTGCGCGTCGGCTGGGCGAGCAGGCCGTGGGACTGGCGGCGTCACCGGCGTACTTGCAGCGCGTTGGGCCGATTGAATGCATCGAAGACCTTGCCGGCCATCGCGGCATCGCCTACCGCAGCAGCACCCCGCACCGCAATCGCGTGGCCTCGCCGTTAATGATGGACGACCTCCAGGCTGTTGCCGATGCCGCCATCGCGGGCGTCGGCCTGGCCTGGTTGCCGAGTTGGTTGATTGCGCACTATGTGCTGCGTGGGAAGTTGGTCGCAGTATTGCCCGACTATCGCGAGCAACCTGCGCCCATCCATGTGATCTGGCCCACGGCCACGCATATGCCGGCCAAGACACGGTGTGCAATCGATGCATTGGTCGAAGCCACCCCCAGTTGCCTGGCGGGCAGTTAGAACCGGCGGGTCAGGGCGAGCATGCTATTAAGGCAAACGGGTTTGTTGTGGCGAGTGGGCTTGCCCCGCGTTAGGTTGCGAAGCGACCTTAGCTCTTTGTTTGAAAAGGCCGGGCCTGCTACGCAGTCCAACGCGGGGCAAGCCCGCTCGCCACAGGTCGTGTGTTGCTTGGGCAGTTAGAACGCGATGGAGGTCTGCACGTACACCGTGCGTGGCTCACCGACGTATTTGCCCTTGTTGTTATCGTCAAACGAGCGCGTGAAGTATTGCTTGTTGAAGATGTTCTTCACGCCGACCGCCACGTTCAAATCCGACAGTTGCGGGCCGAAATCATAGGCCGCGCGGCTGCTGAACAGCATGTAGCCGGGGATGCGTCCGTTGGCACCGTCGGCGGTCTCGGCCTCGGTGTTGGCGTTATCGGCGAACTGGCTGCTCTGGTAGCTGCTGTCCACATTGAGTTTCCAGCGCCCTTCGGTGTAACCCACGCCGAGGGTGCCTTTGTGCTTGGACGAGAAGGGCACGCGGTTGCCTTTGTTCGGGCCGTCTTCGCGGATGGTGGCGTCGACGTAGGCGTAGGTGGCGTACACATCGAAACCGGCCAACGCCGGGCTCAAACCATCGAGGGCGTAGTTGACGCTGGTTTCGATACCCTGATGGCGTGTCTCACCCCGGGCGATTACCGAGTCGTTGGTCTGGTTGCTTTCATACTGGTTATCGAAGTTGATCAGGAACGCACCGATCTCCGCGCGCAAGGTGCCGTTGTCATAGCGGGTACCCAGTTCCCAGGTGCGGGCTTTTTCCGGTTTGACTTCACCGCTGGTGACGCGGTTGGGCATCTGGCTGTACTGCACGCTGCCGAATGAACCTTCGGTGTTGGCATACAGGTTCCAGTCGTCGGTCAGGTGATAGAGCACGTTCAACGCCGGCAGCGCGGTGTTGTAGTCGCCTTTGTATTTGACGTTGGTCAGATTATTGCTCTGCTGGGACTCGATCATCTCGTAGCGAATGCCCGGGGTGATGGTCCACTTGCCGATATCAATCCGGTCATCGACGAAGAACGCATTGGCTTCTGTGCCGCCACGGGTGTCGCGGTCGTTGCGGCTGTCAGTCGTGGGGATTTGCTGGTTGTTGGCCGAGATCGGCGTGCGGTAGCGCAACTCGTGACCCGCTTCGTTGATGTAGCGGTAGCCGACGCCCACTTCATGGCTGGTCGGGCCGAGGTCAAAGCCCTGGGCGAAGCGGGTTTCCACGCCGCGCACCCAATACTCACGCGGGGACAGCGACAGGAACGTGCCCTGGTCCAGATAACCGCTGCGCAGGGTCTTGGTGAAGAAACTGTTGACGGTGAATTCTCGACGATCCTGTTCGTAGCGGTAGCCGACGTTGAACATCGTGCGGCGGCCCCAGAATTTGTCGTAGGGGCGGGTGGACTGATACGGATCGGCCTTGTAGTTCGCCACGTTCAAACCGCCGGGCATATCGGCCTGGCCTTCGTAGTACTGCGCCATGGCGTTGAAGCTATTGGCGTCGTCGAGCTGGTATTTGCCCTTGAGGATCAAATCGTCGATGCGCGTGTTGCTGTTTTCGCGCCAGTCGCCACCACGGGTGCCGGAATACAGAATCGCGCCGCCAAGGCCATTGTCGGCCGTGCCGCCGGCCAGCAGGTTGCCGGTGGTCTTGAAACCGTCATGGCTGGATGACGGGCTGGTTTCAGTCTGCAAGCCGCCCTTGACCGTTGGCGCATCCGGGATCGCGCGGGTCACAAAGTTGACCACGCCGCCGACGTTCTGCGGGCCGTAACGCACGGCGCCGCCGCCACGTACCACGTCCACCGCGTCCATGTTGCCCATGCTGATCGGTGCGAAGGACAGTTGCGGCTGGCCATACGGCGCGAAGGGCACCGGGATGCCATCCATCAATACGGTGGAGCGCGACGCCAGGCGCGGGTTGAGTCCGCGAATGCCAAAGTTCAGCGCCATGTCGTGGCTGCCGGTGCCGTTGTTGTCCGGAGCGTTGACGCCGGGGATGCGGTTGAGCACGTCCTTGGCCTGGGTGGCGCCTTGGCGTTCGAACTCTTCGCGGCGGATCACATCGCGGGCGCCGGGGTGTTCGAACACATTGGTTTGTGCCGCATCGCCGAGCCAGTCGCCGACCACGCTGGAAGTCGCCAGCTCTACCGCAGCCGGTGCGTTTACCGGTTGCAGGCTGAAGGCGTTGTCACCTTCAGGGCGGGCCTCCAGGCCTGTGCCTTCCAGCAGTTTTTGCAGGCCTTCGGTGGTGCTGTAGCTGCCGGACAAACCACGGCTCTGCATGCCCGCCGTGATTTCGGAGCCGAAGGAAATCAATACGCCGGCTTCGCGACCAAACTGATTGAGGGCCGCTTCCAGCGAGGTCGGGGCAATGTGATAAGGCTTGGGGTCGGCGGCCATCACCGGGGGCAATACTGCGAAACTGAGGCTGGCGCCCAGTAACAGTTGGCGCAAGGTGCGGGCGATTAGGGTCGGCTGCTGGGGCATGAAGAGCGGTCCTGAGAAGGAAGGATCAAGGTGGCTTTCCTTCTCTGTCACGCGAGGTGTGGAAAACGGCTCACAGGTACAGAAAATAATTTCAGGCGCGCGCCTGCACTGTCACCCAATAGCGGGTAAAACGCCGCACTTTCACCGGCAGGCTGACTTCCAACAGGTTGAGAATGCGTTCGCTGTCGTCCAGCGGGTAGCTGCCAGAGATCAATAAATTGGCAACCTGCGGATCGCAATTGACCTGGCCGCGACGATAGCGGCCCAGTTCGCCGAGGAAATCTTCCAGGCGCATGTGTGCAGCCACCAGCATGCCGTCGGCCCAGGCGCCGCTGTTGGCGTCGGTGGGGCGCGGGGTGTCCCAGCCTTTGCGGGTGAAATTGACTTGGCGCGCCGCTTCGACTGTCAGCGGCAGGCCGCTGTAGGTGTTGGGCATCACCTCGACTTGGCCGTCGAGCACCGCCAGCTGGGTGTGGTCGTTGAACTGACGTACGTTCAGGCGCGCCGCTTGGCTGCTGAGCAGGCCCTGGCCGGTAAGGACGCGCAATGGCGTGTTGCCCGCGATGCCGTTCAGCATGATCTCGCCTTCGAGCAGTCGGATCAGCCGTTGCTGGCCATCAAAATGTACATCTACGGCACTGCCGGTATTGAGCTGCAACTGGCTGCCGTCGGCCAATTGCACCTTGCGGCGTTGGCCCACGGGGCTGCGGTAGTCGGCGGTCAGGGGCGGCAGAATATGCTGCTGGCGCAGGCTCCAGGCGGCTGCCGAGCCAGCGCCGAGGATCAACAGCAACTTCAGCGCCTGCCGCCGGCTGGTAGACGTCGGCGCATTCAACGCGGCGTGAGCCAGGGGCGAGGGCATGCCGCGCAGGCGCTGGTTAACGCGCTGGATATGGTCCCAGGCGCGCTGGTGCTCGCTGTGGGCATTCAGCCAGTGTTGCCAGGCGGCCTGTTGGCGTGGGTTGAGCGCGCCTTGCTGCATTTCCATCAGCCAGCGCACGGCCTGTTCGGCGACTTGGGTCGAGACGTTCATAGGGCAAAGTAGCAGCGCATGGCGGCTTTATTCAGGTGGCGTTTGACGGTGGCAATGGAAATGCCCAGTTCAGCGCCGATCTGCGCGTAGGTCAGGCCATCGAGCTGGGCCAGCAGGAACGCGCGCTTGACCTGTGTGGGCAAGCCGGCGAGCAGTTGATCCAGCTCGACCAGGGTTTGCAGGATGATTGCGCGTTCTTCTTCCGACGGCGCCACGTGTTCGGGCATTTGTGCGAGGGCGTCAAGATAGGCGCGTTCGAGGTCCTGGCGGCGATAGAAGTTGAAGAGCACGCGCTTGGCCACGGTGGTGAGAAACGCGCGCGGCTCGACCAGCGTGGGCGTTTCCCTTGCAGTGAGTACGCGGACGAAGGTGTCCTGCGCCAGGTCGGCAGCACTTTCCGGGCAGCCGAGCTTGCGTCGCAACCAGCCGGTGAGCCAGTGGTGATGGTCGTTGTACAGAACTTCGACGGTGTTGGACGGGCTCAACGCAAACACTCCGCAAGCATCGGCATGCTTTAGAGAACAAGAATTGTTCGCATTGTATGGCCCGAGACCCGGTTCGGCAATCCGGCAGAGCAGGTGTTTCATCCGTTCTCTTTTGCTTATGAGAATATTTATCATTAATATTGCGCGCTGATGAACCTGGCGCCTCCCGCATGAAAAGCAAAACTTCGCTTCCCGCGCTCTACCGCTTGGCTGTCACCTCCCGCGTGCTGGCGGCCGTGGTCGGTGGCTACCTCATGGCCTCCCTCGCCGCCATCTGCCTGGCATTGTGGATGCCAACTTCTCGCGCCGACGCCGTGATCACCGGGATGATGAGTTCATTTGTGTTCTATTTGCTGGCCGTACTCTGGTGCTTCGCCTGCCGTACGGCTTGGCGCGCCTGGTTTGGCGTGATGCTGCCGAGCGCACTCTTTGCCGCTTTGGCGGGTGTGGGCTTGTGGATGGTGCGCACATGAAAGAGGGATTTCGCCAGGCCATGGCCTGGCTGCATACCTGGGCGGGCTTGATCTTCGGCTGGCTGCTGTTTGCGATTTTCCTGACGGGCACGCTGTCTTACTTCAAGGATGAGATCAGCCACTGGATGCAGCCCGAGGTCCAGGCTCATCCGTTGGACAATGCGCGCAGCCTCAGCGTCGCGCAAACCTACCTGCAGCAGGTGGCACCCACAGCGGCACGCTGGTTTATCGCCCTGCCGGATAGCCGCGACCCCGGACTGTCGGTCATGTGGCAAGACAAGCTCGACCCCGGCCGCCGCGGCAATTTCATGCGCAAAACCCTCGACCCCGTCAGCGGCCAAGCCGTAGAGGCCCGCGAAAGCATGGGCGGGGATTTCTTCTACCGTTTCCACTTCCAACTGCAAATGCCGCACCCCTGGGGCCGCTGGCTGTCCACCCTCGCTGCGATGGTGATGTTCGTGGCGCTGATCACCGGCATCATCACCCACAAGAAAATATTCAAGGACTTCTTCACCTTCCGCCCCCGTAAAGGCCAGCGCTCCTGGCTCGACGGGCATAACGCGGTGGGTGTGCTCGTGCTGCCGTTTCACCTGATGATCACGTACAGCAGCCTGGTGATCTTTATGAGCATGGTGATGCCGGCGCCGATCATGGCCTCCTATGGCAACGACACCCGCGCATTTTTCAACGAGATATTCCCCGCGACCAACAACGCGCCGGCGTCGGGGCAGCCGGGCGAATTGGCGCCGCTGCTGCCGATGTACGAGCAAGCGCGGGCGCAATGGGAGGGTGGCCACGTAGGGCGGATCGGGGTGAATAACCCCGGTGATGTCAACGCGTCGGTCAATGTGTTCCGCGCAAGTTCCGACAGCGTGGTGCATGAATTCGACAGCATTGTGTCGTTTAACGGGCACACCGGCGAACTGTTGCGGGCCAGCGACGGGCAATCGTTGACCGCCATGGTCGGCGGCAGTTTCTACGGCCTGCACATGGGGCATTTCGCTGGGCCGGTGCTGCGCTGGTTGTACTTCATCTGCGGCCTGGCAGGCACTGCGATGATCGGCACCGGGCTGGTGATCTGGCTTGGCAAGCGCCAACTCAAACATGCCAAAACCGGTGTGATGCCGTTTGAGCTGCGACTGGTGGAAGTGCTGAATATCGCCAGCATGTCCGGTTTGCTGATCGCCATTGCAGCGTTCTTCTGGGCCAACCGCCTGCTGCCGGTGAGCCTCGCCGAACGCTCCGATTGGGAAGTGCAGACCTTCTTTATCGCCTGGGGCCTGAGCCTGTTGCACGCCATTGTGCGTCGTGGGCGCCAGGGTTGGGTCGAGCAATTGAGCGTCGGTGCGTTGTTGTTTGCCGCGGTGCCACTGCTCAACGCAATCACCACCGACCACGCTTTGGGCGTGTCCCTGGCCCGTGGTGACTGGGCGATGGCCGGCTTTGATCTGACCTGTCTGGGCAGCGGCGTGTTTCTCGCCTGGGCGGCGTGGAAGATGCACCACCGCACGGCACCGCAGCCCAAGGCTGAACGGGCGCGTCCGCTCAACCTCAAGCAAGAGGCCAATTGAATGCTCCTCGCGCTGCTGATGTGCTATGCCGGGTTTACCGCTCTGTGCTTGTCCACCGATCGCCATCACGGCGAACTGCTGCACAGCAAGCCATCGCCTCGTCGACGCCTGGGTTTGCGTGTGGCTGGCGGGTTGCTGCTTGCCGTCGCGATCTGGCCCGCCGTGAGCGTGGCTGGCTGGGGCCTGGGATTGGTGGAGTGGTGCGCTGTATTGATGCTCAGCGCGCTGCTGCTGGTGTTGCTGTTGCCGTATCGGCCAAGGCTGGCCTTGATCCTCGCGGGCGCCGGCCTGCTGGCGAGCCCCGTTGCGGCCTTCGCCACCCTCTGAGCCCAAGCCATGATGATCAGCACCCCACCCGAATCCCAGGACAGCTCGCAAGCTGATGCGGCGGGTGGGCGTGCGCATTTTCTGCAGGTGTTTCTGTCCCAGCGTTCGCAGATGGAAGCCTTGGTGAGTCGACGTGTAGGCTGCCGCGCCACGGCGGCCGACCTGGTGCAGGATCTGTTTCTACGCTTCTGGCGCCGGCCGCTGGTGCAGGTCGAAGAGCTCAGCACCTACCTGCTGCGCTGCGCCGGCAATATCGCCATCGACCACCTGCGCAGCGAAGGCGCGCGGGTGCGCAGCAGCGAAGGTTGGTTGCCCGAGCAGCAGGACAACCAGGGCTCTGAACCCCAGGCCGCACTGGAAGCGGGTAACGACCTGCGCCATGTCGAAGCCGCCTTGCGCAGCCTGCCCGAGCGCACTCGGCAGATTTTCCTGCTCAACCGCATCCATGGCCGCAAATATGCGGAAATCGCCAAGGCCATGGGCCTGTCCCAAAGTGCCGTGGAAAAACATATGATGCGTGCCCTCGAAGCTTGCAAGGCCAGCCTTCGCGACCCATCGCCTCCACGCACGCCAGGGAAAGCACCGTGAACGTCACCCCCACGCCCGAGCAGGAACACGCCGCACTGGCCTGGCTGAGTCTGTTGCACGACCAACCCAGCAGCGGCGACCAGGCGACGTTCAGCCACTGGCTGCGCGCCAACCCGGCACACGTCGAGGCCTACGCCCAGGCCCAGGTGCTCTGGGAGCTAAGCGAAGTACCTGCACGCGCCCTGGCGGAAGAAGAAGCCCTGGCATTGCAGGGCTACCTCAATACGATGAACACCGCGAAACGTTCACGTGTCGTGCGCTGGTCCGGCGCCCTGGCCATGGCTGCCTGCCTGCTGTTGATGGTGTCCATGGGCGCAGGTTGGCAGCCGTCGCGTTGGGTCGATGATTTCGGCGCCGATTACGTGACGGCGCCAGGAGAAATAAAAACCGTCACCCTGGCGGATCAATCTCAAGTCACCCTGGATGCCGACAGCGCAATTGCCGTGGATTTCAGCCATGGCGAGCGGCATATCCAGCTGCGTCGCGGCGCCGGTTTTTTCAGCGTGACCCACACCGGCGAGTCCTTTGTGGTGGGGGCGGGCAGCGGTGAAGCGCGGGTGCTCGGCACACAATTCGAAGTACGCCTGCAACCAGCGGGCGCTCAAGTGACGGTGTTGTCGGGGCGGGTCGGCGTGACGCCGTCGGAGCAGGGCCAGCAGCAAATTCTGACGGCAGGTCAGCAAGTGGCTTACGCCGATGGCATTGCCGATCCCCTGCACGCGGTCGACAGCGAATCGCGCCTGGCCTGGCGCGACGGCTGGCTCAACTACTACAAGGCACCGCTCGCCGATGTGGTGAAGGATTTGGGGCGTTACTACCCTGGCCGCATCCTGCTGCTCAACGAAGATATGGGCGCCAAGCGGGTCAGTGGCAGCTTCCCGAGCAAAGACCCGCAGGCCGTGCTGAACGCGTTGCAGGCAGTGCTGGGGTTTGAACAGCACAGCCTGCTGGGACGGGTGATCGTGGTGCGCTGATTATTTCAGCGCCGCCATGATCGCCTCAGGGTTGTAATCGCGAATCAGCGTCCCATTCACATCCACAAACGGAATCCCGCCACCGCCCAACGCCTCATACGCCTTGCGCGCAGGGGCGTCCTTCTCGATGTCGAAGGTCTGGTACGGAATGCCTTTCTGATCCAGGAAGCGCCGGATCTGCTTGCAGTAGCCACACCACTCGGTGGCATAGAGCACCACCCGCGCCGAAGTGCGGACCTGCTCTGAAACCACCTGCGAGGGGTTGAATAGCCGTTCGATCTTGCCCCAGTTCTGGATAACCACCACCACCAGCAACACCAACAGGACTTTCTTGAGAACCCCGCTGAGCATCAGTTACGGCGCTTGAGCTGGTCAGTCAGTTGGGTCGGCAGGCCCTTGATGATCAGGGTGCCAGCGGCTTCGTCGTACTCAATCTTGTCGCCCAGCAGGTGCGCTTCAAAACTGATCGACAGCCCTTCGGCGCGCCCGGTGAAGCGGCGGAACTGGTTAAGGGTGCGCTTATCGGCGGGGATTTCCGGCGACAGGCCGTAGTCCTTGTTGCGGATATGGTCGTAGAACGCCTTTGGTCGATCTTCATCGATCAAGCCCGACAGTTCTTCCAGGCCCATGGGCTCGCCTAGCTTGGCCTGGCTGCTGGCGTAGTCCACCAAGGTTTTGGTTTTCTCGCGGGCGGACTCGTCCGGCAGGTCTTCGCTTTCCACGAAGTCGCTGAAGGCCTTGAGCAGGGTGCGGGTCTCGCCCGGACCGTCGACGCCTTCCTGGCAGCCGATAAAGTCGCGGAAGTACTCCGAGACTTTCTTGCCATTCTTGCCTTTGATAAACGAGATGTACTGCTTGGATTGCTTGTTGTTCTGCCACTCCGACACGTTGATCCGTGCGGCCAGGTGCAGTTGGCCCAAGTCCAGGTGGCGCGACGGAGTCACGTCCAGCTCGTCGGTTACCGCTACGCCTTCGCTGTGGTGCAGCAGGGCGATGGCCAGGTAATCGGTCATGCCTTGCTGGTAGTGGGCGAACAGTACGTGGCCGCCGGTGGAGAGGTTGGATTCCTCCATCAGCTTCTGCAGATGCTCAACGGCGGTGCGGCTGAAGGTGGTGAAATCCTGGCCACCCTCGAAATATTCCTTCAACCAGCCACTGAACGGGTGCGCGCCGGACTCGGCATGGAAGAAACCCCAGGCCTTGCCTTGTTTGGCGTTGTAGCTCTCGTTGAGGTCGGCAAGCATATTCTCGATGGCGGCGGATTCGGAGAGCTCCGAGTCGCGCGCGTGGAGAACTGCGGGCGTGCCGTCGGGTTTTTTGTCGATCAGGTGGACGATGCAATGACGGATCGGCATGGGCTTCTCGGCTGGTTGAAGGGGAGCGGTTGGCCTCCCCGAAAAGTCGCCCAGTGTACCGCACCCATTGGTCAAGACGCGCTTCGAAGGGCGTTTTGGGTGGGGTCCGACCGGGTATATTCCTTTTTTTGACGGTTTAGAGCGATAAAGCTGACCAAATGGGTAGGTAGAGGCGGATATTTCCCCGTCTCTGTGCTAGTTTTGCCCCGTCTTACGCCAAGTCTCGGCGTTAAGCGTGCATTCAGCATCTGTCAGGTCGAACCAATCCCCGTTTCAAGCATCTATAACCCCGTTCTCCGAGGTTATAAGCCTGGGGTGCCAGGCCTAGACGGTCGGGCTCGACGGCTGACACTGCACTCTGCAATCCATATGAATTTGATAGGGAAGGAACACCACAATGGCTATTACTAAAGACCAACTGATCGCTGACCTGGCTGAAGCAGTAGACGCACCGAAAACTACCGTGCGCGCTCTGCTGGACCAACTGAGCCAAGTTGTTGCTGATCAGCTGGAAAACGGCGGCGAAATCACTCTGCCAGGCGTTGGCAAACTGAAAGTGACCGAGCGTCCAGCCCGTACTGGCCGTAACCCTTCGACTGGCGCTGCCATCGAAATCGCTGCCAAGAAAGTTATCAAGCTGGTTGTGGCCAAAGGCCTGACCGACGCTGTTAACAAGTAAGACGCAGCAAAAAAAAACCGTGCTCCGGAGCAATCCGGGCACGGTTTTTTGTTGCCTGCGATTTATTAATCGCGAACCCAGCGTTGGCGCCAGATCTGCTGCTCGTTCTTGGTCTGGAAAGTCCATGCCACGAAACGGCTTTGCTTCTGACCCTGGGACATCTCCACCACCTGGCTTTCCAGCACGCCGGCTTTTTTCAGGGCTGTTTCAATGGCGGGCAAGTTCGACGCTTTTGATACCAGGGTGCTGAACCACAGCACCTTATGGGCAAAATTCGCGCTTTCAGCGATCAACTGCGTCACGAACCGCGCTTCACCGCCTTCACACCACAACTCGGCCGACTGGCCACCGAAGTTCAGCACCGGCAATTTGCGCTTCGGATCAGCCTTGCCCAACGCGCGCCACTTGCGTTCGCTGCCCTTGGTGGCTTCGTCCATGGACGCATGGAAGGGCGGGTTGCACATGGTCAGGTCAAAGCGCTCGCCAGGTTCCAGCAGGCCCAACAGGATGTGCTTGGGGTTGTTTTGCTGGCGCAGTTGGATGACCTTGCTCAGGTCGTTGGACTGCACGATGGCCTTGGCAGCGGCTACGGCGATAGGGTCGACTTCCGAGCCAAGGAAGTTCCAGCGGTACTCCATGTAGCCAATCAGCGGATAGACGCAGTTAGCGCCCATGCCGATGTCCAACACCTTGACGATGGAACCACGGGGAATCTTGCCTTCGTTGACGCTGGCCAGCAGGTCGGCGAGGAAGTGCACATAGTCCGCACGTCCCGGCACCGGCGGGCACAGGTAATCCTGCGGGATATCCCAATGCTGGATGCCATAGAACGACTTGAGCAACGCCCGGTTGAATACCCGCACGGCGTCAGGGCTGGCGAAGTCGATGCTTTCCTTACCGTAGGGGTTGAGGATTACGAATTTCGCCAGTTCCGGCGTGGTCTTGATCAGCGCCGGGAAGTCGTAACGGCCTGTGTGGCGGTTGCGCGGGTGCAGGGTGGCCTCTTTGCGCGGCGCGACGGGTTTGGCCGTGGCAGCGGTTTTAGGCTTCTTGCGCGGAGGTTTGGGCGTAGTGGGGGCGGTCATGTTGATTCTGGTGTTGGCTCAAAGTGGTGGGCATTGTCACACATCTTGAGCCTGACCCGGGCAAATGTGGGAGGGGGCTTGCCCCTGATGGCGGTGTGACAGTCAAAGATATTCAGGCTGATGCACTGCAATCGGGGGCAAGCCCCCTCCCACATTGACCGGGTTCGCAAATAAAAAAAGAGACCCGAAGGTCTCTTTTTTCACGCTGATTCCACCTTAAAGGCTGGAGATCCGCGCATGTTGCTCCGCCAACTTGCCCAGGGCCTGTTCGGCCTCGGCGAGCTTGGCGCGCTCTTTCTCGATCACTTCAGCTGGCGCCTTGTCGACGAATGCCGCGTTGGACAGCTTGCCGCCCACCCGCTGCACTTCGCCTTGCAGGCGCGCAATTTCTTTGTCGAGACGGGCCAGCTCTGCGCCCTTGTCGATCAAACCGGCCATTGGCACCAGCACTTCCATGTCGCCAACCAGCGCGGTAGCGGACAACGGTGCTTCGGCGCCATCAGCCAATACGGTGATCGACTCCAGCTTCGCCAGTTTCTTGAGCAGTGCATCGTTTTCGGTAAGGCGACGCTGGTCCTCGGCACTGGCGTTCTTCACGAACACCGCCAACGGCTTGCCCGGCCCGATGTTCATTTCTGCGCGGATGTTGCGCGTGCCGAGCATCAGGGTCTTGAGCCATTCGATATCGCTTTCAGCGGCTTCATCGATACGTGCTTCATTGGCCACCGGCCAAGGCTGCAGCATGATGGTCTTGCCTTCGATACCGGCCAGCGGCGCGAGGCGCTGCCAGATTTCTTCGGTGATGAACGGCATGAACGGATGCGCCAGGCGCAACGCCACTTCCAGCACGCGTACCAGGGTACGACGGGTGCCGCGCTGGCGTTCGACCGGTGCGTTTTCGTCCCACAGCACGGGCTTGGACAGCTCCAGGTACCAGTCGCAATACTGGTTCCAAATGAACTCGTACAAGGCTTGCGCGGCCAGGTCGAAACGGAACTGGTCGAGTTGGCGGGTCACTTCGGCTTCGGTGCGTTGCAGCTGCGAGATGATCCAGCGGTCGGCCAGGCTCAGCTCATAGGCTTCGCCGTTCTGGCCGCAGTCTTCACCTTTATCCAGCACGTAGCGCGCGGCGTTCCAGATCTTGTTGCAGAAGTTGCGATAGCCTTCGACGCGGCCCATGTCGAACTTGATGTCGCGACCGGTAGACGCCAACGAGCAGAAGGTGAAGCGCAGGGCGTCGGTGCCGTAGCTGGCGATGCCGTCAGCGAACTCGTCGCGGGTCTGCTTTTCGATCTTCTTTGCCAGTTTCGGCTGCATCAAGCCCGAAGTGCGCTTCTGCACCAGTGTTTCCAGGTCGATGCCGTCGATGATGTCCAGCGGGTCCAGGACGTTGCCCTTCGACTTGGACATTTTCTGGCCCTGGCCATCACGCACGAGGCCGTGCACATACACGGTCTTGAACGGAACCTGCGGCGTGCCGTCCTCGTTCTTCACCAAGTGCATGGTCAGCATGATCATCCGGGCAACCCAGAAGAAAATGATGTCGAAGCCGGTCACCAGCACGTCGGTGGAGTGGAATTTCTTGAGGAATTCGGTCTGCTGCGGCCAGCCCAGGGTGGAGAACGTCCACAGGCCAGAGCTGAACCAGGTATCCAGTACGTCGTTGTCCTGTTGCAGCGCCACGTCCGGGCCGAGGTTGTGCTTGGCACGCACTTCGGCTTCGTCGCGGCCTACATAGACCTTGCCCGACTCGTCGTACCAGGCCGGAATGCGGTGGCCCCACCACAGTTGACGGCTGATGCACCAATCCTGGATGTCGCGCATCCACGAGAAGTACATGTTTTCGTACTGTTTAGGTACGAACTGGATACGGCCATCTTCTACGGCAGCAATCGCAGGCTCAGCCAGCGGCTTGGTGGACACGTACCACTGGTCGGTCAGCCACGGCTCGATCACAGTGCCGGAGCGGTCGCCCTTCGGCACTTTCAGGCCGTGGTCGTCAACGCTGACCAGCAGGCCGGCGGCATCGAAAGCGGCCACGATCTGCTTGCGTGCTTCGAAACGGTCGAGGCCGGCGTATTCGGCCGGGATCTTGCCGTCGATGCTTTCGTTCAGCGTGCCGTCCAGGTTGAACACCTGGCAGGCCGGCAGTACGGCGGCATTTTTATCGAAGATGTTCAGCAGCGGCAGGTTGTGGCGCTTGCCGACTTCGTAGTCGTTGAAGTCGTGGGCCGGGGTGATCTTCACGCAGCCGGTGCCGAATTCGGGATCGCAGTAGTCGTCCGCGATGATCGGGATGCGACGGCCAACCAATGGCAGGTCGACGAACTTGCCGATCAGTGCCTGGTAGCGTTCGTCGTTCGGGTTAACCGCGACGGCGGCATCGCCGAGCATGGTTTCCGGACGGGTGGTGGCGACGATCAGGTAGTCGTTGCCTTCAGCGGTCTTGGCGCCGTCGGCCAGCGGGTACTTGAGGTTCCACAGGAAGCCTTTCTCGTCGTGGTTTTCCACTTCGAGGTCGGAAATCGCCGTGTGCAACTTGGTGTCCCAGTTGACCAGGCGCTTGCCGCGGTAGATCAGGCCGTCTTCATGCAGGCGCACGAAGGCTTCTTTCACGGATTCGGACAGGCCGTCGTCCATGGTGAAACGCTCGCGGCTCCAGTCGACGGACGAGCCCAGGCGACGGATCTGACGGCTGATGTTGCCGCCGGATTGGTCTTTCCATTCCCAGATCTTTTCCAGGAATTTCTCACGGCCCAAGTCGTGACGGCTCTGGCCGGTGGCTTCGAGTTGGCGCTCCACCAGCATCTGGGTGGCGATACCGGCGTGGTCGGTGCCCGGTTGCCACAGGGTGTTACGACCCTGCATGCGGCGGAAACGGATCAACGCATCCATGATCGCATTGTTGAAGCCATGGCCCATGTGCAGGCTGCCAGTGACGTTCGGTGGCGGAATCATGATGGTGTAGGACTCGCCCGCACCTTGCGGAGCGAAATAGTTCTCGGACTCCCAGGTGTTGTACCAGGAAGTTTCAATAGCGTGCGGCTGGTAGGTCTTATCCATGCGCGGCGGGACCCTAGTTGGCATATATTCAGGAAAGCCGGCAAGTATAACGGGGGATAGGGCGCAGGGCGAGGCGAAGACGGGCTAAAGGCGTGCGCCGGTCAATGTGGGAGGGGGCTCGCCCCCCCGATGGCAATGTGTCAACCATACATGGGCTGACGGATACACCGCTATCGGGGGCGAGCCCCCTCCCACAGGGGATCTATGCACGGTTTAAGACTGGTACTGGCTGAGCAACCGTTCCATTCGCGCATCCATTCGGCGCTTGATCTCGGTTTCGATATGCGGGGCAAAGTCGTCGATCACGTCTTGCATGATCAATTGCGCGGCGGCGCGCAGTTCGTTATCTAGATGCAGCAGCAGGGCGTCGGGGGTTTTCTCGGCAGCGGCGGCAACGGGGGCTGGTTCTACGACGGGCAGTTCGACCGGTGCCGGCGCAGGTTTGCCGCCCACCATGTCAAACAGCAACGGAATCTGTACCTCGCCGTCGACCGGTTCGGTCAGCAGCGGCGGTTGCAAGCCATCATCACCCAGCAACTGACGGATCGACTCCAGGTCGTCCAGCAGGTGGTCATCTTTTTTTACAGGGTTGGAAGTGTCCATCGTGTGCTCAAAGTCGTTGTAGCCGGTGATCTTGCAAAGGATAGCCCTGTTCGCGGTAGAAACGGAAACTCTCCCGCGCGGCCTGACGAATAGCCGGATCTTCCACCACCACTTCCGCCACACGGGCGAAGGCCTTGGCGAACGGCGGTACTTTCAGGTCCAGGTTGACCAGCAGGTCATGGTGATCGCCGCAGTTGTCACCCAGCCCCAGCACTATCAGACCTTCAGGTTGTGATTCGGCAGGGCCGTGGGGCACGAAGCTTTCACCCTTGAAGCGCCACAGGCGGGCGTCGAGCTCGTCGCGTTGAGCGGCATCGCTGCAGTGCAGGTAGATGCGATGGCCCATGCGCCAGGCTTTTTCGGTGAGTTTGCAGGCAAAGTCCAGGCGCGCGAGCGGGTCGGCGCTGGGCAATATATAGAAGTCGACTTGGGTCATTGCGGTTCCTGAGACCGGAGCGGCGTGATGGCCGCCCCGGCATCTTCAGTTTCAGGCCTTTGCGCGATCCAGCAGGTACTGGGTCAGCAGCGGAACCGGGCGGCCAGTGGCGCCCTTGTCCTTGCCGCCGCTGGTCCAGGCCGTGCCGGCGATGTCCAGGTGCGCCCAGTTGAAGTTCTTGGCGAAGCGCGACAGGAAGCAGGCAGCGGTGATGGTGCCGGCTTTCGGGCCGCCGATGTTGGCGATGTCGGCGAACGGGCTGTCCAGCTGTTCTTGGTATTCATCGAACAGCGGCAGTTGCCAGGCGCGATCGTCGGCAGCCTTGCCCGCGCTGAGCAGTTGCTCGATCAGCTCGTCGTTGTTACCCAGCAAGCCCGACGTGTGGGAGCCCAGGGCAACGATGCACGCACCGGTCAGGGTGGCGATGTCGATTACGGCTTGCGGCTTGAAGCGCTCGGCGTAGGTCAGGGCATCGCACAGCACCAGACGGCCTTCGGCGTCGGTGTTGAGGATTTCGACGGTCTGGCCGCTCATGGTGGTGACGATATCCCCTGGGCGGGCAGCGCCGCCGCTCGGCATATTCTCGGCGCAGGCCAGGATGCACACCAGGTTGATCGGCAGCTTGAGCTCCAGTACGGCACGCAGGGTGCCGAACACGCTGGCGGCGCCGCCCATGTCGTACTTCATCTCATCCATGCCCGCGCCCGGCTTGAGGCTGATGCCGCCGGTGTCGAAGGTGATCCCTTTGCCGACCAGTGCGTAAGGCTTCTCGGACTTCTTGCCGCCGTTGTATTGCATCACGATCAGGCGTGGTGGCTGGTCGCTGCCCTGGCCCACGGCGTAGAACGAGCCCATGCCCAGTTCCTTGATCTTTTTCTCGTCCAGCACTTCAACTTTCAGCCCCTTGAACTCTTTGCCCAGCGCCTTGGCTTGCTCGCCCAGGTAGGTCGGGTGGCAGATGTTCGGCGGCAGGTTACCCAAGTCGCGGGTAAACGACATGCCGTTGGCAATCGCGGTAGCGTGGGTTACAGCGCGCTGAACTTCAGCCTGCGCGGCCTTGATGGTCAGCAGGGTGATTTTCTTCAGGGCGCGGGGTTCGGCTTTCTGGCTCTTGAACTGGTCGAAGATATAGCCGCCGTCCACCAGGGTCTCTGCCAGCAGGCGCGTCTTGCCGTAGCTGTCGCGGCCTTTGACCACGATTTCGTCGAGAGCCAGTGTCGCATCGCCACCGCCCAGGCCCTTCAGGGTGCTGAGGATGCCGCTGATGATCTTGCGGAACGGGCGGTCGCCCAGCTCAGCGTCTTTGCCCACGCCGACCAGCAAAACGCGGTCGGCCTTGAGGTTAGGCAGGCTCTGCAACAGCAGGCTCTGACCGACTTTGCCGGCCAGGTCGCCGCGCTTGAGCACGGCGCTGATGGCGCCGCCGCTGAGTTCGTCGAGTTGCTTGGCGGCCACGCCGAGCTTGCGGCCTTCGCCGATGGCGACCACGAGGGTGGCGGTTTTCAACGTTTCGGGGCTAACGCTTTTTACAACCAATTCCATTTTCGGGTCCCTTATAAAGGTCTGAGAGCCTGGTATTTGTATCCAGGCTTTAAAGCGTGGCAGCTGTGTAAACCGCCAGCGACAAAGGCCGCAGTTTGAACCTCGCCGGCGGAGCCTGACAACCCTTCGTACGCGCTTTGTACCCGCGTATGAGGTTGCGCAGTGACAGGCGCGGTCAATCACAGGATAATGCGCCATCTTTTTAATCGGCCCTGCGTAAAGGGGCTGACTCGGTATGCTTGCTTGTTTGGCCGCCTTAGCCTGACAACCCTGGAGTGTCTGGTTTGATTGTCTTCCGTTATCTATCCCGCGAAGTCCTGTTGACCCTGAGTGCCGTGAGTGCGGTCCTGTTGGTCATCATCATGAGTGGTCGTTTCGTCAAATACCTGGCCCAAGCCGCTTCGGGCGCCCTGGATCCAGGCTCGTTGTTCCTGATCATGGGCTTTCGCCTGCCGGGGTTCCTGCAACTGATCCTGCCGCTGGGCCTGTTCCTCGGGATCCTGTTGGCCTACGGTCGTTTGTACCTCGAAAGCGAAATGACTGTGCTCTCGGCCACCGGCATGAGCCAGCAGCGTCTGCTCGGCATGACCATGATCCCGGCAGCCGGCATCGCGCTTATCGTTGCCTGGCTGAGCCTGAGCCTGGCCCCCCAGGGCGCCATGCAGTTCCAGCTGGTGCTGAACAAGCAGGACGCGATGACCGAGTTCGACACCCTTGAGCCGGGCCGCTTCCAGGCACTCAATGACGGCACGCGGGTCACCTATACCGAAACCCTGACCGAAGACCGTGCCAACCTGGGCGGGGTGTTCATCTCCGAGAAGCGCCTGGGCCAGGACAAGAAAGACCGTGGCATCTCCGTGCTGGTGGCCGAGTCCGGTCGCCAGGACGTGCGTCCCGATGGCAGTCGCTACCTGATCCTGGAGAACGGCTATCGCTATGACGGCAGTCCCGGCCAGGCCGACTACCGCGCCATCAAGTACGACACTTACGGCGTGTTGCTCGCCCGTCCGGATGTCAGCGACGAGGTGACTGACCGCGACGCCATCCCCACGAAGGATTTGTTCGGCAGCAAGGAACTGCGCTCCATTGCCGAGCTGCAATGGCGTATTTCTCTGCCACTGCTGGTGTTTATCGTGACCTTGATGGCCGTGCCGTTGTCGCGCGTCAACCCGCGTCAGGGCCGCTTCCTCAAACTGTTGCCGGCGATCCTGCTGTACATGGCTTACCTCACCATTCTGATTTCCGCTCGCGGCTCCCTGGAGAAGGGCAAGCTTTCGCCGACCCTGGGGTTGTGGTGGGTGCACGGGATCTTCCTGGTGATCGGCCTGGGCCTGCTCTACTGGGAACCTATCCGTTTGAAAATGTTGAGCCGTCGCGGCCAGAAGGAGTTGGCTCGTGGCTAAGCTCGATCGCTACATTGGTAGCAGCGTCCTGATCGCCATTCTGGCGGTTCTGGGCATCATCCTGGGCCTTGCCTCGTTGTTCGCCTTCATCGATGAAGTGGGCAACGTGAGCGACACCTACACTGTGTGGGATGTACTGAGCTACGTGGCACTCACCGCGCCGCGTCGGCTCTACGACATGATGCCGATGGCTGCGCTAATCGGCTGTCTGATTGGCCTGGGCAGCCTGGCCAGCAACAGCGAACTGACCATCATGCGTGCCGCCGGGGTGTCCATCGGCCGTATCGTCTGGGCGGTGATGAAGCCCATGTTGCTGCTGATGCTGTGCAGCGTGCTGATCGGTGAATACGTCGCGCCGCCGGCCGAAACCACCGCCCAAGCCAACCGCGCCCTGGCGCAGGGTTCGGGCGATGCGCAAAGCGCCAAGCATGGCCTGTGGCATCGCCAGGGTGATGAGTTCATCCACATCAACGCCGTGCAACCGGGCGGCCTGTTGATCGGTGTGACGCGTTACACTTTTGATAAAGAACGTCACATGCTGTCGTCCAGCTTCGCCAAACGTGCGCAGTACAGCGGCGAAAAATGGCAACTGACGGACATCACTACCACTCACTTCCGCAATGTCGGCCAAGGCACCAAGGCCAGCACCGAAGTGATCAATGAGCCAAGCGAAGAGTGGGACATCTCTCTCAAGCCGGAATTGCTCAACACCGTGGTGATGATCCCGGAAAGCCTGCCTATCTCCGGGTTGTGGAGTTACATCCACTACCTCAAGGAGCAAGGGCTGAACAACGGTCGTTACTGGCTGGCGTTTTGGGTCAAGGTGTTGCAGCCAGTGGTAACCGCCGCGCTGGTGTTGATGGCGATCTCGTTCATCTTCGGCCCATTGCGTTCCGTGACCCTGGGTCAGCGTGTGTTTACTGGCGTGTTGGTGGGCTTCACATTCCGCATCGCCCAGGACCTGCTAGGCCCGTCGAGCCTGGTATTCGGTTTCTCCCCTCTGTTTGCGGTGCTGGTGCCGACCGCCATCTGCGCTCTGGCCGGGTTCTGGCTGCTGCGCCGAGCTGGCTGATACCGCTCTTATGCACAAAAAATGCCCCGCTCGAATGAGTGGGGCATTTTTGTTCTGGTCAGCAAAGATGACGTCTGGCCGATGCTTCAGGTACAATTCCCGGCTATTTTTCAGCGGGCAATCTGCCTGCAGCCTTTTTGAGTGTTGATCCGTGAGTGATTTGAGTCATATCCGCAATTTCTCCATCATCGCCCACATTGACCATGGTAAGTCGACGCTGGCCGATCGATTCATCCAGATGTGCGGCGGCCTTGCCGAGCGTGAAATGGAAGCCCAGGTACTGGATTCCATGGACCTCGAACGCGAGCGCGGGATCACCATCAAGGCCCACAGCGTTACTCTGTACTACACCGCCAAAGACGGTATCAAGTACCAGCTGAACTTCATTGACACCCCGGGCCACGTCGACTTCACCTATGAAGTCAGCCGTTCCCTGGCGGCCTGCGAAGGTGCGCTGCTGGTGGTGGACGCGGGTCAGGGCGTTGAAGCCCAGTCCGTGGCCAACTGCTACACCGCCATCGAGCAAGGCCTGGAAGTGATGCCGGTGCTGAACAAGATCGACCTGCCACAGGCCGATCCGGACCGCGTCAAAGAAGAAATCGAAAAAATCATCGGCATTGACGCCACCGACGCCGTCGAGTGCAGCGCCAAGACCGGCCTGGGCGTTGACGAAGTGCTCGAGCGCCTGGTCAAGACCATTCCTGCCCCCACCGGCAACTACGAAGATCCGCTGCAAGCGTTGATCATCGACTCCTGGTTCGACAACTACCTGGGGGTTGTCTCCCTGGTACGTGTACGCCACGGCCGTGTGAAGAAGGGCGACAAGATCCTGGTCAAGTCCACCGGCAAGATCCACCTGGTGGACAGCGTCGGTGTATTCAACCCGAAACACACTGCAACCACTGATCTGAAAGCCGGTGAAGTAGGTTTCATCATCGCCGGTATCAAGGACATCCACGGTGCGCCGGTGGGTGACACCCTGACCTTGAGCTCCACCCCTGACGTCGACGTGCTGCCTGGCTTCAAACGCATCCAGCCGCAGGTTTACGCCGGTCTGTTCCCGGTCAGCTCCGATGACTTCGAAGACTTCCGCGAAGCGTTGCAGAAGCTGACCCTCAACGACTCGTCGTTGCAGTACACCCCGGAAAGCTCCGACGCCCTGGGCTTCGGTTTCCGTTGCGGCTTCCTCGGCATGCTGCACATGGAGATCATTCAGGAGCGCCTTGAGCGCGAATACGACCTGGACCTGATCACCACCGCGCCAACGGTTATTTTTGAGCTGGCGCTGAAAACCGGTGAAACGATTTATGTAGATAACCCGTCCAAGCTCCCAGACCTGTCTTCTATCGAAGACATGCGTGAGCCGATCGTGCGCGCCAATATTCTGGTGCCGCAGGAACACCTGGGCAACGTCATTACCCTGTGTATCGAAAAACGTGGCGTGCAGCACGACATGCTGTTCCTCGGTACCCAGGTGCAAGTGACCTACGATTTGCCGATGAACGAAGTGGTCCTGGACTTCTTTGACCGTCTCAAATCCACCAGTCGCGGCTATGCTTCGCTGGATTACCATTTCGATCGTTATCAATCGGCTAATCTGGTGAAACTGGATGTGTTGATCAACGGCGACAAGGTTGATGCCCTTGCACTGATCGTGCACAAGGACAACGCGCACTACAAAGGTCGCCAGTTGACCGAGAAGATGAAAGAACTGATTCCGCGCCAGATGTTCGACGTCGCGATCCAGGCCGCTATTGGCGGGCAGATCATTGCACGGACCTCCGTCAAGGCTCTCAGAAAGAACGTACTGGCCAAATGCTATGGCGGTGACGTAAGCCGTAAGCGCAAGCTGCTTGAAAAGCAAAAGGCCGGTAAAAAACGCATGAAGCAAGTGGGCAACGTGGAAATTCCACAAGAAGCCTTCCTTGCGGTGCTCAGGTTGGATAGTTAGGTCCTATGTCGCTAAATTTCCCGCTGTTGCTGGTCATCGCCGTTGCCGTTTGTGGTCTCCTGGCGTTGCTCGATCTGGTGTTCTTCGCCCCGCGTCGGCGGGCGGCTATCGCGTCCTATCAGGGCAGCGTCAGCCAGCCCGATGTCGTGGTGATCGAGAAGCTGAACAAAGAGCCTTTGCTGGTTGAGTACGGCAAGTCGTTCTTCCCGGTGTTGTTCATCGTGCTGGTGCTGCGTTCGTTTCTGGTGGAGCCGTTTCAGATCCCTTCGGGTTCGATGAAACCTACCCTGGACGTGGGCGACTTCATCCTGGTGAACAAGTTTTCCTACGGGATTCGCCTGCCGGTGATCGATAAGAAGGTCATCGAAGTCGGTGATCCGCAGCGCGGTGATGTGATGGTGTTCCGCTATCCAAGCGACCCGAACGTCAATTACATCAAGCGTGTGGTGGGGCTGCCGGGCGACGTGATTCGCTACACCAGCGACAAGCGCCTGTTGATCAATGGCGAGTCGGTGGCCGAGAAACTGCTCGGTTCCGAACCGAACAGCCTGGGCAGCGCCGAGCTGTACCAGGAAAAACTCGGTGCGGTAGAGCACGAAATCCGCAAGGAAATGAGCCGCTACCGCGCCATGCCTGATGGAGAGTGGAAAGTGCCAGCCGGGCACTATTTCATGATGGGCGACAACCGTGACAACTCCAACGACAGCCGCTACTGGGATGACCCGAGCATTCCCAAGGAGCTGCTTGGCATGGTTCCCGACCAGAATATCGTCGGCAAGGCCTTCGCGGTCTGGATGAGCTGGCCGGAACCCAAGCTCAGCCACCTGCCGAACTTCTCGCGGGTCGGGCTGATCAAGTAATACAAGCGGCGCTGTGAACACAGCGCCGACTGCTTTTCTGGGGCTTGGACAATTCCGGCTCCAGGCTGTAACCATCAGGATTTGAATTTGAACACTGCGTCAATCGTCGATGGCCGCCGGTGCCACCCACTAGATATGCAGCAACTAGGTATGGATAAACCGTGACCGTTTCGCTAAGTCGTTTAGAGCGCCAGCTCGGCTACACCTTCAAGGATCAGGAATTGATGATCCTTGCCCTCACACACCGCAGCTTTGCAGGGCGTAATAACGAGCGCCTGGAATTCCTCGGTGACGCCATTCTCAATTTCGCCGCCGGTGAGGCGCTGTTCGAACGCTTCCCGCAAGCGCGCGAAGGCCAGCTATCGCGATTGCGTGCACGTCTGGTAAAGGGTGAGACCCTGGCCGTACTGGCCCGTGGTTTCGGCCTGGGTGAGTACCTGCGCCTGGGGTCGGGCGAATTGAAAAGCGGTGGCTTCCGTCGCGAGTCGATCCTGGCCGATGCCCTCGAAGCCTTGATCGGCGCGATTTACCTCGATGCAGGTATGGAAACGGCCAAGGAGCGCGTGGTCGCCTGGCTGGCTTCGGAGATTGAAAGCCTTACGCTGGTCGACACCAACAAAGATCCCAAGACCCGCCTGCAGGAATACCTGCAGTCCCGTGGTTGCGAACTGCCACGCTACGAAGTGGTGGATATCCAGGGTGAGCCCCATTGCCGCGTGTTCTTCGTGGAATGTGAAATCACCTTACTGAATGAAAAAAGCCGAGGTCAGGGTGTGAGCCGTCGTATTGCCGAACAGGTAGCGGCCGCTGCAGCACTGATTGCCCTGGGCGTGGAGAATGGCCATGACTGATTCAACCGCAACACGCTGTGGCTATGTTGCCATCGTTGGCCGCCCGAACGTGGGCAAGTCCACGCTGCTGAACCACATCCTCGGTCAGAAGCTCGCGATCACCTCGCGCAAGCCTCAGACCACTCGCCACAACATGCTGGGCATCAAGACCGAAGGCGCCGTGCAAGCGGTCTACGTCGACACCCCGGGTATGCACAAAGGTGGCGAGAAAGCCCTGAACCGCTACATGAACAAGACCGCTTCGGCGGCGTTGAAAGACGTCGACGTGGTGATCTTCGTGGTCGACCGCACCAAGTGGACTGACGAAGACCAGATGGTCCTTGAGCGTGTGCAGTACGTCACCGGCCCATTGATCGTCGCGCTGAACAAGACCGACCGCATCGAAGACAAAGCCGAACTGATGCCGCACCTGACCTGGTTGCAGGAGCAACTGCCGAACGCCCAGATCATGCCGATCTCGGCCCAGCACGGTCATAACCTCGAAGCCCTGGAGCGCGTGATCGCTGGCTACCTGCCGGAGAACGAGCACTTCTTCCCGGAAGACCAGATTACCGACCGCAGCAGCCGCTTTCTCGCCGCTGAACTGGTCCGCGAGAAAATCATGCGCCAGATGGGTGCTGAGCTGCCGTACCAGATCACCGTCGAAATCGAAGAGTTCAAGCAACAGGGCAAGACCCTGCATATCCATGCGCTGATCCTCGTCGAGCGTGACGGCCAGAAGAAAATCATCATTGGCGACAAGGGCGAGCGCATCAAGCGCATCGGCACCGAGGCGCGCAAGGACATGGAATTGCTCTTCGATTCCAAGATCATGCTCAACCTGTGGGTGAAGGTGAAAGGCGGCTGGTCCGATGACGAGCGCGCTCTGCGTTCCCTCGGTTACGGCGACCTGTAAGAACACCGCAGGGCAAAAAATGTGGGAGGGGGCTTGCTCCCGATGGCGGTGAGTCAGTTAATAAATAAGTGACTGACACACTGCCATCGGGGGCAAGCCCCCTCCCACATTAGGTTTGTGTAGTTTTCAAAAAATGCATTCCAGCAGTGAGCACCCATGTCCCAACCCCCCAGCCAACTCGCCTACGTCCTGCACAGCCGCGCCTACCGCGAGACCAGCGCGCTAGTGGATTTCCTCACGCCCCAAGGCCGCCTGCGCGCGGTGTTGCGTAGCGCGCGGGGCAAGGCGGGGACATTGGCGCGGCCCTTCGTGGCGTTGGACGTGGAGTTTCGCGGCAAGGGCGAGCTGAAAAACGTCGGCCGCCTGGAAAGCGTCGGCACTTCCGCCTGGCTCAATGGCGATGCGTTGTTCAGTGGGCTCTACCTCAATGAGCTGCTGATCCGTCTGTTGCCCGCCGAAGACCCGCACCCGGCTGTCTTCGATCACTATGCTGCCACTTTGCTGGCCCTGGCCGAAGGTCGCCCTCTGGAGCCGCTGCTGCGTGCCTTCGAATGGCGTCTGCTCGATGACCTGGGCTACGGCTTCGAGCTGAGCAACGACCTGCACGGCGACCCCGTCGCCGCCGACGGCATGTACCGCCTGCAAGTCGACGCGGGTCTTGAGCGCGTCTACCTGCTGCAACCCGGCCTGTTCCAGGGCACCGAACTGCTGGCCATGAGCGAGGCCGACTGGAGCGCACCCGGTGCGTTATCCGCCGCCAAGCGCTTGATGCGTCAGGCCTTGGCCGTGCATCTGGGCGGACGGCCGTTGGTCAGCCGCGAGTTGTTTCGAAAGCCCTGACCTCCCCGTGTATGCTGTGCACCGTTTCTTTCCCTTTTCAGGAGCGCTTCCGTGACCACCAGCAATCGCATTCTTCTTGGCGTCAACATCGACCACGTCGCCACCCTGCGCCAGGCCCGGGGCACCCGTTACCCTGACCCGGTCAAGGCCGCGCTGGACGCCGAAGAAGCAGGCGCCGACGGCATCACCGTGCACCTGCGAGAAGACCGCCGCCACATCCAGGAACGCGATGTGTTGCTGCTCAAGGACGTGCTGCAAACCCGCATGAACTTCGAAATGGGCGTCACCGAAGAAATGATGCTCTTCGCCGAGCGCATTCGCCCAGCGCACATCTGCCTGGTACCGGAAACCCGCCAGGAGCTGACCACCGAAGGCGGCCTTGACGTGGCCGGCCAGGAAGCGCGGATCAAGGCCGCGGTGGAGCGCCTGTCGAAAATCGGTAGCGAAGTGTCGCTGTTCATCGATGCCGACGAGCGCCAGATCGAAGCGTCGCGTCGTGTCGGCGCGCCGGCCATCGAACTGCACACCGGCCGTTACGCCGATGCCACCACGCCGACCGAAGTGGCGGATGAACTGCAGCGCATCATTGACGGTGTGAACTGCGGCCTCAATGAAGGCCTGATCGTCAACGCCGGCCATGGTCTGCATTACCACAACGTCGAAGCCGTGGCTGCGATCAAAGGCATCAACGAGCTGAACATCGGCCACGCGTTGGTAGCCCACGCGCTATTCGTCGGTTTCAAAGGCGCTGTGGCCGAGATGAAAGCCCTGATCCTGGCGGCCTCCAAGCCCTAAAAAACAATGAAGAACCAATGTGGGAGGGGGCTTGCTCCCGATAGCGGTGTATCAGCCATAAATGTGGTGGCTGACACACTGCTATCGGGAGCAAGCCCCCTCCCACATGAGAAGCCTTACTGTTTAGCCGATGCAGGTGTATCGTATCTGCCCTTTGCAGGCCTTGGGCCTGCGGCAGATACGTGAGGTTGTTGTGTCCCGATCCTTTTCCCGTCGACAAATCCTGGGTGGTCTTGCAGGCCTGGCCGTAGTGGGCGTCGGTGCCGGTGGCGCCTACCGTTACTGGCTGGGGAAAGTCGCCGAATCCGAAGCGGGTCACGACTACGAGCTGATCGCTGCACCGTTGGACGTGGAGCTGGTGCCGGGGCACAAGACCCAAGCCTGGGCGTTCGGCCCCTCGGCACCCGGCACCGAGTTGCGTGTGCGTCAGGGCGAATGGTTGCGGGTGCGCTTTATCAACCACCTGCCGGTCGCGACCACCATCCACTGGCACGGCATCCGCCTGCCGCTGGAAATGGACGGCGTGCCCTATGTCTCGCAACTGCCGGTGCTGCCGGGCGAATACTTCGACTACAAATTCCGCGTGCCCGACGCCGGCAGCTACTGGTATCACCCGCATGTGAACAGTAGCGAAGAACTCGGCCGAGGCCTGGTCGGCCCGCTGATCATCGAAGAGCGTGAACCCACCGGTTTCAAACACGAACGGACCCTCAGCCTGAAGAGCTGGCATGTGGACGAAGAGGGTGCGTTCGTTGCCTTCAGCGTTCCCCGTGAAGCGGCGCGTGGCGGTACGGCCGGGCGGCTGTCGACGATCAATGGCGTATCCCAGGCGGTGATCGACTTACCCGCTGGGCAGATCACCCGCGTGCGCCTGCTCAACCTCGATAACACCCTGACCTATCGCATCAACATCCCCGACGTCGAAGCGCAGATCTATGCGCTGGACGGCAATCCCATCGAACCGCGTCCATTGGGCAAGGAGTACTGGTTGGGTCCGGGTATGCGCATCTGCCTGGCGATCAAGGCACCGCCGGCGGGCGAAGAGCTCTCGATTCGCAACGGCCCGGTGCGCCTGGGCACTTTCCGCTCAGTCGCCAACACCGATGCACCGACCGAATGGCCCCCGGCGCTGCCCGCCAATCCGATTGCCGAACCGGACCTGGCCAATGCCGAGAAACTCAACTTCAATTTCGAGTGGGTCGGCTCGGTCTCGGTCAACGTCGACAATGGCAAGCCGCCGAGCCTGTGGCAGATCAACGGCCAGGCCTGGGACATCACCGACAAGACCTGCGCCGACCGACCGATTGCCAAGCTGGAAAAGGGCAAGAGCTACATTTTCGAATTGAAGAACATGACCCAGTACCAGCATCCGATCCACCTGCACGGCATGAGCTTCAAGGTGATCGCCTCGAACCGCCACAAGGTGATCCCGTACTTTACCGACACCTATTTGTTGGGCAAGAACGAGCGCGCCCGCGTGGCCTTGGTGGCGGATAACCCTGGAGTGTGGATGTTCCACTGCCACGTCATCGACCATATGGAAACCGGCCTGATGGCCGCCATCGAGGTGGCGTGATGCGCCAGATTCGCCCCGCGGCAATCATCGACCGCAGCCGCGACCAAGACTTCATGCGTGAAGCCCTGGCACTTGCCGCCCAAGGCGCCGCACTGGGCGAAGTGCCCGTGGGTGCGGTGTTGGTACAGGACGGTGAAATCATTGGTCGAGGTTTCAACCGCCCCATCAGCGGCAACGATCCCAGCGCCCATGCCGAGATGGTCGCCATACGCGACGCCGCCCAGGCCATCAGCAACTACCGGCTGGTGGGCAGCACGCTGTATGTGACGTTGGAGCCGTGCAGCATGTGCGCGGGGTTGATCGTGCATTCGCGAGTCGCGCGGGTGGTTTATGGCGCGTTGGAGCCGAAGGCGGGGATTGTGCAAAGCCAGGGGCAGTTTTTTACCCAGGGCTTTCTGAATCATCGGGTGATGTTTGAAGGCGGTGTGCTGGCCGAGGAGTGCGGCACGGTATTGAGCGAATTCTTCAAGGCTCGCCGGGCCAAGCCTCAGATCTAACCAACACCGAATATCAAATGCGGGAGGGGCGGTGCGACGATTCGACTTGCCCCTCCCACATTTTTGATCTTCATTTTTTCAGGGAGATTAGCGGTTACTTCTTGGCGATGATGACCGCCCGCATCGGTGCCGGCAGCCCTTCAATCGTCTTGCTGTGATCCTCGGGATCGAGGAAGTCACTCAGGGACTGATACTTCATCCATTCCGTCCCGCGCTGTTCCTCCACCGTGGTCACGCTCACATCCACGCAACGCACATCGCTGAAACCTGCGCGGCGCAGCCACAGCATCAGCGCCGGTACCGACGGCAGGAACCACACGTTACGCATCTGCGCATAACGGTCTTCCGGCACCAGCACCTGTTGCTGGTCGCCTTCCACCACCAGGGTTTCCAGGACCAGCTCGCCGCCCTTGACCAAGGTGTCCTTCAGCGCCAGCAAATGCTCGATGGGCGAGCGACGGTGGTAGAACACGCCCATGGAAAACACCGTGTCGAAGCCTTCGAGGTTGGCCGGCAAGTCTTCAAACGGAAATGGCAGGTGCCAGGCTTTCGGTTCGGACAGATACCGCTGCACCGCCTGGAACTGACAGAAGAACAGCCAGTTCGGGTCGACACCTATCACGCTGTCGGCGCCGGCGCCGAGCATGCGCCACATGTAGTAACCGTTGCCGCAGCCGACATCGAGGATGCGCTTGCCTTTCAAGTCCAGGTGCGGTGCGACGCGTGACCACTTCCAGTCCGAGCGCCATTCGGTGTCGACGTGCACGCCGAACAGGTGGAACGGCCCCTTGCGCCATGGGCTCAGGCCCATCAATGCGGTGCGCATCTGTGCGCGGGTTTCGTCGTTGCAGTCGGTGTCCAGCACCAGGTCATTCAGTAAGTCGACGTCGCTGGGCATGATCTTCGGCAGTGCATCCAATGCACTCTGCCAGCGCCCCAGGTCGCCATGTCCTTTTTCCATTTTGCTGTCGAGCTGCGCTTGCAGGCCTTGGGCCCATACGGCCAGAGGAGTGCCGACCAAATGGCGGGCGAGGGGAGACAGATCAATCATGGCAAGGCAATCAACGAGGCAAAGTTAAGACACTGGAACCACGGCACGACTTTCGAGAACCCGGCTGCCAGCAGGCGTTCGCGGTGTTCTTCGAGGCTGTCGGGCTTCATGACGTTTTCGATGGCGCTGCGCTTCTGGGCAATTTCCAGTTCGCTGTAGCCGTTGGCGCGTTTGAACGCGATATGCAGGTCGGTGAGCAGCGCGTGTTCTTCAAGGTCATTGAAGCGCAGCTTTTCCGAAAGGATCAGCGCACCGCCCGGTAACAGCGCCTGACGAATTCGCGACAGCAAGCTCAGGCGCTCGTCGGGCGCGATGAATTGCAGGGTGAAATTCAACGCCACCACCGAGGCCGGCTGGAATTGCAGCGCGAGGATATCGCCCTCGATCACCTCGACCGGCAGCAACTCCTGGAACATCGAGTCCTGGCCGTTGAGGTATTCGCGGCAGCGCTCGACCATGGCGGCGGAGTTATCCACCGCGATCACTCGGCAGCCGTCGGTACGCACGTGTCGGCGCAGGGCTTGGGTGACAGCGCCAAGGGATGAACCCAGGTCGTAGAGCACGCTGTTGGGTTGGGCAAACTGCGCCGCGAGCACACCGAGGTTTTCGACGATAGTCGGGTAGCCTGGCACCGAGCGCTTGATCATGTCCGGGAATACCCGCACCACGTCCTCGTTAAAGGCGAAGTCCGGCACCTGGGGCAGGGGCTGGGCGAAAAGGCGATCGGGTTCTTTGCTCACGGTTGTTCCGGCGACGAGGGGGGAAAGGCCGGCATTTTAGCCAAGTTGGCCCTCGTGTGCGCGGGTTGTCTGATGGAAAGCAGAGGCGGTGATGCCCCACTGGCCAAGCCAATACGTGGTGATCAGCAAATACGGCGCGGCGTCGAACGCCACCACGAACCGATTGATGCCGATCAGGGCGTCTGAAAACACAAACGACACCGCGCCCGCCGCAGCCAGTAAGGCCGAGCGTTTTGGCACGTCACTGCCCAGCCGCGCGAGCGCGCGCCAGAGCATTGCGCTGATCACCAAGGCGTAAACCACGACGGGAATCAACAAGTCGCCAAGGCCATGGGAAATCAGGATGCTCAGCAGGACGATGCCTACGCCAAGGGCCAATACCAACGGTAATACCGCCAAACGACGGCAATCGCTGAAATAGGCCTTGAGGTATGCCAGGTGCGCAAACAGAAACGCGCCAAGGCCGAAGATAAACAAGTCGCCAGGCCAAGCGAGCAACACGTCGCCCACCAGTGAGAAAATCAGCCCGAGGCTGATCCAGCGTCGATAGTCGGTGGGCGGTGCGTCATGCAGCCAGCCCAACAACGCCAGTACCGGCAGCGGTTTGACCAGAAGGCAGAGCAACATCGCGTGAGTGCTCAAACCGTAGATAAAAGTGGCGGCGCCCATCAACGCGAGTATCAGCCATGGCATATCAGTTCACCGTAAGGGTGCAGTCGAAGGTCTCCACGGGTTCGGCTTCCGGCTCCCACGGCTGCTGGGACGTCAGGCGTAAACGACCCTGGCCGGCGGCAAACGCCTGGAAGCGCCAGGTGGATTGACCACCGCCCCCGATCACGCCGGACTCAGTGCTGCTGTAGACCTCAGGGCTCAGCGCACGCAGCACGCCGCCGGCGGAATCCTGGATGGCCCAGCGGTAGCCGGTGGTGGGGTTGCTCGGCAGGGTGAGGATCAGGTTTTGCCCGGTTTTAAGCTGGAGCGGGCAGGCGCTCTGGTTTTCCACGGTGACGTTTTGCTTCGGCGCACTGGCGCACGCGGTCAGCAGGCAAAGGCTCAGGGGGAGAAGCAGGCGGGCAGCAGTCATGGAGACTCCGTTTATACACGACGAAGGGCGAGCATAACCGAAGATGAGACAAGGTGTGACGGCGGCACCGTCTGTGCCGCCTAAGTTTCAAATAAGGGTCGTAGTCAGCCATACGTCATATTTGATGCTTAGCTTGAGTTCATTTCCGTTCCGGAGCTTGACGGTGAAGTCTAGCTTTGCCGTATGGTGTTGGTTGTCTGTCGAGATATCTAAAACCAGCGTTCCTTTTTGGGTTGTGGCCTCACCCAGATAGTGGTAGAAGCCGATGCGGTACATTTCAAAGTAGCGCACTCTCACCACGGGTGGTGAGGGGGTGCCTTCAAAATGGTACGTGCCGGGCTTAATATCACGATGGAGTACCAGCTCGATTCTTCGCTCGCTTTGGCGGCTTTGTCGCTCAGCAATGGCGGTTATGCCAAGCCATTTGTCATCGGCTGTATATTCCAGCTGTTGGGTTTGGAAATTCCCACGTTTGGACACGGATCCTTTGAACTCACCCGTAATGTTTTCGATCTCGGCTGGTGCTTCGCGAGTTGCTGTCATTGGTTTCTCCTTGATTGGACCTGCGCATGATTGGACGCGCAGTCGCTTCAATGTAGAGGGCGCCGGAACAACTGGGACCTGTGAGAAATGACAGTTTTTTAGACGGGTTGGCGATAACTCAGGAAGGGATTGATTACCGCAAATCTGAAATGAAAATGACCAGGCTTGAACCTGGTCATTATGAGTACACGGTTGCTCTCTATCGCTTAGAAAAGCACTTTAGCCACATCCGCAAACCGCTTGGCAAAGTGCACCGTCATGCCCTCTTTAAGATACTCCGGCAACTCTTCAAAACTGCCGCGATTGGGTTCCGGCAATATCAGCTCGTGAATCTTCTGACGTCGCGCTGCGATCACCTTCTCGCGCACGCCGCCGATCGGCAGTACATGCCCGGTCAGCGTCAGTTCGCCGGTCATGGCCACGCCTTTTTTCGGCGCTTGGTTACGGGCCAGGGACAACAACGCACTGGCCATGGTCACGCCAGCGCTCGGGCCGTCCTTCGGCGTGGCACCTTCCGGCACGTGCAAGTGCACGAAGGCTTCGTCGAAGAACTTCGGATCGCCGCCAAACGACTTCAGGTTGGAGCTGATGTAGCTGTAGGCAATTTCGGCAGACTCTTTCATCACCTCGCCTAACTGCCCGGTGAGCTTGAAGCCGCGGTTCAGTGTGTGGATGCGCGTCGCCTCGATTGGCAGGGTCGCGCCGCCCATGCTGGTCCAGGCCAGTCCGGTGATCACACCGGTACCGGACAGCACTTGCTCATTGCGGAACACCGGCATGCCCAGGGAGCTTTCCAGGTCCTTGTTGCCGATTTTGATCACCGAGTTCGGCGCATCCAACAACTTGACCACGGCTTTGCGTACCAGTTTGCCCAGTTGTTTCTCCAACTGGCGCACTCCGGCTTCACGGGCATAACCGTCGATCAATGCGCGCAGGGCGCCGTCGCTGATGGTCAGGGTGTTTTTCGATACGCCAGCTTTTTCCAGCTGTTTTGGCCACAGGTGGCGCTTGGCGATGGCGACTTTTTCTTCGGTGATATAGCCCGACAGGCGAATCACTTCCATCCGGTCCAACAGCGGGCCGGGAATTGAGTCAAGGGTGTTGGCGGTGCACACGAACAGCACTTTGGACAGGTCCAGGCGCAGGTCGAGATAGTGGTCGAGGAATTCGACGTTCTGTTCCGGGTCGAGGGTTTCGAGCAGGGCCGAGGCCGGGTCGCCCTGGAAGCTTTGGCCCATCTTGTCGATCTCGTCGAGCATGATCACCGGGTTCATCACTTCAACATCTTTGAGCGCCTGCACCAGCTTGCCCGGCATGGCGCCGATGTAGGTACGGCGATGGCCCTTGATCTCGGCCTCGTCGCGCATGCCGCCGACGCTGAACCGGTAGAACGGCCGGCCCAGGGACTCGGCGATGGATTTACCCACGCTGGTCTTGCCTACGCCCGGCGGGCCGACGAGCAGCACGATGGAGCCGGCGACTTCGCCTTTGTAAGCGCCCACCGCCAGGAATTCGAGGATGCGGCTCTTGATGTCGTCCAGGCCGGCATGGTGCTTATCCAGCACCTTGCGCGCGTGTTTCAGGTCGAGCTTGTCCTCGCCGTACACGCCCCACGGCACCGAGGTTGCCCAATCCAGATAGTTGCGGGTGACCGCATATTCCGGCGAGCCGGTTTCCAGGATTGACAGTTTGTTCAGTTCTTCATCGATGCGTTTTTTCGCCTGGGCTGGCAGCACTTTGTCTTCCAGGCGTTGCTCGAATTGCTCCACGTCCGCGCTGCGGTCGTCCTTGGTCAGGCCCAGCTCCTGCTGGATCACCTTGAGCTGTTCTTTAAGGAAGAACTCGCGTTGGTGTTCGCCGATCTTGCGGTTCACCTCGGCGGAGAGCTCCTTTTGCAGGCGCGCGACTTCGACTTCCTTGCGCAGCATCGGCAGGACTTTTTCCATGCGTTTGAGCATGGGGACGCAGTCCAGCACTTCCTGCAGCTCGTTACCGGTGGCCGAGGTCAGCGCGGCGGCGAAATCGGTGAGGGGCGACGGGTCGTTGGGGCTGAAGCGGTTGAGGTAGTTCTTCAGCTCTTCGCTGTACAGCGGGTTAAGCGGCAGCAGCTCTTTGATCGCATTGATCAGCGCCATGCCGTACGCCTTGACCTCGTCGGTCGGCTCGGTGGGCTGGTGTGGGTATTCGACTTCCACCAGATACGGTGGGCGATGGTGCTTGAGCCAGGTCTTGATGCGCACGCGGGTCAGGCCCTGGGCCACGAATTGCAGCTTGCCGTTCTCGCGGCTGGCGTGATGCACCTTCACCAGGGTGCCGTACAGCGGCAGGGCGGAGGTGTCGAAGTGGCGTGGATCTTCCGGCGGCGTGTCCATGAAGAACAGAGCGAGTGAGTGGTGGTCGGATTTGCTCACCAGCTCAAGGGTCTCAGCCCACGGTTCTTCGTTGACAATCACCGGCAGCACTTGCGCCGGGAAGAAAGGCCGGTTGTGGATCGGGATGATGTAGACCTTGTCCGGCAGGTTTTGCCCTGGAAGAGCCAGGCCGGTATTGGACGAGGAGGTTTTAGCGTTTTCGGGGTCTGCGTAGTCGTTGAGGTCGTAATCAGGGAATTCTTGCTGGTCGCTCATGGGGCACCTGCATAAGGAAGTATGGAGGTTAGATGGGGCGAGGCAGCAGTGGTTTCAATGGGGGGCGTGAGATAGCAACATATTGCATGAAATTCCTGCGGCGACTTGGTCAATGTGGGAGAGGGCAAGTCAATCGTCGCACCGCCCTGCCTACATCGGCTCCGTGTTGCGTCAGCTGATTTTGTGGAGGTAGGCGGGGAGTGGCTGTTCTGGCAGCACCGATAGCACTTTCAAACGCTGCAACATCCGCTGCCGTGCCCGTTGCAAATGCTCGCGCAGATTCAACGCCGCCGCGTCAAACGCGCCATGCAGCAGCAACTCCAGAATCAAGCGATGTTCGGCGAGCATGGCTGGATCCGCGCCGATCCCCAGCAATCGGTAAAAAATTCGGCTGATGATCATCGGGCTTTGGCCCTGGCGAATCAGCGCGGCAATCTTGCGGTTCTGCATCCCGGCCAGGCAGCGCTGGTGCAAGTCTTCTTCGATCTGCTCGATGGCTTCCAGGCTGCACTCGGCGCTGTTCTGGGCATCCAGTACCCGCTGCAGCATGGCTTCAAGGACTTCGCGGTCCAGGTTCGGTGCGCTCTGGCGCAGCGCCTCGGGCTCCAGGCAGGCACGTAGTTCGTAATCCTCGGTGACTTCCCGCGCGGTCAACGGCCCGGCCAACCATTGGGAGTAGGGCTCTTTTTCCACTAGGCCACGGTCACGCAGGCGCATCAGCGCTTCACGCACCACCGCTCGGCTGACGCCGTAGTGGTCGGCGGCGGCTTGTTCATCCAAGCGGTAATGGCCGAAGGCAATGCAGGTGGACAGTGCCGCGCCGATCTCCTCGACGATCCGCTCGCCCAGCGGCCGGGTGTCCACCAGCTCAGCCTCGCCGTTGAGACCCAGGTGCGCATGGCTCAGGGGCAGGCGCAGCGGCTCCATGACCAGGCCTTCGGGGTTGATCAGATAACCCCGGCCGTTGAAGCGGCAGATCAAGCCTTCGGCATGCAGCAGGTCCAGCGCTTTGCGCACCGGCACGCGGCTGGTGCCGAACAGTTCGGCCAAGGGCGCTTCCAGTAAAACCAAGCCATGACGGGCGGTGCCATTGACGATCGCGTCGCGCAACACCTGGTGAATCATCGCGTAACGGGAGGCCGAGGCGGACACTGCTTTCATCACTTTCTCTGGGGCTTGTAGGACGGTGGCCGGGGATTCTCTCATAAGTTGCGCCTGTCACTCTGTGCTACGTCGGTGGCACTTTTTTGGGGCCTGAAAGGTGTGACTGTTACTTTTCTGCACCAAAATGTACTTATTAATAAAAGATACATTATTTCATTGGAGGTGGATCCCAGGTGTGATGCAAGACATTTTTCCATCGATCAAAACCATCTATCCCGCTGCTATGGGCGAAAAACCGTAACCGCGTAAACAGCGCTACGCAGAGACTGGCACGAAAGCTGCCTTTGTAAAATGTACATTTTATGAATATGTACGTTTTATGAGGTTCTCCTGATGTCAGACGCCACATCAATGGCCGAGGATTTCGCCAGCGGTCGCAGCGACCCGGTGCAAGCCCTCGAACAGGCACTCGATCAAGCGAGCCGCTCGGCCAGCGTTTTCATTTCCCTGACCGCCGAGCGCGCCCGCCGTGAAGCCGAAGCGTCCGCGGCCCGTTGGCGAGCTGGCCAGCCCTTGAGCGGGTTCGATGGTGTGCCCGTGGCCTGGAAAGACCTGTTCGACGTGGCTGGCAGCGTCACCACAGCCGGCGCTGCTTACCGGCGCAACGCGCCTGCGGCCTTGCTCGACGCACCGAGCGTGGGCCTGCTTTGCCGCGCCGGGATGGTCAGCATCGGCAAAACCAACCTCAGCGAACTCGCTTATTCAGGGTTGGGCCTCAACCCGCATTTCGGCACGCCGCACAACCCCCATGGCACGGACCAGCCGCGCATTTCCGGCGGCTCGTCCTCGGGTTCGGGCGTGGCCGTGGCCGCCGGCATTGTGCCGATTGCCATGGGCACCGACACCGCTGGCTCCATTCGCATCCCGGCGGCGCTCAATGGTGTGGTGGGTTACCGCAGCAGCAGCCGACGTTACAGCCGTGACGGCGTATTTCCCCTGGCTCGTTCCCTCGACAGCCTCGGCCCGCTGACCCGCAGCGTGCGTGATGCGCTGGCCATCGATGACCTGCTCCATGGCCGCACACAGACCCACAGCGCCCGCAGCCTCAAAGGCCAGCGCTTTGTACTGGCGCAGCAGGACGTCGAGCCCGCTGTGCGCAACAATCTGCTGAGCGCCGTGGCGCAACTCAAGGCCCAAGGCGCGCTGATCGAAGAACGTGAATGCCCGACCTTCCAGGCCACTCTGGACCTGATCAAACACCACGGCTGGCTCGGTGCCTTCGAAGCGTTCGCCCTGCACCAAACCCTGCTTGACAGCGCCGATGCCGAGCAACTCGACCCCCGCGTGCGCCGCCGCCTCGAAGCCGCCCGCGCGCTGCCGGCCAGCCAACTTATCCACCTGACCGATGCGCGCCGTCGTCTGCAACAGCAACTGCTCGACGACCTTGACGGCGCGATCCTGATCACCCCCACCGTCGCCCACGTCGCGCCCGCTTTGGCGCCCCTGGAAAACGACGACGACCTCTTCGTGAACACCAACCTCGCCACCCTGCGCCTGACCATGCCCGGCAGTTTGCTGGACATGCCAGGCGTGACCTTGCCCAGCGGCCGCGATGCCCAGGGCCTGCCCACCGGGCTGCTGCTCAGCGCCCCGACAGGAGAAGACGCACGCCTGCTGCGCGCAGCGTTGTCCGTCGAAACCGTAATTAACGTTTAAGGAGACACACCATGGCTAAAGACATCCTCTGTGCATTTGGCGTTGACGTGGACGCCGTCGCCGGCTGGCTCGGTTCCTACGGCGGCGAAGACTCGCCCGACGATATTTCCCGTGGCCTGTTCGCCGGTGAAATCGGCGCGCCGCGCCTGCTCAAATTGTTTGAACGTTACGGCCTGCGCACCACCTGGTTTATCCCTGGCCACTCGATGGAAACCTTCCCTGAGCAGATGAAGGCCGTGGCCGACGCCGGTCACGAAATCGGCGTGCATGGCTACAGCCACGAAAACCCGATTGCGATGACCGCCGAGCAGGAAGAAATCGTCCTCGATAAATCTATCGAGTTGATCACTCAGGTGACTGGCAAACGTCCCACCGGCTACGTCGCGCCTTGGTGGGAATTCAGCAAGGTCACCAACGAACTGCTGCTGAAAAAGGGCATCAAGTACGACCACAGTCTGATGCACAACGACTTCCATCCGTACTACGTCCGCAAGGGCGACACCTGGACCAAGATCGACTACAGCCAGCACCCCGACACCTGGATGAAACCCTTGGTGCGCGGCGAAGAAACCGACCTGGTGGAGATCCCGGCCAACTGGTACCTGGACGACCTGCCGCCGATGATGTTCATCAAGAAAGCCCCCAACAGCCACGGTTTCGTCAACCCGCGTCACCTCGAAGAAATGTGGCGCGACCAGTTCGACTGGGTCTATCGCGAACACGAACACGCGGTGTTCACCATGACCATCCACCCCGACGTGTCCGGCCGCCCGCAAGTGCTGTTGATGCTTGAGCGCCTGATCGAACACATCCAGAGCCATGCCGGCGTGCGCTTCGTCACCTTCGACGAAATCGCCGATGACTTTATCCGCCGCCAACCCCGTACCTGACCCTTAGAAAAACAGCCCCCCACCTCCGAGGCGCGACTCATGTCCATCTACAACAAGCTTGACCTGACTGGCTGGAAACCCCGGCAACTCACCTCCAAGGAAGTGCGGTTTGCGACCTGGATTGCGTTTTTCGCCTGGGTGTTTGCGGTGTATGACTTCATCCTGTTCGGCACCTTGCTGCCGGAGATCGGCCGGCATTTTGGCTGGGGTGAAGTGGAGCAAGCTGAAATCGCGACGTGGGTGGCGGTGGGCACGGCAGTGGTCGCCTTTGCCATCGGCCCTGTGGTCGATAAGTTGGGCCGTCGCAAGGGCATTATCTTCACCGTGGCCGGTTCCGCGCTGTGCTCGGCGCTGACCGCGATTGGTGGGGCGTGGGGTAAGTCACCGCTGATTCTGATCCGTTCGTTGGGCGGCCTGGGCTATGCCGAGGAAACCGTCAACGCCACGTACCTGAGTGAGCTGTACGGCGCCTCGGAAGACCCGCGACTGACCAAACGTCGCGGTTTCATCTACAGCCTGGTGCAGGGCGGCTGGCCGGTCGGTGCATTGATCGCCGCTGGCTTGACTGCACTGTTGCTACCGATCATCGGCTGGCAGGGCTGCTTTATCTTCGCCGCGATCCCGGCGGTGGTGATTGCGATCATGGCGCGCAAGCTCAAGGAGAGCCCGCAGTTCCAGATCCATGAACGCATCAGCCAACTGCGCAAAAACGGCGCGGTGACAGAAGCACAGAACGTGGCGGCAACCTACGGCGTGGATTACGACGAACACAGCAAGGCCGGCCTGAAAGCTGCGTTCCGTGGCCCGGCCCGCCGCGCCACCCTGGTGATCGGCGCTGCGTTGTTGCTCAACTGGGCGGCGATCCAGGTGTTCAGCGTGTTGGGCACTTCCGTGATCGTCAGCGTGCACCACATCTCGTTCGAGAACTCGCTGATCATCCTGGTGCTGTCGAACCTGGTGGGTTACTGCGGTTACCTCAGCCACGGCTGGATGGGTGACAAGATCGGCCGTCGCAACGTGATCGGCCTGGGCTGGATGCTGGGCGGCCTGTCGTTCGCCGGTATGCTGTTTGGCCCAAGCAACATGGCCATGGTGGTCGGGCTTTACAGCCTGGGCCTGTTCTTCCTGATCGGGCCGTACTCGGCGGCTCTGTTCTTCATCAGCGAAAGTTTCCCCACCAGCATCCGCGCCACCGGTGGCGCGATCATCCACGCCATGGGACCGATTGGCGCAGTAGTCGCCGGTTTCGGTGCAACCCAGGTGTTGTCCGCCGGCAGCGACTGGCAGACCGCCGCGCTGTGGTTCGGCGCCTTGCCGTGCTTTTTGTCCGGTGTCCTGATGTTTGCCGCGCGCCATGTGCGTCCGGAAACCGTTCAGTAAGGAGTGATTGATGAGTCGTAAAGTTGCCTTGATTACCGGTGCCGCCAGTGGCATCGGCCAAGCCCTCGCCGTGGCGTATGCGCGCAACGGCGTGGCGGTGGTGGGCGGGTACTACCCGGCCGATCCCCATGATCCACAGACCACCGTTTCCCTGGTGGAAGAGGCCGGTGGCGAATGCCTGATGTTGCCGCTGGATGTCGGTGATACTGCCTCGGTCGACGCCCTGGCCGCACAGGCCGTGCAGCACTTCGGCCGATTGGATTACGCGGTAGCCAACGCCGGCTTGCTGCGTCGCGCGCCACTGCTGGAAATGACCGATGCACTCTGGGACGAGATGCTCAACGTCGACCTGACGGGGGTGATGCGCACCTTCCGTGCGGCGACGCGGCACATGAAGGAAGGCGGCGCGCTGGTGGCGATTTCCTCGATTGCCGGCGGCGTGTATGGCTGGCAGGAGCACTCGCACTATGCCGCCGCCAAGGCCGGTGTGCCGGGCTTGTGCCGGTCGCTGGCGGTGGAATTGGCCGGTTTGGGGATTCGCTGCAATGCGGTGATCCCAGGCTTGATCGAGACGCCGCAGTCCTTGGATGCGAAGAATTCGCTGGGGCCAGAAGGTTTGGCGAAAGCCGCGCGGGCGATTCCGCTGGGGCGGGTAGGGCGCGCGGATGAAGTGGCGTCGCTGGTGCAGTTCTTGACCAGTGATGCGTCGAGTTATTTAACCGGGCAGAGCATCGTCATTGACGGCGGCCTGACCGTGCGCTGGCCTGACTGACTGATGTACTTGATCCAAATGTGGGAGGGGCGGTGCGACGATTCGACTTGCCCCCGATGGCGGTGTTTCAGTTAGCCCATCTTTGACTGACCCACTGCCATCGGGGGCAAGCCCCCTCCCACATTGAAAGTGGAATTTTTCAGGAGTTTTTGCATGAACCAACTGACCAACCGCCGGGCCGTGATCACCGGTGCCGGCAGCGGCATCGGTGCCGCCATCGCCCGCGCCTACGCCGTTGAAGGCGCGCGTCTGCTATTGGCCGACCGCCACGCCGCCAGCCTCGCTGAAACCGCAATCACCTGCCGCAACCTCGGCGCCGAAGTGGTCGAGTGCGTGGCCGATGTGGGCACCGTCGAAGGCGCCCAAGCCAGTGTCGACCGCTGCGTCGAACATTTCGGCGGCATCGATATTCTGGTCAACAACGCTGGCATGCTTACCCAGGCGCGGTGCGTCGACCTGTCCATCGAGATGTGGAACGACATGCTGCGCGTCGACCTCACCAGCGTGTTCGTCGCCAGCCAGCGCGCTTTGCCCCACATGGTCGCGCAGCGCTGGGGGCGGATCATTAATGTGGCCTCGCAACTGGGCATCAAGGGCGGCGCCGAACTGACTCACTACGCGGCGGCCAAAGCGGGTGTGATTGGGTTTACCAAGTCCCTGGCGCTGGAAGTGGCGAAGGACAACGTGCTGGTCAACGCCATCGCCCCTGGCCCGATCGAAACCCCTTTGGTCGGTGGCATCAGCGACGACTGGAAACGCGCCAAGGCCGCCGAACTGCCCTTGGGCCGCTTTGGCCTGGCGGACGAAGTCGCGCCTACCGCCGTGCTGCTCGCCAGCGAGCCGGGCGGCAATCTGTTCGTCGGCCAGACCCTGGGCCCGAACTCCGGCGATGTCATGCCATGAGTGAGGTGTAGCCATGTGCGGACTCTGCGGATTGCTCGGCGAAGACCTGCACTGGAGTGATCCCCTGGGCGACGAATTGCCCCGGCGCCGCGAGCGCCTGCGCCGTATCGCTGCGATCAACCAGGTGTTGGCGGTGTTCCGGCTCAAGGTCGAAGATTTCCAGGGCGCCTCCTATCTGCTGTTGGGCGCCACCGGTAAACAGGAACTGGCGAGCGGCCTGGATCAACTCTGGCAGGCGGCCGAAACCATGCTCGGCCGCCCGCTGGATCCTCTCGATCCACGGCTGTTGGATCATTTGGAGTCAACCCCATGAGCATCGCGCTGAATGTCATTACCGGCTTCCTCGGCAGCGGCAAGACCACCTTGCTCAAACGCCTGCTGCAAGGCGAAAGCCTCGGCGATACCGCGTTGCTGATCAACGAATTCGGCGACATCGGCATCGATCATCTGTTGGTGGAAGAAGTCGCGCCAGACACCGTGCTGCTGCCCAGCGGCTGCATCTGCTGCTCGATCCGTGGCGAACTCAAGGACGCGTTGCTCGGCCTGTTGCAGCGCCGCGAGCGTGGCGAAATACCCGCGTTCAAACGCGTGATCCTGGAAACCACCGGCCTGGCCGACCCGGCACCGATCCTCGCCACCCTGAACAACGATGTGCAATTGCGTGGACGTTTTCATATCGGCCTGGTGATCACGCTGGTCGATGCCAGCCACGCCGCCCTGCAAGAGCGCCTGCACCCGGAATGGCTGGCCCAGGTGGCGGCTGCGGACCGTTTGCTGCTGAGCAAGACCGACTTGGCGGGCGAGTGCGAGCCCCTGCGCGCGCATCTGCGGGCACTCAATACCGGCACGCCGATCCTCAATACCCATGACATTCACAGCGGCGATCAATTGCTGCTGGGCGAAGGCTTGCGCAGCGCCGAGCCAGCGATGGAAGTCAGCCGCTGGCAACTGCATCAAACCACCACCGCCACCCACGGCGCGGCGCAAGTGTGCAGCCTGACCTTCGACCAGCCGCTGGACTGGGTCGGCTTCGGGGTGTGGTTGTCGATGCTGTTAAGATGCCACGGCGAACGAATCCTTCGCGTCAAAGGACTGCTCAACGTGAACGCCAGCAACGCCCCCATCGTCATTCATGGCGTGCAGCACTGTCTGCATGCCCCGGTCCATCTGCCTGCGTGGCCGGGCACAGACCGGCAATCGCGCCTGGTGTTTATCCTGCGTGGTCTTGACCCTGCGCTGTTGCGGCGTTCTTTTGATGTGTTCTCGCGGCGGTTCGCCGGATGATCACTTTACGCGTCCTCGGCACCTCCGTGACCTTGCTCGAAACCCTGCGCGTACGTGCCGAACAGGAGCTGGGTATTCGCCTGGTGTACCAGGTGCACGACGTTGAACAGGCCCAACGCATTGCGGTGATGCAGCCCGACAGCTACGACCTGTACGACCAGTGGTTTCATAACGTCGACTTCGTGTGGCCGGCCCGGGCGATCCAGCCCATCGACACACGGCGCATCGCGCTGTGGCATGAGATCAACGACCTGCCCAAACGCGGGCGTCTGTCGCCCAGCGACCGCCTGGGCAGCGGCAGCGTGCCCAGTGAGCGTTTATTTGTGCAGCACGACGGCAGCCTCGGCAGCACCGTCACCGACCGCATCAGCATGCTGCCCCTGACCCACAACGCCGACAGTTTCGCCTACCGCCCCGAGCGCCTGCCCGAAGGTTTTTGCCACGGCAACGAAAGCTGGGGCTGGCTGCTGGACCCGGCCTGGCGCGCGCGCACAGCGCTGCAAAGTGACGCCGCCATCGGCGCCCTGGACGCCGCACTGGCGGTGCAGGGCGCGGGACTGGCCCGCTTTAACGACATCGGCAATATGAGCATCGAAGAGATCGACGTGCTTGCTGACATTCTGGTGCGCAAACAGAAAGAAGGGCATTTCGCTGCGTTCTGGTCCGACGATGAAGAGGCTGCGCAACTGATGCTCAGCCCCAGCATCGATATCCAGAGCCTGTGGTCGCCGACGCTGATGCGCCTGCACCGCGCCGGAGTGAAGTACCGCCTGGCCGTGCCCCGCGAAGGCTATCGCGCCTGGTTTGGCGGTTTGTCACTGTCGCGCCATGCCCAAGGCCCGGTGCTGGATGCGGCCTATGCCTACCTCAATTGGTGGTTGTCCGGCTGGCCCGGCGCGGTCATGGCCCGCCAGGGTTACTACATCGGCAACCCGGCGCGCAGCCGCGATCACCTGAGCAGCGCCGAGTGGGATTACTGGTACGCCGGCAAGCCTGCGCGGGAGGAATTGTTGGGGAGTGATGGATTGCCGCTGATCGATATTGGCGAAGTGCGCGATGGTGGTTCGTATGAGCAGCGGATGGGGCATATTGCGGTGTGGAACTCGGTGATGGATGAGCACAACTACCTGGTGCGCAGGTGGGGGGATTTCATGCGGGCGCGTGGTGTTTGATTGAGTGCGTGGGTTGGGGGGCATATCCGTTGCTGCGGTAACGGCCGCCTATGGATCCGCTCTTACAACGGGTCACTTTTGGAAAGGCCGGAATGTTGGCCCAGCGTGGTTGACGGGGCGATTCCAGATCAAAAGCAACAGCGCGGCGGCCTTAGAGCCGACCGGGTTCTTAAGCCGAACTCATTCCAAATGTGGGAGGGGGCTTGCTCCCGATGGCAGTGGGTCAGTCACAGCTGCATCAACTGACACACCCTCATCGGGAGCAAGCCCCCTCCCACATTTTGATCTCCACATATCAGATAAGTCCCAGCCTGCTTTAGATCTGCTTTAGATCTGCTTTAGATCTGCTTTAGATCTGCTTTAGATCTGCTTTAGATCTGCTTTAGATCTGCTTTAGATCTGCTTTTGCTTTTGCTTTGGCTTTTGCCTTTGCTCTTACATCCTTTTCGCTGACGAAGTCAGCGGTCTTTTGATCTGCGCTTTTGATCGTGATCTTAGGCGCCCCGTTAAACACGCTGGCCGCACGCAGGCTTGAATCCGTGGGTAACCCGGCAGGACGCCGGGTTAGCCGCACTGGGCCATGGATGGCCCATTGCGGCGGCCCACGGATTCAAGCCGGAGTGCGGGCACACCGAGCCTAAGCGAGGTGCCGAGTGTTGGGGCAAGAGCCCTTTGGTTACTTTGGGGCTTTTCCAAAGTGACCCGCCGTAAGGGCGGAACCAATACCCGCCGTTACCCAAATAACGGATATGCCCCCCAAGCCAACCCTCTGTCGCCAATAAACCGCCACCTAAATCCCCACGTTTATTGAATGCACACCCCCCAACTCCCAGCTAATCTCCTCACACCCAATATCCAACGAAAATGGATATTTTTTTGACGCCAGGTCAGCTGTCGCAAGGAATGCACATGACAAAAGGACGTAGTGGCAGAGAGAGGCGAACACTGCCAGAGGGCACCGCCATGACGTGGCGCCATACGTTCCAAACTCGCATCGCCGGGGTGCTGGCACTGCTACTGCTGGTGGTCGTCGCCGCCACCTATTTTGCCGTCAAGGCCGCCACCACCCGCGCGGTGGAGAACCAGGCGCAAGTCCAGTTGAAAACCGGAACCCAGGTATTCGAGCGTCTGCTGGACCTGCGCGGGCGTCGCCTGCAATACGGCCTCGATTGGCTCACCGTCGACGGCCCGTTCAAGCAAGCCGTGGCCGAAGGCAACACGGTGTCGATTCTGGCTGCACTGCGTCGGCATGGCTCCGGCGTCCGTTCCAGCGAGGTGTTTGTGCTGGGGCTGGATGGCAAGGTCGTGGTCAGCACGTTGCCCATCCTCACGCGCGGGCAGCTTTTTCCCTATGACACTGCCTTGCGCCATGCGCGGCGCGACGGCCTGCAAATGGTGATTGTCGCCCTGGACGGGCGGCCTTACTTGCTGGTGCAGGATGAAGTCCTCGACCCCCTGCCCATCGCCCGCGTCGTCATGGGCTTTGCCATGGACCAACTGTTCGCCAACGAACTGCGTTCCATGAGCAACCTGGAGGTGTCGTTTCTCAGCGTGCAGGACGGCAGGCCCGGTCCGTTGTTCAGTACCCAGCCTGTCGATTATCAGGCTGGCACTCTCAGCCTGCTCCACGATGCGCCTTTGAACCCAGAGGCGCAGATCCATCCGTTTTACGGTGAGCGTGTGCTCAGCCAAGTGTTGCCGCTGGCCAACACCGGTGACGGCAACGAGGTGCGCGTATTGCTGCAAAGCCCGCTGGACCACGCGCTGGAATCTTTTGCGCCGCTGGACCGGCAGTTCCTCGGGATTGCCCTGGCCGTGCTGGTGGTCTCGTTGGCCGGTGCGTTGTTCCTGGCGCGGCGGGTGTCGCGCCCGCTCAATGCGTTGGTGGAGGCGGCCGGGCGCATTGGCGCGGGGGATTACCGCACGCCGGTGCGGGTGCGCAGCCACGATGAATTCGGCCTGTTGGCCCGTGCGTTCAATGCCATGCAAAGCCGCATCGCCGTGCGCGAACGGCAACTGGCCCATAACGCCCTGCATGACGCTCTCACCGGGTTGCCCAATCGCGCGCTGGCGATGGAGCGCCTGGGCAGCGCGATCAGTGCGCGTCGGCCAGTAGTGTTGCTGTACCTGGGCATCGAAAACTACCGGGTCATCAACGAGGGCTTCGGTCCCGAGGGCGTCGAAGAAATGATGCGCGAGGCCAGCCGGTGTCTGTCCATGAGCCTATTGGCCAGCGATACCGCCGCGCGCATCACCAGCAGCGAATTCCTGTTGTTGCTGGAAAATACCGAGGTTGACCGCGCCGTAGCCCGCGCCGACCGCCTCTACGCGCTGCTTACCGAACCCCAGCGCATCGGCAATGACGAAGTGCGCCACGAGGTGAGTATCGGCATCGCCGCGTACCCCGCCGACGGCCAGTATGTGGAGGAGTTGATCAGCCGTGCGGCCATCGCGCGTCACGATGCAACGACGCTGCCCGGTTATCTACAGATCTACCAGCAGGACCGCGATCTTGCGCACCAGCGCCAGATCAGCCTGATCCGCGACCTGCGCCGTGCGGTCGTCGAAGGTGAGTTGCACCTGTGTTATCAGCCCAAGCTCGACCTCCTGCATGGCCATGTTCGCCAGGCCGAGGCCTTGTTGCGCTGGCAGCATCCGACGCTGGGGCTGGTATCGCCCGCCGAGTTCATTCCCCTGGCTGAACGCACTGGCAGCATGGGTGGCCTGACCCAGTGGGTGATCGAAGAGGCTATTCGTCAGATCGGCGAGTGGGCGCAGCGCGGATTGCATATCCAGTTGTCGGTGAATATTTCGGTGGACGACCTGGCCGATGATGACCTGGCGATTCGTGTGACCACCTTGCTGGAACACTACGACGTGCAGGCCCAGCAACTGATTTTCGAGATCACCGAAAGCGCGATCATGCACAACCCGAAGCAGGCCCTCAGCGTGCTGGAACAATTGCGTGGGTGTGGCATCAGCCTGTCGGTGGATGACTTCGGCACGGGCTATTCGTCGCTGGCGCAATTGCAGCGCTTACCGGTACAGGAATTGAAGATCGACCAGTCGTTTGTGCGCAACCTCGACAGCGCCACGGGCGACGGCGTGATCGTGCGTTCCACCATCGAAATGAGCCACAACCTGGGGCTCAAGGTAGTGGCCGAAGGGGTGGAGTTCGAGCCCAGTCTCAAACTCCTCAAACAGTGGAACTGCGATACGGCCCAGGGCTACCTCATCAGTCGGCCGCTCAATGCCATGGCGTTCGAGATGTGGATGCGCCGCGAGCGCGCGCCGGTCTGAAGCCCGCGTCTATAGTTTTTAGGCCCCAGGCCGATACGCTCTACAAGGCTTGACCGTTTGCACAGTTATTTACCGACCAACGGTCAAGTATCCAGCGCTATTGCATGATGGCATTGTGCCTTGTTTGCGGCATCATGACCGTAACCCACTGTGCCAGGGCTGGCCGCTCATTTTCCATTTTTTGCGGATCGACCATGGCCCGAACTCCTCCCTTGCTCTCCCTGACGCTGATGCTGATGTTGGCCGGCTCTGCGTCGGCGGCCACGCTGGACCTGGTGTTCAAGCGGGCCGATGGCAGCCCGGTGGCGGATGCGGTCGTGACCCTGCAAGGCCCGCCCGGCTCATCGTCGGCCGTGCTCAAGGCGAATATGGACCAACGCGGCCAGCGCTTTGCGCCCCATGTGCTGGCGGTACACACCGGCACTCAGGTGCGCTTCCCCAACAGCGACAACATCCGGCATCAGGTCTATTCGTTCAGCGCCGCCAAACGTTTCGAACTGCGCCTGTACGAAGGCACGCCCGCCGAGCCGCTGCTGTTCGACAAACCCGGCGTGGTGGTGCTGGGCTGCAATATCCATGATTGGATGCTCGGTTACATCTACGTCACCGATGACCCGCTCTTCGCTGTCAGCGATGCCCAGGGCCAAGTGCACCTGGAGCAGCTGGCGCCCGGTGATTACCACGCCACCCTATGGCACCCGCAGTTGGCGGATATGCAGCCCTTGGACGGCGGTACCCTGCATGTGCCTGCCGCTGGCCTGAGACACAACGTAGTGCTGGCCCTGGAGCCGGCGTCCGAGGATCTTCCGCCGACGCCAAGTGCCTTTGGCGATGCCTTCAATCGAGCCGCCCGTGAAACTGCGCAGTAGTTTCCAGGCGCGGGTCGCCAGCGTCCTGATCCTGCTGTTGCTGGTGGTGATCGGCGCACTGTATTTCAGCGTCAAGGCTGCCACCAATTCAGCGGTGCGCAGCCAGGCGCTGGCCCAGTTGGATGTGGGCGCGCGGGTTTTCGAGCGCTTGCTGGACGTACGCGGGCGGCGCCTCGCTGACGGCGTGCAACTGTTGGCGGCCGACTTCGGTTTTCGGGATGCGGTGGCCAGTGGCGATTCGGCGACGATGCGCTCGGTGCTGCTCAACCACGGCAAGCGCATCAACGCCAGTGACATGATCCTGCTGGGCATGGACGGCAAAGTCCTGGCCAGTACCCTCAGCGAAGTGCCCGAAGGCTCGACCTTCAAGTATGACCAGTCGCTGCGCGAGGCCCGGCGCAATCGCCAGGTCATGTTGATTGTGCCGCTGCAAGGCAAACCGCACCTGTTGGTGGAAGCCTCGGTGCTGGCGCCGCTGCCGATTGCGCGGGTGGTGATGGGCTTCAGCATGGACGGTGCGTTCGCCGATGAGTTGCGCTCGTTGAGCAACCTGGAAGTGTCGTTCCTGGCGATTGAAAAAGACCAGCCTGGCGAGTTGGTCACCACCCAACCCCAAGAGCTGCGCAGGAGCATCCTTGCATTGATGCAGGGCGATTCCACGCGCCGTGGCGTGTCCACCACCGATCACCTGGAGCAGCGTTTCCTCAATCAGTCGTTGGTATTGGCCAGCGATGAAAACGGCAAAGTCCTGGCGTTGCTGCAAAGCCCGCTGGATGCGGCGATGCAAGCCTTTGTGCCGTTGGATGAGAAGATCCTCGCCATCGCACTGGTCGCGTTGCTGGCTTCGTTGATCGGTGCCTTGCTGCTGGCGCGCACCGTGTCGCGCCCAGTGCAGGCGCTGGCCCTGGCGGCCGAGCGCATTGGCCAGGGCGACTATCAAACACCCGTGACCCTGGCCCGCAGTGACGAACTGGGGTTACTGGCCCATGCGGTCAATTCCATGCAAAGCGGCATCGCCGAGCGCGAACAGCAGCTTGCCCACAATGCTTTGCATGATCGCCTCACCGGCCTGCCGAATCGGGCACTGGCCATGGAGCGTCTGGGCAGCGCCATTGCGTTGAATCGGCCGGTCGCGTTGATCTACCTGGGCATCGACAACTTGCGCGTCGCCAGCGAAACCGCCGGGACTGACGCGGTGGACCAATTGCTGCTTGCCGTCAGCCGTCGCCTGGAAGCCGTGCTGCGTCCCGGCGATACCCTGGCGCATCTGATCGCCGACGAGTTCCTGCTATTGCTCGAAGGCGCAGGCAGCGACGAGGCGGTGGGCATGGCCGACAAACTCCAACAACTGTTGCTGCGGCCCCAGCGCATCAACGGCCATGACTTGGCGCTGGACTGCCGTTTGGGCATCGCCGCATTCCCAGCCGATGGCGAAAGCCCGCACACCTTGCTTGAACGCGCGGCCATCGCCATGAAAGACGCCGCGCAAATGCCCGGTCGCCTGCAGGTCTATGAACATGGCCGTGACCTCGCGCACCGCCGCCAGATCACGCTGATCCGCGACCTGCGCCACGCGCCCAACCAAGGCCAATTGCTGCTGCATTACCAGCCCAAGCTGGACATTCGCGAGGGCCACGTACGTCAGGCCGAAGCCTTGCTGCGCTGGCAGCATCCGCAGTTCGGCATGGTCTCGCCGGCGGAGTTCATTCCCTTGGCCGAGCGCTCCGGCAGTATTCAGTTGCTGACCCACTGGGTGATCGAAGAGGGCATTCGTCAGTTGTGTGAGTGGAACCGCCGTGGCCTGTACCTGCAGTTGTCGTTGAACATCTCGGCGGACGATTTGCTCGGCGATGAACTGGCCCACCGCGTCTCGGCGTTGCTGCGTCGCTACGGTTTGCCGGCTGAGCAACTGGTGTTCGAAATCACCGAAAGCGCAGTGATGCGCGAGCCGGAAAAAGCCCTCAAAGTCCTGCACTTGCTGCGTGATTGCGGCATCAGTCTGTCGGTGGATGACTTCGGCACCGGCTATTCGTCCCTCGCGCACCTCAAGCGTCTACCGGTGCAAGAGTTGAAGATCGACCAATCCTTTGTGCGCAACCTCGATGAAACCAGTGAGGACGCGGTGATCGTGCGTTCCACCATCGAAATGAGCCACAACCTGGGCCTCAAAGTGGTTGCCGAGGGCGTTGAATATGCCCATAGCCTGCGCCTGCTGGAGCGCTGGCAGTGCGACACGGCCCAGGGTTATCTGATCAGTCGGCCTTTGAGCGCCGACGCTTTCGAAGCCTGGGTGGCGTTGCCACTCAGTGCGCAAACTTCCCTGGTTCATTGAGTGGCTGACGTGCGTCTTTCTCTACTGATCGGCTGCCTGGCCGCCCTGACTGTGCAAACCACCCTGGCCGACAACGGCCGCCTGATCGCCACCGGCGGTGCCAGCAGCATCGAGGGCACGGCGGGCGGCGGCATCACGCCGTGGGCGGTGCTGGCCGGCTATGGCGAACAGCACGAGTGGGGCGCCACGGCGTTCGCCACCACCGTCAACCTGCCGGACTATCGGCTGGACGTGGCGGGGCTGGCGTTGGCCTATGACAACCGCGTCGAAGTCTCTTTCGCCCGCCAGCGCTTTGACCTCGGCAGCCTGGTGCACAAGCTGAATCTGCCGGAAGACAACCTTGGCCAGGATGTGCTCGGTGTGAAGCTTCGCCTGTTCGGTGACGTGATTTACGACCGCTTGCCGCAGGTTTCGCTGGGCCTGGAATACAAACACCAGACCAACTTCGACATCCCCAGCCTGGTCGGCGCCAAGCGTGACAGCGACGTGGAGGGCTACCTCGCCGCCAGCCGTTTGTTCATGGGCGCGGCGTTTGGCTACAACGTGCTGGTCAACGGTAGCCTGCGCTACAGCCGCGCCAATGAAACCGGCCTGCTAGGCTTCGGCGGCGACCGCCGCGACCGTCGCAGCCTGCTCAAGGAAGGGTCGGTGGCCCTGCTGTTCAACCCGCGCTGGGCGGTGGGCGTGGAGTACCGCGAGAAGCCCGATAACTTGTCGTTCGCTGGCGAAAGCGACTGGGCGGACGTGTTTGTCGGCTACTTTCCCAACAAGCATGTGTCGTTTGTGCTGGCCTACGCGCGCCTCGGCGAAATCGCTACGTTGGATAACCAGAACGGCACCTACCTGTCCGTGCAGGGGAGTTTCTAATGCGCCTTTTACCGATTGCGCTGGTGCTGCTGCTCAGCGCCTGCGCCCAGCAACCGCCCAAGGACGACAGCCTGTACCGCGACCTTGGCGCCATGCCCGGCATCACGCGGATTGTCGAAGGCATGCTGCTCAACATTGCCCGGGATCAGCGCATCGTCGAACGCTTTCGGCGCGTCGATATCCAGCGCCTGCGCAACAAATTGATCGAACAGTTCTGCGTCGAAGCAGGCGGGCCGTGCACCTACACCGGTGACAGCATGGCCGAGAGTCACAAGGGCCAGAATGTGAGCCGCAGTGACTTCAATGCGTTGGTGGAGGATTTGATCAAGGCGATGGACAGCGAAGGGATCTCGGTGCCGGTGCAGAATCGGTTGATTGCACGGTTGGCGGTGATGCGCGGTGAAGTGATCGAGCACTAGTTTCATGAGTGCCGGCGGCAAGCGTGGGAGGGGGATTGCTCCCGATAGCAGTGCGCTAGTGACATGAGCATTGGCTGACCCACTGCCATCGGGGGCAAGCCCCCTCCCACATTTTGATCTGTGTTGTTTATGAAAAAGGCGGCTACCTGTGAGGGTAGCCGCCTTTGTTTTGCCGCCGGTAACGCTTAATCCGGCAGTTTGAACGCCATTACGTAGTCACCCTGTTTGGTACCCAGGGAACCATGACCACCCGCCACGACCAGCACGTACTGCTTGCCGTCCTTGCCGGTGTAGGTCATCGGTGTGGTTTGCGCACCCGCTGGCAGGCGGCCTTCCCACAGTTGCTTGCCGTTTTTCACGTCATACGCACGCAGGTACTGGTCGAGGGTACCGCTGAGGAAGGACACGCCACCGGCGGTGGTGAAGGTGCCGCCCAGGCTAGGTACGCCCATGCTCAGTGGGATCGGAACCGGCGAGCTGTCGCGCACGGTGCCGTTCTTGTGCATCCAGATGGTTTTGTGGGTGGTCAGGTCGACCGCTGCCACATAACCCCACGCCGGTGCCTGGCACGGCAGGCCCATTGGCGACAGCATCGCTTCCAGGATCACGCCGTACGGCGCGCCTTTGTTCGGCTGCACGCCTTCGGTTTCGCTGACGCGTGGACCTTGCTTGGCGATGTCGGCAGCTGGGATCAGCTTGGACTTGAACGCCATGTAGCTTGGGTTCACGAAGGCGATCTGGCGCACTGGATCGACAGAAATGCCACCCCAGTCGAACACGCCGAAGTTACCTGGGTAAACGATCGAGCCTTGCAGCGATGGCGGGGTGAACGGACCGTCGTAGCGCATGGATTTGAAATCGATGCGGCACAGCAGTTGGTCGAACGGCGTCACGCCCCACATGTCGCGCTCTTTGAGCGGCGGCGGCATGAAGTTCAGTTCGGACTTCGGTTGGGTAGGGGAGGTACGGTCGCCCGCCACTGCGCCCTGCGGAACAGCCACTTCATGGATCGGCACGACCGGCTGACCGGTTGCGCGATCCAGCACGTAGATGCTGCCTTGCTTGGTCGACGCCATGACGGCCTGCTTCACGCCGGCTTCGGTCTTGATGTCGATCAGCGACGGCTGGCCGCCTACGTCCATGTCCCACAGGTCATGGTGAGTGAACTGGAAGGTCCACTTCACATGGCCGCTGTCGATGTCCAGGGCGGTCAGGCCAGCGGCGTATTTTTCGGAATCGTCGGTACGGTCGCCGCCGTATTGGTCGGGCATCTGGTTGCCCATCGGCAGGTAAAGCATGCCGAGTTTTTCATCCACGGCGAACATGGACCACATGTTCGGCGAGTTACGGGTGTAAGTCTTACCCTCGGCCAACGGGGTGGTGTCGTCCGGGTTGCCGCTGTCCCAGTTCCACACCAGCTTGCCGGTGTGCACGTCGAACGCGCGGATTACGCCGCTTGGCTCGTCGACCGAAACGTTGTCGGTGACGTGACCGCCGATCACGACCAGGTTCTTGGTCACGGCCGGTGGCGAAGTGGAGTAGTAACCACCTGGGGCGAAGCTGCCGATGTTGGCGCGCAGGTCGACCTGGCCTTTGTCGCCGAAGTCTTCGCACATCTTGCCGGTGTCGGCGTTCAGGGCGATCAGACGGGTGTCGGCGGTCGGCACGAAGATGCGTTTCGGGCAGGCATTCGGCGCAGCGGCCGGGCTGGCGCTGCCGGTTGGGCTCTGCTCGGAAGCGTAGACGGCGTCATCGTGATACGACACGCCACGGCAGGTCATGTGCGCCCAACCTTTGAAGTTCTCAGCGCCTTGGCTGCTGATCTTCGGATCGAAGCGCCAGATTTCCTTACCGGTGTCCGGGTCCAGGGCAATCACTTGGCTGTGCGGTGTGCACACGTAGAGCATGCCGTTGACTTTCAGCGGGGTGTTTTCCGCGGTGGTCTCGCCTGGATCGTTCGGGCCAGGGATGTCGCCGGTGCGGTACGTCCACGCCGGAACCAGCTTGTGGGCGTTTTCCGGGGTGATCTGCGCCAGTGGCGAGTAACGATCACCAAAGGCCGAACGACCGTAGGAATTCCAATCGCCATCAGCCTGGGACGGCGCAGCATTGGCCATGCCCGGCACCGCGTCGCGGTCCAGTTGGCCTTTGATCTCACCGGGGTTGGTGAATTGGCTGGCAAGGGCGGCAGCGCCGGCCAACACCACGGCCACGCTCAGCGCGCCAGTGCCCAGCGGGGCAGGTTGGCCACGCAGCAACGGACGGCGAAACCACGGGAGCAACATGACGATGCCGAGGGCGAACAGCAGTGCCAGACGTGGCACCAACTGCCACCAGTCCAGGCCGACTTCCCACAATGCCCACACGGTACTGGCGAACAGCACCAGCGCGTACAGGCCAAGCGCTGCGCGGCGGGTAGCCAGCAGCAGGACGCCGGTGAGGGCGATGCCGATACCGGCCAGCAGGTAATACAGCGACCCGCCGAGCATCGTCAGCTTAATACCGCCGGCCAGCAGGGCCAGGCCCATGATCAGCAGCAAGACGCCTAGCAACCTGGGCAGCAGGCGGCTTGGGCTTGAAGCACCATCAGTGCTCATAGTGTGTTTCTCCGTGACGTTGGAATAATTGTGTAACCCCGTGCTTCACTCACTGTAGATGACGATTCGGCACAGGCTTGGTTCAGCGTTAATTCGGTTTTTCTGAGGATTGCGAGGGTTATCCACAGGCGCGCGATTTATACCCAGGCGCAGGTCGGTGTAAGACAGCGCTGTCTTGGTGTGTGGGAATATTCAGCAAGATGGGGTCGACCGGGGAGTGAAACGTTTCAGGTTATTGCCGACAAGGATAAAGCGCGGACGCGTCGAGAGAAAGCGCAAATCGCAAGATGCATCATTTCCGATTTGGTAACAGTGACAGAACGTCGCTGCACAATAAGTGTGGGAGAAGGCTTGCTCCCGATGGCGGTGGATCAGACACCGTTGGGTTATCTGACCGATTGCCATCGGGAGCAAGCCCCCTCCCACAAGGGGTTAGCGGTGTGCGTCAGAAGGTGGTGCGGATGCCGAACTGCACACTGCGACCGGGTGCCGGTGCGATGTCCCGCAGAATCGAGCTGGCATAACGCACAGTCTGGTTGGTCAGGTTTTCACCGTTCACAAACGCCAACCACTGGCTGCCACCGACATTGAAGTGATAACCCGCGCTCGCGCCCAATGTGGTGTAACCGTCGGTGCCGCTTTCGTTATCCGGAACACGGCCTTGGCCTGCCGCGTGTTCCACGTCAATGCGTGCCTGCCAGCGGTCGAGTTCCCACAGTAATCCGCTGTTCAAACGCAGCGGCGCAATGCGCGGCAAGGCGTCGCCGGTGTCGAGGTTGGTGGCGCGGGTATAGTCGCCCGACAGCTCCAAGGCGAATTTGCCGTAGGCGCCTTCGCCGAGCTTGATGTGATCTTGAGCTTCAAAGCCGGCGAAACGTGCACGCACGCCGGAATATTCGTACTCAGGAATGCCATTCGCGTCTTCTTCACCTTCGTCGTTCAGGGTACGACCCGTGCCGAGCAAGCCGATGTAGTTGGAGAAGCGGCTGTAGAACACACCGAAGCTGCCCTTATGCGTGCCATTGTCAAAGCGCAGGGCCAGGTCGCTGGACACGGCTTTTTCTTTCTTCAGGTTGGCATCGCCCAGTTCGTAGGTGCCGGTGGCGACGTGGGCGCCATTGGCGTACAGCTCGTAGAAGGTCGGCGCACGTTCTGTGTAGCCCAGAGTCGCCGCCAGGGACCAGATCGGCGTCAGCGTATACACCGCACCCGAGGACAGGCTGCCGGCGGTGAAATCGTTGGTTTTGTCGGCGCCGGCAAAGCGCGCGTTGCCCTTGGCATCCGGCTCGACGCTGGTGTGTTCCAGGCGTCCGCCAAGGCTGAGTGTGAGGCGCTCGGTGGCCTGCATTTCTTCGAGGATAAACAGCGCGCCGGCGTTGGTGTCGGTCTGCGGTACGAAGGCTTCTTCGCCCAGGGCCGAGAACTCGTTGCGGGTCACTTGGGCGCCGACCACGCCATCGAACGGGCCGATGGGCTGGTGACGCGCTTCGACGCGGGCTTCATAGCCTTTGTTCTTGAAGATCGTACCGGTTTCGCCGCCTTCGATTTCGCGGTGCTCGTAGTCGGTGTAGCCCGCGTCGAGTTTCACCGAGGTAAATGGGCCTTGCAGGTTGCGGATCTCGGACGCAAAGGCGTAGTGATCCTGCTTCATGCGGATGCGCACGTCCTGTTCGGCCGGCGAGCCGTAGTTGGCGTCGTAGCTGCTGTAGGACAGCCCGGCGTAACCGTCGTCCCACGTGTAGGAACCGCCCACCGCGCCACCGTCCTGACGTCCGTCGCTGTTGCCCAGGCGACCGTTTTTGCCGGGTCCGTCTTCGCTTTCCGGTGCATGGCGGCTGCGGGCCTGGCCGGGGATTTTCAGGTCGTTGAATTCCCGTGCGTTGGCGTCCAGGTGCAGGGCGAACGTGCCGTTGCCGGCTTCGAGTTTGCCCGCGCTGCTGCGTGTAGTGTCGGCGCCGCCATAACGCAGTTCACCGGCGCCGTGGATGCCTTCAATGGCTTCGGTGGGGATGCGGTTGTCGAAGGTGTTGACCACGCCACCGATGGCGCTGCCGCCGTACAGCAATGCAGCGGGGCCGCGCACGATCTCGATGCGTTCGACGTTGACCGGGTCCAGCGGCACCGCATGGTCATAAGACAGCGACGACGCGTCCAGGGCGCCCACGCCGTTGCGCAAGATACGAATACGATCGCCGTCCTGGCCACGGATGATTGGCCGGCTGGCGCCTGGACCAAAGTACGAAGACGACACACCCGGCTGCTTGTTCAGTGTTTCGCCAAGGCTGCCTTTTTGTTGCAGGGTCAGGTCATCGCCTTCCAGCACGGTGGTCGGTGAAGCGAGTTGCTCGCTGCCCAGCGGGTTGCCGGTGATGACTTGGGGTTGCAACTCCAGGGCGTGGGCTTCGGAGCTGATCAGCAGGGCGGCGGCAAGCGGGGTCAAGCGCCACAGAGAAGAGAGGGACATCGGACATTCCTTGGCAAAACGACGAAAAGATTTGAAAGTTATAGTTACAATATAACATCTCTTTTTCGCGAGCCACGGGAACTTTTTATCCCTGAGCGGAGGGGGTGATAAGGTGTGCGCCTTCGTGATTACTTTTTTCATAGGCCTGGCATGACCGCGACAAGCAACGACCCCCTTCACGGTGTAACCCTGCAGCACGTCCTCACCACCTTGGTGGAGCACTACGAATGGGAAGGCCTGGCCGAGCGCATTGATGTGCGGTGTTTCAAGAGCGACCCGAGTATCAAGTCGAGCCTGACGTTCCTGCGCAAGACGCCGTGGGCGCGGGAGAAAGTCGAAGGGTTGTACGTAAAGCTGATGCGCACCAAACGTCCGCTGGATTGAATCCATGAAGCGGTTTATAGCGGCGACAGCACTGGCCGGTTGGGTGGGGTTGGCGATTCAGCAATACCTGATTTTCTATTCGCGCTGGTCCAGCGGCGCAAGCTTGCTGGGCGGGCTGATCAACTTTTTCAGTTTCTTCACTGTGCTCACCAACACCCTGGCGGTGGTGGTGTTGAGCTATGCCTTGGTCCAACGGGACTCGGCGGCGAAGCGGTTTTTTCTCAGGCCGGCGATCAGCAGCGGTATCACGGTGAGCATCTTGGTAGTGGGCTTGGCCTACAGCCTGTTGCTGCGGCATTTATGGCAGCCCGAAGGCTTTCAGTTGATCGCCGATGAACTGCTGCATGACGTGATGCCGGTGCTGTTTTTGATTTACTGGTGGCGGTGCGTGCCCAAGGGCAGCCTTCGCCTCAAGCACATCGGCGCGTGGATGATTTACCCGCTGGTGTACTTCGCTTATGCGCTGCTGCGCGGGGATTTGCTCGGGCAGTATCAGTACCCGTTCATCGATGTGGCCACCCTTGGTTATCCACAAGTGTTCGTGAATGCCGGAGGGATTTTGGCGGGGTTTGTGCTGATCGCGTTGGCGGTGGTGGGGCTGGATAAAGTTATCAAGCCCCGACCTTGATTCACGCTTCTTCACTGCCCTCGGCGCGCCAGTAGCCGACGGCCTTAAGGAACGTTTCATCGACCTTGTGCGTATCCAGCAGCACCCGGCGTACCTGGCGCGACACTTTGGTTTCGGTCGCGACGAAGCTGTACAGCGAGCCGCTCGGCAGCGTCAGGTTCTGCACGGTTTCCAGCAGATCATCCTGGCCGCGAATGACCCAGATCACCTCGACATCGGCCTGACTGTGCAGGACCTGTTTCTCTGCGGTATTCGCGATCTCGATCACCGCCAGCACCTTTCGCCCGGCCGGCAGTTCTTCCAGGCGACGACCGATGGCCGGCAGCGCGGTTTCGTCGCCGATCAGCAGGTAGCTGTCGAACATATCCGGCACGATCATCGAGCCCCGTGGCCCGCCGATGTACAGGTGCTGACCCACCTTGGCCTGCTCGGCCCAGGTGGAGGCGGGGCCGTCTCCGTGCAGCACGAAGTCGATGTCCAATTCGCCAATGTTCAGGTCAAAACGCCGTGGCGTGTAGTCGCGCATGGCCGGCTGCGGGCCGTCTCCCTTGATGCTGAACGTCGGGCTTTCCAGCGCCGCTTGCTCGGCGGCATTCTGCGGGAACAGCAGCTTGATGTGATCGTCGCTGCCCAGGCTGACAAAGCCCGCCAGTTCCGGCCCGCCCAGGGTGATGCGGCGCATGCGCGGAGTGATGTCGACCACGCGCAGTACGTCGAGGCGGCGGCGTTTGATTTCGTGGGTCACGCGGTGAATGGCTTGTGTATTCATTGGGCTTTCCCGTCGGCAATGGCTTGGGCGGTGCCGTTGAGCAGCGCCGCGACACGAACGATTTCTTCCGGGCTCCAATGCCCGTGGTGCGAATGCAAGGCGTGACGCAGGTTGTGCACCGCCTCGTGGATTTCCGGCGGGCGATCCTGGCCGCGCAGCGAGCGCTTGCTCACCTCCATGCGCTGGCGAATGCCGTCGAGCGCCACCGCCTGTTCGCTTAAGAAGAGACGACCGGCGTCGGTGATTGTGTAGCGTTTTTTTCCAGCGTCGGCGTCACCGCTGATCAATTCGCTCTCTTCGAGGAAGGTCAATGTGGGGTAGATCACCCCGGGGCTCGGGCTGTAGGCGCCGTCGAACAGGGCTTCGATCTTGCGGATCAGGTCGTAGCCGTGGCAGGGCTGTTCGGCAATCAATGCCGGCAGCAGCAACTTCAAATCACCCGGGGCGAATACCCGTGGGCCGCGGCCGGCACGTTCGCGGCCTGGACGTTTCTCGAAGCCGTCACCGGGTTCACGGTGGGAATGATGGTCTCTCATTGTCATGCTCTCCTTGTGTGGATAAGACATAACGTAAGATATATCTTAATGGATGCATAGCCACAGACGACCAACGGTCAGTGTGGCCTATCGCACATTGCAAGCATTTGGATTGACTTATTAGTGGTGCGGCGATCCAACTAAGATTAGAGTTGGAACTCGTACTTTCAAAGAGTCTTTTATAACTTCTGTTTTTTTATGTGTGGTGTTTTTCCTACGGAATATTCACAACGAACGTTGTTGAATAATTCATGTAGTCCATGTCTTACGGAGAAAATTAAAGTTTTGGCAAAGTGCCATATTTTTCTGTATTTGCCCGTATACATTGGCTACGAAGGCATGGGAAGCAGCCTGCATACCTGTTTTTAAAGTTAGTGGATCATTCCTCTCGCGTTGCACTCACTTACGTCTCGCTGCAGCGGACCTCATTGTGTGTTGAATTCACTGTTCAACTTTCAATGGGGCACTAACTTGTCCTCAAAACAGGAACTCATCATGTTCAAGAAGTTTGCAATTGCTGCTCCATTGGCCTTTCTGGCATTGAACGCCTCGACGGCCTTCGCTGCCGGCGAAGCCAACCACACCGTCAACATCAAGGCGAATATCCCTACCACGGTGTTCCACGCGCAGCCACGTGATCCGAACTTCGGCCGCGACGAAACCCTGACCTACAACATCGTCAGCGGTGAGCTGGCGCCGTTGAGCGCTATCTACGACCTGAAGAACACCAGTGGTTCGGTCCACGCCTACATCGAAGGCGGCCCGGCTGTTCTGTTCAACGGCAACGTCGCGCAGAACATCCCGCTGACCACCACCCTGCACGGCGTTGAACTGACCGGCACGCCAAAAGAAGTGGTGAACGAAGCCGACTCCACCCCGGGCGTGGGAGCTGAACTGCGCATCGTGGCAGCCAAGCCTACGGCCACCCAGCGTGGTGCCTACACCTCCGCTGTGGCGCTGGTGTTCGATGCGGTGCCGCCAACGCCAGCACCTTAATGGTGTAGGTGCTCGCCGGGCTTTCTTGCCCGCGGGCATTTGCGTTCGGGCCGGCCGATTTTCCCCCATTGGTCGGCCTGTTTTTTATCAAGTCTCCTGGCCCTCAGAGAGTTCCTTTCATGTTCCCGATGACGCCCATCGCGGTTGCGCTTGCGCTTGCGCTAGTGATTTGTACGAGTGCCTTGGCCGCACCCACGCCAGGCACCGTCACGCCTGGCAGTTTGTTGACCCAGGCTCAGGGTTTGCCTGCCGGGTTCGGCGACCATTTTTTCGACGTACCGCTGGCGGTACAGGTCGAACTGGATCAGCAACCCCTGGGGGAAGCCTTGATTGTGCTGTCCCAGGACGAACGGGTGACGCTGCTGGAGTTCACCGATACCGGCGACAGCAAAGTCCCCGCCACCACCCGCGACACCTGGCAAGCCTTGCTGGAGAGCGGCGTCGGCCTTGGCGCATGCACCCAGGCGTGCCCGCAGCAACTGGTGTCAGTGCACTACAACCTGGAAAACTCACTGCTGTCGATCATCACCCAGAACGTCGAACACACCAGCGACGCACCGCGTTTTCACGCGCAGCCCGAAGGCGGTAGCCGTGGCTTGATCATCAACAACCAGCTCAACCTTAACGGCGGCCAGGAAGAAAACCTGGGCGGACGTTATGGTTTGCAAGCCAGTGCCAGCCTGGGCAATTGGACCCAGGTGTTCAACTTGCAGCTGGCGCGCCAGAGTGGCGACGAAGAACAACTGCGCCATGCAATCCATGAGCTGTATACCCAGCGAGAACTGGAAGGCCAGTTTTTGCGCCTGGGCCATTTCACCCCCAATTCCGACGGCCTTACCCGGCAGTTGCGCAGCTTTGGCGCCAGCCCGGATACCGCGTTAGGCGTCATGTACGGCAGCTCCGACAGCCTGGCGATCAACAATGCCAAGGCCAGCGTTTACCCGATCTACGTCACCGCCAATCGCCAGGCCGCCGTGGAGATTTACCGCAACGGTCTGCTGATCAACACCCAGGCGGTCGCGGCCGGTTTGCAAACCCTGGACACGCGGCCGTTGCCCGGCGGCATCTACGAAGTCGAAGTGCGCCTGGTGGAAGACGGCCTCACCGTCAGCACCTCCCAAGAGCTGGTGTACAAACCCAGCAACTGGCGCAACGTCGATGACCGCTGGCGCTACAACCTGTTTGCCGGACGCGAAACCAAGCTGTTCAGCAACTGGGATGAACAGTCTTCCGGCTCGATCACCGCGGGTGCCTCGGTCAATTACCTGGTGCATCCCCGGGTGATTCTCGGCCTGTCGGCGCGGGAAGTGCGTGAGCAACTGCAATACGGCGGTTCGGTGGACTGGACGGTGGCCAACAACACCAGCCTCTACACCAACCTCTACCAGACCCGCGAACACGGCACCGGCCTGGACGTTCAGGGCCTCTACACGTTTGGCGCCACCAACCTGGTGCTCAGCCATAACCGCAGTTGGCTCGACACCCGCGACACCTTCGAGACCCTGCCCGACGGCACCCGCCTGCGGCGCAACACCTTTGTTGGCCAGACCAGTAACTCGGCACTCTCGGTGAACCACCGGGTCGACGCGCGCAATTCCTGGAACCTGCGCCTGTCCCACAGCGAGGGCAATGCCGAAGGCGCCGGGCTCGACCTGGGCTGGAGCCGCCGCGACACCTTGTGGGGCAGCGACGCCAACTGGCGTTTCTCGGTGTTCGACCGACCGGGCACGTCCGGCACCAACGACAAGCGCAACCGCGGCGTGGACCTCTCTGTGAGCCTGGCCCTGGGCGGAGATGGCCGGCAGATTTCCGGCAGCATCGGCACCCGCACCGCGCGGGACGGCGGTCGCGACAACAATGCGTCGGTCACCGTTCGCCAGGACCTCACCGACCACCTGCTGCAAAGCGTCTCGGCCACCGCCATCACCGACACCTATGGCGTCGGGTTCTCGGGCATGGCCAGTTTCGATAGTGATGTGGTCAGCGGCGACGGCTTCATCCAACGCAGCTCGTTCAACGGCGACCTCAGCGGCGGCCTGAACCTGCACAGCACCTTCGTTGCCGGTGGCGACCAGATGCTGATGACCAGCCAGTACCAGAGCAATGGCGCGGGCATGATCGTCGACGTCGAAACCGATCTGGATGAGATCACCCTGCGTGCCGACGACTTCAGCGGCGGCGGCGCCATCCTGCGTCCTGGGCGCAACTTCGTACCGGTGGCGGCCTACAAGAGCAGCACGGTGAACTTCGACTTCGACGGCAACCATCCACCGGCGGCCAATATCCAGCCGGCGCGGACCACCTACCACCTGAACAAGGGCGGGGTGGACTACCGGAAAATCACCGTCATGAAAACCGTGTCGGTACTCGGGCGCCTGCTCGATGCCCAGGGCCAGCCGCTCAGGGGCCATCACGTGATCAACCACGCCAGCCGTGGGGTCAGCGAGGCCGACGGGTTCTTCTCCATGGAAATGAGCGCCAGCTCGCCAACCCTCGAAGTGCGCTACCGCAACCAATTGCTGTGCCAGTTCCGCCTGGACCCGGCCACCTCCGCCAATGAACAGGACGTGTTGATGATCGGTGACCTGCGCTGCACGCCGGACACCCTCGCCGAACACATATCCAGCACCCAGACCGCAGGTTGAGTGCCATGACGAGAACACTCACGATGAAACCCTTCAACACCTTGATCATGGCCATGGGCGCGTCGCTGTTGTTCAGCGCCAGCGCCTCACTGGCGGACGAGAACATCACCGCGCGGTTCCGGCCTGACCCGGCCAACCCGATGAAGAATGACTTCGAAAACACCACGCCGATCAGTTCGATCTGTGCGGCGCATATTCCGTCCCAATGCAAGGCGTTAGGTATTTTCAGTCTGCGGGATAACGACTTTTCCGCGCTTTCCAATCAGCCAATCCTGGCTAACCATGAAGATGAGCGCAGAGGTTTCATGGTCAAGGTGCCGTCCGACTGGCGCGATCTTCATGTGACCCACGCCGCCACTGGCGAAACGGAAACGGTGCAACTACGGATCGCCGGCATCGGTTCGCTGTGGCATGTCCCTCGACCACCGGGTGTATCCGCTTGGGCTATACCGGGAGCTACTTGGCAGAGTCGATGGACGAATGCGCCCAGCCCCTGTCAGCGTACCGGCCACATTGCAGCGGGGGTCAACTTCGCCTCCTATTTCTGGCTGACACCGGAAGGGGCAGGCCCCTGTAGTCGCCAACCATCTGTTGACCTTAGTTATCTGAGGTTCAACACCATGGAATACGCCTACGAACTCAAGACGCCCAACCCATTAACCATGTCCGGCGGCCAATACTACGGCAGCATCACCTACACCATGGGCCCTGGCGGCGATTATGACTTTGGCGACGTCATGGTCCCGAATAAAAACGCCATCACGTTCAACTTCACCCTGAGCGTGGAGCACGACCTCAAAGTCGACCTCCCACCCGGCGGCAACCGCATCGAACTGATCCCCGACGGCGGCTGGCAAGCCTGGCTCAACCGTGGACGCTCGCCCACGCGGCTGTACCGCGACCAGACCTTCCGCATCGCCGCCAGTTCGCGTTTCAAGATGCAGTTGGAGTGCTCGATCGTCATGGGCAACACCTGCGGCCTGCGCAATGCCAATGGCGATGAGGTGCCGTTGCAGGTCGCCGTGACGCTGCCCAGCGGCATCGATGGGCGCGGTAACCAGGCCGTACTCAAGCGCCCGTTGCGCCTGGACGGTGAAGGCACCGAACTGTTCCAGCCGCTGTTCTACGTGAACGACCGCCCGGGCACCTTGCACTTCGAGGTGTTGCGCGACGACATGGCCGACATGCTCAACCAGCCGGGCAGTACCTATTCGGGCGTGGCGACCGTGATCTGGGACTCGGAAATTTAGATCGGCCCCACTCCAACGGCGGGCCAGGCCCGTCGCAGTCAATCAACGAGGCGAAGTAAACGATGAAACAAGCAGTGTTATGGATCGGGTTGTGCCTGATGTCGCTCACCGTCCAGGCCGGGCCGCTGATCAACGTCGGGGTGGTGTACGACTACCTCGAAAGTGATCGCAGTTCCTACCTCAAGCGTGTGTTCAATGGCGGCACCAGCACCGCGTTCATCAAGGTCAACGTGTTGGAAATTGTCTACAACGCAGATGGCACCACCCGCGAAATCCCGGTGCCCTCGATCATCGATGACAAGGGCGTCACGACCAGTCGCGACGGCCTGATGGCCAGCCCGTCGCGACTGATCGTGCCGGTAAACGGCCGACAGGGCACGCGCCTGTTGTACATGGGCCCGCGCGACAAGGAACGCTATTTCCGCCTGCGCTTTATCCCCGTGGTCCCGGAAAAGGACGACAACTTCGGTATCAGCGACGAGGAGCGCGCCGACTACAAGGATCACCTGGCGGCCGGGATCAACGTGATGGCCGGCTACGGCACGGTGTTTTTCGTACGGCCCAAGGATGCGCGGTTCGACACCCGCATCAACGAGAGGCCTGACCAATACCAACTGCGTAACGCGGGCAACAGCACCGTGGTGCTCGACGAGTTCCACGACTGTTCGGTGACCAACCCCACTGACTGCGTGCCCACCACCAAGCACCACATCCTGCCCGAGCGACAACTGACGTTCGAGAAAAAACCGGGCCGGCGTTACAGCTTCGTGCTGGTGGAAGGGCTGGATAAAAAACCGCTGAAGGTCGAGAAGACTAACGGGTGATCATGATGTTCAAGCAGCTGACAAGATTCGGTGTACTGGCGGCCTGCATGCTGGCGGGCGCACCCACCTCGGCGATCCAGGAACGTCACTCGTTCGATGTCTCGGTGACCATCCCGGTAAACGAGGCCTATGTGCTGCCGTCCGAACCGGACTGGATGGGCCAGGACCAACTGCTGGCGTGGAACCTGGTGACTTCGCAACTGAGCCGCCTGCGCAAGAACTTCGACGTCAAGCACCTCAACGGCGGCGTCGCGGCCCGCCTTGGGGCCGAGCCGTACTTGTTTAACGGGCGTAACCGTATCGACCTGCAGGTGCAGTTCAACCAGGTAGCGCTGACCCTCGACCCGGTGGAAGTGGTCGGCGCCGCTGAAGCTCGAGTGGGACGCCGGGCCGAGCTGGACATCGCCGCCGTAGAGCCCGAAGGCGGCTATCGCGGCGGCGAGTACTACGGCACGGTGCACCTGGTGTTCGATTTCCTGGCGCCGTGATTGCCTACTCAGTGCTGGCCTTGAGCAAGGCTTCACGGGTCAAACGCCGCGCCAGCTCGTTATAGTCATGCTGGATATGGTCGTAGAAACCCAGCACCGTGCTGTCTGAAAACGCCTCTTCAGTAAGCACCACGCTGTACGGGATCACCAGATCGTCGGCCAGGCGGGTCAACTGCTCGCGCACACTGTCCGTCGGCGCAGCGACCCATTGCTCGTGCAATTCGAGCAGGTCCTGCAGGTGGCTGCCGGCCTCCGTGCGCAGCCTGCGCTGGGCGTTGAAGGCGCCCAGATAGGCCTCGTGCAGATAATCGCTCCAGAACGGCTGCTCCAGCAGGCCATTGATCAGACCATCGCCTTGTTGCAGCTGGCGAATGGCGTGCGCCGCTCGGTCGAGATGGGCCTGAGTGACCTGGGCCGTGTTGCGATACACCATGTGTTCAGACAGCCATGGCAGGTCCAGGCGCGCCTTCAGCCCAGTTTGATAGGCGAGATACACCTGCACGTCATCCACCTGGCCTTGACCGATGCCCAGTGTTTGTCCCAGGCCGCCTTCGTTGATCGGCAGGGTACGGCGCCGCACTTCTTCGCGGGCCAGACGGTTGACTTGGTCCAGGCGCCAGGCTTGCCGCGCCAGTTTTACCAGGCGGCTTTCGCGCTGGAGCATAGCCTGTGGGGCGTCGTCCTTGAGGATCTGCTCAAGCAGGGTTTCGACGCCCATGCGATTGAAGATATGCGCGCCGGCATCCGCGCAATTGGGCGGCGTCGCGGCCAGGCTGAAGATGCGTTCACGAAAGCTCGGGTTCTGGTCCACCGTGAACAGCAACTGCCACACCCGGATGGCCAAATCTTCCCGCCCCTGCTGGAACAGTTGCGCGTCGATCTCGGTCTGGAACTCCACGGGTGGACGCAGCAGTTTGAACAGGTCAAACAAGCCCTGGGAGCCATGCTCCTGTTCCACGTCCTCCCAGACTTTGATGGCCTCGTCGCGCGCCTCGCCGCTCAAGCCAATCAGCCAGTATTCACGGTCGGACGGCTTGCTGCGCGGCGTGGTGCGGTAGGGATCGAAACCGAAGGCACGCCGATACGCGACCACGCGATCTTCGTCTGCCGGTTCCAGGCGGCTGCGGTCGAGCCAACTGCTGGCGACGATGCGGGCGCCCACCGAATCTTCGGCGAACGGTGGAACGCTGGTGATTCGGGTGTGGGTCAGGTCCAACTCAGGGATGGCCAGCCTTGGACTGTCGAGGCCCGCCGGCCATTGGCTGATGCCGGTCCTGCGCAAGGTCAGTCGCCGCAGTTCGGGCAGCGGGCCGATGTCCGGCGGCACGCTCATCAATGCGTTGCCCTCCAGGTTCAGCGAGCGGAGCAAGGGCAGGTGCTTGAGTGCCTCGTAGTCGTAGCGGCCCCAGCGGATAGGGTTGTCGCGCAGGTTCAGCGCGGTCAGTGCTTTCATGTCGGTCAGTTGGGACGGCACGCCGGTCAGTTCATTCTCGGACAGGTCGACGATGCGCGTGGCGGGGAAATTGTCGAGAAAGCCCATTTCCTCGTCCTTCAGACGCGTGCCGCTCAGGTTCAGGCGGGTGACATGGCTGAAGTCCGCCCGCAGCGGCTCCATGTGTTGCACGTAGCGCCCCAGCACCAGATTGCTCAAGTCCAGGAGCGTGCCGCGCGGCTGTGGTTGTGGCGGCACCATGCGCAGGTAAGCGCCGTCTTCCCAGCAGCTTTGCAACTCTTTGATGATCAGCCCGCGCATGAGCAGCTCGTTTTGCGCGAGCACGCTGCCGACCGCACCGAGAGGACGCTGTTTGCGGAGGCTGCGCAGGTCTTCGCCCAGCAACCGGTGGTCGGCCTCCAGCGTGCCCAGCAGCGCCTTACCTTGCGCAGTGTCGAGGAACGGCGAGACGCTGGCGATCTCTTCTGCGTTCAGTCGTGGGCACAGCTTGGTCACGGTCTCAGCGGGCGTCGGTGCCGGGGCGGTTTGCCTGCGAAACAGGCGGCGGAAGGCCTCGAAGCCAGGTTTTTGCAGCAGGCGTTGGGTGCTGCGGTCGTCTGCCAGGCGCCCGGTCGGCGGTTCCAGCAGGGTGCGGCGCACGGCCAATGGTTCAAGTTGCGCCCTGAGCCAGGCCTTGAGGTTTTCACCCTGGCCAGGGCGCAAATCAACAGCCCCGTCAGGAAGCACACGCAATAGCGCTTCGAAAAAACGGTAGTGCGCGGGCGGTGTCGACGCCGGTACCCCGTGGATCCGGTAGCGGCCCTGACCTTGGTAGATCAGGACTTTCTGTGTGGCGGCCGCCTCCGGGCCTACCCGACACCGCAATGCGCCCTCCGGCGATTGCTCATGGATGGCAATACTCAGGTCCCCCAGAGCATCGGTGTTCAGACGCAGGAGATTGAGGACCATGCGCTCGGTGTCCGGCGTCAGCAAGGCATCGTCATGCAAGCCTTCACTGGCGTGGCTGGCGCGGACTTCGTTGGCCAGTTCCCGGGCGAGGTTTTTCAGGCGCAGAGGGATGCGCTGTTCACGGCTCATCACGTCCAGTTCCTGGGGCGATGTGCGCAGTAGCAGCGTCGTCACCAGCTCTGCGGGCAACTGCGGGAACTGCTGTTGAATCAGTTGACCGTGAGGGGTGTCCAGCACTTCGCGTGCGCTGTAGAGGTGATTGAACATCGCAACGGTGTGTGGCGTGAGCCGATCGGCCAGTTGGTTGCGCAGCGCCGCGACCCGCGCGGTTTGGGTCTCGGGCAGGGGCGAGGGCAGCAGGGCGTCGAGTTCCTTTTCGCTGAGAAACGCGAGGACTTGCTCCGGCAACGAGCCGGCCTGCACCTGCGCATGGCTGATGTTCAGGGTGTCGGCGGGCAATGCATCGGCGGCGCCATAACGCATGGCGTAGCCGCTCAGGTCCGGTTCGATGAACACGTCGATGGCTTTGTGCGACGGCCAGCCAGGTAACTCAGTGGTGGTTTGCACCGACCAGTTGGTCGGCAGCTCGGCCGGGGCGCCGGTGCGGATGCGCTGGGGTGTCTGTTCGACGTGCCGACGCAGTTGCAGGCGCTTGAGGCTGTCGGCCAGCAGTGGCGGAGGAGGGGAGCGGTCGGCATACATCATGCGCAGGGCGCCGTCGTGAGTTCCGCTGGTGGCGCAGGCTTGTGCCCGTTGCGCGGGAGTGAGGCCTTCCACCAGAAGAGGACCAAGGCGCTCGTGCAGCGCCGCGCTGTCCCAGGTGCGCGGGTCTTCTCCTTCATGCAGCCAGGCGCCGTTGTCATTGTGTTCGAGTCGCGGGGAATAGGCCTCGGGGCGGGTCGGGTGCTGGATGCGGTAGGTGTCACTGGCGGCCTCGTGCGCGACCACGTAATGGCGGTCCTTCAGGCGCAGGATGCGTTGGTTCTGATGCTCGTGAAGACCCAGCGCGTCGGGCTGTGCATCGGCCGGCAATTGCAGATCATGCCGGGCATAGGGCGCCAGATCCGGGTTCCACAGGCGTGGTTGCCCGTTGACCTCGACCACCCGCAGATCATCGACGAACAGTGAGCGCCGCAACGCACCGCCCACGGCGGCGCCGGCGGCAAACGTGCCCAGTTGCACCACTTCGCTGGTCACGCTCACCACATGTTCGGCGGCTTCGCGATATTGGCCCTCGGCCAGGTCGACGACCCCTTCAATGATCTCGCTGCTCAATTGATAAACGGTGTAGGCCAGCATCAACTCACCGAGAAACGGCACGAACGGCGTGATCACCATCAGGGCGGCGTTGAAAATATCCGTGATCATTTTCGTGGCGTTGTCCCACCAGGCCCAGCGCTCGGCGCGGTCGGCATCGGAGGTGGACACCGCCATGCTGCGCCCGTCATTGAGGATTTTATTCAGCGCCTGCTGGTAGCGGTGTTCCCACAGGTCTGCGTCGATCCTGATGGCTGAAAATGGCAGCCGTTGGCCCAGCCCGGCAAAGAAGTGCCCGCGTTGGTTATGCCCGACAAACTCGCTGAAGAACTGCTGATAGGTTTGCTGGCCGCGTGATGGGATCGCTGCGTTGGCGTGCAGCTTGCGTGTCAGATCCGTCATGAACGCCACGCTGGAGTCGTATTCCTTGACGGGACTTTCGGGGTCATGAGGGATGTAGGCGATCAGTTTCGACACGCTGGACACGCGGTCCAAATCCGCCGCAATCAGCAGTATGCCGGCCAGTGGCGCATCCAGGATGTTCAAACGGTAGAACTGCAGCACCCCACGCTCACCGCGCAGCGCTTGCAGCAGCACTGCGCACGCCGCGGGCCCCAGGTCCTTTTTCAGCACGGCCAATTGCGCGGCAGCCTTGAGCGCGGCCTTTTGGCTGGCAATGATGCGGGTCTTGAGCGTGGCGCGCAGCGCGAGGTCGGTCGGCAACAGATGCTGGTTCAGGTGCTGTTGATAGCGGGCGCCGAGGTTCAGTTCGCGGCACAGCGTCTTGAACTGCAGAAGGGGCATTCGCTCGGCCAGTGGCAGGATGTCGAAGTGGCCTCGGGCGTCCGGTTGGGTGATGTAGCAGGAGTCTTTTTCAAAGCTTTCACCGGCGGCGAAGTTATGCAACGCCGCATCCAGCAACGACACTCTGCGGGTGGTCGCCCCCTTGGAAATATCCAACGCATACCAGGGCAGTTGCGTGGGGATATACAGGTAGAGGTAGGTGGTTTTGACGTTCAGATCCAGGCCGTGTTTTTCGCGGATGGCCTCCTGCAACAGCGGCTCGGAAAAACCATACAGGTCCTGCACGTCGCGAAGGTGTTGGTCCACGGCGTTTTGTGCGCGCCAGCCCTCGGCATTCGCCAGCTGCAGCGTGGTGTGTTGATCGGGTGAGGCGCTGGCGTACCAGTCCGGTCGGGACAGCGTGGTGCTGTTGAACAGGCTGATTCGGGCGGGGACGGCGGTGGTGAGCCAGTCGGGAATTCTCTGCTGTATCAGCGCGTAATGAGGCCCCTTGTAGGGCGTTGCCAGAGGACTGGCAGGAGGGGGGGATTCGGGCATGCAATGGCGCTCGCTAAGGGATTTGAAGCCATTAGCGTATCCACTGAAGACTAGAACAAAAGCTCAAAATCCTGGGCGGTTCGGTGCGTTGAGCACCCGTTATTCGAATGAAAGATGCGCATAACTAACACCCTGTTTCGGCGGTTGGCACAGGGTCTGCGCGTCGGGTTGCAGGTAAGGCGTGAGGATCGGTGCCATACCCTTGAGCACCTGCACCGGCAGCGCCGACGTGAACGTGAATTGCTGCGCCGAAATGCCCGGAACGAATGCGGTGAGGGTGCCGAAGTGGTGCTCGCCGATGTAGAACACGAACGTCGCGGTGCGGTTGATGGACTTGGAACTGAGCACACGCCCACCGGCGCCGATGGCTTCGATGCGGTTGTCGCCGGTACCGGTCTTGCCGCCCATGATCAAGGGTGTGCCGTCAGTCAGCTTGAAACTGCCGGCCACGCGTTTGGCGGTGCCGGCGTCCACCACTTGCGACAACGCGCCACGCAGGGCGGTGGCGACTTCGCTAGGCATGACGCGTTTGCCGCGATCGGGGTTGTTGACCAGGCGGGTTTCATAGGGGGTGTCGGCGGCAAAATGCAGGCTGTCGATGCGCAGGGTCGGTTCGCGTACGCCGTCATTGAGGATGATCCCCACCAATTCCGCCAGCGCAGCGGGGCGGTCGCCGGAGCTGCCGATGGCCGTGGCCAGCGATGGCACCAGATGGTCGAAGGGGTAGCCGACTGCCTGCCAGCGCTGGTGAATATCCAGAAACGCTTCGATTTCCAGCATGGTGCGGATGCGACTGTCACGGGCGCTCTTGTGGCGGCTCTTGAACAGCCAGCCATAGACTTCCTGGCGCTCATGCTCACTGGCGGCGACGGCCTGGGTGAAGGTGGCGTCGGGGTGTTCCAGCAAGTAGCCGAGCAGCCACAATTCCAGCGGATGGACCTTGGCGATGTAGCCTTGGTCCGGCAGGTCGTAGGCGCCCGGGCCGTAGGCCTGATAGAGCTTGGTCAGGCGCTCGTCGCTGAGTTTTTCCGGTTCCTTGCTCTTGAGGTGAGCGCGCACGAACCCGTTGAAACTCTGCTGGCTGGCCTGGGGCAGCAGGTAGCGGTGCACGGCGGCCAGGCGTATGGCGGTGGGGTGCATGCTGTCGAGGAAGGTGTCGAGCCGCGCCTGGGTGTCCTTGTTGCGGTAGCGTTTCCAGAAACGCAGCAGAAAGGTGGTGCCCTCACGGTCGGCGAACTGGGCCAGGTATTCCTGGCGGCGCGGGTCGCTGTCGTCCTTGAGCAACTCGGCGCTGTTGTTGGGGCCGTGGTAGGTGCTGTAACGCACCAGGTCGCGCATCAGGCGAATGAACGGCAGGTTGATCGACTCGCGCAGGGCATCGCGCAGGCTCGGGCTGCGACCATTGTCTTCGTTGCGAAAATTGTGGAAGCGGTGCAGGCCGCCACCGGTGAAAAAGCTCTCGCCAGGGCTGGCGGAATACTGCCGGTCGAGGGCTGCGTCGAGCATCTTCGGCAGGCTGCGGTCGGTGCTTTGCGCCAAGTAGTCCACGGCCCAGCGCGACAGGCGATCCTGCTCGTCGACGCTGACTTTTTTCAGTGCGGCGGCGGGCTGTGCGCCATAGCGATCATGCAGTTCGCTGATGATCTGCAAATAGGTGGTCAGCACCCGTAGCTTGGCGGTGGAGCCCAACTCCAGCTTGCTGCTCTCGTTGATGTCGAAGGGTTGGTCGGTGTTGTCGGTCTGCACACGCACCCGTGCGCCGTCGGCGGTCATCTCGTAGAGGGTGAAGCTGTAGCGCACTTGCGCGGTGCTGGCCGGCGTCAGCAGCCGTGGCCCGAGCAGACCCAGTTGCGCGGCGAAGGCAGGGTCAGCGAGCTGCTTGAGGTAGGCGGTGGCCTGGGTTTGCAGGTCGTTCTGCAAGGTGCTGGTGGCGGCCAGATCGAGGCGGTCGAGGTCGTACAGCGATCGGTTGAGCAGCGCGGCCAGGCGACTGCGCGCAACGCTGATGCCCTTGTTGGTCTCGATCGGTTGCAAGGTCGGTTGCTGCTGCCAGTCGCGGTACGTCACCTGACTCGCGAGCGCGGCATCGGCCAGGGCCGGTTCGATGACGCCGTTCTGTTTGAGCAGACGCAGGTGGCTGTCGGTCAGGTCTGCAAGTTCCGGGCGGCCTTTGGACAAGTAATGGGACGGCCGGCGCTGGGCAATCATCAGCGACAAGACTTCGCGCAGGGCCACACCTTTTTGCTCGAGGTTGCCAGTGCCGGCGTCGGCCAGCAGCGCATTGGTGCGCTTGAAGTCGGCGCCGTACCACACCCGCAGACCTTCGGCCATGCCGTGCACTTCACCATGGCCAGGCACAGCGGACAGCGGCACGCTGTTGAGGTAATCGCGCACGATGTTCTGGCGCGCGAGCAAGGTCTGCGGGCCGTCCTGGTAGGCGCGCACGCTGGCAGAAAACATCTGGCGCAGCTTCTCGCTACCGGACAGGGTCAGGCCGTCGGGGGAGTGGCGGTATTTTTCCAGTTGGGTGGCGAGGGTGCTGCCGCCGGCGCTTTGCCCGGGCAGGTGCAGCACGCGGGCGACTTGCGACCACGCGGCCTTGGCGAAGCGCGGCCAATCCACCGCCGGGTTGGCCTGGGGCTGTGCGGGGTCCAGCAGGTCACGGTTTTCGATGAACAGCAGGCTGCTGACCACCACCGGCGGGATCGCGGTGAAATCCGGGTAAAACTGCTGGGGGTAGCTGAACTGGTACAGCGGCGTGGCGCGGCAGTCGTTGATCGACAGGCCGGCCTGGATTTTTTCGGCGTAGGGCACAAACAGCCCATGGGCGGTGTAGTCCATCAAGGCGTCGGAAAACTGCGCCTGGCTCTGGATCAGGAAATTGCGCTTGAGCAGGCGTGGCAGGAATTCATCGATGGCGCTGTAGCCCAGGCGTTTGTCGAAGGGCCCTTCACCGGGGTAAACGATGCGGTCGCTGGCGCCGGGCTCCACCGTGTAGCTGAGGGTCGTGGCCAGACGGCTCAGTTCGCGGGACTGCCAGTCGGCGCTGCGCATTTCGCGCTGGGCGACATACGCTGCGGCAATCAGCGCGATCACCAGTAGCAGCCACACCATTCGCCACCTGTACAACCGCTTGCGGGGGCGTCGTGGCAATGGCTGTTCATCCTCGCTGTCGGCAGGCGCCGCAGCTTTGGTTGAATCGGTTTGCCATAAAGCGCCCATAGTCGATTGATCCCATCCCGGCAGATTGATCGGACTTGTCTCAAGCGTAGACGCTGATTGGCTTGCGTGAGGAATTTGTCGACCGGGCCGGGCATGGGCAAAGCCCGATGACAGCGTAGGTGGCTTGAAGGGTCGCACCATTGGTGTGCGATACTCCCACCGCTAAATCGTATTAAGGCGGCAATTCCCGCTGAATATTGCCTTTTATAGAGTGAAAATCACTGGGTTGAGCTTTTTATACTGCATCCCCCCGATCTGGCCCCGCCGGACCGGTTTGCCCACAAGGTGAACCGGCGATGGCATGTCACGGCAGACCCGCCGCGACGTGCTGGACTCGGAGGCTCATATCCAATAACAAGACGAGGTTGTATCCCTATGCCAGTCGGCAACCACCTGCCCCATGGCGAGACCGCTTCGGGCGGCCCGCTCAAACGCGAACTGGGTGAGCGGCATATCCGCCTGATGGCGCTCGGCGCCTGTATCGGTGTCGGCCTGTTCCTCGGCTCGGCCAAGGCCATCGAAATGGCCGGCCCGGCCATCATGCTCTCCTACATCATCGGCGGCCTGGCCATCCTGGTGATCATGCGCGCCCTCGGCGAAATGGCCGTGCATAACCCGGTGGCCGGCTCGTTCAGTCGTTATGCCCAGGATTATCTCGGCCCGTTGGCGGGCTTTCTGACCGGCTGGAATTATTGGTTCCTGTGGCTGGTGACCTGTGTGGCCGAGATCACCGCCGTGGCGGTGTACATGGGCGTGTGGTTCCCCGACACACCGCGCTGGATCTGGGCCCTGGCGGCGCTGATCAGCATGGGCACCATCAACCTGATCGCGGTAAAAGCCTTTGGTGAGTTCGAGTTCTGGTTCGCGCTGATCAAGATCGTCACCATCATTGCCATGGTGATCGGCGGCGTCGGCATCATCGCCTTCGGCTTTGGCAACGACGGCGTGGCGCTGGGGATTTCGAACCTGTGGGCCCACGGCGGCTTCATGCCCAATGGCGTGCAGGGTGTGCTGATGTCGTTGCAGATGGTGATGTTCGCCTACCTCGGCGTGGAGATGATCGGCCTCACCGCCGGCGAAGCGCGCAACCCGCAGAAGACTATTCCGAGCGCAATCGGGTCGGTGTTCTGGCGCATCCTGTTGTTCTACGTGGGCGCGTTGTTCGTGATCCTGTCGATCTACCCGTGGAATGAAATCGGCACCCAGGGTAGCCCGTTCGTGATGACCTTCGAGCGTCTGGGCATCAAGACCGCAGCGGGCATCATCAACTTCGTGGTGATCACGGCGGCGCTCTCGTCGTGCAACGGCGGCATCTTCAGCACCGGGCGCATGCTCTACAGCCTGGCGCAGAACGGCCAGGCGCCGGCCGCGTTCGCCACCACGTCGAGCAACGGCGTGCCGCGCAAAGCCTTGCTGCTGTCGATCTTCGCCTTGCTGCTCGGCGTGCTGCTCAACTACCTGGTGCCGGAGAAAGTTTTCGTCTGGGTCACGTCCATCGCCACCTTCGGCGCAATCTGGACCTGGGTGATGATCCTGTTGGCCCAGCTCAAGTTTCGCAAGAGCCTGAGCCCGGCCGAGCAGAAAGCCCTGAAGTACCGCATGTGGCTGTACCCGGTCAGTTCGTACCTGGCGCTGGCATTTCTGGTGCTGGTGGTGGGCCTGATGGCGTACTTCCCGGACACCCGCATCGCGCTGTACGTCGGTCCGGTGTTCCTGGTGCTGCTGACCGTGTTGTTCTACGTGTTCAAGCTGCAACCGAACACCGCCAACGCGGCGCCAGTGCACTCCGCCTGACGCCTGGCAAGGCCCGCTGCGTGCGGCGGGCCTTACCCTTCAGCTGGCCTGTGTGACCAGCTTGTGCGACTGATCCAGGCGCTTGTTGAATTCCAGCCACAACCCCAGCATCACCATCAATGAAGCGCCGACCAGCGCTGTCAGCAGTTGCATCAGCAGCGCATCGCCAGCCATCGCATTGACCATGTCGGCCAACGGCGCCAGCACGACGCCCAGGCAAAACACTTCCAGTGAATAACGGCCCATGCGGCAGGTGTGCTGCGCCAGCCAGTTGTCGGTCCAGCCGCGTCCGGGCAACAGCTTGGCGGTGACATACGCCAGTGCGAGGAAGTGCAGCAGGCGCAGCGGCGACAGGTCGGTCTTGCTGATTGGGTAGATCAGATCGCTGACCGCCGATGGCATCCACGTATCGTGCACTTCGGGCCAGCGCCACGACAGTGTCAGCACCGCTGCAGCCAGGGTGTAGATCGCCGCCGCCTTGAACAACGGCTGCCGGCGCAGTGGCCGCAGTTCGGCCGGGCGCTCGCGGCTGGCATGAATCGCCGCCGCGCCACCGAGGATGAACAGAAACTGCCAGGTCACCGGGTTGAAGTACCACACGCCGTCGGCAATCGCCCGGAGGTTCCAGCCCATCCACGGCGCCAGCAGGTACACCGTCATCGACGCGCCCACCACCAGCCAGGTCTTGCGCAGCAACAGCGGCAACACCAGCGGCAAACCACCAAGCAGCACGATATACAACGGCAGCGGGTCCATCAGGTTGGGCTTGAAGCGCAGCAGAAGTTCATCGGTCAGCGCCTGCTGCGGGTGGGTGACGAAGTGCGTCAGGCCCATCTCCTCGACGAGGTCGCGGGTTTCCACATGGCTGTTGGCGAAGAACACGATGCCCATCAGCATCGCCAGCAAGAAGATGTGCACCACGTACAACACCCAGGTACGGCGCAGGATCTTCAGCGTGGCGAACCAATAGCCGTCACGCTGCAGGATCTTGCCGTAGGCCAGCACAGCGGCGTAGCCGGCGAGGAACACGAAGACTTCGGCCGCATCGCTGAAACCGAAATTGCGTAGGGTGATCTGGCCGAGGGGATTGTGGGGAACGTGATCCCAAAAAATGAAGATCAACGCCAGGCCCCGAAAAAAATCGATGCGCGGGTCGCGTCCGTTCAGCATGGCAGCGGGCTCTTTGACGAAAGGTTTAGTAATGACAGGCGCAGGCGCGAATTGTCGTACGCCGCAGGTCGGGCGGGCGCAGGTTGGCGGTATTTCCAAGCAATTGCAAAGGCTGGATATTACTGAATGTCTCTAGACGTCAATGATCTCTGACGTGCCCTGGGTATCGGGGAGTACGGCATGAGAGGAGGCTGCTTTAACAAGGTACAACTGAACCGTCTCTCCGGGGATTTCGTTAACAACGATGCCCTCGGTGGTCCGGTTCAGTCTGGAAAGGCTGGGTCAGAACGCATCCATCAACAGCACTTTGCATGGCTTGGCCTGGTGCTCGTTTATCTGCGGCACCAGCCGGGTAAAGTGTTCGGTCTGGCAATGCGTGTCGAGCGCGGCCTGGTCGGGCCATTGCTCAATGAAAATGAAGTGCCCGGGGTCGTCCTGATCGACAAACAGGTCGTAGGCGATGCACAGCGGTTCCTGGCGGGTTTTTTCCACCAGTTCGGCGTACCAGGGACGTACCGTGTCGAGGTGTTCGGGCTTGATGAAATCTTCAGCGATGACCTTCAGCATGGTTAGCGTCCTTAAGCCGCGGCTACGTCGTGGGGCTCAAAACTGTCCGCACGCGCCATCTGCCACATCCGCGAATAGAATTCGCCGTTCACCTCGCCGGTGAGCAACTCGCCGGGCTTGAGGAACACATGCAACTGCGAGAACAACTTGATCTCGGTCGCCGACATGCGCCGCACCAGGTGCTTGGCCGACAGTTGCGACGGATGATCCAGGCCTGCCGCCGCGAGCATCTCGGCCAGGGCCTTGAGCGTGTTGCGGTGGAAGTTGAACACACGCTGGGCCTTGTCCGGCACCACCAGGGCGCGCTGGCGCAGCGGGTCTTGGGTGGCGACGCCGGTGGGGCATTTGTTGGTGTGACAGCTTTGCGATTGGATGCAGCCGATGGCGAACATGAAGCCGCGCGCCGAGTTGGCCCAGTCGGCGCCGATGGCCAGGACGCTGGCGATGTCGAAGGCGCTGACGATCTTGCCGCTGGCGCCGAGCTTGATCTTGTCGCGCAGGTTCAGGCCCACCAGGGTGTTGTGCACAAACAACAGGCCTTCACGCAGCGGCACGCCGATATGGTCGGTGAACTCCACGGGCGCCGCGCCGGTGCCGCCTTCTTTGCCGTCTACCACGATAAAGTCCGGAAGGATGCCGGTTTCGAGCATGGCCTTGGCGATGCCCATGAATTCCCACGGGTGGCCCAGGCAGAACTTGAAACCTACCGGCTTGCCGCCGGACAGCTCGCGCAGTTGGGCGATGAATTGCATCAGTTCGATGGGCGTGGAGAACGCACTGTGGCGCGACGGCGAGATGCAGTCTTCGCCCATCAGGATGCCACGGGTCTCGGCGATTTCTTTAGTCACCTTGTGCTTGGGCAGGATCCCGCCATGGCCGGGTTTTGCGCCCTGGCTCATCTTGATTTCGATCATGCGCACCTGTGGGTTCTGCGCCTGCACGGCAAAGCGCTCCGGGTCGAAGCGGCCGTCGCTGGTGCGGCAGCCGAAGTAACCGCTGCCCAGTTCCCAGGTCAGGTCACCGCCGTTTTCGCGGTGATAGGGGCTGATGCTGCCTTCGCCAGTGTCATGGGCGAAGTTGCCCAGCTTGGCGCCCTGGTTGAGCGCGCGGATGGCGTTGGCACTCAATGAACCAAAGCTCATCGCCGATATGTTGAACACTGACGCCGAGTACGGCTGCGTGCACTGCGGACCGCCGACCATCACGCGAAAGGCGCTGGGGTCACTCAACGGCGCGGGGCGCATGGAGTGGCCGATAAATTCGAAGCCCGCCTGGTACACGTCAATCAGGGTGCCGAAGGGCTTGTCGGCGGTTTCGTTCTTGGCCCGCGAGTAAACCAGTGAGCGTTGCGAACGCGAGAAGGGCAGGGCGTCGCTGTCGGACTCCAGCAGGTACTGGCGGATTTCCGGGCGGATGGCTTCTACCAGGTAACGGATATTGCCCAGGATCGGGTAGTTGCGGCGCACCGCGTGGGGACTTTGCAACAGGTCGAAGATACCGATCAGGCTCAACACGCCGGTGACCAGGGTGATGGGCCACAGCCATTCGTGTTGGATAAAGGGAAGGCTGGCGAGGGTGAAAATGACGCACACGGCAAAGAAGGCGTAACGGCTTAGCAAGGACAGGCTCATACGGTTTCCTTGGGTTCGGACTCTCAGGTCGATCCGGCATTCTGCGCCAGTAAGGAAAGCCCGGACAACCCACAGTGGTATTCAGCGAGCGCGTGTGGGGGGCTCGGATGGGCCTGAGGCAGAGAGTTCACGGCTGTCCGTGACCTCGAACCGAGCCTGATGGGTGGTGGTCGAATCGCCGCCGACGAAGACGGTAAAAGTGCCGGCCTCTATTACCGGCGAAAAATGTTGATTGAGCAGTGCGAAGTCCTGTGGGCCAAGATTGAAGTTCACGCTGCGCGTCTCACCGGGCGCCAGGTGGATTTTGCGAAAGCCGCGCAGTTGGCGGACCGGGCGAGTGACGCTGGCGACGTCGTCGCGCAGGTACAGCTGGACGATTTCATCACCGGCGCGCTGCCCGGTATTGGTGACGTTCACGTGTACCGTCAGGGACTCGGTGGACGCTAGCCGCTCGGCGCTGATCCGAGGCGTGTCATAGCTGAACGAGGTATAGCTGAGGCCGAAACCGAAGGGATACAGCGGCGTCCAGAGTTCATCGATGTAGCCGGACTCATAACCGCCGGCACCGGTGGGCGGGCGGCCGGTGTTTTTGTGCGCGTAGTAGAGGGGGATCTGCCCCACGTTACGGGGGACGGTGATCGGCAGTTTGCCGCTGGGGTTGATGTCACCGAACAGAACATCGGCCACCGCGTTGCCCATTTCACTGCCCAGGAACCAGGTTTCCAAAAGTGCCGGCGCCTCGCGCACGGTCTTCGAGAACACGAGCGGGCGGCCATTCATCAGCACGATGACCACGGGCTTGCCGGTGTCCAACAGGGCACGCAACAACGTGTCCTGGGCACCCGGCAGGCCCAAGTCCGTGCGACTGCGAGCTTCACCGCTCTGATCGGCGCGCTCACCGAGCACCGCGATCACCACCTCGGCATCGCGGGCGGCCTGCAGGACTTCTGCCAGGTCATCAACCGCGTTGCTGATGGGCGATGCACCGCCCAGGTAAACCACCTCGGTGTCGGGGGCGACGGCATGGCGTATGCCCTGCAAGACCGTGATCGAATCTTCAGGATGAGCCGCCAAGGCCCAGGGGCCGATCGTGGCTTCGGCATCCGTGGCCAGGCTGCCGACCACCAGCACGTTGCGCAGGTGCTTGGACAGGGGCAGCAGTGCGTCGTTGTTTTTCAGCAGCACAATGGATTTCTGCGCAGCCTCTCGGGCCAGGGCCCGGTGCTGCGGTGTCAGGGTATTGGCTCGCTGCCGCGCCTCATTGCTGTAGCGGTAAGGGTCATCGAACAGGCCCAGGCGTTGTTTAGTCTGGAGGACGCGGCGCACCGCAGCATCCACTGCGGCCATGGGGATCTGGCCAGTGCGCACCAGTGTCGGCAGGTATCGGCGGTACATCTGGCTGGCCATGTCGACGTCCACGCCGGCGGTGAGTGCCAGCCGCGCCGTGTCGGCCGGAATATCCGCTACGCCATGCTGACTCAACTCCCAGATCGCGTTGAAGTCACTGACAATCAGGCCGGTGAATCGCCATTGATTGCGCAGCACCCCGGTCAATAACGCGCTGTTGCTGTGCAGGGGTGTCCCGGCTATTTCGTTGAACGAGGGCATGATTGCATCAACGCCCGCCGCGACGGCCGCCCGGAAAGGCGGTAAGTGCACTTCCTGCAAGGTGCGTTCCGACACGTCGGCGACGTTATAGTCCCGCCCACCCTCGGCCGCGCCGTAGGTGACGAAGTGTTTCGCGGTCGTCAGCATGAACGAGCTGTCGTGCGGCCCTGCACCGTGGAACCCCTTTACCTTGGCACTGGCCAGCGCTGCGCCCAAAAACGGATCTTCGCCGGTACTTTCCACCACACGGCCCCAGCGCGGGTCGCGGGCGATGTCGACCATGGGCGCGAACGTCCAGTGCACGCCGCTGGCCGTCGCTTCAATGGCAGCCGCGCGAGCGGTGCGCTGCGCCAGGTCGGGGTCCCAGGCCGAGGCTTCCGCCAACGGCACGGGAAATACCGTTCGAAAGCCGTGAATCACATCGAATGCAAACAGCAGCGGTATGTGCAGGCGCGAGTGGGTGACGACGTGTTTCTGCAGCGCGAGAGTCTGCTCGAAACCGTACGCGCCAAGGATCGAGCCGACCATGCTCTCGGGCAGATGCGACTGTGTGCCTTGGTCGATGACAGGGCCGGTCGGTGTGTCCTGAATGCCGAGCTGGCTGAGTTGGCCGATTTTTTCTTCGAGCGTCATCTGTTGCAGCAAGCCTTCCACCCATTCCTGCTCATTGGCCGGCAGGGCTGCGGTGCTGACACTGAGCGTCAGGTAGAGCAGCGTCAATTGACGAAAGCGCTTCATTGCCGGTTGCCGGTGTCAGCCGTTGAAGCGACACCGATTGCCGTCGAATCCGAGTTGAAGGGGTGGTACTGATACAGCCAGGTCTCTGACAGCGGCTGACCGTCCAGGCGCAGGAACAGGCGCAGCTCCACCGGTTCCTTGCCGTCGACGGTTAAATCGAACTGTGCTCGCCAATGACCGACGACGCCGTCCGGCACGGCCTCGGTGAAGACAAGTCCAAGCTCGCCTCGGGAGCAACTGATCACGGCCTCTGGCTTGACGCCCGGTGCAAGTTTTTCCAACGGAGCGCCTTGAAATTCGACGACAAATTTACGCACTCCCGCGGGACGTGGCTGCCCGGGTTGGCCGCCTTTGCCCAGACGCGTGGCCAAGCACACCGCCAATGGCGAAGCGTAAGGCTCCTGGGCCAGCCAGTGGAGGCGATAACGTAGCGTATAGCGATTGCCCGCTTCGGCGGGGGCCGAGGGCACCCACATGGCGACGATGTTGTCGTGGATCTCATCGTCAGTGCCATTTTCCATCAGTTGTACGCTGCCTTCGCCCCAGTCGCCCAACGGCTCGACCCATAGGCTGGGGCGGCGCTGATAATTCACGCCATCGAGGTAGTGGTCAAAATTGCGGTCACGTTGTAAGAGGCCGAAACCCTTCGGTTGATGGTCGCTGAACGCCGAAACCACAGTGCGCGGCGGGTTGTTCAGGGGGCGCCAGATGCGCTCGCCGTTGCCGGTCCAGAGCGCCAGTCCGTCGCTGTCGTGGACTTCGGGGCGCCAATCGGCGGCGGTTCGCTTGGCGGTTTCACTGAACCAGAACATCGAAGTCAGCGGTGCAATGCCCAGCCGGCGGACGCTCTTGCGCAGGAAGAACGTACAGTCGACGTCCATGATCACGCCCTGCGTGCGGTCGATCACGAAACGGTAGGCGCCGCAGATACTGGGCCCGTCGAGCCGCGCATAGAGGGTCATGGACGTGGCGTGCAGGTCCTTCGGCGGTTCGAACCAGATGTGGGTGAAGGCGGGAAATTCTTCGGCCTTGCCGGCCTCAGCCACGTCCAGGGCAATCGCCCGTGCCGACAGACCGTACTGGTACAACTCGCCGATAGCCCGGAAGTACGATGCGCCAAGAAAGGCCACCCAGTCGTTCTGTTGCCACGGGAGTTTGGTCTGGTTGCCCAGACGGCTTTCCTGGATGCGAAAACCGGCGAATCCACTGTTACGGGGCAAGGCGTGGGCCGGGCTGTCGCCGGGCATGTCGAAGTTCGCCGGGTCGTAAACGATCTCGCGGGCGACGCCGTTGTCCAGCGCATACACCCTCACCGGTGTGCGAAAAAATGATCCCAGATGGAAGAAGGTCACGGGAAACTGCCCCGGCCCCTTGGCAAACAGAGCTAACTCGGGTTTGAAGCGGATCTGGCCGTGGGCGGCGTAGTCGAGTTTCGTCAACAGCGCGTCCGAGTCCGTGTTGGGATAACGGTAGGGTTTCAAGGCATCGACTTGTGCCTGTTCGATCAAGCCCTCGAAGGAAAAGGGGCCGGCCTGCTCGGCACTGTCGGCAGCCAGGGCGCCCTTGCCCAGATGCGTGAGCAGGGCGGTCAGCGAAGCGTACGCCAGGAACTCGCGACGTGTGGACATGGTGACCATTCCTTGGACGAAGAGGAGCCATCTTCACGATCAACACGCCGCCGGCCTGCAACCGTGTTGCTTGCCAGGAGTTTCGAGGGGGGGAAGGTGCCTGTCTACTGTCAGAAATAACAGGTCCCAGAGGCAGCTGATGAGCAGGGCAGGCGCGCGGCGCTTGTCATCGGCGCTTATTCAATAGGTCCTCGTTTGGGGCGAGTCCGGAAAAAACGAGACGTGAGGCTGATTACGGTGGCGTGTCCCACGCCACCGTCTGCCGAATCGGCAACACCACGCGAAACGTCGTGCCCTTACCCAGCTCGCTGCTGACGGAAATATCACCACGGTGTTTCTTGACGATGCCGTAGGAGAGCGACAATCCCAAGCCCGTCCCTTCGCCCACCGGCTTGGTGGTGAAGAACGGATCGAAGATCTTTTGCAGCGCATGCGGGGGAATTCCACAGCCGTTGTCAGCCACTTCCAGCCAGATGTTTTCGCCCTCCACGCCGTTGCTGATGGTTATGGTGCCGCGCTCCGGCCCCATGGCTTGTGCGGCGTTGATCACCAGGTTCATCACCACCTGATTGAGCTGCGAAGCCAGGCATTCGATGTCCGGCAGCGGCGCGTAATGCTTCACCACATCGGCCTTGTACTTGAGTTCACTGGCGACGATGTTCAGCGTCGAGTCGATGCCTTGTTGCAGATTGGCAAATTGCCAAGTCTGATCGTTGTCCACCCGCGAGAAGTTCTTCAGGTCTTTGACGATCTGGGCCACACGACCTATGCCCTCCTTGGATTCGCGGATCAGGAGTGGAATGTCTTCCTTGAGAAAATCCAGCTCCAGCTCGTTGCGCAAGGCCTTCAGTTGATCGCGTTGTTCACCCGGTGCGAGGCTTTCCTCGGCCTGGCGGTAAGCGTCCAGCATCTGTTGCAGCTGGTTGAAGTAGGTGTCGAGGCTGCTGAGGTTGGACGAGATAAACCCCACCGGGTTGTTGATCTCATGGGCCACACCCGCCGCCAGTTGCCCCAGGGACGCGAGTTTTTCCGACTGCACCAGTTGGCTTTCCAGCTGCTTGCGCTCGTCGATTTCCAGTTGCAGCGCCTGGGTGCGTTGCTCCACCAATTGCTCCAAGTGGATGGTTTTCACCGAGGCGCGCCGGGCCATGTCCCATTTGTTAGCCAGGGTGTTGGCCATCTGCTGGACTTCGATATTGTCGAAAGGCTTTTTCAGGATCAGCAAGCGATCGTGGCCATGCAGGCGATACAGCAGGTCATCCCAGGAATAGTCCGAATACGCGGTGCACACCACCACCTGCAGGCCGGGGTCGATTTTCCACAACTCCTCGATGGTTTTGGCCCCGTCCCACCCCTGAGGCATGCGCATGTCCACAAACGCCAGCGCGTAGGGTCGTTGCTCTGTCATCGCGGTGATGAGCAGTTGCAGGCCTTCTTCGCCGCCGTAGGCCGAGTGCAGCTCGAAGGTTTGCACCGTGGGTTTGCTGGTGTCGCCAAACAGCGCCGACTCCATCTCATCCAGCGCCTCGTTCGACTCGACAGCGGGCATCAGGATCTTGCGAAAGTCGTCGTGAATCGAGGGGGTATCGTCGATCAGCAAAATACGCCGGTTAGGGGGCTGGTTCATGGCGGGCTTCCGGCAAGGGTGAGAGGGATTTTCAAGGTGAACACCGCGCCCAGGCCCGGCCCGTCGCTGTGGGCGCAGAGCTGGCCGTTCATTTCCACTGCGGCCAGGGCGCAGCTGTGCAGACCGAAGCCGTGGCCTTCCTTGCGGGTGGTGAAACCGTGGGTGAAGATCCGGGTCATGTTTTCGGCGGGGATGCCTTCGCCCTCGTCCTTCACGCTTATCTGCAAGGTGCTGTCCTCCAGTTGTTGCACCGCCAGGGTCATCTGTCGTGGCCGGTCGGTGAGGTTGGACATGGCGTGCTTGGCGTTGCTGATCAGGTTGACCATGATCAACAGCAACCGGTGTTTGTCCGCCATGATCTCCGGTACCCGCCCATATTCCTTGACCACCGTGACGTTGTGGCGGCTAAGCGAACCGGCGTTCATGCGCAAGGCGTCCTCCATCAAATCGCTGATGTGCACCGGTTCCATCAGCGTGGACACGCCGGCATAGGATTGCTGGGTGGAGACGATGTCCTTGATGTGGTCGACGCTTTTGCTCAGTTGCGCCAGCTCATCGGTCATAGCCTGTTGTTCGACGGCAATGGCGTCCACCAGTTGGTTCAGGTAGCCCGGCAGCAGCTTGCCCTTTTCATCCAGGGTCAGGAACGCGCCGAGGTCTGCCTGGTGCTCGTTGATCAGTTGCATGGCCTTGCCCAGGCCCAACGCCTTGCTGCTGCGCAGTTTGCGAGTGACCAGCTCGGCGGAGATATTCACGCTGTTGAGCACGTTGCCAACGTTATGCAGCACGTTGGTGGCGATCTCCGCCATGCCAGCCTGGCGCGCGCTGTCCAGCAGTTCGCTCTGCGCATCCTTGAGCTGCTGGGTGCGGCGTTCCACCCGTTGTTCCAGGGTTTCGTTGGCGGCCTGCAACGCTCGGTTGACTCGATTGATCTCGGCAAAACTACGCAACAGGCGCACGGCCAGGTAGAGCAGCAGCACCACCAGTAACGTCGAGAAAACCAACAGGTAGCGGTGATATTGATGGTCGATCAGGTCAGATGCTTGCTGGTCCTGATCGAGGTGGGTGGTCAAGTCGTCCAGGCGCTCGGCCACGGGTATGGAGGCAATGTGTTCGAGCAGGCTGTTGACCACCGGCTGCTCACGCAGAATCAGCGAAATGTGGTTGCTGAGGATGTCGATCGGGCCCTGGAACTCAGCGGGCAGGCTCTCCTTGTTGATTGCCAGCTTGCCCAACCCCACCAGAATATCTGCGGCGCGATCGTAGCTGGTGACCTGGGCGAATTCGAGGCTACTGAGCAACAGGTCGTAAATGTCGGTGGCCACATCCTGCAGTTGCAGGCGGCCTTCATTGTCAATGCGATTGAACTGGGCCTGGATGTCGTCCTCGGCTGTTGGCAAAAACGCGAGGGAATTGCGCAGCACCGCGTTGTGGGACTTGAACTGGTCGACCAGCCTGGCTTTTTCCTGGATCGCCGCCTGATAAGCCTCCTGGCTGGTTTGCCAGCGACTCAGGTCTTGCGGGTCGTGGTAAGTATCGCGGGTATTGAGTTCGGCCCAGAGCCGGGTCATTTCCGTGAGTGGGGTGACCAGCGGATCGTAGTTGTGAGTGATCGCGATCCGCGCCTTAAGCACTTCGCTGTCCCATTGGGCGTTGAGCTGCTGCAACTGGCGGATCAGATCCCGCGATTGGGTGTAGCCGGCGGTCTGGTCGCGTGAAGATTTGAGGTACAAAAACACCAGCGTAGAGGCCAGCAACAGGGTGATCAGGCCAAGCAACACTTGGCTGGTGCGACGGCGGGAGGGGGTCATGACGGTATGCTCATAGGGGCTTGCCTGCCCATTCGCCGGTCAGGGTCTTGAGAAACTGGATAATCAGGTCTTTGTCTTCCTGGGAAGGGTTGCGCCCCAACTGGTACTTGAACATCACATCCACCGCCGCTTCCAGGGTCTTGGCCGAGGCATCGTGGAAGTACGGCGCGGTGACGGCCACGTTGCGCAGGCTGGGCACCTTGAACACGTGGCGATCTTCTTCGTCCAGGGTCAGCAGGTAGCGCCCCAGGTCGGACTCCACCGGGTTGCCGCGCGCCTTGAAGTAATCACCCATCACGCCGAACTTCTGGAACATATTGCCGCCGATATTCACGCCCTGGTGACAAGCGATGCAGCCGTAATCCTTGAAACGCTGGTAGCCGTATTTTTCCTCGATCGTGAGAATCTCCGTGTTGCCCAGCAGGTACTGATCGAACCGCGAGTTAGGGGTGAGCAGCGTGCGTTCATAGGTGGCCAGGGCGTTTTGCACATTGTCGACGGTGACGCCGTCGGGGTACGCCTGCTTGAAGGCGCTCTGGTAGGCGGGCACGTCTGACAGTTTCTGCACCACGGTTTTCCAGTCGCTGCCCATCTCCACGGGGCTGATGACCACTTGTTCGACCTGCGCTTGCAACGTGTCTACGCGGCCATTCCAGAACTGCTTGAAGTTCAGGCTGGCGTTCAAGACCGAGGGGGTATTGATTTGCACCGGTTTGCCGTCGAAACCTATTGAGAACGGCTTGTCGTCAGCGCCGCCGGAGGCCAGTCGGTGACAGCTGGCACAAGACAGGGTGTTATTCACCGACAGGCGCGGTTCGTTGAACAGTTGCCGACCCAGCTCGACTTTGGCTGAGTCCAGTACTGGAACCGTCGGCAAAGGTTTGAGTGCCTCATCCAGCGGCGCGGCCATCAGTGACACACTGAGTCCCATCATAAGGACCAGGCCGAAACCGTGAGTTGCGACGTCGCTCAAGCGAGCACTCCTTGCATCGTGTGGACTATTGATAGGTTATCGGCATGGCGCAGCCCAACTGCAGCCATTGGGCAAAATCCTTTGTCGACGCGGCCTTGCTGAATAGAAAACCCTGGCTCTTTTCGCTCTCCCGGGTTTTGAGGAGGGCCGGTTGCCCGGCAACGTGCTGTTGGGCAACCTGGCGCGGCGGGGCACTGACCTGATGTCACAGCTTAGTCGAGCTCCCTTGAATTCGGCGGCCAGTTGGCGTCAAATCAAGCCCGCGCCTTGGGCGAGGGAACACGGCTTAGTACCAGGGTTCAATTCAGCTCCATTCAGTTCAATGTGAAGGCGCAGTAGGCATGGATGAACAACTTGCGACGAAACCCACTATTTTGCTGGTCGACGATGAAGAGTCGATCCTCAACAGCTTGCGCCGCCTGTTGCGCGGCCAACCCTTCGATGTAGTGCTCGCGGGCAGCGGCGCCCAGGCCCTGGAGATCATGGCCGCCCAACCCATTGACCTGGTGATGAGCGATGCGCGCATGCCGGGCATGGACGGCGCACAATTGCTGGCCGAGGTTCATCGCCTTTATCCCGCTACCAGTCGCATTCTGCTCAGCGGCTACGCCGACCTGCCGACCATCATCAAGGCGATCAACGAAGGGCAGATCCACCGCTATATCGGCAAACCCTGGAACGACGACGAACTAAAGCTGATCTTGCAGCAGGCTCTGGAGCATCAGCGCCTGGAGCGCTTGACCCAGGAGCAGAACGAGCAGCTCAAGGCGCTCAACAACACGCTGGAAAAACGGGTGGCAGCGCGCACGTCCGAGTTGCAGCAAACCGCCGATATGCTCGATCTGGCCTATGACGAGCTCAAGCGCAGCTACGTGACCGGCACCGAAGTGTTTTCGTTGTTGGCCAACCTGCGTCTGCCCAAGGACAAACAGACCAACCGCGCGCTGATCGAACTGGTGCGCGTGTACTGCACCGCCCAGTCCATAGACGACGCCAGCGCCCGTGACTTGGCCATGGCAGCTGCGTTGTACAACATCGGCAAGCTGAGCTGGAGCGACAGCATGTTGATCGAACCGGCCGACAAGCTGCACAGCACCGATCGCGAACGGTACCGCGGTTATCCGACCCAGAGCGAATCGCTGTTGATGACCCTGGAGCCGATGAAGGATGCGGCGCGGATGATTCGTCACCATCAGGAGCGCTGGGACGGCAGTGGTTTTCCCGACCACCTCAAGGGCGATGCGATTCCGTTCGGTTCGCGCCTGCTGAAGCTGGCGGTGGACTTTATCGAACTGCAGAAGGGTCTGATCCTTGAGCGGCATTTGAACAGCGATGAAGCGCTGTTATATATCCGCAAATACGCCGGGCGCCTCTACGATCCAGAGCTGATCGAGGACTTCGTCCAGGCCTGCGCGGCATTTCTCAGTGATGTGACCCTGGGCGACCCGACCGTCAAAGTGTTGAGCACCCGGGAACTGGCCGATGGCATGGTCCTGGCGCGCAACCTCAATGCCGACAACGGGATGTTGCTGCTCAACGCCGGCAAGGTGCTGAACCTGCCGTTGGTGGACAAGCTGATTGCGTTCGAAGCGATGGAAGGCGCCAAGTACAGCGTGTTTATCAAGAAGCCGGACGACACCGAAGCAGTGCTCCAATAATGTTTATTTTTGAATTCAAGGTGTTCAATTCATGCCTACCACTATCCGTATCGCCGCCGCCCTGCTGATCGGCGCTGACGGCCGAACCCTGCTGGTGCGCAAGCGCGGCACCCAGGCCTTTATGCAACCCGGTGGCAAGATCGACGCCGGTGAGCAACCTGCCGAGGCCCTGGCCCGTGAGTTGTACGAAGAGCTGAACCTGCGCATCAAACCCAGCGACGCGGTCTACCTGGGTAACTTCTCGGCCCCTGCGGTCAATGAGCCCGGATTTACCGTGCAAGCTCAATTGTTCCAAGTGCAGATCGATGCGCAGGTCAGTCCGGCTGCTGAAATCGAAGAGGTTCGCTGGATCGACCCTGCCGGTGATGGCGGCCTGGTGCTGGCGCCCTTGACCCGTGACCAGATCCTGCCGTTCTATCGCTCATCGCTGGCCATTACTGCCTGACGCTCAGGCGCAAAGGACTCAAACGTGATCATCCGTACGCTGGGCGGCAACGACGCCGAGGCTTATCGAGCGTTGATGCTGGAGGCGTATGGCGCTTATCCCCAGGCATTCACCTCCAGTGTGGCCGAGCGCGCAGCCATGCCGTTGAGCTGGTGGGAAAAGCGTCTGGACGGGCGCCAGGATCGTTTGCTCGGCGCGTTTTCAGGGGATGAACTGGCTGGCATCGTCGGCCTGGCGTTCGAGCTTCGGGAGAAGGCGCGGCACAAAGTGACCTTGTTTGGGATGTACGTGACCGAGGCTTATCAGCAGAAGGGCTTGGGCCGACGGTTGGTGGAAGCGGCGCTGGATGAAGCGCGCCAACATCCGCGCCTCAAAGTCATCCAACTGACCGTCACCGCCGGCAACGATGCAGCGTTTGCGCTGTACCGACGTTGCGGGTTTATCCAGTACGGCCTGGAGCCGCTGGCGGTGCGGGTGGGCGTGGATTACTTCGATAAAATCCACATGTGGCGCGAACTCAAGGCTGACTGAGAGCCAATGAGGGAGGGTGCTAGCCCCCCGATAGCAGAGTGTCAGCAAACAGAAATGTTGAATGTGCAATCGCCATCGGGGGCAAGCCCCCTCCCACAGTTGGAACTGTGTGGTTTCAACGCACCGCGCTGACTCCGTCCAAAGTGGAAAACGACGTATCCTTGGCCGTCAGCAAAAAGTCGCGCATATACGGCGCATCCAGCATGTCCGCACGAATCCCCGCATACAGCGTCGCAAACAAACCTTTCTCACCCAGGCGCTTGGCCTTTACGTAGCCACGCGAGCTGTATTCATGCAGCGCCCAATGGGGCATGCCGCACACGCCACGGCCGCTGGCGACCAGTTGCATCATCATCACCGTCAGTTCCGAGGTTCGCACCTGGGCCGGCTCGATGTCGGCGGGCTCCAGGAAGCGGGTGAAGATGTCCAGACGATCGCGCTCCACCGGGTAGGTGATCAAGGTTTCGGGAAGCAAGTCTTCGGGCACGATGAACGACTTGCTCGCCAGCGCGTGCTGGTTGGCCACCGCGAGCATGGCTTCGTAAGTGAACAGCGGCACATAGGTGATGCCCGGCAGTTCCAGCGGGTCGGAGGTCACCACCAGGTCGAGGTCGCCACGGGCGAGGGCCGGCAGCGGCGCGAAGGCGAAGCCTGAAGCCAGGTCCAGTTCGACTTCGGGCCAGGCATCGCGGAACTGGTCGATGGTTGGCATCAGCCACTGGAAGCAACTGTGACACTCGATCGCCATGTGCAGACGCCCAGCGGTGCCTCCGGCCAAACGTGCGATGTCGCGCTCGGCGCCGCGCAGCAAGGGCAGGGTGGCGTCGGCCAGTTGCAGCAGGCGCAGACCGGCGCTGGTGAAGCGCAGCGGTTTGGTCTTGCGCACGAACAGTTGCATGCCCAGGCGTTCCTCCAACTCCTTGAACTGGTGGGACAGGGCCGATTGCGTCAGGTGCAGGCGCTCAGCGGCTTCCACCAGGCTGTCGGCTTCGCGCAGGGCGTGCAGGGTCTTGAGGTGACGGATTTCGAGCACGAGCTCTCCATGAAGACAATTTGTGACGAAGTTGAATAGCGTGAGTTTGTCTCATGTTGCAAGGCATGTCGACCACGACCACTGGGCACTCTTCATCAAACTGTCATGGAAGTGTGGCAGCGCGCTTGAACAAACTTCATCAGACTCGCGCTCTACTGGGGTTCTGCGTTTCGGTGTTTTTCATGCGCGTGTTGCTTTTACTGGCCGCCTTATTGTTCGGCCTGCCGTCTTTTGCGGCGTCTCGATGTGATGTCAATGTCCCGACCCAAACGGTCGACCTGGAAAAGGTGAGCATCGCCTACCAGAGTATCGGCCGTGCGTCCGACCCGGCCTTGCTGCTGGTGATGGGCCTGGGCGGGCAGTTGATCCACTGGCCGGACGAAGTGGTGGTTGCCCTCTGCCAACAAGGCTTTCGGGTGATCCGCTATGACAACCGGGATGTCGGCCTGTCCACTTGGCGCGAGGCGCCGGCCAACGCCAATCTCACGTTTGAAGTGCTGCGCTACAAGCTCGGCTTGCCGGTGGCGGCGCCTTACACCCTGACCGATATGGCCGATGATGCGCTCGGGCTGATGAGCGCGTTGCAGATTCAACAGTTCCACGTCCTCGGCGCGAGCATGGGCGGCATGATCGCCCAGCACTTGGCGGCCATGGCGCCGCAGCGTGTGGAGAGCCTGACCTTGATCATGACCAGCTCTGGCGCTGAAGGCTTGCCGGCACCGAGTGCGGCGCTGGTGCAACTGTTGTCACGGCGCGGCGCGCCCAATCGTGAAGTCGCGTTGGAGCAACAGGCTGACTTGCTGGCCGCGCTGGGCAGTCCGACTATCAAGGATGATCGCCAAGCGTTGCTGCACCAGGCGGCGCTGTCCTACGACCGCGCCTTCAACCCGGAGGGCGTGAAACGCCAGATCATGGCGATTCTCGCTGAGCCGAGTCGCGTGCCGTTGCTCAACCAGTTGCGCGTGCCGACCCTGGTGGTCCACGGCACCGCCGATCCGTTATTGCCGGTGATGCACGGCGTGCACCTGGCGGCGCATATCCAGGGCAGCCAATTGAAGCTGATTCCCGGCATGGCCCATCGTTTTCAGGAAGCCTTCAAGGCGCCGCTGCTGACGGCCGTGTTGCCGTACCTGCAAGCTCATCGTGAAGACGCGGCCCATTGGGCGCAGATTGATCAGGCGGCGCCTGCGAAGCTGCTGTGAGGTGGTGTATCGTGCAACCTTTGCGGCGTATGACTGCCAACGAGGTTGCCTACCATGAGTACTCCCCTGAAAATCGATTTCGTCAGCGACGTGTCCTGCCCCTGGTGCATCATCGGCCTGCGCGGCCTGACTGAGGCCCTCGACCAACTGGGCACCGAGGTGCAGGCCGAGATTCATTTCCAACCGTTCGAACTGAACCCGAACATGCCCGCCATGGGTCAGAACATCGTCGAACACATCACTGAAAAATACGGCTCGACCGCCGAAGAGTCCCAGGCCAACCGTGCGCGTATCCGCGACATGGGCGCCGAGTTGGGCTTTGCTTTCCGCACCGATGGCCAGAGCCGTATCTACAACACCTTCGATGCCCACCGCCTGTTGCATTGGGCTGGCCTTGAAGGTTTGCAGTACAACCTCAAGGAAGCGTTGTTCAAGGCCTATTTCACCGATGGCCAAGACCCGTCCGACCACGCCACCCTGGCGATTATTGCTGAGAGCGTCGGCCTGGATATCAAGCGCGCCGCCGAGATTCTCGCCTCCGACGAGTACGCCGCCGAAGTCCGTGAACAAGAGCAGTTGTGGACCTCCCGTGGCGTGACGTCGGTGCCGACCATCGTGTTCAACGACCAGTACGCCGTCAGCGGTGGCCAGCCGGCGGAAGCCTTTGTGGGCGCGATTCGCCAGATCATCAACGAAGCCCGAGCCTGACCGTGTTCCCATGTGGGAGGGGGCTTGCTCCCGATAGCTGAGTGTCAGTCAACACCTGTATTGACTGAACCACTGCTATCGGGAGCAAGCCCCCTCCCACATGAGTTCTGTGTGAATCTGAATATCTCGCTGGCCCGCCCCTTGCATTGACCCCCTAAAGCCATAGGGGAAACATTACCTTGAACATTCTTGACCTCGACCACAGCCTCACCGGTCAGGCACCGATTGCCCGGCGTTTGGCCAGTGGCCGTGCCACGCGCATCGACCTGCTCGACCTGGGCCCTAAGCTGCGCCTGTGGTCCACCGAAAAAACCTGGAAACGCTTCGCTGAACGCCTGGCCCAGCGGCCACGGCCCACGGATGCGCGACCGGAAATCCTGTTTGTCGGCTCCGGCGATTATCACCACCTCACGCCAGCATTCCTTGCCGATCTCAAAGAACCCATCAGCCTGATCCACTTCGACAACCATCCCGATTGGGTGCGCTTTGCGCCCAAGCGCCACTGCGGTTCGTGGGTCAACCGCGCGCTGAAGATGCCGGCGATCAAACGCATCGTCACCCTCGGCCCGTGCAGCGATGACCTGCACAACCCGCAGCTGCGCGGCGGCAACCTTGGTGCGCTCAAGCGCGGGCATTTGCAGCTGTTCCCGTGGCAACACCCGCCGTCGAAAGTGTGGGGCAGGGTCGGCGATGGCGCCGGTCACCAACAGCAGGAAAACCACCTGCACTGGCGCAACCTGGCGGAGCTGGATTGGGCCGCGTTCCTAGAGCAGATGATCAGCAGCCTGCCCACTGACGCGATCTGGATTACCGTCGACAAAGACGTGCTCGCCAGCGAAGACGCGGCGACTAACTGGGACCAGGGCGGCATGCGCCTGACCCACTTGTTGCAAGCCTTGCGCGCGCTGGCGGCACGCAAGCGCATCATCGGTATCGACGTGTGCGGCGAGTTCGCTACACCGGCCTTCAGCAATGCTTTCAAGCGCTGGGAAGCCAAGTCTGACCAGCCTCCAGCGGAGCGTTGGAGCCCCGAGGATTTGCAGCGCAATGCCGCCACCAATGAGGCCCTGATCGACCTGTTTGAGGAGCTGTTCCCGTGACGTTGACCGTGGTGTTGCTGGTGGCGTTTTCCATCGTGCTCGATGTGATCGGCCAGTTGTGTTTCAAGCTCGGCCTGGACCGTTTGCCGGAGCTGGAAGGTGGCTTTCGCCTGAACGCGTTCTGGGGCCAGGTGTTTAATGCGCCGTTGCTGTGGGCGGGGATCGGGGCCTACGTCATTGAGTTTTTTATCTGGCTGGAAGCCTTGTCCCGCGCGCCGTTGAGCCTGTTGTTTCCAGCCGCTGCGCTGGCGTATTGCGGGGTGGTGCTGGCGGGCAAAGTGGTGCTGGGCGAAACCGTCAGCCGCCGCCGTTGGCTGGGCACGCTGGTGATTACCTTGGGGGTGATGCTGGTGGCCATTGCAGGGAGTCAGGCATGAATTCGCACGCGTGGTTGCATGGGCGTTTTGGCACCGTGGTGCTATGGGCCTTACTGATCTGCACCGAGAGCGCCGGGCAGTTATTTACCAAAGTCGCCGGTGACCAGTTGGGGCAAATGGATTTCAACTGGCAGTGGCTGGCCGACGTGGCGCGGAACCCTGGGATCCTCGCAGCGATTGCCTGCTACATCGGCGCGTTTTTCGTGTGGATGCTGATCCTGCGGCGCAGCAGTTTGTCCTTGGCGTTTCCGCTCAGTTCACTGGTGTTTGTGGTGGTGCTGCTGGGGTCGTGGCTGGGGCTGGGGGAACATATCAGCCCGCTGCACTGGGTAGGCGTGGCGGTGATTATCGGTGGGATAGCGCTGCTGGCCGAAGGCGAAGAAAACTGAAATGCGGACCCATGTGGGAGGGGCAAGTCCCTCTCACATGGGGCCGAAGTGATCAATCGAACGTGTAGCTGATCGCCGTCTGTACCTGGCCCTGGTTCACGTCGCCGGTCTGCTTGACGATGCTGCTGTTGGCCGCCGAGCCCACCAGGTGCACCCAACTTGCGCTGGTCAGCAGTGACCAATTGGGCGCAAGGGGGAATTGGAAACTCTGGCTCAGGGTTACGTTCTGGAAGCCGCCACTGGCGTTGTAGGCCTTGAAGCCTGTGGCCGCCGCTTCGTTATCATCCACCCCGAAAAACGTCTGGGTCTGGCGTGCATCGGCGAAATGCGCCACCAGGCCGCTGCTGCCGATGATTCCGCCGCCCAACGGGTAACCGAGCTCACCGCCGACCTTGCCCAGCGCGCCGCTCTGGGAATGCCCGCCACCGACGGCCTGGCCCAACTGGGCGTAAACCCGCCAGAAGTCAGCCGGCGCGTACTGGATAAAACCCCCGACCTCGGCCATGTCCGACACATTGCGCATCCCCTGCAGCGAACCGTTGGAGGTGCGCCCCTGCAAGTAATTGATATACGGACCTGCACTTAAACCCTGTGTGTTCAGCGCGCTCCATCTCAGCCCGTCGTCGGTGCTCAGGCTCACGTTGCCCCAGTCGAGGTCGAGATAGGGCACGGGCCGGGTTTCGTAGCGGCTGCCGGTCGGATCGTGGGGTTGGTAGCTGACGCCTGCGCCGACGTCACCGCTGATGCCTTCGGCCTGGGCGGCGAGGCTCAGTAAACCGGCGAACGCCGCGCATGTGATCCTCAACATGGTCACAGTTCCTAAGTGAATACACGCGCATGAACGCGCAAACCATCACCCCCATGCAAGCACTCATCTTGTTTGTAGCAAGCTACAAAAATTGTAGCTCTGACGACACAAATTCCCCGCTCACACCCGTTAAACCCCCCAGCCCTGCGAGGCTTTAACCAATTGGCACACTCCCTGCTCTAGCCCTGATGAAAGCGCAGACAGCGCACTCCATCAAGGTAACCACAATGATTGATTGGCATATCGTGTGCGACTTCGACGGGACCATCACCCCCACCGATGTCATCGACAACGTCCTCCAACGCTTCGCCGGCCCCGAATGGGAAACCATCGAGCAGCAATGGCTGGACGGGCATATCGGTTCACGCGAATGCCTGAGCCGCCAACTGGCGTTGATCAAGGCCACCCCCAGCGAATTGCTGGCGTACTTCGACAGCGTTGAGATCGACCCGGATTTCCCGGATTTCGTCGATCACGTGATCGGCCTGGGCGCGTCCGTTGAAGTGGTCAGCGACGGCATCGAGCAAGGCATTGCGCGGATCTTGTCGCGCAACTACGTGACCTTGCTGCCGATCCTCGCTAATCGCCTGCGCCAGGTCGACCAGAACAGTTGGCGCATCGATTTCCCCTATTCCAGCGATGCCTGCCGCGCCGCGTCCGGCAACTGCAAGTGCAAATCCACGCCGCGCAACAAGCGCGTGCTGGTGATCGGCGACGGCAAGTCCGACATGTGCGTGGCGTCCACCGCCGACTTCGTGTTCGCCAAAGGCAGCCTCGCCCAGTACTGCGAGGCCAACAACATCCCTCACGCGCGCTTCGACACCTTCGCCGAAGTGCCTGCGTTGCTGGCCCTACTGCCTCAGGGCATCGCCGCCAACGCTACCTCCTTCACTGCCGACACTCAGGAAATTTTCCACCATGTCTGATATCCGCATCGCTACCGCCGAAGACCAGGTCCTCCTGGATAAAGAAGCCAAGTACTGCTCCTACGGCGACACCGTTCACTACATCGAACCGCCGCGTATTTTCAGCCGCTGCGAAGGCTCCTATGTGTGGGACACCGAAGACCAGGCCTACCTCGACTTGCAAATGTGGTACTCCGCGGTCAACTTCGGCTACGCCAACCCGCGCTTGAACAATGCGCTGAAACAGCAGATCGACACCCTGCCGCAAATCGCCAGCCAGTACCTGCACAAGGGCAAGATCGAGCTGTCGGAAATGATCGCGGTGGACGCCAAGAAGAAATTCGGCCTCGACGGTCGCGTGCACTTCAACGTCGGCGGCTCGCAGTCGATCGAAGACTCCCTGAAAGTGGTGCGTAACGCCACCAACGGCAAAAGCTTGATGTTCGCCTTCGAAGGCGGCTACCACGGGCGTACCCTCGGCGCCTCGTCGATCACCTCCAGCTACCGCTACCGCCGCCGCTACGGCCACTTCGGTGAACGCGCGCAGTTCATCCCGTTCCCGTACCACTTCCGGGGCCCCAAAGGGATGACCAAGGAAGAGTACGGCAGCCACTGCGTGCAGCAATTTGCCCGCCTGTTCGAGACCGAATACAACGGCGTGTGGGACCCGAAAGTCGGCCAGAGTGAATACGCCGCGTTCTACGTCGAGCCGATCCAGGGCACCGGTGGCTACGTGATCCCGCCGATGAACTTCTACCGCGAACTCAAGCACGTGCTGGACCAGCACGGCATCTTGATGGTGTCCGACGAAATCCAGATGGGCTTCTACCGCACCGGCAAGTTGTGGTCGATCGAACACTTCGACGTGCAGCCGGATGTGATCGTGTTCGGCAAGGCGCTGACCAACGGCCTCAACCCACTGGGCGGTATCTGGGCCCGTGAAGAGTTGATCAACCCGAAGATCTTCCCGCCGGGTTCCACCCACTCCACTTTCGCCTCCAACCCGTTGGGCACGGCGGTGGGCCTGGAGATGTTCAAGATGACCAACGAAGTCGACTACGGCGCGATGGTCATGGCCAAGGGCAAGTTCTTCCTCGAAGGCCTGCAGGACCTGCAGAAACGTTTCCCGATCATCGGCGACGTCGACGGTCTGGGCCTGGCGCTGCGCTGCGAAATCTGCGGACCGGATGGCTTCACCCCGGACAAGGCGACCCTGGACTACATGGTCGAAGAAGGCATGAAGGGCGACATGGTGGTGGATGGCCAGAAACTCGGCCTGATCCTCGACGTGGGCGGTTATTACAAGAACGTGATCACCCTGGCACCGTCCCTGGAAATCAGCTACCCGGAAATCGAACTGGGCCTGAAGCTGCTTGAGCAGTTGCTGGTGCGAGCGACCAATCGGTGAACAGTGCAGAGATCGACCTCGGTGAAGGTGATGCCGGATTCGTTCTCGGTGATGGTCCGGTCGGGATCCTGTTGATCCACGGCCTGACCGGCACTCCGACTGAATTGCGCCAGGTCGCTAAAGGCCTGGCCAAGGCCGGCAATTGCACGGTGTACGTGCCGACGCTGGCGGGACACTGCGGCGATAACAGCAATCTGCAGGCCACCGGCTGGCGCGACTGGTATGAAGGCGTGCGCAAGACCTTCGTACAGATCAAGCGGCGCCACGCACAGGTGTTCGTTGGCGGTTTGTCCATGGGCGCGGTGATGTCGATGTACGTGGCCTCGGAACACCCGGGGCAGGTCGCCGGGCTGCTGATGTACTCGACCACCTTGAAGTACGACGGTTGGAGCATCAACAAAATGGCGTTCATCACGCCGTTGCTGATCCGGATTCCCTTTGGTGTGCGTCTGTTTCGCTTCACTGAGAAACCGCCCTACGGCATCAAGAATGAGCGCCTGCGGGCGATTGTTGAACGCCAGATGAAAGAGGGCGAGAGCAGCGAAGCGGGGTTGTTGACCATGGAAGGCGTCACCGTGCGCGAGTTGCACTGGATGAACGCAGTGGTCAAAAAACGCATGCCCCGGATCAACGTGCCGGCGCTGGTGCTGCACTCCATCGAGGACGACATCACCAGCCGCTGGAACGCCGACTATGTAGAGCGCCACCTTGGCGGCCCAGTGACCAAGATTCTGCTGGATAACTGCTACCACATGATCACCGTCGACCTGCAATACCGGCGGGTGATTGAGTTGAGTGCTGCGTTCATCGAGCGGCATACATCTGCAGCGGGCTCCGGCTCAGTGTTTGCTGAGCAGGGGTTTTGTGGTGGGCAGGGCTGTAGTGGTGAGCAGAGGGGTTTTGGTGTGCAGGGCTGTGGTGGTGAGCAGAGGGGTTTTGGTGTGCAGGGCTGTAGTGGTGAGCAGAGGGGTTGTGATGTGCAGGGCTCCAGTGGTGAGCAGGCTTGCCCTGCGCTGGGGGGCGAAGCCGCCCCAAAACCTGCCATTGCGGTCTAGCTGGAGAAACTCGTTGCCTGGAGTGGGGCTGCTTCGCAGCCCAGCGCGGGGCAAGCCCGCTCACCACAAAAAAGTACCGCTCACCAAAAAAGATGCCATTCACCACAAAAAGTACCGCTCACCACAAAAGGTGCCTTTCACCACAAAAAGTACCGCCCACTACAAAAGGTGCCATTCACCACAAAAAGTACCACTCACTACAAAAAACCTTTCATCACAGATAGCCCCATTCACCTCAAAAAATCGCCGGCCCCAGGCCCTGAATATGGAAACGATGTGATCACCACCCAAGCCTTCCCCACCATCCGGACCCTCCAGAGTGTTGTGGTATGCAGGGCTCTAGTGGTGAGCAGGCTTGTCCTGCGCTGGGTGGCGAAGCCGCCCCAAAACCGGCCATTGCGGTCTAGCTGGAGAAACTCGTTGCCTGGAGTGGGGCTGCTTCGCAGCCCAGCGCGGGGCAAGCCCGCTCACCACAAAAAGTACCGCTCACCACAAAAGGTGCCATTCACCACAAAAAGTACCGCTCACCACAAAAAGTACTGCTCACCACAAAAAGTACCATTCACTACAAAAAACCTTTCATCACAGATAGCCCCATTCACCACAAAAAATCGCCGGTCCCAGGCCCTGAATATGGAAACGATGTGATCACCACCCAAGCCTTCCCCACCATCCGGGCCCTCCAGCGCAGTGCGTGGAACGATTGCTTCCCCGGTGCCCTGGAAGACTGGGACTATTACGTCGCCGTGGAAAACGCGGCCCTCGATGATTTCCAGTGGCGCTACCTTGCGGTCTACGAAGACGGAACCCTGGTGGCAGTCGCCCCCGCGTTCATCACCCATTACCGCCTCGATACCACGGTTTCAGGCGTCGGCAAGCGTTTCACCGAACGCCTGGAGCGACGGTGGCCGGGGGTTTTGACATTGGGCCTCTATGCCATCGGCTCGCCGGTGGCCGAGCGCTGTGATGCCGGATTTGCCCGCCATGTCCCCGAGTCGCGTCGCCCGTTGTTGCTCAAGCATGTGCTGGACGCCGCACGCCACGACGCCGATGACTTCGGTATCGGCCTGGTGGCGGTCAAGGACGCGCCGAGCAACGATCCGCACTGGGCCGACAGTTGTCGCGCCGCCGGTTTCCAGACCATGCCGAGCCTGCCCACCGGTGTGTTGCCGTTGCCCTACGGTTCAGTGGACGCCTACCTGGGCTCTCTGGGCAAATCCACGCGCAAGGATCTGCGTCGCAAACTGCGCGCACCGGGGCCACGGGTGGAGTGGCGGCGCAACATCGACGATGTACTGCCTGAGGTCATGCGCCTTTACGAAGCCACACTCACCCGCGCCGAGCTGCAATTCGAACGCCTGCCTGCGGGCTACTTCACCGGTGTGCTTGAACGCCTTGAGTCACGCGCGGTGTGTGCGCTTTACTGGGTGGACGAGCAGTTGGTGGCGTTCAACCTGATGCTGGTGGATGAGCATCGGCTGGTGGACAAGTTCTTCGGGCATGACGTGAACTTCACCCGCGACTACAACCTGTATTTCCGTAGCTGGCTGACCAACGTCGACTATTGTATTGAGCACAATATTGCGGTGTACGAGTGCGGGCAGGCCGGGTATGCCAGTAAGCTGCGCCTGGGCTGTGAGTTCCAGGGCAACAGTGTGTTTTTCCGCCACCGCAACCGGCTGGTCAATGGCCTGCTCAAGCTTGTAAAACTGTTTATTCGACCGGACCGTTCCGACCCTGCCATGGCTGCTGCGATAAGCGAAACCCGATGATCACCAAGACCCGCCAGAAAGCCCGTCCCTTTGCCATTTCGCGCTGGAGTGTCCAGCGCAAGCTGGTGCTGGCATTCTGGTTGGTCAGCGTGATTCCCACCATGATCGCGGCGGAGTTGGCCGCTACCACGCTGTCGCAGATTTTCGACAGCAACGTGCGGATCTGGCTGCAGGAGTCGACCAAGATCGTCAAGGACGAGATCGGCGACATCCTTCATGACAACGCGCGCATGGCCAAATTGTTCCTGCGCTACACCAGCCCGCCGGAGAACCGGCAAGCTGCCCGGCACGACCGGCTGACGGCCGACATCGCCGATGCCACGGACATTGACGTGGTCGCGTTGATTCGCGTCAGTGACCACAAAACGGTGTTCAGCACCGCCTCCGACGACATCGTCAAGCAGATCAGCCTGACCAGCAACGCGGTGTTGCAGACGGTGCAGGTGGCGGGCGTGAGCACGGGCATTGTGGTCTCTACGTTCGACACTTCCCGGGACGGCGTCGACTACCAGTTGCTGGTGGCCACTTACCTGGACAGCAGTTTCCTCACCAGCGTGGCCGATGTGCACTCCCTTGACCTGCGCCTGTACCTGGCCAACCCCGAGGGCTTCTCGGAAATTTTCTCGACCCAGCGCTTCGAGGATCACCCGTCGCGCATCCCCAAAAATGTCGAAGCGGCTATGCGCAGCACCAAACAGCCCAGCGAGCAATTCACCAATAACTACAGCGGTTTGTACTGGCCGATCTTCAACGACGCGGGCGATTTGCAGGGCGTGATTTTCAGCGGCCTGCTGCGCCATAGCAGCCTGGTGGGGCTGGTCAACCAGAGCAATCTGTTCGTCTTGATATTCCTGGTCAGCTCGGCGCTGTCATTGGCGGCGGGGGTGTTGGTGTCACGGCGCCTGACCCGGCCGCTGCGAGACTTGTCCCAAGGCGTGAGTGCGGTGATTTCCGGCAATTACACCCATCGCGTAGCGGTCAGCGGCGGCGATGAGCTGGCGCAATTGAGCAGCACCTTCAACCATATGACCGAGCGCCTGGGCGAGTTGCATCACCTCGAAGCCCAGTTGCGCCGCCGCGATCGCCTGCATGCACTGGGCGAAGTCGCCATGGGCCTGGCCCACGAGATCCGCAACCCCCTGGGCATCATCAAGACCGCTACCCAGTTGCTGCACCGCCGCGCCGACCTGGCGGACACCGATAAGCGCCACCTGGAGTACGTGATCAGTGAAGTCAGCCGCATCAACGACCTGATCACCGAGTTCCTCGATTTCGCCAAGCCCAATCCGCCGCTACGTGTGGTGCAGCCGGCACGTCCGCTGGTGGAGGAAATCTTCGGTTTCTGCGCCCCGGAACTGGCTACTCACAACATCGATGCGCAGATCGACGACCAGGCACCGGGCGCGACTATTTACGCGGATGCCAAACAGCTCAAACAGGCGTGCCTCAATCTGATTCTCAACGCCATCGACGCGATGCCCGAAGGCGGGCGCCTGACCGTGGGGATTCGCACGGTGGGCGAAAACACCGTTATCAGCATTGCCGACACCGGCCAGGGCATTCCGGCTGAGATGGTCGAGCGCATCTTCACGCCCTTTGTCACCACCAAGGCCTCGGGCACCGGCTTGGGTCTGGCCAAGGTCTATTCGATCATGGAAAGTCACGACGGCAGCATTGAATGCGCCAGCGAGAAAGATGCCGGCGCCACCTTCAGCCTGTACATTCCGGCGATGGGCGAAGACGACGAGGACAGTCATGACGCATAACATTCTAGTGGTCGACGACGAACCCAAGCTCTGTGATCTGCTGGCGTCGGCCCTGAGTCAGAACGGCATCCAGGTATTTATCGCCGGTAACGGTCTGCACGCGCTCAAGGTGCTGGAGCAGGAAGACATCGACCTGGTGATCAGTGACTGGCGCATGCCAGGTATGGACGGGCCGGCGCTGCTGGCGGAAATCAAGGTGCGCTACCCCCATGTGCCGGTGATTGTGATGACCGCCTACAGCACGGTGAAAAACGCCGTGCAGTCGATGCGCAACGGCGCCTATGACTACATCGCCAAGCCGTTCGATATCGACGAGCTGGACATCACCGTCAGCAAAGCCTTGCAGTTTCGCGACATCATGCGCGACAACGCACGCCTGCGCGCCGAGCTGGATGAGCATGCCCAGTTCGACAGCCTGGTGGGTGACAGCCCGGCGTTTCGCACGGTGTTGCAAGCGGTGGAATCGGTGCGTGACAGCAGCGCCACTGTCCTGCTGACCGGTGAAAGCGGCACCGGCAAGGAAATGGTCGCCCGTGCCATCCACAAACACGGCAGCCGTGCCGACAAACCCTTCGTGGCGGTCAACTGCGCCGCAATCCCGGAAGGGCTGCTGGAAAGCGAGATGTTCGGCCACCGCAAAGGCGCATTCACTGGCGCGGTAGCGGACCGGGTAGGGCGTTTTATGCAGGCCGACAAAGGCACGCTCTTCCTTGATGAAGTCGGCGATATGCCTCTGGCGTTGCAGGCCAAGATCCTACGTGCATTGCAGGAGCGGGTCATCGAGCCGGTGGGCGATCCCCGCGAGCGCAAGGTGGATGTGCGAGTGATCGCGGCCACCAACAAGAACCTGTTGGAAGCGGTGGCCAAGAAGGAGTTTCGCGAAGACCTGTATTACCGCCTCAACGTGTTCCCGATCCCTTTGCCGGCCCTTCGCGAGCGCGTCGAAGACATCGCGCCCCTGGCCCGCCACTTCGCCCAGACCCTCAGCGCCACTGCGGGCAAACGCATCACCGGCTTCAGCCCCGAAGCATTGCAGGCGATGGCCGCGTATCACTGGCCCGGCAATATCCGCGAGCTGCAAAATTGTGTGGAACGCGCAACGATTGTGGCGGCATCGCCGGTCATCGAGGATATCGACCTGCCGGGTTACCTGTTTGCGTCGAAGCCGAGCGAGCTGGGCGTGACGACGATTCTCAGCGACGGGCCAGGGATTCCTCAGGACTTGGATGCGGCGCTGGCGGAGGTGGAGAAGGCCTACATACTGGCGGCGTTGCAGGAGAGTAATGGCGTGCAGGCTGCGGCGGCGGCGAAGATCGGGATCTCTGAGCGCAGTTTCTGGTATCGCCTGAAGAAGCTGGGCATCCAGGTCGACAAGATAGTCCGCTGACACACCTCGATTAAAAATGTGGGAGGGGGCTTGCCCCCGATTGCAGTGGATCAGTTAAAGATGAACTGACTGACACACCGCTATCGGGGGCAAGCCCCCTCCCACATTTTTTGACCGAGTCGAGTCAGGTATGGAGGCGTACCCAGATACTCACCAGGATCGTCGCGGCGATCAGCCACGCTACCGCGGCTACGGCTAAAGAGGCCTCCAGCCGCATGCGGTCAACCATTACATACAACGTCGCCAGATACACAAAGTACGGAATGATCGACCACATCCCAAACAGGATCGTGGTCTTCAAATCGTCTACCGAACGGCCCTTGCCGACGATGTAATGGGCGATCAGCGCAAAGGTCGGAAACAGCGGTACCAGCCCCGCGATGTAATAGTTTTTGGTCTTGGCCAATGCGGCCAATATCAGTACCACCGCCGCGCCGAGGGCGGCTTTCAAGAATAGATCCATCAGTGGCTCAACCCGTATTTCTTGACCTTGTCGAAGAGGGTGGTCTTGGCCATCCCCAGTTCCTGGCTGGCCTGGGTCAGGTTGCCGCCGCTGCGTTGCAGGGCGTCGCTGAGCAGGTTGCGCTCAAAGGCTTCCACCGCTTCGGTAAACGCCAGGCCGTGGCTGCCACTGCTGGCGCCGCTTTTTTTGAAGGCGGGCAGGCCGAGGGCGAAACGTTCGGCGACGTTGCGCAGCTCACGCACGTTGCCGGGCCAGTCATGGCTCATCAGGCTGGACAGGGTCTGGTTGTCCAACTCCGGCGCGGTGCGGTCGAAGCGCAGGGATGACTGCTGCAGGAAGTGTTCGAACAGTTGCAGGATGTCTTCGCGGCGCTCGCGTAACGGCGGCAGTTCCAACGTGACCACGTTGAGGCGGTAGTACAGGTCACTGCGGAACTGGCTGGCGCGGCTCAGTTCGTCTAGGTCGGACTTGGTGGCGGCGATCACGCGGCAATCCACGGCCACGCTCTGGTTCGAACCCAGGCGTTCCAGAGTGCGTTCCTGCAACACCCGCAGCAATTTGATCTGCAGGTTGATCGGCATGCTTTCTACTTCATCGAGAAACAGCGTGCCTTCGTGGGCGTGCTCGATCTTGCCGATGCGCCGCTTGCCGGCGCCGGTAAATGCGTTGGCTTCGTGGCCGAAAATCTCGCTTTCGAACAGGTTCTCCGGCAGACCGCCGCAGTTGAGGGCGACGAACTGGTGCGAGTGGCGCCGGCTGAAATCATGCAGGCAGCGGGCGACCAGTTCTTTACCCGTGCCGGTCTCGCCTTCGATCAGCACGTTGGCTGAGGTGTCGGCGACGTTGGCGATCAGCTCGCGCAGGTTCTGCATGGCGGGGGAGCGGCCGATGATGCGGCCTTCCAGGGAGTCACGCTCGGCCAACTGACGGCGCAGTGACCAGACTTCCCGCGCGAGTGCGCGTTGCTCAAGGGCACGACGGGCGACATCCACCAGGCGTTCGGGAGAGAAGGGCTTCTCCATGAAATCGTAAGCGCCATTGCGCATGGCGCCGACGGCCATGGAGATATCGCCGTGCCCGGTGATCAGCACCACCGGCAGGCTTTTATCCAGGGCCTTGAGGCGGGTGAGCAGCTCCAGGCCGTCGATGCCCGGCAGGCGAATGTCGCTGATCACGATGCCCGCGAAGTTCTCGCCGATGCGCTTCAACGCCTCTTCGGCACTGCCCACGCCTTCGCTGGGAATATCTTCCAGCGCGAGGGCCTGCTGGCAGCCGAGCAGCACATGGGGGTCGTCTTCGACGATCAGCACGGTGAGGTCTTGAGGATCAATATTCATGTCGACTCAGCTTGTTGAGCGCCTACCAGCGGCAGGCTCAGGACAAAAGCGGTACCACCACTGGCCGGATGCTCAACGGCGAGCGTGCCGCCGGTGGCCGCCGCGAGGCTGGCGGACAGGGTCAGGCCCAAGCCCAGACCTTGCTCGCCGGGCTTGGTGGTGAAGAACGGTTCGAACAAATGCTTGCGCGCCTCGGCGTCGATGCCGTGGCCGTTGTCGCGTACATGCAGGCGGTATTTGCCTTCGGCGACACTGCCTTCCAGCCACAACTCGGGAGCGGGTTGTGCCTGCATGGCGTCAAGGGCGTTGCCGATCAGGTTGACCAGGATCTGCTCCAGGCGTGTCTGGTCGATCTGCAAATGGGCCGCAACGAAGTCGCGATGCACGGTCAGCGGCAGGCTGTCCAGGCGCGCGCCCAGTACCTGGAACGCAGCGTCCACCGCCTTGGCGAGGTTGGCTTCGCCCTGGTCGTCACCGCGCCGGGCAAAGGAGCGCAGGCTGGCAGTGATGCGGCCCATGCGGTCGATCAGTTCGTTGATGGTCTTGAGGTTGGCGCTGGCGGTGTCCAGGGCGCCGCGCTCCAGGAAGCGCACGGTGTTGCCGGACAAGGTGCGCAGCGCGGCCAACGGCTGGTTCAATTCGTGGGCAATGCTGGTGGACATCTGGCCGATGGCCGCCAGTTTCCCGGCCTGCACCAGCTCATCCTGGGCACGGCGCAGGGTTTCTTCGGCCTGGCGTCGTTCGCGGATCTGGCCTTTGAGCCGTTCGTTGCTGGCGCGCAGGTCGGCGGTGCGTTCGGCAATCCGACGCTCCAACTGGCTGTTGGCTTCCTGCAAGGCTTCCCGTGCGGCGAGGCGGGTGGCGATGACTTTGCGTCGCTCATTCCAGGCAATCAGCAGGAATGCCACCAGACCAAATGCGACAGCCACCAGAATGCCTTGGTTGATCGCTGCGCGGCGCAGGTCATTGAGGGGAGTGAGGAGGGTGAAATTCCACGGTGTGTCGTTGAGCGGTCGGGTTTGCGCCAGGTAGCTGACTTCGTGCTCGTCGTTGACCACTTCGCTGTTGGCCGGAAAGGTCAGTTTTTCGGTGCCTTCGTTCAAGCGCTCACGGGCCAGCGGTTCCAGCTCGTTCAGCGTGGCCCAGTAATATTGCAGGCTGTGGGCCAGGCGATCCTTGGTTTCATTGCTCAACGGACGCACGGCCTTGAGGCGGCGGGCCGGGTCGCTGGAGAGGATGATGATGCCGTTCTCGTCGCTGACGAAGGCTTCCAGGCGCGCACGTTGCCAACGTTCTTCCAGCGCTTCAAGGCGTACCTTGACCACTGCGACGCCGATGATCTTGCCGTGCTCTTCCAACCCGTGGGCCAGGTAATAACCGGGTTCGCCATTGGTGCTGCCGATGCCGTAGAAACGCCCGGGCTGGCCGCGCACGGCGTTCTGGAAATAGGCGCGGAAGGAGAGGTCTTCACCTTGGTAACTGTCGGCATCGCGCCAGTTGCTGGTGGCCAGCACCCGACCGGTGGTGTCCATCACGTAGATGGCCCGACTGCGACTGCGTCGGTTCAGGCCTTCGAGGTAGTCGTTGACGTTTTTGCGGGTTTCCTGGCTCGGGTCGGCGAGCAGCTGCGAGACGCTGGTCTCCAGCTCCAGCAGGCTGGGCAGGTAAGTGTATTTGCTGAGTTCACTTTCGACGGTGCGGGCATGCAGCTCCAACTGGCGTTCGCCCGTGTCGCTGAGGGTGCGGATGCCGTAGTACTCGCTGATCCAAAAGCCGATATAACCCAAGCCGATCATCAGGGCGACGATCAACGGCGGCAGGAACAGTTGGCGAATCAGACGAGGCTTCACGGCAAGTGATGGCGGTGCGGCGCGAAATTGGTTGGGGTCGCATTTCATCACAGATGCCTTGGGTCAACCAGAGCTGCCAGCCTGTGCGGTCCAGCATGGGAGGGGGCTTGCCCCCGATTGCAGTGTTTCAGTCGGTATATCTATCGCTGATCCACCACTATCGGGGGGCAAGCCCCCTCCCACATTGGCCCTGTTTCTACAGCAGGAGCTATGTAGTGCTTAGTGCTGCAGGATTTTCTCAAGGAAGTGCTGCGCACGCTCGGAGCGGGCGCTGATGTCGCCGAAGAATTCTTCTTTCGGGCAGTCTTCGATGATCTTGCCGGCGTCCATGAAGATCACGCGGTCGGCCACTTTACGGGCAAAGCCCATTTCGTGGGTTACGCACATCATGGTCATGCCTTCCTGGGCCAATTGCACCATCACGTCCAGCACTTCGTTGACCATTTCCGGGTCCAGGGCCGAGGTCGGTTCGTCGAACAGCATGACGATCGGGTCCATGGCCAGGGCGCGGGCAATCGCCACACGTTGTTGTTGGCCGCCAGAGAGTTGGCCAGGGTGCTTGTGGGCGTGCGCCGACAGGCCGACGCGCTCCAGCAGTTGCAGGCCTTTCTTGGTGGCTTCTTCCTTGCTGCGGCCGAGCACCTTGATCTGTGCGATGGTCAGGTTTTCGGTGATGGTCAGGTGCGGGAACAGTTCGAAGTGCTGGAACACCATGCCCACGCGCGAGCGCAGTTTCGGCAAGTTGGTCTTCGGGTCGGCGATGGAGGTGCCGTCGACCACGATGTCGCCTTTCTGGAACGGTTCCAGCGCGTTGACGCATTTGATCAGGGTGGATTTACCCGAGCCCGAAGGCCCGCACACCACGATCACTTCGCCTTTTTTGACCTCGGTGCTGCAATCGGTCAGCACCTGGAAGTCGCCATACCACTTGTTGATGTTCTTGATAGAGATCATACGGCAAACCTTTTTTGCAGACGCTTGACCAGCAGCGAGGCGGAAAAGCTGATGATGAAGTAGACGACACCGGCAAAGATCAGGAACTCATTGGAGCGGCCGATGATGTCGCCGTTGGAGCGGGCGGAGTTGAGGAAGTCCACCAGGCCCACGGTGTAGACCAGCGAGGTGTCCTGGAACAGGATGATGCTCTGTTGCAGCAGCAACGGGGTCATCTTGCGGAACGCCTGGGGCAGGATGATCAGACGCATGGTCTGGCCATAGGTCATGCCCATCGCTTGCGCTGCGCCCATCTGGCCCTTGGGAATCGACTGCACGCCGGCCCGCACGATCTCACAGAAGTACGCGGCTTCGAACATCATGAAGGCCACGACGCAGGAGGTGAACGCTCCGATGGGTGTGTCTTCGCCGGTGATCCAGCGCAGTACGAACGGTACGGCCAAGTAGAACCAGGTGATCACCAACAGCAACGGGATCGAACGGAAATAGTTCACATAGGCGCCGGCCAGGCGCGACAGCAGTTTGCTGGACGACAGGCGCATCAGCGCCAGGATCGTGCCCAGGGCGATACCGCCGATCACGCCCATGACCATCAATTGCAAGGTCATGACCATGCCGTTCCACAGGCCTGGGATCGCGGGGATGATGCCGCTGAAATCGAGTTCCATTATTTACCCCCCACGGAGATCAGGCCGGGCACTGCGACTTTCTTCTCGACCACGCGCATCAGCAGCATCAGGCTCATGTTCAGGGTGAAGTAGATCAGCGTGGCCAGGGTGAAGGCTTCAAACAGGTTGGCCGAGAACTCGGCGGTCTGCTTGGTTTGTGCCAGCAGTTCCATCAAGCCGATCAAGGACGCCACGGAGGAGTTCTTGAACACGTTGAGGAATTCCGAGGTAAGCGGCGGAATGATGATGCGGTAGGCCTGCGGCAGCAGCACGTTCCAGTAGATCTGCGGCAGCTTGAAGCCCATGGCGCGCGCAGCGGATTCCTGGCCACGTGGTAAAGCCTGGATGCCGGTGCGCACTTGCTCACACACGCGGGCGGCAGTGAACAGGCCAAGGCACACGACGACGCTCAGGTAGGCCGAGGTGGTCGGGTTCAGGTCTTGTTTGTACCAGTCCTGCAGGTTTTGCGGCAGCAGGTCGGGTATCAGGAAATACCAGATGAACAGCTGAACCAGCAGCGGCACGTTACGAAACAGTTCCACGTAGCAGGTCGCGATGCCCGATACGAGGCGGTTTGGCACAGTGCGCATGACCCCCAGAATGGAGCCCAGCAGCAAGGCGATAATCCATGCCACGACAGCGATGGCAATGGTCCAGCCCAAGCCGGCGATGTACCAGTCGAGATAAGTCTCGCTGCCCACGCCGGTGGACTTGAAGAACACGCCCCAGTCCCAGTTGTAATTCATTAGGGTCTCCCCTCGAGATCGATCGATGTACAAGCACCCGCTTGGGGAAAATCCATTCCCTCCTGGCGATGAACGCCAGGCACACACGATCGGCTCGAAAACCGCCAGGTCGAGTGTTCCAAGTTAAATCCAGCAGGTAATTACAGACGCCTGAGGGAGGGTTGCTCCCTCAGGAGATAAGGTTAGATCAGTGTCAGATTTTTACGTCAGGCGCTGGCTTGTCGCTTGGGTTGGCGATCAGCTCTTTAACCTTGTCACTCATTGGGAAGTTCAGGTTCAGGCCTTTAGGTGGAATCGGGCTCTCGAACCATTTGCTGTAGATCTTGTTGATTTCACCGGATTTGTACAGGGCGGTGATGGCGCCATCTACGGCTTTCTTGAAGTCTGGATCGCCTTTGCGAACCATGCAGGCGTAGGCTTCGAAGGACTGTGGAGTACCGGTGATTACCCAATCATCCGGCTTCTTCGCCTTGGCTTCTTCGCCGGCCAGCAGGGCGTCATCCATCATGAACGCAACGGCGCGGCCGCTTTCGAGCATTTGGAAGGATTCGCCGTGGTCTTTGGCGGAAATGACGTTCATGCCCATCTGCTTGTCAGCGTTCATCGCTTTGATGATGCGCTCGGACGTGGTGCCAGCGGTGGTCACGACGTTCTTGCCTTTCAGGTCGGCAAAGTCGGCGTAAGACGGCTTGCCGTCCTTGTCTTTCTTGACCAGTAGGCGGGTGCCGATTTCGAAGATGTTGACGGTGAAGTCGACTTGCTGAGCGCGCTCGGCATTGTTGGTGGTGGAGCCGCACTCAAGGTCCGCAGTGCCGTTCTGGATCAGCGGAATACGAGTTTGCGAGGTGACCAGGTTGTACTTGGTCTTCAGGTCGGGCTTGTTCAGGTCTTTTTTCAGTTGCTCGACGACAGCTACTTGGATGTCGTGGGAGTAGCCAACCGGTTTGCCCGAACCATCCGCGATGTAGGAAAACGGAATGGAGCTGTCGCGGTGCGCGAGGGTGATGGTGCCGGAGTCGTTGATTTTCTTCAGTGTGCCGGTGAGTTCGGCGGCAAAAACTGGAGTGCTGATCAGAGCAGCAGCGATAGCTGCGCCCAGGATATGGGGAACGATGCGCATCAATACTTCCTCGACATTTGTTTTTTTTATGAAGCCAGTTAGACGGCTCTCTTGTACAGCGAATGCCCGTGACGGCTCCTGAGGCGTCCCAGGCAATCGTCCAAGAGTGTAGAGCATGAGTCGTGCCAGGCCAGGGCTAAATGGCTAACCGTATGATTTATATGATGATTAACTTTGTGTGACGGTAAATATGTAACTGTACGGTCCGGCAAACCGAATAGCTTGGAGTGTTGCGTTCGGAAAACCGAATGACCTGGCGCGCATAAAAAAGCCCCTGGGCCTCGCGGCGCAGGGGCATTTGTATGAAGAGTCTGTCAGGCCGCCTGAGTCTTGCTGCGGTTCTGCTCAACTTGGGACAGGTAACGTTGCAGGTTGTCCTGTTCTTCCGGTGTGGTGAACAGGCCAAGCTTGGTACGGCGCCACAGCACGTCCTGAGGTTGGGTCACCCATTCTTCGGCGCACAGGTAGTCGACTTCTCGGGTATACAGGCCACCACCCAAGTGGTCGCCCAGGTCGGCCAGCGATTGCACGCCTTCCAGCAGGCGCCATGTGCGGCTGCCATAGGTGGTGGACCAACGGCGTGCGATTTCGCTCGGCACCCAGTCGAATTTGTGGCGAATGGCTTCGGCCAGGGCTTCTGGTGAGGTCATGTCTTCGCCACCCGGCAGGCTGGCCTTGGCGGTCCAGCTTGGGCGCATTTGGGTGAAATACGGGGCCAATTGCGCCATCGCCGACTCGGCGAGCTTGCGATAGGTGGTCAGCTTGCCGCCGAACACCGACAGAATCGGTGCCTCGCCTGCGCCGCCCGACACCGACAGGGTGTAATCGCGGGTGATCGCTGATGGGTTATCCGACTCGTCGTTGCACAGCGGTCGTACGCCGGAGTAGGTGTGGACGATGTCATCGCGGCTCAGTTGTTTCTTGAAGTGCGCGTTTACCACGTTGAGCATGTAGTCGGTTTCACCTTCGGTGATCGCCACTTTCGCCGGATCGCCGGTGTATTCGCGGTCGGTGGTGCCGATGATGGTCAGGTGGTTCAGGTACGGAATGGTGAAGACGATGCGCTGGTCTTCATTCTGCAGGATGTGCGCGTGGGCGCCTTCGTACAGTTTCGGCACGATCAGGTGGCTGCCCTGGATTAAGCGGATGCCGTAGGGCGAATCCAGCTTCAGGTCTTCCTTGATGAACTTGGCGACCCACGGGCCGGCGGCATTCACCAAAGCGCGGGCGCGGATCGAGAACAGGCTGCCGTCGGCGCGTTCCATGTTCATATCCCACATACCGTTGCTGCGGTGCGCGCTGATGCAGCGGGTCTGGGTGTGAATGTGCGCGCCTTTTTCGCGAGCGGCCATGGCGTTGAGCACCACCAGGCGGGCGTCATCGACCCAGCAGTCGGAGTATTCGAAACCCTTGGTGATTTCGCTTTTCAGCGGGCTGTCAGCGCCAAACTTGAGGCTTTTGGAACCGGCGAGCTTTTCGCGTTTGCCCAAGTGGTCATACAGGAACAGACCTGCGCGGATCATCCACGCCGGGCGCAGGTGCGGGCGGTGCGGCAATACAAAACGCATCTGCTTGACGATGTGCGGGGCCTTGGCCAGCAGCACTTCGCGTTCGGCCAATGCTTCACGCACCAAGCGGAACTCGTAATGTTCGAGGTAGCGCAGGCCGCCGTGGATCAGCTTGCTGCTGGCGGAGGAGGTGTGGCTGGCCAGGTCGTCCTTTTCGCAAAGGAATACTGACAAACCGCGACCGGCTGCGTCTGCTGCAATGCCGACGCCGTTGATCCCGCCACCGATTACGGCAACGTCATAGACTTCGGCAAGCGGTGATGCAGGCAAGGTGGAAGGGTTCATCGGCTGGCCTCGCGATTTTTTCGTCTTGGAATTCGAACATTAATGTTCATTTGCGAAAATGGTAGCTGATAAACGCGCGCACAGCCACTCGACTTTGATTGAAAAAACTCATCAAAGGGTGGGGAAAGGAAGAATTGTGAACATGAGCCTTGGAAAGGCTTGAGGAAAAGGGTGTGTGATGGCGCGCCATTGTGGGAGTAAGCCCCTTCCCACATTCGAGCGTATTCACAGCTCGAAGGGTGGGAGGGGGCTTGCCCCCGATGACGTCAGTGCAGACGCTATACGACTTCCAGGCGAACCTTATGGTCATTCAGCAACTGCACCAGCGCCGGCACCGGCTGCTGATCCGTCACCAGGCAGTCCACCAGGCTGATCGGCCCTAAACGAATCATGGCATTGCGCCCAAATTTGCTCGAGTCCGCCGCCAGGATCACTTTGCGGGCATTGGCGATGATCGCCTGGGAAACCCTGACTTCCTGGTAATCGAAATCCAACAAGCTGCCATCTTCATCAATGCCGCTAATACCCACCAAGGCAAAGTCGACCTTGAACTGGTTGATGAAGTCCACGCTGGCCTGGCCCACCACACCGCCGTCACGCCGCACGTTGCCGCCGGTCAGCAGCACGTCAAAGTCATCCTTGGCACTGAGCATGGTGGCGACGTTGAGGTTGTTGGTGATGATTTTCAGGTGGTTGTGATTCAGCAGCGCACGGGCGATTGACTCGGTGGTGGTGCCGATATTGATGAACAGCGAGGCGTGGTCGGGGATTTGCGCGGCAATGGCCTCGCCGATGCGCTGTTTCTCGTCGCGCATCTGGTCGGCACGCATGGCGTACGCGGTGTTTTCGACACTGGAGTCATAGGCCGCGCCGCCGTGGTAGCGGCGCAGCAAATTGGCGTCCGCCAGCTGATTGATATCGCGGCGGATGGTTTGCGGGGTGACAACAAATAGCTGCGCCATTTCCTCGATACTGACGTAGCCGCGCTCGCGGACCAGTTCGAGGATTTGTTGTTGGCGGGGAGGCAGATTCATGGGGCGTCCTTTGGGCTGCCATACAAAAGTGGCCCATGATGACGCAGGAATCCGCTCCCGGCCAGTTACAACCGGAGCTTGGCTTATTCGGCGCCTTCGTGCGGTTCCCAGTCGCGGGTGCGGCTGACAGCTTTTTGCCAGCCAGCGTAGAGTTTTTCTTTGGCTGCTTCATCGAGCTGTGGTTCGAATTCGCGCTCGATCACTGCCTTGCCTCGCAACTCGTCCAGGCTGCCCCAGAATCCACAGGCCAGGCCGGCCAGATAGGCGGCGCCCAATGCCGTGGTCTCGCGCATTTGCGGGCGCTCGACCTGGGTGCCGAGGATATCGGCCTGGAACTGCATCAGGAAGTTGTTGGCTACCGCGCCGCCGTCCACACGCAGGGCCTTGAGGCGTTCGCCGGAGTCCTGCTGCATGGCATCGAGAACGTCACGGGTTTGGTAGGCAATCGACTCCAGGGCTGCACGAATAATGTGATCCACGCGTACGCCACGGGTCAGGCCGAACAGTGCGCCACGGGCGTAGGGGTCCCAGTACGGAGCGCCCAGGCCGGTGAAGGCGGGGACCAGGTACACGCCATTGCTGTCCTTGACCTTGCCGGCGAAGTATTCGGTGTCGGTGGCGTCGGCGATGATCTTCAACTCGTCACGCAGCCACTGCACAGTGGAGCCGCCGTTGAAGACCGCGCCTTCGAGTGCGTAGGCCACTTCGCCACGCGGGCCGCAGGCGATGGTGGTGAGCATGCCGTGCTTGGATTTCACCGCTTTGTCGCCGGTGTTCATCAGCAAGAAGCAGCCGGTGCCGTAGGTGTTCTTGGCCTGGCCGGCTTCCACGCACATCTGGCCGAACAGCGCCGCTTGCTGGTCACCGGCGATACCGCCGATGGCGATGCCGCTCTTGGTGCGGCCGTAGATCTCCGAAGAGGACTTCACTTCCGGCAGCATTTCGCGAGGAACGTCGAGGATCTCCAGCATCTTCGCATCCCACTCCAAGGTGTGGATGTTGAAGAGCATGGTGCGCGAGGCGTTGGTGTAATCGGTGACGTGGGTTTTGCCGCCGGTAAATTTCCAAATCAGCCAGCTGTCCACGGTGCCGAACAGCAGTTCGCCGTTGCGCGCGCGCTCACGGCTGCCTTCGACGTTATCGAGGATCCACTTGAGCTTGGTACCGGAAAAGTACGGGTCGGTGACCAGGCCGGTGGTGTCGTTGATGTATTGCTCGTGGCCATCACGCTTGAGCTGCTGGCAGATCTCGGTGCTGCGGCGGCACTGCCACACGATGGCGTTGTAGATCGGGCGGCCGGTGATTTTGTCCCACACTACGGTGGTTTCACGCTGGTTGGTGATACCGATGGCGGCGACCTGGTCGTGGTGCAGGCCGGCTTGTGCCAGGGCTTCGACCATCACCGCGCTCTGGGTAGCGAAGATTTCCATCGGGTCATGTTCAACCCACCCTGGCTGTGGGTAGTGCTGAGTGAACTCACGCTGGGCGGTGCAGACCACGTTGGCGTCACGATCGAAGATGATTGCCCGGGAACTGGTGGTGCCCTGATCAAGGGCAATGATGTAGTTCTTATTCTGAATGTCGGTCATGTCGATTGCCTTGGACGAGAAATAAGGGAGTGGATCAACAGCCTGGGCCACTAGAAGGGCAGTAGGGACCAGGCGGTATTATCAGGAAATACGGGTTTCGCCAGTGACGGCGGTGTCTTGGGTTTCGGCGACAGCAGGTGCGGCGCTCGGCAGATGACGGGCAATCAGCCCGCGATAGGCCGCAGCACCCAGGCATGCGCCGACAATCGGCGCGAAAATCGGCACCAGGAAGTAAGGAATATCGCGGCCGCCAGTGAAGGCCATTTCACCCCAACCAGCGAAAAAGGTCATCAGCTTGGGCCCGAAATCCCGTGCCGGGTTCATCGCAAAGCCGGTCAACGGGCCCATGGCGCTGCCAATTACCGCAATCAGCAGGCCGATCAGCAGTGGCGCCAACGGGCCGCGTGGCAGGCCGTTATTGTCATCGGTCAGGGCCATGATCACGCCCATCAGAATCGCCGTAATGACCATTTCCACCAGGAAAGCCTGTGCAGTGCTCAGCAGGGCATGAGGGTAGGTGGAGAACACCGACGCCAATTCCAGGCTGGCTTGAGTGCCGCGTACCAGATGATGGGTTTGTTCGTAATCGAAAAACAGATTGCTATAGAGCGTGTACACCAGCGCCGCTGAGCAGAATGCGCCGGCCACTTGGGCGAGGATGTAGAAGGGCAGTTTGCGCTTTTCGAAATCGGCGAAAAGGCACAGGGCGATGCTGACGGCTGGGTTGAGGTGAGCCCCGGAAATACCGGCGCTCAGGTAGATCGCCATGCTGACGCCGATACCCCAGATGATGCTGATTTCCCATAACCCAAAGCTGGCACCCGCGACCTTGAGGGCAGCGACACATCCTGTACCGAAGAAGATCAGAAGCGCAGTCCCCAGGAACTCGGCCATGCATTGGCTCGAAAGTGAAGGCTGTTGAAGAGCAGTTGTCATGGAAAACCTCAATTGTTGTTCTTGTCTGGCGCACTGCCTCAACGGGCGGTGGCGCGATTTTCACCGTGACGAGGATCCCCATCCAAGGCACGGCTTACTGCTGGAATACTGTAGGTGTATTACTACAGTGTTCGTAAGCGAAAAAATATAGACAAGAATGACCGCTGTCAAAGGTCGAAAGTGAACGGTCAGTCACTTTCGAACTATGGGTTTGATGAATGATCATGCTTGCCCTACGGAGTATGGTTTGAAGAGAGGTGCGCATTAGAGCGTTTTACGCGGGCTTGGCCTAGAATTGGCCACCTGTTTGCCACCGCCGGAGACGCCATGACCCCCGCATTGGATTTGTTGAAAAAAGTTCGCGCCGAACATCGCATCCACAGTTATGAACACGATCCCAAGGCCGCCTCATATGGCCTGGAGGCCGCAGAAAAGTTGAGCCTCGACCCGGCGCAGGTGTTCAAGACCTTGTTGGCCAGCAGCGAAAAAGGCGAATTGTTGGTGGCTGTGGTGCCGGTCGTCGGAAGTCTGGACTTGAAAGCCCTGGCGCACGCGGCGGGGGTGAAAAAAGTAGAAATGGCCGACCCCGCCGCGGCGCAGCGTTCTACCGGTTATCTTTTAGGTGGCATCAGTCCGTTGGGGCAGAAGAAGCGTTTGCGCACGTTTATCGATGTGACGGCGCAGCCGTTCACGACGATTTTTGTCAGTGCGGGGAGACGGGGTTTGGAAGTGGAGTTGTCGGCAGCGGTGCTGGCGGAGCACACCCAGGCCATATTCGCAGAAATTGGTCGGGCGTAATCCCAGGCGCCTGGAGAACCCATGTGGGAGGGCGCTTGCTCACTATCGCTGTAGGTCAGCCGGTGTATCTACAGCTGACCCACTGCCATCGGGAGCAAGCTCCCTCCCACATGATGACCAGTATTCTTCAAATACTCAGTGTGCCGGGTTGTAGCGCCGTACGCCCGACTCGGATCGAGGGATCTGCGCCGCGGTGCTGCCCGAAGCCTGAAACAGCACCAGATGCTCAGCGGCTACACGAATCCCCACATCCGACCCCACCTGATGGTCGGCATGACTGGGGAAAATCGATTCCAGTTGCGCGCCGGTCGGCAACTGCAGACGGTACAAGGTGGATGCACCGAGGAACGTCTTACCGACGATCCGGGCTTTCAATGCACTGTCCGGCGCGTAGACGATGTCATCCGGGCGTAGCAACACATCCACCGCACCACCGGTCGGCCAGGTGTAGGCGCGATTGCCGCGCAGGTCACCCAGTTCGGTGCTGACGGACTCGGGCGAGCTCAACTGACCACGAATGAAATAACCCTGGCCGATAAAGCTGGCGACGTAGGGTGTCTGAGGTTCGTGATAGAGGTTGTAGGGCGTGTCCCACTGCTCCAGACGGCCCTCCTTGAAGACGCCGACCTGATCACTCACGGCAAACGCTTCTTCCTGGTCATGGGTGACCAGGATCGCACTGGTGCCGCGCGCCTTTAGAATGTCGCGCACCTCATGGCTGAGCTTGCGCCGCAGTTCGCCATCAAGGTTGGAGAAGGGTTCGTCCAGCAGCAACAGTTGCGGCTCCGGCGCCAGGGCGCGGGCGAGGGCGACACGTTGCTGCTGGCCGCCGGACAGTTCGTGAGGGAAGCGCTTGCCCAGATTCTTCAGGTTTACCAGTTCCAGCAACTCGGTAACCACGCGATCCTTTTGTGGATGCTTGCGGATGCCGAACGCGATGTTGTCGGCCACGCTGAGGTGGGGAAACAGCGCGTAGTCCTGGAACACCATGCCGATGCGACGCTTCTCCGGTGCCAGGGTGAAACCGGCACTGGAGATCACTTCTCCTGCCAGGCTGATTTCGCCTTCATGCACCGGCTCAAAACCGGCAATCGCGCGCAGAGTGGTGGTTTTACCGCAGCCTGATGAGCCGAGCAGGCAGCCGATATCGCCCGCGTTCAGGTGCAGATTGAGGTTCTGCACCACCCGTTGATCTTGATAGCCGCATGCCAGATTGCGCAGGTTCAGCAGAAGTGGCTGGCTCATGCGTGGTGGTACGAAGGCGGGACGAGGAATTCGAGCAGAGCCTTCTGAGCGTGCAGGCGGTTTTCGGCCTGGTCCCAGGCGACCGAGCGCTCATCGTCAAGCAGGTCGAGGCTAATTTCTTCGCCGCGGTGAGCGGGCAGGCAGTGCATGAACAGCACATCCGGTGCAGCCAGGTCGAGCAGGGCCCGATTTACCTGGTACGGCGCGAACAGGGCCAGGCGCTGGGCGGTTTCGTCTTCCTGGCCCATGGAGGTCCAGACGTCGGTGCTGACGAGGTGCGCGCCCAGCACGGCGTCACGTGGGTCACGCACCAGGGTGACGCGATCGCCGGCCTGTGCCAGGAAGCGCGCGTCAGGCTCGTAGCCTTGCGGGCAAGCAATGCGCAGTTGGAAGTCGAATTGGATCGCCGCTTCTATATAGCTGTTGCACATGTTGTTGCCGTCACCGATCCAGGCCACGGTCTTGCCTTGGATGGAGCCACGGTGCTCAAGGAAGGTTTGCATGTCAGCCAGCAACTGGCACGGGTGCAGGTCATCGGACAGGCCGTTGATCACCGGAACTCGTGAGTTGGCGGAAAATTCGGTGACGGTGCTGTGGGCAAAGGTACGGATCATCACCGCATCCAGCATGCGCGACATGACGCGGGCGCTGTCGGCGACAGGCTCGCCACGACCCAGTTGAGTGTCGCGCGAAGACAGGAAGATGGCTTGGCCACCTAGTTGGATCATGCCGGCTTCAAAAGACACACGGGTGCGGGTCGACGACTTCTCGAAAATCATGCCGAGGACGCGGTTTTTCAAAGGCTCGAACAGTACGCCGCGGTTACGCAGGTCTTTAAGCTCAATGCCTCGACGGATCACGCTGACCAGCTCTTCGGGCGTGCAATCCATCAGGGAGAGAAAGTGCCTTGCGCTCATCATTAACTACCTTTTTGCAACAGACCGCAGATACTCAAAGCCTTGTTTATTGTGACAACGGGCGAGACCTGCGGCGAAAGCCGCACGGGGCGACGAAATAGGGGAAGGCGCGATATTGACATTAAATGTCGCGTCTTACCAATAGGGCTACGTTTTTAGGGGTGTTCAAGAAGGGCGCGAGAGCGCTTTTGAAGACGATTTCCTGACGGCAGCGGGCCATTTGTACACTGGCGTCGCAACCTTTTGCAATGCGCGGGGGCGGGCTCGGATCAGGCTGCGTCGGTTTCCGGGGCTGTATACAGGGTTTTGTAACATTTGCTCATGCTTGGTCATGGCCTGGCCTAATGCTCGCCGATTCACAGGACGAACGATACTGGCGTCTGTCATGGTCGCGGCCCATAGTCAGACCAAAGCCCCTATAAAGAGACTGGCCATGACCAAGACTCTCCATCACCGTGCGTGCCATCTATGTGAAGCCATCTGTGGCTTGACCCTGGAAACTACCCAAGCCGAAGACGGCAGCCTGGCGATTACCTCGATCAAGGGCGACGCGTTGGACACCTTCAGCCGTGGTCATATCTGCCCAAAGGCGGTGGCGTTGCAGGATATCCAGAATGACCCGGACCGCCTCCACCAGCCGATGTTGCGAACGGGCAGCGAATGGCGAGCGATCCCGTGGGACGAAGCGTTTTCCTTGGTCGCCGAGCGGCTGTCGGGTATCCAGGCCCGGCACGGGCAGAATGCGGTGGCGGTGTATCAGGGCAACCCCAGCGTGCACAACTATGGGCTGATGACTCACAGCAACTACTTCCTCGGCCTGCTCAAGACGCGCAATCGGTATTCCGCGACCTCTGTGGATCAGTTGCCTCATCACCTCACCAGCCACTTGATGTACGGCCATGGTCTGCTGCTGCCGATCCCGGACATCGATCACACCGACTTTATGCTGATCCTGGGTGGCAACCCGCTGGCTTCCAACGGCAGCATTATGACCGTGCCAGATGTGGAGAAGCGCCTTAAGGCCATTCAGTCCCGGGGCGGCAAAGTGGTGGTGGTAGACCCTCGGCGCAGTGAAACGGCGGCGATTGCTGATCAACACCTATTCGTGCGGCCGGGTGGGGATGCGGCGCTGTTGTTCGGTGTGCTCAACACCTTGTTTACCGAAAACCTGACACGCCCCAGTCATTTACCGGTAGACGGTCTTGAGGACGTTCGCCGTGCTATCGCAGGCTTTACTGCCGAGGCCATGAGCCGCCAGTGTGCGGTGCCTGCCGAACAGATCCGCCAATTAGCGCGGGACTTTGCCGCAGCGGACAAGGCCGTGTGTTATGGGCGTATGGGTGTGTCGACCCAGGCGTTTGGCACGCTCTGCCATTGGTTGGTGCAGTTGATCAACCTGGTTACCGGCAACCTGGACCGGGTTGGCGGCGCCTTGTGCACCACCCCCGCGGTGGACCTGGTAGCGTCGACCGGTGGCGGGCATTTCAACCGCTGGCAAAGTCGGGTTTCCGGGCGTCCGGAGTACGGCGGCGAGTTGCCGGTGTCGGCCCTGGCTGAAGAAATGCTTACTGACGGCGAAGGGCAGATTCGCGCATTGGTCACGGTAGCGGGCAATCCTGTGCTGTCGACCCCTAACGGTCGCCAGTTGGAGCAGGCGCTGGATGGGTTGGAGTTCATGGTCAGTATCGATCTTTACATCAACGAGACCACTCGGTACGCCGATCTGATTTTGCCGTCCACCTCGGCCCTGGAAAACGATCACTACGACACCACCTTCAACATGTTTGCGGTGCGTAACGTCACCCGTTTCAACCGCGCGATCTTGCCCAAGCCTGAAGGGGCCTTGCATGACTGGGAAATTTTCGTCGGTCTGGCCACCGCCTTTGCGGCGCAGACCGGTGTTGTGCTTAAACCGACGATGCCGCCGGCCAAGATGATCGACTTCGGACTGCGTGCCGGGGCGTATGGTGATGCGTCGAGTCATAAGCTGTCGGTTGCGATGCTGGCCGATCACCCCCATGGCGTGGATTTGGGGCCGTTGCAGCCCAATCTTTCTGCGCGCTTGAAAACGGCTGACGGCAAGGTTCAGGCCGCGCCTGCTGTGATTCTTGCCGACCTGGCGCGCTTCGCCGCGCAGCCGCTGCCCATGGCTGACGAACTGCTGCTGATCGGCCGTCGGCATGTGCGCAGCAATAATTCCTGGATGCATAATTATCATCGCTTGGTGAAGGGCAAGCCCCGACATCAATTGCTGATGCATCCCGATGACCTTGTCAGTCGGCAACTGAGTGATGGTCAGCGGGTTCGCGTGAGTTCGCGCATTGGCATGATCGAGGTAGAGGTGCTGGCCAGTCTGGAGATGATGCCCGGGGTCGTCAGCCTGCCCCATGGCTGGGGTCACGCTCGCCCGGGCGTCAAGATGACCATCGCCAGCGGGCAACCGGGGGCGAGCGCGAATGACTTGACCGACGAGCGGCAGTTGGATGAGCTATCGGGGAACGCTGCGCTCAATGGCGTTCCGGTCCAGGTAGCAGCGGCCTGAGCACCCGGCTGGAATTTTGCGTTACAATGCGCCACCGTGCCGACCTGTGAGTCGCAAAGTTCCAGCCGAGGTGTTCCATGGATATCATCGAAACGATCAAAGAGCAGATTGCCAATAACACCATTCTGCTTTACATGAAGGGCGCCCCTAACGCTCCTCAGTGCGGTTTCTCCGCGAAGGCTTCCCAGGCTGTTATGCAGTGTGGCGAGAAGTTCGCTTACGTGGATATCCTGCAAAACCCGGAAATCCGCGCCAACCTGCCGAAGTACGCCAACTGGCCGACTTTCCCACAGCTGTGGGTAGCCGGTGAGCTGGTTGGCGGTAGCGATATCATCACTGAAATGGCAGCTGATGGTTCGTTGCAGACGCTGATCAAAGACGCAGCGGCAAATGCGGCGGCCAAGACTGACGCTTGATTCGCCTGCAATAAAAAGCCCCGCTTCTCGTGAGAGAGCGGGGCTTTTTTGTGGGGTTTTACCGGCAAGCCAATAAGGCTTATTCGCCCATCTGCGATTGCAGGTAATTTTCCAGGGTGACCTTGTCGATCAGGCCCAATTGGGTTTCCAGCCAGTCGATGTGTTCTTCCTGATCTTCCAGGATATCTTCCAGCAATTCGCGGCTGCCGAAATCGCCTTGGGCTTCGCAGTGAGCGATTGCTGCCTTGAGGTCGCTGTGGCTCTTGCGTTCAAAGCCCAGGTCGCTGCCGATCATTTCCTGGGTGTGCTCGCCGATGTTCAGCTTGCCCAGGTCCTGGACGTTCGGTAGGCCTTCCAGGAACAGAATGCGCTTGATCAGCGCGTCTGCATCCTTCATGGCTTTTATGGATTCTTTGTATTCGCGCTTGCCAAGCTTTTCCAGGCCCCAATCGTCGTACATGCGTGCATGCAGAAAGTACTGATTGATCGCGACCAGTTCATTGGCAAGGATTTTGTTGAGTTGCTGGATGACTGAGATGTCGCCTTTCATGACTGGGGTCCTGCCCTGTAATAGCTGTGTATAGGGCGGAGTTTGAGCGGCGAAAACCTCAGTGTCAAACCTAAGTTATTGAATAATAAATGAAAATTAATCGGAATAAGAATGTTTGTGTTCCGCGTCTTGGGGCTAACTAATTGAATTACAGGCATAAAAAAACCGGACACTAAGTCCGGCTCTTTAAAACACGCTCATTTAAGCGTGTGTAAATTCTGCTGAGTAGGGCAGTGCTGCCTGGGCTGTCTGCAGCTGCGTCAGGGTTTCCCGTACCACTTGCTTGGCGAGGCAGGCACATTTGCCACATTGGCTGGCAACGCCGGTGGTTTCACGCACTTCCTTGTAGCTGCAGCAACCTTCATAGATTGCTTCGCGGATTTGTCCGTCGGTGACGCCAGTACAGAGGCACACATACATAGGGAGAACCGTCGCGGGGTTAAGGCTTAAGTGCGATGGATCTTAATGTTAACGAGAATGATTGTCAAAGTAGATTCGTAGGGTATTTGCCCGCACCGCCCTCACGCTGACGAACGGTTTTTTCAGTGTATGATGGTCGGTCTTTACGAAGCGTGACTGCGTCACAGGGCTGTCGCTTGAATGCGGCAGACTCAGGGCCGGTCCTTTTACTTCAATCGTCACCCTTACATCAGGAGATACCTAATGAGCGTACTCGTCGGCAAACAAGCCCCGGATTTCGACGTACCTGCCGTGCTCGGCAATGGCGAAATCGTTGACAGCTTCAAACTGTCTGAAGCCATTAAAGGCAAATACGGCCTGGTGTTCTTCTACCCGCTGGACTTCACTTTCGTCTGCCCTTCGGAGCTGATCGCTCTGGACCACCGCATGGACGATTTCAAGGCGCGTAACGTTGAAGTGGTCGCCGTTTCCATCGACTCCCATTTCACCCACAACGCCTGGCGCAACACTGCCATCAACGATGGCGGCATCGGCAAAGTCAAATACACCATGGCTGCCGACATGAAGCACGACATTGCCAAGGCTTACGACGTTGAGTCCGAAGGCGGCGTGGCTTTCCGTGGCGCGTTCCTGATCGATGACAAAGGCGTTGTCCGCTCGCAGATCATCAACGACCTGCCGCTGGGCCGTAACATGGAAGAGCTGATTCGCCTGGTCGACGCTCTGCAATTCCACGAAGAGCACGGCGAAGTGTGCCCTGCCAACTGGAAGAAGGGCGACAAAGGCATGAACGCTTCGCCAGAAGGCGTTGCGGCTTACCTGACCGAGAACGCTGGCAAGCTGTAAGCCAGAATCGAGGTACAAAAAAACCGGCCTGTGACAGGCCGGTTTTTTTATAGGCGGGATTTGAACTCAGTCGCCGAAGTCTTCCCAGCCGCCCATCTGCTTCCAGCGGTTGACGATGCCGCAGAACAGATCAGCTGTCTTTTCTGTGTCGTATCGGGCCGAGTGGGCTTCGCGACCGTCGAAATCGATACCGGCGGCCTGGCAGGCTTTGGCCAATACGGTCTGACCGTAGGCGAGGCCGGCAAGGGTTGCGGTGTCGAAGCTGGAGAACGGGTGAAACGGGTTGCGCTTCATGTCCAACCGCGCCACGGCTGCGTTCAGGAAACCCAGGTCGAAGCTGCTGTTATGCCCGACCAGGATCGCGCGTTTGCAGCCATTGGCCTTCAACGCCTTGCGCACTCCACGGAAGATATCGGTCAGCGCTGCTTCTTCACTCACCGCCATGCGCAGTGGGTGATCAAGCTTGATCCCTGTGAACTCCAGGGCTGCCGCTTCAATGTTGGCACCTTCAAACGGCTCGACGCGGAAGAAGTGGGTGTGTTCTGGATACACAAAGCCCTGTTCGTCCATGCCGATGGTCGTCGCGGCAATTTCCAGCAGCGCGTCGGTGGCGCAATTGAAACCGCCGGTTTCTACGTCGATAACGACAGGCAGATAGCCACGGAAACGTTCGGCCATCGGGTGGCGCGAACCGCCACCGCCGTGTTCCTGGTCGTCATCGTAATGGTCTTCACTCACTTGCTTTCCTCCAGCAGGCGCCAGCGCAGTGTTTCACCGGCGCGCAGCGGGATAACGGTCAGCTCGCCAAATGGCAGGCTGGCAGGGGCGGTCCAGTCTTCACGGACCAGGGTAATGCGGTCGGTATTCGCCGGCAGGCCATAGAAACGTGGGCCGTTGAGGCTGGCGAAACCCTCGAGTTTGTCCAAGGCGTTGCGTTGTTCGAACGCTTCTGCGTACAGCTCGATGGCGGCATAAGCGGTGTAGCAACCGGCACAGCCGCACGCGGCTTCCTTGGCGTGCTGGGCGTGAGGCGCGGAGTCGGTGCCGAGGAAAAACTTCGGATTACCGCTGGTCGCGGCATCCAGCAAGGCCACCTGGTGGGTATTGCGCTTGAGGATTGGCAGGCAATAGAAGTGCGGCCGAATCCCGCCCACCAGCATGTGGTTGCGGTTGTACAGCAGGTGATGGGCGGTGATGGTTGCGCCTACGTTGGCCGAGGCCTCGGTGACGAACTGCACGGCATCGGCCGTGGTGATGTGCTCGAACACCACCTTGAGGGTCGGGAATAGCTCGACCACGCGGCGCATGTGCTCGTCGATGAAGATCTTCTCGCGATCGAACACGTCCACGTCGCCACGGGTAACTTCACCGTGGATCAGCAGCGGCATGCCCACTTCGGCCATGGCTTCGATAGCGGGCAGGATCTTGTCGATACTGGTCACGCCGGAGTCGGAGTTGGTGGTCGCGCCAGCCGGGTACAGCTTGGCGGCGTGCACATAACCGCTGGCTTTGGCCTCGCGAATTTCTTCGGGCTGGGTGCGGTCGGTGAGGTAGAGCACCATCAACGGTTCGAAGCGGCTGCCGGCCGGTCGTGCAGCGAGGATACGCTGGCGATAGGCATCGGCTTCAGCGGCGTTACGCACCGGTGGTACCAGGTTAGGCATGATGATGGCGCGGCCAAACGTACGCGCTACATCGGCCACGGTTTGGGGCAACGCAGCACCATCGCGAAGATGAATATGCCAGTCGTCGGGACGCAGCAGGGTCAGGCGGTCGGACATTGGGGATTCCAGGCGGGTCAATCTGGTGGGAATGCTACCGGAAAAGACTCTTGCAGGCACTCGCTATCAAGTTTTGCAGGATGCATCCGATAGCCTTTCGTATGCCTTATCGATGTATGACGCTTTGAAGTGTTGTAGAAACCAGTGGAGCCTCCCGTGCGCCAGCATTATCTAGCCCTGCTCAGTGTGTTCGCCAGCCTGCCTGCGATGGCCCTCACGTTCCAGACACGTCTGGAGAATATTGAGTGGAAAGTAGAGGGCGACAAGTTCGAGTGCCGCCTAACCCAACCGATCACCGATTTCGGTTCGGGTGAGTTCGTGCGCCGGGCGGGTGAGCAGGCGACGTTCCGTCTGAAAGCCTATAACGGCTCGCTGGGCGCAGGATCGGCCACCTTGTTGGCTGCCGCTGCCCCTTGGCAGCCCGGTCGGGGTGACATCAACCTCGGTGCCGTACGTGCTGGCAGCGGTGATGTGCTGTTCAACAGCTCTCAAGCCCAGGCTGGGCGTCTGTTCAACGGTTTGCTCGATGGCCGCTCGCCCACCGTGCGGCACTATGGGCGTGAGGGCGGCTACTCAGAAATTCGCCTGCTGCCGGTGAAATTCAACAAGGCCTACAGCGACTATCAGCTGTGCACGGCCAAGTTGTTGCCGATGAATTACGATCAGGTCAAGCAGACTGAAGTCGGCTTCCCTGGGGGGGGCATTGAGCTCGACGCCGCGGCCAAGCAGAAGCTGGCAGTGATTCTCGAATTCATGAAAGCGGATCCTACCGTCAACCATGTCGAATTGAATGGCCATTCGGACAACAGTGGCAATCGCCTGAGCAATCGCGATGTTTCACGCCGCCGCGCGCTGGCGGTGATGGACTACTTCAAGGCCAATGGTATCCAGGAGTCCCAGATTACCCTGCGTTTCCATGGCGAAAGTTACCCCTTGGCGCCCAATACCAATGCCGCCAACCGGGCCCGCAACCGCCGTGTGAATATTCAGCTCGAACGTGTGGCTGTCCCCGAGAAACCGGCGCCCCAGGCGGCGGGGCCGAGCAACCCTGCACACACCTCCTGACGTGCGACCATCGGTCGCTCGCTCGACATAATCTGTCGCTTTATCTTCATTTGCTGTCGCGCCCCTGTAAATCCACGGTTTTGATCGGTAGAATCGACGCCTTTCCGTACAACCCCGTGGAGTGATGGCATGGCCGACGTAAACAAGGTCGTTCTCGCGTATTCCGGCGGCCTGGACACTTCGGTGATCCTCAAGTGGCTGCAGGATACTTATAACTGTGAAGTGGTGACCTTCACCGCTGACCTGGGTCAGGGCGAAGAGGTCGAACCTGCACGTGCCAAGGCGCAAGCCATGGGCGTGAAAGAGATCTACATTGACGACCTGCGCGAAGAATTCGTCCGCGATTTCGTCTTCCCGATGTTTCGCGCCAACACCGTCTATGAAGGCGAGTACCTGCTGGGTACCTCCATCGCACGTCCGCTGATCGCCAAGCGCCTGATCGAAATCGCCAACGAAACCGGCGCTGACGCCATTTCCCATGGCGCTACCGGCAAGGGCAACGACCAGGTACGTTTCGAGCTGGGTGCCTACGCGCTCAAGCCCGGCGTGAAAGTGATTGCCCCTTGGCGCGAATGGGACCTGCTGTCCCGTGAAAAGCTGATGGATTACGCTGAAAAGCATGCAATCCCGATCGAGCGTCATGGCAAGAAGAAATCCCCGTACTCGATGGACGCCAACCTGCTGCACATCTCTTATGAAGGTGGCGTGCTGGAAGACACCTGGACCGAGCACGAAGAAGACATGTGGAAATGGACCGTCTCCCCGGAGAACGCTCCAGACAAGCCGCAGTACCTGGAGCTCACCTACCGCAACGGCGACATCGTCGCACTGGACGGTGTCGAAATGACCCCGGCCACTGTGCTGGCGACCCTGAACCGTATCGGTGGCGAACACGGTATCGGCCGTCTCGACATCGTAGAGAACCGCTATGTGGGCATGAAGTCCCGTGGCTGCTACGAAACCCCAGGCGGCACCATCATGCTGCGCGCTCACCGCGCCATCGAGTCCATTACCCTGGACCGCGAAGTGGCTCACCTCAAAGACGAGCTGATGCCCAAGTACGCCAGCCTGATCTACACCGGCTACTGGTGGAGCCCAGAGCGTCTGATGCTGCAACAGATGATCGACGCCTCCCAGGCTCACGTGAACGGCGTTGTGCGCCTGAAACTGTACAAGGGTAATGTGATCGTTACCGGTCGCAAGTCTGATGATTCGTTGTTCGACGCCAACATCGCCACCTTCGAAGAAGATGGCGGCGCTTACAACCAGGCTGACGCAGCAGGCTTTATCAAGTTGAACGCATTGCGCATGCGCATTGCCGCTAATAAAGGCCGCTCGTTATTCTGAGTGTTTAGCTTGTTTTGAAGAATGGCCCCTTGTTCAAGGGGCCATTTTTTTTGCCTGAGTATTCTAAATAGATCGGTATTGTTTAACGTTGTTTAATCAGTTTTCAAACTTATTCGAATAATGTGTTTTTTCTCGATTGCTGTGTGCTGTCTGCGATTTTTTGTAGGGAGGAATGAATTTTTTACATCTGCATAGGAACTAGTCTTACAGATAATTCACTCATGTGGGTGCGGGAGAACATGTGAGAGACCTAAGACTCTGTAGTAAATAGGGATGTAAAAAAATATGTTAAATGGAACTGAAACTACCGACTTTTCTCCACCAGCTCCAGTATCCGTAGTCGAAAGACAAGGGGCATTTCCTGATAGTTGTGTGGGGCTCGTTCACGTTCTGCCCTTGGTAACCTGGAAATTTTACTCAAAATGTGTGATGGGACGGAAAGGTCTGAAAGGCTCCATAAAACCGGAAACATTCGAATCGGTGTTTTTTTGTAGGGCGTTTCCTTTATCGCTGTGGGTTGGGTCTCTGCTTGCTGTTGCTCGGGGGGGGACGCTATGCCAACTATGAAACGACTAGGCTATTGTGCTTGCTCTAAATAATTCGAACAGCGAAATTGGACTTTCTCATGAATAAAGTGCTGATCGTGGATGATCATCCCGTCATTCGTCTTGCTGTGCGTATGCTAATGGAGCGTCATGGTTATGAGGTCGTTGCCGAGACCAATAACGGTGTCGATGCGTTGCAACTTGCGCGGGAGCATATGCCGGACATTGTCATATTGGATATTGGGATTCCCAAACTCGATGGCCTGGAAGTTATTTGCCGGTTGTCGTCTGCCAAACAACCTATACCCTTCAAGGTGCTAGTGCTCACATCCCAGGCCCCAGGTCACTTTTCCATGCGTTGTATGCAGGCGGGCGCTGCGGGTTATGTGTGCAAACAGCAGGACCTGACCGAATTGCTGAGTGCGATCAAAGCGGTTTTGTCGGGTTACAGCTACTTTCCAAACCAGGCACTCAACTCGGTACGCTCCACCATGGGCAACGCCAGTGAGGCTGATATGGTCGAGCGGTTGTCAGGCCGGGAAATGATGGTCTTGCAGCAACTGGCTCGGGGTCGGACGAACAAGGAAATCGCCGACGGTATGTTCCTCAGCAACAAGACAGTCAGCACCTACAAGACTCGCTTGTTGCTTAAGCTCAATGCTCGTTCCCTAGTGGATTTGATCGAACTGGCCCAGCGCAACGGCTTGGTATAGAAGACTTGCAGGCTGCACCTAGCCCAGCATAGTCCGCAGAAAAAAGCCTCCGTAAGGGAGGCTTCCGGCCCTCGACCGCTGGCTTAGAGATCGAAGTCGTAGTCGGCCAGTTGTTTTTGCAAGCGTCGTTCTTCCAGAAGATTGTCGATAGTACGGCGTTTGCTCAGATTGGTCTTGGCGACCTCTATCACGGGAGCCTCTGCACCATCATCATCCGACTCAACGAGGTCGTCTTCCACATCCAACTGTTCTTTGTCAGTGCTCATAACGTTAACTCCGGAGTAAGACTGCCGTTGGCGCTCCTTATAACGATAATCCATGAACGGGTAAAAAAGATTTTTTCAATCGACTGATCGAGAAAACTAATGCCCCCTCAATCGTCCGACGTTTTGTCCTTGTATTCGCACAGGTCTTCGATGCGGCAGCTGCCGCAGCGTGGCTTGCGTGCCTGGCAAACGTAGCGCCCGTGCAGGATCAGCCAATGGTGGGAGTCGAGCAAGTAGGGCTTTGGCACGAACTTCATCAACTGCTTTTCTACCTCAACCACGTTCTTGCCACGTGCAATGCCCGTTCGGTTGCTGACCCGGAAGATATGAGTGTCCACGGCCATGGTCAGTTGCCGGAATGCAGTGTTGAGCACGACGTTGGCGGTTTTGCGGCCCACACCCGGCAAGGCTTCCAATGCTTCACGGGTTTGCGGCACTTCGCTTCCATGCAGCTCTACCAGCAGGCGGCAGGTCTCAATGACGTTTTTGGCCTTACTGTTGTAGAGGCCAATGGTCTTGATGTATTCCGACAACCCATCCACGCCTAACGCATAAATCGCCTCTGGCGTGTTTGCCACGGGATACAGCTTGGCCGTGGCCTTGTTGACGCCAACGTCCGTGGATTGGGCCGACAGGATCACCGCAATCAGCAACTCGAACGGCGAGGAGTATGCCAGTTCGGTCTTGGGTTCCGGATTGTCTTCGTGAAGTCTGCGGAAAATTTCCAGGCGTTTTGCGGCGTTCATGAGGCAGAAGATTCCTTGTTGGCGAGCAACGTGGTTTCGAATAGTGGGCCCAAGCCTGGAACCCTGCTACCAGTCACCGCGAAGTCTGAATTCCGAGCGCCCATCGATAGCGTGAGTACAACCATACTTGGCGGCGTGCCCAGCCACACGTCAAGCACCATGGGCATCTACCTGACGCTGGGCTTCATCGAGCTTGTTTTGCGCATCGGCCAATTGTTGTGCATCGGCCTGTTGATCCTGGGCTTTCTTCAATTCGGCGCGGCGCATCGCCAGTTGGATTTTGGCGCGCTTGAGGCCAGCGGTGTTGCTCACAGGCGCTGCGGGAATGTTGGCGGGTTCAAGTTTGGCCAGTGCCTGCTCAGCTGCCTCAAACTGTTGTTGTAGGACGATCAACTGGGATTGCTGGTCAAACGTCGGCGGATGCCCGAAGGCTTTCAATGATTTATGCAACTGAGCGCGGCTCATCGCGACATTGACTTTGGCTTTTTTCACCGCCGCGTCCTGTGCGGCCTGTGCTCCATCCAGCGGCACAGGCGTCACCTGCGCTGGACGTTTGGCCCGCGCCAGACGTTCTGCGAGCTTGTGGTCCTCTTCCCGTTGCAGGCGCGCGTTACGTTGCTCGAAGCGCCAACGTGCGCGATTGCGCTTGATATCACGTTCATGCCGCTCTTCGTCGTTGGCCGCCAAGCCACCTACGATAGGCAGTACGGTGATCGGAGGACGCATCTCGATGCAGTCTACCGGGCAGGGCGCGACGCAGAGGTCACAGCCCGTGCACTCGTCGATAATCACTGTGTGCATAAACTTGGCAGCGCCGACGATGGCATCCACCGGGCAGGCCTGGATGCACTTGGTGCACCCGATGCACTCGGCCTCGCGGATATACGCAACCTGCGCAGGTGCCTCGCCACGGGTGGTGTCCAGTTCCAGCAGCGGCAGGCTCAGCAACTGCGCCAGGCCCGCAATCGTTTCATACCCACCCGGCGGGCACTTATTGATGGCCTCGCCCTGGGCGATGCCCTCGGCGTAAGGCTTGCACCCTGGGTGTCCGCACTTGCCGCATTGGGTCTGCGGCAGCAGTGCGTCGATACGTTGAATCAGGCTCATGTTTTGATCATTGCATTGAAGCCCCGGAATGCCAGCGCCATCAGCTCGACCGGTAGGCCGCGAAAAGGTAGGAAAATGTCATTGCCCGCGATCTGCTGGCGTAAGTCGCTGAACAGTCTCAGCAACGGCCAAAAACCGAGACCGGTGTCCAGGCTCATCGCGAACATGTGAGGTAGGACCTTTGCGTGTGAGTCCACAGCAATACCAGGCCCAACACGCCCGCGTCATCCAGCCATAAGCTATCTATAGCCCTGTCGCCGAGACGACAGGGCTGTATTGCAGCGTTACTTGATGCGCTGACCCGGCTTGGCGCCGCTATCAGGGCTCAGCAGGTAGATCTCTTCACCCCCAGGGCCGGCCGCCATCACCATGCCTTCGGAGATACCGAACTTCATTTTTCGAGGCTTGAGGTTGGCGATCATCATGGTCAGGCGACCATCGAGCTTGGACGGATCCGGATAAGCGCTTTTGATCCCGGAAAACACATTGCGTTGCTCGTCACCGATATCCAGCGTCAGGCGCAGCAGTTTGTCGGCACCTTCTACGGCTTCCGCCTTGATGATAAGCGCAACACGGAGGTCAACGGCGGCAAAGGCGTCAAACTCGATTTCCGGAGAAAGTGGGTCTTTGGCCAATTCACCATTGCCTGTTGGTGCAGTCGAACCGGTGTCGGTCTGGCTAGCAACGAGGTCTTCTTTCGAAGCGTCGGTCATGGCTTGGACTTTCACGGGATCGATGCGGGTCATCAGCGGCTTGAACTCGTTCAACTGGTGGTTGCTGAGCAAGGTGGTGTGGTCGTTCCAGGTCAGTGGCGCAACATTGAGGAACGCCTCCGCGTCGGCTGCCAGCAACGGCAGAACCGGTTTGAGGAAGATCACCAACTGGCGGAACAGATTGACACCTGTGGCGCAGATCGCCTGCACTTCCGCCTGCTTGCCTTCCTGCTTGTTCAACGACCACGGGGCCTTATCGGCGATCCAGGCGTTGGCGCGGTCGGCCAGGCCCATGATCTCGCGCATCGCGCGGGCAAAGTCGCGGGCTTCATAGGCGTCGGCGATGCTTGGCGCGGCGGCCCGGAACGCATCGGTCAGTTCCGGTGCGGCATTTTCTGCCACCAGTAAGCCGGCGTTGCCCTTGTGGATAAATCCGGCGCAACGGCTGGCGATGTTCACGACTTTGCCCACAAGGTCCGAGTTGACCTTCTGTACGAAGTCTTCCAGGTTCAGGTCGAGGTCGTCGACGCCACGGCCCAATTTGGATGCGTAGTAGTAGCGCAGGTATTCCGGGGACAGGTGGTCCAGGTAGGTGCGCGCCTTGATGAATGTGCCACGGGACTTGGACATCTTCTGCCCGTTGACCGTCAGGTAGCCGTGCACGGCAATGCCAGTAGGCTTGCGGTAGCCCGAACCTTCGAGCATCGCTGGCCAGAACAGTGCGTGGAAATTGACGATGTCCTTGCCGATGAAGTGGTACAGCTCGGCGGTGGAGTCCTTGCCCCAGAACGCGTCGAAGTCCAGCTCCGGCGTACGGTCGCAGAGGTTCTTGAAACTGGCCATGTAGCCGATCGGTGCGTCCAGCCAGACATAGAAGTACTTGCCTGGCTCGTCTGGGATCTCGAAGCCGAAGTACGGCGCGTCGCGCGAGATGTCCCACTGTTGCAGGCCCGCATCCAGCCATTCGGCGATCTTGTTGGCCACGGCATCCTGAAGGGTGCCGCTGCGGGTCCAGGTTTGCAGCATCTGCTGGAAATCCGGGAGCTTGAAGAAGAAGTGTTGGGAATCCTTGAGCACCGGTGTGGCGCCGGAGATGGCCGACTTCGGATCCTTCAGATCGGTGGGCGCATAGGTCGCACCGCATTTTTCGCAGTTGTCGCCGTACTGGTCTTCGGTGCCGCATTTCGGGCAGGTGCCCTTGATGAAGCGATCGGCCAGGAACATTTTCTTTTCCGGGTCGAAATACTGTGTGATCGAACGCTGGGCAATGTGCCCGGCGTCGCGCAGCCGCAGGTAGATCTGGTTCGACAGTTCGCGGTTTTCTTCAGCGTGAGTCGAGTGGAAGTTATCGAAATCCACCAGGAACTCGGCAAAGTCGGCGCTGTGTTCAGCCTGCACATTGGCGATCAGTTGTTCCGGGGTGATGCCTTCCTTTTCGGCGCGCAGCATGATGGCCGAACCGTGGGCGTCGTCCGCGCAGACATAAATGCATTGGTTGCCGCGATGCTTCTGGAAGCGCACCCACATATCGGTCTGGATGTACTCAAGCATATGGCCAAGATGGATAGAACCATTGGCATAGGGCAGGGCGCTGGTGACGAGGATCTTGCGTGGCTCGGACATGGGGCTCGGCTACTTGATGAAACGGAGGTCGGCCACTATAAAGCGCCAGGAAATTTATTTCACCCCGTGGCGCTGTTTCAGCATCTTCCCCATCTTCGAAAGCATGCCGTTAAGCGGCCGGAACGGTTAGGATAGCCGCCTGTTTCAGTCAGTCTTTTTTCGGGAGTAGCCCATGAGCGCCGTGAATCGCGCAGCGGTGGAAGCCGTTCTTCGCCAGTACACCGACCCCTATTTGAATCAGGACCCGGTCAGTGCCGGTTGTGTGCGCGCCATTGAGGTCCAGGGCGATCAGGTGTCGGTCCACCTGGAGCTGGGCTATGCCGCCGGTCTGTTCAAGAGTGGCTGGGCGCAGATGCTGCAAATCGCCATTGAAGGTCTGGATGGTGTGGCATCTGCCAAGGTCGACATCCAGTGCGTAATCGCGCCGCACAAGGCTCAGGCGCAGATCCCGGGCCTGGCTAACGTCAAGAATGTAATTGCCGTGGCGTCCGGCAAGGGCGGCGTGGGGAAATCCACCACGGCTGCCAACCTTGCCCTGGCGCTGGCACGTGAAGGCGCTCGAGTGGGCATTCTAGACGCTGATATCTATGGTCCAAGCCAAGGCGTGATGTTCGGAATTGCAGAAGGCACGCGGCCGAAGGTCAAGGATCAGAAGTGGTTCGTGCCTATCGAATCTCTTGGCGTGGAAGTCATGTCCATGGCGTTCCTGACCGATGACAACACGCCGATGGTATGGCGTGGCCCGATGGTCTCCGGCGCCTTACTGCAATTGGTTACGCAGACCGCCTGGGGCGATTTGGATTACCTGGTCATCGACATGCCGCCAGGCACCGGCGATATCCAACTGACCCTCGCGCAGAAAGTCCCTGTGGCCGGCTCGGTGATCGTGACCACGCCCCAGGACTTGGCGCTGCTCGATGCCAAAAAAGGTGTGGAGATGTTCCGTAAGGTCAACATCCCGGTGCTGGGTGTCGTGGAGAACATGGCCGTGCACATTTGCTCCAACTGCGGCCACGCTGAGCATCTGTTTGGTGAAGGCGGCGGTGAAAAGCTGGCGACCCAGTACGGGGTTGAATTGCTGGCTTCGTTGCCGTTGTCGATGGCGATTCGAGAACAGGCCGACGGCGGTAAACCTACTGTTGCGGCCGAGCCTGATGGTCAGATCGCCATGGTGTATCAGGAGCTGGCCCGTAACGTGGGGGCGCGGATCGTACTGCAGGAAGCATCAGCACCGGCAATGCCGACGATTACGGTGAGCGAAGACTGAAAAGGTTGCAGCGAAAAAAGCCTCGCGTTGTCGGGGCTTTTTCTTGCCCGCAAAACCGCCCACGAATATTAGTTGCGCATTTACGCAATCAGGCGTGTAAGCAATCGCCTACTTTTGCGTAAGTGTTTGGGTTTTTTACCTGGCGTGTGCGGCTAAAATCGATGAAGGCATTTTCTATCTATATGAAATATAAAGATTATTTATCTTCGCCAGAGAGCGATTACGTGTCGGTCGGCGATTTGGATCCCATTGAACTTCCCTTGGAACTCTCTAACATCAGTCCTGTGTCCACGGATTGACACAGCCATTAAGGAACGATGGCTCAGGGAACATCGCAGGATGCGATTCATCAGGATGATGAAAAGGAATAAAGGGACTAGGGAAAAAATGTGGGCGGGTCATACCGCCCCTTTTTTTTGCCTGCAAAAAAGTAAATGCCTGCTCCAGAATGCAAAAAAGCCCCGGAAAGGGGCTTTTTCAGTTGGGCGGCGGCGCTATTAGCGCTCCAGGTGTTTGATCTTACCTTTTTTACCATCCCAATCTGCTGCGTCAGGCAGCGAGTCTTTCTTCTCAGTGATGTTCGGCCAGATCTCCGCCAGCTCGACGTTCAACTGAATAAATTCCTGCATATCCGCCGGGACTTCATCCTCGGAGAAGATAGCGACGGCCGGGCATTCTGGTTCACACAGGGCGCAATCAATGCACTCATCCGGGTGGATGACCAGGAAATTCGGGCCTTCGTAGAAGCAGTCCACCGGACACACTTCGACGCAGTCGGTGTACTTGCACTTGATGCAGTTGTCGGTAACGACGAAGGTCATTTCTAATTTTCTCCTCAGGCGGCGGCAGCGAAACCCTGTGTGGCAGGGCTCGCGAGGTTCGGGAGCGATAGTCTGCAGGCCAGGCTAAGAGCCCGCAGCATCCCAAACCGCGCGAGAGTCTACCAGCTTGCAAGCGTCTGCGTTATATCCGAACTTGCAGTGCATATAACATTTCGAGCGCTTTACGCGGTGTTAAGCCGTCCAGGTCAAGCTTGGCCAGCTCATCCAGCACGGGGTGTGGCAGGCTGGCGAACATATCGCTTTGGTGAGGCGCGGAAGGTTTGTTGGCGGTCTTGGCTGGGCTGGTAACCACGGTTTCATGGGGCAGAGCCGTGGTTTCCAGGCGACTGAGGTGTTCACGGGCACGCACGATCACGTCGTTCGGCACTCCGGCCAATTGCGCCACCGCCAGTCCGTAACTTTGGCTGGCGGGCCCAGGCAACACATGATGCAGGAACACGATGCGTTCGTTGTGCTCCGTGGCATTGAGGTGCACGTTGGCCACCAGTGGCTCGCTTTCCGGCAGCACCGTCAGTTCGAAGTAGTGGGTGGCAAACAGTGTGTAAGCCCGCAGATGCGCCAATCGCTCGGCGGCTGCCCATGCCAGGGACAGACCGTCGAAGGTGCTGGTGCCGCGACCCACTTCGTCCATCAGCACCAGGCTGCGTTCGGTGGCGTTGTGCAGGATGTTGGCGGTTTCGCTCATTTCCACCATAAAGGTCGAGCGGCCACCGGCGAGGTCATCGCTGGAGCCGATCCGGGTGAAAATCCGGTCGACCAGGGACAGTTCGCAACTGGCCGCCGGCACGAAGCTGCCAATATGCGCCAGCAACACGATTAAAGCGGTCTGGCGCATGTAGGTCGATTTACCACCCATGTTAGGACCGGTGATCACCAGCATGCGTGTATCGTCGTCCAGGGACAGGTCGTTGGCGACGAACGGCGTGGTCAAGACCTGTTCCACCACCGGATGGCGGCCCTGCACGATGCGCATGCACGGTTCGCTGACAAAGCGTGGGCAGTTGAGATCAAGGTTCAACGCACGTTCGGCAAGGTTGCTCAATACATCCAGCTCCGCCAGGGCGGCGGCAGTGTCCTGCAGCGGCGCCAGTTGGCTGATCAAGTCTTCGAGCAAGGCCTCATAAAGCATTTTCTCGCGAGCCAGGGCACGGCTCTTGGCTGACAGCGCCTTGTCTTCGAACTCTTTGAGTTCCGGTGTGATAAAGCGCTCGGCGCCTTTGAGGGTCTGGCGACGTTGATAATCGATCGGTGCCGACTCGGCCTGCTTGCTTGGTAACTCAATAAAGTAGCCGTGCACGCGGTTGTAGCCGACCTTCAGGTTGGCGAGGCCGGTGCGGGCTTTTTCGCGGGCTTCCAGGTCAATCAGGAACTGCCCGGCGTTTTCGCTCAGGGCTTGCAGTTCATCCAGCTCACTGTCGTAACCGGTCTTCAATACACCACCGTCACGGATGATCGCCGGCGGGTTATCGATGATGGCTTTTTCCAGCAACGCGGCCAGTTCCGGGTAGGTGCCCGCCGTGATTGCGAGCTGTTGCAGGTGCGGCGTGTCCAGCTCGGTCATCGCCACTTGCAACTGCGGCAGGGCGCCAAGGGCGTCGCGCAGGCGTGCCAAGTCACGAGGGCGCGCATTTCGCAGTCCAATCCGTGCCAGGATCCGCTCTATGTCACCGATTTCTTTCAGCTGTGGCTGGAGCTTTTCAAAGCGATAGCCATCCAGCAGGCATGTAATAGAGGTTTGACGCGCTTGCAGCACGCTCAGGTCCCGCAGCGGACGATTCAGCCAGCGTGTCAGAAGGCGGCTGCCCATGGCAGTCTGGCAACGGTCGACCACCGATTGCAGCGTGTTGTCACGCCCGCCGGACAGGTTGGTGTCCAGTTCCAGATTGCGACGGCTGGCACCATCGAGCACCACGGTATCGTCCAGGCGCTCATGGCGCAGGCTGCGCAAATGCGGCAGGGCAGTGCGCTGGGTTTCCTTGGCGTAGCTGAGCAGGCAACCGGCGGCGCCGATGGCCAGGGTCAGGGTTTCGCAGCCGAAGCCTTTCAGGTCTTGTACCGAGAACTGCTGGCACAGGCTTTTGAGCGCCGAATCACGCTCGAAATCCCACGGCGCACGGCGCTTGGTCCCACGACGTTTTTCCGCCGGCAGGTCCTTCGGCCAATCGTCCGGGATCAGCAGTTCCACAGGATTGATGCGCTCCAGTTCCGCCAGCAAGTTCTCCCAGCCCTTGATCTCCAGCACGCTGAAATTGCCGCTGGTGATGTCCAGCACGGAAAGGCCGAACAGCCGTTCATCGCCCAACACCGCAGCGATCAGGTTATCGCGACGCTCATCCAGCAGCGCCTCATCACTCACCGTGCCCGGTGTAATGATGCGCACCACCTGACGCTCTACCGGCCCCTTGCTGGTCGCCGGGTCGCCGATCTGCTCACAGATCACCACCGACTCGCCCAGCTTCACCAGCTTGACCAGATAGCCTTCCAACGAATGGTAAGGAATCCCACACATTGGAATTGACTGTCCCGCCGACTGCCCGCGCGCGGTCAAGGTAATGTCCAGCAACTTGGCGGCCTTCTTCGCGTCTTCGTAGAAGATCTCGTAGAAGTCGCCCATGCGATAGAACATCAACTGATCAGGGTGCTGGTTTTTCAGGCGCCAGTATTGCTGCATCATTGGCGTATGGGAGGACAGATCGGAAGTGTGTTTACTCATCAGATAGTTAGCAAATTCGTTGAAAGGAGTGGGGCAAAGGTGGGGCGCTCGGCCCTGCTGATTTTGCAATGGCCGCAAGGTTAACACGCGAGGTCGGCCCTTCGCAGGTCGCAAACGGTCAGGTAAAACGTAAAAAAGGGGCGGCGCATTTATTTAAATGCACCGCCCCTTTTGCCTTTCGGCCTGTGCTGAATATGGACGCCTCTCTCAGTACGAAACGGCGATAGCCTTGGCCAATTGCATGTCGGACATAAGCGGCGCGGGGTAGGTCGAATGATAGTACCGAGATGCCCGTTCAAACTCGGCCCCGCGGATTTCGCCGTCCGAACCGATAAACGCAAGGGCGTCGGTTTTCGATGATGTAAAAAGCTTTGGTGCTTCGGTCGTGAGAGAAGTAGTGCCTGCAACCAAGATGGTTGGCACGAACGTGGAGTACATCAGCGCTTTATCGAAGGGGTTGGCATTTTCTGCCGCCACTGCCTGATTGCCCATCAGCACCATGACAGCGATTGTCAGCGTTTTCCATGAGTCCATTCGTCGATGTTTCCATTTTGATTTAAGGGCGGGACGATATCAGGGCCGGCCATTCCCCGCGGTCACCTCATCCGGGCGAAGCATAGAAGTGGTTGAGCACTGCCAGCTCAATCCCAGCCACTATTGCGCAGAGCACAACGAAGCCTCGGCTGAAGACCCGCTTACTATTGGATGAGGCTCCTTCTATCCAGTGCGCGTCGGTGTAGCTTGTGAACATCCCGATGAGCGCCAGTAGGGTGCATGCCTGCACCTTGCTCCAGAAGCTCTGATCTCGCCATGAAGTCATCCGTGTTATTCCATATCGCACATTGCCTAGCCAATCTTCGCTTTACTACTGCGCGCTGAGCTGAAGGGTGCAGGCCTGTTCGCCAAGCAGGTAATCGCAGATTTATAAGGTTGGCATCTATGGTCGCAGACAGCCGGAGTTGGATTGTAGGCGCTCATGCTTGGGGATATCCACAAATGGTCAGGTTAAAGGGGAAGTGTATTCTTCAAGAACCTTGTTTATGAGCGAAGAGTCCTCTTTGTGGACTGCCAAAATGTCGTAGTAGTAAATTGTTCGTGTAGAGCGTCCAGTGTTTTGCTGCCAGATGTAGTTTATGAGCTGGACGATAATGCTCATCTCGCCTGTGCGAATGACGATTTCGCCAAAGTTGTCAAAAATCACCCAATCACAATAGCCTGCCTGCTGAAGCGCGCTGAGCGTTTTTAAATAGCCTGCTTTTTGGTATTCGTGATCGTATTGGCATTCAAAGAAAAGAATTGGTTTGTGTTTTTTTATAACTACCATGGAAGAATCAAGTACATCGTAATCGAACCCGTCAACGTCACTTTTCAAGATGCGTATGCTGGATTCATTGGGGATCAGCTCATCCAGTGGCGACGATTTTAGGCCACCCTCATTTTGTAATATCGCGTGTTTTGTCCCGTTTTGTCCGTCAAGTGAGACGTTGGAGATGTTTTTTCCTACCAGGGCTTTTATTGTAGTGACTTTTAAGTGGTTTATTGAAGTTTTTATTCTTTTGACATTATCTTCTAAGTGCCTGTAAAAAGAATCATCAGCTTCAATGCAGATATAATTAGCAGTGGTATTCTGTTCAGCCATGCCCGCTAATGAATCTCCGATATTTGCACCTATATCTATGATGGTTTCTGAGTCATTGATGTAGCGTGTTAGGTGTGGCAAGAACCTATCATATTTTGGGTGTTGTTTTTGAAATTCAGGTAATAGGTGGTGCGCTGGCAAGTTTATTGAAAAGCTTCTGTATTTATAGCTTATAGGTAACTTTGAGTATTTTCGAAGTTTTCTGATGATTCTTGATGTTAATTTTGAGATCAAACTTAAATTTCCTTGAGTAGTTTTTATTTTCCTAGCGTGCATTTAGGTATCCATTGACAGATTCTTCCTTTTGTATCTGTTATGCACGACTTGGTATCAAGGATCTTACGTTTAGAAATAGCCTAAGGGAATCCGCTTTCGAGGGCGGAACGATGATGACGGGAGTCTCGCCACTGAGATGAGCCCGTTTAGGCGGTAAAAAGGGGGTCAAATGCATAAAAATGCATCATTTATGCGATTAAGCATTTGCCATTCTCCAAGTCTCCCGTCACTATCCGCGTCATGCAAAAACGCAATGTTTCTATCGTTTTAAGAGAGCTGCTGGACCGCGACCGGATCTCTCCCACGGAGCTTCACCGGCGTACCGGTGTGCCTCAATCCACATTGTCCCGGATCCTCAGCGGGAAGATCGCTGACCCGTCGGACAAGCACATTTCCCGTATTGCCGAATACTTCCGCATCAGCACCGACCAGTTGCGCGGGCGCGTGGCGGTGGGCGTTTCGCGAGATGACGAGCGAGATCCAATGCATTCGGAACTCAAGGACATTAGCCTTTGGGACGACGACACCCCCGTTAATGAGGACGAGGTGTCGATCCCCTTTCTGCGCGAGGTTGAATTGGCCGCTGGATCAGGAAGATTCGTCATCGAGGAAAGCGAGAAAGCCAGCCTGCGTTTTGGAAAGCGCAGCTTGCGGCATAACGGCGTGCAGTTCGACCAGGCCAAATGCGTAACGGTGCGTGGCAACAGTATGTTGCCGGTATTGCGCGATGGCGCGACGGTCGGGGTGAATGCCGGTAAGAGTGGCATTGGCGATATCGTGGATGGCGACCTGTATGCCATCAATCACAACGGGCAACTGCGGGTTAAACAGCTCTACCGCTTGCCTTCCGGGATTCGTCTGCGCAGCTTTAATCGTGATGAGCATCCTGATGAGGACTACAGTTTCCAGGAGATCCAGGATGAGCAGATCAGAATCCTTGGCCACGTGTTCTGGTGGGGCATGTACGCTCGTTAACTCCCTTAAGTAAGACAAAACCCGCCGATGTGCGGGTTTTTTTCCGCCTGCCAAAAGTCGTCAAGCCCTTTGCCTATGGGGCTATAAATGCATTAGCGCATTCACACTTTGAAAATAAATGCATTAATGCATTGACTGGATATCCATCCAGTCATACTCTTCATCTCAAGCCAGCCAACGAGGTCTGGTGGAGGCGGCAAGGATGCTGCTGAGGAAGACAAGGACGGCATGCAATATTGGCAAGGACGCCACAAAAGCGATGGCAGGGATGCCAGGCAACACCGGCAAGGACGCCGACGCTTTTTAGTGACATCGCTTCAACAAGACAAGCAGAGATAGGCCGGCCTTAACGGTTCAGAGAGTTGGCAACTGGTCCGGGTGTGCAGCGTAAAGCCCGAAGCAGTTCTCCCGCAGACATGGATCATGGTCGGAAAAACATCGAGGAAAAATCCGTACCGCGCAAGCAGCGGCGAAGGGTTGAGGAGGTTATTACTGAAAAGCCTGGGCAATCGGGCTTTTTGGAATGCCTACCGACACATGGAGTTACCCGAACGCCGGCACGTTGCCGGCATTGATCAGCCAGGAGGCGTGAAATGACAAACGAGCTGCAAGTGTTGGCGGAAATGCCTATCTGGCTGGTGATCGTACTGGCCCTGATCGGAGGTGTATCCGGCGAAATGTGGCGTGCCGATAAGGAGGGCGCCCGCGGTTGGTCCCTGATGCGGCGCCTGGCGCTGCGGTCCGGCGCGTGCATGGTCTGCGGGGTTTCGGCACTGATGCTGTGCTACGCCGCCGGCATGTCGATCTGGACCGCCGGCGCCATTGGTTGCCTTACCGCCATGGCGGGGGCTGACGTGGCAATCGGGCTTTATGAACGTTGGGCGGCAAAGCGCATCGGGGTCAACGAAGTGCCGCCCTCTGGGCCTGATCAGCATTAACTGTTGCAAGGACGCAATGTAATGACACTTCTCAAAAATACGCCTCAACTGCCTGTGGCGATCGGGGACGCGCTGAAGGGCGCCTTTCCACGGTTGCGTGTAGGCAATCGCCATACCTTGACCGATGCCGAGAATAGGGCGCGCGTGTTGATCAGCGTGGAACGTAATGGCCCCGGTGAGCGTTCTCTTGAGGGGCGCAAGGCACAGGCCTTGTCGGTCTCACTCAGGGCCACGGTTGCGAGCGTGTCGTCGCCCTTTGACGCCTGTGATTTGGCCAGCCAACTGATGGATCTGGCCTTGGATAACCGCTGGGGCTTTGCGCCTGATCAGTGCGACTTGCCTACGTCGATCGTCGCCGCGCCGTCCCCACTCAGTGGTGCCGAAACGGACTACATCAGTTGGACCGTATCCTTCACTCAAACCCTCTACCTCGGCCCTGGTGTCGACATCGCGTCTTTTTCAGGATGAAACTGATGGTGATCACGCTGCCCCAACCCGCTCAAATCGTGCCGGGAGCCCGCCTTGGAGCAGGCATTTCTTTGCCCGTTTCAAGTATGCGCGCCGTCGCCCGCTAGTCTCTCGATTCAGTCTGTCGCTTGCACGGGGTATTTGCTCCTGTAGGGTAGGCCAATGCCCGCTAACTTCTGGAGACGACCGTGAAGGAAATCACTCAATTGGCCGCCGAACTGGGTCGCCGTTTACAGGTGCTCAATGCTCACGTCACCACGGCGGAGTCCTGCACCGGTGGCGGGATTGCGGAAGCTATTACGCGGATCCCCGGGAGTTCGGCGTGGTTCGAGGCCGGATACGTCACTTACTCTAATCGTCAGAAGACCCGGCAGTTGAATGTGCCGGAAACATTGTTTCCGAAAGTGGGCGCCGTCAGCCAGGAAGTGGTGGAGGCCATGGTGCGCGGTGCGCAGGAAAAAAGCCTGTCGCGATTCGCTGTGGCAGTCAGCGGCGTGGCGGGGCCTGACGGCGGTTCGCCGGACAAACCGGTAGGCACTGTCTGGCTGGCCTTTGGTGTGGGTGATGAGGTCACGGCCGAGCTCGCGCACTTCCCGGGCAACCGCGATGAGGTCCGCCGACAAACGGTAAAGGCCGCGCTTGAGGGCTTGTTGCGACGAGCTGCAGCAGAAATAGAAAATCAGGGGTAGGCGATCTCCAATCTTTGTGGAACAATACTGTCTACTTATACAGGTGTTGGCCGCCCCGGCCTTATTGATTACGTGAGGACTTTAATGGACGACAACAAGAAGAAAGCCTTGGCTGCGGCCCTGGGTCAGATCGAACGTCAATTCGGCAAGGGTGCCGTAATGCGTATGGGCGATCACGACCGTCAGGCGATCCCGGCTATCTCCACTGGCTCTCTGGGTCTGGACATCGCACTCGGCATTGGCGGCCTGCCAAAAGGCCGTATCGTTGAAATCTACGGTCCTGAATCTTCCGGTAAAACTACCCTGACCCTGTCGGTGATTGCTCAAGCGCAAAAAATGGGCGCCACCTGCGCGTTCGTCGACGCCGAGCACGCCCTGGACCCTGAATACGCCGGCAAGTTGGGTGTCAATGTTGATGACCTGCTGGTATCCCAGCCGGACACCGGTGAGCAAGCCCTGGAAATCACCGACATGCTGGTGCGCTCCAATGCCATCGACGTGATTGTGGTCGACTCCGTGGCTGCCTTGGTACCCAAGGCTGAAATCGAAGGCGAAATGGGTGACATGCACGTCGGCCTGCAAGCCCGTCTGATGTCCCAGGCGCTGCGTAAAATCACCGGTAACATCAAGAACGCCAACTGCCTGGTGATCTTCATCAACCAGATCCGTATGAAGATCGGCGTGATGTTCGGTAGCCCGGAAACCACCACCGGTGGTAACGCGTTGAAGTTCTACGCTTCGGTCCGTCTGGACATCCGCCGTACTGGTGCGGTGAAGGAAGGCGACGAGGTTGTCGGTAGCGAAACCCGCGTTAAAGTCGTTAAGAACAAAGTGGCCCCGCCTTTCCGTCAGGCTGAATTCCAGATTTTGTACGGTAAGGGTATTTACCTGAACGGCGAAATGATCGACCTGGGCGTGCTGCACGGTTTCGTCGAGAAGTCCGGTGCATGGTATGCCTACAACGGCAGCAAGATTGGTCAAGGCAAGGCTAACTCGGCCAAGTTCCTGGCAGATAACCCGGATATCGCCGCCACACTTGAGAAGCAGATCCGCGACAAGTTGCTGACTGCAGCTCCCGACGTGAAAGCTGCTGCCAACCGCGAGCCGGTTGCAGAAGTGGAAGAAGCCGACACTGACGTCTGAAGTAAACGATGACTGTTGTGCTGGATACACTCGTCGCCGTTCGGCGCACTGCTATGGACCTGCTCGCTCGACGCGAGCATGGTCGAGTCGAGCTGACGCGCAAACTGCGTCAGCGCGGCGCAAACCCTGAGATGATCGACACGGCCCTTGACCGTTTGACGGAAGAAGGGCTGCTGTCGGAATCCCGTTACCTCGAAAGTTTTGTCTCCTACCGAGCCCGTTCCGGCTATGGCCCTGCGCGTATTCGCGAAGAGCTGAGCCAGCGTGGCCTGCAGCGTGCCGATATCGACCTTGCGTTGCGTGAGTGCGGGATTAGTTGGCAGTCGCAGTTGGAAGATACTTGGCGTCGCAAGTTCTCCGGCCATCTGCCTATTGATGCCCGGGAGCGTGCGAAGCAAGGCCGCTTCTTGAGTTACCGCGGGTTTTCGATGGAAATGATCAACCGTTTGTTCAGCGGCCGAGATATGGACGACTGAAACTGTATTGAGCGTGCTTGTCATTTTTGCGGGTTTGTATTGGTGAGCAGGTTTTTTGTGTAGAGCAAGCATGTTGTGGTGAGCGGGCTTGCCCTGCGTTGGGCTGCGCATCAGCCCCAATCACCGCAATCGCTCGCCTCCCATTTCCACTGAAACACCACCAAAAAAGGCTCACTATGAAAATAGTGGGCCTTTTTTTGCTCTAAAAAATCAAGCCGGCTCTGGCGCCACTCGCTGCTGCGTCTTCCCCTGAGCCTGCGCCCAGTTCTCCGGCAAATTGATGTAATCCACCAACTCCCGCAGTCTGCCTTGGTCTCGTCCATTAAAGTTGAACACCAGTCGCGTCAAATGGCTGAACCTCGCTTCATCATGCTCCTCACCGGTATACGCGAGTTGCTGAAACTCGCCGCTTAGCCGCAGGCTGGCAAACTCACTTTGCAAGTGGGCCAGCGCCCGATCACTGAGCGGGTGATTCATACGCACCACAAACTCGCGCTTTAACCAGCGCGTGGAATGGAAATTGGCATAAAACTGATTGATCTCCTCCACTGCTTCTTCAGCGCTGTACACCAGCCGCACCAGCTTGAGGTCGGTAGGCAAGATATAGCGATTGGCTTCCAACTGGCTGCGGATAAAATCCAGGGCGCCTTGCCAAAATCCTCCACCGGGTGCATCCAGTAACACCACCGGTACCAGTGGGCTCTTGCCGGTCTGGATCAGTGTCAGCACTTCCAGTGCTTCATCGAGGGTGCCGAAGCCGCCTGGGCATAGCACCAGTCCATCGGCTTCCTTGACGAAGAACAGTTTGCGGGTAAAAAAGAAGTGAAAGGACAACAGGTTCTCGGTCCCATCAATGGTCGGGTTGGCGTGCTGTTCGAACGGTAAGGTGATATTGAACCCCAGGCTGTGCTCCAGGCCGGCGCCTTCGTGTGCCGCGGCCATGATGCCGCCACCTCCACCGGTAATCACCATCAAGTCCGAGCGCGCCAGTGCTGCGCCTACTTCCCGGGCTAATGCATACAGGGGGCTTTCCACAGGGGTACGTGCCGAGCCAAATACGGTGACCTTGCGTCGGCCCTTGAACTGTTCGAGCACACGGAAGGCGTTGTCCAGTTCACGTATGGCTTGCAAGGTGATCTTGGCATTCCAGCGATTGCGGTCATCCTGTGCCATGCGCAGCACGGTGAGGATCATGTCGCGATACAGAGGGATATTCGGGCTGTCGGGGGCGATCAGTTGGAGTTGGGCTTCGACCTGCTGCGTGAGGTCGGCCCCATTTTTTTCAAAATGCTGGAGCAGGCTGTCATTCGGTTCGTAAGGCATTCAACTTCTCCTTCTTGCAGGGCCGGGTAACCGACGAGATGTTCGCCGGAGGCTACGACACTGCATGTGTCGCTGCTTGCCGCAGGGGGCAACCTTCTTTTGCCCTGAAAATGTTACAGAACAGCATCAGAAATGCTGTGAGCGAGCGGTCGGGATGGCTTGATCATGGGCCGAAAAACCCTTGGCTGGCAACCGCTTATTGGTTGCTCAACAGTGAGTCTAGCCGTCTGAGGGGCGTTGCAGCGGGGGAGTGCGCGCCACTGAATAGCAGCGCGCGAAGGTCAGGTTGAATTACTTCTTCTTCTTCGCCGGAGCCGGGCAATCCGTTTCCACGAACTTTACCGAAGCCACAGGGTGGTTGGTTTTGTTCTCGGTGATTTCATAGCGCATCACGGCGCCTTTGGCCATCAGCTCGCGGTAGCCTTTGTTCAGGCACACGCTTTGCCCCAGTTGGAAATACACAGCCTTGGGGTTGGCGCGCATTTGCTCGGCACGGTCGGACATGACGCTCAGGTGATCGATCAACTGCATGCCTTCAACGGTGTAGGCCACTTCCAGGGTTTTTTCATCGATTTCCCGGGGCAGATCCTTGTTGCTTTCTGCCGCGACGCTTTGCAGTTTCCTGTTCATCTGGGCCTCCAGCAGCGAGGCCGCATGTGCGCCCACAGGCAATACCAGCGCAAGTGCGATGGATGGGACGACAAGGCGCAGCATGGAACGCAGCATGAAACTCTCCTGATTCGGTTACTGGTGCATAGACCAGCCACTGCGCTGTGCGTTCAGTGGCGCGCAATTATAGGTGACCCCTTGCCACTACAGCCAGGCGTATCGCTGGTAAACTGCGGCCATCTCAGCCTTTCACGAGTTCTATCCGTGTCGATTTACCCGTTCCTGCGGCGCATCCGATGAGCCATGCCGTTTCCCGTCTGCGTACCCAGCGTCTGGCGCGCGCCATTAAGCCCTTCGTCAACCGAGGCTCCCGTGCCGAACGCTGCCCCGGCTGTCGGGTGATTCCCGAGTACTGTCTCTGTGCCTGGCGCCCGAAAGTCGAGGCCCGGTCCGCGATGTGCCTGCTGATGCACGATGTTGAACCGATGAAACCCAGCAACACCGGCTGGCTGATCGCCGACGTCATTGACGACACCACTGCCTTCGCTTGGGCTCGCACCGAAGTCGAGCCGGATTTGCTCACCCTGCTCGCTGACCCGCAATGGCAGCCGTATATCGTATTTCCCGGCGAATTTGTGGCGCCGGAACGGGTGGTCAACGAAGTCATCGTGACGCAGGGCAAGCGCCCATTGTTCATCCTGCTCGATGGCACCTGGAGTGAGGCGCGCAAGATGTTCCGCAAAAGCCCGTATCTGGAGCACTTACCCGTTCTGAGCCTGGCGCCCGAGCAGCTCTCACGCTACAAACTGCGCCGCTCCAAACGTGATGATCATTTCTGTACCGCCGAAGTCGCAGCGCTCTGCCTGGAGTTGGCTGGCGATGGGGTTGCCAGCGAAGTGCTGGATGCCTACCTCGATGTGTTCAGCACCCATTACTTGGCCGCCAAGTTCCAGATGCCTCTGGATGCGACCGATGCCGTCCATACCCGTCTTGCGCCCTATATACCCGCGGTATAGCCAGGCGACGTTGGCATGATGGCACTGTAAGCCTGCACCCCGCTAAAATGCCCTCGGGCGTAGTGCTTGACCCCCTAGGCTACGCTGGGCATGCTGGGCGCCGATTGGGGCGCAACCGTGAATTTTCGACGTCGTATCACGTGCTTTTGACGTTGAACGTGCCCTGTGGCGATGGCTGCCTGGCCGTTGCCTTGTGTACTGGCGAACCTTGAACCCATCAAGGCAGCCATAAAAAACAGGATCATTTAATCAATGGCCACATACGAAATCCTGATAGCCGATGACCACCCGCTGTTTCGCAGTGCGCTGCATCAGGCCGTAACGCTGGGCCTTGGCCCGGATGTGCGTCTGGTTGAAGTGGCCAGCATTGCCGAACTGGAAGTCCGCCTCACCGAAAAATCCGACTGGGACTTGGTGCTGCTCGACCTGAACATGCCTGGCGCCTACGGTTTCTCGGGGCTGGTGCTGCTGCGTGGGCAATACCCGCAAATTCCCGTGGTGATGGTCTCGGCGCAGGAAGACGCTGACGTGGTGGTTCGCTCCAAGGAGTTTGGCGCCAGTGGCTTTATCCCCAAGTCCAGCGCCATGGAAGATATCCAGAGCGCCGTACGTAAGGTGCTGGACGGTGATGTGTCCTGGCCGCCGCAAGCGTTTGAAGAAATTAACGTGTCTGACGAAGCCAAGGCCGCCCGTGATGGCTTGGCGAGTCTTACGCCCCAGCAGTTCCGAGTGTTGACCATGGTCTGTGAAGGCCTGTTGAACAAGCAGATTGCCTATGAGCTGAGCGTGTCGGAAGCGACCATCAAGGCCCATGTGACCGCGATCTTCCGGAAGCTAGGGGTGCGCACGCGGACCCAGGCGGCGCTGCTCTTGCAACAACTTGAGTCAATTTCGCAGCATTGAGCTGTTATCGATTCACGCTTTTTTGACTTTGCGTGATCTAGTTTCCCCACTTCTTTGGTTCAGTTGCCTACGTCTATGTCGCCTTTCAAGGGTCAAACCGGTATCAAACGTATCTTCAATGCTGGGGGATATTCCCTGGATGGCCTGCGCGCAGCGTTCACTGGCGAGGCCGCGTTCCGGCAGTTGGTGTTGCTGAATGTCATCCTTGTCCCGCTAAGCTTTTTCCTGAACGTCAGTCGTGTCGAACGGGCGCTGCTGATTGCAGTGTGCCTGCTGGCCTTGATCGTCGAATTGCTCAACTCGGCCGTAGAAGCAGCCATCGACCGCATTTCCCTGGACCGCCATCCACTGTCGAAAAACGCCAAGGACATGGGCAGCGCGCCGCGCAATTTGTGGCACTGACCATGATTACCCTGGTGTGGGCCGTGATCCTGATCTAACGATCAAGCGATGTTCGGCAGCACGATCTCGTCGCTGCGCTGAACCCCAGCGGTGAATGCGCGGCACAGCTCCAGAAACTCGCGCATCGCCGAGGTCTGGTATTTTTGTTTATGCCAGATGAAGTAAAACTGCCGCGCAAGGTCCAGGTCAGGGGTTTCAACCGGCACCAGGCTGCCACGGCGGAACGCGTCGCGCAGTGCCAAGCGCGAGATGCAGCCAATTCCCAATCCCGACTCCACGGCGCGCTTGATTGCCTCGGTGTGCTCAAGCTCCAAGCGGATGTTCAGCGCGCTGCGGTGATGACGCATGGCCTGGTCGAAGGTCAGGCGTGTGCCTGAGCCCTGTTCGCGCAGAATCCACGCCTCGTGGGTCAGCTCCTCCATGGTGGCCACTCCGCGCTTGGCTAGGTGATGCTGAGGCGCACAAAACACCACCAGCTCATCCTCCACCCAGGTTTGCACCTCGATATCGGGGTGGCTGCAGTCGCCTTCGATTAGACCCAGGTCAATTTCGTAGTGCGCAACCTGATGCACGATATTGGCAGTGTTCTGCACATGCAGCTTTACCTGGCTCTCGGGGTGCTGCTGCATGAAGCTGCCGATCAGCAGGGTGGCCAGGTAATTACCGATGGTCAGGGTCGCGCCGACGGCCAGAGAGCCGAAGCCGGACTTGCCGTTGAGCAGGTCTTCGATCTCCTTGGCTTGGTCCAGCAGCGCTACTGCCTGGGGCAGAAGCTGATGGCCCAGGGCGTTGAGGCTCAGGCGTTTACCGGCGCGGTCGAATAATTGGCAGCTGGATTGACGCTCCAGCTCCGTAATCGAGGTGCTGGCTGCCGATTGAGATAAGGCCAGAAGGCCAGCAGCGCGCGAGACGCTTTCCTGCTGGGCGACGGCGACGAAGACTTGCAGTTGACGGAGAGTAAATCGCATATCTATATAACCGATAACCCTTATCTTAATAATCCAGTTAACAGATATTGTCGCCGCCATTAGAATGCTGTGCAATTGCGCAGCTACATTTGGCGCAGACCCATTTCCAGGAGTTACCCGTACATGAGCAACATGAACCACGAGCGTGTCCTCAGTGTTCATCACTGGAACGACACTCTGTTCAGCTTCAAGTGCACCCGCGATCCGGGCCTGCGCTTCGAGAACGGTCAGTTCGTGATGATCGGCCTGCAACAGCCCAACGGCCGCCCGCTCATGCGCGCTTACTCCATCGCCAGCCCGAACTGGGAAGAGCATCTGGAGTTCTTCAGCATCAAGGTGCCGGATGGCCCGCTGACTTCCCAATTGCAGCACTTGAAGGAAGGCGACGAGATCATCATCAGCAAAAAACCGACAGGTACCTTGGTGCTTGACGATTTGAAGCCAGGCAAACACCTGTACCTGCTCAGCACCGGTACTGGCCTTGCTCCGTTCATGAGCGTGATCCAGGACCCGGAAACCTACGAGCGTTTCGAAAAAGTGATCCTGTGCCACGGCGTGCGTTACGTCAACGAAGTCGCCTACCGCGAGTTCATCACCGAGCACCTGCCGCAGAACGAATTCTTCGGCGAGGCCCTGCGTGACAAGTTGATCTACTACCCTACCGTGACCCGCGAGCCATTCGAAAACGAAGGCCGCCTGACCGATCTGATGCGCAGCGGCAAGCTGTTCAGCGACATCGGTCTGCCGCCGATCAACCCCGAGGATGACCGCGCCATGCTGTGCGGCAGCCCGAGCATGTTGGATGAAACCAGCGAAGTGTTGAACAGCTTCGGCCTGAAAGTTTCTCCGCGCATGCGTGAGCCGGGTGATTACTTGATCGAGCGTGCGTTCGTCGAGAAGTAATCCCGTCAGCCCATGTGCTGACCAAGCAACAAAGAAGATCCAAATGTGGGAGGGGGCTTGCCCCCGATGAGCGAGTGTCAGTTGATACATCTCTGACTGACACACCGCTATCGGGGGCAAGCCCCCTCTCACATTTTGCTTCCGGTTTATTCAGTTGGCTGGGAGTACTTCCAGCACACAAATCATCCCCGCCTCGGGATAGTGCCAGCGCACATCCACGTCCCAGAACTGCGCGCCATATTCGCGCTCAGGCCCAGGCTTTTGGTACGCCGGCCGTGGATCCTGCGCCAAGCACTGATCAATCAACTCCACCAGAGGCTCTCCCAGGCGTTGAGCGTGGTCTTGTGCTTGCAGCAGGGCGGTCTTCAGCCATTGCACGCCAATCAGGTCCGGCGCATCACTGGCGATGCCATTGGTGGCGTCCGCGACACTATCGGCATATGGCACATACGGCTTGATATCCAACACCGGCGTGCCATCGAGCAAATCAATCCCGGAAATCCACAGTCGGCCCGGTTCCACTTTGTCCAGCTTCACCACCGACTGGCCGATGCCGTTGGGCCGATGGGTCGCACGGGTGGCAAACACGCCCATGGACGTGTTGCCGCCCAGGCGTGGCGGGCGCACTTTGAGGCGTGGTTTGTCTTCCAGGGCCTGGTGAAACAGGAACAACAGCCACACGTGGCTGACCTGCTCCAGGCCCTGCACTGCCTCACCCTGGTCAAACGGCGCCACCAGTTCCAGCACGCCTCGGGCCGCTGGCGCCAGTTGTGGTTGGCGCGGAATGGCGAACTTCTCCTTGAAGCAGGAGCGTACGAAACCGACGGGTGAGACCTGATAGCTCATGGCTTACGCACGAACCCGCAGGGTCAGGCCCTTGAGGAAGTTGCGCAGCAACTGGTCGCCACAGGTACGGTAGTTGGTGTGGCCGAACTTGCGGAACAGCGCGCTCAGCTCCGGCTTGGACACCGGAAACTCGGCAGCCTTGAGGATGGCGTGCATATCGTCTTCCTTCAGTTCGAAGGCTACACGCAGCTTTTTCAGGATGATGTTGTTGGTCACCGGGGTTTCGATCGGCTGCGGCGGACGGCTTTCGTCCTTGCCACGCTTGAAGATCACCAGGCCATCGAGGAAGTACGCCATTACCTCATCCGGGCAGAACACGAAGCCTTCTTCCTCATCTTTCTTGAGGTAGGTCAGCAGGTCTTCCTTGGTTACGTCCATGCCGCCGAGCTTGATGATCTCGACCATCTTGTTGTCGCTGATGTCGAGCATGTAGCGCACGCTGCGCAGTACGTCGTTGTGAATCATGGTGGGCAGTCCTGGTATTCAACTGAGGACACCGCCCATCAGGCGGTGTCGAGAAAAGGGGAGCGGCTTAGAACTTCTCTTTGCCGGACAAGTAACGCCATTGACCGACCGGCACCTTGCCGATGGACACGCCGCCGATACGGATGCGGCGGATCGCCACGACCTTCAGGCCAACGGCTTCACAGAACAGCGCGATCACGCCTGGCTGCGGGTTTTTCATCGCGAAACGCAGGCGGTTTTCGTTCTGCCAGCTGGCTTTAACTGCTGGCAGCTCCTTGCCCTTGTAGGTAAGACCGTGATTGAGGCGGTTGAGGCCGTGAGCAACCATGTCGCCCTCGACCTCTACCACGTATTCCTGCTCGATCTTGGTGGCATCGGCGGTCAACTTGCGCAGAATCTTCCAGTCCTGGGTAAACACCAACAGGCCGCTGGCCTTGGCTTGCAGGTCGGCGCTGGCGGTCAGGCGCAGGAAGTGACCTTTGAGCGGGCGCTTGCTGAAACGGTGTTCTTCGGAGAGCGTTTCGGCGCTGATCGAGGCCATGGCTGTCTCGGCATCCACGCCAGCAGGGGCGTGCAGCAGAATGGTCACCGGTTCAGGCACTGTCGCCTTGGCGTCCGGGTCGAGTTCGACTTTCTGGGTCGTGACCTTGAACTGCGGCTCGTCGATCACTTCACCGTCCACCAAGACCCAGCCGCCTTCGATAAACAGCTCAGCCTCCCGACGGGAGCAACCGACCAGTTCGATAAGGCGTTTGGAGAGGCGTATGGGGTCAGTCATGACAAGGGCCGTAACAAAAGGGGGCGGCTATTGTACCTGTGTGGGCGCGGTTAATCCCGGCCCCATTTCATTTAGCCCTGACGCTCCTGCTGTTGTAGCTGGTGCAAACGCATATGGAGCAACGGATAAGGTTGGCCCAAGCCATCATGCTCCGTGCGTCCGATCACCTCGAACCCGAGTTTCAAGTAAAACCCCAGGGCCTGTGGGTTCTGTTCGTTGACGTCCAGCGCTTGGGCATTCATGTGCTCGATCGCATACCACAGCAGCTGTCGGCCAAGACCCTGACCACGGTGCTGCGGGTCGATAAACAGCATCTCCACCTTGCCCGCCGCAACCCCGGCAAACCCGGTGATGCGCTGGCGTGAGTCTTTGGTGCAGATCAGCATCACCGAGTCCAGGTAGCGGGTCAGCACCAGCCCCTTGAGCAGTACGATGTAACTCTCGGGTAAAAAGTCATGAGTGGCCCGCACCGAATCCTCCCAGATCCGCGCCAACTCCGCGTAGTCGCTGATTTTAGGTGTATGGATAATCGAATGCTGACGCATGCCCGCTGCCCCTTGCTGTGATCGGTGCTGATGGGCAAAACGATAGACGTAAAAAAGCCCCGCATCTTGTCCAGAAGCAGGGCTTTTTTAAATTTTTACAGCGTTAGTCGCGCTTTTCGGCCCACAGGTCGTATTCGTCGGCGTCGGTCACGGTGCACCAGACCTTGTCGCCCGGCTTTAAACCGCTGGCATCGTCGATAAACACGTTACCGTCGATTTCCGGCGCGTCGAAGAAGCAGCGGCCAACCGCGCCTTGCTCGTCGACTTCGTCGATCAGCACTTCGATTTCCTTGCCGATACGCAATTGCAGGCGCGCCGAGCTGATCGCCTGTTGGTGCGCCATGAAACGCTCCCAACGGTCTTGCTTGACGTCGTCTGGCACCACGGCCAGGTCCAGCAGGTTGGCTGGAGCACCTTCCACCGGGGAGTACTGGAAGCAGCCGACGCGATCCAGTTGGGCTTCGGTCAGCCAGTCCAACAGGTACTGGAAGTCTTCTTCGGTTTCGCCGGGGAAGCCGACGATGAAGGTGGAGCGGATGATCAGCTCCGGGCAGATCTCGCGCCAGTTCTTGATGCGCGCCAGGGTCTTGTCTTCGAAGGCTGGGCGTTTCATCGCCTTCAGGACTTTCGGGCTGGCGTGCTGGAACGGGATGTCCAGGTACGGCAGGATCTTGCCGGCAGCCATCAACGGGATCAGTTCGTCTACGTGCGGGTACGGGTAAACGTAATGCAGGCGCACCCACACGCCCAGGCTGCTGAGGGCTTCGCAGAGTTCGGTCATACGGGTTTTCACCGGCGCGCCGTTCCAGAAACCGGTACGGTATTTCACGTCGACGCCGTAGGCGCTGGTGTCCTGGGAGATCACCAACAGCTCTTTCACGCCGGATTTGACCAGGCGCTGGGCTTCGTCTAGCACGTCACCGACCGGGCGGCTGACCAGCTTGCCCCGCATCGACGGGATGATGCAGAAGCTGCAGCTGTGGTTGCAGCCTTCGGAAATCTTCAGGTACGCATAGTGGCGCGGGGTCAGCTTGATGCCTTGCGGCGGCACCAGGTCGATCAGCGGGTTGTGATCCTGGCGCGGCGGCACTACTTGGTGCACGGCATTGACCACCTGCTCGTACTGCTGCGGACCGGTCACGGCCAGCACGCTCGGGTGCACGTTGCGGATATTGCCTTCTTCCACACCCATGCAGCCGGTCACGATGACCTTGCCGTTTTCCTTGATGGCTTCGCCGATCACTTCCAGGGACTCTGCCTTGGCCGAGTCGATAAAGCCGCAGGTGTTGACCACCACCACGTCGGCGTCCTGGTAAGTGGACACAACGTCATAGCCTTCCATACGCAGTTGCGTGAGGATGCGCTCGGAGTCGACCAGAGCCTTCGGGCAACCCAGGGAAACAAAGCCAACCTTAGGGTTGGCTTTTGCGATGGTGGTGGACATGTCTAACCTCGGTATTGAATGACGCCGCCAGTCGGGCACGACAAGGCGGTGGACGGGCACTTGGTGTGCCTCTGATCAAAAAGTGCGCAATTCTAGCGATGGGCAGCGCACTTGACCAGCTTTATGCGGGGAAATGCGACGAGTGCTCTTTTGCTGGCCGGCGTGTTCTATAAGTGCCCAACGCTTACCTCAAGCTCACCGACTCATTGAAATCACACCCATCATGTACTGATTCAAATCGCGCAGATCATTAATCCGCCAAGCGAACGGTGGCAGCTTCACACCGTTCTCTCGCAAGGTTTTTGGAATCAGATCTCCATTGGGTCGAAGTATTATCGACGACACAATTACGCCCGGATAATCCTTAAGTCGTTTCTTGAACGCGGGTGTGGTGAGGTTTGGTGTCGGAGGGTTGCTCTTACTGGCCAAGGGTCCCGTGCCTTTGATGTCTGCTCCGTGGCACATGGCGCATCGCTGTAGGTAGATATTTTTTCCGTTGAGGTTATCCGCGAAGGACAGTGATGTTTGAGCCAGCGATAACACTGCCAGCGAAGCAATAAATACTCTTCTCATAGACGTCCTTGTTGTATCAGCTGGATCTGAATCGAGGGCAAGCTCAGGGCCTGGCGTTGGTGACGGGCAGGGCACGTCCGACCTCTGTATGTGGCCGGTCGCGCACGGCCAGGCAGCGGACCAGTGCTGTAGGCCTCTGTGATCGAAAAGAGCGCGATGCTAGCCACGGGCAATTCACTTGACCAGCTTTATGCAGGGAAATGTGACGAGTGCTGCGCTATGCTTCGCGCCGTTGCGCACGGGTAAAAACCTTGGGTCAATAAAACGTCTGTTACGAGAAGTAAAACAGCGCATGCTAGGGTCAGCTTAGGCGCGTTGTTTATAAGAGACCTCAGGTCAAAGGGCAGGAGTGGTTGATGGGTCACGCGAGTAGTCAGGCAGCAAGTGCCGAGCATTCAAACACCAAGCCGATCGGCATGCTGGTGGCGGCGGTCGGGGTGGTTTACGGCGATATCGGGACCAGTCCGCTCTACACCCTCAAAGAGGTGTTCACCGGGGGGTATGGGGTTCAGGTCAACCATGACGGTGTCTTGGGGATCCTGGCGCTGATCTTCTGGTCGCTGATCTGGGTCGTTTCGATCAAATACATGCTGTTCGTGCTGCGCGCCGACAACCAGGGCGAAGGCGGCATCATGGCCCTGACCGCACTGGCACGTCGGGCAGCGGGGGAACGTAAAAAGCTGCGCAGTTTCCTGGTCGTGTGTGGCCTGTGCGGGGCGGCGCTGTTCTACGGTGACAGCATGATCACCCCGGCGATTTCGGTGTTGTCAGCAGTAGAAGGCCTGGAGCTGGCGTTCGACGGCCTGGAAAAATGGGTTGTGCCGATTGCGTTGGTGGTGCTGGTGGCGCTGTTTCTGATCCAGAAACACGGTACCGATCGCATCGGCAAGCTGTTCGGGCCGGTGATGGTGACCTGGTTCCTGGTGCTGGGCGGACTGGGTATCTATGGCATCAGCCAGCATCCCGAAGTGCTCAAGGCATTGAACCCGATGTGGGCCGTGCGTTTCTTCGAGGCTCATCCAGGCATTGGCGTTGCCATCCTGGGTGCCGTGGTGCTGGCACTGACTGGCGCCGAAGCGCTGTACGCCGACATGGGCCATTTCGGCCGCAAGCCCATTGCCCGCGCCTGGTTCATCCTGGTGTTGCCGGCACTGGTGCTCAACTATTTCGGCCAGGGCGCCATGCTGCTGGGCGATCCTGAAGCCGCGCGCAACCCGTTCTATCTGCTGGCGCCGAGCTGGGCGCTGATCCCGCTGGTGGTTCTGTCGACCCTGGCGACGGTGATTGCTTCCCAGGCGGTGATTTCCGGCGCGTTCTCCTTGACTCGCCAGGCGATCCAACTGGGTTACATCCCGCGCATGCACATTCAACACACCTCCAGTGCCGAACAGGGCCAGATCTATATCGGCGCGGTGAACTGGTCGCTGATGGTCGGCGTGATCCTGCTGGTGCTGGGCTTCGAGTCCTCAAACGCACTGGCCTCGGCCTACGGCGTGGCGGTGACGGGCACCATGTTGATGACCACCATCCTTGTCTCGGCGGTGATGTTGCTGCTGTGGAAATGGCCCCCAGTGCTGGCTGTGCCGGTACTGCTCTGCTGCCTGTTGGTGGATGGGCTGTATTTCGCGGCCAACGTACCGAAAATCATCCAGGGCGGCGCCTTCCCGGTGATCGCGGGGATCGTGCTGTTCGTGTTGATGACCACCTGGAAGCGCGGCAAGCAATTACTGGTGGAACGTCTCGACGAAGGCGGCCTGCCGCTGCCGATCTTTATCAGCAGTATTCGCGTGCAGCCGCCCCATCGGGTTCAGGGCACGGCGGTGTTCCTGACCGCGCGGCCCGATGCCGTGCCCCATGCGCTGTTGCACAACCTGCTGCATAACCAGGTATTGCACGAGCAAGTGGTGCTGCTGACGGTGGTCTATGAAGACATCCCGCGCGTCCCGGCATCGCGGCGTTTCGAGGTGGATTCCTACGGGGAAGGGTTCTTCCGCGTGATCCTGCACTTCGGCTTCACCGACGAGCCGGATGTGCCCGAAGCGCTGAAGTTGTGCCACTTGGATGATCTGGATTTCAGCCCAATGCGCACCACCTACTTCCTCAGCCGCGAGACGGTGATTGCCTCGAAAATCGAAGGCATGGCGCGCTGGCGCGAAGCCTTGTTTGCATTCATGTTGAAGAATGCCAACGGCAACCTGCGCTTCTTCAAACTTCCGGTAAACCGGGTGATCGAGCTGGGCACCCAGGTCGAGATGTAAGTATCTGCTGCACGGGAGCCGGCAATCGGCTCCCGCTTTCCGTCTGAACCCTGTGCAATCGATCGTTGTCGACTAGGCTCTAAGCACTGTTGAACAGTGCCCATAGAACCCAGAAGAGGTGCGCCATGAGTCAGCTGCTCGAACCCTATACCCTGCGCCAATTGACCCTCCTGAACCGCATTGCCGTCTCGCCGATGTGCCAATACTCCAGTGACGATGGACTGGCCAATGACTGGCATCTGGTGCACCTCGGCAGTCGTGCCGTCGGCGGCGCCGGGCTGATTTTCACCGAGGCCACCGCCGTGACTGCCGATGGCCGCATCACGGCACAGGACTTGGGCTTGTGGAACGACCAACAGATCGAACCGCTGCAACGCATCACCCGTTTTATCGCCGCCCAGGGCGCGGTGGCTGGCATCCAACTGGCCCACGCTGGGCGCAAGGCCAGCACCCATCGGCCGTGGATCGGCAAGCATGGCAGCGTCAAGCCGGAGGACGGTGGTTGGGTACCGGTAGGTCCATCGCCGATTGCCTTTGACCCTCAACACACCCAACCGCGGCAACTGGACGAAGCGCAGATCCAGCAAGTGATCGCTGACTTCGTCGCCGCTGCCAAACGTGCGCTCACCGCGGGTTTCGAGGTGGTGGAAATTCACGCGGCTCACGGTTATCTGTTGCACCAATTCCTGTCACCCATCAGCAATCAGCGGCAGGACCAATACGGCGGTTCCTTTGAAAACCGTATCCGGCTGGTGCTTCAGGTGACCAAGGCCGTGCGTGAAGTCTGGCCCCAGGAGTTGCCGCTGTTCGTACGGGTGTCGGCCACCGACTGGGTGGAGGACGGCTGGAACCCTGATGAAACCGTGGAACTGGCACGCCGCCTCAAAGACCTGGGCGTGGACCTGATCGACGTATCCTCCGGTGGCACCGCCGCCAATGCCGAGATCCCCACCGGGCCGGGCTACCAGACGCGCTTCGCCGAGCGCGTGCGCAAGGAGTCTGGCATCGCCACGGGGACCGTGGGCATGATCACCGAACCGGCTCAGGCCGAGCACATCCTGCGCACTTGCCAGGCCGATATCATCTTCCTGGCTCGTGAACTGCTGCGCGATCCGTACTGGCCGTTGCACGCCGACGATGACTTGGGCGGGCGCAAAGCAATCTGGCCGGCTCAGTACCAACGCGCGACCCATCGGGATCAACCGATTCATGAGTCTGACTTGAGGGATTGATCCTTCGCTGGCTCCATCTAAACCCACCCTGAGCCGGTGGGTTTTTTTTGCCTGTTGCTGTGGGATGGCGCTGTAGGTATTTGTTACCGAAGTAATTTTTTAAGTGAATACTCTAAAAAAATCCCACACGTAACGAGATTGTTTCTACGCTTAGGGTAAGACCGATTTCTGGCCCAGGGAGTCAGTCTGTTTGTCCACGGAGGCATTGCGCTTCACGGGAGATGGTTGATGGGCGCCGGGAGTATTTGATTGATATCAGGAGAAACAGTCCATGGCCAAGTCCTATGGAGTAGCAGGTTTGGTGGCGTCTTTTTTGACCCGCAGGGTGTCCTTGCGTAGCCGCCGGTTGAGTTTGGATGAGGTCGAGTTGCTGGCGCAGTATCGCGCTCTGAACGAGAGCGATCAGGTGGCGATGCGTTATCTGATTGGGGCGATGAAGAGCGTGTCGCGGTTTTAGAGTCGACGTGGAACGCATGTGGGAGGGAGCAAGCCCCCTCCCACAGTTGAATCAGGTGTACTTGCGCTGGTCTGGTGCCGGCGGAAAGTACTGATACAGCCAGGTTTCACTCAAGGTGCGGTCCTGGGTTCGGATAAACAGGCGCAGCTCCACCGGTTCCACGCTGTCGCTGGTCGGGTACCAGTCGAACAGGATGCGGTAGCCCTTGATGTTATCGAGCACCAGCACGCTGAAGTCTTTCACTTCACCATGGGAGCAAGTCACCACGGGCTCAATCCCTGTGCCTGGCGGTAAACGGTCCAAGCCACCGCCCTTGAAGTCCACGGCAAAACGGCGCGCCCACACGTCCGGGTAATGTTCACCCGGCGCCCAACCTTCGGTAAAACCGCCCATGCCGGAACGGGTCGCGTCGACCTGGGCCAATGGTGTGCTCACCGGTGGCAAGGCGCTCCAGTACAGTTTGTAGCCATAGTTCAGCGATTCACCCGCAGCCACCGGCTTCTTCGGGGTCCAGAAGGCCACGATGTTGTCCAGGGTCTCGCCGGTGGTGGGGATCTCCAACAGGTCGATTGAGCCTTCGCCCCAGGCGGTGGTCGGTTCGACCCACAGGCTTGGGCGCTTGCTGTACCAGTCCACAGTGTCCTGATAGCTGGCGAACTCATGGTCGGTCTGCACCAGGCCAAAGCCTTTCGGGTCTTTGTCGGCGAATGCATTGAATTGCAACTTGGCGGGGTTGTTCAGCGGGCGGCAGATCCACTCGCCGTTGCCGCGCCACATCGCCAGGCGGTCCGAGTCGTGGATTTGCGGGTGGATGGTGTCGCACATCCGGCGCTCGTGGGTGCCGCAGCTGAACATGCTGGTCATAGGGGCAATGCCCAGTTGTTCGATGGCAGTACGCGCATTGATATGGGCGTCGATCGCCATCACCACCTGGTTGGCCTGGCAGTCGATATCGAAGCGGTAGGCGCCGGTGGCGCTTGGCGAGTCAAGCAGGGCGTAGACCACAAAACGCGTGGCGTCCTTGTCTGGAGTTTCGAACCAGAACTGGGTGAAATCAGGGAATTCTTCGCGTTTTTTGGCGTAGGTGTCGATGGCCAGGCCTCGGGCCGACAGGCCGTATTGGCCGGTGGAATCCACCGCGCGGAAGTAGCTGGCGCCGAGAAACGACAGCACGTCATGGCGGTCCAGCTCCGGTGCCTTGAACAGCTTGAAGCCGGAGAAACCCAGGTCGCCGGTCAGCTGTTTGGTGTCGACGGTGGTTTTTTCATAGTTGAACAGCGAAGGGCGGAAGTGCACTTCACGGGCTTCACGGGTTTTCGGATCAACGCTGTGCATGCGCACCGGTGTCTTGAAACCCATGCCGACGTGGAAAAACTGCACGTCCAACTGGCCGTTCAACTCTTTCCACAGCGAATGCTTGCCGTCGTAGCCAATGGCGTTGAAATTCTGTGGGGTCATGGTTGCCAGAGTCGGCGGCAGCACCTGTTTGGTGTCTTTATACGCGGTTCCGGCGAGTTGCTTGGCCTGGGCTTTCAGTGCGTCGAAATCGAACGCCACGGCCTTGCCGTCGGCGGCACGGTTCCCGGCCCAGGCCTGCGCGGCCAGTAGGCCGCTGGCCGACAAACCGGTGTAAGCCGCAATGGCCATGGACGCTTTGAGCAAATTCCTGCGGTGCATAGAGACAACCTGTCGTGAGCAAATCCCGCGCCGTTCCTGGCACGTGCTGGATCAGAAATAACGGTTCGGACATGCCTTCGGCCAAACGCAACGGACATTAAACAGACGCCGGATAGCTTAAGCGGTTCGATGGTGTAGGAAAAATGATTGATGGCTGTGTGATGGCGTTGCATATGAAACAAGTTGTGTCGTCAGGTGAGTTGCGTACTGTTGTAGTGAGCGGGCTTGCCCCGCGCTGGGGCGCGAAGCGGCCCCCATGAAAACCACACAGGCCGTCTGAAAACGTGCGGCGTTTGGCTTCAGGGCCGCTTTGCAGCCCAGCGCGGGGCAAGCCCGCTCACCACAAGATTTCTTTTAGCCACACTATTTCGACTTAGCCCACCTCTCTCCTGCCCGAAAAGCCTCATCAATCGCCGCATGGGCGTACGCACTCCATGCCGCATCCGAGTTGGCGATGCTCACAGGCCCTACAGGTTTGCGCGCCAGATTCATCAACGCTTCATATGAAGCAAGTTGTGTCGTCAGTGAGTTGCATGCTGTTGTAGTGAGTGTGCTTGCCCCGCGCTGGGGCGCGAAGCGGCCCCCATAAAAAACACACAGGCCGTCTGAAAACGTGCGGCATTTGGCTTCAGGGCCGCTTCGCAGCCCAGCGCGGGGCAAGCCCGCTCACCACAAGACTTCTTTTAGCCACACTATTTCGACTTAGCCCACCTCTCTCACTGCCCGAAAAGCCTCATCAATCGCCGCATGGGCGTACGCACTCCACGCCGCATCCGAGTTGGCGATGCTCACAGGCCCTACAGATTTGCGCGCCAGATTCATCAACGTTTCATATGAAGCAAGTTGTGTCGTCAAGTGAGTTGCATGCTGTTGTAGTGAGCGGGCTTGCCCCGCGCTGGGGCGCGAAGCGGCCCCCATGAAAACCACGCAGGCCGTCTGAAAACGTGCGGCGTTTGGCTTCAGGGCCGCTTCGCAGCCCTGCGCGGGGCAAGCCCGCTCACCACAAGACTTCGTTTAGCCACATTATTTCGACTTAGCCCACCTCTCTCACTGCCCGAAAAGCCTCATCAATCGCCGCATGGGCGTACGCACTCCATGCCGCATCCGAGTTCGCGATGCTCACAGGCCCTACAGATTTGCGCGCCAGATTCATCAACGCTTCATATGAAGCAAGTTGTGTCGTCAGTGAGTTGCATGCTGTTGTAGTGAGCGGGCTTGCCCCGCGCCGGGGCGCGAAGCGGCCCCCATGAAAACCACGCAGGCCGTCTGAAAACGTGCGGCATTTGGCTTCAGGGCCGCGTCGCAGCCCAGCGCGGGGCAAGCCCGCTCACCACAAGATGTCTTTTAGCCACACTATTTCGACTTAGCCCACCTCTCTCACTGCCCGAAAAGCCTCATCAATCGCCGCATGGGCGTACGCACTGCACGCCGCATCCGAGTTGGCGATGCTCACATGCCCTACAGGTTTGCGCGCCAGAGTCATCAACGCTTCATATGAAGCAAGTTGTGTCGTCAGTGAGTTGCACGCTGTTGTAGTGAGCGGGCTTGCCCCGCGCTGGGGCGCGAAGCGGCCCCCATGAAAACCACACAGGCGGTCTGAAAACGTGCGGCATTTGGCTTCAGGGCCGCGTCGCAGCCCAGCGCGGGGCAAGCCCGCTCACCACAAGATTTCTTTTAGCCACACTATTTCGACTTATCCCACCTCTCTCACTGCCCGAAAAGCCTCATCAATCGCCGCATGGGCGTACGCACTCCATGCCGCATCCGAGTTGGCGATGCTCACATGCCCTACAGGTTTGCGCGCCAGATTCATCAACGCTTCGCTCTCATCTGCGTCATCAAACAAGCTGTTGGAGAAGCTCGCATACCCGTGTGACCAGCGGTTGACCGTGATCGCCAGAATATCCGTCTCGTGCTTGAACCCACCCGGCCCGAGCATGCGTTGCAGTTGGTCACGCAGTTGCGCCTCCAGTTGCTCGAACGTCTGCCCATACAGCTTGCCCCGCCCGGCGCGTGCCTGGTCGCGGGCGTTCATACCGCTGTTGGGGCTGGTGGGCACGTAGACCATGTGCAGGCCAATCGGCTGCGTCGGGTCCCGTGGGTGATCGTAGCCGCCCATGCTCACCGGGTAGTCCAGCTTGATTCGACTGTACGGTTGGGTCGCCGCGTAAATCTCATGCACCCCCAGTTTTTGGAAGGACTGCCAATTGCGGATCACCACCTTGGTGTACACCAGCGGGTATTTCACGTTCTGGCTCAAGGCATGGGCCTGGGGCGCTGGCAGGTCTTTGAGCAGGTACGGAATCATCATGTTGTAGCACGCCAGGATGCAGCGCTTGCCGCGGACCTGTGCGAGTTGGCCGCCGCGGCTGTAGCCGATATGCACACCGCCATCGACGTTACGCACGCTGACGGCGGTGCTGTTCAAGCGCAGCCGTACCGCCGCCTTGGGTTGGTCGAGCCTGGCGTAGTCAAAGGTAGCCAGCACGATGTCGTCCATGGTGTGCCCCGGTGCTACGCCTGGGATCAGACTGCGCACCAGCAACCGCGCCACCGAGGCGTTGCCATCCGGGAAATGGTAGATGTAGGGCTCTTCCATTTCCGCTGCTGCTTCTTCGCTGATCGGTGCCAGGTTCATGCCCGCAAACCCGGGGAAACCTACGCTATAGGCATCGGCCGCTGCCACGGCATCAATGCTCAGCGCCATGAAGTCATTGGTACGGCTTTGGAAGTACTTCACCGCGCCTTCCGATAACCCTACGTCCTTGAGCAGGAAATTGCGGTAGCTGGTCGCCGCCAGATGGTCGGCCTTTTCTTCGGCAGTCTTACCTGGCAAGTAGTCCTTTGGCGCCATGTGCAGGTCTATCAGCGCCTGGCGATCCTCTGCAGGCAGGGGGAAGTCATTGATGAAGTCGCTGATGGACCGCGCATGCAGTTGGTCCGGCGCAATATCGTCGGCCACCATGGGCGTCGGGTCGCCGGTCACCAGTTTGTCTTCGCCGAAGTTTTCCTTATCGAAAAACACACCGCGCGACAGGCCCAGGTTGGGGTAGAACTGGCGGTCGAAGGCGGTTTCGAAGCGCTTGATATCAACCCCGAGCTTCTTCAACAGCCCGTTCACTTCCTTGCTGTACAGATGGTTCGGCGACTGCAACGCCTCGCTGCCGCCGTAACCGATGATCGTGCGGCCACCGGCCTGGAATTCATTGCGCTTGGCGTGGCCGCCGAAGTCGTCGTGGTTTTCCAGGATCAGGATCTTCGCCTTGGGGTGCTTTTCCCGGTAGAACCATGCCGCCGACAAACCGCTCAAGCCACCCCCGACCACCACCAGGTCGTAATCCTCGGTGATCGGCAATTTCTCGGTGTCGAACACTTTCTTTTCCCAGCCCATCTGGTGAGCCACTTCGAACGAGCCGACATGGCTGCCGCGCAGGCCGGTAAGGGCAGGGGGGTAGTAGCGGCCATCGGGTGCGGCCTGGAGCAGTTGCAGTGGGGTCATGCCTGCGGCAACGGTAATGGCGACGCCGTTGAGGAAGTCGCGGCGGGTGATGTCCATTGGTGGGAACCTGAGATTTTATTGTTGTAGGACCCGGCACCCAAGGCAGGTGCCGGGGAGGCGCTTAATCAGTGCTTGAACATCACATGGCGAACGGTGGTGTAGTCCTCCAGCCCATACATGGACATGTCCTTGCCATAACCCGATAGTTTCTGACCTCCATGGGGCATTTCGCTGACCAGCATGAAGTGGGTATTCACCCACGTGCAGCCATACTGCAACCGCGCGGCCAAACGGTGGGCGCGGCCTACATCGGCGGTCCATACGGACGACGCCAAGCCGTAGTCCGAATCATTGGCCCAGCCCAACACCTGTGCTTCGTCGGTGAACTTAGTCACCGACACCACTGGCCCAAACACCTCGCGGCGCACGATTTCATCGTCTTGCTGCGCATCGGCCAATACCGTCGGCTCAAAGAAGAACCCATTGCCGTCCACCGCCTTGCCACCGGTGACCAGGCGGATATGCGGCTGTGCCACCGCACGCTCGACAAACCCCGCGACACGGTCGCGGTGCTGTGCGGTGATCAGCGGGCCCAGTTCGGTGGCCGGGTCATCCTGCAAGCCGTATTTGATGCTGGCGACCGCCGCGCCGAGCTTCTCGACAAATGCGTCGTAGATATCCGCTTGGGCGTAAATGCGGCACGCGGCCGTGCAGTCCTGGCCGGCGTTATAGAAGCCAAAGGTGCGAATGCCTTCCACGGCGGCATCGATGTCCGCGTCGTTGAAGATGATCACCGGCGCTTTGCCGCCCAACTCCATGTGCATGCGCTTCACGCTGTCAGCGGTGCTGGAAATGATATTCGCGCCGGTGGCGATGGAGCCGGTCAGCGACACCATGCGCACTTTCGGGTGGTTCACCAGTGGGCTGCCCACGGTCGGCCCACGACCGAACACCAGGTTGAGTACGCCGGCCGGGAAAATCTCCGACGCCAGTTCAACCATGCGCAACGCGGTCAGCGGGGTTTGCTCCGACGGCTTGAGCACCACGGTATTACCGGCGGCCAGGGCCGGGGCGATTTTCCAGGCGACCATCATCAGCGGGTAGTTCCACGGCGCGATGGAGGCGATCACGCCCACCGGGTCGCGGCGGATCATCGAGGTGTGGCCCGGCAGGTATTCACCGCCGGCCGAGCCGCTCATGCAACGGCTGGCGCCGGCGAAGAAGCGGAACACATCGGCAATCGCCGGGATCTCGTCGTTCAGCGCGGCGCTGTAGGGCTTGCCGCAGTTGTCCGATTCCAGCTTAGCCAGCTCTTCGCCGTGGGCTTCGATCGCGTCGGCCAGTTTCAGCAGCAGCAGCGAGCGGTCCTTCGGTGCGGTTTGCGACCAACTTTCGAACGCCGCATCGGCTGCGCGCACAGCGGCGTCGACCTGGGCTTCGCTGGCTTCCTTGATTTCTACCAGTACGCGGCCGAGGGCTGGGTTGAATACGGCTTGAGCCGGGCCTTCACCCTCGATCAGTTGGCCGTTGATCAGTAATTTGGTTTGCATGGTTCAGCTCTCCACAAACTATTGTTATTTCCTTGAAGCAACCGACTCTAAATGTGGGAGGGGGCTTGCCCCCGATGACAGTCTTTCAGTCACATCATCTACAACTGACCCACCGCTATCGGGAGCAAGCCCCCTCCCACATTTGAGCTCGGTGCCTTCAATAAAAAAGTTATTTACCGCCACTCCCGGCCACGCTTTCACCACCGCGGGTCAGGTAATAGGCACCAAGAATCGGGAACATCGTCACCAGCATCACCAGCATCGCCACCACGTTGGTCACCGGCACATCCCTCGGGCGACTCAATTGGTTGAGCAACCACAGCGGCAAGGTGCGCTCGTGGCCGGCGGTGAAGGTGGTGACGATGATTTCGTCGAACGACAGCGCGAAGGCGAGCATGCCGCCGGCCAGCAGCGCCGAGCCCAGGTTGGGCATGATGATGTAGCGGAAGGTCTGCCAGCCGTCGGCGCCCAGGTCCATCGAGGCTTCGATCAGGCTGTGAGACGTGCGGCGCAAACGGGCGATGACGTTGTTGTAGACGATCACCACGCAGAAGGTCGCGTGGCCGACGATGATGGTGAACATCCCGGGCTCGATGCCCAACGTCTTGAACGTCGCCAGCAACGCGATACCGGTGATGATCCCCGGCAGCGCAATCGGCAGGATCAGCATCAGCGACACGCCTTGCTTGCCAAAGAACTCACGGCGATACAGCGCCGCCGAGGCCAATGTGCCGAGCACCATGGCGATCAGGGTGGCGATGGCTGCGATCTGCAGCGACAACTTGATCGACTCCAGCACGTCCGGCCGGGCGAACGCCACGCTGAACCACTTCAACGTGAAGCCCTGTGGCGGAAAGCTGAACGCTGCCTCTTCGGTATTGAAGGCGTAGAGGAAGATGATCAGGATCGGGAAGTGTAAAAACACCAGGCCGCCCCAGGCTGCGATCTTTAGTCCCAGCGAAGATTTCTCAGAGTGCATCGAAGGCCCCCAGGCGTTTGACGATGGACAGGTAAACCGCAATCAGCACGATGGGCACCAGGGTGAACGCCGCTGCCATGGGCATGTTGCCGATGGCGCCTTGCTGCGCGTAGACCATGCCACCGACGAAGTAGCCCGGTGGGCCCACCAGTTGCGGCACGATGAAATCGCCCAGGGTCAGCGAGAAGGTGAAGATCGACCCGGCGGCAATCCCCGGAATCGACAGTGGCAGAATCACTTGCATAAAGGTCTGGCGCGGCTTGGCGCCCAGATCCGCCGAGGCTTGCAGCAACGACGGCGGCAAACGCTCCAGCGATGCCTGGATCGGCAGGATCATGAACGGCAGCCAGATATAGACGAACACCATGAACCGCCCCAGGTGTGAGGTGCTCAAGGTGCTGCCGCCCACACCGGGAATACCCAGCACGAACTGCAACACCGGCTCCAGGCCCAGGTGCTGCACGAACCACTGCGCCACGCCGCCCTTGGCCAGCAGCAGGGTCCAGGCGTAGGCCTTGACGATGTAGCTGGCCCACATCGGCATCATCACTGCGATGTAAAAGAATGCCTTGGTCTTGCCCGTGGTGTAGCGCGCCATGTAGTAGGCAATCGGGAAGGCCACGATGGCGCTGGCAATCGACACCACAATCGCCATGCTCAAGGTGCGAAGGATGATGTCGAAGTTCGACGGCTGGAACAGTGCGGCGAAGTTGGCCAGGGTCAGGTCCGGCGTGACCGCCATGGTGAAGTCGTCGAAGGTGTAGAAGCCTTGCCACAGCAAGGTCAGCAACGAGCCGAGGTAGATCGCGCCGAACCAGATCAGCGGCGGTATCAACAGCATCGCCAGATACAGGTTGGGCTTGCGGTACAGCAGGTTGGAAAACCTGCGCATCGGTGGTTGGGAGAGGGCCAGGCTCATGTCACACCTCGCCTGCAATGTCGGTCAGCGGTGTCATGGCTTCCCGCGCCCAGCGCGCGGTAATGGACTGGCCGACCTGATGGCCGCTGCTGATATCCAGCCACTGGTTGTTGGCCTGGCTGATGTTCAGCGCCTGGCCGTTTTCCAGTTTCAGCTCATAGCGGGTGGCGCTGCCCTGGTACTGGATGTCATGCAGCAGGCCGCTGACTTCCACTTCGCCAGCACCCAGTGGGCCGTCGGCAAACCGCACGTGTTCCGGGCGGATCGAAAATGGCTGCGCGCTGCCGCTGAGGCGCTGGGCCAGTTCGCCGCGAATCACGTTGGAGGTGCCGACGAATTCGGCGACGAATGAGGTAGCCGGTTTCATGTACAGGTTGCGCGGGGTGTCGACTTGTTCGATGCGGCCTTTGTTGAACACTGCCACGCGGTCGGACATCGACAACGCTTCGGTTTGATCGTGGGTCACGAAAATAAAGGTGATGCCCAACTGGCGTTGCAGCTTCTTCAGCTCGCTTTGCATCTGTTCGCGCAGCTTGAGGTCAAGGGCGCCCAAGGGTTCATCGAGCAGCAACACGCGGGGGCGATTGACCAGTGCGCGTGCCAGTGCCACACGCTGGCGCTGACCACCTGAAAGTTGCACCGGCTTACGGTCGCCGTAACCACCGAGGGCGACCATGCCCAAGGCTTCTTCGGCGCGGTTCAGGCGTTCGGCCTTGCCCACGCCTTTGACCTTGAGACCGTAGGCCACGTTGTCGCGCACATTCATATGGGGGAACAGTGCGTAATCCTGGAACACGGTGTTTACGTCACGCTGATACGGCGGCAAGCCGGCGGCTTCCTCGCCATGAATGCGGATCGAGCCAGCGCTCGGTTGCTCGAAACCGGCGATCAGGCGCAGGCAAGTGGTCTTGCCCGAGCCGGAAGGGCCGAGCATGGAAAAGAACTCGCCGTCCTGGATATCGATGGAAACCCGGTCGACGGCTTTCACTTCGCCGAACTGACGGGAAACGTGGGTGAATTGGACTGCAAGCGTCATGGTGCGGTGCTCCAAAAAGGCGCGGGTCGTCGCAGCGGCCCGGCCTGGACTTCTGAAAAAACAAAACATCTATTGAGTGCGGTCAATGTGGGAGGAGGCTTGCTCCCGATGACGGTGTGTCAGGCAACACAGGTTTGTCTGATGTACCGCTATCGTGAGCAAGCCCCCTCCCACAGGGGACCTAGGTCGTTTGGAAGGCCTTACCTGCCGCCCATGATCGCGATGTAATCCTGGGTCCAGCGGCTGTACGGTACGAACTTGCCGCCCTCAGCCTGTGGGGTTTTCCAGAAGGCGATCTTGTCGAACTGGTCGAACCCGTTGGTCTTGCAACCCTCGGCGCCGAGCAGTTCGCTTTCCTTACAAGCCGCAGGCACCGCTGGCAGCGAACCGAACCAGGCGGCGACATCGCCCTGGACCTTCGGCTGCAGCGACCAGTCCATCCACTTGTAGGCGCAGTTCGGGTGCTTGGCCTCGCTGTGCAACATGGTGGTGTCGGCCCAGCCGGTGGCGCCTTCTTTCGGAATGGTCGAGGCAATTGGCTGCTTTTCATTGACCAGCCCGTTGACCTGATACGGCCAGGCGCTGGAGGCCACCACGCCTTCGTTCTTGAAGTCACTCATTTGCACGGTGGTGTCGTGCCAGTAGCGGTGGATCAACGGTTGCTGGGCGCGCAACAGATCGAGCACGGCTTTGTACTGGGTTTCGGTCAGTTCGTATGGGCTCTGGATGCCCAGTTCCGGCTGAGTCGATTTGAGATACAGCGCTGCATCGGCGATGTAGATCGGGCCGTCATAGGCCTGCACGCGGCCTTTGTTCGGCTTGCCGTCCGGCAGGTTCTGGGCGTTGAACAGCACATCCCAGCTGGTGGGCGCGGTCTTGAACACGTTGGTGTTGTACATCAGCACATTCGGGCCCCATTGGTACGGGGTGCCGTAGGTCTGCTGGCCGACCACGTACCACGGCGCGTCTTTAAGGCGTGGGTCGATGTTTTTCCAGTTTGGGATCAGCGAGGTGTTGATCGGCTGCACACGCTTGCCGACGATCAACCGCAGCGACGCATCGCCCGACGCGGTGACCAGGTCATACCCGCCCTTGGCCATCAGGCTGACCATTTCGTCAGAAGTGGCGGCGGTTTTCACATTGACCTTGCAGCCGGTTTCCTTCTCGAAACCAGTGACCCAGTCGTAGGCCTTGTCGCTTTCGCCACGTTCGATATAGCCGGGCCAGGCGACGATATCCAGCTGGCCTTCGCCAGCGCCAATCGCCTTGAGCGGTTCGGCGGCCTGAATGCTGACGCTGGCCAGCAGCGCGGTGGTCAAGGCACTGAGCAGTGCGGTCTTGTGCGCGGACATGGGGGTTCCCTCTTCTTTAATTATGGTCGGGGCAGTTGTGCAACCGGTGACGCAAAAGCTTAGTTGTTGTTTTAAAGATGTTGGCCGTGGCGGGCCATGATGTGGCGCACCACGCTGTAGTCCTGTAGCGAATCACTGGACAGATCTTTCCCATACCCCGAGCGCTTCAAGCCGCCGTGGGGCATTTCGCTGACCAGCATGAAATGGCTGTTGATCCAAGTGCAGCCGTATTGCAGGCGTGCGGCTACCTGCATGGCCTTGTCCAGATTCTGGGTCCACACAGAGGAGGCCAGGCCGTATTCGGAGTCATTGGCCCAGTCCACCGCCTGTTCCAGCTCATCGAAGCGGGTCACGGTTACCACTGGACCAAACACTTCGCGCTGCACAATTTCATCGCTCTGTTTACAGCCGGCGAGCAAGGTTGGCTGGTAATAGAAGCCCGCGCCGGAATGCACGGCGGCGCCCGTGACCCGCTCGATATGCGGCTGGCCGAGGGCACGCTCGACAAAACTGGCCACGCGGTCGCGCTGGCGCGTACTGATCAGCGGGCCGAGTTCATTGTCGGCATCACGCTTGCCGGCAAAGCGCAGGCTGCTGACCGCCGCACCGAGGTCGGCGACCAATTTGTCGTGAATCCCCGCCTGGGCGTAGATGCGGCATGCGGCGGTGCAGTCCTGACCGGCGTTGTAGTAACCGTAGGCGCGCACACCCTCGACCACGGCTTGCAGGTCGGCATCGTTACACACGATTACCGGCGCTTTGCCGCCCAGTTCCAGGTGCGTGCGTTTGAGCGTCTTGGACGCGGCTTGCAGGATTTTCTGCCCGGTGACGATATCGCCGGTCAGGGAAACCATGCGCACTTTCGGGTGGCTGACCAGATGACTGCCCACACCTTCACCGCCGCCACAGAGAATGTTGATGACCCCGCGTGGTAACAAATCCTTCAGCACAGGGGCGAGCGCGAGGATCGACAGCGGCGTATGTTCCGACGGCTTGAACACCAAGGTATTACCGGCAGCCAGCGCCGGGGCGATCTTCCAGGCGGCCATCATCAACGGGTAGTTCCACGGTGCGATGGAGGCGACGACGCCAATTGGATCGCGCCGCACCATGCTGGTGTAGCCCGGCAGGTATTCGCCGCTCAGTTGCCCTGTCTGGCAGCGCACGGCCCCGGCGAAGAAGCGGAACACGTCGACGGTGGCGCTCAAGTCATCCTGACGTGCCAGGTGCAACGGCTTGCCGCAGTTCAGGGATTCCAGGCGGGCCAGGTAATCGGCTTGTTTTTCGATGGCATCAGCGATGCCCAGAAGAATGTTTGAACGCTGTTGCGGCGTGGTCCGCGACCAGCTGGCAAATGCGCGGTGGGCCGCGAGGATGGCTGATTCGACCTGCTCGGTGCTGGCTTCAGCAATTTGGGTAAGCACTTCACCGGTGGCCGGGTTGATGATCGGCTCGGCGAATCCCTGGCCCTGGACCAGTTCGCCGTCGATCAGCAACGCAGTAAGCAGCGGGGTGGGCGCGCCGGACATTTTTCGCGATCTCTTTTCTTGTGTGGTCATGGGCGTTCTCTTACAAGGCGCCGGACCTTCTCTTATGGATGAACTGAGAGTAGTGGTCAGGCGCGAGGTCAACAAATACTAAATACTGAATGCAGCATTCGATTAAATAGATGGCTTGCGTGGGTGCGGCTGTTCCCGGGCCACGGTGAGGAACGGGTCTACCAGCGCGGGACGCGCGGTGCCTCGGCGCCACGCCAGGCCCACATCGAGGGTCTGGCTGAGGTCGGCGATCGGCCGTGCCTCGATGATGTCGCCCTCCAGGGACCATGGGCGGTAGGTCATGTCTGGCTGAATCGACACGCCTAATCCTGCCGCCACCAGGCTACGCACTGCCTCCGTCGATGCTGTACGCAGCGTGACGCGGGGTTGCAGGCCTGCGCTGGTCCAAAGGCGCTGGGCGTTTTGGCCCATTTCATCAACATTCAGCTGAATCAACGGCTCGCGCGCGACATCGGCCAGGTTGATGCTGTCGTGCTCCAGCAGCGGGTGCTGCGCCGGCAGCCACAGGCGATGGGGCGAGTGGGTCAGGACTTCTGTCTGAAGGGCGTGGCGGTCTTCGAGGTTGGAGAGGATCAGCACGCCGACGTCGATTTCGCCGCTCACCAGCAAATGCTCGATATAGGGGCGTTCGTCCTCCATCACGCGGATTTCCACATTGGGGTAGGCGCGCTGGAAGCGGGTGAGCAGGTCGGCGAGGTAGTAGCCGGCCACCAGGCTGGTCACGCCGATGATCAATTGCCCGGCCACTTGGTCGGTGCTTTGTTGCAGGCTGCGCTTGGCGTTGTCGACGGTGGCGAGGATCAAGTGCGCCTGGCGCAGGAACTGGTGGCCCTGGTGGGTGAGGGTCATGCCCTTGGCGTGGCGGTTGAACAGGTTTACCCCGATTTCCTGCTCCAATTGCTGGATCGCCAGGGTCAGGGTCGACTGGGAAATAAACGCGGTCTGCGCGGCGGCGGAGATCGAGCCGGTCTCGGCCACGGCGATAAAGTGCCGGATTTGACGCAAGGTCATCATGCTGGAATTACCAGTGGGGTGTTTTTATAGATTTGTCCGAGTGTATATCGGTTTTAGCGAACGGCAGTGACGTTACATCTGGAAGCACTCTAGATCGGGGCTTTTTGGCACTTAGTTTTACGCTGGGGGCCTATTGGTCCTATGAACCCAAGTGTCTGGAGGCTACGAATGAATACCCGTGGATTGCTCGATCAGTTGCTCAAGTCCGGCCAGGACATGCTGCAAAGCAAGGCTGGCGGCCAACGCAAGCAGGACGACAAAGGCGCCTTGGGCGGACTGCTTGGCGGCGGAGGGTTGGGCAGCCTGCTTGGCGGTGCCGGTGGCGGCGCCCTGGCAGCCGGTGCCATGGGCTTGTTGATGGGCAACAAGAAGGCGCGCAAATTCGGCGGCAAAGCCCTGACCTACGGCGGGCTGGCCGCATTGGGCGTCATTGCCTACAAGGCCTACGGCAACTGGCAGGCCAATCAAGCCAATGCGCCCAAGGGCGAGCCGCAGACCATCGACCGCCTGCCACCGGCCCAAGTCGAGCAGCACAGCCAAGGCATTCTCAAGGCGCTGGTTGCCGCAGCCAAGGCCGACGGCCATGTGGATGAGCGCGAGCGAGAGCTGATCGAGGGGGAGTTCACCAAGCTGGATAACGACCGCGAGCTGCAAAGCTGGCTGCACGCCGAGCTGAACAAACCTCTGGACCCGGCCGATGTCGCCCGCGCGGCAAGCACCCCGGAAATGGCTGCCGAAATGTATATCGCCAGCGTGATGCTGGTCGACGAAGAAAACTTCATGGAAAAGGCCTATCTGGACGAATTGGCCCGCCAACTGAAACTGGAGCCTGGCTTGAAGCTGGAGCTGGAAAAGCAGGTGCGTCAAGCTACCCTCTGAGCATCTCTGTATAGATAAAGCACCCTGGCTGGCTGAATGCCCCAGGGTGTTTTTGCATTCCATGAGCGCTGCATCAAAACCCATTGATTAATGAGGCCTTCTGCTCAGCTATACTCCCCTCCATTTGAATGGCCCTTCGAGGAATTACTGTGAAGAACTGGACCTTGCGCCAACGCATCCTGGCAAGTTTTGCGGTCATTATCGCCATCATGCTGTTAATGGTTGTGGTCTCCTACTCACGGTTGCTGAAGATCGAAACCAGTCAGGAAGCCGTCCGCGACGATGCGGTACCGGGGGTTTATCTCAGTTCTATGATCCGCAGCGCGTGGGTCGACAGTTACCTTCAGACCATCGACATCATTGGTCTGCGTGAGGATAAAACCTTCACCAATACCGACAAGGCCGACTACAAGGCCTTCGAAGCGCGTATTGAGCAACAGATGGCCAATTACGAAAAAACCGTGCGCAGCCAGGCTGATCGCATGGAGTTCGATAACTTCAAAGCCGCACACATCAATTACAACAAGGTCCTTGAGCAGTTGCTGGACCGCGTCCAGAACAACGACTTGCCCGCTGCACGCGAGTTGCTTGAAGAGCAACTGACGCCGATCTGGATCGAAGGTCGCATGAAGCTCAATGACATTATTACGGAGAACAAAAACGTCTCTGATCGCGCCACCGCGGCGATTGACGATGCCGTTCTGTCGGCCAAGATCAGCATGGGCGTGTCGCTGATCATCGCCATCCTCGCCGCCGGCCTGTGCGGCCTGCTGCTGATGCGCGCGATCATGGCGCCGATGCAGCGCATCGTCGAAATCCTCGACACCATGCGCACTGGCGACCTGAGCAAGCGCCTGAATCTGGAGCGCAAGGACGAATTCAACGCGGTAGAAACCGGCTTCAACGACATGATGACCGAGCTCACCGCTCTGGTTTCCCAGGCGCAACGCTCTTCGGTTCAGGTCACCACCTCAGTGACGGAGATTGCGGCGACCTCCAAGCAGCAGCAGGCCACCGCCACCGAAACTGCCGCGACCACCACCGAGATCGGCGCCACTTCGCGGGAAATCGCCGCCACTTCCAAGGATCTGGTGCGCACCATGACCGAAGTCTCCACCGCTGCCGACCAGGCTTCGGTGGCCGCCGGTTCCGGCCAGCAGGGTTTGGCGCGCATGGAAGAGACGATGCACTCGGTGATGGGGGCCGCCGACTTGGTGAATGCCAAGCTGGCGATCCTCAATGAGAAGGCCGGCAACATCAACCAGGTGGTGGTGACCATCGTCAAAGTCGCCGACCAGACCAACCTGTTGTCCCTGAACGCCGCCATCGAAGCGGAAAAAGCCGGTGAATACGGCCGCGGGTTTGCCGTGGTCGCCACCGAAGTGCGTCGTCTCGCCGATCAGACCGCCGTGGCCACTTACGACATCGAGCAGATGGTGCGTGAGATTCAGTCGGCGGTTTCCGCAGGAGTGATGGGCATGGACAAGTTCTCCGAAGAAGTGCGCCGCGGCATGTTCGAAGTGCAGCAAGTGGGCGAGCAACTGTCGCAGATCATCCATCAGGTACAGGCCCTGGCGCCGCGGGTGTTGATGGTCAACGAGGGCATGCAGGCCCAGGCCACCGGCGCCGAGCAGATCAACCACGCGCTGGTGCAGTTGGGTGATGCCAGCAGCCAGACCGTCGAATCCCTGCGCCAAGCCAGCTTTGCCATTGATGAACTGAGCCAGGTTGCGGTGGGTCTGCGCAGCGGCGTGTCGCGTTTCAAAGTCTGATGAGCGACCTCGCGGCTAAACGCGGCGCCGTCCCGGCAGCGAAAAAGGCGTTGTTCCTGGTGTTTCACATCGGCAGTGAACGTTATGCCCTTAAGGCCACCGAAGTGGCTGAGGTGCTGCCGCGCCTGCCGCTCAAACCCATTGCCCATGCGCCCTCTTGGGTGGCGGGTATCTTTGCTCATCGCGGAGCGTTGGTGCCGGTCATCGACCTGAGTGCGCTGACCTTCGGTACGGCGGCCCAGGCGCGTACCAGCACGCGGTTGGTGTTGGTCAATTACCAGCCGCAACCCTGGGTCGAGTCTCGCCGGTTGGGGCTGATCCTTGAGCAGGCCACCGATACCCTGCGTTGCGATCCTGCGGAATTTCAGCCCTATGGCCTGGAGAACCCCCAGGCGCGCTATTTGGGGCCGGTGCGTGAGGATGCGTTGGGCCTGATGCAATGGATCGGCGTGAATGACGTGCTCACCGATGACGTGCGCGCCCTGTTGTTTTCTGCCGAGCTGAGCGTATGAGCAACGACCCGCGCTTCTTTGCCTTCCTCAAGGAACGTATCGGCCTGGACGTCGCGTCGGTCGGCGAGGCGATTATCGAGCGCGCCGTGCGCCAGCGCAGCCAGGCCGTGCAGGCGCAGACGCCAGGCGAATACTGGCAGCGCCTGCAAAGCTCCCACGACGAGCAGCAAGCACTGATCGAAGCGGTGATCGTTCCCGAGACGTGGTTTTTCCGTTACCCCGAATCCTTTGCGACCCTGGCTCGGTTGGCGATTGCACGCCTGGCCGAGATCAAGCAGATGCGCGCACTGCGCATCCTCAGCCTGCCGTGCTCCACCGGTGAAGAACCCTATTCGATTGCCATGGCCCTGCTCGATGCCGGCCTGGCGCCGCATCAGTTCAAGGTGCTGGGCCTGGACGTCAGCCCGCTGTCGGTGGAGCGTGCGCGGCGCGGGGTGTATGGCAAAAACTCGTTCCGCGGTAGCGATATTGCCTTTCGCGATCGCCACTTCACTGAACACAGCGACGGGTTCCACATCGCCGACCGCGTGCGCGAACAAGTGCGTCTGCAAGTCGGCAACTTACTGGACCCGACGCTGCTGGCGAACGAGGCGAGCTACGATTTCGTGTTTTGCCGCAACCTTTTGATCTATTTCGACCAGCCGACGCAGAAGCAAGTGTTCGATGTGCTCAAGGGCCTGACCCACGTAGACGGCGTTCTGTTTATCGGCCCGGCCGAGGGCAGCCTGCTGGGCCGGCATGGCATGCGTTCGATCGGGGTGCCGCAGTCTTTCGCCTTCAGTCGGCACGCCGAACCTAACCTGCCGGCGCCGGTATTCGTGCCGATACCGAGCCCTCAGCGCAGCGCGGCGCCCATCCCTGTCAAGCCAAGGCCGTTCAGTACCGCGAGCGCCCAGGTGGTGCCGATCAAGCCACCGCCGCCTTCCGACGCGGGTACCTTGCTCAGCCGTATCGCCACCTTGGCCAACGAAGGCAAGAGTGCCGAGGCCCGTGTCGCCTGCGAGCAGTATTTGAACAGCCACCCGCCAGCCGCCCAAGTGTTCTACTGGCTGGGGCTGCTCAGCGATGTGGCCGGCAGCGCCCTGGAGGCTCAGGGGTTTTATCGGAAAGCCTTGTACCTGGAACCTCAGCACCCGCAGGCCTTGATTCACCTGGCCGCGTTGCTCGAATCCCAGGGCGACAGCGCGGGGGCGCGCCGTTTGCAAGCGCGGGCCGCCCGTAGCGAGCGAGCAGACAGTGAGTCCAAACGATGAGTAGCCCCGACGCGCTCGACACCGCCGGCCTGGACCTGACTATGGCCGACACCCAGGCCATCGACGACTGCTGGAACCGGATCGGTATCCACGGCGACAAGTCCTGCCCGCTGCTGGTGGACCATATCCACTGCCGCAACTGTGCGGTGTACTCAGCGGCCGCCACGCGCCTGCTGGATCGCTACGCCCTGCAGCAGGACGACCATCGTCCGGCCGCTGCAGTTGAAGTCGACGAAGAGATCGTCACCCGCTCGTTGCTGATGTTCCGTCTCGGTGAAGAGTGGTTGGGTATCGCCACCCGCTGCCTGGTGGAGGTGGCTCCGTTGCAACCGATTCACTCGCTGCCGCACCAGCGTTCCCGCGCTTTGCTCGGCGTGGCGAACGTGCGGGGGGCGCTGGTGGCGTGCCTGTCTCTGGTGGAGCTGCTCGGCCTGGACAACACCGGTCACGGCGCCAGTGGCGGGCGGATCATGCCGCGTATGTTGATCATCGCCGCGCAGGATGGCCCAAGTGGTGGTACCGGTGGACGAAGTGGACGGCATCCATGCCATCGATGAGCGCACCTTGAACGCTGCGTCGGCGCCTGGCTCCCAGGCCAGCGCACGCTTTACTCAGGGCGTGTTGCAATGGAAGGGCCGCAGCCTGCGTTGGCTGGATGAGGCGCAATTGTTGTCCGCCGTGACCCGGAGCCTCACATGACCCCCGACCAGATGCGCGACGCCTCGCTGCTGGAACTGTTCAGCCTGGAAGCCGATGCACAGACCCAGGTACTGAGCGCGGGCCTGCTGGCCCTGGAGCGTAACCCGACCCAGGCCGATCAGCTTGAAGCCTGCATGCGCGCGGCCCATTCGCTCAAGGGCGCGGCGCGGATCGTGGGGGTGGATGCGGGTGTCAGCGTGTCCCACGTCATGGAGGATTGCCTGGTCAGCGCCCAGGAAAGTCGCCTGTACCTGCAACCCGAACACATTGACGCCTTGCTGCAAGGCACCGACCTGCTGATGCGCATCGCCACCCCGGGAAACACCGTGGGGCCAGCGGACATCGACGCTTATGTGGCGTTGATGGAGCGCCTGTTGGATCCGTCGCAGCCCACCGCCAAAGCTGCGCCACCGCCTGTCGTGTCCCAGCCTGCACCCGCGCCGGTCATCGAAGAATTGCCGCCGGAGCCCGAGCCCGCTCCCCCTGTTGCCAGCGATCCGCCGCGTCAGGGCAAGCGCATGACCGAAGGCGGCGAGCGCGTGTTGCGCGTGACCGCCGAGCGCTTGAACAGTCTGCTGGATCTGTCGAGCAAATCCCTGGTGGAAACCCAGCGGCTCAAGCCCTATCTGGCCAGCATGCAGCGCCTCAAACGTATTCAAAGCAATAGCGTGCGCGCCCTGGACACACTGGACGGTCATCTCAAGACTCTGGATCTGAACCTCGAAGCCCAGGAAGCCCTGGCTGATACCCGTCGCCTGCTGAGCGAGGCGCAGGCCTTACTGGCGGAAAAAACTGCCGAGCTGGATGAGTTCGGCTGGCAGGCCGGGCAGCGCGCTCAGGTGCTCTACGACACTGCGCTGGCCTGTCGCATGCGTCCGTTTGCCGATGTGCTGGCCGGGCAGGTGCGTATGGTGCGCGACCTCGGCCGTAGCCTCGGCAAGCAGGTGCGCCTGGAGATCGAGGGCGAAAAGACCCAGGTCGACCGTGACGTGCTGGAAAAGCTCGAAGCGCCACTCACCCATCTATTGCGCAATGCCGTCGACCACGGCATCGAAATGCCCGACCAGCGCCTGCTGGCCGGCAAACCCGCCGAAGGCTTGATCCGCCTGCGCGCCTCCCATCAGGCCGGTCTACTGGTGCTGGAACTGAGCGACGACGGCAACGGCGTTGACCTGGAGCGCCTGCGCGGGACCATTGTCGACCGGCATCTGTCGACCCTGGAGACCGTGCTGAACCTGAGCGAAGAGGAACTGCTGACGTTCCTGTTCCTGCCGGGTTTCAGCCTGCGCGACAAGGTTACCGAGGTGTCCGGGCGCGGCGTCGGACTGGATGCGGTGCAGCATATGGTCCGCCAGTTGCGCGGCGCGGTGGTGCTGGAGCAGACGGCGGGGCAGGGCAGTCGTTTTCACCTGGAGGTGCCGCTGACCCTTTCGGTGGTGCGCAGCCTGGTGGTGGAAGTTGGCGAAGAAGCCTATGCGTTCCCGCTGGCGCATATAGAACGTATGTGTGACCTGGCCCCCGACGACATTGTGCAACTCGAAGGCCGCCAGCATTTCTGGCACGAGGGCAGGCATGTTGGCCTGGTCGCCGCCAGCCAGCTGTTACAGCGCCCGCCGGGGCAGACCAATGACGAGACCTTGAAGGTGGTGGTGATCCGCGAGCGCGATGCGGTGTACGGTATCGCCGTAGAACGTTTCATCGGCGAGCGAACCCTGGTGGTGTTGCCGCTGGATGACCGCCTGGGCAAGGTCCAGGATATTTCCGCCGGCGCCTTGCTGGATGACGGCTCGGTGGTGTTGATCGTCGATGTGGAAGACATGCTGCGTTCGGTGGACAAGCTGCTCAACACCGGGCGCCTGGAACGCATCGCCCGGCGCAGCCAGCAGGTCACCGAGGCGCCGCGCAAACGCGTACTGGTCGTGGATGACTCGCTCACCGTGCGTGAGTTGCAACGTAAATTGCTGCTTAATCGCGGGTACGAAGTGGCCGTTGCGGTCGACGGTATGGACGGCTGGAACGCCTTACGTTCCGAAGACTTCGACCTGCTGATCACTGACATTGATATGCCTCGCATGGACGGTATTGAATTGGTCACACTCTTGCGCCGTGATACTCGCCTGCAATCGTTGCCGGTGATGGTGGTGTCGTACAAAGACCGTGAAGAGGACCGTCGCCGTGGGTTGGATGCCGGCGCCGATTATTACTTGGCCAAGGCCAGCTTCCACGACGACGCGTTGCTGGACGCCGTCGTGGAGCTGATTGGGGGCGCGCGGTCATGAGGGTTGCGATCGTCAACGACATGCCCCTGGCCGTGGAGGCCTTGCGCCGCGCCTTGAGTTTCGAGCCCTCGCACGAGGTGGTGTGGGTGGCCGGCAATGGTCTGGAGGCAGTGCAGCGCTGCGCTGAGTTGACGCCTGACCTGATCCTGATGGATCTGATCATGCCGGTGATGGACGGCGTGGAGGCCACGCGGCAGATCATGGCCGAGACCCCGTGCGCGATCCTGTTGGTGACCGTCGACCGCCAGGCCAATATGAGCCGGGTGTTCGAAGCCATGGGCCACGGCGCCCTGGATGTGGTAGACACGCCCGCACTCGGCGTAGGCAATCCAAAGGATGCGGCGGCACCGCTGCTGCGCAAAATCCTCAACATCGGCTGGCTGATCGGCCAGCGCGGCAGCCGCGTGCGCACCGAAACCACGTCAGCGCGCACCTCCGGCAAACGCCAGAGTTTGGTGGCTATCGGCTCTTCAGCGGGTGGCCCGGCTGCCCTGGAAATCCTGCTCAAGGGTTTACCCCGTGACTTTCCCGCCGCCATCGTGCTGGTGCAGCATGTGGACCAGGTCTTTGCCGCCGGCATGGCCGAATGGCTCAGCAGTGCTTCCGGGCTGCCGGTGCGCCTGGCCCGCGAAGGCGAACCGCCGCAAAGCGGTGTGGTCTTGCTGGCCGGTACCAATCACCACATTCGTCTATTGAAGAACGGCACGCTAGCCTATACCGCAGAGCCGGTGAACGAGATTTACCGGCCTTCGATCGACGTGTTCTTCGAAAGCGTGGCCAGCCACTGGAATGGTGACGCCGTCGGCGTACTGCTGACCGGCATGGGTCGTGACGGGGCGCAGGGCCTTAAGTTATTGCGTGAACAAGGTTATTTGACCATCGCCCAGGATCAGCAGAGCTCGGCGGTGTATGGCATGCCCAAAGCGGCGGCGGCGATTGATGCCGCTGTTGAAATTCGCCCTCTGGACAGAATTGCGCCCCGATTACTGGAGGTCTTTGCACAATGAACATGACCTTGCGCGATGCTGGCTTGCAGGTAGTAATTCAGGTGACTGAAGATGAATGATTTACAGATCGACGACATCAAGACCGACGAAAATGCCGCCATGGTGTTGCTGGTCGACGACCAGGCCATGATCGGCGAAGCGGTCCGACGCGGCCTGGCCCATGAAGAAAACATCGATTTCCACTTCTGCGCCGATCCGCACCAGGCGATTGCCCAGGCTATCCGCATCAAGCCGACGGTGATCCTGCAGGACTTGGTGATGCCCGGCCTCGATGGCCTGACTCTGGTGCGCGATTACCGCAATCATCCGGCCACGCAGAACATCCCGATCATCGTGCTATCCACCAAGGAAGACCCGCTGATCAAGAGCGCGGCGTTCTCGGCGGGGGCCAACGACTACCTGGTCAAGCTGCCGGACAACATCGAACTGGTGGCACGCATCCGCTATCACTCGCGTTCCTACATGACGCTGCTGCAGCGCGATGCGGCTTACCGCGCGCTGCGGGTCAGCCAGCAACAGTTGCTGGACACCAACCTGGTGCTGCAACGCCTGATGAACTCCGATGGCCTTACCGGGCTGTCCAACCGCCGTCACTTCGACGAATACCTGGAACTGGAGTGGCGCCGCGCCATGCGCGACCAGACCCAACTGTCGCTGCTGATGATCGACGTGGACTTCTTCAAGACCTATAACGACAGCTTCGGTCACGTCGAAGGCGACGAAGCCCTGCGCAAAGTTGCCGCCACCATCCGCGATGCCAGCAGTCGCCCTTCGGACCTGCCGGCGCGCTACGGTGGTGAAGAGTTTGCGTTGGTGCTGCCGAACACCTCACCGGGAGGCGCGCGACTGGTGGCCGAAAAGCTGCGCATGGCCGTCGCGGCGTTGAAAATCCCGCATATCGCTCCGGCAGAAGGCTCCAGCCTGACGATCAGCATCGGCCTGTCGACCACCACTCCGCAGCAGGGTACGGATTGTCGGCAGCTGATATTGGCGGCGGACAAGGGCTTGTATACGGCCAAGCACAATGGGCGTAATCAGGTCGGCATCGAGTGAATCGAGGCCGCAACCGATCAACATGTGGGAGGGGGCTTGCCCCCGATAGCGGAGGGTCAGTCACCTGATACACCGCCATCGGGAGCAGGCCCCCTCTCACATTTAACCCAGCGTAGTCTGCCTTTTCGCCAGGCGGGCTGCCGCTCCCCCCCGTTTGCCGTTATACTCGCCGGCTTTCAAAAGTTCGCCAACGAGTGCTGCCCGCCATGGAAATCAACCCGATCCTGAACACCATCAAGGACCTGTCCGAGCGCTCCGAAACTATTCGGGGGTATCTTTGACTACGATCAAAAGCATGAGCGTCTGACCGAAGTCAATCGTGAGCTTGAAGATCCGAGTGTCTGGAACAAACCTGAATACGCCCAAGAGTTGGGCCGCGAGCGCGCTGCGCTGGCGCAGATCGTCGACACCCTCGACGAACTGAACACCGGTCTGGCCGATTGCCGTGACCTGCTGGACATGGCCGTCGAAGAAAACGACGAAGGCGCAGTGGGCGATGTCATCGCCGAGCTGGCCCGTCTAGAGGAAAACCTCGCTAAGCTCGAATTCCGCCGCATGTTCAGCCATGAAATGGACCCGAACAACGCCTACCTGGACATCCAGGCCGGTTCCGGCGGCACCGAAGCCCAGGACTGGGCGAACATCCTGCTGCGCATGTACCTGCGCTGGGCCGACAAACGCGGCTTCGACGCTACCATCATGGAGCTGTCGGCCGGTGAAGTGGCTGGCATCAAGGGCGCGACCGTGCACATCAAGGGTGAATACGCCTTTGGTTGGCTGCGTACCGAAATCGGCGTGCACCGCCTGGTGCGCAAGAGCCCGTTCGACTCCGGCAACCGTCGCCACACTTCGTTCTCTGCGGTGTTCGTCTCGCCAGAGATCGACGACAAGGTGGAAATCGAGATCAACCCGGCCGACCTGCGTATCGACACCTACCGTTCCTCCGGTGCCGGTGGTCAGCACGTAAACACCACCGACTCGGCCGTACGTATTACTCACGTACCGACCAACACCGTGGTCAGCTGCCAGAACGAACGTTCCCAGCACGCCAACAAGGACACCGCCATGAAAATGCTGCGGGCCAAGTTGTACGAGCAGGAAATGCAGAAGCGCAACGCCGCTTCCCAGGCGCTGGAAGACACCAAGTCGGATATCGGCTGGGGTCACCAGATCCGTTCGTATGTGCTCGATGCGTCGCGGATCAAGGATCTGCGCACTAACATCGAACGCAGCGACTGCGACAAGGTGCTCGACGGCGATATCGACGAATACCTGGAAGCCAGCCTGAAGTCCGGCTTGTAATAAAGATTGTAGGAGCCGGCTTGCCGGCGATCCCCGGCCGCAGGCCGGGGACAACGAACCTGATGGAAATTTTAAAGACATGAGCGACCAACAACTCGACCCGCAAGCCCTGCAACAGGAAGAAAACTCCCTGATCGCCCTGCGCAAGGAAAAGCTTGCTGCCGAGCGCGCGAAGGGCAATGCCTTCCCCAATGACTTCCGCCGCGAAAACTACTGCGATGCCTTGCAGAAACAGTACGCGGACAAGACCAAGGAAGAGCTGGCAGAGGCTGCGATCCCGGTCAAAGTGGCAGGTCGCATCATGCTCAACCGTGGCTCGTTCATGGTGATCCAGGACATGACCGGTCGCATCCAGGTCTACGTCAACCGCAAGACCTTGCCTGAAGAAACCCTGGCCTCGGTGAAAACCTGGGACATGGGCGACATCATTGCCGCCGAAGGCACCCTGGCCCGTTCCGGCAAGGGCGACCTGTACGTCGAGATGACCAGCGTGCGCCTGCTGACCAAGTCCCTGCGCCCGCTACCGGACAAGCACCACGGCCTGACCGACACCGAGCAGCGCTACCGCCAGCGCTACGTTGACCTGATCGTCAACGAAGACGTGCGCCAGACCTTCCGCGTGCGTTCGCAAGTCATCGCCCACATCCGCAGCTTCCTGATGGCGCGTGACTTCCTCGAAGTCGAAACCCCGATGCTGCAAACCATCCCCGGTGGTGCCGCAGCCAAGCCATTCGAAACCCACCACAACGCCCTGGACCTGGAAATGTTCCTGCGTATCGCGCCGGAGCTGTACCTGAAGCGTCTGGTGGTGGGTGGTTTTGAAAAGGTCTTCGAGATCAACCGCAACTTCCGTAACGAAGGTGTCTCGACCCGTCACAACCCAGAATTCACCATGTTGGAGTTCTACCAGGCCTACGCCGACTACGAAGACAACATGGACCTGACCGAAGAACTGTTCCGCGAACTGGCACAGCTGGTCCTGGGCAGCACCGACGTGCCGTACGGCGACAAGGTGTTCCACTTCGGCGAGCCGTTCGTGCGCCTGTCGGTGTTCGACTCGATCCTCAAGTACAACCCCGAGCTGACCGCTGACGACCTCAACGACATCGACAAAGCCCGCGCCATCGCCAAGAAAGCCGGCGCCAAGGTGCTGGGCTTCGAAGGCCTGGGCAAATTGCAGGTGATGATTTTCGAAGAGCTGGTCGAGCACAAGCTGGAACAGCCGCACTTCATTACCCAGTACCCGTTCGAAGTCTCGCCGCTGGCCCGTCGCAACGATGACAACCCGAACGTCACTGACCGTTTCGAGCTGTTCATTGGTGGCCGCGAAATCGCCAACGCCTACTCCGAGTTGAATGACGCGGAAGACCAGGCCGAGCGCTTCATGGCTCAGGTGGCCGATAAGGACGCCGGTGACGACGAAGCCATGCACTACGACGCAGACTTCGTACGCGCCCTGGAATACGGTATGCCGCCAACCGCCGGTGAAGGTATCGGCATCGACCGACTGGTGATGTTGTTGACCAACTCGCCGTCGATCCGCGATGTGATCTTGTTCCCGCACATGCGGCCGCAAGCGTAACCCTAGCGAAATCCGAAGCCGCCTTTTATAAGGCGGCTTTTTTATGGGGCGTTTTTAAGCGTCAAGCAAACAGCGCCAGGTTTTGATCTATTCAAGGATGTGTGTCGTGAACCGCGTAATCGCACAAGAAGGCGCCGCCGGCATTGCCGCTGCCGTGGCTGAAAGCGTCCAGTACCAGGGCCGTAAGGCCAGTCGTCGGGGCAGCGAGCAACGGCGGCAAGACATTCTCGATGCGGCCATGCGTATTGTGGTGCGTGAGGGCGTACGAGCCGTGCGCCACCGGGCGGTGGCGGCCGAAGCGGGCGTGCCGTTGTCGGCGACCACCTACTACTTCAAAGACATCGATGACCTGCTGACCGACACCTTCGCTCAGTACGTCGAACGCAGCGCTGCCTTCATGGGCAAGCTGTGGGTACGTAACGAAGGCCTGTTGCGCGAGATGGTTGCCTACGGCGATGGCAGTCCGGAGTCACGTTCGCAATTGGCCGATGACATCGCGCGACTGACCGCCGACTATGTGCTGCGCCAACTGACCAACCGTCGCGAACACCTCATGGCCGAACAGGCGTTTCGTCAGGAAGCGCTATTGAACCCGCGCCTGGCCGAACTGGTGCGCTCCCATCAGCAGATTTTATTGCAGGGCACCGGGCAGTTTTTCCAAGTGTTGGGCTCCCGCGAGCCGCAGCAAGACGCCAAGGTGTTGACGGCGATTATCAGTCGGATGGAATATCAGGGCCTGTTGGGCGGCGCAGAGCCTCTGACCGGTGAAGAGATGCTTGAGATCCTCAAGCGTTACATGCATTTGGTGTTGGCCTCGGTCTGACACCGGAGGGTGTCTGATGAAAACCTGGCGTATCGCGCTAATCGCCTTGTCGTTCCTGCTGCTCAGCGGTTGTTTGGTGACCTTCAAGGAGCCGCTGGCAAGCCGTGAAGCGGCGCCGAATGAGTTGCTGGGCCACTGGTCCAGCAAGAATGCCTGGGGTGAGCCGCTCAGCTTACACATCACTCGCGCCGGTGAGCACCGCTACAAAGCCGTGAGCTACCCTAAAGCGGCGCCGGGCCAGCGCGATGAGTACCTGTTTACTGTGTCGCGCCATGGCAATCGGTGGTACCTGTCGGCGCCGTTGCCTACAAAGTTCGGTGGGAATTTTATCCTGGCCGGCTTCGAATTCGACGAAAAGCACGAATTGGTGGTCTACAACCTGGATCTGGAGCAGATCCGCCAAGCCATCGGCCAACAGGCATTGGATGGAGGCACCGTAGAAACCGTCGAAGGCGACGGGGTGTTGGTGGACAGCCCCATGGACCGGGTATTCGCCTACCTGGATGACCCGGCCAATGCCGATGTGTTCGTTGAAGCCGCGCGCTATCAGCGTGCGGGCAAATAACGTTTAAAGAAGGAAGCACCCGGTGGACGATTACCAGCAGACGATACGCACCTTGTCCGATCGCATTGTGCTGGCACAGACACCGATTCGCGTCCTCGACGCCGTCAAATGGGACGACACTATTCGCCAGGGATTCCTCAAGGCCAAGGGCAAGGCAATGCCTGCCGTAGACCGCGACTATTACCTGAACCGGCCGCTGTCGTTTGACTCCAGTGCGGTGAAGCTGGAATTCCAGAATATCGAGCGTGACATCACCCGTCGCCTCGGCCAGTTCAGCCCGGTGGGGCAGATCATGCGTCGCATGTGCCGCGAGTACCGCATGGTGGTGCGGATGCTCGAAGCGCGCGGCACCGAGGACTTCGGCCTGATTTCCCAAGAGCTGTACGGCGCCGCCTCCGATGCGTTCCACGCCGGCGACCCAACCCTGGCCGACCTGGGCCTGATGCTCTCCGACTACCTGAATAACATCGACGGCCGTGGCGACCTCAAGGACGAAGCCAAGACCCTCACCGCCAAGGACGCCGTCGCCCTGCTGCAAACCCGCCTGAACAAGGTGTTCGGCGAGGCGGAAGAAACCATTCGCGTGTTCGAGTCCGACGGCATCGTTGCGGATGCAGCGGCGGGGGCCGACTACATCAAGATCCGCGCCGATGCGATGTTCAACAATCGCGACGTGCGCGCCCTGGAAGTCCATGAAGGCCTGGTGCACGTCGGCACTACCCTCAACGGCCAGAACCAGCCGATCTGCACTTTCCTGTCCAAAGGCCCGCCGTCTTCCACGGTGACCCAGGAGGGCTTGGCGATTCTGATGGAGATCATCACCTTCGCCTCCTACCCGAGTCGCCTGCGCAAGCTCACCAACCGCACGCGCGCTATTCACATGGTGGAGGAGGGCGCCGATTTCCTGCAGGTGTTCGAATTCTTCCGCGAGCAAGGCTTTGAAATCGCTGAAAGCTATGGCAACGCCAGTCGCGTATTCCGTGGCTCGGTGCCCAATGGACTGCCGTTTACCAAGGATTTGTCCTACCTCAAGGGCTTCATCATGGTCTACAACTACATCCAGTTGGCCGTGCGCAAAGGCAAGCTGGAACAGGTGCCTTTGCTGTTCTGCGGCAAGACCACTCTGGAAGACATGCGTACCCTGCGCCAACTGGTGGACGAAGGCCTGGTGGTGCCGCCCAAGTACCTGCCTGAACAGTTCCGCGACATGAACGCATTGGCGGCGTGGATGTGCTTCTCCAACTTCCTCAACCACTTGAGCCTGGATCGGATCGAGGCGGATTACTCCAATATCCTCTGAAGAAATCGGGTCTAAATGTGGGAGGGCGCAAATCACCTCCCACATTGAATCTTCAACAGACGGTCAATTTCATCTTAATCACGAGGCTTCAACGGATGAGAATCCTCGGCATTCTATGCCTGCTACTCACATTGAACGGTTGCAGCTCCCTGCTGTTCTACCCCGAACCCGGCCTGCCGTTCACGCCCGAAAAAGCGCACTTGCAATACCGCGACGTCACCCTCACCACCGCCGACGGCGTGAAGCTGCACGCGTGGTGGCTGCCGGCCAAGGCTGGCGTGCCCGTCAAAGGCACGGTGCTGCACTTGCACGGCAACGGCGGCAATCTGGCCTGGCACCTGGGTGGCAGTTGGTGGTTGCCGGAGCAGGGCTATCAGGTGCTGCTGGTGGACTATCGCGGATACGGGTTGTCCGAAGGCAAACCGTCCTTGCCGGCGATCTATCAGGATGTGGATGCAGCGTTCAGTTGGATCGACAAAGCCCCCGAAACCCAGGGCCAGCCGCTGATTGTTCTCGGCCAGAGCCTTGGCGGTGCGCTGGCCGTGCATTACCTGGCAGAGCATCCGGAGCGTCAGGCCAGGCTTAAGGCGCTGGTACTGGATGGTGTGCCAGCCAGTTATCGTGACGTAGGACAATTCGCCCTCAGCACCTCCTGGCTAACATGGCCGTTTCAAGTGCCCTTGTCCTGGCTGGTCCCCGACGCCGACAGTGCGATCAACGCCATGCCTCGGCTGACCGGCGTGCCGAAACTGCTGTTCCACAGCCTGGATGACCCGATCGTGCCGCTTTCCAATGGCATCCGTCTGTACCAGGCGGCGCCACCGCCCAGGGTGTTGCAATTGACCCGGGGCGGTCATGTGCAGACCTTTGCCGACAAGACCTGGCAAACCGTGATGCTGCGCTACCTGGATGACCCGCAGCACTTCAACGGCCTACGCCGCCTGGGCGAAATTCCGAACTACCCCATTCCTAAAGTTGACTGATCAGAGAGCCCGCAATGAGCGAAGAACGCAACATGATCCCGCTGATTCTCACCGGCATCGGCACCATCATCGGCACCGTCGGCTGCCTGTGGTACTACGGCTACCTGCACTTCGCCAAGCCGGAAGATGCGTTGTTGCTCAGTGACTTCACCATGCTCAAAACCGTGCCTGGCGAGGACTACAAAATTTCTTTGACCCCGGCGGCCCAGGTGGCGCAGTGCGTCGATGGCGTGCTGGTGATGTTCGACACCGAGCAGAAAGGCCTCAGTGGCGTGCTGGTAAACAACAAGAAACAGGCAGTACGTTGTATGGGGCAGGAAACGCCACAACTGCAGCAGTAAGCCCTCTTAAAACCTCACGATTTACGACTCGCCCCCGTAGATCGTGCAGCTGCAGCCCCCGTACTTAACTGAAATATCTGGAACCGTATCGCGCCAGCAACCACTGAATGCGGTATGACTTACACAGATCGGGGCCGAAAACGTGGCGATCACTATTGCTGCAATACGCAACATGCTGGACATGGCGAGGGGGCATGAGTCGTTGCAACGGCTGGATGCTCAGGACCATGAACTCCAGCAAATGATGGACAAGCTGTCACACAATACTTATGGCGCGAAGATAGAGCTGCCCGCTGAGGATACGCATCGAACGGTCCAGTTCGATGAGCCCAAAAAAAACCCACCGTAAGGTGGGTTTTCTTATCCAGCGTTAATCAATCAGTTAGCGACGGAAGAGCGTGGCTTCACTGGTTGGTTATCGTTAGAGATGGTCACTTCAACACGACGGTTCATGGCACGGCCCGACACGCTGCCATTATCGGCAACCGGGTATTCCTTGCCGTAGCCGGTGGTCACGATGCGGCGTGGATCAACGCCCATCTTGATCAGCGCAACCTGAACCGAAGCGGCACGGCGCTCCGAGAGGCTCTGGTTGTAGGCGTCGGCGCCGGTGCTGTCGGTGTAACCCTCAATGATCACTTGGCGATCCGGGTTTTCCTGGAGGAACTGCGCCAGCTTGTTGATGTTTACCAGGCCGCTGGATTTCAGATCGGCCTTGTTGGTAGCAAACAGCACGTCACCAAAGGTCACCAGGGTGCCGCGATCGGTTTGCTTAGCGTTCAGGCTGTCTTGCAGTTGCTTGATCTGAGCGTCACGAGCGTCGAGCAGGGCGCGGGCGCGTTCGTCACCAGCATTTTTCAGCTTGGCCTCGGACTCGCGCAGCGCGATGGTGTCTTTAGCCACTTCAACGCGCTGATTGGTCAGGTAGGCCAGTTGGTCGACTTTCTTCTGGTCTTCCTTGTCGCGATAGGCTTTGTCAGCCTTGTCCAGCCAGTCCTGAGCGTCCTTGGTTTCCAGAGCCGCTACTTTGGTGGCGTTCGGGTTGGCCTGCAGGGCCGAGAAGTTGGTCCGTGCATTTTCCAGGTTCGCGTTTGGCGGGGTGGAGCAAGCCGCCAGTGCAACGCTCATCGCCAGCAGGGCAGGGATCATCAATTGTTTACGCATAGTCATGTCGTCCTTTCAATTCGATATCGGGTGCAATGCAATCAGGGGCAGCAGCTTATTTCTGCTGGATAGCAGCCGGGCGCATGCCTTCCTGACGCAGCTCCTGAACAGCTTTCTGGGAGTCCTTCACAGCCTGGTCGGCTTTGGCGGCCTGGGCTTTGCGCTCTGCAACGCGAGCGTCCCACTCGGCTTGCTCGGACAGGCGACGGGCTTCGTCGTAGTTCTTGTCATGCATGGCGATTTCGGCTTGCTTGAGCTTGTCCTGGGCCGACTTCATTTCTACGGCCGCGTACTCGGTGCCGCCGGCGCTGACAGCGCTGTTCACCGCGGACTGGGTTACTGCGTATTGCTCAGTCGGAGGGTTGCCGGCGCAGCCCGCCAGAACGAAGCTGGTGCCGATTGCCAGCGCGGCCAATTTAAGCCCGCGCAGGTGGTTAAACGAGGATTTGGCAGTGCTGGTCTTCATCGTCTTCAACTCCATTGGATAACTCCTGAAAAACTTCAAAATCCATCGCAGGTGGTCAGCGGTTGTGGGCCTGGCGGTTAAGCGCGGGGCACCTATTCAAACGGCTGTTCCAAGTGATGGCTTACTGGCTGTGACCGGAGGCTTTTTTGAATAGTTCAGAGAAGATGGCGATTTGCCTAAAAAAATAACTGACTGAACGGTCAGCGTAAAAAAATGGAACTTTTGCTGCGCGCAGAAGTACGCCGGGCCTCTTGGAGGCCCGGAATACAAGGGGTAGATAGACGGGGGTTAGTGCTTGGATTCGTCGACGCTGGTCGACAAGTCATGCAGATAGCGCCGCGACAACGTGAGAAAACGCGGCGTAGGGCCGACGTCTTCATAAAGCGGATCGCCCTCTTCATCGGTGGCGATGACGTGTTGCCCTTTGATGTAGGGGAAGCTGGCTTCCAGCTCTTCAAGGGCCGCGCCGATCAGCTCACCGAGCAGTTCTTCGGTACTGCGCTTGGGGTACATCTCGGCGATGGCCGCCAACCGTGCGGCGGCCTCTACATCAAGATGGATGGCGTACTCGGTCTTGGTCAAACGACCCTTAGCGTTCTCTTCCCAATGCTGGGCCAGTTCTCGAATTTTCATGGCAACCTCAATAAAGCCCGCGATGGCAGGCGGTGATGAGTGACCAGTCGCTCGCGTGGATAATGCGGCGGCTCACAGTTGAGACTAGCTGCAAGCCGCAAGGTTTAAAGTCTTGTCATAAAACGATGCTGACGGCACTCTGGCAGGCCTGCGCGTCCCGGATTTCTGGCTGGAGATTGGCTGATGAGTGATATCGATGCACGCTTGCGTGAGGATGTTCACCTGCTGGGTGAACTGCTGGGCAACACCATTCGAGAGCAGTATGGCGATGATTTTCTCGACAAGATCGAGCAGATCCGCAAAGGCGCCAAGGCTGACCGCCGGGGTGCCGGTGATGAGCTGAGCACCAGCCTCAACCAGTTGCAGGAGGACGAGCTGCTGCCCGTGGCCCGGGCGTTCAACCAGTTCTTGAACCTCGCCAATATCGCCGAGCAGTACCAGTTGATTCACCGGCGTGACGAGTCGCAGCCGGCACCGTTCGAATCCCGTGTGTTGCCTGAATTGCTGGCGCGTTTGCAAAGCGAAGGCCATAGCAATGAATCCCTGGCCCGCCAGTTGGGGCGCCTGGAGATCGAGTTGGTCCTCACCGCCCACCCCACCGAAGTGGCGCGCCGCACCCTGATCCAGAAATACGATGCCATCGCCGCGCAACTGGCGCTGCAAGATCACCGCGACCTCACCACGGCTGAGCGCGAACAGATCCGCCAACGCCTGCAACGGTTGATCGCCGAAGCCTGGCACACCGAAGAAATCCGCCGCACCCGACCCACTCCGGTGGACGAAGCCAAATGGGGCTTTGCGGTGATTGAGCATTCGCTGTGGCACGCCATCCCCAATTATTTGCGCAAGGCTGACCAGGCCCTGCATGCCGCCACTGGCCTGCGTCTGCCTTTGGAAGCCGCGCCGATTCGTTTTGCGTCGTGGATGGGCGGCGACCGCGACGGCAACCCGAATGTGACCGCGCCGGTCACCCGTGAAGTGTTGCTGCTCGCACGGTGGATGGCCGCTGACTTATACCTGCGCGATATCGACCACTTGGCGTCCGAACTGTCGATGCAAAAGGCCAGCCCGGCGTTGCAGGCCAAGGTTGGCGACAGCGTCGAGCCCTACCGCGCCGTGCTCAAGCAACTGCGCGAACGTCTGCGAGCCACACGCCAATGGGCGCACACCGCATTGAGCAGCAGCACGCCGGCACCGGCCGAGGTGTTGCAGAACAACCGCGACCTGCTGGAACCGCTGGAGCTGTGCTACCAGTCGCTGCATGAGTGCGGTATGGGTGTGATCGCCGACGGTCCGTTGCTTGATTGCTTACGCCGTGCTGTGACCTTTGGCCTGTTTCTGGTGCGGCTGGATGTGCGCCAGGATTCCAGTCGCCATTCGGCGGCCATGACCGAAATCACCGATTACCTGGGCCTCGGTCGTTACGACGAGTGGGACGAAGACGCACGCATCAGCTTCCTGATGAAGGAATTGGCCAACCGGCGACCGCTGCTGCCGGGCTATTTCAAACCGTCGGCGGACACAGCCGAAGTACTCAACACCTGTAAGGAAGTGGCTGCCGCGCCGGCTGCCTCGTTGGGTTCTTATGTCATCTCCATGGCCGGCGCCGCGTCGGATGTGCTCGCCGTGCAATTGCTGCTTAAAGAGTCGGGCGTACAACGGCCGATGCGCGTGGTGCCGCTGTTCGAAACCCTGGCCGACCTGGATAACGCCGGTCCCGTGATCGAACAGCTGTTGCTGCTGCCGGGCTACCGTGCGCGTTTGCAGGGCCCGCAGGAAGTGATGATCGGCTACTCCGACTCAGCCAAGGACGCCGGCACCACCGCTGCTGCGTGGGCGCAATACCGCGCGCAGGAACGGTTGGTGGATATCTGCCGCGAGCAACAGGTGGAACTGCTGTTGTTCCATGGTCGCGGTGGCACCGTCGGCCGTGGCGGCGGCCCGGCACACGCCGCGATCCTGTCGCAGCCGCCGGGCTCGGTGGCAGGGCGTTTCCGTACCACTGAGCAGGGCGAGATGATCCGCTTCAAGTTCGGCCTGCCGGATATCGCCGAGCAGAACCTCAATCTTTACCTGGCCGCCGTTTTGGAAGCGACGCTGCTGCCACCGCCTCCACCCGAGCCAGCCTGGCGCCACTTGATGGACGAATTGGCCGCCGATGGTGTCAGCGCCTACCGTGCGGTGGTGCGGGAAAATCCGCAGTTCGTTGAATATTTTCGCCAGTCCACCCCCGAGCAGGAGCTCGGCCGTTTGCCGTTGGGCAGTCGTCCAGCCAAGCGCCGTGCTGGTGGTATAGAAAGTCTGCGCGCCATCCCGTGGATCTTCGGGTGGACACAGACTCGGCTGATGCTGCCTGCCTGGCTGGGCTGGGAAGCGGCGTTGAGCAAGGCGTTAGAACGCGGCGAAGGTGAACTGCTGGGGCAGATGCGTGAGCAGTGGCCGTTCTTCCGTACCCGTATCGATATGCTGGAAATGGTCCTGGCCAAGGCGGATGCCGATATCGCGCGTCTCTATGACGAGCGCCTGGTGCAGCCGGATCTGTTGCCATTGGGTGTGCACTTACGCGACCTATTGTCGCAGGCGTGTGACGTGGTGCTTGGCCTGACTGGCCAGTCGCAACTGCTGGCCCACAGCCCTGACACCCTGGAGTTCATTCGCCTGCGCAACACCTACCTTGATCCCTTGCACTTGTTGCAGGCTGAGTTGCTGGCACGTTCGCGCCAGCAGGAAGCGGCGCAGGACAGCCCTCTGGAACAGGCGCTGCTGGTGTCCGTGGCCGGTATTGCCGCCGGGTTGCGCAACACCGGCTGAGGTTTTTTGCGTGTTCTCAAGGGCTTGCAGATAAACCACGACGACCGTCCGGAAAAGGGCGGTCGGCGTTTATAGCGTCGGGTTGCACTCAGGCACACCCTACCTATGGCGCATGCCGGGCGCGGTTCCTGCGACTTTTGGCGGCTTGTGTGGTTAAGGCCTGCTGTGTATCTTGATCAGCCTTTGGCCGTTTGGGCGGCCGGAATCCTATTTTTACGAGCCATACTTCTACGAGATTTGCCCCCACGCGGTGAATCCGAGCGTCATCTCTATATAAAAAATTGAGGAGCACATCGATGCGCGTCATTCTGCTGGGAGCTCCCGGGGCCGGTAAAGGTACTCAGGCAAAGTTCATCACTGAAAAATTCGGCATTCCACAAATCTCCACCGGCGACATGCTGCGTGCGGCCGTCAAGGCTGGCACCGAGCTGGGCCTGATCGCCAAGAGCGTGATGGACAGCGGCGGCCTGGTCTCCGATGACCTGATCATCAACCTGGTCAAGGAACGCATCAGCCAGGAAGACTGCAAGAACGGTTTCCTGTTCGACGGCTTCCCACGCACCATTCCCCAGGCTGAAGCCCTGGTGAAGGCCGGCGTTGAGCTGGATGCTGTGGTCGAGATCGCCGTTGAAGACGAAGAAATCGTCCAGCGCATTGCCGGTCGTCGCGTTCACGAGGGCTCGGGCCGCGTGTACCACGTCGTCTACAACCCGCCGAAGGTTGAAGGCAAGGACGATGTCACCGGTGAAGACCTGGTGCAGCGTAAAGACGACACTGAAGAAACCGTGCGTCATCGCCTGTCGGTCTACCACTCGCAGACCAAGCCATTGGTAGATTTCTACCAGAAGCTGTCCGCTGCCCAGGGCAAGCCGAAGTACAGCCACATCCCTGGCGTTGGCTCGGTAGAAGCCATCACTGCCAAGGTGCTGCAAGCACTGAGCTGATCCTACGATCGGCTCGCTCAACAACGGCCCGCTTGCGGGCCGTTGTTGTTTATACTGGCGCACTTTTTTTCGATTTGGACACCCACACCGATGAGCACCCTGCTGGCCCTGGACACCGCGACTGAAGCTTGCTCCGTTGCCTTGCTGCACGATGGCATCGTTACGAGCCACTACGAGGTGATCCCGCGCCTGCACGCGCAGAAGCTGTTGCCGATGATCAAGCAACTGCTGGAAGAGGCGGGCACCACCCTGGCTGCTGTCGATGCCATCGCTTTTGGCCGTGGTCCGGGGGCGTTTACCGGTGTGCGGATCGCCATTGGCGTAGTCCAGGGCCTGGCATTTGCCCTGGAGCGCCCGGTATTACCGGTCTCCAACCTTGCGGTGCTGGCCCAACGCGCATTGCGTGAGCATGGCGCTTCGCAAGTCGCAGCTGCCATTGATGCGCGGATGGATGAGGTCTATTGGGGGTGCTACCGCGAAACCGCTGGCGAGATGCGTCTGGTGGGCGTGGAAGCTGTGCAGTCACCGGAATCGTCCGTATTGCCGGACGATGCTAGCGGCGACTGGTTTGGTGCTGGCACTGGCTGGGGCTACGGCGAGCGTATCGGCGTTCAACGGGTTGGCCAGGACGCCGCCATGTTGCCTCACGCGGAAGATCTGCTGACCCTGGCGCGCTTCGCGTTTGAGCGTGGCGAGGCGATTCCTGCGGATCAGGCTGCGCCGGTTTATCTACGCGATAAAGTGGCTCAAACCAAAGCCGAACGCGGGATTATTTGACGCCAAAAATGATGGCAATGTGAGGCAAAAGTCGCCAATCGTCAGAATTTGCCACGGGTTTTAAACCTTTTTCAAATTATGTGTTCTAGTTATCACCAGAGCATTTGCGCGCTACGGATTGCGCCACTAAAATGCCATCACCGATACCGAGTTCGCATCGATGCGTATAGACGGCTTTTCCTCACAGTCCTACCCAATCAAACGTAAGCCACGTAAGGCGAACGTCACGGTAGACGAGTCCGTCGAAGACTCACCGGACTTCATCGAAGTCCAGCCCGATGCGCAGTCCAACGCTCAAGCACGAATCAGCGGTCTTCCCGCCCGTCAACAAGACATGGTTTTCCCGCGCTCGATGAGCAAAAGCGTTGCCACTGCCCTGGCCAGCTACCTGACCACCGCCGGCTTTGTCGAATGGGATATGGAAGTGTTGGGCCTCGACATCCACATCTGATGCGCCTGCCTTACTACCTCGGTTGCCCGTCCTGGAGCGAAAACGCCTGGCGCGAGTACCTGTATCCCGCCGATGCACGCTCCAGCGACTACCTTGCCCTCTATTCCCAAGTCTTTAATGCGGTTGAAGGCAATACCACGTTCTACGCCCGCCCTTCGGCGGCGACCGTGCAGCGCTGGGCCGACATCATGCCCGACGATTTTCGTTTCACAGCCAAGTTTCCAGGTGATATCAGCCATGGCGGCGACTTGCGTGAGCAATTGCCAGCGGCAGAAAGCTTTGTCAGTTTGATGAGCCCGCTCGGTGAGCGGGTTTCGCCGTTGTGGCTGCAACTGTCGGCGAGTTTCTCGCCGCAGCGCCTGGCGGAACTGGCCGGTTTTATTGATGGCCTGGAGCGCCCGCTGGCAGTGGAAGTGCGCCACCCGGAGTTCTTCGCCAAGGGCGATGCCGAGCGCATGCTCAACCGTCTGCTGCGCGACCGTGGCGTCGAACGTATCTGCCTCGACCCGCGCGCATTGTTCAGTTGCACGTCCACATCGGCAGCGGTGCTGCATGCCCAATCAAAAAAGCCCAAGGTGCCCACACGCCCGGCCGCGCTGACCCAGTTTCCCCAAGTGCGATTTATTGGCCATCCCGAGCTTGAGGCTAACGACCCGTTCCTGATCCCATGGGTGGAGAAAATTGCCGGATGGATCGAAGAGGGCCGCACGCCCTATGTGTTCCTGCACACCTCGGATAACCGGCTCGCCGCGCAACTGGCACTGCGCTTCCACGCCCAGCTGATGGCGCGTCTGCCTGGCCTGCCCGCGTTGCCGACATTGGATCGGCAACCCGAAGTCGAACAACTGGGGTTACTCTAAGGCTCCTTTTTTCGCCAGGATTCAGTCATGGATGCCCAAACCCGACGCGCCGAAACCTTCAAGGCCTTGCATGAGCGCGACCGCGCCTTCGTGATGCCCAATCCTTGGGACGCAGGCTCCGCAGTAATGCTCGCCAGCCTCGGCTTTGAAGCTCTCGCCACGACCAGTGCGGGTTACGCGTTCAGCCTGGGGCGCCCGGATGCGGAAGGGGCGTTGTCCCTGGAAGACACCTTGCTCAATGCCGCCATGATCGCCAAGGCCACCGCACTGCCGGTGGCAGCCGACCTGGAAAACGGCTTCAGTGATACCCCCGAAGGCTGTGCCCAAACCATCCTGCGCGCTGCTGCCAGCGGCATTGTCGGCGGCTCCATCGAAGATGCCACAGGTATCAGCGCCGACCCGATCTACCCCTTTGACCTCTCAGTGGAACGTGTGGAAGCCGCCGTCGCCGCCGCTCGCAGTCTGCCATTCCCCTTCACCCTGACGGCCCGTGCGGAAAACCTCCTGCATGGTCGCCTGGATTTACCTGACACCATTCGCCGTCTGCAGGCCTACGCCGAAGCGGGTGCCGACGTGCTGTATGCGCCGGCCTTGCGCAGCGCCGATGAGGTGTTGGCGGTGGTCAAGGCCGTGGCGCCAAAGCCTGTGAATGTATTGATGTCCGGTGGGCTGAAACTCAGCGTGGCGCAATTGAGCGCGATGGGAGTGAAGCGCATCAGCGTGGGATCGGCCATGGCGCTGGCGGCTTATGGTGAATTCTACCGGGCGGCCCAGGAAGTCTATGAACTGGGCACGTTCAGCTTTACTGAACGCTCGATGCCCTTCAGCACGGCCAATCAGTTCTTCAAGGGCTAAGCGGTGCGTTTTTTCAAAATATTGGGCGCGTTGCTGCTGCTCGGCGGTGCTGTTGCCGTGGGCGTATGGCGAGGCTGGGTGCCGCTGCCCGCTGAGTGGAACCCGTGGGCACCGCTGGACGTGCGTGCCAGTCCGAACCTGTTGACCCGCTACAAACTGGGTCGCCTGCAGGAGGATCCGGCGTTGTGCGATGAGGTGCTGAAAACGTCCGGTCTGCGTGTCAGTCATCAGGCGGACACGCCCGCAGACGCCGCCTGCCCTTTGCGCAATACCTTGCGCGTGCAGGGCGCAGAAGTGGCATTAAGCAGCAGCTTTCTCGCCAGTTGCCCGTTGGCGGTGGCGTTCGCACTGTTTGAGCGCCACAGCCTGCAACCGGCGGCGCAGGCGGTGTTCGGCCAGGCGGTCACGCGGGTCGATCACCTGGGCAGCTTTGCCTGCCGCAATATCTATGGTCGGGCCGAGGGGCGGCTCAGCCAGCATGCTTCGGCCAATGCCCTGGATATCGCCGGGTTTCGGCTGGCGGATGGACGCAGTATCAGCGTGCTCAAGGATTGGCCGGGGGAGGGCGCCAGCGCACGGTTTTTACGTCAGGTGCGCGATGGTGCCTGTGATGATTTCAACGTGGTGTTGAGCCCGGATTACAACGCCGCGCACCGCAACCATTTCCATCTGGACATGGGGCGTTGGTGGGTGTGTCGCTAAGGCTCAGGCCGCCAGGCGCAGGTTGTTGGCGATCAGTGGGCGTGCCCAGTGGTAGTCGAAGTCCAAGGCCTTTTGTTGGGCCACCAGCTCTTCGATCGGGTACGGCGTGGCGGGCGGCGGCAGCAAGTCCAGTTCGAACTCCGCGATCGGCAGGTGCAGAGGGCGAGGTTGCGGCGCGGGGCTAGGCTCAGGCAGCGGTTGGCCTGCGGTGAGGACGATGGGGCGTACCCAACTGCTTTCGAAGTTCTGTTGGCGCTGCTGGGCGACGATTTCTTCGTCCGGGAACGGAGTTGCAGCCGGAGGCAGCAATTCGGTTTCGAATTCGGCGATCGGCAGGAAAAGTGGCTCAGGCGGAGCGATTTCAGTGTCCTTCACGTCGCACTCACGCTGCGTGAGGATCTGCGACAGCAGGTCGGCGCCTTCGTGGGGTTCTACCGCAGGGTCCACCGGCGCCGGCGCCTGGGCGGCCAGCGCGCCCGGCGTATCGCCGAGCTGCTCGGCCAGCGCTCGGGCGAAGAAGTCTTGCCACACATGACTCACCCCGGCCAGCGCTTGAGTATTGCGCAGGCCGTAGTGGTTATGGGTCGGCAGTACACCGATGGTTAGGGGGAGAATGTCTGACATTTTTCTCGGTCGACGCTCAGCTCTGGCAAAATACCTGACTGTTATTTTTATCGGCCGCTGTTTGCCGATCCTTAATATTTTTGAGCGTAGTGATTCATGAGCGAACAACCAGCGGCCAGCCGCATCCAGGTCGAGGCTTTGGGCGAAGGTTTTAAGGACCGCGCCGAGCAGTGGGCATCTCTGCTTGGCTTGCCTTTACAGCTCGCGGACGCGGACTTTTCCCTGCAAGTTGGCGAGCATGGCCTACAGCTGCAACAGCTAGGTCCTGACGCGCCGGGCCCGGTGCGGGTGGACTTTGTTGAGGGAGGTGCAGCTCATCGTCGACTCTATGGTGGCGGCAGCGGGCAGATGATCGCTAAAGCCGTAGGCATCGCCCAAGGCGTGCGCCCTCGGGTGCTGGACGCCACGGCAGGCCTGGGCAAGGACGCGTTTGTGCTGGCCAGCCTGGGCTGTGAGATGAGCCTGATCGAGCGCCAGCCGTTGATCGGCGCTTTGCTCGAAGACGGCCTGGCGCGTGGTGCAGATGACTTTGAAGTGGCGCCAATCGTGGCGCGCATGAAGCTGCTCAAGGGCAACTCCATCGACGTGATGCTGAACTGGGAAGGCGAGCCGCCCCAGGTGATCTACCTCGACCCAATGTTCCCTCACCGTGAGAAAACCGCCTTGGTGAAGAAGGAAATGCGCCTGTTTCGGCCGCTGGTGGGTGATGATCCGGATGCGCCAGCCTTGTTGGCCGCCGCCCTGGCCCTGGCCAGCCATCGCGTGGTGGTCAAGCGCCCCCGCAAGGCGCCGTGCATCGAGGGACCAAAGCCGAGCCATGCGCTGGACGGCAAGTCCAGCCGGTATGACATCTATCCCAAAAAAGCGCTCAAAGCCTGATGTTCAAGGCCTGTACGCCCGCATAAACAACCCTACTACCTCCTGCACATGGGCTTCGGCGGCGTGTTCACTCAGATGCCCGCCGCAGCCATACAGCAGGCAGAAATTTGCCGTGCCCTTGAGCAGGCAGAAGAAGTGCTCGGCCGCCGTGAAAGGTTTGTCGATGCTCAGGGCACCGCTCTGGTCGATCTTGCTGAGCAGGCGCTCCATGCCCTGGAGCATGCGCATGGGCCCGGCTTCGAAAAAGATCTGTGAGAGTTTCACGTCCTGATTGCCGGTGGTCATCATCAAACGATGCAGGTTCACCGACTCCTCGCTGTTGATCAGCCGATGAAAACCGCGCGCGATATTCAGCAACACCGTCTCGACTGGCATGCCCTCAGGCAGCTCGAAGTACATCACCGGTAGCTGCTCTTCGCACGTCGCCACCACGGCGGCGGTGAACAAGGTCTCTTTGTCGGTGAAGTGGCTGTAGACGGTCAGTTTCGACACGCCTGCCTCAAGGGCTACGGCATCCATGCTGGTGCTGGCATAACCATTCCCCAAAAACAGAGTTTTCGCTGCCTGAAGAATTGCCTGGCGTTTTGCCATGTCCTTGGGACGCCCGGGGCTATTGGTGTTAACGCGATTGTCGGACATTTTCACCTTTAATACTGGACTGGTGAGTTTGGTATTAATAACATACTGGCCAGTATAATTATTCCTAGCTTCATTTGCGAAAGGTCCTTCAGCATGCGCAGCACTTTCCTGCCCTTTGCGTTGCCTGTCAGCCTGGTCTTAATGTTGGCCGCCTGCGGCCATGAAGAACCGGCCCAGATTAACGTCCGCCCTGCCATGGTGGTGCAACCGCAACCGTCGGCACAGTCGATGGACAGCTACCCCGGAGAAGTGCGGGCTCGCTATGAGCCGGACCTGGCCTTTCGCATCGGTGGCAAAGTCAGCAAACGCCTGGTTGAAGAGGGTGAGCGCGTCAAGGCCAACCAACCGTTGGCGGAACTCGACCCCCAGGACGTGCGCCTGCAATTGGAGGCTACCCGCGCCCAAGTCGCCGCTGCCCAAGCTAACCTGAGCCTGGTCCGCGCCGAACGCGATCGCTATAAGACCCTGATGGACCGTCAGATGGTCAGCCGTTCTCAGTACGACAATTCCGAAAACCTCTACCGATCCGGCGAAGCGCGCCTCAAGCAGATCAAGGCCGAATTCGACGTGGCCAGCAACCAAGCCGGTTACGCCGTGCTCCGTGCCCCGCAGGATGGAGTCGTCGCTAAGCGCGCCGTGGAGGTCGGCCAAGTGGTGTCGGCTGGCCAAACCGTGTTCACCCTGGCCACCGATGGCGAGCGCGAAGTGCTCATTAGCCTGCCCGAACAAGGCTTTGGTCGCTTCAAGATCGGTCAGCCGGTAGCCGTGGAGTTGTGGAGCCAGCCGGACCAGCGTTTTACGGGACGCATCCGTGAACTGTCTCCCGCAGCCGATCCAAAATCGCGCACCTTTGCCGCCCGAGTGGCGTTTACCGGCGGTAAAGTCCCGGCGGAATTGGGCCAAAGCGCTCGCGTATTCATACAGACCGAGGGTGTCGTTCCGCTGTCGGTGCCGCTGTCTGCCCTCAGCGCGGAGAATGGCGCGTCTTACGTCTGGCGTGTGGAAACGGACAATACCCTCAAGCGCGTACCGGTGCGCATTGGCGCCTTCGGCGAAAAAACCGTTCCGGTGCTGGAAGGCTTGAAGCCCACCGATTGGGTGGTCGCCGCGGGCGTGCATGTGCTCCACGAGGGCCAGCAAGTGCGCCCGGTGGATCGCTCCAACCGTGTCGTGAATCTGGCGGCCAAGGAGTAGTCCCCGATGGGTTTCAATCTTTCCGAATGGGCGTTGCGTAATCGCCAGATCGTACTGTTCCTGATGATCCTACTGGCCGTGGTTGGCACCTTGTCCTACACCAAGCTGGGACAAAGTGAAGACCCGCCATTCACCTTCAAAGCCATGGTGATCAAGACCAACTGGCCCGGTGCTACGGCCCAGGAAGTCTCGCGTCAAGTCACCGAGCGCATCGAGAAGAAACTGATGGAAACCGGCGAGTACGAGCGCATTGTCTCGTTCTCGCGCCCTGGCGAGTCCACGGTTACCTTTATTGCCCGCGACTCCATGCACTCGGCGCAGATTCCTGAGCTGTGGTACCAGGTGCGCAAGAAGATTAGCGACATCCGCCAGACCTTGCCGCCGGATATCCAGGGCCCGTTTTTCAATGACGAATTCGGCACCACCTTCGGCAATATCTATGCGCTGACCGGCAACGGTTTCGACTATGCCGTGCTCAAGGATTACGCCGACCGCATCCAGATTCAGCTGCAACGGGTAGCGGATGTGGGCAAGGTGGAGTTGCTCGGCCTACAGGATGAGAAAATCTGGATCGAGCTGTCCAACCTCAAGCTCGCCACCCTCGGCCTGCCATTGGCAGCGGTGCAGCAGGCGTTGCAGGAACAGAACGCGGTGTCCACGGCCGGCTTCTTTGAAACCCCGAGCGAGCGCGTGCAACTGCGTGTGTCGGGCAACTTCAAGACAGTGGAGGAGATCCGTGACTTTCCGATTCGAGTGGGCGACCGGACCTTTCGTATCGGCGATGTAGCTGACATTCACCGTGGCTTCAACGATCCGCCGGCACCGCGCATGCGTTACATGGGCGCCGATGCAATCGGCCTGGCCGTGGCCATGCGCGACGGCGGCGATATCCTGATATTGGGCAAGGCGCTAGAAGACGAATTCGCACGTTTGCAGAAGAACCTTCCGGCAGGCATGGAGTTGCGCAAGGTGTCGGATCAACCGGCAGCGGTGAAAACCAGTGTCGGGGAATTCGTGCAGGTATTGGCCGAGGCATTGGCGATCGTATTGCTGGTGAGCTTCTTCTCCCTCGGCGTACGCACCGGCATGGTGGTGGCCCTGGCGATTCCGTTGGTGCTGGCGATGACCTTCGCCACCATGTATTACCTCGGCATTGGCCTGCACAAGATTTCCCTCGGCGCACTGGTACTCGCCCTCGGTTTGCTGGTGGATGACGCGATCATCGCCGTGGAAATGATGGCAATCAAAATGGAGCAGGGCTACGACCGGCTCAAGGCCGCCAGTTTCGCCTGGACCAGCACCGCCTTCCCGATGCTCACCGGCACGCTGATTACGGCGGCAGGTTTCCTGCCGATTGCCACTGCGCAATCGAGCACCGGCGAATACACCCGTTCGATTTTCCAGGTGGTGACCATCGCGTTGCTGGCCTCGTGGGTCGCCGCGGTGGTGTTCGTGCCATACCTGGGGGAAAAGCTCCTGCCGGACCTGGCGAAGATTCACGCAGCTAAACATGGCGCTGAGGGCCCGGATCCCTACGGAACGCCGTTCTACCAGCGCGTAAGGCGTTTGGTGGAGTGGTGCGTCACTCGACGTAAAACCGTGATCGTACTGACACTGCTGCTGTTTATCGGCTCAGTGGCGCTATTTCGCTTTGTGCCGCAGCAGTTCTTTCCGGCCTCGGGGCGCCAGGAGCTGATGGTCGACCTGAAACTGGCCGAAGGCGCGTCCCTGAGCAACACTGCCGATCAGGTCAAACGCCTGGAAGCCTTGCTCAAGGACCATGCCGGCATCGAGAACTACGTGGCTTACGTCGGCACCGGTTCGCCGCGTTTCTACTTGCCGTTGGACCAGCAACTGCCCGCCGCGAGCTTTGCGCAATTTGTGGTGCTGGCCAAAACCATCGAAGAGCGCGAAAGCTTGCGCACCTGGCTGATCGCAACCCTCAACGAACAATTTCCCGACCTGCGTTCGCGCGTCACCCGCCTGGAAAACGGCCCACCCGTGGGTTATCCGGTGCAGTTTCGCGTGACCGGCGAACACATCGAGGAAGTTCGCGCCCTTGCACGGAAAGTTGCCGCCAAGGTTCGCGAAAATACCCACGTGGTCAACGTTCACTTGGACTGGGAAGAGCCGAGCAAAATTGTCTACCTGAACATCGACCAGGACCGCGCCCGCGCCCTTGGTGTGAGCACTGCCAACCTGTCGAAATTCCTGCAGAGTTCACTCACCGGCTCAAGCGTCAGCCAATACCGGGAGGACAACGAATTGATCGAGATCCTCCTGCGCGGCACGGTCCACGAACGCACCGAACTGTCGCTGCTGCCTAGCCTGGCGGTGCCGACCGACAACGGCAAAAGCGTGGCCCTGTCGCAGATCGCCACCCTCGAATACGGATTCGAGGAAGGCATCATCTGGCACCGTAATCGCCTGCCGACGGTCACCGTGCGCGCCGACATCTATGGCAAGGAACAACCGGCGACGCTGGTGCAGCAGATCCTGCCGACCCTCGAAGGCGTGCGGGCCGAACTGCCGGATGGCTACCTGCTGGACGTCGGCGGTACCGTCGAGGACTCCGCCCGCGGGCAGAACTCGGTGAAGGCCGGCGTGCCGCTGTTTATTGTGGTGGTGCTGACCTTGCTGATGCTGCAACTGCGCAGCTTCTCACGCACGGCAATGGTGTTTCTCACGGCGCCGCTGGGTTTGATCGGCGTCACGCTGTTCCTGCTGGTGTTTCGTCAGCCCTTTGGCTTCGTAGCCATGTTAGGGACCATCGCCTTGTCGGGCATGATCATGCGCAACTCGGTGATCTTGGTGGACCAGATCGAGCAAGACATCAAGGCTGGCCTGGCGCCGTGGCAGGCGATTATCGAAGCCACCGTCCGACGCTTCCGCCCGATTGTGCTGACGGCACTCGCGGCGGTATTGGCGATGATCCCGCTGTCTCGCAGTGTGTTCTTCGGACCGATGGCGGTGGCGATCATGGGCGGGCTGATTGTGGCGACGGCGTTGACGCTATTGTTCCTGCCGGCACTGTATGCTGCGTGGTTCAAAGTGAGGAAGGACGTCGCGTAACCATGTTGGCCACTGTTTCAGCCCTGATATTGCTACTGCTTGCCCCTGGCCCTACCAACACCCTGCTGTTTCGCGCAGGTGTGTTGTTCGGGTTTCGGGCATCCTGCAAGCTCGTGCTAATCGAGTGCCTGGCGTATTTGCTGCAAGTGTCGGCATGGGGTGTGGCGCTTCTCTATCTCGCGGCGTTTTCACCGTGGGCGTTGAAGGCGACGCAACTGGCGGCGGCGTGCTACCTGCTGTATGTGTCGTGCAAATTGTGGCAGCGCAAGAACAGCGAGATCAGCCCTGGCAAAGATCGCTTCACCGGGTTGTACTTCTTTTTGTTGACGGTCATGAATCCCAAGGGCTTGCTGATCGTTTCCTTTATCGCTCCGTCCAATACGTTCACCGCCGCGCAAGGTTATGCCGAGTTCATGGGGTTATTGGCGTTGGTGGTTGTGCCGGTAGGGGCCGCTTGGGTGTTGTTGGGGAGTCGCTTCGAAGGGATGCAGAAGAGTTGGCTCACGCCCTTGAAGATCAATCGAATCACGTCGATTGCCATTGGCTGCTTCGCAACCTTGATGATGGGCCGACTGGCCGATTCAGTTTTTCACTAGAATCGCTCCCCGTTGCAGGGAGCGATCCTCGCGCAGCTTATAGTGCTCCAAACACCTTCTTCGCCAAACTCGTCGCTGCAGCGGCCGGGTTCTTGCGAATCGTCTCTTCCTGCTGCGCAATCATCTTGAACAAACCATCCAGCGCCTGTTCGGTCACGTAGTTTTCGACGTTGGCGCTCTTGGCATCCACCGCACCAAAGGCTGCCGCTTTGCCCGCCAGGGCGTTGTACTGCTGGGCCACGCCGACCTTATCCGTAGCGGCCTTGACGATCGGCAGGAACTTGGCGCGGATTGCATCGCGCGAGCTTTTGTTCAGGTATTGGGTGGCCGAATCCTGGCCGCCGCTGAGAATGCCTTTAGCGTCGGTCACGCTCATGTTTTTCACGGCGTTGACCAGGATCGGCTGTGCCTGGGTCACAGCGGTTTCAGCCGCTTTGTTCATGCTGGTTTCCAGTTGCGTAACCTGGTCGCCCATGCCGAACATTTTCAACTTCTCGGCAACTTTGCCCAGTTTGCCCGGCAGGCCGATCTTCACTTCAGGGTTGTCGCTGAAACCGCCGGGTTTGCCCAGTTGTTTCACTGCGATCTGTGCGCCTTGGGTCAGGGCATCCTTAAGGCCGCCGCTGGCGTCGCCTTGGGACAGGCTACTCAGGTCCAGGGCCATGGCGTTGGCGCCGAGCAGCAGGCCGGCACACAGAGCAGTGAGGCGAAGGGAGTTACGGAGCATTTGCGCTTCCTTATGATCTGGAAAATATCAGTGTGCGACCGCATCAACCCGCAGGCGCAGCGGCTGCGGATCCTGGCCGTTGAGCTGCACGGCGTGACGTTCGGTAGTGATAAACAGTAGCTTGCCATCCTGTTCGATGCGAGCACTCACCGAATAACTGTGGCCCGGTTTAATCTGTGCCGGGTCGTAATTCAGGTGAAACGGCAGCGGTACCTGGCCTTTGATCGGGCCTTTCTGTTCCGCAAGGATCACGGCCGGGGCGTCCATAAGGGACACGTCCTGCAGGCTGACACTCAAGGTTGCTGTTGGCGGCAGGGCGATGCGTTGCAGGTAAAACACTTCGCCATCGAGGCTGGCCTTGGGGGCAGGGGTCATGGATTGGCAAGCTCCCAGCAGGGCGGTCAGGCTCAGGAGGATGATCTTTTTCATGGTGCGGCTCCTTGTCAGCGACGCCAGCTTCCCGCTGGCGCCTTATTCAATCTAGCGGGTTTCTTCAGGCTCATCCGGTTGTTCGGCTGCGCCATCAACACGATGCAGGGCCACCTGGCGAATCGACAGGCGAATCTCAGCCGGCAACACCCGTTTGGCCGCGCCTTCTGCCAGTTCGCCGAGCAGATCGTGATAACTCAGTTTGCCGGCCTCATCGCGACGCAGCACATCTTGTTCCAGCAGTGTCTGGATGAAGTGTCGGAAAAGGCTCTTGTCGAAGAACTCCGGGGCATTGAGGCCGTGCAGGATCGACAGGCGCTGGGCCATGATCGTGCACAGGTCCTCCAGCTCTTCGGCGCTGATGGTGTTCTGGCCGCTGTTGAGCAGCAGCGAGATTGCCATGTAGAAGCGTTGCAGGGTCTGGGCGATGCTCTTGGACAGCAGCGTCAGCAGTACGAATTGCCGCGAGCTTGGCGCCGGGCGCAAGTACACGTTGTTTTCGAAGCGCAGCAGACCTTGTTCGACAAAGGCTTCCAGCCACTGGTCGACGACAGTGTCCAACTCCTCCAGCGACCAGCGGATAAACAGCTCCGATTGCAGGTATGGGTACAGCGCGTGGGTGTAGCGCAGAATTTGTTCGCGGCTCATCCGCGAACTGCTCTGGAAAAAACTCGCCAGCAGCGCCGGCAGGGCAAAGATGTGCAGCACGTTGTTGCGGTAGTAGGTCATCAGGACGGCGTGCTGCTCGTCCAGGTAGACAATCTTGCCGAGGGCGTCGCTCTGTTCTGACAGCAGGTCCATGTCCTTGACGTGCTTGATCAGCGCCAGGCCATCCCCCTCGGGCAGAGTGGTGTGGGGTGAGTAAGGCACGCGGCGCAGCAGCGCGAGGTACAGGTCCAATTGGCGGGCCATGGCCTGTTCGTCCAACGCCAGGCGTGTGGTGGACAGCAGCGCCAGGGCCACTAGGTTCACCGGGTTCACCGCCGCCGCTTCGTTCAAGTGGCGGGCCACCCGCTCGCTGAGGCGGTTGGTGGTTTCGTTGAGCCACGCCGGCTTGTAGTTCGGGGACAGTTCCTGTGTGCGCCAGTCGGGTTGTTCGCTGTCGAGGAATTCCGCCAGCTTGATCGGCTCGCCGAAGTTGACCGCGACCTGGCCAAAGCGCTGCTTGAGCGCGCCGACCACTTTGAAAATGTCGAAAATCGACTCCTTCTTCTTGCTCGCGCCGCGTAGTTCTCCGAGGTAGGTCCGGCCTTCCAGCACGCGTTCATAGCCGATATACACCGGCACAAACACAATTGGCATACGCGAGGAGCGCAGGAAACTTCGCAGCGTGATCGCCAGCATCCCGGTCTTCGGTTGCAGCATGCGCCCGGTACGCGAGCGTCCGCCTTCGACGAAGTACTCAACCGGGAAACCCTTGGTGAACAGGGTGTGCAGGTATTCGTTGAACACCGAGGTGTACAGCGGGTTGCCCTTGAAGGTGCGGCGCATGAAAAACGCCCCGCCACGGCGCAGCAAACTGCCGATCACCGGCATGTTCAGGTTGATGCCCGCGGCGATATGCGGCGGGGTCAGGCCATTCTTGAACAGCAGGTAGGACAGCAGCAGGTAGTCGATATGGCTGCGGTGGCAAGGCACGTAAATCACCTCGTAGCCTTGGGCAACCTTTTGCACGCCCTCGATGTTATTGACCTTGATGCCGTCGTAGATTTTGTTCCAGAACCAACTCAGCACCACTTCGAGGAAGCGGATCGCGGTGTAGGTGTAGTCCGAGGCGATTTCGTTGCCATAGCGCAGGGCCTGGGCCTTGGCTTTTTCGGGGCTGATTTTTTCCCGTTCGGCTTCATCCAGGATCGCCTGACGCACCAGCGGCATATTCACCAGGCCTTTGACCAGGTTGCGGCGGTGAGACAGGTCGGGGCCGATTACGGCTGTCTTCAGGTTACGAAAGTGCACACGCAGGATGCGCTGGGCCATGCGCACAGTGCGTTCGTGCCCTTTATTGTGCTCGATCAATTCACGCAGGTTGATGGGCGCGGAGAATTGCACACGGGTCTTGCGACCAAGAATCAGGATGCTCAACAGACGGCGTAGACGGCCGGTGACGGCCCAACTGTCGGCAAACAGCAGTTTCCACGGGCTGGACTCGCTCGCCGGGGTTTGGCCCCAGAACACACTGACCGGAATGATTTGTGCATTCTCTTCGGCGTGTTCGCTCAGGGTGTTGACCAGGCGAGTCAGGGTGGGCGGCGCGCCGCGCTTGTCCTGACGGCCGAGCCAGTCCGGTTCAGGCGTGAGGTAGAAGAACGCCGCCGGCTCCATCAACGGGCCAACCGATACTGGCAGCACCGGGCGCGGCAGGCCGGCCTTGGTGCACTCGGCATCGACCACCGCCAATTCGGTGAGGGAGGGCGATTGCAGGACGTAGAACACCGGCCGGCTGCGGTCCAGGTTGAGGGTAAGGGACGACTGGTTGATCGTTTCCGAGCGAACCCAGAGGTACAACAGTCGGCGCAAGGTGCCAAACACCAGACGGCGGAACGGGGAGCGGGTCATAGGCGAGCTGCTTCAAGTGGAAAAAACCGAGCAGGCGCTCGGGCGCGTAGTGTGCCGTATTCGCCGAAAATCGGCAAAAAAGCAGCGATGTAAACTTGAGTTGATCGTTTTTGAGCCTGTCTTATACTCGGCAGTTCAACGCGACTGACTCAACAATAAAAAAACGTACGTGGGAGTAAGACAGATGGCAACGCGCGAAACCGGTAATGTGAAGTGGTTCAACGATGCAAAGGGCTATGGCTTTATTCAGCGTGAAGATGGCAAGGATGTGTTCGTGCACTACCGCGCTATTCGCGGTGATGGCCACCGTTCCCTGGCCGAGGGCCAGCAGGTGGAATACGCCGTGGTGACCGGCGAGAAGGGCTTGCAGGCGGAGGATGTGGTCGGTTTGTAATACGGGTTTTTGTTACACACCGCAGAACCCATGTGGGAGGGGGCTTGCCCCCGATTGCAGAGTGTCAGTCACTGAACACATTGGCTGATACACCGCTATCGGGGGCAAGCCCCCTCCCACATGTTGATTGTGGTTTACCGCTCAGGCTCAGGCAGTTTTCCAGGTGATCTGCTCTTCACCGTCTGCGCTGATGCGAATCCAGGTGTCGGCACTTTCCTCACCTTCTTCCTCGACCCACGTCCCCGGCGCGCAGCGCACTTCAACGTTCAGTGCAGCAAACGCGGCGCGGGCGCAGGCGATGTCGTCGTCCCACGGGGTTTGGTCACTTTCCAGGTACAGGCTGTTCCATTTGCCTACAGCCTTGGGCAGCCAGGTGACCGGCACGTCACCGGCCTTGCACTTGTAGGTCTGGCCACGCTGGACCCAGTCGGTGCACGGGCCCAGGGCGGCGCCCAGCCAGGCGGCGATGGCCTTGTAGTCGACGTCGGCGTCCTTCAGGTAAATCTCGATATCGGGTTGGCGCATGGATATTCCTCGTTGCGGGATTCGAAAATCCATTCGCGGATACTTAAAGTCGGTTATTGAAGCACGAAATAGTCGTAACGCATCGACACGGTGACCAGCAACGGCTCGGCAGCCTCGATCACTTCGGCACGGCGCTCGGCGCTGGCGCGCCAGCCGTGGGGTGTCATGGCCAGCAGGTTGGCGCGGTCTTTGGGGTCGGCCAGGCTCAGGGTGAACTCCAGGGTTTCACTGTGCGCCAGGCTCATGCCGTCTGGCACCAGAGCCAGGTGTTTGTCGTCGGTGTACTCGCGCACTTCATCGTACAGACGCTCGCGCAGCTCCATCAGGTGGCCACTCGTAGGACCGACTTTCATCAGGCCGCCGCCGGGGCTGAGCAGGCGTTTGGCTTCCTGCCAGTCCAACGGGCTGAACACGCTGGCGAGGAACTGGCAGCTGGCATCGGCCAACGGCACACGTGCCATGCTGGCGATCAACCAGGTCAGCTTCGGGTTGCGCTTGCACGCACGCTTGACCGCTTCCTTGGAAATATCCAGGGCATAGCCGTCGGCGTGGGGCAAGGCATCGGCGATCTGCGCGGTGTAGTAACCCTCACCACAGCCGATGTCGACCCAGCGCTGCGGTGCGCGTTCAGCCGCCAGTTCGGCGAGGCGCTTGGCCACCGGGGCGTAATGCCCGGCGTTGAGGAAGTCACGGCGTGCTTCGACCATGGCCAGGTTGTCGCCCGGATCGCGGCTGTTCTTGTGCTGCACCGGCAACAGGTTCAGGTAACCCTGACGAGCCCGGTCGAACCGGTGCCCCGCCGGGCAGGCTACGCCGTTTTCGACCGCGTTGAGCGGGGCGCTGCAAATGGGACAAGCGAGCATCAGGCGAGCAACTTGATCAGGGTCTGGTAATAAATTTCGGTCAGTACATCGAGGTCGCTGGCGAGGATGCGCTCGTTGACCTGATGGATCGTCGCGTTGACCGGGCCCAGCTCGACCACTTGGGTGCCGAGGGTGGCGATGAAGCGGCCATCCGACGTACCGCCGCTGGTGGACGCCAGGGTCTCGCGACCAGTGATCGCCTTGATGCTGGCAGACACGGCGTCGAGCAAAGCGCCTGGTTCGGTGAGGAACGGCAGGCCCGACAGCGCCCATTCCACATGCCAGTCCAGGCCATGTTTGTCGAGGATGGCTGCTACGCGTTGCTGCAGGCCTTCGACGGTGGATTCGGTGGAGAAACGGAAGTTGAACACCGCCGTCAGGTCACCGGGGATCACGTTGGTGGCGCCAGTGCCGGAATTGAGGTTGGAGATCTGGAAGCTGGTCGGCGGGAAAAAGGTGTTGCCGTTGTCCCAATGCTCGGCGGCCAATTCCGCCAGGGCCGGTGCGGCCAGGTGGATCGGGTTCTTCGCCAGGTGCGGGTAGGCCACGTGGCCCTGTACGCCGCGTACGGTCAGCGTAGCGCCGAGGGAGCCGCGACGGCCGTTCTTGACCACATCACCTACCAGGGTGGTGCTCGACGGTTCGCCGACGATGCACCAGTCCAGGCGCTCTTTGCGCGCGGCCAGGCGCTCGATCACGGCTTTGGTGCCGTGGTGCGCCGGGCCTTCTTCATCGCTGGTAATCAGGAAGGCAACCGAGCCCTTATGGTCCGGGTAGTCGGCTACAAAACGTTCCGAAGCCACCAGCATCGCGGCGAGGCTGCCTTTCATGTCGGCTGCGCCACGCCCGCAGAGCATGCCGTTTTCGTCGATCAGCGCGTCAAACGGGTCGTTCTGCCAGGCCTGTACCGGGCCGGTCGGCACTACGTCAGTGTGACCGGCGAAGCACAGCACCGGACCTTCGTGCTTACCGTGGGTAGCCCAAAAGTTGTCCACGTCTTCGATGCGCATCGGCTCCAGCGCAAAACCAGCGTCGCCCAGGCGCTGCATCATCAGCTTCTGGCAATCGGCGTCGATCGGTGTGACCGAGGGGCGACGGATCAGGTCGATGGCAAGTTGAAGGGTCGGCGAAAGGTCGGCATGGGCCGTCATGGGAAAACTCCGGAAAGCATGTTTGGAAGAGCAGGGCGGGCGGACAAAACGGCCGTTATCTTATAGCAAAACGGCGACCAGAGGCCGCCGTTTAGTGCATTGCGCAAGTTTTTACGCGGCCGGCGCTGGCTCAGACGCGGCTGCCGGTTTTGGCAGCGACGACAGGAACGCCATAATCAACGCCGCCACATACGGCAGCGATTGCACCAGCAGCATTACCACCCAGAAACGTATGTCATTGCTTGGCAGGCCTTGCACCAAGTAGATCCCCAGCGCAGCACCCCACAGCAGCAGCATGATGAACATTTCTTCGCGGGCTTCGGAAATCGCGACCCAGAAGCCGTGGTTATCCGCGTTTTTCGGCGTACGAAAGAACGGAATACTGGTGGTGAAGAAGCCATACAGCACCGCCTTGGCGATGGTGTGGGACAGCGCCAGGCCAGCCAGCGCGGCGCAGAACGCATCCTTGAGGTTCACGCCCACGGCACGGCGGTACAGGAAGATGATCTTGCCCACCTTGAACACGAACAACGCCAACGGCGGGATCGCGAAAATCAGCAGCGGCGGATCGACCCGCGTCGGCACGATGATCATCGCCGCCGACCACAACAACGCGCCGACGGTGAAGAAGATGTTCATACCGTCCGCCACCCACGGCAACCAGCCCGCGAGGAAGTGGTAGCGCTGGCCACGGGTCAGCTCCGTGTCCTTGCCGCGCAGCAGGCTGGCGGTATGACGCTTGATGATCTGGATCGCGCCATAGGCCCAGCGGAAACGCTGTTTCTTGAAGTCGATAAAGGTATCGGGCATCAGGCCCTTGCCGTAGCTGTCGTGGTAATACGCCGCCGATAGGCCTTTCTCGAACACCCGCAAGCCCAGTTCAGCGTCTTCGCAGATGCACCAGTCGGCCCAGCCGAGTTCTTCGAGCACCGAGCGACGGGTCATGGTCATGGTGCCGTGCTGGATGATCGCGTCGCGGTCGTTACGGGTAACCATGCCGATGTGGAAGAAGCCTTTGTATTCTGCGTAGCAGAGCTTCTTGAAGGTACTTTCGTTCTGGTCGCGGTAGTCCTGCGGCGACTGCACCACAGCGATTTTCGGGTCAGCGAAGTGCGGCACCATGTGCTTGAGCCAGTTCGGCGACACGCAGTAGTCCGAGTCGATCACCGCAATCACTTCAGCATCCTTGGCAGTGTGCGGGATTAAGTAGTTCAGCGCGCCGCCCTTGAAACCGGCCAGGGGCGCGACGTGGAAGAACTTGAAGCGCGGGCCGAGGGTTTCGCAGTAGTCGCGCACCGGTTCCCAAACAGCCGGGTCTTTGGTGTTGTTGTCGATAATCAGGACTTCGTAGTCCGGGTAATCCAGCGCGGCCAGGGCGTCGAGGGTCTGTTTGACCATCTCCGGCGGCTCGTTGTAGCACGGCACGTGGATCGACACTTTCGGGCGGTAGTCCGAATCCCCTTCGACCGGCAGGAATTCACGGCGACGCTTGTGAGTCCAGACTGCTTCCGCCAGTTCGTGGGCCTCGGTCAGCAACACAATAAATACGCCGAGGGCGCCGAGTGCCAGGAGGATACCCACGGTGACACTGAACCAAGTGCTGTATTGCTGGCTGTAGTCGTAGCCGATCCACACCAGTACCGAGCCGCAAAGGAATGCGATAAAGGTCAGGAACGTCCGGCCACGCTGGCGCAGGGCCGAGCCGTCGATCATCAGCAGCGTCAGGGACAGCAGGGCAAGCACCACCGAGCCGATGGCCAGTACGCGCCATTGCGGGATGGCGACAATAGGACCTTCAAAGTTGAATTTTTGCTGGCGCGCGGCGTTGTAAACGCCCCAGTAGGCGCCGGCCGAGCCTTCATCGCTGACTTTCCACGGCTGGTCGAAGGCCTCGATCACAAAGTAGTTGTAGCCCTGGCGATTGAGCTTGTTCACCAGTGTGCGCAAGTACACCGCCTGGTCTGCCGGGGACGTTTCGTTGCCACCGCGCATGCGGCCGTTGCTCGGCCAGCCAACTTCCGATAGCAGCAGTGGCTTTTTCGGGAACAATTTCTTCAGGTCCCTGGCGCGATCGAGTACGTATTGGCCGGCCTTGTCCATCGGAATGTATTCCCAGAACGGCAAAATGTGCGCGGCGATCAGGTCGACGTGCTTGGCCAGTTGCGGGTTCTTTTCCCAGATGTGCCATTGCTCGGAGGTGGTCACCGGTACCTTCACCGCGGCGCGCACCCGGTCCAGCAGCACGATCAGTGCCTCGGGGGTGATTTCTTCGCGGAACAAGGCTTCGTTGCCGACCACCACGCGCACGACACTGCGCGAGCTGTTGGCGATCTCAATGGCGCGCTGGATCTCGCGTTCGTTGCGCTCCAGGTCTGGGCTGATCCAGATCCCCAGGGTGACGCGCAAGCCGAACTCTTCCGCCAGCTTGGGGATATCCCCCAGTGTGCCGTCGACCGAGTAGGTGCGGATGTTGTCCGTCAGCTTGCTCATGATCGCAAGGTCCTGACGCATCTGTTCGTCAGTGGGGTATTGGTCTTTCTGCGGGAACTGGCCTTGCTGGAACGGCGAGTAGGAAAAACCGGAGATTTGCTCAGGCCAGTTGGGAGCAGTGACCGGGCGGTTGACCAGCGCCCAGAAGCCGGTGAATAGCGCTGCAATTGCCAGCACGATCACCAGGTTGAGTCCAAATTTACGCGATGCCATGGTTATGTCGGGTTCCAAAGGGTGTGGAACGAAAAGAGGTGTCGGCCTGCACCGAACGGCGCGCATCCTACACCGGCCTTTCCCCGAGCGTACAGCAGACAGAGAAAAGCCGGACGTTAGTCAGCGAAAGGCCATCTAAGTTCTTTACTTGTAGCTTGTTGCTTCGTACTTGTCGCTCGGTAGTCCATAATGCGCGCCGGTTTTTGGGGTAATGGTCATGAGTACAGAAGATCCGCGGTTTGCAGGCGTCGCCCGCTTGTATGGCATTGAAGGCCTGGAACGCTTGAAGGCGGCCCATGTGGCGATCGTCGGCGTCGGCGGTGTGGGCTCTTGGGCGGCGGAAGCCATGGCCCGTTGTGGGGTCGGCGAGATTTCGCTGTTTGACCTGGACGATGTCTGCGTCAGCAACAGCAACCGGCAGTTGCACGCCCTGGACAGCACTGTGGGCAAGCCCAAGGTCGAGGTGATGGCCGAGCGCCTGCGCGGTATCAACCCGGATTGCACTGTGCACGCGGTGGCGGATTTCGTGACCCGCGACACCATGGCCGAATACATAACGCCGAACATCGATTGCGTGATCGACTGTATCGACGCCGTCAACGCCAAGGCCGCGCTGATTGCGTGGTGCAAACGCCGCAAGATCCAAATCATCACCACCGGCGGCGCCGGTGGGCAGATTGATCCGACGCTGATCCAGGTGTGCGACCTTAACCGCACCTTCAACGATCCCTTGGCCTCAAAGGTGCGCTCCACCTTGCGTCGTGACTACGGCTTCTCTCGCACCGTGACCCGTCATTACAGCGTGCCGTGCGTGTTTTCCACCGAGCAACTGCGTTATCCCAAGCCGGACGGCAGCATTTGTCTGCAAAAAAGTTTTGTGGGGGATGGGGTGAAGCTGGACTGCGCGGGCGGGTTTGGCGCGGTGATGATGGTGACGGCGACCTTTGGCATGGTGGCGGCGACCAAGGCGGTGGACAAGATTGTGGCAGGGGTGCGTAGGCCTTCCGAGCGTGTCAAACCCGCCTGAATCTCAGAACTTTACACAGTTCAAAGGTGGGAGGGGGCTTGCCCCCGGTTGCAGAGTGTCAGCCACTGAATAAGCTGACTGATCCACCGCTATCGGGGGCAAGCCCCCTCCCACATTTAGTCCTGTGTATGGCTTAGCGTTCGCATACGCTGCAGGACTGCATTCAAGCCATTGCTGCGCGACGGCGACAGTTGGCGGGAAAGCCCGAGTTGATTGAACCAGTCAGGCAAGTCGACTGCCTGCAACTCGTCCGCCGACAACCCATTGACCCGCGCCAGCAGCAATGCCACCAAACCACGGATCATCCGCGCATCGCTGCTCGCGGCAAATTGCCAATGACCTTGGTCTAAGTGCCCCACCAACCACACCAGGCTTTCGCAGCCCTGTACCAGGTTGGCGTCGACCTTTTCATCATCCGCTAAAGGCGGCACACGCTCACCCCACTGCATCAGCAAGCGAGCACGTTGCTCCCAACTTCCTACGGCTTGGAAGGCTTCCAGCGCAGCCACCGCATCCATCGGCAAGCTCATCGCAACATATCCAGCGCCTGGTCCAGCGCTTCAAAAAAGCGCTCGAGGTCGTCGGAGTCGTTATACAGCGCCAGGGAAACGCGGATCGCCCCCGACAGCTGCATCGCCTTGAGCAGCGGCATCGCGCAATGATGGCCTGCGCGTACAGCAATGCCCTGCTCGGTCAGCAGGTGCGCAACGTCGGCGTTATGCACGCCCTCGACCACAAAGCTGACCAGCGCCACCTGCGGCGAACCCAGCACACGCACGCCATTGCGCGCCTTCAGGCCGCGTAACAGGTAGTCATGCAGGGCCGCCTCGTGGGCGGTTACTGCTTGCTGATCCAGCGAGCTCAGATAATCCAGGCTTGCCCCCAAGCCAATCACGCTGGCTATCGGCGGAGTACCTGCCTCGAACCCCAGTGGTGCTGGACGGAAGCTGGCGCTGTGGTAATCCGCCTGTTGCACCATCTCACCGCCAAACTGCCAGTGGCGCAGGTGATGCAGAGCCTCGTTGCGGCCAAAGAGCACGCCGACACCGTCCGGGCCGTAGAGCTTGTGGCTGGAGAAAACGTAGAAGTCGCATCCCAGCGCTTGCACGTCTTGACGACCGTGGACGATGCCCTGGGCGCCGTCGACCACGGTTAGGGCACCGTGTGGCTTGGCCAAATCCAGTAAGGCTTGCAGCGGTTGCCAGGCACCAAGCACGTTGGACAGCTGACTCACCGCAAGCAGGCGCGTGCGCGGACCGATCAACTCGGCGGCGGCTTGCAGGTCGATCACGCCGTCATCACCGAGTGGCAATACCACCAGTGTGAGCGCGCGACGTTTGGCCAGTTGCTGCCAGGGCAGCAGGTTGGCGTGGTGTTCCAGGGCGCTGATGACAAGCTCATCGCCCGCATTGAATAAGTGTTCGAGGCCGTAGGCCAGGAGGTTCAGCGCAGAGGTCGCGCCGTGGGTAAACACGATGTGCCCGGTGTCACCTGCATTCAACCACTGCGCCACCTTGCTGCGACTGTCCTCGAAGGCCTGTGTCGCATGGGCCCCCGGCAAATGCTGGGCCCGGTGCACATTGGCTGCGCCATTGGCGTAGTAATGGCTGATGGCATCCAACAGAGCTTGGGGTTTTTGTGTAGTGGCGGCGTTGTCCAGATAGGTCTGGCCTTGCCGTTGCAGGGCGGCGATGGCCGGAAAGTCGGCGCGCCAGGGGGAGGGCACTAGCATGGTGTTCAAAACTCGTATAAGCGAGCCCCAGGGTCGGGGCCCGCTAGTGGCATCGAGTGGCTGCTTAGTTGTGAGCGTGCAGCGCTTCGTTCAGTTCGATGGCCGATTTGTGGGTTTTGCACTCCACTGCACCGGTCTCGGAGTTACGGCGGAACAGCAGGTCCGGTTGGCCGGCCAGCTCGCGCGCCTTGACCACTTTGACCAGTTGGTTCTGCTCATCCAGCAGCGCAACCTTGGTCCCGGCGGTGACGTACAGACCCGATTCCACGGTGTTGCGGTCGCCCAGCGGGATACCGATACCGGCATTGGCGCCGATCAGGCAGCCTTCGCCGACCTTGATCACGATGTTGCCGCCGCCCGACAGGGTGCCCATGGTGGAGCAGCCGCCGCCCAGGTCCGAGCCCTTGCCAACGAATACGCCCGCCGATACACGACCTTCGATCATGCCCGGGCCTTCAGTGCCAGCGTTGAAGTTGACGAAACCTTCGTGCATCACCGTTGTGCCTTCGCCTACGTAGGCGCCCAGGCGGATACGTGCCGCGTCAGCAATACGCACGCCGGCCGGGACGACGTAGTCGGTCATTTTCGGGAACTTGTCTACCGAGAACACTTCCAGTAACTCGCCACGCAGGCGTGCTTCCAGCTGGCGTTCGGCCAGTTCGCTGATGTCGATCGCGCCCTGGCTGGTCCAGGCCACGTTCGGCAGTTGCGGGAACACGCCAGCCAGGCTCAGGCCGTGAGGCTTGACCAGGCGGTGGGACAGCAGGTGCAGCTTGAGGTAGGCCTCAGGCGTGGAGGTCAGCGCGGCGTCTTCGGCCAGCAGGGTGGCGACCAGAGGCGTGTGGCTTTCTGCCAGGCGGCTCAGCAGGGCGGCTTGTGTGGCGTCGACGCCTTTGAGCGCGTCGGCCAGTTGCAGGGCCTGGGTCACGGTGAAGGTGATCGCCTGGTTACCCTCGGAGTAACCGAGGATCGGCGCGATGGCCGCGACGATTTCAGCCGATGGGTTGAGCAGCGGTTGTGCGTAAAAAACTTCCAGCCAAGCACCTTGGCGGTTCTGAGTGCCGACGCCGAAGCCCAGGCTGAACAGGGAATGGGACATGCTATTACCTCTACAAAAATGGAAGGGCTGGCCTACTTGAGGGCCGCCGAATAACTTTCTGGCTTGAAGCCAATCAGGGTTCTGTCACCGAGATCAAGCACCGGGCGCTTGATCATCGAAGGTTGCGCGAGCATCAATTCAATGGCTTTCGACTGATCGAGATCGGCTTTGCGTTCGTCTTCGAGTTTGCGAAAGGTGGTGCCCGCACGGTTCAAAACCACCTGCCAACCGTGCTCGTTGCACCATTGGGTCAAGTGTTCGCGGTCGATACCGACCGTTTTGTAGTCGTGGAACTCATAGCTCACAGCATGCTCATCGAGCCAGGTGCGCGCTTTTTTCATGGTGTCGCAGGCTTTGATGCCGAAAAGGTGCAACGTTTTGCTTGAAGCGGTCAAGGAATTGCCCCCTTTTAGGATGCTCAAAACGAAAGGTCCGGGATTATGCCACGACCAGCGGGTTTGGGTGCCGCTCGTCAGCAGGACCCACGGCTTTGTGCGACTTATGTGCAAAAGCCAGTGCGTGGCATAGCCGCGTAACATAGCTGGGTAATATGGCACTTCAACTGCCAGTTGTTGCCTGATGTGTGTCGTTGCAAGTCGATCGTCCGGGAAACCCGCGTTATGCAAACCGCCTACACCGTTCTTATCCTGCTGATGCTGGTCAGCGTTTCGCGTCTGGTCGGACGTGTCATTCCTCTGCCGTTGCCGCTGGTGCAGATTGCCGCCGGAGCCTTGTTGGCCTGGCCAACGCTGGGTCTGCATGTGGCGCTGGACCCTGAACTGTTCCTGTTCGTGTTCTTGCCACCTTTGTTGTTTTCCGACGGTTGGCGCATGCCCAAACGCGAATTGTGGCGTCTGCGGGGCCCGATTCTGACGCTGGCCGTGGGCCTTGTGCTGTTCACGGTAGTCGGCGCCGGATACTTCATTCACTGGATTTTGCCTACGATCCCGTTACCGGTGGCCTTCGCCCTGGCGGCCGTATTGTCGCCGACGGATGCGGTGGCAGTGTCGGCCATTTCCCAGAATCGTTTGCCCACGCCATTGATGCATATGCTCCAGGGCGAAGCCTTGATGAATGATGCGTCGGGCCTTGTGACCTTCAAGTTTGCCTTGGCAGCGGCACTGACCGGCGTGTTCTCCCTGGCCGATGCGAGCTTGACCTTCGTGTTGGTGGCCGTCGGTGGCCTGGCGATCGGTGTGGCGTTGAGTTGGCTGGTCGGCCGCCTGCGCGCATGGATGATTGCGCGGGGCTGGGACGATCCGGCGACTCATGTGGTGTTTATGTTGCTGTTGCCGTTTGCCGCTTATGTATTGGCTGAACGGTTGGGCGCCTCAGGGATTTTGTCGGCAGTGGCGGCGGGCATGATGCAAAGCTGGCTGGACCTGCTGCCACGCCAGACCAGCACAAGGCTGCTTAACCGCAGCGTCTGGTCGTTGCTGGAGTTTGCCTTCAATGGCTTGATTTTCCTGCTGCTGGGATTGCAACTGCCGGACATCATCAAAGCCGTGGTGAGCCATGAAGCCACGCTATGGCCGACCCTGTTTTACCGCTGCCTGGATGTGATTGCGATTTTCCTGGTGCTGGTGGTGCTGCGTTTTATCTGGGTGCAGAGCATCTGGAGGCTGTCGGGGTTATTGCGGCGCCTGCGAGGGAAAAGTGATCTGACGTTGGTGCCAACCGCCCGATCCTGTTGGCTCTTGACGGTCGGCGGTGTGCGCGGTGCGGTGACCCTGGCGGGTGTGATGTCGGTGCCTTTGCTGTTGGCGCCAGGCAAAGATTTTCCTGAGCGTGATTTGCTGATCTTTATCGCGGCCGGGGTGATCCTGCTTTCACTGGTCGCCGCCTGCATTGCCTTGCCACTGTTGCTGCGCGGTATCGAAAAGAGCCCCGATGAGAAGCGTCATAAGGAAGTGCGGGAGGCGTGGAAAAAGACCGCCGTGGCAGCGATTCACGCACTGGAGGCGGAGGAGCCCGTAGAGTCGGAAACCTCCGACGCCGCACAGGCGGCGCTGGCTACGGAGCTCAAGGCGCGGCTGATGTCGGAATATCGTCATCAGTTGGAGGTGTTCAATGACTCCGCCGAGGCCCAGGCGCTGGCGAGGCACATGGACCTGCTTGAGCGAAAACTGCGGCTCAAGGCCCTGCGCGCGCAACGTTTGGAGTTGTACAGCTTGAGCCGTCATCACCAGATTGGTGATGACGTCTTGAGGGAGGTGTTGGGAGAGCTGGATATGAGTGAGGCGAATCTGGGCCAGGTGAAATGACCCGATTGCTTACCGACGACGCTGAATGAAATCCCGAATCCGTTCAGCCGCTTCCACGCACTCGGCCAGCGGTGCGACCAGCGCCAGGCGTACGCGGCCAGCCCCAGGGTTGACGCCATCCACTTCCCGCGACAGGTACGAACCTGGGACCACGGTGACGTGTTCTTCAACGAACAGGTCGCGGCAGAACGCGGCATCGTCGCCATTCACATTTGGCCACAGGTAGAAGCCACCGTCGGGACTTTGTACATCCAGCACCGGCTTGAGGATGGTCAGCACGGCTTCGAATTTCTCGCGATACAGGTCACGGTTGGCCAGTACGTGCGCTTCGTCCTGCCAGGCGGCAATGCTCGCCAGTTGGGTTTGCACCGGCATCGCGCAGCCGTGGTAGGTGCGGTACAGCAGGAAGGCCTTGAGGATCTCGGCATCACCGGCCACGAAACCAGAGCGCAGACCCGGCAAGTTGGAGCGTTTGGACAAGCTGTGGAATACCACGCAGCGCTTGAAATCCTGGCGACCCAATTCAACACAGGCGCTCAACAAACCCGGCGGCGGGGTTTGTTCGTCAAAGTACAGCTCGCTGTAGCACTCGTCGGCGGCGATGACGAAGTCATGTTCGTCGGCCAGGGCGATCAGTTTTTTCAGGGTCTCAACCGGGATCAGTGCGCCGGTCGGGTTGCCGGGGGAGCACAGGAACAGGATCTGGCAGCGTTTCCAGATGTCTGGTGTCACGGCGTCGAAGTCCGGGTTGAAGCCGTTCTCATCCAGGCATGGCAGGTAGTGCGGCTTGGCACCGGCAAGGAACGCGGCGCCTTCGTAGATCTGGTAGAAGGGGTTCGGGCTGACCACCAGTGCATCGTCGCCACGGTTGACTACGGTCTGAGTGAAGGCGAACAGTGCTTCGCGGGTGCCGTTGACCGGCAGGATATTGCGCGCTGGGTCAAGCCATCCCTTGGGCACGTTGAAGCGACGTTCACACCAGGCGCCAATAGCCTCTCGCAGTGCCGGGATGCCCAGGGTGGTGGGGTACACCGCCATCTGATCAAGGTTGCTGCTCAGTGCCTCGGCCACGAACGTGGGCGATTTGTGCTTGGGTTCACCAATGGACAGGGCAATCGGGCGCTTGTCCGGGTTGGGTGTGACGCTGCCCAGCAGGGCGCGCAATTTCTCGAACGGGTAGGGCTGCAACTGGTTCAGGGCGTTGTTCATGAGACTCTCGTTCAATTCATTGGTAATGCGGTCTGTCGGGCGCTGCAGGTCCAACTGTGGGAGGGGGCTTGCTCCCGATTAAGGTGTGTCAGTCAGCTAATAGGTTTCTGATCCGCTGCTTTTGGGGGTAAGCCCTCTCCCATATAAGCCCCGTTCAAAACGTCAGGCGCGTCAGCTCTACACCGGGCTCTTGGGTCACGCTCAACTGCTGGACGATAGCCTCCTGCAAACGGCGGCACAGTTCCGGGTCGGACAGCGGCTGGTTGTCGGCGTCGGTAATAAAGAACACGTCTTCCACGCGCTCGCCCAGGGTCGCAATCTTGGCATTTTGTAATGACAGGTCGAACTCCAGGAAAATCCCGCCGATCCGTGCCAGCAGGCCTGGGCGATCCGGTGCGCTGAGTTCCAGCACCGTCACTGGGCGCTGCGCATCGTTGGAGATGGTCACCTGGGGCGCAAAGGCAAAGTGCTTCAGTTGGCGCGGCACCCGGCGCTGGATGATCGTTGGATAGTCGTCCGGGTTACGCAGGGCTTCGGTGAGGCCTTCGCGGATCTTTTTCACCCGCGTCGGGTTGTCGCCGATGGACTCGCCTTCGGTATCGAGCACGATGTAGGTGTCGAGGGTGAACTGGCTGCTGGAAGTGATCACCCGGGCATCGTGGATGTTCAGATTGAGCTGGTCCATGGCCGCTACCGTCACGGCAAAGAAGTCGTGCTGGTCGGGCGCGTAGATGAAGATCTGCGTGCCGCCTTCGAATTCGCGCTGGGTGGTTTCCTTGATCAGCACCAGCGGGCCGCCATCGGCGGGCTGCTGCAGGATCGCGTCAGTGTGCCAGGCCACATCGCCGGCGGTGTGGCGCAAGAAGTAATCGTCACCCAGTTGCGACCACAGTTGCTCGACGTCATCCGGATCGTTGCCGCCGCGCACCAGGATATCCAGGGCCGCGCTTTGGGTGCGGCGGATCTGCTCCTCGCGGTCAACCGGGTTTTCCAGACCTCGGCGCAGGGCGCGCTTGGTCTCTGTGTACAGTTGGCGCAACAGACTGGCGCGCCACGAGTTCCACAGTGTCGGGTTGGTGGCGTTGATGTCGGAAACGGTCAACACGTAGAGGTAGTCGAGGCGGGTTTCATCGCCGATAGCTTGCGCGAAATCGTGGATCACCTGCGGGTCGGACAAGTCCTTGCGCTGTGCGGTGGTCGACATCACGAGGTGGTTCTGCACCAGCCAGACGATCAGGCGGCTATCCCATTGCGGCAACTGGTGGCGCTGACAGAAGGCTGCGGCGTCGACCGCGCCGACTTCCGAGTGGTCGCCATGCCGGCCCTTGCCGATGTCGTGGTACAGGCCGGCCAGGTAGATCAGCTCCGGCTTGGGCAGCTTGGCCATAAGCTTACTGGCCAGCGGGAATTTCTCTGACACCTGGGTGTACTGCAACTTACGCAGGTGCTTGATCAGATTAAGGGTGTGCGCATCCACTGTATAAATGTGGAACAGGTCGTGCTGCATCTGCCCGACGATAAAGCCGAACTCCGGCAGGTAGCGCCCCAGGATGCCGTAGCGGTTCATGCGGCGCAGGTTGCGGTGGATACCGATCTTGCACTTGAACAGCTCGATAAACAGGCTGGTGTTGCGGATGTCGTTGCGAAAATCATCGTCGATCAAGTGACGGTTTTCCCGCAGCAGGCGGATAGTATCCGCGCGCACGCCTTTTATTTCCGGCTGCTGGGCCATCAATACGAAGATTTCCAGCATGGCGAATGGGGTGCGGCGGAACACGTTGTCGTTGCGCGCCTCAATATAGCCGTCGTGCAGTTGGAAACGCGCATTGATCGGCTGCGGCGGCGCCTCATCCTCGGGGGCCAGGATCACTTCTTCGAAGTGCTGGATGATCAGGTCGCTGAGCTGGGCGATGCTCATGACCACCCGGTAGTACTGCTGCATGAAGCTTTCGATGCTGGTCTTCGCGTCCTCGCCTTCAAAGCCCAGCAGCGTGGCGATGGAGCGCTGGTGATCGAACAGCAGGCGGTCTTCGGAGCGCCCGGCGAGCATGTGCAGGGCGTAGCGCACTTTCCAGATGAATTCCTGGGACGAGGCCAGCAGGGCGTTTTCGCTCTCTACCAAAAAACCTTCGCCGGCCAGGGCGCGCAGGTTAAGCGTGCCGTACTGGCGACGGGCGACCCACAAAATCGTCTGGATGTCGCGCAACCCGCCGGGCGAGCCTTTGACGTTGGGCTCCAGGTTGTATTCGGTGTCGTTGTACTTGTGGTGCCGGGCTTTCTGCTCGGCGCGTTTGGCCAGGAAGAAGTCCTTGCTCGGCCACATATGCGCGGTGCTGGTGACTTCCAGCATCCGCTGGCGCAAGCGCTCTGGGCCGGCGATGGTGCGGCTTTCCATCAGGTTGGTAATGACGGTGAGGTCGGCACGGGCCTCTTGGGCGCACTCGTCCACCGAGCGCACGCTCTGGCCGACTTCCAGGCCAATGTCCCACAGCAGTGTCAGAAAACGCTCGATGGAATCGCGAAAGATCTCATGATCGGCGCTGTCCAGCAGGATCAGCAGATCAATATCGGAGTAGGGGTGGAGTTCGCCACGGCCATAGCCGCCAACGGCCACCAGGGCGATGTCGGCGTCTTCGCTCCAGTTGAACTGTTCCCAGGCCTTTTGAAGGATGTTGTCGACGAACCAGGCACGGTCCTCGATCAGCCGGCGGATGTCGCGGCCGCTACGAAAGCGCTCGTCGAGCACTTCGCGGGCCTGGCGGATCGCCTTCTTGAAGGCGGCGATGGGGCTTGCCTTCAGGGCCAATTCGGCCTGGAACTGGCCACGGTCGAAGAGTTCGGGATCCACCTGGGGCATCGATCGGCTTTCCTTTCTATCTATCAGTCAGTCACAACACGCTTTGGGAAAACCTGGGCAACCTTCAGGCTGAAACGCGTGGGATCGTATCGTCGGCGCGCAGTGTGAAGATCTCGTAGCCGGTTTCGGTGACCAGTAGGGTGTGTTCCCACTGCGCCGAAAGCTTGCGGTCCTTGGTAATGGCGGTCCAGCCGTCGCCCAGCACCTTGGTGTCGGCTTTGCCCTGGTTGATCATCGGCTCGATGGTAAAGGTCATGCCTGCCTTGAGCTCCATGCCGGTGCCGGCGCGGCCGTAGTGCAGGATCTGTGGCTCTTCATGGAACACGGTGCCGATGCCGTGGCCGCAGAAATCACGTACCACCGAGAAGCCGTTCTTTTCAGCGTGCTTCTGGATCACTTCACCGATATCGCCCAGGCGGCAGCCGGGTTTGACGATTTCGATCGCCTTGTACATGCATTCCTGGGTGACTTGGGACAGGCGTTCGGCCCAGACCGGCACGGTGCCGACGTGGAACATGCGGCTGGTATCGCCGAAGTAGCGATCCTTGATCACGGTGACGTCGATGTTCAGGGTGTCGCCGTCCTTTAGGGGTTTGTCGCACGGAATACCGTGGCAGACCACATGGTTGATCGACGTGCAGATTGACTTGGGGAAGCCCTTGTAATTCAACGGCGCAGGAATGGCACCCTGCACATTGACGATATAGTCATGGCAGATCTGGTTGAGGGTGTCCGTGGTGACGCCCGGCTTGACGTGCTCGGCAATCATTTCCAGCACGTCGGCAGCCAGTTTGCCGGCAATGCGCATGCCGGCAATGTCTTCGGCGGTTTTCAAACTAACGGTCATACAGGCTCTCTCTAGCGCGAAGCGCTGAAATCAATACGGTTTACGGGCGCGCGACAAAAGGTTACAGAATTCGCAAAAGCCCCAAAAAACGCGATTCTAACAGACGCGGGCGGCAAATCATGAGCCCCTGACGATCGCTTCTCTCTATAAGGTGGGGCTATATCCGCTCTATTCAAAGGGTTGCGCATAAGCCGCGCACGCCAAATGTGATTGCGGGTTTCGTTTTCGCCCTTCGTGTGGTATAAAATGCGCCGCTTTCCGGGGATGCCCCGAAGAGCTTAAATCCACACACGTGTCGACACGATGACCTGGGTGCCGGAGGCCTTGATGCCGCTGGTTGGTCATTGGGATACGTGGAGGCCAAACCCGACTTATTAAGGAACTATCATGTCCCAAGTCAATATGCGCGATATGCTGAAGGCCGGTGTGCACTTCGGTCACCAGACCCGTTACTGGAACCCGAAAATGGGTAAATACATTTTCGGCGCGCGTAACAAGATCCACATCATCAACCTTGAAAAAACCCTGCCAATGTTCAACGAAGCTCTGACTTTCGTAGAGCGTCTGGCCCAGGGCAAAAACAAGATTCTGTTCGTCGGCACCAAGCGTTCCGCTGGCAAGATCGTTGCTGAAGAAGCAGCACGTTGCGGTTCGCCGTACGTCGATCACCGCTGGTTGGGCGGCATGCTGACCAACTTCAAAACCATCCGTGCTTCCATCAAGCGTCTGCGTGACCTTGAAGTGCAAGCCGAAGACGGTACTTTCGCCAAGCTGACCAAGAAAGAAGCGCTGATGCGCTCCCGTGACCTGGAAAAGCTCGATCGTTCCCTGGGTGGTATCAAGGACATGGGTGGTCTGCCTGACGCACTGTTCGTTATCGACGTTGATCACGAGCGCATCGCGATCACCGAAGCCAACAAGCTGGGCATCCCTGTTATCGGCGTAGTCGATACCAACAGCAGCCCGGAAGGCGTTGACTACATCATCCCAGGCAACGATGACGCAATCCGCGCTATCCAGCTGTACATGGGTTCGATGGCTGACGCTGTAATCCGTGGTCGTAACCACGTTGCTGGTGGTACCGAGCAGTTCGTTGAAGAAGCTCCGGTAGCCGCAGCTGAGTAATTGACGCCCTGGCGTTGACTCAGTAAGCAAAAAGGGGGCTTGGCCCCCTTTTTGCCCCCTCGAAAACCATTTGTGCGCAGCGCAGCTACATCATCTGTAACGTGCAGCGGCCTACAAGGGTGGTTCGGGAAGAATTGATCCCCCGTTCGATCGGGTGGAATGGTTGAAAACCTATCCAAGAGGAATTTGAAAATGGCAGCAATTACTGCAGCGTTGGTTAAAGAACTGCGTGAGCGTACCGGCGAAGGCATGATGGATTGCAAGAAAGCCCTGGAAAAGGCTGACGGCGACATCGAAAAAGCAATTGATGACATGCGTGCTTCCGGCGCAATCAAGGCTGCCAAGAAAGCAGGCAACGTGGCTGCTGAAGGCGCTATCGCTCTGAAAGAAGACGGCAAATCTGCTGTTCTGCTGGAAGTGAACTCGCAGACCGACTTCCTGGCTCTGCAAGACGACTTCAAGGCATTTGTTGCTGCCAGCGTTGATAAAGCGTTCGACGACAAACTGACTGACGTCGCTCCGCTGATCGAAGCACAAGAAGCTGCACGCCTGGTACTGGTCGGCAAAGTTGGCGAAAACGTCAACATCCGTCGCCTGGTACGCGTTGAAGGTGACGTTGTTGGTGGTTACCTGCACGGCAACAAGATCGGTGTTGCAGTTGTCCTGAAGGGCGGCAACGTTGAGCTGGCTAAAGACATCGCTATGCACGTAGCGGCCAGCAACCCAGAGTTCCTGCTGCCTTCGGAAGTTTCTGCCGAAGCGATCGAGCGCGAAAAGGCTGTGTTCCTGCAGCTGAACGAAGAAAAAATCAAAGGCAAGCCAGAAAACATTGTTGAAAATATGGTCAAAGGCCGTATTAGCAAGTTCCTGGCCGAAGCAAGCCTGGTTGAGCAGGCGTTCGTTAAGAACCCTGAAATCAAGGTTGGCGAACTGGCTAAGAAAGCCGGTGCTGAAATCGTTTCCTTCACTTACTTCAAAGTAGGCGACGGTATCGAGAAGCCGGTCGACAACTTCGCTGAAGAAGTTGCTGCCCAGCTGGCTGCCGCCAAGCAATAAGACAGTTTTCGACTGTCGCCCGAAAGAGGCTGCCCGCTCACGCGCGCAGCCTCTTTTCAAATGGGCAGGCCGAATTAATTTGGCTTACCCTCGGAACTGGCTTACAAAGCCGTGTTCCGATGGCGCTGTGAGAGCGTCCAGCTAGAGTGAACGCAAGCCGTAAACGGCTCGCCAAGAATTTTTAAAAAATACGCCGCAGGAGAGATTCGCAATGGCTCAGCAGGGCAGTGGTTATCAGGCTCGCTATAAACGCATTCTACTCAAGCTCAGCGGCGAGGCCCTGATGGGCTCGGAAGAGTTCGGGATCGATCCCAAGGTGCTCGACCGCATGGCGCTGGAAGTCGGCCAACTGGTTGGCATCGGCGTGCAAGTCGGCTTGGTGATCGGCGGCGGTAACCTGTTCCGTGGCGCGGCGCTGAGTGCGGCCGGTATGGATCGGGTCACTGGCGACCACATGGGCATGCTGGCCACTGTGATGAACGCCCTGGCGATGCGTGATGCCCTGGAGCGTGCCAATATCTCGGCTATCGTGATGTCGGCTATTTCCATGGTGGGTGTGACCGATCACTATGATCGTCGCAAAGCCATGCGCCATTTGAACTCAAAAGAAGTGGTGATCTTCGCCGCTGGTACCGGTAACCCATTCTTTACCACTGATTCGGCGGCGTGCCTGCGTGCCATCGAAATCGACGCTGACGTGGTTTTGAAGGCAACCAAGGTAGACGGTGTGTACACCGCAGACCCATTCAAAGACCCGCATGCCGAGAAGTTCGATCATCTGACCTACGATGAAGTGCTGGATCGCAAGCTGGGTGTCATGGACCTGACGGCTATTTGCCTGTGCCGCGACCACAAGATGCCGCTGCGCGTATTTAATATGAACAAGCCCGGCGCCCTGCTGAATATCGTACACGGCGGCGCGGAAGGGACTCTGATCGAGGAAGGCCAACAATGATCAATGAAATCAAGAAAGACGCCCAAGCGCGTATGCAGAAATCCCTGGAATCTTTGAGCCATGCATTCGGCCAGATTCGTACTGGCAAGGCGCACCCGAGTATTCTGGGCAGCGTGATGGTGCCTTACTACGGCGCTGACACTCCGCTGAGCGGCGTGGCAAACGTTACCGTTAAAGATTCGCGCACCCTGCAAGTCGTGGCTTTCGAGCGCAACATGCTCGCTGCGGTCGACAAGGCGATTCAGAGTGCCGGCTTGAACCTCAATCCGACCAACCTTGGCGAACTGCTGCTGATCTCCATGCCTGCCTTGACCGAAGAAACCCGCAAGGGCTTCACCAAGCAGGCACGTAGCGCGGCTGAAGATGCACGCGTTGCTGTGCGCAACATCCGTCGTGATGCCCTGGGTGACCTGAAGAAACTGGTTAAGGACAAGGAGATCAGCGAAGACGAAGAGCGTCGTGCCGTCGCTGATATCGACAAGCTGACCAAAGATGCCGAGGCCCAGATCACCAAGGCCACGGAAGAAAAAGAAAAGGACCTGATGGCCGTATAAGGGTCAGGACGCCTTCATGGAAAAGACCAAGCAGACTTTACCCTCTTTGGTGCCGCGCCATGTCGCGATCATCATGGATGGAAATAATCGCTGGGCGAAGAAACGCTTTATGCCGGGTGTCGCCGGGCATAAAGCGGGTGTCGATGCGGTGCGGGCTGTGATTGAGGTGTGTGCCGAGGCCAAGGTCGAGGTGTTGACCTTGTTCGCCTTCTCCAGTGAGAACTGGCAGCGGCCCGCCGAAGAAGTCAGCGCCTTGATGGATCTGTTCTTCAAGGCGTTGCGTCGTGAGGCGAAGCGCCTTAATGACAACAATATCAGTCTGCGCATCATCGGTGATCGCTCGCGATTCCACCCGGAGCTGCAGGCGGCCATGCGCGAGGCGGAGGCCATCACGGCTGGCGCCAACCGTTTTGTGCTACAGATCGCAGCCAATTACGGCGGCCAGTGGGATATCGCCCAGGCTGCACAGCGGCTGGCTCGCGAAGTGCAAGCCGGTCATCTTCGACCGGACGACATCACGCCTGAACTGTTGCAAACCTGCCTGGTGACCGGTGATCTGCCATTGCCTGACTTGTGCATCCGTACCGGCGGTGAACATCGCATCAGCAATTTCCTGCTGTGGCAGTTGGCCTACACCGAGCTGTACTTCTCCGACCTGTTCTGGCCGGACTTCAAACACGATGCCATGCGTACTGCGCTGGCCGATTTCGCTTCCCGCCAGCGTCGCTTCGGTAAAACGAGTGAGCAGGTCGAAGCTGGAGCCCGGGTTTAAATGCTTAAACAACGAATCATCACAGCGCTCATCCTGTTGCCGATCGCCTTATGTGGGTTTTTCCTGCTCGATGGGTCCGGTTTTGCCCTATTTATCGGGCTGGTCGTAACCTTGGGCGCCTGGGAATGGGCACGATTGGCAGGTTTCAACGCGCAATTGCCGCGCTTGGTGTATGCCGCTGTCGTAGCGGTGTTACTGTTTCTGATGCACACCCTGTCGAGCATCATCGTGCCTTGGGTGCTGGGTGCTGCGGTGCTGTGGTGGGCGCTTGCGACCTATCTGGTGTTGACGTTTCCGCGCAGCAGTGGTCATTGGTCCAGTGTTGCCAGCAAGTTGGTGATTGGCTTATTGATTCTGTTGCCAGCCTGGCAAGGGTTAGTGGAGATCAAGAACTCGCCGATGGGCAATTGGCTGATCATGGCGGTGATGGTGCTGGTGTGGGGCGCAGATATCGGCGCCTACTTCTCGGGACGGGCATTCGGTAAGCGCAAGCTGGCACCGGCAGTCAGTCCGGGCAAGAGTTGGGAAGGGGTTTACGGCGGCCTGGCATTGACCCTGCTGATCACTTTGGTGGTCGGTGTGGTGCGGGATTGGTCAGTAACGGACATCTTCCTGGCTCTTCTGGGTACGGCTATCGTCGTGTTCATCTCGGTCGTGGGCGACCTCACTGAAAGCATGTTTAAGCGCCAGGCCGGGGTCAAGGACAGCAGTAATCTGCTGCCAGGGCACGGTGGGGTGCTGGACCGTATTGATAGCCTTACCGCTGCTATTCCGATCTTTGCCGTGCTGTTGTGGATGACTGCTTCGTGAGCCGTCTGCAGCAAGTAACCGTGTTGGGCGCAACCGGCTCGGTAGGGTTGAGCACCCTCGATGTGATCGCTCGTCACCCTGATCGCTATCAAGTGTTTGCCCTGACGGGATTCACCCGTCTGAGCGAGCTGCTGGCGCTGTGTGTGCGTCATGCGCCTCGCTTTGCTGTGGTGCCTGAAGCAGCGGCAGCGCAGGGCCTGCAGGATGACCTGCGGGCTGCCGGACTTGCCACGCAGGTGCTGGTAGGCGAGTCGGGATTGTGTCAGGTCTCGGCCGATGCCGAGGTGGACACTGTAGTCGCCGCTATTGTCGGTGCCGCCGGCTTACGCCCAACCTTGGCTGCCGTCGACGCGGGCAAAAAAATCCTGCTGGCCAATAAAGAAGCGCTGGTGATGTCTGGCGCGCTCTTTATGCAGGCGGTGCGTAAAAGCGGTGCGGTGCTGTTGCCGTTAGACAGTGAGCACAACGCAATCTTTCAGTGCATGCCCGGAGACTATGCTCGTGGCTTGAGTCAGGTAGGCGTTCGTCGGATTCTGCTGACCGCTTCCGGTGGGCCTTTCCGGCAAACTCCGTTGGTAGAGCTGGAGCATGTGTCTCCGGATCAAGCATGCGCCCATCCGAACTGGTCCATGGGCCGCAAAATCTCCGTGGATTCGGCAAGCATGATGAACAAGGGCCTGGAATTGATCGAGGCCTGCTGGTTGTTCGATGCGCGGCCGGATCAGGTCGAGGTGGTTATTCACCCGCAAAGCGTGATTCATTCCTTGGTCGACTACGTGGATGGTTCAGTCTTGGCCCAATTGGGCAATCCCGATATGCGTACGCCGATCGCTAATGCCCTGGCGTGGCCGGAGCGGATTGATTCCGGCGTGGCGCCACTCGACCTGTTTGCAGTTGCTCGCCTGGATTTTGAAGTGCCGGACGAACAGCGCTTTCCTTGTCTGCGCTTGGCGCGGCAGGCGGCGGAGGCGGGTAACAGTGCGCCAGCGATGCTCAATGCGGCCAATGAGGTGGCCGTGGCGGCGTTTCTCGAACGGCGCATCCGCTTTCCGCAGATCGCGAGTATTATCGAGGACGTTTTGAGTCTTGAGCCTGTGGTGGCTGTAAATGACCTCGGGGCGGTATTTGAGGCAGATACCAAGGCGCGGACCTTGGCCGAGCAATGGTTGAGCCGCAACACGCGTTAGTCTGTGGGCGCGCTTGAGCCTTCGGGTACTGGATTGGATTGCGGAGAAATTAGATGAGTGCGCTTTACATGATTGTCGGCACCCTGGTTGCTCTGGGTGTGCTGGTCACCTTCCACGAATTCGGCCACTTCTGGGTGGCGCGTCGTTGCGGCGTCAAGGTACTGCGTTTTTCCGTCGGTTTCGGCATGCCGCTGGTTCGCTGGCACGACCGTCGTGGCACCGAGTTTGTGATTGCGGCCATCCCGTTGGGTGGCTACGTCAAGATGCTCGATGAGCGCGAAGGCGAAGTGCCGGCTGATCAGTTGGACCAATCCTTTAATCGCAAGACTGTTCGTCAGCGTATCGCTATCGTTGCCGCTGGTCCGATCGCCAACTTCCTGCTGGCGATGCTGTTCTTCTGGGTGTTGGCCATGCTGGGCAGCCAGCAGGTGCGTCCAGTTATCGGCGCGGTTGAGGCGGACAGTATCGCTGCCAAGGCTGGCCTGGTCGCTGGCCAGGAAATTGTGTCTATTGATGGCGAACCGACAACGGGTTGGGGGGCGGTCAATTTGCAGTTGGTGCGTCGCTTGGGTGAAAGCGGCACTGTTAATGTTGTGGTGCGTGAGCAGGACTCCAGCGCCGAAATCCCGCGGTCGTTGGCCTTGGATCATTGGCTCAAAGGCGCTGATGAGCCTGATCCGATCAAGTCCTTGGGTATTCGTCCGTGGCGTCCGGCACTGCCGCCGGTCCTTGCCGAGCTGGATCCGAAGGGGCCAGCCCAGGCTGCAGGTCTGAAAACCGGCGATCGTCTGTTGGCCCTCGATGGCCAGGCGCTGGGTGAATGGCAGCAAGTGGTCGATCTCGTTCGTGTACGCCCTGATACCAAAATTGTGCTGAAAATTGAGCGCGACGGTGCTCAAATCGACGTTCCCGTTACTCTGGCGGTGCGTGGCGAAGCCAAGGCAGCCGGGGGGTACTTGGGTGCTGGCGTCAAGAGTCCGGAGTGGCCGCCATCAATGGTGCGCGAGGTCAGCTTCGGGCCGTTGGCGGCGATTGGCGAGGGTGCAAAACGCACCTGGACCATGAGCGTACTGACCCTGGAATCCCTCAAGAAAATGTTGTTCGGCGAGCTCTCGGTAAAAAACTTGAGTGGACCGATAACCATTGCTAAAGTGGCGGGCGCTTCTGCCCAGTCGGGTGTCGCGGATTTCCTGAATTTCCTGGCTTATCTGAGTATTAGCCTGGGTGTTCTGAATTTGCTGCCCATTCCTGTACTGGATGGGGGGCATCTGTTGTTTTATCTGGTCGAGTGGGTGCGTGGTCGCCCCTTGTCAGATCGAGTGCAGGGTTGGGGGATACAGATCGGTATCAGTTTGGTTGTCGGGGTGATGTTATTAGCCTTGGTCAACGATCTGGGTCGACTGTAACGCTTCGCTGAATTGCGAATCTGCCGCATTTTGCGGCAGTTTGTTTATTGCCAGTTGGAATAAGAAAGGACTTCATGAAACGTCTGCTGCTAACTGCGGTTCTCACCGTATTGATGATCGCCGAAGTTCACGCCGAGTCCTTCACCATCTCCGATATTCGCGTCAACGGCCTCCAGCGGGTTTCCGCGGGTAGCGTCTTTGGTGCATTACCGTTGAACGTCGGTGAACAGGCTGATGATCGTCGCCTGGTGGAATCCACTCGTGCGCTGTTCAAAACCGGTTTCTTTCAAGACATCCAACTGGGGCGCGAAGGTAACGTCTTGGTCATCACCGTCGTCGAGCGACCTTCTGTCGCCAGTATCGAGATCGAAGGTAACAAGGCGATCTCTACTGAAGACCTGATGAAGGGCCTCAAGCAGTCCGGCCTGGCCGAGGGCGAGATCTTCCAGCGCGCCACTCTTGAAGGTGTGCGTAACGAACTGCAGCGTCAGTACGTTGCCCAGGGCCGCTACTCGGCGACCGTGGAGACGGAAGTGGTCCCGCAGCCTCGTAACCGTGTCGGCCTCAAGGTCAACATCAACGAAGGCACCGTGGCGGCCATTCAGCACATCAACGTGGTGGGTAACACCAAGTTTGCTGATGACGACCTGATCGACCTCTTCGAGCTCAAGACCACCAACTGGCTGTCGTTCTTCAAGAACGACGACAAGTACGCCCGTGAAAAACTCTCCGGTGACCTGGAGCGTCTGCGCTCGTACTACCTGGACCGTGGCTATATCAATATGGATATCGCGTCGACCCAGGTGTCCATCACCCCGGACAAGAAGCACGTCTATATCACCGTTAACGTCAACGAAGGCGAGAAGTACAAGGTTCGTGACGTCAAGCTGAGCGGCGACTTGAAAGTGCCTGAAGACCAGGTCAAGTCCCTGCTGCTGGTGCAGAAAGACCAGGTGTTCTCGCGTAAGCTGATGACCACCACGTCCGAACTGATCACCCGTCGTCTGGGTAACGAAGGCTATACCTTCGCCAACGTCAACGGCGTACCGACCCCGCACGATGATGATCACACAGTGGACATTACCTTTGTGGTCGACCCAGGTAAGCGTGCCTACGTGAACCGTATCAATTTCCGTGGCAACACCAAGTCTGCGGATGAAGTGCTGCGCCGTGAAATGCGTCAGATGGAAGGTGGCTGGGCGTCGACGTACTTGATCGACCAATCCAAGACCCGTCTTGAGCGCCTGGGTTTCTTCAAGGAAGTCAACGTTGAAACCCCGGCTGTACCGGGCGTGGATGACCAGGTTGACGTTAACTACGCAGTAGAAGAGCAAGCATCGGGTTCTATCACTGCCAGCGTCGGCTTTGCACAAAGCGCAGGTCTGATCCTCGGTGGTTCCATCACCCAGAACAACTTCCTCGGTACCGGTAACCGTGTGTCTATCGGCCTGACTCGAAGCGAATACCAGAGCCGATATAACTTTGGTTATACCGACCCCTACTGGACTGCTGACGGTGTGAGCTTGGGCTACAACGCCTTCTACCGCACCACCGACTACAAAGACCTCGATGTTGACGTTGCAAGCTATGCAATCGACAGCCTTGGCGCGGGTGTCAACGTCGGTTATCCGATCAGCGAAACCTCGCGTTTGACCTTCGGCCTGACCGCGCAGCAGGATGAGATCAAGACCGGTGTCTACACCGTGGACGAAATCTTCGACTTCACTCGTCGTGAAGGTGACAAGTTCCTGAACTTCAAGGCGTCTGCTGGCTGGTCCGAGTCGACCCTGAACAAAGGTGTACTGGCAACCCGTGGCCATTCCCAGAGCCTGACTCTGGAAACCACTACGCCGGGCAGCGACCTGTCGTTCTTCAAGCTCGACTACCGTGGTCAGTTGTTCCAGCCGCTGAGCGACAACTACACCATGCGCCTGCACACTGAGCTGGGGTATGGCGACGGTTATGGTTCGACCAATGGTTTGCCGTTCTATGAGAACTACTATGCGGGTGGCTTCAACTCCGTACGTGGCTTCAAAGACAGCACCTTGGGTCCTCGTGGTACTCCGAGCCGAGGTGCTGGCGTAACCGGTAACCAAGGCACTGTGGCTGACTCCGACAACGACCCACTGCCGTTCGGTGGTAACGTGTTGATCCAGGGCGGCGCGGAGATTTTGTTCCCGCTGCCATTCGTCAAGGATCAGCGTTCGCTGCGTACGTCCGTGTTCTGGGACGTGGGTAACGTGTTCGACTCTAAGTGCGAGCAGATTAGAAACCCGAGCGGTGTTAAATCCAACACTCAGTGCAACGACGTGAGCCTGACCAACCTGGCGAGCTCCGTGGGTGTAGGTGTTACTTGGGTGACTGCGCTTGGTCCGTTGAGCTTTGCTCTGGCCATGCCGATCAAGAAACCGGATAACGCTGAAACCCAGATTTTCCAATTCTCCCTCGGCCAGACGTTCTAAGCGTCTGACCCAAGATAACGACAACGGATTCTGTAGGAGTACATCGTGCGTAAGTTGACTCAATTGGTTCTGCTGGCCACCGTGCTGGTGACCACCCCGGCCTTCGCCGAAATGAAAATCGCCGTTCTGAACTATCAGATGGCATTGCTGGAATCCGATGCGGCCAAAAAATACGCCGTGGATGCCGAGAAGAAATTCGGTCCGCAACTGACCAAGCTTAAGACGCTGGAAAGCAGCGCCAAGGGCATCCAGGATCGTCTGGTAGCGGGTGGGGACAAAATGCAGCAAGGCGAGCGCGAGCGTCTGGAGCTTGAGTTCAAGCAAAAGGCCCGTGACTATCAGTTCCAATCCAAGGAGCTGAACGAAGCCAAGGCTGTTGCCGACCGTGAAATGCTCAAGCAGCTCAAGCCGAAACTCGACAGCGCTGTGGAAGAAGTCATCAAGAAAGGTGCCTTTGACTTGGTGTTCGAGCGTGGCGCAGTAATTGACGTCAAACCTCAATACGACATCACCCGCCAGGTGATCGAGCGCATGAACCAGCTGAAGTAAGCCATGACCGCGACTATCAAACTCGGCGAGTTGGCCGAGTTCCTGGGGGCCACCTTGCGTGGCTCCCAGGAGAAGGAAATTACTGGGCTAGCCACCTTGCAGGAGGCTGGCCCATCTCAGTTGAGCTTCCTCGCAAACCCTCAATACCGTAAATACCTCGTCGATAGCCAAGCCGCAGCCGTATTGCTCAAGGCAGCTGACGCCGAAGGGTTTGCTGGGGATGCGCTGGTGGTAGCTGACCCGTATCTGGCCTATGCACAGGTTTCGCACCTATTTGATCCAAAACCCAAGGCAGCCAGCGGGATTCACCCGTCGGCGGTGATCGCCGATGATGCCCGGGTTGATCCTGCGGCGAGCATTGGCGCTTTTGCGGTGATCGAGAGTGGTGCGCGCATTGCGGCCGGTGTAACTGTTGGTGCGCATTGCTTTATTGGTGCGCGTTGTGAAATCGGTGCCGATGGTTGGCTGGCACCTCGCGTGACCCTTTACCACGATGTGCGTATCGGTGAGCGGGTGGTTATCCAGTCAGGTGCGGTGATCGGAGGGGAAGGCTTCGGCTTTGCCAACTCCAAAGGTATCTGGAACAAGATTGCCCAGGTCGGCGGCGTTTTGATCGGCGACGACGTGGAAATTGGTGTTAATACAGCTGTCGATCGCGGGGCCTTGGCCGATACCGTGATCGGCAACGGTGTGAAGCTCGACAACCAGATCCAGATTGCTCACAACGTACAGATTGGCGATCACACCGCCATGGCTGCATGCGTGGGGATTTCCGGCAGCACCAAAATCGGCAAGCATTGCATGCTCGCCGGTGGCGTCGGTCTGGTGGGGCATATTGATATTTGCGACAACGTTTTTATCACCGGAATGACCATGGTCACTCACTCGATTACCGAGCCTGGGGCCTATTCATCCGGTACCGCCATGCAGCCTGCGGCTGAATGGCGCAAGAGTGCGGCACGTTTGAGGCAGCTTGACGACATGGCTCGACGTCTCAAACAGCTGGAAAAGCGTGTTGGGGACGTGACCCCTGGCGGTAATGCTTCATCTGAAGGCTGATACCATTTCCATATCAAGTGTGCACAGCCGCTAGACTGCCTCCTTGATTTGCTAGCGGGGCGTGCGTTTAGTCGCCCGCCCCCAATCTTTATTACAGGCTTCCCCCCGAAATGATGGACATCAACGAGATTCGCGAATACCTGCCTCACCGTTACCCGTTCCTGCTGGTGGACCGCGTAGTGGACCTCAATGTTGAGGAAAAGCGCATTCGTGCCTACAAGAATGTCAGCATCAACGAACCGTTCTTCAACGGTCACTTTCCCGCGCATCCCATCATGCCGGGCGTGTTGATCATCGAAGCGATGGCCCAGGCTGCCGGTATCCTTGGTTTCAAAATGCTTGACCTTAAGCCTGCCGACGGCACGCTTTACTATTTCGTGGGCTCCGACAAGCTGCGCTTTCGCAACCCGGTTACTCCGGGTGACCAGTTGATCCTGGAAGCCAAATTCATCAGCTGCAAGCGCCAGATCTGGAAGTTCGAATGCCAGGCCTCGGTAGACGGCAAGCCAGTGTGCTCTGCCGAGATCATCTGCGCGGAACGCAAACTATGAGTTTGATTGACCCTCGCGCAATCATCGATCCGTCGGCCGTACTGGCCGCCGACGTTGAGGTCGGCCCCTGGTCGATCATCGGCGCAGGTGTGGAAATCGGCGAGGGGACTGTCATCGGGCCGCACGTGATCCTCAAAGGTCCGACCCGCATTGGCAAACACAACCGCATCTACCAGTTTTCCTCGGTAGGCGAAGACACCCCGGACATGAAGTACAAGGGTGAAGAAACACGCTTGGTAATCGGTGATCACAACATCATCCGTGAAGGCGTGACCATTCACCGTGGCACCGTGCAGGATCGTGCCGAGACCACACTGGGTGATCACAATCTGGTTATGGCCTATGCCCATATCGGGCATGACAGCGTGATCGGCAACCACTGCATCCTGGTCAACAACACGGCGTTGGCTGGCCACGTGCACGTCGACGATTGGGCAATCCTTTCAGGCTTCACGCTCGTCCATCAGTACTGCCACATTGGGGCCCACAGCTTCTCCGGCATGGGCACCGCCATCGGCAAGGACGTCCCGGCGTTCGTCACGGTGTTCGGCAACCCCGCTGAAGCTCGCAGCATGAACTTCGAAGGCATGCGCCGTCGTGGTTTCAGCGAAGAGGCCATTCACGCCCTGCGTCGTGCCTATAAGGTCGTTTATCGCCAGGGGCTGACAGTAGATCAGGCGTTGACCCAACTGACCGAGCCGGCAGCGTTGTTCCCGGAAGTCGCGGTGTTCCGTGATTCGATCCAGGCGTCGACTCGCGGCATCACTCGCTGATCATGGCTAATCTGCGAATTGCGCTGGTGGCCGGAGAAGCTTCCGGCGATATCCTGGGCGCAGGTCTTATGCGGGCCCTCAAGGCCCAGCATCCGGCGGTTGAATTCATCGGTGTTGGTGGCCCATTGATGCAGGCTGAAGGCCTCACTTCCTATTTCCCCATGGAGCGCCTGTCGGTTATGGGGTTGGTGGAAGTGCTGGGTCGCCTGCGTGAGCTGTTGGCGCGCCGCAAGCTGCTGATTCAGACCCTGATCGAAGAAAAACCCGACGTCTTTATCGGAATCGATGCACCGGACTTCACCCTCAATATCGAACTCAAGCTGCGTCAGGCCGGGATCAAAACCGTGCACTACGTTAGCCCCTCCGTGTGGGCGTGGCGACAAAAGCGTGTGCTGAAGATCCGTGAAGGCTGTGACCTGATGCTCACCCTGTTGCCGTTCGAGGCCAGGTTCTACGAAGAAAAGGGCGTGCCGGTACGGTTCGTTGGGCATACGCTCGCGGACGACATCCCTTTGCAGGCCGATCGCGTGGCGGCCCGTGGGCAGTTGGGCTTGCCCGATGGCCCGCTCGTCGCGTTGATGCCGGGCAGCAGGGGGGGAGAAGTCGGTCGGCTGGCCAGCGTGTTCTTCGATGCCGCCGAGCGCCTGCAAGCCTTGAAGCCAGGTGTGCGTTTCGTACTGCCCTGTGCAAGCCCACAGCGTCGCGCACAGATCGAAACGCTGCTGGAAGGTCGTAACCTGCCGTTGACATTGCTTGATGGTCAATCGCACCTGGCATTGGCGGCCTGCGATGCGGTGCTGATTGCTTCAGGCACGGCAACCCTGGAAGCCTTGTTGTACAAGCGTCCGATGGTTGTGGCGTATCGCCTGGCACCGCTGACGTTCTGGATTCTCAAACGCATGGTCAAAAGCCCCTATATCTCTTTGCCCAATTTGCTGGCCCAGCGCTTGTTGGTGCCGGAGTTGCTGCAGGACGATGCGACACCGGAGGCCTTGGCGCAGACACTGCTGCCCCTGATCGATGGCGGCGAAGAGCAGACCCGAGGGTTTGATGAGATTCATCGCACCCTGCGCCGTGATGCGTCGAACCAGGCAGCAGACGCCGTGTTGAGTTTGATCGGCCACAAACAGGAAACGTTATGAGTACGCAGATGGGCCTGGATTTCAGCCTGGTTGCACAAGCCCATGAACTGGTGGCCGGTGTTGATGAAGTAGGGCGCGGTCCCCTCTGCGGTGCGGTGGTCACCGCAGCTGTGATTCTTGACCCGAACCGTCCGATCCTTGGCCTCAACGATTCGAAGAAGCTCACCGAAGCTCGTCGCGAAAAGCTCTACGACGAGATTTGTGAAAAAGCCCTGAGCTGGCATATCGCCCGGGCCGAAGTCGAAGAAATTGACGAGCTGAACATTCTCCACGCCACCATGCTTGCCATGCAGCGTGCTGTTGAAGGCCTGCACATCACACCCAAACTGGCGATGATCGACGGTAACCGCTGCCCTAAATTGGCGATGCCGGCCGAGGCAGTGGTCAAAGGTGACAGCAAGGTTCCGGCCATCGCAGCGGCATCGATCCTGGCCAAGGTCAGTCGTGACCGGGAAATGGCCGCGTTCGAGTTGATCTATCCCGGCTACGGCATCGGTGGTCACAAAGGCTATCCGACGCCCGTTCATCTGGAAGCCCTGGTCCGCCTCGGCCCCACGCCTATCCACCGCCGCTCGTTTGCCCCGGTGCGCCTGGCTTACGAAGCGCGGGAGAGTCTCAGCGAGGTGTAGTCGCGAGGCTGATGTTTTTGCCAAGGCCCGGTACAATCCGGGCCTTGTTGTTTCCACGTATAAGACAGGATCACTATGCCGGCTTCATTCGTTCACCTACGCCTGCACACTGAGTACTCCCTGGTCGACGGCCTGGTACGGATCAAGCCTCTGGTCAAAACCCTGGTGGGCATGAACATGCCCGCGGTGGCGGTTACCGATCAGAACAACATGTGTTCCCTGGTCAAGTTCTACAAGAACGCCATGGGGGCCGGCATCAAGCCTATCTGCGGTGCCGACCTGTGGCTGTCCAACAAAGATCCGGATAACGCGCTGAGCCGCATCAGCCTTTTGGCGATGAACGGCGTGGGTTATCGCAACCTCACTGAACTGATCTCCCGTGGCTTCATCGATGGTCAACGCAACGGTTCGATCATTATCGAGCGTGAATGGGTTGCCGAGGCCAGCGAAGGCCTGATCATGCTGTCGGCCGCTAAAGAGGGGGAGATTGGTCTCGCACTGCTGGGGGGCAATCCCCAGGAAGCCGAAGTGCTGGCGAAGGAGTGGATGCAGGTCTTCCCCGACCGTTTCTACCTTGAAGTGCAGCGCACCAACCGCCCCAATGATGAAGAACATCTGCACGCCGCCGTTGCCCTGGCCGAAAAGCTGGGCGCGCCACTGGTCGCCACCAACGACGTGCGCTTTATCAAGAAAGAAGATTTCGAAGCCCACGAAACCCGTGTTTGCATCGGTGAAGGCCGGGCCCTGGATGACCCGCGCCGCTCGAAAAATTACAGCGAAGAGCAATACCTCAAAAGCGCCGAAGAGATGGCCGAGTTGTTCAGCGACTTGCCCGAGGCCCTGGAAAACTCTGTCGAGATCGCCAAACGCTGCAACATTGAAGTGAAGCTGGGTACGCACTTCCTGCCCAACTTCCCGATTCCCGATGGCATGACCATCGATGAATATTTCCGCAAGGTGTCGTTCGATGGCCTGGAAGAACGGCTTTCCGTGCTGTTGCCCAAGGACACCACTGAAGATTACGAAGCCAAGCGCCAGGTGTATGTCGACCGGCTGAATTTCGAGCTGGATATCATCATCCAGATGGGGTTCCCCGGTTACTTCCTGATCGTAATGGACTTCATCCAGTGGGCGAAAAGCAACGGCGTGCCCGTAGGCCCTGGCCGTGGGTCGGGTGCCGGCTCGCTAGTGGCTTATGTGCAGAAGATCACCGACCTCGACCCTCTTGAATATGACCTGCTGTTCGAACGGTTCCTGAACCCGGAACGGGTTTCCATGCCCGACTTCGACGTCGACTTCTGCATGGACGGTCGCGACCGCGTGATCGAATACGTGGCCGAGAAATACGGCCGCAACGCGGTAAGCCAGATCATCACTTTCGGTTCCATGGCGGCCAAGGCGGTAATCCGCGACGTGGCCCGGGTGCAGGGCAAGTCCTACGGCCTGGCCGACCGGCTGTCGAAGATGATCCCGTTCGAAGTCGGCATGACCCTGGAAAAGGCCTACGAGCAGGAAGAAATCCTGCGTGACTTCATCAAGATCGATGAGGAAGCCGCCGAGATCTGGGACATGGCGCGCAAGCTCGAAGGTATCGTGCGTAACGTCGGTAAACACGCCGGTGGCGTAGTGATCGCGCCGACCAAACTCACTGACTTTTCGCCGATCTATTGCGATGAAGAAGGCGGCGGCCTGGTTACCCAGTTCGACAAGGACGACGTTGAGGCGGCCGGCCTGGTGAAGTTCGACTTCCTCGGCCTGCGGACCCTGACGATCATTGACTGGGCGCTGAAGACCATCAACCGCGAGCGCGCCAAGGTCGACGAAGAGCCGCTGGATATTGCGTTCATCCCGTTGGATGACAAGCCGACTTACCAATTGCTGCAAAAAGCTGAAACAACAGCTGTGTTCCAGCTTGAGTCGCGGGGCATGAAAGAGCTGATCAAAAAGCTCAAGCCCGACTGCCTGGAAGACTTGATCGCACTGGTGGCCCTGTTCCGTCCGGGCCCGCTGCAGTCGGGCATGGTTGACGACTTCATCAACCGTAAGCACGGCCGCGCCGAATTGGCCTACCCGCACTCCGACTACCAGTACGAAGGCCTCAAGCCTGTGTTGGCGCCAACCTACGGCATCATCCTGTACCAGGAACAGGTGATGCAGATCGCTCAGGTGATGGCGGGCTACACCCTCGGCGGTGCGGACATGCTGCGTCGAGCCATGGGTAAAAAGAAACCCGAGGAAATGGCCAAGCAGCGCGGCGGTTTCATTGAGGGTTGCGCCACCAACAATATCGACGCCGATCTGGCCGGTAACATTTTTGACCTGGTGGAAAAATTCGCCGGTTATGGTTTCAACAAATCTCACTCCGCCGCCTACGGCCTGGTGTCTTACCAGACCGCCTGGCTGAAAGCCCACTACCCGGCGCCGTTCATGGCTGCGGTACTTTCTGCGGACATGCACAACACCGACAAGGTTGTGACCTTGATCGAGGAAGTGCGCACCATGAAGCTGCGCCTCGACGCGCCTGACGTGAACGCCTCGGAGTTCAAGTTCACGGTGAATGACGAAGGCCGCATCATCTATGGCCTGGGCGCGATCAAAGGCGTGGGCGAAGGCCCGGTGGAGGCGATTACCGAAGCGCGTCAGGACGGGCCGTTCAAGGATCTGTTCGACTTCTGCGCGCGGGTTGACCTCAAGCGCATCAACAAGCGAACCCTTGATGGCTTGATCCGCAGCGGTGCGCTGGACCGTCTCGGCCCTTACTTTCACGATGAACCGAAGGCCTACCAGGCAAATATCGACCGCAACCGCGCGGTGCTGCTCACTGCCATGGAAGAAGCGATCAAAGCTGCCGAGCAGACCGCCCGTACCCATGACAGCGGCCACGCCGACCTGTTTGGCGGGTTGTTCGTCGAAGAAGATGCGGACGTGTACGGCAATCACCGCAAGGCCAAAGAGTTGACTCTCAAGGAGCGCCTCAAGGGTGAAAAAGACACCTTGGGCCTGTACCTCACCGGTCACCCGATTGACGAATACGAAGGCGAGATCCGCCGTTTCGCCCGTCAGCGCATCATCGACCTGAAACCGGCGCGGGACACCCAAACCGTCGCCGGCATGATTATCGCCCTGCGGGTGATGAAAAATAAGAAGGGCGACAAGATGGGTTTCATCACTCTCGATGACCGCTCGGGCCGTATCGAAGCTTCGCTGTTTGCTGATGCCTTCCATTCGGCGCAGTCGCTGCTGCAGACCGATGCCATGGTGGTTGTGGAAGGGGAGGTCAGCAACGATGACTTCTCCGGTGGCCTGCGCCTGCGTATCAAGCGGGTGATGAGCATGGAAGATGCGCGCACCAACCTGGCTGAAAGCCTGCGCTTGAAGGTCAAGACCGAGGCGCTCAAGGGCGATCAGCTACGCTGGCTGGGTGACTTGCTCAAGCGTCACCGTGGCGCATGCCCGGTGACCATGGAGTACACCGGCGGCGACGCCAAGGCGATGTTGCAGTTCGGCGAGACCTGGCGAATTGATCCGGCTGATGGCTTGATTCAAGCTTTGCGTGACCAGTTCGGTCGAGACAACGTCTTCCTCCAATACCGCTGACGGTCAGAACGTCTGACCTCGGCTGAACATTTAATCTCGACCTGAACGCGCCTCTCCCTTAAGGTAGGGCGCGAACAGACAACCGGCTGGCCAGGCACTCCCTGGCCGTCGACCCAAGACGGACGCTTATGAACCCGAATTTTCTTGATTTCGAACAGCCGATCGCTGACCTGCAAGCCAAGATCGAAGAACTGCGCCTGGTCGGCAATGACAATTCGCTGAATATCGGCGATGAGATCGCTCGCCTGCAAGACAAGAGCAGCACGCTCACCGAAGACATCTTCGGCAAGCTGACCAGCTGGCAGATCGCGCGCCTGGCCCGCCACCCGCGCCGTCCGTACACCCTGGACTACATTCAGCACATTTTCACCGAGTTCGACGAGTTGCATGGCGATCGCCACTTCTCCGACGACGCGGCCATCGTGGGCGGTATCGCTCGCCTGGACGACCAGCCTGTAATGGTGATTGGTCACCAGAAAGGCCGTGAAGTGCGCGAGAAAGTCCGCCGCAACTTCGGCATGCCGCGTCCGGAAGGCTATCGTAAGGCTTGCCGTTTGATGGAAATGGCTGAGCGCTTCAAGATGCCGATCTTGACCTTCATCGACACGCCGGGTGCATACCCAGGTATCGACGCTGAAGAACGCAACCAGAGCGAAGCGATTGCCTGGAACCTGCGCGTCATGTCTCGCCTGAAAACCCCGATCATCGCCACGGTGATTGGTGAAGGCGGTTCCGGCGGTGCATTGGCCATTGGCGTCTGCGACCAACTGAACATGCTGCAATATTCGACCTACGCGGTGATCTCGCCAGAAGGTTGCGCCTCGATCCTGTGGAAGACTGCAGAAAAGGCACCGGACGCTGCCGAAGCCATGGGCATCACTGCTGATCGCCTCAAGGGCCTTGGTATCGTGGACAAAGTGATCGCCGAGCCATTGGGCGGCGCCCACCGCGACCCGGCTGCTGCCGCCTCGACTATCCGTGCCGAGTTGGGTTCGCAGCTTGCGATGCTCAAAAAACTGGACAACGAAGCGCTGCTGGCCCGTCGTTACGAACGCCTGATGAGCTACGGCCTCTAAGGCCGCAGCGGTACTAATGTGGGAGGGGGCTTGCCCCCGATTGCTGAGTGTCAGTCACTGTATTCACTGGCTGATGCTCCGCTATCGGGGGCAAGCCCCCTCCCACATTTGCCTTGTGTATGCTTGGCTTGGGTATTCCAGATTTGCGGCGGTAACCTGTGATGAAACCGACTTTATCCGCCAAACTCCTGCACGCCCTAGCCCCTTGGCGCAAAGCCCCGGCTTGGCATATCGCCTTCTCTGGTGGTCTTGATTCCACTGTCCTGCTGCATCTCCTGGCCAGCGCCGAAGCCCTTCCGCCTCTAAGCGCTGTCCATGTCCACCATGGCCTGCAATCCGCCGCCGACACCTGGCCGAGCCATTGCCAGTCCATTTGCGACAGGCTGGGCGTGCCCCTGCGCGTAATGCGTGTGCAGGTACAGCCCGGCGCCAGCCTTGAGCGTGCAGCGCGTGATGCACGTTACAGGGCGTTTACCGAGGTGATCGGGGCAGGGGAGGTGTTGCTCACGGGCCAGCATCGCGACGATCAGGCTGAAACCCTGCTGTTTCGCCTGTTGCGCGGGGCCGGCGTGCGGGGGGCGGCGGCAATGCCTGTGCACCGTCCATTGGCGGGCGGCCATTTGGTGCGGCCGTTGTTGGATGTCCCGCGCACCGAGCTGGTGGCCTACGCCTATGAACATCAACTCAAGTGGATCGAAGACCCTTCCAACGCCGACATGCAGTTCTCCCGTAATTACCTGCGTCACCGCGTGATCCCGACGCTGACGGAGCGTTGGCCCCAAGCCGTCTCCAGCCTGGCCCGCACTGCCGAACACTTCGGTGAAGCCCAGGCATTGCTGGGTGAGTTAGCCAGCATGGACCTACAAGTCGCGGATCAACCTTCACGGTTTCCTTGGCTGCCTTTGCCGTCATTGGCCCTCGGCCCACTGCGCGATCTTTCCGATGCCCGTCAGCGCAACGTCCTACGCCATTGGCTGGCGCCGCTGACCCGGTTGCCCGACACCGACCACTGGGCTGGCTGGTATTCCCTACGCGATGCCAAGGGTGACGCACAGCCCTTGTGGCGCCTGGCCGATGGAGAATTGCACCGTTGTGGCGAACGCATCTGGTGGTTGTCTCGCGCCTGGTCGGAATTTTCCCGCGCGTCGGTGAGCTGGCCTCGCCCGCAAAACCCACTAGAGTTACCCGGCAATGGCCTGCTGGAAATTATCGGCAAGGTGCCCGAAGTCCCGCTGGAGGTCCGTTATCGCCATGGCGGTGAAATGCTTGAAGTGCCAGGCCGAGGCCGGCGTGACCTGAAGCGCCTGCTCAATGAGCATGGAGTGCCGGGCTTCGTCCGTGGCAGATTGCCGCTGCTGTATCAGGGCGAGCAATTGCTCGGCGTGCCCAACCTCACTGGACTCTGGGCCTCACCGAGTGATGGCTGGAAATTACATTGGATGCCACAGAGCTGCGATCAAGGTTTGAGCTGATAGAGCCTTTCCGGTAGACTACGCTCCCTTCTTGATACAACTTCTGTGGATTCGCCTGAATCGCAGCAGTTGCCGATTACCAAGCCGTCTTTGCTGGGCGATTCCAAAAAATGTGTAGCGATCAACGCACCGGTGTTTCACTGCTGGTCTGTCACAACGCGGCGGTTTTTTTGAAAGGTGCACTGTGATTAATGCTGGTGATCGGGGGCTTCGGCCTCTCTTCGCTTTCCCCGGCGGCTCGGACCGCTTTAACGCAGACTTCTAGGGTTTTTCATGACGCGCTACATATTCGTCACGGGCGGTGTTGTTTCTTCATTGGGGAAAGGCATTGCCTCCGCTTCATTGGCGGCCATCCTGGAGGCGCGGGGGCTTAAAGTCACCATGCTCAAGCTGGACCCGTACATCAACGTCGACCCGGGCACCATGAGCCCGTTCCAGCATGGTGAAGTGTTCGTCACACACGACGGCGCCGAGACCGACCTGGACCTGGGCCACTACGAGCGGTTCATCCGCACGACCATGACCCAGAACAACAACTTCACCACCGGCCGTGTCTACGAGCACGTTCTGCGCAAAGAGCGCCGTGGTGACTACCTGGGTGCAACCATCCAGGTGATTCCGCACATTACCGATGAAATCAAGCGCCGCATCATCAAGGGTGCAGGCGATGCCGACGTGGCGATGGTCGAGATCGGTGGCACCGTGGGTGACATCGAATCCCAGCCATTCCTCGAAGCTATCCGCCAGTTGCGTTTCGAAGTCGGCGCCAAGCGCGCGATGCTGATGCACCTCACGTTGGTGCCGTACATCGCCACCGCTGGCGAAACCAAAACCAAGCCTACGCAGCACTCGGTCAAGGAACTGCGTTCCATCGGCCTGCAGCCGGACGTACTGGTGTGCCGCTCCGATCACCCGATCGACATTTCCTCGCGTCGCAAGATCGCGCAGTTCACCAACGTTGAAGAACGTGCGGTGATCGCCCTGGAAGACGCCGACACCATCTACAAGATCCCGGGCATCCTGCACTCGCAAGGCCTGGACGATTTTGTGGTCGAGCGTTTCGGCCTGCAATGCAACGGTGCGGACCTGTCCGAGTGGGAAGCTGTGGTTGACGCCAAGCTCAACCCTGAGCACGAAGTCACCATCGCGATGGTCGGCAAGTACATGGAGCTGCTCGACGCGTACAAGTCGCTGATCGAAGCGATGAGCCACGCGGGTATCAGCAACCGTACCAAGGTCAATCTGCGCTACATCGACTCCGAAGACATCGAGAACCAGGGCACCGCGCTGCTCGAAGGTGTTGACGCGATCCTCGTTCCAGGCGGTTTCGGCCTGCGTGGCGTGGAAGGTAAGATCACCGCCGTACAGTACGCTCGTGAGAACAAGGTGCCGTACCTGGGTATCTGCTTGGGCATGCAAGTGGCGGTTATCGAGTTCGCCCGCAACGTGCTTGGCTGGAAAGACGCCAACTCCACCGAGTTTGACAGCAAGAGCGGTCACCCGGTCGTGGGCCTGATTACCGAGTGGGAAGACGCCACCGGCGCTGTTGAAACCCGTACCGAAAGCTCCGACCTGGGCGGCACCATGCGCCTTGGCGCGCAGGATTGCTTGCTGGAGCCGGGCTCGCTGGTTCACGATTGCTACGGCAAGGACGTGATCGTCGAGCGTCACCGTCACCGTTACGAAGTGAACAACAACCTGCTGCCGCAAATCAAAGAAGCCGGCCTGAAAATCTCCGGTCGCTCCGGTGATGGCGCGCTGGTTGAGGTGGTCGAAGCACCGGATCATCCATGGTTCGTCGCTTGCCAGTTCCACCCAGAGTTCACCTCGACTCCACGCGACGGTCACCCGTTGTTCAGCGGTTTTGTCAAAGCTGCACTGACGCAACATCAGAAGAAGGCGTAAACCTGATGGCCCAGAAGATCATTCGCGTAGGCGACATCGAGATTGCCAACGACAAACCCATGGTGCTGTTCGGCGGCATGAACGTGCTGGAAAGCCGCGACATGGCGATGCAGGTCTGTGAAGAGTACGTCAAGGTTACCCAGAAATTGGGTATCCCTTACGTGTTCAAGGCCAGCTTCGACAAGGCCAATCGCTCGTCCGTAACGTCCTACCGCGGCCCAGGCCTTGAAGAAGGCATGCGGATCTTCCAGGACATCAAACAAGCCTTCGGCGTGCCGATCATCACCGACGTCCACGAGCCTGAACAGGCTGCCGTGGTCGCCGAGGTGTGCGACATCATCCAGTTGCCGGCCTTTCTGTCGCGCCAGACCGATCTGGTCGTCGCGATGGCTAAGACCGGCGCAGTGATCAATATCAAGAAAGCCCAGTTCCTCGCACCTCAGGAGATGAAGCACATCCTGAACAAGTGTGTGGAAGCGGGTAACGACCAGTTGATCCTCTGCGAGCGTGGTTCGAGCTTCGGCTACAACAATCTCGTGGTGGACATGCTCGGTTTCGGCATCATGAAGCAGTTCGAATACCCCGTGTTCTTCGACGTGACCCACGCGCTGCAAATGCCCGGTGGTCGCGCCGATTCCGCAGGCGGGCGCCGTGCCCAGGTGCTGGACCTGGCCAAGGCCGGCATCAGCCAGTCCCTGGCTGGCCTTTTCCTGGAGGCCCACCCGGACCCGGATAATGCCAAATGCGACGGTCCATGCGCCCTGCGCCTGGACAAGCTGGAGCCATTCCTGGCCCAGCTCAAGCAGTTGGACGAACTGGTCAAGAGTTTTCCGACAGTAGAGACCGCGTAAGCGTCGTTTCTCCGGTAGACTTTCCCACGTTTTCTGTTCAGGCCCTCGGGCCTGAGCCTTGTCGCCTGCAAGCCTGCCCCGTTGTTCCACCCTTGCGGTCGGTCAAAAGTTTCCCTTCAGCTGCGTCGTTTTCGTCAACTTTGGAGTGTTTACAACAATGGCAAAAATCGTCGACATCAAAGGTCGTGAAGTTCTCGACTCCCGTGGCAACCCCACCGTCGAAGCCGACGTGCTTCTCGATAACGGCATCATCGGTAGCGCCTGCGCGCCGTCCGGTGCTTCTACCGGTTCGCGCGAAGCGCTGGAACTGCGTGATGGCGACAAGAGCCGTTACCTGGGCAAGGGTGTACTCAAGGCTGTAGCCAACATTAACGGCCCGATCCGTGACCTGTTGCTGGGCAAGGATCCGCTGGACCAGAAAGCTCTGGACCACGCGATGATCAAGCTCGACGGCACCGAAAACAAAGGTAGCCTGGGCGCTAACGCTATCCTCGCCGTCTCCCTGGCCGCTGCCAAGGCTGCTGCCCAGGACCAGGACTTGCCGCTGTATGCTCACATCGCCAACCTGAACGGCACTCCGGGTGTTTACTCGATGCCGGTGCCGATGATGAACATCATCAACGGTGGCGAGCACGCTGATAACAACGTCGACATCCAGGAATTCATGGTGCAGCCGGTTGGCGCCAAGACCTTCTCCGAAGGCTTGCGCATGGGTACCGAGATTTTCCATCACCTGAAAGCTGTTCTGAAGGCCCGTGGCCTGAGCACTGCTGTAGGCGACGAAGGTGGCTTCGCTCCAAACCTGGCATCCAACGAAGATGCGCTGAAAGTGATCTCCGAAGCCGTGGCCAACGCTGGCTACAAGCTGGGCACTGACGTGACCCTGGCCCTGGACTGCGCGGCCAGCGAGTTCTACGAAGACGGCAAATACAATTTGTCCGGCGAAGGCCAAGTGTTCAACTCCGAAGGTTTTGCTGAGTACCTGAAGGGCCTGACCCAGCGCTATCCGATCATCTCGATCGAAGACGGCCTGGATGAGTCCGATTGGGACGGCTGGAAAATCCTCACCGACAAGATCGGCGAGAAAGTCCAATTGGTGGGCGATGACCTGTTCGTGACCAACACCAAGATCCTGAAAGAAGGCATCGATAAAAAGATCGCCAACTCGATCCTGATCAAGTTCAACCAGATCGGCACCTTGACCGAAACCCTGGAAGCCATTCAGATGGCCAAGGCTGCGGGCTACACCGCCGTGATCTCCCACCGCTCCGGCGAAACCGAAGATTCGACCATCGCCGACCTGGCTGTAGGCACTTCGGCGGGCCAGATCAAGACCGGTTCGCTGTGCCGTTCCGATCGCGTTTCCAAGTACAACCAATTGCTGCGTATCGAAGAGCAACTGGCTGGCAAAGCCAAGTACAACGGTCGCGGCGAGTTTCGCGGCTAATCTGTAAATGGTAAAAAGTCGGCGGATTGCGTCGGAAAGTTCACGATAGTGAACATTTCGGCGCTAATCTGATGGCTATCAAGCACAAGCCTGGTTCTTCCAGGCTTCGTGCTATCAGTTGCTTCAAAAGTTATGCATGGCTGTCTTTTTTCACTGGATACCCGATATTCGATGCGCAGTCCCAATTGGTTGTTCCTCGTCTTGCTCTTGTTGCTGGCTGGCCTGCAGTACCGCCTGTGGGTGGGTAATGGCAGCTTCGCGCAGGTAAAAGACCTGACTGAGCAAATTGCTGCACAGCACGCCGAAAATGAGATCCTGCTGGAGCGCAACCGCGTCCTGGACGCTGAAGTGCTTGAGTTGAAAAAAGGCACGGAGACCGTTGAAGAGCGGGCTCGTCACGAACTGGGCATGGTCAAGGAGGGCGAAACCCTCTACCAGTTGGCCCAATGAACAAAAGTTTGCCGGCCTTCTGGGCCGTAATTCCCGCCGCGGGCGTCGGTGCCCGTATGGCTGCGGACCGTCCCAAGCAATATTTGCAACTGGGCGGGCGCACTATTCTTGAACACAGCCTCTACTGTTTTCTCGACCACCCCAATCTCAAGGGGTTGGTGGTCAGCCTTGCCATGGATGACCCTTATTGGCCCAACCTGGCATGCGCCATTGATCCACGTATACAGCGTGCGGACGGCGGTTCGGAGCGCTCGGGTTCGGTGCTAAACGCTCTGTTGCACCTCAATGCCCTGGGCGCGAGCGATGACGACTGGGTGCTGGTGCACGACGCCGCCAGGCCCAATTTAAGCCGCGATGATCTCGACAAACTGTTAAGCGAACTGGCCGATGATGCTGTCGGTGGCCTACTGGCCGTCCCGGCCCGCGATACCCTAAAGCGCGCCGACAAACACGGTCGTGTCGATGAAACCGTCGACCGCAGCCTGATCTGGCAAGCGTACACGCCGCAGATGTTCCGACTCGGTGCGTTGCATCGTGCCTTGGCCGATAGCCTGGTAGCGGATGCGGTCATCACCGATGAGGCCTCGGCAATGGAATGGTCCGGTCAGGCGCCGCGGTTAATTGAGGGGCGTTCGGACAATATCAAGGTGACCCGGCCCGAGGATCTGGAGTGGTTACGGTTACGCTGGGCAAATCGGCAGTGATTGTTGGCTGAGAGGCTGTGCCAGGCAAACGCTGCTCTCGGCGGCGTCTTCATCTTCGGTATGTTTGACCTGAAAGTGCCCATACCGCTGTCATGGGCACCGGTCGCGCGTAGCACCGATTATTGATACGTCGTCTTCCTATGATTTTGTGATCGCGAATGCCGTGTTCATTCTAAGTTCAAGGTGTTCATGGGTGAACTCGCAGCTGAGTCGGCCATTTAGTTGTCTATCTTCTACTGTCAGTTCCAAGTTGCCATGCTTCATTTTGGCGTCGCGTAGCAAAGGATGGTGAACGTTTAGCCGGATGGGGAATCCGGTGATGAGATCGAAACTTCCCGATTCAAAGGGTGGGCTAAAAGAAAAAATATCTATGATTACCGGATGACCGGGGGCTTCAGGGTCTGTTGCGGGCACTCCTATCTGAATCACTTCATGATTGTCGAATTGATAAAAATGTGCGTCTTTGGTCGCATAGCGTTCAGTACTTTCGATCCTTAAGTCGGCTGAACCCTCTGAATCGACGTTGTGCTTTTTATATGCAGCTATGTTCTGTTCAAGCTGCTTTTCGATATCTGCGGTGTTTACATTTTTCATGGCAGTTTCCCTGCGTCATCTTGATAGGCCTCATTGGGCAGCGCCGTAAAATTGATGATGCAGCGCCAGCAGTGAAACCGTAGGGAACCACCATTCATCTTTGCTCACTACTGTCAGAGTTGACAGTAGCGCTGGTCATCATATGAGGTCGTGGGAGAACAGGACGTCAGAGGCTTTGTATTCTGTCCTGTTTGATAGGCCTTCTTTTAGGTAATCCACCAAACTGCGCACCTTTGGCGACAAATGCCGTTGCTGCGGATACAGCGCCCACACCGCTGTATTCGGCGGCTGATGCGCTTCCAGCAGCGACACCAGTGCACCATTGCGCAAATGTTCCAGCACGTAATAATCCGGCAGTTGGCACAATCCCACGCCCTGCAATGCAGCATCCAGCACCGCTTGCCCACTGTTGCAACGCCAGTTTCCCTGCACCCGCTGGGAAAACTCCCGGCCGTCCTGAGCCAGTTGCCAGATATCCGAGCTGCCAATCAGGCAGTTATGCCGACTCAATTCCGACAAGCTATGGGGGCGCCCATAGCGTTCGAGATAGGACGGCGATGCACACAAATACATGCGCCGCGGCGCGAGACGGCTGGCAACCATTCTTGAGTCTGAGAGGCGCCCCAAGCGAATTGCCAGGTCCAGGCCTTCGTGTACCAGATCGAGCTGGCGGTTGCTCAGTTCGATATCCACCCGCAACTGCGGGTACAGCCCCATGAACCGCGTCACCAAAGGCACGATAAATCGCTCGCCATAAGCCACGGCGCACGTCATGCGCAACATGCCTTTTGGCTCGCTGGTCAAGTCGCCCACCGCCCGCAATGCTTCTTCGCGGCCGTCCTGCAAGCGTTGGCAATGCTGGAGGAAGGTTTGCCCGGCTTCGGTCAGGGTCACTTTGCGTGTACTGCGATAAAGCAACCGTGTCTGCAGCCGTTCCTCCAAGCGTGCGACTTGGCGACTGATATGGGACGACGACACACCCAGGCGCTCGGCGGCAGCTGTAAATTGACTGCATTCAGCCACGGCGACGAACTCGTCGATGCCTTCCCAGCGGTTCTCCGACATCATGATTGTCCCTGTACAGCAATAATGTTTTGCTTTTGGCTGGATTATTAATCAGTACGCCATGTTTTACACTCTCCCTCTCAATTTTTAACGCCCTGGAGAAATACCGGATGATTAAGTCCCGCGCCGCCGTCGCCTTCGAAGCCAAGAAACCCCTTGAGATTGTTGAAGTGGATGTCGCCATGCCCAAGGCTGGCGAAGTCCTGCTGCGCGTTGTGGCCTCCGGCGTATGCCACACCGACGCTTACACCCTGTCGGGTGCTGACCCGGAAGGCATCTTTCCATCGATTCTCGGCCACGAGGGCGGTGCGGTGGTTGAAGCGATTGGCGAGGGTGTGACTTCAGTTGCCGTCGGCGACCATGTGATCCCGCTGTACACCCCGGAATGTGGCAAGTGCAAATTCTGCCTGTCGGGCAAGACCAACCTGTGCCAAGCCATTCGAGCCACCCAAGGCAAAGGCCTGATGCCAGATGGCACCACGCGTTTTTCCTACAAGGGTCAGCCGATTTTCCACTACATGGGCACCTCGACCTTCTCCGAGTACACCGTGCTGCCGGAAATTTCCGTGGCCAAGATTCCTAAAGAAGCGCCGCTGGAAAAAGTCTGCTTGCTGGGCTGTGGCGTTACCACCGGTATTGGCGCGGTGATCAACACTGCCAAGGTCAAACCGGGCGACACCGTGGCCATTTTCGGTCTCGGTGGAATTGGTCTGTCGGCCATTATTGGCGCGGTGAAAGCCAAGGCCGGTCGCATCATTGCCATCGACATCAACCCGGCCAAGTTCGAAATCGCCAAGCAATTGGGCGCCACCGACTGCATCAACCCGAAAGAATACGATCGCCCGATCCAGGACGTGATTGTTGATTTGACTGACGGCGGTGTGGATTTTTCCTTCGAGTGCATCGGCAACGTGCAACTGATGCGTGCTGCCCTTGAGTGCTGCCACAAAGGTTGGGGCGAGTCGGTGATCATCGGTGTGGCCGGTGCGGGCCAGGAAATCGCTACGCGCCCATTCCAGTTGGTGACCGGTCGCGTCTGGCGCGGTTCGGCATTCGGCGGCGTACGCGGTCGTAGCGAGTTGCCAAGCTACGTGGAAATGGCCCAGACCGGCGAAATCCCGCTGGACACATTCATTACCCATACCATGGGCCTGGAAGACATCAACAAAGCGTTTGACCTGATGCATGAAGGCAAGAGCATTCGTACCGTCATCCACTTCTGAGGTCTCCCATGAGTCTGGAAAACCTGTCCTGCCAGAAGAGCTTCGGCGGCTGGCATAAACGCTACAAGCATCATTCCGATGTGCTCGATTGCGACATGACCTTCGCCGTTTACCTGCCGCCGCAAGCGGAGCAGGGCGGCAAGCTGCCGGTGTTGTATTGGCTCTCCGGGTTGACCTGCACCGATGAGAACTTCATGCAGAAGGCTGGCGCGCAACGCATGGCCGCCGAGCTGGGGCTGATCATCGTGGCGCCGGATACCAGCCCTCGCGGTCCCGGTGTCCCGGGTGATCCAGATAACGCCTGGGACTTTGGCCTGGGCGCTGGCTTTTACCTGAATGCCACCCAGGAACCATGGGCCAAGCATTATCGGATGCATGACTATGTGGTGCAGGAATTGCCTGCTTTGGTTGAAGCGCATTTCCCCGCTTCGGACAAGCGTGGTATCAGCGGCCACTCCATGGGCGGACACGGCGCACTGGTGTGTGCGTTGCGCAACCCCGGACGTTATCTGTCGGTGTCGGCGTTTTCGCCTATCAATAACCCGATGGATTGCCCGTGGGGCCAGAAAGCCTTCTCCCGTTACCTGGGTGAAGAGCGCTCTAAGTGGCGTGAATGGGATGCCTGCGTATTGATCAGCGAAGCCTCGGAAAAGCTGCCCTTGCTGGTTGATCAGGGCGATCGCGATGATTTCCTCGCGGTGCAGCTCAAGCCTGAGGCCTTGCAGCAAGCGGCCAAGGCGGCCAAGCATCCGCTGGAACTGCGCCTGCAACCCGGCTATGACCACAGCTACTTCTTCATCGCCAGCTTCATCGAAGACCATTTGCGACACCATGGCCGCGCTTTGCTCGGTTAATGTGAGGCAAAAGTAGGTAGAATCACGCCCTGAATTAAATCGGGGCGTTTTTTTATGCGTATTGGCCACGGCTACGATGTGCACCGTTTCGCTGAAGGCGATTTCATCACCCTGGGCGGCGTGCGCATAGCACACCACCATGGGTTGCTGGCTCATTCCGACGGCGACGTTGTCTTGCATGCCTTGAGCGATGCCTTGCTCGGCGCGGCGGCGTTGGGTGATATCGGCAAGCATTTTCCGGACACCGACCCCACCTTCGAGGGCGCTGATAGCCGTGTATTGCTTCGCCACGTGGTCAGCCTGATCCACGCCAAGGGCTGGAAGGTCGGTAACGTCGACAACACTATCGTGGCCCAGGCGCCGAAGATGGCGCCCCATATCGAATCAATGCGTGCACTGATTGCCGCAGACCTGCAAATTGAATTGGATCAAGTGAACGTGAAAGCCACCACCACCGAAAAGCTCGGGTTTACCGGTCGTGAAGAGGGCATTGCGGTGCACTCCGTCGCCTTGTTGCTGCGCGCATGAATGATCTGGAACTGCTGGGCCCGCGTGCCTACGGCGAAGCTTTGGGCAGCGCCGTCCTGAAGGCCACTGCCGAAGATTTTCAGGTGGACGAAGTGCTGGATATCCCGCTGACCGGCGAGGGCGAGCACCTTTGGCTGTGGGTGGAAAAACGTGGCCTCAACACCGAGGAAGCTGCGCGCCGTATCGCCAAGGCCGCCGGCGTGCCGTTGCGCACCGTCAGCTATGCCGGGCTCAAGGACCGTCAGGCGCTGACCCGCCAGTGGTTCAGCGTGCAACTGCCGGGCAAGGCCGACCCGGACATGAGCACTGCTGAAAACGACACGCTCAAGATCCTCAAGACTGCCCGTCACAAGCGCAAGCTGCAGCGCGGCGCGCACGCGGCCAATGGATTCACCTTGCGCCTGACCCAACTGGTGGGTGATACCGCCGCCATCGACGCGCGCCTGCAACTGATTGCCCAGCACGGCATTCCCAACTATTTCGGCACCCAGCGTTTCGGCCACGACGGTGGCAACGTTGTCGACGCCCGTGGATGGGCTGCGCGCAAGGCCCTGCCGGAGCAGCGCAATGTGCGTTCGCGGTTGTTGTCTACGGCGCGTAGTTTCCTCTTCAACAAAGTACTGGCGGCGCGCGTCGCCGACGGTTCCTGGCAGCGTGCGCAAGTGGGTGATCTGCTGGCGTTTACTGACAGCCGCAGTTTTTTTCCGGCGGGTGAGGCTGAGTGCAGCGACCCGCGCCTGGCGATCCTGGATCTGCACCCCACCGGCCCGCAGTGGGGCGAGGGTGATTCTCCGGCGACTGGCGCCACGTTTGAGTTGGAGCAGGCGGTTGCCGCCGGTGAAGCCGACCTGCGGGATTGGCTGGTGAATGCCGGCATGAGCCAGGAACGTCGCATTCTGCGACTGCCCATTGGCGGGTTGACGTGGCATTATCCCGGGCCTGACATTCTGCAATTGGAATTCGTCCTACCGGCCGGATGCTTCGCCACTGTCTTGGTGCGCGAGCTCGTTGATCTGGTGCCGGTGGGGCAGACGGACAGCCCATGCGTATTCTGATATCAAACGATGACGGTGCCACCGCACCCGGTCTTGCTGCGCTCTATGCTGCGCTGGAAGATTACGCCGAGTGCGTGGTGGTTGCCCCCGACCAGGACAAGAGCGGCGCCAGCAGTTCGCTGACGCTCGACCGTCCCCTGCACCCGCAGGTTCTGGCTAATGGCTTTATCAGTGTCAACGGCACGCCCACCGACTGCGTGCACCTGGCGATCAACAGCCTGTTGGATCAAGAGCCGGACCTGGTGGTGTCGGGCATCAACCTCGGCGCCAACCTGGGCGATGATGTGCTGTATTCCGGCACCGTGGCGGCAGCGCTTGAAGGGCGCTTTCTGGGTCGTACCTCGTTCGCTTTTTCGTTTGCCTCGCGGCAACTGGACAATTTGCCCACCGCCGCCTATTTCGCACGCAAGTTGGTGGAGGCTCATGCCTCCCTGGACCTGCCGCCGCGCACGGTGCTCAACGTCAATATTCCCAATTTGCCCCTCGATCACATTCGCGGCATCAAGCTGACACGTCTTGGCCACCGTGCCCGTGCGGCGGCACCGTTGAAGGTGGTCGACCCGCGTGGCAAGGAAGGCTATTGGATAGCGGCAGCTGGCGATGCCGAAGACGGTGGCGAGGGCACGGACTTTCACGCGGTGATGCAGGGTTATGTGTCGATTACTCCGTTGCAATTCGACCGCACCTTCAGCGATGCCTTCAGTGGTCTTGAAGTCTGGCTGGAGGGATTGCGCTGATGGCTCGTGAACAAGACGACCTGCTGCGTCGTGGCATCGGTATGACCTCCCAGCGCACCCGTGAGCGTTTGATTCAGCGCCTTTATGAAGAGGGGTTGTCCAACGCTCAGGTGTTGGAAGTGATCCGCCGCACCCCTCGTCATTTGTTTGTCGATGAAGCCCTGGCCCATCGCGCTTATGAAGATACGGCGTTGCCGATTGGCCATAACCAGACCATCTCCCAGCCCTACATGGTGGCGCGCATGAGCGAGCTGCTGCTGGCGGCGGGCCCGCTGGACAAGGTGCTGGAGATCGGCACCGGTTCCGGCTACCAGACCGCCGTGCTGTCGCAGTTGGTGGAGCGCGTGTTCTCGGTGGAGCGCATCAAGGTGCTGCAAGACCGTGCCAAGGAGCGCCTGGTGGAGCTGAACTTGCGCAACGTGGTATTTCGCTGGGGCGATGGCTGGGAAGGCTGGCCGGCGCTGGCGCCGTACAACGGCATTATCGTCACCGCCGTGGCCACCGATGTTCCGCAAGCGTTGCTCGACCAATTGGCCCCAGGCGGGCGCCTGGTCATCCCGGTCGGTTCCGGCGAAGTGCAACAATTGATGCTTATTGTCCGTGAGGACGACGGTTTTTCCCGGCATGTATTGGGCGCCGTGCGTTTTGTTCCGTTGCTCAACGGACCGCTGGCCTGACGAATTTTCGACGCTACTGAATTCTGCGGACGGGGATTTGTCTTACGGCGGGGTCTATCAAGTCAACATGATAGGTGCGGTGATTCAACACGCTGAATGATTCGTTTCAGTCGCGTGCCGGTAAAACTTCAGTGCCCAGTTATACTTGCGACATATTTCAAGCCTGATACAGGCATTCATGTTCAGCCACCACAAAGGGAGCGGCGGGTGAGTCTCACAGGTCTTGCGCAGCGTATGGGTAAAACAAGTTTTCAACGACTGGTGCTTGGCCTTGTCTTCGGTTCCTTGTTGGTCGGCTGTTCCAGCTCGCCAAGCAGCGGCGCACGGGTCGTTGACCGTAATAGTGCGGCACCGCAAAAGCCCACGGTAACCACCGGGCAATATGTGGTGCGCAAAGGCGACACGATGTTCTCAATCGCCTTCCGTTACGGGTGGGATTACAAGGCACTAGCAGCTCGTAACAATATTCCTGTGCCTTACACCATACATCCGGGTCAGACGATTCGCTTTGACGGTCGCACCGGTTCCACGCCTACGACGGTTGTGACAAACACAGGATCTTCGCCGTCGTCTTCTAGCAAAACCACCATCATTACACGCCCTGCCGGCACTGCTGTCCCGGCGGCCTCAGGCAAGCCAACAGCTGCGCCGTTGCCGCCTGCCGGGCCTGCTCCGACGGGCTGGGGATGGCCCTCAAACGGAGTATTAATTGGAAAATTCTCTTCAAACGGTAGTTTGAATAAAGGCATTGATATCGCCGGTGATTTGGGACAGCCTGTTTTAGCTGCGTCTGATGGGACGGTGGTGTACGCCGGGAGTGGTTTACGGGGCTACGGCGAGCTGGTCATCATCAAACACAGCGATACCTACGTCAGTGCTTACGGTCATAACCGCAGGCTGTTGGTTCGGGAGGGGCAGCAGGTCAAAGTCGGACAGACAATTGCCGAAATGGGTTCAACGGGTACAGACCGGGTGAAACTGCACTTTGAGATTCGCCGTCAAGGGAAGCCTGTAGATCCGCTGCAATTCTTACCCCGTCGTTGATGTGTTGCCAGCCTGTTCCCTCACGTAGAAGGAACAGGCTCCAGCGTTGCCAAGGATAAAGGCGTCGCTTGAGCTTGAGGTCGAACTCACCAAAGGACTATAACAATGGCTCTCAGTAAAGAAGCGCCGGAGTTTGACATCGACGATGAGGTTCTCCTTATGGAGACCGGTATCGCTATGGAATCGATGTCGAATGAGGGACCTGCAACACCTTCAGTTCGTACCAAATCCAAGAACTCTACCGCTTTAAAGCAGCATAAATACATTGATTACACACGGGCGCTCGACGCGACCCAGCTGTATCTCAATGAAATCGGCTTTTCCCCCCTGCTTACCCCCGAAGAAGAAGTCCATTTTGCGCGGTTGTCGCAAAAGGGGGATCCGGCTGGGCGCAAGCGCATGATTGAAAGCAACCTGCGCCTGGTGGTGAAAATCGCCCGACGCTACGTCAATCGTGGGTTGTCCTTGTTGGACCTCATCGAGGAGGGCAATCTGGGCTTGATCCGCGCGGTGGAGAAGTTTGACCCAGAGCGGGGCTTCCGCTTTTCAACCTATGCTACCTGGTGGATCCGCCAGACCATCGAACGGGCGATCATGAATCAAACCCGCACGATCCGGTTGCCGATCCATGTGGTTAAGGAGCTCAACGTCTACCTGCGGGCAGCGCGTGAGCTCACTCAAAAACTCGATCATGAACCCTCGCCCGAAGAAATCGCCAACCTGCTGGAAAAACCGGTAGGGGAGGTCAAGCGCATGCTGGGCCTTAACGAGCGTGTGTCTTCGGTCGATGTCTCGCTGGGTCCGGATTCGGATAAAACCCTGTTGGACACCCTGACGGATGATCGGCCTACAGATCCCTGCGAGCTGTTGCAGGACGATGATCTGTCCCAAAGTATTGACCAGTGGTTGTCGGAGCTTACGGACAAGCAGCGTGAGGTGGTGATTCGCCGCTTCGGCCTGCGCGGCCATGAGAGCAGCACCCTGGAGGACGTAGGCCTGGAGATCGGCCTGACCCGTGAGCGGGTGCGGCAGATCCAGGTGGAAGGGCTTAAGCGCTTGCGCGAGATCCTGGAGAAGAATGGCTTGTCGAGTGAGTCGTTGTTTCAATAACGACACGGCTTGAATGCTTGAATGTGGGAGGGGGCTTGCCCCCGATGGCGGCGTAGCAGTCGATACTTGCATTGACTGACACACCGCTATCGGGGGCAAGCCCCCTCCCACATTTTTTGTGCCGGGCATAAAGTTGGTGCGAATACCAAATCCCAGGCATAAAAAAACCCCGCTTTTAAGGGCGGGGTCTTTTCGACTAAGTCAGTACAAGTTAGATAACTTGAACTTCTTCAGCTTGCATGCCTTTCTGACCGCGGGTAGCGATGAAAGAAACCTGTTGGCCTTCTTTCAGGCTTTTGAAGCCGTCGGATTGGATAGCTTTGAAGTGAACGAACAGGTCGTCACCGGATTGTGGAGTGATGAAGCCGAAGCCTTTTTCATCGTTGAACCACTTAACGGTACCAGTTTGGCGATTAGACATGGTGTATCTCCTTGGACAAAGTTAACTGCGACTCAGGAAAAGCCCTGGCCGAGACTGAGTGCAAAGAGCAGGAAAAATTCTTGGAGATGGTTGGATCGAAATTCAACATATCGTGTAGAGATTCTCAGTGACACAAGCAGCACAGTGGCGCCACCTTAACCCTTTTTCCGGAACGTGCCAATGGTATTTCCGAAGGTTTCTCTATTTTCGTGACTGGCGGTGGTGTTTACAGACCCCTGATCCGGCAGTTCGGCCCCGGCCCCGTTGGTTGCGCCTTATAAACGGCGGGGTATTGATCAAGAAAAGCCCCACGGCCTTTGAACCCCAACGCCGGCCCCGGTAAGATGCCACACAGAATTTTTCCACCTCGCTATTCAGGACACCCGCCATGAGCATCAAATCGGACAAGTGGATTCGCCGCATGGCGCAAGAGCACGGCATGATCGAACCGTTCGTCGAGCGCCAGATTCGTGGTGAAGGCGATGACCGAGTGATTTCGTACGGCGTTTCCAGCTACGGCTACGATGTACGTTGCGCCGATGAGTTCAAGGTGTTCACCAACATCAACTCGGCAATCGTCGATCCGAAGAACTTCGACGAAAAGAGTTTCGTCGACGTCAAGAGCGACGTGTGCATCATTCCGCCAAACTCCTTCGCCCTGGCGCGCACCGTGGAGTTCTTCCGTATTCCGCGTGACGTACTGACCATCTGCCTGGGTAAAAGCACCTACGCGCGTTGCGGCATTATCGTCAACGTGACGCCGCTTGAGCCTGAGTGGGAAGGTCACGTGACCCTGGAGTTCTCCAACACCACCACGCTGCCGGCCAAGATCTACGCCAACGAAGGCGTAGCGCAGATGCTGTTCCTTCAGTCTGATGAGGCCTGTGAAGTGTCCTACAAAGACCGCGCAGGCAAGTACCAAGGCCAGCGCGGCGTCACCTTGCCACGCGCTTGATCGAAAGGTCCTACGCGTAAAGGGAATTAGTCCGAAGAAAGTGACTCTATTGGGTGTACTGCCTCGGCGCGTGCAAAACGCGTCGGGCCACGCTTGAGGAGTACCTTATGAAGATCGACCCGCGAATCAGCGCAGAACTTGCCCGGCTTGAACCCAACCAGATTGGTGTTCTGGCCTGGGCCCTGATGGCCGATCCCGCTTACGCGGGCGGCATCCCTGGCCAACCCGAGCCGGATTACCCGCAGCCCACCGAACCCGGCGAGCCGACTCTTCCGGACGAGCCGCCACCCGCACCTGTCGCTTGATACCAGCCAGGCCAGTCGGTGTTTCAGCCAACTGGCCAGACCTGACGGTCGCCAATCACAAAGATTTGGTGATCATTGTCTTGCTCCACGGTATATCCGCCCGTAAACGCGCCAAACGCCGGCAACAGGCTGACGCTCGAGCTCAGCAGGAAGCACGGTAGGCGTAGGCTTTGCCGGCCCTTGCCGCGCAAGCGATACACCGGGTGCACATGCCCCGCCAACACAAGGTGGCTGGCATGGGCGTCCGGTTCGTGTTGCAGGGCGAATGGGCCCATCAGCAGGGGTTCAGGAACCACTTCGATCCTCAAGTCGGCAGGCGGGTCACCCGCGCGTTTATCGTGATTGCCGCGGATTAAGGTCATCGCCAGGTCGCTGTGGCGCGCTCGCCAGCTTCTCAGTGCGCTCAGCGTGCCGCTGGCGTGGGAGCCTGGACCATGCAGAAAGTCGCCGAGAAAGATCACCTGCGCGCACGGCAGGGCGTTTAACACGCGGTCCAATCGTTGCAGATTGTCGGAGGTCGTGCCTTGTGGCACCGGTTGCCCCAGGCTTCGATAGGCCGATGCCTTGCCAAAGTGCGCATCGGCAATCAACAGGCACTGGCGCGCAGGCCAGTAAACCGCTTTGTCCGCCAGCAACCACAGTTCTTCGCCCCCAAGCGTCACCGAGCAATGCGTCATCGTTTCTCCGCAACTTTTTCCAAGTCCTTGACCATCCGCGCAATGCGCTCTGAAAGTTTTTCCGAACTCATGCTTTCGCGCATCCGCTCCACCAGCAGCGGGAACGCCAGGGGCGTTGGACGTTCGATCACATACACATCCATTTTCAGCGCCGATAACCGAAGCAAGGTCTCTTCGAGTCGGCGAATATCCAACTCGTCACGCAGGACTTCTTCCCCTGCCTGGGCCAGCAACAGGTTTTGCGGGTCATATTGCTTGAACACTTCAAAGAACAATCCACTGGACGCCTGCACCTGCCGCGTACTTTTCGGCGCACCGGGGTAACCGGCAAACACCAGCCCGGCGATACGGGCGATTTCACGAAAGCGCCGCAGCGCCAGTTCCCCGGCATTCAGGCTGGCGGCTACATCCGTCAGCAAATTCGCCGGACTAAGCAGGGTCTCGTTCAGCAACACTGTCCAATCCAACGGCGTGGCGCTCAGTAGCTCCAGACCATAGTCATTGACGGCAATGGAGAAGGTCACCGCCTGCCCTTGGCTGACCCGCCAGGCGAGCAAACTCGCCAGCCCCAAATGCACCTGACGCCCGGCAAACGGGTATAGAAACAGATGCCACCCCTCCCGGGACTTCAGCACTTCGGCCAACAAGTGTTCCCGTGTCGGCAGGCCGGACCAGCGCAACTGCGTCTGCAACAACGGTTGCACCGCCCGCATCTCGGGGCCGTCGAAACGCCCATGGGCCGCAGCGTCAAAGCGCTCCACCACGGCCTGGGCCAGTTCATTGGAAAGCGGCATACGCCCGCCATTCCAGCGCGGTACGGCTGCCTTTTTTGCGGTACTGCGGCGTACGTAAGCGGTCATGTTTTCTACCCGCACCAGCTCCAGCAGACGTCCGGCGAACAGAAAACCATCGCCGGGCTTGAGCCGTGCGATAAAACCTTCCTCCACACTGCCCAGATTCTTGCCGCCGCCGCCTTTGCTCCAGAACTTCAGCTGGATACTCGCGTCGCTGACAATGGTGCCTACGCTCATGCGATGGCGCCGCGCCAACCGAGCGTCGGGGACGCGCCAGATGCCATGCTCGTCGGGCTCCACACGGCGGTAATCCGGATAAGCGGTGAGCGACAAGCCGCCATGGCGCACAAATCCCAGCGCCCAGGCCCAGTCCGCATCCGTAAGGTCGCGATACGCCCAGGCGCCGCGCACTTCCGCCAGCAAGGCATCCGGTGTAAAGCCACCGCCCAAGGCCATGCTCACCAAATGTTGTACGAGTACATCCAACGGTTTGTAGGGCGATTCGCGGGCTTCGATGCGTCGCGCTGCAATTGCATCCTGGGCTGCCGCAGCCTCAACCAGCTCCAGGCTGTGGGTCGGCACCAGCGTCACCCTCGACGGTCGCCCCGGCGCGTGGCCGGAGCGCCCGGCGCGTTGCATCAGGCGGGCGATACCTTTGGCCGAACCGATCTGCAGTACCCGCTCCACCGGTAAAAAATCCACCCCAAGGTCCAGGCTGGAAGTGCACACCACCGCTTTAAGCTGGCCGTCTTTTAAGGCGCGCTCTACCCAATCGCGGGTTTCCCGGGACAGCGAGCCGTGGTGCAGGGCAATCAATCCAGCCCAATCGGGCCGCGCCTCCAGTAAGGCCTGGTACCAGATTTCCGACTGCGCCCGCGTGTTGGTAAACACCAGGCAACTGCTGCTGGCCTCCACCTCGGCGACCACCTGCGGCAACATCTTCAAACCGATATGCCCGGCCCAGGGAAAACGCTCGGTAACCAGCGGCAACAAGGTGTCGACTTTTAGGGATTTGGCCGTTTGCCCCTGCACATTGATTGCACCGCCTTGTGGGACCAAAACCTCAAGCGCGTGGGCCTGATTACCCAGGGTCGCCGAAATGCCCCACACCATCAGATCCGGATGCCAGCGCCGCAGCCTCGCCAACGCCAATTGCAACTGCACGCCGCGCTTGTTACCGATCAGCTCATGCCATTCATCCACCACCACCATGCGCAGGTGCGCCAGGCTCGACTCGCTGTCGGCGCGGGCGAGCATCAGCGTCAGGCTTTCCGGGGTGGTGATCAGAGCGGTGGGTTGGCGGCGGGTTTGCCGGGCGCGCTCGCTGCTGCTGGTATCGCCCGTGCGCAGGCCGACACTCCAGGGAATCTGCAAGGTCGCCAGCGGCGCTTCAAGGGCGCGAGCCGTGTCGGCGGCCAGCGCACGCATCGGCGTGATCCACAGGACGGTGAGGGGCTCGGCAGGCGGTTTGCGTTTGCCCGTAGCAGGCGGGCGGATGTTGGCGAAGCGATTGAGGGCGGCAAACCACAGCGCATAGGTTTTACCGGCGCCGGTGCTGGCGTGCAGCAGCCCGGACTGGCCATCTTTGACCGCCGTCCAAACCGCTTTCTGGAAGTCGAACGGCTTCCAGCCCTTGGCGGCGAACCATGTCTTGGCGAAGTCGTGGGGTTTTGCCATGCGGTGCCTGACGCTCTGGAGGGTCTATTCCCACAGACCCTCCCGGCACAGCAAAGGTTTACTTCAGATTGCCACTCAGGAACTGCTGCAAGCGCTCGCTCTTCGGGTTGCCCAACACATCCTCAGGCGCGCCTTGCTCTTCGACCATGCCCTTGTGCAGGAACAGCACCTGGTTCGACACCTTGCGCGCAAAGCTCATCTCATGGGTGACCATGATCATGGTGCGGCCTTCCTCAGCCAGCCCCTGGATCACCTTCAACACTTCACCCACCAGTTCCGGGTCCAGGGCTGAGGTGGGTTCGTCGAACAGCATCACTTCCGGCTCCATGGCCAACGCGCGGGCGATGGCCACGCGTTGCTGCTGACCACCGGAGAGAAACGCCGGGTACTGGTCGGCCACCCGTGCCGGAAGGCCGACCTTGTCCAGATAGCGGCGAGCACGGTCCTCGGCGTCTTTCTTGCTGCAACCCAATACCCGGCGCGGGGCCATGGTGATGTTTTCCAGCACGCTCATATGGCTCCACAGGTTGAAGTGCTGGAAGACCATCGCCAGCCGCGTGCGCAGGCGCTGCAATTCGGCGTCGTCGGCTACGCGCATGCCGTGGCGGTCGTTGACCATGCGGATCTGTTTGCCGTCGAGGGTCATGGCGCCGTCGTTGGGGGTTTCCAGAAAATTGATGCAGCGCAAAAAGGTGCTTTTGCCCGAGCCGCTGGCGCCGATCAGGCTGATCACATCTCCGGTCTTGGCCTTGAGCGAGACACCTCTGAGCACCTCATTGTCGCCATAGCTTTTATGCAGGCCTTCAACGGTCAATTTGTACATGGGGCGTGCATCCTCAAGGCGAAAGTAGATAGCCGCTGCGATAGGCCTCTGAGCCTGCGACATGGCCGATGACCATCCCCGCAGTGGCCATGCGGCGTAGCGAGCGGGCGTAAAGCAGGCCTGCGTTGTGGCAGTGCACGGGCGTTACGCGGTCGGTAATGGGGTCGATGATCTCAGCGATCAGTTGCCCGGCTTCCAGGTATTCACCGGGCAGGGCGCTGAACACCAACAGGCCGCCCACCGGCGTCGCCACGGGTTCGACGCCTGCCAGGGGCGTGGCCGGGTAGGGCAGGTCGGGCAGCGGTGCAGGGTCGCCGGCAATTGCGCCGAAGTGAATCAGGTAATCGATGATCGCCTGGCAATCGAGGCTGGCCAGGCCGTGGTTGACGTCGCCCTGGCCGCGCAGTTCGACGGTTACCGAAAAGCTGCCCATGGGAATCGGAAAGCGTCCGGCAAAACGTTGCTGCAACTGCCACCAGACCAGGGTGAAGCACTCATCGAAAGACTGCCCGCCGGAGTCGGTGGCCAGCAAGTTGGCTTCCGAGCCTATATAGCGCGCCAACGGCTCCACCCGCGGCCAGGCCTCTGGTGTGGTGTACAGGTGCGCCACGGCTTCGAAGTCGCAATGCAGGTCCAGCACCATGTCGGCGTCGCAGGCCAGGCGCTGCAGTACCAGTCGTTGAGACTGCAACTGGGTTGCGGCGGTTTGCCCGGCCAAGGCGGTGCTCAATGAGGCGCGAATCAGTTCGACATTGTGTTGCGGATCATCTCCGAGCAGCGCCTCGACCTGGTTGCCCACCTCATCACTGAGGTCGACAAACAGGCGATTGAAGTTCTGCCCGCTCTCCAACTCGTAGCGGCCCAGGGGGATATCCATCAACACCTGTTCCAGGCCCACCGGGTTGGCGATGGGCACCAACACGATCTCGCTCAACAGCCGCCCAGCCGCCGCCAATTCGGCGAGGCGCATCTTTAAGTGCCAGGCCACCAGCATGCCGGGCAGCTCATCGGCATGCAGCGACGACTGGATGTAAACCTTGCCTGCGGCCTGCTGCGGGCCGAAGTGGAAACTGTGGATTTGCCGCGCCGTGCCTGGCACCGGCGCAATCAGTTCATGTAGCTGATGACGCATGAAGGCTCCTTAATGGCTCGGCCCGAGAAAGGCCAGCCAGCGACGTTCCGCCAGCCGAAACAGGCCGACCAGGGCAAAGGTCACGGCGAGGTAGATCAGCGCGGCAATGCCGAACGATTGAAAGGTCATGAAGGTCGCCGAGTTGGCATCTCGCGCCACTTTGAGGATGTCCGGAATCGTCGCGGTAAACGCCACGGTGGTCGAATGCAGCATCAGGATCACTTCGTTGCTGTAGTACGGCAGCGAACGGCGCAGTGCGGACGGCATGATCACATAGGCGTACAGCTTCCAGCCGCTGAGCCCGTAGGCCTTGGCCGCCTCGACTTCGCCGTGGGCCATGCTGCGGATGGACCCGGCGAAAATCTCCGTGGTGTAGGCGCAGGTGTTAAGGGCGAAGGCCAGGATCGTGCAGTTCATTGCATCGCGAAAGAACGCATCCAGTACCGGTTGTTCGCGCACGGCGGCGATGCTGTAGATGCCGGTGTAGCAGATCAGCAACTGGATATAGAGCGGTGTGCCACGAAACAGGTAGGTGTAGAACTGCACCGGCCAGCGTACCAGCGGGTTGCGCGACACGCGGGCGATGGACAGCGGGATCGACACCAGAAAGCCGATCACCAGTGCGGCGCTGAGCAACCACATGGTCATGGCCAGGCCAGTAATGTGTTGGCCGTCGCTGTAAAGGAACGGGCGCCAGTATTCCTGCAAGAGTTCGATCATCGCACCGCCTCCCGGGAGCCTGCGGAGTAGCGACGTTCAAGACGGCGCAAGACAAAGTTGGAGACGCTGGTGATCACCAGGTAGATCAGCGCGGCCAGCACCAGGAAATAAAACAACTGATAAGTGCTTTTACCCGCGTCCTGGGCCGCCTTGACCAAGTCCGCCAAGCCGATGATCGATACCAGTGCGGTGGCCTTGAGCATCACCATCCAGTTATTGCCGATGCCCGGCAGGGCGAAGCGCATCATCTGCGGGAAGGTCACGTAGCGAAAGCGTTGCCCGCGCTTGAGCCCATAGGCAGTGGCGGCTTCCAACTGGCCACGGGGCACGGCGAGGATCGCGCCGCGAAAGGTCTCGGTGAAGTAGGCACCGTAGATAAAGCCCAGGGTGATCACCCCGGCGCTGAATGGGTCGATCTCGATGTATTCCCATTCCATAAAGTCGGTCAGGCCGGTAAGCCAGGTTTGCAGGCTGTAAAAAATCAGCAGCATCAGCACCAAGTCGGGTACGCCACGGATCAACGTGGTGTAGAGCTGGGCGGGAATGCGCAGGAAGGGCAGGCTGGAGAGTTTGGCGCTGGCGCCGAGCAGGCCCAGCAACACGCTGACGGCCAGGGACAACACCGACAACTTGAGGGTCATCCAGGTGCCTTGCAGCAACAGCGGGCCGAAACCCTTCAAGCTGAACGCGCTCAGCCCGAGGGTTTGCAACAGATCTTCGAACATAAATCAGGACCTATGGCGATAAAAAAGCGCCCCTCCACTGGAGGGGCGCCCCGGGCATTATTTGCCGCTGTACAGGTTCAGATCGCCAAAGTGTTTCTTCTGGATAGTGGCGTAGGTGCCATCATCGTGTAACGCTTTGATACCTTTATCCAAAAGCGCCTTGAGTTCAGTGTTACCTTTTTTGATACCGATCGCGGTTTTCGACGGCAGCAATGGGTCGTCAATAGCTGCGCTGACTTCGTAGCCGGCACCGGCTGGCGACTTCAGGAAACCGAGTTCGGCTTGCAGCATGTCCTGTACGGAAGCGTCGAGACGGCCGGAAGTCAGGTCAGCATAAACCTGGTCCTGGTTGGCGTAGGCCTTGGTGGTCACACCGGCCTTGTCCAGCACAGCCTTGGCATAGGCTTCCTGGATGGTGCCTTGCTCGTAGCCCACGGACTTGCCTTTGAGCGACTCAGGTGTCGAGAAGCCAGCGCCTTTCTTGAACACCAGCGAGGTTGGGCCGGAGAACAGCTCGTTGGAGAAGTCGATGGCCTTTTCACGCACCGGGGTCACGGTCATGGACGAGATCACGCCGTCGAACTTGTTGGCCTTCAGGCCTGGGATCATGCCGTCGAAGTCGCTTTCGACCCACTTGCACTTGACCTTCAGCTCGGCACAGATGGCATTGCCCAGATCGATATCGAAGCCCACAAGGCTGCCGTCAGCAGCTTTGGATTCGAAGGGCGCGTAGGACGGATCGACACCAAAACGCAATTCCTTGTATTCCTTGGCCAGCGCGGTACCGGCGGCCATGCACAGAGCCAGTGCAGAAAGGGTCAGCAATGCTTTTTTCATTATGTAATCCCTGGAAACCAAGATAAGCGCTTGTGGCGCGTTTAGGACTGTTACTGAACGGTGTCAGACGGAACACAAGTAGCAATTTCTGCACCATAGTTCCGAATGATCGTTTTAAAAGGTGGGCAGAGGGAATCTTGAGTGTAGGAGATGCCCGAAAGTGGGCATCGGAAAATGAGTGCACCATTACGAGTCATACGGAAATTAAAACCTGGGAGCGGGCGTTACGTCAGGCCAGGAGATCTTGCAGAGTGGCGAGGCTGTCGGCTTCCTCTACCGCCTTGTCCTGGCGCCACCGCAACATCCGCGGAAAGCGCACCGCAATCCCGCTTTTATGCCGCTTGGACAGGGCGATCCCCTCAAACCCCAACTCGAACACCATACTTGGCGTGACGCTGCTGACCGGGCCGAACTTCTCCACCGTAGTCTTGCGCACAATCGCGTCGACCTTGCGCATCTCCTCGTCGGTCAATCCGGAATAGGCCTTGGCAAACGGCACCAGGCTGCGCTCGCTGCCGGGCGGGCCGTCCCACACGGCAAAGGTGTAGTCGCTGTAGAGGCTGGCGCGCCGGCCATGGCCGCGCTGGGCGTAGATCAACACGGCGTCGACGCTGAACGGGTCGACTTTCCACTTCCACCACAGGCCCATGTCCTTGGTGCGGCCGACGCCATACAGGCCTTGGCGATTCTTGAGCATCATGCCCTCGACGCCGAGGCTGCGGGAGGCTTCGCGTTGCTGCGCAAGGTCCTGCCAAGTTGCACCCGTCAGCAGCGGTGAGGGCTGCAATACCGGTTGGTTGCACACAGCAATCACCTGTTCCAACTGTGCGCGGCGCTCGGCCTGGGTGTGGTTGCGCCAGTCGTCGCCCGCATGTTCCAGCAGGTCGTAGGCCAGCACCGCTACCGGCGCATCCTCAAGGACTTTTTTGCTCAGGGTCTTGCGACCGATACGCTGCTGCAACAGAGCGAAGGGTTGCACTGATTCTTTCCACACCACGATTTCGCCGTCGATCACCGTGCCATCGGGCAGGCCACTTACCAGGCTGTGAAGTTCGGGAAAACGGTCAGTCACCAATTCTTCACCCCTGGACCAGACCCACAGGCGCCCCTCGCGCTTGACCACTTGCGCTCGAATGCCGTCCCACTTCCACTCCACCTGCCAGTCGGCTGGGGAGCCAAGCAATGCATCGAATTGCTCTACCGGCTGCGACAACCCGTGAGCAAGAAAAAACGGATACGGCTGACCGCCGCGTTGCGCATGTTCGTCGGACGATTCTGCGGCGATCAGTTTGAGGTAGCCCTGGGGTGTCGGGCGGTTGGACAGATCGGTGTAGCCCACCAGCCGCTGGGCCACGCGTTTGCTGTCCAGCCCGGCCATGGCGGCAAGGGCGCGGGTGACCAGCAATTTGGAGACGCCCACACGAAAGCTGCCGGTGATCAATTTGATGCACACCATCAGGCTCGGTTGATCCAGCTGTGCCCATAACGCTGGCAGGCGCTCTGCCAGGTCCTGAGGTGAGAGGCCGCGCAAGGGCAGGAGTTTTTCTTCCAGCCATACGGCAAGGCCGTCTTCTGAGGTGTAGGTTGATTCCGGCAGCAGCAGGGAAATCGTTTCGGCCAGGTCTCCCACCGACTGATAGCTCTCTTCGAACAGCCAAGGCTCGATGCCGGACGCTTCGGTGGCCATGTCCCGCAGCAGGCGCGTCGGCACCAGTTGTCGAGGGCGTCCGCCGGACAGGAAATACACTGCCCATGCCGCATCCTCAGGCGGCGCCTTCAGGACGTAGGCTTGCAGGGCCGCGAGCTTGGCGTTACTGGAAGTGGTGGCGTCGAGGTTGGCGTACAGCTCGGCGAAGGCCTTCATGCGCTGACCTCTTCTTCGTCGTCACCGTACTCGGTGGTGAAACCCTGGGCGTCCAGGCCTTTTTCCCGCAAGTGGCGCACCAATACGCCGACTGAGCCGTGGGTCACCATCACCCGTTCCGCGCCGGTTTGTTCGATGGCCCACAACAAACCGGGCCAGTCGGCGTGGTCCGAGAGCACAAAACCTCGGTCCACACCGCGCCGCCGCCGTGTGCCGCGCAGGCGCATCCAGCCGCTGGCGAACGCGTCGCTGTAGTCGCCGAAACGCTTGATCCAACTGCTGCCGCCGGCGGAGGGCGGGGCAATGATCAGGGCTTGGCGCAGCAGCGGGTCGGTCTTGGTGAAGTCACCGGCGTAGAGCGTCTCGGGAATGTAGACGCCGGCCTCGCGGTACACCCGGTTCAGCGGTTCGACTGCGCCGTGGCTGAGGATCGGGCCGATGCTGGCGTCGATGCCATGCAGGATGCGCTGGGCTTTGCCGAAGGAATAGCAGTACAACACGCTGGCCTTGCCGGCAGTGATATTGGCCTGCCACCAATCGTTGATCCCGGCAAAAATCTGCGCCTGGGGCTGCCACCGGTAGATCGGCAGGCCAAAGGTGGATTCGGTGATAAAGGTGTGGCAACGCACCGGTTCGAAGGGCGCGCAGGTGCCATCAGGCTCGACTTTGTAATCGCCAGACGCCACCCAGACTTCACCTTGGTATTCCAGGCGCACCTGGGCTGAGCCGAGCACATGCCCGGCCGGATGGAAACTCAACGTCACGCCGTGATGCTGCAGTTTCTCGCCGTAAGCCAGGGTTTGCAGGTTGATGTCCTGTCCCAGGCGCGAGCGCAGGATGCCTTCGCCGGGCGCGGCGGCCAGGTAATGCTGGTTGCCGGTGCGGGCGTGGTCGCCGTGGGCGTGGGTGATGACGGAGCGTTCTACCGGGCGCCAAGGGTCGATGTAGAAATCACCGGCGGGGCAGTAGAGACCTTCAGGGCGGGCGATGACAAGGTCCATGGGGTGTGCCGTGGGCGATGGGCTTATCAGTAGGAGGAGAATGAACCTGGAGAAGTTCTATCTAAATGCAGAGAGCCAAATGTGGGAGGGTGCTTGCTCCCGATGGCGGTGGATCAGTCAAATTTGTATTGGCTGACCCACTGCTATCGGGAGCAAGCACCCTCCCACATTTTGACCCGGTTTCTTCAGGAGAAAGCTGGTTTATTTGCCTGGAGTCAGGGTCAACCGAGCTTTCCCATAGACCTTCTCAAAGTTCTGCGGCTGCATCGGGAAGCTCAGGTATTGCGCCTTGAGCGACGGGTCGATGCCATTGGCGTAGCTCGGGCTGGCGGGATTGCCGGATTGGCCGATGCCGCCCTGGCCCATCATCGGTTCCACCTGGCCGAAGTCGACGATCATGCGCAGCGCCGGGACTTGAGTGGTGTTGAAATCCTGGCCCCAGCTATACGGCGCCGGATTCAAGGTGTTGTGGTCACCGCCGGACGCCAACGGGCCGCGAATGACTTGGCCAGCAGTGTTCTTCCAGGTGGTGATGTGCAGCTTGCCCCACTGCCAGGCCTTGTGATCGGCGCCCAGCTGGTTGTCGCCCGCGGTGATCGCGGCCGCGAGGCTGCGGGCCAGGATCGCCGGTTTGTCTTCTTTCTGCGGTGTGCGCACGTCGTCCCAGAACGGGCTGTCTTCGCGGCTCAGCAAGTGGTCGGCCTGGGCGGCGTAGGAGAGGTTGGCGTTGCTGACAAACGCTTTCCAACTGGCGCTGTTTTCCGGGCCGAGTTCGTCGAGGAAGATCTGCTTGGTACTTTCCTGCAGGAATAACTCATAGAGGGCCGCGTCGGCGGATGTCGCGACGAGGCGACCGTCGAAGGCCATCAGGCGATTCAGCGCTTCACGCGCTTTAGTCTGTTCGGCCGCAGGCAACCCATCAATCGCCTGTTTCAGCGGCTGGGCCATGCCCGGAGCCTGGAACATGGTCTTGAGCTTGGCGGCGAACGTGGTGGTCTGGTCGTATTGCATGGCGATCATGCTACGACTGTCGTGCTTGCCGGCATTGGCCAATTGCGCCAGGCGCTCGCTGCGCTCCGGGGCGTCCCAGGAGTTGGACAACTGCATGCCATAGCCACGCGGCGCGGTGCGCTGGTTGGCGGTGCCGATCCAGCCTTGGGCCGGGTCCTGGTCATAAGGATGCAGCATCGCGTCGGCGTAGCCGTCCCAGTCAAAACGCGTATCCCAGCCTGGCGACGGCAGCAGACCCTCGCCTTCGCGGCGGTTGGGGAAGCGGCCGGTGACCTGCCAGCCGATATTGGTGGCGTCGGCGAACACCATGTTTAAGGCAATGGCGCGAATCTCGCGGGTCGCATCCGAGGCTTTGGCGACGTTTTGCGCGCGGGACAGGTCGAAGAACGCATCCAGGCTCTTGTCGTCTTTAAAGTCGGCTGTTTGCAACGCCAGGCCCAGACCGCTTGTGAGCGCCTGGCTGCTGTTGAGCAGGGCGCCGTGACGGGTTTCGTAGACAACTTCGCGAGTCGAGCGCTGGCCTTTGACGAAGAAGGTTTCATTCCGCACGCCGGCCGGCAGCCATTTGCCGTTGTTCTCGTAGTACAGCGCGTTGCCTTGGCGTTTGACCTTTTCCAGGAACAGGTCCTGGGTATCGCCCTTGACCGTGCTCATGCTCCACGCGACTTTGCCGTTGAACCCGGAGAGCAGCGTTGGCAAGCCGGCAATCGAGGCGCCGACGGCCTGGTATTTCGGGGCGCGAATCTGCACGTAGCTCCATGGCGACGGTGCTTGCGGTTGGGCGGCGAGATCGTTGGCCAGCAGGCTCTTGCCACTGCGGCTGCGCTGCGGGCCGATGGCCCAGTTGCTCGACGTGGTCACGGCCAGGGCATTGAGGCTGCCCAGTTGCTGGCTGACGGTGTCCAGCCCCGCCAGGCCGGTGATCTGGCTGAAGTTCACGCCCTTGAGCTTCTCGGCTTCGGCCAGTGGGATTGGCTCATCCGGTGCGCTTGGGGTAAGCCAGGCGAGTTTGTCGACGCCGACTTTTTGCGCGAGCACCAGAGAGGCGAGCTCTTCTTGCAGGTTGGCCGACTCGCTGAAATTCAGCAGGCAGAACAACAGCGCCGAATCTTCCGGCTTCCAGTATTCGGGCTTGTAGCCGGTCTGGGCCAGGTCCGGCGGCAGCTTGTCGCGGTAGCGGAACAGGTAGGCGTTGACGCCACGGGCATACACTTCGAAGAAGCGCTTGAGGCGCGGCGATGAGGCGTTGTACAGCTCGCCGGCGCTTTTTTTCAGGTTGACCGCACGCATGAAGCGGTCGACATCCAACACCTCTGGGCCGGACATTTCTGCCAGACGGCCTTGGGCCAGCAGGCGCAGGGTGACCATCTGGGTGATGCGGTCACTGGCGTGCACATACCCAAGGCTGAACAGTGCGTCGTGGAATGTGTTGCTTTCGATCAGCGGCATGCCTTGGGCATTGCGGCGCACCGACACGTTTTGTGCCAGGCCTTTGATCGGCTGTACGCCCGCAACGGGCGGCAAGGTGTCCTGGGTGCTCTGGAGCTGGCAACCGGCCAGGCTTAATGCACTGGCCACTGCCGCGGCAACGCCGAACCGGGGGAGAAAATGTGAGAGGGCTGGCGAGGCCATGGCAAAGCTCCTGCGGGGGGTAGCGTCAGTAAAGGCGCTACGTTAGTGAGCGCGGCGAACCGACGCAAGCAGGAGCTCAGCCTTATTTTCATGAACGGCCCAAGAGGACTTGGGCGGATTGGCCTTCCGTGCCCATTCATATGCCCGAACCGTCGCCGGGCGCCTATTACAGTATCGAGCTTACGCCCCGTGGCACTTCTTGAATTTTTTCTCGCTGCCGCATGGGCAAGGATCGTTGCGGCCAACGTCCTTCAACGCGTTGCGCACTGGCTCTTGATGAGCGTGGCCGCAGTTCGGGCCGTGGACATGGCCGTGATCGTGGCCGTGGTCGTGATCATGGTGATCGTGATCGTGGTTGCAGTCAGGACCATGGACATGGGGTTGCTGAGTCATTGATGTCGCTCCGGAATAAAATCGCCGGGGATTATCACGCCATTGTGGGCCACCTGCACGTCATAACCGATGAATAATCCGGTTTTGAGCTCGCCTTCCAAGCGATAGGGCACGGGTTGGTCGGGTTTTTTCAACAGCTGCACGACACTGCGTATCTGCGGCCAGAGGTTGGTGCGTACGGAAACTTTGAAAAACGCATGGCTTCGGGGCGGCACGGTGAGCCATTCGTTGGACTCGCCTTCGGTCAGCACAAAATCATCCAGGGTGACCTTGTAGATCAGGCCGCGCACGGTCAGGTCGGCGTCGTCGCGGTTGTCTACGCGAAAGTACAGTTTGAATTTCTGTTCCAGCAACTTGGCCCGCACCACTTCGACCTTAACCAGAGAGACGTGGGGCGGCGGCGCGTCGTCCTCGAACCACGACGCACAGCCGCTTAGACCGAAGATTAACGCCAGCATCAAGCTGTAGATCCGGAGCATGGCGTTGGTCCTATTGTGGTTAGAAGTAGCTGGAGCAGCACTTCTTGAATTTTTGCCCGCTGCCGCACAGGCACGCGTCATTGCGCCCAGCCTTCACCTCCACCGTCGGATCGATGAAGTACCAGTGCCCGTCATTCTGTACGAAAGAAGACTGTTCGCGGTGGCTATGTTCGCCGGTGCTGTCGTGCCAGCGCGCTGTAAAGGTCACGAAGGCATGTTCCGGCTGGCCGCCGAACACCTCCGAGCTTTCCACCTCAAGGCCGAGCCAGGTGCTCTGGGCACTCCAGGCGCTGATGGATTCGCGATCCAAACCCGCCTGTTGCGCGGGCAATGTGGTCGCCACCAAATAGTCCACCAGGCCCAGCACATAGGCGCTGTAGCGCGAGCGCATCAACGCGCTGGCGCAGGGCGCCGGGTGACCGGCGTGATAATGACCGCAGCAGGCATCCAGCAGGTTGCCACTGCCGCAGGGACAAATGGATGTACTCATTGGGTTACCACCAATACTTACCGAAATTTTCCGGGTTGGCCCAGAAGCGGGCATTGAGCCAGTCCGGCACCTGTTTATAGTCAAGCAGATCGTAGGTAAACAGCGTCAGCACCTGCTCATCGCGCTGGAAGCGTTCGCCGGCCTGCAGGGCCAGAGAGAAGAAGTCTGTGTCCTTCCAGTCGCAGGCGCCCAGATCCACCAGCACCGCAATGCGGCTGGCGTTGAGGTTGCGAATCCCGCCGAGCAGGGTCAGGCCTTGAGGTTTTGACAGGTGCTCCAGGCAATCGACCACCAATGCCAGGTCAAAGCGCAGCGCGGCCAGCTCTGCGGGCAACGGCCCAGGCGTTGCCACAAACACTTGGGTGTCGGGATGCGCTTCCTTAAAGGCATCCAGCGCCGGGAACTGGCTGGCACCCAACAGCAACAGGCGTTTGGGCTGGTGCAGATCGAGCAATGCGGCCAGGGCTTGCTGGGGGGTACGGGCAGAAAAACCAGCGGTCATCAGAGATCCTCACATCAGGACCGTAGAGACTAGCGCGGCTGAGCGTGTGGGCCTAGAGCAGGTGATGGCGAAAAGTCCTACTTTTATGTTCATCCTCAATGAATGCGGGGATGGGGTGCCGCGGCGCAGATCCTCTCTTTAACCGCCGCCCTTTCAAGTTTTTTGAACCTTCACTGGCAAATCGCCTGTAGAAGTCGTTACTGTGCGATCAAAGAAAAATTTGAAAACACTCAGGAGCCCCATGATGCGTAAGGTTTTTCTGTTGGCTCTGTTGGCCAGCCCCGTTGCCCTGGCCCAGAGCGTCAGTGTCGAAACCAACTCGTTGATGCGCCTGCCCAGCAGCACCAGTGTGTTGCAGCTGGAACGCTTGGAAGTGGCGGACTACGGCACCTTGCTGATCCCCTCGACCATCAGCCAGGTCACCGTCGATGAGCTGCATTTGGGGCGCGATGCACGTATCGCCATCGTCCCCGGCGCTGTCGGGCTGCAATTGCAGGTGGGTCATGCGCAACTGGAACATGGCAGCCAGATCACCTCGCGCGGCGCGCCAGGCACCCATGAAAAACCTGCGAAAGCCGGTCGAGACCTGACCTTGCGCATCAATTCGCTGGCGGCTGAAGAGCTGTCGGTGGATGCCCGTGGCGGCGCCGGTGCTCAGGGTTATGCCGGGCTTGATGGTGCCAATGGTGTGGATCCGGGTTGCACATGGGGTTCAGCCGGGCGCGGTTTCAATGGTGATAATGGCGGTGATGGCCTGCCGGGGGGCGCAGGTGCGCAGGTACGCGTGGAGTTGCCTAGGGACTTCCCGGCTGAACATATCAAGGTCTGGGTGGACGGCGGCGCTGGCGGGCTGGCGGGTACAGCGGGCAAACCGGGCAAAGGCGGGGAATCCAAAGGCTGCCTGGTGTATCGCGCCGATGGCGGCGAAAAGGGCCGTCCTGGTTTGGAAGGACAACCGGGGCCGGTTGGGCCTGCGGGGACTGTGACTATTCAGCGTCTCTGATACTTCAAGCCCCTCCCACCTTGGAATACATTCCGGGTGTGGGGGGCTTGCTGCCGATAGCGGGCTAAAGGTCGTCTCAGAACATCGGCCGAGCCGAAGCAATCGCGACCACCACCAACCCAACAATCAGATTAACCCCCACCAACTTGCGAATCTGCCCCAGCGCAGCCGCGCCCGCCGGCCAATCCTCAGCCGCCACCGCCGCCTTCAACTCCGGAAATTTCAACGCCTGGATGCGGATAAACAACGCGGTCATCACCAGGTATAAGCCCATCATCACCTGCACGTAACGCGGTGCAGTCTCAAACCCGCTGAAACGCAGTTGCAGCAGGCCCACACCGCTGATCGGCAAAACCAGCACCGCCACCCATACCCACACGAAAAAACGTTGAAACACATTTGCCCACAACTTGAGTCGGGCAGGGCCCTCAAGTGCCGCCATGGCGGCGGGTCGCAGGATCATCCAGGCGAAAAACATACCGCCCACCCATACCAGGGCGGCCAATACATGCAGGGTGTAAGCGAGGCTAAACGCGGTCATTGTGGTACTCCGTTCTGCGCGGGATTAATTAGCGGGGTATGATAGCGGCCGATCCGAACCACTGAAAATTTATCCAGCGTTTTTTGCGCCCGACTATCCATGATCAGCACTGAACTCAAAACCACGATCCAGGGCGCCTACTCGCGTTTTCTCGAAGCCAAGAGCTTGAAACCGCGCTACGGCCAACGCCTGATGATCGCCGAAGTGGCCAAGGTCCTCGGGGATATCGACACCGACGACGAAGGTCGCCGCGAAGGTGATCCAGCGGTCGTGGCCGTCGAAGCCGGCACCGGTACCGGCAAGACCGTTGCCTACAGCCTCGCTGCGATCCCGACCGCCAAGGCCGCAGGCAAACGCTTGGTGATCGCCACCGCTACCGTCGCCCTGCAAGAGCAGATCGTCTACAAAGACCTGCCCGACCTGATGCGCAACAGTGGCCTGAACTTCACGTTTGCCCTGGCTAAGGGCCGTGGCCGCTACATGTGCCTGTCCAAGCTCGACGTGCTGCTGCAGGAAGGCCACGCGCAGACCGCCACGGCGTCGCTGTTCGAAGAAGAAGGCTTCAAGATTGAGGTTGATGAAGTCAGCCAGAAACTGTTTACCAGCATGATCGAGAAACTGGCCGGCAATAAATGGGACGGCGACCGCGACAGCTGGCCCACCGCCCTTGAAGACGCCGACTGGGCACGCCTGACCACCGACCATAGCCAATGCACTAACCGCCATTGCCCGAACTTCGGTCAGTGCGCTTTCTACAAAGCGCGCGAGGGCATGGGCAAAGTCGACGTAATCGTCACCAACCACGACATGGTCCTGGCCGACCTGGCCCTGGGCGGCGGCGCCGTCCTGCCGGACCCTCGCGACACGCTCTATGTGTTCGACGAAGGCCATCACCTGCCCGACAAGGCCATCGGCCACTTCGCCCACTACACGCGCCTGCGTTCCACCGCCGACTGGCTGGAAACCACCGCGAAGAACCTCACCAAATTGCTCGCCCAGCACCCGCTGCCCGGCGACTTGGGCAAGCTGATTGAGCAGGTGCCGGAGCTGGCGCGGGAGATCAAGACCCAGCAGCAGTTCATGTTCAGCGCCTGCGAGCAGGTCGCCGACTTCAGGCCCGGCGAAGATGTGGAGGGCCGTGAGCGCCCACGTCACCGCTTTGTCGGCGGGATGATCCCCGAGCATATGCGCGAAATGGGCATTGAACTGAAGAAAGGCTTTTCACGCCTGACTGACCTGTTTACCCGTCTCACGGATTTGCTCAAGGAAGGTATGGATGGCGAGGTCAATATCGGCATCGCCAGTAACCAGGCCGAGGAGTGGTACCCACTGTTCGGCAGCCTGTTGTCCCGTTCCCAAGGTAACTGGGAGCTGTGGACCGCGTTTACCGTCGAAGACCCGGAAGACAACCCGCCCATGGCCCGTTGGCTGACCTTGTCGGAAAGCGGCGCGCTGTTTGATATTGAGGTCAATGCCAGCCCGATCCTCGCCGCCGAAATGCTTCGGCGCAATCTGTGGAACGTGGCCTACGGCTGCCTCGTCACCTCCGCCACGCTGACGGCCCTGGGCACTTTCGACCGGTTCCGCATGCGCGCCGGGCTGCCGAAAAAAGCCGTCACCGCCGTGGTGCCGAGCCCGTTCCATCACGCCGACGCCGGTGTGTTACGGGTGCCGGACCTCAAGGCCGATCCTCGGGACGCGCCGGCCCACACTGCCGCGATCATTCGTGACTTGCCGGGCTTGGTCGAAGGCTCTCGGGGCACGCTGGTGCTGTTCTCGTCGCGCAAGCAGATGCAGGACGTGTTCGACGGCCTCGACCGCGACTGGCGCAAGCAGGTGTTTATCCAGGGCAACCTGTCCAAGCAGGAAACCCTGAATAAGCACAAGGCGCGCGTCGACGGCGGGGACTCCAGCGTATTGTTCGGCCTGGCGAGCTTTGCCGAAGGTGTCGACTTGCCGGGCGCGTACTGCGAGCACGTGGTGATCGCCAAGATCCCGTTCTCGGTGCCGGATGATCCGGTAGAGGCCGCGTTGGCCGAATGGATCGAAGCGCGGGGCGGTAACCCGTTCATGGAAATCTCGGTGCCGGATGCTTCGTTGAAGCTGGTGCAGGCCTGCGGGCGGTTGCTGCGTACGGAAGAAGACCGCGGCACCATCACCTTGCTCGACCGTCGTTTGGTCACCCAGCGCTACGGCAAAGCTATCCTGAATGCTTTACCGCCGTTCCGGCGCGAAATTTCTTAAGCCACTGTGGGCGGATTCGCCCACTTCGTGGTCTATCTCATCAATGTCATCAGGCCATTCACCGGCCGTTTGGGAGAACCTTGCTCGTATGATTCGCACGCTGCCCGCCCTTTTTGCCCTGCTGTTCGCTGCGCCCTTGATGGCGGCGCCCGCCGGGCAACAAACCCTGTTCAACTTCGTCCGGCCTGCCGATGTGGTCAAGGTGGCGACCCAGGACGCCAGCCTGCCGCAATACAACGCCGAGCAAACCCCCGAAGGTGAGGTGTTGCGCCGTATCACCTTCAACCCGGCCGCCGAACCCAGCTTGGTGCTTAGCCCGCAGACGGGGGTGTGGGACTGGTCGCAGTCCAGCGCCATGAGCCTGCGTATTCAGAGTGCCATGGACTGGGCGCTGACCCTTTACGTCAAGGTGCAGAGCAGTGACGGCAAGACGTTGGTCAGTCGAATCGACCTGCCGGCCGGCCCGGCACAGACCCTGCTGATCCCGCTGCAAGCCAACTCGCCGCTGAGTCAGGGCATGAAGGCCGGCCCGCCGATGCCGATTACTGTTGATGGCCAGCGTGTGTTGCTGGCTGGCAGCGCTGGGGAAATCGACCGCAGCCAGGTGGTCTCGGTGACGTTGTCGATGATCAAGCCCAACGCGGCCCAAAGCATCCTGCTGGAGCGCTTTGGTGTTCAGGATAGTGAGCCGGTATTGAAGGCCGCCTACAGCGAGTTAGTGGATACCTATGGCCAATCCACCCGTGCGCGTTGGCCAGAGAAGGTCAGCAGCGACGAGCAGCTCAAGGCCGCCGCGGCCAAAGAGCAAACCCAGCTTCAAGGCTGGTTGGCTGCGCGGGATAAGTCCGCATTGGACAGGTTTGGTGGCTGGAACAAAGGCCCTGCATTCAATGCCAGCGGCTTTTTCCACACGGAGAAGCGTGACGGCCGCTGGTATCTGGTAACGCCTGAGGGCCATCCGTTCTACTCCCTGGGCGTCAATACCGTGGCCCCGGATAACAGCCAGACCTACGTGGCCGGTCGTGAATGGATGTTTGCGGCGTTGCCCAAGGCTGGTGAGCCCTTGGAAAAGTATTACGGCAGCGGCGATAACCGCACCGGTAACGGTGCGGGTGAGGGGCGTAGTTTTGGCGCCGGGCGTTGGTACGATTTCTATGGCGCCAACCTGCAGCGGGCCTATGGTGGCGAAGGCTTCGACCAGAAACGCTGGGTGACTCACACCCTAGACCGCCTGCAAGCCTGGGGTTTCAACACCGTGGGCAACTGGAGCGACGAGGCTTTGGCCCGTGCCGACCGCGTCCCCTATACCTTGCCGCTGTCGATCGTCGGCGATTACGCCAGCATCAGCACCGGCACCGACTGGTGGGGCGGCATGCCCGATCCGTTTGACCCACGCTTCGCCATGGCGACCGAGCGTGCCGTTGCGATTGCTGCCCGCGACCATCGCGACGACCCGTGGCTGATCGGCTTCTTTGCCGATAACGAACTGGCCTGGGCAGGGCCGGGTGATGATCCGAAATCCCGCTACGCCTTGGCCTACGGCACGTTGCGTATGACCACCGACGTTCCAGCCAAACGCGCTTTCCTCAAACAATTGCGGGACAAGTACCGCAATGAAGAAGGCTTGTCGAAAGCCTGGGGCATCGAATTGGCGGGTTGGGAGCTGATGGAAGATCCAGGCTTTGAACCACCGATTCCCAACACTGAGCACCCGGAAATCGAGGCCGACTTTAAATACTTCCAGAAAACCTTTGCCGATGCTTATTTCAAGACCATCTCCGATTCGCTGAAATGGCACGCGCCGAACCAGTTGTTGCTGGGTGGTCGCTATGCGGTGAGCACGCCCGAGGCTGTGGCTTCGTGCGCACAGTATTGCGATGTGCTGAGCTTCAACATGTACACCCTCAAGCCCCAGGACGGTTACGACTTCGCTGCGCTGCGCGCGTTGGATAAACCGGTGCTGATCACTGAATTCAACTTTGGCTCTGCCGACCGTGGCCCGTTCTGGGGCGGCGTGACCCAGTTGGCCAGGGAAGAGGACCGTGGCGCGGCGTACGCCAACTTCCTCAAGCAAGCCATGGCCGAACCTTCGATTGTGGGTGTGCACTGGTTCCAGTACCTGGACCAACCCGTGACCGGCCGTTTGCTGGACGGTGAAAACGGCCACTTCGGCTTGGTGGGCATCACCGACGTGCCTTATCAGGGCTTTGTCGACAGCGTGCGTAAAAGCAACCTGGCGGCGGTGGACCAACTGGGCAAGGAGGCGGAAAAGGCCAAGGCGGCAAGCGCTGTCCGTGAAGGTGAAGGCGGTAAGTCTGGGCATGACGGCAAAGGCGCAGGGCAGGGCGCCGGGCATGCCGGTGGGCACTCCGCCAACGGTCATTGATTGATCGCTGACGGGTTCACAAAACCTACAAGGGCTGGAACAATGTCGGCCACTTTCAATGGTGTTTTTCGAGGCGGCTTACGTGCAGATTCAGGGTCATTACGAACTCCAGTTCGAAGCGGTACGTGAAGCGTTTGCCGCGCTGTTCGATGACCCACAGGAGCGTGGCGCCGGGCTTTGCATTCAGATCGGCGGCGAAACCGTGGTCGATCTGTGGGCCGGCACCGCTGACAAGGACGGTGCCGAGGCCTGGCACAGCGACACCATCGTCAATCTTTTCTCCTGCACCAAGACATTTACTGCCGTCACGGCCCTGCAATTGGTGGCTGAGGGTAAGTTGCAGTTGGACGCTCCAGTTGCCAAGTACTGGCCGGAATTTGCCGCTGCCGGTAAGGAAAGCATCACGCTGCGCCAGTTGCTCTGCCATCAGGCGGGTTTGCCGGCGATCCGCGAGATGCTGCCCACCGAGGCCCTGTATGACTGGCAACTGATGGTCGACACCCTCGCGGCCGAAGCACCCTGGTGGACGCCGGGCCAAGGCCATGGTTACGAGGCGATCACCTACGGCTGGCTGGTCGGCGAACTGCTGCGCCGCGCCGATGGGCGTGGGCCTGGTGAATCCATTGTGGCGCGCGTTGCACGGCCGTTGGGCCTGGACTTTCATGTGGGCCTGGCGGATGAAGAGTTTTATCGTGTTGCCCATATAGCGCGCAGCAAAGGCAATATGGGCGATGAAGCTGCGCAACGTTTACTGCAAGTAATGATGCGTGAACCCACCGCCATGACCACACGGGCATTTGCCAATCCACCGTCTATTTTGACCAGTACTAATAAACCTGAATGGCGACGCATGCAGCAGCCCGCGGCTAATGGTCACGGTAATGCGCGTAGCCTGGCGGGTTTTTATAGTGGTTTGTTGGACGGTAGTTTGTTGGAAGCCGACATGCTCGAAGAGTTGACCCGTGAACACAGTATCGGGCCGGATAAAACATTATTGACACAAACTCGCTTTGGCTTGGGCTGCATGTTGGATCAACCGCAGATGCCTAATGCCACATTCGGCCTTGGCCCGCGTGCTTTTGGGCATCCTGGTGCAGGTGGATCGGTAGGTTTTGCCGACCCCGAACACGATGTAGCGTTTGGTTTCGTGACTAATACATTGGGGCCTTATGTACTTATGGACCCTCGTGCACAGAAGTTGGTCGGAATATTGGCCGGTTGTCTGTAAACCCCTTGCTGTTTCACATTTTTTTGTTACAAAGGCAACTATAAGAAGACGCTGAACGAAATGATGTAACTTTAATGTTCTGTAAGCGTCTGTTTAACGGGTCATCCAGACCCCCGTTTCTTTTCTCATTTTGTGGATATCTCATGTTATCGAACAAGTCCTTGGCACTGGCGCTTTGCCTCACCATTACCGGCTGCGCACAAACTCCACAGAATGATGCCGAGGGTGGGCATTGGTGGTCATTTGGATCTGATAAGGCCGCTACCAAGGACGTCGTGACCCAGACCGAGGCCAAGCCGGATGCCAAACCCGCAGTTGGCGCCAAGCCTGCCGCACCTGTAGCCGCTGCGCCTGCTCCGGCAGCCAAGGCTGACACCGGCTCCAGCTGGTGGCCGTTCTCCTCCAAAAGCACCGACGAAAAGGCTGCCGATGCCAAGGCCGCAGACCTGAAAGCCGACCTCAAGGCCGCCACTCCGGCCGCTGCCGCTGCACCAGCCGTCGCCAAGACCGACAGCGAAACTCACTGGTGGTGGCCGTTCGAAAGCAAACCCAAGCCATTGTCCAAGGTCGACGTGACCAACGTGCCGATGCCGGACCCGAAAATCACCCAGGCCTGGTTGGACGACTATGAGCCGCGCCTGCGCGCCGCCATCAAGGACAGCAACCTGCAACTGGAACGTCGCGACAACGTGCTCGTCGTGATTGCGCCGGTCGATGGCTCCTACAACCCAAAACGTCCAGCCATGCTGTTGCCGGTTACCCTTGGCCCGTTCACGCGTGTTGCCAAGGCTGTTGAAGCAGATCCCAAGACCGCCGTACTGGTCTTGGGTCACGTTGACGCCACCGGCACCGCCCCGGCGAGCCAGGCGCTGAGCAGGGAGCGCGCGCAGTCTATCGCTTCGATTTTCAGCCTCAGCGGTTTGAAGCAGGATCGCCTGATGCTGCGTGGCATGGGTGACCTGATGCCACGTGCCGCCAACGACAGCACCCAGGGCCGTGCGCTGAACCGTCGCATGGAAATTATGTTCACTCAGCGTACAACTATGTTGGCGCTGCTGAGCAAGTACAACTCGGGCAAGACGCCGCCTGTGGCTGAAATGGTTGCCGTGCAGAACGTACCTGCACCGGCTCCGGCAGCCAAAGCTGCGGCGAAAAAAGCTCCGGCCGCGAAGAAAGCTGCCGCCAAGCCAGCCGCTAAAAAGGCGCCGGCCAAGCCAGCTGCCAAGAAAACTGCCCCGGCCAAAGCCAAGGCTGCTGCACCGGCGAACGACCAGGCAAAAAACTGATCTGCTGAACCAGAAGGATAAAGCCGCATGACCCAGGCACTGGCCGATATGCGCCGTGACTACACACGGGACGGTTTGAGCGAGGCCCAGGCCCCGGGCGAGCCGTTTGCGTTGTTCCACCAGTGGTTTGCCGATGCGGTGAAAACCGAGCAGCCCCCGGTGGAAGCCAATGCCATGACCCTGGCTACGGTCGACCAGGAAGGTCGCCCGCACTGCCGCATCCTGCTGCTCAAGGGCTTGGATACGCAGGGCTTTACCTTCTTCACCAACTATCAGAGCGCCAAGGGTGAACAACTCGCGGCGCGGCCGTTTGCAGCCATGACGTTTTTCTGGCCGACCCTGGAGCGCCAGGTGCGCATCGAAGGGCGGGTGGTCAAGGTCACGCCTCAGGAGTCGGATGCTTATTACCAGGTCCGTCCTCTGGGCAGCCGTCTCGGCGCTTGGGCTTCCCCGCAAAGCCAGGTCATTCGTGACCGTGAAGAACTGCAAGACCTGCTCACGGCCACTGAGCAGCGCTTCAGCGATACCCAGCCCGACTGCCCCGAGCATTGGGGTGGCTATCGTCTGCTGCCGGAGCGTATTGAGTTCTGGCAAGGTCGCGCCAGCCGCCTGCATGACCGCTTGAATTACCGCCTGCAAGGGGGCGAGTGGACCCGCGAGCGCCTGGCGCCCTGAGCGTCACCTTTCGTCACTTCATCTGAATGTTGTTCGCAGCACCGACGTCTCTATGGGAGAGACTTCGGTCGCATGCGGCTGCGCGGCTACAATGATGAAACCGTTGTGACATCTCTTGGTACACGAACTGAGCTACCGTTTGTCGAGTTTTCCGGTGTACGCAGTCTGTACTCAGGCTGAATGAAAGCAGTTTTCTGCGGTGCTTGCCGTGACAGGCGCCAAGCCGCAGCGTCTAATGAACACCTGTCCTTTGGAGTTGATGCTATGCGTAAGTCCGTTTTACTGGTTGCCTGCTTTACCACCCTGTCGCTGCTGCTGGGTGGCTGCGCCTCAAGTTTGACCGGCGATTCGTATTCCCGTGATGAAGCGCGTCGTGTACAGACCGTGCGCATGGGTACCATCGAATCCCTGCGTCCGGTGAAAATCGAAGGCACCAAGACCCCAATCGGCGGCGCTGCCGGCGCAGTCATCGGCGGCGTTGGCGGCAGCGCCATCGGCGGCGGCCGTGGCAGCATCGTCACTGCTGTGATCGGCGCAGTCGCTGGCGGCCTGCTGGGCTCGGCCACTGAAGAAGGTCTGACCCGCACTCAAGGCGTGGAAATCACCGTTCGCGAAGACGATGGCAGCATGCGCGCTTACGTCCAGGCTGTGCAGGAGAACGAAATCTTCCGCATTGGCGACCGCGTGCGCATCATGACGGTCGATGGTACCAGTCGCGTTACCCGTTAATCGGTAAGCAGCAGGTAAAGAAAAACCCCAACCGGGTGACCGGTTGGGGTTTTTTTGTGGGCGCGGTTTCTGGGGGATCAGGCTTTTTTACGACTCGCCATCGCCGTCACCAGATATCCAATACATGCTGCCAATATCGACCCGGTCAGAATCCCCATTCGATCCTCGCCGGCAAATTCGCTGGCGCCCGGCACGAATGCCAGGGAGCCGACGAACAGGCTCATGGTGAAGCCGATACCGCACAGGATCGCCACGCCGAAGACTTGGCCCCAGTTGGCGCCGTTAGGCAGTGTGGCGAGACCCGTCTTGATGGCCAGCCAAGTGAGGCCGAACACACCGATGGTCTTGCCGATCAGCAGGCCGGCGGCAATGCCCATGGGCACGTGGTGGGTGAAGCTCTCCAGGCTGACGCCGGTGAGGGAAACGCCAGCGTTAGCGAAGGCGAACAGCGGCAGGATGCCGTACGCCACCCACGGGTGCAGAGCGTGTTCGAGGGTCAGCAGCGGCGAGGGCTCGGCGTTCTTAGTGCGCATCGGGATGCAGAACGCCAGCGTCACGCCGGCCAGTGTGGCGTGCACGCCACTCTTGAGCACGCATACCCACAGGATCAGGCCGACGATCAGATAGGCCCAGAGCTTGATCACTCCGAGGCGGTTCATCGCGATCAAGGCCACCAGACAGGCGCCCGCGCCAGCCAAGGCTGCACCGGACAAATCGGCGGAATAAAACACTGCGATCACGATGATCGCGCCCAGGTCATCGATGATCGCCAGGGTCATCAGGAACAGTTTCAAGGACGTCGGGACGCGCTTGCCCAGCAGCGCCAACACGCCCAGGGCGAAGGCAATGTCGGTGGCCATGGGGATTGCCCAACCGGAGAGGGCGGCGGGGTAGTCCTTGTTGATCGCCCAGTAGATCAGCGCCGGCACCACCATACCGCCGATGGCGGCTGCACCGGGCAGGACCACTTGCGACGGTTTGGACAGATGGCCGTCAAGCAACTCGCGCTTGACCTCCAGGCCGATCAACAGGAAGAACAGAGCCATCAGGCCATCGTTGATCCACAACAAGGCTGGCTTGTCGATTTTCAACGCGCCAATCTGCGCCACCACCGGCACGTCGAGAAACGCGCCGTACAGGTGGGACAACGGTGAGTTATTGATGATCAATGCCAGGGCCGCAGCGGCGATCAACAACAGACCGCTGGCGGCTTCCAGCTGGAAGAAACGAGTGAAAGTGCTACGCAGAGCCAAGGGGTGCTCTCCAATCCGGATTCAATAGGCGGGTACCCTAACCCGTACCGTTAGTTGTTAAAACAAAAGTTATATTCTTATTTGTTATAAGCAGGGGGCAGGTTCAGCGTTGCGTCAGGGGCTTGAAATTGTGTGTCCAATTGAGACGTTACTGTATCTGTGTCGAGTGTAGGAAAGATCCTAATATTGACCTGGAAATTCTTAGAGAAACCGACCATGAGTGACCATCGTCCCTGGGCTCGCGAAGCCATTCGTATCATCGAAGCAGACTTCCAGCGCAGCGCTGACACCCACCTGATCCCCTTGCCGCTGCCAGGTTTGCCGGGTATCGAGTTGTACTTCAAGGACGAGTCGAGCCATCCCACCGGCAGCCTCAAACACCGGCTGGCCCGCTCGCTGTTTCTGTATGCGCTGTGCAATGGTTGGCTCAAGCCCGGAGCACCAGTGATTGAAGCCTCCAGCGGCTCCACGGCGATCTCCGAAGCCTACTTTGCTCGGCTGCTCGGCCTGCCGTTTATCGCGGTGATGCCGGCCAGCACTTCCCAGGAAAAAATCGCGCAGATTGCCTTCTATGGCGGTAAGAGCCATCTGGTAAAAGATCCCACACAGATCTACGCAGAATCCGAGCGCTTGGCGCGGGAAAGTGGCGGTCACTTCATGGATCAGTTCACCTACGCCGAGCGCGCTACCGACTGGCGCGCGAACAACAACATCGCCGAGTCGATCTTCCAGCAGATGCGTTTCGAGCAGCATCCCGAGCCGAGCTGGCTGATTTCCAGCCCCGGCACTGGCGGCACCACGGCGACATTGGGTCGCTACGTGCGGTATCGCCAGCACGCCACCCGCGTGCTATGCGCCGATGCTGAGCGATCGGTGTTTTTTGACTATTACCAGACGGGTGACGCCAGCCTGCGCCTGGACTGCGGTTCGCGTATCGAAGGCATTGGCCGGCCACGGGTCGAGGCGTCGTTTTTGCCGAAGGTGATCGACGCAATGGTCAAGGTCCCGGATGCGCTTTCACTGGCAGCCATGCATTACCTGGCAGAGCGATTGGGGCGGAGAGTGGGCGGTTCCAGCGGGACCAACTTGGTTGGCGCGTTGGTGGCAGCGCAGCAGATGAAGGCTGCGGGGGAGTCGGGTTCTATCGTGGCGATCTTGTGCGATGGTGGCGAGCGATACGCCACAACCTATTACAACCCGGTGTGGTTGGCGGGGCAGGGGTACGAGTTGCAAGGGCTAATCGCGGCCGTTGCGGCCAGTGTGGAGCGGGGCGAGCCGCTACCGGATTGCATCCTGCGCGCTAACATCTGAAATCACGCAAAAACCGTGTGGGAGGGAGCTTGCTCCCAATGAAGGTGGACCAGTCACATGTGTCCTGACTGATCCACTGCTATCGGGAGCAAGCCCCCTCCCACTTGTGAACACGGATGTGCTCAGGCCTCGATGCCCAACATATCCCGCGCCAACGCCTCGGCAATTCGAATCCCATCAACACCCGCCGACAAAATCCCACCGGCATAACCCGCGCCTTCACCGGCCGGAAACAGGCCTTTAACGTTCAGGCTCTGCATCGATTCGTCACGGGTTATCCGCAGCGGCGACGAGGTGCGCGTTTCGATACCGGTCAGTACCGCATCGTGCAGCGAGTAGCCTTTGATTTGCTTCTCGAACGCCGGCAGCGCTTCGCGGATGGCTTCGATGGCGAAGTCCGGCAGCGCCAACGCCAGGTCGCCCAGAGCCACGCCAGGCTTGTAGGACGGTTCCACACTGCCGAGGGCAGTGGACGGCTTGCCGGCGATGAAATCACCCACCAGTTGTGCCGGGGCTTCGTAGTTGCTGCCACCGAGAATGTAGGCGTGGGACTCCAGGCGTTCCTGCAACTCGATACCCGCCAGCGGGCCACCGGGGTAGTCCACTTCCGGCGTGATGCCGACCACGATGCCGGAGTTGGCATTGCGCTCGTTACGTGAGTACTGGCTCATGCCGTTGGTCACAACGCGGTTCGGCTCGGAGGTGGCCGCCACCACGGTGCCGCCAGGGCACATGCAGAAGCTGTAGACCGAGCGACCATTCTTCGCGTGGTGCACCAGTTTGTAGTCGGCGGCGCCCAGCTTCGGATGCCCGGCGTATTTACCCAGGCGCGCGGCATCGATCAGCGATTGAGGGTGTTCAATGCGGAAGCCCACCGAAAACGGCTTGGCCTCCATGTATACGCCACGACCGTGAAGCATGCGGAAGGTATCTCGGGCGCTGTGGCCCAGGGCCAGGATCACGTGCCTGGACAGGATCTGCTCGCCGCCATCCACCACCACGCCGTTCAGTTGGCCGTCTTCAATCAGCACGTCAGTCACGCGTTGCTCGAAACGCACCTCACCGCCCAGGGCGATGATCTGCTCGCGCATGTGTTCCACCACGCCGGTCAGGCGGAAGGTACCGATGTGCGGCTTACTGACGTAGAGGATTTCTTCCGGCGCGCCGGCTTTGACGAACTCGTGGAGTACTTTGCGACCGTGGAATTTCGGGTCTTTGATCTGGCTGTAAAGCTTGCCGTCGGAGAAGGTGCCGGCGCCGCCTTCACCAAACTGCACGTTGGACTCGGGGTTCAGTACGCTTTTGCGCCACAGGCCCCAGGTATCTTTGGTGCGCTGGCGCACTTCCTTGCCGCGTTCGAGGATGATCGGCTTGAAACCCATCTGTGCCAGCAGCAGCCCGGCGAAGATCCCGCACGGGCCAAAACCGACTACGATCGGCCGTTCAGCCAGGCCTTCGGGCGCTTGGCCGACTACTTTGTAGCTGACATCCGGCGCCGGGTTGACGTTGCGGTCATCGGCAAACTTGAGCAGCAGGGCGGCTTCACCCTTCACATCCAAGTCGATGGTGTAGATGAAGCACAGCTCCGACGATTTTTTACGGGCGTCGTAGCTGCGTTTGAAGAGGGTGAAATCGAGCAGGTCATCACTGGCGATGCCAAGGCGCGCCAGGATGGCAGGCCGCAGGTCTTCTTCGGGATGGTCGATGGGCAGCTTGAGTTCGGTGATTCGTAACATGACGGGATCCGGTGTGCGGCATTCGGTAAGGCCGGCGGTTTTGCAAACCGGCGATTATAAGCCCCAACGGTGGTGTCCCGTCATGCTAAAAAGCGCAGGACACTATCAATCGTCCCGCGAACCACCGAAAGCCGCGCAGCCACGCTGGACTTGACCGTTGATCCGCAATTCGGCGGTCATGTGTTGCAGGCTGCCGCTGACGCTGTCCACACAACGTTGCGGAGCCACCCACAGCTCGATGTGCTGGTTGTTGGCTTCGGTCATCAGGTTAAAGCGGCCGTCGCCTATCTGCTCTTCTACATAAGGTACGGCCAAAGGCGGCTGGCCTTCACGTTCCAGCACCATGCCCTTGGCGGTGACGTTCATCGCCCAGGCCGGCTTGTGGCCGTTGGCGCGCAAGATCATGCGTTTGAAATCGGGGTCGTCGCAGGCCGAGGTCGACCGTTCGACACGGTAGAGCTGTTGCAACTCCACTTCGCCCTGAGTGCCGGTGGCGACGCCCGAAAACTTACCGCGCAGGTCGGCAAACAGCGCACCTTGCTGGCCGGCCAGGGAGGCGGCTTCCTGCAGGATGCTGGTGCCGCCGGTGTCCTTGACCACGTAGTTACGTTGGTCGTGGCACGCTTGGAACAACAGTTTGTCGCCTACGGCTGTGAGTTGGCCCTGCATGCGGGTCAGCCCAACCGTAGACGGCTTGGCCGGCTCGCTCTCGAAGACCTGACACGCGGTTAGAAAGGGAAGCAAAGCACACAAAGCAAAGGTACGGGCGGCACGCATTATCGGGGTCTCCAGGCAAGTGCCGCCACGTTACGCAGGCTGGCGGTGCATCACAACCCCGCTGTCCCGCTTCAGGTAATTCTTACAACCCTTACATTCAGCCAACCATAAATGTCTGGCCGGTCTGTAGGCCTTCCACGCTTTTAGCGTAGGCCAAGGCCACGTCAGCGCCCGGAGCCGGCTTATAGCCTCGGAAGTAAGGTGCGTAGCTGCCCATGGCCTCTTCCAGCACTGTGGGGCTCACGGAGTTGATGCGCAGGCCTCGTGGCAATTCGATCGCTGCCGCTTTGACAAACGCATCGAGTGCGCCATTGACCAGCGCCGCAGAAGCGCCAGTCCGAATCGGATCACGGTTGAGAATGCCACTGGTGAAGGTGAACGAGGCGCCGTCGTTAGCATACTCGCGGCCTATCAGCAGCAGGTTTACCTGGCCCATCAGCTTGTCACGCAGGCCAAGTTCAAAGTCGTTTTCGCTCATATCACCCAGCGCCACGAAATTCACGCTACCGGCCGCGCAGATGAGGGCGTCGAATTTACCGGTTTGCTCAAACAACCTGCGGATTGACGCGCTGTCGCTGATATCCACTTGGAAGTCGCCGCTGGTGCGGCCGATGCTGATCACTTCATGACGCTGAGCCAGTTCGGCCTTGACTGCCGAGCCGACGGTGCCACTCGCGCCAATCAATAGGATTTTCATGGTGCTGTTCCTCCAGTGATAAGTGAGGGCTCAGTCTAGGGTGGCTTTTTCGCTGGATAAACGTGGTAATAGGCAACCTTTAGTTTTCAAATGGAAACAATCCATGAGCGAGATGGATGACCTGGCGGCCTTTGCCGTACTGATCGAAGCCGGCAGTTTTACGGTGGCCGCCGAGCAACTGGGTTGCAGTAAGGGCCAGTTATCCAAGCGTATCTCCCAGCTGGAAGCGCAGTTTTGTGTGGTGTTGTTGCACCGCACCACCCGCAAGCTCAGCCTGACCGCTGCCGGCGCGGCGTTGTTGCCACAGGCCCAGGCATTGGTGGTGCAGGTGGAACGTGCGCGTCAGGCACTGGCGAGGCTCAAGGACGATCTGGCCGGGCCGGTGCGTATGACGGTTCCCGTTTCATTAGGCGAAACTTTCTTCGATGGCTTGTTGCTGGAATTTTCCAAGCAGTACCCTCAGGTGCAGATCGAGATTGAACTCAACAACAGCTATCGAGACCTCGCGCGTGATGGATTCGACTTGGGGGTGCGTTCGGGTGCGATTGAAAACGAGCGCCTGGTGGCCAAGCCTCTGCTGGCCTGGCATGAGATGACTTGCGCCAGCCCCGCCTATCTGGAGCAGCACGGCGAACCGCTGACCCCGGCGGATCTTGCGGCGCACACCTGCTTGCTCAACAGCCACTACAGCGGCCGCGAGGAATGGCTGTATCACCAGCAGCACGAGTTGTTGCGGGTCAGGGTAAGCGGCACCTTTGCCTCCAACCATTACAACTTGCTGAAGAAGGCAGCGCTGGTAGGCGCTGGTATTGCCCGGTTGCCGTCCTACGTGCTGCCGACGGAACTGGCCGACGGTCGATTGCGCTGGTTGCTGCGTGACTATCAGACTCGAAGCCTGCCGATGTACCTGGTTCACCCTTATCAAGGTGGCCTGCCCAGGCGCACCCAGGTTCTGGCCGACTACCTGGTGGAGTGGTTCAAGCGCAGCGGCGAGGCGTTGGATCGTCTCTAACGGTAGCGGCGGGCGATCAAGTGGTCGATGGACAAGCAACCAGGGCCCTTGGCAACCAATAGCAACAGCAGCGCAAGCCAAGTGCCATGGGTGGGGTAGGCGTCCGGGTACACGAACAATTGAATGACCAACGTCATGCCAATCAAGGCCAGGGCTGAGAAGCGCGTGGCGAACCCCACCAATATCAGCACCGGGAAAAAGTGCTCTGCAAACGCCGCCATGTGCGCGGCCACTTCCGGCGATATCAACGGCACGTGGTACTCACTGCGAAACAGCGGCAGTGTCGAGGCGGCGAGTGAGGGTTCACCGAGTTGGAACGTGCCGCTGACCAGATCGATGGCGAAGCCTTCTACCTTGGTTTGCCCGGATTTCCAGAACACTGCCGCGATTGAAAAGCGCGCAATAAACGCGATCAGGCTGTAGGGGATTTTCTCGAAAAGAACGATGGCCTGTTTGATCCGGCACGAAGGGCTAGTGTTCATGGCGATACCTTTTGTTCTGGGAGCAAGTGAGTGATGGCGTCGTGGTTGATCAGCAGTGACAGACACTGGTGTAGGTCGAACTCGGCGCAGGCTTTAAGCGCATCCGCCACGGCCATTTCCAATGCGGCGCCGTGGTTCAGGCTATTGATAAAAGCGACAGAGCCGCCGTCGACGGCGAAGACCTTGACGATCAACCCCTGGCGCAGCACCAATGCACTTTGGGCTTTGTAAGGATCAAGAGTGGCCAAGGCGCCCTCGGTCTGGTGCGCCGCCCATACCGCAACCACGGCGTAGGCTGAGTTCAAAGCGGCAAGGGATGGGTGCAGCCGTAGGCGCAATGCGCCCAGCTCCGTTTGGGCCTGCAGCTGTTGCAGGGCGGCTTGCTGACTCACCGCGGGCGTATCTGCCGCGTGATAGGCACGAACCCACAAGCGTTCCAAGCGGGCCACGTCGGCCAGATAAGGCACACTGGAGGCCGGATCGAAACCCTGGATGAAGTCGGCGAATGTGCTGCCGTAGTCACTGATCAGTGGGCTGGTAGGCGGGTGCGCCTGGACGTAAACGCCGACCATGGCGCGGAAAAACTCATCGCCTACCAATTGCACTGTCACGGGATAGGCCGATGCCAGTGCATTGATCAATGAGCTGTGAACATTGTTGCGATATACCGCAAAGCGACTGGCCGGGTCGGCACCGTTACTGCTGAACAGGCCGTCCGGGCAGGGCAGGTCGGGTGCCAGCAAGGCGCTGGTGAAGGCGTCGTGAAGGCTCATGGGCGGACCTGCGATAAATAGTGTTCGGCCTGTTGGGCTTCAGCGTGCAAAACGTTAAAGGCCGGCACGTGGTTGTCACGTTCAATGAGCGTGGCGACCGGGCCAGTTCGTGTGAGCACCTGTTCGTACAGTTGCCATACGGCGTTGTTGATGGGGGCACCATGGTCATCGATCAGCAGGCGATCACCCAGGTTATCTGTGTCCTCGCCAAAGCCGGCCAGGTGAATCTCGCCCACCGCGTGCAACGGCAGGGCGTCGATGTAAGTGAGCGGGTCGCGCTGGTGGTTGATACACGACACGTAGGCATTGTTCACATCCAGCAGCAAGCCACAGCCAGTGCGGCGGATGGTCTCGCTGATGAAGTCGGTCTCGTCCAGGGTAGAGCGCTGGAACTGCAAATAGGTCGATGGATTCTCTAGCAGCATGGGCCGCTTGAGCGTGCTCTGCACCTGGTCGACGTGTTCGCATACCCGGTTCAGCGTGTCTGCGTCGTAGGCCAGGGGCAGTAAGTCATTGAGAAACACCGGGCCGTGGCTGGACCAGGCCAAGTGTTCGGAAAAGGAGTGGGGTTGGTAGCGTTCGATCAGCGTTGCCAGGCGTGCCAGGTGCTCACGGTTGAGCGGGCCTTCGCCGCCGATGGACAGGCCCACGCCGTGCAGCGACAGCGAGTACTGTTGGCGAATCAACCCTAGGTAGTGATGAAACGGGCCGCCGGCCACCATGTAGTTTTCGGCGTGTATTTCAAAAAAACCGACATCGGGAAGGGTCTGGAGCACTTCGGTGAAGTGCTCGCTCTTCAGCCCCAGCCCGGCCCGACAGGGGAGGCCGGGCGCCTGAGCGTGTGAGACCGTGTGCTGGCGTGAAAGCGTCATGATCCGTACTCAGGCTGTGCAGGGTTTCACGACTTGGCGGTGAAGGCAGCTTCCTGGCCGAAACCGGTCGGCGAGGTGGAGCTGGGGGTTTGGGTGCAGGTGCCGGCGGGGACCAGTTTCCAGGCGTTGGCCTGATCCTTGGTTTTCGAGCTGCCGGCACAGGAGGTGCCTGCGCCTGCGGCGCAATCGTTCTTACCGGCTTCAGCGACGCCGAAGCATTTTTGCATGTCGTCGGCGGCGTGGACGGTGCTGGTCAGAGCGGAGAGGCTCAAGGCAGAACTCAGGGCGAGGACGAGGGATGCGGCGGACAGTTTGGTCGTCATGGTGTTTCTCCAGCAGTGGTTGAGTGGGCAGGCTTGATTGCCTGCATGCACCACTAGAGAAGGGAGGATTGAGTTCGTTACAAAGGCAGTTGAAAAACTTTCAAACGGTGCAAAACAAATGTGGGAGGGAGCTTGCTCCCGATGGCGGACTATCAGTCACATGCTCTGTGCCTGATATGCCGCCATCGGGAGCAAGCTCCCTCCCACATTTAGATCCGGTTTATTCAGCAACCGTCTCTTAGCCGCCCAAGTACGCCTCGCGCACCTTCGGATCCGTCAGCAACTGCTCGCCAGTGCCCTGCATCACCACACGACCGTTTTCCAGTACATAGGCGCGGTCGGCGATTTTCAGCGCCTGGTTGGCGTTCTGTTCCACCAGAAACACGGTCACACCGTCTTTGCGCAGCTGTTCGATGATGTCGAAAATCTGCTGGATGATGATCGGTGCCAGGCCCAGGGACGGTTCGTCCAGGAGCAACAGCTTGGGCTTGCTCATCAGCGCCCGGCCGATGGCGAGCATTTGCTGCTCGCCGCCGGACATGGTGCCGCCGCGCTGACTGAAGCGCTCCTTGAGCCGGGGGAACAGGTGCAGCACCTTGTCCATTTGCTCCTGGTAGTCGCCCTTGTCGGTGAAGAACCCGCCCATGGCCAGGTTTTCTTCGACGGTCAGTCGCGAGAACACGCGGCGGCCTTCCGGCACCACCGCAATGCTCTTGCGCATGATCTGCGAAGACTGCAGGCCCACCAGTTCTTCACCCATGTAGCGGATGCTGCCGCTGTGGGCCTGTGGCGAACCGCATAAGGTCATCAACAGGGTGGACTTGCCGGCGCCGTTGGCGCCGATCAGGGTCACGATTTCACCCTGGCGTACTTCCACATTGACGCTGTGCAGGGCCTGGATCTTGCCGTAGAAAGTGGAAACGTTTTCGAATTGCAGCATTTTACGCTTCCCCCAAATAGGCTTTGATCACTTCAGGATTGTCGCGGATCTGCTCCGGCGTCCCGTCGGCCAGGGGCGTGCCCTGGTTGATCACCACGATGTGGTCGGAAATGCTCATGACCAGTTTCATGTCGTGTTCGATCAACAGCACCGTGGCGTTGTTTTCTTCACGCAGCACACCGATCAGCGCCTTGAGATCTTCAGTTTCCTTTGGGTTCAGGCCGGCGGCTGGTTCGTCGAGCATGAGGATCCGCGGGCGGGTCATCATGCAGCGGGCGATTTCCAGGCGACGTTGCTGACCGTAGGCCAGGGTGCCGGCGGGACGGTTGGCAAACTCGGTGAGGTTGACCTTGTCCAGCCAGTACTCCGCGTATTCCATGGCCTCGCGCTCGCTTTTGCGAAACGCCGGGGTCTTGAACAGGCCTGCAAAGAAGTTGGTGTTCAGGTGACGGTGTTGGGCGATCAACAGGTTTTCGACCGCCGTCATGTCTTTGAACAACCGCACGTTCTGGAAGGTACGCACCACGCCCTTGCGGGCGATCTCGTGACCGGCCAAACCCTGGATCGGCTGGCCGTCCAGCAGGATGCTGCCACCGCTTGGCTTGTAGAAGCCGGTGAGGCAGTTGAACACCGTGGTCTTGCCGGCGCCGTTGGGGCCGATCAATGCAACCACCTGTTTCTCTTTCACGGTCAGGGCCACGCCGTTGACCGCCAGCAAACCGCCAAAGCGCATGCTCAGATTTTCGACTTTCAGGATCTCGCGGCTCATTTGCGCAGCTCCATGTGTGGACGTTGCATGGGCAGCAGACCTTGAGGACGCCAGATCATCATCAGCACCATCATGGCGCCGAACATCAACATGCGGTATTCGCTGAACTCACGCATCATTTCCGGCAGCAGGATCATCACGATCGCGGCCAGGATCACGCCCAGTTGCGAGCCCATGCCGCCCAATACCACGATGGCAAGGATGATCGCCGACTCGATAAAGGTGAACGACTCCGGTGTCACCAGGCCTTGGCGCGCGGCGAAGAAGCTGCCGGCAAAACCGGCGAACGCAGCACCCAGGGTGAAGGCGGAGAGCTTGATGATGGTCGGGTTCAGGCCCAGGGCGCGGCAGGCGATTTCATCTTCGCGCAACGCTTCCCAAGCACGGCCGATTGGCATGCGCAGCAGGCGGTTGATCACGAACAATGCCGCCAGCGCCAGCAACAGCGCCACCAGGTACAGGAACACCACTTTGCTTACCGGGTTGTAGGCAATCCCGAAGTACTCGTGGAAGGTCTGCATGCCTTCGGCAGCGGTGCGGTCGAACGACAGCCCGAAGAACGTTGGCTTGGGGATGCTGCTAATGCCGTTGGGGCCGCCGGTGATGTCCGTGAGGTTACGCAGGAACAGACGAATGATCTCGCCGAAACCCAGGGTCACGATGGCGAGGTAGTCACCGCGCAGTCGCAGTACCGGGAAGCCCAGCAGAAAGCCGAACGTGGCCGCCGCCATGCCGGCCAGCGGCAGGCAGATCCAGAAGCTCCAGCCCAGATAGTGCGAGAGCAGCGCGTAGGTGTAGGCACCCACGGCGTAGAAACCCACATAACCCAGGTCGAGCAGGCCGGCGAGGCCCACCACGATGTTCAGGCCCAGGCCTAGCAACACGTAGATCAGGATCAGGGTGGCGATGTCTACGGCACCGCGCGAGCCAAAGAACGGCCAGATCAGCGCGGCCACGATCAGGCCGATGATGATGTAGCGCTGGGTGCGCGGCAGGGTCAGGAATTGGCTGACCTTAGGCGATACCAACGGACCACGGTTGCTCTTGAACAGAGCGCCGACCTGCTGGGTGAACAGCACACGCAGGAACATCAGCACCGAACACAGGGCGATGATGGTCAGGGTCACGGGACCGGTGCCATGCACTTCCAGGTTGATGCCGACAATGCTCAGCTTGAGGCCGAGTACCGGGAAGGCCACGGCCCACACCAGCAAGGCGCTGAAAAACGCCGATTTAAGATATCTGCTCATACTTTCTCAACCTCCGGACGGCCCAGGATGCCGGTCGGACGGAACAACAGCACCAGAACCAACAGGCCGAACGCCACGACGTCCTTGTACTGGTCGCCGAAGATATCGGCACCAAACGCCTCGGCCACACCCAGCACCAGCCCGCCGAGCATCGCGCCCGGAATACTGCCGATGCCGCCCAATACCGCTGCGGTAAAAGCCTTGAGGCCTACCAGGAAACCGGCGTTGGGGTTGATTACGCCGTACTGCATGCTCAGCAGTACCGCCGCGACGGCTGCCAGCGCAGCACCGATCACGAAGGTCAGGGCGATGATGTTGTTGGTGTTGATGCCCAACAGGTTGGCCATCTTGATGTCTTCGGCACAGGCCCGGCAGGCGCGCCCCAGACGGGAGCGGGAGATGAACAGGGTCAGGCCCAGCATGGCCACCAGGGTGACGACGAAGACCAGGATCTGCATGTAGGAAATCAGCACTTCTTCCGCACCACCTGGGCCGAAGGAGAAGCTCCCCGGGATCAGGTTGGGGATGGATTTATCCTTGGAGTCCTGAGACAGCAATACGGTGTTCTGCAGGAAAATCGACATGCCGATGGCGGAAATCAGCGGGATCAAACGGTTGCTGCCACGCAAGGGACGGTAGGCAACGCGCTCGATACTGTAACCATAGGCACTGGTTACGACGATCGACGCAAGGAACGCGGCGGTCATCAACAGCGGCAGGGAGTGGATACCCATCATGGCCAGCCCGGCAAGGGCGATGAAGGCCACGTAGGAACCAATCATGTACACCTCGCCATGGGCGAAGTTGATCATTCCAATGATGCCGTAAACCATTGTGTAGCCAATGGCTATCAAGGCATAGGTGCTGCCAATGGTCAGGCCATTAACCAGCTGTTGGAAAAAATGATAGATCTCAGGCATTACAGCGCTCCTAAAAACCCGATACGCATTTCACTGGTGGAGTCATGTTCCGGCTCTGTGCTGTGTTCTGTGAGCACATTTGCACAAAGCGTTTGCCAGCGAACCGCTGGTGACGGTTTTAAGATTTTCAGGTGAGCCAGCGCCCGGATCGCGGGTGACAGGCCCATAAACCTCGTAAAACAAAGCCCACTGCTCTCACAGTGGGCTTGTTGGACCAGTAACGCCTGGCTTACTGAGGGGAAACTTCGGTTTTTGGTTTGCCGAAGTGCCATTCGTAGACCACGAACTTGAAGTCCTTCAGGTCGCCCTTGGCGTCGAAGCTCAGCTCGCCGGTAGGGGTCTTGAAGGTGCCCGCGTGGATGGCGGCAGCCACTTTGGCGGTGTCTTCGCTCTTGGCAGCGGTAATACCGCCGGCGATGACTTCAATGGCCGAGTAGGCCGGGAACACGAACGGACCGGTTGGGTCCTGCTTGTTCTTGGTGAACTCTTCAACGATGGCTTTGTTGGCTGGGTCGGTGTCGAAGGATTTCGGCAGGGTCACCAGCAGGCCTTCGGAAGCACCTTGGGCGATTTGCGAGATGGAGTCGTTGCCGACGCCTTCAGGGCCCATGAACTTGGCGTTCAGGCCTTTTTCCTTGGCTTGGCGCAGGATCAGGCCCAGCTCAGGGTGGTAGCCGCCGTAGTAAACGAAGTCGACGTTGGCTTGTTTGAGTTTCTGGATGATCGAGGAGAAGTCTTTGTCGCCAGCGTTCAGGCCTTCGAAGACGGCAACTTTGGTGCCTTTTTCTTCCAGGGTCTTTTTGACGGCGGTGGCGATGCCTTCGCCGTATTGCTGTTTGTCGTGCAGGACGGCAACGATTTTAGGCTTCACGTGGTCGGCGATGTAGTTGCCGGCCGCTGGGCCTTGGGCGCTGTCGAGGCCGATGGTACGGAAGATCAGCTTGTAACCACGGGCGGTGATTTCCGGGCTGGTGGCCGCCGGGGTAATCATGATCACGCCTTCGTCTTCATAGATGTCGGACGCTGGCTGAGTGGAGCTGGAGCAGAGGTGACCGACCACGAACTTAACGCCGTCGTTAACCACTTTGTTGGCGACAGCCACGGCTTGTTTAGGGTCGCAAGCGTCGTCGTATTCCTTGGCTTCAAGCATTTTGCCGTCGACGCCGCCTTTGGCGTTGATGTCGGCGATAGCTTGCTTGGCACCCATGAATTGCATGTCGCCGTATTGCGTTACAGGACCAGTCTTTGGACCGGCGATGCCGATCTTGATGGTGTCAGCTGCGAACGAATGGCCGGCAACCCCAGCCAGGACCATAGCGGCAAACAGTTTGGAAATCTGCTTAGTAGCCTTATTCATAGTGCTCCACTCTTACTGTTGTATTTTTTATAGTTCTAGCGGCCTTGTGAGCTGCAGAACCGGATCAGATATCTCGGATATCCCCCGGCAGTGCCCTGGCAACTGTACCGGTACAGTGTAGAGCGCCGGTTCATCGCTTGAAAAGCTGGCTGCTGGGGGCAAAACCTTGGCGTGTCGCTTAAATGAAAGAAAAAGACAGAATTGCGGCGGGGTGATGCCAGAGTTTCGGGCAATCCTTGGCTTTCCTGACACTTTCTATCGATGACTCATTTGCAACTGGGTTTTTCTACCTCGGTCGCGACGTTATGATTGCGCCGATTTTTTCCCAAGGTGAACTCCCATGACGCAAGAACCTAGCACCCTCTATGCCAAGCTGCTCGGTGAAACCGCCGAAATTTCCTGGAAGGAGCTTGAACCGTTCTTTGCCAAGGGTGCCCTATTGTGGGTCGACACCGGCTTGGATTTGATCGAAGCCGCCGAGGGAATGGCCGAGGACAACCGTGACAAAGTCGCTGCCTGGCTGGCCTCGGGTAGCCTGGGCGAAGTGTCTGCGACGCGGGCATTGGACCTGGTGGAGCGTGACCCGAGTTTGTGGGCGGTGGTGGTTTCGCCGTGGATATTGATCCAGGAAAGGGCAGCGCAATAGAGGTGAGCACTAAAACGGTGCGTGTTTTTCCGTGGCAAAAGTGTGTAGCGGAGTAACCGCAGATACGGTGATGGCATCTTGCCGTGGAGAAAGGTCACAGCTCAGGGTGACGTGCGCGTCATGGGAACAGTTATCTTGCGAGCGAATAGGCGGGAGAATTGTTTCTCAGTGTGAATAAAGCGTAGCGGCTGTCAGATCATGACATGGGAAAGGGTGAATTCCGGTAAAGTTCGCCGCTTGTCACCCGGAGCTCGTCATGCCGTCAGCGCTGCCCCCTTTAGCCAAGTCCTCGCACCAGCTGCTTTACCTTATTTACGGTAATCAGGACGTTTATCGGCGCGAAGCCAAGTTCAGTATCCTCACTGCCTTGTCCCAGCTCAAAGCGGGCGAGTCGTTGTGCATCCGTGTCATGACCGATCGCCCCCAGGATTACTTCGGCTGGCCGGTTGAGACCATCACCTTGGACGAGCAGACCCTGACCCAATGGCAGGGTGAAAACGGCTATGCCCACCGCCGCAAGGCGTGCGCGATTGCCCACGGGCTTGCGCTTGCGGACAAGACCCTGTTCGTTGACACCGACACCCTGTTTCTCAAATCCCCCCATCGCGTGCTTGAGCTGATCGAGCCGGGCCAGTACGTGATGGATGGCTTCGAATACGACTGGAGCTACGTGTGCAAGCGTCCTGACTACCTCAAGTTGGGCGAGCACCTACAGGCCCATGGCATCTCTGCCGATAACAGCTTCAAGCTCTACAACAGTGGCCTGTGCGGTGTCCGCGCCAGTGATGCGCCGCTGCTCGAAGCGTCCATCTGCCTGATCGACGAGTGGACCCAGCACTCGTTCGATATCCACACCATCGAGCAAATCGCGATTTCCTTTGCGATGCGCGAACAGAAGGTGCGCGAGGCGTGCAAGTTTGTGCATCACTACTATGCCGACAAGCGCTTCTTCCATGCCATGCAGGCGCACTTCTTCGCCCAGCACGGTGAGGTATTCGGCCCTGAGTTGGTAGCGCGTTGCCTTGATGTGCCGCGGGTCAAGCCGGTGCCCTCGCCCTGGCAGCGATTGCGCATCAAATGGAAGCTGCGCAATCAGTGCAAGCGTGTCAAAAAGGTCGGCCGCGATCTGCTCTACGGCAGTTCGGCGCCCGAGCATCCGTACTACGACGTGTGCCGACATGGCTGGTGGGAATCGGCTTCCCGGGAGATTCGCGGCTGGGATGAGGCGGAGCAGCAGCGGTTTTTCGGCGCGAAAGACGCCGGCTGGCCGAAGCATATTCCCCGGCCTGCCAAGCGCGCTGACGAACAAACCATCCTCGCGTTCCTGCGCCAGCGCATGACGCAATGACGCAATGACGTTGCGACGGCGCCACGCGGCGCCGTCGCACAGTATCAGGCCGTCTTGCCGGTATGGTTATTCAACGAAATAACCTTGGTCTTGCCGATACGGTGACGATAGATCTCACGCAGGTACTTGATCGCTTTCTTCACGCAGTCCCGTGACAGGCGAATGTCATTGATCGATACGAACTTGTCTTTGTCGTTGATCAGCTCCCGGTACTTCTTCTCATACATCGGTTTGATCGCGTACCAGTTGGTGTCGAGGATCTTGGCCGGGTTTTCAAACTCGTTGAGCAGCTCGTCGATACGGTCTTCGTCGAAGTCCTCGTGGATGATGAAATCCAGGATCGAGTTGTCCAGCGTGTCATCGAAGCGGTACGGATTGCGCGCGAAGCAACGTTTGATAAACGCCACGATCAGCGTCAGGAAGTCATCCGACAGGCAGGGGCTCTTGGCAATCAGGGTGGTCAGCGACAGGTTGGCCGACGCGCCGATGACCAAGGCGTAGCGCTTGAGCGTGGTATTGGGGAACAGGCTGTTGAGGTGAGTCTTGAGCCGGTTCAGGTCCATGTAGGACAGTTTGTAGTCCTTGGGCAGCGAGACGATGGACACCACCGACGAGCAGTTCTTGAAGAAGTGCAGGTCGTGCAGCGCCGCTGCGTCATAGCCGGAATTCTTGTACTGCTCCAGGGACGCTTTGTAGCGCTTGGACTCGATTGGCAACAGGCTGATGCCTTCGATGGCCTGGGTGACCTTATTGAAGTGCGGCAGGTCGATGGAGCGGAAGAACAGATCGTCGATATTCAGGCGCTGGGGCTCCTTCTCGAAGACTTTGAACTTGTCATTCGAAGGAACCGGTGTTTCCGGAACCACGGACTCGGCGTAGGCAATCGCCACCGGGCCGGCCAGGCTCATGAATAGGTCGTTGGCGTCCAGGCGGATGGTTTCGCCGATGTCGATACCGGCGCGACGGAAGTAGTTCTGGTCGTAGTCGGTGGTCACGGCCTGGGCGGTGAGGATGTTGAAGATCTGCTGGGAGATGTACTGGTTGGCGTGTTTTTCCATGGCATTGACGTCAATGTTCTGGATGTTGCCGTCATCGCTTTCTTCGGCATAGCGCATGATGTCGTTGGAGATCAGCATCATCGCGTTCCATGGGCGGATACGCCCCTTCACGCTGGCTTCGCTGCTGTCTTCGTTGTCAAAGTTGTACGAGAAGTCCCACTCTTCCGAAAGGTATTTGCACAGCAGCCGGCCGGCGTTGATGTGCAGCGCCTCGGACATTTCACTGCGGTGATCGGAAATGTTCGGCAGCACACAAATACCGCTGGTGAAGATCGGCTCGAAGACGAAAGCATGGCCGCTTTTGCTGTCGTGCTCATCGGCGGGCTTGGTGTCGAAGGTCTTGTTCATGTACGAGTGCTGCTGGGCCAGGCCGAATTCCGAGGCCATGCCTGAGCCGGTACCGCCACCGGCGCTGAAGATCGAGAAGTACAGACGCGACTGATTGGCCTTGATGCCGCAGGAGTCGATGAGGTACGAGTGGATCATTTTCCAGTCGGGGCTGGAAAAGCGCTGGGTGTCTTTGTTGAGGATGATCTTCGCCAGGTATTGGCCGAGGATCGGCGCGTTACCGGCGCCACCGGCATGGACTTCGGAGAGGTCCATGATTTTCATCTTGCTGTAGTCGCGCAGGAAGCCGCTTTTTTCGCCCTTGCGTGAGAAGCGAATACGCCCGGCGATGTCCTTGTCCAGGTCGCCGAGCATCACCAACGGTTCCACCAGGAACACCGGCTTGCTGGCCTTGCCGCCGCCCAGGCGCAGGTTATTGCGGATCCACTGGGCCGGACTGTAACCCTTGTCCAACGATTTATCTTCGTTGCTGAACTCGTTCAGGTAGAACTTTCGCGCGTTGTACACCAACTCCGCCACGTCCAGCGCAATGTTCGAACCGCAGCGGCCCAGGCCGATCAGGCATACCGACGGAAACTCTTGCTCGCTGCGCTGCTCGCCGTCCACTTCCAGATGAGGCGGGCATGGAAACACCATGTCGCGCAGGCCATCGAGGTTATCGAGGATACGGTCGGTATTGGTTTCGGTGAAGTACAGGTATTGCTGGGTGGACAGCGGGCGGGCAGTGGTCAATGACGTTGAACCTGAGGGCTTCTGCGCAGGCGCTGCGAGCAACACGTCGGATACCACGGTGGCAGAGTTATTTTTAGAAGTCATTGTGCGCCATGTGCCTGGGCGGATGGCTGGAAAGAATCAAAGGGCCATCACGGAATGGGAGTTCGCGACTTTGCAGTGCGTCCTTGTCCGGGACGATCGGGCTGACCCCGTGTTCTCAGGGAAAACCTGGCCGGACTCTGATGAATCGGCCGTTCGTCGGGAATCTTTAGATGAATGATGGCGAAATGCCAAGGAATCGGCGTCAGCGAATTGGCCTCACGATAGAGGTGGGCCCAGGTCGGCCCGGGGCAGGTTCTCTCGGCGCGATGGTGTCTTTGGTGGCTGCCATGCTCAACGAATAAAGCGGGTTGTGTATGTCGATGCCCTGCATAACGCTGATGATGTCACTGGCGGCCACTGCTGGGCTCAGCAGGTAACCCTGGACGTAATCACAGCCGTGTTGGAGCAGCAGTTCGAACTGGGCATGGGTTTCCACGCCTTCGGTCACCACCTGCAGGTGCAGGGTATGGGCCATGCCGATAATCGCCTGGACGATCTCGATATCGGCGGTCGATTTGGGAATGTCCTGGATGAACGAACGATCAATCTTCAAGGTGTTGAGCGGCAGGCGCTTGAGGTAAGCGAGGGAGGAGTAGCCGGTGCCGAAATCGTCGATGGCCAGCGACACGCCCAGCGAACGTATTTGCCGCAACAGTGCCAGGGTGCTGCTGATGTTGCCCATCAGCGCATTTTCAGTCACTTCCAGCTCCAGGCGATTAGCGCCGATCCCGCTGAAGCGCAGGGCGTCTTCTATCTCATCTGCCAGCTCATCGCGGGCCAGGTTCAGGGCCGAGCAGTTCACCGCCATGGTCAGGTCGGTATAGCCTCGGTCGGTTAGCAGGCTCAAGTCATGGCAGGCCTGGCGCAGTACCCAGTGGTCGAGGTCGGCGATCAGTCCGTTGCTTTCGGCAATGCCGATAAATCGGTCCGGGGCCAGCAGCCCATGTTGCGGATGCTGCCAGCGCACGAGGGCCTCCAGGCGCGTGACTTTGCCCAGTTTCATGTCAAATATCGGTTGGTAGAACAGCACCAGTTGGTTCTGGGCGCGCAAGGCGCTGCGCAGTTCTTCTTCCAATTGCAGTTCGAGGAAGGCCCGGGTCTTCAGGTTGGAACTGAAGAAGTTCAGGCTGTTACGCCCCGTATCCTTGGACTGGTAAAGCGCCAGGTCGGCGGTCTTGAGCAGCTCTTCGCAGGTCAGGCCATCGTCGGGAAACAGGCTGATGCCGATGCTGGTGGTCATTACCATGCGGCGGCCGGCCAGTTCGATGGGCTCTTTCATTTTCTGCATGATGCGCTGGGCCAGGTGCCGCGCTTCGTCGCGGTGGTGGACGCTGATCAGGATGCAGAACTCATCGCCGCCAAACCGGGCGACCACGTCTGCATGGCTGCGCACCGAGCCTTTGATATGGCTGGCGAGTACGGTGAGCAATTGATCGCCGGCGTCATGACCGAGGCTGTCGTTGATGCGCTTGAAGTGGTCGATGTCCAGGAAAATAACGGCCATCATGCCGTTTGAAGCGGTTTTTTCGGCGATTTTCTCCGCAAAGATCTGATTGAAACCCCGGCGATTGAGCAGGCTGGTCAGGGCATCGTAATGGGCTACCTGTTGTAGAGAGGCGCGCGCCTGGTCCAGTTCGCTGAGCAGTGCGTTGACCCGACGCAGGTCGCGTTCCTTGTGCTGCAGTTTCTTGTCCGCCAGAGCAGCGCTGATGCTGCTGCCGATTACCAGCAGGGTGATCACGGCGACCGACAGTCCCAATTGGATCGGGTTGTTGTCCAGCGGCAATGAAAGGTCGGCCCCCGTGGGCACGATCAATTGCGTCGCGGCCATGCCGGTAAAGTGCATGCTGAGAATGCCCGCGCCCAGCACCAGGCTGGCGGCGTACTTGAGCAGTTGATGAAATACCCCAGTGCCGGTGCGCAGGTAACTCGACAGCAATAACGCGGCCAGGCTGGCGCCCATGGCGATGCCCACAGAGGCGAGGAACAGTCCCGACTCGAAATACATCTGAGCCTGGGAGCGCATGGCTGACATGCCGACGTAGTGCATCAACGCGATGCCAAACCCCATCCAGACCGACGCCAGCACGTATTGGTGGAACCGCAGGTTGGCATGACTGAGGGTTTTCATGGCGAACAACGAGGCGATCAGGGCGATCAGCAGCGAGGCGAACGTTGTAATCAGTTCGTAGTGAATCGCAATGGGGGCTTGGAAGGCCAGCATGCTGATGAAGTGGGTAGACCAAATGCCACCCGCCAGGCAGCCGGCACCCAGCCAGCGCCAGTGGCGGCGTGCGGTGGGATCTTCGACATGGCCAACGCGTTCAGCCATGTCCAGGGTGCCGAACCCCGCCGCACAGGCCACCAGATAGGCCAGCAACACCAGGAAAGGGTTATGACTGCAATTGAGTAATAAGTGCCCGTTCGCTGGAAGATCGGTAAAGAAGTGCAGACCCAGCCATTCCATAGCATGTCCCGTCATAGCGTCACGTCACAGCCTGCGGCAATGACCTATGGGGTCGAGTATAGAAGCCTCGAAGGATTTGCCAGGGATAATGGCACTTTGCTCTGAATGATTTTGGCATGCCACCCATAGCGATTAATGCTAAGCGCTGATGGGCAGTTCCAATTCGAACGGCGCTTGCAACGGCGGCAGGCCAAATGCGGCGCGGGCTGCATCGCAGTCGACGTTCTGTTCGCCCTGACTCCACGACGCATCGAACTCTCGGCAGGGGCTTGAACGCTGCTCATATATTGAGCAACTGGTGCCTTTGCCGACTTCACCTTCAAGGCTGCAGCAGCGTGCGGGCTTTTGATCAGTCCCGATCATCGCCACGCGGGTCGGGTTGATCTGCACCACCAGGTCATCCGGCACCGTGCCCCCCGATGAGGCACACTCACCCCAGAAGAAAGACACACGGAAGTGTGAACAGCAGGCACCGCAACTCAGACACGGACTGGCTTCGGACATGGGCGTCATCGATAAGAAAGGTAAGAAGGGGGTGCTACGGGAAGGCTCGCCATTCTATCCGCGCCATGGCCGTTGGGAAGAGGGTGGCGCACTTATATTTTTGTAGGTGAAGTCCCGCAGCACCGGGTGAAATCATGCCCTATCAGCTTTACGAATCATTACAGACAACCAGAGCTCGCCTGACTATGTTGCAGGTACCGGGCAGGATGCATCGGGCATCGCAGCTCTCATAACAATAAAAGAGACGGACCCATGCAGAACTCGACCCAAGCGGCGAATGCCTGGCGCATTCTGTTCCTGCTGTTTCTGGCCAACCTGTTCAACTTCTTCGACCGCACGATTCCGGCGATCATCATTGAGCCAATCCGCATGGAATGGCACCTGAGCGACTTCCAGCTCGGCATCATCGGCACCGCTTTCACTATCGTCTACGCCATTGCCGGCCTGCCGCTGGGGCGCATGGCCGATACCGGCTCGCGCAGCAAACTCATGGGCTGGGGCCTGTTCGCGTGGAGCGGCCTGACGGCGGTCAACGGCTTGGTCGGCAGTTTCTGGACATTCTTGCTGGTGCGCATGGGCATCGGTATCGGTGAAGCCAGTTATGCGCCTGCCGCCAACTCGCTGATTGGCGATCTGTTCCCGGCGCACCGCCGTGCTCGAGCCATGGGGATTTTCATGCTGGGCCTGCCGCTTGGCCTATTGCTGGCATTCTTTACCATTGGCTGGATGGTCAAGGCCTTCGACAGCTGGCGCGCGCCGTTCTTTATCGCCGCCGTGCCTGGGATGATCCTTGCGGTGTTCATGTTCTATATCAAGGAGCCCAAGCGCGGCGCCGCCGAAACCGTACAAGTCTCCCAGGAACGCGTCGACCGCCCGATTCGCCGCGTACTGGCTGTGCCGACTTTCCTGTGGCTGGTGCTGGCTGGCCTGTGCTTCAACTTTGCCACCTACGCGTGCAACTCGTTCCTGGTGCCGATGCTGCAGCGCTATTTCCTTATGCCACTGCAGGACGCGGCGGTCGCCACTGGCGTCATTGTCGGGTTGACCGGCCTGGTGGGCTTGACCTTGGGGGGCTGGATTGCCGACAAGATCCATCAACGTGTTGCCAATGGCCGGCTGCTGTTTGCGGCGTTCAGCCTGATCATCTCCACTGTGACCACCGCCTGGGCATTGCATGCCGGGCGCATCGAGATCGGCGTGTTTGTGGCCCTGTTCAGTGTGGGCTGGTTGTTTGCGTATAACTTCTACACCTGCGTGTACACCGCGATCCAGGACGTGGTCGAGCCGCGCCTGCGGGCCACGGCGATGGCGTTGTTCTTTGCCGGGTTGTACTTGCTCGGCGGCGGGATGGGGCCGATTGTGGTGGGCGGGCTGTCCGACCACTTTGCCCATTCGGCGATGTATGCCGATGGGGCTGCGCAGATGACCGAGGCTTATAAAGCCGTGGGCTTGCACGACGCCATGTACCTGATTCCGGTGGCGCTGTTTTTGACGATGTTGTTTCTGTTCCAGGCGTCATGCAGTTTTGTGCGTGATGCCAAGCGTATGAAGGAAGGCTTGATGGCGGTTGAGGTGCCGGCTGCGGCAGCGACTGCTTGAAACCGCGGTGATTCCACCGGGGGCAAGCTTCCTCCCGCAGTTGACCGAGTTGTCATGTCGACCACTGATCAATGTGGGAGGGGGCTTGCCCCCGATGAAGCCCAAAGCCAACGCTGTTCTCCAGCGAATAAAAAAGGCCCGCATTGCGCGGGCCTTCTTGTTCAGCAGGGCAGGGCGGTAATCAACCCGCTACCAACACCCGAATGGCTTCCAGTCGCAGCGCCGCTTTGTCGAGCATGGCCAGGCCTTGCTCGCGTTGGTTGCGCAGGGCAACCAACTCACTGTCACGCACGGTCGGGTTGACCGCTTGCAACGCGGTCAGGCGTGCCAGTTCTTCGTCGGTGTCTGCCGCCAGGCGACGCTTGGCCTCGGCCACACGTTCGGCGTGGCGCGGAGTGATCTTCTCTTCACCGGCGTTGATGCGCGGGGTGAGTTGATCGCGCTGGGCTTGCACGAACTTGTTGGCGCTGGCCCGTGGCACGCTTTCCAACTGGTCGTTCAGGGTTTCGAACGAGACGCGGCCGGACAGGTCGTTGCCGTTGGTATCCAGCAAGCAGCGCAGTGCCGCCGGCGGCAGGTAGCGACCCAGTTGCAGTGCGCGTGGTGCGACGACTTCGCTGACGTAGAGCAGCTCCAGCAGCACGGTGCCCGGCTTGAGCGCCTTGTTCTTGATCAGCGCCACGGCGGTATTGCCCATGGAACCGGACAGCACCAGGTCCATGCCGCCCTGCACCATCGGGTGTTCCCAGGTGATGAACTGCATGTCTTCGCGCGACAGTGCCTGGTTACGGTCGTAGGTGATGGTTACACCTTCGTCGTCGCCCAGGGGGAAGCTGGCGTCGAGCATTTTTTCGCTGGGCTTGAGGATCAGCGCGTTTTCCGAATGGTCTTCGCTGTCGATGCCGAATGCGTCGAACAGGGTTTCCATGTAGATCGGCAGGGCGAACTGGTCGTCTTGTTCAAGAATGTCTTCAACCAGCGCATCGCCTTCGCCAGCGCCGCCGGAGTTGAGCTCCAGCAGACGGTCACGACCGGTATGCAGCTCTTGCTCCAGGCGCTCGCGCTCGGCACGGGCTTCGTCGATCAGGGCTTGCCACTCGCCGTCGTCGGCGTTTTCCAGCAGCGGCAGTAGGCGCGGGCCGAACTGATGCTGCAAGGCGTTGCCGGTCGGGCAGGTGTTGAGGAACGCGTTCAGCGCTTCGTGGTACCACTGGAACAGGCGCTCTTGCGGGCTGGTTTCCAGGTACGGCACGTGCAGTTCGATCACATGCTTCTGGCCGATCCGGTCCAGACGACCGATCCGCTGTTCCAGCAGGTCGGGGTGTGACGGCAGGTCGAACAGCACCAAGTGGTGGGAGAACTGGAAGTTGCGGCCTTCACTGCCGATTTCCGAGCAGATCAGCACCTGTGCGCCAAACTCTTCGTCGGCAAAGTAGGCGGCGGCGCGGTCACGTTCGAGGATGTTCATGCCCTCGTGGAACACCGTGGCCGGGATGCCGGAGCGCACGCGCAGGGCGTCTTCCAGGTCCATGGCGGTTTCGGCGTGGGCGCAGATCACCAGCACTTTGGTGCGCTTGAGCATTTTGAGCTGGTCGATCAGCCACTCGACGCGCGGGTCGAAGCGCCACCAGCGGTTTTCTTCATCGATGTCCGGTTGCGACTGGAAGCTGACTTCCGGGTACAGCTCGGCGTGTTCGCCCAGCGGCAACTCCAGGTATTCATCCGGGTTCGGCATTGGGTAGGCGTGCAGCTTGCGCTCCGGGAAACCCTGCACGGCGGCACGAGTGTTACGGAACAGCACGCGGCCGGTGCCGTGGCGGTCGAGCAGCTCACGCACCAAGCGCGCGCTGGCTTCGGCGTCGCCATCGTTGACGGCGGTGAGCAGCGCTTCGCCTTCGTTGCCGAGGAAGCCTTGGATGGTCTTGTGTGCGGTCGGTGACAAGCGGCCCTTATCGAGCAGCTCCTGCACGGCTTCGGCCACCGGGCGATAGTTCTCGCTCTCGGCGCGGAAGGCGTGCAGGTCGTGGAATCGGTTCGGGTCCAACAGGCGCAGGCGAGCGAAGTGGCTGTCCTGGCCCAGTTGCTCCGGGGTAGCGGTGAGCAGCAGTACGCCGGGGATCACTTCGGCGAGTTGCTCCACCAGCGTGTATTCCGGGCTGGCTTTTTCTTCATGCCAGACCAGGTGGTGGGCTTCGTCGACTACCAGCAAGTCCCAGCCGGCGGCGAACAGCGCGTCCTGGGCCTTCTCGTCGTCCACCAGCCATTCCAGTGCAACCAGGGCCAACTGGGTGTCTTCGAACGGGTTGGCGGCATCGCTTTCGATGAAGCGTTCTTCGTCGAACAGCGCAACTTGCAGGTTGAAGCGGCGGCGCATTTCCACCAGCCACTGGTGCTGCAGGTTTTCCGGGACCAGGATCAGCACACGATTGGCGCGGCCCGACAGCAATTGGCGATGGATCACCAGGCCGGCTTCGATGGTCTTGCCCAGGCCTACTTCGTCCGCCAGCAATACCCGCGGCGCGATACGGTCAGCGACTTCACGGGCGATATGCAGTTGGTGAGCAATGGGTTGCGCACGCACGCCACCCAGGCCCCACAGCGAGGACTGCAATTGGCGGCTGGTGTGTTCCAGGGTGTGGTAGCGCAGCGAGAACCACGCCAACGGGTCGATTTGGCCGGCGAACAGACGGTCGCTGGCCAGTCGGAACTGGATGAAGTTGGAGAGTTGGGTTTCCGGCAGGGTAACCTGCTCGTTCTGCCCATTGAGGCCGTGGTAAACCAACAGACCGTCGACGTCGTCGACTTCCTGAACGGTCATTTTCCAGCCTTCGAAATGGGTGATGGAGTCACCCGGCGAGAACCTCACGCGGGTGAGGGGCGCATTCCGTAGCGCATACTGGCGAGTGTCGCCAGTGGCCGGATAGAGCACGGTCAACAAGCGGCCGTCCTGTGCCAGAACGGTGCCTAACCCCAGCTCTGCTTCGCTGTCACTAATCCAGCGTTGCCCCGGTTGATACTGCTGCGCCATGCTGCCTGACTCCCGCCGTGAAAAAGCCGACTATCTTAACGGAACAAGGCCCTCAGCCAAAGGACTCTGACGAAAACTACTCCGTTTGAGTGCAGGGGCGAGCGCTGAATCGACGGGTGGCGGGCACTTGCGAGTGTCGACTGGGTCACAGGTTGGCGAGTCCGTGCTCAAGTCGTCGCCCGGCCCGCCGACAGCCTGCTGACAGGAGAACAACTATCATGCTGCCACCCATGCTGCCCGTCAGCGTTGTACCGGTTACGTCGCAACTCGACCCGGTCCGCCAGAAACCGGATATTCCGCCCGTGGTCCCTGTGCAAGCGGGCTCCAACGAAAGCACGATCGACCTGAAAAAGGGCGATGCCGAGCAGTCGACCTTTTTGCTGCGCGAGGAACAACGCCGCCAGCAGGAACAACAGAAACGTCGGCGCGAAGCCGATGAAAACCCGGATCAGCACCTGGCGATCCCGGGCGACCTGCTCAATGCCGACAACACCGTACCGGTCGTGCCGTTGATCGAAGACGCGCCGCGCCAGGGCTTGTGGGTTGACGTCGAAGTTTAAGCGCTCAGTTGCCGCAGGGCTGCCATCAGCGACTTGATGTCGTGATCGTTGTTCAGGGGGCTGACGGAGATTCTTGCAACGCTTGCCAGGCCACGCGCCTGCATATCCAGCGGGGTGTAGCCCACGCCGTTGGCGCCGATATTGATGCGCTTCAATCCCAATTGCCGTTTGAGTTCGAAGGCGTCCCAGCCGGCGAGGTTGAAAGCGATCAGCCCTGATTGAAGCGTGCCCAGTTCATGTAGGGAAATCCCCGGAATCTCACGTAGAGCTTCACGAATTTGCGCGCTGGTCTGTGCGACGCGTTCCCATACGCGCTCAATCCCCAGGTGATTCATCTCGCGCAGCGCATTTCCCAAACCCGCTAACAGCGCGAAGGACACTTCGCTGGTTTCAAAGCGCCTGGCGTCGTCGCGCAGGTCGAAACCGGTTGCGGCCAAGGGGGCAGAAAGCACGTCACGCTGGGCCGGGTCCAGGTGCTGGAGAAAGTCCGGCCGTACATACAGCAGCGCCGTGCCTCGCGGCCCGCGCAGGTGTTTGCGACCGGCCGACTTGAGTACGTCACACTGCAACGCTTGTACATCCACCGGCACTTGGCCGACGGCTTGGCCGGCGTCGACAAAGTAGGGGATGCCATGACGCTTGGCCACTGCGCCGATGGCCTGGGCGGGGTTGATCAGGCCGCCGTTGGCCGGGAGCCAGGTGAGGTCGATCAGCTTTACATGGGCATCGATCATTGACTCCAGCGCCACGGGGCAAACCGCGCCGGTTGCATCGCAGGGGATGACTTCCACCCGTGCACCCGCCTGCACGGCCAGCTGCATGCTCGCCAGATTGCCGCCCCATTCGTGGCGCCCCACCAGAATGCGATCACCGGGTTGCCACGCGCCCAAGGCTTGGAACGCCATGCTCCAGGCAGTTGAGCCGCTGCTGGCAAACGCTATGGACGCGGCGGGCGCATTGAGCAGTTGCGCGGCGGCGTGGCGGGCTTTTTCCATCAGCATGGCGCCATGCTCACCGGCCTCCATTGGACCGTCGCGGGCTTCGCGCTGTAGTTGGTCGATGATGGCGTCCAGTGTCGCCTGGCTTGGCAGGGACGCGCCGGCATGGTTGAAGTGCACGAGGCCCGATTGGCAGCCGGGAGTGGCCTCCCTTAATCGTTGAATATCCAGCGGGCTCACGGCTGCAACTCGAAAATTGCGTCAACCTCCACCGCCACGCCGGCCGGCAGGCTGGCAACACCCACCGCTGTTCGCACATGCCGGCCCTGTTCGCCGAGTGCATTCACCAGCAGGTTCGACGCACCGTTCGCCACCGCGCCCTGGTGCTGGAAGTCAGCGCTGCTGGCGATAAAAACCCCCAGGCGCAGGGTGCGTACCAAGCGCGACAGGTCATCGCCCAAGGCATCGCTCAATTGCGCGAGCAAGCTCAGTGCAGCCAGTTCTGCCGCCTGGGTGCCGTCTTCCTCGCTGAGGGATTCCCCCAGTCTGCCGAGGTAAGCAGGCTTGCCGTCGAGCAGGGGGATCTGCCCGGAAATAAACAGCTGGTTCTGGCTGATGACATGGTTGATGTAGTTGGCAATCGGCTGGCTGGGGGCTGGCAGCGTCAAGCCAAGGGCGTGCACGCGTTGGCGGATGGAGTTGCTCATGCTGAATCCTCTGATTTCAAGAGGTTTGAGCATGTTGGTCTGTGGGAGGCTGCGACAAACGGATAGATCTCACGCGACGTATCGAAATAACTCACGCGTCAGCGCAGACCTCCTTTAACCATTGGCTGAAACACTCGGCCGCTTCACCGGTGGAACCTTGGGGGGCGATCAGCCAATAGCCGATGTCACTGTGGTAGGGCGGCCAGTCGAAGGCTTCAACCAGGCTGCCGTCCTGAAGCCGGCGTTGGATCAGGCGGTGACGGCCCATGGCAATGCCCTGGCCGGCGACGGCGGCTTCGACCACGATGTTGTAGTCATGCAGCATGACGCGCGGATGGTGTTCGAGGTCGACTTGATAATGCTGGGACCAATCCGTCCATTCGAACGGCCGGTGCGAGGTTGCCATCAGCAAGGGGCCGTTGTGCAGTTGACTGGCCTTGAATGCCGGGCTGCACACCGGTGAAATCACTTCAGCCATCAGCCGCGTGGCCCGCACGTCCGGCCAATCGCCTTTGCCGTAACGGATGGCCAGGTCGACTTCGGCGGCGGCGACGTTGGCCAGTTGAATCGCTGGCAACAGCTCCACCTGGATGTGCGGATAGCGGTTAAGAAACCCCGCCAGGCGCGGGGCCAGCCACAAGGTGGCGAAAGACGCCAGCAGGCCGATGCGCAACACAGTGGCGCTGGGCAGCTGCCGTTGGGCGCGGGTCGCGGCAGCGATGGCGTCAAGGGCGGGGCGGATTTCATCGTAGTAACGCTGCCCGTCGGCGGTCAGATCGATCGCGCGGGTGCGTCGGATAAACAGCGGTTTACCCAGATGCTGTTCGAGCTTTTGCACCTGATGGCTTAGGGCGCTTTGGGTAACCGATAACTCACTCGCCGCCTTGATAAAACTCAAGTGGCGGGCCACGGCTTCAAAGGCTCGTAGTGCCAGCAACGGTGGAAGATCCTTGTGCAGAGCCACCCGAGTGCGCCTCCTGGGTCGTGCGGAAAGTGCCGATTTTGGGCGACGGCCTGCCATTTGTCGCGCGCTGATTTGCCGTCGGGCGCAGCAGCCCGCATTATTGGACCCTACTCGCCACGACGTAAGACAAGCCATGAGTGATGACGACAAGCTGATCGACCTGAATGCCGAACGCGCCAAGCGCGTACATGACCTCAATGACAAACGCCTGAATGAAGTGCGCCAGGCGTTTGAACACGCAATGCCTTTAGGCAAAGGCAAGAAAAAATCAAAGAACAAACCGAAAAAGCGTTAACACGGCCTGCATCTGTTGATGCAGGTCAGTTAGTCCCCTTCTTTACGCCCCGTTGCGGGCGACATTGATCCCCGTCAATTTTTCAATACGCCTTCTCCAGTAACTTAGCCCTATCGCAACAGGGCAAGTGCAGGAGGCCGGTCATGTTTATCGATAATGTGGTATTCGCCGGAGTGCTGACTGTAAGCCTCATGGTGTTGTTTTTTGTAGGGTTTGGATTCTTCATCTGGAAAGACGCAAACAAGCGTAAAAAACCTTAGGTCTTTCCGGGTTACATGAGCACGCAAGGCATTTTGGGCGACTTCGGTCGCCTTTTTTTTTGAGTTGTTTTTGTGTGTATATCCGTCGCTGCAGCAACGGATAGGTCCCCCGCCAAAAAAACCAAAAAAAAGGCGCAACCCCCATCAGGATCACGCCTTCTTTTCCAACCCAAATCTATCAGCTACCCAACGCCTTGGAAGCCAACCAGAACAACCCGGCCGACAGCCCAACAGTCGCAGGCAACGTCAACACCCAGGCCATCAGGATGGTCTTGACCGTGCCACCTTGCAGGCCGCTTTTGTTCGCGACCATGGTGCCGGCCACGCCCGAAGACAGCACGTGGGTCGTGGACACCGGCAGGGCGAAGATATTGGCAAAACCAATCATGGTAGCGGTGGTGATCTGTGCCGACATGCCCTGGGCATACGTCATGCCCTGTTTGCCGATCTTCTCACCGATGGTCAGTACCACACGCTTCCAACCCACCATGGTGCCCAGGCCCAAGGCCAGTGCGACGGCGAGGATCACCCAGAACGGCGCGTACTCGGTGGTGGCGGTCAGGTCTTTGCGCAGTTTGTCGAGGTCGGACTTCTCACGCGCATCCAGGCCCGGCAGCTTGCCGACTTTCTTCGCAGTGTCGTCCAGGCAGAGCAGGTAGCGACGCACTTCGATACGCTGATCCGAAGTCAGCGAATGGTAGTCGGAGACACCTTTCAGCGTACTGACGAGCGCATTGATAGTCGGTTCGGTCTGCTGCGGGTTGCACTGGAACTTGCCCGGCAGATCGTCTTTCACGCTTTTGCCCAGGGCCAGGAATTCGCCGAGGGTGGCGTTATTGCGCTGGTAGAACTGGCTCAAATGCACGGTGGCGTCGCGAGTGCGTTCGATCTGATAGGTGGTACTGCCCAGGTCGAGTACGAACTGCGCCGGCACGATGCCGATCAGCACCAGCATGATCAGGCCGATGCCTTTCTGGCCATCGTTGGAGCCGTGCACGAAACTCACGGCCATGGCGGAGATCACCAGGACCAGGCGGTTCCAGAACGGCGGGTGCTTCTTGTCGTCGAGCTTGCGGCGCTGGTCCGGAGTCTTGTGCATCTTCGACAGCGGACGCCACCATTTAAGACCGATCAGCACCAGGGCTGCGACCAGGAAACCAGCCATTGGCGAGAACACCAGGGATGCGCCGATATCAACAGCTTTCTGCCAGTTCACACCGTCAGCCAGGGGGATATCGTTGATCAGGGCATTGGCCAGGCCGACACCGAGGATCGAACCGATCAAGGTGTGGGAGCTGGAAGCAGGGATACCGAAGTACCAGGTGCCCAGGTTCCAGGTGATCGCCGCGGCTAACAACGAGAAGACCATCGCCAAACCATGGCCGGTGTTCACATTGATCAGCAACTCCACCGGTAGCAGATGCACGATGGCGTAGGCGACACCGACACCACCGAGCAATACGCCGAGGAAGTTGAACACCCCGGAGAAGAACACGGCCAGATGCGGCGGCATGGCTTTGGTATAGATGACTGTGGCCACCGCGTTAGCGGTGTCATGAAAGCCATTGATGAACTCGAAGGCGAGGACAAAGGCGAGGGCGAGCAACAGGCTCACTAGAACCCAAGCATCCAGTCCGCTGAATAAATCGATCATGAAGGTTTTCTGACCCGGTCGTAAGGGGGCGCGATTATGCCAGAAAACCTCAGTAATCGATGCATTAGCTGCTCGTCGGTAACAATCTTCATTGAAACGCCTGGGGCGAAACCGGGCGATCCCAAGGTTTTCGGGGCTTTAGCAAGTCTTTGATTTATAAAGTGCAGGGCTGAAAAGACACGGTTTTGTCACCGAATCGTCATCCTTGAAACATTTGTATGAAATTTTACTGGTGGGAGTGGGACTCAGGGTGCCCGACCGATGGCTAGCTGCCAGCAGTCAGGGCCGAACCCTAGGCTCAATCCGAAGCGCTTATGGCTCTTCGGCTTTGAGTTCCTGTTCAATCTTTTGGATTTCCTGGGCAAATGCCTGGTCGAGCAGGCTGGCTCGCTTGCGCCATGGTTTGCGTTCAGGTTCAGGCTGGGCGGCGTAGGTGGTGACTTCCCCGCCGTAAACATCCTTGTAACGTTGCTCCTGGCGCTCAAGTTCCGCGCGCAGTTCATCTTTCGTCACATTGTTACCTAATTGAGTTGAGTGTAATTACGCTGCAGCGTTATGCCTGAATGTCGCCCTCGGATTGTTCAAAGTTGAGCAGTTGATGCGTTCAAGTTTGAACAACGGATACTGGAAACCGTTGGTTATGGCTGTCATTCAAAGCAGGTAGTTGCGACTGTCCATGCACTGCATGTGCCTGGCCTGGCGAGCTCTGGCCCCGAAAGTAAAACCGGGCTGACCTCCGCACAGGGTGCATTATAGCGGCGCATTTGAATAACACTATCGGCATAAAGTTGAAAAGCGTCAACTTTGTGTGAGCGTTTTGTTACACGCACACGTGAGTAGTTGCTGAGATTCTGGCGCCATAAATTCAACAAGCAACTAAAGGTTCAAGCCTTTCACCGTAACTTTACTTTGCCAAGGCGCCATCGCGAGACCGGTCGCTCAGGTACGCCCCAAATTGCGATAATCGCATGATCGTCCGATAATCGCCCAATGTTGCCGGCCCTGCCTTGTGCAGATCGGTCGGTGCGGCTTGTAATACCTGCCCAATCCCTGCGGTTGACAATAAGAGAAAGGAACCTGAGATGAACGATCAATTGCGCAACTCTTTCGCCTCAGTGGCGCCGCCGATCGTTGCCTCGCCGGCCAAGCGTATCCAGGCGTTTACCGGTGACCCGGATTTCATGACCTCCCTGGCCCGTGGCCTGGCCGTGGTGCAGGCATTCCAGGAGCGCAAACGCCACCTGACGATTGCCCAAATCAGCCATCGCACCGAAATTCCCCGCGCCGCTGTGCGTCGTTGCCTGCATACCCTGATCAAACTTGGCTACGCCACCACCGATGGGCGTACCTATTCCTTGTTGCCCAAAGTACTGACCCTCGGCCATGCCTACCTGTCGTCCACGCCATTGGCGGTGTCGGCTCAGCCATATCTGGACCGCATGAGTGAACAACTGCACGAAGCCTGCAATATGGCGACCCTCGAAGGCGACGACATCCTCTATATCGCCCGTTCGGCCACCACCCAACGCCTGATTTCCGTGGACCTGTCGGTGGGCGGGCGTTTGCCGGCCTATTGCACGTCCATGGGGCGCATCCTGCTCGCGGCGCTGGACGACGCCTCGCTGCAGGATTACCTCGACCACGCGGACCTGCAAATCAAGACCAGCCGCACCCTCACCACCCCCGAAGCTTTGTTCGAATGCCTGCAACAAGTGCGTCAGCAGGGTTGGTGCATCGTCGACCAGGAACTGGAGCAAGGCCTGCGCTCCATCGCCGTGCCGGTGTATGACGCGTCTGGCCAAGTATTGGCAGCGCTCAACGTCAGTACCCATGCCGGACGCGTCAGCCGCAGCGAGCTGGAACAGCGCTTCCTGCCGAGCATGCTCAGCGCCAGCCGTGAGCTGAGTGCGCAGTTGTTTGCCTAAGGTGTTCGGTGACCGCACAGATCCCGGCTTGATCAATTGACGCTATTTCCTCCGGCTTATTACTGTGCGGCAGCGCTCTTAAGGGCGCCCCAATAATAATGACGACCCCAGGTCGTTGGCCCGCCCTCGGTGTGGAATAAAAATAATGAATCAGCCTTCTGTCGGTACCACGCTGGACGTGCAGTCCTTCATCAACACCCAGCCACTGTCACGCTATCAGTGGCGCGTGGTTATCCTGTGTTTCCTGATTGTCTTCCTTGATGGCCTCGACACCGCCGCCATGGGCTTTATTGCGCCTGCGCTGTCCCAGGACTGGGGCATCGACCGCGCCAGCCTTGGTCCGGTGATGAGTGCCGCGTTGATCGGCATGGTGTTCGGTGCGTTAGGTTCGGGCCCGCTGGCCGACCGTTTCGGTCGTAAAGTCGTGCTGGTCGGCGCGGTTTTGGTGTTTGGCGCGTTCAGCCTGGCTTCGGCCTACAGCAGCAACGTCGACCAGTTGCTCGTGCTGCGTTTCCTCACAGGGCTGGGCCTGGGAGCAGGCATGCCTAATGCCACCACGCTGCTGTCCGAGTACACCCCCGAGCGCCACAAGTCGCTGCTGGTGACCAGCATGTTCTGTGGTTTCAATCTGGGTATGGCCGGTGGCGGGTTTATCTCGGCCAAGCTGATCCCGGCGTTCGGCTGGCACGCGTTGTTGATGATCGGCGGCATCCTGCCGCTGATCCTGGTGGTGGTGCTGCTGCTCTGGCTGCCGGAGTCGGCGCGTTACTTGGTGGTGCGCAACCGCGGCACCGATAAGGTGCGCAAAACCTTGTCACCCATCGAGCCCAACATCGTCGCCCAGGCCACCGCCTTCAGTGTGCCCGAACAAAAAACCGTCAAGGCCCGCAACGTGTTCGCGGTGATCTTCTCCGGCACTTATAGCGCCGGGACCTTGCTGCTGTGGCTCACCTACTTCATGGGCCTGGTGATCGTGTACTTGCTCACCAGTTGGTTGCCGACGCTGATGCGTGACAGTGGCGCGAGCATGGAGCAGGCCGCGTTTATTGGCGCGTTGTTCCAGTTCGGTGGGGTGTTAAGCGCCGTCGGCGTGGGCTGGGCGATGGACAGGTTCAATCCCCACAAAGTCATCGGCATCTTTTACCTGCTGGCCGGGGTGTTTGCCTACGCGGTAGGTCAGAGCCTGGGCAATATCACCGTGCTGGCGACGTTGGTGCTGATCGCCGGAATGTGCGTCAACGGCGCGCAATCGGCGATGCCGTCCCTGGCGGCGCGCTTTTATCCGACCCAAGGCCGCGCCACCGGCGTGTCGTGGATGCTCGGCATCGGCCGCTTCGGCGCGATCCTCGGCGCCTGGATGGGCGCCACCTTGCTGGGCCTGGGCTGGAACTTTGAGCAGGTGCTCACCGCCCTGGTGATCCCGGCCGCTGTGGCCACGACGGCGGTGGTGATCAAGGGCATGGTCAGCCATGCGGATGCCACCTGAGCTTGGCAGGTTTCTAAGCTGGGAGAGGGCAAGCGCCCTCTCACACCAGAAGATTAGCTAGACAACAATATGTTCGATAATCGAACGCTGAGTCGATTATCGGATTGTTTGGCCCATTTCCCCGGCTTAATCTTCAAGCACTTCGGCGCCACCTCAGCGCCTTTTTCGATCAACACCGGGAGCCCAACCCCATGGCTGAAATTCTCACCCTGCGTGATGCGGTCAAGCGTTTCGTGAACGACGGCGATACCATCGCTCTCGAAGGCTTCACCCACCTGATCCCTACCGCCGCAGGCCATGAAATCATTCGTCAGGGCAAGAAAGACCTGACGCTGGTGCGTATGACGCCTGACCTGATCTACGACCAGTTGATCGGTGCCGGCTGCGCACGCAAGCTGATTTTCTCCTGGGGCGGCAACCCGGGCGTGGGCTCCCTGCATCGCCTGCGTGACGCAGTCGAGAAGCAATGGCCACAACCGTTGGAAATCGAAGAACACAGCCACGCCGACCTGGCCAATGCCTACGTCGCCGGCGCCTCTGGCCTGCCGTTCGCGGTACTGCGTGCCTACGCCGGTTCCGACCTGCCCAAAGTCAACCCATTGATCAAAAGCGTGACATGCCCGTTCACCGGCGAAGTGCTGGCGGCGGTGCCGTCGGTGCGTCCGGACATCACGGTGATCCACGCGCAAAAGGCCGACCGCAAGGGCAATGTGCTGCTCTGGGGGATTCTCGGTGTGCAGAAGGAAGCGGCGTTGGCGGCCAAGCGTTGCATCGTCACCGTGGAAGAAATTGTCGACGACCTGAATGCACCGATGAACAGCTGCGTGTTGCCCACCTGGGCCCTGACTGCTGTGTGCCACGTACCCGGCGGCGCGCATCCGTCCTACGCCCACGGTTACAACGAGCGCGACAACCGCTTCTACCAGGCGTGGGATCCGATTGCCCGCGACCGTGGGACGTTTACCGCCTGGATCGACGAATACATCCACGGCACTGCCGATTTCAGTGAATACCAGGCCAAGTTGGCCACCGCGCAGGAGGCCAAGTAATGGCTTACTCGACCAATGAAATGATGACCGTCGCCGCCGCGCGCCGCCTCAAGAACGGCTCGGTGTGCTTTGTCGGCATCGGCCTGCCATCCAAAGCGGCCAACCTGGCGCGCCTGACCTCATCGCCCGATGTGGTGTTGATCTACGAGTCCGGCCCGATTGGCGCCAAGCCCTCGGTACTGCCGCTGTCCATTGGTGATGGCGAACTGGCGGAAACCGCTGACACCGTGGTGCCAACCGGTGAGATTTTTCGCTACTGGCTGCAAGGCGGACGTATCGACGTGGGCTTTCTCGGTGCAGCCCAAGTCGACCGTTTCGGCAACATCAACACCACCGTGGTCGGTGACTATCACCAGCCCAAAGTACGCCTGCCGGGTGCCGGTGGCGCGCCGGAAATCGCCGGCTCCGCCAAGAGCGTGCTGATTATCCTCAAGCAGTCGTCCCGTTCGTTTGTGGACAAGCTGGACTTCATCACCTCAGTCGGCCACGGCGAGGGCGGCGATTCACGTAAACGCCTGGGCCTGCCGGGTGCCGGTCCTGTCGGAATCATTACCGACCTGTGCATCATGGAGCCGGAAGAGGGCACCCATGAATTCGTGGTTACCGCGCTGCACCCTGGCGTGACCCGCGAGCAAGTGGTGGCCGCTACCGGTTGGGCGATTCGCTTTGCCGACCAAGTCAGCAACACCGCCGAGCCGACCGAGGTCGAGTTGACCGCCCTGCGTGACCTCGAAGCCCGCACCGCTGCCGCCCACGGCCAAGCACCGGGAGAAGCCTGATGCGCGACGTATTTATCTGTGATGCCATTCGCACCCCCATCGGCCGCTTTGGCGGTGGCCTGTCCACCGTACGCGCCGATGACTTGGCGGCATTGCCGATCAAGGCGCTGATGGAGCGCAATCCGTCGGTGGACTGGAGCGCGGTGGATGAGGTGTTCCTCGGCTGCGCCAACCAGGCCGGTGAAGACAACCGCAACGTCGCCCGCATGGCGCTGTTGCTGGCGGGTCTGCCGGAAAGCATTCCGGGCGTGACCCTTAACCGTTTGTGCGCCTCGGGCATGGACGCCATTGGCACCGCCTTTCGCGCCATCGCCAGCGGCGAAATGGAGCTGACGATTGCCGGGGGCGTTGAGTCGATGTCCCGTGCGCCGTTCGTGATGGGCAAGGCTGACGCGGCGTTTTCGCGCAACATGAAGCTGGAAGACACCACCATCGGCTGGCGCTTTATCAACCCCTTGATGAAAGCCCAGTACGGCGTGGACGCGATGCCGCAGACCGCCGATAACGTCGCCGATGACTACCAGGTTTCACGTGCTGATCAGGACGCCTTCGCCCTGCGCAGCCAGCAACGCACGGCGGCCGCTCAGGCTGCGGGCTTTTTTGCCGAAGAAATCGTGCCGGTAAGGGTTGCCCATAAAAAAGGCGAAACCGTGGTCGAGCACGATGAGCATCCACGAGACACCACCCTGGAAGCCCTGACCAAACTCAAGCCGGTCAACGGCCCTGACAAGACCGTCACCGCCGGTAATGCTTCAGGTGTGAACGATGGTGCGGCGGCGCTGATTCTGGCGTCCGCCGAAGCGGTCAAGAAACACGGCCTGACGGCGCGTGCCCGCGTGTTGGGCATGGCCAGCGCCGGTGTCGCCCCGCGTGTGATGGGCATCGGTCCGGTGCCAGCGGTGCGCAAACTGGTGGAACGCCTGGGGTTGGCGGTCACCGACTTTGACGTGATCGAACTCAACGAAGCTTTCGCCAGCCAAGGCCTGGCGGTACTGCGCGAATTGGGTATTGCCGACGACGCGCCCCAGGTCAATCCGAACGGCGGCGCCATCGCCCTCGGTCATCCGTTGGGCATGAGCGGTGCGCGGTTGGTACTGACAGCCCTGCATCAGTTGGAAAAAACCGGTGGCCGTAAAGGCCTGGCGACCATGTGTGTCGGCGTCGGCCAAGGGTTGGCCCTGGCGATTGAACGCATCTAATAAGAGAGGATTGCTCCATGAGTGACAAGCCCGGTTACCGGCGCCCGCAAGCGGGCACCCAACCTGATTACCTGCACCCGGCCTACCAGTCGACGAACTTGCGTTCGCCGTCACAGCCGTTGGTGTTCCTGCCCCATTCCTTGTCGGAAATCACCGGCCCGACCATCGGCGCCGAGCGGATCAACGAGAAAGACAACGACCTCACCGCCCAGCATGAAGGCGAGCCCCAGGGCGAACGCATCATCATCCATGGGCGTGTACTGGACGAAAACGGTTTGCCGGTGCCAGGCATTCTGGTGGAGATCTGGCAGGCCAACGCCGCCGGCCGCTACAACCACAAGCGTGACCTGCACGACGCGCCGCTGGACCCGAACTTCACCGGCACCGGCCGTACCGTCACCGACGCGGATGGCTGGTATCAGTTCCAGACCATCAAGCCCGGCGCTTACCCATGGGGCAATCACCACAACGCGTGGCGCCCGGCGCATATCCACTTTTCGCTGTTCGGCCCCAGCGTGCTGACGCGCTTGGTCACGCAGATGTATTTCCCTGGCGACCCGCTGCTGGAATACGACCCGATATACAACTGTGTGCCGGACACTTCGGCCAAGCAGCGCCTGATCGCCAGTTTCGACCTGGAAAAAACCATTCCTTCCTATGCCCTCGGCTACCGCTGGGACATCGTCCTGCGCGGCCGCGACGCCACGCCGATGGAGAAATGAGATGAGCCTTTACGCAACCACGTCCCACACCGTCGGGCCGTACTACCACATTGGCCTGACCTGGCTGAACCGCGAAGACCTGACCGTCGCCGCCACCCTTGGTGAGCGCGTGGCGATCAGCGGGCAAGTGGTGGATGGCAACGGTGATGTGGTCAACGACGCCATGCTCGAAGTCTGGCAGGCCAACGCCGCCGGCAAATACGACCACCCGGAAGATGACCAGGACAAGGCCGTCGATCCCAACTTCGAGGGTTTCGGTCGGGTGCCGGTGGACGCCGAAGGACGTTTTCGCTTTACCACCATCAAGCCGGGCAGCGTGCCGGGCCTGAAAGGCACGACCCAGGCGCCGCACTTGGTGGTGCTGGTGTTTGCCCGTGGCTTGGTGAAGCACTTGCTCACGCGGATTTATTTTGACGGTGAGGCGTTGAATGGGGATGACGCGTTGCTGGCGTGCGTGCCTGCCGAGCGTCGTAGCACCTTGATTGCCAAGCAGGATGCTGACGGTGTGTATCAGTGGAATGTGATTTTGCAGGGGACAGATAAGGAGACGGTGTTCTTCGACTACTGAGTCGCTTGTCAGGGCCTCATCGGGGGCAAGCCCCTCACACATTTTGAGCGCGCCGCCTATCAAATGTGGGAGGGGGCTTGCCCCCGATGAGGCCGGTTCAGGAGATCCCTATCCAAATGTCTGCTTGCGGAACATGGTTGTTGCAAAGTATGTCTAGGCTATAACCGTTCCCACTGAGTGAAAAAATCATGACAACAGCCACCAGTCACTACACCGGAGAAGAGCGCAGCAAACGGATCTTTGCGATTGTCGGTGCCTCCTCCGGCAACCTGGTCGAATGGTTCGACTTCTACGTCTACGCCTTCTGCGCTATCTACTTCGCCCCCGCATTTTTCCCGTCGGACGATCCCACGGTGCAACTGCTCAACACCGCCGGTGTATTCGCCGCCGGGTTCCTGATGCGCCCCATCGGCGGCTGGCTGTTCGGCCGGGTCGCTGACAAGCACGGGCGCAAAAATTCGATGATGATTTCGGTGCTGATGATGTGCGCCGGTTCGTTGGTCATCGCCTTCCTGCCTACTTACAAAGACATCGGCGCCTGGGCCCCGGCATTGCTGCTGGTGGCGCGGTTGTTCCAGGGCTTGTCGGTGGGTGGCGAGTACGGCACCACCGCGACCTACATGAGTGAAGTCGCACTCAAAGGCCAGCGCGGCTTCTTTGCCTCGTTCCAGTACGTCACCCTGATCGGCGGGCAACTGCTGGCGGTGTTGGTGGTGGTGATCCTGCAACAGATCCTCACTGAAGAAGAACTGCGCGCCTGGGGCTGGCGGATTCCGTTCGTGATCGGTGCGATTGCGGCGGTGATCTCCCTGTTGCTGCGGCGCACCCTCAAGGAAACCACCAGCAAGGAAACCCGCCAGGACAAGGACGCCGGCAGCGTCGCCGCGCTGTTTCGCAATCACAAAGCGGCCTTCATCACCGTGCTCGGCTACACCGCGGGCGGCTCGCTGATTTTCTACACCTTCACCACCTACATGCAGAAGTACCTAGTGAACACCGCCGGGATGCACGCCAAGACCGCCAGCTACATCATGACCGGCGCGCTGTTTGTGTACATGTGCATGCAGCCGCTGTTCGGCATGCTCTCGGACAAGATCGGCCGACGTAACTCGATGCTCTGGTTCGGCGCCCTCGGTACCCTCTGCACGGTGCCGATCCTGCTGACCCTGAAAACCGTGACAAGCCCGTTCCTGGCCTTTGTACTGATTTCCCTGGCGTTGGCTATCGTGAGTTTCTACACCTCGATCAGCGGCCTGGTGAAAGCGGAAATGTTCCCGCCGCACGTACGAGCCCTGGGTGTGGGCCTGGCTTACGCAGTGGCTAACGCGATCTTCGGTGGCTCGGCGGAATACGTGGCCTTGGGACTCAAATCCATGGGCATGGAAAACACTTTTTATTGGTACGTCACCGGCATGATGGCCGTGGCCTTCCTGTTCAGCTTGCGTCTGCCGAAACAGGCGGAGTACTTGCACCACGATTTGTAAGGGACGCGTTATGACACTGCGCACGAGCAACCAACTGTTCGACGCCTACTTCACCGCTGACAGCATGGCCGAGGTGTTCTGCGACGAGGGGCGCTTGCAGGGCATGCTGGATTTCGAAGCCGGCCTGGCCCGGGCGCAAGCTCAGGTCGGGTTGATCCCGCCGTCGGCCGTCGCACCAATTGCCCAGGCGTGCCTGGCGTCACTGTATGACATGGACGCCCTCGGTGTGGCGATTGCCTCGGCCGGGAACTCGGCGATTCCATTGGTGAAGGCCTTGGGCAAGTTGATAGCCAGTGAAGATGCCGGTGCCGAGCGCTACGTGCATCTGGGGGCGACGAGCCAGGACGTGATGGACACCGGCCTAGTGCTGCAACTGCGGCGTGCACTGCTGTTGATCGAAACCGACCTGGCCCGCTTGGGCGATGTGCTTGCCGCCCAAGCCCAGCGTTACGCGGTGACGCCGTTGGCCGGGCGCACTTGGTTGCAGCACGCCACGCCGGTCACGCTGGGGATGAAAATCGCCGGTTGGCTGGGCGCCGTGACGCGTAGCCGCCAGCGCTTGGCGGAGTTGAAACCGCGCTTGCTGGTGCTGCAATTTGGTGGCGCCTCCGGAACCCTCGCGGCGTTGGGTGAACAGGCGATGCCCGTGGCCGAGGCCTTGGCGGCCCAGTTACAACTGAGCCTGCCCGAACAGCCCTGGCACACTCAGCGAGATCGTCTGGTGGAGTTCGCCAGCGTGCTGGGTTTGATCGCGGGCAGTCTCGGCAAGCTGGGCCGGGACATCAGCCTGTTGATGCAGACTGAAGCGGCGGAAGTGTTCGAACCGTCGGCGCCTGGCAAGGGCGGCTCGTCCACCATGCCCCATAAACGCAACCCGGTAGGCGCTGCGGTGCTGATCAGTGCGGCTACGCGCGTGCCTGGGTTGGTCTCGACGATGTTCAGCGCCATGCCCCAGGAGCACGAGCGCAGCCTGGGACTGTGGCATGCGGAATGGGAAACCTTGCCGGAGATTTGCCGGTTGGTGTCCGGTGCCTTGCAACAGGCGCTACTGGTGAGCGAAGGGTTGGAAGTCGACCCCGAGCGCATGAAGCAGAACCTCGACCTGACCCAAGGCCTGGTACTGGCCGAAGCCGTCAGCATTGTGCTTGCCCAACGCCTTGGCCGCGAAACCGCGCACCATCTGCTGGAGCAGTGCTGCAAGCGTGCGGTCGCCGAGGGGCGCCATCTGCGCGCGGTATTGGCGGACGAACCGCAGATCACCGCTGAGTTATCTGCGGCCGAACTGGATCGACTGCTCGACCCTGCCCACTATCTGGGCCAGGCCCATACCTGGGTCACGCGTGCTGTCACCGAACATTTTGAACTGACTGCCTGAGGAGGCCCCCATGCCATTTGTACAACTCGCCGAGGGCGACCTGCATTACCAACTGGATGGGCCGGTGGACGCGCCGGTACTGGTGCTGTCCAACTCATTGGGCACCGACCTGCATATGTGGGACATCCAGATCCAGGCCTTCACCGAGCATTTTCGCGTGTTGCGTTTCGATACCCGTGGCCACGGCAAATCCCTGGTTACCGAAGGGCCCTACAGCATCGAGCAACTCGGCCGTGATGTGCTGGCGCTGTTGGACGCACTGGATATTCAACGTGCGCATTTTTGCGGGCTGTCCATGGGTGGCTTGATCGGCCAATGGCTCGGCATCCACGCCGGTGGCCGCCTGAACCGCCTTGTGCTGTGCAACACCGCCGCCAAGATCGGCACGCTGGAGATCTGGAACCCGCGCATCGAGATGGTGTTGCGCGATGGCGCGGCGGCGATGGTCGCTTTGCGCGATGCCTCCATTGCACGCTGGTTTACCGCCGACTTTGCAGCGGCGAACCCCCATCAGGCCCAGCAGATCACTGACATGCTCGCGTCCACGTCACCCCAAGGTTACGCGGCCAGCTGCGGCGCCGTGCGTGATGCGGATTTCCGTGAGCAACTGCGCTCGATCAAAGTGCCGACGCTGGTGATTGCGGGCACCGAAGATGCCGTCACACCGCCGGCCGGTAGCCACTTTATCCAGAATCATGTGCAGGGGGCCGAGTACGCTGAGTTCTACGCGGCGCACCTGTCCAACGTTCAGGCCGGCGCTGCATTCAGCGACCGCGTGATTGAATTTTTGCTGGCCCGTTGAGGAGCTGTTTGTGGAAGAGAAACAACGTTATGCCGAGGGCCTGCAAGTACGCCGCGAAGTGCTGGGCGATGCCCATGTCGACCGCAGCCTCAATGCCCTGACCGAGTTCAACAGCGAGTTTCAGGAAATGATCACCCGCCACGCCTGGGGTGATATCTGGACCCGTCCTGGCCTGCCTCGGCACACTCGTAGCCTGATCACGATTGCGATGCTGATCGGCATGAACCGCGCCGAAGAGCTCAAGTTGCATCTGCGCGCGGCTGCCAGCAATGGCGTGACCCGTGCCGAGATCAAGGAAGTGCTGATGCAGAGCGCGATCTACTGCGGTATCCCGGCGGCGAATGCCACCTTTCACCTGGCAGAGTCAGTGTGGGATGAATTGGGTGTTGAGTCCCGGCAACCAGAGTAGATTTGAAACGCGGTCGAAATGTGGGAGGGGGCTTGCTCCCGATAGCGGTGGTGCAGTCTCAATAACTCTGACTGATCCACCGGCATCGGGAGCAAGCCCCCTCCCACATTTTTGCTCTTCACACGGCTTAAGGTCAGTGGGAGTCGGCGTCCCACACCCAATTCCACACGCCCGGTAAATGCACTTCCTCACTGACAGCCTTCACGGTGCGTGACAGCGCTGCCCGTTCGAGTGCGCCACGGTCGGTGTAGAACGGCTCGGCGGCGGTCTTCATGCCGGTGACCTGGGCACTGTCCAGCAGGATCTGCAGGTATTCCTGCATATGCCGCGCGGTGTAGCGGTTGATGTCGTGGAAGGTCACCACCACCGGTATCACGCCGTCCACTGTCGGCAACTCCCCCAGCGCGATGCGTTCGCGCACGACCGACAGTTGTCGATACAGGTTGGCGCGGCGGCGTGGGCTGCCGTTGAAACCCCAGATCTTGCCGTCATTGGCGCTCAAGTCGGTCAGCAGAACGTGCATGCCATGGCGCTGGTAGGCGGCGAAGGTGCGGCGGTCGTAGTTCCAGAACGGCGGACGGACCAATACCGGTGGTGCGCCGGTGATCGAGGCGATATCGGCAGAACCCTGGGCCAGGGTGCTATCCAGTTCGGCGTTGTTCAGCCAGCGGTGGTTGGTATGGAACGCGGTGGCCGTGTGAAACGCCAGAATATGACCGCCCGCGTACTCACGCTCCATGGTCTTGCGACCCCGTGAACTGCCGCCGGAACGGGCCGCTTCGGTCTGTAAAAAAAACACGGCCTTGATTCCCGGCAACACCGGGTTGTGCGCCAGGTCGGCCACCACCGAACGGCTCGGGTTGTTGTAACCCGAGGCGCTGGGGCCGTCATCGAAGGTCAGCAGAAAACGGATCGGCGCCTGTGCTTGCAGGCGCTGTTCGGTCTGGGGCGTCAGGGCGATAGGCGCGCCGATGCAGCCACTGAGGCTCACGGCCAGGGCCAGCACGGCGGATGCGATGGCGAAGGATTTCATGGTGTGCGCGGGCTCGAAAAAGAGGCCGCTGCTGGGCGGATCAGCAGCGGCAGGCGCGCACGATACAGTAAGTGCCGCGCCGGATTACAGCAGACTTATCGGGTAACTGACGATCAACCGGTTTTCGTCAAACTCGTTGTTGCTGTAGTCGCGGCGCATGCTCGAATTGCGCCAGCGCATCGTCAGGTTTTTCAGGCTGCCACTTTGCACGGTGTAGCCCAATTCACTTTCGCGACCCCATTCCTTACCGTCAGTGATGGTGCCTGTGTGTACGTTGCTGCCGCTGATATAGCGGTTCATCAGCGTCAGCCCCGGCACACCGACGGCGGCGAAGTTGTAGTCGTGGCGCAGTTGCCAGGATTTTTCCTGAGCGTTGTCGTAGCTGGAGTTGTAGCTATCGTTGGCCAGGGTGCCCCCGCTGGTGCCGTTGACGCGCATCCAGGCGTTGTTGCCGGTGAGTTTTTGCAGGCCGACATAGAACGTGTTGCCGCCGTACTTGGCGGAGAACAGGCCGGACCAGGTCTTGTTGTCCAAGTCGCCTGCGCGGGCGCTGCCGTCATCCTTGCCGTAGAAGAACCCGAGGTTGGCGCCCAGGGTCCAGTCACCGAGTGGCTGGCTGTGGGTCAGGTTGACGTATTGTTGGCTATAGATGTCCTTGAGCTGGGCATTCCAGAGGCCGACCTGGGTGCGTTTGTCGTTGAACGCGTATTCGCCGCCCTGGAAGTTGAAGCGGTCCGAAGTGAAAGCGGTTTTGCCGACCATCGACATGTCCGACATGCTGCTGTCGTCTCGCGGGCTGTTGGCGCGGAACTGGCCGCCGTACAGTGTCAGGCCGTCGATTTCCTTGGACGTTATCTGCCCGCCGCGCAGGGTTTGCGGCAGGGAACGGCCGTCATCCGAACGCAGGATCGGCAGCACAGGCATCCATTCGCCGACCTTTACTTCTGTCTTCGAAATACGCGCTTTGAACGCAACGCCGAGACGCCCGAATTCATCCGCCGGCCGGCCGTCATGATCCAGCGGCAGCAACTGCGTGCCGCCAGTACCGCGCCCGCCATCAAGCTTCAACGAGTACAGCCCCAGCACATCCACACCGAACCCCACCGTGCCTTGGGTGAAGCCGGACTTGGCGTCGAGGATGAAACTCTGCGTCCACTCCTGCGCGCCACCCTGGGTTTTGGTTGGGTTGGTGAAATTGCGGTTGATAAAGAAATTACGCAGGTTGAGGTTGGCGCTGGCGTCTTCCAGGAAACCGTGTTCTTCGGCGACGACGGGAAGGGCAAGGCTGGCGACAGCGGTGGCCAGCAAAAGCTGGCGAGGACGGAGCGTGCTCATGGCGTTGGACCTGTTGTTATTGGGGTTGTGCAGGTGGCGGCCATGGTGCGGGGCGGTGCGGGAGGGGTTCAATCGGGGGCGGGCGGGTTGTGGGCGATGATCGAACGCAAGTTACCGGGCCTCCCTTTGCCAGGGAGGCGTCGGTTCAATGGCTCAGAGGAAGTAGAGCAGGCTCGTCCACGGGATCTCTGGCAAGTACCTCTGGCAGAGTAGGGTGATCGCTGCCATCACGGCCAGGAAAGCCACCTGCAGCGGACTCCAGTGCGCCCAATGCAAGCCGCTGACCCAAGGGTAAAAGTGCTCGACATACTCATTCACTTTGCCGATACGCCTGCGGTGAAACAGATGTATGCCGATCATTCCCACGTACGTCAGCATGCCCATCACGCCCAGCAGTAAGCCGAACATCAGCAGCATGCCCACTTGAGGAATGCCGTGGCGCAGCACCAGCCAGTGTTGATGAGGGTTGAACCGTGAAGGCAGCAGGCGCTTGCTGAGCCACAGGTCCTGGACGATCAGGTGTGATGTCAAGACAGCCCACAACTGAGTGCCACGGATGCCGATAATGGCCGGAGCAAAGGTCAGTATCACCACAATGACGGCGTCGCTGAGCCTATCCATTTTTGTATGTGGGGAAACGGCCAAGGCGGCTGCCAGCGCCAGGCCACCCCATACCCGTATCCAGCTTCGATGGGAGACCGGCCTGGGGAGGAATTCTCGCCAAAAAAATACATTGGCCTGGGGAAGCCGCTCAACCAACTGCGGGTAGCGCCAGGCCAGAACTTCGGCCAGATGCTGGCAGGCGTTCCAGGCATTACTGTCGAAGCTCTGCGTCATCTGTTTTTGTTGCGTCGCCGACATTGGCGTGAGCAACAGGCGCGCCGCCATGGCGTCGGCGGATTTCCATGTCGTGTCCCGGGCCTTGTCTTGCAGGTTGGCGTAGAAGCTTTCCTGTTCGCAACGCGACACCAATTCGCGCCACATCCACACCGGTTCCGGGTACACGCCTTTCTGGTCGTCCCAGCCGAATGCCTGGCACACGCGCTCGAACAGCGGCACGCTCCATTGGGTGTCATGCAACAGGTGCAGGACGATGCGCTGCCACTGCTGTTGCAGGTCGAACACCTGCAGCCAGGGTTGGTCGTTGTACTGCGTGAGCTGGGTGATGAATTCGCGCTCGGCCTTTTGCTCCAGCAGTTCCTGCAGGGTGCGGCGGTAGTCTTGCAGCAGCTCGCCGGTCAGCGCTTCGTATTGCCAGGACGTCATTGCCACCTGCTGCCAGGGGGTCAGCCATTCCAGGTGTTGCGCGGCCCAACCGGCGATGGCGCTGCGTTCGCCCGGTGCTTCGAAGCAATGGCGCAACAGGCCGGCCTGGAACGCATCGGTGCAGCCCTGTCGCTGAGCCTGGGCCCAGCGTTCATCAAGGTTACGCGCGTTGAGGCCATTGAGCAGTGCCTGGGCTGGGGCTGTTGTGAGTGGCTCGAAGGGCGCAGGGCTGACGGGGCTGAGGTCCATCAGTTCGGTCAGGTCATTCAGGTTTCCGTAGACCGCTTCGGCCACGGGCGCCTGGACGTGTTCTTCCTCTTCGTTATCAGCCCGCCAGCGTACTTCACTCAGCGCTTGTTCATAGGCTTCGCGCAGGCGCTGGAAGCCTTTGGCATCGTCATCCGGGCGACAGCTTTTCAGCATCCGCGCATAGCTGCGCTTGATGGCACGTTCGTCGGCGTCTTCCGGCAGTTGCAGCACGCTCCAGCAATCCATGAGTGTGCCCTCAGCGCCAGAACCCATTGTCGAGCTGCTCAAGTTGCCGGGTCAGTTCGCTGCGGGCCTCGCGGATGCGGCGTTCGTCCTGGGTATCGAGTATCTGCTGGAACTGTGCGGCCCAGTGGCCGAGTTGCTCACGCAGCTCGCCGAGGTTTTCCTGGTAGAGCCGTTCGAGGCGCGCGGTGAGCACGGTGTTGACCTGCTGGTCGCGTGGGTGAACTTTCAGCTGCGCCAGGGCTTGCAGGCGTTGCTGGATTTCCTGCGGGCTGAGCACGCCGGGGTTGTTTTCGATCACCAGTGAGTGCTGCTCGCCGGTCAGGGGGATGCTCACCTGGGCTTCCAGCAGGCCGTTGTTGTCGTAGGTGAAGCGTACGTCCAGCGAGACTTCACCTGCCTTGCGCTTGGGTACCGCGATGTCCAGTTGGCCCAGTTCGATGTTGTCTTTCACCAGACGGCTTTCGCCCTGGTAGATCTTCAGCAGCACCTGGCTCTGGTTGTCGTGCAGCGTCACCACGCTTTTGACCCGGCTTACCGGTACGCTGCTGTTGCGTTCGATCAACGGCAGGTAATGGCCGCTTTCGATATGGCCGCCGTACTGGTTCGAGGTTTCGATGCCCAGGGTGTAGGGGCACACGTCGGTCAGAACGACTTCTTCAAGCGCAGCGGAACGGGCTTTGAGCGCGGCCTGGATCGCGGCGCCGTGGGCGACCACTTGGTCGGGGTCGAGGCTGATCGACGGGAAGCGCCCGAACAATCCGGCGGCGAGTTTGCGCACCAGCGGCATGCGCGTGGTACCGCCCACCAACAGGATCTCATCGAGGTCGCTGACGCGAATCCGTGCATCGCGCAGGGCGCGTTCAATCGGTGCGCGCAGGCGTTCCAGCAGCGGTGTGTAGAGCTTGGCCATTTCCTGTTGAGTGATGGTCTGCACCCACTGTTGGCCATCGACCCGCAGAGCGAACTCGGCGCTGTCGTCCTGGCCCAGGGCTTTGCGCACACGTTCGGCTTCGCGGCGCAGGGCCTGCAGTACGCTGTTGGTGGGCGGGAAACCGTCGGCATTACGCTGGCTGTCGACGAAGTGTTCCAGCAGCAGGGTGTCGAAGTCTTCGCCACCGAGGAAGTTGTCGCCGGCACTGGCACGTACTTCCATTACGCCGTCGAACAGTTCGATGATCGACACGTCAAAGGTGCCGCCGCCTAGGTCGAAGACCAGGAATGACGTCTCTTTGTCGCGCTGGTGCAGGCCGTAGGCGAGGGCGGCGGCGGTGGGCTCGTTGATCAGTTTTTCAACATTGAGCCCCGCCAATTCACCGGCGATGCGCGTGGCTTTGCGCTGACCATCGCTGAAGTAGGCGGGCACGCTGATGACGGCTTCGGTGACGGGGTGGCCGTAGGTACGTTCGATATCTTCCTTGATGCTCTTGAGTACCAGCGCCGAGAGTTCTTCGGGGCGGAACGAGCGATCACCCAGACGCACTTCAGTGGCGCTGCCCATGTAGCGCTTGAACAGCGAAGTCGTCAGGTGCGGGTGGGTGTGCAGGCGCTCTTTGGCGGCCTGGCCTACCAGGACACGGCCTTGATCATCCAGCCCGACCACGCTAGGGGTCAACAACTGGCCAAGGGCATTGGGCACCAGTTCAGCGGCATCCCCACGCCAGACGGCCGCGAGGCTGTTGGTGGTTCCCAGGTCGATTCCTACGATCATTACGACAAGCTCCCTCTGTGGTCTGTAAGAATCTGTGACCAATTTTAGCCTGAAAGGTTGTCGGGAAAGCAAGGCGCGCTCAACTCGCCAGCTTCGGAGCTATGGCTGGGGGAGTCTACTGTCAGGGTTGACAGTAGAAGGGCGAGGGGCAAGGGCTTATGTTCAAGGTGGTGGCAGTCGCTTTTTAAGATGCTCAAGGAGAAGAACTCATGAGCTTTGGATCAGATATAGGTAGCTATTTGACGTCTTCCGATAAATTTGAAGCCCACTTGATTATTGAGGGCGAAGAGCCGACCCCGATCAATTTCGACACCTATGAAGTGAGCTATATCGAGGGCTTCCAATTCTTTATTCGCCTGGGGCTTGAGGACAACCCTGGTTCGAAAAACGAATTGACCCTTGAGGCCCGTGAGCTGAAAACAGGCCAGACCTACCCTATCGGCCCACAAGCACCGGGGATCAAAGCGAGCTTTGGCCTGGAAGGCTATGTTGAGTATTTCCCGGCTGATTATTCGGGTTTTCTGACGGTTGAGCGCATTGAGCGTAGCGATGTTGGTAATACAACCCTAAGTCTGCGTTTTTCGATCTATTTCAAACCCGATGGCAAACCAGAGATGGAAGTTAGTTGCCAGACTCTTGAACTTTCAGCCTTTGCGGCAGGGGGGACGCCGGTGGGCGGTACGTTTGAAAAGGCGTCAAAAGGCAGCACTGAGGCAGCGCTTGCACCGATTCCAACGTTTTGTGAGATTGCGGTCAGGGTGAATGGGGGATACGAAGTCATAGATTTGGGGAATATTTACTTTGTCAGATACCCGGACTTGAGCTTCTTCATACAGTGCACGCCACGAAATGGCTCCACGCGCGCAACGCTTGAATTTCGTGGCGATGAATTGAAGGCCTACACCAATTATCCGATAACCGGAATTGATGGCCGGAAGCGTCAGGCAGGCAGTGTTGACACATTTTTTATATTGCGGCCTGAATTCTCAGGTAGCTTTTCTGACCCCACCGGAGAATTTCGAGTTCTGCGTACTCACGATTCCGAAGAAGGATTCTGGTGTCAATGTGAGTTTGAGTTTTCAGTGACTGCGGGTGGCTCAGAATATAAGGTTGAAAGCCTTGTATTCCAGATTCAAGTCAGTGAAGCGAACGCGTGAGACAGACGCCAGATCTCAATGAAACGTTAGGCATAAAAAAACCGCTTCCCGGCAAGGAAGCGGTTTTTTAGTTCAGCGTGATCAGAACAACTTCAACGCCGGTGCTTCTTCTTTCAACGGCTCATTCTTCGCCGTCTGCTCGTTCCAGCCGCCGCCGAGGGCCTTGTACAGGTTGACCTCGCTGGTCAGCTGCGCCAGGCGGTCGGTGATCAGCGATTGCTGGGCACTGAACAGTTGGCGTTGTGCGTCGAGGAAGGTCAGGTTGCTGTCGACACCAATGCGGTAGCGACGCTCAGCCAGGCGGTAGTAATCCTGGTTGGCCCCGACGAAGCCACGTTGGGCATCCAACTGCTGCTTGTAGGTCTCACGGGCGGCGAGTCCGTCGGAGACTTCTTGGAAGCCGGTCTGGATGGCTTTCTCGTAGTTCGCCACGTTGATCTCTTTCTGGATCTTCGAGTAGTCCAGGCTTGCGCGCAGGCTACCAGCGTTGAAGATCGGGATGTTGATCTGCGGTGCAAACGACCACGTGCCCGAACCGCCTTTGAACAGACCGCCCAGGGTCGGGCTTGCGGTGCCCGCACTGGCCGTCAGGGTGATGCTCGGGAAGAACGCTGCACGGGCCGCGCCGATGTTGGCGTTGGCCGCCTTGAGGTTGTACTCGGCCTGCACGATGTCGGGACGACGTTGCAGCAGGTCCGATGGCAACCCGGCCGGCACGTCGCTGAGCAGGTCATCCGACAGTGGCTTGCTGGCGATATTCGCCGGCAGGCCGGTGCCCAGCAGCAGGGTCAGGCTGTTTTCGTCCTGGGCCACCTGGCGGGTATAACGCGCCAGTTGCACGCGGGCGTTTTCCACCGACGTGCGGGCCTGGCTGAGATCGAGGGCCGAGGCCACGCCTACTTCGTTGCTGCGCGAGGTCAGTTTGAAGCTCTGCTCGAACGCGCCCAGGGTGTCCTGGGTGAGCTTGAGCAGTTCCTTGTCGGCCTGCCAGGTCAGGTAGGCATTGGCCACACTGGCCACCAGGCTGATCTGGGTGCTGCGCCGCGCTTCTTCGGTGGCGAAGTACTTCTGCAGCGCTTCTTCACTCAGGCTGCGGACACGGCCGAACAGGTCCAGCTCGTAGGAACTGATCCCCAAGCCAGCCGAGTACTGGCTGGCGATGGTCGCTTCACCGGTCTGCGACAGCTTGGCCGGCGTACGCGAACGGCTGCCGCTGCCCGTGGCCGATACGGCCGGGAACAGATCGGCGCGCTGGATCTGGTACTGCGCGGCATAGGCATCGATGTTCAGGGCAGCAACGCGCAGGTCACGGTTGTTTTCCAGCGCAGTCTTGATCAGCTGTTGCAGAGCAGGGTCATGGAAAAACTGCCTCCAGCCCTGCTCGGCAGCGGCTTGGTTCGGCGCCTGGGCTGGCGAATACGCCGGCCCCTGCGGGAACTGTGCCGCCACCGGCGCTTCGGGGCGCTGGTAGTCAGGTATCAGCGAGCAGCCACTGAGCACGAAGGCGGTGACGGCTAGGGAAAGTAGCGACTTGCTCATTGGCCAGCCTCTTTAGGAGTTTGCTTAGGTTCAGTCTTTTTACGCTCGCCCGCGGCGGACACGGTTGCAAAGAACAGTGGCACCCAGAAGATCGCCAGGACAGTGGCCGTGATCATACCGCCAATTACGCCGGTACCGATCGCGTGCTGGCTGCCTGAACCGGCGCCCGAGGAGATCGCCAGCGGCAGTACGCCGAGGACGAACGCCATGGAGGTCATGATGATCGGACGCAAGCGCATACGCGATGCTTCGATGGCGGACTCGACAATGCCTTTGCCTTGTTCGTGGAGCTCTTTGGCGAACTCCACGATCAGGATGGCGTTCTTCGCCGCCAGACCTACCGTCACGAGCAAGCCCACCTGGAAGAACACGTCGTTGGACAAGCCGCGCATGCTGGTGGCGATCAACGCACCCACCACGCCGAGCGGAACCACCAGGATCACTGCGATTGGGATCGACCAGCTTTCGTACAGTGCCGCGAGGCACAGGAACACCACCAGCAGCGACAGCGCATACAACGCCGGCGCCTGGGAGCCGGAGAGGCGTTCTTCATACGACAGGCCCGTCCAGGCGTAGCCCACGCCCGCTGGCAATTGCTTAGCGATGCGTTCGACTTCGGCCATGGCGTCACCGGTACTGTAACCCGGTGCTGGCGTACCGAGGATTTCCATCGCCGCCACACCGTTGTAACGCGAGAGTTTTGGCGAACCGAAGATCCACTTGCCCGAGGCGATGGACGACAACGGCACCATCTTCCCGGAGTCGCTGCGCACGAACCATTTGTTCAGGTCTTCCGGGGACATCCGGCTGGCGGCTTCACCTTGCACGTAAACCTTCTTCACCCGACCACGGTCGATGAAGTCGTTGACGTAGCTACCACCCAAGGCAATCGCCAGGGTCTGGTTGATGCTCGACAGGGTGATGCCTTGGGCACTGGCCCTTTCGTCGTCAACGGTGAGTTCGTACTGCGGCTCATCGTTCACGCCGTTAGGGCGCACACCTGCCAGGATCTTGCTTTGTGCTGCCATACCCAGGAACTGGTTACGTGCCGCCATCAGTTTGTCATGGCCGACACCGCCTTGGTCTTGCAGGAACACGTCGAAGCCGGTGGCGTTACCCAGTTCCAGTACAGACGGCGGAACGATGGCGAATACCATGGCGTCCTTGAAGGTCTGCATGAAGTAGCCCTGGGCGCGCTTGGCGATCTCGAATACCGAGGTGGAAGCATCACGCTCGCCCCACGGTTTGAGCATCACGAAGGCCAGGCCCGAACTCTGGCCACGACCGGCGAAGTTGAAGCCGTTCACGGTAAACACCGATTTCACGCCTTTGCCTTCGCCCGGCTCGCCTTCCTTGTCGTTGAGAAGGAACGCGCGCATATCGTCGATGACTTTTTGCGTCCGTTCAGCCGAAGAGCCGACTGGCGTCTGCACCTGGGCAAAGATCACGCCCTGGTCTTCATCGGGCAGGAACGCAGCAGGGATGCGCATGAACAGCCAGATCATGCCGGCGATGATCAGCGCGTACACCAGGAACGCCGGGATCTTGTGCTTGATCATGTTGCCCACGCCGCGCTCGTAGCTCAGTACGCCACGGTCGAAGGTGCGGTTGAACCAGCCGAAGAAACCACGCTTGGGTTGGCCGTGCTTCTCGGGGTCGATCGGCTTGAGCATGGTGGCGCACAAGGCCGGGGTGAAGATCAGGGCAACCAGTACCGACAGCGCCATCGCCGAGACAATGGTGATGGAAAACTGTTTGTAGATCACACCGGTGGATCCACCGAAGAACGCCATCGGCAACAGTACCGCCGACAGTACGAGGGCAATACCCACCAGGGCGCCTTGGATCTGGCCCATGGATTTGATCGTCGCGTCTTTTGGCGATAAGTGCTCCTCGGCCATTACCCGCTCAACGTTTTCGACCACCACGATGGCATCGTCCACCAGCAAGCCGATGGCCAGGATCATGCCGAACATGGTCAGGGTGTTGATGGTGAAGCCAAACGCGGCCAGGATCCCGAAGGTACCCAGCAATACCACCGGCACCGTCATGGTGGTGATGATGGTGGCGCGGAAGTTCTGCAGGAACAGGAACATCACCAGGAACACCAGCACGATCGCTTCGACCAGGGTGTCGACGACACCGGAGATCGATTCGGTCACTACAGGCGTGGTGTCATAGGGCACCACGGCCTTCATGCCAGGCGGGAAGAACGGTTCGAGCGACGCCACAGTAGCGCGGATGGCTTTGCCGGTGTCCAGCGCGTTGGCGCCCGACGCCAGCTTGATCGCCATACCCGAAGCGGGCTTGCCGTTGAACTGCGCAGCAATGCTGTAGTTCTGGCCACCGAGCTCAATACGGGCGACATCCTTCAGGCGTACCTGTGAACCGTCGGTATTGACCTTCATCAGGATATTGCCGAACTGCTCGGCCGTCTGCAGGCGGGTCTTGCCGATGATCGTGGCGTTCAACTGGGTGCCGGGCAGGGCAGGCAGGCCGCCCAGTTGGCCGGTGGCCACCTGTACGTTCTGTGCGGAAATCGCCGTGCTGACATCCACCGGCGTAAGCTGGTAATTGTTCAGCTTTGCCGGGTCAAGCCATATACGCATGGCGTACTGCGAACCGAACACCTGGAAGTCACCCACACCAGCGGTCCGTGAAATCGGGTCCTGGATGTTCGAGACGATGTAGTTGGAGAGGTCGTCCTTGGTCATGCTGCCGTCTTCCGACACCAGACCGATTACCATCAGGAAGTTCTTCACCGACTTGGTCACGCGGATACCCTGCTGCTGCACTTCTTGCGGCAGCAGTGGGGTCGCCAGGTTCAGCTTGTTCTGCACCTGAACCTGGGCGATGTCCGGGTTAGTGCCCTGGTTGAACGTCACGGTAATCGTCATGCTGCCGTCGGAGTTGCTGTCCGAGGAAACATAACGCAGGTTGTCGATACCGTTGAGCTGTTGCTCGATGACCTGTACCACGGTGTCCTGCACGGTTTGTGCGGACGCGCCTGGGTAGGTCACCTGAATATCAATGGCGGTCGGCGCAATGGCCGGATACTGGTTGATGGGCAACTTCATGATCGAAAGTGCCCCGACCAGCATGATCACCAGGGCAATTACCCAGGCGAAAATGGGACGGTCGATAAAAAATTTCGACATGGATTACTCCCCTTTGCCAGCAGCGGCAGCAGGAGCAGCAGCGGAACCTGCGGGCTTGGCGTTGTCAGCGTCCTTGACCTTGACCTCAGCGCCCGGCTTGACGTACTGCAGCCCTTCGGTGATCAGGCGGTCCCCGGCGTTCAGGCCTTTTTCCACCAGCCAGTAGGCGCCGGCGGTGCGGTTGGCCACCAGTTCACGCTGCTCGACCTTGTTGTCGGCGTTGACGATCAGCGCTGTTGGAATACCCCTGAGATCACGGGTCACGCCTTGCTGCGGTGCCAGGATGGCCTTGCTGTTCACACCGGCTTGCAATTGGGCGTGTACGAACATGCCCGGCAGCAGGGTGTGGTCAGGGTTAGGGAACACAGCGCGCAGGGTGACCGAGCCGGTGGTCTGGTCGACCGAGACTTCGGAGAACTCCAGCTTGCCGTCCTGGCCGTAATCGCTGCCGTCTTCCAGGGTCAACTTGACCTTGGCGGCATTCGCACCGGCTTTTTCCAGCTGGCCGCTTTCCAGGTCGCGGCGCAGTTTCAGCATTTCAGCCGACGACTGTGTGACGTCGACGTAGATCGGGTCCAGTTGCTGAATCACGGCCATCGCATCGGCCTGGCCATTGCTGACCAGCGCGCCTTCGGTGACGGCAGAACGGCCGATACGCCCGGAAATCGGCGCGTACACCTTGGTGTAGCGCACATTGATCTGGGCGGTTTGAACGTTTGCTTCGGCAGTCATGCGGTTCGCGACAGCGGTGTCGTATTCCTGACGGCTGACGGCTTGTTCATCAACCAACTGCTTGTAGCGATCGGTGATGGACTTGGTCTGGGTCAGCGTGGCTTGTGCGCTTTTCAGGGTGGCCTCATAGACCGACGGATCGATCTGATACAGCTGCTGGCCTTCCTTCACGTCCGCGCCTTCTTTGTACAGACGCTTGAGGATAATGCCGTTGACCTGAGGGCGAACTTCCGCGATGCGGTAGGCGGTGGTGCGGCCTGGTAGCTCGGATGTCAGAGTAAAGGCTTGCGGTTGAAGGGTGACCACGCCGACCTGAGGGATTTGAGCGGGCGGAGCCGCTTCTTCCTTTTTACATCCGCTGAGCAGCGATGCCAGGGCGACGGCAGTGACCAGAGCGGTAACAGCTGGCTTAAGTTGCATGAAGATCCTCGGGTCAGGCGCGCAGGGTGCGCACAAGAAGGGTGGAAGGGTAAAAAACAGGCTGTGAGTAGATAAGTAGCTTGCTACGCAATATACTTACGTTCATGGTTGTTTGTAAACTCTTGACAGGCTTCGCGCAATGTTGACAAAGCAACACCCGAAGCCTCGATTCCATTACGTTCGGCACCCATGACGGTGTCGTCCCACAAATATTCAGATGATCGTTCGCGTCTATTAACATTGCGTTAACGATAGTCTCAAGTGTCCTGATTGAGGTTCTACTGCCATGGTTCGTCGCACTAAAGAGGAAGCTCAGGAAACGCGCAGCCAAATTCTTCAAGCCGCCGAGCAAGCCTTTTACGATCGCGGCGTCGCGCGTACGACGCTGGCGGACATCGCCGCGTTGGCCGGCGTGACGCGGGGCGCGATTTACTGGCACTTCAGCAATAAGTCCGACCTGTTGCAGGCGCTGCTCGACACTTTGCATGAGCCGCTGGACGAATTGGCCAGGGCCAGTGAGAGCGAGGACGAACTCGATCCACTGGGGTGCATGCGCAAGCTGCTGATTCATCTGTTTCATCAAGTGGCCCTGGACCCGAAAACCCGCCGCATCAATGAGATTCTGTTTCATAAGTGCGAATTCACCGATGAAATGTGCGACATGCGCCGCCAGCGCCAGACCCACAGTCTGGAATGCAATCTGCGCATCGGCCTGACTCTGCGTAATGCGGTCCATCGCGGGCAACTTCCGGAAAACCTCGATACCACCCGCGGTGCCGTTTGCATGCATGCCTACATCAACGGGCTGATTGGCCAGTGGCTGTTGGTCCCCGACAGCTTCCAATTACATCAGGAAGCCGAGCGCTGGGTAGATGCAGGGCTAGACATGCTGCGTCTGAGCCCGAGCCTGCGCAATTGAAACAAAATGCGTAATTGCATCAGGTTGTGTCAACAGTAAAGCTTAAGGACGGTCAATCGTCCTTCTGCCTGATTGGTGGGATGACTTTATATACGGGCTGGTGGGCGGTTGATAGGTAGCCGCCTAAGTATTTTGTAGGGATTTTGTTGCGGTTCTGTGAAGCAATGTAGCCAGAACCTGTAGGCCGCCAACAACGTGAAAGGGGGCTTGCCCCCGATGGCAGTGGTTCAGTCAACACATACAGTGACTGACGCACCGCCATCGGGGGCAAGCCCCCTTTCTCATCTGGTTTTAGTTTCGGCCGATTAAAGCGGCAGGGTCGGGTAGTCGATGTAACCCACCGGGCCCTTGCCGTAGAAGGTTTCCGGGTGTGCTTCGTTGAGCGGCGCATCGGCCTTCAGACGTGCTGGCAGATCCGGGTTGGCAATGAATGGTACGCCCCAAGCCACCGCATCCGCTTTGCCCTCGGCCAGCCAGGCATTGGCGCTGTCTTTGGTAAAGCGTTCGTTGGCGATGTATACGCCGCCGAACGCTTTTTTCAGCTGTGGGCCGAGGCTGTCCGCGCCTTCTTTTTCACGGGAGCAGATGAAGGCGATGCCACGTTTGCCCAGTTCGCTGGCGACGTAGGTGAAGGTTTCCGCGAGGTTATCGTCGCCCATGTCGTGGGAGTCGGCACGCGGTGCCAAATGCACACCCACACGCCCGGCGCCCCAGACTTCGATGGCTGCGTCGGTCACTTCCAGCAGCAGGCGCGCACGGTTTTCCAGGGAGCCGCCGTAGTTATCGGTGCGCTGGTTGGTGCTGCTTTGCAGGAACTGGTCGAGCAGGTAGCCGTTGGCGCCGTGGATTTCCACGCCGTCAAAACCAGCGGCCTTGGCGTTTTCGGCACCGGTGCGGTAGGCGTCGATGATGTCGGCGATTTCAGCTGTTTCCAGGGCGCGCGGGGTAGGGTAGTCGGCCAGTGGGCGAATCAGGCTGACGTGGCCTTTTGGCTGGATCGCACTCGGCGCCACCGGGGTTTCGCCGTTCAGGTACGACTCATGGGAGATACGACCCACATGCCACAGTTGCAGGAAGATCTTGCCGCCCGCGCCGTGAATCGCCTTGGTCACGTTGGCCCAGCCGCGCACTTGGTCGTTGGACCAGATGCCTGGGGTGTCCGGGTAGCCCACGCCCAGCGGGGTCACGGAGGTGGCTTCACTGAGGATCAGCCCTGCGGACGCACGCTGCACGTAGTACTCAGCCATCAGTGCGTTGGGTACGCGGCCTTCATCAGCGCGGCAGCGGGTCAGCGGCGCCATGATGATGCGGTTCGACAGTTCCAGGTCGCCCAGTGTGATCGGATCGAAAATAGTCGTCATGGGAAAACACCCTTCTCTTTGAAGTTGATCAGTTGGTCGCAGGGGCCAGGTCGGCATCGCCGCCCTGACGGAAAGTAATCAGGGTCACCAGCAGCGCCAGGATCGCCAGGGCCGCTGCCGCCAGAGGCACGCTGGTCAGGCCGAAGCCGTGGGCGATCACGCTGCCGCCGACCCAGGCGCCGAGGGCGTTGCCGATGTTGAAGGCGCCGATGTTCAAGGTGGACACCAGGTTCGGTGCGGCCTTGCCGAAGGTCACCACGTTGATCTGCAACGCAGGGACAGCGGCAAACGACGCGGTAGCCCAGAGGAACAGCGTGATTTCAGTCGGGATCACCGCGACGCTGGTCCAGCTCAGTGCGGTGGATACCACCGCCATGCTGATAAACACGCCGATCAAGGTTGCGGCCAGGCGTTTGTCGGCCAGTTTGCCGCCGATGATGTTGCCCACGGTGAGGCCCAGGCCGATCAACAGCAGGGTCCAGGTCACGCCTTTGGGTGTCACGCCGGTGACATCGCTGAGCAGCGGCGCAACATAGGTGAAGAGGGTGAACATCGATGCTGCGAACAGCGCAGTCATGCTCAGCGACAACCAGATGCCGGCACCTTTGAGGGCGGCCAGTTCGGCGCGCATGTCGAGTTTTTCTTCGTCACGCTTGGCTGGCAGGAAGCGGATCAGGCCGATCAACGCCACCACACCAATCACCGTCACCGCCCAGAAGGTCGAGCGCCAGCCGGCTTCCTGGCCCAGCGCGGTGCCCAGCGGCACGCCGAGTACGTTGGCGAGGGTCAAACCAGTGAACATCAATGCCACGGCCGAAGCGCGTTTGTTGGCTGGCACCAGGTTGGCCGCCACCACCGAGCCGATCCCGAAGAACGCGCCATGGCATAGCGCGGTAACCACGCGGGCAAACATCAGCACGTTGTAGTCGCTGGCCAGGGCGCAGAGCAGGTTGCCGACAATAAAGATGCCCATCAACGCTACCAGCGCGGCCTTGCGCGGCAGCTTGGCGGTGGCCAGTGCCATGAAGGGCGCGCCAATGGCCACGCCCAAGGCATAACCGGTGACCAGCCAGCCGGCGCCGGGGATCGACACGCCGAGGTCTGCCGCCACATCGGGCAACAGGCCCATGATGACGAACTCGGTGGTGCCGATGGCGAAGGCGCTCAGGGCCAGTATGAGTAGCGAGAGGGGCATTTGGGTTTCCTTGTTACAGCGCTGCGTTGTCGTCAGCGCTGAGTTCTGTGGTGAGCGCCGTAAGGAAGGCCTGGATGGTTTCCTCGTTGCGTTTGAAGAAGTGCCACTGCCCGGCCTTCTGGCTGCTGATCAAACCCGCCCGTTGCAAGGTGGCCAGGTGGGCCGACACGGTCGACTGGGACAAGCCGCAGCGTTGGTCGATCTGACCGGCACAGATGCCGTATTCGTGGTTGTGCAGTTGCTCGGGGAATTGCACTTTCGGGTCTTTGAGCCAGGTGAGGATGTCTCGTCGTACTGGGTGCGCCAGGGCTTTTATTATTTCGTCGAGGTCGATGGACATGGCAGGTGCTCAGTGTCGTAAAGCGTTATATCGCGATGAGGCGAACCTTAAATCGTTATATCCCGATATACCAATATGATTTTGGTCTTAACTCAGCCTAAATCGGTATATCGGGTTATAACGATACGTTGACGGCAGTGCTAGACTGCGCGCCATGAATTATCTCGCACATCTGCACCTGGGCGGCCAACTTCCTGCACAACTGCTGGGCAGCCTCTATGGCGATTTCGTCAAAGGTCGCCTGCAGGGCCAGTTCAGCCCGCCCATCGAAACGGCGATCCAGCTGCATCGCTCCATCGACCGCTTCACCGACAGTCACCCGCGGGTGGGAGAGGCGTTGTCGCGTTTCAGCCTCACCCGCAGGCGTTATGCGGGAATCGTCCTCGACGTGTTTTTCGATCACTGCCTGGCGCGGGACTGGGCTCTGTATGCCGACCAACCCTTGGAGCACTTCACTTCGCAGGTGTACCGCGTGCTGGCGGCCGAACCGCAGTTACCGGGGCGCTTGGCGCAGATTGCGCCGTATATGGCGGCGGATGATTGGTTGGGTTCGTACCGCGAGTTTGCGGTGATGGAGCAGGTGTTGCGGGGGATTTCGCGACGGCTGACACAACCCCAGGAATTAGGGTTTGCGATGCAGGAATTGCGTGAGTTGTATGAGCCGTTGAGTGAAGACTTCCGGATCTTCTACCCCGAACTGCAAGCCTTCGCGCATAACCACCTGACAACACAAAGCTAAATGTGGGAGGGGGCTTGCTCCCGATTACGGTGTGCCAGCCACCACTGATGCTGGCTGATCCACTGCTATCGGGAGCAAGCCCCCTCCCACATTTGGAAAAGTGTCTGGCTCATATCACGCGGCAAAGGCTGGTCGCGTCGCTACTTGTTCAGTCTCCGGCACCGGCCCAAACAACGCCCTCTGCACCGCCTGCTGCGCCTGATGCGCCAGCGCCGCGCGTTCCTGCCCGGCGCAGGCAATCGGCTTGAGCACATGGATCTCCACATCGCCCTGATCATTGCCGAACAAGCGCATTAGGTGCGACAGCAAATCATCATCGCCAATAAACGGTGCCAATGGGTCCACTTGCCCATCGCGCAGATAACGAATCGCCACCGGTTGAAGCGCCACGTCCGCATCAATCGCACTGGCCAGCAAGCGTCCGTGGAAGGTACGCAGGCTGCGCCCGTCGGTGGTGGTGCCTTCGGGGAACATTAGCAATGGATGCTGTTGTTCCAGGTGACGGGTCATCTGCTTGCGGATCAACTGGCTGTCGCCCGAACCACGACGGATAAACAGGCTACCGGCCTTGGCTGCCAACCATCCCGCCACCGGCCAAGTGCGCACTTCCGCCTTGGACAGGAACGACATCGGCGCCACCGCGCCCAGTAACGGAATATCGGTCCAGGACACGTGATTGCTCACCCACAGCATCGGCTGCGTCGGCAACTCACCGTGCACGGTCACGCGAAAGGGCAGGGCGTTGGTCAGCCGCGCCATAAAGAATCGCGACCAACGCTGGCGCCGCACCATGGAGTTGGCGATGCCCAAGCGCTCGAACACACCAAACACACTGGCCATGCTTAAACCCAGCGCCACGACCACCAGCACGCGGGCAATGCGCCCGTACACGCGCAGGCGGCTCATCACATGGCCGCCTTGAAGTGGCGCGCATAACGCGGGCACAACTCATCGCGCTTGAGCAGGATGAACACGTCGGCCACCTGGAAATCTTCATCCCAGCACGGCTCGCCGCAGATCTTTGCGCCCAGGCGCATGTAGGCCTTGAGCAGCGGAGGCATCTCCGCGATTACGTTGGTCGGCAGGTCCAGCGCCGGCAGCGGTTTTTTCGGTTCGGCGCGCAGGTGTTCGTTGCACAGGTAGCGTTCGCGCAGGCGCTGCATGATTGCGTGGGCCTGGATGCCGCCGTCGTGCATCGGGATGCTCGCGCAGCCCATCAAATAGCTATAGCCGCCTTGGTTGAGGACTTCAGCCAACTCGCCCCACAGTACAGCGATGGTGCCTCCGTTACGGTAGGCCGGGTCGACGCAGGTGCGGCCGATTTCCAGGATTGGGCCTTGCAGGTGCAGCAAGCCGTGCAGGCTGAATTCTTCTTCGCTGTAGAACCGGCCCAAGGTGCTGGCAGCCTGGTGGTCGAGCAAACGGGTGGTGGCGACGAGTCGTCCGCTGTTCAAATCCCGCACGCCGATGTGGCTGCAGTGAACATCATAGTCATCCATGTCCAGACCCAGTTCCGCGCCTTTCAGCTTGGCGTTGAACTCGCCGCTGAATACGTTGAACCGCAGGGCCTGGGCTTCCTGCAACGCTTGTGCGCCAACCAGGCGTTCGGCTTGCAGACGGCGTTCATTGCCGGTGTCGCTGATGCGGGCGATCTGAGTCATGGCGAATCTCCGAGTGCCAGCCACGTTCCGGCCGGTCGACTTGTTTGTCCAAACTCAGGCTATGTAGGCTCGGTGTCATCTCCATGAAGTTATGGTGACGCTTGGATGACAGCCCCTTTGTCGCAAATCTGTCATCACCCTCGGCTAGGCTCGCGGGCTTGAATGCCCCCTTGAGTTTGTGTCCATGGTCAGAGGCCTGCTGTGCGTTGCCCTGCTGTTTGCCACCGTTACCGCCCGCGCCGACACCTGGCCCGACAAGGACTGGGCCAAGGGCACGCCGCTCGCCGGGCCCGCCATCCAAGCACTGGATGCCTACGCGTTCCCGCCGCGTGACGATGCCACTCGCCAAGGCGTTCGCACCGATGCGCTGCTGGTAATCCGCGACGGCCAGATCATCTATGAACGCTACGCCGCGCCCACCACCGCCGACACGCCGCATCTGACCTGGTCTATCAGCAAGAGCCTGATGGCCACCGTTCTGGGCGTCGCCTATGGCGATAATCGCTTCAAACTGACTGACCCGGTGGCGCGCTTCTACCCGCCGATGAAGCAACATCCCACGGTGACCATGGTCGACCTGCTGCACTGGGCCTCGGGCCTGGACTGGCAGGAAGACTACGAATACGCCCCGCTGAAATCCTCGGTGGTGGCGATGCTCTATACCCGTGGCCGTGCCGATATGGCTGAGTTCGCCGCCAATACCGAATCCTTCAGTGCGCCGGGCCAGGTCTTCCGCTATTCCAGCGGCGACAGCAATATTTTGTCCGCCGCGCTCAAAGGCATGCTGGGTCACAAGGCTTATATGAGTTACCCGTGGGATGCGCTGTTCAAGCCGCTGGGCATTCGCAACGCCACGTGGGAAACCGATGCCGATGAAACCTTCGTCGCCTCGTCCTATGCCTACCTGACCGCGCGCGATTTGGCCCGCGTCGGTTTGCTGATGGCGCGGGACGGTCGCTGGGGCGAGCAACAATTGCTGCCTGAAGACTGGGTGGCGTTCAACCGCCAGCCCTTCGACAAATACAAGGCCGGCCAGGACGAAGCCGTCCCTGGCGGTCATTGGTGGCTGAACCAGGGCACCCCACGACCCTGGCCCGACGCCCCCGCCGACACCTTCGCCGCCCTCGGCCATTGGGGCCAGGCGCTGTACGTGATGCCCACCGAACACCTGGTGATCGTGCGTTACGGCGACGATCGCGACGGCAGCTACCGCCACAACGAACTGCTCAAACGCGTGCTTGCGGCGGTGCAACCATGATCCGTCGTCGGCCGTTTACCAGTGTCTTTTTACTGTTGGTCCTGGGCCTGCTGGGTTGGATCTGGCACGAGCGCGTTAACCTGCAAGCCTTCCCCGACATCATTGCGGCGTATACCGCCAAGGAGTATTGCTCGTGCCGGTATGTGGCGAACAATCCAGCCGACTATTGCCGGGGATATGTGAAGCAGTACGTGCCCACCAGTGCGTTCAGTGATAACCCGGAGCGCAGTGAAGTGACGGCGAGCGGGTTGGGGCGTACGCACCGTGCACGCTGGTTCGGCGACCGCCAGGGCTGTCGCCTGAGTCCTTGACCCGTCTCGCTTCCACATTGGATTTGCGCCGCTTGTGACATTGCGCTTAAGGTTCGTGCAGGTTTTTTCCCCACGAGTCCTTAATGTTCAACGCGTCTGTTATCAAACCCCTGGCCTTTGCCCTGCTGGTCGCTGCCGCCGTACCCGCCCACGCCGATTGGTACCTGGACAACGAGTCCTCGCGCCTGTCGTTCGTCACCACCAAAAACACCGAGATCGCTGAAGTCCATCGCTTCCTGGTGCTGCACGGTAAGGTCGACAGCAAGGGCGCGGCGCAATTGGAAGTGGAGTTGGAGTCAGTCAACAGCAGCATCCCGCTGCGTGACGAGCGCATGCGCAATCAGCTTTTCGAGATCAAGACTTTTCCTGATGCGCTGATCAGTGCACAGATCAACCTGCAACCGATCAATGACCTGGCCCCCGGCGCGCAACTGGAATTGCGCCTGCCACTGAACGTCACCTTGCACGGCAAAACCCAGACCTACAGCGCAGAACTCCTGGCCACGCGCCTGGATGACCGGCGTTTCCAGGTGGTGACCCTGGAACCTGTGGTGTTGCACGCCGAGGACTTCGACCTGGCACCGGGTGTGGCGGCATTGCGTGAAGCGGCGGGGCTCAAGTCGATCAGCTTGTCGGTGCCGGTGGGTGCGGTGCTGATTTTTACGGCGCGCTGACGTGAGCGGCGCGGTGTTCCCGTGGCGCAGCGCCAACCGTTTCGAGTTGTTGATCGACGGACCGAATTTCTTTCCACAAATGCTCGTGGGCATTGCCCGCGCTGAGCGCCAGGTGGATCTTGAGTTGTACTTGGTGGAGGCGGGCGCGTGCGCCGAAGCGCTGGTGCAGGCGCTGGTGCTCGCCGCCGAACGTGGCGTGCTGGTGCGTTGCCTGTTCGATGACTACGGCAGTCTCGCGTTCACCCTGGGACTGCGTAAGCGTTTGACCGATGCCGGTGTAGTGCTGCGTTTCTACAATCGCCTGAGCTGGCGCCGTTGGATGCGCAACCTGTACCGCGACCACCGCAAGCTGCTGCTTATCGACCAGAATATCGCCGTGGTCGGCGGTACAGGCGTCACCGATGAATTCTGGACGCCGGGCGAAGACACCGCCGAATGGCACGAAGTGATGGTGCAGATCAGCGGCCCGCTGGTGCTGGATTGGCAGGCGCTGTTCGATCGCCAATGGCACGCCAACGTGGCGCGCCGGGAGTGGAAACCGGCCACCCATTTCGGCTTGCCGCGCCTGCCCAAAGTACCAGCGACCGGCCCGGGACTGGGCCGTGTCGCGTATGCGGACGCCCGTCAGCACCGCGACATCCTGCAATCGCTGATCCGCGCGCTCAACAGCAGCAAGACACGAATCTGGCTGGCCACGCCGTATTTCTTGCCCACATGGGGCGTGCGCCGTGCCTTGCGCCGGGCGGCAGGGCGTGGGGTGGATGTGCGTTTGCTGCTCACCGGCCCGCGTACCGATCACCCGTCGGTGCGTTACGCCGGGCATCGCTATTACCCACGCTTATTACGCTCGGGCGTGCAGATCTTTGAATACCAGCCGTGCTTTTTGCACCTGAAAATGGTGCTGGTGGACGATTGGGTCAGCATTGGCTCGTGCAACTTCGACCACTGGAATCTGCGCTTCAACCTGGAAGCCAACCTTGAAGCGTTGGACCCGGAATTGACGCTGGCGGTGGAAGGCAGTTTCGAACGGGATTTTGCCCAGAGTCAGGCGGTGAGCCTGGAGGCGTGGAAGGCGCGACCGTTGTGGCGGCGGGTGAAGCAGCGGGTGTGGGGGTGGATTGATCGGTTGGTGGTGAACGTGCTGGACCGACGCGGCTAGCAAGAACACTGAGATCAAATGTGGGAGGGGGCTTGCCCCGATAGCGATGACTCAGCTCCAGATATGCTGGCTGGTACACCGCAATCGGGGGCAAGCCCCCTCCCATATTGTTTGACCGTGTCAGGCGTTAGAGCAGTTCGAACGTCTGCTGCTGCACATCCCGGGAGTCCAGGCCGATCTGCACATTGAACTCGCCGGGTTCCGCCGCGTACTTGAGCTGGGTGTTGTAGAACTTCAAGTCTTCCTCGGTGATGGTGAAGTGCAAGGTGCGCTCTTCACCAGCCTTGAGCATGATTTTCTGGAAGTTCTTCAGTTCTTTGATCGGACGGATCATCGAACCCGCGACGTCCTGGATATACATCTGCACCACGGTTTCGCCGTCGACCTTGCCGGTGTTCCGCACCGTGACGCTGGCGTCGAGCTTGCCGGTCTTGTTCAGGGTGGTGGACGACAGCGCCATATCCGACAGGCTGAACGTGGTGTAGCTCAGGCCATAACCAAACGGGAACAGCGGCCCGGTGGTGTCATCGAAGTACTGCGAGGTGTAGTTGCCCGGTTTGCCTGGGGTAAACGGCCGGCCGATGGTCAGGTGGTTGTAGTAGGTCGGAATCTGGCCCACGGAGCGTGGGAACGTAATCGGCAGCTTGCCCGACGGGTTGTAGTCACCGAACAGCACGTCGGCGATGGCGTTGCCGCCTTCGGTGCCAGCGAACCAGGTTTCCAGGATCGCGTCGGCCTGTTGGTTCTCTTCCAGGATCGACAGCGGGCGGCCATTCATCAGCACCAGCACCAGCGGCTTGCCGGTGGCCTTGAGCGCCTTGATCAGGTCGCGCTGGCTTTGCGGGATGTTCAGGTCGGTGCGGCTCGACGATTCGTGGGACATGCCACGGGACTCACCCACGGCCGCGACGATCACGTCGGCATCCTTGGCCGCTTTGACGGCCTCATCGATCAGCACCTGCGGTGCGCGCTTGTCATCCACTACTTCCGGGGCATCGAAGTTGAGGAAGTTGAGATAGTCCACCACGGCCTTGTCGTTGGTGATGTTGGCGCCACGGGCGTAGATGATCTTGCCTTTCTCGCCGATGACCGCATTCAAACCGTCGAGCAGGGTCACCGATTGTTCCGGCTTACCGGCAGCGGCCCAGCTGCCCATCATGTCGATCGGCGCCTTGGCCAGTGGGCCCACGAGCGCGATGGTCGCGGATTTTTTCAGTGGCAGGGTGTTGTTCTGGTTTTTCAGCAATACCAGGCTGCGGCGCGCGATATCGCGGGCCTCGGCGCGGTGCAGGCGGCTGTCGGCATAGGTGTCTGCCGGGTCATCCTCGGCCTTGCCGATGCGCAGGTACGGGTCCTTGAACAGGCCCATGTCGTATTTGGCGCCGAGCACTTCGCGCACGGCGTTGTCGATGTCGCTCTGATCGATCTCACCGGACTTGAGCAGCCCAGGCAATTCCTTGCCGTACAGCGAGTCGTTCATGCTCATGTCGATGCCGGCCTTGATCGCGAGCTTCGCGGCTTCACGCCCGTCCTTAGCCACGCCGTGCTTGATCAGTTCGAAGATCGCGCCATGGTCGCTGACGGCCAAGCCTTTGAAGCCCCAGTCCTTGCGCAGCAGGTCGTTCATCAGCCAGGTGTTGGCGGTGGCGGGCACGCCGTTGATCGAGTTGAGCGCCACCATCACGCCGCCGGAGCCGGCCTTGATCGCCGCGTGGTACGGCGGGAGGTAGTCCTGGTACATCTTGACCGGGCTCATATCGACCACGTTGTAGTCGCGGCCGCCTTCCACCGCGCCGTACAGGGCGAAGTGCTTGACGCTGGCCATGATGCTGTCGGCATTTGCGGGGCTGGCGCCCTGGAAGGCCCGGACCATGACTTCGGCGATTCGCGACACCAGGTAGGTATCTTCGCCGAAACCTTCGGAGGTACGACCCCAGCGTGGGTCGCGGGAAATGTCGACCATCGGCGCGAAGGTGATGTCGAGGCTGTCAGCGGCGGCTTCCTGTGCAGCAATGCGCCCTGAGCGGCCGATGGCGTCCATGTCCCAGCTGGAGGCCAGGGCCAGGCTGATCGGGAAAATGGTGCGGTGGCCGTGGATCACGTCATAGGCGAAGAACATCGGGATCTTCAAGCGGCTGCGCATGGCCGCGTCCTGCATCGGACGGTTTTCCGGGCGGGTGATGGAGTTGAACGTGCCACCGATTCGGCCGGCGGCGATTTCCTTGCGGATCAGCTCGCGGGGCATTTCGGGGCCGATGCTGATCAGGCGCAATTGGCCGATCTTCTCATCGAGGGTCATCTGCTTGAGCAGGTCGCTGACGAAGGCGTCCTTGTCTTTAAGCGCAGCAGGCTTTGTTTCTGCCCAGACGGGGTGGGTGGCCAGCGTGGCAACAAGGCCGAGCAAACACAGCTTCTTCATGAATATCCTTTTTCGGCTCACTGCACAGCAAACATGCGCTGTTCTGCCAAAATGTGGGGAACATATGTTGTTGTTCGAGTGTTATTGCAGAAAATGCACCACACTTCTGAACTCTTATTTGCGCTGGGCATCTTTTTAGCTGAATGATTCGATGCAATCCAGTAGTGGGAGCGGATTATGCCCCAAGCGCGCGGTTTATAGGGTCAGTCGTCAAATTCCATCAAGATTGCTCAGGAGAGACACCATGCAAGCAGCACAAAGTTACCGCTGGGGCTTCAAAGCCGCAGCTTTGCTATTGATCAGCACGGTGCTGAGCGGTTGCGGCATCAACACTATCCCCACCCTGGACGAACAGGCCAAAGCCGCGTGGGGCCAGGTGCAGAACCAATACCAACGCCGCGCCGACCTGATCCCTAATCTGGTGGAAGTGGTCAAAGGCTACGCTGCCCATGAACAAGACACCCTCACCGCCGTGATCGAAGCGCGAGCCAAGGCCACCTCGATCCAGGTCGACGCCAGCACCCTCGACAATCCCGAGAAACTCAAACAGTTCCAGCAAGCCCAGGACGGTTTGAGCGGCGCGCTTAGCCGCTTGATGGTGGTGTCCGAGCGCTACCCGGACCTCAAGGCCAACCAGAACTTCCTGGCCCTGCAATCCCAGCTTGAAGGCACCGAAAACCGTATCGCCGTGGCACGTCGTGATTTCATCCAGGCCGTGCAGGCCTACAACACCGAGATCCGCACCTTCCCAGGTCGCCTGTGGCACAGCGTGATGTACAGCGACTTGCCGATCCGCCAAACGTTTGAAGCCACCAGTGCCGATGCCGATAAAGCACCGCAAGTGAAGTTCAAGTAAGCCGATGCGCTTATTACGGATAGGGCTGGCGCTGTGGCTGCTGGCCTGCGTGGGCGTGGCCCAGGCAGCGCTGACCTTCCCGGAGTTGACCGGACGGGTGGTCGACAACGCCCAGATGATCGACCCGGCGGTGCGCGCGCAGTTGTCCCAGCAGTTGCAGGCGCTGGAGCAAACCGCCGGCGACCAGATCGTGGTGGTCACCGTGCCTGACCTGCAAGGCGTGCCTATTGAAGACTTCGGTTATCAACTGGGGCGCCACTGGGGCATTGGCCAGAAGGGCAAGGACAACGGCGCGCTGTTGATCGTCGCCCGCGATGAGCGCAAATTGCGCATCGAAGTCGGTTACGGCCTGGAAGGCGTGCTGACCGATGCGCAGTCCTGGGTGATCATCAATCAGGTGATCACCCCCAAATTCAAAACCGGCAATTTCAGCCAGGGCATCAGCGACGGGGTGGCCGCGATGATCCAGGTGGTGGGCGGTGAGCCATTGGCTGTACCGGCCCATGTGGCGGATGCCAATTTTGCCAAGGATAATCCCGGGTTTTCCATCGGCCTGTTTATCCTGCTGATTGGCGTGTTGTGGCTGTGTAACCGCATGGGCCTGCCGGTGGGCGCGATCCTGCTGGCGATTCTCAGCAGCAGTGGACGCGGCGGCGGCGGGGGAGGCGGTGGCGGCGGTGGTTTTCGCGGCGGCGGTGGCGGCTTCGGCGGCGGCGGTGCTTCAGGTGGCTGGTGATGACAATAACTAGAAAAGAGCATGTACAACCATGGCATTACTGACTGAACACGAGCAACGCCAAGTCGCTGAGGCGATTGCCCGGGTCGAGCAACAGACCGACGCCGAGTTGGTTACCGTGCTGGCCGCGCGTGCCGACGATTACGCCTACATCCCCTTGTTGTGGGCCAGCTTGATCGCCTTGGTGGTGCCGGGTGTGGTGCATTACCTGTCCGGCTACCTGACCATGTACACCTTGCTGCTGGCGCAATGGGCGACGTTCATTGTGTTGTGCCTGGTGTTCCGCCTGCCCAAGGTCACGACCCGCTTGATCCCGCGCTCCGTGCGGCACTGGCGCGCTTCCAACCTGGCGCGCCGGCAGTTTCTGGAGCAGAACCTGCACCACACGCTGGGCAGTACCGGGGTGCTGATTTTTGTCAGTGAGGCGGAGCGTTATGTGGAAATCCTGGTGGACGATGGCATCTCCAGCCGCCTGGATGACAGTCATTGGGATGGGATCGTCAGGGCGTTTACCCAGCAGGTGAAACAGGGGCAGACGCTGGCTGGGTTTATCGCGTGTATCGATGCATGCGGTGAATTGCTGAAGGTGCATGTGCCGGTAACGCAGACCCGCAATGAACTGCCAAACCGGCTGGTCGTACTGGAATAGCCCCGCCACCACTGGCTGAAAATGTGGGAGGGGGCTTGCCCCCGATTGCAGAGTGTCAGTCAACGATGTTCCAACTGATCCACGGCTATCGGGGGCAAGCCCCCTCCCACATTTGAGTCTGCGGTGACCACTGGTCAAATAACTCCGTGCCCTGGTGGACTATCCCCCCTAAAATGCCCGGCATTCCCAGCCCGAGGCGTTTTTGTTCATGTCCGTCACCGCTCAACCTGTCCGCCCTGCGCCGGATCACCACGCCCAGTTCATCGAACTGTTGAGCACAAGCCTTGCGCAGAACGCCTTTATCAAGCTGGTGCTGGCCAAGTACGTTGGTGACGAAGCCGAGCTTCAGCGGCTGATCATCAAGGCGGTGACCGTCAAGGAGCAGCCATGCCTGTCCTTCGTCTACCGCTACAAGACCCGTGACATCACCAAGAACTTGCCGCTGGCCGACGGCGTGGCGGCGATTGCCGAGCTGCTGCCGGCGTCGTTCAAGAATGCGCACTTGCTGTCGCTGACCGACGAAGCCCAGTTGGAATACAGCAAGAAGAACAAAAGCTCGCTGTTCAAAAGCAAGCCACAGCAACTGCGCGAGGCACCTTCGGCGGAGCATAACCGTGAGAAGAATCGTTTCCTCGATCTGAGCCGGCCGTTCCTCGCCGATCTGGGCGTGACCGATTCCAAGCAGGCGCTGATCCCGTCGATGTCGCGCAAGTGGAAGCAGATCAACAAGTTCATCGAAGTGTTCAGCCATGCACTGACCTCTTCACCGCTGAAGCTGGATCAACCGGTGCGTGTCGCCGACTTTGGTTCGGGCAAGGGCTACCTCACGTTTGCGATCCACGACTACCTGCGCAACACCCTCAAGGCCGAAGGCGAAGTTACCGGCGTTGAATTGCGCGAAGACATGGTGACCCTGTGCAACACCGCCGCTGCGCGCCTGGAACACCCGGGTCTGGTATTCAAATGCGGCGACGTACGCAGCGTGGCGCCGAGCGAGCTGGACGTGATGATCGCCCTGCATGCCTGCGATATCGCCACCGACTATGCGATCCACACCGGCATCCGCTCCGGCGCGTCGATCATCATGTGTTCGCCGTGCTGCCATAAGCAGATCCGCTTGCAGATCCAGAGCCCGGTGCTGCTCAAACCGATGCTGCAATACGGTTTGCACCTGGGCCAGCAGGCGGAAATGGTTACCGACAGTTTGCGGGCATTGTTTCTCGAAGCCTGTGGATACGAGACGAAAGTGTTCGAGTTCATCTCGTTGGAACACACCAACAAGAACAAGATGATCCTCGCGGTCAAGCGTAACGAGCCGGTGGACAATACGCAGTTGCTGGAGAAGATTCAGGAACTCAAGGCGTTCTACCACATCACCGAACACTGCCTGGAAACCCTGCTGCGCGCGGATGGCTACCTGGCCTGAACACTGCTCAAATGTGGGAGGGGACTTGCCCCCTTCCACATTTAGACTGCACTTGGCTTGGGAACCGGCGCAGGTTGCACCGCCGTCTTGCGCCCCAGCATTACCGTCACAATCACCCCGCACGCAAACACCCATGTAATTGGCTCGATATGTTCCCCAAAGAACAACGCCGAAAACGCGATGGTGAAGAAGATCTGCAACAGCTGGATCTGGCTGACCCGCGCAATGCCGCCCATGGCCAACCCGGCGTACCAGGCAAAGAACCCCAGGAACTGCGAGAACAGCGACACATACCCAAACGCCCACCAGGTACGCATGGAAATCGCACCTTGATGCTGCGCCGCCAAGTACCACACCGGCCCGATCAGCACCGGCGTGGACAGCACCAGCGCCCAACAGATCACCTGCCAGCCGCCCATCTCCTTGGCCAATCGACCGCCCTCGGCATAACCCAAACCGCCCACGGCAATCGCGCCGAGCATCAAGAGATCCCCCGCCTGGATGCTTCCGGCGCCGGTGATCAACGCATAACTCAATACCAACGCACTGCCCAATGCGGCGCAGGCCCAGAAGGCTTTCGACGGCCGTTCATGGGACAGCCATGCTGCATACAGCGCCACGCAAAGCGGTTGCAGACCGTTGACCAGCGCACCATGGGACGCCGGCAAGGTTTGCATGGCCCACGCCGACAGCACCGGGAAACCGAGAATGACCCCGGCGATCACCAGGCACAAACCCCGCACCTGGCGCCAGGTCGGCCAGCGCTCACGGCGCCACAGCAACAGCGCCGCCGCCGGTACCGCCGCGAACAACGCTCGGCCCAGGCCATTGAGCAACGGGTGGATTTCCTGCACCACGATACGGGTGAAGGGCAGGGTCAGGCTGAAGATGATGACGCCCAGCAGGCCGAGGGCCATGCCGGTGTTTTCGCGCGAGCTCATGGGGGCAACCGAAATCTAGAGGGCTTCAAGGGAAGCCCATATAGCCACAACCCCCGTCGAACGCGGGCCTACAGCTGGATACGGATTTATCCGTACAGTTGATCTTGTGTGGGCGCTGGCTTGCCTGCGATTGCATCATGTCGTGGTCACTGACACACCGGGGTGTCTGCATGGCGGGCGCGCTAGCCCCGCCATAGAACCCGCGAAAGGCATCGGCCGACAACGGGCCGGGCTTGTCTCGCGTTGAGGGGCGAAGCGCTCCCTGATGAAGACGAATGCGGTGTATCCGCCGCTTCTCTGCGCCTGGTTTTGGGGCTGCTGCGCAGCCCTACGCGGGACAAGCCCGCTCGCTACAAGAAGGCGCTGGACTGAAATGACTCATGCAAGACTCTAGACTTAACGGTTGTTATTTAAGCCTTTGAAGTCAGTAACTTATTTAAGTTTGATAAGGCGGGCGTGATCAGCGTTCCACAGGTACTGAGAGTGCTGGATCACCCAGTGGATGCGTGCGCGCCGCAAAAAACTTCAGCTCCACGCCGCTGCCGTCAAATAACTCCGAATACCGCCGCTTCTGCTGGCGAATAAACCCGTCACTGCGCCCCGACACCGAGATCGCCAGGGTGCTCAAATTGGCGTGGCGAATGGCATCCACCAAGTGCTGATCCTGAGGCCCAAGGCCGTGCCCAAAGATGCACAGCGCGCCTTCATAGGTCAGCAACTGCTCATAGCAGAACGACAGGTAGTCCGAACTGCGGATGGTCTTGAGCTTCTCCTGCACGGTGCCTTCGCTGACAAACAGCGGCACATCGTCCAGGGTCTTGATCGTGTTGTTGATGGCAAAGCTGCTGAGCAAGGTGCTGTCAGTCGTGGGTAATTTGCGTGCGGTGCCGTCGAGGTTTCGCACCAGGTGCAAGCCGCCGTGCAGGTACAGGATGCGTGTGGCGTCGGTGCGGGTGTTGCGCAGGTCGAAGCTGGCGTCGGCGCTGCGGAACAGATCGTCGATGCCCGGCGTGTGCAGGATCGCCCAATAGTTGAGCAGGTCATAGTTGCTGGTGAATACGGTGGAGTAACCGGCCAGTTCCGCGTTGATCGTCGCCAGTGTCGATGGCTTCACCAAGCGCCACGGGATATGCACGGCGTGGATGGTGTTGATCAATGCTTCCTTGATCGCATAGTAGCGATTACGCGGCGCCGCCGAGCTGACCGCCAGGGCCTTGTTGACCCGGCTGGTGGTTTTCAGCGCGCCCAGTGCTTGTTCGAAACTGCGGGTTTGCAGGGCGTCGAACACACTGAGTTCGGATGGGCTGAGGGGTTTTTCTTCGACGGTGCGGGCGTTTTCGAACAGCGAGTCGTAGGCAAAGTCTTCCCAAACCGTACGGCTCGCGCCGTTGCCGATCAGAATCCCAGTGAAGTCGATGGTGCTGCGCAGGGCACTCCAGTCTTCAAGGTGGGCGTCAATATCCTGGAAATCCTTCATTGCGGCGGGCTACTCGAAATCGGCTGGGCGGTGACTTTATCACGAGCTGACGTTGATCCTGATCAAGATGCCGCAGACAACTGAGGCCGATGCTAGAGGCAGAAACGTTATCCGAGGATTCGCCATGAGCAGCACCTTCTTCATCCCAGCCGTCAACATCATGGGCACCGACTGCCTCGACGAAGCCATGAACGCCATCCGCAACTACGGTTTTCGCAAGGCGCTGATTGTCACCGACGCCGGTCTGGCCAAGGCGGGCGTCGCCAGCATGATCGCCGAGAAACTGGCGATGCAAGACATCGACTCGGTGATCTATGACGGTGCCAAACCCAACCCCAATGTGGAAAACGTCGAGAAAGGCCTGGCGCTGTTGCAGCAAAGTGCGTGTGATTTTGTGGTGTCGCTGGGCGGCGGCTCGCCCCATGACTGCGCCAAGGGCATCGCCCTGTGCGCCACCAACGGCGGGCATATCGGCGACTACGAAGGCGTGGACCAATCGGCCAAGCCGCAACTGCCGCTGGTAGCCATCAACACCACTGCCGGCACGGCCAGCGAGATGACCCGCTTCTGCATCATCACCGACGAAACCCGTCACGTGAAAATGGCCATCGTTGACCGCAACGTCACGCCACTGCTGTCGGTCAACGACCCATCGCTGATGGTTGGCATGCCTAAGGGGCTCACCGCCGCCACCGGCATGGACGCCCTGACTCACGCCATCGAAGCCTATGTCTCCACCGCCGCCACGCCGATCACCGACGCCTGCGCGATCAAGGCCATCGAACTGATCAGCGCCAACCTGCGCCTGGCCGTCCGTGATGGCAGTGACAAGGTCGCGCGGGAAAACATGGCTTACGCGCAGTTCCTCGCCGGCATGGCGTTCAACAACGCGTCCCTGGGTTTTGTGCACGCCATGGCTCACCAGCTGGGCGGGTTCTACGACCTGCCCCACGGCGTGTGCAACGCGGTGCTGCTGCCCCATGTGCAAAGCTTCAACGCCAGCGTAAGCGCCAAACGCTTGAGCGATGTAGGCCGAGCGCTGGGGGCAGACATCAAGGGCATCACCGATGAAGAGGGCGCCCAAGCTGCCATCGCCGCCATTCGTAGCCTGGCCCAGGACGTTGAAATTCCGGCGGGCCTGCGTGAGCTGGGTGCCAAGTTGCAGGATATTCCGCTGCTGGCGACCAATGCGTTGAAGGATGCGTGCGGCCTGACCAACCCACGGCGCGCGGATCAGCGTCAGATCGAGGAGATCTTTCGCAGCGCGTTTTGAGTGGGGCAGCCTCAAGCCGCAAGCGTTAAGCTACAGGTTGGATGCATTCAACTTGAGCATGAAGCTTGCGGCTTGCCGCTGAGGTCACCTTATGAGAGTTCTGTTATTCGGAGCCACCGGCATGGTTGGCCAAGGCGTTCTGCGTGAATGCCTGTTGGCTGCCGATGTCCAGGAAATCGTCGCCGTTGGCCGCACGCCCCTGACCCAGGAACACGGCAAGCTGCATCAGGTATTGCACAGCGACATGCTGGATTTCCAACCCCTGGAAAACCTGCTGCAAGGCTTTGATGCCTGCTTTTTCTGCCTCGGCGTGTCGTCGGCCGGCATGAATGAAACCACGTACACCCACCTCACCTATGACCTGACGCTCGTAGCTGCCAGCACCTTGGCGCGGCTCAATCCACAGATGACGTTTATCTACGTGTCCGGCGCTGGCACCGACAGCTCCGAGGCGGGCCATTCGATGTGGGCGCGGGTCAAAGGCAAGACCGAGAACGCGTTGCTGCGATTGCCGTTCAAGGCGGTGTACCTGTTTCGGCCGGGGATCATTCAGCCGCTGCACGGTGTGCGCTCTAAGACGCCGCTGTATCAAGCGTTTTACTCCGTGCTCGGGCCAGTGCTTTCGTTGGTGCGTCGGGTTAAGCCGGGCTGGGTGGTGAGTACGGAAACTGTCGGCCGAGCCATGTTGCAAGCGGTGCGCCATGGCGCGCCGCAACCGGTGGTGGAGCAGGGCGAGATCAATCGCCTGGCTGCTGAGCGCTGCTGATGCTGTGGCCGCGCGCAACTGTGAGTTGCCTTGCGCACCGGATGACATCACTGAAATCGATGCCAAAGGCTGATCAGCTCGCTGTTGCCAGTGCACGTGCGGACGTGTTGCCAAACTGAATCAGCGCCACACCTCCCATCAACAACAACGCCCCAAGCACCCGTGGCGTTGTCAGTTGACGCTCCACCAGACCGAACAACCCAAAGTGATCGAGCAGCAGTGATGCAAGCATCTGTCCCGCCAACGCCAGGGCTATAAACCCCGACGCACCCAGCTTGGGCAGCAGCATCAACGCCAGCGCGATAAAGCACACACCAAACGCGCCTCCGGCCCACATCCACAGCGGCGCCTTGACGATAAACGTGAGGCTGGGCAGCGGCAGACGCAGCGCCACGATCACCGGCAGCAACACCATCATGCTCACCAGCAGTGACGCCAGGGTGGCCCACAGCGGGTGGCCGAGCCCGCGCCCAAGGTTGGCATTGATGGCACTCTGAAACGGCACCACCGCCCCGGCGATTACCGCTAGCGCCAATAAACCTGCCCACTGCAACGTTGTCATGTTGGATCTCCCAGAGGTTTTGCTGGACTCTAGGTCATTCGTCGATCAAATTTAAATTCCAAATTCTTATGCTGGATATGCAGCTGATGAATGATCTGCGCCGCATTGACCTCAACCTGTTGGTGATCCTCGACGCCTTGCTCAGTGAGCAACACGTCACCCGCGCCGCCGAGCGCGTGCACCTGAGCCAGCCGGCGGTCAGCCATGCGCTGGCGCGGTTGCGGGATGTGCTGGGTGATCCGTTGCTGGTGCGTCAGGGCGGCACGCTGGTGCCCACCGCCCGTGCGTTGGAATTGGCGGCACCGCTGGCCGAAGCGTTGGCGCAGGTGCAGGCGCTACTGGCGCCGAATCGCTTTGATCCGGCATCGGCAAAGCGTCGTTTTCGTGTGGCGATGTCGGACTACAGCGCGGCGATTTTCTTACCGAGGTTGGTTCGTGTACTGCGCCGTGAAGCACCGGGCATCGACCTGCAAATCATCCAGACCAGCCGCGAAGGCATGGTTGACGGCGTGCTCAATGGCGACCTTGACCTGGCCGCTGGCGTGTTCCCCGATATGCCTGCTGAACTGCGTACTACGCCCTTGTTCGACGAGCATTACACCTGTCTGGTGGACCGTAGCAGCCTGCCGCATGACGGCTCTCTCGACCTGCCCACCTACCTCTCGCGCCCCCATGTGCTGCTGGAAATGCGCGGCAGCGGGACGCCGGAAATCGAACGAGCGCTGACGGCGATTCGTCAGCGGCGGCATGTGGCGATCAGCCTGCCGCACTGGGGCGTGGCGCCGCAGTTGATTGAGGGCACGGACTTGATCCTGACCGTATCGTCGCGAGGCTTGCTGAATATTGATCACCAGCATCTGGTCGCCGTGGCGCCGCCATTTCATATTCCCTCGTTTGCCTTCGAGCTGGCGTGGCATGCGCGACGGGGAGGGGATTCTGGGTTGCAGTGGTTGATTGGGCAGGTGCAGGGTATGTTGTCCGAAGGCCGCAGATAACAGGAAAAAGACATGCTCTCAGGCTTCAATCACTTGACCCTGGCCATCACCGACTTGAGTCGTAGCGTCACTTTTTACCATGAGCTGTTGCAGCTCAAGCTCGACGCCACTTGGGACAGCGGCGCCTATTTGTCATTGCCGGGTCTATGGCTATGCCTGTCGCTTGATCCGCTACGTGAGTCGAAGCCAGGTGCCGATTACACCCACTATGCGTTCACCGTCGGAACGAGTGAGTTCGCTGCGCTGGTTTCGCGTCTGCGCGCCGCCGAGGTGCAGGAGTGGCGCGATAACCGAAGCGAAGGCGCCTCGTTCTATTTCCTTGATCCCGATGGTCATAAGCTCGAAGCCCATGTCGGCGACCTGGCTTCGCGTCTGTTGGCTTGCCGCGAAAAACCCTATTCGGGAATGAGGTTTTACCCTTAGCGTAGGAACGTGCAGAATCGCTCCACCTTCCCACGCTTTGTTTGAGTCACGCCCATGACCCTATCCCTGCTGCTCGCCGTCCTCGCGTCGGGTTTTATCTACGGTATTACGCCTGGCCCCGGAGTCTTGGCAGTGTTTGGCATCGGCGCCGCCCGCGGCCGTCGTGCCGGGGCGGGGTTTCTGTGTGGGCACTTGCTCGGCGATGTGCTGTGGTGCAGTACGGCGTTGGTCGCGATTGTGGGCGCGCGGGAAGTCGGCAGCAGCGCGTTCGATGTGCTCGGCGTGCTCAGTGGCCTGTATCTGTTCTGGCTTGGCTGGCGGGCCATCCGCACCCAGCGTCGCAGCAGTGATGCCCCTCAGGGCGCCGCGCGGCATCCGTTCTGGCACGGCATTGTGTTCGGCTTGACCAACCCCAAGGCGTATCCAGTCGCGGTGGCGACGTTTACGGCGTTGCTGTCCAGCCGTGCCGAATTGCTGACCTGGTCGATGCTGCCGGCGTTGATCTTCCTGAGCTTCGTCGGTGGTGTGTTGGCCTACGCAATCCTGATCGGCGTGGTCGGCGCCCAGCGCGTACGCACGGTGTATCAGCGCCATGAAATACTCATCACCAGGCTCTGTGGCGTGATGTTTATCGGCTTCGCCATCAATGCCCTGGCCCATGCATTGCCGGGCCTGTTTGCCAGCAAATCCGCTTGATACGCCGACGACCGTTCGTCGCACCGGCGAGTTTTTTCTAAACCTTTACCGCCCTGAAAATTCGAATTCAGGGCGGGGTGTGTTCCCCGTACTTATTTTTGCCCTGGAGGAACCCATCATGAGCCGCATGGCTATCCGGTTACGCACCGCCAGTTTCGCGATGCTGCTGGGCCTCGGCGCCAGCAATGCTTTCGCCCAGTCGCCTGCTGAATTCATCGAGCAGGCTTCTGCCAAAGGCATGGCCGATATCGAGACCAGCCGCATGGCACACGCGAAAACCTCGTCCCAGGAAATCAAGGACTACACCATCGAGGTGATCAACGAGCGCACCTTGGCCAACCAGCACTTGGCGGCCATCGCCAAGAAGCTTGACCTGCCCGTGGCGCCCCGCGAAAAAATCGTCGACAAAGCTGAAACCCTGATGCCCGAACTCAAGGACGGTGACTCGTTCGATGCCGCTTACACCGCGCAGCAGGTGAAGGAAAACGAAGACGCCATCGCGCTGTTCAAGAAGGAAGGCGCTGCGTCGGATGTGCCGGAAATAAAAGCGTTGGTGGATGAGACACTGCCCAAATTGGAGGAGCGCCTGCAGAAGGCCCGAGCCTTGGCGTCCACCTACGGTAAAGGTCATCAAGGCGACGGTTGAAGCCGTTACCTGAATTGAAAAACGGCGGTTGGATCTTCTCCAACCGCCGTTTTTTTATGCCTGGTTCAGATCGGTTTTGGCGGGCGCCGCGTCGTCGGCGGCGTGGCCGCAACTGCTGTTCAGGTTGACGGTGCCGGTATTGCCAATGCTGCGGTATTCCTGGCGCAGTTTTTCCAGCTCTTTGCGGTCCAGGCCGTCCAGGCTGAGTACGGCGTTCTGCGCATCCTTGGACACGCGCAGCAACTCGTCGATCTTGATATGCAGGATGTCGTTGTCGCGGTTTTGTGTGTTTTGGATCAGGAACACCATCAGGAAGGTGATGATCGTGGTCGAAGTGTTGATGATCAGTTGCCAGGTGTCGTTGTAGTGAAAGTACGGCCCGCTCAGGCTCCATGCCAAGATCAACGCCACCGCTGCGTAGAACGTGCGCGGGCTGCCAGCCCAGCGAGACAGGGATTGCGAGACTGCGGAGAATTTCATGACCGGGTTCCTTATTGAGATGGCGATGAAATGATGGACCGCAGTGGCTCGCTGAAATTTCTTTTTACAATTGTGCGCCTGAACACATGTGTACGATTTTGTCGCGTAATCCTAGAACGCCAATTGGGCCTGGTCGGTGCCTTCCAGCGTGAGCAAGTAGTGTTTGGCTTCCAGTCCACCGGCAAATCCGGTCAGGCTGCCCGCCGCACCAATGACCCGATGGCATGGGGCAACGATCGAAATCGGGTTTCGCCCATTCGCAGCGCCGACGGCGCGCACGGCTTTGGGGTTGCCGATCTGCCGGGCGATCTGGCTGTAACTGCGGGTTTCGCCGAAAGGAATGGTGAGCAACGCCTGCCAGACCTGCTTTTGGAACGCGGTGCCGTTGAAATCCAGTTCCAGCTCGAAGGTGCTGCGCGTGCCGGCGAAGTACTCCTGCAACTGGCGCTCGGTCTCCAGCAGCACCGGATTCTGGTTGGCCTCGTGCAACTCCCCCAGGCGCACGCGGTTGGCGCGTTCTGTCTCCCAAAGGATGGCGCTTAGCTTGCCATTGCGCGCCACCAGGGTGAGTTGGCCGACGGGGGAGGGCATGAGCTTGTATTCGTAGGGCATGGTTGAGGTCCTCGTCAGGCCGTGTCGATACGTGATCGAGACTGTAGCTCCCTGCGCTGCACTGGAAACTACGTTTCTTGCGATCGAATTCTTCAGTGCTTAGAAATTCCAGTACACCCAGTTGGCGTAATGCGGATACGCGTAGAGCCACACAAGATAAAACACGGCTTTAAGCAGTGAAGCTGTCCCCATTGCGATCAATGAGATGCCATTCAGCAGGGTGACGATCAAGGCGAACAGGGTGACTCGTCGGGTTGCATGACGATGGGCTAGCCGTAAGCCGTAGACCGATCCGGCCATGACGCCCAGTGCCAGCACCAGTCCTAGAGGGAATGGCAACCGTACAAACGAGATCAGCAGGGGTAATACAAGCACCCAGCCGAGTATTTGGCGCAATAGGGGCTTTGGTGTGGCTTGTCCAGGTTCAAGCATGGCTGTGGTTCCGCATTTCTGGCCGACCAACCGGGATTGTCGGGACACTCGTTAATTGCCGCTGTCAGTCATTGCTGACATCAGGCTAGCGATCCTGTGAGGTGTGGCGAGGTTTTTCGCAGGTTTTACCGGTTATGGGAGATCCCAACGATCACGCTGAGGAAGGCCTCCACCAGCACGCTTTTTGTTTCAGCCGGGGTCAACACTAACAACTGCGCGTAAGCATCCCCCTCGACCAACGGCCTGTACGTCACGCCTTTGTTCATCAAGCTTTGTGTGCATTCCGGTACCAACGCCACACCTTGGCCGGCCGCCACCAGCGCAATGATCGAGGTGATCTGCCGCCCAGTCGGCCCAAGGTGCAGGCGCACGCCGTGGTGTCGGTAAAGCTGTTCGATGGACTGGTTAAGCCCCGAGCCATAATCCGCCGGAAATAATATCAACGGGTAGGCACTGAGCTGCGCCAGGCTGACCTCGGCCAGAGTCGCCAGTGGGCTGTCTTTGGACACCGCCGCCAGTAAGCGCTCTTCTGCGAGGGATAGCGCCTGCACTTCTGGACGTTGCGGCACCATGCGGCTCAACCCGATATCCAGCCGCCCATCCGCTACCTGAGCACACAGGCTGCCGGAGGCACTTTCGACCAGCGTCAGCTGCACATCCGGAAATTGCCGGGCAAAAGACTGGATCGCTTGGCTGAAAAGATCTGACAGGGCGATTGAGCTGGCATAACCGACGGACAGTTGTCCGGCGGTACCCGCAGCCAATTTGTCTGCGATCGCTTGGGCCAAGTCCACCTGTTCCAACACCCCGCGTGCGTAGGGCAGGAACGACCGGCCTTGGGCGGTGAGCGTCACGGTGCGGCTGGTGCGGTCAAACAGTTTGAAACCCAACTGCGCTTCCAACGCTGAAATCTGCCGGGTCAGCGGTGGTTGCGCGAGGTGCAGGCGAATGGCTGCACGGCCGAAGTGCAATTCTTCAGCGACCGTCAGAAAGTAACGCAGCTTGCGTAGGTCGAGCATCCTGATCCTTGGGTATCAATCGGTCTGAATTCGGTATTGGTTCCAGACCTGCCGGCCATTCTATAAAGACCTTTCAAAATAAAACGAGAGGTTTCATGAAGCCGCGTCTGCATTGTGCCCGCCTTGCCCTGTTCCTGTGTGGCTGTGCGGCATTTCTTAACCTGTATGCGACCCAGAGCATCCTCCAGACCTTTGCCGCGCAGTTTCATCTCAGCGCCAACGCAGCGGGTTGGAGCATCACCGTGACTACTTTGGCCGTGGCAATAACTGCACCGTTTGTCAGCCGTGTGACCGGGCGTTTCGAGCAACGCACGGTGATCTGCGTGGCCGCGTTGCTGCTGGCGGGGCCGACACTCATGACCGCCTATGCCGACAGCTTTGCTGAAGTGCTGGTGTGGCGCTTCGTGGAGGGCATGGTGATACCCGTGGTGTTTGCCACCAGCGTGGCCTACATCGGCGACCGTTGGCGCGGTGGCAACGTCACCGAAGTCACCAGCCTTTATGTCGCGGGCACGGTGTTGGGCGGGTTTGCCGGGCGTTTTGTCACGGGGGTGATGACTGAATATGTAGGCTGGCGTGAAGCCTTTGAGTTACTGGCGGTGTTGAGCCTGATGGTCGGCGGGTTTATCCAGTTTCTGTTGCCCGCCAATCGTGCGCGAGTGGAGCAGGGCAGGGCTTCCTTTACGAGTGTTTTTCGCAAACCGTTATTGGCTGCGTACGCCGTAGGCTTTTGCGTGTTGTTTTCCCAGGTGGCGGCGTTTACCTACGCAGGTTTGTACCTCGGCTTACCGCCGTTCAACCTTGGGTCTGCGGCCTTGGGGACGCTGTACATGGTGTTTTTGCTGGCGCTGATTGTGATTCCTATCGCCGGCCGCCTGAGCAAGGCGCGTCCACATGCCCAATTGCTGACGGTCGCTGCCGTACTTGGCGTCAGTGGATCGGCCCTGACGCTGGTGCCCTCTCTGTGGTGCATCGTGACGGGCCTGGCCCTCAGTTCCACTGGCGTGTTCCTCGCCCAGGCCGCGGCCAATGCCTTCACCACCGCGACGGCGCGCGACAACAAGGCGGGTGCCGTCGGCGTATACCTCACGTGTTACTACTTGGGGGGCAGTTGCGGTGCGATTGTCCCAGCGCTGATTTGGGAACGATGGGGCTGGACGGGTTGTGTGGTGCTGATCATCGTGTTCCAACTGCTGACCTTGTTGATCGCGCTGACAGGTTGGCGACCCTGCGAACCTGTGCGAGGTCTGCCGTCGTAAAGTTGCCAGGCAGCCGTAGAGGGGCGTTGATTACTGAGTGCAGCGCTCACGCCAAGCGGGACGAGAGCCAAACACGCAACGATCTTAAAGGGTTGCACCCAGCGAAAATGGAATGCGCAACGCCCCGATAGCGCCCTCACGGATGCCACACATTTCGTCATGGGCGCACTGTTGCACCAGCACACAGGGAAATGGCGGAACACCCTGCAACAGGTCGCGCAAATGCGTGCTGGACCGCAGCCGCAGTGTCTTGCCGTTATCGTCCAGTAATGTGATGTCGACCTGATCCAGTTTCACACGAGCGATATAGAAACCGCCCTCCAGGGACAGCAACTCCAAACTACGTATTTCACCTTTCTCGGCCAGTTGGGTCAGCTTTTGTACATTCATGGTTCACCCTACCTTTGGGGGTTATTGGCGACGAAAGAACAACGTGACCTGGCCCCATTCCACGCCGAACTTGGTCATGCTCGACCGGTTGATCATCGTGTCCTCGTCCATCAGGTACATCCAATCGTCAAAGCTCACCTCGTATACCGAGCCCTCCACCGGGAGGTTGAGCCGGTAGCGCCAACGCAACGCGTTCCCGGCGACCTCGCCGATGGCCTCGCCGACCACATCACCGGCCCGTCCGCGCCAGCGTCCCGGGCCATCGGGCGTAAGGGTCCACACACGTCGCTGGCGAGTGCCGTCGCTGTACAGGAATTTTTCGTCGAGAATTAATTTGTCGCCCTCGCGATGGCTGGCGATATCCACTTCAAAACGCTTGGCGACTTCGCCCGAGCGTTTCTCAAAGATGCCCCAGGCCTTGACGGGTTTGCTGAAGAAGCGCTCAAGGTCCAGCTGTGGTTTCTGGTCGGCGTAGTGATCGACCTCCACATGGCTGCAACTCGCCAAGCTCAACGCCAGCAACAGTGAAACCAGCAGACGCGTCATTGCGCGGCTCCTTGATCGTGCGAGGCGTGGTGCCAGCGCTCCAGCGTTGATAGTTGTACAGAATTTTGTATTTGTACAGGTTTGCGGACGAGAAAATCCTGGGCATAAAAAAAACCGGCCTCAAAGGGCCGGTTTCTTGGGCATCCCCCGCCAAAACGATAGTGGCGTGGGTGCTATGTCTGAGTGGAGCGGGTAGAGGGAATCGAACCCTCGTCGGAAGCTTGGGAAGCTACTGTTCTACCATTAAACTATACCCGCTCAGAGCGGCTGACTTTGTACCAGATGTTCACATGGATTTGAAGTTTTTCTTTGAAAATGTGCAGGTTGCGGCGAAGGCGGCTGATCCTTCGCCACAACGAGCCAGGCCATGAATCATCATTTCAAATCGCAAATGCATGCTGTGCCTGACCTTGGTGATAACGCAATCGGCTGACCTGCCGCTCCGGTTTCAAAAAGCCCACCACCGCCTCCCGGCTATCCTTGCACGCTGCCTTATGCTCCATGTCCAGAAAATGCCCCGTCGCCTGGATAGTGCTGAAGCTGCTGTTGGCCACGTAGTTGCCAAACTGCCTGGCGTCCTGAGCGCTGGTGTATTCATCCCATTCGCCGTTCAGGAACAGCACCGGAATATCGATCGCCTTGGCGGCCTTGAGGTAGCACAGTCGGTCGCTGGTGAGCACTTGGCTGATGTGAAAGTGCATCTGCCCGTATTCGTGTTCGGCCAGGCTGCTGACGTGTTTGTAGTTGAAACGCTTGAACAGCGATGGCAGGTGTTTGCCGATGGTGCTGTTAACAAGGTGGCCGACGCGGTCGCGGTCAAGGTTGCCGAGGTAGTCGACACCCCGCTCCAGATAGTCGCGCATGGGTGCGTTGATCACCGGGGAGAACGAGCTGATCACGGCCTTTTCCACGCGGCGAGGGCGCTGGGCGAGGGCGACGAGGGTGGCGGCGCCGCCCCAGGAAAACGACAGCACATGCTCGGCGGCAAAGTGGTCGATGAGTTCCAGGAGGATCTGGCCTTCGACTTCTTTCGTCAGCATCTGCTCATGACGGTTATGGATTTTTGAACGGCCGGCGTAGGGCTGGTCGTACAAAACCACGTTGAACTGCGGGTGCAGGCTTTTCACGGTTTGGGCGAAGGATGCCGTGGTGGCCATTGAGCCGTTGACCAGAATGATGGTCTTTTCAGCCTCGTCCGCGCGATAGAACTCCGTGTAAACCCGATACTGACCCTGTATATCCAACACAGCGATTTCTGGCCTCATGTCGTAAGACTCCTGGCAAGCGGGTAGGGCGCGCAGATAACTCTGCACGAGCTTTGTGACAGGTAGGCATACGCCTGAAAAATGAAGGCCCATGTCGGTCCGGTGACGGCTGGCCGACGGGTGTTGTTATGGCGGGCTGTTTGCCTGGAAGGCCCGTGGAATAAAGCGCGGGCGTGGGCAAGGTGTTTCTTGGAGGTTATAGGCGACTCGCCAGTCATATTTAAACTGGTGAGCTTGATTCAAGCACAGACTCGGGATGTCGCAAGGCCTATAAATGGGTTTTTGCCATCACCGGCTGAACGGTCATCAGACCTGGAGGATTTCCTGAAGCGTCAACGGCCGATATTCGCCCGGCGCCAGTGCAGCATCCAACTCAAGCGGTCCCATACGTTCGCGATGCAAGCTGATCACCTTGTTATTGAAGTGCCCGAACATGCGCTTCACCTGGTGATAGCGGCCCTCGATGATGCTCAGCCGCGCGGTCGTCGGCCCCAGCAGCTCCAATTCGGCTGGCTGGGTGGTGAGGTCCTCAAACGCAAAATACAGGCCCGCCGCGAACGTGGTCGCGTACTCGGCGCCGATGGCCTGTTCAGTGGCAACGAGATAGACCTTGGGCAACTTGGTCGTCGGTTGCGTCAAGCGGCGCGACCACTGGCCGTCATTGGTGATCAACATCAGGCCGGTGGTGTTGAAATCCAAACGGCCGGCGATATGTAAATCCGCTTTGTCCGGCTCATGTAGCAGGTCCAGCACCGTGGGGTGTTGCGGGTCTGAGGTCGCACTCACACACCCCTGGGGCTTGTGCAGCATGAAATAACGCGCCGGTTTGCCCGCCTGTAGCACGTTGTCGTCAACGCACACGCGGCTGAATTCCCGTACGTCATGGTGAGGGTCGCTGACGATCACCCCATCGACGCTCACGCGCCGTTCTACCAATAGCAGACGCACCTGCTTGCGATTGAACTGCGCTAGGTTGCTGAGGAAACGGTCAACTCGCATCGCGGCGACGCAACTGTTCATCGACTTGGGCGCAGCGCGGGCAGAGGCAGGCTTTGTTGCGCAGTTCATCCGGCAGCGCTTCAAGTACGGCGGGGTCGATGGTGACGCTGTAGCACCAGCAGGCCTGGTCGGCCGTGCGTGGGTCGGCCAGGGTGCAATCGTTGCGGGCGCCGCAGGCGGGGCATAGGGTTGGCGTGGTCATGGAGTGGGCTGATCGGGCAAGGTTCGCTTGGCCTTGCACGATACAGCGCCAACCCACGGCAGGCTACTTACAGCTGGAACTTGCTGACCAGCACATTGAACGAGGTGGCCAGGCGTGACAGGTCCTGGCTGGAGGCGTTGGTCTGGTGGGCGCCGGCGGCGGTCTGGGTCGACAGGTCCTGGATGTTGAGCAGGTTGCGGTCCACTTCACGGGCCACTTGCGCCTGTTCCTCGGAGGCGGAGGCGATCACCAGGTTGCGCTCATTGATCTTCGCCACGCTGGCGGTGATGCGCTCCAATGCCTCACCGGCGTTCTGTGCCAGGGTCTGGGTGTTGTTGGCCCAGGTCAGGCTCTTGTTCATCGCGGCCACGGCGTCATCGGCGCCGACCTGCACTTCGCCGATCATTTTTTCGATGTCGACCGTGGAGATTTGGGTTCGATGAGCCAAGGCGCGGACTTCATCGGCGACCACCGCGAAACCGCGACCTTGTTCGCCCGCACGGGCTGCTTCGATGGCCGCGTTGAGGGCCAGTAGGTTGGTCTGGTCGGCGATGCCGCGAATCACATCGATCACCTTGCCGATTTCACGGACCTGGCCAGCAAGGTCGGCGACCGATTGGGTGGAGTCGTTGATCTCGACCACCATCGAACCCATGCCGGACACGGCCTGGGCCACTTGCTCACGGCCCTCTTCGGCTTCGGTGGTGGCTTGGCGCGAGGCTTCTGAAGTGGACACGGCGTTGCTTGCCACTTCGTCCACCGCGGCGGTCATCTGGTTGACGGCGGTGGCGGCTTGTTGGATTTCGTCATTCTGGCGGGTGAGGCCACGGCTGCTTTCATCGGTGACCGCACTCAGTTCTTCGGCGGCCGACGCTAACTGGTCAGAAGCGTTGGCGATTTCCATCAGTGTGCTTTTCAAACCACCCTGCATATCGGACAGCGCCATCAGCAGTTGCCCGGCTTCATCGGTACGCTCGGTGACGATGGCTTGGGTCAGGTCACCTTTGGCAATGCGTTGTGCGCTTTCCACGGCCTGGGCGATGGGGCGGGTGATCAGGCGGGTGATCAACACACCAATGGTGATGGCGATGATGAAGGCAAGCACGATGCCGCTGATCATCCAGGTCAACGCGCTGTCGCGCAGCTCATCAGCGGCGATAGAGCCTTCTTTGATCTGGCGGTTGTTGGACTCGATCATCACGCGGATCAAGTCGCGTGCCTGGCGGAACATTTCATTGTTGGTGCTGTTGAGCTGTGCGCGGGCCTGGTCGAGCTGATTGCTTTCGAGCATCGACATGATGCGTTCGGAGCTGCTGATGTAAGCGGGCCACAGCTGGTCGAGCTTGTCGCCTGCTGCCCGTTCGTCGTCTTCCAGCGGGGTGGCGCGGTAGATCTTGTAGGCAGCCTGGCTGTTCGTGAGTTCTTTGGCGATGTCCTGGCGCACGCGGTCGCGGTCTTGCTGGGACACGTCGCCCTGGCTGGCATCCATCAACCGGTATAAGCCCCGGTTGTGGGCGACCAGGCCGTTGAGGGTGGCCGCGGTGTTGCTCACGGAAACCAGATTGTTCGAAAACGTCAGTTCGAGTGCGTTGGCGAGGCGAACCACACCCTTGATACCCAGTAAACCCACGCCCAGGGTGACGACTGCGCACAGTAGAAAGGAGAGCAACAGTTTGGTTGAAATCTTCATGGCTTAAATCCGAGGTCATATGGGTAGAGTGCTCGCGCTAGAGCCTCCTTGGCATTGTGCGATGTCATAGTGACACTATCCAATTATTTAAAGTTTCAATACATCCAAAAATGTTCCATCCAGTTAAAAACTCCGACCAATGGGCAATTTTGGGCGGATGACAAATCTGGCGGATGCAGATGTATCAATCTGTTACCAAAACGCACCAGATTCGGTTTTTGATGTCAGATATTTCGTCATTCAGTGAAAGCTGAATGCCGCCCTCCCGCGTCGCTGGAGGTGCTCTTTCGCGGTCCAGGAGGCCGCCATGTATCGACGACTGCTGCTCAGCGCTTTACTCGGTCTGACCCTTTCCGCTTGTGTGCCCTACTACGATGGAGGCCAGAGCTACTATCGATCCGAGGTCTATACCTCACCGGCGCCGGCGTATTACTACGGGGGTGGCTCGGCGTATCAATATCGCCGTGATTACTACCCGTCGCCGCGCTATTACGCACCAGCACCGCGTTACTACTCGGCGCCGCGTTATTACCAGCCGGCACCACGCTATTACCCGGCTGGGCCGAGGGCCGGTTACCGGCCTTATCCGAACCAGGGCTGGGGCGAACATGGGGGTAATGGCAGGCACGGACGCGATGGACGCGATGGAGGTCATGGCGGTGGCCGCGGCGGTCACCGTTGATCTGAGTTGAATGCAAACGGCGCAGGAAGCGCCGTTTTTTGTGGGAGAAAACAATCAGTAATCGGACAAGTCCGCCAGCGGATGGCGACCTTCCCACGCCTTATGAAAGTGCGCCTGTACCACGGCGTCCGGGACTGTATTGATATCTGGCCAATGCCAATGGGGTTTCTGGTCTTTATCGATCAACCGCGCGCGTACCCCTTCGCTGAATTCAGGGTGACGGCAGCAGTTGAGGCTCAGGGTGTATTCCATCTGGAACACTTGGGCCAGGGATAAATGCCGTGCGCGCTGGATCTGTTCCCACACAAGGTGTGCAGTCAGCGGGCAGCCTTCGCTTAGAGTCTTGCCGGCGCGGCTGAACAGCGGGTCGGCGTGGTCGCGCAGTGGGCTCAACGCTCGCCAGGCACAGCGCACATCGCCCACGTCCAGCCATTCGTCGATTTGCGCTCGGCGCGGCAGCCATTGGGCTTCGGGCTGCTGGCTGACAGCCTCTTGGGCCAGGGCCTTGAGCAGGCTGTTGAGTTGCATCGCGGTCTGTTCCTGCCAATTGAGTTGCAGCAGGCCATCAAGCAGTTCGTCCTGTTGATCGTCGCGCAGGAAACGGTCGGCCAGACCCAGGTCCAAGGCGTCACGGCCGTTGATGTACGCGCCGGTGAGGCCCAGGAATAGACCGAGCTTGCCCGGCAGGCGCGACAGAAACCAACTGGCGCCCACATCCGGGTACAGGCCGATGCTGATTTCGGGCATCGCCAGGCGACTGCTCGGCGTGACGATGCGTATGGCCGCGCTTTGCAGCAGGCCCATGCCACCCCCCAGCACATACCCGTGGCCCCAGCAGATCAGCGGTTTAGGGTACGTATGCAGGCGGTAGTCGAGGCGGTATTCCGCGGCAAAAAACTGTGCACCCAGGGCGGGCACTTCGCCGGGTTGTTCGAGGCAGGCCATTGCCAGGCTGCGTACCTCGCCACCGGCGCAAAAGGCCTTGGGCCCGTTACCGCGCAGCAGCACGCAGACGATGTTCGGGTCTTTGGCCCACGCATCCAGGCGATCGCTCAAGGCCAGGATCATCGGCAGGGACAGGGCGTTGAGGGATGCTTCAGCATCAAGGCTGGCGATGCCGACGCGGGCGCCGTCGCTGCCGGTGAGCTCTTCGAAGTGCAGGTTCATTGTGACCTCATTCGGGAGGGTGAAGGATCAGTATGATCGCTTCGTGGGAAAGTGCCGATGGTGTGTCAGATCAATTGACAAGCAAGGCCGGCTTTCCTAGGGTTCGCCTCATTCTTTTTTACAAGACAATTCAACTATGACCGAAGGCGACCGTATCAAACTCGAACCCAGCTGGAAACACGCCCTGCGTGATGAGTTCGATAAGCCCTACATGGCTCAGTTGCGCGAGTTCCTGCGCCTGGAGCACGTAGCCGGCAAAGAGATCTACCCGCCCGGCCCGCTGATTTTCAATGCGCTCAACTCCACGCCTCTGGACAAGGTCAAGGTCGTGATCCTCGGCCAGGACCCGTACCACGGCCCCGGCCAGGCCCACGGTTTGTGTTTCTCGGTGCAACCGGGCGTGCCGACGCCGCCGTCATTGGCCAACATCTATAAAGAGCTCAAGCGCGACCTGAACATCGACATCCCCAACCATGGCTGCCTGCAAAGCTGGGCCGACCAAGGCGTGTTGTTGCTCAACACCACCATGACCGTGGAGCGCGCCAACGCCAACGCTCACGCGGGCAAGGGTTGGCAGTTCTTTACCGATCGGATTATCGAAGTGGTCAGCGAGCACCAGCCTCATTTGGTGTTCCTGTTGTGGGGCGCCCATGCACAAGGCAAGCAGAAACTGGTCGACGCCACCAAGCATTTGGTACTGACGTCAGTGCATCCGTCGCCGCTGTCTGCGTATCGAGGGTTTCTGGGGTGCGGGCATTTCAGCCGTACCAACAAGTTTCTTGAGCAGAATGGCGAGACGCCGATTGAGTGGCGGCTGCCGCTGCTGTGAGGGGGCTTGGGTTATTCCGGGAGGGCTTGCGCCAGTAAGAGAGCCATCTGTTTGGCGGCGTTGTGATCGGATTGGTAGAGCTGTCGGAAAGCGAGGTTACAAGCGGTGAACTCACTCTGGGCGCTGCATTTGAAGGTCACCAGTTGCTGTGCGACCTTTCGCGTCGCGACGTCGGTTTTGTCCGCCGCCAAGGCTTCCAGCGCAACCCAGAGCTCTATCAGTGCAAGCGCTCGCCGTGAGGTGAGGTCCTCATGGTTCAGCTGGAAAAATTCGATATTGGTGACCGCCCGTTCATAGGCGTGCCCGTTTTGCTGCGCCGGAACCGCTAATACGCCATCAAAAGTAATGATCGTTTGCGGGTCGTCCACGTCAACCGTTGAGATCGGATAGAGCAGCAGCGCTAACTCGTTGCCCATTTGTGCGGGGTCGGAACCTTGCACATCGCGATGGCCGCGGATGGGGAAAAAGTTTGATTTCAGGGTTGAGTTGCAACGGGTGCAGGCAATCGCATAGTTAAAGTGATGATAAGCGAGCTTGTAGTACCCCGTTGCGCTCGCTGCGCCGGTGGCCCAGTTAAGGTGTATGGGCCAGGCCTGGATACTGGACTTGGGGCGATAGTGCTCCACTTCGTGGACTTTGCTCGCCAGCACCGAACCCTGAAGTTTGGTTTCGCAATATGCGCATTTTTCGTATTGCAGCGCTATATAGACGGTTTTTATCTGGCCCCAGAACTCAGTACCGCCGGTGTATTTACCGGCAGCCACGTAAGTTCCAGTACGTGCCTTGGCACGGCCAAGCCAGGTTTTATTCCGCTCTTTGATTTGTGCAATGAGATCTTTCTCCAGGATTGGATAACGGATCATTTCTTGACGCCTTCCCCGTTCTTTCTTCGCTTAGGCGCAGAAGTGGTCGGTGGTGACGGGGGCTGGTCGAACCCTAGGCCGGTTGCCATAAGTTTCAGGTAGCTGGCGCTGGCGTCGCGATTCCCGGAAACGGCACTGCGTGCCAGTTCGTTGAGTTTGATTGACGTAGACTCGGCGCGAGTACTGTCCAGGCCGAAATAGGGCGAAAGCAGAATTTGTTCGGAACTCTTGCCCCTCACATGTTCGGGCAGCCGCTTTATGAGCGTCGAACCTTTCTCCTGACTCAGCAAAAAGAGGTTTTGTGACATCAATGAACCCACCACCAATGGGCTGTGGGTGGTGAAGATGAACTGAACGTTGGGTAAGGCTTTTGCCAGAGTGGGGACGACTACTTTTTGCCATTCAGGGTGTAAGTGCAGATCGATTTCGTCGACCATTACAACACCTCGCATTTCCCTTAGTTTCAGCCCTGTCGCGACACCCTGGCAGACATGAAACAGCATGTCGCCTATCCAGCCAATATAAGCCCTGAACCCATCGGACAAGGCTCGGAATGGCAGCACAATGCCGTTCATTTCAAATAAGTTTTCGTTTTCCTGCACCGTTTTCTGAATTTGACAGTTCAGAGGCAGCAGATCGTTTATCAGGTTGATGACTTGGGTGTATCGGCCTTTGTTGCTTTTGGCGTATTCAGGCAGCCAATAGGACAATGGCATTAGCGTGACGTGTTCTTCGAAGAGGCTGGCAACCCGTTCATAACGGCGCAGGCGCGATTTTTTACGTGCACTTTCATCTACCCTGGCGGAGGCTTCGACACTTCTGCTCGCCCCATAACCCACAATGAAAAACGCAGGATTGTCTTCGTTGAACTGAAGAAACTCGACCGTATTCTCGATATCGCGTGGGGACACTTTGCTGCGCATGCGCTCAGTGGAGCCGAAGGAACTGATTTGGGTCTTCAGCGAAAATTGATCGGGCAGCGGGTGGTCTGTCTGCTTCGGATTTTTTTCTTCGTCAGTCGAAAGGAGCGTTGCAGTAATGGTGGCGGGAGGCGTTTTTTTTTCAGCGGCGTCAGTACGACGAACCAGGCCTTCGGGAACAAAGCCGGACCCTCCGCTGAGCAAAGGCCCCAACACCGACAATGCGACTGCACGCAATACGCTGGTCTTGCCGAGGCCGTTATCTCCCAGCAAGACATTCACGTTAGGGTATTGGATCTGTAAGTTACTTGTGGCGGGCACATTGAAGTCGAGCCCTACGGCCTTAAAAGACCGTAAGTTCTCTATCTGTAACTTTTGAATATGCATGGAATCCACCTCTTCCGAAGCCGCAGATGGTAGCAAAGTTTCATCTGGGTGCCAGGCAAAGGCGTCTATTTAGTGCATCGACTGGCGGTTCCAATGCCGGAACAACGGCTCCGCCAGAAACAATACAAACAACAACCGCATTACCTGCATCGCCGTCACCAGCGGCACCGACAGTTGCAGGGTTTCGGCCGTGAGGCTCATCTCGGCGATGCCGCCGGGCATCATGCCCAGGGTCAATGAGCGCAGGTCCAAGTGGGTGAGGGCACTCAAGCCCACCGCCGCCAGCGTCGCCAGCGCCATGGTCAACGCCGTGCCGATCAAGGTGCGAACCATGAACGACGGAGCGCGCCGGAAGAACTGACGATTGAAGTGGCAGCCCAAGCCGCTGCCGATCAGCCATTGGCCAATCTGGCTGCCGCCGTCAGGTAACCCGATGTGCAGGTCCCACACCACGCTGGCGGTGGCACTCACCAACAAGGGGCCGAACAACCAAGGGTTTGGCTGACGCAAACGCTGCCAGCCCCAGGCTACCAGCGCACCCAGAGGAAACAGCAACGCCAGCCACGCCCAACTCACCGGTGCCGGATGAAACTGCGGCGCGCCGCCCTCCAGCAAATACTTGAAAATCGCCGGCACACACAACACCACTACCAGCACCCGCAGGCTCTGGCCCGCTGCCACGCGGCTAAGCACCGCGCCATTGCGTGCGCCGAGGTTGACCATCTCACCGGAACCGCCCGGCATGCTGGAGAAAAACGCGGTGGCGCGGTCTTCACCGCTGCGGCGCATCAGCCACACGCCGACCACGCTCGACAGGCTGGTGACCAGCGCGCCGAAGAAGATCAGGCCGAAGTGGCTCATCACCTGTTCAATCACCAACGGGGTGAAGTGCAAGCCGATGCCGATGCCCACTACCCATTGACCGCATTTGCGCCCGCCGGGAATCTCCGCCAACTGCCACGGCGTGAGGCAACGCACGAGGATGATCGCCAGCAACGAACCGACCATATACGGCAAAGGCCAGCCGACCAGGCTGGCCAGGTAACCGCCGGCCAGACCGACCAGCGGTGTTCCCCACCATTGTTTAAAGGTGACCTCAGACATCGGCCACGGCACGACGCTGTTGGGCACGTTTACGCCAGATACGCAGCAACGGTACAAACAGCATGATGGCGGTCAGCACCCAGACGCCAAAGGTGATCGGGCTCGACCACAGGATTTCCAGCGCACCGTTGGAAATCGACAGCGCACGGCGCAGGTTCTGCTCCATCAGGCCGCCGAGGATAAAGCCCAGCAGTACCGGCGACAGCGGGAAATCCAGCTTGCGCAGGATGTAGCCGAAGATGCCGATACCCACCATCAGGAACAGATCGAAGGTGGTGGCGTGCACCGCATACACACCGATCGCTGTGATGATGGCGATCACCGGCACCAGCGCCCAGTTCGGCACGGCGAGAATGCGCGTGAAGATGCGGATCATCGGGATGTTGAGGATCACCAGCATGATGTTGGCGATAAACAACGAGGCGATCAGGCCCCAGACGATGTCCGGTTGCTGTTGGAACAGCAGCGGGCCAGGGGTGATGTTGTACAGCGACAGAGCACCGATCATCACCGCCGTGGTGCCCGAACCCGGTACACCCAGTGTCAGCATCGGTACCAGGGCGCCACAGGCGGAAGCACCGATGGCCGTTTCCGGCGCGGCGAGGCCACGCATGTCGCCCTGGCCGAATTTGCCGCTGGCACCGGCCAGGCGTTTCTCGGTCATGTAGGCGACGGCCGAGGCCAATGTCGCACCTGCGCCGGGGAGTACACCCATGATGAAACCGAGCAGGCCGCAGCGGATGTTCACCACGAACACCGAACCCGCTTCTTTGAGGTTGAACATCATCCGCCCGGTGGCCTTCACCGCTTCCTGGCCACGGTGAGTTTTTTCCAGCAGCAGCAGGATCTCACTGATGGAAAACAGGCCCAGCACCAACACCACAAACTGGATGCCGTCGGTGAGGTGGATGTTGTCGCCGGTAAACCGGTACACGCCGCTGTTGGCGTCAATACCCACTGCCGAGAGGAAGAGGCCGATCAGCGCCGCAACAAACGTTTTCAGCGGTTTGTCACCGGCCATGCCGCCCAGGCAGACAATCGCAAACACCATCAGTACGAAATATTCCGCCGGACCGAAGGCAATTGCCCATTTGGCCAGCAGCGGCGCAAACAGCACCATGCCGCAGGTAGCGATAAACGCGCCGATGAACGAGCTCCATGCCGACAAGGACAACGCCACGCCAGCCAGGCCTTTACGGGCCATCGGGTAGCCGTCGAGGGTGGTCATCACGGTCGACGCTTCGCCCGGAATGTTCAGCAGGATTGAGCTGATACGGCCGCCGTATTCGCAACCCAGATACACGGCCGCCAGCAGGATCAACGCCGATTCCGGCGGCAGGCCCAGTGCGAATGCGATGGGGATCAACAGTGCTACGCCGTTGATCGGGCCCAGGCCCGGCAGCAGGCCGACCACAGTGCCGATCAAGGTGCCGCAGAGGGCGGTCACCAGGTTGTAAGGGGACAGTGCAACGCCGAAGCCCTGGCCCAAATAGCCGAAAGTATCCATATCAGTTCTCCAGAACGTCGAGCAGGCCGAGGGGCAGCGGAACATCCATGGCTTTATCGAACAGCAGATAAAGACCAATGGCCATCAGGCTGACGATCACCACGCTGGGCACCCAGCGGCCGCCGTACAGACGCGCCATGGGAATGCCGATCAGCATGCTGCTGAGAATGAAGCCGAGGGGTTCGAAGGTGGCGGCAAACACGATCAACAGGGCTACGCAGATGCAGATCTTGATCAGGGTCTGGCGGTCCAGCGCCGGTTCTTCCTCGGTGTGCTTGGTAGGTTGCGGGCGAAACAGCATGTAGATCAGTGCCAGGCTCATCAGCCCTAGCATCAGCAGCGGGTAGGCACGAGGCCCCACCGGCTCGTAGGAAAATGCCGCCTGATACGGCCAAGCCATCAATGCAAGGCCGGCACAGGCCAGCAACAGCACAGCGGCAAAAATGCGTTGTAAGAGCATGTAGAACTCCTGGGCCGCGCCCCTTGTGAAAGAGGGCGTGGCCGCACTTAGAAGGCGGGGCGATTACTGGATCAGGCCGAACTCTTTGGCCAGTACTTTGTAGTCAGCCACCTGTTTCTTCACGTAGGTGTCCAGCTCCGGGCCGGTCATGGCGAACGGGAACAGCTCACGCTGGTCACGCAGCTTGGCGAACTCGTCCGAGGCCAGCAGTTTGTCGAACGCCTCTTTCCACCAGGCATAGTCGGCATCGCTGACTTTTGGGCCCAGGTAGAAACCGCGCACCACTGGCCAGACGATGTCGTAGCCTTGCTCCTTGGCGGTCGGAATGTCCTTCATTTCTGGCTCGTCCAGCCGCTTCTCGGAGAACACCGCCAGCAGGCGCATATCGCCACTCAGGATGTGCGGCATGGAGTCGGAGATGTCGGTACTGCCCACCTGGATGTGACCGCCGAGCAGGGCAGTAGCGATTTCGCCGCCACCTTCAAGGGCGACATAACGCAGCTCGCGCGGGTTGATCCCGGCTGCCTTGGCGATCAGTGCCGTTTGCATCCAGTCCTGGCTGCCGACGGTGCCGCCGGAACCGATCACCACGCTGCCCGGATCTTTCTTCAAGGCTTTGACGAGATCGTCGAGGGTCTTGTAGGGCGAATCACTTTTCACTGCGATGGCGCCGTAGCTGGTGCCAACTGCCGCCAACCAACGCACGGCGCTTTCATCAAAACGACCGAACTTGCCTTGCGCCAGGTTCAACAGCGAACCGCTGGACCAGGCCACCAATGTGCCGGCATCAGCAGGGCGCTGGGCGACCACCGCGTTGTAAGCCACTGCGCCCACCCCGCCCGGCATGTAGGTCACGCGCATCGGCTTGCTGAGCAACTTCTCGTTGACCAACGCGCTTTGCGCCAGTTTGCAGGTCAGGTCAAAACCACCGCCGGGGGAGGCCGGGGCGATGCATTCCGGGCGCTTGGGTTCATCGGCAGCCAGCAGTTGGCCGGCGAACAGCATGCAGCCGGCGGCGAGGGCAAATTTACGCAGTGAAAGGGTCATGGTTATCTCCGTCTTTATTGTTGTGAGGTTCTACTTCCAGAGCACACTTACCAAAGGGCAACGCTGTAGCTGACCAGCACGCGCATTTCATCCGCGTCACGGGCTGAGTAGTTGGAACGGTACGTGGCGTTACGCAGGCGTACAGCGACGTCTTTGAACGTGCCGGTTTGCACCACGTACTTGATTTCGGTGTTGCGTTCCCACTCTTTACCGGTCTCGCCGTTCTTGAGTTTGATGTTGTCACCCGACAGGTAACGGCTCATGAAACTCAGGCCGGGAATGCCCAGCTTGGCGAAGTCGTAGTCGTAGCGCGCCTGCCAGGAGTGCTCGTCGGCGCCGGCAAAGTCGTTGATCTGAACGAAGTTGACCAGGTACGGGTCACTGCCATCCACATACGGGAAGGCGCTGTCGCCGGACATGTGCTGGTAGCCGGCGCTGAGCTTATGGCCATTGAGGGCATAGCTGAACAGGCCGTTGAGGGAGGTATTGTCGATCTTGCCGCCACGGGCAGCACCGGTGTCATCACTGATAGCCAGGCGCAGGTCAGTGGCGAAGGTGCCGGGGCCCATCGGGCGTGCGGCCACCAGGCCGAGGAAGTGCTGGCGGTAAACGTCGTCGAGCTGGGCGAAGTGGTAGCTACCGGTGATCTTGTCGGCGAACTTATAGTCCACGCCACCGAAGTTGAAATGCTTGCCGGTGGCGCCGCTGAGGAAGCGGCTGTTCTTGTTGTTGAGGGCGATGTCCTCGTAGTTGCTGTCGTCGCGGTCCTTGGCCTTGTCCAGGCGACCGCCGGTGAACGTCAGGTTCTTGAACTCCTTGGAAGTCAGCAGGCCGCCGTTGAACGTCTGCGGCAGGATGCGGCCGTCGTTGGGCTTGAGGATCGGCAGTTCAGGCATCAGCGAGCCGATCTTCAGCTCGGTGGCGGAGATCTTCACTTTGCCGGTCAAACCCAGCTTGGAGTACTCATCGGCGGCGCGACCATCGTCATGGGTCGGCAGCAGGCCGGTACCGGTGCGGTCGGGGCTGGAGTCGAGTTTGACTCCGAGCATGCCCAGCGCGTCGACGCCAAAACCGACGGTGCCGTCGGTGTAGCCCGATTGCAGGTTGAGCATGAAGCCCTGGGCCCATTCGTCGCGCTTGGATTGCTGTGCGCTGGTGCCGTCGCGAAAGTCGCGGTTGAAGTACATGTTGCGGGTTTCCAGGGTCGCGCTGCTGTCTTCAAAGAAGGCAGCCTGGGCAAGCGGCGAAAAGCCGGCAAGGGCAGCGGCACTGGCAAGGGCTGTGTGGGTCAGGCGGGAAAAACGAACAGGCGGGCAAGCCTGGGGCTGGGTCGACAGCATCGTGTTGCACTCCGTTATTGTTCTTATTTTGGCGAAAACGCATCGAGGCGTTTTTCGGTCGCGACTCATCTGGTCGCTCGGCGGGCATGACCCACCTTGGCTGGATGCTAAAGGGCGAAGCTTTCACTAACCTTTCAGCTGCCTTTCAATGTTTTCGGGCTTCACAGGGCAGGCGGCGCCTGTAAACTGCCCGCCAAGGCGTGGCATCGACCACCCATGAACGAGGTAGAAATCCATGCGTGTCCTCTTGGTTGAAGACCATCTGCAACTCGCCGAAAGTGTCGCCCAGGCGCTCAAGAGCACGGGTTTGACCGTCGACGTACTGCACGATGGCGTGGCCGCGGACTTGGCCTTGAGCAGCGAGGAATACGCGGCGGCGATCCTTGATGTGGGGTTGCCGCGCATGGATGGTTTCGAGGTGCTGGCGCGTCTACGCGCTCGCGGAAAAAATCTGCCAGTGCTGATGCTCACCGCACGCAGTGATGTGAAAGACCGCGTGCATGGCCTGAACCTGGGCGCCGATGACTACCTCGCCAAACCGTTCGAACTGACGGAGCTGGAAGCCCGGGTCAAGGCGCTGCTGCGCCGCAGCGTGCTGGGCGGCGAGCGCCAGCAGACCTGCGGCGTGTTGGTGTACGACCTCGATACTCGGCGCTTCACCGTGGGCGGCGAGCTGATGACCTTGACCTCTCGCGAGCAAGCCGTGCTCGAAGCCTTGATCGCGCGCCCGGGCCGGGTGATGAGCAAGGAGCAACTCGCGTCCCAGGTGTTCGGCCTGGACGAAGAGGCCAGCCCGGATGCCATCGAAATCTACGTGCACCGGTTGCGCAAGAAACTCGATGGCCAGCCCATCGCCATCGTGACCTTCCGCGGCCTTGGCTACCTGCTGGAAGCCCGCGATGCATAAGCCCAGCAGCCTGCGCTGGCGCCTGCTGTGGAACTTGGCGCTGTTGCTGGTGCTGTTGATGCTCGCCAGTGGCATGAGTGCCTACTGGAACGGTCGCGAAGCGGCCGACACCGCCTATGACCGCACGTTGCTGGCCTCGGCACGGACCATCGCGGCCGGCCTGACCCAAGTGGACGGCACCCTCAGCGCCAACGTGCCCTATGTCGCCCTGGACACCTTTGCCTACGACAGCGCCGGGCGTATCTACTACCAAGTCAATGACATCGACCAGAAGCTGATCTCCGGTTACGAGAACCTGCCCGGCCCGCCGCCGGGCACGCCTCGCACCGATGACTATCCGGCGCTGGCGCGGTTTTACAACGCCACGTACCAAGGCCAGCAGGTGCGTGTGGTCAGCCTGCTCAAGGCCGTCTCCGAGCCGAATATGAACGGCATGGCGGAAATCCGCGTCGCCGAAACCGATGAAGCGCGCGTGAGCATGGCCCGCAGCCTGATGGCCGATACCTTGCTGCGCTTGGGCATGCTTGCGATCGGCGCGTTGTTATTGGTGTGGTTCGCCGTAAGCGCAGCGCTGCGCCCGCTGGAGCGCTTGCGCACGGCAGTGGAAGAACGCCAGCCCGACGACTTGCGGCCCTTGCCATTGGTGGAGGTGCAGCATGAGTTCGGCCCGCTGGTGCGTTCCCTCAATCACTTCACTGAGCGCCTGCGCGGGCAGTTCGAACGCCAGGCGCAGTTTATTGCCGACGCGTCCCACGAACTGCGTACACCGTTGGCGGCACTCAAGGCGCGGCTGGAACTGGGTCTGCGCGCGGAAGATCCGGCGACCTGGCGCAGCACCCTGGAAACCGCCGCCCAGGGCACCGACCGCCTGACCCATCTGGCCAATCAATTGCTGTCCCTGGCACGCATTGAAAATGGCGCGCGGGCGATTGCCGAAGGGGGGGCGCAGTTGCTGGATCTGAGCCAGCTGGCCCGTGAACTGGGCATGGCCATGGCGCCCCTGGCCCATGCGCGTGGCGTGGCATTGGCGCTTGAGGCCGACGAGCCGGTGTGGTTGCGCGGTGAGCCGACGCTGCTGAACGAGTTGCTGAGCAACCTGGTGGACAACGCCCTGGCCCACACGCCACCGGGTGGCAACGTGATTTTGCGGGTGTCGGCGCCTGCGGTACTGGAGGTGGAAGATGACGGCCCAGGTATTCCGCTGGATGAACGCGACCGGGTGTTCGAGCGCTTCTACCGCCGCAGCCAGCAAGGCATGGGCTCAGGCCTGGGGTTGGCGATTGTCGGCGAAATCTGCCGCGCCCATCTGGCGCAGATCAGCCTGCACGATGGTGCGCAGGCGGGGTTGAAGGTGCGGGTAAGTTTTATCGCCGGTTGATCAGTCGAACATCAAGCGGGCTTCATCCAGCTCTGCGCGCAGTTTTTCACTGTAGGGGTCGACCCGCAGTTTCTTCATCGCCGGCACGTTGGAAACTTCCACCTTTGCCAAGGGGTGATCGGTGCCGTGATGGCAATACAGCACGGCGATCTGCACCAGGTCGATGTAGTCGAGGCTGGCGGAGTCGCGTTCCAGGTTCAGGTACTGGCCTGGCAGTTTCGCCAGCATTTCCGGGAAGTCCCAGCCACCTAGCAACTTGTCGCCCAATACCGGGTGGATGCTGTCGATGACATGGTTGAGGCTGACCGGGTCCGACAGCAGTTCGTAGTGGTCTTCGGCGTAGGTCAGGATCGGCAGCACGCCGATCTGGTGCACCAGTCCGCCCAACGCTGCCTGGTCTGGCTTGAGCTGACTGTGGCTGCGGCACAAGGCATAGCTCACGCCCGCTACTTCCAGGCTGCGGCGCCACACATCGCGCATTTTCTGTTCTACCGTTTCGGAACGGGCGTGGAAGATCTGTTCCATCACCAGGCCGATGGCCAGGTTGCTGCTGTAGTTGGTACCCAGCCGGGTGATGGCGGTGTGCAGGTCGGTGACTTCCTGAGTGGCGCGTAACAACGGGCTGTTGACCACTTTGATCAGGCGCGCCGACAGCGCGGTGTCGCGACCGATGACTTTGCTCAAGTGGCTGATGCTGATTTCCGGGTCTTCAGCGGCCTGACGGATGTTCAGGGCCACTTCCGGCAATGTCGGCAGAACCAGGTCATCGTTGTTGATGGCCTTAACCAACGCCTGTTGGACTTTTTCCGCCAGTTTGTTCATTCATGCTCTCTAGGGTGCTGCAAAAAGGTACGGCGACTAACGCTGGATTTCTCGATCGCGGTCGAGGGTATAAGGCAGCTCAAGCAGGTGTAAACCTGGGCCTTCCAGTGTGCCTAAGTGCACATCGCCACTATCGGCTGCTTCGGCTTGCAATACGGCCAGAAGTTCAATCGCTTGGTCAGCTTTTGCGGCAATCACCACTTCGCCGATCGAGCTGTTGTGGCTGGCGGAAAACAGTGGGGTGCCTGGCTCGGGCATGTCAGCCGCGTTGAGGCTCAGGCGGTACAAGCGGCGCTTGAGTTTGCCCAGGTACTGCATGCGCGCGACGATTTCCTGGCCGGTGTAGCAACCTTTCTTGAAACTCACGCCGCCCACCGCTTGCAGGTTGAGCATTTGCGGGATGAAGACTTCGCGGGTTTGCGGCATGACCTGGCCGATGCCAGCGCGGATCTGGCCCAGCAGCCATTCATTCAAGTCTGCTTCTTTTACGTGAGCGGCCAGTTGGCTGCGCACGGTGTCGGCTTGCTCGGCAGGCACCCAGAGTTCGGCGCGGGCTGGGGATACGCGGATGGCGATCAGTGCGTCGGCACGCGCTACGCTGTCAGTCTCGGGTGGAAGTTCAAGACCCAGGCTGGCGAGTGCATGGTCAGCGTTCGATAGGCCGAAACGCACCCAGGCGGCGCTTTCGTCGGTGAGCTTGGACTTGGAGAACACCGCGTATTTCTTCAGGTCGGCCAGTTGCGGTTCCAGCAAATCGGTGGCCATCGCCATCAATACTCCGTCACCTTGCAAGAGGATACGGAAGCTCGATTGCATGCGGCCTTTTTGCGTGCAGCGCGCGCCGAGGCTAGCCTGAGTATCACTCAGGTAATTGAGGTTGCAGGTGAGCTGGCCCTGCAGGAACTTGGCAGCGTCGGAGCCGCGGACGGCCAGAACGCCTTCGTGGGACAGCGGGCAGAAAAAAGCGGAGTCAGCCATGGGTCATCGCAGGTCAAAAAGTCATGGGTGCATCATAGAGGGGCGCCCGGCAAATGGATAGTTTCCATATGGTGCGACCAAAGCCGGCTGTTCCGGGGCCGTGGTGCCTGTATACTTGCGCGCTATTTGAGGAGCGCTCCATGGTCGAAGAAGTAGAAATCAATCGCCTCTACTGGCACAGCCGTCGTGGCATGCTGGAGCTGGATGTGTTGTTGGTGCCTTTCACCAAAGAGGTGTACGCCACGCTCAATAAAGTAGATCGCGACCTCTATGTCCGTCTGCTCGAATGCGAAGACCAGGACATGTTCGGCTGGTTCATGGAACGCGCCGAATCGGAAGATCCTGAGCTGCAGCGTATGGTTCGGATCATTCTGGACCGTGTTCAGCCCAAGTAATCGTTTTGAATGCCGCTGGCAGGCCTCACGGCTAATGCTGGCGGCGTATGTGCTTGCCCAGCTATTCGCGCTGGGTGCGTTGTTGGTCCTCGATTCCCCCTTTGCTTTCCTTGGCGTGCTGTTATGCCTGGCCCATGCGGCCTGGGTGCTGCCGCGCCATGTCCTGTTGACTCACCGTTCGTCGATTGTTGGCCTGCGTCGCGATGAGGATGGCTGGCAGTTGTTCAGTCATGAGCGCGGTTGGCACAGCGTGCAGTTGCGCCCCGACAGCCTGGCGTTGCCGCTGATTGTCGTATTGCGCTATCGGGTTCAGGGCGAGTGGCGGATGCGTTCCGTCTGTGTCCCATGGGATTCGCAGGTCGCCGATGTGCATCGGCGCCTGCGGGTACGCCTGAAGTTCAGCCGCCGAAGGTGGTTGGCACCAGAATAGTGTCGCGGGCTTCTGGCAGCATCTGTGGATAGTCGAGGGTGTAATGCAGGCCTCGGCTTTCCTTGCGTTCCATGGCCGAGCGGATCATCAGTTCCGCGACCTGGGCCAGGTTGCGCAATTCGATCAGGTCACGACTGACTTTATAGTTGCTGTAGAACTCGTCGATCTCATCCAGCAGCAAACGCACGCGGTGCTGAGCCCGTTGGAGGCGCTTGTTGGTTCGCACGATCCCCACGTAGTCCCACATGAACCGCCGCAGCTCGTCCCAGTTGTGCGCGATGATCACGTCTTCGTCCGAATCTGTGACCTGGCTGGCATCCCATCGGGGCAGGGCGGTCGGCACCGGGATGTGCGGCAGTTGGTCGAGAATGTCTGCCGCCGCCGAGCGCGCGTAGACAAAGCATTCGAGCAACGAATTGCTGGCCATGCGGTTGGCGCCGTGCAGGCCGGTGAAGCTGGTTTCGCCAATCGCGTACAGGCCGGGCACGTCGGTGCGGCCGTGCTGGTCGACCATCACGCCACCGCAGGTGTAGTGCGCGGCGGGCACGACGGGGATCGGGCCTTTGGTGATGTCGATATTGAACGCCAGACAGCGCTCATAGACCGTGGGGAAGTGGGTCTTAATGAAGTCTTCGGGTTTGTGGCTGATGTCCAGGTACACGCAGTCGACACCCAGGCGCTTCATTTCATGGTCAATGGCGCGGGCGACGATATCGCGCGGGGCCAGTTCGGCGCGCGGGTCGAAGCGCCGCATGAAACGTTCGCCATTCGGTAGTTTCAGGTGTGCACCTTCACCACGTAGCGCCTCGGTGATCAGGAAGCTCTTGGCTTGCGGGTGATAAAGGCAGGTGGGGTGGAATTGGTTGAATTCCAGGTTCGCCACCCGGCAACCCGAACGCCAGGCCATGGCAATACCGTCGCCGCAAGCGCCGTCGGGGTTGCTGGTGTAGAGGTAGACCTTGGCCGCACCGCCTGACGCGAGAATGGTGAAGCGTGCGCCGTACGTGTCGACTTCGCCGCTGGAACGGTTGAGCACGTAGGCGCCTAGGCAGCGCTCGCCGTCCAGGCCCAGGCGTTTTTCGGTGATCAGGTCAACGGCGACGCGCTGCTCCAGCAATTCGATGTTGGGACGCTGGCGGGCTTGGTCGAGTAGGGTCTTGAAGATCGCGGCGCCGGTGGCGTCGGCGGCGTGGATGATGCGGCGGTGGCTGTGGCCGCCTTCGCGCGTGAGGTGGAATTCGAAGCCGCCGTCGTCACTGCTCGCGTGTTCGTCGCGGGTGAACGGCACGCCTTGATCGATCAACCATTGAATCGCCTCGCGGCTATGCTCGACGGTGAAGCGCACCGCATCTTCGTTGCACAGGCCACCGCCAGCGTTGAGGGTGTCTTCGACGTGGGATTGCACCGTGTCGGTATCATCCAGCACGGCGGCCACACCACCCTGGGCCCAGAATGTGGAGCCGTTGGCCAGGTCGCCTTTGCTCAGGACCGCAATGCGCAGATGGCTGGGAAGGGTCAGCGCTAGGCTCAATCCTGCCGCGCCGCTGCCGATCACCAGGACATCGTGTTGAAACTGTTGGCTCATTTGAAGGATTCCGCAAAAAGCGATCCAAAGGTCAGGCGCAGACAGGAGGCCTGGATCGGCGAATCAAAGGGTCACACGGGCCACTAGTATATAGAGGGGGGGAGCGGCACAATAGCCGGGCATTCGTGGCAATGTGAGATTACGGTGCGCAGCTCGGGTAAAATCAGCCGGTTGTTGAAGCGGGAACTTTTTGCATAAGCCCCGACTCAATAGCAGGTTGCCCGAAAGCTGGGAAACGTTGAGTTTATTGGCCCGTCGGGAGCATTGGACGCGTCAGAAAACCGGCGACAAGATTATTCGCGCAGCCGGCGTTGCCCGCGCTGCGTTTTTCGTGTGTGCCAAATCAGTGCATGCCGGAAACTTGCTTGAAGGGGGAGAACTTTTGCGAAAAGTCCGAGTCTATGTTTGCAAGCCTGATCGTTTAGTTATGCAAGCCTCCTTCAAGTACAACGAGGAGTGTTCATGCTAACCCAGGAAGAGGATCAGCAGCTCGTCGAGCGCGTTCAACGCGGCGACAAGCGAGCATTTGATCTGCTAGTGCTGAAATACCAGCACAAAATTCTCGGGTTGATCGTGCGGTTTGTGCACGACACCCATGAAGCGCAGGACGTTGCACAAGAGGCCTTTATCAAGGCTTATCGTGCACTGGGCAATTTCCGCGGTGATAGTGCGTTTTACACGTGGCTGTACCGCATCGCCATCAACACGGCGAAGAACTATCTGGTGTCTCGCGGACGCCGCCCACCAGATAGCGATGTAAGTTCAGAAGATGCAGAATTTTACGATGGTGATCACGGCCTCAAAGATCTTGAGTCGCCGGAGCGTGCATTGCTGCGCGACGAGATCGAAGGCACCGTTCATCGCACAATTCAGCAACTGCCAGAAGATTTGCGTACGGCGTTAACTTTACGTGAATTCGATGGTCTGAGTTACGAAGACATTGCGAGCGTCATGCAGTGTCCGGTGGGGACTGTGAGGTCACGGATTTTCCGGGCCCGGGAAGCCATCGATAAAGCCTTGCAACCTTTGTTGCAGGAAAACTAAAGACAGCGGCGACAGCCAAGAGAGGAACCGCCATGAGTCGTGATGCCCTGCAGGAATCGCTGTCCGCAGTGATGGATAACGAAGCGGATGAACTGGAACTTCGTCGAGTGCTCAACGCATTTGATGATGCCGAAACCCGTGACACCTGGTCTCGTTACCAAGTCGCTCGGGCGGTGATGCATAAGGATCTTCTAATCCCTCGTCTGGATATTGCTGCGGCTGTTTCTGCTGCGCTGGCCGATGAAGCCGTTCCGGCAAAAGCTGCTCGTGGTCCTTGGCGTAGCCTGGGTCGCCTGGCAGTCGCTGCCTCGGTGACAGTTGCAGTGCTTGCTGGTGTTCGCCTGTACAACCAGGACGAAATTGCTGGTGCCGAACTGGCCCAACAGACTCAGCAGCCGGTCATGGCCGGTCCGCAAGTCAAAGGCCCAGCTGTACTGGCCGGCTACAAGGAAAGCTCTGACACCACCGGCCCTATGGCCAACGGTGTACTTCAAGGGCAATCGCAGGACCAGCGTCTTCCAGGCTACTTGCGCCAACACGCACAGGAATCAGCCTTGAAAGGCACTGAAAGCGCTCTGCCATACGCTCGCGCTGCAAGCCTGGAAAATCGCTAAACCGCTAAGGGGCATTATGCGCGCCATACCGCTCCTTACGCTGTTTCTCAGTGGTTGGTTTGCACTACCCGCCCATGCCGATGAAGCCCAAGATTGGCTGACTCGACTTGGGCGTGCAGAGCAGCAGCAAAGCTTTGAAGGTACGTTCGTCTATGAACGTAACGGCAGTTTTTCCACCCACGACATCTGGCATCGTGTCCAGAATGGTCAGGTACGCGAGCGGCTCTTGCAGCTCGATGGTTCTGCCCAGGAAGTTGTGCGAGTGGATGGCCGCACCCAATGTGTCAGCGGCACGCTGGTTGCTGGCATTGGCAATTCGCGTGATGCACCCTCACGAGCGCTTGACCCGCAAAAACTCAATCAATTTTACGAATTGGCCATCATCGGCAAGTCCCGCGTGGCCGGCCGTAATGCAGTCATCGTTTCGATCACGCCACGTGATCAATACCGTTATGGCTTTGAGCTGCATCTGGATCGTGAAACCGCATTGCCGCTCAAGTCCCTGTTGCTGAACGATCAAGGGCAGTTACTGGAGCGCTTTCAATTCACACGCTTGAATACTTCTACCTCGCCCACCGATCGTGATTTGCAGCCCAGCAGTGAATGCACGTCTATCGCTATCTCAGATACTAAGGCGTCGGAAGTAGAGCCCACTCAGGCTTGGCATTTGGAATGGTTGCCGCCGGGTTTTCAACTGACCACTAGCAGTGCCCGTAAAGATGCTCAGACCAAAGCCACTGTCGACAGCTTGATGTATGAAGACGGGCTGGCACGTTTTTCGGTATTTCTTGAGCCGATCAGCGCTGTGAGCGTGACTGAAACCCGCACTCAATTGGGCCCCACGGTTGCTGTGTCCCGCCGGCTGAATACGGTGGACGGCGAAATGATGGTGACGGTAGTTGGTGAAATTCCTATAGGCACCGCCGAGCGTATCGCGCTGTCGGTGCGCGGTGAAAAAAAGGCCACCATCCAGCCGTGAGTTGTTCATCCTGCTCTTCCACTGTACGTCCATGTCAGGCTGGCTGTCGAGAGCATGAAATGTCTGGATCAGCATTTTCACTTGCAAAAATCTCCCATGTTTTTTATAGGTCAGGGCTTGTCGGCTCTGGCCTTGTTTTGTTCGCGGAACAAAAATGTCGGTCGCAGTTTTCGGCGTTTCTTGAACCCTGTCGCTCAACCCTGCTCGTCGTAACGGGAGCTGTATGTCGATACCACGTTTGAAATCCTACCTATCCATAGTCGCCACGGTACTGGTGCTTGGCCAGGCCTTGCCTGCACAAGCGGCCGAGTTGCCTGATTTCACCCAATTGGTTGAGCAAGCCTCGCCGGCCGTGGTGAACATCAGCACCACGCAGAAACTGCCAGATCGCAAAGTGTCGAACCAGCAGATGCCTGACCTGGAAGGCCTGCCGCCGATGCTGCGAGAGTTCTTCGAGCGCGGCATGCCACAACCGCGCACGCCTCGTGGCGGTGGTGGTGGCCAGCGTGAAGCGCAGTCCCTGGGCTCGGGCTTCATCATTTCCCCTGATGGCTACATCCTTACCAACAACCATGTGATCGCTGACGCTGACGAGATTCTCGTGCGCCTGGCCGACCGCAGCGAGCTGAAAGCCAAGCTGGTGGGCACCGATCCACGTTCCGACGTTGCGCTGCTGAAAATCGACGGTAAGGACCTTCCCGTTTTGAAACTGGGCAAATCCCAGGACCTCAAGGCCGGGCAGTGGGTAGTCGCCATCGGCTCGCCGTTCGGTTTTGACCACACTGTGACTCAGGGTATCGTCAGCGCCATTGGTCGCAGCCTGCCGAATGAGAACTACGTGCCATTCATCCAGACCGACGTGCCGATCAACCCAGGTAACTCCGGTGGCCCGCTGTTCAACCTGGCCGGTGAAGTAGTGGGTATCAATTCGCAGATCTACACCCGCTCCGGTGGTTTCATGGGCGTGTCGTTTGCTATTCCGATCGACGTGGCCATGGATGTTTCCAACCAATTGAAAAGCGGTGGCAAGGTTAGCCGTGGCTGGTTGGGCGTAGTGATCCAGGAAGTGAACAAAGACCTCGCTGAGTCCTTCGGTCTCGACAAGCCTGCTGGTGCTCTGGTTGCACAGATCCAGGACGACGGCCCTGCTGCTAAAGGCGGTCTGCAAGTCGGCGACGTGATCCTGACCATGAATGGCCAACCGATTGTCATGTCGGCCGACCTGCCACACCTGGTCGGTGCACTCAAGGCGGGCAGCAAGGCCAAGCTGGAAGTAATTCGTGACGGCAAGCGCCAGAACGTTGAACTGACGGTAGGCGCTATTCCTGAAGAAGGTGCGACTCTGGACGCCCTCGGCAATAACAAATCGGGTGCTGAGCGAAGCAGCAACCGTCTGGGCATTGCAGTCGTTGAGCTGACCGAAGAGCAGAAGAAAAGCTTCGACCTCAAGGGCGGCGTAGTGATCAAGGAAGTGCAGGATGGCCCAGCAGCGTTGATCGGCCTGCAGCCGGGGGACGTGATCACCCATCTGAACAATCAGGCGATTGACTCCATCAAGCAGTTCACTGATATCGCCAAGGCGTTGCCGAAGAATCGCTCGGTGTCGATGCGCGTGCTGCGTCAGGGGCGCGCCAGCTTCATTACCTTCAAGCTGGCCGAGTAATCCGCTAAGCCAATAAAAAGCCCCGCCGTCGGTCAACGATGGCGGGGCTTTTTTGTGGGTGATGGGTTTAGCTCATCATCCCTTTTACCAGGCGTTCCTGTTCGATCAGCTCACGCTGGCGTGCGTCGATACGTGACGACAATGGAAAGTTACTGCCGGCGCGGCGTTTGGCGAAGTCCAGTTGCTGAATCGCCTGCTGGAAGTCGCCCACCAGAGCAAAGTATTCAGCGCGCGCCTGGTGCAGGCCGATGATGTTGCCGGATAACCCGCGTGTCTCGGCGACTTGATACCACACGTCCGGATCGTCCGGACGAGACTTGAGCAGGCCATCCAGGGCCTTTTCCGCATCCGCGGTACGATTTTGTTTAAGCAGCAGGTCGACTCGGATCTGATTCAGCGGATAGTTGCCGGGGTATTGGGTCAGCATCCGATCCGTGCGTTGCTGGGCGTCGGCTAGACGGCTGTTGTCTATGTCCAGCTGGATTTGCGCCAGGTTATAAGTGATGTCATTGGGCGCTTTGGCCAGCAGCGGTTGCAGGCTATCTCTCGCTTGCTTGAATTGTGAGGCCTTGATTTGGGCGATGGCCAGGCCATAACGCGCCACATCGTTTTTCGGATTCTCGTCCAGTTGCGCCTGGAAGCGTTTGGCGGCGAGTCCTGAGGTGTCCTCGTATTGCAGCTGCACCCGTGCGCGAATCAGTTGATAGCGCAGGCTGTCTTCCTTTCCGCCGGGCTTGGATTGCTCGGCTCGGTTTCGGGTGTCGGCGATCCGCGATTCAGTGACCGGGTGCGTCAACAGGAATTCTGGTGGCTTGGCGTCGAAGCGGTATTGACGCCCCAAGCGCTCGAACATGGTCGGCATGGAGCGCGGGTCGTAGCCGGCTTTCTCCAGATTGACGATACCGATACGGTCAGCCTCTTGTTCATTCTGCCGAGAGAACCGCCGTTGTTCCTGGATTGCCGCCGCCTGGGTGCCGGCGATCGCAGCAATGCCCGCATCACCTGCGCCGGCGGCTGCCGCGATGATGCCACCGAGGAGAGCAGCCATCATCGGGATCTGCATGCGCTGCTGCGCTTCAACGCCACGGGCGAAGTGACGCTGTGACAAGTGAGCCAATTCGTGCGCCAGCACCGAGGCGTATTCTCCTTCGGTCTGGGCGTTGAGGAACAGGCCGCCGTTCACGCCGACGATACCGCCTGGCGCGGCAAACGCGTTGAGTTGCGGGCTGTTGATCAGGATGAACTCCAGACGTCGGTCGTTCACCTGGCTGGTTTCTACCAGCTTATACACGCTGGTTTCGACGTAGTCTTTGAGTTGCGGGTCGTTCAGTTGGGAAACCTGCCCACGCAGGTAGGCCAGCCAGGCACGGCCCAGTTGGAATTCCTGTTGTGGCGAGACAATGGCAGAACTGGCGTCGCCAAGCGACGGCAGGTCGTCAGCGAAGCCTGGAGAGGCCAGCAGGCAAGCCAGCGTCAGCAGGGTGGGGCGCAAAAAAGTCATGCACATAGCCTTTCGACAAAGAGCTTACTGTAGCCGGACACTGAGCTTCGGACCAGATATTCTAAGCACCCCGAACGCTTGCCCGGAGTAAAACCATGACCGACGCTGTAGCCTTTGATGCCGAGCTCGACGCCAGCGGCCTCAATTGCCCGTTGCCCTTGCTCAAGGCCAAGCTGGAACTCAACCGATTGACCAGCGGTGCCGTGCTCAAGGTGACCGCAACGGACGCAGGTTCCCAGAGGGATTTCCGCACATTTGCCAAACTGGCCGGCCACACGTTGTTGCATGAAGAAGATGCCGCCGGTGTGTACCGTTACTGGTTGCGCAAGGCCTGAGCCGTTGCCCCTACCACCCGAGGTTGATTGATGTTCAAAGTGTTACGAGACTGGATCCAGCGCTACTTCTCTGATGAAGAAGCCGTGGTACTAGCCGTCCTGTTGTTTTTGGCCTTTACCGCAGTCCTCACCTTGGGTGGCATGCTGGCGCCCGTACTTGCGGGGATGGTGCTCGCTTACCTGATGCAGGGCCTGGTCACCACCCTTGAGCGTTTGCGCTTGCCAGGTGGTGCGGCAGTGGGGCTGGTCTTCGCCTTGTTCATGGGCCTGCTGGTGGTGTTTATCGTGGTGGTGTTGCCGCTGCTGTGGCACCAACTGATAACGCTGTTCAACGAGTTGCCGGGCATGCTCGCCAAGTGGCAGTCGCTGTTGCTGCTGTTGCCGGAGCGCTATCCGCATCTGGTATCGGATGAGCAGGTGTTGCAGGCCATTGAAGTGGCGCGCGGCGAAATCGGGAAATTCGGGCAATGGGCGCTGACGTTTTCCCTGTCCAGCTTGCCGCTGCTGGTCAATATCATGATCTACCTGGTGCTTGTCCCGATCCTGGTGTTCTTCTTTCTCAAGGATCGCGCCATGATCGGTCGCTGGGTGAGTGGCTATCTGCCGCGTGAGCGAGCGCTAATTACTCGGGTTGCCGAGGAAATGAACCGGCAGATCGCCAACTACATTCGTGGCAAAGTCATCGAGATCATTATCTGCGGCGGCGTTACCTACATCGCTTTTATTGCCCTGGACCTGAATTACGCGGCCCTGTTGGCATTGCTGGTCGGTATTTCAGTGGTGGTGCCCTATGTCGGCGCGGTAGTGGTGACCGTACCAGTTACGCTGATCGCTTTGTTCCAGTGGGGCTGGAGCGACCAGTTCATCTACCTGATGGCGGTGTACGGGATCATCCAGACCCTGGATGGCAACGTGCTGGTGCCGTTGCTCTTCTCGGAGGCGGTCAACCTGCATCCGGTGGCGATCATTTGCGCGGTATTGTTGTTTGGTGGGCTATGGGGATTCTGGGGGGTGTTCTTTGCGATTCCCCTGGCAACGCTGTTCAAGGCAGTGCTGGATGCGTGGCCGCGGCAGGAGCCAGTGGTGGCGCCTTTACTCTGAAACGGAAAGGGGGAGCCTGCTCCCCCTCTCACATTTTCAGGCCTTATTCAAAGCCTGCGCTGCTGTCAGTACAGCATCCACATGCCCTGGCACTTTTACGCCACGCCATTCCTGGCGCAGCACGCCTTCCTTGTCGATCAGGAAGGTGCTGCGATCCACACCCAAGTATTCCTTGCCGTAAAGCTTCTTCAGTTTGATCACATCAAACAGCTGGCAAACCGCCTCGTCTTTGTCGCTGATCAGCTCGAAAGGGAATTCCTGCTTGCCTTTGAAGTTCTCGTGGGACTTCACGCTGTCGCGCGACACGCCAAACACTTCAGTGTTGGCCGCTTGGAACGCCGCGTACTGGTCACGGAAGCCTTGGCCTTCAGTGGTGCAGCCGGGGGTGCTGTCCTTCGGATAGAAGTAGATCACCACCTGCTTACCCTTGAGGGCCGCAAGGCTAAAAGTCTGGCCGCTGGTGGCCTGGGCTTCGAAGTCGGCTATGGGTTGGTCGATGACTACTGCCATGAATACTTCCTTACATTGGGTTCTGTGGGCGCCATGGTTCGATCAACGCGTCGAGGTTTAGTGCGTCGGCGAAATCCAGGAACTGGTCGCGCAGCCAACTGATCTGCACACCGGCTGGCAGGGTCACGGTGAAAGTGGCGTTGAGCATGGTGCCGCCGGTTTGCGGGGCCTGGTAGGTGTCGCAGGTCAGGTTTTCCAGTTCGACGTTATGGTCGATAAAGAACTGGCACAACTCGTTGACGATGTCCGAGCGGTACGCCGAGCTGACGTAAGCCACATAAGGCAGGGCCTGGGGACGGTTTTCCAGCGCGGCGCTACGCACTACATTGACGGTGAAGTCATGTTTCTTGGCCAGGCCCGGCAGGCCGGTTTCCAGGCGTGCCAGGGCGTCCCAGGTGCCGGAGATCTGGAGGACCAGCGCACTGCACTCGCCATGGCGTGTCAGGCGGGAGGTCACGACGGCGCAGCGGTTTTCATGGCTGGCGCGGCACAGGACGTTCGTCAGCTCCATGGGGTTGGCGCCGAGGGCACTGATAACAAGGAATTGTTCGCGAACTGTGGGGGTGGACATGCAGCCTTCCTAAACGATGAGCGGTCGATACCATGAGGGCCGTATCGATCAAAGCATGAAGGGTAGCGAAAAGCGCCGCCAAGGGATAGGAGGTGGCGTTTTCATTACGTGAACGGCGTGATTCCAGCCTGCTGTAACCCATGCTTTCGTCCAATGATGGCATTGCCCATCGTTTAGTTGCCCCAGAACGCATCCTCACGCGGTACTTCGCTTGTACAAGCATCTTGGCGCCAGTACCATTACGGCTCTCTTTTTCCGGCAGGAGCGGTTGCATGATTGCGGGCAGTATGGTGGCACTGGTCACACCCATGGATGCACAAGGTCATCTCGACTGGGACAGCCTGGGCAAACTGGTGGACTTCCACCTGCAAGAAGGCACCAACGCCATTGTGGCGGTCGGCACCACAGGTGAGTCGGCCACCCTCGATGTGGAAGAACACATCCAGGTGATTGAGTTCGTGGTCAAGCGTGTTGCGGGCCGCATCGCCGTGATCGCCGGTACGGGTGCCAACTCGACGCGCGAAGCGATCGAGCTGACCAAAAACGCCAAGAAGGCTGGCGCCGACGCCTGCCTGCTGGTGACTCCGTACTACAACAAGCCGACCCAGGAAGGCCTGTACCAGCACTTCCGCACCATTGCCGAAGCCGTCGACATCCCGCAGATCCTCTATAACGTGCCGGGTCGTACCGCGTGCGATATGAAGGCCGAGACCGTGATCCGCCTGTCCACCGTGCCGAACATCATCGGCATCAAGGAAGCCACTGGCGACCTGCAGCGCGCCAAAGACATCCTGGCCGGTGTGAGCAGCGACTTCCTGCTGTATTCCGGTGACGACGCCACGGCTGTCGAGCTGATTCTGCTGGGTGGCAAGGGCAACATCTCCGTGACCGCCAACGTGGCCCCACGTGCCATGAGTGACATGTGCGCTGCTGCCATCGCTGGCGACGCCGTGACCGCCCGTGCGATCCACGAGAAGCTGATGCCGCTCAACAAGACACTCTTTATCGAATCCAACCCTATTCCCGTGAAATGGGCGCTGTTCGAGATGGGCTTGATGCCGGACGGTATCCGTCTGCCGCTCACCCGTCTCAGCGAAGCCTGTCACGAACCGCTGCGACAGGCCCTGCGCCAGTCCGGCGTCCTGGTTTAATTGAGGAAGCACTACGCATGAAGCGATTGGCCGGACTTTCCGCACTTGCCTTGATTATCTCCAGCACCAGTGGCTGCGGTTGGATCTGGGGCCCGGAAGGCTACTTCCGTGACCGCGGCAGCGATTACCTGGAAGCACAAGCAACCAAACCGATGCAGTTGCCGCCAGACGTCAACGTTGCAAAGCGTCTTGACCCGTTGCTGCCGATTCCACGCAACGTTGCCGACGACACCACCAAGGGTGAATACGTAGTGCCACGTCCACAGCCGATCTCGGCCGTGGCGGATGCCAGCGACTACAGCCTCCAGAAGAGCGGTGATTCCCGCTGGATCGTTGCTCAGCGCCCACCTGCCGAAGTCTGGCCAGTGGCGGTGCAGTTCTTCCAGGACAACGGTTTCCGCATCGACGAGCAGCGCCCGCAGACCGGCGAATTCACCACGGCATGGCAGCAAGGCAGCGAACTGTCCGCCACCATGGCCAAGCGTTTGCAAGCCAGTGGTGTAGCGGCTGACAGCGAAGCCCGCGTGCGTGTTCGCATCGAGCCAGGCGTGCAGCGCAATACCAGTGAAGTCTACGTGGTGAGTGCCGAGCGTCCTGCCGGCAGCACCGCCAACGTCGCCTTCACCAACCGTTCGGTCAACACCGGCGTTGACTCGGCACTGGTCGACGAGATGCTGGCCAGCATGAGCCGTATTTCCGAGAAGGGCGGTTCCGTTTCCCTGCTCGCCGCACGTGATTACGACACCCCGAGCCGCGTCAGCCTCACCGAGGACGGCAGTGGTAACGTGGTGCTGAACCTGGGTGAAGACCTGGACCGCGCCTGGGCCAGCGTCGGTCGCGCGTTGGAGCAAGGCCCTTGGCGTGTTGAAGACATCAACCGTAGCCTCGGCCTCTACTACATCAACGTGGCTGAAAAGGCCGAGCGCAAAGACGACGAGCCTGGTTTCTTCGGCAAGCTGTTTGGCAGCCAGCCGACCAAGGAAGAAATCGAGACCCGCGCCGAGCGTTATCAGGTTCGTTTGAGCAAGGTTGGCGAGACTGTGCAAGTCACTGTTGAGAAGAACATCAACACCGTTGCGCCGGCTGAAACAGCCCGCAAAGTGTTGGGCGTAATTCAGGACAACCTGGGCTGATCCGATGCGTTTTGCTGTTCTCGGTAGCGGTAGCCAAGGGAACGGCACGCTGGTCGCCCACGACGACACGTACGTACTGGTGGATTGTGGTTTCTCGTTAAAAGAAACCGAGCGGCGCCTGCTGCGCCTGGGGGTTCACCCCACGCAGCTGAGCGCTATTCTAGTGACCCACGAACATGCCGATCACGTGCATGGCGTGGGTTTGCTGTCTCGGCGCTACAATCTTCCGGTGTACCTGAGTCGCGGCACCTTGCGCGGGATGCGCAAGCCCATTGAGCCCGCAGGTTTCCTGGCTGGCGGTGAGCAACTGCAAATCGGTGCCTTGAGCATTGATGTGATTGCCGTGGCGCACGACGCTCAGGAGCCGACGCAGTATGTATTCAGTGATGGCCAGCGACGCTTCGGCGTGCTGACCGACCTGGGCTCCTACTGCGCCAAGGTGCTGGACGGTTACCGCGACCTCGATGCCTTGATGATCGAGTCCAACCACTGCCGAGACCTGCTGGCTCGCGGTCACTATCCCTACTTTCTCAAGCAGCGGGTGGGCGGCGAACTGGGACATTTGAACAACCACCAGGCGGCGTACCTGGTGTATGAGTTGGGCTGGCAAGACCTGCAACACCTGGTCCTGGCCCACCTGAGCAGCAAGAACAACCTGCCGACGCTTGCCCGGCAATGTTTTGTCGACACCCTCGGGTGCGACCCGGACTGGCTGCAATTGGCCGATCAAGATTCAGGGCTCGACTGGCGACATATCGCCTAGCCCACCTCACTCAAAGCGGAGCCCATCATGGAAAAACGTGAAGAACTCTACCGCGGCAAGGCCAAGTCGGTTTACAAGACCGACGACGCCAACCGCCTGATCCTGCTGTTTCGCAACGACACCTCGGCGTTCGACGGCAAGCGCATCGAACAACTGGACCGCAAGGGGATGGTTAACAACAAGTTCAACGCCTTCATCATGCAGAAACTCGAAGAGGCCGGCATTCCGACCCAATTCGACAAACTGCTGGGCGACAACGAGTGCCTGGTGAAGAAGCTGGACATGATCCCGGTCGAATGCGTCGTGCGTAACTACGCCGCCGGCAGCTTGGTCAAGCGCCTGGGTGTGGAGGAGGGCCTCAAGCTCAACCCTTACACGTTCGAACTGTTCCTGAAGGACGACGCCAAGGGCGACCCGTTCATCAACGAATCCCACGTCGTGGCATTTGGCTGGGGCACCGCTGAGCAACTGGCTCGCATGAAAGAGCTGTCCCTCAAGGTCAACGACGTACTGAGCAAGCTGTTCGACGACGCAGGCCTGCTGCTGGTGGACTTCAAGCTGGAATTCGGTGTGTTCCACGACGGTTCCATCGTCCTGGGCGACGAATTCAGCCCGGACGGCTGCCGCCTGTGGGACAAGGACACCAAGAAGAAGATGGACAAAGACCGCTTCCGCCAGGGCCTCGGTGACGTTATCGAAGCTTACGAAGAAGTCGCCAATCGTCTCGGCGTACCGCTGTAATCGACGCAAGCATCTGATAGCACGGAAAAAAATCGCTTAGGCGCTTTGCATCCACGAATCATGCTGTTATGATGCGCGCCGTTGGAGAGATGCCAGAGTGGCCGAATGGGACGGATTCGAAATCCGTTGTACCTTCACCGGTACCTAGGGTTCGAATCCCTATCTCTCCGCCATTACATAGAAAAAGCCCCGTAGCTGAATAAGCTACGGGGCTTTTTCGTTTTTGGTGCCATAAAAGTCCTACATACCCTTCCGCACAGCTTTGTTCATACCTCCTTCCAAGATTGAAGCCTGGGTGTTTGCCGGTCTTCGTCGACACGCCATCGTTTTTTGGGAGACGGGTATATTGATTTACCGAGAGACGCTCACCGAGGCGCTCGCACTAAATGGCATCACCTGCATAAGCAGCGCGCTCACTCCTGCGCGACGGCGGGTTGGGGCGGGGTCAGCTCCAATACGCGATCACGTCCGCCCTCGGCCAGCAGATAAGTCCCGCGCGCAGTCGGCACGATCGATTGTGGCGCTTTCAAGAACGACAAAATCGTCTGCTGGTGCCCTTGTTTGTCGATCAGCAACAGCCGCGCACGGTGGGTGGCGTCTTCATTGATCCATAACCCGCGCTCATCGCACATCAAAAACGTCGGCTGGTTCAGCTTGGCCAGTACCACCGGATCACTGCCGTCTGCGGCTAGCTCACGCACCGTGCCTTCTTTCTTCTTCGTGTAGAGCATGCGGCCATCGGTGCAGCGGATGATGGATTCACCCTCATCGAGGTCTTTGCGCACGACGCTCAAGGTCCGGTCGCTCCAGCGATAACGCAGGAGACGGCCCTCGTCGCGACGGTCCTCCATCGCATAGAGGTAGTCCCCGTCGTCCCACAGACCTTGCACGTTTTCGCCCCTGAATAACTCTGTGACGGTACCGTCCTTGAGGAAGCTGACGGGAGAGTCGAGTGCTTCCTGGCTGAATACCCAGCCGCCACGGGTGGAGAGCATACCGTCGGGTTTGGACAGCTTGCCCACCACCACTTCGCGTGTCCCGTCCAGGTGAATGCGCACGATACTGCCCTTGGCGTCGTCGAGCTCCTGGCTGACCATCAACGCGCCGTCCGGTAACGGCATCAGCGAGGCAGCTTTGGGCACATCGCGGTGCAGCACCTGAACAGTCCAGCCGCTCGCCGTACTCACGGGGTAGAAGTTTTGCCAAGTGAAGAAGCCCAGCGCGGCGAGGCAGGGCAGGCCTACCAGGCATACAGCTCCTTTCAGCGCTCGATGTAGCGTTTTTCTGCCGGATGCCTTGCTCATTGAACTCTCAGTCGAAAACGGACGGATTGCAGACTACGCACCTAAGTGCTTTTTTCAAGGCAGCTTTTTCAAGACTGGTTGGCCTGCCATTGTCTGTAGAGTCGTCGGGCGACTTCCATTCGCGCGATCAGGATCACCAGGTAAATCATCCAGGCCATCGACACGAGTACCAGCGAGAACAGTAGCCCGCGCTGTTCGCTCAAACCCTCTCGTACGTATTTGTTGTAGTTCTTGTCGAGGAAGAATGAGCAAATGATGTCGAGTTTCTCTTCCGGTAATCCCGGGAGAAGAAAAGCCTGTAGCGACTCGGACGACCGGCAGTGTTCTACCATCAGGACGTTGTCGGACCAGATGCCGAACTTCACGTTATCTTCAGATAAATAGAACGATGGAGCATCTGGGGCGTTTTTCAGGGACACCATCAGGTACTTTGATTCAATCAGAGGAACCGCAATGGCTACACCTGCCAAAAGCACGAAAGCGAGTACAAAAAAACAGTTGATGCGCCATTGTGCGAACCGCCGGGTGATGAAATTCAGCGCTGTGAAGTCGCCCCACTCTATGTAGCGCTTCACGCGGCCGAAGTCGCGCGGGGCGAATTCATTGCTGTACATCCAATCCTCGGCCAAGTCTGCCTCCCGCAGCGTTTTGGCAGGGATGTTGAATTCGTAGCGGTAATATTCAAGCTCGCGCAAATCCTTGCGCATGCGTTCAAAACGTTCTGTTTCGAAGCGCGTTTTGCCCCCAAAAAACCGCCATATCCAATCCCGCAAAAACAGCAGCGATCCGGAACGTCGGTAGATAAATATCAACAGCCCCGCGATAGCGAGAAAGGTAAAGGCACCGCTGAAGAAGGCGAAATGCTCGACGTACCAAGTCAGTGGTGTGCTTTTTACGATCGGTTCGGCCATGGCTGGGTCCATTAGTCATAAAGTCGAACGCGGGATTCTAGGGAACCAGAGCGAGCGTGTCTTTACGTCAGAAAAAACAGGAAGCAACTGACGGGGCTCTCAGAATCCGGCTAAGCCACAACTGCAGTTTTTCTGGCGGTCCTCATGCATGGCTTCCCACCGACAGTCGTACGATAATGCCGTCCATCCCGCTATTGACTGGCCGTTCTCCGTGATCATTAACTTCGACCTCAACGACCTCCAAGCCTTCCGCGCTGTGGTAGACAAGGGCAGTTTTCGCGGCGCCGCGGAGGCCATCCGTATCTCGCAACCGGCGCTCAGTCGGCGCATCGAAAAACTTGAATCCGCGCTTGATGTAAAGCTGTTCGAGCGCACCACCCGACGGGTCAGCCTGACCATGGTGGGCCGTGCATTCCTGCCGCAAGTCGAGCGCATGCTCGACGACCTCGACATCGCGCTGATGGGCATCAGTAACGTCGCGTCCACGCGCATGGGCGATGTCATCATCGCCTGCGTGCCTTCGACTGCGTACTACTTCATGCCTCACGTGATCTCCGAATTCCACAAGCTGTATCCAAAGATTCGCCTGCGGGTGCTGGATGCCAGTGCCGGTGAGGTGTGCAATGCGGTGGAAAATGGCGAGGCGGATTTTGGCGTGAGTTTCAGCGGCAGCCTGCCCGATGAAGTGGAGTTCGAATTGCTGCTGCAGGAGCGATACGTACTCGCCTGTCGCCGTGATCACCCGTTGGCCGAACGTGACAGCGTGACCTGGGCCGAAGCCTTTGAGCATGACTACATCACGGTGGACAAAACTTCGGGCAACCGCTTCCTGCTTGACCAGGCCTTGCGCGGCGTACGTGTGAAAAAACCGAGTGTCTGCGAGACGCACCACGTGACCACCATGATCGCGTTGGTGGAGGCGGGGTTGGGGGTAGCGATGGTGCCTTCGATTGCAATGCCGGCGTGCGCGCACCCGGTTCTGGTAAGCGTGCCGTTGGTGGAGCCGCAGGTGATGCGCAATGTGGGCTTGATCAAGCGCCGCGGGCGGACATTGCCGCCCGCGGCGCTGGAGTTGGAACGGTTGGTGCGGGAGATGCCGTTTCGGTCAGCGTGACACCGAATCCAGGCCGGTGGATTGCACCAGCGGTTGCGCCTCGGGCGAGGCCAGGTACTTCAGCAACGCCTTGGCTTGGGTCGGGTGTTCGGCGTTCACCGGAATACCTGCTGCAAAACGCGTAACGGACTGCACGTCTTCGGGGATTTTGCCCACATAGGTCACGCCCGGTACGGGCAACAATTCGGCGACCTGCTGCAGACCCACTTCGTAGTCACCTTTGGCAACCTGTTCAGCCACCGGAATACGTTCGATCATCGTGCCCTTGGCCGGCATGCCGAGCTTCTTGAACAGCTCTTTCTCGACATACACACCGCTGGCACTGTCCGAGTACGCCACTGACTTGGCCTTGCTCAGCACTGCCTTCAGCTCTGCATCGGTGCCGATGGCGGGTTTCGCCGCGCCTTCCTTCACCACCAAACCAATCCGCGAGTCCGCCAGTTCCACGCGAGACGCTGGGTCGACCTTGCCTTGTTTGATCAAGTCATCCAGGGCGTAGCCGACCATGATCACCACATCGGCGTGTTCGCCCCTGGCCAGGCGGTTGGGAATCGCTTCCGGCGCCTTGCCCATGGACGGGCCGAGAATGGTATCGAGGGTGTCACCGCTTTGCTGGGCATACTGCGGGCCAAGCAACTTATAAGCGGCGGTGAAGCCACCGGAGGTCATTACCTTGAGCTCCTCGGCCTGGGCCGACAGCGCCAGCGCGCCGAGGGCCAAGGCCGCCAGTGTGTTGAGCAGAGGTCGCATCATACCGCCCCCTGCAGCATCTGCCCGCGAGTGTTGGCGCGGCGGTACAACGCCAGGGTCGAACACAGTGCGCACAGTGCGGCGAACATCATCCAGTAGGCCGGTGAGGCCTTGTCCCCGGTGATGTGGATGAACCAGGTGGAGATCGCCGGGGTGAAGCCACCGAAGATCGCAGTTGCCAGGCTATAGGCCAGGGAAAAGCCCGCCACGCGCACTTCCACCGGCATGATTTCGGTCAGCGCCGGGATCATCGCGCCGTTGTACATGCCATAGAGGAAGGAGAACCACAGCAGGGTTTCCAGCATATGGCCGAAGCTCGGTGCATTCACCACGTAAGACAGTGCTGGATACGCTGTAAGAACCGCCAGCGCTGTCATGGCGATCAGTACCGGCTTGCGGCCGAAGCGATCGCTGAGGGTGCCGCCGATGGGGAGCCATACAAAGTTCGACACGGCCACCAGCAACGTCACCAGCAAGGCGTCCGAGGTGCTCAGTTGCAGCACGGTCTTGCCGAAGGTCGGCGCGTACACGGTGATCAGGTAGAACGCGGTAGTGGTCATGGCCACCATCAGCATGCCGCCGATCACAACGGTCCAGTTTTTCACCAGGGTTGCCAGCACTTCGCGCATGGTCGGGCGATGCTTGCGGTTGGCGAACTCTTCGGTTTCCTCCAGGTTGCGACGCAGCACAAAGATAAACGGAATGATCACGCAACCGACGGCGAACGGAATGCGCCAGCCCCAGTCGGCAACCACCGACGGTTCCATCCACACGTTCAGGCCATAACCCAGCGCAGCGGCGACCACGATGGAGATCTGTTGGCTGCCCGACTGCCAGCTGGTGTAGAAGCCTTTACGGCCTGGGGTGGCCATCTCAGACAAGTACACCGACACCCCGCCCAGTTCCGCACCGGCCGAGAAGCCTTGCAGCAAGCGACCAAGCAACACCAGCAGCGGTGCCCACAGGCCAATGGTCTGATAACCCGGCACCAGCACGATCAGCAACGTACCGCTGGCCATGATCGAGAGGGTCACGATCAGCCCTTTGCGGCGACCGACGTCGTCGATGTAGGCACCGAGAATGATTGCGCCAAGTGGGCGCATCAGGAAGCCTGCGCCAAACACGGCGAAGGTCATCATTAATGACGCAAACTCATTAGCGGCCGGGAAGAACGCAGCCGCGATGTAGGTGGCGTAGAAACCAAACAGAAAGAAGTCGAACTGTTCGAGGAAATTGCCCGAAGTAACGCGGAATACCGCGCCAACTTTCGAGCGGGCAGAGTCGGGGCGGGAAGGGCTAGTCATGGTTTTGTGTCTCCAGCGTTCTTTTCAAAGTGCTTATTTCGCTTAAGACTATGGATAGTGGCTGACACATTTAGAAATGATAAGTGAAAATTTTGGCTTTATTGATGTTCAGGGATTATCAATCCCTGTGGCCGTCAAAATCTCTTTCCCTGTCCTATGCTTGAACAGGTGACCTATGCTTAAGGAAAGAGGTGGCTATGGGTAACGAACAAAAGCGGCGCGATGAACCAGAGCGTGAGCAACCCCAGCGGCAGCGCGAAGAGGAAAAGCCGCAGACCTGGAAGCATCCGGACGACGGTACGGAGCTTTCCGAGCGCGATCAGGAGTTTCCGCTCAAGCCCTGAGCAACCTATCCGCCTGTGATGCTAGCTTATCGGCAATTAAGCGCATAGACGGCGTGCGCCGCGCTTTCTACACTGCGACCTGTCTTGGTGAAACGGGCAGGCGCCGATGAATCGCAATGAATTACGCAAGGCCGACATCAATCTGATGGTGGTCTTCGAAGCACTGATGCTTGAGCGCAATGTGACGCGGGTGGCCGAGAAACTTTTCCTCGGCCAGCCGACCATCAGTTCGGCCCTGAACCGTTTGCGTACCTTGTTCAACGACCCATTGTTTATTCGTGTTGGCCATCGCATGGAGCCCACCGCGCGCGCCGAGGAAATCATTCAGCATCTGTCCCCGGCCCTCGATTCCTTGTCGTCGGCCTTGAGCCTGACCCACGATTTTGACCCGTCCATCAGCACCATGACGTTTCGCATCGGTCTGTCCGACGATGTCGAGTTCGGCCTGTTGCCGCCGTTGCTGCGCGCGCTGCGCCAGGAAGCGCCCCAAGTGGTGTTCGTGGTGCAGCATGTGGATTATTGGCGCATCCCTGATCTGCTGGCGTCCGGCGATATCACCGTTGGCATCACCCAGACCCGTGGTCTGCCGGCGAATGCCAAGCGCAAGTTGCTGCGCCATATCCGTCCGCGACTCCTGCGCGCGGATGCCTCGGACACACCGCTGACCCTGGACGAATATTGCTCGCGGCCCCATGTGCTGGTGTCTCACACCGCCAACGTGTCGGGTTTTGCCGATGAGTGGCTGGCCGAGATTGGCCGTAAGCGCCACGTGGTTTTATCGGTACCGCAATACAGCGCGTTGCCGGCGTTGCTGGCCGGCACCGACCTCATCGCCAGCCTGCCGGACTACACCGCCGAAGCCATGGCGGTGTCGGGCAATCTGTTTTGTGAGCCGTTTCCGTTCGAGACACCAACGTTGGACTTGTCCATGGTTTGGCTCAGCCATGTGGACACCGACCCCGCCGAGCGTTGGGTGCGGTCGAGACTGGAGGCGTTCATGAGCGATAGAGGGTTGGGCGCCAAGGCGTGACGCTATATATTCAAGAATCTTCCTACAACAAGCCTCGGAGCAACCCATGCCGCATCTGCACCTGGAATACACCGCCAACCTGACAGACCTGACCGTCGATAAAACCCTGTTGCGGCTCAACAATGTGCTAATGGCGTCCGGGCAATTCGGCTCCGAGTTCGATATCAAAAGCCGTGCGGTGAAGCTTGAGCATTTTCAGGTAGGTACCTCCCTCAATCCGCGCGGCTTTATTGCGGTGAAGCTGTCATTGCTCAGCGGGCGTTCGCCGCAGGTCAAGCAGCAGCTGTCGGAAAGCCTGCTGGCGGTGTTGCAGGACCTTAGCCCGTGGCCCGAAGGCGTGCAGGTACAACTGAGCGTTGAACTGCGCGACATGGACCGCGATGCCTATAGCAAAGTCGCTATCGGCTAAGGCTTACAACAAGCCCTGATCGGCACATACCTTCACCACCTGCTCGCGAAACCAGGTATTGGCACTGTCCTGTTCACTGGTTTCGTTCCACTGCATATCAAGGGTGAACCCCGGCAACCCGTTGGGCGCCTCGCAATGGCCGAACACCGGCTCCGGCGCCAGTAGCTTTTGCACGCGGCGGGGCAGGGTGAGGATAAAGTCGGTGCCGGTGATCATCTTCAATGCCGCGCTGTAGCTGTTAGCACGGGCGACCACCTGGCGCTTGTGGGCCTGGCGCGCCAGCCAGCCGTCGATCATGTTGGTGTCGGAGGTCCACGGCGTGGGGAATACATGTCGCCGTTCGACGAAGGATTGCAGGCTGAATGCTGGCTCCCTGGGCGCTGAGCGTTTATCGAAGACACACACCAAATCGTCCTCTAGCAACATCTGGGTCTTGAAGTCTTTGTGGGCGCGATGAAAATGCGGGCCGAAGCAGATCACCAAGTCCAGACGGCCTTCGCGCAAGTCATCGGCGGGGATGTCGGTTTCCAGCTTCTGCACATTGACGATCACCGGCAAGTCGGCCCGGTCGAAGGTTTTCAGCAGGCGCGGCAGGATCAACTGTTCGAAGTATTCCGGTGCACATACGTTGAAGGTCACGGCTTTTTGCGTGGGGTCGAAGGCCTGGCCACCGGCGTGGCACAGGTTGATGCTTTCGAGGATCTTCTGCACATGGCCGTACATGGTGGTGGCCTTGTACGTAGGACGCATGCCCGCTCGGGTGTTGATAAACAGCTCGTCTTCAAAGCTGGTGCGCAGCTTCTTCAGGCTGTAGCTCACGGTGGACTGGCTGACGAACAGCGTTTCGGACACCTCGGTAACGCTGCTCTGGTCGTAGACGGCGATAAACACCATCAAGTCCTGCATATCGAGTTTTCTGAGCAAGTTACTGTTTAACATCGGTTTCGTCCGTAAACCCTTTGTACCGAACTCAGTACAAGACAGCCCAAAAGCTTAACGGAACGTGCGTACCAATAGAAAGCTCTGTAGGGCGTTTCTATGTTTGCAGTGGGACAAATACTGTTTGCAACACGACCTCAGCGGATATGTTGCGCGTAATGCCTCGGGTTGAAGCGCGTGACGATCAGCAACATCAATACGATCACCGCCGTCAGCGACCACCAGGCCCATTCGAAACTGCCCAGTTGGTCACGGATCATCCCGGCGATCAGCGGCGACAGGCCGGCAATCAGGTAGCCGATGCCTTGCACAAAGGCAGTGAGGCCACCGGCACGGCGCGGGTTGTCCAAGTGATCGAGGGACAGGATCAGGCTCATGGGGAATAGGCCGCCGATGCCCAGGCCGAGCAGGCACGGCCACAGCAAACTGAGGGATTGCGGGCTGAGAATCAGGCCGCAGAAACCGATGATGATCAGCACCAGCAGCACGGCTACCACGCCGCGTTTGTCCTGGCGGCGGTTGGCGATGGCGGGGGTGATCAGGCCAGACACCACTTCCATGGCGGTCAGAAAGCCCAGCAGCAGACCGGCGTCCTGCTCGCTCCAGCCTTGCTCCACGTAGTACGGCGCCAGCCACGCGAGTACACATGTGTAGGACGCAGTGCCCAAACCAAAAAAGATCGCCAGCAACCAGGCGCGGCGATTGCCGAAAAATGATTCCTGCGGGCCGGAACGGGCCTCGGGTAATGGCGGCATTACCGAGCGCTGGGCATACCAGAACACCAAGGCGAGCAACGCCAGCACAGCCCAGATCGCCAGGCCGATACGCCAACTGCCGGTGTGCGTTTGCACGAAGGGCGAGAACGAAGCCGCCAGCGCCGCGCCACCCATGATGGCGGTGACGTACAGGCCCATGAACAGTGAAACGTTATCGCTGAAGCGCGACTTGACCAGCGCCGGCATCAACGCCTGGATCATTGCAATACCGATCCCCGCCGCAATCGCGCTGACGATCAGCTCCAGCGCCGAATCCAGGAACAACCGCGACAGCGTCGCCAGGCCGATCACCAGCAGCGACAGGACAATGCTGCGGTGCTCACCAAAACGCTTGGCCAGGCCCATGCCAAAGAACATCGCCAGGCCCATGGTCATGACCGGCAACATGGTCAGCAACGCCGCGCTGCTGAAACTCAACGGCACATCGCCACGAATCGAAGACAACAACGGCCCCACTGCAGCCATCGACGGGCGCAGGTTAAGGGCGACCAGCACCACGCTGATCATCAGCCAAACGGCAGTGGTGGGTTTTGCGTGAACGTTTTCCATGGGCCTGCCTTGAGTGAACAAGGGTGAATCAGGCCACGCATGGGGCAGGGGGGCAAATGAGAAAGTCGCAGGCACTATCTAAAAATTGCAGTTCCCACAAACACCGCAAATCAAGATGTGGGAGGGGGCTTGCCCCCGATAGCCGTGTTTCAGTCTAAGCATCTGTAACTGATCCACCGCTATCGGGGGCAAGCTCCCTCCCACAGGGGTTCACCTTCTACAGCAGGGGCTGCAGTGTCAGTTAGACCGAATGACGTGCTTTATCTCCTGAAACGCCGCTAACCCCCAAGGCCCCAGCTCGCGTCCGATGCTGCTCTGCTTGTAACCCCCCCACGCCGTCTGCGGGAAGATCACCTGCGGCGCGTTGATCCATACCAGTCCGGCCTGCAGGGCATTTGCTACTCGCTCGGCGCTCTCGACATCGGTGCCCACCACACTGGCCACCAGGCCGAAATCGCTGTCGTTGGCCAGGGCAATCGCCTCATCTTCAGTTGCGAAACTTCGTACACACAGCACCGGGCCGAAGATTTCCTCGTTCCATAACGCACTGTCCAACGGCACAGCGGTAAACACCGTCGGGCGGATGAAATAACCCCTGGCCAGATCCGCCGGACGTTCACCGCCACACAGCAACCGCGCGCCGTCCTCGATGCCTCGCTGGATATGCCCCACTACCCGCTGATACTGCGCACGGTTGATCAGCGCGCCCATTTCCACGTCCTCGGCAAACGGGTCAGCCACGCGAATCCCTTCAGCCCGCGCCCGCAAGCGTTGCAGGAATTCGTCCGCCAAGGTGTCGGCCACCAGGACGCGGCTGGTGGCAGAACACATCTGCCCGGCGTTGAAAAATCCACCGCCGCAGGCCAGTTCCACGGCCAAGTCGAGGTCAGCATCTGCCAGCACCAGCAACGAAGATTTGCCGCCCAGTTCCAGACTGACGCCCTTGATGGTTTCGGCGGCGCGTTGCATCACCTGCACGCCCACCGCATTACTGCCAGTAAAGGAGATTTTCGCCACACGACGGTCCGCTGCCAGCGGTGCACCGACCGCCAGGCCCGTGCCGCAGACCAGGTTGAACACGCCTGCGGGCAGCCCGGATTCGGCGATGATTCGCGCCAATTGCAGCTCTGCCAGGGGCGTGACTTCCGACGGCTTGAGCACCACGCAGCAACCGGAGGCGAGGGCGGGGGCGAGTTTCCAGGCGGTGGTCACCATGGGGAAATTCCACGGCACGATCAGCCCCACTACGCCACACGGCTCGCGGCGCAGGCGAGCGCTGAACTCATCGCTGGGCAGTGCCACCGGCCGGTCTTGTCCGGCGTCCAGGTCCTCGGCAACACCTGCGTAGTACTCGAAGGTGGCGATCACGTCGTCCACATCGATGCCCGCCTCAAACAGCGGTTTGCCGTTGTTGCTCGACTGCAGGTGCATTAAGGCTTCGCGCTGTTCGCGCGCGCCTTGGGCGATTTTGCGTAATAGGGCGCCGCGCTCACGGCCGGTGCTTTTTGACCAGCCGGCAAACGCCCGACTGGCGGCATCCACTGCCTGGGTCACGGCAGCCATGTCCCCTACGCTGACCTGGGCCAAGCGGGATTCGGTCGCCGGGTTGATCACCTCCAGCACGTCGTGGCCAGCACGCCATTCGCCGTCGATATACACACCGTTCAATACTGCGTTCATACCGCGACCTCCTTCATCCAAAGCTCTTGGTCAATTTCAATCAGCGTCGGCCCCTGTCGATCAGAGGCGGCCAGTAATGCGTTGCGTAACGGCTCGATGCCCTCGATGCGTTCAGCCGCGCAGCCCAGCGCCTTGGCCACGCCGACAAAGTCCGGTGTGTAGATGTCCACGCCGACCGGCTCGATGGCGCGGTTGACCATGTATTTCTTGATCTCCTCGTAGCCCTGGTTATTCCACAGCAACACGATGATCGGCGTGCGTGCCTCCACCGCGCTGGCCAGTTCCGGCAGGCTGAATTGCAGTCCGCCGTCACCGATCAGGCACACCACCGGTTGCCCATCGCCGCGCCCCAGCCAGGCGCCGATCGCGGCGGGCAAGGCGTAACCCAAGGTGCCGTAGCCGGTAGAGGAGTTGAACCAGCGGCGTGGGTGGTCGAGGTTGAGGGTGAGGTTGCCGCTGTACACCGGTTGGGTGGAGTCGCCCACCATGACGGCACCGGGCAATGTTTCCAGGATCGTATTGAGGAGCAGGGTTTGCGCACGGGTGGCGGCGTCCCAGGATGGGGCCAATTCAGCCCACAAACGCGCGACGCGTTGGCTGCCCCAGTCGGTGTTGCGCAGGGGTAACTCCTTGCTGTCCAACTCGGCCAGCACGGCTTCGGTGGCGATCTGCGCATCGGCTACCAAGGCGACGTGAGGTGTGTAGTTGCGCACGGTCTGGTCCGGGTCGATGTCGATGCGCAGCAGTGCGCCGGGAATTTCAAACCCGCCCGCGAAGGTCACGTCGTAATCGGTTTCCGCAAGCTCTGTGCCGATGGCCAGCACCACATCGGCTTCGGCGACTAATGCGCGGGTGGCCACCAAGGTCTGGGTGGAGCCGATCAGCAACGGGTGCGCGGCGGGCAGCATGCCTTTGGCGTTGATGGTCAGCGCCACTGGCGCACCGAGGGTTTCGGCGAGGCGGGTCAGCGCGGGCGCGGCATCGATGGCGCCGCCGCCGGCGAGAATCAACGGGCGCTTGGCGCACGCCAGCAACTGAGTCATCTGCTTGATCGCCGAGGGTGCGGCACCGGCGCGCGCGACGCTGATCGGCTTGCTGCCCAGCAGTGCGTCGGCGTTTTCCACCAGCACATCCAGCGGGATCTCGATATGCACCGGCCGCGGACGGCCGGCCTGGAACAGTGCAAATGCCCGTGCCAGCACCCCGGGCAACTCCGCCGCCGACATCAAGGTATGGGAGAACGCCGCCACGCCCGCGATCATCGCGCTCTGGTTCGGCAGTTCATGCAACTTGCCGCGCCCGCCGCCCAACTGGCTGCGTGATTGCACGCTGGAAATCACCAACATCGGGATCGAGTCGGCATAGGCCTGGCCCATGGCCGTGGTGATGTTGGTCATGCCTGGGCCGGTGATGATGAAACACACGCCGGGCTTGCCGCTGGTGCGTGCATAACCGTCCGCCATAAACCCGGCCCCTTGCTCGTGGCGTGGGGTGACGTGACGGATACTGGAACGGGCCAGGCCGCGGTACAACTCTACGGTGTGCACGCCGGGGATGCCAAACACCTGTTCAACGCCATAGCCTTCCAGGAGCTTCACCAACACTTCGCCGCAGGTCGCCATACAAGTCGCTCTTGTTATTGATTCGAGGCGGTATTGGAACGGCTGGCCCGTAGCGGCAACAATCGATAAAAAGTCATACTAGCCATGTCCTCACGTCATGGCTGAGCCCGATGAAACGTCTTCCACCACTGCCCGCGCTGCACACTTTCTGGGTCACGGCCCAGTGCTGCAACTTCACCCGCGCCGCCGAGCAACTGCACATCACTCAGGGTGCGGTGAGCCGGCAGATTGCCGGGTTGGAAAGTCACTTGGGTTACGCGCTGTTCCAACGCCAGGCACGGGGCTTGAGCCTGACCGAAGAGGGGCGCGAGTGGTCAGTGCGTGCGCAGCAGGTATTTGGTTTGCTCGGTGATGCGGTGGAGCAGATCGGCAGTCGCCGCCAGACCCTGCAACTCAAGGCCTCCACCTGTGTGATGCGCTGGTTGCTGCCGCGCTTGATGCAGTGGCAAAAGGAGCGCCCGGACGTGCCGGTGGAGCTCACCACCACTGTGGCTTACACCGTGGACTTTCGCCGCGAGCAGTTTGACGCAGCGGTGATCTACGCACCCATTGCCGAACAATCAGCCGAGGCGCGGCATTTGTTCGATGAGCAACTTACGCCCGTTTGCGCGCCGGGGTTATCGGATGCCTTGCACACGCCGCAAGACTTGCAGCACCAGGTGCTGCTGCATCCCACGCGGGATGAACGGGACTGGGCGTTATGGTTGAAGGCTGCTAACACGCGCTTGAGCAATTTGAGCCAGGGCCATCATTTCGAAACGCTGGACTTGGCGATGACGGTGGCCTCCCAGGGTTCCGGGGTGGCGATAGGCGACAGTGCGTTGATTGGCGAGGATGTGAAGGCGGGGCGGTTGGTGATGCCGTATGAACTTCGGGTACAGACGGGGATGGGGTATTACCTGGTGTATCCACCGGGGACGACGCCGTCGACCGGGCTCGAAGCTCTAATGGATTGGTTAGTCAGCCAGGCACAATCTCCAGAACACTGAAGGGCAAATGTGGGAGGGAGCAAGCCCCCTCCCACAAATGTCAGTAACCGACGGTGAAACGCTGGCGCGAGTGCTTCGGTGTTTCCACTTCGTCAATCATCGCGATGGCATAGTCGGCAAAGCTGATCGAGCTTGTACCTTCGCTGCTTACCAGCAAATCATCCTGGCCCAGGCGGAATTTACCGGTGCGCTCGGTGCCATCGAACAGAGCCGATGGCGACAGGAAAGTCCAATCCAGTTCTTGTTCCTGACGCAGGGTTTCAAGGAATTCAGCTCCTGCGCTGGCCTCTGCCTTGTACTCAGCAGGGAAACCTTCGCTGTCGATCACGCGACCGCCACCCGGCAGCAACAGCGAACCCGCACCGCCCACCACCAGCAAGCGTTTGACACCGGCCTTTTTCACCGGCCCGATCACGGCGCTGGCGGGCAGGGTGGCGAAGTGCGCGGCACTGATCACCACGTCGTTGCCGCTGATGGCCTGTTGCAGGGCATCGGCGTCCAACGCGTCCACTTGTTTGACAGTGACGTTCGGGCGCGCTGCCAGTTTGTCGGTGTTACGCGCAATGGCGGTCACGCTGTGCCCACGACGCAACGCTTCTTCCAGCAATTGGCTGCCGGCACGGCCCGTAGCCCCAATGATTGCGATCTTGCTCATGACGTTCTCCAGTACGGTTAAGGTTTGAGAGTTTTCACCACTTCATTTCGCCCTTGGCGACTTTTGCGCTCAGCTCCAGGGAGCTTTCGTCCGCCAGGGTGGGGTAACGCTTTTTCATGGCCGCGATGAGGGCGGCGGAGTCTTTGGCCTTGGCGGTTTCTACGTCGAAGGCCTTGATGTAGTCGGCGGTAAAGGTGACCGACGCCACGGACGGCGTACCCAGGTAGTGACCCGGAATCACGGTACGCGGTTTCAGGTTTTCGATGCGTTGCAGGGTGGCCAGCCAGTCTTTGTGGGATTGCGCGCCCTGGGTATCGGCCATCCACACATGGATGTTTTGGGCAACCACGACGCCACCGACCACCGCCTTGATCGACGGGATCCACACAAAGCTGCGATCCGGCTGCGGGCCGTCCAGGCCGATAACGTCCAACTGTTTCCCTTCAAGGGTCAGGCTATGGCCTTGCAGCACCTGGGGCACGATGGTTTTAGCCGGTTTGTCGGCGCCCATTTTCGGGCCCCAGAACTCAAGTTTGCCGGCCACGGTGGCGTTGATGTGGTCGACCACCGGTTGCGGAGCCAGCACCTTGGCGTCCGGGAACGCGGCCGTCAGGGTGTCGAGGCCAAAGTAGTAATCCGGATCGCCATGGCTGATGTAAATGGTGGTCAGGTGTTTGCCGCTGGCGCGGATCTTTTGCACCAGTTGCTCGGCCTGGCCCTTGCCGAATTGCGCGTCCACCAGGATCGCGTCTTTGGCGCCGCTGACCAGCACCGAGGTCACCGGGAAGATCGCCGCTTCGCCAGGGTTGTACACGTCGAGGGTCAAGTCGGCCGCCGAGGCATGGGCGGCAAAGGCCAGGGCGGCGGTGGCTAGGGTCATGCGCTTGAGGGTTGAAAGCATTGGGCAGCTCCAGCAATCGGTTCAAAGGATGCACAGAGCTTAGTTGCACTAAACGAGACTAAAAATGCGATGCTGGAACATAGTTTGTTTCTGAAATCGGGCAAATCATGGATCGTCTTCAAGCAATGCGCGTGTTTGTCACCGTGGTGGACCTGGGCAGCCAGTCCGCCGCCGCGGACCATCTGGACCTGTCGCGGCCGGTCGTATCGCGTTACCTCGCCGAGTTGGAAGACTGGGTCGGCGCGCGCCTGCTGCACCGCACCACGCGCAAACTTAGTCTTACGGCGGCGGGCGGTGAGACCTTGCCGCGCTGCCGCCAATTGCTGGAGTTGTGCGGCGACATGCAGGCCGCCGTCAGTGAGCCCGATGACGCGCCCCGTGGCCTGCTGCGCCTGAGTGTCAGCACCTCGTTCGGCCAGGCGCAATTGGCCGAGGCGATTGCCGAGTACGTCAAACGCTACCCTTTGGTCACGGTCGACCTGCAAATGCTCGATCGCACGGTGAATCTGGTGGACGAGCGCATCGACCTGGCCATCCGCACCAGCAATGACCTGGACCCGAACCTGATCGCACGGCGCCTGACCGTCTGTCGCTCGGTGGTCTGCGCCACCCCCGCGTATCTACGCGAGCATCCGGCCCCACAAAAAGTCGAAGACCTGGCCCGGCACAACTGCCTGACCCACTCGTACTTCGGCAAAAGCCTGTGGCATTTCGAAGAAAGTGGCGAGCACGTGTCGGTGCCGGTGCACGGCAATATCACCGCCAACGAGGCGAGCACGCTGCTACGCCTGACGCTGGCCGGCGCTGGGGTGGCGATGTTGCCCAGCTACCAGGCCGGCGATCACATCCGACGTGGTGAACTGGTGCGCCTACTGCCCCGCGCCGAACCCCGGCAGATGAACATCTACGCGGTCTACGCCTCACGCAAACACATGCCGTCGGCGTTGCGCAGCCTGCTGGATTTTCTGGTGGTGAGGTTCCCTGAAGAGCCGGCGTGGGACATCGGTCTCTGAGGCGACATAACCCTGTTGAATGTCGTCCAATAATGGCAACTCGCCCTGACTGGCCTATGCTTTAAACAGCGTCATGTAGATCCGTCCAGAGGTCTCTGTCATGAGCATAAAAACCAGAAAGTACCTGATGATTTTCACTCTCTGCGCCTTGGCCAGCGCACTGTACGGGACTGCCGCCTACCGTGTGGAGCAGACCCGTATGCAGCCGACCTTTGCGATCAGCTGCAACCAGGACCAATGTGTCCCCCACACCGGCAGTTTCAGTGCGCTCAGGTAGTGGTCGATTCGGCCTTGAGTTGCTCGCGAAACGCCTTGGGTGAGAATCCGACCCGGCGGCGAAACAGCCGGGAAAAGTTAGTCGGGTCGGAAAACCCCAACACTTCCGACATTTCATTGATGGTCATGCTGGTGTAAGTCAGCAGGCGCTTGGCTTCCAGCAACTGGCGGTCATGCATGATCTGCAGGGCGGGCTGGCCACCGAGTTCCCGACATGTCCCATTCAGATGTGAGACCGAGATACCCAGCTTGTGGGCCAGATCCTCAATCTTTGGGTGCTCACGGTAGTGCTGTTCGACCAATTGGGTAAACCGCCGGAAATACTCGCGGCCTCTTGGCGCGCGCGGATGGCAACGCTGGATGGCCTGACGGCTGATCCACACCAGCAGCACGCTGACCAGGGCGTGCATCATCATGTCCCGGGCCGGTTGCTCTTCTGCATATTCGTCCTGCAGGCGGGCGAATTGGCTATTGAGGTAGTCACTGTCCTTGCCCGCCGGGTAACTGCCCAGGGTCTGCAAACCGCCGGCCGTTGCGCCCAGTTGGGCCTGCAAGTGGCTCACGAGTGGCGCCGAGAGTGTCACTACATAACCTTCGACATCTTCGGCAAAGCGAAACCCATGCACGCACAACGGCGGCAATATCTGCAGCGTGGCTTCGTTGAGCGTGGTGCGCTGACCTTCTATTTCCAGTTGAGCCTGGCCTTTGTGCACGTACAACAACTGGCACAGATCCGCGTGCCGGTGGGGCTGGATTTCCCACTGGTATTCCCGGCTGCGGCGGGAAATGGTTTCGCAGTGCAACAAATCGGGGGTCGGCCATTGCTGGTTTTCCCCGTAAAGCTTGAAGACCGGAATCGCGGTGTTGGTCATGGTTTCAATCCGATACTCAGGACGGTTGTGCGGTAATCGCCCAAATTGGCAAAAAGCGCAGGGTTTGTCGCAGTTTTCACCTTCTTATGCCAAGCACTCAAGTGAAAAATGTCAGCCACAAGACCAATGACAACTCTTTCACTCAATCCGTTCGAGTGGAACTTGCGGGCCATAAAAATAATGAAAACGCTGAAAACCCAAGTCGCCATTATCGGCGCCGGTCCTTCCGGACTGTTGCTCGGCCAACTGCTGCATAACGCCGGCATCGAGACCTTTATTCTAGAGCGCCAGAGCGCTGACTACGTGCAAGGACGCATCCGCGCCGGGGTGCTGGAGCAAGGCATGGTCGACCTGCTGCGCCAAGCCGGCGTTAGCCAACGCATGGATGCCGAAGGCCTGGTACATGATGGCTTCGAGCTCGCGCTCGACGGACATCTCACCCATATCGACCTGAAGGCGCTGACCGGCGGCCAATCGGTGATGATCTACGGCCAGACCGAAGTCACCCGCGACCTGATGGCCGCCCGCGCGGCTGCCGGCGCGGTTACGCTCTACGACGCGCGTGACGTGCAGCCCCATGATCTCAAAAGTGATCGACCCTGGCTGACCTTCGAACACCAGGGCGAGGCGTTCCGTCTGGAATGCGACTACATCGCCGGCTGTGATGGCTTCCACGGCGTGGCGCGTCAGTCGATCCCCGCTGAATCACTGAAAATCTTCGAGCGCGTGTACCCCTTTGGTTGGCTGGGCATTCTCGCCGACACCCCGCCGGTGCACGACGAACTGGTGTACGCCAAACACCCCCGCGGCTTTGCGCTGTGCAGCATGCGATCGCCGACCCGCAGCCGCTATTACCTGCAAGTGCCGGCTGAAGAACCGTTGGATGAATGGTCGGACGCACGCTTTTGGGCTGAGCTGAAAACCCGCCTGCCCAGCAGCCTGGCCGAGCAGTTGGTCACCGGGCCGTCGATTGAAAAGAGCATCGCGCCGTTGCGCAGTTTTGTGGCTGAACCGATGCAGTACGGGCGTCTGTTCCTGCTGGGTGACGCTGCGCATATCGTGCCGCCCACCGGCGCCAAGGGCCTGAACCTGGCGGCCAGTGATGTGAGTACGCTATTTAGGATCATGCTCAAGGTGTATCGCGAGGGGCGCGTGGATTTGTTGGAGCGCTATTCCGCCATCTGCCTGCGCCGGGTGTGGAAGGCCGAACGGTTTTCCTGGTGGATGACCTCGATGCTGCATCAATTCCCGGAGGCGGACGGCTTCAGCCAGCGCATTGCCCAGAGCGAACTGGAGTACTTCATCCACTCCGAAGCCGGGCGCAAAACCATCGCGGAAAATTACGTCGGGCTTCCTTACGAGGCTATCGAATAGCCTGCTATCGTATTGAGCATTGCCGTGGGCCGACTTTTCCCACGGGCCTTGCTTGAAGGTTCTGTCGTGACTCAGCTCAATCAGCCCGCGCCACCGCTTCCCGCGGTGCGCAGTATTCTCGCCTCGTTGATGATGGCGATCTTCCTCGGCGCACTGGACCAGACCATTGTCGCCGTGTCCATGCCCGCTATCTCCGCGCGGTTCCACGACGTCAACCTGCTGGCCTGGGTGATCTCCGGCTACATGGTGGCAATGACAGTGGCGGTGCCGATCTACGGCAAGCTCGGCGACCTGTATGGGCGCCGGCCGATGATGCTGATCGGCATGGGCTTGTTCACCGTGGCGTCGCTGTTTTGCGGCATGGCGCAAAGCATGGAGCAGTTGGTGCTGGCACGGGTGCTCCAGGGGATTGGCGCTGGCGGCATGATCTCGGTGAGCCAAGCGATCATCGGCGACATTATTCCGCCCCGTGAACGTGGGCGTTATCAAGGCTATTTCAGCAGCATGTACGCAGTGGCCAGCGTGGCCGGTCCGGTGTTGGGCGGCTACATGACCGAGTACCTGTCGTGGCGTTGGGTATTCCTGATCAACCTGCCGCTGGGCGCCGGTGCCTGGTACTTGGCCCATCGCACCCTGGTGGGGCTGCCTGTGCCGCAGCGCAAGCCGATCATCGATTACCTCGGCACCGTGTTGATGATCGTTGGCCTGACCGCCCTGTTGCTGGGTATCACCGAAATTGGTCAGGGTCATCATTGGCGTGACAGTGGGGTGCTGGGGCTGCTGGCCTGCGCGCTGGTGGCATTGGCGTTGTTCGTGTGGCACGAGCGCCGTGCGCGGGAGCCGTTGCTGCCGATGCACTTGTTCGCCAACCGCAGCGCGGTGCTGTGTTGGTGCACGGTGTTCTTCACCAGCTTCCAGGCGATTTCCCTGACGGTGCTGATGCCCCTGCGCTTTCAGACCGTGACCGGAGGCGGGGCCGACAGTGCCGCCTTGCACTTGTTGCCACTGGCCATCGGCTTGCCCATCGGCGCGTATTCCGCAGGGCGCATGACCTCGGTGACCGGACGTTATAAACCGATGATCCTTGGCGGCGCACTGTTAAGCCCGCTGGCGATCCTGGGCATGGCCTTCAGCGCGCCCCAGGACGTAGTGCTTACCGGCGTGTTCATGTTGTTGTGCGGGATCGCCGGCGGGATGCAATTCCCCACCTCCCTGGTGGGCTCGCAAAACTCGGTGGAACAGCGCGACATCGGCGTCGCCACCAGCACCACCAACCTGTTCCGTTCCCTTGGTGGTGCGGTGGGCGTGGCGTGCATGTCGGCGCTGCTGCTGGCGTTGTTGCAGGATTCGAGCTTCGCTCACTTGGCCAGCGGTTCGCTGGTGGCCGAGGGCAGCTCCGGCAATGTGCTGTTGGATGGCCTGAACGCCGCTCCCGGCCCGGCGCAAGATGCACTGCGCGGGGAGCTGGCGGTGACGTTCCGACATTCGTTGATGGTGAGTGCGGCGGTCTCGTTGCTGGGGTTGGCGGCGGCGATTGCGATGCCTAACCGGGTGCTGCGCGGTCGGGAAGATAAAGTTAAGTAACTGACACGATAGCGATCAAAGTGTGGAAGGGGGCAAGTCGAACCGCCCCTCCCACATTTGACTGCATTCCAGTCCAGATCACGGGCTGTAGTAACCCACCGCAACCATGAAATGCCCGGCCTTGCGCACATAGGCATGCTTGTTCTCAATCTTGTCGGTCACCGGGTTTTTCCAGCGGTACTTGTATTCCCCCTGGTCCTGCTCCGCCATCAACTTGAGGATCGGCTCGCCCACCGGCTTGCCGTCCGGGTCCTTGATCTTGCTGAAGTCAGTGTTGACCAGCCGCAGGTTGGTGCCGTGCGCCACGTAACGTTGGGTGTTCAGGTCCACCACAAACACGTAGAGGTCATCCTGTAGGAAGCCGCCCTGCAATGAGTTGATGGCCTTGAGCGTACCGGGTTCATCCTTGAGCAGCGCGTTGACCGCTTTGTTGCGCAAGGCTCGCGCCTGTTCCGGCGTGGCCCGTGGAAGGTAGTAGCCCACGGCCAGGATGCGATCACCCACCCGCTGATAAAACACATGTTTGCGCTCTACCTTGCCGTCGTTCCAGTTCTGCCAACGGTAATCGGCCTGCTGGATACCCTGGTCTTCAGGCACCTTGAGGGCATCCTTGAATGACTGGCTCAGGTCCGGCCCCAATACCTCGTTAACGTCCCGGCCGATCAACGCGGAGGAGGGGCCGCCACTGGCCAGTAGCACGCCCTTGGTATCGATCACGAACACATAACGGTCCTGGTCGATAAATTCCCCCTGGCGGCTGAACACGGCGAGGGCTTTATCGCCATTGGTCTTGTAGTAAGCCAGGGCTTTTTCCAGCAGGGCCTTGGCCGCCTGGGCGTCCTCATCCTGAGTCGTTTCGGCGTGCACCTGGCTGAAACACAACAGCAGCAGCCAGGTGATGCGGAGCAATCCCTTCATGTTCCGTCCTCGTTCTTATTGGTGTGACAAGAGCGTAGTCGGCCTTAGCTCACGGCGCTGCCAACCATTGGTCGACAATGCCCTGGTACACACCGGTCGCGACACTCAGGTGCAACCACTGGTCGACATAGCTTTTCCAGGCCACATCATCGCGGGGCAGCAAAAAGGCCTTTTCGCTGTACTGCATTTGCCGCTCAGGGTTGACTGCGCACAGCCCGGGCTTCTGCTTCTGCTGGTAACGGGCTTCGCTGGCGTCGGTGATCATTACGTCCGCCTTGCCGGCGAGCAGTTCGTCGAAGATGGTCACGTTGTCGTGCAGGCGGATCTGCGCCTGGCCCAGATGGGCGCGGGCAAACACTTCATTGGTACCGCCCGCCGGTTCGATCACGCGCACCTGGGGCTGGTTGATCTGCTCGACGGTCTGGTAGCGCTGTACATCGGCGCAGCGCACCAGCGGGATCTTGCCGTCAACGCCGAGGGACTGGCTGAAAAAGGCTTTTTTCTGACGCTCCAGCGACACCGAAATACCGCCCACGGCGATATCGCAGCGTTGGGCGAGGAAGTCCGGCATCAGGGTTTTCCAGGTAGTGGGCACCCAGGTGATTGTCGCATTGAGGCTCTTGGCCAGGGACTCGGCCATGGCAATGTCGATGCCTTCATAGGTGCCATCTGCGCGCAGCTTGGTGTAGGGCGTGTAGTCGCCGGTCGTGCACACGCTGAGGGTGCCGCGCTGGAGCACGTCGTCGAGGCGTGACGGGGCAGTGTCGGCCAGGGCGCTGGTGGCCAGGCTCGCAAGTACACACAGGGCGAAGGGAGCTTTCATGCGGTCGAGTCCTTGGGGCATGGTCGGGGGCGGTCATTATTTCCAGCCCGGGGCAGGGTGGCAAGGCGTGGCGAATGTTTAGCGTTGGTGTAACCAAACTCCGTCATCCCTGAATTTAATAGCGTATCCAGGCGTGTGAGGCTGCGGGCATCTTCATCACCGTGATTCTCCCATGGACGGTTCCGCCGCCACCCACCTCGCGACACTGCCGTCCATACTGGCGTTCTGGGCGCTGTTCCACTGTCGGCATGCGCGCCCGCCGGATGCCTTTCTCCTACGTTGATCTACCCCATGGATGACGCGGCCCCCTGCGCATCTGCCCGGCAGCGCCTGTGCGCCTGCCTGACGAACACGTATGAGAAACCCAATGAGCGATTTCGCGCGCCTGCAAGAAGCCCAGTCCTTCCTTGAGCAACACCCGGACATAGAGATGTTCGAGCTGTTTATCCTCGACAACAATGGTGTACCCCGCGGCAAGTTGCTGCACCGCGATGAACTGCTGGCGGTGTATGAAAGCGGCCGGCCCCTGCCCAGTACCATCCTCGGCCTGACCATCAATGGCGACGACGTGGAGAACTCTGGTCTGGTGTGGGAGGTGGGAGATATCGACTGCCGCGCTTATCCGGTCAGTGGCAGCCTGCAACCTATGCCGTGGCGGTTGATCCCGACCGCAGCGGTGCAAGTCAGCATGCACCCCACCGAAGGTTTGCCCGCCACCGTGGCCGACCCTCGGCATGTGCTGGCGAAGGTCATCGACGGGCTTAAAGCCGATGGCTATTACCCGGTGATGGCCGCCGAACTGGAGTTCTACTTGCTGGACCAGAAACCCGACAGCCACGGCCGCCCGCAACCGGCGCGGAATGTGGACGGTGGTCGCCCGCGCTCGACCCAGGTCTACGGCCTGCGCGAACTGGAGCAGATCGAACCCTTCCTCGCCGACCTGTATAGCGCCTGCAAGCTCCAAGGCATCCCGGCGCGCACGGCGATCTCCGAATACGCTCCCGGCCAAGTGGAAATCACTCTGGAACACCGCGCCGACGCCCTGCAAGCCATGGATGAAGCGGTGCGCTACAAGCGTCTGGTCAAGGGCGTGGCACACAAACACGGGATGGCTGCCTGCTTCATGGCCAAGCCCTTCGACGACCTGGCGGGCACCGGCATGCACATGCACGTCAGCCTGGCGGATGCCCAAGGCAATAACCTGTTCGCCAGCGAGGCTGCCGACGGCACGCCGCTGTTGCGCCAGGCCGTGGGTGGCATGCTCAGCACCTTGCTTGATTCGCTGCTGATGTTTTGCCCCAACGCCAACTCCTATCGCCGCTTCCAAACCAACAGCTATGCGCCCCTGGCCGCCACGTGGGGCGTGGACAACCGCACCGTCAGCCTGCGCGTGCCCGGTGGCCCGGCAAATTCCCGGCATATCGAACACCGCATCTGCGGCGCTGACGCCAACCCATACCTTGCCGCTGCTGCGATCTTGGCAGGTATTCATCGCGGGATCCGCGAACAGCGCGACCCGGGCGCACCAGTGGAAGGCAACGGCTACGCCCAGGCCACGGAATTTCTGCCCACCGACTGGCTCACCACCCTGCGCGCGCTGGAAGCTTCAAGCTGGGCGCGCGAGACGTTTGGCAGTGAGTTCCTGGGGGTGTACCTGGCGGTGAAGCGCGCTGAGTATCGGCAGTTCATGGGCGAGGTGGGCGAACAGGATTGGCGTTGGTATCTGCATCAAGCCTGAATGGATTGAAGGGCGTGGAGGCTTCGACCTTTTTTTCACGTTGCGGTAGTTAAGCTGCGAATCAAGGTCGTTCACCACTGTTTAAATCCAATGAGCCCGTGATGTCGCCACAACCACCATCCTCCATCGAGATCGAATACGCAGAGCGCTGTGGCCTTGAACATGCCAAGGTCTGTGCGGACACGCGCCCACCCGGAATGCTGCGGCGCCTTGCGTCATGGCGCGACGAGTGGTTGGTTCGCCACGCACTCAAGGTTGCCGGCGAACCGGGGCTGATCCTCGACCTGGCCTGCGGCTCGGGACGGTTCTGGCCGGTATTGGCCGAGCATATCAACCGGGTGATCCTTGCCTCGGACAACTCCCAGGACATGCTCGATCACGCGCGCACCCACCATCCGGCGACGCTGCTAAAGCGGATCAAAACCTTTCAGGGTTCGGCGTTTTCCATCGGTTTGTCGGCGAATGCAGTGGACTGCATCTTTTGCCTGGAGTTATTTCGCCATGTGCCCAGCAGCGAAGGACGTCTGGCGTTGCTGCGGGAGTTTCACCGCGTCAGCCGCGATACGGTGATTGTCTCGGTCAATTCGCGAACGGCGGTAGACGACGAGTTTCGTCAGGCTGGTTTCAAGGTCCTTAACCAGCAGGAATTCATGCCCGGCTCCAGCCTGTGGCGCGTCTATGTGCTTCGTAAGAAAGGATAACTCTGTCCTGTAGGGCTATTCTTCATCCCCTGTCTGAGTTTTCATGGTTGCCAGTGCACTGCGGATGCTCGCTAGCCTCTTTCGCGATATATACTGCGCGCCATTCTTCAAGGGAGAGCCGTGTGGCCATCGATATTCACTGGATCTGCGACAACGATAGCCTCGGCCAGCATTGCGCCGAATGGCAGCAGTTGCCATTCGTCGCCCTCGACACCGAATTCATGCGGGTCGACACCTTTTACCCCATTGCCGGGCTGATCCAGATTGGTGATGGCGTACGCGCTTACCTGATCGATCCCCTGACCATCGACAACTGGAAACCCCTCGCCGAGCTGCTGGAAAACCCAGCCGTGATCAAGGTGGTGCACGCCTGCAGCGAAGACTTGGAAGTGTTGCTGCGCCTGACTGGCAGCCTGCCAGTGCCGTTGTTCGACACCCAATTGGCCGCCGCTTACCTGAATCTCGGTTTCTCCATGGGCTACTCGCGCCTGGTACAAGCCGTACTCGACATCGAGCTGCCCAAGGGCGAGACCCGCTCGGACTGGCTGCAGCGGCCGTTGTCCGAGACCCAGATCAGCTACGCCGCCGAAGACGCGGTACACCTGGCCGAGGTCTACATTCGCCTGCGGCCGCAGCTATCAGACGATAAATATGCCTGGGTGCTGGAAGATGGCGCCGAACTGGTGGCCAACCTGCGCCGGGAAGTCGACCCGTACGAGGTGTACCGCGACGCCAAGCTGGCGTGGAAACTGTCCCGCGCCCAACTCGCCGTACTGCGTGAACTGTGCGCCTGGCGCGAGCAGCAAGCCCGCGCCCGTGACCTGCCGCGCAACCGCATCGTTCGTGAACACTCGTTGTGGCCCCTGGCCAAATCCCAGCCGGATAACCTCGCCGCCCTGGGCAAGATCGAAGACATGCACCCGCGCACCGTGCGTCAGGATGGCCAGTTCCTGCTGGACCTGATCAAACGTGCCGGCAGCGTGCCCGCGGACCAATGGCCGCCGGCTGTGGCTGAACCGCTGCCGGTGGATGCTGCCACGCTGATCAAGCAACTGCGCGCCCTGGGCCAGACATTCGCCGAACGCCTGGAGATGGCGCCGGAACTGATGCTGCGCAAGAAAACCCTCGAAGCCCTGGTTAAAAGTGGCTACCCCGATGGGCCTTATAAATTGCCAGACTCGCTGCGTGGCTGGCGCCGCGAGTTGATGGGCCAGGCGCTGCTCGACAGCCTGGCCACTGCCGGAGAACAGCCTTGAAACGTATTTGTTCCATCTACCGCAGCTTGAAAAAAGACGGCATGTACCTCTACGTGCTCAAGAGCGATGCACTTGAGCGCGTGCCGGAGCCATTGATGGTCGCCTTCGGCAAGCCGCACCACGCCTTCGACATGGTGCTGACACCAGAGCGCAAGCTGTCGCGCGAAGACATCGTCGTGGTCCTGGAAAACCTCGATAAGCAGGGCTACCACCTGCAAATGCCGCCGGCCGAGGACGAGTACATCGAGCACTTGCCCGAAGAGCTGCTGCGTCGTAACGACCCGATGTAATCGGTCAGTGCCCGCTTCAGGGCACAGGTTTCAATGGAATCGTATTAGTGGGCGGTGGCCGTAAGGAAGCGGGCGGCCGTCTGCACTGTTTTTGAAAGGTTTGAACCATGCGTGTTCTGATTGCTGAACAGGATCACCCGCTCTACGCCCAACTGCTCAATGACGTGGCGCCGGACCTTGAGGTGCTCACCAGTGGCGACTCGGCCGAACTGTCTCGTCTGGCCGCCGATTGCCCTGTCTGGCTAGGCCAACCGGACCTGCTGGCCACTCTGTTGCGCCAGGGCCACCAACCACAATGGCTGCAATCGACTTGGGCCGGTATCACGCCCCTGCTGGCCGAAGGCTTGCCCCGCGAATATCGCTTGACCCGCGCCGTCGGTATTTTTGGCCAGGTCATGGCCGAGTTTGTCCTCACTTATATGCTCGGCCACGAACGCGAAGTACTGGCGCGGTTGGTCAGCCAGGTCGAGCGCAAGTGGGACAGCCGCACCGGCCAGAGCCTGGCGGGGCGTAAGGTGTTGATCGTGGGCACCGGCGATATTGGCCAGAGTGTGGCTGAGTTTCTGGTGCCGTTTGGCGTCAAGCTGTATGGCATTGCCAGTACTGAGCGTGAACAGGCCCCGTTTATCGAAGTGGCCGGGCTTGATCAGATCGGGCGTCTGGTCGGTGAGGTGGACTACGTGATCAACCTGCTGCCCAACACGCCGAACACCCATGACCTGTACGACGCCGCGCTGTTCAAGCAATTCAAACCGACGGGCTTGTTTATCAATGTCGGCCGTGGCGTGGCGGTGGTGGATGCTGATCTGGTCGAAGCCCTGAAGGAAGGGCACCTGGCCGGCGCAGTGATCGACGTATGTCGCCAGGAGCCACTGCCGCAGCGTCATCCATTCTGGACCGCCTGGGGGTTGCTGTTGACCGGGCACAGTTCCGCACCCACGTCGCCGCCGATGATGGTGGAGTTGTTCTTGGAAAATGTCCGCGCGTATAAGGCCAAGCAGGCATTACGCGGAGAAGTGGATTTCGAGCGCGGGTACTGACGTCACCGCGCCGCTCGCTGGGCCTACATAAAACCTGACAGTCAGGATGGAACCGCATTGACGGCGCGTTCCACCCAAGGGCCGCAAAGGGCGCAAGGTCGCGCCTTTAACGGACTCCTTTTGGCTAAGGACAGGTATTTCCATGACGCCCCTTATTTCCCCCGCTGTTCAGCCGCGCCCGATGGCGCCCGCCCACCACAATGACGTAACCCGCACCCCCGACCGCGAGCCTGACCCTTCGCGTCCGGTCGATCTCCCTGCACCGCTTGAAGACTTGTCCGGCTTTGACCTGACGCGTAGCGACCATTGGGGGCAACCGCCTTCGGTCGTCATCCAACGATTGGCCAGCCATTTACTCGAAAAAGGCGGTGCCAGCGTTCAAGCAGCCCACCAGGCCGCGTATCGCTTACTGATCAATTCCGCACCTGAATATTTGGTCAAGGACATTCCCGCCAGCGTGACCTGCGCCAGTGTGCTCTGGGCTCAGTTGGCGATGGCTGTGGGCAGGATCGAAGCCCACGCGCCAGGCCGCACGCTCGGTATGGGGTATGCCGAAATTTTGCTGAACGCCGAATCGCTCACCCTTGACGCTGCCACTCGCCAGCGCATCGATGGGCAGGCCCTGACGGAGTGGGGCGTGGCCAACGGTGTGCTGACCCGCACCGATGAGATGCCATCGGCCAGTGCAATGGAGCGCCTGAGGGCGGCCTACAACGAACAGCTCAGCGCGCTGAAAAGCACCAGCGCCCTCCTGCAAACGCCAATCCCCAGCCGCAGAGCCATGGCGCTGGCCCTGCTTGAGCGGGCGTTTCCTGACGTCGACCCGAGCCTCTTCGAAGTCAGGCATTTTCAAAAGGCCAGGCTCACCAAAGGGCGCCCAGGCATCCATCCCGGCTCACGCTCTATGCTGGATATCGTCATGCACGGCGGCCCATTGGCGACCGATGAACATTGGGTGAGCAATAACAAACGCCTGCCCATTGACCGTTTTTGCAGCCTTTACCAACAAGGCAAGCTGGAGGTCGCCAGCGCATTCACGAAGGCCTACGACCAGGCGATCAGCGCCCATCAAACCGGGCAACAGAGTCGTGTGCGGCAGATGATCGCCACGTTGCCCCTGGAGGACCGCAATAACCTGGAGTTCGGCAAGCTCGAATTCTTCCACACCAACCAGTACACAATTGCCAAAGACCTGTTTACTCCGCCGGCGCTGCACGTGCGCGGCCATACGCTGGAGGTGAAGGCGACTCGAAACGGCGAGGTCAATCTCTATACCCTCGACACGCGAAACGGCACCGTTGAGAAAGAAAACTTTCTATTGCGCCGACGTACTTCGCCTTACACCGCTGCGAATATGGAATCGCGCGAGGCGAATATTCTTTCTAGAACCGTTCAGTTTGAGCCCGACAGCGATTTCCCGGCGCAACCCCAAGGCACCCAAGCCTCTGACAGTCTCAACTCGCGGCGCAGCCATGCCATTGCTGATGTGTTCGTCAAATCCCTCGACCTGAACAACGACGATCTGATGAACGAGGCCCGGGGCCTGACGTCCTTTGATCGGGACAGCGCCCGCAATGAAGCCATTGGCGAATTCTTCCTGAACCTGATCCCCTTGCGCTCGGCTATCGTCAACTTCCAAAACGGCAACATTGGGCAGGGCGTGTTCGACCTGGGCCTGGATGCGGTTGGCCTGGTTACGTTGGGCGCCGGCAAAGCCCTGCAGGCGGGTAAGGTGCTGGGCGGCGCCTTGACCACTGCGCGCCAGGCGGCCAAGGCGGTGAGGTTTGTTGGCGCAACGGCGGTGGAGGCCTTCAACCCCTTGAGCGGCGTCGGCGATCTGCTGGTGAGCGGCGGCAGGTGGGTGACCAGGGGCAGTGCTTCTGCCGGTGAGCTGAGCAACGGGCTGTTTCGTCATTACAGGGCACCGGAGTCGAGCCTCACCGGGCTCTCGCGCAATAATCAGGGCGTGTACGTTGCTGCCGACGGCCATCGCTCGTATGTGCGCCATCTCGACGCGTCCGGCCAGGCTGGCGTTTATGAGGTCCGGCAGGTGTCCCGCGGAGCGGACGGCAGCGTGCAGGCGCGGGTGTACCACAACAACCGGCAAACTCCGTTGTTACTCGAACGTGTGCAGGATGACCAATGGCGGCGACTGGGCGCGCGGGGCGGCCAGCCGGTTGCGGTCAAAGCCGATCTCGGCCCCGAAATCGGCCGTGGGGGCGAAGGCGTGGTGTATACAAGCCTCGACGGTAAGAGTGTTTATAAAGATTTGGGGCCGACCCGCTTGACCTCGGTAGAGGGCTACGTCGACATGGAAGTGGTCAATTTGAACAAGTACTACGGAGAGGGCTTTGCCGAGGTATTGATCGAGGACGGCCGCAAATACATAAAGATGGGCAAAATTGACGGGGTTGATCTTGCCCATGTCGAAAAAGGCAGCCTGCCCGCCGAAGCTCGTTCGTTACTCGACGACGCGGTAGCGCAAATGGAGGCCAGGGATATTTTTCATAACGACCCGCAGTTGAGTAACTTCATGTACTCAAAAACAGACAACAAGCTCTATCCCATCGACATGAACGGTATGCCCGCCGAGTTCATGGTGCCGGCGGTCAAGAACGTGTATGACCGGCAAATCACGCAGCTGCGCTCGGCGTTCAGCGAACTGATCGCCCGGTAGTCCTCAAGAGACACCCTGCCGCGTTCAGGCGGCAGGGTGCTGGCTGTCAGAGGCCGAAATCACCTTCGGACACCAGCTCGCTCAGCGGCTTGCGCGGGCTCGGCACTTCACGCCCTTGCAGGTACTCCGGCAGGGTCGACTTGTCTCCCAGCTTGCCAACGGCCACGGCCGCGTGCAGCGCGTAACCTTCCGGAATCTTCAACTCCTTGCGTGTCAGCTCCTGATCGAAACCGGCCATGCCGTGGGTGTGCCAGCCACTGAGGCTGGCTTGCAGTGCCAGGTGGCCCCAAGCAGAGCCGGTGTCGAAGGTGTGCCACAGCGCCGGGGTTTCTTCCGTGGCGCCGGGAGCGACGAAGTCGGTTTTCGAGGCGATGATCACCAGGGCCGAGGCATGCTGCGCCCAGCCGCGATTGAATTCATTGAGCAGGCCCAGGAAACGTTCCCAGTCCGGCGTGTCGCGGCGCGCGTAGAGAAACCGCCACGGCTGCGAGTTGTAGGCCGACGGCGCCCAGCGTGCAGCTTCGAAGAAACTCAGCAGCGTCTCTTTCGAGATGCTCTCGCCGGTGAAGGCGCGGGGCGACCAGCGGTCGGTGAACTGGGTGTGGATCGGATAGTCGGCAACACGTGTCATGAGCAGGTCCTGATCGTCAATTCGGCGCTCAAAGCTACTGCGCGCCCGCTAGACTGACAAGTGTTGTAACACCGCCAGTCGTAAGCGCTTGGTTCCAAGGGGCTTGGGCACTAGACTGGCGGCCTTTTCACCTACCGATACTGATGCAGAGCCATGGCCGCCAAAGTCGAACCTTTCTGGATACGCAAAACCCTTGAACACCTCGACCAGGAGGAGTGGGAGTCATTGTGCGACGGCTGTGGCCTGTGCTGCCTGCAAAAGCTTGAGGACGAAGACGACAACAGCGTCTATTACACCCGTATCGCCTGCAAACTGCTGGACCTGAAAACCTGCCAGTGCACCGACTACCCCAACCGCCGCGCCTCGGTGCCCGACTGCATCCAGCTCACCCCAGGCCAGGCCGATCAGTTCAAATGGCTGCCGCCCACCTGCGGCTACCGCCTGGTCAGCGAGCGCAAGGATTTACCGCTGTGGCACCACCTGGTCTGTGGCGACCGCGACGCCGTGCACCACGAACGCATTTCCCAGTCTGGACGCATGCTCAGCGAAGGCAGCGTGCCTGAAGACGACTGGGAGGATTACCTGATCTTCCGCGCAGGCTGAAAAAGGAGTGTGTATGAAGGTGGGAACCCAGCTGGCGGCATGCCTGGTGCTGCTGGCGCTGAGCATGCCTGCGTGGTGCGCCAGGAAAGTCGACCTGGATTATCACGTTAAATTGCTGCCCCAGAGCGATCAGGCTGAAGTACGCCTGAGCCTGTCACAAGGCTCGGCCGTGCGCAGCCTGGACTTTGACCTGGGCCCGGCAGGCAGTTATAGCGACTTCAAGGCCGACGGCCAGTGGAAGGTCAGTGGCCAGCGGGGCGTGTGGCAGCCCAGCGCCGACAAGGCCAGTCTGACCTACCGCGTGCACCTCACCCAGGCGCGCAAGCCGGGCAGCTATGAAGCACGTATGACTGCGAGTTGGGCGCTGTTTCGCGGCGAAGACCTGGTGCCGACCGCGCGGCTCGACCAGCAGGACGGCGTCGAGTTGGTCTCGCGCCTGGTGTTCGAATTACCTGCGGGCTGGAAAAGCGTCGAAACCGCCTGGCCCCGTATCGGCAAGAATAAATTTCGCATCGACAACGTTTCCCGCCTGTTCGACCGGCCCACCGGCTGGATGCTCGCGGGCACGCTTGGCAGTCGCCGCGTGCGCCTGGGCGAAACCGAAGTCACCGTGGCGTCGCCCAAGGGTCAGGCCATGCGCCGCATGGACGTGCTGACGTTGCTGACCTTTGTCTGGCCCCAGGTCGAAGCCGCGTTCCCGCGTCATCCGACCAAGCTGTTGGTGGTGGGCGCCAGTGATCCGATGCGCCGTGGCGTGTTCTCGGCGCATGACTCGATCTACCTCAACAGCCGCACACCGCTGGTCAGCGAAAACGGCAGCAGCCCGTTGATTCGTGAAGTGGTGCAGGCGATCGGACGTTTCAACGATCACGACACCAGTGACTGGATCAGCGAAGGGCTTGGGGAGTATTACGCCATCGAACTGGTGCGCCGTGCCGGTGGGATCACCGATGAGCGGTATCAGGCGATACAGGCGCGGTTGAGCAAGGAGGGCAAAGATGTCACGACGCTACGCGGCGAGCATGTCAGTGGTGCAACTGTGTCGCGGGCAGTGGTGATATTGCAGGAGCTGGACAGCGAGATCCGGGTGAAAACCCATAACAAACGCTCGCTGGATGACCTCGCGCAAGCGGTGATGCGGGCGAACAGCATTACCACGGCGGAGTTCGTGCAGCTGGCTGAGAGCATTATTGGCGAGTCGTCGGTGGTGCTGGATACCAAGCTACTGCGCTGATTTTCAACCCCTGCATCAATCAACATGTGGGAGGGGGCTTGCTCCCGATAGCGCTGATTCAGTCACAACATGTGCTGACTGACATTCTGCTATCGGGAGCAAGCCCCCTCCCACATTTGGATCTCTAACCTACCGAAAGCCAGTTTCAGCCTGTGGTTTTCACAGCTTTCTCAGCCGCCACTTCAGCTTTGGTCTTCAGGTTTTTCAGCTCTGCACCCGCACGCTCGATCTTCGTACGCACGCTGTTCATTTCCTGGCGACCCTGTTCCAGCTTGTCCTTGAGCGAGCTGTGCCCGGTAAAACCACGGGCCAGTGCCACACCGCCAATCGCCACCTGGATCAAACCGAAAATCCCGCCACGGCGCAGGCCTTTGCCGAGCATTATCACGCCACCGGCCACCGAGCCGATGCGTTCCCAGCCGTGGACGTTTTGCGTCGGCTGGCTCTGGAAGGGCGTGTGCTCGATGATAGGTCGCACGTTTTTGCTGTCGCTCATGATCTGTCTCCAACAAGGGCAAGTGTAAGTAGCTGACTGCTGGCGGGCGTCGGATGTTCCCAAAAAATCAATACTTGGGGCCCGAACGGGTGTTGTTGCCCTTGGCCAGGCGGTCATAGAGCACCACGTTGACCGTGGCAGCCAGGTTCATGCAGCCGGTGGTCGGGATGTAGACCACGTCTTCGCACCAGTCCCGGATCTCCTTATCCAGCGAGCCGTCTTCCGGGCCGAAGATATACAGCGCGCGGTCGGGGTGGGTGTACTCAGGCAGGGGGCGGGCGCCATCCACCAGTTCCACGGCGACGGGGATACAGCCCAGGGGCAGGATTTTTCTCAGGTCATCGATGCCGATCAGCGGAATATCGTGATGGACCTTCTTGGTGTCGGTGATGAAGTCCCGGGCGCGCTCGTAACGCACGCCGGTGTAGAACACCGAGGCCACGCCGTAGCAACCGGCGGCACGCATGACCGAGCCGACGTTTTCGGGGGATTTGGGGTTATACAGACCGATGCAGCTGTAGCGTTTATTGCCCACGGGGAAGGGTGCCTTGGAGAAAAGCGGCGATTATACGGCTTGAAGGTGATGTATTGCTTGGGCTAACGCTATCGGGAGCAAGCCCCCTCCCACATTTTGAGTTGTGAACACTTTCAAATGTGGGAGGGGGCTTGCTCCCGATGAGGCCAGGACAGGCGACAACACTCTTCAGTCGTCTTTCTTCATCAACCCCGCCAGCGCCGCAAACGGGTTATGCGTGGCCTTGGCAATCGTCGGGCTGCTGGTGGAGCCTTCGCCGAAGTACTGCTGATCGGTGTAGCGCGAGTGTTCGTTGTCGTGGCAGTACAGGCACAACAACTCCCAGTTGGAGCCGTCCTGAGGGTTGTCATCATGATTGTGGTTGCGGTGGTGTACGGTGAGTTCGCTCAGGCGCTTGCCGGCGAATTCACGGGCGCAGCGGCCGCATACGTGGGGGTACATCTTGAGGGCTTTGTCGCGGTAGCCCATTTCCCGGTCACGCTGGGCATCGGCGAGGATGCGGTCCAGCTTGGCGGTGTGGGAGGGCGGGTTGGTCGAGCTCATCATGGCTCCTGGCTATTTTGTGGGTCACGGATAACGTTGATTCTAGCCGTCGGCGGGCGTTTGTAGTATCGGTTCATTCATTTCACAAGGATCTGAAACCTATGCGTTGGTACACATGGACAATTGCACTGCTTTTCTGCGCGCTGGCGGCTCAAGCCCAAGCGTTTTCGACGCCCAAGCCCGGGCAGTTGATTGAGGTCACCCTTGAACAGTTGCACCCGACCCAGGCCGTGGTGGGTTTCGACCAGATCTACTACAGCCTCGGGCTGTTCGCCGACAAACCCACCAAGGCCTTCGATGAATACTGCGAAACCAACGGCCAGGGCGAGGCCGACAAGGTGCCCAAGAACGCCAGCCTGCTTGCGCCTTCCAGCTTCACGTGCAAAGACCCGGTCGGCACTCATCCCGAAGACATGAAAACCGTGGTGGTCGGCCCTGGTGGCCAGTTGTACCTGACCGACGGTCACCACAGTTTCACCACCCTTTGGCAAACGCCGGGTGCCGGCCCTCAGTTGAAAATGTGGGTCAAGGTGACTGACGATTTCAGCAACAGCCCAGACCTCGCCACCTTCTGGCAGCGTATGGAAGCGGCGCGCAAGGTCTGGCTCAAGGACAATCGGGGCCAGACCCTGCCGCCTACGCAACTGCCTGCTCACCTGGGCTTCAAGAATCTGCAGGACGACACCTTCCGCAGCCTGGTGTATTTCACCCGCAAGGCCGCCTATGGCAAGCCGGATGGCGGCGAGATCGCCCCGGAATTCCTGGAGTTCTATTGGGGTAACTGGCTGCGCACGCAGATTGATCTGGGCCAGTACAACCTGGACAAAAAAGGCGGCTACAAGGATGCGATCGAAGCAGTCGCCAAGCGCATGGTCAGCCTGGCGCCGGGATCACCGGTGGGAGGCAGCGGTTTTACCGCCCAGCAACTGGGTGGGATGACCCAACTGGATCGCGATGAGCTGCAGAAGACCTTCGACAAAAAAGTCCCGTACGTGATCGACTACCGCAAATCCCACAACTGACAGGGATCAAAATGTGGGAGGAGGCTTGCCCCGATAGCGTAGTGTCAGTCACCAAATGTTTTGACTGAACCACCGCTATCAGGGGCAAGCCCCCTGCCACATTGGATCTCCAGTGGTTTGGTTAATGGTGCTCAGCCCTTGAGCTTCTCCGCAATCCAGATGGTGTGTCGGGTGCCCTTGTTGCCATGGGCAAATACCTGCACTTCCTCGGCCTTGAAACCGGCCTTGCGCAGTTTGTCGCTGAACAGTTTGTCGGCACTCGCTGACCACACCGCCAGCACGCCCTTGGGCCGCAAGGCCTTGGCGCAGGCGGCCAGGCCACCGGCAGAGTAGAGCCAGCTGTTGGCCTTTTGCGTGAGGCCTTCGGGGCCGTTGTCGACGTCGAGCATGATCGCGTCAAAGCCTTGGGGCTCGGCTTGCAGCACCTTGGCCACGTCTTCCATGCGGATCACGGTGCGCGGGTCCAGCAGTGGGCGCCCGGATTTTTCCCCCAGCGGCCCACGGTTCCATTCCACGACGCCCGGCACCAGTTCGGCGACAACCACTTCGGCAGTCTTGCCCAAATGCTTGAGGGCCGAGGCCAGGGTAAAGCCCATGCCCAAACCACCAATCAGCACCCGTGAATCATGACGACCGGCAACTTTGCGGCAGGGAATTTCTGCCAGCGCATCTTCGGAGCCGTGCATGCGCGTGTTCATCAATTGGCCGCCGTCACCACCCTGGATCTTGATGACAAAATCCTCGCCGTATTCGAACAGGCACAAGGCACCGCCGTTGTCGGGGATCGGGGTGGTGTCCAGCAGAACGAAACGTTTCATGGAAATCTCATTGGGAAGGGCATTCTTGCGCGGTTGGGAGTAGCCTTACGACATTCCGGTCAGGCCATGGAGCCATCGATGAAGTGCAGCATTCTAACGGTCATTGTGTTGAGCGCGCTCGCATTGGGTGCGGCGCAGGCTCAGGAGTTGCAAACCGTACCGGTCGCGCCCGCGCCAACCCCCGGTGCACCGGGCACGCCGACGCCGACGCTGTATCCCCAAGTCAGCCCGCCAGCGCTGCCCAAGACCAACGGCTCGCCGCCCTTGGCGCCCATCGTGTTACCGACGCCACCGAAGGATCAGACGGTGCCCGGCCTGCAGCAGAACGACAGCAAACCAAAGACCCCCGGCGGTTAAAACTGTTGCGACAGTAACTGCCCATCAGCCATGCGCAGGCGCTTGGACAGGGCTATCGCAATCGCGCGGATGATCTTCGCGGCCACTCGCGGGGTTTCGTTGAGCATCTTTTCCAGGGAGTCCTTGCCCAGGTTCAACAGCACGCAATCACTGGCAGCCACGCAACTGGCGGAGCGACGCTCGCCATCGAGTACTGCCATCTCACCGAAAGCCCGGCCGCTGCGCAGAGTGGCGATGGTCAGGCGCTGGCCGTCGTGATTGGTTTTCTGCACCGCCACCTGGCCGCTGTGGATGATGCACATGAAGGTGCCGGCATCGCCTTCGAGGAAGATCGCTTCGTCCTGGGCAATGCTGCTGATATTGAAGTAGCCGGCGGCGACGTGAAAATCTTCCGGCAACAAAGGGTCGAACAGGCCGCAGTCCATGAGCATGTCGCGGATTTCGGTATTCATTAGCGTCGGTAGTGCCATGGCTGCAATCTTGGTCCATCAATCAGTAGGCGGTCCTGTGTTCAGACAGGCCCGCCGCGCTAAGTTCCTAAATCAACCCCAGCGCCTTGAACACAAATGCATATTCGAGCGCTACGTCACGTAATCCTTGGTAACGACCGCTCATCCCACCATGGCCGGCACCCAGTTCGGTCTTGAGCAACAGCAGGTTGTCGTCGGTCTTGGTGTCACGCAGCTTGGCCACCCACTTGGCCGCTTCCCAATACTGCACGCGGCTGTCGTTGTAGCCGGCGATCACCAGCATGTGCGGGTAGGCCTGGGCCTGGACGTTTTCGTACGGCGCGTAGGCCTTGATGCGCTCGTACACCTCGGGCTCCTCGGGGTTGCCCCATTCGTCGTACTCGGTGATGGTCAACGGCAGCTCCGGGTCGAGCATGGTGTTGAGCACATCAACGAACGGCACTTCGGCAATCGCCGCGTGGAACAGCGCCGGACGCTGGTTGAGCACCGCACCGATCAACAGGCCACCGGCACTGCCGCCGCTGATGGCCAGCTGCTTGGAGGTGGTCAGGCCTTGAGCGATCAGGTGTTCGGCGCAGGCGATAAAGTCGCTGAAGGTGTTCTGCTTGTGTTCCTGCTTGCCATTGCGGTACCAGGCTTCACCCAGTTCGCCGCCGCCACGCACATGCGCGATGGCAAACGCCACGCCGCGATCAAGCAGGCTCAGGCGTGCGTGGGAGAACCATGGGTCTAAGCTCGAACCGTAGGCGCCGTAGCCGTAAAGGTACAGCGGTGTGGTTTTGCCGAGTTGGTCGCGCTTGACCACCAGGCTGATCGGCACCTGGGTACCATCGGCGGAGGTGGCCCACAGGCGCTGGCTGACATAGTCATCGGCATTGAACACGCCGAGTACCGGGGTTTCCTTCAGCACCTGCTGCGTACCGCTGGCCAGCTCCAACTGACGCACCTGGGCCGGACGGTTGAGGGCTTCGTAGCGCAGGCGGATCTTGTCGCTGACGAATTCCAGGCTGTTCTGTACGTAGAGGCTGTAGGCGGCGTCAGGTAATTCCACGCGATAGGCAGGCAGGCCCTCGGGGTGCACTTCGATCACCGGCAGGCCGCCGATGCGCAGGCTTAAGGTCATGGCGCTGGTGTTCAGGCTGACGCCGTCGAGCATCACCTCATCGCTGTGGGGGATCAGGTTCTGCCACTCATCCTCGGTCGGCACGTCGCCAATGTCGGTTGCGACAAACAGGGCGTAGTTGATGCCATCACGGTTGCTACGGATGAACCAAGTCCAGGCGCCATTCAGTTGGCCGTGGTCGACATCGTATTCGTGATCGTCGAGCCGTGGCGCCAGGCAGGTGAAATCCTGCTGCGGTTGGTTGGCGTCCAGGGCCCAGACTTCGCTAGTGGTCTTGCTGCCCAGGGCCACCAGCAACTGGCGTTCGGAGCTGGAACGGTAGCAATGCAGGAAGAAACGCCCGTCGGGCTCATGGAATACTTCCTGCGCCGCCGTGCCGTCCAGGCGATAGCGATAGAGTTTGTGGGGGCGGTGCGTTTCGTCCAGTTCGCCGAAGAACAGGGTCAGGCTGTCGTTGGCCCAAGTCATGCTGCCGTCGCAGTCCTGGAACTCCAGCTCGCTGACCTTGCCGGTTGCCAATTCCTTCACGAACAGGGTGTAGATCTCTTCGCCGGTGGTGTCCAGGCTGTAGGCCAGGCGATTGTGGTCGGGGCTGATGCTGAATGCGCCGAGGGAGAAAAAGCCACCGTTGGCCAGTTCGTTCGGGTCCAGCAACAGCTCTTCGCTGCTGTCGTCCACCACGTTGCTGTCATCGGCCGGACGGCGGCAGCGGTAGTGACGGGCGTACTCGTCACCGGCGGTGGTGCGGGTGTAATAGAGGTACGGGCCCCACGGCGAGGGCAGGGACAGGTCGGTTTCGAGAATGCGGCCCTTGATCTCTTCAAACAGGCTTTCGCGCAAGGCTGCCTGATCGGCGAGCTGGGCTTCCTGCCAGGCGTTTTCGGCCTTGAGGTAATCGAGTACTTCAGCGCTGTCGCGTTCTTGCAGCCAGGCGTAAGGGTCTTGGCCAGGGGCCTTTCGGGCAATCGGGGGCGTCGATACAGGCATGGATTATTCTCTATCTGGCGGACGGTGGCAGGCTTTGCAGCCGCGACACGCAAAAGCCGTTATCATAGCCGCCTGTTTGCCTACCTTGCCATGGACACCATGACCGAGAACGACTATCTGACCGCTTGGGGCCTTTACGCCTTCGCCGCTTTGGGCTGCCTGTTGGTGTGGTGGCGCATGACGCGCTGGATGTGGCGCTGGTTGCGCGAGCCGCTGCAATTGCTGATGGCCGTGTTGCTGTTCAGCCCGACCATCGTAGACCCGGTCAAGACTCAGTTCGCGCCGGCCGTGGCAATTACCGCCCTGGACCTGGTGCTCAAGGTCGGCAATAACGCCTGGCGGGCTATTTCCGATTTGTTCATGTACACCATGATCGCCTTTGGCGTGTACCTGGTGATTGTGTTGATCCGCTGGCCCATCGAGCGCGCCGCCAATGCGCGTCGTGAGCGCCAGGCTGCCACCGATGCAGCCCTGGCCGCTGAGCCGGCGGAAGAAGACGACGAGCCATTCCGCCGTCCGGCGCCTGTCAGTGGCATGCGGGTCGAACCGCGCCTTTAACGTTGCAGCGAGAGCCCTGGCATGTGTGAATTATTGGGCATGAGTGCCAACGTCCCCACCGATATCGTGTTCAGCTTTACCGGGCTGATGCAGCGCGGTGGGCGCACCGGCCCCCACCGCGACGGTTGGGGCATCGCTTTCTACGAAGGCCGTGGTCTGCGTCTGTTCCAGGACCCGGCCGCCAGCAGTGAATCGGAAGTCGCGCTGCTGGTGCAGCGTTATCCCATCAAGAGCGAAGTGGTGATCGGCCATATCCGCCAGGCCAACGTGGGCAAGGTGAGCTTGGCCAATACCCACCCGTTCGTGCGCGAACTGTGGGGCCGCAACTGGTGTTTCGCCCATAACGGCCAACTGGCGGACTTCAACCCCCGCGCCACCTTCTACCGCCCGGTCGGCGATACCGACAGCGAAGCGGCCTTTTGCGACTTGCTCAACCGCGTGCGCGAAGCCTTCCCCGAGCCGGTGGACATCGAACAGATGCTGCCGGACCTGATCGCCGCCTGTGCCGAATACCGCAGCAAAGGCGTGTTCAACTGCCTGCTCAGCGATGGCGACTGGTTGTTTTGCTACTGCTCGACCAAATTGGCGCAGATCACCCGGCGTGCCCCGTTCGGTCCGGCGCGCTTGAAAGATGTCGACGTGATCGTCGATTTTCAGGCCGAGACCACACCCAATGATGTAGTGACGGTAATCGCCACCGAGCCGTTGACCGACAACGAAAACTGGACCCGTTACGAACCGGGCCAATGGAGCCTGTGGCGACGCGGTGAATGCGTCAGCCAGGGCATTACTGAGTAAGGATATCGACCATGTTGCTCAGCTATCTGCGGTTGGTGCTGTTTGCCATTGGCCTGTTGGTCGGCGTGCAAGTGCCGGGATTTATCAACGATTACGCCAAGCGCGTCGAAGCCCACTTGATAGAGGCCCAGACGGGGCTGAGCGGGTTTGAAACCACCGCGCGGCAGTTCTTCAACGGTGATTTGAAGGCGTTGGTCGCGCATTACCGCGCCAGTGACGACCCGGTTTTCCAGAGCGACGCCAACAGCCTGGGCGCCATGCTTGATCGCCAAGTTGCGTTGGACAAGCAATTCCAGGCCATGCAAGGCCCGTGGTACATCCGCGCGTTGCAAGTGGCGGTGGCCGCCGACCCGGATATCCGCCAGGAAACCTGGAACGGTTACAGCTATCAGATCCTCCTGACCCCAGAAGCCATGGGTTGGGGATTGGGCGGGGCGATGCTGCTGTCGTTTGGATTGGAATGCCTGTTCCGCCTGATCGACTGGGTCGTGTTGGGCGGCAAGCGCCTGCGCCAGAGCCGGCCGATTGAAGAGCGGGACCTGAAAGGTCTCTAACGCCCAACTCGGTCAAATGTGGTAGGGGGCTTGCTCCCGATAGCGGTAGGTCAGTCAATACTTCAGGTACTGACCCACCGCTATCGGGAGCAAGCCCCCTCCCACATTTTTAACCGGGTTTCGTCAGGGGGCCAGCACCATCCGCTCTTCGCCAACTTCCTCGGCATAGCGGGCAACGACCTTCTGGCACAGCCCGACAATCTCCTCCACCAACTCCACCCCCACACGCCACGACACCACCACCTGCAGGTTAGGCAGTTTCTGCGCCATCGATAACATTACCAATTCCCCGCGCGTCAGTTCCTCGCTGACCAACACCGGCGGCAGTGCGCCAATGCCGAATCCATCGCGCAACAACCGCGTAATCGCCGACACCGAATTCACACAGTTCATCCTTGGCGCGGCCACGCCGTTGGCCTGCATCAGGCTCAGCACATCCTGATGTGGGTGCGAGTTTTTCGAGTAGGTGATGATCCGCTCCTGAGCCAGTTCGGCGAGGGAGGCGTAGTCGCGGTTATAGATCGATTGGCTGGCGACGATCCAGGCCATGGGATGGCTGCACAGTTCCAGGCTGCGCACGGTTTCCAGGCGCAGCAGGTCGGTTTGCAGGATCAGGTCAAGGAAGCCTTTTTGCAGCTGATCGCTGAGGTTAAGCGCGGTATCAGCGACCAATTCGATTTCGACCAAGGGGAAATGGTCCATCAGTTCCGCCACCAACGGGCTCAGCCAAGTGTGAATCACCGTGTCCATCGCGCCGATCCGAATGCGCCCGACCTTGCTGCTGGTGGTCTCCAGAGACTGCTTCAGGCCCCGCATGGTCACCATCATCTGCTCGGCATAATCGAGCACCTTCAAGCCTTCCGGGGTCAGGCTTACGCCTCGAGAATCACGCAAAAACAGTTTCACCCCCAGCTCGCTTTCCAGCACGGCGATGCGGCTGGAGATCGAGGCCTGGGTGGTGAACAGCTTCTCGGCAGTCAGGCGAAAGCTCTTGAGCTTGGCCACCCAGACGAAGGTTTCGAGGAACTTCAAATTCATGGGATCAACTTTTTCTTATGCATGGATCGGTTTTTATTAGTTGGACGCCGTACCGGGCAAGCGCCAAAAATCGAGCGTATTCCACGATGAGCGTCGTGGGGGTGTCAGGACAGGTTGCACGTTCTGCGTTAAAAATCCCACACTGCAAAAAAATAAGTCCTACAGGAGCGCCAGACCGTGAGCCGTCTTTTACTGAATTGCGATATCGGCGAAAGCTTTGGTAACTGGACCATGGGTCTGGACGCCGAGGTCATGCCGTTCATTGATTGCGCCAACGTGGCCTGCGGCTTTCATGCCGGCGATCCGAGCATCATGCGCAAAACTGTTAGCTTGGCGCTCAAGCATGGCGTGCAGGTGGGGGCGCACCCGGCATACCAGGATTTGCAAGGCTTCGGCCGCCGTTCCATGGCCTATACCCCTCAGGAAATCCAGGATCTGCTGCACTACCAGATCGGCGCCCTCGATGGCATTTGCCGTGCCCAAGGCGGTCGCGTCAGCTACGTCAAACCCCATGGCGCGATGTACAACGACATGATGGCCAACCCGAAACAACTGCGTGCGGTCATCGGGGCGGTGGCCGCTTATGGTGACTTGCCGCTGATGTTGCTGGCCACTCGCGATAACAGCGCAGCCCAGGCATTGGGCGATGAGTATGGCGTGACCCTGTGGTTTGAAGCCTTCGCCGACCGCGCCTACGACAATAACGGCCACTTGGTTTCCCGCCAGTTACCCGGCGCTGTGCACCACGACGCCGACACGATCATCCAGCAAGCCCTGACTATTTCTCGTGGCGAACCGTTGACGGCCAGCGACGGCAGCGCCCTCGTACTAAACGCCAATACCCTGTGCGTGCATGGCGACAACGCCAGTTCAATTGCTGCCGTGCAGCGTATCCGCGAGGCGTTGAAGCCAGCATGAAGCCGCGGATTGAAGTGGTGGCCATCGACTGCCTGATGGTGCGTCTGTTCGATGCGATTGCAGAAGCCAACATGCCGTGGATGCTCGCCGCAGCGCAACGCTTGCGAGAAGGGTTCGGCGCTGCATTGGTGGATCTGGTGCCGTCCTACACCACCTTGATGGTGCATTACGACCTCATCGCGCTGAGCCCTGCCCAGGCCCGAGAGCTGATCGACCACGCCCTCACCGACTTGCAGCCGCAGGCACAGGGAAGCGGTCAATGCCATGTGCTGCCGGTGTGGTACGACCTGAGCGTCGGCCCGGAGCTGACTTTACTCAGCCAGCGCAGTGGCCTGGCCGTCGACGACGTGATCCGTCTCCACAGCACCCACGAATATCAGGTCTTCGCCCTTGGCTTTGCCCCCGGTTTTGCCTTTATGGGGTTGGTGGACGAAGTCCTCGCCAGCCCACGCCTCAGCACACCGCGCAAACGCGTGGCGGCTGGCAGTGTGGGGATCGCCGAGCGCCAAACGGCTGCTTACCCGGTGGTTTCTCCGGGTGGCTGGAACCTGATCGGTCGCACCTCCGCCAAACTGTTCGACCGCGCGCGAGACGGCTACAGCCTCATGCAACCTGGCGACACGGTGCGCTTCGAAGTGGTCAGTCGTGCCGAATTTATCAACCTGGGTGGCGATGACACGCCTTTGGAGGCGCAGGCATGAGCCGCTTGATCATCGAGGCCAGCACGCCGCTGTGCCTGTTGCAGGACGCCGGTCGTTTTGGCGTACGCCACCTGGGCGTGACCCAGGGCGGCGCGCTGGATTGGGTGTCGATGTCGTGGGCCAATTGGCTGCTGGGCAATGCGCTGGACGCACCGGTGGTGGAAATCACCCTCGGCGGCTTTACCGTGCAGGCCGAGGAGTATTGCCTGCTGGCCTTGGCCGGTGCGGACCTGGGCGCGTATGTCGATGAACGCCCTATCAGTCCGGGACGCAGTTTTATCCTGCAAAAAGGCCAGCGTTTGCGCTTTACCCAGCCGTTCAACGGTGCGCGGGCGTACCTGGCGGCACCCGGCGGGTTTGATGCGCCGGATGTGCTGGGCAGTTGTGCGACGGTGGTGCGTGAAGCACTGGGCGGGCCGGACGGATTCGGCAAAGCGTTGGCCGAGGGCGGGCGGTTGGCCTATTCCGGGACGGGCGGCGCGATGAAAGTGCTGAGTGCACAGGCGTTGCCCGCCAAGGCGCCGCTGGATGTGATCGTCGGTGCACAAATCGGCCAGTTCAGCGGCCAGAGCCTGTTCGATGCCTTCAATACCGATTGGGCCCTGGACAGTCGCGCCGACCGCATGGGCATGCGCTTGCTCGGTACGCCGTTGCGGTACCAAGGGCCGTCGCTGATTTCCGAAGGTATCCCGTTGGGTGGCATCCAGGTGCCGCCGGATGGGCAGCCGATTGTGTTGCTCAATGATCGGCAGACCATTGGCGGTTATCCGCGTCTGGGGGCGTTGACGCCTTTGTCGCTGGCGCGGCTGGCGCAGTGTTTACCGGGAGAAAAGGTGAGGTTGGTACCGGTGGTCCAGGAAACGGCGCATCGGCAGCATGTCGAGTATTTGCGCCGATTTACATAACACCGCAATTTAAAATGTGAGAGGGGGCTTGCTCCCGATGACGATGGTTCAGTCACTGATGTGTTGACTGAAACACGGCTATCGGGAGCAAGTCGAATCGTCGCACCGCCCCTCCCACATGAGATCTCCTGCATTATTTGGGTCGGCGTTTATTTGGAGAGGAAGCGCATCCCTTCTTCCAGCCCGCGCAATGTCAGCGGATACATCTGATCCTCCACCAACTCCCGCACAATCCCCGTTGACGCGGTGTAACCCCACGTATCCTTGGGATACGGGTTTATCCAGATCAGCTTTTTGTACTTGGCCATGAAGCGCTGCATCCACACATACCCCGGCTCTTCGTTCCAGTGCTCCACGCTGCCGCCAGCCTGGGTGATTTCATACGGCGCCATCGACGCATCGCCGATAAAGATCACTTTGTAGTCGGCGCCGTACTTGTGCAGCAGGTCTTGAGTGGAAGTGCGCTCCGAGGTGCGGCGCTGGTTGTTCTTCCACACCGACTCGTACACGAAGTTATGGAAGTAGAAATATTCCAAGTGCTTGAACTCGGTCTTGCAGGCCGAGAACAGCTCTTCGCAGATCTTCACGTGGGCGTCCATCGAGCCGCCTATATCGAACAGCAGCAACAACTTGATGGTGTTGCGCCGTTCCGGGCGCATCTGGATATTCAGCAAACCGGCGTCGCGGGCGGTGTGGTCGATGGTGCCGTCGATGTCCAGCTCTTCGGCCGCACCCTGGCGCGCGAACTTGCGCAGGCGGCGCAGGGCGATCTTGATATTGCGCGTGCCCAGCTCAACCTGGTCGTCGAGGTTTTTGTACTCGCGCTGGTCCCAGACCTTCACCGCCTTCCCCTGGCGCTTGCCGGCGTCGCCGACGCGAATGCCTTCGGGGTTGTAGCCGCCGGAGCCGAACGGGCTGGTGCCGCCGGTGCCGATCCATTTGTTGCCGCCGGCATGGCGTTCTTTCTGTTCTTCCAGGCGCTTTTTGAATTCCTCGATCAGCTTGTCGAGGCCACCAAGGGATTGGATCTGCGCGCGTTCTTCATCGCTCAGCGAACGCTCGAATTCCTTGCGCAGCCAGTCTTCGGGGATCAGCGCCTGCAAATGGTCGTCGAGCTTTTCCAGGCCGTTGAAATAGGCACCAAACGCGCGGTCGAACTTGTCGAAATGCCGCTCGTCCTTGACCAGGATCGCCCGGGCCAAGTAGTAGAACTCGTCCATGTCGGCGAAGGTCACGCGCTGCTTGAGCGCGTTGATCAGGTCGAGCAGCTCGCGCACGGACACCGGCACCTTGGCGGCGCGCATCTCGTTGAACAGGTTGAGCAACATTAGCGATTACCGCGACGGCTCATGAACGCCAGACGCTCCAGCAGTTGCACGTCTTGCTCATTCTTGACCAAGGCACCGGCCAGCGGCGGGATGGCTTTGGTCGGATCGCGCTCGCGCAGCACCGCTTCGCCGATATTGTCGGCCATCAGCAGCTTGAGCCAGTCCACCAGTTCGGAGGTGGATGGCTTTTTCTTCAGGCCCGGTACTTTGCGCACGTCGAAGAACACGTCCAACGCTTCGCTGACCAGGTCCTTCTTGATGTCGGGGTAGTGCACATCCACGATCTTTTGCAGGGTGGTGCGGTCGGGGAAGGCAATGTAGTGAAAGAAGCAGCGGCGCAGGAAGGCATCCGGCAGCTCTTTTTCGTTGTTGGAGGTAATGATGATGATCGGGCGTTTCTTGGCCTTGATGGTCTCGTCGATTTCGTAGACGTAGAACTCCATCTTGTCGAGTTCTTGCAGCAGGTCGTTGGGGAACTCGATGTCGGCCTTGTCGATTTCATCGATCAGCAGGATCACCCGTTCTTCGGATTCGAACGCTTCCCACAACTTGCCTTTTTTCAGGTAGTTGCGCACGTCGTGCACCTTGTCCACGCCCAACTGCGAGTCACGCAGGCGGCTGACCGCGTCGTACTCGTACAAGCCCTGATGGGCCTTGGTGGTGGATTTGATGTGCCAGGTGATCAGCTTGGCGCCGAAGGATTCGGCCAGTTGCTCGGCGAGCATGGTCTTGCCGGTGCCCGGTTCGCCCTTGACCAGCAACGGCCGCTCCAGGGTGATGGCGGCGTTGACGGCCAGTTTCAGGTCATCGGTAGCCACATAGGCCTGGGTGCCTTCGAACTTCATCGGTGTTTCCTCGCATTCATCAATGCCGGGACTATACCGCGCAGCCCCGGCGACTGTGAACGCAGACGGGTTATTCAGTCTCTGAATGACCAATGTGGGAGGGGGCTTGCCCCTCCCATATTTTAATCTGCGCTGGGTTTGGGCTGTTCATAGCGCGCATTGAACGCCTGGATAAAACCATTGCGCAAAATCGCTAAAAACGCAGAGAACGCGCTGGCATCCTTCTGATGCACGCTGCCACTGAGTTCGACGCGGGTGGCAAATTGGTTTTTCTGTTGGTTCTTGAGCACGGTTTCGCTCGCACCTACCACGGCCTCCCAGATCGAACGGAAGATGTTCTTGTCCTTGTTCTCCACGTCTTGCTGCCAGTCAAACACCTGCACATCCCTTAGCAGCGGTTTGATATAGCCAGTCAGTTGGCCTTTTTCGGCCTGGGCTTCGATGACTACATCGCCGGTGCCGGCCTTGAAGTCGAACTTACCGTAGGCCGAGGCAAAGTCATTCATGCGCTTGAGTTGCAGGTCTTTGGCGCGGAAACGAAATTCGAAGTTCTCAAAATTGCTCAGCGGGTCGAAGGTGGCGCTGGCTTCCAGCGGGGCCTGGCCTTGCAGCAGGGCTTTGCCGTCGAAGCGGGCGTCGCGCTTGCCTTTGACGTCGACGACGTTGGTCAGGTTATAAAAGCTGGCGTTGACGTTGGTCGCGTCGATCTTCACCACGGGTTTGGAACTGAAGTTATGGAAGGCAATCTTGCCCTCTTCGATACGCACTTCATCAAGGGTGATCGGCGCCAGCTTGCTCAACTGCTCGCGCCAGTCGGTGCCCTTACCGGTCTGGGACGCCTGCTTGTTAGCGCCGCCGTCGACGAAATTCACTTCAGGCTCGATAAAACGCATTTTGGCGACCACTGCATGGTCGTACCACAGCGAATGCCAGCTCACCGCCAGGTCGATCAGCGGCGCCTTGACGAACGGTACCGGCACTTTGCCGTCGACCTTGATGATCTCAAGGCCGTTAATCCGGTAGGCGCCGCGCCACAGCGCCAGGTCCACGTCGGTAATTCGGCCTCGGTAATCGCCCATGTCGGCGAGCTTGTCATTCAGATAATTACGCACTAAGTAGGGCAGGGCGATGCTTAAGGCAACCATGACCACCAGCAATCCGGCGACGGTCCATAGTGGCCAGCTGTAGCGACGTTTCATCGGGCAGTTCTCCTTGCAGGTAAAACATGGACTGCCGCGAGCCGAGCAACGTTCCTCTGACTGGACGCTTTGCAGTACGAGGCATACCCTTATTGCCTTCTTGAAATTGCCTATAGGACCCGTCATGAGCCGCATTTTTGCAGACAACGCGCACTCCATCGGTAACACGCCCCTGGTGCAGATCAACCGGATCGCCCCCCGTGGCGTGACCATCCTGGCCAAGATCGAAGGGCGTAATCCGGGTTACTCGGTGAAGTGCCGCATTGGCGCAAACATGATCTGGGACGCAGAAAGCACCGGCAAACTCAAACCGGGCATGACCATTGTCGAACCCACATCTGGCAACACCGGCATCGGCCTGGCGTTTGTCGCCGCCGCCCGTGGTTACAAGCTGCTGCTGACCATGCCGGCGTCGATGAGCATCGAGCGCCGCAAGGTGCTCAAGGCGCTGGGCGCCGAGTTGGTCCTGACCGAGCCGGCCAAAGGCATGAAAGGCGCTATCGAAAAGGCCGGCGAAATCGTCGCCAACGATCCAGCCAACTACTTCATGCCGGGCCAGTTTGAAAACCCGGCGAACCCCGAGATCCACGAGAAAACCACCGGTCCGGAAATCTGGAACGACACCGACGGCGCGGTCGATGTGCTGGTAGCGGGCGTGGGCACCGGCGGCACCATTACCGGGGTGTCGCGCTACATCAAGAATATTGCGGGCAAGCCGATTCTGTCGGTGGCCGTGGAGCCGATTGTGTCGCCGGTGATCACCCAGGCGCTGGCCGGTGAAGAAATCAAGCCCAGCCCGCATAAGATCCAGGGCATTGGCGCCGGCTTTGTGCCGAAAAACCTCGATCTTTCGATGGTTGACCGCGTCGAGTTGGTGACCGACGACGAATCCAAGGCCATGGCACGGCGCCTGATGCAGGAAGAGGGAATTCTGTGCGGTATTTCCTGTGGCGCAGCGATGGCCGTGGCCGTGCGCCTGGCCGAGAAGCCGGAAATGCAGGGCAAGACCATCGTGGTGATCCTGCCGGACTCTGGCGAGCGCTACCTGTCGAGCATGCTATTCAGCGATTTGTTTACCGAGCAGGAAAACCAGGCCTGATGAGCGTTTGGGGTTGATGTGTGTCAGCCCCGTTACCCTGGGCCTTCTGCATACTGGCCCAACTGTTTATCATGGCTGGCTGCTACGTCTGGTTTCCCCGTGACGGGAAGTTGTTGGCCAGACGCTTATTTCCAGGAGTTGCTGCATGACCTTTTCTTTGGCCGCCAAACTGTCGGTGTTGCTGCTGTTTATCGGTAGCACGCTGTATGTACACCTGCGCGGCAAGGCCCGTTTACCGATGTTGCGCCAGTTCGTTAACCATTCGGCGCTATTCGCCCCCTATAACGCCTTGATGTACCTGTTCTCGGCCGTGCCGTCCAAACCTTACCTGGACCGCAGCAAGTTTCCGGAACTGGACGTGCTCAAGGACAACTGGGAAGTGATCCGCGAAGAGGCCATGCACCTGTTCGACGAGGGTTACATTCGCGCCGCCGAAAAGAACAACGACGCCGGTTTCGGTTCGTTCTTCAAAAAGGGTTGGAAGCGTTTTTACCTCAAGTGGTACGACAAACCCCTGCCATCGGCCGAGGCGCTGTGCCCGAAAACCGTGGCCTTGGTGAGCAGCATTCCTAACGTCAAAGGGGCGATGTTTGCGTTGTTGCCGGGCGGCAGCCACCTCAACCCGCACCGTGACCCGTTTGCCGGTTCCCTGCGTTATCACTTGGGCTTGTCCACGCCGAACTCCGACGACTGCCGCATCTTCGTCGACGGCCAGGTGTATGCCTGGCGTGACGGTGAGGACGTGATGTTCGACGAAACCTACGTGCACTGGGTGAAGAACGAAACCGAGAAGACACGCGTGATCCTGTTCTGCGACATCGAGCGCCCGCTGAGTAATCGCGTGATGACCCGCGTCAACCGTTGGGTCAGCAAGCAACTGGGCCGCGCCACGGCGCCGCAGAACCTGGATGACGAGCGCGTCGGCGGCATCAACCAGGCGTATGCCTGGAGCAAGACCTTCAGTGACAAGTTCAGTGGTGTGGTCAAACAGTGGAAGCGCAAGCATCCAAAGGCTTACCGCATTGCGCGGCCGGTGCTGGCAGTGGTCGTTCTGGTGCTGTTGTGGAAGTGGCTGTTCGGCTGATCTGAAGCGTTAAACGCGGTCAAAGTGTGGGAGGGGGCTTGCTCCCGATGGCGGTATGTCAGTCAAAACATCTATGACTGATCCAACGCTATCGGAAGCAAGTCGAATCGTCGCACCGCCCTCCCACATTAGTTCTCCATTGCTTTTGAGATCGCCTTACGACGCAATCAACTGCCGCAGCACATAGTGCAAAATCCCCCCCGACTTGAAGTATTCCACTTCATTCAAGGTATCGATCCGGCACAGCACGTCGACCTTCTCGCGGCTGCCATCCTCGCGGGTAATCACCAGCGTCAGGTTCATCCGCGGCACGATCTCCACCTCGCTCAGCCCGAGAATATCGATCTTCTCCTTGCCCGTGAGCTTCAGCGCCTTGCGGTTCTGATCCAGCTTGAACTGCAATGGCAACACACCCATGCCCACCAGATTGGAACGGTGGATTCGCTCGAAGCTTTCGGCGATCACCGCCTTGACCCCCAGCAGGTTGGTGCCTTTGGCCGCCCAGTCACGACTGGAGCCGGTGCCGTACTCTTGACCTGCAATGACCACCAGCGGCGTGCCCGAAGCCTGGTATTTCATTGACGCATCGTAAATCGGCATCTTCTCGCCGGTGGGGATGTACAGCGTGTTGCCGCCTTCTTCGCCACCGAGCATTTCATTGCGGATGCGGATATTGGCAAACGTGCCGCGCATCATCACTTCATGGTTACCGCGGCGTGAGCCGTAGGAGTTGAAGTCCCGCGGTTCGACGCCTTGCTCGCGCAGGTAGCGGCCAGCGGGGCTGTCGACCTTGATATTGCCGGCGGGGGAGATGTGGTCGGTGGTGACTGAGTCGCCCAGCATCGCCAGCACGTTGGCGCCCATGACGTCTTTGATCACCGGCAACGGGCCGTCGATGTCCTCGAAGAAGGGTGGATGCTGGATATAGGTGGAATCCTTCTGCCACACGTACGTCGCGGCCTGGGGCACATTAATGGCCTGCCACTGCTCGTCGCCGGCAAACACCTCGGCGTATTCCTTGTGGAACATGCTGGTGCTGACCTGCGCCACGGCGTCGGCAATTTCTTTGCTGCTTGGCCAGATGTCCTTGAGGTAGACCGGGTTTCCGTCCTGATCGTTACCCAGCGGCTCGCTGCTGATATCGATGCGCACGGTGCCAGCCAGCGCATAGGCGACCACCAGCGGCGGCGATGCCAGCCAGTTGGTTTTCACCAATGGGTGCACGCGGCCTTCGAAGTTACGGTTGCCCGACAGTACCGAGGCCACGGCGAGGTCGGCCTTCTGGATGGCTTTTTCAATCGGCTCGGGCAATGGCCCGGAGTTGCCGATGCAGGTGGTGCAGCCATAACCCACCAGATCAAAGCCGAGGGTGTCCAAGTATTGAGTGAGGCCTGCCGCCTTGTAGTAGTCGGTGACCACCTTGGAGCCGGGAGCCAGTGAGGTCTTCACCCACGGTTTGCGCGTGAGGCCTTTTTCCACGGCTTTTTTCGCCACCAGCCCGGCGGCCATCATTACGCTGGGGTTGGACGTGTTGGTGCAGGAGGTGATGGCGGCGATCACCACCGCGCCGTTTTTCAGCCGATAGGTCGTGCCTTCGTATTCGTAGTCTGCTTCGCCCACCAGGTCGGCGTTGCCCACGGCCACACCACCGCCGCCTTCACTTTCCAGGCGGCCTTCTTCCTTGTTGGTGGGTTTGAATTGCAGGTCGAGGAAGTCGCTGAAGGCCTGGCCGACATTCGGCAGGGCCACACGGTCCTGTGGACGTTTTGGCCCAGCCAGGCTGGCTTCGACGCTGCCCATGTCCAGGGCCAGGCTGTCGGTGAACACCGGTTCCTGACCGGCATTGCGCCATAAGCCTTGGGCCTTGGTGTAAGCCTCGACCAGTTTCACGGTTTGCGCCGGACGACCGGACAAACGCAGATAATCCAGGGTGACGTCATCCACCGGGAAAAATCCGCAGGTGGCGCCATATTCCGGGGCCATGTTGGCGATGGTAGCGCGGTCGGCCAAGGGCAGATCGGCCAGGCCGTCGCCGTAGAACTCGACAAATTTACCCACCACGCCTTTTTTGCGCAGCATCTGGGTCACGGTCAGCACCAGGTCGGTGGCGGTGATGCCTTCTTTCAATTTGCCGGTGAGCTTGAAGCCGATTACTTCCGGGATCAGCATCGACACCGGCTGGCCGAGCATCGCCGCTTCCGCTTCGATGCCACCCACGCCCCAGCCCAATACGCCGAGGCCATTGATCATGGTGGTGTGGGAGTCGGTGCCGACCAATGTGTCGGGGAAGGCGTAGGTGCGGCCGTCTTCGTCCTTGGTCCAGACGGTGCGGCCAAGGTATTCCAGGTTGACCTGATGGCAGATGCCCGTGCCCGGCGGCACCACGCTGAAGTTGTCGAAGGCGCTCTGGCCCCAGCGCAGGAAGGCGTAGCGTTCGCCATTGCGCTGCATTTCGATATCGACGTTTTCTTCGAAGGCGTCGGCATTGCCGAACTTGTCGACCATTACCGAGTGGTCGATCACCAGGTCCACGGGGGAGAGCGGATTGATGCGCTGCGGGTCGCCCCCGGCCTTGGCCACGGCGGCGCGCATGGCGGCCAGGTCGACTACGGCGGGTACACCGGTGAAGTCCTGCATCAGCACGCGGGCGGGGCGGTACTGGATCTCACGGTCGGACTGGCGCTCTTTGAGCCAGGCGGCAATGGCCTTGAGGTCTGCGCCGGTGACGGTCTTGTTGTCTTCCCAGCGCAGCAGGTTTTCCAGCAGCACCTTGAGCGACATCGGCAGCTTATCCAGGTCGCCCAGGCTCTTGGCGGCTTCGGGCAGGCTGAAATAGTGGTAGGTCTTGTCGTCGATTTCTAAAGTTTTAAGGGTTCTCAGGCTATCAAGGGATGACATTACATGACTCCTTATGGTCCGCACGGCTACGGACCTGACGGGACGAACAGAGCTTTAAAACTAGCGCTGTTTTCATTAGCAGGCTAATAACTGGACTCTATGGGCAAGTCCAAGGTTCCGAACTCGGCTATCATGCGCGCGTTTTCATGACAGGCATTGCGATCGAGCAAGCCAGTTGCCAGGAGATTCAATGAACACCCTTTTTATGCACTGCCGCCCGGGTTTTGAAGGCGAAGTCTGTTCCGAGATCGCGGAACACGCCGCGCGTCTGAACGTTTCCGGCTACGCCAAAGCCAAGACCGGCAGCGCCTGCGCCGAATTTGTCTGCACCGAAGAAGACGGCGCCCAGCGCTTGATGCACGGCCAACGCTTTGCCGAGCTGATCTTCCCGAGGCAGTGGGCGCGCGGGGTGTTTATCGACCTGCCGGAAACCGATCGCATCAGCGTGATCCTCGCTCACCTGCGTGAATTCCCGGTGTGCGGCAGCCTCTGGCTGGAGATGGTCGACACCAACGATGGCAAGGAACTGTCGAACTTCTGCAAGAAATTCGAAGTGCACCTGCGCAAAGCCCTGCTCAACGCCGGCAAACTGGTGGACGACCCGAGCAAGCCGCGCTTGCTGCTGACGTTCAAGAGTGGCCGCGAAGTGTTCATGGGGCTGGCCGAGTCGAACAACTCGGCGATGTGGCCGATGGGCATTCCACGCCTGAAATTCCCGCGTGACGCGCCAAGCCGCTCAACCCTCAAGCTGGAAGAGGCCTGGCACCACTTTATCCCCCGCGATCAATGGGACGAGCGCCTGCACGGCGACATGACCGGCGTCGACCTCGGTGCCGCGCCGGGCGGTTGGACTTGGCAACTGGTCAACCGGGGCATGTTGGTGACGGCCATCGACAACGGCCCCATGGCCGAAAGCCTGATGGACACCGGCCTGGTGCAGCACCTGATGGCCGACGGTTTCACCTTCGTGCCCAAGCAGCCGGTTGACTGGATGGTGTGCGACATTGTGGAGAAACCCGCACGCAACGCCGCGCTGCTGGAAACCTGGATTGGCGAAGGATATTGCCGCGAGGCGGTGGTGAACCTGAAGTTGCCGATGAAGCAGCGTTATGCCGAAGTGAAGCGTCTGCTGGAGCGCATCGAAGAGGGTTTCAAGGCGCGCGGCATCCGCGTGGAGATCGGTTGCAAGCAGCTTTACCACGACCGTGAGGAAGTGACGTGCCACCTGCGTCGGCTGGTGGATGCGAAGAAAACCAAGGCCCGTTAACGAGGAGTAATCAATGAGCGATATTAACGACAGCCCCGTAGACGGCGTTCTCGATGCAACAGGCCTCAACTGCCCGGAACCGGTGATGATGCTGCACCAGCACATCCGGGACCTGCCGGCAGGCGGCTTGCTCAAAGTGATCGCGACCGACCCGTCAACCCGTCGCGATATTCCCAAGTTCTGCGTGTTCCTTGACCACGAATTGGTGGATCAGCAGGAACAGGCCGGCACCTACCTGTACTGGATTCGCAAAAAGGCCGACTAAGCGCGCGCCTTATCCGCCCGGATACGCCGGCGTGCACTGCGCGCCAGGCGTACCAGCAACATCCCCGCCGCACAGCTCAGGCCCACGATCAGCCCTTGCCACAAACCGCTTGGGCCGCTGGGCGCGCCGAGCCAGTCAGTCAGCCCCAGGGCGTAGCCCACCGGCAACCCCACGCCCCAGTAGGCGAACAACGTCAGCACCATGGTCACCCGGGTGTCCTGATAGCCCCGCAATGCGCCAGCGGCAGTGACCTGGATCGAGTCCGAGAACTGAAACAGCGCCGAGAATACGATCAGCGTCGACGCTAGGTGGATCACCACCGGGTCCGGGGTGTAGATCGTCGCGATCTGCTCGCGAAACAACAGCATCAGGCTGCACGACAGGCAGGCATATGCCAGCGCGGTGCCCATGCCGACCCCGGCGGCGAAGCGCGCTTCACGCGCTTCGCCACGCCCCAGGGCCTGACCGACGCGCACGGTGACGGCCATGCTCAGGGAGTAGGGGATCATGAACACCAGGGAGCTGACGTTCAGTGCAATCTGATGCCCGGACACCACCGTGGCGCCGAGGCTGCCGAGCAACAGGGCGATCACTGCAAAAATGCTCGACTCGGCAAAGATCGCGACGCCAATCGGCAGACCAATCCCCAATACACGCTTGATCACGGCCCATTGCGGCCAGTCAAAGCGCTTGAACAATTCACTGCTCTGATAGGCCGGGCCCCAGCGCGTCCAGACGGCCAGGCCGAGCATCATCACCCACATCGCAATGGCGGTGGCCCAGCCACAGCCCACGCCGCCCATGGCCGGCACGCCAAAGTGGCCGTAAATGAAGATGTAGTTCAGCGGAATATTCAGCGCCAGGCCGACCAGGCCCATGACCATGCTCGGTCGCGTACGGCCCAGGCCATCGCTGAAACAGCGCAGCACGTAATACAGCGCAATCGCTGGCATCCCCGCAGCGATGCCGTGCAGGTAGCCCATGGACGGCACGATCAGGTCAGGCTCGACCTTCATGGCATGCAGGATCGGTTCGGCGCACAGCAGCAGCAATCCTCCGAGGATCCCCACGACCACCGCCAGCCACAAGGCCTGGCGCACCAGCGGTCCGATTTCGCTGAATTTGCCGGCACCGTAGCGCTGAGCGACTTTTGGTGTGGTGGCCAGCAGCGTGCCGCTCATCAGCAAGTACACCGGGATCCAGATCGAGTTGCCCAACCCCACTGCCGCCAGGTCCTGGGGGCTGACACGTCCGGCCATCACCGCGTCGACAAAACTCATGGCGGTGGTAGCCAGTTGGCCGATCATGATTGGCAGAGCGAGCGTCAGCAGGTCGCGCACTTCCCGACTGATACGGGCGGGGCGGGTGAGGGGGGTGGCGGCAGTGTTCACGTGCGGGTGTCCAATAGAAAATAGCGCAAGGACGGCGGATTCTACGCCTTGACACCATGGTCAGGAAAAAACCTGTGTTAGGGATTTGTAAGCGACCTCCCAGGGCACCGCATATCCCTGGTGGGACGGGGCTTGCCCACGATTGCAGAGTGTCAGTCACTGGATAGTCGCTGACACACGGCTATTCGGGGGCAAGCCCCCTCCCACATTGCAGATCGCATCCCTGTACACTGCTGATCCGCCAAAGGAGCCTGCCATGCTGATTGTTGCCGACGAAAATATCCCGCTGCTCGATGCCTTCTTCCAAGGATTTGGCGAGATTCGCCGGGTGCCCGGCCGTTCCCTTGATCGCGCCACGGTCGAGCAGGCTGACGTACTGCTGGTGCGCTCGGTGACTAACGTCAATCGCGCGTTGCTGGAGGGCTCAAAGGTGCGTTTTGTCGGCACCTGCACCATCGGCACCGATCACTTGGACCTCGACTACTTCAAGCAGACCGGCATCCAATGGTCCAGCGCGCCTGGCTGCAATGCCCGTGGCGTGGTGGACTACGTGCTGGGCAGCCTGCAGACCCTCGCCGAGATCGAAGGCGCCGACCTCAACCAACGCACCTATGGCATTGTCGGCGCCGGTGAAGTGGGCGGGCGGTTGGTCAAGGTGCTCAAAGGCCTGGGCTGGAATGTCCTGGTGTGCGACCCGCCGCGGCGGATCGCCGAAGGGGGCGACTATGTGAGCCTGGCGCAGATCATCGAGCAGTGTGACGTGATCAGCCTGCACACGCCTTTGACCAAGTCCGGCAATGGCTCTACCTGGCATTTATTCGACCGTCAGCGCCTCGAACAACTCAAACCCGGCACTTGGCTGATCAACGCCAGCCGTGGCCCGGTAGTGGACAACGCCGCCCTGCGCGAGGTGCTGTTGGAACGCGAAGACCTGCAAGCGGTGTTGGATGTGTGGGAAGGCGAGCCCGAAGTGGATGTGGACCTGGCCGACCTATGCGTGCTGGCCACACCGCATATCGCCGGTTACAGCCTGGAAGGCCGTCAGCGCGGCACGGCGCAGATCTACCAGGCGTTTTGCGCATACCTGGGTCAGGAACCGAGCATTCAGTTGAGTGAGCTGTTGCCTGCGCTGTGGTTGGCTGAAGTGCACTTGAATGCCTCGACCGACCCGGCCTGGGCGCTGGCGACCTTGTGCCGCAGCGTGTACGACCCGCGCCGGGATGATGCGGATTTCCGTCGGAGCCTGGTTGGAACTGTGCAAGAGCAGCGCAAGGCGTTCGACCTGCTGCGCAAGCACTATCCCGAGCGTCGCGAGATTGATGGCTTGAGCGTGCGCATCAATGGGGAGTCGGCGGCGTTGTCGGAGATCGTGTCCGCACTGGGCGCGGTAGCTGTTTAAGCGCCCATAAAAAACCCGGCCATCGAGGCCGGGTCTGAAAGAGCTTGGGCGCTTCAGCCTTGCTGGGCAGGCTTGACCAGTTTTTCTTCCAGTTCGCGGCACGCTTGCTGGATCATTTCTTCGGTGATCTGCACCTCATGGCCTTGGGCGTCGATGACGGAGCAAGGCAACTGCTGGGGTTGGCGGATCACTTCAATTTTGGCATCGCTGCTGTTTTGCAAGGTCATGGCCTGTCTCCTCATCAGGTTGTATACCTACTTTAAAACCCCCGCGTGACCGCGCTGTTACAACTCCCTGCACGACCACCGGTTCGAATACTCAGTCCACCAGAAACGGCGGCCGATTTCCAGCCGGGCATTAGACCGATAGCCTCTAGGGATGAGTATCGGCGGGCATAATTAACCTGACTCATTGTTATTTGCCCAAGTTCCCCCAATGTTGGGTACAGGTTCCTCATCGGTGATGCCCCTATGTTCTCAACCCGTCAACGCCGCGCGATTCGCCTGGCCAGCCGTTTTATCGCGCCATACCGCTGGCAGGCGCTGGGTGCTTTGCTGGCGCTGATCGTTACCGCCGGGATTACCTTGTCCATGGGCCAAGGCATTCGCCTGCTGGTGGACCAGGGCTTCATGACCCAATCGCCACACCTACTCAACCAGTCCATCGGCCTGTTCATGATCCTGGTGCTTGGCTTGGCGGTGGGTACTTTTGCGCGGTTTTACTTGGTCTCCTGGATTGGCGAGCGAGTGGTGGCGGATATTCGTCGGCAGGTGTTTAACCACCTCATCTACCTGCATCCCGGCTTCTATGAGAACAACCGCAGTTCGGAAATCCAGTCGCGGCTGACCACCGACACTACCTTGCTGCAATCGGTGATCGGCTCGTCGCTGTCACTGTTCCTGCGCAATGCCTTGATGGTCATTGGCGGCATCGTGTTGCTGTTCGTCACCAACCCCAAGCTCACCAGCATCGTGGTGGTTGCATTGCCGCTGGTGCTGGCGCCGATCCTGATTTTCGGGCGCCGCGTGCGTAGCCTGTCGCGCCTGAGCCAGGACCGCATTGCCGATGTGGGCAGTTATGTGTCCGAAACCCTTGGCCAGATCAAGACCGTGCAGGCCTATAACCACCAAGTTCAGGACGAGCAGCGCTTTGCGGTGACCGTGGAAGAAGCCTTTGCCACCGCGCGTAAACGCATCGCCCAGCGCGCCTGGCTGATCACGCTGGTGATCATGCTGGTGCTCGGCGCCGTGGGTGTGATGTTGTGGGTCGGCGGCATGGACGTGATCAGTGGGCGCATTTCCGGCGGCGAACTGGCGGCGTTCGTGTTTTACAGCCTGATCGTCGGCAGCGCGGTTGGCACCCTGAGCGAAGTGCTAGGTGAGCTGCAGCGTGCAGCCGGTGCAGCTGAGCGGATTGGTGAGCTGTTGCAGTCGACTAATGAAATCCAGGCGCCGGCAACTGATACCGTGAAATTGCCCGAGCGGGTCAGTGGCCGTATGGAGCTGCAAGATCTGCGCTTTTCCTATCCCTCGCGACCTGACAGCTACGCTATCGACGGGTTGAACCTGACCATCAACCCCGGTGAAACCCTGGCACTCGTCGGCCCGTCCGGCGCGGGTAAGTCGACGATCTTCGACCTGCTGCTGCGTTTCTACGATCCGCAGCATGGCCGAATCCTGCTCGAAGGCCATCCGCTGACCGACCTCGACCCCCTGGACCTGCGCCGCCACTTTGCCCTGGTGTCCCAGAGCCCGGCGTTGTTTTTCGGCAGCGTCGAAGAGAACATCCGCTACGGCAATCCCTCAGCTACCCGCGAGCAAGTCGAAGCCGCTGCACGCATCGCCCATGCTCACGACTTCATCTTGCAAATGCCCGACGGCTACCAGACCCACCTCGGTGATGGCGGGCTGGGCCTCTCTGGTGGCCAGCGCCAGCGCTTGGCCATCGCCCGCGCGTTGCTGGTGGACGCACCAATCCTGCTGCTGGACGAAGCCACCAGCGCTCTGGATGCGCAAAGTGAACACTTGATCCAGCAGGCACTGCCGCAATTGATGCAGGGCCGTACTACGCTGGTGATTGCCCACCGCCTGGCGACGGTGAAGAACGCCGACCGCATTGCGGTAATGGACCAAGGCAAACTGGTTGCGGTGGGCACGCATCAGCAGCTGATTGCGAGCAACCCGTTGTATGCGCGGTTGGCGGCATTGCAGTTCAATAGTGGTGCGCAAGCGCAATGACCTGCTATGCCTGGCACCAGTGCTAACGGAAGTAGACAGGTTTGTACGAAACCCTAGTGTCCACATAGTGTTTGGGCTCGCCCAGAAGCGCCACGTTCATCTTTATCTTGCTACCGTGAGTCTTGACAACGTGCTGGGTGACTTTCCCTACAAAGGCCTGATACATGTTCATATCTGCCAGCCGCTCGGCGTTTTTAGTAGAGATGCCGGGGCTGATCTCGTTGATCCGCGCAATCAGGTCGTCTCGCGCGGCCGTCAATGACGTAGAGCCGTGTTGCATTGAAACCGAGCCCTCGAACGCCTTCACCGGCCGGTTGATCTCCTTTTGCAGCAAGCTGCCGAAGGCGCGACTGCCACCCTCGCCAGAGTAGCAAACCAATAGCCGCACATTGTTAAAGGCGCTGGGGTCGACGCCTTTCGTGTTCAACAAAGCGACCAAGTCTTTGGCCGAGTACGCGGTATTGTCGATAACGATGCTGCTTCCACGGTTCAAAAATCTGTCCAGTCGGCTGCGCTCAAGACCGTGGGCGACAATATTCAGGCGATCAACACCTTTATAGGTGTCGACGAACACATGCATTTCATTGGCCACAAGTTTGAGGTCTTTCATCGTGCCTTTCATTTGTATGACGTTGTCATAGGCCAGACTTTTTTCGAAAGACACAGGTGAAGTTGCAGGTTGACTGCCTGTTGCGGCTGAAATTGGCCGATGATTGTCGGGTGAGAAGTTATCCAGTTTCTTCCCGTAAGCTGTGTTTTTATTCACGTCATAGTGCAGCCAGTGACCGGTTTGGTTATCCAGTTGGGCGGTTACTCGGCTGGGTTCGAGTGCACCGGGGGCGCGATAAGTGCCTTCCGCTATGTCGGCTCGTTCGGCAAACGCACGCAGTTGAGCGTGATCCATCGTGCTCTGCGACAGTTGCCGTGCATTAAGGGGTTTCGTGCCTGCGGCCAGCCGGGCACTGCTGGCCGGCGCGCCCGAGGCCTTACCCAGCACGCCGCGACCTATTCGGCTGCTCGCCATGGCCACCCGGGTCGCGCCTCTGGGACCGCCAACGGCACTCGCGCCTCTGCCCAGGGCCGAGCCGGTCAAGTACATCACCCCGTCAAACAACAGATCTCCCAGTGCCGCCAAGGGGTCTCCGTTGATCAGGTTTTTAACGGCAGACGCCCCAGGTATTAGCCCTACAATTATGTTGAACAGGGCTTTTTCCTTATCGGCTTCTTCATCGAATGTCGTGATGCTTTTGGTCAGTTCCAGTAGTTGCTCAAAGTTTGATTCCGGGTTGGAGTAATTGACTACCGTATTACTGATATAGGCACTGCGCGCGCTGCTGAACGAGGCAGGGATGGTCACTGGCAATTGCCTGGCCCGTTGTTGTACTGCATCTTGGGAGGCGCTTGGTTTGACTTCATGGATCGCCGTATTTGTCCATTTTGAACCTTGATGGCTGGGCACCTTGACCCAATCTCCTTGGGGGCCTTCCTTAAAGTTTGTCTTCAGATCGTCACGTTTATTTATTTGGCCTTTTTGCGCTGATATTTCATAAAACTCCAGGTTCCCGTCGCGCTCGGTCTGGAAGATCAGTGCCTTTTGCTCTTTCGGCTGGCTGGGTACTTTATCTTCGTCATTAATTGTGAAACCTGGGAGGTTGCTTTCATAACGGCTGACCTGACCCTCTATGAATATACGAATGCTGCCAAACTCAAGATTCTTGCGATCTTCCAGAGGAAGTTTCGCAAGCTGGTTTTTTATCACGCTCGCCTGTGCTTTTTTGGTGCCTTCCGTGTAGTCGACAAAGGCTTGCTTATGGAGGGATTTTGCGTCTGGCAAGTGAGCAAGACGGGCAATCATGCTGGGGGCAATCGTGTTGTTATCGGATACCCAATTAGAAAACGGATTGACTTCGGGTTTTGAAAGATAAAAGTCCAGTAGCGAATATTTTGGCTGCGTGGAGCTAGCAAGGTTTCCGTGGCCTCTGCCGCGGGGGCTATTATCGCGAAAGCATTTAAGTTCGTAGGGAAGCCCCTCGCCGAATTGTTGCTTGAGTTGCTGTAGCGCCACATCGCGTTGGGTCGGCACCTTACTGGCAAGTTGCTCGACGGCTTGTTGCAACGTTGAAGTTTTGTCAGCGAGCGCGCGCTGTACCCGATCAATGTCAGCCTGAGGATAGTTCCCGTCATCGCGGGGCACGAGTTCGCCGTTGATCTTGCCCCACTCAATAAGCGCCGCTCGCGATGTCACTTGCTGAATGGCCTGCCCCTCTTGCGAAATCGGGTCCAGGGCATCTCTGGCACACACTTGCGCAAACGTCATCTGCATCGTGGCACCAGGGCTATAGGCCTCGATCCGCGTCACCGCCGCTTTGAAACTCACCCACGCTGCCGATCCCAACGTAATGCTGGCAGGAACGTTTTTGACCAATAACTCCGGCGCTGTGCGCGAAAGCAGCATTTGTGCAGCAATGGGCGCCATGTCCGGCGAGGCTCTGTTCAGTTTTATCAGGTGGTCAATGAACGCCTGCTTGATAGTTGCGAGGGGCTGCCCCATGAAACGTCCGTCGGCCAGATTGAAACCCGCGAGATGATTGAGTTGCGGGCCAAACATGCTTTCTGGGTCCAGAGTGGTAGCGATGGCAGTCAACAGCCAGTCATGGCTAGAGCTGGTCTTCCAGCCATCCCCCATCTTTTGGTGCAAGGCGGCTTCGAGTTCGATGGCTTTTGGTGTGTTGATGATTTTTTCGATGACTTTAAGTGGGTCGCGCAATTCGTTTTGGGAAATGTGCAGGTGGCTTGTGAGATAACCCAAAACTCCCCGTGGGTTTTGGGGCTCCGTTCTTTCCTTCACCAACGCCGGTAGTTGCAGGTTGTAGTGAAAATGACTGTAAACGCTCTTTTGGTCGTGGTCGCTCAGCGGGGCCGGCCACGAGATCGCCCCACCCAGGCTGCCTAGGTGTGGTGCCTGCAACGGTGGGGCATTGAGCGTGCTGATCATGTTCTCCAGTGCTTCAAGCGTGCTGGGCAACCGCCAGTTATTTGCCAGGATAAATTGCTCAAGTGTCACGGTGCGTCCAGGGCCGGCTTCGGGGCCTTGGCCGAATGACGAGTGCGGGTGCACCTCTATCGTTGTGTTCTTTAACCGCTCCTCAATCCCCTCGGTACCATAGCGCACAAGGCCCTTGAGCTTTTCGCAGAGCGCGCGCGTGTCCACCAAGTCGCCAAGGGCGGTCCGCTCTGTATTGAGCTTGCCCGTATTGGCCGGCCCATCCTCGACCTTGTTCGGAACCGCGTTGGCGGCGTTTTTGGTGAATGTCTGGGTCTGCTGTAACTGTGCTGTCCGTGACGTCGTGAGGGGTACCGATTCACCGTGAAAATTCGCCACCACTTCAAAGGGCGCAGATGTGGAGTCCGATGCGGACAGACGAAGGGGGCTGTTGCCCGCCGCCACGACGTTGGCGGCGCGAAGAATCGGCGCCACAACGACCGGCCAGAGCGGATTTTCATCCGTTGCCCTGAACACCTCCCGGCGCCCATCAGTCATGGTGAAGGTGATCTGGTCGCGCAGACTGATCATTAAGGGTTTGGAAAGATTAATGTGCCTTTGCGTTGCCCATTCGACGAATTGGGGATGCTTGAGCAGCGTATGCAGGTGCGTCCACCACTGGCCGAAGGTCGAACTTGGCGGGATACCCTCAACGCTCTCGATGCCATCGTACGATGGGCCGGTTTTCGCCGATCTGGCTGATACGGCGGCAAACAGCACGGCCAATTCCTGATCGGCCTTGGCTTGCGGCGTTGTGTCGGCATCTTGATCAGGCGTGGGCGGCTTTTCACTCTTGACCTCGAAGAGTGGCGGGGGGGGGATGACGTTAGTCGCGGGCTGAGTGTTTAAGCGGCTGCTGATGGACGTGAGTGTCATGTCTGAGTTTCTCTCTAGGCCATTTTGAAGTCAGTCACTCAGAGATGATTTATCGACTGAGCTCGTGGGCTGAGTGAACATCAGACTTTTCGCGTTCCATCATGTTTTTTCTGTATGTGTATTTCCCCGGGCGATCAGAATATTTTCAGCCGTGGAAATGAAAATGCCCGCATCTTTCGATGCGGGCATTTTCAGAGTCGCTTCAGACCTTACTGGTCATCAAAATAGCGCTCATGCCAATCCACAAGCGGCTGTGGTGAGTTGAGTTTTTGCCCGTAGATCACCGAATAAGACAACACGTTCTGCACATACTGGCGGGTTTCGTCGAATGGGATGCTTTCCACCCATACATCGAAACTCAAGTGATCCGCTCCGCGCAGCCACTGGCGCACGCGGCCGGGGCCGGCGTTGTACGCGGCGGAAGCGAGCACGCGGTTGCCGTTGAATTGGCTGTGCACCTGGCTCAGGTAGGCGGCGCCGAGCTGGATGTTTTTGTCCGGGTCCAGGACCTGGGCCGGGGAAGCCAGCGGGATGCTGAATTTGCGCGCGGTTTCCTTGGCGGTGCCGGGCATCAGTTGCATCAGGCCGCTGGCGCCTACGCCGGAGCGGGCGTCGTCCATGAAGGCGCTTTCCTGGCGGGTAATGGCGAATACCCAGCTCGAATGCAGGCCCCGCACCTTGGCTTCACGCACCAAGGTGTCGCGGTGGGCCATTGGGAAGCGGATATCCAGATCGTCCCAGTACTGGGCCTGGCTAATGGTGCGGATCGCCGGGAAGTACCACTTCATGTCGTACGCCAGCTTGGCCTGGGCGACCATCTCATCACGGTTGAAATGACGGCTGACGTGGTACCACTCGCGGCGGCCATCCACGATCTGGCCACGGGCGTAGAACTCCAGAGCGCGACGCACGCCGGGTGTGTTACGCACTTTATTGACCAGCGCCTGACTCATCACCAGCGGCTTGTTGTTCAACTGGTACGGAGCCTTGGAGCGGTCGGCGGCGAGGAAACCGTAGAAATCCCGCTCCCGCGAAAGGTTCTTGTAGAGCACCAATGCTTGCGGGTTCTTCGGCTCAGCCAGTTCAAGGCTGCGCGCCTGCCAGTAGCGCCAGCGGTTGGAGGTGGCCAAGTCTTGTGGGAGTTTGCGCGTCAACTGGTAGGCATCTTCCCAGCGCGCCAGGCGCAACAGCAGGCGCAGGCGCCATTCGGAGACGGTGTTGTCGCGCAGTTCCGGGTCGTACTTGGTCATCACCTCAAGGGCGCGTGGGTCGAAACGCTTGGCCAGGGTCAGGCCGATTTCACGGGCGATTGCCACTTTTTCGTCACGGGAGAAGTGCATGCTGCTGGCGTAACCGTCGAGCAGGGCCATGGCTTTGTCCGGGTCCTGGCGCGCCAGGCGACGCAGGCCCAGGCCAACGGCATCCGACATAGCCTCGGTGGCCGGCTGGAAGCGCGATGGATCGCTTAGCATGTCGGGCTTTTGTGCCACGTCCACCATCAGGCGACCTTGGGCACCGAGGGTTGGCAGGGTTTTTACCAGGCTGTTGGCCAGCGCGTAGTTGCGCGCTTCGGCGGCGAGTTTGGTGCGGTCCCAGATTTTCTGTTCGGTGAGTTGGCCGTCGGCGGCCCACTGGCCAAACGTGGCATCACAGGCGGCGGGTTGGGATTTGCCGGTCATCCACAGCTTTTCGGCGGTCTTGTAGCCTTCGGCCTTGAGGTTGTGGGTGAGTTGGTATTGGCCGTGCAGGCAGTCCAGTTCGACGAAATTGAGTTTGGGGTCGTAGTACTTTTCAAAGGTTTGCCAGTCGCCACGCTCGGACAGCCAGCGCAACCAGCGCAGTTTCATCCAGTTCGCCTGGGGCAGGTCGCCGTTTTTGGCCAGGAACTGCTCGATTTCCTGGTTGCTCGCGCTTTTCAGGCGCGCAGTCAGTTCGTCGTAGGCCAGGTACGGTGTAAGCGGATAATCGGCCAGGGCCTGGCTGTATTGCATGTACGGGCCGGTATCGCCCTTGGCCAGAGCGCGCTTGGCTTCATCGTAATATTGACGTTGGGTGGTGAGGTCCACGGCCTGGGCGGATTGAACGGCGGTGGCGGAAAGAAGCAGACAAGATAAAAAGTTGAAAAGGCGACTGCGCATGAGACGTCCGTGCAGAGAAATCACGACTAGCGCCGGCACTGCCGACGCTGATTGCCCCTAGCTTAGCCTTTTGCCAGCGACCGGCGAAAGCTTTGCTGGCCGGTTCGTTCAGGTTTACGGGAAATGTCCTACAGAACGTGTCGGCCTTGAAAATGCTGGCCGCATCCCACCCTCAACTCAGGTAGAATGCGCGCCCAGTTTTTGGAGAAGCGTATGACCCTGCTCAAATTCAGCGATGTGTCCCTTGCTTTCGGCGCTATGCCGTTGTTGGACAAGGTGTCCTGGCAGATCGCCCGTGGTGAGCGGGTGTGCATCATCGGCCGCAACGGCACCGGCAAGTCCAGCATGATGAAGCTGGTAAAAGGCGACCAAAAGCCCGATGACGGCTCTGTTTGGCGCGCCCCGGGCCTCAAGATTGGCGAATTGCCGCAAGAATTGCCGGTGGCCGACGGACGGACAGTGTTCGACGTGGTTGCCGAAGGCCTGGACGGTGTGGGCGAGTTGCTTGCGCAATACCATCACCTGGCGCAGAACTGCGTCACCGAGGAAGACCTGAACAAGCTGATGCACGTTCAGCAGGACCTCGAAGCACGTGATGGCTGGCGCCTGCAGCAACTGGTGGACAGCACCCTGAGCCGCCTGCAACTGCCGGCCGACAAGACCCTCGCCGAGTTGTCCGGCGGCTGGCGTCGCCGCGTGCTGCTGGCCCAGGCCCTGGTGTCCGAGCCGGATCTGTTGCTGCTCGACGAACCAACGAACCACCTGGACATCGGCGCCATCGCCTGGCTTGAAGAAGCCCTCAAGGATTTCCAGGGCGCCGTGCTGTTCATCACGCACGACCGTTCTTTCCTGCAAAACCTGGCCACGCGCATCCTTGAACTGGATCGCGGCGGCTTGATCGACTGGAACGGCGACTACGCCAGCTTCCTGGTGCACAAAGAAGCGACGCTGGCGGCTGAAGAAACTGCCAACGCGCTGTTCGACAAAAAGCTGGCCCAGGAAGAAGTCTGGATCCGCCAGGGCATCAAAGCGCGCCGCACCCGTAACGAAGGCCGCGTGCGCGCCCTCAAAGCCCTGCGTGTTGAGCGTAGCGAGCGTCGTGAGCGCACCGGCAAGGCCAATATCCAACTGGATACCGCCGACAAGTCGGGTAAACAAGTGATGGTGCTGGAAAACGTCAGCTTCCATCACCCGGACGGTCCGTTCCTGATCAAGGACTTCTCCATGGTCCTGCAGCGTGGCGACCGTATTGGTCTGCTGGGCGCCAACGGTACCGGCAAGACTACCTTGCTCAAGCTGATGCTCAATGGTCTGAAACCGACCAGCGGCACCGTGGAGGAGGGCACACGCATCGACGTGGCTTACTTCGACCAGTTACGCCATCAGTTGGACCTGGAAAAAACCGTGATCGACAACGTGGCTGAAGGCCGCGACTTTATCGACATCGACGGCCAGAGCCGCCACGTGCTGAGCTACCTGGGCGACTTCCTGTTCAGCCCGCAGCGCGCACGGACGCCGGTCAAGGCCTTGTCCGGTGGTGAGCGCGCACGCTTGCTGTTGGCCAAACTGTTCAGCAAACCTGCCAACCTGCTGGTGCTCGACGAACCGACCAACGACCTCGACGTAGAAACCCTTGAACTGCTGGAAGAGGTCTTATTGACCTTCAACGGCACTGTGCTGATGGTCAGCCACGACCGGGCATTCCTCGATAACGTGGTCACCAGCACCCTGGTCTTCGAAGGTGAAGGCAAGGTGCGCGAATACGTCGGTGGCTATCAGGACTGGCTGCGCCAGGGCGGTTCACCGCGCCTGTTGGGCGTGACCGAGAGCAAGTCCGGCAAGGCCGACTTGAACTCGGCGGTGGTCACACCTGTTGCCGCTGCTGCCCCTGCACCCGAGGCTGCGCCGACGGCCAAGAAGAAGCTCAGCTACAAGTTGCAGCGCGAGCTGGAAGCCTTGCCGGGTGATATCGACGCCAAGGAACAGCAGATTGCTGCGGTAGAAGCCGACATGGCTGATGCGGGTTTTTATCTGCGTCCGGCGGCGGAAACTGCCAAGGTCATCGCTTCTCTGGAGAAGTTGAACCAGGAGCTGGAAGTGCTGATGGAGCGTTGGGCAGAGTTAGATGCCTGAGTGACTTTAGGTCAGTAAAAAAGTGGCTCAAATGTGGGAGGGGGCTTGCCCCCGATAGCGGTGTCTCAGTCAGTGGTGTTTCTACTGAGAGGCTGCTATCGGGGGCAAGCCCCCTCCCGCATTGCATCTTCATCGGCGTTACGAGCTTTTTACCAACTTAACGGCCAACACATCGCACGGCGCTCCGTGCAGTACATCATTGGCGGTGGAGCCCAGCAGCAATGCCAAGCCGTGACGGCCATGGCTGCCCACCACGATCAGATCGCAGTTCTGTTCCTTGGCCAGGTGGTGGATCTCCTGGCGCGGTTGGCCGTAAGTGAGGTGGGAGTTTTCCTTGGTCAGTTCCGGGTATTTGATGATCAACCGGTCCAGGCGTTCTTTGGCCTGATCGAACTGTTGTTGTTGCAGTTGGGAAAGGTCCATCGGCACATCGCCGCCAAACGCCATGGCCATGGGCTCGACGATGTGTATCAGTGACAGCTTGGCGCCGTTTGCGATTGCTGAAGCCTGCGCGCGCTTGATCACTGGATCGCACTCTTCGGTCAGGTCGACGGCGACCAGAATATGTGTGTAGGACATGGGGCGTTCCTCCAGGGGACTGCAATAAGTTCAGTATGGCTGCTTTCAAGCGGATGGGGTTGCGTCAGGTCAAATCCGCTCATCTAGAAATTCGGGGGTACTCATATGACGGTCTGGATAGTGGTGTCAATCCTTGTGGTGGTTCTGAGCCCTCTGGCATGGCTACGCCCTTCGCGCCACCAGAGCGGGCGAATGGCCCTGCGCATGGAGGCGCGCCGCATCGGCCTGGCCATGCAATTGGCACCTCAGGAGTGGCCGCACTGGCTCAAGCAAGAGCCGCCGAGCCCCTGTGCGCAATACTGCCGGCCACGACGCGGCAGCACGCCGGCAACCTGGAGTTATTGGCAGTTGGAGCCGGGTGTGTGGGTTAATCAATGGCGTGAAGTCTGCGACGATGAGAAGTTGTTGCCGCATTTTGCAACGCTGCCGGCCAACGTCTACAAGGTCGAGGCCGATAAGCAGATGATTGCCCTGTACTGGGGCGAGAAGGGCGAAGCGAGTGATTTGCTCGCCATTGATGCGCTGCTCAAAGCGCTGGCCTGAAGCGCCTACTGAATTTCAGGCAATAAAAAGCCCGACATCATCATCGGGCTGGAGTTGGCCAGGCAGGCCGGTAATCTGTGCTTGCTGCGTCGGATGTTCATCCGTGCGCGTTATGGTTGCGGCTAGCCTAGCCGGATATCCCGTTCTGTACAGTCTTTTCCCACATCCTTCCTATAATTGATTTCGTGAATATTTGAATATTGGCGAAGCGTGCGCCTATGGTTTGAGTTCTGAAATGACTGGAAAGTCGCGTTTTTCCTAGCCTTTCGAGCGATTGACAATTGCCTGGAATTGGATGAAGGTGGCGTACCCAAATCAAACGGGCGTATGAATTGAGCGTTTGTCTGTCAGACCGCGCGCACATACATCCCGACTATCGCATTGGCGGGTGTGCCTGGCGGATTGGAGTGAGCATTGACCTAAAGGCCAGTGTCCAACCAGAGGCCAGCGTCCAATGTGTACTGTTCAGCTTCCATATCGTGGAGATCAGTTGATGATTTACGAAGGTAAAGCCATCACGGTTAAGGCTCTTGAAAGTGGCATCGTCGAATTGAAATTCGACCTCAAGGGTGAGTCCGTCAACAAGTTCAACCGTCTAACCCTGAATGAACTGCGTCAGGCCGTAGACACCATCAAAGCAGATGCTTCGGTCAAGGGCGTGATCGTCTCCAGCGGCAAGGACGTGTTTATCGTCGGCGCTGACATCACCGAATTCGTCGACAACTTCAAGCTGCCCGATGCCGAGCTGGTGGCTGGCAACCTCGAAGCCAACAAGATTTTCAGCGATTTCGAAGACCTCAACGTACCGACCGTTGCCGCGATCAATGGCATCGCGCTGGGCGGTGGCTTCGAAATGTGCCTGGCCGCAGACTTCCGCGTCATGTCGGCCACCGCCAAAATCGGCCTGCCTGAAGTCAAACTGGGCATCTACCCAGGTTTCGGCGGCACCGTGCGCCTGCCGCGCCTGATCGGGGCCGACAACGCCATCGAGTGGATCGCCGCCGGTAAGGAAAACCGTGCTGAAGACGCGCTGAAAGTCGGTGCCGTCGACGCCGTGGTTGCTCCGGACAAACTGGCCGAAGCCGCACTGAACCTGATCAAGGGCGCCATCAGCGGCGAATTTGATTACAAGGCCAAGCGTCAGCCGAAGCTGGAAAAACTCAAGCTCAACGCCATCGAACAAATGATGTCGTTCGAAACCGCCAAAGGTTTCGTCGCTGGCCAGGCCGGTCCGAACTACCCGGCGCCGGTTGAAGCGATCAAAACCATCCAGAAAGCTGCGAGCTTCGGTCGCGATAAAGCCCTGGAAGTGGAAGCGGCAGGCTTCGTCAAGCTGGCGAAAACCTCGGCTGCCCAAAGCCTGATTGGCCTGTTCCTGAACGATCAGGAACTGAAGAAAAAGGCCAAGGCCTACGACGAAATCGCCAAGGACGTGAAACAGGCTGCCGTACTCGGCGCCGGTATCATGGGCGGCGGTATTGCCTATCAGTCGGCGTCCAAAGGCACGCCGATCCTGATGAAAGACATCAACGAGCACGGTATCGAGCAAGGTCTGGCCGAAGCCGCCAAGCTGCTCGTGGGGCGCGTTGATAAAGGTCGCATGACCGCAGCGAAAATGGCTGAAGTACTTAACGGTATTCGTCCTACGCTGTCCTACGGCGATTTCGGCCATGTCGACCTGGTGGTCGAAGCTGTTGTCGAGAACCCGAAGGTCAAGCAGGCGGTACTGGCTGAAGTTGAAGGCCACGTCAAAGACGACACCATCCTGGCCTCGAACACCTCGACCATTTCCATCTCGCTGCTGGCCAAGGCCCTCAAGCGTCCGGAAAACTTCGTCGGCATGCACTTCTTCAACCCGGTGCACATGATGCCGTTGGTGGAAGTGATCCGTGGCGAGAAGTCCAGCGAGCTGGCGATTGCCACCACCGTTGCCTACGCCAAGAAAATGGGCAAGAACCCGATCGTAGTCAACGATTGCCCAGGCTTCCTGGTCAACCGCGTGCTGTTCCCGTACTTCGGTGGTTTCGCCAAGCTGGTGAGCGCCGGTGTTGACTTCGTGCGCATCGACAAAGTCATGGAAAAATTCGGCTGGCCGATGGGCCCGGCGTACCTGATGGACGTGGTCGGCATCGACACCGGCCACCACGGTCGTGACGTGATGGCTGAAGGCTTCCCGGACCGCATGAAAGACGACCGCCGCTCCGCTGTCGATGCTCTCTATGAAGCCAAGCGCCTGGGCCAGAAGAACGGCAAGGGCTTCTATGCCTACGAGACCGACAAGAAGGGCAAGCAGAAAAAAGTCGCCGATCCATCGGTTCACGAAGTGCTCGCACCGGTCATCTACGAACAGCGTGAGGTGTCCGATGAGGACATCATCAACTGGATGATGATTGCCCTGTGCCTGGAAACCGTTCGCTGCCTGGAAGACGGTATCGTTGAAACCGCCGCCGAAGCCGATATGGGCTTGGTGTACGGTATTGGTTTCCCTCCATTCCGTGGCGGTGCGCTGCGTTACATCGACTCGATCGGTGTGGCCGAATTCGTTGCCCTGGCTGATCAATACGCTGATCTGGGCCCGCTGTACCACCCGACCGCGAAGCTGCGTGAAATGGCCAAAAATGGCCAGAGCTTCTTCGGTTAAGCGCCCAGACGACTAGAGCGAGAATATTTATGAGCTTGAATCCAAGAGACGTGGTGATTGTCGACTTCGGTCGCACACCGATGGGCCGCTCCAAGGGCGGCATGCACCGCAACACCCGCGCTGAAGACATGTCCGCGCACCTGATCAGCAAATTGCTGGAACGCAACGTCAAGGTCGACCCGAACGAAGTCGAAGACGTAATCTGGGGCTGCGTCAACCAGACCCTAGAGCAGGGCTGGAACATCGCGCGCATGGCGTCGCTGATGACTCAGATCCCGCACACAGCTGCTGGCCAGACCGTGAGCCGCTTGTGCGGTTCGTCCATGAGCGCGCTGCACACCGCCGCCCAAGCGATCATGACTGGCAACGGGGATGTGTTTGTAGTAGGTGGCGTGGAGCACATGGGCCACGTCAGCATGATGCACGGCGTCGATCCAAACCCGCACATGTCGCTCTACGCGGCGAAAGCCTCTGGCATGATGGGCTTGACTGCAGAAATGCTCGGCAAGATGCACGGCATTACCCGCGAAGCCCAGGACGCGTTCGGCTTGCGCTCCCACCAACTCGCCCACAAGGCGACCGTGGAAGGCAAGTTCAAGGATGAAATCATCCCGATGAACGGTTACGACGAGAACGGCTTCTTGAAACTGTTCGACTACGACGAAACCATTCGTCCGGACACCACCCTGGAAAGCTTGGCGGCCCTGAAGCCGGCATTCAATCCAAAGGGCGGCACCGTGACAGCGGGTACTTCGTCGCAAATCACCGACGGTGCTTCGTGCATGATCGTGATGTCGGCGCAGCGTGCCCAGGACCTGGGCATCCAGCCGCTGGCAGTGATCCGTTCGATGGCAGTGGCGGGTGTGGACCCGGCAATCATGGGCTATGGTCCTGTACCGGCCACACAAAAAGCGTTGAAGCGCGCGGGCCTGACTATCTCCGATATCGATTTCTTCGAGCTCAACGAAGCTTTCGCCGCACAGGCCCTGCCGGTGCTGAAAGATTTGAAAGTACTCGACAAGATGAACGAGAAGGTTAACCTGCACGGCGGTGCGATTGCCCTGGGCCACCCATTCGGTTGTTCCGGTGCGCGTATTTCCGGCACTTTGCTTAACGTGATGAAGCAAAATGGCGGTAACCTTGGGGTTGCAACCATGTGCATTGGTCTCGGCCAAGGCATTTCCACCGTCTTCGAACGCGTCTAAGCGTTGAGTTGACGGAAGCCGGGGCCAAGTGCCCCGGTTTTTGTTTTTTGGAATTTTTAATATTTTTTTTCAACAAATTTTGTAAGGGGGCCAGAGCATGAAAGTCGAACCAGGGCTCTACCAACATTATAAGGGTCCGCAGTACCGCGTTTTCAGCGTGGCACGGCATTCCGAGACCGAAGAAGAAGTGGTGTTCTACCAAGCACTGTATGGCGATTACGGCTTTTGGGTGCGTCCCTTGAGCATGTTTCTGGAGACCGTCGAAGTTGACGGCGAGCAGGTCCCGCGCTTTGCTTTGGTCCAGGCCGAACCCAGTCTTTTTTCAGGGCAATAACGGCAGGCGGCGCAGAATGCTGCGCTTGACCTCACCTTGTTGCCACTATATATAGCGTTGCCGCGTCAGGCGCCAACCGCCTTTCACTTCTCGAATTCAGGAATTTTCCGATCCATGGGCAAATCGCTGGTCATTGTGGAATCCCCGGCTAAGGCCAAGACCATCAACAAGTACTTGGGTAACGAGTACGTGGTGAAGTCGAGTATCGGCCATATCCGAGACCTGCCCACCAGCGGTTCGGCTAGCGCCAGCAAGGAGCCCGCCGCCAAGCGCGGCAAGGCGGCTGCGGGCGAAGGTCCGGTGCTCACGCCTAAAGAGAAAGCGCGCAAGCAGCTGGTCTCGCGCATGGGTGTGGACCCGGATCATGGCTGGAAGGCCAAGTACGAAATCCTTCCGGGCAAGGAAAAGGTCATCGAAGAGCTGCGCCGGCTCGCCAAAGATGCCGACACCATCTATCTCGCGACGGACTTGGACCGCGAAGGGGAAGCCATTGCCTGGCACCTGCGGGAAGCCATTGGCGGTGACGACAGCCGCTACAAGCGTGTGGTGTTCAACGAAATCACCAAGAAAGCCATTCAGGAAGCCTTCTCCAAGCCGGGCGAGCTCGATATCGACCGTGTCAACGCGCAGCAGGCCCGTCGGTTCCTCGACCGCGTCGTGGGTTACATGGTCTCGCCGCTGCTATGGGCCAAGATCGCCCGTGGGCTGTCCGCCGGTCGTGTGCAATCGGTAGCGGTCAAGCTGGTGGTGGAGCGTGAGCGTGAGATCCGTGCGTTCAACCCTGAAGAGTATTGGGAAGTCCACGCCGACCTGGGCACTGCCAAGGGCAACAACGTGCGCTTTGAAGTGGCCCGCGAGAAAGGTGAAGCCTTCAAGCCGCTGAACGAAGCTCAGGCCATGGCCGCGCTGGAAAAGCTCAAGGCCTCCAGCTACAGCATCGTCAAGCGCGAAGACAAGCCGACCAGCAGCAAACCGTCGGCACCGTTCATCACCTCCACCCTGCAACAGGCCGCGAGCAACCGCCTGGGCTTCGGCGTGAAGAAAACCATGATGATGGCCCAGCGTCTGTACGAAGCCGGCTACATCACTTATATGCGTACTGACTCCACCAACCTGTCGCAAGACGCGGTGGCAATGGCGCGTACCTATATTGAAAGCGAGTTCGGCAAGAAGTACCTGCCGGAGAAGCCGAACGTCTACAGCAGCAAAGAAGGCGCCCAGGAGGCTCACGAAGCGATTCGTCCTTCCGATGCCAACACCGAGCCAAGCAAGCTGAGTGGCATGGAGCGCGACGCTGAGCGCCTCTACGAGCTGATCTGGCGCCAGTTCCTGGCTTGCCAGATGCTGCCGGCGCAATATCTGTCGACAACCGTCAGCGTGGGTGCTGGCGACTTCGAACTACGTGCCAAGGGCCGTATCCTCAAGTTCGATGGCTACACCCGCGTGATGCCGCAAATCGCCAAGCCTGGTGACGACGATGTACTGCCGGACATGGCCCAGGGCGATACGTTGAAGCTGATCAAGCTCGACCCGTCCCAACACTTCACCAAGCCACCGGCGCGTTACTCGGAAGCCAGCCTGGTCAAGGAAATGGAAAAGCGCGGTATCGGTCGTCCATCGACCTACGCGGCGATCATCTCCACCATCCAGGACCGTGGTTATGTAGCGCTGCACAACCGTCGGTTCTATTCGGAAAAGATGGGCGACATCGTTACAGAGCGTCTGTCCGAGAGCTTCTCCAACCTGATGGATTACGGCTTTACCGCCGGCATGGAAGAGAACCTCGATGACGTGGCCCAAGGTGAGCGCGACTGGAAAAATGTACTCGACGAGTTCTACGGCGACTTCAAAAAGAAACTCGAAGTAGCTGAGAGCCCTGAGAGCGGCATGCGTGCCAACCAGCCGGTTATGACCGATATCCCGTGTCAGACGTGCGGCCGCCCGATGCAGATTCGTACGGCATCCACCGGCGTGTTCCTTGGTTGCTCGGGCTACAGCTTGCCGCCGAAAGAACGCTGCAAGGCCACGATCAATCTGGTGCCGGGTGATGAAATCGCCGCCGATGACGAAGGTGAGTCCGAGTCGCTGGTCTTGCGTGGCAAGCACCGCTGCCCGATCTGCAGCACGGCTATGGACGCCTATCTGCTGGACGAGAAGCACAAGCTGCACATCTGCGGTAACAACCCGGATTGCAACGGCTACGAGATTGAAGAGGGCACCTACCGCATCAAGGGCTACGAAGGGCCGAGCCTGGAATGCGACAAGTGCGGCAGCGAGATGCAGCTCAAGACGGGTCGTTTCGGCAAGTTCTTCGGTTGCACCAATCCGACCTGCAAGAACACTCGCAAACTGCTGAAAAGCGGTGATGCGGCGCCGCCGAAGATGGATCCGGTGAAGATGCCGGAACTCAAGTGCGAGAAGGTCAACGATACCTACATCCTGCGTGATGGCGCTTCGGGGTTGTTCCTGGCGGCAAGCCAGTTCCCGAAAAACCGCGAGACCCGCGCGCCGTTGGTGCTGGAAATCGTTCCGCACAAGGACGAGATCGATCCGAAGTACCACTTCCTGTGTGAAGCGCCGAAGAAGGACCCGGATGGTCGTCCAGCCGTGATCCGCTATAGCCGCAAGACCAAGGAGCAGTACGTACAGACCGAAGTAGACGGCAAGCCTACCGGCTGGAAAGCGTTCTACGACGGCGGCAAGTGGAAGGTCGAAGACAAGCGCCAAGGCGCTTGATCGACTAATTTGCGATAGACAAAGGCCGCCTGTATGGGCGGCCTTTTTTTGCGCTTGCAGCGGGCTCGGTTGATCCGTGACACTGTTAAGCCAGCATCGCGCCTCATTCGTTGTGGAGATTGCCGTCATGGCCAACGAACTCTATACCCGTACCAATCAGAAAATTTACTTCGCGGGTTTGTCCCTGGAAGCCCTTGGTCGTGCCGAGGAAGGGAAGGAGATGAATGCTATCGCGCTGGTTCAGGCGGGGCGTGAAGCGGCCTTATTCCACCTGTACGGCGCCTTGCTGGGCCTGTGCCATGAAATCGCCGGGTTCTACCGCTTACCCCAGGCCGGTTCGCCCCGTGCGGAAATGATCATGAGCCGTGAAGTGCTGGAGACCATGGCGATTCCTGAGCTGGCGGAACTGGTAGAGATGGCCCAGAGCCCAGACAGCTGGGTGGCGCGCCTGCTCAAGGCCCATGCCGATATGTTTCAGCCGCCGCGTGTTCCCCATGTGCCTAAGAGTGACGTGAGGCAGCCATTGATCTTGGCAGTTGCGCTGGAGGAGGACGAGCCTAAGTCATTGAGCCGGGAAGAGTTGGAGGGCTGGCGTCAGGAGCTGAAGAAGATGGCGCTGCGCTTTCGTGAGGGCCTGAACGAGTGCTAAACCCCGAGTAGGTTTAGAAAGCACCGTTCATCAAGCTGTAAAGAAACCTCCCTAGATCCTCAGCGAGGCTGGGTGGATGACTGATATAATCCCGGCCTTTCGTGGAGAACAGACTTTTATGCCGACGTCCTTTCTGGAAATTGTTGAGTTGCCTGACGGCCGAATCGAGCTGCGTCGGGCTGAGGACGAGGGTTCTCTGGTTATTCTGGACTTTTCAGAGGACGCAAAAGCGTTCCTGCAAGGCCAGCACGTGGAAGTGGCAAAAGCCATGTTGAGCGTAGGTGTGCAGATGGCTGGTCGCCTGGCGGAAGGCGAGCCGGAGAAAGAGGATGGGTCGCGGGTTCTTCACTGAGTCTGTGCCGCGCGCTGCTTATTGCGAGCGGATTTTTTGATGAGTGTACTTGTTGTGGTGAGCGGGCTTGCCCCGCGCTGGGTTGCTAAGCAGCCCTAAAACCAGGCGCCGTGGATTATCCGATATACCGCATCAATCTATTCAGGGCCGCTTCGCAGCCCGGCGCGGGGCAAGCTCGCTCGCCACAGAAGCTCGCTAAGCATAATGAGCATGCTCACTACAATCAGCCCTCTTCGCGCCCTCATCAAACCCAGCTTTTTATCCCAATCTAATATTCAAACTCTGTGCATCACCCGTGCGTGCGGCACTGATCAATTGCTGCTTGGCCGACGCATTCAGCGGATTCAACCAGCTCACCACCGTATGGCTACGACCCAGGCGCAACGCTTCGCATGTCAACTGCTGGGCACTTTGCGCGCCGCGCGGTTGCAGTAACAGGATGCGCTCACGATTGAGGCCGGCGTCCCGCAGCCAGGCCTGTGTAAGGCTGGCGGGCGGGGCAATCAGGGTCAACCAGCGTGCATCCTGATCTTCGCTCAGATCACGCAGGATAGGTGCCAATAGGCTCAGGCAGCTCCCGGCCGCACCGCGCAACGACAGTTCACTGAACGCCTCGGGTTCAGCGCTCCAGGGCGCCTCTACCGTTTCCTTGAGGATGGGCGCAAGGGGTTGAGCCATAAAGGCCTCGAACAGCGACAGTTGTGTGTGTTGTGGGGTGTGTACGAGCTGCATGATGCCTCCTTTAGCGGCGAATGACGCCGACGCTCAAGCCTTCGATCACCAGGTCCTGATCTTTCAGGTTTACTTCAATCGGAGCGAACTCAGGGTTCTCGGCCAGGAGCCAGACCTTGCTGCCTTCGCGCTTGAAGCGTTTTACGGTGACTTCATCGCCGATGCGGGCGACGACGATCTGGCCATTACGGGCTTCGCGGGTGGTGTGGACGGCTAGCAGGTCGCCGTCAAAGATGCCCACGTCTTTCATGCTCATGCCGTGCACCCGCAACAGGTAGTCGGCACGCGGATGGAAAAAAGTCGGGTTAATGTTGCAGGATTCCTCGACGTGCTGTTGGGCCAGGATCGGCGCACCAGCGGCAACGCGGCCAATGATCGGCAGTGTCGATTCGTCGGCCTTGGCTTCGAAGCCAGGGATGCGAATACCGCGCGAGGCACCGGGGGTCATCTCGATCGCACCTTTGCGGGCGAGTGCCTTGAGGTGTTCTTCGGCGGCGTTGGGGGACTTGAACCCCAGTTCCAGCGCAATCTCAGCTCGTGTCGGCGGGTAGCCGTTGTCATCGAGGCAGCGCTTGATAAAAGCCAGAATCTCAGCTTGGCGTGGCGTCAGTTTTAGCATGTTGATCGCTCTGTCTTTTTATACAGTGACTGGGATTATATACAGTGAACTGCACTTGGCAATCATCCTTTTCTGTGGCTCCGCTGGACGGTCATTCGCCATCCTTCCTACAACGCAGGTATGGCACTGCCTACAGACCTGAAGGGATGTGATTAAATAGCGATGAAATAGATGACTGACCGGCCGGAAAGCGAACCCGCAGGCTTGACAAGACACACCCTGAAACGTATGTTTCAAACAAGTGTTTGTCAGGCGGAGTAGTCATGGCCCAGTCGGAAACCGTTGAACGCATTCTCGATGCTGCCGAGCAATTGTTCGCGGAAAAAGGATTTGCTGAAACTTCATTGCGGCTGATCACTAGCAAGGCAGGGGTCAACCTCGCCGCTGTGAACTACCATTTCGGCTCGAAAAAAGCCCTGATCCAGGCGGTGTTCTCTCGCTTCCTGGGGCCGTTTTGCGCAAGTCTCGATCGTGAGCTAGAGCGCCGTCAGGCGAAGGCCGACAACAAGCCCAGCTTGGAAGAGCTGCTGGAGATCCTCGTCGAGCAAGCCCTGGTGGTTCAACCGCGCAGTGGCAACGATCTATCGATTTTCATGCGCCTGTTGGGCCTGGCTTTCAGCCAAAGCCAGGGCCACTTGCGGCGTTACCTGGAAGACATGTACGGCAAGGTGTTCCGCCGCTATATGTTGCTGGTCAACGAAGCGGCGCCGCGTATCCCGCCTATCGAACTGTTCTGGCGTGTGCATTTCATGCTGGGTGCGGCGGCGTTCAGCATGTCGGGTATCAAGGCACTGCGTGCGATTGCCGAGACCGATTTCGGCGTCAACACCTCCATCGAACAGGTCATGCGCCTGATGGTGCCGTTCCTCGCCGCCGGCATGCGCGCCGAAACCGGTGTGACCGATCCGGGCATGGCCGCTGCCCAGTTGCGTCCACGCAGCAAAACTGCGCCGGTTCCTGCCAAGGTTTGACTACGCCGGGTGTGCGCGGCTGCTTGCATCCGCTAAGCTAGCCGCCATGCCGAATTCAGCTATTTACTCGCAACCCGTTGTGCTTGCCGCGCGTATCGCGCGAAGCAAGTGCACCGGGTTGTGTGCGTTATTTAAGGAAGGTTTATGACTGCTGCCCTGCAAGGTTCTTTGATGGTCGACGTTGCCGGTACCTGGCTGACGGCCGAGGATCGCCACTTGTTGCGTCAGCCTGAAGTGGGTGGCCTGATTATTTTTGCGCGCAATATCGAGCATCCGCGCCAAGTGCGTGAACTGAGCGCGGCGATTCGCGCGGTGCGCCCGGATTTGCTGCTGGCCGTCGATCAGGAAGGCGGTCGTGTACAACGTTTGCGCCAAGGCTTCGTGCGCCTGCCGGCTATGCGTGCGCTGGCGGATAACCCCAACGCTGAATACCTGGCCGAGCAGTGCGGTTGGATAATGGCCACCGAAGTGTTGGCTGTCGGCCTGGATTTAAGCTTCGCCCCGGTGTTGGACTTGGACTACCAACGCAGCGCGGTGGTCGGCACCCGTTCCTTTGAGGGCGACCCCGAGCGTGCTGCGGTGCTCGCAGGTGCCTTTATTCGTGGCATGAACAGCGCTGGCATGGCTGCGACCGGCAAACACTTCCCGGGACATGGTTGGGCAGAGGCTGATTCCCACGTTGCCATTCCCAATGACGAACGTAGCCTGGAACAGATTCGCGCCAATGATCTGGTGCCTTTCGCACGTCTGAGCAAGCAATTGGCGGCGGTGATGCCGGCTCACGTCATCTACCCGCAAGTCGACGCCCAGCCTGCTGGTTTCTCGCGCCGTTGGTTGCAGGACATCCTGCGCGGCGAGCTGCAATTTGACGGGGTGATTTTCAGTGATGACCTGTCCATGGCCGGTGCCCATGTGGTCGGCGATGCGGCCAGTCGTATCGAAGCGGCATTGACGGCCGGCTGTGACATGGGGCTGGTGTGCAATGACCGTGCTGCTGCGGAGCTTGCCCTCACTGCGGCGCAGCGGATGAAAGTCACTCCATCGCCCCGAATTGCGCGCATGCGTGGTAAGGCGATTGCTTCGACCGATTACAAGCAGGATCCGCGTTGGTTGGCGGCGCTCACTGCGTTGCGAAAGGCTCAGTTGATCGGCTGAACATCGCGGCGAGGCCATCGCAGGCAAGTCAGCTCTCACAGGGTGTTCATTCCAGGTGTGTGGCTTGCCTACCAAACAATCTAACGGTCAGCGCTTCTCTTGCTTATCAGGCAGCGGCGCAAACAACGCTTCAATTTCCTCATTGCCCAACTGCCAATCCCCGGTGGTTCGTCCATCCAGCACACCCGCCGCCAGGTCGGATTTTTCCTTCTGCAGGTGCTGGATTTTCTCTTCCACCGTCCCTCGGGCAATCAGCTTATAGACAAATACCGGCTTCTCCTGCCCGATGCGATACGCACGGTCAGTGGCTTGGTTTTCCGTCGCCGGGTTCCACCACGGATCGTAGTGGATCACGGTATCGGCTTCCGTCAGGTTAAGCCCCACGCCACCGGCCTTCAGGCTTATCAGGAAAATCTGCAACTTGCCGCTCTGGAAATCCTTCACCGGCGTACGCCGATCCCGGGTCTGGCCGGTGAGCAGCGCATAGGCAATGCCGCGTTTTTTCAGTTCGACTTCGATCAGGCTCAGCATCGAGGTGAACTGGGAAAACAACAGGATCCGGCGACCTTCGGCAAACAACTCGTCGAGCATTTCCAGCAGGCTGTCGAGCTTGCCCGAGCTGCTGCCGCGGGCAGGCAGAGTGGCGTCGTTGACCAAGCGTAGATCGCAGCAGACCTGTCGCAGCTTGAGCAGCGCTTCAAGGATGATGATCTGGCTGCGCGCCACGCCTTTGCGGGTGATCTCGTCGCGGACCTTTTTATCCATGGCCAGGCGCATGGTTTCGTACACGTCGCGCTGGGCCTCGTTGAGGTCGACCCAGTGGATGATTTCGGTCTTGGGTGGCAACTCCGTCGCCACTTGTTCCTTGGTTCGGCGCAGCAGGAAGGGTTTTATCCGGCCGTTGAGGTGCTGCAATCGCACCTCACTGGCGCGCTTTTCGATGGGCACACGGTAATCACGGTTGAAGCTTTTTACGTCGCCCAACCAGCCTGGCAGCAGGAAGTGGAACAGTGACCACAGCTCGCCCAGATGATTTTCCAAGGGCGTGCCGCTTAGGCACAGGCGCTGCCGAGCATTCAGCTCGCGCGCCGCTTGGGCCGCCTTGCTTGAGGGATTCTTGATGTACTGGGCTTCGTCGAGGATCAATACGTGCAAGGGTAGGGCGGCGAGGTGGTCGATATCCTTGGGCAGCAGGGCGTAGGTAGTGAGCAGGAGATCGTAGTCCTGCAGGTTGGCGAAGTGTTTCTTGCGTCCCGCGCCGTACAGCGCCAATACCTTGAGTTGCGGTGTGAAGTGCGCAGCTTCGTCGAGCCAGTTAGGGATGAGGCTGGTGGGCATCACCACCATGCAGGGCCGGTCCAGGCGTCCGGCAATCTTTTCGCTGAGCAGATGCGCCAGGGTCTGCAGGGTTTTACCCAGGCCCATGTCATCCGCAAGGATCCCGCCGACGTCCAATTGCCGCAGCGACTGCATCCAGCTCAGGCCTTCCAACTGATACGGGCGCAACGTCGCGTTCAAACCCTCGGGCGCCGCACAGGTGAAGTCCTTGATATCCCTCAGGCGTTGGGCAAAGTTGCGGATCTTCTCGCCGCCTTCCCATTGCAGTGGCAGGTCTTCCAGCGGGTTCAACCGAATTGCATCGGCCTTGGCCAAACGCAGCGTGGTGGTGCCAGGGTCCTGTAGGTAAAACTCGCCAAGCGTTGCCAGAACCGGTTTCAGGCGGCCATAAGGTAATGCCACTTGCAGTGGGCCGTGGCCGTTGGGCAGGCCGGGGATATTCACCAGGATCAGTTCGTCATCGCGGCGCCGAGCGAGTTTCTCCGGGTTGAGGATCTCGGTGTGGGAGCGCATCAGATTCAGCAGGATCGGCAATAGGCTCAGCCGCTCTCCGTTGACGATGATGCCCAGTTCCAGGTCAAACCAATCGCGCTCAGGCCCGTCATCGACAGTGGCGTACCAGTCGTCCACCGGGCTCAGGTCGAAACCGAAATCCTCATCGATCTGCAATTCCCAGCCTTCGGCGCGCAGGGTGGGTGAGACGTTAAGGGTGAAGTTCAGCCAGGCGCTGTCATTGACCATTTCGAAGAGCTCGCCAGCGCTTTCCGGCAGTGCCTTGCTCTGGCGGGTGGCGATCTTGAAACCCAGCAGGCGCAGTCGTTCACGAAAGGGTTGTTCCAGCTCCGGATGGCGCTTGATGCGCAGGCTCTGGGTTTCCTGGCGCACGATGATGTCGGCGTTCTTTTGCCCGCTGACATAGTTGCCCAAGTAATTGAACGAGAGCGCGGCACGGTGCTGGATATAGCGCTGCATCTTGCCATTGCGCGGTTCGAACGCACTGAACTCGACACTCGCCAGCCACAGGCGCGGGACCGGCAGCACGTCCTCCATCACCACCTGCGGCAACACCACACGGTTATCCAGTACGGCCTGGAGTTTTTCCAGCAATTCGGCGTCCTGGGCGGCTGCCGGATACGCCAGTGTTTCCTGGACCTTGAGCAAGACTGCAGCGATGTGTTTGCAATTGGTGTGCACCGGGCAGGTGCAGCGGCTGTCTACCAGAATCAGCGAGCCCTTGGCCGATTCGCGCAGCGATATGGTTTGTCGGTAAACGTTGCCGCCCGAGCCTTCGCAACTGGCGATGATGGTGCTGTCACCGGATTCGACGATGCGCACCCGGTTCTCCAGCGCGTAACGTCGCCCGCGCTCCAGGCTCTGCTCTTTGAAGCGATTGGCCCACGAAGGGGCCAGGGGTTTGGTCAGCGACGATGTCAGGGGCATGGCGCTGGATCAGTCCTGAATGTCGGGCGGTGGTGCGCTGGGTGGCTTGGCGGTCAGCGAAGTGATCTTGATCAGCAGTGCCAGGTGGCCGCCGTCCAGATAGTTGAGTTGGTTGTTCTTGGTGCGCACGTCGGTCTGGTTCAGGTGCTCGCTGGCAATCACGCTGCCCTTGCTGTCGAACTGGTTGATCCAGAATTGCGCATCGATATCGGTAAAGCGCCCCAGTTGCAGGTTCAGCGTGCCCTCGATAGGGAACTGGCCGAACTGCTCCTCGCCGTCGGTGATCGCGATTTTGACCGGCTGTTCACCGAGGTTCTGTTCCCATGCCTTGTGCGCCAACACGGTGTAACTGTTATCGGCCCTGAGCTTGTCGACGATATTGTTCAGGCGCGGCGGGCTCATCTTGTCGCCCAGGCGCACAGCCCCGGCATCCCAGTTTTCCGGCGCGGCGCGGCTGTTGATCACCGGCTCCGCGTTTTGGCGCACCAGGATCATTTCTACCTGGTAAGGGCTGTCGGCAAATGCCGAAGGCGCCAGTACCACCAACAACAAGCTCAAAATGCGGAACAGGCGCATTGGGGCGTCCTTCAAACAGATTTCGGGATGAGGCGCTCAAACAGCGCCTCCAGGGTATTAAAGCGTTCTTCGGCACGTTCCATCGGCACCATGAATTTGAACAGCGTAGCCCCTTCGAACTTATAGCGGTTGGGTTGGCCCTGGATCAGCTTGATCAGCACCAACGGGTCTACCGGCGTTTGCGCTTCGAACTCGATGCGTCCGCCCTGTGGCCCTGCGTCGACTTTCTTAATACCCAGCTGCTCGGCCTGCAATTTAAGCAAGGTCAGGCGCACCAGGTTCTTGGTCGGTTCCGGCAGCAGGCCGAAGCGGTCGATCATTTCAACCTGCAAATCCTTGAGGCCTTCTTCGTCGGTGGCCGAGGCGATGCGTTTGTACAGGATCAACCGTGCGTGCACATCCGGCAGGTAATCTTCGGGAATCAAGGCCGGCAAGCGCAGGTTGATTTCCGGGCCGCCGCCCAGGGGTTGATCGAGGTTCGGCTGCTCGCCCTTGCGGATGGCTTTCACCGCGCGTTCAAGCATCTCCATATACAAGGTGAAGCCGACGGCCTGTATCTGCCCGCTCTGGCCGTCGCCCAGCAGTTCGCCGGCGCCACGGATTTCCAGGTCGTTGGTGGCCAGCACAAATCCGGCGCCCAGGTCCTGGGTGTTAGCAATGGCTTCCAGGCGCTTCTCGGCGTCGGAAGTGATCTGTTGGCGCGGCGGCGTCAGCAGGTAGGCGTAAGCCTGGTGGTGACTACGGCCGACGCGGCCACGCAGTTGGTGCAACTGCGCCAGGCCGAACTTATCAGCGCGCTCGATGATGATGGTGTTGGCGCTCGGTACGTCGATGCCAGTCTCGATGATGGTCGAGGCGATCAGTACGTTGAAGCGCTTGTGGTAGAAGTCGCTCATCACCTGTTCGAGTTCACGCTCGCGCATCTGACCGTGGCCGATGGCGATGCGTGCTTCCGGTACCAGTTCGGCGAGGTCGGCGGCGCATTTCTCGATGGTTTTTACGTCGTTGTGCAGGTAGTACACCTGGCCACCACGGAGCAGTTCACGCAGCAGTGCTTCTTTGACCGTGCTTTTGTTCTGCTCCATCACGAAGGTGCGCACCGACAGCCGGCGTGCCGGCGGTGTGGCGATGATCGACAGATCGCGCATGCCCGACACCGCCATGTTCAGGGTGCGGGGGATCGGCGTCGCAGTGAGCGTAAGAATGTCGACTTCGCTGCGCAGGGCCTTGAGCTGTTCCTTTTGACGCACGCCGAAGCGGTGTTCTTCGTCGATGATCACCAAACCCAGGTTCTTGATCTTCACATCGTCCGACAGCAGCTTGTGCGTGCCGATCACGATGTCGATCTTGCCTTCGGCCAGGTCGGCGATCGCGGCGTTCACTTCCTTGGCGGACTTGAAGCGGCTCATCACTTCGACGGTCACCGGCCAGTCGGCAAAGCGGTCGCGGAAGCTGTTGTAGTGCTGCTGGGCGAGCAGGGTGGTCGGGACCAGGATCGCGACTTGTCGGCCGCCGTGGACGGCAATGAAGGCTGCGCGCATCGCCACTTCGGTCTTGCCGAAACCCACGTCGCCGCACACCAGGCGGTCCATCGGCTTTGGCGCGAGCATATCGGCGCGCACGGCTTCGATGGTGGTTTGCTGGTCCGGCGTTTCTTCGAAGGCAAAGCCGGCGCTGAAGGTGGCGTAGTCGGCTTTTGGGTCGGCAAAGGCATAGCCTTCGCGGGCGGCGCGACGGGCGTAAATGTCGAGCAGTTCAGCGGCGACATCGCGCACCTGTTCGGCGGCCTTGCGCTTGGCTTTCTGCCACGTCTCGGACCCCAGGCGGTGCAACGGCGCCAGTGCGTCGTCGCTGCCGGTGTAGCGGGCGATCAGGTGCAGGCTGGCAACCGGCACATAGAGCTTCGCGCCCTCGGCGTACTCCATGGTGAGGAATTCGGCGGCCTGGTTATCGATCTCCAGCGTCTGCAGACCGAGGTAGCGACCCACGCCGTGGTCGATATGCACCACCGGCGCGCCTTCGCGCAGCTCGGTGAGGTTCTTGATCACGGCGTCGTTGTTGGCGTCGGCGCGTTTTTCGCGACGGCGCCGCTGCATCACGCGCTGGCCGAACAGGGGGCTCTCGGCGATCAGTGCCAGGGCCGGATCATCCAGAAGCAGGCCTTCGTCGAGCGGTGCGATGGTGATCGCCAGGCGTTCTTTGCTTTTCACAAAGTCCGGCCAACTGTCGACGGTTTTTGGCCGCAGTTTCAGACGTTCCAACAATTCCAGCAGCACTTCGCGACGGCCGGCGGATTCGGCGGTAAACAGCACGCGGCCGGGGAAGTCGCCGAGGAAGTTGGACAAAGCCTCCAGGGGCTGCGTGGCTTTGGCTTGAATCGCCAAATCCGGCAGCGTTCCGGCTGGGAAGCGTTCGCGGCCGCTGCCGGCGTCCACGTCCTGCTGGCTGGCGACAACGCGCGGCCAGTTTTTCAGGCGCGCGAAACAGTCTTCCACCGGCAGGAACAGCTCGGCGGGTGGCAATAAAGGACGGGACGGGTCGACGCGGCGCTCTTCGTAGCGGTTGCGCACGTCGTTCCAGAAGTTTTCCGCGGCTTGCTCGATACCCGGCAGCGAGAACACCTGGGTGTCCTGGGGCAGGTAATCGAACAGCGTGGAGGTTTCGTCGAAAAAGAGCGGCAGGTAGTACTCGATACCGGCGGGGGTAATCCCACTGCTCAAGTCCTGGAAGATCGGGCAGCGACGGAAGTCGACATCGAAGCGTTCGCGGAAGCGCGCCTTGAAGCGGGTCACCGCGTCTTTTTGCAGCGGGAATTCCCGCGCGGGTAGCAGCTTGACCGAGTCGACCTTGTCGATAGAGCGCTGGTTCTCCGGATCGAAGGTGCGCAGGGTTTCGATTTCGTCATCGAACAGGTCGATGCGGTACGGCAACTTGCTGCCCATCGGGAACAGGTCAATCAGGGCGCCGCGCACCGCGAATTCACCGTGCTCATACACCGTATCGACGCAGCGGTAGCCGCTGGCTTCCAGGCGCGTGCGCATTTGTTCCACATCGAGTTTCTGGCCGATATCCAGCACCAGGCTGCTGCCCAGCAGGAACTTGGTCGGTGCCAGACGGTGCAGGGCCGTTGTGATCGGCACCACGAGCACACCGTGGGCCAGTTCCGGCAAGCGGTACAGGCTGGCGATGCGCTGTGAAATGATGTCCTGATGCGGCGAGAACAGGTCGTAGGGCAGGGTTTCCCAGTCGGGAAAATGCAGCACCGGCAAATCGGGGGCGAAGAAGCTCAGCTCCTGCTCCAACCGTTCGGCGCTTTGGCTGTCGGCGGTGAGCAGCAGGGTAAAGCGCTTGGCTGCGCTGGCAGCCTCGGCAATGGCCAGGCTCAGGGCGGCACCGGGCAGGTTGCCCCAGTGCTGTTTACCTGCCGCGGCAGGGAGTAGCGGTAGACGCAGAACGGGCACGGAAGGTTGAGCTCCAAGCGTTGCGACAAAGTCGGTAATTGTAACGGCCCGAGGTGCCGCCTGTCAGTTGCTGACTGAGCCTATTACGGTTTGTAGGAAATGTAGTGGCTAAGACAAACAATGGCGTGTTTTGACTCAATATGTAGTGCCAAAAAGCGTGAATGTTTAGGAGGGTTACGGACAAGTCGGCCGACTCGTTGAACTAGTGGCCTTCTGGAACCCGCGTATTTACTGGGCTGCAGCGGGGCGGTATTTTTTAGCAAGGACTTTTTGTTGCCTGGCGCGCATTGCGACGAGGACAGTCGGGCGGCATAATGTAGCCCCTTTTTTCAGCCCCTACATGTGGAAGGTTCCCGTGACTCAGAAGCCCGACCAGTGTCTTGGTGAATGGATCGACCGTGAAGCACTCGCAGAAGCGATGATCCCGCTTATCGGTCAGCTGTACCGCAATAACAATGTGGTGAGCTCGATCTATGGCCGCAGCCTGATCAACCAGTCCGTCATCGCGATTCTCAAGGCGCACCGTTTTGCGCGCCATCGCTCTGCCGACGACAGCGAACTCTCCGTCCACGAAACATTCCCACTGCTCAAGGCCATGAGCGAGCTCAAGCTCGGTGCGGCCTCGGTAGATCTGGGCAAGTTGGCGTACAAATTCCGCAAAGAAGGCGCGGGCCGCACTGCCGAGCAGTTCGTGCGTGAAGAAATGGCCGATGTGGTTGGCCAGCAAAACGCCGCTGCCCGTAAAGGCACTGATGTGGTTCTGTACGGCTTCGGTCGTATCGGCCGCCTGCTGGCACGCATCCTGATCGAAAAAACCGGTGGCGGCGACGGCCTGCGCCTGCGTGCCATTGTCGTGCGCAAAGGCGCCGACAACGACCTGACCAAACGCGCCAGCCTGCTGCGTCGCGATTCGGTACACGGTCCGTTCAACGGCACCATCGTCATCGACGAAGAAAACAACACCATCACCGCCAACGGTAACCTGATCCAGGTGATCTACGCGAAGAACCCGTCTGAGGTGGATTACACCCAGTACGGCATCAAGGACGCTCTGCTGGTGGATAACACCGGCGTATGGCGTGATGCCGAAGGCCTGGGCCAGCACCTGGCCTGCCCGGGTGTCGACCGTGTTGTTCTGACCGCACCTGGCAAAGGCAAGCTGAAGAACATCGTGCACGGCATCAACCACGGTGAAATCACTGCTGACGACAAGATCGTGTCCGCCGCTTCCTGCACCACCAATGCCATCGTGCCGGTGCTGAAAGCTGTGAACGACAAGTTCGGCATCGTTAACGGCCACGTTGAAACCGTTCACTCGTACACCAACGACCAGAACCTGATCGACAACTTCCACAAAGGCGATCGCCGTGGTCGTAGCGCCGCGCTGAACATGGTTATCACCGAGACCGGTGCTGCCACCGCTGCTGCCAAAGCTTTGCCTGAGCTGGCCGGCAAGCTGACCGGTAACGCGATCCGTGTGCCGACGCCTAACGTGTCGATGGCGATTCTCAACCTGAACCTTGAGAAAGCCGCCACCCGTGAAGAGATGAACGAGTACCTGCGCTACATGGCGCTGCACTCCGATCTGCACAAGCAAATCGACTACGTCAATTCCCAGGAAGTGGTGTCCACCGACTTCGTTGGCTCGCGCCACGCCGGTGTGGTGGACGCGGAAGCGACCATTACCCAGGACAACCGTGTTGTGCTGTACGTGTGGTACGACAACGAGTTCGGCTACAGCTGCCAGGTGGTTCGCGTGATGGAAGACATGGCTGGGGTTAACCCGCCTGCGTTTCCGCGCTAAGCCTCTGCGTTGAATGAAAAAGCCCCGACTGGTTCGGGGCTTTTTTATGGCAGCAGGTTTTGTGTTGTCGATCAGGGCCTCATCGGGAGCAAGCTATCTCCCTCATTTGAATGTATTCACAAGTCGACATGTGGGAGGGGGCTTGCCCCCGATAGCGGTCGTTCAGTGGATGCATACCCCACGGCAGGCCATTTTCATTTCAACAATTTGCCGCGCAACTCTTCAGACAGCCCTTTGGGCGCCAGCCAGATACCCAGGTAGGCCCTGGCCAGTGCCTCATTACGGCTGCTGAGCACCACTTGGCCATTGATCTCAAGGTTCAAGCCGCGCCCTGGATGAAAGTCCAAGGCATATCGATCACCTTTGCGTATGTTGCGAAAGCTGGCATGCAGTTGATCCAGCTCGGGCTTTAAGCGTGCGCTGGCTTGCTGGCGCTCCAGCGTAGCGGTGGCGGCCTTGATCACGTCGGAGCGGTCGATGTCGCGATAGTAATAAAGCACCAGGCGCAGCGCCTTTTGCTGGTCCCAGGCCTGTCTGGCGCTCAGCGTCGCCGGGGCATATAGCGCCGCCGCGTACACGTCCGCCCAGAGGTACGTGAGCACCGCCTGGTTTTTCAGGACCAGTTCCTGGGACTGTGCCGGGAAATCGGCCTGCTTCAATCGATCCGCCTCATTAGCATGCGCCGTGATCGACAGCATCATCATCAAACAGATAACTATATGTCGCATAATGCCCCGTCCTGAAAAACGTGCGTGCCTACAGGGTAATTCAATTTCTGGCCGTGTCAGGATTTAGCGGTAATCTGCGCCGTGTAGTAAAGGCAATACTGGCCTACGACGCGACCAAGGGTTAATGTGCGCGGCGTTGAGCCTTATATAGACTGTGCCCCGGTTCACACACTTGAGCCAAATTGTCCTTCATGACCGCTGGCCGCGGCATGATTTAGCCAGGCGTCCAACCGTACGCCTGGCCTGTTCTGAGGAGTACGCATGGCTGTCTACAACTACGACGTGGTGGTACTGGGTTCCGGCCCGGCTGGAGAAGGTGCGGCGATGAACGCCGCGAAGGCAGGGCGCAAGGTGGCGATGGTCGATAGCCGTCGCCAGGTCGGCGGTAACTGCACCCACCTGGGTACCATCCCGTCCAAGGCCTTGCGTCACTCGGTCCGCCAGATCATGCAGTTCAACACCAACCCGATGTTCCGGGCCATTGGTGAGCCGCGCTGGTTCTCGTTCCCGGATGTGCTCAAGAGCGCCGAGAAAGTTATCTCCAAACAAGTGGCTTCGCGTACCGGCTACTACGCCCGTAACCGTGTCGACCTGTTCTTCGGAACCGGCAGCTTCGCCGACGAGCAAACCGTCGAAGTGGTGTGCGCCAACGGCGTGGTCGAGAAGCTGGTGGCCAAGCACATCATCATCGCCACCGGTTCGCGCCCGTATCGCCCGGCCGATATCGATTTCCACCATCCGCGTATCTACGATAGCGACACCATCCTGAGCTTGGGCCACACCCCGCGCAAATTGATCATCTACGGCGCCGGCGTGATCGGCTGTGAATACGCCTCGATCTTCAGCGGCCTGGGTGTATTGGTGGAACTGGTGGACAACCGCGACCAATTGCTGAGCTTCCTCGACTCGGAAATTTCCCAGGCGTTGAGCTACCACTTCAGCAACAACAACATCACCGTGCGCCATAACGAAGAGTACGAGCGTGTCGAAGGCCTGGACAACGGTGTGATCCTGCACCTCAAGTCCGGCAAGAAGATCAAGGCCGACGCCTTGTTGTGGTGCAACGGCCGTACCGGCAACACCGACAAGCTGGGCATGGAAAACATCGGGGTCAAGGTCAACAACCGTGGCCAGATCGAGGTGGACGAGAACTACCGCACCTGTGTAACCAACATCTACGGCGCTGGTGACGTAATCGGCTGGCCAAGCCTGGCCAGTGCGGCGCATGACCAGGGCCGTTCGGCTGCTGGCAGCATCGTCGACAACGGCAGCTGGCGCTACGTGAACGACGTGCCGACCGGGATCTACACGATTCCCGAGATCAGCTCGATCGGCAAGAACGAGCACGAACTGACCAAGGCCAAGGTGCCTTATGAAGTCGGCAAGGCGTTCTTCAAGAGCATGGCGCGTGCGCAGATCGCTGGTGAGCCCCAAGGCATGCTGAAGATCCTGTTCCACCGCGAGACCCTTGAGGTGCTCGGTGTGCATTGCTTCGGCTATCAGGCGTCGGAGATCGTGCACATCGGCCAGGCCATCATGAACCAGCCGGGCGAGCAAAATACCCTCAAGTACTTTGTGAACACCACGTTCAACTACCCGACCATGGCTGAAGCCTATCGGGTAGCGGCCTACGACGGCCTCAACCGGCTTTTTTGAGCGGCTCCGGCCGGTGGCCTGAGCCGGCCGGGGAGACCGATTTCAGTAATTCCCGAGGGTGGCAGTGGCCAAACCGGGAAAGTCTGTAATCAGGCTATCTACGCCGAAGTCGGCGAGCCTGCGCATCAGCGCAGGTTCGTTGACCGTCCATACGGACACGTGCAAACCCTGGCGCTGGGCTTTTTCCAGACGCTCCGGGGTGCACAGCGTCCAGTTCAATGCCAGATACTCACAGCCGTAGTTTTGCGCGACCTTCAGCGGGTCGAGCCAGGCGTATTCGGCGACCAGTCCGCGTGACAGGTCCGGGGTGAGTTCAACCGCCGCTTTCAATACTTCCCGCGAGCTTGAAGTCACGGTGACTTTGTCCATCAGGCCGAAACGTACCGCCATCTCACGGATTGCCAGCACGGTGGTCGCGGCGCGGGTGCGCGAAGCGCTTTTGACTTCCAGTTGCCAGTGATCGAAGTCGCACTGCTCGAACAGCTCTTCCAGACGCGGGATCGGGCACGGTTTGATCCAGCCTGGGCCGCCTTTGCGTGCGTCCATCTTCACAAGGTCCGCCGCCGAATACTCGACGACCTTGCCGCGCCGGTCAGCGGTGCGCTTGAGGGTCGGGTCGTGGATGACCATCAACTCGCCGTCCATGGACAGGTGCAGATCCAGTTCGCAGCGGCGTACACCGTGCTTGAGGCACTCCTGGAAGCTGGTCAGGGTGTTTTCCGGTGCTTCGCCTTTGGCACCGCGGTGGCCGTAAATCAGGGTCACAGTTGCTCCTTTGCGCCAGGCTGGCTGGCGTAGTGAATACGAATTCAGATGTCGTCGCTTTGTTCCCGCGCCAGGCGGCGTTCCTGGGCCTGCTTTTGCAGGATGTAGCGCGCCAGCAGTTGGCGTTGGGTATCGGTCATGGACTCGAATTCCGTGCCCACGTCAAAGCCATCGCCCTTGGGATCGCAATGGGTGACCCGTGCCCGCAGCAGCAGGCCGAGCGCCTGGGGCATCAGCACCAGCTTGACGGCCAAGTGAGCGCCGGTGACCAGTGAGGTAGGGTGTTGGAAGTCGATACCGCCTTCGGAGATGATCACCGGCTGCGGTGCGCCCACCTCATCGAGCAGGCCGCGTGCCATGATCTGGCTGAGGAGGTCTACGCGCTTGTTCTGCACGCGCAGGAAGGCGGCGAGGGTGCGGTCCTTCTCGCTCAGTTGGCGCAGCAGGTGCTGGGCTTCGAATTCGCTGAGATGCAATTCGCTGAGCAGGTTGAACAGCGGTGAATCATCCAGCAACACTTCCTTGCTCGCCGCTTCGGGGGCCGACAGGTTTTTGATTTGGAGTGCGATCATGTCGTCGATACGGTAGTATTCGCGGCGCTCTTCTTCATCTAATGTCGACATGGCGAACCCCAGGTAACGGTAATGGTCAGAGTGTAAAGCTGCTTACCAGACCCCGCCACCGGGACGTCTTCTTTTCCTCCGAACAAGCCCCGACATGTTCAGACCTCTCTTCGTATTTATTGGCACGCGTTATACCCGTGCAAAGCGCCGCAATCATTTTGTGTCGTTCATTTCCTTGACCTCGATGATCGGGCTCGCCTTGGGCGTAGTCGTGATGATTGTGGTGCTGTCGGTGATGAACGGCTTCGATCATGAGATGCGCACCCGCGTGCTGGGCATGGTGCCCCACGCGACCATCGAGTCGGGCGAGCCGATCAACGATTGGCAAAACCTGGCCGCCAAGGTCAAGCAGAACCCCAAGGTCGTGGCCGTTGCGCCGTTTACCCAGATGCAGGGGCTGCTGACCCATGATGGCAAGGTGCAGAAGATCTTGCTCAATGGCATCGACCCCGCCCAGGAACGCAACGTGTCGATCATCGACAAGTTCATGTTGCAGGGCAAACTCGACGATCTGGCGCCTGGTGATTTCGGCATCGTGATCGGCGACAAGGCCGCAGCCAAGCTCGGCGTGGGCCTCGGCGACAAGCTGACCTTCGTCGCGCCGGAAGTCACCGTGACCCCGGCGGGCATGTTTCCGCGCATGAAACGCTTTACCGTGGTCGGCACCTTCCATGTGGGCGCCGGCGAAATCGACGGCTACCTCGGGCTGACCAATCTCACCGATCTGGCCCGCCTCCAGCGCTGGCAGCCGGATCAGGTGCAGGGCCTGCGCCTGAAGTTCAGCGATTTGTTCGACGCCCCGCGCGGTGCCTGGGATATCGCCCAGCACTTGGGTGAAACCGAGTATTACGCCCGTGACTGGACCCGTACCCACGGCAACCTGTACCAGGCCATCCGCATGGAAAAAGCCATGATCGGCCTGCTGCTACTGCTGATCGTCGCTGTGGCCGCGTTCAACATCATCTCCACGCTGGTGATGGTGGTAAATGACAAGAAAGGCGACATCGCCATCCTGCGTACCCTGGGCGCCACGCCGGGGCAGATCATGGCGATCTTTATGGTGCAGGGCACCGTGATCGGCGTGGTGGGTACCTTGATCGGCACCGCCGTGGGCATCCTGGCCGCGCTTAACGTCAGCGCAGCCATCGCCTTGCTTGAGAAAGTGATCGGCCACAAGTTCCTCAATGCAGACGTCTACTTCATCGACTACTTGCCGTCCCAGGTTCAGGCCCAGGACGTGTTGATGGTGGGCGGCGCTGCGTTGGTCCTGAGTTTCCTTGCCACCCTGTATCCAGCCTGGCGCGCGGCACGTACCCAGCCAGCACAGGCCTTACGTTATGAGTGAATCGGGCATGAGTGAAAAAGCAATCCTGAGCTGCCGCAACCTGGGCAAATCCTACGAGGAAGGCCCTGAGTCAGTGGTGGTGCTGTCCAACCTGCAACTTGAGCTCCATCCGGGCGAACGCGTGGCGATCGTCGGCAGTTCCGGTTCCGGCAAAAGTACCTTGCTGAACCTGTTGGGCGGCCTCGACACGCCGTCCCAGGGCAGCGTCTGGCTGGCTGGCGAAGAATTGTCAGCCTTGAATGAAAAGGCCCGTGGCCAGTTGCGCAACCGTTCGTTGGGTTTTGTGTACCAGTTTCACCACTTGTTGCCGGAATTCACCGCACTGGAAAACGTCTGCATGCCGCTGCTGATCGGCAAGACCGCAATCCCGGAAGCACGCCAGCGTGCCAAGGCCTTGCTGGAGCGTGTCGGCTTGGGCCATCGCCTTGAGCACAAGCCGGCCGAACTGTCCGGTGGCGAGCGCCAGCGTGTGGCAATCGCCCGCGCCCTGGTGAACAACCCAGGCCTGGTGATGCTCGACGAGCCCACCGGCAACCTCGACTCCCACACCGCCCAGGGCATCAAGGATTTGATGCTGGAGCTGAGCACCCAGATGCGCACTGCATTCCTGGTGGTGACCCATGACATGAGCATGGCCCGCCAGATGGACCGCGTGCTGCACCTGCAGGAAGGTCATCTGGTCGCCATCTGACCCGTTTCAAGCCTGGCGCCTGGCGTCGGGCTTTTTTAATTTTTCAGGCGGTGCAAGCGAATGTTCAGACCGTTATCGATTTTCATCGGCACGCGCTATACCCGCGCCAAGCGCCGCAACCGTTTTGTTTCGTTTATCTCGATGACCTCGATGATCGGCCTCGCCCTGGGCGTGTTGGCGATGATCGTGGTGCTGTCGGTGATGAACGGCTTCCAGCGCGAAATGAGCTCGCGCATCCTCGGCATGGTGCCCCACGCCACCATCGTCGGCGTGAAGCCGATTGATGATTGGCAGCCGGTGGCCGCGGCGGCGATGAAGAATCCGCAAGTGACCGCTGCAGTACCGTTCACGCAGATGGACGGCATGTTCTCCTACAAGGGTGCGATGCAGCCGATCGAGATCAGCGGCGTCGACCCGGCCCAAGAAGGCAAGGTGTCGATCGTGGCCCAGCACATCGTTCAGGGCAAACTGGACGACCTGAAACCCGGCGAGTTCGGCGTGGTGGTCGGTGAAATCACCGCCCGGCGTTTCCGCTTGAACGTGGGCGACAAGCTCACCCTGATCGTGCCGGAAATCAGCACTGCACCGGGCGGCATCACCCCGCGTATGCAGCGGTTGAACGTGGTGGGGATTTTCAAGGTCGGCGCCGAGTTGGATGGTTCCATGGCCTTGATACACATGGCCGACGCGGCGGAAATCCAGCATTGGCAGCCGAACCAGGTGCAGAGTGTGCGCTTGGCGGTTAAAGATTTGTACGCAGCGCCCAAGGTGTCCACGGACATTGCCACCAGCCTCGGCGCGGCCTACAAGGCAGATGACTGGACCCACACCCAGGGCAGCCTGTTCAGCGCGATGAAAATGGAAAAGACCATGATCGGCCTGCTGCTGCTGATGATCGTCGCCGTGGCCGCGTTCAACATCATCGCCACCTTGATCATGGTAGTGAATGACAAAGGCGCGGACATCGCGATCCTGCGCACCATCGGCGCCACGCCCCGGCAGATCATGGCGATCTTCATGGTGCAGGGCACGGTGATCGGCATTGTCGGTACCTTGATCGGCGGCGTACTGGGGGTGATTGCAGCGCTCAACGTGAGCGAGTTGGTGGGCTGGGTCGAGCGGGTGAGCGGGCAGCATATCTTTAGTTCGGATGTGTACTTCGTCAGCAACCTGCCTTCGGAGCTGCAAGGTGGCGATGTGGTGTTGATCTGCACCGCCGGGTTTGTGTTGAGCTTTTTGGCGACGCTGTATCCGGCGTATCGGGCGGCGAAGATTGAACCGGCGCATGCGCTGAGATACTCGTAATTATTGAGACCGCTATCGGGGGCAAGCCCTCTCCCACATTTGAGGTATTCATAGATCAAAGTGTGGGAGGGGGCTTGCCCCCGATAGGGCCGGTGCAGCTTGCATCAATCTACAGCTGGCAGCTCAATCACAAACCGCGTCCATCCAGCCCCGGACTCACAAAAAATCCTCCCCCCATGGGCGCGCACGATCGACTGGGTAATCGCCAGCCCCAGCCCCGCATGTTCGCTGCTGCCTTCATGGCGCGCCGGGTCGGCCCGATAGAACCGATCAAACAGCCTCGGTAGCAACGCCCCGGGGATGCCTTCACCGGTGTTCTCCACCGCTAGCGTCACGCCCATTGCGCCTTCGGTTATTCTTACCCGCACTTCGCCGCCTGCCGGGGTGAACCTGAGGGCGTTATCCAGCAAGTTCGACAAAGCCCGGCGCAACATGCCGCGATCCCCGGCTGTATGAGCGCTGCCTTCTCGTACCAGCGATACGTGCGCGTCCTCGGCCAGCAACGCAAAGAACTCCAGCAACGCCTCCACTTCATCGGCCAGGGCCAATGGCTCACGCTTGGGCATCAGCAAACCGTGGTCCGCCTTGGCCAGGTACAGCATGTCGTTGACCAGTTGGGCCATCCATTGCAGCTCTTCCAAATTACTGTGCAGCGCCTCGCGGTAATCCTCCAGCGGGCGTGGCTGGGTGAGGATGACTTGGGTCTGGGTCAGCAGGTTCGACAGCGGCGTGCGCAGTTCATGGGCAATGTCGGCGGAGAAGGCCGACAGGCGTTGGAACGCGTCGTCCAATCGTCCCAGCATGGCGTTGAAGGCCTGGGCCAGTTCAGCCAGTTCCGCCGGCATGTGTTGCTGTGGCAGGCGCTGGGTCAAGGAGTGGGCCGATACGCTGGCAGCCACTTCGCCCATGCGCCGCAATGGGCGCAAGCCGCTGCGTGCGGCCCAGGCGCCCAGCAGCGCGGTGGCGAGGGCAGAGAGGCCAACGGTGAGCCAGATCAAACGCTGCATGCGTTGCAGGAAGTGCTGGTGGTGGGTGATGTCGAGTATCAGGCTCAGTTGCGGTGAGTCAGCTTGGCCAGCGTTCAGTGGCGCATTGTAGACGCGGTAATCGGTGCCGGCATTTTGTAGGCTATGCAGGCCGGGCGCGGTGGGCAGGGCGACGTTCGGCGCATCGTCCAGCCAGCGCTGGCCGGCTGAAGTGATGCGCAGTGCAAGGTCGGGCTGTCTATTGAGTTCGACGCGCAGTTGCGCCTCGCGTTGGTTGAACGCTTGAGGTGAGTCGACACCCTGCAAGGTGCTGCGCAACGCCACAAGTTTGCTGTCGAGTTGCTGCTGGTCCAACTCGACAAAGTGCGCCTCACTGGCTTGGTTGAACAGCACGCCTGCAATCAGCGACACCACTGCCGTACAAGCCGCAAACAATAGTGCCAGGCGGCTGGCGAGGGACAGGCGCTTGATCAATTGCACCGCTCCTCCAGCACATAGCCCATGCCGCGAACGGTGTGGATCAGCTTATTAGGGAAGTTGTCATCGACTTTGAGGCGTAGGCGGCGGATCGCTACTTCGATGATGTTGGTGTCGCTGTCGAAATTCATGTCCCACACCTGGGAGGCGATCAGCGTTTTGGGCAGCACTTCGCCCTGGCGGCGCAGCAGCAGTTCCAGTAGAGAAAACTCCTTGGCGGTCAGGTCGATACGTTGGCCGTCGCGCTCGACGCGGCGGCGGATCAGGTCCAAACGCAGGTCGGCCACTTGCAGGGCGGTTTCCTGGGGCGTGCTGCTGCCACGGCGCAACAGGCTGCGCACCCGCGCCAGCAATTCGGAGAAGGCGAAGGGTTTGATCAGGTAATCGTCGGCGCCCAATTCCAGGCCATGCACGCGGTCCTCTACGGCATCCCGGGCGGTCAGAAATAGCACCGGGATCTCCAGACCGGCACTGCGCACCGCTTGCAGGATTTGCCAACCGTCGCGACCGGGCAGCATTACATCCAGGATCAGCAGGTCATAATCGCCGGTCAGCGCCAGGTGCTGGCCGCTGGTGCCGTCGGCCACCAGTTCGGTGGTAAAGCCAGCCTCGGCCAGGCCTTGACGCAGATAGTGGCCGGTTTTCGGTTGGTCTTCGACGATCAGCAATTTCATGGGGTAGCTCTTGGCAACGGGTGGCGAGGGGGCTTTATACCGTGGGGACCAGGTGCGGGGCGCAACCTGACAAAGTTGTAATCTAGCAGTCAGTTGGCTGGCAGCGGCGTAATCTTAGAGTGCGGCTCAAGCCGGTTATACATTTTGGAGAAGAGAGATGACGTTGCGTACACCCCAGTTGTTGGCGGGTTGCCTGTTGGCGTTGAGTTTCAATGCAATGGCTGATGCATCCCACAGCTATGCATTTGGTCAACCAGCGGCGGCTGACAAGGCCACGCGCACCGTAGAAGTGACGCTGCAGGATATTGCCTTTGCGCCCAAGTCCCTGGATGTAAAAGCCGGTGAGACGGTGCGCTTCGTGCTGGTCAACAAGGGCCAGTTGCTGCATGAATTCAACCTCGGTGACGCGGCGATGCACGCGGCGCATCAGAAGGAAATGTTGCAGATGCAGGCCAGCGGCATGCTCACGTCCACCGGCATGGGCAAGATGGACCACAGCGCCATGGGCCATGGTGCAATGAAGCACGATGACCCGAACAGTGTGCTGGTCGAGCCCGGTAAAACTGCTGAGCTGACGTGGACATTCACCCAGGCCACCGGCCTGGAGTTCGCCTGTAACCTGCCCGGGCATTACCAGGCAGGCATGGTCGGCAAGCTGACCGTTGAGTAAGGCGTTTCTTAAGGGCGGGGGCAAAGGCTGGTAGACTGGCGCGGTTTATTTAGCCAGGTTTCCGCCATGCATCCCGCAGCCGAACATTCGCCGCTGGGCAAGTCCAGTGAATACATCTCCACGTACACGCCTTCGTTGCTGTTCCCGATTCCTCGCGCCGCCAAGTGGGCCGAGCTGGGCCTGAGTGCCGAGACCCTGCCTTACAAGGGCGTGGATTTCTGGAACTGCTTCGAACTGTCCTGGCTGTTGCCGTCGGGCAAGCCGGTGGTGGCCATTGGTGAGTTCAGTATCCCGGCCGACTCGCCGAATATCATCGAGTCCAAGTCATTCAAGCTGTACCTCAACTCGCTGAACCAGACCGCCTTTGCCGATACGCAAAGCCTTGAGTCGACACTGCGCGCTGACCTGAGTGCTGCCGCCGGCAAACCAGTGACCGTACGCATCCGCAGGCTTGCAGAGATCGAGGCCGAGGGTGTGATGGCACTGCCGGGCGTATGCATTGACGATCTGGATATTAACGTCAGCAGCTACGAACATCCGCGCCCCGAGTTGTTGCGTTGCGACGACTCGCGGATTGTCGAGGAGAGCGTGCACAGCCACCTGCTCAAGTCCAATTGCCCGGTTACCAGTCAGCCGGACTGGGGCAGCGTAGTGGTGGAGTACCGTGGTCAAGCGTTGGATCACGCCAGCCTGTTGGAATACATCGTGAGCTTTCGCCAGCACTCGGACTTCCATGAGCAGTGTGTGGAGCGCATCTTCCTCGACCTGCAGCGCCTGCTGAAGCCGGAGAAATTGACGGTGTATGCGCGCTATGTGCGGCGCGGCGGGTTGGATATCAACCCTTATCGCAGTACCGAGGATGTGGCGTTCCAGAACGTGCGCCTGGCCCGCCAGTAAAACAAATGAGGGAGGGGGCTTGCTCCCGATAGCAGAGGTTCAGGCACAGGTTCGGTGACTGACACTCCGCAATCGGGGCAAGCCCCCTCCCGCATTCTGGTTCTGTGTCTGGCTTGGGTTCGGGTTAAATGCCGATGTTGCCCAGGGTGATCACGATATTGCGCAGTGTCCCGGCAATGCCCGGATGGTCCAGTTCAAAACCTTCCACTGCACGGTTTACATCATCGGCGATGCTCGGTGTCTGGGTGGCCGGTTCCAATTCAAGTTGCACTTCGAATTTGGCAATCAACCCTTCCAGCGCTTCACGTTTTTCTTCCGATAGCGGTGGCTCCTGCTCCAATTGCCCGCGCAGGATATTGACCTGTTCTTCCAGTTTTTTGCGATCAGGCATGACGTTCTTCCTTTTATCGATAGGCACTGGCATAGACCACGGCACGCTGAGAAAGGTCTACGGGATGAACTGTAGATTAATCCACCGGCGCCGACTGTGCATGATCTCGATCAGGGCTTCTCGCCTTTGAGCTGGCGCCGGCTGATGTCTGCCAGGCAGGTGCCGAGTTCGCCTAAGTGATCGATCACAGAATGCACTCCCAGCCCATACAGCGTCACGGTGGCCTTGCCGCGCTTGTGTTCGCGTTCCTTGTCGCTCAGTGCCTGCCATTGCTCGGGCGCTAAGCCACACAGCGAACCGCAGGAGGCCAGGCCGATGGTCCACAGCCCGGCGTTAAGTCCCGATTGCAACAAGCGCGGCTCGCCGCTGACCAGGACGCAGCCTTCAAGGCGTTCGATATTCAATTCCATCAGCGCTTGCCAGCACGCGTGGGGGGCGGGCCAGCGGATGGAGGAGGGCGAGGCTGCTTTGAGCCAGGTGGGCAAGGTGGCGGCCAAAGGAGTGGTCACCGCAGGCGGCAGCTCATCCAGCCAAGCGCAGGGCACGCCCAGCTCTTTGAGGTTGCGCAGGATTTTCAGGGCGCCCGGCGTGGCTTGTGAATCCGGGGAAGGAGAGTCGGTGCGCGCCTGTGAGCCAAAATCCACTAGGCAGCCACTCAGGCCAAACAGCACGGCGGTCAAGGCGGGTGCGCTGGTGATTGCAATCTCGGCTTGAGGCATGTCGACATCCCTGAAATAGCTGTGACGCTATCGAGGCAGGATGACAGTCCGATGACAGTTGGCTCAATTGTAGGAATTTTGTCCATTTGCGGTATGAGTTTTCCCGGCGGCTGCCTAATTGGGCACTTCCGTCATATACTGGCTACCTTATTCAGGGCATAGCGCCCATGACAGACCATTCAAGGAGCAAAAGCTATGCGCTGGAGCCACTACTTCGCTCAGCTGTCGGTGTGTGCCACCGTTCTGCTGGCCCCGTTCGCTGTGCAAGCTGCGTCGGAAGATGATCCATGGGAAAGCGTCAACCGCCCGATCTTTACCTTCAACGACACTGTTGATACCTATGCCCTCAAGCCATTGGCCCAAGGCTATCAATGGATCACTCCGCAATTTGTTGAAGACGGTATCCACAACTTCTTCCGCAACATCGGCGACGTCGGCAACCTGGCCAACAATGTGCTGCAGCTAAAACCTCACAATGCAGGTGTCGATACTGCCCGTTTGCTGGTTAACACCACGTTTGGTGTGCTGGGCTTCATCGACGTAGGCACCAAAATGGGGCTGCAACGCAGCGATGAAGACTTCGGCCAGACACTCGGCTACTGGGGCGTTGGCAGCGGTCCGTACGTGATGATCCCTCTGCTGGGTCCAAGCACCCTGCGTGATGCGCCGTCCAAGTACGTCGACAGCTACACCCAGCCTTATCGCTATATGGATGATGTGTCCCTGCGTAACAGCGTCATGGGCCTTGGCATCGTCGACGCCCGTGCCAGCTTGCTCGACAGTGAGAAGCTGATCACCGGCGACAAATACACCTTCATTCGTAACGCCTACCTGCAGAACCGTGAGTTCAAGGTCAAAGATGGCAAGGTCGTCGACGACTTTTAAGAGGTGATCGTTTGAAATGAAAAAAGGCGATCCTGAGTGATCGCCTTTTTTGTGCGCGGGTTTCAGCGCATTTTCAGGATGCTGAGGCCCAATTGCTGATCATTGCCCACCGTTTTGGCCCACACCACTTTGGTATCTGCCTCCAGGCCTTTAAGGGCCGGATGTTCTGAATCAATCCGCACGCTCAGCAGGTCTCCTACGTTGAACTGGCGCGGTGCCTGCACTTGCATTCCGGAGCTGGAAAGATCCACGCAAACCCCGGCAATCTCTTGGCCTTCGTGGATCAAAGACACATCGGCATCCACTCGCATGCGGATGAAATCGCGTTTCTCGGCGTAGTCGCGCTCGTGTTCGCTCATGGGTTCCATCCTTACTTTGTGTTGTGGTCGTGGCTGTTCTTATAACTCCCGGTGATTTGCGATGTAAAGACGCCTGGCGACCATCGGCATGAGCTTGAAACACCTGGCGGATGGGAGTACCGTCTGCGCCTTAGAAGGGCACCTCTGCTTTACAGTTGTGCGTGGGCAAAACGCCTACGCTTTTGTAGGACAGAGAGGCTAGAAAGCGAATCCAGTAGTGTGACCCCGGCCATTGCCGAGTTGCCTACGCCAACCTAATTCTGGCGCCGTTTGCCCACATGCAAAAAACCAGTGCCACGCTGCTGATAATCGATGACGACGAAGTAGTGCGCGCGAGTCTCGCGGCCTATTTGGAAGACAGTGGCTTCAGCGTCCTGCAGGCCAGTAATGGCCAACAGGGTCTCCAGGTATTCGAGCGCGACCAGCCCGACCTCGTGATCTGCGACTTGCGCATGCCCCAGATGGGCGGCCTGGAGCTGATTCGCCAGGTGACTGAGCTTGCCCCGCAGACTCCGGTGATTGTTGTGTCCGGTGCCGGCGTGATGAACGACGCCGTTGAGGCCTTGCGCCTGGGCGCCGCCGACTACCTGATCAAACCCCTGGAAGACCTTGCGGTGCTGGAGCACTCGGTGCGCCGCGCGCTGGATCGTGCACGTCTGCTGGTCGAGAACCAGCGTTACCGCGAAAAGCTCGAAACCGCCAACCGCGAGCTCGAAGCCAGCCTGAACCTGCTCCAGGAAGACCAGAACGCCGGTCGCCAGGTACAGATGAACATGCTGCCGGTCAGCCCATGGACCATCGACGAGTTCAAGTTTGCGCACCAGATCATCCCTTCGCTGTACCTGTCGGGTGATTTTGTCGACTACTTCCGTGTGGATGAGCGACGTGTGGCGTTCTATCTGGCCGACGTTTCGGGCCACGGTGCTTCCTCTGCTTTTGTCACCGTGTTGTTGAAGTTCATGACCACACGGCTGTTGTTTGAATCCAAGCGCAATGGCACCTTGCCGGAATTCACTCCCTCCGAGGTGCTGGGCCACATCAACCGAGGCCTGATCAGCTGCAAGTTGGGCAAGCACGTGACGATGGTAGGCGGCGTGATCGATGAAGAAACCGGTCTTTTGACCTACAGCATTGGCGGTCACCTGCCGATGCCTGTTTTATACACTCCAGACAGTGTGCGTTACCTGGAAGGGCGTGGTCTGCCCGTCGGCTTGTTCAATGAAGCCACCTACGAAGACCACATTTTGGAACTGCCGCCGACCTTCAGCCTGACGCTGATGTCCGATGGCATCCTGGACCTTCTTCCAGAGCCTACACTCAAAGAGAAAGAAGCCGCCTTGCCCCAACGGGTCAAGGCAGCTGGCGGCAGCCTGGATGGCCTGCGGCAGGTTTTTGGATTGGCCACGCTAGCGGAGATGCCGGATGATATCGCCCTATTGGTGTTGAGCAGGAATCTTTGATGAGTACCGGAAGAATCCAATTCGCTGAGCAAGACGGGACCTTCGTCCTGAAGTTTGTCGGTGAAGTGCGCCTGACCTTATGTTCGGCGCTGGATGCGACGATTGAGCGGATCTTCACTGCGCTGAACTTCTCGGCGATCGTGATCGATCTGACTGAAACTCGCAGCATTGACAGCACCACCCTTGGGCTATTAGCCAAGTTGTCCATTCTGTCTCGGCAGAAGGTTGGCCTGTTGCCGACCGTCGTCACCACCCACGAAGACATCACCCGGCTGCTGCAGTCCATGGGGTTTGATCAGGTGTTCAACATCGTTGATCGTCCGATTCCTTGCCCGGAATGTCTTACCGACCTGCCGTCCCAGGATCAGTCCGAAGAAATGGTGCGGGTGAAGGTGCTGGAAGCGCACAAGATCCTGATGGGCCTCAATGAGTCCAATCGCGAAGCGTTTCACGACCTCGTCAACGCCCTCGAGCGTCACTGATCCTTCTGTCGAATACATTCCAAATGTCGGAGGAGCCCCGATAGCGCAGTGTCAGTCAGTACATTCACAACTGGCTCACCGCTATCGGGAGCAGCCGCTCCCGCAGTTGAACTGAGATCGGTTTGAGACACAAAAAAAGGGCGGTACCCTCACAGGTACCGCCCTTTTTGACGTCCCCGCTGTTTACAGCTTGGCGGACAACAGCGCCTCAAGTTTTTCCTGGTCACGGGCAAACTGACGAATGCCCTCCGCCAGCTTCTCAGTCGCCATCGCATCTTCGTTGGACTCCCAACGGAACTGCGCTTCAGTCATATGCACTCGCGCTTCACCGGCATGGCCAGGCGACAGCTTACGCTCCAGCTTGCCTTCATCCGCCGCCAGCTTCTCCAGCAGGTCCGGGCTGATGGTCAGGCGATCACACCCGGCCAATTCTTCAATCTGGCTCAGGTTACGGAAGCTCGCACCCATCACTACCGTTTTATAACCATTAGCCTTGTAGTAGTTGTAGATGCGCGTAACCGACTGCACGCCCGGATCATCGGAGCCGGTGTAGTCGTTACCGTTGGCCTTCTTGTACCAATCGTATATGCGGCCCACGAACGGCGAAATCAGGAATACCCCAGCCTCAGCACACGCCACAGCCTGGGCAAAGGAGAACAACAGTGTCAGGTTGGTCTGGATCCCTTCTTTCTCCAGCTTCTCTGCCGCGCGGATGCCTTCCCAGGTAGAGGCGATCTTGACCAGTACACGGTCGCGGCCAACGCCGGCTTTTTCGTACAGGTCAATCAGACGGTGCGCACGCTTGAGAATGGCGGCCTCGTCGAACGACAGGCGGGCATCCACTTCGGTGGAAATGCGGCCCGGCACAACTTTAAGAATCTCTTGCCCCACAGCGACCGCAAAACGGTCGCTGGCCAGGCCCACATCACCGTTGCAGTCCTGCACGCACTCATCCAGCAGCTTGGCATAGCCCGGAATCGACGCGGCCTTGAGCAGTAGGGAAGGGTTGGTGGTTGCATCCTGCGGCTTGAGCTTGGCGAGGGTGGAAAAATCGCCGGTATCGGCTACGACAGTGGTGAATTGCTTGAGTTGTTCCAGCTTGGAAGTCATGAGCGTGCTCTGTCCTATGGGTCTGATGACATTACCCGAGCGCCGAGAGGCGCTCAAGGGCGCAAATGCGTTCGATCGTTTGCGAGGGCAACAACCTGAAAACAGCCGTTTGAATGACCGGCCGTGGTGCTAAATAGGAGGGCAAATTCGCCAGCAGGTTCAACCCAACTGCCCGATGACACTTGGATATCGCCTTCATGCCTACTGATGCCTTCCCCGGCACACACCGCACCAAATGTGGGAGGGGGCTTGCCCCCCGATGACGGTGTGCCAGCTCAGCCAATAATCAACGGACTCCCCTGGAAGCCACCCAATCAACGCCCTTCCAACAAAGCCCCAGCCTGATCCAACAATGCCAACGGATCCGCGGCCTTATGAATATCCACCGACAGCAACTGCCTGAACTTGCGTGCCCCGGGGAACCCAGTGCCCAGTCCCAGCACATGCCGCGTAATATGATGCATCGTCCCGCCACCGGCCAAATGCTCAGCAATGTAAGGCCGCAACTGCGCCAACGCGTCCGCTCGACTGATCACTGGCTGTGCACTGCCAAACAACTGCTGATCCACCTCCGCCAGCAAATACGGATTGTGATAAGCCTCCCGCCCCAACATCACGCCATCAAACGTCTGCAAGTGCTCATGGCACTGCTCCAGCGTCTTGATGCCCCCGTTGAGCACAATCTCCAACTCAGGGAAGTCCTGCTTCAACTGCGCCGCCACGTCATAGCGCAAGGGCGGAATGTCCCGATTCTCCTTAGGCGATAATCCCTCCAGAATCGCAATCCGCGCATGCACGGTGAAACTGGTGCAACCGGCGTCCTTCACCGTCCCGACGAAATCACACAACTGCGCATAACTGTCCCGGCCATTGATCCCGATACGGTGCTTCACCGTCACCGGAATCGACACCACATCACGCATCGCCTTCACACAATCGGCCACCAGCGCCGGATGAGCCATCAGGATCGCGCCAATCATATTGTTCTGCACCCGATCGCTGGGGCAGCCGACGTTCAAGTTCACTTCGTCGTAACCAGCGGCCTCGGCCATGCGCGCGCAGGCCGCCAGATCCGCCGGAACGCTACCGCCCAATTGCAGAGCAAGGGGGTGCTCGGCCTCGCTGTGACGCAGGAAACGCTCATGGTCGCCATGGAGGATCGCCCCAGTGGTGACCATTTCGGTGTAGAGCAGGGCGTGTTTGGAGAGCAGGCGCAGGAAGAACCGGCAGTGGCGGTCGGTCCAATCCATCATCGGGGCAACGGAGAAGCGGCGGGAGAGTGGAGCTGTTTGTAGGGACATTGGGAATCTGAGTCAACGAGGCGAGTGGCCTAGTTTATCAGGGATGTATCAGGGGTGTTTTACGCTCTTCACCGTCTCAAGCGACAGGGGACACGGTGAGGATCCTCAATCAATGATTGTGTCGGATATCGTGGCCTGACCCTGGCGTCTCTTTAGTGCATTGCTTGCATGGAAACGTTTGTAGCCGTCTGAGTCGTTAGTTCTATGAGGGTTAACGCTCCGTCGTCAAAGGAGCAGCCTGTATCTATGTAGATCGTATTTCCCAAATAGGTAAGGGAGGATACAGTTGAATGGCCGACATAAACTTGATCAATACCTTGAGTTAAAGCTTCGTCGAGGCATTCGATTTTTGTTCTGGCGTACAGTGCTTTTTCTAACGCTAGGCGTTGATGGACTTCGCCAAATTGACCCGTGATTGCGTCCTTTGCACTCTGCCAGGTGTCATCGTTATGCGTCAGCGGAGTCTCTGCGTGCACAATCCCAATTTTTCGACCATCTGTTAATTCAACCTCTATTATTAGAGGAAGATCTTTTAAGGCGTCAGACAGGGTCTGTTGAAATTGAGTTGATAGTTTGTAGAGCCATGCTCCACCGTTGCGCGAATGCCTGGCAATGTCGCCATTGCCAGAAACACAGTCGATAACCATCTGTTCATGGTTGCCTCTCACGGCGTGAAACCAGGGCTTCTGTAGCCAGACCACGGCATCGATGGAGTCGGGTCCTCTGTCAATGAGGTCGCCCACAGAGAAGATTCGATCTATGCGTTCATTGAAGTCCACTTTTTTTAAAAGAAGCTCTAATAGCTTGAAGTGCCCGTGGACGTCACCGACTATAAAATCTCGACCAATTTTGTTGGGTAAAAACGACTGGGTTTTGTGCATGGTCAGTGATCGAGGGGGGATATTTAATTTTAAGGATACTACGTACTAGGAGACGTTGGTAACGTACGCATGGACATCGCGGCTTCCCCCCTGCGCCCGCTATTTAAAGTACGAGTGAATCCTTGTGCACGTCTTGCTGGTGACTTTCGGTAGCCGATGTGTCGCTGCAGGCGGTGCCATTTGGATAATGCAGTGTTCCTTATGGCCATCGCCATAAACCATCACTGCCGAGGTGGTGGAGGAGCCATCTTCGTTCAAGTACGTTGTGACATTTTCACTGTTCTCTGGGCGTTTATCAGGGCCGCCGTAGGGATCAGGGTTCGCGGGGGACTCGGCCGCATAGGCAGCCTGGGCGAGCAATAGAAGCGTGAGTGCACAAATGAATTTCACAGTGGGCCCTTCGACACAGTTTGGGAATCAGTAAATACAGATTGAGGCGGCTGTGCAGCTCAGACCGCTAAATCCCTCAGGAAATTTCCCGCACTTTCTCGCCCGGCCCTGTGCAAGCCCGCTACTACAGGCAGGGCTGCGTCAGCCCACTTCGACAGTGCCTTTATGGAAAATCTCACGCCGTGCCCGGCGGCTGATGTTTTCGTGCTTGCTGAGTGTGTACATCTCGTCAAAGCGCGCACGGTCGATACCGGGATAGTTGACCAGTTCTTCCATCACCATGCGGTCGTAATCCTGCTCGATCACAAAGCGGAAGACCTCGCGTCGATAATAGAAGCCGAATTGAAAGGCCAGCACTTCGGTGAGGTAGTCAGTCTGGGTGAGGAAGCAGTTCTCCAGGTCAATCGCCTTGGCGCACGTGGGGTGCTGCGGGTCGACCATCACATTGTTGGCCCAGAAGTCCATGTGGATGATGTGTTTGCTGTGCAAGGCGCGCAGCAATTTGAATGACGCGGTGATCAGGCTCACGACGTCGCGTTCCTGCTTGAGCCATTCCAGGCCGCTGAGGTAGCCGTCGAGCATCTCGGTGAAGATGAAGAATTCCTGGATTAGGCCAAGCGCAGATTTTCTGTAACCGAAACCACGCAGTCCGGCGACCGGTGCGCCGCGCTTCTGCGCGCCCAGGGTGTTGATGACTTCCTCAACGGGCCAGTCGAATGTGCCGTCGCGTTTGGAGCGTCCGAAGGTGACGCGCAGTTTAGGACGCAGGCTGTCCAACGGCTGGGACTTGGCGAACAGATCGTTCTCCATGCCTTTCAACGGCGCGCTGATGCGGTTTTTGAGTTGATGGCGAGTGTCGATCAGGTCCTGAATCGCTTGGTGGACTCCGTCGTCGCTGGTGTGTGTGGTGAACACCGTCGCGTTGCCGTGATTGAGCGTTGCGGGAAAATTCTCAAGCACATTTCTATCGGGAAAGCTCAAAACACATCCTTGTCATTCGGAAAAGTATTACAGACATGTTACATGCACGATCTATTGGATCCAACCTGAACGTAACCTGTCTGGAAATGAAATATTTTTCACGTAGGGTTATCTGAGCGTTTCCTGGCGTTGATGCCTGATTTCAACCGGTTCTATTCGTTTATTCCCCGCCTTTCATCCGTCGTGCAATCAGATAGATCCCCAACCCGGCCAACGCTGTGACTGCGCCGATATAGCCGGTGCTGGTCCAGCCCAACCCGGCCGTGATCGCCATGCCGCCAAACCACGGGCCCAGCGCGTTCGCCAAGTTGAATGCCGCATGGTTGGACGCTGCCGCCAGGCTTGGCGCTTCGTGGGCGATGTCCATCAGGCGGATCTGCAACGGTGCAGCCAACGCCACCATGGTGCCGACCAGGCCCATGCTCAGCAGCACGCCCCACAGCGATGCCGCTGCGAACGGAAAGAACAGCAATACGCCAATCGACCACACCAGGATCCAACCCACCGCGCGAAACTGCATGCGATCAAACAGCTTGCCGCCGGCGATATTGCCGATGATCCCGCCCACGCCAAACGCGGCGAGGCCGAAGGGAATCCACTGTGGCGAGACTTTGGTCACTTCGAGCATGGTCGGTGCCAGGTAGCTGAACACGCAGAACATCCCGGCAAACCCGATTGCGCCGATGGACAGTGCCATCCACACCTGGGGTTTGGTGAAGGCACGCAGTTCCTTGCGTGGGTCGCTGCGTTCTTCGTCATGGCGGTGCGGCACGAATTGCCAGACGAGGGCGATGGTGCACAGCGCAATCACGCTGACCAGCGCGAACGCCGAGCGCCAGCCCAGGTGTTGGCCGAGGAAGGTGGCGATGGGGTTGCCGAGCAGCATGGCCAAGGTCAGGCCCATCATGACGCGGGCGACGGCACCGGCGCGTTTGTCGTTCGGCACCATGCTGGAGGCGACTACGGCAGCGATGCCGAAATAGGCGCCGTGGGGCAGGCCACTGATAAAGCGGAACGCCACCAGCGAACCGAAGGTGGGCGTGAATGCCGTGGCGAAGTTGCCCAGCGCGTACAAGCCCATCAACAGCAACAACATATGTTTGCGCAGCAGCTTGGCGCCGAGGATCGCCAGCAGCGGCGCGCCGACCATCACGCCCAGCGCATAGGCGCTGATGGCGTGGCCGACCTGAGGTTCGCTCAACCCCAGGTTCTGGGCGATGTCGGGCATCAGGCCCATGATCGCGAATTCGCCGGTACCGATCGCGAAAGCGCCCACGGCCATGGCGGCTTCCATTTTGGCGGCGCTGCGCGCGGGCAATACGTGCCCGGGTGTTTGCTGGATAGACATGGATCGCTCTGTGCAGGAGGGAAAGACGAGCCGCCGATCCTAACGAGGCGGCCACGAAGGAGTCTAGAACAGCGGATTACGCCTGAGTTCCATCCCATCGCGGCGCCGGCCTTTGAGATCCGTCTTATTCACCCGGCTCCTGCTCATCCCTAACCTTTGGGCGATGAAACTCAAACATTTCCTGCAACCCCTCGATTCAACCTTCTCGACGCCCAAGGCAGCCCGCAAGTTGTTGCGTTTGTTTGCCTTTGCGTTGGTGCTCGGCGTTTATGTGGGGGCTTACAGTTATCTGCGTGCGGCATTCAGCGAGGAAATTTCGCTGCGGCGCAGTTATATGAACGAGGCGATTTCCGACGCACAGAGTTTTTTCGTCAGCCGCCAGACGCTGTTGAAGAGCCTCGGCCTGTCCACCGTCAGCCATAAGACGCCGCCTGTGGGCAATCTCAATGAAGTGCCGGCCGAAGAAGTGCATATCACCCTCGGTGAAGCAGGCAATATCTGGAGCCTGTGGCTGACCCGACGCATGCTTGATTACTTGCAGGCCAACCAGGTCAACCTGATTTACGTGCCGCAGCGTGCCACGCCGCTGGTCGAGCGCCTGTTTACCGTGGGCGAAGCGCCGGGAGCCGTACCGGAGTCGGTGTTGAAACGCTTGATGGCGGTGGATACCGGCAAGGTGTCGGTCAGCGATGAGCTGTGGCTGACCGAGCAGAGTCGCCTGGATTCATCGCTGTACATTTTTACGCGCCTGGACGAGCGCAGTCCTTCATCGGGCTGGCTTGGATTAGAGGTGGACGGACCGGACCTGATCAACGCCTTGCAGCATGAGAAGGCCGGCGACTTCATGTTGCTCGACGGCGCGGGCCAGCTGATTTTCAGCAGCGCGCCCCATCAACCGGCGGCGGCGCAGGTGTTGCGCCAGTATCACTCCACCGCCAGTTTCGGCTGGGAAGGCAGCCGCTGGTTGCCCGACCGCCTGGCGATCCGCAAGCACTTGGGCTATTCGCACTGGCAGATCGTCTACAGCCTGGAGTTGAGCTCGCTGTTGCCCAGCCTGGCGCTGCCGTTGCTGGTCTGCTTGCTGCTGTGCGCTCTGTCGAGCCTGCTGATGGTGCGCCTGGTACGGCGCATCGACCAGCGCCTGATCATCCCGGCGGCCAATCGCATCGAAGCGTTGGTGGAGAGCGAAGCGTTCAGCAGCGCGGTCATTCGGATCGCCCCGGTGGCCTTGTGTGTGCTACGGCGCAGTGACGGTGAAGTGGTGCTGGAAAACCCGTTGTCGCGCCAATGGCTGGGCAAGGGCCAGGAGCGCCGGCAACTGTGTCTCGACTGGGTTCGCCGTGCCTTCCATGACGCCGAACACGGCAGCACCGACGAGTTGCAGATGGCCGATGGTCGCCACCTGTTCCTGAGCTTTGCACCTACCCGTTACCAACGTGAAGAAGTGTTGATCTGTGCCTTCAGCGACATCAGCGAGCGCAAACAGGTCGAGTTGGCGCTGGAGCAGGCGCGAACCCTGGCGGATGCGGCCAACGAGGCCAAGACCCTGTTCCTCGCAACCATGAGCCACGAGATCCGCACGCCGTTGTATGGCGTGCTGGCCACCTTGGAGTTGCTTGCCCGCACCGAGCTCAACAACCAGCAGCGCGGCTACTTGAATGCCATCGAAGGTTCCTCCGCGAACCTGCTGCAATTGATCTGCGACGTGTTGGATGTCTCCAAGATCGAAGCCGGGCAGTTGTCCCTGGAACTCACGGTGTTTTCTCCGCTGGAACTGGTGCAGGAAGTGATTCAAGGCTATGCCGGTGCCGCCCAGAGCAAGGGCCTGCAATTGTTCAGTTGCCTCGACCCGCACACCCCCGAACGCGTGCGCGGCGATGTCACACGGATTCGGCAGATCCTCAACAACCTGCTCAACAACGCGCTCAAATTCACCGAGAGCGGGCGCATCGTCCTGCGTTTACGCCTGGAAAGCCGTGAGGGCGAGCGCAGCATGTTGCAGTGGCAGGTGGTCGACACCGGCAAAGGCATTGCGGCGCACGACCAGCCCGATTTGTTCGAGCCGTTCTTCCAGGCCAGCGGCAACGCCAATGTGGTGGCGGGCAGCGGGCTCGGGCTGTCGATCTGCAAGCGCCTGGTGCACTTGATGAACGGCACGTTGCGTGTGGTCAGCGAGCCGGGCCTGGGCAGCAGTTTTACCTTCAACTTGCCGTTGGAGCAGGTCACCGACGATCAACCCTGGGCCTTGCCGTTGTTGGGCGAGCGGGTCTATGTGGTGTCACCGGTACGCGAACTGGCCGAGAGCATCGGGGGCTGGTTGCGGCGCTGGGGTGCGCGGGCGCAATTGGGCGTGCCCGAATCCGTCGCCACAGACCCCGGCGCGGTGCTGGTCGAGCTTTATCCTGGCGCGGTCGATGCTGCGCGGCTTCGCTGGTCGGGCCCACGGGTAGTTGCATCGGCTGATGAGCATGGCGTCTCGCTGGGACCGGGCGCGTGTTGGCAGATCGGCTTGAACAACCTGCACGCGCTCAATCGTGCCGTCAGCCGCGCCCAGGGCATCGAGGAACACCTGTCGCCCATCCCCCGCGAGGCGCCCGCCGAGGTCAGCCTGAACCTGCGTCTGCTGGTGGCTGAAGACAACCTGATCAACCAATTGATCCTGCGCGATCAGTTGGAAGAACTCGGCTGCACCGTGGTGCTCGCCGGCGACGGTATCGAAGCGCTGTCGCTGTGGGGCGAGCGCCCCTTTGACATGGTCCTCACCGACGTCAACATGCCGCGCATGAACGGCTACGAACTCACCGAACAACTTCGCCGCTTGGGCTGTTCGCTGCCGATCATCGGCGCCACGGCCAACGCGATGCTCGACGAAGCCGAGCGTTGCCTCAGCGCCGGCATGGACCACTGCCTGGTCAAGCCGTTTACCCTGCGCGCGCTCTATCAGTGCCTGCAGCGCTTTCAAAGGAGCGAGCCTTGAGTGCCTATCGCGTGCTCATCGTGGAAGACCATCCCTTTCAGCATGAGTACCTGATCAACGTGTTCCAGGCCATCGGCGGGTTTGACGTCGACGCGGTCTGGGATGGCGCCACCGCGTTGCAGCGCCTGGCCAGCCAGCATTACGACCTGTTGCTCAGCGACCTGATGATGCCGGGGATGGACGGTGTGCAACTGATCCAGCAACTGGCCGGCCTGCAGGCGCCGCCCGCGTTGGCGCTGATGAGTGTGGCTTCGCGGCGCATGTTGGTGGGGGCCGGGGAGGTCGCGGGCAACCTGGGCCTGACGGTGGCTGGATTACTGTCCAAACCGATCAGCGATCCGCAGGTGCGCAGCCTGCGCGATTGCCTCGACCGGCTGGCTGAACAGGCGCGCACGCCGTGTTGCCATCGCGGCGTCAACCTGGCGCGGGACACCCTGGCCCGCGCATTGACCAACGGTGAGATCCAGGCCTGGTTCCAGCCCAAGAAATCCCTGCACGACGGGCGTATTGTCGGCGCCGAAGCCCTGGCTCGCTGGGTCCACCCGCAGGAGGGCCTGCTGATGCCCGCCGAGTTTCTCGGCGAGATCGAACGCCAGGGCCTGGAAACCCAACTGCTGTCCTGCATCCTCGCCCAGACCCTGACCGCCCAGGCCCAGTGGGCGCAGCTCGGCTACCGGTTGCCGGTATCGATCAACCTGCCAACCCATCTGCTCGACCAGTGCGACCTGGTCGATCGCTTGCTGGCCCAAGTGCTGCAGCGCGACGCGGAGCCCCGGCAAATCACCTTCGAACTGATGGAAAGCTCCACCACACAGTTGGCCAGCAACTACTACGCTGGAGCATGTCGCCTGCGCCTGATGGGCTTCGGTCTGGCCCAGGATGATTTTGGCAAGGGCTTCAGTTCTTACTTCAACCTGGTGTCTACGCCGTTCAACGAGGTCAAGATCGACCGCTCACTGGTGCACGGTTGTGCAGACAACGAACACCTGGCGTCGGCCTTGCAAAGCATCATCGAACTGGGCCGCAAACTGGGCCTGACGACCATCGCCGAAGGCGCCGAAACCCAGGCTGAGCTGGCGGTGCTGAGGCGTTTTCGCTGCGACCAGGTGCAAGGCTTCTTGATTTCCCACGGCGTCGCTGCCGAAAAATTCAGCGCGCTGTTGATCGAAGATGGCCCTGCGCCAGCACTTATCTGAACGGCCGGGGTCACACAGTCAAGAAGCCCAGAGGAAGGGTCATCCGGTCAGCCGGGTGTTATCGGTCAATGCCGGATGAAGCATAGGCCCTACGTCCTGATTCCAGGCTTTTCGCGGTACTGACGATGAAACATGCAAGTCTGCGCCTGGACAAGCTGGCGCAAAGCTCTCAACGCCTGAACAAAGCCCTGTTGTTGCTCACCGGGCTCGCCTTGCTGCTGTCCAGCAGTTGCTATTGGGCAGTGTCGCGTTTGTTGGAAGCCGAACAGGAAAAGATCCAGTTTCACTTTGCCCGTGTGGTGGAAATCATCCATGAGCATGAGGCGTTTCTGCGCAATGTGGCCAGCGGTTACAGCCAGCGCAACTCGCCGCCGTTGCCGGCGGTGCAATCGACGTCGGTGGTGGAGGTGCAGCGCGACGCAGGGCAGGTGGTGTTGCAGGCCAAGGGGTTTGCGCTCTCGCTGCCGTTCACCTTGTCCCACGATCCCGGCTTATCGGCGGATGACACACGGCGCGCGCTGGCATTTGGCGTGCAATTGACCGACTACTATGGCGGCTATTGGGCCAGCTCGTTTTATGCATCGCCACAGCTGTTCGTGCTCACCCCTGACAACCTCACCAGCCTCGCTGTGCCCGGCATTGGCGGCCTACGCCAGCATCAGCCGTTGTTGCCCGGACAGTACCGCGAGGTGGTCGGGCGCTTGCATGAATTGCAACAGCGCCAGGCTGCCTTGCTCAATGACAGCCGCGTGCGCTGGATGCGCGCGCCGTCGCAGCTGTATCACGACAGCCGCAGCGTGGTCGCCATGATCGGTCTTGATGTGCCCGGCGCTGTGTTGCCGGCTGCTCAAGGCCAGGGCTTGCTGGCCTTGGCGGCGGTGGTGGATACGTCCCAGGTCGATGAGTTCGAGCGGGTGTTGCGACTGTCGGTCTACAACCAGTTCACCCTGATCGCGCCCGAGGGCGACGTGTTGCTCGGCAGCCTCGGCGACGAACGGATGGCGCCGATGGGCTTGAGCTTCAGCCGCCAGGGCTTGCGCTTCAAGATGACCAGCGCGGGCGGTGAACGCTGGACCGGCTTGTACGCCATCACCTATCAGGACTTCCTGCGCTACGCCAAATGGCCGCTGCTCGGTCTCGGCCTCACGTTCCTCGCCGCCATGCTGCTGGGTTGGTGGATCAATCATTGGTACAAGACGCGCATCGTCATCCCGGCGCAGCGCGCTCAGGAGCGGCTGTTCGAGAGCGAAGCGTTCAACCGCATCATGCTCCACAACGCCCCGGCCGGGCTGTGCGTGGTGCGGCGCAGCGACACGCAACTGCTGTTGGAGAACCAGCGCGCCCTGCAATTGGGCGGCACCGCTTCCTTGCTGGCAGTACTCAAGGCCAACGACGGCGCCGACACCCCCGGCGAAATGTGCCTCGCGGTGGACGGCCGTTATTTGCAGGTTGTGGTGGTGGCCGCGCGCTACGAGGGCGACGACGTATTTCTTTGCGGCTGCAACGACATCACGCGGCATGTGGACGAAGCCCAATTACTGAACCAGGCCCGTCAGGAAGCCACCGCCGCCAACGAGGCCAAGACGGTGTTCCTCGCGACCATGAGCCATGAGATCCGCACCCCCTTATATGGCGTGCTGGGCAATCTGGAACTGATGGCCCTGACCGACATGAGCGAGCGCCAGCGTCAGTACCTGGAAATCATCCAGGGCTCGTCCACTGTGCTGTTCCAGTTGATCAGCAACGTGCTCGACGTGTCGAAGATCGAGTCCGGGCAAATGGCGGTGGAGGCGGCTGCCTTCGATCCCCATCAACTGGTGGACGAGTCGGTGCTGGCGTTCACCGCCACGGCGCGCAACAAAGGCTTGCAGATCGACGCCGAGATCGACCCGCAGGTGCCACAGCAACTGCGCGGCGATGCCGGGCGCATTCGGCAGATCCTGCACAACCTGTTGGGCAATGCGATCAAGTTCACCGACTCCGGCCGCGTGCGTTTGCGCCTCACCGTGCAACAGCTGTTCGAGCAGGAAGTCGCCTTGCAATGGCAAGTCACCGACACCGGCGTGGGCATTCCGGAAAAGGCCGTGGAACAGCTCTTCAAACCGTTCTACCAAGTGGCCGGCGGCCAGGATGGCAATGGCGCGGGCCTTGGGCTGTCGATCTGCTCGCGCCTCAGTGAATTGATGGGCGGCAGCATGCGCGTGGTCAGCGAACCGGGCCTTGGCAGCAGTTTTTCGCTGTTCATTACCTTGCCGATTCTCACTTCTGTACCCTCAGCCATCAGCCCGGCGCTGGCCTCGCCCTGTCTGGATGCGCCGTGCCTGAACGTGCGGGTGCTGGTGGCCGAAGACAACCCGGTCAGCCAGGCGGTATTGCAGGAGCAGCTCGAAGCGCTCGGGGCCCAGGCCACCGTGGCGCGGGACGGCGAGCATGCGTTGCAGATCTGGGGCTCGCAGCCTTTTGATCTGGTGATCACCGACATCAACATGCCGCGCCTCAATGGTTACGACCTGGCCCGCGCCTTGCGCGAACAGGGCGTGCAGGTGCCGATTATCGGCGTCACCGCCAATGCGTTGCGCGAGGAAGGCGAACGCTGCCTCGCGGTGGGCATGAATGCCTGGGTGGTCAAACCGCTGAGCCTGAGCATGTTGCGCCAGGCGTTGATGGCGCACTGCAGGCGCGCCACGGCCCTGACGACACCGGCGCCGGACCGCGACCGCGAAGGCTGGATCGAGCTGTCGCCGTCCATGCGCAAACTGATGGGCGAGACCCTGCTGGTCGACGTGCAACTCATTGAACAGGGCCTGGACGCCGGCGACTCCGATCGGGTGCGCCAACGCCTGCACAGCCTCAACGGCGCGCTGGCCAGCGTGCGCGCCGGGCTGTTGTCCAACGCCTGTCAGACATGGGAAAACACCCTCTACGATGGCCCGTTGGACAGCCATGCCACCACGCAGATCCGTGTGTTGTGCGCGCGCTTGACGGCCGTCGCGCAGTGCCTGCTGGCCGAGTCATCCACCTGATGAACGCCCCCTACAAGAGAGCTGAACCATGCGAGACATGAACGTCGTCATAGCCGATGACCATCCCATCGTGTTGGTGGGCGTGCGCGAAATCGTGCAGCGCGACGCCCGCTACCGCCTGGTGGGCGAGGCGGTCAGTTCGACGCAGTTGATCGAGCAGTTGCGCAGCCATCGGCCGCAAGTGCTGATCACCGATTTCAACATGCCCGGCGATGACACTTATGGCGATGGCCTGAAGTTGATCGAGTACATCCTGCGCCACTTCCCCGAGACCCAAGTGTTGGTGCTGACCATGATCTCCAACAGCCTGATCCTCACGCGTTTGCAGGAGTTGGGCGTGGCCGGCGTGATCCAGAAGAACCACCTGCACGGTGAAATCGAGAAAGCCCTGGGCGCCATCAGTGCCCAGCGCAGTTACCGGGCACCGATGCCGGCGGCGACGTCGGTGGTGGGCAACGGGTTTCAGGTGCAGGAGCGGTTCCAGAGCTTGTCGCCGCGGGAGATGGAGGTGCTGCGTTTATTCGTCACGGGGATGAGTGTCAGCGACATTGCCAGGCAATTGAGCCGCAGCAACAAGACCGTCAGCGCACAGAAGATCTCGGCCATGCGCAAGCTGGATGTGGACAGTGATCAGGCGCTGCTGACCTATTGCATCGAGGCCCGGCAGTTTCAGTAGGGGGGTTAGCGGTACGTCATCTGCATCAACAGCGTTGCGCTGTAGCTGCCCGCTTCGGGCAGTTCGCCCACGGTCACCGGCTTGACTCGTAGGGTCAGTTCCAATGGTTCTTTTTCCACCGTCCAGTTGCTGGTTTCTCCCAGACTGAAATCGGCCTTCGCGCTTTTATTCAACAGCCCCAGGCGCAGTCCCAGACCAGCGCGATTGGTGAGCAGGGTCTGGTTGTCAGCGCTGCCCAACCCCGCTGAAAACGTCAGGCTCACCTGGCTGTCAGCTTGGCAGTCGAAGATCAGCGGTACGTCGGTAGCGGCGACGCTGTCATCGACCAACTGGTTGAGGTTGGCGTCACCCAGTTTCAACTGTTGCGAGGTGGGAAAACGTGGTGTGCAGGGCGGCGCGATCAACTTGCCGCTGACATCGATCTTCGCCTCATCCGCCGGTTGCGCAACCGCCGTGCCGGTCACCGCCAGCAGTATCCAGATAAGCGCTTTCATAGGTAGTTGATGGTCATGACGATCGACGAGGTGAACGCGCCCGGCGTCAGGGTGCCTTGTGCGATCAGCTTCGCCTTGAGGCTGATGTCGACGTTGCCGCTCAGGTTGCTGTAGGCCTTGGCGGTGCCTTTGAGGTTGGCCACCGTATTGTCTGCCCACAACAGCGAAACGCCGAGGTTGTCGGCCGTGGTCTTGGCCACGGTGTCGGTGTGCGTGCCTTTGCTGGAAGCGAAGCTTACGTTCAGCGATGAGCCAGCCGGGCAGGTCATTTTCACGGGAACCGCTACGGTATCGGTGGTGGCGACCTGGTCGGTGCGCACATTACCGAATGCTGCCGTGAGGGAGGTGCCAGAAGTCAGTACGCAGGGCGGTCGGGTGAGGGTGCCGCTTACGGTGATATTCACGGTGTCGGCGGCCTGGGCGGCAGTGCCGAGCAGTACCAGGGCGAGCAATGACGTTTTCATGAAAGTCTCATTGGTAATTGATGTTCAGGGTGTATTGGCTCTGGAACGCACCGGCAGGCGATTTCCCAGCCTCCAGTTGCGGCTTGAAACTCAAATTCACGCTGTTGCTGCCGGCCCTCAGTAGCATCGCGCGCGGGCTGGTAAAAACCACCGGGTTGCCGCTGTCGGTCCAGATAGCCTGCATGTTCAGCCCCGCAAGCGTGGTGCGTGATACTCCGGTATTGGCGTTGACCACTGACTGGCTCGGCGTCAAGGTCACGTTGGCGCGCATCGACGACGGGCAATTGAGTGACACGCTGGTCGACTGCGAAACGGCGCTGAGATTAGCGCTGCTGATAGTGCCGAATTTCAAGTTGACGGCGCTCGGAGAACTCAAGCTGCAACTGACGGCGCGGACGTTGTAGATGAATAGCCACTCATGGAACCATTCCGCATAGGCCTGCCAACCACCTGTAGAGGTCACGCCAAGCTTCACTCTCGCGGTGCGCCGGCCCGGCGTACTCGGGGCGGTTCCCACTACGTAGTACACGTAAGAAACCGAGCGTCCGGCGAGTATGGGCGCGCAAGTCCCACCCAAGCATGCGGCTCCCCAACTGCCCAGCGGCAGTTGAAGCATATAGGTGTTGCTATAGGGGTCCAGGACCTGCAGGTTAGCGGGGGACGCTCCGGAAATCGCCGTGATTTCCAAATTGGTACCTGCGCCAGACGGGTAGGTACGTACCGCTGTGCAGGTACCGCTGAATGGGACTTTCATCTCGGCTCCGGCGGCGAATTCGTAACCGTTGGATGGATAGCCCGAGAGAGAGCATTTTATGCTTCCACTGATAAAAGCCTGTGCTTGAGGCGACAGCCAACCCAGTACCACCAGTGTCATGAGCTTCAGCAAGCAGTTTCCAGGCTTGATTTTCATGATCATTACTTACGAATCCTTGGCACCCGACCCACCGGCCGCGCGCTCACATTGAATGTTCAGTTGTGTAATCCCACCCTCGGCAGGCCCTTTATCGTCCAGTTTCAATTCGCGGCTGCACCACGGCTGGTTATCCACGCTGATCAACAGGCGTGACTGCGCCGGTACGCCGCTCAGGTACGCACGGCCCTTGTCAGCCACCAGTGTGCTACCCAAAGAGCGCCCATCCGGGGCGAACAGTTCGGCCTTGGCGGCAAACGGTGCCGCTTCGCCGCGTGCATCGATGATGCGGAACAGAATGCGTTGGCCTTTGCGGGTCTCGAAGTCCGCCAGCACAAAGGCACCGCGATTCGGCGTGACCTCCTGCACCAGTTGGGCGATGTCGACGTCAGCCGGCATCGACTGGGTGTCCAGCGACATACGGTTCTTGCGGTAGGGCAGGGCAGACGGCACCACCGTGTAGCCATTGGCATTGGTGCGCACACCCCGCTTGTTGGCGATTCCCACGTCTGCGGCGCCGGGTGTGGCCACGATCACGTTGGTTTCGCCCAGAGGCTGACTGAAAATAAGATTGCGGTCATAGGCGACCACCGAGCCCTCGATGCCCATGTCCAGCTGCCGGCTACCGGAGGTCTCGTTATAGCCACCGTGCACGATGGCGTTGGGCGCGTCATAGCGCGCGGCAAACGTGCTGCCCATCACGCGGTCATTAGCGTTGACTTGCTGCGACACGCCAGCGCTGTAGGCCAGGGTGTCGTCCTCCAGCGCATTGCCGCTCAACGTCGCCGTGCGCGAGGCCGTGCCCCGCGCGCTCTGGTTCGCGTTGACCGATACACGCTGGTTGCGTGTACCGCCCAGCGGCATGCTGATGCTCAGGGACAGCGTGCGGTCATTGCTGCTGTCCCCTTTGTTAGCGCTCAAGCCGAGTGTGTAGGAAATGTCCCCGACGCTGGCGCTGTAGCCCAGTTGAATCGAGGTGTCGGCATTGCTCTTGTCCCAGTAGTTGGTTTTCGTCACGTTGGCATACACACCGCCGTAGCTGCCCAGTTGCTGGGACACGTTGGCGGTGAAGTTGCTCTTCATATGGCCGCTGCGGTACATCTCCAGCGACTGCTCGTTGGTGCGGCTGTTGAGCGCCTCGTTGAACGAGTAGTAGCCGCCGGTGGAATAGCGATAACCGATCAGGCTGAAGTTGGTGTCGGTGGCCGCCAGGGCTTTGGAGTAGCGAAAGCGAAACGACTGGCCGCTGGCGGTGGTTTTTGCCGGGCCCATGGCTTCGCTGCGCGCGTGGGTCATGTCCACTGAAATCGCACCGAAACCGGCGAAGTCGTGGGCGAACCCTAGCAGGCCGGCGCTGTACTGATCACTCAGCAGGCTGCCGCCGAACAGCGTGGTGCCGCCGGCCAGGCCGCGCCGCAGGGACGCCTGGATAAAACGCGGGGTGTCCTGCTGCGTGGTCGCTTGCGCCGGGCGGTACTGGCCGGCGAATACCGAGTAGCTCTGTTGGCCCTCACGCAGCATGTAAGGCACCGACGAAAACGACTGGGTAAACACCTGGCGCTGGCCATCGGGGCCTTCCACGGTGACTTCAATGTCGCCATTGCTGGCGGTGGGGTACAGGTCGGTCAACGCGAACGGCCCCGAGGGCACCCACTGCTCATGGATCACGTAACCGCGCTGGCGGATGATCACCCGCGAGCGGCCGTTGGCGATGCCACGAATCACTGGCGCGAATTGGCGGGCCTGGTCCGGCAGCATGTCCATGTCCGAGGCAATGCCCAGCCCGCGATAGGGGATGGCGTCGAACAGGTCACCTTCGGTGGTGGAGTCGCCCACGGTGGCAATCGCCATCATGTTGCCCATGTTGCGCTGGGCGTAGGTTTCCATCGACTCCCAACGCCCGGTGTCGCCTGTGCCTTTCTGCCAGGTGGAGAAATTGCGCAGCCGCCAGGCTCCGGCGTTTATACCGCTGCGCAGGCTGCCGAACTGGTCCTGGCGGCTGCCGGTGTCGGACTCCACCGTACTCCCGGAAAAGCTGTAGTTGGTGAACGCTACTTGCTCGCCGTCACTCCACTGCCGGCGGCGTACTTCAAACGGGATGCTGCCCAGGTACGCTTGGGGGATCTCAATCGACAACACCTGGCGGTTGAAATCGTAGTCGTAGACCATCCCGGCCAGGCCTTGGTCGAACGCGATGCAGGTAGCGTCGGCGTCGCTGCGGTTTTGCAGGGCGGTATCGGCAACCCCTTGGCTACGAAAAAAGTCGGTATCCAGGCACGGGAAAAGCCCGGTGGAGGAGCGGTCCGACGTACCGCTGGCGCGAATAAAGCGTACATCGCGCTGCTCGACCGAATGCTCATTGACCAACACGTCTACCCGGTAAATCCCCGGCAACTGGCCTTCGCTCATGGCGCTGACCTGTTGTTTCACGGCGGCCGAACTCTGCCCGCCGCCGATCTCAAGGAACGACGCATCGAACTCGTAGCCAGCCTGTGCAGGGGCCAAATGCAAGGCCAAGGCCGCCGCGATCGGGCAGCCGAAAGCCTTCATGGCGCAACGGCGCATGAATGGGAGTGAACGGGGCATGGGCGTTCCTGAAATGGCGTTTCGAGGTTGGCGCTTGGGTATCAGTGAAGGCGGACGACGGGGGCGGTCACGACGCTGCCGTAGTCATCGATGTAGCTCATTTGCACTTCATCACCGGGCTTGGCCTGGATCGCTAGTTCCTGCTGTTGGCCGGGGCGCAGCACATCCGGTGCCTGGGTGATCGGCTGGCCGTTGAGCTTCAGCTCGCTGACCACGACATGGAATTTGGACGTGTTGTTGAACATCAGCGCGCCGGCATTGGCCTTCCAGTTCACTTGCGCCACCGCGTCCTTGAGTTCGCCTTTAAGGCCAGCGGGGCGGTAGAACAGCTTGATGGTGGTCTTGAGGGCGATCTGCAGCACGTTCTTGCCTTTCTGGTCGTCACTCATGGCCGGGATCGCCTTGACGTTCATCAGGAACAGGCTTTCACGGTCTTGTGGCACATCGGCGCCACCGGCAAAGATCACACGCAGGATGTTTTCCTTATTGGCGTCGAGCCGGAACAGCGGCGGGGTGACGATAAAGCTGTCGACGCTTTCTTCGCTGGTGCCGCCGAAACGGCTGACCCAGGACTGCACCAGGTAAGGCGAGGTGTCTTCGCGGTTGCTCACATTCAGATTGGCTTCGTTGGAGGCGCCGTTGTAGATCAGGCGCGTGGCGCCTACTGTCACGGCGGCGTCCGCTGCTGCGACATGCCAGAGCGGTAAGAGCGCGAGCAAAAAATACAGTTTCAAACGCATGAGGGGAGACCTTTAAAAGTCCGTAGGCCGGCGCGACGGCGCCAGGCCCACGGTGTTGACGAGCAATTACTTGTAGGTAACGTCGAAGCTGGCCAGGGCGTTGACTTGACCGGTGCCGATGCCAGACGTGGTCACTGCATCGTCGCCCGTGCCCGTAGTCACATCGGCGGCGGTGCGCACATAGGCGGCGGTGAAGTTGAAGGTGTTGGACATCGCTCGCAGGTCGTAGTCGGCGGTCGCGGTATTCAGTGGAACCGCGTTTCCGGTACGCGCGTCAGCGATCTTGATCGCGATACCTGTGACCTGGTTTTCACCGGTCAGGCCCAGCAGGGTGGAGTCGCTGGCGTCTTCCTGGCCGCTGAAGGTAATCGCGACGTTTTTCTTGGTCGCGGTGCTGCAGTTGTCCAGGCTGATCGAGAACGCTTTCGGCTTGGCGGTGGCGCCCACTGTTTTCCCGAAGTCAGCGATGCGCACCGGATCGAGTGTCACGGACTTGCTCTCGTCGCCGGTTTTGATGGTGCACGCGTTGTCGGTCACGGAACCGGTGAATTGGATCTGCCCGTCCGCAGCCTGTGCGGTACCGGCCAGCAGCCAGCAAGCGCCGCATGCGAGAGTGATTTGGCTCAGTTTGTTCAGCATTGCAATGCCCTTTACGAGATGGATGGTTGTCTGCTTACCCCCCTTGGGTAAGCCAATCCATAGTGCAATGCTGGGATTTGGAGGCACATGAGACAGATCTTAAAAGCTGGCCTACTGATGGCCGTTCGACCGGTGAGTCCATATCCGACGCCGGGCGTGATATTCTGCGCGCCGTCTTGGTCTAGTCTTTCCTTGGTACGTACATCCGTATACGTCCCAGCGGTTGACTGTCGCCCAGGTTGCTGAAGCCAATAAAGATAAAAAGTCAGCGCAGAAGGGACATAAAAGTGAGGTCGATACGTCGGCTTTGTGTGCCCACCCTGTGGCCTTCGTGTGAGTGTGCAAACCCCGCGGTACGTTGCCTGGCGTAGCGTGATTGAGGGTTGCCCATGATCAGGGGCAGTGGGGCGGATGGCGTTTTATCATAGGTGCTACTGATGTTTAAAAAAGTAAACACTGCCCTGCTGGGGCTGGCTTTGTCGCTGGGGATCACGTCCGTTCATGCGGAAGAGGCAAAGAAAGTCGATGTGCTGCTGATCGGCGGCGGCATCATGAGTGCAACCCTCGGTGTCTGGCTTAACGAGCTGGAACCGGACTGGTCGATGGAGATGGTCGAGCGCCTCGACGGCGTGGCCGAAGAAAGCTCCAACGGCTGGAACAACGCCGGTACCGGTCACTCGGCCCTGGCCGAGCTGAACTACACCCCGGAAGACAAGAACGGCAACGTTGAGATCCCGAAAGCGGTCGAGATCAACGAAGCGTTCCAGATCTCCCGTCAGTTCTGGTCCTGGCAGGTCCAGCAGGGCGTGCTGAAGAACCCTCGTTCGTTCATCAACACCACTCCGCACATGAGCTTTGTGTGGGGCGATGACAACATCAAGTTCCTCAAGAAGCGCTACGAAGCCCTGAAAGCGAGCCCGCTGTTCGCCGGCATGCAGTACTCCGAAGACCCGGCGCAGATCGCCAAATGGGTTCCGCTGATGATGGAAGGGCGTGACCCGAACCAGAAAATCGCGGCCACTTGGAGCCCGCTGGGTACCGACATGAACTTCGGCGAGATCACCCGCCAGTTCGTTGCTCACCTGCAAACCACACCTAAGTTCGACCTGAAACTGTCGAGCGAAGTGCAGGACATCACCAAGAACGCCGACGGTTCGTGGCGTGTCAGCTACAAAAACCTGAAAGATGGCACCAAGACTGAAACTGACGCCAAGTTCGTGTTCATCGGCGCCGGCGGCGGTGCACTGCACCTGCTGCAAAAGTCGGGCATTCCTGAAGCCAAGGAATACGCTGGCTTCCCGGTGGGTGGTTCGTTCCTCGTGACCGATAACCCAACCGTTGCCGAGCAGCACCTGGCCAAGGCCTACGGTAAGGCTTCGGTTGGCGCGCCACCGATGTCGGTTCCGCACCTGGACACCCGCGTGCTGGATGGCAAGCGCGTAATTCTGTTTGGCCCATTTGCCACCTTCTCGACCAAGTTCCTGAAAGAAGGCTCGTACCTGGACCTGCTGACCAGCACCACCACCCACAACATCTGGCCAATGACCAAAGTCGGTATTCGTGAATACCCACTGGTTGAGTACCTTGCTGGCCAACTGATGCTGTCCGATGACGACCGCTTCAAGGCGCTGCAAGAGTACTTCCCGAACGCCAAGCAATCCGACTGGCGCCTGTGGCAAGCTGGTCAGCGCGTGCAGATCATCAAGCGTGACGAAGAGCAGGGCGGCGTCCTGAAACTCGGTACCGAAGTGGTCAGCTCCGCCGACAACACCATCGCAGGCCTGCTGGGTGCATCGCCAGGCGCGTCCACCGCGGCTCCGATCATGCTGACCGTGCTGCAGAAAGTGTTCAAGGACAAGGTGGCTACTCCGGCCTGGCAGGAAAAGCTGCATCAGATCGTGCCAAGCTACGGCACCAAGCTGAACGACAGTCCTGAAGCCGTTGCCAAGGAATGGGCCTACACCGCCAATATCCTGCAACTGCCTACACCGCCGGTGATCCCGGCAATGGCTGCTCCCAAGGCGACCGAGGCTGCGAAGCCTGCGGCTGAGCCGAGCAAGCCGGCGTCTGATCTGGCGCTGTAAAAACAGGTAGGGCGCTGATTCAGGTCCAACTGTAAAAAAGCCCGCTGAACCGGTGACGGTCAGCGGGCTTTTTCATGGCCGTGAGAACAGTTCAGCAATCCGACAGACATCACCTGTTAAAAAAGTACCCAGGCCTTAGCAGGAGCGTGGCTCAAATACGGGGGCATTTTTTACTGGTGCAAGTGTTGGGCGTCAGCGCCCGAGGGGGTTATATGTTGCTACGTTACGCAGCATTGGCGGCCATGGTCGTTGCGGCATCCGGGTGTGTGCAAGAGCGTGTCGTGCATGAGCGTCGACCGCCACAACGTGAGTATGTCGAGGTGGTTGCGCCACAACCGCCACCGGTGCAGGTGATCGAGGTCGAGCCTGCGGTACGCGAAGGTTACATATGGTCGCGTGGTTACTGGCGCTGGGAAGGTGGGCGCTATGTTGCGGTACACGGCCATTGGGAGCCTGTGCGCCAGGGCTATCGTTATGTGCATCCGCATTGGGTGCAGCGCAATGATGGATACCACTGGCAGGTTGGTGGCTGGATTCGCTGAGCTTCGTCCTAAGAGGGCTTTTTCGTACCCAAGAGCCTGACTTCCCTTAACAGCGCGGCGCCGAGTTGATCGGTGCCCAACTCCTTGTAACCCACGGCTTTAACCTCACCGTTCTCTTCCGCCTGGATGATGATCACCGGTGTTTCCTTGCCGGTGGCTTCGTCGACGTGCATCGCGTACTGGGGAATATCCAGCTTGATCGGTGTACCCGCTGCCTTGCCCTTCACATTGATCAGAAACGCCGCGCAGCCAGTGTCGACATCCGTACTGGTGGCCGAACGGCCGCTGACGAAGCAGGTTTTCGGTAGCTCAGGCCAGGCGATATCGGCCAGGGCGAGGGACGGCGACAAGGCCAGGGCAGCAAGAAGAAACGAGCGCACGTGGGGCTTTCTCTCGATCAGGGGCAGAGGTGGTTTTTACCAAAGCCTGCCCTTCGCCGCAACGCGCGGGTTCAGGTCAGGCGCTTGATGCCCGCCGCCTTGACCGCATTGAGGTCAAAGGTGGCGGTGTGTTCACAACCTTGCCGATGGGCCAAGGCGATAAAAACGATGACCGACCGGCCAGCCCCTTTATCTCACTGCACTACGCGATAACAAGGCACGTACGCCGCACCGCCCGGCAATTTCATGCGGTGCTGGGCGACGAACGCCTGCAACAGCTCATCCAGCGGCTTCATGATGGCCGGGTCGCCGTGGATCTCGTACGGCCCATGCTCCTCGATCAGGCGGATGCCTTTGTCCTTCACGTTGCCGGCCACGATCCCCGAGAAGGCACGTCGCAGGTTGGCCGCCAGTTCGTGGGGTGGAAGTGCGTGGCTCAGTTGCAGGCCGGCCATGTTTTCGTGGGTCGGGTCGAACGGGCGCTGGAAGCCTTCGTCGATTTTCAGCAGCCAGTTGAAGTGGAACGCGTCGTTGCGTTCGCGGCGGAATTGTTTCACCGCCTTGAGGCCGACGGTCATTTGGCGGGCCACTTCGGCCGGGTCGTCGATGATGATCTGGTAGTGCGCCTGCGCTGCTTCGCCCAGGGTGGCACCGACGAAGGCATGCAGTTGCTGCAAGTACGGCGCAGCCTGTTTCGGCCCGGTGAGAATGACCGGGAAGGGCACGTCGCGGTTGTCCGGGTGCATCAGGATGCCAAGCAGGTACAGGAACTCTTCAGCCGTGCCGGCACCGCCTGGGAAGATGATGATGCCGTGGCCGACACGCACAAAGGCCTCCAGGCGTTTTTCGATGTCCGGCAGGATCACCAGCTCGTTGACGATCGGGTTCGGCGCTTCGGCGGCGATGATGCCCGGCTCGGTCAGGCCCAGGTAGCGGCCGCCGGTGATGCGTTGCTTGGCGTGGGAAATGGTCGCGCCCTTCATCGGGCCTTTCATCACGCCGGGGCCGCAACCGGTGCATACGTCGAGGCTGCGCAGGCCCAGTTCGTGGCCGACTTTCTTGGTGTATTTGTATTCTTCGGTATTGATCGAGTGCCCACCCCAGCACACCACGATCTTCGGTTCCACGCCGGGGCGCAGCGTGCGGGCGTTGCGCAACAGATGGAACACGTAGTCGGTGATGCCTTGAGAGTTGCTCAGGTCGATGCGCTGGCTGTCCAGTTCGTTCTCGGTGTAGACGATGTCGCGCAGTGCGCTGAACAACATCTCACGGGTACTGGCGATCATTTCACCATCGACAAACGCGTCGGCAGGCGCGTTCAACAGTTCCAGGCGCACGCCACGGTCCTGCTGGTGGATGCGCACTTCAAAGTCTTTGTAGGCGTCGAGGATGGTCTTGGCGTTATCGATATGCGCGCCGGTGTTGAGGATCGCCAGGGCGCACTGGCGGAACAGGGTGTAGATACTGCCGGTACCGGCTTCGCTCAGTTGCTGGACTTCACGTTGGGACAGGGTTTCGAGGCTGCCCTTGGGGCTGACGGAGGCATTGATGACTTGGCGTTGGGGCATTCTGATTCCTTGAAAGCACAGCCACCGCACCCGACGAGGCGCGATAGCTTGAGAATGATGGGCGCCGTAAACGGTCGCACGAGCCGAATATTTACCTCAGGCGCGGGGCCCAGCGCAAATACCGTCCACCCCCATCATGCCGCAGAACTTACCGAATCAGCTTCCAGTTTTTGTAGAAAACCCGACGCAGGGTAACGGCCATTCCGCAAAACCCTGCGATCACGGCGTTGAGCAGCGACGGCATCACCGCAAAGGCGTGCGACCTTGTGCAGGCTTTACATCGTTTCCAAGCCTTGCCAGCCTTGTGTGGATTGAATTTTGTAAACGGAAGATTTACGTCTATCGTGACGCTTCGGTTTTTCAGGCGTCATAGACCGGTACGATTGAAGTTGAATGGCCACCATTGGCCTTCGGCACCTTGGAAGAGGCAGAAATTTTTATGATCATCAAACCGCGGGTTCGTGGCTTTATCTGTGTGACCGCTCACCCTGTTGGCTGTGAAGCGAACGTCAAAGAGCAGATCGACTACGTCACTAAAAACGGCGTCATCGAAGGCGGCCCCAAGAAGGTGCTGGTCCTCGGCGCTTCCACCGGCTACGGCCTGGCCGCGCGTATCAGTGCTGCGTTTGGCTGCGGCGCCGACACCCTGGGCGTGTTTTTTGAGAAAGAAGGCGAAGAAGGCAAGCTCAGCTCCGCTGGCTGGTACAACAGTGCTGCGTTCGAGAAGTTTGCCGTCGAAAAAGGCCTGTACGCCAAGAGCATCAACGGCGACGCGTTCTCTGACGAGATCAAGCGCCTGACCATCGAAACCATCAAGAAAGACCTGGGCAAGATCGACCTCGTGGTCTACAGCCTGGCGGCGCCACGCCGTACCGATCCTAAAACCGGTGAAGTCTATAACTCCACCCTCAAGCCAATTGGCAAGGCTGTGACCCTGCGCGGTATCAATACCGACAAAGGCGTTGTGGTCGACACCACCCTTGAGCCTGCAACCCAGGAAGAAATCGACGGCACCGTGAATGTCATGGGTGGCGCCGACTGGCAGCTGTGGATCGACGCCCTGCGTGATGCGGACGTGTTGGCCGAAGGCGCCAAGACCACCGCGTTCACCTACCTCGGCGAGAAGCTGACCCAGGATATCTACTGGAACGGCTCCATCGGCGAAGCCAAGAAAGACCTCGACAAGAAAGTCCTGACCCTGCGCGACAACCTGGCCGCACTGAAGGGCGACGCCCGCGTGTCGGTGCTCAAGGCCGTGGTGACCCAGGCCAGTTCGGCGATCCCGATCATGCCGTTGTACTTGTCGCTGCTGTTCCGCGTGATGAAAGAGCAGGGCACCCACGAAGGCTGCATCGAGCAGGTCTACGGTCTGTTCAAGGACAGCCTGTACGGCAGCGAGCCGAAACTCGACGCCGACGGCCGCCTGCGTGCCGATCTGGCTGAGTTGGAGCCTAAGGTCCAGGACGCCGTTGCGGCACTGTGGGATCAGGTTACTGACGAAAACGTCAACGAGATCAGCGATTTTGCCGGCTACAAGGCGGAGTTCCTGCGCTTGTTCGGCTTTGAAGTCGATGGCGTGGACTACGACGCTGACGTGAACCCGATCGTGAAGATCAACGGTCTGGTCCAGGCGTAAATGATGTGATTGACAGCGGTCTTGATAACCGGGTTATCAGGCCGCTGTCAGCTCTTTCTTGATTCAAGAAAGACGGTTTTTTGCCAGGGTAAAGTCGGACCGCCTGACAGTGGTCACGTCTTTCTCCCAGAGTGGATTCAGCGGTACGTGATAACCGCTGTCCTTGGCGGTCTTTATCAGTTCTGCCATTTCCCTACTGTCGCGGATGATGCTGATTTCATTGAATCGGCCCAGTTTTGCCGGCAGGAAAAACGTCGCCGGGTAATTGTCGGCCACTTCCGTTGCCGGGCTGCCCGAGTCCGCATTGTGATGAACCACGCGCTCTCCCTCGCCTATCAACGTTTGATTGATGAGTTCTATCATCTGCTCTATTCGCGGTGTCGCATTGCCGAGGTGGGGATCTTCTTTCTGGTAGAAGTGCGCCGCACTTTCAAAGTCTGCGCGTAGCTCTTTCGGAACCTGCTTGTAGCGCTCAACTCGATCCCTGAAGACACGGTGGGCCACGTCCGGCACGGGGAGTTTGTCCTGTGGACCAAAGTCGCTGATGTGGGGCGCGATCATGTGCAGGTCGTAATCGGCGGTCAACGGTTTGCCTTCTGATTGCTTGGCCAGCACTTCGAGGGGCTTGCCCTGATGAGTGATGAGGTAGCTGTCACTTGAAGGCGACGTGCGATGGCCTTCGAATGTATACGACTGTTGACTGGGCCCGCAGGCGCTCAACTGCAATATGCCGTCAGGTCCATGGGCTGCCAGTTGGGTTATCTGGCCGAGCTTGAGCAGCTCATCAATGCGCTGGCCCGAGAGTTTCAGAGGGGTTGCAACTGCATGGCCTTCCTGGATGCACGCCTGGATTTGCTCATTGGCCTTGGCCACTTTGGCCGGCGTTTTTTCAGCAAATTGCTCAAGCTTGCTGAGCGCCTGATCTGTACAGATAAAACCTGCCTGGGGGCCCCAGTTGGCGCTTTTCCCTTTGATGTGGAAGTCCTTGGTGGGGTGCCCGGCTTCTATCAGGCCTGTTGCCACGGTTTCGACCGGGCGTACGCCAATGATGGAGTTGGTGATTACCGCGATGCCTTGCAAGGGGGCAAGATGGCTCGTCACGATGCCTGTTTGGTTTTTTACTTGGCCGACCAGATCGGCTGCGGGATCATTCGTGCCCTGGGCACGGTAGCTTTGCAGCGCATGAAGGCTGTGCGCGCAAGGGGAAATCACTGAGGAAATCATGCCTGTCATTGAAGTTTCTCCACGTATGTCTACTGCGAAGTTGAACGATTCCCTCCAAACGCCAGCTCCTTGAGTTGTCCGACCGACACTAAGGTGAAAGCGCCCTCAATCGCAGAGAACGAGTGTGACTGTCTGTGTGAAGTTGAACTCGCACAAGTCAGTTAAAACCGCGTACTGCACGGGAGCTCCGCTGTTTCCCATCGCCGGGCCTGGTCGAATTCTCAGAGCGTTCCTACTCGCTCTTACATGCTCTTGCAGGTCGCAGGCATGCCAGACTGTGATGGTTATGTCGTTTCACACACGGGAGGACCCCATGACGATTCGCGCAGTAGTGTTTGATTTCGGCGGTGTGTTGTTCGATTGGAACCCGCAACACCTGTACCGCAAGCTGATTGCCGATGATGATGAGCGGCAATGGTTTCTCGAGAATATCTGCACCCAGGCCTGGAACACCGAGCAGGACGCGGGTCGGCCGCTGGCCGAAGCCACGCACGTCCTGATCAATCAATTCCCGCACCACAAAACCCTGATCACGGCGTACTACGACCGCTGGCATGAAATGCTGCGTGGCCCGTTGCCCGAAGGCGTGGCGATTCTCAGGGCGCTGCATGCAGCCAACATGCCCTTGTTTGGGCTTACCAACTGGTCAGCCGAAACCTTTCCCTATGCCCGTGCCCACTATCCCTTCCTGCAGTGTTTTCGCGACATCGTGGTGTCTGGCGAGTTGAAGCTGATCAAGCCCGATCCGGCGATCTACCACGCCAGCCTTAGTCAAGTTCGTGCCCATTTGCCGGATATCCAGCCATGAGAAGTCGTATTTATCGATGATGTTGGCGGCAATATCGACGCGGCCATCGCCCTCGGCTGGCAAGGCATTCACCATGTGTCAGCCGAACAGACGGCGGCTCGGCTGAGGGAGTTGGGTGTGGGCTTCTAGCGCGCCCATTTCTCCATGGCGAAATCGACAAAGGCGCGCAGCTTTGGCAGGCGATAGCGGTCCTGGCCATACAGCAAGTGCATGGGACGGCTGGGCAGTTGGTAAGTGGTCAGCAACGCCACCAGCTTGCCGCTCTGCAGGTCGGGCTGTACCAGGGCGTCGGGCAGCATGACGATGCCCATGCCTTGCACTGCCGCCTGGCGCAGGGCTTGGGAGCTGTTGATGGTCAGCGAACCGGACACCGGGATTTCCACTTCGCCCTCTGCGCCGGTCATGCGCCAGAGCTTGTCGGCATTGCGCCAGTCGTCGGTGGATGGGTAGGCGAAGGCCAGGCAGTCGTGGTGCTGCAGGTCTACAGGCGTCTGTGGCGTGCCACGCCGTTCCAGGTATTGCGGTGAGGCGCATAGGGTGATGGTGTAGTCCTGCATGGGGCGGGCGATCAGGCTCGACGGCTCCAGTTCGCCCAGGCGGATCGCCACGTCAAAGCCGCTGTCGACCATGTCCATACGCTGATTGCTGAGCACCACGTACAGTTTGATCAGCGGGTAGCGTTGCGAGAATTCGCTCAAGGCCGGCGCCAGGCGTTCGGTGCCGAAGGCGGGTGGCGCGGTGATGCGCAGGGTGCCTTTGGGAACGTCACTGTGGGCCTGTTCTGCCAATTGTTCGGAGTCGGCGACCAGTCCCAGCACTTCCAGGCAGCGCTGGTAATACTGGCCACCGAATTCCGTCAGGCTCTGCTTGCGGGTGGTGCGCTTGAGCAGGCTGACGCCCAGGCGTTGCTCCAAGGCGCGCAAATGGTTACCGACCATTGTGGTCGACATCCCACAGGCCTGTGCCGCAGCGGTCATGCTGCCGGTCTCCACCACTTTCACGTACACCGACATTGCCTGGAACAGGTCCATTATAAATCCCTGATTTAAAGTCATTGCAGGAAAGCGCAGTTTATCCAGCTGAGGTGGCTAACGATACTTCCATCACCACAACCGGAGCCTGCCACCATGACCGCCGCCTGCCTGATGACCACCTACCAACCCTTGGCCTTGAGTTTTACCCGTGGCCTGGGCACACGCCTGTGGGATCAACAGGGCCGTGAATACCTGGACGCGGTAGCGGGTGTGGCGGTGACCAATGTCGGCCACTCCCACCCGAAACTGGTGACGGCTATCAGCGAGCAAGCTGGCCTGTTGCTGCATACCTCCAACCTCTACAGCATTGATTGGCAGCAGCGTCTGGCCCAGCGCTTGACGCAACTGTCCGGCCTGGACCGCGTTTTTTTCAACAACTCCGGCGCCGAAGCCAACGAGACCGCGTTGAAACTGGCGCGGTTGCATGGTTGGAAAAAAGGCATCGAAGAGCCGTTGGTGGTGGTCATGGAGAATGCCTTCCACGGCCGCACGCTTGGCACCATGGCCGCTAGTGATGGGCCGTCGGTGCGCCTTGGTTTTCAGCGCTTGCCGGGGGATTTTCTCAAGGTCCGGTTTGGTGATCTGGCGGCCATCGAAGCACTCACCAAAACGTTTGGTACGCGGATCGCGGCGGTCTTGCTGGAGCCGATCCAGGGCGAAAGCGGCGTGCTGCCGGCGCCGCCGGGTTACCTGCAAGCGCTGCGCGATCACTGCACGCGCCACGGTTGGCTGATGATGCTGGATGAAATCCAGACCGGCATCGGCCGTACCGGCGCCTGGTTTGCTTTCCAGCATGAAGGCATCCTGCCGGACGTGATGACCTTGGCCAAAGGCCTGGGCAACGGTGTGCCCATCGGCGCCTGCCTTGCAAGGGCGGGGGTGGCCCAGTTATTCACGCCGGGCAGCCACGGCAGCACTTTCGGCGGCAACCCGCTGGCGTGTCGGGTGGGCTGCACCGTGTTGGACATTATCGAAGAGCAAGGCCTGTTGCAGAACGCTGCGCAGCAGGGCGAGCGCTTGCTGGCGCGGTTGCGGATGGAATTGGACGAACACCCGCAGGTAATGGCGATTCGCGGGCAAGGCTTGATGATCGGCATCGAGCTGACCAGCCCTTACCGCGAACTGGCCCAGCGCGCTGCCCAGGAGCATGGGCTACTGATCAATGTGACGCGGGGTAAGGTCATTCGCCTGTTGCCGCCGTTGACCCTGGATGCCAAGGAGGTCGAAATGATCGTGCGAGCCATCACCCGTTTATTGGATCAGGCCCATTGAGCCATTCCTGGTTCATTGTCTCTTTATCCCCCAGATACTCCAGCAACCACGCCATGGCCGGGGACAGCTTGTTCTGTGCCCAGGCCACGCACGACGGGCTGGCGGGGAAGGGCCGGGTCAATTGCAGCGCCACCAGTTCACCGCGTTCGATCCACGGCAACACCTGATGCGCTGGCGCCATGCCGACGCACAGACCATCACGCAGGCAATCGATGGCGGACGCCCAGTTCGGCACCACCAGCCGACGTTGGTTATCCAGCGTCCAGGTGTCGCGCTTGGGGAGGTTGCGTGAAGTGTCGGTCATGCACAGTGATGCGAACGGGCGCAGTTGGTCATCGCTGAGCAGCCCTTGCACCGCCGCCAGTGGATGCTTGGCGCTGACCACACACAACCAGTTCAACAACCCCATGTCGCGAAAGGTGAAGTGACTGGCCACCGGCACCGCGCTGGTGGCGCCGATCACAATGTCGGTGCGCTCATCGGCCAGGGCGTCCCACACGCCGTTGTACACCTCGTATTCCAGCAACAATTCCACCTCGGGGAACTGTCGATAGAAATCCAGCACCAACTGCCGGCAACGCTGGGGTTTGACGATGGAGTCCACGGCCACCTTCAACTGACCGCTCCAACCGTTCGCCACTTGCTGACACAGACGCCGCGTGCCGAGCATTTTTTTCATCACGCCTCGGGCTTCGTCTATAAATAGACGGCCCGCCGGGGTCAGCTCTACGTCGCGATGGCGCCGCACAAACAGTGGCACTGCCAACCATTCTTCCAACTGACGCACCGTGTAGCTGATGGCCGATGGCACGCGGTGCAATTCCTGGGCGGCAGCGCTGAAACTGCCATGGCGTGCCACCGCATCGACTACATCCAGGGAGTATTCAGACCACATGGTGACTGCCTTCAAAATTATTGATAAGAGTGTCCAATTATTATCGCTTCACACAAAATCTGTCAGCCTCATAATGGCCGCCAGTCAGCAAATAGTTTGATGGCAAGATCTACAAGGCTTCAATGAAAAATTCTTTTGGTTTTACCTGGTACCTGGCGGGGCTGAGCATGCTCGGTTATCTGGCCATGGATATGTACTTGCCGGCGTTCGGCGCCATGGGCGAGCAGTTGCAGATTGGCGCTGGCGCGGTGGGGGCCAGCTTGAGTATTTTCCTCGCCGGCTTTGCGCTGGGGCAGTTGCTGTGGGGCCCGTTGTCCGATCGCCTGGGGCGCAAGCCGATCTTGCTCGCAGGCTTGAGTCTGTTTGTGCTGGGCTGCGCCGGAATGTTCTGGGTCGAGACCGCGTCTCAACTGCTGGCCTTGCGCTTTATGCAGGCCATTGGCGTGTGCTCCGCTGCTGTGAGCTGGCAGGCGCTGGTCATTGACCGCTACCCGGCCGACAAGGCTCACCGGGTGTTCGCCAGCATCATGCCGCTGATGTCGCTGTCGCCTGCCCTGGCGCCGCTGTTGGGCGCGATGGTGCTGAATCACTTCGGTTGGCAGGCGATCTTTGGGGTCTTGCTGGGCGTATCACTGCTGTTGCTGCTGCCGACCTTGTTCCTGCGCAGCGTGCCGAAACGGCAGGCAGAAACTCCGACACGCCTCGGTTATGGACAGTTGCTCACCTCCCGGGTGTTCACCGGCAACGTGATGATCTTCGCTGCCTGCTCCGCCAGTTTCTTTGCCTGGCTGACGGCTTCGCCGTTCATCCTTGGCGACATGGGCTACAGCCCGAATGACATCGGCCTGAGTTACGTGTTGCCGACACTGGCGTTTCTGGTGGGCGGCTACAGCTGCCGCAGCGCCTTGCAGCGTTTCCAGGGCAAGACGCTGTTGCCTTGGTTACTGGCGGCCTACTGCATCAGCATGGTGGCGCTGTATCTGGTTGCGACCATGACCGTGCCGACCCTCACCACCTTGCTGATTCCGTTCTGTCTGATGGCGTTGGTCAACGGTGCGAGTTATCCGATCGTGGTGGCGAATGCACTGATGCCGTTTGCGGAAAATTCCGGCAAGGCGGCCGCGTTGCAAAACACCTTGCAACTGGGCCTGTGTTTTCTCAGCAGCCTGCTGGTGTCTTCGATGATCGACCAACCGCTGCTGATCACCGTGATCGTGATGCTGGCGACCGCGCCACTTGCGGTGTTGGGCTACTGGCTGGCGCGGCCGAAGCACACGGCTTCGAAGCTGTCGCGCGTTTAGGCTGACAGTGCGGTCATTGTGAGAGGGGGCAAGCCCCTCCCACATTTTGACTCGGCTGGGTGAGTGGCTAAAACGTGATCTCCATATTCACCGTCGGTGTTGACGTGCGGCTACCCCGGCCGCCGCCCACACCGAATTTGTTGTGCCAGTACTCGTAACCCACCCCGAGGTACAGGTTCGGCTTTACGCTCTTACCCGGTCGTACCGCCACCATCAACGCGGTGCGCATCAAGGCTTCCGGCGCAGTGTCACGGCCATGGTAGTCCTCGCCTTTTTCCCCGACGTAATTGATAAAACCCTGGAATTTTGCCGCGTGGTTGGCGATTTCGAATGGGCGCATCCAAGTCAGGTTAAGCATGTAGGTGTCGTCGAAGGTGTGGTTCGACTCCTGCGCGCCGGGGATGCCGGTGTGATTCTTTTCCTTGTAGTACATCAGGCTCAGGTCCAGCACGCCCACGGTGTTGAACTTCAAGGTCGGGCCGAGCACCAGCGCACGCTTTTTGGCCGAGGCGAAGTTGTTGTTGCGGTTGGCATCAAAGCCCAAGGTCAGCGCGTAATCCTTGATCAGCCCGGTGCCCAGCGGCACATCAAATACGCGTGAGGCGTACAGCTGATGCCGATACACGGCGTACACCTCGCTGCCACCGTGATCAGTGCCCTTGCGCGGGTCGCGGCTGTCGGACAGGAACACGTCCAGGTTCAGGAAATTGCTGCCGTACTGGTAGCCGCTGGCGTGGGTGAAGCTGTAGATGCGCTTGCTGAATTCATCGGGGTTGTTCGGGTTGGTGAACTGCTGGCCGTAGCGAAAGCCTACGCTGTTGTTCATCCATTCCACCGCGACAGCCTCCCCGCCGCCGAGAAGGGTGAGTGCAACGGTGGCGCCCTGTAATACCTTTTTCATGGTCCTGGTCCTTTGGCGTTCTGGCTCATCACGGCCGGATTGTTTTTGTAACGCCGGCGGAGGGTATCTTGTTCGATTGATTGTATACAACTCTATGGACATCTAGTCCTAACATTGCATACAGTGGCCGCACAACAAAAACAGAGAACCCCTCACCATGACTATCCCGAAGGCGTCACCGCAGCGGCCAGAAGATGAGAATCTCGGCGTCGCCGCCAACATGGCTTACGGCCTGCAGCATGTGCTCACCATGTACGGCGGCATCGTCGCGGTACCGTTGATCGTCGGTCAGGCGGCCGGGTTGTCACCGGCAGATATTGGTCTGCTGATCGCCGCGTCGCTGTTCGCTGGTGGCTTGGCCACCCTGTTGCAAACCCTTGGCCTGCCGTTCTTTGGCTGTCAGTTGCCGCTGGTGCAGGGCGTGTCATTTGCCGGTGTGGCAACCATGGTGGCGATTGTCGGCAGCGACGGCGCTGGCGGGGTGCCGGCGATTCTTGGGGCGGTGATGGCCGCGTCGTTTATCGGGCTACTGATCACGCCAGTGTTCTCGCGGATTACCAAGTTCTTCCCGCCATTGGTGACTGGCATCGTGATCACCACCATCGGCCTGACGCTGATGCCCGTGGCGGCACGCTGGGCCATGGGCGGTAACAGCCGCGCTGCGGATTTCGGCAGCATGCCCAATATCGGCCTGGCGGCGTTGACCTTGGTATTGGTGCTGCTATTGAGCAAGATTGGCAGCGCAACCATCTCGCGCCTGTCGATCCTGCTGGCGATGGTCATCGGCACGGTGATTGCGGTGTTCCTCGGCATGGCGGACTTTTCCGGCGTGACCCAGGGCCCGATGTTTGGTTTCCCTACGCCCTTCCATTTCGGCATGCCGACCTTCCACATCGCGGCGATCATTTCCATGTGCATCGTGGTGATGGTGACCCTGGTGGAAACCTCGGCCGACATCTTGGCCGTGGGCGAAATCATCGACACCAAAGTCGACTCTAAACGCCTCGGTAATGGCCTGCGCGCCGACATGCTGTCGAGTATGTTCGCGCCGATCTTCGGTTCGTTCACCCAGAGTGCGTTCGCCCAGAACGTCGGCCTGGTGGCGGTGACCGGGGTGAAGAGTCGCTTTGTGGTTGCCACCGGTGGCCTGTTCCTGGTGATCCTTGGCCTGCTGCCATTTATGGGGCGGGTGATCGCCGCGGTGCCCACCTCGGTGCTGGGCGGTGCCGGGATTGTGCTGTTCGGCACCGTGGCGGCCAGTGGTATTCGCACCCTGTCGAAAGTGGATTACCGCAACAACATGAACCTGATCATCGTCGCCACCTCCATCGGTTTTGGCATGATTCCGATTGCTGCGCCGAGTTTCTACGATCAATTCCCTAGCTGGTTTGCGACCATTTTCCACTCGGGCATCAGCTCGTCGGCGATCATGGCGATCTTGTTGAACCTGGCGTTTAACCACTTCACGGCGGGCAATTCGGATCAGCAGTCGGTGTTCGTGGCGGGGACCGAGCGCAGTTTGTGCTTCCACGATGTCGCGGCGTTGCGGGATGGAGATTACTTCAGGGGCGGCAAGTTGTTTGATGCCGAGGGCAAGGAGATTCCGCTGGTAGCGGAGGTGCCAAGGAAAACGGCGCAGCCTGAAACCACAGAGGTCTGAAAATGTGGGAGGGGGCTTGCTCCCGATAGCAGGGTGTCAGCCACAGTAGTCGTGACTGACCCAGCGCTATCGGGAGCAAGCCCCCTCCCACATTTGGAACTCAGCCAGCCTTGCGGACGGGGTGCGGCACTGAACAGGCCTCATCCAAAAACTTCACCACGGTCCCCATGCAGGCCTGGCGTTCTTCCACGTGGGGCATGTGGCTGGAGTCTTCGAACAGCGCCCAGCGTACATCCGCGATCTCATCCAGAAACGGCTTGACCACCAGTGGGGTGGCCTCGTCATGTCGGCCCGAGATCACCAGGGTCGGCACCTTGATCGCCGAGAGGCGGCCAATGGATTTCCAGTCCTTCAGACTGCCGATCACGTGGAACTCGGTCGGGCCGCTCATGGCGTGATAAACCGTAGGGTCTGAATCGACCTGGGCGAAAGTGCGCGCCACTTCCTCCGGCCAGGGGTTCACGCGGCATACGTGCTGGTCATAGAACACCCGCGAGGCAGCGAGGTATTCCGGGTCTTGATAGGTGCCAGCGGCTTCGTGCTTGAGCAGGGTTTCGTGCACGCCTTCCGGCAGCAATTGGCGCAGGCGATTGGCCTCGCTGACCCAAGTGCGCATGCAGGTCGGGGAGTTGGCCGGGATGAACGCGCGCAAACCCTTGGGTTGCAAGATTGCATGTTCACTGCCGAGCATGCCGCCCCAGGACTGGCCGAGGATCGCGTAGTTGTCGCTGATCTGCAGGTGATCCAGCAGGTTATCCAGTTCTTTGAGGAACAAGTCGACGGTCCAGAAGGACGGATCTTTCTCAGGTAAATGCGTGGAGCGGCCATTGCCCAGTTGGTCGTAGTGGATGACCGCGTGGCCGCTGGCTGCGACGTCCTTGAAGGCGTCGACATAATCATGGGTACAGCCGGGGCCGCCGTGGATGACGACCAGTGGTGTACGGCCGCTGGACAGGTCGCCAGTGACGCGATACCAGGTCTGGTAGGCGCCAAAGGCCGCATACCCTTCGCGAATTTTTTCGATGAATTCCATTTCGTACCCTGCTCTGAAAAAAGGCTCAGGGACACGATAGTCTGCGCGCGAAATTTAGGTAACTAGCAAAACAGCTAGGTTTTGCCGATGGATCAGTCTTCCAGCAGGCGGTAATGGGTAGCCCGAACCACCGCCTGGACTCGGTTTTTGGCGCCCAGCTTGTGCATCGCCGAAGCCAGGTGCAGCGTGACCACCGCCAGCGAACGGCTCAACTGCGTGGCGATTTCAGCAGCGGTCAGGCCTTCGGCGGCCCATTTCAGGCACTCGCGTTCGCGTTTGGTCAGGTGAATATGGGGGTAGGTGCGCAGTTCCTTGCTGAACAGCGGGTAGGCTGCTTCCTGCAACGCATGGGAAATCACACTGAAATCCGACAAAGTTTGCTGCGCGTCCTGCAACACCGTGTGCGCGCTACCGATACGCAGGCCGGTCAGCGAAGCAAAGCCACCACGGGGCAGGTGGATCGGTACGCTGACGCCGCAGGTCAGCTGCTGGTCATGCAGGTAGGATGAAACCGGCGCGTGGCACGGATCGATGATTTTTTGCAGTGGGGTGTCGGCCTTGGCTTCGTAGGACCATACGAAAGGCGATACCGTGCTCAGGGCCAGGTGTTGCACCGGGTCGATCTGGTAAAACCCTTTGCTGCACCATAATGCGTGCCAGTCGGGTGGTGTATTGCGCAGTTCCAGCACCGAGGGGGTGATCAATGCGCCGTCCTGGTCGATCGGCACGGGGGAGTAGTCGTACACCAGCGCATCGAAGCCTAACTGTTGAGCGAGGATAAACGCGTTGTCCATCTGCTCATCCAGGCTCCTGCCCGGCATCAGACGATTGTTGAAGGCAGTCAGCTTGGTCAGCATCCGTTCTGCTCCCGAATTCATTTGAATCTCGACATGCGGCAAGTAGAATGCCACGCCCCGGCGAAGGACTGCCAGGCCAAACCTATAAGAACTACTAGGTTATGGACGCGCGGCATCCTCGGTAGTGTTGGCCTGACAAGCGGCCGCTACTCGCCAGGCCGATACAACACAAGGAATGTATGCATGTGGCGTGAAATTGCCCCCGACCAGCAGTACAACGTGCAAGTCGACGGCCATAACCTCGTGGTCTACAGCTTTGGCGAAGGCGATGAGGTGCTGTTGTGCCTCAACGGCGGGCCAGGCCTGCCGTGTGACTACTTGCGCGACGCCCATGGCTGGCTCAAAGAGCATAACCTGCGAGTGGTTGCATTCGACCAGCTTGGCACGGGGGCATCAGCCAGACCGACCGATGTTTCCCTGTGGGAAATACGCCGTTATGTCGAAGAAGTCGAATCCGTGCGCCAGGCACTGGGGCTGGGCCGTGTGCACTTGCTCGGGCATTCATGGGGCGGCTGGCTGGGCATCGAATACGCCATCCATTATCCCGACGCGCTGAAAAGCCTGATCCTGGAAAACACTGTCGGCGACATTCCGCACCTGTCCCAGGAGCTGGAGCGCCTGCGCGGCGCCTTAGGCAGCGAAACCGTGGCCATGATGCAGCGCCATGAAGCGATGGGCACTCTCGATCACCCGCAGTACCAGGCCGCGATCACCTTGCTCAACTATCGCCACGTGTGCCGTCTGGACGAATGGCCCGAGCCGGTCAAACGCTCCCTCGGCGACTGGAACATGGGCCCCTACGAAACCATGCAGGGCCCTAACGAATTCCTCTATGTCGGCAACCTCAAGGACTGGAACCGCATCCCCGAGATGGCCGATTTCAAGATGCCGATCTTGATCACCACCGGCCAGCACGACGAACTCACCCCGGCCTGTGCCATGCGCATGAAAATGGCGGCCAGACACGCCGAACTGCACGTATTCCCCAACAGCAGCCATATGCCGTTCTACGAAGAACCCCAGGCGTATTTCCCGGTGCTGCTGGACTTTCTTGCTCGCCACCGAGGCTGACGGATGAACTTGGCGCGCTACCGTTTTGTGCTGTCCCGGCCGCTGCAATTGCTGCCGGTGCTGTTTGGCATCAGCCTGATTACCTTTGTGCTGGTGCGCTCGATCCCCGGCGACCCGGCGCGTGCGTTGCTCGGCTCGCGCAGTACACCGGACGCGTTGCTGAAAATCCGCGCCCAGTACGGCCTCGATCAGCCGTTGTGGCTGCAATATTTCTATTTTCTGAAGAACCTCCTGAAGGGCGACCTCGGTCAATCGCTGCTGTACAAGGTCGACGCGCTGAAGCTGATCGTCACCCGTATCGAGCCGACCCTGGTGCTGGTACTCGGCAGCGTGGTGCTGGCGCTGCTGATCGCGGTGCCCCTGGCAACCTTGGCTGCGCGCAATAAAGGCGGCTGGGCCGACAACCTGATCCGCGTATTCACCACGGTGGGCCTGGGCATGCCGGCGTTCTGGCTGGGCTTGATGCTGATCCTGCTGCTGAGTGTGAAATGGGGCTTGTTCCCGGTGTCCGGCTACGGTCGCACCTGGCTGGACAAGGCACACCATATGGTCCTGCCGTGCCTGACTATTGCCCTGGCGCTGTCGGCAGTACTGGTGCGCAACCTGCGGGCGAGCATGTTGATGGAGTTGCAGGCGGACCATGTTACCGCCGCCCGTGCGCGCGGACTTTCCGAAGCCGCCGTGTTTCGCCGCCATGTGTTGCCCAATTCCCTGGTGCCAGCGGTCAACCTGCTGGCAGTGAATATCGGTTGGCTGATCAGCGGCACGGTGGTCATCGAAAGCCTGTTCGCCATTCCTGGCATCGGTCAGTTATTGGTGCGCGGCATCTTTACCCGCGACTACATGGTGGTGCAGGGCGTGGCCATGGTGTTGGCCTGCGCGACGGTGGTGGTGAACTTCATCGCGGATGTGGCGACGGTGGCCCTCGACCCGCGGGTGAAAATGCAATGAGCAGCCGCCCGCTGATTGCCCCATGGCGCTTGCGCCTGCGCTTTGGTTTTCGCAATGGCCGGCTGACGGCCGCGTGGGGGCTATTGATACTGTTGGTGTGGTTGACCCTGGCGCTGTTGGCGCCATGGATCGCGCCTTTTGATCCGATTGCACAGAACACCGATATCAGTTTGATCGGTCCCAGCCTGGCCCATCCATTCGGCACCGATAACTACGGTCGCGACATTCTGTCCAGGGTCATCTGGGGCGCACGTATTGACCTGCAGCTGGCCATCATCGGGGTCATTTTCCCCTTCATGATCGGCACCTTTGTGGGCGCGGTCTCAGGTTACATCGGCGGTCGTTTCGACAGTTTCTGCATGCGTGTGATCGATGTGATCCTGGCGTTCCCGTTCCTGGTGCTGATGCTGGCGATCATGGCCATCCTCGGCCCGGGCCTTAAGAGCTTTTACATCGCCATGGCGCTGGTGGGTTGGGTCTCGTATGCGAGGCTGATCCGTTCGCAGATCCTGGTGCTCAAGGAAAGCGACTTTGCCCTGGCCGCCAAGAGCCTGGGTTTTGGTCATGGGCGCATCCTGTTCCGGCATTTGCTGCCGAATGCGATGTTTGGCTCGATTGTGTTTTCCATGTCCGATGCGGTGCTGGTGCTGCTCAACGGTGCCGCCGTGAGCTACCTGGGCCTTGGGGTGCAACCGCCGACCGCCGAATGGGGGACGATGGTCGCCGAAGGGCAGGCGTTTATTACCACGGCCTGGTGGATCTGCACCTTTCCGGGGTTGGCCATCGTGACCCTGGCCATGGGTTTCAGCCTGTTGGCTGATGGGTTGGCGCAAGTGTTAGGGGATCGGTCATGAGTCTGCTTCAGGTACGAGACCTCAGCGTAATCGCCAATAACGCGGGGCGCGATGTCACCTTGGTCGACCGCGTCTCCTTCGACCTGGCCGAAGGCGAAATCCTTGGTTTGGTGGGCGAAAGCGGCTCGGGCAAGACCATGGCCTGCCGAGGCCTGATGCGGCTGCTGCCGTCGCCTGATCTGCGCGTGCAGGGCGGTGCCGTGTGCCTGGCCGGTCAGGATCTGCTGTCACTGGATGACGCGGGCATGCGTGCGATACGCGGCGGGCAATTGGGCATGATTTTCCAGAACCCCAGCAGCCACCTCGACCCGCTGATGCGCATCGGCGAGCAGATCGCCGAGGGTATTCGCCTGCACCAGGGCGCGTCGAAAAAAGATGCCCGACGACACGCCATCGACGTACTGCGCCAGGTGGGTATTCCCGATCCACAGGCGCGCGTCGACAACTATCCTCACGAGTTTTCCGGCGGTATGCGCCAGCGCGCCATGATCGCCGTGGCCTTGGGCTGCAACCCAAGGGTACTGATCGCCGACGAGCCGACCACCGCCCTGGATGTGACCGTCCAGGCGCAAATCCTGCGTCTGTTGTTGGACCTGCGCGACCAGCGTGGCTTGTCGATCATCATGATCACCCACGACTTGGGCGTGGTGGCGCAAACCTGCGATTCCATCGCGGTGATGTACGCGGGGCGCCTGTGCGAACACGGCAGTAAGTACGACCTGCTGGCCCATCCGCAACATCCGTACACCGCTGGCCTGATTGACTGCCAGCCGGCCCACAGCAGTGGCCACGCCTTGTTGCGCACCATTCCCGGCCAGCCGCCGTTGCTGGATGCCTTGCCCGGCGGCTGCCGCTTCAATCCGCGCTGCCCGCAGGTCGGTGCCTTATGTACCGAGGTGCTGCCAGAAGGTGCCCGCGTAGCCTGTCACTATCCGCTGGGAGCGCGACCATGAGCCTGTTGCAGATCAAGGATCTGGAGGTGCGCTTTGCGGCGTCCGGCAGCGGTTTGTTTGGCCTGAACACACAGTGGGTGAGGGCGGTGAACGGTGTGTCGCTGAACCTGGCGGCCGGCGAAACCCTCGGGTTGGTGGGCGAGTCCGGCAGCGGTAAAAGCACCCTTGGCCGGGCGATCCTGCACCTCAACCCGATCAGCGCCGGGCAGGTGTTGTTCGATGGTATCGACATGGCCCACGGCAGCGCGATCGACATCGCGCGTTTGCGCCATGAAACGGCGATGATCTTTCAAGATCCCTACGCCGCGTTGAACCCGCGCCAGACCATCGGCGAAACCATCGCCGAGGTGCTTCGGGTGCAGCGCAAAGTCCCGGCAGAGCGCATCCCGGCGCGCGTCAATGAACTGCTTGAGCTGGTCGGCTTGCGCCCCGAACTGGCCAGTCGAAAACCCGGCTCCCTCAGTGGCGGTCAATGCCAGCGCGTCGGCATTGCTCGCGCCTTGGCGGTGGAACCGCGCCTGATCATCGCCGATGAGTGCGTGGCCGCGCTGGATGTGTCGATCCAGGGGCAGATCATCAATCTGCTGTTGGAACTGCAACAGCGCATGAACCTGGCCATCCTGTTTATCGCCCATGACTTGGCCATCGTGCGGCGCCTGTGCGACCGCGTGGCGGTGATGTACTTGGGCAAGATTGTCGAGGAAGGGCCCGTTGAGGCAGTGTTCAGCGCGCCGCGCCATCCCTATACGGCGGCGTTGATCCAGGCGATTCCGGAGATCGATCCGCATCGGCCATTGCCTGCAGAACCTTTGCCCGGTGAGCCACCGAGCCCACTGAATTTGCCCACCGGCTGTGCCTTTCATCCACGTTGCCGGTATGCGCGCGCCATGTGTTCCGTGGCGTCGCCGCCTACTCATTTCCTGCACGAGCATCGATACAGTTGCGTGCTTGAATCACCTTTGGTTTGACCCTTTCCTGCCATTCATGAACAAGGAGTTATGACATGCAATCCCGTCACTTGAAGTTGCTCGCCGCCGCTACGCTTACGGCTTGGTCGCTGACCGCTGGTTTGGCCCAGGCCGCTGGCGTCCTGACTATTGGCTGCCGTGAAGACAGCACCACGTTCGACCCGATCAAAAGCGCGCAAAACCGCGACACGTGGGTGTTCGCCAACGTCTACGACACCCTGGTGCGCGTGGATAACCTGGGCACCAAGATGGAACCGGGCCTGGCCGAAAGCTGGGAGATTTCCAAGGATGGCCTGACTTACACCTTCAAACTGCGCGATGCGAAATTCTCTGACGGCTCGCCGATCACCGCTGAAGATGCGGCGTTCAGCCTGCTGCGCATCCGCGATAACAAAGCCTCGCTGTGGGCGGACCCTTTCAACCTGATCAACACGGCCAACGCCGCCGACCCGAAAACCCTGGTCGTCACCTTGAAGACGCCTGCCGTGGCGTTCCTCTCGCAACTGGCCTCCCCGACGGTTTCGATCCTGTCGGAAAAAGCCATGACCAAGATGGGCGAAGACGCCTACTCGGAAAACCCGGTGACATCCGGCGCGTTTACCGTGGAGGAGTGGCGCAAGGGCGATCGGGTGATCCTGAAGAAGAACCCGAACTTCTGGCAGGCCAAGAATGTGAGCCTGGATGGCGTGGAGTGGGTCTCGGTGACCGACGACAACACGCGCATGCGCATGGTGCAGAACAACGAGCTGGACACGGCGATCTTCGTGCCGTTCTCCCGGGTTGAAGAGCTGAAGAAAGACAAGAACGTGGTGATCCACGCCGACCCTTCCACCCGTGAAGATCACCTGTTGATCAACCACGCCCATGGCCTGCTGGCCAAACCGGAAGTCCGTCAGGCGCTGGACATGGCCATCGACAAACAATCGCTGGTCAAGACCGCCACCTACGGTCAGGGCACCGTGGCCTATTCCTACATTCCAAAAGGTTCGCTGTACCACTACGCCAACAACCTGCAACGCCCGTACGACCCGGCCGAAGCCAAGAAATTACTGGCTGCTGCCGGTGCCAAGGACTTGAAGCTGAACTACGTGGTCAACGCCGGCAATGAGGCTGACGAGCAGATCGCGGTGATCATCAAGGACCAGTTGGCCAAAGTCGGCGTCACCGCCAACCTGCAGAAGGTCGACCCGACTCAAAGTTGGCAGATGCTGGTGGACGGTGAGTACGATATTTCCGTGATGTACTGGACCAACGACATCCTCGACCCGGACCAGAAGACCACCTTTGTGCTGGGCCACGACACCAACCAGAACTACATGACCCGCTACAAGAACGACAAGGTCAAGGACCTGGTGGCTGCGGCGCGGATTGAGGCGGACCCGGTCAAGCGTGAGCAGATGTATGTGGAGCTGCAAAAACTGGCGAAACAGGATGTGAACTGGATCGACTTGTACTACAGCCCTTACATCAACATCTCACGCAAGAACGTGAGCAACTTTCTGCAAAACCCGCTGGGGCGCTTCACCCTTGAGGAAGTGGTGAAGAACTAAGTAAACCCAATGTGGGGCGAGACCTGTGATGAGCGGGCTTGCCCCGCGCGGGGCTGCGAAGCAGCCCCATTACAGCCAGCGCGATCTGACAGAGAGATCGCGCTGGCAGGTTTTGGGGCCGCTTCGCAGTCCCGCGCGGGGCAAGCCCGCTCACTACAAAAGCCAACTCACACAGCGAGTTGGGTGTCAGATGTTACTGCGCATCAAACGCCTGCCCATTGATGCCGGCACTGTCCGGCCCCATCAGGTACAGGTACACCGGCATGATCTCTTCCGGCGCAGGCCTTTCCATCGGGTTCTCCCCCGGATACGCCTGGGCCCGCATGCTGGTACGAGTGCCGCCAGGGTTGATGCTGTTGGCCCGCACCGCTGCCACATCTTCAAGCTCATCCGCCAAGGTCTGCATCAAGCCTTCAGTGGCAAACTTCGACACCCCATAAGCGCCCCAATACGCGCGGCCCTTGCGCCCTACGCTGCTGGAGGTGAACACCACCGACGCATCCTGGGACAGCTTGAGCAGCGGCAACAAGGTGCTGGTGAGCATGAACATTGCGTTGACGTTGATGTGCATCACCCGCATGAAGTTCTCACCGGAGAGCTGCTCGATGGGCGTGCGCGGGCCGATGATCGAGGCGTTGTGCAGCAGGCCGTCGAGGTGGCCGAATTCTTTTTCGATCATGGCTGCCAGCTCATCGTATTGATGGGGCAGGGCGGTCTCCAGGTTGAATGGGATCACCACTGGCTGCGGGTTGCCGGCCGCTTCGATTTCGTCGTAGACCTGGGCCAGATTGGCTTCGGTTTTGCCTAACAGCAGCACGGTAGCGCCATGGTCGGCATAGGTTTTTGCCGCCGCCGCGCCAATCCCGCGACCGGCGCCGGTCACCAGGATGACCCGGCCTTTGAGCAGTTCTGGACGTGCAGAGTAATCAAACATAAAAAGCCTCGACAGAATTCAGCAGGTTACAAACAGCGAGCTGGAAAACACTGAAGATCCCCTGTGGGAGGGGCTTGCCCCCGATACTGGTGTATCAGTCAGCAAATGCAGTGACTGACACACTGCAATCGGGGGCAAGTCGAATCGTCGCACCGCCCCTCCCACATTTGGATCTTTATCAATCACTAAGGCCGGTGAGCCATTAGCAACTGCACAGTGCGTTATCCAGCACCTTGCGCAGTTCCAGTGGGTGATCCACCACTACATCTGCGCCCCAGTGGCGTGGGTTGTCGTCCGGGTGGATATAGCCGTAGCTGACCGCCGCCGTGCGCGTGCCGGCATCGCGGCCGGACTCGATGTCGCGCAGGTCATCGCCCACGAACAACACGCTGGCCGGGTCCAGACCGAGCATCTTGCACGCCAGGATCATCGGTTCCGGGTCCGGCTTGCTGTTTGTCACGTGGTCCGGGCAGATCAGCAGGGCCGAACGCTCGGCCAGGCCCAACTGCTGCATGATCGGTTCGGCGAAGCGCAATGGCTTGTTGGTGACGACGCCCCAGACCAGCTTGGCCTTCTCGATGTCTTCCAGAAGCTCGGCCATGCCGTCGAACAGCTTGCTGTGCACCGCGCAGTCCTTCAGGTAGCGCTCCAGGAATTCCTGGCGCAGTTCCTCAAAGCCCGGTGACTCCGGGTCCATCGAGAAAGTCACGGCGACCATCGCCCGCGCACCGCCGGAAATTTCATCGCGAATATGCTGCGGGTTGATCGGCGCCAGGTCGCGGTCGGCGCGCATGGCCTGGCAGATGGCGATGAAGTCCGGCGCGGTGTCCAGCAAGGTACCGTCCATATCGAAGAGAACCGCTCGCAACTTCACAGGCTTACTCCTCGCGCAGGGTCTGGATCATGTAGTTGACGTCAACGTCGCTGGCCAGTTTGTAGTGCTTGGTCAGCGGGTTGTAGGTCAGGCCGATGATGTCCTTGACGGTCAGCCCGGCCTGGCGGCTCCAGGCGCCCAGTTCGGACGGGCGGATGAATTTCTTGAAGTCATGGGTGCCGCGCGGCAGCAGCTTCATGATGTATTCGGCGCCAATGATCGCGAACAGGTAGGCCTTGGGGTTGCGGTTGATGGTGGAGAAGAACACCTGGCCGCCGGGCTTGACCATGCGGAAGCAGGCGCGGATCACCGAGGAGGGATCCGGTACGTGCTCAAGCATCTCAAGGCAGGTGACCACGTCGAACTGCTCGGGCATCTCTTCAGCCAGGTCTTCGGCTGTGATCTGGCGGTATTCCACGTTCACGCCGGACTCCAACTGGTGCAGTTGTGCCACGGCCAGCGGCGCTTCACCCATGTCGATCCCCATCACCGTGGCGCCGCGCTGGGCCATGGCTTCGCTGAGGATGCCGCCGCCGCAGCCGACGTCCAGCACCTTCTTGCCGGCCAGGTTGACGCGTTCGTCAATCCAGTTGACCCGCAGCGGGTTGATGTCGTGGAGGGGTTTGAACTCGCTTTCGCGGTCCCACCAGCGGTGGGCCAAGGCTTCAAACTTGGCGATTTCTGCGTGGTCGACGTTGCTCATGGTGAATCCTCTAAATCTGATAAATCGGTTTGTCGGTCCTGAACACTCAGGTTCAGAGCCAGCGTTATTCGGTGTGCCCGCTGATGCGTTTTCCCCAGGCAATGGCCGTGGCGGTCAACTGTTGTTCATCCATGCGGGTGAGTTGCCGATCGTCGAGCAACTGCTTGCCGGCGACCCAAAGGTGTTTCACGCAATCGCGCCCGGTGGCATATATAAGCTGTGAGACCGGATCGTAGATCGGTTGTTGCGCCAGCCCTGTGAGATCGAAGGCGACCATATCCGCCGCCTTGCCCACTTCCAGGGAGCCAATCTCGCTTTCCAGGCCCATGGCCCGCGCACCGTTGAGCGTAGCCATACGCAATGCGCGGTGCGCGTCCAGCGCGGTGGCCGAGCCGGCGACGGCCTTGGCCAGCATCGCAGCGGTGCGGGTTTCGCCCAACAGGTCCAGGTCATTGTTGCTGGCAGCGCCATCGGTGCCGATGGCCACATTGACCCCAGCCTGCCACAGACGCTCCACCGGGCAGAAGCCGCTGGCCAGTTTAAGGTTGGATTCCGGGCAATGGATAACGCTGGTGTTGCTTTCTACCAGCAAAGCCAGGTCGTCCTCGCTGATTTGAGTCATATGAACGGCCTGGAAGCGCGGCCCCAGTAATCCGAGGCGGCCCAAGCGTGCCAGCGGGCGTTCGCCGGTCTGTTCGACGGCTTGCTGTACCTCGAAGGCGGTTTCGTGCACGTGCATATGGATCGCGGCGTCCAGCTCTTCGGCGATCACCCGAATCTTTTCAAGGTTGGCATCGCACACGGTATAGGGCGCGTGGGGGCCGAACGTAATCTTGATGCGCGGGTGGTGCTTGAGGTCGCCGAACAGCTCGATGCCCTGGCGGATCGCCTCATCGGCGGTACTGGCGCCGGGAATCGGGAAGTCGAGGATCGGAATCGCGATCTGTGCACGCATGCCGCTGTTGTGCACGCAATCGCTGGCGACCTTGGGGTAGAAGTACATGTCGGAGAAGCAAGTGATGCCGCCCTTGAGTTGCTCGGCGATGGCCAGGTCGGTGCCATCACGCACGAAGGCTTCATCGACCCACTTGGCTTCGGCGGGCCAGATGTGTTTTTCCAGCCAGGTCATCAAGGGCAGGTCATCGGCCAGGCCGCGAAACAGGCTCATCGCCGCGTGCCCGTGGGCGTTGATCAGGCCTGGGCTGAGCAGCATCCCCGGCAGTTCGCGCACCTCAGTGGCTGACAGCTTCAAGGCAGCGGCCCGCGGCCCGATAAAGGCAATGCGCCCATCGCGGATGCCCACGCCATGTTCCTTGAGCACCACGCCAGCAGGTTCGACAGGTACCAGCCAGGTTGGCAGTAGCAGTAAGTCGAGCGGGGCGGCAGTGGAGGTCATCGCAGGCTTCTTCCCGGGCAGCTATAAAAGAAGCGCGAAGTATACCCGAGCGTCCTGGCTGGCGGATCGCTATAATCGGCGGCTTTTGTTCATGAGTGCGGAGTAAGGGATGCGCGACCGACTGTTGGCAGCGGAGAAAGTGAAGGCCATCGATTGGCGTGATGGCACGCTGCACCTGCTCGATCAGCGTGCCTTGCCGTCCCAGGAAAACTGGGTGGCCTGCTCCACGGTCGACGACGTGGCTGCCGCCATTCGCGCCATGGTGGTGCGTGGTGCGCCGGCCATCGGTATCAGTGCGGCCTATGGCTTGGTTCTGGCCGCCCGTGATCGTATGGCCGAGGGCGAAGACTGGCAGGCTGCGTGGGAGGAGGATTACGCACTGCTGGCCGATACTCGTCCCACTGCGTCGAACCTGTTCTGGGCCCTCAAGCGCATGCGCGATCGCCTGGATCGCATCAAGATGCACGCCGATCCGCTGGCAGTCCTGGAAGCAGAGGCCATCGCGATCCATGAAAGTGACCGCGAAGCCAACCTTGTGATGGCGCAGTTGGGCGTTGAGCGGATTCGCAAGCACCAGGGCAACGCCCAGGCGATCCTGACCCACGGCAATGCCGGCGCGTTGGCGACGGGCGGCGTCGGCACGGCCCTCGGGGTTGTGCGTGCGGCCTTCTTGGAGGGTTTGGTTGAACACGTCTATGCCAATGAAACCCGGCCCTGGCTGCAAGGTTCGCGGCTGACGGCCTGGGAGTTGGCGGGCGAGGGCATCCCTGTCACGGTCAATGCCGACTCGGCGGGCGCGCATATCCTCAAGACCAAAGGCGTGACCTGGGTGATCGTCGGGGCTGACTGTATTGCGGCCAATGGAGATGTGGTCAGCACGATCGGCACGTACCAGTTGGCCGTGTGTGCCATGCATCACGGCGTGCGGTTTATGGTGGTGGCGCCGAGTTCGACCTTGGATCTGATGATGGCCACTGGCGAAGATGTTGCGTTGGAAGAGCGCGATCCGGGTGAGCTGCTGGAGGTCAACGGGAAGCGCCTGGAGGTTAATGCGTTTAACCCGGTATTTGATGTGACTCCGGCCGACTTGATTGATGTGATTGTGACTGAGAAGGGCGTGGTTGAGCGGCCGGATACGGCGAAATTGGCCAAGCTGATGTGCCGTAAGCGGCTGCATTGAGGGCTGCGGTGTCTGTGAAATGGCTACCGGGGGCAAGCCCCTCCCACACTTGAATGACGAACACAGTCAAAATGTATGAGGGGGCTTGCCCCCGATTGGCCCTGAAAGTCAATAAAACCCTCGGATCCGCCCTCAAAAAAAAGCACCACCCCATCTCTGAGGCCCTCTCGTCCCCCTCAAGCCTGTCATCCGTCAAATTACTAGTCTCCATGCGCATCAGGGGGATAGGTGCGTGGCGGCGATTGTGATAACATCCGGCGGTTTCCAGGGCCGCCCCGAGGGGTTGCCTATAACGTGCAGATCCGTGTCATAACTCGTTGATTTGTCGTAAGTCGTTGTCAGGCACTCTGTCGGCAGCGGCGAGCTTCGTTCGTCCCATATGGATGTGACGAGGTTTCACCCGAAAAAGGAATCAGGCTTCTCATGGGCGAACTGGCCAAAGAAATCCTCCCGGTCAATATCGAAGACGAGCTGAAACAGTCCTACCTCGACTACGCGATGAGCGTAATTGTCGGTCGGGCACTGCCTGATGCGCGCGATGGCTTGAAGCCCGTGCACCGGCGTGTGCTGTTCGCGATGAGCGAGCTGGGTAACGACTGGAACAAGCCGTACAAGAAATCTGCCCGTGTTGTCGGTGACGTGATCGGTAAGTATCACCCTCACGGCGACACTGCGGTGTACGACACCATCGTACGTATGGCCCAGCCGTTTTCCCTGCGCTACCTGCTGGTAGACGGCCAGGGTAACTTCGGTTCCGTCGACGGCGACAACGCTGCTGCCATGCGATACACCGAAGTGCGCATGACCAAGCTGGCGCATGAGCTGCTGGCTGACCTGCACAAAGAAACCGTGGACTGGGTGCCGAACTACGACGGCACCGAAATGATCCCGGCTGTCATGCCTACCCGGATCCCCAACCTGCTTGTCAACGGTTCCAGCGGTATCGCCGTGGGCATGGCGACCAACATCCCGCCGCACAACCTCGGTGAAGTCATCGACGGTTGCCTGGCCCTCATCGACAACCCTGAGCTGACCGTCGATGAGTTGATGCAGTACATCCCGGGTCCGGACTTCCCGACCGCCGCGATCATCAACGGTCGCGCCGGCATCATCGAAGCCTACCGCACCGGCCGTGGCCGCATTTACATGCGCGCCCGCTCGATGATCGAAGACATCGACAAGGTCGGTGGCCGTCAGCAAATCGTCATCACCGAGCTCCCTTACCAGTTGAACAAGGCGCGTCTGATCGAAAAGATCGCCGAGCTGGTTAAAGAGAAGAAACTCGAAGGCATCACCGAGCTGCGCGACGAATCCGACAAAGACGGTATGCGCGTAGTGATCGAGCTGCGTCGTGGCGAAGTGCCTGAGGTGATCCTCAACAACCTCTATGCCCAGACCCAGCTGCAAAGCGTGTTTGGTATCAACGTGGTTGCCCTGATCGACGGCCGCCCGCGCATCCTGAACCTCAAGGATCTGCTGGAAGCCTTCGTGCGTCACCGTCGCGAAGTAGTGACCCGCCGCACCGTATTCGAACTGCGCAAGGCCCGCGAGCGTGGCCACATTCTGGAAGGCCAGGCGGTTGCGCTGTCGAACATCGACCCGGTTATCGCCCTGATCAAAGCCTCGCCGACACCATCGGAAGCGAAAGAAGCGCTGATCAAGATGCCGTGGGAATCCAGCGCCGTCGTGGCTATGGTTGAACGTGCCGGTGCTGACTCGTGCCGCCCGGAGACACTGGACCCGCAATACGGTCTGCGTGACGGCAAGTACTTCCTGTCGCCGGAACAGGCCCAGGCTATCCTGGAACTGCGCCTGCACCGTCTGACCGGCCTTGAGCACGAGAAGCTGCTGGCCGAGTACCAGGAAATTCTCAACCAGATCGGCGAGTTGATCCGCATCCTCAACAGCGCCGTGCGCCTGATGGAAGTGATCCGCGAAGAACTGGAAGTAATCCGCGCCGAATACGGCGACGTGCGCCGCACCGAAATCCTCGATGCCCGTCTTGATCTGACCCTGGGTGACATGATCCCGGAAGAAGAGCGCGTGGTTACGATCTCCCACGGCGGCTATGCCAAGACCCAGCCATTGGCTGCGTACCAGGCCCAGCGTCGCGGCGGTAAAGGTAAATCGGCTACTGGCGTGAAGGATGAGGACTACATCGCTCACCTGCTGGTCGCCAACAGCCACACCACGCTGCTGCTGTTCTCCAGCAAGGGCAAGGTGTACTGGCTCAAAACCTACGAAATTCCGGAAGCGTCCCGCGCCGCCCGTGGTCGTCCGCTGGTCAACCTGCTGCCACTGGACAGTGATGAATACATCACCACCATGCTGCCGGTAGACGAATACACCGAAGGTCACTTCATCTTCATGGCAACTGCCAAAGGCACCGTGAAGAAGACCCCGCTCGAATCCTTCAGCCGCCAGCGCAGCGTGGGCCTGATCGCCCTGGAACTGGACGAAGGCGACGTATTGATCAGCGCGGCCATCACTGACGGCGAGCGTGAAGTCATGCTGTTCTCCGACGGCGGCAAGGTTACGCGCTTCAAGGAATCCGACGTTCGCGCCATGGGCCGTACCGCCCGCGGTGTGCGCGGCATGCGTCTGCCGGAAGGGCAGAAGCTGATTTCGATGCTGATCCCGGAAGAAGGCAGCCAGATCCTCACCGCTTCGGCGCGTGGTTATGGCAAGCGTACGGCCATCGGCGAGTTCCCGGAGTACAAACGTGGTGGCCAGGGCGTTATTGCCATGGTCAGCAACGATCGCAACGGCCGTCTGGTCGGCGCGGTACAGGTGCTCGACGGCGAGGAGATCATGCTGATTTCCGACCAGGGCACCCTGGTACGTACCCGTGTGGCTGAAGTGTCGAGCCTGGGTCGCAACACCCAAGGCGTGACGCTCATCAAGCTGGCCAGCGACGAGACACTGGTAGGCCTGGAGCGTGTCCAGGAACCATCGGAAGTTGAAGGCGAAGAGCTGGACGAGGCCGATGCCGAGTTCGCACGTGAGGTCATGGCGAGTGGCGATGATATCGTCGACGAGCCAACCCTCGATGCTGCCGCAGACGAAGAAGAACCGCAGGAATAAGCGGACACAAAGGGGGCGGATGAAGATTCGCCCCCTTGTTGTTTGTCCCTTGTGAAATATTGAAATCCCGATTTATTGCACCACCCCACCAGATCAGAGTGAGATTGGATGTGAGCAAGAGAGCCTATAACTTCTGTGCCGGTCCCGCGGCGCTTCCTGAAGCAGTCCTGCAGCGTGCGCAGGGTGAACTCCTCGACTGGCATGGAAAAGGCCTCTCTGTGATGGAAATGAGCCATCGCAGCGATGAGTTCGTATCCATTGCTACCAAGGCCGAGCAGGATCTGCGCGACTTGCTGGGCATTCCATCCGATTACAAAGTGCTGTTCCTGCAGGGTGGCGCGAGCCAGCAGTTCGCCCAGATCCCGCTGAACCTGCTGCCGGAAGACGGCACTGCCGACTACATCGACACCGGTATCTGGGGGCAGAAGGCTATTGAAGAGGCCTCGCGCTACGGTCACGTCAACGTTGCCGGCACCGCTAAGCCCTACGACTACTTCGCCATTCCAGGTCAGAACGAATGGAAGCTGTCGAAGGATGCGGCCTACGTGCACTACGTCGCGAACGAAACCATTGGCGGCCTGGAGTTCGACTGGGTGCCGGAAGTCGGCGACGTTCCGCTGGTGTGCGACATGTCCTCGGACATCCTCTCGCGGCCTATCGATGTGTCCAAGTACGGCATGATCTATGCCGGCGCGCAGAAGAACATCGGTCCAAGTGGCATCCTGGTTAACATCGTTCGTGAAGACCTGCTGGGCCGCGCCCGTTCGCTGTGCCCGACCATGCTCAACTACAAGGTCGCAGCCGACAACGGATCGATGTACAACACCCCGCCGGCGTTCTCTTGGTACCTGTCCGGCCTGGTATTCGAGTGGGTGAAAGAGCAGGGCGGTGTCGCCGCCATGGGCAAGCTCAACGAAGAGAAGAAGCGCACCCTGTACGACTTCATTGACGCCAGCGGCCTGTATAGCAACCCCATCAATCCAAGCGACCGCTCGTGGATGAACGTGCCGTTCCGCCTGGCTGACGACCGTCTGGACAAACCATTCCTGGCCGGTGCCGACGCGCGCGGCCTGTTGAACCTCAAGGGCCACCGTTCGGTGGGTGGCATGCGCGCCTCCATCTATAACGCTGTCGACATCCACGCGATCAATGCGCTGGTTGCCTACATGGCAGAGTTCGAAAAGGAACACGGCTAATGTCTGAACAAGAGCTCAAGGCCCTGCGTGTACGCATTGACAGCCTGGATGAGAAAGTCCTGGAGCTGATCAGTGAACGTGCGCGGTGCGCCCAGGAAGTGGCACGGGTGAAGATGGCGTCCCTCGCTGAAGGCGAAGTGCCGGTGTTCTACCGCCCCGAGCGCGAAGCTCAGGTGCTCAAGCGCGTGATGGAGCGTAATAAGGGGCCGCTGGGCAACGAAGAGATGGCGCGGTTGTTCCGTGAAATCATGTCGTCGTGCCTGGCGCTTGAGCAGCCGCTGAAGGTTGCTTATCTCGGTCCTGAGGGTACGTTTACCCAGGCGGCGGCCATGAAGCACTTCGGCCACGCTGTGATCAGCAAGCCGATGGCGGCCATCGACGAAGTGTTCCGTGAAGTAGCGGCCGGTGCGGTAAATTTTGGCGTGGTGCCAGTGGAAAACTCCACTGAAGGCGCGGTCAATCACACCCTGGACAGCTTCCTTGAGCACGACATGGTGATCTGCGGCGAAGTCGAGCTGCGTATCCACCATCACCTGCTGGTGGGCGAGAACACCAAGACCGACAGCATCAGCCGCATCTATTCCCACGCCCAGTCCCTGGCCCAGTGCCGAAAGTGGCTGGATGCCCACTACCCGAATGTCGAGCGCGTGGCGGTATCCAGCAACGCCGAAGCGGCCAAGCGTGTCAAAGGTGAGTGGAACTCGGCGGCGATTGCCGGTGATATGGCCGCAGGTCTTTATGGCTTGACGCGTCTAGCCGAAAAAATCGAGGACCGTCCGGACAACTCAACGCGCTTCCTGATGATCGGCAGCCAGGAAGTGCCGCCGACCGGCGACGACAAGACCTCGATCATCGTCTCGATGAGCAACAAGCCTGGCGCGCTGCATGAACTGCTGGTGCCGTTTCACGACAACGGGATTGACCTGACGCGCATCGAGACTCGTCCTTCGCGCAGCGGTAAATGGACGTACGTGTTCTTTATCGATTTCATCGGCCATCACCGCGACCCGCTGGTCAAAGGTGTGCTGGAGAAAATCAGTCAAGAAGCCGTGGCGCTCAAGGTGCTGGGCTCTTACCCGAAAGCGGTTTTGTGAGGCGTTAACATGAGTGGCAACTTCCTCGCCCTGGCTCAGCCGGGCGTGCAACAACTGTCGCCTTACGTTCCGGGCAAGCCTGTGGACGAGCTGGCGCGTGAGTTGAACCTGGATCCGTCGAAGATCGTCAAGCTGGCGAGCAACGAGAACCCGCTGGGCCCTAGCCCCAAAGTGCTGGCGGCGATTCGTGAGGAACTGGCGGAGCTGACCCGTTACCCGGATGGCAACGGCTTCGCCCTGAAGTGGTTGTTGGCGGAAAAGTGCCGGGTCGATCTGAACCAAGTGACCCTGGGTAACGGCTCCAATGACATCCTTGAGCTGGTCGGTCGCGCTTACTTGGCGCCAGGCCTGAATGCGGTGTTCAGTGAACATGCGTTCGCGGTTTACCCGATTGTCACTCAGGCCGTCGGTGCTGATGCGCGCGTGATTCCTGCCAAGGATTGGGGGCATGACTTGCCAGCGATGCTGGCAGCAATCGACGCCCAGACCCGCGTCGTGTTCATCGCCAATCCGAATAACCCGACGGGTACCTGGTTCGATGAGCAGGCGCTCAACGAATTCCTGCAGGATGTGCCCGAGCACGTGCTGGTCGTGCTGGACGAGGCCTACATCGAATACGCAGAAGGCAGCGACCTGCCGGACGGCCTGGATTTCCTGGCGGCGTATCCGAACCTGCTGGTGTCGCGCACTTTCTCCAAGGCTTACGGCCTTGCTTCGCTGCGGGTTGGCTATGGTCTGTCCACGGCGGTGGTAGCTGATGTGCTGAACCGAGTACGCCAACCGTTCAACGTCAACAGCCTCGCCTTGGCGGCGGCTTGTGCGGCGGTGAAGGATGCCGAGTACCTGGAAGAAGGTCGGCGCATCAACGAAAACGGCATGCTGCAGTTGCAGGAAGGCTTGCGTGAGTTGGGCCTGGGCTGGATTCCGTCCAAGGGCAACTTTATTTGCGTCGACCTCGGCCAAGTGGCCGCGCCTGTTTTCCAGGGTCTGTTGCGCGAAGGTGTGATCGTGCGTCCGGTGGCTAACTACGGCATGCCCAACCACCTGCGCATCACCATCGGCTTGCCGGCTGAAAACAGCCGCTTCCTGGAAGCGCTGGCCAAGGTTCTGGCTCGTGGTTGATGTCACTGCATTGCAACCTGCTGTGCCTATGATCGGTCGCCTGGTGGTGGTCGGCCTGGGGTTGATCGGCGGCTCCTTCGCCAAAGGCCTGCGTGAAAGTGGGCTATGCGGTGAAGTGGTCGGTGTTGACCTGGACCCTCAATCGCGCAAGCTGGCGGTTGAGCTGGGCGTGGTGGACCGCTGTGAAGCGGACCTGGCGCTCGCGTGTCATGGCGCGGATGTGATCCAGCTAGCGGTACCGATCCTGGCCATGGAGAAGTTGCTGGCGTTGTTGGCGGGTATGGACTTGGGGCAGGCGATTCTCACGGATGTCGGCAGTGCCAAAGGCAATGTGGTGCGCGCGGCGCAACTGGCATTTGGCGGGATGCCCGCGCGCTTCGTACCGGGCCACCCGATTGCTGGTTCCGAGCAGAGCGGGGTGGAGGCGTCCAATGCGCAGTTGTTCCGTCGGCATAAAGTGATCCTGACGCCGTCGGAGCAAACCGATCCCGCTGCGTTGGCGGTGGTGGATCGTCTCTGGCGTGAGTTGGGGGCGGACGTCGAGCATATGCAAGTCGAGCGCCATGACGAAGTGCTAGCGGCAACCAGTCATTTACCGCATTTGCTGGCATTTGGTCTGGTGGACTCTTTGGCCAAGCGCAATGAGAACTTGGATATTTTCCGCTACGCAGCCGGTGGTTTCCGCGATTTCACGCGAATTGCCGGCAGCGACCCGGTGATGTGGCACGACATCTTTCTCGCCAATCGCGAAGCGGTGTTGCGTACTCTGGACACTTTCCGCAGTGATCTCGACGCCCTGCGCGATGCAGTGGATGCGGGTGATGGTCATCAATTGTTGGGTGTGTTCACCCGTGCGCGGGTGGCGCGTGAGCATTTCAGCAAGATCCTGGCGCGCCGGGCCTATGTGGAAACCGCTGTGAACGCCGACGAGTTGACCTTTGTCGCCAACCCGGGTGGCCGCTTGAGCGGGCGCATCCGTGTGCCGGGCGATAAGTCGATTTCTCATCGGTCAATCATGTTGGGCTCATTGGCCGACGGCGTGACCGAGGTCGAAGGCTTCCTTGAGGGCGAAGATGCTCTGGCGACCTTGCAGGCGTTTCGTGACATGGGAGTGGTCATTGAAGGTCCGCACCATGGGCGCGTGACCATTCATGGCGTGGGCTTGAATGGCTTGAAGCCGGCGCCGGGGCCGATTTACCTGGGGAACTCGGGCACGTCCATGCGGCTGTTGTCCGGCTTGCTGGCAGCGCAAAGCTTTGACAGCGTGTTGACTGGCGATGCGTCGTTGTCCAAGCGCCCAATGAGCCGCGTGGCCAAGCCGCTGCGGGAGATGGGCGCAGTGATCGAAACCGGGCCGCAAGGACGTCCACCGCTGACCATTCGTGGTGGGCAGTCGCTCAAAGGTTTGGACTATGTGTTGCCGATGGCCAGCGCCCAGGTCAAATCCTGTTTGTTGCTGGCCGGGCTATACGCCAAAGGCAAGACCGCAGTGACCGAGCCAGCACCTACGCGCGATCATACCGAGCGCATGTTGCGAGGTTTTGGCTATCCCGTGAGGGTGCAGGGTGCTACCGCAGCGGTTGAGTCGGGTCATACGCTGACTGCTACCCGTATTGAGGTGCCGGGGGATATTTCCTCGGCGGCGTTTTTTATGGTGGCTGCGTCGATTGCCGAGGGTTCCGAGTTATTGCTGGAACATGTCGGCATCAACCCTACCCGTACCGGGGTGATTGATATCCTGCGGCTGATGGGGGCAGATATCAGCCTGGAGCACCAGCGCGAAGTCGGTGGAGAACCTGTCGCAGACCTGCGTGTGCATGCTGCGGTTCTGAAGGGTATCGAGATCCCGGAAGCGCTCGTGCCGTTGGCCATCGATGAGTTTCCGGTGTTGTTTATTGCGGCGGCCTGCGCTGAAGGTCGGACCGTTTTGCGTGGGGCTCAGGAGTTGCGCGTGAAGGAGTCCGACCGTATCCAGGTGATGGCCGACGGTCTGCTCGCGCTAGGCGTGAAGTGTGAAGCTACCCCTGATGGGATTATCATTGACGGTGGCCTGATGGGCGGTGGTGAAGTCCATGCCCATGGCGATCACCGGATTGCCATGGCGTTCAGCGTAGCGTCCCTGCGGGCGACTGCGCCGATCCGTATCCGCGACTGCGCCAATGTTGCTACGTCCTTTCCGAATTTTCTTACACTGTGTGCCCAAGTCGGCATCCGTGTTGCCCAAGAGGCTCAATTGTGAATATCAAAGCACCGGTGATTACCATCGACGGGCCAAGCGGCTCGGGCAAAGGCACCATCGCCGGCATCCTGGCCAAGCGCCTGGGTTGGTGTCTGCTGGATTCCGGCGCGCTGTACCGGTTGCTGGCGTTTGCCGCACGCAACCATGGCGTAGACCTGACCAATGAAGAGTCCCTGAAGCTGCTGGCGGCGCACCTAGATGTGCAGTTCGTCGGGGCGACGGAAGGTCATCCCCAGCGCATCATCCTCGAAGGGGATGATGTGACGGATGATTTGCGCAACGAGCAAGTCGGTTCTTGGGCATCCCAGGTTGCCGCGCTCCCAGCTGTGCGTGACGCGTTGCTGCAGCGTCAGCGGGCTTTTCAGGAGCCGCCGGGCCTTGTGGCCGATGGTCGCGACATGGGTACCGTAGTGTTTCCCGAGGCACCGCTGAAGATTTTCCTGACGGCCAGCGCCGAGGAACGAGCTCGCCGCCGCTACTTGCAGTTGAAGGGCAAAGTCGATGGTGTTAGTCTGTCGAGTCTGCTAGATGAGATCCGTGCACGCGATGAGCGTGATACCCAGCGTGCAGTAGCCCCGCTAAAGCCGGCGGCTGATGCCATACAGTTGGATTCCACGGAGTTGTCCATCGAGCAGGTGCTGGAACGCATCTTGAGTGAAATCGCCATTCGCGATATCGCCGGGTGATCAAGAAGGCCGCAGGGGACCAGTCATAGTCCTGCGGTGGCTTCTTTTAACTGAAACTGACCCACGCCGTCTGGGGTGTGGAGATGGGCGTATTCTTCGCCCTTATCAACAGGAATTAAAATGAGCGAAAGCTTTGCGGAACTCTTTGAAGAAAGCCTAAAAACCCTGAACCTTCAGGCAGGCTCCATCATCACCGGTGTTATCGTTGATATCGATTACCAAGCTCGCTGGGTAACCGTTCACGCTGGTCTGAAGTCTGAAGCTCTGATCCCGCTGGAACAGTTCTACAACGATGCTGGCGATCTGACAATCAATGTCGGTGACGAAGTTCACGTTGCTCTGGACTCGGTTGAAGACGGTTTCGGTGAAACCAAGCTGTCCCGTGAAAAAGCCAAGCGCGCTGAATGCTGGATTGTTCTCGAAGCAGCCTTCGCAGCTGAAGAAGTGGTCAAGGGCGTTATCAACGGTAAGGTTAAAGGCGGCTTCACTGTCGACGTTAACGGCATCCGTGCGTTCCTGCCAGGTTCTTTGGTCGACGTTCGTCCTGTGCGCGACACCACGCACCTGGAAGGCAAAGAACTCGAATTCAAGGTCATCAAACTCGACCAGAAACGCAACAACGTTGTCGTTTCCCGTCGCAGCGTTCTGGAAGCAGAGAACTCCGCCGAGCGTGAAGCTCTGCTGGAATCCCTGCAGGAAGGCCAACAAGTCAAAGGTATCGTCAAAAACCTCACCGATTACGGCGCATTCGTCGATCTGGGTGGCGTCGATGGCCTGCTGCACATTACCGATATGGCTTGGAAGCGTATCAAGCATCCTTCCGAAATCGTCAACGTTGGCGACGAGATCGATGTAAAGGTTCTGAAGTACGATCGTGAGCGTAACCGCGTTTCCCTGGGCTTGAAGCAGCTGGGCGAAGATCCATGGGTTGCTATCAAAGCTCGCTACCCAGAAAGCACTCGCGTTACCGCGCGTGTTACCAACCTGACCGACTACGGCTGCTTCGCTGAGCTGGAAGAAGGCGTGGAAGGCCTGGTACACGTTTCCGAAATGGACTGGACCAACAAGAACATCCATCCTTCGAAAGTCGTACAAGTCGGCGACGAAGTGGAAGTTATGGTTCTGGACATCGACGAAGAGCGTCGTCGTATCTCCCTGGGCATCAAGCAGTGCAAATCTAACCCATGGGAAGATTTCTCTGGTCAGTTCAACAAGGGCGATAAAATCTCCGGCACCATCAAGTCGATCACCGATTTCGGTATCTTCATTGGTCTGGACGGCGGCATCGACGGCCTGGTTCACCTGTCCGACATCTCCTGGAACGAAGTTGGCGAAGAAGCTGTTCGTCGTTTCAAGAAGGGCGACGAGCTGGACACCGTTATCCTGTCGGTTGACCCAGAGCGTGAGCGTATCTCCCTGGGTATCAAGCAACTGGAAAGCGATCCGTTCTCCGAGTACGTTCAAGAGAACGACAAAGGCGCAATCGTTAAAGGCACTGTGAAAGAAGTTGACGCCAAAGGCGCAATCATCGTTCTGGCCGACGATATCGAAGCGACTCTGAAAGCCTCCGAAATCAGCCGTGACCGCGTTGAAGACGCGCGCAACGTTCTGAAAGAAGGCCAGGAAGTAGAAGCCAAGATCATCAGCGTTGATCGCAAGAGCCGCGTGATCCAACTCTCCATCAAGTCGAAAGATGAAGTGGAAGAGAAAGAAGCAATCCAGAGCCTGAAATCGGCTCCGGAAGCTGCAACCGGCGAGACCACTATGGCCTCCCTGCTGCGCGAAGCAATGGCTAAACAGAACTAAGTTCTGTAACGCTATAAAAAGGGCGACTTCGGTCGCCCTTTTTTGTGCCTGGAATTTGTTGATTTAACAAACGAGAACCAAGGCGCGCGGCTCAGTGTCAGAGTCACTATAGCCTTGAAAAAAGCTCGCCCGGAATAAGGATATCAATGAACAAGCTTGTCGTGATGCTCGCATTGGTAATGCTAGTCGGCTGCTCTGTCACTAGCGCTAAAACTCACGCCAGGCGCGGTGTCAGCGGCATCGAGGTCGATTGCTCTGGCCTTGGTAATCATTGGGATAAGTGCGAACAGCGCGCCGCTCGCGAATGCAAGATGCAGGGCTACAAGGTCATCACCCGGTCAAGCGACGCCAAGGACGAAGAGGGCGACTATTTTTTCGGCTTGAACCCGGCTGGAGCTGTCACCCGCACGATGCTTGTGATCTGCAATTAGGCGCGTTACTTGTTCGATACTTATGTTTATTCAGCCAGGAGATAAGTTGAAACATGGGCTGTTCAAATTCATCAAGTCATGCTAAAACCTTCGAAGCGCTTTTCCTAGCTGCTTGAAAAAGAAGGGAAAAATATGACGAAGTCGGAGTTGATCGAACGAATTGTCACCCACCAAGGGCTGCTCTCATCCAAAGATGTTGAGTTGGCTATCAAGACCATGCTTGAGCAAATGTCTCAGTGCCTGGCCACTGGGGATCGTATTGAGATTCGTGGGTTCGGGAGCTTTTCGCTGCACTATCGTGCGCCTCGTGTAGGTCGTAATCCAAAGACGGGCCAGTCAGTCAGCCTTGATGGGAAATTCGTGCCTCACTTCAAGCCGGGCAAGGAGTTGAGGGATAGGGTGAATGAAGACGAGGAAGACGGCGTCTGACTCGGCTATCTATTGTTATGGAGGCGAACGCTATGGCTAGAATATTACGGATTCTTTTAGGTGTGGTCTTAATGGTCATTACCTTTGCAGTCGTTGGGTTTGTTTTGGAAAATCAGCAGGCTGTTGTGCTCTCATTCTTTGGTTGGTCTACCGGTGAGGCCCCAGTAGCCGTGTTTGTTGTATTTGCGTTGATTATCGGCATGTTAATCGGTCCATTCTTAGGCCTGTTTAAGCGAAGCGCTGCGCCGCGTGACCTTGGTACGGCCAAGCACTTATGAGGGGGGGACGCGGAGTGTCCTTCGGTATGTGGCTGGCATCTTAGCTGATCCTGAGCTTAAGCCATCTGGAAGTAGCGGGTTGTTAATTGGTTTGAATGGGCCCGTCATCCTCAAATTTACGCGCTCTAGCCTCTCCCTGTTCCCATTTGCGTACGGTGCACTGCCGTAATTTTCGCTATAGCTGCTCAGATAATTCTTACAGTAAGTTCAGAACTTTTGCGAATGTAGTTGCTCTGTGTTGAATAAAAGGTTTTGCACTATAATAATTGGCCTTCTCAGAGTAATCGGAGCTGAGTCCAGTTATTGATCTGCACAGTTTTCAATTTTATCGGGTTGGCATTTCTCTGGTAACGAATGAATCACTGCTGCTGGCTGAACTGGCTGGTTGTCAAAATTGAAGCCCTGCTCCTTGAGGTCACTCACGGGCGCCTGTTCTCTCGCTGTTGCGTCAGTGAGTGGGGCTGAGTGGCAGGGCATGGCAATGACGAGCGCTCAGCATCGAATCTTCAAGACCCAGTGCTATGACCTGGTGTGCTCAATATCATGAAAAGCCTGCCAGAGTCAGTAAGTTGAGAACTATATGATAGGAACAAGGCTAGTTAATTCAGATTTTATGAGTAGGTGGGCCACTGCTGTCTGCGAATGGATTATGAAAGTAATAGCTGAGTACTACACTGGAGTGCTATTGACTCACTCAACGATGAGCGAAATTCATACAATTACGTATTTACCGATCCACGGCAGGTCTGTGTGAAATACTTATGTTATATACTCGGTGTCTTAATTGTCTTCCCGTTGAAGATTTTAAGCGTTGGTAGTGTGAACTATAAGTTTGATGAGATTTTGCTTGTATTCATTTTTGTTATTTTATTTTGTACTCGAGGCATAGCGGTTAGACCGCTGGTATATTGTGGTCTTATATTTCTATACTTAGCTTATGGTGCGCTGGCTATATTGGATAGCGGTCTTGTTATTAATTATCAGGTTTATTTTCGCCTGCTTCAGATCGTATTAATCATTGTTGTTGTGTCAATGATGTCTGACGGCGAAAGAGTGAAGATGCTTGACGGTATTGCCAGTTGGGGGCCAGTCTTCGCTTTATGTATAGTCTTCTATCTCATTTTTATACTCGACTATTCTTTTGATCTGCTGTTGGATAATCAGCAGTACTACAAAGACTTTTTTAATGGAAAAACCACTTTTTTAAGTGTGCATATAAATACCGTCGGTACGATTTTGCTGTTGTCGATCTATCTTAACTTGTTAAAATTCCAGGTGACTAGAAATAAAGTATATGTTTTACTCTCTGCTTTTATGCTGTTGCCTTCGATAATGCTTTTGTCCAAGGGAGACCTGCTTGCCATTTTAATAGCTCTCGTCTTTTTTTGTTTTTCGAAATTAAAGATGTCGTATTTGTTTTTTGTGTGTTTGGCAGTTAGTGGCTTAATAGCGGGCTATGGCTTAAATCTTGCTAAATTTGATTCGACACGAGAAGCCCTGTATAGCACGGCATTGCAAGCATTTATTAGTAATCCACATGGATATGGGATTGGTACAGAGCGCCAAGTAATATTCGCTTCCTCTGGGATAAATTATCCTGCGCATAATTTTTTATTAAGTGCCGCGCTAGAGACTGGGGTCCTAGGCGTTATTTTTTTTCTGGCGTTGATTCTTTACAGCTATCTGAGAAACAAAGATTCGGTGGCGAGGGCTTTTTTAATAGCATTTGTCGTAGTTGGCTCGTTTGGTAATGTTATGTATTTTTATAAATACCATTTTGTCTTTTTTATGATAATAACTGGTTTTTATGATCGGGTATACTGTCAAGCTGTTGCGTTGCGAGTTAAGGCTTCCGGCGCAATCGGCACACATTAACTGGGGCGAGTAGTAATGGCTAAGGCTAAAATCGGGATTGTTATTGCTACTTATAATAGTGGGCGTACGCTGCGCGAATGTTTAGATAGCATTCAAGCGCAAGATTTTGAAGATGTAGATTTGTATGTTCAGGATGGCGGTAGCACTGACGATACGCTGGCGATTTTAAGTGAATATGACTTCGTCCGATTCTCCAGTGAAAAAGACTCTGGAGTATATAGCGCCTGGAATAAAGCATTGAAGCAGGTGAATGCTGAATGGATAGTGTTTATGGGCAGTGATGACTATTTCAGCTCTCCGTCCGCGTTATCCTCCGTGCTTGAATATCTTAACGCCGCGGATCGGCAGGGTTTGAGGTTGGTTTACGGTAGAAATATACTCGTCGATCAATCTGGCGGCTTGATTGATGAGGTTGGAGTTCCTTGGAGTGAGGCAAAAAATGATTTATCCAAGAGGATGACCATTCGTCATCCTGGTTGTTTTCATCATGTATCCTTGTTTGAGAAAATCGGCGGGTTTAATGAGAATTATAAGGTAATAGGTGACTATCATTTTATTTTACGCGCTCTCGTCGGTAGCGATGCAGGGTTCTATCCTTTCTCTATCGTGTCCCACCGAGTGGGAGGGCTCAGTAATAAGCCAAGCTTGATGATGTCGATCATTCGTGAAAATTTTAGGCTTCGAAAAGAGTTGGCATTAACTCCGTTGTATCTAGTTGACGGAATTTTCATAAAACGGTTGGTTATTTTTTTGATGAGCTGTGTTTTGGGTGATCGTGGAGTAATGAAACTGCTGTCCATTTATGGTGGGATTGTGAAGAAATGAAAATCTGCTATGTGGTTCCTGCAATCGTCAATAAGGCGCCTATTCTAGTAGCCTTGCAATTGTGCGAGCAGATGCTTCGTCGTGGGCACGATGTCACCGTTCTTTATTTTGATGAGCGTGTCGATATAGGTTTTTTGGAAGGCGTAAGATTCGAGCGAGTGAGTTTTTATAAAAAATTTGATTTTTCGGGTTATGACATAGTTCATTCCCATCTCTTGAGGGCTGATGCATTTGTATTTAAAAATAAATCATTCTTTTCGAGTGTTCGCTATGTGAGTACGCTGCATAATTACGTAGAGAAGGAACTTTATTTTCATTACAATAAACTTGTTTCTGTTGTGTTTAGTTTCGTTTGGAATGTGTGCTGGACGAGGCATGACCGCCTTGTCGTGTTAAGTGACCATTCTATGCAGTATTACTCCAAGTTTTCATATAATAAAAAACTCTCCAGGGTTTACAATGGCAGGGATATCGTTGTTAATTATGAATTGATCGAAGATTGGTGTGCCGCTGAGATAAATAATCTGAAAAGCAAGGTTGATTTTTTGTTAGGTACGTACTGTGTGCTCACCGCAACAAAAGGTGTCGATCAGTTAGTGAGATTGTTGGCTCTTAATACCAGGCTGGGGCTTGTGGTTATTGGTGACGGTCCAGAGAAAAATATCTTACAGGATCTTAGTGTTTCTCTAGGCGTCGATAGTCGCTGTGTTTTTATTTCATCAATTCCCTATGCACATCAGTGCAATGTTTTTTTTGATATATTTGCGATGCCTTCTCGTTCTGAAGGCTTTGGGCTTGCTCTGATTGAAGCGGCTCTCCACTCAAAGAAAATAGTGTGCTCTGATATTCCAATCTTTCGCGAGCTTTTTGATGAAGATGCGGTTTCTTTTTTTAAACTAGATGATATTGTCGGGCTTAATGCTGCGGTTGTGCAAAGCTTGGCCGAAGAGTCAAAAGGCTCGGTTGTTCTGAGTGTTGCTTGTGAAAAATATAGTTCTTTTACAATGGCATCGAACTATCTTGAAGTTTATGAGGAGCTAACGCGTGACTAATGTCAAAGTTCTGGTTACAGGTGGGTCCGGTTTTATAGGGACTAACCTGGTGTGTCGGTTAAAGATATTAGGATATAAGGTTCTAAGCTTGGATGTGGCTCAGCCTAGAAATTTAAATAATCTTGATGTTCATCTCTGCTGCGATATTTGTGATGTGGATAGTGTCAGAGAGGCTTTTGATTCGTTTAAGCCGGATTATGTCTTTCACCTCGCAGCACGTACAGATCTCCGGGGCAAAAGTTTGGACGATTATCCCGAAAACATTGTAGGTGTCGAGAACTTGTGCTCGGTACTGTCTTCGGTGGACTACGTTAAGCATGCAGTCTTCGCTTCCAGTATGTTGGTTTGTAAAGCAGGTCACATACCATCGTCAATAGAGGATGTTTCCCCAACTACAGTTTATGGGGAGAGTAAGGTCCAGGGGGAGTGCATTGTTAAAAGATGGATTGATCGCATGCCTAGATGTTCTATTGTAAGGCCTACATCTATTTGGGGGCCTTGGTTCGGAGAACCGTACCGTAACTTCTTTGATATAGTACTTGCTGGTCGATATATTAGAATTGGCAAAAAATCGAGTACAAAGACGTATGGATATGTCGAAAACTGTGTGAATCAGATGATTTCAATTTCTCAGCAGCCAAATAATGCGGTCGAATATTATTACATAGGTGATGCAAAGCCTTTGAATGTAGATGAATGGGGTTTGAGTATCGCATCGCTTGCAGGCGTTAGACGTCCAGTTAAAGCACCGATGTTTTTTTTCTATTTCTTGGCGTTGATTGGTGATGTTTGTAACTCAGTAGGATTGAGATTTCCATTTACTAGTTTTCGTCTGAAGAATATGACAACTGATAATGTCGTCGATTGTTCTCCAGCCGAGAAGTCAAATTCTTATCCTGTTGTGGATAAGCAAGAAGGTATTAAAAAGACGCTGTCATGGCTAAAGAATTCCTCGGCCAATTAATAACTTAGCTGGCCGATATTGCGTTGGGTTACGTTCTAAGATTCGTTCATGTTTTTGGTTTTCTGAATGTTTATAGCGTCTTTATCCAGCGCCTGAGTATGGGCTGGTTTGATCGTCGAATAACGAAACTTTACTGTGCTTGCGCCGGAGAGCCCTTGAATTTCAAATTCTGTAATTTCTCAAGACTTTTCAGTGTGTCAAGATCATGCTAAAGTTATTGGTGTTGCTGAAGATTTGTTCGTGGCGGTCTTGAATCCCGCTGTCGGACCTAGTAGCTTCTTGTAAGCGTTCATGGGTAGAGGCTTTCAGAGCCAGCGTTGACTATATAATTGTATTTCTAGAGCCATTATTTATCAGTAAATATAATCGAATGGTTTCTAGGATGAGTTTTTTTGAAGTAAGATTTATGTGTTAAAGGGTTATGCCGCATGAATAGCGTTCTTAAAAATGTAGCGGCAAATTTTTTGGGGCAGGGTTGGGCTGCTCTTATGGGTATCTGTTTCGTACCCTTGTATCTTAAGTTTATTGGTATTGAGGGTTACGGGTTAATAGGCTTTTTCGTAATTCTATCTTCTGCTATGTCGATGCTTGATGGCGGATTTGGTGCTGTGGCAACTAAAGAGGCCTCTGTTTATGAATCGGCTTCGTCGCTGGAAAAGAAAAAAGTTATTCTATTGTTGAGAAGTGTTGAGTGGGTTTTTTGGGGTATTGCACTCACTGCTGGTGCGGTGGTGATATTGTTAGCGCCGCTGATTTCCAATTATTGGTTGGATATAAGTCCTGATAAGCTGGATTCTGTGACTCAATCGTTAAGAGTAATGGGTGGGGCGCTTGTTCTTCAGTTTCCTATAGCATTTTACTATGGTGCTCTTACAGGTCTTCAAAAGCAGGTTGAATTAAATATTGCAACTTCCATCTTTGCGACTTTCCGTTCGGGTGGAACGGTGTTGGTCTTGTGGCTGGTTTCTCCAACGGTTGAATGGTTTTTTATTTGGCAGTGCGTAATAAATCTTTTGACTGTTTTTATTTTGCGTATTCAACTCATTCGCGAGTTGGCAGGCTGGACGGATTCTATTTCTTTCTCTCTTGATACGCTTCGCCGCCTTCGAGGTTTTGCAGTGGGAGTAGGGGCGACGAATGCACTTGCGTTTCTACTGATGCAAGCGGATAAGATAGTTTTGTCAAAGACGTTGTCATTAACAGATTTTGGTTATTACATGCTCGCTTGGACGCTGGGTACGATCGCTTTCAGGCTTATATCTCCAGTTTTCAATGCTTATTACCCGAAGATAGTGGCATCTGTTGCTTCTGGTAATGCCGTAGAGGCATTTGGCTATTATATTAGGGCGAGTCAAATACTGTCGATGTTGGTAATACCGTTTTCTGTATGGATTGCATTTTACAGTCATCAGGTGCTTTCGTTATGGACGCAGGATCAACATATCGCCGCTGCGGCGAGTGGGCCCTTGATGATACTGGTTCTCGGCACCATGATTCATTCATTCATGAATATGCCTTATGCATTGCAATTAGCTCACGGATGGACGCGTTTCAGCGTCTGGCAAAACTTTATAGCTGCCGTTCTTGTGGTTCCATTAACGTATTATTTGGCTGCCTCTTATGGGTTGGCGGGCAGTGCTTGGCCTTGGCTATTATTGAATATCGGTTTTTTTACCTTCTGTCCTCCGATTGTCTTTAAGAAGTTAAATATTAAACCTGCGAAGACCTGGTACATAGACGCCATTTTTATTCCGTTTGTTATTTCGGTTTCGCTACTCTATTTTTTTAAAAGCGTTTTTGATCTGCTAGCTATCGATAATCCCGTTGTGATGTTGTTGTCGCTAGGGATAACTTATATTGCAGTGGCACTTCGTTTGTTTGTTTTTAGTGTTGATATTCGAAAGATAACGTGGCGAAATGCGGTGTGATATAGATTTTACATAAATGATAGGCTTACTTTGATAAGTAGTCGTTCGAAATTTAATGCAATGCAAGCTCGATTTTAAACAGATTGGGCTTTGTTTTCTTTCGGGAACAGATATATGCGAGTTGCGTTCGATCACCAAATATTCTCATTGCAAAATTATGGGGGGATCTCTCGTTATTTTGCTCGTATCGCCGAGCAGATGGTTGGCGCGGGTAATGATGTGGGTATTTTCTCACCTCTTCATCGCAATGCCTATCTGAAGGAGTTACCCGAGGGAATTGTTCGTGGCCGCTGGATGGAAAAATACCCGCCTCATACGGCTCGGCTGATACTCGCTTACAACCGCCTTAAAGGGCGGTCGGAAATGAGTCGTTGGCAGCCTCAGATAGTGCATGAGACCTATTACAGTCGCCGCCCAAGTTTTATCTCGGAGAAGTGCCCGGTCGTACTAACGGTTTACGATATGATCCATGAATTGTATCCCGAAAGCTTTTCATCTCAAGATAAAACGACCGCGCTCAAGCAGCAGGCTGTCGAGCGTGCTGATCACGTTATTTGCATTTCGGAAAGCACACGTCAGGACCTTATGCGGTTGTTTGCAGTCCCCGAGAGTAAGTTGTCAGTCGTTCATTTAGGCTTTGAGCAATTTAAAAAAGTTTCGGATAAAAAATATTGCGATTTGCCCAGGCCCTATTTGCTGTATGTCGGCGCACGCTACGCTTACAAAAATTTCGCCGGATTGCTCCGTGCCGTAGCACGCTCCAAGCGATTAAAGTCCGATTTTGATATTGTCGCTTTTGGCGGCGGAGAGTTTTCTCAAGACGAACAGGCGTTGATGCGAAGTCTTGGTTTTAGTGCGGGTCAGGTGCGGCAGATCGGCGGTGATGATGCGTTGCTGGGGGAGCTCTATGAGGGTGCAAAGGCCTTTGTTTATCCTTCTGTTTATGAGGGCTTCGGTCTTCCACCTTTAGAGGCAATGGCGCACTCTTGTCCTGTTGTCAGCAGCAGCACCAGTTCCATGCCTGAGATCATCGGCAATGCGGGGGCTTTTTTTGACCCCGGTAATGATGACGAAATGGCTGTGGCGATAGAGAGAGTGGTTTACTCTGACAGCGAAGTTGCGAGGTTGGTGGGGCTCGGTCTTGAGCGCTTAAACCATTTCTCATGGCAGCGGTGTGGCCAGGAAACACTATCGATCTATAATTCATTACAAAGGTAATACTTTGGAATACTCAGAAAAAACCGCCCTGATTTGCGGTGTGAGTGGCCAGGATGGTGCTTATCTCGCGAGGCTGTTGCTTAGCAAGGGCTATACCGTCTGGGGTACTTCTCGGGATGCGCAGGGATCTTCATTCGTCAACCTCAAGCGACTGGATATCTTTCCTCGGGTGAAACCGCTGTCGATGGTGCCTGAAGACTTTCGAAGCGTTTTCATGGCTCTTAAGCGCAGTCAGCCTGATGAAGTCTATTATCTGGCGGGGCAGTCGTCGGTTGGTTTGTCTTTTGAGCAGCCCGCCGAAACGATCCAGAGTATTACCTTGGGTACGCTCAATATGCTTGAGGCCTGCCGGATGACAGAGCGTCCGATTCGCTTTTATCAAGCAGGATCAAGTGAGTGTTTTGGGGATACCAACGGTGAGCCCGCCGCTGAGGGGATGGCGTTCCACCCTCGTAGCCCTTATGCAGTGGCTAAGTCTTCGGCGTTTTGGTTGGTCGATAACTATCGTGAAGCTTATAATCTCTTCGCCTGTACAGGGATCTTGTTTAATCACGAATCTCCATTGCGCCCCTCTAGATTTGTAACACAAAAAATTGTCACGACAGCGAAACGAATTGCTGCTGGCTCTGATGAGCGATTAACTCTTGGACGCCTGGATATCGCTCGAGATTGGGGGGCCGCCTCAGAGTATGTCGATGCGATGTGGAGGATGCTGCAGTGTGATGAGCCGAGCGATTTTGTGATAGCCACGGGTCAAACCCATACGCTTGAAACCTTTGTTGCTGAGGCGTTTACACAGTTGGGCCTCGATTGGAAGGCTTATGTCGATCAATCCACTGAATTTTTCAGGCCTACTGATCTATTGGTCAGTCGAGCTTGCCCCGCTAAGGCCGAGCAGGTCTTGGGGTGGAAAGCCCAGTCGACGATGCCTGATGTCATTACCAGCATGTTAAATGCGATTTAATAGTAAATCTAAGAATTTTAGGACGTAGATATGACCCTGAAAAAAGCGTTAATTACTGGGATCACTGGCCAAGATGGCTCGTACTTGGCTGAACTTTTGCTGGAAAAAGGCTATGAAGTTCACGGCATCAAACGACGCGCATCGTCCTTCAATACGCAGCGTGTTGATCATATCTATCAGGATCCGCATGTTGATAATCAGCGTTTTATCTTGCATTACGGGGACCTTACTGACTCGTCGAACCTGACTCGTATTATTCAGGAAGTTCAGCCCGACGAGGTTTACAATCTGGGGGCACAGTCACATGTGGCTGTGAGCTTTGAGTCGCCGGAATACACTGCTGATGTCGATGCGATGGGTACGCTGCGAATTCTTGAGGCCATTCGTTTGCTTGGGCTTGAGAAAAAAACCCGTTTCTACCAAGCCTCAACCTCTGAACTCTATGGTTTGGTACAAGAGACCCCACAAAAGGAAACCACCCCTTTTTATCCACGGTCGCCGTACGCCGTTGCCAAACTTTATGCCTACTGGATCGTGGTTAATTACCGCGAAGCCTATGGCATGCACGCATGTAACGGGATTCTTTTCAATCACGAGTCGCCACGACGTGGTGAGACTTTCGTGACCCGTAAAATCACTCGTGGCTTGGCAAATATTGCTCAGGGACTTGAGCAGTGTCTCTACATGGGCAACATGGATGCGCTTCGCGATTGGGGTCACGCGAAAGACTATGTTCGTATGCAATGGATGATGCTGCAACAAGATGTTCCCGAAGATTTTGTTATCGCAACCGGCGTTCAGTACTCGGTGCGTGAGTTCATTCGCTGGTCTGCCGCTGAACTGGGACTGACCTTGCGTTTTGAGGGCACTGGCGTAGATGAGCGGGGCATCGTGGAATCTATTGTTGGCGACAAGGCACCTGCGCTGAAAGTCGGTGATGTACTGGTTAGTGTCGACCCGCGCTATTTCCGCCCTGCTGAAGTTGAAACGCTGCTTGGCGACCCTACCAAAGCGAAAACAAAGCTGGGTTGGGTGCCAGAAATTACCGCCCAGGAGATGTGTGCTGAAATGGTTCGCGAAGACTTGAAAGTCGCCCAGCGTCACGCGCTGCTGAAGAATCATGGTTACGATTTGCCGGTGTCGTTGGAGAATTAATATGTCACGTCAATTGAGCGAATGTGTTTTTGTTGCTGGCCACAAGGGGATGGTAGGTTCGGCCATTGTTCGACGCCTGCGAGCGTTGGGTTACACCAATATTGTGACCCGCGACAGGGCTCAATTGAATCTGTTGGACCAGCTTGCGGTAATGAATTTTTTTGCTGAGACCAAGATAGAGCAAGTCTATATGGCCGCTGCCAAGGTGGGTGGCATTCATGCGAACAACACCTACCCGGCTGAGTTTATCTACGAAAACCTGATGATGCAGGCAAACGTCATCCATGCTGCGCATCAGCACGACGTGCAAAAAATGCTATTCCTCGGTTCGTCGTGTATTTATCCCATTAACGTCAAGCAACCGATGCCTGAAGAGGCGCTCTTGACGGGAACGCTTGAACCTACCAATGAGCCTTATGCCATTGCGAAGATTGCCGGAATCAAACTATGTGAGAGTTATAATCGCCAATATGGACGCGATTATCGCAGTGCTATGCCTACTAACTTGTACGGTCCTAATGACAACTTTCACCCGCAGAACTCCCATGTAATACCCGCACTCTTGCGTCGCTTTCACGATGCCGTCGAAGAAGGCGTTGAAGAGGTTGTTATATGGGGTAGTGGTTCGCCGATGCGTGAATTCCTGCATGTGGATGATATGGCCAGTGCGTCGGTCCACGTCATGGAGTTGGATCAGAACCAGTATGGCGCCTATACCCAACCGATGCTTTCTCATATCAACGTAGGTACGGGCGAAGACTGCACCATTCGCGAACTGGCTCAAACCATCGCGAAGGTTACTGGGTTCAAGGGGCGCCTAAGCTTTGACAGCACAAAGCCAGACGGGCCGCCAAGGAAACTGATGGATGTTTCGCGTCTTGAGCGATTGGGGTGGCGTGCGAGCATCAGCCTCGAAGAGGGGCTTCGCGACGCATACGCCTGGTTCTCCGAGAACGCCCTGCACGCTCGCTCGCGCTAGCCTTTGTTGCTTGGGGTGGCTCGTCGGCTTGCGCATTTTTTCAAATGGCGCCGGCACCGTAAAGTTTAGGTTTCAGGCGTTGACCTGGTCCACTTTTAGTGGCTATTAGTGAGCGCGCTTATGTTGCGGCGTCGATCTCGGCCTTAAGGATGTTTGAATGTTTCTTCCAGTAATCATGGCGGGTGGCTCAGGTACCCGGCTATGGCCACTCTCCCGTCAATTGAACCCCAAGCAGTTTCTCCCCTTGGTGGATGCCGATATGACGATGCTCCAGGCCACTATCAAGCGCCTTGATGGGCTTGAGCATGGGGCGCCGCGATTGATTTGCAACGAACATCATCGCTTTCTGGCTGCCGAACAACTTCGGCAGTTGGGTCTGGACGACGCGAACATCATCCTTGAACCGGTAGGCCGCAACACTGCCCCCGCTATTACACTGGCAGCCCTGCAGGCACTCGCTGAGCAGGATGATCCAATCATGCTCGTCTTGGCGGCTGATCACTTGATTCAAGATGTCGAGGCGTTCCAGCGCAGCATCGCTACGGCGCTTGCACTGGCGGAGTCTGGCAAGTTGGTCACCTTCGCCATTACGCCTACGTGCCCTGAGACGGGGTATGGATATCTTCAGCTGGGTGCGCCTGTTGGATCGGGAGGGTTTAAGGTCAGTCGTTTCGTTGAAAAACCTGACTTGGTTACAGCTCAGTCCTACCTCGCTCAGGGCGATTACTTCTGGAATAGCGGCATGTTCATGTTTAGAGCCAGTCGCTATATTCAGGAGTTGGAAAAATTTCAACCGGAAATTGTGTCGGTATGTCGGGAAGCCTTGGCGGGTGGGCAACAAGATATGCATTTTACTCGGGTCGACAGTGCCATTTTCGCGACCAGCCCTGATGTCTCCATTGACTACGCAGTGATGGAGAAGACTTCAGACGCCGTCATGGTTCCTTTAGACGCCGGCTGGAGTGATATCGGGTCCTGGTCAGCTCTTTGGGAGGCAGGCGAGAAAAATGCAGACGGTAATCTGTTCAAAGGTGACGTGTTGTCTGAGAAAACCTCCGGCAGCTACGTTCATGCCACACATCGTTTGGTCACCACTGTTGGTGTAAATGATCTGATTATCGTGGAGACCAAGGACGCAGTCCTCGTTGCACACAAAGATCAAGTTCAGGAAGTTAAGAAGATCGTTGATCAACTCAAGGCGGGCAAACGCCACGAGCATACCGACCATCGCGAGGTCTATCGCCCTTGGGGTTTTTACGACTCTATTGATAGTGGCGAGCGCTATCAGGTTAAAAGAATTACCGTAAAACCAGGCGAGAAGCTCTCAGTGCAGATGCACCATCACCGCGCGGAGCACTGGGTGGTTGTCAGCGGTACTGCTCGCGTGACTAATGGTGATAAGACGTATTTGGTTACCGAGAACCAATCTACATTTATCCCTATTGGACAGATTCATGCACTGGAGAACCCTGGAATCATTCCGCTAGAACTGATTGAGGTTCAGTCGGGATCTTACTTGGGAGAGGATGATATTGTCCGGTTTGAAGACGTTTACGGCCGTGTAAAGGGTTGATGTGTTGAAAATTTCGATTATCACGGTCTCCTACAACAGCGAAAAAACGATCAGGGATACTATTGAGTCCGTATTGGCTCAGACGTATTTGAATGTCGAATATATAGTTATAGATGGTGGTTCAAAGGACAATACGATGGGTATTGTTGGGGAATATGCTGCGTCTATCGCAACCATCGTGAGTGAGCCGGATCGTGGCATATACGACGCTATGAACAAAGGTATCGCGTTGGCCACGGGTGATGTTATCGGCATTCTCAACTCCGACGATTTCTATGAAAGTCCTACATCGTTAGAGAGCGTTGCAGCCGCGTTTCGTCTGAATCCAGAAAGTGCGCTCGTCTTTGGTGATGTTGTTTTTGTAAATCCTGAGGACTTGCAGCGGGTCACGCGTGTCTATAGCGCTTCACATTTTCGCTCGTGGAAGCTGCGGTTTGGGTGGATGCCTCCCCATCCAGGTACATTTGTACGCAAAGAGGCTTACGCCGACGTTGGTGCTTATTCCATGTTGTACGCCATCTCCGCAGATTACGAGATGTTTGTTCGCCTGCTCCTGATTAAAAAACTCAGATTTTCGCATATTGATAAGGTCCTGGTTCGCATGCGCTCGGGCGGCGTCAGTACCTCCGGTATAAAAAGTAGTCTGAAACTAAATCGGGAAATTGTTCTGGCGTGCAAGCGTAATGGGATATACACCAACTTGCTTATGGTGCTGAGTAAAATTCCATTCAAATTGCTGGAATACCTAAAGCGCTCGGGGACAAAGAACTGATGGACCATATCTTTATTACCGGAGCTACCGGTTTTTTGGGTAAAGATCTGATCCGCCGTTTGCAATCAGATAAGAAGTATCGCCTGTCTGCCTCCGTGCGTACCGCCGCGACAAGGTTAGATAGCGACGTTTCGGCCCATGTCATGGGCGATATTGATTCGACGACCGCGTGGGGGCAGGCATTGGCGGGTGTGGATGTTGTTGTCCACTGCGCTGCTCGTGTGCACATAACGACCGACGATTCTGCTGATCCGCTACAAGCTTTTCGTGACATCAATGTTAAAGCTACCTTGCACCTGGCAAGGGAGGCCGCCGCCGCCGGCGTTCGCCGTTTTGTCTTTATCAGTTCGATCAAGGTCAACGGTGAAGTGTCGCCGGCTGGCACACCGTTCTGCGCCGATGATGAGCCGAACCCGGCTGACGCGTATGGCCTGTCTAAATGGGAAGCCGAAAAGGGGCTTCTACAACTCTCTGAGGCCGTCGAGATGGATATCGTCATCATCCGGCCAGTGCTTATCTATGGCCCCGGAGTAAAAGCAAACTTTTTGAACATGATGCGTTTTCTGTCCAAGGGAATCCCGTTGCCTTTGGGCGCCATACATAACAAACGCAGCCTTGTCGCGCTTGAAAACGTATCGGATCTGATTGTTACTTGCCTGGATCACCCTGCTGCCAGCAATCAAGTCTTTCTCGTCAGTGACGGTGAAGACCTTTCTACGACTGAACTATTGCGCAGGTTGGCACATGCATTACACGCACCCGCCCGCTTGATTCCCATTCCTTCGCGCTTTTTGACGTTCGTCGCTAAGCTATTCCGCATGTCGGGGCTCTCTCAGCGCCTGTGCGGAACGCTGCAGGTCGATATTCGCAAGACCCGCTCGCTGTTGGGGTGGGCACCTCGTGTCAGCGTTGATCAAGCTCTGAATGGCGCAGCTCGACATTATCTGGATACGAATAAACGATGAATTTTCTCTGGTTGCTCCCTGTCCTGGCGGGCATTTCCCTTCTGTTGACGTGGCAGCTGCGCCGTTATGCATTGTCAGCAAGCTTGATCGATACTCCGAACGCCCGTAGCTCACATTCAGTACCCACGCCCAGAGGCGGTGGCGTCGCGATTGTGATCAGCTTTCTCGCTGCTGTGCCTGTGCTCGCTTTTGCGGACCTTATTCCCTGGTCATGGGCGTGGGGCATGTTGGGGGCTGGCCTGGGCGTTGCCGTTCTGGGGTTCATGGATGACCACGGGCATATCGCAGCGCGCTGGCGATTGCTTGGCCATTTCCTTGCAGCGGTATGGGTATTGTTTTTCCTTCAAGGCCTGGCGCCGCTAAAGATCTTCGGGCATTTGATTGACCTGGGTTGGCTAGGCAACTTCCTGGCTGTGCTTTATTTGGTGTGGTTACTAAATCTCTACAACTTCATGGACGGTATCGATGGTATTGCAAGCATCGAGGCGTTGTGTGCTTGCCTGGGAATGTGTGTCGTTTATGGCGTGGCTGGGCATGCACAACTGGTCTGGACGCCGCTGGTGTTCAGCATGGCGGTAGTAGGTTTTTTGTATTGGAACTTCCCTCCTGCGCGAATCTTCATGGGCGATGCAGGGAGTGGTTTTATCGGCATCATATTGGGGGCCTTTTCTTTACAGGCGTGTCTTATATCGCCTCAGTTGTTCTGGGCATGGCTGATAATGCTGGGTGTGTTTATTGTCGATGCTACCTTTACGTTGATACGTCGGCTGTTGCGTGGGGACAAGGTTTACGAAGCGCATCGCAGTCACGCCTACCAGTTTGCTTCCCGGCAGATCGGCAGGCACCGGCCGGTCACGCTGGCCGTCGCGTGTATTAATATTTTCTGGCTCCTTCCGGTGGCCCTGGCTGTAGTGCTGCTTGATTTAGATGGGGTTCTAGGCTTGGTTGTTGGCTATGCACCGTTGGTCTGGTTGGCAATAAAGTTTAATGCGGGCTCTTTAGAGCCAGCCAATACGCCCTGATTGTCATTAAGGCGCAGATGCGAATTAAGGTAGTCTGATAGTGAGGCCACCCCTGCCTTTTTTCAGGCAGATGTAACTTTGGAGAGTAAGGATGGATCGGCTGCGCACGCTGCTACTTGGCCTACCAAGGCGTTATAAGCGCGTTCTACAGGTGCTGACTGACATCGTGGTGGTGTGGGCCGCGTTGTGGATGGCTTTTGTCGTGCGCCTGGGCATCGACGAGATGATCAATCCGGTTAGACAGCATTTATGGCTGTTCATTGCTGCACCTATCGTTGCCATTCCCTTGTTTGTGCGATTCGGTATGTACCGGGCGGTTATGCGTTATTTCGGTAATGATGCGCTGATCGCGATCATCAAAGCAGTCAGCCTGTCATCGTTGATCCTGGCGCTGGTGGTTTACTGGTATAGCAACCATCAGAACGTCGTCCCGCGTTCGATTGTTTTCAATTATTGGTGGCTAAGCCTGATCATGATTGGCGGCCTGCGCCTGGGGATGCGTCAATATTTCCTTGGGGATTGGTTCACCGCCACCCAGCATGTGCCGTTTACAAATCGTGATGACGGCTTGATCAAAGTCGCTATCTACGGTGCTGGGTCTGCCGGTAACCAATTGGTCGCCGCATTGCGCATGGGGCGTGTTATGCGTCCTGTGGCGTTTATCGACGACGATCCCGGGATTTCTGATCGTGTTATCTCGGGTTTGCATGTTTATAAACCCCGGCATATTCAACAAATGATCGACGCGACAGGTGTTCAGGAAATTCTCTTGGCCATCCCCTCGTCCAATCGTGGTCGGCGGCGTGAAATCCTGTCCTTTCTTGAAGGTTTCCCTCTGCACGTTCGCAGTGTTCCCGGCTTCATGGATCTGGCCAGCGGACGCGTCAAGGTCGACGATATCCAGGAGGTCGATATTGCAGACTTGCTAGGACGTGATGCAATCCCAGCCCAAGGCGAACTGCTTGAACACTGTATTAAAAGTCAAGTTGTACTGGTTACGGGGGCAGGTGGGTCAATTGGTTCAGAACTCTGCCGGCAGATTATATCCCTCAAACCTACGACGTTATTATTGTTCGACCATAGCGAATTTAACCTGTACACCATTTTGTCTGAGTTGGAACAACGTATTACTCGCGAATCTTTGCCGGTAAAACTTTTGCCGATACTCGGTTCAGTACGTAACCAAGGCAAGTTGCTCGATGTTATGAAAACCTGGCATGTAGACACTGTCTATCATGCAGCTGCTTACAAGCATGTGCCGATGGTAGAGCACAATATCGCTGAAGGCGTGTTGAACAATGTCATTGGCACGCTCAATACGGCGCAAGCTGCACTTCAGTCTGGTGTGGCCAACTTTGTATTGATTTCGACTGACAAGGCCGTACGTCCAACTAACATCATGGGGAGCACCAAACGGCTGGCGGAATTGACGCTGCAAGCCCTGAGTCGAGAACTCGCCCCGGTATTGTTCGGCGATAAGGCGAATATCTCCCGCGTCAACAAAACCCGCTTCACTATGGTTCGCTTCGGCAACGTGCTGGGCTCCTCGGGCTCAGTCATTCCGTTGTTTCACAAACAGATCAAATCCGGTGGTCCCCTGACGGTTACCCATCCGAAAATCACGCGGTATTTCATGACGATCCCGGAGGCGGCCCAACTGGTCATTCAAGCTGGGTCCATGGGGCAGGGTGGGGATGTATTCGTGTTGGACATGGGCGAGCCGGTGAAAATTGTCGAGCTCGCAAAAAAGATGGTGCATCTATCCGGGCTCAGTGTGCGTTCTGACGAGAACCCTCAAGGTGACATCTCGATCGAGTTCACCGGCCTGCGCCCCGGCGAAAAGCTTTACGAAGAGTTACTCATCGGCGACAACGTGGTCGCCACTCAACACCCCATGATCATGAGCGCCAACGAAGATCATCTGTCTTGGGAAGTGCTTAAAGGCAAGCTCTCGGACTTATTGGCTGCCGTGGATCAAGACGACTACGCCCGCGTCCGTCAACTCCTGCGCGACACCGTCAGCGGCTACTCCCCAGACGGAGAGATCGTCGATTGGATTTACCAGCAACGCCGTCTGGAGCCTTGATTTAATACTCTGTTACTCAACCGTTTTTGACGAATTTCCAACATCACCTACGTTTGAAAAGCAGCTTCGGAAAAGCTGCTTTTCTTTCAACGATGTCATGGAGCGTCACCAATGCAGAACACCTACATCTCTTCGCTGATTTTCGCCGTTCTTACAACCCTCTCCGTCGCCAGCACCGCAGCCCCTTCCATCAAGCCTGAAGCCCCAACCCCTATCAGCGCGCAGATGGACAAGGCCGAGCAATCCGCCAAGGTCAACCTTAACGCCGCAGACGCCGAGACCCTGCGTCGGGATCTGTTCGGTATTGGCGCTGCCAAAGCCAAGGCAATCATCGCCTACCGCGAAAGCAATGGCCCATTCACGGCGGTGGATGAGTTGCTGGAAGTGAAGGGTATCGGCAAGGCGCTGTTGGAGAAGAACCGCGACAGGCTGGTGATCAACTAAACCCCAAGGGGCCGGTCATTGATCGGCCTCCTTCTTCTGTGAGTTCCGCGCTTCACGTTCCCCCGCACCACGTCTATGTTCCACCTCAGCAATTGCGGGTCTTCGACACTCCTGGCAAGGACTTATGCGCCTACCAGTGTCGACATCTTCCCCAGCCTCTCTGCGCCGCAACACCCATCTCCCAGCGCCGTTTCAATTTGCTCAAGTCTTACGTCGATAGGGTTCGTTATCGCACTGGGCTGGTCGCTCAGATCTATCTCGGAAAACATTGTTGGCAGCGGGAAGCCGTGGTCCGGGGGAGGACATGTGCCGTTCCGACAGGTAGTTGTCGACAAATGCATCCAGCGGTCTTTGCTGACTGAACAGGTTGTCGCGATGGGCGTCCAGGTCCGCAGCTGATCTGTGAAGGCCGGGCGCTTCCTTGATGATGCATGGGTGAGTTTGGGTTTTGTGGTGTTGTAAATAACGTATAAGGCGGCCCCAGCCACAGGCTGGCATTTTAACCAACCTTAACTTTTTATACCCAGATCGCCCGTTCTGGAGGTTGGCATGAAACGTGATTACCTCCAGACAGAAGATTGTTCAACAATCATGAGGCGATGATGACACCCAATATGTCTTTAGCAGACCAGATTGCTTTGGAGCTGCGTGCCGACATCATCAGCGGTCGGTTGTTGCCGGGTATGGCCCTGGTCGAGGCGGATCTGGTCACGGCCTACAGTGCGTCGCGCAATACGATTCGCGAAGCCCTCCACCGTTTGGGGCAGGAGGGCTTGACCCGTTATGTGCGCAACAAGGGTGTGATGGTCCGGCGATTGGAGCGGGAGGAAGTTCGTGATCTGTTTGTTGTCCGCCGCACACTGGAATTGCAGGCCATCGCACAAAGCAAAGCGTTGACGGACGATCAATCTGAACGCATGCAAAACGCCATCGACGCCACCACCCTGGCCCGTGAGCGCGAAGATTGGCGTGCCGTGGCCACCCACAGTTTGTTGTTCCATCAGCACATCGTCGGGTTGATGCGCAGCCCCTTGTTCGATGAGTTTTTCGCCCGGGTCATCGCCCAGCTACGCCTCGTGTTTTGTGCGGCGCCCGATGAGCAGCGTTTTCAGTCACCTTGGCTTGAGCGTGACCGCGAGATTTACGCGTTATTGGTCCAGGCGAATAAACCCGCGGCAGGGGAGGCGATGAGCCTGTACCTGGAAGATTCCGAACGCCTGTCGTTGGCGTTGTTTACCCACCCCTGATCGAGGATTTGCACCATGTACAAAGATTATCCGGCCGCTTATCAGGTCAGCAAAGGCTCGGCGCTGCAGGTCGACACGGCGTTTTACGAGCGCATTCGTGACCGGGCGGATCAACGCACCTTGATCGAACAGTTTGAGGTGCCTATTCGAACAGGCAGGGCCTGGAAGGTGCCGGCGGGGCATGTGTTTCGCGTTACTACGCCAGTGGGCCCGCAGGTGGGTGACTTTAATGTCTGGAACGCCCACGACCCGCGGGAACGTCTTTGGGCTGCGCGCACCCGCCAATTACAGGGCGCCCATGTCAGCACCCATGACCGACTGTGGTCGAACCTGCCGTTTCTGCGACCGTTGGTGACCATCACCGATGACAGCCTGGCCAGTTATGGTATCGACGAGCACGGCGGGCGCCTCCACGACTTACTCGGCACGCGCTGCGATCCCTACGTGAACCGGATGCTGACCGGTGAGGATTTCCATCACCACTGCCATTCGAACCTCACTCGCGCGGTGCTGCCCCACGGTCTTACGGAATTCGACGTGCATGACGTGTTGAATATTTTCCAGTGCACCGGCCTGAATCACGACGACATGTACTTCATGAAGGCGTGTCCGGCGCAGAAGGGTGATTACCTGGAGTTCTTTGCCGAGATTGATTTGCTGTGTGCACTGTCGACCTGCCCGGGTGGAGATCTGTCGCTGCCGATGTGGGGGCCGGACGCACAGGATCCGCTGACGGTATGTCGTCCGCTGGGCGTCGAGATCTACAAGTTGGAGGATCAATTGCTGAGCGGCTGGAGCCAGCCGGAGCGTGCTGCCTACAAGGGGCAGCACGGGTTGCATATTGCCAAGGCGGATTGGGAGTAAGCCTAACTAGCGATCCTGCGAATCCTTGGCGTCCGCCTGGGCGTTGCGTTCGGCCACGCGTTTGCGTTGCTCGTCGGTGAGTTCCACCTTGTTGGCGCTGTCTCGCAGCATCATCAGCCCACCGACGATCGACCCAATCGCGACCACCATAATCAACCACGCATACCACGGCATAAGGCTCTCCTTGAGGCAGATTGCTGTGGGAGAATTTTCCCACGGTAATAACTGCTTTGAGTTACGGGCTTTCTGAGTAGTTCAGTGTAAGCCCGTTCTGCCTCGTAAACCTTAGAGCCCAGTCAACATTGCGTCCGCTGGCGCATCGGCACGGTCTTGTGCGGTCAGTTGGAAGTAGATGAAACCCACCGCCATAAAGCCCAGGAAGATCAACCCGATGAGTGTGTTGAACCACGCCATGGCCACCAGGCACACCACCGCCAGCACCAACGCAATGCCTGGCACGATCGGGTAACCCGGCGCGCGGAAGGTGCGTTCCAGCAGCGGTTCGGTTTTACGCAGTTTGAATAGGCTGAGCATGCTCATGATGTACATGACGATGGCGCCGAAAACCGCCATGGTGATCATCGCTGCAGTCAGAGTCATGCCGCCCAGGTTGATCAGACCGTCGCTGTAGATGGCGGCGATGCCGACCACACCGCCGGCGATGATGGCCCGGTGCGGTGTCTGAAAACGCGACAGTTTGGCGAGGAAAGACGGTAAGTAACCGGCGCGAGCCAGGGCGAAGAACTGGCGCGAGTAGCCCAGGATAATGCCGTGGAAGCTCGCTACCAGGCCAAACAGGCCGATCCACACCAGCATGTGCAACCAGCCGGAGCTTTCGCCCACCACGGTTTTCATGGCCTGCGGCAGCGGGTCGTTGATGTTCGACAGGGTGCGCCAGTCACCCACGCCGCCGGCAAAGAACATCACGCCCATGGCCAGGATCACCAAGGTCAGGATGCCGCTGATGTAGGCCTTCGGAATGGTGCGCTTCGGATCCTTCGCTTCTTCAGCCGCCATGGCTGCGCCTTCGATGGCAAGGAAGAACCAGATCGCAAACGGAATTGCGGCAAACATCCCGGCAATCGCTGGGGCGCCAAAGGTATCGGAACCGGCCCATCCATTCAGGGCGAAATTACTGAAGCTGAATGCCGGGGCGACCACGCCCATAAACACCAGCAGCTCTGCGACGGCGAGCACGCACACCACCAGCTCAAAGGTCGCGGCGAGTTTCACGCCAAGGATGTTCAGGCCCATGAACACGATATAGGCACCGACGGCAGCGTGCTTCGGGTCCAGCGCAGGGAACTGCACATTCAGATAAGCGCCGATGGCCAAGGCAATGGCAGGCGGCGCGAAGACAAATTCGATCAGCGTGGCAAGACCGGCGATTAAACCGCCTTTCTCCCCAAATGCACGACGGCTGTAGGCAAACGGTCCGCCAGCATGGGGAATCGCGGTGGTCAGCTCGGTGAAACTGAAGATAAAGCAGGTGTACATTGCGGCGACCATCAACGAGGTCACCAGGAAGCCCAAGGTTCCGGCCACGCCCCAGCCATAGCTCCAGCCGAAGTATTCACCGGAGATCACCAGCCCGACGGCAATGCCCCATAAATGCAGGGTGCCTAGGGTGGGTTTGAGTTGTGTGTTCATGTGTTGCTCCCTGAACGGTTTGGAATGATTCAAGGTGTTGCAGCGGCCATGCCAGCTTGAGAATCATTGTCGTAAAGGCGTGCAACTGTCGTCTGGGGGATGGTTTGGCGTTTGAAATTTGCCGGTGTTGCACCAGATAGGTGCGGCGGTGACGGTGCCGACGCTATCGGGAGCAAGCCCCTCCCACAGGTTGACTGGCGCTCGGCATGACAACTCGGTCAAGTGTGGGAGGGGGCTTGCTCCGGATAGCGCCCGCCCAGACGCTGGAAACCCGCAGTGTAAACCCCGCATAAAGCCACTCTTTACGCCTTCTTTACGCCCCGCCCGCACCCTCGCACTCGTTCCTTTACGCCACTCCTGCGGACAATTGCCCCACACGCGGCACTCGCCGCTGAACGGAGAGACTTCCATGAGTGTTCTGGACGGAGTGTCACTGCTATTGGCCGTGGCGCTGTTTATTTATCTGCTGGTTGCGCTGTTACGCGCGGATCGGAACTAGGAGCTGGCCATGCACAGTTATGACTATTGGCTGATCATCGCCTTCTTTGCCGTGGTATTGGTGCCGGCACCGTTCCTGGGGCGGTTCTACTACAAGGTGATGGAAGGCCAGCGCACGTGGCTGAGCCCGGTGCTCGGGCCTGTCGAAAAAGCCTGTTATCGCCTGTCGGGTGTCGACGCGCAGCAGGAGCAGAGCTGGCAGAAGTACATGCTGGCGTTGCTCGCATTCAACCTCGCGGGTTTCCTGCTGTTGTTCGCGATCCTGATGTTCCAGGACTATCTCCCGCTCAATCCGCAGAAATTGCCGGGGCAGGAGTGGACGCTGGCCTTCAACACTGCGGTCAGTTTCATGACCAACACCAACTGGCAGTCCTACAGCGGTGAGGCGTCACTGAGCTACCTCAGCCAGATGGCTGGCCTGACGGTGCAGAACTTCGTCAGTGCGGCCACTGGGCTGGCAGTCCTGGTCGCTTTGTGCCGTGGGATCGGTCGCAAATCTGCCCAGACATTGGGGAATTTCTGGGTCGATATGACCCGCGCTACCCTCTACGGCCTGTTGCCGTTGTGCCTGGTGCTGGCGTTGTTCCTGGTGTGGCAGGGCGTGCCGCAGACGTTCGCCCATTACGTTGATGCCGTGACGATGCAAGGCGTGGATCAGGTGATCCCCCTGGGCCCGGCGGCCAGCCAGATTGCAATCAAGCAATTGGGCACCAACGGCGGTGGTTTTTTCGGCGTCAACTCGGCGCATCCCTTTGAAGACCCGACTGCCTGGGCCAACCTGTTTGAGGTGGCGTCCATCATCCTGATTCCGGTGGCGTTGGTATTCACCTTCGGTCATTACGTCAAAGACCTGCGCCAAAGCCGCGCCATTCTTGGCTGCATGCTGGCGCTGTTCCTGATCGGCGGCGCGACTTCACTGTGGTCCGAGTATCAGCCCAATCCGACCCTGAACAACCCGGCCGTAGAGCAAACAGCGCCGCTGGAAGGCAAGGAAGCGCGCTTCGGCACCACTGGCACGGTGCTGTGGTCAGTGACCACCACCGCGGCGTCCAACGGTTCGGTCAACGGCATGCAGGACAGCCTCAGCCCCCTCAGCGGGATGGTGGCGCTGGTCAACATGATGGTCGGCGAAGTGATCTTTGGCGGCGTCGGCGCCGGTATGTACGGGATGTTGCTTAACGTGTTGATCGCGGTGTTCCTGGCTGGCTTGATGATCGGCCGTACGCCGGAATACCTGGGCAAGAAACTCCAGGCCAAGGAAGTACAGTTGCTCGTCGTGACCTTGCTGGTGATGCCAGTCGGCGTGCTCGTGCTCGGCGCCATTGCCGCCAGCCTGCCAGGCCCGGCCGGCGCTATCAGCAACCCTGGTCCCCATGGCTTCAGCCAGTTGCTTTATGCCTACACCTCCGCCAGTGCCAACAACGGCTCTGCGTTTGGCGGCTTCAGTGCCAACACGCCGTTCCATAACCTGATGCTCGGCCTGGGCATGCTGATCGGTCGCTTTGGCTACATCCTGCCGGTACTGGCCCTGGCCGGCAGCCTGGCGATGAAAAAGAGCGCACCGATTGGCCAGAACAGCTTCCCCACCCACGGCCCGCTGTTCGTGACTCTGTTGACCGTAACCATCTTGCTGGTGGGCGGCCTGACTTTCCTGCCGACGCTGGCGCTGGGTCCTATCGCTGAACACTTGAGCATGGGCTTCTGAGAAGGGATATGAACATGAATATGCCTGCAAAAAACGCGGCCCCGGTCAAACCCCAGGAGCCTGCCAAAACCGCTATCTCTGCTCTGTGGCGCCCGGCGCTGGTCCAGGCGTTCGTCAAGCTGGACCCGCGCGAACTGAAACGCTCGCCGGTGATGCTGGTGGTCGAACTGACTGCGATCCTCACCACGGTGCTGTGCTTCGTGCCCGACACTTCCGTGCCGACCTTCGTTGCCGTGCAGATCGCCGTGTGGTTGTGGTTCACCGTTCTGTTCGCCAACTTCGCCGAAGCCTTGGCCGAAGGGCGAGGCAAGGCTCGCGCCGACAGCCTCAAGGCAGGCAGTGAAGGTCTGAGTGCACGGCGCAAGGAAGCCGATGGCAGCTTCAAGGTCGTGCCGGCCACCAGCCTGCGTAAGGGTGATGTGGTGCGGGTTGCCGCAGGGGAAATGATCCCCGGTGACGGCGAGGTGATCGAAGGCATCGCGGCGGTTAACGAAGCGGCGATCACTGGCGAATCCGCCCCGGTGATCCGTGAGTCTGGCGGCGACCGCTCGGCCGTTACCGGCAACACCCGGCTGGTCTCGGACTGGCTGATGATCCGCATCACCGCCAACCCCGGTGAGTCCACCCTGGACCGCATGATTGCCTTGGTAGAAGGCGCCAAGCGCCAGAAGACCCCCAATGAAGTCGCGCTGGATATCCTGCTGATCGGCCTGACGCTGATCTTCCTGCTGGTGGTCGTAACGTTGCAGCCGTTCGCCCACTTCGCCAATGGCAGCTTGCCTTTGGTGTTTCTGGTCGCACTGCTTGTGACGCTGATTCCCACGACCATTGGCGGCTTGTTGTCGGCCATCGGCATTGCCGGCATGGACCGCCTGGTACGCCTCAATGTGATCGCCAAGTCTGGCCGCGCGGTGGAAGCCGCCGGGGACGTACATGTGTTGCTGTTGGACAAGACCGGCACCATCACCTTTGGTAATCGCCGGTGTGCGGCGGTGGTCGCGGCGCCCGGCGTCAGCGGTCGCGAGGTGGCCGAAGGCGCGCTGTTCGCGTCCCTGGCGGACGACACGGCGGAAGGCAAATCCATCGTTGAATACCTGCGCGCCTTGCACCCTCAGGCCGAGCCTTCCCAGGACGAGTTGACCGCCGTGCCGTTCAGCGCTGAAACCCGCTTGTCCGGCGTTGACTACCAGGGCCGCGTGTACCGCAAAGGCGCGGTGGATTCGCTGCTGGCATTTATCGGCCAGCAGCGTCAGGACCTTGCACCTGCGCTGTCGCGGGAAATCGACAAGATCGCCCAGAGCGGCGGCACGCCTTTGCTGGTGTGCGCCGATGGCAAGCTGCTTGGTGCGATTCATTTGAAGGACGTGGTCAAGCCCGGCATCCGCGAACGTTTCGCCGAGCTGCGCAAACTGGGCATCCGCACCGTGATGGTCACTGGCGACAACCCGCTGACGGCTGCTGCGATTGCCGCTGAGGCGGGCGTGGATGACGTGCTGGCCGAAGCCACGCCAGAGAAAAAACTCGCACGTATCCGTCATGAGCAGAACGACGGGCGCCTGGTGGCAATGTGCGGCGACGGCGCCAACGACGCCCCGGCACTGGCGCAGGCCGACGTGGGCATGGCGATGAACGACGGCACTCAAGCCGCCCGTGAGGCCGCCAACATGGTCGACCTCGACAGCGACCCTACCAAGCTGCTGGACGTGGTGCAGATCGGCAAGGAATTGCTGGTGACCCGTGGCGCGCTGACCACCTTTTCAATCGCCAACGATGTGGCCAAATACTTTGCGATTCTGCCGGCGCTGTTTGCCTCGATCTATCCGCAACTCGGCGTGCTCAACGTCATGCACTTGCAGAGTCCGCAGAGCGCGATCCTGTCGGCCATTGTGTTTAACGCGTTGATCATCGTGGTGTTGATCCCGTTGGCATTGCGCGGTGTGCGCGTGCAGGCAGCGAGTGCAGCGGCGTTGCTGCGGCGCAACCTGTTGATCTATGGCTTGGGTGGGTTGTTGGTGCCGTTCGTGGGTATCAAGGCCATCGACATGCTGTTGACCGCCCTGCACCTCGTATAAGCCAGACCTTGTAGTGAGCGGGCTTGCCCCGCGCAGGGCTGCGAAGCAGCCCCACTGCGACCAAGGTCGCTGTATCCAACGAATTGAGGAACCTGAAATGTCCAACATCATCCGTCCAGCCCTGAGCCTTTTAGTGCTCATGACCCTGATCACCGGCGTCGCCTACCCATTGGTGGTGACCGGCGTCGCCCAGGTGGCATTCCCCGATCAGGCCAACGGCAGCCTGGTACGCGACGCCGATGGTAAGGTGCGCGGGTCCAGCCTGATCGCCCAGGATTTTACCGGCGACAGCTGGTTTCACCCGCGTCCATCGGCGGGCGCCTTTGCGACGGTGTCCAGCAGCGCCAGTAACCTTGGCCCGAGTAACCCAGCGTTAGCCACCCGCGTATTCGATGACGCAAATAAACAGCTGGTGCCAGGTCAGGGCCCGGTACCTTTGGCCTCGCTGACTACCTCTGGCAGCGGTCTTGATCCACACTTGCCACCCCAGGCGATTGCCTATCAACTGGTGCGGGTAGCGGCGGCGCGGAATGTGCCGGTGTCGACCTTGCAACGGCTGTTGGATGAGCACATCGAAAGCCCATTGGTGGGGCCACCGGTAGTGAATGTACTGGCGCTGAACATGGCGCTGGAAAAACTCTGATCCCACAGTTGATCTTCACTTGCCCGATTACATCATCACCTGAAGGACACTGCCCGCATGAGCGACTCCGGCCGCGCCGATGCCCTGCTAGCCGATCTACCCCGTAATGGTCGTGGCCGGCTCAAAGTCTTCCTCGGTGCCGCACCCGGCGTAGGCAAGACCTACGCCATGCTGCAGGCGGCCCACACCCAACTGCGCCAAGGCGTCAAGTTGGTCGCCGGTGTGGTGGAAACCCACGGCCGCGCCGAGACCGAAGCCTTGCTCGCCGGCCTGCCACAGCAACCGTTGCTGCGCAGCGAATATCGCGGTGTGATGCTCGAAGAAATGGACCTCGACGGCCTGCTCGCCGCCAAGCCCAAGCTGGTGCTGGTGGACGAACTGGCCCACAGCAACGCGCCCGGCAGCCGCCATGAAAAGCGCTGGCAAGATATTCAGGAACTGCTCGCTGCGGGCATCAATGTGTTTACCACGGTCAACGTTCAGCACTTGGAAAGCCTCAACGACCAAGTGCGCGGGATCACCGGCGTGCAGGTGCGTGAAACGCTGCCGGACTGGGTACTGCAAGAAGCCGACGAACTGCTGCTGATCGACCTGCCATCCCGCGAGCTGCTGGAGCGCCTGCGCGACGGCAAAGTCTATGTTCCGGAACAGGCCCGTGCGGCCATCGATGCGTTTTTCACCCAGACCAACCTGATGGCCCTGCGCGAGCTGGCGATGCAGACGGCCGCAGCCCATGTCGACGACGACTTGGCCCAGGGCTATCGCCAGCTCGGCCAGGCCGCGCCGGCGGTGCGCGGCCGCTTGTTGGTGGGTGTGGATGGCGACGCGCAGGCCGAACGCCTGGTGCGGCATGCCAGTCGTGTGGCGCAGCGTCGACATTTGCCGTGGAGCCTGGTGCATATCGATAACGGCCGGGCACGGGATGAGCAGTCGCGTCTGCGCCTGCAAAACGCCCAGCAATTGGCCGAACGTCTCGGCGGGGAAGTCGTGTTGCTGCGGGCGGGGGAGGTGGCCAAAACCTTGATCCAGCACGCCGCCGAACGCCGCGCCAGCCTGGTGCTGGTGGGACAGTCACGGATGCGCTGGCGCCGTCGTTTATTCGGTGGAGGCCTGGCGGCGCGTCTGCTGCGCAATGCGCGCGGCTTGGAAATCAACGTGCTCGACAGTGACGATATTCCCGCGGCGCCGCGCTTGCCGCAGGTGCGCGGGCTGGTGTGGTTCGACTACTTTTTGGCAGTGGTGGCGACGGTGATTGCTGCCGGCGTGGCCTGGGCGGTGTCCAGTGTGTTGCCGTTGCCGAATATCTCGCTGGTGTTTCTTGCTGCCGTATTGCTGGTCGCGGTACGCAGTAGCCTGGGGCCGTCCCTGGTCTGCGCGGCTTTATCATTTCTGACCTACGACTTCCTGTTTATTCCGCCGAATTTTTCCTTCTCCATCCAGCGTGAAGAAGATGTGCTGACCCTGCTGTTCTTCCTGCTGATGGCAGCGCTCACCGGCAACCTCGCGGCGCGCCAGCGTCGACAGTTGCAGGCGTTGCGCGATACCCAGGAGGAAACCAGCGAGCTGCTTGACCTGTCACGCAAACTCACCGCCGCCACTGACCGCCAGGCCGTGGTCAGCGCGGCGGCCCATCACCTTGAAGGTTGGAACGACCTGGACCTGTGCCTGGTCAATCGCGATGGACAGGGTGGTTGGAAGATCGAAACCGGCGGCCCGCTGACCTTCAGCGAAGCCGAACGCGCCGCCGCCGATTGGGCCTGGCAACATGACCAACCCGCGGGCATGGGCACCGGCACGTTGCCGTTTGGGCGCTGGTGGTGGTGGCCGTTGTCGGGCGAGGAAGGTCCGCTGGGCTTGCTCGGTGTCAGTGCCAAACCGGGCCAGGCGTTGAGCGGTCAGCGCCGCCGCTTGCTTACTGCTCTGAGTCAACCTCTGGCCCAGGCCCTGGCCCGTGCGCAGTTGGCGCAGGAGCTAGAATCCGCACGCCTGCACGGCGAAACCGAGCAACTGCGCAGTGCCTTGCTTGCGTCGGTGTCTCACGATTTGCGTACGCCGCTGACGTCCATGCGCGGCAGTATCGACAGCCTGCTGGCGTTGGGTGAAGCCATTCCCCTGGAGGACCGTCGCGAATTACTGGAAGGCACGCGTGATGAAGCCGAGCGCCTCGATCGCTATATCCAGAACCTGTTGGACATGACTCGCTTGGGCCATGGCGCTCTCAAGCTGGCGCGTGATTGGGTGTCGCCGGGCGATATCGTCGGCAGCGCCCTTGGCCGTTTGCGTGCGGTACTGGCGCCATTGCAGGTGAGCACCGAGGTGCCGCCTGAGTTGCCGTTGCTGTATGTGCATGCGGCGCTGATCGAACAGGCGCTGGTCAATGTGCTGGAGAACGCCGCACGCTTTTCACCCCCTCAGGGACGTTTGCAATTGAGTGCCGGCGTGTCGGATAAGCAACTGTTTTTCGCGGTAGCCGATGAGGGGCCGGGCATCCCCGAGGATGAGCGCGCGAAGATTTTCGATATGTTCTACACCGCTGCGCGCGGTGATCGGGGCGGGCAGGGCACCGGCCTGGGTTTGGCGATCTGCCAGGGGATGGTCGGGGCGCACGGTGGGCATATCAGCGTGGCCGATGGCATTGAAGGGCGCGGTACCTGCATCACCTTGTTCCTTCCATTGCCTGCACAGCCTGGCCTGGAGCCTGAGTCGTGAGCTACCCTCTTTTCTCCACGGATTTTGATGGGACACCATGAGCCAGACCGCGACGATTTTGGTCATTGATGACGAACCGCAGATCCGCAAGTTCTTGCGCATCAGCCTGGCCTCTCAGGGTTACAAAGTGATTGAGGCGGGCACCGGAAACGAAGGCTTGGCCCAGGCGGCCTTGAGCAAGCCGGACTTGCTGGTGCTCGACCTAGGCTTGCCTGACATGGACGGCCAGCAAGTGCTGCGTGAGTTTCGCGAGTGGTCGACGGTGCCGGTATTGGTGCTGTCGGTGCGCGCCAGCGAAGGGCAAAAGGTCCAAGCCCTCGACGGCGGCGCCAATGACTATGTGACCAAGCCTTTTGGAATCCAGGAGTTTCTCGCCAGGGTTCGCGCGCTCCTGCGCCAGGCGCCCGCAGGTGAGGCGCAGGAAGCGGCGTTGAGTTTCGGCCCGCTGACGGTCGATCTGGCCTATCGCCGTGTGCTGCTGGACGGTGTCGAAGTGGCGCTGACTCGAAAGGAATATGCCGTGTTGGCGCAGTTGGCGCGGCACTCGGGACGGGTGATCACCCAGCAGCAACTGCTCAAGGATATCTGGGGGCCGACCCATACCGAGGACAGTCACTACCTGAGGATTGTGGTGGGCCATCTGCGCCAGAAACTGGCGGACGATCCGACTCAGCCACGCTTTATCGTGACCGAGGCGGGGGTCGGGTATCGGTTGTTAGGCGGTTAGAGTCTGGCGCCTGTCGAAGCACTCAGGGCTGTTCACTTTCATAGCGGTCCAACGTATCGCTGGCAATTTCGCGCCCCAAAGCGATCAACTCCGGCGCCTTGTAGAACTCGAAAAACCGGCACACCCGCTTCGGCACGTTGATCAATACATCCGGCGGATAGCCCGCAATTTTGTACTGAGCCAATGACGTCTGCATCACTTCAAAACTCTGGTTGATCAGGTCCAGCAACGACGCCGGCCCCACGTTATCAATGATGAACGAACCGGTCGCCGACTTCGGCGCCCCGGGTTTTTCCGGCGCAGCGGCGGGTTGTTGGGACTCGGGCTCAGCCGAATCCAGCCAAGGGTTGATGTCGGCCGCCTGGGCCTGCAACGCTTCCTGCTCCAGCTTCATTAACTGCTCGGCTTGCTTACGACGAAACGGCAGGTGCGAGCCGAGTGATTTCGCCAAGCTGTTGAAGCGGCTCTTGAACGCCGGCGGACGTTGGATCACCGGCAATTGGTAGTGTTTCTGGTTGGTGGCGTTGAGGTTGACTGCGATGATCAAGTCGCAATGGCTCGACACCACCGGCACGATAGGCAGTGGGTTAAGCAGGCCGCCGTCCACCAGCATGCGGTTACCTTGCATCACTGGGGTGAACAGGCTGGGAATTGCGGCCGAAGCGCGCATGGCCTGGTGCAGACAGCCTTCCTGAAACCAGATTTCCTGTTGGTTGGTGAGGTCGGTGGCCACGGCCGTGTAGGGAATGCGCAGCTCCTCGATATTGATCTCGCCGACGATCTTGCGGATCTGTCCGAAGACCTTCTCGCCACGAATCGCTCCCAGGCGAAAACTCACGTCCACCAGACGCAGCACGTCGAGGTAATCAAGGCTTTCAATCCAGTTTCGATACTCGTCCAGCTTGCCCGCGGCGTAGATCCCACCCACCACCGCGCCCATGGAACAGCCAGCGATACAGGCAATGTCATAGCCGCGCCGTTCAATTTCTTCGATCACTCCGATATGGGCGTAGCCCCGGGCTCCACCGGAGCCCAGCACCAAGGCAACACGTTTCTTCATGGTCCATATCCTTTGATCGGCAGGTCCTCACAATGCACCCATTGAGGGGGCCGCTTCAATCTTCGCTGAACTGCGTAATATTTTTCCAGAATAGCGAGTAGGCTCGGGTATGCTCTGGCAATAGGTACTATCGATTTCAGGCTAAGGACAAGGCACTTTTTGTTGTAGGCAACGTCTACAACCGTACGACTGTTTTTCTTTATTTTGAGGTGTCATTGATGAAAGCCTGGATGTGTGTGCCTGTGATTCTGTTGGCCCTGGCCGGTTGTGCCGGGAAAACCGCTTACCGCGATAGTTGCGGCGCGCAATTGGACGCTGCCTGGAAAGAACTGGACCTGGCCAAGGCCGAAGGGTTCGCCGGTACCGTCAGCTATTCCAAGGCGTTGTCCCTCTTGACCGGTGCGAAGACACAGCAACAGTTTGAAGCGTTTGAAGGCTGCTCCAACAAGGCTGAGAAGGCACGGTTCTATATTCGTGAGTCGCGCGCCGGGCGTTGAGCCATGGGCAGCAAGTAGGATTTTTCATCAAAAGGCGGGGGCAGGATGTCAGCGTTGGTTGATCAGTTAGTCGCTCAGGTCATTGGCCTGGAAGTAGGGTTGCTGAGCTGCCAGGCTCGCCTCGCCGCCGTCACCGACGATGAAGCGCTGCATGACTTGCGCACCACCGTGCGGCGCCTGCGCAGCCTGTTGCGACCCTTGCGTGGGTTGCCAGGCGTCGAACAGCTCGAATTGGCTGCCAGCACCGTTGGCCGATTGACCACCCCCCTGCGTGATCGTGAAGTGCTGGCTGCTTATCTGCATCAGCATGGTCATCACGAAGCGGCAGATCGGCGTCTGCGCCTACAGCCCGATGCGTATCGCCAGGTAGCGCAAAGTCCGGAGTTGGCGCACTTGCTGCAGATTCTGGATGCTTTCCCACGCTTTATTCGCGCCTCCCAACATCAGAAATTGCTCAAAGGCCTGCGCTCGCGCATCGAGAAGCGGCTGGCCAAGCAATGGAAAACCCTCGGTGAAGCCCTCAAGGATCCCGGCCATGATCGCCACCGTCTGCGTTTGTTGATCAAGCGCGTGCGTTATGCGGCCGAGGCGTATCCGGAACTGGACAAACTGCCCGCCAATGCCATGTCGCGCCTGAAGAAAGCCCAAGGTGCCCTGGGCGATTGGCATGACTGCTGGCAGTGGTTGGCCCAGGCTGAACATCAAGCGGATCTGCAACCGTGTGTGGCGGTATGGCACAAAACCATGGCAAAAGCCGAGGGACAGGCGGATCGGGTGCTGGACAAGCTCAGCGCGGATTGTTTCTGAATCGGTCCGGTTTTTGGCCGGAATACGCGCTGTACCTCACCTGCACGATGGTTAAGATCCCTCATCTGTTTCCTTTGACCTGAGGTCGCCATGCGCTTTAGTGATTTGCTCGACGCTGCCCGTAGCCACCCGCTGGATGTCACCATCCCCGCTGAATGGGCCCAAGGTCGCGCGACGTTTGGCGGGCTGGTCGCCGCTTTGCAATACGAAGCACTGCGTGCCCAAGTGCCTGCGGATCGACCATTGCGGTCGTTGGCCATAACCTTCGTGGGGCCGGTGGCGCCCGATGTGCCCGCCAGTTATCAAGTCGAAGTGTTGCGCGAAGGCAAGGCAGTCAGTCAGTTGCTAGGCCGCGTCGTTCAGAACGGTGAAGTGGCGACCCTGGTGCAAGCCAGTTTTGGCGCATCCCGTGAGTCAGAGATAGATGTGGCAAGCGACGCGGCGCCGGTGTTCAAACACTGGGACGAGTGCCAGGAGTTGCCCTATATCAAGGGCGTGACGCCTGAATTTATGCGTCACTTGGCAATGCGCTGGAGCGTCGGCGGCCTGCCATTCACCGGTAACAAGTCCCGCGAAATGGGGGGCTGGGTTCGCTTGCGTGGGGATGTGAAAGTAGAGCCGTTGACCGAGGCGCATATCCTCGCCCTGGTCGACGCCTGGCCACCGGCATTGCTGCCGCACCTGAAGAAACCGGCACCGGGCAGCACCCTGACCTGGACCATCGAATTCATCCAACCGTTGCAGGATCTGACCACCCTCGATTGGTGCCAGTACTGCGTCAACATCGAACACGCCCGCGACGGCTACGGCCATGCTGCCGCTGCGCTGTGGAGCCCTACCGGCGAGTTGATTGCTATCAGCCGCCAGACTGTTGTGGTATTCGCTTAAGCATCAGTGCAGATGGCGCTGGCGCCAGGCGCGCCACCCGCCACTGCTTGACACAACGCGCGCAGAGGTCACGAACTGCTCAATTACCAGGCGCTCACCGCATGTTTGCGGTCACTGAACGGCTGACTCACCTGGGCTTCCAGGCTTTGACCATGACGCTGCAATGCCAGGCCGGCCAGAATGCCGACTACGCCAACGGCGAAACTGGCCAGGCTCAGACTAAAGGCCCCAGAAACGATCAACAGAAAGCCAACGATAAACAGCGGCACGGCGATCAGGTTCAAGGCCAGGTTCGTTGGATGCTGGTGCGTCTGCGGGTAGCTACGCCATTGCCAGGCGGGGAAATTGGGATGACGTTTGCCCATGATGGTGATTCCTCTGTCCGTTGAAACAACATGGAGAGAGTTTAGGTGGGGGCAGGCGCGTGGGCGAATTGCGGCTCGCTATGGGGCTCATAGCCAGTCCTACAGTTTCAATTGCCCAATCGCCTTGCTCAACTCCCCTGCCAACGTCGCCAGTTCATTGCTGGTCGTTGCCGAATCCACGGTTTGTTGCACGGTGTTCTCGGTCACATCGCGGATACTGACCACTGCGCGGTTCATCTCTTCGGCCACATGGCTTTGCTGTTCGGCGGCAACGGCGATTTGAGTGTTGCTTTCACGCATCTGCGCCACGGCACCGGTGATTTCGGCGAGTGCGGCACCGGCTTCCTGGGCTTGTTGCACGCAGTCGTCGGCCTTGAACGAGCTTTCCTGCATAAAGTCCACCGCGTCGCGGGTACCGGCTTGCAGCGCTGAAACCATACGGGTGATCTCGTCGGTGGAGCTTTGCACGCGCTTGGCCAGATTGCGCACTTCGTCGGCGACCACTGCGAAGCCACGGCCCATTTCTCCAGCGCGGGCGGCTTCGATAGCGGCGTTGAGGGCGAGCAGGTTGGTCTGTTCGGCGATGCTGTGAATCACGCTGACCACACCGTTGATTTTCTGGCTGTCTTCAGCAAGCTTCTGGATCATTACGGCAGTTTGTTGCACGCCGCTGGAGAGTCCGGCAATCGAGTGTCTTACCCGAGTCACCACTTCCTGGCCGCTACCGGCGAGGGTGTCGGCGGATTGGGACAAATCTCGCGTGGCGCCAGCATGTTGGGCGATGTGGTAGACGGTGGCGGTCATCTCGTTGATGGCCGTGGCGGCCTGGTCGGTTTCGCTTTGCTGGCCGAGCATGCCGTGCTGCACCTCATTCATGCTGCTGGCCAGACGTGCAGCGCCTTCGTCCAGTTGCCGAGCGGTGCGCGCCACGGTGCTGACCACTCGCTGGTAGCCAGCCTGCATGGCATTGAACGCGCTGGCCATCTGGCCGACTTCATCCTTGCAGGCCAGGGGGACGCGGGCCGACAGGTCGCCGGTTTTCTCCACGTGCAGCATGACATCCTTGAGCGTGTTGAGCTGACTGAGCAGGAAGCGGATCAGCAGTTGCGAAGCGCCAAGCATTACAAGCATCAGGATTGCGACAGCCACAGCGTAATTAGCGAAGCGGTCACTGAAGACCTGGCTCAAGCTTGGCGCGTAGGCAAGTACGCCAATGTATTGCCCATCCGGCCGTGTAATGACTTCAGCGCCTATCAATGGATTTTCGCCAAACAGCGGCATGTGATTGAGTTCGACCCAGCCGGTGGTGGTGCTCAGGGCTGACAGATCCAAATCGCCCAACTGTGGGACTTGGCCTCGGGAAAACGTCAGCCAATGCGCGTCCTTGGGGAGCGGCTGGTTGGTTGGCCAGGCCCCCAGCAATCGGCCCTGGGCCTGCGCCGAAACCTGGGAGGCTGTGCTGCGCGCTTGTTGTTCGAGTTGCACGGCGTACAGCACCAGCAGCAGTGTGGTGATGAAGGCGACCGCGTTGACGGCCCAGAATTTGTACTTCAGCGAGATATTGCTAAGCCAGGCACCCATGGAAGGTTTTCTCTGATAGCGGAAACAGCATTGGCAAGGTGCCATTATTGTGCCGCTACTCAGAAAACCGGTTTTGACATGGGTCAATGCGCCGCATCAATCCAAGGTCGGCAACCCAAAAAAAGCGCGTGAACAGGCAGTGCTGTGGTCGGCCAAGTCTTGCGCGCTTTCGTTGCGGTGCAGGGCGACTTCGCGCAGTACTTCCGTCAGATAAGCCGGTTCGTTACGACCGTTTTTCGGCTTGGGACGCAGGGTGCGCGGCAGCAGGTAAGGCGCATCGCTTTCCAGCATCAGGCGGCCCCGGGGAATTTCTTTGACGAGTGGGTGCAGGTGCGTCCCACGGCGCTCGTCGCATATCCAGCCGGTGATGCCAATGTGCAAATCGAGGTCGAGGTAGCTGAACAGCGCCGCCTGTTCGCCGGTGAAGCAATGCACTACGGCGGCGGGGAGGTGGTCGCGGTAGTCCTTGAGGATCTCCAGCAGGCGTTGGTTAGCGTCACGCTCATGGAGAAATACCGGGAGCTTTAGCTCGACGGCCAGGGCCAGGTGTTCTTCCAGGACTTTTTCCTGTTGCGGGCGCGGTGAGAAATCCCGGTTGAAATCCAGGCCGCATTCGCCCACGGCACGTACGCGGCTTTCGCTGAGTAAACCGCGCAAACGCTGGGCGCTGTCGCCGTTCCAGTCGCTGGCGGAGTGGGGGTGGATGCCTGCGGTGCTGAACAGGCGTTGGCCGCTTTCGTCGAGGTTGACGCACAGTTCCAGAGCCTGTTCGCTGCCGTCGACGCTGGTGCCGGTGAGTACCAATTGCTGCACGCCGGCGGCGTAGGCGCGGTCGAGAACGGCCTGGTGCTTGTCGTCGAAACTGGGGTTGGTCAGGTTGACGCCGATATCAATGAGTTGCATGGTGCTATCTCCGCCTGCGGCCGGAAAGCATATCAGAGCTGTAGATTTATAAGAAAAACGAAGAACTACAATGAGTTATAGCTGTCTTTGAACGTCGCAAGTGACATCGTGTTTGGCTGAACGCCCTGCACTGTGCCACCGTTGCACGCAAAGCCTGCGCATAAAGCGCTCTGTTTCTGACCTCCACCGCGTCGTTTTTCGCGAGCGCGTTGGCCAGTATTCTTTCCGGAGAGCGGATGATCCGACCCTCGGCGTTGCTTATGTTGTGCCTGGCGTTACTGTTGCCTTTGGCGGCGGTTGCGCGTCTGGACGGGCCGCTGGAAGTGACCAAGCCTGGCAAGGTCCGTGACTTGGCGGAGATTCGTTCAAGTCGCACCCTTCGGGTATTGGTCAACCAAAGTCGCAACAGTTCCGGAGAGGTGCAGGGCCAGGCCATCGGTGTTGAATACCACCGCCTACGCGCCTTCGAGCAGTACCTCAACGGTCACGCCCGTGATGGCCAGGAAATAAACCTCAAGATAATCCCCAAGGCCAAGGATCAATTGCTCGGCGCGCTGGCCCGTGGTGAAGGCGATCTGGTTGCTCCTGGGGAGTTGCTTGATGTGAAAGCTGCTCACAAAATCAGCACCAGTAGCCCGATTGCCAGCGCTGTACCGTTGTGGCTGGTGGGGGTGAAGGGAGAGCGGCGTTTTACCAAGTTGGAGCAACTGTCAGGACGAACGCTGGCGCTGACCACTGGCAGTGCGGCAGCGGATGCCATCAGCCAGGTCAATCAGAAGCTGGCTCTGCACAAGCAGCCACCGGTGAAGGTGGAATGGGTGGACCCGACCCTGGCAGTGGAGGACGTTCTGGAAATGGTGCAGGCGGGGATTTTCCATCTCACCATTGTCGAGAAACCGATTGCCGAACGCTGGTCGAAGATCCTGCCCAAGTTGCGCTTCGACAAACAAGTCGTCATCAGCGAACCCGGCGATGAATACTGGTTTGTTCGCCAGGACGCTTCGATGCTGCGTGCAAGTATTGATCGATTTCTCAAGACCTATCGCACGCCTTCCGACCAGGACGTGGCGTTTCAACGTATTTATCGACGCCTCTACCAGGTGCGCAACCCACTGGCCCGCGCCGACCGCCAGCGCCTGGAAAAGCTGCGGCCAGTGCTGCAAAAACATGCCCGCGAGCAGGGCATGGACTGGCTTAACCTTGCAGCGCTGGCTTTCAAGGAATCCGCCTTCGATCCTGGCGCGCGCAACAGCGGTGGTCCTACCGGCTTGATGCAGATCACACCCTCAGCGGCCCAGCGGGTGGGCGTCAACAATATCGAAAGTCTCGACAGTAATGTGCAGGCGGGCGCGCGTTATCTGGCGTTGATCCGTCGCAAGTTCTTCGCCAGCCCCAAGCTCAACGAGCGTGAACGCATGGCTTTTGTACTCGCGGCCTACAACATGGGCCCGGAGCGCGTGCAGGGTATGCGCACCGAGGCCCGGCGCCGGGGATTGAACCCCAACCAATGGTTCTTCCAGGTGGAGCGCATTGCCATGGAACAGGTGGGAATGGGCGGCGTCAGCTATGTTAATAGCGTCAACAAGTACTTCTTGGCGTTCGATCGGGAGCGTGAGTCCCTGGAGCCGCCAGCACCGAAAATTGCCTCACGGAAGTAATCGATTTTATCGATATTAATCAGGCATTTTTTCGGCTTTTATCATTGCTTAAACTGATTAATATAGCGGCCAACCAACCCCTACTTCGAAAAGGATTTACTCCATGAGCCCAATGATCAAAAGCCTACTGTCCACTCGTGCCGGCTACGGTCTGACCATCCTGCGCATTGTTGTTGGCATCATCTTCGCCGCCCACGGTTCGCAAAAACTCTTCGGTTGGTTTGGCGGCTACGGCTTGGCGGGCACCGCCCAATGGATGGAAAGCATCGGCCTGGCGCCGGGTACCCTGATGGCGCTGCTGTCGGGCGGAACCGAGTTTTTCGCCGGCCTGGCCCTGATCATCGGTCTGCTGGTACGCCCTGCTGCGTTGGGCCTGACCATTCTGTCGGTGGTGGCAATCTTCTCGGTACATATCCATAACGGTCTGTTCATGGCCAACAACGGTTACGAGTTCGCATTAGCCTTGTTGGGCGGGTCCGTGGCAGTGCTGCTGGAAGGTGCCGGCAAACTGTCTGCCGACCGTGCAATAGCCAACTGACCCCGCTACAACACCTGAAGAGGCCCGCCATGTGCGGGCCTTTTCGTTGCTCGGGATTCTTGACATCGGCCATCCGGCTTCTCTAGGATGCTGCCCATGCGCCGATTTAAACAGCTAATTGCGGGGCGCCACTGGGACTCGATGCAGCCCGACAGAAGCCTGTTCTCCCCTGAGGAAACAGCTTCGAAATACCGCTAAAGCGCTGGTTCGGTGTTGCCTCTCACCTGCCCGCAGACTTTTGAGGCAGAGACACGACACTATGAATGCACTACGCCCCCTGATACGCCTGGCTCCGATCACTGCGGACCTTACTCAACGCAATCCGAAAATCCTCTTGGGCGGTAAGCACCAGCCCACGCTGTTGCGTTACCTGGACGGCTGGCCACGTCGCACCGGGCGGCCTTCGGCTTTCCTGATCCAGTTTGTCGAAGATGGCGGTTCCCTGGCCCGTTTTGCGAGTAATAGCTTCGACCTGGCAGTTATCCAGGCGCCCAGTGCCAGCGACGCGGCTGAAGTGATTCGTCAACTCACACGTATTGCCCGGCAGGGGCTGATTGCCAGGCGTTGAGGGCTCAGGAGAGTCCGACACTCGCCTGTAATCGGCGCTGTTTATTCCTTACAAAAACCACCCAAGCGACTAGACAGAGCACGCCCGGGATTGCCAAGGTCACGAACAGCTTTATCGCGAGCTCCAGGCGATGCACCTCAGCGTGCGTCTGAGCCCTCAAAGCGTGTAATTCCATGGGTAAGCGCAGGCGCTCCTTGTTGAGCGCCACCAATTGGGGGGTGGTGTCCACTGCTTGGGAGCCGAGGGGGGCTGCCGGTGGGTTAAGCATTTGCCATTCCTGTTCCGTTCGTAACAGACGCCGTTCCAATTCAGTCGCCTTCTGCTCGTAGGCTTGTTCGGCGTTGTCGCGTATCCGCTCCATTATGTTCTTCGATCTGTCCATCGGTGCGCGCGGGCGGATATTGGCCAGTGAATCGCTTGCGGACAGGTTATCCAGCGTATTTAAGATAAAGACTGCGTTGCTGTCAGGCGCTGAGCTATTGATGTGATCCGTGAGCAAATCAGTGTCGGCCACCACCACCACATGGATCTGTGCCGCTTTTTGCAAACCTGCGGGCTGCTCCTTAATGCCATCGGGGAATGCTGAGTAGGCTGGCCCCTCTATACGAGCAGCAATCACATGGTGTTGCGCCCGAGTGGATGCGTTATCGGCCGTTGAGTCGATCTCATGTGCTGAGGTAAATCGGTTGGTTTCCAGCAACCTGGATTGCCCGGAACTTTGCAGAAGCGGGGTGAGGGTGGTGCCGCTTTTTTTGCGATGAAAAAGCGCACCACTGCTCGATACCGTCACAGTATTCAGTTTCCAAGTGCTGATGTCGTGCGTGTTCATTGCCTGCCGAGGCAGCTTCAATCTGCCCGGATACTGCACTGGGAGCTTACCCAGCTCAGGTGCCGCCGATTCCGCGTAGCGGTGGTCGATTAGAAACTTGTCTGCTGGCATCTCTACGCCCCAAGCGGAAAGCACCTCTGTCAGACGGGTATTGGCGGACGTGATGTTCGAACTTTGCTCAGGCATGGGGTCGATAAACATCATCAATTTACCGCCCCTCAACACAAATTGTTCAATCCCATACAACGATTGTTCGGGTAGCGCTTCAGGACGCACGACCATAAGCGTTTTGACGTGTTCCGGTATGCGCTCGGTGGTCGCCTCCAGATTGACCAGGTTGAAATGACGCTGCATTTCCGTCACCAACTGGCCTGCATAGTCTCCCATCGCTAAACCAGACAATAGTCCGATAACGGGGCGGTCTGGGTACTGCAACTTATAGATCAGGTGGCTGATTTCATATTCGAGCAATGGCTCCCGGTCCAGGCTGAATGATTCAATACGTTGCGCTCCGTGGCCGGCTCGGGTGCCGATTAGCCCCAGAAATCCCGCCTGGTCGTCGAGACCGAAAAGCCTGGCTTTGTAGGCGTCTTCTGAAAAAGATCCGGGATCAATAAGGTGCAGATTGATCATACCCTTCGCTGCTTTTTCGTATTCCCGCAACCGGTCTTCTATGTGCTTGCCGTGGCGCTTTAGGGCGAAGCTTCGTTTCGGGTCGTTATTGGTATTGAAGTAATACAAGTCCATTGGCGACTCAAGCGACGAAAGTAATTGTCTAGCGGGTGGGGAGAGGGTGTGGACCTTATGTCGCGAAAGATCCCATCGAATATCAGGAATTTTCGCTATCCAAACTAAGTTGAACGCTAGAAATAATAACAATATGACAGTGAGTGTAATGCCTTTGCGCAGAGTAGGTTGCATGGAGGGCTTTCCTTCTCAGCGGTGTCGGTAATTGAGGGTTACTGTCGTGGCTGTGAGGAAGGCGACTATTATACTAATGAAGTAAAGGATGTCGCGAAGCGTAAACTTTCCGTTGTCAATAGCGCTGAACCTTGAAAAAGGGCTTAGGGAGGTCAGGCTGTCTATTGCCCAGATGGGCGCCTGATGCTCTAGTGCATCAAGCAAATAAGAAAGAGCGCTGGAGGTGAGCAGCAAGCCTACTGTCAGTATGAAAAGGACAGTGCGCTGAGGCAGCAGTGTGAAAATAAACAATCCAACAGATAAATAACTGCCTGCCAGCAGCCAGCTAGACATAAATTGCGAGGCAATAATATTGTTGTCTGCATTACCCATGTAGTTGGCAATGATGACGAGGGGGAACGCCAACATCAGGGCCATGCCCACCACGGCCCAGGCTGCTAGAAATTTTCCAACAACCCATTCATGCGTCGTGACGGGCACTGTTTTCATCAGGTCGAGAAAGCCTGCATTGGATTCGTCCGACCAAAGTTGCGTAGCGAGTGAAGGAATCAATAGTAGATATAGCCAAGGGTGCAACTGGAAAAAAACCTGCAAGGTATTAATGTCGTGTTCAGGCCACGGACTCATGTGCAACCCGAGTGCCACGTAAAGCACTGAAAAAATGGCAACGCTCAGATAAGTGCCGGGTGTGCAGGCGTAGTGGAGAAGTTGACGCTTGAAAATGACTGGCAGCAGTTTCAAAGACGGGCCTCACGGCTCAGATGATGAACCACATCGCTCAGTCGACCGGGCTCTAGGTTCAGTGAGTTGATTTTCCATCGGCGATGGGCAATGAGTGCATTGATGTGGGGGTAGATGGTGTGTCCTGGCATGGCCAGGACGGTCACCGTACCGGGTGCATGCCGATGCTCTTCGATCCCTGCCACACCTGGCAGTACGGCCAGAGCCAACAAGTCCAACGGAGCGTCTGCGGCGAGGGTGACCGCCTGAAAATGACGGGAGTTGCGTTGCAAATCGGGCATTGGGGTGTCGGCCACCAGGCGATTGCCTGCGATAACCAGCGCGCGAGTACAGAACTCGGACAATTCATCGCAGTGGCGGGAGGCGACGATCACTGTCATGTCTTGTGTCAACGACTGGATAAGCGCCCTGAATTTGTGTTTTTGATCAGGTGTGAGCCCTTCAGTTGGCTCATCGAGTAACAGCAGCGTAGGGGTGTGCAAGATGGCTTGGGCGATGGCGACTTTGCGCTTAAGGCCGATCGACAGCGCATCAAGGGGCGCGTTGAGCACCGATGACAATTCCAATCGTGCAGCAGCATGTTCAACCTTTGCGCGCTTTTCGGTGCCGCGAAGTCCGCGGATGGCTGCGATGTAGTCAAGGAACTCTTTAACCAGCATCGTCGGGTGACTGACACACTTGTTAATTTGGTAGCCGACTATCTTTTTTACTTTATGCGATTGGGTGGTTGTATCGATACCTTGGATGTTGATATGTCCGCTGAAGGGGAGTGTCGAGCCTGAGATTAAATCGAGAAGTGCTGTTTTAACTGTAGGATTTTCTCCGAATAGTCCCAGGCATTCATGTTTGCAGGCGCTAAATGAAAAATCGTTGATTATTGTTTTCTTGTTTAGATGTTTTGTCAGGTTGGTTATTTTGATCATTTAGTATGGTGCGCGCAGGGCGAAGATGTTGAAAAAGAATACGAGCAATAGTGGTTTTTGGGAACTCCGATAAGCATTAATAGGAAAAGTCCTACGTGCACGCTAGGCAGGTCGCTGGAACAATTGTTTTGTGTTTGTAATCTCTAACTGCCTAGTGTTTGTCTGGGAGTTGTAGAGATTTTCCGAATGTCTAATGAGACCTGATTATCATGATGCTTCTACGTACTCTTGTTCTTGAACGCGATGGCCAAGATACGCCGGTCAACGGGGCGTTGCTCTGTGGATTTGCTGTTGGTCAGATTTCCTCAAACTTTCTTGTTTATAGCTTGGATGAAGAGGTGGAGCCGGCGAGTTCAAGGGTCTATATCGCAACCCTGCGCAAAAAACTCGATCGGTATTTTCTAGATGGGGTAGAGTCCAAGGAAGACTTACAGGTGGCAATGCAAGTTTTTAAGCAGATTCTTACATCGGCGTCGGGTATTAAGACCGGCAGTGTTACCGACACTCAAGTTTCTTATCATTTTCTCGATTTGAAAGGGTGCAAACTGCCCCCTGCGAGGCCTGAAGAGCATCATTCGGTGACCATCAAGAAGGCCCTGGTGATGAAGGTGATCACCCTGGGAATGTCTGCTCCGGTGATGCCACCCATCGAAAGTGCTTCATTGATTGTGCCTTCCATTCGCTTCTCGTCGAAAATGAGTGCGCCTCCCAGGGACGCGGACCCAACCGAGCCTGCCCAGTTGCCCGTAAATGAACAGACGCCAGAAGAGCCAAGGCAGATGCCAATCAATGAGCCGGTGACCGTGTTGCGGACTGCACCAGCCGTAATGAATGAGCCAGACGCTCCGGTGCAGCCAAAGCAACTGGCGCCAGCAGACCGCTGCAACCTGTTCGAAGTGGACAGTACGCTGACCAACCTTGCTCGTGTCGCTCAGGAACTCACCCAACAAAAACTCGCTGCAATGGAACGCGAAACAGCCCTTGATCAATGGCAGGCCCGATTGCAGCAAGAGCAGAGTCAATTGGATGAAAGGACCCGCGAATTGGAACAGCGCACCACTCAGTTGCATGACCAATCGTTGGCCGTCAGTCAGCGGACCGAAGCCCTGAAAGTGATGACTTCGCAAGTGTCGGGTTTACGCCAGAGTTTGCGCGGTGTGCTGCTTGAGCTGGATCAGACCCTGGATGGTTAGACTGCCCTGGCTACTTTCCCGGGTTCATTTATCATCAACCCCAGCGAACCGACGTCAGGGAGTTATTGCCTGGCCTATCGGCATCTATGGACATTGCCTGGGGATGCATGCGTTTGAGTACCAAGCTGATTACCAAAGAAGGTCATGAGGCGCTGAAGAAAGAGCTGGATTATCTGTGGCGCGAAAAACGTCCAGATACCACGCGCAAGGTGACGTGGGCCGCCTCACTGGGGGATCGCAGTGAGAATGCCGACTACCAGTACAACAAGAAGCTGCTGCGAGAAATCGACCGACGGGTGCGTTACCTGCGCAAGCGTCTGGAAGACATGCGCGTGGTGGAGTACATGCCCGAGCAGGAAGGTAGGGTTTTTTTTGGTGCTTGGGTCAATATTGAAAACGAGCAGGGAGAGACCAAGCGTTTTCGCATAGTCGGCTATGACGAGATTTATGACCGGATGGATTACATTTCTATCGACTCACCGATGGCTCGTGCCTTGTTGCGCAAGGAGGTCGACGATGAGGCCATCGTGCAGACTCCCGGTGGCGAAGTGTGCTGGTGGATCACCGGGATCGAATATGTGAAATAGGCAATGATGGCCCGCAGTCTTTGAAGAGTGCGGGCCATCGGCGTTTCAGCCTTCGCGCAATATCGTCAGTGGGCTGGCATTCAACGCGCGGCGTGTGCCGAATACTCCTGCGGCACCGATCAGTACGGCGCCGATGATCGGCAGCAGCAACAGCCATGGGTGCGGGTGCCAGACCAGGTCAAAGGCATAACGGTACAGCACCCAGGTCACCAGTTCGGTACCCAATGCCGCCAACAAACCGCTGACGGCGCCCAGCAAGCCAAACTCGATACGCCGTGCCTTGACCAGCAGCTTGCGTTCCGCGCCCAGCGCTCGTAGCAGTGCGCCTTGGCGGATGCGCTCGTCCAGCGTGGCCTGTAAACCGGAGAACAACACGGCCATCCCGGCAGCCAGTACAAACAACAGCACGTATTCCACCGCCAGGGTCACTTGGGCGAGGATGCTGCGCAATTGCTCCAGCAGGGCCTCAACCTGGAGGATCGTAACCGCCGGAAATGCTCGCGACAGATCGACGATTTGTTGGTCATGCCCTGGCGCCAGGTAGAAGCTGGTCAGGTAGGTGGCCGGCAGGTCCTTCAACGTGCCGGGCTGAAAAATCATGAAGAAGTTCGGCTGGAAGTTATCCCAGTTGATGGTTCGCAGGCTGGTGACCCGCGCTTCACGATTTTCCCCGGCAATGGTGAACACCAGGTGATCGTTCAACTTGAGCTTGAGGCTTTCAGCAACTTTGGCTTCTACCGAGACGCCAGGAATATCCTCGGTGGGTCGTTGCGACCACCATGAGCCTGCAGTCAGCGTATTGCCCGGTGGCAGGTCGGCGGCCCAGGTCAGGCTCAGGTCGCGTTGTACTGCGCGGTCGCCGCTGGAGTCCTTGCTGACTATGTCCTGTACCGGGTCGCCATTAATGCTAATCAACCGGCCCGGCACCACGGGGTACAGCGGCGCTGATTGCGCCTGCACTTCCAGCAGACGGGCGCTAAAGGCGTCCTTGTCGGCCGGCAGGATGTTCAGCGCAAAGTAGTTAGGCGCGTCCTTGGGCAACTGGTTTTGCCAAGTGTCCAGCAATTCGCCGCGCAGCAGGGCGATCAAACCCATGGACAATAAGATCAAGCCAAACGCCAGTGACTGGCCCGCCGCCGCCAATGGGTGGCGCAGCAGTTGGCCCAAGCCCAGGCGCCAGGGCAGGGAGGCGCGAGCCAGCAGGCGCCGCAGGCTTTGCAACAGCAGCAAAAGCAAGCCGCCGAGGACCAGCGCAGCCACCACGCCACCGCCCAGCAGGGCGAAGGTCAGCACCAGATCCAGGCTCAGGCGCCACATGATCAGGCCCAGTGCGAACAGCGCAGCGCCGTAAACCATCCAGGTGCTGGACGGAATTGGCAGCAGGTCGCGGCGCAACACCCGCAACGGCGGTACCCGACCGAGTGCTGCCAACGGCGGCAGGGCGAAACCGGCGAGAGCCACCAGCCCGGTGCCGATCCCGGCAACGGCCGGCAACAGTCCCCCGGGGGGAACATCCGCGGGCAGCAGGTCGTGCAGGAAATAGAACAAGCCGAACTGTGCCAGCCAACCGAGCAGGGCGCCGGCCAGGCTTGCGAGCAAACCCAGTACGGTCAGTTGCAGGCTGAACAGCAACATGGCTTCGCGTCGTGACAGTCCCAGGCAGCGCAGCAATGCACTGGCGTCGAAGCGTCGGGTGGCAAAGCGGTTGGCCGACAAAGCCACGGCCACGCCGGCCAGCAGCACGGCTACCAGGCTGGCCATGTTCAGGTAGCGCTCGGCTTTGCCCAAGGCGCCGCCAATCTGTTGATTGCCGTCGCGTGAGTCCTGCAGTCGCTGGTTGGCGGCGAGCCCCGGCTTGAGCAGGTCGCGATAGGTTTGCAGCACCGTGCTTTCCGGCGGCCCGCGCCATAATTCGCGGTAGCTGACGCGGCTGCCGGGTTGGACCACGCCGGTGGCGTCCAGGTCTGCCAGGTTGATCATCACCCTTGGCGTGAGGCTGTAGAAGTTGCCGGCGCGATCTGGTTCGTAGGTGAGTACGCGGGCCAGACGCAGGGTTTTCATGCCGACATCGACGCTGTCGCCGATTTTGAGGTCCAGTGCCGTCAGCAGCCGCGCCTCCACCCAGGCTTCGCCGGGTTTGGGGCCGCCGCCAGGGGTTTCATCGCCAAAGGGCGCAGCAGCGCTCTTCAGTTCGCCTCGCAGCGGATATTGCTCGTTGACCGCCTTGATACTGGAAAGCTGGATACCGTTATCTGTGGCGATAACACTGGAGAACTCCACGACTCGCGCGTGATCCAGACCCAGTTCGGTCCCGGAGCGGATTTGCTCGGACCGGGCTGGTGAGCTTCCTTCAAGTACCAGGTCGGCGCCTAGGAACTCGGTGGCGCGCAACATCATGGCGCCGTTGAGACGTGCACCGAAGTAACCGATAGCAGTGCTGGCGGCCACGGCCACCAGCAGGGCAAAGAACAACACGCGCAATTCGCCAGCGCGGGCATCGCGCAGCAATTGACGCATGGCAAGGCTGAACAGGCGCAACAGCGGCAAACGTGCCATCAAGGCTCCAGGGGCGCGACCATCAGGCCGGCTTCAAGGCGGATCAGGCGTCGGCAACGGTGGGCCAGGCGCTCGTCGTGGGTGACCAGCACCAGGGTCGTGCCGCTCTCTTTATTGAGCTCGAACAGCAGGTCGCTGATGCGCTCGCCGGTGTGGCTGTCGAGGTTGCCGGTGGGTTCATCGGCAAACAGCACGTCCGGTTCGGCGGCAAAGGCGCGGGCAATGGCTACACGCTGCTGCTCGCCACCGGAAAGTTGGCGTGGCGAGTGTGTGAGGCGCTGGCCGAGGCCCACGCGTTCCAGCAGGTGTTTGGCGCGCTCACGGGCGTCTTTGCGGCCATCCAGCTCCAGCGGCAGCATGACGTTCTCCAGCGCGTTGAGGCTGTCGAGCAGTTGGAACGACTGGAACACAAAGCCTACGTGTTCGGCGCGGATTCGTGCGCGCTGGTCTTCGTCGAGGCGGCTGAGGGCTTGTCCGGCGAGGGTGACTTCGCCGCTGCTGGGCAGGTCGAGTCCGGCCAGCAGGCCGAGGAGGGTGGATTTACCGGAGCCGGAGCTGCCGACGATAGCCAGGCTATCGCCCTTGTTCAGTTCGAGGCTCAGTTCGTGCAGGATAGTCAGTTCACCTTCCGCGCTGGGAACCACTTTGCTAAGGTTCCGCGCGGTGAGAATGCTTGCGCCCATGGAGAATCCGATGCGAATGTGGTTTTTGAGTGCTGGCCTGGCCTTGATGTGCATGGCCCAGAACGCAGCGGCGGGTACAGTCCTGATCGTTGGCGATAGTATCAGTGCCGGTTTCGGCCTGGATACACGCAAAGGGTGGGTTGCCTTGTTGGAGCAACGGCTCAAGAAGGAAGGTTTCGACGATAAAGTGGTCAACGCCTCCATCAGTGGTGATACCAGTGCTGGAGGTCTCGCGCGGCTGCCGGCGGCCCTTGCAGAGCATAAGCCTGAGGTAGTGATTATCGAACTGGGTGGCAATGACGGCCTGCGCGGTATGCCCCCTACGCAATTGCAACAAAATCTTGCGTCGATGATTCAGAAGTCCCAGGACAGCGGCGCGAAGGTGCTGTTGCTGGGCATGCAGATTCCACCTAACTATGGGAAGCGTTATGTCGACGCCTTCGCCAAAGTATTTGCCGATGTCGCCCAGCAGAAAAAGGTGCCGTTGGTACCGTTTTTCCTTGAAGGAATCGGCGGCAATTCGCAATTGATGCAGGCTGACGGGCTGCACCCGGCTGTCGCTGCTCAGGGCAAGTTGCTGGAAAATGTCTGGCCTACGCTAAAACCGCTGCTATGACGCTTTTCTACTGGCAGGCTTTCGGCTAAGGTGGCGCCCCCCCGATCTGGAGCCCCCGATGTCGCGTCCTGCCTGGTCACTGTTTAACTACCAACTGATCGAGCCGGACGAGCAGTTGGATCTCTTCGCCTGCCAGGAAGTGCGGGTGCATTTAGTGGCGCGTCAATTGGAACTGGGCGGCTCCATCGATCGCACGCTGTGCGGCACGTTACTGCCAGCGCAGCCACGTTGGTCGCGGGTTGATCGCTCGATTTTCCAGGACCAGCGCCTTTGCCCCTTGTGCCGGGCCATCTTGGAGTCCCAAAAGCGCGGCACACCGCCGATCTGGCCTGAGCTGCGTTTCGAACTCTAGCGGCCGCGACACGCTTGCAGCTAGAAGCTCACATCACGTATACAATCGATTTTTACCTACACGTCGTTCTGCGAAGGATTTTCCGGATGTTGTCGCGCCTTTCCGTCGTCACCTGCTGCCTGTCTCTCGCTGCACTCTGTGCGGCGGGTTCTGCATCTGCTTTGCAGTTGCCCTTGCCACCTCCGGGTGAAGACATCGTCGGCCAGGTCCAGGTGATCAAGGCCAAGTACGAAGACACCTTTGCCGACCTGGGCACCACTTACGACCTGGGCTATTCGGAAATGGTCGCGGCCAACCCAGGTGTTGATGCCTGGTTGCCGGGAGCGGGCACCGAGATCGTGCTGCCGACGCGTTTTATCCTGCCGCCGGGGCCTCGTGAGGGCATCGTGATCAACCTGGCGGAATACCGGCTCTATTATTTCCCCAAGGGCCAGAACGTGGTCTACACCTTCCCGTTGGGGATTGGTCGTGAGGGCTGGGGCTCGCCCATTGCCCACACCAGTATTATCGCCAAGACGCCGAACCCGACATGGACGCCGCCGGCTTCGATCAAGGCCGAACACGCCGCCAACGGTGATCCTTTGCCTAACGTGGTGCCTGCCGGACCAGATAATCCGCTGGGCCCGTTCAAGTTCACCCTGGGCACACCGGGTTACCTGATCCACGGCTCCAACATGAAGTTCGGTATTGGCACACGTACCAGTCATGGCTGTTTCCGCATGTTCAACAATAATGTGCTGGAGATGGCGGGCATGGTGCCGGTAGGTACGTCGGTGCGCATCATCAACGATGCCTACAAGTTCGGCAGCAGCGGCGGCAAGGTCTATCTGGAAGCGCATACGCCTTTGAATGATGATGGAACGCCATCGGTGGTCGACAAGCACACGGCGGTGATCAACGCTTTGCTCAAGCGTGAAGACTTGGCCAATAACCTGCGGGTCAATTGGGATCAGGTGCGTGATGTGGTGGCCGCGGAAGATGGTTTGCCGACTGAAATCGGCGTGCCAGGTGGGGCGCCTATAGCGTCCAGCTCGCTGATCGATCTTCAGCAGTAACTCTGCTCGATCAAAAGCCCGCCCACAGCCTTGCGCTGCGGCGGGCTTTTTATTGCCTGCGTTCAGGTGCGAATCGCAGACAATAAAAAAGCCGATCCATAAATGGATCGGCTTGATAACAATCCCGAGGGATTATTACTTGCGGCTAGCTTTTTCAAGCATACGCAGAGCGCGCTCGTTAGCTTCGTCAGCAGTCTGTTGTGCTTTTTGAGCAGCAGCCAGAGCTTCATCAGCTTTACGGTAGGCTTCGTCTGCACGGGCCTGGGAGCGAGCTGCTGCGTCTTCAGTTGCAGTCAGACGAGCTTCGGTTTCTTTGGAGACGCTGCTGCAACCGGTAGCCAGAACTGCGGCCAGAGCCAGAGCAGAGAATTTCAGAACGTTGTTCATCGTGTTCCCCTTCAAGGACTTTCTATTAAATGGCTACTTTCTCAGAGTGAGCTAATAGCCGGCGTACATACTACCCATTACTTGTAGTAAGTAAACTGACGTAGCGCAAGAAGCAAAAAAAATTCTCGCACCTAATCTATTTTGGCTAATCTTTTGGAGGTTTGTATAAAAACCGTCCAATTTTTTTCATACGGGTGAAGATTGGATCCAGGCTGAAAGGGCCGGCCTGCATGCGTTAAGCTTTGTATATAGATGAAAATTTATATATTCGGGCCGACACTTACGTTGCGTTTGGCGTTGCTTGGCCGGGCATCTTTTACTCATGTAGAGGTGACTTTAAGAGCGCCTGTTCGTCTCAAGGTTCAACTGCCGGCAATGTTCAGGCTTTCGACCAGTGTTTGGTCGAGGCCCCTTCTATATCCACCAGCAGCAGGGGATGACGAGTGCGCCTTGAGCAATTTCAGGATTGGTGCCTACTATTCCCTACGTGCTGGTTGTTAGCGCTCAAGGTTTTCTCGTTGTCGAAACCGGCACGGGGTGGCGTAGATGTTCCTTCGCCGGAAAAACATCGGTAAGGTAGGGGTCAGAATTCAAGACCCGCGAGGAGTAGTGATGAGCGAGGCGTTGTCCATCCACCATGACCAGGCTGGTCATCAGTTCGAGACCAATGTGGACGGTCATCGTGCCTATCTGACCTATATGGACCTCGGGAAGCAGACCCTGGATATCTATCGGACCTTCGTGCCCAACGCACTGCGGGGCCGCGGCATTGCGGCGGCGTTGACCGAAGAGGCCTTAAAGTTTGCCGAAGAGGCTGGCTACACGGTGATCCCTTCCTGCTCCTATGTCGAACGCTACATGGAGCGCCACCAGCGTCATGCCGCGAAGCTCTGAGTGATCAGCAGACAATAAAAAAACGCCGGGCTTAGCCCGGCGTTTTTGTGTGTGCAGTTGCGGTTCAGGTGCGTTTGCGTGTTGGCAATACGTCCTTGAGCTTGGCGTGCATGCTGCGCAGGGTGTTTTCGGTGGCGGCCCAGTCGATGCAGGCATCGGTGATCGACACGCCGTACTGCAAGTCGGCCAGGTCTTTTGGAATCGCCTGGCATCCCCAGTTCAAATGGCTCTCGACCATCAGGCCGATGATCGACTGATTGCCTTCGAGGATCTGGTTGGCAACGTTTTCCATCACCAACGGCTGTAGGGCCGGATCCTTGTTGGAGTTGGCGTGGCTGCAATCGACCATAATGTTTGGCTTGATCTTGGCCTTGTTCAACGCTTGCTCGCACAACGCAACGCTGACTGAATCATAGTTGGGCTTGCCGTTGCCGCCGCGCAGTACCACGTGACCGTAGGCATTGCCCTTGGTGGTGACGATGGAGACGCCGCCTTCCTGATTGATACCCAGGAAACGGTGGGGGCTGGAAACTGATTGCAGCGCGTTGATCGCCACAGTCAGGCCGCCGTCGGTGCCGTTCTTGAAGCCCACGGCCGATGACAGACCGGACGCCATTTCACGGTGGGTCTGGGATTCGGTGGTACGCGCGCCGATGGCCGACCAGCTGATCAGGTCCTGCAGGTATTGCGGGGAGATCGGGTCAAGCGCTTCGGTGGCAGTGGGCAGGCCCATTTCGGCCAGGTCCAGCAGCAACTGACGACCAATGTGCAAACCGTCCTGGATCTTGAACGAGTCGTCCAGGTACGGGTCGTTGATCAAGCCTTTCCAGCCGACGGTGGTACGCGGCTTTTCGAAATAGACGCGCATCACCAAGTACAAGGTGTCGGACACTTCTGCCGCCAGTACCTTGAGGCGCTCAGCATATTCGTGTGCGGCCTTGAGGTCATGGATCGAGCATGGGCCGATTACCACAAAGAGGCGGTGGTCGGTGCCGTCGAGAATCTCACGGATGACTTCGCGACCCTTGGTGACGGTCTGCAGGGCAGCGTCGCTCAGGGGGATTTCGCGCTTGAGCTGATCGGGCGTGATCAGCGTCTCGTTGGATTCGACGTTTAGGTCATTGATCGGTAAATCAGCCATCGTGTTACTCGTCAGGGTCACGGGTGCCGGCCGCCAGCTATCCCCGTGCGGCGGAGCACAGCATGATTTGGATGCAGGGGGGAGGAACCTTAGCGCGTAACACGGGCCCGCGACAATGGGCAAAGCCCCCTTTAATCCCCTGCTGGCCGCACAAACGCCTCATGGGAGAAGTCACTGGCGTGTCGCGCCACCCACTCGCGGGCCAGGGCTTCGACTTTCGCAGGGCTAGGCTCAGCATCTTCGTGCTGGCGGCAGTAGCGCTCTATCCGGCATGCTTGTTCGCCCATGCGCGCACCGAACAACGCATGTTCATCGGTAAACGAAATGCCGACGCGGTAGCCGTTTTCCACCTTGCGACACCACGCCACGTAGCCTGGGTAGCGGGCGGTGGCACCCAGGGATGGAATGTGCAAGTCAACGGCCGTGCCCTGGCGCCAGGCGCGCGGCCAATTGCAGGCAATGCCACCCAGGCCGTTAGAGAGCAGGCGTTGGCGGGGTATGGCGGGAGAGGGGCGTTGGATTAACTCGACAGCGACATCATCAGGGTGAGGTAAAAAACGACCCATGTACACGGACTCCGAGCACCGTTCTGTAGACGGCGGTGGCAGCAGTATAGTGAAGGAACTGGAATTGACCGACCTGGATATTGACCAGCAATTGCTGGGATTGCCAGGGATTTCGCTCGTGGTGTTCACCAGCGTAGGATGCTCCAGCTGCCGTTGGGCGCGCCAGCAACTGCCCGGGTGGCACTTGCCGGTGGACCGTGTGTGCTGGGTGGATGCCGGGCACAACGGTGGCGCGGTTGAACGCTATCAGATCTTTCATTTGCCCGCGTTGTTCGTCGTGTGCGAGGGTCAATTCCTCGGACAATTACAGACACGTCTTACATCTGCCGACCTTGCCGACGCGATCAATCAAGCGTTGATCCGTACTCCAGAGGATTTGCCATGACAGTACAGTCGCCACGCGTTGGCATTATCGGAACCGGTGCCATCGGGGGATTCTACGGTGTGATGCTGGCGCGCGCCGGGTTCGATGTGCACTTTCTGCTGCGCAGCGAATATGCCGCGGTCAGCGAGCACGGCTTGCACATCAACAGCACGGTGCACGGCAAGTTGCACCTGTACCCGGTTCAGGCCTACGCGCGCGCCGCCGATATGCCGCCGTGTGACTGGTTGCTGGTGGGCACCAAGTCCACGGGCAATGTTGAGTTGGCGCCGACCATTGCCCAAATCGCGGCGCCGGATGCCAAAGTGGTGCTGCTTCAAAACGGCCTGGATGTAGAAGACAGCCTGCGAGAACACCTGCCGCTGTCGCTGCATCTGCTCGGCGGCCTGTGCTATATCGGCGTGCACCGTTCTGGTCCGGGTGTGGTTGAGCATCAAGCCTTGGGCCGGGTCAATCTGGGCTATCACAGCGGTTCTGCTGCTAACGATGAGGTTCGTCAGAAAGCAATTGTCGAGGCAGGCGCCGCGTTGTTTCATAAGGCTGGTATCGAGTCCCAGGCCATGGCCAATGTGCATCAGGCGCGCTGGCACAAGCTGGTGTGGAACGTGCCTTACAACGGCCTTTCGGTAGTGTTGGGGACTGGCACCACGGCCCTGATGGCCGACGAATCCAGTCGCCAACTGATCCAGGCGCTGATGGCTGAAGTGGTGCAGGGTGCCCATGCCTGTGGCCAGGAAATCCCCAAGAGTTACGCTGAGCAGATGTTTGCCATGACCGAAACCATGGACGATTACTTGCCGAGCATGTACCACGACCACGTACATAAGCGCCCGCTGGAGCTGGAGGCCATCTATGCTCGCCCTCTGGCAGCCGCCAAAGCCGCGGGCTGCGAATTACCGCGTATGCAGGCGCTGTATCAGGCCTTGAGTTTTATTGATCGGCATAACCGCTGATTCGGGGGGTAAATGCATGGCGAAGGGATTAGGCGACAAACTGGTGCTGGCGATTTCGTCGCGGGCCTTGTTCGACCTGAGCGACAGCCACAAGGTCTATCTCGCTCAAGGGGTGGAGGCCTACCGCAAATACCAGATCGAACACGAGGAAGAAATCCTTGAGCCCGGCGACGCCTTCCCTCTGGTCAAAAAGCTGTTGAGCCTCAACGCCAGCCTGGGTCGTGCCCGGGTTGAAGTGGTGCTCGTATCGCGCAACAGTGCCGACACTGGCCTGCGTGTATTTAACTCTATTCAGCACTACGGCCTGGATATCTCCCGCGCCGCTTTCGTAGGAGGGCGTAGCCCTTATCCTTATTTGGCCGCCTTTGGTTGCCATCTGTTTCTTTCGACCCATGCTGAGGATGTGCGCAGTGCCCTTGATGCCGGCTTTGCAGCGGCGACGATTTTGTCGGGCGGCCCGAGACGGGCTTCCAGCGAGGAACTGCACATCGCCTTTGACGGCGACGCGGTGTTGTTTTCCGATGAGTCGGAGCGCGTGTATCAGGCCGGCGGGTTAGCCGCGTTCCAGGCCAGCGAGCGCGAATCGGCGCGCCAGCCCTTGCACGGCGGTCCGTTCAAGGGGTTTCTGGCCGCGCTGAACGTATTGCAGCGTGAGTTTCCTGAAGAGGCCTGTCCGATCCGCACAGCTTTGGTAACCGCCCGTTCGGCGCCGTCTCACGAGCGGGTGATTCGCACGTTGCGTGAGTGGGATATTCGCTTGGACGAATCCTTGTTTCTTGGCGGTCTGGAGAAGTCCGCGTTCCTGGAAGCGTTTGCCGCTGATGTATTTTTCGATGACCAAGCCGGTCATTGCGAGAAAGCCAGGGAGGTGGTGGCCACGGGGCACGTGCCCCATGGCATCAGTAATGAGGTGAGGATTCAGGCCGAGAGTTAGGGCCGCTGCTAAGCTCATTCAATCTCCTCCACCCTGGCAGTCCAGGAGGTTTTATGATTCGTTCGATGCTGTACGCCACGGACCTCGGTCTGTACGCGCCCTATGTGATGCAGCATGCACTGGCGCTGGCGCGAACGTTCAAGGCTGACCTGTATGTGATTCACGCGGTCGAGCCTATTGGGCTGTTCGCCGAATCGGTGCTGCAGAGCTACCTTGATGAAGCGGCGTTGAGTGAATGGCAGACCCAAGGGCTTAGCACGGTGATGGCGACCATCGAGCAGCGGGTGCTCGACAGTTTCCGCGAGGAGTTGGGGGAGGGTGAGCAGGACTTGAAGTTGATCCGCTCGGTACGTGTGATTCAGGGCGACCCGTGCGAGGTGATTCTTGACCAACTGTGCAAGCTGTCCGTCGACCTGTTGATCGTCGGTAGCCACAGCCATGCAACCGGCACGACAGCGCCGCTTGGGCGTACCGCGGCACGGGTGCTGCAGCTGTCTACGGTGCCGGTTTACTTGGTGCCGTCCTTACAAGGTCGACGCATTGATGACGTATGACCGGTAGAAAACGATAAAAAGTTCTAGATTTATCAGTCTAACCTTTAATATAGTTATATACCGTCGCTGATACCCGTGGCGTCTATCTGCTTTGAGGGACACATATGAAGCTTCAACAACTGCGCTACATCTGGGAAGTGGCGCACCACGACCTCAACGTTTCCGCTACCGCTCAAAGCCTGTACACCTCGCAACCCGGTATCAGCAAGCAGATACGCCTGCTCGAAGACGAGCTGGGCGTCGAAGTGTTCGCGCGCAGCGGCAAGCATCTAACCCGTGTCACCCCGGCTGGTGAGCGCATCATCACTACTGCCGGCGAGATCCTGCGTAAAGTCGAAAGCATCAAGCAGATCGCTCAGGAATTTTCCAACGAGAAAAAAGGCACTCTATCGATCGCCACCACCCACACCCAGGCGCGTTATGCATTGCCTCCGGTGATCCGCGATTTCATCAAGCAATACCCGGACGTGGCCTTGCACATGCACCAGGGCTCGCCGATGCAAATCGCCGAGATGGCTGCTGATGGCACCGTCGATTTTGCCATCGCCACCGAAGCCCTGGAACTGTTCGGTGACCTGGTGATGATGCCGTGCTACCGCTGGAACCGTTGCGTTGTGGTGCCTCAGGGGCACCCGTTGGCCAAACTGCCGAAGCTGACCCTCGAAGCCCTGGCTGAATACCCGATCGTGACCTACGTGTTCGGTTTCACTGGCCGCTCCAAGCTCGACGAAGCTTTCAGCCATCGCGGCCTCACACCGAAAGTGGTGTTCACCGCCGCCGACGCCGACGTGATCAAGACTTACGTGCGTCTGGGCCTGGGCGTGGGTATCGTCGCCAAGATGGCCGTCGACACCAACCTCGACAAAGACCTGGTGGTTCTCGACGCCAGCGAGTTGTTCGAATCCAGCGTGACCAAGATCGGCTTCCGGCGTGGCACGTTCCTGCGTGGGTTCATGTGCGACTTCATCGAGAAGTTTGCGCCGCACCTGACCCGCGAAGTGATGGCCAAGGCGATCCAGTGCCATAACAAACAGGAACTGGAAGAGCTGTTCGACGGCGTTGAATTGCCCGTCCACTGAGTGGTTTATCGGGCCTCGGTAACCGTAAACAGTTGCCGGGCGCCTGCCACCAGAATCTCTACCTCATCGCCTTCGAACTTGCCCAGCAGGCTTTTGCCCATGGGCGAGCGCGGGGTGATGACAGTCACCGGTTGCCCGACCACATCCACCTTCAAGCCTGCAGCATCAGGCGCCAGGAATAGCCATTGCTGGCGACCGTTCTCGTCCTCCAGGCCCAATAGCGCGCCGACTTCTATGCCTCGTTGATCATCGTAGGCACGCAACTGCAGGCTCTGGCACAGCGCGAGCGCTTGCTTGATTTCCTCGACCCGTTTGGCCTGCCCGGCCGCGAGATACGAAGCCTCCAACCCCAGGGTGTCGTATTTGTTTTCCGCGATGTTCTCTTCGTGAGTCGCGGTTTCGTAGGCGGTCTGCGCGGCGCGCTGGGCGATATCGAGATCGACAGTGAGTTTTTCCAGGATCAACTGGAGGACGGCGTGCTTATTCATGGTTGTGCTTGATCATTCGCAGAATTGCAGGACATTGGCCCGGCTCTTTTCATTGGGCGCATTCTGGTCCTGTTGCAGCCAGAACTGGCATTTAGGGTTGGACAGGTTACGTGCGTTGTTACGTGCCTGGTCCAGGGCTTGTTGCTGTTCCTGCTTGTGCAGGTTCTGCTGGTACTGCTCGAACATACGGTTGGGGGGTTCAGGCGCGACAACGGTCGGCTTGCCTAATTGCTGGACTGCCTGCGCCACCGGCGCAAGGCTTTGCGGGAACAGGTAGCTCGACGCCAGCCAGGTGGTCAGCGCAATGGCGATAAACCCCAGCCATACACCCACGGCGATAGCGATGCACAGCTTGAGCAGCGACAACGATTGATCCGACATGATGGCCTCCTGGCGGGCATTTGCGGCGTAGCGGCGATTGTCGCACAGCCACTGTGCAGAATAATCGCGATCAAGCCTTCTGCATCGGCGCATTTATGCGGACAATCGAGCCTTTGAGCGTTGGAGCCCGGAATGAAAGCCCGCTGGGATATTTTTTGCAGCGTTGTCGATAACTTCGGCGACATCGGCGTGACTTGGCGGCTGGCCCGGCAATTGGTGGTGGAGCATGGCTGCGAGGTGCGCTTGTGGGTTGATGACCTGCGGGCCTTCGAACGCATGTGCCCCGAGGTGGATGTGCAGCGGGAGCAACAGTGGCAGGAGGGCGTTGATGTACACCACTGGCCAGCCCAATGGTCGCCAACTCCTGCCGGAGATGTGGTGATTGCCGCTTTCGCCTGCCAGTTACCGCCTGAGTATATGGAAGCCATGGCCGAGCGTGAGCGCACGCCGTTGTGGATGAACCTGGATTACCTCAGTGCCGAGGACTGGGTGGTGGGCTGCCATCGCCTGCCGTCGGTGAAGTTCAAGGGAGTACAGAAGTACTTCTTTTTCCCCGGCTTCCGACCTGGTACTGGCGGTTTGCTCCGTGAGGCGGGGTTGCTGGAAAAGCGTCACGCTTTTCAACTGGATGTCGCTGCGCAGCGACAATTCCTGCAAACCTTAGGTGTGATTCCGCATGATGGTGCGCGGCTGTTCTCACTGTTTGCCTACGAAAACGCTGGTCTCGCCGGATGGCTGGACGTCTTATCGACGGACGGGCGTGCCACTCATCTACTGGTGCCGGAGGGCCGCATCCTCGGTGACGTACAGCGCTGGCTCGGTGTAGGAGGGCTCGTCGCGGGCGATATTCATCAACGTAAGTCTCTGACCGTGCAGGTGCTGCCGTTCGTGCGTCAGGAGCAATATGACCACCTGCTGTGGTGCTGTGACTTTAACGCAGTGCGCGGTGAAGACTCGTTCGTCCGCGCCCAATGGGCGGGGCGCCCGTTGCTGTGGCACATCTACCGCCAGGACGAAGACATACACCTCGACAAGCTAGATGCCTTCCTGGATTTGTACACCGCCGCCTTATCACCGGCCGCGAAGGCGGCATTGGTCGCGCTTTGGCAGGCTTGGAACACCGAGGGTGACATGGCACAGCCGTGGAAAAAATTGTTGGAGCACTGGCCGGAAGTCACTCAACGCGCCGAAACGTGGTGTCTGGAACAGGGCTTGCAGGCTGATCTTGCGACGGCGCTGGTACAGTTTTATGAAAGTTGGATATGATACGCCACCTTGATTTTTGTAAATCCCATCCAAATTTCGGATATATGCAATGAAAACTGGTAAAGAACTGAAACCCGGTACAGTGATCCGTCTCGAAAACGACCCTTGGCTGGTTCAGAAAGCTGAGTTCACCAAGTCTGGTCGTAACAGCGCAATCATGAAGACCAAGCTGAAGAACCTGCTGACCGGTTACAAGACCGAGATCGTCTACAGCGCCGATGACAAACTGGACGACGTAATCCTCGACCGCAAAGAAGCGACCCTGTCCTTCATCAGCGGCGACACCTACACGTTCATGGACACCACTGACTACACCATGTACGAGCTGAACGCTGAAGACATCGAAGCCGTTCTGCCGTTCGTGGAAGAAGGTATGGAAGATATCTGCGAAGCGATCTTCTTCGAAGAGCGTTTGGTTTCCGTTGAACTGCCAACCACTATCGTGCGTAAAGTTGCCTACACCGAAGGCTCCGCTCGCGGCGACACTTCGGGCAAGGTGATGAAGCCTGCCAAGCTGGCTAACGGTACCGAGCTGCAAGTAGCTGATTTCATCGAAATCGACGACCTGATCGAGATCGACACCCGCGAAGGCGGTTCGTACAAAGGCCGCGCCAAGAAGTAATTCTGGCTCCGCCCATAAAAAAACCCGACTTCACGTCGGGTTTTTTTATGGGCGGGTGTTTTTCATACGGTTACATGCAGGCGCACATCGACGTTGCCACGGGTGGCGTTGGAGTACGGGCAGACTTGGTGAGCCGCATCGACCAGGCTGTGCGCGTCATCCTGGGCCAGGCCTGGCAGGCTGATGTGCAGGTCGATGTCCAAGCCGAAACCGCCGGGGATCTGGCCGATGCCTACGTGGGCAGTGATCGAGGCGTCGTCCGGGATTTTGCGTTTGGTCTGGCTGGCAACGAATTTCAGCGCGCCGATAAAGCAGGCCGAGTAGCCAGCAGCGAACAGTTGTTCCGGGTTAGTGGCTTGGCCACCGGCGCCGCCCAGCTCTTTAGGCGTGGAGAGCTTAACGTCGAGAATGTTATCGCTGGAAACAGCGCGACCATCACGTCCGCCGGTGGCGGTGGCTACTGCGGTGTAGAGAGTTTGCATGGTGTCGTCCTCGGTCTAGTGTTTCGCAAAATATTTGCGCGCTAATTAGTTTGTGAGGCAAATGTATAGCGCTAATATTTAGTGCGCAAGATAATTTTTGAAATGTTTTCCGGGGAGTGCTGCAAGTCAATGCGTGAAGGTGGCTAAACGGTGCTTTGCAGGTTACTGCGCAACGTAATCAGATCAGCTTGCAGCTTGCGCAACTGCTCCAGTTCCAAACCGCTGGCCCTGAGGATGCACTGCGGAATACCCATTGCCTTGTCCTGCAAGGCACGTCCCGCGGCAGTCAATTCCACCACCACCACCCGTTCATCTTCGCGGCTGCGGGTGCGGCTGAGAAGGCCTTCGGCCTCCAGGCGCTTGAGCAGTGGCGTCAGTGAGCCAGGGTCCGTCAGCAGGCGGCTGCTGATTTCGCCGACAGTCAAACCGTCCTCTTCCCACAGCACCATCATGGCTAAGTACTGCGGGTACGTCAGGCCGAGAGCTTGCAGCAGAGGCTTGTAGACCTTGGTCATAAGCAATGAAGTGGAGTGCAAGGCGAAACACAGCTGGTTATTCAGCATCAGGGATTCGCACGGATCAGGGTTTTTGCTCATGGCGGTGCCTTAAAAACGTGTATGGGCTGAAATCTAGCGGGCAAATCTTTAATGCGCCAGATAATTCGGTCCAGGCGCTCAGACCAGGCCGCTCTGTAGCGCCAGATCCCATGGCGGCACTGGACTGAAACGGGATTTGAGGTACTCCAGCAGCAAGCGGCTGCGCGCGTTGGCCTGCTGTTCCAGTCGCAGCGCATAGATTCCGGTGGTTTCCGGGCTGGGTAGGCCATCTTCGCAAAACAGCGGCAGCAATTCGCCACGCACCAGGTATTCGCTGGCCAGCCAAGTGGGCAGGTGGGCGATGCCCAACCCGGCCAACGCGCCTGAGAGCAGCGCTTCGGCATTGTTGGCGCTCATGCGGATGCGCCGCGGGCGATAGGTTGCGCGGCGCCCGTCCAACTCGAAGCGCCACGCGAACATCGGCGCCAGGCCATCCCAGTCCAAGCCGTCATGGTCACTCAACTCTCGGGGATGGGTCGGAGTGCCGCGGCTTTTGAGGTAGGCGGGACTGGCGCAGGCGATGCGCACGATGCTGGCCAAGGGCGTGGCGATCAACCGGGTGTCGACGATATGCCCGGCCCGCAGTACCAGATCGACCTTGCCCAAGTGCGCACCCTGCATATCCACAAAACTGTCGATCAGATGCAGGTGCACGTCCAGGCCGGGGTAGACCTTCAGAAAGTCCGCAATCACCGGTGCCAGATGCCGTCGACCAAACGCCGCGGGCGCATCCACGCGGATCAAGCCTTCCGGCGCATGGCTCAGGGACACCGCTTCGGCGCGCGCCAGTTGCAATTCGCTGACAATCCGCCGCGCCCGCTCGGCAAACGCCAGGCCAGCGGGCGTCGGCACTACCGCATGAGTGCTGCGTTGGAACAAGCGGCTACCCACTGAGCTTTCCAGGCTGTCGATGCGCCGCGCCACCGCGGAGGGCGTCAGTGGGTGGCGGCGTGCAGCTGCGGAAAAGCTGCCGGTTTCGAGCACATCTAGAAACAGGCTCAACTGATCAGTGAGGGTATTGGGGTTCATGGCTGAGTGCTTGTGCAAAATTGGCACAGCCATTGTGCGTTGCTGTGCGTTTCCGCGCCAGGGCCGACTGCGTAGCATGCAGAGCCTGGGATTGTGGAGTAATGAGCGGTGTGGGATTTAGCGATGTACCTGGTGCTGGGCGCTGCCTTGGGCACGGTGGGCGGGTTGTTTGGCATTGGCGGTGGGCTGATTGCGATCCCGGTGCTCGGCGTATTGTTTGGCCTGGATCAACAAATTGCTCAGGGCACCGCGCTGGTGATGGTAGTGCCAAATGTGATGCTCGCCCTGTGGCGTTACCACCAGCGCAACCGAATTGAACTGCGTCACGCGCTGCCGCTTGGGATTATGGGTTTCAGCTTTGCCTGGCTGGGCTCGATCTGGGCGGTAGGCCTTGATGCCGGCGCGATGCGGATTGGCTTTATTGCCTTTCTGGTGGCGTTGTCGGCCTACAACCTGCTCCGCATGTTCACCCGCAACGCGCCGCCGACCGCGCAAATGCGTTATTCCTGGCCCTGGCTCGGGGTGCTGGGCGCCGTATCCGGCTCCATGGGCGGCCTGTTTGGTGTCGGCGGCGCGGTGGTCGCCACTCCGGTGCTGACCAGTGTGTTCGGCACCACCCAAGTAGTCGCTCAAGGCTTGTCCCTGGCCTTGGCCTTGCCCAGCACGGGCGTGACCCTCGTCACCTACGCCTGGCACCACGAAGTGGACTGGATGATCGGCATACCCCTGGCGGTCGGTGGCCTGCTGAGTATCAGTTGGGGCGTGAAAGTTGCCCACGCATTACCCGAGCGCCTGTTGCGTGGCCTGTTCTGCGGTTTCCTGGTGGTGTGTGCCGTGATGCTGACCTTTAAAGTCTGAAGCCTTCCAGGATGTACTCGGCCAGGCACTCGGTGATTGGCGAGGTGATTTGCGGATTGCGCAGCAAGTGCAGATTCATCGAGGGCAGCGGTGGGAAACCCTCGTCGCTGCCGAGTACGCGCAAGTCTTCAGTCACCAGGCTTTCCATGCAGATCATCGCGGCCAGGCCGGCACTCACCACCGCCTGGATAGCTGCCACGTTGGTGCTGTGGTACGCCAGGCGATAGTCTCGGCCGGAAGCATCCAGAGCGGCGCGGGTCCACTGTGTATACAAGCAGTCGGCGCCGGAGACTGCCAGGGGCACGGCATCGTGGTCTTCCACGCAAAAGCAGGGCGCTGCTGCCCAGACCATCCGTTCAGTGCGTAACAGTTCGCCGATTTCTTTGCCAGGTTCGCGGCTGATTACCGTCAGTGCCAGGTCGCGTCGCTGCATCAGCACCGTTGACGACTCGCAATGCAGTTCGATTTGGATCAGCGGGTACGCTTTGGAAAATTGCTTGAGGATTCCCGGAAGGAAGCGCATTACGTAGTCGTCCGGCGTGCCGATCCGTACCAGCCCCACCATATGCGGCTCGCGCAGGGTGTTGAACACCTCGCTATGCAGTTTCAGAATTCGCCGCGCATATCCCAACAGTACTTGGCCCTCGGGCGTTAGACGCACCTGCCTGCCGTCGCGCTCGAATAGTTTGCGCTGCAACACGTCTTCTTCGAGGCGCTTCATCTGCATGCTCACCGCCGATTGAGTGCGGTTGACCAGTTCGCCAGCGCGGGTAAAACCGCCTTGATCGGCGATGGCGACGAAGGTGCGCAGCACTTCAGTGTCGATGCTTGGGTAGCTGGACATTGATCAATCCCAGAGATGTATTGCATAAGAAACATTCGTTGGATTGATCATAGTGCCACGCACACACTGACGTCATCCCCAAGGGAGGGCGAGAAGATGAAAGGTCAGAATGGTTTTGCGTTGATGGCGAAGTGGCCGTTTGCCGGGTTGTTTCAAACCGTAGCCCGTTGGCAAGCATTGCACGAAGAGCGCCGAATGCTGGCGAGCATGAGCGATGAAGCGCTCAAGGACATCGGCCTCAGCCGCGCCGATGTGGAGCAGGAGAGCCATCTGCACTTCTGGGAAGACCCGCTGCGAAAATGACTCCGGATGCAGTAGGGTAGGTCGCGCGCCTTCAAGGAGATTCCCATGCCCGCCGACCAGTCTTTTTCCCTCAAGCAAGCTCGACGCATGGCGCTGGCGGCCCAAGGTTTTTCCGGGCGCCAGCCGCCTGCAGAGATCAAGTCCGCGCACCTCAATCGACTGATCGAACGCCTCGGTGTATTGCAGATTGATTCGGTCAACGCTGTGGTGCGTTCCCATTACCTTCCGCTGTTTTCCCGTCTGGGTCGCTATTCTCCTTTACTGCTTGAGCAGGCCGCTTGGAGCCAGGGCCGGCGGCGTTCGCTCTTCGAATATTGGGGGCATGAAGCCTCGCTGTTGCCCATGGCGATGTACCCCTTGATGGGTTGGCGCATGGCGCGGGCGCAGCAGGGGCAAGGCATTTATTCGCAGATGGCGCGTTTCGGAAGGGAGCAGCAGTCCATCATTCAGCGTGTGCTGAAGACCGTCGAACAGCAAGGCGCCCTCGGTGCCGGTAGCCTGTCCACCCGCGAAGAGCGCGCAGGTCCCTGGTGGGACTGGAGTAATGAAAAGCACGCGCTTGAATGGTTGTTCGCCGCCGGCCTGGTGACCGTTGCCGGTCGTCGTGGTTTCGAGCGCCTTTACGACTTGCCCGAGCGCGTTATCCCTGGCGATATCCTTAAGCAAGCCCCGTTGACTGAAGCCGAGGCCCAGCGCGGCTTGTTATTGCACAGCGCCACCGCCTTGGGGGTGGGCACCGAAAAAGACCTGCGTGATTACTTCCGCCTCGATCCCGCCGACAGTCGCAAGCGTCTGGCCGAATTGGTCGAAGAGGGGCTATTGCTGGTGTGCCAGGTGCAAGGCTGGAAGCAACCGGCTTACTGCCTGCCAGAACCGAAAGTGCCGCGCAAAGTATCGGTGAGTGCGCTGCTGTCGCCGTTCGATTCGCTGATTTGGGAGCGCAGCCGCACAGAGCGCCTGTTCGATTTCCGTTACCGGCTTGAGATCTACACCCCGCAAGATAAACGGGTGTATGGCTATTACGTGCTGCCGTTTATGCACAACGAACGTATTGCCGCGCGGGTGGACCTGCGAGCGGAGCGCGCCAACGGGCGTTTGGCGGTGCATGCGGTGCACGAGGAAGAGCCGGGGTTGGATGATGAAGGGATGCTTGCGCTTGCGCTGAACCTGCGGCAGATGGCCGATTGGTTGGGGCTGGAACAGGTACAGCTCAATTGCCAGCGCCCGAGCGCCGCTCGGTTGCGGCTTGCGATGCTCAATGGCGGCGCTGGTTTCTAGGGCGCCATCGGGAGCAAGCGCCCTCCCACACTTGGAATGCGTTTCCCTGTGGGAGGGGGCTTGCTCCCGATGGCGTCAATTCTGGCAACTAAAATTTCAGCGTTTGACTTGCTTCAGCGTTTCGGCAATCAGGAACGCCAACTCCAGCGACTGATCGGCATTCATCCTAGGGTCGCAATGGGTGTGGTAGCGGTCCGACAAGCCATCTTCGGTGATCGGGCGCGCGCCGCCGATGCACTCTGTGACGTTCTGCCCTGTCATCTCGATATGAATCCCGCCGGCATAGCTGCCCTCGGCCTGGTGCACCTGGAAGAACTCCTTCACTTCGCCGAGGATCTGCGCAAAGTCGCGGGTCTTGTAGCCGCTGCTGGCCTTGATGGTGTTCCCGTGCATCGGGTCCGAGCTCCACAGTACCTGCTTGCCCTCGCGCTGCACGGCGCGGATCAGGTTGGGTAGATGGTCGCCGACCTTGCCTGCGCCCATGCGCGCGATCAGGTTCAGGCGGCCCGGATCGTTGTTCGGATTGAGGATGTCGATCAGGCGGATAAGATCCTCCGGGTTCATGCTCGGGCCGACCTTGACGCCGATCGGGTTGTTCACCCCGCGCAGGAATTCGACGTGAGCGCCATCCAACTGACGTGTGCGGTCGCCGATCCACAGCATGTGGGCCGAGCAGTCGTAATAGTCGTTGGTCAGACTGTCGCGACGCACGAAGGCTTGTTCGTAGTTGAGCAGCAGCGCTTCATGGGCGGTGAAAAAGCTCGTTTCGCGCAACTGCGGCGAGCTGTCCATGCCGCAGGCGCGCATAAAGGCCAGGGTCTCGTCGATGCGGTTTGCCAGTTGGCTGTACTTCTCTGCCAAGGCGGAGTTGGCGATAAAGTCCAGGTTCCACTGGTGCACCTGATGCAGGTCGGCGAAACCGCCCTGGGCGAAGGCGCGCAGCAGGTTGAGGGTAGCGGTGGATTGGTGATACGACTGCAGCAGGCGGTCCGGATCGGGTACACGGCTTTTTTCGTCGAAGCCGATGCCGTTGACGATATCGCCACGGTAGGCGGGCAGGGTGATGCCGTCGATGGTCTCATCGTTGGCCGAGCGCGGCTTGGCGAACTGGCCGGCCATGCGCCCGACTTTCACCACTGGGCAGCCGGCGGCGAAGGTCATCACAATCGCCATCTGCAACAACACCTTGAAGGTGTCGCGGATTTTCGCGGCGGAAAACTCGACGAAACTCTCGGCGCAGTCGCCGCCTTGTAACAGGAAGGCGCGACCCTGGGTCACTTCGGCAAATTGGCGGCGCAACTCGCGGGCTTCCCCGGCAAACACCAGCGGCGGGTAGCTGGCCAGACTCTGCTCCACCCGCAACAGGTGTGCAGCGTCCGGGTACTGGGGTTGTTGCTGGATCGGCAGGGCGCGCCAGCTGTCGGGGCTCCAGGGTTGGCTCATCATGAACTCGATTGGCTGATTGACGGTCGGGCGCCAATGTTATCAGCAATTAGTGCGTGACCTGCTGCTGCCGGTTGGCCGACAATCGCGCCTTTGCCGTACAGCAAACCCGTTAGGAGTAGTGATGACAGAGGAGCGTGTCGAGCGCCTGCTCGCCGAAGTTCATGATGACTTCGGCATGATCCGTGTGCTCGAAGTGGCCGATTACCGGTTTCTCGAATTCGGCGACGCCATTGAGCAAAGCTGCGTGTTCACTGCAGATCCGAGCTGGCTGGAGTACGACTACACCCGCGCGATGCTGATCGGCGCGTTGTGCCATGAACAGCCGGAGAGCGCCTTGTTCCTCGGTCTGGGCGCCGGTACGTTGACCCAGGCGTGCCTCAAGTTCCTCCCGCTGGAAGACGTCGAAGCCATCGAGCTGCGCCCCGATGTGCCGCGCCTGGCCATTGAGTACCTGGGGCTGGACGATGATCCGCGCCTGTACATCCGCATCGGCGACGCCCTGGAGTTGCTGGAGACCGCTGAATCGGCGGACTTGATTTTCGTCGACCTCTATACCGATGTCGGCCCCGGCGTTGGGCACCTGGCGTGGACCTTCCTGGAAAACTGCCAGAAGAAACTCAACCCCGGCGGCTGGCTGGTGATCAATCAGTGGGCGACTGACGACGGCAAACCGCTGGGCGCGGCGTTGTTGCGTGGGTTGTATCACCGGCACTACTGGGAACTGCCGGTGAAGGAGGGCAATGTGATTTTGCTGGTACCTTCGGAGCTGGATCAGGAGCTGGATCTTGATGCCCTTTCTACTCGGGCTGAGTTGTTGGCGCCGCGTCTGGGGTATTCGTTGCAGCCCTTGATCAAGGCGATTCGGCCGGCTACGTAGTCGCCTGTACCCACGCCATCGGGGGCGAGTCGAATCGTCGCACCGCACGTCCCACACTTGGAACTCATTTCAAATGTGGGAGGGAGCTTGCCCCGATGGCGTCGGTATAGGCGACTCAAATGCCCTTGAATACCCCCGGCCGCTTCTCGACCATCGCGCGCAGGCCTTCCTTGGCATCCTCGCTGTTCAGCAATTTATCCACCATCGGCGGCAGCGCGGCGGCCGCAACGGTTTCGCCTTCCACACGCGCCAGGCGGGCCGACATCAAGGTGGCCTGGACGCCAAGCGGCGCCTGGCGCGCGATGCGACTGGCCAGTTCGATGGCGCGGGGCAGCAGGTCTTCACTGGCCATTACTTCCTGCACCAAACCCAGGCGCAGGGCTTCATGGGCGTCGAACTCGTCGCCGGTCAGCAGCCAGCGCATGGCGTTGCCCCAGCCGGCGATCTGATGAAAGCGCAATGTCGCACCGCCAAACGGAAAGATCCCGCGCTGTACTTCCATCTGCGCAAAGCGGGTATTGCTCGCACACAGATTGATATCCGCCGCGAGCATCAACTCGATACCAATGGTGAGGCAGTAGCCCTGGGCGGCGACGATCACCGGTTTACTGACCCTGGGGCCTGCGAAAACGCCCCAGGGATCACAGCCTCCCAGCGGCGGTTGCCAGCCGCCCGCCATTACCCCGCTGACATTGGCCAGGTCCAGGCCGGCGGTGAAGTGGTCGCCATGGGCAAATACTACGGCCACTCGTGCGTCATCGTTTCGATCAAATTCGCCATAAGCCAAGCTCAGCTCATTGAGCAAATCCAGGTCGAAGGCGTTGCGCTTGGCCACCCGGTCCAGGCCCAACAGCAGGACATGGCCCTGGAGTTCACGGCTGACGCGGCTGCTGCTGGCTTGATTCATTGGGTGTGCCCTCGGGTGGAGAGAAGGGTTTCAGACCAAAGGTCTTGGTCTAAGGGTGAATCGTTTAAGCCTTATGACCAACAGGGCCGGGCCTTTGAAAAATAGACCCTGGCAGAGTTATCTGCAAAGACTGTGACGCAGCACGGTTTATCGGTGCTTTGCGATAAAAAAAGCTCCCTTTTTCAAGTATTTCCGGTATAGTGCGCGCCGGCCTTTAACCGGGCCGCGTTTAGGTAGCGCAATTCCCCGAAGTCAGCTTCGGCTGCATGTCCGCACAGCGGACTCTTCCTTAACGAATCTTTTTCATTCATTCGTTTTCGCAAATCCCCGCCGACAAAGCAGCCAGGGCGACTCTTGAGTCTCAACACGGCATGCGCAGCTTTGGAGCATGGGTCTTTGCGGATGCACTTAGAGGCAGACCCATGACCCAGGAAACCGGCGGCTTCGCCGCTTTTAATCTTAACCCGAACATTCTTGCTGCCGTCATTGCGACCGGCTACGAAGAACCTTCGGCGATTCAGCAGCAATCGATCCCGATCATCATGGCCGGCCAAGACATGATTGGCCAGGCGCAAACCGGTACCGGTAAAACCGCCGCGTTCGCCCTGCCTATCCTGCACTGCATCGATCCTGCCAAGCGCGAGCCGCAAGCCCTGATCCTGGCGCCAACCCGTGAGTTGGCGCTGCAAGTAGCAACCGCTTTTGAAACCTACGCCAAGCAAATGCCGGGCGTTACCGTTGTTGCCGTTTACGGCGGCGCGCCGATGGGCCCGCAACTGAAAGCCATCCGTAATGGCGCTCAGATCGTCGTTGCTACCCCAGGCCGTCTGTGCGACCACCTGCGTCGCGACGAAAAAGTACTGTCGACCGTGAACCACCTGGTTCTCGACGAAGCTGACGAAATGTTGAAGCTGGGCTTCATGGATGACCTGGAAGTCATCTTCAAGGCACTGCCACCGACCCGTCAGACCGTACTGTTCTCGGCCACCCTGCCACAGTCGATCCGTGCCATTGCCGAGCGCCATCTGCGCGATCCGCAACACGTGAAGATCCAGACCAAGACTCAGACCGTTACCGCGATCGAACAGGCTCACCTGTTGGTTCACGCTGACCAGAAGACCTCGGCTGTATTGAGCCTGCTGGAAGTCGAAGACTTCGACGCCTTGATCATGTTCGTGCGCACCAAGCAAGCGACCCTGGACTTGGCCAGTGCCCTGGAAGCCAAAGGCTATAAAGCCGCTGCGCTGAACGGTGACATTGCCCAGAACCAACGTGAGCGCGTGATCGACTCCCTCAAGGATGGCCGTCTGGACATCGTTGTTGCGACCGACGTAGCGGCTCGTGGTCTCGACGTTCCGCGTATCACCCACGTGTTCAACGTTGACATGCCTTACGATCCAGAATCCTACGTTCACCGTATCGGCCGTACAGGCCGTGCCGGTCGCGAAGGTCGTGCACTGCTGCTGGTGACTCCACGTGAGCGCCGCATGCTGCAAGTGATCGAGCGCGTAACCGGTCAGAAAGTTGCCGAAGTCCGCCTGCCGGATGCCCAGGCCGTTCTCGATGCCCGCATCAAGAAACTGACCAACAGCCTGTCGCCTCTGGTGGCTGACGCTGAATCGACTCACGGCGACCTGCTGGACCGCCTGACCGCCGATATCGGTTGCACTCCACGTGCCCTGGCTGCTGCCCTGCTGCGCAAGGCTACAAACGGTCAGGCCCTGACCCTGGCAGCTATCGAGAAAGAGCGCCCACTGGTACCGAACAACGCGCCACGCGGTGATCGTCCAGAGCGTACCGGCGACCGTCCAGACCGTGGTGATCGTGAGCGTCGTGCTCCGGTTCCATTGGCTGAAGGTCGTGCTCGTTGCCGTACCGCGCTGGGCGCGCGTGATGGTATCGCTGCCAAGAACCTGCTGGGCGCTATCCTGAATGAGGGTGGCCTGGCACGTGAAGCAATCGGCCGTATCCAGGTCCGTGACAGTTTCTCCCTGGTGGAGCTGCCGGAAGACGGTCTGGAGAAGCTGCTGACCAAGCTGAAAGACACTCGCGTTGCCGGTAAGCAGTTGAAGCTGCGTCGCTACCGCGAAGATTGATCCGCCCTTGGGCTGATTGATCACACATAAAAAATCCCCGACTGGTTCGGGGATTTTTTTTGCGCCGCTGTTTTAACAATAAAGAGTTAGCCGAAGCGGTAAATGTCCATGCCCAAGGCGCCCATGGTGAAGCCTTGGTGCGCGATGCTGAAGTCCCCACCAGCGCCACGCGCAAAGTACAGCGGCAACAGATGTTCATCGCTTGGATGGCTGCGCACGGCGTGGGGTGCTTGGCGCCGATAGTCGTGCAACGCGGCTTCATCGTTGGCAGCGAGCTTATCCACCACCCAATCCCGGAAGCCCCGCGCCCAAGGTTCGATGCTTTCAGGCCCTGCGTGCCAGTCCAGTTCGCCCAGATTATGCGTGATGCTGCCGGAACCGATCAGCAGTACGCCTTCCTCGCGCAAACTGGTCAAGGCATGCCCGACTCGCGTCTGCAGGGCAGGGCCCATGCGGCTGGGCAAGGATACCTGCACGACTGGGATATCCGCCGCGGGGTACATCAGCGACAGAGGCACCCAGGTGCCATGGTCGAAGGGGCGCTGGTCGTCGATGCGTGCATTCAGGCCGTCGGCGCGCAGCAGCCCGACGATCTCTCCCGCCAACTGTGGGTTGCCCGGTGCGGGGTATTGCACGGCAAACAGCTCGCGGGGGAAGCCGCCGAAGTCGTGCCAGGTTTCGGGTGCGGCGCTGCCGCTGACCAGTAAATCGTGGCTTTCCCAGTGTGCCGATACCACCACTATCGCCTTAGGGCGGGGCATTTCGGCAGCCAGGCGTTGCAAAGCCGGTCCGCTGGCGCCGGGTTGAAGGGCAAGCATGGGCGAACCGTGGGAGATAAACAGGCTGGGGAACATAAGAAGAGTCCTGAGCGTTAACATGTAGCCATCTTCAGTCAAATCATTGATCTAAATCTAATATAAGTTTTAGCGCGTTTTGATCGAATTATCGGAGGTGATTCCATGGAGCCCAAGTTTTGGCAGGAGCGCTGGGCGAGAAACCAGCTCGGCTTTCATTTGCCTGAGGTTAATCCTTATTTAGAACGGCATTGGCCTTCGTTGGCGCTCGCGGAGGGCGCCAAGGTACTGGTGCCGCTGTGTGGCAAAAGCCTGGACCTGATGTGGCTGGCCACCCAGGGTCATCGGGTACTCGGCGTTGAGCTATCAGAGCAGGCGGTTGAAGCCTTCTTCAGCGAGCAGAGCCTGACGCCGCGAATCACTCAGCGCGGTGTGTTCACGGTGTATCAGGCTGATTTGATCGAAGTGTGGTGCGGCGATTTCTTCGCTCTCGACGCTGAGGTTCTGGCTGATTGCACTGCGGTCTATGACCGTGCCGCTCTGATCGCCTTGCCGCCGTTGATGCGCTCGCAATACACCGAGCAGTTGAACAACATGCTACGTCCAGGCTGCCAGGGTTTGCTGATCACCCTTGACTACGACCAGACGCAAAAGGCAGGCCCACCGTTTGCGGTGACGGATGAAGAGGTAAAGGTGCTGTTGGGAGCACACTGGAGCCTGCAGGTGATCGAGAAGCAAGACATTCTGGGTGAGAGCTGGAAGTTCGTGCAGGACGGAGTCACGCGCTTGGACGAGCGGGTCTACAGAGTCGCGCGGGCATAAAACTGTGTCCACAAAAAAAGGGGCGATCTGATCGCCCCTTTTTTTGCATTACCAGGTATCAGCCCCGACGACGAAGCGCGTCAATACGCTCTTCCAGTGGTGGGTGGCTCATGAACATACGAGCCAAACCCTGTTTGATGCCGCCGTTGATGCCAAAGGCGGTCAGGCTGTCAGGCATATGCACTGGCAGGCCCTGTTCGGAACGCAAGCGTTGCAGCGCGCTGATCATTGCATTGGTGCCTGCCAGGCGCGCCCCGGCTTCGTCTGCGCGGAACTCTCGTTTGCGTGAGAACCACATCACGATCGCACTGGCCAGGAAGCCCAGCACCACTTCGGCAAAGATGGTCGCCACGAAGTAGGCGATACCGCGACCGCCTTCGTTCTTGAAGATTACTTTGTCCACAAAGTTACCGATAATCCGCGCAAAGAACATCACGAAGGTGTTGACCACACCCTGTACCAGCGCAAGGGTAATCATGTCGCCGTTGGCTACGTGACCAATTTCGTGCGCGAGTACTGCCTTTACTTCATCGGGTGAGAAGCGTTCGAGCAAGCCCTGACTGACGGCCACGAGCGCGTCGTTCTTATTCCAGCCCGTCGCAAAGGCATTGGCCTCATAAGCAGGGAAAATCCCGACTTCGGGCATTTTGATACCTGCTTCTTGAGACAACTGCTCCACGGTTTGCATCAGCCATTGTTCATGGCGAGTGCGTGGTTGGGTGATGACTTGGGTGCTGGTGCTCATCTTCGCCATCCACTTGGAGATGAACAGCGAGAACAGCGAGCCGGCAAAACCAAAGACCGCACAGAAAATCAGCAGCTGATTGAGGTTCAGATCAACCCCGTTGGCCGCCATGAACCCGTTGAAGCCGAAAAGGCTCAGGGTGATGCTGGCAATCAGCACGACCGCCAGGTTAGTGGCCAAGAACAGCAGGATGCGCATCATGGTTGTAGAGTTCTCCTCATGCTTAATATGTCGCGTACTGCGGGGTATATAAGGTGCGGCATGGGGTGATTCAACCGAGCGACTATTTCAAACTGTGTCCTACAGCCTGAATGTAGAGCTTTGAAGGGATTTTCCGACTAGGAATGTCACCAGAGATGCCCCACTTTTTGCCTCACAACCCTGCAATTATAGGGGGCACGTAGCTTGAGAGAGGCAAGTGCCATACAGAAAAAGGGCGAGATCAGAGAAGTGTTGCCAGATAATCGCTGCACGACCGAATGTCGATCGTACAGCGCCATGCCACTACTGGCGATAGGTCTTGAGGAAGTTGCCAATACGGCCAATCGCCATGTCCAAGTCATCTACGCGCGGCAAGGTCACCACGCGGAAGTGATCCGGCCACGGCCAGTTGAACGCGGTGCCCTGAACCACCAACAGCTTTTCCGACAGCAACAAGTCGAGCACGAACTTTTCGTCGTTGAGGATCGGGCATACCTTCGGGTCTATCCGTGGAAAAGCGTACAGCGCACCCATGGGTTTCACGCAGCTCACACCGGGGATCGCATTGAGCAGCTCCCACGTGCGGTTGCGTTGTTCCAGCAGGCGGCCCTGGGGCAGTACCAGGTCATTGATGCTCTGGTAGCCGCCCAGAGCGGTCTGGATCGCATGCTGGCTCGGTACGTTGGCACACAGGCGCATGTTGGCCAGCATGTCGATGCCTTCGATGTAGCTCTGGGCGTTGTGCTTGGGACCGGAGATGGCGATCCAGCCGGAGCGGAAACCCGCCACGCGGTAGGACTTGGACAGGCCGTTGAAGGTCAGGCACAACAGGTCCGGTGCCAGGGAGGCGGTGCATACGTGCACGGCGTCGTCGTAGAGGATCTTGTCGTAGATCTCGTCGGAGAACACCACCAGGTTGTGCTGGCGTGCCAGTTCCAGCATGCCCAGCAGCACTTCCTTGGAATACACCGCGCCGGTGGGGTTGTTCGGGTTGATGATCACCAGTGCCTTTGTGTTCGGAGTGATCTTGGCCTTGATGTCAGCCAGGTCCGGGAACCAGTCGGCGCCTTCGTCGCACAGGTAGTGGACCGGGTGGCCGCCGGCCAGTGTCACGGCTGCGGTCCACAGTGGATAGTCCGGTGCAGGTACCAGCACTTCGTCGCCATTGTTCAGCAGGGCCTGCATGGACATCACGATCAGTTCGGACACGCCATTGCCCAGGTAGATGTCTTCAATGCCGACGCCTTCCACCTGCTTCTGCTGGTAGTACTGCATCACCGCTTTACGCGCGCTGAACAGGCCTTTGGAGTCGCTGTAGCCCTGAGCGGTAGGCAGGTTGCGGATAACGTCCTGGAGGATTTCGTCCGGTGCTTCGAAACCAAAAGGCGCCGGATTGCCAATGTTCAGCTTGAGGATGCGATGGCCTTCCTCTTCCAGGCGTTTGGCGTGCTTGAGCACTGGGCCGCGAATGTCGTAGCAGACGTTGGCGAGCTTGTTCGATTTGCTGACCTGCATGGCGATGTGATCCTGAAAATGAACGATCCAGACGGTGTGTGCACTACCGTACTGCGAATCCTGCGAGGCCCGCACCCATAAATACGTTTGAATGCCGATAGCGCGGGTGCCAGACTGGCGTTTTGAAGAGGCGCAATCATACGTGCCGCCTGATCCATGGAAAAGACACAGATCAGGCTTTTTCAGTTGCCGAGGTGTACCGATGGAAAAGTTGCAGAAAACCGTTGAAGAGTGGAAGGCCATGCTCGATCCGGAGCAGTACAACGTGTGCCGGCTCAAAGGCACCGAACGGCCTTTCAGCGGCAAGTACAACGGCACCAAGACCGACGGCGTTTACCACTGCATCTGCTGCAATGAGCCGCTGTTCGATTCCACCACCAAATTCGACTCCGGCTGCGGCTGGCCCAGCTTTTACGCGCCGATTGCCGACAGCGCGATGATCGAGATTCGTGATGTCAGCCACGGCATGATCCGTACCGAGGTAACCTGCGCAAAGTGTGACGCGCACCTGGGCCATGTGTTCCCGGATGGGCCGCCGCCGACCGGCCTGCGTTATTGCATCAATTCGGTGTGCCTGGACCTGGTCCCGCGTTAAGCCTGCGTGGTGAGGGAGCATCCTCCCTCACCACGTGCGCCCATAACGGATCATCAGTTTGATCAATTCAATTGTACACAATTGAATTGCCTGCTATGTTTCTACTTCTTTCCGCTTTTATCGAGGCACTGCCATGAGCAACGACCTGCTGAGCATCCCTTGCACCACCATCAAGGGTGAGCAAAAGACCTTGGCCGATTTCGCCGGCAAGGCCGTGCTGGTGGTCAACACTGCCAGCAAGTGCGGCTTCACCCCTCAGTACAAGGGGCTGGAACAGCTCTGGCAGCAGTACAAAGACCAGGGCCTGGTGGTGCTGGGCTTTCCCTGCAATCAGTTCGGCAAGCAGGAGCCCGGTGACGAAGGCGCTATCTCAACGTTCTGTGAGCTGAATTTCGGTGTCAGCTTTCCGTTGTTCAAGAAGATCGACGTCAATGGCAGCGATGCCCATCCACTGTTCGTGCAATTGAAAAAACAGGCGCCGGGCCTGTTGGGGTCTAAGGGCATCAAGTGGAACTTCACCAAGTTCCTCATCGGCCGTGACGGCCAGGTGGTCAAGCGCTTCGGCCCTACCACCAAGCCAAAAGACCTTACCCAAGAGATCGAAGCCCTGCTCAAATGACCGACTTGCCCGCGGTGTCCCTGGCACTGGATAACCAGCTGTGTTTCAAACTCTACGCCGCCTCACGGGCCGTGACCCGCGCTTATAAGCCGATGCTCGACCAGTTGGGCCTGACTTATCCGCAATACCTAGCGATGCTGGTGTTATGGGAATGGCACGACGCAGCCCCTGAGCAGCCGACAGTCAAAGCTCTGGGCGAACGCCTGATGCTCGACTCGGGCACGCTGACACCCTTGCTCAAACGGCTGGAGCAGATTTCACTGGTGCGGCGCCGGCGCAGTGCCCAGGATGAACGGGAGGTGCATCTGAGCTTGAGTGACACCGGCGTGGAACTGCGTGATCAGGCTCTCGTTCTGAAGACTCGGTTGTTGTGCGACAGCGGGGTTGATCTGAATCAGGCAGACACCTTGCGCGTTGGCCTGGATCAGTTATTGGCGCAGATCAGAGCGCTGTCGTCCGAGGCACCCACAGGTCCAGCAGCGCATTGAGTTCTTCGCGGCGGAACGGTTTAGCCAGATAGTCATTCATCCCCGCCGCACGGCAGCGCTCTCGTTCTTCGGGCATGGCGTTGGCAGTCAGCGCGACAATCGGCAGGTCTGGCCAGCGCCCGCTGCGGCGAATCTGCCGGCTGGCCTCGTAGCCATCCATCACCGGCATGTTGCAGTCCATCAGCACCATATCGAAGCGTTGTTCTTCAAGAAACTTCAGTGCTTCACCACCGTGGGCGGCCACTATCACTTCGCAGCCCAGCTTGCTGAGCATGCCCTTGGCCACCAGTTGGTTTACCGGATTGTCCTCCACCAGGAGTATGCAGCCGCGATGCGCGAGTGGGGCGGCATCCAGTTGGATGGGGTCAAGAACCAGGTGCATGTCGGTGCGTAAATTGCGCTGAAGAATCTGGTACAGCGCGTTGCGGCTCAAGGGGCGTGCTTGCTGGTGCAAAGGCGCCAACGCCGCGACCTCTTCGCTGGGCATGAAATTGCCATAGGCCGTCACCAGCAGGATGGGCGCGGTAATGCCCGGTCGTATACGGAACAGACATTCAGGGCAGTCGGTAATCAGCAAGTCAGGCGTTTGCCCGCTCAAGTCGTCATCCATGGTGAAACATTGGGGGGTAAGGCCCCAACTGGGCAGCAGGGTCGTGAGCAACTCGGTCAGGCCACCGCCGATGTTGGTGATGGCAACGACCTTGCCTGTGAGAGGCGGTGGCTGCACGGCGGGCAAGTGGGTAGGTAATGGCAGTTGCGCACAGAACTGGCTGCCAAAGCCTACCTCTGAACTGATACTCAACCGTCCCTTCATGGCTTCACACAGATTGTGAGTCAACGCCAGACCCAGCCCTGTCCCGCCAAACTGACGAGTGATCCCGGCGCCGGCCTGGGTGAACGGCTGGAATATTTTCACTTGCGCTTCCTGCGCAATGCCGATGCCGGTATCGCAGACCTCAATGCTCACGCCGCCGTCGTAAGTGCGCAGGCGCACATCAACTCGACCGAATCGCGTGAACTTCAGAGCGTTGGACAGTAAGTTGCTGACGATCTGACGTACACGGGTCGGGTCACCTAGCACTTGGGCCGGGAACTGCGGGTCGATCAAACACGTCAGTTCCACGCTCGGTGCGGCATTCTGCGACAAGAGGTTGGCGGTATCTTCAATAAGTGCACCAAGGTCGAACGGGATGCGCTCCAGCTCCAACTGACCAGCGTCGAATTTGGACAGGTCGAGAATGTCGTTGAGCAACTCCACCAGCACTTTGCCGGAGTCATGGGCGATAGACAGTTGCTGGCGCTGCTCAGCATTCAACGCGCTGTCCAGCGACAGCGCGATCATGCCCAGCAGGCCGTTGAGCGGGGTGCGGATTTCGTGGCTCATGTTCGCCAGGAAGGCTGCCCGAGCCTGAGCCATGCCTATTGCATTCATCTTCGCCGTTTCGAGCTCATCGTTGGACTGGGTCAGTCGCTGGTTGCTAGCCTTGAGTTCAAGTGTGCGTGCGGAGACGATATCTTCCAGTTGCCCCAGATATTCCGTCAGTCGGTCTTCGGCGTGGCGGCGCTGCTGGATTTCGGTTTCCATATTTTCAAATTGCTGGTTGGCGACGTTCACCAGTACGCCGATTTCGTCATTTTCATGCCCGGGCGGACAGTCCAGGTGGGCCTGCTTGCGAGTGCTCAACTCACGAATGATGCGCACCAGCGGCTGGGTCAGCATCACGTAGAAAAGACCCAGCAAAATCCCGGTCAGTAATAGGCTGCGTACGAATCCGTTGAGCAGGGTGATCTCGGCGCGGTGTAGGAACCGGCTGCCGAAGGCGTAGGTGTCTACATCCAGACGCAGTACACCCAGTGGGTCGTTGGGCATATGGCTCAGGAACAGTTGGTCTTCGAACTGGCGGTTGGCGCCAAACATGAAGTCACTGATAGGCCGGTAGGTGCTTTCTCTACGAGGCCGGTCGACATCGGCGAGCACCACGCCATTGTTGTCGATCAACTGCGCACGAATGATGGCAGGGGAGTGCAACAGTCCGAGGGTCAGTTCCTGGGCCAATTCAGCATCGATGTTGTAAGCAATACGTGATGCTGGGTTATGACTGATTTCGATCAGTGAGCGTATTTCACGGTTGATGGATGCGTCTTCGCTGGCATAATCAATGCCGATTTGGATCAGGCTGAGCAAGGTTCCCAAGACGAAACCGACCAGCACAGTCAATCTGGCTTGTTTATAAGACAAGCGGTGGGCGAACTTGATATCCATCGAGTGTTGAACCACTTCACGTTTCCCTTCGCCCGGCAAGCATAGCTGAACATCCACAGGCTTAGGCTTGCCCGGCATGAACCGTTTTTTACGCAGCCCCAAGCGGTCTGTCGCAGGGTTGCCAATACGCCATCTTTTACAAGAACTTGCCAGAGGAATAATCGTGGATTCTCGATTGAATGCCTTTCTGGAGCGAGCCGATGCAGTGCTCGCTCGCCTGGAGCCCTTGTTGCCCGCGCCACGCCAAGCCATCGACTGGAGCCACTGTCTGGCCGCCCGCTGGCAGCGCGAAGGCCGCAGCGGTTTTCTGTTGCCACTGGACGTAAGCCTGGACATGCGTCTTTCCGACCTGATCGGTGTAGACAAGCAGCGCGAAACATTGGCGCGTAACACCCAGCAGTTTCTTGATGGACTGCCCGCCAACCACGCGTTGCTGTGGGGCTCGCGCGGCACCGGTAAATCGTCCATGGTGCGCGCGTTGCTCGCTCATCACGCTAAGGCCGGTTTGCGCCTGATCGAAATCGAGCGTGACCACCTGGCGGATTTGCCCCGTGTGGTTGAGCAACTGCTCAAGCTGCCGCAGCGTTTCATCCTGTTTTGTGATGACCTTTCGTTCGAAGCCGGCGAGGGCGACTACCGTGTGCTCAAGAGCGTGCTGGATGGTTCCCTGGAACAGGCGCCTGAAAACGTGCTGCTGTACGCGACGTCCAACCGCCGTCACCTTGTGCCGGAAAATCAGAGTGACAACGACAACTGGAAGAGGGTGGATGGGGAACTGCACCCCAGCGAGGCCGTGGAAGACAAGATTGCCTTGTCAGACCGTTTTGGCTTGTGGCTGTCCTTCTACCCGTTCACCCAAGAGCATTTCCTGGATGTGGTCGAGCACTGGATCGGTGAGCTAGCGAGCAAGGCCGGTTTGCAATGGCAGCGCGACGAAGCCCTCGACATTCTCGCGGTGCGCTGGGCGACCGGGCGCGGTAACCGCAACGGCCGCTGCGCGTATCAATTTGCCCGTTACTGGGTGGGTCTCAAATTACTGGAGCGTCAACCATGATCGATTTACAACAAGCCGGCACTGGTCTCGGTGGCTACGCCCTACTGTGTGCCCAATTGGAGTCGCTGCTGGCTGATGAGCGCGATTTCATCGCCAACAGCGCGCAGTTTTCCGCTTTCCTCTTTAGCCAACTGGATGACTTGAATTGGGCCGGCTTTTACCTCAATCGCAATGAAGAACTGGTGCTTGGCCCCTTCCAGGGGCAGATCGCCTGTGTGCGTATTCCGTTTGGCCGAGGGGTCTGCGGCGCTGCTGCAGCGTCGCAGCAGACCCAGCGAGTAGAGGATGTGCATGCATTCCCAGGACATATCGCCTGTGACAGCGCGTCTAACAGTGAGCTGGTCGTGCCACTGCTCAAGGACGGTAAGTTGATCGGCGTCCTCGACCTCGATAGCCCGTCGTTGGCCCGCTTTACCCCTCAGGATCAGGCCGGAATCGAACAGTTGGCGGCAATTTTCCTCCGCTTGACCGACTGCTGATCAAGTGAGGGGCGCAACCCGCCCCTTATTGGCCATCCAGTCTTTGAAGCCGCTCTTGCAGCATCCTTTCGAGTTCCAACATCAGCTTTTCCAATGACTTCACGCCTATTTCGATCAAGGGCCTGTCATCACCACGGGCACAGGCCTGTTCGAGGGCTTCGCACCGCGAGGCCAGCGTACTGGCCTGGACAATTCTAGCCGCGCCCTTGATCTTGTGAGCCTGTTCGATGATGTCCTGGGGCGATGCCTGCGCAACCATCAGTGCGACCAGTTCCTGGCGATCCTGACGACTGCTGCTCAGCAACTCCTCCAGCAGCAGACGACTCATCTGCGGATCGCCACCGGTAAGGGCCTCGAAGTTGCCAATGTCCTGGATCAGGCCGGTGGGTTGAGGACTGATTTTCGCCAGTTGCTGCTCCAGCGCCGTGAGATTGATAGGTTTGAACAGGCAGTCATTCATGCCCGCCTGTGCGCAGCGTTTTTTCTCTTCTGGCTGGGCATTGGCGGTAAAGCCCAGTACCACACAAGGGGTTAGATTCTCGCGTTGCTCGTATTCACGGATTGAGCAGCTCAGCTCGTAACCATTCATGATCGGCATATTGCAGTCGGCGATTACCAGGTCGAAGTGCTCCTGGCGCCAGGCCTGGAAGCCCGCCGCGCCGTTCTGGGCAGCGGTGAACTGGTGGCCCAGGTAGCCGAGTTGCTGGCACATCAACAGGCGATTCGCCGGGTGATCATCAACCACCAGTACATTGAGCACAGACACGCTGGCGGGTGTTGTTGGCTTGAGTTCGTCGACTACCGGCAGTGCCTGCAGGCGATTCATCTTCAGGCTCACATGCACCTGCGTGCCGACCATAGGCACGCTGCTCAGGCTTAGTTGCCCACCCATCATCGCGCACAGGCTGCGACAGATCACCAGCCCCAGGCCCGCACCGCTCCTGGCCAGATGTCCCGAATTGTCCGCCTGGGCAAAGGGTTCGAACAGACGCGTTTGATCGTCCCGGCTGATGCCGATGCCGGTATCTTCCACCACCAGCTTCATCTCGATCTGCTGCGCCAATTCAGTGTTGGATACATGCACCTTGATTTTTACTTGGCCACGTTCAGTGAATTTGATCGCATTGCTGATCAAGTTGGACAGCACCTGCTTGAAGCGCAGGGGGTCAATCAGGACTTCGGTGTCTTCTAGGTCTGGCGTGAATTCCAGCAACAGGCTAAGGCTCTTCTGGCGTGCCAGGCCGTCGAATACACGCACTACCGATTCGATCACCTCCCTCAGGTTGACGCGTTCGGGTGCCAGGCTGAGGCGACCGGACTCAATACGTGCGATGTCCAGGATGTCGCCGATTAGCTCCAGCAGATCCTTGGCCGAGTTGTAGGCCACTTCGATGGCCGGCCGATCAAGGTGGCCCTGGTCTGCCCGCTTGAGGGTCAGCTCCAGCATGCCAATCACCGCGTTCATAGGCGTACGGATTTCATGGCTCATGGTGGCGAGGAACGTGCTTTTGGCGCGATTGGCTTCGTCAGCTCGCTCCTTGGCGGTGCGAAGTTCGTCGAACAGCTGACGTCGCTCGCTGATGTCGATCCAGCCACCGATGATGCCCTGAACTTCACCGACGGAATCGCGGTAGGGAAGGATCCAGTGGTAGATCGTCAGTTTCTGTCCACGAATATGCAGGGTGCGGTCCACGATCATTGGCCTGCCTTCGGCCACCACACGTTGATAGTCGGCATGATATTGCGCCGCTTCTGCCGCGAGAGCTGTACTGATCTGAACTGCGCTTTTACCGATCACGTCTTCGCGCTTGACGTCGAACACCTGCAGGTAACTATCGTTGCAGGTCTGCAACAGTCCCTTGTTATCACGCACGTAGATCGGATGCGGGGTTTCATTGACCAGTGCACGCATGAACTCGAACTGGTCATTGAGGGCGCGCTCGGCCATTTTCCGGTGCCTGATTTGGCGGCGCATGTAAGCGTTCCAACTCAGTGAAATCAGCAACAACAACCCGGTGCCGATGATGATGCGCGCAATCAGTTGGTGATAGTCACGCCAGTAGCTGTCGGAGGCTGCGGAATAGCCGCGCCAACGGCTATTGATCACACCCAACTCGTCAGGGGCGACGCTGAGCAAGGCCTTGTCGAGGATCGAACTGAGTTCGGTGGCGCTGCGTGATGTTGCCAATCCAAAGGTGGCGGGCATTGTGCCAATGCTGAAGCTGATTTGAATCTTGTCTTGGAACATCTGCGAGGTCAGGAAGTAGTTGGCGACTACCAGAGTATTCACGGCCCCCTCAACATTGCCTTGTACGAGGAGTTCGGCTGATTTAAAGGTGTCACCCGTTTCTACTAACTGAATCTTTGGGAACTGCTCAATCAGGAGTTTCTTCAGTGGGCTGCCTTGAGTGATCGCCAGTCGTTTGCCCGACATTTCCTCCAGGCTTGTAGGTGCCTGGCCGTCCTTACGCGTCAACATTACGTAGGAGTTTTCCAGGTAGGGGCGACTGAAGTTCAGTTGGGCTTCCCGCTCGACGCTGGGGGCGATAGCGCCAATGATGTCTGCTTTGCCGGCCTCGACCTGTTCGATCATCGTGTCCACATCACGCGCGCGCTGGATGTCGAAGCGCAACCCGGTGCGCAGGCGAATCAGTTCCAGGAGGTCAGCGGTGATTCCGCGAAAGTTGCCATCGTTGTCGAAGAACGTCAGCGGCGCAAAGGTGGGGTTCACGATCACCTTGACCACCGGGTTATCCTTTAGCCAACGTTCTTCGCGCAGGGTCAATTGCAACTTTTGGTCGGTCAGCAGAATGTCACTGCCGGCACTCCAGCGCTTGGCGATCGCCTCCCGTTCGGTGGTCGGCACGGCCCTCAGTGCCGCGTCGACGATGCTCAACAGTGTTTGCTGGTCCTGGAGCATTGCGAAGCTGAACCCATAGGCTTCATGTTTGCCGAAGTTGGCCATGCGGATGTTTTTCAGGTAGCCCTTGTTGATCATGTAGTGGGTGGAAATGGTATCGCCGAGAAAGACGTCAGCCTGGTCGAAAGCCACTGCATTCAAAGCGTTTTGGTAAGAGGGGTAGGCGCGGATGACGGCTTTGGGGTACAGCTTTTCCACCTCGGCCAGTGGTAGATAGTGGTAGACCAGTGCCAGGCGCATCCCGGCCAACCCCTCGCTCAGACTGCGGGTTTCACCTTCGCGGGTCACCAGGACGGGTCGATCCACGGCATAGGGCTCCGACAGGATCAGGTTAGGTTTTGCCGCTTCAAAGCTGTTGGAAGAGCCCAGTAAGTCGATATCCCCTGCTTCGAGAGCACGAATGGCGGCTTCTCGGGAGGGGTAGCGCATCACTTTCACCGGCAAGGCCAGTGCCATGGCCAGCAAGCCAGCGTAATCAGCGGTGAGTCCCTCATAGTCGCGCCCGCTGGAGGTGAGGTCAAAAGGTGGGTAGTCAGGGAACGCAGTGCCCAGCACCAGTTCGCGTTTGTTCTGGAGCCATTGGCGCTGGCCCTTGTCCAAGTGGGTTTCCAGCTGTACGGAGCTTGCTCGACTCAATAGGTTGAAATGTTCCGTGCTCGCTGGAGGTGTCGCAGGCACAGCGGTGCTGAAGCACAAGCCGGCACTCAATATAATCAAATAGTCCTTTATACGCCTGGGCATCCGGTTTCTCACACTAGCGCGTTTCGTTTTGCCAACTCGATAAGTTCTACCAAGGACTTGGCTTGAAGTTTTTGCATCAGCCTCTTTTTATATGTGCTTACGGTTTTGTTACTCAGGAACATGCCTTTTGCGATTTCCTTGTTGGTTCGGCCTTGTGCAAAAAGTTGCAATACCATCAACTCTCTATCATTAACGGCCTTGAACAGTTCAAGTTCCTTGCAGCTCTCATCGTTGGCGTTCAAGGCCTGGCTGGGGAAATAGTTGTAGCCGGACAGTACGGCACGGATGGCGCTCATCAGTTCACTCAGATCGCCCTCCTTGCATACATAACCATCGGCCCCCGAACGCATGCAGCGTGTGGCAAAGAGAGTGGGGGATTGAGCCGTTAAAACCAGGGTTTTCATCGTAGCGCTCATGGCGTTGAATCGGCAAAGCACTTCGAGTCCATCGAGTTTGGGAATGCTGATGTCCAGGATGATCAGGTCCGGCATGCATTCGCGGACCATTTGTATCGCGTCGCATCCATTATCCGTTTCGCCGACTACTTTGAAGTTTTCCTCGTGCTCCAACAACATGCGTATGGCCAGTCTTATAACGGGGTGGTCATCAATAATAAAAACTGTGTTCATGATCATATTCCATGCAAGTGCAAATAAAGCGGGCACATTAGCTCAGAAGGTGAGGGGTAAGCATGAACTTGAGGGGGTGCAGGTATAAAACAGGAAAGTTCCTACATTAAAAAAGGTAAAGCCCTACCGGGCGTGAAGGCGTCGCGAGACGAGCGGCCAGGGTTTCCCAAGGGGATGGGTTAGCGTGTGATTGCAAGGAGTTTGCGACACTTATACGTAAACTTTTCGACGGCCTAGTTTGTTTAAGTTCCTACACTTATAGCGTGAGTAATATATGGATCAGGCCTGCAAGTTCATCTTTATTCAACGGCTTTTGCAAATAGCCGAGCAATGGCAGGTCACGTTCAAGGGCTTGGTTATGCAGCGCCGACAGTTCTGCCTCTGGAAGCCCGCTGAGCAAGATGGCGGCCTTTATAAAGCATTGGCGACTGGCGATTTCAATCAACTCGAGCCCGGGCAGGTCGGGCAGACACTGGTCGCACAGGAGGATGTCGAAGGGCGCTTGGGCCTGCGTCATCAAACGGATTGCCTGTCCGGCGTTTTCCGCCGGGGTCAGTTGCTCAAAACCAAAGCTCTTGAGCAGGCACTGGGTGGCGAGCAGTTGAAAGGGATGGTCCTCCACCAACAGGATTCGAAGGGGGTAATTGGGCATAGAGGGCACACGGTGAGTGAAGCGTCGATGGAGGGCATGTAGGAACTGTTCGCCAGATTTGCCCGGAGCGTGAGCGATTATTCCTCGGGAGTTTGTGCGAATTCGATCAGGCCGCTCTGTTCCCGTCGTAGGGCGATTCTCTTCAGGGAACAGGCAACTTGATAAATGACGTTACTGAGGGCTCGAACGCCCGGTCATTTCCCGCGCCATCTCGGTGGCATAGCTGTCGGTCATGCCAGCGATAAAGTCGATCATGCGCAGGAACGAGGCGTGCAACGGCCAAGCCGGGTTCGGTGCATTGTTACCCAGCAGGTCGAGAATACGCCGGTTCTTGAAGGAGGGCGTTCGTCCGCCATGCTGCTCCAATGCCGCGCCGCAAAAAGCGTTCAGCAGTATTTCCAACGTGGTATAGGCGCCAATTTCATGCAAGGTCTTGCGTTTGTCCTGGAAGATTTTCTTGCGCGCCATGTCTTTGGCATCCAGCACGCAGCGTTTGGCCGGCCCGTGCATATGCTCCACCAAGTCGCCGGGCAGGGTGCCGGCCAGCAAGGCATCCTGCTGTTCGACGAAGGCTCGCGCCGCCGCGTTGGTCAAATGCTCGATGGCTTTGCCGCGCAGGATCGCCAGCTTGCGTCTGCGCGAGTCCTGAGATCCCAATTGCCGATAGGTCTGCGGCAGGTCGTCGCCTACCAGGTCGAGCAGCAGCGACTCGACTTCGGCGTATTCCAGCAAGTCCATTTCCAGGCCGTCTTCCAGGTCGATCAGGGCATAGCAGATGTCATCTGCGGCCTCCATCAGATAGACCAATGGGTGACGGGCCCAGCGTTGTTCTTCCAGTTGCGGCAGACCGAGCTTGTGGGCGATCTGTTCGAGGATCGGCAGTTCGCTCTGGTAGCAGCCGAACTTGTGTTTCTTGTAGCCAAGGGCGTCGGCGTGGCGAGCGGTCCAGGGGTATTTCAGGTAGGTGCCCAGGGTCGCGTAGGTCAGTCGTGTACCGCCGTCGAACTGATGGTATTCGAGCTGGGTCAGTACCCGAAAGCCTTGGGCATTGCCTTCGAAATTGAGGAAGTCATTGCGCTCGGCGCTGCTCATGTCGTCCAGCCAGCCACGCCCGGCGGCCTGTTGGAACCAGTGCCGGATGGCGTCTTCGCCCGAATGCCCGAACGGCGGGTTGCCGATGTCATGGGCCAGGCAGGCTGATTGCACCACCATGCCCAGATCACTCGGTTCGCACCAGTCGGGCAGAGCACTGCGCAGGGTTTCGCCGACGCGCATGCCGAGTGAGCGGCCCACGCAACTGACTTCCAGGGAGTGGGTCAGGCGGGTGTGGATATGGTCGTTGCTGGACACCGGGTGCACCTGGGTCTTGCGGCCCAGGCGGCGAAATGCGCCGGAGAAAATAATGCGGTCATGGTCTTTGTGAAAAGGGCTGCGGCCAAGTTCTTCCGGGCTGTGCAGGGGCTTTCCAAGCCGTTCGCGGGTAAGCAGGGTAGGCCAATCCAAGGCGGGTACTCTCCGTGCGGTGAATGACCCTCCCAGCTTCCCGGTTCCACCTTGGCGGGGCAAGCGAAAATCTACAACCCGGCGGCGTCGATATCAATTAACAGCAAGCGCTGACCGTTATCGAAGAATTGTCCGGCAGTGAGGCAATACTGGTTGGTGGTGGCGTCGCGATACGTCGACGACAAGGTCAGGCGCCGCTCGTCCCAACCTTCGGCCAGCAGATGATAGAAATACGGGCGCCATGACCAGTTGTGGCCCAGGTAACGGGTGTCGGCCTGCCAGGCGTCCTGGCGCCATTCGAAGTTCGGCGTGAGTTGCGTGCCATGTCGGTCGCACTGATAAAAGCGCAGCAGCCATGGGAAATCCTGCAATTGTGGTAACTGGCTAAGCGGTGCCTGGCCCAGGGCCCAGCTTTGGAGGATTTTCATCAGCTCGGCCAACTGCTGGCGCAGGTCCATGATGCGTCCACGCTCTGCCAGCTTCTGCTGGACGTACGCTGCGCGCAGTTGGGCAAAGCGTGGCACGAAGGCGTCGGTGGCAAACCAATCCAGCTGTGCCTGCGCGAACAGATAGCCCTGTACATAGCGCGAGCCGCATTCCAGGGCAAAGCTCAGTTGCGCTTCAGTTTCCACGCCTTCGGCAATGATCCAACAGCCGGTTTTTTCCGCCATCTGCGCCAGCGCCCGCACGACGTCACTGCTTGGCCCGCCCTTGGCGGCTTCCTGGAAAAGGCGCATGTCCAACTTGAGGATATCCGGCTGCAACGCCAGCACCCGGTCAAGCTGGGAATAGCCGGCACCGAAGTCATCAATGGCAATACGCGCACCGGCCTCGCGATAACGCGCGACCACATCGGCCAAGCGCTGGATATCGCCACCCAGTTCGGTGATCTCGAACACAATGCGCTGCGGGTCAACGCCGTGGGTGTGGATTTGTTTCAAGCTCGGCAGGGCCTGGCCCGGACGCAACCGGTTGATCCAGCGGGGCGAGATGTTCAGGCTCAGAAACCAATCGTCGGGGGCTTCATGCAGGCGGCTCAAGGCATTGTCGCGGATCTGACGGTCGAGGCGTCGCAACGTCGTGCCTGGCGTGCGCGGGTCCGCGAACAACGGGCCCACAGACTGCAAGCTGCCGTCAGCCTGGCGCAGGCGACCCAAGGCCTCGACGCCGGCAATGCGTCCGGTGGCAGTGTCAATAAACGGCTGGAAGCAGGCGAGCGGTTGCCCGTCAATCACAGGACCTCCTTATGAGAGGTAGCGAAAAAAAGAGGCCCGGCCTTCAATGACGAAGGCCGGGCCGATTCTGTTTGCAAGAATGCAGCCAGCAGGGCTCATCCTTTTCGGGAAGTACCTGCCATCGCTAATTTGATCAGCGGGATCAAACCTGCGCCCAGCCGCACCAGCCGGGTCACGCTGCTGATACTGCCGCCCTTGGCACCCTTCCCGGTAAAAAAGCCCATCAGCGTCACTGCCGCCACGCCCCACAGCGGCGCGTGCTTGATGCCCAGGCTGTCCTGCCAGTTGTGGCGCATGTCGCGCACTTTGTGCAGCGGAGCCATCAATTGTTGGGACTCATGACGGATTTCCTGGCGGTGCATTTCCATGCGCAGGCGAATCAGTGCCTTGCGCATTTCTCGACGGGATGTGTTGTGCGGGATCTCAGTCATGCTCATGGCAGCAGGCGCTCCCGATCATTGGCCAGCTCTTCAAGCGTGGCGTGGAAGGGCGTGGACTCATCGAAAACTGCTGCTTTCAAGCGCACCCCGCAGAACGCGGCGGCCAGGCTGTAGAACAAGCAGAGGCAGATGATCCCGGTGAGACGGTAGCCGGTGTCCCAGACCAGGATCATCACCAGCGTCGACAACCCGACCAGCAACAACAGGGCAAACACCAAGGCCAAGCCGGCAAACAGCAGCAGGCTGACGGTGCGTGCTTTCTGCTCCTGCAATTCGATGCCGAACAGTTCGACGTGGCTGTGCAGCAAGCCTAGAACGGCCGCGCCCAGGCGTCTTGAGGTAGAACTTGCGCCCGTGGCCGAGCCGCTTTCGCCGATAGACATAATGTTAGCGCCTTGTAGCCAATAGGCCGATCAGAAAGCCCACACCAGCGGCAATACCCACCGACTGCCAGGGGTTGGCCTGTACGTAGTCTTCAGTAGCGGTGACCGCAGCTTGGCCGCGCTCGCGCAGGGAGTCTTCGGTCAGTTGCAGGGTTTCACGGGCCTTGAGCAAGCTTTCATGAATCTTGCTGCGCAGTTCGTCCGCCTGGTCACCCGCCAGGATCGCGGTGTCATCCAGTAGCTTTTCGGTATCACTGACCAGGGTTTGAAAATCCGCCATCAGTATCTCTTGGGCTGTCTGTGCTGTTTTTCTGGCCATGGTTATCTCCGTGATTGGCTGATCGGTACGTGTGGTTTCGAGTCACCGGCGTCGGTGAAGGTTCACTGCAATTGCGTGGTACAGCTTTTGCTTTGCCTTGGTGCGCATGCACGGGTGCCTGCGCTGAATCTGGGCGGTAAGGCCTCAAACCATCAAAAACCTTACCTTAAATAACTGAAACTCGCGGAAAAACCCTGTCGGCAACAGCCTGTTGTGTTGATCGCTGCGCTAAAGCGGTTCACGCCCTGTGAAGAGGGGCGGTACCGGCGGTGCCAATTTAGTGCGCGCAACCGTGGCTTGAACCGCTTTGGTGCTTTTTGCCTTTAATGCAGGCCTGCCAACCTTCATGGAAAATTTGCAAAGTGCGGTGGACACTCTGGTCCACAGTTCAAACACCCTGTTTATCCTGATCGGCGCGGTCATGGTACTGGCGATGCACGCCGGCTTCGCATTCCTGGAAGTCGGCACCGTTCGCCAAAAAAATCAGGTCAACGCGCTGTCGAAGATCCTCAGCGACTTCGCCATCTCTACATTGGCCTATTTCTTTATAGGCTATTGGATCTCCTACGGCGTGAGCTTCATGCAACCGGCGGCAGTGATCAGCGCGGACCATGGCTATGGCTTGGTGAAATTCTTCTTCCTGCTGACGTTTGCGGCAGCGATCCCCGCGATCATCTCCGGCGGCATTGCCGAGCGCGCGAAGTTTGCTCCGCAGTTGTGCGCTACTGCGTTGATCGTGGCGTTTATCTACCCGTTTTTCGAAGGCATGGTCTGGAATGGCAATTTCGGCCTGCAAGCCTGGTTGCTCGCCACCTTTGGCGCCAGCTTTCATGACTTCGCCGGTTCTGTCGTGGTGCACGCCATGGGCGGCTGGCTGGCGCTGGCGGCGGTGTTGCTGTTGGGCCCGCGTAACGGACGTTATCGGGAAGGACGCTTGGTCGCCTTTGCGCCATCGAGCATTCCGTTTCTGGCGCTGGGTTCGTGGATTCTCATCGTCGGCTGGTTCGGCTTTAACGTGATGAGCGCGCAAACCCTCAACGGCGTCAGTGGCCTGGTGGCGGTCAACTCGTTGATGGCGATGGTCGGCGGCACCGTTGCTGCGCTGGTGATCGGCCGTAACGACCCAGGCTTCCTGCATAACGGCCCGCTCGCCGGGCTGGTGGCGATCTGCGCCGGTTCCGACCTGATGCATCCGGTAGGCGCGCTGGTCACCGGTGTGGTCGCCGGTGGGCTGTTTGTCTGGTGCTTTATCGCCGCCCAGGATCGCTGGAAGATCGATGACGTGCTGGGCGTGTGGCCATTGCATGGCCTGTGCGGTGTGTGGGGTGGGGTTGCCTGCGGCATCTTTGGCCAGACCGCGCTGGGCGGCCTGGGTGGCGTGAGCCTGGTTAGCCAGTTGATCGGCACCGGCCTCGGCGTGGCAGTCGCGTTCGGCGGCGGCCTGTTGGTGTATGGGGTGATCAAACGCGTCGGTGGCCTGCGCCTGAGTCAGGAGCAGGAGTATTACGGTGCGGACCTGTCGATCCACAAGATCGGCGCGGTCAGTCAGGATTGATCGTCGCTGTTCGGCGGCGTGAAAGAGCCGTGCAGCAGGCGATAGCGGTTGTGTCGCACTTCATCGACCCGCGCCTGTACCTGGTGGTCCGGAAGGCCCAGCAGGATCAAGGCGTGGGAGGCGAGCATCAGGCTCGACTCCAATAGTTCGGGCACCACTTCGCTGGCGCCCGCAGCTTTCAGTTCGGCCCACTGGCTGTCATCGCGAGTGCGCACCAGAATCGGCACCTCGGGGTTGATACGGCGCGCCTCTTTCAACACCACCAGGGCGACATCGCTGTTGTCCACGGCAATTACCACCAACCGCGCGCGTTCCAGGCCCACCGCACTGAGCAGGGCGCCGCGACGGCAGTCGCCGTAATGCACGCTGCTGTCCTCGGTGGCGGCTTCCTGTACCCGTTCCGGGTCGTCATCCAGGGCGATAAAGGCTTGTTGTTCCCGCCGCAGAAAGCGCCCGATGGACTGCCCGACACGGCCGTAGCCACAGATCACTGCATGGCCGCGTAACTCGGCATTGAGCGCGGTGATTTCCTCCAGTTGCACTTGCTGGTTGGGTTTGCGGTGCAGGCGCAGGGCAATCGCCGGGGCGGCGCGCAACAGCAGTGGCGTCAGCAGCATCGAGCAGAACGTGGCGGCGAGCAGCAAGCCATTGAATTCATCCGGGATCAGCCGGCTTTGCTGCATTTGCGCCATCAACGCAAAACAGAACTCACCGCCCTGGGCGAGGGCCAAGCCGCTGCGCCAGGCGGTTTCGCTGTCGCTGCCCCGCAGCTTGACCAGCACCGCTACCACGCACCCCTTGATCAGCATCAGCGCGAGGGTCAGGCCGAGGATCAGCAGACTGTGGCTGATGAACAATTGCAGGTCGATCAACATGCCGATACTGACGAAAAACAGCCCCAGCAGGATGTCGCGAAACGGTCGGATATCCGCTTCGATCTGATGGCGGTAATGGCTTTCGCCCAGCAGCATGCCGGCCAGGAAGGCGCCGAGGGCCGGCGACAGACCCAGCAAATGGGTGAGCCAGGCGGTCAGCAACACGATCACCAGTGCAAGCAACACAAACAGCTCCGCCGAGTGGGACGCGGCGACTTCATGGAACAGGCGCGGCAACAACCAGCGACTGGCCAGCAGCAGGCCAACAAACAGCAACACGGTTTTACCCAGCGTCAGCGGCAGCGCCCAGTACCAGGCTTGATCGCTGCTGCCGGCAAACACGGGCACCAAGGTCAGTAGCAACACGGCTACCACGTCCTGGAACAGCAGCACGCCAATCGCGTTCTGGCCATGGCTGCTGAAGATTTCTCCGAGGCTGGTCAGCTCTTTGCTGACGATGGCCGTGGATGACAATGCCAAGCCCGCACCCAGCAGCAACGCGATGCCGGGCGCCACACCAAAGGCCATCAACAAGCCTCCAAGCAGCGCACTGCACCCCAGCACCTGCAAACTGCCCAGGCCAAACACCACGCGGCGCAGGGCGAGCATCTTTGTCAGGGAGAACTCCAGGCCCAGGGAAAACAACAGGAACACCACGCCAAGCTCGGCGAGGTCGGGCAGCTCTTCGCTGTCATTCACCCAGTCCAGCGCCGTAGGTCCCACGGCGAGGCCCACACACAGGTAGCCCAGAACGGGCGGCAGTTGCAGTCGGCGAAACAGCGCAATCACCACAAGGGATGAGGCCAAAATGATCAGCAGGTTGGCGAACACGAGCATCTCCGTTGCAGGGTGAGCGGGCAAAAAGCCGCGAGAATCGCTGAATCAGTTATACGTCATGCTGATCTGTGTCAGGGTTTATCGGCTCGCCACGGGTCTTACGCAAGCCTAGAATGTTGATCTGTTTTCTGATCAGGTCCTTTCGCCATGCTTCCTGAATGCCAGTTGTTCGGCACCCTGGGTTGCCATCTTTGTGAGATTGCCGAAGCCGAAATCATGCCGCTCGTCGAACACGGGCTGTTGGTGGAGCTGGTTGACATCACCGATCCCCAAGATCTCACCGACCTCTATGGGCTGCGGATTCCGGTGCTTCGACGGGTGGATACCGGCGCCGAATTGGACTGGCCCTTTGACGCTGAACAGGTCGTTGCCTTCCTGCGCTGACGTTTATGCGATGGCGGGTTTCCAATTATTACGTTACTGTATGTTTGTACAGCGATTGAATAGAGGGAACGCCCGTGGTGAATGTTGAACAACTGAAAAGCAGCGTCAATCGCATGTCCGCCGACGTCGTGCGCGACGCGGTGAACGAGCTGCGCCTCGATGGCTTGGTCACGGAAGGCAAGACGCCCTTTAACAAAGTGCATTTCAATACCTGCTTTGCGGAGATCGAAGCGTTGTTCCAGCGCGCCGGTTACCACAAGCAACTGGATGTGGTGGGTTATCAGGGCTTGCTCTACGCCTTGTACGATCCCGGTCGCTGGGAAGCGGTGGATGTGCTGCGTTGGCTCAAGGAATTCACCGAAGCGGCCAGTGCGTCGCCGATCCTGCGCACGCAATTAGCCAAAGCCTGAGATCCGCCCTAGGCTCAATCCCGCGTCGTGCGGGATAATGCCCATCGGTTTTTTCAAGGCTTCGAGCATCGGCATGTCCACTTCCGGTTTTTCCGCGTCCCAACACCAAGCCAGCACTCTCTACTTGCCGCCAGGCCCTTGGGCGACCGTGCTCGATTGCCTGTGCGAGCACTTCCCGGCGATCAGCCGTGAGCACTGGCTGGACCGCATCGCCCGCGGACGGGTATTGGATATCAACGGCAGCCCCATCAAGCTGGACCTCGCCTACAAGGAAGGTCTGTGCATTTACTACTTCCGTGAAGTGCCGAACGAAAAGGTGATCCCGGTGCAGGAAACCATCCTGTACGCCGACGAGCACTTGGTGGTGGCGGATAAACCGCATTTCCTGCCCGTGACCCCGGCCGGAGAGTACGTCGAGCAAACCCTGCTGCGCCGCCTGATTCGCCGCCTGGATAATCCGTCGCTGGTACCCCTGCACCGTATCGACCGGCACACCGCCGGGCTGGTGCTGTTCTCGGCCAACCCCGCCAGCCGCTCGGCCTATCAGCAATTGTTCCCCAAGCGCCAGATCGATAAATTCTACGAAGCCATTGCCCCGGCCTTACCTGGTTTGACGTTCCCGTTGGTGCACAAAAGTCGCCTTGTGGACGGCGAACCCTTCTTCCGCATGCAGGAAGGCGAGGGCGCCAGCAACACCGAAACGGCGGTGGAGGTGCGGGAAAAAAATGGTGATCTATGGCGCTACGGCCTGTTTCCCGTGACCGGTAAGAAGCACCAACTGCGCGTTCACATGACCGCGCTGGGGGCGAGCATCTGCAATGACCCGTTCTACCCGGACGTGCTCAAGGATGCCGTCGACGATTACGCCAACCCGCTCAAGCTGCTGGCCCAGGGCGTACGGTTTATCGACCCGGTCACCGGCGAAGAGCGTCGTTTTCGCAGCCAGATCACCCTCGATTGGTAACCCCCGGAAACGACAAGGCCCGCGCGAGGCGGGCCTTGTAGGCAAACGCTAAGACTTACAGGTCTTTAACGGTGCGGACCTGATCTTTATTGATACGGGTCTGCTTGCCGTCCAGTTGTTCGAACTCGTAGAAGCCCGAATCCTTATCGAATTTAGGGGTGTCGACGGCCTGGATTTCGCGACCGTCATTCAGGGTGATCACTGTCGGCGAGGCGCAACCGGCGAGGGTGGCGATGCCCAGTGCAAGCATGAGAGCGGCGATGGTCCGTTGAGTCATGGGTTTGTCTCCGAGAGAATACTTTTTAATTGCTGACCTTGAGACGCGTAAGGCGTCGCCAAAGTTCCTTGTGCGAAAGTTCATTCTGACACGTCAGAGCTCGGCTGTAACAGCTCCGGCGTATTAAGGTTGGCCAGCCGTGGGTCATCCGCCGGGCACTCCAGCCCCACGCCGCCCAATTGCAGGAATATCTTGCGCGGGCTTCGCTCGCCGGCTTGCCAGGCCTGTTCTACCTCGGTTTTGAGGTGTGTAGGGATGATGCAGATCAAGGGTTCCCAGAATTCGCCGTGGCGCACCATCACGGGCACCAATGGGTTTTGCCGCGCGGTCTTAAGCAGGTCGGTCAGTAGGATCGCGTCGATAGCCGGCACATCGCACGGCAATATCAGCAGGTGCTCATGGCGCGCTGCGGCCAGCCCGGCGCGGATACCGGCGAGCGGGCCCGGAAAGTCCGGGCTGTCGTCGCTCACCAGCGTGTCGGCATAGGGCGCGTAGAGGTCCTGGTTGCGATTGCACGAGATGATCAGGTCATCCGTCAACGCTCGCACCAAGCGCTGTAGATGGGCGATCAATGGCTGGCCGCGCCATGCCAACAGACCTTTGTCCTGGCCGCCCATGCGCTGGCCGCGCCCGCCGGATAACAGCAAAATCGAGCAGGGAAGGGGCGAAGAATCTAACGACATAAAGGTTCCGCTGCGGCAGGTAAATAGGGGCCTGTGATATAACACCGGGCTGTTCCTCCGACAACCGGACCGTGCCATGAAAGCCAAGGCTGATGCGCCCTTCGTACCCCTGAATATCGCTGTATTGACCGTCAGCGACACCCGCACCCTGGACACCGACACCTCGGGCCAGGTTTTCGTCGACCGCCTCACCGCCGCCGGGCACAACCTGGCCGAGCGCGTACTGCTCAAGGACGACCTCTACAAGATCCGCGCCCAGGTTGCCCATTGGATTGCCGAAGACGTGGTGCAAGTGGTGCTGATCACCGGCGGCACCGGTTTCACCGGCCGTGACAGCACCCCCGAAGCCGTGAGCTGCCTGCTCGACAAGCAGGTCGACGGCTTTGGCGAACTGTTCCGCCAGATATCCGTGGCCGACATCGGCACCTCCACCGTGCAATCCCGTGCCCTGGCCGGCTTGGCCAATGGCACCCTGGTGTGCTGCCTGCCGGGCTCCACCAATGCGGTGCGCACGGGTTGGGACGGCATTCTTGCCGAGCAGTTGGACAACCGCCATCGCCCCTGCAACTTCGTCCCGCACCTGAAACAGGCCGCGCCTTGTGAATCCCGTGGGTAAGCCTGGCAAGACCGGCGCGCTGATGCCCGTGGAAGAGGCGCTGCAGCACCTGTTGGCGCTGGCCGAAGCTGCGCCGATCCGTGAGCCGCACGCCTTGCCCTTGGCCGAGTGTGATGGCCGGGTATTGGCGCAGGATCTGGTCTCCACCCTCGACCTGCCGCCGTGGCCGAACAGTGCCATGGACGGTTACGCGCTGCGCCTGGCGGACTGGACCGGTGAGCCGCTGGTGGTGAGCCAGCGCATCTTTGCCGGTCAGGCGCCTGAACCTCTGGCCGCGGGCACTTGCGCGCGCATCTTCACCGGCGCACCGGTGCCGCAAGGCGCCGATTGCGTGGAGATGCAGGAAAATGCGGTGGTTCACGCCGATGAGCGCGTGAGCTTTACCGAGCCCCTGCACGCCGACCAGAACATCCGCCCTCAGGGCCAGGAAACCACGGTCGGTGAACTCGTTTTGTCAGCCGGGACGCGCTTGGGCCCGATTGAGCTGGGCCTGGCTGCGTCCCTCGGCTGTGATCGTCTGAATGTAGTGCGCTGCCCGCGCGTGGCCGTGCTGTCCACCGGCGACGAGTTGATCGAACCCGGCTTGCCGCTGGGGCCCGGCCAGATCTACAACAGCAATCGTCGCGTACTGTGCAGTTGGCTTTCACGCATGGGCTGTGAAGTGATCGACGCCGGGATCCTGCCGGATGACTTGGAACAGACCCGCACGCGATTGGCGGGCCTGGGCAGTGTCGACCTGATCCTGTCCACCGGTGGCGTGTCGGTAGGTGAAGCGGACTTCCTTGGCATCGCCCTGCGTGAAGAGGGCGAACTGGCCCTGTGGAAGCTCGCGATCAAACCTGGCAAGCCACTGACGGTCGGGCATTTCCGTGGCGTGCCGGTGATCGGCCTGCCGGGTAACCCGGCCTCGACCCTGGTGACTTTCGCACTGTTGGCGCGCCCCTACATCCTGCGTCGCCAAGGTGTGGCCGACGTGGAGCCGTTGCGGTTCGAAGTCCCGGTGGGATTCGTCTGGCCGAAACCGGGCAATCGTCGCGAGTATCTGCGCGGGCGCATCGAGCAGGGCAAGGCGATCATCTACCGTAACCAAAGCTCTGGCGTGCTGCGCAGCGCGGCGTGGGCGGAGGGGTTTGTGGAGGTGTTGGAAGGGACGACGCTGGCACTCGGTGATCGGGTTAATTTCATCCCGCTGAGCGAAGTCCTGAACTGAACACAAGTCCAAATGGGAGAGGGGGCTTGCCCCCGATAGCGGTGCTTCAGCCACACATCAGGTGACTGACACTCTGCCATCGGGGGCAAGCCCCCTCTCACATTTGGACCTTTGTGTGCCTGTGGCTATTCAGTAGTCGTCGCCACGCTCCGTGACGTCCCGCTCCACAGGCCGCGCATCCGGGTCATAGCCCACCGGGAACTTGCCCTTCAAGGTCCAGGCAAACGCAATGATCTCCGCGATGGTGCGGTACAACTCCTCCGGAATGCTGTCGCCCAGTTCCATGCGCGCCAGCAGCTTTACCAGCTCGGCGTTTTCATAGATCGGCACTTCATTTTCCCGCGCCAACTTGAGGATGGCTTCGGCCAGGGCATCGTCGCCCTTGGCGGTCAGGGTCGGCGCTTGCTGGCCGTCGTACTTGAGGGCAATCGCCTGGCGCGGTGGGTTGGAGTTCTTCATGCGGTTTCATCCACCCAGCGTTGCTCCAGTCCGGTTTTCGGCCCGCGTGGTGGCGTACCCAGGTGGCAATCGAGGTCGCCGACGTTGATGCCCGAAGTCACCAGCCGCTCGCGCAAGTTGCCCAAATGGCTTTCGATCAGGCTGGCGGTGAACGGGCGTGTTGCCCACAGTTGGCTCGACAGTTTGCCCTGGGTCAGTTGTGCCTGGACCTGCAACGGCCCCAGCGGCTCCATATCGAATGCCAGCTCGACGCGCCATAGCATTTGCTTGGGGTCTTTGCGGTCTTTGCGTTCGGGCTGGTCTTTGTCTGGCGCCGGTTCTTCGCGCTGGAACTTGACCTGCAACGGCACGATGTCCTGCAGCGTGCGCATAGGGATTTCCAACTGCCAGGTGGTTTGCAGGCGGGCCATCGGCGGTGGTGCCGGTCTGTTCCAGACTCGACAGTTGGTGGCTCTGTAACCTGGAAATGGCCCCGGCTGCCAAACGCAGCAGGTTTTCCAGGTCGCCTTCGCCTTCAAGCTTCGCCATCAGCCGCTCGGGCAGTGGAAAGCTGACCGGTGCCTGCCGCGCGCTGACTTGGCCCAGCGTGTTCAGTGGGCTGCGCACAAAATTGGGCAATACCTGGGCCAGCGTGTTGGCCGCAAGAATGGCGTTGAGGTTGGTACTGGCGGGCAGGGCGGGCAATAAGTCCGCGACAAGGCGCAGCAGTGCGCCCTTCATGTCCAGTGGTGGTATTTGTGGATTCTGTCCTGCGAGTAATTTGGCCTCCAGAAAGGCGCCGCTGTTCTGAATCACTTGAGCCAGGACTTTGGGGTTACTGACCTGTGCCAGATCGGGCAGCGCCGCGAGCAAACGGTCGGCGGCGGCGCGCAGGTCGGCGGAGGTGCTATCGCCACGGGGCAGGTTTTGCAGGGCAGTGAACACCGCATCCAGGGAGCCCTGGCGACTTTGCTGGGTCGACAGTTGCTGGGTGACCGCCAATTGATCCTTGAGCCCGCTCAGCGGCACAAAATTCAAGGTCTGCGCGTTCTGCACCACGGCGCTGAGCAGGCTGCCTACGCGCAACGGCTGTGGGCTTTCCACCGTCAGTGTCGCGCCGGCCAAGACGTTATTCAGCACTGTCACCAGCGAACGATAGATCGCCGGTTGCGCCGTGCCCTGGGGCAGCATCTGAGTGGTCAATACCTTGGCTTGCAACAGCGTACCTTCCGGGACTTTGGCGGTATCGATGCGGGTGAGGGCGGCGACGTTGGCACTCAAAGCCTGTTGCAGGCTGAGGGTCAGATTGCCCGCTGGCGTCTGGCTCACCGCCACATTGCTGCCTAAGGGCAAGGGCTGCGCGCTGCTGGCCTGCACCAGCGTCTGGCGGCCGCCGTCCAAGGTCAGCTTGAGCAGCAACTGAAAGGCTTCACCGCCTTGTTTAAGGGCGATGACTTCGGCATTCGCGGTTTTCCCAGGGTCGATCAGCCCAATCTGCGGCTCCAGCAGTTTCAGCAGTGCTCCAGGCGCAGGCGCGGAGCTTTGCCCGGCTGCCGGGGTGGGAGGAAGCGTAGGAAGGTTGATCTCGCCGGTCATCGTGCGCATCGTCTCTGGGGAAATTGCCCTCTTTAGCGTAGGGCATCGCATGTATAATGCCGCCCGTCTGCAAAGAGAGCGCTAAAAACCTCACAACTATTTGATCCAGCTCTCTAAAATCGGTCGCCAAAGCCGTTATTGTGCTTCTTTCTATAACGGCCGCTGCACCGCCGACTTGAACCGTAAAGGCCCGCGATCTCTTGACCAGCCCTCTTCTTGAAGCCGTAGCGCTCTCCTGTGAACGCGACTTGCGCCTGCTGTTCGAGCACCTCGACCTGCGTGTGGCGGGTGGCGATATGGTGCAGATCAGCGGTCCCAACGGCAGCGGCAAAACCAGTTTGCTGCGCCTGCTGGCCGGGTTGATGCAACCCACGGCCGGTGAAGTGCGGCTTAACGGCAAGCCCCTCAACGAACAGCGCACCGAGCTTGCACGCAACTTGATCTGGATCGGCCACGCCGCCGGCATCAAGGACGTGCTCACTGCCGAAGAAAACCTCAGCTGGCTCAGCGCCCTGCACCATCCTGCTTCCCGCGATGCCATCTGGCAGGCCCTGGCCGCTGTGGGCCTCAAGGGTTTCGAAGACGTTCCCTGTCACACCCTGTCCGCCGGCCAGCAGCGCCGCGTGGCCCTGGCGCGGCTCTACCTGCCTGGTCCGCCGCTGTGGATTCTCGACGAACCCTTCACCGCCCTCGACAAGCAAGGCGTCGCCCAGTTGGAAGAACACCTGGCGCGGCATTGCGAGCAGGGCGGAACCGTCTTGCTCACCACCCACCACACCCTGGCGCGCATGCCCGCCGGTTACCGCGACCTTGATCTGGGCCGGTGGTCGGCATGAGTGTCTTCGCCCTGCTGGTCGCCCGCGAAGCACGGCTGTTGTGCCGTCGCCCGGCTGAATTGGCCAACCCGCTGGTGTTCTTTGCCATCGTGATTGCGCTGTTCCCGCTGGCGGTCGGTCCCGAGACTAAACTGTTGCAAACCTTGTCGCCGGGGCTGGTGTGGGTGGCGGCGCTTTTATCGGTTCTGCTCTCGCTGGACGGGCTGTTTCGCAGTGATTTCGAAGACGGTTCCCTGGAACAGTGGGTCCTTTCGTCGCACCCTCTGCCACTTCTGGTACTGGCCAAGGTGCTGGCACACTGGGCTTTTTCCGGCCTCGCGCTAGTCTTGCTCTCGCCGCTGTTGGCGATGATGCTGGGCTTGCCCGTCGAGTGCCTGCCGGTATTGCTTTTGTCCTTGTTACTCGGCACGCCAGTGCTCAGCCTGTTAGGGGCCGTGGGCGCAGCGTTGACCGTCGGTTTGAAGCGTGGTGGCCTGCTACTGGCCCTGTTGATTCTGCCGTTGTACATCCCGGTACTGATCCTTGGCAGCGGCGCTTTGCAGGCTGCGCTCATGGGCATGCCGGCGACCGGTTACCTCCTGTGGCTTGGTAGCCTGACCGCCCTGGCGGTAACCCTGACACCCTTTGCTATAGCCGCCGGCCTGAAGATCAGCGTCGGCGAATAATGAGGTCTGACCCAGCGACATTGTCAGCTCTTCAACATAAGAAAGACCCTACGCCTCTCGCAATGACGAGAAGCAACCGTGAGAAACAGCAATGAACTGGACCTGGTTTCACAAGCTCGGCTCGCCCAAATGGTTCTACGGCATCAGTGGCAAACTGCTGCCTTGGTTCAGCAGCGCCGCCGTGTTGCTGATCGGCATCGGCCTGGTCTGGGGCCTGGCCTTCGCGCCGCCGGACTACCAGCAAGGCAACAGCTTTCGCATCATCTATATCCACGTACCCGCCGCGATGCTGGCCCAGTCCTGTTACGTGATGCTCGCGGTGTGCGGCGTTGTCGGCCTGGTGTGGAAGATGAAGTTGGCCGACGTTGCCCTGCAATGCGCCGCGCCCATCGGCGCGTGGATGACCGCCGTGGCGCTGGTCACCGGCGCGATCTGGGGCAAACCCACCTGGGGCTCGTGGTGGGTGTGGGATGCGCGACTAACGTCCATGTTGATCCTGCTGTTCCTGTACTTCGGTCTGATTGCGTTGGGCAACGCGATCAGCAATCGTGACAGCGCCGCCAAGGCCTGCGCGGTGCTGGCGATTGTCGGCGTGATCAACATCCCGATCATCAAATACTCGGTGGAGTGGTGGAACACCCTGCACCAGGGCGCCACCTTCACCCTCACCGAAAAACCGGCGATGCCCGTGGAAATGTGGGCACCGCTGCTGTTGATGGTGCTGGGCTTCTACTGTTTCTTCGGTGCCGTGCTGCTGATGCGCATGCGCCTCGAAGTGCTCAAGCGTGAAGCCCGCGCCAGTTGGGTCAAGGCCGAAGTGCAAAGCAGCCTGGGAGCGCGCGGATGAGTTTTGCTTCTTTCAGTGATTTTCTCGCCATGGGCCACCACGGCCTCTATGTCTGGACGGCCTATGGCATCTGCCTGGCGGTGCTGGCCCTCAACGTCGCCGCGCCGATCCTGGCCCGCAAGCGTTACCTGCAACAAGAGGCGCGTCGTCTGCGCCGGGAGACCGAAAAGTGAATCCGCTGCGTAGAAAACGTCTGATGATCATCCTCGCCATCATGGCCGGCGTCGGCATTGCCGTGGCCCTGGCCTTGAGCGCGCTGCAACAGAACATCAACCTGTTCTACACCCCGACCCAGATCGCCAATGGCGAAGCACCGGTTGATACCCGCATCCGCGCCGGTGGCATGGTGGAGAAGGGCTCGTTGAAACGTTCCGGCGATTCCCTCGACGTGACCTTCGTGGTTACCGACTTCAATAAGGCCGTGACCATCACCTACCGTGGCATCCTCCCGGACCTGTTCCGCGAAGGCCAGGGCATCGTCGCCCTGGGCAAACTCAACGCTGACGGCGTGGTGGTGGCCGATGAAGTGCTGGCCAAGCACGACGAAAAATACATGCCGCCGGAAGTCACCAAGGCGTTGAAAGAAAGCGGCCAATCGGCACCAACCCCAGCGAAGGAGGGCTAAGTGATGACGTCCGCACTGTTTATTCCTGAGTTGGGCCAATTGGCGATGATCCTCGCCTTGTGCTTCGCCATCGTGCAGGCCGTGGTGCCGTTGCTCGGTGCCTGGCGCGGCGACCGCCTATGGATGAGCCTGGCGCAGCCGGCCGCCTGGGGTCAGTTTGCCTTTCTGCTGTTCGCGTTTGGCTGCCTGACCTACGCCTTTATGACCGACGACTTTTCCGTCGCCTATGTCGCCAATAACTCCAACACCGCGCTGCCTTGGTACTACAAGTTCAGCGCCGTGTGGGGCGCCCACGAAGGTTCGTTGCTGCTGTGGGCGTTGATCCTCGGCGGCTGGACCTTCGCTGTATCGGTGTTCTCGCGCCAATTGCCGCAAGTGATGCTGGCGCGGGTGCTGGCGGTGATGGGCATGATCAGCATTGGTTTTTTGCTGTTCCTGATCATGACCTCCAACCCTTTCAGCCGCATCCTGCCGCAGATTCCATCGGATGGGCATGACCTCAACCCCTTGCTGCAAGACATTGGCCTGATCGTGCACCCGCCGATGCTCTACATGGGTTACGTCGGTTTCTCCGTGGCCTTCGCCTTCGCCATCGCCGCCTTGCTTGGCGGGCGTCTGGATGCCGCGTGGGCGCGCTGGTCGCGGCCATGGACCATCGTCGCCTGGGCGTTCCTGGGTATCGGCATCACCCTTGGCTCATGGTGGGCCTACTACGAACTCGGCTGGGGCGGGTGGTGGTTCTGGGACCCGGTGGAAAACGCCTCGTTCATGCCATGGCTGGTGGGTACCGCACTGATTCACTCGTTGGCCGTCACCGAAAAGCGCGGCGTGTTCAAGAGCTGGACCGTGTTGCTGGCCATCGCGGCATTTTCCCTCAGCCTGCTGGGCACATTCCTCGTGCGTTCGGGTGTGTTGACCTCGGTGCACGCCTTTGCGTCCGACCCGGAGCGCGGCGTGTTCATCCTGATCTTCCTGCTGTTTGTGGTTGGCGGCTCCCTGACCCTGTTCGCCCTGCGCGCGCCGGTGGTCAAAAGCCAGGTCGGCTTCAATCTGTGGTCGCGGGAAACCCTGCTGCTGGGCAATAACCTGGTGCTGGTGGTGGCCGCGTCGATGATCCTGCTCGGCACTCTGTACCCCCTGGTGTTGGATGCCCTGAGTGGCGCCAAACTGTCCGTCGGCCCGCCGTACTTCAACGCGTTGTTCATCCCGTTGATGGGCCTGTTGATGGTGGTGATGGCGGTCGGCATGCTGGTGCGCTGGAAGGACACCCCGGTCAAATGGCTGGTCGGCATGTTGATGCCGGTGCTGCTCGGCAGCGTGGCCCTGGCCGTGGTCGCCGGGATTGCCTATGGCGACTTCAACTGGGCGGTGCTCGCCACCTTCCTGCTTGCCGCCTGGGTATTGCTGGCCGGTGTGCGCGACATCTTCGACAAGACCCGCCACAAAGGCCTGGTCAAAGGCCTTCCGACGCTGACCCGCAGCTACTGGGGCATGCAGATCGCCCACATCGGCATCGCCGTGTGTGCGCTGGGCGTGGTGCTGTCCAGCCAGAACAGCGCCGAGCGCGATCTGCGTCTGGCGCCGGGCGAGTCCATGGACCTTGCTGGGTACCAGTTCATCTTCGAGGGCGCCAAGCACTTTGAAGGGCCGAATTTCACGTCGGACAAAGGCACCGTGCGGGTAGTCCGCAACGGTAAGGAAATCGCCGTATTGCACCCCGAAAAACGCCTGTACACCGTGCAGAGCTCGATGATGACCGAAGCCGGTATCGACGCGGGTTTCACCCGTGACCTCTATGTGGCACTGGGCGAACCGTTGGGCGAGGGCGCCTGGGCAGTGCGCGTGCATGTGAAACCGTTTGTGCGTTGGATCTGGTTCGGCGGTTTGCTCACTGGGTTTGGCGGTTTGCTGGCCGCGCTGGACCGGCGTTATCGGGTCAAGGTCAAGAGCCGAGTGCGTGAAGCCTTGGGTATGCAAGGAGCGGCGGTATGAAGCGTTGGTTGATGGTGTTGCCGCTGGCGTTGTTCCTGGTGGTGGCGGTGTTCCTGTATCGCGGCCTCTACCTGGATCCGGCAGAGTTGCCTTCGGCGATGATCGGCAAGCCTTTCCCCGAGTTCTCGCTGTCGAACGTGCAAGGTGACAAGACGCTGACCCGTGCCGACTTGCTGGGCAAACCGGCACTGGTCAACGTATGGGGCACATGGTGCATTTCCTGCCGCGTCGAACACCCCGTGCTGAATAAGTTGGCTGAGAAGGGCGTGGTGATCTACGGCATCAACTACAAGGACGACAATGCGGCGGCCTTGAAGTGGCTGGCCGAGTTCCATAACCCGTACCAACTGGACATCCGTGATGAAGACGGCAATCTCGGTCTCAACCTCGGCGTTTACGGCGCCCCGGAAACCTTCTTCATTGATGCCAAGGGTGTGATCCGCGACAAATACGTCGGTGTGATCGACGAGGTGGTCTGGCGCGAGCAACTGGCTGCCAAGTACCAGGCGCTGGTCGATGAGGCCAAGCCATGAAGCGTCTGTTAGTTGCTGCCGTGCTGGCACTGGGTTTGGCGGGAGTGGCCCACGCCGCCATCGACACGTACGAATTCGCCAAGGACGGTGACCGCGAGCGTTTCCGCGAACTGACCAAGGAACTGCGCTGCCCCAAGTGTCAGAACCAGGACATCGCCGACTCCAACGCTCCCATCGCCGCCGACCTGCGCAAAGAGATCTTCCGCATGCTGGGAGAGGGCAAGGACAACCAGCAGATCATCGACTTCATGGTCGATCGCTATGGTGATTTCGTGCGCTACAAACCGGCCCTCACCGGCAAGACCGCGCTGCTCTGGTTCGGCCCAGCAGGGCTGTTATTGGCCGGCGTGGTGGTGATGGCGGTGATCGTGCGCCGTCGCCGCGCAGCGCCGACCGATGGTTCCGACGCGCTGTCCCCCGAAGAGCGTAAACGCCTCGACCAATTGCTGGACACCAAGACTGATGATTGATTTCTGGCTCGCAGCCGGCTTGCTGCTTCTGATTGCCCTGAGTTTCCTGTTGATCCCTGTATTGCGCGGCCGCCGTGCCCAGCGCGAAGAGGATCGCACCGCGCTGAACGTGGCGCTGTATCAAGAACGCGTCGCCGAGTTGCAAGTGCAGCAGGACGAAGGCGTGCTCAACGCCGCGCAACTCGACACCGGTCGCGCCGAAGCCGCCCGCGAACTGCTGGCGGATACCGAGGGTGTGGAAAAACCCCGCGAATCGCGCCTGGGCAAACCGCTGCCATTGCTCGCCGCCGTCCTCGTCCCCGTCCTTGGCTTGGGCCTGTACATGCACTTTGGTGCCAGCGACAAGGTCGAGCTGACCCGCGAATTCTCACAGCCACCGGTGTCCATGGAAGACATGACCCACCGCCTGGAACGCGCGGCTGCGGCCCAACCGGATTCGGCCGAAGGCCTGTACTTCCTCGGTCGCGCCTATATGGCCCAAGACCGCTCCGCAGACGCCGCGAAAGTGTTCGAGCGCACCGTGGCCCTGGCCGGGCGCCAGCCGGAGCTGCTGGGGCAGTGGGCCCAGGCGCAGTACTTTGCCGACAACAAACAGTGGTCGCCCAAGGTGCAGGCGCTCACTGATGAAGCCTTGAAGCTGGACCCGAAGGAAGTCACCAGCCTGGGCTTGCTGGGCATTGCGGCATTTGAAGGCAAGCGTTATCAAGAGGCCATCGACTACTGGACCCGTCTGTTGGCCCAACTGCCACCGGAAGATAATTCCCGTGCTGCCCTGCAAGGCGGCATCGACCGGGCTGCGCAAAGTCTGAAGGAGAGCGGGGGCAGCGTCGCCCAAAAGGCTGTGATGAAGGTACGTGTGGACCTGTCCGCCGACGTGAAGGCCAAGGCCTTGCCAACCGACAGCGTGTTCATCTTCGCCCGCGCCGTCAGTGGCCCGCCGGCACCTCTGGCGGTCAAACGCGTCACCGTCGCCGAATTGCCTGTTACCGTCGAACTGGGTGACGCCGATGCAATGATGCCGCAATTGAAACTGTCCAACTTCCCCGAAGTCCAACTGGTTGCGCGCATATCCCGGGCCGGTCAACCAACCACTGGCGAGTGGATCGGCCGCAGCCAACCCCTGGCCAGCAGCACCACTGCGCTGCAACAGCTGACCATCGACAGTCCGGACAAGTAATTTTGAGGAAACGCCTATGATGACCGCATTCGCACGCATCACCTTGCTCAGCCTGGTACTGGGCCTGAGCGCCTGTGCGGTCCATCGGCCACCACCTGGCCCGACCGGCCCGACTATCCCGCCGTCCGGCCCCTCGACTCAGCCGAGCACCAAGCCTTCCGGCCCGGTCACCCCGCCACCGAAGCCTGCCCCGACTAAATCGCCGACCTTCGCCCCCCCACCGGGCGCCGCCAGCCATTGGGACGGCAAGATGCAGGTGTACGTGCTCGACGACCAACCCGACACGTTCTACCGCCAGCGCACCTACTACCGCTGGAGCAACGGCTGGAGCCGCTCCATCAGCCCCAATGGGCCGTGGGAAGACACCAACGTGCAAGGTGTGCCGCCGGGGTTGAGCAAGCAGTACGCGCAATGACAAAAGGCGACCTTCGGGTCGCCTTTTTCATGCCTGTGAAATCCATCTTTCCAGGCACTGAAGTTCAAATACGGGAGGGGGCTTGCTCCCGATAGCGCCAGGTCAGTCACTGATTAGCTGAATATGGCGTCGCCATCGGGAGCAAGCCCCGTCCCACAGTGGGCCTCCTCAGCCCTCAGGCCACGGAGGCGCCGGTACCATGCCGCTTCTCATATGTTCATCAGTTTCGCCGCAATGGCATTCCAGCCAGCCGGTTCATGGATCATGGTCAAGTAGTCATGGCCCGCGAAGAACTGCCCCTGAAACGTGTGCTTAGCCATGATCTCCTTGATGATCATCGTGGCAGGGCCCAAGCCGGTATTGCCGGTTCGGGCATCGAGTGCACGACCTCGCACTTGAGTGGTGATTGCGGCGCCGAGCATCATCTTTCTTTGTTCAAGCTGCTTGATCTGATCTGCTCGGGATAAGCCGGCGAGGCTGGCTTGCGGCATATCGCCGACGTTGGGGTTCTGTTCAAGAAAGGCCGCCCACTGCAACTCCATCGCCGCCACCTTGCACAGGGCGGCGTAACGGTCGCTGACCATCAGCCTGGCCAGTTCAAGTTGGAAGCTGACCATGATGAGCGGGATTTTTCCGACCAGGCCGATGCCGGTAAATGAAAGCAAGGTCGAGGTGGTCGAGATGGCCATTTCTGTGCCTCGAAATGCGAGCTTCTTGAACTTTACCTCGATGGCCAGTTGCAGCCATTTAATCGCATCACTGACTTGTTTATCACCAGCGGCGAAGGGTTGATAAGCCGCCAGCATTTTTGACAGCCGACGCAGATGTATCGCCGTAGAGGTCGTGGCAGACGCATGCCTGGCCGCATAGAAGGGCGCGGGAATAGGCGAGATCGCCGGGCTTATCGCCGCCACTCCCACCCCGGTTGCGCCAACACCCAAGCTTTTGTATTTGCGGTGTGAAAGCATCTTTTGGGTTTTGGGCGAGGGTCCGCAATTGCCGTTTTTGACAAAGTACGGGTTGAGTTTCAACCCGCTTTTTTCGCAGACCTTCATATAACTTCTGGCGGCGCCTATGGTTGTGATGATGGGGTGAAGGCCTGCCAGTCCGGAAAGAAGGCTAAAGAATATGTCTTCTTTTGACTGTTCTGTTTGAGCGGTTTCACGTACTTGCGCTGCGATTGAGTCGGGCACTTTTTCGTCTCCGTTGAGGGGAGAAGGGATAGGAGCCTGTACCGTAGATAAGCACCGTAGTGCTGGCTGTAGGATTGTTCGGGGAGGCATCACTCGTCTTTGTGGTCGCGCCGAACCTGGTGCGCTGCGGGTCGCACTCGGGTAATGTGGCCGCCGCCGGCCTGGCTGCCGAAGGATTGCTGGATATACTTTTCAGTGATCGCTATCCGCCCAGCCTGTTGCAGGCGGCATTTGTACGGGCCAGCGGGCCGAGCTGATGCAAGCCAGGCGCCGCGAAGGGCTTCCTGTGGTGCATAAGTCTGGCGACAAGCGAAGAGGGTGTGTTGATGGCGGGCAGGTTGATCTATCTCATCGGGCCATCGGGTTCGGGCAAGGACAGCCTGCTGGATGCCGCCCGTCCGCAGTTGGCCGAGCGCGGCTGCCGCATCGTGCGGCGCGTCATCACCCGTTCGGCGGAGGCCGTGGGCGAGGCGGCGCACGGTGTGAGCGCGGAGCAGTTTGCGGTGATGCGTACCGAGGGGGCGTTTGCCCTCAGTTGGCAGGCCAACGGCTTGTCCTATGGCATTCCACGGGAAATCGACGATTGGCTGGCGGCGGGGGATGACGTTCTGGTCAACGGCTCGCGTGCACACCTGGCGCAGGCCCGCGCGCGTTATCCGCAGATGCTGGTGCTATTGCTGACCGTGGATCAAGGCGTGTTACGCCAGCGCTTGATCGCGCGGGGACGAGAGTTGCCGGCCGACATCGAGGAGCGCTTGGCGCGCAATGCGCGGTTTACTCAAGAGCTGATCGCCGGCAGTGGTTCAGGGTTGTTTGTGCTGGATAACTCCGGCCCCTTGGATCACACGGTCGAGCGCCTGCTGCACTGCCTGGATGCTGGGCATTCGGTATGCGCCTGATCCTGCTCCGCATCGGCGAGTTTGGCTGGTGATCTTCATGGCTCGCAGATCGTTGTTCCAAATCGGGCCTTGAGCGCTTTGCGGCCCTTTGGCGTCACACTCAGTGCGCGGCTATCCAGGTCCTGTGTTACCCATTCACGGCGAACAGCGTTTTGCAAAAGCGCCGCGCCCAAAGCACCCGCCAGGTGCGGGCGGCGCATGCTCCAGTCCAGGCAGGCGCAGGCGAATCGCCGTCGTTGCGTGCGCAGCGCCGCCACATCAATCCCAAGTTCAACCATCGCCTTGTCGCCGTGTGCGCTGAGTTGGTAGCTGTCGTTCCCGGTCAACCAGCCGGCCTCAATGAAATGGTCGTGCAACGTGACCGCCAACGTACCCGCCATGTGGTCGTAGCAGGTGCGCGCAAACTGCAGACGCGTGGGCGTGCTCGGCACAAACGCCTTGGCGCTGTTGCGGCTGATCACCATCAACCCTTCAATCGCCTGGGCCACCGACGGACCGGCGAGGCTGTAGTACCGGTGACGACCCTGCGTCTGCAACGTGATCAAGCCGTCGTCCTTGAGCCGGGCCAAGTGCGCGCTGGCGGTTGAGGTGCTGACCTCGGCAATCACGGCCATTTCGGTGCTGGTACGCGCATGCCCATCCATCAGCGCGCAGAGCATTTTCGTGCGCGCAGGTTCTGCAATTGCGCCGGCGACCTGTGAGAGTGCGGCGTCGTCGTCCTGGCCATTCATATTTCGTTCCTGAGCGAATCGTTACCGGGTGAGGTGGCTGATAGTAGCGGTTCTTCGTGAACAGGACGTCCTGAATGACACCGCTTGAAGCCGCTACCCACGCTGACCCTTATGACTATTACTCACGCCTGAGACGTACTGGCGGGTTGCTGTTCGACGCTGAACTTGGGCTGTGGGTCGCCAGTACAGCCGAGGTGGTTGCGGCTGTTCTGGCTCACCCGGATTGTCGAGTACGCCCGCATCACGAGCCGGTGCCTGCTGCGATTGCGCAAGGCGCGGCAGGCCAGGTATTTGCCCGCTTGATGCGGATGAATGAAGGGACGGCCCATCGATGCCCGCGAGCAGCAGTCGAACCGGCATTGGCTGGCGTAGGCGTCGGGACCGTCGCGGAGGTGGTCGGCAGCCTTATCGACCGCGTGGATAACCTGGAGGCGTTGATGTTCACCTTGCCGGTCTCGGCGGTTGCGGCGTTGCTGGGTTTTCCAACAGGGCAGACAGCAGCGGTTGCCGAGCTGACACGGGATTTCGTCGCCTGCCTCTCGCCGCTGAGCAACGAGGCCCAACGGCGTCACGCCGACATCGGAGCGTCGCAGTTGACGCAAATGTTCGGCGACGTACTTGAAGCTTCGGCGTTGATGACGCACATCCGCACAGGCGACTGGATGGACACTGACGTGTTGACCGCAAACCTGATCGGGCTGCTGTCACAGACCTGCGAAGCCACGGCCGGCCTGATAGGTAACACATTGGTGATGCTCGCCCGGCAGCCTGATCTGCTGGAGCAGGTTCAGCACGCGCCCGCCCAGGTCATGGCGCTGGTTGAAGAAGTGGCGCGCTTCGATTCCCCAGTGCAGAACACTCGGCGGTTTGTTGCCGACCGGTGTGTCATCGGTAACCGCGTGCTGGAGGCCGGGGATACCCTCCTGGTGGTGCTGGCGTCCGCCAATCGTGACCCTGCGGCAAACCCGATGCCCGATAGTTTTGTGCTTGAACGCCCGCAGCGGCGCAGCTTCAGCTTTGGTTTCGGCGCTCATCAATGTCCTGGCCAGCGGCTGGCGTTGATCATTGCGTCCCAAACCATCCTTGCGCTGCTCCGTCGCCAGCCTGCCTTGCTGGCGGGCGCGGGGTCATTCGGTTACTGGCCGTCGCTTAACGGGCGGATTCCGAGGTTTCACTCGGCAGCGCTCAACATTCGGTAAAACCACCGCCAGTCAGGCTGAGAGGTTCTGTGCTTGAGCAAAGATAACTCTAGGGTTGTTTTTGTTCAGGCCAAGCCAAGGAGGCTGGGGTGCAAAGCAGGTGATTGATCAAGGAGCTGCAAGAGGCTGGATGGGTACTGGATCGTGTCACGGGCAGTCATCATATTTTTATCGAATGGAGCGATGACTTTACCGCCACCGGCATTCAAATCCCCGATATTCCAGGCGCTGTCATCGCCGGGGACAGCTTTGAAGAGGCTTACAACGCTGCCGTGTAAGTCGCGCACATCCTGCTGCAGGAGATCGCTGCAGAGGGCGGGACGATTCCGATGCCAACGTCAGTCCCGAACCATCGCGCTCATGAGGACTATGCGGGGATGGGCTGGGGGATGCTGGCGTTGGACATCTCGCCTTATCTGGGCAAGACCGAGAAGGTCAATGCGACCTTGCCCGGTTATGTCATCCGGCGAATCGACCGTTATGTGCGTCAGCACAAGGTCAAAAGCCGCTCGTCATTTCTGGCGGACGCGGCTCTGGAGAAGTTGGTGCGCTCTTAAGCGGTTGCGACCGCCACCCGCCGGGACGCACTCAGGAACCGCAACAACGCCACCAGCGGGAATGCGCTGCCGACCAGCATCACCCCGAGCCAGCCGCCGTGTTCATACACGCTGCTGGCAATCGCTGAGCCAAAGGCGCCGCCGATGAAGATGCTGGTCATGTACAGCGCGTTCAAACGGCTGCGGCTGTTGGCGTCGAGGGCGTAGATGGCGCGTTGGCCCAGGACCATGTTCATCTGCACGCAGAAGTCCAGGACCACACCGGTTACCGCCAGGCCGATCACGCTGTACAGCGGATGCACGAACGCCGGCAGGAAGCTCAGCGCGGCGAACAGCATCGCCAGCAACGAAGCGCGGTGAGTGTGACCGGCATCCGCCAGGCGCCCGGCGATGGGCGCGGCGATGGCGCCCAAGGCACCGACCAGGGCGAACAGGGCGATTTCGCTCTGGCTCAGGCCGTGATTACGCGCCAGCTCCAGTGGCGCGGCGGTCCAGAACAGGCTGAAGGTGGCAAACATGCAGCCTTGGTAAAACGCGCGCTGGCGCAGCACTGGCTGGCGACGCAACAAGGTGCCCAGCGAACCCAGCAATTGGCCATATGTGGCGCTGTGGTCGGGTTGGCGCTTGGGGATGGTCAGCATCAGCACCACGCTGATAAACGCCATCAACCCCGCCGCCGCCATGAACATCGCACGCCAGCCGAAGTGGTCCGCCACCACGCTGGAGACCGGCCGTGCCAGCAGGATGCCCAGCAACAAACCGCCCATGATGCTACCGACCACACGGCCACGGGACTCGGCAGGCGCCAGGTGCGCGGCCAGCGGGATCAGGATCTGCACCGATACAGAACTGAATCCGATCAGCAGCGACACCAGCAAGAACAGGTTCGGCTGTGCGGTGAACGCTGCGCCCAGTAGGCTGGCGATGGCCACCACGGTGGTGAGGATCATCAGCTTGCGGTTTTCCAGCAGGTCGCCCAACGGCACCAGGAAGAAGAGTCCCAGGGCATAACCGATTTGCGTCAGGGACACGATCAGGCTGGCCATGGCCGGCGTAAGGCCGATGTCCGGGGCGATCAGTTCAATGATCGGTTGCGCGTAGTAAATGTTGGCAACGATGGCGCCGCAGCAGAACGCAAACAGCATCACCATCCCGCGGGTCATGGTGCTTGTAGTGTGGGGAGTAGCGTTCATGGTGTTCTCATAAAAGCGGAGGAAGATGGCGAGCGAGAGTAAAGCCAAGGCGTACGCACGAGTAGGGCGCTCGTGGTGATATCACTTATGCTGGCTGATGATACATTCAGAAACAACTAAGGTGGTGTGACACTACCGATGCAACGGCCATACAGACAGCCAAATGTGGGAGGGGGCTTGCCCCCGATGGCGGAGTGTCAGTCACTGGGTGTAGTGGCTGACACACTGCTATCGGGAGCGAGCCCCCTCCCACATTTTTTACCGCGTTTCTTAGTTATTGACCGGAGTAGATCTGGTCGAAGATGCCACCGTCATTGAAGTGGGTCTTCTGTACGGTGCGCCAGTCACCAAAGGTCTTCTCCACCGACAGGAAGTCGACTTTCGGGAAGCGGTCGGTGTACTTGGCCAGTACTTTTGGATCACGCGGGCGCAGGTAGTTGTTGGCGGCGATTTCCTGGCCTTCCGGCGACCACAGGTACTTCAGGTAGTCTTCGGCGGCCACGCGGGTGCCTTTCTTCTCGACCACTTTGTCGACCACCGACACCGGCGGCTCGGCTTCAGCGGAAACGCTTGGGTAGATCACTTCAAACTGATCACGGCCGAATTCACGGGCGATCATTTCGGCTTCGTTCTCAAAGGTCACCAGCACGTCGCCGATCTGGTTGGTCATGAACGTGGTGGTCGCTGCACGGCCACCGGTGTCGAGCACAGGCGCTTGCTTGAACAGCTTGCCGACGAAGGTCTTCGCCTTTTCTTCATCGCCGCCGTTCTTGAGCACATAACCCCAGGCCGACAGGTAGGTGTAGCGGCCGTTACCCGAGGTTTTCGGGTTAGGCACGATCACTTGCACGCCATCCTTGAGCAGGTCCGGCCAGTCTTTCAGCGCCTTGGGGTTGCCCTTGCGCACGATGAACACGGTGGCGGAGGTGAACGGCGCGCTGTTGTTGGGCAGGCGCGTGACCCAGTTGTCTGGCACCAGTTTGCCGTTGTCGGCAAGGGCGTTGATGTCGGTGGCCATGTTCATGGTGATCACGTCAGCTGGCAGACCGTCGATCACCGAACGCGCCTGTTTGCTGGAACCGCCGAAGGACATTTGCAGGGTCAGCTTGTCGTTCGGGTGCTCGGCTTCCCAATGCTTCTGGAAGGCGGCGTTGTAGTCCTTGTAGAAATCGCGCATTACGTCATAGGAGACGTTGAGCAGTGTGACCGGTGCGGCGTGCACGGCGCCCGCCAGGGCAAGACCGGCGGCCAGGAGAGAGGCGCTAACGAGTTTTTTCACTGCTCATTCCTTGTTGTTCGGGAGAAGGGGTAAGGCCATTTGCCAGCGACTATAGCCGGGGCGCCATAGTCGCTTAAAGATTAAAAAGAACTTTGCTTATTCCACTTTCTTGAAAAGATTACTGCCGCAGCGCGAGCAGAACGCCGCATTGGGCTCGTGGCTGTTTTTCTTGCACACGGGGCAGTCGGTTTGCAGCTGTTCACCGCGCATGGCACTGGCCAGCTCCGCGGTAAAAATGCCCGTGGGCACGGCGATGATCGAGTAACCGGTGATCATCACCAGTGACGAAATCACTTGGCCCAGCGGCGTCTTCGGAACGATATCGCCAAAGCCCACGGTGGTCAGGGTGACGATGGCCCAATAGATGCCTTTGGGAATGCTGGTAAACCCGTGTTCCGGGCCTTCGATCACGTACATCAAGGTGCCGAACACCGTCACCAGGGTGCATACGCTCACCAGGAATACCACGATCTTCTGCTTGCTGCCGCGCAACGCCGCCATCAGGTAGTTGGCTTGCTTGAGGTACGGGCTGAGCTTGAGCACACGGAAAATCCGCAGCATGCGGATGATGCGGATGATCAGCAGGTACTGCGCATCGCTGTAATACAGCGCAAGGATGCCGGGCACGATGGCGAGCAAATCCACCAGCCCGTAAAAACTGAAGGCATAGCGCAACGGCTTGGGCGAGCAGTACAGGCGCAGCCCGTACTCGATCAGGAAGATGACGGTGAAGCCCCACTCGATATACGCCAGCACATTGGCGTAGTTCTGGTGGATCTGGTCGATGCTGTCGAGCATCACGATCACCAGGCTGGCGAGGATGATCAGCAACAAGATGCCGTCAAAGCGCCGCCCGGCGACGGTGTCGCTCTGAAAAACCATGACGTAGAGCCGCTGGCGCCAGTCGTTGTTGCTGTCCATAAGTCCCGCCCGAATCGAAGATCGAGCAAGCCTAGGGGGATTCGAAGGGGCTGTCCATGCGCGGTTTCTGCACGATTCGGCGACCGGCGCGTACCAGCCAGCAGGCGAGGATAAACGGCGCGGTGAGCGCGGGCAGGTGCAGGGCGGCAAAGCCCGGTGTCAGAAGGATCGCCAGCAGGATGCCGAGCAGCGGCAGCCAGGCTTGGCGACGCGCTTGGCTCAGGGCCAGGGCCGCGAGGGCCGGGTTGTAGCTGTGCAGGCCGAGGAGGGCGCCGGTGCTGTCCTCCAGCATGACGCCGATCAGCACGCCGGCGCTGGCGCCGATCAAGGCCCAGATGGCCGCGCGTCGGTTGGCGAGCCACAGGCCAAGGGCAATCAAGGCGCCGGCCACGGGCTGATCCAGCAGCATGATTTGCGCCAGTCCAGTGAAGGGCGCGCTGAACCAAACCAGGGCGTCCGGCGCGCCCAGGGCGAAGGTGTTTGGCGCCGCAGTGCCCAGCAGCAGCCAACCCAGCATGACAAACGGCGCGGTGTAGGCAGGCAAGTCATCCGGTTGCGTCGCGTGCTTGAGCCATTGCCGCGTGAGAATCGCACTCAAGCCGCCACACGCCAGGATCAGCGGCGGCAACAAGGCAGACCACGCGAAATGCTCGCTGATCAACAAGCCCAGCAACACGCCGTTGTAGCTATATAAGCCAGCTTGGCGTTCAGCTTTGGGATAACCCCGGCGCTGGGCCGTGAGCAACCCGGCCACGCCACCCAGCAGTGCACCGCCGAGCAAGGCCGGAGCGCCGATCAGGATGGCCAGTAGGCACAGCAAGCCGCACAGCGGCTGGCGTTGCAGGAAGATTTGGCTGAAGCCGTTGAGCAGCGCTTCGGCCCAGTCGGGGCAGGTCTGGTTGTGCATGATGGGGATTCAGTGAGACCGAGTTGTCCCCATCGAGGGCCAGCCCCCTCCCACACTTGATTGGGTTCACACCGTTAGATGTGTGAATGCAGTCCAATGTGGGAGGGGGCTTGCCCCCGATGGGGCCTCTACAGGCGCTAGATCAGCGTCTCTATACGCAAAGAGTTGGTCGACCCCGGCTGCCCGAACGGCACCCCCGCCGTAATCACCAACGTATCCCCGCGCTGCGCCATGCCCTGAGCCTGGGCAATCTCCAGTGCCGTGGAACACACCTCATCCACCTGGCGCAGCCGATCATTGACCACCGAGTGCACGCCCCACGCCACGCTCAGCCGTCGCGCCGTGGACAGGTTCGGCGTGAGGTTAAGAATCGGCGCCACGGGCCGTTCCCGTGCAGCGCGCAGGCTGGAGCTGCCGGATTCGCTGTAGTTCACCAGCACCGCCACCGGCAGGATGCTGCTGATACGACGGATCGCGCAGCTGATGGCGTCCGACACGGTGGCATCGGCTTTGGGCCGGCTGACGTCCAGTTGCGCCTGGTAATCCGGACCGTTTTCCACTTGGCGGATGATCTTGCTCATCATCTGCACGGCTTCCAGCGGGTACTCGCCCGATGCGGTTTCTGCCGACAGCATCACCGCATCTGCGCCCTCGGCCACGGCGTTGGCCACGTCGGTGACTTCGGCACGGGTGGGCGCCGGTGAGAAACGCATGGATTCGAGCATCTGCGTGGCGACCACCACCGGTTTACCCAACTGACGGCAGGTGCTGATGATGTCCTTCTGGATCTGCGGCACGCTCTCGGCCGGTACTTCCACACCCAGGTCGCCTCTGGCCACCATGATCGCGTCGCTCAGTTCGGCGATTTCCCGCAGGCGCTGCACGGCCGACGGCTTCTCGATCTTGGCCATCAGGAAAGCTTTGTCACCGATCAGCTCGCGGGCTTCGCGGATGTCTTCCGGGCGTTGCACGAACGACAACGCTACCCAGTCCACGCCCAGCTCCAGGCCGAAGCTCAGGTCGCGGCGGTCCTTGGCGGTCAGAGGGCTCAGTTCCAACAGCGCTTGTGGCACGTTCACGCCCTTGCGGTCGGAAAGCTCACCGCCATTGAGCACGGTGGTATCAATGGCATCGGTGTGCTTGGTGATCACCCGCAGGCGCAGCTTGCCGTCGTCCAGCAGCAGGTCCATGCCCGGCTCCAGCGCTGCAATGATTTCCGGGTGGGGCAGGTTGACCCGGCGTTGGTCGCCCGGGGTCTCATCCAGGTCCAGGCGCAGGGCCTGGCCGCGCACCAATTGCACCTTGCCTTCGGCGAAACGCCCGACTCGCAGCTTCGGCCCTTGCAGGTCCATCAGGATGCCCAGCGGGTAGTTGAGCTGGCGCTCCACCTGGCGAATCCATTGGTAGCGCTGGGCGTGATCGGCGTGGTCACCGTGGCTGAAGTTGAGGCGGAAGATATTCACCCCGGCTTCTACCAGTTCGAGGATGTCATCGATCCCGTCGGTGGCCGGGCCCAGGGTGGCGAGGATCTTGACCTTCTTGTCAGGCGTCATGTGCAGTGCTCTCAAGGATCAGGATGGCGCGGAAGTCGTTGACGTTGGTGCGGGTTGGCTCGGTGACGATCAAGTCGTCGAGCGCCGCGAAATAGCCGTAGCCGTTGTTGTTATCCAACTCATCGCTGGCGCTCAGGCCCAAGGCTTCGGCGCGGCGGTAGCTGCAGGGCGTCATGATTGCGCCGGCGTTGTCTTCCGAACCGTCGATGCCGTCGGTGTCGCCCGCCAGTGCGTACACGCCGGGCAGGCCTTTGAGGCTGTCGGTCAGGCTCAGCAGAAATTCCGCATTGCGCCCGCCCCGGCCATTGCCGCGCACTGTGACGGTGGTTTCACCGCCGGACAGGATCACGCACGGCGCTGCCAACGGTTGGCCGTGCTGCACGATCTGCCGGGCAATGCCCGCATGCACTTTGGCCACGTCCCGCGCTTCACCTTCCAGATCGCCGAGGATCAGCGGGCTGAAACCGGCCTGGCGTACTTTTACGGCCACGGCTTCCAGGGATTGCTGGGGGCGGGCGATCAATTGGAAGTGGCTGCGGGCGAGGATCGGATCGCCGGGTTTGACGGTTTCCGAGGCCGGGTTTTGCAGCCAGCTGCGCACGGAGGCGGGTGCGTCGATCCCGTAACGCTTGAGAATCGCCAGGGCTTGTTGCGAGGTGCTCGGGTCGCCGACGGTAGGGCCGGAGGCAATCACCGTGGCTTGGTCGCCCGGCACGTCGGAGATGGCGTAGGTGTACACCGTTGCCGGCCATGCGGCCTTGGCCAACCGACCGCCCTTGATTGCCGAGAGGTGCTTGCGCACGCAGTTCATCTCGCCAATGGTCGCGCCGGATTTAAGCAACGCCTTATTGATGGTTTGTTTGTCCGCCAGGGTGATGCCTTCGGCGGGCAGGGCCAGCAATGCAGAGCCGCCGCCGGAGAGCAGGAAGATCACGCGGTCGTCTTCGCCGAGGTTGCTGATCAACTCCAGCACGCGCTTGGCCACGGCCAGGCCGGCAGCATCGGGGACGGGGTGGGCGGCTTCAACCACTTCGATTTTTTTGCACGGTGCGCCATGGCCGTAGCGGGTGACCACCAGACCAGTGACCTCGCCGTGCCAGCAGTTTTCGACGACGAGTGCCATGGCGGCGGCGGCCTTGCCGGCGCCGATCACGATCACGCGGCCGGTGCGGTCGGCGGGCAGAAAGGGTTCAAGGACTTGCCGGGGGTGGGCGGCGTCGATGGCTGTGGCAAACAGCTCGCGAAGCAGGTGTTGCGGATCGACCGACATAAGCGGGCTCCCGGGGATTTTTGTTATTAGAGGTGCAGCAATTTCAGATTTGGAATGCGATCAAGTGTGGGAGGGGGCTTGCCCCCGATAGCGGTGTGTCAGACGTAGATGATTGGGCTGAAACACTGTCCTCAGGGGCAAGCCCCCTCCCACATTCAAGGTGTTTCCACTGGCGGGTTACTTATCGCGAATCGAGAAATTCGCCATATGCTCCAGCCCCTTGATCAGCGCCGAGTGATCCCAGTTGCCGCCACCAATTGCCGTGCACGTACTGAACACCTGCTGGGTACCGGCAGTGTTCGGCAGGTTGATCCCCAACTCCTTGGCTCCGGCCAGGGCCAGGTTCAGGTCTTTCTGGTGCAGGTTGATGCGGAAGCCAGGATCGAAGGTGCCCTTGATCATGCGTTCGCCGTGCACTTCCAGAATCTTCGACGAGGCAAATCCACCCATCAGTGCTTCACGCACCTTGGCCGGGTCGGCGCCGTTTTTCGAGGCAAACAGCAGCGCTTCGGCCACCGCCTGGATGTTCAGCGCAACGATGATCTGATTGGCCACTTTGGCCGTCTGGCCATCGCCATTGCCGCCGACCAGCGTGATGTTCTTGCCCATGCTCTGGAACAGCGGCAGGGCACGTTCGAAGGTCTGGGGCTCGCCGCCGACCATGATGCTCAGGGTGCCGGCCTTGGCGCCGACCTCACCGCCGGACACCGGTGCATCGAGGTACTGTGCACCGGTCTCGTTGATTTTCGCTGCGAATGCCTTGGTGGCAGTGGGCGAGATCGAACTCATGTCGATCACAACCTTGTTCGGCGACAAGCCAGCGGCGACGCCGTCGGCGCGGAACAGCACGTCATCGACCTGCGGGGTGTCGGGCACCATGACGATGATGAATTCGGCTTCCTGGGCGACTTGCTGCGGATTGGCCAGGGCCACTGCGCCGGCGTTGATCAGCTCGGCCGGCGCCTTGCCGTGGTGCTCGGAAAGAAACAGTTGGTGACCTGCTTTCTGCAGGTTCGCGGCCATGGGTTGGCCCATGATGCCGGTGCCGATAAATCCGATTTTAGCCATGGTGAAATCCTCTTCTTATGTGGGAGGGGGCTTGCCCCCGATGGCGGTGTGTCAGGCAAAACATTGCTGACTGACCCGCCGCTATCGGGGGCAAGCCCCCTCCCACAGGGTTTTGTGTGGTGTCTGTCAGATGGCGTTATGGGTTTTAAGCCAACCCAGGCCCGCTTCGGTGGTGGTCAACGGCTTGTACTCACAGCCGACCCAACCCGAGTAGCCAATCCGATCCAGATGCTCGAACAGGAAGCGATAGTTGATCTCGCCCGTGCCCGGCTCATTGCGCCCAGGGTTGTCCGCCAGCTGGATGTGGTTGATCTCATCCAGGTGCGTGGCCATGGTCCGGGCAAGGTCGCCTTCCATGATTTGCATGTGGTAGATGTCGTACTGCAGGAACAGGTTGGCACTGCCCACCTGCTCGCGGATCGACAGGGCTTGCGCTGTGGTGTTCAGGTAGAAGCCGGGGATGTCGCGGGTATTGATCATCTCCATCACCAGCTTGATGCCCGCTGCTTGCAGCTTGTCGGCGGCGTACTTGAGGTTGGCGACGAAGGTTTTTTCCAGGGTGTCGTCGTCAACGCCTTGTGGCCGAATGCCCGCCAGGCAGTTGATCTGGGTATTGCCCAGCACTTGGGCGTAAGCGATGGCCAGCTTGACCCCGGCGCGGAATTCCTCGACCCGGTCCGGGTGGCACGCCAGGCCGCGTTCGCCTTTGGCCCAGTCACCGGCTGGCAGGTTGAACAGCACCTGGGTCAGGCCGTTGGCGTCGAGGTGTGCCTTGATGTCAGCCGAGCTGAATTCATACGGGAACAGGTACTCGACACCTTCGAAACCGGCATCGGCGGCCGCTTTGAAACGGGCAAGGAAATCCTGTTCGGTAAACAGCATGGACAGGTTGGCGGCGAAACGCGGCATAAGGTTCTCCTTAATCGAGCAGGGAAATGGCAGTCGGTGCATCGTTGCCGACCAGGGCCAAGTCTTCGAATTCGTTGACGGCGTTGATCTCGGTGCCCATGGAAATATTGGTCACGCGCTCCAGAATGATTTCGACGATCACTGGCACCTTGAATTCTTCGATCATCTCCTGGGCCTTGCGCAGCGCCGGCTGGATCTGGCCTGGCTCGAATACACGCAGGGCCTTGCAACCCAGGCCTTCGGCGACGGCGACGTGGTCCACGCCATATCCATTGAGTTCCGGGGCGTTGAGGTTGTCGAAAGACAGTTGCACGCAGTAGTCCATTTCAAAGCCACGTTGTGCCTGACGGATCAAACCCAGGTAGGAATTGTTCACCACTACATGGATGTACGGCAGCTTGAACTGCGCGCCCACGGCCAGTTCTTCGATCATGAACTGGAAGTCATAGTCGCCGGACAACGCCACCACCTTGCGGCTCGGGTCGGCCTTGACCACGCCGAGTGCGGCGGGAATGGTCCAGCCCAGCGGCCCGGCCTGGCCGCAGTTGATCCAGTGGCGTGGCTTGTAGACGTGCAGGAACTGCGCGCCGGCAATCTGCGAAAGGCCGATGGTGCTGACGTAGCAGGTGTCTTTGCCAAACACCTGGTTCATCTCTTCGTACACGCGCTGCGGCTTGACCGGCACGTTGTCGAAGTGAGTCTTGCGGTGCAGGGTGGCTTTGCGCTGCTGGCAGTCATGCAGCCAGGCACTGCGGTCCTTGAGCTTACCGGCGGCTTTCCACTCGCGGGCCACTTCGATAAACATTGTCAGCGCCGCGCCGGCGTCGGAAACGATACCCAGGTCCGGGGTGAAAACACGACCAATCTGGGTCGGCTCAATGTCGACGTGGATGAACTTGCGGCCCTCGGTGTAGACCTCTACTGAACCGGTGTGGCGGTTGGCCCAGCGGTTGCCGATGCCCAGCACCACGTCCGACTTGAGCATGGTCGCGTTGCCATAACGGTGGGAGGTTTGCAGGCCGACCATACCCACCATCAGCGGGTGATCATCGGCGATGGTGCCCCAGCCCATCAGGGTCGGAATCACCGGGATACCGGTGAGTTCAGCGAATTCCACCAGCAGCTCGCTGGCATCGGCGTTGATCACGCCCCCCCCGCTGACCAGCAACGGACGTTCGGCCGCGTCGAGCAGGGCCAGGGCTTTTTCGACCTGGATGCGTGTTGCCAGTGGTTTGGCCAGGGGCAGTGGCTGATAGGCATCGATGTCGAATTCGATTTCGGCCATCTGCACGTCGAACGGCAGGTCGATCAGCACTGGGCCTGGTCGGCCGGAGCGCATTTCATAAAAGGCTTTCTGGAACGCGTAGGGCACCTGGCCGGGTTCCAGGACGGTGGTCGCCCACTTGGTCACCGGCTTGACGATGCTGGTGATGTCCACGGCCTGGAAGTCTTCCTTGTGCATCCGTGCACGAGGGGCTTGGCCGGTGATGCACAGGATCGGGATCGAGTCGGCCGAGGCGCTGTAGAGGCCGGTGACCATGTCGGTGCCCGCTGGGCCCGAGGTGCCGATGCACACGCCGATATTCCCGGCCTTGGTGCGGGTGTAACCCTCGGCCATGTGCGAGGCGCCTTCAACGTGGCGAGCAAGGACGTGATCGATGCCACCCACCTTCTGCAAGGCTGAGTACAGCGGGTTGATCGCGGCGCCTGGGATGCCGAAGGCGGTGTCCACGCCTTCACGGCGCATGACGAGGACGGCGGCTTCGATTGCTCTCATTTTGCTCATGTTTTGGTGCCTCTTGCGTTTTGTAATTGTATACAAGTGGTGTCTGTTCAAAGTGTATTCACGGCGGGATGCGCAGGTCAATCCATTTTATTGATTGGTCTTTGCGTTCGTCGGAACGGCTTTTTTCGACGTATGGAGCCTTTGTGCGAAAATATTGTATACAAAAACAAATGTCATTGTGTTCTATTTGTTTGATCGAGCATCTGATCAAACAGACCTCCACCGCTTTCCCAATAACAAAAGAAGGACGGCACCATGAGCGCTTTAACCTTGAAGATTGCCACCCAACTGGCCAGCCAGGCCCTCACCGCAGGCCGCACGATTTCAGCGGCACCGCTGACCATCGCGGTCCTCGACAGCGGCGGCCATTTGATCACCCTTCAGCGCGAAGACGGCGCCAGCCTGCTGCGCCCGCAAATCGCCATCGGCAAGGCCTGGGGGGCGATTGCGTTGGGCAAGGGCTCGCGCTTGCTGGCACTGGATGCGCAGCAACGACCGGCGTTTATTGCGGCGTTGAATAGCCTGGGGCAGGGCAGCGTCGTGCCGGCACCGGGAGGCGTGTTGATTCGGGATCAGGATGGGGCGGTACTGGGAGCAATCGGTATCAGTGGGGATACGTCGGATATTGATGAGCAGTGTGCGATCACGGCGATCGAGGGGGTGGGGTTGTGGGCGGATGCTGGGGTGTCAGCCTAATCGTCGGTGACTGTCAGGTGTCCACCGAAGCAAGCTCCCTTCCACAATTTTGACCGCGTTCGCAGTTCAACATGTGGGAGGGGGCTTGCTCCCGATTGCCACAGGCACCTCGGTGTATCAGTCGGGTTCACAGCCCTTGAGCACCAACCGAATAATGGTCTGCGCCGCCGCTTCGTAATCCGCTTCATCGAGCTTGGCCTTGCCGGTCACCGCCGAAATCTGCCAGTCGAAATCCGCATAGGTCTGCGTCGCCGCCCAGATGCTGAACATCAGGTGATTCGGGTCGATCGCCGCAATCAACCCACGATCCACCCAGCTCTGGATGCATTGGATATTGTGCTTGGCCTGGGCGTTGAGCTGTTCGACCTGATCGCTGCTCAGGTGCGGGGCGCCGTGCATGATTTCGCTGGCGAACACCTTGGAGGCAAACGGCAAGTCGCGGGAGATGCGGATTTTCGAGCGGATGTAGTTGCTCAACACTTCTTTGGGGTCGCCGTCCGGATTGAACGGCGTGGAAGCGGCCAGGATCGGCTCGATAATGCTTTCGAGTACCTCGCGGTAGAGGTTGTCCTTGGACTTGAAGTAGTAATAGACGTTGGGCTTGGGCAGGCCGGCCTTGGCGGCAATGTCGCTGGTTTTGGTCGCGGCGAAGCCCTTGTCGGCAAACTCCTCGCTTGCCGCCCGCAGGATTTTTTCTTTGTTGCGCTCGCGAATGGTGCTCATAAACCAGGAGTTTCCTTGCCAATACCGGCGGTTGCGCATGGTAGCACCGGCTATCCGCGGGCCTCAACAATGTGCCCGCAACGCCTTGCGCCGCGTTATGCTCGCGCCATCCCCCCTTACGGAAGTGCGATTCATGGCAGGAAGCAGCTTGTTGGTATTGATCGATGACATCGCCGCGGTACTCGATGACGTTGCCTTGATGACAAAAATGGCCGCGAAGAAGACCTCCGGCGTGCTGGGTGACGACCTGGCGCTCAACGCCCAGCAGGTTTCCGGTGTGCGCGCCGAGCGTGAAATTCCCGTGGTGTGGGCGGTGGCCAAGGGCTCGTTCGTCAATAAACTGATCCTGGTGCCGACCGCACTGTTGATCAGCGCCTTTGCGCCGTGGGCGGTGACGCCGCTGTTGATGCTCGGCGGCGCCTACCTGTGTTTTGAAGGCTTCGAGAAAGTCGCGCACAAATTCCTTCACAGCAAAGCTGAAGACCAGGCCGAGCATGCGCAGTTGGCCGACGCCGTAGCAGACCCGGCGACCGACCTGGTGGCGTTCGAAAAAGACAAGATCAAAGGCGCGATCCGCACCGACTTCATTCTCTCCGCCGAAATCATCGCCATTACCCTCGGTATTGTGGCCGACGCGCAGTTGACCCAGCAGGTGATCGTGCTGTCGGGCATCGCCATTGTCATGACCATCGGCGTCTATGGGCTGGTGGCCGGTATCGTCAAGCTGGACGACTTGGGTCTGTGGCTCACCCAGAAGCCCGGTCAGGTAGCGCGCAGCATCGGTGGTGGGATCCTGAGTGCGGCGCCATACATGATGAAAAGCCTGTCGGTGATCGGCACGGCTGCGATGTTTATGGTCGGTGGCGGCATCCTCACCCACGGCGTACCGGTGGTGCATCACTGGATTGAATCGGTGAGTCAGAGCGCCGGCGCAATCGCTTGGTTGATGCCGACCTTGCTGAATGCGGTGGCGGGGATTATCGCCGGTGCGCTGGTATTGATGATGGTGTCGCTGGTTCGCAAGGTATGGCAGCGCACTAAACGTCAGGCGTGAAGTTCGCAGTCACGCATCTGTGTTCAGGGCGCTATAAGGGCGTTCGGTCTGATCGTGGTGCCGCTTATCTCGGACCGGGTTGCAGCCCTGGATAGCCTTCTTCCGTGAAGCGTACAAGCATGCTCGCTTCGGAGTTCCAAAGGTGCATCTTGCCGTTGTTCGGAGTTGAAGCGTTGTGCGCTGATGGACTCTTAAAGCCAGTGTCTATGCGGTCGTTGTTGGGCGTCGAAAAGGCATGTGGAGTGCTATCAATGTATTTAAGTACCCGAAGAGCATTGGCTGCGATGTTCGCGCGGTCGTAGGGCGTGAGTTTATGCAACTCATGCTGGGGAACGCCGCCGACTTTGAGGAAAAATGCTTGGAGTTGAGTTTTAGTGAGCACAGAAGGCTTGGTGCTAGTGCCGAAAACCGAAGCAAAAAGCGGATCTTCGTAGAAGTCGTGATGGCTACGATAGTCACCCTCGTCCCGGCCGGTATTTTGGGTCGGCGGCGCGTGCTTTACTTCGTTCTGATGTGTGGAGGTAGTCGTCAGAACCTTGTCCACGTTTGAGTGTGTTACTGAAGCGCTGGATAACAGCATCTGTGTCGGCCTTTAAAATAAAGCGTCTGATGGGATGTTCTTTGGTTGGGGGCGTCTGCTGCTTCAGGCGTTAACTGAACCTGAGAGGCACACTCTTAGTATTGAGTTTTTCCCCAGGGATAGTTCCCGGGCAAAGTGTGCGTGCTCTGTGGGAGGTTGCTTGAGTCTGTTGTGCGAAAAAAAAGGCCATCCAGATTGCCTGGATGGCCTTTTAATTAAGCTAGAGGTGATTACTCGGCAATCTGCAACTTGCGCGATTCCGTGTAGATATACCGCACCTTCTCATACTCGAATGGCGAGTTCATCTGGCCATAACGGAAGCTGGTCTGATAACGCTTGTCCACCGCGCGCAGGGCCCAGATTTCCGGGTGGTTGGAGCTGACTTCCGAGACGTTCAGGAAGTTGATCTGCGATTCCGCGGTGTAGTCCACCAGCAAGCCGCCGGTGTCGCGCAAGTTCGATGGGCCGAAGATCGGCAGTACCAAATACGCCCCGCCGGGGACGCCGTAGAAGCCCAGGGTCTGGCCGAAGTCTTCGCTCTGGCGCGGTAGGCCCATGGCGGTGGCCGGGTCCCACAGGCCGGCGATGCCGACGGTGGTGTTGAGCAGCAGGCGGCCAGTGGTCTCCAGGGAGCGGTGCCCCTTGAGTTGGAGCAAGCTGTTCAACAGGTTGGGCACGTCGCCCAGGTTGTTGAAGAAGTTGCTCACGCCGGTGCGCAGGAAGCTAGGGGTCACGTATTTGTAGCCGTCGACCACGGGCAGGAACACCCATTGGTCGAAGCGGTAGTTGAAGTGGTACACGCGACGGTTCCACGATTCGAGCGGGTCATACACGTTGAGGGCGTTGACGGACGAGCGTTCAAACTCGCGCTGGTCCAGACCCGGGTTGAATTTAAGTTTGCTTAACGGCTCTTTGAAACCGTCGGAATCCACCACGACCGGCGCGTGAGCCTTGCTGTTGTCGGCATTGGCTACGCCCGCGCACATCAGGGCGGCGAGCAGCAGAAGATATTTAGCCACGGAAGAACTCCAGCATGGCGTCGGCGTTGACGCGGTAATTGAGGTTGCCGCAGTGGCCGCCCAGTGGGTAGACGGTCAAGCGATCGCCGAAGGTTTTACGCAGGAAACCAAGGTCGCCCGGGCCGAGGATTACGTCGTCGGCGTTGTGCATGACGGCGATTTTCGGGCTGGCGTGCAGGTAGTCCTTGAGGGCGTACAGGCTGACCTGGTCAACCAGTTGCAACAGGCTGCCGCCATCGGAACGGGCGCGCCACATCGGGATTACCTGTTCGGTGAGGTAGCAGTCGAAATCGCATTGCAGTGCACGCTTGAGGAACGGCGTGAGGCTGGTGCCTTCGGTAATCGGGTACTTCGGTGGGATGATCAGGCCGCGGCGGTTGATCAGGTCCGAGGTAAAGGCAATGTCGGCCGCCGAAAAGCGGAACGACGTGCCAATCAGCATGGCCATCTGTTCGTTGGTCAAGTGCTGCTTGGATTGCTGGAAGTCGTAGAGCAGGGCGTCGTTGAGGTCGATATAGCCCTTTTGCTGGAAGTAGCGAGTCAGCTTGTTCAGCACCAGTTCATAGAAGGTGGTGGTGTTGTTGATGCCCTTGACCTCGGTCTGTACCAGCTTGTCGAGGTTAGTGATCGAGGTATAGAGGTTGACCGGCGGGTTGAGCAACAGCACTTTCTTGAAGTTAAAGCTGCGGCGGGTCTCGTCCAGTTTGCTGACAAACGCCGCATCCAGTGCGCCGAGGCTGTAGCCGGTGAGGTAGAAGTCGGTCACTGGCAGCGAGGCGTTTTGCGCACGCACGGCTTGCATCACGCGGTACATGTCTTCGGCGTCTTCCTGGGTGATCCCAGGGGTGGCGAAGCGCGAGGCGGCACTGATGAAGTCAAAGCTGGTGGGCGACGACAGTTGCACTACGTGATAGCCGGCTTGGTAATACAGTTTTTTCAGGTATTCGTTGATGCTGCTATCGAACCGCGCACCGGTGCCCGCGATCAGGAAGATCAGCGGCGCGGCGCGGTCTTGCTTGGCGATGCGGTAGGTGAGCTTCTTCACCGCCCAGAAGTTGTCCGGCAGGCTGAACTCGCGCTCTGGGCGCATGTTCAGGGTGTAGTCGGACTGGTTGATTTCGCTATCACTCGGCAATGTGGGCCGAAGGTCAGGCGGAGTGGTGGCGATGGTCGCTTCGAACGGGTTGGTCAAAGGGTAGCCATAGCTGGCTTGGTCGATATCGACCGCCAGTGCTGACGCACTCAAAAAAAGGCTGCCCAGTAAGGCAGCACAGCGCAAGGAACGGAGCATGACTTAATCCCTAAGAGGAAACGTGCTTAATGAAGTTCGCAGGCTATGACCACCGCGTTGCCACCGAAGTGCCAGCTCTCGGCACGAAAAGTCGGAAAATAACGTCGGAATCGGGGTAATAGTAGCGAGACGATACACTTTGCCATGCATTAGTGAACACTAATTGTGTGTATGCACCTTGCTAACGACCGCTGGCGCATTAAGCTGAGCGCCGTTTTTGCCTATCGGAGTGCTCCATGTCCCGCCGCTTGCCCTTGATTCTGCTGCTTATTGCCCTGCCGTTATGGCTGGCTGCCAGTTATGGCGCACGTTACGGCTTTATGGAAGATGGCCAGTGGGTCGGCATCTGTGCCGACGAGGCCAGCCGCTGGGAATGCCAGGTGCGTTCGAACCTGGGCTTGATGATTCACTTTAAGGTGCTGGGCTGGGCCGCACTGGTGACCTCGGTGCTGGCGTTTTTCGTGCCGGGTCGCGTGGGCTGGGGATTGGCAGTGCTGGGGCTGGTGTTCGGGTTCCCGGCCCTGGCGTTGTACAACACCACGTTTGCGGTGTTTGCACTGGTGATTGCGGGGTTGCGGTTGGTCAGGCAGCCGCGGGGCGCCTGATAAGGCCAATCGAGGGCAAACCCCCTCCCACCTTTGGAATGCGTTCTCATGTGGGAGGGGGCTTGCCCCCGATAGCGGTCTTAAGCCTTACGCATCCGCAAGCACCGCCACAAAGCCACAACCATCAACCCACTGACCACCGCCCAACCCCACGCCTGCTGGTTCAGCAAGCCTTCACGGTATAGTTGCGGCGCAATGCCGGCGCCGATGATAAAGGTCAAGAGTGCAATCTCCCGGCGTGGCCCGGTCACCGGACGAACCAGATACACCAACGCCGGCAGTAGCAGCGCCGCACTCGGGAAACTGCGGTAGCGTGGGTCAAACACCAGTGCCAGCATCATCACCGCACCGGCAAAGCCGGCGATTGCCACCAGCCAGCCCGCACGCTGTTCCAGCCAATTGAAGGCCCGCTCGCGCCAACCTTCCCGAGTGCTCAATGCCAGTGCTGCATGAGCCAATACCAGCAAGTTGAGCGTCATCAACGACGCCGCCCACACCCACTCATCATTAAATCGCGCAGTCACGCGGGTCAGTTCGGCCCAGGTTCCGATAGAGCAGGCCGCCACTGCGCCGAGCAGCGGCAGGGCCATGGCGGCGCGACTGCTGCGAACGCGACCACCGAGCACCAACGTCCCGAGCAGGATGACACCACCCACCCCCAACCACAGCGGCCAGTACGGCACGTTAGTCACCGGCCCGGCGAGGATGCCCTTTTCCTGGCGATCAGCATCGAACAAGCCCCAGTAGCCGCCTACCGCACCTTCGCTGGCACGTTTCCACGGCTGGTCAAACGCTTCGATCAGGTTGTAGCGCCAGCCATTGGCTTCGGCCATCGCCACAAAACCACGCATGAACTTGGCTTCATTGACTCGGCTCGGCACGGCTGTTTCACGCTGGCGACCCTCGCTGGGCCAGCCGGTTTCGCCGATCAGCACGTCCTTGGGCGCGAACTTGTTGCCGAAGGTCTGGCGCACATCGCCCACGTGCTTGAGGGCCTGGTCGATGCTCGAAGGATCATCTTCCCAATAGGGCAGTAGGTGAATGGTCAGGAAATCCACCGCAGGGGCGATTTCCGGGTGTTGCAGCCAGAACTCCCAGACATCGGCGTAAGTGACCGGTTGTTTGATCTGGCTTTTGACTGTCTGGATCAGTTTCACCAACTGCGCGGCGGTGACTTCCTTGCGCAACAGCGCTTCGTTGCCGACGATCACCGAGGTCACCACGTCCGGGTTGGCGTTTGCCGCTGCGATCAACTCGTCGATTTCTTTTTCGGTGGCCACCGGATCACTGCTGACCCAAGCGCCGGCCATCACCTTGAGGCCATGTTTGCGCGCCATGCCTGGCAGCGCTTCCAGGCCGGTCATGGAGTAAGTGCGGATGCATTCGAATCGGGTGGCCAGTAGGGCCAGGTCGGCGTCCATCCGCTCGGGGCGTAGTTTGAACGGCTGGTCGAACGGGGATTGGTCTTTGTCGAACGGCGTGTAGGACGCGCATTGCAGTTTATGGCTGGCACTGGCGACATCCGGCAACACCACCGGACGGCCGAGGCCATACCAATAGCCGACCAGGGCCAGCAGGCCGAGGATCAGGGCGAAGAAATAGGGCAGGGCAGGGAAGCGGGCGGTCGCGGGCATGGTCGGCTTATCTGGAGGAGCAAAGGCGCGCATCTTACCCGGATTTGCCCTCTCCCAGTGGGGCTGCATAATTTTGACATGCAAAGTTCGGGCGGAATATTGACGCCATGTTCCAGGAAACGTCCTGCTGGCGATGTGATGTCGTTTCTTGCTTGCATAAGGTCGCTGACAGAGCAGGTCGACGGCTTCTGCGGGTTGATGATCAGGGTGTCAGTACTCAACTGATGTCGCAGCCACCGGATCGATGCGCGTGAACGGGGCGCGGTGCACTACATAACAACAGGTTGACGTCGCTCGGCATCCGTCGGGCGCAGCACTTTCGGGGAAGTACGATGAAGATGCGACGACTCTTGGGCGCAGCTGCCACTCTGGTAGTTGCGATGAGCTCCACACTGGCCAGCGCCGACAGCAAAACCCTGAGCATCGGCTACGTTGATGGTTGGTCGGACAGCGTTGCCACCACCCACGTGGCGGCAGAAGTGATCAAACAAAAGCTCGGTTATGACGTGAAACTGCAGGCGGTTGCCACCGGCATCATGTGGCAGGGCGTGGCGACCGGCAAACTCGATGCCATGCTTTCCGCCTGGCTGCCCGTGACTCACGGTGAATACTGGACCAAGAACAAGGACAAGGTGGTCGATTACGGCCCCAACTTCAAGGATGCGAAAATCGGCCTGATCGTGCCGGAGTACGTCAAGGCCAAGTCCATCGAAGACCTCAAGACCGACACCACCTTCAAGAACAAAATCGTTGGTATCGACGCCGGTTCAGGCGTGATGCTCAAGACCGACGAAGCGATCAAGGCCTACGGTCTGGACTACAAACTGCAGGCCAGCTCGGGCGCAGCAATGATCGCCGAACTGACCCGTGCCGAAGACAAACAGGAATCCATTGCGGTCACCGGTTGGGTGCCACACTGGATGTTCGCCAAGTGGAAACTGCGTTTCCTGGAAGATCCAAAAGGGATTTATGGTGCTGCTGAAACCGTCAACAGCATCGGCAGCAAGGGCCTGGAGAAGAAAGCGCCGGAAGTCGCGGCCTTCCTGAAGAAATTCCAGTGGGCCTCCAAGGACGAAATCGGCGAAGTCATGTTGGCTATCCAAGAAGGTGCCAAGCCTGATGCAGCGGCCAAGGACTGGGTCGCCAAGCACCCTGAGCGTGTAGCCGAGTGGACCGGTAAATAACCCCCCCCAATGCCTTGATACAACCCCTGTGGGAGGGGGCTTGCTCCCGATTGCGGTGTGTCAGTCGTCAATGATCTGACTGGCTCACCGCGATCGGGAGCGAGCCCTCTCCCACATTATTTTCGTCATCCGCAAATGTTTCTTTGCCCTCCCAATCCCTCGCTACACTTCCTCTAATACTAAGGTCGTCTGGAACCTGTTCCGCAGCCGCATACAGTGGCTATGTTCCAATAATAAAAAAGCTGTGCTGCGAGGATAAAAACAATGAACGACAGCATTTACCTCTCGATTCAAAACAGCCCTCGTTTCAAGGAGCTGGTGAGAAAAAGGGAAAGGTTCGCCTGGATTCTCTCGGCGATCATGCTAGGGCTTTACTCCGGATTCATCCTGTTGATCGCCTACGGGCCACAAGTGCTAGGGGCCAAACTGAGCCCTGGTTCATCTATTACGTGGGGTATCCCTATTGGGGTCGGGCTGATTGTCTCGGCCTTTGTCCTCACCGGCATCTACGTACGACGCGCCAACGGCGAATTCGACGACCTGAACAATGCGATTCTCAAGGAGGCTGCGCAATGATCCGTCGTCTATTGGCTGTATTCGGCGCTTCGGTCTTCGCGCCCGCTGTGTGGGCGGCGGATGCATTGACCGGTGAAGTGCACAAACAACCGCTGAATATCGCAGCGATCCTGATGTTCGTGGCCTTTGTCGGCGCGACGTTGTGCATCACCTACTGGGCGTCCAAGCGCAACAACTCGGCGGCCGACTATTACGCGGCCGGCGGCAAGATCACCGGTTTCCAGAATGGCCTGGCGATTGCCGGCGACTATATGTCGGCCGCGTCCTTCCTGGGTATTTCCGCGCTGGTGTTCACCTCTGGCTACGATGGCCTGATCTACTCGATCGGCTTCCTGGTGGGCTGGCCGATCATTCTGTTCCTGATCGCCGAGCGCCTGCGTAACCTGGGCAAGTACACCTTTGCTGACGTAGCGTCCTACCGCCTCGGCCAAACCCAGATCCGCAGCCTGTCGGCCTGTGGCTCCCTGGTGGTGGTGGCGTTTTACCTGATCGCTCAGATGGTGGGTGCGGGCAAGCTGATCCAACTGCTGTTCGGTCTGGACTACCACGTCGCGGTGATCCTGGTCGGCATCCTGATGTGCATGTACGTACTGTTCGGCGGCATGTTGGCGACGACTTGGGTACAGATCATCAAGGCAGTGCTGTTGCTGTCCGGTGCGTCGTTCATGGCGCTGATGGTGATGAAGCACGTCAACTTCGACTTCAACATGCTGTTCTCCGAGGCAATCAAGGTTCACCCTAAAGGTGAAGCGATCATGAGCCCCGGCGGCCTGGTGAAAGACCCGATCTCCGCGTTCTCCCTGGGCTTGGCACTGATGTTCGGTACCGCCGGCCTGCCGCACATCCTGATGCGCTTCTTCACCGTAAGCGACGCCAAGGAAGCGCGTAAGAGCGTGCTGTATGCCACTGGCTTCATCGGCTACTTCTATATCCTGACCTTTATCATCGGCTTCGGCGCGATCCTGCTGGTCAGCACTAACCCGGCGTTCAAGGATGCTGCAGGCGCTCTGTTGGGCGGTAACAACATGGCGGCGGTGCACCTGGCTAACGCGGTGGGCGGCAGTATCTTCCTGGGCTTTATCTCGGCCGTGGCCTTCGCCACCATCCTCGCGGTAGTGGCCGGCTTGACCCTGGCCGGTGCTTCGGCGGTGTCCCATGACCTGTACGCCAGCGTGATCAAGAAAGGCAAGGCCAACGAAAAGGACGAGATTCGCGTGTCGAAGATCACCACCATCGCCCTCGCAGTGTTGGCGATCGGCCTGGGCATCCTGTTCGAAAGCCAGAACATTGCGTTCATGGTCGGCCTGGCGTTCTCGATTGCGGCCAGCTGTAACTTCCCGGTGTTGCTGCTTTCCATGTACTGGAAAAACCTCACCACCCGTGGCGCCATGATCGGTGGCTGGTTGGGCTTGATCAGCGCCGTTGGCCTGATGGTGCTGGGTCCGACCATCTGGGTCTCGATCCTGCATCATGAAAAAGCCATCTTCCCGTACGAATACCCAGCGCTGTTCTCGATGATCATCGCGTTTGTGGGTATCTGGTTCTTCTCCATCACCGACAAGTCGGCGGCGGCAGAGAAAGAGCGTGCGCTGTACTTCCCGCAGTTTGTGCGTTCGCAGACTGGCCTGGGGGCGAGTGGGGCGGTTAACCACTAAGGTTGAAGCTGGATAAGGAAATGCCCCGGTCGAAAGGCCGGGGCATTTTTTTGTCTGGAGGTTATGAGGTGCTTGTGCCAATGCCATCGGGGCAAGCCTCCTCCTGCAGTTAACCGAGTGCATCATTTGGAATGCACTTCAATGTGGGAGGTGGCTTGCCCCTGATGGTGGTAGATCAGTCGACACAAATAAAAACGGCCTCCACTGAGGGAAGCCGTTTTCGGTGCTGCTAAAAGGTGCTTACTTGCGATCTTCCAGCTTGGAGATGTCACGCGACTCGTAGCCGGTATACAGCTGGCGCGGACGGCCAATCTTGTACGGGCTGGAGAGCATTTCTTTCCAGTGGGAGATCCAGCCCACGGTGCGGGCCAGGGCGAAAATCACGGTGAACATGCTGGTTGGAATGCCGATCGCCTTGAGGATGATCCCCGAGTAGAAGTCGACGTTCGGGTACAGCGAGCGTTCGATGAAGTATGGGTCGGTCAGGGCGATCTCTTCCAGGCGCATGGCCAGTTCGAGTTGCGGATCGTTCTTGATGCCCAGTTCCTTCAATACTTCATCGCAGGTCTGCTTCATCACGGTCGCGCGCGGGTCGCGGTTCTTGTAGACCCGGTGACCGAAGCCCATCAACTTGAACGGATCGTTCTTGTCTTTGGCCTTGGCGATGAACTTGTCGATGTTGGACACATCGCCGATTTCATCGAGCATGGTCAATACGGCTTCGTTCGCACCGCCGTGGGCAGGGCCCCACAGTGCGGCGATACCGGCGGCGATACAGGCGAACGGGTTGGCACCCGAAGAGCCTGCCAGGCGTACGGTGGACGTCGAGGCGTTTTGCTCGTGGTCGGCGTGGAGGATGAAGATCCGGTCCATGGCCTTGGCGAGTACCGGGCTGATCGGTTTGATCTCGCACGGGGTGTTGAACATCATGTGCAGGAAGTTTTCCGCGTACGTCAGGTCGTTGCGCGGGTACATCATGGGTTGACCCATGGAGTACTTGTAAACCATTGCGGCCAGAGTCGGCATCTTGGCAACCAGGCGGATCGCGGAGATTTCGCGATGCTGCGGGTTATTGATGTCGAGGGAGTCGTGATAGAAGGCTGACAGGGCGCCAACCACACCGCACATGACGGCCATCGGATGGGCGTCGCGACGGAAGCCGTTGAAGAAGGTCTTCAACTGCTCGTGAACCATGGTGTGGTTCTTTACAGTGCTGACGAACTGGGCTTTTTGCTCGGCTGTTGGCAGTTCGCCATTTAGCAGCAGGTAGCAGGTTTCCAGGTAGTCCGACTTTTCAGCCAGTTGCTCGATCGGGTAGCCCCGATGCAGCAGAATGCCATTGTCGCCGTCGATATAGGTGATCTTCGACTCGCAAGAGGCGGTCGACATGAAGCCTGGGTCGAAAGTGAAACGGCCCGTGGCCGTCAGGCCCCGTACGTCGATAACATCGGGACCAACGGTGCCGGTTAAAATGGGCAGCTCGACGGGGGCTGCGCCCTCGATGATCAACTGCGCTTTTTTGTCAGCCATGTGGCCTCCTATTTATGCTTCAAATCATCAGACAGACCCCCCACGCAGGGCCCGCACCACTATAGTGAGATAAATTCAGATGTCAATTTGCCTAAAGTCTTGCTCCAGAAGGCTTTAACCGTACTTTTTCCTCGAAATTGACTGCCATTTACGCCTTTTATCTCGCCAGCGCAATCCGCTATTAGGGTGAGGAGCGCGCGTTGTCATTAGTAACCTAACTGTCTATACTCGGCCACCGACCGCCAAGGGCTTTTGGGCTTGCTTTCATTGGGGGTCGCACTCCCTGGGTGGTGCTTACCTGACCAGTGCACTCCCCAACAACTTTGCCCTGATTGTTAGGGGCTCTTCAGTGTGAAAAAAAGCCGTGAATAGCCAACGACCTGTAAACCTAGACCTAAGGACCATCAAACTCCCCATCACCGGCGTTACGTCGTTCCTGCACCGTGTTTCCGGCATCATCCTGTTCCTGGGCTTGGGCATCATGCTTTATGCATTGAGCAAATCCCTGGGTTCCGAGGAAGGTTACGCCGAGGTGAAGGCATGCTTGACCAGCCCGCTGGCCAAGTTCGTAGCATGGGGCCTCCTGTCCGCTCTGCTTTATCACCTGGTAGCCGGTGTGCGCCACTTGATCATGGATGCGGGTATCGGTGAGACGCTGGAAGGCGGCCGCCTGGGCTCGAAAATCATCATCGCCATTTCCGTGGTGCTGATCGTTCTGGCAGGAGTTTGGATATGGTAACCAGCGTTACGAACCTTTCGCGTTCAGGCCTCTATGACTGGATGGCACAACGTGTGTCTGCGGTCGTTCTCGCGGCTTATTTCATTTTCCTGATCGGATACCTCGTCGCAAATCCGGGCATCGGCTATGAGCAATGGCACGGCCTGTTTTCCCACAATGCGATGCGAATCTTCAGCCTGCTGGCCCTTGTAGCCCTGGGCGCTCACGCCTGGGTTGGCATGTGGACCATTGCGACTGACTACTTGACGCCTATGGCGCTGGGCAAGTCCGCAACCGCAGTCCGTTTCCTCTTCCAGGCAGTATGCGGCATTGCGATGTTCGCTTACTTCGTCTGGGGTGTGCAGATTCTTTGGGGTATCTGATTCATGGCTAACATTCCAACTATTTCCTTCGACGCCATCATTATTGGTGGCGGCGGTGCTGGCATGCGCGCAGCGCTGCAGCTGGCCCAGGGTGGTCACAAGACTGCCGTGATCACCAAGGTGTTCCCGACCCGCTCCCACACCGTATCGGCTCAGGGTGGCATCACCTGCGCCATCGCCTCCGCCGATCCAAACGATGACTGGCGCTGGCACATGTACGATACCGTCAAGGGTTCCGACTACATCGGTGACCAGGACGCTATCGAATACATGTGCCAGGAAGGTCCGGCTGCGGTGTTCGAGCTGGACCACATGGGCCTGCCGTTCTCCCGTACCGAGCAAGGTCGTATCTACCAGCGTCCATTCGGCGGTCAGTCGAAGGATTACGGTAAAGGTGGCCAAGCTGCCCGTACTTGCGCTGCGTCCGACCGTACCGGTCATGCGCTGCTGCACACCCTTTATCAGGGCAACCTGAAAGCTGGCACCACGTTCCTGAACGAGTACTACGCGGTTGATCTGGTGAAGAACGCCGACGGTGCATTTGTTGGTGTTATCGCCATCTGCATCGAGACCGGTGAAACCACCTACATCCGTGCCAAGGCTACTGTTCTGGCAACTGGCGGTGCAGGCCGTATCTACGCGTCGACCACTAATGCCCTGATCAACACCGGTGACGGCGTTGGCATGGCACTGCGTGCTGGCGTGCCGGTGCAAGACATCGAAATGTGGCAGTTCCACCCGACCGGCATCGCCGGCGCCGGTGTACTGGTGACTGAAGGTTGCCGTGGTGAAGGTGGTTACCTGATCAACAAGCACGGCGAGCGTTTCATGGAGCGTTATGCTCCGAACGCGAAAGACCTCGCGGGTCGTGACGTTGTAGCCCGCTCCATGGTTAAAGAGATCATCGCCGGTAACGGCTGTGGCCCGAATGGCGATCACGTTCTGCTGAAGCTCGATCACCTGGGTGAAGAAGTACTGCACAGCCGCCTGCCGGGTATCTGTGAACTGTCCAAGACCTTTGCCCACGTTGACCCAGTGGTTGCTCCGGTTCCGGTTGTTCCAACCTGCCACTACATGATGGGCGGTGTTCCGACCAACATTCATGGCCAGGCGATCACCCAGAACGCCGACGGCGTTGACGAGATCATCCACGGTCTGTTCGCAGTAGGCGAAGTGGCTTGCGTATCGGTACACGGTGCCAACCGTCTGGGCGGCAACTCGCTGCTCGACCTGGTGGTATTCGGTCGCGCGGCCGGCCTGCACCTGGAAAAAGCGCTGACCGACGGCATCGAATACGATGACGCTACCGACGCTAACATCGAGGCTGCCTTGGCCCGCCTGAACGCTCTGAACGAGCGCACTGATGGCGAAGACGTGGCAACTCTGCGTCGTGAGCTGCAAAGCTGCATGCAGAACTACTTCGGCGTATTCCGTACCGGCGAATACATGCAGAAGGGTATTGCCCAGCTGGCCGATCTGCGCAAGCGCATCGCCAACGTCAAGATCAACGATAAGAGCCAGGCGTTCAACACCGCTCGTATCGAAGCCCTTGAACTGCAAAACCTGCTGGAAGTGGCTGAAGCGACTGCGATCGCCGCCGAGGTTCGTAAAGAATCCCGTGGTGCTCACGCTCGTGAAGACTTTGAAGACCGCGATGACGAAAACTGGTTGTGCCACACCCTGTACTTCCCGGGTGACAAGCGCGTAACCAAGCGTGCCGTGAACTTCTCGCCGAAGACGGTTCCGACGTTTGAACCGAAGATTCGGACTTACTAAGGGTGGCTGCCATGTTGAAAGTCAGTGTTTATCGCTACAACCCTGATCAGGACGCTGCGCCGTTCATGCAGGAGTTCCAGGTCGATACCGGTGGTAAAGACCTGATGGTGCTGGATGTATTGGCACTGATCAAAGAGCAGGACGAGGGTTTCTCCTATCGTCGCTCTTGCCGTGAAGGTGTTTGCGGTTCCGACGGCATGAACATCAACGGCAAAAACGGCCTGGCGTGCATCACGCCGCTGTCCGCCGTTGTTAAAGGCAACAAGCTGATCGTTCGTCCTCTACCAGGTTTGCCGGTTATCCGTGACCTGGTCGTCGATATGAGCATCTTCTACAAGCAATACGAGAAAGTTAAGCCGTTCCTGCAGAACGACACGCCGGCTCCGGCCATCGAGCGTCTGCAGTCCCCTGAAGAGCGTGAAAAGCTCGACGGTCTGTACGAGTGCATCCTGTGCGCCTGCTGCTCGACCTCGTGCCCGTCCTTCTGGTGGAACCCGGACAAGTTCCTGGGTCCAGCTGCCCTGCTGCAAGCGTATCGCTTCCTGGCAGACAGCCGTGACACCAAGACATCCGAGCGTCTGGCTTCGCTGGATGACCCGTTCAGCGTATTCCGCTGCCGCGGGATCATGAACTGCGTCAACGTATGTCCCAAAGGCCTGAACCCGACTAAGGCCATTGGTCACATCCGTAACATGCTGCTCCAAAGCGGCGTGTAACTGACGTTGTAACAAAGCAGGACCGTTGTGCCCGTAAATGCTGCGGCGCAGGCTTCAACCGGCGCCGTAGTTTTAACTTGAGCAGCGACTTACAAAGCCGCGGCTCTTATTTTGAAGAAATGAGACAAGCAGGGGCATTCGGGTTGGTACCCGAACTATCAGCGTGATCCTAAGTGGCTTGTTTTGGTCGCTGCACTTGGCCTTTTGCAAGCAAACTCGGTGTTTCCGCCGGTGGTGTCCCCAAATCGAGGGTGACCAAGCATGCAAGAAAGCGTGATGCAGCGCATGTGGAACAGCGGCTATCTTTCAGGTGGTAACGCTGCCTATGTGGAAGAGCTTTATGAGCTCTACCTGCACGACCCTAACGCTGTGCCAGAAGAATGGCGCACCAAATTTCAGACGTTGTCTTCAGACGGCAACGCTGCCACCGATGTATCGCACGCAACGATTCGCGATCAGTTTGTGCTGCTGGCAAAGAACCAGCGCCGCGCCCAACCGGTTTCCGCCGGTAGCGTGAGCAGTGAGCATGAGAAGAAGCAAGTTGAAGTACTGCGACTGATCCAGGCCTACCGGATGCGTGGCCACCAGGCGGCCCAGCTTGACCCGCTGGGGCTCTGGCAGCGTCCTGCACCTGCTGACCTGTCGATCAATCATTACGGCTTGACCAATGCCGATCTTGATACGACCTTCCGTGCCGGCGACCTGTTCATCGGCAAAGAGGAAGCGAGCCTACGCGAAATTCACGAAGCGTTGCAGCAGACATATTGCCGCACCATTGGCGCTGAGTTCACGCACATCACCGATTCCGAGCAACGCCACTGGTTCCAGCATCGCCTGGAAGGTGTGCGTGGCCGTCCGGTGCTGTCCGCCGACGTTCGCAGCCACCTGCTTGAGCGCGTGACCGCAGCTGAAGGTTTGGAAAAATACCTGGGCACCAAATACCCAGGCACCAAGCGTTTTGGCCTGGAAGGCGGCGAAAGCCTGATCCCGATGCTCGACGAGCTGATCCAGCGTTCCGGCTCCTACGGTACCAAGGAAATCGTGATCGGCATGGCTCACCGTGGTCGCCTGAACGTGTTGGTCAACACCTTCGGCAAGAACCCGCGTGAACTGTTCGACGAGTTCGAAGGCAAGAAGAAGGTCGAGCTGGGTTCCGGCGACGTTAAATATCACCAGGGCTTCTCGTCCAACGTCATGACCACAGGCGGCGAAGTTCACCTGGCCATGGCCTTCAACCCATCCCACCTGGAAATCGTTTCTCCAGTGGTCGAGGGTTCGGTCCGTGCTCGTCAGGATCGTCGTAACGACACCACCGGTGAAAAGGTTCTGCCGATTTCCATCCACGGTGACGCGGCATTCGCCGGTCAAGGCGTGGTACTGGAAACGTTCCAGATGTCGCAGACTCGCGGCTTCAAGACCGGCGGTACCGTTCACATCGTCATCAACAACCAGGTTGGCTTCACCATCAGCAACCCACTGGATGCGCGCTCCACCGAGTACGCCACCGACGTTGCCAAGATGATTCAGGCGCCGATCCTCCATGTGAATGGTGATGATCCGGAAGCTGTGCTGTTCGTGACCCAACTGGCCGTCGACTATCGCATGCAGTTCAAGCGTGACGTGGTGATCGACCTGGTTTGCTACCGCCGTCGCGGTCACAACGAAGCTGACGAACCAAGCGGCACCCAGCCGTTGATGTACCAGCAGATCACCAAGCAGCGCACCACACGTGAGCTGTATGCCGAAAGCCTGACGAAGGCCGGTATTGTTGATGATGCGCGTGTTCAGGCCAAGATCGATGAGTACCGCAACGCGCTGGACAATGGTCTGCACGTAGTAAAAAGCCTGGTCAAAGAGCCGAACAAAGAGCTGTTCGTTGACTGGCGCCCGTACCTGGGTCACACCTGGACGGCGCGTCACGACACCTCGTTCGATCTGAAGACCCTGCAGGAACTGTCCGCCAAGCTGCTGGAAATCCCGGATGGCTTCGTGGTGCAGCGCCAGGTTGCGAAGATCTACGAAGACCGTCAGAAGATGCAAGCCGGCGGCCTGCCGATCAACTGGGGCTATGCCGAAACCATGGCGTACGCGACCCTGGCGTTTGAAGGTCACCCGATCCGCATGACCGGCCAGGACATCGGCCGTGGTACGTTCTCGCACCGTCATGCGGTATTGCACAACCAGAAAGACGCGGGCACCTACATCCCGTTGCAGAACCTGTACGAAGGCCAGCCGCGTTTCGACCTGTACGATTCGTTCCTGTCCGAAGAAGCAGTACTGGCGTTCGAATACGGTTACTCGACCACCACGCCGCAGGCGCTGGTGATCTGGGAAGCCCAGTTCGGCGACTTCGCCAACGGTGCCCAGGTGGTTATCGACCAATTCATCACTAGCGGCGAGCACAAGTGGGGCCGTCTGTGCGGTCTGACCATGCTGCTGCCACACGGTTATGAAGGTCAGGGTCCGGAGCACTCCTCGGCCCGTCTGGAGCGTTACCTGCAGCTGTGCGCCGAGCACAACATCCAGGTGTGCGTGCCGACTACTCCGGCGCAGATCTACCACTTGCTGCGTCGTCAGGTGATCCGCCCGCTGCGCAAGCCGCTGGTAGTGCTGACCCCGAAATCGCTGCTGCGTCACAAATTGGCCATCTCTACCCTGGAAGATCTGGCGGATGGTTCGTTCCAGACCGTGATTCCAGAGATCGATACGCTGGACGCGGCCAAGGTCACTCGCCTGATCCTGTGCAGCGGCAAGGTCTACTACGACCTGCTGGAAAAACGTCGTGCCGAGGGCCGCGAAGACATCGCCATCGTACGTATCGAACAGCTTTACCCGTTCCCGGAAGATGACCTCATGGAGATCATCGCGCCTTACACCAACCTCACTAATGTTGTGTGGTGTCAGGAAGAACCGATGAACCAGGGCGCTTGGTACAGCAGCCAGCATCACCTGCGTCGCAGTATCGGCAACCACAACAAGGCCTTGGGCCTGGAGTACGCCGGTCGTGATGCTTCTGCTGCACCTGCTTGTGGTTATGCGTCGATGCACGCCGAGCAGCAGGAAAAACTGCTGCAAGATGCTTTCACTGTTTAACGCCTTCGCGCTGACTGAAACCGAATTTTAAGGACCCACAGATAATGGCTATCGAAATCAAAGCCCCGTCATTCCCGGAATCGGTTGCCGATGGCACCGTTGCCACTTGGCACAAGAAACCAGGCGACGCTGTAAAGCGTGACGACCTGATCGTCGACATCGAGACCGACAAAGTCGTTCTGGAAGTGTTGGCCGAAGCTGACGGCGTACTGGGCGCAATCGTTGCCGAAGAGGGCGCTACCGTTCTGTCGAACCAGGTACTGGGCTCGATCGAAGAAGGCAGCGCTGCCGCTGCTCCTGCTGCCGCTGCTGCACCGGCCGCTGCCTCGGCACCTGCTGCCGCTCCGGCTGCGGGTGGTGAAGATCCAATCGCTGCACCGGCTGCGCGTCAGCTGGCTGAAGAAAACGGTATCAACCTGGCTTCCATCAAAGGCACCGGTAAAGACGGCCGTGTGACCAAGGAAGATGTGGTTGCTGCTGTTGAAGCCAAGAAAAACGCTCCTGCTGCTGCGCCTGCCAAGGCTGCTGCCCCGGCTGCCGCTGCTCCTGTGTTCGCTGCTGGCGATCGCACCGAGAAGCGTGTGCCGATGACCCGCGTTCGTGCCACCGTGGCCAAGCGCCTGGTTGAAGCACAGTCGAACATGGCGATGCTGACTACTTTCAACGAAGTCGACATGACCGAAGTCATGGCCCTGCGTTCGAAGTACAAGGATCTGTTCGAGAAGTCCCACAACGGCGTGCGCCTGGGCTTCATGTCGTTCTTCGTGAAAGCGGCCACCGAAGCGCTGAAACGCTTCCCGGCAGTCAACGCTTCCATCGACGGCGGCGATATCGTTTACCACGGCTATGCAGACGTCGGCGTTGCCGTGTCCAGCGACCGTGGCCTGGTGGTTCCGGTCCTGCGTAACGCCGAGCTGATGAGCCTGGCCGAAATCGAAGGCGGCATCGCCGGCTTCGGCAAGAAAGCCCGTGACGGCAAGCTGACCATCGACGAGATGACCGGTGGTACCTTCACCATCACCAACGGTGGTACCTTCGGTTCGATGATGTCGACCCCGATCGTCAACCCGCCACAAGCCGCGATCCTGGGCATGCACAACATCATCCAGCGTCCGATGGCGATCAACGGCCAAGTCGTGATCCGCCCAATGATGTACCTGGCACTGTCTTACGATCACCGCCTGATCGATGGTAAAGAAGCCGTGACTTTCCTGGTGACCATCAAGAACCTGCTGGAAGACCCGGCTCGTCTGCTGCTGGATATCTGATAGAAGCAGCTGCAGGCTCCGGGCAAGCCGCCAAATAGGGCGGCTTGACCTGGAGCGTGTGGCTTGAAAGCTTGCTGCTAAATAGAGGAACTATTTTCATGTCGCAGAAATTTGACGTTGTAGTGATTGGTGCAGGTCCTGGAGGCTATGTTGCCGCCATCAAGGCCGCACAACTGGGCCTCTCGACTGCTTGCATCGAAAAATACACCGACAAGGAAGGCAAACTGGCACTGGGCGGTACTTGCCTGAACGTTGGTTGCATTCCTTCCAAGGCGCTGCTGGACAGCTCCTGGAAATTCCACGAAGCCCAAGACGGCTTCGCGATCCACGGCATCAACCATGCTGGCGTGACCATGGACGTGCCAGCAATGGTCGGCCGTAAAGCCAATATTGTTAAGGGCCTGACTTCCGGCGTTGCAACCCTGTTCAAGGCTAACGGCGTCACTTCCCTGCAAGGCCACGGCAAACTGTTGGCCGGCAAGAAAGTTGAAATCACCAAGCCAGACGGCTCGGTTGAAGTCATCGAAGCCGAGAACGTGATTCTGGCTCCGGGTTCGCGTCCTATCGACATTCCACCAGCTCCAGTTGACCAGAACGTAATCGTTGATTCGACCGGTGCCCTGGAATTCCAAGCAGTTCCAAAGCGTCTGGGCGTGATCGGCGCTGGCGTGATCGGCCTGGAACTGGGTTCGGTATGGTCCCGCCTGGGTTCTGAAGTGACTGTACTGGAAGCCCTGGACACGTTCCTGCTGGCTGCCGACACCGCTGTGTCCAAAGAAGCGCTGAAAACCCTGACCAAACAAGGTCTGGATATCAAGCTGGGCGCACGTGTTACCGGTTCGAAGGTCAACGGCGAAGAAGTCGTTGTGACCTACACCGACAAAGACGGCGAGCAGACCATCACTTTCGACAAGCTGATCGTAGCCGTAGGTCGCCGTCCAGTGACCACCGACCTGCTGGCTTCCGACAGTGGCGTGAACATCGATGAGCGTGGCTTCATCCACGTTGACGATCACTGCGCTACCACCGTTCCTGGCGTCTACGCCATTGGCGACGTGGTTCGCGGCATGATGCTCGCGCACAAAGCTTCCGAAGAAGGCATCATGGTTGTCGAGCGCATCAAGGGCCACAAAACCCAGATGAACTACGACCTGATCCCATCGGTTATCTACACCCACCCGGAAATTGCATGGGTCGGCAAAAACGAACAGCAGTTGAAAGCTGAAGGCGTTGAAGTTAACGTCGGCACCTTCCCGTTTGCTGCTTCTGGCCGTGCCATGGCAGCCAACGACACCGGTGGTTTTGTCAAAGTCATCGCTGATGCCAAGACTGACCGCGTATTGGGCGTCCACGTGATTGGCCCGAGCGCTGCAGAACTGGTTCAGCAAGGTGCAATCGGTATGGAATTCGGCACCAGTGCCGAGGACCTGGGCATGATGGTTTTCTCCCATCCAACCCTGTCCGAAGCGTTGCACGAAGCAGCGTTGGCTGTGAATGGCGGCGCCATCCACATCGCCAACCGCAAGAAGCGCTAAGCGAGATAATAAGAAACCACGGCGGAGTTGCCCGTCGTGAGCCTTGCGCGCAAGACTCACCGCGGAATATCCGCTGGACGCAGTCTTGCGCAGCTTTACGGGCCTTAAAGCCCAGCAAGTTGCGCAAGCAGCAGTCACAGGTGGCGCGGCACTCATAATGAGCGCAGCGCCGAATGCGCAGTACCTAACGAAGACGGTAAAAAGCATGAATCTTCACGAGTATCAGGGTAAGCAGCTGTTCGCTGAATACGGCCTGCCAGTATCCAAGGGCTACGCAGTAGACACCCCGGAAGCAGCAGCAGAAGCCTGCGACAAAATCGGCGGCACCGAGTGGGTTGTCAAAGCCCAGGTCCACGCTGGTGGTCGCGGTAAAGCGGGCGGCGTTAAGCTGGTTCGCAGCAAAGAAGACGCCAAGGCCTTCGCACAGCAATGGCTGGGCAAGCGTCTGGTGACTTACCAGACTGATGCCAATGGCCAGCCAGTCACCAAGATCCTGGTTGAATCGTGCACTGATATCGCTAAAGAGCTGTACCTGGGCGCTGTCGTTGACCGTTCGAGCCGTCGCATCGTGTTCATGGCTTCCACCGAAGGTGGCGTGGACATTGAGAAGATCGCCGAAGAAACCCCAGAAAAAATTCTGAAAGCCACTATCGATCCACTGGTTGGCGCTCAGCCGTTCCAGGGTCGTGAGCTGGCTTTCCAGTTGGGTCTGGAAGGCAAGCAAGTTGCCCAGTTCGCCAAGATCTTCGTAGGTCTGGCCAAACTGTTCCAGGATCACGATCTGGCTCTGCTGGAAGTGAACCCGCTGGTGATCAAGGCTGATGGCGATCTGCACTGCCTCGATGCCAAGATCAACATCGACGCCAACGCCATGTACCGTCAGCCTAAGCTGAAGACTTTCCACGATCCGTCGCAAGACGATCCGCGCGAAGCGCACGCTGCCAAGTTCGAACTGAACTACGTAGCCCTGGAAGGTAACATCGGTTGCATGGTCAACGGTGCTGGCCTGGCCATGGGTACCATGGACATCGTCAACCTGCATGGCGGCAAACCAGCCAACTTCCTCGACGTAGGCGGCGGTGCTACCAAAGAACGCGTTACCGAAGCCTTCAAGATCATCCTGTCCGACTCCAACGTCGCAGCAGTGCTGGTCAACATCTTCGGCGGCATCGTTCGTTGCGACATGATTGCCGAAGGCATCATCGGTGCAGTGAAAGAAGTTGGCGTTAAAATCCCGGTTGTTGTTCGCCTTGAAGGTAACAACGCTGAACTGGGCGCTAAAGTACTGGCAGAAAGCGGTTTGAACATCATCGCGGCTACCAGCCTGACCGACGCTGCTCAACAAGTTGTTAAAGCTGCGGAGGGCAAATAATGAGCGTCCTGATCAATAAAGACACCAAAGTTATCTGCCAGGGTATTACCGGTTCGCAAGGTAGTTTCCACACCCAGCAAGCCATCGAATACGGCACCAAGATGGTTGGCGGCGTAACTCCTGGTAAAGGCGGCACCGAGCACCTGGGTCTGCCAGTGTTCAACACCGTGAAAGATGCTGTAGCTGCCACTGGCGCCACCGCCAGCGTGATCTACGTTCCAGCTCCTTTCTGCAAGGACTCCATCCTGGAAGCAGCATTCGGCGGCATCAAGCTGATCGTCTGCATCACAGAAGGCATTCCTACCCTGGACATGCTGGACGCTAAAGTTAAGTGCGACGAACTGGGCGTTGTCCTGATCGGCCCTAACTGCCCAGGCGTGATCACCCCAGGCGAATGCAAGATCGGCATCATGCCAGGTCACATTCACTTGCCAGGTAAAGTCGGTATCGTTTCCCGTTCCGGCACCCTGACCTACGAAGCTGTCAAGCAAACTACTGACGCCGGTTTCGGTCAGTCGACTTGCGTCGGCATCGGCGGTGACCCGATCCCAGGTTCGAACTTCATCGACATCCTGAAGCTGTTCCAGGAAGATCCAAAGACCGAAGCGATCGTGATGATCGGTGAGATCGGCGGTTCGGCTGAAGAAGAAGCCGCTGCCTACATCAAGGCACACGTGACCAAGCCGGTTGTTTCCTACATCGCTGGTGTGACTGCCCCTGCGGGCAAGCGCATGGGCCATGCTGGCGCAATCATCTCTGGCGGCAAAGGCACTGCAGACGAGAAGTTTGCTGCCCTGGAAGACGCAGGCGTTAAAACCGTGCGTTCGCTGGCAGACATCGGCAAGGCTTTGTCCGAGCTGACCGGTTGGGCTGTCAAGTAAGCTTCGCGCTTAGCTGACGCTTTACCAGCAAAGGCCACCTTCGGGTGGCCTTTGTGCGTTTGGATGTACTCGATCCTATGTAAGGGGCCGTGCGACGATTCAACTAGCCCTCACACATTTGTTTGTATTGCCAACATAAGTATGAAAACGCGACATCAAGATGTCGCTTATCGGACAGTTCGCCCCGCAACAGTGCGTTTGTCAGCCTGATTCTGTAACCTACCCGCCTCTTTATGCGCTGGCCTCCCAAAAGGAAGCCGCGCGCTAGACCGGTCGGCCCCATCAGGGCCGGCAGTATTTCCCTCATCCACAGGGAATCCCTCTCTAAATTCCGATTCAGTAGTGTGGTATTTCCCGAAATGAAAGTGTTGAAAAGCCAGGATATCCTGGCGCTGGGCTTCATGACCTTTGCCCTGTTCGTGGGCGCCGGTAACATCATCTTCCCGCCTATCGTTGGCTTGCAGTCCGGACCTCACGTCTGGATGGCGGCGTTGGGCTTCCTGATCACCGCAGTGGGTTTGCCAGTGGTCACCGTGATTGCCCTCGCCAAGGTCGGCGGTGGTATGGATGCGTTGAGCAGCCCGATCGGCAAGATCGCTGGTGGCCTGCTTGCGGCGGCTGCGTATCTGGCGGTAGGGCCGCTGTTCGCTACCCCGCGTACCGCGACGGTGTCTTTTGAAGTCGGCTTGGCGCCGCTCACCGGTGAAAGCCCGTTGGCGCTGTTCCTCTATAGCTCCGTTTACTTCCTGGTGGTGTTCTTTGTGTCCCTGTACCCAGGGCGCCTGCTGGACACTGTCGGTCGTTTCCTTGCGCCGTTGAAGATCATCGCGTTAGCCATCCTCGGCATCGCTGCGTTTGCCTTGCCGGCCGGTGAGGTGGGTGTCGCCACCCCGGAATACGTCGCTGCACCGTTCTCCCAAGGTTTTATCAATGGTTATCTGACCATGGACACCCTTGGTGCTCTGGTATTCGGCATTGTGATCGTCAACGCTATCCGCTCCCGTGGTGTTGATTCGCCCAAGCTGATCACCCGCTACGCGATCATCGCTGGCCTGATTGCTGGCGTTGGTCTTGCGCTGGTGTACGTCAGCCTGTTCCGCCTTGGTGCGGGAAGTCATGAAGTGGCCGCTGGTGCGGCTAATGGCGCAGCCGTACTGCACGCGTACGTGCAACACACCTTCGGCTCCTTGGGCAGTGGTTTCCTGGCGGTGTTGATTTCCTTGGCATGCCTGGTTACCGCGGTTGGCCTGACCTGCGCTTGCGCCGAGTACTTCAGCAAAATCCTGCCGCTGTCCTACAAGACCCTGGTAGTGATCCTGGCGCTGTTCTCGTTGTTCGTGTCCAACCTGGGCCTGACTAAGCTGATTGCCTTTTCGATACCGGTGCTTACCGCGATCTACCCGCCGTGCATCGTGCTGGTGGCCCTGAGCTTCTGCAAAGACTTCTGGCAGGAACAGGGCCGGATCGTTGGCCCGGTGATGCTGGTGTCGTTCATCTTTGGCTGCATTGATGCGCTGAAGGGCGCGGGCTTTGCCGACTGGCTGCCGTCGCAACTGGCGCATCTGCCGCTGAGCGAGCAGGGCCTTGCGTGGTTGGTGCCGTCGGTAATGACCTTGGTCGTGGCTGTGGTGGTTGATCGTATGCTTGGCAAGCGTAGCGAAGCGATCGCGTAACACCGCTTCAAGGCTGCACAGAAATGCCCCGTATTAATCAATACGGGGCATTTTTTATGCTTGGTAGACTACGACCTTCTAAAGTTGGAGCGCGGTCGATGTAGGAGGGGGCTTGCCTCAGACGGCACTGTGCCATTCAACAGATGCAGTGACTGCCAGCAAGCATTCGGGATCAAAGCCTCTCCCCCAATGTTGGCCACGTTTGCAAAACCATTTTTTGATATAGGACCCGCATGTCGTTCGTCGAAACCAATCAAATCCACCTGCTTGCCGCCCTCTGGTTCGTTCTGTGTTGGGGCGGCTACACCCGTTATGCGACCTGGAAAGCTCGGGACACTGCGTGCCTGGCCAGTGTGCTGCATTTGTATCGTGAGGACTGGATGCGTCGCATGCTGCTGCGCGACAACCGCATTGCCGACGCCAGCGTGATCGGCAACCTGGAGCGCAATGCTTCGTTCTTTGCCTCCAGCACCCTGATTATCCTCGCTGGTATCCTTACCGTGCTCGGCGCGTCGGAGCGGGCCGTGTCGTTGTTAGCGGACATTCCTATGGTGCAGCAGGCGTCCCAAGGCATGTCGGAGATCAAGTTGTTGTGCCTGGCATTGGTGTTCGTCTACGCCTTCTTCACGTTCAGCTGGTGTATGCGCCAGTACAACTTTGCGGCGGTGTTGGTGGGGTCTGCGCCGATGATCGGTGAGCGGCATGTGTCCGAGCAAGAGCGCAAGGCGTTTGCCTTGCGGGCGGCAAGGGTAATCTCCATGGCCGCCAACCAGTTTAACTTTGGTCTGCGCGCTTATTACTTCGGCATGACCATGTTGGCGTGGTTTGTCAGCCCATGGTTATTCATGTTGATGAGCGCGGGAGTGGTAGTCGTGCTTTACCGTCGAGAGTTTCATTCCGACGTGCTGCAAGTGATGGTGTATACGCAGACTGATACGCCAGTGCCTGAGGCGATCAAAGAGTCGGCTTAGTCCACTTCAGCGAGTTAACGCTTCAAATTAAAAACCACAGGCAAAGAAAAGCCCGCTATTTGAGCGGGCTTTCTTTATCGCAGCGAAGCTATTTCAAACCGCGGTCTCAAGAACCGGTGGCTGGAGTAGCAGGTGCTGCTTCTTTTGCGGCGGCTTCGTTCGATTCAGCCTGAGCTTTGGCAGCATCGGCGTTTTCTTTCGCAGCGTCGTTCACTTTATCCTGAGCCTTCGCCATATCTTTCTGAGCTTGCTCAGAGTGCGCGGCAGCGTCTTGGGCTTTGTCTTCGGATTTTTTGTCGCAGGCAGCGAGACCGAGGGCAGCGGCGAGCATCATGGAAATAGCTAAAGTCTTGCGCATTGGGTGTTTCTCCTTATTGAAGATATCTACTGGCCTTTCGAGCCTGAGGGTTCAGCATTAGTTCCTTTTATTGCGCAGATATATAAACAGCGCACCCCAAGGAACTTTCAACCGCACTGCCTACTCCGCGGATTAACGCTAATAAGAGTCTAGACCGAATGACCGAAAACCCACTGTTAGAGCGTGCGACGCGCTTTGTTTCGGCCCTGCGCCATTGCCAGGTGCTGGGGATTACCGTGCATGCCGCCAACCTGGAAGGTATGACCTTGGTCCTGCCCTACGGCCCCTCCATCGTCGGCGACCCTCGCACCGGGGTGATCCATGGCGGTGCGCTGACTTCGCTGATGGACACCGCCTGTGGCATGGCCACCTTGTGTGTATTACCAGAGTTCGAGGTGTGCCCGACCCTCGACCTGCGCGTCGACTACATGCACACCGCCGAACCCCACAAGCCGGTTTATGGCTTCGCCCAATGTTACCGGGTGACGACTGACGTGATCTTTACCCGTGGCGTTGCCTATCAGGATGACCCGCAGCAGCCCATTGCCCATGTGGTGGGCACGTTCATGCGCATGGGCAAGCGGCTCAAGGGAGCCCAAGGACTGAGCAGCACAATCAAGGGAGAACAGGCATGACGCATCGATTCAAGACGCGCCTGGAACAGGCCCACGAACTCGGAAACTATGAGGCGCTGCTGGAGTTGATTCCTTACGCCAAGCTGATCGGCATCGAATGCACACGCCTGGGCGATGAATTGCTGTTTCGCCTGCCCGCCAACAAAGACAACATTGGTAACCCCATATTGCCGGCGCTGCACGGCGGGGTGATTGCCGGCTTTATGGAGCTGTCGGCGGCGTTGCACCTGCTGGTATTTACCGGTGCGCCGGGCTTGCCGAAAATCATCGATTTCTCCCTGGATTACCTGCGTGCAGGCCAGTTCCGCGACACTTATGCCAAATGCCAGGTCTGGCGCCAGGGCCGACGGGTCGCGAACGTGGCAATTACCGCCTGGCAGAGCACCCCGGCAGAACCTATTGCCACCGCCCGTGCGCATTTCAAAATTGAGGAAACGACTCGCCCTTGAAATCCTGGCCTTAGCCCCCAACTTTGATGACAACCCGCCGCCAACCCTCAAGGGTACGGCCACTGCCATCCAATTGGAGTTTGATGACCATGAGTGTGGAAACTCAAAAGGAAACCCTGGGCTTCCAGACCGAGGTGAAGCAACTGCTGCACCTCATGATCCATTCGCTGTATTCCAACAAGGAAATTTTCCTTCGCGAATTGATCTCGAACGCCTCTGACGCTGTCGACAAATTACGTTTCGAAGCCCTGTCCAAGCCTGAGTTGCTGGAAGGTGGCGCCGAACTGAAAATCCGTGTGAGCTTCGATAAAGACGCCAAGACCGTCACCCTCGAAGACAACGGTATCGGCATGAGCCGTGACGATGCGATCACCCACCTGGGTACCATCGCCAAATCCGGCACCGCTGATTTCATGAAGAACCTGTCCGGTGACCAGAAGAAAGATTCGCACCTGATCGGCCAATTCGGTGTGGGCTTCTACTCGGCCTTCATCGTTGCCGACAAGGTTGAAGTGTTCAGCCGCCGCGCCGGCCTTGACGCCAGCCAAGGCGTGCATTGGTCCTCCAAAGGTGAGGGCGAGTTTGAAATCGCCACCATCGATAAAGCCGACCGTGGCACCCGCATCGTGCTGCACCTGAAATCCGCTGAAGATGAGTTCGCTGACGGCTACCGCCTGCGCAATATCATCAAGAAATACTCCGACCACATCGCTCTGCCAATCGAGTTGCCGAAAGAGCAGGCTGCCGCCGAAGGCGAAGAAGCGCCTGCCCAGGAATGGGAAGTGGTCAACCGTGCCAGCGCCCTGTGGACCCGTCCTCGCACTGAAGTGAAGGACGAGGAATACCATGAGTTCTACAAGCACATCGCCCACGACTACGAAAACCCACTGAGCTGGAGCCACAATAAGGTCGAAGGCAAGCTGGAATACAGCTCGCTGCTCTACGTACCGGCCCGTGCTCCGTTCGACCTGTACCAGCGTGAAGCGCCGAAAGGCCTGAAGCTCTACGTGCAGCGCGTGTTCGTGATGGACCAGGCGGAATCGTTCCTGCCGCTTTACCTGCGCTTCATCAAAGGCGTGGTCGACTCCAATGACCTGTCGCTGAACGTGTCGCGGGAAATCCTGCAGAAAGACCCGATCATCGACTCCATGAAGTCGGCGTTGACCAAGCGCGTCCTCGACATGCTGGAAAAACTGGCGAAGAACGAGCCTGAGCAATACAAAGGCTTCTGGAAAAACTTCGGTCAGGTCATGAAAGAAGGCCCGGCGGAAGATTTCGCCAACAAGGAAAAAATCGCCGGCCTGCTGCGTTTTGCCTCGACTCAGGGCGAAGATGGCGAGCAGGTGGTGTCCCTGGCCGAGTACCTGGCACGCGCCAAGGAAGGTCAGGACAAGATCTACTACCTGACCGGCGAAACCTACGCTCAGGTCAAGAACAGCCCGCACCTGGAAGTCTTCCGTAAGAAAGGCATCGAAGTGCTGCTGCTGACCGACCGTATCGATGAGTGGCTGATGAGCTACCTCAGCGAATTCGACGGCAAGACCTTTGTCGACGTTGCCCGTGGTGACCTGGACCTGGGTAACCTGGACTCCGAAGAAGAGAAGAAGGAAGCCGAAGAAGTCGCCAAGGCCAAAGAAGGCCTGGTTGAGCGGATCAAGACGGCCCTCGGCGATGCGGTCAGCGAAGTGCGGGTTTCCCACCGCCTGACCGACTCCCCGGCGATCCTGGCTATCGGCGAGCAGGACCTGGGCATGCAGATGCGCCAGATTCTCGAAGCCAGCGGCCAGAAGGTTCCGGATTCCAAGCCGATCTTCGAATTCAACCCGGCTCACCCGCTGATCGAGAAACTCGACGGCGAGCAGAGCGAAGAGCGGTTTGGCGACCTGTCGCACATCCTCTTCGATCAGGCGGCCCTGGCCGCTGGCGACAGCCTCAAGGATCCGGCCGCGTATGTGCGCCGCCTGAACAAGCTGTTGGTTGAACTGTCGGTTTGACCCCGTTGTAGAAAAACCCGCTTCGGCGGGTTTTTTCGTTCTACTGCACCTCAACTGGAGTAAATGATGAGCCAAGTCACTGTGCGTTCCGTGGTCTATCAGATTGATGGCCAGCCTTATGAGAGCCGCCTGGCATTCGATGCCAGCCACCAGGGTCCGTTGCCGGGCTTGTTGATGGCGCCGAACTGGATGGGCGTGAGTGCGGGTGCCGAAGAAATCGCCAAGGCCGTTGCCGGCAAAGGTTATGTGGTGCTGATTGCCGACTTGTACGGGCAAAGTGTGCGCCCGTCGAATGGCGACGAAGCCGGTGCCGCGATGATGCCGTTGAAGAATGATCGCCCGTTGCTGAACAAGCGCATGCAGGCGGCCTTTGAGCAGTTGCAAGGTCAGACTGAAGCCGCAGTGGATACCTTGAAGCTGGCGACCTTTGGTTTCTGCTTTGGCGGTTGCTGCTCCCTGGAGCTGGCACGTACCGGCGCGCCGTTGAAGGCTGCGGTGTCCTTCCACGGCACCCTCGACACGCCGAATCCGGCGGACGCGAAGAGCATCAAGGGCTCGGTGCTGGTGCTGCACGGTGCTTCCGACCCGTTGGTGCCAAAAGAGCAACTGCCGGCGTTCGAAGATGAAATGAACGCGGCCGGCGTGGACTGGCAATTGCTGAGCTACGGCGGTGCGGTGCATTCCTTCACTGACCCGGAGGCCAATGTGCCGGGCAAGATGATGTACGACGCGAAGACCGCAGCACGGGCCTTCCAGTCGATGCATAACTTGTTGGATGAAGTGTTCAAGGGCTAACGCTTAAGCGCTTGTTCCGGCCTCATCGAGGGCAAGTCCCTCCCACATGTTGACCGTGTGAATCCGATCAAGTGTGGGAGGGGCGGTGCGAAGATTCGACTTGCCCCCGTTTGCTATCTCAGGGGCAACTCAATTCTTTCAGTTTCGCCCGGCACCGTCGGCCAATCCCCAGCGGCCCAGCGCTGCCTGGCCTGCTCGATCTTCAACGGATCGCTCGCGACAAAATTCCAATTGATCCGCCGTGGCCCATCCAGCGGTGCACCGCCAAACACCACCAGGTGGCAATCGCTCCCGGCGCACAGCGTCATCTCCTGTCCGGCCGGCAAGACCACCAGACTCTGCACCTCAAGCGCCTCGCCCTCCAACTGTGCTTCACCCTCCAGCACGTACACCGCCCTTTGCTCATGCTCGTCAGGGATCAGCAGGGTAGTGGCCGTCTGCATCCGCACCTCGGCATACAGCGTGGGCGACAGCACTGGCACTGGCGATTTCAGGCAAAACCCATTGCCGGCGATCATGCGAATCTGCACGCCCAAGTTGTCGCTGATCGGCAGGCTCGCCGCCGGGTGGTGGCTGTAGTGGCCTGGCCCGGTTTCATGATCCTTGGGTGACGCAAGCCACACTTGCAACCCATGCAGGCTGAAGCCACTGGCCTTGAGTGCTTGGGGTGTGCGCTCCACATGGGCAATTGCGCTGCCGGCAGTCATCCAGCTGACATCACCCGCTTGCACCTCCTGGTCAGAACCCAAGCTGTCCTTATGCTGCAGCGCACCGTCGAACAGATAGGTGAGAGTGGATAGGCCGATATGCGGATGCTGACGGATGTTCATGCCGCTGCCCGCTGGGTACTGGGTGGGCAACATGTGATCAAAGAACACAAAGGGCCCGACACTACGGCATTCCCTTGAGGGCAAGGGGCGCAGGATCGGCTGGCCTTCAACGTCTTCGGGGCGAGGGCGGATCACGGTGAGGGTGGTCATGGTACGTCCCAGTCTGAGCGGGTTAGGTGTGATTGAGCATAACCCGCTCGACGAGAGGTTGCCGCTATTGGCTGAATGCGCCTTCGGACAGCTGGGTCTCGATGCTGATTTCGGCAGTGGTCATCAGCTTGTGCACCGGGCACTTGTCCGCCACGCGATGCAGTTCATCGCGCTGCGCGTCTGTGAGTACGCCCTTGAGGGTCAATTTGACGTTGAGTGTGTATTTGCCTTTTGGCTCTTCGGCGGCGTCGTGGGTGACTTCCACGGTCACGCCGGTCAGCGGGATATCTTTCTTCTGGGCATAGAGCCTGACGGTCAAGGCCTTGCACGACGCCAGTGCGGCATCGAAGTAATCGTGGGGGGAGGGCGCCGAGTCGTCGCCACCCAGGCTCTTGGGCAGGTCGGTAAACAGCTCGTGGTTGTTGATGTTGACGCTGTGGCGGAAGTTTTCAGCGTTCAATGTGTTCACGGTAACAGGCATGGCAAACCTCACAGGGTGGCAGGATGAAGGTCATGCAGTTATAGAGCATGCTGGCACTTCAGTGTTCCGCGTTTTTCCACGATGAACCTCGGCACAGGGCACAAGGTCTACCCGTATTGGCCCCCATTGAGGTTGTACCGTGCCCTGGATCCGCCTGAGTCTTGCCCTGTTGCTCGCCGCCGGTAGTCTCGCTGTGCAGGCGCGTGAGTATGCCTACAGCGACGCCCACCTGCATTACGTGGATTTTTTCCAGGAAACTGCCGGCATGGATAAATTGCTCAAGGCCATGGCCGAGAATCGCATCGAGCATGTGATGATTTCCGGCATTCCCGTTGCGAAGAAATGGCACGAAGACGAGCCCAAACGCCCGCGCTACTACGCCGGTGATGACGCCGATGCCTATTGGTACAGCGCCACTGACGTCATCGTCGCTGCGGCCGTGAACAAGCTCACCCCAGAACAGCGCCAGCATTTTCATCCGTTTCTAAGCGGCTTCAATCCCAACGACAAGAACTCTGCCGCCCATATCCAACGCATGTTCGACCTTAATCCAGGGCTCTGGCAGGGCATTGGAGAGGTGTTCACCCGTCACGATGACCTGACCGCGCTTACCTCAGGCGATACCCCGCGTGCCAATAACGAGGCAATGACGCGGATATACCACCTGGCCGCCGAAAACGACCTGCCGGTAATGCTGCACTCGAACATCACCTCCAAGCGCGAGCGTAACCCGCTGTATTTGGCTGAGATCGAAGAGCCGTTGCGCAACCACCCGCACACCCGTTTTATCTGGGCCCATGCCGGTACCAGCAAGGAAATTCACCGTCATCAGGTCCAGATGGACTTCCTGCTGCCCACGTTAAGCCGGATGCTGGAGGCCTATCCCAATCTGTATATTGACCTGTCCTGGAGCATGCTCACGCCGTATTTGCTGGACGATGCGGGTCAGCCTCGGCCGGAGTGGGTAAAGCTGGTGGAGCGCTTCCCGGAGCGTTTTATGCTGGGCTCGGACGTCGTAGGGCGTTTCAATAAGCTGGGTAAGGAAATGCGCCGCTTTGATCCCTTCCTCGATGCATTGCCCGAAGACATCGCCCACAAGGTTGCACGGGATAACTTCCTGGCCATTCTGCCTAAACCACCTCGCGATGGTGGCGCACGTTGATATCGCGTTTTCGTCTTACGCAAATACAGTAGAGCGCCGATAACTTCCAGGAGACCGGCTGCAGGTGAATGCAGCGCTTTTGGAAGGATCCAGGCAATGAATATCCGTAGTTTGAATATTGCCCCGCGCGCCGGTTTGGGCTTTGGCGTGCTGGCGGTGATGGTGTTTGCTCTGGGCGGCTTTGCGCTGCTGCAGATGGCCAACATGCGCCAGCAGTCGGATCAGGTGGAAAACAACTGGCTGCCCAGCGTGATGGCAGTGGGGGAGATGAGCCAGGACGTGTTGCGCATTCGTGCGCTGACCTTGCGCTTGCTGGTCACCCGCGATCCCCAGGCCGTGGCGCAGAACGAGCAGAAAATCACCGAGATCAAAGCCGCGCTGCATAACGCCGAAGGGCTGTACGAAGCGTTGATCGTATTGCCCGAGGAGCGTGTGTTGTTTGATCGACTCAAGGTCGAGGAGCAGCGCTACCTGCAGCGCCAGGAGCAGGTGGTGGCGCTGTCCAAGGCTAACCGGCTGGAGGAAGCGATTCAGGTGGTCAACGGTGAGATGAATCAGTTGGCTGACGAAATGGCACTGACCTTGCGATCCCTGGTTAATCTAAACAAGGTCAGTGCCAACGAAGCGGCAAAGCAGGCACAGCATGTATTCAGCCAGTCGCGAACTTGGGTGATCGCCATGGTTGCCCTGGCCGCACTGGTCACCATCGGCCTGGCGGTCTGGCTGACCCGCAGTATCGTGTTGCCACTGGCTCAGTCGCTCAAAGTTGCCCAGAACGTTGCCAGCGGCGATCTGACTGGGGAAATCATACTGAGTGGCAAGGATGAACCCGCGCGCTTGCAGCGGGCGCTCAAGGGGATGCAGGACACCTTGCGTGACACCATCCGGCGTATCTCGGAGTCTTCGAGCCAACTTGCGTCGGCGTCCGAGGAACTCAGCTGCGTTACCGAGGATGCCACCCGTGGTTTGCACCAGCAAAGCCAGGAAATCGAACAGGCCGCAACGGCGGTCAACCAGATGACGGCCGCGGTGGAGGAGGTGGCAAGCAATGCGGTGGTCACGTCACAGGCATCTCGCGAGTCTGACCGTATCGCCCAGCAAGGGCGTGAGCAGGTGCATCAAACGGTAGTGTCGATTGAGGCGCTGGCCTCGGATGTGACCGCCAATGCGACCCAGGTCGAGGACTTGGCTCAGAAGGTCTATGGCATTAGTAAGGTGCTGGATGTGATTCGTTCGATTGCCGAGCAGACCAATCTGTTGGCGCTGAATGCTGCCATTGAGGCTGCGCGGGCAGGTGATGCGGGGCGCGGCTTTGCGGTGGTCGCCGACGAGGTGCGCGCGTTGGCCCATCGCACTCAGCAGTCGACGCAGGAAATCGAGCAGATGATCGGTGGGATTCAGCAAGGCACGGAGCAAGCCGTCAGTTCAATGCAGCAGAGCAACACCCGGGCGCGTTCCACCCTGGACATCGCCAAGTCGGCGGGGACTGCGCTGGAGGCAATTGCATCGGCGTTCACGCTGATCAATGAGCGCAACCTGGTGATTGCCAGTGCGTCTGAACAGCAGGCGGCGGTGGCGAGGGAGGTGGATCGCAACTTGATGAATATCCGCGACCTGGCGCATCAGACGTCCGCCGGAGCTAATCAGACCAGTGCGGCGAGTCAGGAGTTGTCGCGGTTGGCGGTGGATTTGAATTCGATGGTGGCGCGGTTTTCGGTGTAGTGCGCAGGTTGGGTGTATGTCCGTTGTTCAGGTAACGGATGTATACCCGGTCAACTCCAGTCTTCCATAAAAAAGCCCCGAACCAGTCGGGGCTTTTTCAGTGGATCAAACTACAGGTCTTACTTACCCTGCCAGCGCTTCAGTACCAAGGTGGCGTTAGTGCCACCGAAGCCGAAGCTGTTGCTCATCACTGTGTCGATCTTGGCGTTTTCAACGGTCTTGGTCAGGATCGGCATATCGGCGACGACCGGGTCGATCTCGTCGATGTTGGCCGAACCGGCCATGAAGTTGCCTTCCATCATCAGCAGGCAGTAGATCGCTTCGTGAACGCCAGCGGCGCCCAAGGAGTGACCCGACAGGCTCTTGGTGGAGCTGATGGCCGGAGCCTTGTCGCCGAATACCGCACGTACACCTTCCATTTCCTTGGCGTCGCCGACCGGAGTCGAGGTGCCGTGGGTGTTCAGGTAGTCGATTGGGGTATCTACAGTGGACATGGCCATCTGCATGCAGCGGATAGCGCCTTCACCGCTCGGGGCAACCATGTCGTAGCCGTCGGACGTCGCGCCGTAGCCAACGATTTCCGCGTAGATCTTGGCACCACGGGCCAGAGCGTGTTCCAGCTCCTCGACCACCACCATGCCGCCACCGCCGGCGATGACGAAGCCGTCACGCTTGGCGTCGTAGGCGCGGGAGGCCTTTTCCGGGGTTTCGTTGTACTGGGTGGACAGCGCGCCCATGGCGTCGAACAGGAACGACTGGCTCCAATGTTCTTCTTCACCGCCGCCGGCGAACACGATGTCCTGCTTGCCCAGCTGGATCTGCTCTACCGCAGTACCGATGCAGTGAGCACTGGTGGCGCAGGCGGAGGAGATCGAGTAGTTCACGCCCTTGATGGCGAACGGTGTGGCCAGGCAGGCCGAAACGGTGCTGCCCATGGTCCGCGTTACACGGTACGGGCCAACGCGCTTCACGCCTTTCTCGCGCAGGATGTCCAGCGCTTCCATCTGGTTCAGGGTGGATGCGCCGCCCGAACCGGCGATCAGGCCGGTGCGTACGTTCGATACCTGGTCTTCGCTCAGGCCGGAGTCGGCGATGGCATCTTTCATGGCCAGATAGGCGTAGGCGGCAGCGTGGCCAACGAAGCGATAGATCTTGCGATCGATCAGTTCTTCGAGGGGCAGGTCGATGGAGCCGGAAACCTGGCTACGCAGACCCATTTCGGCATATTCCGGGTTGAAGCGGATGCCAGGGCGACTTGCACGCAGGTTAGCGGTGACGGTCTCTTTGTCATTGCCCAGGCAAGAAACGATGCCCAGACCAGTGATAACGACGCGGCGCATGCGGATAACCCTTAAAAGTTGTCAGTGGAAGTGAATACGCCGACCCGAAGGCCTTCGGCAGTATAGATCTCGCGACCGTCGACGCTCACCGAACCATCGGCGATGGCCAGGTTCAGCTTGCCCTTGAGGACGCGCTTGATCTGAATGTTGTAGGTGACTTTCTTGGCGGTCGGCAGGACCTGGCCAAAGAACTTCACTTCGCCCGAACCCAGGGCGCGGCCGCGGCCTGGCAAACCCTGCCAGCCGAGGAAGAAGCCGACCAGTTGCCACATGGCGTCGAGGCCCAGGCAACCTGGCATCACAGGGTCGCCTTCGAAATGGCAGGCGAAGAACCACAGGTCCGGGGTGATATCCAGCTCGGCGACCAATTCACCTTTGCCGTACTTGCCACCCTCTTCACTGATATGGGTGATGCGATCCACCATCAGCATGTTCGGGGCGGGCAGTTGCGCGTTACCTGGGCCGAACAGCTCACCGCGACTGCAGCGCAGCAGGTCTTCCCGAGTAAAGGCGTTTTGTTTGGTCATGCGAGCTCCTCAATAATCCCATGCGGCAGGGTAGGGCAAATCTTCCCGAACCGAATGAAGCGTTCATGCCTCATGTCGGCAGCCTACACATAGACTATTGCGTTGTAGTGAAAGTCACAGCGTTAGGCACTGAATGTACACTTGTTCACTGAAATTTTAAACCGGGCCCGTTTGAGGGGCCCGTTCGGGTGCCTAAGACTGCCGCACTTTCGTCTTTCACGCCAGTCGGACTTGGTTGATGGCGCACCGCTATTGCACCCAACGCTGCAGGATTTGCTGTAAATCCGTACGTTTGAACGGCTTGGCCAGGTAATCGTTCATGCCCGCCGCCAGGCAGGCTTCGCGGTCGCCCTGCAAGGCGTTGGCGGTGAGAGCGATGATTGGCAGGTCGGCACACCCTGGCAATTGGCGAATCTGCCGGGTGGCTTCGTAGCCATCAATCAGCGGCAGTCGGCAATCCATCAGGATCGCCGTGAAAATTAGGCTCTCGGCACTGCGGATCGCTTCGGCACCGTCAGTGGCCAGGCTCACTTCGAACCCCAGGCTGCGCAGCATCGCTTCCACCACGGTGCGGTTGACCGGATTGTCCTCCACCAGCAACACATGGCGGCCATCACCAGCGCTGTGCTTGCCCTCAGCATTCTGGGCCACCGCGGGCAGGCTTTGTTGATCCAGCGCCAGTGGAATTTCCAGGGTAAACACCGAGCCACGGCCTTCTTCGCTCTGAGCGCGGAGGGTGCCGCCCATGCGCTCGGCCAGGGTGCGGGCGATGGGAAGTCCCAGCCCGGTGCCGCCGTAACGTCTTGAAATGGAACTGTCGGCCTGCTGGAACGCATCGAACATCAATTCCAGGCGTTCCGTGGAAATTCCGATACCACTGTCACGCACGGTGCAGGTGAACCACACAAGCTCATGGTCGAGGGTTTGCCAATGGGGTTCGACGCTGACGGTGCCGTGCTCGGTGAACTTCAAGGCATTGCCGATCAGGTTCACCAGAATCTGGCGGATCCGCGTCGGATCCCCCCGCACTCGGAGTGCATCCATACCCGGCGGGATCGGCAGCTTGAGCACCAGCCCACGCTGCTGCGCGCTGTGCTGGAAGGCCTGGGCGCAACTGTTGATCAGGTCGGCCAGGTTGAACGAAATATGTTCCAGCTCCAGGGCCTCGCGTTCGATGCGCGAGAAGTCGAGGATATCGTTGATCACTTTGAGCAGATGCTCGGTGGACTCGGAGGCCAGCGCCGCGTATTCAGTCTGCTCCTCGGTCATCTCGGTGGTTTCCAGCAGTTGCAGCATGCCCAGTACGCCGTTCATCGGCGTGCGCAGTTCGTGGCTCATCATCGCCAGGAAGTCTGACTTCGCATTGTTGGCACGCTCGGCTTCTTCACGGGTCTGGATCAGTTGCGCCATGGCCTGCTGCTGTTCACGACTGGCCTGGTTGAGGCCTTCGGCCAAATTGTTGATGTGCCTCGAAAGGTCGCCCAGCTCTGAATCATCCACAATCGGCAGTGGCGTCTTGTAGTCGCCTTGCTGGATCGCCTTGACGGCATTGCCCATGGCGCTGATCGGTTGCGACAGGCTGGCGGCCAGGCGCCGGGCGAGCAGGAAGGTAAACAGCAGGGCGAACAACGCCAGGATGCCCGCCTTGAACAGAATCTCCTGTTGGCGCTGGCTGAAGGCGTCATTGGACATGCCGACAATCACCCGTCCCAGGTAATCCGCGCGCGGCGCCTTGGATTCGTTGAGGTTGTCCTCGAAAAAGTCGTTGCCCAGCTGGATATGTTGCAGGCGGATCGGCGCCTGGAAGATTTTCACCGACAGCGAGCGGTCGTGTTTCTCCGACGGCTGCTCGACGTACACCAGAATGTTTTCGCTGCTGTCCTGAATCTCCAGGAAGCGCACATGGGGCGTGGCCAATGTCGCGCGCAGCAGGCTATCAAGCACATCGTTGTTGCCTGAGATCACGCCGTATTCGGTGGCGGGCGCGAGCTGGTTGGCTATCAGTTGGCCCGTGTGGTCCAGTTCCTGGCGCAGGTCCTGGATACGCACGAAAGTGAAAAAGCTGATCAGCAGCAACGTCAGCAACAGTGCCGGACCCAGGGTGATGAGCTGGGTGCGTGTGTTGATGTCCCAACGACGACGCAAGGTCATGGGCGTTTTTCTCCTTCTGCCAATCGGGCGGCGACTCTGGCTTCGTCCACCTGTTCAATGCCCAGTGAGCGCGCGACCTGCGGGTTGCCCAAGACTTTGAAATGTTCTGGATACAGTGATCGTGGCCAACTGGCCGGCGGCTGGTCCAGCAAGCGGTCGAGTACCGCCAGCCAGTCGGTCTGGTCGCTGTAGGTGCTGGCCAGGCTGCCGGCGCGCACAAACCCGGCATTCGGGCCCACCAGCGGTAATTGCTGGGCGTAGCTGCTCAGCAGCAGGTTTTTCACGGTCTTTGGGTTGTACAGTTGCGGGTCGTCGAGGCCCAGCAGTACGTGGCTGCTCCTGAACAGGTTTTGCAGTGGGCGGCTGTCGTTTGTGTTGTCCCAGCGCTGAGGTTCGATGGCCAGCTCCAGCGCCTCTGCATAGCGGCGTAGCTCGGGCAGCAGGAATTCGCTCTCGGTGCTGTAGAGCACACCGATGCGCTGCGCCTGGGGCAGGATGCTGGTGATCAGGCGCAGTTGGCGTTCCAGCGGTGGGTCGCTCCACAACAGGCTGATCCGCGCGTGCCGCGAGGCCTCCGGACGTTGGTGGGCTTGTAGCCGACTGATGCGCATCACCAGGGTCGGCGGGCCTTGTAGGTCCTGCAGACGCCAGTCCAGGCCAGGCAGGTCCAGCAGGATCAAGCGCGTACTGGAGGGCAAGCGGCTGGGCGCGGGCAAGTCCTTGAGAGGAGTGAAAGTAACGTGGTCTTCGGGGCGTTGCTGGGCCAGGGCCCGGGCAAAGGCTTGCACGCCTGCACCGTCTTCGTCTGCGGTCAGCAGGATTTCGGCGCTCCACGCCGGTGCGGCCAGCAACAGGCAGGCCAGCAGCACGGCGCGTCGGCAGCACTTATAGATAAAGAAGCGGGTCATCCGTGACGAGTCGCCCATGTCAGAACTCTAGCTCCGCGCTGAAGTAGAGGACGTGGCGATGGTCGTAAGTGTTGTCGGCCCAAGTGGTGGGCTGGTTATCGAGGCGTTCTTGCAGCATGCCGGCCAGCTCCACGTTGGCGTTGCCCAGGGCAATGCGCTTGGCCACCCGCAGGTCGACCCGTTCGAAGCGATATTGGTTGAGTGCGTCATCGCCATAGTAGAACAGCGCGCTGGACCAGCCGCGGCCCCATTCGCGCAACCAGCCGGCGGAGCCACTGTTGCGCGCCGTCTGGGCTTTGTCCAGAGGGTTGCTGGTGGCGGCGTCGACGTAAGCATAGGTCAGCCGCAGGCGATCGGCGCTGCTCACCCGCCAATCGAATTGCGACTCGGCCCCGGTAAACCGCGAACTGTTGGCGTTGCTGGCGATGTACTGGTTGTTGCGCAGGGGCGAGCTGATCATGTCGGTGATTTCGTCATAGAACAGTTTCACGTCCATGGTCAGCCCGAGATCGGCAAAGAACCCGTTGTATCCCAGTTCCCGCGAGCGCATCAGTTCCTTGTCCAAATTGCCCGGGCCCCGGGTCTTCACGAAGTACTGCCCGGAGCTCTGCCCGTAGGCCGGGGAGCTGAGGTTGGTGACGCGATAGCTCCAGTTGACGTTGTTCTCGAACATGTCCGGTGAACGGATGGCTTCGGAATACACCGCGCGCAGGCCGTGGCGCGGGTTGATCAAATAGTTGACCGCCACTCTTGGCGTGAGTGAGTGGCCACTCAGTTGTGTGTCTTCGAACATGGCGCCGCCTTGGAGCAGCCAATGCTCGCTGGCGCGCCATTCCAACTGGCCGAACAGGCGCCAGGTGGTGTCGTCCAGGGTGCCGTTGAAGTAGGTGTCGGAGTCGGCGCGGTCGTAGCGGTAGTTCATGCCGCTGACCAGGCGCAGGCTGTCGGACAGGCTGAGGGTGTCTTGAATCTCCAGGTCGTAGCGGCTTTCGCGCGTGCTCTGGTCGATGTCACCGCACACGCTCTGGTTCGCGCCGTTCCGCCATTGGTCCAGCACCTGATTGGCCAGGGCTTGCTCGGCGGCACTGCCCGGCGGTGCGGTGCCTTGGCTGTAGGTGTCCATGTGCCGGGCCAGCAGTTCGGCGTAATTCGGGTTCAATTGCCACAATTGGGTCAGCTCGGGGCTGAACGAGACCTTGGCGTCGCAGGCCTTCCAAATTTGCCGGCGATTCCACTGCTGGGCCGAGCCTTGGATATACAGGCTGTGCTCGGGATTTAAGTCGATGTTCCAGCGCAGGGAGCCTGCGTAGTCCTTGGCCGCGACGTCGGAGTTGTTACCGCCTTCGGTAATCCCGGCAAATACTGGGGTGTAGGTATACGGACGCTGATTGGTGCCTTCCTTGGCATCCAGTTGCCAGTCGATGCTCTGCTGCGCGTTCAACGTCTGGCTCATTGCCAGGCTGAAGCGGTTGAGGCGGCGACTGTCGCGGCGATCAGCACCGGCGGCATCGCTGTCGAAGCCATCGTCCTGCTGCCCGGACAGGGACAGGCGCAAATCACCGGTTTCCCAGCCCACGCCCTGGCTGGCATAGAAGTCGTTGATCCCACGTTCGCCCCGAATCACCTTTACCCGTGAGCCGTGGCTGTTAGCCGGTGACCGCGTAAGGATATTGACCACCGCCATCAACGCATTGGCGCCGTAGCTGACGGTGTTGGGGCCGCGGAAGACTTCGATACGCTCGATATCCTCCATGGCCACAGGAATATCGCTCCAGTCCACCGTGGCGAGGCCGGCGCGGTATACCGAACGCCCGTCGATCAACACCTGCATGCGCCGCGCATCGTTGGCACTGGTGCCGTGGTAGTTCACTGCAGCCTGGTTGCCGGTGGTGTAGCCGACCATCATTCCCGGCACCAGGCGTAGCAGTTCGCTGATGTCCCGTGCGCCGCTGGCTTTGATCAGCTCGCTATCGATCACGGTCATGCTGCCGGGTACGGCGGCGGCCGATTGCTTGAGGCGTGTGGCGGTCAATACCTGCGGCAGCGGCTGGCTGTCGAGGAACAGATCGTCAGCCAGCACTGATGTACTGCACAACAGCAATAGCAGTAGAGACGAATGGGAAGAAGGGCCCAAATACACGACACGGCCTTGATAATGACGGATAGCCGCCCATGTTAACTGAGGCTGGGGTATTTGCCAGTCAGTGCCTTTGCAATTACGTCACACGAGTAGGGCATTTTCCCACAGGCGCACGAATTGAAACGGGGGCTGGCCGCAAGCGGGTCGCTCCGTATAATGCCGCCATCGCCACTGGTATGGATTAACGGATTGCATATGACTGAGCAGCGCCCTATTGCGGTCCTGGGAGGCGGGAGTTTTGGTACCGCCGTGGCTAACCTGCTGGCCGAGAACGGTCACGCGGTGCGTCAGTGGATGCGCGATCCCGAGCAGGCCGAGGCCATCCGCGTGCATCGGGAAAACCCTCGTTACCTCAAAGGCATCAAGATTCATCCGGCGGTCGAGCCGGTCACCGATCTGTTGGCTACCCTGACGGACTGCGATCTGTGCTTTGTCGCGCTGCCCTCCAGCGCCTTGCGCTCGGTATTGGCGCCCCATGCCGAACGTCTGGCAGGCAAGATGCTGGTCAGCCTGACCAAGGGCATCGAGGCGCAAACCTTCAAGTTGATGAGCGAAATCCTTGAAGAAATCGCGCCCCAGGCACGTATTGGCGTGTTGTCCGGGCCGAATCTCGCGCGGGAAGTCGCCGAGCACGCGCTGACCGCCACTGTGGTCGCCAGCGAAGACGAAGCCCTGTGCGAACGTGTCCAGGCGGTGCTGCATGGCCGTACTTTCCGCGTGTATGCCAGTAGTGATCGTTTCGGCGTTGAGTTGGGCGGTGCGCTCAAGAACGTCTACGCCATCATCGCCGGTATGGCAGTGGCGCTGGGCATGGGCGAAAACACCAAGAGCATGCTGATCACCCGTGCACTGGCGGAAATGACGCGCTTTGCGGTGAACCAAGGCGCCAACCCGATGACATTCCTCGGCCTTGCAGGCGTCGGCGACCTGATCGTTACGTGTTCGTCGCCGAAAAGTCGCAACTACCAGGTGGGTTTCGCCCTAGGCCAAGGGCTGAGCCTCGAAGACGCGGTGACGCGTCTGGGGGAAGTGGCCGAAGGCGTCAACACCCTCAAGGTACTGAAAGCCAAGGCCCAGGAAGTGGGCGTGTACATGCCGCTGGTCGCGGGGTTGCACGCGATCCTGTTTGAAGGGCGCACTTTGAACCAGGTTATCGAGTTGCTGATGCGCGCCGAGCCGAAAACCGATGTCGACTTTATTTCCACCAGTGGTTTCAACTGAGGAACGCGTCATGAACGATCCGAAAGCAGCCCCCAAGTACGAATCCATTGTCCTACGCATCCTGTGGATGCTGGTGTTTGCCCTGGTGTGGCAAGTGGCGCAATTCATTCTCGGCGCGTTGGTCGTGGTGCAACTGATCTATCGACTGATCTACGGCGCGCCGAACCTGGGCCTGATGAATTTTGGCGACAGCCTAAGCCAGTTCCTGGCGCAGATCGGCCGTTTCGGCAGCTTTCATAGCGAGCAGAAGCCTTGGCCGTTCGCCGACTGGCCAACCCCGCGCGCGCCCGAGGGCGAAGCCGCCCACAGCGTACCGCCGGCGCCGCACCCTGTGCGCGATGAAGAGCCGAAACTGTGAAACTATGGATTTTGCGCCACGGCGAGGCAGAAGGGCAGGCCCGCACCGACGCCGAACGTAACCTTACTGAGCATGGCCGTGGCGAAGTGTTGCGCAGTGCCGCGCATCTGATTGGCCAACCGCTCAGCGCCATTATCGCCAGCCCCTATGTGCGGGCGCAGCAAACCGCTCAATTGGTACGCGACGTGTTGGGGTTCGAGCCAGAAGTCCGCACCGTGCCTTGGCTGACACCGGAGGGCAACCCACTGCATGTGCTGGAAAAGCTCGACACGGATGACAATGTGCTGCTGGTTAGTCATCAGCCCTTGGTCGGCAGCTTGATCAGCTTTTTGCAGCACGGCCATCAGCGCCAGCCAGAGCCGATGTACACCGCCAGCCTGGCGGAATTGGAGGGTGACTTCCCACTGGCCGGGCTGATGAGCCTGGTAAGTGTGAAGAACCCGTAGGCAATACCGCTGCTTTGTGTGTGCTATACAGTCAACCAAGCAAGTGCTTGGTTGGCTATGATCGGACCACAAAGGAGCGCGTCCCATGCCCGTCGCTGTTCGTTTGCCGTTGCAGCTCTTCTTCGAACGTGAAGCGCGACACCCGCGCCAGGCTTATCTGGTTCAACCCGTTGGCGGGGGCGAGGTGCAGACCCTCACCTGGGGCGAGGTTGGCCAACAGGCTCGTCGCGCTGCGCACTGGCTGCGCGCCAGGGAGCTTCCTCAGGGCTCGCACATTGCCCTGATCTCGAAAAACTGCGCCCACTGGATCATCGCCGATCTGGCAATCTGGATGGCGGGGCATGTTTCGGTCCCTCTTTACCCCAATCTCACCGCCGATTCCGTTGGTCACGTACTCACTCATTCCGAGGCGGCGCTGGTGTTTGTCGGCAAGCTCGATGATTGGCCTGCCATGGCCCCCGGCGTTCCGGACGGTGTTTCGACCATCAGCCTGCCGCTGTGCCCACCCGGCGCGTTCGACTTCACGTGGGCAGACCTGCAAACCTGCTCACCGATCCAGGACAGCCCCGCACCCGTTGCCTCTGAACTGGCTACTGTCATCTACACGTCTGGCACCACGGGCTTGCCCAAGGGCGTGATGCACAGCTTCGGCACCCTGGGGTTTGCCGCCACACACGGTACTGAGTTGTTTGGCCTGGGGGAGGGCGACCGGCTGCTGTCGTACCTGCCGCTGTGCCATGTGGCTGAGCGGATGTTTGTAGAGATGGCCTCAATCTACACCGGGCAAACGGTATTTTTCGCCGAGAGCCTGGATACCTTTCTGACGGATTTGCGCAGGGCGAGGCCTACAGCGCTGTTTGGTGTGCCGCGTATCTGGACCAAATTCCAGCTGGGTGTTTACAGCAAAATCCCTGAAAAGCGCCTGGGCACCCTGCTGCGGCTGCCGTTTATCGGCAAGCGCGTAGGCCGCAAGGTGCTCGCCGGCCTCGGATTGGATGCACTGCGGATTGCGTTGTCCGGTGCCGCGCCGGTTCCCGAGGCGTTGCTGCGATGGTATCAACGCCTGGGCCTGGATGTGCTGGAGGTGTATGGCATGACCGAGAGCTGCGGCTATTCCCATGTGTGTCGTCCTGGTCAGCAGACAATCGGCTGGATCGGCCTGCCGTGCCCCGGTGTGGAAGTGCGCATCGATGCGTCGGGTGAGGTTCAGGTGCGCAGCGGCGCGACCATGCTCGGCTATTTCAAGGATCCTGGAAAAACCGCTGAAACCCTTACTGGGGACGGCTTCCTGCGCACGGGCGATAAAGGTGAGCAGGACGCTGAGGGTCGCCTGCGCTTGACCGGACGCCTCAAGGAAATCTTCAAGACCAGCAAGGGCAAATACGTGGCTCCGGCGCCGATTGAGAACCGTCTGGCGGAGCACGCGCGCATCGAACAAGTCTGCGTGGTGGGCGATGGCCTTGGCGCGCCAATCGGTTTGTGTGTGCTGTCAGCGCAGGACCAGGACCGGCAAGCGCTTGGCGCCAGCCTCGAACGCTGGCTGGAGCAGGTCAACCAGACGCTGGATAAACATGAGCGTTTGCGCCGTTTGGTGGTGGTCAAGGACAACTGGGTAGTGGAGAACGGCTTTCTGACCCCGACCTTGAAGATCAAGCGCAACGTGATCGAATCGACTTACGGTCCACAGTTTCAGGACTGGAGCGAGCGTTCCGAGGCGGTTGTGTGGCAGGATTAGGGTCATCATAAAACCAACAAGGACAACCGCATGAGCCTGTGGCGTACCCAACCGAATATCGAACAACTCAACGCCATCCAGAAAAACACCATCGGTGAACTGCTGGATATTCGCTTTGAAAGCTTCGACGACGAATCCCTGACCGCCAGCATGGTGGTTGATCACCGCACCCATCAACCTTACGGCCTGCTGCACGGCGGCGCTTCGGTGGTGCTGGCCGAAAGCGTTGGCTCTATGGCGGCTTACCTGTGCGTCGACGCCAGCAAGTTCTATTGCGTGGGCCTGGAGGTCAACGCCAATCACCTGCGTGGCGTGCGCAGTGGGCGAGTGACTGCGGTGGCCAGGGCGATCCATATCGGGCGCACCACCCAGGTGTGGGATATCCGCCTGACCACGGAAGATGGCAAGGCCAGCTGCGTTTCACGTCTGACCATGGCCGTGGTTCCGCTGGGCGAGAACCCGCCGGCACGATAGGCGTGGCGTGAGTGTCATCATTCCTGGCAGTTACAGTCATTGCTGTGCTGCCCAGGCATGGTGACAATCAATTTTCTGTTTTTGTAGATGGGTCCGGTATGTCGCAGCACGTGTTTTTTGCTCACGCCAATGGCTTCCCTTCGGCCACCTACGGCAAGCTGTTTGCCGCCTTGGCGCCGGAGTACGCAGTGGCTCACCTGCCGCAGCACGGTCACGACCCCAGGTTCCCGGTGGACGATAACTGGCAGAATCTGGTGGACGAGTTGATCCACCATCTGGAGCAGCAGCCGGAGCCGGTATGGGGGGTGGGCCACTCTCTGGGCGGTGTGTTGCATTTGCACGCCGCCATGCGTTGCCCACAGTTCTATCGCGGCGTGGTGATGCTCGATTCGCCAGTGCTGACCCGCGCTGACCGCTGGGTGATCCGCGCCGCCAAGCGTTTCGGCTTTATCGATCGCCTGACCCCGGCCGGCCGCACGCTGGGCCGTCGTGAAGAATTCAGCGACATCGACGCCGCGCGTAGTTACTTCGCTGGCAAGACCCTGTTCCGTGGCTTCGACCCGGAATGTTTCGACGCGTACTTGCAACACGGGCTTTACCAGGCGGGTGATCGTCTGCGCCTGCGCTTCGACCCAGCCACCGAAATCAGCATCTACCGTGGCGTACCCCACACCAGCCCCGGCCAGGTGCGCCAACTGAAGGTGCCGCTGGCAGTGGTGCGTGGCCGCCAGAGCCGGGTAGTGATGCGTCACCACGCCAGCGGGGTCGACCGTCTGCCCATGGGTGAAATGCTCACCATGCCCGGTGGCCATATGTTCCCACTCGAACGCCCTCAGGACACCGCGACCTTGATCAAAACCCTGTTCACTCGCTGGGAAGCCCGTGAGCGCAGTTGCGCATGAGCACGCCGGTCGAAGAAGTGCGCCTGAGCCTGCCCCATATCGAATTGGCGGCCCATCTATTTGGGCCCGAGGATGGCTTGCCAGTGATTGCCCTACATGGCTGGCTGGACAATGCCAACAGCTTTGCGCGTCTGGCGCCCAAGCTTTCAGGGTTGCGTATCGTGGCCCTGGACATGGCGGGCCATGGGCATTCCGCGCATCGTCCTACGGGTGCCGGATATGCCTTGTGGGATTACGTCCACGATGTACTGCAAGTCGCCGAGCAACTGGGTTGGAAACGTTTTGCATTACTTGGCCACTCCCTGGGAGCCATCGTTTCCCTGGTACTGGCCGGCGCGTTGCCGGAGCGGGTAACGCACTTGGGTTTGATCGACGGCGTGATCCCACCCACCGCCAGTGGTGAGAACGCTGCGGAGCGTTTGGGCATGGCATTGCAGGCGCAATTGAACCTGCAGGGCAAGCGCAAACCGGTCTACAGCACCCTGGATCTAGCGGTCGAAGCGCGCATGAAAGGCTTGGTCGCCGTCAGCCGTGAAGCCGCAGAGCTGCTGGCCCAGCGCGGTTTGATGCCGGTGCCGGGTGGTTACACCTGGCGTACGGACAGTCGCCTCACCCTGGCTTCGCCGATGCGTCTGACCGATGAGCAGGCAATGGCCTTCGTGCGGCGAGTGGGTTGCCCTACGCAGTTGGTGGTTGCCGCCGACGGTATGTTGGCGAAACATCCTGACTTGCTTTCCCAGCTGCCCTTTGCGGTAACTACGCTGCCAGGCGGCCATCATTTGCACCTGAATGATGAGCCCGGCGCAGTCCTTGTTGCAGACTGTTTCAATCGGTTCTTCTCCGCGCCTTGACTTGGGGCGGTCAACTGCCGAGGCTGGGCAGATTGAAAGGGAGTCAACCATGAATGTTTTCAACACCGCTACGACCTCCAATGGCCAGGGCTTTTTGAGCTTATGAGCGTGCGTAACGGATGTATCCGTATCCTGGGGCTGAGCCTGCTCAGCCCAATGGTATTCGCCGCCGACCTGCCGGGCAGCCAGGACCTGCCCACCGTGGCCCGACAGGTCGACACACAAATTGTCGATTACCGTCCCGCCGAAGAAAAAGAACGCATCTACCCCATGGGTGCGATCCGCAAGATCAGTGGCCAACTGCGCTATGAAGGCCAGGCCACCGCCCGGGGCCAAACCACAGCCATCACCTATGAACTGCCCGCTGAACACAGCTCCAGCGCCGCGTTCACCGCGACCCGCGAAGCATTGCAGGCAAAGGGTGCACAGCTGTTGTTCTGGTGTAAGGCCCGCGACTGCGGCGAGAGCAGCCTGTGGGCCAATGAGGTGTTCGGCAACGCCAAGCTGGTCGGCGCCGATGGCCAGCAGGAATACCTGCTGTTGCGTCTGGCCGCACCGCAGGACAATTCCTTGGTGGCGTTGTACGGCATCACCCGAGGCAACCGCCGTGCCTATCTGCATGTGGAACAACTGGACGCCAGCGCACCGCTGGGTGACCTGCTGCCCACCTCCGCGACCCTCTTGCGCGAATTGAAAAGCACCGGCGAACTGGATTTCCCAGCGCTGGGCGCCGAGCCTGACGACACCTGGTTGACCCTCATCTCCCGTGGCTTGAACCTCGATACCACCCTGCGCGTCAGCTTGACCGGCACCCACGCCGAAGCCTGGCGCCAGGCTTTGGTCGAAAAAGGCGTGCGCGCTGCGCGCCTTGAAACCGGAACCGGTGAAACCAAAGGTCTGCACCTGCATCTGATACGCTGACCCATATAAGGCGAACGGACCCGCGCCGTTCGCCTAAGCTTTCTTCCTACAGCCTTTTTCCGAGATACCCCATGCTCAATAACGATCGCCTGCTGGTGCAAATCCTGCTGCTGGTGCTCTTTGGTGCCAGTTTCTGGGTAATGGCGCCGTTCTGGTCGGCGCTGTTCTGGGGCGCCGTTCTGGCGTTCGCCAGTTGGCCACTGATGGTGCTGCTGACGCGCTGGTTGGGTGGCCGTGAATCCCTGGCTGCCGGCATCCTGACGCTGGGCTGGATGCTGTTGGTGGCGGTGCCGCTGGTGTGGCTGGGATTCAACCTGGCGGACCATGTGCGCGATGCGGTGGCGTTGATCAAGGATATCCAGGTAGACGGGCTGCCCGAGGCACCGAACTGGCTGGGCTCAATTCCCTTTGTGGGTGAGCGATTGGTTGGGATGTGGAACAGCATTGACGAGCAGGGTGCGGCGCTGATGGTCAGCATCAAGCCGTACCTGGGCCAAGTGGGGAACTGGCTTCTGGCGCGCAGTGCACAGATCGGCGGCGGTATCCTTGAGCTGACACTGAGCCTGGTGTTCGTGTTCTTTTTCTATCGCGATGGGCCACGGTTGGCGATGTTCGTGCATCGCCTGTTGGAGCGCTTGATCGGTGATCGCGCCGGTTATTACATCGAACTGGTTGCAGGTACTGTTCAACGTGTCGTCAACGGCGTGATCGGCACCGCTGCTGCCCAGGCATTGCTGGCGCTGATCGGTTTCTGGATTGCCGGCGTGCCGGGCGCCCTGGTGCTGGGGATCGTGACCTTCCTGCTCAGCCTGATCCCCATGGGCCCGCCGCTGGTGTGGATCCCGGCCACGGCGTGGCTGGCATGGAAGGGCGATTACACCTATGCGGTGTTCCTGGGCGTGTGGGGTACGTTCATCATCAGCGGCGTGGACAACGTGCTCAAGCCGTACCTGATCAGCCGTGGCGGCAATCTGCCGTTGGTGATCGTTTTGCTTGGGGTGTTCGGCGGCTTGATCGCATTTGGTTTTATCGGCCTGTTTATTGGCCCGACCTTGTTGGCCGTGGCTTACAGCCTGTTGATGGATTGGAGCGCGACACAAGCTCAAGGGCGACGCGAAGACAAGCCTCTTTAAGCCCTAGGCAACCACATCACTGCAGTTAAACCGCCGCCTGGGGTCTCCTCCAGGCTCAGGCGGCCGCCGAGGCGCTCAGCGGCATCCTTGGAAATCGTCATCCCCAGGCCTACGCCACCGGAATTGCGGTTGCGTGAACCTTCCAGGCGGAAGAAGGGCTCAAACACCGCCTCGCGCATATCGGCGGCAATCCCAGGGCCGTGGTCGATCACGCGGATGATCAGGGCTTCGCGGCTGTCTTCAAGTTCAACACGCACCGTGCCGGCATAGCGCAAGGCATTGTCGATCAGGTTGTTCAAGCAGGAGCGCAGGGCCATCGGTTGCACCTGCAACGGAACGCAAGTGCCGGCGAATTGCACATCGGAGCCCTGGTCCTGGGCGTTTTCACTCAGTGATTCCACCAACGCCTGCACATCCAACCAATGCCGTGTTTCGCTGGTGCGTTGTTCATGCAGGTAGCTCAGGGTGGCGTCGAGCATGTTGATCATGTCGTCCAGATCCTGGCGCATCTGGCCCTGCAACTTCGTGTCGTCGATCTGTTCCAGGCGTAGCTTGAGGCGTGACAGCGGAGTGCGCAGGTCATGTGAGACGGCGCCGAGCATACGTGCGCGTTGGCTGACCTGTTCGCGGATACGCCGTTGCATCAGGTTGAAGGTCGATGCTGCTTTGCGCGCTTCCTGCGGACCGGACTCATCCAGCGGCGGGCTGTCGAGGTCCAGGCTCAGGCGCTCGGCCGCTTCGCTCAGACGCTGGATCGGCCGGCTCAGCAGCTTGGCGCCATACCAGGCGGCAATGATCAGGCAGATGAACTGGAACGTCAGCGGGACCAGCGGGCCGCCAAACCACGGGCGGCGATGTTCCTTATGCCGTTGCGTCATAGTGCCATCAGGCTGTTCGACAAAGGCTTCCTGAGGCGGTGGCGGGGGAGGACCGTAATAACGAAACCAACAGATCGCCAGCACATGGGCCAGCACAATCGCCACCAGCAACACGCCGAACAGCCGACCAAACAGCGTATTGAAGGCGGCACGCATCAACCGATATCCCGCGCGTCAAACAGGTAGCCTTCGCCCCGCACAGTTTTGATCAACTGTGGTGCCTTGGGGTCATCCCCCAGTTTCTGACGCAGGCGCGACACCAGCAAGTCGATGCTGCGATCAAACGCTTCGATGGATCGCCCACGAGCGGCATCCAGCAATTGCTCACGGCTCAACACCCGCCGCGGGCGCTCGATAAACACCCACAACAGACGAAACTCGGCATTGGACAGCGGCACCACGAGGCCATCGTCCGCCACCAGTTGGCGCAACACGCTATTGAGGCGCCAGTTGTCGAAACGGATATTGGCGCGCTGTTCGGTGCGGTCATCACGCACTCGGCGCAGGATAGTCTGGATACGTGCCACCAGTTCGCGCGGTTCGAAAGGCTTGGACATGTAGTCGTCGGCGCCCAGTTCCAGACCGATGATGCGGTCGGTGGGTTCGCAGCGGGCGGTAAGCATCAGGATCGGTATATCCGACTCCGAGCGCAGCCAGCGGCACAGCGAAAGGCCGTCCTCGCCTGGCAGCATCAGGTCGAGCACCACCACGTCAAAGGTTTCGGCTTGCATGGCCAGGCGCATCGCGGCGCCGTCGGTGACGCCGGTGGCGAGGATATTGAAGCGTGCCAGGTAGTCGATCAGCAGTTCGCGAATCGGCACATCGTCGTCGACGATCAGCGCGCGGGTATTCCAGCGCTTGTCATCGGCGGTCACCGCGCCTTTTTGTTCGTCGTTCACTGGGACAAAAGGGGTATGCATAGTGCGATCATCTGCCTGGTTGTTGCGGTCAGCATAGGCGCCCAGCCCCATGGCTGGAAGTGCTGGTCGTTGGGTCGTGCGGGCGAGGCTAGCGGTGGGGCGTGTTGGGGGCATGTCGTGAATGTATCAGCTTTGAAATATTTTCCCGAAAGGCCCGCCAAATGCCGGTTGGTCAGTATTTACCGATCATCGGATCCCGCAACGCCGCTGCTTGCGCTACAATCCGCGCCGATTTCGACTTGCCTGAGAGCCCATTCCAATGTCCGTCTGCCAGACTCCTATCATCGTCGCCCTGGATTACCCCACCCGTGACGCCGCACTGAAGCTGGCTGACCAGTTGGACCCCAAGCTTTGCAGGGTCAAGGTCGGCAAGGAACTGTTCACCAGCTGTGCCGCAGAAATCGTCGGCACCCTGCGTGACAAAGGCTTCGCAGTGTTCCTCGATCTGAAATTCCACGATATCCCGAATACCACCGCCATGGCGGTCAAGGCCGCCGCCGAAATGGGCGTGTGGATGGTCAACGTGCACTGCTCCGGCGGCCTGCGCATGATGACCGCCTGCCGCGAAGTGCTGGAACAGCGCAGCGGCCCTAAACCCCTGCTGATCGGTGTGACCGTGCTGACCAGCATGGAGCGCGAAGACCTGGCCGGTATCGGCCTGGACATCGAGCCTCAGGAGCAGGTACTGCGCCTGGCAGCCCTGGCCCAGAAAGCCGGCCTTGATGGCTTGGTGTGCTCGGCGCTGGAAGCCCAGGCCTTGAAGACCGCCCATCCGTCGTTGCAATTGGTGACCCCGGGGATCCGCCCGGCGGGCAGCGCCCAGGATGACCAGCGCCGTATCCTGACCCCGCGTCAGGCACTCGATGCAGGTTCTGACTACCTGGTGATCGGTCGCCCGATCAGCCAAGCGGCGGATCCGGCCAAGGCGTTGGCGGCGGTCGTTGCCGAGATCGCCTGATCCGAATGGGGAAGGGGCTTGCTGCAGCGAGCCCCTTCTCACATTTGCTATGCAGTGTGTCAGCTGACCTTAAGCACCAATTTCCCAAAGTTCTCGCCGTTGAATAACTTCATCAACGTCTCCGGGAACGTCTCCAGGCCCTCGACAATATCCTCTTTGCTCTTGAGCTTGCCCTGCGCCATCCAGCCGGCCATTTCCTGCCCGGCGGCGGCAAAATTCGCCGCGTGATCCATCACCACAAAGCCTTCCATCCGCGCGCGATTGACCAGCAGCGACAGGTAGTTGGCCGGGCCTTTCACAGCTTCCTTATTGTTGTACTGGCTGATGGCGCCGCAAATCACCACCCGCGCCTTCAGCGCCAGGCGGCTAAGTACTGCGTCAAGAATGTCGCCGCCGACGTTATCGAAATACACATCCACGCCCTTCGGGCATTCGCGCTTGAGGGCGGCGGGTACGTCTTCGTTCTTGTAGTCGATGGCTGCATCAAAGCCCAATTCGTCTACCAGAAACTTGCACTTGTCAGCGCCACCGGCGATGCCGACCACGCGGCAACCTTTCAGCTTGGCGATCTGCCCGGCAATACTGCCCACGGCGCCGGCTGCACCGGAAATGACCACGGTTTCACCTTCCTTGGGTGCGCCGGTGTCCAGGAGCGCGAAGTAGGCGGTCATGCCGGTCATGCCCAGTGCAGAAAGGTAGCGGGGCAGAGGGGCGAGCTTTGGGTCGACGGTGTAGAAGCCGCGCGGCTCGCCGAGGAAATAATCCTGCACGCCCAAGGCACCATTCACGTAGTCGCCGACCGCGAATTTCGGGTTGTTCGAGGCAATCACCTTGCCCACGCCGAGCGCGCGCATCACTTCGCCGATACCGACGGGCGGAATGTAGGACTTGCCTTCATTCATCCATCCACGCATGGCCGGGTCGAGGGACAAGTATTCATTGCGTACCAGCACTTGCCCGTCCTGGGGTGTACCCACCGGTACTTCCTGGTACGTGAAGGTTTCCCGCGTCGCCGCGCCGACCGGGCGTTTGGCGAGCAGGAATTGGCGGTTGGTCTGGGCAGTCATGGCAGGGACTCTTAAGAAGTGGAGCATGAGTGATAGACCTTGAGAGGGTTGGGGGCAAGGCCGGCTGAAGGCGCGAATGCTGGTCGATAGGCTGCGTTGATAGTGCGCAGGGTGTCCTTATCACTGGTACTCATGCAGCCCTAACCGGGCGTTTGATAGTGCTGACGCGCCAGTGTCAGTGTTGGCTAGACTCGGCCCACGGCTATTTCTCCCATAGGACATTCCCCCATGAGCATGACGTTTTCCGGCCAAGTCGCCCTGGTGACCGGCGCCGCCGCCGGTATTGGCCGCGCCACCGCGCTGGCGTTCGCCGCCGAAGGTTTGAAGGTCGTGGTTGCCGACCTGGATGTGGAGGGCGGCGAGGGCACTGTCGCGCTGATCCATCAGTCCGGTGGCGAGGCGTTGTTTGTGCGCTGCAACGTCACACAGGAGGCGGATGTGCAGCAATTGATGGCGCAGACCATCGGCGCTTATGGCCGCTTGGACTACGCCTTTAATAACGCCGGCATCGAGATTGAGAAGGGCAAGCTGGCGGACGGCAGCCTGGATGAGTTCGACGCCATCATGGGCGTCAACGTCAAAGGCGTGTGGCTGTGCATGAAGTACCAATTGCCACTGTTGCTGGCCCAAGGCGGCGGGGCCATTGTCAACACCGCGTCGGTCGCAGGCCTGGGGGCGGCGCCGAAGATGAGCATCTACGCGGCCTCCAAGCATGCAGTGATCGGCCTGACCAAATCGGCGGCCATTGAGTACGCGAAGAAGAAAATTCGCGTTAACGCCGTTTGCCCGGCGGTGATCGACACCGATATGTTCCGCCGTGCCTATGAGGCCGACCCCCGCAAGGCTGAATTCGCCGCCGCCATGCACCCGGTTGGGCGTATCGGCAAAGTAGAAGAAATCGCCAGCGCCGTGCTTTACCTATGCAGCGATGGCGCCGCATTCACCACCGGGCACGCCTTGGCGGTGGACGGTGGCGCGACGGCGATCTAGGACCTCGCGTCGCCCTCTATTCGAAAACGTCTTGGGGGGATGTGGGGCTTTTCCAGAGCTGGCAAAACGCCGCGACCGAATATGTGTCAGTAGGTAAATAATTCAATTAAATCAATACTTTAATAAATTTGTGTGACCGGCAGTCAACGGCTTCTGTGCTTAACTCTTCGGGTTGATAACAGACAGTTGAAGTGAGTGGCTCATGGATTTAAGGATTGATCGACAAGCCCTTGTACCGGTGGTGCAGCAAATTGTCAGTGCAGTGGCGCAATGGATTCGCAAGGACGAGGTAAGCCCCGGCACACGCTTGCCCTCCATCCGCCAACTGGCTCGGGATAATCTGCTCAGCCAATCTAGCGTGATCGAAGCATTCGAACGGATGGTCGCCCAGGGAGTGCTGGCCCCCCGGCAAGGCTCGGGATTTGTAGTGGCCCAGCCAGCCGTCTCCCACGAAGGCAATTGGTATGAAGGGGCGGAGCGCGAATGGGGGGCCTTTGCCGATAATCCGCTGGGCGAGTTGAAACTGGGCTGCGGCTGGTTGCCAGATGCCTGGCGCGAAAGCGATGACATCAGTTACGCAATCCGTGAAGTTACCCGCACCGACACTGCAGCACTGTTCAACTACAGCACGCCCTTAGGTTTACCCGCGTTGCGCGAACAACTGGCCAAGCGCCTGACTCAGATTCATATCCCCTCCAGCGTGGACTGCATCCTCACTACCGCGGGCGCTGGCCATGCCCAGGACCTGCTGATACGCACGCTGCTCAAGGCCGGCGATTGCGTGGTGGTCGAAACCCCGGGGTACGGCAACCTCTATCAACAATTGGCGTTCCAGGGTGTGCAACTGCTGGAGGTGCCGCGTACCGAAGGCGGCCCCGACCTCCTGGCCCTGGAAGCGTTACTACAAGACCATCGGCCAAAATGCCTGTTCATCCACAGCCTTTATCACAACCCCACCGGGACGAGTCTGTGCCGCGAGGTGGCCGAGCGTTTGCTGGAACTGGCGCACCGCGAAAACTTCCTGATCATTGAAGAAGACGTCTACGGCGACCTGCAACATGCCAGTTGCATACGGCTCGCGGCATTGCCCCATGATGACCGGGTGATCTATGTCGCGAGTTTCTCCAAGACCTTGAGCAGTGCGTTGCGCGTGGGGTATCTCACTGCCAGTTCGGCGATCATCACGCAACTGGCCAGCCTCAAGACCTTGACCGGATTCGGCACCTCGCGGTTTGCCGAGGCAGTGGTTGCTACGCTATTGGCCAATGGCACCTATCGTAAATGGGTACAGCGCCTGCGCAAGCGACTGGGCACTGAAATGAGAGCCACCCTGCAAGTGCTGGAAGACGAGGAGTGGGAGGTGTTCGCGGTGCCTGCCGGAGGCATGTTCCTGTGGGCGCGGCCGGGGGAGGCGCAACCTTCGCTGCTGCAGAGGTGTGCCCGACGTCTGGGAGTGTTGTTGCCTCCCGGGGCGTTGTTCAGCCCAACGGCGGAGCCCTGTGATTGGCTGCGCATCAATGTGGCCTATGCAACTGATCCACGGGCTTTGGCATTGTTCCGTGCCATGGGGCCTACCAGATCGACCTCGACCATTCTGAAAACGACGAGCGTGTAGCTTTTTGCCATTATTGTGGCGCCAACGTCTTGTGCTTAGTGCCTTGTGGTTGCGAATCTCGCTGGATGTCAATCGGGCTTGATGGCATCTGCCATTGCAAGAGGATTCAAGTGCAATGATTTCAGGCGTGCAACGACGTTTCGCCAACCTCGGTATGGCGAAAAAACTGGGTTTGGGCTTCATGCTGGTGCTGCTGTTGACGGCTTTGGTAGCAGCTATCGGCGTGTGGTCCCTGCAGACCGTTGGCCAGCGTTTCGAGGGGCTCAAGGCCATGTCTTCGCTCAACAGCGGCTTGCTCAAGGTACGCCTGATCGAGCAGGACTACGCGCTGCACGCCGACCCCAAGGCTGTCGACGCCCTGCATGAAAGCGTTGACGCCTTGGCGGCCCAGGCCGCCGCCCTCAAGGCACAGTCTGCGGCGAATGTGCCGGTGATGACTGACGTCGAGCAGGCCCTGGTCGCCTACCGCCAGGCGTTCGATGAGTTTGTCGAGCTGACCCAGACCAAGGATCTGGCGCTGGAAATGGCCACTTGGTCAGTGTCCAGCGTGGCGAACAACCTGGACGTGTTGCAGGCCGGCCTGGCGGACGACGGGGCTTATGGCCTCAAGGAAAGCCAGGGCAAGGAGGGCGCCGAGTTTATCGAGCAGGCTGGTCAGGTCAGTCAGGTGTCGCGCTTGATGTTGCAGGCCATGAACGAAGCCCACGTACGCTTGGACCAGAGCCGCAAAGTGGATGCTGAGGATGCCGAGCAAGGCAAGATCGAGCAGGCTGACCAGGCTCTTGCTCAAGTCGAGCAACTGAAGAAGTCGGTCAAGGACTCCGGTTATCAGACGGTGCTCAATGAAGTTTCCGGGCACATTGCCGCGTTCAGCGAGAAGCTGGGTGAATACACCGGCCTGTTGGCCCAGGAAAAAGTGGTCTACAAACAACTGCATGACCGGGCGGCCCTAGTGGTCAGCCGGGTCAACCAGGCCTATGACGCCGAAGACCTGTCGATGCAGGCACAACTGAAAAAAAACGCGATGTTGATCATCGTCTCGTCGGCCCTGGCTTTGCTGGTGGGGCTGATTGCAGCGTGGGTGATTACCCGTTTGATCGTCGCGCCGCTGCGCAGTGTGATCGCGGTGGCGCAGCAGATTGCCGCCGGGGATTTGAGCGGGCGTATGGAGGTCAGTCGTCGTGATGAAATCGGCCAGTTGATGCAGGCGATGCAACAGATGGGCAACGGCCTGAGCCAGATGGTCAGCGGCCTGCAGGCCGGTATCGAGCAATTGGCCAGCTCGGCGCAGTCGCTCTCCAGAGTGACCGAGCAAACCAATGTCGAGGTCAGCAGCCAGAAGGAGGAAACCGAGCAGGTGGCCACTGCTATGAACCAGATGACCGCCACGGTGCACGATGTGGCGCGCAACGCTGAAGAGGCCGCGCAAGCCGCGCAGACCGCGGATGACAAGGTCGACAGCGGTCAGCAAGTGGTGCGCCAGAGTTTGCAGCGCATCGAGTTGCTGGCCACTTCCAGTAACAGTGCCAGTGCGAGCATCGAGAGCCTCAGTGCCGAAATCCAGAACATTGGGACTGTGTTGGGCGTGATCAAAAGCGTGGCGGAGCAGACCAACTTGCTGGCCCTGAACGCGGCCATCGAGGCTGCCCGTGCGGGTGAGCAGGGCCGTGGCTTTGCGGTAGTGGCCGATGAAGTGCGGGCGCTGGCCAAGCGTACCCAGCAATCGACCGAAGAAATCGAGCGGTTGGTCAGCACCTTGCGCAGCGCGGCGCAATCATCGGTGCAGCAGATCCAGCAAAGCGGTGAGCTGGTCAAACTGGCGGTCAGCGATGCCCTGGAAACCGAGAGCGCCCTGGGCAGCATCGCAGTGGCGGTGTCGTTGATCCAGCAGATGAACCAGCAGATCGCCGCTGCCGCCGAGGAACAAAGCTCGGTGGCTGAAGAGATCAACCGTAGCGTCACCAGTATTCGTGCGAGTGCCGATCAATCGGCGTTGAGCATGCAGGGCAATGCGGCGTCGAGTATCCAGCTGGCGCAGTTGGGGGCGGAGCTCAAGGGGATGGTGGGGCATTTCCGCCTTTGATCGCAGCACCGAGGCTGCAATCAAAGGGGAGGGCGATCAAGCGTGGTTTGCGAGAAAGGTCAGCAGCGCTTCGTTGACGAAGTCCGGGTTCTCCCGGCTGGAGATATGCCCTGCGTCTGGAATCAACGTCAGTGCGCAGCCAATCAGTTCGGCCATTTCCTTGGATTCGACGGGTGGACGAGGTTTGTCCTGCTCGCCGCACATCACCAAAGTGGTATCGGCGTCCAGGCGCGGTAGTTGCTCCAGCACGTCGTCGCGGCTGAAGATCAACTGGCCCAAGGGCACGACGCTCTGCAGCAGGCGCTCTCGGGAAAAGGCCCGCAGTGACGTGCGAAAGTCCTGGTACAGCGCTGATTCGCGGTCGATGTCCGGGCGGAAGAAGATCGGTGCGATCACATCCAGCAACGGCTCGGGAATGGCGCCGGCGTCTTCAATCATCTTGAACAGCGAGAAGTAATACTGGCGCGTGGCCTCGGGCTCGGCGCCGAGGTAGGTGTCCATCAGTATTAGGCTGTTGATGCGTTCTGGGGCCTGCAACGCCAGGCGCGCGCCCCACATACCGCCGACCGAGAGGCCCACCAGGTTGATCTGCGTGATAGCCAAGTGATCCAGCAGGGCCAAGGTCTGGCGTGCGAGGTCGTCGAGGGAGCGCGTTTGCGTGGGCAGTTGGCCCGATTCACCGTGGCCCCATAGCTCGGGCACGATCACACGGTACTGTTGCGACAGGGCGTCGATCTGCGGTGCCCACATGTCGCGGTTCCACAGGTAGCTGGAGCCCAGCAGCACGGCCGGGCCGGTGCCTTGGTCGAGGTAGTGCAGGGGTTGTCCATCAATGACGGCGATAGGCATAGCAGGCCTCTGACTTCACGGAGTGAGGCGCACTTTTTTACGCTAGTCGGGGGGCGGAGGATAGGTGCCAGGATGATGGCACCTATTATTTTGCGAGGATCAATCGTAGATGACTTTCTTCTTCCACTCGGCGTCGGCGTCGACTTCTTTCATGCCTTGGGTCAGTTCGTTGACCTCTTCTGCGGCCTGTTTGCTGTTAGCCAGCACGGTGGAGTTGGCGCGGGCCAGTTGGCCTTCCAGCAATTGCAGCTGGGCGCTGTAGAGTACCGGCTCCGGCTGTTTGCGCAGGTACTGCACACCACGCTCGAAGGCCAGGCGTGCCTGGCCCGGTTGGCCCTGCTGCAGCGCGTGCTGGCCGAGGTTGTTGAAGAACTCGATGTGCAGCAGCACCAGGATATGGCGGATTTCTTTGATCCAATGCTTGGCTTCGTTGGAGGGTAGGAAACCGTCCTGGGCTGCGCGCGTGACCTGGCCGTGCAGGGCTTCCAGCAGGAAGCGCACGTCCTTGGCCTTGGCTTCGGTCTGGATCGGTGCCGGGGGGTTGTTGACCGGGATGGATTCGCCCTGGGCCACCAGTGTATTCAGCTCAGTGATGCGCGCTTTAATAGGAGCACTGGTCTTGTTGAGGTTCAACAGGCGCTGGTTCACGTTGAGTTCCAGGCGGGTCAACAACAGTTTGAGCGCCGGGGTCATCAGTTGGCCTGGGAATGTTTCGGTGATCTCACCGCAACGGCGCAGGCGATCGTTAAGCTCGATCTGGACGCGCTGCTTTTCCAGCTTGTTGTTTTCCACCACGTGGTTCATATAGCCAATGGCGATCAGTATTACGATCCCGGCTATTACCAGCAGGGTGATCATGAGTGGTGTCACCGGTGTGACCTCTTTATAGGGTTTGCAATGGAGTGTAGTGACTGGGCCGGCTATCGGATAGAGCTGATCGACCAGCTGCCCGGGTAGTTTCTTCTATATAGACAAGCGCTCCCTGCGTAGATGCACATTGCCATTATTTGCCAGGGCGAACTATAACGTCTTGTCGGGTGCCAGAATATAGGCGTCAAGGTGCGGACGGGCAGAATGCTCGCAACGGCTGGTAAACGCGGGCGAAGTCATTGATTTTAATAAATTTATCCTTGGGGGTTGACGATCCCCCAATCCATCCATAGAATGCGCGCCACTTAAAGCGTAAAGCACACAGCGAAACGCGTTGAGTAGTGAATGTTGTACGTGTGTCCCCTTCGTCTAGTGGCCTAGGACACCGCCCTTTCACGGCGGTAACAGGGGTTCGAGTCCCCTAGGGGACGCCATATGCGGGAATAGCTCAGTTGGTAGAGCACGACCTTGCCAAGGTCGGGGTCGCGAGTTCGAGTCTCGTTTCCCGCTCCAATTTACAAACAGTGTGGCTTTCGGGCGGCACTGAGTGAAACCAGGACCCAATCTTCGGATGAGGCCTCTGGGCACTGAAATACACACCATGTGTTTCAGTAGCGTGTCCCCTTCGTCTAGTGGCCTAGGACACCGCCCTTTCACGGCGGTAACAGGGGTTCGAGTCCCCTAGGGGACGCCATTTGCGGGAATAGCTCAGTTGGTAGAGCACGACCTTGCCAAGGTCGGGGTCGCGAGTTCGAGTCTCGTTTCCCGCTCCATTTTAAGCGGTGTTGCTTTCGGGCGGCGCTGAGTGAAACCAGGACCCAATCTTCGGATGAGGCCTCTGGGCACTGAAATACACACCATGTGTTTCAGTAGCGTGTCCCCTTCGTCTAGTGGCCTAGGACACCGCCCTTTCACGGCGGTAACAGGGGTTCGAGTCCCCTAGGGGACGCCATTTGCGGGAATAGCTCAGTTGGTAGAGCACGACCTTGCCAAGGTCGGGGTCGCGAGTTCGAGTCTCGTTTCCCGCTCCATATTCAAGAAAAAAGCCACTCAAGCGAGTGGCTTTTTTTTGCCTGCGATTTACGTAAAGGGGCTTCGGTCTCTTTTTTCATTCTTGCCGGTTCCAGATGTGCTTTTCCTGGTAAAGCCATCTGCTTCGCCGCTGATGTGGTGGGTCTTGTAGGAATAGTCTGTACTTTCCGTGAGGTTGATGCGAATTGGTCCCGCTGTCTCTACTCTGGCGTGCCTATTTTCCTTGTTCACCTCAGAGAGCTGCCCGGATGTTACAGCTGGACTTCTATTCAACCCTGGTCGCCGCGTCCCTTGTGCTTTTGCTTGGCCGCTGGCTGGTTGCCCGCATAGGCTTTTTACGCGCCTACAATATTCCCGCGCCGGTAGCCGGCGGCCTGGTGGTCGCTTTAGTGCTTTTGGCGTTGCGGGGGCTGGCCGATATTGAGGTGCGCTTCGACCCTTCGTTGCAAACCCCGTTGATGCTGGCATTTTTCGCCACTATTGGACTGAACGCGGATTTCGCCAGTTTGAAGAAAGGCGGTCGAATCCTGGCGATCTTTCTGTTGGTCGTGACCACACTGCTGGTGGTGCAAAACGCCATGGGCATCGCATTGGCCAAGGCCTTGGGACTCGACCCGTTGATGGGCTTGCTCGCCGGCTCGGTGACGCTGTCAGGCGGACACGGTACGGGTGCCGCCTGGGGGACTGTGTTCAGCGAGAAGTATGGCGTGGCCTCCGCGTCAGAATTGGCGATCGCCTCCGCAACCTTCGGCTTGGTGCTCGGGGGCTTGATTGGAGGTCCGGTTGCCCGCTTGCTGATCAAGCGGGTCCAGGTGCCTGGTATCGAGCAGGTGCAGCCACGCCTGCCCAAGGGCTTCGAGCAACCGAACAGGGAGCGTTTGATTACCCCGTTCTCATTCATCGAAACCCTCGCGTTGCTTGCGATCAGCCTCCAGGTCGGCACCTACCTCAACGGCTTCCTTCAAGGCACAGCACTGGAGTTGCCCACTTTCGTCTGTGTGCTGTTTGTCGGCGTCGTGCTGCGTAACGGCTTGTCGGCGCTGGGCTGGCATCAGGTGTTCGAGCGCGAGGTATCGGTGCTGGGCAATGTCAGTCTGTCGTTGTTCTTGGCTATTGCCTTGATGTCGCTCAAGCTGTGGGACCTGGCAGCACTCGCCTTGCCGATTGTCATCCTGCTGGCCGCGCAGGCATTGCTGATGGCGCTGTTTGCGATTTTCATCACGTTCCGGGTCATGGGCAGCAATTACGATGCGGCAGTGCTGGCGGCAGGGCACTGCGGGTTCGGGCTCGGTGCCACGCCGACGGCGATTGCCAACATGCAGGCGGTGACGCAACGCTTCGGGCCGTCACAGATTGCGTTTCTGGTGGTGCCGATGGTGGGCGCATTCTTTATCGATATCACCAATGCGGTGGTGATCAAGTTGTATCTGGCGCTGCCGTTCCTGGGCGCGGCGGGTTGACGCGTTAACCCCTGCGCCGCACACAAAAACGCCGATCAGCAATGATCGGCGTTTGTTGTTGGGGAGCGCTTCAATCGCAATCAGAGCTTGGGCAGCTGTCCGATACGCCCCATCATTTCGGTGACGATCTGCAGATCCAGCAAGAACTGGTCGACCGTCTTGAACTCATTGTCGGTATGCCCGGTGTACTTCACTTCCGGTCGCGCCAGGCCAAATTGCACACCGTTGGGCAACTCGTGCACGGAGGTCGCTCCAGCCGAGGTGCCGAACTTGTGTTCCATGCCCAGGTTTTCGCTGGCTACCGCGAGTAAGGCCTTCACCCATTCACCTTCCGGGTTGCGGAACATCGGCTCGGCCACCGAGTAGGTGAAGTCCACGTTGACCTTGGTTTTCTTGTCCCAGGCGCTCAACTTTTCGGCGATCTCGGCCTTGAGCTGCTCCGGGGATTTACCCTTCGGCACCCGGAGGTTGACTGCCAGCTTGAAAGCCTTTTCATCCAGCCCGACAAAGGTCGGTGAGGTGGTCAGCGGGCCCATGAAATCATCCGCAAAACCCACGCCCAATTTGCCACCCAAGTAATCCAGGCCCCAATTGTCGGACGCATACCGCGCAGCGTCGGTGATGTGGTTGTGCTTGAGAGCGATCTTGCCGTCGACGCTGTGAATCAGCTCCAGCATGCGCGCCACCGGGTTGATGCCGGACTCCGGCTCGGAGGAGTGCGCCGACACGCCGGTGACAGTCAGCTTGACGTCCTTGCCGTTGACCTTGGCGCTCACCTCAAAATCGCCACCGTTGCGCTTGACGTATTCCGTGCCGGCCTTTTGGAGGCTGGCTGCTAATTCCTTAGGGTTGTCGCTGATAAACGTGGCCACCGACGCCGATGGAATCTGGTTGGTGGCCATGCCGCCGGTCATTGCGATGATTTCTGCGCCTTTGCCTTCCCCTTTGCGGCGGGGGAAGGTGGCCATGACGGTGCCATAACCTTTTTCGGCAATCACCACCGGATAGCCGCCATCCAGCGCAAGGTTGTATTGCGGTGTCGGGTTGCGTTCGAAGTAGTAAGGGATCGCGTCTCCGGAGGTCTCCTCGGTGGTATCCACCAGCAGTTTGAAATTGCGCGCCAGCGGCAGCTTTTCTTCCTTGATCACTTTCATGGCATACATAGCCACCACGATGCCGTTTTTATCATCCTCGGTACCACGGCCATACATGCGGTCGCCGATCAGCGTGACCTTGAACGGATCAAGCTTGGTGCCGTCTTTCAGTACCCAGTTTTCCGGGGTTACCGGCACCACGTCGGCGTGGGCGTGGATGCCCACCACTTCGTCGCCGCTGCCTGCCAGGGAAATTTCGTACACGCGGTTGTCGACGTTACGGAAGTTCAGGTCAAAGGTCTTGGCCAGGGCCTGTAGCTTGTCGGCAATCCGGGTGAATTCCGGATTCTTGTATTGCGGAACACCGTCTACGTTGAAGGTTGGGATTTCCACCAGTTCGCGCAGAGTTTCTAGGGCGGCTTTTCCGTATTTAACTCGGGTGTAAATACCCAGCAAGCGATGGATCTCGTTCTGCTGGTCGGCGGTCAGGGTCTGGTTGTCGAGGAAGACGCTGATTGCAGGGCCTACATCCGCCGTTTTGCCCAGGTCTCCCTTGGCTAGTGTGCTGAGGAAACCACGAAAGTCAGTGACCGAAGTTTCGTTGAAGCTCTTCAGAATTGCCGTGCTTTGCTGCGGGGTGATATTGGCAAAGGCGGGAGTACTCATCACCGAAAGGCTCGCCGCGAACAGGGTCGCAGCCGCCAAATGTTTGAGAGGGAAGTGCATGGCTAAAGGCATTCCTTTGCAAAGGGAAAGTAGGAGATTTCTGATCAATGTGTCAGAAACATTTCCACACACTAACACTGCGAAGGTGTGCCGGGGAGGCCGTAAGAAGGCTTATCTAAAAACTCGATAGCCCCCTTGAATGCTTATTTCGCAACGTCGTGACCTGCGTTTTAGAGGCCGCGCAGCTCATGGTGCTCGACGAGAGCGGTTGCGGTTTAGTCAAGGCTGTAACGTACCGACAGCGCGCCCTTTTTTTCCGACAAGGCAAGGATCGTCACCTCACCCAGCTCGCCCAGTGTTTGCACATGGGTGCCACCGCATGCGTACGTGGGCAACTCACCGAAACCTACTTCGCGGATGCCTTCGTCCAGGGTCATATGGCGTGGGTAGTCTGCGGCGATCCATTGGTTGATCTGCTGCTGGAGGGTTTCGGCGTCGATAGCTTGCGCGGTTTCGCCACGGATAAAGGTGATCTTGCCTTCGCCCGGCCAGTGGTGGGCCTTGATTGGCATCCAGCCCAGGGTTTCGCCGGCGTTGCCGATCAAGTGCCCGGCGGAATGCAGGCGCGTGTGCAGGGCGCGGCGTGGTTCATCGACCCTCGCATTGATGGCGCCCAGTGGCACAGGGTGGTTGAGATAGTGCACCACGCGATCAACCTCCTGAGTGACGCGCAGTACCCGGGCTTCACCCAGCCAACCGGTGTCGGACGGCTGGCCGCCGCCTTGGGGATGAAAAATCGTCGACTGCAAAATGACCGCAAACTGGTCCTCAAAGGGCGTGCAACCCAGCACTTCAAGCTCTGCGGTGAGGTGGTCATGGGTGAAAAACAGGCGCTCGGTCATTTTCTACATCCGCATCAGGGTTCTGCGGGCAGTATAAATGCTGTCGGATTAGGTGATAATCCGCTCAATTATCAATGGACCTGTGCGTCATGAGCATCAATCTTCCGTTACCGCTGCTGAGTGAAATGGCGATTTTCGTCAAGGTGGTAGAGACCGGCAGCTTCTCCGAAGCGGCACGGCAACTCAGTGTCTCGCCGTCGGCGGTGAGTCGCAGTATTTCGCGCCTGGAAAAAGCCCTGGCTACCCGGTTACTGCAACGTACCACGCGAAAACTGCGCCTGAGCGACGGGGGGGAAGAGGTATTCAAGCGCTGCCAGGAGATGGTCAGCGCTGCGCGCTCGGTGATGGAAATCAGCGGTCAATTCACCCATGAGGCTGAGGGCCTGGTGCGTGTCAGTGTGCCCAAGGCGGTCGGGCGGTTTGTGGTGCATCCGCATATGCCCGAGTTCCTGCGGCGATATCCCAAGGTGGATGTGCAATTGATCCTGGAAGACCGGCAGGTGGACATGATCGATGACAATGTTGATCTGAGTATTCGCATCACCGACAGCCCGCCGCCGGGCCTGGTGGGGCGCCAGCTATTGCCGATTGAACATTTGCTTTGCGCTACGCCGCAGTATTTGGCCGAGCACGGTACACCGGAGCATCCCCACGACTTGTTGGAGCACAGCTGTATCTACCTTGGCGAAACCCCGGGCGACTCGCGCTGGAAGTTTCGCCAGGGAGGTAGGGCGGTGACCGTCAGCGTGCGTGGGCGTTATGCCGCTAACCACACCGGCGTGCGGCTGGATGCGGTGTTGCAGCATGTGGGGATTGGCAGCTTGCCGTACTTTACAGCGCGTCATGCATTGGAGGAGGGGCGGTTGGTGCAGGTGTTGCCGGGGTGGGATTTTATTGCGTCCTACCATGGCGAGGCGTGGTTGCTGCATTCGCCCACGCGCTACCTGCCGCCTAAGCTGCGGGTGTTCATTGATTATTTGGTGGAGTGTATGGCGAGGGAGCCGACGTTGCGTCGGCCCTCTGGTGTGGTTGGCTGATCAGTGCTTGCTCTGATCCTGGGGCATGGCCAGCAACTGTTTTTCCTGGTTCCAGTCGAACGGTTCGTCGTTCTGTTCGGCCTCAAAGCGACGTTCTTCCAAGGCCTGGTAAAGGTCCAGTTCTTCGTCGGGCATGAAGTGCAGGCAGTCGCCGCCGAAGAACCACAGCAGATCGCGTGGTACGAGGTGGGCAATTTGCGGGTAGCGCAGGATGACCTGGCTCATCAAGTCCTGCCCCAGGTACTGGCTTTCGATCGGGTCGATGGGCAGCAGCGCGCGCAATTCGTCGAAGCGCTCCAGGAATAGGGTGTGGCTTTCCTCGGGCACCTGTTCGGCTTCGCCGACGGCAACCAGGATGCTGCGCAGGTGGTCGAGCAAGACGAGATGATCGGCAACGACGTTGGACACGAGATAAGTCCTCTAAAGCAAAAACGGGCGCGAGAGTATATAGCCCTCGCGCCCGTATTTATATGACCGCTCGACTCAGCGGACTTTACCCTCAGCCTGGGTCAACTCTTCCTTACTGAAATCATCCACGTCGATCACCTTGCGTCGTGCTGCCTCGGCGTCACGCAGAGTCTGTGCTTCGGCCGGTTGCAGCACCCCGGCGTGCAGTGCTGCGTCAATGGCATGCTCGCCGGCGCTCGGTTTGACCTGACCGCTTTTGAGCGCAGTGTGGAGTTTTTTCTGCAGCGGATGGCTGGCACCCAGCAGGTCGTAGGCATGTTGCAGGGCGCCTACCGGATCGTCCGCCGATTGCGGGCGATAGCAGCCGGCCAGTAATTCTTCCAGGGTTGGATCGCCTTTGGCGCGGCCTATCACTGCGGCCACTTCGGCATCCAGTGCATCGGACGGCCCCGTGTGGCGACGGCCGAACGGGAATACGATCACCCGCAAGAGGCATCCGAGCACCTTGTTTGGGAAGTTGCTCAGCAACTCATCCAGCGCGCGTTCCGACTCGCCGAGGCTTTCTTCCATGGCCCAGGCGAACAGCGGTTCCAGGTGGTCCGGTGAATCCAGGTCGTGATAACGCTTGAGCGCCGCCGAGGCCAGGTACATATGGCTCAGTACATCCCCCAGGCGTGCCGACAGGCGTTCGCGGCGTTTCAATTCGCCACCCAGCAGCATCATGCTCAAGTCCGCTAGCAGGGCGAACGCCGCAGCTTGGCGGTTCAGCGAACGGAAATAACCCTGGCTCAAGCGGTTGCCCGGCGCTTTCTCAAAGCGGCCAATACCGAGGTTCAGTACCAGTGTGCTGGCGGCGTTGCTCACGGCAAAACCGATATGCTGCATCAGCAGGCCGTCGAATTCCTTTAACGCCTGGTCGTGATCTTCGCGGCCGGCCAGGGCCATTTCCTTGAGTACGAACGGATGGCAGCGGATGGCGCCCTGGCCGAAGATCATCAGGTTGCGCGAGAGGATGTTCGCGCCTTCCACGGTGATGAAGATCGGTGCGCCTTGCCAGCTACGGCCCAGGTAATTGTTCGGGCCCATGATGATGCCCTTGCCGCCGTGCACATCCATGGCATGGCTGATGCACTCGCGGCCCCGTTCGGTCAGGTGGTACTTGAGAATCGCCGACAGCACCGAAGGCTTTTCCCCAAGGTCGACGGCATTGGCGGTGAGCATGCGCGCGCTGTCCATCAGCCAGGCGTTGCCGCCGATGCGAGCCAGGGCTTCCTGGATACCTTCGAAGGCCGACAGCGGTACGTTGAACTGCTCGCGCACCTGGGCGTATTGGCCGGTCACCAGACTGGTGAACTTGGCAGCGCCGGTGCCGACTGCTGGCAGGGAAATCGAACGGCCCACCGACAGGCAGTTCATCAGCATCATCCAGCCCTTGCCGAGCATTTCCTGGCCGCCGATGAGGAATTCCAGGGGGATAAACACATCTTTGCCAGAGTTGGGGCCGTTCATAAACGCGGCGCCCAGGGGCAGGTGACGACGGCCGATTTCCACGCCAGGAGTGTCGGTGGGAATCAACGCCAGGCTGATGCCCAAGTCTTCCTCTTCGCCCAGCAAGTGGTCCGGGTCATGGGCCTTGAAGGCCAGCCCGAGCAAGGTCGCGACCGGCCCAAGGGTGATGTAGCGTTTTTCCCAGTTCAGGCGAAGACCGAGGGTTTCCTTGCCTTCCCATTCACCTTTGCAGATCACGCCCGTGTCGGGCATGGCGCCCGCATCGGACCCTGCCAGTGGGCCGGTGAGGGCGAAGCACGGAATGTCATCGCCACGAGCCAGGCGCGGCAGGTAGTGGTTGCGTTGTTCGTCGGTACCGTAGTGCAGCAGCAGCTCGGCCGGGCCGAGGGAGTTGGGCACCATCACGGTTGAGGCGAGGTCGCCGCTGCGGGTGGCAAGCTTCATTGCGACCTGGGAGTGGGCGTAGGCGGAGAAGCCTTTGCCGCCATATTCCTTGGGAATGATCAGGGCGAAGAAACCGTGGGTCTTGATGTGCTCCCAGGCGGCTGGAGGCAGGTCCATGGCCTGACCGATTTCCCAGTCGCTGACCATGGCACAGAGTTCTTCGGTTGGGCCGTCGATAAAGGCCTGTTCCTCTTCGGTCAGTTGGGCCTTGGGGTAGGCAAGCAACTTGTCCCAATCGGGGCGACCGCTGAACAGCTCGCCGTCCCACCACACGGTGCCCGCGTCGATGGCATCGCGCTCGGTTTCGGACATGGGCGGCAGGACTTTCTGGAACCAACTGAACAGCGGCTTAGTGAAGTATTGGCGACGCAGGTCGGGCAGCAGCAACGGCGCTGCGACGGCGGCGATCAGCACCCAGAAGATCAGCAGCAGCCAGCCCGGTGCATGGCTCCAGGCGCCCATCGCCAGCAGGTAGACGGCGACCACGCCCAAGGCGGGCAGGGGCGCGGTGCGGCGGTGTGCCAGGTAGGCAATGCCGACCACCAGAACCAGTATCCACAACAACAGCATATTCAATCCTCCGTGAAACCAGGGGCGAAACCACCAAGGAGCTTAGTCGGCATCCGAGAAAGCGCGGCAGTCAGGGTGTAACGAGTTGTACGCAAAGCACCGATCTACAGGCGCCGACATTTGGCCGAATCGTCGTTATCTCTATGGCAGACCTGTCGCTAAACTCCAGGCTTCCTTCGGAGATAACACTCATGGAAACGTACCTGAGTCCCAGCCGCTTCATCGATAGTGACCACCCTGCGGTGGTGGAGTTCGCGGAAAAACATCGCGGAACCCGCGCGGATTTAACTGACCAGGCAGTCAGTCTCTATTACGCCGTGCGTGAGGCGGTGCGCTACAACCCCTACACGTTCAGCCGCGACCCAGACACCTTGAATGCCAGCTACGCCCTGGCTACCCGTGAGAGCTACTGCGTGCCCAAGGCCACGTTGCTCGCTGCCTGCGCGCGCCACTGTGGTATCCCGGCGCGCATAGGCCTGGCGGATGTGCGCAATCACCTGTCGACGCCGCGTCTGCTCGCGTTGCTCAAGAGTGATGTGTTCGCCATGCACGGTTACACCGAGCTGCACCTGAACGGTGGCTGGGTCAAAGCCACGCCGGCGTTCAATCAGCAATTGTGCGCGGTGTTTGATGTGCCGCCGCTGGAATTTGATGGGCTCAACGACAGTGTGTTTCACGCGTTCAATCGTCAGGGCCAACGCTCGATGGAGTACGTGGTGGACCATGGGCAATTTGCTGATGTACCCGAGCATTTGTTCTTCACCCATATTCAGAAATGCTACCCGCACCTGTTTGCCGCAGACATGCCAAACCTGTTGGGTGATATGCAGAGCGATTTAAGCCGCGGGTGAACCGGCGTATGCTGCTGCGTCCATAGCCATGTTCATCAACAATAAGGCGCGGTCATGCTGAAGATCTGGGGTCGTAAAAATTCATCAAATGTCAGGAAAGCACTATGGTGCGCCGAGGAGCTCGGCCTGGACTATGAAGCAATTGATGCGGGCGGGGCTTTTGGTGTGGTCGACACCCCGCAATATCGGGCACTGAACCCCAATGGGCGGGTGCCGATGATTCAGGACGGTGACTTTGTGTTGTGGGAATCCAACACCATCGTGCGTTATTTATGCGCGAAGCATGCGTCGGAATTTTACCCGAGCGACCCGCAAGCCCGAGCAAGCGCAGAGAAGTGGATGGACTGGACAACCTCCACCTTGGCTGAGCCCTTCAAAGCGGTTTTCTGGGGTGTCCTGCGTACTCCGGCGGAAAAACAGAACTGGGACAGTATCAACGCCGGGCGCCAGACGTGTATCGATGCGCTCAAAACAGTCGATCAAGCCCTCGCCGAGCAGCCTTACTTGTCCGGCAACGCGTTCGGCATAGGCGATATCCCCCTGGGATGCTTTGCGTATGCCTGGTTCGAGATGCCCATCGAACGCCCCGCAATGCCCCATCTGGAAGCCTGGTACCAGCGTCTGCAACAGCGTCCGGCCTATCGCAAAGCGGTCATGACCGCGTTGACTTAATACTGACTATTAATACAGGTGACTGTACTTGTGCGGCGCAGCCAAGCACCATGCTTGTTATGCGCCGCCGTTGAACTACGTGCGCTGCGCGCTCATCTACTCTTTCTATTCCCTTCTTTGGTGCGTATTCCGATATGAGTTCCGCTCTGTCCATCCGGCAGCTAACCAAAACCTACGGCAACGGTTTCCAGGCCCTGAGTGGTATCGATCTGGACGTTGCCGAAGGTGATTTCTTCGCCTTGCTCGGCCCCAACGGTGCCGGCAAATCCACCACCATCGGCATCCTCTCCACCCTGGTCAACAAAACCAGCGGCACGGTGAATATCTTCGGCCATGACCTGGACAAATCCCCGGCGGCGCTCAAGCGTTCCATCGGCGTGGTGCCCCAGGAATTCAACTTCAACCAGTTTGAAAAAACCTTCGACATCGTCGTGACCCAAGCCGGTTACTACGGCATCCCGGCGAAAGTTGCCAAGGAACGCGCCGAGCAGTACCTGACCCAGTTGGGCCTTTGGGACAAGCGCGACGTGCCGTCCCGTTCATTGTCCGGCGGCATGAAACGTCGCCTGATGATTGCTCGCGCCCTGGTGCATGAGCCGCGGCTGCTGATCCTCGATGAACCCACCGCCGGCGTGGACATTGAGCTGCGTCGCTCGATGTGGACCTTCCTCACCGAGCTGAACGAGAAGGGCATCACCATCATCCTCACCACCCATTACCTGGAAGAGGCTGAACAGTTGTGCCGCAACATCGGCATCATCGACCACGGCACCATCGTCGAGAACACCAGCATGCGTAACCTGCTGGGCCAGTTGCATGTGGAGACTTTCCTGCTCGACCTGAAGAACAATCTGTCGGCGCCGCCGCAATTGCTTGGCTACCCAAGCCGCCTGGTGGACAGCCACACCCTGGAAGTCCAAGTGGATAAAGCCATGGGCATCACCGCGCTGTTTACGCAGCTGGCGACCCAGAACATCGAAGTGCTGAGCCTGCGTAACAAAACCAATCGCCTTGAGGAGTTGTTCGTGTCCCTGGTGGAGAAAAATCTGACGAAGGTGGCGGTATGAGTTCCGAACTGCAACCCAACCTCGTCGCACTGCAAACCATCGTTTACCGCGAAGTGAAGCGCTTTACCCGAATCTGGCCGCAGACCTTGCTGCCGCCGGCGATCACCATGGTTCTGTACTTCGTGATCTTCGGTAACCTGATCGGCCGGCAGATCGGTGATATGGGCGGCTTCACTTACATGGAGTACATCGTGCCGGGCCTGATCATGATGTCGGTGATCACTAACTCCTACGGCAACGTGGTCTCAAGCTTTTTCGGAAGCAAATTCCAGCGCTCCATCGAAGAACTGATGGTCTCGCCGGTGTCGCCGCACACTATCCTGCTTGGCTACACCGCTGGCGGTGTGTTGCGTGGCTTGATGGTCGGGGTGATCGTGACGCTGCTGTCGCTGTTCTTCACCCACCTGCAAGTGCATCACCTCGGGGTCACCATTCTGGTGGTCGTGCTGACGGCGACGATTTTCTCGCTGCTGGGTTTCATTAACGCCGTATTCGCACGCAACTTCGATGATATTTCGATCATCCCGACCTTTGTGCTGACGCCGCTGACTTACCTGGGCGGGGTGTTTTACTCCATCACTTTGCTGCCGCCGTTCTGGCAGACGGTGTCGCTGGCCAACCCGGTGCTGCATATGGTCAACGCGTTCCGTTACGGCATCCTGGGTGTGTCGGATATCAAGATCAGTGTGGCGATCACTTTCATGATCGTGGCGACGGTGGTGTTGTATATCGGTTGCGCGAAGTTGCTGGTGAGCGGGCGTGGGATGCGTACCTGAGTACTGACCCGAACGCGTAAAAAATGTGGGAGGGGGCTTGCTCCCGATTGCGCTATGTCAGTCAGCTTATCTGTAGCTGACACATCGCAATCGGAAGCAAGCCCCCTCTCACATTTGGTTTTGTGTCAGGCCTTCAGTGCCAGCTCGATCAGCGCGTGCAGTTCTTCAACTTTCAGTGGCTCGGTTGAGAACAGAATACGAAACACCGTCGGCGCCGCCAGCAAGTTGATCAGGCGGTCGACGCTGGGCGGGTTGTCATCTGGATAACGATCAACAATCGCCTGAAGCTGCCCACTCAAGATGCTCACGCAATACCCGGGTGTCAGGCTGCATTGCACGTCGCGCATCATGTTTCGCCCCGGTTCTGAACTCATCTCATCCAGATATTGCTCGGCCCAGGCTTGCAGATCACCGCGCAGGGTCCCGGTGTTGGCCGGCTCGCTATCAGGCCGCATGCGCGCCAGCGCCACATCGGCAAGAAGCATGGAAAGGTCGCCCCAGCGCCGGTAGATGGTCGACGGCGTGACGCCTGCGCGGGTGGCAATCATCGGCACGGTGACACTGGAGCGCTCCTGGGTTTTCAGCAGCTCACGCACGGCCGAATGAACGGATTCTTGTACCCGGGCACTACGACCCCCCGGGCGGAGGCCTTCTTTAATCGCCATGTTTATGACCTTAACACAAAGAATTTGCTTTAAACGTTGGTCAGTAGCACACTTCGCAAAAGCAAAATATTAGCTTTAGCGGAGCGTGCCTATGTCCAGCCGTATTTCTCATCGTTCGAGCCTGATGTTCCTGGCGATCACGTTGCTGACGTTTCTCGCGGCTTCCAGCGCGCCGACACCGTTGTATCACCTGTATCAGGAGGGGCTGCATTTTTCGGCAGGCATGCTCACGTTGATCTTTGGCGTTTACGCCTTGAGCCTCTTGGCGGCGCTGTTGACCGTGGGCTCGCTGTCGGACCACCTGGGACGCAAGCCAGTGATTTTTGCTGCGTTGGTCCTGAATATGCTGGCGATGCTGCTGTTCATAAATGAGGGCAGCGTGGCCTGGCTGATTGCCGCGCGTACCGTGCAAGGGTTTGCCACCGGGATGGCCACGGCGGTGCTGGGCGCGGCATTGCTCGACACCGACCGTCAACAGGGCCCGCTGGTCAACAGTGTTGCGCCTCTGCTGGGTATGGCGTGCGGGGCGATGGGCAGCAGTTTGCTGGTGGAGTTCGCGCCGCTGCCGACGCAGTTGATCTACTGGACGCTGCTGGCGCTGATGCTGGTGCAGGCGCTTTATGTATGGCGCCTGCCGGAAACCGTTGATCGCATTCCCGGTGCAGTGGCATCGCTGCGCCCAACGCTGCATGTGCCGCCCCAGGCGCGTCGAGCGTTGTGGCTTTCGCTGCCGGTGGACGTGGCGGTGTGGGCAATGGGGGGCTTTTACTTGTCCCTGGCGCCGTCGCTGGTGCGGGCGGCGACAGGCTCTACGTCGAACCTTATCGGTGGTGGCTTGGTGGCGGTGCTGACGTTGAGCGGGGCGCTGGTGATCTTCACCCTGCGCAATCGACCGGCCAGTAAGGTACTGCGCCTGGGCGCTGCGCTGTTGGCTGTGGGGGTGGCGCTGATCCTCACGGCAGTGCACAGCGCCAGCCTGCCGCTGTTTTTTATCGCCACGTTGATCGCCGGTGGCGGCTTCGGCGCCGGCTTTCTCGGCGCATTGCGCAGTGTGGTGCCGCTGGCCTTGCCCCATGAACGCGCAGGCTTGATGTCGGCATTCTACGTGCTGAGTTATTTGGCGTTTTGTTTGCCTTCGCTGCTGGCGGGCAACCTGATTCGCAGCTTTGGCCTGATCGCCACCACCGACGGTTACGGCGCAGTCCTCATTCTGCTGGCCCTCGGGGCGTTGGTCGCTTTGCTGCTGCAGGATTCGGCAAAGTCCAAGGCGGCCTGCATATCTGCAAAGTAGATAACAGTTAGAGATATTACCCGTTATATAGATATTCGATCAGGTTCTATGATGGTCTCAACCTCATGCGAGGAAGAGGATTTTCATCATGACCTGCTCGAATGCCATCAGCTACAAGCCCTTCAGTCACCTGGCCCGTCCTCGGGAAGTGATTCGCCAATTCACCCCCAACTGGTTCGCCGCGACCATGGGCACCGGCGTACTGGCGCTGGCCCTGGCGCAGTTGCCGGTAAATATGCCCGGTCTGCATGCCATTGCCGAAGGGCTGTGGTGGTTCACCATCGGCCTGTTCATCCTGTTCAGTGGCTTGTATGCCGCGCGTTGGTTGATGTTTTTCCACGAGGCGCGGCGGATCTTCGGGCACTCCACTGTCTCGATGTTCTTCGGCACCATTCCCATGGGCCTGGCGACCATTCTCAATGGCTTGCTGCTGTTTGGCCTGCCGCGTTGGGGGGGCGATGTGATCCCGCTGGCCGAATCCCTGTGGTGGCTGGATGTGGCGATGGCACTGGCCTGCGGTGTGCTCATCCCCTTCATGATGTTCACCCGTCAAGAACACAGCATCGACCAGATGACGGCTGTCTGGTTGCTGCCGGTGGTGGCGGCCGAAGTCGCTGCAGCCAGCGGTGGCCTGCTCGCACCGCACCTGGCGGACGCTCACTCGCAACTGATAATGCTGGTGACCAGCTACGTGTTGTGGGCGTTTTCCCTGCCGGTGGCGTTCAGCATTTTGACCATCCTGATGTTGCGCATGGCCCTGCATAAACTGCCTCACGCCAACATGGCTGCGTCGAGCTGGCTGGCGCTCGGCCCCATTGGCACTGGTGCCCTTGGCATGTTGCTACTGGGCGGCGATGCGCCAGCGATCTTTGCCGCCAATGGCTTGCCTGGCGTGGGTGAAATGGCCAATGGTCTCGGCCTGGTTGCTGGTATCACCCTGTGGGGCTTCGGCTTGTGGTGGATGCTCATCGCTGTACTGATAACCCTGCGTTACCTGCGCGCTGGCATTCCCTTCAATCTGGGCTGGTGGGGCTTTACCTTCCCGCTGGGCGTGTACGCCCTGGCCACGTTAAAGCTGGCGAGTCTGTTGCAACTGGGGTTCTTCAGTGTATTTGGTTGCGTGTTGGTGATGGCATTGACGCTGATGTGGTTGATCGTGGCCAAGCGCACCGTGCAAGGCGCTTATAAAGGTGAGCTTTTTGTTTCGCCATGCATTGCAGGCCTAGCGAATAAGTAAGCGGGATTAGGTAAAGTCTTGGCCTGACAACCTATAAGCCTTCAGGCCACGCAGGAACACGGACGACGATGAGCCATCCTTCGCAATTCACCTTGCTGCGCACACGGCGTTTTCTGCCGTTCTTCATCACCCAGTTGCTGGGCGCTTTCAACGACAACATTTTCAAGCAATCGCTGATCCTGGCGATCCTCTACAAACTCACCATCGACGGTGACCGCTCGATCTGGGTCAACCTGTGCGCCTTGTTGTTTATCCTGCCGTTCTTCCTGTTCTCGGCGCTGGCCGGGCAGTTTGGCGAGAAATTCAACAAGGACGCACTGATCCGCGTGATCAAGATCGGCGAGATCGTGATCATGGCCGTGGGCGCCACGGGCTTCCTGACTAACCACCTGGAATTGATGTTGCTGGCGCTGTTTGCCATGGGTACTCACTCGGCGCTTTTCGGCCCTGTGAAGTACTCGATCATGCCCCAGGCCCTGCACGAAGATGAGCTGGTGGGCGGTAATGGCCTGGTGGAAATGGGCACGTTTTTGGCGATCCTGGCCGGCACCATTGGTGCCGGGATCATGATGTCGTCCACCCATTACGCGCCGATCGTGGCGGTGGCGATTGTCGGCGTGGCGGTGCTGGGTTACCTGGCCAGCCGCAGCATTCCACGAGCAGCGGCGTCTACGCCGCAACTGCGCCTGGACTGGAATATTTTCACCCAGTCCTGGGCCACCCTGCGCATGGGGCTGGGGCAGACGCCGGCGGTGTCACGCTCCATTGTCGGCAACTCCTGGTTCTGGTTTGTCGGCGCGATCTACCTGACCCAGATCCCGGCCTACGCCAAGGAATGGTTGTACGGCGATGAAACCGTGGTGACCCTGATCCTAACGGTGTTCTCGGTGGGCATCGCCCTCGGCTCAATGCTGTGCGAAAAACTCTCCGGGCGTAAGGTCGAAATCGGCCTGGTGCCGTTCGGTTCATTCGGCTTGACGGTGTTCGGCCTGTTGCTGTGGTGGCACTCTGGCGGGTTTCCGCAGAACGTGCAGGCAAATGACTGGCTGGCGGTGCTCAGTTACGGCCAGGCCTGGTGGGTGTTGATCGATATCCTTGGCCTCGGCGTGTTTGGCGGCTTCTATATCGTGCCGCTGTATGCGCTGATCCAGTCACGAACCGCCGAAAACGAGCGCGCGCGGGTGATCGCTGCCAACAACATCCTCAATGCTCTGTTCATGGTGGTGTCGGCGATTGTTTCGATCCTGTTGCTGAGCGTGGTCAAGCTGTCGATCCCTGAGTTGTTCCTGGTGGTGTCGCTGCTCAACATCGCGGTCAACACCTACATCTTCAAGATCGTCCCTGAGTTCACCATGCGCTTCATGATCTGGCTGCTCAGCCATTCCATGTACCGCGTGGAACACCGCAACCTGGAGGCCATTCCTGATGAGGGCGCGGCCTTGCTGGTGTGCAACCACGTGTCCTTTGTCGATGCGCTGTTGATTGCCGGCTCGGTGCGTCGTCCGATCCGTTTTGTCATGTATTACAAGATCTACCGCTTGCCGGTGCTCAACTTCATCTTCCGCACCGCTGGTGCGATTCCGATTGCCGGACGCAATGAAGATATTCAGATCTACGAAAAGGCCTTCACGCGAATTGCCCAGTACCTGAAGGAAGGCGAGTTGGTGTGTATCTTCCCGGAAGGCAAATTGACCGCCGATGGCGAGATGAATGAGTTTCGTGGTGGAGTTACGCGGATTTTGGAGGAGACGCCGGTACCGGTGATTCCGATGGCGTTGCAGGGGTTGTGGGGAAGTTTCTTCAGCCGCGATCCGAACAAGGGGATTTTCCATCGGATCTGGTCGCGGGTAGTGTTGGTAGCTGGCGAGCCTGTCGATGCAGAGGCGGCGACGCCTGAGCAGTTGCAGGCGGTGGTTGGTGTTTTGCGGGGGAGTGTCAGGTAGTTCTGTACTGGATGTATTGGCCTCATCGGGGGCAAGCCCCTTCCTCCATTAGACCGCGCTCGTCACAACAGCTCGGTCAAATGGGGGAGGGGGCTAGCCCTTGATGGCGGTAGCGGCCTAAGTGCTGATCTTGAGGCCAATAAGCCCGCAAATGATCAGCGCCACACTGGCCAACCGAAACAACGCCATGGATTCCCCAAACAGGATAATACCGGCGATCACGGTGCCCACCGCACCCACCCCGGTCCAGATGGCGTAGGCGGTACCCAGTGGCAGTTCCTTCATGGCCAGCCCCAGCAGGCCGAGGCTGATAGCCATGGCGGTGATGGTCAGGGCGGTGGGCAGTGGCTTGCTGAAACCGTCGGTGTACTTCAGGCCGACGGCCCAGCCGACTTCAAACAACCCGGCAAAAAACAGAATGATCCAGGACATGATGACCTCGCTTCTTCAGGCGGGGTCGTCCCCGGATTCAACGCTCGTTGGCGTCGCGAGGTCGTCCCCGCGAAGCCCGTAGAGTGCCGAAAACGGATCGGGCGATCAAGTTTGCGGGGTGTTCTCCAGGATGCGACGGTCTTCCTTCTCGCTCATGCGTCGGAAATACGTCGACAGCAACGCCCCGGAAATATTGTGCCAGACGCTGAACAGTGCACTCGGCACTGCCGCCAGTGGCGAGAAATGCGCACTGGCCAACGCGGCGCCCAGCCCAGAGTTCTGCATGCCGACTTCCAGTGCCAGCGACTTGCGTTGTGCCAACGGCAGCTTGAACAGTCGCCCAGTGAAGTAGCCCAGCAAGTAGCCGAAGCTGTTGTGCAGCATCACCACGGCCATGATCAGCAGGCCCGATTCGGCAATCTTCGCTTGGCTTGCGGCAACCACCGCCGCGACGATGATCACGATGCTCACCACCGACACCAGTGGCAATACGTCCACCGCGTGGCGAACTCGCTCGCCAAGTACGCGCTGTGCGATCACTCCAAGCACGATCGGCAGTAGCACCACTTGCAGGATCGACCAGAACAGCTCCATGAACGATACCGGCAGCCAGGCCGAGGCCAGCAGCCAGATCAAAGCTGGCGTGAGCAGCGGGGCGAGGAGGGTGGTGACAGCAGCGATGGCCACGGACAGCGCCAGGTCGCCCCGGGCCAACCACGTCATCACGTTGGACGATGTGCCGCTCGGGCAGCAACCGACCAGGATCACGCCGACGGCAATTTCCGGCGGCAGGTGGAATGCCTGGCACAGCAGCCAGGCCACACCCGGCATGATCACAAAGTGCGCAACCACGCCGAGTGCCACGCGCCACGGGTGGCGTGCGACTTCGGCGAAGTCTTCGAGTTTTAGGGTCAGCCCCATGCCGAACATCACCAGACCCAGCAGCGGGACGATGGCGCTTTTCAGCCCGATGAACCAGCTCGGTTCGAGGAAGGCGAGCACGGCGAAAATCAGCACCCAGTAGGCGAAGGTATTGCCGACGAAGCGGCTCAAGGCGGCGAGTGCGCGCATGGGGGTGTCCTTGTTGTTAGATTCTTGAAGTGCAAAAGCGATCAAATGTGGGAGGGGGCTTGCCCCCGATGGCGGTATGTCAGCCAACATGTGCGTAGCTGACACACCGTAATCGGGGGCAAGCCCCCTCCCACATTTTGATCTTCAAACGGCTTAGATGCCCTGTGGCGTTTCTTCGCCGCCGAGTGCTTCGATCAACGCCGGCAGGAATTCACCGAAGGTCAGCATCATCAGGGTGAAGCTCGCATCCAGTTGACCCAGTGCCTCGTCGCCGCCGTCCTGTTCCGCCTGATCTTGCAGCAGATCTTCGAACTTCAGGCGCTTGACGGTCATCTTGTCGTCGAGCATGAAGGACAGCTTGTCCTGCCAGGCAAGGGACAGTTGGGTCACCACTTTGCCGGTGGTCAGGTGCAACTGGATTTCTTCGCCAGTCAGGTCCTGACGCTTGCAGCGCACGATGCCGCCGTCTTCGTGAGTGTCACGCAGCTCGCATTCGTCCAGGACGAAGAAGTCATCGGCCGGTTTCTGGGTGGTGACCCAGTCGGTCATGATCGCGGTTGGCGCGGTTTTTACGGTGAGTGGGCGTACTGGCAGGGTGCCGATCACTTCACGCAGGGTGGAAAGCAGGTCTTCGGCGCGTTTCGGGCTGGCCGAGTTGACCAGGATCAGGCCTTGTTTCGGCGCGATAGCGGCGAAGGTCGACGAGCGACGGATAAATGCGCGTGGCAGGAAGGCCTGGATGATTTCATCCTTGATCTGATCGCGTTCTTTCTTGTAGACCTTACGCATCTGCTCGGCCTCGATCTCTTCGACTTTCTCTTTAAGTGCGTCACGCACTACGCTGCCCGGCAGGATGCGTTCTTCCTTGCGCGCGGCAATCAGCAGGAAGTCACCGCTGACGTGGACCAGGGGAGCGTCTTCACCTTTACCGAAAGGCGCGACGAAACCGTAAGTGGTCAACTCCTGGCTTGCACAAGGGCGCGCCAGTTTGGTGGCCATGGCCGCTTCCAACGCCTCGGCATCAACAGGCAGATCTTGGGTCAGGCGATAGATAAGCAGGTTCTTGAACCACATGGGGTGAGTCTCTCCTTTATACAAAGGGGGGCATTATTCTCTTGATAGCGCCCCAGGCCAACCCTGCCTAAGCCATTGGAAGGCCTCAAAAAAAAGATTTAAGAAAGTGCTTGCCAGACCTAGGGTCGCTCCGTAGAATGCGCGCCACACCGAGACGAAGGGTGATTAGCTCAGCTGGGAGAGCATCTGCCTTACAAGCAGAGGGTCGGCGGTTCGATCCCGTCATCACCCACCATTCGCTTCATGTGTTACGCGCAGCGGTAGTTCAGTCGGTTAGAATACCGGCCTGTCACGCCGGGGGTCGCGGGTTCGAGTCCCGTCCGCTGCGCCATATTCGGTAACCTGGAATGCTGAACGCCAGGTCACCACAAAAAGCCCGCTCATTGAGCGGGTTTTTTTTGTCCGAAATATGGCGAAAAGTCGTGCTGGAAACTTTTTTTAAATAAATTGCATTTAAATCAAGACATTACGATTTTTTGGTGTATGATGCGCCCACACCGAAACGAAGGGTGATTAGCTCAGCTGGGAGAGCATCTGCCTTACAAGCAGAGGGTCGGCGGTTCGATCCCGTCATCACCCACCATTCGCTTCATGTGTTACGCGCAGCGGTAGTTCAGTCGGTTAGAATACCGGCCTGTCACGCCGGGGGTCGCGGGTTCGAGTCCCGTCCGCTGCGCCATATTTGCTTCCACTAAGGCCCACTGAGCGCCTGGAAGCCACGGAAATAGCGGCCTTGTGCCGCTTTTTTCGTTTCTGGAATCCACTGGATTCCACCTCCAGCCACTTGAAAATTGACCCACGGCCGATTGCTGATTGTTGTCCCAATAATTGTGGATGACCTTAGCAGCAGTGTCTTCGCTGAAGACTCATCTGGCCCCACCGCATGCAGGCCTGCTGAACGGTGTCTACGGTGCAGTTCAAACGGCTCATCGTCTTCGATACCCTCTTTGTCCTTGCGCTTTCGCTCACACGATTTGATCTTTCTCTGGGCGGCCAAGGTGCTGTGTTGCAGGCGGTAGGACTCGTTGTCCATTTCGACGATAGGGCAGCTGTGTGTCAGCCGATCCACTGGGTAAGTGGCGATATCGGGCAATGAGCCCAGCGCTTGCAACGTTGCAACCTGAACAAACCGACGTCCCGGTTAAATCTTGAATTGCCTCAACAGGCCTTCAAGGCGATGACCGATGGCGTACAGTTCATCGACTGTGTGTACGCCGCTTTGCGTCTGGTCTGCGACGTTTTCAATCGCGTGGGCTATCTGATGGACGCTCCGATTGATTTCTTCGGCGACCGACGTCTGCTCTTGCGCGGCGCTGGCGATGTGCGCGTTCATCGTATTGATGGTGACGATCAACTCGACCGCTTTGCCCAGCGACTGCCCGGCTTGTTCCGCGTGCAGGCTGGCGCCATGACCTGCTGCGCCTGAATGGCTCATCGCAGTGACGACCTTGGTTGTGGCCAGGTTAAGGCGCTCGATCATCGCTTGAATTTCCTGGGTACTAAGTTGCGTCCGGCTTGCCAGCGCACGTACTTCATCGGCAACCACTGCAAATCCGCGCCCCGCGTCCCCGGCTCGTGCCGCTTCGATCGCGGCATTAAGTGCCAGAAGGTTGGTTTGCTCTGCGATCGAGCGGATGACATCAAGCACCGTGACAATGCCTTCTACATCGCCTTGCAGGCTTTTCAACGAGACGCCTCCCGCGGACAAGTCCTCGGTCAGGGTGCCCAGTCGGGCGATGCTTTCATTGACGACCTGCCTGGCGTGCTGGGCCTGCAAATCGGTTTCGCCTGCTGCATCTGACGCGCTCTGAGCACTGATGGCTACCTCTTGCGCCGCGGATGACATTTGATTAATTGCTGCGGCGACCTGATCGGTTTCCTGGCGTTGCTGTTCCATGACCTGATCGATGCATTTGCTCTGTTCGGCCACTTGGGTGACCGATGTATTCAGCTCTCGGGCCATGCCGACGATCTGGCTGACCAGCCCATGAATCTTATCCGCGAAGGCGTTGAACGACACGGCCACCTGGCCGAACTCGTCGCGGCTGATGGGTAAGCGCCGCGTCAGATCGCCTTCGCCCGCTGCGATCTCATCAAGGTGCTCACGAATCCGTGACAGGGGGCGCAGGCTGCTTTTAACCAATAACAAGGCGAGCACGCCGGTGATTCCGAGCGCAACCAAGGCGATGACGGTTATCCCATAGACAAGGCTGCGCACGCGCTGATGGATTTCCCCTCGTACTTTGGCAACCTGGCTTTCGATACTGTCCAGGTTAATCGCGGTGACCACGACCATGTCCCAAGCAGGCAGGTAAAAGCTGTAAGCAAGCTTGGGAACGACTTTATCCGTATTGATCAGGGCGCCTGAATAATTGACGAAGTGGGTGTCGTTCTTCGCTGCGGCCACCATTTCCCGGTTCAGGTAAATTCCATTCTTGTCTTTGCGGTCGCTCATGTTAGTGCCGACGCCTTCGCGGCTGTCGCCCCGAAACAGGCGTACGACCTGACTGTCGTAACCGATGAAATAGCCGTCGTCCCCATACTTCATTTGGGACAGTCGCGCGATCGCCAGCGCACGCGTTGCTTTGTCCCCCGTCTCTGCCTGCGCATACAGTTCCGCTACTGAGGTTCGGGCAAGGTTGGCGTAGTCTTTCAAGCGCTCCCGGCTTTCATCAAGCAGGCGTTCCCGAGTCACCGTGACTTCTTGCTCGGCGCTCGACAGCAGAGTGGTGCTCGTTGTCAGCGCCAGCACCGTGGACAACAGCACCACCGGGGCCAGCACCAGCATCAGTACTTTGTTTTTAAACAGCATGCTTGGGGTTCCTCACCTGAATCTGTATGAACGCGGCCGCAAGGGCCGCGATCGTCGACTTACCAAAGGGCGATGTCATAGGTGAGGTAGAGGCGATTGCTGTCGCGGCCGCGGGAGAACTCAGAACGGTAGACATAGTTGCGCATGCGCACGCCCAGCCCCTTGAACGTGCCGGCTTGCACAACGTAAGCCAGCTCGGTATCACGCTCCCATTCCTTGACCGTGGTCGTGGACTTGCCGTCATTGCCGCTCAGGTAGCGCGTTGAAAAGGTCAAGCCGGGCACGCCGACGGCGGCGAAGTTGTAGCCGTAGTTGAGCATCCAGGTCTTCTCATCCTCCTCAATGAATTTGCCGATGCCGGCATTACTGAACGAGTAGACAGTTGCGCCGCTGATGTAGGGTAAACCGGCATCACCGCGAAGGGTTTGGTAGCCGCCTCCGACGGTATGGCCTGCGATCACGTAGGACAACTGGCCGCTGAGCATGTCATTGTCGATTTTGCCTGCGTAGGCAGAGCCGCTATCAACGCTGTTGAAGTAGCGCAGGTCGCTGGTCAACACGCCACCGGCAAGCGGAAGGTCGTGCTGGATGCCGGCGAAGTTCTGTCGGTAAAAGTTCTCCAGCTCCCCGTAGAAATAGCTCAGGCGAACATTCTTACCCCATTTGTACTCGGCCCCGGCGTAGTTGAAATCTCCCGATTTTTCCCCGCTGTAGCCATCAGGCACGATCGGCACGCTGTTGGTGGAGTCCCGTAATTTGAAACGGTCCAGATGCCCGCCGGTGACGGTCAGGTTCTCGATGTCGGTGCTGCTGACCTGGGTGCCCTGGTAGGTCTGGGGCAACAAGCGTGCATCGTTGTAAATCAGCACCGGCGTCTTGGGCAGCAAGGTGCCGTACTTGACGGTGGTTTTGGCGAACCTGACTTTTGCGGTAGCGCCGGCGCTGGCAAACTCGTCGGCCGCTCGCCCGTCATCATGCACCGGCATAAGCCCGGTACCACTGCGACCGCGCCCTGAATCAAGCTTTACGCCATACAGCCCCAGGGCATCCACGCCGAAGCCGAGGGTGCCGGCGGTAAATCCGGACTGATAGTCCAGCAGAAATCCCTGGGCCCACTCGGTGCGCTCGCTTTTTGCGGTGCGCGCAGCCCGTGCGCTCAAGCCGTGCTCGTCGCGAAAGTTCTCGTTGAAATACACGTTACGCAGTTGCAGCTTGAGTTTGCTGTCATCAATAAAACCTTCGGCGTTGGCCCCTGCGACGGGTACCAGGCCTAACGCGCAAAACAAAGCCCGACGGGTATACACATGGTTCATGGCAAATGACTCGTTGTTGTTATTTGGGGTACAGGGCGACACGCGCCTCGTGAGTGAGGCGCGATGGAAGGCAGCAGAGGTTGTGGGTGAATCAGGTGAAGAGGCTGATGGCCCCGGTCAACAAGGCCAGCGCGGTGACGACCAGAGAGGTCAGCACGGCCCATTTGACGGTGGCTTTCTGGAAGTCGCCAATATCGCGATCGACCATGCCCACCAGCAACAGGGTCGAGGCCACCAGCGGACTCATGAGGTGAACGGGCTGCCCCAGGATCGAGGCGCGCGCGATTTCCACCGGGTCGATGCCATAAGCGGCGGCGGCATTAGCCAGGATCGGTACCACACCAAAATAGTAAGCGTCATTGGACAGTACAAAGGTCAGCGGCATGCTGGTGATCGCAACCACTAATGGAAACAGGTGACCCCAGGACGGCGGGATCCAGTCGACGAGGGTCTGTGCCAGGGCATCCACCATCTTTGTGCCGGAGAAGATCCCGGCAAAGATCCCGGCGGCAAATACCAGCAACACCACAGTCATGGCATTGCCCGAGTGCGCCAGGATGCGTTCTTTCTGAATGTCCAATTGCGGGTAGTTGATCATCAGCGCGAGCACGAAGCCGATCAGGAACAGGATCGCGGAATGCATCAGCCCCATCACCAGGGCCGCCATCACCGCTATAACCAGCACCAGATTGACATAGGCCAGCTTCGGACGTTTGTGGGGCGTGTCCTCAAGAATCGCGTTGATGTAGCAATCGCCGCCGCCGCTTTGCAGTTGCACGTTGCCGATACGCTTGCGCTCTGCGCGACCCAGTATGAAGGCCGTGAAGATCACCCACAGGGCGCCGCCGATCATAGTCGGCAGCAACGGCACGAAGTATTCACCGGCATCCAGGCCCAGCGCGGCAATAGCCCGTGTCGCGGGGCCGCCCCAGGGCGTCATGCCACTCATGATGCTCAGCGACAGCATGGAGATGGTCGCGAGGATCATCGGGTTCATGCCGATACGTTTATACAGCGGCAGCATCGCTGCGCAGGTGATCATGTAGGTCGTTGTGCCGTCGCCATCGAGAGCCACCAACAACGACAGTAAGGCAGTGCCTACCGCGATCTTCATCGGGTCGCCATTGACCCGCTTCAGGATTTTGCGGATCAGCGGGTCGAACAAGCCTGCGTCGATCATCAGGCCGAAGAACAGGATGGCAAACAACAGCAGTGCGGCAGACGGTGCGACCATTTTCAGGCCGTCTAGCATCATCTTGCCGGTGGTGCCGCCGAAGCCACCTATGACCGCGAAGACAATAGGCACCACAGTGAGTGCGACGATCGGCGACAAGCGTTTCGTCATGATGAGGAAGGTGAATACGACCACCATGGCCAAGCCAAGGAAAGCGAGCATAGAACGATTCTCTTGTTGTTATCGTAAAAATGGCTGACGCCGAGGCGCACGAGCCCTGACCCGCCGGGCGGCACAACGGCGCCTGGCGGGGAGGGGGGTCAGTCAAGTCAGGGGGGAGGTGTTATCCGGTTTTCTCTAGGCGCGTTTGGCGACCTTCAAGTCTTTCCAGGCGTTTCCTGGTGCCTCGGAAGATTTTGCGTCGAGCATCCGGTTCAGCGTTTCGCGGTGGCAGGCATTTTCAGACATCGAAATCACTACCGTTGCTACAGCGTTACTGGCCAGGCTGGTCAGGGCGCGCGCTTCAGACATGAAGCGGTCAACGCCGATCAGCAATGCCAGGCCGGCCAAGGGGATGTCGTGAATGACCGTCAGGGTCGAGGCAAGCGCCACGAACCCGCTGCCAGTAACGCCGGCGGCACCTTTGGAGGACAACAGCATGATCGCCAACATGGTGATGATTTGCGTCAGGCTCAGGTCGATGTTGCAGGCCTGGGCAATGAAAATCGCCGCCAACGAGAGGTAGATGGCCGTGCCGTCCAGGTTGAACGAGTAGCCGGTGGGCAGTACCAGGCCCACGACGCCTTTTTTGCAACCCAGTGCTTCGAGTTTCTCCAGCATGCGCGGCATCACAGGTTCCGTGGAAGAGGTGCCGAGTACCACCAGGAACTCTTCCCGAAAGTAGCGCAGCAGTTTCCACAGACTGAAGCCGTTGGCGCGGCAAATGCTACCCAGTACCACGAAGACGAAAAAGCCGCAGGCGATGTACAAGGTCATGATCAACTTCGCCAGCGAACCCAGCGAGGTGATGCCGTACTGGCCGACAGTGAACGCCAAGGCTCCAAAAGCGCCGACCGGTGCAAAACGCATCAGGTAAGAAAAGATCTTGAAGACCATTTGCGAGGCGGATTCGAGCACGTCGAGTACCGGTTTGCCACGCTCGCCCAGCGACGACAAGGCAAAGCCGGACAACACCGCAATAAACAGCACCGGCAACACCTCACCTTTACTGAAGGCGCCGATAAAAGTCTCGGGAATGATGTGCATGAAAAACTCCACAACCCCAAGCTTTGCGGCCGACTCCGTGTATTGGGCCAATCCTTTAGTGCTCAACTGGGTGGGATCAATGTTCATGCCGGCGCCCGGCTGGAACACGTACACCGCGACCAGGCCAATCAATAGGCTGATCACCGTCAGGACGAAGAACAGCAGCATGGTTTTGCCGAGCAGGCGTCCGAGCGAGCGTTTGTCGCTCATCCCGGCGATGCCGGTGACGATGGTGCAGAACACCACGGGGGCAATCATCATCTTGATAAGTTTGATGAACGCGTCACCCAGCGGTTTGAGTGCAATGGCCTGCTGGGCCCAGAAATGCCCGACCACGATGCCGAGCACCACGGCGCAGAGAATCTGGAAGTAGAGCGATTTAACAACTTTCATGGCATCACCCATTTTTAGAATTGTGCGGATGCAAAAATGCCAACGACCGCCGGAATTATCCGGCGAGGCGCTGAGAGTCAGTGGCGTAGACGTAACCGGAAAAAAGCCTGCGCGCGGTGCGTACGACGGACGCTTGAATTGTCTCACCGTTGACGCCGGTGTAGGACAATACGACATCAATTCCGCCGCTCGGGTGTTCGATGCGCACCGCTTCAAGGCGCGGCGTACTGATCCCGCCGAGCATCTGCGCGACGATGCTGCCCTCTATCACGCACGCGGTAGCTAAACCAATCGAGCCCGTAATGGCCAGCGCGCGGTGGCAGCTGTGTGGCATGAAATAGCGAACCTGAATCGTACCGCCGGCTTTCGCAGGCGACACCAGGACCGGCTTGGGAATTACCTTGTTGCTGACATCGCCTAAGCCCATGGCCAAGCCGGCCTGAAGCCGCAGTGCCTCAAGGCGTCGCAGGAATTCTTTATCAGCGTCCAGTTCCGCTGGGGTCTCATCGCCACGCTTGCCCAGTTGGCTGGCCTCGACGAGCACCATGGGCATCGCCATGTCGATACAGGTCACCGCAATGCCGTCGATGACGTCTTGTGTGTTGCCAGTGGGAAAGAGTTTGCCTGTCTTGCTGCCGGCTGCATCCAGGAAGGTCAATTGCACCGGCGCCGCGGTACCGGGCACGCCATCAATGGCGGTATCACCCTCATAACTGACTTTGCCATTCGGTGTGTACACCTCGGAATGGATGAACGTCCCAGTGTTTACGTTGCGAATACGTACACGAGTGCGCTCTTGGGTGGCTTTGACCAGGCCCTGTTCGATGGCGAACGGGCCAACCGCGCACAGCATGTTGCCGCAGTTGGGGGCGCTGTCGACCCGGCGTTGTGAAACCATCACTTGAACGAACAAGTAATCAACGTCCGCATCCGGGTGCAGCGAAGGGCTGACAATCGCAACCTTGCTGGTTTGCGGATTGCCACCGCCAATTCCGTCGATCTCCAGTTCATGACCGGAGCCCATCAGGTTGAGTAGCAGTTCGTCACGGGCCTCAACGGCTGCGGGCAAGTCCCAGTCGAGAAAAACCGGACCTTTTGAGGTACCACCACGCATCAGCACACAGGGAATTCTTTGCATGACACTGACTCTTGTTGATCAATCGGTGTAATTGATGTTCTTGGAGCAAGAGTCTCAAGCTTTAAAAAATGTTTCAAATGCAAAAATTGAAGCGATTATTGCGTTTTGCGAATGATAAATTTACGCTGAATTTCTTTTTGACGCTTTCTGCTGACGAGATAAGACATGGAATATGAGCTAAACGATATCCGATCATTCGTGAAAATCGCCGAGCTTGGGAGCTTTCACGAAGCAGCTGATGCCTTGCACCTGTCTCAACCCGCACTCAGTCGGCGGATAAAAAAGCTGGAAGAGGGGTTGGGCACCGCATTGCTTGATCGCACCACGCGCAAGGTCAGTCTCACGAGCGTCGGCCGTGACTTTCTTCCAAAGGCACGTCGGTTGCTGGACGACTTCGATGAGTCGATTCTCAATATCCGTGAATTGGCCGAACGCCAGATTGGCCGTGTCACCCTGGCGTGCATCCCTACTGCCGCATTCTATTTTTTGCCCTCAGTGATCCGCCTGTATAACGAGCGCTATCCAAAAATCCGCATCCGTCTGCTGGATTTGAGTGCCAATGAGGGGCTTGAAGCGGTACTGCGCGGGGAAGCCGACTTCGGTATCAATATGATGAGTGGGCAGCATCCGGACATTGAGTTCGTCCCATTGGTCAGCGAACCTTTTGTATTGGCGTGCCGGCGTGATCATGAATTGGCCGGACGCAGTTCGGTCACCTGGTCTGAATTGAGCGATTATCGTCTTATCGGGGTAGGGCGGCTGAGCGGTAACCGGATGCTGCTCGATCACGCGTTGTCTGGCTTGAGTTGGCGGCCGCAATGGTTCTACGAAGTCCAGCACCTCTCTACTTCGCTGGGGCTGGTGGAGGCTGGGCTGGGGGTTTCGGCGATGCCGAGCCTGGCCATGCCGGCGGAAGATCATCCCACTTTGGTCAGCGTCCCGTTGATCGAGCCAGTGGTAAACCGCTCATTGGGACTGGTCTACCGCCGCGGGGCATCGCTCTCGCCGGCAGCGGAAAAATTCGTCTCGATACTGCTTGAGCAGTGGCCGCAATGAGCCATACGGCGAGTATTTTTTCTCAAACCCGACGCGGCTCGCCCTCGGCAATCTTGCGCATCAGGCTCAGGTAGCGACTCGCTGCCAGCCCCAGGGGGCGGTTCTTTACCCAGATGATATCGACCCATAACCGCATCTGACTTGGCATGTAGTCAAACACCACCTCCGTCAATGCACCCGAAGTGATCAAGGGTTGTACCAGCGGCTGTGGAAGATAAGCCCAGCCCAATCCTTGCTGCACCAGGTCCAGCGTTGCCAGGTAATTGTCGCTGTGCCAAATGCGCCGTGACAGCACAACACGTGGATCAGAGTCGGTAGGTCCTCCAGTAGCCACGATGATCTGCCGAACGTTGACCAGTTGCTCTTCACTCAAGGGGCTTTTCTTGCCGGCGGCGGCAGGATGATCAGGAGAGGCAACGGCCACCAGCAACTGGCTTCCCGCCTCAAGAAACGTCTCCCGCTCGTCGAGCCCTGGTCGTTCAAATCCAAGCGCCAATTGCACACGTCCCTCATGGAGCATGCGCATCGCCTCCGGATGGGACGCGGAGCGAATCTCGATTTCAAGCGTGGGGAACTCGCTGGCGATAATGGACAGCGGACGATTCCATACGCCTGTTTGCAACTCCGGCGCCATCGCAAGGACCAGGCGCTCCTCCAACCCTTGATGAAGCTGGAGAGCATGGGCGTCCAGCAGGTTTAGCTGGCTGGCGACCTGTCGTGCCTGGGGCTCAAGTGCTTTGGCGGCGGCCGTAGGAATGGCTTTGCGGGTTGATCGGTCAAAAAGCAATAAATCCAGCTCTGCTTCAAGCTGCGACACCGCCATGTTGATGGCCGAGGGTACCCGGCCCAATTTGCGTGCGGCGGCAGAAAAGGAGCCGCTGTCGACAACCGCAAGGAAAACTTTCAGTGACTCACTGGTAAACGCCATGGTGGTTGTCAGATTTTCTGATGATGATCGTCTTTATTTATCAGATTTATTAGCCTAATTTCCACTTCTATTACAAGTTAAGTACGTGGGGAACACCATGTTAAATACTGATTTGAGGGGGCAAGTGGCACTTATCAGTGGTGCCGGAAGTGAAGCGGGTATTGGTATGGCGATCGCACGCAGGCTGGGTGAAGCGGGCGCGAGATTGATCATCACCGCTAGCAGCAACCGCATCGAGGATCGAGTTAAAGAGTTACTCGCAGAAGGGTTTGAAGTTGAAGGCCGGGCAACTGACCTCACCGATGAACGTCAGGTGCGTGAATTCGGCCTATGGGCCGCGTCAGTCTGGGGGCGGATCGATATTCTGGTGAACAATGCCGGTATGGCCATGCAAGGAAGCCCTGAAGTTTTCTCGGAATTGGCAACGATGGAACTGCATGAGTGGAATCTTTCACTGGCCAGAAACGTAACGACCGCTTTTCTTCTGACACGAGCCGTTTTGCCCGGTATGAGGGCGAGAAGTTACGGGCGCATTGTCAATATCAGTTCGACCACGGGCACCCGAGGGAGCAATCCGGGGGAAGCCGCTTATAGCGCCGCCAAGGCAGCGATGGTGGGCATGAACATGGGGCTTGCGCTTGAAGTCGCCAAGCAGGGGATTACCGTCAACAGTGTGGCCCCTGGCTGGATCACCACGGGCTCAACCACGCCCGCTGAAGCCGAGGCGGGGCGCTTCACCCCGATTGGGCGCGCAGGCAGCCCCCGCGAAGTGGCGGCGGCGGTTGCATTTCTGGCATCGCCTGACGCCAGTTACATCACTGGGGAAGTCCTCGTGGTGGATGGCGGTAACTGTCTGGTCGAGAACAAAGCCCCTCACGGCGATTATTAAGTTTGAATACGCTTTAGCGCGCTCAATCCACGATATTGGGCGGGGGCTATAACCGAGATTTATAAAAGCGCGATGTATCAAAGAACCGTTGAGTTCTTTGAGCCGTATCCGGCTGTCATTCAGCAACGGACTTTTAATTAAGTTGATAATTAACATAGGGTATTGATCATGTCGAAAAGTGGAATTAGTGAATCAGCGATTGCTGCTTTTACCGCCTCCGAGCGTGCCCGGTTTATAGAAAACAACCCAACTTCACTGGCGCTGGCCTCGCGCGCCAAGGCGAATCTGTTCAACGGTGTGCCCATGCACTGGATGAGCGACTGGTCGATGCCTTCGCCGCTCTTCGTACAGCGTGCAAAAGGGGCGCGCTTCACCGACGTTGACGGGCATGAATACATAGACTTTTGCCTTGGCGACACCGGCACGATGTTTGGCCATTCACCTGATCCTATTGTCCGCGCCATAACCGAGCAGGCGAATAATGGCTTGACCACGATGCTGCCCGGCGAAGACGCGGTGGTCTGCGGCGAGTTGCTGGCTCGGCGATTCGAGCTGCCTTACTGGCAAGTGACCGCCAATGCGACTGACGCCAACCGGTATGTGCTGCGCTGGGCGCGCGCGATCACCCAGCGCAACGTCTTGCTGGTGTTCGATGGCTGCTACCACGGCACCGTGGATGACGTGATGGTGCGCTACCGCGACGGCAAAACAGTGCACCGTTCAGGTCTTGTGGGCCAAGCCTACGACTTGAGCCAATACAGTCGATCTATCCCCTTCAACGATGTCGCCGCACTGGAGGCGGCGTTAGCCCAGGGCGATGTGTGCGCGCTGATGTGCGAGCCGGCGATGACGAACATTGGCATGGTCCTGCCGGATCCGGGGTTCATGCAAAAGTGCCGAGAGCTGACCCTTAAATATGGCAGCCTGTTGGTCATTGATGAGACCCACACTATTTCCACCGGCCTCGGTGGATGCACTCGCCAGTGGGATTTGAAACCCGACTTTTTCGTGGTGGGTAAACCCATTGCAGGTGGCGTGCCTTGCGCGGTGTTTGGCGTTAGCGAGCCAGTCGCCTCGGCTATGCGCGACGTCCAGAAGACCATCAGCGAGGAGAGCGGCGGGCATGGCCACAGTGGCATGGGAACGACGCTGTCCGCCAATGCCCTGGCGATGCGTTGCATGCGCGTCAGTCTTGAAGAGGTCATGACAGAGTCTGCATACGAGCACATGTTGCCCCTGGCCTCAAGGCTGGCCCAGGGATTTCGAGGGTTGTTCAAGCGGCACCAACTGAACTGGTCTGTCACAGAGTTGGGCGCGCGTTGTGAGTTTCAATTCTGTGCTACCTCGCCAAGAACAGGCGCGCAAGCCGAGGCGGCTTTTCATGACAGCCTTCAAATGGCGCTGCATCTTTATCTCATCAACCGCGGAATCCTGATCACGCCTTTTCACAACATGACCCTGTGCTGTCCGCAAACAAGTGATGCGGATATCGACAGGCTGATCGCTGAGTTGGATAACGCGCTGACCACCCTGCTTGCCCTACCTGGCGCGCGGGTTATCGCTTCATAACTGCACGTCTGAAAACGCCATTGTTCTTAAATACTGCCAGTCGCTTGAATAAGCGCTAAGAGGTTTGACATGCAATTTGCGGATAAAAAAGAGGCCGTAGATTATCTGGCCGCCCACCCTGAAGTGCTGAGCATCGAGTTGTTCCTTATCGACGCGAATGGCGTTCCACGGGGCAAATTGTTGCATCGCGACGAACTGCTGGCGATCTACGAAAATGGTCGGCCATTGCCAAGTTCCATTCTCGCCTTGACCGTGCAGGGTGAAGACGTAGAAGACACAGGCTTGGTCTGGGATGTTGCTGACGCCGATTGTTGGACGTACCCCTTGGCGGGAAGCCTGACCTTGCAACCCTGGCGCACCAACCCCACCGGTCAAGTGCAGGTGAGCATGCACCCGACCCAAGGTATTCCCGCCGCACCGGCGGACCCGCGTCACGTACTGGTGAACGCCATCGAGCGGCTGAAAGCCGATGGATTCCATCCGGTCATGGCCGTCGAGTTGGAGTTCTACCTGCTGGACCGACAACGCGACGTCAACGGTCGGCCGCAGCCGGCGTTGCAGACCAATGGCGTACGCCCTGTTGCTCCACAGGTCTATGGCGTATACGAGCTGGAGCAGCTTCAACCGTTTCTTGATGACCTCTACGCGGCGTGCGCGCTGCAGGGGTTGCCGGTACGTACGGCGATATCCGAGTACGCGCCAGGCCAGGTCGAGTTGACGCTGGAGCATCGTTTCGACGCACTCCAGGCCATTGATGAAGGCGTACGTTACAAACGCCTGGTCAAGGGGGTGGCCAACAAACATGGGCTGCAAGCGTGCTTCATGGCCAAGCCATTCAGCGATCAGGCCGGCAGCGGTATGCACCTGCACGTCAGCCTGGCCGACGAGCACGGGAATAACCTGTATGCGAGTGAAGACCCACAGGGTACGCCACTGTTGCGGCACTCCATCGGCGGGATGATGGAGACCTTGTTTGACTCGCTGGCGATATTTTGCCCCCATGCCAATTCCTATCGACGCTTCCAGACCGGTAGTTACGCGCCGCTGGCTAAAAGTTGGGGCGTCAACAACCGTACGGTGTCGTTCCGCGTGCCCGGCGGCCCTGCCATCAGTCGGCACATCGAACACCGCATTTGCGGTGCCGATGCCAACCCCTATCTCGCCGCTGCCGCGTTACTGGCGGGTATTCACCACGGCATCACTCATCAAAGCGATCCCGGCGCGGCGATTGTGGGGAATGGCTATGAACAGGCGACCGATTTTCTACCCACCGACTGGCTGACAGCGTTGCAGGCACTGCAACGCTCAACCTGGGCACGTGAGGCGCTGGGCGCTGAATTCCTGAAGGTGTTCCTGGCGATCAAGTGGCGCGAGTTCCGTCAATTCAATGCTGAAGTCGGAGAGCAGGACTGGCGCTGGTACCTCACTCACGCATGAATGTCGACCCGTCGGGACGCCTTGGAACGGACCGCTGAGGCTACCTGACCTTTTTCTTGCGTGGCTGGCGCGTGGCCAAATGCTCGAAGCAAAAAGAGGCCGTGCCGAACACGGCGATTATGGTCAGCACGATCATGCCTAGGGTTGAGTTTTCCACGATGGGCGTCCTACGTGATGGAGTAGGCGTCCACGGTAGAGTTACGGCGAAAGCGCCTCAATAGACCCGACGCAATCCTTACGACGCCGGGCCCATTATTACGCACTCTTTACGGGGCGTTGCGGCTGTGGCGGTAATCGCTGACGGCCTCGTACACCGCCTTGCGCAAGCGGTTGATACCACCGATAGGGCGGTGTTCTTCCACGCCGAACCACGGGTTGAATGACTGGTTGTCACACGCCAGGTTCAGTTCAGGTGTATCGAAATCCTGAGCAGGGATCCGCACCTTGGCTACGCTTTCATAGGCCGCATCGCTCTCCTTCCATTCAATGCTGGTGTCTTCGATCGGCATGAATTTCTGCGGGTTCTGCCGCTGGATCTGCAGCACGAAACACGCCGGCACGCGGTCCATGGACAACTGCTGGCTCAGGGCGCTGCGCAGGAAGTTCGGCAGGTCCTGGTTCTGTTTGGGCAGGACGTATTCCGGGCAGCTCTGCGGGTCTGGCGCCACGCGGAACTTGGCATTCGCCGCGCCGAACTTGTAGGGCGATACCGAGAAATACGTAGTTTGCGTCGGGCTTGCCGGGGCCGGTGCCAGGGTTGCCAGGGCGATAAATAGATGACGCACCTGCCAAGTGCGTGGGTCAGCCTTGGGGAAGAACGCCAAGACTTTTTTGCCATCGGCCTGGGCGCCGATGTTCTGCGCGTATTCCGCCACATCGCTGACAAAGAAGTTCGGATGGCTAAACATCACGAAGTCCTGTTCCGTGCGGGTCTGCTGGTCGGCCAGCAGTTGTTTGCCCGGCACGTCCAACAGCTTGAGCGCCATGCCCCGGGCATCGCGAATGCTGTCGAACTGCGGGTAGGCGTTGCCGTTGGACAACCGCATCATGGCCTGCCAGGTCTTGCCCGGTTCGGCGAATACACCCTGGCGTAATGCCGGGTCGAGATCCGCCAGTACGCTGACTTCGGCCTTCACGCAGCCGTGGGCCTTGGCATGGGCATCGCGCAGGTAGCGCGTGCCTTCGCGGTGCTGGTCAACGATGCGCACCGCCGTCTGGATGATGCCCTGAGTCATCGCGGCTTCACCTGCCGGGACGTGTTCATCCGGCGACACCGGCCCGCTGTGCTGCCAGGCATACCAGGCGGTAGCGGCCAGCCAGCCGAGCAAGCCCAGTCCGACCAGCCACAACAGGGTCTTGCCGAGAAACCTCCCAATGCGCAGCCACAGGCGGGCGAGCAGGGACGGTTGGTCGTATCGAGATCGAATCATCATGGCAATTGTTGCTCCAGCGGGCCGCCCAGCACTTTGAGGTATTCCAGCAGCGCCCAGCGTTCCTGCGGCTGCAGGCCACGGCCGATGACGCCTTTGCCACGAGCGCCTGCACGGAATTCGTGGCCGCTGTTGTGGTTGCCGGTAATTTTGGTATCGAACAGAAAAGCATTCTTGAACGCCGCAGTCTCGAAACCGAGATGGCGAGGGTCGTAGTCGAAGGTGCCTTTATAGAACGTGGTGCTGCGCTCGTCCTGGGGCGAGAGCAATTGGTAGATCGTCGGCACCGAACCGTTATGCAGGAATGGCGGGGTGGCCCACACGCCCGCCAGTGGACGGGCCTTGTAGGCACGCAGCTCGCGCACGCCAATCGGAAGGCCAAAACCATCCAGGCGCGGGCGTTCGGCCGGTGTGACACCGGCGGCGCGGTAAGCGTGGTCTTCGACGAAGGCGGTGACATACGCCAGGCCCTTGGCCACGGACATTTTTTTCAGGTCCAGGGGTTCGGTTGGCGTCGGGTGCAATTGGACATTCAGCTTGGACAGCTCCGCAGGGTCCCATTGCAGGGCGCTGAGGTCATAGCGCTGGTCTGCGATGTTGGTGGCGGTGCCGGGGTCGGTACCGATGTAGTCCACCGGCAGCATTTTCAGTGTCTGCACAGGGCGGCCACCTTCCTGGCTGACGGTGGGCACGTGGCAGCCGGCGCAGTTCTCGGCGAATAGCGCGCGGCCCTGAGCGGCTAGGGGCTTGTCGATAGGCCCGAACAATTCTTCGGGCCAGGTGGGCGGTTTGAGGCGTTGCAAGGTTTCTTCGATCAGGTGGAGGTCGCGCACTCGTACGCTGGACGGGTAACGCGCATCGCCTTGAAGCGGTTGGCCAGCGCCATCGAAAAACGTCAGGGTCGCCCCCACACCGAGGGCTTCGCCGATATTCCGTGCCATCGGTTGCTGGGCCGAGCCGTTCCATTGCACCCAATCGAAGGTCCAGATATCCCACAGCTGTGGGTAGTCCACAGGTGCGTTGGCGACGCGATAATTTTCCGGGGAGATGGCATCGCCGAAGCTGGCATTCGCAATGCGGCCAAACGCGTCGGTACGGCCCGGCCCTTCTTCGGTGGGGTAGAGGCCGCGGTGTGTATCGTTCCAGGCGACTTTTAGGAACTTGTTCAGCGACTGCTTGAAGTCCTGGCGCAGTTGGCTGTGTTCGGCGTCGTAACGATCACCCAGCACCTGACGGGCGAAGCGTTCGAATTTCCATGGGTTGTAATAAGTCGCTGCAAGGCTGGCGACCAAGGCCTGGCCAAAGCTGCCGCCGCGTAGTGTCGGCACGCTTGAAGGCAGCACATGCTGGGCCGAACCGCCGTCAATCCGCAAGGCCTGACCTTTGAAATGCAGCTCGCCGGTGTGGCAGGCGGCGCAGGTGATGTCCAAGTACTCAACGTTGCTGCCCGCGTTTTTATGTCGGGCAAAACCTACCGGCAGGTTGCCGGGGTTTTGCGCGGTGGGCACTTGCTTGGGATCCACAAGGAAACCGAAGCGCGCCAGGTACTCTGGCGTGGCAAAACGTCCCTCGGAGAACGGCAGCTCCAGGGCGGTGAACCAGTCGTAATGCAGGCCTTTTACCTGGGTGCCTTGGGGCGTGAAGTAATAGGTCTGGCGGTCGGCGGCGCTCCATTGATCCTGATAGTGCACCTGCTCCACGGGCACGTAGTTCGGTAGCTTGGGGTTAACGGTGTAATAGAGCACCACGGCCAGTGATAGGACCAGAATGGCGAATATCAGGAGTAAAACACGGGAAAAAATGCGCAAGATAACTATCCTTGTCGAGTTGTAGCGTTGTTATGCCACTACGCCATAAGTGCGGCAAGTGGCCATGAGCCTTATGAGAGGCGGTCCCGCGATCCGTCGCGGACGCCCATCATGAATGAAAATGCTTTTAAACACGTGAACTTATCGGAAGTTTCCTGCTCACATGCCGGTAGCCATTGGTCGTGGCCGCCTGATAAGCTCGCGACTTTATTCGAATGCCCTATTGGCGCATGAACAAGGAAATAGCATGAAACAGCATCGGTTGGCGGCGGCGGTGGCCCTGGTTAGCCTGGTACTTGCGGGTTGTGATTCGCAGACCAGCGTAGAGCTGAAAACCCCGGCGCAAAAAGCTTCCTACGGCATCGGCCTGAACATGGGCAAAAGCCTTGCTCAAGAAGGCATGGATGACCTGGATTCCAAAGCAGTAGCCCAGGGCATCGAAGATGCCGTTGGCAAGAAAGAGCAGAAGCTCAAAGACGACGAACTGGTTGAAGCGTTCGCCGCACTGCAAAAACGTGCTGAAGAACGCATGACCAAAATGAGCGAAGAGTCGGCAACCGCCGGCAAGAAATTCCTCGAAGACAACGCCAAGAAAGACGGCGTCGTCACCACCGCTTCCGGTCTGCAGTACAAGATCATCAAGAAAGCTGACGGCGCACAGCCTAAGCCGACTGACGTTGTGACTGTTCACTACACCGGTAAACTCACCAACGGCACCACCTTTGACAGCTCCGTGGATCGCGGCAGCCCGATTGACCTGCCGGTCAGCGGCGTGATCCCAGGTTGGGTCGAAGGCCTGCAACTGATGCACGTCGGCGAGAAGGTCGAGTTGTACATCCCGTCCGACCTGGCCTACGGCGCCCAGAGCCCAAGCCCGGCGATTCCAGCCAACTCCGTGCTGGTATTCGACCTGGAACTGCTGGCCATCAAGGACCCAGCCAAGGCTGAAGCTCCTGACGCACCAGCCGCCAAGAAGTAATAGGCGCCTGAACACACAACGCCCCGTCTCGACGGGGCGTTGTTGTTTCTGAAGCACTTACATTGCGGTTTGGGCAAATCCAAACGAACATCCCTGGCCAGTGGCAGTCTGATATAAGGCTAAGGCACCACTAGCCGCACACAACCGCCAAGTCAATGAAATCTTGGGTTTTTTTGATGTGCGCAAAAAACGCCCGATCTGACTGAAAGCCTTTTAAACCGTGGCTTTCAGCCAGTAAAACAGGCTCTGTTCACAAGGTTATCCACAATTTGTGTGGATAACCTTTCTGTTTGATGGAACTGGAGTGACAGATGAAACCACCCTTCAATTTCACCCGTTTCCTACCCATGGCTGCACGCTTGCTGGGCCGTGGGCGCCTGCCGACTCTGCTGTTCGCGGTGGCCGCCAAGGGGTCAAGCCAGGGCAATCGCCTGGGCAAGCTCAAGGATGATTTCAAACTGCTCCAGGCCCTGTGCCTCGCGTACTGGCGGGGAGAGTATCGGGCGATCAGCCCCAAGGCGCTGATCTCGGTGGTAGCGGGGCTGATGTATTTCCTCAGCCCGATTGATGCGATTCCGGACTTTATCCCGATGTTCGGCATGCTCGATGACATCGCCGTACTTGCGTGGGTCATGAAGACCCTAGAGGGCGAACTGAGCGCTTTTCGCGCCTGGCGTGACGCGCAGCGCCCGGAAAAGCTCGCGGTGGTTGAGCGTTTGCCTGCGACCCCGGCCTTGCTGGCCAAGGAAAACCCGCAAAAAAACGGATGAGGCAGCTATCCCCTGCGACCTTTGTGGCTGTTAGGATTACACTCCTAAGGAAAGAGCTTACTCAGTAAGTGCAGTTATCCTACGGGGCAGTCATGGATATTCAGATAATTTCACGCAATGGCGAACCCGAGTACGCGGTGTTGCCATGGGATCAGTACCAGGCGCTGCTAAAAGCTGCCGGTCAGCAACAGCCTTCACCGCCTCATTCTCCTACTGTCCAAGCCGCACCTGACCAGGACTTGCGCCCGCTCGCAGACCTGCGCGGTTTGCGTGAAACCAAGGGCCTGGCGATTGAAGTGCTGGCTCGCACCGTGGGCATCAGCCCGTCGTATCTCGGATTGATCGAAAGTGGTGAACGTCAGCCGGATGCCGCGATACGACGCAGCCTGGCCTGGGAATTAGGCGTTGCAGGTTGGAGGGATGAATCTTGAGCCTACGTATCAGCCGTCAGCATTGGGATGGGTTACTTAACGAACTGGACCAGGCGCGCCGCCAGCGCCATCTGTTGACTTACCGCGCGCTGCTGGAGCGCCTGCAGTTTCCGACGCCGGCGATGCAAACCCTGGCCGCTGCTCTGGAGCACCTAGCGGCACTGGACGCCAAGGCTGAGCAACCGTTGCGCAGCTCCCTGGTGATCAGCCAGGGCGCCAGCCGCCTTCCGCGTACCGGCTTCTTTGAATGCGTGGAGCGCCTCGGGCGCTTCAGCGGACCCTCCGATGGCGTGGCCGCGGCGTCCTGGCATGCCTCCGAAGTGGTGCGGGTGTTCGAATACGAGTATCCGGAGTCGGCCGAGGCCTAAAGCGTCTGGGGCAACATGTCCATGCTGTCGATCACATGGATGCTGTAACCAGCCACATCCTTGGCATGGTGCTTGGCCTGCGACGCCAATTCCGCCAACTGGCTGGCATCGAGTTGTCCACAGGCCTGTGGATACAAATGCACCACTCCAATCGACAACGACAGCAGCGCAAATTCCTGGCGCACGCCCTGACGGTTCAGTGCCACAAAGCAACCAGCGTCGAGATGCTCGGCGCGGTAGAAACGCCGGCATTGGGTATGGAAGTCATCCAGCAACTGGTTGAGCCGCTTTCGCCATTCCTGAGGCCCCAGCACCAGCAAAAAATCATCGCCGCCGATATGCCCGACGAAGTCGCGGCTGGGGTCGACCCGGTCGTTCAAGCACTGCGCCAGGCACAGCAACACCTCATCCCCACGCCCGTAGCCGTAGATGTCATTGAACGGTTTGAAGCTGTCGATATCCACGTAGCAGATCACTGACTCGCGTTGTTGCTGCAACAGCCGTGTCAGGCACTGCTGGATCGGTACATTGCCTGGCAGCAGCGTCAGCGGGTTGGCGTAGCGGGCCTGTTGGATTTTCAACTCGGTGATCAGCTTAAGCACATCGATCACTCGACCCAGGCCCAGGTAATCGCCATTGAGCGTGATGATGAAGTCTTCCTCGATACGTTGCCTTGCGCGGCTGGTCAGCAAGCGGCTGACCTGCTGCAGTGACTGGCTCAGCTCCACCGCCAGAAAGTCAGCGCTCATCAAGCGGCTGATGGGTTTGCGAGCGAACAGGTCAGTGGCAAACGGCTTGAGCAGCGCGTCGGACAGCGAATGCCGATGGACGATGCCAACGGGGTGCCCACGCTCATCCAGCACCGCCAGGGAGTTGAGGTTGGCCTGGCGGCGGAATGCTTCCAGCACCTTGGCCGTGGCGGTGCCTTGATCCACTGCCGGTTGCTCATTGAGCAGGGCGCTGAGGTCGCTGCCTTCGTCGTTGAGCGTCACCGTGGTCTGGTCCGGCTTGGGCAACATCAGCCGTGCTTCTTGTGGCGGTTGTTCCTGTGGACGGCAGAGCAGGTAACCCTGCACCAGATCGACGCCCATCTCAGTCAACACCGCCAGCTCTTCCGGCAATTCAATACCTTCGGCGATGACCTGGGCACGGGAGGCCCTGGCGATTTGCAGGATCGAACCGACAAACTCGCGCTTGAGTGCATCCTGATGAATGCCGTCGATGAAGTGCCGGTCGATTTTCACGTAGTCCGGACGTAACTCCGACCATAAGCGCAGGCTGGAATAGCCGGCACCCAGATCATCCAAGGCAATTGAAAAGCCCATGTTGCGGTAATGGTGCAGGGCGGTTTGCAACAGGTCGAAATCGTCGGTGGGGGTTTGCTCGGTGAGTTCGATCACCACTTGGCTCGGCGGAATGCCGAAGTCGCGCAGCAGTTGCAGGGTGCGTCCCGGTTGGTGCGCCGTTTCCATCAAGGATTCCGGCGAGATATTCAGGAACAGCTTGCCTGGAAGCTTTTGATCGCTGAAGCGTCGGCACGCGCTTTCGCGGCATGCCATTTCCAATTCGCTGAGGCGCCCGGTTTGCCTGGCCACCGAGAAAAGCGCAACGGGGGAGTGCAGAGGGCTGTTGGACGGGCCACGACTAAGGGCTTCGTAGCCGAGGATGCGCCGTTCGGACAGGCAGATGATCGGTTGGAACAGGCTGTGCAAACTGCGTTGAGCCAGGATAGAGCCCAATGCATTCAGCTGTTCGGTCATGGTCATGGTGATCTCGATCGAAAAAAAAGGACCGCAGGCGATGAGCCTGCGGTCCTTCATTTCACGACAGAATGATGTCTATATGATGACACTCTGGGGAGCGATCACGTTAAATCGCCATCATTTACTGCTTGGCTACCTGCTTGGTGATTTTCAGGTAGTCCAGCAGTATCCGGCCTGTCTCGGCCAGGTATGCATCGTCTTCCGGCTTGGTTTTATCCGCTTCGGTCGGCAGCGCGTCTTCGTCTTCTTTCTTCAGCTCCTTGAGTGGTTCTTCGCCCTTGGCCTTGCGGCGGACGTTCTCCAGCACAAGCTGCTTGTTTTCGATATCGCTGTGCTGCGCGCGACGGTCCACCTCATTGAGGCTGACGGTTTTTTCTTCCATCAACTTCTTGGCCAGGGCCAGCTTGTCGCGGATGAACACAAACTCGGCATCCATGGCGGAGCGGGTATCGTGGTCAGCTTTCAACTGTGCCAGGAACGGCTTGAATGGATCCGTAGCAGGCTTGATCGCCGGCCGGATGGTGTCCCACGGCATGGCTTCCGGCAGAGCGCTTTCGCCGATTTCCTTGGTGTCGATGATCGACGGGAAATCGATGTCCGGCAGCACGCCCTGATGCTGGGTGCTCTGCCCGGAAACCCGGTAGAACTTGGCCAACGTCAGCTTGAGCTCGCCATGGTTCAGCGGCTGGATCGTCTGCACGGTGCCTTTGCCGAAGGTCTGGCCGCCGATGATCAACGCGCGGTGATAGTCCTGCATGGCGCCGGCGAAAATTTCCGAGGCCGAGGCGGAGAGGCGGTTGACCAGCAGCGCCATCGGGCCTTTGTAGAAGGCGCCCGGGTTCTCGTCTTCAAGCACGTCCACGCGGCCGTCAGCGTTGCGCACCAACACGGTCGGACCTTTGTCGATAAACAGGCTGGTCAGCTCGGTGGCTTCCTGCAGGGAGCCGCCGCCGTTGTTGCGCAGGTCGATGACCACGCCGTCGACTTTTTCCTTCTGCAGTTCAGTCAGGATCTTCTTCACGTCGCGAGTGGTGGACTTGTAGTCCGGGTCGCCAGCGCGGAAGGCCTTGAAGTCCAGGTAGAAGGCCGGGATTTCAATCACGCCCAGTTTGTAGTCCTTGCCATCCTGCTTGAGGTTGAGGACTTTCTTCTGCACCGCCTGGTCTTCGAGCTTCACCGCTTCACGGGTGATGGACACGATCTTGCTGGTCTGGTCGTTTGGCGCATTGGTGTGCGGAATCACTTCCAGGCGCACCACGCTGCCTTTCGGCCCACGGATCAGCTTGACCACTTCGTCCAGGCGCCAGCCGACCACATCGACCATCTCTTTGTCGGCCTGGGCCACACCGATGATCTTGTCCGCCGGAGCGACCTGCTTGGTCTTGTCTGCCGGACCGGCCGGCACCAGACGCACGATCTTCACTTGGTCATTGTCGCTTTGCAGGACGGCACCAATGCCTTCCAACGACAGACTCATATTGATATCGAAATTTTCCGCGTTATCTGGCGACAGATAATTGGTGTGCGGGTCGTAGGACATCGCGAAGGTGTTGATGTAGGCCTGGAAGATATCTTCTGCACGGGTCTGGTCCAGGCGCGCCAACTGATTCTTGTAGCGCTTGGTCAACAGCTCCTGAATGGCCTTGGGCTCTTTGCCGGCGATCTTCAGGCGCAGCACTTCGTCCTTGACGCGTTTGCGCCACAGGTCATCGAGGGCGGCGGTGCTGGTCAGCCAAGGGGCATCCTTGCGATCCACCAGAAGGGTTTCCTTCTGGGTGAAGTCGAGCTTGTCGACGCCTTTGTTCAGCTCAGCCAAGGCGAAATCCAGACGCGCTTTGACGCGGTCCAGGTAGCGCTTGTAGATGGTGAAGCCGGGCTGCAGGTCGCCGCTCTTGAGGAAATCGTCGAACTGGCTCTTCCACTTGTCGAACTCAGCGATATCGCTGGCCAGGAAGTAGCTGCGCGACGGATCCAGCAGCTTGAGGTAGCTGTCGTAGATGATCACCGAGCGAGCGTCGTCCAGCGGCGGCTTGCTGTAGTGATGGCGCTTGAGCAACTCGACCACGTTAAGGCTGGCAATCACCTCATCGCGATCCGGTTGAAGGTTGTCCCAGCTGTTGGCTGCGAACGTATTGGTCGACATCGACGCGAAGCCGAGACCAATGAAAAGAGCGAGGGCGGTGCTGGGGAACAGATGCTTCATGCTGATTCGACGCGGGGGCAATTGATAACGCATATTAGGCCGTCTTTGAAGTTGCCGGTTCCATAGGGGCCGGTCGCATAATGCAAAAAGCCCGCGCTACTGCTACGGGCTCAGTCCAGACTCACTATGGAGGCACTGTGAAAGCATTGCAAGGCGTTGAAGGTCATGTGGAGTGGTTGGACGAACCAAGTCCTACATGTGACGTAGGCCAAGTTCGCATTCGCGTGGCGGCTGCGGGTCTTAATCGCGCCGATTTATTACAGCGTGCTGGGCTCTATCCGCCACCCCCTGGCGCCAGCTCTGTGCTGGGCCTGGAATGTTCCGGGGTGATCAGCGAAGTGGGGCCTGGTTCCTCGTGGCAAGTGGGGGATCGAGTCTGTGCGCTGCTCGCCGGTGGTGGCATGGCTGAAGAGGTGGTGGTAGATGCTCGCCATGTGCTGCCGGTGCCGGAAGGTCTGTCGTTGATTGAAGCGGCGGCCCTGCCTGAGGTGTACAGCACCGCATGGCTCAATCTGTTCCAACTGGCGGGCCTCAAGCCCGGTGAGAAAGTGCTGCTGCATGCCGGTGCCAGTGGCGTGGGCTCGGCGGCGATCCAACTGTGCAAGGCGTTTGGCAGCCCGTGCTGGGTCAGCGTCGGCTCGGCGCAACGCCTGGCCTACTGTGAAGACCTGGGCGCCCAGGGCGGCGTGGTACGTACCGATGGGATCGAAGGGCTGCGGGATTTCGGGCCGTTTGATGTGATCCTTGACCCGGTCGGCGGCAGCTATGCGGCGCTGGATCTGAAGCTGCTGGCGCTGGACGGCCGTTGGGTGTTGATCGGTTTGATGGGCGGTCGCGAGGCGCAGTTGGACCTGGCCCAAGTGCTGGGCAAGCGTATCCAGTTGTTGGGCTCGACCCTGCGCAGCCGTGACGATCAGTTCAAGGCAGACCTGTTCAGTGACTTGAGCCAGCATGTCTGGCCGTTGTTTGCCGAAGGGCGCTTGAGCCCGCAGTTGGCCAAGACCTTCCCAATCAAGGATGCCGAGGCGGCGTTTGCTGAGCTTGCGACTAACCAGATTTCAGGGAAGTTGGTGTTGGTGATCGACGAAAGCGTGACCTGACCTTGAATTGAAATGCGACCAAATGGGGAGGGGGCTTGCTCCCGATAACCGTGTGTCAGTGAAGAATATTTCATCTGACCCACCGGCATCGGGAGCAAGCCCCCTCCACATTCGCCTGATTGGATTTCAATTCAAGATAGGGCGTGTCAGATCCAATGGTGGATTGGCCAGCCAGCCTTCTCTGCATGCTCGCGCAGCACCGGATCCGGGTTCACCACCTGCGGCTGATCCACCTTCAGCAGCAACGGCAGATCATTGCGCGAATCCGAATAGAAGTACGCGCCATCCAATGTCTCACGTTCCTGCTCCAGCCAATCCAGCAATCGCGTGATCTTGCCTTCGCGGTAGGTGAGTACACCCACGGTACGGCCGCTGTACACGCCATGGCTCACGTCCAGATCAATCCCCAACACCTCATCAATACCGATTCGCGCCGCAATCGGTTTTACCAAATGCGTTCCCGATGCCGAAATCACCAAAATCCGGTCGCCATTCGCACGATGCCTGGCGATGGTCTTGGTGGCCTCGCTGTAGATCAGCGGTTCAATCACGTCCTCCACCCACGGCTCGACCAGATGATCGATCTCTTCCGGGGTGCGGCCGATCATTGGCTCCAGGCTGAAGTCCATGAAGTCCTCCATGGCCAGTTCGCCGCGGCTGTAGGCGTCCATCAGTTCGTTGTTCCTGCGCATGAACGACTCGGGGTCGACCCATCCCAGGCGGCCCATCTGCTCGCTCCACAGGGTGGCGCAGTCGCCGTGGATCAGGGTGTCGTCCAGATCAAAAATTACCAATGCCATCCGTCACGCTCTCTTTGTAAATCGTTGCATCAGGCTACTTCACACAGCGCACTGGGGTCGATGGAAAGTGCCAGGCGTTGACCATCCGGGTGAAGATCGTCCGCCGAGCGGTTGAGCACATCGACGACCAGTTCCACGCCGCGCGCTTCGATGCGGTAGCGGATCACGTTGCCCAGCAGGCTGTGGCTGCGCACCAGTGCATCCAGTTCGCCGCTGCGGCTCAGTTCGATGGCTTCGGGGCGAATCGCGATGCGCCCACTGATCGGGCGTTGCAGCAATTGGCTGGCCTTGTCGGCGTCGAGCAGGTTGTAGTTGCCGATAAAACCGGCGGCGAACACGTCAACTGGCGCCGTGTAGAGGGTCTCGGCATCGCCGCTTTGAACGATCTTGCCCTGGTTCATCAGGAAGATGCGGTCGGACATGGTCAGGGCTTCTTCCTGATCATGGGTCACGAAAATCGTGGTCAGCCCCAGTTCGCGCTGGATTTGGCGAATCTGCTCACGCAGGTGCTTACGAATGCGTGCATCCAGCGCCGACAGCGGCTCATCCAGCAGCAGCAGGCGTGGGCGTGTCACCAGGGAGCGGGCGAGGGCCACGCGCTGGCACTGGCCGCCAGACATCTGGTGCGGGTAGCGCCCGGCCAGGTCTTTGAGCTCTACCAGTTGCAGTACTTCCTGCACGCGCTTGTGGCTGTCGTCGGCGTTGACCTTTTGCATGCGCAGACCGAAGGCGACGTTCTGTTCCACGGTCATGTTGGGGAACAGCGCGTAGCTCTGAAAGACCATGCCGATGTTTCTTTTCTGCGGGCTCAGCGGAACGATGTCCTGGCCATCAAGCAGAATTTTCCCACTGTCCACCGAGGTCAGACCGGCAATGCAGCGCAGCAGCGTGGACTTGCCGCACCCGGACGGGCCGAGCAGGGTGACGAACTCGCCTTTGGCAATTTCGCAGTTGATATCGCTAAACACGGGCGTACCGGAGTAGCCCTTTTGCAAGTGTTGGACGCTGACGAAGCTCATTGGCTTTTGTCCTTGTTCAAGATATTGGCGGCCCAGGTCAGCACCAGCACAAAGAAGAAATAGGAAATGACCACGGCACTGGTGAAGTGTCCGCTGCTGTTGCGCATGTTGTTGAGGTACACCTGCAGGGTCTCGTAGCGGGTGCCCACTAGGATGTTGGCGAACACGAACTCGCCGAACAGGAACGAGAACGACAGCAGCAGCGCCACCATCAAGCCTTTGCGCAGGTTGGGCAGCACGACGAAGATCGCCGCTTGCCAAGTGCTGGCGCCCAGTAGTTGGGAGGCGTCCATCAGGTCGCGCAAGTTGATGGCTTGCAGGTTGTTGGTGATCGCCCGGTACATGAACGGCAGCGCCACGGTGAAGTAGCAGCCGATCAAAATCCATGGCGTGCCCACCATTGCCAACGGCCCGGAACCATAGAGTTGCAGCAGGCCCACCGATGACACCACTGGCGGCACCGCGAAGGGCAGCAGGATCAGGATGTTCATCAGCGCGTCGAGCTTGGGAAAGTGGTAATGCACCACGAACAGCAGCGGCAGAATGAGCACCACCGACAGGATCAACGCGCCCACGCACACTAGCAGCGACTGCCCGAAGGCCATCAGAAAGCGCGGGTCGCTCCAGAGCTGCACGTACCACTTCACGGTGAAGCCCGCCGGCAGGATGGTTGCCGACCAACTACTGGCAATCGAGTAAACGAACGTGCCCACCAACGGCAATACCAGGATTGCAAAGAGCAGGTACACCACCACGCGGTGGTAGAGGGAGGCCGGGCCGGCTTCAGCGCGAGACATGGTAGCTCCTCTTGAGCAGCAGTTGATGGACCACGGTGATCACGGTCATCAGCGCCACCAGCACAACGGCCAAGGCGCTGGCCATGTTCGGATCGAGGGACACATCGCCGGAGACCAGCCCCGCGATACGGATCGGCAGCACGTTGAAGTTGCCGGTGGTCAAGGCGTAGACCGTGGCGTAGGCGCCCAAGGCATTGGCGAGCAGGATCACGAAGGTGCCCAGCAGCGCAGGCGTCAGCACCGGCAAACCGATGTGCCGCCAGAACTGCCAGCCATTCGCGCCGAGCAACGACGCGGACTCGCGCCAGTCTTCACGCAGCGCATCGAAGGCCGGGTACAGCAGCAACACGCCGAGGGGGATCTGGAAGTAGGTGTAGAGGATGATCAGCCCGGTCTTGGAATACAGGTTGAAGTCCTGAATGATCCCGGCCTGCTTGAGCATGAGAGTGATGCTGCCGTTGAACCCCAGCAAAATAATGAACGCGAACGCCAGGGGGACGCCGGCGAAGTTGCTCGTCATGTTAGCGAAGGCGGTAACGAAGTTGCGCAGCGGCCCATCGACGCGGCGTAGCGAATAACTGCCGAGAGTGGCGATGATGATGCCGAAAATGCTGGAGTAAAAACTGATCTCCAGGCTGAACTGGATCGCTTGCCGGTAGAACTTCGAGCTGAAGATCCGGGTGAAGTTTTCCAGGCCCCAGCCGGCCTCTTCGGTTTGCAGGCTGTTGATCAGCACCCACACCAGCGGTGCGATCTCGAACACGATAAAGAACAGCGCGAAGGGCACCAGGCACAGCAATGCCAGCCATTTGCCGCGAGTCATGGCATTCACTTCAATAGCTCCCGGCATACAGGTTTGTCGTGGGGCACGCCCAGCAGTTCGCAGACGGTGCCGCACAGGTCGGTCTGTTTCGGCGTGGCGTTGGCATCCAGGCTGAAGGCATCGCCGAGGACGAACAGCGGCACTTCACGTTCTTCCGGCAGCAGGCCGTTGTGGGAGCGGTCGTTGTTCATGCCGTGGTCGGCGGTCACCAGCACTTGGCAGCCTGCGTCGAGCCAGCCTTGCAGGTAGTCAGCCAGGATGATGTCGGCCGAGCGTGCGCTGTTGCGGTATTGCGCGCTGTCGAGGCCGTGCTTGTGGCCGGCGTCGTCGATGTTCATCGGGTGCGCCAGCAGAAAGTCCGGCGCGTGCTTGAGTCGCAGGCTTTCGGCATCGGCGAACAGGTGGGAATCGGGGTAATGGTCATTCCAGTAGAAATGTCCGTGCTGGATCGCCAGCGTTGTGTCGTCGGTATGGCGATCACGAGCGGCGAGAAAGGGCGTGCGGTTATACAACTCGCTGACCCAATGGTAAGCCGCAGCCGCAGTGCTAAGACCTGCGTCGGTGGCGTAATGGAAAATGCTGCGCTGGTTGGACAGGCGCGCGACCTGGTTGTGCACGATACCGCTCTGGATCGGTGGCACGCCGGTGAGGATGCATTCATAGAGCGGGCGGGACAGCGAGGGCAGTTCACATTCCAGCTTGTAGAGGGCTGCGCGTCCTGCGCCGACATAGGCCTGCAAGTGCCCCATGGCGTGTCGGGCAACCTCGAAGTTCAGGCCGTCGAGCACGACAAGGATGACAGTGTGCTTCATGGGGGAGAGCGCTCCGCAACGATTGACTTGGCTCAATTCCTCTGGAGGAACGGGGTCAAAAATGTGGGAGGGGGCTTGCCCCCGATAGCGGTGTGTCATGCAACGGATTTGTTAGCTGATCCACCGTCATCGGGGGCAAGCCCCCTCCCACATTGGATCTCCACTGGAGCTCCAATGTGGGATAAAAACCCTTACTTCATCTCTACGATGACCTGCTCATTCCACAGCTGCGGCAGCTTCTTGGAAGTCGCTTCCCAGGCATCGGCATCCTTGATCGGTTGCGGGTTGGCCTTGGTGTACTGCTCGCCCGGAATCAGGTTCTTGGCGATTTCAGCCGGCAGTTTCAGGTCGGTTTCCGCACGAATCGGACGCGCATTGCCCTTGGCCAGGTTGAGTTGGCCGGCATCGCTGAAGATGTACTCGCGGGTCAGCTTGGCGGCGTTCGGGTGCTTGGCGTATTTATTGATGATGGTGGTGTAGCCGGATTTCACCGAGCCGTCCGAGGGGATCAGCACCACGTAGTCATCCGGGTTGGCCATCTTGGCTTTGTAGCTCAGGCCGTTGAAGTCCCAGACGATGCCTACTTCGACTTCACCTTTTTCCATGGTGGCGATGGTCGGGTTGGACAGGCCGAGCCGGCCTTGCTGGGCGATCTTGGTGAAGAACTGCAGGCCTGGCGCGATGTTCTTTTCATCGCCTTTGTTGGCGATGGCCGCCGCCAGCACGGCGTTGGAGGCCTGGGCCGCGGTGCTCACGTCACCCACCGAGACTTTGTATTTGCCGGTTTGCAGGTCGGCCCAACTGGTGGGGACTTCGGAACCGTGCAGCAGCTTCTTGTTGACGATAAACGCGATGGTGCCGGTGTAGGCGAGGGCCCAGTGACCGTCTTTGTCTTTCGCCCAGTCCGGCACCGAAGCCCAGGTGGACGGTTTGTACGGCTGGGTGACTTCCTGCTTCACCGCAATCGGACCGAACGCTGCGCCAACGTCGCCGATGTCGGCGCTGGCGTTGTCTTTCTCGGCCTTGAACTTGGCAATCTCCTGGGCCGAGCTCATGTCGGTGTCGATGTGCTTGAGGCCGTAGGTCTTGGCCAGGTCTTCCCAGGTGCCTTTCCAGTTGGCCCAGTCATCGGGCATGCCGACGCTGTTGACGGCGCCTTCCGCTTTCGCGGCGGCTTCCAAGGTTTTTAGATCGGTATCAGCGGCCATGGCGGCGGTGCACATGGCAATGGTCGAGCCTAACAGTGATGCCAGGAAAAGCTGTTTCATCCGAAGCTCCTTTGGGCGTTTTCAACGCTGCGTTTTTATGAACGTTTGCGGTGGTGTTGGTCTAGGTCAGAGCAATACCTGAGCCAATTTAGGCTCGATGGATGACAGTTTCATGTCGTTGTCGTTTTTAACGCGCCGATGTCGCTCGGCACAGGCTGAGCGTAGACCATGCCCAAGTGCCCGTAGGCTCTGGACTTGGCCGGTGTATTGCAAGGGGTGCGGCATGCACTTGAGGCGGGCTGTCATCTGTCGGTCATCTGCAATGCCTACGCTTGCACGCAGTCGCAAGGGCCCGATTGCGGAGCTTTTATGCACCTGAACGGTGCTGGTCTAGTCCAGATAGGTAACGTTGATGCGTGATGAGGCAATCAAGGCGGTGACATCCATCGGCCTGGCGCTGCAAGAGCAGATCGACCATGGACTTTTGCCGCCTGCAAGCAAACTTCCCGCCGAGCGCAAGCTCAGCGAGTTGTTCGGTACCACCCGAATTACCGTGCGGGAAGCCTTGTTACAACTTGAGGCCCAAGGGCAGATTTATCGCGAGGAACGCCGGGGTTGGTTCGTATCGCCGCCACGATTGGCCTACAACCTGATGCAGCGCAGCCACTTTCACGCGATGGTCAACGACCAGGGCCGCGTGGCGTCCACCGAAGTGATTTCGGCGCGCCTGCAACCTGCATCGGCGGCGGTGTGTGCATGGCTGCAACTGCCGGCATTGTCCAGCGTGATCCAGATCTGCCGAAGCCGGCGGATCGATGGGCGACTGGTGTTGTATGTGGAGCACTACCTGAACCCGCAATATTTCCCGGGGATTCTTGAGTGCGACCTGAATCAGTCGATGACCGAGTTGTACGTGCGCAAATACGACTTGCACTACGGACGGGTGCGCTTCGAGATTGTGCCGACGTCACTGCCGGTGGAAGCCGCCGCCGCATTGCGCGTGTCGGTGGGCAGCCCGGGTTTGCGGATTGCTCGGGTTAACTATGACCAGCACCAGCGCTTGATCGACTGCGACCTGGAGTTCTGGCGGCATGATGCGATTCATGTGGGCGTGGATGTGGTTTAACCACCGCTCTCCCGGCGCTGAGCTTGCTTCTGTAGTGAGCAGGCTTGCCCTGCGCTGGGCTGCAAAGCAGCCCTAAAACAGGATGCTGGTCACCTCCATATCAGTGACTGAGCGTCTTGATCACCTGATCCACATTGGTTTCCAACTCCGTCACCGGGTCTGCACCGTCGACATTCAGCACCAGCAATGTCGAGCCGCCTGCCGTGATGGCGGCTTTCACCGCTTCACTCGGCTGGCGATGGTGCAGCACCACGGCCACATCGTTGTCCTTCAATTCAGTACTGAGTGTGTGCAACGCCTCAGGTGTCCACTCGGCATCCGGTCGCGCATCGGTGCTGATCAGTTCCAGGTTCAGGCTGCTGACCAAATACCCAAAGTGATCGCTCAAACTGACCACACTCAGGTTGTCCGCCTTGGCCAGCCGGGCTTCGCTGTCGGCGGTGAGCTTGAGCAGGCGTTGCTTGAGTGCAGCCAGATTGGCGTCGATTTTCACCTTGGCGCCCGGTGCCAGGCGGCTCAGGTCGGTGGACAAGACATCGGCCATGCGCCCCAGGTTATTGCTCGATTGCCATGGTTGGCTGTTCAAACCGTCAGCGACGCCCGGTTGCACGGCGATCCCCGGCAACCCGCCGTCCACGGGGCGTGCGGCATCGACTTCGACAATGCGGATGTTGCTGCGCCGTGCCACGGGGTACAGCGGATCATCTGCCCACAGCGAGCGCAGGCCGATGGCGGCGTCGGCGTCCTGGGCCAGCGCGCTCAGTGCGGAGGCGCCACGGCCGGTGAAGTACGACACCTGGCGCGAGCCCGGCAGGTTGGCCGGGGCTGCGCGCTCAAGCTGCACGTCGGTGCCTTTGAGCAGCACCTCGGCCAGGCCATAAGTGATTGGCAGCGACGCCAGCACCTTGACCGGTTTGGCGGCGTGGGCAGCCGGTTTGACTGCCTCGGCGGCGATCAGCGGCGGAGTGATTAAACAGGCGATGGCCAAGGCGAGAGGCTGAAGAACAGAGCGCATTATCCAAAGTTCCCTTTGAGGCTGGGCACGGTGCCGCGCGCGATGGCGGCAAAAGCGAAAGCGATACCGGCCATCAGGATGATCGCGGCACCGGAAGGAATCGGCAGGTCGAAGATGATCGGCAGCAGGATCCCGCACAGGGTACTGACGGTGGCGATCACCACCGAGACCCAGAAGAAGCCTTTGAGCGACTGGCTCAACAGGCGCGCCGCCGCCGCTGGAATCACCAGCAGGGCGCCGACCAGAATCGCGCCGATGACCTTGACTGCCGCGACGGTGATCAGCGTCACCAGAATTACGAACAGATAATCGAGGGTCTTCACCGCCACTCCGCGCACTGCCGCCAGTTGCGGGTTGAAACTGGCGAGCATGATGCGGTTGTACAGCGGCAGCGCCAGAGCCATCACCAGCGAGCCGACAATCGCGAGCACCAGCAGGTCGTTACCGTTGACCGTCAACACCGAACCAAACAGCACGTTCTCCAGGATGTGCACGTTGATCTTGCCCGCCAGGATCAGCAGCAGGCTCGCGCCCAGCGCCAGGGACACCGACAGGAACACGCCGATCAAAGTGTCCGGCGCCAGGCCGGTGCGGTTACGCAGGTAATTGAGCAGGATGCCAAACAGCAGGCAGTAACCGAACAGACTGCCGTAGGGGCCGGTGTAGGGTTCGCCGAGCAAAATGCCCACGGCGACGCCGGTCAGCGCAGCATGGCCGACGGCTTCGGAGAAAAACGCGAAGCGCTTTACCACTACCAGCGTGCCCAAGCCGCCGAGCACTGGGCCGATCAGCAAACCGGCGAGCAGGGCATTGACTACAAAACCATAGGCCAGTGCCTCCGGCAGGTAACCGGCAGAGGCCCAGCCCTGGACCATCAGGCGAAACGCTTCATAACTCATTGCGCTGGGCTCCGAGGGTGGGTGGAGAACAGGGTCAGCAGGCGATCCGGGGTGAGCGCCTCCTGTGGTGTGGCGTCGAACAGCACGCGGCGGTTAAGGCCGGTAACGCGGTCGGCCAGACGGCCTACGGCTTCAAGGTCGTGCTCGATCCACAGCACGGTCATGCCGGCGAGGCGCCAGTCACTGAGCAGGCGTTCGAACACCTGGATGCCCGCTTCATCGAGGGCCGACATCGGTTCATCCAGCACCAGCAATTGCGGCGCAGGGATCAAGCCCTGGGCCAGCAGCACGCGTTGGCGTTCACCTCCGGACAGTGCACCCATGCGCCGCTTGCGTTTGTCCTGCATGCCGACCCGTTCCAGAGCCTCGCCAATCGCCGCGGCGTAATGCTTGGACAAGCCCAGAAACGCCGGGCGCCGCTGGCACATGGCGGCCATGAAATCGTCCACGGTCATCGGCAAACCCCGGTCGAATTCCAGCGCCTGGGGCACATAGCCGATTGTGCCCGGCGTGGTCGGCCACTGCAGGCTCAAGCGACCCTGATGCGGCGTTTGTCCCAGCAGGGTCTTGATCAGCGAGCTCTTGCCGCCGCCGTTGGGGCCGACCAGCGCGTGGATGCTGCCCGGCTGCACCTGGAAACTCACGCTGTCGAGGATCACGGTGCGGCCCAGGGTCAGGGACACCGTGTCGAAGTCGAGTGTCGGGCCGACGCTGGCGACCTTCAGGGATTGTGCCGCCGTCATGCGCCCGACTCCTGAATCGCCCGGACCACCGTATTGAGGTTGCCGGTCATTTCCACTTCGTACTTTTCAGCGCTGTATTCGCCATAGGAAATATGCGACAGCGGGTACAGCTTGACCCCGGATTCACGCTGGATGGTGTCGACGTAGGTGGAGGGGAAATCCATCTCCGAGAAGATCACCTTCACGTCCAGGGCGCGCAGTTCGTCGATGGTCTTTTTCAACTGGCTGGGGCTGGGCTCAATGCCGTGGGCCGGCTCTACCACGGCGGTGACTTCCAGGCCGAATTCACGCAGCAGGTAGTCGTAGGCCGCATGCACAGTGGCGACGCGCAGGTCCGGGTTAGGCGCGCTGGTCAACTTGGCGAGGGCGTCGGCGCGCATCTGGCGCAGGCGTTTGCCATAGGCACGCGCGTTCTGGGTGTAGGTCTTGGCGTTGTCCGGGTCGAGCTTGCCCAGCTCACGGGCGATGTTGTTGACCTGGGCAATCGATGCACTGATCGACAGGAAGGTGTGCGGGTTGACCACCTTGCCCGCACCGCGCGCGGCATTGCCGGTGGCGGCCAGCAACGGCACGTTGGCGTTGGCTTCGATCACCGGGATGTCCGGGCGCTCGCTGGTGGCGATCATACGGTCGGCGAAGTCGTCGTGACCGACGCCATTGAGCACGATCACGTCCAGGGTGCCGATGCGCTTGATGTCTTCGGCGCGCGGCTCGTAGGCGTGTGGGTTGAAACCGGCTGGAATCAGCGGCACCACGTCGGCCTTGTCGCCGACGATATTGGCCACGTAGCTGTAATAAGGGTGCAGGGTGATGCCGATACGCAGGCGTTTAGCCGCTTCGGCGTTGGCCAGCGGGGCGAGTATCAGGCTGAGCAGGCTGACCAGCAACAGGCGCAACAGGGGAGATGAAATAGACATGGGCAATCGGTCTTCTCGTTCAGTGACGGTGCTGGCGGGTAACGCCGGCATCGAATTGCGCGACCACTTGCTGCCAGCCGGCCGCGATCAGCGCCTGGTCAGTGAGGTCGGAGGGGGCGGCCAGGTCTTTGCGGCGGTTGAGCCAGATATCCGGCTCGGTGCCTTGTACGCGCATCAGCAGTGAACCGCTGGTGGTCGGAGCCTGGCTCAACCCGAAGTAGGCCGCAGGCGCCAGTAACTGCCAGCGGTGATCGCCACGGCTGACTGAACTCGCATCCTGGGCGAACGGCGCGAAGCCTTCTTCGGCCAATTGCCCAGGCGTCGGCAGGGCGCTTTGCTCTTGCTGCAGCAAGTGGATTTCATCCAGGGTCACCCGCAAGTCGGCGTAGATGCCTTGCTCGGCGGCGCTCAGGTCGCGGCGGGCGTCCAACTGGTGGCTGGGCACGGCGGCCACTTCCTGGGATTCGCCGTGCAGCGCCACCACCGTGCCGGCGACCGCGAGGATGATCAGGCACAGCAGCAGGACGTAGAGGGTTTCGTGGCCAGCGCCCGCGGGACGTACAACGTGTGTCGTACTCATTGAGACTGGATATCCGCTTGGTCGATTTCAACGACGTGGCCAGGGCCGGCGTCAAACAGCACGTAGAACTCGGCGGATGGCTTCTTGAAGGTCAGGGTCGAATCCTGGCCGAGCTTGCCGGGCACCAGGATGGTTTCGTCGTAGCCGATCACATCCAGGGTCACGCCGGGCGCACCGCTGCCGTCGGAGAAGCCGCCCTTGCACTGGATCTGCTCGCCGGGGATTTCCTTGCATTCGCACATAGGGTTGTGGGCCAGGGCCACGGTACTTAAACCCGCGCACAGCAACAGCGCGGCGCGGGACAGGTGCTTGATCATCATGGTTTGACTCCTTGCTTGTTCAGCCAGGCAATGGTGGCAGGCGAGGCCTGGCTCAGCGGGATGGAACCCTGGTGCATCGTGCCGTCCCAGCCTTCCATGGTGACCCACAGTTCGGCGTCGGCAGGTGTGCGTTCAGGGACGGGCAGGGCGGCGCCCATGCGGTACGGTGTGCCAAAGAAGATCACCCCGGCCGCGCGCAGGCTGCGTGGCTTGCCGATGCGCAGGTAAGTAGCCTTGACCTGGTCGGCACAGGTGTCGCACAGAGCGGCGTTGAAGAACTTCATCGGGCCGGCCGGGTCCGGGCTTGGGCCCTCATTGCGGAACTCGGCGAGGGTCAGGCTCCAGGGGCCAACCTGTATTTCTCCGGCCACCCGCTCGCCGATACCCGCGTCACCGCGAAACAGTGCGGCATCGGCAAAATACTTGGGCATGAAGCCCAGGGGCACCAGCAGTAGCAGAACATTGATATGGAATCGCCATTTCAGCCAGAAAGCCCGCAGGGGAGTCGGCGGTGTCGCTGCGACCTTGCTCATCAGTGGCTCTCCGAAGTTTCAGCCTGCAAGGCCGGTGTGGAAACAGGCTTGCGCTGGGTCTTGGCCTCGCGCTTGAGGGCATTGAGGGTGGCCAAGGCGGTGCGCTTGGTCCATATCAGCAAGCCGCTCAAGACCATCATGCTCAGCACCAGGCCGAAGAACGCCCAGATCAGCTTGATCCACAGTCCGCCAAAATCGCCGGTGTGCAGCGGGCGCATGGATTCGGTGACGAACTCAAGTGCGGTGCGGTCGGACAGGAGGTGCGAGACAGCGATTTCGCCGCTATAGGGGTTGAGTTGGGCGGTTTGGTACATCAGTGGGTACCAGCCGCGGCCGCCGATTTGCAGGTGGCTGTAGGCGTTGAAGGGCATGCGCACGAAGCTCGCTTCCAGGCCAGGGATGCGCTGGGTCGCAATGGTGATGGCTTCATCCAGGGGAATCATCGGTGCCGGCACACCTGCTGCCGAGGACGGTACTTTTTCACGGGCGATCACCGGGACGATGGGCTCGCTGGAAATTGAAATCTGGTTGTCCCCCAGGATCGCCTGGATCAGGAACCAGGTGCCGGTGATGGAAATGACTGCGATAAACCAGATAGACCAAATACCGCTCAGGCGGTGGAAGTCACCCCAGAAGATTCGCGCACCGTGGCGAAACCGCAGGGTTGGTTTGAAAAAACCTTTCCAGAAGCGCTTGTAGACCACCAGCCCGGTAACCAGCGAGGCCAGCAGCGGCAGACCAAGCAACGACACCAGGTACCAGCCCCAGCTGTAGCCATTGGTGAACGGCACCAGCCACCAGCCGTGCAGCGCACGGGTGAACTGACGGAAATTGAACGACGGGCTGATGCCCTGGATCGCGCCGGTGTAAGGGTTGACGTAGACCTCAAGCGAGCGCCCGTCGGGGTAGCTGAGGTCGACACTCAGGGCGAAGTGCGACTCATCTGGGCGGCTGAGCGATTGGACAATCACCTCGGGCTCGGCACGCTTGATGGCGCTGATCACTTGGTCGTAGCTCAACAGTTCGGCGTCATCCGACGGTTTGCTCGCGCGGATATCCGGGTTGGCCAGCCAGACGATTTCCTGGCTGACCACCGCCAGGGTGCCGGTGACGCAGACGATCAGTACAAAGAACCAGATGGGCAACGCCAGCCAGCTATGTACGAGAAACCAGAGTTTGGAGCGTGACTTCTTCGACATGTAAATGAGGGTCTTGATCGGAGGGGGGCGAGGGAGGCCCGGAAAAGGCCAGTCGTAGCTTTTGCTGACGCGACAGGCTGTATCTAAATAAGACGGATGAGAATGAGAAATCCCTAACCCGGATATGAAAGAAAATGTTTCGGATTCACATTCGGTGGTTTTTTACCCGTTTATCGAACACGAAACATGTTCCGAGCTATCACCGAGCAGGCGTTGATAGGGCCGGCGCGCTGCGTAGGATGGGCTTGGCCGTTGAACGGCCCGCCCAAAATGACTGCCAGAACCCTTTACGACAAACACGCGTGGGTGCCGCCGAAGGCTTTCTTGTAGCGCTCGATGCCCTCGGTGGCATTGTCGATGCGCAGGTCCGGCCTTTCACGATAGGCCACGCCAGTCAAGGGCTCCGGCGGTTACGACGAGAAAGCTCAACTGGGCTCGAGCAATTGCGCACCAGGCCCGCGCTCACCCAGCAGGTCATCCTGATTGCGCAGCGGGCATGCTTCCAACGACAAGCATCCGCAGCCGATGCAGCCGTTGAGCTTGTCGCGCAGCAGCATCATTTTGTTGATGCGCTCGTCCAGGTCTTCGCGCCACAGTGCCGACAAACGTTCCCAGTCTTTGGCTGTGGGGGTGCGGCCATTTGGCAGCGTCTGTAATGCCTCGCCAATCGTCGCCAGGGGAATCCCCAAGCGCTGGGCGATCTTAATCACCACCACGCGGCGTAATACATCCCGCGGATAGCGCCGCTGATTGCCCGCGTTGCGATTGCTCTGAATCAGTCCCTTGGTTTCGTAGAAGTGCAGGGCCGTGACGGCCACGCCGCTACGGGCGGCCAGTTGGCCGACGGTGAGTTCCTTGGTAATCATGAAAACTCCGATTAAGCGCTTGACCTTGACTTAACTGGAGGTTTTACCCTGCGTGGTATCGAATCGCAAGATTCTGCCTACAGCGGAAGGGGAGTATTCATGCAGGTATCAGAGAAGAATCTCGGCTTCACTCAGCTGATCGAGTTCCATATCGAGCCTCAGCAGCAAGTTGCCCTGGTGGCGGCCTTGTCCACCCAAAGCGAGCGTTTGGCCCAGGGCCATGACGGATTTCTCAGTGCGAGCGTGCAGGTCAGCGATGACGGCCGGCGGGTGCTTAATTACCTGCAATGGACGTCCCGAGCGCACGGTGAGGCAGCGTTCAAGCGTTTTGAGCAGGGTGAGGAAGACTTCTGGACACTGATTCGCGCCCATCAGGCCACGGCGGTGACCTTTGGTTCGTTCCAGGTGCTGCGCAGTTTTGAGCGCAGCCATGACAATGCATTGCACTGCCGTCTATATGGATAAATGCAGCATCCGTTCACCTTGCACGTTCTCCCCCGGCCGACGCTTATTCACCGCCAATTCGCCAATCTTGATCAGGCGTGTGCGCGTGACGTTACGGCTCAGGCCCAGCAGGTTGGCGGTATGCACCTGGTTGTAATGGCTGAAACGGTAAGCGGCCCGAAGCAGGGCGTCTTCGACCTTTTCATGCAGGGCGCCAGCCTGTTCTTCGAAAAGCTTTTGGAAGGCGCGCTCCAACAAGGCTTCGGCGCTGTTGTCGGTGCCGTGCTGACTGTCGTCCTGGCGCTCAATGCGCATGTTCGACAGGCGTAAATCATCCCGTTCGATCACGCCGTTACGGCAGATCAGCAGGGTGTGGTGGATGACGTTTTCCAGTTCGCGGATATTGCCCGGCCAGCTGTAGCTCTTGAGTTTTTGTTCGGCTTCGCGACTGATCGTGATCGGGCCGTAGCCCAGGCGTCGGCTGTAAGCCTCGATAAAGTGCCGGGTCAACGGCAGGATATCGCCGGGGCGCTCGCGCAGCGGGCTGAGTTCCAGGCTCACCACGTCGAGTCGGTAGTAGAGGTCTTCGCGGAAATGCCCGGCGTTGATGGCTTTTTCCAACTGCACGTTGGTTGCAGCCAGTACGCGCACATCAATCGGAATGCTCTTGCGCGAACCTAAGCGTACGACCTCGCGTTCCTGTAGGACACGCAGCAATTTGACTTGGATGGCCATCGGTAAATCGCCGATCTCATCAAGGAACAACGTGCCACCATCAGCTTCTTCGAACCAGCCAGCCTTGGCGCTGAGGGCGCCGGTAAAGGCGCCTTTTTCATGGCCGAACAGTTCGGCCTCCACCAGGGATTCAGAGAAGGCGCCGCAGTTCACTGCCACGAACGGGCGGTTGCGCCGCGCGCTGAGGTTATGAATGTGGCGCGCCACCAGCTCTTTACCGGTCCCGGTTTCGCCGATGATCAGCACGCTGGCTTCGCTGGGCGCCACTTGCTGGATATGGTCGAGCAGCGCCTGGGATTTCGGGTCTTCGAAGACCTGGGCCGTGGCGCGAATCGAGGTCGCAAGGGCGGGCGAGGGCGGTAGGGTTAGAAGCTGCATGGGCACCTCTTTTTTATGAGTAGAACGTAGGAATCGGCAGGGATTGGTTCAACGCCCAGTCCCCCAGTTCATGGAGCTTGTAGTCCACCGGGTCATGCAGGGTTTGCGTGCGCAGGTTGCGCCAGTGGCGATCCAGGCGCAGGGAGGCATGGGTTGAACGCGCGCCGGTGACTTCAAACAGACGGCTGCACAGATCCAGGCCTTGGCGGGTGGCGGCGACCTTGGCGGTGGCGATGGCAATTGCCAGTTGGCCGCGCTCGTGTTCGCTGAGGTTTGGCCCTTTGGCCCAGGCTTGGTCCAGTAGCTCGGCGGCTCGCTCCACCAGCAGGCGCACGCCTTCGAGGGCCACCCAGAACTCGCCGTAGTGGTGGAGCACGTAAGGATCCTGGCGCACGTCCTCGGCCGAGGATTTGTGCCAGGCACGGGTTTCGGTGAGGGTGTAGGTGCGTGCTTCTTCGAATGCGCCTTCGGCAATGCCGAGAAACATATGGGTAAAGGTCAACTGTGCGATCAGCGGGCGCAGGCAGGCGAACGGCGTGCTCAGCGGGCCTGGGTCGAGCAGCAATTCCGACTCTTCGACGCGCACCCGTTCGAAGCTGGCGCTGCCGCTGTCGGTCTGGCGTTGGCCGATATTGTTCCAGTCATTGTGCAGAGTGATGCCGCTGCGCCCACTGGGGATGGCGGCAATCAGCAGTTTGCCGCCGGCATTTTCATCCACCGCCGAGGCGATCAGCATTTCCGAGTCGCTGGCGCCGGAGCAGAAGCTCTTTTTGCCGGAGAATTCGCGCCAGCCGCCGAAGTCCTTGACCACGGTGCGCGTGTCCAATGGATTGAGGGCGTTGCCCCAGAACCAGTTCTTGCGCGCGGTTTGTTCGAACCAGGGTTGCCATTGGTCCGGGCGTGAAAACAGGCGCACGGTGGCCAGCATCAGGTGATGAAAGCCGAAGACGTGGGCGATGGAGCTGTCGACCTTGGCGAATTCGCGCACGATGCCCAAGGTGTCGCTCCAGCGGGCGCCGAGGCCGCCGTATTGGGTGGGAATGCTCACGGCCAGCAGGCCGCTGTGGCGCAGGGCGTCACGCTCGGTTTTGGGTGTGCCGCCGCGCTCGTCGCGTTCGACGGCGCTGAGGGCGAATTCGGCGGCCAGCAGTTTGGCGGTCTGCAGGGGAGATGGCAGGACGCTGTGGGGTTTGGCTGTCACGGGTTTTCCTCTTTATTGGCAGCAGCGGCCCGGGCCGGTGCCGCCGCTGCGCCGATCAGGCCTTGGCCGGCAGTACATCGTTGGCAATCATTTCGCCGAACGGGCCGGTGAGGTTGGTGATACCGCGTCCAGCGAGGCTGGCGTAGGGTTCCGGCAGCAGCGGGAACACCAGTTCGGCGAAGCGATAGGCCTCTTCCAAATGCGGATAGCCGGAGAAGATGAAGCTCTCGATGCCCAGGTCGGCGTATTCCTTAATGCGTTCGGCCACTTGTTGCGGGTTGCCCACCAACGCGGTACCGGCACCGCCGCGCACCAGGCCGACACCGGCCCACAGGTTGGGCGCGATTTCCAGGTTGTCGCGGCGCCCGTCGTGGAGGGCGGCCATGCGGCGCTGACCTTCGGAGTCAAAGCGTGAGAAGGATTTTTGCGCGGCGGCGATGGTGTCGTCGCTGATGTGCTCGATCAGTTTGTCGGCGGCTTTCCAGGCGTCTTCTTCGGTTTCGCGCACGATCACATGCAGACGAATGCCAAACTTCACCGTACGCCCGTGGCGCGCGGCGCGCTCACGCACATCCGCGAGTTTTTCCGCGACGGCGGCGGGCGGCTCGCCCCACGTCAGATACACATCCACCTGTTCGGCGGCGAGGTCGTGGGCGGCGTCGGAGGATCCACCGAAGTACAGCGGTGGGTAAGGCTTCTGCACTGGTGGGTAAAGCGCCTTGGCGTTTTGCACGCGCAGGTGTTTGCCTTCGAAATCCACCGATTCACCCTGCAATACGCGGCGCCATATCCGTAGGAATTCGTCGGAGACTTCGTAACGTTCAGCGTGGTCGAGGAAGCTGCCGTCGCCACGGTTTTCGTCGGGGTCGCCACCGGTCACTACGTTGATCAGCAGGCGGCCGTTGGACAGGCGATCCAGGGTGGCGGCCATGCGTGCCGAGACGGTCGGCGAAATGATGCCGGGACGAATGGCCACCAGGTAACGCAGGCGTTCTGTCAGCGGTACCAGCGCCGAGGCGATGACCCAGGAGTCTTCACACGAGCGGCCGGTAGGAATCAACACACCGTAGTAACCCAGGTTGTCAGCCGCCTGGGCGACTTGCTTCAGATAATTGAGCGTGACGGGCCGGGCACCTTGGGTGGTGCCCAGGTAATGACCGTCGCCATGTGTCGGCAGAAACCAGAAAACATCCATGACCAATCCTTAAGCGATTTTCAGCAGAGAAGGGGAGTGCGCTGCAAACAAGGGTGCAGCACGTTCTGCCGCAAGGCGTATCCGGCCCTTCAGGGGCTCACTGGTTATTTGGTAGTCGGTGAAGTCGGCTTCGGTGGCGTACACACCGATCGGCAGGGTCAGGGCCTGGAAGAAGGCGAACAGCGGGCGCAGTTGATGGTCGAGGACCAGCGCGTGGCGTTCGCTACCACCGGTGGCGGCGAGCAGCACCGGGGTGTTGACCAGGGCGTTGAGACCGACCAGATCGAACAGGTGCTTGAGCAGGCCAGGGTAGGAACCGCGATAGACCGGCGCGGCGACGATCAGCAGGTCGGCCTGTTCGATGGCCAACAGTTGGGCTTCGACTTCGGCGGGCAATTCATCGCGCGACAGTGCACCACCCAGTGGCCGGGCAATGTCGCCCAGTTCGATCAGTGTGGTCTGGATTGGCAGGAGGGTGGCCAATTCGGCCAGAACGGCTTGGGTCAACACCAGGGTGCGCGACGGGCGCCAGGTTCCGCCGGAGAGGGCAACGACATTCAGTGGACGGGTCATGAACAGTTCCTTTTTCAACAGTGGTTCATAGCAAGTGAGGTGCAAGGTGTTGAGCAAGAGCTGTACCAACGGCTGCAGGCCTTGATTGGCTTGGGCTGCGGCTCACTGCTGAAAAATGTTGCTGTTGCCTGCCTGGTGATTTGTTGAATGGCTGTTGCCTGGGCAACAGTTGCTTGGCGAACAGTGCCTGGCAGAATTGGAGCTAGTTATAGAGGGTTACTGTTATTCCGTAAATGAACGTATTTCCATATTTATAGATCATAAGGAAATATATGAGGGGCTATCGGAGGGTGCTTCGGCGGTTGATAGCGACTATCACGGACGGTGATTTTTCACCGAATGACGTCGGGAGTAGCCTGTGTTCATTGACTCGAAACCTCCTTTGCAGGGCCGCCGCCATGAACCGATTCCTCGCCGTTTGCTTATTGATTGTCAGCGCCGTACTCGCCGGCTGTGCGAGCCATCCATCGCCAGAATTACGTCCCTACTCTGCCGAAGAGACCAAGCAATTGGCTCTTGAAGCGCTGAGTCGTCGAGGCTTGTCGTTCGATGAATATCAACAGCAGCGTGCGGCACTGACCGGTCAGCCACAGAAGTCCTTCGGCTTTGATCGCCAAGGTGAAATGAATGCCGAGCGCGACGTCGTACTTCATGGTCGTCCCAGTTGATCGCGTTCTGCGCAGCAAAAAGCCCGAGGCGCCCTTTAAGGACCTCGGGCTTTTTGTTTTCCATGGCGCGACTTCAGCCTGTTAAGCTGAATTTCAGGAGCGTTCCTACGCACATTTACTTAAAGTTGTCCTTCTTTAATGGCATTCGATCCGGTAGACATGACGACCTCTGTTCCGGCCGATGCTCCTGAGACGCCGCTCTCGGGAACCTGCTTTGCGAGTCTTAACTGTCATGAATAAACGTCCTTTGTATTTCGACTACGCCGCCACCACCCCGGTGGACGAGCGGGTCATCCAGGTGATGGTCGAGTGCCTGGGCTTCAACGCCAATTTCGGTAACCCCGCGTCCAGTTCCCACGCTTACGGCAAGGCGGCCCGGCAAACGGTTGAACAGGCGCGTCGCCAGGTGGCCGAGTTGGTGGGCGCACAGCCTGAGCAGATCGTCTGGACCTCCGGCGCCACTGAATCCAACAACCTCGCCATCAAAGGCGTGTTCCAGGCGCGGGGTGTGGCCGGTGGGCATATCATCACCAGCCAGATCGAGCACAAGGCCACGCTGGACACCGCGCGACAGTTGCAGGAAGCCGGCGTAGCCGTGACCTATCTGGTACCCGACGCCGACGGTTTGATCAGCGTCGACGCGGTCAGTGAGGCGTTGCGCGAAGACACCTTCCTGGTTTCGCTGATGCTGGTGAATAACGAACTTGGCACCCTGAATGACATCCCCGGCATCGGCGCGCGGGTGCGTGAACACGGCGCGCTGCTGCATGTGGACGCGGCTCAGGGAGCAGGCAAGGTGGCGATCGATCTGGCGCAATGGCCGGTGGATTTGATGTCGTTTTCTGCGCACAAGTTGTACGGCCCCAAGGGTATCGGCGCGCTGTACGTCGGGCCTCGGGCGCAACAGAAGGTGTTGGCCCAGATTCATGGCGGCGGACACGAGGGCGGCTTGCGCTCCGGCACGTTGGCGACCCACCAGATTGCAGGGATGGGCACGGCATTTGCGCTGGCAGCGCAGTCGTTCACCGAAGAGAAAGCGGTGATCGTCGCGTTGCGGCAACGCCTGCTGGATCAGTTGGCATCGATCGCCGGTGTACGCCTCAATGGCAGTGCCACGCAACGTATTCCCCACACCCTGAGCCTTACGTTCGGCGAAGGTGAATTCAATGCCGCGGCATTGAGCGCCGGTATCGCTTTTTCTGCGACGTCGGCCTGCAATTCTGCGAGCAATGCACCGTCCCACGTGTTGCTTGCCCTTGGCCATGACGCCCGCTCGGCCGGCCGCACCATTCGCTTGAGTCTGGGGCGGTTCACTACCGAGCAGGATATTGACCAAGCGGTGCTATTGATTAAGGCCGCACTGGCCAGCGCGCCGGCCTTCTGGGCCGTCTGATTTTCACATAACAATTATTAGTGGTTAGCAGGAGACACAATGAGCACGCAGCCTTTGACCCATGGAACGGTTCCCCAGCGCCTGGCGCGCACCCGCGAACTGATGAGCCGCGAGGGCATCCACGCCCTGTTGGTGCCGTCGGCTGACCCGCATTTGTCCGAATACTTGCCGGGTTACTGGCAGGGCCGCCAATGGTTATCGGGTTTCCATGGCTCGGTGGGGACGCTGATTGTCACCGCAGATTTCGCCGGCGTGTGGGCCGACAGTCGTTACTGGGAACAAGCGACCAAGGAGCTCAAGGGCAGCGGCATCGAGCTAGTAAAACTGCAGCCAGGCCAACCTGGACCACTGGAGTGGCTGGCCGAGCAAACTCCGGAAGGCGGTGTGGTGGCGGTGGACGGTGCAGTGATGGCGGTCGCTTCGGCGCGCACCTTGAGCGCCAAGCTGGCAGAACGTGGCGCGCGCTTGCGTACCGATATCGACGTGCTCGATACGGTTTGGACAGACCGTCCAAGCCTGCCGAACCAGCCGATTTATGCGCATCTGCCACCGCAAGCGACCGTTAGTCGTGGCGAGAAGCTCGCTGCACTGCGCGCCAGTTTGAAAGAGAAGGGCGCCGACTGGCACTTTATCGCGACCCTGGACGACATCGCCTGGTTGTTCAACCTGCGTGGCGGCGACGTTTCATTTAACCCGGTGTTTGTATCGTTTGCGCTGATCAGTCAACAGCAGGCCACGTTGTTCGTGGCGCTGAGTAAAGTCGACGCGGATCTGCGTGCTGTGCTTGAACAGGATGGCGTGGCGTTGCGCGATTACAGCGAGGTCGCGGATGCCTTGCGTGCAGTGCCGTCGGGTGCAGGGTTGCACGTCGACCCTGCCCGCGTAACCGCCGGCTTGCTGGAAAACCTGGATGCTGGCGTCAAGTTGATCGAAGGATTGAATCCAACCACATTGGCCAAATCACGCAAGAGTCTGGCAGACGCCGAGCACATCCGCCGGGCCATGGAGCAGGATGGCGCCGCTCTGTGCGAATTCTTCGCCTGGCTGGACAGTGCGCTGGGCCGTGAGCGCATCACGGAGTTGACCATTGATGAACACCTGACCGCAGCCCGTACCCGTCGCCCCGACTATGTGTCGCTGAGTTTCAACACTATTGCCGCCTTTAACGCCAATGGCGCAATGCCCCATTACCACGCCACCGAGGAAGAGCATGCGGTGATCGAAGGTGATGGCTTGCTGCTGATCGACTCGGGTGGCCAGTACTTGGGCGGCACAACGGATATCACACGCATGGTGCCTATCGGTACGCCGAGTGAGGAGCAGAAACGAGACTGCACCCGGGTGCTGAAGGGCGTTATTGCGCTGTCCCGTGCGCATTTCCCGAGGGGGATTCTATCGCCGTTGCTGGATTCCATTGCCCGTGCGCCGATATGGGCTGATGGTGTGGACTACGGCCACGGTACTGGGCACGGCGTAGGTTATTTCCTCAATGTGCATGAAGGTCCACAAGTGATTGCTTATCAGGCCGCCGCCGCTCCGCAAACGGCGATGCAGCCGGGGATGATCACTTCCATTGAGCCGGGTACGTACCGGCCGGGGCGTTGGGGTGTGCGTATCGAGAACCTGGTGCTGAACCGCGAAGCGGGCAAGACCGAGTTTGGTGAGTTTCTGTCGTTTGAAACCCTGACGCTTTGCCCGATCGACACGCGTTGTCTTGAGCCGTCGCTGCTCACCACGGATGAGCGCGCGTGGCTCAACGCGTATCACGCGCAGGTGCGTGAGCGCTTGAGCTCGTTGCTGAGCGGCGCGGGGCTAGAGTGGTTGCAACTGCGTACGGCAGCTATCTGATCTGAAGCAAACGCCGCCTGCGATCTGCTTGCAAGCGGCGTTCAAGGATGAGTGTTAATCGAGAGCTGATTGGGCACGATGAGCAGTCGAGGATGACTGCTCGGGGGCGATTACTTACAGATAACGATCATGCTGCGGCTGGTGTACCCGGCAGGATTGATGCCAAAGGGATAGTCCCCGGGTTCCTCGGAATTGTCACCGGACTTGGCGATGACCCGATATCCCTTGGTACCGCAAGAGTTGGTTGCACTGGTGTAGCACTGGTCCCAAGAGGAGGACAGGCCGGAACAGTTGATATGCAGTCCTCTTTTTCCCCGTTTTACTTCTGTCTTGGTAGTCGCGGCACAGCCAGCAATGGCTACGACCATTAACACTATCAAAATTCGCTTCATTCCCATCCTTAATAGCCACTTCCCAATACTTGAAGCCGGCTCTACTCGCTCTCGAGTGTAGTGTTCGCGCTGTCCTTGTCGAAAAACTCCATGAATGACATTCGTTTAGCGCTTAAACATGGCCTAAATGAGCGGCAAATGCCAGAGGTACATTCAAAGATGATTCAATCCGCTGGAACCAGTGGTTTCGAGTCATTGCGCATCGTCAGCGTCGCGCCTACCGAGGCCAGGATAATGCAGGTAATGGCCAGCCATTGTGCCAGTGATAAGTACTCTTGCAGAAAGAGTAGGCCTGAGAGCGCGCCGAATACGGGTTCGATGCTCATGAGGGTGCCAAAAGTTCGTGCAGGGAGGCGCGTCAGCGCTACCATCTCCAGGGTGTAGGGCAGGGCAGTGGACAGAATGGCGACGGCGATGGCTATTGGAATCAGCGCAGGCGTCAACAAGGCACTGCCAGCGTGGACGATGCCAATGGGCGCGACAAACAGTGCTGCGATCATCACCCCAAGAGCCGCGGTCTGGACGCCGTTGTCGTTACCTGCTTTCTGTCCGAACAGAATGTAGAGTGCCCAGCAGACTCCCGCTCCTAAAGCATAGGCTGCGCCAACTAAGTCGATACCATTGCTCGCTTCTCCCATGGGGATCAATAGAAGCAGGCCGACGATTGCGAGGGCAATCCACAGGAAGTCCACCGCCCGGCGCGACGCGTAGATGGCCACTGCAAGAGGTCCCGTGAATTCTAGGGCTACGGCGATGCCCAGGGGCACGCTGCGCAGTGACATATAGAAGAGGAAATTCATGCCGCCCAGGGCCATTCCGTAGATGACCACGGTGCGCAGGGACTTGGCGGTCAGCTTGGCGCGCCATGGTCGCAATATGAGCAGCATAATCACACTGGCGAAAATTAGGCGCAGGGTTGTAGTGCCTTGTGCGCCTACAATCGGGAACATGCTCTTGGCCAACGAGGCTCCTGACTGGATGGAAGCCATGGCGATCAGCAGCAGGCCGACAGGAAATAATGCCGAAGCCAGGCTGCGGGGAGAGGTGGTCATTGGGATGTACGTCCGATGTCATATTTGAGTAGCAGAGGCTGCTATGATGCTTAACTACTTGGAATTGAGCAATATATTGCTCAGTGTTATGCGGGTGGCTGTCTATATATAGAAGGACATGAAGGTTGGTGGGCGACTTGATAGAAAAACCAAATTAAAGGTTGACGTAAAATTCTGGGAGCCTATAATTCGCCCCAATTCCGGCGCAGTCGAAACGGAAAACTCCTTGGTAAACAATGAGTTGCGCAGTTTTCGGCGGTAAGTTGCTTCAGTTCATTGAAGCCAAAAGGAAGTTGAAAAAGAGGTGTTGACAGCAGCGTGTAACGCTGTAGAATTCGCCTCCGCTGATGAGAGATCAGAAGCGCAAGTGGTTGAAGTTGTTGAAGAAATCTTCGAAAGCTTCTGAAAATAATCACTTGACAGCAAATGAGGCTGCTGTAGAATGCGCGCCTCGGTTGAGACGAAAGATCTTAACCAACCGCTCTTTAACAACTGAATCAAGCAATTCGTGTGGGTGCTTGTGGAGTCAGACTGATAGTCAACAAGATTATCAGCATCACAAGTTACTCCGCGAGAAATCAAAGATGTAACCAACGATTGCTGAGCCAAGTTTAGGGTTTCTTAAAAACCCAAAGATGTTTGAACTGAAGAGTTTGATCATGGCTCAGATTGAACGCTGGCGGCAGGCCTAACACATGCAAGTCGAGCGGTAGAGAGAAGCTTGCTTCTCTTGAGAGCGGCGGACGGGTGAGTAATGCCTAGGAATCTGCCTGGTAGTGGGGGATAACGTTCGGAAACGGACGCTAATACCGCATACGTCCTACGGGAGAAAGCAGGGGACCTTCGGGCCTTGCGCTATCAGATGAGCCTAGGTCGGATTAGCTAGTTGGTGAGGTAATGGCTCACCAAGGCGACGATCCGTAACTGGTCTGAGAGGATGATCAGTCACACTGGAACTGAGACACGGTCCAGACTCCTACGGGAGGCAGCAGTGGGGAATATTGGACAATGGGCGAAAGCCTGATCCAGCCATGCCGCGTGTGTGAAGAAGGTCTTCGGATTGTAAAGCACTTTAAGTTGGGAGGAAGGGCAGTTACCTAATACGTGATTGTTTTGACGTTACCGACAGAATAAGCACCGGCTAACTCTGTGCCAGCAGCCGCGGTAATACAGAGGGTGCAAGCGTTAATCGGAATTACTGGGCGTAAAGCGCGCGTAGGTGGTTTGTTAAGTTGGATGTGAAATCCCCGGGCTCAACCTGGGAACTGCACTCAAAACTGACTGACTAGAGTATGGTAGAGGGTGGTGGAATTTCCTGTGTAGCGGTGAAATGCGTAGATATAGGAAGGAACACCAGTGGCGAAGGCGACCACCTGGACTGATACTGACACTGAGGTGCGAAAGCGTGGGGAGCAAACAGGATTAGATACCCTGGTAGTCCACGCCGTAAACGATGTCAACTAGCCGTTGGGAGCCTTGAGCTCTTAGTGGCGCAGCTAACGCATTAAGTTGACCGCCTGGGGAGTACGGCCGCAAGGTTAAAACTCAAATGAATTGACGGGGGCCCGCACAAGCGGTGGAGCATGTGGTTTAATTCGAAGCAACGCGAAGAACCTTACCAGGCCTTGACATCCAATGAACTTTCTAGAGATAGATTGGTGCCTTCGGGAACATTGAGACAGGTGCTGCATGGCTGTCGTCAGCTCGTGTCGTGAGATGTTGGGTTAAGTCCCGTAACGAGCGCAACCCTTGTCCTTAGTTACCAGCACGTAATGGTGGGCACTCTAAGGAGACTGCCGGTGACAAACCGGAGGAAGGTGGGGATGACGTCAAGTCATCATGGCCCTTACGGCCTGGGCTACACACGTGCTACAATGGTCGGTACAGAGGGTTGCCAAGCCGCGAGGTGGAGCTAATCCCATAAAACCGATCGTAGTCCGGATCGCAGTCTGCAACTCGACTGCGTGAAGTCGGAATCGCTAGTAATCGCGAATCAGAATGTCGCGGTGAATACGTTCCCGGGCCTTGTACACACCGCCCGTCACACCATGGGAGTGGGTTGCACCAGAAGTAGCTAGTCTAACCTTCGGGAGGACGGTTACCACGGTGTGATTCATGACTGGGGTGAAGTCGTAACAAGGTAGCCGTAGGGGAACCTGCGGCTGGATCACCTCCTTAATCGACGACATCAGCTGCTCCATAAGTTCCCACACGAATTGCTTGATTCATTGAAGAAGACGATAAAGAAGCAGCCCGAAATTGGGTCTGTAGCTCAGTTGGTTAGAGCGCACCCCTGATAAGGGTGAGGTCGGCAGTTCGAATCTGCCCAGACCCACCAATTTTGTGTGGGAAACGCCTGTAGAAATACGGGGCCATAGCTCAGCTGGGAGAGCGCCTGCCTTGCACGCAGGAGGTCAACGGTTCGATCCCGTTTGGCTCCACCACTACTGCTTCTGTTTGTTGAAAGCTTAGAAATGAGCATTCCATTGTGATGATGGTGAATGTTGATTTCTAGTCTTTGATTAGATCGTTCTTTAAAAATTTGGGTATGTGATAGAAAGATAGACTGAACGTTACTTTCACTGGTAACGGATCAGGCTAAGGTAAAATTTGTGAGTGGCTCGAAAGAGCCAAATCGAATTTTCGGCGAATGTTGTCTTCACAGTATAACCAGATTGCTTGGGGTTATATGGTCAAGTGAAGAAGCGCATACGGTGGATGCCTTGGCAGTCAGAGGCGATGAAAGACGTGGTAGCCTGCGAAAAGCTTCGGGGAGTCGGCAAACAGACTTTGATCCGGAGATGTCTGAATGGGGGAACCCAGCCATCATAAGATGGTTATCTTACGCTGAATACATAGGCGTAAGAGGCGAACCAGGGGAACTGAAACATCTAAGTACCCTGAGGAAAAGAAATCAACCGAGATTCCCTTAGTAGTGGCGAGCGAACGGGGACTAGCCCTTAAGTGGCTTTGAGATTAGCGGAACGCTCTGGAAAGTGCGGCCATAGTGGGTGATAGCCCTGTACGCGAAAATCTCTTAGTCATGAAATCGAGTAGGACGGAGCACGAGAAACTTTGTCTGAATATGGGGGGACCATCCTCCAAGGCTAAATACTACTGACTGACCGATAGTGAACTAGTACCGTGAGGGAAAGGCGAAAAGAACCCCGGAGAGGGGAGTGAAATAGATCCTGAAACCGTATGCGTACAAGCAGTGGGAGCCCACTTTGTTGGGTGACTGCGTACCTTTTGTATAATGGGTCAGCGACTTATTTTCAGTGGCGAGCTTAACCGAATAGGGGAGGCGTAGCGAAAGCGAGTCTTAATAGGGCGTCTAGTCGCTGGGAATAGACCCGAAACCGGGCGATCTATCCATGGGCAGGTTGAAGGTTGGGTAACACTAACTGGAGGACCGAACCGACTACCGTTGAAAAGTTAGCGGATGACCTGTGGATCGGAGTGAAAGGCTAATCAAGCTCGGAGATAGCTGGTTCTCCTCGAAAGCTATTTAGGTAGCGCCTCATGTATCACTGTAGGGGGTAGAGCACTGTTTCGGCTAGGGGGTCATCCCGACTTACCAAACCGATGCAAACTCCGAATACCTACAAGTGCCGAGCATGGGAGACACACGGCGGGTGCTAACGTCCGTCGTGAAAAGGGAAACAACCCAGACCGTCAGCTAAGGTCCCAAAGTTATGGTTAAGTGGGAAACGATGTGGGAAGGCTTAGACAGCTAGGAGGTTGGCTTAGAAGCAGCCACCCTTTAAAGAAAGCGTAATAGCTCACTAGTCGAGTCGGCCTGCGCGGAAGATGTAACGGGGCTCAAACCATACACCGAAGCTACGGGTATCACGTAAGTGATGCGGTAGAGGAGCGTTCTGTAAGCCTGTGAAGGTGAGTTGAGAAGCTTGCTGGAGGTATCAGAAGTGCGAATGCTGACATGAGTAACGACAATGGGTGTGAAAAACACCCACGCCGAAAGACCAAGGTTTCCTGCGCAACGTTAATCGACGCAGGGTTAGTCGGTCCCTAAGGCGAGGCTGAAAAGCGTAGTCGATGGAAAACAGGTTAATATTCCTGTACTTCTGGTTATTGCGATGGAGGGACGGAGAAGGCTAGGCCAGCTTGGCGTTGGTTGTCCAAGTTTAAGGTGGTAGGCTGAGATCTTAGGTAAATCCGGGATCTTAAGGCCGAGAGCTGATGACGAGTTAACTTTTAGTTAACGAAGTGGTTGATGCCATGCTTCCAAGAAAAGCTTCTAAGCTTCAGGTAACCAGGAACCGTACCCCAAACCGACACAGGTGGTTGGGTAGAGAATACCAAGGCGCTTGAGAGAACTCGGGTGAAGGAACTAGGCAAAATGGCACCGTAACTTCGGGAGAAGGTGCGCCGGTGAGGGTGAAGGACTTGCTCCGTAAGCTCATGCCGGTCGAAGATACCAGGCCGCTGCGACTGTTTATTAAAAACACAGCACTCTGCAAACACGAAAGTGGACGTATAGGGTGTGACGCCTGCCCGGTGCCGGAAGGTTAATTGATGGGGTTAGCTAACGCGAAGCTCTTGATCGAAGCCCCGGTAAACGGCGGCCGTAACTATAACGGTCCTAAGGTAGCGAAATTCCTTGTCGGGTAAGTTCCGACCTGCACGAATGGCGTAACGATGGCGGCGCTGTCTCCACCCGAGACTCAGTGAAATTGAAATCGCTGTGAAGATGCAGTGTATCCGCGGCTAGACGGAAAGACCCCGTGAACCTTTACTATAGCTTTGCACTGGACTTTGAATTTGCTTGTGTAGGATAGGTGGGAGGCTTTGAAGCGTGGACGCCAGTCTGCGTGGAGCCAACCTTGAAATACCACCCTGGCAACTTTGAGGTTCTAACTCAGGTCCGTTATCCGGATCGAGGACAGTGTATGGTGGGTAGTTTGACTGGGGCGGTCTCCTCCTAAAGAGTAACGGAGGAGTACGAAGGTGCGCTCAGACCGGTCGGAAATCGGTCGTAGAGTATAAAGGCAAAAGCGCGCTTGACTGCGAGACAGACACGTCGAGCAGGTACGAAAGTAGGTCTTAGTGATCCGGTGGTTCTGTATGGAAGGGCCATCGCTCAACGGATAAAAGGTACTCCGGGGATAACAGGCTGATACCGCCCAAGAGTTCATATCGACGGCGGTGTTTGGCACCTCGATGTCGGCTCATCACATCCTGGGGCTGAAGCCGGTCCCAAGGGTATGGCTGTTCGCCATTTAAAGTGGTACGCGAGCTGGGTTTAGAACGTCGTGAGACAGTTCGGTCCCTATCTGCCGTGGACGTTTGAGATTTGAGAGGGGCTGCTCCTAGTACGAGAGGACCGGAGTGGACGAACCTCTGGTGTTCCGGTTGTCACGCCAGTGGCATTGCCGGGTAGCTATGTTCGGAATAGATAACCGCTGAAAGCATCTAAGCGGGAAACTAGCCTCAAGATGAGATCTCACTGGAACCTTGAGTTCCCTGAAGGGCCGTCGAAGACTACGACGTTGATAGGTTGGGTGTGTAAGCGCTGTGAGGCGTTGAGCTAACCAATACTAATTGCCCGTGAGGCTTGACCATATAACACCCAAGCAATTTGCTTGCTTCGAGCTTAAAAGCGAAAGAGCACCAGATTGCGGTGTGTGAAGACGAAATGAACCGAAAGTTCGACTCTTGCAAACACCGAAAGCTATCACATACCCAATTTGCTGAAGCGAGGCCAACTGGTCACGACTCAGTACCCGAATTTCTTGACGACCATAGAGCATTGGAACCACCTGATCCCATCCCGAACTCAGTAGTGAAACGATGCATCGCCGATGGTAGTGTGGGGTTTCCCCATGTGAGAGTAGGTCATCGTCAAGATTAAATTCCGAAACCCCATTTGCGAAAGCAGATGGGGTTTTGTTTTGGGCGATCGGAAAGTGCGAGGGCGGGTCAGGGCGAGCTCTCGAATATCCTCAGGGACGGCGGGCCTGCCACCTTGGTCATTGATGTGCAAACATCCGTCAAAGTACCGTTGAGGAATTCAATGCAAAGTGTTTCTGCATTTTTGGTATGGTGCAGCACATTTTCCCAAGGATTGATCTTTCATCGCAGGATGCGGCGTCGACCCTCTTCAACGAGATGCTGTAGAAATGCCAGAACCAATACCGATCAAAGATCACGAAAAAGAAAACCGTCTTGTCAATAAACGCTTGCTCGCTTGCGCGCTACTGGTCATTGGCATCACATGCGCTCTGGTGGGGCGTATGTATTTCCTGCAGGTCGTACAGTTCGACTACCACTCCACAATTTCTGAGAACAACCGCGTCCACGTATTACCCATTACACCGACGCGTGGCCTTATCTATGACCGCAACGGTGTGGTATTGGCCGACAATCGCCCCAGCTACAACCTGACCATCACCCGAGAACGCACCACCGACCTCAAGGGAGAGTTGGATGCCATAGTCAATCTCCTGCACTTGCCGCCTGAGGACCGTGGATTATTCGACAAGGCCTTGAAGCAAGCGCGCCATCCCTTCGTCCCAGTGACGTTGTTTTACGAGTTGACCGAAGAGCAAATTGCGTTGCTGGCAGTGAATGAGTTCCGCCTGCCGGGGGTCGATGTAGAACCACAGTTCGTCCGTCACTATCCGCTGGCCGCTCACTTCGCCCACTCCATTGGCTATGTGGGCCGTATCAACGAGAAAGAATCTAAGACCCTCGACTCGGTGGAGTACCGTGGCACGCAGTCTATCGGCAAGACCGGTATTGAGCGGTTTTACGAATCCGAGCTACACGGTCATGTCGGTTATGAAGAGGTTGAGACCAACGCCCAGGGTCGCGTGCTGCGCGTGCTCAAGCATACTGACCCGATCCCCGGCAAGAACATCGTCCTGAGCCTCGACGTCAAGCTCCAGGAAGCGGCTGAGGAGGCCCTGGGTGATCGTCGCGGCTCAGTAGTGGCACTTGACCCGCAAACCGGTGAAGTACTGGCCATGGTCAGCAAGCCCAGCTTCGATCCGAACCTGTTCGTAACCGGTATCAGCTTCAAGGAATATGCCGCGCTGCACGACTCCATCGATCGACCGCTGTTCAACCGTGTCCTTAGAGGCCTGTACGCACCGGGGTCGACCATCAAGCCAGAAGTGGCCATCGCAGGCCTAGACAGCGGTGTCGTCACCGCCCAAACCCGGGTGTTCGACCCGGGTTACTACCAACTACCCGACTTCGACCACAAATACCGCAACTGGAACCATAGCGGCGACGGTTGGGTGGATATGGACGCAGCCATCATGCGCTCTAACGACACATACTTTTACGACCTGGCCCACAAGCTGGGTATCGACCGCCTACACGACTATCTCGCGGAATTCGGCCTGGGTCAGAAAGTATCCCTAGACATGTTTGAAGAGTCAGCCGGCCTGATGCCGTCTCAGGCCTGGAAGCGCGCGACCCGCCGCCAGCCCTGGTTTCCAGGCGAAACCGTGATTCTCGGCATCGGCCAAGGCTACATGCAGGTCACGCCGCTGCAACTGGCTCAGGCCACCGCGCTGATCGCCAACAAAGGTGTATGGAACCGACCGCACCTGGCCAAAACGATCAATGGCGTGCCGCCCGTTGACGAAAACCCCATGCCGAACGTTGTACTCAAAGACCCTCGCGACTGGGAGCAGGTCAACCACGGCATGCAACTGGTAATGCACGATCCGCGCGGTATCGCCCGGGCCGCTGCGCAAGGTGCGCAATATCGCATCGCCGGCAAGAGTGGTACGGCCCAAGTGGTCGCGATCAAGCAGGGCGAGCGCTATAACCGTGAGAAGACATTGGAACGCCACCGCGACAACGCCTTGTTCGTCGGCTTTGCTCCCGCCGAACACCCGAAAATCGTGATCTCGGTGATGATCGAAAACGGTGAGGCCGGTGGTCGCGTTGCAGGACCGGTCGTGCGGCAGATCATGGATGCTTGGCTGCTGGACCAGGACGGTCACCTGAAGCCGCAATATGCAGCGCCAGCCAAGGCACCGGGTGAGCCGCGCGTCTAGGTCATGGCTTCCACTCGTCCCAGCGTTCCATATCCTCATAGGCGAGCCAGGGTACATCGTGGCTCGCCCATATGTGCGAGGTGGGACTGACGCCCGGATCATCATCCAGCGTTGCCACTCGCACAATTACATGGGGCTGCTGGCTACGCTCCGCCATCAGGTGTGAGCCGCAGCGTTTGCAAAAATGTCTGAATTTTCCCGGTGAAGACTCGAAGGCCGCGCGCAATTCCTCCCCTAACGTCCAGCGAAAATGCTCGCGCATCACCCCTGCCGTGGCGACAAACGCCGCCGCGTGTATCTTGCGGCAGCTCCTGCAATGGCAGTGGCTGATGGGCATATCCAAGATGTCCACCTGATAGCGCACACCTTTGCAAAAGCAACTTCCATTCAATGGTTCAGTCATAACGTATTGCCGGGTTCAAGGATGGGGTCATCATCATTGCTTACAACCTCAGGTTGCGCATTGTTTGATGTCGCCTACTGTCAATGGAGGAGGTGACTTATGCACGTATTAGATCGCATCGAGCGAAAAGTCCTGCTCAACGCTTCACGCAAACAGGTCTGGGAGGCGCTGACCAACGCTGAGCAATTCGGCGATTGGTTTGGCGTCGCCCTTAAGGGCAAAGTCTTCGGGGTGGGAGAAACCATCGAGGCGCCGATTACCTATCCAGGTTACGAGCATGTGGTCTGGAAAGCCAAAATCGAACGCATCCTGCCACAGACATTGTTCTCTTTCTGGTGGCATCCCTTTGCGGTTGAGAAGGGCGTCGATTATGACCAGGAGACACCCACCTTGGTTGAGTTCACGATTGAAGATCGTGCTCCGGGCATTCTGCTTCGGGTTGTGGAGTCCGGCTTCGACGCAGTGCCCCAGGCTCGTCGCCAGAAGGCCTTCAAGATGAACTCTCGTGGCTGGGACGAGCAGATGGGTAATATCGAAAACTATCTGAACACTGCCCGTCGGGCATGACCCAAGCGGGCATCATTGCTGATGCCCGTGCTTACAGCTTTCAGCTCCCATGGCTGTAGTAACTTCCTATGTGCCAAGAGCCCTGAGTTGGCTAATAGAATAAATTTGTGAGATTGCAGCCTGTGCGCGCGTTTACCTGCCGCGCTGGCCCAGATGCCGCGTAGAATCAACGCCTGAAAGCGATTCCTGAGGTGCGGCAAGGTGGATTTACAGCAGGGTTTTGTCCTGACCCGGCATTGGCGCGATACCCCGGCGGGTACGGAGGTCAGTTTCTGGCTGGCCACGGACCAGGGCCCACAGTTCATCCGCCTACCCATGCAGACCTCGGTGATGTTCATCCCAGAGGCCCATCGCAAGCCGCTGGATTGGTTGCTCAAGGGCGAGCGTGATATTGAATTGCGCCCCTTGCAGTTGTGCGATTTTCATCACCGCCCGGTCCTGGGCCTGTACACCCGCCAGCACCGCCAATTGATGGATGTAGAAAAACGCCTGCGCGCTGCCGGCGTCGACGTCTACGAAGCCGATGTACGTCCACCTGAGCGCTACATGATGGAGCGCTTTATCACCGCCCCGGTCTGGTTCGGTGGCACACCCGACGTCTCTGGCGCTCTGTGCGACGCGCAGATGAAACCTTCCGCCGACTACCGCCCACCGCTCAAACTGGTGTCCCTGGACATAGAGACCACCGCTCAGGGCGACCTGTACTCCATCGCCCTTGAAGGCTGCGGTGAGCGCCAGGTCTACATGCTCGGGCCACCGAACAAAACCGACGCAGTGGACTTCAAGCTCGACTACTGCGACACCCGCGCCCAATTGCTGGAGCGCCTCAACCAATGGCTCGCCACCTTTGATCCCGACGCCATCATCGGCTGGAATGTCGTGCAGTTCGACCTGCGCGTGCTCCACGAACACGCCCAACGCCTCAAGGTGCCGCTCATGCTTGGCCGTGGCGACGAACCCATGGCCTGGCGCGAACATGGCAGTCGCAACCATTACTTCGCCGCAGCGGCGGGGCGCCTGATCATCGACGGTATCGAAGCCCTGCGGTCGGCCACTTGGAGCTTTGAATCCTTCAGTCTGGAAAACGTTGCGCAGACCTTGCTGGGCGAGGGCAAGGATATCTCCACGCCCTACCAGCGCATGGACGAAATCAACCGCATGTTCGCCGAGGACAAGCCCGCACTGGCGCGCTACAACCTCAAGGACTGCGAGCTGGTCACGCGGATTTTCGAGAAGACCGAACTGCTCAAGTTCCTGCTCGAACGAGCCAGCGTCACCGGGTTGCCAGCCGACCGCAATGGCGGATCGGTCGCAGCATTCACCCACCTGTACATGCCGCTGATGCACCGCCAGGGTTTTGTCGCGCCCAATCTGGGCGACAAACCGCCCCAGGCCAGCCCCGGCGGATTTGTCATGGACTCACGTCCCGGTCTCTACGAATCCGTGCTGGTACTCGATTACAAAAGCCTCTACCCGTCGATCATCCGCAGCTTTTTGATCGACCCCGTGGGCTTGATCGAAGGCCTCAAACACCCGGACGACAGCGAATCAGTGGAAGGCTTTCGCGGTGCGCGTTTTTCCCGTACGCGTCATTGCCTGCCGTCTATCGTCGCCCGCGTCTCCGAGGGCCGTGAAGTGGCCAAGCGCGAACACAACGCGCCGCTGTCCCAAGCTCTGAAAATCATCATGAATGCGTTTTATGGCGTGCTCGGTTCCAGCGGATGCCGCTTCTTTGACACACGACTGGCGTCCTCGATCACGATGCGCGGCCACCAGATCATGCGTCAGACCCGCCAGCTGGTCGAAGCTCAGGGCTATGAGGTGATCTACGGCGACACCGATTCAACCTTCGTCTGGCTCGGCAAGGCCCATTCCCAGGAAGCTGCCAGCCGTATCGGACAGGCGCTGGTGCAGCACGTCAATGCGTGGTGGCGCGAGCATCTGCACAGCGCATTTGGCCTGCAAAGCGCTCTGGAGTTGCAATACGAAACCCACTTCACGCGCTTTCTCATGCCCACCATTCGCGGTGCGGAGGAGGGCAGCAAAAAACGCTACGCCGGCTTGGTCACGCGTGCTGATGGCAGCGAAGACATGGTCTACAAAGGCCTGGAAACCGTGCGCAGCGACTGGTCGCCCCTGGCTCGGCAATTCCAGCAGGAACTCTACCAGCGCATCTTTCACCGCCAGCCCCATCAGGACTACATTCGCGACTACGTTCGCCGAACCCTGAGCGGCGAATTCGACGAACTGCTGATTTACCGCAAGCGCCTGCGCCGCCGGTTAGATGACTACGAACGCAACGTACCGCCCCACGTGCGCGCCGCGCGCCTGGCCGATGACTACAATGACCGCCTGGGGCGGCCGCGCCAGTACCAGCGCGGCGGTTGGATCAGCTACGTGATCAGCGTCAACGGCCCTGAACCGTTGGAAGTACGCCAAGCGCCCATCGACTACGATCACTACGTTACCCGGCAATTGCAGCCGGTGGCCGATGCGATTCTGCCCTTTGTGAATGACGATTTCGGCACCTTGGTCGGTGGGCAAATGGGGCTGTTCTAACGATCAACACCCCTTAAAAGTGTGGGAGGTTACGCCTCCATCGATAGGAGAAAACGCTCATGTACACGCTCTACGGCACCGACGAATCCGGCTCTTGCATGATCGAAATCGCCCTGCAGCGCTGTGCGGTGCCGTGGCACCGAGTGGACGCCAGCTCCTGGCAGGAGAGCGAGGGCAGCGAAGCCTTGGCACGCATCAACCCGCTCAAGCAAATCCCCACGCTGGTCACTCCCGGCGGGCAGGTGCTGACGGAAAGCGCCGCGATCCTCATTCACCTGGGGCTCGAATTTCCTGACTCGCACCTGCTGAACGGCGACCGGGCGCAGATCATCAGAGGCCTGGTGTATATCGCCGCCAACTGTTATTCGGCGATCGGCATCATTGACTACCCGCAACGTTGGTTGGGCAACGCCAATGAAGCGGCCCAAGTGCAACTGGCGACCGGCACTCGCCGCTATCTGCATCAGGCCTGGGTAGTGTTCGCCGATCAGTTCGAACAGCAGCTGTTTGCGCCGAACGGTGAGCCGAATGCACTGGGCATTATGGCGGCAGCAGTGTCGCGCTGGGATGACGCCCGTGAGGCGTTGGGCGGCTTGGCACCCGGCTTTGCCCAGACGTTGGCGCAGGTGGATGCCGATCCTGTCGTGGCCCCGGTTTTTGCGCGGCATTGGCCGGAGTGGAAGGTCTCGTAATGTTTCCGCAATCAACGGAAACAATCACGGATGTCCGCGCCAAACCCTTGCGTAGCGGGCGTCCTGACCTACGCTTTCTTAAAGCGCTGTAGGAATCATCCTTGAATTTGACTGTCGCAGACATGAAACTCAAGAACCCTGCATGGAATTCAAAGGAGGTGCGCATGCTCATCCGGTCGCTGACCCTGGCTACCTTGATGGCTTTTACGGGGCCGCTGTTGGCTGCTGATGATATCAACCCGCTCAAGCAGGATCTGGGCAAGGCCCGGCCGTTGGTGGTGGTTGAGCTTGATTCAGGCAACTCCACGCTGGCGACCCTTAAGAAACAACTGGACGAGCCCGCCATCAAGCAGTCCTTTGAAGAGCGCGCCATGGTGTTCTACACCGTGAAGTTCGGCAGCATTGGCGCCGAAGGCGAGAAGTTCGCCAAGGACCCAAAGGACAATAAAAAGCTAACGCCGCCCGAAACCAATGCACTGATCCGCGCACTCAAACTTGGCGCTGGCAGCGGCACTAAGGTGATCCTGATCGGCAAGGATGGCGATAAGAAACTTGAGAAGACCGTGCCACCGGATACCCTCGACTTGAAGGAATTCTTCAGCACCATCGACCAGATGCCCATGGCGGAGAAAGAAGCCGCTGCCGCCGCAGAACCTGAACCCGCCCCACCAGCGCCAGCCAAGGGCGCCAAGCCCGCAAAGCCGGGCAGCAAGCCAGCCCCTCAACAACTGGATGACTGAACCCGAAACCCTGTAGGCCCCGCCGCCTATAGGGTTTTTTGCGGCTTACGCACCGGAAACGGAAAGTAGAAAAACCGCAAAAACGCCACCCGCTTGATCACTTCCCCGATCAACAACGGCACCACCACAGCCACGACAAAACCGATACACGCCGCGACAAACGCATGCAGCCCCAGCCGCTCCATCAGGTCAAACGTCTTGTGCTGGATCTCGCCATGGAAGATCAACAAAATCAGCGTCGATTGGCCAATATAGGTCATCGCCCGGGTAATCAGGGCCGACACCATCAGCACCCGTGCCAGCGCCCAGCACACGTAAACACCAATCACCGCCAGCAGGCTGGTCCACAGCCAGTGGTCGTAGCGCCGTTGCGCCAGGTCCATGGTGTCGTGGCTGTAGATGAACACAACCGCGAACAGCGCCACCGAAAGCAACAGGGTCAGCACTGACCCCGCATGGGTACGCAGCCAGTCCCGCAGCAGATAGCCGTAGACGAAACACGCGCTGCTGATCAGCGTGATGTCCAGACTGAATGGCAAGCCGGGCAGTACCCAGGTTTGCCCGCCGACCGTCACCGGCAATTGCCAGAACCAGGGCAGCATCCAGATGCCGATCAGCAGCGGCACCAGCATCAGTACACAACTCACGGCCAGCGAAAGACGCTGGATCAACCGTAGCAGCACCCAACCAAACAGAATCGCCACCCAAAAGTGCGGCAAAAACCAAAGAGCCTGCCATGGGATGGTGTCCACCGAGGCATACAACACGCCGCCGATATCCGGCAGCAGCGGCTGGCCGCGCAGCAGATCTCGCACGATCACGTACACCAGCATTGTGAAGAAAAACGGCTTGAGCAGGCCATCCGCCTTACGCACCGCCATCTCGAGAAAGGGCTGTTCAGGCTTGAAAAGGACCCCCGACAGAAAGAAGAACAAAGGCAGCACGAACGACGCCAGGATCAGATACATAAGGTCCGGTGACGTGGCGACAAACCAACTGTGGGCATACACGATCACCAGGATGCCGATGCCTTTGGCGATGTCCATTTGGATCCAGCGATGTTTCATCTGCGTTTCCCCAGTCAACCCTTCATGCCTTGCGCCATGGTTTCAGCCACAGCCCCATCCCGAGCAATACCAAGGCACCGGCCAGGGTGCTCAGCCCCAGTTGCAGCCATACGCCTTCAAGACGAAACAACACCAGCGCCGCCACGCCCAGCACCAGCGCACTGAGTAGCCAGTGCCGGGCCCAGGGCAGGGCGCCGAGCAGTGTTTGGCGTTGCATCAGCAGCAGCGCGGTGCAGATCACTCCCGCCAGCGCGGCCAGTGGAATTCCTGCCAGGCCGAACACAAATGGCAAGACGCAGAGCAGCAACACGTTGACCAGGCTGCCGAGCAATTCGCAGCGCAGCGGCTGGCGCGTATCGCCGGCGGCGTAGGCGTAACGCGCGAGCAAGGCGTTCCAGGCGCCGAACACTAACGGCACGGCAAACCACGCCAGCAGCAGCGGCAATGGTGAGTCAGACGATTGCTGGGGCAACAGCAGCGCCACCAGGCTTGGTGCGGCGGCTACCAGCCCGACGCCGGCGGGCAGCGTCAGCACGCTGGCGGTTTCCAGGCCGCGCTTGAGCAGGGCCAGGCGCGCATCGCCCTGACGTCGGCTCATCATGCCCAGCAGCACCTGATTGAGGCTCATCAGCGCAATCAGCGGCAGGTTCATCAGCTTGCGGGCCAGGTTGACCCAGGTGACTGCGCCTTCGCCAAGCAGCGATGCTACGAGTCTTTCGATCAGCGCCAGGCCCTGGCTGGCTCCGTTGCTTATCAATAAGGGGCCGATGCGTTGGCCCAGCTCGCGTAACGGCGCGAAGGTCAGCTGCCAGCGCCACGGCCGCCAGCCTTGGCGCCACATCGACGGCAGCAGCGCCAATGGCATCAGCAGGCTGCCGGCGAGGCATGCCAGGGCCAGTGAGTGGGGTTGAGTCGCGGTGCCGGCGAGGGCGAGGTACGTCACTGGTGGCAGGTTGAACAGCAGCGAGCCCAAGCCGGCCAGCACAAAACGCTCGCTGGCCTGCAATGGAATGCTGAACAGCGCATGCAGCATCAGCCCCGGTACGCACCAGGCGACGACCTGCAGGTTGCTGCTGGCCAACGCCGTCGCGGTGTCGGCCAACCCTGGGCCGAGCACTTGCACCAGCCACGGCGCCAACAGCGTCAGCAGCAGACTGGTCACCAAGGCGATCAGCATCAAGGCCGGAAACAATACCGCCAGCCAGTCCAGCCGCTCGCCATCCTTGCGTGCCAGGTACAACGGCAACGCCGCCGCACTGAGCACGCCGCCGGCCAAAGACATGCGCAGCGCCTCGGGCAAGAACAGCGCAATCAGGAACGCATCACTGCGCTCCCCCGCGCCCCACGCCGCGACCAGCAACCACTCACGGGCGAACCCCAGGCACAGGCCAAGCAGAGTCGCCAGGGTCAGCCATGCGGCGGAGCCCAGCATCAGGGCCGTGCGCCGTTGAACAGTGGTTTACGGTAGGTCACTGTCTTGACCTGCGGCAGGCGCGCCGGAAACAAGCGCCGCGCCTCCAACACATTGATGCCCACCATCAGCCAGAACAGCGCCACCATCACCACCGCAAAGCTGAAGTAGTGGTCAAACAAGCCACTGACCAGCGCGGACAGAATCCCCGCCGTGGTACCCAGCCACAGGGCGTTGTCCTTGGTCAGGCGGATCGGACCTTTCTCTGGACGGGCTTCACGCCACCAGCGGACGGTCACCGCCACAAACAGCAGCATGCCGACGAGGCCTATCTTGTAGATGTAGTTCAGCCACAGGTTGGAGATGCCCAGCAGACCAGTGCCCGGCACTGGCGGGTCGACCTTGAAGCCGATGCCCAGCGGATAGGCCGCCACGGCCTGCGGGAACATGCGGTATTCATCGAAACGCACTTCGGTACTGGCGTTGTTCGTAGAAAAAATCGTCGCCAGGCGATCCTGCAACGGTGGATAAGCCATCACCAGCGCTATCGTCAGCGCCGCTCCGATCATCAATAGGCGACCGGTGTACGGCACGCGCCGTGAGGCCATCCATATCAGCACCAGCGCCAGGCTGACCATCGCGCCACGGCTGCTGGCCAGCAGCAATGCCGCCGCTCCCAAACAGGCCACGCCCAAACCGAGTGCGCGTTTCCAGCCTTGTTCGGTCATGCCGAAGCAGAAGGCTAAAGGCAGCAGCAACGCCATGATCCCACCGATGGCATTCGGGTGCGTCCACGGCGAGCCCATGCGCGAAGACATGGCCTCCAGACCAAATTTGAGCATGTCGAAATTGGCGTAGTTGAACAGGCCAAGAATCGGCGCGATCCCGGCCCCTGAGCGTGTGCGCACGAATACCCCGATGGACAACACCAACATCGCCAGGGTGCCGAGCAACAGTGCGATCACCAGGGATTCGCGGTGCTTTTGATCCACCAGCAATTTGGCCGCGAGGAACACCCCCGACAGGTTCAGCAACCAGCGCAGCCAGTTGGCCAAGCCGCTGCTGTCGGCGTGGGTGATAACCTGACCGACCATGAAGGGGAACGCACTGAACAGCATCAGCCACAACAGCATTTGGTCGGTGGGCCGTCGGGTCAGGCTGGGCGCTTGCGGCAGGCGCGACAGGAAGCTGTGCCACAGGATCGCGCCCCAGGTGAGGGCCAGAATCGCCTCGCTCACCGTGGTGCGAATGCCCAGGTTAACCGTGGAATACGGCATGAACGTCGCCACGGCCGCAAACAGCAACAGGCCCCAGAACGGAAAGCGCAGGATGGTCACCGCAGCCGCCAGACCGACCACGGCCAGAAACGCCTTGGCCGGCGACAGCAGCAAAGCCAGGGCGCCAAACAGCAGGCCGAAGAGTATCGCGACGAGGCTTGCCAGATTCACTCTCACGTCAGTTCCTCGATCAGTTCGGCCAGGCGCCGGCGATAAGCGTGGTGGTTGAAGCGTTGCGCCCACTGGCGGCGTTGCTCGGGGGATTCTTCGTCGGGTTGCTCGCCCAGGCCTATCATCAATTGCGTCAGCGCCGGGCCATCGGTGGGCGAAAAGCGGGGGGCTGACGGTGGCGTGATTTCATCCAGTGATGTACCGCTGGCCACCGCCACGGGGGTGCCGACGCTCAAGGCTTCGATCACCGGCAGGCCAAATCCTTCGGCATACGACGGCTGCCACAGGCGCGAGGCCCGGCGGTACAACGCGTGCAACTCAGCGTCCGACACACCGCTCAAGGCGCGAATACCTGGCAGTGTGCGCTGGGCTTCGGGCAAATGATCGAGGCTGCCTACCAATACCAGTTCCGGCACTGAGGGCGATTGGCGTCGCGCTTGCTGCCAGGCGTCCACCAGAAATGGCACGTTTTTGCGCAACTCGCGGGTGCCCACCAGCAACCAGTAACGCGCAGGCAACTGGCGCGTGCTGAGGTCGGCGGCCAGCTCGGAGAACCCATCGACCTGGTTGGGCAACACGCGAATCTTGCCCGCCGCCTTGGGGAACAGCCGCGCGGTTTCATCGGCGCTGTACTGCGACGGCGTCCACACGCGGTCGGCGCTGTGCACCGCGTAGGCAATCGACAGGCGATCGCTGGTCTTGTAGATCAACGCCTTCAAGCGGTTGGCGTGGTAGTTGTTCAGGGTGATCTGAAACAGATCATGCAACAGCACGACGGTGCGCAGTCCTTGAGGCTTGGGTGGCAACGGCAGGCCCATATTGAAGGTACTGATGTACAGACCGACATGGTGTTCGCGCAACGCTCGCGGCAAGAAACCCGCCTCGAAACGCAGGCGATTCTGTGGCTGGTGCATGGCAGTCTTGGCGCAGCCCCAAGCCGGGCAATGGGCCCACAACCGGGTTTCATCGCCCAGGGGCGCCACGGTAAAGCGCTCGACTTCGATGTTCGGCAGCGTGTGCAGCGCACTCTCCAGCGCATACACCTGGCGGCTGATGCCCGATTGCGGCGAGGTGCCGACGGTGCGGTAATCCAGGCCTACACGCATGCCGGCTCCTTTTGGTTCTGCGGCGCGAGGGTGGCGTACACCTGCTCTAACTGGCTGGCGGCGACGCTCCAGTCATGGGCCCGACGCACGTAGGCGCGGCCAGCTTCACCCATGGGCGCGGCGGCGTCGGGGAATTGCAGCAGGCGTACCACCGCATCGGCCAGCTTGGTGGCGCTTTGTCCGCCGAGGTAGTCCAGGCCTTCCACCAAGTCCAGCCCGGATACACCTTGCTCGGTGCTGGCCAACGGCAGGCCGGCGGCCAGGGCTTCTAGCACCTTGAGTTTCGACCCGCCGCCGTGGCGCAACGGCGCCAGAAAGACCGAGCAGCTTGATTGCAGATTCAGCAGGTCGGGCACGAAACCTTGCCACTCGATGCGCGCGTCCTTCCAGCGCTCGCGCCAACTGCCCGGCATGCCGAAACCGCACACGCTCATGCGCGCATCCGGGCAGCGCGCCCAGACCTTGGGCAGGATTTCATCCAGCGCCCATTCGATGGCGTCCACGTTCGGCGCGTATTCATAGTTGCCCAGGAACAGCACGCGTCGGGTCGACGGGTCGGGACGGGCGGCGGCGAAGTGATCGCAGTCCACGCCATTGACCACCACCGGTACCGGTTTTCCGGCGATTTTTTCCAGGATCTGCGCGTCGCTGTCGGTGACGGCCACCACCTGCGCGGCCTGGCGCATCACTCGGCGTTCCCAGCGGGTATAGCGCCATTGATCGTAGCGAATGAACGGCAGCGCCCAACGCGGCAAACGGTCGTAAGTGGCTGCGCCCAGGGCCGACTCCACATTGTGTTCGGTCAGCACAAACGGCTGTGACTTGCGCGCCAGTGCATCTTCGTAAGGCTGGAAGCTGTAGCTGTGCTCAATCTGCACCACGTCCCACTGCTCACCCAGCAACCAATTGAAAGTGTCCTGCAACTCGCCCGCCAAACCATTCACGCTGGCCAGCAGCGGGTAGGGCGCAAACAGCCCGGCCACCAGGGTCTTGAAACTGCGCAACGGGCGGCGCGGCAGGATGATCAACTGTTCGACAAACGCCTCCAGCACCTGGCGGTCGGTGAGCGACACCGGGTGCTTGTCATGCAGCAGCAAGGTGATCTGGTGCCCACGCGCCGCAAGGCTGCGCAGCAAATGGAACTGACGCGTCTTGCCGCCGCTGGTGGCGGGCCAGGGCGAGTAGGGCAGGATCCATAAAATGCGCATCGCAGGCCTCACTCCCATAACAGTATTTGCAGGTTTGGCTTGACCGTGATGGTCAGTCCGTTGGTGCCGCTCACCGGGGTTTGCGTGCCGCGCAGCGGGTCATACAGGGTCGCGCTGGCCAATCCTGGCAAGTGAGCGTCACCGCCCTGTGCCGACCAAAAAAACCATAACTTGCGACCATCCGTGCGGGTCCAGCCGATGCTGAACAGGCCATCGGGCAATTGGTCGGCGGTGGGTGGGTCGCCGGGGATTAGCTTCGGCCCGCTGACGTCGAGGAAGTTTTTCAGCGCGGTGTAGACCGGCTTGGGGTTAGTGTCGATGTCCAGCAAACCGTAGGACTGGTCACGCACGCTGGCGCGCTGGTCCAGATCGCTCAAGGTAAACAGGAAGATCTTGTCGTAATCCATCGCGCTCATCAGCGCCAGGCGGCGTACTACGTAATCGGCCTGGGCCTGTGGGGTGATGATGTCCTGGGCGTCTTTGGGGCCGGTGTAGGTCGACCAACCCCATTCGGTGCTCCACAGGGTCTGCACACCGCCGGTGCGCAAGGCTTGGTTGAGTGCGGTGGTCTTGGCGATAAAGTCCAGGTTGGCGGGGTCGTTGCCTTCGGGCAATTGGGTGTAGGGGTGGTAGGAGATGACGGTATTCAGGCTGGCCACGCCGAGTGCGCCGAGGGCATCGAACATGGTCTGGCCGTTAGGCATTTCGCTGAAGAACGCCATACCGGCTGCGACCACCGGTTTGCTCGGGCTCATCGCTCGCAGCGCGGCGGCTGAGGTGGTCAGCAGCGTGGCGTAGCCGGCCGGATCGGCCACCGGACGCCAGAAGCCCAGCAGGTTAGGTTCATTCCACACTTGCCAGGCGTCCACGCTGGGGTAGCGCTGGGCGAGCAACGCCATGCGGTTGGCGAACACGTTCGGGTCCTTCGGCGGGTACTGGTCCTGAAAGGGCGCACCCGCCGGTGCAGTGGTGGCAAACGGCGCCGAGCCGACCAGGTAAAACACCGACTTGAGCTGGTTGTCCTGCAGCTTGCCCACCAGTTGGTCCAGGGTTGCCACTTGGTACTGGCCCTCTACGGGTTCCAACTGATCCCAATGCAGGTCCAGGCGCACCCACTCCAAACCCAGCGCCTTGAGACGGTCGATCTGCTTCTGATAACGCTCGGGGCTGAACCATAGGAATTGCGCGTTCACCCCCAGGAAATCCTTCCATACCACCTCTTTGTTGCCCTTGAGCACATGGCTTTCCGCATCCGCCTGGCGCCCCCAAAAAAACGCAGTCAGGCCCAAGGCAGCGACCACGGCCAGGGTGGCGAAGTAGGTGCGTTTACGCGCCATGGCGAGCTCCTGAAATGGCGTCGCCAAACAGTGCGGCGAACTTCTGCGCGGTTAACGGCCACAAGCGCTCACGGCCGATTTCGCCGGCGCGTTCGGCCCAGTCCCGGGCCAACAGCGGTGTGCGCGCCAGACGCAGCAGTTGCTCGCTGAGCGCGGCCACGTCGCCTTCGGGGTAGATGGCGCCGTTGCCGCTGGCGACTTCTTCGGCAAACGCCCGGGCATCCGAGGTAATCGCTCCACGCCCGCACGCCGCCGCCCAGGACAACGCGCCGCTGGTGCCGCGCTGGCGCCCGAGCAGGCCGAGTTTTTTCGATTCACGGTACGGCAGCACCATCACATGGTGCGCCTGAATGGTCTGGGCGATGTCGTCGGCCGGCAAGTTCAACCGCCAATCGATAGCGTCCGTCAGGCCGAGGTCGGCGATCTGACTATTCAACTGCTCCAGGTAATTGCTGCCTGAGCCAAACGCCATTTCGGCGGCTGTGCCTCCGGCCAGGGTCAGGCGCACACGGTCTCGCAATTCAGGGGCTTGTTCGAACACGGCAGCCAGTGCCTGCAGCAGGTCCTCGATGCCTTTGCCCCGGTAGATAAAACCGAAGTACAGCAGGTGCAGCGTGTCCAACGGCGGCAGCGGCACGGGTGGGATGGCCAGGTTGGCGTGGTTGATCACCGCGACTTTGCCCGCCGGCAGTTGCATGCGCTGGCTCAGGCATTGGGCGCCCAGGCGAGTGAGGGTGATCAGCCGCGTCAGGCCTTTAGCGACCTGACGCTCTTCACGCAGGGTCAGTGGGTCGGCCAGCACGACCGCCGCCTGGGGCAGCGGGCTCGGCAAGCGGTCCAGCAGGTTCAACGGAAATGGCAACTGCTCGCGCCGCCACACGATCCGTTCCGGGTCATGCACGGTGGCGGTCAAGGGCAATGCCGGGTAGGTCTTGCGCAGTTCACGCAGGGCCAGAAACTCCCCCAGCCGCCCGCCGCCCAGTTCGGCGTGGACCAGGTCCACACTCTGCCAGTCGAATGCAGCGATAGCCTGCTTGATGGCCTCGCTGTTGCTCGCCACACCGGTCAACGGCGTCAGCACCGTTACGCCCAGGTGTTCCAATGCCGTGCGGAAATGGTTCGCGTAGTCGGCGATCCCGTTTTTTTCCGGCGGCAATGGGGCGAGCAGGGCGATGCGCATCAGAACGCTCCCCGGTACTTGGCGATGAATTTAAGCACCTTGGCCGGCACTTCGAACTTACGCCGGTTGATGATGATGCCGTCCACCTTGCCGAATGCCGTGTTGAGGATCGACAGCGCGTGCTCGACCACGGGCACCGTGCTGGTATTCGCTTCCACCACCAGGGCGATCAGGTCGGCGCGGCGCAGGTTGATAAACGCATCGCGGTTATCCAGCAGCGCCGACGCGTCCAGCAGCACCACTTCGCCCGGTTTGGCAGGTTCAGCCCCGCCGACCCGCACGTTGATGCCGTTTTCCTGGAGCAACTGACGCAGGTGTTCCACCACAAAGGTCACCCCCTCGCCATGGCGCGCCGAGGTCAGCCCCAGCGTCATGCCTTGCTCGGCAATCCGCTCCAACTGCAGCAAGCCGTACAAGCGGTAGATGCTTGCATTGAACGCGTTGGTGCCTTGGGCGGTGCTGGTGTCCAACTCCGGCAGGGTCGTCCACAGTGGCAGGCCGAACTTGCGTTCCACCAAACCACCGTCGTGGATGCGCTGGTCGAGCAGGTAGCAAAGGTAGATCACAAGCAGGCCGACGACGATCGCAAACGGAATCGCCAACAGCAGCATCACCAGGGTTTTCGGGAAGATGCGGCCGGGGTTCAGGGTGGCTTCTTCGATCACCGCGATGTTGCTGATCTGGCTGTTATCCAGCTCACGGTCGATACGCGATTTTTCCAGGTTGTCCACGTACAACGCGTAGTTGCGTTCGGCGGTGCTCAGCTCGCGGCCCAGGCGGGTCAACTCCGGTTCGATCTCCAGGGCTTGTTTGCGTTGAGCTTCAAGGTTGACCAGTTGCTTTTGCTGCTGGACCAGTTGAGTGCGCAGCGCCAGGTTGTTGCTCGTTTCATCCAGCAGCACGCGCTGCAAGTGGATTTCCAGCGTGTTGGGCGCACGATTTTCCGAGCTCTGCACGGTGTTGCTTTCGCTGGAGACGTGGGCCTGCATCGCGCGGATCGACGCATCCAGGGCTTTGACCGGCGGCGCGTTATCCGTGTAGGTGCGCATCATGTCGGCCTTTTCCAGCAGCTTCTGGTTGAGCAGGCGACGCAAGTCCTGCTGCTGCGGGTTCAGTGCGATCTGGCGAACCGTGGTCACTTCCTTGGGTTGGGTCTTGAGCTGCGTGCGAGTGCTCGCGATGGCGCTGTCGGAGGAGGCGATCAGGCGCGTGGTGTTGAACGTCTCGCCGCGCAATACGTTGATGCGCTCGGACAAGTCTTCCAGGCGATCAGTGATGCTGGCCGCACCGATCTCATTCAGGTGTGTGAGGATCTGCTCCTTGTAGCCCTTGATCTCCGTGGCGCTGGTGGACACCTGACCTTCATAAAACACATACAAACTCTTGCGCCCCAGAGCCTGGGTACGTTCGTTGATGTAGGTCTCGACCCAATCCTTGACCACCGCCTGGGCGATTTGCGGATCACCCCAGGTGAAGCTGATGTCCATCACCGTGGAACCGGCGGCGTGGCTCACTTCAAAGCTCTTTTCCAGGTTGGCGGCAAGGCGTTCCACCGGCGTGGTTTTTTCGATCACACCGACGCTTTCCAGCACCACGCGAATACCGTCGAACACCGCGCCGACGCCCTCCTTGACGGCGTGCTTGGTGCGCTTCCAGAAACCCTCCGGCGGCGGCGCATTGTTGATGACTTCCAGGTAGTGCTCGGCCACTGCACGCACGATAGGGCGCCCGGTCAGCAGGCGTTCTTCGTCGACAATCGGGTCGCGCTGGGTGCTGGGCATCACCAGCGCCTGACGATTACTGATCTCGATGGGCAGGGTCGAATCGCGGCCCGGTTTCACCAGCAGTCGAGCGGTGGATTCGTACTTGGCCGGCAGCAGGAACGCCCCCAGCAGTATGATCACCAACGCGGCAATGGCGGCCAGTTTGAACTCGCGCCGGAAGATGAAGAACAGGCGCAGCAGATCACGAAAAGAACGGATCTCGATCATAGGATGTCGCTCCTTTAGTTATTGCCGCCGCTGGTGCGTGTGTAGTTGTAGCCAACCCCAATGGACTTGGTGAACGGGATCAGTTGGTTCATGTAGGTATCCACTCCCTGGATGCGCTCGCCCACGTTGGATTTGGGCACGAACACCACATCGCCGCGTTGCAGGTGCACCGGTTTGCGCCCGTTGGGGCCGGTCTTGAGCAGTTGGCTGAAGTCCAGGAAATAGGCGCGATAGGCGCCCTGGGCATCTTCGCGCAGCAGCGCAACCATGCTGGCATTGCCCGCCGGGCTCACCCCGCCAGCGCCGATAATCGCCTGTTCCAGCGTGTTGGCCGTGGCGATCTGCACCGCCGTCGGGTTATTCACCGCGCCGCCGACAATGATCGAGCTGCCCGGCGCCTGATTGATGTTCACCGTCACACGCGGCTCGCGGTATGTCTGCGCGAGCTTGCCGGTCAGCTCTGTCGCCAGCTCCGAAGGCTGTCGCCCTGCAACCTGGATTGGCCCCAGGAACGGGTAGTTGATCTTGCCGTCGGTCTGCACGGTGTACAGCGTCAACTCGTAGATCGTGCTGACGTTGAACGCCGACAGCGTCGGCATCTCGCCGGCATCACGCACGATGCGCAACTGGTCGCCGATGCGGATGCGTTCCACCGCCGGTGGCAACTGGGCCAGTTGGTCGAGGGCGCGCTTGCCGTCCTCGACGGTCTGGCTGTCGGGCGGCACGATGCGCGCCGGTGTATTACAGGCGGCCAGAGCCATCATGGCCACGACGAGCAGGGTTCGTTTCATCAAGGGGGACTTCCTGTGGGTCATGATGCTCACCTCCAATAACCGGGAAACATGCTGATGCGCCGCTTGAGGGCGAGAGGCAGACGACGCTCAAGATGGCCCAGGCGGTAACCGAGCAATTTGAACGCGCTGCGCACCAGCACCTCCGGCACGCGGTGCAAGGCGCCGGCTTTGCGCAAGGCTGCGAGTTCAGCCATTACATAGCGTTTGCCTTCGCCACCCGCGTCGCCAAAGGCCTGCTTGATCCACGGCTCGCGGCCGTAGAACACGCCGATATCGAAGTAGCGGTGAAACTCGTCCATGAGTTTGTAATCGTGGGAGTGATGCACCAGCGCCGTGGCGGCGTAGCGCACCTTATAGCCGTCGAGAAGCATGCGCGCGGCGACGTAGGCGTCTTCGCTGCCGATCACGTCGGCGGGGAAACCACCCACCGCGTGCAGTGCGCTGCGTCGGTACACGGAGAATGAGTCGGAGCTGAAGCAGGTCTTGATCCCAAGCGTGGGCGCGTCGGCCAGGCTTTTGCTGCGGCTGTGCTCCGGGTAGTTGAAGTGTCGCGATTGCGCGCCCAGTACACCCGCGTCAGGGTGGGGGAGTTGGCGCCCATAGGCGACGCCATTGAGCGGGTCCTCCTGCAACTCGGCGAGCAGGTTGGCGAACGTTTCGGGCGTGGTGGGAATAGCGTCCTGGGTCATCACGAACAACGCGTCGCCGCCAACTTGCTCGCTGGCCCAACGGCGGGTGCCGCCGTGGTTGAAGTCACGGGCGTCGATCACTTCGACCCGTGCTCCGAACTCTCTAAAACGCGCCACGGTGTCATCGCTGGAGGCGCTGTCCACCACCAGCATTTCGTCCGGTTGCAGGGTTTGCATCTTCAGCGCCGGCAGCAGGCGTGCCAGGTGGCTGGATGCGTTACGGGTCGGGATGATCAAGGAGGTGCGCATGTCATTTTTTCACGTCGGCAGGCGCACGGCCGTAGATGTCGTCGAAGCGCACGATGTCGTCTTCACCCAGGTACTCGCCGCTCTGCACCTCGATCATCACCAGGTCGATGATGCCGGGGTTGGTCAGCCGGTGTTTGTGCCCGGCCGGAATGTAGGTGGACTCGTTGGCGTTGATCAGGAACTCCCGCTCGCCGTTGGTGATCTGCGCCGCGCCGCTGACCACCACCCAGTGCTCGCTGCGGTGGTGGTGCATCTGCAGCGACAACGACGCCTGGGGCTTGACCACGATGCGCTTGATCTTGAAGCGGCTGCTTTCCTCCAACACGGTATAGGTGCCCCACGGCCGGGTGACGGTGCGGTGCAGGCTGTACGCCGGATGGTTCTGGCGCTTGAGCTCGGCGACGATGTAGCGCACGTCCTGGCTGCGGTGGGCGTCGGCGATCAGCAAGGCGTCGGGGGTGTCGACAATGATCAGGTCGCGCACACCCACGGCGCCCAATACGCGCTTGGGTGAGTCGATGTAGCAGTTGTGTACGTCATGCAAAATTGCTTCGCCATTGACCTGGTTGCCCTGGGCGTCGCTGGGGGTGAGTTGGCGCAGGGCTTCCCACGAGCCGATATCGCTCCAGCCAATGTCACAGGGCACCACGGCCACTTGGTTGGACTTTTCCATCAGTGCCACATCGATGGAAACATCCGGCGCAGTGGCGAAGGCGTCGGCGTCCAATTCACGCTGGCGCGAGGTTTTGTTTTGCAGGCTCTGGCTGCGCTCCAGCGCGGCGCGTGCGGCGTCCAGCACGTCCGGGGCATGGGTGGCCAGTTCATCTACCAGGGTGCTGGCCTTAAAGCAGAACATGCCGGCATTCCACAGGTGCTTACCGCCGTCGAGGTAGCCTTGGGCGGTGGCCAGGTCGGGTTTCTCGACGAAGCGTTTTACCCGGTTACCGTGGCTCAGTTTTTCGCCCTGTTCGATGTAGCCGAAGCCGGTTTCCGCATGGTCGGGCTGGATGCCGAAGGTCACCAGGTAGCCGGCTTCGGCCAGGTCGCGGGCCTGAGTCACGGCCTCGGCGAACGCGGCTTCATTGAGGATTAAATGGTCGGCGGGCATCACCAGCAACTGCGCGTCGCCGCCGAAATGTTCCTGCACATGCAACGCTGCCACGGCGATGGCCGCCGCTGTGTTGCGGCCGAACGGTTCCAGCAACAGGTCCAGGGGCAGGTGGGCGTTGTTGACCGGCCGGTAGTCATCCAGGGTGCGGAACAGCAGGTCGCGATTGGTCACCGTCAGCACGCTTTCCACCCCAGGCAATTTGGCTGCGCGCTGAAAGGTTTTTTGCAGCAGGCTCTGGCCGTCACGCATGCGCATGAAGGGCTTGGGCATGTTCTGTCGCGACACCGGCCACAGCCGTGTACCCGAACCACCGGAAACGATGCAGGGAATTAATCCGTTGAGGGTATTCATCAATAGACTTCCTTGGTGGAAAGGACGGCGGGGACCGTCATGAAGACGATGTACAGGTCAAACCACACCGACCATTTGGAGATGTACTCCAGGTCGTATTCGACGCGTTTCTGGATCTTGAACAGCGTGTCGGTTTCACCCCGGTAGCCATTGATCTGCGCCCAGCCGGTGATGCCTGGCTTCACGCGGTGGCGCGAGCTGTACTCGCTCACCGCCACTTCGAAAGGGACACCGGCGGCCTTGGTCGCCGTGGCGTGCGGGCGCGGGCCGACCATCGACATGTTGCCCAGCAGCACGTTGAACAACTGCGGCAGCTCGTCGATGCTGGTCTTGCGGATGATGCGGCCCACCCGAGTGATGCGTGGGTCCTGGCGAGTGGTCTGGCGTTCGGCGGTGAAGTCGCTCTGGTCGGTGTACATCGAGCGGAACTTGAAGACGCGGATTTCGTTGTCGTTGTAGCCGTAACGGTTCTGGCGGAACAGCACCGGGCCCTTGGAATCGAGTTTGATCGCAATCGCCGTGACCACCATCACCGGCGACAGACACACCAGCGCCAGGCTGGCGAGGAAGCAATCCTCCAAGCGCTTAATCACCGGCGACCAGCCGCGCAACGGCAGTTGCGAGGTGTTGAACATCAGGATGCCGCCGACGTCGGTGATTTTGCTGTGGCCGTAGCGCAAGGCGGCCATGTCGGGCACCAGCATCACGTTCACCGACAGCTGCCGCAGGCGATTGACCAGCCCATGAATGCGCTGCTCGGCGGCCCAAGGCAGGCAGATCATCACCTGGTTGACCTGCTCGGCGCGGATCAGTTTTTCCAGGTCACGGGTGTTTCCCAGCAAGGGCAGGCGGCTCAATTCCTTGGGGATGCGTTCAGTGCGGTCGTCGATAAAACCGATCAGCCCGGAACGGATATCGCCGTTGCGTTGCAGGTGGTCGGCCACATGCACAGCGGTGTCGGTAAAGCCCAGGATCACCGTGCGTTGAAGGTATTTGCCCTTGCGCATCAGGTGGCGGTACAGGCGCAGCATCAGCAGGCGTTCCAGGCAGAACAAGCAGAGGCTGGCGACGTACCACGCCACCAGGTTGCGCGGGGTCAATAGCGGGAAAAACTGCAGGATCTGGTACATGAACAGCAGGATGCAAAACGCCGCCGACCAGGCTTTGATTTTGGTTTTCAGACGCAGCCGGTTGCTGAATAACTCTTCGGAATAGATGCCCAGGGCCTGGAACAGAATGATCGTCAGGACCGCGAAAAATACCAATAGGCCGAGGAAATGACCGCGTAGCTCTGGGTCCATCGGGTCGATGAAAATCACCAGGACCAACGGGGGCAAAATGGCGCTCAGGCCATGTATGAATTTGACGAAAACAACAAAGAACTCAACAAAACCGGCACGCGTTAAAAACAGACTGTCGACGGACGACTTTTCTCGCATAAAACATCCCTCATTGCACTCCAGTCGCGCTTGTTCGATTGTTTGTTCAATAAAGCAACGGGTTGCTTTAAAGGCACTTCGAACTACGGCTACGCTGGGTAATACGCAACTATCCATTCAAAAAAATAAATCCATTTGAATGCTTTTCGCGGGGGTAGTGACTTAAGGAGTGTTTCCTTCATAGCGCTAGTCAACGGATTGACGATGTTGCGGGGCATGCAGGATAGATGGGTTAATCAGTCTTTTTATCGGCATTTTATTGACATTCCTTGTCCGAACACTCGGTGATGGGGTGTGTTTTTGAGTGTAGGAATAAATGTGAGATTTTTCCTGCTTAACGGGAAAACCTTTTTATGAACGAGGTAGGAAAGGGGGACAAAGAGGGCGTGGCAAGGCGCACTAAGTGCCTTGCCACTGGGGCTTTCGCGGGATTAGAAGTTGCCTTTCAAACTCACCGAAAAATTACGCGGTTCGCCATAAAAGTTTCCCCAAGAGGCGGTACCCACGGTGTTGTAGTAGGTTTTATCAAACAGATTGTTGCCGTTGAGCGCTACGGTCCAGGTGTCATCCACGCGGTAGGCCAGGCGCGCATTCCAGGTGGCGTAACCGGGCTGTTCGAGCTTGATGGTCTGCACACGATAGTTGCTGCTCTGGGCGTTGACCCCAGTGCCGACGCTCCATTTCGATAGCTCGCCGTCGAGTTGGTAATCGCCCCACAAACGCAGCATGTGGCGGGGCACGTAGGTGTTGGAAACGCCACCTTCCTTCGCGACTTCGATGTTGCTCAGGGACTTGGTCTGGGTGTAGGTATAGCCGCCGAACAGCTGTAGGCGTTCCAGCACTTCACCACTGATTTCGGCCTCTATGCCCTGGGCGCGCACCTTGCCTTTGTCGGTGTAGCAATAGCCATCGGCGGAGGTCGCGCATTGGGTGGTGTAGTCGGATTCGGCGCCGTTTTTCTCAAGGGCGCGGAACAGCGCCAGGGAGCTGTTGAGGCGTCCGTCGAACCATTCGCCCTTGATGCCCAACTCGTAGTTGTCGCCGATCTTCGGCTTGAGCGCAGCGCCGTCGACGGTAGCGTAGGAACTCTGCGGCTGGAAGATATCCGCATAGCTGGCGTACACCGACAGGTGCTCATTGAGGTCGTAGATCAGCGCGGCAAACGGTGTGACTTCGCCGGTTTCCCGAGTGCGTGCATCCTGCGAAGCCCATTCGCCCCAGGCCAGGTTGTAGGATTGGCGACGGTTTTCGTACCAACTGACGCGGCTGCCGACGATTAACATCAGCGGCTCGGCCAGGCGCAGGCGCAATGTGGCATAGGTGCCGTATTGGGTGGCGGTCTCCTTGACCGTGCCGCCACGGTACATGTTCGGCCAGAAGGTGCTGTCGGCCGGTTCCGGGAAGTGACGATTAGGTTGGTAGATGCTCTGGCGCAAGGCCAGGCTCTGGATCGCGTAGACATCGTCCTGAGTGCCACGGCTGCCGTTGGCGCCGAGGATCAACTCATGTTCCAGGCCGAAGGCTTCGAACGTGCCATCGACGTAGGCGTCGAGGCCGAAGTCCTTGTGGTTGTAGTCCATCAATGCGGCATAGGAACCGGCCGTGGGTGCCGGATCACCGTAGGCGATCGTGCCTTCGCTGGCAGCGTACTTGGTGTCTTGCAGATTGCGGCTGTGCACCGCCGACACCTTGAGTTTCCAGTCATCGTTGAATTGATGGGTCAAGTCGGCAAAGAACGTGGTACGCCGGCTTTGCCAGTCGTTCCAGGACTGGCCCAGACAGGTGGAGCGGCTGAGGTTGGCGCTTTTGCCATCGGCGTAGCGGGGCAGGCCGCCCCAGCACGGTGTGGCGTCCACGTCTTCGTAACTGGCGCCGACGCCCAGGGTGGTTTCGGGGCTGAGGTCGATGTCCAGCGCGCCGTAGAACGCTTGGTCCTGGCGCTTCTGGATGTCCATGTAAGAGCCGCGCTCCTGCTGGCTGATCGCTGCGCGGCCGCGAATAGTACCGCTGTCATTCAACGGGCCGCCGGTGTCGACGTCGGCGCGGTAGTTGTCCCAGGTGCCGGCGGACAACGACAGGCTGCTGGTGGGATTGGCCTGGGGTCGCTTGCGCACGAAGTTCACCGCGCCGCTGGCGGTGCCGGCGCCCTTGAGCATCCCGGCCGCGCCCTTGAGCACTTCCACTCGGTCGTAGATCGCCATGTTGGCGCTGAAACTGTCGGCTTGTACGTAGTCTTTGCCCATGTCCAACGGCACGCCGTCGTACTGGTACTGGCCGAGCATCTTGAAACCACGGGAATAGAAGTACTTGCCGCCCATGGGCGACTCGTAGGTGGTGATCCCCGGCGTGCGTTCCATCACATCGTCGATGGTGGTGAGGTTCTGGTCATCCATGAGTTGGCGGGTCAGCACACTGACCGACTGCGGCGTTTCCCTGAGGCTGTGTTCGCCTTTGCCGATGGTCACTGCGCCGGTGGTGTACGAACCGGTGCCGTCGGTGATGACGCCCAAGCGCTCGCCAGTGACCATCGTGGCGCCCAGGTTCAGAGCGCCGGTTTCGGCCACTTCGGGCAGCAGCAACCACGTGTTGTTGCCCTGGCGCTGGGCTTCCAGGCCTTGGCCTCGCAACAACTGGCCGAGGGCCTGTTGAGGGTCGAAGCGGCCGTTGAGGCCTGGGCTGGCCTTGCCGGCGACGCTAGTGGCGTCATACGACAGGCTGATACTGGCCTGACGGGCGAACTGGTCCAGCGCATCGGCCAGGGAGCCGGCGGCGATATGCCAGTCGCGGGCCTGGATGTCACTGGCTGGGGTTTGAGCCATCACGGCCAATGGCACAGCCGCGCCACTCAGGCAGGCGCCGAGCAAAGCGGCCTGCGCTGCGCGCTTTAGGGGGGAACGTTGGGAGGGGAACGCTTGCATGACCGCGGGATGCTCCTGAAGGAAGTGAACAGAACCGGCCTGTTGATCGGCCTTTCCTAACAGGTCGAGCGGTAATGCGAATTCACCTCATTTATTTTTGAAGGGTTATACACGGGGTGAAACAGTCACCCAATAACGGCTGCGGTAGGTGACGTCGACCTTGAGTGAATGCGCCACCAGGCTGAGCACTTGATCGGTATCGTCCAACTGATAGGTGCCCGACACGCGCATCCCGGCGACCGCTTCGCTGCACCGCAGCAGGCCGTTTCGATAGCGCCCCAGCTCGGCGAGGAAGTCATCCAGGCGCATGTTGTGGGCGCTGATCACGCCATCGCTCCAAGCCCAAGGGTCGAGTCCATTGGCGAGGGGAGGGCGGATGCCATTGCGGTCGAACAGCACCTGTTCGCCCGGCTTTATCAACTGCTGTGCGTGGGTGTCGTGACGGTCGGCAAACAGCGCCACGCTGCCCTGTTGCACGGCGAGCAATGTGCCTTGGGCGTCTTCGCGTACCAGGAAGCGGGTGCCAATGGCGCGCAAGTAACCGTCGCGGGTCTGCACCCAGAAAGGTCGGCTGTCGACGCCGGTATTGACCAGGATTTCACCCTGACGCAGGTGCACCAGGCGCCGCTCTTGATTGAACGCCGTATCGAAAGCGCTGGCGCTGTTGAGCTGGATGTTGCTGCCATCGTTCAGCGCCACCCAGCGTCGTTCGCCGGTGACGGTACGGTAATCGGCCATCAGGGCCGGCAGCGGCGTGTAGTCGCGGCCAAGCCAGGTCAAACCGGCTGCGCCGGCCATCAGCCCGAGCAGTTTCAAGCCATCACGACGGCTGATGCGTTGGCGCGCACCCCGCAGGGCATGGCGCCCGACCTGGGCCGGTAGTTGGCTGAAGTCGTCATTCATCGTCGCCACCCGCTGCCACACTTGCTGGTGTTCGGCGCTGGTGTGCAGCCAGCGGTCAAATGCGGCGGTGCTGGCGTCGTCGGCTGTGTTGAAGCGCAGCGTGATCATCCACTGGATGGCCTGGTCTACGAGGCGCGGGTCATAGTTCGGCATAACGCAACCGATAACAGGCGTGCAGCGCCTTGGACAGGTCGCGCTCCACGGTCGCTTTGGACACGCCCAGACGCAGGGCGATCTGGGCGCAGGTCAGGCCATCAAGTTGGGCTAACAGGAACGCTTCGCGCACGCGCGGCTTGAGTTGGTCGAGCAGGCGGTCGATACGTTCGAGGCTGTCGAGGATCAGCCGCCGGGTTTCCTCCGACGGCACTTCAGCCTGCGGAAAATGCGCGAGGCTTTCGAGGTAGGCACGCTCCAGTTCACGGCGCCGGTACTGGTCGATCATCAGGCTGCGCGCGATGCTGCTCAGGTACGCGCGCGGCTGCTGCACCGTCTGCTGCTTGCGCGCATTGAGCAGGCGCACGAAGGTTTCCTGGGCCAGGTCGGCGGCATGCTCACGGCAACCGGTGCGCCGACTCAACCAGCCGCGCAACCACGAATGATGGGCATGGTACAGCTGGCCGATGGCGGCATGGTCCAGTGGGTGATCGCTCGACATGGGCATCCTGGCGCAGCAGTCTTAATTGATAATGTTTCGCATTCTAGACGTTGGTCGTGGCGTTGAGCAATCACTGGCAAGCAATGTATCCAGCACAATTTTTTGTTTGCCCAAAGCGCGCCGATTAGTCTGCGGGCTTTCCTGGTGGAGGGCTGAGCATGATCGACGTGGCGACCCTGGCGATATTTTCCGGTGCCGTGGTGCTGTTGTTGCTATCACCGGGGCCGAACATGGCTTTTGTCATCAGCCATGGCGTGACCCACGGCTGGCGCGGAGCAATGGCGTCGGCGTTGGGCATCTGTGTGGCGGACCTGCTGCTGACGGTATTGACCGCCAGCGGGGTGACGGCGCTGGTCGCCAGTTGGCCGCCATCCTTTGATGTGATCCGCTATGCGGGAGTGATCTACCTGCTGTGGCTGGTGTTCAAGACCTTGCAGAAAAGCCCTGGCCTGGACATGGCTCACATCAACCGCGTGGCCTTGGGCCAAGTCTGTTGGCAGGCGATGCTCAACAGCTTGCTCAACCCTAAGGCGTTGCTGTTTTTTCTGGTATTCCTGCCGCAGTTCGTAAGGCCCGAGGCCGGGCCCATTGCCATGCAGCTGATGGTGCTCGGCGGGGTGCTGACCGTGATTGCCGGTGTATTTCACGTACTGCTGGGGTGTTTTGGCGGGGCGCTCAGCCGGTTCTTTGCCAGGCGTTCGAACAGCGCCTGGCTACAGAAGTGGGGCCTGGCGACGGTACTGATGCTGCTGGCGGTGCGCCTGGCGGTGATGTCTCGTCCCAACTGATCTTGGGTGGCGGGGAGCACGCCAGGCAGAGCTAGCGGCGCGCGTCCATGTCAGCCCAACCGCGCCGCCGCCCGTGCGGTGATCTCACCGCGCACCTTGCGCGATTCCAGCGTGCGCTTCTTCGCCTCTTCCAGCACATGCGCAGGCGCCGTCTGCGGGCTGCCCGAATCAAACGGCGGTGCCGGTGCATATTCGATCTGCAACTGCACCAGTTGCGCCGCCGCTTCGCTGTATAACTCGGCCGCCAGCACCAGCGCGAAGTCGATCCCCGCGGTGATTCCACCCCCTGTAAACAGGTTGCCGTCACGCACTACGCGCTCCTGCACCGGGATAGCACCGAGCGGGGCGAGCATGTCGTGGTAGGCCCAGTGGGTGGTGGCCTTGCGGCCGCGCAGCAGACCCGCCGCGCCGAGTACCAGCGAGCCGGTGCACACCGAGGTCACATAGCGTGCGGTCTGGGCCTGGGTCTTGAGGAAATCCAGGGTGGCCGGGTCTTCCATCAGCGCACCCACGCCGGAACCGCCGGGCACGCAGAGCACATCCAGATTGGGGCAGTCGGCGTAGGTGGTGGTCGGTGTAAACACCAACCCAGTGCTGGAGGTGACCGGCGCCAGGTCTTTCCACACCAGGTGCAATTTCACGTCCGGCAGAGAACCCAGCACGTCATAGGGGCCGGTCAGGTCCAGTTGCTGGATGCCGGGAAACAACACAAAGCCGATCTGCAAGGTCATCAAGGATGCTCCGATAAAGAGGTGGACGGCTTCACTCTAGAGGCCTAGGCTTTGGCGAATACGCCATTGACCCCACGAATTACGCCAATCATGCCCAGAATTGTCCACGTCCTCGCTTTCGATAACGCCCAAGTGCTTGACGTGACCGGGCCGTTGCAGGTGTTCGCTTCCGCCAATGACTTGGCCCGCCAGCGCGGCCTGCCGCTGCCTTATGCGGTCTCAGTGATCGCTGCTCAAAGCGCGCCGGTGATGACCTCTGCCGGGCTGGCCCTGGTAGCCGAACCGCTGCCCGCCGTCGATGCGCCTTGCGATACCTTGGTAATCGCTGGCGGCTGGGGCGTTTATGGCGCCTCCGAAGACTTGGCGCTGGTGGACTGGGTTCGGGAAAAGGCCCGGCATACCCGACGCATGACCTCGGTGTGCACGGGCGCATTTTTGCTGGCCGCCAGCGGCATGCTCGATGGCTGTCGCGTGGCGACTCACTGGACGCGCTGCGAGGAATTGGCGCGCCGGTTTCCTTCGCTGACGGTGGAGTCCAATCCGATCTTCATCCAGCAGGGCGCCGTGTGGACGTCGGCCGGTGTCACCGCCGGCATCGACCTTTGCCTGGCCTTGGTGGAAGAAGATTTCGGCGGCGCGGTAGCGCTGGAAGTGGCGCGGCACCTGGTGGTGTTTCTCAAGCGCCCCGGCGGCCAATCGCAGTTCAGCGTGACACTGTCCCTGCAAAAGGGCGACAGCCGCTTCGCAGAACTCCACGCCTGGATGGCCGAAAACCTCACTTTGGAATTGAACATCCCGACCCTGGCCGCCCAGGCCGGCATGAGCGAGCGCAGCTTTGTGCGCCACTACCGCGCCGAAACCGGGCAAACCCCAGCGCGCGCCGTCGAGCTGATCCGCGTCGAAACCGCCCGCCGGCAATTGGCAGACAGCAATGCGTCAATCAAACGTATCGCCGTGCAGTGCGGTTTTGGCAGTGAAGAAACCCTGCGCCGCAGCTTTTTGCGGGCCTTGTCGGTCACGCCCCAGGCCTACCGCGAACGCTTTTGCGCACTGGCCTGAACGAAAAGTACACCGTTGAACCAAGGTGCTATGTTGGCCTCCCACCCACAGCGGGCGGGGTTTTTATCGAAGCCTACGGCGGCGCCCTCCGAGCTGAGAGCGAGGAGGGGCAGGGCAGCGTGTTCAGCTTCAGGATTGCCGCAGTGCCTTAAGCCCTATCGAGTAGCTCGATGATCGCTGACAGGGTCGCCTGCGGTGCTTCCTGGGGAATATTGTGGCCCACGCCGGGCAACACCTGACGTCGGTAAAAACCGCTGAAGTGCTCCACGTCATCGTCCTCTTCCGGCGGTGGGCCTACGCCGTCATCGGCACCGCACAACGAGATGCTCGGGACCGAGATCGCCGGTTGCATCGCCAACGCCTGCTCGATGGCTTCCAGCGCCGGATCGCCGGGCGCATACATGAAACGGTGGCGGTAAGAGTGAATCACCACCTCGACAAAGTCCGGGTTATCGAAGGACGGCGCCGTCTGCCCATACAGGTCCGGCCCCTCGGCCCATGACGGCGACCACAGCGCCCATAGCAATTGGCAGAGCTCGCGACGGTTGGCGGTCAACCCGTCCACACCGCGCTGGGTGTGAAAGTAATACTGGTACCACAACCGATGCTCCGTCACCGGCGCCCGAGGCTTGAGCGACTTGGCGATGTTCTGGATGTTGTAGCCATCCCCGGTCACCAGCCCGCGCACCCGCTGCGGCCACAGCGCGGCGACGATACACGCGGCGCGCCCACCCCAGTCATAACCCGCCAGCGTGGCTTGCGCGATACCCAGCGTATCCATGAACTCCAGCAGATCCTTGGCTAACGCGGCCTGTTGCCCGGAACGCATTACCTGCGCGTTGATAAAACGCGTGGGGCCATAACCGCGCAGGTACGGCACCAACACCCGGCAGCCGCGCCCGGCGAGCACCGGGGCAATGGCGTCGTAAGCGCGCGGGTCGTAAGGGAAACCATGCAGCAGGATCACCGGCTCACCGTCGGCAGGGCCGCGGGCTTCATAGGCGATGTCGAGCATGGAGGTTTGCGCGTGTAGCAATGGGGCGGTCAGGGTCATGGTTGGGCTCCGTGGTTGGCCAGCGTTAGCACATTTGAAGGGAAGCAAGGCCCTTGTGGTGAGCGGCCTTGCCCCGCGCTGGGCTGCGACGCGGCCCCAAAATCAGGCGCCGCGTTCTGTCAGGCAGAATGCGGCGTTTTGATTGGGCCGGTTTCGCCACCCAGCGCGGGGCAAGCCTGTTCGCCACAGCAGTATGTGTCAGCCTTTGCATTTTTGTAGAGCACAGACCGCTATTTGGACCGCAGTGAGTCAGTGCCTTACCGGTTACCTCTCAAGGTTGCCATACCGTTTTCTCCCCACTCAATTTACGGTCCAGGAATGTCGCCGCGCTGATCAGGGCCAAATGGCTCAACGCTTGGGGCGTATTGCCCAGATGCCGCGCCTGGCTGTCGAACTCTTCGGCATACAACCCCAGTGGGTTGGCGTAGCGCAGCAGTTGTTCGAATTCCAGGTGGGCCTTTTCCACCTGGCCGGCGCGGGCCAGGCATTCGACGTACCAGAACGAGCAGGCGGTGAATGCGCCTTCGGTGCCTTGCAGGCCGTCGATCTGGCTGTCGTCGTTGCGATAGCGGTAGACCATGCCGTCGCGCACCAGGCTTTTCTGGATCGCTTCCAGGGTGCTCAACCAGCGCGGGTCGGTGGCGGCGACGAAGCGCACCAGCGGCATCAGCAGCATCGAACCATCCAGCGCCGTGCTGCCGATGTGCTGTACAAAGTGCCCGCGTTCTTCGTTCCAGAAGTTGCTCCAGATGTCGGCGTAGATCGCCTGGCGCGTCTGGTCCCAGCGTGCGAACGGCGCCGGCAGCGAGCGTTTGGAGGCCAGGCGGATCGCACGGTCCAGGGCCACCCAGCACATCAATCGGGAATGCAGAAAGTGGTGCTGCTCACCGCGCATTTCCCAGATGCCCACATCTTTCTGGTTCCAGATTTCGCAGACCTGATCGGCGACTTCCACGGTGTGTTTCCAACCCTCGTGGGAGATGGCTTCGCCGTACTTGTTGACCAAGTACACCGCGTCCATCAACTCGCCATAAATATCCAGCTGGATCTGGTCGACGGCCTCATTGCCGATGCGCACCGGCCGGGCGCCACCGTGGCCGCTGAAGTGGTCCAGCTCGGTTTCTGGCAGCTCCTGACGACCGTCGATGCCGTAGAGGATGTTGATTTTGGTCGGCTTGCCGCAGCAGTCGCTGACGCGTCCTTTGAGCCAACGCATGTAAGCATTGGCTTCGTCGATGAAGCCCAAGCGCATAAAGGCATAGACGGTAAACGAGGCGTCACGGATCCAAGTGTAACGGTAGTCCCAGTTGCGCTCGCCGCCGGGTGCTTCCGGCAGCCCGAAGGTGGCGGCGGCGATAATTGCGCCGTGTTTGCGCGAGGTCAACAGCTTCAGCGCCAGGGCCGAGCGGTTGACCATTTCGCGCCAGCGCCCACGGTAGTTCGATTGGGCGATCCAGCCACGCCAGAACTTCAACGTGTGGGCCAGCGCCAAGTCGGTACAGCTGCTGTCGACGCGTTCATCGTTTTGGCCGCCGAGGACAAATTCGGCGCCTTCTTCCTGAGTCAGGGTAAAGCTCGCCACGGCAGTGTTGTCTTCGAGTTGCAGTGGATGGCTGCTGGACAAACGCAGGCCAGGCTGGCCGTCGGCGCTGAAGCACACGGTGCCGTTATCGAGGGAGGCGGCGGTTGGCGTGCGTGCGTAGTCATGGCGCACGGCGCAGCGCAGGTGAATGTTAGCTTGGCCGCTGACCACGCGTACCCGGCGGATCAAGAGTGGCAGGTCATCGGCTTCTTCGCTGATGGTCAGCAGGTCCGTGATTTCCACCACGGCTTCATCGCTGAGCCAGCGGGTTTGCAGCACGTTGGTGTCGGGCAGGTAGATCTGCTCGCGGCGGGCGTTGGGCAAATCCGGGGCGAGTTGGAAGATACCGGCATCGGGGGTGTCGAGCAGCGAGCAAAAGATCGAGGGGCTGTCGAATTCCGGCCAGCAGAAAAAATCGATGCTGCCTTTATCGTTAACCAGTGCCGCGCTGCGCATATCGCCGATGATGCCGTGGGCGTCAATGGCGCTCTGTGGTTCGTTTTTCAAATCAACCTTTTTCAAATCAACCATTGTCACGAAACTCCGGATATAGGCTCATGCCGCCGTCAATGAACAAGGTACTGCCGACCACATAGTCGGAGGCATCGCTGGCCAGCCAGACCACGGCGTTGGCGACGTCTTCCACATCGCCGACCCGGCCATACGGGATCAATTTGAGCAGTTCTTTTTCCGCCGCGCCTTCGGTGGCTGCGCGGTTGATCGCCGTCCGAATCGCCCCTGGCGCAATCCCATTGATGCGGATGCGCTGCTCGCTGACCTCTTGGGCAAGGCTGCGCATCAGCATTTCCACGCCGCCTTTGGACGCGGCGTAATTCACATGCCCGGCCCAAGGGATCAGTTGGTGCACCGAGCTCATATGGATGATTTTGCCCGCCGCCCGGGACACACCTTCACGGATGCCCTGGCGGTTGAAGATACGCAGGGCAGCGCGGGCACAGAGGAACTGGCCGGTGAGGTTGACGCCGATCACGCTGTTCCAATCGTCGAGGGTCATGTCGACCACGGCAGCGTCCTTCTGCATGCCGGAGTTGGCCACCAGGATATCCAAGTGGCCAAACGCATCGAGGGTCTGGGCAAACAGCCGTTCTACATCGGCCTCTTTGGACACGTCGGCGCCAATGGCAATCGCCCGCCCGCCGTCGGCGTTGATCTGCGCCGCCAGCGCTTCGGCGGGGGCGGCCTGGCGGTTGTAGTTCAGCACCACGGCAGCCCCGGCCTGAGCCAGAGCCTTGGCCGCACCAGCACCGATTCCAGAACTGGCGCCCGTCACCAGTGCTACTTGTTGCTCTAACGAGATGTGCATTGCCCACCCAGCCTATTAATTCATGAGTTCAATTAGCTGACTGATGGCGCGCAACGGAAGTTCATCCGTGTGGTAGCTGGGAGAAATTGAGCCGACTCACACTGGTTGTTGTGCGGGTGCTTATATCGACGTATCCGTATCAAACCGCGCGCAATCGAGCGCAAGCGTTTCGACGTGTGGCGCACTGAGAACTCAGAACACCACTATGAGTTCGACCAGCAGCACTACACCCGCTCCAGCGACAACACTGCGGGGTTGTACCTGGGCTAGCCGTGTACGTTCTTTTTACAGGCCAGCGTCGGGTTCTAACCCATATCGTTTGGGAAAAGTCGCAGCTCAGCGAGGGGCTTTGATTTTTTTGGCTATTTCTTACATCCATGCAGCGCATATTGCGGCTGACACAGGAACCGGTACCGACGAAAGCACCACGCATGGGAAAGCTGATGGGCTTCGACGTTACGTTGGAGCGACAAGCTGAAGATCGCGCCCACCGCAATGGAGAAAACTTATGTCGGTATCGATGTCCGATACACACGCTGCTGCTTCATCAACCTCTGCTCGTTCGCAGGACAATGTTGCGCCTCAAGGCAACGCCGAACGGCAGGTGCCCGCCCCGAACGGCAACGCGGCTGCGAACGTCAGGTTCCTGTCGCCGGAGAGCCAGGGCGGGCCGGTATTCGGCGATCGCCAGTCGTTGCCGGCCCGTCAGAACCCTTTTGAACGTATGGAGCCTTCTTACAGCGCGCCGGCCACGTCGAATTTCGTGACCTCTTTCAAACACTGGGTAGGCCATTGTTTTTCCGGCTATCGACCACCCTTTCCCGGTTGCAGCAATCCACCACCGAGGCCAAACCCAGGCTGCAGCAATCCGCCACCAAGGCCAAACCCTGGTTGCAGTAATCCGCCGCCGAGGCCAAATCCTGGCTGTAGCAATCCACCCCCACGACCCAACCCCACCCCCTGCAGACCCTATCCGATGCCTCCATGCAGGCCTGATCCGCAGTACTCGTTGAAAAACAACGAACAGTTGGCGCAGCAGTTGAGCGACAACTTCAACGCCTTCAGGGACCGCAATAACCCTGGGTATATAAGCGTTGATAGTATCCATGCGATGGCCAAAAAAGGCTGGTCTCCCGATCCCGTCACGAACGCGAACATTCGCCTGGCCAATGAGTTGCTACGTCGTCCAGAACTGATGAGCGCCCTTGACCGGAATACCTCCACCGGTGCGTTGGATGGCCTGATCAATCGGCAAAATGTGAATGCTGTAATCAAGGGAGAAAATTACTTCAAATACAAGAGCGACAAGGAGTTGGCCGGGGAAATGCTTAAGCACTTCAACGAGTTGAAAAGTAATCCCAGGGCCGGGGAATTGAGCTTCCATGACCTCAGGCGGTTGGCGTCACAGTCTCAGACGGGCGATTCTTCCAAGGATCACCTTGTCCAGCTTGCCCAGGAAATTCTCAGACGCAGTGACGTGTTGAAGAAAATGGACAATCTCGCGGGCCGTGATAACGACGGTCGCATCAGCTGGCAAGCGCTCTACCAGCTTTCCCGTTAACCGAAACTCAGACGCCGTTATTGAATGACGGCGTCTGCTTCAATTGTGTCAGGAACTGTTTACGCCGATTTACCACATAGGTCATATGCACCGTCTTTCAAATTCCAAGTGGAGGGCTAGCAAATGACGTCAACCTCGTTTCACTCATCTCAACCCAGCTGTCATGAGTTGTTTCGTGATTCTCATGATGGCGACTCAACTCTGTCCAAAGGCGACATAGCGACGCAAGAGTCCCTGGCCCTGCAGACTGCGCATGCTGTCGAAGCCAGGCGCATGAGGACATTCGCAGGTCAGCACAAATTCCAGGCGCCCGTAGAGGAAGATTTTTGCAGGGGACTGCTCAAGTCCAACCACGCCTCTAGTGATAACACCAAGCCACTTAAACACTCCAGGCTGATGAGTTACCTGACGGCCTGGTGGAGTCGGTAAAGGCGCGTTCGTGGGTTTTTACATGCTGTCATTGGAATTCATTGGTCGTAAGGAACTGTCGTATTCGTCCAGCCACACATGAGGTGCTTGCCTGAGTGGAATCCATTCGATGATTTCGGCCGCCAAGGGGGCGATCACCGTACAGGCAGGGATCGGAAAAAAGTTGGAGAAAACCCATGAAAATCGAGGGTGTACTACCTCATGGTGGGCCTCTGGCACTGGACGGGATGGTTTCAAGACCCACAGCGCCAGCGTCGCTCACCCACGCTGAAACCTGGAATGACGCTCGCCCAGCGCATCCGGAAAACGCGTCGCGCGGGCGATTGCCGTTGCGCGGTACATTGTCGGTGCTGCATCACCGAGCGCTGCAGAACCTGTCAGTGACGCGCGCCAATCTTTCGCCTCCCGGGGTGGCGTCCACGGACAGCCAATTAGCAACGGCCCTGGAGAAAGATTTTGGCAGGCTGCACCCATTCCTGAACGAAGGACGTTTGACCTGGTCGTCATTGCGGCGCGTTGCCGCTGAACGTACGGGTCAACACGAGGAGTTGGACCGAACGATTCAGGTGGTCAGTGAAATTCTGAAGCGACCGCGATTGAATGACGCGATCTTGAGCCGCGACGGTGATATTACTCGTGACAGTCTCAGGGCCGCCGCCCAAACATTGCAGGGCAATAGTTCTCCGAGCGTGTTCAGCCAGGATCCGTTCCATGCCCAGAGTAACACCCAGGTGGTGCAGGCCCTGCAGGGCCACTTCGAGCAACTGAGAGACAAATCCCAGGACCGGACGTTTCTGTTTGAGCAGCACCAGTACGTCGAAATCGCCACACTCAAGGCGGTCATGCAGGACCCGTATGCCGTTGACCCGCAGGGTATCCCAGTGCTGGAGCCGTCCACCGGCATGCCCAGGCCCAAGTACAGCGAGCTTTGCGTCTACACCGCAAAGAACATTCTAGAGCGGCCAGGGTTACTGCCTTCACTGGAGCGCGCGAACGGAACGCGACTATTTGGGCCTCCTCAAAAGGAAGGCTGGCTCAGCAACAAAAGTCTCGATCGTTGGCTGGAACAAGACGAAGCTCGCAAGGCGCGCTGATGGTTTACACCTTGAGAATTTTGCCGCTGAGGGACACACCCGCAAGCAACAATGCGATCAGCACGAAGGCGCTGCTCAGGCTGCTGCCATGCGCGATGAAACCGATCACGGCGGGACCGGCAAGAATCCCGGCATACCCCAGGGTAGTGATGGCGGGCACGGCGATGTGCTCTGGCATCACTGTCTGTTTACCGACGGCGGTATACAGCACCGGTACGATATTCGAACACCCGGCGCCTACCAATGCGTAGCCCAGCAGAGCGGTTTCCCAGGCAGGAAGCAGCGTCGCCAGCAACATGCCGGCGGTGGCCAGTGCGCCCCCGATCACGATCACCCGCGTAGCGCCCAGGCGCCGTACGATGGCATCACCCGTCAAACGGCCGGCGGTCATGGTCAGGGCGAACGCTGCGTAACCCAGGCCAGCGTAGGCTTCGTCAAGTCCGCGTTCGGCACTGAGGAACACCGCGCTCCAGTCAAGCACGGCGCCTTCGGCCAAAAACACGATAAAGCACAGACAGCCGATAAACAGCACCACGCCGTGGGGAACAGCAAATGCCGGGCCCGAACTTTCACTGCCGTAGGGCAGCAAATGCGGACCGGCCTTGAGCAGCGCCACCGCCATGATGACGATCACCACCAGGGTCGCTTGGAGAGGCGACAGCCCCAGTCCCAATAACCCGGCAACCCCCGCCGCGCCGACAATACCTCCCAGGCTGAACAAACCATGGAAGCCCGACATCATTGTTTTGCCACTGGCCCGCTCAACAATCACGGCTTGCAGGTTCACCGTGGAGTCCACAGTGCCCAAGCCCGCGCCAAACAGGAACAACGCGGCGATCAGTAACGGTATCGAGCTGACCGTGGCCAGCATGGGCAGGGCCAGGCAGATCATGATCGTGCCGGCGCTCAGCACGCGTCGGCAACCATAGCGCGATGCCAATGCGCCGGCGGCCGGCATGGCGATGATAGACCCCACCCCCAGGCACAACAGCAGCAGACCCAAGGTGCCCTCACTCAGTTCTGCACGAGCCTTGGCGTACGGCACCAGCGGCGCCCACGCAGCAATGCCGAAGCCGGCGATAAAAAATGCAATACGTGTCGACATCTGCTCCAACCGCCCGGGGATCACGGGCGCGGAGGTGGGAATGGCAGTCATGAAAAATCCTTGGTTTTGCGTTCAACGAACGGTGTCCGACGCGACATCCTTGCACATCGGGCCTTGGGGGGCGAGCCGGGTTCCCCGGAGATGACCTGTACTCAGGTTAATTTTTACAAACCGGGAACCCTATGGATGTCGGTAGCCACAACAGGAGGTGTTGAGCTCGTAGGAGGCGGCCTGGAAGGTGCGTAATCCCTGTGGGAACCGGTGAACCCCGGGTTTCTCGTGGTGGATTACCACCTTCCAGGCCGCCTCCCACAAACGCTATGTTGTGTAATACGCTGCTTGCCCAGTCTGTAGGCAAGTGAGCGGACGAACCGATGAAAATTGGAAGGCGACTAGCACCATGACCCTGTTCTATGACGCACGAGGCAATATTTATGGCGTGACCAGCCCGGCTTTTTTACGAAACCAGGGCATTGAGGTGCCCGACAGCGCCGCGCAAGCCGTGCGTGCTCGCGAGCGTTGGGCAACCCGAGCCATAACGTCTGAATGCGATTGGAATTCGACGCCGCGTCCCATCAATGCCAAGCCCCACCGCTGTGATGGTTTGTTGGTTGGCCCGTTCCAGACCGAACCGCCGTTTGACCTATTGATCGTGAACACCGACGGCTCCCTGGCTGAGCGCAGTGGCAATGGGTTGACGATTTTCGCCCAGGCCCTCACTGACCAGGGCTTGATGACTGAGGCGTGTGAATTGCGAGTGCATCATGACAAGCCTGATGCAGTGTCGCCGGTGGTGACTCGTGTCGAGCCTGCCGTCTACGAGCACCTCTCGGGATTTTGGCTGGCCTTGGGTTTGCCTGGATTTGGGCCGTCAGCCGTTGGTGCGCAAGAGGTGGAGCAGACAATTCTGGCCGGCACTGAACTGAGTTACGTGAGGGTGTTGGCGGCGATCGATCCGCGGTGGGCACACAGTCAGTTTGTGCGTGTAGGTAACCCTCATTGTGTGACCTTGGTCGATCAGGTGTCAGCTTTGCCGGATAACCTACAGATGCAGCAACCCGCGTTGTATGAACGCTTGCAGGCGATAGCCTTCGCCCCTCCGGCTGGCAGCGGTCGCCCCTGTTTGGCCGGGATCAATTTGCAATGGGTCGCCAGGCACTCCCGCAACCGAGTGATTGCCCGGGTGTTCGAACGGGGAGAAGGCCCTACGGCGTCCTCCGGAACCAGCGCCAGTGCCGTGGCCTGTGCGGCTTGGCGAGTGGGTTGGGTTGAGGGCGGTGAAGTCGCCGTGGTGATGCCTGGTGGCACTGCGCCGGTCCGCCTGCATACGCAGAACGACACACTGCAGAGCGTCAGTCTGTTCGGGACCGCGCGGCCTCAGGCGTAAAGCTTTTTGAATCGCTGATGCCCAAGGGGGTGTCAGCTGTTTCACGATCAATTAATTGATTAGACGAAAGTTGGTGTAGGGCATTTCTTGTCTTTAAGAAGTGTTTGGTTGAATAGAATTAATATCTTGTAAAAGACCCTTCAATCTTCGTTGTACGAAACTTCTCTTTTATTTTTCCGAGGTCGATTTTTTCCTGAAATCGCTAAGCTTCATGGCGTTCAGGCGCTTTCTCTCGGTAACTTTTCTACGTTTGACGGGGGAAGTATTTCAGTACGGTAATAAATAGATTTGGCGGGTAACAACGGATGGTTAGTGCGTTTTTTTCGTCACGTTTCAATTTGATCCTTCCAGGTATTAAAAGTGACTTTCAAGTGTTGGCGTTCAAAGGCCAGGAGGTCGTTGATCAACCATTTTTTATTCAGGTGCAGGTGGTCAGCGAAAATCCTTCACTGGATCTGGAGGCTTTGCTTCACCAGCCTGCATACCTGGCGTTCGGCGACACGGATACAGGATTGCATGGTCAGATTTACGCAATTGGCCGCGATGATCCTGGCCGGCGGCTCACCCGCTATCACCTGACGTTGGCGCCGCGCCTCGCCTACCTTGGTCATCGGCGCGACCAGCGGATTTTCCAGCAGCGCAGCGTTCCCCAGATCATCGCGACAGTCCTTGAGCACCACGGCATTCTGGCCGACAGCTATGCCTTTGAGCTGGGGCCGGTGGTGTATCCGCCTCGTACGTTCTGTGTGCAATACGCGGAAACCGACCTGCATTTCATCCAGCGGCTGTGTGAAGAGGAGGGCATTCATTACCACTTCCGTCACAGCGAGGGCGCGCATGTGTTGGTATTTGGCGATGACCAGACCGTATTCCGCCGCTTGCCCGTGCAACGTTATTCACCTGCCGGCGGGCCGCAGGCTGATACGCTGGTTATCCAGCGTTTCGATGTGCGCCTGGGCACCCGCAGTGGGCAAACGGTGCGCCGCGATCATGACTTTGAACATCCCTCCTTGCGCTTACAGACCACCGCAGGCTCGACCGCAGCGCAAACCCTTGAAGACTACTGTTATCCAGCAGGTTTTAGCGGTCATGCACGGGGTTCGCGCCTGGCTCGCAGAGGCTTGGAGCGCCATCAACGCGACCGTTTTCGCGCGCTGGGCAAGAGCGACCAGCCGGTATTGCGCAGTGGGCATTTCCTTGAATTGCAGGAATATCCAGATCCGCTCTGCAATGACCTTTGGTTAATCACTTCGGTCCGGCACGAGGGTTATCAACCCCAGGTGCTGGAGGAAGCGGCTGAGGAAGTGGGTACATTTCAGGGGTATCGCAATCGCTTCACGGCGACACCCTGGAGTGCGACGCATCGACCGCCCCTCAAACACCCCAAGCCGACCATCAACGGGACCCAGACCGCAACGGTCACCGGGCCTTCCGGTGAGGAGGTGCATTGCGATGCATACGGCCGGGTGAAAGTGCGATTTCATTGGGACCGGTTGGACAAGACCGATGACAAAAGCAGTTGTTGGGTGCGAGTGGCGTCAGGATGGGCCGGTGATGGGTTTGGCGCAACGATGCTCCCACGGGTGGGCATGGAAGTGCTGGTGACCTTCCTTGAAGGAGACCCGGACCAGCCGTTGATCCACGGTTGCCTGCCGAATGCGTTGCACATGCCTACCTATCCTTTGCCGCAACACAAGACCCGCAGTGTCTTGCGCACTCGCAGCACCCTGGGCGGTGAAGGTTCCAACGAGTTGCACCTCGAAGATCGTCGTGGCGAGGAGCTCATCTACGTTCGGGCTCAACGGGATTTTGAGCAACAGGTGGGCCATGACGCTCGCTTGGAAGTGGATGGGGAGCGACGGGAAATCATTCGAGGGTTAAGCACGGTTCACCTGGAAAGTGAGGAGCATCGTCATGTCACGGGTGATCGTAAGGTTGTTCTCAAAGCCAGCGACCACCTGGACGTGCAGGGCGATAGCCAGACGTATGTCCGGCAGACCCTCGTGATCGAAGCTGGCCAAGAGGTGCATCTCAAGGCCGGTGCCAGCTTGGTGATCGACGCCGGCGCACACCTGAGCTTCAAGGCGGGCGGAGAGCACCTGGTGATCCAGGCGGGAGGTATTTTCAGTAGTCGGCCCATTACCCTCGGTGGCACACCGTCCGCGACCGGGTCGGCGAGTTCTGTGTCGGTTGCTACAGCCCCTGAAGTCTCCGTTGTCCAGGGCGTCATCATGCACTTGGCCAAGCAACTGGGCGCGGACTTCTGTCCAGTGTGCGAACGCTGCCGCGAAGGCCTGTGCGATATCAGTGAGAGGGCTGCCTGATGGACAACCTTCCAAACCAATGGATGAGCCAGCAGCTGCAGGCAGGGCGCAGGCTGTGCTTGATACTTGAAGGCAGTAACGCAGCCCGCCAGCCGATGTTGGCAGCGCGAGGCTTTCCAGACTATTGCAGCCTCTACGCACAAACCCCGCTGGCGGAAATCGCCACGGCTGGCCCCTTGATCCTGTTGCTGGATCAGGTTGGCGAGCCCGCGCTGCTCGATCTTCTACAAAAGCCGGAGATGAATTGGGGGTGGTTGGGCAGTTTGCCAAACGTGGACCTCACGGACGTGACGCGGCATTGGCGCGACCGGCTGCTGGTCGGGCCCGAGGGGCACCAGGCGCTGTACCGATTTCACGATAATCGTACGCTGGCGCGTGCACTCAACTGCCTGAAGGTTGAGCAATGGCCAGCATTCCTAGGTCCGCTGATCAGTGTGTGTTACTGGCACGAAGACCGTTGGCACTATGGCAGTAACCCTGCTCCCGGTGATTATACGGTGCCCGATCCAGCCCCTTGGCTGAACATACCTAACCCAAATGCCCACGCCATTTTGCACGCCAATATCCTGCGTTACCTGCTGGCGGAGCACAGTGAAAGTCTGGCAGCGCTGGTCGAATTCCAAGACCCCAGGGTATGGCTGACCCAGGTACTCGAACAGGCTCGGGCCTGGCAATGGAACCAGCCGGAGCAGTTGGAGTTTCTGGTAGTGCGACGGTTGGAAGAGGCCAGTCGCGCCAGTGTGATTCCATGGCAGCCAACCGTCGGAGAAACCCCTGAAGATCATTTCCAGCGGACGTTGCAGCTGTGGCGCTCGATGGAGAAAAACGATGAGTAGGCGGATCTTGGGTGTGCTGCTGGCGCTGGGGATGGCAGGGCTTTCGGGGTGTGCGGTAAAGCCGGTCGAAAGCTTTACGCTGCAGGTGGATCTACCACCGGAATTTAAACTTAAAACAGCCGCCAACTACAGGCCCGCCACGGGTGAGACTTGCACCTTGCCAAGGCGTCGAGGCAAGCGGCCAGAGCGGAAGGTCTTTTTTACCGAATACAAACCTGCGGCCAGTCGGGTGAGTTATCAATTGCCGCTAACTGAAACGGTGGAGGGATGCCCGCTGGTGTTGCGTGGCGTCGAGTTTGATTTTTATGCGAAATGGGGGAAACGGGATGGGGATGTTGGGGGGGATATTGCGGGTATTTCCATTATCGATCGCCTGGATTCGCCCCGGATGCCTGAATCCGGTGTTCAGGAGCTGCAGGGTCAATGTCAGTGGTGGTTTCGAACGGTAGGCCCTCTTCATGGGATCAGGAAGATTCTGCAATGCCGTTCACTGGACGCGGCAGGTCAACTGCAAAAAGCGCCCGCAGGGGGTGTTGCACAGCGCGATGAGCTACCGGGTAAAACGCTTAGGGTGGTGCTGACTTTAACGGAGGAGGAACAGCCGGCTTTTGACGATAGCTGGGTTGCCGTTCCTGGTGGCTGGAAGCGGTGTAGGGGGAAAAGCTTCGAAGATCTGGACGCCTTTTGCAATGGTGATACGACCAACTTTAAGCCGATTAAAATGCCGGATGGCCGCATCTGTGATGTTTATCCATCGTGCAAGTAGCAAGGAGAAAGCTCATGAGTTTGGACGCAAGGAAGCAACCTTTTTTAGTGACAATAAGCCCGCCTGCTCATTGCGAGGGCATTGGGTAAGTTTCTGTCTAGTAGATGAACTTGGGGTTGGAGTGACGTATGGCGGTCTGTCCTACACTGTCCACGACAGTACTGGACAGCAATACAAAGGCCGGCTGAATGGGGAAGGTTTCGCCAAACTAGGAGATGTGTATTGCGGCCCTGTGGTTCTTGTTTTTGACGATTTGTATTCTGGAGTAGATCTACCGTATCAGCGGCTAATGATACGTCCTACCTATAAGCTTCCCATCACCGATCTCCAATTTCGTGCAGAACAAACCCGATTTGCTGCGGCTGACGGTCGCCGTATCGAAAACAATCCCGCGAAACAGCATGCCAATAGGTTTTATCAAGTCGAGGTGCGCGATCTCGTTCGCCATGTCGCCCACTTACCTCCGATAGCTCCTCGTACTCATCGCCCCCAACGCCACGCCCTAAAAATGATGGCAGACCTCGGCTTCGGTCCACCTCAGCCAGCCTTGTTCGGGGTCGTGCTCTTCCCCAACAACCACACCGTTCTCGAAGTACGCCCGCTTCGAGCCCTGCGCCCAATGCTTTCCACTCAAGACGATTTCTGTGCCTTGAACCTGTACCAGTTGGCATTGTTTGCATCACTGAGTTATTGCAACTTCGGTCAGGTGCCGCCGGAGAAACCCCAGGATGAAGTGCGTTTTCCGCTAGACCCAAGTGTCGGAAATCTATTTGCCGAGCAGCTTTCAGGGCATCAGGAAGCGTGGAGAGTTGATCCGGAGCAAACGCAGCGTTTCTATCCACTCTATGAGGAAGTCCCGTACTCCAGGCGCTTCGAAATCCTGCCCTTTGATCCTGCGTTATACCCACAGAATCGCCCGGAACTGGGGGATGAACAGGAACACCCCGCGCGCTTGCATTTCTTCGATGACGAAAAAGGCGGCACTGATACCCAGGCGTTCATCACTCACCACGATGAGGTAATTCTGATAGCGGTGCGAGGCACTGCCAGTTCAGCTGATGGGTTGCGAGATGCCAACGCCCACCAGGTGCTTTTCGCGGAGGGTGTTGGCAAGGCGCATGAAGGGTTTTATCTGGCATACCAAGCGGTGCGTGATTTCGTACTACGCTACCTTGATCAGTTTCACACCGGCCAGCGCATTGTGATTTGTGGCCACAGCCTGGGCGGCGCGATTGCGTTGCTCCTGGCTGAAGGGTTACGTCGAATTCCCGATGCCAATTACAACGTCCTCCTTTACACCTACGGCGCTCCCCGCGCCGCCGACTCCGAGTTCACTCGCGGCGCATCCACGCTGGTCCACCATCGCATCGTCAACCACAACGACCCCGTTCCCAGCGTCCCTGCGCCCTGGATGAATACCACCGCCAAGCTCTGGATCCCTGGCGCCGTCACGCTATTCAGCGCGCCCACCGCAGGTGGTCTGCTGTTCGCAGCCGGCTTGATACGTATTGGCGGCAACCCTTACCAACATCATGGCGAGCAGCAGCACTTTATGCCGATCATGCTCCCGGATGGCACGCACTCGTCGGTATTGTGGAAGCCTGGTTGTGAGTCCATCGAAGAGGCTGGTCACAGTCGAGCGTTGCAAGTGCGAGGTGACATGCCCGACCGCGAAGGTTTGATCAGGCAACTGGTGCAATACAAACAGCACTTCATGACCGCCAGCTACATCCCTGCTGCCTGGGCGACGTTGCGGCGCTGGCAACAAGCTTTGGATCGCAACGGCCCTCTGGTGACCCAGCGCGAGTTTGAACTGCTCGACCATGCCCTGGCGACCATGCGCAAACAACTGCAAGACAAGCGGCGTGAACTTACCCGACATCGCCCGACCAACGCACGGTCCTATGAATATCACGAGCCCTTGAATGCAGAGATCGACCGCCTGCACACCAGTCGCGAACGCCTGCAAACCCTGCGTTGGCGTCGCCTCGATGCCCGTGATATCTACGGGAGCCACGCCCACTCTGCAGCGGTGCCGCCGAGCCTGAAGCGCTGGTTCCGTCATCGTGAAAACCAGGCACTGCCTCAGGTCGCCAGTATCCCTCCCGCCACGCCAAGCGAGCTGGGGAGGGCGCAATCGCTGGATATCGACTCAGTCGTATGATCCCCGTGCTTACATAAACTCCACCTGCGCGGGCTGGCGCTTCATCAACACCTTGCCGTTGCGAATCGAGTACAGCGGTAGTCCTTGGCTGCGAATCACCTCGTAGTCGCTGTCCGCCGAGAGGATCAACAAATTGGCTGGGCGTCCAGGCTCAAGGCCGTAGCGATCACCCAGGGCCATGGCCTTGGCGCTGTTGTCGGTCACCAGGTCGAGCGCGCTTTGCAGGTTGCGGTAGCCGAGCATGTGGCAGATGTGCAAACCGGCTTCGAGCACCCGCAGGATGTTGCCGTTGCCGAGCGGGTACCAGGGATCGACGATGGAGTCCTGTCCGAAGCACACGTTCATGCCCGCTTCGAGCAGTTCGTTGACCCGCGTGACACCTCGCCGTTTCGGGAAACTGTCGAAGCGGCCTTGCAGGTGGATGCTTTCGGTCGGGCACGAGACGAAGCTGATACCGGAGTGGCCCAGCAGGCGGAACAACTTGGCGCAGTAGGCATTGTCGTAGGAACCCATGGCCGTTGTGTGGCTGGCCGTGACGCGGGCGCCCATGCCGCGGCTGCGGGCTTCTTCGGCCAGCACTTCGAGGAAGCGCGAATGGGGGTCGTCGGTTTCGTCGCAATGCACGTCCACCAGGCAACCGGTGCGCTCTGCCAGGTCCATCAGGAATTTCACAGAACTCACGCCTTGGTCGCGAGTGTATTCAAAGTGGGGGATGCCGCCGATCACGTCGGCGCCCAGGCGGATGGCTTCTTCCATGAGCTCGCGGCCGTTGCGGTACGACTCGATGCCTTCTTGAGGGAAGGCGACGATTTGCAGGTCGATCAGGTGCGTGCTTTCTTCGCGCACTTGCAGCATGGCCTTGAGCGCCGTGAGGTCGGGGTCGGTCACGTCGACATGCGTGCGTACGTGCTGGATGCCGTGGGCGGCAAGGGACTGGATAGTTTTCTTGGCACGGGTCCTGGTGTCTTCCTCGGTGATGGTGGCTTTGCGTTCTCCCCAGCACTCGATACCTTCGAACAGGGTGCCGCTCATGTTCCAACGTGGTTCGCCAGCGGTAAGAGTGGCGTCAAGGTGGATATGGGGTTCGACGAAGGGCGGGATTACCAGATTGCCAGCGGCATCCAGGTCGCCAGCCTTCATGACGGGTGGAGTCGCTTGTGGGGTGATGCTGGCGATCCGGCCGTTTTCCAGGTGCAGATCATGCAGGCCTTCACGGTTGCGCAGGCGGGCGTTGATGATGTGCATGGGCAAGTTCCTCTTGGCTAAAAACAATCAGGCAGACAGCCGCCAGATCATCAGGGCAATGCCGATGTCCAGGCGGTCATATGAATTATCCAGCGTCAGCCCGCACAGGGCTTCGATGCGCTGGATGCGGTGGGTCAGGGTATTGCGGTGTACGGCCAGGCGCTGGGCGGCGGCCATCAGGTTACCATTCTCGTGAAACCAGGCTTCCAGGGTCGGCATCAGGCTGGGGCCATGGTGCAGGTCGTGGCGCAGCAACGGGCCGAGGCGCTCATTGAGAAATTGGTCGAGCAGGGCGCGATCACGCACGCCGCTGAGCAACTTGAGCACGCCCAATTCGTCATACACGCACAATCCGGCCCGCTCGCTGAACCGTCGCGCGGCGGCCAGGGCCTGGCGCGCTTCATCCTGTGCTTGAGCAAGGCGCTCGGCCGGATGGCGCGCCGCGCTCAAGCCGATAAATAGCTTGAGGGGTGCCAGGCGCAGGTTCAGGGGCTTCAGCCACTGGGCCAATTGCTGACGGTTGGCCGAGGCCGCGACAGCATCCGGCGCCGGTAGCAACAGGGTCCATTGTCCGGCCCGCCCGAGTATCGGCAGCGCGGTCGACAACTGACGCAAGCGGCGACTGATTGCATCATGCTGTCGGGCCAGTTGCGCCTCCACCCGCGTCGCGTCGTCTTGGGCGAACAGCAATTCACTGCCTTCCAGTTGCAATTGCACAATTTGCCAATGCCCCGCCAGGGACATGCCCAATTGCACAGCGCGGTGCAGCAGCAGATCCAGGGATTGATAGTCACCGGTCAGCAAGCGCTCCAGCACATCATGGCGTGAGCGCCCCAGCTGTTCGGACTGAATCAGTGCGGAGCCGATAGCCTGGGTCACCAGTACCATTTTCAACGAATAAGGCTGTTCGATCAGTGGCATGCCGGCGGCTTCGGCGGCGTCGAGTAAACGCTGGGGGATCGCCTGGATATATGCCGGCCCGGTAAGAATCACCAATCCGGCGACCTGGCGCTGACACGCTTCGTCCAGCAGTTGCAGCAGATTGGCTTCATCCCGTGGGTGGTTGATGCCGGTGACGAACACCAGTTCGCCGCCCAGTACCCACTCGGCGATCCCGCTGTTTTCCGCCACGTACGGCCAGCGAACGCGGTTATCCAGGCTGGCTTCACCGGCCCGCAGGCGCATGGATTCCAGCCCGGGCAGGGCCAGTACGTCGGCGAGGGTCAGGCTCATGCCTGGGCGTCAGCCAGCGGTACACGCACGCGTAGTACGGCGGTCAGCGCGATGTAGGTCAGTGACGCGGCAGCGATCCCCACCAACGGCGCGACCCAGGGTGAGTTGAATGCCAGCACGGTGCCCACCGCATACGCCACCAGCCCTGGCCAGTTGAACGCCGGCAGACGCGCTTCAGCCAGGCGCGGGTATTGGCCGCGATAGCGGTAGAAGAAGTCCGCCATGATGACGCCACCAATGGGTGGGATCACCGTGCCCAGGAGGATCAGGTAGGGCACCAGCATGTCGTACATGCCGAGCAGCGCCAGCAACGTGCCGATCACCGCACCAGCCAGGGTCACGGTTTTCCGGCGTTTGGTGCGCAGCAGATTGCAGCCGGCCACGGCGAAGTTATAAATGGTGTTGTCCTGAGTGCTCCAAATGTTGAGCAGTAACATGGCCATCGCCGCCATGGCAAAGCCTTGCAGCAGCAATACTTCCACCACGTCCGGTTGCTGATAGACGATGGCGCCATAGGCCCCGATCAACACCATCAGGCCATTGCCGATAAAGAAACCGATCAGGCTGGCCAGCACCGCGACCCTGGCTGAGCGTGAAAACCGCGTCCAGTTGGTGGCCTGGGTCGCGCCACTGACAAAGGTGCCGAACACCAGGGTGATTGCCGTCGACAAGTCCAGTTCAGCGGTCGGCACCACCGCCAGCAACCCGTCCAGCCCGCCGATTTTCATCGTGGCGACCCACATCGACAAAAACAGCAACAGGCCCATGGCCGGCACCGCGATGTAGGACAAAATCTCCAACCCGCGATAGCCCACGTAGGCTGTCGCGCAGAACACCAGGCCGAACAGCACCATCAAGGCCAGCACACTGCCCTGGCTCAGCTCGAAATATTTACCCAGCACCACGGCAGCAGTGGCGGTGCCCCAGGCGTACCAGCCGATTTGGGTGAAACCGAGGATCAAGTCGCTGAGTTTGCTGCCCACTTCGCCGAAGCAGAATCGCCCCATCAGCACCGAGTTCAAACCACTCTTGAAGGCAATGTAGCCCAGGCCTGCGGCGTAAATACCCAGCAGCAGGTTACCCAGGGCCACCACGCCGAGCATGTCGGTGAAGCTGAACGCTACTCCCAGCTTGCCGCCGGCAAACATGGTCGCGGTAAAAAACGTAAAGCCCAACAGCACCATGGCGGTTGACGCCAGGCCCTTGCGCGCATGCATGGGGACTTCGCTTAAGGGGTAATCGTTGCCCGTTTCTTGCTGCGTCATGTGCCTTGCTCCCTGAATGAGTGACGAGGCCTATTGCACCGCGCGTGCCAAATCCGCAGCAGTGACGGGCGCACGGCGGCGGCTGTGCACGGTGCACAGTATTTATAGCCAAACAGGGGAGACGCGCAGAAAAGAATGTTCGCTGTGCCCAGTCGGGCACGAAAGCAGTGCAGGGGGTGATACAAAATGGATCAGTCGGACAGCGTGTGTGATCGCAGGGCTTGAGTCCGGCCGTCGGGGCGAGTGCTCCTTACCGTCGGGAAGCGTGGCTGTAAGTGAGGCAGCCACAAAAAAACCACCGCATGGGTGGTTTTTTCACATCGCTGGCTTACTCGCCGCGATAGATACAGCCGCTGGTGCAGGTCTCATGGATGCGAATTGCGCTGAGTTCTGGCAGCAGTGGTTTCAGTTCATTCCAGATCCACTTGGCCAGCACTTCGCTGGTTGGGTTTTCCAGGCCTGGGATGTCATTGAGGTAGTTGTGGTCGAGGCGTTCATAGAGTGGCTTGAAAATCGCCTTGATCTCCGAGAAGTCGCGAATCCAGCCGGTGTGGGGATCCAGGTCGCCGCTCAGGTGAATCGCCACCTTGAACGAATGCCCATGCAGGCGCCCGCATTTGTGGCCATCCGGCACGTGCGGCAGGCGGTGGGCGGATTCGAAGGTAAACTCTTTGAAGATTTCCACAGTATTTTCAGCTCGGTCAGGTATCTGGCAGGCGGCGAGTTTAACAGCTTGATCACGCGCCGCGCATACCGCTGGGTCAAAGCGCCTGCAAGCGCTCGCCCAGGCCTCCGTTATCCGCCAGTTGCAGAAACTCATCCCCCAACCGCTGGCTCTCGCTCATCGCGGTTTGCCAGTACTTATTGCGGCTTTTGTCGTCGCCCAAAAAGCGTTTGAAATCGCTGCGGTCCGGCAGTTTGCCGTGGGGCAGGCGGGCCAGGTAGTCCTTGGACGGCGCCAGCAGCAACACGTCCTGCAATCCCTGCTGATTGCTGCGCCGCCATGGCAGCCCTTTGTCGAACCAGCCGGGGATCACCCGATCGGTAAAGTGCGGGTACAGCACGATGTCATCGCCGTGGTAGGGAAGATCAAGGTGGTAGTCCAGCAGGCCGCCGTCGCGGTAGGTGCCAGCGCCTGCGCCGGGCAGGTCGCGCACGCCTTGCATCACCATCGGGATCGAGCCCGACGCCAGAAGTGCCTGGCGCAGGTTGCCTGCATCCAGTTCAAGAAACCGCGATGGGAAATCCTTCAGTGGATGCACCGGTGGCAGTTGGCGCGGGTCATGGATGATCAACCGTTCGAAATGCCGCGACAGCCGCGCGCGGCCGCGCAGGTTGTCGGCGATCACCGTTGACAGGCCCAGACCCAGGCGCCCGCGATGGTCGTCGGCAAGCAGGCCGTGGCTTTTGACCACCATGATATTCAGGCGATAGTCGGGATTGTCCAGTACGCGTGCATCGCGGCCGGCCAGTAGGTCGTCGAGCATGCGCTGGCAGCTCTGGGTGACCTCGGCCATGGTCACGCCTTTGGCAAAGCGCTGCTCGTTGTACAAGCGGCCGAGGTCCAGCAGGCCTTGCACCGGGTCGGGCAGGCAGGCGCTGGCAAAGCGCCAGGAACCGATGGATGCGCCTATCAGCGCCCGCTCCCGTGGTGCGCGGGGCAGCCAGTCGCCGAACAGCGCCAAGTCCAGGCCCTGGATGCCCAAAGCCTTGGGGCCGCCAGCCGCACCGGGGAGGATGCCTACGTCGTCAGGCTTAAGGCCTTGTTCGCGGATGCGGGCGAGGGCGCGCGTGCCGGCCTTGAGGGTCAGGGCGGGAAACTTGATGTGAATGGCTGTCATACCGGTCTCTGTTGAAGCGAGCGGGGCAGTATAGGAAATCTCGCGGGTTGTGGGAAAAGGCCTTTCCCGAAATTGCCATGGTGGCAATTCAGTTTCAGTTAAGTTGCGGCATATACCGTGGCTGGCGTAGGACTAACTTCGTGTTATGGAGACTTATCATGAAACGCCTCACTGCTCTGGTCGCCGCCGCTATCATCGCCTCCGCGGCGTCCCAGGCCGGAGCCGTGGACCCCGACAAGCCACTGACCGTGCCCGCCACTGTTACAATTGTCGCCTTTGACCAACTGGAAGCCACGGCCCTGGCCCTGCACCCCGGTTCGACGCTGCTGGACACCGATCTGGACGAGGCGTATGGCAAGTACGTCTACGAGGTTGAGTTGGAAGATCGCCACGGCATTGAATGGGATGTTGAATTGGACGCGCTCACCGGGCAGGTTCTCAAGAATCATCAGGATACGTAATGAAGGTAAATTTACGCGCCGGCAGTCGAGTGGCGTTGGTGCTGGTGGTGTTCTGCTCAGGTTTGCAGGCCCGCGATCTCAACCAGGACGAAGCCCTCGCGCTGCGCCAGCAGGGGGTGATCCTGCCGCTGGAGCAACTGTTGCAGCAGGCCATGGCGCGGTATCCCGGCTCCCGTTTGCTGGAAGCCGAGCTTGAGAAAAAACACGGCCAATATGCCTACGAAGTGGAGTTGGTGACCACCGAAGGTGTGGTACGTGAGATTAAACTCGACGCCACCAACGGTGTACTGATCAAAGACGAGGAAGACTGATGCGCCTGCTCCTGGTGGAAGACAACGTACCCCTGGCCGATGAATTGTTGGCCGGCCTGCAGCGCCAGGGCTATGCCGTCGACTGGCTGGCCGACGGTCGCGACGCTGCTTACCAGGGCCGCAGCGAACCCTACGACCTGATCATCCTCGACCTCGGCCTGCCCGGTTTGCCCGGCCTTGAGGTGCTGGCGCAATGGCGTGCAGCCGCGTTGGCCACTCCGGTGCTCGTTCTTACCGCCCGCGATTCGTGGGCAGAACGGATCGAAGGGCTCAAGGCCGGTGCCGACGACTACCTGAGTAAACCCTTTCACCCCGAAGAACTGCACCTGCGCATCCAGGCGCTGTTGCGCCGTTCCCACGGCCAGGCCAACCAGCCCACCTTGCAGGCCGCCGGGCTGCACCTGGACGAAGGTCGCCAATGCGTACTGCGCGACGGTGACGAGATCCAACTGACCGCCGCCGAATTCCGCTTGTTGCGCTACTTCATGCTGCACCCCGAACAGATCCTGTCGAAAAGCCACCTGGCTGAGCACTTGTATGACGGCGAGACAGAGCGCGATTCCAACGTGCTGGAAGTCCACGTCAATCACCTGCGTCGCAAATTGGGGCGCAGCGTGATCGAAACCCGGCGCGGCCAGGGTTACCGCTTTGGCGCCAGCCCTGCATGAAGTCGATTCAACGCCGCCTCAGCCTGGGGTTGATCAGTGTGATGGTGATCGTCGGCCTGGTGTTGGCGCAAACCAGTCTGTGGTTGTTTGAAGCCGGTTTGCAGCGCTACCTGGAAGCGGGGTTGCGCAACGACGCTGAAAACCTGTTGGTGGCGCTGGTGCGCGGGCCCAACGGCGTACAGTTGGATGAGCAGCGCCTCTCGCCGGCCTATCAGCGGCCGTTTTCCGGGCATTACTTCCGTATCGATTTTGCTGACACCCATTGGCGTTCCCGTTCTCTGTGGGATCAGGAGTTGCCCCGACTGCCCGAAGTGGGGCTCAAGGGCAACCTGCAACTGGGCCCGGAAGGCCAGCAGTTGCTGGTATTGCGCTCGGACTACAAACGCTTTGGCCAATCAATTTCCATCAGCGTGGCTCAGGACTACACACCGGTGCGGGAAAGCTTCCGGCTGATGCGTCAGATCGGTCTGGTGCTGGGGTTGGCGGCGTTGCTGCTGGTATTGATCCTGCAGCGGGTCACCGTACGTCGCGCCTTGCGCCCGCTGGAAACCGCCCGCAACCAGATCGCCCAATTGCAGCAGGGCCAGCGCTCGCAACTCGACACCCAGGTGCCGTTGGAGCTGGAGCCGCTGGTGGCGCAGATCAACCACCTGCTGGCCCACACCGAAGACAGCCTCAAGCGCTCGCGTAATGCCCTCGGCAACTTGGGCCATGCCCTCAAAACCCCGCTGGCGGTGCTGTTGAGCGCTGCGTCGAGCGAGGCGCTCAAGGATCACCCTAAACTGAGCAAACTCTTGCGCGAGCAGTTGGAGCAGGTTCAACAGCGCCTCAACCGTGAGCTCAACCGCGCACGCCTGGCCGGCGAAACCTTGCCGGGCGCCTTGTTCGACTGTGAAAAAGAACTGCCCGGTTTGCTGGCCACCCTGAACATGGTCCACGGCGAGCACTTGGACCTCAGTTACCACGCGGCCCCAGGCTTGCAATTGCCTTGGGACCGGGAAGACCTATTGGAACTGCTCGGCAACCTGCTGGACAACGCCTGCAAATGGGCGGATGCCGATGTGCGGCTGAATATCAGTGAAACCGCCAACAGCTACCTGCTGGTGGTTGAGGATGACGGACCCGGTATCCCCGAAACCCAGCGCGATCAGGTATTCAGCCGTGGCACACGTCTTGATGAGCAGATTGATGGCCATGGTTTGGGGCTGGGGATCGTGCGGGATATCGTCGAGGTGTGGGGCGGGGTGTTGCAGTTGCAGGAAAGCGAGCTGGGCGGGCTCAAGGTGCTGATCGAATTGCCCTGTGGAAGGGGCGGTGCGACGATTCGACCGGCTCCCTCCCACATTTGACCCTCTTCAACCCTCAGACGCGGAACTGGTCCATCAACCCCTGCTGCTGATTCGCCAGGCTGTTCAACGCCTGGCTCACCCGCGCCGATTCATTGGCTTGTTCCGACAACGACTCGGTCACATCGCGAATGGTTGCCACGTTGTTGTTGATCTCCTCGGCCACCGCGCTTTGCTCTTCGGCGGCGCTGGCGATCTGCAGGTTCATGTCGCTGATCACTGTGACCGCATCGCCAATCTGGCGCAGGGCCGTCACGGCTTGGCCGACCTGTTCGACACTGCCCTGCGCCTGGCGATAACTGTTGCCCATGGAACCAACTACATCCTCGGTGCCGCTTTGCAGTTGCTCAATCACCAGGCGGGTTTCTTCCACCGATTCCTGGGTGCGCCGCGCAAGGTTGCGCACTTCATCCGCCACCACCGCAAAGCCACGACCGGCCTCACCGGCGCGGGCGGCTTCGATGGCTGCGTTGAGCGCCAGCAGGTTGGTCTGCTCGGCAATGCCGCGAATCACTTCAAGTACCGAGCCGATTTTCTCGCTATTGGCGGCCAGGCCTTCGACCTGGGCCATGGCCGTGCTCATATCCGCCGCCAGGTGGCCGATGTTGGTGGTGGTTTGGTCGATCACGGTCAGGCCGTCGCGGGTGGCCTGGTCGGCATCGCGTGCGGCTTGCGCGGCCTGGGCCGCGCTGCGTGCGACGTCCTGGGCGGTAGCACTCATTTCGTGGGAGGCGGTAGCCACCTGGTCGACCTGGCGGTACTGCTGTTCCATGCCGGCGCTGGTCTGCGTGGCAATCGCGGCGGATTGGTCGGCGGTGCCACGAGCGTCCTGCACCGAGCGTTTCACTTCGGCAATGATCGGCTGCAGCTTGTCGAGGAAACGGTTGAACCAGCCCGCGAGCTGCCCCAATTCATCCTTCTTGTCGTAGGCCAGGCGACGTGTCAGGTCGCCTTCGCCGCTGGCGATGTCCTCGAGCATGTGTGCCACGCCGAGGATCGGCCGCGTCACGCTGCGGGCCATCAGCCATACCAGGATCAGGCCGATCACCGCGGCCAGCAGGCCCAGGCCCAGTTCCAGCAACGTGCCACGCGCGTTGTCAGCATCCAATTGCGCCTTCAGTGCTTCGGCTGGGCCGACCAGGACTTTTTCCGGCACATCCAGCAATACGCCCCACAGCTTGCCGTCGGGGATCGGCGCGAACGGCGCCAGCACCTTGAGCTGAAGGTCGGTGCGCAGGCTGCGGATCTGTGGGCCGCTGGCCAATGCACTGAGCACTTTAGGGCCGCTGACGGTGTCGACTTGATCCAGGCGTTTGCTTAATTGAGTGGCATCCGCACTGTAGCCGGCGAGCAAACCGGTGGAGCTGAGGATGCTCACCTGGGTCTGGCCGTCGTACAGTTTTTTGCTGGCCTGTTGGCTCACGGCCTGGAGGCTGTTGAGGTTGATGTCCACCGACAGCGACGCGATGACTTTGCCGTTGACCATCAGCGGGAACACGATGCTGGTCATCAGCACGTTCTGGCCGTTGATCATATAAAAGTAGGGTTCGATCACGCATGGCTTGAGGGTGGTGCGTGGGCAGGTGAACCAGGCGTTTGCCGGTTCACCGCTGGGGCCGATGCTGGTGTCGGCCATGTCGCTTTCAGGCAGCGCCATCGAGGTGAGTGTGCCCGGAGTCGGCTGAGACCAGTACAGGGCGAAGCGGCCCTTGTTGTTACTGCCCAGCTCCGCCTGATCGGCGAACAACTCGTCCTTGCCGTCCAGCGCGTTGGCTTCAAACACCAGGGACAAACCCAGCAAGTCCGGGTTGGCCTGCAGCGCGGCCTTGACCTGGCGGGTCAGGTCTTCGCGGGTGTCGAAGGCATCGAGGAAGCGCTTTTCGGCCTGTTCGCGCAGGAACAGGACCTGACGGGAAAAACCGTGGCCGTATTGGTAGGCATCCATGAACTGGCGACGAATACCCAGCGCCTGCGCTTCGCCCTGGGCTTCGATGCGTGCCTGGGCGGAGGTGTTGAGCATCTGCATGCTGGACGCCTGGACCTGCTCCGAGCTTTGCGCCATGCGATACAGCGACAAACCCACCAGTAGGGTCACGATCCCTAGCAGGCAAAGACCGGCGAGCAGGGTGATTTTCCATTGAATGGAGAGCTGCCTGAGCGACATCGGGACATCCTTAACCTGAAAGCACATAGAGTCAGTTTATCGGCCGCTGTGAAGGCTTCTTTATTCAAACAATCAATTTAAATCTGAAATCGGTGTCGTTTTTTGACATGTAGCCCTACCTGCTGCAAAGTGCGCGCCCTCTAATAAGACCTCCTTAAAGCCTGCACGCGGGTCGCCAGCCAATGGCCACCTGGGCGCGGGCATGCCTGTTTTTTATGTTTCTGCTTGAGGTAACCATGATTAACGCAGTCATCGCCGCGGTCGGCACCATGCTGGTGCTCAGCCTGTCCCGCGTGCATGTGGTCATCGCCATCATTGTCGGCGCCCTGGTGGGCGGGTTGACCGGTGGCCTGGGCATCGAAGCCACGCTCAAAGCCTTCAACGGCGGTTTGGGCGGCGGTGCGACCGTGGCGTTGTCCTACGCATTGCTCGGCGCTTTCGCGGTGGCGATTGCCAAGTCAGGCCTGGCCCACGCCCTGGCGGACAAGGCGCTGTTGCTGGTCGACCGCCAGGAAGCCAGCGGCGGCAGCCACGTCAAATGGCTGTTGATCGGCCTGCTGTGGGCAGTCGCGATTGCGTCGCAGAACATCCTGCCGATCCACATTGCGTTTATCCCGCTGCTGGTGCCGCCACTGTTGTACGTGCTGACCAAGCTGCAACTGGACCGCCGCCTTGTTGCCTGCGTAATGACCTTCGGCCTGATCACCCCCTACATGTTTCTGCCGGTGGGCTTCGGCAACATCTTCCTTAACCAGATCCTGCTGGCCAATGTGGCCAACAGTGGGGTGGACATCAGTCAGGTCAACGTGACCCACGCCATGAGCCTGCCCGCCCTGGGCATGGTGGTTGGCTTGTTGGTGGCGGTCTTTATCAGCTACCGCAAAAAGCGCGTGTATGACCTGGAAAAAATCGAGCGGGTCGAGCAGGTTGCCGTTCAGTACAACCCGCTGACCCTGATGGTGGCCGGCGTGGCGATTGCCTCGGCGTTCATCATTCAACTGTGGCTGGACTCGATGATCATCGGCGCTTTGGCCGGCTTCCTCATCTTCTCGGTGTCGGGGATTGTGCGCTGGCGCGACACCGACGACCTGTTCACGGAAGGCATGAAGATGATGGCCATGATCGGCTTCATCATGATTGCGTCCTCAGGCTTTGCCGAGGTGCTCAAGGCCACCGGCGACGTGCGCTCGCTGGTGGAAACCTCGGCGGTGTTCATCGGCCACAGCCGTGGGGTCGGTGCGTTGTTGATGTTGCTGGTGGGCCTGTTGGTGACCATGGGCATCGGCTCGTCGTTTTCCACGGTGCCGATCCTTGCCGCGATTTTTGTGCCGCTGTGTGTGCAGTTGGGCTTCAGCCCGATGGCCATCGTGTGCATCGTCGGTACGGCGGGTGCGCTGGGCGACGCCGGTTCACCGGCGTCGGACTCGACACTCGGCCCGACCTCCGGCCTGAATATCGACGGCCAGCATCACCATATCTGGGACACCGTGGTGCCGACGTTCCTGCACTACAACATCCCGTTGCTGGCATTTGGCTGGTTTGCGGCGATGACGCTCTGATCTACAGATTCATTGACGTTGGTCGATAACCTCTCAAGTCGCCTAATAAGAGAGAAAAGCCATGCGTCTGAATTTGAAGGCCAAAGTACTGTCCCTCGCGATCGTGCCGGTGCTGCTGTTTGCCGTGGTGATCAGCCTGACCACCGTATGGATCCTCCAGGGGCAGGCGCGCAACGAGGTGGATGAAACCCGTCAGCGCCTGCTCAACGACGCCAAGGCCACTCTGCAAAGTTATGTAGAAGTGGCCATGACCACCATCAAGCCGCTTTACGACGCTGCCGCACCTGGCGACACAGCGGCGCGCGCCGAGGTGGTCAAGCTGCTGTCCAACACCCGCTACGGCAAGGACGGTTACTTCTTCGGCTACGACTCCGAGACCATCCGCCTGTTCAAGGGCAACAGCCCCGACGGCGTGGGCAAGAGTTTCAAGGACAACCGTGACCCCAACGGCGTCTACGTCAACCGCGACTTGGTCAAGGTCGGTAAGGACGGCAGCCACTACCTGCAATACAGCTCCACCCAACCCGGCCAGACCGAACTGGTGCCCAAGCTCGGCTACACCGAATACCTGCCCAAGTGGGACATGGTCATCGGTACCTCGGTGAACCTGGACGGTATCGAAGCCCAGGTGGCAGTGGTCGAGGCCAAGGTAGAAAAGCGCATGGAAGGCGTGTTGCTGAGCATCCTTGGCGTGGCCGCGGTGGTGCTGTTGGTGATTGCCGCCGTGGGCATGCTGCTGGCCAATACCATCCTGCGTCCGCTGCACCTGATGAAAGCCAACCTTGATGACATTGCGGCCGGTGAAGGCGACTTGACCCGCCGCCTGGCCATCACCAGTCAGGATGAGTTGGGCGAGCTGGCCGGCGCGTTTAACCGGTTTGTCGACAAGATCCACGGCCTGGTGCGCCAGATCACCGAAATGACCGCGCAACTGACCGGGCTGGTGAGCCAGGTGTCCGACCAGGCCCAGCGCTCGGAGCAGGCCATGGAACGCCAGCGCCACGAGACCGACCAGGTGGCCACCGCGATCAACCAGATGTCCTCGGCTGCGCAAGAAGTGGCGCGCAGTGCCCAGGGCGCCTCCGTGGCGGCGCAACAGACCGACGCCGAAGGCCAGGCCGCCAAGCGGGTGGTGGACGGCAGCATCGCGCAGATCCATGCACTGGTGAGCGATATCCGCAGCAGCGGCGTGTCCCTCGACAGCCTGCAGCAGGATGTGGCGTCGATTGTCAGCGTATTGAGCGTAATCCGTTCGATTGCCGAGCAGACCAACCTGTTGGCCCTGAACGCGGCGATTGAAGCCGCGCGGGCAGGGGAGGCCGGCCGTGGTTTTGCGGTGGTCGCCGACGAAGTACGTGCCCTCGCCAGTCGCACCCAGACCAGCACCCAGGAAATCCAGGGCATGATCGACCGCCTGCAAAAAGGCACGGTCGCCGCCGTGGACGCGATGCGCCGCTCCAGCGATGCCGGTGACGGCACTTCGGCCCAGGCCAATCAGGCTGGCGCATCCCTGGACACCATGGCCCAGTTGATCGGCACCATTAATTCAATGAACGCACAGATCGCCAGCGCCGCCGAAGAACAGACCGCTGTGGCCGAAGAGATCAACCGCAGCGTGCACCAGATTGCCGTGGCGGTGGACAGCGTGGCAGACGAAACCCAATTGGGCGCCCAGACCTCTCGCAGCCTGGCGGATCTGGGGCATCGTTTGGGGCAATTGGTCGGGCAGTTCCGGATTTAAACGTCGCGCATCAGCAAGCCGAAGCGCAAGTCCATCTGGGCCGGGAGCGGCACATACACTGTGTGTCCGTCCCCCGGCGCGACCTCGATGGCTTCGCCCTTGGCGTTGCGCAAGTCGGCCAGGTCAAAGTGGAAATTGCCGGTGGGGGTCATCAGCTCCAGGTGATTACCCACGGCAAAGCGGTTTTTAACCTTGACCTCGGCCAGGTCGCCCCGGCGCTCGCCGGTCAACTCGCCCACAAACTGCTGGCGCTCGGACACTGAGCTGCCGTTCTGGTAGTTCTGGTATTCATCGTGCACATGGCGGCGCAGAAAACCCTCGGTGTAGCCGCGTTGGGCCAGGGACTCCAGATTAATCATCAAGCCGCGATCAAACGCGCGACCGGCCACTGCATCATCAATGGCCTGGCGATACACCTGGGTGGTGCGTGCGCAGTAGAAGTGGGACTTGGTGCGGCCTTCGATTTTCAGCGAATGCACACCCATGTGAGTCAGGCGTTCTACGTGCTGCACCGCGCGCAGGTCCTTGGCGTTCATGATGTAGGTGCCGTGTTCGTCTTCGAAGGCGGGCATCTGCTCATCGGGACGGTTGGCCTCCTGCAACAGGAACACCTGATCAGTCGGTGCGCCCATCCCGAGGGTCGGCTGATACTCCTGGACGATATCCCCCATGGCGTTCTCCACCGCCGGTGTGGCCTGGTATTTCCAGCGACAGGCATTGGTGCAACTGCCTTGATTGGCGTCGCGCTTGTTCATGTAGCCCGAGAGCAGGCAGCGCCCGGAATAGGCCATGCACAGGGCACCGTGCACAAACACCTCCAGCTCCATGGCCGGTACCTGCTGGCGGATTTCTTCAATCTCTTCCAGTGACAGTTCCCGCGACAGGATCACTCGGCAAATCCCTTGCTGCTGCCAGAACTCCACGCTGGCCCAGTTCACCGTATTGGCCTGCACTGACAAGTGAATCGGCATCATCGGAAAATGCCGACGTACCAGCATGATCAGGCCAGGGTCAGACATGATCAGCGCGTCCGGGCCCATGGCGATGACCGGAGCCAAGTCCTTGAGGAAGGTTTTGAGTTTGGCGTTGTGCGGCGCGATGTTGACCACCACGTAAAAGCGCTTGCCCTGTGCATGAGCCTCGTCAATGCCGAGGGCCAGGTTGGCGTGGTCGAATTCGTTGTTGCGCACGCGCAGGCTGTAGCGTGGCTGGCCGGCGTACACCGCATCGGCGCCGTAGGCGAAGGCGTAGCGCATGTTTTTCAGGGTGCCGGCGGGGGCGAGCAGTTCGGGGGCGATGATAGGAGGCATGGGCTTGGGTCGCAAAAAGGCGCGAGGGTAGTTGAAGCGGCGCAAGGCTTTATTGATCTGGGTCTACGCTTAGCATCAACAAAGATGGCACTCCCAGGAGTTGCGGGGGACTAAGCACCGGGACGCATACGCGCGCCCTGCTTTTTTGACATGGATCGAACATGAATCAAACCAACCTGCAATTCAAAACCCTGTTGCTGCTGCTGGTCCTGGTGACCATCGCCTTTATCTGGATATTGCTGCCGTTCTACGGTGCGGTGTTTTGGGCCGTGATTCTCGGCATCATCTTTGCCCCCATGCAGCGCCGCCTGCAGCAGCGGTTCGGCTGGAACCGCAACCTTACATCCCTGAGTACCTTGATGGTGTGCCTGGTGATCGCGATCCTGCCGGTGATCATCACCAGCGCCTTGCTCGTGCAAGAGGGCGCGACGCTCTACAAAAACATCGAGAGTGGCAAGCTCGACGTGGCCGGTTATATCGAGCAGTTCAAGCACTTCCTGCCGCCTTACTTCCAGCACCTGCTGGACCGCTTTGGCATGGGTAACCTTGAGGGGCTGCGTGAGAATATCGTTAAGAGCGCGATGCAGGGCAGCCAGTTCTTCGCGTCCCAGGCGTTCAGCTTTGGGCAGGGAACGTTTGATTTCCTGGTGAGTTTTTTCATCATGCTGTATCTGCTGTTTTTCCTGCTGCGCGACGGTCCGGAACTGGTGCGCAAGGTGCGCACGGCAGCGCCGCTGGCCGAGCCGCAGAAGCGCCGGTTGCAGCTGAAGTTCAATCGGGTGGTGCGTGCCACGGTCAAGGGCAACGTGTTGGTGGCCGTGACTCAAGGGGCACTGGGAGGTTTGATTTTCTGGTTCCTGGACATTCCCAGTGCGTTGCTCTGGGCGGTATTGATGGCGTTTCTGTCGTTGCTGCCAGCGGTGGGCGCGGGGATTGTGTGGGGGCCTGTGGCCGCCTACTTCCTGCTGAGCGGTTCGATCTGGCAGGGCATCGTGTTGAGCTTGTTTGGCGTGTTTGTGATTGGGCTGGTGGACAACGTGCTGCGCCCGATCCTGGTGGGCAAAGACACCAGGATGCCGGACTACCTGATCCTGATCTCGACGCTGGGCGGCTTATCGGTGTTTGGCCTCAACGGGTTTGTGATCGGGCCGCTGGTGGCGGCGCTGTTCATGTCCAGTTGGGCGCTGTTTGTCGAAAGTAAGCCTCGGGTCAAGCTGCCATTGCCATAAGTCTCAGGCGTGGAGCCGGAAATTCGAGGCGTTTTGCAGTTGTTTTTCGGCGGCTGACAGGGACGTGAGTGGGCCGCTGATGGTTTCGCCGTCGCGTACCAGGTACCAGCAGGCAAGCAAACCCAGCTCCCGAAGAGGGGCGGGGACGGCGCTGCCGATGACAGACATGATTTGAACAGTTGGCATAAGGGGCCTCCAATCGCTATGGGGGTCACCTTAAGGGGCCTGGCGGCTTAAGAAAAATCACCTGGCTCAATAGTCGACATCAACAAGAGACGTCAGTCGACTACCTGATCGAGCATGCTCACCACTTCCTGCTCATTGAGCAGACCTTTGCGCACGAGGTTTTCCGCTAGCAACGCCAGGAATTTTGCAGTGCGGTGGCCTTCCAGGTGCTTGAGTTCCGTGAGGGCGCTGTAAACCTTGCTGGACGTACAGAGGCCAGCGGTGCGGTGCGGGTTTTGTGTGGGCATGGTCTGTCGTCCTTGTTGTTATTGGGTGGACTGCATCGATAGTGGGAGTGTGTCGTGACACAAACATGACAGCGTGAGCCCCGGTCGGGCAAGTAGACTTTCGAACTGAATAGTGCGCGATTGTCGCTTGGCCATTGTCCTCAGAGCGACCTTGGCACGATAAATCCGGTCGTTGTGTACAAAAAAGGCCTCGCTTGTTGGGCGAGGCCTGTTTCGAACATGAAGATAAGGGCTTACCAGCCGTGACGGTAGTAGCCGTGGGGAGGGCCGTAATAACCACGCGGTGGGCCGTAATAGACGGGAGCCGGGCGGTAATACACCTCTTGCTGCACATACACAGGTGGAGGCGGTGCGTAGTAGACCGGTGGCGGCGCGGCATACACCGGCTGCGGTTGCACGTACACCGGCTGCTGCACATAGACCTCACGGGGTTGGCTGGCAACCACGGAGCCCACCACGGCGGCGCCGACCAGTGCACCCAAGACGGCCGGGCCACCCCATCCACCACCGTGGGCGGAGGCTTGGCCGGCCATAGCGAGTGCACCTACCAGCAAGGCGATCTTGGGGAGTTTACGAATCATGGTCATTCCTCGGTTGGCCCCTACGCTTGTGGTCTGCAGTCAATAGACTCAAGTAATGTCGCGGGGATACTTTTAAGACAACGTATTTCTGAAAAACAGCACGGCCGCTAGGTAAAGGTTGTGTAAGGTCTGTACCGATTTGCTTACTCAAAGGAGTTATCCATGCAGATGCACCCCAACAAGGACACCCAGCTGTGCATGTCATTGTCGGCCCGCCCCGGGAATTTTGGCCTGCGTTTTCATAACCACCTGTACGAACAGTTGGGTCTGAATTTCTACTATAAGGCGTTCAGCAGCCAAGATTTACCGGGAGCGATAGGCGGTATCCGGGCGTTGGGCATTCGTGGTTGCGGGGTGTCGATGCCGTTCAAGGAGGCCGCTATTGCCTTGGTGGACGAACTCGACGATTCGGTTCAGGCCATCGCCTCCCTCAACACCATCGTCAATACCGGCGGGCATCTGAAGGCTTACAACACGGATTACATCGCCATCGAGCAATTGCTGAAAAAGCACGATGTGCCCAAAGACTCCACGTTCGCCCTGCGCGGCAGCGGCGGTATGGCCAAGGCCGTGGCCAGCGCCTTGCGTGACGGCGGTTATGCCAATGGCGTAATCGTGGCGCGCAATGAAGCAGCGGGCAAGGCGCTGGCGCAGAGCCTGGGGTATGAGTGGCTGGCTGAACTGGGCGACCTGCGCCCGCAGATGCTGGTTAACGTGACACCGATTGGCATGACCGGCGGCGCCGAGGCAGATGCGTTGGCGTTTGAAGCGGATGCGGTTGATAACGCCGAGACTGTGTTCGACGTGGTGGCGATTCCCGCCGAAACGCCCTTGATCGTGCGTGGACGGGCCCAAGGTAAGCGCGTCATTACTGGGCTGGAAGTGATTGCAATCCAGGCGCTGGAGCAGTTTGTGCTCTACACGGGCGTGCGGCCGACCCCGGAACAGTTCGAAAAAGCCGTGGCTTTTGCCCGGAGCTGAAGATCGCTGGTAATCAACTGTGGGAGGGGGCTTGCTCCCGATAGCGCTGAGTCAGTACAAGCTGTTCCAACTGAAGCACCGCCATCGGGAGCAAGCCCCCTCCCACATATTGATCTTCAGGGGGGCAGTTACTTAGCTTTAACTTTACGCGTTCACGATCAACACATTGCCGGACTGGAATCCACTCAACTGTGGGAGGGGGCTTGCTCCCGATAGCGCTGAGTCAGTACAAGCTGTTCCAACTGAAGCACCGCCATCGGGAGCAAGCCCCCTCCCACATATTGATCTCCAGGGGGGCATTTACTCAGCTTTAACTTTACGCATTCACGATCAACACATTGCCGGACTGGAATCCACTCAACTGTGGGAGGGGGTTTGCTCCCGATAGCGCTGAGTCAGTACAAGCTGTTCCAACTGAAGCACCGCCATCGGGAGCAAGCCCCCTCCCACATATTGATCTCCAGGGGGGCAGTTACTCAGTTTTAACTTTACGCATTCACGATCAACACATTGCCGGACTGGAATCCACTCAACTGTGGGAGGGGGCTTGCTCCCGATAGCGCTGAGTCAGTACAAGCTGTTCCAACTGAAGCACCGCCATCGGGAGCAAGCCCCCTCCCACATATTGATCTCCAGGGGGGGCAGTTACTCAGCTTTAACTTTACGCATTCACGATCAACACATTGCCGGACTGGAATCCACTCAACTGTGGGAGGGGGCTTGCTCCCGATAGCGCTGAGTCAGTACAAGCTGTTCCAACTGAAGCACCGCCATCGGGAGCAAGCCCCCTCCCACATATTGATCTCCAGGGGGGGCAGTTACTCAGCTTTAACTTTACGCATTCACGATCAACACATTGCCGGACTGGAATCCACTCAACTGTGGGAGGGGGCTTGCTCCCGATAGCGCTCAGTCAGTACAAGCTGTTCCAACTGAGCCACCGCCATCGGGAGCAAGCCCCCTCCCACATGTTGATCTTCAGGGGAGCAGTTACTTAGCTTTAACTTTACGCATTCACGATCAACACATTGCCGGACTGGAATCCAACCAACTGTGGGAGGGGGCTTGCTCCCGATAGCAGTGTGTCAGTCAAATCTGATCCAACTGAACCGCCCCCTCCCACAGTTTTTACCGAGTTATGCCTGTTCCAGCTGTGCGAGGCGCTCTTCCAGCGCTGCGATCCGCGCTTCCAGCTCTTCAATACGCTCCACAGACACTCCAGCCCCGCGCTCCACAGGATTCCCTCGCGCCGCGATGATTACCTCGATATCCGCCGGATTCCCAAGCGCATGGGTATACCGATCTTCCCGCTGCCCCGACTGACGCGGCACCAGCAGCGCCAACCCGCGTGCAATCAGGCGTTCCAGTTGGTGCACCACCTGCTCGGCATCTTCGAAATCATGCATGCGTCCGCTGCGGGTCAGTAGTTCATTGACGGTCTGCGGGCCACGTAAAAACAGCAGCCCGATCAGGATCACCTGCGCCGGTACTAGCTCCAGTGCCTTGTCCACACGGTGTTCCCAACGGTCTGCGCGGCTGCCCATCACCAGGCGGGTGAAGCCTTGGCCTTCCAGTACGCGCAGGCTTTGCCCGACCTGGCCCTGGCTGAGGTTTGTCACTGGTTCACGGCTGGTCTTCTGATTGCAGGCCAGCACCAGGGCGTTGAGGGTCAGGGGGTAGGTTTCCGGGTTGGTTGCCTGTTTTTCGATCAGGCAGCCCAGAATGCGGATTTCCGTGCTGTTCAGGCGCGGCTCAGGGGTGTCGGTGTCGTGCTCGGCGGTCATCGCGCGTTCCCTATGCAGTGAAGGCCACTAGCGTAATCCTGAAAAAATAAAAGACAAGCGCCGGGCATGGCTATAATCGCTGCTGGTTCCAACCCTGCCATTACCGATGAGACTGTCATGACTATTTCCCTGTACGCCGCCTCCATCCCAGTCTTCAAGCAAATGCTTAACGCCCTCAGCGATGTGCTGAACAAGGCCGAAGCCCACGCTACTGCCAAGAACATCGAACCCAACGCTCTGTTGCAAGCGCGTCTGTTCCCGGACATGTTCGCACTGGTGCGCCAGGTGCAGATCGCCGTCGACTTCGCCAAAGGCGTTTCTGCGCGCCTGGCCGAGATCGAAGTGCCTAAATACGAAGACAGCGAAGTGACCTTCGCCGACCTGCAAGCGCTGATCGCCAAGGTCCTGGCGTTTGTCGACACCATCAAGCCTGAGCAAGTCGACGGCAAAGAAGGTATCGAGATCATCACCCGCCCAGGCACCCCGAAAGAGAAGCGCTTCAGCGGCCAGTCCTACCTGCTGACCTACGGCCTGCCGCAGTTCTTCTTCCACGTCACCACCGCTTACGCCTTGCTGCGCCATAACGGCGTTGAAGTGGGCAAGCGTGACTACATGGGCGCGTTCTAAGCTTCCATAAAAAAACCGGGGCAGTCCCCTCTGGAATCGCCCCGGTTTTTTTGTGCGCGAACGTTAAGCTGGTTGCTCTTCCTTGCCCAGGCACGCAGCGGCGGTGAACAGCACATCGGTGGAGGAGTTGAGCGCAGTTTCCGCCGAATCCTGCAGCACACCGATGATGAAGCCGACGGCCACCACCTGCATGGCGATTTCACTCGGAATACCGAACAGGCTGCACGCCAGCGGGATCAGCAACAGCGAACCCCCGGCCACGCCTGATGCGCCGCACGCACACACGGCCGCGACCACGCTAAGCAGCACGGCGGTCGGCAGGTCGACATTGATGCCCAGGGTATGCACGGCGGCCAGGGTCAGCACGGTGATGGTGATCGCGGCGCCGGCCATGTTGATGGTGGCACCCAGCGGGATCGACACTGAATAGGTGTCTTCATGCAAGCCCAGGCGTTTGCTCAACGCCAGGTTTACCGGAATGTTCGCTGCGGAGCTGCGGGTGAAGAACGCGGTGATGCCGCTCTCGCGCAGGCACATCAACACCAGCGGATAGGGGTTGCGGCGCAGCTTCCAGAACACGATAGCCGGGTTGACCACCAAGGCCACGAACAGCATGCAGCCGATCAACACCAGCAGCAGGTGCGCGTAGCCGAGCAGGGCGCCGAAACCGGAAGTGGCAAGGGTCGAGGCGACCAGGCCGAAAATACCCAGGGGGGCGAAGCGGATAACTACGCGCACGATCAGGGTCACGCCGTTGGAGAGGTCGTCGAGCACGGTGCGGGTGGTTTCGCCCGCATGGCGAATGGCGATGCCCATGCCGATCGCCCAGGCCAGGATGCCGATGAAGTTGGCGTTCATCAGCGCGCTGATCGGGTTGTCCACGACGCTGAGCAGCAGGCTTTGCAGCACCTCGTCGATACCGCCGGGAGCGCTGACGGCGGCGTCATGGGTGACGAGCACCAACGGCGAGGGAAACCACATGCTTGCAATCACCGCCACCACGGCGGCGGCGAATGTGCCCAGCAAATACAGGAACAGAATCGGTTTGATATGGGTTTCCTGGCCGTGTTTATGGTTGGCTATCGAGGCCATCACCAGCACAAACACCAATATCGGCGCGACTGCCTTGAGCGCGGCGACAAACACTTTGCCGATAAATCCGGTGGCTCTGGCGGCTTCAGGCAACAGCAATGCCAGCAGAATGCCGGCGATCAAACCGATGACGATTTGCGTGACCAGGCTGACGCGTGTCAGCCGTTGGAGGAGGGAAGGGGCAGGAGTCATAAACAGTTGTCTCTAGTTTTTTTAGTAGGGCGCAGCATTGCAGGCGAAAGCGCTGTAGGAAGCAGGCGGCGAGTCTAGCATGCTGTAGGACATGTCCCGTTTAGTGCGGCATTCCGTCACCCACGGCGGCGAGCCTTGTTCAACTCCGGACATACTCTGTTAAGATTCGCCCCCTCTCAACTTTCCTATCCGTCAGCGGGCCCTCCGGGCTGTCGTTGATGTCGTTGTTTCTGGAGTTTTCATGCTGTTTCCCATCCTGCTGCTGTCGGCCGCCGGCTTTACCGTGCTGACCACAGAATTCATCATCGTCGGTCTGCTGCCGTCGATTGCCCGGGACCTGAATGTCAGCGTGTCCCAGGCGGGGCTGCTGGTGACGCTGTTCGCGTTTACCGTAGCGGCGTTCGGGCCGTTCCTAACGGCGTACTGCGCTCGTTTCCCGCGCAAGCGCCTGTTTATCACCATCCTGATCATGTTCGCGGCAGCCAACACCGTGGCCGCGCTGGCGCCGAATATCTGGGTAATGGCCGTGGCGCGTCTGATTCCGGCCCTGGGCTTGCCGGTGTTCTGGGCCTTGGCCAGCGAAACGGCGGTGGACATCGTCGGTCCGGAATACGCTGGGCGTGCCATTGAAAAGATCGGCTTCGGCATTGTCTGCGCCACGGTATTTGGCATCCCGGTGGGCACGCTGATTTCCGATATGTTCGGCTGGCGTACCGCGTTCGCCATCCTGGCCGTGGTGGCGTTGGCCAAGGCTTTGCTGCTGTTTATCTACTTGCCAGTGACGAAACCGAAAAACGACGAAGTGACACTGCGCTCGCAGTTCAAGATCCTGCGCAACCCCTTGATGCAGGGTCATATCCTGCTGTCGATCCTGGTGTTCAGCGGCATGTTCACGGCTTATACCTACCTGGCGGACATCCTTGAACGCCTGGCCGGTTTCGACGGGACACTGGTGGGCTGGTGCCTGATGGGCTTTGGTGCTGTCGGGCTGATCGGCAACTCTTTGGGCGGCCGCGCTGTGGATCGTCACCCGTTGATCGCGTCCATGGTGTTCTGCGGTTTCATGATCGCCGGCATGGTTGCATTGGTGCCGGCGATTCACTCCACCGTCGGCCTGGCGGCAGCGATGGCGGTGTGGGGCGTGACCCAAGCGGCGATGTTCCTGGTCAGCCACGTGCGACTGATGAAGGCCGCGCCCCATGCGCCGGCGTTCGCCGCGTCGCTCAACATTGCCGGGGCCAACCTGGGGATTGGCTTGGGGGCGTTGGTCGGCGGGCACGTCATCGACACCTTTGGCCTGGGCAGTCTGGGCTTTGCGGCGTCCGGGTTTATCCTGGTGTCGATCCTGCTGGCGCTGTGGCTGATGACCGCCAAACAGCCGGTCGCGTCCGGGGCCTGAGCCTTCAGGGCAGGGCGGTGAACAGCTCGCGCCTTGCCCCTTCGGTAATCGCCACGATGCCGGGGTGCTTGACCTTGCGTTCCACCGAGATCGCGTAGAACGACTCGGTGACCGCATCGGTCTGACCGATCAGCGCCACGCCGTACTGGCGCACCACCTCCTCGGCAATCACGCTGGGAGCGATAAAAATCCCGCTGCCGGATTGGCCAAACGCCTGCATCAGGGCGCTGTCATCGAACTCGCCGATGATCTTCGGCTGGATCTGCTGCTCGGCGAACCAGCGTTGCAAGCGGCTGCGCACTACCGTCTCCGCGCCTGGAATCAATAGCGGCGCGCCGTGCAAGCACTGTGGGAAATCGCCGCCATGTTGGTCGGCCAATGCCTGAGTGGCAAAAAAGCTGATGCCACATTCCCCCAATTTCTGGCTGTAGCCCTTGATGTCGAGGTGCGACGGCATCGGGCTGTCGGAGATCACCAGGTCCAGGCGCTGGATCGCCAGGTCGGCCAACAGGCGTTCGAGTTTGTCTTCGCGGCAGGTGATGCGCAGCGGCTCGCTCAGCTCCATGGTCGGCGCGATCAGACGGTAGACGATGGACTTGGGCACCACATCCGCCACACCGACCCGGAACACAATCTGCTGTTGATCGGGTTGCGCGCGCAGCATTGCTTCCAATTCATTGCCGGTCTGGAACATGTGCTCGGCATAGGGCAGAGCCTGGCGCCCGGCTTCGGTCAGCTCCAACTGGCGGCCGACTCGTTGAAACAGCGCGATACCGAAGGTTTGCTCCAGCAGGCTGATCTGCCCGCTGATGGTCTGGGGCGTGAGGTTCAGTTGCTCACAGGCGCGCACAATGCTGCCGGTTTTGGCCACGACCCAGAAGTAGTGCAATTGTCGGTAGTTGAGCATGGCAGCCATCACTTCGTAAAAACCGAAGTATATGCTAGAAAAATACGAATTTTACTGAAGTGTTCGCGTGCATAGAATGCCTCGCTATCGCGGGGCCACTATTTGGACCCAATGGTTCTAACGAGGAATACATGATGAAGCTCAATTCCCTGGGCGCGGCATCGTTGCTTGCGCTTACCTTGGTAATGATCAGTGGTTGCGATCAGGTCGAGAAAAGTGCTCAGCAGGTCTTGGGCAAGGCCACCGAGTCGGTCAAGCAAGCCATCGATGACACCCACAAGGCTGCCGAGCAGGCATTGAGTGAAGCGACACAAGGCCTTATCAGTCCGCAAAAAAAGGACGATCAGGAAGAAAACGAGTCTGACTCGAACAGTAAAGAAGCTTAATTTCCCGGCACAACCTCAGGACTGACCTATGGATTACCTTTTACAACTGGCCGCCAGCCCCACCGCCTGGGTTGCACTGGCCACCCTGATCGTCATGGAAATCGTGCTGGGCATCGATAACCTGATCTTTATTTCGATCCTCACCAACAAATTACCCGAGCAGCACCGGGCCAAGGCACGGCGCATCGGTATCAGCATGGCGCTGATATTGCGCCTGGGCCTGTTGAGCACTATCGCGTTTATCGTGCAGTTGACGGCACCGGTGTTCGAAGTACTCGGCCAGGCGTTTTCGTGGAAGGACATGATCCTGATCGCCGGTGGTCTGTTCCTGGTGTGGAAGGCCACCACCGAGATCCATCACAGTATGGACCCGGAGCCTGAAGAGAAAGCGTCGGTTGGCAACACCGTGGCCATTGGCTTCGCCGCGGCGATCGGGCAGATCCTGCTGCTCGACCTGGTGTTCTCCATCGACAGCATCATTACCGCCGTGGGCATGACCGAGCACTTGCCGATCATGATCATTGCCGTGGTGACCTCGGTGATCGTGATGCTGGTGGCGGCTGAGCCGTTGGCCAAATTCATCAACGACAACCCGACCGTGGTGATGCTGGCCCTGGGCTTCCTGATCATGATCGGCATGACGCTGATCGCCGAAGGCTTCGGCGCCCATGTGCCTAAAGGCTACGTGTACGCAGCCATGGCCTTCTCGGCGGCCATCGAATGCTTGAACATCGCACGACGCAACCGTCACAAGCGTTTGCTCGCTGCCCGCCAGTAATCGCTGAAACCTGAAAGCCGGCTGTGCTCGCAAGCGCCCAGCCGGCTTTTTGCTGTCTGGTAGACTCCCCCCCACTTGTTACTTTGAGGTCCACCATGAACCAGCCGATTCGCCTTACCCAGTACAGTCACGGCGCGGGTTGCGGTTGCAAGATCTCGCCCCAGGTATTGGAGGTTATCCTTGCCGGCAGCGGCGCACAGAACCTCGACCCCAACCTGTGGGTCGGCAATGCCTCGCGGGACGATGCGGCGGTGTATGCCATCGACGACGAGCGCGGTGTGGTCTCCACCACGGACTTTTTCATGCCGATTGTCGATGATCCCTTCGACTTCGGCCGCATAGCCGCCACCAATGCTATTAGCGACATCTACGCCATGGGCGGCGACCCGTTGATGGCCATCGCCATTCTCGGCTGGCCGGTTAACGTGCTGGCGCCGGAGATTGCCCGGGAAGTGATTCGCGGTGGCCGTTCGGTGTGCGACGCCGCCGGTATCCCCCTGGCAGGCGGCCACTCCATCGACGCGCCGGAGCCGATCTTCGGCCTGGCCGTGACCGGCATCGTGCAAAAGCGCCATATGAAGCGCAACGACACCGCCACTGCTGGCTGCCAGCTGTACCTGACCAAGCCGTTAGGCATCGGCATCCTCACCACTGCCGAAAAGAAGGGCAAGCTGCGCGAGGCTGACATCGGCCTGGCCCGCGACTGGATGTGCACCCTCAACAAGCCCGGTAGCCGTTTCGGCAAGCTGGCCTGCGTGACAGCCATGACCGACGTCACCGGTTTCGGCCTGTTGGGCCATCTGGTGGAAATGGCTGACGGCAGTGGCCTGACTGCACGCATCGAATATGAAAAAGTCCCACGCCTGCCCGGGGTCGAGTACTACCTGGACCAGGGTTGCGTGCCCGGAGGCACCTTGCGCAACTTTGACAGCTACGCCAGCAAACTCGGGCGCGTGCAGGAGTTGCACAAACGCGTGCTATGCGACCCGCAGACCAGTGGCGGGCTGTTGATCGCCGTCACCCTCGAAGGTGATGCCGAGTTCCACGCGGTGGCGAAGGAACTGGGCCTGAGCCTGGAGCCGATCGGCGCACTGGTAGAGCGACAGACCAACGCGGTAGAGGTGTTTTGATGGCAACTGACATCACCGATTACCGCGACATTTTCCTCAACGACCGGCCGATGATGGATACCCGCGCGCCGGTGGAGTTCATCAAGGGCGCGTTCCCCGGCGTGGTCAACCTGCCGCTGATGAACGATGACGAGCGCCAGCGCGTCGGCACTTGCTATAAGCAGCAAGGGCAGCAGGCGGCAATCGTCCTTGGGCACCAGTTGGTCAGCGGCAAGGTGCTTGAAGAGCGCCTGGCACGTTGGACCGAGTTTGCCCAGGCCAACCCGGACGGTTACCTGTATTGCTTCCGTGGCGGCCTGCGTTCGCAATTGGTGAAACAGGTGCTCAAGGACGAGTCGGGTATCGACTATCCGCGGATCGGCGGTGGCTACAAGGCCATGCGCACGTTTCTGTTGGAGACCGTGGACCAGGCGGTCGAACAGTGTGATTTCGTGCTGTTGGGCGGCCTGACCGGCAGCGGAAAGACCGAGGTCATCAATCAGTTGAACAATGGCCTGGACCTGGAAGGCCACGCCAATCACCGTGGTTCCAGCTTCGGCAAGCGCGCCACCGGCCAGCCGTCCAACATCGACTTCGAAAACCGCCTGGCAGTGGACGTTCTGAAAAAACGCGCACGTGGCATCGAACAGTTTGTGCTTGAGGACGAAAGCCGCATGATCGGCAGCTGCGCCTTGCCGCTGAACCTGCACCGGGGCATGCAGGTGTATCCAATGGTGTGGCTGGAAGAAAGCCTGGAAAACCGTGTAGAGCGGGTATTACGCGAGTACGTGACCGATCTGTGTGCGCAGTTCGCCGTAGCGTTTGGCGAAGCGGGTTTCGAGCGGTTTGCCGAGCGGCTGACCCAGAGCCTGGCCAATATCCACAAGCGTCTGGGGGGCGAGCGCTATCAGCGTTTGCACGCGCTGATGCAAGCGGCCCTGGCTGAACAGGCCCGCAGCGGTAGCGTGGACTTGCATCGGGGTTGGATCGTGGGGTTGCGTGAGTACTACGACCCTATGTACGCGTTTCAACGTGAGAAGAAAGGTGCACGGATCGAGTTTGCCGGGGAGCAGGCAGCGGTGGTGGAATACTTGCGCGAGCGTGGGGCTCGCTCGCGCAACCGCCATCAGCCTAACCACATAACTAAAGAATGACCGCCCCGATCAGCCCACACACCACTCCCACCAGCATGGTCAACCCGGCCACCGTCACCAGCACCCGCGCATCGAAATCCTTACGCAGCATCAACAGCGACGGGAGGCTTACGCTCGGCAGGGTCATCAGCAAGGCCACGGCCGGGCCGGTGCCCATGCCCAGGGCCATCATGGTTTGTACGATGGGGATTTCAGCCGCTGTAGGAATCACAAACAACGTGCCGACAATCGCCAGCGGCACCAGCCATACCAGGCTGTTGGCCATGGCGCCGTCCACATGGGGGAACAGCCATACCCGCGCAGCACCCAGGATCAGCACCGCCAGGATGTAGATGGGGATTGTGTTCCAGAACAGCTGCCACAGGGTGCGCAACCAGCGGCTCAGGAAAGGTTGCGCCTCGATGGTGCTGACGTCGGCGACAGCGTCCAACGCCGCTTCAGGCATCTGGTCCGGGCGAGCAATGCGCTGCGCCACCAACGACACGCCCACCACCAGCACAATTCCCGCCACCAACCGCAACGCGGTAAATCCCCAGCCGAGCACAAAGCCCATGAACACCAGGGTGGCAGGATTGAGCACCGGGTTAGCAATCCAGAAAGCGAGCGCCGCGCCCACCGACACCTGCTGGCGCCGCATGCCCGCCGCCACCGGCGCCGCGCAGCAACTGCACATCATCCCCGGCAAGGCGAATAACCCGCCGCGCACGGTCGAACCGAGGCCTGCACGGCCGAACAGGCGCAGCAGCCAGTCACGGGGGATCAGCACTTGCAGCAGCGAACCAAGGATCACCGCCAGCACCGCGGCTTTCCAGATCGCCAGGAAATACACCTGGGCATAGGCCAGCGCTGCCGCCAGGGGCGAGCTTTGTTGATCGTTGAGAATCGAGGCGCCGATGCTGTGATTGTCGGCCGCTACAAATGCCTTGAAGTAGTAGGGCGACCACTTCACGTAATAGAGGCCTATGCAGGCCACCAAGAGGAACAGCGCTGGTTTCCACCAGAACGACCAGCCCCGTACGGGCTGGGTGGAGGAGAGTTTAGACATGCTGATGATCCGCCGGTGAGTCAATAGCGACGCATCATACGCTGTCAGCTATCGGCACTCACCTGTGTCGGTTCCGGGCAGGTTTCATCGCCGTCGTTCAAGCCCTGCTTGTAGTTGCGGCTCAGCAGCGAGGCCTTGCCGTTGTGCCAGGTCAGCGTCAGTACATACAGCGTGTCGTAGTCACTGCCCGACCAATCGTCGGTAATTGTGTGTTTTTCGCCGGACGCTTCACTCGCCACCTTATTGATCAACTCCGGCAGGTAACCGTGGGACCAGGCGGTGTAGATGGTGGCGTTGTGGTATTTGTCTTCGACCAGCTCATCGGCGAGGTCGCTGGTGTCATTCGCCGAGAATTTGATATTCACCGGCAGGCCCAATTTGATGGCGCTGGGGCTGATGGTCATCAGTGGGCGGATGTAGCTGTAGGAATTGTCCAGCTCACCTTCCTCGACATTGCGCGTCGGGTTGGCAGCAAACACAAAGTTGGCCTTGCCGAATTTTTCCGGCAGCAGGGTGGCCAGGTTCATCGCGCGGTTCAGGCCCTGGCAATTGAGCTGGCCGAGTCCGCCGGCGGGTTTTTCGCCGTGGCGCAGGAACACCAGGGTTTGCACACCGTCCACCGGTTGGGCGCGGCTTTCACGGGCATCGAGGGCTGCAACCATGGCGCCGCTGACCAGCAGCAGCGGCAACATGACATACGAATAGTGTTTGAGTCGTTGCACAAGGCGCAGAGGCTTGATCTTCATTATAGGTTCGAGTCTTCGTGCGTCACGTTAAGGCGGACAAGCCTGGCCCCAATGACGCCGGTGGCGTCCTGCGGTATTCCGTGTCGTTATAGCGAGGCGCCTCCATTCACCGTTTAAGCGCACTTATGAGTGCCGGCAGGCGTATTGGTTCGCCTGCGCGGGATAATAGCCCGCTAATGTTGCGCATTGATGACCCATGCAGGACACCGGGGAGATGTCTATCATGGGGACTTTCTGCCTAGCCAGGGATTTCCTGATGAACCCACTTGCCGCATTCCCAATCAATAGCAAATGGCCTGCCCAGCACCCCGAGCGCTTGCAACTGTACTCGTTGCCCACGCCCAACGGGGTAAAAGTCTCGATCATGCTCGAAGAACTGGGCCTGCCTTACGAGGCGCACAAGGTCAGTTTCGAGACCCAGGACCAGTTGTCCCCCGAGTTCCTGTCCCTGAACCCCAATAACAAAATCCCCGCGATCATCGACCCCGACGGCCCGGCTGGCCAGCCGTTGGCGCTGTTTGAATCCGGCGCGATATTGATTTACCTGGCAGAAAAAACCAGCCAGTTGCTCTCCGAAGATCCTGCGACACGCTATGAAACGATTCAATGGCTGATGTTCCAGATGGGCGGCATCGGCCCGATGTTCGGCCAGTTGGGTTTTTTCAACAAATTCGCCGGCAAGGCCTACGAAGACAAGCGACCCCGCGACCGCTATGCCGCCGAATCCCGCCGCCTGCTCGAAGTCCTGGAAAAACGCCTGCTCGGTCGCACCTGGATCATGGGCGATGACTACAGCATCGCCGACATTGCTACCTTCCCATGGATTCGCAATCTGATCGGCTTTTATGAATCGGGCGATATCGTGGGCATCGCCGACTTCCCTAACGTACTGCGCGCGCTGGATGGTTTTGTTGCCCGCCCGGCAGTGATCCGTGGCCTTAATATTCCGAGCTGAAGCATGCCGACTTTCGATTTCAAACAACTGGATGTGTTCAGCCGCGTGTCGCTCAAGGGCAACCCGCTGGCGGTGGTTTTGGGGGCCGACAGCCTCAGCGATCAACAGATGGCGGACTTCGCTAAATGGACCAACCTCAGTGAAACCACGTTTTTACTCACACCGCGCGATCCTCGTGCTGACTACCGAGTGAGAATTTTCACCACTGTGCATGAGCTGCCGTTTGCCGGGCATCCGACGTTGGGCAGTTGCCACGCGTGGTTGACGGCGGGCGGGGTGCCCAAAGGCGAAGAGATCATCCAGGAGTGTGAAATCGGCCTGGTGCGAATCCGTCGTCAAGGTGATGAACTGGCGTTTATCGCGCCGCCGTTGTTGCGTTCGGGGCCGCTGGAGGAAGACCTGCTGGAGCGTATTCGCCTAGGGTTGGGCCTGGAGCCGGGCTGCATCCTACGCAGCCAGTGGGTCGACAATGGGGCGGGGTGGCTCGCCGTGATGTTGGCGGATCGTGATCAAGTCCTGGCGTTGCAGCCGGATTATTCACAGCTGAAAGGGCTGGCCGTAGGCGTGATTGCCCCCTGTAACCCTGAACAAGACGACGTGGATACCCAATTTGAAGTGCGTGGCTTTGTCGCAGGCGACGGCGCGCCGGAGGATCCGGCCACGGGCAGCCTGAATGCAGGCGTTGCCCAATGGTTGCTGGGTGAAGGCCTGGCGCCGGAGCGCTACGTGGTCAGTCAAGGCACAGCCATGGGGCGCGCGGGGCGTATAAGCGTCGAACGCCAGGGCGATGAAATCTGGATCGGCGGCGCTGTTGCGGTGTGCATCGAAGGGCGTCTACAGCTCTAGATCAATACATTATTACGAGCGTCGCAATACACTGTTGGCCCCTTGGTATTTGTGCTGCCGGGGCCTGGGGGCATAAGCTTTCGCCCCAAAGTTTTAGCCTTTATGTCAGGAAAACCATGACCAGCCAGTTCCCCCAAGCCCGCCCACGCCGCCTGCGCCGCTCTCCGGAGCTGCGTGGTTTGTTCCAGGAAACCGAGTTCACCCTCAACGACCTGGTGCTGCCGATTTTCGTTGAAGAAGAAATCGACGACTTCGTACCGATCACCAGCATGCCGGGTGTGCAGCGCATCCCTGAGAAAAAGCTCGCTGCCGAGATCGAGCGCTATGCCCGTGCCGGTATCAAGTCGGTGATGACCTTTGGCGTGTCTCACCACCTGGACGCCAACGGCAGTGATACCTGGAAAGAACGCGGTCTGGTCTCGCGCATGTCCTCGATCATCAAGGACGCCGTGCCGGAAATGATCGTAATGTCCGACACCTGCTTCTGCGAATACACCGACCACGGCCACTGCGGCGTGATGCACGGCGCCCATGTCGATAATGACGCGACCCTGGTCAATCTCGGCAAACAAGCCGTAGCCGCCGCCCACGCCGGCGCCGACGTGATCGCCCCGTCGGCCGCCATGGACGGCCAGGTCCAGGCCATCCGCCGCGCGCTGGATGACGCCGGTTTCATCCATATTCCGATCATGGCCTACTCCACCAAATTCGCCTCGGCCCTCTACGGCCCATTCCGCGAAGCCGGCGGCAGCGCCCTCAAAGGCGACCGAAAGAGTTACCAGATGAATCCCATGAACCGCCGCGAAGCCGTGCGAGAATCGCTGCTCGACGAGCAGGAAGGCGCGGACGCTCTGATGGTCAAACCGGCCGGTGCCTACCTCGACATCATCCGCGACATCCGCGAAGCCTCACGTCTGCCGGTGGCGGCTTACCAGGTGAGCGGTGAGTACGCGATGATCAAGTTTGGTGCCCAGGCGGGTGCGATCGATGAGGATCGGGTGGTGCGTGAGACGTTGGGTTCGATCAAGCGCGCGGGTGCGGATTTGATCTTTACTTACTTTGCGATGGACTTGGCGTTGGCTGGGATCTGAGGGCGGCGTTTAACACTGTGGCGAGCGATATTGGTCGCTCGCCATGCCTACTAATAACGGTTGATTATCTTTTTGCTTCGCTCAAGGTTAAATAGACATGTTGTAGCCATAACATCCCATTTTTCCATTCGTGAGGATAATAGTAGTTACAACCTATGCCATAAAAAAGAAAATCTTGAATTTCCTGTTCGGACTGTTCAGCTAACATTAATTTATTGAGCTCTTGCTTTACGTTGGTTATTGTTTCTCTATCTGATTCAGATATAAAGCTCGCAATCACTTCATCTGCATTTTTATATTCATCTACCCAGTCTTGATGAAAGTAACCAGCTAGAAATTGTTGTAGTTCGGGGAAATCTTTATTCATGGGTTTGGATATCCAGTATGGATTCTGTAGCCGTCTGGCATCTTTTTGTCTCTGCGAATGATAAGGTAAATTTCTTTCCCAGGAACGGTTGTCAGAGAACCTCTTTTTAGGCTGGTGCCTACACCTTTTTGGTTTTTCGAGTTTGATTTAATGAGTTAGCCTTTGTGATGAGCAGGTTTGCCAAGCGCCGTGCTGTGAAGCAGTCCCAAGTTTTCGATCTGCTTTGATTACTGGATCTTCGTAAGAAAAACTGCATTGTGTGAACGCTTAAGTTCCGTAATTGGGTGAATAAGCGTTATTTGAAGTCTGTGTGTGGACGTATTGGTTTTATAATGATTTTTAATAAATTGTCTATGACTTCGGCGTTGTATCTGCAAAGGCAGTGTAGAAGGGTTTTCATAAATTGCCTTTTGTCAGTTGTTTCATAGTTAAAATAAGTGGCAGAAAGATAAAATATAGACTCAAAATTTTTGTCCGTGTTTTAGAAGTGCGGAATGATATTGGTGTGTCACTCTCTTTGCTCTCTTTCGTGTTTGATGAGTTCAGGTTTGGAAATTTTTTAAATAGGTCGGCGAGTTATTTGTCGTTGTTTATGTTTTTTGATGCGATAAAAATCTCTCTTTCGGAGTGTCAGGATTTTCGATGTTGTAGGTGAATAGCAGGCTACGCAGGATAGAAAGTTTAGCGTGGTATTTCATGGCAGTGTTCCGTATAGGTGGTAACTGGGTTGCTGTTTCTTCTCTTTTTTTCCATACTCAAATTTGTCTTTTTTATAGCACTCTCCGATTTTTTTCATCTTCATAGACTCACGAGATGTTCCGAGGTTGATACACCTCAAACCTGACATCGCCGATCCACCTGATACACCGCATCTGCCTGAAGGGGGCTGCTTCGCAGCCCGGCGCAGGGCAAGCCTGCTCACCACAGCGACTGCGATTTGTCAGTGGGAGTGGCGGTGTTGTTACCAAGTTGATGGGTCTTCGAGGCTGGCTTTTTGGAGGTCGTCTTTCCAGATTTCATTAGCTAGACGATAGATGTCTGCGAAGAAGCCTCGGGGGTTTTCTATTTCCGTTTCATCCCAGGCCATAGTTATATGTTCTTCATGATCGCTTTCGAATTCTTTAGCGAAGTCAAAGTCGGGTTTTTCTATTGCCTCTTTTAATGCAGATATCAATATGAAGCGATGTCTATATGATAGATATATAAGTTCTTTGAGAATAAAGGAGCTTATGATTGTTTCTCTGTCTGTTTTGTTGTTGGGGTCGTATTCCCGTAATTCTTTTCCAATAGTGTCCTCAAGATCGTATATCGATAGCGCTCCTAATATGTGAGCGATATTTGGAGTGTAAGGAATGCTCGTGAATGGGCATTTCAGCATTATTTAATCCCTTGGGGGAGAGCGGTAAATGGTTGAGTAGGATTACGGTAATTTGATCTTGCACGACTTTCATTTAATGAGCGAACCTTTGTAGTGAACTGGCTTGCCCAGCGCAGGGCAAGCCAGTTCACCACAGGGATTGGGGCTTGTCAGGGGGAGTTGCGGTGTCGTTACCAGGTTGATGGATCTTCAAGGCTTGCCTTTTGCAGGTCTTCTTTCCATACATCTTTGGCTAAGCGGTAGATTTCTGAGAAAAAACCCCGGGGATCATCTATCTGTGTTTCATCCCAAGCCATTGTTGAATACTGCTCTGGATCGTCCTCAAAGTATGAGTGGAAGTTGTAGCTTTCCGTATTTATAGCGAGCGATAAGTTTTCCACTAATTTGTATTTGTGGCGATAAGAGAGCTTGTTGTACGGGTCTAGGCAGTATTTGAGTATGAGGCTTTCCCTGTCTTCAACATTGTTGGGGTCGTAGCGGGCGAGTTCTTTTCCCTTAGTTTCCTCTTGGTCGTAAATATCAAAAATCCCCACAAAATAGTATAGGCTCGCGTCGAAAGGTATTTTGTCTGAAGAAGGGTGGAATAGCATGTGTTACTCCTTAATAGGAAATAGTGTAAAAGGCGTGCCGTCTTCACGAAATTTCATTTCTGCGCCGTTCATTGAAGGGTTGAAGCTCGGGTTGTTTTTGTCCTTCTTGTTAGGTCTGTAGCCTCGTCCTGCCCCTGGCAGTTCCAAACGTACGATATCGTTTTTCTTATCGTCAACTCCGGTGTAAAGCGGTAGTCCTCTTTCAACTCTGGAGGTTGCTTTCGTCCATGCCTGGAGTTGGAGTTTCCAGCTGTTAAATTGTGAGCTTGGAACTCCCATTTTGCTTTTCGGAACTTTACCCGTTATTGGATCCTTCCCATCTATTGATCGTCGACTTACTTTGGTGGCCTGCACCTCTGGCCCGTGTTTACCGACCATGTGCATGTCGTATTCTTCTTCGTATTCCAACACTCTACGCTTCGCATTGGTCTCGGTAAGCTTTTCAATTCTCCCCTGTCTTGCGGTAACCTCAGGCTGCGGAGTCGATGGTTCACCTGAATCAACTCCAACGGAATCAAGACTGTTTTTCTCTTTAAAGGTGGGCTTGCATCCACCTGTTTGCGGACAAGAGCTCAATCCCAGCGGATCCACCCACCCCGTAGGATTAGGCACGTACTGGTACGCGTTGATCCCCCCCGCCAACTTCACCGGATCTGGCGTCAGGTAACGACCAACATCCGGATTGTAGTAGCGATGCCGGTTGTAATGCAGCCCGCTTTCCTGATCAAAGTATTGACCCTGAAAGCGCAGCGGATTGTCTATTTTTCCTCTGTCGAGACGGCTGATCTGGCCGTAGGCGCGGTAGTGCGCGGACCAGACGATTTCGCCGTTTGGATCGGTCAGTTCCTGCGGTGTGCCGAGGTGGTCGAGTTGGTAGTGGTAGGGCTTGGTTTCCTCAGGACCCAAGCCTTCCAGCAGTGCCAACGGGCGGAAACTGTCCGGTTCGTAAATGTAGCTGCGGTAGCTATCCGCACGATGCTCGGCAATCAGCTTGTCGCCTTGCCAGAAAAACTCCGTGGTTAAACCGTCGACGGTTTTGCTGATACGCCGCCCGAACGGGTCATAGCGGTAGCTGGCGGTTTGGCCGTTAGGCTGGGTAATGCCAATCAACCGGTGTTGGCAGTCGTAGCGGTATTCGGTGACCAGCGCGTGCCCACGGCCGCGCCGTTCGCGGATGAGGTTGCCGAAGGCGTCGTAGTCGTAATGCCGGTCGCCTTGGATCATCAGGCGGTTGCCGGCAACGATGTCGGGGCCGGGGCGGTCGTGCATGAGCAGGTTGCCGGCCGGGTTGTGGCCGAAGCGTTCCTGTAGGTCTTGGGAGTGATCGGCGCGGGTGAGGCGGCCTAGTGGGTCGTAGTGGTAGTGGTGTTCGCCTTTGCGGGTGTCGAGCAGGCGGGTGAGGTTGCCGGATCTGTCGTAGTCGTATTGGCGTTGGAGCAGGTGGTGTTCTTGCTGCGTTACGGCATGGGCGTGCAGGCGGTGTTGGTCGTCGTAGTGGTAGTGGCTGAGCAGTTGGCCTTGTTGGCGTTGGTGTTCCTGGCCGGCTTTGAACAGGTGCGAAGTGAGGGTTTTGCCGTTGAGTTCGACGGTGGCGAGGTGGCCGCCTTTGCTGTGGTTGAAGGTGAGGCGGTTGTTGTCCGGCAGGCGCAGGTGTTGAAGTTGGCCGCAGGCGTCGTAGCCATAACGCAAGGTGCCCCAGCCTTGATGCTCGGCGGTGAGGCGGTTTTGCTGGTCGTACTCGTAGGCCAGCGCCCAGTGGCCGTCGTCGACGCTGAGGAGATTGCCTTGGCGGTCGTAGGCGTAATCGGTCTTGCTGCCGTCGGGTAGCGTTTTTCTTACGAGGCGTCCGGCGTAATCGCGTTCATAACGCGTGACGAGCTGACTGCCGTCGTCGCCGTGTTCGGTTTTTTCCTGCAGGTTGCCGTTGAGGTCGTAGACGTAGGCGGTACGTTGCCCATCAAACCCGACTTCCTGCTGGATCAGGCCGTTGGGGTGGTAATCCAGCCGGTAGGTTTCGCCGACTTCGTTTTCAATTTCGGTCAGCAGTAGACGGACGTTGTCGTAGCGATAGTTGACCTGAGTGCCATCGGCGTTGATGCGACGGCTGATCAGGTGCAGGCCGTCGGCGTATTCGTAACGGGTAATGCGCCCCAATTCATCGCGTTCGGCGGTGATTTTTCCGTAGGGGTTGTAGCTGTATTCCCGCGTTGCGCCGCCGGGCAGGACAATACGAACCAATCGACCGACTGCATCCCACTGATACTGGGTCAGCGCGCCATGTTCATCCTCGCGGGCAATCTGCCGGCCCAGGTCGTCGTAGCGATAACGCTTGATCCCACCATTGGGCAGTTGCTCTTCAACTCGTTGGCCGCGTTCATTCCACACCAACCGCTGACAACTGTGATCGGGATGCCAAACGCCAATCAGTTGCCCGTATTTGTTGTAGCTGTAGTCGGTGATATGGCCGTCGGGATCGGTCCTACGGGTAACGTCGCCCTGGTCGTTACGCTCGTACTTCCAGACCGCTGAGCCACGCCTTACAACCCGTACGAAGCCATTGTCATGCTCGTAGGACGTTGGCTCATCGTCTCCAGGAAAGAGCGCCACCAAACGTCCGGCATCGTCGTACTGATACGCCGTTACTGCACCGAGCGGATCCTGCTCGACCGTCAGTCGACCCTGGGCATCGTAGGATTTGAAATGCTTAGCGCCGTCCGGATCGATGCGCTGCACCAGCCGTGCGCGGTCGTCGTGGACGTAAATTTCCTGGCTATCATCGGCGTTGTGAACGACAACACTGCCGTCGTCCCCCCAGACATACCGCGTATCCATCTGCGAAAAACTGGCCCAATGCCGGACACATCGCGCCGCTTTGCCGGACCGTTCCCACGCCCAAAAGAAACTCGCCCCACCGGCCAGACCGCGCTCAAGAATCACGTGCTGATCGTCGTAGCGGTAAACCTCGCTTTCGCCTACCGCATTGGTCGCCGAGACCAATCGGCCAATGTCGTCATAGGCGTAGGAAACAACACTCTGTTCAGTGATCCAGGCGTAAGGCTCAAGTCCCTTGGCCCGCTGAACCTGGTAGTCCACCGCCATGATGCGGCCCGACTCGTAACGCAAGAACAGCGAAGAACCCGCACCGTTATCCAGCCGTTCAATGCGCCCTGAAAAGTCTCGGGAAATCCGCAGCCGGTTGTCGTACGCATCACTGATCGAGACCAACGCCCCGTTGCGAAAGTGATAAAACCGCGACGCCTGGGCCAACACCAACTCATCCGGCGACGCGCCTAAATAGATCGCTGCTTCGGCCAGGCTGTTGGTGATCGAGGGGCGAGCCACCGTTGGCAAGGGCAGGGTGGTCGAACGGTTTTCATGGTCCGTCCACGTCACGGAATCGCCTGACACAACAAGCCGATGCGCCAGCGAATGACTCCATCCAAACCCCAGCCCACAATCCACTTCCACCGCACTGGTGCGATACAACCGCGTCCACTCGAACGGCAAAATCCCGTCCAACGTGCCATCGGTGAGCGTGAGCAATTCCTCCCCGGTAACCATCGACACGGGGCAGCCGTTGGTTACCGTCTTATTCGAAGAAGCCGCCGCATCGCCCTTCGGATTCGTCGATACAGCAGGCACGTCATCGACAGGCTCCTGCCTGACCAACGCCGTCTTCTGTCTCCTGTTACGAACCGCCGGCACCGGGTTGGAAATCAACTGATCCCCAGCCTTCAACGGTGCAACCGGCACCGCCTTGATCGGCGTCGCCGCACTGCTCAACAACAACGGCTTGAGCGCCTCGGCATGGGCATCCAGCTTCGGCCCCACAAGCTGCTTGGCCAGCAACTCCAATAACGCCCGCGCGCGGCCGGATTTGATCGAACTCAGCGTCTGCGCACCCACGCGTACCGCCACACCTGTGCCCGCCGTCGCCCACATCAGCAGCAGGTTGATCAGCACTTCACCGGTGATCTCGCCCAGTAATTCATACATGTCTGGCGGCGGTAGCAGACGTATCCAACTGACGATCGCCGAGACATAGATGAACAGCAGTGGCTCATCGCTCAGCACCAGCAAGCCCTTGGCAATCGCGTCTGCACCCTGTTTCAGCAGCTCATCAAGCTCGGCCTGGGAGAGGTAGTGCAGCAGCTTCTCGCTATTCGCTTTGAGATCGGCGAGCAGGTCATAGAGCTGGGTGATGTTGTCCCACAGGTTGTAGAGCGCATTGGCCATCCCGGTTGAAAACGCCACGCCCTGCATCGCGCTGCGTTCCAAGGGTGTGGCGTTGGCAAAGTCTTGCCATTGGAGTTGGAACGTCTCCGTCCACTCATCCCGCAGACGACCCTCCAACCCCGCAATCACCGTCTGATAAGACGCATACAGCGCCTTGACGTGATCCTTGGAAACGTTGGGATAGAAGGTGATTTGGTAGAGCTGGTTGCGATCACACTCGGTGATTTCGAGGATGCCGCTGGGGCCGATGGTTCGATACAGCGGCAGACCCATCGGGCTGCCGTCCGCCGCGATGGCTTGCAGCATCACCGGCGTATTGCCGATAGGCACGAAGCGCGTGCTTTCGAACATATGCACCAAGGTCAACGAGCCTTGGGCACTGCACATCGCAACTGTTTTGCTCGGGGCTTTGGAAGAAACCGGCGCGACCAGCGCCACCTCGCCCCCCACCTTGAAGACCTGCTCGACTTCCAATGCCGAACCGCTCCAGAAGCTTTCGGCCCAGGTATCAAAGGTGTTCAGGCAATGACGGAAGTCCCCAAAGACGCGCTCAACATCCGGCGCCTCGGGATCCATGGGTGCCAGGACAAAGCTGGCAATGACGGGAATCAAAAGACAGCCCCATCAGTTGGGGCCTTAACGAAAAAAACCATCTGCAATCCCTCGCACTGTGTATTCAGGCGAGGGACTTTGCAGGCGTTTTCCGCAGCGGGGAGTAGCGCTTATCCGGCGCTTGCGTGGGAAGTTTCCGCGGCGTTTCCCCCCCTTCGGTCATACAGCAGGCAGGGACGCGAACCCGCGTTAGACTTACCGGTCAATATCCGCAACGCTTGGCCCATCGTCCTCAAGGAAGCCCCATGTCCCCACGCCGCCTGATCCTGTGCCTCATCCCCTTGCTGGTGCTGGCCGGTTGCTCCACTTCACGCGGTCCGCAGCAACCGGAGCGCAGCGAGGCCGAGGTGAAGGCGCAGATCGTGCGTCTGCTTCCAGCCAAGGTGGCGGATCGCAATGGTTGGGCCCAAGACATCTACACCGCTTTCGACACCCAAAAGATCTACCCCAGCACCGAGAATATTTGCGCTGTGCTGGCGGTGACTGAGCAGGAGTCCACTTATCAGGTGGACCCACCCGTACCCAATATGGGCAAGATCGCCCAGGACGAAATCCTGCGCCGCGCCGGCAAAGTGCATGTGCCGGCCTTCGTGGTGCGCAGCGCGCTGCAATTGAAGTCGCCCACCGGAAAGTCCTACGCCGACCGGTTGATTGCGGCACGTACGGAGAAAGACCTCAGCGCCATCTTCGACGACTTCATCAGCATGGTGCCCTTGGGCAATACGTTGTTTGGTGGCTTCAACCCTGTGCACACCGCTGGTCCCATGCAGGTCAGCATCGAGTTTGCGCAGAAACAGGCGCGGGGTTATCCCTACACGGTGGACGGCACGATTCGTCGGGAGGTCTTCACTCGGCGTGGCGGCATGTACTTTGGCATCGCCCACTTGCTCGGTTATCCGGTGAATTACGACCAGCCGCTGTACCGTTTTGCCGACTTCAACGCGGGCTGGTATGCGAGCCGCAATGCGGCGTTCCAGGCAGCGGTCAGCCGTGCTTCAGGGGCTGAGTTGGCGCTGGATGGGGACTTGATCCGCTATGGATCACTGCTGCCGGGCACCACCGAACTGGCGGTGCGCTCCCTGGGCGCCAAGCTGGACATGCGTAACCCCAGCATCCGCAGCCAACTGGAGCAGGGCGAGCAGTTGGATTTCGAGGACACCACCCTTTACAAGCGTGTATTTGCGTTGGCTGACAAGGCTGCTGGTAAACCGATGCCTCGGGCGATCCTGCCGGGCATCGTGCTCAAGAGTCCAAAGATCACTCGCAACCTGACCACGGCATGGTTTGCCAAGCGGGTGGATGAGCGGTTTCAGCGCTGTATGAAGCGCTGATCACCTTTGTGGCGAGGGGGCCAGAGGACGCTCACTGGCCACAGGACGCCTGCCCCTCACGACAAACTTACGCCACAGCCAAACCCACAACCACACCACCGGGAACGCCAGGATCACGAACGGCAGCACATAGCTGGCGCGTTCCAAGGCATCTGCTGTGCCCTCTACCAGATTAGTCCCCAGGTTGCTGAACATCCGGCTGAAGCGTGAAGCTTGGTTCGCGCCATCGGATGAGCGGAAGTTCAAGGTGACGCGGTTGGTGTCGAGACGACGTTGCTGGCCGGCGGCAATCTGGGCAAGTTCCTGCAGGTCGTTTTCAATGCCGGCCTGTTCCTTGCTCAAGGCGATCAGGTCGCTAACGGTGATGTCCTTGCGCTTGGCCAGTTCGTCGAGACGTTGTTGCTGGGCCTGCAGGCGGGCTTGGCGGCGGTTTACATCGGCAACTGCGTCGGCCAGGTCTTCGGCGGTAGTGATGCGCTGGCCAAGTGTGCCGCCTTCAGCCGCCATGGCGACTATCGGTTCCACACCCGTTGGTGCGATGCGCAAGATGATCTCGCCACCGCTACCGTCTTCGGTAATACCCAGGATATTGCACGCGCCAAACCTCGCTGTTTCACACGCCTCACGGGTGGCCTGCATCCTTGGCGCGAGCAGGGCGCCGGGCAGGGCCAGGGTCAATTCATGCTCATAGGCCAATTGGGCACCGGCTTTGCCTCGTTCACCGTTGATCACCGTGGCGCGAGAGTGATCCTTGGGCGAGCAGCCGCCTAGGGCCAGGCCGGTCAGCAAGATCAACAGTGGCACGCGAAGCGATTTAAGGTTGCCGTCCGGATGGCGCATTGCAGTTCCTTGAGGTGTGCGGGGAAATTGGCGGCGATTAAAGCGGGTCTGGCGGATTAACGCAAAGCATCGCGCAAGATTTGCGCAGTTGATGGTGATGGCTACCGTTTGGAGCGTGGCGTACATGTCAAACCTGACGCCAAGGAAGAACTGCCATGATTGCTCGTGCCGTGCCTGAAGGTTTTGCCCCTCTGCCTCGTAGCAGCCCATTGCTCGACCTGCTTGGCCCTGCGTATTGCCGGGGGGAGGGACTGCAACTGGAAGTCGGCCTGCGCGCCGACAATCGCCACGCCAATGGGCGCGGCACGGTGCATGGCGGGGTCTTGGCAACCCTGGCGGATATCGGCATGGGCTACGCGATGGCGTTTTCCAGTGAGCCGCCGTTGCCGCTGATTACTGCGAGCATGACCGTGGATTACCTGGGGGCGGTGCAGGTGGGCGAGTGGATTACCGTGCGCTTGGAGCATCACAAGCGTGGGCGGCAGATGGCATTTGGGACGGTGAGTTTGCAGGTGGGGGAGAAGGTTGTGGCGCGGGCGAATGCGGTGTTTGCGGTGCCTCAGTCTGACACCCAATGAAGATCTGATGTGGGAGGGGGGCAAGCCCCCTCCTGCATTATCAGCCGCGTTCGAGGGCGAGGGCTACGCCTTGGCCGCCACCGATGCACAGCGTTGCGAGGCCTTTCTTGGCGTCGCGCTTGATCATTTCATGCAGCAGGGTCACCAGCACGCGGCAGCCTGAAGCGCCGATGGGGTGTCCGATGGCAATGGCGCCGCCGTTGACGTTGACCTTTTCGGCGTCCCATTCCAGCTCTTTGCCCACTGCCAACGCTTGAGCGGCGAAGGCTTCGTTGGCTTCGATCAGGTCCAGGTCACTCAGTTTCCAGCCAGCTTTATCCAGGCATCGACGGGTGGCCGAGACCGGGCCGATGCCCATGATCGCAGGGTCGACGCCGGCGTTGGCGTAGCTGGCAATTCGCGCCAATACCGGCAGGCCGAGGGCCTTGGCTTTGTCGGCACTCATCAGCAGCACCGCTGCGGCGCCGTCATTGAGGCTTGAGGCGTTGCCGGCCGTGACGCTGCCGTCTTTCTTGAACGCTGGTTTAAGCTTGGCCAGGGATTCGGCGGTGGTGCCGGCGCGCGGCTGTTCATCCATGGCGAAGGACACGGGGTCGCCCTTGCGCTGGGGGATCAGGATCGGTGTGATTTCGTCCGCAAAGCGCCCGGCTTCGATGGCCGCGCTGGCTTTTTGCTGCGATGCGGCAGCGAACGCGTCCTGGGCTTCACGGCTGATGTTGTACTTGTCCACCAGGTTTTCGGCGGTGATGCCCATGTGGTAGTCGTTGAACGCATCCCACAGGCCATCGGTGATCATGCTGTCGACCATTTTGGCGTGGCCCATGCGCAAACCGGTACGTGCCGCGGGCAATACGTACGGGGCAAGGCTCATGTTCTCCATGCCGCCTGCGATGATCACGTCTGCGTCGCCGCAACGGATGGCTTGGGCGCCGAGGTGAAGAGCCTTGAGGCCTGAGCCGCAGACCTTGTTCAGGGTCAGGGCGGGCACGGCGTGGGGCAGGCCGGCGAGGATCGACGCCTGGCGCGCCGGGTTCTGGCCTGAGCCTGCGGTAAGTACCTGGCCAAGGATCACTTCATCCACTTGAGCCGGGTCCAGGCCGGTCTGCTCCAGCAGGCGACGGATCACGGCGGCGCCCAGTTCCGGCGCCGGGATGCTGGCCAGGGAACCTTGAAAGCTGCCCACGGCGGTGCGGGTGGCAGCAACAATCACGACGTCTTGCATGGAATCTGTCCTCACTGGAAGTGCATTTCTGGAACGTGGTCCGGGACGATCAGTTTACCGGCGGTCTTGCTCACAATCTCTTCAACGCTGACGCCTGGTGCGCGTTCCTTGAGGACAAAAGCGCCATTTTCGATTTCCAGGTACGCCAGGTCGGTCAGGACACGCTTGATGCAGTTGGCGCCGGTCAGCGGCAGGCTGCACTGGCTGAGCAACTTGGATTCGCCGTCCTTGGACGCGTGAGTCATGATCACGATGATGTTTTCCGCGCCTGCCACCAGGTCCATGGCGCCGCCCATGCCTTTGACCAATTTGCCAGGGATCATCCACGAGGCGATGTTGCCGTGTACGTCGACTTCAAACGCGCCAAGCACGGTGAGGTCGACGTGGCCGCCGCGAATCATCGCGAAAGACTCGGCAGAGGAGAAAATCGACGCGCCGATACGCGCGGTCACGGTTTGCTTGCCGGCGTTGATCATGTCGGCATCGATGGTTTCTTCGGTAGGAAACGGCCCCATGCCCAGCAGGCCGTTTTCCGATTGCAGCATGACTTCCATGCCTTCGGGAATGTAGTTGGCCACCAGGGTCGGAATGCCGATGCCGAGGTTCACGTAGAAACCGTCCTGCATTTCGCGGGCGACGCGTTGGGCCATTTGTTCGCGGGTCAGAGCCATGGTTGTGTTCCTCTTATTCTTAGGGCTGGAGGCAGATTATTTGCGCACGGTGCGCTGTTCGATGCGCTTCTCGAACGTGCCGCAGATGATCCGGTCGACGTAGATGCCAGGGGTGTGGATCTGCGCCGGGTCCAGCTCGCCCGGTTCGACGATTTCCTCGACTTCGACCACGGTGATCTTGCCGGCAGTGGCGGCCAGCGGGTTGAAGTTCTGGGCGGTGTGGCGATAGATGACGTTGCCGAAGTGGTCGGCTTTCCAGCCTTTGACGATGGCGAAGTCCCCGGTGATGGATTCTTCCATCAGGTACGGACGACCATTGAATTCGCGGGTTTCCTTGCCCTCGGCGACGGGGGTGCCAACACCGGTGGCGGTGAAGAAGGCCGGGATACCGGCACCGCCTGCGCGCATTTTCTCTGCGAGGGTGCCCTGGGGAGTGAGGACCACTTCAATTTCGCCGCTGAGCAGTTGTTTCTCGAACAGAGCGTTTTCACCCACGTAGGAGGCGATCACTTTGCTGATCTGCTTTTCTTCCAGCAGCACGCCCAAGCCGAAACCGTCGACACCGCAGTTGTTGGAAACGACGGTCAGGTCGCGGGTGCCTTTGCGCTTGATCTCGTTGATGAGGTTTTCTGGAATGCCGCACAGGCCAAAACCGCCGGAGAGTACGGTCATGCCGTCTTCCAGGCCTGCCAGCGCTTCTTCATAGGACGCTACGCGTTTATCGAAACCTGCCATATGCACCTCTTTTATTGTGTGTGGTCCAGCCAGTGAACCGAGTGTTGCGCTGACGGATTGATTTGTTAAGTTGTTTTTTAAGGTTGATTGATTTAAAAAACAGCATAGTTCATTCCCCCTCGGAGCAGCGTCATGACCGTTAAGCAGATGCGGGCGTTTCTCGCCGTGGCTCAGAGCCTGAGTTTTGCCGCCGCCTGCGAGCGCTTGCATCTCTCTCAATCGGCGCTGAGCCTGACGATCAAGGGCCTGGAAGAAGGATTGGGTGGCCGTTTGTTCAGCCGTAACACCCGCAACGTTGCACTGACCCCGGAAGGTGAATCCCTGTTGCCCCTGGCGCGCCGGCTGATTGCGGATTGGGACAATGCCGAAGATGAGCTGCGCCAACGGTTCACGCTGCAACGCGGTCGGGTCACGGTGGCGGCGATGCCATCGTTTGCAGGCAATTTGCTGCCGCCGATCCTGAAGATATTCCGTGCACGTTACCCCCAAGTGAATGTGACAGTGCATGACTTGATCAATGAGCAAGTGCTGGAGATGGTTCGCGACCGTCAGGTGGAGCTGGGCGTCGCATTTGAGCCGTCGGAAGGCTCGTCTTTGGCATTTACACCGTTGTACTTGGATCGCTTTATTGCCGTGGTGCCGGGTGATTCGCCTTTGGCGCAATGTGCCGAGATCGATTGGGCGACGTTGCTGGAGCAGCCGTTCATCACGTTGCAGCGACCGTCCACGGTACGAGTGATGCTGGAAGAGCACTTGGGCGCCTTGCGGATGAAACTGCCCGTGGCGCTGGAAAGCCATCAACTGGCAACGGTTGGCAAGATGGTTGCCAATGGCCTCGGCGTCAGCGCCGTGCCTGCGTTGTGTGCCCAGCAGATGGAAGAGGCTGGCGCCCATTGCATCACCTTAAACAGCCCGGTGATTGAGCGGCCGATTGGTGTGCTGACCAAGCCTGGGCATGAGCTGTCGGCGGCGGCGCAAGTATTGTTTGATATTTTTCGGGATGAGGCGGGGAAGGGGCGGTTTCCGGCGTTGTTATAAGGCAGCAATTAAAAAGCCCGCTCGAACTAACGAGCGGGCTTTAATATTTAATGCTGAGTGATCAGCAGTATCTATCAATCACTTTTACTTGCGATTGGCCTTTAAGGTTCTGCCATTCGGTATTGAGTGTATGAAAGACCTGTTCGATAAAGTTGCGATCAGCCGCGGCCTTCTTGCCGACATAACCCTGGCCACGGCGGTACACCTTCAGGCGCGCTGCCAGTTCACGGTTATTGCGGTCAAACTCGGCTTCTTCGGTATTGGGCTCCAGGCAGTCAAGTTGCACTTCGCCCGATTTGCCAATCCACAAGATATGGTCGTCGAGCGTGTCTTTCTGCGCTGCGAACATCTCAGCCAATTCATCGATAGTTGGTTGGTTGTTCAGATTCATGTGTAAGCCCCTTGACCAGTTGGCGATCTATCAGTTAATTCCGTTAAAACTGCTTAGTTGTCTCCGGTTCTGAAAACCGGGCGTCAGTGACGGTCTGCCGAGTACGGGCAGGGTCTTGAACCTGATGCATGTAGTCTTGCTGATGAACTGCTACGCAATGGTTTCATAACGAAGACAAGCAGCGTTTGAGCTCCTTGTACCCATCCCTCCGGGGTGGGTCAGCTTCATCAATCTGCCTTGTGGGCAGTGCACATCCGGAAAAAACAGCTCGGCGGTCAGACGAGCTCTTTCAAAACGCTTGTTACCAACGCTCCCGATCCGGGAGACGTCTCGATAATGCAAGGACAAAAAGGTTACGTCAACGGTTATGTAGTGATTATTTTTATTCACTACATAAATCGTTGTGGGGACGGGGAAATGCGGGATAACGTGACTTGGGCGTCACTTTTTGGAGGTTTGGTTCGATTTCCGAAGGCTTTAGTGGCGAGCATCCAGGGGTGAGCGTTCCACACTTCAGATAAGCCGTTCTGCCAGTAAGGGCAGCAGCACCTCGCACGATGCTTGGACCTTCATCTGCAACAACTCATCCCCACGGGTCTTGCCCAGGTTGATGGCGATCACCGGTTTGCCTTGCTCGACCATTGCCTTGCACAGACGAAATGCCGAATAGGCCATCAGCGACGACCCCACTACCAGCAACCCCTCGGCATGTTCCACCGCAGCCATCGCTGCGGCGGCCGTTGCCGTGGCGACGTTTTCACCGAAAAACACTACGTCCGGCTTGAGTCGTTGACCGTGGCAATAGGGGCATCGGGGAACTTGGAAGCGCTCTTCAAACGCAGGGTCGAGGAGGGTATCGCCATCCGGCGCTTGAACGGCATCAACGCCCGCCAGATAGGGATTCTCGGCTTCCATCAACCGTTGGATGACGTTGCGATCACTGCGCTGCTGACAGTCCAGGCATAGCACCCTGTGCAGGCTGCCATGCAGTTCGATCACGTCGTGGCTACCGGCTTGGTCATGCAGCGTGTCGACGTTTTGCGTGATCAGCCCGCTGATGCGCTGGCGTTGCTGCAGCGTCGCCAGCGCCATGTGCGCCTTGTTCGGCGTGGCAATGCGTACCCTTGGCCACCCCAACATCGCGCGTGCCCAGTAACGGCGACGAGCCTGTGGCGTGGCCAGGAATTCCTGGTACATCATCGGTGCCTTGCCTCGGCGCACGCCCTCGCTGTCGCGGTAATCGGGAATTCCCGATGACGTACTGATCCCTGCACCGGTCAGCACCAGAAAGCGCCGTTCGGCCATGGCCCGGTGCAGGATGTCGAGATGGTCTTTCTGGTGTTCCTGGCTGTCGAGCATGGGGTCTCCCTATTCGCCGCGGATGTACTGCTCCAGCTGTTTAATCAGGTCTGCCTGGTCGGCAATGGCTTCCTTCACCAGATCGCCGATGGACAGCAGGCCCAACAGCTGACCTTCTTCGACCACAGGCAGGTGGCGAAGGTGACTGTCGGTCATGATATTCATGCACTCATCGACCTTTTTGTGAGGGTCGACGCATATCACCGGCGAACTCATAACTTCATCGACCCGCGTCGTTACCGACGATAGACCTTTGAGAATGAGCTTACGTGCGTAATCGCGCTCGCTGATGATCCCCACCACCACGCCTTCCTTGACAACCGGCAAGGCCCCGACGTTTTTCTCCGACATCCGCACCAGCGCTTCAAACACGGTGTGGTCCCATTGGATGGTGTGGACGTCCTGGTTTTTAAGATCCTTGGCTTTGAGTACTTCTGCGACAGTTTTCATGGCGGCCACTCCGGTGTTGTTATCAGGTAGTCAAGGTGCCCTAAAGAATCCTAGACGGCCTGCGCGGGAGCAAGGTCCAAAGCGGCGTTAAACCCGTCGAAAAACGTCATTCGCCGGATTTTTTTGCGGTTTACCCCGCAGTTGTCGGCTTTTTGGCGCGCTTTGGTCCGGTAGCGGTCTTGCGGGGGGCGCTTTTGCGTTTCTTTTTCCACGGGGCTGTGCCTCGACCTGCGGGGCTCGCCGGACCGGTGATGGTCATGCGCATACCATTGCATCGCGCCACTTGTTTGCTCATCCAGGCCGCCTGCTTGGCGACGAACTCTTCCAGGCTCATTTCGCCGCTTTGCACCATGTCCAGCGCTTGTTCCCAGATTGCGGTGGTGCCGGGGTCGGCGATGGCGCGGGGCACTGCGTCGATCAGGCTGAACGCCGCCGGGGTAGCCGACAGCGCCTTGCCGTTCTTCACCAGGTAACCTCGATCAAGCAAACCCTGGATAATCCCGGCGCGGGTCGCTTCAGTGCCGATACCAGTGGTGTCCTTGAGTTTTTGCTTGAGGAGCGGGTCTTCCACCAGTTTGGCGACGTTTTTCATTGCCTTGATCAGGTCGCCTTCGGTAAAGGGTTTGGGCGGCTGAGTCCACAAATCCTTGAGGTTGACCTTGTCCACTGCGTAGTCCTGGCCCTGTGTCAGCGTCGGTAAGGCCTGTGGCGCAGGTGTCTCACGGCCTTTGGTCGGCGCCAACGCTTCGGGCAGGGCGCGCTTCCAGCCAGGCTCTATCACGACTTTGCCGACCGCGCGCAATGCGAAACCTGCGCAGTCGAAATCCGCCTGAGTGCGATCGTATTCATGGTTGGGCAGGAACTGCGCCAGGTAGCGCGCACGAATCAGCGTGTACACCGCGCGATGTTTACCGGTGAGTTGCCCGACGTCCTTGCCAGCGCCCGTGGGGATGATGCCGTGGTGAGCGCTGACCTTGGCGTCGTTCCAGGCCCGCGAGCGGCGTTGGGGGTCGATATGGGGCATCAGCTCGTTGACTGCCGTATCGGCACGGCCCAGTGCGGCGAGAATCTTTGGTGCGTCGCTGTGTTGGCTCAGCGGCAGGTAGCCGCAATCACTGCGCGGGTAGGTGATGACTTTGTGGGTTTCGTAGAGGGATTGGGCGATGTCCAGGGTTTCCTGGGCGCCGAGGCCGAGCTTCTTGGAGCAGATCTCCTGCAAGGTGCCCAGGTCGAAGGGCAGGGGCGCCACTTCGCGCATGCGTTCGGTTCGCAGTTTTACCAGGCGTGCGCTGGAGGCGCGGGTCATGGCATCGGCGGCTTCTCGGGCAAGTTGCGGGTTCAGGCAGCGGCCTTGGTCGTCGCAGGCATCTTCGGCAGCCCGCCATTGGGCGGTGAAGGTCATGCGTTCGTGGCGCAGGTCCACATCGATGGCCCAATAAGCCACGGGGACGAAATCGGCGATGCTGCGATCGCGGTCCACCACCAGACGCAAAGTCGGGGTTTGCACCCGACCCACCGGCAGCACACCTTGATAACCGGACTGACGCCCAAGGAGCGTAAACAGGCGACTCATGTTCATACCGATCAGCCAGTCGGCGCGGGAGCGGCCCAGGGCCGAGTGATACAGGCTGAACGTCTCTGCACCCGGCTTGAGCGCCGCCAGGGCTTTGCGAATGGAGGCGTCATCCAGTGCCGACAGCCACAAACGCTGGATCGGCCCGCGATAACGACAGTGTTCCACCAGCTCCCGGGCGATCATCTCGCCCTCGCGGTCGGCGTCGGTTGCAATCACCAACTCCTGCGCTTCCCCCAGCAGGCGCTTGACCGCCTTGAACTGGCTGGCGGTCTTGGGCTTGACCAGCATCTTCCATTTTTCCGGGACGATTGGCAGGTCGGCCAGTACCCAGCGCTTGTACTTGGCGTCATAGGCATCGGGCGGAGCGGTTTCCAGCAGATGGCCGATGCACCAGGTGACGGTAACCCCATTGCCCAGCCAGCAGCCGTCGCCCCGGCGACTGGCGCCGAGCACGGCCGCGATGTCCTTGGCCTGGGAGGGTTTTTCACAGAGGTACAGCCGCATGGTCAGCCCATTCGTTACACAGATGAATGGGGAGCAGAATGGGCAAAAGAAGGGATTTGATCAACCTTTATCTGGATGGATATACAGCAAATTATGTGGGCACTGCGAAGCCAGTGTGCGAGGGGGGTTGCTCCCGATTGTGGTCTATCAGTCACTGCAACGGTGACGGAACCACTGTTATCGGGAGCAAGTCCCCTCCCACAGGGGACTGTCGCCGTTCTGTAGATCAGTTGTTATCGATATCCACATGCCGCGTTTCTTTGAGGAAGAACAGCCCGACAATCAGGCTCACCCCGGTAATCACCACCGGGTACCACAAGCCGTAGAAGATATCCCCTGTGTACACCACCAGCGCAAACGACACGGTCGGCAGGAACCCGCCAAACCAGCCGTTACCGATGTGGTATGGCAGTGACATCGAGGTGTAGCGGATACGCGTCGGGAACAGTTCCACCATCAGGGCCGCCAGCGGGCCGTAGCACATGGCCGCGATCAGGATCAGCGCAACGATCAGTACCACCACCATGACTTTGTTGACCTGAGCCACATCCGCCGAAGTCGGGTAACCGGCCAAGGTTACCGCGCCACGCAGGGCTTTTTCGTCAAAACCGTCGATACGCACGTCGCCCACGCTCACCTGCACCGGGCTGCCGGCGGGGGCGGCGGCGCTGCTGTAGGGCAGGCCTTGCTTGACCAGGAAGGTCTTGACCTTGTCGCACGGGCTGTCAAATTTTGCCTTGCCCACGGGGTCGAACTGGAAGGTACAGGTGGCTGGGTCGGCCAGTACGGTGATCGGGGCCTGGGTACTGGCCTGGTCCATCGCCGGGTTGGTGTAGTGCGCCAGGCTCTTGAAGATCGGGAAGTACAGCAAGGTAGCCAGCAGCAGGCCGAGCATCAGCACCGGCTTGCGCCCGACTTTGTCCGACAGCCAGCCAAAGAAGATAAAGAACGGCGCGCCGATTACCACGCTGATGATCAGCAGCATGTTGGCCAATGCAGGGTCCATCTTCAGGAATTGGGTGAGGAAGAACAGCACGTAAAACTGCGCCGCGTAGAAGGTCACCGCTTGCCCGCCGTTAATACTGAACAGCGCAATCAGCACGACCTTGAGGTTTTCCCATTTGCCGAAGGACTCGCGGATCGGCGCCTTGCTGGCCTTGCCTTCCTCTTTCATCTTCAGGAAGGCCGGCGACTCGTGCAGGCTCATGCGGATCCAGGTGGAAATGCCCAGCAGTACGATGGAAAACAGGAACGGAATGCGCCAGCCCCACACTTCGAACTGGTCGCCGGTGAAGTAGCGGCAGGCCAGCACCACCAGCAGCGACAGCAGCAGGCCGAGGGTAGCGGTGGACTGAATCCAACTGGTATGGAAGCCACGTTTGCCGGCGGGTGCATGCTCGGCCACATAGGTCGCCGCGCCGCCGTATTCACCGCCCAACGCCAGGCCTTGCAGCATGCGCAGCACGATGAGAATGATCGGCGCCGCAATGCCGATGCTGGCGTAGGTCGGCAGCAAACCGACGCAGAAGGTGGCGACACCCATCAGGATGATAGTCACCAGGAACGTGTACTTGCGCCCGATCATATCGCCCAGACGGCCGAACACCAGCGCGCCGAACGGGCGCACCACAAAGCCGGCTGCAAAGGCCATCAAGGCAAAGATAAATGCCGTGGTGTCGTTGACCCCGGCAAAGAACTGCTTGCTGATCACGGCCGCCAGCGCGCCGTAGAGGAAAAAGTCATACCACTCGAACACCGTCCCAAGGGACGAGGCGAAGATGACCTTCTTGGAGTCGTTGCTGGCGCTCGCGTCTCTCGTCGAGCCCAGGGTTTGAGCGTGTTCTGACATCGGGTAGCCCTCACAGTGATTATTTATTGTTGTTCCACTGTCGGCGCCAGGTTTGGCGCCGCTATTCAGATTGCATGAACCAGTTCTTTTCTCCGGGGCGAGACTCCTTGTGTTCGGCGAAAGGATCAGCTGCGCGGCCTTTTCCGCGATCATCAGCGTCGGTGAACAGGTATTGCCGGACGTAATGCGCGGCATGATCGAGGCATCGGCGATGCGCAGGCCGGGCACGCCATGCACCCGCAGTTGCGCATCGACCACGGCGTCTTTGTCGCTGCCCATGCGGCAAGTGCCCACCGGGTGGAAAATCGTGGTGCCGATACGGGCGGCGGCTTCGTGCAGCTCCTCTTCGGTTTGCAGCGAGTCACCGGGCAGATACTCCACCGGCTTGAACTGGCTCAGGGCGGGGGCAGCGACGATGCGTCGGGTCAGGCGAATCGCGTCGGCGGCCACGCGCAAGTCTTGCGGATGGCTGAGGTAGTTGGGTTGTATCAGCGGCGCATCCGCCGGGTTTGCCGAGCGGATATCAATACGGCCACGGCTTTGCGGACGCAGATCACACACCGAGGCGGTGAATGCCGGGAACGCGTGAAGCGGCTCGCCGAAGCGCTCCAGGGATAGCGGCTGCACGTGGTATTCGAGGTTGGCCGAGGTTTGTTCCGGGCCGGAGCGGGCAAACGCGCCGAGCTGACTGGGCGCCATCGACAGCGGGCCGCTGCGGTCGTACAGGTAGCGCAGTCCCATGCCCATTTTGCCCCACACGGTGCCAGCGATCTGGTTCAGGGTGCGGGCTTTTTCCAGCTTGTAGATCAGCCGCAGTTGCAGGTGATCCTGCAAGTTGCCGCCAACGCCAGGCAGTTCATGCAGCACATCAATGCCCAGAGGCTTGAGTACGCTGGATGGGCCGATGCCTGAACGTTGCAGAATGCCTGGCGAGCCCACGGAACCGGCGCACAGCACGATCTCCTTGCACGCCTTCCAACTCATCTGCTGACCGTTTTGACGCCCGACCACCGCCGAGGCGCGACCGTTTTCCAGGACCACGCGGTCGACTTCGACTTCTGTCAGCACGGTGAGGTTGGGACGTTGGCGGATAGGCTTGAGAAACGCCTTGGCCGCGTTCCAGCGCACGCCGGCTTTCTGGTTGACCTGGAAGTAACCGCAGCCCTCGTTATCGCCCTGGTTGAAGTCATTGATAGCGGCGATGCCGCTTTGCGCTGCCGCCTCACGAAATGCATCCAGGATCGGCCACGACAGGCGCTGCTGCTCGACCCGCCATTCACCGCCGTCGCTGTGGAATTCCGAGCCACCGGCAAAGTGGTTTTCGCTCTGCTTGAACAGTGGCAGCACATCTTTCCAGGCCCAGCCCGGGTTACCTTGCGCCGCCCAGCCGTCGTAATCCTGGGCCTGGCCGCGCATGTAGATCATGCCGTTGATGGACGAGCAGCCGCCCAGCACCTTGCCGCGCGGGTAACTCAGGGCACGGCCTTGCAGCCCTTCTTGGGCTTCGGTCTTGAAGCACCAGTCGGTGCGTGGGTTGCCGATGCAGAAGAGGTAGCCGACGGGGATGTGGATCCAGGGGTAATTGTCGCGGCCACCGGCTTCGAGCAGGAGCACGCGGTGGGCAGGGTTGGCGGACAGTCGATTGGCCAGCAGGCAGCCTGCGGGGCCGGCACCTACTACCACGTAATCGTATTGTGCAGCTGCAATGGGCATCTGAGGCCTCGCTTGTTTTTCTTATTGGTTCCATCCTAGTTGTTAGTTTTCGTCTTAAAAATGTTAGTTTTTACCCAGCTGCTGTGCGTTTTTAAACAGCGTTGCCCTGGCTGATTGAATGGAGGCGATATGTTCGACTGGAATGACCTACGGTTCTTTCTTGAGCTCCAGCGCAGTGGTCGTCTGCTTACTGCCGCGCAGCGCCTGAAAACCACCCACGCCACCGTGGCCAGGCATATCGAGGCCATCGAAAAAAGCCTCGGCACCGCGCTGTTCGTGCAGCACGCCCAAGGCTACGAACTGACGCCTTCCGGCGAGGCCCTGCTCAAACACGCTGAAGCCATGGAAAACGTTGCGCTGCTGGCCGAAGACGAACTCACGCATTCCGCCGCGCCGCTGGGCAAGATCCGCCTCGGCGTGGCTGAAGGCCTGGGCGTGATGTTTCTCGCCAGTCGCATGGGCGGGCTGTTTGAACGTTATCCGGGATTGGAAGTGGAACTGGTGGCGGTGCCGCGCTTTGTCAGCATCCTCAATCGCGAAGCGGAAATCAGCATCCACCTCGAACGCCCCAGCGTCGACCAACTGGTCACCCGCAAACTCACCGATTACCGCCTGGCCCTTTACGCCAGCCGCGCTTACCTGGACCGCAACCCTGCCATCGAAAAACGCGAAGACCTCGCTGCCCATTCCTGGATCGATTACGTCGACGACCTGTTGTTCAGCCAGGAGCTGAAATTCCTCAGCAGCTTCTGCCGTAACCCCAAAGTGGTGTTTCACAGCACCAGCGTGATCGCACAACACCAGGCTGCGCGCTCCGGATTGGGCATTGCGGTGTTGCCGTGCTTCATGGCTGCCGGCGATCCGGAGTTGGTGGCGTTGCTGCCGGGGGAGGGGATCCAGCGCAGCTACTGGATCAGCTCGCGCAGGGAACTGCACAAGTCGGTGCGGCTGCGGGTGTTGTGGGATTACGTGGTGGAGTTGTGCGCGCGGGAGCAGCCACTGTTGCTCGGCGAGTCGACCTGAAGAAACCGAAGCAAAACTGTGGGAGTGGGCTTGCTCTCGGTAGCGGTGGGCCGGTCGCCAGATGGGCTGGCTGACACACCGCTATCGGGGGCAAGCCCCTTCCCACATTGATCGGCGGTGTTGGCTAAACATCGGGTTAATCGCGCAATTCGAATTCAGCGCTGCCGAGCCTTTCTCCATTCACCATGACATGCACCCTATGCCGACCGGGATAGTGCTTGCGTGTAGTCAGTTCACGAATATGTTGCTCGCGGCGCAGGCTGTGTCGTTCTCCCGCGCCCAGCGTAAACGCCTTGAGCTTGAACACCTTGCTCGCGCTATGCCCGGCGCTTTTTACATAGTCGATGGCGTAATCCACCACCAGTTTTTGCGCACTGGCCGCGGTGGATTCCAGGCTGAACGACAGGTTAATCCGCTCGCCCAGATTGATCACCGCCGGCGTCACGCTCAAGTTATGGAGCGTCACCTCGGCCCTGGCGCCGGCGCCCATGATGGTCAGCGCACGGGTGTTGCCCTGTTTGATCAGGCTGCGCAGCGCATGACGTGCAATCCAGGCAGTGTGCGGGTTATCCAGGTTCCAGCCTTCGATCAGGCTGAGCACCCATTCCGGATGGTCCTTGGTGATGTCGTTGAGGTGATTGGCCACGGACTTGCGCACGTAGAGGCTCGGATCGGCCTTTAGGTTGTCGAGGATCGAGGCGCATAACGCTGGGTTGGCCTGCACTTCGGTCAGGCGAAACGACCATGGCAAACGGGGCCGCGAGCCTTCGCTGGCCAGGCGGCGTACGTGGTCGTTGTCATCCAGGGACCACGCCTGCATCACTGCCAGGGAGCGTTCGAAGTCGTGCAGCAAGAAGTGTCTTATCGCGAACTCGGCCGAGCCAAAGGTGGTGAAGTACTTGAGCGCCGCCATGGAGCGCTCGAAGTCAGCCAGGCCGTAACTTGCCACGTAGTGCGGTAGAAACAGGCTGACAAATCCACTGTTCAGGCGTGGCGCCAGGGCGTAAAGCAGCTTGAGGCTTTTGGGGTAATCCAGGGGGATCACCGTGTGCAGGCTTTCGCTGACCCGTGCCATGCGCTGCATCACCGACAACTCGTCCAGCCCGGCGGTGGCGTGTTTGAGGAAACCTTTGGCGTCGAACGCGGGATACACCGCCGTCATTTCAGTGGCGATGTGTTGCAGGCGTTCGACGTTGAAGATTTCCTTGAGGGCCGGGGCGCTTTGGTCGGTCATCGGTGATTCCATGGCGGTTGAGTCAGAGAAACCAGCGGTATTCCCGCGCGTGGATCTCTTGCTGGAAGGCCAGGTGATCCTGGCGTTTGTTCTCGCAGTACACGTCGACAAATTCGGCGCCCAGCTTATCGCGCAATACTGGCTGATGCTGCATGGCGCGCACGGCATCAAGCATTTCCACTGGGAAGTCGGTGCCGCTGGCGCGGTCCTCGTTCAGTGGCGCGATGGGCTCCTGTTTGGCTTCCAGGCCATGTTCCAAACCGACGAGGATCGCCGCCAGCACCAAATACGGGTTGGCGTCGGCGCTGGCCAGGCGATGTTCGATGCGCAGGTTGCGTGGGTCAGACTCAGGGATGCGCACGCACGCGTCGCGGTCCTCAAACCCCCAGCAGGCGCGGGTGGCAGCGTTGACCGTGCCGCCCAGGCGGCGGAAAGCGTTGTGGTTGGGCGAGAAGATCGGCATGCAGTGGGGCAGTAATTCCAGGCAGCCGGCCACCGCATGGCGCAGCGGTTGTTGCTGATGCGCCGCCAGCAGGTTGTTGCCCGCGCCGTCGTAGAGGCTGACATGCACGTGCATGCCGCTGCCGGGAAATTGCAGGTAGGGCTTGGCCATGAAACTGGCGCGGTAGCCGTGTTTGAGTGCCACGCCCCGGGTGCTGCGACAGAACAGGGCGGCCCAGTCGGCGGCGCGCAGGCCGTCGTCGAGGTGGCCGAAGTTGATCTCGAACTGACCGGGGCCGAGTTCGGCGGTGATCACCGTGATGTCGATGCCCTGGTCCTTGGCGGTCTGGGCCATATCGTCGAGTACATCGTTGAAGCGTGACAGCCGTTCGATATGCAGGTTGGGCTGGTCGTCGGCGTCATCGCTCAGTGGGTCACGGGCAAATTGCGGCAGGCCGTTGTCGAGTTTCTTGTCGAATAGATAGAACTCCAGCTCGAAGGCCACCACCGGGTGAATACCTTTGTGGTGCAGGCGTTCCAACACCTTGGCCAAGACTTCGCGAGGTTCGAACTCGATCGGCGCGTCGGTACCGTCCGAGGTGATCAACATCTGGCCCAAGGGCTGCGATTCCCAGTTCACCGGCTTGAGCGTGCCCGGCACCAGGCGGCGGTTGGCGTCTGGGTCGCCGTCGTTGAAGCAGTAATCGCCGATCTTGAACAACCCGCCCTGGGCGCCCAGCAGCACCGCGTTCTGTGGCAACTTCAGCGGGCTGCCGGAGGCGACCTTTTCCAGCATTTCTATGGGATAACGCTTGCCGTAGAAATGCCCGGGGATGTCCAGGGCGATCAGGTCGACGTAGCGCACGTCGGGGTGGTTCTGGCGAAAGGTCCGTACTTCGGCCAGTAACGTGGCGGCATGGCTTTTCACGGGTGCAGCTCCTAGTTGTAAACCCACAACACGCGGGCGGGCAGGTCAGTCAAGTTGGCGTAGCGGCAATGGGCAAAGCTGGCGAGGTGGAAGCTGTCGCCAGGGCCGAGGGTGACCGAATCGGCCTCGCCTTCGACCCACAGTGTTAATTCACCCTCCAGCACAAAACCGGCCTGCTCGGCGCGGTCGCTCATGGTCTGCTCACCACTGTTGGCACCGGGAGCAAGCAGGCTGTCGAGCATCGAAAACGCGCCGTTCATGCTGGGGGAGACCAGGATGTCGGTGATGCCATTGGCGTAATACACCGTGCGCCGCTCGTTGGGGCGCGTGATCCAGTCAATGGCCTTGGGTTTGGGCTGGCTGTAGAAGTACGTGGTGGGCACGTCGAGGGCGTGGCTGATGGCAGTGAGGTCCGCCACGGTCGGACGTGACAGGCCGCGTTCCACCTGTGACAGAAAGCCTACCGAACGCTCGATCTTTTGCGCGAGTTGGGCGAGGGTCAGCTTCTTGTGCTTGCGCAGGTCGTGGATCAGGATCGCCAGGGCGTCGAGTTCTTCTTGCTGGTTCATGAAATTTATATCGAGAAATTTCATGAAAAATTACAGGTTTTATTTCATGGAGGCAATGGGGGCGGTGAAGTCGTCGGTAGATGTCTTTAAGCCGCGTTCTTTGCTGAATGATTGCGAACCCTCGCGGTCCGAACCTGGGTACGTGTCATTAATTGAAGGAGCACCCATGAAGTCTAAAACCCTAGCTGCCTGCCTGTTGGTCGCCGCCAGCCTGTCCACCGCCAGCTTTGTGGTACAGGCCGGTGATACGCCTCAGGAAACTGTGCAACCTTCCAACATCAACACCCGTGACCTGAAAGAAGGCGATCGCGCGCCGGATATTCTGATGCGCAAGGAGTCGGCCGTGAGCGACTGGAAAAAGCGCGGTCTCAAGCAGCCCGAGGACGAAAGCCAATGGGCGCGGGTGGGCGATAAATACGTACTGCTCAAGACCACCAACGGCACCATTCTGGAGATCACACCCGTCAAGAAGTGACCCTCCTTTTTGCCTTGTTCTTGCGTTAAGGTAGCCGACCGCAATGGTCGCGTTACCTTCAAAGAATGAGAGCAGGATGCTTGCCACAATAAGAAACTACCCCCGCACCGTTAACCTGTTGCTGAGCGCCACGTTGCTGCTGACGCTGGCCAAGGCGATTACGTTTCCCTACTTGGTGATCTACCTCACCCATCATTTCACCCTCGACATCACGCAAGTTGGCCTGGTGATCGGCAGCTCGTTGATTGTCGGCTCGCTGCTCAGCGTGTATGGCGGTTTTCTGGTCGACCGCATCAACAGCTATCGGTTATTGCTCTGGATGAGCGTGCTGTTTGTGCTGGGGTTTATTGGTACGCTGGTGGCGCAGAACATCTGGACGTTTTATAGCTGCCTGATCCTGATCAACCTTGCGTACGCGGTCATCGATATTGCGGTGAAGGCCGGCTTTGCGAGCCTGCTGCCGGAAGACGCGCGCAGCGAAGTGTTTTCCATCAAGTACACCCTTACCAACATTGGCTACGCGGTCGGGCCGTTTTTCGGTGCGATGGTGGCGAAGATGGATATCAGCCTGCCGTTTATGTTATCGGCGCTGCTGGGGGCGGGGTTTTTCCTGCTGTATTGGCGCTGGGGCGATCGCACGTTAACCACAGTGGACGTGGCGCAAAAGCCGGTGTCGTTTCTTGCCGTTGGCCGTGTATTGCTGCAGGACCGTCGGCTGGTGTGCTTCACGATGGGCGGTGTGCTCAGTGCAGTCGTGTTCGGCCAGTTCACGGCCTACCTGTCGCAGTACCTGGTGATCACCACCACAGCGCAACACACTTACACCGTGATCAGCGCCGTGCTCACCACCAACGCGGTAATGGTGATCGCTTTGCAATATGTGATCGGCCGGCGCATATCACACCGTCATTTGAGCCAGTGGCTCATCTTCGGCTTGAGCATGTTCATGTTGGGGCTGATCGGCTTTGCGCTGTCCACCAGCGTGGTGTGGTGGGTCCTGGCAATGGCGGTGTTCACGGTGGGGGAGATTATCGTGTTCCCGGCCGAATACATGTTTATCGACCGGATTGCCCCGGACCATTTGAGGGGCATGTACTACGGCGCGCAGAACCTGTCCAACCTCGGCGCAGCCCTGGGGCCGGTGTTGTGTGGGCTGGTACTGGCCAACCTGCCGGCCCACACGATGTTCTACATGCTGGGGATGTTTATCGTGGCCGGCGGTGTGTTCTATTTCATTGGTTCGTCGTTGAAGGGAAGTCATTCAGCGTGAGCTTGCCCATGGTGTTGCACTGCAGTTCGTAGCGCAGTTCTTCCACCATTTTTTCCACTTCTATCGGGGTCTGCAGCCGGTTGGTGCTGATCCCGGTAACCACCAGATCAACCCGGCCGGTATCGGCGTCGTAGACCTTGAGGGTCAAGGACGCATCCCGGCACAGGGTGAACTCGCAGGTCAGTGGCGACAGGCCTTCTTCGATGCAATTTCGCAGTTGGGCGAGGGTAAACATGCGTGTTCCTTCAGGGCATCCAGTTCGATGCCTTGAAGGTTATTGCTTACGCCGCCCCGCCATAAGTTGAATTCGCACTAGCTGCACTAGTGCATTTGCACTGTCAGGGCTTGTTTTTCAGGCGCAGTTCACTCGCGAACAGCCCGCGTTCGCGGGCCCAAACGATGGCCGCGCTGCGGCTGTGCACCCCCAATTTGGAGTACACCGTGGCCACGTGGTTGCGCACGGTGTTGGGCGCCAGTTTCAGGCGTGAGGCGATCTCTTTGTCGGCCAGTCCTTCACAGATCAAGCCCAGCACATCGCGCTCGCGGGCGGTGAGGTCGGTGAAGTTGACGTTAGGCAGGTTGGGGCTGTTGACGCTCTTGGCGTTAGCCAGCTTTTCGATCAGGGTCTGGCTGAACCAAGAGGCGTCCTGCATCACTTCCTCGATGGCCGCCACCAACTCCAGTTCCGAGCGCTTGCGTTCGGTGATGTTCATCAGCACCAGCAGGTAGCAGGGCACGTCCTGGATGATCACGGTGTCGGCGGAAACCACGCAGTCGATCACTTCGTTGCCCTTTTTGCGCACCTTGAGGTCCTGGCCATCCAGGTTGCCGGCTTTTTCCAGGGTGGTGAACAACTGTGTGCCTGCCTGGGGGCTGTCGATAAAGTCGATGTCTTCGATGGACTTACCGATCAGTTCTTCGCTGATATAGCCAGTGATGTTCATAAAGGCTTCGTTGACGTCCACCACCTGGCGGTTAGCGGCGTTACACACCAACGTGGGCACCGGCGTAAGGCGGAACGACTTGGCGAAACGTTCTTCACTTTGGCGCAGGGCCACTTCGGCCTTGCGTCGAGGCTCAAGGTCGGTGAACGAAAACAGCATGCAGTCTTCTTCGTTCATGTCCAGCGGCTGGCCGGCGACGATCACCAGTTTGCTGCCGCCTTCGGGCAGTTTCAGTTCGGCCTGCATCTGCGGGATGGTCGCGCCTTCGCCCAAGCGCTGGATGGCCAGGTCTTTGCGCTCTGCCTGCTCCAGCACATCCAGTTCATACACGGACTTGCCGATGACCTGGTCGCGGTTGTGGCCGGTCATCTCCAAAAAGCCCTGGTTGACCTTGATGTAGCGCAGGTCGCTCAAGCGGCAAATCACCGCGGGCGCGGGGTTGGCGTTGAAGGTTTTTTCGAAGCGCTGCTCGGCGCTGGCCCATTCGGTGGCGTCGCTGAGGATCAACACCAGTAACTCCGGCTCGCCGTGGGAGTCAGTGATCACAAGGCTGCGCAGGCGGTGGACCCAGGTTTTGTCCGGCTCGGCGATGGGCGTGACTTCCACCACCACGTCGCTGAATTCATCGCCTGCCGCCGCGCGGGCCAATGGGTAACTATCCGGCTGTACGGGATGGTTATTGCGATAACGCAGGGTAAAACGCTCGGCGTAGGCCTGGGCGTTCGCACCCAGTGCCTCCACGTCATCCACACCGTGCATGGTCAGCGCGGCTTCATTGGCCCACAGGATGGTCTGGTCGACTTCCGCGAGGATAATCCCATCGGAGAGCCCGGAGATAATCTGCTGCAGTTGGCGGCGGTTGGTTTCTTTGGCAAGTACATCCTGGGTCATGATTTCTCCGGTGTAGGGGCGCATGGACGTACGACATCCTGCCTTCACGATAGTGCAAAGAAACTGAGTACGGGGGAGTGCGAATGCACCAGGCGCACTGGTGCATTTGGGCCATGACTGAACGTATGTCGTTTCGCCAGACTCCATCCATCAAGGCATTTCGCCTTGCCTCAACAACATGTGAAGGACCTCTGTATGACCACTGTCTATGAAACCAATCGCTCGTTGTTTCGTGTGTCCTGGAGCTCGGTGCTCGCCGGTAGTGCAATTGCCCTGGTGACCTACCTGGTCCTCAGTGTGTTGGGCACTGCCATCGGTGCCAGTGCGGTTAACCCGATGCAAGCCGGTAACCCGCTGAGCGGTTTCGGCACGGGGGCCGGGATCTGGCTGTTTGTCTCCACATTACTTGCCATCGGTGTGGGTGCCTTCGTCGCCGGCCGCACGGCCCCGGATCGTGGCGGCCTGCACGGCGTGCTGACCTGGACCGTCACCACCTTGCTTACCACCTGGCTGTTGGCAGGCTTGGCCGCCAGTGTGGTTGGCACCGCCGGTAACGTGGTTGGGAAAGGCTTGTCTGCTGCCGGTAGCGGGATTGCCGCCGCCGCGCCTGGCATCAGCGATAGCGTCAAGCAGCAACTGAACGAGCAGGGCATCCAGCTGGACTGGAAAAGCCTGCAAGGCGAACTGGACACCTTGCTCAAGCAAAGCGGCAAGCCTGAGCTGGACCCGGCCAATGTCGAGCAGAAAACCGACCAGGCTGCCGCCGATGGCAAGCAGACAGCGACTACCGCAGCGACCGATCCTGCCCAGGCCGGCGATGCGCTGAAGCAGTGGTTTGAGCGCGTCAAAGCCTCCGGTGAGCCAGCGCTTAACGCGGCTGACAAAGAAGCCTTGGTCAATATCGTTGCTGCCCGTACCGGCAAGAGCAAGGAAGAAGCCACACAGATCGTCGACAACTATGCCCAGGCTTATCAGCAAGCCATGCAGAAGGTTGACGAGCTGAAACAGCAGGCTGAGCAGAAGGCCCGTGAAGCAGGTGAAGTCGCGGCCAAGCAATTGTCCCGCGCGGCCTGGAGCACGCTGGCGATGCTGTTGCTGGGTGCGGCGTTGAGCTTCTTTGTAGGGCGCATGGCATTGACTAACCGTCGCGTGCCGTTGGCTTAAGGCCGGCGATAAGGTGGCAGGGACGCCGCTTTACGGGTTGAAGCTACGCTCGACCTGATGGTGATGCGCGTAAACGGGCGACCTTGTTACGCGCATCACGCAAAGGTGACATTAGAGCGCAAGCAAAGGCGTCTAACTGATACTTCTCTCTTGTGCAGGCGCGTTCGTAGACGTATGCGGAGCACTATGCGAGGTGCAAGGATGCTTGGGGCGAGGTTCTGGAGTCGATTTTGTCAGTGGCTTTACAGGGTTGCTGTTATCCCTATGGCAAGCGGGTACGCTCACTCGCCACAGGGTATTGCTTGAAGCGTACTTGCTTAATGCGGCCGCATGCATCTCGGCAACCGATCGACCCCCACGTCCGTCAAGTTCCCAACCATCCTACTACCGGCACAATCATCAACGTACTCAATGCCATCGACATCACATTGCCGATGTACGGATGAAAGTGAGCAGGCAACTTAGATGCGATGGCACAGGCCAATGGTGGTGCGATCAGTGCGCCGAGCATTGCACTAGAGCCAATCACCATCCAACTGCCACCATGGGTAAGTACGGCTGCGGGTACCACAGATACCAACGGAACATAGGTTGGATACCAACCCCGCTTGATCCATTGGCGTCGCCAGATCACGACCCCGATGGCAGAAGTCAGTGCCTGCGCACCTAGCAAGTGTAGAAGCAAGCCTGAACCATAGGCCGGACTCATGGGGTTGAGTGCATAGGCGAGCAATACCCCGGCTAACAGCCCGAGGCTGGCTAGCTCATTCCCGAAAAACGGCGCTTCGGAAAAGTCCGCCAACACTCGGCGCAGGCTCCAGATTACGCCATACGATTGCGGTGGAGTGGGTGATGGCCTGATGGGGGCGATGTAGTCTGAACGCACCAACGAGGGCACTCGGCGACACAGTGCAAACGCGATAACGCTTCCAGACGCCATTCCAAGCACATTACCGATAACTGCCGGCAATCCCAATGGAATGCACACGAAATTGACGATCAGTAGGCACGCCGGTGTAACCAGCAACGCGCCCAGCACCGCACCATTGAGTGCGACTTTCCAACCCCCGCCAAACATCAACACCATCGCGGCTGGCAACGAAACAAACGCCGCAAATGTTGGCTGCCAGGTTTCGACGGTGACGCTCCAACCCCACAGCACGTTGCTTAGCAGCAACCCGATCAAAGAACTTGTTATCAGCCAAGGCCATAATCCGCTGCCATAGCAAATGGAAAAACCCTGCCAGGCTTTTTCGCGTTTGCTCGCCCACCATGCCAGGTAAGCGCCGCTCAACAGGCCAAGTGATGCAAGTTCATGTTTATAGAAGGCAACCTCGCTGATATCTCCCACTACCCACCGCAACCAGGCGGCCGGATGGGGGAAGCCTGTAATCATCTCGCTGTATCCCGGCCAGGAGCCTCGATGGCTGAATACGACCCACAGCACCAGCGAGCTGACGATCAAGCCTACGATGAGAACCGTAGTATCGGCTCTTGAGCCAGTTAAGGTTTTTTTGGCAAATAAGGTTTCCATGGCATGCCCTCTTTTCAGCGAGGCAGGGCAGAGTGTTTGGAATATCCGAGCATCTGATCGTAAAGATCATGGCGTCGGTCTCTTTGCAGATCGTTGAGACTGTTCCAGATCGGTGCGCTGCGGGCGCTGGTGATGTCGATATCGGCGAACAAAATCTCCTGACGATTTGCCGATGCTACTGCGCCGATCGGCCAGCCATTGGTTCCTGCGATCAGCGAGCATCCAAGGTAGCGCGCATCCCGCTCCTCACCGATGCGGCTGGCGGCAGCGATAAACACGTTGTTCACATGGGCTGCTGTCATCGTCAAATACGACGCCATGCACTTTCCGGCGTCATCGAAAAGAGGTGGTGGCGTCCACACCCAGTTGTTCAGACTGCAAATGATATCGGCACCTTGCTGACTGAGAATGCGCGGTACCTCAGGGAACCAGATGTCCCAGCAAATCAGCAGGCCGATGCGACCAATCGGCGTTTCGAATACCGGAAATCCTGTATCTCCAGGGGTGAACCAGAGTTTTTCCAGGTTCCACAAATGGGCCTTGCGGTACTTGCCTATAAACCCACCGGGACCTATCAATACCGCGGTGTTGAACAGCTGCATCCCGTCGATCTCGCTAAGACCGGCCACCAGATACACGTTGTGCTGACGGGCAAAATCTATCCACTCCCGCATGCTCTGCCCGCTGGGTACCGTCTCCGCATGATCAAAGGCGTCTTGGCGACTGCTGAAGAAGTACCCGCAGTTGGAAAGCTCGGGCAGTACGATCAGATTGGCACCGCCGTTTGCTGCTTCGGTGGCCAGCACGAGGCTCTGCCGTAGGTTTTCACTTCGATTGCGCACGCCCACCTGGGGATCGAACTGAATGACGGCGACGCGGGCAGGGCTTGTTGGTTCGCTCATGGGTTGACCTCTTATTTTTATGCAACCGGGGTTGGTTGGATGTTTATAAGAGGCGATGAAGTGTTTAAAGGGTAGTCAGATGGTTCCTGTTGCGTTGTAGTCGCTTTCTTATACTTTGATTTAGCTCTCCGTTCTGTACTCAGGATAGTCACGCAGGCTGAAACCACCGTTGAAGTTTGCTCGGGTTTTGCTGCAGATATTAATTACAGTATCGATGGCTCCTCTGAAACACGGCTCTGTCCACCCGGCATCAACAGAGAAAGATTCGCCGCAAAAATAAAGGCCCGATACGTGAGAGAAGTCTCTATTGTATTTCATAAGGCCTACAGCGTCGTAGTAGGTACCTGCCCGATATAGTTTCGCACAACCAAGGGAGTTTTTATCATTCATCCACCGCTGAACAACTGCTTGTTCGCGCCCGATGTAAGGCGAGATAATTTCTTTTATATTTGCCGACTTTAAAAGAATTCTGTCTAGCTCTTCTATGCATTTGTCGACGAGCTCCTTATCGTTGAATAATGATAGTTTTGTAGCGTCATCTTTCCAGGTATAGCTTAAGAGTATGCAGTCGTAGGTGCTGTTGTCGTTGTAGCGATACATGTAGACGTCATGTATAAAGCTGTCGGTAACAATAGCTTGAGGTATGTTTTTGTTGTGTGAGAGAAATGATTTTTTGAGTGGGGCATATACTTTGCAACTCGTTTCCCAATGTGCTGTTTTGTAAGCGGAGATTGTTTCGTATGGCAATAGTTCTGGACTAAAATTCTCGAGTGATATTTGTGTTTCTATCAGCCATGAAGGAAGGGTAATTACAACGGAGTCTGCATCGACGAAGTTGGTTTTGGCCTTGTCTAGGTGTGTGGCGCTACGGTCGAAGTAAACTCTTATCTTTCCATTCTCAAGTTTTTCAAGCTTTATTACGGTGCTGCTGGTTAGTAAGCCTGTGGGGCTTTTGATTAAGTGCTCGTAAAGTGATTCCTTCACTTCATCCGGTTTTATAAAAAGTAGGGACTCGGCGAGAGAGGCAAGCCCTACATAGTTTGGTTTGTTGAAGCGAAGACCCTCTGAGTCGTATGTTTCTGAAGCTTCCAGGTAAGGTGAGGCGACAGGTACTCCCTTCGCATCCACACGTCCGTGGATCAACTGAAGATGGCTACTAAAACCAAATATTGCAGTGCGTAGGGGATATATCGAGCAAACATCATAGAAGGCTCCCCAACTGCCATCTCCAATTCCTATAGAGTAGAAAATCGCAGATTCTTGCGAAGTCATGCCCATTCCTCCAAAGTTGCCAGGGTCATTTTGGCGCCAATGGTTTATGACGGGCACCTTTACCAAGTCACGGAATGAAATGCCTTCGTATTTTTTGACTATAGAAGACCACATGCTTTCCCAGCCTATGGAGCCATAATGCTCTGATACCTTTAGCGTCATGCGCTCGGCAAATGTTGTCCACTTAGCAAAGACGACACCCAATAACTCACCGGGCGGCGCTGTTTTACCATCCGTATTTTTCCAGATTAGCATCGTCGGTTCTGTGCCCCCCTCCAAGCTCCCCTCTCGCAGATATATTCCCGTTGATTGGACTGTAGGGCTGCCAGGATTTGGGAAATCAGAATGGACAAGTTCGAACTCTTTGGCGTAATAGGCCATGAGCGAGCGACCGTCTTTCGGATGCTCGTTTGACTTGTTGAAAAAGGGCATCCTCATTGCGCCCATCTCAAACGGAGGCCGCCCGGTGGTATTCGTATTATGTTTTCCGAGCGCTGTCAGATGTCTACCACCAATACGCTGTGATTTTTCAATTAATGTAATGTTTGTGAAGCCGCATCTATGTAATTCTCGCGCTGTTGTTAAACCGGTGACTCCGGCGCCGATAATACATATTTTATGTAGGGTATCAGTCGCTGTGGCGATGCCGTTTTCCTGTTCTACTAAAGCACGATAGTCAAAGCACAAATCTGGCGGGTTCGGGAACGTACCTCTCCATTTATTATCGGTGGAGCGCTTTTCTCGATGATGTCGCTCAGCGATGTCCGCGGGATAGTTAAAATTAGATCCGATGGTCATTTTTATCTGCTATTTGAATGGGTTGTTTTATAGGTTGAGCGTGAGCAGTACGGAAGAAAATAAGCAGGATGTGATTTTTGGTTAGGGTATGTTGTGTTTATGCGTAGGCCGAAGGGAAACTTTCGAAGTCAACGGTTCCCACACTTGCCAATCCCACCCAATTCTGGGAAAAACCCACCCTCTACGCCTTCAACGAGAACCCCCATGAGCAACAACGAACTCCAGATCACCGACACCCGCCCTGGCACCGGCAAAGCCGTCGTCAAGGGCGCGCTGATCACCACTCAATACACAGGCACCTTGGAAGATGGCACGGTGTTCGATTCGTCTTGGGAGCGGGGCAAGCCGTTCCAGTGTGTGATCGGTACCGGTCGTGTCATCAAAGGTTGGGACCAGGGCTTGATGGGCATGCAGGTGGGTGGTGTGCGTACGTTGTACGTGCCGGCGCATCTGGCTTATGGCGAGCGCTCCATGGGCGCGCATATCAAGCCCAACAGCAATCTGCGCTTTGAGATCGAGTTGTTGGAAGTACTGACGCGGGATGAATGAGAAGAGTCGAGCGATATGGATATCAACTGCACCATCAAGGACGTTTATATAGTTGAACTGGGGGCCGGCGATGAGGCTGAGCTCCAGCGTTTTTTTGAGCGGGCGCCGGATTACTTCATGGCGGTTAACGGCGAGCCTGCCACGCCAACCGAAGCGCACGAAGCGTTGCAGAACCAGCTTCCGCCGGGCTGGCGTTGCAGCCGGATCTACTGGTTGGGTTATCGCGGTGCGGACGGGCAACTGGTCGCCGTAGTGAATATTGCGGCCGATTTGCTCGCAGATGGCGTATGGCATATCGGTCTGCTGCTGGTAGATGCCCGTTTTCATGGCACTGGACTGGCGCAGCAGGTGCATGCGGATCTTCAAGCGTGGGCGATCGAAAATGGCGCTCGGTGGCTGCGGCTGACAGTGGTTGTTGGCAATTCCAAGGCCGAGCGTTTCTGGCCGAAGCTCGGCTATGTCGAGGTGCGCACCCGCGAGGGAATCAGGATGGGCCGCCAGGTGAACCATGTGTCGATCCAGGTCAAGGTTCTGGCCGAAGGGCAGCTTGATGAGTATCTGGCATTGGTTGCCCAGGATCGCGCCCTCCCACATTTTGATCCTCAGTGAGCTCAGGAAAACGCCTACCTGAACCCATCCTGAAGAATCTTCTTATTCATCATGCGGAAACTTTCCTACGGTTTACTCTCCTGAAGTCGGGGCGTAAGCTTCGCGCGTTTTCATCAATAGCGGAGACCCTCAGTGGGTACTTGTTCGAGTGACAGTAGTCGGCCGGTTTCGGTAACCGGCATAGGCTTGGCAAGGTAACGCGCATTTATCCGATGCCGTTGTCTCGCCATCAAAGCGAGAAGCGGCATCCCGACAGCGGCCAGTTCTGGTGCTGTCTCGATCCTCTTTCATCGACGCTGACCAGCACCTGAGTGACCTCAGGATGCTACGGACGCGCCTGCCTTTTGCGGCGGGCGGGCCAAGCTGACTGCGCCTGTCTGACAGGCGTGGTGCGCAGCGGCAGTACCTGCACGACGGTTTTTCCTCGCGCAGGAGTAACACCATGAACCTCACTCTGTTGAAAGAGTTCTTCGCCGGCTTCCTGCGGACCCGGCACATCGCCCGGCACTTCCGTCGCCTGGCCATGCTCGAAACCGTCACCGACGCCAGCGTCAGCCGCGAAGTGCCGCCGACCCTGGCGCAAACCCTGGTGGCCGCAGCCAACAGCAGCACCGCGCAATTGCTCGGCACGTTGGGCAGCCATGCCGAGGGCTTGAACACCCAGGAAGCCGATGCCCTGCGTGTGCAACACGGCCTCAATGAAGTCGAGCACGAGCAGCCGCTGCCGTGGTGGGTGCATCTGTGGCACTGCTACAAAAACCCCTTCAACCTGTTGCTGACCTTGCTGGCGGTGATCTCCTGGCTGACCGAAGACATGAAGGCCGCCACGGTGATTTTCTCCATGGTGGTGCTCTCGACGCTGCTGCGTTTCTGGCAGGAGGCCAAGTCGAATAAGGCCGCCGATGCCTTGAAAGCCATGGTCAGCAACACCGCCACGGTGCTGCGTCGTGATGAGGCCAAGCGCGTCGAGTTGCCGATCAAGCAGTTGGTGCCCGGCGACCTGATCGTGCTGTCGGCCGGCGACATGATTCCCGCCGATTGCCGCGTGCTCAGTGCCAAGGACCTGTTTGTGAGCCAGGCGGCGATGACCGGTGAGTCGATGCCGGTGGAGAAGTTTGCCCAGCATCAGGACGCCAATACCCGCAATCCTCTGGATCTGGACAACATCCTGTTCATGGGCACCAACGTGGTGTCCGGTGCGGCGACGGCGGTGATCCTGACCACCGGCAACAACACCTACTTCGGTGCCCTGGCCCAGCGCGTGACCGCCACTGATCGCGCTACCACTTCGTTCCAGCATGGGGTGAACAAAGTCAGTTGGTTGCTGATCCGCTTTATGTTTGTGATGGCGCCGTTGGTGCTGTTTATCAACGGCTTCACGAAGGGCGACTGGACCGAGGCGCTGCTGTTCGCGCTGTCGATTGCCGTGGGTCTGACCCCGGAAATGCTGCCGATGATCGTCACGTCCACCCTGGCCAAGGGCGCGGTGTTTTTGTCGCGCAAGAAGGTCATCGTCAAGCGCCTGGACGCGATCCAGAACTTCGGCGCGATGGACGTGCTGTGCACCGACAAGACCGGAACCCTGACCCAGGACAAGATTTTCCTGGCGCGCCATGTGGATGTGTGGGGTGAAGAATCCGACGACGTATTGGAAATGGCCTACCTCAACAGCTACTACCAGACTGGCCTGAAGAACCTGCTGGACGTGGCGGTGCTGGAACATGTGGAGGTGCATCGCGAGCTTAAAGTCGGCACCGCCTTCCATAAGGTCGACGAGATCCCATTCGACTTCAACCGCCGCCGTATGTCGGTGGTCGTCGCCGAGCAGGGCTTGCCGCACCTGCTGATCTGCAAGGGCGCCGTGGAGGAGATCCTCTCGGTGTGCAACAGCGTGCGCCACGGCGACACCAACGAAGCACTCACCGATGAGCTGTTGGCGCGCATTCGCCAAGTGACCGCAGCGTTCAATGAAGAAGGCCTGCGTGTGGTGGCCGTGGCTGCGCAACCGATGGAACCTGGGCGCGACACCTACAGCTTGGCAGATGAGAACAACCTGACATTGATCGGCTATGTGGCCTTCCTCGACCCGCCCAAGGAAAGCACCGCGCCTGCGCTGAAAGCCCTGAAAGCCCACGGTGTTGCGGTCAAAGTACTGACCGGTGATAACGAACTGGTCACTGCAAAAATCTGCCGCGAAGTGGGATTGGAGCAACAAGGTCTGTTGATGGGCAACGACATCGAAGACATGACCGACGCTGAGTTGGCCAGGGCCGTGGAAACCACCAATGTGTTCGCCAAGCTGACGCCCAGCCATAAGGAGCGCATTGTGCGCCTGCTCAAGGCCAACGGGCATGTGGTGGGTTTCATGGGCGACGGCATCAACGATGCACCGGCGCTGCGCACGGCGGACATCGGTATTTCGGTGGACAGCGCGGTGGACATCGCCAAGGAAGCGGCCGACATCATCCTGTTGGAAAAGAGCCTGATGGTACTGGAGGAGGGCGTGCTGGAGGGCCGCCGCACTTTTGCCAACATGCTCAAGTACATCAAAATGACCGCCAGCTCCAACTTCGGCAACGTGTTCTCAGTGCTGGTGGCGAGTGCGTTTATCCCGTTTCTGCCGATGCTGCCGATGCACCTGCTCGTGCAAAACCTGCTGTATGACATTTCCCAGATCGCGATCCCGTTCGACCATGTCGATGACGAGATGCTGGCCAAGCCGCAACGCTGGCAGCCGGGGGATGTGGGGCGCTTCATGCTGTTTTTCGGGCCTATCAGTTCGATCTTTGACATCACCACGTTCGCACTCATGTGGTACGTGTTCGATGCCAACACACCAGACCATCAGACGCTGTTCCAGTCGGGCTGGTTTGTGGTGGGGCTGCTGACCCAGACGCTGATCGTGCACATGATTCGCACCCCGAAAATCCCGTTCCTGCAAAGCCGTGCGGCGATGCCGTTGATGGTGATGACGGGCGTGATCATGGCCGTGGGGATTTTCCTGCCAATGGGCCCGCTGGCGCACTACTTCAAATTACAGGCGCTGCCGTCGCTGTACTTTGTGTTTTTGCCGGTGATCCTGCTGGCGTACATGGCGCTGACCCAAGCGGTGAAGGGCTACTACATCCGTAAGTTTGGCTGGCAATGAATAGGGAAGCTCTCCTATGCAAGCAATCAACAACATCAACCTCAACTCCCTGATCGACACCTTGGTCAGCCTCACCGCCGCGTTTATCCTCGGTGGCCTGATCGGTTTCGAGCGCCAGTACCGGCAGCGCACGGCGGGCCTGCGCACCAATGTGCTGGTGGCGGTGGGGGCAGCGATTTTTGTCGACATGGCCAACCGACTCGGTGGGGCGGAAGGCGCGGTGCGAGTGGTTGCGTATGTGGTGTCGGGCATCGGCTTTCTTGGTGCCGGCGTGATCATGCGCGAAGAAGGCAATGTGCGTGGCCTCAATACCGCCGCCACGCTGTGGGCGTCGGCGGCCGTGGGGGCGTGTGCCGGTGCCGACCTGGTGCTCGAAGCGTTGCTGGGCACGCTGTTTGTGCTGGCGGCCAATACCTTGCTGCGGCCAATCGTCAATAACATCAACCGCCAGCCGCTGGATGTGGTGTCGGCGGAAGTCACCAACATCCTGTATGTGATTGCCCGACGTACCCAGCAAACCGCGGTATTGGCGTTGCTGGAATCCGAACTCGCGCGCTGTAACTACCCTGCCAGTGATGTCGACGTGCGTCCGTTCGGCACCGAGGAGGTGGAAATCGAAGCCACACTGGCGGTGACGTCGGTCGACGGTGACGAGTTGGACGCCCTGGTGGTGCGGATTTCCAGGTCGACGCTGGTGGTACAGGCCTTCTGGAGCCCGAGTACCACCGAGTAACGTTCGATGACTCAACCTTGCTGTGCCGAGGAAAAGTCCTACATTTAGTCGAGATTATCCCTTCATTGGAAAAAACAGTCGGTTGTTAAGGTTGCGCGCTTGCGCCTGCTCAGGAATCAAGGCGCGGCTTTACGTGTTTACTGTTTTTTTCAAAAGGAGGGGCCTTTACTGCCTGAGTTGTTGTAGGGAGTAATCAGCACCGTTTGTCGGAACTGTTACTTTTCACAGGTAGTTGGGTCTCGCGTGATATGTAAGCGTACTGATCTTCTCAGGGGAGTCTTATGAGCAACAAAGCTTTAATAGTGGATGACCACCCTTTTATACGCGCCACCGTCAAATATCTGCTGAAGCAGGAGGGCTTCGACAAAATCTACCAGGCGGGTAACGGCGCTGACGCCATGCAGATTGCTCGCGAAACCCGCCCTGACCTAATCATTCTTGACCTGGCGATGCCTAAGCTCGGTGGGTTGGAGGTGATCAGCCGGATCAAGGCGCTGGAGCTGCCTTGCAGGATCCTGGTGCTGACCTCTTATCTGGCGGTGTTCTTTTCGACTCGTTGCATGCGCGCTGGTGCGATGGGGTTTGTCGCCAAGACAGGTGAACTTGATGAGCTGCAGAAGGCGATCAGGGCGATCAGGTCTGGCTACAGTTGCTTCCCCAGCCTGCCCACCAGTTCGGTGCGTCGCGACGATTTGCAGTCCACTGAGCAGGAGTTGGTGGCGGCGCTGTCTGACCGCGAATTGACGGTGTTGCAAAAGCTGGCGCTGGGCCTGGGTAACAAGGAGATCGCCGAGGACATGCTGTTGAGCCATAAGACCATCAGTACCTACAAAACGCGGCTCAAGGAGAAGTTGCGCATGTCCTCGGTGGTTCATCTGTCCAAGTTTGCCCAGCGCAATCATCTGATCTGAAATGATTACCTCCCGGCTGGCGAAACACGCGGCCATCCTGCTGATGGGGCTGTTGCCTTGGGCGGCGATGGCCATCGAAGCACCCCGCGACCTGAGACTGCTGGGTCACTCCACTTTTGCAAACCCTTCTGTAGTGTTGGACGAGGCCGACTGGCGCTGGCTGCGCGAGCGGCGCACGCTGTCGATGGGCGTGTCGGCCCCTGATTTCGCCCCCTTTGACCTGAGCAGCAACAACGATGAATTGGAGGGCATTACCGCAGACTATGCGGCACTGGTCGCCCAGGCACTGAATGTCTCGATCGACGTGAAGCGGTACGACACCCGCGATGAGGTAATCGATGCCCTCAAGGCCGGCGAGGTAGATTTTGTCGGGTCGGCCAATGGCTATGAGGCGGCTGACTCGGAGTTGGTACTGTCCCGTTCTTACGCCAATGACCAACCTGCGCTGGTAACGCGCGCAGGGGAAAGCCAGGCGCTGAAAGCTGACCTTTCGGGTAAGCGCGTGGCGATGCTCTACCACTACATGCAGCCCGACGCCGTTCAGACGTTTTATCCCAATGCACAGTTGCTCTTATTTGCCTCGGCCTTCGAAGCCATAGGTGCTGTCGCGTTCGGCCAGGCCGATGTGTACCTGGGGGACGCTATCAGCACTCGTTATTTGATCAACAAGAACCACCTCAACAACGTGCGCATGGCGGATTTTTCCGCACTGGAGGTCAACCCTTTCGGGTTCGCATTCGCCAAGGACAATACACGCCTGTTGGGCATCATCAACGCTGCTTTGGCCGACGTTCCGGCCAGCCAGCAGCTGGAAATCCTACGTCGTTGGAGTGCCGGTGGCAGCGGGTTTCTGGAGGCGGATCAGCTGCGCTTGAGTGAAAGCGAGCAACGCTGGCTGGAGAAGAACCCTCGGGTGAAAATCGCGGTGCTCGACAAGTTTGTGCCGCTGTCTTTTTTCAACGGGCAGGGGCAATTCGAAGGCTTGAGCGCCGAAGTACTGTCGCGCATCAGTTTGCGCACAGGCTTGAAGTTCGATGTAGAGCGCGGCAGTTCGCTGCCCGCGCAAATTGATCAGGCCAGCGCGGGTCGTGTGGACATGCTGGCGGTCGTCACCCCGAGTGCCGAGCGGTCCGAAAAGATCCGTTTTACCCGACCTTACCTGTCCAACCCCTATGTGTTGGTGGTGCGTGCCGACGACGAGCAACTGGTGACCCTGGAAGATATGCCCGGCAAGCGCCTGGCAATCGTTAGCGGCGACAGCCTGGTCGCACAAATCGCCAAGGACTATCCCAATATCGGGTTTGTCGACGCGCAGAACCCTGAGCAGGCAATGGAATGGGTGGCCAATGGCAGCGTCGATGCGACGGCGGTTTCGCTGATCAGCGCGCGCTACATGATCGCGCGCCATTACCTTAAACGTTTGCGTATCACCAGTACGGTCGGGAGGGAGCCTGCGCGGATTACGTTTGGAGTCAACCGCAGCGAACTGGAGTTGTACTCGATCCTCGACAAGGCATTGTTGAGCATTTCACCCGAAGAAATGGATGAGCTGACCAACCATTGGCGCAGCGAGATCATCATCGAAGACAACTACTGGATGCGTCACCGCAATATGATTATCCAAGGGTTCGGCTTAGCCGCGCTGCTGTTGCTGGTGACGCTGGGCTGGGTGTTCTACCTGCGTAATCTGATTCGCAAACGCGCCCAGGCCGAACGTGCTTTGAGCGACCAGATGCGTTTTATGAGTGTGCTGATTGATGGCACGCCGCACCCCATTTATGTGCGTGATCGCCTGGGTCGCTTGATGGCCTGCAATAACGCCTATCTCGATGTATTCGGGTTCAAGTTGGAAGACGTCATCGGTAAGACAGTGGTGGAAACCGATACAGGTAACCCGCCCCAGGCCCGTTCGTTTCATGCCGATTATTTGCGTTTGATGGAGTTGGGTGAGCCGCAGATCCATGACCGCGTGCTCAAGGTGCCGGGTGGTGGCGTTCTGACCATTTACCAGTGGATGCTCCCGTACCGCGATAGCAATGGCAGTGTCGTGGGCATGATTGCGGGCTGGGTGGATGTCAGCGAGCGCCAGCGCTTGTTGCGCCAGTTGCAGGAAGCGAAGGAGGAGGCTGACGCGGCCAATCGTGCCAAGACTACGTTCCTGGCGACCATGAGTCATGAAATCCGCACTCCCATGAACGCAGTGATCGGCATGATCGAGCTGGCGCTGAAGAATGCCGAACAGGGCAGGGCTGACCGGGATGCGCTGGAGGTCGCGTCGGTGGCGTCCCGGGGCATGCTGGAGTTGATCGGCGATATTCTCGACATTGCACGGATCGAATCCGGCCACCTTTCCCTTAGCCTGGAGCCAGCCAATCTGCACGAACTGTTGGCCTCCGTGGCGCGGGTGTTTGAGGGGTTGGCGAGGGACAAGGGCCTGTTGCTGCGAGTGGAACTTGACCCTTTGATAGATCGACCCGTGATCGTCGACCCGCTGCGCTTCAAGCAGGTGGTGTCCAATTTATTGGGCAATGCGATCAAGTTCACCGCCTCCGGTCAAGTGTCGCTGGGCGCCCAGGGCGTACCTGTGTTGGACAGTGACCAACTGAACGTGCGGTTGTGGGTGGAGGATTCGGGCATTGGCATCAGCGCCGAAGACCAGCAGCGCTTGTTCAACCCCTTTATCCAAGGCAGTAATAATGAGCAGCCAGGGCGAAGTGGGTCGGGTCTGGGGTTGGTGATCAGCCGTAACCTGTGCGAGATGATGGGCGGTCAACTGCATTTGAGTAGCGTGCTGGGCAAGGGCACGCGAGTGGACGTGACATTGGCGCTTGCGATGACCACCGCCGTGCCGGTCTCTGCACCGGTCCCGCATATACCGCCTGCCCGTGGGTTAAATATTCTGGTGGTGGATGATTACCCAGCCAACCGCTTGTTACTGGCTCGACAACTGAGTTTTCTGGGGCATCGCATCACTTCGGCAGAGGACGGTGCCCAAGGATTTGCACTGTGGCAGGCCGGACATTTTGATGGCGTGATCACCGATTGCAATATGCCCTTCAAGGACGGTTACGCGTTGGCGCGTGACATTCGTGCACAAGAGCACCAGCTTGGGTTGACGCCGTGCCTGTTACTTGGGTTCACCGCCAACGCACTGCCGCAAGAGGCTGAACGCTGCCGGCAAGCAGGCATGGACGGTTGCCTGTTTAAACCTACCGGCCTTGAGGACTTGCGCTTGGCCTTGGCATCACGGACCGCCGGAGTCGCCACGGATAACGCCGGAGCAGCGTTTGATTTAAGCCCGCTGCTCACGCTGACGCAGGGCGATGACGATGCTCTCAGCGAGCTGCTGACGCCTTTGCTGGACAGCCTCGAAGAGGACCGTGCTTTGCTGTCGACGCTGAAAGGGCAAGGCGCTTTCGCCAAGCTTCACGACCTGGCTCATCGTGTCAAAGGAGGCGCGCGCTTGGTCAAGGCTGAAGTGCTGACCTCCTGCTGCGAGACCTTGGAGGGCGCATGTGAGCGGCGTGATAGGGGGGCGTTGGACGCTGCAGTTGAGTCCGTAGACGCGGCCATCGAACAGTTGCAGCACAGCCTGAGTCGTTATGGCAATCAGGCTTGACTGAGGAGGAGGGCCATTCGGTTGATTTGGGAGAACTCCTACGCGAAGCGGGAATATGCCTGATTTTGTCCTCGGGATATGTCTGGAAAATAGGCGGCGCTCACTGACGAGCGCTGCCTGCCCAGGTGTTTGCCATGCCGAACAAAGCACTGACCATCCTGATTGCTGATGAACAACACCTGCAACGGTTGTACATCGAAAAAATGCTCAATCAGTTGGGGTACCACCGGATCGTGCCGGTACAAACCTTCGAAGAAGTCCAGATACTCACGGCTATCCCAGCCGAACCCTTTGACGTGCTGATTATCAGCGCGGGTTTGATAACCCATGGCTGCGGGCCCCAGCCCCAGGTGCGCCATGTACTGGTCTACGATCACCTGGATTTGGGGGCACCCTGCGGCGCAACATCGGCGGTGGTGGTACGGCTTCCCGGTGTGCCGGACAACGTCAATCTCGAACATTTCATGGACATTATCGACCCACCCGAGGCCACGGTCGGCCTGCGGGTGTTGCCGTGGCTGCGCGAGTTATCGCGCAAAACGGTGGCGGGGGTTTAGTCCCACTTCGGCGCGATGCCCTTGGGGCTGGTCAAGCGGTGGCCACGTTCCAGCCCGGCAATCTGCGCCATATCGGCAGGGCTCAAGGTCAGCTGCATGGCCTTGAGGTTGCTTTCCAGATTGGCGTGTTTGGTTGACGATGGGATGACCGCGTAACCCAACTGCATGGCCCAGGCCAGTGCGACTTGTGCCGGGGTGGCTTGGTGGTGCTCCGCGATCTGCTGGATCACGGGGTCTTTGAGCACTTCGCCGTAAGCCAGAGTCATGTACGAGGTGATCTGGATACCGTTGGCGGTGGCAAAATCCACGACGTGCTGGTTTTGCAGGTAGGGGTGCAGTTCGATTTGGTTGGTAGCGATGTGCTCGGCGCCCACGGCTGCGATGGCCTGCTTCATCAGGTCGATGGTGAAGTTGGAAATACCAATCTGGCGCGTCAGGCCCATGCGTTTGGCTTCCAGCAACTGCCCCATGAACTCGGCGACGGGCACTTGGTCTTCCGGCGATGGCCAGTGGATCAGGGTCAGGTCCAGGTAATCGGTCTTGAGCTTGCGCAGGCTTTCCTTGAGGCTTGGGATCAGTTGGCCTTCGGCGAAATTGGCGATCCAGATCTTGCTGGTGATAAACAGCTCATCCCTTGGGATGCCACTGTCCGCGATAGCTTGGCCGACATCTGCTTCGTTCTCGTAGATTTGCGCGGTGTCGATGGCGCGGTAGCCCAGTTCAAGGCCGGTGCTGACGGAGTCGATTACCACTTGGCCTTGCAGGCGAAAGGTGCCGAGGCCGAAGGCGGGGACTTTTTGCGTGAGGATAGACATCAGTAACTCCATTAGGGCTGTAGGCAATGGAGTCAAGTATCCCCTCGTCGTTCCTTCGCAAACACAGTCGAATCCGAAAAGGACTCTTGACTGAATGTCACGAATGGCAAGTGTGTGGGGCTGGGGCATGAGGCGCTGTACCCACTGTAGCAGCGCCTTGAACGATCAATCTTAAGCGCGCAGGCGCTCGGCAGCCGCTCGCAACAACTGCTCGGTGGCGGTCCAGCCCAGGCAGCCGTCTGTCACTGACACACCGTATTTCATCGAAGGGCTCAACGGCTGGCAGCCTTCGAACAAATGGCTTTCGAGCATCATGCCGATCAGCGAGGTGTCACCCTGCAAGCGTTGCTCCAGCACGTCATTGAAGACGGCCGGCTGACGCAGTGGATCCTTGCCGCTGTTAGCGTGGCTGCAATCGACCATGATCCGTGGCATGACCTTGGATTGGGTCAGGCCATGCTTCACCTCTGCCACGCTCTGAGCATCGTAGTTCGGCCCACGGTGACCACCGCGCAGCACCAGGTGGGTATCGGGGTTACCTGAGGTCTGAATGATGGCCGGGTGGCCCTGGCTATCGACGCCGAAGTGACGGTGCGGATGGGACGCCGAACGCATGGCGTCACAGGCGATCGCGACGCCGCCGTCGGTGCCGTTCTTGAAGCCCACGGGCATGCCCAGGCCGCTGGCCATTTCGCGGTGGATCTGCGATTCCGTGGTGCGCGCGCCAATCGCCACCCAGCTGAGCAGGTCATCGAAGTAGCCGGCGGCCATGGGTTGCAGCAGTTCAGTGGCGACGGGCAGGCCCAGGCGCAGCATCTCGCGCATCAGTTCGCGTGACAGGGTTAAACCGGCGGCCATGTCATCACTGCCATCCAGGCGAGGATCGTAGGCCAGGCCTTTCCAGCCGATCGTCGTGCGTGGTTTTTCGACGTAGGCGCGGATCACCAGCAACATCTGGTCACTGACCTCAAGGGCCAGTTTCTTCAGGTTGCGGGCGTATTCCATGGCCGATTCCGGGTCGTGGATCGAGCATGGGCCGACGATCACCAGCAAGCGGGAATCTTCGCCATTGAGGATGGCGCGCACGGCTTGGCGATGGGCGTGGATCTGTTCAGTGAGGAACGGGCTGAGGGGCAGTTGGTGCTTGAGCTCAAGGGAGCTGGGCAGACGCTGGGTCAGGGATTCATTGGCGCAAGTCAGAGCGGCAACGGGTAGAGCGGCGACGGAGGAGTTCATATTCATTGCTTCCTGGTCAAGCGGCGGGCTATTCCCGCGCGCTTGGCCTACTGGGGTGTTCGACAATTGGCCGTATCGGCTACGTGTGTTGGCTTGCCACCAATAGGTGACCGATCGGAGGCGGCAGGCTGTCCCGAGCGGAGCTTGCTAAATCGCCATGCAGTGCAAGTGTCGTAGCGGTAATAGGTGGCGTAGTTCATGTCGTGATTCCTTTAAGTGTTCTTGACCAAGTTGAAAAGTGTATGGAGGCCTGAAAAACAAAACCCCCGGTCGGGGAGCCGACCGGGGGTTAGATTTCTCTGGTAGGCGACCCCTTGAGTAGTGGGCGCCGATTTCAGGTATCAGGCGCGCCAGTGGCTAAACCAATACCCAAAATAAAAGCTGACCAGTGCGCTCGAACCGTTCACACGGGTAGCCGACACCGAGCGCTGGGCGCTGGCAGCAGGGCAAACCTGAGTGTGGGTGAGTTGCAACATGGTGTGTCTCCAAATGATGGTCGGAGCTTACTAGAGGCAAGCAGGGAGATTCAATCAGTAATTTCTATTGTGTGGGGGTACTTACGGCTATGGGGTGAGTGCCGATATGCTGGTCACACTCACATACCGATTGCTTGGACGCGACCATGACTGCCTTCAGCCTTGCTGCTGCTCAATCCATTTCCATTGCGGGCGATGTGCCGGCCAACATCGAACGCCATCTGGCATTTATGCGTGCTGCAGCGGAGCAGGGGGTGCAATTGCTGGTGTTCCCCGAGCTGTCGTTGACGGGCTATGAGCCGTCGCTGGCTGCTGAACTGGCGATTGCGCCAGAGGATCGGGTGCTGGCGCCCTTGCGGGAAATGGCGCAGGAGCTGCGACTGACGGCGGTGGTGGGTATGCCGATCCGACTGGCGCCAGAGGCGGGTGTGTTGATCGGTGCTCTGGTGCTGGGCGCGGACGGCTCCCTGGCGGTCTATACCAAGCAACATCTGCATGACGGCGAAGAAGCCGCGTTTGTCCCAGGGCAGGGCGGTGCTGTTGTTGAATTTGGGGCTGACCGGATTTCACTGGCGGTGTGTGCAGACTTTTCCCACGCCAGTCATCCGCGTGCTGCGGCGCAAGCGGGCGCCACTGTCTATGCCGCCGGTGTGCTGATCAGTGAAGGCGGCTACGCAACTGACAGTGCGCTGCTCCAAGGCTACGCCGCTGAATATGGCTTGCTGGTGTTGATGGCGAATCATGGTGGGCCTTCGGGTGGCTGGGCCTGCGCGGGTCGCAGTGCGATCTGGGCCGCCGATGGCAGTTTGCTTGCTGTTGTGCCCGGGGTAGGGAATGCGCTGCTGATCGCGAGTCGCCACGCCGAGCGTTGGACCAGCCAAGTGATAGCTCTGTAAATGGCCTTTCACCTGCGCGCTGCGACCGACCAGGACCTGCCCTTTGCACGAACGCTGACCCAACAAGCCATGGCCCGCTATTACGTTCAGTACGGGTTGTGGTGGTCCAACGATGGCTTCGACACCGCGTGGGCAGGTCGGGAAAACTGGCTGATTTGCCGGGACGACACCGTTTTGGGGTTTATCAGTCTGAGCCGTGATAGCCGGGCGCTCTACATTCGGGAGTTGCATCTGCTCGAAGACTGTCGCGGGATCGGCGCCGGGAGTTGGGTATTGGCGCAGATGACGCTCAAGGCGCAGGTGCTGGGCCTGTTGCGCCTGACCGTGTTCAAGACGAATCCGGCCAAAAAACTCTATCTGCGTATGGGATTCAATATCGTGGGCGAAGAAGACTACTTCTTGCGAATGGAGCGTGTCTGCAGCTAAACCATGCGTTCAATCCTAATAAGCGCATACTGGCTTCAGGAGTTGACTTCCTGATCGGCGTTTTGGCCATCAGCCTCAGAAAGGATAATCCCTTCTTTCATACCCAAAAGGACCGCTACCTTGTGGGCCTCCCCACGCCGTCCCTTTTTGCGCCCAGCGAGCACTTGATAGGTGGTTGCCGGATCGACGCCATGTTCTCGAGCGAACGCTTGAACTGACTTGCCTTGGTGTTCCAGCCAGGCCTTGGCTTGTGCTGCGGTACGGATTCCGGGCATAGTTCAAAACCGTTCAAGTTTGTTTAAATAAGGGATGAGAGTGTCACCTCTTGGGGTGTGCCAAACAGGATCATACATCCAAATGAGTGGAATCGGTTTGCGTTTGAGGCAAGAAAGGGAGCGACTTGGTCTGTCGCAAAAAGTATTTGGTGAAATCGGAGGCGTTGAAGCCAACGCACAAGGTAAATACGAAAGTGGAGGACGTGCACCTAAAGCGGACTACTTGTCTCGCGTCGCCGCGAGAGGTGTGGATGTGCTGTACGTTTTGACTGGCGCAGCCACGCCGATTCAATTGGAAAACCTGAGCCACATCGAAGAGAAGGTACTCGGGGATTACCGCGCAATGTTCAAGGAAGACCAGGCTGCGATCCGTCGCCTGACCTCTACTTTGGCCGAGCATTCATCGTCAATGAATGGAAAAGCCAAGCCAAACCCCCAGGATTCCTGACGCTTCGCCCAGCAAATTGAGCCATCCGCCTCCCGGCGGGTGGCCGTCGCTTAACCAAACTCCATATATATGACGCGTGCAACTAGGTCTGCGCCTTGGTTTTTTGCTAAGGTGTTCGGCAACCTATAAGACCATTTCGCGAGGTGTCTGCTTGATTAGGGTGCTAGTAGTCGATGACCATGATCTCGTTCGTACAGGCATTACACGAATGCTGGCTGACATCGATGGCCTGCAAGTAGTCGGCCAGGCCGAGTCGGGGGAGGAATCCCTGATTAAGGCCCGGGAGTTGAAACCCGATGTGGTGTTGATGGACGTCAAGATGCCTGGGATCGGCGGTCTTGGTGCAACGACCAAATTGCTGCGCAGCCATCCGGACATCAAAGTCGTGGTGGTGACTGTGTGCGAGGAAGACCCGTTCCCGACACGTCTGCTGCAGGCTGGTGCTGCGGGTTACCTCACTAAAGGGGCAGGCTTGGCGGAAATGGTCCAAGCCATTCGCCTGGTGTTTGCCGGCCAGCGCTACATCAGCCCGCAGATTGCTCAGCAGTTGGCCATCAAGTCCTTCCAGCCTGTCAGCGACTCGCCGTTTGATGCACTGTCGGAGCGGGAAATCCAGATCGCCTTGATGATCGTCGGTTGCCAGAAGGTCCAGACGATCTCCGACAAACTGTGCCTCTCACCCAAGACCGTTAATACCTACCGCTATCGCATTTTCGAGAAGCTCGCCATCAGCAGTGATGTTGAATTGACCCTGCTCGCGGTGCGCCACGGCATGGTGGACGCCAGCGCCTGACATGACCACACCGTTTGATCCGAGTGCCTTTCTCTCAACCTGCAGTGGCCGCCCTGGCGTGTACCGCATGTTCGACAGCGAGGCCCGCCTGCTTTACGTCGGCAAAGCCAAGAACCTGAAGAATCGTCTGGCGAGCTATTTTCGCAAGAGCGGTCTCGCGCCGAAAACTGCCGCCCTGGTAGCGCGCATCGCCCAGGTCGAAACCACCATCACCGCCAATGAGACCGAAGCGCTGTTGCTTGAGCAGACGCTGATCAAGGAATGGCGGCCGCCCTACAACATTCTGCTGCGTGACGATAAATCCTACCCCTATGTGTTTTTATCGGACGGTAATTTCCCGCGCCTGAGCATTCACCGCGGGGCGAAGAAGGCGAAGGGCAAATACTTCGGGCCTTATCCCAGCGCTGGGGCAATTCGTGAAAGCTTGAGCCTGCTGCAAAAAACCTTTTTTGTGCGCCAGTGTGAAGACAGTTTCTACAAGAATCGCACGCGGCCTTGCCTGCAATATCAGATCAAACGCTGCAAGGCGCCCTGTGTGGGCCTGGTGGAGCCCTCGGAGTACGCCGAGGATGTGCGCCATTCGGTGATGTTCCTAGAAGGACGCAGCAATGCGCTCACCGATGAGCTATCGGCAGCCATGGAGCAGGCGGCGAGTACCCTGGATTTTGAGCGGGCTGCGGAGCTACGCGACCAGATCTCCTTGCTGCGCCGTGTCCAGGACCAACAGAGCATGGAAGGTGGCACCGGCGACGTTGACGTGATAGCGGCCTTCGTCAACCCGGGCGGCGCTTGTGTGCACCTGATCAGCGTGCGCGGCGGGCGAGTGCTCGGCAGCAAGAACTTCTTCCCGCAGACCGGTATCGACGAGGAAGTAGCCGAAGTCATGGCCGCCTTCCTGGGCCAGTACTACGTGAGCAGCCCTGAGCGCGACCTGCCGTCGGAGCTGATCGTCAACGTAGTGCACGAAGACTTCCCCACCTTGATCGAGGCGATCCACGAACTGCGTGGCCGCGAGCTGGACATCAGCCACCGCGTACGCGGCACCCGCGCGCGTTGGCAGCAATTGGCGGTGACCAATGCCGAGCAGGCCCTGAGTGCGCGCCTGGCCAACCGGCAGCATGTGGCCGCACGTTTCGACGCCCTGGCCGAAGTCCTCAATCTGGACGAGCCACCACAGCGCCTGGAGTGCTACGACATCAGCCACTCCAGCGGCGAGGCCACCGTAGCCTCCTGTGTGGTGTTTGGTCCGGAAGGGCCGATCAAATCCGACTACCGGCGCTACAACATCGAAGGCGTGACCGCCGGCGATGACTACGCCGCCATGCACCAGGCTCTCACGCGCCGCTTCAGTAAGTTGAAGGACGGGGAGGGCAAGTTGCCGGATATCCTTCTGGTCGACGGCGGCAAGGGGCAACTGTCCATGGCCCGCGACGTGCTCAACGAGCTGGCGGTACCTGACCTGATCCTGCTCGGCGTGGCCAAGGGGGCCACACGCAAAGCGGGTTTCGAGACGTTGTACTTGAATGATGCCGCCCATGAGTTCACTTTGAAGGGCGATTCGCCCGCGCTGCATTTGATTCAACAGATTCGCGACGAAGCTCACCGTTTCGCCATTACCGGCCACCGCGCACGCCGTGGCAAAACCCGGCGAACCTCAACTCTGGAAGGGGTGGCCGGGGTCGGCCCGACGCGACGTCGCGACTTGCTTAAACATTTTGGTGGCTTGCAGGAGCTGTCCCGTGCCAGCATTGACGAGATAGCCAAAGCACCCGGTATCAGTAAAAAGCTCGCTGAGCTGATTTATGCGAATCTGCACAGCGAATAGAATGCCTTTCCACCTCGTAGCCAGTTGTGCCGATGAATATCCCTAATCTGATCACCGTTCTACGCGTCTTGCTTATCCCGATTTTCATTTTGTTGTTCTATCTGCCGTACGAATGGAGCTACTTGGCCTCCAGTTCGGTGTTCGCCTTTGCGGCTGCCACCGACTGGCTTGACGGCTACCTGGCCCGCCGCTTGGAGCAGAGCACGCCTTTTGGCGCGTTCCTGGACCCCGTGGCCGACAAGCTGATGGTGGCTGTCGCTCTGGTCCTGCTGGTGCAGGAGCACGGTAATCTGTGGCTGACACTGCCGGCCGCGGTGATCATCGGTCGTGAGATCGTCGTCTCGGCTCTGCGCGAATGGATGGCCGAAATTGGCGCCCGCGCCCACGTAGCCGTGTCCAACATGGGGAAATGGAAAACTGCCGCGCAAATGCTCGCGCTGGTCATCCTGCTGGCGAACCCGTCCGATTTCTCCTTTTGGGTATTGCTGGGCTACGCCTTGCTGCTTATCGCCGCCGGTCTGACCCTGTGGTCGATGCTCCAGTATCTGCGCGCTGCCTGGCCACATCTGCGCACTACTGTTGAAAAGAAATAAAACTTTTTTGAATCAAGAGGTTGACGGGTGCTCAGGATTCTATAGAATGCGCATCACCAAGCGGGAATAGCTCAGTTGGTAGAGCACGACCTTGCCAAGGTCGGGGTCGCGAGTTCGAGTCTCGTTTCCCGCTCCAAATATTGCGCTGCAGAGTTCCACTAAATTCTGTAAGTGATTGAAATCAGGGCCTTTAGGCCCTTTTTTCGTTCCAGCGGGAACCACTGAAATCCAGCTCCATCCAGTGCTTTTAAGTCCCGATTTAAGTCCCGAACGAGGATCTTGGATTTGGATGTGCACTGAATCGGTTTTTTGCTGGAGCAGCTTGGATAGCGAGACGAGCATCTGGCCCTGACTCTGTTCAGGAGCTCTCGATGGCACTCTCAGATACCACCGTTCGGCAAGCCCGAATCACCGGCAATGACTACACGATAGGCGACACGGATGGGCTCGCGCTCAACGTGACCGCACGCGGCGGGAAAATCTGGCGTTTCAGATATTACTGGGCGGGTGTGCAGAAGCGCATGTCTCTCGGCAGTTATCCGCAAATCAGTCTCAAAGAAGCCCGTACTCGACGTGACGAGGCACGCGCCTTGGTCGCCCAAGGCATCAATCCCTATGAGCACCGTAAACAACAGCGTCGTGCTGTTCGTTTTGCGGCAGAGCATACCTTCGAGGCCGTGTTCAATCAGTGGGTGGAGTTTCGCAAACTGAGCCTGAAGGAAGGCCGGCAAAGCACGCTCTCGCAAATCTTGAGAATCTTCAATAAAGACGTCCTGCCCACGCTGGGTGGGCGGTCCATCTACGATATCAATCGTCACGATCTGTTGGATTTGCTGAGCAGGATTGAGCAGCGCAAGGCCTTAACGACCGCCGAAAAATGCCGGACCTGGTTCAACCAGTTGTTCCGCTATGCGTTGGTGAAGATCGAGGGGCTGGAACACAACCCAGCTTCAGACCTTGATGTGGTCGCACTTCCCAAACCTCCCGTGACGCACAATCCATTTCTCCGAATGGATGAGCTTCCGGCATTGATGGCTGCTCTTCGAAACTACGGTGGCGCCAACCATACTCGGCTTGGCCTTCGGTTGTTGTTGCTGACCGGTGTCCGCACGGGCGAATTGCGGTTGGCGACACCCGACCAGTTCGATCTGGAGAAGCGCTTGTGGGTCATACCGGCGGAAGTGGTGAAACAACTCCAGCTAGCGATGCGGAAGCCTGGAAAGCAGACCCAAAACGTACCGCCTTATATCGTGCCGCTGTCAGTTCAGGCGCTGGAGATCGTGCGTCACTTACTGGACCAGGTTGTTCCCGCACAGCGCTACTTGTTTGCGCATCGAAGCGACCTGAGCAAGCGTATCAGTGAGAACACGCTGAATGGCGCGTTACGTCGGATGGGGTACGCCGATCAACTTACCGGGCATGGGATGAGGGCGACGATCTCGACGGCGTTGAACGAGATCGGATACCCGAAGGTTTGGGTGGATGCTCAGCTTTCTCACGCGGATCCGGACAAGGTGAGTGCGGCCTACAATCACGCGGAATATGTCGAGCAGCGCCGGACCATGATGCAGGATTGGGCGAACCGTCTGGATCTTTGGGGGCAAGGCCAGCTGAAAGCGGCTAGCTCTCCGCTTACTATTCGTTTAGAAGGTGCAGCTTCGTTACCTTCGTTGGAAAGCGCGAACGCAAACGCCGTTCTGTACAGCAGTGGCTTCCCTGCGACGACGGCCCCAGTCTCCAAAATGTCCGTCAGCAACGAACAGGTCCTTAACGCGGCTCAGTATTCACCTGTCCTACCTATTCCAATGCAGACTGAACAGCTGCGCGAACCCCAAGTATCTGACATTCAACGCCAGCGCGCCGAGATGCTAGCCACCTATGAGGCTTCGAGTAATTTGCCGCTGCTAGTCTTCGCCAAATTGGCAGGCAAATCCAGAGATCAGATCAACCGCGATATCAAGGCTCGGCGCCTGCTGTCTTTGAGCCTCGGGAATCGCGGTCAGCGCATTCCCGATTGGCAGCTTGATCCACTGCGGCATAAGTTGGTGCTTGCGGCGTTAGCGCAATTTCCAGATATAGATGCGTGGAGGCTTTATGGCGCCCTTTGTAAGCCTCATGAGCGATTAAAAGGTCGCGCGCCAATCGATGTGCTCAATATGGCAAATTTCGACGGGACCGCACGAATCGTTTGCAGTGCGCTGGGTTCAAGCTGAGGTGCTGTCTTTTTGCTGTGATGGATGTCGCTGCTTGCTTGGGTCCATCTAGCTCGGGCTGCCGTAAGTGCGTGAACTTCACGCGTTGCCTGAGGTGCGGCGGAGATGTTCGGCAAGAGGCTTCTATTGCGCAGGAAGACACCCTTTGGCATCATCTCGCTCCCGCCCTCTCTTTTCAGCTCTCCATCCCTCTCATTTGGGGGCTGCGTCTTGGGGATGGCGGGTAACCACCCGGCCTCGTGCCGGGTTTTTTATTCGTTCGGCAGGCACGGCTGGCGGACAAACTTGGAATATCCAGCTACCCCATGTATAGGGTGCTAAAGGGAGAGTGTTCGAATCACTCCGTCCCGACCATATTTTTCAATGTCGCCGAATCTGAAAAGATTGGGTTAAGACATTGAGCACCAGGAATGGCGCGCTACGCGCAAGCTCAGGTGTGAGGAGGTGACAGCTTTGGCACTGGTGAGGGAGTCGGCGGGAAGAAACGGGATTACCCTAGTCATTCCTATTGACTGAGCAGTTGCCGCTACAACCTCCATGCTTGTCAGGGAGCTTGGTGTGTGTCGGTGCGCCGAGCACTTACCAGGTACAAAGGTGAGTTCGAAGCGTCAAGCCGGGCAGCCCTCGACCAAGTCAAAATACAGCATCGAATTGGCTCATATCGATGTCAGAATCATCATCTCTTTGGTGAGGTAGCCCGGAATCGTGAAGGCTTTGCTCGTACGTCCGTCCCTTCAAGTCGGAAGAGTCGTTTCTAATTGCCAACACCGTCCCAGCAATATGCAATCCACCATCCATACGCCGGATTTGCCTGACTTGAATAAGGCTACCAACCGACTGTCGACCTGTTAGCCAAAGACTCCAAGCGGACACTGAGGTAGCTTCGGCCGAGTCAAATATGAAGCTAATAATTACGTGATTTGCTGTTCGTGTACCTCTGCGTAGAGCGATGCCCACTGGTGCTGGTAACTCATCTGAGAATGAGTGAGCACCTTGAACAAATATGATGTCGCCGGGCGCAATCGTGCATCCCAGCACGCTTCGGTCGAGGTGGTCTGAAATGTTCCTGACAACGACGTCCTGCATTACGGCCGCAAACAGCGCAGTAACATAATAGTAAAGCTGTATTCGATCTGAGTCCGCGTACATAAAGCTGCCAGCTGTCACCCTCTTCACGACCGCACCTGCTTGGTCACAGACCCCTGCCGTGATTGCCTGCTGAAAGCCCGATACAGCAGTGGGGTCTACTCCCAACCCCTGCGCCAACTCGAACAGACGCAGATGATTAAAGTAAAGCCAGTTATCAAGCTGGAGCTGACTTCCTTGCTGAATAGCCAGGGCATCATCTCGTACAACCTGCTGTTCCCATTGAGCCTTGAGGCTTGAAATACGTGATGACGTCAGATTCTGTTCAAGCTGCCGATTCGTATGCGCCTCTCCATGATGGATAGTGCACAGCACCGCTAGATTCGGCGTTGAGTGATCACGACTGGTAGACCACTCGTTAATATGGTGCACAATAATTGGTCTTTGAGGATCACGGCAGACACAGCAAACCCAGCGGTTGGCAAACAAGACTTTGACAAGATCCTCCTGAGGTATCGCTGGCCGGGTTCCGCCGTATATAGCTGCGATTTGCTCAGCATTCAGTCCAAGCGCTGACAACGCATTTTCACTCGAAAGCTTTAGCTTCGCCAATGTCTGACCTGCGAACCGCAGCCTTGCGGCCGTCTCACTATCGAAGCCGCGCGCCATGAGAGCTTTTTCAGTTGGATTATTCGTCATGCTCGAGACTATAGGCCATGATCGGGCTCATGGTGAACCAAGACAGCAAGCCAAACGGCTGCTTCGAATCACACACTGGCCTAGGTCGTTCCGACATTAACTGCTGAAGTGGCGAAACGTCGGAACACCTGAGTGCCTCGGTGCCAAACAAAACGCAAAAAGGAGTATTCCGCCGATATTTTCGAGTGCCAAACATCGTGCAAAGGAGTGCCAAATCCGGCGCGTCCTTAAATCAGGGCCGCTTTCGTGTGCCTTGAGCGTGGCTGCCGCACCTCATGCCAACAAGACCTATTACTGACCTGTCAGGCTCTGTGACATGACCCGCAATTCCCCGAGCATAAAATGGCTACAAGGCGTCAAGGCTGATGGTTAAAGTGCACCTCGTTGGTGAGCAGGAGGTCGGTGCCGCGTCTGGCTTGCTCCGAACGCTACTGCCGGGCTGGCAGTGCCATGAGAAAGACATGATGCCATTAGTAGACAGTATGGTGGCAAAACAGTAGCGTGCAGGGCAGGCCTCTCCAGAACGGTTATAGGAGGCGCGGAATAGGAAAAGGCTCAAGGCCGAATGACAGGAGGTTGTCTGTTTGAGCCCATAGAAGCACTGGATGTCTACAACAAAAATGTCAATATTCTGATCGGCTCTGGTGCTTCGGCGGATTTGTTTCCCACTTTGGGATTGCAGATTAGGGATGCGCTCGGCAACTGGGAGACGATCGAAACGCTGTCGACAAAATATGCACTGCGCCCAGAGAAGAACGCGGCGCTGTTCATGCACTATTACAATACGTGCATTCATCCGGTTCAGAAATTTTCTCCATCAGCGATTGCCACGGCTGAGGGACTGGAAAATCTTGATAATTACGAAGTTTTTTTGCGTACGCTATTAGGTTTTTTGGACAGAAGAAAGGATGTCAATCGCAAGATCAACATCTTCACCACCAACTATGATGGCTGTCTGGCGCACGCCGCTGATCGCCTGCTGGTGAGAGGGACGCACGAATTTGTCGTGAATGACGGGACTTCAGGGTTTCATAAGAAGCATTTGCACGCGAAAAACTTTAACACTTTTCAATGCCAGACCGGTGTTTTCGAGCGTGCCGCGTACGGCGTCCCGCAGCTCAATATTATTCACCTGCATGGCTCGGTCTACTGGGCAAAGAGCGGGGACAAGATTGAAGTTAGTTACAAGAATGACTTCAAAAACCTTCTCAGTCCGCACGTCATAAACAAAATTTCTGAGCTCTCAAAGTATCTGACTACAGAAGGGGGCGTCACGGACGAGATTCCGTTGGTAAAGATTACCCACAATCAGATGGAAAGATTCTGGTACGAGTACAATAAGCTTCCAATCGTGAACCCCACAAAGTGGAAATTTCACGAGACGGTTTTTGAAGAGCATTACTATCAAATGCTCAGACTACTCAGCTACGAACTGGAACGGCCCAACTCGATCTTGATTACATTCGGGTTCTCCTTTGCGGATGAGCACATCTTGAAGCTCGTTCAGCGCTCGCTGTCGAATCCCAAGCTGCAGACGTTTGTCTGCGCATACAGCCAACGAGGTGCACAGAAAATGCGCGACGAGTTTGGCGCGTGGAGAAACGTCAAGGTCATTGGCCCGCCCGAGGGGGCTGACTTGAATTTTGCCAATTTTAATAAGCATGTGCTTTCGCTCAGCCCGCAGGCCTACGTGCCGGGAGATGCTCACTGATGGTCATCCGGGTAGGTGAGGTTATTGCCGTCAGCGGAGTCAGGATTACTCTGAGGATATTTGAGGATTCCAACCAGGAAACCCTATTTCACGAGGGTAAAAAGTATAGGGGTGTTTCAATCAGAGAGCATTTGCTGATTCAACGCGGGTTCATCGATATTGTATGCCTAGTGGAAGGTGAGTATCTGGATGAGCGCAAGCTTGACGAGACCGCAGAAAAAACCTCCTACATCAGGAAGGTGGATGTTCGACCCATCGGTTACGTGGCTGACAATAAGTTCTATGAAGGCGTGAAATACATGCCGATGATCAGGGATCGTGCCTCTCTCCTAAGTGAGGAGATGGTAGGGAAGATCTACGGTGTGAATGATGGGGGCAGCTTTACCATCGGCGCGATGCTCAAAGAGAATATCCCTATCAGCCTTCCGTGGACACGGCTGTTTAACAGTCATCTGGGCATTTTTGGTAACACCGGCAGTGGGAAGTCGAACACGCTGGCCAAATTATATACGACTTTATTTCGGGAGAAACTTGCCGGGTTAAAAGGGAAGAGTCAGTTCGTCATCATTGATTTTAATGGTGAATACACTGGAGGCCAGATCCTGGCCACCCAAGATAAAAAGGTTACGGTTTTGGACTCCAAGAATGGGGCACAAAAATTCACGCTGGAAAGTGCTCATTTCTGGGATGCGGAAACCCTCAGCCTGCTTTTTCAGGCAACCACCAACACTCAGGCACCGTTTCTCCGACGGGTTCTGTCGGGGAGGGAAAAGTTTAAAGACCTGCCGCTCTCCCATTTTCTGGAAAAAACGTTTGAGCGAGTGTTTGCTGCTGCTGAACCTAAAGCGGAGGCGCTGGAGTTAACACGCGAGGTCGCCCGGATTATAGGCTCTGAGGCATTGCAGCACCACTTGGCAGGGGTAAAATACCATGCGCAGAACAAATACTTCAGAGCGCTGGAAGGGCACTACTACGATTCTGATGGGAAAGCATTTGCTGCCTTTTTGAAACCTTTCCTTGCCGCACATGTAAAACTGGATGCGCTGGACCAATTCGACGAGCTGCTTTTGCGTTGCTATCTACAGCTCTGCGGTGATGTGGTGATGGGCTATGCACAATACGAACATATCCAACCCGTGTTGGCGAGGGCGAGGTCTTCTCTGGCGGGATTGCGCAACGTATTGCATATCGTCGATGCACCACCCCCTCCCTACCTTCTGCACGTCATTTCACTGAAAAAATGCAAGAACGATGTGAAAAAAATTCTGCCAATGCTCATTGCAAAGAATTTTTATGTGAATCACAAGGAAGCAGAAGGCTTGAACAGCCCACCGACTAAAACCCTGCACTTGATCATTGATGAGGCACACAACATCCTCTCCGAGCAATCGACACGAGAGCATGAAATCTGGAAGGATTATAGACTGGAGTTGTTTGAGGAGATAATCAAGGAAGGAAGAAAATATGGCGTGTACCTGACGCTCTCCAGCCAGCGACCTGCGGACATCTCTCCTACTATCGTCTCTCAAATACACAATTTCTTCATTCATCGCCTGGTGAATGAACGCGATTTGATGCTTCTGGATAATACAATCAGCACATTGGACGCTTCGTCCAAATCATTGATACCCACGCTAGCTAAAGGGTGCTGTGTACTTACTGGAACGGCCTTTGATTTACCGATGATCCTGAAGATAGATCCTCTGCTTGAAGGGCACAGGCCTGCGAGCGATGACGTTAATCTTGAGGCGCTGTGGGCGAACCATTAGCTTTTTCACGTGATGACCCACGGATTGGCATGGCCTAAACGCTGATCCGCGGCCGGCAGCTCTTCGTGATTTTTGTACGTAAATACAACTCGAGCTTGACGGCTCCGCAGGGATGAAGGACGTCTGCGCATGCCGTCTCCAATTGGACAGGCCTTTACTTCGCTTCAACTCGATTTTGGTCAAGCAAGATCGTTGTGTGCTTGAGCAGGAGGATCGAGTGACGGAGCTCATCTCAATGAGGCGCTGGCACGCGTGTCTGAATACTCGTAGATGAAGGCGGACAGGTGAGACTTCTACGCGAACTATGCTTGGTGGCACATGGCTATAATTCGTGCCGCTGCTCGTGTCGAGGTGGGTTAAAGTGCATCAATGGCTAAGAAAAGCCTCCCGAGGCATGAAGGAGTATCTGGGTTGGAAAGGACTTATGCGTTTGTCGACGAATCCGGAAATCATGATCTAGAAACCTCGAAGCAAGGCAGCTCCGGATTCTTTGTTGTGTGCTCAGTGCTTGTTTCTGAAACCGGCTTGGAAAGAGCTTATGAGCTCGCTGAAGCGCTCCGGGTGCGGCATTTCCAGACGGGTGAGATCAAATCCAGCAAAGTTAAGGTCAAGGATACAGAGCGGCGTGTCCGCATTCTGAGTGACCTCGCAGAGCTTCCTCTAAAGCTCTACTTTACGGTCGTCGACAAGTCGAGGGTGTACCGAGATGGGGGGCTTCAGTTCAAAAAGTCCTTTATTAAGCACATCAACGGCATGCTCTATGAGCGGCTCTTCATTGACCGCCCAAACCTCCAGATGACCGTCGATGAACACGGTGGTGCAGAGTTTCAGGAGAGCCTGAAAGCCTATGTTCAGGCCCGTTACGTCGATGATCTGTTCGGCGATGATCAATCCTTTCAGACCAAGAGCAGCAAAAACGATGTTCTCATACAGGTAGCAGACTTTTTCGCCGGTTCGGTCGCCCAAATCTATGAGGGAAAGGCTGGCGAGGAGGTCGTTAAAGCCTATAAAAGGATATTGCGTGATCTGACGCTAGGTCTCGTTGAGTGGCCTCCGAAATATCAATCGCTGCTTGCTGCTCCTGCCGACGATTCTCAGTACGCAGATTATCGAGTGCATCAGGAGGCACTTAAACAGGCAGATCAGTTCATCGTTAAGGTTGGCAAGCATCCTGACGAAGACGAACGCTTACAGTGCTGTATCCTTGACTACCTTCGGTTTCAAAGCGAGTTTGTCAGTAGGGATTACGTGACGATGGGTGACATAAAAAGTCATTTGGCTGATCGTGGATTCGGCGATCTCAGCGACCAGAAAATCAAGTCAAGCGGGATTGCCAAACTTCGCGATTCCAATGTGATCATCACCAGTGCATCCAAGGGGTACAAGATTCCGCAAACACGGGCTGACATCAATGATTTCCTGAGAATGACATCTGGGCAAATTGTGCCGCAGTTGGAAAGAATCAAGAGGGCTCGTGATGTCTACATGCTGAGCAGCCGTGGGGAGTACGATATTTTGAAGGCGGCGAATTTGCCAGAGCTTGAGAAGTTGCTGGCCTCACTTGAAGTGCTTGGAGATGGTGGCCATTAGTCCTGAATGGCCGTCCCTACCATGTTGCGGCTGATGGAGTGGAAAAATGAACTTGTCGATGCACGATGGATAGTGCCGAAAAGAGTATTTTGATGACATCGGCCAACGTGAAATATGTACAAGAAGGTGGGCGATTGAGCGCATACACGGACCGGGACCTTGAGCGGAAAATCGTAGCTGCCCAAAAGGACTTACAAGCCTGGGCTGTCACCAACGATCTTTGGCATGATAGCGGGTTTACCTCCTATGCCAAGCGCGTACAAGCAGAGCCTGGCGAAGGGGCGGTGGCTTTCATTCTCTACAGCAGTGGAGAGCTTGCACGCATGCTTGATGAGGATCTAGATCCGAAGCTTCGAGCGGAGCTTGATGAAATTGCTGACTCGCATGGTTTCTGGTATGACAACTACGACGGCTGTTCCTACTACTTTTACGCCACAACCGAAGCACTCCAAGAAGCCTACGACCAATTCTTTCACTGGAAATGGGTCTGCAGTCTGATCATCGAAGATTTCGGCGATATCTACGCTGAGCTCTATCAGTATTTTCAGGCTCGCCCTGAGCGGCTTTACAATCTGCATCACCGCGAATTCGAAATATTGCTTTACCGCGTATTCCAGAGCTTGGGATACGAATCAGAGTTGGGGCCGGGAGTTGGAGATGGAGGGGTTGACGTCAAACTACTTCAGCGGAGTCCGTTGGGGGATACTTTCGCTTATGTCCAAGCTAAGCGATATGCCCCTTACCGGCCCATAGGCCTTGAGGCTGTGCAAGCATTGCGTGGGGCGGTAGCAAACGATGGCGCTGACTTGGGCATATTTGTCACCACCTCCCGTTATTTACAGGGAGCGCAGAACTTTGCACATCGATCATCAGGAATACTGGAGCTGAAGACCTCTGCAGACGTCGCTCAGTGGTGTCAGCAAGCTCAGGCGGGCATTGTCCAAGACAAGTCCGTATTAATTTCGGATACGCATCTATTATCTATTCTGCGTCGTATTGAAGATGGAAGTCACGCGTTAGTCGTTCACGCTCACACTGGGTATCGAACAATCGGAAACAGCTTTGCACTCGTGCTTAAGGAGACCAAGTACGCGGCTCTCCTCCTGAGTCTGCCACGGCGGATTATTAGCCAGGATTCGCATGGACTTGAGGGGCATGAAATCCCAATGTTGGATAAACAGATACTGACTGCCAAAAATGCAGATACGGTCTTCCGCGCAAAACGGAAATTGGATGATCAGGGGCGGGTGAGCTACTGGGATGGGCAAAACCTCTATTCGATCTGGAATCGGCAGCCGAGTCGCTTCAGCCATTTAGACTGAGTACTCTGCGGGTAACTGGTTCGCCATTGAGGCCAGCAGCCACAATAATAAATACCTCCTCATTTTTGGGAGCTCCTTACCTGGTTTCATGCAGTGGCCGGGTTTGATGCCGTTTCACGTGGCTAACAAATTCAGAATGCGGGTTTCAATGCACATCCCCCATCCCCTTTGTGTGCACTATCGGAGCCCGCCATGGTACCAATGCCAGCTTGATTCGAAAGTGTACTTACTGCGTTCAGTCCGTCATTAAACATTTGGGCAGCTGAGAGGCTGCAAGAGTATGGTCCAGTGGCGGGTGTTCCAGCGTCGACTTTGCGTGTTGAGCTCTTTCGGGGGCTACGGACGTTTATGCTATTCCACTTTAAGGAAAGGATTGTCGGCAGGCACCGGCCCAGTTTCGAACAAGAGTGCTGGATTTTCTAGCAAATAGCCTTTGAGGGTTCCTTTTTTCCGTGGACCTTCTACCTGACAGATCCAAATGTTCAAGCCATCCTCACGCTTTTTGTGGATCTTTAGTTTCTCAAACTGCTTTTGTACCCAGCGCCATTCTTCCGTCTCTTGGCAAGCGCCCTGAGAGATACCGGGAAACTCCTGCGCGTAGCGTTGGAAGAGGCCTGGCGTGACCAGGAACACGCTGCCACTCACCGTGTGGATTTTGGCCTTACTGTCGTTGATGATCAGCTTGTGGCTCAGAATGCCTTCCTTGACCCAACTCAGGAATACCTGGCCTGGGCTATCCGATTGAAGCGTCGAAGTTTCGACAGCACTTTCTGACAGGGCGTCTCTGGCCTCAGGCTCTTCCAATTCGAACATGTCCAGCAGCGCACCGAGGTAGTCGGCATCCTCTACCGTCAGGGTATCCGGCTGCGGTTGACTTTGACCTGATCTAGTATTGGCTGTCTCGGGCGCTGGTATTGGTGCCGGGGTGTCAGTTGAGTGGTCATGCGTCGCAATGCTCACCGTTCCGCTGAAAGCCTCGGGCCGGTCTTCGTTCCCCCAAATCAGTGCCGGTTGAAGGCGCAGAAAGGTGAAACTCTGCTGCCAATTTCCCTGTGCCACAAGCGCGGTCCAGATGGCTTTGCCTTCCGGCGTGGACTCAACCAATCCATGCGATTGCAGCTCGTCGAACACCGCTAGGTTGGAAGAGGGAATGCCCTCAATCGATTGCGACAGCAGATAGGCTCGCAGCTTGTCAGTGACCGTCTTGCTGACAAGCCAGAGTGCGTCTTGAGTCAACCATCCCGCAGCACCTGGCTGGTTGAGTTTCAACTCGTGCTGAACCAGATGACGCAGTCCGCTGATCAAGTGATGTTGCAGCGAATAAATCGGCGCTTGCAGCGCCTTGCTCGGGTTTCCGCCGAGGTTCTGTGCGGTGGAAACACGGTCTGCCTGCATCACCAGCTCACCAAGCACGCCGGCACGTTCATACTGACCTGCTAAGACATACAGCAGGTTGGCCCAGAGCGATGGAAATCCACTGAGCCAATCGAGGATCGAGCGGTCGAGAATCTGGTTGTAGAGCAAGCCTGCGGCCGCGCCATGCAGGTGGTAGTCGCGACCCTTGATATAACGAAAACGATACGGCTGATCCATGGATCCCTGCCAAGGATGCCAGACACTACCGTCTTGGCGTTCGACCAGCAGGTCCACGGCGATCTTGCCGATGTCATGGAGCAACGCGCCATAGGCGATGCCAGCGGACCAGGCGTCGGTCTGGGCGGCTTGGTCTTCAGGTGCGGCACCGGTGGGAAGCAGATACGACTGACGCAGTTTCAAACTACAAGCGACCAACTCCAATCCATGGTCGAGCATGCCGCCAAGATAAGCATGATGGTGCGTCTCGCTGGCAGGAAGCTGCTGGACCAGCTCGGCGTATCGATGGATCGGATTTAAATAGAACTGGCTGAATTGCGGATGGGAGAGGGCGGTGTACTGCCAAATGCGATCAAGCAACTGGCGGCGATGCTCGGTTGCTAACAAGCTCTGGGACGATTCGATGGGCAGGTACCCATCGGCGACGTTTACGGTTGGTGGCGCAGGAGGCTTTTGCCTTTTGTGCCGAAACAGACTGAGCATCGTGGCCTCCCGGGAAATGGCGGAATCAGTGGCCTTTTAGCCTTTTCGGATAGGGCTCTTACCGTTGAATCCCCATTCCCGTTCCAACCCTTGCCTATCCTTTTGGCGCGTTTCCGTTTGTGCAGCAATAGGAATATCGATTAATGCTGGTGCCGTTTTTTGCTGAGTACGCATGCTGGCGCAAAAAAGGAAAGTGTCGGTACACTGCGGTGCGAATTTTATTGGGTCTTGTCATGAATCTCACTGACGCCACGCTCGTGCTGCTGCTCGCGGCACGTATCCATGGGACAGACGAAGCTGTCAGGGCCTCGGCGAAGAGCGTGGTCAAGAAGCTGCCGCGCAGCAAACGCGATCTGATCTACAAGGTGATCGACAGCCGAAGTCCACTCGAGCTGGTGGATTACCTGGCTGAGAATCTGGATACGTAACGGTGTACTGCGGTTACGGGATTACCTCATGTTCTTTGCGTCAGAGCTCCGCAGTGTGGGGATTTTTCTGGGCATAGAAAAAGGGTCCAACTCGTGTTGGACCCTGTGAAGCGATTGCAGCAGTGAGGTAACGATCAAGCTCCATCGTTCATGCATCGCGAATTATCCATTACCGTCTGCTTCTGTTGCTGCTCCAGGTCGAGCACATACTCCGAGGCGCATCGGGCCTGGCCACTGGCGCGGAAAATCGCGCGGTTGTCAGAATTGAGCAGGCCGAGCCAGGAGTCGATATAGCCCTCGTGCCGAAGCTCTCCCCGTATACCGGCGTAGGCACATAAAAAAGCGGCGCCCATTTCGGCGATCAACTCTTCAAATGCATAGCCTGGCGAGCCAAATGGACACGGAGAGGTCACGCCTTCGCGCTGCAATCGAGAGTGGTGTCCGGTCCAGTGCGTCAGCTCGTGAAGTGCAGTGGCGTAGTATCCACCTTGATCGTGGAATTGCGATTTTGTCGGCAGTTGGATGAGATCCCTGATCGGGTGGTAAAAGGCTTCGTCGGCAAATCGATGGATGATATGTGCGCCCGAACTTAGCAACAAACTTTCTGCAGCAGCGTTGGGGAAGACGGGATCGCTCGGTTCCGTCTCGAGCAAAGTTTCGTTGAGCGTTTCGAGCCCCTCCGTTTGCTCGATGTTGAACAGAAAATGCGTCCTGAGAATGCCAAAGTGAGCGATCTTGGGCTGACCGTTCTCATCAAGTACGGGTTGGCCTGATTCGGTCTGTTCCTCGCGTTCCATCGGTTTGTAGAGCACCGCCAGGGTGCTGTGCTCACCCTTACGGATGTGCCCGCCGGCTTTTTTGGCTTGATTGAAGGTCAGCCAGCGATCTTGAGTGAACCCCTGCAACCTGGCCTCGGCCCAGAGCAACGGTAAGTTGATGCCAGAATAGGGACGCTGGGTTATGGCGTTAATGGGATAGGGTTGGTGATGACCGACGTCAGTTGAGCCACTTGAGGACCAGGGTTTGATCCAAGGGGCTACGCCTTGGTCTAACGCGGCAACAATTTTGTCAGTCACGTCTTGGTAGATATTACGCATGGCATTTTCCTCGAAAAACCGGAGGAACGCCTTGCCCGTCGGGGAGGGTTCCCCGGTGGGTGTTGATTGGATTGGTGCAGGACTGCGTATAGCCTGAGTTGGATCAGTGGCCGGGTATGGCCGTTTGCGTTTAGCGTTGTTGCTCTTCCGCAAGCGCTATCAGCAAGGCGTTAGGTTGGTCTGATGCCTGAAGCAGGCTGAGGCTCAGTCGCAGTAATGGCTCGTGATCTGCATCACTCGCTGAGCCGAACTTGGCTACCTCGAACACCGCGTAGGGTCTGTTTGGATTGGCCAGGTGAGCGTTGAAGGCTGCGCGTACGACGTTGCTCAGCCTATCGAGCTGCAGCTTTTCAGGATGACTTGAGCCATCGAGCAATACTGCGTGTTGCCACGCGTCTGGAGTGAACACAACGGGCAAGCGCAGAGTGTTCAGTGCTTTGCTTGTGAGTGAGTCGGACATGGTGTGCCTCCGTTGATAGCGCGAAGAAACCTGTCCCATAGGGGAAAGAATTTCCCCGCAGTGGGTTGAAGAAAAACAAGAGGGTTTGGGACGAGCCGAGTTTGAAAGACGCTCGGAAGAGCAGTAGGCGTTCATCACCCGTGAAACGTGACTGTGCGAGCCACCGAACGCTAATCGCACTTGGGGGGAACCATCACCGGAGTGACGTAGCTTTGAAGGCTCTGGCTACCTGGGAAGGTGCTGTCGATAACAGCGATCCGTACCCTCTATGTAGCTGGATGATATAGATGGGTCAACGGCCATAGAGGCGCTGGTGCACGAGCTGCGTCTTCTGTCTTCCAGTGAAGAGTTTTTCGACCGAGTAAGCTGATAAACGGTTAAGCATGGGCGGTTTTCAGTAGTAGTCTGTAATCTCGATTTCCACAGGAACACGCTCAGAAGAGGGCGCAACCATGCCGGCTCAGCAGCCACTTCAGACCTCCCGCGCACACCGCTGGGCATATGCATGCGGTATGTCCGTAAAACGTGTTTATCGCAGGTTGAAAGGATTTGAATCTCGTGTGGCTAAACGTGCGGTGGCGACAGGTATGCCTGCGGGTGGGCTATTGGTTCGTGGGAGCTTTCTGGTTACGAAGCTGGCACTCATCCTTGGGTTGCTCTTTATCGGTTTCTGGTTGGTAGCTTCTGTCGTAACGATGATTGCTGTGATTGGTCTCCTATTGTCCAGGGCTGCCATTGATGGGGATCTTGAAGGCAATGATCCAAGTCCAGACTTTTTAGGGGCCAACTCCTATCTAGGCAATTACGACGACAACGGCCATTACATCGGGCATTCCAAATCATCGAGTAGTGACGTCAGATGATCCTTTTCGTAGCTCCCATCAACTGATCTGTGCCTTTGCTTGCCGCGCCATGCGCTGCCTTGCTCGCACTTCCTAGCATCCCTTCAAGGCTGCTGCCAATTGAGTAGCCTGCCCAGCTCATGGCAACTAGAAATAGTCCTGGCAGAACCAAGAACATCGCCCCCATCACATACTCAATCACCTGTGCCGTGACGGTTCCGTCCATAAAACCGGATGTGGGCAGCGACAGCAGCACCTGATTGGACGCCGACACTTGGTTGTACAAGGTATCGAGCATGCTGGAGTCGACCCAGCGGGCCAACTCCCACCAGAAGGTCAGCATGTGCAGCGTGAACAGCGCGAACGTCACCGTCATGACGGTCTTTAGCTGGTAGGTACTGACCAGCAGGATCAGCGGCAAGCTGATTATGACGCCCATGATCAGGAAAGCCTGCACCATCGGCAGAGCGGCGCTTAGCGCGTTCATCGCCGGGAAATTGCTGAAGGAGCCGAGAGCCAGCCCAGTGTTGGTGGCCAGGTTATTAAGCCCCTGATTGATCGATCCGCCGCGAGCACTGGAGCCATAGTCTTGGTACACCTGTCCGGGCGACATGGACATCGATTGTTGGCGCGGGCTGACCAGTTCGCGAAGCGTGGCATCCTCGATCTCGCTGCTTGAGCGACCAGTCAACCAGCCTTTCAGCTGGGTCAGCAGCGAAGGATCGACTTGCTCGATCAAGCGTGCTCGCAACCCCATACCGCTATCACTCCACCACTGTTTGCAAGTGGGGTAGCCTGCGCCATTCTCCAGCCGTGGCAATGAAACATCGCGGGTTTCATCATAGGGCCAGCTGACTCGCGGTGTCCGTGAGCGATCGGTGTCGTAGTAGCCCGGAGTGTCGAGAAAATAGCGTGAGCCGATCCAGGACGCATCATGACTTTGCGCCTTCTCCAGCTGCGGACGATTGGTGAACAGCCGAGAGCGGGAATAGCCGTAGCAGTCGCGAGTAAAATCGGCGACTTCCTGTAGCAACACTTGGTTATCAATGCGAGAACTGTCGATCTCCATGCGCATCTGCCTGATGTCCGGTGCGCAGGGAATGGAGGCGGTGGCCGCTGCGGTCACTCCTTTACTTAAGGCGTGCACCAGAAACCACCAGATTGGCACGTTGGCAGAGCGTTCTCCGATAGTGTTGAAAGTGGTACCCCAGGCGGTTTCCGCTGGCTTGGCCACGCTGACACCGCAGCGTTGGCTCGCTGCATCGTCGAACGCCATTGAGGCAAGGCTCAACGGAAAGACGGGCGCACAGGCGAACAGTACGACGATATAGGCCAGCCATAATCGGTTCTCAATCCGCGGCACCGAGAGCAATCCCTTGTTGCCTTCATCCGCGCCTTGCTGACGGGCCGACAACCACTCTTGCAAGATGATCGCGCCGAAGGGCGCGGCGAACAATCCAGTATCGGACATGACGTTCCAGATACCGTTGTTGACGATCCATGCCAGCAGGGAGAGGTAAAACTCCAGGTAGCTGTTGGTGCTCATGAGCATGGTGGTTACCTCACAATCGAGTGAGCTCGACGCAGGTAAAGAGCAAGAGCCCTAATGTCCCGGCGCGTTTCACGCGCAGTCGGTCCTGTGGTCGATGTCGGTAGCGCCTCAGCAGGTCCCACCAAAGTGTAAAGAGGACGCCGTAGAGCAGGACACGCCACCACCGCAGATAAGGCCGTATCGATTCCAAGGCTTGCTGCCAGGCCCCGAAACTGCCCAGCGCAGTGCAGCCGATCCATGCGATAAGTGCGGCGGTCAGGATCATCCCCGCTGCGATCCCTAGACTTGCAAGCAAAGTGAATAGCAGTGAGCGTTTCATGGCTCACTTGCGCCTGGCATCAGCGTCGTTGAGTCGGCCAGGTTCGGGGTCGCCTTGCTCGACGATGCGTGACGCATCGGCACCTCCGGCATGTCGATCGAGCACGAGGCTGGCGGTATTGGTTGTGAGCATCTGCCGGACCTGCAACTCGGTTTGTAGCAGGCGTATCTCGCGCTCCAGTGTGTCGATGTTTTTCGTCAAGGCCGTTTGAGCCGGTTCGGCGGAAGCGATGTTAGGTTCGTGGCTGCCTGCCAGCAGCGTGCGCAATAGCAGGAGCGCTTTGTCGAGCACGCTGGACAGGGCCGTCTCACTGGCCAGGCGCCGCGCCAGGAGTTCCTGATCAGGATCGTCGCGCAGGGCTTCGATCACACCACGGGTCACTGGCAGCATCGGGCTGGAGGCTTTGCTCAGATTGTCAGGGGTAGGCGGCAGAGAACCGGACAGCAATCCTTGCAGGATCTTGAGATGTTCACCGTAGGCGTCCTGGATCAGCGGCGTCAGTCCACTGCCAGCGGTAGTCCGCAGAGTCTCGCAGGTGTCGCAGGTTGCGACTTCGGTCTCGCCCAACACTCGAACAGCCCATTCGGATTCCTCTTGGGGTGAGGTCCATGCCTGGCATATAGCGCCGCCCAGGCAATCACTGCTACTGATCGAGGCGCTATCATCCACGGACCGGTTATGCAGCAGGTTGTAGCCCGCGCGCACCACATCGGAAGTTGCCCGGATGGGTGTTTGTCCGCTACCTCCAGCCTTCTGCCCGCCGACCCATGACACCCCATTATTGCCATTACGGGCCTCGGTGTTTTTCACCGCGGCCACCGCATCACCGCCGGTTTGTTCGAGGTTACCCTGCATCTCCTGGTTCTTGGCCAATGCGCCCCAGCCGGCTTGACCGACCTTGTCCGCCATCTTCTCGGCCATGGCCTGGCAGGTCAGCTTGGAACGGTCGAAATCGATGCGCCCTTGCATCACCCCGTTACTCAACAACTCATAAAGCCCGGGGTTGGCGCGCTGGATGATCAACGCAGGCAGCGACATCACCGCTTGGGTCGCGTTCTGCACAATGCTGCCCATGATCTGCTGGAAGCCTTCGGTGACGCCGTTCAGTTGGTTTTGCAGGGTATTGGTCAGGCTCATGTTTCCGCACATCATGTTTGCTCGCCAGGACGCGCCGACGCCGAGCCCGTTGGGGCGATAGAGCGAGCTCGGCGAGCCCGCTGCCGAGCCGCCACCGATGGTGTACATCACCCGGTCGTCGAGCACTTCGCCTTGAGTACCTAGACGGTAATCGTCCTCGGCGGCGTGCGCATACGTGGCCACGGCGAGCAGTCCGCAGAGCAACAAACTCCTCGGGCTCAACCATGGTCCTGCAAGAGGCCGACTCATGAAGCACCGCCTTCGAAGTCGATGCTGAACAGGAAGGTCTGTCCCTCACGCTTACAGCAGCTATAGGGACGCCACAGCGACCAGGCGTAGCCGCCATCCGCGCTCTGCACCGGGTCGCTGGGGAAGATGGCACATGTGGGTTGAACTAAAGGGGAGAGCAATTGCCATTTGTGGGTCGAAGCGTCGTTTTCAACGATTGGGCCAGGTGGCCAATAACCATCGCGTGGTACGGGTGTGACAGGGACATACACGTGCGGTTGCCAGTTGCGGGTAATGACATCACCCGCCCGCTGCGCCATCACCGCAGCGGCTTTGAAATCGTCGGGTTGCACCAAAAATCCTTGTCGGGGATAGACGTTGCCCCACATGTTGCCCGAAAGCTGTCGACCGATTTCACGGATCTCGGGCACGAGCGACTCGGGGTAAAGGCTTTCCGGGATGCCATGACGCCAGGCCAGTGAGTCCCAAGTACTCAGGTAATAGGGCATGAACGCTGTGGCGCCGCTGGCGCAGGCGTAGCCGGACTGCGAGGCCAGTTGGGTGGCAGCCCAACCACCGGGATGCCCGATGCCGTCAACGTTTTTGAAACGAGGCAGGTTGTCGCGTAGCGTGTTTGGCGTGATCAGGTTTCCGCCACCTTCCGCACCGCTGGTGGGAGAGGAGAGTGCGGCCATCTCGGTCCAAGGATTGGCACCGGTGGTGGCATAGCTCGAGACCACCAGCTCAGGAATGAAGTGACGAACCTTGGTTGAGGTTTTAACCGTGCAGCCGAAGGGGGTGCAGAGCAACCAGAAGCAGATGCCGACGACTCTGTACTCGAGGCAGTCTGGAGAAAGTACGGAGGCGGTAATGCTGCCGGTATCCAGCGCCACGCTTGATCCGGATGCCAGCAGAATGCTCAGCACCAAAGGATGTAACTTCCGGGGCGAAATGTGCGGGCAGGCAGCAGACATGATCCTGGCTCTGGGTGTATGGCCTGGACAGGTTCAATAATCGAGAGAGGGGTGTCAGTGAGAAAGCCGAACGTAGGATCGTCGGTTTACAGCGATTTTCTAGCTCAGCAGAGGGTCATTCAGCGTTCAACGTACGAGCAAGCGCGTCAGACTCAATTAGCAGCTGATCCGTTTTGATCTCGAAAATGTTGGCGAGTTTGCAGAGGACCAACAACGACGGGTTGCCTACCCCTCGTTCGATTTGACTCACATAGGTACGATCCACCTCGGCCATGAGCGCCAATTGCTCCTGGGTAAGGTTCTTCATGCGTCGCATCGAGCGGATATTTTCCGCGAGTTGCAGACGGAGCTGTTCGAAGTCTTGAGTCATGCGCGCAAACTGCGCCTTGAGGGACTCTCAATCCACGGGATATAGTCTACATTGGCCCGATTGGGCTCTTTTTTGATGCTTAAGCGAAGTGCCAGTTTTGTTTCTATGCTGCTTGGGACAGACCCAGCATTAATAATTAAATCGAAAGCTAAGGTGTCTATGGACGAAAATTACGTTTCAATTCCGGCGGCGGACGGCTGCCCGAGTCTTTTGACGCCGTGGGGCCGCGAATTTGCGCCTATGATCGAACGTGGCGTGCAATGCGCCCAAACTTGGCTCGAAACACCGGGTGATATACCTCTGTGGTGGGAGCTGGCGCAGGCACGTAAGACCTGTCTTGCAGGAGACAGCCAAGATGCCTTCGAAGCCGGTTTTTTATTGAGAATTCAGCAACGGCTTCGGGGCGTGTCATCGTAACCATACGGCTCCCAGTCATGGTGATATTGGCTTACGGCACGAAAATCTGTTGGAAGGTATGGTTCCAGGCTCCATTCCTCTAGAATGGAGATCTGACAGAAGTGGCGTTGGTCTGTGATAAACAGATTTACGTAGCTAGGATTCTGATAAGTGCAGATTCTGCACGCTCTAAGAACGTGGAGCGCGATATGAAAGCCGACCAAGTGTTGAGTGACGATCTGGTGAGCCGACTGGAGGGTAAAATCCCAGCCATGGCTGAAGGTGCGATCAATACGGCCTATATCAACGCGCTGGCGGCCGGACGCAGCGTGATGGAAGTGATGGACGGCAAGCTCGTTGAGACGACTGCCGACGGTAAGCACAAGGTTATTCGAGTGGCCAAGCCCAAGCATAAAGTGACCTTGGGCGGGATTATCAAGGTGAACCGCTGCTCATGACCGTCCCTCGGCTGAGGGTGTTTGCCGGCCCTAATGGTTCCGGTAAAAGCACAATGAAAAGTGCCGTCCCTTCCCACCTGATCGGGATCTACATTAACCCGGATGAAATCGAAAAGGCTGCCAAAGAGGGCGGACGCCTGGAGTTCAGCGATTTTCAACTGGAAGTCGAAGGTGACGAGGTTCTCGACTTTATCAAGGCGCACCGACTGATCCGGTCGGCCCAGCTTGATGAGGAGGCGGCCAAAATAGACTTCAGCAGCAACGGCCTGAATTTCCAGTCCGTTGCGATGAACTCCTATTTTGCTTCCGTGCTCTCTGATTTCATGCGGCACAAGCTACTTGAAGCCCAGTTGTCTTTCACCTTCGAAACAGTGATGTCTAGCGAGGACAAAGTCGCTTTTATGCTTAAGGCAAAAGCGTCGGGATATCGAAACTACCTCTACTTTGTCGCCACTGAAGATCCTGACATCAATATCAATAGGGTTAAGAACCGTGTCGCGGCAGGTGGGCACCCGGTCCCCACGGAAAAAATTGTGCAGCGCTACGGTCGTTGCCTGAACCTATTGCCAACAGCCATCGCAGCCTCGAACCGGGCTTATATCTTTGATAACTCCGGCGCTGATCTGGTGCTGCTCGCTGAAGTAACAGACGGGACTGACCTTGAATTCAGGGCTGATGAGATCCCTGACTGGTTCATGCAAGCCTACGTGGAGAAGGTGTTCAAGGATTTGCTGCCGGGTTGATCGAAACCTAGGATCAGCTCCGTTTCACTTAATTCCTCGCATCCTATCGATCCGTTCAGCTACCCGGTAAGCCGCCTCCAGTTCCGAGCAGCCGGTGCTCTGCATCAGTGTCCAGCGTTCGGCTTTTTCCTCGGGCTCTGTCATGGCCAGGGCGAGATAAAGGCTGGGCGGCACGGCCCTAAACAGCGTTTCGAGCTTCTTCGATAACACGACCCCTTCAGTGTATTTCCCAGGCTCCTTACTGGCGGAGAGCAGCAAGGCTTTCTGCGCCGGCGTGAGTTTCTTGAACCGTGCGATCTCTTCGATTTCCGCGGGCGGCATGTTCAAACAAATCCACCATTCGATCATGTTGAGCATGGTCTGCGCAGCAGAGGGGAAGTCGGCCAGGTTTTGGGTCGCTAGCCAGAACCAGGCGCCGAGTTTGCGCCACATCTTCGTACCTTTGACCACAAACGGCGCCAGCAGCGGGTTCTTGGTGATGATATGGCCTTCGTCGGTAACCATGATGATCGGTTGGCCCAGGTACTGGTCGCGTTCGGCAAGGTTGTTCACGGTGTTCATCAGGCTGATGTAGCCAATGGACATCTGCGCCTCGTAACCTTCGCGAGCGTAAGTGGCCAGGTCGACAATGGTCACATCGCTCTCGGGCCAAGGCGTGCCTTCACGATCGAACAGTTCACCCTCGAAACCCTGGCAAAACAGGTCCATGGACTCGCCTATTTCCTGGGCACGCTCGCGACGTTTCTCTGGCAAGTGCTGGTCGGCGGCGACGCGCAGCAACGCGTCGCGCACGTCGCGGGTCAGTACCTGGCGCTCCGCTGCGACACAGGTCTGTGCCGCATCTAGGATGCACTCGCGGATCAAGCTGCGATCGGCTCGACTCAGGCGCGCTTCTTCCTTGGCTTCGCCGCCGGTGATCATCAGGCGGGCGGTGATTTCCAGTTCGCCGAGAACATCGCGCTGGTCTTCGCGACTGGTTACCACCTCATCGTCCCACTCATCGATCGATAGACTCGCCACCTGATCCGGCTGCTCGACCAGGCGCCAGGCATCGGCGAACGGGGCGAGGCTGACCGCGGTACCAGGTTTCAATTGGACCTTGTTGACCGACAGGCCTTGCGTTGCGAAGTAGTCGCCCTGTAAACCGAATGAGTTACCGGCCTCAACGATGAACAAGCGAGGGCGGTACACCGCCATGACCTGCATCAGCAGGGTGACCAGGGTGGCCGATTTACCGGCGCCGGTCGGGCCGAATAATAGCAGATGGCCGTTCATGGCTCGGTCTAGGCGTGACAACGGATCAAAGCTCAACGGCGAGCCACCACGATTGAACAGTGTGATACCCGGGTGGCCGGTGCCGGTGCTGCGACCCCAGATCGGAACGAGATTTGCCAAGTGTTGAGCGAACATCAGGCGTGTGTACCAGTTGCGTGTGTCGCGGGCCGGGTTGTAAGCCATCGGCAGCCAACGCAGGTAACTGTTGCACGCGGCGACTTCATCACCCTCACGTACCGGTTGCAGCCCCGCGCCCAACAGCGCGTTGGCCAGGCTGACCGATCGCTGGTGCAATTGCTGTTCATCATGACCGCGCAGGTAGAACGCCAGGGTGCCGCGGTACAGCTTGTGCTGGCGACCGATGATTGCACGAGCCTCTTCAACATCTTGACGGGTCTGGGTCGAGGCGAGGTTTTCACCGATAGCTTTGCGCGCCAGACGGTTCAACTGCTCCTCAAGTACATCCTGCGGTTTGACCACCAAGGTTAGACTCATGACTGTACCTTCGGGTAACTGGTCGAACAGGGCATTCACCGCGTCACCTTTGCGGGTTTCTCCGGTGAGTTGACCAATCAAGGGCGCTCGGCGCAGCTTGTCCACCACCATGACCCGATGGGGTTGATCATCGAAAAACCAGAGCCCGTGCTGGACATCCGAACGCGGTTCGTTGAAGAACAGCCGCTCGGCGAAGTCATGATCGAAGGGCAGTTCCAGCGACTCGCCGTCGCCCGACTTCGGATAGGTCACGCGGCAGTAGAACTCCTCGGGCCCTTCATCGGTGAGCCTGGGTGCCGGATTGAACCAGGGCAACAACCAGGCATACAAACCTCGGCCATCGACTCGTGCCGATTGCACACCGCACGCCTGCAGCGAAGCAACGATACGTTCGCAAGTCTGATGCAGGGATTGCACTGGGCTGAATCCCGTCTCATCATCGCCAGACTCGATCCAGCGATAGACCACCAGGCGCACCCGACGGTTATTGCCACGCCAGGGCAGGCGCGTCACCACTTTATCCTCAAACAGACCGCCGGGCTTGGCGATGGCCTTCAGATGACGGCGGCTAAGCTCCAAATACGCCTCGGTGAAGACCGTGCCTCGCACGCTGTCCTGGATATAATCGGTGAGCCGGGTCAGGTAGGGGGTGAAGTCGTTGTCGTCCTGGCAGAAAAATTGCGCCACCCAAGGCGCTTGATCCAGCTCGTCAAAGCTATCCTGCAGGGCATCTTCTATGGCATCGCGGGCTGCCGTTAGCCAATCGGGTTCGCGCCCTTCGGTGCCTATGGGCAGTAACTCGAATATCGCACCCACAGAGCGATTGTCATCTAGTAGAAAACACTGCTCGGTGTCGAGGTATTCGACCCACGGCAGATGATCGGTGAAGCTGGGGTTGTGCGCATAGAGTGCAGCTTCGTCAGCCAATGTGGCGCGTGGGCGCAATGGGTTGCGCCAGGCTTTCCATGCAGACGTGCAGTTGCCCGTATCGTCGCTACACATTACAGATCTTCCTGACGTTCACCCGGCAGTGCGTACTGCACCCGTTGGTAGAATGGAAAGACGGTCGAGTACCCCGGCACTGGTGCCTGCTCGGTACCACTTAGATGCGGATACACGTACATCACCAAATCAGGATTGGGCAGGCGAGGGAACAGGTTGCGAATTTCATTCGCTGCTGTACGCGTATACGGTTCCTGGAGCGCAGCGGAGAGATCTGTTTGAGCCAACGGGCGACGCAACTGTTGCCGAGCGTCCAACAGTTGCTGTTGAGTACCCTGTGAGCCGGCGCCGTTCCAGATGTCCAGCATGGTTTGCTCGCCATGCGGCAAAAGTGTGTCCTTGTCGGTGGAACACCCCGTCAGGACCCAGCAGAGCAAGCTAATCCAGATCAGATAGAGACGTAGGATCTTTTTCATGGCGAACGCTCCGGCCCTTAGGCTCGTAGTCGATGGTGATCTCATGGTCGAGGTGAAGGGCGACCTCTGCCGCCGGTGGTACGTACACGGCAGCAAAGGCTTCGCCATACAGTTTGTTGACCCATTCTCGAATGTCGCTGGCCCCACCAATGAGAATGGAGGTCAGTGCGCTATTACCACTGTTGTTAGTGAGCCCGAAGGCACTGCCGCCCGAACTGATGACGCTGCTGTTGTTCCGTTCATTCCCGAGCAAGGCGGCAACTCCAGCACCGGCGGCAGTGATCAGAGTCTGGCTGCCGAGGTACTGCTGGGCATTCGAGCGACGCTCGCCGGCAATGCAAGGAATGCCATACGGATCGGAGAGGTAACCGAGTCCACCGCGGATCTTGTCAGTGTTTGAGCTTTGGGTGGCCGAGGCATTGCGGTTGGCGACCGTTTTTGGCTGAGGCACCGTGCGGATGGTGCCATCAGTAAATACAAAGGTGATCGACTCGACCTGTCCGCGTACGCAGGACAAGGTCCAGTCACCGGACGCCGTGCCGCTCATCACGGCCCCAGCGACGTCCGGCAGGTCGATGCCGTTGGCCGTTAGGTTCTCGGGGCCGACCAGCACCTTGAAGGGATAGGGATCATTCACGGTTCCGTCCACAGGGACTCGGCCGATCAGCGCGGTCATGGCGACCGAGCCCATCAATGTCGCATTTTCGGGAATGGTGTAGACCGGCTGCGCACCTTCGGTACGATCACCGGATCGCGTCAGGTCACGCTCACCCTCACCCTTGGTGACCTCGCGTAACTGCTTTTGGCTGCGGTCGATGGCATTGTCCTTCAAGCCCTTGAGCGAGTTGAAGGCATTAGGCAGACTCGGTGCGGAAGAGGTCTTGGTTTTACCTCGGGCTTCGGTGGAGGGAGCATCCGAGGGTTCAATCCACTGCAGCGCATCGTTGGCAGAATGCCGCCCTTCGAACTGGTCCCTATCGCCCGGTTCAAGACCCAGTCCGATCGGCATATCCTTGCCTTTGCCGGTCAGCCCCGACAACTGTTCCTGCAATTGCGTCAGCAGACCGCGAGCCTGACGACTGTCTTGTTCCGCTTTGAGGCGTGCTTCATTGGCTTGTCGGCGGCCTTCGTCTACCTGCTGGGTCACACTGCCAAGTGCCGTCTGAATACGCGAGTCGACGCTGTTTTCCCGCTCACGTAGACGGTTGTTTTCCGTTTGCAGTGAATCATTGTGTTTCTTCAAACCGAGCATGTCGCTGCGCATGGCCTTCACTTGGCCTACCAAGGTGGCGACCGTGTCGCGTGGGGTATCGCCCGCAATGCCGAGCGACTTGGCTTGCTCGGCAGATAATTGAATATCGCCCTGATCAACTGGGTGCTCTGGAGAGGGCGTACTGCCTCCCGCGACCCAGCTTTTCATGATGATCAGCACTACGCCCAGCAGCGCAGCCGGTACCAGCCATTTGAGTAAGGCGTTAGCCTTCATCGTCAGCACCTCGCGCAACGGGCGGAAGCATCACGGCGTGTTCGAGGCCGACACCGCGCGTGATGAGGTAGGCAATCGTGGTGTCTTCCGCACTGCCGACCGGCCCGAGGAAAGCATGCTGGAAGGTCGCTGCGAACAGTTTTGCCTGAAGCTGACGCGGATCTAGTTGCACCGCCGCTGTACCTCGATTGCGCAACTTCACGGCCGTCACCCAATAGTCACCGAGCCGCCAGGCGGCGATGGGTGTGCTGGAAACGTTTTCGCTCGGCAGCAGGGTCGGCAGTTCGGTGCGCAGCTTGAGCGGGACGCGGTGTACGCCGGGCAGGGACTCCACGGTGCGCATTGGGGCGTACAGGCTTTGCGCGGCGTAGCGCGTCAAAGCGGCCGGGATCGGCGTACGTTCTGGAACAGCGACGGTGCTCGATTCAGACTCGATAGCTTGCACCGGAGAATTCTTGAGAATACGCACGGGCTCCAGCGGTTGATCGCCAGGCGTGGCCGCTATATCCAGAAGGATGATCTCGCCCGTCTTGACCGATTGCAGTTGCAGTCGTGTCGGTGCAATGGCTTCCGACGCGCGCAGGTACAGCGTGCCTCCGGTTGATTGCACGCGTAGTTTATCCTTCAGAGTGGAAGGCACGCCGACACGAATAGCTTCATCGACAAAGACCACTCGTTCCTGATTGATCACCAGTGGGACCGCGAGCGGTAGGCGTTCCCAGTGCATCAGTTCGACGGCCTGCGTTGCAGAGCCCGATAGGATCAGTGAGAGGGTGAGTCCCAGGGTAGAAATCCGCTTCATGGCTCACCTCCAGGCAGGGAGATTTTTCGCGGCGTACCCTGATAGCAATCCAATGCGAGGCCCCACTTATTGCGTTCGGGGTCCAGATCGAAACGCACTACCCGTAACGGATAACGCACGACCACCCGTTTCACCGGTTCGGCGGCGTAATACTCATCAGCGTTGAGGTCGAGTGTGACCAACCAGCTGTCGCGATCAAGTTGCTTGACCCGCAGTTCCGGATCTTCACTGTAGCCTCGGCCAAGAATTTCGTAGACGCCACGCACCCGTTGACGCAGTTCGCCGGCGGCCTTGCGATACTCGTAGTCGCCGTCGAGGAAGGCCTTGCAGGCAGGTGTCAGGTAGGACTGCAAGCCGTAGATGGCGCGGCGATAATCCTGCTCGCCATCCGAGGGCCAGCGGTTGAGTTGGCCAAAGATGTAAAGGGCAAAGGCATATACATTCTCTGAAGGAACATCCCACCACTTGCGTGTGCTTCCCGAGCGCAGATCAGGAGGGACATGCACGGTCAGATCGGTCGGTGCTGAGCGCCAGCCATACCATAGTCCGGCGCTGAGCAGGGCTAGCATCACTACCGCCAGGCGCAGGCTGAAGATATGGGCCTGTTGAGCATCGACCTTGTTTCGAAATCGACTCATGGCTGCCACCGGGACAGGGCAGGGCGCAGTCGACGCGAACGGCGAACCGTCCAGGCACCGGAGTGGATAATCAAACTTCCACGCCCGAGGCGCCAACGGCTGGCGAGTATCCATTCGAGCTTGCGGTACAACCAGGTCTCCGGACGAGCCCGTTTGGCTCGACGCAGTAGTGTGCCCCCGATCAATAAGACCACTGTCATGCCTGCGATCATGCTGGTCGGCGCCACCGCAATCGAGGCGGTGACGATCGCCAGAGGAATGCCCACCAGCAGGCCAATGACGGCGCCGGTGCCTAGGGCCACCCACATCTCATCATTGGTCAAACCACGCAATACGTTGGGATCACGATTGAGTCGCTCTGGCAGAAAGACCAGAGTGCCGTCGGCAAGACGTTCGATAGTGTCGTTCATACCAACCTCACAGAATCGCGGCAGCCTTGGTGAGGAACCAGATGATGATCACCACCAACAGTGCGCCGATACCAACTACCGCGCCGAGATCTTTCCAGGTCTTGCGCTGGTTTTGGACATCGGCGAATACAGTCAGGGAATGCCAGGCCACGCCGAGAAACGCGAGCAGTGCAATCAGTAGGCCGAGCAGAATGCCGCCGTCGTAGGCGTAGTTTTTGATCGTCTCGATCAATCCGGACCCTTCACCACGTGAAGGAGCTTCCATGGTCGGTAGCTCGGCAAAAGCTAGGCCTGGACCAAGCACAAGCAGCAGACCGATCAAGCGTTGGCTTGTGCGATCAAGCAGGTTGTTTTTAAGGGGGACAAGGCACTTGAGCATGATGGCGATCTCCGATGTTAGGACAGGGTGAAGAACATCAAAATCAGCAAGGCGAGCAGCACGCGTGCAGCGCTGCCGCCAAAGGCACCAAAGCTCACGCTTCCTGTCGCCCAGCCCCGGTAAGCCGTCCACATCACCCAGGCACACCACAGCAAAGCAAGGACGAGAACCAGGGACAGCCACAGTGTCGAGCTGCTCTTTGCCGAAAAGCCGGAGGCGTTTTGGAAGGCCGCGATCTGAGCGTCAGTCATGCTCATGGCGAAGGCTCCGCAAAGGGGTCTCAAGTCGGTAATCACCGACCATTTCACGAGGATCGCGAGGTTGAGCGCGAGAGGGGGACAAATAGCCCTGGACACCTTGACGAATGCGTTGGATGTCTTGAGTTAGGTGGGGATAGTCGAAGCGAAAACGCTCGGTTGACTCAGCCGAGCTAGCTGTCTGGGCTCTTATCGCAAGATATTCGATAGTGTCGAGCTGCTGCAAAATCAGACTCAACTGGTCCTGTTCATGAGCAGATGCGGCGTAGCTTTCACTATTGAGCGTGAGCAGTACGAGCAGACAGCAGATTCGGCAAAGTACAGTCGGCATGTGGATAGCCCATTTGGTTATTGGGGCTAGCATCCAACTGACGACTAGGGCTCAGCAGTAAAAAATACGGAACAGGCTGGATCATATTTTTTTGCTTATGACGCTCAAGATCCTTTTCTGTAACGATCTGTGAGTGTTGTGTTTAATCACGAGACGAAGAGGGTGACGCGGTCGTTAGCCGGACTGCGCCGATAAGCGAAGTGCCTTAATGGCTCCAAGACGCAGTATCAGGAGTTGTGTGTATAGCCTTCCCACTGATACCACATACTTCCACATACACCGATCGTAAACACCAAGCTGTAATACTGAAAAACTCATTTTGAAATGATTTTTTGGGAACGTTCGATTTATTAAGGCGATTAGAATGCTTTAGCACGGCATCACAAGCACAAATTGATGATAAAGGGGTGAGAATATGGGGTGTATGAAGGCGAAGATTACTGAATACATGAGCTACTTGGGGGGGCTTGCACGTGCGCCTCTGACCCTCGCCGGCATAATGGCCTTTGTGACCATCGCGGCGATGACAAGCACTCCGGTTCGCGCCTCGGAAGGGTTGGCATCCGGATGGCAAGAGCTTTCGCCGAACGCTCACCTTTTCACTATGGACGGCAGCAATACCGTCGTGGTCGTCGGACGCGGCGAAGCACTGGTAATGGATACCTACACCGAGGCGCAGGCAAAGGTCCTCAAGGAGCAGATAAGAAAGCGGTTCGACGTCCCTGTTCGTTACGTCGTCTACAGTCACGCACATGCCGACCATCTGCGCGGGAGCGCTGTCTTTGGAGACAAGGTAGAGTACGTCGCCCAGCAGCGACAGCTGGACAGGCTGAACTTCCTTATTCCTTTCGAGCCGTCCATCCACCGGCCCACGCGGTTCTTCGACAAGTCGCTCACGCTAGAGGTGGGAGGGGTCACCGTGATGCTGGAGGATTATGGCTTCAATCACGGGACTGGCGTCACTGTGATGCGCATCCCTGAAGCCAAGGCAGTGGTGATACCAGACATTGTCTATCCACAGCGGTTGCTGTGGTACGGCCTCAACGACTATTCGCCGCGCGGTATACTTGCGACGCTGCGAGCGATCAATGCCACCGAATACGAGATCGTAGTACCGACCCACGGCCCGACCTTTGGACGCGCAGAGGTGACAGAGTTCATTGGTTTCCTGACGGATCTGATCGACCAAGTTAAAGCTGTTATCGACGCAAACCTTGAAAGTAAAGGCCCCGAGGAGACCTTGTCCATCGCACTTAAGGAGGTCGACTTAACGCGCTATGACAAATGGGGAAATTACAAAGAGTGGCGTGATGGAAATGTAGAGGGAACTTTCCAGAGTCTTTACGTAGGCTGGTAAATACGAATAGTCGGGAGGCGTTTCTTAGTAAAGCGACCGTCCTTCACAACGATTCTAGTAACCAGCAGGAGATTAAGATTGCTTCGTAAGACGCTATGCCGTCATCAACATCCCGAAGTTGGAGGTCGTGGGCGGTGAGTTGAAGACCCACTTAAAGTGCGCCGAGGCAAACGAGCTATTTACGGGCTTAAGCTCCCATCGTTAAAGGTGCTTAGGCCCGTAGTTTAAGTGGGGTTCGGTCAGCCTCACATCCCACAATTGCGGCGGTCAGACCGTAAATATGGTCAGTAATGGGCGCTGAAGATTTTTTAGATATTTATTCCAGTCCTTCACGAGGGCGCGACGCTATCGGACGCCTTGGTCACGCCACACGAAAGGCCGCGCGCATCCTTTAGTCCAAACAGACCGCAGACTACAGCTATAAGCACCGTCCACTGCAGGCCGAGATGTGCGCTGGCGACTAGCAGCGCAGCATGGTCAGCATGAGGGCAAGGTTGACTGCACGGGTGATCAGCCATCTCGATTTCCAACGGATCCGCTTTAACCCCTTGAAACACCAGAGGTGGAAGCCTATAGGGACGGCTAGCAAATCGCCTTGAAGCGGCGGTTCGTCATCGACGGTTTTCACCGTAATGCCGCACGCTTCTGCGCTGCAAATTACCTCAGCGGATGGTCCTCAATGGTCATCATTGACTTGGATAGTAAACCAAGCAGAGCGATGGCTCCCGAGGCAAAACCCATCACTACAAACAGCCATCGAATGCCAATGAGGTCACCAATCGGAGTCGCTAGTGCCAGACCGACCGGGGCAGCGAGGGCCATGACTGTTGTCAACAAGGACAGGACGCGGCCTTGCAAATGGTTAGGCACGGTTGTTTGCACGAGTGCCATCATGGGCGCATTGCCCAAGACATAGATCACACTGCTGAGCACCCAGAAGATAATGGCTAGCCACAGCATGTTGCCGGGAGCAAAACCAATGAAGCCCATCAGGAATCCTGTCAGTGAGAAACTCCACAAAATCCAGAGAATTCTGCGTTTAGGCGCGAACAGGGTGGCCAGGAGACCGCCCAGTAACATACCCACACCGGCCAGGCCTTCCATCAGTGCAACCTCCGGGGCGCCGCCACCGAAGTGCTCCTTAATGAACAATGGCAAGAGTGTATAAAACGGCATCATGGTCATGAGAACCAAGGCCACTAGCAGGTAGAGCCAGCGAAAGCCGGGATTATTCCATACTGTGACGAAGCCTTCGCGCAATTCGCTCCAGAAGCCTAGCCGATCTTCGCGGGCAATGCGCTGCTGGGGAATGCGGAAGATCAACAAGGGCACGATGCCCAGCAGGGCAGTCGCCACATCGATGGCCAGCGCAAAGCCCATCGGCATGATGGAAATCGCGAGGGCACCGAGCGGGGCTGCAGCGACCAACATCATGCCATGTAGAGTTTGGTTCAGGCCCGCAGCACGGCCGATAAAGCTTTGTGGCACCAGCATCGCGGTACTGGCAGCAGCGGCAGGAGCTTGAAAGGCCTGCATGGCACTGCGGATGAACATCATCGTATAGATATGCCAAAGCTCTACGCGTTCTGTCAGGAACAAAACGATCAGCACCAGCATACAGGCAGCGCTCACCAAGTCCGCGACGATCATCAGCAAGCGCCGACTCCAGCGATCGGCGAGCGCGCCGCCGATAGGACCCAGTAAAGCCTGAGGCAAGAGAGCGAACAGCCCGGCAAGCGAAAGCGCCGCAACGCTGCCAGTTGTATCGGCGATCCACCACAACAAAACAAATTGGGTCAGGGCCGAGCCTATAAGCGACGATGCCTGACCAAGAAATACCGACCAATAGCGCAACTGCCAGTGTTGACCCGGATCAGGGCTGACCTGTGTTGGAATTTCATTGCAAACGTCGGACACTTTCGACTCCTTGATTAAATGGTGGAGTACACCACCCGTTGTGACTCCGGCTGCTAGGGCCATGCGCCGAATTTTAACTTTGCTACTCCCTTCGATTTGGCAATGATCGACACCTGTTCGAGTATGTTTCGTCGGATGAATACAGATTGCCTTTTGCGCGTATAAGCGTTGCTGGCAATGGATCTGCTGTGACGAAAGAGAGTAAAAAGATACTGAGCGGACGGCTCCCGCTGGTGGCGTTTATGCTGATGCAGCTACAAGGCTGTATTGATCTGCAATGTCTCCGCCGTCATGACTGGCTAGCGCCGGCGCTAACCCTTTCGCTCATGATTCTGTAGGCGCACCGCCGCGCACTGGTCAGAATGTGCTCGATTCGCTCGACATGGGCGTCTGGTCCGAGCACGCTTTTGAACAAGGCAAGCTCCGAGCGACAAAAGCCTTGGCATGCGGTCGCGGCGGCGCAGATTGGGCAATGGTTTTCGATCAGTAGAAGCGAGCCATCGGGCGCTTCATGCCACTCCGCCATATAACCTTCCGCCGATCTCATACGGGCCAGATGCTCGACCCGGTCACGTAGCATCGGCAAGCTTTCGAGTTGGGACTGATAGCTCGCCAGGGTTTCCTGCTCCCTTACCATGATGATGGCGTCAAGCGCAGGTTCCCCGAGAGTAGTGCGTATGGTTTGCAACAATTGCACCGTCAGATCGGCGTGCTTGTCAGGGAACTGCGCATTGCCGGCTGACGTTAGCTCCCAGACCTGTGATGGCCGACCGACACCCCTGGCTTCCGAACGACTAACAACGAGGCCCTCCTCGGACATTCGTACAAGTTGCTGTCGTACGGCCTCGCCCGAAATGGAGAGGCGCTTTCCGAGACCGGGACCGGTTTGCGGCCCCTGCATTTTCAGCACCATCAAAATGCGTTGGGCTGGGGAGCTCATTAACCAGTCGTTCGAATTTGAAAACGAGTGCCTCGACATATTTTACGCGCCAATTAAACAAGATTTAGCTTGTTAAATACGCGATTTAACATACGAGTACAAGCAACGTGCTGAAAATCCTTCATCAAATAACCTGAAAGGCGCCTCCCGTGGTGTTCGATTGCCCCCCCTTTGCTTAGACCTATACCGCCTGGCAGTCGTTTTCGCCAAAAGATGCAGGTTTTCCGGTGGAATAGAGCTGAAGATCGCTGTGGATTTTGGCCGCGTCGAGACTTTCAATGAAGTGCTTAACGGGACGCAATGAGCCAGTTCGGCTCCGACAGGGCCTTGCTGGTAATCTGCCGGGATGGAAAGCTGTGATCTCGCAGGTGCCCATTAAGCGCTGCCTGATTGTCCTGAGTGCAACGGCAAGTCCTTAAAGGATATAGCCGCCGCCACGGAACTCCCCACGCCTTAACAAGCTGACCGTTCAGTGTGATATGCAGAGTTTGTCTGGCCCGGCCCCGATGCCTCCAGGCAATCGGCCGTGCTCATCTCCTGCCTACTTATCGAGCGGATTCAAGCTGCACAAAGGTCTCGGCAAAAATATCGGGCTGGTAGCCTGCGGCAGCAAACAGATGCTCACGGGATTCGTCGATTGCTGCGCGCAGTCTTTCGCTGTCCACGCCCAGCACCTTGCCGCCTCGCTTGACGATGCGTCCGCCAATCATGACCGTGTCGACATTGCTGCGTTCGGCCGCGTGTACAACGGTGCCGAATGCGTTGCCTGATGGGTAAAGGTTAATGTCGTGCGCGTTTATAAGGATCAGGTCGGCCTGTTTGCCGGGGGCCAGGCTGCCGACTTTGTCCTGCAATCCGGCACAGGTGGCGCCGTCGAGAGTGGCGGCTTTGAGCAGGCTATGAGCCGGCAATGTTATCGGATGATGTTCTGCGCCGCAGCAGCGCTGCTGGTGCATGCCCATGACGCGCTGCAGGTAGAACGCCACCCGCATCTCCATGAACATGTCGCCACTGTAGGACGTTTCATTATCGACGCTCAGTCCCGGACTGATACCGTGACGCAGGGCCGACTGCATGGCGAACATTCCGTCCTCCAAGCCGTAGTGAGCATCCGAGCGTGGGCACACGTTGACCCGCACGCCAGCTTCGCGAAGGATTTCCCAGCCAGCGTCCGGCACCGCGGTGCAGTGGTTGAAGATATTATCGGGGCCCAACAGCCCTTGTCGATGGAGCCCTTCGAGTTCAGCGGCTAGTTCTCTTTCAGAAAATTCGGTAATTATAGGCAAGCCCAGGCGCCGGGCTTCAGCCCACAACTCAGGTTCCAGCTGTGCCATCACAGCCAGCGAGACCAGCGAGTTATCACCGTTTTTGAAGTATTTGTCCTGCAGCCGCTCTAGATTACCGGGCCAGTGGGCTCTGTCCCATTCTCCAGTCATTGGCGCACCGGGGGCGTGTAGCGATCTGATACCTGTGTCAAGCAGTGCCTCGACCGCTGCATCGGAATGAGCGCCGGTGCGGCTATTGTGCGAGTTGTCAATCACGGTAGTGATGCCGGCGTCGATGCAGCCCAATGCGGTCAGCAGGTTGCCAATATACATGTCAGCCGGGCGATAGTATTTGGCAAACGAGTAGTGTGTTGCGTTGCAGTAGTCTTCAAACGTTTCGGCATTCGGATTGAGCCGGCGCAGCTGCCCCTCCCAAGAGTGACGATGCGTATCGACCATGCCGGGCATAGCAATCATGCCGGATGCCTCGATAACAACGGCGTCGCCGGTCTCAATATTTTCCTGAACGGCCTTGATGCTGCTGCCTTCGATAAGGATATCGCCGCGCACCAGGTTGCCTACATCACTGTCCATGCTCAGAACAGTAGCTCCGCGGATAATCGTGCGAGCAGTCTGTGAGGCCGGGGCCTGTACAAGATTCCGGTTATATACAGCCATTTTCAACTCACCTATTAAATACCGTCAGAAAAAGGTACAGAAAAAGATGCTCCAGAAAAAGAGCGGTAAGCTATTTTAATTATTCATTAATCACGAACAATGATTGCCGAACGGTTGGCGCCGTTTTGGCTTGTGGATAAAAGTATGGATCGTATTCAGGCAATGCAGATTTTTGTTCGTGTGACAGAGTCGGTGAGCTTCATTCACATGGCGCAAAGCTTTCCTTACCGGCCTCCACGGTGACCAGCAGCGTAAAAAACTATAAGAATATTTGCAGGTGCGCCTGCTTAATACGACTTTTGGACTATCAACTTGCCTCTATCGCAAGGTGGAATGCCCGGACGGTTACTATTTTTTAAGTGGCCGCGATAGCCCTTATGGCATGCGTGCCGGCACCGACGCGACGACGGCCCACGTGCTCGCGGGATTTGTTGCGATGCTCCTATCTGTTTGCCAGTCGACGCGCCAGCTGTGCCCCCCCCCAGCGGGTGAGTTTGTCGGGCAACGAGGGTTCTGAAAACTGTATGTGATCGACCACTTCTAGGGGTTGCAGGTTGATCGACACGGGATCCTCTTGCGTCGGCCAACTGCGATCTATCTCGCTGACCACCCGAACTTTATCAGTACTCGTGGATTGCCTATTTCAGCTTTGGCAGCATCGATGACCTGTGCCGGAGCGTGGATCTGGATCAGCCTTTCTCGGTCATCTCAGACCCACTCACCGCTGACATTACGCTCGAATGCAACCACGCCGGGCCATGGTGGTAATGACCTGGTTTAGTATCGTGTCATCGTGGCTTTCTATGATCTGCACGCATTTATCTCGAGTACCGCGAAAGCGATGCAGAGTTGCTCTGCTCAAACCAGCGGCCTCAGCAAGTTCCTTAAACGTAGTGCGGGGGCGAGCGTAATGGCCAGAGCCAGAACTTTGATGAGTCTTTCGTCTTGAGACGTCAGGGACATCAATCATCTCGGATCTAATTTCGCTACCGACAATTGTTAAAGAAAACCCATTGCTGCAAAAAAGCTACAGACTGTGACAAAGCTTCCTCATCTGAGAACTTTTTCCGCTCGAGCTGAAAAGTTGCAGCGTTCAGGCTGCTCAAAAAACATAAAGAGAGCGTCAGCTCTAAATAATAATTTAAGGCAAAGATGAGGCTGCAAAATCCGGGATGATTCAGATCTGCAAAGCCCTGAGCAGTCGCAGGTTTATCTTGATAGTTGGGCCGCCTACTATATTAATTAATGAACTTATGAAGGAAGAATTTGCTGTGGTTGCACGCCGGAAGCGACACTTGAGGATGCTAAGAAAGCGTGGCAGACCAATCTGATTAACTGAGTTTGGCCTGACAGTCACGACTGTAAGTCTGGTAGCTGTTCGATCAAGTTTGAAATTATTAATTTTTTATAAGTTACTAGAGGTTTGACCATATTTTTTTTTGCCGGCGAGCTCAATGCATTTTAGTGCCAAAATAGTTGTCGGATCGACTAATGCGACTTCATGATTTTTGATCATGTAGGATTCGTTGTGCTTGAGCACCAAGGGTAACTCTGTGCACCCTAGGATGAGGACATCTGCACCCAGTTCACATAGGTGCTCTGCGGCGGTCAGTAGCTGGTCCTTGCAGATCCCCTCCCTGAAACCTGCCTTGATTCCATGGTTTCCGTAAATCGCTTCCATTACCAACGCTTGGTAATCCGTGCCTGGGATGATGATTTGAAGTCCGGCACGCCGGGCTGCCTCGTAATACACCTGACTTTTTATCGTCCCCGAGGTTGCAAGCAGTCCAACGGTTTTGCCTGCACCATACCGCTGTACTATTGCCTCTACCGTTTCAGTGAGCATGTTCACAATAGGTACGCGAAGGTGTGCCTGTATGCGCTCAACAAATGCATGAGCGGTATTACACGGAATCGCTATGGCATTGGCCCCAGCGCTTTCCAGTCGTTTGCAGGTTGCGTACATCGCCATCGTAGGATCAGTTTCATCATTCAGCAAATTGGCTGTCCGATCAGGAATTTGGGGGTTTTGTTCCACCACCATTTTGATGTGCTCTTGATCGCGACCAGCTGATGTATGCGCCACAACCTTACCCATGAAGTCGACCGTTGCCGCCGGTCCAACTCCGCCTACGATACCAAGCTTGAATGGTGGCCGGGTTGTCCGGCCTTTTTCTTCGGTTGCAAAAGTCGCATAAATCTCGTTGATATCCAGGACAGTCAGGCCACGTCTTTGAAGATCACCACAGACCAAGGAGAGCTCAGTCATACCCGGCACGATAATTGTGGCTCCCTGATTTTGAAGCGAGAGGCAGGCCTGATACACGCATTCCAGTGGTACCCCGTCCAGGTGTCCGTCTTTGATACCGTTAACCCCATACATGGCCTCCATCAACCCAGATTGCTCGTTCTCGTGGGGATAGACCAGATTGAAGTCGGTGCCAAAATAGCGCTCGAATAACCCGGAGTGCCGGACATAGTCAGAAGCGACTATACCCAACGTGGTACCAGGCTCCGCGACATGATGGATGTGCTTCCGCAATGCCGTCATCATGTCCAAGACAGGTATTCCTATCTCTTCCTGGATCTCCTTTAGAAAGGTATGGCTGGCGAAGCAAGGCAGTAAGACTGCATTGACTTCGCTTGCCTCGAACGTCTGGCAAACCTGAAACACGTAGAACTTTCTAGAGGTCATGCTGGCTTCCTGATCCAGTGGCATCAGAACGTCCTTGAAGGGGTGTTGCTCAAAAAGGAAGTGATAGCGGCCTTGATCTTCCAAAAAAGCTCGGGACTTCACCATCTTGTAGAAAAGGTCGCCGCCGGCCAGTGATCCAAGTCCGCCGACGATACCTAATTTGCGAGCAAACGATGACTTGCTGGACGGCTTCGATTTACCTTTCATCTCTATGCTCTCAAGCGCGGGCTACAATTTGGGTAGGGAGTACAGATGCGTTTTGGAACTCACCCTCAGCCTCTTCATGTGGTTCTGATTTGGCAACCACTGCAGTCGCAATACTATTGCCAACCACGTTGGTGGCAGTCCTGGCCATGTCGAGGAATTGGTCAATGCCAAGGATCAGCAAAATACCTGCTTCGGGAAGGTTGAACATGGGTAATGTCGCCGCCACGACAACCACCGATGCTCGCGCTACACCTGCCATTCCCTTGCTGGTGATCATCAGCGTTAGCAGGATTAGCAGTTGCTGTGTGAAACTCAGGTCGACGTTGTAGGCTTGGGCGATGAACATGATGGCGAACGCTTGATACATCATTGAACCATCAAGGTTGAATGAGTAGCCTAGCGGTAGAACGAAGCTGGAAACGCGTTTCGGCGCACCAAATTTCTCAAGTGCCTCCATGGTTTTGGGATATGCAGACTCGCTACTGGCAGTAGAAAACGCCAACAGAACAGGTTCGCGAATCAGCTTACCCAGGGTAAATACTGAGCGGCCCAGGAACAGGTAGCCAGCACCGAACAACACACACCACAGAATCACGATTCCCAAGTAGAACTCTGCAATCAGCTTTCCGTAATCGACTATCAAGCCAAGGCCTTGAGTGGTGATCGCCGATGCGATGGCTGCGAAAACGCCAATTGGTGCGAAGGCCATGACGAAGTCCGTGACCTTGAACATCACCTTGGACAGCTCTTCGATGCTATCGAAAATCGCTGGGTAACCCGCTCGTTTCAAACTCGCCAAGGCAAATCCGAAGAACAACGAGAAGACCACGATTTGCAGGATTTCGTTGTTGGCCATCGCTTCAGCAATGCTTCGTGGAAACACGTGACTGATGAAAACCTTGAGGCTGAAATCCCCGGTGTTTACAACGGGGCTCGCCGCATGTTGTACGACCTCCATGTTCAGTCCTGCACCGGGTTGAAATAGGTTCACCAGTCCCATGCCGATTGTCAGTGATATTATCGAAGCGGTGATGAACCAGGTCATGGCTCGCAGGCCTATGCGCCCAACGGAGCGGGAGTTTCCCATGCTGGCAATTCCGCCCACCAAGGTGGCGAACACCAGCGGCGCAATGATCATCTTAATCATGCGTAAAAATATGTCAGTGACCATTGAGAAGTAAGACGCTATCTCTTTGGCGCTTTGTTCACCCTCTGCGAAGTGATGGCACGCCCAACCGACAAGCACGCCTAAGACGATGCCAATTGCGATTCGACGCGGAAGTTTATTTTTCCTCACGGAGCTATCCTCAAGTGGTTTTTTAGCTTTTTTTACTTGGCAGGAGACAAGTGGCATTCGGTCAAAGCTCTTTGGCCTCGCTTCTACGATTTCGATTCTATGGTCGGGTATGCAGTGGCATGATGAGTAATCCCGATAGGCTCATGCGCTTTTGGAATAGCTTTCCAAATTGCTGATTTATTGAGGCTGCGGGGCAGTAAGCTGCTCATTCTGGAATGGGGTATCGGTATGCAAATCAAATGGCTGGATGATCTTCTGGCGGTCGCGGAGTGGAAGAATTTCTCTCGAGCTGCGGAGCTTCGCTGTGTGACCCAGTCGGCTTTGTCGAGGCGTATCAAGTCGCTTGAAGAATGGGTAGGCGCAGAGTTGGTGGATCGTGGAACCTATCCTGTCCAACTGACGCCGGCTGGTCGCACATTTTGTGAGGAAAGCCGCGAAGCATTGGCGGGACTAATGAAGTTGCGCTCTAGCCTGCGGGAGGTAGAGCGGATGCCAGGCCGTTCCATTCAGGTGACCGCTGGCCATAGCTTGTCGATGACATTTTTACCAAAGTGGCTAACTCAGTTTCAGCAGCATAATGAACAGTTCAATGCTCGAGTCGTCGCCGCGAACATACATGACGCGGTCATCGCCTTGGAGGAGGGGGGGTGCGATCTGATGATCGTCTATCACCATCCTTTGGCGCCCATACTTCTAGACCCGGCAAAGTTCGGCAGTCTGACGTTGGGACATGATGCCTTCATTCCATTGTGCGCACCTGACAAAAAGGGGCAGCCGCTTTATCGCTTACCTGGCACTTCCAGTAAACCCGTTCCACACCTCGCTTATACGGCTACCACTTTTTTGGGGCGTGTTGCGAACATCGTCATCAGAAATGGCCCATGTGTGAGCGTACTGGAGCGCTGCTATGAAGCGGACATGGCGATGCTTTTGATGCGAATGGCTATAGAGGGTTACGGGGTGGCATGGTTGCCCCACAGCGCTGTCATCGACGAACTCAAACTAGGTCAGTTGGTGAAAGCTGGTGGTGATGAATGGAGTACGCGGCTAGAGATACGCTCATACTGCTCGATAACTAATGAGAATCCTACGATGCGCAGCTTGTGGAGTACGCTCGAAGGAGCGTCCCGAGATATTCATGGTAAAACAGCCAAATGATCGAAGTTCCAAAGCTCGAAATCCTCCTTCAGGAGACGGAGGACGCTCAATAGTTTGCGACCTCTTTGGTAGCGCTCAGGCATCTAGATCAAACCAATACGTTATTGATAGATCCCCAGTTCGACCCGTTCGAGAGAGTCTTCGACAGCTTGAAATCCGAGTGGGTTACCCAACAGGTCAAGAAGTATATTATCTGCCAAATGTCTGCAGGGTTTGGCAAGCCGTTCCTCGGCCGTTCTTCACAGCATGCACTCACCAAGGTCTGTAGCCTGTCAATTCAGCAGAACCATGTTTCTGCTCGATGTCCGGAAAAAGCTAACCGCCAAGAGCGGCCGGCTACATCGTATCTGTTTCCGGAGGCACTATCGGCGCAGCTATTAACGTCAAGACGGTATGAGTGCGGGGACACGAGGCTTATAGATTTCCGACAGATGAAGAACCTAAAAGTGAAACCCCTTGGCGTTATTACATGCTCTGCGTTGAAGGGGGTCGCTCCTGAGGGGTAGATTCCGGCCGCGTCTGTTGAAACAGTCGGTTTGTCCAAAACGCTCGGGTACTGATAGGTAAACACCTGTTTTGCGTGCTGCTACGTGAAATCCGAGTCGTGAGTCCTCCGCCCAAAACACAGATTTCAATATCGAGCGCGAACTTTTCTGCCATTTAGACAAAAGACGACTTCTACAACGGAATCGGCCAATAGCAGATAGCCGCTGAACGTTCTACAGCGTCGGTGCTTTGTATAAACCAACAGAGCATCAACGCAGAGAGGAAAAATACTGAGTAGGCGGTTTACCCAGGGCTTTCTTGAACATCGTGATGAAGGCATTAACAGAGTCATATCCTAGAATGCCCGCCACACGCTGCACGGATACCCCCTCTGCCAAATGGCTCAGCGCGATCATCAAATGCAATTGTTGACGCCAGCGTCCGAAGCTCAGCCCGGTCGTGCTTTCTACAAGCCTGGCCAGCGTTCGTTCACTGGTTGCAAGCCGAGTGGCCCACTCGCGCAACGTGGTTCTGTCTCCAGGGTCTGCAAAGAGCGTATCCGCGATTTGTTTGATCTTGGGGTGGGCTGATATCGGCAAATGCAGCTCTTTCAGCGGAGCATCGGAAAGCTGCTCAAGCAGCACTGCAACCAGCCGCGCTGTCTTGCCCTCGGAATGGTAAGCAGGTTCCTGTTCAGCGAGATGCAGGATCATCTCCCGAACAAGGGGCGTAATGGCAACCGTGCAGCATTCTTCAGACATGGCTGCCGCACCGGGCTCAACGAACAAAAAGCAGGTCCGGGCGTTTTCGGTCACTCGGCAACTATGCGGCGTACCGCCCGGGATCCATACAGCGTGCTGGGGAGGGACAAGCCAGAGTGCATTTTGCACCTCACAGCTCACTGCGCCATGCAAAGACAGGATCAGCTGGCCTTTGCGATGGTCATGCGGGCGGGCACCCGAATCACTGAGGTCAGGCGCAACCTTGAGGGCAATCGCTGCTTGGGCGAAAAGGTCTGAATCGAAATCTTCCGGCGAGGAAACGACATTTTTTGGGCTTGGCATAATTTAGGTGTCAGATGTCTTGATATCTATATTATACAGTTCTGAAGTTCTCTACAGTTGTCTTCTATTAAGAGGACAGATAAAGAATATGTCAGATACAAAAAACAAGTGGCATGCCATCGCGCTCGTCGCAGGCATTCTGCTTATCGCCGTGAACCTGCGCGTTCCCTTTACCAGCATCGCGCCCGTTTTGCCGCTGATCCAGAATGATTTTGGTTTGAGCGCCTCAGCTCTAGGCCTGCTTACTTCACTGCCATTACTTGCCTTTGCAGCCTTCTCCCCGCTCAGCGCATCGGTCGCCCGCAGGTTCGGCATCGAGCGCACGCTTTTCGGTGCACTGTTGGTTATTTCAGCGGGCATCCTGCTCCGCTCCGCAGGCAGCGCGTGGGCGTTGTACGCCGGTACGATATTGATAGGCACTGGGATCGCCCTGGGCAACGTGCTGCTGCCCGGCCTGATCAAACGCGACTTCTCGACAAAAATGGCGTCCATGACCGGCGCTTATTCCATCACGATGGGTGCAGCGGGCGCTGTCGGTTCAGCCGTAATAATTCCGCTGACCCAATCATGGGGATGGCCGATTGCCCTGAGTTTGTTGGTCGCAGCCCCGTTGTTGGCGCTGGTGGTGTGGCTGCCGCAGTTGAAAAAACACGAACACGTAAATCTGTCCGGTCCGAAACAAGCGCCAACCGTGGCCGTCTGGCGTTCGCCGCTGGCATGGCAGGTCACACTGTTCATGGGGCTGAACGCGATGCCTTTTTATGTCGCCGTCGGCTGGCTGCCGACCATTCTGATGGACCATGGCATATCCCCGGAGCAAGCAGGCACGGTACACGGCACGCTTCAACTGACAACGGCCATTCCCGGCTTGATTCTGGCGGCCACGCTTCGCCGTCTCAAAGACCAGAAACTGGCAGCCGCTACCGTCAGCCTGTTAACCGCCTCATCCCTGATCGGGCTCATTTACGCGCCAGACTACGCCATGTTGTGGGCCGCGTTCCTGGGCTTCGGCTCTGGTGCCAGCATGATGCTTGGCCTGACCTTCATCGGCTTGCGCACAAAAAATGCCGGTGACACGGCGGCACTTTCAGGAATGGCGCAGTGCGTCGGCTACCTGATGGCAGCCGCAGGCCCCTTGCTGCTAGGCCAACTGCACGACTGGACCGGTGGCTGGACAGCACCGCTGCTGATCACAGCCGCAATCTCCGTAGCCGGTGCATTCACCGGAATGCTGGCCGGGCGCAACGTTCAACTTGAACCTGCTGAATCATCGTCGCGAACAAGCCCAGCAATCCAGTCAGCGAATGCGCTCACAGCTGGCGATAGAAAGCGCTGATGCGGGTATAGCAGGTGTACAGGAACCGATGCGGGCTGCCAGTCAGCAAGCACTTCGACCAGCCGCCCTTCTCGCAGATGCTCGCTGACCACGTTTTCAGCGAGCTGCACCAGCCCGAAGCCTTCCAGGCACATTTTGATGTAAAGCCCGGTCTCGTTGACTGCCGCAGTGCCGTTCACCGGGACTGAGATTTTCTCGGTGCCACGGGCGAAGCGCATTTCGCCTGCTTGCCTTGCGCGGCCCGAGAAGTAATGGATGGCCCGGTGGTGAGACAAATCTTGCGGAGTTTGCGGAGTACCGTTTTCTTCGAGATAGGCGACAGAAGCACAGGTCACCCAGCGAAACCGGCCGAGTGGGCGCGCAACGAGCGTTGAGTCATCGAGCTCGCCTGTACGAATAACGCAATCGACACCCTCTTGAACCAGATCAACCTGCCGATCGTTGACGCCTATCATCAGGTAGATATCCGGGTAGCGCCTGTAGAAGTCTTGCAGGTTTGGCATGACGATGAAGTGTGCAATGCCACCCGGCATATCGACACGCAAACGCCCCTGTGGCCGTTTTACGGAATCCGTCAGGCTGGTCTCTGTGTGTTCGATCAGCTCCAATATTTCCCTGCATTGCGTCAGATATTGAGCGCCCTCAGGCGTCAGGCTGACTCGCCGCGTGGTTCTGTTCAGCAGGCGCACCTGCAAGTACTTCTCAAGATTTTTAACGCTGCTGGTAACTGTCGAGGCCGGCAGAGAGAGCGTCTGCGCCGCCTGGATAAAGCTTCCTGCTTCAGCCACACGTACGAAAACCTGCATCGCTTGAATACGGTCCATGACTGTTAGCAGCCTCAAAGCAGTGATCGGGGGAAGTCGTTATTATTCGTAAATATTGAATAATAAAAACAGTTTAACCATCTTTTTCCCGCAGTACCGCATTGCGTACATTGCCTCCAACGAAATTTGAGGAGGTGTACAGAAAATGGCTGAATATAACCGCAGCATCGTGCAGGCTCCGGCCGCTCCGGCCGCCCGCACACTTATCCGCGGCGCCACTGTGCTGAGCATGGATGGCGATATCGGCAATCTGGCGCGCGGCGATATCCTTATCGAAGGCAGCACCATCACGGCCATAGGTGAAAACCTTGAGGCCGGCGAAGCTATGGTTATCGAGGCATCCGGCATGATTGCCATGCCCGGGATGGTCGATACGCATCGTCACTCCTGGGAGGGCCAACTGCGTCGAATAAATCCGAATGCCGAAACCCTGGAAGACTACTGCAACGCAACGCACTTCTCGTTCGCCAAATACTATCGCCCGGCTGACATGTATATCGGCAATCTGCTGACTGCATTGGGCTGCATCGATGCCGGCATCACCACCGTGGTCGATAACTCGCACAACAGCCGCACCGGCGCGCACTCCGATGCTGCGGTCGAGGCATTGCTCGATGCGGGTATCCGCTCCGTTCACGCCTCCGGTGCGCCAGTTTCCGGTGAATGGGACAAAGCCCACTGGCCCGGCAACCTGGAGCGTCTGCAGGAAAAATACGTCAAGAACGGCGACAACCCACTGCTCTCGCTGGCGGTGATGGCGCAGCTGGAGCCTGAGCTCTGGGCTGAAGCCCGGCGCTTGGGGCTGCCGATCATTACCGAATTTTTCGGCGGGGACATGGCAGCTGAGTTGGAGGGTTTGCATCGCGAGGGTCTGCTGCGCCCCGATAACATCTTCAACCACTGCACAGCGCTGCCGGACGCCGGCTGGAAAATCCTTCGCGAGGCTAGCGTGCGGGTCAACGTATGCCCGCGTTCAGATGCCCACTACGGCATTGAAGATGGAATGTTCGCCATGCAGTCGGCCCTGCGTCACGGTATCAGTCCGGGACTGAGTGTCGATAACGAAACCTCCTACAGCGGTGACATGTTCATGGAGATGCGGGTGGCGTTCTACCTGCAGCGCGTCATGGGCATGCACCAGCAGCGCTGCTGCGGCGCAGAACATCATCCGGTGACCCTGCCTGCTCATGGCCTGCTCAAAGCCGCCACTCTCGACGGCGCTACCTGTGCCGGATTGCAGGACAAAGTCGGCAGCCTGGCCCCCGGCAAACAGGCCGACCTAATCCTTATCAATGCGCAGGACATCAACCTTTACCCGTCGGGTAACGCATTCGGCACCGTTGTACATGCAGCCGAACGCAGCAATGTCGACACGGTCATCATTGGCGGTCGCATCGTCAAGCGCGGCGGCAAGGTGCTGGGCGTGGACAGCGAAAGGCTGCGCGCAGCAATCGACGAATCCCGTGAGCATCTGTTTGCTGCCGCAGGCTACCAGTCGGACATTTTTGCCGAGACATTCATGCCGCTTGAGTCAGCCAAGTAAGGAGACGCGAGATGAACGCAGCCTACTACCTGCTGGCTATCTCCGCAGGGCTTGGCATAACCCTGCAGACCACGCTGAATGGTCAACTCGCTAAAGGTGTGGGTGGAGATTCCGTAGCGGCGGCGCTGTTCTCATTTACTGCCGGTGCGGTATGCCTGGGCTTCTTTTCATTGATGCGCGGCGGGATAGTGGCTTCACTGGCGGCTATACCTGCCCAGCCCTGGTGGAGCCTGTTGGGCGGTCTGCTGGGTGCCGGTGCCTTGCTTAGTTATGTGGTGCTTGCGCCAAAAATCGGTCTGTCAGCCCTGCTGGGCCTCGCTATCGCAGGGCAGATTATCTCGTCACTGGTTATCGATCATTTCGGATTGATGGGGGCATCGGAAAGGCCGGTGTCTCTCGTCAAGTTGGCCGGGTCGATGGTGATGCTAGCAGGCTTGGCCATCGCCCTGTTCGGTGACAGGTGGTCAGCGCTTTTCTCCAACTGACAGTCTTGTTTGCCCCATCCTGTTTCGTAGGACGCAACCATGTTTAAAACCCTAATCAGCACCACCAGTCTTCTTGGCGAGTGTCCTGTCTGGTGTGAAAGAACCGAACGCCTGTTCTGGACCGACATCCCCGGCTGCGAGTTGCGTGCTCTGGACCCCGAAAGCGGCAACGTGCAGCGTTGGTCCCTGCCAGAGCCGCTAGGATCATTTGCCCTCACCGCAGACGAAGACGTATTGCTGATGGGACTGGCATCCTGCCTGGGCTACTACACCGTGAGCACCGGTCGTTTCAGCAAAATCACAGCCACCCCTGGCGTGCCCGGAACCCGAATCAATGATGGCCGCTGCGACCGCATGGGCAACTTTGTATTCAGCACGATGGACGCCGGTGAGCAGGTGCAAACCATAGGCAGATTTCACCGGCTCAATGTCGCGACGCTCGAGACAGAAACGCTGGACCTTCCCGAAGTGTCGATCCCGAACAGCATCTGTTTCAGCCCGGACGGTTCCATCCTGTATTACGCGGACTCCCTGCGAGGATGCATTTCCTGCTGCGATTACCCATCGTTGGAAAACCAGCGTGTGTTCACCAAAAAAGTCGACGGTCAGGGCGCGCCAGACGGCTCTTGCATTGATGCGCAGGGTTTTCTCTGGAATGCGGAATGGGGCGGTAGAAGAGTCGTGCGTTACGCGCCGGACGGCAAAGTTGACAGCGTGATCGACTCCCCGTGTATTCAGACCACTTGCCCGGTGTTAGCCGGACCTGGTTATGAAACGCTTTACTGCACCAGCGCACGGATAGGGCTGGATAAGCCGGCAGATTTCGATGGCACGCTGATAAAAGCCGAAGCGATTGTCGCTGCGGGACTTCCAGAAGAACGATTTACAGTGCTACTGAACTGAGTCGCGTGTTCTAGCCTGTCGCGTCGTTCTGAATGCCGGTTTTGAACACCTGACGTGCTCAAAACCGTTTTTTATATAGCCTCGACCCAAATGGGACGCCAGAGCAGATTATCTACCAGAAGGTGTATTTGCAGGTGCGTATTGTTTAATTTGCCGCTACCTTTCTGGGAAATCACGCAATAAGGATTACGCACATGAATGTCGGAATGGCTCATGCGATTGAGGCCGCAGAAAACGAGTATTTGTGTGCACGCGTCGAGAGTTTGTCTCGGATAAGTGGAAACCCTTTTGGTGCTCGTGTGTTTTTCAACGAAACTTTTCCATGCTTTCAAGTGAAGGCATCACCTAACCCGATGCTCAATCGCATCTACGGCGATAGCACCGGCAGCCCCCAGTCACTCTTGAGCTTGCTCAAGGAATCAGCAGAGTATTCGACCGTAACGCCTCTTATCGGAAAGGCCTCGACGTTGGAACCTTACGTGTTTGTGGGGGAGAAGCGACTGGAGCGTCTGAGGGGGTGGACGCATCTGCAACTCGCGTGCTCCATCGAGGACGTGATCTTGAACCACCACTCATTCGAAATCGAAGAGGCCACCTCACAAACGCTTCCTGAGTTCGCAGCCTTGCATGCGAGTGGATTTCACACCAAGCCAGAGCACCTTCAGTTGAGCCAGGCTTCGTTCGCAGGACTGATGTCAAATGAACGTCTGAAAATCTACGTCGTTAAAGCTGATGGAAAGGTCGTTGCTGGAGCGTTGATCTACCTGGCCTGCAATGGGGTTGCCTACCTTGGGACGGCTGCTACCCGAAAGAATGCACGAGGCCTGGGCTACCATGGAGCCCTTATATCTCATCGGATAAAACAAGCAAAAAAGCACGGCAGTCTAGTGATCGCCGCAACCGCGCTTCCCTGTTCGCAAAGTCGCCGAAACTTGCAGCGTACAGGGCTAGCGACATCCCACGTTCAAGCGCTATATCGCCTGGGATAGCGGAAGTCTGCTCTTGGCCTTTTAGCGACGACCTGATTTCAACCTTCGCTATGCGTGGTCTTACCTCAATCTGTTTCGCCATCTTTGTCAAAGGTGAAGGCTTTGCCGTGGATGCGGATATGTTCTATCAAATGTATTTTTTGAACGTCGCTGCGGTGATCGCGGTTGCTATTCCGAGCATCACCGTACAAGGAAGGAAAATCGCAATGGGATTGAGTGAAAACGGTATGGATAGGTAAATAATCCAGGGCAAGATCAGCAGAGGTAACACTGCTCGCTTGGCGCGGTGATAGACAAAGCTGCTTTCTAAACCCGCGCCAAATTTGCGCAGGTCACGGCGTATCAAACCATCGACAAAGCCAGTGAGCATGCCTAGCAAGAACAGCGGCGTGATCAATACCAGTATGGTCAACCGCACCACAAATGTGAAAGTAACGAACACCGCGGCTAGCACGAAATCTTCAATGCTCACGTAGAGCTGGTTAGTCCAGTTCCATAAGCCGTTGCCATGGCTTGATACCCGCGCCTGCTGGGCAAAATTCGCAAAGCCAGTCTTAACCAACAACCATTGGCTGAGGAAGTCCAGCCACTGGACAATCGTCTGTCCAGGTTTTTGGAGAATGAGAGAAGATTTGAAGTGCTCACTCAGCCAGCCCATTTCGTTCTCCAGCATTGCTTGGCTGTGCCGCCAACCCTGATCGCCCCAGAACAGCAGCAAACCAGCGAACTCTATGAGGATCGAGAACAGCAATGAGGCCATCAGAACGGCGATGATGCGCAGGACGAGGCTGATGGTCGAGATGATTAGTCCTGGCCTCTGGATCGGTTGTCGTGGCGTGTTCTGGACGGAAGTCGCCATCGTTCACTCCATAGCGCGCTGCAGAGTTGATTTGGGTACTACATCTTCTGGATATTTTTCTGCTGAGTCGAAGCCTGTGGCGGGGGGCAGCTATCCCACCTGATCCCAATCGAAGTTTGCTGTTGGGCCTCCACTACTGGTGCTCCACCACTGCCCCGCCTGCGCGTTGTAGGCTGCCCGCATCCGTTGAGTGAGCTCCTGTAGGTCTTTGGGCATGGCATCATCGTTGGAGGGTTTTGGCAACGGCATGCGGACTTTCCAAAGCTGGCCACCAGTCTGGAGGGAGAACATTTGCCCCTTGGGCAAACTGACGATGTGAGCAGGCTCGATCAGCGGCACGCTGGTGCTGCTGACACGGTCCTGTGAGGACGAGGTGAAGTCCGTGTTGGCCTCCGGATCGGAGGTGTCGGTCGCGGCCGAGACCAGGGTCTTGGTCAGCACATTAACCTTAGGCAACTGCTGGGTGAGCAGTTCCGCGGTCGCGGTTTCGCGCACCCGCAGCATCTGTAGGGTGTTGAAATTGCCGACCACCTGGCCGGCCTTGGCCCGGTTGCCTATACGTGCTTCGATATCGCTGAGGGTTTGGGTGTAGGCGGTTACCTGGATACCGGCACCGCCCCCCTTGTTGATCAGCGGAATGAACTCATCGCCCATCAACTCGTTGAACTCATCGGCATGCAGGTTGATTGGCAGTTTGTCACCAGCGTTGCCAGATTGAGGCAGCCCATGGTCAATGCCATGTTTGTAGATATGTCCCGCGACCGAGACCAAGTCGGCGAACATTGAATTGCCCACGGCGGCGGCCACTTCGGCATCAGTCAGCGCATCAAGGCCAACGTAGACGATGCCGCGTTTTCGGATGATCTGCATCCAATCGAAGATCGGCCGCGGGTCATTCAGATCGGTGTAGTTGGGAGCAAGTAACTGAGCGGTCTTGCCGGTGGTGAGTTTCTCCAGCAGCGGCAGTAGCGAGGCTACGATTTTGTCGAAGTAAGTGCGGTCGTAGCGCACCGCAGAACGCAGTCCGTCCATTACCGGATCAAATACACGCTTCACCGCCAGGTATTGCTCGATGGCCACCACCCGCTTTTCGCGTCCTATCATATGCCGGGGAATGTTCTTCTCGGTGAGCTTGCCTTCGAGCTGGACGATCACCTCCCAGGCCTTCGGGTCGGTCTTGGCGAAAAACTGCTGGGCGTACTCGATGAACAGGGCGTCGATGTTGACCACATGTCGCTGGATCTGCAGGTAGTCCGGACGCCGGCCCAACTCGATCAGAGCGCGGGCGATGATGTTGACGAAACGCCAGGCGAACTCACGAAAGGCCGCGGAGTTGCCTTCACCGCTGAGCTGCCCGGCGATGCGCGACGCCACTTCCGAAATGCGCCCGAAACGTCCTACGGCGTTGTAACGCGCGGAGATCTCTGGCCAGCCTAGATGGAAAACATAGAATTCCTTTTCCCGACCGGCGCGTTTGGCTTCGACGTACATGCGTTTGAGCAGGTCGGCATCGCCCTTAGGATCGAAAACGATGACCACCTCATGTTCGACGCGGTGAATGTCCTGGGTGATGTACACCTCGGCGAGTCGCGTCTTGCCGACGCGAGTAGTGCCTAGCACCAGGGTGTGTCCGACCCGTTCGCCCAGTGGCAGACTGACCTCCGTTTCATTGGGCTCGACCCCATGCAACAGCGGCGAGCCACCTACCGGGGGCAAAGGGCGCAACGGATTGAAGGCACTGTCCCAGGCGGTGACACGGGCCAATGTCGAGAGCGGAAACGGTGCATGCTCCAGGCGCCGTTCGAGTCCACGGGCCAGACGGTAACAGGTCGGTTGGTCAACATAGTGGGCAACCGCCGGATCCTGGGCTTCGACCAGGCGCTGGGTGTGCAGGCGGGTCCAGCGGAAGCCGCGGCCCATGAACAGACGCTTGCGGCTGATCGGAATCTGTCGACTGGTCAGCTCGTAACGGGGCAGCCGGCGGATATTGCGTCGATAACGCAACACCTCCCAGGCTTGTCGCAGGCGGATCAGGCCGAATAGGGTATAGGCCAGCGCCGCAATCAGCCCGATCTCGGGTGACAGGGCCACGGCCCAGGGCGAGTACACGCACAACACCGCGGCGGCGATGCAGATCGCTACGGTGTACAACTCCACCGCCGGCCGGAGCTTGGACTCCATCGCATGTTCGGCCATGACCTGGACTCATTGTTCCAATGAGGTGGCGGTGATCAAGACGGGGTAGTGCTCGATCTTCAAGCGGGTGGCGATGTCGTTACCGTTGACCGGCAGGATGGTGATCCCCTGGGCGGCGGCTCGAATCCGGGCCAGGGCTTCAGTATCGGCCACTTCAACGGCGAGGCCTGCTGCACCTATTGCCCGCAGTTCAGCCGCACGTTGATGCAGCCAAGCCAATGATTGGGGATCCTCACCGACTAGAAAAAATGGCTGCAAGCCTGGCATGTTCAGGACGCGAGACGTGATCTGGCCTGGGCTCAAATAAGAGCTGCGCACGGGTAGTATCCAAGACTCATCAGCCAATGCAGATAGGTCCGCACGTATGGCCCGAGCTGGCTGGATCTTGTCGTTGATCGGAGGCTTGGAAACTTGAAAATGGGTACGGGTGAGGCCGCCAAACTGGTCCTCTGCAACGGATTGTTCCGAATGGGAGCAAGCAGTCAAGAGCAGGGAGAAGTAACAAGCAATAGGAATTCGTTTCATGGTGGTGTGCCCTGTTCAGCAGAAGCCTGCAGTCGCGCGAGTTGCCGGGAGAATCCATCGCGGTAGCGCGCGGCGGGTAAACCTCCCGCAGGGCGGTGATAACGCCCAGCGGCTGAAACCCAGTCACCGGTGACGGCGTGATGCTCTTGCAGCAGGGCGGCAGTCACAGCCAGATTGCGGTAGGGTTCGAGAGCTTCGCAGGGACTGGAAAAACGTTGTCCGTGATAACCCAGGTTGGTTTGCCCAAGTCCGACGTCGACCCGTTTAGCGTCATATTGTGTGAGCGCCTTGAGCAAGGCGTGACATGCGGCCTGGCGAGTGGCGAAACGGTAGGGTGTTCCGGCGATATTCAGGGTCCAAGGCCACGGCAGCAGTCGACCACGGACGCGAATACCGCTCTCCTGTAAGGCAATCGCGAACAACACCGTAGAAGGGATGTTGGCGTCATGCGCCGCCAGTTGATAAGCCGGAGGGGGAAGTTCGTTAGCCCGAACCGCGTGCACCGTCAGCAGAAGGGCAATAGCAATCAATCGAGACGTTGCCATTGTCCATTCACCTGTTGAAATGCGGCGGGCAATGGCCCCGGAGCCCCCAGGCTGAACCAGCGACCATGGTCATGGTTCAGGGTGATCTGCCGGCGTTGAACCTTAGCCGGATCGATGTCCGCTTGCCGAGCCCAACTGCGGACGCGTTCATCCTTGCCCTGGCTGCCCACCAGGTAGATATCGAACGCCGTATCACTGCTTTGCAGACGCTGCGCTTCGGCGGTGCATGCCGGGCAGTGGTCCTCGACAAATAGAGACTGGCGCGGCACGACCGATGAGCTGACAGGGGACGGGGATGCCATGCCCTGGATCGGCAGCAGCCCGGGAAACAGCTTGGTCCAGGCCGCGGTGTAAGCGTTTTGGTAGGCCAATTCACGCTCGGCACGTTTGGCTTCCAGTGCTACCTGTAATTCGGCATAGCGCTGGCGTTCTTGGTCGGTCTGGGCCTCAACCCCGAGGGCGGTCAACGGATCGAGGTTCGGGCTCCAGAAACCGCGTGGGCCGGCTTGGATCTGTTCGAAGTGTGTCCACTCCTGCTCCGTGAGCCCCCAGCTTGCGGCCTGTTCAGAGTGCGAGCGTCCCAGCGGAGTGGATTTTGTGTCCTGGATCCGTGACCGTGTCGTGGCAGGGGTGCCCATCGCAGTGCCTATGGCCAGTAGCGACGCGAGACAAACGACGGGGAGTAGTGGCACTCTGTTCATGATCGCTTCTCAAGGGAGTTGCACGGTCTGATCTGGCTGAGCGGCCACCGAGAAGATGGCTGAGTGCGGCTCAAGCACTTTCAGGTGCCAGGCTCCGAACCGCTCGCCGGCATGCAGCAGCCGAACATCTATGAGAGAGCTACTGTCATGAGGTGCGACTGCCAAAAAGCGCTCACCCCCGCGGGACTCGACACCCAACACTGAGAACGGTGGCGATAGCGGGACGGGTTTTGGGCGAGCCGTCTTTTTCGGCTTGTTCGCGGAAGAGGTTGGCGGTAGGAGGGGTGGCTGAGTCTTGAGCTCAAGGAGCTGCTGTTCGACGTGCTCAAAGCGTCCGCTTAGAGCTATCAGGTCTTTCACGGTGGCGCGGTCTGCCAGACCGTCGCGCATCTCCTGTATCTCTTGCGCCCACTGATCCAGCATCGGATCGAGGGTATTGGCCTGTTGTTCACCGGTATCGACCATCTGCTTCAGGTCTTTCAGCGCGTACTGCATTTTCTCCTGTGCGTCCTTGAGCGCGCTTAAATCACGTTGCAAGGTGTCCAAATTTTTTAGGCGCTGGGTGTTCGTACTCTGTAGCTCTGCCATGCGCTGATACTGGTTAAACAAACCGCCGCTCAGCCCGGCGACTGCCAGGCAAAGTAAGCCAATAATGATGGTTTGAAACGTCGAGGCTTTCATGGACGTGCCTCCGCCTGATGGGACGAGTCTGGTGTAGCCCGCACGATGCCGACATCAGCTTTCTGCTGTTCGAAGCAGACCGAACGGCTGACCTCATCGGTCGTGAGTTGCCAGGCGGAGCCCGCCAGTACCTGTAGTGCGCTGCGTAACGCAATCGGGCCGAGCCGGTAATGGGCAGCAGGCAGAGGCCGAGTGAAAAGTGTCTTTACTAGTTCGGTGGTAGGGCAGAGCGAATAACCCGAGCGCTGCAGCACGTAGTGCATCGCCTCCTGTACCGAGGGATTAAGGTTGGACGGTATGTTCACATCAATGATTTGAGCGAGAAGATCACGTTGCTCCGTGGTGGGCTCTGTGCTCACCAGCGTATAGCGACCATAACGGATCTCCGCCGGATGGCTTGCTTCGGCCGGGCTCCTTGATAATTGGGTCCGATTGGAACCACTGTCGATCTTTGGATTAGTCGGCAATGGGGTGGGGATTTGCGCGCTGCAGGCACTCAAAAGACCCAGCAGGCAGACAGGCGTAAAAAAACGCTCCATGAAAAAACCTCGTGTCAGATTCAGTGCAGAACCTGACATGAGGTGAAGGAGCGATTCATTTAGAAAGTCGATTCAAGGAGGGTCGTGTTAACGCTGAACGCGTTGCTATTCATCGAAAATGGCGAGCCCATTCAAGACAGCAGCGTCGGGATCGAAGATCAACAATCGCACATCCGCCAATGCCGCCAAATACAGTACGTTGACCAAGGCTGCCGGCGTACCGGCATCGAGTTGTTCTTGCCTCAGCGATGAGTAAGAACAGCCCTCGATTTTTACCAGGTTATCGTCGGTCCAGGGCGTGCAGATCAGCTTACACCCGAAGCCATTGCAGTCCGTCAGGACAAAGGGTTCAAACAGCAGACCGGCTGGTCTGGAGTCGAAATTGCCAGCCCGGCGCTCCAAGTAGCGCAATGCTTCTTCAGTGAGGTGTGCGGTACTGATCTCCCAAGCTCGGCTGTAGTGTCCAGTCTCGAAGCTCAATTGATGGACCACGGACTTGGCTTCCTTCAAGGAGTCAAAGTCCGCGACGTGGCACTGCTCGTTGAACACTTCGCCTATTACGGCATAGACCACCTGGTGCACCAGTCCGTTGGACGGGCAGCAACCATCCAATTCATTCAGAATGGATTGACCTTCGCTGATCAAGGCGAAATCATCATTGAAGATGCAGGGGACCAGTTGCAACGTATCGTCGGGCAGATGCGCCTGGGAGTCGTGCATAGGCCGAAAGCAGGGAGGACAACCCTCCTCGTAGGCGATCATTAACAGCCGTTCGAAATAAAGTTTGTCGTAGCCGCGAGTAAATGGATTTGAGGCGATCAGCAGGGCGGGGGCTTGGTGTGTGGGGTTCATGACCGTGCTCCAGAATGAAAATGAATAAGGCGCCCGTAGGCGCCTGTGAGAGTTAAAGCCAGCCGTATTCGGCAAGGGAGAGCGGGCGACCTTCACCCACGATGAAGTGATCCAGTACGCACACGTCGATCAAGGCCAATGCCTCTTTCAACCGAGCGGTCAAGACACGATCCGCCTGGCTGGGTTCCGTACAGCCTGAGGGGTGGTTGTGAACAAAAATGGCGGCCGCAGCGTTATGCGCGAGGGAACGCTTAACGACTTGGCGGGGGTAAACGCTGGCGCCATCAATGCTGCCGTGAAAGAGGATTTCGAACGCCAGCACCCGGTGCTGGGCGTCAAAAAAAATCGCACCAAAGACTTCATGGTCTTGGTGCGCAAGACGCAGTTTTAGGTAAGCCGCTACGGTGTCGGGCGACGTCAGGATAGGCCCGCGGGAGAAAAACCGACGATCCAGAATATGCAGCGCTTCGTCGATCAGATGGTTTTCTTGGATAATGCGATCAGCCTCGAAATCCGAGGTCTCAATCAGTGTGAGTGGGGTGCTCATGGCGCTACCTCCGAAGGGAATAATCAGGGGGTACACGCCCGAGGGGAGTGGTATCCCCAGGGTGGATGTGGAGTTGCAGGCGTTTGCAGGTGATGTAGGGTTTACAGCCGAGTGTATCGGTGGCGTTGACCGTGCATAGGTGAACCACAACTGTCGCAAGGCAACGGAGAAAAGGCTGTTATGCCCCAGCCGGTTTCGGGATCGAAGTCGGCACTGATGGGCATTAGGCGAACCAGCCCACGATGTATCGCGGCAATGCGTTGTTCGGTCTTATCAGGCGAGTAATACAGCGATAACGTGCTGTAGTCCTCGTAAGCCGCACCGAACAGGCAGTCGTCGCAAAGCCAGAAGCATTCCATATTGGTTCTCCTGTGCTAGTTGAAGAAAAGGCGCTCGATTGAGCGCCTTGATGTAAAACATCATGCATTGTTCAGGCGGACTGAACAGCACGTGTGGCGACACGGCGGGCCTTGCGGGGAGTGGTTGGAGATTCAGGTTCAATCCTGGCCTCTGTAGGGTTGTCGGTATCCTCCGCTTCGGCATCAGCCGACGTTGGAGAGGGTTCATTGATCGGCGCTGGCTCAGCAGGTGCTGTTGCTTCCTGCCTGGCGGGCGCTTTGTATTCGAACTTGCCATTGACCTTGATCCAGTCGATGAACAGCAAACGACCTTTCAAGCTGGCGCCAGGTTGGCCTTGTTTATCGCCTTTCTCATAGAGAAATGGGTCGATCCACAGGTCACCAATACGGAACGACAGCAAGACCTTTTTCTGGGCCTTGACGGCGTCCATATAGAGACGAATCAAACGGTCAGCTTCGCCACCAGCGACTTTGCAATCAAAGCGGGTGTACTCCACTGCATCGGAGGCACCATGCAAGGCTGCGATATCGCAGGCCATGAATGGCTGACCGCGGCGGACCTGTACTTCACGAACACGGTTGAGGTAGCCGATACCGGCGGTGTGCAGGTTGAAGTAAGAGGTCGCTTCTTGGGATTGGTTGGCGTAGGCCATGGTTGTTCTCCTGTTTCAAGGGAAAACGGCGACGCACAGCCCCTGACGGGAAAGTGAGCCCCCGTCAGGGTGGGTGAGGTGAAGTCGAGCGATGAACGACTCGTCACCGGCAAGCCGATGACCATCAGAATGATGCTTCTGGGGTAATAGCTGTGCAGCAGAGGGACGTCTGCGGTGGTAATCCGCAGGCATGGAGTAGTCGGCATTCATCACCGCTTAAGCGGTAACCGCGCGAGCTTCCGAACGCTGATCGCACTTGGGTAAACCACCACGAACGTGGCGTAGCCTTGAAGGTTTTGGCTACCTGGGCTGTCAACGACAGCGAACCACGCCCTTTGTATAAGCCTGTCACAGGGGAGCGTCAAGACGCTACAACCCGATTTTTTTAGGCCGGAATACGTTGGTAGTCACTGGAATTAAGAAAATGAAAAAAAAGAAGAGTGGGCCTAGCGGTGTGCCAGGCGAGGAAGAGAAAAACCACCTTTGACGGTCCAACGCAGTCGACAAGCTCCTCGCAAAACTTGGTTGAACTGCGCAATGATTCGCCAACCGACCCTTGTCGTGGCCTGGGTCGGAATATGCTGGCACGCATCCGCGCACAAAGGGTGCCCTGTGTTTCCCCGGTGGGCTCCGGGACTGAATACGATCGCCGAAGCGGATGACCGCTATTGTCGGGTAGAGGCAACAGTGGTCATCCGCCACCACAATCAGGTCGAGCACAAAACGGGAACGAGATCCCGCAGAAGAGGAGGCTCCGAACTCGAAGAGTTTGACCGAACTGCCCGGAGCTAATCGGTCTTGGGTCGCCGTTGGCGATTATCCGAAGTTACTACAGCAGAGAGGTCAACACGACGTCAAGCCTGCAGGTTCCCTTCATAAAACGCTACGTTTAGCACGATAAAAGAGGTCACTTACTGCCGAGATGTGCGGCTAATTGTTCGACGGTTGCCAAGATAAAGGCACGGTCGCTTTCTTTCAGTCCACTCAGCAGGCCGGCGATCATCTGACCCTGGTCATTGGGGCGATTACTCGATGCCGTCAGGAGTTCATCCATCCGGCAATCGAAAATATCAGCCAGTTGCATCAGCTTGACCACTGAAAGCTCCACTACACCCCGTTCCAGGCGCGATATAGCTTCGCTACCGATCCCTAAACGTTCAGCCACCTCTTCCTGGGTCAGATTACGCTCGCTGCGGTGCTTCGCGATCATGCGCCCGATTTGGGCTTGGGTTGGATGTTTATGTGCCAAGTGATGAGTTCTCCAGTTCAACCCGAATGGTTGAGCAAAGACCCGTTGACATGAACATCCTTAAGGGTTGAGTATCGACTCATTGGGTTGTTATAGTGACTGAAACAGCTGAGTATCGCGACGTGGTTTCTGTCCCTTCAGGGATCAGAGTCAAGATTGGTTAGTAAGAGCGACGGTCTGAAAGGACCATGTTGAGGGATGGTTGAACATGGAAGATGAGAGAAAGGACGTCATGGATGTGATTTGGGATCGAACACTGGAGCTGTTCATCAAGATTCATGATTGCCCGGATAACCCCGAACACTTCGAACGCCTTGTTCTTTGGCTCAACGAAGATCCTGCCCACCTAAAAGCCTTCAACGAACTGGGGCAGATATGGATTTCGACAGGTATCGCTTTGGCCCGTGAAGTCGGACAACCTTTGATCGATTTGGAGCGGGATCAGGCGCCACTGATGATGCACTGAGCTGTGTACCAACCCAACGTCATGTTGATCTCAACCGAACTGTCGTGGGCGGCGCGTCTCTTTTCTGAACTGCGTAGTACCCTTGCAGTTCGGATACTGCGAGCATGACCAGAACGGCCCAGATTTGCCCTTCCGCTTGATCATTGAGGCATTGCAAATGGGGCAGGCCGGGCCGGCTTCGACCGGTATCGACAAGTTGAGCGCTCCATAGTGTTCGACCAGCTTAACAATCCAGTTCGCCTGCTTTGCGACGAACGCCTCCAAGGACAGGCGTCCCGCTTCGATTTCGTCAAGCGCCTGCTCCCAGATCGCGGTCATGCCAGGATCCGCAACTGCAGCGGGTACCGCCTCGATCAGCGTATGGGCCGCCGCCGTAGCTATTAACGCGCGTTTTTTCTTCAGCAAGTAACCGCGATCAATCAACCCCTTGATGATGCCAGCTCGTGTGGCTTCGGTGCCGATACCGGTGGTGTCGCGAAGTTTCTGTTTAAGGCGTGGGTCGTTGACAAGCTTGGCGACGTTTTTCATCGCCTTGATCAGATCACCCTCGGTGAGAGGTTTAGGAGCGGCAGTTCGCATGGATTTGAGTTCGACATCGTCCACTGCGCACTGCGTGCCCTGTTGCAAGATGGGTAAGACTTGGGATTTTTGACTGGGCTCATCCTCCTCGGTGTTTTCGGCGAGCGAGCTTTTCCAGCCCTGGACCAAGATAAGTTTGCCCACAGCGGTCAATCGTTCTTCGCCACACGTTAGTTCGACCTGGGTCCGATCAAACTCATGATGAGGAAGAAACTGCGCTAGGTAGTGGCTACGGATCAGTTCGTAGACATGGCGTTCTTGTTCGGACATCCGCACCAGGTTTGCCGGTTCGGTGGTGGGGATGATGCCGTGGTGCGCAGTGACCTTGGCATTGTTCCATGCGCGGGAGCGCAATGATTGATCGAGGTCCTCGAATGCAGGTCTGAGTGCAGGATCCGTTTTGAGCAGGGCGTCGAGTACGGCGGGAGCCTCGTTGAACATATTCTCTGGCAAATAGCGGCAATCGCTGCGCGGGTAGGTGGTGGCTTTGTGGGCTTCATACAGGGCTTGGGCGATGTTCAGGGTTTCCTGGACGCCGAGCCCCAGCTTACGCGAGCAGACTTCCTGCAACGTGCTTAGGTCGAAGGGTAGGGGCGGCGGTTCTCGGAAATGCTCAGTATGTAACGAGAGTACCGTGGCGGACTTCTCGTCGGTGATCGTTTGGACTGCGTGATGGGCAAGCGCCTGTTGTAGGCAACGCTCCGACTCGTCCCGTCCTGAGCATGGTGGTAACCACGACGCGATGAACCGCTGGCCCATCGAGGATAGGTTTACCTCAACGTTCCAGTAGGGCACCGGGACGAAGCCGGCAATCGCACGATCCCGATCGACCACCAGACGTAAGGTGGGTGTCTGGACGCGCCCCACTGACAAAACGCCGTCGTAGCCTGCCCGCCGACCAAGAAGGGTAAACAAACGACTGAGGTTCATGCCGATGAGCCAGTCGGCACGGCTGCGGGCGAGGGCCGAGTGATAGAGCGGGAAGGTCTCCTGACCAGACTTCAGCGAGGTCAGTGCCCTGCGAATCGATGCTTCGTTGAGTGCGGACAGCCAGAGGCGCTGAACAGTGCCTTGGTACCGGCAGAGCTCCAATAATTCGCGGGCAATCATCTCACCTTCGCGGTCGGCGTCGGTTGCGATGACAACGGTGGTGGCTTCGCTGAGCAGGCGTTTGATGATTTTGAACTGCGCGGCAGTCTTGGGTTTGACCTGCACTTGCCACTGCGCCGGAATGATCGGTAGATGGTCCAACGACCAGTTCTTGTATTGAGTGCCGTAGGCTTCAGGCGGGGCCATTTCCAGTAGGTGGCCGATACACCATGTGACAGTTGTCTCGGGGCCGATCAGGCAACCATCGCCACGCTGGATGGCTCCGAGAACCTTGGCGATGTCACGACCCTGGGAAGGTTTTTCGCAGAGGAAGAGGCGCATATAACTACTCCGGATTGAGTTCGGAGCAGCGTTGTTCGAAGTAGCAGGGGCGAGATATGAGAAACCCGAATTGCAGGTTCCTCATATTAGTCGGTGAGGGCGGCTTTGAGTTGGCTGAAGCTGCTATCTTTGGAGCGTTTGTAAATGGGTGGGGGACTTCATGAGCAGCGAGCAATGACAGGCCTGGAACTTCGCGCAGAGGCGCAATTTTTATGCCTGAAGTCGTTCAGGCCTTAGGTGATTGCCCTCTGTGTTTCTTGGGTTTCGACGTCGACGAGTTGGCCTGCTCAGTATTTTGAGCGGCCGTCGGTTCACTGGAGCGTTCCCGCATCACCACGCTGTGCACCCGGTGAGGCAGGATGCCGACTCGACGGGCCTCGATCTTGAAGGTCACCCGCGCATTGTCTTCGCTGTCCTCCCACTCATCGCGCACCGTACGACCTTCGACCAGTACGCGCATGCCTTTCTGGTACAGCGTGCTCCAGTGTTCAGCCTCACGGTGCCAGAGCTCAACCGGCGCCCAATAGCCGCCCCGATCCTCATAGCTGCCCTCGCGTGGGATGGGGTTGTCGAAGTACACATTCAGCCGTAGCAAACGCCGTGGCTCGTCATTGCCTGAGGCGAACTCCTGGAACTCTGGCGCACTGCCGATATTGCCTTCGCCGACGAAAAAAGTACTCATCGTGTTTTCTCCACTGCGGGTGTGAACTGGCGCAGCAACTGTTCGGCACTGGCCATTTTGATCGCGCAGGTCGTAGCCTGGCGGTAGAGCGAATGCACCACACTCATCTGAAGGTTTAGTGCGATACGCGCGCATTCGAAACGGTGCAATTCCTTTCGTACGATCTGCGGCAATGCTTTGTTGGAGATCTGACGTTCCCAAACCGCCACACCCATGCGAGAAAAATCACGGGTGCGCCAACGCAAAAAGGTGCTGCCCGCGCTGGTCTTCTGCAGCACCAATCGTATCTTCAATAGCGAGTACGGCGGCTGCCCGGCCTGCTGCACGACAGCCTCCATCAGGCGACATAACTGCGCCTCGATTTCCCTCGCCACCTGCGCCAGGTGCTCCAACTCCCCCTTACCCTTAAAAGGTTTTAAAAGGCCTTTTAGGGAGGCTGCGTGTTCGAGCTGCCGATAGGCATCCGGTGTCAACGCTTCGAAGGGCATTGGTTGAATCGGGGTCATGGGATTCACGCGTCAGCCTCCGGCTCATTCACGGTCACAGACGGACCATCCACGTCCTCTGCCAACGCGTCAGCGTCATCCACTGCTACAGCACCACGGCGAATGATCGGCGGCGCAAACTGAGAACGGCGATGACCCTCAAGGATGTCCATCGGGGGCAATCCATACTTCTCCACGGCCGCCAGTGCGCGAGCATTATTTGCGGCCATATCATCGCGTGTAACGCCAGCATGTCTATAACGTTGCGCCTGGCCGAACAAGCTGCGTAACAGGTGGGCTCCGTCGTCGATCCACGCTTCCATGTCTCTTCGGCCGATCAAGGCGGTGTGATGGGCCAATAGGGTATGGCGTACCAGAGTGTCGTAATCGGTCAGCAGGTAGACGGCTAGAAAACCCAGCTGACTACCGATGTACAATGGCAAAGTAACGGGGTGGATGTTGAGGTTGTCCCCCATGTCGATCTGTGTCGGCAGGTCCTGTCTTATTCGGTCTAACTGTTGAGTCAGTTCCAGCATTCCAGCCTTTGCCTGCATCAATTTTTCTTCGAGCTGCACGATGGCCCAATCTGCATAGGGATCGTCCTGAGCCGCAGTTTGTTTGATCAGGTTGGTGACACTGATGTAACCGGCCATACCCATGATCGAGTGGACGCCTTCGCGTGCGGCTCGACCTTGCCAGATACGGGCTGCATGGTGGGTATGCAGGGTCAGGGTGATGCTGCTGCGCAATGAACCCAGATTGAGTTGATAGTGATCGGCCATGGTGTTGTCCTCGCATTGGCTTGGACGGAACGTTGCGACAGATGAGGGTCAAGGAAAGCCAAAAAGCTGAATGCGGTCTATTCGGTTTGGTGAGAGAGGGCAAATGCCTGACGTCTACGTTTATTGGAACTACGCCCAGGCGTTTCCCTAAACGCTCCATGGTTCGGTCCGATATTTTCGTAGATTGGAACTCTATGGATTTGATGCCACTGGCATCAAATCTACTGACGTCCACTGCCTCCACACAGTTGGCGCAGCTCATTTAGGCACGCTTGGGCGAGGGCTGATGCAGGTTCGCCCTTTTTTCGAGATGGCCGCGAGGGGGCGGTTGGGGGCGGTTCTGTGATGGGTGATGATTCGGCCTGACTTGCCCAAGGACGAAAGTCGCCCTTCAGCGCACGTTGGGCCAAGCCCATCAGATAGGCAGCTGGCTTGCGTATACCACCGGCCGCACAGCGTGCCCCCGCTTCGTTAAGCACCGCCTGCTGATCCGCTGGGTTGAGCTTGTTCAGCGCCACGGCGATGGCCTGACGTTCGCTTGGGTTCAGGCGCAGCGAAGTGGGCCAGTGCAGGTTATCCACAGTAGAGGTCGCGCGCGGTACCGTACATTTACTTTCTTTTAATACAGTACAGGCAGCGTTCGGATTCCGAACGGTGCTGGAAACGTTAGGGTTCGAGCCTGATTCGGAATCCGAACGAGGGCCTGCACGATTCCGAACGTGGTGATCTTCCCCACGTTCGGAATCGTGGAATGCATCACCGGGTGGCTGATCCAAGCCTTGCTGCGCCCACTGTTCGCCCCAACTGTCCAGCCGCGTCGGTAACCGACCCTGATCGATATTCGTGTCCTGTCGGACCTCCTCCACAATGTGCTGAGCGACAATACGCACGGCCTTTGTCGCATGACCGAGGGCATGTCCGACCAGTTCTAGGTAGTCCTGATCGAGCTCCATGGCTTCGGCGGGGGTTAACGGCTCATCGTGCAGAACGTACAAAGAACCTTGTAGCTGCCCGCTGATTTGATCGCGACCGCGGCTAACCAAACTGAGCCAACGAGTGAGCCTGAGCATCGTCAACACTCGTGCAATGGTTTCACGCGAGGCTGACGCACCGTAGGGCACGCTCGAGAGGTAAGGCTGCAAATCCTCATAGCGTGGCGTAGCCACGCCCTGGCCTTGCAGCATGAGCCGAAATACCTGCCAAGCATTTCGCTCCAATGGCGTCAGCCGATTATCCAACAGCAGCCGACGTGGCACGACTTCGTGTGATTGGCCACTAAACAGAAAGCCAGCCTGTAGAGCCTGGTTGGAGGGCTGTTCAGTGGTAGGGCGTGCTGGCCAGCGCTCATGCAGCTGCTGTGTGCATTGCTGCAGGACACGTTGCCAGCGACTGGCAGGAACAGCATTCATGTTTTGTTGCTGTACTGGTCGATTTGCTGCCAAACGATAGTCAAGCTGATCTGCTGTTCTTCAGCAAGCATCATCATGGCGTCGAGTTTATCCTCGGTGCCGTCCTCTGTTCGTATTTGGCACCAACGTTGCCACAACGCATGCTCCTGCGCTTCGCTTAAATGTTGGGGGCGGCCTTTACGAGTTTCTATCTTGAGTAGACGCCGACGCATGGCTGTTTCCGAATGCGCCAAGCCAAAACACTGGTACATAATGGTGCTGCTGGCGCCGAGTTTGAGCGCTCGGTTGATCAACCGTTCGTTCTGTTCGTCGCGTTCAGCTTGTTCAATCAAACGATGCAGCACTGGCGAGTCAATCTTGACCTCAAGCCAAGGGACTGTGGCATGGGCCAGGCGCGATAACGTGGTCGGTGGTAAGGATTGCAGCACGAAGATGTCATCCTCACTCAGTCCAAGTGCCTTGCAGCGTTGCAGGTTGCCCAGACGTAGTTCGTGCAGTACTTGGGTTAGCATGGCTTGATTGAGCATATTGAAGGACAGGTTCATCTCGGCTCCTTCGGTGAGTTGTCTTCAGCGGTGAGCGTTAAGTCGATTAGACGCCGGGCCAGGCGGATCAGGCGAAACAGTTTGATTAACAGACTGTCAGGCAGTCGCTCCAGACCCACGTCCGTGACCGGTCGATCTGGTAAAGGGAGTTGATAGACCCCCAGCAACAGCTGCCCGAACAGTGCGGAGGGTATTTGCTTGCGGTCCTCCCAGTTCACCTTGTCTTGAGCCCGCAACAGGGCCAGGAGCATTAGATGCACGCCGGTCGAGCGAGGCGCTGAAAGATTGAGTCGCTCAATGTCCAACGCGAAGCCCAATCCAAGCTTTTGATCAATGATGCACTCGGCATCTCCGGCATAGGCCGCCATTTCCCGAGCCAGTCCTGCAATGCTTAAACGCAGTTGTTCGGGCGTATCCAGCGTTGGTGCGATGGTCCAGAGGTCGTCGATTGTGCAGGTTTCGAATGAAGGCTCCGCTTCGGGAATGATCTCGCGATTGATTTGCTCACGAATCTGTTGAACGCGTGGTAGAGGGCTGACCGCAGGTGAAGCATTTGTTTCGGGTGCTCTGAGCAGTTCTTCTGGATTTGGCTCTACCTTGCTCTTGGCATCAGTTGATTCGGGTTTAGTGTCGGGAGAGGGCAACTCTGCCGCAGTTTCATGCACGCTTGGTCGATGGCTGCTTTCTGAGGGCGTGGTGGTGACAGCCCCAGGCGTGGAGACGACCCGTTGGGTATCGCTCAGCTCCAGGGCCAGCATACGGTAGGACTGTCCGAGCAAGTGGCTCATGCGTTCGAGCAATTCGTCCTGGATCTGCTCAAGATCAAAGGATTCAGGATCACCATCGAAGTAGCCCATGGTCTCCAGCCAGAACTCTGCAAACGCGACTGTGGCGGTTGGATAGCGGTTCCAGGTTCGCTCAGCCTGACTACGTAGACCGATCAGACGTTCTATCTGAGGCTTACCCAAGCCGGCATACAGAGTTTGTGGAATGGCGGGTAATAAGTGTTCGAGGGTGTCCAGCATCCGGCTGATATGCGACTGCGAAACCGGATAGCCTCCAGCGGCAAGACGTCGAGCCAGCTCCCGTTGTGAGAGCTCTGGGCCATCCGACTCCAGCATGGTTTTGAGTTTGGCTACCGCCAGAGCCCGTTCGATAAACGTGAGTTGGCCGTGCAGATCGCTCTCCGCCAAATGGCCGAGTAGGGCGTTGGTTTCATTGCTCCAAGGTCGGAACAGGCAGTGAATTCGAAAGAAACGCTCGTCGCGAGTTTCCTGCCACAGCTCGCCGAGAATCGCCAAGCGCGTATTACCGCCGTTGCGGATGATGAAAGAGGTTTCACCCGGGCGGCGGGTAATCGGTGGCGGTTGATCTAGCCCGCGTTCACGGATCGAGGCTTTGATATCTTCATACAGCGGATTACGGATGAAGCGGGGATTGTGTTCGTAGGGGCGTAACTGTTCCAGAGTGACCAGCATGGGAGTGTCGATGACTGGATCGGAGAGTCGCTCCAGTCCAGGACCTTGAGTGAAGTGGTCCTGGTGCAGCTTATCGGTGACTTCCTCCTGACTGAGTTTCTTCATCGGAACCGCCTCGGTTAACGCCGGCTAAGCAAATGGTCACCGACCTCGAACTTCACGATTTCGGCAGTCCCTGAACCTTCGAAATGTTGGGAGAGTTCTGCGAGGAACCAAACCATGGCCGAGCGCCCTCCTTGCAAACGAAAAACCACGGTGCAGTACTCCTCGCAAGCCGCGTCGCGTGGCCGAATGGAAGGCTGAACAACGATAGGAAACTGATCCAACATTAGAAAACTCCTTACCAAGCCCTGCTGGGCTCAAGGCTGATCAAACAAAAATAAATTGGTGAAATGCTGATTGGGCGATTTGTTTCATTGAGGCTCCGCACACCTCATTACCGATGAGATCGCTTCGCGCCATTCAGGGAATAATTCGATGGCCAGCGCTTGCATGATTTCTAACGCACATTGCGAGCGTCGGCGTTTACTCGACGGGCACTTATCTATTCGATGGACCGGTAAGCCGAGGGATGCGGCATTGATATATGCCACCCGGTCCGGGATCACGGTGTCTAGCACCGAGATATTGGTAGCTTCTGCGAAAGTCTCGCGCAGGCTTCGGATGATCATCCGGGTGTCCACTCGATTGACGTTCACCTGGTTCAGTAAGAGCCGTAAGGGCGGCGGGTCGATGCCTAGGTGGCGAAACGGTTCGAGCTCACTCAGTAGCTTCAAGGTGCCACGGCGCATTTCGCGGGCAGCGAGCATTTCTGGCGTGATGGGAGAGAGGGCGAGATCGGAGGCCAGGATTGCCATTTCCAGCAGTACACTGCGTGCTCCCTGAGTATCGATCAAAAGCAGGTCATAATTGAGACACAACTCGTTGACCAGATTGTGCAGGCGTAGTCGTCCATCAGGGGCATGCAGCAACAACGTGCTCAGTCGACCTTGATCGTCGTTGGAGAAAATCAGGTCGAGACCGACGACTGCAGTCCTAGAAATTATTCGTTCAGGTATTGTTAGATTGAGTGCAATTAGCTCGTACGCACCTGCCTGAGCTTTCTGGCTCAATGAATAATAACTGGAGAGGGTGGGTTGGCTATCCAGATCCAAGAGCAGAACACGCAGACCAGCATCGGCCAACAGGCCACCGAGGTTCGCCGCTACTGTAGTTTTGCCTACCCCACCCTTGGTGGAAACCACCGAGACCACGTGCATCACCCTCACTCCTGTCGCGAAAGGCGTTCTGCAATCCAGTGTTCGATTTCCAGAGAGTCCCAGCCGACTGCGCGCAGCCCGATACGCTTCGCCCGCGGAAACTTTCCTTCCCTCATCAGGTTGTAAATGTGCGCACGTTTGAAGCCGGTTTTTTGCTCCACCTCATCACGTCGCATGATGTGGCGTTGGGGTTGAGGTGCTTCAACTGCGGGTGCCGATGGGCTGGACATGCTAGTCACTCCTGGCGCCAGTTGGCGCGTGGTGGGAAGTGACATGGATTGAATCGCACCAGGGCGGATGAGTCATTGCATTGCAATCAACCCTATTGCAACGCAATTGGCTCGATTAGGTATTTTTTTTGAGGCTACGATTGGCCACGGCAAACTTTTCATCCAGCGTGCGCTTGCTGAGGCCGGGCACATCTTTGTGACGAGCGACAATGGCATCAACGATGGCTGCTTGATTCGTGAATACCGAAAGAGGTTTTCCGGCGGGCGAATGGTCCAAGAGGAGACTGACCAATGCCCCAATGATGTTGTGATAGGTCAGTTCGCTGCGCTCGCTGAGTTGGCCATTCGTTTTGGCCAAGGCTTTCAGATCATCTCTTTCAAGTCCAATCGACTGGAGCTCTCCCAAGATTTCTTGAATGTGTTGCTGTTGCGCTTTGAACGCCCTCGATAGCTCGTCTCGATCTGCTTTCAAGGAGAGAAAAGTTCCTAGACTGACCTTTGCAGGCGCATCTTCACCAGATTCGAATAAAAAACTGGGCTTGTGGTCGGGGTAATGAATCTCCATCCAACGGCGTAAGTCCGAATGGCGGATGGTCAGCTGATAGGGCTCTACATAGCTTCCCAAAGGAACAGAAATGCCGAGGCAGCCATACGGCAGCTCACCATTGCGTATGGCGTCTAAAATTCTTTCGACAGCGATGTGAAGATTGGGCCATTGGGGAAAGAGGGTTGCAAGGTTCTCAGGACGAGACCAATCCGCCCGGATAATTTGGGCTTCGTAGCGAGTGAGATTGCACCAGCGCAATGCCGCGTCTATAGGGCGATAGAAGCTTTTGCTATGAGGATTGAAAACATCAATAGTCATAACGCGGCGGACCTCCATTCCTAATGGATAGACCTCTCACCGATTATCTGTAAATTTAAACTAGCTAATCACGCTAGTTGTTCCCCCGTCGAACAATTCGGTGAGGTCATTCCATTTCCAGTTAAACGAGTTTTTACCCGATTTTAAAGCTCATTTCTCCGATCACTCTGGATCCTTATTGAAGAGTATTTGTATTCATTGATAGATGTAGAAACCACGCCCACTTTTACGACCTAGATAACCTGCGGCAACCATTTCCTTGAGTAACTGCGGCGGCCGATATTTAGGGTCGTCGAAGCCTTGGTGGAAACTTTCCATGATTGCCAGCATGGTATCCAGACCTATCAGGTCGGCAAGAGCCAGTGGACCGATAGGATGGTTACAGCCCAATTGCATACCCGTATCGATGTCCTTGGCACAGGCCAATCCTTCCTGCAAGACGAAGATCGCTTCGTTAATCATCGGGCACAGGATGCGATTGACGACAAAGCCTGGACTGTTGCGCACCATCACTGCACTTTTGCCAATGTGCTCAGCGAGTTTGATTGCCAGGGCATGGGTTACATCCGAGGTTTGTATACCGCGGATGACTTCAACCAATGCCATCAGGGGAACTGGATTAAAAAAGTGCAGGCCTATAAAGCGGCTCGGCTGGGTAACGACTGCCGCCAATTCGGTAATCGACAGCGAAGATGTGTTGGTTGCGATAATGCATTGATCACTCACGACGCTATCAATCTGTTTGAGAATGCGCTTCTTCAGTTCCAGATTCTCAGTGGCCGCCTCAATCACCAGATCGGCAGCGCTCAGTACGGCATAGTCGGTGCCTGGTGATATTCGGGCGAGGGCATCCTGTTTGTCTTTGGGACTAATGCTTTCCTTGCGAACCTGACGCTCCAGGTTTGCAGTGAGAGTCGCCACGCCTTTTTCCAGCGCCTCGTCGCTGACATCAACCAGAGCGACATTGATGCCTGCCAGCGCACAGATTTGCGCGATTGCGTTACCCATCGTGCCCGCGCCAATCACTGCGATATGTTGAATGCTCACGAATATTTCCTCATACACGCTCAAAAATAGCAGCGATACCTTGGCCGCCGCCGATACACATGGTGACTAAGGCATAACGACCGCCAATACGATGCAGCTCATGAATGGCTTTGGTGGCAATGATCGCTCCGGTTGCCCCTACCGGATGGCCAAGGGAAATCCCCGAACCATTCGGGTTGACCTTCACCGGGTCCAACTGCAGTTCCTGATTCACCGCGCACGCTTGGGCTGCGAACGCAATGTTGGCTTCGATAACGTCTAGATCTGCAATCGTCAGGCCGGCACGCTTCAATGCCAGGCGTGTGGCCGGAATAGGTCCTAACCCCATCAGCTCGGGCTCTACACCCGCATGGGCGTAGGTAACCAGGCGGGCGAGGGGACGCAGATTATTAGCCCGTACCGCTGCGCCGGTGGCCATTACCAGTCCTGCGGCGCCATCGTTAAGTCCTGAGGCGTTACCAGCAGTGACCGAACCGTCCTTCTTGAACGCCGGCTTCATTTGCGCCAGTTGTTCTGTAGAGGTGAGCCGAGGGTATTCGTCGACGTCGAACACTTGCGTGCCTTTTCGAGTACGTATTTCAACGGCAGCGATTTGCTCGATGAACCGACCGTTCTCGATGGCGCGAAACGCACGCGTCTGATCTTCCATGGCCAACGCATCTTGCATTTCGCGACTGATGTTATTGCGTACCGCGATGTTCTCGGCAGTGATGCCCATGTGGATGCCATGGAAGGGGTCATGCAGGATGCCGAGCATGTAGTCGACAGCCTGGATGTTGCCCATTCGTGCGCCCCAGCGAGCGGCGGGCAAGAGGTAGGGGCCTCTGCTCATGGACTCGACCCCGGCGCCGATGGCGATTTCGGCGTCACCCAGTAAGAGAGTGTGTGCCGCCGAGATGATGGCTTGCAGTCCTGAACCGCATAAACGGTTAACGTTAAACGCGGGTGTTTCTTTCGGGATGCCGGCGTTCATCGCGGCCACTCTGGAAATGTAAGCATCCTGTGGTTCGGTGGGAATAACATTGCCCATCACCACATGGTCGACCTGCGCCGGATCGACGCCGCTTCGTTGCAAGGCTGCCTTAACGGCGATGGTGGCTAAATCCGCCATCGGCACGTCTTTGAGTGATCCGCCAAAAGAACCAATGGCGGTCCGTGTAGCGCTGACGATAAATACTTCTGTGGAACTCATGCTTGATCCTTGTTCTTATGGCAACTGCTCATGGGGTCATGGCGCGGTGATGCAGTGGCATCACTCAGCAAAGTCAGGTGCGTTCAAAAATCGCCGCCAGCCCCTGACCTCCGCCGATGCACATGGTCTCCAGCCCATACCGACCTTTGCGGCGTTCCAGTTCATGGAGCAGAGTGCTGAGCATGCGCACACCGGTCGCACCGATTGGATGGCCCAGTGAAATGCCCGAGCCGTTGACGTTAAGTCGATCCGGATCATTCCAACCCCACCCCTTGAGCACCGAGAGTGCCTGGCAGGCGAACGCTTCGTTGAGCTCAATCAGATCCATTTGGTCCAGGGTCAGTCCTGTCCTGGCCATCAGCTTTTGCACGGCAGGCACCGGACCGATGCCCATCATCGCAGGATGGCAACCGCTGGCTGCCCAGCCCGCTAGAAAGCCCATCGGCTTGAGACCTAACTCTTCAAGCTTGTCTTCCGCTACGATCAAGCACGCCGCCGCCGCATCGTTTTGCTGGCTTGAATTGCCCGCGGTAACTGTTCCGTCCTTGATCAGCGGGCGTAATTTCCCCAGTGAAATCAGGCTCGAGTCAGCACGAAAGCCTTCATCTCGTTCGAACAAAATTGGCTCGCCCTTGCGTTGTGGCACGCTGATAGGCACGACCTCGTCATTGAAACGACCATCGCTCCATGCCTGGGCTGCGCGCTGATGACTGCGCAAGGCAAAAGCATCTGCTTCCTCTCGGCTGATGTGGTATTCCCGAGCGAGGTTTTCGGCCGTTTCGATCATTCCCGATATCTGGCCAAAGCGTTCCTCGGGTTGCGAGCGTTCACGTCCACGCTCGAGTCGATCATGCATCGTTACACTGCCGGCGCGTGAGCCCCAGCGCATATCGGTCGAGTAATATTCGATGTTGCTCATGCTTTCTACGCCGCCGGCCAGTACGACATCGGCGGCCCCCGTCTGAACCATCATGGCGGCAGTAATGACCGCTTGCAGGCCACCTCCGCAGCGACGATCGAGTTGCATGCCGGGGACTTCGGTGGGCAGCCCGGCCTGCAACCCAATCCAGCGTCCAATACATGGTGTTTCACTGCTGGCGTAGGACTGAGCAAAAACGATGTCCTCGATACGGGCTGGATCCAGACCTGTCCGCTCCAGTATCGCCTTGACGACATGAGCGCCCAGCACTTCGACGGACACCGGCCGCAGAGTGCCGCCAAAGGTTCCAACAGGGGTGCGTAAGGGCGCAACGATCGCGGCACGTCTCATCACTTATTCTCCAGGTAAGGCCTGCCTTTAGAGGCCGGCGGCTTGTTCCAGTTGTTCGCGAAAATCGGGGTGAGCAATGTCCAGCATCTTTGACCGGCGCTGGCTGATACTCAGGCCTCGCAGATCAGCTACGCCGTATTCGGTGACGATCAGGCCCGCGTCGCTGCGCGGGGTACTGACAGGACCGTTGATGCGCGAGACGATGCGGCTGTGGCTCCCGGAAACGGAGGGCAGCGCAATAATGGGTAAACCACCCCGGGACCGCCGTGCACCACGGAGGAAATCCAGTGCGCCGCCGACTGCGCCAATATAGGTACCGCCAGCTGTTTCAGCGTTTATCTGGCCGCTCAGGTCGACTTCGATGGCCGAATTCAGCGCCACGAAACGCTCCAGGCTGCTCAGCACCTGCAGGTCATGCGTGTAAGCCGTCGAGCGCATCTGGATGGCTGAATTGCAATGGGCGAAAAGGTTCAGGCGGTGACTGCCCATGAGCACGCCAGCAATTGTGGCGCCACGATCGACGGTTTTGTGTGCGTTGTTGATCACACCTTTTTCCATCAGGTCGACGACGCCATCACCGATTGCACCGGAATGCACACCGAGATTGCGATGGTTTCCGAGGGCGCTAAGGATCGCTTCGGGAATGACCCCTAGGCCGAACTGCAAAGTGGAACCGTCCTCGATCAAGCCAGCGACCCGATTGGCAATTGCCTGTTCGACCTGACCGGGCTTCGACGCAGAGCTTTCAAGCGGCGACCGCGAAGTCTCCACCATGCAATCAATGTCTTCTTCGTACAGATAGCGCTCACCGAAGGTCCAGGGCGCCTGCTGATTAACCTCAGCGATGATCACGCGAGCGTGCTCAAGCGCTGGCAGCAGGTATTCATGGGCCAGACTCAGGCTGTAACGGCCGTGCTGATCGGGAGGCGCAAGTTGCAGCAAAAGCACATCGATCTTTAACGAACCGTCCCGGATCATTTCGGGAAACTGCGAGTAATGACAGGGCAGGATATCCAGCACACCGGCCTTGGCCAGTGCGCGATTCGCTCCTGCGCCACAGTAGGAAAGAAAGCTGACGTAGTCGGCATGTTCGGGCCGACAGGTGTCGCTGTTGCTGATGCCGAGCATGACTCTGAACTGGCCGATTGCAGCCCGTTGCGCCATCAATGCTTGCGTCAGGGGAAGAGGCTCGGCATTCGCCTGACCCCAAAGGACGGTATCACCGGGCAGGATCCAACGGGACAGGTCGATGCGTTCGACGGAGGTATGCAGAGTCATGACGTCATTCGTTATTATGAACTGCGTTCAGAATAGCATGGTGCTGAGGACAAGTCGCAAGTGCTTTTTCAACGCCAACAAAAAAGCCCTCACACAGTGAGGGCTTTTTTGCGCGGCAGCGAATTTCAGCTCATGGCGATGAAGTTCTTGCCGTTTTCATACATGATTTTGCGTTGTTCTTCGACGCTGCAGTTGGTCAATGCCTCACCAATGAAGTCGGCCGGGGTCGGTACACCCTCGGCGTGGGGATAGTCGGAGCCGGTGATGATCCAATCGGCGCTGCCCGTTTGATCGATCAGGCTGCGAATGTTGTCTTCCGGGTAGGCGACTACACCCACGTGGCGTTTGAAGATTGCGCTTGGGCGCTCTTTCAACTGCCCTGCTGGCCATAGACCCATCTTCGCCATGCCGCGGACCTTGTCCATTTTCACTAGCATGTTTGGGACCCACTCGGCACCGTTCTCGGCCGAAAGCAGCTTGATGTTCGGGAAACGTTCGAAGAAGTTCCAGAATATGAAGTTCGAGAGGGTCTCGATCACCGGGCGTTCACTGTAGCCGTGCATCCAGACGAACGCCGACTGGCGCATCCGCGATTGCTGCATCAACTCGCCCCAGACCGCCATGTGGTGTTTGAGGTAGATGGCTTCCGAGACGTGATAGACAACACGTACATGCGCTTCATTGAGAATTGACCAGAAGCGGTCGTAGTAAGGATCGGCAGGAGAGCGACCGATTTCGTTCGGGCCCATTGGCATCAGCACCAGACGGGCGCCGTTCTTGACCACGAACTCGGCTTCTTTAATGGCCGAATCGATGTCGGCCAGGGAAATGAGCGGAGCTGAGTAGATCCGATCGGAGTGATTGAATTTCCACTCGTCGAGCATCCAGCGGTTATAGGCATGCAATACCCCGGCCGCAGGCTTGGGGTCGTTGAGGTAGCTGACCGCTGCGACCATGTTGCCGCAGTACATGAAGCAGCCTTCTACGCCAAACTCGTCCATTTTTTTCAGGCGGTCTGCGGCGTTGTACATATCTGGCGTCATGTCGACGCGCATTTCAACTTCACCATGACCGTCTTTCATTGCGCGCAACCATTCATGCAGCTTGCCAGGTGGCGGTACCTTGCCGTCGGCGGTGAAGTAACCGGCGCTGACCTCCACCTTCTTCTGACCTACATAAAGCGCGTACTCGCCGTCGGCGCCGACACGCCACTGAAAGCTCCAATCCTTTTCCAATTCCTTGGGCAGGTAACGACTCCAGGAGTCGGGTTGCTCGTAGATATGCGTATCGCCGTCGAAAATCGCGCCTGTGTACGTGGTCATCACTAATCTCCGGTTGCTTTTTTATGAACGCTGTTCACGCTTGTGTGCGTTGGGTCATTCTTATAGAAAGGTCCGGTATGTGCAAACGCAATATCGTATTTCGCACGATTGATATCATATCGATATTGATCCCACAGAAAATTTTCGCCTCAAGGGCCCATGCCTTACCCGATGTACACACAAACCAGACTGACGAGATCTGGTTTCTGTTGGAGTGGCTGGCACAATCTCAGGAAGCCCTGTAGCGCTGAAGACCGTGCGTATGTTTATATTTGTGTACGGCGTTCAATTTATTGCCTTTTGGCCGCTGCCGTATCTGCTCACTGCATCCCATGAGGTTTACATGGCACATCTGCCCGCTTTTCCAACTGTCGCGAAGGTGATGGTCACGCTTTTCATTGAAGGAACTCCTGAGTTTATCGACGATTTTCTGGTGATCTGCGTCCCTTCGCCGACACTCCGTCCTCAGGAAGTGGCAACGGCCGAACTGTATTTCGACACCTTGCTCGCCAAGCCCGGTTCTTTGGCGCGTGCCAGTCGTGACGTTTCCAGCCACCAACAGGCATGGCAGAGCGGCGAAACACGCTCCCAAAGTAGCCGCGTAAAAACACTGATAAAGGACACGAGTGCTCCGACCAGCAAGCGCCGCCAGTTGGAAGTAGATTTCAGAATGGAAGCTGAACTTCAGCCCGCCACGGTAAAGGCGGCTGAGTTGTTCCTGATTCGCTTGCTCAAACAGCATTTTCCCAATGGCAGCATTGCAGCCAGCTGGCGGGCCGACCTTAGCGACGGGGCGATCTGGTACGGGGACACGCAATTCGCCTATAACTTGATCCAGCCGGGCGTTGCCGGCCTGCACCCCGATGTTCACGCCGGTCTGGTCGAGCACTTCTCAGCCCCGCGTTGGAGCGCAATCTGATTTCCCCCAAGTCCCTATGAGCAGGTATCAATGATGGAACTGCGGCAGCTCAGACACTTCATCGTGGTAGCCGAAGAGTTGCATTTCGGTCGAGCGGCCACGCGGCTTGGAATGGCGCAACCCCCTCTTAGCCAATCCATTCAGCGGTTGGAAGAGTCACTGGATGCGCGCTTGCTGGACCGTACCAGCCGACAAGTCAGTTTGACGCCTGCTGGCAAAGTCCTGCAGCGAGAGGCCATGACTATCATTGCTCAGGTTGATTTTGCCGAGCAGGCAGTACGCCGCCAGGCGCGGGGAGAATTGAGCCGAATGCGAATCGCGTTCTCACCGATGAGCGCGATGCGGATCTTGCCGGCGGCGGTCAAGGTGTTCAATGAGCGCTGGCCCAATATCGAAGTCCACCTTGATGAACAGCTCAGCACCCAACAGATCGAGGGGCTGCGTAACGGTAGCCTGGACATCGGCATTCTCAACCGCAACATGGTCAATACCGACGGCCTTGACGTCAGAGTCATTGAGTATTCCCGAGTCATTGCAGCGGTACCCGCCAGGTGGAAGCTGGCTGACGAGAATGGAACCTTGCGGCTGGCAGAACTCGCCGGTCATTCGTTTGTGCTGTCGCCGCAGCATCTGACGCCTCACTTTCACACGGCACTTGAGTCCGCGTGCCGCAAAGCCGGGTTTTCACCCAAGCGCATTCAACAAGTTGCGCAGCCGTACAGCATGTTCAATCTGGTCGCCAACGAGCTGGGGATCGGTTTCGTGCAGGACACTGCGCGGCACCTGCCGATAGAAGGTGTGCGATTCGTCACGGTACGAGACCTGCCTGATTCGATGCATGGTGAAGCAGCGGTCGCCTGGGTACCTCGTGCATTGACCCCTGCCCTGCGGGCGATGATCAGCCTGATCGAACGCATTGCCGAGCGTGAGCGTGCAGCACCCGACGAAGTGCCCGTTGATCATTCAGTGTGAGTGGATGACCCCCGCGCGACGCAATGCGGCAATCTCCTGTTCGCGATAACCCAGCGCCGCCAATATCGTGGCGTTGTCCTCACCCAAACGCGGTACGCGCAGGTTCGGAGTGCCGGGCTCTTCTTGGAATTTGAGTGGCGTGCCAATGTGCTCACGGCCTTGATTATCGACAAGGAGCATCTGTCGCGCTTGCGTCTGCGGGTGCCTGAGGGCATCCCGCAAATCAAGCACTGGCGCGGCACTGATACCACGCGTCTCCAGCCAGGGTAGCCAATAGGTCCGCGGCTGTTTGCTGAAAACCTCTGCAAGGAAGGCATGCACGGGCCCTTGGTCACCGCTCGTCGCTCCTGTGGCGGCTTCGATCAGGTCCGCTCGGCCCAGAGGCCTCAGCAGGTTTTCGCAGAACACGCGCTCCCGGCCACCCAGGCAAAGCCACAGACCGTCAGAGGTACGGTAAGCGCTGCACATTGCCAGACTCTGATTCTCCGCAGGGTCGCCTGTACGGGAGCGGAAGGGTTGCGCCGGCAAGAGGCAGTCGCGCATGGCTATGTCGATGCGTTCACCGCGACCGTTGCTGCGGGCGCTGAGTAATGCCATCAGAATCGCGACTAACCCGTTCAGTGCGCCGGCCAGCGCCGCAGTGGGCAGGCAGTCGGTCACCGGCGTTGCGTCATCGGCCAAGGGGAGGGAGCCTCCAAACGCCTGAACAACGCTGTCATGGGCCGGGGTGTCGCGCAAGGGGCCGGTTTGGCCAAAGGCACTCAACGAGCAGTAGGTCAACCGGGGGTTACGCTGGCGCAGAGTCTCGTAATCCATGCCAAGACGTTCGGCCACGCCCGGACGAAATGACTCGACCAACACGTCGGCGTCTTTGACCAGACTGTAGAGGATCTCCTTGGCGGCGATGTGCTTAAGGTCCAGGGACAGGCTGTATTTGCCCCGGTTGCAACTGGCAAAAAATCCCACGGTTGCAGCAGCTAGATCAGGATCGTCGCGGTGTTCATGTTGGCGGGTCGGGTCGCCGCCAGGGGATTCGATCTTAATTACCTCGGCTCCATGGTCGGCCATCATCCCTGTCAGGACGGAACCGGGCATGAACTGTGTCAGGTCCAAGACTTTTACGCCGTTAAGTTTCATCGCAGCTCCAGAGTAAGGCGGTTGTTTCAGGGAGTTTTCCATGTTGTGCCGCCCTTTAGCTTGCTGGCCGCCAGCGCCTTCTTTTCCAGCTGTTGGGCGTTGGCCAACGAGCTGCGCGCGCCATCATCCAGTACACGTTTGACCGTGCCCACCAGATGAGCGTCGTGGCTTGCGATGCATTCTGCAAGGCTCTGCACGTAAGCGAGTAAGGTCTCTGGTGCCTGCAATTCGTTGACAAGCCCGATGCGCAGGGCTGTTTCGGCGTCGATCGGCTGGCCGGTCAGGCTCAGCTGTTTGCCCCACCGCACGCCAACAGCGAAAGGCAAGCGCGATGTCGCACCGCTTCCCGACAACGCGCCGATTTTGGTATGGGTGTCGGCAAAGCGAGCCAGTGTGGAGGCAATGATGAAATCGCAGCCCAAGGCCAGTTCCAGCCCGCCGGTCATGGCCGCTCCGTTCACGGCGGCGATAATCGGCTTGCTCAGGTTGGGCACCAAGTCGAGCAGTGCCGCGACTTCATGGCGAGGTGCATCGGGTGCTGAAAAGTCTTTGAGGTCGAGCCCGGCGCAAAATGCCGGGTCACTCCCAGTCAAGGTGGCCACGCGTAACTCGGGATCATTCTCGAACGCCGTCAGCGCCAGGATCAGCGCCCGGGCCAGTTCCAGATTAAGCGCATTGCGCGCTGCCGGGCGGTTAAGGGTCAGTGCCAGCACGCCTTTACTTCGGGATTGAATCAGAACGTCAGTCGTCATACGGAGTGCCTGTCGACCAGTGCCAATTCGTTGAGACGCCGCATGGCTTGCATTGCGTCGTCGAGCATTTCATCGAAGATGAGTTCGACCGGCTTGATGGCATCGGCAAAAATCACCGCTGGCCCATAGTCCAGCATGCCCTTACTGCTGTCCCCCGAAGCGTAGGCCTGGGTGGCAAGAGCGCCGATCACATGCGGACGGTATTGTTCGAAGTCGGTTACCTGGGCTTCATCCAGCTCGATCACGGCCCGAGCACTGTCGTTGTGCAATACCCGGTGGTGGTCGCGGATGGCTCTCTTGACCACTACGCTTTCGCTGCCATCCCCCCTCACTACCAGTTGTTTGTAGTGCTCATGAATGTTCAACTCTTCAGCCACCAGCATGCGCGAGCCCATGATCACTGCATCGGCCCCCATGGCAAGGGTTGCCGCGACTTGCTTACCCGTGCCGATACCGCCGCCGATGATCACCGGCAGATCAATGACGGCGGGACCATGTGCGCCCTGGACCATGCTGCTGATGCCGAATATACCGGGGTGTCCCCCGCAGTCATTCCCGACGATGATTACGGCATCGACGCCAAAACGGGCAGCCGTATGAGCGTATTTCACGGCGGGTACCTTGTGCAGAACCTTGATCCCGGCTTCTTTAAGGCGCGCCACGATGGGTTCCGGACTGGCCCCGGCGGTCTCCACGCACATCACTTCTTCGTCGATAAGGATCTGCAATTGACGGTCCAGGCGCTCGGCACCGCCGGCTTGGCGGGAAATATAGAGGTTTACGCCAAAAGGCATTCCACCGGTCAATGCTTTGCAGGTACGCAGTTGGTCACGAAATTCGTCGGGGTCCGGAAAACCAGCGGCGACGATAAAGCCCATGCCGCCAGCCTTGACAACGGCGGCCACGTAGCGTGAGTCAGACACTTTGGGCCCCATGCCGCCGCACAGAATGGGGTGGCGGATACCAAGCATTTCGGTAATCCGCGTCTTGAACAGAGCTTCACGCATTGAGAGTCTCCGAGTTATCGTCAGGTTCAGATATCGCCGTTGAGCGGCTTGTTCATGTACTTGAATGTGCCGCTGGCGGTGGCAATCAATTGCCCCTCACGGTCATATACGTCACCTTCGCAAAATGCCAGAGAGCGAGTCCCGTGGCGCAATCGGCCGCTGGCGCGCAAGGTTGCGCCAACCGCACCACCGGGGCGGATGAAGTTGCATTTCATCTCCACGGTGACACTGGAACGATCAAGGTCATCGCCATGCCGGGCGGCGCTGGCCATCGCCATGTCGAGCAACGTCATGATCAAGCCCCCATGGGCCTGCATGCCGCCGTTCATGTGCTTTCTATCGAGATTAACCACCATGGTTGCGCCTTTGTCCTGGCGCTCGACCATAACGTTCAAGTGATCGAGAAACGGTACTTCCATGCGGTATTCGGAATAGGGCATCAGCGTTGCGCTATCTTTTTTTATGGTCATGACTCCGCCCTCAGCGATGTTTGAACACGGCAGCGCGTTTTTCGCTGAAGGCTGCCATTCCTTCTTTCTGATCTTCAGTGCCGAATGTGACATAGGACATGCGGCGCTCGTACATCACACCTTCTGTCAGGGAGCTTTCGAACGCTCGGTTGACGCACTCCTTGGCAATCATCGAGACCGGCAGCGAGAAGCTGGCAATTTTCTTCGCCAGCAGCAGGGCTTGATCCAGCAGCTCGGCGACGGGTAGCACCTGACTGACCAATCCACAGTGTTCGGCCTCTTTGGCGAGCATGGGACGCCCGCTCAGGATCATTTCCATGGCCTTGGATTTGCCAATGGCGCGGGTCAACCGCTGCGTACCGCCGGCACCGGGAATCGTGGCCAGTGTGATTTCCGGCAGGGCGAAGCGTGCGTTGTCGGCAGCGAGGATGATGTCGCACATCATCGCCAGCTCGCAGCCGCCACCCAATGCCAAACCGGCGACTGCCGCCACAACCGGTTTGCGACAGCGCGTTGCGCGCTCCCAATTGGCAGTGATGAACTGGCGTTTGAACACGTCCATCATGTCCCACTCGCGCATCATCTTGATGTCTGCCCCGGCGGCGAAGGCCTTGTCACTGCCAGTGATGACAATCGCGCCAATAGCGTCGTCAGCTTCGAAAGCATCGAGTGCCAGTGTCAGTTCATCCATCAACTGATCGTTGAGGGCGTTGTAGGCTTCGGGTCGGTTCAAGCGGATCAGGCCGACCCGGTCATGCACCTCAAGGATCAGCGTGTGCGGGGTCAAGTGTTGATAGCTCATGTCTGGCTCCAGGTTGCTGGACGTCGCAAGGACGGTCTGCGGCGGTTTACATATTGGGATAGTTGGGACCACCGGCCCCTTCAGGCACCCACCAGGTGATGTTCTGCGACGGGTCCTTGATGTCGCAGGTCTTGCAGTGCACGCAGTTCTGGGCGTTGATCTGGAAGCGCTTCTCGCCGTCTTCCCGGGCGATGACTTCGTACACGCCGGCCGGGCAATAGCGCTGCGCCGGTTCATCGTAGAGCGGCAGGTTGGTGCCGATCGGGATGCTCGGGTCCTTGAGCTTCAAGTGGCACGGCTGTTCTTCTTCGTGGTTAGTACTGGAGAGGAACACCGAACTCAGCTTGTCGAAGCTCAGCTTGCCGTCGTGTTTCGGGTAGTCGATTTTCTGGCTGTCCTTGGCCAACTTCAGGCAGGCGTAGTCCGGCTTGGTGTCGTGCAGGGTCAACGCAATCTTGCCGCCAAACAGGTTCTGGTCGACGAAGTTGAACGCGCCGCCGAGGATCGGGCCGAACTTGTGCAGTGCCGCGCCGAAGTTACGGCTGGCGAACAGCTCTTCATACAGCCAGCTCGACTTGAACGCGTCGACGTAGGTGTTCAGCTCATCGCCACCTTCCTTACCCGCGAACAGCGCTTCAGCCACGGCGTCAGCGGCGAGCATGCCGGACTTCATCGCAGTGTGGCTGCCCTTGATCTTGGCGAAGTTCAGCGTGCCGAGGTCGCAGCCGATCAACGCGCCGCCCGGAAAGACCATTTTTGGCAGCGAGTTGAGGCCGCCTTTGCAGATGGCACGAGCGCCGTAGCTGATGCGTTTGCCACCTTCCAGGTACTGGCTGATCACCGGGTGATGCTTGAGGCGCTGGAACTCATCGAACGGCGACAGGAAGGCATTGCTGTAGGACAGGTCGACGATCAGGCCAACCACCACCTGGTTGTTTTCCAGGTGATAGAGGAACGAGCCACCGGTGTTTTCGTTGCGCATGATGTCCAGCGGCCAGCCGGCGGTGTGCACCACCAGGCCTGGCTGATGCTTGGCCGGGTCGATTTCCCAGATTTCCTTGAGGCCGATGCCGTAGTGCTGGGCGTCGGCGTCGCTGTCCAGGTTGAAGCGCTGGATCAGTTGCTTGCCGATGTGGCCACGGCAGCCTTCGGCGAACAGCGTGTACTTGCCACGCAGCTCCATGCCGGGGGTATAGAGGCCTTCTTTCGGGTTGCCTTCACGGTCGACACCGAGGTCGCCGGTGATGATCCCGCGCACCACGCCGTTCTCGTCGAACAGCGCTTCCTGGGCGGCGAAGCCTGGGTAGATTTCCACGCCCAGGTTCTCGGCCTGCTGGGCCAGCCAGCGGCACAGGTTGCCCAGGGAGATGATGTAGTTGCCTTCGTTGTGCATGGTCTTGGGCACAAAGAAGTCGGGCACCTTGGTCGAGGTGTCGGCGCTGCGCAGCACATAGATGTCATCGCGCACCACGGGGGTGTTGAGCGGGGCGCCGAGCGCCTTCCATTCCGGGAACAGTTCGTTGAGGGCGCGGGGTTCGAACACGGCGCCGGAGAGGATGTGTGCGCCGACTTCGGAGCCTTTTTCGACCACGCAGACGCTGATGTCCTTACCGGCTTCGGCGGCCTTCTGCTTCAGACGGCAAGCGGCGGCAAGGCCGGCGGGGCCGGCACCGACGATGACCACGTCGAATTCCATGTGTTCACGATCAGACAAAACTCTTTCCTCCAGGGGGCGGTGTACCGGCGGCTACGATGGCCTCGGTTGTTTTTCGGATAGCGGTATCTGCCGCGGCGTCGGGATAGGGCGCGACGATATACAGCGACATCACCGCGCTTGAACCGGGCTTGAAGAACTGACTCAGTGCTTGTTCCTGCTCTCGGTCGGCCAGCGTCGAGCGTCCCCGCTGGCGTTGATGTTCACCCCAGGAGGCAATGATGAAGCGCTCGCTGAAATGCTCCGGGTCGGCGATATCACGGTACAACAGCCAATGGCTTGCCCCGTCACGACGGCGAACCTTGCCTAACTGATAAATGCCTTGGGTGAACGCGAGACGGTTTTCGTACGGGATGTGATAGTCGACCTGCACCGCTACCGGGCCATCGTCGGGGCCCAGGTGGCCCACGATCGTTGGTTCTGCCCAGTGTTGAGACAATGTGACATCGTCATCGTGGCCCATGCGAACGGGCAACCTACGGGTCAGTAACAGGCTCAGGCCAATCAGGCCAGCTGCAAGCGTCAACGTCTGTGCGACGCTCAAATGACTGGCAATGCTGCCCCAAAACACCCCTCCAAGAGCCATGGAACCCTGAAAGGTCAGCATGAAAATGGCCAATGCCCGCGCCCTGACCCAGGCGGGAAGGCTGGTCTGATAGGCTGCACTGATGGTTGAGTTGAAACTGATCCAACTCGCGCCACCCATGATCAGAGCAGGACAGATCACCCAGAGTGAAGTCGCCCAGGCGGCAATTAATATGGCGCCGGCAAACACAAGGTTCGACACCATCACCAACTGCTGCAGGTTGCTGACGTGATTGCGAAAGCGTTGTAGCAATAAACCGCCCGCCACCGCACCCACGCCCAGGCTGCCTAGCAACAGCCCATAAACACTGGAACCTCCTGCCTCGATATTTTTTGCCACCAGTGGCAGTAGCGCCCATAAACCGCTCGCGCAGCCGATAAAGGCGAAGGTGCGAATGATGTGGCCATGCAAGGGTTTGGCATGTCGGACGTAGCGCAATCCTCCACGCATGGCAGGAAACAGTCGCTCTGTTGTCAGCGGTGGGGCAACGTTGGGGCGGTACGCGAAGATGAAGAGCGACAGCACAATCAGGAACAACACGATGTTGATGGTGAACACCATTTTGGCACCCGCTGCTGCGATGACCAGCCCGGCGAGGGCCGGTCCGACAGCGCGAGCGGCGTTATAGGCAATGCCGTTGAGGTTGATGGCCGCCTGCAAGGCGACGCGAGGTACAGCGTCCGAGGTGGAGGCCTGCCAGGCGGGGATGCTTGCGGCACTGCCACTGCCCAGCAAAAAGGTCAGGAGCAAGAGGCTCCATGGGGTAATGGCATCGAGCTGCAATAGAAGGCATAACAGTCCCGTGGCGATCAACATCCAAGTATGGGTCAGCAGCAACAACTTGCGTTTTTCGACCAGGTCGGCCATGACCCCCGCAGGCAACCCGAACATAAAGGCAGGCAACGTAATTGCGGTCTGAATCAGCGCGACCATCAGCGGTGAGTCACTGATGGACGTCATCAGCCAGGCCGCCGCGACGTTCTGCATCCAGACACCGATATTGGCAGTGAGCGTGGCAATCCAAACTGCGCGAAACAGCGGATAGTGCAGCGGCGACAAGGAGACGGCAGAGGTTTCAGGTTCACGCTGCGGCATGTGTCCACCCGGTGTCGGAACGGTCCTTGAACAGGACTGATGCTATTGTCAATATTGTGAACAGTGTTTATCATTCTGAACACGACTTTGGTGGCTGTCAATGCGCTTGCATGGGTTTATGGCGGGTTGAGCAGGGTACCGATGTCACGATGCAAGGCAGTCAACTAGGGGGCAGGGGCATGACCGACACACGCGATCCAGACGGGCAAGTAACCGCCCGGCAACAGGGCAATATCTTGCTGATCGGCATCGATCGGCCAGAAAAGCGCAACGGCTTCACACCCAAAATGTTCGAAGAACTGGCAAGGGCGTTTACCCGACTGGAAGCGTCGCCGCAATTGTTTTGCGGATTGTTGTACGCCGAAGGTGATCACTTCACCGCCGGTTTGGACATGCCAAAGATCGCGCCGCTGCGAAAGGAAGGCAAAGCGCTGTTTCCGGCCAGTGAGGCAGACCCTTTCAACCTGCGTGAACCGTTACGCAAAAAGCCGGTGGTCATCGCCCTCAAAGGTATTTGCTTCACGGTTGCGGTCGAGTTAATGCTGGCCAGCGACATTGCGGTCGCTGCGAGCAACTGCCGGTTCTCTCAGTTGGAGGTCAAGCGCGGGATCATGGCCGGCTGCGGCGCGACGATCAGGATGGTCGAGCGCACAGGCTGGGGCAATGCGATGAAGGTGCTCCTGACCGGCGACGAGTTCAGTGCCCAGGAGGCCTATCGCATGAACTTCGTGCAGGATGTGGTTGAGCCCGGCGAAGAGTTTGCAAAGGCCCTTGAGTACGCGGAAAAAATCGCGGCTCAAGCGCCGCTGGCGGTTCAGGCAACACGTGAGAATGCGCGTGTTTCCCTCGGGCAAGGCTGGCTGACGGCGTACTCGAAGATTCAATCGACGCAGAAGTTTCTCTACAACACTGAAGACGCCAAAGAGGGCGTACAGTCGTTTGTCGAAAAACGTACTGCGCGTTTTATCGGACGTTAAGGAAAGGACATAACAAAATGGCTAAAGGCCCGCTTTCTCGTATCCGCGTGCTGGATATGAGCCGAATTCTCGCCGGCCCCTGGGCAGCACAGATGCTTGCCGACCTCGGCGCCGAAGTGATCAAGATCGAACGCCCAGGCAAGGGCGATGATTCACGCCAGTTTGGTCCACCCTTCCTCAAGGATGCCGAGGGTAACAACACGCGCGAGTCGTCGTTTTACATCAGCACCAACCGCAACAAGAAATCCCTCAGTTGTGACATTGCGAAACCGGAGGGGCAGGCGTTGATCCGCGCACTGGTCGCCAAGTGCGACGTGCTGTTGGAAAACTATAAGGTCGGTGATCTGAAGCGCTACGGGCTTGATTATGAAAGCCTCAAACAGGTCAACCCGAACCTTATTTATTGTTCATTGACCGGGTTTGGCCAGACTGGCCCCTATGCGCCTCGTCCGGGTTACGACTCGATCTTCCAGGCCATGGGGGGGTTGATGAGTATCACCGGTCTGCCGGACGATGTCCCGGGCGGTGGCCCGATGAAAACCGGACCCAGCCTGGCCGACATCCTGGCGGGTCAATATGCGGCGTATGCGATTCAGGCAGCCCTCTATGCTCGGGATCTGAATGGCGAGCCGGGGCAGCATATCGACGTCGCCCTGCTGGACTCGTTGATCGCCGCGACCTCGCATTACGCCAGTCAGTACCTGGTCTCCGGCGACGTGCCGGTACGGCGCGGGACCGAGGGCAATGGCGGCATGCCGTCACGTATGTTCCATTGTGCAGACGGCGACATAATGGTGGTCGCCGGTAATAACGAGCAATACGCACGCCTGTGCGATGTGCTCGGTCATCCGGAGTTGACCACCGACGAGCGTTTCTCGGAAATCGCCTTGCGCGTGGTCAATCGTCGCGCGTTGGGAGAAGTGTTTGAACCGCTGGTGGCCACGTGGCAATTAAACGATTTGCTGACTGCGCTGGATGAGGCCGGAGTGCCTGCTGGTCCCATCAATACCCTGGACAAGGTGTTTGCCGACCCTCACGTTCAGTCGCGCACTATGTGTGTTGAGGCCAAACATGCCTTGTCAGCCAGTGGCACGGTAAAGCTGGTGGCCAACCCGGTGAAGTTCTCCGGGACGCCGATCACCGAGTACACGGCGCCGCCGATCCAGGGAGAACACACGGACGAAATTCTCAAGGGTTTATTGGGATTGGATGACTTTGCGGTCCAGGACTTGCGAAAAAAGCGGATTGTCTGAGCGGCACTCGGAAGAGGAGGGCGCCAACGGGTAATGCCGTAGGAGCGAGCTCGCTCGCGAAAAACGCCAACGATAACGCGTACTGCCTGGTTTGACGCGGTGTGCTGGAGTTCTTCGCGAGCAAGCTCGCTCCTACAAAAAAGCCTTAACTGACTGGCATGAGCATAGGTATCTACACAACTTCCTGCGAACGCAAAATTTATGGAAAGTGGGCTCGCCACAGGGAGATTTGTCAGCCTATGGAAGTTGTGTAGATACCAATGCTGGCATGAGGTGCCATCGGGCCCTTCACTCGAACAGCAACAGGTCCTGCGGTCGCTCACTGAAGTCGCGCACGGTGCCCAATACGGGCAGGGCGCGGTCAATGACGTTGGCTTGAAACGCATGGCAAGCGCCCAGCAGTGCTTTGACAGGCTGGTCCCGAGCGGCACGCATCGCCTCCACATCCAGTCGGCGGGCGCGAGCGACCATCATTGCAATTTGCAGGATATAGGCCGCTTCCAGCCGGTCACCGCAATAGTCCTGCGCGGCCCAGTGTGAAAAGCCATTGCGCAAGGGTTTTCCCGCTTGTTCGGCAGGCCCCAGCAAGGCGTCGAGATCAGTCTCCCAGGCCAGGATTTCCCGGCCGTTGAGTTGCACATTGACCCGAGTCATACCCTCGCGCACGTCCGGTACTTCAATGTCGTAAAGGCGCGTGTTCTCGCACCGGCCAGCGTGTGCCATCGCCAACCACAGCAAATCATGTAAGTGCGTGCAATGCAGGCGAGGCGCCGTGTCTTTGCGAAATTGCAGACGATCCGGCGTCAGAGGGTGACCCACCAACGCGTGCAACAAGGCTGGTGCTTCCAGGCAGGCGGTGGTCGGAATGCGCAGGCTCTGGGCGGTAATGTGGGTCAAGTACTGCTCGTCATGCTCCAGCGCCAGGCGAAAACCGTGATAGTCATCTTCCAGTTCGGCGACTACGGTGCGGCCATTGCGTTGAAGCAATATCCGTCGTCGATAACAGCCCTGACCGTAAAAAGCGTTCAGTGGAATCAAGTCATCTTGCATAACGTTTCCCGTGGTACATCCGATTCAGACCCGGAACTGGCCAGCCGTGGCCTGCAGCGAGCGCGCGAGGGTATTGAGTTGGTTGGAGATTTCCGACGTCTGACTCGCTGAATGACTGTTTTCTTCACTCATGCGCGCCACCAATTCTACCCGGCGTGCGATGTCTTGTGTGGCGGTGTTCTGTTGATCGATGGCGCTGGCGATCAAGTCGATGGCATCGCCGACCTGGCTGGCGCTGACACGAATCGTCTGCATCCGATCAGCTACCTGGTCCGACAGCTGCTTGCCGGCCACCACGCGATCGGTGACGCTGAGCATTCGGCTCATCGCCTCGCGCGCGGATGCCTGGATCGTTGTCACCACCTGCGCGATTTCATCCGATGACACTGAGGTGCGCCCAGCGAGCTTGCGAACTTCGTCTGCCACCACGGCAAAACCGCGTCCTTGCTCGCCGGCGCGTGCAGCTTCAATGGCGGCATTAAGCGCCAACAGATTCGTTTGCTCCGCGACGTCACGAATAACCTGCATGACCAGGGATATTTTGTCTGATTGCTGCCCCAGATCAGTAATGGTGACGCCGGTATCACTGACCGTTGAGGCGATCAGATCCATTTCCAGGGTATTGCGCGTGATAATGGCGCTGCCCTGACTTGCTGTTTCGCCGGCTTGCTGAGCGCGCAGCAGTGCGTCCTGCGTGCTTTCACTGACCTGACCAATGCTGACCGACATCTGCTCGACCGCCGCAGCGATCAGGGTCGCAGCCTCGCTCTGACTGGTGGAGGAGGCTGACACGTGGCGCGAGGCGTTATAGGCGCTGTCGGCCACTTGGGTGAGTTGGTCGGCGTTGTTCAGCACCTCTCGCAACGACAGCTGCAGCTTATCGAGTAATTGGTTAAAGGCGCCGGCGGTCTGGCTGGTCTCATCACGTCCGCGAACCTGAGCGCGCAAGGTGAAATTATTGCTTTGGGCGACTTCGACGATGGTGCCGCGCATAGTGGTGAGGGCACCGACAATGTTGCGGGCGACCAGAAAGGTGATCAAGCTCAGGCCGATCACGGCTGCGCCAGACATGAGCAGGATCCATTGCAGTGCGCGTTGTTGGGCATGTTCGCCGTCGAGTTTTGCCTGGTTGGCATAACCTTTGTTGAGCTTGATCAGTTTATCCAGTGCCACGGCCAGGTTGTTGACCGCGCTTTGGGCGACCTGATCCAGACCGGTTACCTCGCTCATGTTCTGCCGTAATGCATTCCAGGATGTGGCCGTACGCAACTGTTCGAGTAGCCGATGGATTGAGTCATTGCTGTCTTTGAAATTCGCCCATTCGCTCTGAACGGATTTCCATGACTCGATTTCTTCCGGGTTTTTAGGCAGTTTTGCGTAGCTGTCATAGGCTTGAGCGGCCATGCGTTCTGCCGACTCTTTGTCCTGTGCCACGCTGCTGTAGAAGGCGTGGGCCTCTTCAATGATCAAGGTTTTATCGTCGATGGTATCGAACTGGTCCAGATTCCAGCCGATCATTTCCCGGGTCGAGTTGACCGTGCCAAGTTGCCCTAGGCGCAGGGTCAGCAGATGACTCACCGCAGGATCTGTTTCGTTGCTGATGTGGTCTAGCGCGGCGTTCAATTGGCGTATGCCATTCCAGCCGCTGAGACCGACCAGCACCAGCATCAACGTTGCAAACCCGGCCAGGAAAGCCAGTTTCGATTTGATCGAGAAGTTGCCCATGGTTGCGTGCCTTTATTATTGTTAGGGGCGGGCTTCGTCAGCGATGCGACCGCCTCCATGAGGCGGTTGCTGTCGGTAGCGCTTTACTTGCGGAAATTACGATTGATGATGTCGAATTCGTCGGACAACGAGCCGGGAATGCTATAGCTGCGGGTGTCGGTAATTTGCTCGAAGTTGGCCGCCACCTCTTCAACCGTGGCAGGTTCAAGGCGAGGACCGTTCCAGCCATCGGCAACGCCGATGAAGGCGCGTGCGTAACGACCAACCGAGGCCGAATACATGGCGTGAGTGCTTTGGCATGCCTCGCTGGCGAGATACACCACCAAGGGGGTGACAAACACCTGCTCATGGGTATTACCCAAATACTCACCGAAGGCGGCGTATTGGGCGCCGAAGGCTTCGAGTTGTTTAGGGTCCATGGCTGCCCCCATGCGCGTGTTGGCTGTCGGCAGCAACGCGTTGCACAGGACGCCGTGTTCCTTGCCTTCAAGTGACAGGATATTCATCAGACCGATCAAGCCCGCTTTGGCTGTTCCATAAGCAGTCTGTTGTGCATTGCCAAAAACGCCTGCCGCTGAGGAGGCGAATACCACCCTGCCATAGCCCTGCTTTTTCATGATCTTATACGCAGGCTGGGTGACGTAGATCGCGCCTTTGAGATGCACATCAAGGAGCGAGTCCAGGTCTTCGTCATTCAGGTCTTCAAACCGCGCATTGCGCAGATGACCCGCGTTATTGATAACGATATCGACTTTGCCAAAGGCATCCAACGCAGCCTGAACGATGGCCTCGCCTCCCGCGCGGGTTGCAACTGAGTCATAGTTGGCCACCGCCTTGCCGCCGGCAGAGCGGACTTCCTCGACCACCTGATCGGCCATCCGATGAGAGCCACCTTTGCCATCAAAACTACCGCCCAAATCATTGATCACCACTGAAGCGCCGCGTGCGGCGAGCTCCAGCGCGTAGGTCCGGCCAAGGCCGCCTCCTGAACCCGTGACGATGGCGACACGTCCGCTGAAATCCACCTTGCTCATAAAACGACCCTCTGATTGTTATTGGTGTTGTATGGTGTTGTAGAATTATTATTGAACGGTATTCATATATGTGTCCACCGTCAATGCAGTCTTGATCAAGTGATGAAGTCGCTTCAGCAATTGATTGGTCTCTGTGCGTGAGGGGCGGGGTAGGGATGGTCGGGCGAGCGAATCGTTACTGGGGTGGGATTGACAACTGAGTGCTCATGTACAATTATCTGAACGTCGTTCATCAAAATGGGGCGATAGGCACTCTTTCGCGAAACCTGGCGAGGGAGTAGATAAAAATAAAAAACGGGAGCGGTTGCCGGTATCTGGCGGCTCCTATGGGCACCTGGCGGGTGTGGCATCAGAGATGGAGAACAATAATAATGAATCTTCGCTTCGCACAACCTCAGCATAGGCTTTACCGGCGTAATCTCCTGCAGGTGTCAGTGTTGGCATTGGCGGTGGCCGGTGTGATCAACGACGCCAACGCAATCAGTCTTGATTTTGGCAATCCGGACATTCAGAGCCGTCTGGACACCACGGTTCGCTACAACCTGGGTATCCGCGGCGAAGGCACGGATTCTCGGTTGAAGCTGGGGCCTAATGGCACGGCGGATGCCAACAACAACGCGGTTGCGTTGGGTAATAATCGCTTCAAGAAGGGTGATGTGATTCTGAATCGCCTCGACGTACTGTCCGAATTCGATTTGATCGTCAAGGGGAGCTACGGCCTGCGGGTCAGCGCGGCAGGCTGGTACGACTCAACCTACGGTGGTGGGGTGGATGACCCCACAACGAATAACTTTCTTTCCAATGGGTTTTTCAAAAACGGCAAGTATTCGGACTACACCCGAAACTACACAAGCGGGCCGTATGCTGAAGTGCTTGATGCTTTTGTGTTCAATACCTTTGACCTTGGTCAAACCACAACATCGGTAAAATTCGGCAGACACAACATCTATTGGGGGAACTCGCTCTTCCCGCAATCGAAGCAGTCGTCGATCGCCTATAGCCAAGCGGCGATGGACCTACAGAAGGCGGCACTCAGTCCTGGCCTGGAAGCCAAGGAGCTATTTCTGCCGCAGAATCAATTTACCGGTACTACGCAGCTCACGCCTGAGTTCTCGCTTGCCTGGCAGTACTCACTGGAATGGCGTCGTGATCGCTATCCAGAGGGCGGTACTTATTTTGAAGCCGCATCGCCGGCTTTCTATGGGGCTGACGGCCCGCTGATCGGCTCCACTCACAATAAACCGGGCAGCGGCGACCACGACTGGGGGATTATGGCCAAATGGCAACCCGATTTCCTCGATGGCGGCAACATGAGCCTGGTTTACCGCGAGTTCTACGAGAAGACCCCGAATCCGTTTGCGACCGCGCCTGACGGTACGTTGGATAGCTTTTACAACCCGAAAAAGAACCAGCTCTTTGGTTTTGCGATGGAGCAAAACATCGAAGGCGTTAACTTCGGGATGGAAGCAACCTATCGACGCAATGCGCAGTTATTTACGCCGGTAACGGGACGGCTTGCTCAAGTTGCCCCAGGAGTGATCGCTGGGTTCGACTCCCAAAATGCTCCCCGCGGAAACGTCTATGGCCTGGTACTGAACGCGGTAAAGCTATTGCCTGAAACCATGTTTTGGGACGCGGGTGAAGTGTCCGCCGAACTGGCGTTCCAGCATTTGGATAAGGTCACCTACAACCCGGAATTTGGCATCAGTGCAGGCGGCGTGTTCACCCCTCTGGGTGGCAATAATTACCCGCTGAAAGGGTCCGATTCGCCACTGTGTGCCAATCGTAGCGGCCGTCCGGGTTCAGGCGATGAAACCTACGGGTGTGTGACTCGCAACTCGACGGTATTCTCCACCAACTTCACGCCACGCTGGTTGCAAGTGTTCCCGGGCGTCGATATCAGCTCGCCGGTGTTTGCCAGCTATGGCCTTCAAGGCAACTCAGCCACCGGCGGTATGACCGGTGCGGAAGGGCAGATCACTTATTCGTTTGGCGTACAAGCGGATATTTACCAGACACACGTTGTAAAGCTGGCATGGAACGATTCCTGGTCGCCTAACCATACGACCCATCCAGCGACCGGAGGAGAAGGCATGACCGGTGCCGGGAGTTGGTCGCAGAACGATCATGGTTGGCTGTCGTTGAGCTTGAAAACTTCTTTCTGAGTTTTTTCAACAGTGCGGAACGGACGGGTGAAAAACATGAACTACAAGAAATACCTTCTTTCCATCGCAGTCTCCTATGCCATGGCGGCCCAAGGCTTCGGTGCTCCTAGTGCCGACGAGATCAAGCAGATCGGCACCACCTTGACTGAGTTTGGCGCGACCATCGCGGGTAACAGTGATGGCAGCATTCCTGCCTATGATCCTGCCAAGGCATTGACCACGCCACCGGCAGGGTACAAACCGATCAACGCTGCCGGTGGGTTCCCTTACATCGACCCCTATGCCAATGAAAAGCCGTTATTTTCCATCACCGGCAAAAACATGGCGCAGTATGCCGATAAAATCGATGATGGTAACAAGGCGCTGTTGTCTCGCTACCCAGATTATCGCATCGATGTTTACCCCACACATCGAAGTGCGCCACCGCTGCCCAAGTTTGCTCACGACAATACCATCAACAATATCGCCAAGCCTCACACTGAGGGCGATAACACTGGCCTGGCCGATGCGCATGCACAGATCGCATTTCCAATTCCAAAAACGGGTTATGAGGCCATGTGGAACTTCTCCACACGCTTTTTCCGGCCCTACGAAGTGGGCAATTTTGCGACCTACCTGATCGACAGTGCGGGTGAAAAAACGCTGGTGACCGACTCTAACGTGCATTACGAGCATCAGTACTGGGACGGTTCCAAAACCAGTTCTGAGTACAGTAACCGTTTGCTCAATACCAACAATGCGCCCGCGTCCAAGTCGGGCTCCAAAGATATGCGCTACTCGCCGCTACGACTGGATATCAAGGCTGACAGCGCCTGGTCCTATTCTCCAGGCCAGCGCCGGGTGCGACTCGCGCCGGAGTTCAAGTACGACACCGTTTCTGCGCAGTACGGGGGCCTGATTACCTTCGACGAGATTAGCGGTTTTGACGGAAAGATGGATCGTTTCGACTTCAAACTGCTTGGCAAGAAGGAGATGTACGTTCCTTACAACACCTACCGCACTGCTTCGGCAAAGGTGGATGAACTGGTCAAGAAAGGCTTTGCCAACCCCGACAAAGTCCGCTGGGAACTGCATCGGGTTTGGGTTGTGGAAGCAACGCTCAAAGCGGGTCAGCGTCACGTCAACTCCAAGAAGGTGTTTTACCTCGACGAAGACAGCTGGAACACGACGATGTACAACGCCTATGACGCTGCAGGTAAGTTGTATCGCTCGCAGAACTTTTTGCCGTTTGTCGCTTATGAGGGCACACCGATGATGCGAAGTGAAGGGGTGTTGATGTACGACCATACCAAAGGCTCCTACGGTTTGGCATCGATTCCTTTTGACACCCGCACGGGTTGGTACACATCGGAACCTTTCTCCCCCAACTTACTGTCGCCTGCCGCTATGGCCGGGGCCGGTATTCGCTGAGGATATTCTGGGCGAGCGGCGATAACCTGCTGCGCCCGGATCCAGCCATTAACACAGGGCGGGGTGGTGATTGCTACCCCCTGTTTTGACCGTTTTGGAGGTGCTCTTGACGGGTTACCGCAAACTGCTCTTCGGAGTGTTGTCGTTAGGGTTGCTGCCTTATGCCGCGCTGCACGCACAACCCTATGAAGATCCATTGAATGCGCCCGCGCAGATCAATCGGCTCGCGAGTACATCGCAATTGACGGCGGTGACGCTGGCCGGCCAGCGCCTGGTGGCAGTCGGCGCAAGAGGCATGGTGTTGTTATCCGACGATCAAGGCAAAAGCTGGCAACAAGCCAAGGTGCCGGCGAGTTCTGATCTGGTCTCCGTGCAGTTTGTCACTGACCAGCAGGGCTGGGCGGTGGGCCACGATGGCATCGTCTTGCACAGCGGGGATGGTGCAAGCACCTGGGAGAAACAGCTCGACGGCAACAGCCTGCAGAAACTGTTGGTCGACCATTTTGAAACCCTGTCCAGCCAGGGCGATGAAAAAGCCGCCCAGTACCTGGACTTGATCAAGCTGAACTTTGCCAACGGACCTGAACAGCCGATGCTGGGCGTCTGGTTCAGTGATCCGTTAAACGGGTTCGCCGTTGGCGCATTCGGCACTATCGTGGGGACCCATGACGGCGGTAAAACCTGGGAATCCTGGGTGGAGAAGGTCGATAACCCCGAGATGTTCCATTACAACTCGATTACCGGGATAAATGGGCGCCTTTATATCGCCAGCGAGCAAGGCGCGGTCTTTGTGCTCGATACTGACCAGCAACGCTTCATCAAGCTTTCCACAGGCTACCCCGGCAGCTTTTTCGGGGTGCTGGGTAACGAGCACTATCTGATGGCCTACGGATTGCGCGGCAACGCTTACAAGTCCAGCGACCAGGGCAGCACATGGGCACGCGTGGAAACCGCTGGCAGTGCAGGGCTAGTCGACGGTGCTATCGATGAGAAGGGGCGCATTCTGCTGGCCAGTCAAGCCGGTGCGGTCCTTGTCAGCACCGATCAGGGCAAGAGCTTTGCCCCATTGCCAGACGTTCACCCTGCATTATTTGCCGGGCTGGCGCTGCTCAAAGGGCAGGTCGCCATCGTTGGCTTGTCAGGTGTGCAAGTGGTCAGTAACCGGTGAAAGCCGGGGATTGATCAGGGCGGCTATCGTGCTATGGCCAGTCTTACTGAACAATAATAATCGAGAAGACATTTATGGCTATTCCTGCCGGCAATCAGGGTGACATGCAAGTCATCCGCGATCCCAAGGATTTTGATCGAAACAGCGGCATCTGGTTCGAACGGTTTATCTTCAACCATCGTCTGCCGATCCTCCTGATTTGTCTGCTGGCGACTGTGTTCTGGGCTTGGCAGGCTTCGAAACTGCCGGTCAATGCCAGTTTCGAAAAAATGATCCCCCAGTCCCATCCCTATATTCAGAACTACTTTCAGAACAAGGATGCGCTGCGCGGGATGGGTAACTCCGTACGCGTGGTGGTGGAGAATACCCAAGGCAACATCTTTGACAAAGACTTCCTTGAGACCTTGCAAAAAGCCAGCGATACCTTGTTCCTGATGCCTGGTGTCGATCGGTCGGCATTGCGCAGCCTATGGACATCGAGTTTGCGCTGGACCGAGGTGACGGAGGAGGGCTATCGCGGTGGGCCGGTCATGCCGGATCCTTTCGATGGGTCCGCCGCGGCGATGGCTGCCTTGCGTGGCAACATTCTGCAGTCGGGGATCGTCGGCAACTACGTCGCGTCCGATTTCCGTTCGAGCCTGATCATCGTGCCGTTGATGGACAAGAATCAGGACACCAATCTGCCCCTGGACTACAACGACTTTTCTCATCAATTGGAAAGCAAAGTCCGGGTTCTGGAAACCGACAAGATAAAAATTCACATCGTTGGTTTTGCCAAACTGGTGGGAGATCTTATCGATGGGTTATGGCAGGTCAGCGAGTTTTTTGCCTTTGCCGCCGCTATCGCTGCGCTGTTTGTCTTCCTCTACACGCGCTGCATTCGCAGCACCTTATTGTTGGTGTTTTACGCCACGCTGGGCGTGTGTTGGCTGCTTGGTATTCTCAGTGTCATCGGCTATGTGCTGGATCCGTATCTTATTCTGGTGCCCTTTCTGATCTTCGCCATCGGCTTGTCCCATGGCGCGCAGAAAATGAACGGGATCATGCAGGATATCGGGCGTGGTACGCATAAATATGTCGCCGCACGTTATACCTTTCGCCGTTTGTTCCGCGCCGGGTTGACCGCATTGCTGGCGAATGTGGTGGGCTTTGCTGTGTTGATCATCATCGACATTCCGGTGATCAAGGAGCTGGCTATCAGTATGTCGATTGGTGTCGGCATTCTGATCTTCACCATTCTGGTTCTGGTGCCGGTGTCGCTGTCTTATGTCGGGGTGAGCAAAAGCGCCGCCGAGCGCAGCATTCGACAGGAACGTGGAGAAGGAACCAGTCGATTTTGGGAGTTTTTCGCCAGTTTCACCCAACGTGGCCGGGCGATAAAAGCCGTATCGGTTGCGGTTTTTCTGGCTATCGGCGGTTTCGTGGTTGGTACCCAACTCAAGATCGGCGACCTGGACGCCGGCGCTCCGGAGCTGCGTCCTGACTCGCGCTACAACAAGGATGTGCGTTATTTGACCCAGCACTACGCGCTGTCCAGCGACATGTTCGTAATCATGATGAAAACTCCGGAAGGTGGCTGCCAGCAATACTCATCCCTGGTCGAGGCCGACCGCATGAGCAACATGCTGCGTCAGGTCCCCGGGGTGCAGATGACGATGTCAGCGGCTGACTCGGTACGCATGGTGTTTTCCGGTCAAAATGAGGGCAGCCCCAAATGGCTGAGCATTCCGCGCAATCCCAGCAACCTCAATGGCGCGATTGAGCAGGTTCAGGTGGATAAGCCCGAGTTGGTAGACCGGCGGTGTTCGGTCACCCCTATCGTGGCTTATCTTCAAGACCATAAGGCCGACACGCTGGAGCGTGTGGTCAAAGCGTCGGAAGCCTTCGCCAAACAACATGACACCGAAGATCGCCAATTCCAGTTGGCTGCAGGCAGCGCCGGGATCGAAGCGGTGACCAACATTGTGGTGGAACGCGCCAATGCCAAGATGTTGATCGCGCTGTATGCGACGGTGAGCTTGCTGTGTCTGATCGCCTTTCGTAACTGGAAAGCCGCCGTTATTGCCGTGGTACCGCTGTTCATCAGCACCCTCTTATGCGAGGCGTTGATGGTGGCGCTGGGGATTGGCATGAAAGTCGCGACCTTGCCCGCGATTACGCTGGGCGTCGGGATTGGCGTGGATTACGCGCTGTATCTGCTCAGTGTCCAGTTGCAACAACAGCGGGCCGGCCAAAGTCTGCTCGAAGCCTATCGCCATGCTTTGCAATTTACCGGACGTGTCGTGGCCTTAGTGGGCCTGACCCTCGCGGCGGGCGTGGTGACCTGGGTCTGGTCGCCGATCAAATTCCAGGCCGACATGGGCATCCTGCTGACCTTCCTGTTCCTGGGGAACATGGTCGGCGCATTGATTCTGATACCAGCGATGTCCTATTTCCTGTTGCGAGGCCCGGCGGACTTTCGGTCCGACGATGTCAGCGCATCATGCGCGGACGAGTTGGCCACGGGTGAGGCGAGTGAGTCAAAACCCATTTCCAAGGTGCCCAGCTCTACCGTTTATTGAGTTGCGACCTTCCTAGGCGAGCGTGCCGGTGTTTTTTGTTTCGATTGAGGTAGCAGCATGCGGCTTCCACTGACGATCGAAGGCATCACCGCACAATGGTTGAGCGAGGCGCTGGCCTTGAATTGGCCCGGGGTCGAGGTGCGAGAGGTCAGGGTCGTCGATGTCCTGCTCGGCACCTCGACCAAGATCCGGGTTGAATTGCGCTACAACGCGGTGGGTGAGCTGGCCGGGTTGCCACGGCGCATGATTGTTAAAGGTGGGTTCGAAGCACACAGCGCGTCCATGGGGTTCATGTATGCCAAGGAAACGCGCACCTACCGTGAGGTACTGCCTCGGGTCGCCATGAACACGCCCCGGTGTTTTTTCGCGCAGAGCGATGAGGACCCTGCGAGCCACCAGTCCATCATATTGATGGAGGACCTGAATCTGGCCGGCGTACGATTTTGCAATGCGCTGCTGCCACAACGTCCCGACCAGGTCAAAAGACGTCTGCAGGCGATGGCCCGCTATCATGCCCAATGGTGGGATCACTCGGATTTCCAGGCGGGCGCGCCCATGGCGTGGGTCGAACCACGCATGACCGGTGACACGCTGATGTACGCCGAGCGTTATCTGCAGCCCGAGGTCTGGCGTGGCTACATTGAATCGCCCCGTGGTGCCGCAGTGTCGACGCGCCTGCATGACCTGGAGTGGATGCGCCATGCCTTTGATGAGCTGGCACGACTGCACGAGGCTCATCCGCCGACCCTCAGTCACGGCGATACTCACCTGGGCAATCTGTACGAAGATCCTCTGGGGACGCCGGGTTTTCTCGATATGCAAATCAACCGGGCGCCGTGGTTTGCTGACGTGACTTACCACCTGATCTGCGCGTTGGACATCGTCGATCGCCGCGAATGGGAACTGCCTCTGCTTCAACACTACTTGAAATGCCTGACCGAGGAAGGGATAGACGTGCCGGCTTTTGAAGACGCGCTGGAGTGTTATCGCCGCGAAATTGCCTGGGGGTTGTTCGTGTTCCTGATAAATGAAACCCGCTTTCAAAGCGAGTCGGTCAATACCGCCTATGCGGCGCGTTTTGGCGATGCTGCACTGACTCATGGCACGTTGGAGTTGTTGCGCTGACGTGCCGCTGGCACTCATGAGGTAGTGATCATTACGGCGCAGTTCAGCGACTCAATCGTCCATGTCTTGAATCGCGTCGTAGTTCATGCCGGCGATGGTCAGTCAAAGGCGGTGGCGACAGAGATGCGTTCCCAGCTGTCGATCTCGGCGCTGACCTGGATTAGCTTTGCGCGGATCGCTGCGACTGCATTGGCGCCCAACACCAGCCGTAGCGGCGCCTTGGGTGCGTCAAGCATGTCCAGAATCGCCTGCATGCCTTTGACTGGGTCACCAGGCTCATGGCCGGCGTAGCCGGTGATGTGTTTGCGTGTCTGCCCGGCCGGTGTCGCGTCATAGGCCGCAATGGGGTTGGCCACAATCGCCAGCGAGCTGCTGGCGAAGTTGGTACGAAAGCCTCCCGGCTCGATCAGCGTGACCTGGATACCGAACGGCGCAAGCTCTCCCGCCAGCGACTCGCTCATGCCTTCAAGCGCGAATTTCGCCGAGCAATAGAGGCCGACGCCCGGCATGCCAATCATCCCCGCAAGCGAGGAGAAATTGATGATGTGCCCCTGTTTACGGGCGCGCATATGTGGCAGGACGGCTTGAATCAGACGCAGCGGACCGGTGAAGTTGGTGTCCATCACCTGTTGCAGCTCTTGATCCGTGGCTTCTTCGATGGCGCCGAACAAGCCATAGCCGGCGTTGTTGACCAGGATGTCGATATGCCCCAGCGCCGCGAGGGATTCAGCAATCACTGGAGCGATGCGCTCAGCGTCGGTGACATCGAGTTGGACACCATGGGCACGGCCTGGCGCCAAGGCTTCGAATTCGCTGATCTGCGAAGTGCGCCGCAGGGTTCCGACCACGCAATCGCCACGCGCCAGCGCGGCTTGAGCGAGTATTCGGCCGAAGCCACTGGAAACGCCAGTGATCAGCCAGTGAGTCGTTTGACGTGAAGCCATCGTGTTCTCCTTGTTGTTATTTTTGAGGAATCAGACATAAACACTATTGGGCCCTGGATAGCTGCAGTCGTATGAGCCTTTGCGCATGAGGATGAAAAAAGCCGCCAGTCGTGGAACAGGCGGCTGTCAATCATCCGATAAGGGACGAGGACTTATGCTCTTATTTTGGCTGCTCGTTGCTCAGCCAACTTGGCATGTCTGTGGGCCATGGGTCGGCATACAACGCGTGTACCCCCATGGCTGAGGTGTAGGTGAGGTTCAACAGGTTGCAAAAAGCGATATAGGCCAGTATGCGCAACAGGGTGCGTGTGCCTCGGGAAATACCCAATGTGTCAACGCCGCGTTCGATGGCGGTCCTGCCGTTGCTGTCGGCATGCAGCAGCAGGAACGCGCAGGCAATGAAGGTCGAAGGAAACAGCAGGAACTCGTAAACAGGAAACTGATAAAAGCGCCCGCCCCAGAATGACAGGCCTTGAAATGCGATCGGCCAGGCATCGAAGTGCAAGTAACGGGTCGCGACCACATCCAGAAGCCCCATCGACACCCAGACCCCAACGAATCCCGCCAGCGTCAGGCCGGCGTTACCAACCCCAGGCCAGCGCGCCTTGGCCTTTTTCATGAAGGACAAGCCAATCAGCGCGGTGCCGGTAAACGCATAAAAATAGGATGGGCCGTCAATCAGCAGCGGCTCGGCGATCCTCGATCCGTTGACTGATTGCCAGCCTGGAATGAACTCGCACCAGCAACCATAATTCAGCGCATAGGCGTTGTAAGTAAACATGGGGCGCAAGAAGTTCAGGAAGGGATCCAGCCAGTAGGCGGACAGCCAGCCAATCATCATCAAGCGGGTGCTGTCGATTTCCCTGCCCCGGCGCAGTCCATTGAAGAACCAGGGTAGAACGAAGGCCAGTGTCACCAGGTTAAGGGTCTCGTACACCGTCATCGCCATTCGGGAGTACTCGGGTATTGGGTCGCCGCCACGCAACGTCGGGCGAAAGTCAGCTGAGGTGATCCAGGCGCCATACACATACAGCTGGGTGGCCAGAAAAACCGCACCCAACGCCGCCCAAAACAGAACCACCCTGGAGCGCCTTGCCCCTTGGCTCGATAACGTTGCCATTCTTGTTATTCCTGATCGTACTCAAGGAGAAGGCAGCCCGCTGAAGCCAAGACTGCCGCCCGGGGCTATTTCACGTACTTGCGAAACTCCGGTTTGCGCTTCTCGCGAAACGCGTTGCCGCCTTCCTTGGACTCTTCTGTTTCGTAGTACATGGCCAACGCCTGCATGGCGAATGCACCAATCCCACGGATGTTTTCGTTGTCCATGTTGAACGAGCGCTTGGCCAAGGCGATGGCGGTCGGGCTCATCATCAGGATTTCGTCGCACCACTTCTTCACCTCCGCGTCGAGCTGGTCGAATGGCACGACGGCGTTGACCAGCCCCCAGTCCAGCGCTTGCTTGGCGGAATAACGGCGGCACAGGTACCAGATTTCTCGAGCGCGCTTGTCACCTGCCAGTCGGGCGAGCAGGGCGGTACCAAAGCCGGGGTCGACCGAGCCGACTTTAGGCCCGACTTGGCCCAGTTGCGCGCTGTCGGCTGCGATGGCCAGGTCACAGAGCGTGACCAGTACGTTACCGCCGCCGATGGCATAACCGTTGACGCGGGCAATGACCGGTTTCGGGATGTCGCGAATGATGCTTTGCAGCTCTTCGATGGGCAGGCCGACCACGCCGCGACCCGCATGGCGACCACCGGATTGATCACTGCCAGTACAGAACGCCTTGTCACCGGCGCCGGTCAACACGACCACGCCAATGTCTTTGCTGTAGCCAGCCTTGCTGAACGCCTGGATCAATTCCTCACAGGTGTTGGCGGTAAAGGCGTTGTACACCTGCGGACGGTTGATCGTGATGGTCGCGATGCCGTTGTCTTCGGTGTAGAGAATGTCTTTGAATTCCATGGGCAGTTCCTGAATGAAATGAGTGGGCTTAGCCGACCATCGTCAAGCCACCAGACACACTGATGACCTGGCCGGTGATAAACGCGGCATCGTCGCTGGACAGAAACAGCACCATGCCTGCCACGTCGTCGGGTTGCCCCATGCGACCGAACGGAACGGCCCTGACCAGGCCCGCTTTGATTTTTTCGCCTTTTTCGCCTTGGGCCAGGTTGTCCAGCAGCGCGGTTTCGGTCGGGCCTGGGCACACGACATTGACGGGAATCTGCTGGCGCGACATTTCACGGGCCATGGTTTTGCTGAACGCGATCAGGCCGCCTTTGCAGAACGAGTAGACCGCCTCCATCGAAGATCCGACCCGACCGGCGTCCGAGGAAATATTCACCACGCGCCCGGTACCGCGTGCGCTCATGCGCTTGAGTACGGCGTGGTGCATGTTCAGCGGACCGTAAAGGTTGATCGCAACGACCTTGTCCCAAAACGGTTTTTCGGTTTGCAGGAAAAACGCCCCAATGTCCCAACCGGCGTTATTGACCAGCACATCAATGGGCCCGAGCTCATCCTCAACCCTGGCAACGGCCGCGTTCACAGCGTCGTGATCGGTGATATCGACCTTGTAGCCGCGCGCGCGCACACCCGAGGCCTCAAGGCCGCTGGTCAGCTCTTGCATGGCGTCGCTATTGAGGTCGAACACGGCGACGGTCGAACCGGCTTCGGCGAAGCGGCGGCAGATGGCGGCGCCGATTCCGCCGGCACCGCCCGTGACCAATACGACCTTGTCTTTCAATCCTTTCATGCTCAATACCTTTTTCTAACAGTCGATTCGCGGACTGGCCCCAAGGGCATTTATTGTTTTGGAGACTCGGCCGCAGCCAAGGGCATGGGCTGGGCGGCCGTACTGCTCGCCGTAGCGGCTTTTTTCGTCTTGCTTTGCGACAGTCGGGTTGCCGTCTCAGCGCTGTAACCGACCTCGGCCAGAATTTCCAGGCTGTGCTCACCCAGATTCGGGGGGAGATAACGGACATTGCCGGGGGACGCCGAGAACTGAACAGGGATGGAGGTCATCACCAGTTCTCCCTCAGTGGGGTGCTCCACGTGTTGGAAGAACCCGGTCTCCTTGAGGTATTCGTCCTTCATCAAATCGTTCAGCTCGCGCACCTGGCCGTGAGGCACATCGGCTTCGGCGAAGATTTTTTCCCAGTCGGCAGAGCATTTGGTGGCAATGGCCTCACCGAGAATTCCGTAGAGTTCGTTGATATTGAGCATGCGTTCGCTCATGCGGCAGAAGCGCGGGTCTTCCAATAGCTCGGGCCTGCCGATGGCCTTGAGCACCCGTCGCCATTGCTCGTCGTTGACCGCCAGCAGGCAGATGTGCCCGTCCAGGGTGGCGTAGGGTTTGCGGTGGGTTGAAAACATCCGCGTGTAGCCCAGACCTTCACCGTTGGATGAGCCCAACGCACCTTCCCACAGGTGCTCGAACAGATTGAACTGCAGCATGGTTTCGAGCATGGGCACCAGCACCTGCTGACCTTCTCCGGTGCGCTCGCGGTGCAGCAATGCCATGCTGATTGAGGAGGCCAGGACATAACCGCAGAACTTGTCGACGATGACCGTCGGGAAGTAGCGAGGTTGGCCGTCGAGCCCCCGGTTGATCGCGGCCAAACCGCTTTCGCCCTGAATGACATCGTCGAATGCCGGCATGTCCTTGTACGGACCGTCGCCGCGATAACCCGGAGCGAAGGCGTAGATAATCTTCGGGTTTCGCTCGCGGATCTTTTCGTAGCAAATACCCAAGCGCTTGGCAGCACTGGGACGCATGCTGTGCACCACCACATCGGCGGTCTCTACCAGCTTGAGCAGTGCCTCCATGCACTCGGCCTGCTTGAGGTCGAGCACCACGCTGCGCTTGTTGCGGTTCATGATCAGGTAAAACACCGCCATGTCCGGGTTTTTGCCTGGGCCATTCTGCCGGTTCTGGTCTCCGGAGGGCGGTTCGATCTTGATAATGTCAGCGCCCATATCACCGAGGATCTGGGTCGCCACCGGGCCGAGGACGTTGATCGACAAATCAATGACCCGCAGACCAGCGAGGGGGCCGGTCGGTTTCTCCAATTCCTGCTGGGCCATGGTCAATTACCCTTATAGTCTTTGCCTTTGACCAGGCGCAGCGGGGTGTAGACCTGCACCAGCGTGCCATCTTGCTTGATGATCCGGTTACGCGTGCGTACCAGACCGAGCCCAGGGCGATTGGCGCTTTCGCGGCACTCGATGACCTCACATTCGACGTGAATGGTATCGCCGACGAACACCGGTGCCTTGATGTCCAGTTCCATGTTTAGGAAGGCAAAACCAACCCCTTGCATGGTGGCTTGAGTCAGCAGCCCCTCCGCGAAGGTAAAGACCAGTGCGCCGGGTGCAACGCGGCCTTTGATCGCAGATTGTTCCTTGAGAAACTCAATGTTGGTGAACAACACTTCGAGCATGCCTGTCACGGAAACGAAGTTGACGACATCGGTTTCGGTCACGGTGCGCCCAACGGTCTGGAATTTCCTCCCGACAGGCAGATCTTCCCAATGGATGCCCAGGCCTACGGTCTCAATCTGCTCCATGGTTTTGTCCTTTCTCGTTTTTGTTGGTGAGTGCGAGTGACAGGTCACCGCGCGCTGAAGTCATGAGGCGTCGCGCCGGGCCACTCGGCCCAATACGCTGTCGGCGATAATGTTTCGCTGGATCTGGTTGGTGCCCTCAATGATCTGGATCACCTTGGCGTCACGGAAATAGCGGTTGATCGGGTACTCATTGGAAATACCGGCGGCACCGAATAGCTGCACGGCATCGGTCGCGACTTTCATGGCGACGTCCGAGGCGAACATTTTTGCCATGGCCGCCATTGGCGCGAGAGCCCTCCCGCTGATACCGGCGTCAACCATTGAGGCGGTGCGGTACACCAATTGGCGGGCGGCTTCGGTCTGGGTCACCATGTCGGCAACCATCCAGCGAATGCCCTGGAAATCGCTGATTTTCTGTTTGAACGCCACCCGGTTCTGGATGTAGTCGATGGCGTGATCGGTGGCGCCCTGGGCCAGGCCCACAGCCCTCGCGGCAATCAACGGGCGGCTGGTATTCAGCGCTTCCATGGCGACTTTGAATCCTTCGCCGCCTTCGGGGCCGAGGCGGTTGTCATCGGTGATGAAGGCATCATCGAAAAACAGCGGGCAGGCCGGAATGCCGCGTGCCCCCATCTTGTGTTCGGGGGCGCCAATGGTCAGGCCTGGTGTTGTACGGTCGACAATGAACAGGTTGATCCCCAGCGCGGTGCCGTCTTCGGCCACGGTTTTGGCCGCCACGAGGATGAAATCCGCGATGTGCGAGTTGGTGCACCAGATTTTTGCACCATTGAGCACATAACCGCCTTCGGTTCTGCGCGCTGTGGTCTTGATTCCGGAAACGTCAGAACCACTCTGCGGCTCGGTCAATGACAGCGCGCCGCGTAAATCACCCGACGCCAGGCCCGGCAACAATCGCTGCTTCTGTTCTTCAGTCCCGCCGCCCAGGATCGCGCCGAACGGCGTCCACTGAACCACCAACAGATAGCCGGTGTTGTAGCAAACCCGACCCAGCTCTTCGACGGCGATACACGCAGACAACAAGCTGTTGGTGCCGCCGTATTCCTCGGGGAATGGCAGGGCAAACAATCCAAGCTCTTTGAGAAGGGCGAACATATCGTGAGGATATTCACCGGTGCGGTCGATAGCGTCGGCACGTGGGGCAACCTTGTCCCTCGCTACCCGGCGGACCAGATCCTGAATTTCACGCTGATCATCGGTCAGTTCGTACGTCACGGTTATGCTTACTCCCCAAACACACTGGTTACGGCGGCGGCTCGAACCTACCAACGGGGTCGGCCAATGCAACGCTGTCAGAAGCCGGCATCCATGTTTCTGAACGTCGTTCGTAAAAGTAAACGTCGTTCAGGTTTTGTGTCAAGCGCATTTAAGCTGAATGCAGGGGATGGACCCTCGCAGAGGGCTGAGAACCCTGTATATCCGAGATTTTCCGGGTGGCTGGCGCGTCTTGGAGGCTTTCAAAAAATCTGCAGGGGAGATATTTGAGGGGGGATCAGGCAAAAAATATGAAAATACCGTTCGGTATTATGTATGTCTTGTGAGTACGCAATAGATGCAGCATGCTTGACGTTGCAGAAGAACGGCGTTTACTATTCGGAATGACGTTCATAAAAACAACTTATTTTCTGCGAATATACGAAGGTAAAACCCATGGATGCCTTGCTCCCTGAGTCTGATTACCAGCGCCACCTCTGCGAGGGGCGATTCATGCTGCAGCGCAGTCGGCAGAGCGGTGCTTTCGTGTTCTACCCGCGTGTTGCCGAGCCGGGATCCGGGCGCACTGACCTTGAATGGGTCCCGGCCAGCGGCCGTGGCGTGGTGTATTCCACCACCGTCGTTCGTCAGCGCCCTCCGACACCTCATTACAACGTAGCCCTGATCGACCTCGCTGAAGGCGTGCGCATGATGAGCCGCGTCGAAGGGATCGCGCCTGAGGCCGTGCAGATCGGGCAAAACGTTCAAGCCCGTATCGTGCGTGACGCCAGTGATGTGGCGGTGCTGATTTTCGAACCGGTTTAACGGGCATCGCTTCAAAGAGCCAGTGTCTTTCTATTTACCTGCAGCCATAACAACAAGGCAGGACCCTATGGATTACAACTTGCGTGGGCGTACGGCAATTGTTGCCGCTGCCACTTACGGTATCGGTGAAGCGCCCGGCCTTTCTTCCATGGACCTTGCCGCCAGTGCGAGCGTCAAGGCACTGGCCCAGGTGGGATTAACCCCGGCTGACGTCGATGGACTGTTTGTGTGTGTGCCGGATGACATGTTGTCTGGACTGACCTTTGCCGAATACCTGGGTATTCACCCGACGTTTACCGACAACAACCGTACCGGCGGTTCTGCGTTCCAGATTTATGCTCATACGGCGGCGATGGCCCTGGCGACCGGGCAGATTGACGTAGCGTTAATCGCCTATGGCAGTAACCAGAAAAGCGCCTCCGGGAAACTGATCCAGTCCTCACGGCCCTCGCCGTGGGAAGCGCCTTACCGTCCGATGAATCCAGTCTCGTCTTATGCCATGGCAGCCGCTCGCCATATGCACCAGTACGGCACCACCCGCGAGCATTTGGCTGAGGTGGCGGTGGCGGCCCGTAAATGGGCGCAGCTCAACCCTGAGGCCTACATGCGTGATGATCTGAACATTGACGATGTGCTCGGTGCCCGGATGGTGTCCGACCCATTGAGCGTACGCGATTGCTGCCTGGTGACCGATGGTGCTGCCGCAGTGGTCATGGTCCGTGCCGATCGTGCACGTGATTTGGCCAGCAAACCGGCCTACCTGTTGGGCGCGGGTTCGGCCACCAGCCACCGCGAAATCGCTTCCATGGCCGACCTCACCGTGACGGCGGCGCGCGAGTCTGGACAGCGCGCCTACACCATGGCCGGCGTAGGGCCTGCTGATGTTGATGTGGTGATGTTGTACGACGCGTTCACCATCAACCCGATCCTGTTTCTCGAAGACCTGGGTTTTTGTCCGAAGGGCGAGGGCGGCAACTTTGTCGCCAATGGAGGCATAGCCCCCGGTGGCCATCTGGCAGTCAACACCAATGGCGGCGGTCTTTCCTGTGTGCACCCCGGGATGTACGGGCTGTTCACCATGGTCGAAGCCACGCAGCAGCTGATGGGGCTGTGCGATGCGAGACAAGTCCCGCAGGCGAAACTGGCGATTGCCCATGGTAACGGCGGTGTTCTGTCCAGCCAGGCGACCCTCATTCTTGGTACGGCGGACACACTATGAGCACTTCTGAGCACGTGGCTTCGGATGACATCGTTTACATCGAGCATCAAGGCGCGGTGGCTATCGTTACCCTCAACTACCCCAAGCGGCGCAACGCGTTCTCGTTGAGGATGCGCCAAGCCCTGCTTAAACGTCTGAATCAACTGATGCACCGCGATCCGTGCCGGGCCATTGTTCTAACAGGTGCCGCTGGTACTTTCTGCGCAGGTGGCGATATTTCCGAGATGCAGGCGCGCACCGTTCTGGAATACCGCGAACGTAACCAATTGCCTCTGGACATTTTCAAGCTAATGGTCGAAGGCCCCAAAGCCATAGTCGCTGCCGTCGAAGGCGTTGCCATGGGCGCTGGGGTGTCGCTGGCAGCGGCCAGCGACTATGTGGTCTGCGCATCCAATGCCCGCTTCGCCTGCGCATTCCTCAAGGTGGGGCTGATGCCGGATACGGGTTTGTTCTGGTCATTGAGCCAGCGTGTGGGCGCCGCAAAGGCTCGAGAATTAGTGCTGACCACCCAGGAATTCAATGGGAAAGAGGCTGCTCGCATCGGCTTTGCCAATCAACAGGTCGAGCCGGGGACGGCGTTGGCCGCCGCGCTGAAGGTTGCCCATGAGTATGCGCTGATGCCGCCGCTGGCCATTGCGCACCTGAAGACTGCATTAGCCAACGGTATCGATTCACTGGATGAAGCGATCGAAACCGAAGTCAATCTGCAACCGATTTTGCGTCGCAGCCAGGACCACGTCGAGGCGACCAAAGCCTTCATGGAAAAACGCCCCGCGGTTTTCGTCGGCAACTAAGGAGCAGCAGACATGAATGCCTTTAACCTGAAACATGCGGACGAGCGTATCCAGGTCACTCGCGACGGTGAAATCGCAATCCTGACCATTGCTAACCCGCAGCGACGCAATGCACTGGGGCGGCAGATGCGCTTGACCCTGCGCGACACCCTCCATCACCTATTGGTGGCCGACCAGGATTCGCGGGTCATCGTGCTGACGGGCGCCGACGGCCAGTTCAGTGCGGGTGCCGATATTTCCGAGATGGTCCAGCGCACCGTGTTGCAAAGCCGGGAAATACTCGATGAATCCTGCCAGGTCGTGCGCCACATGCTGGGCGGCCCGAAACCGGTGATTTGTGCGGTAGAGGGCATTGCGTTCGGCGCTGGCCTGTCGCTGGCCGTGGCAACCGACTACATCGTGGCGTCCTCTTCGGCGCGTTTCTGCGCGGCATTCCTGCGCATCGGGTTGATTCCCGACACTGGCATTCTTTGGACGCTGCCAAAAAAAATCGGTATGAGCAAAGCGCGCGAACTGCTGTCCCTGGCGCGCGAAATCGATGGCGTCGAAGCGGCGCGCATTGGCTTGGTCAATCAGCTGGTTGAGCCTGGGCAAGCCTTGGCGGCGGCCATGGCCTATGCCAAGGAGCTGGCCAAACAACCGCCTTTGGGCATGGCGCTGCTCAAGGCCGCACTGACCTTCGGTGCCGATGACATGGACGCCGCATTGCGTGCCGAAATCGACTTTCAGCCATTGCTGCGCCAATCCAAAGACCATCTGGAGGCCGCCAACGCCTTTATCGAGAAACGCGCGCCTGTCTTCACCGGCCAGTAGGGAGATACCGATGAGCGAACACAACGACATCGTCCAGGTGCACCGCGAAGGCGCGGTGGCTGTGGTCACGATGAACTGCCCGGACCGCAGGAATGCGTTCTCGATGAAGATGCGTCTGGCGCTACTGGACACCTTCCATACGCTGTTTAACGAAGACAGCGAGAGTCGGGCCATCGTGCTGACCGGCGCTGGTGGTCATTTCTGTGCCGGGGGGGACCTGTCGGAGATGACCTCTGTAGACCCGTCGCTGCTCGCCATGCGGGAACGGATCGCCATCGGCACGCGCCTGTTTCGCATGATCTTCACGGGAAGCAAACCTGTGGTTGCCGCCGTCGAAGGCAATTGCATGGGCGCCGGGGTCTCGCTGGCGGCTGCATGCGATTTGGCCATCGGCAGCTCTGCTTCGAAGCTTTCCTGCGCCTTCGTCAAGGTCGGCTTGCTGCCGGATACCGGTTTGCTGTGGACCCTGCCGCAAAAAGTGGGCGGTGGTAAGGCGCGGGAATTGATGCTCAGTGGCGCTGCCTTTGATGGCGTTGAGGCTGGGCGTATCGGCCTGTTCAATCAAGTCGCCGAGCCCGGTGAAGCATTGGCCCTGGCGGTGTCGCGTGCCTCTCAGCTGGCACAACTTCCGCCCGTCACCCTCGCGCTGCTCAAGGCAAGCCTGGTCAACGGCAATAACACCATCAGCGCGGCCTGGCGCCGGGAAGTCGATCTTAACCCCTTGACCCGCCAGACCCAGGATCACCTGGAGGCCGTTGCGGCCTTTATGGAAAAACGCCCACCGACCTTTAGCGGGAACTGATGCCATGTATGCAAGTGATTTGTTGGCCGGAAAGAAAATCCTGATCACCGGTGGCGGCACAGGGTTGGGTAAAAGCATCGGTAGACGTTACCTGGAGCTGGGGGCCGAACTGGTGATCGCCGGGCGTCGCCTTGAGGTCCTGAACGCGACGCTGGACGAGTTCCGCGAGGCCATGCCAGGGGTTCGCGCCAGCGCGGTGCAGGTCGATGTACGCGACGCCGAATCGGTCGAAACGATGATGGAAACTATCTGGCGGGACGGTCCCCTGGACGTTTTGTTGTGCAACGCAGCGGCGAATTTTATCGCGCGCACCGAAACCCTTTCGTCTCGGGCGGTCGATGCGGTGCTGGATATCGTGCTGCATGGCAGCTTCTATTGCGCTATCGCCGCAGGTAAGCGCTGGATCTCTGAAGGCCGGCCGGGCAATGTCATCAGTACGGTGTCAACGCCGACCATGACCGGTTCGGCATTCACCGCCCCCAGCGCCGCGGCCAAGGCCGGCGTGCTGGCGATGACCCGCAGCCTGGCAGTGGAGTGGGGCCCTAAAGGCATTCGCTTGAACTGTGTGGCGCCTGGGTTGTTTCCGACTCCGGGCGCCTGGGAGCAGCTCTACCCGCAAGGCTCTCAAGTGGAACCGCAAGACCTGAGTGTGCCGCTACGGCGTTTTGGTGAGCATCAGGAATTGGCTGATCTGTACAGCTACCTTGCCTGTGATGGCTCTGGGTACATTACCGGTGAAATGATCGTGATCGATGGCGGACGCTGGATGCAGGGCGTTGGCGGCCCGACTGCCCGTGCCATGCAGGGCTGGTCGGACGATCAGTGGGAAGCCATGCGCAACAAGGGGCGCAAATAACCATGGCCGGCCCGCTAACCGGCTTCAAGGTGGTCGAACTGGCCGGCATCGGCCCTGGGCCAATGTGCGCGATGCTATTGGCCGACCTGGGCGCGACCGTGATTCGGGTCGATCGCAAGGAACCGGTCAAGCTGGGGATCGAGCGCCCATTGCAATACAACACGTTATTGCGCAACCGCTATGCGATTGCCCTGGATCTCAAAGACCCGATGGGCGTAGAGACCGTGCTTAAGCTGGTCGAGCAAGCCGATGCGCTGATCGAAGGCTTCCGTCCCGGTGTTACCGAGCGTCTGGGGCTGGGGCCCGATGACTGCCTGGCGCGTAATCCTCAACTGATTTATGGGCGTATGACGGGCTGGGGCCAGACAGGCCCGATGGCAGCGTATGCCGGTCATGACCTCAACTACCTGGCACTGACAGGGGTGCTCGATGCCATTGGTCGTGAAGGTCAACCACCCACCATTCCTCTTAATCTATTGGGTGATTATGCGGGCGGTTCGCTGTACCTGGCCCTGGGTATTCTGGCGGGTGTCCTGGAAGCTCGGCAGTCCGGCAAAGGCCAGGTGGTCGATGCAGCGATCGTCGATGGTGCAGCGCACTTGGCAACCACCTTTTTCGGCATGCTCGCCGCCGGCATATGGAAAGAAGGGCGGGGCACCAACATCACGGACAGCGGTTCACCTTTCTATGACTGCTATGCCTGCAAGGACGGCAAATTCATCAGCGTCGGGCCGATCGAAAGCAAGTTTTACGATCAGTTGCTGAGCCTGATGGATATTGATCCCGTCAGCTTGGGAGCACAGATGGACCGTAGTGCCTGGCCTGAAGCCAAACAGATTATCGCCGAGCGCTTCCTCAGTCGCAGCCGTGACGAATGGGTCAGCCTGCTGGAGGCCAGCGATGCGTGTGCCGCCGGTGTACTGAGTTTTACCGAAGCCGCCGAGCATCCACATCTTAAAGCGCGCGGCACGTTCGTGAAGGTCGATGGCGTAGTGCAGCCAGCCCCGGCACCGCGTTTTTCCCGCAGCGAGCCTTCGACCCCGACGGCGCCAAAACCGGTTACCCCTGAGAACACCAATGCCGCGCTCGCCGCGTGGTTCAGTGCCAGCGAAATTGCCGCGTTGCGTGGCGACGGCATCATCGACTGAGAAGGAATGTTTCCATGGATCTACGCTTTACGGCTGAGGAAGTCGCCTTTCGCGATGAAGTGCGGACATTCCTTAAAAGTGCGCTGCCGGTGGCGGTTCGGCGCAAGGTGGAGTCTGGCCAGCGCATCTCCAAAGAGGAGATGGTCGACTGGGTGCGCATTCTGAACGCCAAGGGTTGGGCGGCCCCTGCCTGGTCCCCGGAGTGGGGAGGGCAGGGCTGGACCGCAACCCAGCAATACATCTTCAAGGAAGAGCTGCACATGGCGCCGGCGCCAGAACCGATCTCGTTCAATATGAACATGATCGGTCCGGTGTTGATTGCCTTTGGTACCGAGGCGCAGAAACGCGAATTCTTGCCGCGTGTCGCCAACATGGACTACTGGTTCTGCCAGGGCTTTTCGGAGCCGGGCGCAGGGTCGGACCTGGCCTCCTTGCGTACCAGCGCGGTACGTGACGGTGACGAGTACGTGATCAACGGCCAGAAAATGTGGACCTCGACCGCGCACCATGCCGACTGGTGCTTCATGCTGGTACGTACCGATGCCACCGCGAAAAAACAACAGGGCATCACGTTTTTGCTGATGGACATGCGCACGCCGGGTATCACGGTGCGGCCGATCATCACCCTGGATGGGCATCACGAAACCAACGAAATGTTCCTCGACAACGTGCGTGTGCCGATCGCCAATGTCATTGGAGAAGTGAACAAGGGGTGGGATGTCGCCAAGTTCCTGCTGGGCAGTGAGCGCGGAGGGATTGCTCGGGTTGGCCTGTCGAAGTTTCGCGTAAGGCGCGCCAAACAACTGGCCCGCAGCGTGAGCGTCGGTGATGGTTGCCTGGCGGACGAACCGCGTTTTCGCGAGCGGGTAGCGTCCATCGAGGTGGAACTCAAAGCGCTTGAAATGACCCAGATGCGTGTTATCGCGGACAGCGAAAAATATGGCCATGTCCCGGATCCGCGCAGCTCGATCCTGAAGATGAAAGGCTCCGAACTGCAACAGGCGGCCACTGAATTGTTGATGGAGGTCGCTGGCTACAACGCACTGGAATTCGATCTGTCGTTTGTCACCGGCGAAAATACGTCGTCCGGCGAGCATGACTGGGCCCTGACCATCGCGCCGAATTACTACTGGGTCCGCCACGTTTCCATTGTCGGCGGCTCCAATGAAGTTCAGCACAACATTCTCGCCAAGACGTTGCTGGGGCTTTAAGCATGAATTTCGATCTTAACGAAGAACAACGCATGCTCAAGGACGCGGTCGAGCGTCTGGTAGCCGATCAGTACGGCTTTGACCAGAGGGGGCGTTACCTGGCGCAGCCAGACGGCTGGAGCCGGCGGTTGTGGGCGCAGTTTGCCGAACTGGGGCTGCTCGGGTTGCCGTTTTCGGAAGAAGACGGCGGCTTCAACGGTGGATCCGTGGAGACCATGATTGTGATGGAGGCCATGGGACACTCCCTGCTGCTGGAGCCTTACCTGGCGACGGTGGTGCTCGCGGGCGGGTTGCTACGCGCATTGGCCAGCCCCGCACAACGTGCAGATTGGCTTCCGGCGTTGATCGGTGGAGAACGGCTGCTGGCCTTCGCCCACAGTGAGGACCAGTCGCGCTATGACCTGGCTGATGTGGCGACCACCGCCCGGCAAGACGGCGATGACTGGATTCTCGACGGCGCCAAACGCTTCGTGCTGCATGGTGACTGCGCCGACACGCTACTGGTCTCGGCTCGTGTCAGTGGTGGACGACGCGAGCGTGACGGTATCGCTTTGTTTGTGGTCGATGCGCAGGCCGAAGGCGTTTCGCGGCGTGGCTACAGGATGCAGGACCAACTGCGCGCCGCCGACATCCGTTTGTCCCAGGTCCGGGTCGGGTCGGCGGCCCTGTTGGGTGAAGCCGGCAAGGCCCTTGAATCAATCGAGCAGACGGTCGATGCCGCCATTGCGGCGCTGTGCGCTGAAGCCGTGGGTGCTATGGAACAAGCGCAGACGATGACTGTGGAGTACCTCAAAGTGCGCAAACAGTTTGGGGTGGCCATCGGTTCCTTCCAGAGTCTGCAGCACAAGGCGGTAGACATGCTGGTGATGACCGAGCAGGCCCGCAGCATGGCGCTTTACGCCAGCATGATGAGCAATGACCCGGACCCTCTGGAGCGCCGCCGGGCGATCTCGGCCGCCAAGGTGCAAATCGGTCGCTCGGCACGTTTCGTCTCGCAAACAGCGGTGCAGTTACATGGCGGCATTGGCGTCACCGAAGAGTGCCAGGTCGGCCACTACATGCGTCGCTTGTCGATGCTCGAATTCATGTTCGGTGATACCGACCATCACTTGGCGCAGTTGGCCCGCGATGGCGGCCTGATCGCAGAGAACGCCTGATTTTTCCGGAGAAGAGCACGATGAAACACGCCAACAACGATCCGTACCGTGACCTGCGCGACTCCTTGCGCGACCTGTGCGCCGAATACCCGAACGAGTACTGGCGCAAGATCGACCATGAACGGTCTTACCCGGAAGCCTTTGTCGATGCGCTGACCCATGCCGGCTGGATGGCCGCGCTGATCCCCGAGCAGTACGGCGGCTCGGGTCTTGGACTCACCGAAGCGTCGGTGATCATGGAAGAAATCAATCGCAATGGCGGCAACTCCGGTTTCTGTCACGGCCAGATGTACAACATGAATACCCTGCTGCGTAACGGCTCTGAAGCCCAAAAACAGCTGTACCTGCCGAAAATCGCCAGTGGTGAACTGCGCTTGCAGTCCATGGCGGTTACCGAGCCTTCGACGGGTACCGACACTACCAAAATGAAAACCATGGCCGTCAAAAAAGACGGTCGCTACGTGGTCAACGGGCAGAAGGTCTGGATCTCCCGTGTACAGCATTCGGACCTGATGATTCTGCTGGCGCGTACCACGCCGCTGGCTGACGTAAAGAAAAAGTCCGAAGGCTTGTCGTGCTTTCTGGTCGACCTGCACAGCGCAATTGGCAACGGCCTGACCGTGCAGCCGATTCCGAACATGGTCAACCACGAGACCAACGAGCTGTTTTTCGACAATCTGGAGATTCCTGAAGAAAACCTGATTGGCGAAGAGGGCATGGGGTTCAAGTACATCCTTGATGGCCTGAACGCGGAACGCGCATTGATTGCTGCCGAATGCATCGGTGATGGTTACTGGTTCGTTGATCGCGCGACGCGGTACGCCAATGAGCGCATCGTGTTCGACCGACCGATCGGCAAGAACCAGGGCATCCAGTTCCCGATTGCCGAAGCCTACATGGACATTCGCGCCGCCGACCTGATGCGATACCAGGCCTGCTCGCTGTTTGACAGTCATCAACCGTGCGGCGCCGAAGCCAACATGGCCAAGCACCTGGCGGCGACCTCGTCCTGGAAAGCCGCCAATGCCTGTCTGCAAACCCATGGCGGCTTTGGTTTCGCGTGTGAATATGACGTCGAGCGCAAATTCAGAGAGACGCGTCTGTATCAGGTTGCGCCCATCTCCACCAACTTGATCCTTTCCTACGTGGCCGAGCACATCCTCGGTCTGCCACGTTCTTTCTGACAGGAGTCACGCCATGAGCGTTGAAGCCCCTCGCTATGAAACGATTCTGTATGAGGTCAAGGATCGCATTGCGACCATTACCCTCAACCGACCCGATCAGCTCAATACCTGGAACGACGCGGTCGCTACCGACGTCTACGACGCGATGCAAAAGGCCGGGGCGGATAAAGGCGTGCGGGTCATCGTGTTCACCGGCGCGGGCAAGGCCTTCTGTGCCGGCGGCGACATCAACAGCTTTGGCGGCGACCCGAACCGCTTGATGACCAAGCTGCCGCGCCCGTTCGACATGCGCCAGCGTCCGGATTGGCAGACGCGTTGTTCCTACTACCCGGCGATTCCGAAGCCGGTGATTGCCATGCTCAATGGCGCTACGGTCGGGATCGGACTGATTCACGCGCTGTTCTGCGACATCCGGTTTGTGGCTGAAGACGCCACCATCACCACCGCCTTCGCTCGTCGCGGGTTGACGGCTGAATATGGCATGGCGTGGATTCTTGAGCGTCACGTCGGCCATGCCCATGCCCTCGACCTGCTGTTGTCGGGCCGCAAGATCAAAGGTCGTGAGGCCGAGCGCATGGGGATGGTCAACCGGGCTATCCCGGCAGATCGGTTGGTTGAAGAGACTTACGCCTATGCCCGGGATCTGGCTGAAAACTGTTCTCCACGTTCAATGCGAGTGATGAAGCAGCAACTCTGGGAAGTGCCATTCCAGACCTGTCATGAAGCGGTGATGAGCGCCGGGTTGGACATGCCGATTGCCAATCAGAGCCCCGACTACAAAGAAGGCATCGCCAGTTTCATGGAAAAACGCAAACCCGAATTCCCGGACGACCTGTAAGCATCACCCGTGGGCTACAGGCCAGACGAAAGCTATCGATAGCGTTGCGGGAACTGCTCCCGGCGCTCAAATAATGACAAGAGGACGCAGACATGAGTGCAATGCTGGAAGGTAAGGTTGTAGTCGTCAGTGGCGCCGGCAACGGCATCGGTCGTGCAATCGCCCTGGAAATGGCGGCTGAAGGCGCCCGTGTGGTGGTGAATGACCTGGGTTCTTCGGTACACGGCGAGGGCCAGGATGCAGGTCCTGCGCAGAAAGTGGTCAATGAGATCAAGGCATTGGGGGGCGATGCCGTGGCCAGTACCGACAGCGTTGCGGGATGGGATTCCGCGCACCGTATCGTGCAGACCGCCATGGACACCTTTGGGCGTATTGATGTGGTGGTTAACAATGCGGGCATTCTGCGTGACCGGATGTTCCACAAGATGGACGAGCAAGAATGGCTGGCGGTGCTTAGCGTCCATCTCAACGGCTCGTTTTTTCTGGCGCGTGCTGCTGCACCGTACTTTCGCCAGCAAAACGGCGGCTCTTACATTCACATGACCTCCAACACCGGCCTGGTGGGTAACGTCGGCCAGGTCAATTATGCCGCCGCCAAGCTGGGTATCGTGGGTATGTCCAAGGCGATAGCGCTGGACATGGCGGCCTTTGGCGTGCGTTCCAACTGCATCTCGCCGGCCGCCTGGAGCCGCATGATCGGCGCGGTCCCCACCGACACTCCGGAGAAAAAGCTGCAAGCCGAACGCATGGAAAAAATGATGCACCCCTCCAAGCAGGCGCCCTTGGCGGTGTTCCTGGCGAGTGATGCGGCCAAGGATGTTTCGGGTCAGATTTTCTATGTGCGCTCCAACGAAATCATGCTGGTCAGCCAGCCACGGGTGGTTCGTTCAGTCCACCGCGACGCTGGCTGGACCGCGCAATCGGTCGCCGAACACGCTATTCCGGCGTTGCGCGCGAGTTTCCTGCCGTTGCAACAGACCCATGAAGTCTACAGCTGGGACCCGATCTGAACCGTCGGTCAACCCATCACTGCGTCTGGAAACCCTGAGGACCCGAACATGCTGAACTACGACAAAGTCAAACACTGGCCCATAGAAGACGTCACACAGACCTGGACTGAGCGCGACAGCATCCTCTACGCACTGGGGCTGGGCGTGGGTGGCGATCCTATGGATGCCAACCAGTTGCGGTTCACCTACGAAAAAGATCTGCAAGCTGTGCCGACGCTGGCGGCAGCGATTGCCTGGCCAAAATCGTGGATGCGCAATCCCGAGACCGGTATCGACTACCTCAAACTGGTTCATGGTGAGCAAGACACCCGCTTGTTCAAACCAATGCCAGCCAGTGGCACGGTGACCAGCCGCACCCGGGTCAGCCGGATCTGCGACAAGGGCGTGGGTAAGGGCGCGATTGTAGAGCTGCTGCGCGACATCATCGATACCGCCAGCGGCGAACGGATTGCCGAAACCCGACAAATCTCGTTTTTACGTGGCGACGGTGGCTTCAGCGAAGTTTCAGGCGTGACCGACGCTCCCCCCGCGGGGTTACCAGGAGTGCCTGAGCGCGCACCGGATGCGGAGTTCGAATTGACCTCTCCGGCCCAGGCGGCCTTGATCTATCGTTTGTCGGGGGATTCCAACCCGCTGCACGCGGACCCGGAGATCGCGGCCAAAGCCGGTTTCAGCAAGCCGATCCTGCACGGTCTGGCGACTTACGGCATGGCGGCGTTCGCGGCGATCAGTTGTCTCGCGGGGGGCGATGCCCGTCGACTCAAGCGTGTCGCCGCGCGGTTTACCGCACCGGTCTATCCCGGCGAGACCCTGCGCTTTCAGTTCTGGAAAGGTGATAACGGTCAATGGCACTTGCTCGCGCGGATCGATGCACGGGATGTAATCGTGCTGAATAACGGCCTGATCATACTGAGTTGAGATAAGCCTATGAACCTAAGTGAAAGCTCGGAAGACCAAGCCTTCCGCCAGCAGGTGCGTGAATTCGTTGCTACCCAACTTCCAACTGACATTCGCGACCGGGTGCTCAACTTCAAGCACCTGGTGCGTGAAGACTACGTTCGTTGGCAGCGCATTCTCGCGGCCCAGGGCTGGGGCGCGCCAGCGTGGCCGCAGTCCTTCGGTGGTGCCGGCTGGAACTCAGCCCAGCGCAATATATTCGACGAAGAGTGTTTCTGTGCCGGCGCACCCAGACAAATGCCGTTCGGGCTATCGATGGTCGCGCCGGTGCTGCAGAAGTTTGGCACTACGGCTCAGCAAGAGCGCTTTCTGCCACGCATTCTCAGCATGGAGGACTGGTGGTGTCAGGGCTATTCGGAGCCCGGAGCCGGTTCTGACCTGTCGTCACTGAGCTGCCGGGCCGAACGCGAGGGGGACTTTTATCACGTCACCGGTCAAAAAATCTGGACCTCGTTTGCCCAATGGGCCGATTGGATTTTTTGTCTGGTGCGTACCGATGCGTCGGGACGCCAGCAGGAAGGTATTTCGTTTCTATTGATCGAAATGAACACCCCCGGCATCCAGGTGCGCCCGATCAAAACCCTGGATGGCGGTCATGACGTCAACGAAGTGTTCTTCGATAACGTCAAGGTCCCGGTCGAGAATCTGGTGGGCGAAGAACACCGCGGCTGGAACATCGCCAAATATTTGCTGGGCCATGAGCGAACCAATATTGCCGGGCTGGGTAACTGCAAGCGCTTCATGCGGCGCTTGAAGGAAATTGCCGCCAGCGTCAGCAAACACGGAAAACCACTGATCGAAGATGTGCGCTTTCGCGACAAAGTAGTACGTATCGAAATGGAGTTGTTGGCCCATGAGTGGTCTTTACTGCGGCTGATCGACCAGGAACAGAAGCAGCAAAGCAAAGGCATCGAAGCATCACTGCTGAAGGTGCGCGGATCTGAAATCCAGCAGACCCTGACCGAGCTCATCATGGAATGTGCCGGCCCTTACGCCGTGCCGTTCACCAGCGAGGCGATGGAGGCCGATGCGCAGGTCGACACGGCCAATGGCGAGTTGCTCAACGCCTTGGCGGCGCACTACCTCGATTGGCGCAAGATTTCGATCTATGGCGGCTCCAACGAGGTGCAGAAGAACATTATCGCCAAGTTGACGCTTGGTCTCTGACTGTCGACGGATCGGTCCATTCGCTTGAACGACGCCCGGACGACGAGCGTGCGGGTGGGTTGGCCATGAGGGTACTGCCATGGATTTTTCGCTGAACGAAGAACAAAGAATGCTGACCGACCTGGTCAACCGCTTCATTGAGCGCGAGTACGCATTTGAAAACCGCCGCACGCTGGCGCAGACCGCACAGGGTTGGTCGACGCAAAACTGGGCCGCGCTGGCCGACACCGGGTTGTTGGCGTTGAACGTTGCCGAGGTTTATGGCGGTCTGGCGGCCGGTCCGGCAGAAACCATGATAGTCATGGAGGCGTTTGGCCGGGGTTTGTTGCTTGAGCCGTATCTGCCCACCGCCGTGGTCGGTGCAGCGCTGATCGGTAAATCGGCCACTGACGCACTCAAAAGCGATTTGCTCGGCGAGTTGGCGGCTGGCTCGTTGCGCGTAGCGCTGGCGGCACTGGAGCCACAGGCTCGTTTCGACTTGAGTGATGTATTGACCGACGCCAAGCGTTCGAATAATGGATATGTGCTTAACGGGCAAAAAGCCGTGGTGGCCCATGGTGATTCGGCCGACTGGCTGATCGTTTCTGCGCGCACTTCTGGCCGGCAGCGCGACCGGCAGGGTATCAGTCTGTTCCTGGTCCCCGCCACAGCCGCCGGTTTTGAAACCAGGGGCTTTTCCGGTCTCGATGGTCAACGTGTCGCCGAGATCAGGCTGAACGATGTTCATGTCAACGCTGAAGCCCTGATGGGCCGGGTTGATCTGGGGTTCGACGACCTGGATTGGGCGGTTGATCGGGGGCTCTTTGCCCTGTGTGCCGAGGCTGTGGGCTGCATGGCCAGACTCACCGAGCTGACCGTCGACTACCTGCAGACCCGCAAGCAGTTTGGCAAGGCGATTGGCAGCTTTCAGTCACTTCAGCACCGACTTGCCGACATGCTGGGCTATGTCGAACAGTCCCGCTCAATCACCCTGTATGCGGCGTCCTGCCTCGACTTGCCGGCCGTAGAACGGTGCAAGGCGGTGTCGGCTGCCAAAGCCTTGATCGGGCGGGCAGGGCGCCTCATCGGGCAACAGGCGGTGCAATTGCACGGCGGGATGGGCATGACCGATGAACTGGCGGTGGGTTGGTATTTCAAGCGACTGACCTGCATCGACATGACCTGGGGAGACGCTGATCACCATGTCGAACGCTACAGTGAACTGCTGTGATATGACGACCTTCAATGAGCAAACACCGGCCTGGTTCGACCAGGCTATCGGGTGTCCCGCACGCTCTCATTTCGCTACGAGCGAGGGCGTCGCGGTGCATTACCTGGCCTGGAACGAAGAGGAGCGGCACAAACCGGCGTTGCTGTTCGCCCATGGCTACCGTGGACATGCGCACTGGTGGGACTTTATCGCGCCGTTTTTTCGCGAAAACTATCGGGTGTTTGCCCTGGACTTCAGCGGCATGGGCGACAGCGCCTGGCGGACACAGTACAGCGCTGAAGTGTTCGTCGAAGACTTACGAGCGGTGATCGAACACGCCGACATGGGCACCGCTACCCTGGTGGGCCACAGCTACGGCGGTACCCGTGTACTTCGGGCGTGTTCGGTCTGCCCCGAGCTGATTCATCGCGCCGTGGTGGTCGACAGCTATGTCCCGTTTATCGACACCGATACGCCACCTGTGCCGCGTCAATACGGCGGCACTGTCTATCCGGATGCAGACACCGCGATGCAGCGCTTTCGTCTGATGCCTGAGCAGCCGGCCCACCAATGGGCGCGTGAATACATCGCGCGGCATTCGTTGCGTGAGACCGAACAGGGATGGACCTGGAAGTTCGATCCCGACCTGCCGTTCGCAATATTCGAACGCGACGGTGAGTCTGTCTTGCAACAGATCAAGGTGCCGCTGGATTTCGTCTGTGGTGAGCTTAGCCAGGTGGTCAGTAGCGCCCGTGCGGAACGTATTGGCGCAGTCCTGGCGACACTGCCCAATGCCAGAGGACCGGTAGTCATGCCTCAGGGGCATCACCATTTGATGCTGGATCAGCCATTGGGCTTGATCAGTACTTTACGGGCGTTGTTGTCCTGAGGTGAATCCCGGCGCTGGATATCGCTGGGCAGTCGAATACTCGCTCGCAGCAATGGCTGCGAGCGAGCACAGATGACCCCGGATGCCAGCCGACGCTTCAACGCAATGAGGCAAAGCTCACGGAGGGTGTCACGCACTGAAGGGGATTCATCTTGCAATTATTGATTGCCGCTTGAGGATTCGCGATGCGAATTTCATTCACTGCGGCAGCAAACACCATGATCGAAAGTAACAAAACAGACGTGCTTATTATTGTTTTCATGTCTTTACCTGCCTGTTAGCAGTGTCTTGGAAAGTCCAGCACCTGTTCCAACCGCAACCTGCGCTGGTGTCGATAAGGCCTCGAACGCACTCATCCTCCCACACTATTCAGTTATTGTGAACGGTGTTTACAAATATAAATTGCATGCCGTAAGTTCCTCACAGGGGAGTGCCGACGTATGGCGCGAGCCTACGTGCTCTCCCCATCCTTGATGCTCACAACAAAAACGAGAGTGATCTATGAGTGCTTCCTCTATCAGCAAACGCCTGGATATGCACGTCGATGTCAGTGCGGTGATTCCCCTGCCAGGCCCGCATCGGGTGGCGATGACGGTGTATTTGCCGGATGTCGAATGCTTGGCCCAGCCGCCGGTCGCTATCTTCGCCTCGCCGGGTGGCGGCTACACGCGTCACTATTACGACATGTCATTTGTCGGCCACGCAGGCTACAGCGAAGCTGAATATCACTGCGCGCAGGGGGTGATTTTCATTGCCTACGATCATCTGGGTGTTGGCGACAGCTCCACGGAGCACCTCGGCGCCTATACCGTCGAGCACCTGGCTGCGGCGAATGACAGCTCAGTGCGTCAAGTGATCGAGCTATTGCGCAGCGGCACGTTGACCGAGGGCTACGCAGCGTTGCCAATGCTGCGCAAGGTGGGCATCGGTCAATCGATGGGCGGCTGCATCACGCTGATCATGCAAGGGCGGCACGCGACCTTTGATGCGGTGGCGGCGTTGGGCTACAGCGCATTGCATACGGTATTGCCACAACGTAATCCCGAGGACGTGAAGCGCGGTATCGACGCCCACAACCAAGGACGCGAGGCCACTCCAGCCGAGCTGTCTGTGCAGCAATCAAGCCTGCAAGTCGTGGATTTCGTCTACCCCTTCCACTGGGAAGACGTTCCTCGGGACATCCTCGAGGCTGATATGAGCGGTGGCTACCCCATCCGACTCAAAGCCCCTCCGTTTGGCAGCCTGACCGTTCCGCCCTGCGCCGTGGCGATGATGTCTGAAGGGTTTATTCGTGAAGAGGCGAACCTGATCACGGTCCCTGTGCTGATGGCCATGGGTGAGCGGGATGTCAGTCAGCATCCGCAGCGGGAGCCCAGTGCGTTTGCCCAGGCCCGCGACGTTTCGGTGTTTGTCGTGCCCTCGATGGCTCACATGCATAACTTCGCCTCGAGCCGACTCACCCTGTGGGCCAGGATCAACTGCTGGGCCATGATGGTCACCCCTGACGTGTGAGCCGAACGTTTTCAGGATTGACAGATAACCTGAACGAAGTTCAGTATACTGAACATCATTCAGGTTATCGGGCAGGTCCGTTATGAAAGTGCTGGTCGCCGTCAAGAGGGTCATTGATTACAACGCCAAGCCGCGCGTCAAACCTGATGGTTCGGGTATTGATCTGAGCAACGTAAAAATGTCGATGAACCCTTTCGATGAAATTGCCGTGGAAGAAGCGGTCGCGCTCAAGGAGGCTGGTATCGCCAGCGAAGTGGTGCTGGTCTCCATCGGCACCCAGGCTTGTCAGGACGTGCTGCGGACCGGTTTGGCCCTGGGAGCGGACCGGGCGATCCTGGTGCAAACCGACATTCAGGTGCAGCCGCTGGGCGTAGCCAAGGCGCTGAAGGCGATCTGTGAACGTGAGCAGCCAAGCCTGTTGATTCTTGGCAAGCAGGCCATCGACGATGACGCCTGCCAGACCGGCCAAGCGGTCGCCGCGCTGTTGGGCTGGCCACAAGCGACATTTGCTTCAAACGTCGAACTGTCGGCAGACACTGTCTTGGTTACCCGCGAGGTGGATGGCGGTTTGGAGACCCGGGCGTTGTCCCTGCCTGCGGTCGTCACCACAGACCTGCGCCTCAACACCCCGCGTTATGCCTCACTGCCCAACATTATGAAAGCCAAGAAAAAAACCCTGGAAACCCTCAGTGCGGCAGAGCTCTCAGTCGATCTTGCACCCCGTCTCAAAACAGTCAGCGTGCGTGAACCCATGGCGCGTGAAGGCGGGGTACTGGTCGCTGATGTGAAGGCGCTGATTGATAAACTTCGTTTGGAAGCAAAGGTGATTTGATATGGCTGTCCTGGTAATTGCGGAACACGACAACCGTTCGCTCAAGAGCGCGACGTTCAATACGGTGACAGCGGCTTTGCAGATGGGCAGCGACGTGCACGTGCTGGTCGCCGGACACCAATGTTCAGATGCAGCCAAAGAGGCTGCGAGCATCGCCGGTGTGAGTCACGTGTTGCAGGCCGATGGTATCGAGCACGCTTATGCGCAGGCGGAAAACCTGGCGGCTCAGGTGCTTGAGCGGGCGCGTGACTACAGTCACATCGTCACGGCGGCCAGCGCGGTAGGCAAAAGCTTTATGCCGCGTGTCGCGGCTCTGCTCGACAGTTCCCAGGTGTCGGATGTGATTGCGGTCGTGGCGAGCGACACCTTCGTTCAACCGATTTATGCCGGCAACGCCCTGGCGACTGTCCAGACCTGCGACCCCATCACCGTGGTGACCATTCGCACCACGGGTTTTGATCCCGCCGTGACGGGTGGGCAGGCCGTTATCGAAGCGATTCCGGTGGTGGTGGACTTTGCGTTTTCGCGCTTTATCAGCCAACAGCTGACCCGCTCGGATCGCCCGGAACTGACGGCTGCTTCCATTGTGGTCTCCGGTGGTCGCGGCATGGGTAGCGCGGACAACTTCAAACTCCTGGAAAACCTGGCCGACAACTTGGGGGGCGCGGTCGGTGCCTCGCGCGCGGCCGTGGATGCAGGTTTCATGCCCAACGACTATCAGGTTGGGCAGACCGGCAAGATCGTGGCCCCTGAACTCTATATTGCTGTGGGTATTTCGGGCGCGATTCAGCATCTGGCGGGTATGAAGGATTCCAAGGTCATCGTTGCGATCAACAAAGACCCTGACGCACCCATTTTTCAGGTCGCGGATTACGGGCTGGTGGCGGATTTGTTCGAGGCAGTACCCGAAATGGCCGACGCGCTCGGCTAGTGTCAACCGCCAGTGCCGGGAAAGCTGCCATGGTGTGTTGCCAAACGCCGAGGGTATAGCGGACTCTTGGCTCATAACTATAAAAGGCAGGAAACGGATGCTCATGTTGGGGGAGCTATTTTGAAAACGCTTGCAGAACTGCTGGAGCGCAACGCTCGTCTGTTTCCAGAGCAGGAAGCCGTGGTGTATCAGGATCGACGCATCACCTATGGCCAGTTGCTGGAGCGCGGTTTGCGCCTGGCTTCGAGCCTGCATCGCATGGGCATGCGGCATCAGGATCGCGTGGCGGTCCTGACGATGAACTGTAACGAGTATTTTGATGTGTTTGCCGCCTGCCAGATGACCGGGTTTATTTGTGCCACGGTCAACTTTCGACTGGCGGCCCCGGAGTTGCAGCACATCCTGAGCGACAGCGCACCGTCGGTGTTGATCTTTGAAGCGCAGTACGCTGAATTGGTTAATGCGTTGCGCCCCGGCTTGCCTGACATTGAGCACTACCTGTGCATCGGCGAATGCCCGGCCTGGGCACAACCTTACGAGCTAAGCCTGGCAACGGGCGATCCGGCGGGGCCAGGGCTGCGCGCGCTGCCGGAGGATATCGTCCATCTGATATACACCAGCGGCACCACCGGCCGGCCCAAAGGTGCGGCACGCTCGCAGCAGGGCGACCTTGCGCTGGCTCAGAACCAGTCCGCAACCATGGATATTCGCACCAACGGCCGTATGCTGGTGATGATGCCCATGTTTCACGCCGGTGGTATCTCGATGATGCTGTCGGAGTTCTGGCACGCCGGCTGCGTGGTCTTGCATCGCAAGTTCGAGCCCGAGGAAGTACTGCGGACCATCGAGCGCGAGCGTATCGAAACCGTCCATATGGCACCCACCATCGTTCAGCAAGTGCTCGGCTTGCCGAACATCGGTGATTTCGATCTGTCGAGTCTGGAAACCATCCTTTACGCCGCAGCCCCCATGCCGGTGGCTGTTCTCAAGCGTGGCGTCGAGCTGCTCGGACAAATATTCGTCAACTCCTGGGGCATGACCGAAACCAGCGGGACCGTGTTGCCGCGCCATCTGCACAAGCTCGAAGGCAGTGCCGAAGAGGTGCGTCGCCTGGGCTCGATCGGCCAGGCCATGACCTATTGCGACATCCGGGTGGTTGATGAGCAGGACCAGGACTGCCCCTGCGGTACGCCGGGGGAAATTTGGATCCGTTCGCCTGCCAACATGGCGTATTACTGGAACAATAGCGCAGCCACCATCGAGACGTTGCGTGACGGTTGGCTGCGCACCGGCGATATGGCCTGGATAGATGAGGCTGGCTTCCTGTTCCTGGTCGATCGCAAGAAAGACATGATTATTTCCGGTGGCGAGAACATCTACTGCCAGGAGGTTGAGCAGGCCCTCATGCATCATCCTGGCGTGGTCGATGTTGCGGTCATTGGCGTCCCCCATGAGAAATGGGGAGAGGCGGTGAAGGCGGTGGCTGTACGCACCCCCGGCATGTCTGTCACCGAAGCTGAACTGATCGAGTTCTGTACCACGCGTATCGCCCGTTACAAGAAGCCTGCGAGTGTCGACTGGGTAGACGAGCTGCCGAGGCTGCCGAGTGGAAAGGTGAATAAGATGGTTCTGCGCGAGCGCTATCGCACGGCTTCCAGCTAAGCGTACTAAGCCAGGCGATTGCACCAATGATTAGCTAACGAAGTACATTGACACCCATTTGCTTGCCGTTTATATTTTTGAACATCGTTCATAAAAAATTCCATTTACACAGTTCCATGTGGTTCAAATAGATAGTCCTGTACCGAAAACAATAAAAGGCAGTTCGCTGCCAGATACCGGAGGATTTCTGATGACTGTTCATGAAGAGGCTCCTCAGCCGATTCGAGAAGACTTCGTCCCGCGTGACGGGTATATCTCTCCCAAGTTCCTGCAACTTGAAAACGAACGGATGTGGCCGAAAGTCTGGCAAGTCGCCTGCCGGCTTGAGGAAATCCCGAACGTCGGCGATTACGTGACCTTTGATGTCATCGGTGACTCAATCATCATCACTCGTTTGACCGGCGACAAAATCAAGGCCTACTACAACGTGTGCCAGCACCGGGGCCGGCGTTTGACCACGGGCTGCGGCCATGCCACCAAGTTCCACTGCAACTACCACGGCTGGCAATGGAACCTGGATGGCAGCGTGCTGCGCATTCTTGACGAGAGCGATTGGGCCGGCTGTCCCAACATGAACAGGGAAGACCTTGCGCTCAAGGAGGTGCTGGTCGACACCTGGGGCGGCTTCGTGTTTATCAATATGGACCCACAAGCCGAGCCGTTGGCCCAGTACCTGGCGCCGGTACCGGAAATTACCGATTGCTACGAATTCGAGAAAATGCGCTACCGCTGGTACAAGTCGGTGAAGCTGCCGTGCAACTGGAAAGTCGCCCAGGAAGCGTTCAGCGAGGGCTACCACGTGGCGGCCACTCACCCGCAGATCCTCGATACCCAGGGTGACGACGTGACCCGCAGCTTCGCCTTCGGCAAGCACGGCATGTTCGGCTATTCGACTGCGGTGCGCATGCCAGGCACACCGTCTTCGCGCACGGGCAAGCCGATTCCAGAAGACATTCGCCCGGGCATGGTCAAGTTCTACCAACTGATGGAAGATCAGTTGAAGGCCATCTTCACTGACCGTGACAACGAAGCCACCAAGCGCCTGATGACGGAGCTTGAGCCGACTCAGGACCAGTTTCTGGTACTTTCCAAAGCCATGGAGTTTCAGCGCGAAGCGGCCATTGCCGATGGCGCCGGTTGGCCGGATATTTCCTTCGAACAAATGGGGCGCGCCGGCACGGATTGGCACGTATTTCCGAACCTGGTGTTCCTGCTGTACCCGGATGGCGCATTGTTCTACCGCTCCCGCCCGGACGGCGATAACCCGGACTCGTGCATCTTTGATATCTGGTCGCTCAAACGTTATGCGCCGGGCAAGGAGCCAAAACTCAACCGTGAGTTTTATCACGGCGTGGATGACTGGAAAGTCGACACGGCGGAAAACTTTGGCGTGATCCTCAGCCAGGACTTCATGAACATGGGGCAAGTGCAGCAAGGCATGAAGTCCCGTGGTTTTGCCGGTGCGCGAACCAACCCGCTGCAGGAAACAGCGATCTCCAACTTCCATCGCGAGCTGTCCGAGTACATCAATGGTAAGGGGACCACTCGATGAGCGATTGGCAGGAGAGTTATGACCTGGTGATCATCGGCAGTGGCGGCGGTTCGATGTGCGCTGCGCTCATGGCGCAGCAACTGGGCAAGAAAGCCCTGATCATCGAGAAGCAAGACAAGGTCGGCGGCTCGACCGGGTATTCCGGGGGCGTGTGGTGGGTACCCAACAATGCCGTGATGAAACGGCATGGCGTACAGGACTCCTATGAACGCGCGCGGCAATACATGGACAGCACTGTCACCTATGACGGTCCGTCGACGTCGCCGATCCGCCGTGAGGCGTTCCTCAAGAGCGGTCCGCTCATGGTCGATTTTCTCGAGCGCAAAGGCATGGCGTTCGAGTACGCCGATGGTTGGTCAGACTATTACGACGAGCGTCCCGGCGGCGAACCTCGCGGTCGCTCGTTAATCGCCAAGCTATTCAATATCAATGAACTGGGAGCATGGACCCAGAAGCTCTCGCGCTACCGCGGAGCCGGTATTCCAGCCACTACCAACGAATACCCGACGTTGTTTCTGATGAAGCGCACCTGGGCCGGTAAGCGCATGGCGATGAAACTGGGCCTGCGCATCCTCAAGCAGAAGTTGCTGAAACAGGAGTTGCTGGGCGGTGGCGCAGCGATTCAAGGGCGCATGTTACAAATCGCGCTGCGGAACAAATTGCCTATCTGGACCGAAACCCCGGTCACTGATCTTGTCGTCGAAGACGGTCGTGTCGTCGGCGTGCTGGCGCAGCGCGAGGGCAAATCCGTTCGCATTCAAGCGCGTGAGGGTGTGCTGATCAATGTTGGTGGCTTCTCGCGGAATGAAGCCATGCGCAAGCAGTACCAGCCACAGCCGTCGTCGGCCGATTGGACCAACGCCAACCTGGGCGATACCGGCGAGATTATTCAGGCCGCGATGAAGCTGGGGGCCGCCGTGGATTGCATGGACGAATCCTGGTGGGTCGTGACGTCCCTGGGCCCGAACGAAAGCTTCCCGGAAGGCGCGCTGACGCCGGAAGGCAAGCCATTGCCCTTCATGCATCACCTGGATTTGTCGCTGCCGTACTCGATCATGGTCGATCAGGACGGCCAGCGTTTCTGTGACGAAGCCGGTGCCTATATGGAAATCGGCCAGCGCATGTACAAACGTCAGGCCGAGACCGGCAAGGCGGTGCCTGCGTGGGTCGTCATGGACAGTCGTCAGCGCAAGTTCTACCCCTGGGGCACCGCCATGCCTGGGCAGATTCCCCAGCAGTGGCTGGATAGCGGCTACATGATCAAGGCCGACAGCCTCGACGAACTGGCGCGCAAATGTAGTATTGATCGCCAGGGTTTGGCTGCGACGGTGACGCGCTTCAACGGTTTCTGCCAAAGCGGAGTCGATGAGGATTTTGGTCGCGGTTCCCGCGCTTTCGACCGCTGCCACGGCGACCCAACGGTCAAGCCGAATCCGAACCTGGGCAGCATTGAAGAAGGGCCGTTTTACGCGGTGCGTATGTACCCGGGCGACGTGGGCACCGCCGGTGGTTTGGTCACCGACGAGTATGCCCGAGTCCTTAAAGAGGACGGCTGCACCATCGAAGGACTCTATGCCACCGGCAACTCGACGGCAGGTGTCACCGGGCGGTGCTATCCAGGTGCGGGCACCAGCATTGCGGCCTCGTTCATTTTTGCCTACATCGCCGCGCAGCATTCGGCCGGTGTGGAAAAGATCTGGTAACCCCTCGAATCCATTCGTGACGGTTTTAACGGAGATTCACCTCATGGCAGGCACACTTCCAGACAGCGGCACGCTGGTCGACATCTACCAACGCATGACCCGTATCAAACAGAACGATGACCGCTTTCGTGCTGTGATCAAGTCCGGCAAGTTAGTCATGCCGTACTACTCGCCCCGTGGACAGGAAGTCATTCCGTCAGCGGTGTCGGCGAACCTGACCGATGACGATTACATCTGCACGATCTACCGTGGCGTACATGACATGATCGCCAAGGGCATCCCGCTCAAAGACCTGTGGGCGGAGTTCGGTGGCCGTGCCACCGGTACTTGCAAAGGCAAGGGCGGCCCGATGCACGTGACACACCCGGCCACAGGCGTGATGGTCACCACGGGCATCGTCGGCAGCTCCATGCCGATTGCCAACGGGCTGGCCCTGGCGGCGCAGATTCGCGGCGAGAAACGCGTGGCGATTGCCTATTTCGGTGATGGCGCCAGCAACATCGGCGCGTTCCACGAATCGTTGAACCTGGCGTCGGTCTGGAAGCTGCCGGTGGTGTTCGTGTGCCAAAACAACGGCTATGGCGAGCACACCAAATACGCCTACAGCACCTCGGTGGCGAACATTTCGATGCGGGCTGCCGGGTATGGCATGCCCGGTATCACGGTCGACGGCAATGACCCGATTGCCATGTACAACACGGCTAAAGACGCCATTGAGCGCGCTCGCAAGGGTGGCGGACCCACGCTGATCGAGGCCAAGACCTTCCGTTTTCATGGCCACGTGTTCGGCGATGTCGATGCGTACATGGACAAGGGTGAAAAGGACGCCTGGATCGCCAAAGACCCGGTGCCGCTGTTTCGCACCTGGTTGATCGCGACCGGCAACGCCAGCGAAGACCAACTGGCCGCCCTTGAAGCCGGCATCGAACGCGATATCGATGAGGCCGTCGAATTCACACTTTCCAGCCCATATCCGGATCTCGCCGAACTTGATCGCGATATCTACAAGGATCAGGTGAGCGCATGAACCAGAAAGTAGAGACCAAGCTCAATACGATCCAGGCCGTCAACCTGGCCCTGGATGACGCCATGGCCGCGGACGAGAATGTGATTATTCTCGGCGAAGACGTCGGCGATAAAGAGGAGGGCGGCATTGTGGGCGTCACCCGTGGTTTGTCGACCAAATATGGCGACTCCCGTGTGCGCTCTACGCCTATTTCCGAGCAGGCGATCATTGGTGCGGCGATTGGCGCGGCGATTGTCGGCATGCGGCCGGTGGCCGAAATCATGCTGATGAACTTCACCACCGTGGCCATGGACATGATCGTCAACCATGCGGCCAAACTGCGCTTCATGTCCGGTGGCCAGACCCATGTCCCGATGGTTATTCGAACCATGACCGGTGCCGGCTTTGGTACGGGCGGCCAACACGCTGATTATCTGGAAGCCTGGTTCGCTCATACCGCCGGGATCAAGGTAGTGGCTCCTTCCAGCCCTGCGGATGCGTACGGGCTGATGCTCTCGGCCATCGAGGACGATGATCCCGTGCTGTTCATTGAAAACATGCCGACGTACTGGACGCCCGGCGATGCCCCTGAGCGCGGCAAAAAAATCCCGTTGGGCAAGGCCAATATTCTTCGCGAAGGTAAGGACGTGACGCTGATCACCTATAGTCGTCGTGTACTCGAAGCCAGCGCTGTGGTTCAGAAACTGGCTGAGGAAGGCATTTCGGTCGAGCTGATTGATTTGCGCACCATCGCGCCGATGGACACCGACACCATTCTGGCCTCGGTGGCCAAGACTGGCCGCGCGGTGATCGTACACGAGGCGGTAAAACCCTTCGGAGTCGGTGCCGAGATTGCCTCGCGCATCTACGAATCACTGTTTGCTCAACTCAAGGCGCCCGTGCAACGGGTGGGCTCGCATTTCTCGCCCGTGCCGTTCTCCAAACCGCTCGAAGACGCCTATGTCCCGGGTCTGGACCAAATCGAGGCGGCGATTCGCGCCACGCTGAAGTGATCAACCGAAGGAATACATTGCGATGACGACACAAGTACTTATGCCCAAGCTGGGTTTCTCGATGAATGAAGGGACCATCAGTGAGTGGCTGATTGACGACGGTGCGACGGTCACTGAAGGGCAAGCGCTGTACGCGCTTGAAAGCGACAAGTCAGTTCAGGAAATCGAGGCGCCGGCCAGCGGCACGCTGAAGATCCTGGCCCAGGTAGGCGAAGTCTACGAAGTCGGCGCCGTGCTGGCGGAGATCGTTTAAGCCGGTATCGGCACGCAAGGGGGAGTCTGATGAGCGCTGAAACCGTGGTAGATGTCCCGAAGCCCGCAGCCTTTGGCAGTGATTTACCGCTTTGGCCCCAGGTTGACTTCAGCGAGTTTGGTGAAGTCGAGAGCAAGCCGCTGTCGCGGGTGCAAAAGCTGACCGCGCAATACATGTCGCGTAACTGGGTGATGATTCCGCACGTGACCCACAACGACGAGGCAGACATCACGGGTCTGGAGTTGCAACGCAAGGCGCGTAATGCGGCCGGCGAAGCGACCAAACTGACCTTGCTACCCTACCTGATCAAGGCCGTTGTCGGCGCACTCAAGGCGTTTCCACAGTTCAATGCATCACTGGACGGCAGCGGTAAAAACCTGGTGCTGAAGAAGTATTTTCACATCGGCGTGGCGGTCGATACGCGCTTCGGATTATTGGTCCCGGTGCTGCGTGACTGCGACAAGAAAAGCCTCGCGCAGATTGCGGCCGAGCTGCAGAGCATCTCCACCCAGGCACGGGACAAGGGCCTGAGCATGGCGCAAATGTCGGGTGGCTGTTTCACCATCAGTTCACTGGGAAGCTTCGGGGGCACCTCATTCACCCCGATTGTCAACGCGCCGGAAGTCGCCATCCTGGGCGTGACTCGCGCCGGGGATAAGCCTCGACGCGGCGCCAATGACGCCATCGATTGGCGGCTTACGTTGCCGCTTTCGTTGAGCTATGACCATCGAGTCATCAATGGTGCCGACGCCGCTCGCTTTACGGCAAAACTGGCTGATTTACTCGCTGACGTCGCTGCACTGGAGTCCTGAACACGGCGTGTTATCAATACCTGAACCGACCGGAAAACCCTCGCCTAAAAGAGACCGTTTTCCGTCGGGGCCTTTCGAACCGTTCAACAACATAATAAAGACGGGATTTCGATGAAAACACTGGGTGAGATAATCGAGCGGAATGCTCGGTATTTTCCTGATAAGGACGCCTTCGTTTCGGCTTCCCGCAGGATCACTAACCACCAGCTCGCCGAGCGTGCCAAGCGCCTGTCGAGTCATCTGTATAACCAGGGCCTGCGGCGACAGGACCGGGTTGCCATTCTGTCGATGAACAATCTTGAGTACTTTGAAACGTATCGTGCTTGCGAATGGGCGGGCTTCATTGCCGCGACGGTGAACTTTCGCCTGGCGCCACGGGAAATTCTCTACATCCTGCAGGATGCCTCACCCAAGGCGCTGGTGTTTGAAGCCCAATACGCCGAGGTGGTGGGAGAACTGAGGCGGGACTTGCCTGGCATCGAGCATTTCATTTGTATTGGCGATGGGCCAGCCTGGGCGCAGTCCTTTGAACGTGCGATGGACCAAGGTGTGGTGCAAGGCCCGCCCATGCGCTCCAACCCCGATGATTACGCCTATTTGATGTACACCAGCGGAACGACGGGTCGACCCAAAGGTGTGGTCCGCACTCATCATGCGATGTGCGTCACGGCAGACAGCTGTGCCTTGATGACCGAATTCAAAGGTTCAACGCGGGTGCTGCAAACCACGCCGGCGTTCCATATCGGTGGTGTCGGATTCGTCAACTCGGCTGCCTGGTTGGGTGGAACGACCATCATCCACCAAGGGTTTGATCCGCGCGCCGTGGTGCTGGCCGTCCAGGAGGAGGGCGTGACCTTCACCTTCATGGTCGCGGCGATGTTGCAAGCGTTGCTGGATCTACCGGGTGTAGCGGATTACAACCTGCGCTCGCTTGAACATGTGGTCACCGCCGCCGCACCGATTCCTGTGCCGCTGCTCAAACGGGCGATGGACCTTCTGGGGCCAATCTTCTCTATCCAGTACGGCATGACTGAAAGTAATGCCTGTGTCATGCAACGCCATGAAGTGGTCGCCGAGGGCACGCCGGAACAACTTCACCGACTGGAGTCGGTCGGCCATGCGTGCCCGGGTATCGAGCTGAGAATCGTCGATGAGCACAGTCAAGATTGCCCTGTGGGCACGCCCGGCGAAGTGCTGTTGCGCTCCGACACACAACTGAGCGGCTACTGGAACAATTCGGTCGCGACTGTCGAGGCCTTGCGCAACGGCTGGTATCACACCGGCGACATGGGCTACCAGGACGCGCAAGGCTATGTGTTCCTGGTTGATCGCAAGAAAGACATGATCATTTCGGGTGGCGAAAATATTTACAGCCGCGAAGTTGAAGTCGCGCTGGAACTGCACCCGCTGGTGGTCGAGTCCGCGGTCATTGGCGTGGCCGATCCGCGTTGGGGTGAGTCGGTAAAAGCCATCGTGGTCTTGAGTCCCGGCGCAGGCCTCGGCGAACAAGAGCTGATCGCACATTGCAAGGCGGTGCTCGCCAGTTACAAGTGCCCAAAAACCGTGGAGTTCATTGATGAGCTGCCGCGCATGGCCACGGGCAAGATCAATAAAGTCGTTCTGCGTGAGCGTCAACGCAGCGTCTAAACGTATTGAGCGGAGAACTATATGTCTAAGTGGCTGCAGTCGAATGAGTGCGTGACCTTTGAAGTGGCTGATCGCGTTGCCCGGATCACACTCAACCGCCCGGAAAAACGCAACGCCATTAACAACGTGCTGTTACGTGAATTGAAACAGGCGCTGCTTGAAGCGGATGACCTCAAATCGGTCAACGTCATTGTGCTCCAGGGCGCGGGCAAGGACTTCTGCGCGGGTTATGACCTAGTCACCACCTATGGCGACCTTGCTGACGTCAACCCGACGGACTATCGCGGCACGCAGAAAAACTTCGATGACGATTGCTGGTCGATGGAGCGGCAGAACGAAACCATCAACCTGTTCGCCGAGATCCACAAACCGATCATCGCTCGGGTGCATGGCAATTGTCTGGCCGGTGGGACTGACCTGGCGCTGGCCTGTGACATGGTGTTGGCTGCCGACACTGCCAGGATCGGTTTTCCGGCCACAAGGGCCAATGGATCGCCACCGGCGCATATGTGGTTCTACCACCTCGGGCCGCAGTGGGCCAAACGCATGCTGCTCAGTGGTGACTCACTGTGGGGGCGTGATGCCGCCAAGCTGGGCCTGGTGCTGGATGCCGTGCCGCCCGAGCAGCTTGACGAGGCGGTCGATGAGTTGGCACGGCGTTTATCGTTCGTCGACGCCGATCTTCTGTCGGCCAACAAACGCATCGTCAATTTGGCGCTTGAGTTGTCAGGCTCGAAAACCTTGCAACGGCTGGCCGTGGAGAACGACTCCCGGGCCCATCAATGCCAAGGCCCCCGCCGCACCCAGTTCAAGGAAGACATGCAGAACCTGGGCTTGAAAGATGCCCTTAAACGCCGCGACGAACCGTTCGGTGACGGAATGATCAAGCTCTACGCCCGTGGCGAAGAGTGAATTGGAGAGCGCATTAATGGATGTTGAACTGACAGTCAACGGTTCGGTGGCAACGCTTATCCTGAATCGCCCGGACAGCCTGAACGCACTGACGCCACAGATGCTGGAATTGATTATCGAGCACCTGGACCGCGTGGAAAGCGACCCGCAAATCCGCGCCTTGATTTTGACCGGGGCCGGTCGCGCATTCTGCGCGGGTGCTGACGTCAAGGGTTCGGGCTCGGCGCCGGTACGCATGAGCGTCAGCCATGCTCGGCGTTCGTTGGTGCCTTATCAGCAAGTGGCACTGAAACTCTACAACCTGAATAAACCCGTGGTCGCGGCGGTTCGTGGCGCGACGGTGGGCATCGCCTGGTCGTTCGCGATGTGCGCCGATCAACTGGTTGCCTCCGAAACCACCAAGTTCATTCCGGCGTTTCTGGCCCGGGCGACTGTGCCGGAGGGCGGCATGCTGCACCTGTTGGCACGCCATTGCGGTGAGTTTCGGGCCAAGGAAATCATGTACCTGAACCGCACACTCAGCGGTCGTGAGGCCTTTGACATCGGTCTGGCAAGCAAGGTGGTGACGGACGATCAATTGATGGTGACCGCACAAGCACTTGCCCAGGAACTGGCCGAAGCGCCGACCTTTTCCATCGGATTGACCAAACAACTGTTTCGCGCAACGTCCGGCAATTTCGAGGCGTACCTGGCGCTTGAATTGAATGCCGTGGCGTTGGCGGTCAACTCCGCCGACGCCTCAGAAGGCCGTCAGGCCTTTCGCGACAAACGCAAACCCGAATTCCAAGGGCAGTAGGCCCGACGTCCTCGACGTTTCACCTGACAGAGGTCAGACCATGCATTTCGAATTCAGCCCCGAAGATGAAGCATTTCGCCAGGAAGTCCGGCAGTTCTTCAAGGAAAACGTAAGCCCCGAGGTCGCGCGCTCCAGTTTTGAGGGCTGCCATCCGCCGCCCCGTGAGGTGTTGCGTCAGTGGCAAAAAGTCCTGCATGCCCGTGGTTGGGGGGCACCGCACTGGCCTGAGGCGTTTGGCGGTACCGATTGGTCGCCGCTGCGCAAGCACATCTTTCTGGAAGAGCTGGTGAATGCCGACGGCCTGGACTATGGCTGGCAAGGCACGCACATGATGGCGCCGGTGGTGATCGCCTTTGGCAATACCTGGCAGCAAGAGACATTTCTGCCACCGGTGTTGGCGGGCGACACGTTCTGGTGCCAGGGCTTCTCCGAACCCAATGCCGGTTCCGACTTGGCCAGCCTGCGCACCCGTGCCGAACTGGACGAGGCGGGCACCCATTACATTGTCAATGGCCAGAAGATTTGGACCAGTGACGCGAAGATTGCGGATTGGGGGTTTTTCCTGGTACGGACCGACGCGACGGTCAAGCCTCAGCGTGGTATCTCGTTTCTGCTGATCGACATGAAAAGCCCAGGCATCACCGTGCGGCCAATTATCTCCATCGATGGTGGCGACGGGCTCGCCGAAGTGTTTCTGGAGAATGTGCGGGTACCCAAGGAGCACTTGGTCGGCGAGCCGGGGATGGGTTGGACCTATGCCAAATACCTGCTGGAAAAAGAACGCACATCCAGTGCCTTCATCTACTTCAACAAGCGTGAATTGGAGAAGGCCAAAGCCATCGCCCGTCTCGAAAAAATTGACGGCGTTGCGTTGATTGATACACCGGCCTTCAGTCGCCGGCTTGCGGCGATAGAGGTGGATATTCTCGGGTTGGAGTGGTCGGTGCTGCGCATCCTGAGCAAGGAGACCTTGCGCGACAACATCGATGCGGTGGTCTCGACCCTGAAGGTCCGAGGCTCGGAATTGCAGCAGCAGGTCACCGAGCTGCAGGTCGACGCATTGGGGCCTCGGGCCCTGCGGTTCTACGACCATGGACCCAATCGCAAAGCCCATGAACCGAGCGCCGCCGACGAGCTCTGGCCAGCCTATATACCAGGGCGCAGCAATATGTACTTTTTCCAGCGCGCCTCGACCATTTATGGCGGAGCCCGCGAAGTACAGAAAAACATTATCGCCAAGCTGGCCTTCGGCCTCTGAGGACGTACCATGGATTTCAATCTATCTGAAGAGCAGACGATGCTGCGCGATGGCGTAGAGCGTTATATCAAAGATGCTTACGGGTTTGAGGAGCGCCGTCACCATGCTGTGAGCGCCGAAGGTTTCAGTCGCGAACATTGGCAGCAATTTGCCGACCTGGGCTGGCTGGCCTTGAACCTGCCGGAGGACGTGGGCGGCCTGGACTGTTCATTCGCTGAAACCGCTATCGTTCTGGAGTCCTTTGGGCGTGGCATGGTGCTTGAGCCTTATATCAACAGCGCGGTGTTGTGCGCACGGATCATCGACCAATCCGGTAACGACCACCATCGACATGACTTGCTCCCGGCGCTGATCGAAGGGCGTCTGTTATTGAGCCTGGCCGACAGTGAAAACGGTTCACGTTTTGCGGTCGGGTGCTGCGCCGAGACGTTTGCGGTGAAAACTGCCCAGGGTTATACCCTCAGCGGTCTCAAAACCCTGGTTATGGCTGCGGCTTCGGCGGACATACTGCTGGTGACCGCCAGCCTGGACGACTTCAGCGATCCGGCGGTGTTTGTGGTTGACCGCAATGCGCCGGGCGTCAGCCTCGATAGTTACACGTTGATCGATGGTACTCGGGCAGCCGACGTACGGTTTGACGCTGTTCAGTTACCGGCGTCTGCCTTATTGCTTGCGCCCTCGGCCAGCCAGAAGGTGCTGGAGGAGGCTCATGATCGAGGGGCACTGGCGGTGGTCGCACAGATCCTTGGGGTGATGCACGGTGTCATGGACTTGACGGCTGAATACATCAAGACCCGTGTGCAATTCGGCCAGCCCATTGGCAAGTTTCAGGCTCTGCAACATCGAATGTCCGAGATGTTCGTCGAAGCCACGCACACCCGCTCGATACTGTTCCGGGGTATGGCGTACTTGGAGAAACCGCCCCAAGAGCGCAGCAAGGCTATCTCGGCCGCCAAAGCCGCCGCGAGCAAATCCGGTCGGTTCGTCTGTGCCCAGGGGGTGCAGTTGCACGGTGGTATCGGCCTGACCGAGGAGTATCAGGTGGGCCATTACTTCCGCCTGATGACCTTGCTGGAAAAACAGTTCGGCGATATCGACTACCACCTGGCCCGCTTTGCCGCCAACAGTTGACCTTTGTCACTCGGGTCTGTCCGCAGACCCGAGAGCCTCCCGATAATAAAAAAGGAAGTCTTGCTCATGAACGTCACCGAAGAACTGCTGGCCAATGTTCGGCTGTTGCTCGATCGCCAGGCCATTTCCGACTGCGTCATCCGTTATTGCAGGGCTGTAGACCGATTTGACCGCGACCTGCTGCGCACGGTTTATCACGAGGACGCCACTGACGATCATGGTGCATTTTGCGGGGGGCGCGAAGCCTTCATCGACTGGGCTTTCGCCTACCACAACGAATACCAGATTTCACACCATCACATCATCACTAACCATATGGCCGAGATCGAGGGCGATACCGCACACGCCGAAACCTACTGGCTGTTCTTCGGTGAAAATCGCACCAAGCCCGACACGGTCGCGGTGGGGCGCTACGTTGATCGTTTCGAAAAGCGTGACGGTCATTGGGCCATTGCGGCACGGGTGTGCGTCACGGAAAGCATCAACGAACTGACGCCCGCCGAGATACCAGAGGTGTTTCGACAGCTGCAGATGGGTAACGCCACCAGCGCCCGATCGAAAGACGACGTGTCCTGGATGCGCCCGCTGAACGTACGCCAACCCGTCTGAGTCTGGTCGGCCATCAAGCTTCTGGAGGCAACCATGCGTTCCTATGTCATTTCGCACTATGGCGGAGTCGATGGCTTACGCCTTCGTGAAACCGACGCGGCGCCAGAGCCGGCAACGGGTCAGGTGCTGGTGCGGCTGCGGGCCGTTTCGCTGAATTTTCGTGACCTGATAATCCTCGCCGGCGGATACCAACAGCTGTGCAAACCGGATCTCGTGCCTTGCTCTGATGGCGCGGGAGAAGTGGTAGCGGTAGGTGAGGGGGTGCAACGGGTGTGTGTCGGTGACCATGTTGCCCTGACGTTTCATCCTCACTGGATTGCCGGTGAGAGGCCTCTGGGGCGGGCTATTCTAGGGCGTGGGGGCTCTGTGGACGGCACCTTGTCTGAATATGCCTGTGTGTCCGAAGAGGAGCTGGTCAAGGTGCCTGCGCATCTATCCTTTGAGGAAGCCGCGACCTTGCCGTGTGCCGCACTCACCGCCTGGTCGGCGCTCTGCGCGCAAGGTGTGCTGCTCCCCGGACAGCGCGTGTTGGTGCAGGGCAGTGGCGGGGTTTCGGTGTTCGCGCTGCAACTGGCCATGCTGTTTGGGGCTGAGGTCGTCGCGTTGTCATCCAGCGCCGAGAGGCTTGAACATTTACGCTTATTGGGCGCCGATCACCTGATCGATTATCGCGTCCATGAGGATTGGCATCGGCAGGTCCTGGACTGCACCGAAGGGGAGGGAGTGGACGTTACGGTGGAAGTCGGTGGTGGCGAAACCATCGAGCGCTCGGTGCAATCGACGCGTATTGGCGGGCGTATCAGTGTCGTCGGGTTGTTATCCGGGAGCCCCGCACTCAGTGAGGGATTCTTCTACCGAGGCTTGAGCGTCAATACCATCGGCGTCGGAAGTCGCGAGCAGTTCGAGCAGATGAATCGCGCCATTGCCTTGCACCGAATCAAGCCGGTTATCGACCGGGTGTTCAGTTTTGAACAGGTCCCTGAAGCGTTTACCCATCTGAAACAACGCAAGCACGTTGGAAAGGTGGTGATTCGTATCGATTGAGGTACTTGCCCTGGGGCGCGGCTTGAAAGGGACTCGGTGGCGCCAAGCATGGCGCCGCCAAGTCCCTTCTTCTATTCAACCAACGCAAGCTCCACTTTTTCCTTTGCCGGCCTCTTGGGCAAGGTAAACGCCACCGCCAGCCCTGCCAGTGTCATTACCAGCACATAGCCAAACACCCGCATGTAAGCCAGGTCGCTCGGTAAGCTCAGCGCATTGGCCATGGGGGGGGCGTGGTCGGATGCCAGCAGCGTGAAAATCATTTGCGCGCCGAGGGCGAAGGCGCAGGCGAAGAACACATAGGTGACGCCTGTGGTTTCCGAGGTCCGTTCGGCAGGCGTGGCTTCAATGATCAGGTTGTAGACGGCTGGGTGAGCGAACGCGAATCCGATGGTCGAGAGGACTGCGCACGCCAGGGTGGCAGCTAGCGTCGCATGCAAGAACAACATCGCGGCCCATGCCGCTGAAGCTATCGACAGACCAATGATGGCCGCAGAACGAGCACCTCTGCGGGCAGCAATACGGCCACTGAGCGGTCCCCCAATGAGTGAAAACAGGTTGATGCACAACATGGAAAGGCCAGCACCCGTGGCACTCAAGCCAAAGCTGCCCAGCGTGCCGCCAGGTTGCTGCAAATAAAGCGACATGACTTGCCCGATCTGAACGCAGCCCATGCCAATACACACCATGCAGAGGTTGGCGCGAATGACTTGGCGGTTAGCCAATAGGCGCAAATCGATTAAGGGTGCCGGTTGTTGCCACTGTTGGCGCCCCCAGACCAGCAGAACGCCCACGCCAGCCGCCAACAAGCCCCAGGTATAGGCATCCCAGCCCCATGCAGCGCCCTTTTGCACCACCACCAGCAACGCAGCCAGACCCGGAGCGAACAATAGACCGGAAAATAGAGAGACTCGTTGTCCGGCCTTGGGCTCGGAGTGATGCACCGCGAGGTAGACGGCCAGCATCGCCGCCAAGGCGAGTATCAGTTTGAACCAGAAGCCGCCCTGCCATGAGTAGTGATCAATGACAACGCCGGCCGACAAATAGATCACGCCAGCACTGATCATTCCCACCGCGCTCAATAGACCTACTGCAAACGGTATGGATTTGGCGTCCAGGTTTTCGCGCAGAATGCCGAAGGCCAGCGGGGTCAATGCACTCGCCAGGCCTTGTATGGCGCAACCGGCGATCATCCATTCAAGGCTTGTGGCCAAGGCCGCAATCAACGCACCGGTCATGCACAAACCCAAGACCCACAGCGTTATTTTGCGTCGGCCCATCAGGTCGCCAAGTCGCCCGCATAGCGCGGCTGCGATGGCCGACACCAGCCAGTAAATGGTCACCACCCAACCGATGGCGGAGGCGTCCGGGAAGTGTCGGTACAGCACCGACAGCATGCTGTAGATCACCGTGATACCTGCCGAGGACACGATGCTTAATAGCATCAGTGCAGTGTAAAGCCCCATTCGGTTGCGGCGTTGCGCGGGCTGCATCGGTTTCCCTCCAGTTATTGTTTTTATTAGCGGGCACTGGCGTTCCCAGTAGACGCTTGGCTTGACAGTAAATATGAACGCTGTTTACATAGATGAATATATAGAGCTCTCCGCAATACCTGCAAGCCTTAAGATCGCGACTCCGAAAAACAACAAAAACGGGAGTGTGTGCATGACCGTCAACCCAATATCCGGAGCGTTGCAATGCGCCAAGGATAAAAAAATCGTTGTCATCGCCATGGGCTTCGGTGCCGTAGACAGCCTGGTGCAGGGGCTAATCGCGCAGGGCGCCAGCGTTAGCCTGGTCACCGATGCGGTGCACGCGAGCACCTTGAATGCGGTGTGCGAAAGCGAGTTCAGCTCCCAATCGGGGCTGGCATTGGCGCTTCGGCAGGCCGTCCAGCAATTGGGCGAGATTGATGCCGTGGTTGTGGCCTTGACCCCGGCGGCCTCGCTGGTTGTCCGCCCCATTACTTCGATGTCTTCCGAGGACTGGCAAAGCGCTTGCGTGACGCCCTTGCGTTTGGCGCGCCACTGTTTGCAGGAGGCATTCGTGCTGTTTGCCGGAAGGCCCGGCAGTGTGGTGCTGCTGGGGGCGAATCTTTCACTGACGGGCAGCGCTGGCCTGAGCGCATTTTCCGCCTTCAGCGAAGGGCAGCGTGCGCTGATGAAATCTGCCGCCAGGCAGTGGGGCAGCAGGGGGATCCGCGTGAACTGGGTAGGCGTCGACTCGGTGACCTTCGTGCCATCGCTTCAGGATGTGCCCATCCCGTTAAGCCCGGAAATGGGGCCACCGCCTCCTGCCTTGGGCTACATCCCGACGCTGGACAAGGGTGTGGCTGAATCGATCGCGATGCTAGTCGCTGCTAGCGCATTGACCGGGGTTTCGCTTCCCGTGGACGGTGGTTTGTGGATGGTCCCATGAGTAATCAAATGATGCGAATGCTCGACGGTGAAACGGTGTTGGTCACCGGTGCAGGAGGCGGGCTTGGCCGAGGCATCGCGCTGGCGATGGCTGAAGTCGGTGCCCGGGTGGTGATCGCCGCGCGTCGAGGCAATACCGGTGAAGAAACTGCGCAACTGATCCGCGAGGAGGGTGGCGAGGCGTTGGCCATCGAGACCGATGTCACCTCACTGGAAGGCATGCGCCAGGCAGTCACCGCTGCCGTCAGCCATTTTGGCGGCCTGGATATTTTGGTGCACAACGCCACTCACGGTGCCTCAGGCCACCCGAAAAACCTGGAGGACTTTGCAGATGATGATTGGGATAACCAACTGGCGGTGGACCTGGTCGGTGCCCACAACTGCGCCGTCGCCGCGTTCGACGCTTTGCATGCCACGGGGTGTGGCCGCCTGATTCTGCTGTGTTCGGCGTTCGGTTTGCACGGCGCGGCGCTCAATCCGGGTTATGCCGCCAGTAAAGGCGCGATTCGCGGCCTGACCAAGGCCCTGGCGCGGGAATGGGGGCCGTTCGGCATTACCGTCAATGCGGTTTCTCCAGCAGCACTGACCCCGTCGGCCGAGGCTTTTTTCGCCATTAACCCGGTTCTGCGCGATCAGTACATCGCCAACTTCCCGCTGGGATACATGGGGCGTGAGCGGGAGGATGTGGGGCGTGCCATTACGGCCTTGTGCAACCCCAACCTGAGTTATGTGACAGGACAAATCATCCAGGTCGACGGCGGCCTCTATACCGCGGTTTAACGTTCAGGAGTGCTATCAATGAACCGACTACAAGGCAAAGTCGCCATCGTTACAGGGGCGGCGTCAGGTATCGGCCTGGGCGCTGCCAGGCGTTTTGCGCAAGAGGGCGCGCGGGTGGTGTTGGCCGACCTTAATGGCGAAGGTGCACGCCGAGAAGCGGACAGCCTGTGTGCGGCCGGGGCGCAGGCGGTTGCCGTCACCGTGGACTTGGGCGATGAAACGTCGATCCGCGCCATGATCGATTTTACCCTCAAGACCTTTGGCGGTCTGGACGTGCTGTTCAACAACGCGGCTGCAACCCATTTGTCCCAGTTCAAGGACTCACCCGTCGAGCAGATGGATACTCAGGTTTGGGATGACACCCTGCGCATCAACCTGCGCGGGTGCATGCTCGCCAGCCGCATGGCGATCGCGCCGATGCGTCAGGGGGGCGGTGGCTCGATCATTAACACCAGTTCCGACTCCGCCCAGGCCGGCGCACTCGGGTACAGCGCCTACGCAGTGTCCAAGGCCGGGATTGAAGCCTTGACTCGGTACATCGCGACCCAGCACGGCAAAGAAGGCATTCGTTGCAATGCCATCTCACCCGGTTTGATCGTGACGCCCGCCACCGAGCAGGGCTACGCTGGCCCTGCCGGCCAAATGATGCTTGAACATCACCTCACGCCACGCCTGGGTTCGGTGGAGGACATCGCCAGCGCAGCCTTGTATCTGGCCTCGGACGAAGCGGCGTTCGTGACCGGCCAAGTGATCAACGTGGACGGCGGGCTTCTGGCGCATCAGCCCTATTACGCCGATGAGCGCCGCGCCATGGCCATTGCTCAGGAGTAACCATTCGATGAGTCAAGTTCAAACCCTTGAACAGCGCCTTGAAAGGGTTGAGGCGCAACTGGCTATTCAGCAACTTCCATCGCGTTATGCCCTGAGTGTCGACGGTCGTGACCTCGATGCGCTGGTCGCGCTGTTTACCGACGATGTGGACTGTGGCCGCAGGGGCAAGGGGCGTGCGGCGCTCAAGGAGTTTTACGCTTCGGAATCGATTCTCCAGGCGTTCTACCGCAGCGTGCACCAGATCTGCGGTCACACCATCGACTTGCAGGATGCCGACCATGCGACCGGCACCGTGTACTGCCGCGCCGAACATGAAGACGGTGAACACTGGGTGGTCATGGCCATCTGTTACTTCGACAGCTATGTGCGGCGTGACGGGGAATGGTTCTTTGAACGCCGTGACGAACGTCATTGGTACTCCACCGACTGGCAGCAACGCCCAGGGGTTCCGCAATGGCAGCACTGGCCGGGCAAATACACTGAACCGCGATTTGAACCGCGCTTGCCGAGCAGCTTCCCGCATTGGGACACCTTTTGGTCGCGCAGTTCCAGTGAGTTGCGCCAACGCCTGACGAAGCAACCATGACTGCCTGCGAGGAGCACTCCATGTCCAACCTTGTCGCACCTTTATTTGAACCCTTGCAGCTCGGATCGCTGCGCTTGAACAACCGTATCGTGATGGCGCCCATGACCCGCAACTTCTCCCCAGGTGGCGTGCCAGGTGAAGACGTCGCGGGCTACTACAGTCGCAGGGCACTAGGCGAAACCGGTCTGATCATCACCGAAGGTGTCGGCGTCGATCATCCCTCGGCCTTGGGCGAGGCGGGCATCGGCGAAAGCGACCTGCCGCATCTCTACGGTGAAGCGGCGTTAGCCGGTTGGCGTCGGGTGGTTGAACAGGTGCATGCCGTGGGTGGGCGTATTTTTCCGCAACTGTGGCACCAAGGGGTGATGCGTTTGCAGGGGACCGGCCCTAACCCGCTTATACCGTCCTCGCGTCCTTCCGGGATATGGGGACCACCTGCGGGGCTTACGTCATCGCCCGCCGACTACGTGGCGGCACAGTTGGTGCCGACCACGGCGATGAGCGAAGAAGACATCGCCGATGTCATTGCGGGCTATGCGCGCAGTGCCGCTCATGCCAAGGCGCTCGGTTTCGATGGGATCGCGATCCACGGCGCTCACGGTTATTTGATCGATACCTTTTTGTGGAGCGTGACCAACGCGCGCACCGATGCCTGGGGCGGTGACCGCAAGGCGCGCAGCCGCTTTGCCGTCGAGGTAGTGAAGGCCATTCGTACGGCGGTCGGTCCGGAGCTGCCGATCCTGTTCCGTTTTTCCCAATGGAAGCAGCAGGACTTCAAGGCTCGGCTGGCGGCGACGCCTGAAGAGTTGCAGGACGTTCTGCTGCCGATTGCCGAGGCCGGCGTCAATGTTTTCGATGCCAGCGTGCGCTATTTCAATCGCGCCGAGTTTGCGGACATCAAAGGGAGCGACGGTGAGTTGAATCTGGCGGGCTGGGCCAAGAAAGTCACCGGCTGCATGAGCATGACGGTCGGCGGTGTCGGGTTGGAAAACGGTATGTACGACAGCAATAAACAGGGTGGGGCCCACTCCAGTAACAACCTGCAATTGCTCATGGCGCGTTATGAGCGGGGTGAGTTCGACCTGGTCGGTGTCGGTCGGTCCCTGTTGCAGGACCCCAATTGGGCCAGCAAGGCCCGCCAGGGCCAGGTGTTTGAACCCTTTAGCAATGAATCCCTGAGTGTATTGACCTGATCAAGCATTGGGTTCCCACGGGATGCCTCCGTAAAGCATGAAGAAGAGTGATGTGATGACGGTCAAAGAACAGTTTCAAATCCAGGCACGGCCCACCCGTGACGAAGCCGAAGAGGCGGTGCGTACCCTGATTCGTTGGGCCGGCGACGATCCCGATCGTGAGGGCCTGCTCGATACGCCACGACGGGTGGTCAAATCGTATGACGAATTTTTCGCGGGTTATCTTGAGGACCCACGAGAAATTCTGTCGCGCACCTTCGAAGAAGTCGACGGCTACGACGAGATGATCGTGCTGACCGATATCCGTTTCGAAAGTCACTGCGAACACCACATGGTGCCGATCATTGGCAAGGTCCACGTGGCCTATCTGCCAGACAAGCGCGTGGTGGGGATTTCCAAGCTTGCGCGTTTGGTCGAGGTCTACGCCAAGCGTCTGCAGATTCAGGAAAAAATGACCGTGCAGATCGCCGATACACTCAGTGACGTGCTGCAACCGCTCGGCGTGGCCGTGGTCATCGAGGCCTCTCACCAGTGCATGACCACCCGTGGCGTGCACAAGGCGGGCGTCTCGATGGTCACCAGCCGGATGGTCGGCGCGTTCCGCGATCATGGCGAAACCCGCCGCGAACTGCTGGCGATCATCGGCCTTGCCGCTCACCCACGGTTTGCCAACAGCTGAGTAAGGAGATACGCAATGTCCAATTCGTCCCTCCACGGCAAGGCGATTCTGGTCACGGGTGGTGCAAAACGCGTCGGTGCAGCCATTGTCAGAGCCCTGCACGATGCCGGCGCCTCGATCATTCTGCATTACCGCCGCAGCGCCGGGGATGCCAACGAACTGGCCGAACGGCTGAACTGGGAGCGTCCGGGCTCTGTCACCTTATTGCAAGCCGACCTGCTGGACACGCAGGCGCTCGCAGGATTGGTCGAGTGTGCGGTTGAAAGCTTTGGCCGTCTTGACGGGCTGATCAACAACGCCTCCAGTTTCTACCCGACCCCGTTGGGCAGTATTGACGAACAGGTCTGGACCGACCTGACCGGCAGCAACTTCAAGGCACCGCTGTTTCTGTCTCAAGCGGCATGGCCACACCTGAAGGAAACCGGTGGCGCCATCATCAATATCATCGACATCAATGCGCAGAGACCCATCGCAGGCTTTTCGACCTACTGTGCGGCCAAGGCCGGGCTATTGGGGCTGACCAAAGCGCTGGCCGTCGAGATGGGCCCCCACGTACGGGTCAATGGCATTTCACCGGGCGCCATAGAGTGGCCTTCGGATGGCTTATTCGATGCGGCAACGCGGCAGACGATGATCGACTCCACATTGCTCAAACGCACGGGCGAACCCCATGACATCGCTCGCACCGTGTTGTTTCTGCTGGCGGACGCACCTTATATCAGCGGCCAAATTCTTGCGGTGGATGGCGGTCGGTCAGCCCACCTTTGACATTATCCGTTGACCTGGCTGCGGTATCTCGAGTGATTAATCAATAAAACTGAAGGGTGTTTTGGTGGTAAGGCGGATTATCCGGCGTCGCCTTCTCGGTAGTATCAGTCCAGTGCTGGGGTGCTGATGCGGGTGCCCATGCTCGACAACGACAACAAGAAAGGGCTGCAGTTGATGAATATTTCTTCGCCTATATCAAACCAACCGCCGATGCGAGAGTTGAATGTTTCCAACGACTTGCTCGATGACCGCCAGGCACTGAACGCAGCCTGGGAACGCGATGGCTATTGGTTCTTCCGTGATGTTCTTGACCAGGCATCGGTGTCCCGTTTACGCGGCGTCTACATGGATTTACTGGATCAGCTGGGGGTTACTCAAAAGGACGACGCCGAGGCGCTTTACAGCGGCAAAAGTCTCGACGGATTCCCGTTCCGCATGGAGCCTTTGGTCGAGCGTGAAATCTGGCGCCCTTTTGTCCAGGAGCCGCTGATCCACGCGTTCTTCCAGCGCTTGCTGGATGACCAACCGTTCTGGATTCCAACCGTGGAGTACCGGGCCACGCCACCCACCGCAGAGCGCAAACCCAGCCGTCTGGATTACTTGCATCAGGATGGTTTCTACAACGTGGGTATTCCGTTCCTGATTTGCTGGATTCCGTTGTCAGTGATCAGTGATGAGATTGGTGGCCTGGTCCTGGCCGAGGGCATGCACAAAGGGCCGTATTTGCACGATGTGAACACGCCGCCATTGTTTCCGATCCCCAATGGCTCAGTCCCTGATCACGCCTGGCGGCGAACCACCTACCGCCCCGGCGATGTGCTGCTGATGCATATCAACACCCCGCACAGCGGGCTGGCCAACTACTCGGACCGTTTTCGTTTGTCGATGGACATTCGCATCATGGGCGCCTCGGGGCACACCCCGATTATCGGCACCTTGACCGCGTTATCCAGCAGTTCGGTCAGCGTGGTCGGTGACGATGGGCGCACAGGGACATTCGTCGTCGATACGCAAACCTATTGCCGTGGTATCGACGGCAAGAAGGTCCCGCTGGATGAAATTCCCCAGCGCATGAAGGCCGGTGATTCTGCGATTGTTGCTTTCAGCGACGGCCACGCCACCCTTATTCGTCCGCCGCACTGAGGAGCCTTCGATGCCATTACCCACTGTTTTTAATACACGGCTGGCCGGCAAAGTGGCCATCGTTACCGGCGCGGGCTCCCAGGGCAAAGGCGTGGGCACCGGAAAGGCCATCGCTTACCAGTTTGCACGGGAAGGCGCGAGGGTCTGCCTGGTAGATCAACACCCCGAGCGCGCGGAAGAAACCCTGGCGATGATTCTCGAGGCGGGCGGCGATGCGTTTGTTTGCGCCGGAGATGTCACCTCCGATGAGGACTGCCAGCGTTTCGTCAGCGACACGGTCGCGCGTTACGGGGCGCTGCATATTTTGGTCAATAACGTCGGCATCGCCACCGGCCCGCAGCGTTTTGAACAGCATCCCCTCGACCTGTGGCAGCAGGTGATGGAGGTTAACCTCAAAAGTGCTTTTTTGATGAGTCGGCACGCCTTGCCTCACCTCTTGGCAAAGCCCGGTTCGGCGGTGCTCAACATCGCCTCGACGGCCGGTTTGCAAGGCCACGGCTCGGTCGCCTATGGGCCATCCAAAGCGGCGATGGTGCAAATGACCCGTGAGCTGGCGGTGATGTATGGCCGCCAGGGGCTGCGCGCCAACACCGTCGCGCCAGGGCACATCTTTACGCCGTTGGTGGACGGTCTGCTTAACGAAAGCATGCGTACCCTGCGCCGCGGTATTGCCCCCTTGAACATTGAGGGTGATGCCTGGGATGTCGCCGCTGCATGCCTGTTTTTGGCCAGCGACGAGGCACGGTTCATCACCGGGATCTGTTTGCCTGTGGATGGCGGCGTGACGCAGGTTGCACCGCTGACTGCCTATGGCCAGGTTCAATCTGAAATCTGACCCCTTCTTCACGACGAGAACAATAACAATGAACGAGAACTGGCAAGCAGGGCATGAGTTGATGGTCCAGATGATGGGGCCTGAGTTCGCCAAGGCGATAGAGGCGGGGGCAACCTCAGGTGGTTTTGCCGCCGATGTCGCGCGCATGGCCATCGAGCATGCGTTTGGCAGCGTGTGGTCACGTCCCGGATTGGAACTCAAGTACCGAAGCGCGGTGGTCATTGGCGCGCTGATTGCTCAACACCAGCCAGCCGAACTGAAGAACCATCTGCGCTTCGGCCTGAACAATGGTCTGACGGTGTTGGAGCTGCAGGAAATCATCATTCAGACACTGCCGTACGTGGGCTTTCCGGCTATTTCCAGTGCGTTGACGGTGACGATTGAAGTGTTGCGCGAGCGCGGGTTGGACGGTGGGGTGAAAAAGGCCGACGAAAGCGGCTTGTTATAGTTCCACAATCGCCCGTCGCACAGTGAGGTGCGACGGGCTGCTGGGGCGCTCAGGTCTGCGACGCGGGCAAGCGGATAATCAAGCCATCGAGTTCGGGGGTCATATTGATCTGGCAAGTCAGTCGACTTCTGTCATCCACGTCCATGGCGCAACTGAGCATGTCGACTTCATAGGAGGCGGCCGCTGGCATGTGCGCGGCCCATTCAGGTTCGACATAGCCATGGCAGGTTGCGCAACTGCAACTCCCGCCACAGTCTCCGAGAATCCCTGAAATCTGATTATTCACGGCAAGCTGCATCACCGATTGACCGACTTCGGCCTGCACGGTTTGTTGCGTGCCATCGTGCTGGATAAACGTAAGCTTCGGCATCTTTATTATTCTCAGGCCAAGGAAATCAAGGGGTCGGTAACAGGTTTTTCAGGGGGATGCTGTCGTCTGCCAACTGTTCAGGGGCCAGTCGCAGGCGCTCGGCGATGATACGTTTGGCGAGCATGAATTCGGGCGGACGATTGACGGTATCGGCCGCCAGCACCAGGCCGTCCTTGAGATAAAAGGCGCTGAACGAATCGCTGTCCAGCGAACCGCGCACCACCAACTGATCGTAGCCTTGGGACAAACCGACCATTTTCAGCTTCAGGTCGTATTGATCAGACCAGAACCAGGGGATGACGTTATAGGGCTTTTGCTTGCCGCAGATCGACGCCGCTGCGGTACGGGCCTGCTCCAGAGCGTTGGGGACCGACTCCAGGCGCAAGCGCCGCCCCAGCGATGCATTGGGATGATTGGTGCAGTCGCCGGCTGCGTAGATATCGGGATCACTGGTTTGTGCGTGCTCATCGACCAGAATGCCATTGTCGACGGCGAGGCCTGCCTCCTGCGCCAGCTCGGTATTGGGGATCAGGCCGATACCGACCACCACCAGGTCCGCCGGTACGCGAGTGCCATCGGCGCAGAGCACTGCTGATACCGCGTCGCCCGAACGGTCCATCTCTACGTCACTGACCTGTACGCCCGTACGAATTTCCACGCCGGCTTCGCGGTGTTTGCGCTCATAGACGGTTGAAAGTTCCGGCGCTGTGACCCTGGCCAGTACGCGAGGAAAGGCTTCCAGCACGGTGACCTTGAGGCCCACCTTGACTGCCACGGCCGCCACTTCCAGACCGACATAACCACCCCCCACGATGACCAGTCGCATGCCGGGTTCAAACTGACGACGCATGGCATCAACGTCACCCAGGGTGCGTAAGTAATGAAAATTGCCCGTTTGTTCCGCGAGGCTCGATTTTGGTACCGACAGCGGGCGAGGGCGGCCACCGGTGGTCAGTACGAGCTTGTCGTAGCCAATCCATTCGCCATTCGCCAATTCGACAGATTTGCGTTGTCGATCGATGCGCAAGACCCGCGTGTTATTGATGATCTCGACGTTGGCTTTGATATAGGTGGCAGGAGATTTGATCAGCAGGCTTTCTGCTGTGGCCGCACCGGACAAGTAGGCCTTGGAAAGAGGCGGGCGGTGATAGGGCAAATGGGGTTCGTCACCGATCAAGACGATTCGTCCAATCCAACCGTTGTCACGCAAGCTGGTGACCAGCTCCCCGGCGGCATGCCCGGCGCCAACGATCACAGCCGTGCGATGGGTGTTTTCAGTCATTGTTCACCTGGCCTGTTATGAGGGCTTTGAGCGCAGCCGTTATGATTGTTGTTATGGGGTTTGTTGTGAACGCTGTTTCATATGCTGAACTATTGGTGTGATGACTGTCAAACCACTTCATGCCAGAGATGGTCGGCGTAACCGGGTCTGGGCCTATTTTCAATGGCAACGAGCGGGCGCTATGATTTCTCGCCCTGCGGGATAATGCTCAATCAGAAAATCGACAAATGCATGGACCTTGCGTGATTCCCTGCGGCCTCGCGGATAGAGAACTTCCAGTGTGGGCGCCATCGCAACCCAGTCGGGCAACACTTGTTGCAAGTGCCCCGACGCCAATAGATCTTTCAAATGAAAAGCCATTCCCTGAACAATGCCCAGGCCATTCAAGGAGGCTTCGATTCGCGTGTTGCCCTGGCTGATCGACAATCCTCCCAGGGTTTGCAGCTCGATCGGTTGCCCATTCCGTTGGAAGGACCAGGGCAGTAGACGGCCGGTACGCTCTATCAGGTAGTTGATGCACTCATGTCCATGCAGGTCGTCAGGCGTCAGCGGAATTCCCCGCTGGGCCAGGTAATGCGGTGAGGCAACACTCAGCAGGGCTGAATGGCCAAGCGGTCTGGCGATCATCCCAGAGTCTCGGAGCAGGCCCAGTCGTATCATCACGTCGTACTGGTTTTCCACGGTTTCGAGGATCTGCTCCGAGTCGGAAAAATCCAGGTGTATAGCCGGATAACGCCGTCGAAATTCCGGGAGCAGGGGCATGATCAGGTGCTGGGCGATGGTACTGGGGATGTCCAGCCGCAGCCGCCCACGTGGCGTGCCGCCTTTGCCCGCCAGCTCGGCTTCGACACCGCTGATTTGATCGAGAATCTGTTGGCAGTGCACATGATAGGTCACGCCTTCATCCGTCAGGCTCAAGCTCCGTGTGGTGCGATTGAGCAGCCTGACGCCGAGGTCTGATTCCAGGTTGCTCAGGTGAGTCGACACCATCGACGGGGACAGCCCCAGGCTCGCCGCTGCTGCGCTCAGGGTGCCGCGGTCGACCACGGCAAGAAAGACTTCCATACAGCGCAACTTATCCATAGGCCCTGCTGATTCTTCAAGATAATTGAAAGATTAATTCGGGTTCTGCAGGTGTATCTAGCGGTGAAGATCACATAAATTCATGTGATTGCACAGCGTTCAGCTAAGGATGCCCCTCTTGAGTAACGATCAAACTGTGTTTCGCCTGGACGACAAGACTGCCGTTGTGACTGGCGCGGGCTCAGGCATTGGCCAAAGCATTGCCGAGTTGTTTGCCCGCGTGGGGGCGCAGGTCATCGTTGCCGATATCAACCTTGAGGCCGCGTGCGCTGTCGCCCAACGTATCGAAGCGGATGGGGGCAGGGCGACTGCGTTGAAAGTGGATGTTTCTGATGAGGCCGATGTCGTCGCATTGTTTGACCGGGTGGTGGCCGACTTCGGGCGTCTGGACATTTTGATCAATAACGCGGCGATTTTTCCGAAACGGCCATTTCTGGACATCGATACGGCGTTCTGGGACAGGCTGCAATCGGTCAACTTGAGAGGCACCTTCCTATGCTTGCGCGAATCGATCAAGCATATGAAAACCCTGGGCGGCGGATCCATTGTGAATATCTCATCGGTGTCATCGTTGCAGGCGGTGGTCTATCACAACGCAACCTATAACGCCTCCAAGGCCGGAGTGAACGCCTTGACCCGGACCACGGCGCTTGAGTTCGCCGCCGACGGCATCCGGGTCAATGCCGTACTGCCAGGTGGCGTGATGACCTCCGGCGCAAAAGCCGCATCGGCAGCGATCGAGATTAAAGGGCCCATTCTGGGTCAAGGGCGGGTTCCGCTGGGTGGCATGGGAGACCCGCAAGACATCGCCAATGCCGTGCTGTTCTTCGCCAGTCCGGCGTCTCGATACGTGACCGGGCAATTGCTGGCCGTGGACGGCGGCTTTCTGGTCAGTTAGGGCTGTTACAGCTCTATCCTGGGATGTCTTCTGTGATGACTTGCGCCTATTTGGCGCGGATCAACTTTATTCGAGGAGCTGCTTGCCGCCTTGGGATTCCGTGATTATAGTGAACGAGGTTCGCATATATGAACAATGTTCGTGTATGTTGGAGGTGCGCCCTCTGAAGCGGCTTCAGGTCGACTTCGGCGATGTTGTGGCCAGCGCACACCGATACCTGACGCTATGCGGAGATAATAATAATGGGTGCAAAACTGAATATTGAAGACTTCGACGACCCTTCCTTTGACCCGTTCCTGGAAGACGCGTTGATGTTTGGCGATCACCTTGATCCCTACGCCAAAATTGCCGAAATGCGTCGCCAGGGGGCGTTGCACAAAGGCGAGTATCGGACGTTGATGGGCTTGTACGCAGACATCACCAAGCCAGCGGATGCGCAGTATTACAGCGTCTTCGGCTATGACGAGGTGGCTCAGGTATTGGGCGACCCGGCCACCTACGGCAATCATGCCTACGACTACAACATTGGCATCAGCTTCGGCCAGAGCATTTCGACCATGGATGCTCCGGAGCATCCACGGTTTCGCCGGATTTTCCAGAAAGCCTTTTTGCCGCAAACAGTCGCCGCCTGGGGTGAGACGTTAGTCGACCCGGTGTTAAGGGACTTAATGAGCACGTTCGAAGGCCGAGGCGAAGCGGACCTGGTGCAGGAATTCACCCTGCATTATCCCTTCCACATCATCTATCGCCAATTGGCGTTGCCGCCTGAAGACGCGAAGATTTTCCATAAGCTGGCGATTGCCCAGACCCTGGTGTCGGTGGACATCGAACACGGCACGGAAGCGTCGCGCAAACTGGGCGACTACTTCACCAAGCTGGTGGCCGAACGCCGCGCCAATCCGGGGGATGACCTGGTCAGTTCTCTGGCATTGGCAGAAGTCGATGGCGAATACCTGCCGGAAAATGTGCTGATTTCGTTCTTGCGCCAACTGGTCAATGCTGCAGGCGATACCACCTATCGCGGCACCAGTGTGTTGCTGACGGGGCTGTTGACCAATCCAGAGCAACTGGAGGCTATTCGCAATGATCGCTCGCTGATTCCTCAGGCAATCGAAGAGGCATTGCGTTGGGATGGGCCGGTACTGATGCAGAGCCGTTACGCGCGTGCTGATGCGGTCTTGGGAGGGGTCAATATCCCGGCGGGTACCTTTATCGATGTGGTGGCGGGATCGGCCAATCGTGACGAGAGTAAATTCCCCGACCCGGATGCCTTCGATATTTTCCGCAAGCCTCAGCACCGGCATTTTGCGTTTTCCTTTGGTCCTCATGTCTGTATCGGTCAACACCTGGCCCGAGTTGAAATGACTCGCGCCTTGACGGCGATTCTCGACGGTTTGCCAAACCTGCGCCTTGATCCGGACAAGCCGGCTCCCCAAGTGCGTGGAACGATGATGCGGGTGCCGCATTCGATTCACGTGAAGTTTGGTTGATAGCCTCCACGCACAGGATGCAGCTCCGTCATGGTCAATGCGGCCATGACGGGCTTTTGATGAGTTAAGCCCAATGAAAGATTTCGATTACATCATCGTCGGTGCGGGTTCGGCCGGCTGCGTATTGGCCAACCGCCTCTCTGAGCATGCACGCAATAACGTCCTGCTGATCGAAGCAGGGCCTGAAGACCGTAACCCGCTGATCCACATGCCCAAAGGGTTCGGCAAGTTACTGTCGGACCCGAAACACGCCTGGTTTCTTCCGGTGACGACAGAGCAAGGCACCGGTCGCACCACGGAGATTTGGGCTCGCGGCAAGATGCTGGGCGGCTCCAGCGCCATCAACGGCATGGTCTACATGCGCGGCCATCCACAGGATTATGATGACTGGGAAGCCAACGGCGCCACCGGCTGGGGTTGGAAGACCATGGCCAAGGCGTTCCGCAGTATCGAGAACCACGCGCTGGGTGAAAGTGAGCTGCGCGGCGGTAAAGGCCCCTTGAAGCTGTCCACCTATAGCGACCGTAATGCGCTGGGGGATGCAGTGGTCAATGCCTGCAAGGGCCTGGGGTTGAAGCTGCGCGACGATATCAACGGACTCGATCACGAAGGCGTGGCCTACCTGACGTACACCATCAGCGGCGGTGTCCGGCAGAGTGCGGCGAAAGCGTTTCTTGGCCCGGTCCGTCAGCGAAAGAACCTCACCGTCGTCACTGATACCCAAGTGCAGCGGGTGTTATTCGAAGGCACGCGCGCAATAGGTGTCGAGTGCATAAAGGGCGGGACGTTGGTGTCTTACACTGCGCGTTGTGAGGTCATACTCAGTGCGGGGACGCTGGAAACTCCACGTCTCTTGCAACTGTCCGGCGTCGGCGACAGCGCACACCTGACGACGCTGGGAATCCCGGTGGTTGCGCATAGTCCGAACGTCGGTCGCAACATGCGTGAACACCTGCTGTATTTCCTGCAGGTGCGCCTGCGCCATTGGCGTGACAGCCAGAACCGCGAGTTCAGCGGTGTACGGTTGATCAAAAATGCCTTGCGTTACTTTCTGACGAAAACCGGCCTCATGGCACTGGGTTCTTATCAAGTCGGTGGCTTTTTCAAAAGCCGTCCCGGGCTTGATCGCCCCGACGCGCAATTGATGATGGCCCCCTATTCGCTGGACTTTTCGTCGCCATCCTATGGGTTTGATACCTTTCCGGGTATGCAGTTATTTGCCTATCCCTTGCGTCCGCGCAGCCTGGGGAGCGTACAGATCACCTCGGCGGACCCGGCTCAGCCTGCACAGATCATCACCAATTACCTGGCCGATCCTTACGATCGTGAGGTATCGGTGGCCGCGTTTCGGTTCATGCGTAAAGTCGTCAACAGCGCGTCGATGAATCACATGGTCCTGGAAGAAACGCATCCGGGACCGAAAGTGCAGACCGACGAAGAAATTCTCGCCGAGTTTCGCCGGCGTGGGCAGTCGGGGTTTCATGCCTGTTCGACCTGCGCCATGGGCTCGCATGACGATGCCGTCCTGGATCCGAGGCTGCGTGTCAGAGGCGTTGAGGGATTGCGCGTGATGGATTTGTCGGTAATCCCCACGATGGTGTCAGGCAACACTAACGGGCCAATGATGGCTATGGCATGGCATGCAGCCGATTTGATTCTGGAGGACGCGTCATGAGTCGGTTCGAGGACTACGCACAGGGCTTCGCAAACATTCACTTGGAGCGCAAGGACGGCATTGTGCAGTTGTCGGTGCATAGCGACGGCGGCTCGCTGCAATGGGGGGCGTTGGAGGGCAGCATCCACACCCAATTGGGTGATTGCTTTCGTGAGATTTCCCGCGACCCTGAAGTTCGCGTGTTGATTATTACCGGCACCGGTGATGCGTTTTGCGCAGCGATGAACATGGCCGAAATGCCCAGCGAGCCCATGTCTCAAGGTTGGCACCGCTTACAGCGTGAAGGAAAGGATTTGCTGATGAACCTGCTGGACATTGAAGTCCCGGTCATTGGTGCCATCAATGGTCCGGCGCACATCCACGCCGAAATCCCGGTGCTGTCGGACATCGTACTGGCGAGCGAAACCACGGAGCTGGCTGATCTGGCGCACTTCGTCCACGGCGTCGTCCCAGGCGATGGCGTGCAAGTGGTGTGGCCGATGCTGCTGGGCGCCAATCGAGGGCGTTACTTCCTGCTGACCGGTCAGCGCCTGGGGGCCGCTCAAGCGCTGGCATTGGGCGTCGTCGCCGAAGTCTTGCCCGCGGACAAGCTGCTGGCGCGGGCCTGGGAACTGGCTGGGCAACTGGCGAGCAAGCCTCTGCATACCCTGCGCTATACCCGTGTCGCCTTCACTCAACCGATCAAGCGCCGGCTTCTGGAGGAGTTGGGCTACGGCCTGGCAATGGAAGGTCTGGCCACGATCGCCATGACTCAATAACGGTCACAAGAGGGTTTTTCAATGACTCACGTTTTAGATACCCATGCTCAGGCTGTCGTGCAAAAAGCACTGGACCTGGCCACCACCCAAGGCGGTGAAGTCGGCGTTCAGGTGGCTGCCTACCTCAATGGCAAGCTGGTGATCGACGCCTGGAGTGGTTACACGGACGAAGCACGGACACAAGCGGTCGATGGCGATACGCTGTTTAATGTCTACTCGGTGACCAAGGCCGTTGCGGCCACCGCCCTGCATATTCTCGCCGACCGAGGCCAGATCGATTACGACTCGCCGGTCAGCCGTTACTGGCCCGAATACGCCGCTAATGGCAAAGCATTGACCACCGTTCGCGATGTGCTGACGCATCGCGCCTGTGTACCGCAAATGCCCGAGGGTGTGACCCCGGAACTGATGTGCGACTGGGACTGGATGACTCAGGCCATCGCAGACCTGGAACCGTTGGCGACGCCTGGCACCAAGACCCTGTACCTGTCGATGACCTTCGGCTGGATCATCGGCGAACTGGTCCGCAGGGTTGATAGCAAACAGCGCTCCTTTGGCCGTTTTGTGCGCGAGGAAATCGCCGAGCCGCTGGGCATTACCGACCTGTGGATCGGCATCACCGATGAGGTTGAGCCGCGTGTCGCCAGGCAAACCAATGCCATGGTGTCGGTGCCTGCCGAGTACCTGCCACCGCTGTTCAGCGCCTCGATGCCAGACGCCGTTGCGCTGGTTCCCGAAGTCTTCGAGCGGGCCGACGTGCGGCGGGCAGAGGTCGCGGGGGTAGGGGGTATATTCAACGCTCGCTCTGAGGCGCGGTTCTGGGCGTTCCTCGCCAACGGTGGCGAACTTGACGGGGTACGCCTGCTTTCCAGGGAACTGGTCGCGACCCTGAACACGCCGCGGGCCAACAGTGAAGAGCCCGACCCGGTGATGTTCGGCTTTCCGATTCCGATCACCATCGGCGGTTTCTGGTTCGGTGGCAACTACCCGCCTGTGACCTGCGTGCAGAACCCTCGCGCGATCTGCCATCCAGGCCAGGGCAACTCGATTGGCTGGGCAGATCCGGATGTCAATCTGGCGGTTGCGATTTGTCATAACAAGCTGTTCAACCCGGCCAGTCCGGAAGAAGACCCGTTGCTGCCCATCGCGCAGGCAGTGCGTGAGGCATTGGGTATTTGAATGAGCATTGACATCGAACATTTGAAATCCTGGATCGGTCGGCAAGAACATCAGAGCGACCGGCTCACGCCGGTGCCCATGACAGCGTTGGCCGCGACGCTGGAGCATGAGCCGGTGTGTGCCTTGGAAAATGCGCTGCCGGAGCTGTGGCACTGGTTGTACTTTTTGCCGCTTGCACAACAGTCGGCTATCGGCGATGACGGTCATCCGCGGCGTGGCGGGTTTCTGCCGCCCATCGAACTGCCTCGCAGAATGTGGGCCGGCGGGCGTCTGGAGTTTCTGCGCAGTCCATTGGTGGGCAGTTCGGTCGAGCGGACTTCGACGATTCTGAATGTCACCCACAAGAGCGGTCGTAGCGGTGAATTGGTATTCGTCACGTTGGAGCACCAACTCGCAGATTCAGGCGGCGTGCTGATCCGCGAAGAGCAAGATCTGGTTTACCGTGATCATCCGCAGCCAGGGGCGCCCTTACAGGCTACCGAACCGACGCAGCGCAAGCCGTTGTGGAGCCGGGAAATCACCCCGGACCCCGTGCTGCTGTTTCGGTATTCGGCACTGACGTTCAACGGCCACCGCATTCATTACGACCGACCTTACGCACAGGCCGTAGAGGGTTATCCGGGGTTGGTGGTACACGGCCCGCTGATTGCCACCTTGCTTATGGACCTACTCCATCGGCAGATGCCGGGCGTCAGGATCAAACACTTCAGTTTCCGTGCCATGCGGCCGTTGTTCGATACGGCACCGATCACCCTGTGTGCCTTACCCGCTGACAACGGGGCATCGGTGCTGCTGTGGGCTCAAGGGCCCGATGGGGAAATCGGTATGGAAGCGACCGCCACGCTGGCTTGACCCTGCGCCGCGATCCAGTGACTTAGCATCAAGGAGAACCCATGCGTTCCTATTTGTTCGTTCCCGGTAATCGCCCTGAGCGGTTTGCCAAAGCCTATGCAGCGGGCGCCGACGTCGTGATCATTGATCTGGAGGACGCGGTGGCCGATGCCGATAAACCTCAGGCGCGTGAGCATGTGCGCACCGCCGTGGCGGGCGGCGCGCATGTCTGCCTGCGGATTAACGCCTACGGTTCGCCCTGGTTCGCTGACGATCTGGCACTGTTGTCGTCCACTAACGTCGAGAGTGTGATGCTGCCGAAGGCGGAGACTTTGGAGCCATTCCTGGCCCTGCGCGGGGCGACTCAGGCGCCGGTTATCGCTTTAGTGGAAACCGCGCTGGGTATCCATCAAGTGCTGATCGTGGCGCAAGCCCCTGGGGTCCAGCGCATCGCTTTTGGTTCAGTGGACTATCAATTGGACGTGGGCTGCGATGGCAGTGATGACGCCTTGTTGTACGCGCGCTCGCAAATCGTCGTCGCCTCGCGGGTGGCACGTATTGAAGGGCCGATCGATGGGGTCAGTGTCAGCATCGATAACCAGGATGCGATAAGGCATGAGGCCGCGCACGGCAAGGCGCTCGGCTTCGCCGGCAAGATGTGTATCCACCCGCGGCAGGTGCCTCTGGTCAATCAGGTGTTCAGCCCCTCCGAGCGTGAGATGGCCTGGGCCAGGGAGGTCGTCCAGGCCTTCGCACTCTCGAATGACGGCGCAGTGCAGGTGCGCGGGGAAATGGTCGACCTACCGGTGCTGCTCAAAGCGCGAAAAATCATCGCTCAAGGCGAGTCCGCCTAGGTTGTAGTGCAACACCCAATTCGGACGGAATCGAATCAGGTGTTTCAGCGGTCGCTCATGCGTGACCGAGCAGACCGGATGCGGCGGTGCCTACCGAGATCAGTAGCTCGCGCAGCTCATTGAGTTTGTGCTGCATGCGTTCGGCAGGTGCTGCGATCACCAACGCTGCAGCGACTGTACCGTCGGTGTTGTGGACCGGTACTGCAATGCCGGCGGCGCCTTCACTGAGCTCGCTGATGCTGATGGAGACGCCGGTTTCACGAATCTCTTTCAGCTGCTTTTTCAACGTGCTGCGATCTGTGATGGTGCGCCAAGTCATGGCCTTCAGCTTGGCGGACTTGAGGTAGGCTTCCTGGCTACGCTCATCCTGATAAGCCAACAACAGACGACCAGGGGCTGTGCAGTGGAGGGGACGTGGAGCACCCAGCGGCGAAACGTAACGCACCGGGTTCTGTGAGTCGATACCGTCGATGTGGGTAACCATCTGTGACTCCATATCGATCACGGACAGGTACACGCTTTCGCCAGACTTGACGGCCAGCTCTTCGAGATAGGGGCGCATCAGCTTGGGGAAGTTGCGGGTGGCCAGGATGTCTCCCGCCAGCCGGTATATAAACGGACCAAGCCGGTAACGATTGCTGCCATGGCTGAGATAGCCTTCAGCGACCAGCGGACGCAGCAGCGTTAACAGACTGCTTTTCGGGGATTCCAGAGTCACGCTCAATTCGGCCAGAGAAAGGCCGTCGACGGCCTTGGCCAGGGTTTCGAACAGGCCCAGGATCCGCGTTACAGAGCGTGGGCCCATGGATACTTGAGATTCAGCACTATCCACGTGTATTACCTTTTCCATGATTGATCAAAATCGTTGTACTGATGTCTAGGCCATCGCATGCAACGGTACTGCTTGAAGTAGTTGTGCATCATACCAAATACCGTTTAACAATTCCCTTTGATCTTGAACGCCCTGTAAATGCTGCGTTGTAGCCAAGATTTTATGAGCCTATGGCGTATTTATAGAAGGAATTTGCTCAGTGTGCAGTTTTTTTTGGCGCTTTCTGAACGGCTTATTTGTTTGCATATGTGAATGCTGTTCAGTATTCTGCAGCGAGTGATCACCTTAAATTGCGGCTATCTGCTCGCTGCTGTGAGCCTGTCCGGGATTACAGGTGATGCGTATTCACGATCGAGGGATCAGGCATGACGGATATGGTGAAGGGCAAGGTGGTGGTCGTCACGGGCTCCGGTGGCGGGATTGGGCGAGACATTGCACTGCTCATGGCGAAATACGGTGCCAAGGTGGTGGTCAACGATGTGGGGGCCTCTGTCAGTGGTGAGGGGCTGGATGTCGGGCCCGCGCAGAAAGTTGCGGATGAGATCAGGGCCGCCGGCGGCGATGCCGTGGCCAATACCGACAGTGTTTCCGACCCGGCGGCGGCGGCCAGGCTGATCGAGCAGGCGGTGCAAACCTATGGGCGGATCGACGTCGTGGTCAACAACGCAGGCATTCTGCGTGACCGTTTTTTTCACAAAATGACAGCCGAAGAGTTTGACGCGGTGCTCAAGGTCCATCTCTACGGCACCTTCTACGTCAGCCGCGCTGCCGCCAACTATTTCAAGGAGCAGGAGTCGGGGTGCTTCGTGCACATGACTTCTACCTCTGGCCTGATCGGCAACCTGGGTCAGGCCAACTACAACGCCGCAAAGTTGGGCATCATGGCGTTGTCCAAGTCCATCGCCCTGGATATGCAAAAATTCAATGTTCGGTCGAACTGTGTCGCGCCTTTCGCGTTCAGTCGCATGATTGGCGCCATACCCACCGATACGCCAGAGCAGCAGGCCCGCGTCGAAAAAATCAAACAGATGACGCCGGCAAAAATCGCCCCCATTTGCGTGTATCTGGCCAGTGACCAGGCTGCTGAGGTCAACGCTCAGGTCTTTGCGGTGCGTAATAACGAGATATTTTTGATGAGCCAGCCGCGACCGATCCGATCGGTACAGCGCTCGGAAGGCTGGACCCCTGAAACCCTGGCTGAGCACGGTATGCCCGCGTTGAAAGGCTCCTTCATTCCCGTGGATCGCTCCGGCGATGTCTTTACCTGGGACCCTGTTTAAAGCTGGCAGTAGCCGTAATTGGAATCGAGTTCGTCGCTTACGACGTTAATAAAAACAACAATAACAGCCGCTTTTGTGACCCAAGGCGGCAGAGGAGGGAAGTAACGTGACTTATCCTGATCACTGGACAGTGCCAGCGCATGTCCCACCCCATCTGGTCATTGATTTCGACTACCTTCACCCGGTGGGAGCCGAGACCGACGTGCACCTCGCCTGGAAGGTGCTGCATGACGGCCCTGACATTGTCTGGTCGCCTTATAACGGTGGGCACTGGATCGCCACCCGCGCAGAGGATATTGAAGTCATTCAGAAAGATGGTGCTCGTTTCTCTCATCGCATCGTAAACATCCCGGCTACGCCGCAAATCACTCTGGTTCCACTGGAATTGGATGTTCCGGAACATACGGCTTATCGAGCGTTGATCACACCGTCTTTCCTGCCGCAGGCCATTGCCTCGATGGAAGACGATATCAGGGCGCTGACCATCGAGTTGATCGAAGGTTTTCAGGCGAGTGGTCAGTGTGAGTTCGTCAACGACTTCGCCAAAATGTTGCCGATACTGATTTTTTTGCGCCTGGTGGACCTGCCCAGCAGTGATCGCCTTGAGTTGCTGGATATGGCGGAGATGGCCGTACGCGGCACGTTGCAAGAGCGCATCGAGTCGCAGGTTTTACTGCAACGCTACCTTGGAAAATGGATTCAGGAACGGACGCTCAAGCCTGGCAACGATGTGATCAGCCTGATCGTCAATGCGCAGATCGACGGTGAACCGATTCGGCCCGAGCGCATGTTTGGCATGCTGATTGTGGTGCTGTTCGGTGGCTTGGACACCGTTGCTTCAATGATGAGTTTTATCTGCCGCTTCCTGGCCGATCACCCAACTAAAAGGCAGCAATTGGTTGACGATCCCCAATTGATCAATACCGCGGTCGACGAATTGATTCGTCGTCACGGGGTCACCAATACCGCGCGGGTCGTGACCGGCGATTTCGACTTCAAAGGTGTGCCGCTCAAAGACGGCGATCAGATTCAGGTTCCGAATGCGCTTTTCGGTCTGGATGAACGCCGCTTTGCCGATCCCATGGATGTCGACTTGACACGCAAGCCAGTGATCCACGCAGCCTTCGGCAATGGTCCGCACCGCTGCCCCGGGTCGTTTCTGGCCCGCACCGAGATCAAGGTGTTCCTGCAGGAATGGCTCAAGCGCATTCCAGATTTTCGCGTGAAGCCAGGCGAGCAACCGCGTACGGCGTCAGGGGCGGTGAATGGGGTGCTCCATTTGCCGCTGGTCTGGGACGTTATCTAAGGAGTCGAGATGAAACAGTGGCAATGCATTTTCTGCGGTTTTTTTTATGACGAAGCCTTGGGTCTGCCCGAAGAGGGCATCGCCCCCGGGACGCGCTGGGCAGATATTCCCGAAGACTGGATGTGCCCTGAATGTGGTGCCGCCAAAGTGGACTTCACCATGGTCGAAGTCTGATTGCCCTGCACCTTAACGCGATAGACGTCCAGGGCGTCAACCTACTGCCAAAAGGATACCCGAATGGATTTTTCAAGTTATAAAGCGCTCAAGCTGGAACGCGATGAAAACGGTATTTTGACGATCACCTTCAACCGTCCTGACTCACTCAATGCCGTTGATGCGGACATGGATGAGGAACTGGGCAGAGTGTTCACCGAAGCCGGATACGACAACCAGACCCGCGTGGTGATCCTGACCGGTGCCGGCCGTGCTTTCAGCGCGGGCGGCGACCTTGAAGAAATGCAACTGGTCATTGATGAGCCCCAGCGATTCATCGACGGCATGCGCCGTGGCAAGCAACTGCTCTTTTCGATGCTTGATTGCCCTAAACCGATCATTGCCAAAATCAACGGTCATGCCATCGGCCTGGGCGCCACCCTGGCGCTTTTCTGTGACCTGACCTACGCCACGTTAACCGCCAAAATCGGTGATCCTCATGTCAGCGTGGGCTTTGTCGCCGGTGATGGCGGCGCGGCCATCTGGCCGCAACTGATCGGTTATGCGAAGGCCAAGGAGTATCTGCTGACGGGCGAGGCATTGACCGGCGAAGAGGCAGCCCGTATCGGCTTGATCAACCATGCCGTCACGGCCGAAGAGCTTGACGAAACCGTTCAGGCGATGGCGCTCAAGCTGGCCCAGGGCGCCTCGAAAGCCATTCAGTGGACCAAGCTTGCCGTCAACATCAGCCTCAAGCAGATCGTCAGCTCGGTGATCGATGCCTCGTTCGCCTACGAGGCCTTGTCCAACCAGACCGAAGACCATCAGGAAGCAGTCAATGCGTTCCGGGAAAAACGTAAACCGGTATTCAAGGGCCGCTGACACTCACTGTATTGAAAAAGGGCATCTGATATGAGTAAGACCGCGGTGATTACGGGCGGCTTCGGCAGCCTGGGTGTTGCAGTAGGCCGATCATTCGTACAGGCAGGCTGGCAGGTGGCGCTGGTAGATCGGGCGGCGCAGGCTCAGCCGGCGATCAGCGCCGAGTTCAGCGGGCAGTTGTTGCTGGGCGATGTGGACCTGACGAATCTGGCCGCGGCAAACAGTGCCTTGGCCAAGGTCCAGGCGCACTTTGGACGTGTGGATGCGCTGATTAACGTCGCGGGCGGGTTTCGCTGGGAAACGCTGGAGGACGGCGATCTGGCGACCTGGGATCTGCTGTACCAGATGAACCTGCGTACTGCCGCGACGGCCTGCAAAGCCTCACTTGTCCATCTGAAGGCGAGTGGAGCAGGGCGCATCGTCAACATTGCAGCCGGTGCTGCCAGCAAGGCAGCCTTGGGCATGGGGGCTTATGCCGCGTCCAAGGCCGGGGTGATGCGACTGACCGAGGCGGTGGCCGAAGAACTGAAGGATCAAGGGGTCACCGTCAACGCGATCTTGCCGTCGATTATCGATACGCCGCAGAACAGAACAGACATGGCAGATGCTGACTTCACACGATGGGTCCAGCCTTCACAGATCGCCCAGGTGATTCTGTTTTTGGCGTCTGACGCAGCGTCTGCAATCACTGGCGCGTCGATCGCGGTCAACGGCAGAGTTTGATTTCCCCCATCCAGAACGTGCAGCGCGGCATGCCAATGGTATGCCCGCGTTGCCGCGTACGACTGGTTTTCCTGTAGGACTCGGCACAATTGACCTGGATGTAGAGGCGACCCAAACGCTTATCGAGAGGATCGAAAAGCGCTACTGCCGGGGTCCCGATTCAATGTCAACAGCGCCGGCAATGGCCGACGCTAGGGGCTCAATCCATCGCCAGCAATGACGGCAATCGATAGCCGATAATCTCGCGGGCTTGCTGGACGATACGTTCTATCAACTGCGCGCACGTGGGCAGGTCATCAATCAATCCGACGACCATGCCGATGGGCAGTGCCCCGCCGTTAATGTCGTCGTTTTCCATCGCCGTCATCCAGCGCTTGGCGCCGGTCAGAAGTTGCAGCTCGGCGAAAGTAGGGGAGCCCTGCTTCTCCAATGCCACGGCTTGTTCACTGATGCTGTTGCGCCAGACACGAATGCTGTCGCCCTGGCTGCGACCGACCAACAGGGTGTCGCGCTCGCTGGCTTGCAGAAAGCTCTGTTTGATGCTCGCAGGCACGGGGGATTCCTGGGTCATGAGAAAGCGGGTGCCCATCTTGATCCCTTCGGCGCCAAGTGCCAGTGCGGTGACCAGGCCGCGGCCATCGTGGAAGCCACCGGCGGCCAACACCGGAATCTTCAACCGACGTACGGCAGCCGGTATCAGCACCAGTCCCGGTACATCCTCTTCGCCAGGATGACCTGCGCACTCGAAACCATCGATGCAGACCGCGTCCGCCCCAAGACTTTCAGCTTTAAGCGCATGCCGAACGGTGACGCACTTGTGAATGACGGCCACGCCGGCCGACTTCAATTGATCGATGTAGCGGGCGGGATTATTGCCGGAGGTCTCGACGAACTTGACCTGGCTGTCGACGATGGCGCGCACATAACCGTCATAGTCCAGATCAAGTGCATGGGGTAAAAGGGTGAGGTTTATGCCAAATGGCTTATCGGTCAGAGTACGCACCTTGTCGATCTGCTGTCGCAGGGCATCGCCTGTAGGCGAGGTGTGCGCAGACAGAAAACCAATGCCCCCCGCATTGCCGACGGCGGCCACCAATTCAGGCCGGGCTACCCAACGCATGCCACCTTGAACGATGGGGTATTTGATGCCGAACAGTTGTGTGATCCGATTTTGCAACATGGCGCGATCCTTGAACAATGGAGGGGGCACTTTCAGGGCAGAGGCGAATACCAGGACGAGCGGTACCCGATGCCAGACTTCACCAAAGTGTATATCTGAACATCGTTCAGTAATAGCTCATATTTTATGAGTGACAACTCCCCAGGTAGGATTGCTGAATGAGTTAGACGACGAAAAATCAGCCCGTTGTTGAGCCTCCCAGAAAGCCAGTTGGTTGGTCTAGAAGTGATCAATGCTCCTTCTGTGTACGTTTTTGCTGGGCAATGAATGCCGTCGCGAGGCTGTGGTGCTCTTCACTCAAGGTGGCTGCGAGCTGCCGCGCCAGAGTAGTGTCGAGCACTTGTGCGGCGCTACGATGCAGGTAGCTGTTCATGATTTTTTTGGTTTCACGCAGTGCCTGGCTGGGTTGTTTGAGCAGCTTTTCGGCCAATGCGCGGGCTTCTTCCATGAGTTTTTCCGGCGCCACGACGCGGTTGGCCAGCCCGTACTCCACGGCATGCTGTGGCGTGATGCGATCTCCCGTGAAGATCAATTCCTTGGCTCTTAACAAACTGGTGTAAAGCGGCCAGGCCACCGAAATGCCGTCGCCCACGACCAGGCCTATATTGATGTGCGGCTCGGCCATGAACGATTTTTCCGACATCAGCACGATGTCGCACAGGGTGGCCATGGTCGCGCCCCACCCCACGGCCGGGCCATTCACTGCGGCGATAATCGGAATGGGCAGATCAATGAAACTGAGGATGGTGCGCCGGGCATTTTCCTGCACCGACCGCGCAAAGTTGGAATCTTCCAGCGTCTTGACGAAGTGCTGAAAGTCACCACCGGCGCTGAAGGCACGGCCGGCACCGGTCAGGATGGCAACACGTGCTTCACTGTCTTCGGCCAGGGCGCGAAACAGTTTTGGATAGGCGAATAACATATCGGTAGATGATGCGTTGAGGTCGTCAGGCCGATTGAGGGTGATCAAGCGCAGGCCGCCTTCGGCAGTCACCTGAATTTCTGGCGGCAAGTCATAAAGATTAGGCATGTATGGCTCCTTGAGCGTTTGGGCGTGCGCCGACAGGCGTCTCTACAATCAGCCTGGAAACTCACTGATATGGTTTTTTACCCACTGCTCCAGCGGTGTAAGTGGCACTTCGTAGGCAGCCAGCGCGTTAATGTCAGCGCGATACCCCACTTCGTTTGTCCACTCCTGCGAACGCACCCAACCTGGAAATAAGCCTGCCGCGATAGCCTCGTCGGGGGAGACCGACTCACTGATGATGTTTCTGTGCAGCACACGGCTCAGCAGTGCTGCAACCTCATCCATTGACAACGCCTCATTGGCCAGATCGATGCTCTTGCCGTTGTACCGTTCAGGGTATTCAAACGCTTTTCGTGCAAAGGCGCCGACGTCATCTGCCGTGGTCAATTGCATACGGGTCTGAGGATCGAATGCGGTGATGATTTTGCCGTCAACCAGGTGTGGAAACATGTACCGGGCTTTGGGCAGGGTGAAGTTGTCTAGCATGAAGGCCGGCTTGAGCACCGTCCAGAATGGGAATCCGGCATGGCGAACGCGCTCCTCGATGTCCCACTTATCGGTCCAGTACTTCTGCCACCAATAGCCACTGTCCCAGCGTGCAAAACTCGTGTGTTTGCCGGCCTCGCACACCGAGGTATGCACGAAGTGTTGAACGCCGGCCTGGTGGGCAGCCTCCACCAGCGCGAAGCCCTGCCTACGTTCGCTGTCTGTGTTGGAACTGTCCGGGATCTGTACCGAAAATACGCCATAAATACCTTGCAGCGCACTGACCAGCGACGCGGGATCGTCCATATCGCCCGCCACAACCGTTGCCCCTTGTTTGACCAGCGCCTGCGCTGCAGGAGAGTCAGGAGAGCGCGTCAAAACCCGCACGGGATATCCCGCCGCCAGCAGCGCCCGCGCGGTTGCCCCGCCTTGGGCACCTGTACCGCCAGTGACGAGGATCGGTGAATTACGGTGGTTCATTTCAATACTCCTGGGTCGATGCATAAGGGATCAGTTGGAAACGAGAGACAGTTTTTTCGCCAGTTCAAACCAGTTCGGAGCCGATGGCCAGCATTTTTTTACGCGGCCAATCCAAGGCCAAACCAGAGGCAGACAAGCCGTATGTTTTTCCGGTGTCCCGGGTACGAATGGGTACCGCCACGGCGTTGAATTGAGGGTGCATGACGCCAATGCTGAGGATGAATCCATACGTCTTGTAGTCTGCAATCGCCTGCCGGATGTTGGCTTGGGTCGTGGGCCAATCACTGGGATTTGCTGCTTTCAGGCCCTTCATGACGTCCTCACGTTCCTCAGCCTCATAAGCCGCCAGGCACGCCCAGCCAGTGGGTGCGGTTGCCAATGGGCGGCGCGCACCGACCGGGTCATTGAAGTAAACGAAGTCACCGTGAGTGCGTTGGAGATAGAGCATGTCCAGGCCATCGCGAACCGACAACGAAGCGCCCATCCGATAGCGCTCTGTTAACGACTGCATATAGGGCTGGGCGACCTTGGGCAGTTCGGCACGCACCAGTGCCGCGTAACCGAGCGCAAGTGCCGGTAGGCCCAAAGCTATCTTGCTGTTCTCGCCAGCGCAGACCAAAAAACTTTCGCGTTCAAGCGTGTAACACAGACGCCAGACCGTGGGTTGCGGCAGCCCCGTCATGGCTACCAGTTCACGTGCGGTCAGTTCAGGCCTGTCGTAGGTAAAACACCGCAGAATTTGTAAGCCACGCGCCAGGGCGGTGACGTACTGACGGTCTTTATCGGGTTTATCCATCTAGCTATCATCCTGAACGAAGTTCGGTATTGTAAACGACGTTCGAGTAATCTACATTGATTCGCATGGCAGATTCAATATTCGCTGTGCAAATAAATTAATAGGATAAAAATAAGATGACCTCCAGTCTGTTTGATCTCCACGGCAAGGTTGCTGTCATTACCGGCTCAAGCCGCGGCCTTGGATTCGCCAGCGCCAAAGGCATGGCAGAGCATGGCGCCAAGGTGGTGATTTCTGGCCGTAAAGCGGACGCCTGTGAAGCGGCGGCTCAATCGATTCGCGATGCCGGAGGCGAGGCCATCGCCGTACCGTGCAACATTGGTCGCAAGAATGAACTGCAAAATCTGGTGGATACCACCCTTGCAACCTGGGGCAGGATCGACATCGTGATGGCCAATGCCGCCATCCATCCCTGGGGCGGCTCGGTCCTGGATCTACAGGAAGAAACCTTCAACAAATTCATGCAGGTCAATGTGCAAAGCAGCATCTGGCTGACACAAATGACCCTGCCGGCCATGCTGGAGCGGGGTTATGGACGTTTTATCGTCGTGGCCTCAATCGTCGGCCTGCTGGGTGATCCGGTCAGTGGTACTTACGGGCTGACCAAGGCTGCGGACATGCAACTGGTGCGCAACATGGCCAATGAATTTGCCAGCCGGGGCGTGACGGCCAACTGCATCGCACCGGGGACTTTCAAGACCGAGATGGCGCGTTCCCAGTGGGAGGACCCTGACATGGTCAAGTGGTACAACGGGCGCAATCCCTCCAAGCGCTTTGGTGAGGCTGACGAAATTGCAGGGCTTGCCGTGATGCTGGCTTCGCCATCGGGGGGGTACATCAACGGCCAGACCATCGCAGTGGACGGCGGTCACACTGTCTCCTTTCGCTAGAAGCTTGGAACTTCGTTCTAGCGCGCACTAATTTGACCGTAAAACCTCAACGCGGCATCTCCTTTCTGCTGATGGATATGCCGTCACTGGGGATTCCACGCGCACCTGGACAGTGTCTCTCACTGATCCGACCCGCGCTCAGGCAGGCAGCAACGCAGGATTATTCACTACCATCGACCTCTTTTCTCGAAGCGAAGAGGTCGTCGTGAAGCGTATATCCATTCGTAAAATCCGAGAGGTACTACGTCTAAAGTTCGACGCCGGCCTGCCCGTGCGCAAAATTGCCACCAGTCTGCGCAGCAGCAGCAGCGGCAGTGCCGGTAATTATCTACACCGCTTCAACGCTTGCGTGCTGACTTGGCCCACGCCGTTGTCGGACGCCGAACTGGAGCGATGTCTATTTCCGCCAGCGCCGACGGTACCCAGTGATCAACGTCCGATGCCGGATTGGGCCCATTTCCACGCCGAGGACGACACTGACCGCTCATATAGATTAAAGTCCATCACGCAGCGACGGAGTTCTAGGTGCTCATCGGGGGAGTTGGGGTTGAAGTGCTGACTACTACTTCGGTAGAGCCTACTGAGGTCGCCAATATCATAGTTGCCCATCTAGCGTGCCTTTGATTATTCGTCGAAAGGTCTGAGTAACGCTAATAGCGCTTTGTGCATTGCCTCCACTTCATTTTGCGGACTGTTTAGCAAGGTGAAGAGTTCTTGCACGAATGGTCCGATAACCGAGCCTAAGTTGGACCTTCCTGAAATTGTTTTGCCCACGATTTTTGGGTGAGCGGAATAAGCTTTTTCGACAAGCTGGCGCGGTAAGCAAATGGATATTTGGTAGGGCGAGCTTAGGAAATTACATTCGGATTTTTTCGCAGCCTTCAGTACAATCATATCGCCAGGCTCAAGTTGTGCGGCACACTCCGCAATGTTGAGAGTCGCTGAACCTTGCAATTGGTGAACGAGAAAATAACAGTCATCATTGTCCGTACGAATCTCTTTCATATCTCGACCGATATTGATTCCGTGAGTCAAGGCTTAGGTAGCCTTCATTCGCAATTGATGCTCGAAAACTGCCTGATGAATATCGGAAATCAGTTTCCTGACGAATTGTGCATTATACTTTCGTAGCACCTGTGCAGCATCAATGCATCAGGTTTTTACTAGTCTATGGGAAAAGTCAAGATTTAACTTTGCTCTCTCGGCCATGAACCAGGCGGTGAGTGCCAAAGAAGAATTGCTTCGACCTGCGTCTTTTTGGCGTTAGCGAACAATTTCACTGGCGCAAGCGGACAAGAAATTTATCGGAGCTTGGGTTCAGATTCGTCAATCAAGGGCTCAATGGCAAACGGTGCACACATGTTCTTTAACAAAAGTAATCTGGTGAGTGAGCTAACTGAAGTATTGGACCGAATCTTGCGTGGGCAGGTATCTGAAGTGCGTCATTCGCTATCGATAAAGCCCCACTGTGAGCTGGTACAAAGTCTTGAGCAGCTCGAAATAGAAAAGTGCAAAACAGAACGAGGGTTGCTTGAGATTCAAGAGGTTGTGGCGCGTCAGGCTTATCAGTTAGAGATGTTCGAGCAGAAGGGTGAACGCTTGCGTGAGGAACTCGAAAAAGCAAATCACCGCATCAAGGAGATGGACTCGCTAATCCTGCAGTTAAATGAGAGCACTCGCCATCATGAAAGCGAGGCAAAAGTTTGGGAGCTTCTGCAGTCGACCCTAACTGAAGGGTGTTGGGACGTCACCGTGATGAATGGGCGGATCGAGGACCCCGGCAGCCGCATGCGGTTCTCCAACCAGTTCCGCGTGTTGATGGGGTATGGCCCACAAGAGTTGCCCGATGGTTGGGATACACAGCTCAGTATCACCCACCCGGACGACCAGTCATCGATCCAGGCCGTTTTTGAGCGTGAAATCCTGAGCCCTAATGGCAGCGGAGAATACGTGTATGAATACCGGATGCGTCATAAGACTCGCGAGTACATTTGGTGTCGAGAGCGTGGGCGTGCGGTGCAGAATGAGCAGGGGAAATTGAGTCGCGTCATTGGTGCTGTTAGGGACATTACCGACGAGCGCTCGGCGCAGGAAACTCATAAGCAAATGCTCGAACAGAACCGGGCAACGTACGAGCAGATCGCAGCAGTGGTTGGTGTAATTAAGGGAATTGCCGATCAGACCAATTTGCTTGCCTTGAACGCGGCGATAGAAGCTGCCCGAGCTGGCGATGTGGGACGAGGATTTTCCGTAGTTGCCGATGAAGTGCGCAAGCTAGCTGAGAATACCCGTCAAGCCACCCACCAAATTCAGACAATGTTGCATCAGCAACAGCACTGACTTTATTGCACGCTTTAGAGTTCAAGGGCAGGCTAAGCTGCCAATAAATTGTCCAGTTAGCCTTGGTTTCGACATAAGTGCCTCCATGCACTTAAGTCGAATTGTTTAGAACGATGCTGCCAAAATTACCTGAGCATAGAGGTTGGTGTCGCTGCTACCCAATTGGGTGCCGCCGCTGGCATCGCTTTTTTCGGGTTTGTAAAAGCCAACTAGCGGCAATAGGGTGAAGTGTTCATTTATCGTCCATTCGGCGTACAGGTCTGCCTCTCGCCCATCTAGGTTTTTGCGACTGCGGTCGAGTGTTGAAAAATCATAAAGCAGCGCGCCCACGTTTACCGAAGGAGCCGCGGCTACTTTGATGCCGACATGATGAACTTGCGTATTGCTATTGAATGGACCTGCGTAGTTGGAAGCGACTTCACCTTGGTACCAGGTGCCCAACGCTCGACCGTTGCCATAAAACAATGGATCGTAACCTTCAGAGAAACGGCTGTAGCGATAGTTCACAACTGGTTTGAGTGGCAGGTCGCTAAACGTCCAGCCTGCTTCCATATACCAGGCATTTTCTTCGCCGCTACTCTTGTGTTCCCTGGCGTATTCACCTGCTAAAAACAGATTAGGAACACCTGCGTTGCCTTGCGCTCTGACGCTGTATTGCTTCATGCCCTTCCGCTCGGGGAAGAAAAGGTCCGCCAGTTCCTTATCGGTATCAAGCACTTTTAAATATGTCAGGCCTATCGTGCCCTTCTCATTCACGTGTTCAAGAGTACCTACAGCTACCTCTGGTTTAGCCTGGCCCGGATTATCTGACTTCAGCCACATCAAGTCACTCCGCCAGCCTTGCTTACCTCCAAGGCGCAGCACTACCGTCTGGTCGAAAGCTTTGCGAGAGGTCAGGTAATAAGCTCCTCCTCGATTCTGCCTTCCGTCGGCGACCTCGCGGCCAAGATTTAAGGCGTCTCCTGATACGAGGAAGCCGTCACCGATGACGATATTCTGACGACCGACGGAGAAGTCGATCCCGTCAGTTCCTAGCTGGGGAAACAGTTCGGCAGACCGCCAACCTATGTATGCGTCTTCAATCTTGGTTGTACGCTCCGAGCCATTTGACCAGCCAGCTGGATCTCCATCGCCGTAAGTCCCTGTGGACACCCAGTTCAGCGCCGCATAAGAATTTCCAAAACTATTGGAGGAGTGTTTGAGATCTAATCCATATTGAAACGCTGATTCTTGCCAGCTGCTAGATCCTTTAGCACGCGTGCCAGATTGAGCGTAATTCTCTCTACTGTAGAACGCTCCGGCGGCTGCCTGCAGTTTGGCGTCAATCTGGGTCTGCCCATCTGCATAGAGTTGAAGGGCGCCTGCGAGCGGCGACAATCCTACGAGTACCGCCAGTGAAACGGATCGATAGAGCAGCGTTGAGTGCATTGGTTGGTGTGTCACGATAATAATCTCCAGGACCTATATACAGGGGGCACTCGGCAAGCCGCGAGCTGGTCTAGGCAGTCGGGTAAATATTGCCCGGTGCTACTCAAAGGCTATGGCCACGACTGCTCTGTATTCTTTGTTATCCCTGACATGCATACGTCTAAGAGTGCCAAAGGCACTGCTGGCTTATCGATCTGGCAGAAAAAAACAAGTCTCGTACCAGTATGGACAAGACGGAGCGAAGACTGCAGCGCAATGTCTCCTGGCAGCATTCCTTCCAATGTTTTAATGAGGGGCCGATTATGGAGTCGCCAAGTGTCAATGCTGGTGCATTACGAAAAAATGCAGTCGGTATGTGGAGTATCGTTTTCTTTGTACTAGCTACCAATGGACCGCTAACGGGTCTGATTGGAGCCGTTCCAACTGCCATTCAGATGGGGAACGGTATAGGAATACCTGGCACCTTTCTGGTGGTGGGCCTGGCCTACCTGCTTTTCGCGGTCGGTTTTGTCGCGATGGGGCGTCACATTCGAAATGCCGGAGCATTTTATGCCTACGTTTCGACGGGGCTAGGGCGACCGTTAGGGACCGCCTCAGCATTTTTGGCCATAGTGGCGTATGCCGGAATGCAGGTCGCTTGTTATGCATTGATAGGTTTCTTTAGTGCCGAATCGTTAGCTCATTTAGGGCTGCCAGCACCATGGTGGGCGGTGTCTATCGTGATCGCAGTGCTGGTACAGTTTTTTGGCACTCGGAATGTAGAGTTTAATGGCAGGTTTTTAGGAATCCTGATGCTCGCGGAGATGGCAGTGATAATTGTCTTCGACGCAGCAGTTGTTTATCACGGAGGAGGGCCATCCGGTTATAGCGTTGCGTCATTCGAGCCAAGTAATGTGTTCGTGCCCGGGTTTGGAGCTGCGCTGGTTTTTGTCGGAGCTGCGTTCATGGGTTTTGAAACTACGGCTATCTATGCTGAGGAAGCTCGAAATCCTGCTCGAACTTTGCCGAGAGCGACCTATGTGGCTTTGCTGATTATCATGGGATTTTTCGCTGTCTCTTCCTGGCTTCTCGTAGTAGCTGTGGGGCCTGACCAGATAGTTGCAGGCGTGACTCAGGATGCGGGTGGGATCTGGTTTGCGCTGGCGACCAAGTTGGTAGGGCCAGGCTTGGCTGATGCAATGAACATCCTGCTAATTACCAGTTTGTTCGCGGTACTGCTGAGCTTTCATAATTCCTTGTCAAGATATCTGTTTGCAATGGGGCGCGAAGGTATTCTATGGCACCGGTTTGCACGCACCCATCAAGCTCATCAGACGCCTTACGTAGCGAGCGCTTGCCAGACGCTCTTCTGTGTTGTGGTTCTTGTCGTGTTTGGTGCCCTTCATGTAGATCCGATGACCCAGGTGCTACCCATTTCAAGTGCGCCTGCAACAATCGGGATTGTCTCGGTACAATTGTTAACCTCAATGGCGGTTATTCGCTTTTTCCATCGTGAGAGCCATGGCACTAATCTTTGGCAGCGCCTGCTGGCTCCGGCAGCGAGCGCGATATCTTTGGCGTGCGGGTTGATAGTAATAGTTACTAACATGCCTCTTTTAACGGGAGGGGAGTCAGTTTTTAACGAGGCAATCCCATTGGGAATGCTAGCCGTGGGAGTGGTCGGATTGCTCACTGCATGGTGGTTCAAATTGGCACGTCCAGAGCTGTATCGCAACCTGTCAAGAATCCTTCATGAGGTGTGACGATTTGCGTTGAAAAAGCTCAGACCCGAAGCCGCAATCCAGAAATGGTCGCGGCTTTTTTATGGGGTTGTCACGATTTTTGCTTGGAAATAGGTAAGCGGGCGGTAGTTGATTTTCTACTAAATAACATGTTAACTATCGCTATAAATCCAAGAAAAGCCGGCATGACAGCCGCTAAGAGAGCCAATCATGAGCCAAGATGGGCTGCAGTCCGAAGCAGTGCGCTGGGATAAAGCAATTCGAAGCGCATGCGGCTCCTTTACTACCTACCCTCGAAGTGAGCACTCCTTGTTTATAGGGGAGATGATCCAGCGTGATCTTGGCGGCGTTGGCTTTGCTGAGCTTCGCACGAATGCTGGACGAATTGCCAAATTTCGGCAAAGCGTCGACAATGCCGATGATCAATATTGCTTCCTGGTTGTGCAACGCAAAGGATTTTGCCAGCTACATCTGGATGGGCAGTCAGTGGAGCTGGCACCTGGCGAGATGGCGATAATGGATCAGGCAGGTGAGTGTAGCGTCGAGCCGCAAGGTCTTATTGAGCAAGTGTCAATTTCTGTTTCGCGTGATCGAGTACGGTCTCTCAAAATCCATGGGGCACTGTCCGGTAAATTACAAACTAATTGTCCTAGTGGGCGGTTATTACGTTCACTCGTCAATCAGATTATATTTGATCACGATAGATATTTCACAAGTGATGATGGGGTAGGAATGCAGGATGCTTTAGTTGCGTTGGTCCAGCCTACATTAGTGGAGCGCCCAAATGGTAACGGCCTTGAGGAAATTTTTCAAACCAATGATTTTCGGCGCCAAATTGAACGAATGGTATGCGATCACTTGCATCGGCTCGATTTAAGCCCAGAATGGATGGCTAATAAGTTAGGAATATCGATCAGACATTTATACCGCTCTTTTGAAAATACTGGAGACAGTGTTTGTCGTTTTATTCAGAGAGAGCGGCTGCAACGATGTGCCCGAGATTTAGCTAATCCTTGTCTGCGCCATGAAAGTATTACGGAAATTGCATACCGCTGGGGGTTTTCGGACTCGGCACATTTCAGCAAAATATTCAAGAAACAGTATTTGAGATCTCCCAGAGATTATCGAGGCGACGTCTTGGTTTTTGCGTGATCATCAAGTGGCGGCTTCCTGTTTTAGGGAAGGCTATACTGAGTCGCTGCTTACTTTGAAAAAGCACACTTTAAAGTTTATATAGGCGTTTTAGTCAGCACTTAAGTTTTTAGTTAATCGCAATTTTGAAGGTTTTATATCGGCAGAACAAAGCTAAAAACTTCGTTTTTGGTTTTTTAAATTGGTTACTGCTTTATGAAATTAAATTGTGGGGAACTTAAGGGGCAAGCTGGCGGTTCGACCACTTGAGAGCGCTCTTCTTTAGTATGTTTCAGTCTTGATCTCATGCTGCACAATTAAAAAATGAGCAGCGTCAGATCTAAAGTCCCTGATGATAAAGGTTACGAGTAGGTGGTTTTTCGCATGCGAAACTCTCTCGGTGACATGCCGAATCTGGCCTTGAAGGAGCGGGAAAAATGGCTCACGTCACTGAAACCCCAATTGTACGCAACACTGGAAACCTTTTCGTGGGCACCTTCGTTCTTGAGATCGTCTGCACACTGTTCGAGTCTTCTTTCCAGAATGTAGCGACCGATTGTGGTGTCGCAGCTTGCGAATAAACGATGAAGATTGCGAACTGACGTTCCGACCTGATCAGCAATCATTGAGGGAGAAAGTGCGTTATTAATTAACTCTTTCTCGATGCACACTTTAGCTTTCTGAAGCATCAATGACTGAGTCTGTTGCTGATACATGTGTGTGAGCGGTGTGCTTTCCCTCACGCTAGGCTTCATCAGGGTTAGCAGGGCGTCAAGTATCGCTTCCGACTCCTCCGTCTCGGCCTCTCCCACGTCGAAGAGTTGTTGAGCAAGCATTCCAATGAGTGATCCCAGCCTGGAATTTGCCTCAATGCGGTGATTGAGCAATATTTCGCGATTTCGGAATCGCGACTCGATATAGCGACGGGGAATGATCAGTGACAGTTGGTCCGAGAGACCTGTGAAATAGAAGTCGCACGGTTTGTTAACGTCCAGGAGTACGAGGTCATTCTGTTTCAGAAGCGTCTGGCCATCATTCTGGCACATTACTCCAGAACCATTCATTTGCATCACCAGATAATAGAAATCCCGATCGTCGCGGCGGATATCACTCTGGTGTCGGTGAATGTGATGACAGTTACTGATGATTCTTGAGCCAGGGCAAAGTGCGTTAACGCTAGGGGACGAGATGATGCTGCCTACAAATGTAGCCGAGCCCTGCTCTAATGGTGGTTCAGCTCGAAAGGTTCCGCAGCTTGTGGACAGGTATTGGTTCCACTCTTCAAAGCCCTGCTCGCCAGTATGCATTACGTTGTTCATTTCGACCTCTTTCCAGCCCGAACACTCAAATTGAATAAACCTTGGACGGTATTACGCGTCTTTTTCTAGCGACCCAGTGCGCTGCTCGGAAGCGATTTTGCGTGGATCGGGTTGCACATAAGCTATCCAAGCAAAAAACAGGCCTAATATTTGTTAATTGATATTAATTTATTTTTCTTTAATTTCAATGAGTTACGTATTAGGTTGAGTCAATCGGACTTCTTCAACCTGATGCTGCCGAAGAAAGGCCAGAAAAGTGGCCGAAAATTCCCACATGGCGAGAGCGCCTGGTTCGTTTGGTAACATGTTAACTATCTAGGCTGCGTCGTCCGTAGTGGATTTCTATGCTGGCTCACCCCACATGGCAGTCTCGGTCAACTAATTGACTCTGTAGCTCATGGCGCATTGACTAAACCGGGGTTTTAATAAGGGTGTCTCTTGAATTTCTATGGGGCGCTCTATTGGATGCTGCCGATTCGATCAGACGGCCGCAGGCCTTGAATAGGGTACGGCCCTGGTGCCGTCGGCTCCGGTCAGAGGGCGGTTTGCGTTTCGTTATATCGCATAGCACCCTCCCTGTAGGCATTGAAACAAGAGACCGATTTGGTGTCATCGACGAATAAGAACAAAACTTGATTCCGTCCCGACGCCTAATTGATGATTTGATCAACGTACTGTTGTGAGGAAATATCATGCTCTCTGTAGAAACGCCAACTACTTACTATACGGCTACTCGTAAGTACGATCTGAAATTTCCCGACCTTGAACAGGACATCGAGGCTGATGTAGTTGTGATCGGTGGCGGGTTCTCCGGTGTCAATACTGCACTTGAACTGGCGGAGCGAGGCGTCAAGAACGTCGTTGTCCTGGAGGCACGATACTTAGGGTTCGGAGGGTCGGGACGAAATGGCGGACATGTCATGGCAGGGATAGGTCATGACCTGGAAAAAATCCGTAAAGATGTCGGCGAAGATGGTCTTCGTGCCATTTTCGAGATCAGCGACCAAGGTGCCGCAATTATCAAAAGCCGTATAAATAAATACGGTATCGATGCGGATTTTCGTCATGGCTATGGTTACCTTGGTTTTAATAAGCGCCAAGGCAAACTGCTGCAAGCTTGGGAAAAAGAATATAAAGAACTAAGTCCAGATTGCGAAATTGCTTATCTGGAGGGCGCCGATGTCAGGAAAATCATTGGTTCGGACGCCTACAGCTGCGCGTTGATGCATATGGGCAATGGTCATATTCACTCTTTGAACTTGTTGCTGGGCGAGGCTGAGGCGCTTGTTAGTCACGGTGGCCGCGTATTTGAAAATACTCCGGTTTTGGAAGTGACCTACGGGGATACCATCAAGGTCCGTACGGCTAAGGGCTCGGTGCGAGCAAAGAAAATCCTTTGGTCCTGCGGCGCTTTCCTTGATCGTCTTGAGCCAGAGCTGCATAAGACCATGATCAGTACATATGCCTTTCAACTGGTTACCGAACCTCTTTCCGATGCATTGATCGAGCAAATCAGTCCGATTCGCGGTGCATTCAGTGATATCCGACCGGTGATCGACTACTTTCGGGTCACTAATGAAAATCGGCTGCTTTTCGGTGCCGCGACATACCTCGTCGATTACATCCCTAACAACTTGAAGGAATGGAATCGGAAGTTGATGTTGAATATTTTTCCCTACTTGAAAGACGTGAAAATCGATCTCGCATGGGGGGGGCCGATGGAGTGTTCGGCAAACCTTTTTCCGCAAATCGGCACGCTGCCTGGACGACCGAATGCATTCTACGTGCAGGGCTATTCAGGCTTTGGCGTTACGCCAAGCCACGTAGTAAGTCGGGTGCTTGCTGAGGGGATCATGGGGGGGTCGAAGCATTACGACGTCATGAGCTCAATTCCTCGTACCCAAATTTATGGAAAGGAACAATTTCGTTCACTGATTTGTACCTTCGGCAAGGTCACCCATCAACTCGGCGGTTATTTTAACGGACGTCGTTGATACCTGATTTCTAATCTTAAAAGAAGAGGTTTTTTACAATGCAACAGTCGAATGAATTGAACGTTGCTCTCAGAGAGCGTCTGGATGTCCTTGAGGCGCTCTGGAAAGAACAGGATGCTTCAGGAATCGTGAAGGAACTTTACACCAATGACACCGAAATCACTGGAGCGGGTACCCCTGAGCTCTACTCAGGAAGCACCGCTTTAGCTGAGCTCGTTGCCGGCATGTTAGGTGACACTCGTTCGGCCAGTATACGTATCGATCGACTGCGTGCACTGGTGCCCACTGTCGCTTACACATGGGTGACTTGGAGCGTTCAGCCAAAGGATGGTGAAGCTTTCAACATGAAGAGCCTCTTCGTTTGGAAGCTTGAATCTCAAGGTTGGAGAATCGCAGCGGACATGTACTCGGAAGGAGTCATTCCTGGCTGAGTTACTTGAGAGGGCTTTTATAGCCCTCTCTCATTCTTGTCAGCTTTTGCGCATTGACACTCCGCACAATAAATGAGTCCGCTCGTGAAGCAATTGGGAACACATGGATTCGATCAATCATTTTTAGGTTTGTGAATGAGTCGTTCCGATAGCGTAGTGCATAGTTTCCAGTGCCCTCCAGAAGCACTTCGAAGGTAGTGATGTTCCAGGGACAAGGCACTATTTTCGACCGTACCGCCAGGACACAAGTAGCCGACTGCCTCAACGGTTTCTTTGCAGACAATACGCATTCTAAGAGCAACCTGGAATCGTGTCGGAATTGACGCTGCTCATTCATTATTCTAACGGGATATTGATCGCAAGCCGCTACCGGTCAGTTTAGCAGGGGTCCTTCACGCTTAGCGAAATGAACTTGATTGACGAAGGATCAGGTTTGTGTTTGACCGTAATCGAGCGTCACGTGCAATCCCTCAACTAAATTTCATCGATTCCGCAAGACGCGCGGTGGTTGTTTCGGACGGATGCTACACGTTCTGTACGAAAACACTTGGGTAATTATCGGGGATGCACGAGTTCAAGCTAGACATTGCCAAGCCGAACTGGTTTTTTGCTGTTACTTTGAAGTAGCAGTAGGTCAAATGCGATTACCCTTGCTATTTTCACACGATATATCAGTGTCGCTTTTTCGGCCCACCCTTGCACAAGAGAATCGTGTGCAAACAACGAAATGAGTGTCCCGTTATGTACTTTGATACAGTCCGCATCCGTTCTATAGTCCTGATCGCAGTCCTCGGATTGCTCACTGCTATCGACGCCATTGCGATTGATATGTACCTGCCAGCTATGCCCTCGATCCAGATGCACTTTGGAACTACTGCGGGGCGTGTTCAGGCGAGTCTTACCATTTTTCTGATAGGGCTCGCTATAGGCCAAGCATGCGTCGGTCCTATGGCTGATCGTTATGGAAGACGATGGCCGTTGATGCTCGGTATGGCACTTTTTGTCGCAGGTACATTGCTCATCCTTACGGCACCCTTTATCGAAGTCTTGCTAATCGGTCGATTTTTACAAGCTGTTGGCGCTGCGGCAGGGCTGGTGGTGCCTCGCGCTATCGTTGCGGATCGATACTCTAGTGACTCCGCGGCGCAGATCTACACAATACTTATGCATATAATGAGTGTGGCCCCGATATTTGCTCCCTTGGCAGGTTCAGCGTTGCTTACGCATTGGGACTGGAGAAGTGTGTTTTGGGTACTTTTGGTGTTCGGACTTATATGTCTGGTTTGTGTGTTCTTTTTTGTGCCCGAAACACTGGTGCCTGAGGGCCGGTCAACGGGAGTCATGAGCAAAACCATTCGCGACTACTGCAGCTTGCTGCGTTGTCGAAAATACATGAACTTCACAATGGCGAGTGCGTTCGTTACGGCCGGGTTGTTTTCCTATATAGGGAGCGCTCCTTTCGTTTTTATTGAGTCATTCCACGTCAGCCCCGAGGAATTCAGCTGGTTTCTCGCTTTGAACGGTTTAGGGATGCTTCTCACGGGTATGATAAATTTTTTTCTTTTGCGCAAATACTCTGCTTTAACAGTGTTACATCGTACGCTTCATGTTCACTTCGCATTGACAGCAATCTTATTGGCTATATGCCTCACGTCGGAGAAATTCCTTTTAATAGTTGTTCCATTGTGTGGGGCAATTTGGAGTCTAGGTTTGGTCTGGGGCAACGTGATTGCGCTGGCGATGGAGCACGGCGAGGGGCGTCACGGTGCGGCTTCTGCATTATTCGGTGTTTTGCAATATGCCGTCGGTGGCTTGGCTGGGGTTTTATTAGGGCTGCTGTCGAGCCATGAGCCTTGGATAATGGCAATGTTCCTCACAGTTTGTGCTGCGGCTGCCTGCTTGGAAGTGCACGGTGCTCGCCGGAAATCGCGGGAGCGATCTTCTAACTGCCCGCAAGCTGACTAAAGGAGGGTCAACGCGTACTCCTACTGGCGACTACCGTGTCCCAAGTGCCATAACGTAACGTTTGCCATTCACGAATGATTGGCGCCCTATTGTGTGGGTTACTAATCGGAAATGGATTGATATCAGTTTTGAGCATTGTTCACAGGCCTACTTATCGTTCACTGCGGATTCAGTGAGACTGTTTTGATGGTATTGCCGGCTCAGAAACCAGTATGTGCGTTGTAGAGTCATATTCGACTTAAAAGGATCGAGATCACTTGTATCTTTTTTATTAGCTTGATGCAGCTGATCGATCTTGAGCGGTATACGAATCACGATCTGGAAAGTTAAACCAACCAGAGATTGTGTCTACCTGGGTAGCATTGCGATGTTAATTGAGCCGATGCTGCCAACCATTGACGTCCTAACACAGCGGTTGTGATTTAGAGTCCATCTCGCGATATTACGATTGATGCTAACGGGCCTCTCATCCGCCTTGTGTAACAGGTACGCCTGGAATAGTGATATTGGTTCTAGAAATGCACCATTTCGTTTCATTTCGTCAGACGGGTTGCTGCGAGCTTCCGCACGTTAACATTGCGTTACCGCCGTTCAGTAGCAAGTTTAGGGGCTAACGATACCTCCTTGGAGGTAGAGGAGATGTAGATGGCAGGCTGATTGCTTTCTTGGTGAGAAAAAATATTTCCCAACGGGAAGTACCGCCAATCTCGCTGAGTCGACTTGTCAGACGTCGTCGACGTCGAAAGTAATCAATATAAGGAGTCCATCTATGCTCGATATTTCTGCATTCCGACGATCCAAAGTGCTGACCTTTATCTTGTTTGCCTCGTCCTCCGGTGCAGTACGAGCTTCGGAGGATGCACCGATGCTTAATAGCGGCGACACAGCTTTCGTTGTGACATGTTCATTAGTCGTTTTGCTGATGACCTTGCCAGGCTTGGCGCTTTTTTATGGCGGTTTGGCGCGTAGCAAGAATGTTCTCTCCGTTTTGATGCAGGTTTTTTCTGTCGCGTCATTGATGTCCGTGCTGTTCGCAATCTATGGCTATAGCCTGACGTTTACTTCCGGTGGGGAATGGCAGGCCTGGATCGGTGGATTCGACAAGCTGTTTCTGAGGGGCGTTGGCCCGCAATCCCTGCAGGGCACTATCCCTGAACTGCTTTACTTTCTTTTTATGATGCTATTTGCCGCAATCACGCCGGCGATTATCGTCGGAGGAAGCGCTGAGCGAATGAAATTTTCAGCGGTATTAGTCTTCATGGCCATCTGGCTCACCATCAATTACATCCCCATGGCTCATATAGCATGGGGGGGAGGATGGGTTTTCGATCTTGGCGCTCAGGATTTCGCAGGCGGCAATGTGGTCCACGTCAACGTAGGGATTGCCTCCCTCGTGGGGGCCTACCTGCTCGGCCGACGCCGTGGTTTTGGAACTTCCGCTTTAGCACCGCACAACATGACTATGACCATGACGGGCGGCTCAATGCTATGGGTTGGCTGGTTGGGTTTCTGCGGAGGTTGCGCGCTGATGGCGAACGGTTTTGCGGTCTTGGTCATCGTCAATACCATGCTCGCCAGCGCCGCTGGAGCGCTAGGCTGGCTGTTTGCCGAGTGGCGGCATCGCGGCAAGCCGAGCATGCTAGGCGGAGTTTCCGGGGCCATCGCAGGGTTAGTGGCCGTCACACCAGCATGCGGTTTTGTCGGCCCGATGGGTGCCATTATGCTGGGCTTTATCGTCGCTCCGATTTGCCTGTGGGCCGTGGAGAAATTAAAGCCTCGCCTAGGACTGGATGATGCATTCGATGTTTTCGGCGTACACGGGGTCGGTGGAATCATTGGGGGGGTATTAACGCCTGTATTTGCCCTAACCTCATTGGGCGGGCTAGGGTTTACAGGGGGGCGCAATTTGGTCGATCAGATGCTGGTCAATGGTGGCGTCCTGTCATTCAGCATCGCCTTTTCCGCTATTACCAGCTGGATCGCGTATAAGCTCGCCAGTCTTGTCTGTAGCGGCCTTAGAGTCGACGAAGAGCAAGAGATTGATGGCCTGGATTTGTCGTCCCATGGAGAAGTGGGTTACAAGCTTTCGAACTGAAACAACGTTGAAAGGGGCTGGCAATCAGGCGCGGTTTTTGTCCCGATGTCGTAGCTGAACAAAACGCCCTCTGCAATCGCAGAGGGCGTTTTGTATTTGGGGCCAGCGTGACGTTTGTTGTTCGTCATCGGGTGGTCTTCGTCATGACAGTACCCATCGGCCTTCATTTTTGAGGTGCGCCCAAGGCAGTTGATATTGCTTGGGTAGCGCTTAACAATTTCTCCAACAGGTGCTCTTGAGTGCCCGGTGTATCCATGACTGCATCCGGACCTGAGAGGTTCGCTGCCGCGATGATGTGACCGGTGTGGTCCTTGATCCCCGCCGCCAACGAGGTTGAGTAGTCAGATCGATGGACCACCCAGCCACGATGACGATCCCCTGCGAGCATGATTTGGAGCTCCGTCAGCGTGCGTGCTGAGGGCGCAGGGTAGTCGTCCAGGCGGACGTTCTGGTACAGCGAGTCCACCTCGGCTTCGTTCAGGCCTGAGAGGAGCACTCGCCCCATCGCTGTGCAATGGCAAGCGATGCGAGTTCCAATGGGGATGTTCACTGAAAGTCGCTGCACGGCGAATGCCCGGTAAATGTAAAGACTCTCCGTCTGCTCCCTGATGCTCAGATGGCTGGAAAGCGAAGTGTGATCGCGTAACCGATTCAGGTAGGGCATGGCTACATCGACTAGGTCGCGGCTGGCCAGATAGCTGAAGCCTGCGCTGATAACACTGGCACCCAACTCGTAGTAGGCCCCCGATTTATTCAAGTAGCCCATCTCGGTCAAGGTGAACAGGATTCTGTAGCACGACGAGGGGGTAATGCCCAGTTGCCTGGCAATGTCATTAATTGAAAGGGAGCGGACATTGGCGTCGAACATGCTCAGGATACTCAAGCCGCGCTGAAGGGCCGGTACCATGTAATCTGCGGTTTCTTTATCCATTGATTCCAGCAAGATGCCCATATCGATGTCTCCGAAATGACATCGGCACCCGAAGGTGCCGAACGTGCAGAGCGTAAAGTTAATCGTGTTAGTGCATTATCGTACTGAATGAAAGGGCTTTTCCGCCGTACTCTGCCATTGCGTCAATCACCGCGTCGGTAAAATATTCTTTCGAGGCACGGTCACAGAGGATTTGGAAACAGGGAACGTTATCCAGCCCGACGTTGATGATGATCACATTGATACGTGCAGCTGAAGTCTGTACCACATCACCCACTGTGAAGGCCTGAGTTCTCAGGTCGACGCCGCACAGCTTGGCCATAATCTCGGCGATGTGAACGCCGCTAAGCTGCAGCCACGCATGACTGTCATGACGAGGCAGCAGATAGTTGGCTTGATGATCCAACTCCCACCGCGCTTCCTCATCGGCGATGCGTTGTCCACGGTCCTGCAAACTTCCCAGGATTAAATATTCCGTCGCGGAAAGTCTGACCACGCAGCTGCCATCTGTTTGGACCACCGCCTGATTTGGCCGCTCCGGCAGTTCAAAGCCACGATTTTGAAGATATTCTCTACTTTGCATACCGCGAAAACCTACCCGCGCAAGGTCAGAAAAATCGACCAAACCGCAGTTCTGCAAAACCGCCTGAGGGCTTTGCTCCATAAGATCTTCCGCTCGTAAATTGTTCATCGCTATAGCTCCTGACGGTTATTATTGGGGTCAAAGAACGGCAACTTCACTACCGTGGCGTGTACCACCAAGCCGCCTTCCACGCGTATGGGAATCTGTTGCCCTGGCGCGCTTTGTGAGGCGTCCGCATAGGCCAGGCCGATGATGGTTCCCAGCGTTTGCGAGTATTCGCAGGACGTCACGCTACCGCTGATGTCAGGCCCATTGAGCACCAGATGACCCTCAAGTGGCTGTGGGCTGTTTTTAGGCAAATTAAAGCCGACTAACTTGCGTTTCATTGGCTGAGCTTCGAGGATGTCCACTGAACGACGGCCGACGAAAAAAGGTTTGGTGCGACTGACTGCCCAGCCCATGTCAATCTCTGCTGGATGAGTCATGCCGTCTGTGTCCTGACTGATGATTACATGACCTTTTTCAAGACGCAGCAGACGTTGTGTTTCGACCCCGAATGGCCGGATATCGTATTCAACACCGGCCTGCATCAGAGCATCCCAGAGCGCCAAGGCGTGCCGTGAGGGGACGTGGATTTCGTAACCCAGTTCACCCACAAAACCGACACGTAGCAGGCGCGCCTTGATTCCCGCCACCGTTCCTGTACGGACGCCTAGGTAAGGGAAACCCTCTGCCGACATATCAAGATCGGTACAGAGTTTTTCCACCACCTTGCGCGAATCGGGTCCCGCGACATTAACAGCGCTGATCGCAGCGGTGACATTGGCGATGTCGACATCCAATCGCCACTGCGCATTCCACTTGAGCATTTGCTGATAAATGCGATCGACACCGCTGGTGGTCGCCGTCACGTAGAAGTGGTTTTCAGCAAACCGGGCGCATACGCCATCATCAATCACGACGCCATGTTCGTTGGTCATCAATGCATAACGCGACCGTCCAATCGGTTGCTTGAGGAACGCAAAGGTGTACATGCGATTCAGCAGTTCCGCCGCATCCGGCCCACGAATGTCCAGGCCTCCTAATGTCGATACGTCAATGATTCCGACCTTGTTTCGTACATGCAGCGCTTCGGCCTGCATGACTTTATCCCGCTCGGTTGTTTTGCCGTAGTACGCCGGCCGTTGCCAGATCCCGGCGGGCATCATCTTGGCACCTGCATCCAAGTGGCGGCGATGCATCGGGGTCTGACGGTACGGATCGAAAGCACGACCTGCAACGTGAGCGAGTTTCTCGGCGACAAAGGGCGGCCGTGCAGTGGTCACGCCGGTTTCGCTGATGTTCCGGTTCGTCGACGCCGCTACCAGACGAGCCGTTGGCAGCGCGGAGTGACGGCCTTGTGATGGCCCCATACCGACCGTGGAGTATCGCTTCACCAGTTGTATATCGCGGTAGCCGATCTTCGTGGCGTTAACGATGTCCCGCACTTGCAGGTCTTCATCAAAATCAACGAAGTCTTTGCCTTTTGGATGAGGGAAGATTGGCCAGGCGAAATTGACTTTTGCTTCAGGGCGAAAGACTGCTCGGGCTTCGCTCGTCGCGAGCCCTAGCGAAGTTACGATATCGGCAGCACAATTGGCGCCGTCCGCGAGTACATTGTCCAGTGCGTGGCGACCGTTCACCGAGCCGCAGAAACTCAGATTTTTTGGCTGCCCGCTGAGGGTGAATTCAGCCAATTGATCGTCATAGCTTAGCTTGCCTCCTGCCTGACAGAGCAGTTGGTACACAGGCATATAGCCTGCCGACATGCACAGCAGGTCGCAGTCTATTTGCTCGCTGGCGGTTGCGACTTGCCCCTGACCAGTTATTTTGCGCAGTTCGACACCGCTGATGTGACGCATGCCTTTTTCATGCAGCGCCTCGTAGACCGTCGTGGCGACCTTCAGCGCGATTGAGCGCCCGGTCAAGGCATTCAGCAAGTCCCGGTTGTCTGGCCCGTTACGCATATCAACGACGGCTGCGACGCTAACCCCTTGGTCATGAAGGTCGAGCGCCGCGAGATAGCCATCGTCATTGCCCGTTAGAACCACAGCGCGTTTGCCGGGTTTGACCGCGTAGAGCTTCATCAGTCGCAGGGCGGCACTGCTGAGCATAATTCCTGGTAAATCGTTGTTGCGAAAGATCACCGGCTGATCGAACGAACCGCTGGCGATCAGGCATTGAGTTGCACGTACCTTGAACATCCGCTTGCCTTGGATAGCAGGCAGGTAGTTGTCGGTGAACCATGCGTTGCAAGTGGCTTCTTTGAGGATCCGGATATTGGCATGGCTTTCGACTGCGCCGACGAGCGCTTGACGCAGGGTGCTGGCACGTACGCCTTCGATGTCGAAACGGGCATAGGTCAGAGAACCGCCTAATAGCGGTTGCTGCTCTATCAAAAGAACCTTGGCGCCCGCGTTTGCGGCGGTCAGTGCGGCTTGCAGACCGGCCGGCCCGGCACCGATCACTGCCAGATCGGTGAACAGATAAGCCTTGTCGTAATACTCGGGCCGGAACTCAAGATCCAGCACGCCCAGCCCCGCCTTCTTGCGAATGATCGGCTCCCACACTTTCCACATGCCCTTGGGCTTGTAGAAGGAGCGATAGTAAAAGCCCACCGGCATGAACTTTGAGAATTTGCCCAGATAGGCGTCCTTGTCATTGTTCAAAGAGCCGTTGAAGTTTTGTCCCGTGACGGTGAGGCCTTCCTCTAATGCATAGGCATCTGCCAACACATTGGGCTCATGGGGAAGTTGAACCAGGCTATTCGCATCCTGGCCAGCCATAGTCAGCACTCCGCGTGGGCGGTGGTACTTGAACGAGCGGGAAATCAGGAAGCGACCGTTAGCGATAAGCGCACTGGCGATACTGTCGCCCTGGAAGCCTTGATAGGCCACGCCGTCGAAGTTGAAATTGAGCGGTTTCTCGCGATCGATCAGCAGGCCCATGGGAGCAGGTAAGCGGCTCATCCTATTAACTCCTTGGTGGGTGTGGCAAATTCGATGCGAGCGGTGAACAGTTCCTTTGGATCAAAGGTGCGCAGGATCTCGTCGCTGCCGGTGTGACGTTCGGCGAGGAACCAGTAACTCGATGGTGTGTGCATCCACCATTCGCGAACCACACCCAGGGCGTCATCGCTGTTGAAAACGTAGTCGGCCCACTCGGCGTCGGTACAGGTCGCCGGGTTTGGCATGTTTTTGAACTCGCCGCCGTAGGTGAATTCGCTGATATTTCGCGGCCCGTTGAGCGGGCATATCATCACTTTCATGTTCCGCTCTCCTTAATGGCTGGCTGCCGTGGCGCCCATCTCGTTAACTTGCTGGAAGGTCGAAAAGCGCTCCAGACCAAACGGTTTGATCAAGTCGGGGACCTGGCCGCCACTGGCTACGAGTTCGGCCATGGTTTTGCCGCAGATCGGAGTGGCCTTGAAGCCCCAGGTTCCCCAGCCAGCATCCAGGTAGTAGTTCTTTACGGGTGACAGCCCCATGATTGGACTGTAATCCGGAGTCATGTCGGTGATCCCGGCCCACTGGCGCATCAGTTTGGCGTTGGCCAGAAATGGGAACATCTCGATGGCATGAGCCAGCAGGCTTTCTTTGAGGTCCAGAGTGGAGCGGGTGTTGAAGAGAGGGTAGGGGTCGGAGCCGCCACCAAACACCACTTCGCCTCGGCTAGTCTGCTGCACATAACAGTGCAAGGCCGATGAGCTCACCAGCGGATCCAGGAAGGGTTTGAACGGTTGTGTCACCATCGCTTGCAGCGGGTAGGTTTGAATGGGCGAGCGTATGCCGGCTTTTTTCATGAGCTGTGAACTCATGCCCGCGACAGCCTGCACTACGCACCCGCATTTGATCGTTCCGCGGTTGGTTTTGACGGCCGTGATGGTGCCGTTCTCAATGACCAGATCTTGTACTTCAGTGAGCTGATGGATTTCCACGCCACGTTTTGCAGCTTGTTTGGCGTAGCCCCAGGCCACGGCATCATGGCGTGCGGTGGCGCCATCCAAGTGCCACAGACCTGCCAATACCGGAATGTGGCCTGGGTCCAGATTAAGCGAGGGTACGAGTTCGCGAATCTGTTGGCGGTCGATGAGTTCGGAGCGGCCACCGTGATGTTTGTTCACTTCCGCCCGTTGGCGAAATGAGCGCACGGTAGCATCGGTATGTGCCAAGGTGAGTTGGCCACGTTGTGAGTACATGATGTTGAAGTCGAATTCATTCGACAGCCCTTCAAACATCCGCACTGACTCCGCGTAAAACTTTACGCCATCGCTGGTGAGGTAGTTGGAGCGAATCACTGCCGTATTTCGGGCGGTATTGCCACCGCCCAGATAGGACTTTTCCAACACCGCAATATTTGTAATTCCGTGGTATTTGGATAAGTAGTAAGCCGTCGCTAGCCCATGGCCCCCACCGCCAATAATGACCACATCGTAGGAGGACTTGAGCTCTTTAGGGGCGGGAAGATCAACTTCGACCGGATATTCCGAGCTCAGCCCATATTTCAGGAGATTGAAAGGCATGCTGCCTCCGAAGGCTGTTGAGCCTTGAATTGCTGCCGGGCAGCAATCACGGTGTTTTTCATGAGGAAAGCGATGGTCATGGGGCCTACGCCGCCAGGAACTGGCGTTACAGCCGACACCAAGGACAGAACATCATCGGTGTCTACGTCGCCGACAAGTCGACTGCGATCACCGTCCTGAATACGATTGATTCCAACATCGATCACGACGGCGCCGGGTTTTAGCCAACTGGCGTCGATCATCCGCGGGCGACCTACCGCCGCGATCACAATATCGGCCTGGCGTGCGAGGTCTTGGGGATTGCGACTGCGCGAGTGCAACACTGTCACCGTGCAATCGGCTTGCAACAGCAAGGCGGCCATGGGTTTGCCTACGATGTTGGAGCGACCCACTACGACCGCGTGTTTGCCGCGCAAATCACCCAACGTTTCACGCAGTAGGTACATGCAGCCGGTGGGAGTGCATGGCGTCAAAACATCACGTCCTTGACTCAGGCCACCCACGTTTTCGCTGTGAAAACCATCGACATCTTTGCGTGGGTCGATGGCCTGGAGTGCTCGTGTCTCTTCGACGTGTTTGGGCAAAGGCAATTGGAGCAGAATTCCGTGTACAGCAGGGTCGGAGTTAAGGGCATGAATCAAATTCAAGACCTTGGCTTCACTGGTGTCGGCAGGCAATTTGTGTTCGATCGACAAAATTCCGGACTCTTCGGCGCGAAGCACTTTATTGCGCACGTAGACTTGGCTTGCCGGGTCTTCACCTACAAGAATTACAGCCAGGCAGGGCTTGATACCGTCGATGACCAAGTCTGCGACTTCTTTTTTTACCTGTGCCAGTACGCGGCCGGCGGCCGCTTTGCCATCAATCAACTTATGCGCATTCATCGGAAGATCACCGTGCGGTCGTTATTGAGAAAAACGCGGTGTTGCAGGTGATACTTCACGGCCTTGGACAGTGCTACGGTCTCCGTATCCCTGCCAATGGCAACAAGATCATCAGGTAAATAGGCATGATCGACTCGTTGTACTTCTTGCTCAATAATCGGGCCTTCGTCCAGATCGCTGGTCACATAATGAGCCGTCGCCCCGATGAGTTTTACACCGCGTTCATAAGCCTGATGGTATGGCTTGGCCCCTTTGAAACCAGGCAAAAACGAGTGGTGAATGTTGATTGCCCGACCCGATAATTGTTTGCACAAATCGTTGGACAGAATTTGCATATAGCGGGCGAGAACCACCAGGTCTGTCTGGGTTTCGTCGACGATTTTCATCAGCTCCGCTTCTTGTTTGGCCTTGGTATCCTTGGTAACCGGCAAGTAAATGAAACGAATGCCTTCACGTTCGGCCATTGGACGAAGATCGAGGTGGTTGGAAACCACTGCGGTAATATTCATGTCCATTTCGCCCTTACTGTGGCGATAAAGCAGGTCGCTCAAGCAATGATCGAATTTGCTGACCATTAACAACACCCGCATCGGTTTGCTCTTATCGAACAGGTCCCAAGACATGTTGAATTTGCTCGCAACGTCGGTGAATCCTGCCCTGATCTGTTCTAGGTCTGCGCCTGGATGGTCCACGTTGAAGCGGAAAACCGCGCGCATAAAGAAGGTGTTATTGATCTCGTCGTCGAACTGCGACATTTCACCTATGTAGCAGTGACTGTCTGCGAGATAAGACGTCACGGCAGCCACAATCCCTGAAGTCGCCGGGCAACTGACCTTCAGAATGTAGGTATTTGTATCGTTCATGGTGGATCCTCGGGAGGTGACGGGCAGGTCATCACCGGGAAATTTATGGGTGGAAAAGTTTTTTACGGGCAAATAAAAATTCTCACAGGGAATAATATATTCCTGTGGTGCTTTTATAGGTGAACGATGGGAGGGGTGTCTAGCGTTTTGTGAAAATTAATTTCCTGCCAGGAAAGAGGTTTCGTCTCAGACGAGCCTCTTGGCAAGGTGGGGACGTAGGTGGACGGGAGTTTTACTCACCCGTCGCTGTATAGTTCACGATGGACAATAGTCGGATCGGCACCTGCACCAGTAATTCAGGGCCGTGTGGGATCTCGCCGTCGAAGGTCAAGCTGTCACCGGCTTCCATTCTATAGACCTGATTACCGTGGCGGTAATGCAGCTCCCCCTCCAGCAAATGCAGAAACTCAGTGCCGGAATGGGCAAAGGTTGGAAACTCCTCACTTGCGTCATCCATTGTGACCATATAGGCCTCAAAGCTCTTGTTCGGTCCACGAGTGTGGTTGAGCAAATGATAAGTGTGGCCTTTCTCGGTTCCGCGACGCACTACCTCAAGGCCTTCATCGCGTTTTACCAGCAATGCATTGCTGCCCTGTTGGTCATACTGACTGAAGAGTTTGGACATTGGCATGCCCAAGACATCGCAGAGCCGACTGAGCGTATCCAGGCTCGTTGAGACCTGAGCATTCTCTATCTTGCTCACCATCCCTTGGCTGATTCCAGCAATACGGGCGACATCTGACAGTTTTAGATCTTGAGCTTGGCGTTGACGCTTTATCTGCAGTCCCAAGTATTGCTCCAGCTTGAGCCGAGGTTGGTGTTCGACTGCTTCGTTCATGCTTGCACCCTTTGCTCGCGTTGGTCATTTGATCGCACTAAAAGTGCGCATCAATACAAATTTGCAGTCGCTGCATCCGTCAATTTATTCGTGCAGGGAAATAAATTTTCCCATATATCGTAGTCAGACGTCCTCTTTTTTATACCTCCTTTGGGGTAGGTGGCAAGAGTTGGCAGTCGGTTTGCATTCCTATTGGGAAAGAAAATTTCCTTGTGGGAATTTTAGCGATGCAGTACAACGCTCCGACATCAGGCTCATCACACATGTGCCGATCGGCAGCAACTGCCCTCGCTGCATAGACCACAGCCACTGATGTTGCCTTCACCAGGAGTCAGATCCATGTTGCCACTTGAAACCCAACGTTTGATTGAAGAGCACGGCATTAAGTATGTGCTGGCTCAGTTCGTGGACATTCATGGTGCCGCCAAGACTAAGTCGGTGCCTATTTGTGGATTGGAAACTGTAGCTGAAGCCGGTGCAGGGTTTGCCGGTTTTGCTATCAGCGGGATGGGTATGCAGCCCAATGGTCCGGACTTCATGGCTAAGGCCGACCTCTCGACCCTGACTCCGGTACCTTGGCAGCCAGGTTACGGCCGAGTGGTTTGTATCGGCCACGTGGATGGCAAACCTCACCCCTTTGATAGTCGTTATGTTCTGCAGCAACAGGTGAGTCGTTTGCAAGAAAAGGGCTGGACGTTAAACACAGGACTGGAGCCTGAGTTCAACCTGATGCGCCGTGATGAAAGCGGAAAGCTTCAATTGGTCGATCCCAGCGATAACCTGGACAAACCCTGCTACGACTACAAAGGGCTGTCACGTTCACGAGCTTTCCTGGAGCGCCTGACTGAAGCCTTGCAGCCCGTTGGCTTCGAGATCTATCAGATCGATCACGAAGACGCCAACGGCCAATTCGAGATCAACTATACGTACAGCGACGCCATGGAGTCGGCAGACCGCTTCACGTTCTTCCGCATGGCTGCCGGAGAGATTGCGAACGATATGGGGATGATCTGCTCGTTCATGCCCAAGCCAGATCCCAAACGTGCCGGTAACGGGATGCACTTCCATCTCTCGATCAGCAGTGCCGAAAGCAAAAACCTGTTCTTCGATGCCAGTGACAAGAACGGCATGGGTTTATCCAAACTCGCTTACCACTTTGCCGCAGGGCTGTTGGCCCATGGGCCAGCGTTGTGTGCCTTTGCCGCGCCGACGGTTAACTCCTACAAACGTCTGGTCGTCGGTAATTCTCTTTCAGGTGCTACATGGGCGCCTGCTTTTATCGCATTTGGTGCCAACAACCGATCGGCCATGGTTCGCGTTCCCTACGGTCGGTTGGAGTTCCGTCTGCCAGACGCCGGTTGCAATCCCTACCTGGTCAGCGCCGCAATCATCGCGGCTGGTCTTGACGGCATCGACCGTCAACTTGAGCCAGATCAAATCTGCAATGAAAACCTGTACAGCCTAAGTCTTGAAGAAATCGCCGGCCGAGGCATCAAGACATTGCCTCAGTCGCTTAAAGAAGCATGCGATGCACTTGAAGCCGATCCTTTGTTTGCAGAAGTGATGGGCAAAGACATCGTTGGCGAGTTTATCAAGCTCAAGCGCATGGAGTGGGTGGAGTACAGCCGCCATGTCTCTGACTGGGAAATCCAGCGATACACAGAATTCTTCTAATCAACTTCGTTTAGAGCGTCCAGGCATCGGGCCGGGCGCTCACTGCCTCCCAGGGAGACTCGATATGTGTGGAATTGTAGGTCTTTATCTAAAGAACCCGAAGCTGGAATCCCAACTCGGAAAGCTGTTTGAACCCATGTTGCAAGCCATGACGGATCGTGGTCCAGACAGTGCCGGCTTCGCAATCTATGGTGATGAAGTTGCCGACGGCTGGGTCAAGCTTACCCTGCAGGCGACAACTGAAGGGTTCGACTGGAAAACCCTTATGGGCGAACTGGAAGGGCGTTTGGGTTGTTCACTTGACTGGTTCCAGAACGCCAGTGCGGCGGTGCTGAAAATTCAAATTGAAGAGGCATCCGTTCGATTAGCCCTGGCTGATCTGGCGCCGAGTGTTCGCATTATGAGTGCCGGCCAGAGTATCGAAATTCTCAAGGGCATGGGTCTGCCGCAGGAAATTTCCCAGCGTTTCGGCTTAGCCGGCATGAAGGGTAGCCACATCATTGGTCACACCCGCATGGCCACCGAAAGTGCGGTGACCATGGAAGGCAGTCACCCATTTTCCACCGGTGCCGACCTGTGCCTGGTGCACAACGGCTCACTGTCGAATCACTTCCGCCTGCGACAGGAACTCAAGCGCGCCGGCATCCATTTTGAGACTGACAACGACACCGAAGTGGCGGCCGGTTACTTGACCTGGCGCCTGCAACAGGGCGATTCGCTGAAAGAAGCGTTGGACCACTCGCTGGAGGATCTGGACGGGTTTTTCACCTTCGCCATCGGCACCCGGAACGGTTTTGCGGTAATCCGCGACCCTATCGCCTGCAAGCCCGCGATTCTCGCGGAGACCGACGACTATGTCGCAATGGCTTCCGAATATCAGGCGCTGTCGAGCCTGCCCGGAATCGAAAACGCCAGGGTCTGGGAGCCGGCACCGGCGACTATGTACATCTGGGAACGCGAGTCAGCTTAAGGAACGCACAAATGAAAACTATCGATCTATCCACCACTACCGTGCGTGACTTCAATCAAGCGCTGCACGATCAAGTCGGCAATGTACAAGAGCACGAATGGGTCGTGACCCATTCCGACGGCAAGCACAACCTTGCCGTCGGCGTGAACGAAACCGTGTCCATCGATATTCAGGGCCATGCCGGCTATTACTGCGCCGGCATGAACCAGAAGGCGAGCATCACCGTCCATGGCAACGTCGGCGTTGGTTGCGCCGAGAACATGATGTCCGGCTACGTCCGGGTCAAAGGCAGTGCTTCGCAGGCGGCCGGTGCCACGGCTCATGGCGGTTTGCTGGTAATTGAAGGTGACGCGGGCGCACGGTGCGGAATTTCCATGAAGGGCATCGACATTGTGGTTGGCGGTAGCATCGGCCACATGAGTTGCTTCATGGGGCAGGCTGGTCGTCTGGTGGTATGCGGTGACGCCGGCGACGCTTTGGGCGATTCCTTGTATGAAACCCACATCTACGTCAAAGGTACCGTCGAGTCCCTCGGTTCGGATTGCATCGAAAAAGAGATGCGCGCCGAACACCTCCAAGAGTTGCAAGAACTGCTCAACAAAGCCGGATTCGAGCACAAGGCTACTGACTTCAAGCGCTACGGCTCCGCTCGTCAGTTGTACAACTTCAAAGTCGATAACGCATCCGCGTACTGATCCGCGCGAGGAGAATAGATATGAGTGACAAGACCCCTCCGGTGCTGCGCGAGTCGGCCACCTTCGACCGCCTGACCATTCAGGAAATCCAGCGTGCCGCCGAGACCGGCATCTACGACATTCGCGGTGGCGGTACCAAACGCAAACTGCCGCATTTCGATGACTTGCTGTTGCTCGGCGCCAGTGTTTCGCGTTACCCGCTCGAAGGTTATAGGGAGAAGTGCGGCACTGATGTAATCCTCGGCAACCGTTTCGCCAAGAAGCCGATTCACCTGAAAATTCCGGTGACCATTGCCGGCATGAGTTTTGGGGCGTTGTCAGCCAATGCCAAGGAAGCCCTGGGCCGCGGTGCGACCATCGCCGGCACCAGCACGACCACTGGTGATGGCGGCATGACCCCGGAAGAACGCGGACAGTCTCAGCATTTGGTCTATCAGTATCTGCCATCGCGTTACGGCATGAACCCGGACGACCTGCGTAAGGCTGACGCCATTGAAATCGTCTTGGGACAGGGCGCCAAACCGGGTGGCGGCGGTATGTTGTTGGGTATGAAAGTCACCGAGCGGGTCGCGGGCATGCGTACTTTGCCGATCGGTGTCGACCAGCGCAGCGCTTGTCGTCATCCGGATTGGACCGGTCCGGATGACTTGGCGATCAAGATTGCAGAGATCCGTGAAATCACCGATTGGGAAAAACCGATTTACGTGAAAATCGGCGCTAGCCGTCCCTACTACGACGTCAAACTGGCGGTGAAGGCCGGCGCTGACGTGATCGTTCTGGATGGTATGCAAGGTGGCACCGCAGCGACTCAAGAAGTGTTCATCGAACACGTGGGGATTCCGATCCTGCCGGCCATCCCGCAGGCGGTTCAGGCTCTGCAGGAGATGGGTATGCACCGTAAGGTGCAACTGATTGTATCCGGTGGAATTCGCAACGGTGCTGATGTGGCCAAGGCCATGGCGCTGGGCGCGGACGCTGTGGCTATTGGCACGGCGGCCCTTATCGCTCTGGGTGACAACCACCCACGACTGGACGAGGAGCTGAAGAAGATCGGCTCGGCGGCTGGTTTCTACGATGACTGGCAGAATGGGCGCGATCCGGCCGGGATCACCACCCAAGACCCAGAGCTCTCCAAGCGTCTGGATCCGGTGGAAGGCGGCCGACGTCTGGCTAACTACCTGCGGGTGCTGGTGCTGGAAGCCCAGACCATGGCACGCGCCTGCGGTAAGTCACATCTGCACAATCTTGACCCTGAAGACTTGGTCGCACTAACAGTTGAATCTGCGGCCATGGCCCGGGTGCCTCTGGCGGGCACTAACTGGATTCCAGGCAAGCAATACTGAGTAATCGAATCACGCTCCGCCCCAGAACTCTGTTCTCGGGCGGAGTTTTTATTTGGGGAATGCAGATGCTCGCATCCACGAACAGTCGCGATGTTTACATGTCTGACCCACGGCCAGCGGTGGAAGTGTTTTTAGGGGTAGGGAGTAATACTCAGCGCCAACGTCACCTGCGTATAGCCATTTGCGACCTACAGCATATTCTGCGAGACATCCGTTGCTCTCCAGTCTATGAAAGTGCTGCGATTGGTATAGAGGCTCCGGCCTTCCATAACCTCGTAGTGCGTGGCACGACGTGCCTGCAGCTTCCGAAGCTCAGCCGTGCGCTCAAGGAACTTGAGTTAAAACACGGAAGAAATAGGGAATCACCTGCAGTGGTTACGCTAGATGTGGACATTTTGATTTACGGTGAGCGGGAAGGATGCGTTGATGGACGGGTGCTTCCTTGTGATGAACTGATAACGCGTGCTTATGTGCTCAAACCAATGTCCCAACTAGTCCCGGAAAAGCTGCATCCGCTGACTGGTTTGTCTTATGCAAGCCTGTGGGCAGAATTTGAACTCAAAGACTGAATTGGCCTGCTCTGGCGGAACGCTCAGGTCTTGAGCGCCGGTGGGGATATTTTGATATCCAATAAAAAAGCGGGCCGAACCATCGACAGTTCAGCCCGCAAAGCCGCTCCTGATCAGACATTGTTGTCTGGTACCAACAATTCAGGGGCGCTTTTCCCGAGTGGAGTCAGGAGAAGATGACAGTCTTGTCACGGTTGATGAATACGCGGTGTTGCAAGTGATATTTCAGGGCTTTGGAAAGGGCAATAGTTTCGGTATCGCGACCAATTGCAACAAGCGCATCAGGATGGTATCCGTGGTCGACACGTTGTACTTCCTGCTCGATGATCGGGCCTTCGTCCAGGTCGCTGGTAACATAGTGGGCGGTGGCGCCAATCAATTTCACGCCTCGATCATAAGCTTGGTGATAAGGCTTGGCGCCCTTGAATCCTGGCAAGAAGGAGTGATGGATATTGATCGCGCGCCCCGACAGTTTCCTGCACAGATCGTCCGACAGAATCTGCATGTAGCGAGCCAGCACAACTAGCTCAGTACCAGTATCGTCGACGATCTTCATCAGTTCGGCTTCTTGTTGCGCCTTGGTGTCTTTGGTGACCGGCAAATAAACGAAGCGGATACCTTGGCGTTCCGCCATTGGACGCAGATCCAGATGATTGGAGACGATGGCCGTGATTTGCATATCCAGCTCACCTTTATGATGGCGATACAACAAGTCGACGAGGCAATGATCAAACTTGCTGACCATGATCAGCACCTTGGGTGGCTGATCCGAAGAAAAAAGCTCCCAAGTCATGTTAAACGGAGTGGCATTTTCATCGAAGCCCGCGCGCACACTTTCAATGTTAGGCTCGCAGCCATCATTGAAGCGAAATACGGCGCGCATGAAAAAGTTGCCAGTGAACTCATCATCAAATTGAGACAGTTCGCTGATGTAGCACTGTTTTTCAGCAAGGTAAGTGGTAACGGCGGCTACGATGCCCGAACGCGCTGGGCAGCTGATTTTCAAGATGTATTGGGTCATGGATTGGATTTCTTTACGAACGGTTAACAGGGTATCCAAGGCGCCTGCGAGAGGCGCCCTGAGTCATCAGCCTTTAGCGATACGCTTTTTCTTTTCGGGATCATCGAACGGCATGTTGTGTGCGATGGCACCGACTTCGAGGCTGCCTTTCACACGTAGCGGTGACCCATGCACGGCTACAGATTTATTCATTCGTGCAATTGCCAAGGAGCGTTTAGTGAGACGCGAGTACATGGGGCAAGTGATCACGCCGACGTACTGCCCGTCCTGCCATAACGTGTCGCCAGGCTCAGCGGCAACATCCGCGTCGAGTAATACGCCAAAAATCTTGAAGCGTTCCTGATTTTGCAAGCGATAGTGTTCCGTCGCACCGCGGAAATCCTGCTTGCCTGGCGACACGGTGAAATCGAGTCCCAATTCCCACAGCGTGTCGCCCGCCTTCTGGTCGGCAAACGGATACATTTCGGAGTTGTCGTAGGGGAAAAACAGCAAGTAGCTTTCGGTACGCAGCCAGTCCAACGCGGTAAATGCGCAGGGAATGATGCCTCGATCCTTGCCCTGTTCAAGGATGCTGTCCCAGATCAACGGAGCATCGGCAGCCTTGCAGAAAATTTCATAACCGCGCTCACCCGTATAGCCGGTACGCGAGATCATCACCGGACGATCGAACAGCTTGGTCTGTAGGTGATGAAAGTACGGCAAGTCGCGGATACCTGGCACATGCTCAGCCAGGAAGTCGACGGCTAGCGGGCCTTGAAGGGACAGGTCGTGGAGGTCATCGTCGAACAGTACGGCGACTTGACGACCTTGAGCCTGACGAACCAGGATTTCGTGACCATTCCCCGCGCCATGTACCACCATGAACGAGTTGGGTCCAGTGCGGTAGATCACGCAGTCGTCGGCAAACTTGCCTTCATCGTTGAGCATGCAGGCATAGACGGATTTACCCGGATAGACTTTGCTGATGTCGCGAGTGGTGGCGTAACTCAGCAGGCTTTCTGCATGCGGCCCCACGTAGTGGACTTTCTTGAGGCCTGACACATCCATCAGGCCCGCACGCGTGCGGATCGCCTCGTGATGGTCAGCCAGATCCGTTGCATAGGTCCAGGCAGTGCCCATGCCGTTCCAATCTTCAAGATTTGAACCGAGCGCCAGATGGCGCTCACGAAGAGCGCTAATGCGCCAAGAGTTTGCCATGATCGTTTCCTTCAGAGAGTGGTGGGAAGGGTCAAACTTGGACGTCGAACTGGCTCAACCACTCAACGAGCGGTTCGCGGTAGTTGTTCATCCCCTTGTACTCGGCAATCGGCTGCGGCAGATCGCGTAGAACGCGATGCAGTCGCGTGGCCCAAGCCGGATTGGTGGTCAGTTCGTTCATACTGGCCAGATAGGTGCGGATCCCGAACATCATTGCGTTACTACGAGGCAGCCTTGCAATGAATTGCTGTTCGACGCGCAAATGCACAAGCTCGCCAGCATTTTCAGTCGTGACACTGCTTCGATCCTTTCCCCACTCGTGGAAAGTCTCGGGTGAGGTGTCCATGCGTGGGTTGATAGTCAGTGTCCAGTTCAATCTCCGTACTGGCTTGTCGACTTGAATATTGAGCAGGTACTTGAGCGCTCGATCGAAAATACCCAGATCGTGGGCCAGCGGCACCGGGGTGTGCCATTGTTTGAAACTCATGCCCGCGTCGAATGCCAGCGACCAGTCGGCCGGGCAGGTAATCATTCCTGCGTCCATGAACAGATCACCGTCACGCTGGTCCAAGAGGGCGACATCGCCTTGCACTTGGCGACTAATGAACTCGAGTGGCTCATAGGGCAGAGTCGTCGCGTCGCCGAAGGTAAAATGCTGATCAATGTCTAGTACATGGTTTTGCCAATGCCAACGATTACCCGTTTGGTTGAGGGTAAACAATTGCGGGTAGTCACTGCTCAAATGCTCCATGTACATCTGCAGGGCATCCCACGCCGCGGTTTGCATATGAGGCATCACAAGATAGCGACGCGGATCATTCTGCAGCACGAGCGCACGCTCGGACATTTCAGACCTGTAGTGCTCGTCGATATCAAACCAATGCTCGTAAACGGAGCCTGGATCCTTTGACGTGGCAGGCTCAATGTTCACTGAGTACATGTACTGGTCTTCAGGAAACGGGAACGGAAACCGAGCGATTGCCTCTGGACTGTTGCGGTAAGTGAAATCGCCTCGAAATGTCTCGATGGGTTTCATTTTCAAAGTCATGGTAAAGCTCCAACTGCCGTTCAGAGGTCGATAACGAGTGAGTTGCCACAGCCGCGCGAGACACAGGGCATCAGGCTGCCGCTGCGTTCGATGGAGGTCAGGAAGTTGTCTCTATGATCAACATCGCCGTCTAGAAAACGGGTTACGCATTGCCCGCAAACGCCGCCGCGGCACATGTTGGGGATCTCAAACCCTTGGGCTTCAAGCGCTTCGAGGAGACTTTCGTCACCTTTCACTTCCAGGATTTGTCCCCCACGGGCCAACTTCACACTGAAGGGCTGGCCAGCTTCTGCGCTGGAGAACGCCTCCCAATGGATCCGACCAGAAGGCCAGCCGATGTTGCTGGCCTGTTCCTGAACACTGTTGATAAGCCGCTCCGGACCACATGTGTAGAGGTGACAACCCAGTGGGCGGTCGCGCAGGATGGTCGCTACATCGAGAGGGCGTTCCAGGCTTTCATATAGATTCAGCTTGTTACCCAGGCGCCCTTGGAGATGATCCAGGTAAGCATCCGTAAGACCTTTTCGGTAGGCGTAATGCAGCTCGAAGGAGGCGTGCTGGGCTAGCAGATGTTCGATGTAGGATAGAAACGGGGTTATTCCGATGCCGCCAGCAATCAGGACGTGATGTCTACCTTGTGAGTGAATAGGAAACAGGTTGGCTGGCTTGGTGAGTCGAAGCATATCGCCCACCTTCACCTCGCTGTGCATGTAAGCTGAGCCACCTCGAGTGGGGGACTGCAATCGAACTGCGATGCGGTAAGTGTCACATTGGGCAGGATCGCCCACGAGCGAGTAAGCATTTCGAAGCGATCTTTCCTCCAGAGGAATGTGCACCTGGATGTGACTTCCCGCCGAGTAAGTCGGTAGTTTCGATTCTGTGGGTTCGAAAGTGAACTCACGGATGACCGGCGTGATGACGCGCACATCATTGACCCGGACATTGATGAAATTGTTCATGCAACATCCCGCCCGTAAGGCTCGTCGGCGTTCAGACATACACCCAGATAAGCACCTAACCTGCGTGAGAAGTGCGCTCGCACTTCGAGTTCGACTCCACAGTTTTGGCAGGTCACTGTGTGTCGTACCGGCTGCGTTTGAAGGTCTGCGCAATGAACGCAATAAATCAGTTGATGGGTTCTACTTCCGGAATGGCCAAGGGTTATTTCTTCATTTGAAAGCCCTTGGGCAACCGCAAGCGCGTGCAACGTCCATATGAATGATTCATCGCCGAACAGGTAAAGATGGATTCCGATCCTGGCATCTCGTAGCAAATTGAACAGTGCTTGGTGCAGTTCGTTCTTATCTGCAATGGCGGGTGATCCGATGCTTAGCGAAATTAGATCGGTTTCAGCGCCGACTTCCATAATCATCCGGTCGCGGACATCGCTATCCGTCCCATCACTCACGAATACGTGTCGTGTGGCATACCTGTTAAAAACCACAGGGGAATACAGCGGAACGCTTTTGAATGGAGCATGAGGACATACATTTGAATCAGCCATAGCTGCTCTCCGTGATCAACTCTGCGCCGGAATAGGAAAGGCGCGCATTCCGGCTATGGTTTCGTCATGGGCAGTCTTAAAAGTGTGCAGTGATCGAACGTGTGAGGCGTTTGCCGCCTTCTATTGGTGCTGCCTGAAATGCTGAGCCAACCAGTCATCACTCCGCACGATGAAATTTCCTGATGGGATATATAGTTTCCTGCCAGGAATTGCCCTGCAAGCTACTCCTTGGCAGTACCGCTAAAGAGGTAGAGGCGCGGATGGGGTACGAAAATTGCTCTGTTCTTCCAAAACTTTGATCGCGTGATAATTTTTAGGAGGGCGCTTGACTACTTGCATGGCGAACGATTGCCCTCTGGATCAGCAGGCGCAATATCGGTTACAGATCGAGTTGCTGTTCGCGTTGATGAATCGCGTCGACCCGTTGGACGCGGTACAGACATTCGTGGATGCCATTTCAGGCTTGATCCCGCCAATTGAACTTGAGCTCGAGTTCGTCGATCAGTCGCTAGAGTCTGAGGACACCGCAGTGCGTATCCCGCTTTCTGGAAACGGTGTTTTGAGCCTGGCAGCCAAGGGCGCTAATTTGCCGAATGTCCGACCGTGGCTGATCGAAATAGCGCAGTTTATAGACAAGGCGTTAGGGACCGCGCATGGGTTTGCCTCAGCATCGGCCGCGGTAACGTCGACGTCGGCGCCGGCATCGATGATCGCTCGCGACCTGCATGATGGAGTTGCTCAGGAACTTGCCTACCTATCTCTGCAAATGGGCTTGTTAGTACGCAAAATCCGCCAGCCTGAAAAGGCCAGGCCGCTCGCTGAAGAGTTGAGGGCTGGGCTGAGCCGACTTCAGCGGCGGGTCAGAGAGTTGATCAGCCATGCTCGATTAAGCCTTAGCGGAAAATCGTTGCGACAGTCCCTCAGCGAACTGGTGCACGAACTTTCACCGCGCAGTGACATAGTCTTCAATCTGGACAATCGTCTTCCGGATGGCCTCTTGGGTGCCGAGGTGGAACTACAGTTAATGCACATCGTTAGGGAGGCGCTTGTCAATGCAATTCGCCATTCCCGCGCGAAGACCGTCAGCATTGAGTTACGCGCCAACTCCCCCGGCTATGTGCTCATCAAGGTCGAGGATGACGGCGTGGGTTTGCCGCCGAGCGTGCAAGGCTCCGGACACTACGGCATCACCATCATGGAAGAGCGCGCTGCCTCGATTGGCGCTGACTTCGCAATCGCCATCAGGGAGGAAGGCGGGACACGCATCCGTCTGTTCTTTCCAATCACCACTCACGCAGAAGAAGCTAGCCATTGAGCCAGACATCAATTGTACTCATCGATGATCATCCGCTGCTGCGTCGAGGGCTGGCCGAAATGTTTGCCGACACCTGCGACCTCGATGTGATTGGACAAGCAGGGGATGGGCAACAAGGCATTGAGCTGGTGCTCAGGCTCAAGCCGGATTTTGTGCTGCTGGATCTGCACATGCCCGGCATGAATGGATTGCACGTGTTGGAAGAGCTCAAAAGGTTGAAGGTTACCGCCCAGATAATCGTACTGACTGCGGAACTCAATCGAACTGAACTTCTGTGTGCACTTCGGCTGGGGGCTGAGGGATTCATATTGAAGGATACCGACCCGGAGATTTTGCTTGAATACGTTCGCTCTTGCGCTACCGGCAACGCTACCTTGAGCGAAAGTCTGGTGGCTTTGGTCGCCGAACATAATTTTGAGACGGGTACTGTTGATACTAATGCTGTCGAGCAACTGAACTCGTCACTCACTAATCGCGAAAGGCAGACGTTGATGCTAATCGCCCATGGCCGGAGCAATAAACTGATTGCGCGCGATATGCAGATCAGTGAAGCAACGGTGAAGGTCTATGTAAAAAGCCTGATGCGCAAACTCAAAATGCGCTCCCGTCTGGAGCTCGCAACTTGGATGATCCAAAACTCGCCTCCGTCAGGTGGAAAACCCAATGTCTCTCACTGAATCTATGCGCGAGCCAGAGTGGTTGGATGCCCTCCCTGTTCCTGTGATAGTGGTGGGAGAGGACGGTCGAATAGTGCGTCACAACCGTCATTGGAATGGGCGAATGCACTGCACCGTTGGCGATTTTTTTGAATCGGCGGTTCACCACGAAGACAAGGGGAGGTGGCTGGACTTGCTAGTGAGCGCTCGGCTTATGCCTGGTGCACCGCAGACCCTCGAGCTTCGTTTCATTGACCGAGCGAGCAAGCTGCTTTGGGGCGAGGTCAGCTGCCAGTGTCATGAGGGGCAGCTCTATCTGACCTTTATTGATCGAACAGCGAGCCGCCAGCAGGCCATCCAGATGCAGGCCGACTATCGAAGTGCCACAGACCTGCTTCATAGTCTCCCTGCCCTGGTGTATCGAGGGAGAATCAACCGTGAGTGGACGATGGAATTCGCAAGTAACGGATGCGAGGCACTGACGGGGTATAGCGCACAGTCTATTCGCGACGGCATAAACGGAACCTATGGTCAGCTTATCCTCCCTGAATACGCGGATTATATTTGGGAAGGTGTACAGAGTGCCCTCATGCGAAAAGAGCCTTATGCTCTGACCTACAGAATCCGCTGCGAGAATGGGGAGGTGAAGTGGGTACTGGAGAAGGGAACCGGTATATTCACTGACAGTGGCGAACTACTCGGGATAGAAGGCCTGATTCTTGAAACTGCACCCCCTTCATCCGCTCTTTGGTCGAGAGAATGAAGGAGTTTTTCCGCCTCAAGGCTCTGACGGGATAATGCACATGATCTTCTGTTTCATTCTTCAAAAACGGTCGGATACCGGGTTGCATTAAGAGGCGTCGCCTTGGAGCCGAACATCAGGTGAATCAGCTTGGCGGGCTTGGGATCCCAGCAAAAGAAACGGCCGATCGAGCGCATTTGTTTCAAGTCCACAGCGATCACCGACTCGACTGGCATAATCGTCTCGGTCCAGAACAAAACGTAGAGGTCTTCAGCTACGTCGAAATACGCACACTTTTCCACATCCGCGAGACCTTTTTCAGCGCCGTTCACACAGTGCCAAGCCATGGTTTCGGGACCGAAATACACATGTTCGTACCAATCGTCCGAGCTGTAGCGGTACAGCACGCGCTTGCCGACTAAACTGGACGACTGCAGAATCGGAGCGCCTCCAGGTAGGCCCTGAACTACGGCCGTCGCAAAATCAGTACGGGTGCGCTTTTCGCCCTCTCGATCATAAAAAGATGAAACGGCTGCGAGCACATCGCCGGTTTCAAGTTTCCAAATGAGCGTTGCCGACTCTTGATAAGCCGGTTTCAAGAATTCGACGAAGAATATTCCGGTGCGCACTTCGACCGCTTCATACGTGTCGGTCGACGTGAAACCAGTACCTTCGCCTTCAAGAATGGTCCACTTCAAAGTGGTGGCATCAACAAAATTATGTTCAATCACCCAACCGTTGTCGAATTGCAAATTGACGATTTTCCCCGCCAGTGCAGCTGTTGCCGGGTATTTGTGCTCGCCAAAACCGTCGGCCATTTCCGCTAGAGTTGGCCATTGCTCTTCAGGCACGTAGCGCTGAAGTTTGAGTTCTTCTTCAATTTGATAACTCATGGGGGGTCTCCTGATTAAGACGATGGAGGCTTTCGAAAACTCGATGCTATGAACACGCCGCGATAAAGTCTTGGATATCCATGCCATGGCTTGGCTGCTAGTGACAATCTCGTGAAATCAGGCGCGCCGTTGCATTCCTATGCCGCCGAGCAGGGGGGGGGGCAGGTGTTCTTAACAAGACAATTGAAGTTGGTGGCCGTTGCTTAAAGGTGCTCACTTTCTCCACCGATCACGGAACATGGAGATTAATTATTCCGAGCCCGTGACAGATTCTCAACCATCACTATTCGCGATGCCAGATGCGCAGGTTTTTAAAGGCAGCGAAGAATTAGAAAGGGCGGGGTGCTGACAGAGCAACTCGTTCATGCTTAGGCCCCGCACAGTTCTCGACAGCGCTATTTCGCAAGGAGTGCTTGAGCGAGATGTTCATAGCTGGCGAGCCTGTCTTCAAACCCATGGGTCACGGTGACAATTCCTGCTTCATGCGTGCCAAATGATTTGCAGAGTCGGAGGATTTCCGCACGGCAAAATGAGGCCGAGCCGACGATCATACTCTCCAGCATCTCATCAAATTCGGCACGCAAAGCTGCTGTCATTCGCTGCCTGCGGCGCTCGACTTCCTCTGGACTTAAAAGCGGTTCTCGCGGGCCGCGGCCAGTCATCAGTTTACGATAAACAGCCGTGCCTGCGATGAATCGGGCTTGTTCATCCGTTTCAGCACAGACAACCGCAAGTGCCAGTAGCCGCTGGGGCTTCTGATCATGCCCCGCGTTGACCAGCGCTTGATTGTGATGATCAAAAATTGCCGGCGTGCATGTTTGTGGGGCAATGAACCGAGCCAACGCCAAACCCATTCCCAACTGCCCGGCCAGGCCGGCGCTGCCTCCGCCGGATCCCAACATCCAGAGTGAAGGACACGCGCCGTCATTGGGCGGAAAATGCAATTGCGAAAAAGGGTGGGCGGCCGGAAAGCTGTTTCTCAAGTACGCGCATAGTTGTGCTGCTTGCTCTGGAAAGTGATCCACGTCACTTAGATGCGCGGGGAATGCAAGGGCGGCACTGCTCAACTGACTGCCTCCTGGCGCGCGTCCAACTCCAAGGTCAATGCGTCCAGGAAAAAGCGATGTCAGAAGACGGAAGACTTCTGCGACTTTGTAAGGGCTGTAATGAGTCAGCATTACTCCGCCACTGCCTATGCGCATGTGTTTTGTATGGCTGGCGATGTGAGTCAGAAGAATTTCGGGCGCCGGACCGGCAAACTGAATGCTGCTGTGATGTTCAGCGAGCCAATATCGATGGTAGCCCAATGCGTCACAGGCTTTCGCTAGCTCCAGCGAAGTGTGCGGGGCATGGGTTGGGGGGCGATCGCCATGTATCGGTGTTTGGTCGATCACAGTGAGTTGCACTGACATGGTTGTTGCCTCTTTATCCAGACTGGGATGACTCGCGTGAGGTGAAGTTCGTCACCGCGCCGTTTCGTGACATTCTCGAGATCGGCATGTTCACAGGCGTTACTCAGCGCTGCAAGCTTTGGAGGCATACACTATGAAAAGTGCAATCTTCCATCTGGAAGGTGCATTTTTCTCATCGGCGTTGGCTTTCATACTGGGCTCGTATTCTTTTAGTGGTTGTCTTGCAATACCAAGTTGACTAGGGGCTCACCTTGCTCAGTTCGTCACGCCTGTGTTTGTCATGAACGACCGCAACGCATCCAATAATAAGCAGAGTCGAACCATGAAAAAGCCTAATCCCTTGCTCGAAGACCTCAAGTCCCTTCTGCCGACTATCGCCGCCAACGCCTTCCAGGCGGAAGAGGACCGCCAAGTTCCGGCCGAAAATATCGCGCTGTTGAAAACTATCGGCATGCATCGCGCCTTTCAACCGAAGAAATTTGGTGGCATGGAAATCTCCTTGCCGCAGTTCGCTGATTGCATTGCTTTGCTCGCGGGCTCTTGCGCAAGTACTGCTTGGGCCATGAGCCTTTTGTGCACCCATAGCCACCAACTCGCGATGTTCTCTGCCCAGCTGCAGGATGAGATCTGGGGCGATGATCCGGATGCAACCGCCAGCAGCAGCATTGCTCCCTTTGGTCGTACAGAAGAGGTCGAAGGCGGTGTCACGTTCAGTGGTGAGATGGGTTGGAGCAGTGGCTGCGATCACGCCGAATGGGCGATCGTGGGCTTTCGTCGCAAAAACGCTGAAGGTACTCAGGATTACTGTTTTGCAGTGCTGCCTCGCAGCGACTATGAGATCCGCGATGACTGGTACGCCATCGGTATGTGCGGCAGTGGCAGCAAAACGCTGATCATCGACAAGGTCTTCGTTCCAGAGCACCGTATCCAGAAAGCCAAGGACATGATGGAGGGCAAGTCCGCCGGGTTCGGCTTGTACCCGGACAGCCAAATTTTCTACTCCCCGTACCGTCCGTATTTCGCCAGTGGTTTCGCCACCGTGAGCCTAGGTGTAGCTGAGCGCATGCTCGATGTGTTCCGCGAGAAGACCAAAAACCGCGTTCGCGCATACACCGGTGCGGCGGTGGGCGCGGCCACCCCGGCGTTGATGCGCTTGGCGGAATCCACTCATCAGGTGGCTGCGGCGCGCGCGTTCCTGGAAAAAACCTGGCAGGAACACGCCGAGCACAGCGAGGCGCACGTGTATCCGAATTCTGAAACCTTGGCGTTCTGGCGCACTAACCAAGGCTATGCCACCAAGATGTGTATCCAAGCTGTCGATCGGCTGATGGAAGCGGCTGGCGGTGGTGCCTGGTTTAAAACCAACGAGCTGCAGCGCTTGTTCCGTGATTCGCATTTGACCGGCGCTCATGCCTACACCGACTACGACGTCTGCGCACAAATCCTTGGCCGCGAGCTGATGGGCCTGGAACCTGATCCGACCATGGTCTGATCGGTCTTCAAAAAGCATCGCGCTACTTACATAACAACAATCAGGGTTGCCGTTCAGCGCGACCCGGGAGATTCACATGTCCGCAGAACTCGAAACCACCTTCGACACCCGTGCCTTTCGCCGCGCACTGGGTAACTTTGCCACCGGGGTGACCGTTGTCACCGCCGCCACAGCCAGCGGGCGCAAAGTGGGTGTGACCGCCAACAGCTTCAATTCGGTGTCTCTGGACCCTCCTTTGGTTCTTTGGAGCATCGACAAACGCTCCAGCAGCCATGAAGTATTTGAAGAGGCGAGTCACTTCGCAGTGAACGTGCTGGCGGCCGATCAGATTGACCTGTCCAATAACTTTGCTCGCCCCAAGGATGACCGCTTCGCCGGTATCGAATACGACCCGGGCGAGGGCGGTTCGCCGGTGTTCGCCGATTGCTCGGCACGCTTTCATTGCGAAAAATTCCAGCAGGTTGATGGAGGTGATCACTGGATCATGATCGGTAAAGTTGTCGCATTTGATGATTTTGGACGTTCACCGCTGCTGTATCACCAAGGCGCCTATTCGATGGTGCTGCCGCATACGCGCATGACCAAACGGGAAGAAGGCCAGGCGCCGAGCAGTCATTTCCAGGGGCGTCTTAGCCACAACCTTTACTACCTAATGACTCAGGCTCTGCGTATTTACCAAGCCAGTTATCAGCCACGGCAATTGTCCACCGGCCTTCGCACCAGTGAAGCGCGAATGCTGATGGTGTTGGAGAATGACGCAGGTTTGAACATTGCGGATTTGCAGCGAGAAGTTGCGATGCCAGCGCGTGAAATTGAAGAAGCGGTCGCAAATCTAAAGCGCAAGGGTCTAGTCAACGATGACGGCGATCGCGTGCGCCTCACCGTCAAAGGCGTCGAGGAAACGGAAGGGTTGTGGTCGATCGCGAAAGAGCAGCAGGAAAAGGTGTTTGGTCAGTTCAGCGACGAACAGGTCGATCACTTCAAAGTTGTACTACAAGGAATTATTAAAGGGGCTTGAACGGCGCCTTATTGGAATGCAGTGACGGCACCATAAGGTGCCGTTTTTGCGTGTAGCGACAGGTGATGAAGCAGTTGTAAACGAATACATCATGAAGCGAGCATTAAACGAACTACGATGATAGAATTTTAGTTAATAAATTAACTAACCATGGTCTCGACGGTTTCCTATGCTTCAGCCGCGCCAATCACTGACTCTGACACTGCTCCAAGCTCGCGAAGCGGCTATGGGGTTTTTCCGTCCCTCCCTGAATCAGCATGGATTGACCGAGCAGCAATGGCGGGTTATCAGAATTCTAAGTCAACATAGAGAACTGGAGATCAACCGCCTGGCCGAGCTCGCATGCATCCTTAAACCGAGCATGACCGGTGTACTCGCACGTATGGAAGCTGCAGGTATGGTGGTACGTCGCAAAGTTGAGCAAGATCAGCGGCGGGTTCTAGTGCGACTGGCGGAAAAAGGGGAGGCGTGCTTCAGCTCGATGAGCCAGAACATGGAGGAAAACTATCTACGTCTTCAAGCGCAATTGGGAGAGGAGAAGCTGCAGACACTTCTTTCATTACTCAACGATTTGAAAACGCTTAAGCGCTGATCGATTGATCCCAGTCATTAGGGTCTCAGAAAACGATGAGCCAGAGCCTCTGGCCCATCGTAACGACGCTGTCAGGCCGTACCAATGCCCACGCACATGTATTTCTGCTCGATGTAATCATCAATGCCGTACTTCGACCCCTCGCGTCCCAGGCCCGATTGCTTGATCCCGCCGAAAGGCGCCACTTCGGTCGAGATCAATCCTTCGTTGACGCCGACCATTCCGTACTCCAACGCCTCGCTCACGCGCCACGCGCGCCCCAAGTCGCGTGTATAGAGATAAGACGCCAGTCCGAACTCGGTGTCGTTGGCCATCGAAATTGCTTCGGCTTCGGTCTCGAAGCGAAATACCGGCGCCAATGGGCCGAATGTTTCGTCGCGGGCGACCAACATTTCAGAGGTCACTTCACCGAGCACCGTCGGCTGGAAAAAGTTGCCGCCCAGTGCGTGAGTTTTACCGCCTGCTAGCAGAGTGGCACCGTTGGCCAATGCATCGCTGATATGTTCCTCGATCTTGGCTACAGCTTTGTCATTGATCAGCGGCCCTTGCTGGGCGTTATCCATGTCAGCGGCGCCGACTTTCAGTTGGTTGACCGCGATCACCAAGCGTCGTGTGAATTCATCGTAGACGCTGTTTTGTACCAAGATTCGATTGGTGCAGACGCACGTTTGCCCGCTGTTGCGAAACTTCGAACCCATGGCCCCCTCTACTGCTGCATCCAGGTCGGCATCGTCGAACACGATGAAGGGGGCATTACCGCCCAGCTCCAGGCTGACTTTCTTGATGGTCTCGGCACACTGCGCCATTAAGATTTTTCCGATTCCGGTAGACCCGGTGAACGAAACCTTTTGAACACTCGGATTGCCGGTCAATTCGGCGCCGATTTCACGGGCCCGGTTGCCAGTGACGATGTTCAGCACGCCGGCGGGAATACCTGCACGTTCACCCAGTTCAGCCAAGGCCAGTGCTGATAGCGGCGTTTCTGACGCGGGCTTCACCACCACGGTACAACCGGCGGCCAGTGCCGGGCCAACTTTGCGAGTGATCATTGCATTCGGGAAATTCCACGGCGTGATGGCTGCCACCACACCGATGGCTTGCTTGATCACCACCAAACGTCGGCCCTGCTTGTCATGCGGGATCACGTCACCGTAGATGCGCTTGGCTTCCTCGGCGAACCACTCAATGAAACTCGCACCGTAGGCAATTTCGCCACGGCTCTCGGCCAATGGTTTGCCTTGCTCCAGGCTGAGCAAGCGGGCGAGGTCCTCCTGGTTGACCATGATCAAGTCAAACCATTTGCGCAGGATGGTGCTGCGCTCCTTGGCGGTCTTTCCGCGCCAGGCGGGCAGTGCAGCCTGGGCCGCGGCAATGGCACGAGCGGTCTCGGCCTGGCCGAGGGAACTGACTTCGGCAATGACCTCTCCATTCGCTGGGTTGGTTACCTGGAAACGATTGCCGTCATCGGCTTCGATCCATTGGCCATTGATGTAAGCCTGTTCGCGCAGCAGTTTCAGATCATTGAGTTTCATCGGACTTCTCGAAAAATCAGTACACGCCGCCGGAGCTGGTGGGCGCCGGAGCATCTTTGAAGGTCGCGGCGAGGGTTTGAAGGCCGCGCATCAAGACCGTGGTGTCAACGCCAACGGCAACGAATGCCGCGCCCAATTCGATGTAGCGCCTGGCCAGTTTTTGGTCCGCGCTGAGAATGCCGGCCGCTTTGCCGGCTCTCTGAATGCGTGCTATCGCATCCTCTATAGCCGCCTGCACGTCGGGGTGTCCCGGGTTACCGCGGTGCCCCATTGAGGCACTCAAATCCGCCGGCCCGATAAAGACTCCGTCCACACCGTCGACCGCTGCAATGGCATCCAGATTGGCCAGACCTTCGCTGTTCTCAATCTGCACCAGTAGGCACATTTGTTCATCGGCCTTGTCGAGGTAGCCGGGAATGCTGTTCCAGCGCGAGGCACGTGCCAGCGCACTGCCGACACCGCGAACACCGTAGGGCGGGTAGTGGATGGCTTTCACCAGTTCCCGCGCCTGGTCCGAGCTCTCCACCATCGGCACCAACAACGTCTGCACACCGATATCCAGTACCTGTTTGATCAGCGCCGTGTCGCCGATGACCGGGCGAATGATCGGATGGCTCGGGTAGGGCGCCACGGCTTGGAGCTGACCGAGCATCCCGCGTAGATCATTGGGTGCATGTTCGCCGTCGATCAGCAGCCAGTCGAAGCCGGCGTTGGCGGCCAGTTCTGCGCAGTAGGGATCGGCCAGACCCAGCCATAGACCGATCTGTGCTTCACCGCTTTTCAAACGCAGCTTGAAGGTGTTAACAGGCATATCCATGGGGAAGACCTCCGATCAAACGAAACGACAGGCGATGGAGCCGAGCATGTCGTAATCGACATGGAAGGTATCGCCAGGATTTGCCGCCACAGGACGTGTGAAAGAACCACCCAGAATGATTTGCCCTGGCAGCAGGCCGACGTCATAGGCCGCGAGTTTATTCGCGAGCCAGGCCACGCCTTTGGCCGGGTGATTGAGCACCGCTGCGGAGACGCCGGATTCTTCGATCACACCATTGCGATAGAGCACAGCGGGGACCTTGCGCAGATCGATTTCCGTCGGGCGTACGGCACGGCCGCCCATGACCACGCCAGCGTTGGCTGCGTTGTCGGAAATGGTATCGAACACCTTGCGGGTGGCTTTGCTGTGCGGGTCGACCTGCTGGATGCGCGCATCGATGATTTCCAGTGCCGGGATCACCCATTCGGTGGCGTCCAGCACGTCAAAAATCGTCACGTTCGGGCCTTTCAAAGGCTTGCCCAGGATGAACGCGAGCTCGACTTCAACCCGTGGCACGATGAAACGTTCGAACGGAATGTCGGTGCCTTCGTCGAAAAACATGTCATCGAGCAGCGCGCCAAAATCCGGCTCGGTGATGTTCGATGACACTTGCATGGCCCGGGAGGTCAAGCCGATTTTATGCCCGACCAACTTGCGGCCGTCCTTGATTTTCTGTTCCACCCAGGCGCGTTGAATGGCATAGGCGTCCTCGATGGTGATCTCTGGATGGTCCAGGGAAAACTGACGTACTTGCTCGCGTGAACGCTCGGCGTGGTCGAGGCGGGCTGCGGCTTGCTGAATGAGTTGTGGATCAAGCATGACAATGATCTCTATTGAGGGTTGACGATGGAGGCGTGGGTGCGCAGTACTAGAAAACCGCCGAGCGCGATCAGCAGTGCGAGGACATAAAGGGCAAGGCTGGCGCTGTGGGTGGTGTCGCGCATCCAGCCAATCAGATAGGGCGCGAAGAACGAGGCGATGCTGCCGAAGGAGCTGATCAGGGCAATCCCGGCAGCCTGGGTGCCGTTGGACAAAAACGCGGGAGGCAGTTGCCAGAACATCGGCAGCGCCGCACTGGCGCCCATGCCGGCGAGGATCAGACCGCCCAAAACCATGGTCGGGTTGGTGGGTATGAGCCCGGCAATCGCAATGCCGACAGCCGCCATCAGTAGCGGAACGCAAAGGTGCCAGCGACGTTCACGGAGCCGATCGGACGAGCGCCCGCAGCCGATCATGAAAAAACAACCGGCCAGATAAGGGATGGCGCTGAGCAGGCCGACCTTGCCGTCACTTCCGATACCGGCACCGTGGATCAGCGTCGGCATCCAGAACGCCAGCGTGTTGACCGCCAGCATCACCGCGAAATACACCGCGACCAGCAACCAGATCTGTGGGTTCTTGAGGATCGCGGAGAACGAGGTGATCGATTTGCGCTGTTCTTCGTGGTTCAACTGTTCGCGCAACTGTTGCTTCTGCTGCGATGTCAGCCAGTTGATTGTTTCGAAGCTGTCCGGCAGACACTTGAGCACCACCAGCCCTAGCAGGATTACTGGCACGCCCTCGATGACGAACATCCACTGCCAACCGCGCAGGCCACCCACATCATGCAAGCTTTCGAGGATGCCACCGGAGAGTGGGCCGCCAATCACGCCCGCCATCGGTACCGCGATGGCAAACAATGCGGTGATCTGTGCGCGGCGACCGGCCGGGTACCAGCGATTCAGAAACACCAGAATGCCCGGGAAGAAACCGGCCTCGGCGACGCCCAGCAGAAAGCGCAAGACGTAGAAACCGGTCGCGCTGTCGACCAGGAACATGCTCGCCGACAGCGCGCCCCACACCACCATCAGCGTGGCGATCCAGCGCCGCGGGCCGACGCGATCCAGCGCCATATTGCTCGGCACCCCGAACAGCGCGTAGGCAATGAAGAACAGCCCGGCACCGAAGCCATAGACAGTGTCGCTGAAATTCAAATCGGCGCTCATCTGCATCTTGGCGAAGCCGATGTTGATCCTGTCGAGGTGGGCGAAGAGGTAGCAGATCAACAGCAACGGCATCAGCCGCCAGGTGACGGTGCTGTGAGTTTTGTCGCGGGCGACGGCGGTGAGGGCGTCGGCGGTATTGGCTGTGCTCATGGTTTTATACTTTTTGTCTGAGAGGCCGATGAAACGAACGGGCAGGGGCCTTAACTGGCCTGAGCCTTGAGAAAGGCGTGAACGTTGTTTTCCTTGAAGTTGAGTTGCTCGTGCAGCTCGATCATTTCGAACGACAAGGCCAACAGACGCTGGGCCTGAAGGTCGGCGAAATGCCGGGTAATGACGTCGAAGAGCGTCTCCGCGACTTTCTGCCGGGTGGCCAGGTCGCGGCCATGGCCGACCTTCAAGGTCATGTGCACGAAGGCGTAGTCATGCTTGCCGTCAGCCATGCGCCAGGTATCCAGGCGCACGCCTCGGCTGCGGATTCCTCCGAGGGGAAACACGCCGCTGTCGCCCAGTGTCTGGTGGATTTTTTTGAACAGGCCAGGCAGGTCGGCTTGCTGTTCAATATTGTCGGTGTATTCAGCAATGAAATGAGGCATGAACGGCTCCTTCAGGCCGCGCGGGAATGCCGTGCGGCCATACTGTCAAACAGGGAAAATGGCGTTGATCTGCCCGGTGCCCGAGCTGCCGAAGGGGTCGGTGATGATCTCGGCGGGCTTGTTGTAGTCCGGTCCACCGAGCAAACCCAGGAGCATGGCAGTGTCGTGCATCTTGCCTTCGCCAAAGCAGTGCTCGGCGTAGTCGGGAAGCATGGCGCAGAACTCTTTCCAGCGGCCTTGGCGCCACAGTTCCACCACATGCAGGTCGACCTGTTTGTCGAACTCGCGCGTCCAGTTATGGATATTGGCTTCGGCGTTGCGATCGTCCGAGAAGCGGTGCGACAGCGACCCCGAGGCCAGCACCACGACTTTGCGGTCGCTCTTTTCAATGGCGCGGCGCACGGCGGCGCCGAAGGTGAAGCTGTCTTGCAGGCGATGCCAGGCGCACCAGGCGGCAATCGATACCACGTTGAGTTTTTGATCGTCCGGCACGTCCATGTGCATGTAGCGCATCGGCACCAGGGTGCCGTATTCCAGCTCCAGGCTCGGAATGTTGTGAGCCAGTGTGCGCACGTCGGCCGCGTTGGCCTCAAGCGCGATCAGCTCGCCCAGCTCCGGGCAGCCCGGATACTCGTACTCCATATTCTTGATGAAGTGCGGCAGCTCGTTGCTGGTGTAGATGCCCTTGAAGTGCTCGCCGCTGTTGACGTGATAGGCGCTGTTGACCAGCGCAGTGCACATCGAACACCACGGCGGTGTCGGCGCCGAGTTCGCGGGCGCGCCGGCCGATTTCCTTGTGGCCGGCAATCGCCGCTTCACGGCAGCCGTGGTGCTTGCCGGGGAGTTCCGACAGATACATTGAGGGTACATGGCAGATTTTTGCGGCCAGAACGACTTCGCCCATGATTATGCTCCTGAAGTTGTTGTAGATTCCAGCTAGCGAACAGCGAAGGCTGCGATGTACCGATGCGCGATACATCGCAGCCTTCAACAGCCCCTAGCGACTGCTCAGAGACCCCATCGAGGGATGTGATGACTGCCCATCGAGATGCACACGTTCTTGATTTCGGCAAACACCTCGAAGCTGTACTGGCCGCCTTCACGGCCGGTACCGGAACCTTTCACTCCGCCGAACGGCTGGCGCAGATCGCGCACGTTCTGGCTGTTGATGAACACCATTCCGGCTTCGATGCCATAGGCCAGACGATGCGCCTTGCCGATGTCCTGGGTCCAGATGTAGGACGCCAGGCCGTATTCGGTATCGTTGGCCAGTTGCAGGGCTTCGGCCTCGTCCTTGAACGGAATCAGGCACACCACCGGGCCAAAAATTTCTTCCTGGGCGATGCGCATGTTGTTGTTCACGTCGGCAAATACCGTCGGTTGGATGAACTGCCCTTTGCTTAAGTGCGCCGCCAGGTTGGCCGGGCGCTCCAGGCCACCGGCGAGGAGGGTGGCGCCTTCTTCGAGGCCGATCTTGATGTAGCCGGTGACCTTGTCGTAGTGGGCCTGGGTGATCATCGAGCCGACCTGGGTCTTCGGGTCTTGTGGGTCGCCAACAATCAGGCGTTTGGCGCGTGCGGCAAACTCAGCGACGAACTGCGGGTAAACGCTTTCCTGGATAAAGATCCGGCTGCCGGCGGTGCAGCGTTCGCCGTTGAGCGAGAAGATGGTGAACAGCGCCGCGTCGAGGGCGCGCTCTAGGTCGGCGTCTTCGAAGATCAGCACCGGCGACTTACCGCCCAGTTCCATGGAGTATTTTTTAAGGCCGGCGGTCTGCATGATCTTCTTGCCGGTTGCGGTGCCACCGGTGAAGGAAATCGCGCGCACGTCCGGATGGCGTACCAGCGCATCGCCGGCAGTGGCGCCGTAACCCTGGATCACGTTCAACACGCCGTTGGGGATGCCGGCTTCGACGGCCAGGCGACCCAGTTCGTTGGCGGTCAGTGGCGACAGCTCGGACATTTTCAGCACGGCGGTATTGCCCAGCGCCAGGCATGGCGCGGTCTTCCAGGTGGCGGTCATGAACGGCACGTTCCATGGCGACACCAGCGCACATACGCCCACCGGTTGGTACAAGGTGTAATTGAGCATCTGGTCGTCGACCGGATAGCTGTGACCGTCCATGCGCGTGCAGACTTCGGCGAAGAAATCGAAGTTGTGTGATGCGCGTGGAATCAACACGTTTTTGGTCTGGTGAATCGGCAGGCCCGTGTCCAGGGTTTCGAGTTCAGCCAGGCGCGGGACGTTCTGTTCGATCAGCTCGCCGAGCTTGCGCATCAGGCGTGCACGTTCCTTGGCTGGTGTGCCGGCCCACTTCGGAAAAGCTTCCTTGGCCGCCGCCACCGCCTGCGCGACTTCTTCAGCGCCACCACTGGCGACTTCACCGATGGCTTCGCCGGTGGCCGGGTTGTAGTTGACGAACACGTCTTTGCTTTCGACCTCACGGCCGTTGATCCAATGTTTGATCATGCTACTCAAGCCTCTTTTCGGGCGGAGAAGAATTCCGCTTCGCTGACAATTCGATTAACCAGGCGGCCTACGCCTTCCACCTCCACAATGACCTCATCGCCCGGCACGACATCGGCCAGTCCTTCCGGCGTGCCCGTGGCAATCATGTCGCCGGGTTGCAGGGTCATGAAGCCGGACAGGTATTCGATCAGGTAAGGGATGTCGAAAATCATGTCCTTGGTGCTGCCTTCCTGACGCAACTCACCGTTGATCCAGGTGCGCAGTTTCAGGTTGCTTGGGTCCGGCACATCGGCGACGTCGACCAACCACGGACCGACGGGCGTCGTGGCGTCGCGGTTCTTCACGCGCAGATTGGGCCGGTAGTAATTTTCCAGGTAGTCGCGGATCGCGTAGTCGTTGCAAACCGTGTAGCCGGCAAGGTAGTCCAGGGCATCTTCACGTTTGACGTTGCGTGCCAGCTTGCCGATGACGGCCACCAATTCGCACTCGTAGTGCATGTAGGCGACGTTATCCGGGCGCCAGGTCACCTGATTGTGGCCGGTGTAAGTCCCTGGGGATTTAATGAAGGCCAGCGGCTCGGTCGGTGGCTTGAAAGCCAGCTCGGCGGCGTGGTCGGCATAATTCAAGCCCAGCGCGAACATGTTGCCGGTCACCGGTGGCAGCCACTCCACTTGCTGCTCGGCAAGCAGGCGGCCATCGGCCAGACGGACCTGATTATTGTTTTCAACGGTGACGGCGTGGATTTCGCCTTCAAAACGAACACGTGCGTGTTTCATGGGAGCTCCTGTTACTGGGCCGCGATGTGATTGACGAGGCGGCCCAAGCCGCTGATTTCAACTTCTACGCGGTCGCCTGGTGCCACGTCGACGCGGCCTTCAGGGGTGCCCGTGATCAGCACATCGCCGGCATGCAGCGTCATGAATTCGCTGATTTCGGCAATCAGTCGTGGAACGTCGCGAACGAAGTTGGCGGTGCTGTTTTGCTGACGAACCTCGCCATTGACGTACAGCGTGATGGTGAGGCTGTGCGGGTTGGCGATCTGCGCGGTCGGCACCAGCTCAGGCCCGACAGCACAGAATCCATCACGGCATTTGGCTTTGACGGCGGGGCGGTAATAGCTGTCTTCCGGCAGGCTGAATTCATTGACGATGGTGTAACCGGCCACGTAATCGAGTGCCTCGGCCGCGCTGACCCTGCTGATGTCTTTACCGATCACCACACCCAGTGCCGGACCGGGTTGTAAACGCAGGCCGTTGCCTGGATGCACAACCTCGGCGTCATGCTCATTGCGCGTGTTGGGCGTCTTGATGAAGAGCACAGGTTTGACCGGCGGCTTTTGATAGGGCGGTTGTTCGAATTCGGCGAGGTGCTGCTTCAACAGACCCTGGTAGTTGAGCGCGACACCCAAAAGGGTGCCGGTCGCGACGTCATGCAAGGCACGGCTCATTGCATTTCTCCTGACAGAGCTGGCAGGCTCTTTTATCGTTAATGTGTTAACAGTTATAGTTAATATGTTAATGACCGTCAAGCGCGGCGGTATACCCGGTAGTGGTTGCCATCTAAAATTAGGTGCAGGATGAAAGCGACCGCAGGTCCTGAGGCAAAAAAACTGAGTAAACCGCTATGATCGATCGTCAACCGATTCCCAACATCAACATTGGCCAGGTCTACGACCAGCGCTACAGCGATGCGGAAGTCCATTACGACAAGCTCCGTAACCTGGCCGATTTTTTTGGTCGGAACATGCCCGTACACCGCCACGACAGATTCTTCCAGGTGCACTACGTAAAGAGCGGAACGGTGCGGGTGTATCTGGACGATCAGCAGTACGTCGAGTCGGGGCCGATGTTCTTCCTCACGCCGCCCACCGTCCCGCACTCGTTTGTGACAGAGGCCGATAGTGACGGGCACGTACTGACGGTGCGTCAGCAATTGGTGTGGCAGTTGATCGAAGCAGATTCCAGCCTGGTGCCCACCGGCGCTCAACTTCCGGCGGCGTGTGTCGCGTTGGCGCATCTGAGGCCGGAGTACGCGGGAGAGGTGCGTCGCCTTGATTATCTGTTCGAGGAGTTGAGCGTAGAGGTGGTGAGCGATCATCCGGGCCGTAGCGCTGCCTTGGACAGCCTGACGCGACTGATCATGATCAGCCTGTTGCGCTTGTGCTCCAACTCGTTGAAGGCGAGGCCTGCTAGGCATGAAGATCTGAAAATCTTCCACCGTTTCAATGAGCTGATTGAAGCTCACTATCTGCAGCATTGGCCGCTGTCGCGTTACGCCGACGGTATCGGGGTTACGGAGGCACGACTCAACGATGTTTGTCGACGGATCGCCGACCTGCCGTCCAAACGCCTGATCATGGAACGCCTGATGCAGGAGGCCAAACGCTTGCTGCTGTTCACCGGCAGTTCGGCCAACGAAATATGCTATCAGCTCGGGTTTAAGGATCCGGCTTATTTCAGTCGGTTTTTCCAGCGTTACGCTCAGGTCACTCCGGGGGAGTACCGCCAGCGGCAGCCGGGTTTGCGTTGAGCAGTGCATAGGTTTACTGGCTGTGGTTTTGTTGATCTTGTGGTGATCATCATGGCCGCCGAACTGGCACGGCAGAATGGCTTTTACGGTGAACCGATTGCACTTTTCACAGGGTCTCTGCGCGGTGGTGCGGTTGTTTATTAGCCATTCGTAGACGGTTGACCAGGAACATTCGACCATTGCCCTGTGGCTTGCACCGGCCTGCTGGCAACACTAAGCTGCCGACTCGTCCATTCATGTATTTTTGACTATGGCTAATCCGAGACCTTCACTGACGCTGACCCTATTGCAAGCCCGCGAAGCCGCGATGGCATTTTTTCGCCCGGCGCTTAACAAGCATGATCTGACAGAACAACAGTGGCGGGTCATTCGAATACTGCGTCAGCAAGGCGAACTTGAAAGTCATCAGCTGGCGCTCCAAGCCTGCATTCTCAAGCCAAGCATGACGGGGGTGCTCACTCGACTGGAACGCGATGGCCTGGTGCGGCGGCAGAAGTCTTCCCAGGATCAGCGGCGGGTTTTCGTGGCGCTGACTGAGCAAGGCCAGCAATGCTTCGTTTCGATGAGCGAAGGTATGGAGCGCAACTATCAAAGGATCCAGGAGCAGTTTGGCGCGGAGAAGATGGAGACGTTGTTGTCTTTGCTTAACGAGCTTAAAAATATCAAACCCTGAAAGCTCGAAGGGTACATATGTGTCCACGCTTCGGGTGGGCAATTAACTGCAACGTCCCCGCGCACCTTTTCAGATGCGCGGATAGCGTTCGGTTTGTTCCTTGTTCAGCAGAGTTTTAGAAACGCCGCGCGAAGTTCGCGTATCGTTTTCAGTAACGAATCATCACCGACTTCAACTCGGTGTAATCGTCAATAAACGCCCCGCCAAATTCACGGCCTACGCCAGAGGATTTGTTGCCGCCAAAAGGCACCGCCGGATCGAGCATGGTGTGCATGTTTACCCATACGGTGCCGGCTTCGATGGCTGGGACCATGCGCAGCGCTTTACTCAGGTCGTTGGTCCAGAGGCTGGCACTCAAGCCGTAAGGTGTATTGTTCATCAGCTCCAGTAATTCTTCTTCGGTGTCGTAAGGAAAGAAAGTTGCTATTGGGCCGAAGGTTTCTTCATTGAGCAGCGTGTCGTTAACGGTGTTAGCAAGAATCACCGTCGGTTCGACGTAACAGCCTGGGCCGTCAATCAGATTACCGCCGTAGATAATGGTGTTATTTTCTGCCCGTGCCTTGGCGAAAAACTCGCCAAGTTTGCGTTGATGCTGACGGTTGGTGACGGGACCAAATTCAGTCTGCTCATCCAACGGCGAGCCAATGTTTAGTTTGCTTAGGCGTTGAGCCAGTTTATCCATGACCGGTTCGATTTGTGACCGATGAAAGAAGAAACGTTCGGCGGCGGCACAGATTTGTCCGGAGTGCAGAAAGCCGGCTTCAATAATGCCGTTGACAGCTTTGTCCAGGTTCACATCGCGCAGAAAACCCGCAGAGTTTTTCCCGCCCAATTCAAGCGTGGCACGTGTTAAGCCGGCGCCCATGGCACTTTGGCCGACGGCGATACCGGTAGGTACAGAACCGGTAAATGAAACCTTGTCCGTGCCTGGGTGTTCGATCAGTCCTTTGCCTACCAGTCCACCACCCGTCAACACGTTCAGCGCGCCAGCAGGGAGTCCTGCGTCAATGGCCAACTCGGCGATGCGCAGGATGGTCAGCGGCGTGAATTCGCTAGGTTTGATTATGATGCTGCAGCCGGTCACCAGCGCCGAAGCAAGTTTCCAGATGGCGATCATGGTCGAGAAGTTCCACGGCACGATACCGACGACCACCCCGACGGGTTCGCGCAGAGTGAAAGCGGTGTAGCGTTCGCCAGCAAAGGAGGGCAGCGACGGAGTGATAGTCTGGCCGCTGATCTTGGTCGCCCAGCCAGCGTAATAACGAAGGAAGTGCGCAGCTTGGTCGACTTCAAAAGCTCGGGATATCTGGATAATTTTGCCAGACTGGCAGGTTTCGATCTGCGCTAGCTCTTCGCGGTTTTGCTCAAGCAGATCCGCCAATTTTAGTAGTACATTGCCGCGAGTCGCTGGTGTGGACTGAGACCATTGCTTGAAGCCGCGATTAGCCGACTCCACGGCTGCATCGATATCCGCAGAGTCAGCATCCGCGACGCGGGCGATGACTTGGCCGGTGGCTGGATTGATCACATCCAGCGTCTGACTTGAATTGCTCTGAACGTAATCGCCGTCGATGAACAGCGCATGACTCCGGTTGAGAAAGGCCTCAACTTGAGGCAGCAGTGGAATATCGCTCATGGGTTTTCCTAGTCGCAAATAAGGGAAAGGGATGAGGGTATTCCTTGCAGAATTAATTCGCTTGGCTGTGGCTGCCGCGCACATGTCTGTGCCTGCCAGGATTATTGAAGGTTCGCTTCCGACGTCGCCCTGGCACCAACCATTTGCATCGGACTTATCCGTACACTGGCAATCAAGAACGGTAGTGAACAAACCATTATAGATGGTTCTTCCCACCTTAACCGATACTGTAACTGTTGGGTGGGGGCTGTGAGTAATGGGAAGCATGCGATTCGTCGTCGTACCGGCTCACTATTCGCGTTTAAATAGAATTCTATATTGATGCTTACAGAAGAGAGTTGTTTTACGATGAAAAAACTTATTTTAATGGCTTAAGAAAGCGCAGGTACTTGGTGTGTCGTAGGTGGCCTTGGAGTTTGGCTTTCCCGGCTCTTCCCACTTCAGTTATGCGTTTCGAAAGGCATTTAGTATAGCGCCCAATATTCTATTTTATTGAAATTGACGCCCGCACCTGGGGAATACTGGCGAATGACAGAACGATAACTCAGCTGCACATGTAGCGCTGTCTCTTTTGGAGGGGATCGTCACCGAGCCCTTCGCCGGCCAAGTACCTAATTGTTCGGTGGCCTTACCCGTTTTGCCAAGTCAAATGCTCACCCGGAATGAAAAACGACATCATCCCCTAGGGCACTGATCGATATCGCGCCACTGATTTCTGGGCTGATTGGATGTCCAAAACCTTCCAATCACGTTCTTAGTCATAGGCATCTGCTGGAAACGTTTCAGAAAACCGATTCGGCTCGCGCCTTCTTTTGTTCGCGATTCCGAAGAAAATAAACGTTCACGCCACTGAGGTCTTCCCAGGGGATTTCGACGCTACGTCTAACACTGCAATAAGGGCGGTGAGTCTCCAGTCGGCAATTAATATCAGTGAGCCTTCTAGCTACCTCAGGTTTGGCGATATCCGAGAGCCAAGCGGCTGGGTGGATGGCGCAGTTCCGCGGCCCGCAGAGTTACGGCACGGTGGCTTTTGACACCAAGGATTGCTTGTTTGCGCTTCGATGGGGCTTGAAGGTGTGGGTGAAGCAGCCCGCAGAAACAAGGGCATGCAGTTCATGGCATTGCTGCATCGCATCACACCGAAGCTATTAGCGCAGAGTTTCTATGCCCTGCGCCGCGACCCATCTGCTGGTTGGTACGAGCGTGTGAAGAGTCGTGAAGCCGTGCAGAAGTCCATACTTGAGGAAGGTCTCGACTTGAACTAGCGTCTTGATACCCGTTGCCACTACGTGGCCTACTGCCTGTGCAGTCTGGCACCACTGCCAGTTGGTTTGGAAACAGGCGTCCATTTGATTGACGTTTCGTAGCGGCATAAGCGCCCGGCGAACACACCTTCAAAATCCCAGCATTAAGGACGATCGTGTCCGCGTATTTTTAAGCGGACGCGATCGCCCTTATCGCCGGAATTTCCATGCGCCAACGAAGCTCTTATCCCAAACTGTTCAAGGCCCAGGTCGTTCAGGAATGCCTGCAACCTAGCGCAACCGTGTCCAGTGTTGTCATGAGCCATGGCATCAACGCCGACTTCATACATAAATGGATGCAGCTCTGAACAAATCGGTGCGCAGAGCACGCCTTGCGAAAAATCCTTTTTGCGGCCGTATCGCGTAATCGAAGCCTGTTTGCGTCATACGCGGAACTGATCCATCAGCTTCATTTGTTGATTGGCTCGTGCATTGAGCTGACTACTGACCTGCGCCGACTCAGCCGCTTGTTCAGTCAGCGCTTCGGTCACGCCGCGGATGGTTGAGACATTGCGATTGACCTCTTCGGCCACAGAGCTTTGTTCCTCCGCCGCACTTGCAATCTGCAGGTTCATATCGCTGATCACTGTCACCGCATCGCTGATTTTGCCTAATGCCTGCACTGCTTGTTGGATCTGCTCTGCGTTCTCCTGGGCCAGCGTCTGGCTTGAATGCATGGTTGCCACCACGCCACGCGTGCCAGTCTGGATACGCTCAATGACCAGTCGGATTTGTTCGACGGAGTCCTGGGTTCTTTTGGCAAGATTGCGCACTTCATCGGCGACCACCGCAAAACCACGACCGCTTTCCCCGGCCCGCGCCGCCTCAATCGCAGCATTGAGGGCCAACAGGTTGGTTTGTTCGGCAATGCTGCGGATGACTTCGAGTACCGAGCCGATTTGCTCGCTGTTGACCGCCAAAGCTTCGACTTCCGCGACGGCCTTGCTGACCTCGCTAGCCAAGGCGTTGATGTCGCGAGTGCTTCTTTCGATGATGGTAATGCCTTCTCTTGACGCTTCGTCGGCACCTTGCGCAGCCTGGGCGGCGCTCGATGCGCTGTGCGCGACTTCATGGGCCGTCGCGCTCATTTCGTTAGAGGCTGTTGCCAACTGATCGATCTCGCGAAATTGCACCTGCATCCCTTCACTGGTCTGCCTCGAGATTTCCGAGGACTGGTCGGCAGTGCCGCGAGCGTCATTAATGCTCTGTTTGATCTGTGCGATGGTAGGTTGCAGTTTGTCGAGGAAACGGTTGAACCATTTCACCAACTCGCCCAGTTCGTCTTTCTTGCTGTAGTTCAGCCGCTGTGTAAGGTCGCCGTCGCCGCTGGCAATTGCCTTGAGCATCTGAGCGACCCTGTTGATGGGGCGCGTTACGCCAGAGGCGGTGAACCAGATGAGCAGCAGGCCCAGCAGTCCAGCGCCTGTTGCGACCAGCAGCGACTTCAGGGTGTCCCGGGTTTGCGCCTGGTTAAGCAATGTTTGAAGTTCCAATGAGTCGGCCAGCAGTACGTCCCTGGGCAGGTCAATCACCACCCCCCACGCCGCGGCGCCAGGGATGGGCGCAACGGGGTAGACCGCGCGGATCAATTCGTCCTGACTCAACACCACCGGCTTTTTGAGTTGCAATGCGCTGAGCACTGCCTTGCTTTCATCTCCCAAAGGGACGCTGATGTGTTTGCCGATCTGACTGGCATCCTTGCTGTAAGCGGCGAGGACACCGCTGTCGGAGACAATCAGCATATGGCCCGAGCCGTTGAACAGCGTCTGCTGTGCATCACTGGCGGTCGCTTGCAAAGCCCCGAGTGCGAGGTCCACGCCAATGACGCCGATGACCTTGCCATCGGCAATCAAGGGCATGGAGAGGGTGGTCATCAGTTGTGCCATTCCCGCCTGGGTATCGATAAAGGGTGCCATCAGGCAGGTGTGTCGCGTGTCTCGCGGACAGGTGTACCAACTGTTATATGGGACGCCGCTGATACTCAGCTCGGTCTTTTGCAAATCGTCTTCGGGAATCACGATATTGATCGACTGACCGGCCCCCCGATTCCAGCCGCTGGTAAAACGTCCTTTTTCATTGGAGGCACGCGCGGCGTCGTTGATGAACTCACTGTCTTTACCTTCCAGCGCATTGGGCTCGTAAATCACCCAAAGCCCCAATATCTGCGGATTGTGATCAAAGGTGGTCTTGAGGCTCTGGGTCAGTTCTTCACGCAGCGTGGCGGCAGCCAATCCGCGCTGGGTGGCCATAGTGCGCAAGTTGGAGGCTTGGTCGGAAAGAACGGTGAGCATCAGCAGACTATCGCCGAAGGCCCTTTGCAGCTTACTCGCCTGCTCTGCGGCCTTGGCCTGCAGCAGGTCGTCCCCGCTTTCCGTCAGCATCTTGCTGCTCGACGTACTGATCAATAGATTGTTCTGACTGCTTTGGTAGAGATTCAGGCTGACGATCAGGCCAATCACGCCCAAGAGGCACAATCCGGAGAGAAGGGTGATCTTTAAGCGGATGGAGAGAGTGTCGAGCATTGGGTTATCTCGCTTGGGAGCAATGTGCGGGTTGACCATCAGTTGGCCTGAGCCACTGACTTCTTATTGTGTATGTACCTTCATCGGCCGAGATCCAATTTTAATAAGCCAGATCTGTAACGAGTTTTTGTATGCGTACCAACATCGATTGCCCGGTCAATTAACCTCGAGCAGGCAGCAGTGCTGCGCTTCATGATCGCTCTTTCCGCCAGAATGTCTCTTTGGCATTATCTGGTGCTTCGTGCTCCAAACCCACACACAAATAAAAAGGTTTGTCATTCTCATCGTGACGCGCCGACTGAAACGTTTCTTTATGCATTTAAGCGTCTAAGCGTCACCACCCCACTGAGTCAGATAGAGCCAAGCGCCATGAGAAAAGGATCGTTCTATTTATGTTATGCCAGCGAATACACCTTGTAGCGATCGGCAGGCATCCACTGATACGGTAGGTGAATTGGCCGGACGCTTACGTAGCGGCGGCGCCCTGGCATCAAGTAAATGAAAAGTGCGCCGACCAGGCCAATGGAAAGCGCGATGACACTCGACAGTATTTATAGTGCCGGCAGTTACTGCTGGCGGTCAGAGCTAAGGTTCGTACACGTTGACGAGCCCCATCCTCGTTTCGAATAGATGGGGCTCTAAAACTCAATGTGCGGAGTCTAATGTTGCTTACTCAGTGTTTTAAATAAGCAATGAGTAGGGCCGTATCGCGAAAATCGGGCGCTAGAATTTGAATTGAGAAGGCCAGTGGGTCTGGCCGTCGGATGCCATAATTGTCAGTGACCGCTTTGATGAGTTTTTGGATCACCGGGTTGAAAGCGGTCTTGCAGTTTCCGTAAACCATAAAGCACTACGGAAAGAAGTAGAATACCTATGCCCATCAAAAGCTCTTTCGTCCCACCGTATCCTACGAGTTCCGTTGAGGCTGCCCCCACAAGCACTATCAGGCCGGTCAGTAAGCTAAAGACCCATGCGATCGGAATCCACCCAGCTCTAAGTTTTACAGGTCTTTCAATGTCAGCAGCATCTTTCCTGAGCCACAGAAACCCAGTAAGGGCAAAGAAAATCGATACCACATAGCCGATATTAGCAGTCACCAAGATGGCGAGAGGAGAGGAGAGCAGAAAGACCATTGCAATGTTAATTACGACTGCGACAGCCATACACCGGCCCGGTACTTGATGCTTGTTAAGCACACCCAGTTGGCGAATCGTCAAACCGTCAAGTGCCATGCCATATAGGGCACGCGATCCGTCCGCGAGGGAGGCATTCAGTCCCATGAATAGTCCGACTAGCAGCGTGCTAATGAAGAAGCTGCTGTATTCGCTACCCAAGATTGCATCGAAAGCTCCGATAAAGAAACCATTCGGATTGTCAATTGCTGCCTGCTGATCGGCCAAGCCTCCGAGGCTGAAAGCCACTGCAGCGAACACAGCAACTGTATAACCACCAGATGTTATTAGGGCCAGACGCATGTCTTTCTTGCTGCGGTATTCAGGGCCAAACGCAGCGCACATTTCTGTGCCGTAGGCACTCCACGCAATGAGGAAAAGCCACATCAGTGCGGTACGACCTGTATTCCAATCTGCAACAGGCAAATTATTCCAAGCGTTCTGAAAGTGTTCGAACTTCCAAGCGTCACTGTAGAGCGGAGCAAATGCTAGGACTAAAATTGGAACCAATAGCAGGGCGCCCATATATTTTGAGGCGGACGCTGCCATCTGTACGCCCAAGCGGTTGAACTGCCAGAAAAGCACTATCAGACCTACGCCGATAAACTGTGCAAGTCCAATGTTCACTGATCCGAGTTGGTAGCTCCAGATCTGCTCTGGGAACCATTGTGCTTGAATCAGCGAACCAGCGCTGACGCCTACAATTGCGAGTACTGCTGACCAGCCCAACCAGTAACCGAAAGAAGCGATCGGGCCCACCAGAGCGCAACGGCGTCTCCAACCTTCAGTGGCTATCATTGCAACGCCGCCTGGTTTGTTTGGGAACATGGCGCTGACTTCAAGAAATATCCAGTTTTGACACGCACCAATTGCTGCTGATCCTACCCATAGAAGCAGTGCTCCGATCGGACCTAGCGCCCCTAGCGCGAATCCAAAAGAAGCGAATATGGAGCCCGATACCGCCATGGAGAGGGCAAACGCATCAGTCCATCTAAGCGTTTGGGACAGGTGTGAGGCATTATTTTCATTATTGGCCATCGGCAGGAGTCCTGGATAATTTAATGGTACGTCAATTACGACACAGCGTCGGGGTCCAGTACATGACTCACCGTGACCACTTATTGTTGACCAGCGCCATTGTTGCGACTCATGCAGTTCGGCCATCGCAAAAGATGTTGGTATTAAGAAAGAACTAGATTGACTCTGGATAATTTAAAAAAATGGCTACATTTCAGCGTAAACATCGTCTTGATGAACGGCATCAAGATTCAACTGTACGTCGACCAGCACGGTAGGTAGGAGTCTTTCTGGAAAACACCGTGGGTGCAAGCAAACTCGCCGCGGAGGTTTCGACAGATGTTATCCCGGACTGGTCTGCCGGGCCTAAACGACGGGTTGTACCTTAAGGCCTCGTCGGCAGGAAGCTCCAACCTCGAGACCATGTTGCGCATCTATTTTTTGTGCGGGCATTCCGATGTTACGCCGTTAGACTGCTACCGCTGAAATATGCCTCCGTTCGATCTGACGGCGAACAGCAAGTTTACGTATTGCCTGCGCGTCGGCGTTGATGTTGACGCTGACGCCAGTCGTGACGCAGTTGTGTGTGTCGGTGCGTCGCGCTGTCCTCTAACAAATAGGTCGGCTTACCCGGTACGCGCGTTGAGCGAATCATCTTCGGGATGCAATCGAATATCAGCCGTGCTTGATCAGAGAGCTTCTGCTGCTCGGCGAAGAGCATAAGTCGTCGGCGCAACTCGCTCCATGCTTTTCCGCACCTTTCCACTGCGCAGACCGACCTGATCAATTGCGGCCAAGCACTGAATTTCGTGCAGCACAATTGCAACTTTGACTTCGAGTATGCTGGCGCTACCCCCTGGCAGGTGGCCGCCACGCTGCGTCGGCACGCAACACCAGTCTGACGCGCAATGCAGATGCTGAGTGCGCAATCAGCATCAGCGAGATAGCTACCAAGATTGGTCGCGCCCGCCGGAAGCCAGGCGGCAGGAGGAGGGCAGCTTTTTTTGCTTGAATTACAGTCTCCTTACGTTGGGCATCGGGGGGACGTGCTTGATAAGGTCGCCTTTCCCGTTGGTGTGCGGTCCGGGCAACTATAAAGTAGTAGGCTTAAGCCAGACGAATTCATCCGTGAATGGCGGATGGTCAGTTGATAGGGCTCTATATAGCTTCCTAAAGGAACAGAAATCTCGAGGCAGCCATACGGCAATTCACCATCGCGTATAGCGTCTAAAATCGCTTTCGAAAGCGAGGTTAAGATTGGGCCATGGGGGGCGTGACGTCGGTCACGACGGCGGGTTGGAACAGGTTACCCTGGTATTCGCCACCCGTTAGCAGACGTGCACCTTTTGCGACGGCGTCGTCGATCTGGCCACGGATGAATTCGCACTGGTTGGCGCTTATCAGTGGGCCCACTATCTTAGTGGGGTCCGCAGGGTCCCCGCAGCGAATGGAGCGGACTTTTTTAACGGGGTCGGTGCTTCGCGGTGGTCGCGGACGAGGTCGAACCCGCGCCTCGCGGACACAAAACTCTACTGAAGAGATCCGCCGGATTATCCAAGAGCTGCAACTAGCGACGACCGACGCAGCACGCCGTCTCTGAGGATATCAACGGCAATGTGACCGAGATTCGCAACGGTAGCCTTTCGCTGATGGAGGGCATAGAAGGTTACGCTTTGACGGCAGAAGAGCTTTCATTGTTGGCGGGTGAAATGCGTACTGTCGTTTCGCGTTTTAAGCTTTAAGGCGACACTGGGGGACGCTCCATTTACTGGTTCTCCCACCCCTGGATTACGGGCATGTGGCAGCGTCGGCGACCAGTTTGACTAATTGGACGATATTTGATCCTGCTGTTCTATCATTCGTACACTATTAGTGTTAATCCGTAATTGGATAATTATCTATTAGAAAACGTCTAACGGGTAACTGACGATCAACCGATTTTCATCGTAATCACTGGCGTTGAAATTCCGCCTGATGCTTGAATTCCTCAAGCGAACAGATAGAAATTTGAGCTTTCCGCTCTGGACTACGTAGCCCAACTCCGATTCTCGTACCCACTCTGAACCATCATCAACATTTTTTAGTTCCACGTTGTCACCGTGAACGTAGCGTGTCATGAAATTCAAACCAGGAATTCCGTAGCCGGCGAAATTGAGGTCATAGCGAACTTGCCAGGACCGTTCCCGGGGATTGTCGAACGCATGGTTAAAGGTGTTGTTGGCCAAATAGATACCGCCGGTTCCTCCAATACGCATCCAACCGGTATCCCCCGAGACATTTTGCAGTCCTAGGCTGATCGCATGTTCAGCCATGTTGAGGCTAAATAGCGCTGACACAGTACGGTTATCCAACTGACCGGCTTTCGCACTTCCTGAGTCTTTACCCCAGAAAAAACCAAGGTTGGAGTTCACCGATACCCCTTCAGTCAGTTGCCATTTCTGGTTCAGCCCGAGGTAGTGCTGTTCATAGATGTCTTTCAGCTCACCAGACCAAAGCCTGACCGTTGTATTTTTGGAGGGGGAGCGATAGTCGGCGCCGAGAAACTCGAAAGAGTCTGATCGAGCCGAGCCAAAGGTGAGGTCTTCCATCGAGGAGTCATTGCGCAGACTGGTTTTTTTCAGGTCGCCTGCATAGAAGGACCAGTTTTTGAGTTCTTGCGAAGCAATCTGGGCACCGCGAAAAGTCTGCGGCAAGGCGCGAAAATCATCCGCTGTAACAATCGGGAAATTGGGCATCCACTCGCCTACCTTCAACTCCGTATTCGAGAACTTTGCTTTGACCGCGACGCCGAGTCTCCCAAAACTCCCCGCAGGCTCCCCGTCGGCGTCCTTTGGCAACAGCAGCGCACCATACCTTCCTGCGCCTCCATCGAGCTTCACTGCGTATTTCCCCAGCACGTCAACCCCAACTCCCACGGTGCCTTGGGTAAAGCCGGATTTGAGGTCGAAGATAAAACCTTGCGTCCACTCACGAGCCTGGCTTTGTGCAACACCAGGCGCTGTGAAGTTGCGATCAAAGAAGAAATTTCTGAAGTTCAGAGTAGCGGTTGTGTCATCCACAAAACCCTGAGCCAGTGCGTTGAAAGGTAAAACCAAAGCGGGAATGAAAAACACACGAGTTGCGCGATTATTCTGAATGTTCAAGACCTGTCCCCTGTTGTTTTTATTGAAGGGCAATGTCGGCCTGTCATCACCAGTTGAGCGGGCTCAACGCCGCACTTCCGGGAAAACGGCTCGAATGTAGGTGGAGAAGTATCCGGATCGAGTGATGCCAAGGGCCTGATGTGCAGGCCTTTGGCATGTGGTTCACCTCAAAGCCGCACCTTTGGAGTACGGCATCAATTTGGCTCGTGGTCAGATCAGACCAGCGCTGCGCAATGCGTCTGCGATTTCCTTGTCGGCGCCTTCTGCCAGTGGCAGTAGCGGCGAGCGCACGGTGGCATGGTCCAAGATGCCACGGGCAACCAGACCATGTTTCAGGGCTACTGTGCCTTCCATGTGGGAACCGCGGTGGTAGACGTTGCGAGTAACTGGCAGCAGTTTGTCGTGGATGGCGCGAGCAGCGGGGTAGTCGCGACGCTTACCAGCAGCGATCAGCTCAATCAGCGGCTCTGGGGTCAGGCTGCCGTAGCCGACCAATGCGCCGTCTACGTCGAACATGGTGTGCAACAGGTATTCGTCATGGCAGGTCAGGATCTGCAGATCGGGAACTTCACGACGGACTACCGGGATCTCGGTGTCCCAGCGACGCATGTTGCGAACACCGTTTTTCATGGCGAACACGCCAGGTTGCTTGGCAATTTCCAGTTGAGTTTCCAGGTCGTAGGTCGCCTTGGTCACGTCTGGGTATTGGAACAGGATCAGTGGCAGGCCACTTTCTTCGTAGATCGTCTTATAGCGGTCCTGCGCAGCACCTTTCTGATAGCCGAAACGCAGCCAGCCGTGGGATGGATAAACCAGGCCTGCTGCTGCACCATTAGCTACGGCACGCTTGGCCTCTTCAGCGGCTACTTGAGTCCCTTCGCCAGTGATGCCAGCGATGATTGGCAGACGGCCGCCTACCGATTCCTTGAAAGCCTGGATCACACGACCCTGTTCCTCCTGAGTCAGGAAGGTACCTTCACCCGCGTGGCCCAGAACAACCAGTCCCTTCACGCCTTCAAAGCTGCCGAGCCAGGCACCCAGTTTCTGGATAGCGGCATAATCAACTTCACCTTCACGAGTGAACGGCGTGACAGGAGCAGGAACGAGGCCTTTAAGGTCGATAGTGTTTTTAGTGCTCATTTCATTACCTCTGGTTTGGTTAAATTTCGCAAATAACGCATGCGCGGGCGCAAAACACATACTTATGTGCTCTGAGTTTGAAACTAATTCAGTTGTTGCGGTTTGAAATTTATGCAGTTGAAATTTATGGCGATAGCTCTTCCAGAATTCGGCCTTTGGTTTCAATAGCGAATAATGCGGTGATAACGGCTGTCATCAATAACACCGCCGCAAAAATACCGAACACATATTGAACACCCACGCCGGAGACGGTAAAACCTACAATTATTGGACCCAATGCCGAACCCAATCTTAGCCAGGCGCTACCTACACCCGTACCTAACGCGCGTAGCCGAGTGGGATAAAGTTCCGCCGAGTACAAATACAGCGAAAAAGTAACTGTCTGGACCAGCGCATATCCCAATCCGGCCAGTACCAGTATCTTTATTGGTGCCGTTGCGCCTGTGGTGGCCAGTATCGCGAGAGGTATTGCGGCGAGAAACAAGGCACCCATGTACCAGCGGCGACGACCGACCTTATCAATCAATAGTGCACAAATTACTGCAGCAACTACACCCGCTGCTGATGTCATGAAACCATAAGCCAGGCTGGTTTCGAGCGGCAAATGGAAGTGTTGACGATAAAGTGTCGGCAGCCAGGTAATAAGTCCATTAGCGACCATGTAGGAGCCAAACCACATGGCCCAAATAACGAGTGAGCGCTTAAAGTAGATGCCTTTGAAAAGCTCTTTCCAACCCCCTCTGTTATTTATCGCATGCATCTGCGGCACTTCTACTGGAGGTTGCAGTGTCTTGCCTGCTTTGACCGCGCTATTTTCCAGGCGAGTGACAATCCGGTCAGCCTCCTCAAGGCGCCCCTTGGAAGCAAGCCAACGCGGCGATTCGAATAGGAAGAAACGAAGGGGAATCAGCAGCATCGCGGGTACCAACCCCACTGCGAACATTGCTTTCCAGCCGTAGATCGGAACGAGGAAGTAGCCAATTATCCCGGCCCCTACCAGACCAAGCAGAAACATGACTTCGTACAGAAGGAAGAATTTTCCTCGTTTTTTGGAGCCGATCAATTCGTTGATATAGGCGCTCGCGACCGGGACTTCTCCTCCCGTACCGATGCCCTGTATGAACCTGAAAGCAATCATCATCGCTGCGCTGGACGCAAACAGGCAGGCGACGTCCATCGATACGAACAACAGGATGGTAAATGTCAGCACCTTCATACGCCCAATTCTCTCGGCCAGCCATCCAAAGATCAATGCGCCGAACAGCTGCCCCAGATAACCGGCAGAGAGAATCATGCCGATTTGGGTGCCGCTGAGGCTCCACTCTTTGGCCAGAACCGGCATCGCATAGGCAATGGCAATGACTGTATAACCGTCGAAGAAAGTCGCGGCACCAATAATATTCCTGGCCCAAAATACTTGTCTGGTGATGGGAAGCCTTTCTAACCTGGCACTAATATTCGCCTGACTTCTAACTTTTTCTGGCAAGGGCTCAGTTTCAACGTGATGCATCAACATAGCACTTCCTTTATTGTTTTTGCGCTTTTCAGAGCGATAAAAAACTTACCGTCGTAAACACAGTGCAGTGGTGTAGTTTATTCCCAAGCTAATCTTATTTAGCATTACTGGCTAATGCTGGGTGATCAGCTTTTCAGAAATTACTACTTCATGACCGTGTTCACGGCGAAGGAAAAAACGCGAGGACTTTTTTAGCTGAGGTACTGAAAGTGTCGTTCGAGAGCGATGTCGACGGCACTGATTGTATTTCGACACTATTACGGAAGCGGCGCACGTCATATACAGAGCGGGCGCTGTTGAACTGAGTGCGAATAAAGGCTGACCTGGTATGCAAACCGGGCACAGCATGCGGGCGGCATGAGCCAATCGCGGGAAGACGGGCATTTATGCAATTGCCTTGGTCATAGACGACGGAATGTTCGGGGTAGGCATCTTGGTTAGCGGTCTGTTTCATCTTTCGTCGCGCCTTTTTTGTTTTTCGGAATGCGAAAGTTTTTTCTTTCTTGTATTCAGACTACCACCATCAGTTTGCAGGGCCCACACTTTTTTTGACGATCCAACTGCTTTTTTATTCTTTTATGTCATGTTTGCTGCCCATGAAATTCCATTAGGTTTTATAAAGGCTTTGCAGATTTAGGCCGGCCACGGTTGCAAAGTGCCATCTATTGCGCCGATCACATGGGGGTTGTAGAGCACTTAAGAACGCGCTGAATATCCACGCCACCCTGACACTCTCTGGATTTAAGCTATACCAGACACATTGAAGCGAGGTGGAAACGGATGAGTTTTTGAAGCCGCAAATCCAAAAGTTCGACGAATTCGCTTTAGCCGTTCAGATTGCGGATCTGCGGTTGGCTTCTTCGCTGGATCCCTGAGTCTGTACGTCCAGTGAGGCGGGAAAGCTGAAGACGAGGGAAGGCAATAAGTGATCATTTCGCAACTCGGAAACCGGGCGGTGGATAACCGAGTAGGCCAACGCACCGCCAGGTGCTATTCTTTTTAACGGTTTTTCGCATTCCGAAAACAAGAACTACCCCAGATGGATATCGCCCATGGCTCCCAGAAACTCAACAAAAAGCGAACCGACGAACTCTGCTGACGAAGACAAAAGCCAGCGCAGCACTGTTCAGTCACTTGCCAAAGGATTTCGAGTCTTGGAGGCCTTCACTGCGGAAAAAGACGAGCTTACATTGAGCCAGATCGCAGCCAAGGCCGACCTCGACCCTGGCACAACCTACCGTATGCTCAATACGTTGGTGGATCTCGGATATGTTTCTCGTATCCCTGAAAGCAAGCGTTTTTCCCTCACACTCAAGATTCTCAATCTAGGCTTCCACGCAATTGCGCATACAGATCTGCGCAGCCTGGTTCGTCCTGTTCTTAAAGGGCTCGTCAGCGAAATAAGCGAAGCTGCGAGCTTTGCCGTTCTTCAAGGGGCCGATGTGCTCTATCTTGAGCGTGTCAGGGCGGGCATCACTCGCCTGGGAGTAGATATCCGTATCGGTACAACCGTCCCCGCTTGCCAAACAGCAATTGGCCAATCGATCCTTGCGTTTCTGCCTGAGCACGAAGTCGAGCGCATTGAGGCGCTTTCCTTATCCGCATCCTTTAAGAGCAAAGCACTATCTCGACCGCTTTCCGAGGTACTCGAGAAAATTCGAACGGATGGATACATCATTACCGATTCACTTTTCGCTGAGGGACTACGGATTTTGGCCGTCCCGGTATTGGATATCGATGGTTATCCTGTAGGCGCCATCAGTATCGCAGCCCCTGCGGTGCGCTGCACAACCGAGGAACTCGAACGCAGAGCGTTGTCCGTCACATTGACAGCAGCGAAGAATATCGGTCGAGCCCTCCTGGCTAGTGGCAGCGTGAATTCTAGTCCGTGATTAACTCGAAACGAGGTGGTTTTCCATCGAAGCCACCTTGGCGTGAAAAGACTACTTTTTGCTTTGCGAATTGCAACGTCACGGGATTGATGGTGTGTTCGAACAATACGGCGCCAGACGGCGCAGTACCGACTTCCAGCTCGAGCAGTCGCTGGGGCCGGAAGATCTTTGGTTGGTTTGCTGCCACTCTCATACGGGTCATCACACAGCTGTGTTTTGACACAGTTAGAGATGCTAAATTACTCGCCATGAATTTATTCCGAACCCACTGCTCGCCCATCGCCTGGATACTGTACGCAGTTATCTTGTTCAATGGTCTTGCGTGCAGTATCGGTCACGGTCAGATGATGGCCGCTTTTACCGGTAACGCTGTGGCCTCAGGTTCCCACGACGGCCTTGGGATGTCGGACATGCATCGAGGCCATCATGCAGGTGATCACGAGATGCACATGCCCATGGACGGATCTTCAAAAAAAATGGGCGCGTCAGGAAGCATGAAGGCGCAGTCGGGAGACTGTTCGTTTGCCGGAACACTGACGCTGGCAATGATTTTTTTCGTTGCACTGGGCTGGCTGATCCGGACCCGCAGCCCCCGTTTTGTGTTGCCTGGCCTCTGGCACGGGAAGTTATCAAGGCACACGCTCCCGGCACTCAATCCACAGGCCCCTTAACGCCTTTCGTGGAACTTTGAGTATCGCTCGCAAGAGCATCCAATACTGAATTTATAGTCTTCTGGGATGTGATCCCGGTCGGCCGCGTTTACACGTTGGTGAGTCCCTATGTCTGCATCATCTTCAAGCCCGGAGCCAAAGCCGTCCATGGCGTTTGCCGCCTTTCTGAAGCGGCTCCATTTTTACATCGGCGTATTCGTCGGTCCCTTCATGCTGGTCGCGACCTTGAGTGGTGTCGTCTATGCACTGACCCCTCAGATCGAAGATTCGCTCTACGCACATGCCCTGCACACAGACAGCCGTGGCTCCGCTATGAGCTTGCAGGCTCAGATTCAACGCGCACAGGCATCGGCGGGTCCAGGCCTAAGCGTGGCAGCGGTTCGCCCGGCCCCACGGGAAGGGGATACCACTCGAGTTATGTTCAGCGATCCGGGCTTTGGCCCGTCAGAGCATCGGGCGCTGTTCGTGGATCCGGTGAGTGGCGAAATTCGCGGGGACATAAAGGTTTACGGTACTAGTGGTGTGCTACCGCTACGCACCTGGATCGATCAGTTTCATCGAGGTCTTTTGCTGGGGGATATCGGCAGGATTTACAGCGAGTTGGCGGCTTCATGGTTGTGGGTAGCTGCACTCGGTGGTCTGGTGCTGTGGGCAGTTCGCCGTCGTCGGCAGAGCCGTGAGCGCGGCAATGTGCGCCGCTGGCATGCCACTACCGGCGTATGGCTGCTGCTGGGGCTGCTGTTTTTCTCGGCCACCGGTTTGACGTGGTCACAGTACGCCGGCGATAACATCGGCGTGTTGCGTGCCTACTATGGCTGGTCAACCCCGAGTGTGGCCACCTCATTGGGCAAGTCGGCGGCGATGCCGATGCCCGTGGGCGAGCACGCCGAGCATCATATACACATGGCACCAATGGCACAGGCATCCATGGTGGACGCTGCTTTGTTCGACAGTATTCTGGCCAGCGCGCGTGGCGCGCATATCGATGCTGCCAAGGTTGAAATCAGGCCATCTACGAGTAGTGACAAGGCTTGGGTTGTCAGCGAGATAGATCGCAGTTGGCCGACGCAAGTGGATGCCGTGTCGATCGACCCGCAAACACTGGAAGTGGTCGACCACGTAAGGTTTTCAGAATACTCGTTGCCCGCCAAGCTCACCCGCTGGGGCATTGATGCTCACATGGGCGTGTTGTTTGGTCTGGCCAATCAATTGGTGCTGGTGGTCTTCGCCAGTGGCCTGGCGGTCATGGTTGTCATGGGTTATGTAATGTGGTGGCGACGTCGTCCAACGCTTTCTTTGGCGCGCAATCAGCAGGCAACGCTCTTGAACCTCTGGCGCTCATTGACTCCGGGCGCGCAATGGGCCTTGATCCTGGCAGCACTGTCGATTGGCTTTGCGCTGCCCGTACTGGGCGTCAGTCTCCTGGGCTTTATCATCCTGGATTCGCTACTGGGCTATCGGAAAGCTGTGAGCCCCTGTGTCGAAGGCAAGGTGTAATCCTCAAGTGCGCGGATGATGCGTAACAGCCACCTGATCGGAGCATGGCTAAGTCTGTTCGCCATGCTGATGATCTTCGCCGGTCCTCTGAACAGTCAGGGGATCAGCCTTACCCGCGACAAAAGCCAGCCGATGCGAATGGCTGGCATGAGCCAGATGCTTCATCATGCCTCTGCCAACAATCCACGTGATTTGATTGTCTGAGAACAGTGTGGTTGTTGTTCGTTGCTGTTCCAGCACCCCGCACTTGCCGAATCCAACCTGCCCGCGTTGTGGCTACAGGTTCCATCCCCGCAGTATCGAGCTGCCCACTTCATTTCCCAGCTAACCACTGCTCCTGTATTTCCAGGTGCGCAAAGCAGAATTCCACCGGTTGGCTCGCCGACCTTGCGTCGCTGCTGGGGTATAGATGAGAGACAAATGACCTCCAGCACAGATCAATCCGGTAGCGACCTCAGCGCTTCCCATACGAGACTCCCTTGAAGCACTGATGGCTCGGAGACATCACTGCTTTCAAAGCGTTCCTAAGTTGTACAAAAATAAATATATGTACAACTTTTCATAAAGTTCTCAATCTCAATGCCGACAGGATGTCTGAACGTTAAGTACATAAAACGTGATTAGCCGAATGAGCCAGACAGAGCCAGGCATTCGAGAAAACGGAGTGTTCTCAACTACACATTAACTACAAACCATCCCGATCCGGGCTGTGAGAACTCTATGAATATCCTTGCTCCTGCCGTGCACCTGGCTAACCGATTACGCTTCCCCACGAAATTCGGTGTGCTCGCAATAATTGTCTTCATCCCTCTGGTTCTACTCGGTACGCGCGTCATCCATCAGATAAACCAGAGCCTTGAGGTTATTCGCTCGGAACAATTGGGCCAGCGCTATCTGTTGGACGTCACACCTGTACTGCGCTTATCAATGTTGCAACGCGCGTTGACGAACCGCTTTCTCAGCGGTGATAGAACCGCTCAAGCCGATCTATCGGCCAACCAGACGAAGCTGGAGGACGCGTTTTCGAAACTGGCTGGAACCGACCGACAACTCAACACACAGCTGGAAACCGGTGATCGAGTGCAGCGTCTGCACTCTGGGGCGCAGCGTTTGATTGAGCTGGCGAAAGCGGATGCAGACCAGAGCGCCATCTTCGACCACTGGAACGATCAGCTCACCGAGACGTTGAACTTCGTGTACTACGTATCGGCCACGTCGGGCATGGTGCTGGATGAAGATTACGCATCGTTGTTCATGATCGATCAGAGCACCTTGAGGCTGCCACGACAAATCAATATCGTCGGGCAATTGCGCGGGCTGGCCAGCGGGCTACATGACGGGCAAACGTTGAGTGCGGGGGGGCGTAGCGTTATCAAATCGATGCTCAAAAATGAGTTACTCATCCACAAAGAACTTCACCAAAGCCTCGCCCTGTTGCGTCGCAGAGAACCTGCCCTCGCCGATAGTATTCAGGCACCGATCACCAGTGCTTTTGTGAGCCTGGACAGTTTCCGTGCTGACCTCGAAGTATTGATTGACGCACCAAGCGACACCATCACCGGCGTTCAGAACTTGCCGGCCAAGGGCAATGCGGTGGTGGCTCAGTTGTACAAAGCGCAAGACACGCTGCAAGACGCACTTTTGAATGCGCTTGAACGCCGAGTTCAGGAAAAAACGTCGGAACGACTATTCATTCTAGGCATGTTTGTCGTTCTTGGCCTGTTGCTGGTGTATGTGTTCAGCGGCATCTACAGCGCCATGCGTCGCACGATCAACGATGTTTTGATTGCCACCCAACTCATTGCTCAGGGCGACCTGAGCGTGCGAGTTCAAGTGCGCGGCAAAGATGAAATGGCCGACGTGGGCAACGGCCTTAACCATATGGTGCAAGCCTTTGGCTCCTCGCTTGCCCATGTCGAGCGCAGTTCACAATCTGTCTCCGATGCGGCGGAGCGCATTGGGGTGTCGATTGACCTCGCTAAACGGGCGATGAGCGCCCAGCAAAGCGAAACCGAACAAGTCGCTACGGCTATCAACGAGATGACCACCAGCGTTGCGGACGTGGCGCAGAACACCGAGGGTGCTGCCCATGCCGCTGGGCACGCCAGCCAGTCCTCCAACACCGGCCTTGCGAAGATGCAGGAAACCCGCGTGACTATTGAAGCCTTGGCCGATGAGGTAGAGCGCAGTGCGCAAAAGGTTTCGGCGCTTGCGCAACACAGCCAGCAGATCGGCGGCGTTATTGAGGTGATCCGTAACATTGCTGATCAAACGAACCTGCTGGCGTTGAACGCGGCCATTGAGGCGGCCCGTGCCGGTGAGCAGGGTCGAGGATTCGCGGTGGTCGCCGACGAGGTCAGAACTCTGGCCTCGCGCACACAAAACTCAACCGAAGAGATCCGCCGGATTATCCTGGAGCTGCAACTGGCGACAGGCGATGCCGTCGAGCAAATGAAAGCGGGCAAACTGCGCGCTCAGGAATGCATCGAATCCGCTGATCAGGCCTCGACTAGCCTGGATGCAATCAATGACGGCGTTGAGCAAATCGTGGGAATGAACACCCAGATAGCCAGCGCGGCGGTTCAGCAGCACGCCGTCTCGGAGGATATCAATCGCAATGTGACCGAGATTCGTAACGGGAGCGTTGCGCTGATGGAGGGCATAGAGGACAACGCTGTGACTGCGGAGGAGCTCACGCTACTGGCAGGGGAGCTGCGTAGTGTCGTTTCGCGTTTCAAACTATAGCCAGCACAGGGAAGGGGCAACTCCCATTCATAGGGTTCCCCCATTCTTTGCGTACGCGCTTACCGATAGAGCGTTGATTCAATCAGAAACGAAGGAAACCCAAGCATCTTATAGAATCGAATACTGAATAAGGTTTACGCCTTCAGTCGGCGTCCCGATCATATATTTCAATGTCTTAGCCCAATCAAAAAAATTGGGCTTTTTCATGCCTGAAAAATACCCCCACATTTAACCTTCAGCTTCACCCTCTTTGATCAACTTCATACTTTACGCAGCGGCCCTTTGAACTGGCCTAATGATTTTGGACACTTCAATCGGGCGCTATGATAGCGCCCAAATCTGAGGTGTTTGGATATGCGTAAATCTTATTCGAGTGAGTTCAAGCTCAAGGCTGCCAGCATGGTGTTGGATGAAGGTCAGCCGGTTACCGAAGTCTGTGCCAGCCTGGATATCGGCCCCACAGCCCTACGCCGCTGGATCGATCAAGTGCAAAAAGAACGCTTGGGCTCGACTCCGGTAGGGGCCAAGGCGATTACCGCTGATCAACGAGAAATCCAGAGGCTCAAAGCTCTGCTTAGAGAGAAAGACCTGGATATCGAAATCCTAAAAAAGGCCAGTGCTCTCCTGCTTTTGGACGCCAAAGATCATTCACGCTGATCGATGAGCTGGACGAGCAGTACGGCGTTAAAAGGTGTTGCCGGGTGTTTTGGGTCAACCGCAGTAGCTTCTACGCCTGGCGCCAGCGCCAAGGCAGAGCAAATCCCGAACGGGATAAGCTCAAAGCCGCGCTGGTCAGGCACCACAAGGCGTCCAGAGAGTCGGCCGGCGCACGTACTTTGTCCAAGGAGCTACAAACCAAAGGGCATCGTATCGGACGTTACATGGCTCGCAGTTTGATGCGCGAAGCTGGCATCGCTAGTCGTCAGCGCAGGCGCCATAAGTACAAGTCGCCGGGCGTGGAGGCCTTGGTAGCGCCGCACATGCTCAAGCGGAAATTTGACGTGACGGCGGTTAATCAGGTGTGGTGTGGCGACGTGACTTACATCAAGGTCGGCAAGCGGTGAATGTACTTCGCAGCCATTTTGGATCTGTACGCTCGCAGGATCGTAGGCTGGTCGTTCTCGATGATTTCCGATGCCAACCTGACCTGCGAAGCACTAGGCATGGCAGTGGAGCTACGGGGCCATCCTCAGGATGTGTTGTTTCATTCTGACCAAGGTTGTCAGTACACCAGTCATAAATTCAGAAATTTGCTGCTGAAACATGGATTTAGGCAAAGCATGAGCCGTAAAGGCGAGTGCTGGGACAACGCTCCAATGGAGCGTTTCTTTGGCAGTTTGAAGTCGGAGTGGGTGCCTGAAACGGGTTACAAACTCGAACATGAGGCCCGAGCAGACGTGCAGCGCTATGTCTCGCGCTACAACATCAGCAGACCTCATAGCTACAACGACTACCGGTCGCCGGTCTCGAAGGAAAGGTTGGCGGCGTGAACCTTAATCAGTGTCCAAGATTACTTGACCAGTTCACTTTGCCTTCAGTCTTCCTGCGATTAGGATTAGGACTATCTTAATTTCCAGGGAGGGATTGGTATGGCGTTTTTCCGGGAGCAGGCGAGCGCACTGAATCTCTTCCAGCAGCATCGTGAACCCAACCGAGGTTTCAGGCCTGGCCAGTTGGGGGCCTTACATGCGGTATTGGCACACTTTTCGGTGCAAGACGATCCTGCATTGGTGTGCTTGCCTACGGGATATGGGAAGACATCACTGATGATGGCGCTTCCATATTTGTTGAAGGTCAGACGCGTTCTGATCGTAGAGCCAACTGACGCTTTGAGGAAGCAGGTCTCCTCGCATCTTTCCGAGCTTTCCACGCTACGACGCATTGGTGCTCTCCCAGATGATTGCATGTTGCCAGAAGTCCTTCTGCACGTCGGCAGAGTTGGGTCAGTTGCAGAATGGCGATCACTTGAGCGCTATGACGTTGTGGTTTCGACGCCAAGTAGCTCATCACCCATTTACGACCACCCACCGCCTGCAGACCTATTTGATCTGGTGATTTTCGATGAGGCACATCACGCTCCAGCCAACTCATGGATCGCCTACCTCCAACATCTGACGGCATCAAAATTTGTATTCTTGACTGCAACACCATTTCGTAGCGACCACCTCGTCATTCCAGGCAAGCTTATCTACCGATACCCCGTCATGCGGGCGATTGATGAAGGCGCATTTGATCCGGTGACGTTCCGCGCTGTTCCGGTTGATGACGAACTGAACGACACCGAGGTAGACCGAGCTATAGCACGGGTCGCGGTGGAGCAGTTCACCGAGGATAGAGCTAATGGCTACGACCACCGAATATTCGTCAGAGCTTCCAACATTCAAGCGGCCAAGGATCTTGTGCCGCTCTATCAAGGGTTGGGCCTTGCTGTAGAGGCAATCAATAGTCGATTGACGAAGCGAAGGCAGGATCAGATTGAGGCGAAACTTAGAACGGGAGAACTGGATGGCATCGTGTGCGTGGACATGTTTGGTGAAGGGTATGACTTCCCTAAACTCAAGGTCGCGGCACTACATGCTCCGCACAAATCACTGGTGCCAACCATCCAGTTTATCGGGCGTTTTGCGCGTATGGATGAAGCGACGGGAACGCCCACACTCATTGCGCCGACTTCCAGGGTCCAAGAGGCCACCGCTTCCCTGCTCAGGGAGGGGGTAAACTTGGCGCAAATGATCGACGAGGCGGCGCACGATCAAATTCAAGCTAGCGTTCTAGATCAAGAGTTCATTGATAGCCTGCCTGTTCGTAGGCAAGCCGAGTCAGACTACGATGCGGTCTCACCGTTGTCCCTCAATCTTTACGCGCATGTCCGGATTTTTCATTGCGAAGAGATTCCAGATTTTCTTCGTCTGGACTCAACGGTCGGTCGTCGCCTGCGGATTGCGAAGCAGTGGGCGACAGCTGACGGAAGCATTTCTCTGGTACTGACGGCTGACGAAACGCCACCACAATGGATTTTCTCTGATGCGGTTATGGATGTGCGTCACGATGCATTCTTGCTGATGTATTTCCCGGAATCTAAATTTTGCTTTATTGGCTCTACCCTCAGGACAGAGAAGCTCTACCTTTCCATCATGGATGCCGTTTGTCTTGGCCATTGCCGCCCATTGAGCTACGAGGAGACCAGCCGGGCTAGGGCTGGACTGGAAGCGGTGCATTTCTTCAACCTCGGCTTCAAGAGTCAAGCGCTTAACTCCCAAGGTGAGACTTATCGTGTGATGACTGGGCCGCAAGCCGAGCGAGCTGTAACGTCCGGTGATAGCAGGGCGTTTTCACAGGGGCACTATTTTGGTAGCGGCCATAACGGACACATTCGTGAAACCGTGGGAGCGAGCAGCAGCTCGCGTATCTGGAGTAATCAGCGCCTCTCCACTCCAGACTTCGTCGAGTGGGTCCAAACGTTGAATGCGCGGATTTCCGGCGATGCTCCTATCACCGCAACACAGCTGGATCAGGTGCGAATTGCTACCAAGTTACTCCGCCTGCCTGATGTAGTCATTGCAGCCAACTGGCCACGACAAGGGTTCAAAACTAACCCCAGGCTTCGATATCGTGCTGCGCCCCAAGGTCGTGACCGTTACTCCCGGCTGGCTGAATGGGAGCTATTGGGCTTTCAGGTCGAGCCTGGCTTGGGACGCATGGCTTTTTCCGTTGCACACCTCGATGGTGCTGTGGAGATGTGTTTCCATCTCGGTGTGGCAAGAATGTTTACATGTGCTACTCCTGGAGCCTCTCTTGAGGTTGAGTCTGCTCACGACAACTGGATGCCACTTGACGAATGGTTGTCAGAGTACAGCCCAGTTTTTTATGCCGCTGATAGATCGTCCTTCGAGGGCATGAACTTGATGGCGCCGCCACTCCTGCAGACACAGGGGCTGGCCCCTGGTGACGCAGCGTCTATCGATTGGAGGGGATGTGAGATTCGCGTCGAGTTTCTACCGAACGACAATTCTGCGACGACCGTCGCGCGTCGCGAAGAGTTGGGTGGGCTCGTAACGGTCCAGGAGCATCTGGCTCAACATTTGCTCAGCCTGCCGGATGTACAAGCTATTTTTTATGATCATCGGACTGGCGAAGCGGCTGACTATATCTGCATTACTCGCGATGCGAGGGGCGAAGTGAGTGTCGACTTCTACCACTGTAAAGGTGCTGGAGGGCCAGCAAACGGCGGGCGAGTAGGGGACGTGTATGAGGTTGCTGGGCAATTAGTGAAGTGCGCTTACTACTGCGATGTACCCACATTGCTGCAACACATGGCGGACAGAATGAATCCGGCACGCCACTGCGCTCCTTCATCATTCGTCATAGGCACCCTGAGAGATGTCGAAGAATTACTCAACGCAACCTTGGCAACAAAGCTAAGTTTTTGCGTGGTTGGAGTCCAGCCAGGGATCCGCAGGACAATGGTTGATCAGCGTCTAAGTGATCTGATGTCGTTCTGTATCGACTACGCGAGAGGGGGAGGGACGGCCAAGGCTTATTGGTTAGTAAGCGAGTAAAACACGACTATTCCCATGATCTTGAGTGGCCGATAGTTCGATCTTTTGATCGGACTGTGGAGGGGGCGAGGTCTTTAGACCTGCCCCTCCGCCGAGCTTTACGCATTTGAGTATTTCGCAGCCAGGGCACGCCAGTGTTGAGCGATGCCACTTCTGCCGGATATCCCTGTTGGTGAAAGCCGGTGTTCCAGGAATAGGGTTGAGGCTGATTTTTCCTATCCATGAGTGCTTAGTGAGGCCCAATCAATCGCTCTGATGTTCCCATGCAACTGAATGATGCAGAGTTTAAGTTGATGATGCGAGAGTTCGACTCTGGATGCAGGAATGGCTTGCACTGAAGCGTCCGGCTCATGGCGAGGATCTTCCCATCTGTCAGCGATGACGCTGGTTCGTCGATTGAAGAGGAGCGGGCGTGAGTATCGGCCCTGAGGCCGCGAATCACGAATTATTCGGAATTGGGGCTCAGTAATAACTTCTCTGGGGGACATGATGACCAAGGTGCATTTGAACGATGAATCAAATGAGCGAGAGCCTGCGATGACGTCAGGCATGCAAGACGACGAGGCCGGAAGTCCTCATCCGTTGCCCGGGACGATTGCAGGTAACATTGGCGACCCAATCAGGTTCGAGCAGGTTGAGGATATCATCGGGTTCAGTGCTTCCGCTGCGATGAAAGGGGAGGACGTCAAAGTCATCACGTGCTGGGGAATCACCTCAGACGAGCCAGGTTTCCACCGTTTGGCCGAGTCGGTCGGTAGCATGATCCGAGCATGGTCCGAGCGTGTGCAGATGGCCATCGACGTCAGCAGTTACAAAATTGTCTTGCTGGTGATCCGGCCCGACAAGACTGCTGATCTTTGGTTGGATACAGCAGCCATGTCCATGAAGTGCATTGTCACGCGCAACGTTGAGGCCGGGACAGCTGTTTTCCTAAGCGACATCGGTGACATGATGGCGATGCAGTTTCCCTGCGTAGAGTTCGGTAAGCAGGACAAGGTGCTTTGTTTGATGCGCGAGGCTTGGGGATTCGCCTTGGCGTTCGACATGAACCCGTCAGGTCAGTTGGACATGGATGCCTTCGAACGCGAGTTGGGCAGGCTGTACAGGCAGCTCAAGTACAGACACTTGTATGAGATCGTCGCTAATAGTGAAAGCCTGGATCGGTTGATTGCCCAAGGCTGGTTTCCTTTTGTGGAAATCCTGCATAAGGAATTCAGCGGGATTCTGGGACTTCACGAGGGCGGTCTCGACCTCACTGACCTTGAGACTGAGATTGTCGCCAGCTTTGACCTGAAACGCCTTGACCACATGCTGTCTCGTTGGTTTGCGAAGCCCCACTTCGCCGCTAAAGAGGCGCTGCTCCGAGAAGGTGTAGAGGCGTTCGCTCTGGGCAGGCCCATCACCGCCATCAAGATCCTAGTCACCGAAATTGAAGGGATCTTGAATGTCGCTTACCGTGCACATACTGGAAGGGCAGGGAAGACCAAGACGCTGCTGGCATTCGCCATCGAGAGCGCGGAAAAGCGTACCGGTGGCCCAGGCACCTTGTTCCTAACCGCTGAATTCAACCGTTATCTTCTGAATTACATGTTCGCCAGCTACGATCCTGAAAATCTCACAGAAGGTGCTGTTTCCAGGCATCTCGTAGGGCACGGAGATGCTGGCAGCGCGAGCTACACGATGGTCAAGGCGCTTCAGGTGATCCTGACGCTAGACCAGTTGGCCTTCTATACCTGATGCGATTGGGCCTTGAGGTGGTGGCTACAAGACCCAATGCAAGCTCGTCGCCGCTCTGAGTTCCAGGCGGCAGCACATGCAGGCAACAGCTTGCGGTGGGATGGAGTGAGCGGTTCATTTATGCAGTGTCTTTTGCTGACCAGCGATTGTTTCTACGCCCGACTCGGAAATATTCGTTTCTTTAAGTGGGACTTCACCTACCGAAAGCGCGCGCTCGATGAGTAACTCGCTGCCCTTGTCTTTCAATAAGACCTGCAGCCGCTGGAATTCGCCGCACCAGATGGTTTCAATGTCGCGATCCCGCGCCTTGTCGCGATCACTGCTGAGGGCTATGGCGCGAACCTGCAGGCGGCCATTGTCGGCTTTTCCACCCACTTCCACTCCATAACCGGGGGTAGCGGCTTTGCGCAGTACGACCTTGCCGGTTTCTGCCCAGGCAGTCGCCATGCCTTCGCGCACTTCGTAGCCGAGGCTGGCCAAGCCGCTGAGCACGGCTTCGCGGCGGGCGAGGGCGGCCTGGTCCTGTAAGTGGGAAGCGATAAGCGCTTTACACTGCTCGATCAATCCGGTGGTTATCGAAAGCTCGGTGTCGGTTGTAAAAGCGCCAATATGATCGAGCAGGGTCGCGTGTTCGATGCCTGTGTAGGTTTTGACTTCGCTGGCCAGATCCTGCAGTTGTTCGAGACACTCGCGTTGGCGTCGGAAGTTTCGGGTGGACGCGGCGAGGTCGAGTACTAGGCTGTCAAGCAGCAGGTTGCGTCGCTTAGCATCGGTTTGCGTTTCAGCTTTTTCCAGTGCCAAGAGGAACGGCGCGGCACATTCAGCGCCTTGCAAAAGTTGCAGCTCCACGATGTGGCGGTCAATGCGTAGCAGCCGTGCGTCGCGCGTTGCATCCGGTTCCCGGGCCGCAATCCATTCGCGCAGGGAAACCTCGGGTTCGTCGACCTTGAGTTGCTGCGCCAGGGCGCGTTGGGTATCGCTCAGAGCTGGCTCCTCGCTTGCCTTGCTCAAGTGGGCGAAACCCTCGGCTAGCAGACGTTCGGCATCTTCCCGACTGGCACCGCTGGCCAGTCGTAAGAGAGACTCCAGCAAGGCCTTATCGACGTTTTCGGGGTTGGCTTGCAAGGCGTCAAGCAGGGTTTTTGCGTTTTCCTGGACGCGTCGGTCGCGTTGGCGTCGCTCGGCGGCACGAATTATCGCGCGTTCTTCGCGGTCCTCCAGGTCACGGCGCAGGTGCTCGATTTCCACTGGTACGGCCTTCTGCAGTTCCGCCAATCGGTCTTCTGCCAGCAGAGTGCGAAGGCGAGTGTGTCGCTCCAGGAAGGCGGAGCGCTCCTGTTCACTAAGTTCGCCCAGCCTTGTGGCCTGTGTCTGCCAGCGGTCCACGGCGCGTTCCAGGCGTTGCATGTGGCCCTCACAAATGGCGATGATTTCTTCGCGGGTAACAATGCGAACGACCTTGGGACCACTCATTGGCAGATTTCCGTATCAACTGAAGTAGGGCTGGGTTGCGGCGGTTGCTCGGCTTGCATGGCGTATTCGATTGCTTCACGCAGTCGTGAGCGTTCGCTGTCGCCGCTGTGATACCAGGCTTGCGACGACACACGATGGATGTGCGGGATGGCGCGATGCAGCACGGACGGGCGCCAAATTTCCCGGGCGCGGGCACGTTCCAACAGATTATGGCAAGGCGCATCGCACTCGATGCCTATTGCGTACAGGCCCGTGCTTGGATTCTCGATGGCGAAATCGAGCCCGAAAGCGTCGCCTTCACTGGCGGGAGCCGCCTGCCATCCCAGGGAATGAATGAATTCACCGACCAGTCTGACAAAACCATCACTTTGCTGACCTTGCTCACGACGCTGGCTGCTGCTGCGGTCGGTCTGCAGGCGCTCCAGCAACTTGGTGCTGTTGCTGAACTCGCCCGAGGAGAGCGCGCGAGCATATTCCAGATAGCCTTGCAGATAGTCTCTCGGGCTGTTGGGCGCGCGGTGCGTGTTTAGCATGTCCGAGATATCGGCGATTGGCATCGACGTGATCATCACCACCTTGCGACGCGCGCGGGTCACCGCCACGTTCAGGCGTCGTTCGCCCCCCGTCTGCCCGAGTACGCCGAAGCTACGGCGGAATGTGCCTTGGCTGTTGCGCCCAAAGGTGGAGGAGAAGACGATGATGTCGCGTTCATCCCCCTGCACGTTCTCCACGTTCTTGACGAACACCGACATATCCTCGCCGTCTTCGCTGCGCTCGCGCTCCTGGGCGTAGGCGGCGCGGAACAGTTCATCCTGCTCTGCACGCTGCTCCAAGTGCTCCTCAATGAGGTCAGCCTGCTTGCGGTTGAAGGTGACGACACCCACCGAAGGGCGCTGGTCGTAGGGCTTCTGCCACAATTCGCTCAGGTACTCGACGACCCGTTCGGCTTCTTGGGCGTTACTCTGGTTCTGATACAGCCCGCCGACCTGGATCAGCTCCAGCGGCTTAATGCGTTGGATGTTCGCCTGCGGGTGACGGACCGGAACGTTCAGGCGATTGCCATAGAACGAAGCGTTGGAAAAGCCGATCAGTTCACGGTAGGCCGAACGGTAGTGGATCTGCAATGTGGTGCTGGGCAGGGCGTTGCGCGCCAGCTGCAGCAGGTCGGGACAATCCTTGATCTCACGACGGTTCCAAGTGTCTTCGAACGCTTCGCGCTGTTCCTCATCCGCGTCGTCGTCAGGTTCGTCGCCGTCAAACACTTCGGCTTCGTCGCTTTCGATGCGACTGGAAAAGAATGCCGTCGGCGGCATTTGCTTTTCATCGCCGCTGACAACAGTGACCTGACCGCGGAACAGGGTCGGCAGGGCGAACTCAACCGGCATCTGCGAGGCTTCGTCATAGATGACAGTATCGAACAGGCCTGCCTTGAGCGGCAGTACACGACTGGCGACGTCCGGGTTCATCAGCCACACCGGACGCAGGCTCATCAAACCGAGGTTACTACCCAGTTCGATGAATTCACGCAGGCGCCGCGAGCGCTTGCCAGTCAGGCGGGTAACATCCTCCCATTGTTTGCGATTGCCCAGGTTATCGAGGTTGATGCCTTTGGCCAGCAGCTCACGATTGAGCAGCCGCATCTGTGCGTCGGCTTGCGCGAGGCTGCCGACTTTGGCGCGGGCTTCGTCCTGGCTGAGCAGCAGTTCGGGATTGGTTTGCTCTACGCGGTGTTTCCAGCCCAGTCGGGCTTCGCGGTTGAGCAGGCGCCGCACTTCGGCTTCAAGTTGCTCGGGCGCAATGTTGTCCAACTGTTCCTGGCGTTGGCGCAGCAATGCGAGCAGCTCCAGGTCGGCTGCTGTCAACTGAGCGGCGCGCCCGCGGAATGCCTGGTAGGCGGCCAGGAAGGGCAGCGCTTCATGCAGCCGATCAAGAGACAGTTGATTGCTCAGATTGTGCTCGATGGCGTGCTGCAGTTGCTGCACCAGTTCTTCGCCCAGCCAGTCGCCGAGTATCTTGAGTTGCTCGAGGCTGGATTGGCGAACGCCATGGCGCATCAGCGAAGCATCGAGATCGCTGAGCAGCGCCTCGAGATGGTGTTTGTCGCCGGCGAGGGCGGCCTCGTCGGCCTGCCGAGCGCGAGGCGATTGCGCCAGCGCCATGGCCAGAGCCTGGATTTCCAGCAGGTGGCGGATGTCGCTCTTCACGAAGCTGATCAATTCCAGGCAGGCTTGCTGACTCACAGCTTCCAGTTCCAACGCCTGGTGCAGCGTACTCAACTCGGCGCGCAATGGTCGCCACTGGCTTTCAAGGCGGATGGCTGCCTGTAGGGTTGGTAGTGCTTCAATAACACGGCTTTCTCCCTGGCCCTGAAGGAAATTGCGCAGTCGGTTGCGCCGCAACAGATTCATCGGGTTGATGTTCGCCAACCAGGACCGGGCTGCCATGACCTTGGTGCAGTCTTGATCCAGATGCCTGAGGGCCTTGTTTTCGAGCAGGCAGAGGGCCGGTGACAAGGCGGGGGCGTAGTGGTCCTGATCCAGTTGGCCGAGTTGCTGATCCAGTTGCTGTAGTTCACCGAGAATCGACTCTCCCCGTGGAGGTTGGTCCGCTTCGCGGCTGCGGAAAAGCGGTAGCCAGCGCGCAAGGCGCAGACGTTGCTCTTGCTTCAGGTCGAGCAGGGCAGCGACATGGGCCGCTATCCAGTTACGGTACGGCGCCGGGTCGTCGATTTCGAAGCTGGCAGGGTGTGCTTGCAGCGTGGCCTGACGGTTGTGTTCGGCTTGGGTGAAACTGTGCAGATTGTCGGTGAAAGCCTGCAAAGTCGCCCGGTCGGCGGCGAACGACTGCAACTGGGCCAATGGGCTACCTTCGTAGCGTGCGGGTAACCACAGGCGAATCAGAGGGGCGCAGCTTTCTTCCAAGCGGGTCAGGCTGGCGAGGTCCAAGGAGGCCAGGCGTTGGCGCAGGGCCGGAAACTCGAGCGGGGCCGGGCCGGATTCCAATTCAATCAACTCGCCGAGCAGCCTGCGATAGCTGAGGCCGGTATTCTCATCCAGGCGATGCAGGCTCTGGTGGAAGCGGTCGAGCTCGCCCTCCAGGGCCTCGATGCGGGCCGCGACCTGCTCGCGCTGGCGCTGCCAGCCCTGAGCCTGGCTGCCGTTCGTGAACAGGCTTTCCAGTTGTTCGCGAATACCGCGGATGACGGGCTCGCGGTCTCGGTTCACGTCATTGAGCATGACGATGCGTTGGCCAAGGCCCTCGGCGACCAGGCGTTTGTACACCACCTCGAGCGCCGCATGCTTCTGGCAGACGATAAGCAAGCTGCGCTGGCGGCCGATGGCGTCGGCGACCATGTTGACGATGGTCTGGCTCTTGCCGGTTCCAGGCGGCCCCTCGACCAGCAGTCCCGGGCTTTGTCGGGCCTGGATCACGGCCGCTTCCTGGGAGGGGTCGCTGGCCACGGTGAAATAGCGTTGCAGCTCGCCTGGAGGTGTCTCGTGCGTGGTTTCATCAGCGGTCTTGAGGCGCAACGCCGTTTCCAGGCCGGTACCGGCGGGCGACAGGGTTTTCAGTTGGCGCAGGTCCTCCCCGATGGCTTGTCCCATGAAGGTCACGTGAAACAGCACCGCCGCGCAGTCCAGCTCGTCTTGGTAGGGCGCAATCTCCACGCTGCTGGCGGGCAGGTTGCCAAGGGCGCGTGAGCGAATGGTGGCGAGCATGCCGAAGGCGTCCATCACATCCGTCGCACGAATTGACGAGCGGCCCAGCAGTTCATCGACGGTCTTGCGCCAACGTTTGCAGGTTTCGGCGCCGAGCACGCTTTCCAACGCGGGGTTGAGCCGCACTTCCTCGCGCTCACTGTCAAACGCCAAGGCGGCGTGACCACGAGAACCCAGTTCCAGCAGCAGCTTCACTGGCCATAGCAGCAGCGGGATAATCCGTGTGCGCGTGGTGCCGCGAGGGTCGCGATTGAGCAGGAAAGGGAAGCCCAGGTACAGGCCGTCGATGCCGGTGTCGCGTTTGTACAGCGCGCTTTGCCGGTACAGGGCATGCAGGCGCGATTCCAGCTGGCCGTTGAGCTGAAAACTCTCTGGGTCGAGGCTCACTGCCCGGGCATTACGTTGCAGCAGGTGATCGAGCAAAGCCGCGGCCGGACTGCGCTCGCTGTTCAGTTCACTGATGTCGACCCGTGCGGTGGTCTTGCCGATGTTCATACGCACCAGTGGCCCGCGCATCACTGCGGTCACCACCTTCTTCTCGAAGAAGTCGAGGATCTGTGAGACGTACTGCTGTTTCTGTGGTTCCAGCCAATGACTGGACGGGATGGCCAGCAACACCAGTGCCTGGGCCAACGGCATACGTCGCTCCAGGCGGAACTGCTCGGCCCACTCGTCCACTGCCGGCACGCCACACCGGGCAAAGCCTTGGATGCGTTCATCGACACTGCGGTACAGCTCAAGTCGCGAATGCAACAGCAGTTGGGTTGCCGCTTCGGAGTCGAACCAACCGACATCGGCAGCCCTGGCCAGCTCGGCGGCGGCCTCTACGATTGAGGCACCCGAACGGAACTGACTGATCGCCGCGCTGAGCAGCACGATCAGGTCTTCTTCGGCGATCACCCGGCGCTCCGACAGAGAGCTCAGTCCCGGATGGTCGGTGTCTGGAAACAGGCGTTGGCGCTCTTGCCATTGCGTGGACAGCTTGGCTCGCGAGGTCGATAGCAGGAATATCCGCAGTTGCTCTTCGACCAACTCGATGTGTTGGTGCAGGGCACGCTGACGTACGTTTTCGGCGCGGGATTTGAGACGCGACAGCCAGTTGTCGGTCTGCAATTGCTCAAGCAGGTCCGGGACCGACCCGCTGATCAGACGATAGCCTTCCAGTGGGTGCTCCAGTAGCCATCCTGGTGTGACGATGTCGCCACGATGAATCAACGGGATTTCCGGATTGAGGATTCTCAGCGCCAGCATTAGACGGAAATCGTCCTCAATCCCTTCGTGCTGAACGACCTGACGCAAGCCGGCGACTAGAGAGGGGGCGAGACTGACCTGCTCGGCCCAGGTCACGATCACACCGCGCAGCAAATGGTCCAGAGCCTGTTGCCAGTTATCCGCCTGGGCTGCCGCCAGGGCGAATACGCCGGGCTTGTGGAAGCGGCGCTCGCCCAGCAGCAGGGTCGCACCTTCACCTTCGTCCGTTTGCTGGACGGAAGAGGCCGGAGCCTCGACCGTAATACCGTTGAGCCAGCCTTCGACCTGTGGCCATTGCCAGCGTTGATGACGGTCGCGCGCCAACAGACCTCGCAGCAGCAGGTGCAGGCGCGGGTCGAGGTCGTCGGGGATCGGTACTCCGTTGGCCAGCACGTGAATAAGAAATGCATTGGCATTGATGCCGTCGAAGCAGGCGCCCTGGGTCAGTTGCTCAAGCAGGATCATGCCCAGGCTCCACCAGTCCGAGGCAGCCGCAACGCCGCCTGCGATGGCTTCGGGCGCCATGTAGCGGCTGGTTTCCAGTGGCGATACGATGTCCAGGTCGAACTCGGACAGGCGTGCCGAGCCGAAGCCGCTGATGACCAGGTCCAGCGGTTCGCGGGAACGTACCAGCAGGCTGGCTGGGCGCAGGTCACGATGGCGCAGGCCAGCCTCGTTGAAAGCGTGCAGCGCCAGGCCCAGTTCGTTGACCACATGGTGCACGCTGTCGCTGTCGCGGATCACGCTGCCAAGTTCTGCCAGGCTCCCGCCGGTGAGTTCTTCAATGACCTCATAGGCACGGTCATCCCAGCGGCCGGTGGCAATGATTTCGGGGACGTGCTCGCGTGGCAGTCGGCGGATCACATCATAGATCGCCGGGTCCGGTTCGGCGCCAGGTCGATACAGGGTCAGGACCGCTTGTTGCGCGGTTTCCTCGTGCTTGGCGAGGTATCGTTCTCGCACGCCGTCGGTACTGCTGATCTGACGAATCAGCCGCCAACCATCGATCAGGGTCTGGGCGATGCCCTCTGGTTCGCTGCTGTCTGGCTGGGCGTCGTAGGACGTTACTTGCGCAAGTGAGCTGCCACATTCAAGGCACATCAGGTCGCCATCGACCATCGGGTGACTATTTTCGCAGAGCAGGTCAGGGACATTCCCCTGAGCCGGACTGACTGGCGGGAGGGTTTCCTCAGTGAAGACGGCTTGCGGCCGCCAGCCGGCGGCACGAATGGGTTCGCCAGCGAGGTCCCAGCCGCAGGGTTGTTCCTGAATGAGCCCTTCGCAGAACATTTCCTGGAGGGCGCGCTCGGTTTTGCAGTTAGGGCAGAAACGTATCATGGGGTGTGCTCCACTCAGCGGCGTCGCGACGCGTGTGCGCTGATCTGTAAATGATGGCCTTGTTCATGCAGCAGATCGCGTAAGCGCAATAGATCGTCACGTCGTGGGATGCCGGCCATCCAGACGCTGCCACTTTCGTCAAACATCAGGTCGAGCGCCTTGTCGGCGGGTTCGAGCGGGCGTTCGTAATGACCCAGGCGTGCCCGGCCCAGTGGCGTGAGCAGGCTCAGGCGTTGATTGTCACTGCCGCGCAAGGCCATGGTCTGGCTGAGTGCTTCGATATAAGGGTCGCTGATCAAGGTATCTATCAAGCCCTTGGTCTGGAGCAACGACTCATTGAGTTGCTCCAGGGAGTAGCCACTGTAGACCAGGATGTCGAGCTCGCTGAGCCGACGCAGGCCTTCGAGCAGTGATCGCAGGGCGTCGAACTGGTCAAACGGTTCCCCTCCGGAAATGGTGATTCCTTCGGCCTCGTGCAGCCAGGGGGTTATCTGTTCAAGCAGTTGCTCCAGCGACAAGCGTCTGTGCCCTGGCCCCCAGGTATCGGCAGAGATGCATCCTGGACAGCGGATGCTGCAGCCCTGGAACCAGATACCAATACGCCGCCCCGGGCCGAGGGTAGTGACCGGAAAATGCATGCGCGACAGGCTAAGGTCCATGTTCAGCGACGTTCCATCTTCAGTCCAGTGATGTCCAACTCGGTGATCGTGAAGTGCTCGCCCGGTTGCGCGTCCTGATCGAACAGTGCCCGCGATAGGGGATTGAGCAGGCGTGCCTCTAACTGGTTGCGGATGCCCCGGCCACCGTTGGACAGGTCCTGCAGACAGAGGCTGTGCAGTGTCTGGCGTGCCTGGGGGGCCAATTCGATAAACAGGTTCTGTCCCTGCAGGTCGTCGAAGGTGGCGTTGACCATTTGTTCGAAGATCTGCACTGCAACGCCTTCGCGAATGAAGTCGAAGACGATGATGTTTTCGCCGATTCGATTGAGGATTTCTGGACGATTGAGCACGAGCTTGAAATACCGGTCGATCTCGCTGTGCACCTTCTCCTGGACTTGCTCGAAGGCTTCGCCAGGCAGGACGTTGGCAACGCGTTCGCCATTGTCGCCCTGGCGATAGATTCCCAGGTTGGAAGTGAACACGATCAGGGCCTCCGAAAAGTACACCCGATCACCGCGGCCTGAAGTCAGCACCCCGTCGTCGAGGATCTGCAGGAACTTGTCGAGAATCCGTGGGTGGGCTTTTTCGATTTCATCGAATAACACCACGCTGAACGGTTTCTCGCGGATAGCATTGGTCAGCTCACCGCCGACGTCATAGCCGACGTAGCCGGGCGGTGCGCCGATAAGGCGTTGATCGGCATGCTCGGCGCTGAACTCCGACATGTCGAAGCGGATATATGCACTTTCGTCGCCGAACAGCAGGCTGGTAATCGTTTTGGCGAGTTCGGTCTTGCCTACGCCGGTCGGTCCCGCGAGAAAGGCTACGCCCCGTGGACGGTTGCCCTTGCGACTGGCGCCGACGCCTGTCATCGCACGCTTGACGATGTCGAGCATGTGCGTCACCGCATGCTCCTGGCCTTTGACACGCTGATGGACGACCGCGTCCGCATGCCGGATACGCTGACGGTCGATCTTCAGCCACGGGTCCTCGGTGACACCGATCTTGTAGCGGCGCACCGCATCGGCAATCTGTTCCATGGCTACACCCTCGACCCGCGCCAGTTGCGCAATGGCGCTGAGATCGAGCAGCAGCAATCCCTCGGTGTTCTGGACGAAGGCTTCTACAGCCTGATGCATGACCACTTCGCTGGCGCCCTGGCTGCCACTGAGCCCTTTGAGCAACGCCGGTGCCAATGCACGGCGGGACAATTGATCAGGTTTGGACACGGGGATGTGGCGCAGGCGTGGGTTGTCGACCAGCAACCAGTCGGGCAAATCGCCTTCTTTTTCCACCAGCCATAGCAGGGTATTGAAGAACGGTTTGCGCAGCTCCGTGGCCGGACGGCTGCGAGCCTGATGGGATTGCACAAGGGCCTGGGTGAAGAGCTGGTGTTCAGCCGCGCTGAGGGAGTCGTTGCGAACCACCAGGCGCGAGGCGAAGTCGATGATCAGCGCGATAGGTTCGCCAGCACGACCCACCAGTCGTGGCAGGGTGGCGCCCAGCAGATCGATACCTGCGGGTGCTACGCCATTTACCGGAGTCAGGCCAAGTTCCTGAAGCAACGTCTTGCCGGCTTCAGGGGCGGAACCGGGTTTGTCGACTACCCGGAAACCCGACACGGGATCCCAGGCGATGACCTGGGTGTAGCCAGCATCGAGTAGGGCATTACAGAGGGTTTGGTTGAAGCTCTGCGCGGTCACCGTGCCGGGCGTCACTTCACTGGCCTGCAGGTCGCGGATGTTGCCGGACAGGACGAATTGGCTCTTCAGCGGCAAGAAGCGGAGAAGATCTCGTAGCCAACGTGGGCTTTCAAATATGGCAATCCCTGACATGTTTCAGCTCGTAACGTTGGGGCGGTACGGGCAGGGTATTGCTCAATGCGCCCATTTGCCAGTGCGCTGTTACGAAAAGTTGTATTGAGAGAGCGCTTCTGACGGGGTGCTAGTTTCACAAGGGGTTTTATGCAACTTGATCGAGGATCCGTCGACGTACGAGCTGGACGCGAAGGGTGTCGATCCCGGGGCAGCGTTGCCTTGCGCGCAATACCTGTTAACAGGAAAGCATCTTTCTAGGTCGATGTGGTGCAGGTCTTCAGTCCTAAGGGGGGGCTGGCCCGCCGGAAGATTTGACGTCGTGGTGCGCTGGGAATCCAAGCAGTGCTGACTTGGGTTATGCCAACTCTATCTATGCATCCGGATGAATGGAGGTTAAGGACAGAGCTAGGGTTATCAAAGATATGCTATTATTTGATAGCGTAGATAACTGGTTAGGAGATTTTCCATGAGCGTTACAGAGCAATCGGGCGTCTCCACCTTGGTAGGTACACCTAAGGAGGCTCGGGCTAGCTTGAGCCGCTCGCATGCGGATCGAGTGCTGGTCGTATCTTTCGATCACATCAAACCCAACGTTTTCGAAGCATTGGCTGAGAATTTCGCAAATGTGGCGTCCTCGATGTACGAGGTTTTGCAGGAGCGCCAAGACTTGAATTCCCTGGAACGATTGGCCGAAGTCTTTGTTACGCGTAAGCCGCCTTCGCCCCGTTTGCTCAAGGAGGCGGCGATGCTGGTCCAAGCTCGCAAGGCGGTCTTGGAGAGTGGCGACTGGCTAACCGCCGCCGACATTGCACAAGTGGCGCAGTTAAGTACCCGAAACCCCAGCGCCCAGCCCAATAAGTGGAAAAAGCAAGGTCAGATCTTCGCTATCAATCATGGTGGGGTCGACTATTTCCCCGGTTACGGTCTGGACCCGGATACAAGCTACCGACCGTTGAAGGCGCTGGCCAAAGTCATTGAGATTTTCGAGGGGCACAAGGAAAGCTGGGGTATGGCTTACTGGTTCCGTTCAGACAACAGTTTTTTGGGCGGCAAAAAGCCCCAGGACCTATTGGCATCGGTACCTGACCGAGTGATCGACGCGGCACTGGACGAGATTCAAGGCATCGCCCATGGCTAAGCGCAGTGCTAAGGGCAGTGAACGTGGGGCTCCGCCGTCGGATGATTCGGCGGCATCCGTGACTCCGGCGCCTGAGGCTACGTTGCACGTCACGTTCACTGAAATGGCTAAAGGCGTGATGCTCCATCGCGTGCACCACGACAAATACCAGCCCGATCAATTCAACCCAGGCGTGCAGGGCAACGCACGTTTCAGCCCAATCCAGAATGACCAGGGGCAAGCGATTCCAACGTTATATGGTGGTACGACAATAGAGTGCGCCTTGATGGAGACCGTCTTTCACGATGTTCCCCATACGCCAGGCTTCAAGAGTTTCGATAAAAGAAAGCTAGCTGGACAGGTGCACTCCGCTGTCCAGATCGATCAACCGCTGCAAGTGGTCGATCTGTCCAGCGTTCCCCTGCGCAAATTGGGCATCACCCGTAAGCAGTTGATCGACACTGAGAAGGATCAGTACCCGGCGACGCGCAAATGGGCCGAAGCGATCCATCGCCAATGCCCGGATGCGCAAGGCTTGTATTGGGTATCCAGGCAAGACGATTCTGCACGAGCTGTGGTTCTTTTTGGTGACCGTATTCCCGGAGGTTCGCTTCGTCCACAAGGTGTTTCGCGCAGCCTGGTAGACGATCCTATTGTCTACGACGCGGTGCTCGATCTGGCAGATCGGATTGGTGTCGCCGTCATTGCAGGGAAAAACTGAACGAATGGTCGAACAGTGTCCTGTGATTCGTTTCTCTGAGATCGAAGCGGCCGTGCCTACGGCCCCTGGTCTTTATGAGATCGTCACTGATCAGGGCGAGCTTCTGAAGGTGGGCATCAGCGTTAATCTTCGTAAAAGGCTTATACAGCACCGACAGTCGAGGCAGTCTCGCTTGAAGCTCAAGGATGGAGGTAAATGGAGTAACCCCTCTGACGTTGTAAGCAAGCAGTCAATCCTCGCCAAGCATCTCTTCTTCTCGGGGCAGGTCCCAGGTTATGACTTGCAGACCGAGGCTGGCCGGCAATGCTATTTAGAAGAGAAATGTCATATTCTCATAACGCCCACCACGACCCGGGACGAGGCACGGGCTATCGAAAGGGTGAAAGAAAAAAGCGGGGCCTATCGATTCGAAGGCAACGTCAGGCTTTCATGCTGAGGCGCTCTAGTACAAACGTACATGGATAAAATGGAAACGACCCACGCGGTCACTAACAATATGGAATGTTCACATACGGCTTCCATACGACGTGAATTCAGAAATTAAGGAGGCCAGTTGGATCAACAGGATGAGAGCGAGGTTCGGGACCGAAACAAACAGAACCGAGTAAAAAAAATCTACGAAAACGTCGTGATAGGAAATTTCCTATACGGTCTTGGATTCGCGGTGCGGTCATGTTTGGACGCCAATACCTTGCTCCCGAGCGTGGTCAACTTGCTACAGCAGACTCCCGCGGACAGGGAGCTGGCAGACGTACTGTTAAGCTTTCCAGGTGTAGTGCGACTGATCGAGTTCAAGATGAAGGGCGCCAAGCTTTCAAAGGAACGGATAAGGCATCGATTACTCATGGCAGCTTTATCAGGTGAGAATCGCGCTTTGGTCGAAACATCGAGAAGTCTGCATTGGTACGTCGAGGTTGACACCAGCGACACCAAAACTCCTTTGATATCCCGGGTCGTCCCATACCTTGACGCGTTCGATACCGAGTGTTTGAGATTGACTGCGGGAAGTCTTGAGCGATTGGTAGAGCAAACTGCGTTGGAGGCCACCCGCGAGCTCGACCCGGTATCGCGACAGCATTCGGAAATATATCTGCGGTTTCTACGCAATATACAAGACGGCGATCCGGTAGACGCAGGTGGCGTGCTCTTGGTCATGGGCGCAGGTGGTGCAATGCATTTTGCTCAGCTGCGGGACATCTGTGACTTGAGCATGCCGCATCGGGAATGGTTGGAACTAGAAATGCGGGGGGCGGAGTTCGAGCGATCTATTCCTTCGCTGGAGCGAAGCAAAGAATATCCCCGAAAGCGCCGCGATGGCCCTGAACATACTATGTGATGGGAATGGAGGAAGACTTGAACGAAAATGATCAAAGCCTGCGAGCGATGGCCGTTGCCGCCAAGGGCATAATGGGCGCTGCAGAGAATGACAGAAAGGCTGCCGAGCAAGCGATTACGCGTTTAGCGGATTTGGAGAGGCGAGTCGAGCAAAGTCTGCAGCAGGTACCAACGGCGCTGAGAGCTTCCACTGCGCAGATTGCTGAGTCAGTTGCATCACAAGCGGCCAAGCTACTAGTCAGCAAGTTTGAAGAGGCTGACGTCGCAGCGCTTAATGCTGCACGAAAATACCAGGCGGCCAGTGACAGTCTTAGGCGTCGATTCTGGCTCACCATCGTAGCGATTCATCTTGGCGTGGTCTTGCCTCTAGCGCTGTTGTTTTTTTTCGCAGTGCCCAGCACAGATGAAATTGCTAAGAGGAAGCAAGAGATGGCGACGCTTGAGCACAACATCGCAGAGTTGAAGCGACTGGGTGGAGGCGTGGAAATTGAAGAGTGCGACGGGAGCCCTTGCGTGCGAACACGCGAGATCCCAAGAGAAAAACCCTATCACGACAAGGCCACTGAAAAAAAAACCTATCGACTCGTCTGGACGAAGTGATGTCAGTTTTCCAGCTGACGTCCAATGTGATGATGTGGACTATATCTCGTGCAGTGGATCTAAGAGCTCAGCCTGCTTGTGAGTTCAAATCAAACCATTGCCTGCCTGACTTCCGGATCCGGGTCGCTGACTAGGGCCAACTGCACGTTTTTGTCACTGGGAATGGCCAGAGGCCAAACAGTTTGTTCGCCAGTTCATTGAGGACTTTGCTGTTACTGTCCGTGGCCAGATTCCACTGGGTTTCACGCTTGGCGAATAGTGTTCTCGAAGTGCATCAGCAGCGTCATCTTTTCTGTAACAGTCTCAAGGACTTTCTGTTCGTTGAAGGCTTTCAGGTCCCACTCGAAACCGATGATGGATTTACCTTCGTTCCAAGGTTGTTGACTCATGCCAGTGAACAGTTGACGCCCCTGTTCCATGAGGTACTCGTCTGCGTCGATCAGGTAGACCCGTATGAAAGGTTTCAGCTTGGATTGGCTGCAGTCCAGGTAGAGGACTACATCTGACCAGCTCTCCCAGTCATTGCAGGCGTATCGCAGAGCTGGACCGTTACTCCAAGTGTGCCGTCTCGTATAAGGCACGTAGCCGGTAATCTCTGCTTGGAGTCGAGCGAGAATTTTTCTGTTGAATGCTTCAATTGCTTTATCGCGCAACTTGTTGAGCGCGTTGATTTGAGGCAGGTGTTCGAAGATGAACTCAATGCTGTCGACACTCATTGCTTGCTCCACGGTGATGTTTTCCAGGTGCAACAAGAACTCCGCTGCCAGCACCTGCCATTTGTCCAGTGCCTGGAGTTGCGGGTGATGGGACATTTCTTCGCGCAGCGCCTTGATGAATGCTGCGTAACTCAAACCGATCCACGTACTGTCTGGGCTTTGCCCTGAAGGGGACAGCACGGCAAAAAACGCGCGACTTGAACCTTTGTTGGCTAGTCCTGCGGCATGGAGTTCGTAATCGGCGAATGGGTTGATCTGGCCATGGAGTATCTTGTTCTCCACTACCAGTACCCAGTCGCTCCCTTGAAGGAGCAGGTCGATGCGATTGCCATTGTCGGTAATGACTTCGCGCTGGGGCGGCAGGCAAAGTGCAGGGTCAGGCACTGAGCCCTCACATACACAACCCAGTAGAGTTCGCAGGAAGCAGTCGCCAAAGCCATGTATCTGCGCGGGATCAAGGAAGAGAGCGAGCAGGTCGGTGGTCGGATTTTCGTAGTAGCCTCTCCCGCCGAGGGCAAAGATGCTGGGCTCGTAGGCAGGTTGTTGATGGTGTTGAGCTTTTGCCAACAAGGCCAGAGCCTGTTCCATGTTCAAGATATCACTCCGATGGGTCGCCATTTATGCGAGCAGTAAATAGCTACCCTTGAGTAATCAAGACCATATGACCCCGTACTCATCCCAGGCATCTCGTACCAGCGATGCCCATTCTTCTTCATCAAATAAACGCGAAGAACTGCGGTATACATCGGCGAACTCCCCTCCTACTGTCAGTAACGCGTGCCAGCGCAGATGCTCCAAAAAGCTGCGCTGGCGGAAAGCTGATCGGTAGCGAGAGGAGGGCGTCTCGTCCTCTAGTTGAGGTTTATCCAGGTCGAGATTCGGCATTGCTGCCCCCCATTCAATCATCTTCGCTCCAATTCGTGTGGCAACTACCTCGGGCTTCAAGGCAAAAGCCTTGGCCAGCCTTGGCAAGTAGACGGGTTCGTCTTCTTGCGCTTCGGCCAGTACCGCTTCTGGTCCTTGCAGACTTTCCCATGGTAAAGGTTTGGATACAGCGGCTGTGCCAGGTGAGTTAGGCTCATGAGTCGCACCGGCTTCCAATGCAAGTTGGCGCAGAAGGGGGTGGCACGTTTGCGGGTCGAGCATGCTGTGGAGAATGACGCGCAGGGGCGGTGCCTGCGTCGATTGCAAGCCGCTCAGAAGTCCCAGGGCAAGCGACAGTTTTGCATCAAGAAAGCGGAACTCTCCTTGTGCAGCCTTCAGCGTCGGTACATCGCGGCTGTTTCGACGTGCGACAAGCTGTTCCAGTAGAGCCAAGCGCTCGTGTCTGGCAAGAAATACTATCGCATCGGTGGCAGCCGCTCGGTGGCGTAGGTTTTGATCACCCAGTCTCAACCAGAGCAGGTCCACGATACAGTCATTGACATTGCCTGCACGTGTGAGCCAGTCCTGATGACGGCCGACGTCATCCCGTTCTGCCAGTAGCGCAACCGGGCTGTCGAGCACTTGCTTTACAACGTCTGACAGGTTCGGGGTATCAAGTTCCTGAGAGAGCGTTGCCCCAAGCGCAAGCCATGCGGCAGGCGCCACATCGACCCTCCGTTGGCAGGCAGTCGCAACGATGTTACAGGCTACTTCACAGGCAGAGGTTGGCCCCAGCGCCGCCAGCTTGCCGAGCAGGTTGTCCAGCGCGTAAGGCTCACCCACCAAAGCCGACAGATTTTCTGAAATCAGTGCGCCCGCCAACGTGGTGCGCAGGGTCTTCAAGGAGGGGGTCTTATGCCATTCATCCAGGCAATCCTGGATTGCGACAAGCAGCACATCCAGCTCGCCCGAGGGGGAACGGATTTGGCTCAATGCCTGTACATGAGCAAACCGCTGGGCGTATTGAACATTGGCACGCAAATCTTTGAACAGTGACTGAGGGCGTAAAGCGTTTGTTTCCACCAGATACATCCAGCTCGCTTGAATCGATGAGCTGTCGCAAGGATCAGTAGCGCCAGCCAACTCCGTAACCAACGGGTAGGGGTCCTCGGGATCGGGCCAGGTTGAACCAGAATTCGTTGCATGGATTTCGGATGAAGCGGGCCCGATCAATGTGGCTTGCTGCGCATGATACAAGGCCTCGAGCCGCGCTGGGAACGCCCCAGCATCTTCGGGACGCTTCTTTACTGCCGCGTGCAGACCCCACAGCAGCAGCGTCGGCAGTTTTTCGCTGCGCTCCCATTCGCGCTCTACACGCTGGGTCAGTTCTTCTATGACCTCGATGAATGTCAGGTCTGCGCGGGAAACCAAAGCATCAATTATACCTATATCGCAGCTGTCACGTTGTTCAAGCCGGTCCAGTTGAAAGCTATTCCAATGCTCCGGGGTTTCAAGCACCAACAATGCCAAGGCTTGCACAGCGTCAATGGCCTGTTGATGCAGCAAGTTGACCAGCACTGGTGCCAATGAATGTGAAAGGCTCGCGTGGTTATCGTTATCCCAACGGCTGATCAGCGTTAATGCTCGATAACCGAACGTGGCTGTAGCAGCCTTGCCGAAAATCAGCCAAGGGAAATCAACGCCATAGTGGCCAGCACGACCGGTTTCGCAAAGACTCGCAAAACGGCTAGCTTGCGAAACGTTGAGTGCGGATGAGTCGGCGTGCTGGCAGATCGAAAACACGCTGTGCAGGAAGCGTGTATCGGTAAAACCGACGTCGTCGATCAACTTCAGCCCTTCGTTGTACAGGCTGTAGGATACCTCTGGTGATACAGGCAATATTGCCCGTGCAAGACTGGCATAGGCATCTCGCCGCAAACCAAGGTCGCGTATTTGCAGGAACCGTGGGGCAGCGTTGTCCGCCATCTCTCCAGCCAGGTTATGCAGAGCGGGCTGATTGGCGAAGTGTTCGACATAGTCAATCGGTTCAAATGCATGGCGTGCGCGGCAGTCCAAGGCTTGGGAAAATGCTGCAGCATTACCCGCCGAGAACCCTTGACTTGAGCGTAACAGGCGAAAGGTAAGGCGTCGGGCCAATTGTTCCAGGTCACTGGGAGATGGCAGTGTGGGTTCGAAATCAATCTGCTCGTCGCGAATGGTTTTGCACAGGCCAATCAAGTCAGCTACAGCGGCATCAATTACTTCAGCTGTGCTGCTCAGTATGGAGGCACACAGTGCAGTTACACTCATCAACGGTGCAATACGCGCCCGAAGCGTTTTCAGCATTCTCTCTCTGTGCTGCGCCTCCTCCTCGTTGGTGCTGCTCTGTTTATTCAAGTGGGCAGTAATATTCTCGATGCAGGGATCCTGCATGTGTTGTGCAATGTCGTTGAGTGGAGTGGGCAAGATGTCCATCAACGTAGGTTGGCGCGCGCAGAGCAGCGCACCCAGCATCCTGTCGATCAGCCAGTCCGATAGATCCTGCCCATGTGACCCGTGTTCGAAGGCAATCACTTCAAGCGGCGTTATATTGCAGGCAGTGCGCAATATACGGCAGGTATCCAGCTGGCCTGACCGGTAGGCGCGAATGGCGGCATCCAATAGCGGGTTGTCGCCAAACGTTCTTAGCTGGGTACTTTTTGGTGTGGCCGTTATGGCACTGGCCAACTGCTCAAGCAAACCGGCTTCATCCTCTCGTGACAGGTTGTAGAGGGTATGGAGCACGCCAGCGAGCAGGCCCAGGGATAACGTTCCAGAATCGCGTAACGCCGTGACCATTTCAGTGATAATGCCGCGATCAGGTAGCGTTCGCGCCAGAGACAGCACCTTGACGGTGATTTGAAATGAATCGCTGGTTGAATGAAGCAAGGTCGAATTGAATAACGCACTGAAGTCCCGCTGGAGCAACAGATAAAACGACACTGCTACATGGGCAAAGTGAGTGTCGGAAGCGGATCCTCGACTTTTCTCAAGTTTATGCAGCCACTCTCTGGTGTATTTGAAGTGCTGTGCGGCATCGTCTGGCGCCCCAGACAGAAGGTAAGCAATGGTCAGCCGAGCATGACGCAGAGCAGGGGCCCCGTTACGGTAGCGGTACAACTGAAGCAGTATGTCGCTGTCACTCTGTATGGCCGAGAGGTCAGGATAAGTCGCAATGTACCGGCTTCCTTTTTGCGCGGCGTGGTGGAGGGTGCCGGCTTCCACGATCAAGCGCGCAATGATGCCGGCGTCGACTTGGCCAATTGCCAACCACAGGGCAGCCTGAACACGCTCAATCTTGATCCTGCGGCCTCCGGTAGTGTCCAGCAGGTCGCGTGGGGCACTGTCGTTCAATGCCAGTTCCACAGCTCCCACGATGTCTTTCAAGACCACCAGCAAGTGAGGCAGCGCAATACCGGCATAATGCGATTCCCCTTGTAATTTTCTCAGGCGATCAGCGAGCTCGGCCAATACTCCCGACTTTGATGCATAGCATTTGCGAACCCAGGTTTCGGTCGGTTCATCTCGGAAGATCACCCCGAATGGAGTCACCTCCAATAAGGGGCTCAGAGACGCAAATAAACTGTGAACCTCTTCGGAGGTGACGTTGTAAGCCACGGCATAGTCGGCCACTGGCACAGGAACGGGCAGGACGGCCAGCCCAGCCAGGAACTGATCCAGATAGTTCTCAGCGTGGTTATCCTTCGACGCTTGCAGGATATGATCCTTGATCAGTTGTTCCACAGTGATGGGGGTCGGTTGCCGGTAAGCGTCCCCCAACCTGTGCCAGTGCTGTGCAAGATAAGCCAATACCCGGGGAGTTCCACCCGATTGGGCAAATGCGATGCTTGCATCATTGGGCTGTGATTTGGGCAGGGCTTCTTCAAGGTACTGAGCGGTTTCCAGCCGAGTGAAGGGCAGCAGTGCGACCTCTTCTACATCCAGTTGCTTACCGAGCAAGCGACGCCGCTCGGTCCTGCATGTCAGGACCAAGCGCATCTTGAGAAGCAAACCTTCTGATTTGGCAAATCTGAGTAGTTCGGTTGGGAAGGCAACTTCACCCAGATCAGAGGCTTGTTGGGCTGAGTTATCGACACTGTCGAGAATCAGCACAAGCAAGGCGCCGGGAGCAATTTCCTGCAGCGTTGTGCAGGCGTCTTTCAGCCGCTTGATGGCTGCGCGGAGTATCTTGGCATCGTCTTCCTGGCCTGGCAGCAACGGGTCGCACAGTCCTTCCAGAGCCAACAGATTGACTATGTGCAGCAATCCACGATCAAGCCTGTGGCGTTGATCCAGGCGGTCTCGGTAGGCACCCCCGCCGAAACAGTCGAAAAGCACGACTTTGAATTCGTCAGGTGCCGACTCTCGCAGTTGCTGCATCAGCACGGTTTTTCCCATGCCGCCGGTACCATGCACAAGCAGAGGACGGTCGAGAGTTTTCAGGCGAGTGATGAGTTCGAATGCCTGCAATCGTGTCAGCTTCGCTCTGACGGGTGGGAACGCTTCAGGCGTAGGCAATAAATCCTTTACTTCTTCAAGCTGCAGCACGTCCAAAACGTCTACGAGCTGAATCACGTTGTTATTCTGACCAGCGCCTTCAGCTTTGGCGCGAATCATTGCTCTCAAGTTGCCCAGCCGTGCTGATGTATGCAGCCCGCTGCCTGCGGACCAAAGGTTTATGCGTTTCGACACAATGTTTTCAAGGCCCTGGAGAGTGGGCTCTTTTCCAACGAACTCCAGACGGCTGGCAAACACACCGTAATCGGCCGGGTTCAACTGCAGAACCCTCTTGATCTGGTCAAGTTGCGAAGAAACTTGACTGTCAGTCGGTTGCACAGCGGTTTTCAGCGCTTCGACTGCATCCAGGAAGTGCTGACCGAAAGGACGATTGCTCACGACGCGGTAGGTGCGTTTCAAGATGCTGTGGGTGCCGCGATACAGTTTGAGCAACTCGATTTCAGACTGAGAGAATTTCCTGATCGTCTTGATCATGTCCGACGCAACCAAGGGCACGTTCGCCTTGGCGATCGAATACTTCAGCTGCAGAATGGCTTGCGCGTCACAATGGGCGAAGTCGGGGCTGGCGCCGTAGTAGAGGGCAAGGTCTGCAATTTCTGCAGTTGCATCGTCACTGTTGACCTGGTCGGCCGGTGAAAGTCCCTCGACGGCAATGCCGATCAATTTGTCCTTCGGTGCTAACAGTTTGAGTGCCCAGCGTGCTGTCCATGCTTCGTGAAAATGGTGCCCTTCGCGGGAGGCGCGCACTGTGTCGATCAATTGGATATCCATTTCAATTGTGGTTGCCGGGCGGGAACAGCACCTCGACGACTGAAGAATTGTGAATGCCTACTGTGGAATTTGCCGTAAAGGCAGTTATCACCTGCGCCAGTTTGCTCTGGGAAGATAGTGTAAATAGTCATTTGGCCAGCACCTTCGCGTCAACCTCTGAATCCAGGTGAATTGCCCCGGATTCTCTAAAGGTCTTGAGTGCTGCTGAAGTGCCACTATATCAGGTGCTTTACCGGATGCCTTGCCGGTTCAGCACGTCAAGCGCCTCTATTTCTAACGGCGTGCCGATCTGTTCCGTTTTTTTGCTACGAGGTTGAATATGCATTGCCAATCGAAGTTGACGCACTGGTTGCATTGGCCGGGTTGAGGAGTCATTTTCCGTTTTGCTTTATGCATTGGACCTCCATCAATAACGCAATAGGGGAGCTCATGTGTTGTTGGGTTTTGGACATTAGGCCTACCAAATGCTGGCTTACCTTGGTTTCGCTCTCTTGACTACGCTTGGCCCCAATACTCAGCTCCACCACTAACACTGCCACGGCCATGGCGACCTCATGCCGTCCAGATTTCGCCTCAATCAACTCCTGGGTGTACGCGCTGGCGGCATGGTTGAAAATCTGCTCCACCGACCCCTGCTCAATCACCGGGCCATGGCGCAGCACCAGCACCCGGCGGGCAAAGTTGGAGACCACCGACAGGTCGTGCGACACCAGTACGTAAGCAATGCCCATCTCACGCTGAAGCTCTTTAAGCAGCTCAAGAATGCGCGCCTGCACCGACACGTCCAGCGTGCTGACCGGTTCGTCTAGCAGCAGGTCGGGCTTGTTGCAGGTGGCTGCGCGTCTTGTCCGGCAGGATATGGATTTCCTTGTCGTTGCATTCAGCCTCGAATGCCCTCGATTGCCACGTTCGTTGCATCGGTCTTTCTTGGCTCTTGATACACCCCAAAAACAAGTCCAGAATTGAGTCTTTTCTTGCTTTCGCAAGAAAAGAAACCCCTTATATTTCAATGAGTCGGACGCCAGATACGAGTCTCGTTTCCCGCTCCAAGCATTACGAAAAAGCCACTCAATAGAGTGGCTTTTTTTTGCCTGTGATTTATGGAATGGACGCTTCGGCGTCTTTTTTCGTTTCTGCGCAAAACCACTGTAAACCAGAGTAATCCCGTACGTTTGAGTAGTGTCTTATGGCGTTTTTACGGGGCGCTTGGAAATCGTATGTTGGCTTGCCTCTTCAGGTTACCGGAGAGCATTGGGTGCTGACTCTCTAACAGGAACTCAGCAACTTTGACGGCTTGTCACCCATGCTGATCCGCCAGTTTGTGTTCCAGATAGTGAATGTTCACACCACCTTCGCAGAAGCCTTCATCACGAACCAGGTCCCGATGCAGCGGGATGTTGGTCTTGATGCCGTCAACCACGATTTCGTCCAGGGCGTTACGCATACGGGCCATGGCCTCGTCGCGGGTGGCGCCCCAGGTGATCAGCTTGCCGATCAGCGAGTCGTAGTTGGACGGAACCTTGTAGCCGCTGTACAGGTGCGAATCCACACGTACGCCGTTGCCGCCGGGCGCGTGGAAATGCTTGACCAGACCAGGGCTTGGGATAAAGGTTTTCGGGTCTTCGGCGTTGATGCGGCACTCCAGGGAGTGGCCATGCATCTTCACGTCGTCCTGGGTGAAGGACAGCACGTTACCAGCGGCGATGCTCAGCATCTCCTTGACGATGTCGATACCGGTGACCATCTCCGAAACCGGGTGCTCTACCTGCACACGAGTGTTCATCTCGATGAAGTAGAAGCGGCCGTTTTCGTAGAGGAACTCGAAGGTACCGGCGCCACGGTAGTTGATGTCGATGCACGCCTTGACGCAGCGAGCCAGAACTTCCTGGCGAGCCTTTTCATCCAAGCCTGGTGCCGGCGCTTCTTCCAACACCTTCTGGTGACGACGTTGCAGCGAGCAATCGCGGTCGCCCAGGTGGATGGCGTGGCCTTGGCCGTCGGAGAGAACCTGCACTTCCACGTGACGTGGGTTGGTCAGGTACTTTTCCAGGTAGACCATCGGGTTGCCGAACCAGGCACCCGCTTCGGAACGGGTCTGCTTGGCCGCTTCGATCAGGTCTTCTTCCTTGTGCACCACGCGCATGCCGCGACCACCACCGCCACCGGCGGCCTTGATGATCACTGGGTAACCGACTTCGCGACCAATGCGCAGAGCGGTTTCCTCGTCTTCAGGCAGTGGGCCGTCGGAACCAGGAACGGTTGGCACGCCGGCTGCGATCATGGCGTCCTTGGCCGATACCTTGTCGCCCATCAGGCGAATGGTTTCGGCTTTCGGGCCAATGAAAGCAAACCCGGATTTTTCCACCTGTTCGGCGAAATCGGCGTTTTCCGCGAGGAAGCCGTAGCCCGGGTGGATACCATCAGCGCCGGTCACTTCAGCCGCGGCGATGATGTTCGAGACTTTCAGGTACGAGTTCGTGGCCAGTGGCGGGCCGATGCAGATGCTTTCGTCCGCCAGTTTCACGTGCATCAATTCGGTATCGGCCGTCGAGTAAACAGCGACGGTCTTGATGTCCAGTTCTTTACAGGCACGCACGATACGCAAAGCAATTTCACCACGGTTGGCGATGACTACTTTTTGCAGTTTTGCGACTTTACTCATTCTGACCTCCGCGTCGCTCAAACAATGTTGAACATGGGCTGATCGTATTCAACGGGCTGACCGTCTTCGACCATGATTGCCTCAATGACCCCACTGCAGGTTGCCTCCACCGTGCTCATCATTTTCATGGCTTCCACAATGCACAGGACATCGCCTTTTGCCACGGATTGGCCAATCTCAACAAACGCTGCCGAAGTCGCCGAGGCCTTGCGGTAGAACACGCCCACCATCGGCGCCGTGATGAACGTGCCGGCGGGTTTTGGCTCGACCTGTACCGTCTGCGACTCGGATAGTGGCGAGGGAGCGACCGCCTGGGGAGCGGCGGCCGGTTTACAGTCTCGACGAAGACGGACCCGATTGCTGCCTTCTTTGAAATCAATCTCCACCAAGCCTGATCCTTCGATCAACTTGACCAGTTCTTTTACTTTTTCAATGTCCATGCTGCTGCAACCTTATGCTTGGGTTGGGGGCGTAACGTGGCGTCGAACTATCTAAGGAGGTTGCCCTTGGAGGTTTCACGCAAGGTGAGAATCGCTAATAAGGCACACACTGCAGCGCCTGCCATGAAATAGCCCGGTACCAGTAAATTGCCGGTCTTGGTGATAATCGAGGTGACCACGTAAGGGGTGATGCCGCCGCCCAGGATGGCGCCCAGGTTGATGCTGATCGCCATGGCCGTGTAGCGCACACGTGTCGGGAATTGTTCTGCGTAAGTCGGGTAGCCAACCGATTGAACGATCGGCATAGGCAGGGTCGCGACGAACATGGCCAGTGCGGCGATCCATAGGCTGCCGCTGTCCATCAGGATCATCATGGGAATCACCAGAATCGCGTAGCCCAGAAAGCCGATACTCAGCGCCTTCCTACGACCGATACGGTCTGACAAACCACCCCAGAACGGCATCATCGCTGCCATGCACAGGCTGATCACTGCTATCACCCAGTAGACTTTGGATTTGTCGAAGTGCAGGTACGTCGTGAGGTAGATGTTCATGAACACCATCCCGATGAAGTAACCCGCATTCTGTGCAGAGGCAAATACGATGACCCGCAGCAATGCCGGCAGGTTTTTGCTGAATACCTCTTTGACCGGCGCTACCGGTGGCTTTTCCTTCTCAAGGAAAGCTTTGAATTCCGGCGTTTCTTCAACGTTGTGCCGCATATAAAACGAGAACATAACCAGCGGGATGGACAAGAAAAACGGGATGCGCCAGCCCCATGCCTGCAATTGCTCGGCACTGAGCAGCCCGGTGGTGATACCGCAGACAATCGCCCCGGTTGCGCCACCCACGGCAACCCCCAGCGGTGTGAATGAACCGAAGAACCCGCGTCTGCCGTTAGGAGAAGATTCCGCTACAAACGCCGCGGCGCCTACCACTTCGCCACCGGCGAAGAAACCTTGGGACAGTCGCAACAGCACCAGCAGGATAGGGGCGGCCAGTCCGATCTGTGCGGTGGTGGGCAATACCCCAATGAGTGCAGTTGCGGTGCCCATCCCGATCACGGTGCTGAGCAGCACTCGACGTCTACCGATACGATCGGCAAGGCGACCGAGCAGCACGCCGCCGATCGGGCGGATGACAAAGGCAATGCCGAACACCGCCAGTGTGGCGAGGAGTGCAGCGGCAGGGTTGTCACCCGGAAAGAACAGAGGTGCGATGATGGTCGCCATATAGCCGTAGATACTGAACTCATAGTATTCAACGGCGGTGCCGGTGGCCGAGGCCATGGCTGCGCGCTTGGCAATGACGGCTGACTGCGTTGTACCGCTGGTGGCGTGTGCCTCGACGTCGAGGTGCGACGAGTGCGTATTTTCAGAGAGAACACGAGACATAAATACCTTCCACTCTGGCCATTGGCCAAAAGAGTTAAGTGGCAGAGGGGCCTGCCTTGAAAGTGACGTACTGAAAACCGACAGTGCACAGTTCATCCGGGCATGCAGGCGCCCAGACGCATCCGTCATTGACTATTCAGCTCTCAGACGAGGTTTTAAGCTCGGCAGTTAAAACGAGGGGTTTGATTCACGAGGCATGGCTGTTTCCTTTTTATTATGGGTAAACGTTGTGGGTGTCACTCAGGTACGCGCACGCGCGGGTTTTTGAATGGTGATGCCCTCTTTGAGCAGGGCTTGCCTGATCGCATTGGCAAACGCTGCAGCGCCAGGCTGGTCGCCGTGTAGGCAAAGCGTGTGTGCCGTCACCGGTACCCAGGTCCCTTGGATGGTGCGCACTTCGCCTAAATGCAGCATGTTCATGACTTGATCGATGGCCTCGTGGAGGTTTTCGATCATTGCGCCAGGCTGGCTGCGGGGCGTCAGTGTGCCGTCCTCCTGGTAGCTGCGATCGGCAAACACTTCCTGTGCCACGGTTAAACCACAGGCTTGGGCGGCAGTGACCAAGGTGCTACCCGACAAGCCGAAAAGAATCAGGCTCGGATCAATGTCTTTTACTGCCCGGCAGATCGCATCGGCAGTGGGGCGGTGCACCGCGGCGAAGTTGTAAAGCGCACCATGGGGTTTGACGTGGCGCAGTTCGACCTTGGCCGCGTTGGTAAAGCCCAGCAACGCACCGACTTGGTAAACGATGAGTTCGTACACTTCATCCTCGGACAGCGTCATCATCCGGCGACCGAAACCTTGCAGGTCGTCAAAGCCTGGATGGGCGCCGATTGCCACACCCAGCTGTACGGCCAGCGCCACCGTTGAGCGCATCGAGCGCGAATCCCCAGCGTGAAACCCGCAGGCGATATTGGCTGAGGTGAGGTGGGGCAGAATCGCTGCATCGTCGCCTGCGCGATAAATGCTGAAGCCTTCGCCAAGGTCGCTGTTGAAATCTATTTCAGGCATTGAAGGCCTCCATCGCTTTGAGCGTGCGAGCGCGGGTGAGCAGCAAGGTTTCGGCGGCGCTCAAATCTATAAGAGAGAATCGCAACTTATCGCCCGGCAGTAACTGCGCGAGCCGTGGCAGATCGACGCTGGCTACTTGGGCGATACGTGGATATCCGCCGGTCGTTTGTCGGTCGGCCATCAAGATCAGCGGCTTGCCGCTAGGGGGCACCTGGACGGTGCCGAACGTGACACTTTCCGATAGCAGTTCTTTGGGCGAAGACAACGCCAGCGGTGTGCCATCGAGTCGGTAGCCCATGCGGTCAGAGTCACCGCTCAAGGTGTAGTCATGGTTCAAGAAGTGCGCTTGGGACTCGGCGGAAAAGTCTTTCCATTCTCTTCCGGCGATCACTCTTATCTGTTCGCAGGCAACCGCTTCGTACAGCCCAAAGTGGGAGCGGGGGCTGAGGCGTGGCGGGTTGGCAAACGATGAGCAGATGGGGATCAAATCCCCGGCTTGAAGTGCGCGGCCGCGCAGCCCGCCGAACCCGCCCCGGGAGTAAGTGCTGGTGCTGTTCATCAGCGGGTGCAGCAAAAAGCCGCCCCCTACCGCGAGGTAACTGCGGGCGCCCTGTCGCCGTTTGCCGAAACTCAAGGTGCTGCCGGGAGACACCAGGGCAGCCACGCCGGGCTTGAGCGGGATCGCATCCAACTCGGCGCCAAGGTCTGCGCCAGCGAGTGCAATCACGGCTTTGGCCTGAAAATGCAGCGTCGGGCCCTGCAGGGTCATTTCCAGCGTGCTGAAGGTGCGAGGGTTGCCGACCAGCAAGTTGCACAGGGCATGCGCATCTTCATCCATCACGCCGGTCACGGGTACGCCCCAATGCTGGAACCCATGGCGACCGGTGTCCTGGAAGGTTGAGAGCATGCCGGGTTTGATTACCTTGATGGTCACTTCGTGTTCTCCCGAGCCAACAGATCAAATTCATGGCGGGTAATGGGTACAAATCGAATCTGGTCGCCGCCCTGTAAAAGACACGGCGGCTGACTCAAGGGAGAAAACATGGGCAGCGGTGTACGCCCTATGAGGTTCCAGCCGCCGGGGAGATCAGCCGGGTAAATCACACTTTGTCGGTTAGCGATGCCGATGCTGCCTTGCTTTACAAGCGTGCGCGGTGTTGCGCGACGCGGCAGCGACAGGGCGCTGTCGTGCATGCCGATGTAAGGATGGCCTGGCGCGAAACCGACCATCAGCACATCCAGCCAGTCGGCCGAGTGAGCGGCGATGACCTCGTTGGTGGTCAGGCCGCAGGCCTGTGCAATGTCTTCAAGATCCGGGGCATATTCCGGGTCGTAGCACACGGGAATATCGAGGCGGGCGCCGGTCGTTGCGGCAGCACTGCGCGAATCCTGGAGACGCTCGGTCACAAGTGTGCAGATCGATTCGTAAGGCGATACGCCGGGGAAAAGACTGGCAATTGACTCAGGAGAGTAATGAACGCCGACGGTCACCATCGCAGAGACAACATCCGTGACGCCCGGCAGTTGACCGTGTGCGCCCAGAGTGCGTAATTGGCTGCCTACCGAGGCGGCCTGGCGGTTGAGGTCAATGGAAAATACGCTGCCAAATATAAGGATTACGCAGCGATCACCGCACGGCTCAAAGTGCCATTTCACGGTGGAGAGCGGCGCTCTTGGCGGCTCATCCAAAATGCAACTGAGGTCGGACATAGTGTTCTCTATCCTCATGCGGCAGGCTAAGCATCGGCCACGCGCGTGCAGCGAGACAGAGAAAGCACGAGCTTTCACAGGTATCCGGCGCAACACAGCAAGGCTTCACGGCTTGAGAGTGCGCCGTCGCTCTAATGGCGACGGTCGCTTTAACAACGTCTTACTTGGCGAACAGCTGGCTCATATCCTTGAACGCCTTGAACTCCAGCGCATTGCCGCATGGGTCGAACAGGAACATGGTGGCCTGCTCGCCGACTTGGCCCTGGAAGCGGATGTAAGGTTCGATCACGAACTTGGTTGCGCGCGCTTTCAAGCGCTCTGCCAGCGCTTCCCATTGCGCCCACTCCAGGATGATGCCGAAGTGCGGAACCGGTACGTCGTGGCCGTCTACCGGGTTGCTGTGCACGCTTTCCTGCGATGCTGTCTTTGGGTGCTCGTGGATGACCAGTTGATGGCCGTAGAAATCGAAGTCTACCCATTGGTCGCTGGAGCGACCTTCGGAAAGACCGAACACCTCACCGTAGAAGTGACGTGTAGCGGCCAGATCGTAGACGGGAATTGCCAGATGGAAAGGGGAGAGGCTCACGGTGATTTCCTATTGATTTGTTTTGACCTGAATCAATTCTTATCCGGAAACACAGTGGGGAAAAGCGCAAATTCTGAGTCCTGAGCACGAATTATTTCGATGAGTAAATCGGTAGCTTATGCTTTTGCACCATTGTTGTTCATGCTGCACCACGATAGGTCGTACAAACGCTCAACAGCTTGCGGTGCCGCGGTTGATTTTCTATCGCTCAGATGAATTCGGAAGGCATCACGTCGCATCAAGGACGCAGGTCCGGAAGATGTTGAACAGCGGTGAATGTTTTTGCCGATACTTTGAGACCAGTACGATCTCCCTGAAAAACGTGAGCTGGCGCAACTCCAGCACCCTGACGTCATCCGCATGTTCGAGCCATAGCCCCGCCTTGGGTACCAGCGAAACGCCGAGCCCACTGCGTACCATTTTGACAATGGCATCCAGTTCATCCAGCTCCAGTGCCTGATGCACATGGATTTTTTGCTGCTTGAGAAACTGGGTGACCAGCCGCCCGCCAAACGAGCCTCGGTCATACCGCACAAAGGGTTGTTCCGCCAGAATCGCCAGCGGGTCGTCGCCCACTACATCTTTGGACGTGATCAATACGAAAGCCTCGCGCGCGATGACTTCGGCATGCAGATCCTTGGGTAGGGAAAAAGGCGGTCTGATCATGATGGCCAGGTCCAGCTCGCCAGCGTCCACCTGGCTGAGCAGGTTCAACGACACACCCGGCACAAGGTTGGTTTCGATGAAAGGCGCCTGTGACTTCAAAGCCACCAGCGCCTGCGGCAGGATCCCGGTCTGAACCGTGCCGATCGCGCCGATTCGCAGTGCGCCGTGGAAGTCATTGCCGCTGTCTGCGGCACCCATTCGACCGAAAAGCCGCAGGATTTCCTCGGCCAGGGGAATGGCACGTTGGCCTGCTGAATTGAGCGTGGCTGAGCGTCCGGTACGATCAAACAATTTGACGCCCAAGCTGTCCTCAAGGCTTTTGATCTGAGCGCTGACGGCAGACTGCGTCAGCCCAACCTGCTGGCCAGCCGCTGCGAACGTGCCCCGCTGCGTAACACATATAAATGTCTTCAACTCTCTGATCATGGTGCACCTGGATTCGTGATGGGGTGTTGGCGCAGAAGGTCGTCTGGTTCGCTGTGTGTATTGTTGAGTACTTTTTCCAGGTGCTCAACGAACACGCGCACTCTGTGCGGCACATGTTGACGTGTCGGTAGCACTGCCGTGATCGACAGTTGCTCGGGCAGCACATCCTCAAGGTTCACCTTTACGAGTGAGCCTTCAGCAAGTTCGTTGCGGATATCCCAATAGGTCAGCATGGCCAGGCCCAGACCTTGTTTGCTTGCAGTGCGCACCGCCTCGACACTGTTGGCGGAAAACGCGCCCTGAGCTCGAATGGCCACGGCGTTCTCGCCGTTGGTGAACGGCCAATAGGGCATTCCGTGCAACGCGATGCATCGATGATGATTGAGGTCTTCCAGCACCGTCGGTGTGCCCCATTGCGCCAGGTAGGCCGGGCTTGCGCACACGACACGCGGATTCGGCGCAAGGTTGGTAGCCACCAATGTCGAGTCGCGCAGCGTGGCGATGCGAATGGCCACATCAATGCCGAGCCCGGCGATGTCGATGATGCTATCCGATAGCGTCAGGTCGACCTTGAGGGTTGGGTGGTCAGCCAGCAGGGCTGGCAGCAGCGGCATGATGACGGTTTGGCCAAAGACGCTAGGCGCGGTGACCCTCAATGTGCCGCTGGCACTGCCCGCACTGGTTTTCAACGTGGCCCGCGCAGCTTCGTTGGCCTCAAGCATGGTCTTTGCGTAAGGCAGGTACATTTCGCCTTCCGGCGTGAGTGCGACGGAGCGTGTGGTGCGGTGTACCAGGCGCACACCCAGCTCTTTTTCCAGGGCCGCCAGACGCCGTGAGACGGTCATCGCCGACAGCCCAAGCCGCCGCGCAGCCTCGGACAAACTGCTGCTGATGGCGACGTTAGCGAACACCTCTATCTCGGGAATCTGCATGCTTATAACCGTTTGCGTTAAGGCGCCTTATTGCAAGCGTGCGCTTCTAATGGGCGATTGCCACGCTTATCGTCGTGGCTGGCGAATAATTGAGGGCAAATCATGACAGCACTAAACTCGCGCATTGTAACGCCATTCGATATGGGCGCTCTTAAGCTGAACAATCGCATGGCACTTGCTCCCATGACACGCGTCAGTGCGAGCGAGAGCGGCAATGCCACACCTGCGATGGCGCGATACTACGAGCGTTTTGCCCGTGGCGGTTTTGGCTTGGTCATCACGGAGGGGATCTACACCGATCGGCAATATGCCCAGGGCTACCTGAACCAGCCCGGTATCACGGACAGCGAACAGGCGCTTGCCTGGCGCGAGGTAGTCGAGGCGATTCATCGCCATGAGAGCGCAGCAATCGCGCAGATCATGCACGCCGGTGCATTGAGCCAGGCGAACCGTTTTGTTGAGCAATCTGCTGGCCCTTCGGCCATTCGCCCGAAAGGCGAACAGATGAAGTTCTATTACGGCGAGGGGGCGTATCGAGTGCCCCAGGCCATGAGCGATGAAGCTATCGCGGATGCCATTGAGGGGTTTGCCCAGGCGGCTAAACGGGCTGTTGGAATCGCGGGCTTTGACGGCGTTGAGATCCATGGTGCCAACGGCTACTTGCTGGATCAGTTCATGACGGGCTACTCCAATCAACGCGAAGATCGATGGGGCGGTGATGTTCGCCAGCGCTTGAGCCTGACGCTTGAGGTCATTGCAGCGGTGAAGAAGGTGGTCGGGCACTCGCCGGTCGGTGTGCGTATATCCCAGGGCAAGGTCAATGACTTTCAGCACAAATGGGCGGGTGGGGAACATGACGCACAGACTATCTTCGGCAGCTTGGCTGACGCTGGGGTCGACTTCATCCATGTGACGGAGCATCAAGCCTGGCAGCCGGCCTTCAGCGGTAACGAGGCAAGCCTGGTAACGCTGGCTCGCCGTTATGCGCCTGGTGTCGCGTTGATTGCGAATGGCGGAGTGCAGGACTTGAGCAGCGTTGAACAAACCCTGCAGGCTGGCGCAGATATTGTCGCTGTCGGCAAGGCTGCCTTGGCCAATCCGGACCTTGTACAACGGTTGCTGGAGGGACGCGCGCCGGAACCCTTCGATCCGTCGTTGCTTGCGCCGATTGCCCACATCAAGGACAGCGAGCTGAATTAGGTGCAGTGAGTTACAGATCGGCGGGTGGATTCGCTACTATGTACGCCAATCACCGCCACCCGATCCAAGCCTTTGGAGCACCGAATGCCAAGCCAGAAGGACGTGGCCGCCGAAAGCGGCGCGCCGATGATTCCTGAACAGCGTCGCGAGTTGATCTTGCGTCAGTTGCGCAAACAGCATGTGCTGAGTGTTCACCAGTTGATGGAGATGTTCGACTGCTCACACATGACGGTGCGCCGCGATATCGCGTTGCTTGAGCAGGAAGGCCTGGCGTATTCGGTGACGGGCGGTGTGCGCATTGCCAGCCAGCTTCACAGTGAGCCCAGCCACCAGGTCAAGGCCGTGGTTGAGTTGCCGCAGAAGCAAGCGATGGCCAAACTCGCGGCCCGTCTCCTGTTGGCGGACATGACTATTTATTTGGATGCCGGCACCAGCACCCTGGAGATCGTGCCCTATATCAAACTGCTCAGTGGCATGACGGTGGTGACCAATGACTTCGGCGTGGTTCAGGCGTTGATGGATGCACCCCACGTGACGGTGATTCATACCGGTGGGCAGTTGGACCATTCCAATCATTCCTGTGTCGGCGGCCTGGCGGTGGCGACACTGCGTCAGGTGGTGACGGATATCGCGTTTATCTCGACCAGCTCCTGGGACCTGCGACGCGGCATCACCACACCGTCGGCGCTGAAGGTGGAGGTCAAGCAGGTGGCCATGCAATCGGCGTCCCAAGTGGTGCTGGTGGCCAGCAGCTCCAAGTACGGCACGTTCAGCATGTACAAAATTGCCGGGTTGGAGCAGTTCGATGTGATCATCAGTGATGACGCACTGGCGCCTGCGGCGGCGGATGGGATTCGCAAGCAAGGGGTCGAATTGATGTTGCCGTCCGACCCCCAGCCAGCCTAACGCGCCTTTTCAGTCTCTTGCATGAATTGCCCCAGCTCCTTGCTGTAAAACTTCGCCATGCTCGTGGTGCCATGGCCACGGGTGTCGGCACTGGCGGGGATGAGCAGCAGCCGTGCGTGCTTGAGCTCTTTCATCGACGCTTCCAACCGTCCGGTTTCCGGAGGGTTGCGCTCATCGTCCGCCGAGTTGATGACCAGCACCGGCGCCTGGATCTTGTTCAGACCGAGGGCTGCGTTGTAGTCGGCGGAGGATTGCCATTGGTAGATGAAGTCATTGGCGTCTGCGGTTTGCGCGGCATTCAAGCGCTCATCCACCAACTTGTCGGCCAGCGCTCGGGTCGGTGCCGCCGCCTGATAGGCGAGGGTGCCGCCGCTGGTGCCAACGCTGAACATCGCGTTTGCCAGGCGCAGGGACGGCGGTTGCGCGCTGTAGTTACCGTTGTTCCAGGCCGGGTCTTGCTTGATCGACTCCACCAGCAAACGGCGCATCATCCAGTTGCGCGATGACATCTCGGTGGGTTGGGACGCCATGGGCACCAGCGCGTCCATCATCTGCGGCCAGGTCTGGCCCCACATCCAGGTTTGCATGCCGCCCATGGAGTTGCCGATGATCAGCCGCAGGTGCTTGATCCCCAGGGCCTTCGGTAACCAATCGATACTGGGCTTGAACCAGGTCGGTGTAGTTGTACTCGGGAAACTTTGCGCGCAGGCCGTCGGAGGGTTTGCTGGACTGGCCTACGCCGATGCCGTCGGTGGAGATGATGTAGTACTTGCTGGCGTCCAGCGGCTGCCCGGGGCCGAACAGTTCGCCGCCAAAATCCTTGCTCAGCACATCGCTGCCGGGCCGGTAGGTGCCATGTAGGTAGAGAATGGCGGGGTTCTTGGGGTTGCCGAGGGTGATGTAATGCAGTTTGAGGTTGGCGAGTTTTTCACCGGTGTGAAAGGTGAACTGCGGGGCGATCCAATCGCCCTCGGTCGCGGCCGGTAACGACGCGGCGCCGACGGCGGAACTGATCAACGCCAGGGACAACAACAGCCCGACCGCGGGCCGTGGACTGAATCTATGCATGGGTATTTCCTATTGTTTTTGTTTTAGGAGCCCGTGCGCACCAAGGTATGCAGGGGCTTGATCACTTAGCGCGCTTTCCAGTCCCGCAACCATTGCAGCCCTGCCGAGGTGTCGCTCTTGGGGCGGTATTCGCAACCGACCCAGCCGTCGTAGCCCAACTCGTCAATCAGCTCGAACAGGTAGGGGTAGTTCAATTCACCCAGGTTCGGTTCGTGTCGGTCGGGTACGCCGGCAATCTGAATATGGCCAATGCCGTTGATGTCGCGAAGCAGTTTGACCGCCAAATCACCTTCGACGATCTGGCAGTGATAGCAGTCAAACTGCACCTTCAAATTGCTTGCGCCGACCTCCTTGCAGATCGCGTGTGCCTGGTCCTGTCGGTTGAGGAAAAACCCCGGCATGTCGCGAGTGTTGATCGGTTCCAGCAACACCGTCACGCCAGCCTGACGTGCTTGGGCGGTGGCGTAAGCCAGGTTCTCGAGGTACACCGCGTGATGGCGCTCACGGTGCTGCTCCGAGGGCAGCAGGCCGGCCATCACGTGGATGCGGGTATTGCCTAGCACGGCGGCGTATTCCAGGGCACGGTCGAAGCCGGCGCGAAATTCGCTTTCGCGGCCCGGTAGGGTGGCGATGCCGCGTTCACCCGCCGCCCAGTCGCCGGGCGGCGCGTTGAACAGGGCTTGAACCAGGCCGTTGTCGCTCAGGTGCTGTTTGAGTACCTGGGCGCTGTATTCGTAGGGGAACAGATACTCCACGGCATCAAAACCATCGGCCGCAGCCGCTGCGAAGCGCTCCAGAAAAGCGTGTTCGGGGTAAAGCATGCTTAGGTTGGCAGCAAAGCGAGGCATGTGAACTCCTGATGAAAAACGATCAGACAAAAGGCCAGATCAACAGGGTGATAAGGAAGCCGAGCGTGCCGAGGAGGGTGGTGATCACCGTCCAGGTCCGCAGGCCGTCTGCCACGTTGAGGCCGGCCAGCTTGGTGAAAATCCAGTAGCCGGCGTCGTTGATGTGCGACATCGCCAGCCCGCCACCGCCCATAGCCAGGCACAGCAGGGCCATGTGGTTGGGCGTCAGGTTAAGCGTGGCGATCAACGGGCTGATGATACCTGCGGTGGTTACCAGGGCCACGGTGGTGGAGCCTTGCACGGCGCGCAGCAACATGGTCAGCAAAAAGCCCAAGGCCAGCACCGGCAGCCCGGTGGTACGCAGCAGGTCGGAGACCACCGCGCCGATGCCGGTATCCACCAGTACCTTGCCGAATACGCCACCGGCACCCGCAATCAAAATCACCATGGCCACACCCGGCAGCGCCGAGCCAATTACATCGGAGACCTGGGTACGGCTCCAGCCGCGACGGGAACCGAGCAGCCAGGCACACAGCAAGGTGTCGAGCAGCAGCGCCACCAGGGGCGCACCGAGCACGGTCATGATGCCGCGCAGGGTTGATTCGACAGGCAGCAGTGACGTCGCCAGCGTACCCAGCAAAATCAACACGATCGGCAACAGGATCAAACTGACGATCAAGCCGAAACCCGGCGCAGGGGCGGGTGGCAGCTTGGCCACGATACTGCTGGTGGATTCCTCCAGGCCCATGTGCGAGACGGTCTCTGCACCTTGTTGCGCCTCTTGGGTTTTGCCGTCTTGCCAGGCGCGCAGGTCGTCGTTGGTGACGTGCGGGCCGTAGACTTCGGCGCGGATATCATCGGACATCGGGTAGAAGCGGCGCGTCATGCGCCCCGCCACGCGATAGCCGACGTAGCACAGGAACGCCGTCAGCGGCAGCCCGAACATCAGCACCCGGCCCAGGTCCGCACCCAGTTGGCTGGCGGCGGCGACCGCACCTGGGTGCGGTGGCAGAAATGCATGCACCGTAAGCAGCGCTGCGCACATCGGCAACGCGAACATCAGCAACGGCTTGCGAGCGCGACGAGCCACACCGTAGGCCAGCGGCATGAGGATGATCACCCCCACCTCGAAGAACACCGGCACGCCGATAATGAAACCGGCAATCGTCAAGGCAAGGGGCGTGCGTCGATTACCGAAGCGTTCAATCAGGGTCTTGGCCAGCGCCTCGGCACCGCCCGACAACTCAATGATGCGGCCGATCATCGCGCCCAAGGCAATGATGATCGCAATGTGGCCGAGGGTCTTGCCCATCCCGCCTTCAATGGTGGCGACCAGATCGGCAGGTTTAACTCCCGCCACCAGGGCCACCATAATGCTGACCAACATCAGCGCCACGAACGGCTGGAATTTGTATTTGAGCACTAGGAACAGCAGCAAGGCGATGCCTAGGCCTGCGGTTGCCATCAGGATAAGCGGGCTCATGAGCGCGGCCCTTCATGGAAAACGCAGGATGGTTTTTTGTCGCTGCAAACATCAACACGAAACTTGATAGTGGTCATGCTGGAAGGTCCTGTTGTTTTTATTGTTAAGGGTGTTGCGGGTGGGAGCGGCGCCTACCAGTGCGCGCCGAAAACGCTTTTAAGCTCGGCCAGCGCTGCAGCATCCAGCGGCGCCGGACGCGGGTTGCTCATCAGCCACAGCCGTGCGGTTTCTTCGAGTTCTTCGAGGGCGTAACTGGCCTTGGAAACTGAGCTTTCCCAGACCACCGGGCCCAAGCGCTCGAGCATTACGCCACGCACACTGTTGGCGAGGCGCGCGACCTGGTCCGCCACATCGGGCGCGCCGGGGCGTTGATAGTTGATCAGCGGGATATGCCCGACCTTCATCACCTGATACGGCGTCAGCGGGGGCAGGATGTCATCCTGGCGCCAAACACCGGCAAGCGTCAGGGCCACCAAATGTGTGGAATGGGTATGCACCACACCACCGACGCCAGGGTTGCGATCGTAAACCTGGCGATGCAAGGCCAGGGTTTTTGACGGTTTGTCGCCAGAGACCCATTTGCCCGTAAGGTCGACCTTGGCGATCAACGCAGGGTCAAGGCGGCCCAGGCACGCATCGGTTGGCGTGATCAGCCAGCCGTCATCCAGGCGCGCGCTGATGTTGCCAGCGCTGCCGACTGTGTACCGTCGCTGATAAAGACTGTGACCGACGATGCAGATCTCTTCGCGCAAGGCGTTTTCGTTGCTCATTGCGCACCTCCTGCCAGTTGCTTAAGTGCTTTGTCGAAAAAGTCTCTACCGCCGAAATTGCCCGACTTGAGGGCCAGCGCCAGCGGTTCGGCAGTGTTGCTGAGGGTCGCGGGAACACCAGGGTCAATCTGCGTGCCAATCTGCAGTAGGCGCACGCCCAGGGCGGTGACTACGGCGCCAGAGGTTTCACCGCCCGCGACCACGAAGCGTCTTACGCCGGCCTGACGTAGGGCTTGGGCAATTTCTCCCAGGGCGTTCTCTACCAATTCGCCTGCGCGCTCGGCGCCCAGTTGCTGTTGCACCGCCTTGAGTTCATCCGCAGGGCTGGTGGCATAGATCAGTACGGTGTGTGGGTTGCTCAGGGCAAACGCCACGGCATCCGCCACTACCGACTCACCCGCCGCCAGGGCTAGAGGGTCGATGCGCAGCGCCGGTCGTCCGGCTTCGATCCACGCGGCGACTTGGCCGTTGGTGGCAATCGACGCGCTCCCTGCCAGCACCACCTCGCCACCGGGTACGGTAGGTAAGGAGGCTGGATCGAAGTCACGAAGTTTGCCGGCCCGGCGGAAGTTGTCGGGAAGGCCCAAGGCCAGGCCGGAACCGCCGGTTAACAGCGGCAGATCACTGCAAGCGCTGCCGAGGGTGTGCAGGTCTTGATCACTTAGGGCATCCGCGATGGCCATGCCTATGCCTTGGGCGCGCAGCTCTGCAATCCGTTCGCGCACGTGTGACACACCTTGGGCGATGGTGTCGTAGCGCAGCAGGCCAACCTTTTGTGTGGTTTGTGATTGCAGTACGCGGACCAGGTTGGCGTCGGTCATCGCGGTCAGCGGGTGATGCTGCATGCCTGACTCATTGAGCAGTTGATCCTGCACAAACAAATGACCGCGGAAAATGGTCCGGCCATTTTCCGGAAACGCCGGGCAGGCCAGGGTGAAATCACTGTCTAGCGCCTTGAGCAGGGCCTCGCTGACCTGGCCGATATTGCCGGCGGCCGTCGAGTCGAACGTGGAGCAGTACTTGAAGAAAATCTGCTCGCACCCTTGTGCGCGCAGCCATTCAAGGGCGGCCAGGGAGTCGGCTACCGCCTGCGCCGCCGGGACAGTACGCGACTTCAGCGCAATCACGATCGCATCGGCATCCAGCGTCGCAGCGACTTCATCGCTGGGGATACCGATGCTTTGCACAGTACGCATGCCGCCGCGCACCAGCATATTGGCCAGGTCTGTGGCCCCGGTGAAGTCGTCGGCGATGCAGCCCAGCAACGGGCGTGCGCTAGGTAGGTTCATGGGCAATCCTTATTCGGTTTCGGTCTTGGCAGTCGGGAGCTCAATGCCAGGGAAAATCTTGATCACCGCCGAATCGTCCTCACGCCCGAACCCGGCACTGGAGGCCTGCATGAACATCTGGTGAGCGGTGGCTGACAATGGCAGCGGAAACTTGCTGGCCCGTGCGGTATCCAGCACCAGGCCCAGGTCCTTGACGAAAATATCGACGGCCGAGAGCGGCGTGTAATCAGCCTTGAGAATGTGTGGCACGCGGTTCTCGAACATCCAGGAATTGCCCGCGCTGTGGGTGATCACTTCATACAGTGCATCGGCCTCGACGCCTTCACGCAGCCCCAGTGCCATGGCTTCTGCGGCAGCGGCGATATGCACGCCGGCCAGCAGTTGGTTGATGATCTTTACCTTTGAGCCCAGGCCATGGGCATCGCCCAGACGATAGACCTTGCCGGCCATGCCCGTGAGCACGTCATCGGCTTTTGCATAAGCCTCGGCTGGGCCGGAAGTCATCATGGTCATCTCACCGGCCGCCGCTTTGGCTGCACCACCGGAGATCGGTGCATCCAGGTACAGCAACCCTGCGTTGATCAAGCGCTGGCCCAGGTCTACCGCGTAGGTAGGGGCCACCGTGGCGCAACCAATCACCAGGCTGCCAGGGCGCAAGGCGGCGACGGCGCCATGTTCACCAAACAGGACCGTCTCGGTTTGTTCGGCATTGACCACGACGGTGATGATCACATCGCACGCGGCGGCCATCTGGACAGGCGAGCTGCAGGCAACGCCCCCTTCACTGGCGAACTGCTGCGTGACGGTTTCTCGCACATCACAGGCATGCACGTTGAAGCCGCTGCGCAACAACGAGCGGGCAATGCCCAGCCCCATCGCGCCTAAGCCGATAACACCAACATTCTTGTTATTCATGGAGGCTCCGTAGCAAGGCTGTGGGTACGTGGGCGCCGCAGAGGTGCAGGCGATCGTCCAGATACAGGTAAGGGGCGGGAAGCTTATTCGGGGAGGTGTCGATCATCGTTGCCATCCTGTTTTGTTTTTTTGTCAGGGTGTCATGCGGGTTGAATAGATAATCCACCAATGATCAGATTATGTGAAGTTATTTTTTGATTTAACAATATTTAACATTGCCGCGCGTCGCTGCCAGGCTTCAGCGTTGAGAACACAGGCGTTGAAACGCAAAGTGAGCACGGCTTTTGGCGGTGCTCACTGGAAGGCTGTGCGGTGCTACGCCAGGAATTAACGCGAGTAGGTGACTTCTGCGGTCCAGTTCGACGTTTTCTGGTTGTGCAGGTCCCAGAACGCCTTTGCAATGCCAACCGCCTCCTCGGATTCCGGTTCGACGAACGCGGCCACAGTGACCGTGGCCACATGCACGTTGTGGGTTTTGGCCGACTCGAAGAGGCCTGCCGTCAATGCACGAATACCGGCCTTACCCAGACTCAACGAAAGATAATCTGCATTCGGTTCGATGCCGAAGAAGCCACCCGTCAGCAGAAGTGTGCCGCTCTGGTGCGCGTACATAAGAATGACTAAATCACAAATTGCACGTCTCGCTTCCCGCGCCAAGCATTAAAAAGCCACTCAAGTGAGTGGCTTTTTTTTGCCTGTGATTTAGGGAGTGGACGCTTCGGTGTCTTTTTTATGTGGGGTCAATGTTAGCGACGTGCTGAGTACCCGCAGCTTCATCCCGTCTCTGTCATACCAGCGTCGACGCTTGTATGGAGCCGCCGCTGTTGAGCAATGCGTTGCAATGGCCGAGCGACTGCGCTAACTCGGCGAATGTGCGCTTGGAGGCATTCAAAGAGGGAATGCGCTTCTACTTTGAAACCCTGGTTTCCCGGTTGAGGCTCAGTGCAACGAATTCGTCCTTCCGGTTGATGGGCACCAGAACAGGTCGCATGGGTGGGTCAAAGCTGCGCGTGAGGTGAGCCAATAAGCGCGGATAACGATACCTGCGGACTGATTTACTCGACGGGGGCACGCCAGGGCGTGCGACAACGACCCTAACTACCGATGTCACTCAGTGGCAAACCGCTGCCTTTTTATCCGGTACATATCACCGTCTGCATGGCTGAGCAGCGTATCGGCGTCCTCTCCGTCCGCCGGATAGCACGCCACGCCGACACTGCAGGACGGCATTTGTACCCCGTCAAATTCAGCGCTCAACGGCTCGGCCATGACCGCGAGGATTTGCGCCACCCTCTCCGCGATAGCGTCCTTCGACGGCACATCGGTCAGCAGTACGGTGAATTCATCACCGCCCATCCGTGCCACCAAGTCACTCTCGCGTACGCAGCGTTCCAACCGTCGAGCAATCACACACAGCACGCGATCGCCCATGGCATGGCCATGCACATCGTTGATGCCCTTGAAGTCATTGATATCCAGAAACAGCAGCGCCAGGGTGCTGTTGTGAGTCTGTGCGGCGTGCAGGGCCTGGTTCAGTTGATCATTGAACAACGACCGGTTGGTCAGCGCTGTCAGTGGGTCATGATGGGCGAGGAAGCGTAGTTCCTCTTCGGCTTTGGTAAGGGCTGTCACGTCCCTGGCGACCCCGATCCGTGCGCCCACCTCCTTGGACCAGAAAGCTGCCCACAGGATGTGCACGATACTGCCGTCCTTGCGGATATAGCGGTTGCGGAAGTCGACATGGGGTTTGCCATTCATCACCCGGACAATCGAGGCCCGCGTGCGTGGCAGGTCTTCAGGGTGCATGTAATGGGTGATCAGAGTGCCGGTCAGTTCTTCTGCACGGTAGCCGAGCAATGCCTCGCAGGCATCGCTCACAAACACAATCTGGTTTTCACTGTCGACGACAAACACCGTATCCAGCATCAGGTGGATAAGTTTGGGATAGAGAGCTTGCAGGTCTACGGGCATGATGCATCGGGTATCCGGTTCATATCTGCCGATCATAGCCCGATCATGAAGGGCGGCGGCGAGCAATTCTGCTAATTTTCAGTGCCCTCTGCGGCTTTTCATCTCACACGGTCATTGCCTTGCGGCACACATCCAAAATTTCATCCGCCAATGGCGAGTCATCGGGACAGGCCCGGGATAACACCACGGCGCCGACCGCATGGGCGAACCGGTTGATCATCTGTTCCCGAGCGTCCTTATCCAGCTCGGCAGCGTCCTGTTGAAGGGCGGCCAATGCGTTTTCAATGCCTTCCGCGAACGTTGCCTTTACCGTTTGCGACTGACGCGCCGCGTCCCCGCACAGGGCCGACATCGTGCAACCCTGGCCGGGGGCATCACGGTGCTCTCTGGATATGTAGCGATTGAAGAACTCATCGGCGCCCAGCCCTGCGCTGTTGGTCAGCGATTGGGACAGCCCGTTTGCGGCGGCTTCAGCCATTAAGTCGGCTTTGGACCCGAAATGCTTGTAGAACCCGCCATGGGTGAACCCGGCTTCTGCCATCAGGTCTGCCACGCCGACACCGTCATAGCCGCGCTCACGGAACAATCTGGAGGCCGTTTCGACGATGTGCGCGCGGTTTAACAGCACTTGTGCCTTGCTGACCCTCATACCTTTACCCTCGCTGGTGACGACTGTTTTCGGTGCTCACTATACATTGATGTCAATCAACATCAAAACCATTGACGGATAAGATTATGATCGACATCATAAACCCCGCCACACTCAATCATCGTTAATCCAGAGAGCACAGTCATGACGAACGCTTCTTCTATCCTGATTACCGGCGCGTCCAGCGGCATTGGCGCCACCTATGCCGAGCGCTTCGCTCAGCGCGGCCACAACCTGGTACTGGTCGCCCGCGACAAGGCGCGGCTGGAAGCGCTGGCGGCGCGCTTGCGCCAGGAGCACGGTGTTGATGTCGACGTGCTACAGGCCGACCTTACCCAGGAGGCGGACTTGGCTGTGGTCGAAGCGCGCCTGCGCGATGACACGCGCATCGGTGTGCTGATCAACAACGCCGGCGCGGCCCAGACGGGAGATTTCCTGGCGCAGACGGGCGAGAGCATTGAGCAACTGATCGCGCTGAACGTCACCTCGCTGACGCGACTCGCCCGCGCAGTCGCACCGAGGTTGGTGCAGGCCGGCGAGGGGGCAATCGTGAATATTGGCTCGGTGGTTGGTCTGGCGCCGGAGTTGGGAATGACGCTGTATGGCGCGACCAAAGCGTTCGTGCAATTCCTTTCCCAGGGCATGAGCATTGAGCTTTCTGGCAAAGGCGTTTATGTGCAAGCGGTGTTGCCGGCAGCCACCCGTACGGAAATCTGGGAGCGCTCGGGCATCGACATCAACACGCTGCCAGAGGTCATGGATGTGGGTGAACTGGTGGATGCCGCACTGGTCGGTTTTGACCGGCGTGAACTCGTGACCATCCCGCCACTGCATGACGCCGCGCGCTGGGACGGTCTTCAGTCCGCGCGTCAGGGCTTGTTGTCGGAGCTGCGTCAGGCTCGCGCTGCTGAGCGCTATCGCCCACAGTAACGGGTGCGTGTTTGAGTCCACGGCGCAGGCTTTGGCCTATGGGGACGCGGGGCGGACTAAAGGGAAGGTTGTCGTACAACTGAATGCGCTATGATGGGCATTCATTCGCCAACCGAGATACCTGTTCTTGATGGACAACCCGAACGTCCAGCCCACCGTTCGCCGCCGGCACCGCAGTCTGGCTGAAGAATTGGTCACCGAGCTTTCCCGGCGCATTTGCAGCGGGGAGCTCCCGCGAGCAACCAAGCTGCCTACCGAATCTGAAGTGATGGCCGAGCACGGTGTGAGTCGCACCGTGGTGCGCGAGGCCATTTCGCGTCTGCAAGCGTCTGGCCTGGTGGAAACGCGGCACGGCGTCGGCACGTTTGTGAAGGATATTCCCAGCCCCAGCGGATTTCGGATTGACCCTGACACCATCGTCACCTTGCAGGACGTGCTGGCAGTGCTGGAGTTGCGCATCTGCCTGGAAGTAGAAGCTGCCGGTCTGGCCTGCCTGGGTCGCACCGACCAGCAATTGCAGGTGATGCGCGACTCGCTGGACGCGCTGAATTCGCGGGCGGTGAGTGCCGACTACGCGGTATCGGCGGACTTCCAGTTTCACCAGCAGATCGCGCTGGCCACCGGCAATCGCTACTTCACCGACATCATGTTGCACCTGGGGGTCAACATCCTGCCGCGTACGCGCCTGCACTCAAAACGCTTGGCCAACGCCAACAAGGAACCTTACCTGGAGCGCCTGAGCCGCGAGCACGAGGATATCTACAAAGCCATCCTGCGCCGTGACGCAGACGCCGCTCGCGCCGCGATGCGCCTGCACTTGTCCAACAGTCGCGAGCGTATGCGCCGGGCCTATGAAGCCGCTGCCGCTGAATTGTCGAACGGCCCCGCTGCGGTGAACGCGCCGCCCTGAAGTCGGCCACCGGGCTCATCCGCCGACGGTTGCGGTTGCTGCTCGACCTTGGCGCGAAAGGGTTCCGAGCTGTCCTGCGGCGCAAAGCCCAAGTGCTCGGCGTGCCGATTGCTCCACCAGCGCTCCTTATTGTCCGAAACGCCATACACCACACTGTGCCCCACATCCTTGGCCAGCAGGGCGCGGGCCACCAGGTGATCGAGGTCCGCGTAACTCAGCCAGGTGTGCAGCATCCGCCGGTTGCGCGGTTCGGGGAACGATGAGCCGATGCGCAAGCTCACGGTTTCAATCCCGTATCGATGAAAGTAGAACGCCGCCAGGTCTTCGCCGTACGCCTTGGAAAGCGCGTAGTAACCATCCGGGCGGCGCTGTGCGTGCACATCCAGTTCAACGTCTTGAGGGTAAAAACCGGTGACGTGATTGGAGCTGGCGAACACAACCCGTTTGACGCCCTGTTGTCGCGCCGCCTCGTAAATGTGGAAGGTGCCGCGAATATTTGCGTCGAGAATTTCTTCGAACGGCCGCTCCACTGAAATCCCGCCCAAATGCACGATCGCGTCAACGCCGTCGACCAGCGCCGCCACGGCAGCCTTGTCGGCCAGGTTGCACTGGATCACTTCGTCGTGTTCACCCGCGCTGGGCGCCATCGCGCTGATGTCCGAGGCGCGCACGATGTGGGCATGGGCCTGCAAGGTTTCCCGCAGGATATGCCCCAGGCCGCCGGCGGCGCCGGTGAGCAAAATGCGGGTGAAGGGTTTGGGTTGTGTGGTCATGGTCAGGTCTTCCATTGAGCGCTGAATGCAAAGCGATTGCCTGGCGAGCGATGCGCGTTCGCCAGGCAAGTCGCGGGGAGGGGGCTTTACATGAAGTTGTATTGAACGCCCAAGCGCCACCGCGCCTGACGGTCTTCTGAGGTGGAGTTGACCTTCACATCACCAATCTCCATGAACGGGGCCCATTCCTTGGTGAGCTTGTATTTGACGATCAGGTTCTGTTCGTAATCGCTCTTCTTGTTGTCGTAGCGGATGTAGTCAGTCTTGAAATAGATGAACTGATATTCGTACGCCCACTTACTGGCCGGCGTGTAGCCGAGCCAGCCCTCGAAACGATGGGTGGTCTGGTCATCCTTGATGTGATCGGGCAAATCCTCGTTGACCTGATCGCGGTCCAGCTTCTTGGTGTCCAGGCGATAGCGCGTGGCGGCGTAGAAGGCGTCGTTGATCTTGTAGTTGTACTTGAGGCCCAGCTTGTAGGTGGTCGAGTCCTTCGAGCTGTCCATCTGGAACGCGGGGGTCAACGTCGATTGCGGGCTGAGCTTGTAGTTGTAGCTGACGGTGAACTCATGCCCGTTGTTGACCATGTTGTCGTACGCGACATCTTCACGGTCCCCGGCTGTGCGGTATTTCATCTCCGCTTCAAATCCCAGGCCACTGTCCAGACGGTAGTTGAGCTTGATTCGATCAGCGTGGGCGCTGTCTTCCTCGGTGAACTGGTGGCGGTAGTTGATGCTGGCAGAGTCAGCGCTGACGTAGAGCGGCAGGCTGAAGGTCAGGGCAGTAACGAGCGTGCGTAGGGTGGTGTTCATACGGTCTTCTTTTTTGTTTTTGTTAGGGTCGTTTGACGGTTGCTACGGCAATACGTTGTTGCGTGTGGCTCTCATCTAAGGTGCCGATATACGTTATCGTACGACAAGATGACTCGTCTACCGCCCATCGATCGTTTTGAAATACTTTGAAATATATGTCCCCGGCGAATAGGGCTTTACAGCAATCTTCGTTATTCCTTAGTTGTCTTTAAAAATAGGGCTTTTACGGCGTTTCACGTGAAAATCAGTGAATGGCGGGGCAGGTTATTGGGTCTTTTCAAGTGTTGTACGATGACCTATGATCGGTCGCAACAGACGACATTCCTGTCTCAAATCCAATAAGAAGGCTTAAGACGTCCATGAGAATCACAGCAGTCAACGTCCAGGTATTTTCCTACCCGACCCGCCGCGCAGTGGACAGCGCTGGCCATGCTCACCCCGGTGATGTCACCCAGGCGCAGATGGCTTTGCTGCGCATCCAGACTGAAGACGGGCAGGAGGGTTTTGCATTCGGCGCCCCTGAATTGATCCGCCCTTATGTGTTGGATGGGTTTGTGCGCAAAGTGCTGGTGGGGCAGAACGCCTTTGATCGCGAAAAGATCTGGCAAGACCTCGCCCATTGGCAGCGTGGCAGTGCCAGCCAACTGACCGACCGCGCTTTGGCCCTGGTTGAGCAGGCTCTGTGGGATTGGGCAGGACGCAAACTCGGCGTGCCAGTGCACAAGTTGATCGGTGGTTTCCGCGACAAGGTGCCGGCCTACGGCTCGACCATGTGTGGCGACGAACTGCCCGGCGGCCTCGCAACTCCCGAAGACTACGGCCGCTTTGCCGAGACCCTGGTGCAGCGTGGCTACAAGGCAATCAAGCTGCACACCTGGATGCCGCCGGTGTCCTTCGCGCCAAGCCCGCGCATCGACGTCAAGGCTTGCGCTGCTGTGCGTGAGGCGGTGGGCCCGGACATCGCGTTGATGCTCGACGGTTACCACTGGTACAGCCGCACCGAGGCGCTGTACATCGGTCGCGAGCTGGAGAAACTCGACTTCGCCTGGTTTGAAGAACCGATGATGGAAGAGTCAGCCGAGTCCTATGCCTGGCTCGCGGGGCAACTGGATATTCCGGTGCTCGGCCCGGAAACCCTGTCCGGCAAACACCTCGCCCGCGCCAGTTGGGTCAAGCACGATGTGTGCGATATCTTGCGTGCCGGTGTCGCGGGCGTCGGTGGTATTGCGCCGTGCCTGAAGGTCGCGCACCTGGCCGAATCGTTTGGCATGGACTGCGAAATTCACGGCAACGGCGCCGCCAACCTGGCGGTGGTCGGTGCGATCAAGAACTGCACCTGGTACGAGCGTGGCCTGCTCCACCCGTACCTGGATTACGACGAAGTACCGGCCTACCTCAATCGCTTGGTGGACCCGATGGACAACGACGGTTTTGTGCACCTGTCCGACTTGCCGGGCCTGGGCGAAGACATCGATTTCAACTACATCGAGACCAATACGCTTAAAAGCTTCTGACGTTTACACGGTCAGTCCGGCATGCGTCGGGCTGATCAAGAGCCCTATAAATATAAAAAAGGCACTCTTGTTATGAGCATTTTCCCTTCGCTGTGGGCGCGGGTGTTCGTCGCCGCGCTGGCCGTTACCGCCGTACCGGCAAGCTTTGCCAAAACGCCGGCCGATCAACTGATCGTCGGCATGAGCATGATCAACCTGTTGTCCCTCGACCCAGCTGCCGCCACGGGTCTGGATGTGTCGGAAATCAACGCCAACCTGTATGACATGTTGCTGGTGCAGGACGTCGCCCAACCAGACCGACTGGTGCCAGCGCTGGCCGAGCGCTGGCAGGTCAGTGAGGACCGCAAGACCCTGACCTTTAACCTGCGCACCGGGGTGAAGTTCCAGTCCGGCAATGACTTGAGCGCCGAAGACGTTGCCTGGTCGCTGCACCGGGTGCTCAAACTTAACCTCGCACTCGCTTCCACCTGGAAGGCCTACGGCTTCACCGCCGAAAACGTCGAGCGCTACATGCGCGCCACGGACCCCACCACCTTCGTGATCGAACTGCCACGGCCGACCGACCCGCTGCTGGTGCTCAACACCCTGGCGACCTCGCCCAGTGCGTTCATCCTCGACCGCAAAAAAGTCCTCGAACACCAGAAGGGCAGCGACATGGGCGCCGCCTGGCTGGTGACTCATGCGGCCGGCAGTGGCGCATTCGTGCTCAATGACTGGCGTGCCAACGACGTGATCCTGATGACGCGCTTCGATGGTTACTGGGGCGGCCCGGCCAAGCTCAAGCGCATCGTGATGCGCAACATGACCGAGTCGCAGTCATTGCGACTGATGATCGAGCGCGGTGACCTGGATATCGCCAAAGGCATGTCCGCGCCGGACATCGAAGCCCTGCAGAAGAGCGACAAAGTACGCACCCAGACCCTGCAACGCGGCACCTTGTATTACGTGGCCCTGAGTGTGAAGCAGCCAATGTTCGCCGACGCCCGTGTGCGCAAGGCCGTGCGCTCGCTGATCGATTACCAGGGGATCAACCAGACGGTCATGCCCCATTACGGCGTGATCAACCAGCGGCCGCTGCCATTGGGCCTGGCCGCGCGCCTGCCGGACCCTGGCTACAAGCTCAACGTCGAGCAGGCCAAAGCCTTACTGGCTGAAGCCGGTTACCCGAACGGCTTCAAGACCACCATCCGCGTGCTGGCCGAACCGCCGTTTATCAACATCGCCTCCAACCTGCAATCGACCCTGGCCCAGGCCGGCATCGAAGCCAGCATCATCACCGGCACCGGTAACCAGATCTACGGCGCCATGCGCGAGCGCACGTTCGACATCATCGTCGGTCGTGGCGGTGGCGGGGCGGAGCGTCATCCCCATTCCAGCCTGCGCACCCTGGTGTACAACCCGGATAACCGCGATGAAGCCAAGCTCACCAACTTCCAGGGCTGGCGCACGTCGTTCTACAGCCCTGAGTTGAACCAGTTGATTGAGAGCGCGGAAGTCGAGCCGGATGCCGGTAAGCAACTGACTCAGTACCGCGAGATTCAGGAGCAGGTCGATCAACAGGTCGGAGCCATTTTGCCGGTCTCGCAGATGACCGACACCGTGGTGGTGTACACCGACGTGGCCGACTTCCAGGGCCATACCGCTGCGACCACGCGCTACAAAGACGTCTACAAAAAGCGCTGATCGATTTACCAGGAGCTCACTATGTTTGTTATGACTGCCTCTGTCATGGGCGCTCGCGCTTCCAATACCCTGCGGCGCGCCAGCACCGTGTTGGTGACGTTGCTCGGCCTGTTGGCGCTGACCTTTATCATCGGCCGGGTCATGCCGCTTGACCCCGTGCTGGCGGTAGTCGGGCCGGATGCCGACAGTTCCACCTACGACCAGGTGTACCGGTCGATGGGCCTGGACAAGCCGATCTGGACCCAATTCGGCCTTTACCTCAATGACCTGCTCCACGGTGATTTCGGCAACGCGTTGCTGACGGGGCACCCGGTGCTGGATGACATCCTGCGCGTGTTCCCGGCGACCATCGAACTGGCCACTCTGGCGATTCTGTTCGGCGTGTTGATCGGCTTGCCGCTGGGCGTGTGTGCGGCGAGCAACCAAGGACGGCTCGGCGATCATGTGGCGCGGGTAATCACCTTGTTCGGTTACTCCACGCCGATTTTCTGGCTGGGCATGATGGGCCTGCTCGTGTTCTACGCCTGGCTCGGCTGGGCGGGCGGCGCGGGGCGCATCGACCTGGCCTACGACGGCATGGTGCCCGAAGTCACCGGCCTGTTGCTGATCGACACATCGCTCGCCCGCGACTGGGAAGCCTTCGCCAGCGCCCTGCGGCATATCGTGTTGCCGGCGCTGATTTTGGGCCTGAACTCGGTGGCGTACATCAGCCGCATGACCCGCAGCTTCATGCTTGAGCAGTTGTCCCAGGAGTACATCATCACTGCGCGGGTCAAGGGTTTGTCCCGTCGCCAAGTGGTGTGGGGGCATGCGTTTCGCAACATCCTCGTGCAGTTGCTCACCGTGGTTGCACTGGCCTATGGCTCGCTGCTGGAAGGCGCAGTGCTGATCGAAACCGTATTCGCCTGGCCGGGATTCGGCCAATACCTCACCAGCAGCCTGATGCTTGGCGACATGAATGCGGTGATGGGCTGCGTGCTGGTGATCGGCTTGATTTTTGTCGCGCTCAACCTGATCAGCGATGCCTTGTACAAGGTGTTTGATCCTCGCACCCGTTAATGCGTCGCGCAGTACCGATAAAACTATAAGAAGAAGGAATTTTTCATGACATTTTCGAAACTGCACCTTGGCCTGCTGACCGCTGTGCTCGCGCTTGGCCCGATGACCCTGGCCAACGCCAAGACCCCGGCCGATCAACTGATCGTCGGCATGAGCATGGTCAACCTGTTCTCCATCGACCCGGCCAACGCGCCCGGCCTGGATGCGTCCGGCGTCAACGCCAATCTTTACGACACACTGATCAAGCGTGACCAGGGTAACCCGGAAAAACACCTGCCACAGTTGGCCGAACGTTGGGACATCAGCGAGGACGGCAAGCAGGTAACGTTTCATCTGCGCCAGGACGTGAAATTCCATTCGGGCAACCCGCTGACCGCCGAAGACGTGGCGTGGTCGCTGTACCGCGTGATGAAGCTCAACTTCGGCCTGGCCACCACCTGGAAGGCCTACGGCTACAGCGTTGAGAATATCCAATCGCTGATCCGCGCCACGGACGCCCACACCCTGGTCATCGACCTGCCGCAGACCATGGACCCGCTGCTGCTGGTGGACTCTCTGGCGATCTCCCCGAGCGCTGTGGTAGTGGACCGCAAGACCGCCCTGGCCCATGAAAAAAACGGCGACCTCGGCGCCGGTTGGTTGGTGACGAACGAGGCGGGCAGTGGCCCCTTCGTGCTGACCAAATGGAGCGCCAACGATTCCCTGTTGCTGACCCGTTTCGACGGCTACTGGGGCGGCGCGGCCAAGCTCAAGCGCGTGGTGGTGCGGCACATGACCGAATCCCAGTCCCTGCGCCTGATGCTAGAACGCGGTGACCTCGACCTGGCCTACGGCATGGCCGCGCCGGACATTCGCGCCATCGACGGCTCGGACAAGATCCAAGTGCAGTCGCTGCCGCGCGGCACCATGTACTACGTCGCCATGAGTATGAAACAACCGGAATTCGCCAAGCCCAAGGTGCGTGAAGCGGTGCGCAACCTGATCGACTACAAGGGCCTGGACCAACAAGTGATGCCGTATTACGGAACGCTCAACCAGCAGCCGATGCAGCTGGGTCTGGAAGCACGCCTGCCGGATCCGGGCTATCACATGGACGTGGCCAAGGCGAAAGCCCTGCTGACTGAGGCGGGTTACCCCGAGGGGTTCAACACCACCATCCGCACGCTGTCGGAACCGCCGTTCATTGATATCGCTGCGCGCCTGCAAGCGACCCTGGCCGAGGGCGGGATCAAGGCCAGCATCGTCACCGGCACGGGTAACCAGGTGTACGGCGCGATGCGCGCGCGCAATTTCGAGATCATCGTGGCCAGGGGCGCCGAGCGTTACCCGCACCCGTATTTCAGCCTGCGCACCTTTGCCTACAACCCCAACAACAGCGACGACGCCGGCCTGCCGAACTTCCAGGGCTGGCGCGCTTCGTTCTTCAGCCCGCAGATCAACAGCCTGATCGACCAGGCCGGCGTGACGCGTGATTCGGCGCAGCGGGTCAGCCTGTATCACCAGGCGCAAACCCTCTACGACCAGCAAGTGGGGCCGATCCTGATGATTTCGCAGATGACCGACACCGTGGTCAGCGCTGCCGACGTCAAGGGCTTCACCGGTGACGATGCCGAGGCCACCCGTTACCTGGGTGTCTACAAGCAGCGTTGAGTGCTTCCAGAATTCACACAGAGAAGATGCTTATGAATGCCAATCTGTCTTCCATCGAATCGGCGACGAAGCGCCCGGTGGACCGCTCGCCAGGCTCCAGCTTTGATGCCTTTTGCAAGAGTGGCCTGCGGGTGCTGCGTCACCTGCTGCGTAACCCTATGACCCTGGCGGGCCTGCTGGTGGCGCTGCTGTTGGTGGTGGTCGCGGCCTTTGCACCGTGGATCGCTACCCATGATCCGGTGGTGCAGAACCTAGCCGGCGCGTTGCAGGCACCGGGTTCGGCGCATTGGTTCGGCACCGATGAATATGGCCGGGATATTTTCAGCCGGCTGGTCTACGGCTCGCGGATCACGCTGTACATCATCGCCCTGGTCACAGTGATCGTCGGGCCTATCGGGCTGTTTATCGGCACCGTGTCGGGCTACTTCGGCGGTGCGGTCGATACCGTGTTCATGCGCCTGACCGATATCTTCATCTCCTTCCCGAGCCTGGTCCTGGCACTGGCGTTTATCGCGGCCCTCGGCCCTGGCCTGGAGCACGCGGTGGTGGCGATTGCATTGACCTCCTGGCCGCCGATTGCGCGGCTGGCGCGGGCCGAAACCTTGTCCCTGCGCAACGCTGATTTCGTCGTCGCAGTGGAGCTGCAAGGCGCGTCGCCGGCGCGGATTATCCTGCGCCATATCGTGCCGATGTGCCTGTCCTCGGTGATCATCCGCCTGACCATGAACATGGCCGGGATCATCCTCACCGCTGCCGCTTTGGGCTTTCTCGGCCTGGGTGCCCAGGCGCCGCTGCCGGAGTGGGGCGCCATGATTTCGACCGGCCGTCGCTACATGCTCGAATGCTGGTGGCTGGTGGCGGTTCCAGGGGCAGCGATCATGCTGGTCAGCCTGGCCTTCAACCTGTTGGGCGATGGCCTGCGGGACATCCTTGATCCGCGCAGCGAATAATCGGAGGAACACCTGATGTCCGCCATCAAACTGAATGTCGAAGGGCTTAACGTGCGCTTCGTCAGTGGCCAGAAAGAAACCCACGCCGTGCGCGATGTGTCCTTTACCTTGGGCCGGGAAAAACTCGCGATTGTCGGTGAGTCCGGCTCCGGCAAATCCACCGTGGGTCGCAGCCTGCTGAAGTTGCATCCGCCCAGCGCCAAAATCACCGCCAAGGCCATGGCGTTTGGCGAGGTCGACCTGTTGTCGGCCAGTGAAAAAGCCATGCAGAAGATCCGCGGCCAGCGCATCTCGATGATCATGCAAGACCCCAAGTACTCGCTGAACCCGGTGGTCAAGGTCGGCGATCAGATCGCCGAAGCCTACCTGGCCCACCACAAGGCCAGCCGCAGCGATGCGCGAGAGCGCGTGTTGCAAATGCTGGAGCAGGTGCATATCCGCGATCCGCAGCGCGTCTATAACCTGTATCCCCATGAAGTCTCCGGCGGCATGGGGCAGCGCATCATGATCGCGATGATGGTGATCACCCGTCCGGAAGTGATCATCGCCGACGAGCCCACCTCGGCGCTGGATGTCTCGGTGCGCCAGCAAGTGCTCAACGTGCTGGAAGAGTTGGTGGACCAGCAGCAGATGGGGCTGATCTTCGTCAGTCACGACCTCAACCTGGTGCGCAACTACTGCGACCGCGTGCTGGTGATGTACGCCGGGCGCGTCGTCGAATCCCTGGCCGCCTGCGACCTGCAGTACGCCGAACATCCCTATACCCGTGGCTTGCTGGCCGCGCTGCCGAGCATGGACAACCGCCGCGTGCACCTGCCGGTGCTCAAGCGCGATCCTCTCTGGCTGACTCAATAAGGAACCTGACCATGCACATGATCCAAGCGCACGCCTTGAACCTGAGCTTCGGCACAGGCGCTGCCATCAACCAAGTGCTGCACGATGTGAGCCTGAGTGTCGCCGACGGTGAATCGTTCGGTCTGGTGGGGGAGTCCGGCTCGGGCAAGACCACCGTACTGCGCTGCCTGGCCGGGCAATACCGGCATTGGAACGGCGAGCTGAGCATTGCCGGCGCGCCGCTGCAGCACAAGATTCCCAAGGAGCATTTTCGCAAAGTGCAGATGGTCTTCCAGGACCCCTACGGCTCCCTGCATCCCAGGCACACCATCGACACCGCGTTGCGCGAGCCGCTGATTATCCATGGGGTAGGGGACAAGGACGACCGCATCAACGAGATCCTGCTCAAGGTTGGTCTGAACGACAGTTTTCGCTTTCGCTATCCGCACCAGCTCTCCGGCGGCCAGCGCCAGCGTGTGGCGATCGCGCGCGCTTTGATTCTGGAGCCGCGGGTACTGCTGCTGGATGAGCCGACCTCGGCGCTGGATGTCTCGGTCCAGGCCGAGATCCTCAACTTGCTGGCGGACCTGCGCCAGCGCGAGAAACTCACCTACCTACTGGTCACCCATGACCTGGGTGTAGTCACTCACTTGTGCGATCGGGTGGCGGTGATGCAGCACGGCAAGATCGTGGAATTGCTCGACTGCCAGGCCCTGAGCCAGGATCAGGCGGCGCACGATTACACGCGCATGCTGGTGCAGGCCAGCCGCGACTTCAGTCAGGAGTCTGAGCGGCGGCGTGTGGGATAAACGCTTAGTCATCGTACAACATGGCTTTTCTCGATTGATGTGATTTTTTAGATAGATGTCTATTTCATTGGGTTAAATGGCAGTTTTCTCAAGATAGGCACTTATAGGGTAGCTTTACTATTTTTGTAGTTGTACGATGACTTACCTCTTAAGGTATTCCATCCAAATTTCGAACAAAGGTTTGTGAACATGACGCCACAAGAACTAAAAACAGTCCTGTCTTCCGGCTTGCTCTCCTTCCCGGTTACCGACTTTGATGCCGCTGGCGACTTCCGCGCCGACACCTACGCACGCCGCCTGGAATGGCTGGCACCTTACGGCGCCAGTGCGCTGTTCGCGGCAGGGGGGACCGGGGAGTTCTTCTCTCTGGAGCCCAAGGAATACACGCAGATCATCAAGACCGCCGTGGACACTTGCAAAGGCCAGGTGCCGATCCTCGCCGGTGCCGGTGGCCCTACGCGCCAAGCGATTGCCTACGCCCAAGAAGCTGAGCGCTTGGGCGCTGCCGGCATCTTGCTGATGCCTCATTACCTCACCGAAGCCAGCCAGAAAGGGTTGGTGGCCCATGTTGAGCAGGTGTGCAACTCGGTGGATTTCGGTGTGGTGGTGTACAACCGCAACCTGTGCCGCCTCAACGCCGACAGCCTGGAACAACTGGCCGAACGCTGCCCGAACCTGATTGGTTTCAAGGACGGCATTGGTGAAGTCGAATCCATGGTCAGCATCCGCCGTCGTCTGGGCGACCGCCTGACCTACCTCGGTGGTCTGCCGACTGCCGAAGTCTATGCCGCCGCCTACAAAGCCCTCGGCGTGCCGGTGTACTCCTCGGCGGTGTTCAACTTCATCCCGAAAACCGCGATGGACTTCTACCGCGCCGTGGCCGCCGACGACCACGCCACCGTAGGCCGTTTGATCGATGATTTCTTTCTGCCGTACCTGGCGATTCGTAACCGCTGTGAAGGCTATGGCGTGAGCATCGTCAAGGCCGGTGCTCGCCTGGTTGGCCACGACGCCGGCCCGGTACGCGCGCCACTGACCGATCTGCTGCCCGATGAAGTGGAGCAACTGGCGGTGCTGATCAAGTCCCTCGGCGCTCAATAAACGTTGGTCGGCGGCGCCCTGATGGCGCCGCTGTCCGGTCTGCCTGCAAGGAGTCCACCATGCCCCATTGCATCATCGACTGCCCCGCGACCCTGGCCCAACGCGTCGGCGAACAACGTCTGCTCGCCACCGTGCATGACGCCCTCGACGGGTTCGGCGTGTTCAAACCCGGCGACATTAAAGTGCGCCTCAACGGCTTCACCCATTATCGCTGCGGCACCACTCAAGACGACTTCGTGCACGTGGCCCTGTATCTGTTCGCCGGGCGCACGGCCGAACAACAACGCAGCCTCGCCTCGGCGACACTCGCCGCCCTGATTGAATTGCTGCCACAGGTCGAAGCACTGTCCATGGACGTGCGCGAAATGCCCCGCGAAACCTTCATCAACCGCAGCCAATACCTCGAAGAGTCCGGGCGACCGATGTAGCCCTCAACGTTAATACCGGCAAAAACAAGGAGAACAACATGCCGTATCAACCCTCGCAAAAATCCTCAGCGCGTTGCGCACTGGCCCTCATCGCCCTGGGTTGCAGCCCGCTGTCCTGGGCGCTGCAAGCACCGTCAAAAGTGCAAGTACCGACCCTGGCCTATGACGACCAGCACATCATTCTGGTCTGGGGAAAAACCCGCTGATCATGCCGGCATCAAGGATTACCGGGTGTACGCCAACGGCACCTTGCTGGGCAGTGCCAACGCCAACAACGATCAGGTGTCACCGGCCAAGCCCTACATCGACCAGTTCTACCGGCAGGACACGGCCAATTTCCACCATCGCATCGGCATTCACAGCTACACCGCCCAAGGCCTGAAGCCCGACACGGCCTACCGTTTCACCGTGCGTTCGGTGGATGGCAACGGCAAGGAGTCGGCAGGCAGTGCCCCCGTGCAGCAACGCACCACCAAGGTCGCGGCCCTGTTTGACGTGAAAAAGTACGGCGCCAAGGGCGATGGCAATCAACTCGATACCCTGGCAATCCAGAGCGCCATTGATGCCTGCACCCCGGGCTGCAAAGTCCTGCTGCCCAAAGGTACCTACAAAAGCGGTGCGCTCTACCTCAAGAGCAACATGACCCTGGAGATCGCCGAAGGGGCGACCCTGCTCGGCTCAGAGCGCGCCGAAGATTACCCGTTGGCTGGTTACATCCAATACCCGTATTCCACCACCGTACGCCCGGCCTCGCTGATCAACGCGTTGCCCCGCGATCCGCGCCAGCATCAGTCATTTGAAAACATCCGCATCGTCGGTAAGGGAACCCTCGACGGCAATGGCTGGAAGCGCAACGCCGATGTCGTCGATGAGCGTGGCCAGGCACTGCCGTTTTACCTGCCCAGCGACAACACCCGCTATGCCCAGGACGGCCTGCTTGCCAAGGCCCAGGTGGAGCAAGCCGTCGCTCGCGGCATGAATGTGAAGGACGCGTATGGGCAAATGCGCTCCTCGCTGATCACCCTGCGTAACGTCAAGAACGTGTTCTACGGCGGCTTCACCGTGGTGAACCCGGCGTTCCACGGCATCATGAACCTGGAGACCGAAAACGTGGTGCTGGCCAACACCACCCACAAGACCTACGACGCCAACAACGGCGACGGCATCGAGTTTGCCAACAGTAAGGGCGCGATGGTCTTCAACAACTTCTTCGACACCGGCGACGACTGCGTCAACTTCGCCGCCGGCACCGGTGCGAATGCCGTGCACCAGCCGCCCCAGGAAGATGCGTGGATTTTCAACAACTACTTCCGCAAGGGCCACGGCATGGTGGTGGCCGGCAGTCATACCGGTGCGTGGATCCAGAACATCCTGGCTGAAGACAACGTCTCCGACGGCACTGATGCCGGGTTGCGTATGAAGAGCACCAACTTCATGGGCGGCGGCGCGCGCAACGTTATCTTCCGTGATTCGGCGATTCGCAACACGGTCAAGCAGGCGTTCATCTTCACCCTCGACTACAACGACCCGAACGCCAAACTCGATTATCAGCGCTCCACGATTGCCGGGCAGTTCAGGGACATCCGTGTGAGTGACGTCAGCGTGGAAAATGCCCAGGGCGCGGCGATCGAGGTCAAGGGCGATGCCGCGCATAATGCCTATCATCAGGGGTTGGTGTTCGAGCGTGTGCGCTTCAGCGGCGCGGCCAAGGCGCGTATTGATGGGCTGAAAGATTCACGCTTCGAGCGTGTGGTGTTCAGTCAGACCGGTGGTGGCAATCCGTGGCAGGTGAGTGGTAGCCAGGGGCTGGTGTTCAAGGACGTGGAGCCGACGCCCTAAGCGTACGTAGCAACGTGGGCAACGGGGCCACTGCGGATCAAAAGCCAGAGCGCGGTGGCCTTGGCGCCGACCGGTTTCTTAAGTCGAACTCCGTCCAAATGTGGGAGGGGGCTTGCCCCCGATGGCAGTGTGTCAGTCACCGATGATTAGCTGACACTCACTCATCGGGGGCAAGCCCCCTCCCACATTTTGATTTCCGTAGATCAGATAGACCTCGCTTTGCTCAGGCGCTGGCGCGCGGGAGACGAAGAACGAAGCCCGGCTGCATGCATGAGAAAGCTGCGTTAATCGCCAGCGGCTGTGCTCAAAGATTGATAGCATTGGGCCACTTATTTCGAGTATTCCTAATGTCTCCTGGCCTTATCCGCGTGTTTGTCCTGGGCTTTATTTTGATGCTGTCGAGCCTGTCCGTTCTGGCGGCCAATACGCCGTGTTCAGGTCGTAAAGGAGGTATCGCCGGTTGTGATGGGGACGTATTCCTGTGCAACGACGGCTCCATAAGCGCCTCTAAAAAAAGTTGCACCGCCTACACGGGCAACCGCCTGGCACGCCCCGCCGTGCAGCCGCTGCAAGGTCGCTCGCAGAGTTGCAGCTGCGGTAGCGGTGCGTACTGTACCGGGCCACGGGGCGGGGTGTTTTGCCTTACGCCTTCCGGGCAGAAAAGTTACCGGCGCCACTAAACAACAGCGAAATGCGTAGCTGTGGCGCAAAAGGGGGACAAAATAGCGGCTTGCCATTCAATTTTCATAAAAGCGTAACAATGCTGATGCAGAGTTCCGGGAGCCCGTAATCACAAGGATTTCCCTGAATGAAACGTCTGATGAAGTCTGCTGCACTCGCCGTTGCGGTTTCTCTAAGTGCCACCTCGGTATTTGCCGCCGAAAACGTCCGTCTGACAGGTTCTGGCGCCAGTTTCCCAGCGCCGATCTATCTCACCTGGTTCAAGGATTTCAGCAAAAAGACCGATGGCGTCACGGTTGACTACCAATCCAAGGGGAGCGGGGCGGGTGTTCAGGACTTCCTGAACAAAACCGTGGACTTCGCCGCCAGTGACTCGGCCATGAAAGATGAAGACATTGCCAAGGTCGCCGAAGGCGTGCAGTTGCTGCCGATGACCGCGGGCGAAATCGTGCTGGCGTTCAACCTGCCAGGCAATCCTAAAGAGCTGAAGTTGCCACGCGATGTGTACTCCAACATCTTCCTGGGCAAGATCACCAAGTGGAACGATCCGCAGATCGTCGCTGCCAACCCTGGCTTGAAACTGCCGGATATGCCGATCACCGTGGTCGTGCGTGCAGACTCCAGCGGTACCACTGCCGTCTTCACCAAGCACTTGGCGGCCATCAACCCACAGTTCCAAAAGGACTTGGGTGAAGGCAACACTGTCAACTGGCCTGCCAGCGACAAATTCATCAAATCGCCGAAGAACGATGGTGTGACCGCCACCGTACGCCAGACCCCAGGCGCGATTGGCTACATCGAATACGGCTTCGCCAAATTGGCCAAGGTTGACTTTGCCCAGCTGCAAAACAAGGCCGGCAAGTACGTGGTTCCTAACGCCGAAAGCGGTGCCGAAGCACTGGCTGCGGTGAAGATGCCGGAAAGCCTGGTGGCCTGGCTGCCGGATCCGGACGGTGCCAAGTCCTACCCGATCACGTCCTACACCTGGATGATCTTCCGCAAAGACAACGGCAACCCGGCCAAGGCCAAGGCCATGCGTGAAATGGTCGAATACAGCCTGACCGAAGGCCAGAAAATCGCTGACTCGATGGGCTATATCCCACTGCCGCCATCGGTAGTCGATCAGGTTCGCAAAGCGTCCGCCAACATCCAGTAACGCCCGTGAGGCCTCTCTCGGCGGGTGCTGTCAGCCTTGCCGGGAGAGTTACCCCCCTGTTCCGGAATTAGCCAATGAACACACCTTTTGTCGTACCGGGTAACCCGGACTCTGCCTGCCAGCCACCTTCTACGAAGGACTTCCTGGTTGATCGCACCTTCCGTGCGCTTGCGCGGATAGGTGTAGTTCTGGTGCTGGCGTTGGTGTTTGCCCTGGTGTTTGAAGTCGGGCGCAAAGCCCTTCCAGGCATGGAAAAGCACGGTTTTGACGTGATTTTCGGAAGCGTCTGGGACGTCAACCAAGGCAAGTACGGCATTCTGCCGGCCATCTGGGGCACGCTTTACAGTGCCTTCATCGCGTTACTGATCGCAGGTGTTTTCGGCGTCAGCATGGCGATTTTCCTTACCCAAGATTTTTTGCCGGCGAAGCTGGCGGCGGTGTTTCGCACCATCGTCGAACTGCTCGCGGCCATTCCCAGCGTCGTTTATGGCCTGTGGGGCATTTACGTGGTGATTCCGGCGATCCGGCCTTTGACCGCTTGGTTGAACACCGAACTCGGCTGGATCCCTTTTTTCGGCACCTCCTTGAGCGGTCCGGGGCTGCTCCCGGCCGCGCTGGTGTTGGCGATCATGATTCTGCCGACCATCGCTGCCGTGTCCCAGGACGCCCTCACCGCCGTGCCGATGAAAACCAAGCAAGCGGCCTACGGTATGGGCACCACTCACTGGGAAGCGATTCTCAAGGTGATGGTGCCGTCCGCCGCTACCGGCATCTTCGGTTCCCTGGTGCTGGGCCTGGGCCGCGCACTCGGTGAAACCATGGCCCTGGCCATGCTGGTGGGCAATGCCAACAACATCTCTCTGTCGCTGTTCGCACCGGCCAATACCCTGGCGGCCTTGCTGGCGCTGAACTTCCCGGAAGCCGGGCCGAACGAGATCGAGGTGCTGATGTACGCCGCACTGGTGCTGATGTTGATCACGCTGATCGTCAACATCTTCGGCTCCATGATCATGATGTACGCCCAACGGGGTAATAAGTGATGACTGATCTCACTGCTGCAACCGACCTGACGTCCCCCGCCGGTGCAATGCCCAGCCTGCAGCGCCGGTTCGAAGGCCGCGCCCTGCGCAGCCTGGTATTGACCACCCTGGTCTGGACAGGCGCGCTACTGGCCAGCGTGCCGCTGATTTCCGTGCTCTACATGCTGATCATGCGCGGCGGCGCGCGCCTGAGCCTTGAAGTGTTCACCGAGCTGCCGCCGACTGGTTTCGAGACCGGCGGTGGTTTCGGCAACGCAATGGCCGGTACCTTCGTGATGGTCGGCATCGCCGCTGCCATCGCCGTGCCGGTCGGCATCATGGCGGCGATCTTCCTCGCCGAACTGGGCCCTGACAGCAAGCTGGCGAACGCCGCGCGTTTTGCCGCGAAGATGCTCACCGGCCTGCCTTCCATCCTGGCCGGTGTATTCGCCTACGCCTTGGTAGTCATGACCACCGGCACCTACTCGGCTCCGGCCGGTGGTGTGGCACTGGCGGTACTGATGCTGCCGATCGTGGTCCTGACCGCTGAAGAATCGATGCGCATGGTGCCCAAGATCATGAAGGACGCCGCCTACGGCATGGGCTGCACCCGCTCCCAAGTGATCTGGAAAATCGTCCTGCCCACCGGCCTGCCGGCAATCCTCACCGGCGTGATGCTTGCCGTGGCTCGCGCCGCAGGCGAAACCGCGCCGCTGTTGTTTACCGCACTGTTCAGCAACTACTGGATCTACCACGACGGCAGCCTGGCGGTGATGAACCCGACAGCCTCGCTGGCCGTGCTGATTTACAACTTCTCCGGCATGCCCTTCGACAACCAGCTTGAACTCGCCTGGGCGGCGTCGCTGGTACTGGTAATGATCGTGCTGGTCGTGAATATCGTGAGCCGTATTTTCGGCAAGCCAAAGTATTGAAAACGGGAGCATCTGAATCTTGAACGTCTCAACTGCGCAAATAGCCGCTCCGTTTGTCACCCAGGCGCCTGTGGTCATGGACTGCAAGCTGGATAAGATCTTCTACGGCAACTTCCTGGCCGTACGTGACAGCCATGTGCCGATCGAAAAGAACAAGATCACTGGCTTCATCGGTCCTTCCGGCTGCGGCAAAAGTACCGTGTTGCGTAGCCTCAACCGCATGAACGACCTGGTCAAAGGTTTTCGCTTTGAGGGCCACGTGCACTTCCTCGGGCAGGACGTCTACGGCAAGGGCGTGGATCCAGTGGTCGTGCGCCGCTATATCGGCATGGTGTTCCAGCAGCCGAACCCGTTCTCGATGAGCATCTTTGACAACGTCGCTTTCGGCCTGCGCCTGAACCGCTACAAAGGCGACCTGGGTGACCGCGTCAAACACGCCCTGCAAGGTGCGGCGTTGTGGGATGAGGTCAAGGACAAACTCAAGGTCAGCGGCCTGTCTCTGTCCGGTGGTCAGCAGCAACGCCTGTGTATCGCCCGTGCCATCGCCACCGAGCCAGAAGTGCTGTTGCTCGACGAACCCTGCTCGGCACTCGACCCGATTGCCACGCGCCGTGTCGAGGAGTTGATGGTTGAGCTGAAGAAGGACTACACCATTGCCCTGGTGACCCACAACATGCAGCAAGCCATTCGTGTGGCTGACACCACGGCGTTTTTCTCGGTGGATATTTCCCAAGGCACGCGTACCGGCTATCTAGTTGAGATGGGCCCTACGGAGCAGATTTTCCAGAACCCGCGCGAGCAAATGACCGGTGACTACATCACCGGTAAGTTCAGCTGAACCCTGCGCGAGCTCGGACGCTCGCGCATTTTCACCTGTTTATAGGAATGCCAATGCCAGCAACACGACGCCTTGATTTGCCCGCGATTGAACGTGCACTGCGTGAGGTACAGCAGCGCTTTGCCGAGCTCAGTCGGGACTTTACCGAGCCGCGCGATCCGTTGACTGACGAAGTGCTGCATAACGTGCTTGAAGGCTATGCGCTGATTGACGACTACGTGGCACGGGGCGTCGACCTGTTTGACCTTCAGCAACTGAACCTGATGCTGGAGATCAACGCCACCGTACTCTGTGGCAGCGACCCGACCCGCCGACTGGAATACGCCCAGCACCTAGCGGCGACCGAAGAACACTTCTTCAACAACGTCGAGGGCGGCATCAAGGACTTGTACAACTGGTACTGCGCGTACCGCAGTGAATCGGTCTGGAAGCGTGCAGCCGGGGTGTACGTACGCATCCTCAGCAAGCCGCAGTTGTTCATCGAAGGCAACAACCGCAGCGGCTCGCTGATCGTCAGCTATTTGCTGATGCGTGCAGGGTTGCCGCCGTTCGTGCTGTCGCTGGAGAACGCCGAAGGCTACTTCAACCCCTCATCAGTCATCCGCAACTCAGCCAAACATGGCGTCAAGGCGTTGTACGAATTGCCCAAGATCAAGAAAAAATACGCAGCCTTCCTCGAAGAACAGGCACCGGATCCAATGAAGTTTTTTCTTAAGGACCAGTCCGAGCCCGTCTATCAAGGGGGCCATTGATGAGCGGTTCTCTCCTGTTCGCCAGGGCAGGGCAGGCCCTCCAGCGCCTTCTCCCGATGCAACTGCTTAAGCGCCCGCGCATCCGCATTTCGTTCGACATAGACGACACCCTGGCCTGCCAGCTCCACCACTGCGACGTCGAGCCGAGCCGGCTGCCGGCCTGCGTGCACCGTTGGCTGGGTGAACCGCTGCGAATCGGCACGCGCTCCCTGACCCGCGAACTACGCCGCCAGGGCTGCAGCATCTGGGTCTATACCTCGTCCGGTCGCACGCCATCCTATATCCGACGGTGGCTGATGCTGTACGGCATCCGCGTCGACGGCGTGGTCAACAGCGTGCTGCATAACCAGGCACTGACGGCGCACGGGCTGTCGAATTCACCGTCGAAATTCCCTCCGGCCTTCGACATCGACCTGCATGTGGATGACTCCGAAGGTGTGCGCAGTGAAGGCCATGACCACGGTTTTCGCGTGGTGGTGGTGGACCCTCAGGACGAGCACTGGGCGCAGCGGGTGTTGGAGGCCGTCGCGCAGGTTCAGGCGCAACTCGCCCGTCAGCAACCCCTCAGGCACGCACCAACAACACAGAGCGCGCGCAGGTTTTTTCTGCCTGAGGCGCTCTGAAAATCCTAGGGTTGGCACGCCTCAACGCATATGCAAAATAATCGGACTGCTGCTCGCAGGGTCCGTATGCCCACGCAGTTTACCCACCGCCTTGGCGTCCACCGCGCCACCCTGATTACCCCAAGTACCGCGCACATACGTCAGCACGTCGGCGATTTCCTGATCAGACAACTGTTCACGAAACGCCGGCATGCGATACGCATCCGGCACGCCAGCGGCGACCACGCGTTGTGCGCCATTGAGGGTGATGTTGATCGCTGACGCCGTCTCCTTGACCAGCGCCGAGGTGGCGCCGGCCAGGGGCGGCATCCACTCGGGCTGGCCTTTGCCATCAGCGCCGTGGCACGAGGCACAGCGGGTTGCGTAGGTGTGGGCGCCGGGTGCGTCCGGGCGCGCGTCGGCGGTCACGTACTGCCAGGGCGTGCCGTCGCGCTGCGGGTCGCCGGGCAGCGACTTGAGGTAGCGGGCGATGGCCGCCAGGTCGTCGTCGGCCATGAACTGGGTGGAGTTGTTGAACGCTTCGGTCATCGAGCCGTAGACCACCGCGTGCTGGTTGCGGCCGGTCTTGAGGAACTGCACGATCTCAGGCTCGCTCCAGCGGCCTAAACCGCTGTTGGGGTCCTGGCGCAAGCTGGGGGCGTACCAGCCATCGAGCAGGGCGCCAGCGAGAAACGGCTTGCCGGAGTCATCCAGGGCCTTTTCGTTGAAGGCCAGACCACGCGGCGTGTGACAACTGCCGCAGTGGCCAGGCCCTTGGACGATGTAGGCGCCGCGATTCCACAGCGCGTCCTGGTTGGGGTTGGCGGCGTAGGTGGCTGTGGGTGCGAACAGGCCGTTCCACAGTGCGATGGGCCAGCGCATATTCAGCGGCCAGGGAATATCGCTGGGGATATTCGGCTGGTTGGCCGGTTGCACGCCTTTCATGAAAAACGCGTACATCGCCTGTATATCGTCGTCGCTAAGCTTGGCATACGACGGGTAGGGCATGGCCGGGTACAACCGTCGGCCGCCCGGTGCCACGCCGTGGCGTACCGCTCGGTCGAAGTCGGCGAGGCTGTAAGTGCCGATCCCGTGGGTACGGTCCGGGGTGATGTTGGTGGCGTGAATTGCACCCAGCGGCGTGGCCATTTCCAGGCCACCGGCGAACGGTGCCTTGTCGGGCAGGCTGTGGCAGGCCACGCAGTCGCTGAGGCGGGCGACGTACTCGCCGCGACTGACCAGGGCCGGGTCGAAACTGGTGGCCTGTGCCGGTTCAAACGGTGTGGCCGGTTGGCGGGTGACATACCAGGCCATCAGGCCGGCGGCGATGACGCAGGGCAGCGCGAGCCAGCCTACGGTTCTTGCGAATCGACGGTTGTTCATGGGCGGTCTCGCTCGGTTAGCTGAAGGTGTGTCGGCTTAATGGCAGGCTGCGAACACGCTGGCCGGTCAATTGCGCCACCGCGTTGACCACGGCCGGCGCCACAGCGGGGAGCGGAGGCTCACCGATGCCACCCATCTTTTCACCACTCTCGATGATCTTTACGTGCACCTGCGCCATGCGTGACGGCGGCAGGATCGGGTAAAGGTCGTAATTGCGCGCCCGTGGCTTGCCGTCCACGTACACCGCTTCCTCCAGCAAAGTCTGCGATAAGCCCAGGGCTACCGCGCCGTTGACCTGCGCTTCGACAATCGCCGGGTTGACGATGCTGCCAGGGTCGATGGCTTCCCAGATGTGGTGCACCTTGACCTGACCGTGTTCAATCGACACCTCGGCGATCACCGCCGCGTGAGAACCAAACGGCGAGGCCATGGCCACGCCACGCGCTCGTCGTGTGCCGTCTTCGGCGGTGTAAGGGCCACGCTTCCAGCCGCCGGACAACTCGGCCACCGCTTTGAGTAAAGTCGTCAACCGAGGGTTGTCCCGCAGCAAATGCAGGCGCAACTCATACGGGTCGCGTTTGCCTTGGTCGGCCAGTTCATCGAGGAACGCTTCGTAGAAGAAGTCATTGAGCGAGTTACCCACCGACCGCCAGTAGCCGAGCATGGCCGGGCCTTTGACATAGATTTGCGCGATGCGTTTGTTGGGGATGGCGTAGCTCTTGCCGGTCAGGCCTTCGAGGGCCGTGGGGTCGAGTTTTTCGCCCTGTTTGCCGGCGATGGCTTCGCTGGGGCCTTCGGTGGCACTGACGGCTTCGATGGCAACGGGCAGGCCGTCGGCATCCAGCGCGGCGCGGAACTTGACCACCGCAACCGGGCGCAGTACATCGCGCAGGAACTCTTCTTCACGGCTCCAGATCAGCTTGACCGGACGGCCCACCGCCTTGGCCAGCGCAATGGCCTGCGGGTAAGGGCTGGCCGAGTCATAGAGGAAATGCCGGCCAAAAAAACCGCCCAGTAGCGGTGAGTGCAGATTGATTTGTGCAGGCGCCAGGCCGGTGCGCTTGGCGATGTCAGCGCGGAACATGTCCGGCGCCTGGTTGGGCAGCCAGATGTCCAGGGAACCGTCGGGGTTGAAACGCGCCAGGGCTGAAGGCGGCTCCAACTGGGCGTGATTGACGTACTGGTTGTGGTAGGTGGCCTCGATCTGAGTCTTGGCGTTTTTCAGTGCGCCGGCCACATCGCCTTCGTTTTCATCGTCGCGGGCCGGGCCTTGCTGGGTGGCGAGGAAATCGCGGAAGCCATCGCTGGAAAAGTCGGCGGGCATCGCACGGACTTTGGCGTCAGCGGCCGCTTCCAACCAGTCGACCTGGATGGCTTCTACCGCGCGCTTGGCATGCCACCAGCGTTCGGCGACGACCGCCACTGCGCCAGGCAGTTGATGCACCGAGTGCACGCCTGGCATGGCTTCGACCTGCGCCTGGTTACGCAGGCTGCCCACGGTCATGCCCAGGCGCGGCGCGTGTTGCACGGCGGCGTGGAGCATGTCGTCGACTTTCAGGTCGATGCTGTACAGCGTCTTGCCAGTGGATTTGTCGTAGGCGTCCACACGCTTGACCGGTTTACCGATCCAGCGGAATTGACTCGGGTCGCGCAGGGTAATGCTCGCGGCATCAGGCACCGGCATGTCCAGGGCGCGGCTGGCCAACTCGCCATAGCCCAGGGAACGACCGGACGCAGCGTGAACCACGCGGCCGGGTTGAGTGGTCAATTGGGCCACTGGCACACCGAGCTGCTCGGCGCCGGCCTGCAGCAGCATGGCGCGGGCGAGGGCGCCCAGGCGACGCATGGTCGGATAGCTCATGCGCACCGACATGCTGCCGCCGGTGATGCGCATGCCGTTGTCCATCACCACATAAGCCTCACCGGGTGGCGCGGCTTCAACGATGAACGTGGCCGGGTCGGCGTCGAGTTCTTCGCCGACAATCTGCGCCATGGCGGTGTGGGTGCCCTGACCGCCTTCCATAAAGGGGCTGAGCAGGCGAACAGTGCCGTCCGGGCGAATCTCCAGAAAGGCCGGCACTTGGGTGCTACGTTCTGTCGTCGCGCCGGTGGCAGCCTGCACCCGGCCCGAGCCGAGCGGCAGGCCGAAACCGATGACCAGCGCCCCCACGGCCGTACTGGCCAGGAAGCGTCGGCGGGACAGGTTAACTGGCTCGTCCAGGGAGAGGCCGGGGATGAGTCCTGGCATATTCATCAGGCAGTCTCCTTCCCGGCGGCCAGGTCGTACATGGCGGTATGGATGGCGTTGTAGGTACCGCAGCGGCACAGGTTGACCATCGCTGCGTCGATCTGCTCTTTGGTGGGAGCGGGGGTGTGCTTGAGCAGCGCGGTGGCTGCCATCACTTGTCCGGACTGGCAGTAACCGCACTGCGCTACCTGGTGCTCGACCCAGGCACTCACGACACGTTTGCCCACGTCATCGGCTTCGATGGCTTCGATGGTGGTGATCTCGCGGCCAACGACCCCGGCTACCGGGGTGACGCACGAACGCACTACATTGCCGTCCACCAGCACCGAGCAGGCGCCGCATTGGGCCAGGCCGCAGCCGTATTTGGTACCGGTCATGCCCAGATTGTCGCGGATTACCCACAGCAATGGCGTGTCGGCTTCGGCCTCGACCTGATAGGCCTTTTGGTTGATACGTAATTCCATGGCTGGCTCACCTGCTGATCATCGGTTGGTGGTGCTGATTTCTTATAGGAGTGGTGCGACGAGAAGTCGCCCATCGTCGAACTCTAGACCACCGCGCAAGGGGTATCTATCTGCTGGCCGCTATATTCAGAGGATCAGGCAAGGATTCAACAGGATTGGGTGACTGACAGCGGTGAAGCCCGGTGGTGGAGTCTGGCCTTTGCGTGGTGATCAGGCTTTCTGTCATGAACAGGTTTCTGTGGTGCACAGTCTTTTTGTGGTCGTTAGGGTTTCTGTGGTGCGCGGTCTTTTTGTGGTTGTGAGGTTTTCTGTGGTGCGCGGTCTTTTTGTGGTTGTGAGGGTTTCTGTGGTGCACGGTCTTTTTGTGTTTGTGAGGGTTTCTGTGATGCACAGTCTTTTTGTGGTTGTGAGGTTTTCTGTGGTGCGCGGTCTTTTTGTGGTGAGCGGGCTTGCCCCGCGCTGGGCTGCGGAGCAGCCCCAAAACTGCCGCTGAGATTTACCGGAAGAAATGCGGTGTTCTTGATGGGGCTGCTTCGCAGCCCAGCGCGGGGCAAGCCCGCTCACCACAGGACACCCGTTCACCACAACAAATCCAATCACCACAGGTCATCCGTTCACCACAACAAATCCACTCACCATAGACAGCCTGTTCACCAGGCATAACAACCCATATTTACCGTGGTTGGCAGGACCTCTGTGATGATCAGGTTTTCTGTGGTGCACCGTCTTTTTGTAGTTGTGAGGTTTTCTGTGGTGCACGGTTTTTTTGTGGTGAGCGGGCTTGCCCCGCGCTGGGCTGCGGAGCAGCCCCAAAACTGCCACCGAGATTTACCGGAAGAAATGCGGTGTTCTTGATGGGGGCCGCTTCGCAGCCCAGCGCGGGGCAAGCCCGCTCACCACAGGACACCCGTTCACCACAACAAATCCACTCGCCACAGGACATCCGTTCACCACAACAAATCCATTCACCACAAAAAATCCGCTCACCCCAACAGCAAGAGCAACCCATATCTATCGCTATTCAGGCCCACCCCTCACGCACTGCATTGCGAATCCCTTCCAGCAACATGGCAAATGCCGGGTTGTCGTTGTTTTCACGCCAGATCAGGTGCAATTCGCTCTGCGCGCCTTCGCCCAGGTCGATGTCGCGGAACACCACGTTCTTGAACACTACGCTGCTGGCGCAACGAGGTACCAGGGCCAGGCCCATGCCGGCGTTAACCAGCGCGAGGATGGTCAGGGACGAGCCGAGCCACTGCACATAATTTGGCGCGACGCGGGCCGAGCGCAGCAGGCCGGTGAGCAGTTCGTTGAAGGGCGGGTAGGCGGCGTGGGCGTACATGAGGAAGGGTTGGGCGTCGAGGTCGTGCACGCTGACCGTCTCGGCGTTGGCCAGGCGATGGCTGCTCGGCACCGCCAGCACGAAGGGCTCGCGCACCAGGCATTCGGTGGCGTAGCCCGGTTCCAGCAGGGGCGCGCGGACGATGCCCAGGTCGATGCGTCGGGCGCGCAGGGCTTCGTATTGTTGGTAGGTGTTCATCTCGGCCAGGTCGATCTTGACGTGAGGCTGCTTGAGACGCGCCTCGGCGATCACCTTGGGCAGAAACTCATACACCGCGCTGCCGACGAAGCTTATGTTGACCGTGCCGATATCGCCTTCTGCAAACCGTCGCGCGGTCACGGCCGCTTGCTGGGCAAGCTCCAGCAGGTTCTGGGCTTCGATGAAAAACGCGCGGCCAGCAGCGGTGAGCGCGACGCTGCGAGTGGTGCGGGTAAACAGCTCTACGCCCAAGTGGTGTTCGAGCAATTGGATCTGCCGGCTCAGCGGCGGCTGGGTCATGTTCAGCCGTTCCGCAGCGCGGCGGAAATTCAGCTCAGTGGCTACGGTGGTGAAGCAGCGCAGTTGCGTCAGCTCGAACATTGATCTAATCCCGGTATCAATCGGATGCCAAGTTAGATTAGACGGGAACAATTCACGGCGTCCATCATTGTTCTGCCCCTAAAAAAACAATGAATGGGAGTTGCCCGTGGAAACCCTCCAGAATCCGCCAGACCCGACCGTGCTTGCCCGCGCGGCCGCCAAGGTCAAGCGTCATGTACTGCCGCTGTTCGTGGTGATGTTCATCGTCAATTACATCGACCGGGTCAATATCGGCTTTGTGCGCAGCCATATGGAGACCGACCTGGGCATTGGCGCAGCGGCCTATGGTTTGGGCGCCGGGTTGTTTTTCATCGGTTACGCGATCTTCGAAGTGCCGTCCAACCTGCTCTTGCAGCGCTACGGCGCGCGGGCCTGGTTGACGCGCATCATGTTCACCTGGGGCGCGGCGGCGATGTCCATGGCCTTTGTTCAGGGCGAAACCAGTTTCTACATCCTGCGCTTTATCCTCGGCGCCGCCGAAGCCGGGTTTTTCCCGGGGATCATCTACTACTTCACTCAATGGCTGCCGGCCGCCGAGCGTGGCAAGGCGATGGCGATCTTCCTCAGTGGCTCGGCGATCGCCTCGGTCATCTCCGGGCCGGTGTCGGGGGCACTGCTCAACGTCAGCGGCCTGAGCCTGCATGGTTGGCAGTGGATGTTCCTGATCGAAGGCTTTGCCTCCATCGTGCTCTGCGGGTTCGTGTGGTTCTGGTTGCAGTCCCATCCCCATCAGGCCACGTGGCTCAGCGACGACGAAAAACACGCGTTGGCCGCTGCCATTGCGCTGGAGCAGCAAGCCCGTGAGGCGAGCCAGAGCGTGCGGCCGTCGATGTTCAAATTGCTTGCCGACAAACAGATCGCACTGTTCTGTTTCATCTACTTCTCCATCGCCCTGACCATCTACGGCGCCACGTTCTGGCTGCCGAGCATGATCAAGAAAATGGGCAACCTGGGAGACTTCCAGGTTGGTCTGTTCAACTCCATTCCCTGGTTGATTTCCATCGTCGCGATGTACGGTTTTGCGTCGTTGGCCAGCAAGTGGAAGCACCAACAGGCGTGGGTGTCACTGATGCTGGTGATCGCCGCATTCGGCATGTTCATGTCCACCACCGGCGGGCCGGTGTTTGCCTTTGTCGCCATCTGTTTTGCCGCAATTGGCTTTAAGGCTGCCTCGGCGTTGTTCTGGCCGATTCCCCAGGGTTACCTGGATGCGCGCATCGCCGCGGCGGTGATCGCCTTGATCAATTCGGTCGGCAACCTGGGCGGCTTTGTTGCGCCCACCACTTTCGGCTTGCTGGAGCAGACCACCGGCTCCATCGAGGGCGGCCTGTATGGCTTGGCGGCCACCTCGCTGGTGGCGGCGGTAGTGGTGTTTTTTGCCCGCACCGCGCCTCGGGGCACTGTGCCGCCTGCGTCCAAATCGTCCACCCATCCTCACGCCTTGCGTTCCGGTCCACAGGGAGCCGCCTCTTGAAAATTGTCCGCGTTACCGTCACCCCGATTGCCTTCCGTGACCCGCCATTACTCAACGCCAGTGGTATTCACGAACCCTTCGCGCTGCGCTCGATCATCGAGATCGAGAGCGACACCGGCTACATCGGCCTGGGCGAGAGCTACGGCGATGCCCCGGCGTTGGCGATCCAGCAGCAGGTACAGTCACAGTTGATCGGGCTCGACCCCTTCAACCTCAACCAATTGCGCGCCATCGTGCAGGCCACCGTCGCCGCCCATAAACCGGCGAGCCTGGCCGGCGCCGAACTGGCACCGGGCTCCCACGCCAGCAAGGCGGTGAGCAATGCCTATTCGGCGTTCGAAGTGGCGTTTCTTGATTTGCAGGCGCGCTCACTGAACGTGCCGTTGGTGGACCTGCTCGGCGGCGCGATCCGTGACCAGATCCCGTTCAGCGCGTACCTGTTTTTCAAATACGCCAAGCACATTGATTCACCGTATAAACCCGACAGCTGGGGCGAAGCGCTGAACGAGGAACAGATCGTCGCCCAGGCCCGGCGCATGATCGACACCTACGGCTTCAAAAGCATCAAGCTCAAGGCCGGTGCGCTGCAACCCGAGCACGAGGTGTCATGCATCAAGGCCCTGAAAAGGGCCTTCCCCGGCGTGCCGCTGCGCATTGACCCGAACGGCAACTGGTCCCTGGAAACTTCGCTCCGCATGGCCGAGTTGCTCGGCGATGACTTGCAATATTACGAAGACCCGACCCCCGGCCTGGACGGCATGGCCGAGCTGCACAAACGCACCGACTTGCCCCTGGCGACCAATATGGTGGTCACCGACTTTGACGAGTTTCGCCGCAGCGTGGCGCTTAACAGTGTGCAGATCGTACTTGCCGACCACCACTACTGGGGCGGCCTGCGCGACACCCAGGCGCTGGCGAAGATGTGCCAGACCTTCGGCCTGGGCGTGTCGATGCACTCCAATTCGCACTTGGGCATCAGCCTGATGGCCATGGCCCACGTGGCCGCGTCGGTGCCCAACCTCGACTACGCCTGCGACACCCATTACCCGTGGCAAGAGCCGGATGAAGAGGTGATCAAGGGCGGCAAGCTGCCGATTGTCGACGGCTGCGTAAAAATCACCCGCGCACCGGGGCTGGGCCTGGAACTGGACCATGACCAATTGGGCAAGCTGCATGATCAATACCTTACCTGTGGCATCCGCCAGCGCGACGACGTGAAACAGATGCAGCGCTATCAACCGGAGTGGAAAACCGTCAAACCGCGTTATTGAAGCTGGTCGCTTCGTTTTGCCCGGTGGTGCGCCACCGGGCCTTTTTTTTCGCGGGACGCCGTGCCGCGCTATGTATTCAAGCTGATACGTGAATGCGTGGTTATCTCAAATGAGATTTCTTATCAATTAAATTCACTTTGGTTTTTTTATCCCTTAGACTCAGCCCCGCTGGCGTTTGGCTGCCTTCAGCCCGCCATAAAAAACAATAACGAAGGGTGCTAGGGGAGCTGGGCGTGAATTTCAAAAAGAACACAATTGCGTTGGCGGTCGGGTCGGTTTGCCTGGCTTCAGGGGCTTGGGCTGCCGAACCCAACACGATGGAAATCGCGCCGATTACGGTGAGTGGCGAGAAAATCAACCGCTCCCTTGAGCAGACCCAATCCAGCGTTGTGGTCGTGACCGAACAACAACTGCGGGACAAGGCCGATCACAGCCTGGTCGATGTGTTCGCGCGCACGCCGGGTGTGTACAGCCAGGCTGGTAACGAAAACTGGGGCATTCGCGGTGTACCGGTGTCCGGATTCGACGACCAGGGCCCCGCGACCCTCAATGGCGCCGTTTCGGTGTATGTCGATGGTGCCGTGCAACCCAACCGCACCCTGACGCTGAGCCCTACCGGCTTGTGGGACGTGGAACAGGTAGAAGTCTTCCTCGGCCCGCAATCCACCACCCAGGGACGTAACTCCCTGGCCGGCGCCGTAGTAATCCAGACCCGCAACCCGACGTTCCAACCGACTTTTTCGGCGCAAACCAACGTGGGCAACTACGGAGAAAAAGGCGCAGCGGTGGCCGGTGGCGGCAGCATTGTCGATGACAAGATCGCAGGTCGCATCGCCCTGGATTATCAAGATGGCGATGGTTACATCGACAACATCGCCCTCGGCAAGGATGCCAACCCGCACCGCACGAGCAACGCGCGCGGCAAGCTGTTGATCCTGCCCAACGACGATCTCGACGTCTTGCTGACCTACGCCCATAACGAGCACCGCCAGGGTGACAACTCGATCATCCGCACCCCGGACAAGGTGCGCTATTACAAGGTGTCCTCCGATACCCAAGCGTTCGACAACCTCAACCAGGACACCGTCAGCGCCAAGGTCGACTACCGCCTCGATGACCAATGGTCGCTGACCAGCCTGACCACCAACACCCGGTCCGACTACACCAACCGCCTGGACTTCGACCAGACTGCCGACGCCAATGAAGTCATCCGACGCAAGCAGGATGGCAACCTGTTCGGCCAGGAGCTGCGCCTCAACTACAGCTCGGACACGGTGAAAAGTTTCGTCGGCGCCTATTACGGCCATAACTCCAACAATTTCCACGACCGACTGCTGTTCGATGACGTATTGGCGGTCACGGTGAAAGGCGACACAGTCATCGAAAACAAGGCGCTGTTTGGTGAGGTCGACTGGACCTTCGCACCGCGCTGGACTCTGGTCACCGGCCTGCGCTACGACCACGAAACCAACGACACCGACATCAAGCAGGACGACCTGTCCGACGCGGCGAAGGTCAAAAAGTCGTTCGCGGCCGTGCTGCCAAAACTGGGCATCAACTACGAAATCGCCACCGGCCAGTACCTGGGCTTCATGGTGCAGAAAGGTTATCGCGGCGGTGGCGTGAACGTGCGCTCCGGCAGCGGTCACGAGGCATATGACCCGGAATACACCACCAACTATGAGCTGTCGTACCGCGGTTCATTTCTCGAAGACACCCTGCGTGCACGCGCCAACCTGTATTACACCGACTGGAAAGACCAGCAGGTCAGCGTGCGGCAAGCCAACAGCAATGTCATCAACGTGTACAACGCCGGTCGCAGCGATATCAAGGGCCTGGAAGTGTTCATCGAGAAAGACCTGAGCGAGCAACTGACCCTGACCCTTGGTGGCGCGATCACCGATGGCAAGTACAAGGACTTCATCGTCGGCAACGGCCAGGACCGCAGCGGCGAAGCGTTCTACTACTCGCCCAAGTACAAGGCTTCAGTGGGCGGCATCTATCGCTTCAACGAGCGCCTGACCTTCAACACCGACGTGACGTACCAGAGCAGCGCGCCTTCGGCGTACGAGTTCGATTCAGCGGGCAAGGTCAACGGCGAGCGCAGGAGCGACAACTACGTGTTGGCCAACTTCAGCAGCGAATTCAAAGTCACCAAGAACGTGGCTGTCTCGGGCTTCGTGAAAAACGCCTTCGACAAGCGCTACGTCACCAACAACCGCGATGACGAAATCATCGACGCCGGCGCGCCGCGCACCTTTGGCATGGCGCTGCGTTACGACCTGTAAGCTGCACCCCCATAAGTGCTTTCGCACGACCGGTTTTGCGCGGTCGCAAAGCAGCTTGGCGGCACTGCCCGAATGGATGGGGCCGTTGTCTGCTGAGCTCGAAGTGCGGCATCTCCGTAAGCGATTCTTTCCTGTGATGTAGGCAACTTCCCAAATGTAATTCAGACCCACGGGGCTTGTGTCCGGGGCCTATTCGTTTGCTTATATTTCCACGCCATCTTCATTGCATCCAGGGATGTAGGGCATGGCGCAGGGCTATATCAACGACCGCACGACGGACTACAACACCTTGAAATCCCGCTTGATGGGCGGCGGCCTCAGCCGGGAACGTTCGGACCACTTCGATGTGTTGAACCATCATCTGCGTCCTGGGCTGGTGACGCCTGGGCAGTTGGTCGTTATTCCCGATGCTTACAGCGTCACCTGTTCGATGGAGGAAGCCTGGTTAGTGCGTCAGGCTGAGACGATTCGCCGAGAGCTGGAGAGTGCTGCCGGAACGCAGGTGGTCAATAACTATGACTTATTGCAGAGCCTTTTGGGCTATAGCTCGTTGGGCGTAGGCAGCGCAACATCGGCATGGGCGCGGCATCTGGACGAGGTGGTGCATACCTTGGAAGAGATCGAGCGCTTGCATCAGCGGTTGAGGGATGGTGGCCTGGACCGTGAAGCTTTTTTTCGCCAGCGCAAGGTGCTGTTTGGGCTGCTGGAAACGCAGTTGCAGGGCGCTGCGCGATTTGGCACGGGGTTGCGGGGCAATAAGGCGTTGAAGAAGGTGCTGGGGATTTCAACCAAGAGCTATTTGCACAAGGGCGAGATCGCCGGGTACGGGCAGCGGATGCGGGCGATAGCGCAGACGTCGAAGTGGTTGGGGAAGGGAACGTATCTGGGGTTGGCGCTGGATGTGGGTGTGGCGGGCTTGGAGATTAAGGAGGCGTGTGTGGAAGGGCGGGAGACGCAGTGTCGGCGGGCGAAGTATGTGGAGTCGGGGAGGCTGACGGGCGGCGTGGCGGGCGCTTCTTGGGGAGGGAAGTTCGGTTCACAATTAGCCCGTCGCGCCTGTACGGTCTTTTTGGGCATTGCCGCTAAAGGAAACGGTGCGCTGTCTTGTGCTGTTATTGGCGGTGCTGCTGGAGGATATACGGTAGGCAATGCAGCTGGCGACGTGGGAGGGGTCCTTGGCGGGAAAATCCTGGAGATCGATGGTCATTTGATCTTTGAACCAGAAGGCGCTTAATCATGGATTTATTTCTCATATTTACGATCTTTGTATTTGCAGCGACGCTGATTGGTTCTGGGCTCTCTTTCTACATCGAATATACAAAGCTCGAAGCGTTGGAACGCTACTTCAGCGAGAACAAACTGGTCTGCGATAACAAACGGTTTTGGGGCAGAAATACGCATATCGACAGGTTTCATCGCATGCTCTTGATCAATCAGTTATTGGCAATGCCCAAAACCCATATCAAGCGAGGGGATGTGACCGAAGCCGAACTGGCCGCCATCCCCTTATCCCTCAAACGTTGGGCGTTGTGGCCGACTAATTTCGGCTTCATATGGGTTGTCAGCTTAATTATCTGGAGCGTCTGGTACCGCTGGTAGCCTGCGCAATAGCGGATTTCGGCTCAGGAAAAATCCTCCTCGAAATGCTCGTGCTCACCCCGCGCATCCCCTTGGCGACGCACAACCTCCATCTGCCGCAGCTCTACCCGCCGGATCTTGCCGGAAATGGTTTTGGGCAGTTCGCTGACAAATTCGATGCGCCGCACCCGTTTGTACGGGGCGAGGTGTTCGCGGGCGAAGGCGAGGATGTGGCGGGCCAGCTCGGCGCTGCCGGGGGCGTCGTGGGCCAGGATCAGGAAGGCTTTGGGCACCGCCAGGCGCAGTGGGTCTGGGCTGGGCACTACGGCCACTTCCATCACCGCCGGGTGTTCGATCAGCGCACTTTCCAGTTCGAACGGGCTGATGCGGTAGTCGGAGGCCTTGAACACGTCATCGGCGCGACCGACGAAGGTGATGTAGCCGTCGCTGTCGATCTGCGCGGTATCGCCGGTGCGGTAGTAACCGTCGCGCATCACTTCGGCGGTTTTTTCCGGGCTGTCCTCGTAGCACACCATTAAACCGAGAGGGCGTACATCCAGCGGCAGCGCGACTTCCCCTTCGTTGCCCGGTAGGCCGTCGGCGTCCAACAGCACGACACGATAGCCCGGCAGTGGACGGCCCATGGACCCTGGCTTGAGCACCTGGCCGGGGGTGTTGCCGACCAGGGCGGTGGTCTCCGATTGGCCGAAACCATCGCGCAGCGGCAAGCCCCAGGCCTGCTGGATTTGCTCGATAATTTCCGGGTTCAGGGGTTCGCCCGCACCCACCAATTCACGCAGATTCAGGCGCGCCTTGTGACTGGCCAGGTCTTCCTGGATCAGCATGCGCCACACGGTCGGCGGGGCGCACAGGCTGGTCACACGATATTGTTCCAGCGCTGTCAGCAAGGCCGGCGCGCTGAACCGCGCGACGTTATGGATGAAGATGCACGCGCCGGCATTCCACGGCGCGAACAGGCAGCTCCACGCGTGCTTGGCCCAGCCTGGAGACGAGATATTCAGGTGCAGGTCGCCGGGCTGCAGGCCGATCCAGTACATCGTCGACAGGTGGCCCACCGGGTAGCTTTGGTGGCTGTGCAGTACCATCTTGGGTTTGGAGGTGGTGCCGGAAGTGAAGTACAGCAGCATGGGGTCGGTGGCCAGGGTGCGGCCTTCGGCTTCGAACTGCTCGGGGTATTCAAATGCGGCGTTGTGCGCGACCCAGCCGCTGGGCGCAGCTCCCACGCAGATGCGGCTACAGCCATCGCCCAGGCCGTCGAACTTGCCGACATGCGCCTCGCCGACCACCAGATGGCGAACCTGGCCACGCTCGATACGGTCGCGCAGATCATCCGGGTTGAGCAGGGCGGTGGCCGGGATCACCACCGCGCCGAGTTTGAAGGCGGCGAGCATGGTGTCCCACAACGCCACGTCGTTGCCGAGCATCAACAGCACTCGGTCGCCGCGTCGCACGCCGAGGGCACGCAGATGGTTGGCCACCTGATTTGAGCGCGTCGCCAGTTGCTGGAAGCTGTAGCGCTGCTCGCTGCCGTCTTCTTCTACGATCCACAGCGCGTTGGCCGCATTGCCCTCGGCCATGGCATCGAAGTAGTCCAGGGCCCAGTTGAACGCATCCAGCTGCGGCCAGCGGAAGTCGCGAACGGCGGTGGCGTAATCGGTGCGATGGGCGAGCAGAAAATCCCGCGCGGCCAGGAAGGGATGCGTCATGGTCGGTGTCCTTGATTATTGTTGTAGGGACATTTCTGTGCTGCGTTGACCCACGGTTCAACCGAGAGGCTGAACCGAGTATAGGCACGCATAAATCCAGAGATGAACGCTCAAAAACACCGGTGTGTTGTGCAAAAAAGTCATGGGTGCAGGGGCTGGATTGACGATCAATACATAAAAGTCCAGTATGGAATTATAAGTACAAAAGCTATTGCTGGATTTTTTCTTCTCTCTTGCCAAACCAACAACAACTTGCGAGATCCCCCATGAAGAAATGCTTGCTTATCACCGCCCTGGTCTTGATCGCTTCCAGCCAAGTATGGGCCGCCGAGAAAACCCTGCGTATCGGCATCGAGGCGGCCTACCCGCCGTTTGCCTCCAAGACCCAGGAAGGCACCATCGTCGGCTTCGACTACGACATCGGCAACGCGCTGTGCGCGCAGATGAAGGTCAAGTGCGTGTGGGTTGAAGGTGAGTTCGATGGTCTGATTCCTTCCCTCAAGGTGAAGAAAATCGACATGGCCCTGTCGTCCATGACCATCAACGAAGACCGCAAGAAGTCAGTAGATTTCACCCACAAGTACTACTTCACCTCATCGCGTCTTGTGATGAAAGACGGCGCGGTGGTAGATGACCAGTACGCCAGCCTGAAGGGCAAGACCGTCGGTGTGCAGCGTGCGACCACCACCGACCGTTACGCCACCGAGGTATTTGAGCCCAAGGGCATTAACGTCAAGCGCTACAGCAATAACGAAGAGATCTACATGGACCTGGCGGCAGGGCGGCTGGATGCGATTTTTGCCGACACCATCCCCTTGAATGACTTCCTGCAAATGCCACGGGGCAAGGGCTACGCTTTTGTCGGGCCGGAGCTCAAGGACCCGAAATACGTCGGCGAAGGCGCGGGGATTGCGGTGCGCAAGGGCAACGAGGCGCTGGTCAGCGAATTGAACACGGCCATCGACGGCATTCGTGCCAGTGGTGAGTACCAGAAGATTTCGCAGCAGTACTTCAAGGCTGACATTTACGGTGATTGATGCAGCGGGGCTACTGCTGTTGCGGTGAGTAGCCTTGCTTTTTTGATGAGCAGTCCTGCAGTTGTAATGAGCGGGCTTGCTTTTGTGGTGAGCAGTTCTGCTGTTGTGGTGAGCGGGCTTGCCCCGCGCTGGGTGGCGAAGCCGCCCCATTACTGACAGTGCATACCTTCAGTTGGAACTGAGGCGTCTGAATTTGGGGCGGCTCCGCCACCCAGCGCGGGGCAAGCCCGCTCACTACAAAATCCTGCTCAGCACATAAGGCCTGCTCAAGACAAAGAGCCTGCGCACCACGCTGGTCAGCGAATTGAACACGGCCATCGACGGCATTCGTGCCAGTGGTGAGTACCAGAAGATTTCGCAGCAGTACTTCAAGGCTGACATTTACGGTGATTGATGCAGCGGGGCTGCTGCTGTTGCGGTGAGTAGCCTTGCTTTTTTGATGAGCAGTCCTGCAGTTGTAATGAGCGGGCTTGCTTTTGTGGTGAGCAGTCCTGCTGTTGTAATGAGAGGGCTTGCTTTTGTGGTGAGCAGTTCTGCTTTTGTGGTGAGCGGGCTTGCCCCGCGCTGGGTGGCGAAGCCGCCCCATTACTGACAGTGCATACCTTCAGTTGGAACTGAGGCGTCTGAATTTGGGGCGGCTCCGCCACCCAGCGCGGGGCAAGCCCGCTCACTACAAAATCCTGCTCAGCACATAAGACCTGCTCAAGACAAAGAGCCTGTTCACCACATAAGGCCTGCTCAAGACAAAAAGCCTGCTCACCAAAAAATTCATCCAGGGTTGAAGGTTCAGCCCTTTAATTCCTTCAGATGCTTGTAAACCGTTGCCCGCCCCATACCCAGCACGTTGGCCACATAGTTCGAGGCGCTCTTGCCCTTGAACGCGCCTTCGGCATGCAGTGCCAGCACCAGTTCGCGTTTGTGGTCGCGGGTCAGCAGGTTCAGGCTTAACTGGCGCTCACGCATCCAGGCATGCAGGAAGGTGTTGATGCGTTCCTGCCAGTCATCGCGAAACAGCGCGTCCGGCTGTGGGATCAGCTTGCTTGGCGACAGGAACAGGTCCAATGCCGCCTTGGCATTTTCGAACAGTGAAATATTCAGGTTGATGCACAGCACCGCCAGGGGCCGACCGTTGGCGTCGCGCAGTACGGTGCTCAGGCTGCGAATTTTCTGACCGTCCCAGTTGAGTTTTTCGTAGGGGCCGATATTCACTTCGCTCACGTCATCGCTGAGCATGTCCTCCAGCGCCGAGTCGTCGCCAATCGCGCGTTTCGACAGGTTATTGGCGATGTAATCGACTTTTTGCGTGCGCAGGTCATGCAGCACCGCTTCGGCGTGGGGGAAGAACAGCGTGGCGATGGCATCGGCGATCGCGCGAAAGTTCTGCAAGACGTTGTCGGGTTCGACGGTGTTCATCAATGGGGCTCCAGGCGGGCGGGGGAGAGCATACCAGCGTCGAGGCCGAACCGGGTCAGTGCCTCCGGCAGCGGTGCGCCGCGCACCAGTGCCGCACTGGCCTGGCCCATGGCCGGTGAGGTTTGGATGCCGTAACCGCCTTGCGCCGCTACCCAGAACAGCCCTGGCACTCGCGGGTCGAAGCCCGAAAGCAAGTCACCGTCGTGCACAAAGCTGCGCAGTCCGGCCCAGGTTCGCGTGGGGCGGCGGATGGTCAGGGTGGTGGCTTCTTCGATCTGGTAGATGCCCATGGCGATGTCCAATTCTTCGGGCTGGATGTCCTGGGGCTCGACCGGGTCTGCGTTGGCCGGTGAGCCGAGGAACATGCCGGCGTCGGGCTTCATGTAGAACGCTTCGTCGAGCGCCACCAGCATTGGCCACGCATGGCTGTCCATGCCTTCGGGGCCGGCGAAGATAAACGCCGAGCGGCGCTTGGGTTGCAGGCCAATGGATGCGGCACCGGCCAGCCCACCGATGTGGTCGGCCCAGGCGCCAGCGGCGTTGATAATGATCGGCGCGGTGAAGGTTTCGTGTTGGGTGGTGACGTGCCAAAGACCACCGCTGTCACGGCTCAAGCCCAGCACATGGCTGTCGGTATGCACGTCGCCGCCCTTGCGACGAATACCGCGTAAATAGCCTTGGTGCAGGGCGTCGGTGTCGATGTCGCTGGCAGTGGGATCATAGATCGCACCGTGAACCTTTTCCCGACGCAGGATCGGCAACTTCGCACAGGCCTCGTCGACACTCAGCTGTTCAACCTGCGGCACGGTGGCCTTGGCGCTGAGGTACTGCGCGTTCAACTCGGCCGCATCGCCGGTGAAGTCCACCGTCATCTCGCCGCGCGGTGTGAGCAAGGGATGCTCGCAGAACCCTGCCGGCGGGTGGTCGAAAAACTCCCGGCTGGCCAGGGTCAACGCCCGCACCTGCGGAGTGCCGTAGGCGGCGGTGTAGAGCGCAGCCGAACGCCCGGTGGAGTGATAGGCCGGGTGAGATTCACGTTCCAGCACTCTCACCTTGCCGTGTTGCGACAACCAGAAACCCGTGGACGCACCGGCAATGCCGCCGCCGATGATGATGAAATCTGCGTGGTTCATAGAAGTCTCCAGAGGGCATTGGCCAGTGCGATGTCTTCCAGGCCCAGACCGATGGAACGGAAGAATACGTGACGGTTGTAGGACGGGCGCTGCACCTGGTCGCTGAGCAGTTCGGGCAGGTCGCCCATGACTGCGCTTGGGTTCCAGCCATGTTGTTCGGCGGCGATCAGCATCTCGCCCGCCGAGCCTGGCGTGGTTTGGCGGTAGTCGCAGAACACGTCCATTTCGTTCAGTGATTGGGGGGGGACTTCGTGAGCGCGCGGTGCGTTGGTGCTGATGGAGGTGATCAGCGCCGGTTTGCTCAGGCGCGAAGGGTCAATCACCGGGCCGGCGGATGACGTGCACAGTAGGATCACGTCGGCGTCTTCCAGGGCGGCTTCGCAGGTTGGAGCGATGCTCACGCGAGGGTCCAGGCGTTGAAGCGTGGAGTCAGTAGCGGTCAGGCTGGGCGAGAAGAAGTTGATGCTTTGCCAATCCCGCAGGTTTTTCACGTAGTGCAGGTGAGCCTGGGCCACCTTGCCGCTGCCGATGATCGCCAGTCGCCGAGCCGCCTGTGGCGCCAGCGCATCCACCGCCAGCGCAGTGGTCGCGGCGGTGCGTGCGGTGGTCAGTTCTGCGGCATCACACAACAGCAGCGGCTGGCCGGTGTGCGTGGACATCAAGAGCGTCCAGGCGGTTACCAATGGCCCTTGCTCACGCACGATGTACGGCGAGGTTTTCATGCCGTACACGCCGTCCTGCGCCAGCACGCCCAGGTAGTTGATGAAGTCACCGGCGCCCTGGGGGAATTCCACCCATTGCTGGGGCGGCTGCACCGCATGCCCGGCCGCCAGGTCGCGGAACAGTGCGCGCAGGATCTGCAGCACATCGACTTGGCCCAGCAGTTCGCGGGCCTGGGTTTGGTTGATCACATGCGGGGGGCTGGACATGAATGCCTCTTTTGTTGAACTTATTTGTCCATTATGGACTTTTGGTTCCGTCTAGCAAGAGGCAAACCTTATCCGAGATAACGAAAGCCCCCCGACAGCTTTTCCTTCAGATAACCCACCAACACACTCACCGACTTCGGCACATGGGGCGAATACGGCCGAATCAAGTAGATCTCATTGGCAAATGCGCCCTTGAGCGTCCAGTTCTTGAGCACCTGCACCAGCTTGCCGCTGGTCAGCGCGGCATGGGCGCTGAAGTCTGGGAGCAGGGCGATGCCCAGGTGGTTGAGAGCGGAGTCGCGCAGCGCCTCACTGTTATTGGTGGCGAAGCTGCCGGCGATGGGCACGGTCAGGCGTTCAACGTTTTTACTGCCGCGTTCGAAGGTCCAGGCGGGCTGGTCGGTGCCCCGTGGGTAGAACAGGCAGTTGTGTGCCGACAGCTCGCCGGGTTCGCGGGGCTCTCCGTGGCGTTGCAGGTAATCCTGGGTGGCTACCAGCACCGACCCGGTGTCGCAGAGCTTCCAGGCGACGTGGGTTTCCGGCACCTGGAAACCGTGGCGCACGGCCAGGTCGTAACCTTCGGCTGCCAGGGAACTCAGCGCATCGGACACATCCAGCTGGATGCGCACTTGCGGGTAACGCTGCAGGAATTCCGACAGATGCGGCACCAGTTGCTGTCGAGCAAATGCCACCGGCGCGGTGAGGCGCACCAGCCCGCGAATCTCCCCCACAGAGTCACGCACTGACGAGAAGCTGCGGGCGATCTGCGCATAGGCGCTGCGCACTTCACGGGTCAGCGACAGCCCCGCATCGGTCAGCCGCACACTGCGCGTGGTGCGCGTGACCAACTGAGTGCCGGTGGCCTTTTCCAGGTCGGCAATACGCTGGCTGACCGCAGACTTGCTCACGCCCAGGCGCGCAGCGGCAGCCGTGTAAGTGCCTTGCTCTTCCAATATGGAAAGCCAGTGGATATGGGTCCATAGGCCTTCGATCTCAGATTTTTCCATGGGTGGATTGTTCGCGTATGTGGACAATAAGTTCAGGATTCTGCTCTGGTTTGGAACAAAGCGAAAGCCTATCGTGTGTTCCAACGCTACCCACCTGGATCGACTGCCATGACAACCATTATCGAGCACTACATCAACGACCAGCGCGTGTCCCGCGATGATCGCTATCAGGACGTCTACAACCCCGCCACCGGCGAAAAAACCGGGCGCGTCGCGCTGGCCAGCCGCCAGACCGTATCCGAAGCCGTTGCTGCTGCCCAAGCCGCTTTCGACAGCTGGGCCGATACCCCGCCCATCCGCCGCGCCCGCGTGCTGTTCCAGTACCTGCACCTGTTGCGTGAGCGCAAGGACGACCTGGCGCGCATCATCGTCGCCGAGCACGGCAAGGTCTTCACCGACGCCCAGGGCGAAGTGGACCGTGGTATCGATATTCTGGAATTCGCGTGCGGCATACCCAACCTGCTCAAAGGCGAACACTCTGACCAAGTTTCCCGAGGCATGGACAACTGGACCCTGCGCCAACCGTTGGGCGTAGTGGCCGGCGTCACGCCGTTCAACTTCCCAGTGATGGTGCCGATGTGGATGTACCCGATCGCCATCGCGGCGGGCAACACCTTCATCCTTAAGCCAAGCCCGACCGATCCGAGCGCCTCGTTGTTCATGGCCGAGCTGCTGCGTGAAGCCGGCCTGCCCAAAGGCGTGTTCAACGTGGTGCAGGGCGACAAGGAATCGGTGGATGCACTGATCGAACACCCGGACGTCAAGGCCGTGAGCTTCGTCGGCTCCACACCGATTGCCCAGTACATCTACGAAACCGGCGCGCGTAACGGCAAGCGTGTGCAGGGGCTGGGCGGTGCTAAAAACCACATGGTGGTGATGCCTGATGCGGACATCGAAAAAACCGTCGACGCCCTGATGGGCGCTGCTTATGGCAGTGCCGGCGAGCGCTGCATGGCGATCTCCGTCGCCGTGCTGGTTGGTGACGTCGGTGACAAAGTCATCGCTGCCTTGACCGAGCGCGCCAAGCAACTGCGCATCACCGACGGCCGCGACCTCAAGGCCGAGATGGGCCCGATTGTGTCCCGCGCTGCACTGGAACGCATCAGCGGCTACATCGAACAAGGCGTGCAGGCCGGCGCGCAACTGCTGCTGGACGGGCGTGATTACGTGCCCACCGAAGCGGGCCTGGAAAACGGCTTTTGGCTCGGCGCGACCCTGTTCGACCATGTGACCCGAGAGATGAGCATCTACCGCGAAGAAATCTTCGGCCCGGTCCTGGCGTGTGTGCGGGTGAACGACTTTGGCGAGGCGATCAAGCTGGTCAACGACCACGAGTTCGGCAACGGCGTCAGTTGTTTCACCCGCGACGGCAACATCGCCCGCGAATTTGCGCGGCGTATTCAGGTGGGCATGGTGGGCATCAACGTACCGATCCCGGTGCCGATGGCGTGGCACGGTTTTGGGGGGTGGAAGAAGAGTCTGTTTGGCGACATGCATGCGTACGGCACTGAGGGTGTTCGGTTCTATACCAAGCAGAAATCGATTATGCAGCGCTGGTCGGAGAGCATCGAGCAAGGCGCGGAGTTTGCGATGCCGGTGTCCAAATAACGCTTGGAAGGACACCGCAGGGCAAATGTGGGAGGGGGCTTGCCCCCGATGGCGGAATGACAGTCACTGTATATGTGCCTGATACACCACCATCGGGGGCAAGCCCCCTCCCACTTTTGGTTGTTTTTCACTTGAGGGTTGACGGCCAGGCGAATGATGAATACTGTACATAAACACAGTGTTTAAGCGCTGACCAACCAAACCCTGGCAACCTCAGCCATGCCAAACACTGTGTGAAAGTTAATGGATTAACTTACCCCACAGGCTCGTTACATCGAGCCGTTTTTATAGAGAGAGAGGGAACTCATGTCGTATCCAGAAAGCAAACTCACCGGCCTGACCGGTTTCGCCCTTGCGGCAAAAGTCACCGGCGGCTGGTCTGGCCAAGTGGTCAGTATCACCACGCTGGATCAACTCAAGGCCAACATTGGCGACACCACCCCACGGGTGTTGGTGATCAACAGCAATATCTCGGCGTCGAGCCTGACCAAGGTCAATATGGGGGCCAACAAGACCCTGATCGGTTCATTCCAGAACCGTACTTTGGAGAATATTCACCTGCGTGCAACCGCGCAGTCGCAGAATATTATTCTGCAGAATATTATCTTCAAACATTCGGCGAGCATTAAGGCCAATGACGATATTCAGGTGTACTTGAACTACGGCAGCAAGTACTGGATCGATCATTGCTCTTTTGTCGGGCACACCTGGTCCACCACTGACGGCAGTGAAGACAAGCTGCTGTATATCGGTGAAAAAGCCGATTATGCCACCATCAGCAACTGCTTCTTTGGCAGCCACAAGTACGGGCTGATCTTCGGGCATCCGGCGGATGATAATAAGGCAGAGTTCAACGGTTATCCGCGCCTGACGTTGTGCCACAACCGCTTCGACAACATGGAAGTACGCGCGCCCGGCTTGATGCGTTACGGTTATTTCCATGTGTATAACAACTACGTCAATAACTTCCATCTCGGTTTTACCCTCGCACAGAACGCCAATATCCTCTCTGAAAGCAACTATTTTGGCGAAGGCAGCCAAAATAAAGGCATGTTGGATGACAAAGGTACCGGGACGTTCACTGATACAAACAGTGTGCCGCCGATCACCAACCAGAAGTCACCCAAAGCACAATGGACGGCAAGTTCCAACTACGCCTATACCTTGAAGACGGCGGCGCAAGCCAAGGACTTCACACAGAAGAATGCCGGCGCCCAGGCTGGGACGCTAGTATTCGGTAGTTGAGTAGCTAGCTTTCTACTTAGCTGTCATTTATTGCAAGTGCCACTGTATTTATATCAAGGATATAAATACAGTGATGGCCTTTGCAATATGAATAATTCTTAATGTTGCTATAAGCAAGTGCCCATGTTAAACCTTGGTGCGCACTTGCAGGGCCAACTATCTCTTGCTCTTTCAGTCAGTATTAAGTTGCTGACTGCCAGGTGCTATTTAATCTTCGCTTGTCACTTAAGCGTTAGCAAAAGGACATCATCATGAAACATGCGAATCACACACCCACTCGCTGGACACGGGCCGATGCGCTGAAAGTTAATGAGAATGACCCGACGACGACACAGCCGTTAGTGAGTCCTGACTTTCCTGTCATGAGTGACACGGTCTTTATTTGGGACACCATGCCATTGCGTGAACTGGATGGCACGGTGGTATCGGTGAATGGCTGGTCGGTGATCTTCACCTTGACCGCCGACCGTCGCCCCCATGATCCACAATTCATCAATGCTGATGGCCGTTACGACATCAAGCGCGATTGGGAAGACCGCCATGGTCATGCGCGGATCTGCTACTGGTATTCGCGCACCGGCAAAGACTGGATCTTCGGCGGCCGTGTCATGGCCGAAGGGGTTTCGCCGACCACCCGTGAATGGGCGGGCACGCCGATTCTGTTGAATAACAACGGTGACATCGACCTGTACTACACCTGCGTCACGCCGGGTGCCACGATTGCCAAAGTCAGGGGCCAGGTTGTCACGTCGGACACCGGTGTCACGCTCCAGGGCTTTGATCAGGTCAAGTCGTTGTTCGATGCCGACGGCACCTACTACCAAACCGAAGCGCAGAATGCGACCTGGAACTTTCGCGATCCCAGCCCCTTTATCGATCCCGTCGATGGCAAGTTGTACATGGTGTTCGAAGGCAATGTGGCCGGCGAGCGCGGGACTCACGAAGTGGGCCCGAATGAAATAGGCCTGGTGCCGCCAGGGCATGAAGATGTGGGTGGTGCGCGTTATCAGGTGGGATGCATCGGCATTGCCGTGGCCAAGGACCTCAACGGTGACGAGTGGGAAATCCTGCCGCCATTGGTCACGGCCGTTGGCGTGAACGACCAGACCGAACGGCCGCACTATGTGTTCCAGGACAACAAGTACTACCTGTTCACCATCAGCCACAAGTTCACCTATGCGGATGGCGTGACGGGGCCGGATGGCGTCTATGGGTTCGTCAGTGATCACCTGTTCGGCCCCTATACGCTGATGAATGCGTCGGGGCTGGTACTTGGCAACCCGCCTTCGCAGCCGTTCCAGACGTACTCTCACTGCGTGATGCCCAACGGCCTGGTGACGTCGTTTATCGACAGCGTGCCCACCACCGGCGATGACTACCGCATCGGCGGCACCGAGGCGCCGACGGTCAGGATCGTGTTGAAGGGCGCTCGTTCGTTTGTGCAGGAGGCATACGACTACGGTTACATTCCGGCGATGCGGGATGTGGTGTTGAGCCAGTGATCGCAGTGCAAAACCCAGCCTGATTCATCAGGTGTAAACCGATCCAAATAGTGTGGGAGGGGGCTTGCCCCCGATGGCGGTGTCTCAGTCAAGAAGGTGCGACTGGTCCACCGCTATCGGGGGCAAGCCCCCTCCCATCTTTGACTGGTGTTGTGTCTGGAAGATTGGCGGCGCTGAAGCTCAAGACCACCATGAGCCACATACTCGGCCGGTCCTGAAAAATGGAGATCCAATGTGGGAGGGGGCTTGCCCCCGATGGCGGTGCCTCAGTCAAGAAGGTGTCGACTGGTCCACAGCTATCGGGAGCAAGCCCCCTCCCACCTTTGACCGGTGTCGTGTCTGGAAGATTGGCGGCGCTGAAGCTCAAGACCACCATGAGCCACATACTCGGCCGGTCCTGACAAATGGAGATCCAATGTGGGAGGGGGCTTGCCCCCGATGGCGGTGCCTCAGTCAAGAAGGTGTCGACTGGTCCACAGCTATCGGGAGCAAGCCCCCTCCCACCTTTGACTGGTGTTGTGTCTGGAAGATTGGCGGCGCTGAAGCTCAAGACCACCATGAGCCACATACTCGGCCGGTCCTGACAAATGGAGATCCAATGTGGGAGGGGGCTTGCCCCCGATGGCGGTGCCTCAGTCAAGAAGGTGTCGACTGGTCCACCGCTATCGGGGCAAGCCCCCTCCCACCTTTGGCCGGTGTTGTGTCTGGAAGATTGGCGGCGCTGAAGCTCAAGACCACCATGAGCCACATACTCGGCCGGTCCTGACAAATGGAGATCCAATGTGGGAGGGGGCTTGCCCCCGATGGCGGTGCCTCAGTCAAGAAGGTGTCGACTGGTCCACCGCTATCGGGAGCAAGCCCCCTCCCACCTTTGACTGGTGTTGTGTCTGGAAGATTGGCGGCGCTGAAGCTCAAGACCACCATGAGCCACATACTCGGCCGGTCCTGACAAATGGAGATCCAATGTGGGAGGGGGCTTGCCCCCGATGGCGGTGCCTCAGTCAAGAAGGTGTCGACTGGTCCACTGCTATCGGGAGCAAGCCCCCTCCCACCTTTGACCGGTGTTGTGTCTGGAAGATTGGCGGCGCTGAAGCTCAAGACCACCATGAGCCACATACTCGGCCTGTCCTGACAAATGGAGATCCAATGTGGGAGGGGGCTTGCCCCCGATGGCGGTGCCTCAGTCAAGAAGGTGTCGACTGGTCCACCGCTATCGGGGCAAGCCCCCTCCCACCTTTAACCCCGTTCAAGCAGTGATTTTTGAGCCGTTCATAATCCACGGTGGTCTTGGCAATGTTCAGAAATGGCAACTAACCGATCATGCGAACCACCCGCCTGGCAATCAGAACACCCACCACCGGCGCCAGCGCAAACACCCCAAACAGCCACACCGCAGCGCTCGCGGAGCCTTCGACACCGCCGGGTTCAGTGAGGCCGGCGACGTTCGCGACCATGCCCGCCAGTGCCGCGCCAAACGCGGTAGCGAACAGTTGCACTGTGGTAATCGACGCGCTGGCAAGGTCCTGCTCACCGGCCGGCGCCACCTGGAACACCCGAGTCAGCAAGTGCGGCCACGCCAGCCCCACGCCCAACCCAATCAGGATAAGCGCCAGGCAGATCGGTGTGAGCGTCTGCCCGCTGCCGTTGCTTTCGACGGGCATCAAGATGGCCAGCGCCACCATGCCCACCACGCCCAGGATCGGCCCGGCCAGGATCGCTCGTCGAATGTTGCCGCCCGTCACACCCGCGCTGGCGATTGACCCCAGCGTCCAGCCGGCCGCCATCAGTGCCGCCAGATAACCGGCCACCAACGGCGACTGGTGGTGCAGGACTTGAAGAAACAGCGGCACGAAGATTTCGCCACTGGTCACGGCCACCGCCAGCAATGACATCGTCGCGTACAGCGCGCCGAGTGCAGTGGTGATCCGAAACGCTCCGGCGGGCAACAGTCGATGGTGGGCGCGGCTTTCCGTGACGATCAGCAGCGCGGTGAACACCGCTGCCACGGCCAGCCCCAGCAGGTTCAGGGGCAGGGTGGACGAGACGCTGCCGGCCGACACCGCCAGTACCGCAGCCGTCAGCAGCACCAGTTGGGCGAGTGGCAGCGGTGTCGGCTCAACGCTATCGGTGCTGCGCTTGGGCAGGACCGCCGCCGCCAGCACCGCGAATAACCCGGCCACCGGAATCAACGACCAGAACGCCGCGCGCCATATGCCCAGCTCGGCAAACACCCCGCCCACCGCTGGCCCGACCAGCGTCGCCACGCCCCACATCCCCGACACCAACGCCATCGCGCGCGGCCACAGGCTTTCATCGAACACCAACCGAATCATCGCGTAGGACAGCGCGAACAAGAACCCACCACCCAGCCCCTGCACCAACCGCCCCACGAGCATCACCGGCATGGACGGCGCAAACGCACAGGCCAAGGCCCCGCCGGCAAACACCAGGCTGGCGACCAGGTACGCCGCACGCGGCCCGAGGCTGCCGAGCAGGCGCGCCGACAACGCCGAACCGAGGATCGAGGCGGCGATAAATAACGTGGTGTTCCAGGCGTAGTAGTCGATGCCGCCGATGTCCTGGACCACTGACGGCAGAATCGTGGTGGCGATGTACACGTTGATCGCATGCAGCACCACGCCGCCTGCCAGTGCGAGCGAACGTACGCCGTTGGCACCGGACAACAGCGCGGCCCAGTTGGAAGGGGAGGGTTGAGGTGTGTCCATGTAGGCTCCGATTCAAAGGACTGAAGGCTTGCCAAGGCAAGCCGACACCCTTTATAAAACCTCATGTTTAGATGAGGTCAAGAGCTGGATGGAAGCGAAAATCGATGTGCGCATCCCCCTCGGCGTGGGCGAATTGGCCCGCCGCAGCGGCGTGACCGTGGCCACGGTGCATTTCTACGAAGCCAAGGGGTTGATCCACGCACAACGCAGCGCGGGCAATCAGCGTCGCTATCAGCGTGACGTACTGCGCCGGATCGCGGTGATCAAGGTCGCGCAGCGCGCGGGCATTCCGTTGGCGACGATCAAGGACGCGTTGGACGAACTGCCTTCAGGACGGCCGTTGACGGCGAAGGACTGGACCCAACTCTCCACCCGCTGGCGCGACCTGTTGAGTGAGCGCATCAACAGCCTCACTCAACTGCGCGACCAACTCGATGGCTGTATCGGCTGTGGTTGCCTGTCCCTGGATGATTGCCCGCTGCGCAATCCGGGGGATCGCCTGGGGCAGTTGGGGGATGGGGCCGTGTTGCTCGGAAAGTGAGACGATCACCGCCCCTCCCACACGGGATTTGTGGTGTTTGTGAGGGTGGCGTCAGCGCCGACCCGTGCGCGTACTCACGTCCACCCACACCGCCAACACCAGGATGCTGCCCTTCACAATCATCTGCCAGTAACTGTCCACGTCCAGCATCGACATGCCGTTATCCAGGCTGGTAATCACCAACGCCCCGAGCAACGCGCCATACACCGTGCCCGAGCCGCCGCGCATCGACGTACCACCAATAAAGCACGCAGCGATGGCATCCAACTCGCCCATATTGCCCGCCGACGGTGAGCCCGCCGCGAGCCGCGCGGTGTTGACCAGGCCGGCGAGGGCGCACATCACGCCCATGATGCCGAAGATCCACAGTTTCACCGCCTGCACGTTGATGCCCGACAGGCGCGTGGCTTCCATATTGCTGCCCACCGCATACACGCGGCGGCCGAACACGGTCTGGCTGGTGACGTAGCTGAACACGCCGAGCAGCACCAGCAACAGCAGCACTGGTACGGGGATGCCGTCGTAGCTGTTGAGGGTGGTGACGAACCCGGCGAGTACCGCGCCGATCACCGCCACGCGCAGCACGTCGCGCACCAGGGCGTGCGGCGCCAAGCCATGCAGCGCGCGGTTGCGCCGTTGTTTCCAGGTCAACAACAGGGTCAGGGCAAACAGCAGGACCCCAAGGCCAATCCCCACCGAATGCGGCAAATACCCCTGGCCTACATACACCAGCGACGGCGACACCGGCGCGATGGTGGTGCCGCCGGTGATCCCCAGCAGAATCCCGCGAAACGCCAGCATGCCGCCCAGGCCAACGATAAAAGAGGGGATGCGCAGGTAGGCTGTCATATAACCGTTGGCCAAACCGATCATCAGCCCACACAGCGCCACCAGGCTGAGATTGGCCAGCAGCGGAATGTGATAAACCACGTCCAGGATCGCCGCCAACCCGCCCAACAACCCCAGCAACGAACCCACCGACAAATCAATCTCGCCGCTAATAATCACCAGCACCATGCCGCACGCCAGAATCCCGGTGATTGCCATCTGCCGCAGCAGGTTCGACAGGTTGCGTGGCGTGAGGAAACCGCCCTCGGTCTGCCAACTGAAAAACAGCCAGATCACCGCCACGGCGATCACCAGCGCAAGCATTTTGTAGCGGGTAAACAGCTGTTTGACCTGATTCATCTACGCGGTCTTCCGATCATTATTGTTGTTTTGGCTGAGCGCGGCGGCGAGCACCTGTTCCTGGGTGAGCCCTTCATTGATGAAATCGCCGCGCAACTGGCCGTCGCCGATCACCAGCACGCGGTTGGACACGCCGAGCACTTCGGCCAGTTCCGAGGAGACCATGATGATCGACACGCCTTCGGCCGCCAGGGCGCCCATCAGTTTGTAGATCTCATACTTGGCGCCCACGTCCACCCCGCGCGTGGGTTCGTCGAGGATCAGCACTTTGGGCTTGGCCATCAGCATTTTCGCCAGCACGGCTTTTTGCTGATTGCCGCCGGACAAGCTGGTGATCGGTAAAAACGGGCTGGCCGTCTTGAGGTGCATGCGTGCGATCTGCTGGTCGATGCTGCCCAGTTCAGCTTCGGCGTCGATGCGGGTCATATGCGCATAGGTATCGAGGACCGCCAGGGTGATGTTCTGACCCACGCCCAGGTCGGGAATGATGCCTTGGCGCTTGCGATCCTCGGGCACCATGCACAGCCCGGCGCGAATCGATTTGAGCGGCGTGCGCGTGTCGATTACCTGGCCGTCGAGCCACACCTCGGCGCTGTAGCGGCCGGGGTAGGCGCCGAAGAGCGCTGACACTAACTCCGTGCGTCCGGCGCCCACCAGCCCGGCAATGCCGAGGATCTCGCCGCGCTTGAGCACGAAGGAAATATCATCGACACGCTTGCGCCTGGGGTTGTCCACGTCATAGCAGGTGACGTTGCGCGCCTCGAAAATCACCTCGCCGATGGCATGGGGCTCGGTGGGGTAGAGGTTGCTCATCTCACGGCCGACCATCTGCGTGATGATCCGGGGGATGTCCATGTCGGCCATGGCCGTGGTCGCGATGTGTTTGCCGTCGCGGATCACCGCAATGGTGTCGCACACCGCCGCCACTTCATCGAGCTTGTGGGAGATGTACACGCAGGCCACACCCTTGGCTTTGAGGTCACGGATGATGTCGAGCAGTACCTCGATTTCCGAGCGGGTCAGGGCCGAAGAGGGCTCGTCGAGGATCAGCAGGCGCGCTTTTTTATTGAGCGCCTTGGCGATTTCTACCAGTTGCTGGTAGCCGCCGCCGTACTGCGACACCGGCAAGGCGACGTTCATGTCCGGCACCTTGAGTTCACGCATCAACGCTTCGGCGCGGTGGATCATCGCCGGGTAGTTCATGCGCCCGCCGGGCAATGTCAGTTCGTGGCCCATAAAGATGTTTTCGGCCACCGACAGGTCGGGCACCAGGGTCAGTTCCTGGTGAATGATCACGATACCGGCGGCCTCGGTTTCGCTGATGGACTGAGCCTTGAGCGGTTGCCCATCCCAGAGGATTTCACCCTCCCAGGTGCCGTACGGGTAGACCGCCGACAGCACCTTCATCAGTGTGGATTTACCCGCGCCGTTCTCACCGCACAGACCGACACATTCCCCCGGCCGCACAGTGATGTCGATGCCGTTCAGCGCGTTGACACCGCCAAAGCTTTTGACGATGCCGTTCATTTGCAGCAGATAGTCAGCCATGGCGGTCACTGCCCGCCGATCTGCTCTTTGGTATAGAACCCGTCCTTCTCCAACAGATCGATATTGGCCTTGGTCAGCGGAGTCGGGGTGAGCAGGATGGTGTCGACTTTCTTGCTGCCGTTATCGTACTGCGAGCTGTAGGTGGGCTTCTCGTTACGTGCCAGTTGCACCGAGAGCTTGGCGGCTTCGGTGGCAATCAGCTTGAGCGGTTTGTACACGGTCATGGTCTGGGTGCCGTCGATCACGCGTTTGATCGCGGCGAGGTCGGCGTCCTGCCCGGAGATCGGCACCTTGCCCGCCAGTTTCTGCGCGGCCAGGGCCTGGATCGCACCGCCGGCGGTGGCGTCGTTGGAGGCGACGATGGCGTCGATTTTGTTGTTGTTCCGGGTCAGGGCGTTTTCGACGATGCTCAGGGCTTCGGTGGGGTTCCACTCCTTGACCCACTGCTGGCCGACTACCTTGATATCGCCCTTGTCGATGGCCGGTTGCAGCACCTTCATCTGGCCTTCGCGCAGCACCTTGGCGTTGTTGTCGGTAGGCGCGCCGCCGAGCAGGAAGTAGTTGCCCTTGGGCGCCGCTTGCAGCACACCGCTGGCCTGCATTTCGCCGACCTTTTCGTTATCAAAGGAGATGTAGGCATCGATGTCCGCATTGAGAATCAGGCGGTCATAGGACACTACCTTAATCCCGGCTTTCTTGGCTTCGGCCACCGCGTTGGTCAGCACCGTGGCGTTGAACGGCACGATAACGATCACATCGACGCCCCGGGAAATCAGGTTTTCGATCTGGGAAATCTGCTTCTGCTCGTTGGCATCGGCGGACTGCACAAAGACCTTCGCGTCGAGTTTTTCCGCAGCGGCGACGAAGTAATCGCGGTCGCGGGACCAGCGTTCCAGGCGCAGGTCGTCGATGGAGAAACCGATTTTCGGGTGGGCGGAATCGGCCATCACCGGCAGTGCGAGCAGGGCCAGGGCGGTGGCGAGCAGGGTACGTTTGAATGACTTCATGTTGGTGCGTCCTTTTATTGTTGTTGGAAGACTCTAGCCGAACACTGCTGTTGCTGTTTGCGTTGTGTGTAGCCTGGCTTTTTTGTGGTGAGTGGGCTTGCCCCGCGCTAGGGCGCGAAGCGACCCCAAACCAGACGATGCAATTTTACCTGACACACCGAGGTGCCTGATTTTAGGGCCGCTTCGCGCCCCAGCGCGGGGCAAGCCCGCTCACTACCACTGCAGCCACAATCAACTGCGCACAGCATCGGTCAGGTGTAGATAAACCGGTTCACGACACCTTCGAGCATCTCCTGTCGCCCGCTCACCGCCTGCGGGTTCAGTTCATGGGCAAACGCGTGTTCTGCCAGCGATTCCAGGCTGAACTCACCCGCCAGCACGGCTTGGCCCAGCGGCTGTTGCCAACCGGCATAACGCTGGTCCTTGAACTGCTGCAATCGGTCGTTTTGCACCATGGCCGCCGCACGCTCCAGGGCCAGCGCCAATACGTCCATGGCCTCGACATGCCCGTGGAACAGATCCACCTCGTCCAGGCTCTGACGTCGTACCTTGGAATCAAAGTTATAGCCGCCGTTCTTGAACCCGCCAGCCTTGAGGATTTCATAGGTGGCGAGGGTCATCTCCTCGACGCTGTTGGGGAATTGGTCGGTGTCCCAGCCGTTCTGCGGGTCGCCACGGTTGGCGTCGATGCTGCCGAAGATACCGAGGGATACGGCCGTGGCGATCTCGTGATGGAAGCTGTGCCCGGCCAGGGTGGCGTGGTTGGCCTCGATATTCACCTTGATCTCGTGTTCCAGACCGTACTCATGCAGGAAACCGAACACCGTGGCGCTGTCGTAGTCGTACTGGTGCTTGGTCGGCTCCTGGGGCTTGGGCTCGATCAGCAGGTCGCCCTTGAAGCCGATCTTGTGCTTGTGTTCCACCACCATGCGCATAAAGCGCCCGAGCTGTTCGCGCTCGCGCTTGAGGTCGGTGTTGAGCAGGGTTTCATAGCCTTCACGGCCGCCCCACAGCACATAGTTTGAGCCTTTGAGCCGCAGGGTGGCGTTCATCGCGCTGAACACCTGGGCGGCGGCGTAGGCAAACACTTCAGGGTCCGGGTTACTGGCAGCGCCGGCGGCAAAGCGCGGGTTGCTGAAGCAGTTCGCGGTGCCCCACAGCAGTTTGATCCCGGTTTGTTCCTGGTGACGCTCCAGATGGTCGACCATCTGTGCGAAGTGCTCGCGGTACTCCTTGAGCGAGCTGCCTTCGGGCGCCACGTCGGTGTCGTGAAAGCTGTAGTAGTCGATGCCCAGTTTGGAGAAAAACTCAAAGGCCGCCTCCGCCTTGCCGATGGCCACCTCCATCGGGTCGCCACTGCGCTGCCACGGGCGCTTGAAGGTGCCCATGCCAAACATATCGGCACCGGGCCACACGAAGGTGTGCCAGTAACACGCGGCCATGCGCAGGTGCTCGCGCATGGGTTTGCCGAGGATCAACTTGTTGGCGTCGTAATGGCGAAAGGCGAGGGGGGAATCGCTGCTGGGGCCTTCGAAGCGAACCTTCTCGACACCGGGGAAGTACGGCATGGCGTTTTCCTTATTGTTCTTGGCGGTGTCTGGATACTAGCAACGGCGATGGGGCTGGCGATTATGAAAATCACCAAGGCGTAGTGCGATTTTGTGCAGCGAGGGCTAGTCTGTCGCGACAGGCCCCAGGACAAAAACAATGAAAACCCTACCGCCCGTGCACCGAATCGCGCTGCTGTTCAACGGCAGCAAAATCTACGACCGCGGCATCATCGCCGGCATCGGTAATTACCTGAGCAGTACGCGTGTGTCCTGGGATTTGTTCCTGGAAGAGGACTTTCTATGCCGCCTCAAAGGCATCGAGCGTTTTCAGGGCGACGGCATCATTGCCGACTTCGACGACCCGCTGATTGGCGAGGCACTGGCCGACAGTCAGTTGCCGGTGGTAGCGGTGGGCGGCTCCTATGAAGATGGCCGTGCGTACCCCAAGGGCATCCCCTATGTGGCCACCGATAATTACGCATTGATGAAGTTGGCCTACGCGCATTTGATCGAGGCAGGGCTGACGCGCTTTGCCTGCTTTAGCCTGCCCGAAGCGCAGGCCAACCGCTGGGCCCAGGAGCGCGAAAAAGCCTTTCGCCGCCTGATGCTGCGCGACGGCTTGCAGGTGGAGGTGTATCGCGGCCTCGGCACCAGCGCGCCGTTGTGGGACAGCGCAGTGGAGCAGCAGATCGCCTGGCTGCACAGCTTGCCAAAGCCCATTGGCATTATTGCCGTGACCGATGCCCGTGCCCGGCAATTGCTGCAAGCCTGCCTCACAGCCGGCATCGCCGTGCCGGAACAAGTGGCGCTGATCGGCATCGACAACGATCCGCTGACCCGAACCCTTACGCGAGTGCCGCTGAGTTCGGTGATCCAGGGCACCGAAACCATGGGCCGCACTGCCGCTGCGCTGTTGCACCAGATGTTGCACGGCAAGCCTTGCACCGGTACGCAAATCCTCGTGCCGCCGGACGCAATCAACGTCCAGGCCTCCAGCCTTCATCAACCCTTGGGCAATCCGTACGTGATGCAGGCGTTGCTGTTTATCCGCCAATACGCTTGCCAGGGCATTAAGACCGCTCAAGTGGCGGCGTATGTCGGTGTGTCGCGTTCATCCCTGGAAGCGCACTTTCGTAAGGTGCGCAATTGCAGCGTGCATGACGAAATCCTGCGCTTCAAACTCGCGGCTGCCGCCAGAGGCCTGGAAAACCGTGATCTGGCGATTGCCGACATCGCGTCGTCCTGCGGCTTCACCTCGGCGCAGTACCTGCACACCGTGTTTCGTCGCGAGTTTGGCTGTACGCCCCGTGAGTACCAGCGGGGCGCGGAGTTTGCGTTATCTGTGCCTGAGTAAGGCCTTACATACACTGCTGAACCCACTGTGGGAGGGGGCTTGCTCCCGATGGCGGTGTGTCAGTCAATGAATGGCTTGACTGACACACCGCCATCGGGAGCAAGCCCCCTCCCACATTTTTTGACCGCGTTCAGGCGCTTAGAACACTGCCTTGACCTGCAACCCCAACACCAGCGCATTGTCGATGTTGTCACCCGAAAACGCGCCTGGCTCGATGATGTATTGCACATCCGGGCGCAGGTTCAACCATGGCGTGGCCTGGTAGCCGTAACTGAGTTCGATCAGTTGTTCGGCGTTGTCGAGGTTGGGGTAGCTGGACCCGGCGTTGAACGCTGCCAGTTCCTGCACGTCGCGGCTGCGCGGGTTTGGCACGGCGCGGCCATAACCCAGGGACAGGGTGTCCCGCGGGCGGCCTTCGAACGGTTTGTAGAGCACTACGCCTGCGCCATACCACTTGCTGAACGGCGAGGCCGCTTCGCTGGCGGCGGAGTATTGGCCGAAGGCGTGCAGCACACGGCCGGTCGACGATTCGGAGGCCCACACCGCCTGGTCGATCAGCAGGTAGTGACCGCCGCGACCGCTGACTTTTTCAGTGCTGCCGATGCGTTTCACATCGGAGCTGTCGTAGTAGTAACCCACCTTATATTCCCCGGGCAGGGGGCCTGCGTGCTTGTACACCAGCTCAATCGGCACCACGGTCCCGGTGGTGTGCTTGGGGCTCAACTTCCAGGCGCGGCTGGAGTCGCCGTTGCTTTCCGGGTCGACATTGAACGCCGCCACCCGCACTTGCCAGGCCGGCGAGAGGTCGTATTTCACCCGTGCGCCCAGACGCGCGTTCGGGTAGTTGGTCCAGCCGCTGCCGCCGGACATGTTCAGCGGATGCCCGCAGAAACCGGCGTTCATGAAGTTGCACAGGATGCCGCTGTCCAGGCCGCCGAGGTCATTGCCCATGGCCATGTAGCCGAGTTTGACGTTGAGTGCTGGGGTGAAGAGCGTGCGCTCGTAGCTCAGCTCAGTGAGGCGGGTGTAGAGACCGCCGTAGTTTTCCTGGATCGGCAGACGGTTGCCCACCAGGTCCTCGGACGCGCTGTTGCCGCGACGGTCATTGACGGTGACCTGGATGCGGTCGCCGTTGGTGAAACCGTAGAGCTTGCCCAGGTCGAACTGCACACCGAGCTTGAGGTTTTGCGAGTAGCGCGCCGAACGGTGCTGACCGCCGTGGGCGTTGTAGGCAGTTTCGCCGCTGTAGTCGCCGGTGAAGCGCACACCGGTGTCTTCCAGTTCACGGCGCAGGCCGCCCCAGTCGCCGGTCAGGGTGGTGTCAGCGGCTTGGACGGGCAGGGCGGCGCCCAGGGCCAGGCCGAGCAACAGGCGCCCAAAAGAGAGATGAGAAGTGGGTGTCATGCGGGTCTTCCAGACAGAAAGCGCGGTGCCGGGGGGGCACCGCGCTTGGGGGAGGTTATGGCAGGGCGTAGGCGATCACGTAGTCGCCACGGTCAGTGGATTGGCGTGCACCGCCGGCGGTGACGACTACGTACTGCTTGCCGGTTTTCGGCGATACGTAAGTCATCGGGCCGCCTTGGCTGCCGACCGGCAGGCGGGCTTTCCACACTTCGTCACCGTTGCCGCTGTTGAAGGCGCGCAGGTAGAAATCCTGGGTGCCGGCGATAAAGATCAGGCCGCCCTGGGTCGACAGCGTGCCGCCGAGGGTCGGCAGACCGATCTTGATCGGCAGGTGCATACGGATGCCCAGCGGGCCGGTGTCTTCAACGGTGCCAACCGGCACCTGCCACGCGACTTTCTGGGTCTTCATATCGATGGCGGTGAGGGTGCCGAACGGCGGCGCCTGGCACGGAATGCCGGCCACCGACAGGAAGCGGTTTTTGTTCACGGCATACGGCGTGCCCTTGAGCGGGACCGCGCCCATGCCGGTGTTCAGCGCTTCGCCACCGGACGAAGACTGGGCTTTGTTCTGCGACGGCACCATCTGGATCCACAGGCCCAGGCGCATGTCGTTGACGAAGATAAAGCCGTGCACCGGGTCGGTGGAAATGCTGCCCCAGTTCATGCCGCCCAGGGAACCCGGGAAACTCAGGGATTTATCGGTGCCCGGCGCGGTGTACAGGCCGTCGTAGCGCATGCCTTTGAAGTCTATGCGGCACAGCAACTGGTCGTACGGGGTGGCGCCCCACATGTCCGATTCAGTCAGGGTTTGCGCGCCGATCTGCGGCATGCCCACCGATTTAGGCTGGGTTGGCGAGTACGGTTCATTGGGGATGTTGGCGGCCTTGACCGGCACTTCTTTTACTTCAGTCAGGGGTTTGCCAGTGGCGCGGTCGAGCACGTAGATCTGGCCGGCCTTGGTGCCGATCACTACCGCAGGCACGGCTTTGTCGCTGCCCGGCGGGGTGAAGTCGATCAGGCTTGGCTGCATCGGCAGGTCGAAGTCCCACAGGTCGTTGTGGACGGTCTGGTACACCCACTTTTCAGCACCGCTGGAGGCATCCAGCGCCAATACCGAAGCGCCGTATTTATGGTTGAGCTGGGTGCGTTCCACGCCGTAGATGTCGGTGGATGAGCTGCCCATCGGCAGGAAAATCGTGTTCATCAGCGGGTCGTAGGACATCGGCGCCCAGCTGTTCGGCGTGCTGCGCACGTAGGTGCTGTCGCCGGTTGGGGCTTGTTTGTCTTCCGGGTTGCCGGGGTCGAAGGCCCAACGCATTTGCCCGCTGATCACGTCAAAACCACGGATCACGCCGCCCGGCATGTCGGTCTGCACGTTATCCGCCACGCGACCACCGACCACCACGGTGGTACCGGCGATCAACGGGGCCGAGGAGAGCTGGTAGTAGCTGTCCGGCACATTGCCCAGGCCGGCTTTCAAATCCACCTGGCCGTGGGTGCCGAAGTCTTCACAGAATTTGCCGGTGTCGGCGTCTACCGCAATCAGGCGGGCATCAATGGTGTTGGTCAGCAGACGGCGCTGGCACTGCGCACCGGTTGGAACGCTGGCGGCAATGATCGGCGAGCTGTTGGGCTGTGTCGGCTGGGCAATCGGCGCGGTGGCGTCGAAATAGGCCATGCCGCGGCAACGCTGCCAGACCGCCGATTTGGCGTTGACTTCGTTCTTCCACAGTTCTTTGCCGGTGTCGGCGTCGAGGGCGATCAGGTTGTTGTGCGGGGTGCAGATGAACACTTTGTTGCCGATCTGCAGCGGGGTCAGTTGGTCTTCGGCACCGTTGCCGTCGCTGATCGCCACGTCGCCGGTGTGGTAGGTCCAGGCTACTTTGAGCTTGTTGACGGTGTCGCGGTTGATCTGGTCCAGCGCGGCGAAGCGGCTGCCGCCTTCAGTGTTGCCGTAGTGCGCCCAATCTTTCTGCGCATCGGCCGGGGCCACCGGCGTGACGCCTGGGCCGGCACCGGTCGGGGCGACGCTTGGGTGGGCGACAAACATATTGCCCGCCGCAACCACTACGCCCACCGCCAGTACGGCGGCAACGCCATAGGCACCGCGCGCAGGCTTGCCGACCAGCAGTGGGTACACCAGCGCGACCACCAGGCCAATCGCGGCGAACATGAATAGCCGCGAGAACAGCGGCCAGAACACCAGGCCCACATCCGCCACGGCCCAAATGGCCGTGCCCACCAGGAACGCGGCAAACAACCACGCACCCGCCGGGTTACGCCGGGCAATCAACAGGCCGGCAATCGCCATGGCCACGCCGCCGATCAGGAAGTACCAGGAACCTCCCAGGCTAACCAGTTTGGCGCCGCCGACGGCGAGCGCGATGCCGAGCAGGGCGATGATAACGCCCAGGCCCAGGAGTAAGAATCTAGAGACGCCAGTGGCGCGCGATGCTCGTTTCATGTCGAAAGGACTCGAATGTGAGAGGGCAAAGACGCGATTTTAGCAAGATAAGTAACTGGTTAGTACATTAGAGTCCTGCAATAGACTATTACAGTTGCTGCGATGATGCAGTGCGGTCAAATGCCGCGTTGGATAGGAGGGTTTTCTCGATGGGCAGCGGTGCGGGGAGCGCGTATTCAGGGGTGTCGATAGCCGTATCAGGATGAGCGCACTTTGAGCGTCAACGAAACGCCCCATCGGTTGAGTGGATGGGGCGTAGCGTTCGACCACCGTCTTTACAGGCAGCTTTGCTCGAACTCTTCGAGCATATCGGAGCGGATCAGATGACCCTCGTCATCCCGATCCCGGTACCGTCGTGGCTCAAGTCACTGGCCATGCATGGGTTGACGTCTTCCTTGAGGGCGATGCGGCTGACGTGTGTGTCCGCATACGCCCTCTGTCTGACAATGCCTAAAACTTGAAGCGTCCCACCAACCCTTTGAGCTGACCGGAAATATCCGTCAAACGACCTGAGCCGGTCTGCGCCGAATGGGCAAAACCTTCCACCAACTGCGCATCGGCATGGATCTGCGCGATGTGCCGGTTGATCTCTTCCGCCACTTGGTGCTGTTCCTCAGCGGCGGTCGCGATCTGGGTGTTCTGGTCGCGGATCGAGTCCACGGAGCCAAGGATCTTGTCGAAGCTGTCGCGAGCCTGCTGGATGCGTTCCACGCTGGTGTGGGACACCAGCAGGCTGCCTTGCATCTGCTGCGTGACTTCCTGGGTGCGGCGGGCGAGGTTGCCCAGCAGGCTGTCGATTTCGCCGGTGGAGTCTGCGGTGCGACGCGCCAAGGCGCGGACTTCGTCTGCAACCACGGCGAAGCCTCGGCCTTGGTCACCGGCGCGGGCCGCTTCGATTGCCGCGTTGAGTGCCAGCAGGTTGGTTTGCTCGGCAATCGAACGGATGGTATCGAGGATGGTGTTGATGTTCTGGCTGTCCTGCTCCAGCAACTGCATGGTCTGAGTCGATTTCTGCAGGTCTTCGCTAAGCTTGAGCACGCTGCCCGTGGCTTCGCCGATGTGCTGCTGACCGGCGTGCACATCGCGATAGCCTTCGTCGGCACTGGTGGCCGCGGCGCTGCAGGAGCGTGCGACTTCGTTGGCGGTGGCGACCATTTCGTTGAACGCAGTGCTGACCAGTTCCACGGCTTCACGCTGGCGGCCGGCGGCCTGGTTCATGTTATTGGCCACTTCGCTGGTGTCGGCGGCGGCGGTTTGCAGGTCGGATGATGCGTTACCGATGCGCTGCACCAACTGCGCGATCATGCTCAGGAACTGGTTGAACCAGCCGGCGAGGCTGGCGGTTTCATCCTTGCCTTGCACCTTGAGCTGGCGGGTCAGGTCGCCTTCACCTTCGGCGATTTCTTGCAGGCCGTCGGCCACGCCACGGATCGGGCGGACAATGACGCTGGCGAAACTGGCGCCGACAATCGCGAACACTAAGGCCAACGCGGCAGCGATCGCGGCGATCAGCCAGGTGAGGCTGGTCGCACCCGCCATCACTTCGTCCCGCTTGATCAGCCCGATAAAGCGCCAGCCCAAGTCTTTTGAACTGACCACGTTAGCCATATAAGCCACGCCGTCGATGTCGATTTGGGTCACGCCGTCGCCACGCTTGGACAGTTCGGCGTAGTTGGGGCCGAGGTCTGCCATCGGCTTGAAGTTGTGCTTGGCGTCGCTGGGGTCCACCAGCACGTTGCCATTGGCTTCGACCAGCATCAGGTAGCCGCTGTCGCCTAGCTTGATGTTGCGCACCAGTTCGGTGAGCTGCTTGAGCGACACGTCCAGGCCGACCACGCCGAGGATTTTGCCGCTGGCGTCGGCGACGGTGTGCACGGTGCCGATCAGCACCACATCATCCGGTGCCCAGTAGTAGGCGCCGGTGCGCACGGTAGCGCCAGGCGCGGCGATGGCCGCTTGGTACCAAGGGCGTACGCGTGGGTCGTAGTTGTTCAGTTTGGTGTCGTCCGGCCAACTGGCGTAACCGCCGTCGCTCAGGCCCAGGGACAGGTAAGCGGTGCTCGGATGGCTCTTGGCGAACTGGTCGAAGATATCCAGCAGTTCTTTGTTGGTGGGTGTAAGGGGAATTTGCGCGGCGTCTGCGCCGGCGTAGCTCTTGAGGTCCTTGGCCGCGACAACGCGCGGGTCCTTGGCCACAAATTCGACGTTCTGGCTGATGCCGTCGAAGAACTGCTTCATGCCATTGTCGATCTGGCGGATTTCGCGGCCGCTGCTGTCGAGGAAGTTGGCCAGGGCCCCCTCGCGCAGATTCAACACTACCAACACGGCGACCAGGATGACGGGGACGCACGCGATAGCCGCGAACGCCCAGGTCAGCTTCTGCTTGATATTCATGACTTCACCTGCGGAGTATTTATAGTTTTGGCAAGGCAGTGGGTAGCGCAGAACGTCGCATGTGTTGTTATGAAGAGGTGTAGCCCATGCGTACCCCCGGTTTATCGACCGAGGAGTCACGCACTTTAGGGCCGCAGTGGTGATCAGCCGATTTGGGTGTCAGCCAGGGCGTCGCGGCGCATCGATTGCAGGTTTTTTTCGATGGTTTCGCAGATGGCTTCCATCTGGATCTGGTGTTCGCTGGAGCGGAACGGGCTTTGCAAATCGGTGCCGATGCGTTCGATGGCCAGCAGCATAAAGCCCACCACCGTGGAGGCCAGCGGCGTGAACCAGCCCAGGGACTCCACAAGGCCCACCGGTACGATCAGGCAGAACAGCGAGATAAACAACCGCGGGAAATACACGTAAGGGTAGGGCAGTGGGGTGTTGGCGATACGCTCCATGCCGCCCTGGGCGTTGGACAAGTCCACCAGGGTGGATTCCAGCCGGGCCAGGCGAATGCTGTCCAGGTGCCCGGCTTTGTACTCCCGGGCCAGGATGGCCGCCGAGCCGGTGAGGATATCGTTGGCAAAGTTATTGGTGGCACCGTTGCGGGCGAATTCCTCAGTGGGGATAAACGCGCGGATTTCATCCGGGCATGGCTCGCCCTTGAGGTGGGCGGCCAGGCAATTCACGTAGGCCACGTGGCGGCGCAGCAGGGTGGACTTGACCGGGTTCACTTCACCGTCGGGGTCGTCCAGTAGCGTCAGCACCTGGCGCGCAAAGCTGCGCGAATTGTTGACCATTGCGCCCCATAGCGTGCGCGCCTCCCACCAGCGGTTGTAGGCGCTGCTGTTGCGAAAGCTGATGAGCACAATCAGTGCCGAGCCCAGCAGAGTGAGGGGCATCAGCGGCAAGTTGATCTTGGCGGTGAGAAACAGCATGAAGTCCACGGTGACGGCGACGTCCCACAGCAACAGCCAGAACAGCGACCAGCCCACATAGCCCATGGTCTTGATGATCAGGCGGTACTTTTTGATGATGGCGGCTTTCAAACGACAACCTCGTGGCGAGCGGTAGGCAACTGTGCCTTAGCTCGGACGCTGGTTTGCGGGGAAGGTTCGCTGTGGTGACTGAAACGGTTAAGCCGCCGGGGTCTTTTTGGAACAATTTTGGTAGCGACGGTGTCCCTGCGCTAATCACGATAGATTGCGCTCAAGGCAAAACGCCATTATCTGTGCTGCAATTGAGATCAGTGAATCCAAGTTGTTTGATCAGGGCTCTTTCTCATGTGCAGTGGTTCGTTGAAGTGGGCGGTGGAACAGTCGGCGCGTGCGTTTGAGCGCCATGTGGATTTTGAAGCGTGTATTCGTACCCATTATTCGATCTTGCTGGAGTCCTATTCAAAAAGACCATTTTTCTACAAGACCGCACTGAAGTTCAGTCGCTTGATGGTGTCCTTTACGTTATTGAGCACCTATTTCTCCAAGCAGGTGCCTTTACTGTCCGAGGTGAAAGAGTTTTGTACGGCGCGCGGGTTCTGTTCCAGAAACAGCCTGGAGTCGATCTTCCTGCTGTTCAGGGCGTTGGGGTTCATGACGGTGTCGAGGCATGCGGATGACAGCCGTCTGCGGGTATTCAGTCCGTCACCCCTAGCCTGCGAGGAGATCAGGCTGATGCTCACGTCCGTGGTTGAGCCGCTGGGCGTGATGTGCCCGGAAACCGCGGTTTGCGGCTCAATGAACGGGTTGGATGATCGCGCTTATCTGGCACGTTATTTCAAAGGGTTTTCGGTCCTTCTCTCCCAAAACGTGACCATCGACCTGCTGATGCCCGACTGTTATTGGCTGGTAAAGCGCGATGCCGGGCATATGTTGATGCTGGCGATCTATAACGATGCGTGTGCGTTGGATAACCAGGGGGCAAGTTTCAGGTCTTCGTCCTACCTTTCCATCGCTGAGCAACTCTCGGTGTCCAAGACCCATGTTATTCGCTTGGTGCAAGAGGGGGCTGACCGGGGCTATTTCAAGATTCATTCCAAGACATTGCTTGAAGTCCTGCCACCTTTTATCGTGTTGGTAAGGCGCTTCATGGCGTATTCGTTTGCGACCTGCCTGCACAGTCTTCAACTGAGTCGTGTCGATACCAAAGCGGCCACTCATGCATAGGGAGTGACGGGATGCCGGCTAATGTGAAGCTCAGGCCACGGATGCAAAGGCTGTTGTCGCCCGCAATTGCCCAGGCGGAATTGATCGGGATTTTCGCCTGGCTGGCGGTGTTGCTGGTTGATCGCGGGGGGATGTTCGGCTGGCCGGTCGTGCTGGTCACGATGGGGCTGTGCGTGGTGTATGGGGTTCACCGGGTGGTGACTCAGTATGTGCTGTGGCGGGCGCTGGGCGTGGGTTATATGGTGCTGCTGTCCGCGGGTTTTGCCTATGTGGTTCACACCCGCCCCGACCTGCAGGTGTTCGCCTTGCCGCTGGCCGTGACCTTGGTAATGAGCAGCGCAATCCTGTTTATCGTGGTTCAGGATTTTCTATTCTGCGCCGCATTGGTGTGGTTACTGACATGGCCCCAGATCCAGCTGAGCCTTTATGCAGGCGTCGACACCTACGTGTTCATCTTTTGCGCCGCGTCGGTGGCGATCGGATTTATCTTGAATGTCTACTACCTGAAGAACCTGCGTTCCGTGTTACTGGTGGAGAGTGAGTTTCGGGAGTTGGCCGAGACCGATTATTTGACCTCCATCCTGAACCGGCGGGCCTTTATGGAGAGCTTCGCCAAACTGATTGCGGCCGGTGATACCGGCTACTTCATGATGCTGGATATCGACAGTTTCAAATTGAAGAATGACCAGTTCGGCCATGACGTCGGCGACAGGATTCTCTGCGCCATGGCCGCGTGCTTTAAATCCACCCCAGGCAGCCACAGTTTCGGCAGGATTGGCGGCGAAGAATTCGGGGTGCTGCTGGTGGGCGATGACCCAGGTCTCGCCACCGATTACGCGCTGCGCCTGCTGCAAGCGATCCGCAGCAGTGTCGCGCCGCCCCATGACTACACTTGCAGTGCGGGCATGGCGCGCTTTACGGCCGGGGCCGAAATGTCGGCGGTCCTCAAGCGTGCCGACCGCAACCTCTACGCTGCCAAGGGCAACGGTAAAGACCGCGTGTATTTGGATGGCGCGCCGGTGTTTCAGGGGTCGACGTCCACCCCGGAGGCCCTATGAAAGTTGGCGTGATTTCCGATACCCACGGCCTGCTGCGGCCTGAAGCCGTGGCGGCCTTGCAGGGATGCGAACAGATCATCCATGCCGGCGATATCGGTAGCCCTGAAATTCTTCAGCAATTGGCGCAGATCGCACCCCTGTACGTGGTGCGCGGCAACAATGACCAGGACGCGCCGTGGGCACGGCAGGTGCCCGACCATCTGATGCTGGATGTGGACGGATGGCGGACGTTGGTGGTGCATGACATCGCCGACGTCCCCGCACGACTCGATACGCATGTGCGGCTGGTGATCACCGGTCATTCGCACAAGCCCGTGATCGAATGGCGGGGCGCAACGCTGTATGTGAACCCCGGCAGTGCAGGGCGGCGGCGCTTCAAGTTGCCGGTGACGTTGGCGGTGCTGGAGGTGCAGGCGCTGACGATCGAGTCGCAACTGATCACGCTGCTGGACTGATCGGGGTTTATGCTTGAGCCAGGATGCTCTGCAACAACCCTGGAAACCGTTCCTCAAGCACATCGCCGCGCAACGAATTCATATGGGTCGTGCCCACGCTGCGGGTGTGCACCAGGCCGGCATCGCGCAGTACGCGGAAGTGGTGGGACATGCTGGACTTGGGGCGCCCGCCGTCCAGTTCGCCGCAAGTGGCTTCTGGCACGCCGGCCAGGCAGCGCACGATTTCCAGGCGCACCGGGTCGCTCAGGGCGTACAACAGACGCTCCAGGGTCAGATCTTCAGGGGTAGGGTGTTTGAAGGCTCGCATGGATCGGATGATAACAGGGGGGTATCGCCGAATACCATAGTTCGATTACCATCGAACTATCGAATCACTCACTCGCTGCTGGAGTTCCCATGTCCGCTCTGTTCGAACCCTTCAAACTCAAAGACGTAACCCTGCGCAATCGCATCGCCATCCCGCCAATGTGCCAATACATGGCCGAAGACGGCATCGTCAACGACTGGCACCACGTGCACCTGGCCGGCATGGCCCGTGGCGGTGCCGGTTTGTTAGTGGTCGAGGCCACTGCCGTTGCGCCTGAAGGCCGCATCACTCCGGGCTGTGCCGGCATCTGGAGCGATGCACATGCTCAGGCGTTCGTGCCGATGGTCAAGGCGATCAAGGCCGCAGGTTCAGTGCCCGGCATTCAGATTGCCCACGCCGGGCGTAAAGCCAGTGCCAACCGTCCATGGGAAGGGGATGACCATATTCCGGCTTCCGACGCACGCAGTTGGGAAACTATTGCGCCGTCGGCCATCGCCTTCGGTGCCAACCTGCCCAATGTGCCGCGCGCCATGACCCTGGACGACATCGCTCGCGTTAAACAGGATTTCGTCGACGCCGCCCGTCGCGCCCGTGACGCCGGTTTCGAGTGGATCGAACTGCACTTCGCCCACGGTTACCTGGCTCAAAGCTTTTTCTCCGAACATTCCAACCAACGTACCGATGCCTACGGTGGCAGCTTCGACAACCGCAGCCGTTTCCTCCTGGAAACCCTGGCCGCCGTGCGTGAAGTCTGGCCGGAAAACCTGCCGCTGACCGCGCGTTTCGGTGTGATCGAATACGACGGTCGTGACGAGCAAACCCTCACCGAATCCATCGAACTGGCGCGTAATTTCAAAGCCGGTGGCTTGGACCTGCTGAGCGTCAGCGTCGGTTTCACCATCCCCGACACCAACATCCCGTGGGGCCCGGCCTTTATGGGCCCGATTGCCGAACGCGTGCGCCGCGAAGCCGGTATCCCGGTGACCTCGGCGTGGGGTTTTGGTACGCCACAATTGGCAGAAGGCGCGTTGCAGGCGGGGCATCTGGACCTGGTCTCAGTGGGCCGCGCGCACCTGGCTGACCCGCATTGGGCGTACTTTGCCGCCAAAGAGCTGGGCGTGGATAAGTCCTCCTGGACCTTGCCAGCGCCGTATGCGCATTGGTTGGAACGCTATCGCTGAGGCGAGCCAAGCGGTTTATGGAGCCACTCAATCGAGTGGCTTTTTTTTATCTGAGTATTGATACAAGGCTGATACGCAAAAAATAACGAATGAGAATGGATGTCAAACGAGAATGCGTTGATATACCATGCGCCGCGAATTCTTGGCAGGTTTGCCGTCCCATCTGGCTCATTCACTAGGTCCAACATCCATGCGTCGTACCCTGATTTCCATCTGTGTGTTGCAGGCGTTTTCCCCGTTCACCTGGGCAGAAGTGGCGCCCACCGAGCAAACCAGTCTGGAGTTGCAAGCGATCACTGTGACGGGCACGGCGGACTATGAAACAGCTCAGGGGCCGGTCAAGGGCTACCACGCCACACGCTCAGCCAGCGCGACGCGCACCGACACGTCGATTCATGAAACACCGCAGTCCATCAGCGTGGTGTCCAAGGATGTGGTCGAAGACATTGGCGCCACCCGCCTGCAGGATGCCCTCGACTATGCCGGCGGCGTCGGCCGCGCCAACAACTTCGGCGGCCAGGGCCTGACCACCTTCACCGTGCGCGGCTTTACCACTGGCGAGTTCTACCGCAACGGTTTCCCGATCAACCGCGGCTACCCGAACATGCCGGACGCCAACACCATCGAACGCCTCGAAGTACTGCGCGGTCCCGCAACCATGCTGTATGGCCGTGGCGATCCAGGCGGCACGTTCAACGTGGTGTCCAAGCAGCCGCTGGCAGAGCGTACCGTGACCCTGGGCAGCCAGTTGAATGATCAAGGCATGAAACGCGGCACCCTGGATGCCTCCGGCCCGTTGGATGAAGACGGTCGCCTCGCTTATCGCCTGAACGTGGTGGGCGAGGGCGGCGACACCTTCCGGGACCATGTGGAAACCGAACGCTACGGCGTGACGCCTGTCATCACCTGGCAAGCCACCGACGACACCAAGGTGATCTTCGAAGGCGACTTCATGCGTAACAACCACCCGCTGGACCGTGGCCTGACGCGCTATCCCACCCAAAAAGGCAACGCATCGCGCGATACCTTCTGGGGCGATAAAGACGTCGGCAAATTGCACAACGACAACAGCATGGCGCAGTTGCGCTTCGAACACCTGCTCAACGAAAACTGGACCCTGGGCGGCGGTTTCCAGTGGCTGGACGGCACCTTGCAGGGCAACGCCATTGAAGCCAACGGCCTGAGCGCCGATGGCCGCACGCTGCAACGCAACTTCAACTATCGCAAGCTGGAATGGACCGACAAGGACTACCAACTCAACCTCACCGGGCATTTCACCACCGGTGGTTTCGAGCACACCTTGCTGACCGGCATCGAGTATGAGGATTACGACTACAAGTCGATCATCCAGCGTTCCAGCGCCACCGAGGGCACTTACCCGATCGATATCTTTGATCCCGTCTACGGCCAGGCACGCCCACCGCTGACGCGAACACCGACCCACGACAAAGAAAACCTCAAGACCTACGCAGCCTTTGTGCAGGACCAAGTGGCCCTCACCGAGCGCCTGAAAGTCTTGGCCGGTGCGCGTTTTGAGCGTTTTGAGCATGACTACGAAAGCTACGTGACCGGGGTTAAACCTTGGCAAGCCGCTGAAAACGCCGTCACCCCACGTGTGGGCGTGATCTACGACCTTACCGATACCGTCGCGGTCTACGCTGACGCCGCACGTTCGTTCAAGCCGAACACTGGCGCTGCTCGCCAAGGTGGCGGGTTTGAGCCGGAAAAGGGCAAGTCCTATGAGATGGGCGTCAAATGGGAAGCCTTGGACCGTCAACTGAGCGTCGACGCGGCGATCTACCAGATCGAGAAGAAAAACGTCCTCACCACCGACCCTATCGACTCAACCTTCAGCGTCGCCGCTGGCCAAGTCCGTAGCCGTGGTTTCGACCTGAATGTGGCGGGCAATATCACCCCCGAGTGGCGCGTGATCGGCGGCTATGCCTACGTGGATGCCGAAGTCACCAAAGACAACACCATTCGCTCCGGCACGCGCCTGCTGAACATCCCCCGCAACAGCTTCAGCCTGCTTAACGTCTACGAATTCCAGGACGGCGCCCTCAAAGGCCTGGGCCTGGGCGCGGGTGGCAAGTATGTCGACCAGCGTGCCGGCCAGACCGCCAATACGGCGTTCTCGATGGACGCCTACACCGTTGTGGACCTGCTGGGCTACTACAAGGTCAATGACAAGGTACGACTGAACCTGGATGTAAAGAACCTGTTCAACCGCGAGTATGAAGAGGGCGCGTTCGGCAATATATACGCCTACCCAGGCGCACCCCGCACTGTGCAGGTCGGCATCGCCTACACCCTGTAAAGGCCCGCACAGCTTCAATGTGGGAGGGGGCTTGCCCCCGATAGCGGTGTAACAGCTGGCTTATTTGCAGCTGACCCACCGCCATCGGGGGCAAGCCCCCTCCCACATTTGATTGCGTTTACATTAAAGCGGCGTCAGCACATTCATCACCGTATCCAACGCCACCCGCGTGTCATCCAACTGCACCAGTGAGGCATGCCGTGCACCCAGCGCATCGCGGTTCTGGATTGCGGTGAGAATCGCCTTGTGCCGGGGCAGGCTCAGGCCCTGGATGTCCGGGCGACGGTTGGTGATGTTGATCGACTCGCGTAACGGCAACGACAGCATGTTGCACATATAGGCGAGCAAGTCGTTGCGCGTGGCGTCGGCAATGGCGCGGTGGAAATCCAGGTCGGCCTGCAACAGGTCTTCGTGGGTCTTCGCGGTTTCCATGCCCTGGTAGGCTTTTTCGATGGTGGCGATGTCGTCATCGGTCGCCGTGGTGGCGGCCATGGCGGCGATTTCCGGTTCGAGGATGCGCCGCACGCCGGCCAGGGTATTGAAGAATTCGCTGTGGGGCGTGGATTGCATCAGCCAGGACAACACATCCGGGTCGAGCAGGTGCCACTTCAAGCGCGGCCGCACCACGGCGCCCACCCGTGGTTTGGAATACACCAGGCCCTTGGCGCTGAGCACCCGGGTCGCCTCGCGCAGCACCGAGCGGCTGACCTTGTACTCCTCGCAGAGCGTGGCCTCCATGGGCAGTCTTTCTTCCGGCTTGAAGCGACCGGAAACGATGTGCATGCCCAAGTCCTGAACGATCTGGGCATGCATGCTCTTGCGCGGCTTGGGCGGCTGGTGATCCATAACGACGGGGAGGCTCTGGCTTAAAGACGCGGCATCATAGCATCCCAATTAGTGGGAATGACGCGGGACTTCCGCCCCCCGGCAGCCCACCAGGAAGTCAAAGTCGCAGCCTTGGTCTGCCTGCAACACATGGTCGATGTACAGCTGGCGGTAGCCGCACCGCCGACGATGAGTTTTTCTGGTGGCGCCAGGTCTGCCATGCGCGCCGCCAGCTCTGCATCGGGGATGTCCAGGTGCAAGCGGCCGTTGGCGCAGTCCAGTTCGATCCAGTCGCCTTCCTTCACCGTGGCCAACGGCCCGCCGGCTGCTGCTTCCGGTGCGACGTGCAACACCACCGTGCCGTACGCCGTGCCGCTCATGCGCGCATCGGAAATACGCACCATATCGGTCACACCCTGGGCCAGCAGCTTGGCCGGCAAGCCCATGTTGCCGACCTCGGCCATGCCCGGGTAACCCTTGGGCCCGCAGTTTTTCATGACCAGGATCGAGTTGGCGTCCACGTCCAGCTCCGGATCGTTGATGCGCGCCTTGTACATGTCGAAATTCTCGAACACCACCGCACGACCGCGATGCTGCATCAGCTCCGGGCTGGCGGCTGACGGCTTGAGCACTGCGCCGAGCGGGGCGAGGTTGCCGCGCAGCACGCAGATACCGCCGTCGGCGCGGATCGGGTTATCCAGGGTACGGATCACTTCGTCCTGGCCGTAGATCGGCGAGTCCTTGGTGTTCTCGCCCAGGGACTTGCCGTTCACGGTCAAGGCGTTCGGGTGCGGGATCAGGTTGGCTTCGCCGAGGCGGCGCAACACGGCAGGCAGGCCGCCGGCGTAGTAGAACTCTTCCATTAGAAAGCGCCCGGACGGCTGCAAGTCGACGATGGTCGGCATGCCACGACCCATGCGGGTCCAGTCGTCCAGGTCCAACTCGACGCCGATGCGCCCGGCGATGGCTTTGAGGTGAATCACCGCGTTGGTCGAACCACCGATGGCCGCGTTCACGCGAATAGCGTTTTCAAACGCCTCCTTGGTGAGGATCTTCGACAGCTTCAAGTCTTCGCGCACCATCTCTACCGCGCGCATGCCCGACATATGCGCCAGCACATAGCGCCGCGCATCCACCGCCGGAATCGCTGCGTTGTGGGGCAGGGAAGTGCCCAGTGCCTCGGCCATGCAGGCCATGGTCGACGCGGTGCCCATGGTGTTGCAGGTACCCGCCGAACGCGACATGCCGCCTTCGGCCGCAAGGAAGTCGTCCAGGGTAATGGTGCCGGCCTTGACCTGTTCACTGAGCTGCCACACCACGGTGCCCGAGCCGATGTCCTGGCCCTTGTGCTTGCCGTTGAGCATCGGCCCGCCGGTGACCACGATGGCCGGCACGTCGCAACTGGCGGCGCCCATCAGCAGGGCAGGGGTGGTCTTGTCGCAGCCGGTCAGCAGCACCACACCATCAATCGGGTTGCCGCGAATGGCTTCCTCCACGTCCATGCTCGCCAGGTTGCGCGTCAGCATGGCAGTGGGTCGCAGGTTGGATTCGCCATTGGAAAACACCGGGAACTCCACCGGGAAGCCACCGGCCTCGATCACACCGCGTTTGACGTGCTCGGCGATCTGGCGGAAATGCGCGTTGCACGGGGTCAGCTCCGACCAGGTATTGCAGATACCGATGATCGGCTTGCCATGGAACTGATGGTCGGCAATGCCCTGATTCTTCATCCAGCTGCGGTACATGAAGCCGTTTTTGTCGGCGGTACCAAACCACTGGGCAGAGCGTAGGCCGGGCTTTTTATCAGACATGATCGATTCTCTTATTGTATGACTATATGTTCTCTCTGCGGCTAAACATAAGCGCAAAATGTTCGCTTTGGAAGAGTTGTTTTGCAAATAGTCCTACTATATAGTCTGGCTTAACTGAGGTATGACCCTGGCGGATTTTCTGCGAGAGGCATCCCCGATTCCTATAAGAACAACAATCGGAGATCGACCCCATGAGCGAGGAATTGCGGCTAATCCGGCGCATCACGCTGAAACTGATTCCCTTCCTGATCTTGCTGTACCTGATCGCCTACGTGGACCGTTCCGCCGTGGGCTTTGCCAAGTTGCACATGGGCGCCGACGTCGGCATCGGTGATGCGGCTTATGGCCTGGGTGCTGGGTTGTTCTTCATTGGCTACTTCCTGTTCGAGATTCCCAGCAACCTGATGCTCGACCGCTTCGGCGCGCGGCGCTGGTTCGCACGCATCATGATCACCTGGGGCACCATCACCATCGGCATGGCGTTCGTGCAGGGGCCTCACAGCTTCTATGTGATGCGCTTTCTGCTCGGTGCGGCCGAAGCCGGGTTCTTCCCGGGCGTGCTGTACTACATCACCCAATGGTTCCCGGTTCGCCATCGCGGCAAGATCCTTGGGCTGTTTATCCTCTCGCAGCCCATCGCGATGATGATCACTGGCCCCGTGTCCGGCGGCCTGCTGGGTATGGACGGCATCCTCGGCCTGCACGGCTGGCAGTGGCTGTTTATCGTGATCGGCACCCCGGCGATCCTGCTGACCTGGCCGGTGCTGCGTTACCTGCCGGATGGTCCCAAGCAGGTCAAGTGGATGACCGACGCCGAAAAAACCTGGTTGACCGACGAACTGAACAAAGACCTGCAAGCCTACGGCCAGACCCGCCACGGCAATCCATTGCATGCGCTCAAAGACAAGCGCGTGTTGCTGCTGGCGCTGTTCTACCTGCCGGTGACCCTGAGCATCTACGGCCTGGGCTTGTGGCTGCCCACGTTGATCAAGCAGTTCGGCGGCAGCGATCTCACCACCGGCTTCATATCGGCGGTGCCGTATATCTTCGGCATCATCGGTTTGCTGATTATCCCGCGCAGTTCCGACCGCCTGAATGACCGTTATGGCCACCTCGCCGTGCTCTATGTGCTGGGTGCGATCGGCCTGTTCTTCAGCGCCTGGCTGAGTGTGCCGGTGCTGCAAATGGCCGCGCTGTGCCTGGCAGCGTTCGCGATGTTCTCTTGTACGGCGGTGTTCTGGACCTTGCCGGGCCGCTTCTTCGCCGGCGCCAGTGCGGCGGCCGGCATTGCCTTGATCAATTCCGTGGGCAACCTCGGCGGCTATATCGGCCCGTTCGTGATTGGTGCGCTCAAGGAATACACCGGCAACCTGGCCTCGGGCTTGTACTTCCTGTCCGGTGTGATGGTGTTCGGGCTGGTGCTGACCGGCGTGGTCTATCGCCTGCTGGAGCGCAAGCACGTGCTGCCCGTCGACCAGTTCGCCGCCAGCGCCCGTGGCGCCACACGTACTTAATCTAGGAGAACCTTCATGCGTTTAGTGCAGTTCGAACTCAATAATGGCGAGCGCCGCGTTGGCGTAGTGGAAGGCAAGCAACTGCGTGAAGTGCGCAGCGCCCATAGCGTGCGTGAGCTGGCCCTGGCCGCCATCGAAGCGGGCGTCAAGTTGCAGCAGCAGGTGGACAGCCTCGGTCTGGGCGACAGCCACGACTACGCCGCCTTGCTGGCCGAACAAAAAATCCTGCCGCCTCTGGATCACCCGGACCCGGCCCACATGCTGATCAGCGGCACCGGCCTGACCCACTTGGGCAGCGCCTCGGCGCGGGACAAAATGCACCAGGGCGGTGACGACAGCGCCCTGACCGACACCATGCGCATCTTCAAGTGGGGCGTGGAGGGCGGCAAGCCCGCCGCCGGTGAGGCCGGCGTGCAGCCGGAGTGGTTCTACAAGGGCGACGGCAGCATTGTGGTGCGCCCAGGCCAAGCCTTCCCGGTGCCACCGTTTGCCGAAGATGCTGGTGAAGAACCGGAGATCGGCGGCCTCTACGTGATCGGCCACGACGGTAAACCCTACCGCCTGGGTTTCGCGGTGGGCAACGAGTTTTCCGACCATGTGATGGAGCGCAAGAACTACCTGTACCTGGCCCATTCCAAGCTGCGCAGTTGCAGCTACGGCCCGGAACTGCGTGTCGGCGAATTGCCCCAGCACCTGGCCGGCACCAGCCGCATCCTGCGTAACGGCGAGGAAATCTGGCGGAACGAATTCCTCAGTGGCGAGGCCAATATGTGCCACAGCCTGGAAAACCTCGAATACCACCACTTCAAATACAGCCAATTCCTCAAGCCGGGCGATGTGCACATTCATTTCTTCGGCACCGCCACCTTATCATTCGCCGACGGTATACGTACCCAACCGGGGGATGTGTTCGAGATCAGCCAGGCTGAGTTCGGCGCGCCGTTGATCAACAGTGTCGGCAGCGTCGATGCAGCGTTCGAACCCGGCAATGTCATCACCCTTTAAGGAGACCCACATGACCCAGTTTCTCGGCCACAACTTTATCGGCGGCCAGCGCAGCGCCAACGGCAGTGTGAAGCTGCAAAGCGTCGACGCCACCACCGGCGAAGCCTTGCCCCAGGATTTCTACCAGGCCACGCCGCAGGAAGTCGACGCCGCCGCCCACGCCGCCGCGCAGGCTTATCCGGCGTACCGGGCCTTGAGCGCCGCACGTCGCGCGCAGTTCCTGGATGCGATCGCCGATGAGTTGGATGCGCTGAGCGATAACTTCGTTGAGTTGGTCTGCCGCGAAACCGCATTGCCTGCCGCCCGTATCAAGGGCGAGCGCGGGCGTACCAGCGGGCAGATGCGCCTGTTTGCCACGGTGTTGCGTCGCGGTGATTTCTACGGTGCCCGCATCGACAAAGCCCTGCCGGATCGCCAACCACTGCCGCGTCCGGACCTGCGTCAATACCGCATCGGCCTCGGCCCGGTGGCGGTGTTCGGTGCGAGCAATTTCCCCCTGGCATTCTCCACGGCAGGCGGCGACACCGCCGCCGCGCTGGCGGCCGGTTGCCCGGTGGTGTTCAAAGCCCACAGCGGCCACATGGCGACGGCTGAACAGGTGGCCAATGCAATCCTCCGCGCGGCCGAGGCCACCGAGATGCCGGCTGGCGTGTTCAACATGATCTTCGGCGGTGGCGTGGGTGAGGCGCTGGTCAAGCACCCGGCGATCCAGGCGGTGGGCTTTACCGGCTCGCTCAAGGGCGGTCGTGCCCTCTGCGATATGGCCGCGGCGCGCCCGCAACCGATCCCGGTGTTTGCCGAAATGTCGAGCATCAACCCGGTGATTGTCTTGCCCCAGGCCTTGCAGGCGCGGGCCGAGACCGTCGCCCGTGACCTCACCGCGTCGGTCGTACAAGGCTGCGGCCAGTTCTGCACCAACCCCGGCCTGGTGATCGGTATTGCATCGCCGGAATTCACCGCGTTCACCCAACAGGTGGCGCAATTGATCGGCGAGCAACCGGCGCAAACCATGCTCAACGCCGGTACCTTGAGCAGCTATGGCAAGGGCCTGGAAAAACTCCTGTCACACCCTGGCATTCAGCATTTGGCCGGCAGCACCCAGGCTGGTAACCAGGCGCAACCGCAGCTGTTCAAGGCCGACGTGCGCCTGTTGCTCGATGGTGATGAAGTGCTGCAAGAAGAAGTCTTCGGCCCCACCACGGTGTTTATCGAAGTGGCTGATCAAGCCCAACTCAGCGCGGCGTTGCACGGCCTGCACGGTCAACTGACGGCCACGATCATTGGCGAACCGGCGGATTTTCAACAGTTCGCCGAGCTCACGCCGCTGCTGGAACAGAAGGTTGGGCGCATCCTGCTCAACGGCTACCCGACCGGCGTGGAAGTCTGCGACTCGATGGTGCATGGCGGCCCGTACCCGGCCACGTCCGATGCCCGTGGCACGTCGGTCGGCACCTTGGCCATCGACCGTTTCCTGCGCCCGGTGTGCTTCCAGAACTACCCTGATAGCCTGCTGCCCGACGCGTTGAAAAACGCTAACCCGTTGCGTATCCAGCGCTTGGTCGATGGCACGCCATCGCGCGATTCGCTGTAAGGAATCCGGAGGTTTCATGTCGTGTAAGGCCGTCACTGCACACCGTGCGCAATTGGGCGAAGGCCCATTCTGGGACGCGCCCACCCAGGCGCTGTATTGGGTCAATATCGCCGGCAAACAGGCCTTGCGCCTGATGGGCGGGCAATTGCAGATCTGGCAGTTGCCCGAGCATGTCTCGGCCTTTATCCCGTGTGAAAGCGGCGATGCGTTGGTGACTTTGAGCAGCGGTGTCTACCGCCTGGACCTGGTCACCGAAGCCTTGACCCTGCTGTGCGTGGCCGACCCGCAACCGGGCAACCGTGGCAATGAAGCGCGCTGCGATGCCCAAGGCCGGCTGTGGCTGGGCACCATGCAGAACAACATCGGTGAGCAGGGCGAAGACCTGCCGATTACGCGGCGTTCAGGTGGCTTGTTTCGCATTGATGCCGATGGGCAGGTCGCGCCTCTGCTGAGCGGCCTGGGCATTCCCAACACGTTGCTGTGGAGTGAGGACGGCAGCCTGGTGCATTTTGGCGACAGCATGGATGGCACGCTCTATCGGCATGTCATCCAGCCCGACGGTCAGCTCGAACCGGCACAAGTGTGGTTCGGTCCACACGCACGCGGCGGGCCGGATGGCTCGGCGATGGATGCCGAAGGCTACATCTGGAATGCCCGTTGGGACGGCAGTTGCCTGCTGCGCCTGACGCCTGATGGCGAGGTGGATCGCATCATCGAACTGCCCGTCAGCCGTCCCACCAGTTGTGTATTCGGTGGGCCCAACCTCACCACGCTGTACATCACCAGTGCCGCCAGCCCGTTGGATCACCCTCTGGATGGTGCGGTGCTGGCTATCGAAGTCGATGTCCCTGGCAAACCGTGCCATCGCTTTGCCGGTTAAACCCCAAGACTCAAAAACAACAACAAAAGGTGTCGTTCATGAAAAAAGCCCTACGCGTCCTTGCCGCCGCCGTTGCTTTAAGCAGCCTCAGCAGCCTCGCATCCGCCGAAGAAGTGAAGATCGGCTTTCTGGTCAAACAGGCCGAAGAACCCTGGTTCCAGACTGAATGGGCCTTCGCCGAAAAAGCCGGCAAGGAACACGGTTTCACCGTGATCAAAATTGCCGTGCCCGATGGTGAGAAAACCCTTTCCGCCATCGACAGCCTGGCCGCCAACGGTGCCAAGGGCTTTGTGATCTGCCCGCCGGACGTGTCCCTCGGCCCAGCCATCGTGGCCAAGGCCAAGCTCAATGGCTTGAAAGTCATGGCCGTGGATGACCGCTTCGTCGATGCCAAAGGCAACTTCATGGAGGACGTGCCGTACCTGGGCATGGCCGCTTTTGAAGTCGGTCAGAAACAAGGCGCCGCCATGGCTGCCGAAGCGAAAAAACGTGGCTGGGACTGGAAGGACACCTACGCGGTGATTAACACCTTCAACGAACTCGACACCGGTAAAAAACGCACCGACGGCTCGATCAAATCCCTTGAAGAAGCCGGCATTCCGAAAGACCACATCCTCACCGCCGCACTGAAAACCCTCGACGTCCCCGGCAGCATGGACGCCACCAACTCGGCGCTGGTCAAGCTGCCCAGCGGTGCGAAAAACCTGATCATCGGCGGCATGAACGACAACACCGTGCTCGGCGGCGTGCGCGCTACCGAAAGCGCAGGCTTCAAAGCGGCCAACGTGATTGGCATCGGCATCAATGGCACCGACGCCATCGGCGAACTGAAAAAGGCCGACAGCGGCTTCTTCGGCTCCATGCTGCCAAGCCCGCATATCGAGGGCTATAACACGGCGCTGATGATGTACGAGTGGGTCACCAAAGGTACCGAGCCACCGAAGTACACCGCGATGGATGAAGTCACCCTGATCACCCGCGCCAACTTCCAGGAAGAACTGACCAAGATCGGGCTGTGGAAATGAGTGCGGCGGCCCTGCGGTTTGAGGGTATCGGCAAAACCTTTCCCGGGGTCAAGGCGCTGGACGGCATCAGCTTCAGCGCCCAGCCGGGGCAGGTGCATGCCTTGATGGGCGAGAACGGCGCGGGCAAGTCGACGCTGCTGAAAATCCTCGGCGGCGCCTACATTCCCAGCAGCGGCACGGTGCAGATCGGCGAGCAGACCATGGCGTTCAAATGCGCTGCGGACAGCATCGCCAGCGGCGTCGCGGTGATCCACCAGGAGCTGCACCTGGTGCCGGAAATGACCGTGGCGGAGAACCTTTTCCTTGGGCACCTTCCGTCGCGTTTTGGGGTGGTCAACCGGAGCCTGCTGCGCAAGCAGGCCCTGGCGTGCCTCAAGGGTCTGGCCGATGAAATCGATCCTGAAGAAAAGCTCGGGCGCTTGTCCCTGGGCCAGCGCCAACTGGTGGAAATCGCCAAGGCGTTGTCCCGTGGCGCCCATGTGATCGCGTTCGACGAACCGACCAGCAGCCTGTCGGCGCGGGAGATCGACCGTTTGATGGCGATCATCACGCGCCTGCGGGATGAGGGCAAAGTGGTGCTGTACGTCTCGCACCGCATGGAAGAGGTGTTCCGGATTTGCAATGCCGTGACGGTGTTCAAAGACGGGCGTTACGTGCGCACCTTTGATGATATGAGTGCGCTCAGCCACGACCAGTTGGTGACCTGCATGGTCGGTCGCGACATTCAGGATATTTACGACTACCGCCCGCGAGAGCATGGCGAGGTCGCACTCAAGGTCGACGGGTTGCTGGGGCCTGGCCTGCGTGAGCCGATCAGTTTCGACGTGCGCAAAGGCGAGATTCTTGGCTTGTTCGGGTTGGTCGGGGCAGGGCGCACGGAGCTTTTTCGTTTGCTCAGCGGGTTGGAACGCAGCAGCGCTGGCAGCCTGCAATTGTGCGGTGAAAACCTGCAACTGCGCTCACCTCGCGACGCCATCGCCGCCGGTGTGTTGCTGTGTCCCGAGGACCGCAAAAAGGAAGGCATCATTCCGCTTTCCAGCGTCGCCGAGAACATCAATATCAGCGCCCGTGGTGCCCATTCCTCGTTCGGCTGGTTGCTGCGCGAGCCCTGGGAGAAAGGCAACGCCGACCAGCAAATCAAGGCGATGAAAGTCAAAACCCCGGATGCGCAACAGAAAATCATGTACCTGTCCGGCGGCAATCAGCAGAAGGCCATTTTGGGGCGCTGGCTGTCGATGCCGATGAAGGTCTTGCTGTTGGATGAACCGACGCGGGGCATCGACATCGGCGCCAAGTCGGAGATCTACCAGATCATCCATAACCTGGCGGCCAGCGGCATTGCGGTGATCGTAGTGTCCAGCGACTTGATGGAAGTCATGGGTATTTCCGACCGCATCCTGGTGCTGTGCGAAGGCGCCCTGCGCGGTGAACAAACCCGTGAAAACGCCACCGAATCCAACCTGCTGCAGCTGGCCCTGCCGCGCCGCGTGACGAACTGAGAGACGACCATGAACACTCAAAACAACGCGTTGCCCACCGCACGCAAACCCTTCGACCTGCGCGCACTGCTCGACAACTGGGCGATGCTGTTGGCGGCGGTGAGCATCTTTGTGCTGTGCGCCTTGCTGATCGACAACTTCCTCTCACCGCTGAACATGCGCGGCCTGGGCCTGGCGATTTCCACCGTGGGCATTGCCGCGTGCACCATGCTGTTCTGCCTGGCGTCGGGGCACTTCGACTTGTCGGTGGGCTCGGTGATCGCCTGTGCCGGCGTGGTGGCGGCGATTGTGATGCGCGACACCGAGAGCGTCATGCTCGGCATCGGCGCCGCGCTGCTGATGGGCCTGATCGTCGGGCTGATCAACGGCATCGTCATCGCCAAGCTGCGGGTCAATGCGTTGATCACCACCTTGGCCACGATGCAGATCGTGCGCGGCCTGGCCTACATCTTTGCCGACGGCAAGGCGGTTGGCGTGTCCCAGGAGCAGTTCTTTGTGTTCGGCAACGGCCAGTTGTTCGGCGTGCCGGTGCCTATTTTGATCACCATCGTGTGCTTTGTGTTTTTCGGCTGGCTGCTGAACTACACCACCTACGGGCGCAACACCATGGCCATCGGCGGCAACCCGGAAGCGGCGTTGCTGGCAGGGGTGAACGTTGACCGCACCAAGATCCTGATCTTCGCCGTGCACGGTCTGATCGGCGCGCTGGCCGGCGTGATCCTCGCCTCGCGCATGACCTCGGGCCAGCCGATGATCGGGCAGGGTTTTGAGCTGACGGTGATCTCGGCCTGTGTACTGGGCGGGGTGTCGTTGAGTGGTGGGATTGGCATGATCCGCCATGTGATCGCGGGGGTGTTGATTTTGGCGATCATCGAGAACGCGATGAACCTGAAGAACATCGACACGTTTTATCAATACGTAATCCGCGGTTCGATCCTGCTACTGGCGGTGGTCATCGACCGCATGAAACAGCGCTGAACCCTCGCCATGTGAAGCTCAAACTGTGGGAGGGGGCTTGCTCCCGATAGCAGTGGGTCAGGTAATGAATATGTAGCTGACACACCGCCATCGGGAGCAAGCCCCCTCCCACAGTTTTAATCGGCGGAGAATTTGAATACGGTGTCTTGGTTGTAAGTTTGTCCTGGGTTCATCAATACGTGATCTGCGGTTTGATCCTGCTACTGGCGGTGGTCATCGACCGCATGAAACAACGCTGAACCCTCGCCATGTGAAGCCCAAAATGTGGGAGGGGGCTTGCTCCCGATAGCAGTGGGTCAGGTAATGAATATATAGCTGACACACTGCAATCGGGAGCAAGCCCCCTCCCACAGTTTTAATCGGCGGTGAATTTGAAGACGGTGTTCTGGGTGTAGGTCTGTCCTGGGTTCAGGCGAGTTGAGGCGAAGTTTGGTTGGTTAGGTGCATCCGGATAGTGCTGGGTCTCCAAGGTGAAACCACTCCAGTGCAGGTAAGTCTTGCCGCCTTTACCCTTCACCGAACCATCAAGGAAGTTGCTGGTATAGAACTGCACGCCCGGTTCGCTGGTGTAGAGCTGCAAACGCCGGCCTGACTCTGGGTCATGCACCTCGGCGGCGAGTTGCTTCACGTCCCCCTTGGTGTCCAGCGCCCAGTTGAAGTCAAACCCACCTTGCTTTGGCTCGGCAAATTTGAGCTGCGGATGATCCTCCTTGATGTGCTGGCCGATCGGCGTCGGTTTCAGGAAGTCCATCGGCGTACCCTTGACGGGCGCCAGTTCGCCGGTCGGAATCAGGGTGGCATTCACTGGCGTGTAATGACTGGCGTGCAAGGTCGCGACTTGCTTGAGAATGTCGCCATTGCCTGCACCGGCGAGGTTGAAGTAGCTGTGATTGGTGAGGTTGAGCACCGTAGGTTTATCGGTGGTGGCGGTGTAGTCGATGTGCAGTTCGTTCTTGTCGTTGAGGCGGTATGTGACCTCGGTTTTCAGATTACCGGGGAAACCCATCTCGCCGTCCTTGGACAGGTAGCTCAGCTTCACGCCGACTGAGTCCTTGTCCTTGACCGTCTCGGCCTTCCACACCTGCTTGTCGAAGCCCTGGGCGCCGCCATGCAGCGAGTTGGGGCCATCGTTGAGCGGCACCTGGAAGCGCTTGCCGTCGAGTTCAAAGGCGCCACCGGCCAGGCGGTTGCCAAAGCGGCCGATGGTCGCGCCGAAGAATGCCGTACCGCTCTGATAGCCTTGCACGTCGTCAAAGCCCAGCACTACATCGTCGACCTTGCCGTGTTTGTCCGGCACTTTCAGCGACTGCAAGACGCCGCCGTAGGTAATCACCGTGGCTTGCATGCCGTGGCTGTTGCGCAAAATGTATTGTTCGACGGCGGTGCCGTCGTTGGTTTTACCGAAAGGTTTTTGCTCGCTGCTCAGGCCGGCCGCCTGGGCGCCGCCGCTGGCGATCATCATGGACAGCGCCAGGCCAGACAGCAGGTATCGAGGGTGCTTCATGGTCGAACTTCCTTTTGTTGTTTTGAGTGGAATAGTTCTACTAATAGCGATATTTTGTTGGTGTGACAGCGAATTTATAGCCTTTAACGCCAATTTCGTAAAATAAAATAAGACTAATTGATCGAGGCAACCGTTATATGAGTACTGCGCAGGCTGTTTATCCGGACCTTGAAGGCAAAACCGTGCTGGTGTCTGGTGGTGCTTCGGGCATCGGTGAGTTCATGGTGCGGGCCTTTGCCGCGCAAGGCGCCAAGGTCGGCTTTGTGGACCGCGCGCAAAGCCAGGGCGATCGGCTGGCCGCGTTGTTGAGCTCGAAGGGGCATACGGTGGAATTCGTGTGCTGCGACATCACCGATGAAATCGCCTACAAGGCCGCCATCGAGCGTTTCGAGCATTCGTTGGGGCCGATCACCGTGTTGGTGAACAACGCCGCCAACGACGTGCGTCACACCCTGGAGGAAGTCGACTCGGACACCTTCGATAAGCTGATCTCAGTCAACCTCAAGCACGCCTTCTTTGCGGCCAAGGCCGTGGTGCCGATGATGAAAGCTGCCGGCGGCGGCGCGATCATCAACCTCGGCTCGGTCGGCTGGATGATGGCTTCCGCCGGCTACCCGGTGTACGCCGCCAGCAAGGCCGCTGCCCACGGCATGACCCGGGGGTTGGCGCGGGAGTTGGGGCCTCACCATATCCGCGTCAACACGTTGGTGCCGGGGTGGGTCATGACCGAGAAGCAACTGGCGATGTGGGTGGACGATGCGGCCAAGGAACTGATCGCCCGCAGCCAGTGCCTGCCCGGCAGCGTCCTGCCGGAACACATCGCCAATATGGCGTTGTTTCTCGCCTCGGATGCCTCGGCGATGTGTTCGGCGCAGAACTTTATTGTGGATGGCGGTTGGGTCTGAGCCGAACACCCTCTCTCAGACAACACAGACCAATGTGGGAGGGGGCTTGCCCCCGATAGCGGTGGTTCAGGCAGTACTTCTATGACTGACCCACCCTTATCGGGGGCAAGCCCCCTCCCACATTTGAACTGCGGTGCTTAGGCGATGGGGTAACGCTTGAACGCCGCATGCTGCTCCAGCCGTTCGGTATGCCGGGCCAGGTTGGGGAACGCATCCGCCTTGACCACCGACGCCACTGTGAACTGGCTGAACGACCACGCCACCGCCGCCGTAATCGACGCCTGGGTCAGTGCTTCGCTGTCGCCCAGTTGCTTGTCCAGCAACGCAAAAGCCGCGAGCAATTGGCCGGTCACGCGCTCAAGCCACGGCGCATGCAGCTTCTCGGCCGGGCGCAGGTTGTGCTCATAGACGATCTGCACGCTCTTCTCACAGGCCGCCAGCGCCAGTCCCAGAACGTGCAAGTCTTTGGCAAGTGCCGCAGGTTGCAGGGGCAGCAGCTTTTTGTCCGACGGGGCCAAGGCTTCGAGGTAATCCAGGATCAGGCTGGAATCCATCAATACCGTGCCATTGTCCAGCACCAGGGTAGGGGCCTTGACCACCGGATTGATCTGCGCAAATTCGTTGAAGGTGCTGAACACGGACAAGGGTTCATGCACAAAACTCACCCCGTACAGATCCAGGGAAATTGCCACGCGGCGTACGTAAGGCGAGTCCAGCATGCCGACCAGTTTCATGAAGCCTCCATTGCTATCAGGGTGATGAGCTCAAGAGATTAAGGGCACTCGGTCGCCCGGCGCAATTGTTGATACGCCTGCACCAACTGCTCCAGGCTGAACGCCAGGTTGCGTCCGCTGGGGTTGGGCAGCACCCACACTGACGCACCGCCCAACACCGTTGGCTGCAAGCCCCAGGCGATCTCGCGCTGGCCGCTCAATGCGCTGTAGCCGGGCTTGCCCAGGAACGCTACGAAGCGCGGCGCGCAGTGGCGGATCTTCTGTTCGAAGCCCGTCGCGGCCTGGGTGAACTCATGCGGTGCCAATTCGTCCGCGCTGGCCGTGGGGCGTTCCACCAACGTGGTCAGGCCGCAGTGGTAGTGCAACAGCGTGCGGCCGTGTTCGGGGCGGATTTCGTGGGGGGTGAACCCGGCCAGATGCAAGGCGCGCCAGAAGCGGTTGCTGCGGTTGGCGAAGTGCAGGCCGAGGGCGGCGGAACCCTTGCCGGGGTTGATGCCGCAGAACACCACGTTCAGGTGGTCGGCGAGGATGTCTTCCAGCCCGGCGTTCATGCCGGGTTCCTGAAGCCTTGGCGGCTGGCGCCCGGCGGTTGCCCGGTGATGCGTTTGTAGGCGCGACTGAAGGCCGCCTGGGAGGTATAGCCGAGGCGGTACGCCACTTCTTCGATGGGCAGCCGCTCCAGGGTCAGCCACTGGCTGGCGAGGCGCATGCGCAGCTCGGTCACGTAACGCAGCGGCGGTACCCCCAGGGTCGCCTGGAAACGATCCGCGAACACCGAGCGTGAGGTATGACAGTGCGCCGCCAGTTCGGCCACGCTCCAGTCGCGCCCCGGTTGCTGGTGCAGGGCGAGCAGGGCGCCGGCCAGGCGGGTGTCGCGCAACGCGGCCGCGAGACCCGAAGCATTGGCGCAGGCGCACTCGACCCAGCCCCGCACGATCATCGCCGCCACCACATCGGCCAGGCGCGCAAGGATGCCGGCATAACCGACGCGGGCGCTGGAGACTTCGCGTTCCATCACCGCCAGGATCGGCATCAAGCCGGGGTAACGCTGGCCGCCGGCGTCGATCAGCATCAAGGCCGGCATCAGGTTGCCGAGGCCCTGGATGCTGTCGAGCTCGAACTCCATGCAGGCGCTGAACAGCAGGGTGCTGGAGGGAGCAAAGGGCGAGGCATTCACCGCGCACACGGTATCGCCCAGCGGTGCAGCGTCGAAGCTGGCGATGTCCTGCACGGGGTCATCCGGTTTGGACAGCAGCGCATGGGCGCCACCGTGGGCGATAAACACCGCATTGCCGGCCGACAACTCAAAGAGGCTGCCGTCGTGCAGGCGCAGGGTCGCGCAGCCGGCGGCCAGGAAATGGAAATACGCGTGGCCGGGCTTGGCCGCAAAGCTGATGCCGAACACCGGCCCGGCCTGGATGCGCCGGTACTGCACGCCGCGCAGGCGCATGCTGCGCAGCAGCTCATTGATCAGCTCGGAGGACAGGTTGAATGCATTGTCGGCTGGCATGTTCGGGGTTTCGGTCAAGAACTCAAGGGTTTGAATCATAGATCATCCTGATGGGCATACCTAGACTGGCCATCACGTAAATGCCTGAGGATGTCCTGTGATGAATGATTGTGTGTCCCATGCCCCTGTCGATGGCAGGGCAGAACCGACCACGCCGGCCTGGATGGCGGTGTTTTCCCTGGCGATGGGCGTGTTCGGCCTGCTCACGGCGGAGTACCTGCCGGCCAGCCTGCTGACGCCGATGGCCTTGGACTTGGGCGTGTCGGAAGCGTTGGCCGGGCAAGCGGTCACGGTCACGGCGGTGGTGGCGTTGTTCGCCGGTTTGCTGCTGCCTAGCCTGACGCGCGGCATTGACCGGCGCCTGGTGCTGCTGGGGTTCTCCACGCTGATGATTGCGTCCAACCTGCTGGTGGCGTTCTCGTCCAGCCTCCTGGTGCTGTTGTTGATGCGCATCCTGCTGGGCATTGCCCTCGGCGGTTTCTGGAGCATGGCGGCGGCCGTTGCGATGCGCCTGGTACCGGCGGCGTTGCTGCCACGTGCCTTGTCGATCATCTTCAGCGGCATTGCGGTGGGTACCGTGGTCGCGGTGCCATTGGGCAGCTACCTGGGGGACCTGTATGGCTGGCGCAGTGCATTTGTGGCTGCGGCCGCCGTCGGCGTGGTGACCCTGGCCTTCCAGCTGTTCACGCTGCCGCGCCTGGCACCCAGCGGCACCGCGCGCCTGCGCACCGTGCTTGATGTACTACTGCGCCCCGGCATTGCCATCGGCATGTTCGGCTGCGTGCTGGTGCACACCGGGCACTTCGCGCTGTTTACCTACATTCGCCCGTTTCTGGAAAGCGCCACCGGGGTCGGCACTCAAGGGCTGGCGTTGATGCTGTTGGGGTTTGGCGCGGCGAATTTTGTCGGTACGCTGCTGGCCGGGTGGTTGCTGGTGCGCAACCCGCGGGGAACCCTGGTGTTGATGCCGGTCCTGGTAGGCGTCGCTGCGTTGGCCCTGGTGTTGCTGCCCGCGTCACTGCCGGGTCAGGCATTGCTCCTGGCGCTGTGGGGCATGGCCTTTGGCGGGGTGCCGGTGGCGTGGTCGAACTGGGTGGCGCGTGCGGTGCCGGATCAGGCCGAAAGTGCCGGTGGCATGGTGGTCGCTTCGGTGCAATCGGCCATCGCGGCGGGTGCGGCGGGCGGGGGCGCGATGTTCAGTGCCACCGGCATCGACGGGGTGTTTCTGGGCGCGGGCTGCTTGATGCTGCTGGCGGCCTTGTTGATCGCGCTGCGAGTGCAGGTGCCCCGGCACGCTGCGGCGGGGAGTGTGACGCACCACCCGTCTTTGGTTTAGTCTCAAGCGCTTCGCTGATCGCAAACGCTTCTGGAGCCGTAAGCATGACCGAATATGTACCCCCGAAAGTCTGGACCTGGGAAACCGAAAGCGGCGGCACCTTCGCCAGCATCAACCGGCCCATCGCCGGTGCGACCCACGACAAAGAACTGCCCATCGGCAAGCACCCGTTGCAGCTGTACTCCCTGGCCACGCCCAACGGGCAGAAGGTCACTATCCTGCTCGAAGAGTTGCTGGCACTGGGGCACAGCGGTGCGGAATACGACGCCTGGCTGATCAAGATCGGCGACGGCGATCAGTTTGGCAGCGGCTTTGTCGGCGTGAACCCGAACTCCAAGATCCCCGCCTTGATGGACCACAGCGGCCCCACGCCGATTCGTGTGTTCGAGTCCGGCGCGATCCTGCAATACCTGGCTGAGAAGTTCGGCGCGTTCTTCCCCACCGAGCCTGCGGCCCGTGCGGAGTGTTTGTCATGGTTGTTCTGGCAGATGGGCAGCGCGCCCTACCTGGGCGGTGGCTTCGGGCATTTCTACGCGTACGCGCCGAGCAAGATGGAATACCCGATCAACCGCTTCGCCATGGAGGCCAAGCGTCAGCTGGACGTGCTGGATAAGCGCCTGGCGGTGAGTGAGTACATTGCCGGTGATGAATACACCATTGCCGACATTGCGATCTGGCCGTGGTACGGCGGGTTGGTCAAAGGCCGCTTGTATGGAGCTGCGGAATTTTTGTCGGTGCATGAGTACAAGCATGTGCAGCGCTGGGCCGATGCGATTGATGCACGGCCGGCAGTGCAGCGTGGCCGGCGGGTGAATCGGGTGTCTGGCGAACCCCAGGAACAGTTGGCCGAGCGGCATGACGCGAGCGACCTGGACTGATTGAGATCCAAGTGTGGGAGGGGGCTTGCCCCCGATAGCGGTGGTGCAGATCAATAGATGTCGACTGATCCACTGCTATTGCAAGCAAGTCCCTCCCACCTGCTGATCTTCATGTATCAGGCCCCCATGTTCTCGGAGGTCACAATCTGCGGCGCTATATGCACCCGATGCCGCACCGGATCAAACCCCTCGGCACTCTGCAATTGCACCAACAACTCCACCAGTGCCACCGCCGTCTGCCGTGGCTGCGAGTCCATCACCACATCAACCAACCCCTGGCGCAGCGCCTGGCGAGACAGCTCCGTGGACTCCTGCAAAATGCAGCACAACGCCGGGCGCTTGGGCAACTGCGCCAGGGCGCTGATGATGCCGTCGCCGCCGCCGCCCACCACGCACAGGCCGCGCAGGTCGCTGTGGCGGGTGAGCAGATCGAGGGTGGCTTCTTCGGTGATGTCGCAGTTGTCCAGGTTGATCAGTGGTTCAAGTGGCTTGAGCCCAGGTGCGTGTTCGGCCAGGTAGCTGTGCAGGCCCTCGACCCGTGCCTGATGCCCAAGAAACCGGTGGCCGCCCAATAAAATCCCGACGCTGCCTTTGCGTGCGCCACAGGTGCGGGCGAGTAACCAGCCCATGGTGCGTCCGACCACGTGGTTGTCCTGGCCGACATAAGGTTCCAAGGCGTGCTCGTGGATATCCGAGAGCAGGGCGACCACCGGCACGCCAGCTTCGCGGATCTGCGCCAGGCAAGCATTGATCAACGGGTGGGCAAAGCTGACCACCGCCAGGGCATCACACTGCACGGCGAGTTGTTCGATCTGCGTGACGATGGCGCTGGGTGTGCGGTCGTTGATGTAGTCGAATTGGCAGGTCAGGTTGGCGGTGCCGTGATGCTCGGCGGCGTCGGCAATCGCCTGCGCCAAGTTGGCATAGAACGCCTGGGCGGTGCCCAGCAACAGGATGCCGAAGCGATAGGTGGGCCGGCGTTCGCGGATGCGTTGGCCGATCAGCCGCGCAGCAAAGTAGCCCACGGCTTCGGCGGCCTGGAACACCTGTTCGGCGGTCTGCGGATTAACCGGCGCGCGTGCGTTCAATACCCGGTCGACCGTGGCCACACTCAGGCCCGCCTGGGCGGCGACGGTGGCGATGGTTGGGCGTTTATTGTTGTTCATGACAGCCCCCTTGAGCGTCTTGATAGAAAACTATCAAGCCCCGCTGGGCCTGGATGATAGCTTGATAGGGAATGGATTCAAGGCCTTGAGGGTGATTTAGCTGCGCTCTATCGTTGGTTTCGCAAAGCACCTGAAACCACCGCTTGCGGAGAACAATAACAATGCCCGAACACACCGTTCATAGCGCTCGGCGCGACTACAGCCTCACCGGCCCCGAAGCCGCCCGCGCCGCTGAAAAAGGCCTGGTCTCGGCCAGTTGGTACCAATCGCCGATTTCCCGTAAACGCATGAAAGAACTGATGCAGCGCCGCGACGGCCCAGCCTTGCGCGACACCGCCCTCTGGGTGAGCGCGCTGTTCGCCACCGGCTTCGGCGGCTACTGGTTCTGGGGCACTTGGGCCTGCGTGCCGTTTTTCCTCGCCTATGGGGTGCTCTACGGCACCGCGTCCAACCCGCGCTGGCATGAAACCGGCCACGGCACCGCGTTCAAGACCCGCTGGATGAACGACGTGCTGTACCAGGTCGCGAGTTTCATGTGCATCTTCGAACCCCACGTCTGGCGCTGGAGTCATGCCCGGCACCACACCGACACCATTGTGGTCGGCCGCGATCCGGAGATTGTCGAACCGCGTCCGCCGAGCTTCTTGATGATGTTTCTGAGCCTGTTCAATTTGCCGCTGGCCTGGAAGACCTTCAGCGGGGTGGCGCGCCATGCGGCCGGCCAGATGAGTGCCCAGGAAGCGGACTTTATCCCCGAGTCCGAATGGCCCAAGGTGTTCCGCGCCGCGCGGATCTGGGTCGGCATTTATGCGGTGGTCATCGGCACCGCGTTGTACCTGCACAGCTGGTTGCCGCTGATGCTGGTTGGGCTGCCGAGTATCTACGGCGCCTGGCTCGGCTACCTGTTTGGCCTCACCCAGCATGTGGGCCTGGCCGAAGACGTGCTCGACCACCGCAGCAACTGCCGCACCATCTACATGAACCGCGTGCTGCGCTTTCTCTACATGGACATGAACTACCACCTCGAACATCACATGTACCCGATGGTGCCGTACCACGCCCTTGCGCAGTTGCACGAGGAAATCCGCAATGACTGCCCACCGCCATACGCCACTATTTTCGAGGCGTACAGGGAGATCATTCCGACGATCCTGAAGCAGCGCAGCGACCCGACGTATTTCATCCAGAGGCCGATTGGCCCGAGTGCGGAACCGACTGCCCGCGCCCCAATGCATGCCGAAGCCGCCGCCAGCTGAACCTCATCTATAACAAGAGAAAACGCCATGAACGATCAATGGATCGACGTCTGCGCCGTGGGCGAAATAGACGAAGAAGATGTGTTGCGCTTCGATCACGGGCCGCACACCTACGCGGTTTACCGCTCGGCGGACAATGAGTTTTTCGCCACAGCAGGCCTGTGCACCCACGAGAAAATCCACCTCGCCGATGGCCTGGTGATGGACCACATCATCGAATGCCCCAAGCACAACGGACGCTTCGATTACCGCACCGGCAAGGCCATGGGCGCGCCGGTGTGCGTCAATCTCAAGACCTACCCGGTGCGGGTCGAAGCGGGGCGGGTACTGCTCGCTGTCACGGCGTGATCATGAACGCACCCTTGATCATCGTCGGCGCCGGCCATGCTGGTGGCCGTGCGGCGCTGACCCTGCGCGAAGAGGGTTATACCGCACGCCTGATCCTGATCGGCGACGAGCCGCACTTGCCCTACGAACGGCCGCCCCTGTCCAAGGGGTTGTTGCAGGGCAGCATGGACCTGGCGGGATGCAGCCTGTGCGACAGCGCCCGGCTGGCTGAGTTGGGCATCGAACATATCGCGGGTAACCCGGTCAGCCAATTGGACCCGCTTCAACAGCGTCTGCAATTGGCCGACGGCCAGTGGCTGTCCTACGCCGGCCTGTTGCTGGCTACCGGGGGCAGGGCGCGGCGTCTGCCCCAGGAACAGGCCAACGTGCTGTACCTGCGCACCCACGATGAAGCGCTGGCACTGAAATCCGCGTTGCAGCCCGGCGTGAAACTGGTGGTTGTCGGCGGCGGCTTTATCGGCCTGGAAGTGGCCGCGACTGCCCGAGGCATGGACTGCGAAGTCACGGTGCTCGAAGCTGGGCCGCGCCTGGCCGGCCGCGTGTTGCCGCCGGTGATCAGCCAGGCGCTGCTGGATCTGCACCGCCTGCAAGGCGTGGACGTGCGCTTGAACGTGGCGCTGGAATCCATCCATGGCGATGCCGTGCGACTGGTCGACGGGCAGGTGCTGCCGTGTGGCCTGGTGGTGGTCGGCATCGGCATGCAACCGAACATCGAGCTGGCCGTGGCGGCGGGGCTGGAGGTGGGGCAGGGCATTCGCGTTGACGCGCATTTGCGCACCAGTGCGCCGGGCATCTACGCGGCAGGTGACGTTTGCGAGTTTCGCCTCGGCGGCGAGTACCAACGCCAGGAAACCTGGCGCAACGCCGAGGCTCAGGGGCGGCATGCCGCACTCAATATGCTGGGGCGCGAGGTCCCCTTTGAGGCGATCCCCGGCTTCTGGTCCGACCAGTACGACTGGGGCTTGCAGACCGTGGGCGTGATCACCCCGCACATGATCAGTCGCGTCTTGCCAGCCGGCGGCCTGTTGCTGTTCTACCTCGATGCGGACGCGCGGTTGCAAGGTGCGTGCGGCTGGGCGCCCGGCAACAGCGTCGCCAAGGACATCAAGCTGTGTGAGCGCCTGATCACCGCGCGCACGGTGCTCAACCCGTCCAGCCTGGCGGACCCTGAACTGTCCCTTAAACAATTGCTGCGGAGCTGATATGCGCCGATTCCTAGTGTTCCAATCCCTGTGGGCCATGCAAACCGAGCCCGGTCCGCTAGAAGCGCAGTTGGATCGAATCGCCGCTGCCGGCTTCGACGGCATCACCGATCACTACTGGAAGCCCGCCGCGGTGACACGCCTGCACGCCGCGGCCACGGCGCGGGGCTTACAGATCGAAGGCCAGCTTTTCCCTCAGTCGGTGGACGACCTGGCCGCTGCACTGGATGTGATCAGCCGCTACGGCTGCCACCACCTCACCCTGCAAGCCGACGTACGCCCGCGCACCCAGGCCGACGCGGCGCGGCTGGTCGAAGGTTGGCAGCGCCTGGCCGAGCAGGTGGATTTCCCGGTACTGCTGGAAACCCACCGTTATCGCCTGACCAACGACCTGCTGTTCACCCTCGACCTGCTGGCGCAAATGCCCGACTTGAAGTTGCTGGCCGACCTGTCCCACTACGTGGTCGGACGCGAATTGCCCGAACCGGGCGCGGTGGAGGACGATGAACAGATCCGCACGATCCTGCGTCACAGTTGGGGCTTTCATGGGCGCGTGGCCAGCAGCGAGCAGGTTCAGGTCTCAATGGAGTTCCCCCAGCATCACGCCTGGGTCGAACGGTTTACCGGCTGGTGGCGCTACGGTATTGAAGACTGGCTGGCTCGCCCGGACACAGGGCAGAGTCTGTCGTTCACCTGCGAACTGGGCCCGCCGCCGTATGCGATTACCGGTGCGGACGGGCGTGAAATCAGTGATCGCTGGGCCGAGGCGTTGAAGCTGCAGAGGATGATTCGCCAAGTTTGGAGCGATTGCCAAAGCCGGGTCTGAAGGCTGTATTACGAGCGTGGGCATGTTCTTCGTAGTGAGCGGGCTTGCCCCGCGCTGGGCTGCGAAGCGGCCCCAAAACCTGCCCCCCGGATTTACCTGAAGAAACGCGGTGTTCTCAATGGGGCCGCTTCGCAGCCCAGCGCGGGGCAAGCCCGCTCACCACAGAAGCAAGCTCACCACAGAAGCAAACTCACCACAGAAGCAAGTTCACCACAGAGTCAACTCATCTCAGGAGCAAGCTCACACTGGGCCGAGGCGTTGAAGCTGCAGAGGATGATTCGCCAGGTTTGGAGCGATTGCCAAAGCCGGGGCTGAAGGCTGCATTACGAGCGTGGGCATGTTCTTTGTAGTGAGCGGGCTTGCCCCGCGCTGGGCTGCGAAGCGGCCCCAAAACCTGCCCCCCGGATTTACCTGAAGAAACGCGGTGTTCTCAATGGGGCCGCTTCGCAGCCCAGCGCGGGGCAAGCCCGCTCACCACAGAAGCAAGCTCACCGCAGAAGCAAACCCATCTCAGAAGCAAGCTCACACTGGGCCGAGGCGTTGAGGCTGCAGAGGATGATTCGCCAGGTTTGGAGCGATTGCCAAAGCCGGGTCTGAAGGCTGTATTACGAGAGTGGGCATGTTCTTTGTAGTGAGCGGGCTTGCCCCGCGCTGGGCTGCGAAGCGGCCCCAAAACCTGCCCCCGTGATTTATCTGAAGAAACGCGGTGTTCTCAATGGGGCCGCTTCGCAGCCCAGCGCGGGGCAAGCCCGCTCACCACAGAAGCCCGCTCACCACAGAAGCAAGCTCACCGCAGAAGCAACTCATCTCAGAAGCAAACTCACCACAGAGGCAACTCATCTCAGAAGCAAGCTCACACTGGGCCGAGGCGTTGAGGCTGCAGGGGTTGATTCGCCAGGTTTGGAGCGATTGCTAAAGCCGGGGCTGAAGGCGGCATTACGAGAGCGGGCACATTCTTTGTGGTGAGCGGGCTTGCCCCGCGCTGGGCTGCGAAGCGGCCCCAAACCCTGCCCCCGGGATTTATCTGAAGAAATGCGGTGGTCTCAATGGGGCCGCTTCGCAGCCCAGCGCGGGGCAAGCCCGCTCACCACAGAAGCGACAGCAACTCATCTCAGAAGCAAGCTCACCACAGAAGCAACCCATCTCAGAAGCAAACCCACCACAGAAGCAATCTCCCCACCGAAGCCCGCTCATTCCTTAAGCGCACACCGCCTTACCCGGCCAATAACCCGGTACTCACCGCCACAATCAGGAACACCCCCAGCAGCGCCCGGTAGATTACGAACGGCCAGGTGGAGAACCGCTCCAAAAACTTCATCAGGCCCCAGATTGCAAAAAACGCCGAGACGCTCGCCACCACCAGGCCAAACAACAGGTGTGGCCATGCGTGGGCCGGCAGGTCGGCGCGCAGCAGCACCCACAGTTCTTTCAAACCGGCCAGGGCAATGGCCGGCAGGCCCAGCAGGAAGGAAAACCGCGCGGCTTCTTCACGTTTGAAGTTGAGGAACAGCGCCGCAGTGAGGGTCGAGCCGGAACGCGACACCCCAGGAATCAACGCGCCAATCTGTGCCACACCGACGATCAGCGCATCGCGCAGGCGCATCTCGCTCATCTCGCGGGTATGCCGGGCACGCAGCTCGGCCGCCGCCAGTAACACCGCCATCACCAGGCAGGAAATGCCGATCACCATCAAACCGCGCAATGGCGAGTTGCAGGCGTTCAACGTCGACGACAACGCCAGGCCGGCGATGCCAATAGGGATCGTCGCCAGCACGATCGCCACCGCAAGCTTGAACCAACGGTCGTTGTAGTCGCCCCGGCGCACCGCCCCGATGCTGCCCGTGGTCACCTGGCGCACATCGCGCCAGAAATAACTGACCACCGCCGCCAGTGCGGCCAATTGCATAGCCGCCGAAAAGGCCGAGCCGGGATCCTGCCAGCCGAGCAGGGCGGGCACTACGCGCATATGGGCGGTGGAGGAGACCGGCAGCAGTTCGGTAAAACCCTGGATCACACCGAGGATAAAAATCTGCAGGTAATCCAGGGACGCAAAGCCCACATCCAGGCCGGCGGAACAGACGTTCGTCAAAATACGTGTCCTTCAGAAAAGGGAGATTTCGGCGAAGTCTATTCGAAATGTTTCAGCGCTTCGGCAGGGCCAACGGCTATTTGCAATCGGTTCAGCAAGTAGAAAGGTTCGCGGCGCTATTGGACTGCGCCGAGGTTTTGTGAACAATGGCGCCCTGCGTTTTTTGATCGAGAGCCTAATGCCTGAAACTACAGTGGAACTGATCCAGACCGGCCCTGAAGCATCCGAGTTGATCCGCAATCTTTACCAGTACTACGCCTACGAGTCGTCGGACTGGGAGCAGGAAGATGTCGAGGCGGACGGCCGTTTCTATATCCATGACGAACACCTGACGCGCTACTGGCAAGACCCGCAGTGGAGCGCCAACCTGTTGCTGGTCGACGGCTATATCGCCGGCTTTCTGCTGATCGAAGGCAGTGAGTTGCCTGGCATCGACGCCCTGGAACTGGCCGACCTGTTTATCCTCAAGCGCTATCGTCGCAAAGGCATCGGCCGCGCCATCGCCACCCAAGTGCTGTGCAGCGGCGTGTCGGATTGGTTGGTGCGGTTTTATGACCAGGACGAAGTGTCCCAGGCGTTCTGGCGCGCGGTATTGGACAACCTGCCGCGCCCGGTGCAGACCATCGAGCTGGACGATGAGCCGCAGTTGGTGAGCTATTTGATTACGCGTGCGGCGCTGCATTAAACGCCTGCTGCATCGCTTGGGGCGGCTGCCCGAACGCCCGTAGAAACGCCTGACGCATGCGCTCGCGATCACCAAAGCCGGTTTCGCGGGCCACCACTTCAACCGGGTGACGACTGGTTTCCATCATCGCCCGCGCCGCTTCCACGCGCAGGGCTTCGATGGCCTTGGCCGGGGTTTGTCCGGTTTCTTCGCGGAACACCCGGCTGAACTGGCGTGGACTCAAACGGGCAACATCCGCCAGCGCTTCCACGGACAGGTCATGGGTGAGATTCTCGCGGGCGTAGGCCAGGGCCAGTTGCACGCGGTCGGACTTGGGGTCCAGTTCCAGCAACGCCGACAATTGCGACTGCTCACTGCCGCGGCGCTGGGCGATCACCAATTTGCGTGCAATGCGCCGGGCGAGGTCGCTGCCCAGGTCGTTCTCCACCATGGCCAACGCCATGTCCACACCGGCGCTCATGCCGGCGCCGGTCCACACTTGGCCGTCCACCACAAACAGCTTGTCTTCCTCCAGATGGATATCCGGGTAGCGCTTGCGAAACGCCGGGGCGTGAATCCAATGAGTGGTGGTGCGCTTGCCCTCCAGCAATCCGGCTTCGGCCAGCACAAAGATGCCCATGCACAACGAGGCCACTCGGCGTGATTGCGCCGAAGCGGCCTTGACCAACTCCAGCAGGTTGGCCTCCGGCAGGCGGAATTCCAGGTAGCCGCTCACAATCAGGGTGTCATAGCCCTCGGGCCGAATCGGCGAGGTGTTCACCGAAAAACCCTGGGAGGTCATCACCGCGCCGCCACGCTCTGACACCAGGTGAAATTCATAGGCGGGCTCGGCCCGCAACAGGTTCGCGCACTCGAACACCGAGCCCAGGCTGAGGCTCAGGGATTGAAAGTTCGGGTAAACCATCAGCGCAACGCTGTGCATCGTCATTCTCCAAGGGGCGCGGGAGGGTGGATTGTCGGCGCGTGCCGGGTAAACGGCAACCCGCCTCGGGCGATGTCCGGAATCCTTGCGTATCTGACATTGTGAGGGTTCGACTCGGCCCCTAACATTGCCTCAACGAACTAGACGACTGGTCTAATCGGTTGGAGTCAAGCATGAGCAGCGAAACCAAAAATACACGACAGACCATTCTGGATGCGGCGCAAGTGCTTGTCGGCCGCAAGGGATTTTCTGCGGTGGGCCTGAACGAAATCCTTCAAGCGGCCGAGGTGCCCAAGGGGTCGTTCTATCACTACTTCACCTCTAAAGATGGCTTCGGTGTTGTGTTGCTCGACACCTACTTCGACCACTACGTGCACGGTATGCAGCAACTGTTCGACCAACCGGGTTTATCCCAGCACGCCAAGTTGATGCGCTATTGGGACGCCTGGATCGACAATCAGACCGGCTGCACCGAAGCGGGCAAATGCCTTGCCGTCAAACTGGGTGCGGAGGTGTCTGACCTTTCAGAGCCGATGCGTTTGGCCCTGCAACGCGGCACTTCGCGCACCATTGCATTACTCGCCGTGGCGCTGCAGCGCGGCGTAGAAGACGGCTCATTGCGGCTTCAACACCGCCCACAGGACTTGGCCCAGCAGTTGTATGCGCTGTGGCTGGGAAGCAGTGTCATGAGCAAGATCACCCTTACATCCGCGCCGTTTGATGAGGCGTTGCTGCTGACCCGACAGTTGTTGGGTCACCCTGAACACACTGACATTCACTGATCGAGGCACTGGAAAATGAAAGTATTAATGGTACTGACCTCTCACGACCAGCTTGGCGACACCGGCCGCAAGACCGGCTTCTGGCTCGAAGAGTTTGCCGCTCCGTATTACGCGTTCAAGGACGCCGGCGCCGACGTGGTACTGGCATCCCCAGCCGGTGGCCAGCCGCCGTTGGACCCGGTCAGCGACGAGCCGGATGCGCAAACCGAGCAGACCCATCGCTTCGCGGCCGACTCGGCGGCGCAGCAGGCGCTGGCCAACACCGTCAAGCTGGACACGGTCAACGTGGACGCCTTCGACACGGTGTTTTACCCAGGCGGCCACGGCCCGCTGTGGGACTTGGCGGAATCGCCGGTGTCCATCTCGCTGATCGAATCCTTTGAGCGTGCCGGCAAGCCGATTGGTTTTGTCTGCCACGCACCGGGCGCGCTGCGTCACGTCAAGGCGGTCAACGGTGAGCCGTTGATCAAAGGCCGTCGCGTGACCGGTTTCTCCAACTCTGAGGAAGACGCCGTAGGCCTGACAAAGGTGGTGCCTTTCCTGATTGAAGATGAATTCAAGAAATTGGGTGGCAAGTATGAGAAGGGCGCCGACTGGGCATCCTTCGTTATCGTTGATGGCTTGCTGGTCACCGGGCAGAACCCCGGCAGTTCCAGCGATGTCGCCAAGGCTCTGCTGAAACTCACCGCTTAACTTAATCAACCGCTCGATTCGTTGGCGACTCTTTAGAGTCGCCAATGCTTTCGTGCGCCCAAAATTTGGAAAAACCCATGACTGACAACGTTTTAAGTACCCCGGTAAAACTGGGCAATCACACCCTGACTAACCGTGTCGTGCTGCCGCCGCTGACCCGCCAACGCAGCGCCCAGCCCGGCGATATCGCCACCGATCTGATGGCTGAGTATTACCGTCAGCGTGCCAGCGCCGGATTCATGGTCAGCGAAGGCACGCAGATTGAACCCCGTGGCCAGGGCTATGCCTGGACGCCGGGCATCTACAGCCCGGCGCAGATCGACGGCTGGCGCAAAGTCACCGACGCGGTGCATGCCGACGGCGGGGTGATCTTCGCGCAACTGTGGCATGTGGGGCGCGTGTCCCATAACGCCTTGCAGCCCGACGGCGCAGCACCCGTGGCGCCATCTGCGCTGGCGGCCTTGCAAGCCAAAGCTTTTATCGCCACCGGGCCTGGCACCGGCGAACTGGTGCAACCACCCGTGCCGCGTGCGTTGAGCACCGCTGAGGTCAAGCAACTGGTAGGGCACTACGCCCAGGCTGCGCGCAATGCCCTGGACGCAGGGTTCGACGGGGTGGAAATCCATTCGGCCAATGGTTACCTGGTCAACCAGTTCATCTCGGCCCATTCCAACACCCGCGACGATGAGTACGGTGGCTCACTGGAAAACCGTCTGCGCTTTCTGCGTGAGATCGTCGAAGCGGTCAGCGCCGTGGTCGGCCCGGAACGCCTTGGCGTGCGTTTTTCACCGTTGTTCAGCGGCACCGACGAAGACCGTGTGTACATCGGCCTGGTGGAAGAAGACCCGCACCACACCTACATCGAAGCGATCAAAGTGCTGCAAGCGTCAGGCATTGCTTATGTCTCCATCGCCGAAGCCGACTGGGACAATGCGCCCATCCTGCCCGACAGCTTCCGTGAAGCCGTGCGCAGCACCTTCAGCGGCCGCATTATCTATGCCGGGCGCTACACCGCTGAACGCGGCGCGAAACTGGTGGAAGCAGGGCTGGCGGATTTGATCGCGTTTGGTCGGCCGTTTATTGCCAACCCGGATCTGCCGCAGCGGATATTCAACGGGTGGCCGCTGAATCCGCTGCGTGAAGAGGGGATGTATGGTGGGGGTGAGGAAGGGTATATCGACTACCCCACGTACCTCGGGTAGTCATGCAACCAATGTGGGAGAGGGCTTGCCCCCGATGGCGGCAGGACAGTCACAGCATCATTGACTGACCCACTGCAATCGGGGGCAAGCCCCCTCCCACATTTGCTATCTAATGCCTGCTGGTTACGCGACCCGCAAGACAATCTTGCCAATATGATCCCCACCTTCCATCCGCGCATGGGCCTGGGCCGCGTCGGTGTATTCGTACACCTTGTCGATGATCGGCAAGCAGCGCCCGGCTTCCAGTACCGGCCAAATGTATTCACGCAACTGTTCGGCAATCGCGGCTTTTTCATCCTTGCTGCGCGCGCGCAACCCTCGGATAGTCATGCAACCAATGTGGGAGGGGGCTTGCCCCCGATGGCGGCGGGACAGTCACAGCATCATTGACTGACCCACTGCAATCGGGGGCAAGCCCCCTCCCACATTTGCTATCTAGTGCCTGCTGGTTACGCGACCCGCAAGACAATCTTGCCGATATGATCCCCACCTTCCATCCGCGCATGGGCCTGGGCCGCGTCGGTGTATTCGTACACCTTGTCGATGATCGGCAAGCAGCGCCCGGCTTCCAGTACCGGCCAAATGTATTCACGCAACTGTTCGGCGATCGCGGCTTTTTCATCCTTGCTGCGCGCGCGCAACAGCGAACCGGTAATCACCGCGCGTTTGCCGAGGATGGTCAGCAGGTCGACGTCGTTGGCCTTGGCGCCGCCGAGGAAACCCAGCATTACTAAGTGGCCGTCCATGGCCAGGGCCTTGAGATTGTTGTTGAGATACGAGGCTCCCATGATGTCTAGGATCACATCCACACCCTGGCCGTCAGTCTGTTGGGCAATGACGTCGGCGAAGTCCTGCTCGCGGTAATTGATCGGCGTGGCGCCCAGCTTCGCAATGGCCGCGCATTTGTCGGCGCTGCCGGCGGTGGCGAAAGCCTGGATGCCGAATTCGCGGCACAGCATCAACGCGGTCGTACCGATGCCGCTGGTGCCGCCGTGGATCAGCACGCGTTGGCCGGTGTGCGCATCGCCGAGGCCGAACAGGTTGGCCCACACAGTGAAGAAGGTTTCCGGTACGGCGGCGGCTTGAATCCAGTCCATGCCCTCGGGGATCGGCAAAGCCTGGCCAGCGGGCACCGCGCAAAACTGCGCATAACCGCCGCCATTGGTCAGGGCACACACCTTGTCGCCCAGGCTGAACGCGGTCACGCCGTCGCCCAGCGCCACCACTTCACCGGCCACTTCCAAACCCGGAATCGGGCTCATGCCGGGCTTCATCGGGTATTTGCCCGCACGTTGCAGGGCGTCGGGGCGATTCACCCCGGCGGCGTGCACGCGGATCAGGATCTCGCCGGGACCGGCCACGGGCACTTGCGCCTGGCGCGGTTGGAGCACCTCTGGGCCACCGGGCGTGGTGATTTCGATCAGGGTCATGTCGTTAGGGAGCATCATTTGAAGTTACCTGCAGCGATGAGCGTATGGGGTGGGACCGCGTCGGGCGGCCGGCGGTTCAGCAAAAGCATGACCAGTTCCAGTGCAAGGGCGACCACTATCGCCCCGGCCGCGATCATGAACAACAGCGCATGCTGGCCGCCGCTCGCATTGAACAGGGCTGAGTAAGCAAAGCCCGCGACCGCCTGAAAGGTGGCAAAGGACACCGTGGCACGGCTCCAGGCGACCTGCTGTTGGTGATGATTGGGGATCAGTTCGTGCACCCGCGCCAGCGCCAGCGGCACGATGCCCGGCGGGAAGGAGCCGAGGATGACCGCCAGTACCGCCAGGGCCGTAAACGAGCCGGCGAACGGCAACATACCAACGGCAATCGCCTGCACCAGCAACACCACGCGGATGCTCAAGCGTGCGCCGAGCTTGTCTGCCAGGAACCCATAAGTGACGGGCCCCACAATCGAGCCCAGGCCGTACATCACCCAGATCATCGCGCCGATATGCGCCCCGGCACCCAGGCCGCGGGCCACGTAATCCACCAGAAACACCATCGCCGGCACCAGGCCCGCCGCCATAAAGGCGTATTGGGCAAACAGCAGGTACACGCCAGCAGGGGTCGGCAACGTGCTGCCCGCCGGTTGCGGTGCTTCATGCTGCGTGCCGTTGGGCCAGGCGAACCAACTGGCGGCCGTCAGCACCACCGCCAACAGACCGAGACCGAACCAGGTCTGCTGCAAACCCAGGCTCAGCAGCGGTGGGACCAGTGTGCCCGAACCGGCAATCCCCAAACCGATGCCCAGGAAGATCGCGCCACTGGCCAGGCCTCGGCGTGCGGCCGGTACATGGGGCAACACGGTCGCGGCCACCAGCACCATGATCGCGCCACCGGCAATGCCCGACAGCAGGCGCCAGCCGAAGAACCACGTCACCGACAACGGAAAACCACAGGCAAAAAACGCCAGGGTCACCGCCACCATCATCAGACGCAGGGCGCTTCTGTTGGAGCTGCGTTGGGCCAGGGGGCGGCCTATCAGCGCGCCGATCAGGTAACCCACCAGGTTGGCGGCGCCGAGGTACACCACGTCATTGGCGCTGAACCAGTGGGCCTGGATCAGCGATGGAATCAACGGCGTGTAGGCAAACCGCGCCAGGCCGATGCTGACCAGGCTGGCGCACAGGCCGGCGAAGATGGGCAGCCAGACGGTGCTGCGTGCTTGAGTGTCTTGCATGGTGGCGGTCCTGAGTATTTTTCTCTGGCGCCCAGCATATCGAGGAACGTCGGTGCAATAATGCAGCGATTACACGGCACAGTGATGCAGATATGCAGCATAAGGAGTACGCATGAATTGGGATGACGCACGGGTATTCCTGGCGGTATGCCGCGAGTCCACACTGCGCGGCGCTGCACGGGTGCTGGGGGTGGACCAGGCCACCGTCGGGCGGCGGGTCAACGCCCTGGAAAAGTCCTTGAGCGCGACGCTGTTCTTGCGCACCTCCGAGGGCTACGCCTTGACCGCCGTGGGCGAAGCCGCGTTGCACTCGGTGGAAAAAATGGAGCGTTCGGCCCTGGACCTGGAGCGGCAGATCCAAGGCCTGGATGACCGCCTGACCGGTACCGTACGGGTCAGCACCACCGATTCCCTGGCCATCGACTTTATGATCCCTGCGATTGCGCGCCTCCACGCCCAGCACCCGGATGTGCGCGTGCAGTTGGACGCATCGACCCAGTTCCTGAGCCTGGCCAAACGTGAAACCGACATTGCCGTGCGCAACACCCGTCCCGACAGCCCCGACCTGATAGCCCGTCGCATCGCTCGATGGCCGCTGGGGTTGTTTGCTTCCCAGGCTTACGTCGATCGCCACGGGATTCCCGAGCCCGGCAGCCTGTTTGAAGGCCACGATCTGGTGGTCTACCAACCCTATCTGCAAACCCACAAAGACCTGACCCTGGTGTCCGAACCCTTGGGCCGTGGGCGCATTGTCGCGGCGTTGAGTTCCAGCCTGCTGGTGCGCCGCTCCATTGCCGCCGGGCTCGGTATCGGCGAGATCCCGGTGTACACCGGCGAGCGTGACGGCCTGGTTCGCCTTTGGCCCGAGCGCACGCGGCCGGTGCCTTATGACGTGTGGCTGGTGACCCACGCCGACCTGCGCCACACCGCGCGGGTGCGGGTAGTCATCGATGAAATCGTCGCGGGGTTTGCGGGAACGGGGGAGTAAAGGTCAGCACAGGCTTGCAATCTTGGGGGGCGCTCTGTGGACACAATCGATGTGTCAACCAACAGGGAACACCTATGAACGAATCAAGACATCAGGATCTGGGGCTGTTGTTTCTGCGGGCGAGCGGGGCGTTGTTCCTGCTGTGGGTACACGGCTTGCCCAAATTGCTCAATTACAGCGAACAACTGAAGCTGATCGAAGACCCGTTTCACCTCGGCGCACACGTCACGCTGCTGCTGGCGATTTTTGCCGAAGTGCTGTGCCCGTTGCTGATCCTTGTCGGCGTGCTGGTGCGCCTGGCATGCCTGCCCATCCTGGCGGTGCTGTTGATCGCCATGGTGGTCGTGCATCCAGAGTGGACATTGTTTGAAGGGCAGTTTGGGTGGTTGTTGCTGATCCTCTTTACCAGCTTGCTGATCGCCGGGCCGGGGCGTTTTGTGCTCGGTAAGCGTTTTGCCTGAATAAAAAAAGCCGGGCAAGCCCGGCTAAATAAGGAGAGCGGTTTCAGCGCTTCAGGAACGCCAGCAAGTCTTCGTTCAACGCCTGGGCGTGGGTCACGGCAAACCCGTGGGGCGCATCTTTGTAGACCTTCAATTCGGCGCCCTTGATCATCTCGGCGGCCACTTTACCGGTGGTTTCGAACGGCACGATCTGGTCGCCATCGCCATGGATCACCAGGGTCGACACGTCGATCTTGGCCATGTCCGGGCGGAAGTCGGTTTCGGAGAAGGCCGTGACGCAATCCACGGTCGACTTGAGGGACGCCAGCATCGCGATTTGCAGGGTCTGGGTCAGCGTACCTTCGGAAACGGTCTGGCCCTTGTTGATGCCGAAGAACGGCGTGTTGAAATCAGCGATGAACTGCGCACGGTCTTTCAGCAAACCGGCCTTGATACCGTCGAACACATCGGTCGGCACGCCCTGTGGGTAATCGGGCTTCTGGCCGAAGATCGGCGTCACTGCACCCAGCAGCACCAGGCCGGCAACCCGGGCACTGCCGTGGCGTGCGATGTAGCGCGCAACATCGCCACCGCCCATGGAGAAGCCCACCAGGGTCACCTCCTTGAGGTCCAAGTGTTCGATCAACTGCGCGATGTCATCGGCGAAGGTGTCGTAGTCGTTGCCGGTCCACGGCTGGTCCGAACGGCCAAAGCCACGGCGGTCGAACGCGATGGTGCGGTAACCACGGCTGCTCAGGTATTCCATCTGGTATTCCCACATGTCGGCATCCAGCGGCCAGCCGTGGCTGAACAGCACGGGCTTACCGCTGCCCCAGTCCTTGAAGTAGATCTGGGTACCGTCTTTGGCAACGAATGTGCTCATGGAAAACTCCTGATTGAGGGGGCGAGAAGACTCTAGCTCACTATTGCCGTAAACCTGACGAAGGGCTTGTATGGGTGTGCTTGGTTGAACGGTTCAGCGTCTATGCTGGTCCACTGACCTCTACCGTCAGATCACACAGGTGAACGAAATGGCCAAGACTTACAGCTACGCCGCCCAGAACGCCAAGGATGTCCTCAAGCCCTTTACCTTCGAGCGCCGCGCGCCAGGGGCTGACGATGTACAGATCGACATCCTGTATTGCGGCGTGTGCCACTCCGACCTGCACACCGTGCGCAACGAGTGGAACAACACCCTTTACCCGTCGGTCCCCGGCCATGAAATCGTCGGCCGTGTGACGGCAGTCGGCGCCAATGTCAGCAAATTCAAGGTCGGCGATCTCGCCGGTGTCGGCTGCATGGTCGACAGTTGCCAGCACTGCGCCTCGTGCGCCGAGGGCGAAGAGCAATACTGCGAGAGCGGTTTTACCGGCACCTACAACGGCCCGGTGTTCGGCGGTGAAAATACCTTTGGCGGCTACTCGGACAGCATCGTGGTCAAGGAGAAGTTCGTGCTGCGCATCTCCCACGACGATTCCAACCTGGCCGCCGTGGCGCCGTTGTTGTGTGCGGGCATCACCACGTATTCACCGCTGCATCACTGGAAGGTCGGGCCCGGTAAGAAGGTCGGTGTGGTCGGCCTCGGCGGCCTCGGCCACATGGCGGTGAAGATCGCCCACGCCATGGGCGCAGAGGTCACGCTGTTCACCACCTCACCCAACAAACGCGAAGACGGCCTGCGCCTGGGCGCCGACCACGTGGTGGTGTCGAAGAACCCAGACGAAATGGCCAAGGTCGCCAACAGCCTGGACTTCATCCTCAACACCGTCGCCGCGCCGCATAACCTCGATGCGTTCCTTAACCTGCTCAAGCGCGACGGCACCATGACCCTGGTCGGCGCCCCCGACAGCCCGCACCCGTCGCCGACCGTGTTCAACCTGATTTTCAAGCGCCGCAGCCTGGCTGGTTCGCTGATCGGTGGGATCCAGGAGACCCAGGACATGCTCGACTTCTGCGCCAAGCACGGGATTGTCTCGGACGTGGAGATGATCGACATCCAAGGCATCAACGAAGCGTATGAGCGGATGCTCAAGGGCGATGTGAAGTATCGGTTCGTGATCGATATGGAGAGTTTGAAGAAGGAAAGCCACGCGGCCTGAAAACTCGACCTCCAAGCCACCGTAGAACCCCTGTGGGAGGGGGCTTGCCCCCGATAACGGTAGTACAGTCACAGCATCATTGACTGACCCACCGCCATCGGTGGCAAGCCACCTCCCACATTTGTTATGTGTGCACGTCAGACCGAGAGATGCTCGTAAAGAATCGTCGCACCCACCAGCATCAACACCACGCCGCCGACCATCTCGGCACGCTTGCCCACCACGGTGCCCAGCACCCGCCCGAGCATCATGCCGATGGTCACCATGGTCATGGTCGCCAGGCCAATCGCGGCGGAGGCCACCAGGATATTCACGTCGACGAACGCCAGGCCAACACCCACTGCCATCGCATCGATGCTGGTGGCAAACGCCGTGACGGCGAGGATCATGAACGAGTGCTGGGTCGGTTTCTCGGCTTCTTCGTCATCGGCCTTGAGCCCGTTCCAGATCATGTGCAGGCCCAAACCGACCAGCAGGGTGAAGGCGATCCAGTGGTCCCAGCTTTCCACCCAACGGGTGGCCACGTGGCCGATCGCCCAGCCGATCATCGGGGTGATGGCTTCGATCACACCAAAAATCACACCGGCACGCAGGGCTTCGGTCAAACGCGGTTTGTGCAGGCTGGAGCCTTTGCCGATGGCCGCCGCGAAGGCGTCCGTGGACATGGCCAGGGCGAGAAGAATCAGGGAAATGGGGTTCACGGTGAGGCTTCCAGTCGGGCTATAGGACACAACGACACAACCACGCGCCCGACTTTAGGCATGGATGTGTCGCTGGTCTCACCAACCGAAAAACGGTGTTCGCACCACGGCAGGTTGCCGAATATGTTGATACGAACGCTTCCAACGGGGTCAGAAGCCGGTTACTCCCCAACGAGGTGGCCGATCATAGGGGGGCAAAGATGAAAATTTCGTCAAAAGGCTCACGGCCGTTGCGGCTTGACCGACGTACCAAACGTATTGCCCATGCGCACGCTGGTTGCCGCCGGGGTGGATAAGCCCACGGCGTTCGGCGGCCGCTGCTCGATAGAAAGATGCTGTGCCTCACGGTTTTTCTTCGCCGCTTTGGTTGCATTCGTGTCATTGCCCATTTGTTGGCCCAGGCAGCCGTAATCCGGCGCCTTGTACCCATCCACCGTGACCTCGGTGCAACCGCTTGGCGCATTGTCGGCGTGGGCGAGTAAGGGCAGGGCGGCGCACAGCAACAGGCTGGCGAGGGTCGGGAGCAGCTTCATCATGGCCTCCTGGCAGGCCCGAAGGAGTGGGCCGGTATGGCTTGAGAGTCTAGTGCAGCGGGCTTCTCGTCACCGTGATGTTTTTTTTGCTATCACCGTAACATCAGGTTCATAAACGGGCCTCAGGATGACGGTTTTCTAGGGCGCGTCGGCCGTGCAGCGATGCTACGCAGGGGGTGAACAGGGAGCCTGGAGGCGCGCCGTATGCGCCCTGGTCTTGCTGTTGCTGCTGGCTGGCGGCGGGGTTGCGCGAGCGCAGTCGCCGCTGTTGCTGCTGAACCTGCCCGCGCAAGACCTTGAACACGCCCTGCAGGCCTATAGCCGCGCGACGGGGATAGCGGTGCTCGTGGACCGCGAGTTGACGCAGGGCCGACGCTCCCTCGCCGTGCGCGGTCGCTTCACGGCGCAGGAGGCTCTGGCGATGTTGCTGACAGGGAGCGGCCTGATGGCACGTTATGCACGCAGCGATGCGTTTACCTTGCAGTTGCCCGAGGTCAGCCAACCGCCCCCGGCGCATGGTGCGGCGGCCCGCAGTGCTGCACGGATCAATAACAGCTACGCCACGGCCTTGCAGCAGGCCATCGAGACCAGCCTGTGCCGTTCGCCCCTGACTCGGCCCGGCAGTTTTCGTGCGCTGGTGCAGGTGTGGGTCAACCGCGACGGCATGATCGAACACAGCCGGCTGGTCAGCTCCACCGGCGATGAACAACGCGATGAAGCACTGGTCCGCAGCTTGGGCGCTGCACGGGTGGAACGCCCGGCGCCGAGTTCACTGCGTCAACCGGTGACTTTGCTCTTGATGCCCGACACCACAGGAACACGCATGGAATGCACAGCCGTAAAAGGAGCCTCGGGCGGATGAAAAATACCGGGCACAGCACGATGGTCAGCTTGTTCCTGGCCTCTTACGAAGATTTCAAGGTGCGTTTGCGCAAGCGTCTGGGCTCCGAGGACCTGGCCAATGACGTGTTGCACGAAACCTACCTGCGAGTCGACCGCATGGAGATGCCGCCGAACCTGGCGCAACCCAATGCCTACCTGTACCGCATGGCCCTGAACATCGCTGCCGACCGCCGCGAGGCCGACGCCCGTTTGCTGACCGGCAGCGAGGTGGAAGAACTGCTGCAAAGCGCCGACGAAGCCCAGGACCCGTCGCGGGTGGTGGGCGGTCAACGTGAAATCCAGTCCCTGGTCAAAGCCCTGTATGAACTGCCCTCGCGCCGACGCAAGATCCTGATCGCCGCCCGCCTGGAAGAGGCGCCGCACCTGGAAATCTCCCAGCGCTTCGGCATTTCCACGCGCATGGTCGAGAAGGAAATCAAGGCCGCACTGGGTCATTGCGCCAAACGACTGGAAAGAAAAGTGATCCAGCGGTTCGGTCCCGGCGCCGGAAAACCGTCTTAGTGTTGAGTCCCTGATAAAACCGTGAGTATGTGCGCGCTTGAACATTTTTAGCCTCTCCATCGCCCGGCAATCCGCCGCCAGCCCCTTGCACGATGAAGCCCGCGACTGGCTGCTCCTGCTGACCTCGGGCCGCGCCACCGTGGCCGATGCCAAGGCCCTCAAAGCCTGGTGCGCCCAGAGCGCGGAGCATGCCCAGGCGTTTGAGCAGGCGAAGGGGTTGTGGCAGCAATTGGCACCGGCGCTTGAGCAACCGTCTGCGCCGCGTCAGTTCGGGCGTCGCGCATTTCTGGGGGCCGCGATTGCCGCGTCGGCGGCGGTGGTGATGGTGCGCGTCGGCGTGCCGGGCGGGTTTTCCGGGCTGACGGCGGACTATCGCACTGAGGTCGGCGAGCAGCGCCAAGTGCTGTTGAGTGACGGCGTGAGCCTGGAACTCAATACCCAGACGCGCATCAGCCGGGTGGGTCAGGGGATTGAATTGCTCGAAGGCGAGGTCGAGGTCGTCGCCCATATTGCGCAGCCGCTCAAGGTCCAGGCCGGGGAGGGCTGGGTCAGTGCGGCGCAGGCGCGGTTCAATGTGCGTCATACCGATCACAGGGTGTGTGTCACCTGTATCGAAGGGTCGCTGTCGGTGGACGTTGGCGGCAACAGCGTGAGTTTGGGCCGTGGTCGGCAAATGAGCTACGGCGCTGCCGGGGTCAGTGACGTGATCACCGTGGATACGCAGTCGGTGGTGGCCTGGCGTGAGCAGGTGCTGGTGTTTGACAACGCGACGTTGGCGACGGTGGTGGATGAGATCAACCGCTATCGGCCGGGGATGTTGGTGTTGCTTAACAAGGAACTGGGGCAGCGGCGGGTGCAGGCGCGGTTTAGTTTGCAGCAGTTGGCGGGCGTGGCGTTGTTGATACGGGATGCTTATGGGGCTAAGTGTACGGAGTTGCCTGGGGGGGTTGTTTTGTTGAGTTGAGGTGTGTCGGCGTACATATCCGTTAGGGTGTACGTATCCGTTAGGGTGTACATATCCGTTATTTAGGTAACGACGGCTTGTGGTTCCGCTCTTACAGCGGGTCACTTTTGTAAAGGCCGGAATGCCGGCCCAGACAAAAGTAACCAAAAGGCCTTCGCCCCACCACTCGGTGCCTCGCCTAAGCTCGGCATGCCCGTAATACGACATTGATTTGGGGGGCCGCCGCCACGCGCCATCCATGGCGCAGGGCGGCTAAACCGGCATCCCTGCCGGTTTACCCCCCAAATCAACGTCGAATTCCGGCCATCGTGGTTGACGGGGCGATTTCAGATCAAAAGCAAGAGCGCGGCGGCCTTAGAGCCGACCGGGTTCTCAGGTCGACCTCATTTCAAATGTGGGAGGGGGCTTGCTCCCGATGAGGGTGTGTCAGTTGATGCAGTTGTGACTGACCCACTGCCATCGGGAGCAAGCCCCCTCCCACAGTTTGATCTCCATAGATCAGACAGATAGGTCCTAGCCTGCTGTCCTGCTTTTGCTCTGCTTTTGCTCTGCTTTTGCTCTGCTTTTGCTCTGCTTTTGCTCTGCTTTTGCTCTGCTTTTGCTCTGCTTTTGATGTGCTTTTGATGTGCTTTTGATCTGGCTCTTACATCCTTTTCGCTGACGAAGTCAGCGGTCTTTTGATCTGCGCTTTTGATCTTGATCTCAGGCGCCCCGTCAAACACGCTGGCCGAACGCAGGCTTGAATCCGTGGGTAACCCGGCAGGACGCCGGGTTAGCCGCGCTGGGCCATGGATGGCCCATCGCGGCGGCCCACGGATTCAAGCCGGAGTGCGGGCACACCGAGCCTAGGCGAGGTGCCGAGTGTTGGGGCAAGAGCCCTTTGCTTACTTTGGGGCTTTTCCAAAGTGAGCCGCCGTAAGGGCGGAACCCTAAGCGGCCATCACCCAAATAACGGATATGCCCCCAATCACTCCCCCACCCGCAAAGGCCCCAAAACCTGCCGATACCGCTCAACCCCCTGAGCGGTCTGCCTGACCAGCCTAACCTCCAACCCCAAAGGATCCCCCCGCCGATTCCCACTCAACTGCCGCCAGCCCTTATCCGTCTCCCACACCCGCACCTGCAGATCGCTCACCCCCGTCAACACCACCACGCCATCCTTGGCCGCCGGCAACGGAAACCGATCCCGCGCAGGCGCCGCCGCGCGATACAGGTTGTCGCCCTTGAGCCACCAGCGCACCCGTTGCAGCCCATCCCCAGCGACCGGTGCACGACGAATCACGTCCAACTCAAACCCCTTGCTGTCAGAGCTGCGCACCGTCACCGCGGCCAGTCCATCGGCGTCGTCTGTCGGTGCGGTCAGTTCGACGCTGGCCCTGAGGCTGATGTCCCGCTGCAGCTGGTTCAGCACTCGCAACAACGCCTCAGTCTGTTCCGTGCTCGCCTGCAGGTGATGATCCGCGCGGGTCACGCTGTCGAGGCCGCGCCAGGCGATCAGGCTGACCACCGCCATCAACATGATCGCCACCATCACTTCGATCAGGGTGAAGCCCTTCTGCGCTGAACTCATGGCTGGCTCACCACGCGCATCAAACCGGCGGCATCGCGTTGCAGGCTGAGGCTGTGTTGCCCGTCGGACAGCACCACACGCACGGGTGGGTTGATCCACTCGGCATCGAGCACCAGGGTTTGCCGGGGTTCGATGTTGATTTGCATCGGCGTGCTCTCCCATAAGCGTGGGCGCAATTGGGCATCGCCCTGGAACGCCTCCATGCCCATCCCGTCATCACGGCGACGGTTGAAGCGAAACCCCTTGGCATCGGCGCGCCAGGTAATCGGGCGGCCGTCGGCGCGGGCTTCGGCCTGGGCCACTTGCAGCAATTGGCTCAGGCGTTCGGCGTCTTTGCGCAGCAGGTGCAGCGGGTCAGGCTTGATGCTCAGGCTGATGGCCGCGCTGGCGATGCCGATGATTACCAGCACCACCATTAGCTCGATCAGAGTGAAGCCGTGCTGTTTCATCGTGGGGCACCTGCTGAACTGGCGAGGTTGTGAAATAAAAACGTGCGAATTGGCCTGTACGCTGGAGACACGGACAAACAGGAGGTCCCACTCATGGCTTTTTCCCTGCGATTTTCACCCGCCCAGGGCGTGCAGATCGGTGCGTTGCTGGCGGCATTGGCTGGCGGGGTGGTGTGGACGCCGCTGCTACTCACGTCCGCCGAATCCCACACGCCCCAGGCCACCCCGCAGGCTCTGGCGGCGCGCAGCGATAACCCGGCGCTGCAATGGTTTGCCAATGCGCCGACGGCGTTGCAGGTCAAGGTCACTGGCGTACTCGCTGGCGCGCGCGGTGCGGTGGCGATCCTCAGCCTCAACGACGGCCCGCCGCGCAGTTTTCTTTTGGGTGAACGCCTCAGCCCTGGCGTGCGGCTGACGGCTATCGAAGGCGATGGCGTGGAGATTGAGCGCGGTGGCGAGAAGCTGCGCGTCAACCTCGATAAGTTGCCGGATGCCCCTGCGTTGCCGCGCCTCACTCGGCCATGACCTGGGTGGCGAGCCGCGCCAGGGGCGGCGCCTCACGGCTGGCGTCGAGCACCAACACGCTAATTTGAAAGAGCGGGCCATCGGCGCTGACGGTCTGTTCGCACCGCAGCTTCAAGCGGCCCTGGTCGCACTCGAAGGTCTTCTTGCCGCTGCGCAGGCCGCCCTCCAGGCGCACCTCCGCCAGGCGACTTTGGGCCGCCAGCAACGCCATCGACTTATCCCGCAGCAGCCCGTTGCTCTGGGTCATCAATCCGGCCACACGCACAGCGGCGGCCATGGCCACGGCAATGATCGCCAGCGCCACCAGCACTTCAATCAGGGTAAATCCTTGCTCGTTGCGATGGCCGTACATGGCGCTCTCAAAGCCCGTAAACAGGCCCGCAGACTAGCGCCGCGAGTTGACCGATTGGCGACCGAACCTCCCGAGGATTTTCAATACGACTGACATATGTTCTTGCAACACTGCGCCACGAAATGCACCCAACCCAAGGAATGTCGAGATGGATATCGCGCGCCTAACGTCCCCATTGCCAGGCCCTCGCGGCCAGCGTGGCTTTACCTTGATCGAGATCATGGTGGTGGTGGTCATCCTCGGGATTCTGGCGGCGATGGTGGTGCCCAAGGTGCTCGACCGGCCGGACCAGGCGCGGGCCACGGCGGCCAGGCAGGACATCGGCGGCTTGATGCAGGCGCTGAAACTCTACCGCCTCGACCACGGCACTTACCCGAACATGACCCAGGGCCTGAAAGTGCTGGTGGAACGCCCGGCGGATGCCAAGACCAACACCTGGCGCGCCTACCTTGACCGATTGCCGAATGACCCGTGGGGCCACCCGTATCACTACCTCAACCCGGGCGCCAATGGTGAAGTCGATGTGTTCTCCCTCGGCGCCGATGGCCAGCCGGATGGCGATGGCGTGAATGCCGATATTGGCTCCTGGCAGTTGTAAGGCGCGCCATGAAACAGTATTCGCCCCCAGCGGCGAAGCAGCGCGGCATGGCGATTATCAGCGCGTTGCTGATCGCCGCCGTGGTCGCGGTGATCGCCGGCGCCATGCTCACGCGCCAGACCGTGTTTACCCGCAGCCTGGAAGCCGAGCAGATGCGCACGCAGGGCCAGTGGCTGTTGCAGGGAGGGCTTGAGCGCAGCCGACAGATGCTGTGGGAGGCGCGCCAGAAAGACGTGCTGACCCGCCTTGACCAACCTTGGGCCCGCGCTCAGGGCGGCACATTCGAAGGTCGGGTTGAAGACGAGCAGGGCAAGTTCAACCTGCGCAACCTGGTCAATCGCCAGCGGGTGGATGCCGAGCAACTGCAGAGTTTTGAACGCCTGTGCCGCCTGATCGGCGTTGACCCGGCGGTGAGCCGGCGTATCAGCCAGCGGGTCATCGCGTCCTATGCGCAACTCGATACGCCCGCCAAGTACCCGATGCTGCGCAGCCTGGATGACTTGAGCGGTGTGGAAGGCCTCGACGCCGCGGTGTTGCAGCGCATGCAGACCTATATCAGCGTGCTGCCCGACATGACTTGGGTCAACGGCAACACCGCCCGCGCCGAAGTGCTCAGCGCCGTGGTGCCCCAACTGAGTCTGTCCCAGGCCCAGGCGCTGGTGGCTGAGCGTGACGGCGGGCATTGGTTTATCAACCGGGGGGATTTCGTCAATCGCCTGCACTTGCCCCAGGTGGCGGTGGACTCAGTGCAGGTCGGCATCACCAGCGAGTGGTTTCGCCTGCAAGGCCAGGCGCGGCAGGAGCAACGTCGGGTGACCCTCGACGCGCTGCTGCACCGTCCGGAAAACCGCCGGCCCCAGGTGATCTGGTCGCGGGTGGGCGTATGAAACGCTTGCGCATTGCCTTGCCGCCGCTGGCTGAATTGAGTGTGGACAGCCGGGTGAAATGGGCCTGGTGGGAGCGTGGCACGGTGGCCTCTGAAGGCCATGAGAGCCTGGCGCAATTGGGCAAGGGCCGCCACGCGGTGGACTGCTTTCTGCACCCCTGCGACAGCCTGCTGACAAGCCTCGAATTGCCGCCACTGCCTGCCGCCAAAACCCATGCCGCCGTGGCCTGCGCGGCCCAGGCGTTGATCCTCGGCCCAGTGGAACAGATGCAAGTGGCTCACGGCCCGCGCGAAAGCGATGGCCGCGTGCAGGTTGGTTGGGTGCCGAAGGCTGGGCTGGAGCGACTCAGCCAGGTCCTGGCGCAGGCGCCACTCAAACTGCGCGGCCTGTATCCCGCGCCCTATGCCTTGCCGGTAGGGGCTGCGGCGTTGGATGAAGGCTATTTGTTGACGCGCGACAGCCTGCAACAAGCAGCGGTGCACCCGCTGGGTTTGCAGGCGCTCGATGTGCCGCTGGTGGACGCGGCGCAGCGTTGGGCCGGTGCCGTGCCGAGCTGGGGCCTGCACGCGCGTCTCAGCCAAGCGTCCAGCGGTGGCTGGGGCAGGGCGCTGGGCTGTGTCGCGTTGGCTGCCGTCGTGTGGACGGTCGGCCTCAACCTGTACGCCGCCCGCCAGGCGGATGAAGGCCAGCGGCTCAAGGCGTTGATGAGCCAGCAGGTACGCCAGGCGTTTCCTGAATTGCCGGTGGTGCTCAACCCGTTGCAGCAGGCCCGTCAGCAACTGACTGCACGCCAGACTGGCGCCGCCGCCGACCCCGGCCAGCGCTTTCCCAGCCTGCTGCAACTGGTGGGCAGCCATCTGCCGTTTATGGTGGGCAGCGTCGACACCCTGACCTTCGAGCAGGGGCGATTGCACCTGGAACTGCTGGCTGACAGCCGCAGCCCGGCGGCCGAGGGCGAGTGGCAAGCCGCGTTGGCCCAGGCAGGTTTTGCCGCCACACGGGACGACCGTGGGTGGAGCATTGCGCCCGCCCAGATCGCGGAAAAACCTGGAGCCGGCGATGAATAAATGGCACCGCGTACGCAGCCAGACCCATGTGTTCTGGAACGGCCTGGCCCTGCGTGAAAAACGCATGCTGGTGGGGGCCGGTCTGGTGCTGGCGAGCCTGTTGACCTGGCTGATTCTGGTCCAGCCCGCGCTTAAAAAGATCGACTATTGGCAAGCCGAAACCCCCAAGCTGCGCGCCCAGGCTGCCGCGTTGCAGGTGCTGTTGCAGGACGTCACAGCACCTCGGCCCGCCGACGAAGCTGCGCTGCGCCAGGCCTTGGACAGCGCCGGTCTGCGCGAGCATTACCAGTTGCAGGCGCTGGATGCTGGCGGTTGGCGCCTGACCTTCGACAACGCCCCGGCGGACGCTGTGGTGGGCTGGTTGTTGGGCAATCCCCGAACCTTTTCTCTGGAAGTGTCCGAGGCACGTTTGCAGCGTGCCCCGGACACCGTCGACACTTCGGCCGGCACTGTGTCCGGGACCGTTCGCATGGATCAGGCGCTTGGCGCTAAGGAAGCTTCATGAAGTGGTCAGTCCCCCCTTTTCGTATGGCCGCGCCACTGCTGTTGCTGGCGCTCAGTGCGTGCAGCACCCAGCAGGCCACCAAGCCGTTGTTGGTGGACAGCGAACTCGGCCAGCCGTTGGCCGAGACCCGCCGCGGCGGCGATACCGTGCTGGATCGCCAGCGCGAACTTGTCCCCAAACCTGCCATACAGCACCGGGTGACCAACAGCGCCCGAGGCCAGGCCCCGACGACCGTCAAGGCACGTAATCCGCTGGGCGACCAACCGGTGCAGCTCAACTTTGTCGACGCCGATATTCAGGCCGTGGTGCGCGCACTGTCCCGTGCTACCGGTCAGCAGTTCCTGGTGGACCCACGTGTCAAAGGCAACCTGACCCTGGTCAGCGAAGGCCAGGTCCCCGCGCATCAGGCCTACGACATGCTGTTGGCGGCGCTGCGCATGCAGGGGTTCAGCGTGGTTGATGTCGGCGGCGTGGCCCAGGTGGTGCCGGAGGCCGATGCCAAGTTGCTCGGCGGGCCGATCTACAGCGCCGGCAGCAGCGGCATGCAGACCCGTACCTTTCGGCTGCAATACGAAAACGCGGTGAACCTGATCCCGGTGCTGCGCCCCATCGTGTCGCCAAACAACCCGATCAACGCCTATCCCGGTAACAACAGCATCGTCATCACCGACTACGCGGAAAACCTCGCGCGGGTCGCGCAGATCATCAGTGGCATCGACACACCCAGCGCCATCGACACTGACGTGGTGCAGATCCAGAACGGCATTGCTGTCGATATCGCGGCCATGGTCGCCGAGCTCCTGGAAACCCAAGGGGCCGACCAGACCCAGAAGATCAATGTGATTGGCGATCCGCGTTCCAACTCCATCATCATTCGCTCCGGCAGCCCCGAGCGCACGGAGCTGGCGCGCAACTTGATCTACAAGCTCGACAACGCCCAAAGCAACCCCAGCAACATGCACGTGGTGTACCTGCGCAACGCCCAGGCGGGCAAGCTGGCCCAGTCGCTGCGCGGGTTGCTGACCGGCGAGAGTGACGCCGGGGTCAGCGACGAGGCGCGCAGCAAACTCAGCGCCATGGGCGGCAATGGCCAGAACACCACCCCAGCCAGCAATGCGCAGAACAGCAGTGGTACGCCCACCGGCAGTGGGGTGCAATCGAGCTATGGCCAGGATTCACCCTCCACCGCCAGCCCGTCCAAGGATCAGGACACTGCGTTCAGCGCCGGCGGCGTAACCATCCAGGCCGACGCCACCACCAACACCTTGCTGATCTCCGCGCCGGACCCGCTGTACCGCAACCTGCGGGAAGTGATCGACATGCTCGATCAACGCCGCGCCCAAGTGGTGATCGAAAGCCTGATCGTCGAAGTTGGCGAGGACGACGCCACGGAATTCGGCGTGCAATGGCAGGCCGGCAACCTAGCGGGCAAAGGCGGGTTTGGCGGTGTCAACCTCGGCGGCAGCGGTGTGAATGGCACGCCCACCAGTCCCACCAGCATTGATGTGTTGCCCAAGGGCCTGAACATCGGTCTGGTCAACGGCACCGTGGATATTCCAGGGATCGGCAAGGTGCTCGACCTCAAGGTGCTGGCCCGCGCCTTGAAGAGCAAGGGCGGCACCAACGTGCTGTCCACGCCCAACCTGCTGACCCTGGATAACGAAGCGGCGAGCATTTTTGTGGGGCAGACGATTCCGTTTGTCACCGGCAGTTATGTGACCGGCGGCGGGGGCACCAGCAATAACCCGTTCCAGACCGTGCAGCGCGAAGAAGTGGGGCTCAAGCTGAACGTGCGCCCGCAGATCTCCGAGGGTGGCACAGTGAAGCTGGATATCTATCAGGAAGTCAGCAGTGTGGATTCCCGGGCGTCGGTGGCGGCGGGGACGGTGACCAACAAACGTGCGATTGATACCAGCATTCTGCTGGATGACGGGCAGATCATGGTGCTGGGTGGGTTGCTGCAGGATGGCTATAGCCAGAGCAACGACGCGGTGCCGTGGCTATCGGACATTCCGGGGTTGGGGGCGTTGTTTCGCAATGAGAAGCGCAGTGTGAGCAAGACCAACTTGATGGTGTTTTTGCGGCCTTACATCATTCGCGACAGTGGGGCGGGGCGCAGTATTACCTTGAACCGCTATGAGTTTATGCGCCGGGCGCAGGGTGGGTTGCAGCCGGAACACAGTTGGGCGATGCCGGATGTGCAGGCGCCGCAGTTGCCTTCGGTGGAGAAGGCGATTCCGGGCGGGCAGCAGCCGGGGCCGAGGGCGGTGATTCGGGCTGTACCGGTAGGTGCACGGCCATGAATCCAAATGAAGATCTGAATGTGGGAGGGGGCTTGCTCCCAATGAGGGTGTGTCAGCCACAGATGTACACACTGACCCACCGCTATCGGGGGCAAGCCCCCTCCCACATTTGGACCATGCTCGGTCAGGAAGATACCTTGTGAGCCTTCTCCCTTACGCCTGGGCCAAATCCCAACGCATCCTCCTGCGCCCCGGCGAGGACGGCATGTTGCTGACCGTCTGCCCCTCAACTCCCGGCTGGTCGATCAGCGAAGTGCAGCGCCAGTTCGGCCAGTCGCGGATTGAGCAGGTGGAGAAGGCGATTCCGGGCGGGCAGCAGCCGGGGCCGAGGGCGGTGATTCGGGCTGTACCGGTAGGTGCACGGCCATGAATCCAAATGAAGATCTGAATGTGGGAGGGGGCTTGCCCCCGATGAGGGTGTGTCAGCCACAGATGTACACACTGACCCACCGCTATCGGGGGCAAGCCCCCTCCCACATTTGGACCGTGCTCGGTCAGGAGGATACCTTGTGAGCCTTCTCCCTTACGCCTGGGCCAAATCCCAACGCATCCTCCTGCGCCCCGGCGAGGACGGCATGTTGCTGACCGTCTGCCCCTCAACCCCCGGCTGGTCGATCAGCGAAGTGCAACGGCAGTTCGGCCAGTCGCGGATTGAGCAGGTGAAGAAGGCGATTCCGAGGGGGGCAGCAGCCGGGGCCGAGGGCGGTGATTCGGGCTGTACCGGTAGGTGCACGGCCATGAATCCAAATGAAGATTTGAATGTGGGAGGGGGCTTGCTCCCGATGAGGGTGTGTCAGCCACAGATGTACACACTGACCCACCGCTATCGGGGGCAAGCCCCCTCCCACATTTGGACCGTGCTCGGTCAGGAGGATACCTTGTGAGCCTTCTCCCTTACGCCTGGGCCAAATCCCAACGCATCCTCCTGCGCCCCGGCGAGGACGGCATGTTGCTGACCGTCTGCCCCTCAACTCCCGGCTGGTCGATCAGCGAAGTGCAGCGCCAGTTCGGCCAGTCGCGGATTGAGCAGGTGAAGAAGGCGATTCCGGGGGGGGCAGCAGCCGGGGCCGAGGGCGGTGATTCGGGCTGTACCGGTAGGTGCACGGCCATGAATCCAAAGGAAGATTTGAATGTGGGAGGGGGCTTGCCCCCGATGAGGGTGTTTCAGCCACAGATGTACACACTGACCCACCGCTATCGGGGGCAAGCCCCCTCCCACATTTGGACCGTGCTCGGTCAGGAAGATACCTTGTGAGCCTTCTCCCTTACGCCTGGGCCAAATCCCAACGCATCCTCCTGCGCCCCGGCGAGGACGGCATGTTGCTGACCGTCTGCCCCTCAACCCCCGGCTGGTCGATCAGCGAAGTGCAGCGCCAGTTCGGCCAGTCGCGGATTGAGCAGGTGGAGAAGGCGATTCCGGGCGGGCAGCAGACGGGGCCGAGGGCGGTGATTCGGGCTGTACCGGTAGGTGCACGGCCATGAATCCAAATGAAGATTTGAATGTGGGAGGGGGCTTGCTCCCGATGAGGGTGTGTCAGCCACAGATGTACACACTGACCCACCGCTATCGGGGGCAAGCCCCCTCCCACATTTGGACCGTGCTCGGTCAGGAGGATACCTTGTGAGCCTTCTCCCTTACGCCTGGGCCAAATCCCAACGCATCCTCCTGCGCCCCGGCGAGGACGGCATGTTGCTGACCGTCTGCCCCTCAACTCCCGGCTGGTCGATCAGCGAAGTGCAGCGCCAGTTCGGCCAGTCGCGGATTGAGCAGGTGAAGAAGGCGATTCCGGGGGGGGCAGCAGCCGGGGCCGAGGGCGGTGATTCGGGCTGTACCGGTAGGTGCACGGCCATGAATCCAAAGGAAGATTTGAATGTGGGAGGGGGCTTGCCCCCGATGAGGGTGTTTCAGCCACAGATGTACACACTGACCCACCGCTATCGGGGGCAAGCCCCCTCCCACATTTGGACCGTGCTCGGTCAGGAAGATACCTTGTGAGCCTTCTCCCTTACGCCTGGGCCAAATCCCAACGCATCCTCCTGCGCCCCGGCGAGGACGGCATGTTGCTGACCGTCTGCCCCTCAACCCCCGGCTGGTCGATCAGCGAAGTGCAGCGCCAGTTCGGCCAGTCGCGGATTGAGCAGGTTAAGGCGATTCCGGGCGGGCAGCAGCCGGGGCCGAGGGCGGTGATTCGGGCTGTACCTGTAGGTGCACGGCCATGAATCCAAATGAAGATTTGAATGTGGGAGGGGGCTTGCTCCCGATGAGGGTGTTTCAGCCACAGATGTACACACTGACCCAACGCTATCGGGGGCAAGCCCCCTCCCACATTTGGACCGTGCTCGGTCAGGAGGATACCTTGTGAGCCTTCTCCCTTACGCCTGGGCCAAATCCCAACGCATCCTCCTGCGCCCCGGCGAGGACGGCATGTTGCTGACCGTCTGCCCCTCAACTCCCGGCTGGTCGATCAGCGAAGTGCAGCGCCAGTTCGGCCAGTCGCGGATTGAGCAGGTGAAGAAGGCGATTCCGGGGGGGGCAGCAGCCGGGGCCGAGGGCGGTGATTCGGGCTGTACCGGTAGGTGCACGGCCATGAATCCAAATGAAGATCTGAATGTGGGAGGGGGCTTGCCCCCGATGAGGGTGTGTCAGCCACAGATGTACACACTGACCCACCGCTATCGGGGGCAAGCCCCCTCCCACATTTGGACCGTGCTCGGTCAGGAAGATACCTTGTGAGCCTTCTCCCTTACGCCTGGGCCAAATCCCAACGCATCCTCCTGCGCCCCGGCGAGGACGGCATGTTGCTGACCGTCTGCCCCTCAACCCCCGGCTGGTCGATCAGCGAAGTGCAGCGCCAGTTCGGCCAGTCGCGGATTGAGCAGATACGCGATGACGAACTCGACGGTCTCCTGGCCAGTGCCTACGCCGACACCGGCAGCGCCGCCGCCGTGGTGGGCGCGGCGGAAAACGAGGTCGACCTCGACCGCCTGATGCAGGACATGCCCGAGATCACTGACCTGCTCGACACCCAGGACGGTGCGCCGGTGATCCGCATGATCAACGCCTTGCTCACCCAGGCAGCGCGGGACGAAGCCAGTGATATTCATATCGAGCCCTACGAAACCCATTCCGTGGTGCGCTACCGCGTCGACGGCACGCTGCGCGATGTGGTGTCGCCACGCAAGGCGCTGCATGGCGCGTTGGTGTCGCGGATCAAGATCATGGCCCAGCTCGACATCGCCGAAAAACGCCTGCCCCAGGACGGGCGCATTGCGTTGCGTGTGGCCGGGCGGCCGATTGATATTCGAGTGTCGACGGTGCCCACCGGGCATGGCGAGCGGGTGGTGATGCGTTTGCTCGACAAGCAGGCCGGGCGTTTGCAGTTGGAGACTCTGGGCATGGAGCCGCAGTTGCTGGCGCGCCTCGATACCTTGATCCGCCAGCCCCACGGCATTGTGCTGGTCACCGGGCCCACCGGCAGTGGCAAGACCACCAGCCTGTACGCGGCGTTGGCGCGGTTGGACGCGAGCACCAGCAATATCCTCACCGTGGAAGACCCGGTGGAATACGACTTGCCGGGCATCAGCCAGATCCAGGTCAACGCCAAGATCGACATGACCTTCGGCCTGGCGCTGCGGGCCATTCTGCGTCAGGACCCGGACATCATCATGATCGGTGAAATCCGCGACTTGGAGACCGCGCAGATCGCCGTGCAGGCCTCGCTCACCGGTCACTTGGTACTCGCCACGTTGCACACCAACGATGCGGTGTCGGCGGTGAACCGCTTGATCGACATGGGCGTCGAGCCGTTCCTGTTGGCGTCGTCATTGCTAGGTGTGTTGGCCCAGCGGTTGGTGCGCCGCCTGTGCCCCCATTGCAAGCAGGAAGATCCTGCCGCGCCGGGCACCTGGCGTCCGGTGGGGTGCTCGCACTGCAACCAGGTCGGTTACAGCGGGCGTACCGGTATCCATGAATTGTTCTGTGTCGACGACGATGTACGCAGCCTGATTCATCAGGGCGCCGGCGAGCAGGATTTGCGCCTGGCCGCGCGGCGGGCCGGGATGTTCAGCATGCGTGAAGACGGTGAGCGCTGGGTGCGCAGCGGCGCCACGGCCCCCGAAGAAATCCTGCGCGTGACACGGGACGCCTGATGAATCGCTATCGCTATGAAGCCGCGGATGCCAGCGGCAAAGTCGAGGTCGGGCATGTGGAGGCCGACAGCCAGAGCGCAGCGTTTGCCCACTTGCGCGGGCGGGGTTTGACGGCCTTGTTGGTGCAGATCGAAGGCGGCCAGCCAGCGGCGGCGGGCAGTAGCCTGTTCACGCCCAAGCTCTCGGACAACGACTTGGCCTGGGCCACGCGGCAACTGGCGAGCCTGCTCGGCGCCAGCCTGCCGTTGGAGGCGGCGCTGAGTGCCACGGTGGAGCAGGCCGAGAAAAAGCACATCGCCCAGACGTTGGCGGCCGTGCGTGGGGATGTGCGCGGCGGCATGCGCCTGGCGGATGCGTTGGCGGCGCGGCCACGGGACTTTCCGTCGATCTACCGTGCGTTGATTGCGGCGGGGGAGGAGTCCGGTGACTTGGCCCAGGTGATGGAGCGCCTGGCGGACTACATCGAGGAACGCAACAACCTGCGCGGCAAGATTCTCACCGCGTTTATCTACCCCGGTGTGGTGGGGCTGGTGTCCATCGGCATTGTGATTTTTTTGCTCAGTTACGTGGTGCCCCAGGTGGTCAGTGCGTTTTCCCAGGCGCGTCAGGACCTGCCTGGGCTGACGCTGGCGATGCTCAACGCCAGCGACTTTATCCGCGCGTGGGGCTGGCTGTGTTTCGCCGGGATTGTCGGCGGTTTCTGGAGTTGGCGTTTGTACCTGCGCAACCCGGTGGCGCGCTTGAATTGGCACAGTCGCGTGCTGCGCCTGCCGCTGATCGGGCGCTTTGTGCTGGGTCTGAACACGGCGCGGTTTGCCTCGACCCTGGCCATCCTCGGTGGTGCTGGCGTGCCGCTGTTGCGGGCGCTGGAGGCGGCTCGCCAGACCTTGTCCAACGAGCGCCTGAGCCAGTGCGTCAACGACGCCACTGCCAAGGTACGCGAAGGGGTCAACCTGGCGCCGGCGCTGGCGGTGGAGAAAGTCTTTCCGCCGGTATTGATCCACCTGATCGCCAGCGGCGAAAAAACCGGCTCGCTGCCGCCGATGCTCGAACGTGCAGCGCAGACGCTGTCGCGGGATATCGAACGCCGGGCCATGGGCATGACCGCGCTGCTGGAGCCGCTGATGATCGTGGTGATGGGGGCGGTGGTGCTGGTGATTGTGATGGCGGTGCTGTTGCCGATCATCGAGATCAACCAACTCGTTACCTGATCAAACGGCGTGAGCGGGCTTACTGTGGTGAGCGGGCTTGCCCCGCGCTGGGTGGTGAAGCCCCCCCAAAACCTGACACGGCACCCTCTCTGAGACACCTCGTTTTGTCGGGGGGCAGGTCCATTGCGTGGAAATCCAGTTCTATTGGGGGGCGAGCGTCCTCCACCACTCAACGCGTTTTTCAGTTGTTTTTTTGGTATCCCGATGTCCGGGTCCCAACCTCGGGATCCTCATTCCGTCATCTGCCAACGGTTCCTGCCGCCTCCACGGCAGGGCCTCTGAAACCTCGCTGTCACCTGGGCTGAAATCGCTCAGAATCATGACCAAAACACCCGAGAATCTTTTTAAAAATCAAGTGTTTCCTCCCGAGGTTTTTTCCTACATCTGTCATCGGAAACTGCGACTTTCTCTTCCATGGTTTTCACCCCCGGCCACCCCTTTATCACGGCTTGGGACCGAAGCCATGGCGTCATGCAAGAGCCATCTACCCCAAACGTACAAACACGACGAAAGGAGATTCTTCATGTTTAAGCGCAACGTTCTCGCGGTATCCATGACCCTCGCTGCACTGTGCTCGGCCCAGGCTGCAATGGCTGACATCAACGGCGGCGGCGCAACCTTGCCACAGCCGCTGTACCAAACCTCCGGCGTCCTCACCACTGGCTTCGCCGCCTACGTCGGCGTGGGCAGCGGCAACGGCAAGGCGGCTTTCCTGAACAACGATTACACCAAGTTCGTGGCGGGCGTGACTAACAAGAACGTGCACTGGGCAGGCAGCGATTCCAAGCTGACGGCTGCTGAGCTGCTGGCTTACCAAACCAACAAACAAGCGACTTGGGGCAAGTTGATCCAGGCGCCTTCGGTGGCCACTTCGGTCGCCATTCCATTCAACAAGGCTGGCGCCAACGCGGTTGATCTGAGCGTCAACCAACTGTGCGGCGTGTTTTCGGGCCGCTTGACCGACTGGAGCCAGATCACTGGTTCGGGTCGCACTGGCGCGATCAAAGTGATCTACCGCAGCGAGTCCAGCGGTACCACCGAACTGTTCACGCGCTTCCTCAACGCCAAGTGCGCTGAGACGCAACCGTTCGCCGTGACCACCACCTTTTCGTCCAGCTACGGTGCAGGCTTGCCTGCTGGCGCAGTGGCCGCTACCGGCAGCCAAGGCGTAATGACCGCGTTGAACGCTCAAGATGGCGCGATCACCTACATGAGCCCGGATTACGCGGCGACCACCTTGGCCGGTCTGGATGACGCCACCAAAGTGGCCAAGATTGGCGGTGTTTCGCCAGCGCCTGCCAACGTTTCCACCGCCATTGGCCAGATCCCTGCGCCAACCGAAGCCCGTGCCGATGGTTCGTTCATCGACGCCACTAACCCGGACAACTGGGTACCGGTATTCGCTGCCACCGCCAGCGGCCCGGCGACGTTCGCCTACCCATCCAGCGGCTACCCGATCCTGGGCTTCACTAACGTGATCTTCAGCCAGTGCTACGCCGACGCCACCCAGACCACCCAGGTCCGTGCGTTCTTCAACCGCCACTACGGCAACCTGATCAACAACGACACCGCCATCAACAACAACCGCTTCGTGCCGCTGCCAGCCAACTGGAAAAAAGCCGTGCGTGACACCTTTGCCACCGCTTCCAGCGCTCAAGGCATCGGTAACACCAGCGTCTGCAACGCCATCGGTCGTCCGCTGTAACCCAGGCTTTCAACGACCCGCAACCCCGATCAGCAACGGCCTGTGCCGTTGCTGATTTTTTTTGCGTTAGCAGCCCTTTATGAACTTTGCATGACAGAAGTTCAGTCCCGCCCCTCGCCAACCGCCTAACCCTCATACGTGAGCCTGTCTTGCTCCTGGCGATTACAAAGAAGGAAGATTCCCGATGGTCCGCTGCAAACCCACGCTCAAGCTGAATGCCCAGGGCTCGCACGCCCAGACTGTGTTGCGCCTCAAGCCTCTGGCTCAGGTCATTGCCTTGTTGGTGGTGGCGGGCAATGCCCATGCGGCGACGGCGTTCAGCCCAGCGTGGTTCGCGGCCAAGGGGGCGACCCAGGCGACGACGGCGGCGCGGATCAATGCGGGGCAGATGCCGTCGGTGCCGACGCTGAACCAGCAGGCGCGGGTCAACCAGCAGTTGGCGCGGTCCATCAGCACGCTCAACACCACGGTCGCGGCGATTGCGGCGCAGCAGGCGGCGCAGGCGGCCGGTCGGCAGGCGGCGTTCGGTCAGGTCTCGACGATTCCCGACGGCCTCGGCAAAGGCGGCTTGCAGGTGGACAACAGCCTGACCCAGGGCTGGACCAATGCCAAGGCGCCGACCCAGACCCAGGCGGGCGGCAAGACCACGGTGAGCATTGAGCAGACCGCCGACAAGGCGATCCTCAATTGGGAGACGTTCAACGTCGGGCGCAACACCACGGTGGATTTCCAGCAGCAGTCCACCTGGGCGGTGCTCAACCGCGTCAATGACCCTGAAGCACGCCCCAGCGAAATCCAGGGCAAGATTCAGGGCGCGGGCACGGTGATGATCATGAACCGTAACGGCGTGGTCTTCAGCGGCACCAGCCAGGTCAATGTGCGCAACCTGGTGGCGGCTGCCGCGACGATCACCGATGACCAGTTCATCCAGCGCGGCCTTTATGTCGACACCAATGGCACTCAACCGACGTTCACCGACGCGGCGGGCAAGGTCGAGGTGCAGCGCGGTGCGTTGATCCAGACCCACAACGCCGCCACCTCCACCGACGCGGGCGGCTATGCCTTGCTGCTCGGCACCGAAGTGGAAAACGCCGGCACGATCATCACCGCCAAGGGCCAGACCACCCTGGCGGCCGGTGACAGCTTTTATATTCGCAAAGGGGTGGGCACGGCGGGCAACGAGCGTTCCACCACCCGTGGCAATGAAGTCGCCGCCAGCCCTCAAGCCTGGCAGCAGCGCAGGCAAGGTGATCAACAACGGCCTGATCATGGCCTCCACCGGCGACGTCACCCTGACCGGGCACCAGGTTCAGCAAAACGGCGTGGTCCTGGCCAGCACTTCGGTGGACACCCGCGGCTCCATTCACTTGCTCAACTCGGCCAGCGACACCAGCGGCAGCGTCACCTTGGGGGAGGGCAGCACCACTGCAATCCTGTTGGACGCCAGTGGCAGCACCGCCCTCAACAGCCAGAAAGACAACGGCCTGATCAAGCTCGACGGCACGCCGGCTAACCTGATCACGGGGCAGTTCAACCACCTCAGCGCCGTGGCCGACCGCACTGACCAGTCGCGTATCGAGATCGTCAGCGGTGGCACCGTGGACTTCCAGAAAGGCTCGATCACCCTCGCCACCGGCGGCCAGGTGGCGGTCAGCGCCGGTCAACGCAGCCTGGTGCGCGATGGCGCGATGATCGACGTGTCGGGCGCCGTGGGCGTCAAGGTGTCGATGGAAGCCAATAACATCAAGATCAACGTACAGGGCAACGAGCAGCGGGATGCGGCGATCAACCGCGACAATGGGCAACTGATCAATAACGACGTGTGGGTCGACTTACGCGACCTGGTGTTTGTCCCGGCCGGCACCAACGGCTACGCCACCGATCGCTGGTACACCGCCGGTGGTCTGCTGGAAGTCGGCGGTTACCTCGGCACCCAGGGCCATTCGGTGGGCGAATGGATGGCCCAGGGCGGCACCGTGACCTTTACCGGCAAAGATGTCGTGACCCAGCAGGGCGCGCAGATCAACTTGTCGGGCGGCACCGTGGATGTGCAAGGGGGCTACATCCGACAAACCTGGCTCAAGGGCCCGGATCGACGGTTGTACGAGTTGTCCAAAGCACCCGGCGACATTCTCTATTCCGGCATTTACAAGGGCTATGAAGACACCAGTGTTCGCTGGGGCCAGACCGAGTACTACTACAACCCGATGATTGCTCCGCAGGGCCGTAACGAGGCCGGTTATACCGTGGGCCGTGACGCCGGCAAGCTGGTGGTCAGCACCGCCAGCGCAGTGCTGGAAGGCCAGATGATCAGCGCGGTGTTCCAGGGTGATCGCCAGACCCAGGCGCCGAACATCAACCTGGACGGTTACCAGCAATCCCAAAAAGCCATGGCCCAGCTCGCGCAGTTGATCATTGGCCAGTACACGCCGATCTACAACAAGACCACCGGCACCTTGCGCTACGCCTTAGGGGCGAACGCCGACGAGGTGTCGATCGAAGGCAGCCTGGAAAAAATCGCCGATGGCCTGGACCTCGCCACCGCGTTGCCCCAGGACCGCCAGGGCAAAATCCTGCTCGACAGCGAGCAGCTCAGTGGCAACCCGTTGGGCGCGATCAAGGTCGCGGCCAGGCAGCAGGTGACCGTCAATGGCGCGCTCAGCGTGGCCGACGGCGGCGACATCACCCTGTTCGGGCCGAGGGTTGATATCAACGCCAACCTGACAGCCCTGGGTGGCAGCATCAATGCGGGCAACATCCTCAGCCAGGTCAACCCGCTGAAAGCGGGCGAGGTCGAAGACACGACCCTGGCCGGTGGTTCGAGTGTGAGTGTCGCGGCCGGCGTCAAGCTCGACGCCGGTGGCCGCTGGAACAACCTACTGCTCGACCCGACCAACAGCACCGGCGTGGCGTATGTCAACGGCGGCAAGGTCTCGTTGCGCAGTTCGAACAACGTCAACCTGGCGGCCGGCAGTGTGGTGGATGTGTCCTCCGGTGCGACCCTCGGCGTCGACGGCAAGCTCACCGGCGGCAAGGGCGGCAGTGTGACCCTGGGCGCCCTCGGCGCCTTGGCGTTGGAGGGCGAGGTGCGCGGCTTTGGCGTGAGTGGCGGCGGCACCCTGGCCTTGCAGGCACGCAAGGTGCAGATCGGCAACAGCGCGGCTGCGGTGGACAGCGACACCCTGAAACTGGCTGGCGACTTCTTCAATAAGGGTTTTTCGGCCTACGACATCACCGGCAACGAAGGGCTGATCGTCACCGACGGTACGCAAGTGGATGTGAGCCTGCCGACCTATCGTTTGGGCGCCCAAGCGTCCACCACGCCAACGGGCAGCGATCCCGCCACGGCCTTGGAGCAATGGACGCCGCCGCTGTACCAGGAGGACGCGACCAAGGGCGTGCTGACCCAACGCCGTGGTGCCGGTTTGAGCCTCACCGCCGGTACGGTCTACGCCACGGCTGCGCAACTGGCGAGCACAGCCCTGACGGTGGGCCACGGCGCGGTGATCAACGTCGATCCCGGCCAGGCCATCAAGCTGCGCAGCATCGGCCAATTGACCCTGGACGGAACGCTCAATGCCTGGGGCGGCAGTGTCAGCCTGGGCGGTGTGACCACCGGCGCCTCGGAGGCGGTGAACGCCATCGGCCATGACCGCTCGATCTGGATTGGCGAACAGGCGTTGATCGACGTGGCGGCGCGGGCGGCCACGGCGGTGGACTACCGTGGCCGCACTTACGGCGTGGTGCGCGACGGCGGCACTATCAACATTGGCGGCTCGCTTGACCTGAACACCGGCCTTGCCACGGCCAGCGACATGTTCGTGGTCGTGCGCGACGGTGCGCGCCTGGACGCGTCCGGCACCCAGGCCTTGCTGAATATTGCAGGGCAGGGCGCGGTGCAGGTCGCCAGTAACGGCGGCAGCATCAGCCTGGCCTCCAACAATGGCCTGTACCTGGATGGCAGCCTGGTCGCCAAGGCCGGTGGCGCCGGCGCGGCGGGCGGTAGCCTCAACCTGGCGCTGGAGAGCCCGTATTACCAGAAAGCCGGGGTCACCGATCGGGTGCTTAAGGTCCGTGACCTGGTGTTGAGCCAGGTGCACCAACCGACCGCGCTGGGCGACAGCCTGGAGTACGGGCATGGCCGCCTGGGTGTGGATCAAGTCACTGCCGGCGGCTTCGATAACCTCGCGCTGTTGAGCAATGGCTTATTGAGCTTTGACGGTGATGTGAGCCTGGACATGGGCCAGAGCCTGCGTCTTTACAGCCGTGGTTATGGCCTCAGTGAAAACGCGGCAGGCAACTCACGTGTCAACCTGACGGCGCCGCACCTGTTGCTGGCGGGCTACCTTGCGCCTCCTGAGACGGGCAAGGATTTATACGTGCGTCCGGTGCCGGTGTTGCCGGCGCCATCCCAGCGTGCAACCGAGGCGCAGTTCAATGCCGACGGCGACCTGGTGGAAGTGCGCGGTAATGTGATCTTCGGCAATCGCAGCAGCCTGTACGGCGCCGACAATAGCCTGGCGAGCCTTGAGCGCCGTGGCTTCGATCAGGTCAACCTGACCAGCCAGGGCGATTTGCGCTTTCTGGTGGGCGCCTCCGCGAACGACATCATCACCGGTGTCAGTACCCAGTTACTGACTCAGGGCGACATGACCCTGCGGGCGGCGCAGGTGTACCCGAGCACGGAAGTCAGTGCCCGTGTCATCGCCGGTTACCTGGGCGAGTCATCAGCTGTGCAGGGCCTGACGTTTGACCCTTTACGCACGTTGACCATTGGCCGCGTCGGCAGCACGGACGCGCCCCTGCCGTATTCGGCGTTCGGACGCCTGCAACTGGGCGCTGCCACCGTCAAGCAAGGCGGTGTGGTGCGCGCGCCATTGGGCCTGATCGATATCGGCAGCATGGGTAGCAGCCTGGTGCAATTGCTGCCGGGCAGCGTCACCTCGGTGAGCGGCAAGGGCCTGGTGTTGCCCTATGGCGGCACGCTGGACGGGCAGGTTTACAAGTACAACGGCAAGACGGTGACATTCCTCGGCCAAGGCGGGCTGGCCAATACCAACAGCGACTTGAGCGTGGGCGTCATTCTGGGCGGCCAGTCGGTTGCGGTGCAGCCGGATGCCATCCTGGACCTGTCGGGCGGTGGCGAGTTACTCGGCGCCGGGTTTGTTTCCGGGCGCGGCGGTTCCACGGATGCGCGTTACAACCCGCTGGTGCAATTTGGTGCCAACGGCGGGTTTGTGTTGCCGGGGCTGTCCACCAACCCGATCTACGCCATCGTGCCGGGCGTGCAACCCGGCGTAGCGCCGGTGGCTGCGGAGGGCGGTGCCGTGGCGCCGCTGGTTGGCCAGCAGGTCACCATCGGCGCGGGTGTGCCAGGGTTGCCGGCAGGCACCTATACCTTGATGCCGTCGACGTATGCCTTGATGCCCGGCGCCTATCGCGTGGAGATCAATGGCCTGGCCGGAGTCGGCAGCGACGCCGCGACCACCTTGATGCGCAATGGCTCGTGGGCCACGGCCGGGCAGTTGTCGATTGCCCACACCGGGATCCGCAACAGCACTGCCAGCCAGTTGATCCTGACTTCGGCGGACACCCTGCGCCGTTATTCCCAATACAACGAAACCAGTTACGCCCAATTCGCCAAAGCCGATGCGGCCAGGTTAGGCGTACCGCGCCCCATGCTGGAAGCCGACGCCAAGACCCTGAAACTGGCACTGCGCCCCGGCCAGGGGGGCGACGCATTCTCCTTCGAGGGTATCGGACGTTTTGATGCCGCGACGGGAGGCTATGGCGGTACGGTAGCGGTACTGGACCCTGGCAAGCTCGGCATTGAAGTGATCGCGGCTGACGCTTCGGCTACCGCCGGTTTTTCCGGCATTACGCTTAAAGCCGACACCCTCAATGCCATCGGTGCTTCACGGCTGATGGTGGGGGGCATGACCATGGTGGAGTATGGCCAGTCGGGCAACTTCATAAGCCTGGCATCGGGTGTGAATGCCGCCGATAGCAACGTGACTTTACGTGCGGGCGCCACCCTTGCCGCGCCCGAAGTGTTCCTGGTGAGCAACACCGGCGCCATCGTGGTAGAGCAGGGCGCTTCGATCAACACCCTGGGGCGCGGTGCCGCCAGCTACGACGCCCGCGACGGTTTTATCTACCAGGTTGCCAATATGCTGGCGGTGTCCAACGGTTTGCTGAACGTGGTGAGTGCCCCTCAAGTCGGCGGTGTGACCAGCGGTGGTATCAACATCGGCGCATGCAGCACGAGCGTCTGCACCGGCCAGACCGGGTTGTATTCCGATGGCAGCATCGTGGCCCTGACCGACAGCACCTTCCAACTGGGCGACCAAGTGCGCTATGGCACTCGTCACCTCAACCTGGGCGTGAGCACCATCAACCTGGGCAGCGTCGAAGCCCTCGCCGCGGCCGCTGCCGCAAACCGCTTGCCAGCCGGCCTGACCCTGAACCAGGCGCTGCTCGACCGCCTGCTGCGCGGCGACACGCAATTAGGCGCACCGGCCCTGGAGACCCTGCAGTTGTCGGCGCGTGACGGTTTTAACTTATACGGCAGCGCCAGCCTCGACACCTATGACCCGCTGACCGGCAAGTCGCTGCTGAGCAACCTGATGCTGTCCACCCCGTCCATCTATGGCGCCGGTGGTGCCAGCGATGTCGCGACCATTCACACCGCTAACCTGATTTGGCTGGGTGCTACTAACGCTCCCGGCGCGGTGGTGGCAGGCGGCGCAGGCACTGGCAGTGGGCGCCTGGATATCAATGCCGAGCGCATCGAGTTTGGCTATGGCGAATTTGGCCAGCCCAGCACTGTAAAAAGCTTCGACCGCCTGGCCCTGGGCTTTGCCAACGTTGCTCTCAACGCCAGCGAGCGCATCACCGCCAACCACAAGGGCAGCTTGTCGGTGTACCAGCGCCAGGGCGCCTATGACCCGGTCAGCGGCTTCCAGTACAGCGGCGGCAACTTGACCATTCGCACCCCGCTGATGACCGGTGAGGCCGGCTCGGTGAACACGATCAAAGCCGGCGGTGCGATCGATATCGGCGCCTCGGCAGGCCCCCGTGGCAACGCCAGCGGCCAGGGTGCCGCACTGTCCCTGCAAGGCGACAGCATCCGCGTGGCCAGTGCGGTGGTGTTGCCCAGCGGTAAAGTCAGCCTCAGTGCCCGTGGCGATGTGGTGTTGACCGACGACGCGCTGATTGACGTGGCCGGTCGTGGGATCACCTTCAACGATGTGACCCAATACGGGTGGGGCGGCGATGTGCTGCTCGACAGCCGCAGCGGCAATATCCTGCAGGCGGCGGGCTCGACCATCGACCTGTCCGCCAAGCACAACCAAGCCGGCAAGTTGCGTGCGGTGGCCACGGATGCGGCGGGTGGAATCGTCGATCTGCAGGGCAAGATCCTCGGCAGCAGCAGTGGTTACTACAACGCCGGTGGCACCTCTATGCCGCAACCGGCCGGAACCGTGGAGATCCAGGCGCAGCGCCTGGGCAGCAGCGGCTCCCTGGACCAGCAGTTTGCCGACCTCAACCAACGCCTGAACCAGGGCGAGGTGTTCGGTGCGCGCAGCTTTCAGCTCAAGCAGGGCGACCTGACCATCGGCAATGGGCTCAAGGCCGGCACCGTCAGCGTGTCCGTGGACAACGGCAGCCTGCGCGTGACCGGCCTGGTGGACGCCAGCGGTGAGCGCGTCGGCAGTATCAACCTGGCCGGCAAGAACGGCCTGACCCTGGACAGCACAGCCGTTCTCGACGCTCACGGCAGCAAGCTGCGCGTGGACAGCTACGGCAAGATCATCGACTCGCCGAACCGCGCCACGGTGGTGCTGGGCTCCGGCAGCGGCCAACTGACCCTCGCCGATGGCGTACGCATCGACCTGCGCCACGGTACCGGCGCGGCTGCTGGTAATGACGGACGCAATCGCGGCACCCTGGAACTGAATGCACCACGGTTGGCAGGCAATGACGTGGCGATCGACGCCAGTGGACGCTTGACCATTCAGGGCGCGCGCTCGATCACCCTCAACGGCATGGCGACCTACGACGATGCACCCGAAAAAAGCGATCCGACCGCCAGTGGCAGGCCGTATCAGGAAATCACCCAAGGTTATCTGGATGCAAAACACGCCTTGAGCGAGGCCTTCATCAATGCCGCCCTGCTCAATACGAACTTGCTGGATAACAAGCTCGCCGGCTTGAATAACGAGACCTACGCCGACGCTTTCCACCTGCGCCCCGGTGTGGAAATCGTCAGCAAGACCCCGGACGGCGACCTGGTGGTCCAGGGCGACCTGGACTTGTCCGGTTATCGCTATGCCAGCCTCAACCCCAACAGCCAGAAGAACAATGCCGTCTACGGCTCCGGCGAGTCCGGCAGCCTGACGCTGCGCGCCGGTGGGGACTTGAACATCTACGGCAGCATCAACGATGGCTTCGCCAAACCACCGGTGTCGGAGGATGACAAAGGCTGGGTGCTGCTGCCCGGTGTGGACTTCAGCGGCGGCACCATCGTGGTGCCGGGCAACGGTGTAACCCTGGCAGACGGTACGGCCTTCCCGGCGGGCAGCACGCTCAACTACGACCTGCCGATCAAAGGCCTGACGGTCGCCGCCGGCACCCGTTTGCCAGTGGCCGCGACCTTGGGCCAGGACCTGGTTCTGCCGGCGGGCAGCGTATTGGCGGCGGACGTGCGTGATGCCGGGGGCAACCTGTTGTTTGCCGCCGGTACGTTGCTCGCCGAGGCGCACACCCTGGTGGCGGGCACGCAATTGGGCGCCGGGACACTGTTGACCCAAGGCACCCGTCTGCAAGACATGATCTGGCCCAAAGGTGTACCGCTGCCGACGGTGCACGGGGCGAACCTGGCCAATAACATCGTGCAACTGAGTGGCAGCAAAGCCCTGCCGAAGGGCGCGCTGATCCCCGCCGGCACCGATGTGAAGTTGCCCAATGGGGCTGCCTCGGTGCAGTTGCGGGTTGGGGTGTCTGGCGACGCCGGTCAGGTGTGGGCCATCTCGCCGATGCTGGCCGAAGGCACCCAATCGTGGTCGTTGCGCCTGGTGGCGGGTGCCGACACCGAGGCCGCGGACAGCCGTCTGCTGCAAGCCCATCCGCGCAGCGGCGATATTCACCTGGCCGACAATCACTACGGCATGTATGCCAAGGAATTGCCGAGCAAAGGCGTTCAGACCTGGACGGCCGAAGCGGTGGCGGTGCTGACCGAGGCTGGGTTGGACATCAAAGAGGGCGACCCCATCGACCAGCAATTGCTCGATGACTTGAGCCTGGGGTCGATCGAGGATTTCTGCGCCGGCGCGCCGGAGTATTGCGCGATCAAAGTGACCTACGTGTGGACGCAGCAAGCGGCTGACGATCTGTTGAACCAGTCCGGTGTGATCATCCCCGTGGGCGCGGTGATCACCAATGAGTTCCTCGCCAGCCTGGAGCTGCCTACGGTGGATGAAGTCTGCGCCCTGGCTCCTGAATATTGCGCGGCCCAGAGCACGACCGAATACGGGGCGACGCCTTCGAGTACACGCTTCAGTGTGATCCGCACCGGCAGCGGCGACCTGGAGTTGTTGAGTGCGGGCAACCTGAGCATGGATTCGCTGTACGGCGTGTACACCGCCGGTACTTCATCGACCGGCACGTTTGCGGGTGACCCGTACAACCAGCCCAACGCTCAACCGTCCGGCGCTGTGCTGAACGATCCGGGAAGCTACTTTGAGCAATTCGTCAACGGCTCACCCACCAGCCGCTACCGGGCCTGGTACCCGGAGGCTGGGGGCAATCTGACCCTGAATGTCGGCGGTGACCTGACCGGTAATATCACCAGCACTGCGACCAGCAATGCGCGTCCCAACCCCAAGGACGCCGGAGTGGACTCGGCCGCAGTCGGCAACTGGCTGTGGCGCCAGGGCAGTGGTGACGTGGCCACGGGCGGGCAAGCTCAACCCACCGCCTGGTGGATCAATTTCGGCAGTTACACCGCGACCACGGCGGCGGACAAAATGCTTGGCTTCACCGGTTTCGGCACCTTGGGTGGCGGCAATCTGGACGTGAACGTGGTCGGTGATGCCGGGGTCTTGGATACCTTGGGCTATGGCTTCAACAACACCACTGTAAACCCCCACAGTCAGGGCCTGGCCCTGGCGGTCGGCAGCACGGGCCGGATCGCCAGCGATGGCAGCCAGCAGTTGACCGGCGGCGGCGATTTGCGCGTGCGCATCGGTGGGGCGCTGAACCCGGCCAGCGTGGCCGCGACTGCGGACCATCGTGATGGTGTGCTGGTCAACCTGCGCGGCGATGTGCAACTGCGCAGCACCAGCGTGGGCAGCGTCGACATGCTCTACGGCAGCATTTCCCCCACCCAGAGCCCGGGCGAAACCCGCGCGTTCGACCCATTGGTCGCGACCCGTGGCGTTGCCCGTGGTGGCATGACCCTGGTGCCCGGTGATGCCACGTTCAACCTGCAGACCCTGGGCGACTTGGTGGTGCAAAACGTCGAAGACCCGGGCCGGGTACAGCTTTCGCACGTATCACCCTTTGCCCAAGGCGCGAAAGTCGGCAGCGGTTCAAGCTGGTTTACGTTGTGGACTAAAGACACCGCGATTGATCTGTTTTCACTGGGCGGCAACCTCACACCCTTCACCCGCTCCGAAGCGACGGCCGACCTGGCGGTGGTCTACCCGTCCATCCTTAACGCTACCGCAGCGGGCGGCAGCCTGTATTACGGTAAAGCCGCGCAGACGCAGACCAACGGTGACAGCGCCTACAGTTATCCCTTGCTGTTGGCGCCTGGGGAAAACGGCCAGTTGCAGTTCCTCGCCCAAGACTCGATCTACGCCGGCGGCATGCCGGTTAGCCAGTCCGGCACGGCGAACAGTGCGATGGCGACGCCGTGGAATCCTGCGTACCAAGGCCGGGTGGGCAACGCCGTGGTCGCCAGCAACCTGTCGGTCACGGGTAACGCGGGCAACCTCTCATTGTTCGCATTCGGGTCTGGCACCACAGCCGCTTCATCTGCGGGCAGTGCTGAACCGGCGCGGTTTTATGCGATGGACGGCGACCTTGTCGGGGTGAGCAGTGGTCGGATAATCACGTTCCAGAAGACACCCGGGTCAGTGCATGAAGGTGAGACCTGGTATGAAGGGAATGGCGCGGTCCGCATGATGGCTGGGCGGGATATCGTCAGCAGTGGTCGTACTTTTGGCACTGATGGTTTTACCGTCGCGTCGCCAAGCGACAATCTGTTCATTCATAAAAACACGCAGGACATCTCCATCGTGTCTGCCGGGCGCGACATTCTCTACAGCAATTTCCAGGTAGCCGGCCCCGGCCTGCTGGAAGTCTCGGCCGGGCGCAATATCCTGCTGACAGGCACGGGCGGCGAGCACAGCGTGACCAGCCTCGGCGCGGTGTTGACGGGCGACAACCGCCCTGGCGCGAGCATCGTCATGCAGGCCGGTGTCGGCGCCACCGGACCGGATTACCAACGGTTCGTCGAGAGCTACCTGAACCCGCTCAACCAGGCACAAACGGGCGAGTCCTTGCAGGGCGGCAAAGTGGCCAAGACCTATGAGGACGAACTGGCCACCTGGCTGGCCGAGCGCTTCGGGTTTGCCGGCGACAGCGAGCAGGCCCGCGCTTACTACGCTGCATTACCCGCTGAGCAACAACGGGTGTTTGCCCGTGATGTGTATTTTGCCGAACTCAAGGCCGCTGGCCGCGAGTACAACCAGGACGGCGGCGTCCGCGAGGGCAGCTACCTGCGTGGCCGTGCGGCGATCGCGGCGTTGTTCCCGACCAGGGACGTGGCCGGCAACCCGATCACTTACCAGGGCGACATCACACTGTTCAACGGCTCGGGCGTGCACACCAATGCCGGTGGGTCGATCCAGATGCTCACCCCCGGCGGCGGCCAGACCTTCGGCATCGAAGGCGCGGCGCCACCGTCCACGGCGGGTGTGATCACCCAGGGTGCCGGTGACATTCAGCTGTATTCCATGGGCAGCATCCTCTTGGGGCAGAGCCGCATCATGACCACCTTTGGCGGCTCGATCATGGGGTGGACCGCCGAGGGCGACATCAACGCCGGTCGCGGCTCCAAGACCACCGTGGTGTACACACCGCCCAAGCGTGTCTATGACAACTGGGGCAACGTGGGCCTGTCGCCGTCGGTGCCGAGCACCGGTGCGGGGATCGCCACGCTGAACCCGATCCCGGAAGTACCGGCGGGAGACATCGACCTGATCGCGCCGTTGGGCACCATCGATGCGGGCGAGGCGGGGATTCGGGTGTCGGGTAACGTCAACATCGCGGCCTTGCGGGTGGTGAACGCGGCGAATATCCAGTCCCAGGGCAAATCGTCTGGGGTGCCTGTAACGGCCTCTGTCAATACCGGCGCCATGAGCTCGGCCAGCGCGGCGGGGGCAGCGGCCTCCCAGGCGGCGGAAGATGCGGCGCGCAGTCAGCAGGCGGCGGCCAAGCAGGGCAGGGCTTCGATCGTGACGGTGGAAGTGCTCGGGTTTGGGACTGAGCCGGTGCAGCGTGGGGTTGAAGAGGGGCAGAAGACGTCGGGGTATAACCCCAACAGCCCGGTGCAGGTGCTGGGCGCGGGGCCGCTGAGTGAACAGGCGCGGGCGCGGTTGACGGACGAGGAGAGGAAGCAGATTTCGTTGTAGTTGGGTTGGTAGGGCCTCTCGTTGGACTTTTGGGGTGATCTTTGATTGCCCCGTTTTTTTTTGCTCGTGTACATATCCGTTATTTGGGTAACGGCGGCTTAGGGTTCCGCTCTTAAAGCGGGTCACTTTTGTAAAGGCCGGAATGCCGGCCCAGACAAAAGTAACCAAAAGGCCTTCGCCCCACCACTCGGTGCCTCGCCTAGGCTCGGCATGCCCGTAATCCGACATTGATTTGGGGGGCCGCCGCCACGCGCCATCCATGGCGCAGGGCGGCTAAACCGGCATCCCTGCCGGTTTACCCCCCAAATCAACGTCGAATTCCGGCCATCGTGGTTGACGGGGCGATTTCAGATCAAAAGCAAGAGCGCGGCGGCCTTAGAGCCGACCGGGTTCTTAAGCCGAACTCCGTCCAAATGTGGGAGGGGGCTTGCTCCCGATGAGGGTGTGTCAGTTGATGCAGTTGTGACTGACCCACCCTCATCGGGAGCAAGCCCCCTCCCACAGTTTGATCTCCATAGATCAGATAGATAGGTCCTAGCCTGCTGTCCTGCTTTTGCTCTGCTTTTGCTCTGCTTTTGCTCTGTTTTTGCTCTGTTTTTGCTCTGTTTTTGCTCTGCTTTTGATGTGCTTTTGATCTGGCTCTTACATCCTTTTCGCTGACGAAGTCAGCGGTCTTTTGATCTGCGCTTTTGATCTTGATCTCAGGCGCCCCGTCAAACACGCTGGCCGAACGCAGGCTTGAATCCGTGGGTAACCCGGCAGGACGCCGGGTTAGCCGCGCTGGGCCATGGATGGCCCATCGCGGCGGCCCACGGATTCAAGCCGGAGTGCGGGCACACCGAGCCTAGGCGAGGTGCCGAGTGTTGGGGCGAGAGCCTTTTGCTTACTTTTGGGCTCTTCCAAAAGTGAGTCGCTGTAAGAGCGAAACCCTAAGCGGCCGTTACCCAAATAACGGATATGTACTCACCCCACCACCCCCAAAAAAACCCAAAAAATGAAGCTTTCATGACAAAAGTTCGGTAGCCAACCCTTACCCCCGTCTCTCCTGTGTAACGCGCTCAAGAACACCACGAAGGTGTTCTTAAAGCCGCCAGCAGGACGCCAGGAGTGGGGCAATGGGATCTATGGAACGTTATTCAAAAGTCGGCATGCAGGAGCTCGACCAGCGCCTGTCAAAGATCGTCGAAGCCGCGCGCAAGAAGCCGGTGTCGGTCTATCGCTATGGCGCACCCTGGGTATGGATCGTCTCCCAGGACGATTGGCAGGGCGCCGTGAAGGAAGTCTCCAGCTACATCCCCGCAGGCCATTCCCTGGTGCTACTGCGCCCGCAGATCGACGACGTCCTCGACCAGCACCGCGACTGGCTGGTGGCCGAGCCCTCGATGTTGATCGCACCGCAGACCGTGCTGCAGATCCTGCTGCTGCAACTGCTGTACTCGGTGCCCAGCGAACAGCAACTGCACGAACAGCTCAACTACAACCTGCTGTTCCGCTGGTTCGTCGGCCTGGACCTGAACCAGAAGGTCTGGAGCATTCACGTACTCACCCGCGATATCGCCACGCTGCTCAACAACCCTCGTGCGGTACAGCTCATCCAGAAAATCATTGGTGACGTGTTTTGTGGCGCCTTGCTGCACATGCCGGAGTTCTCGCTGAACTTCGCCTTGCTGCACACCTGGCTGGCACGCCACGGCAACACCTCGATCGCCAGCAATTGAGCCGGCCGAACGCCGTGCCAGTGGCGGCGGCGAACACTTATAGAACGTCAGGGGGCGGTGTGGAGCATCTGTTCAAATCAACGCTGGTGCTGTGCTGCTTGGCGCTGGGGGCCATGGCCCAACCCGCGCTGGCGGAGGACGCAGCGCCGGCACGCAAAGTGGACGTCAACGAGTACTTCGTGCGTGGCAATACCGTGCTTGATGCGGCCACCATCGAGGAGGCGGTGTACCCGTTCCTGGGCCCGCAAAAGACCCTCGACGATATCGAAGGCGCCCGGGACGCCTTGCAGAAGATCTACCAGGCGCGCGGTTACCAGTCGGTGTTTGTCGAGTTGCCGGAGCAGAAGGTCGATGACGGCATCGTCTATCTGCAAGTCAGCGAAACCAAGGTCGGCCGGGTACGTGTGGTCGGCGCCAAGCATTACTCGCCGGTGGAAATCCGCGAGCAAGTGCCGGGCCTGGAGGAGGGCGCGGTGCCGGATTTTTCCACGGTGCAAACCCAGTTGGCCGGGCTCAATCGCAGCGCCGGGCGCCAGGTTACGCCGCTGGTGCGCGAAGGCCAGCGCCCCGGCACCATGGATGTGGATTTGCAGGTGGAAGACCAGAACCCCTGGCACGCCAGTATCGGCCTGAACAACGATTACAGCGCCGACACCGAGAAGCTGCGTTCGGTCGCGACACTGGGTTACGACAACCTGTGGCAACTGGGCCACAGCATCTCCCTGACGTACTTCACCGCACCCCAGGACACCGACAACGCCAAGGTCTGGTCGGGCTCCTACAGCGCGCCGCTGGATGAGCGCTGGACTTTGCAGTTCTCCGGTTACCAGTCCGACAGCAACATCGCCACCATCGGCGGCAGCAACGTACTCGGTAAGGGCCACTCCTATGGGGTGTCGGCGATTTACAACCTGCCGGCCGCCGGCAATTGGGCCAATTCTTTCTCGTTCGGTATCGACTTCAAAGACTTCGACGAGCAGATGAGATTCGGTTCCAGCAGCGATCAGGTACCGCTCAAGTACGCGCCGTTCACCCTCGGCTACAACGGCTATCGCTACACCGAACAGTCCCAGTTGGGGTTGGGCCTGAACCTGGTGGTCGGCACCCGTGCGTTCTTTGGTTACGGCAGCGACGCCGAAGAGTTCGATTACAAACGCTACAAGGCCAGCGCCAGTTTTGCCGTGCTCAAGGGCGACCTGAATTACAGCTACACCTTCGCCAACGATTGGCAGTCGGCGTCCAAGGCCGGCTTCCAATTGGCCTCGGGGCCGCTGGTGTCCAACGAGCAGTATTCCGCCGGCGGCGCCACTTCGGTGCGCGGCTACCTGGCGGCCGAACGCACCGGCGACGAAGGCTTGCTGCTGTCCCAGGAGCTGCGCACGCCGTCCCTGGCCAAGTTCCTCGGCAGTTATGTGCAGGAGTGGCGCTTTTATGCGTTCGCCGAAGGCGCGCGCCTGCGTCTGCACGACCCGCTGCCCGAGCAAGAAGACGAATACAGCCTGGCCAGTGTCGGCCTGGGCACCCGCGCCAGTTTGAGCAAATGGTTGTCCGGCAGCCTGGATTGGGGCTACCCGCTGCTCGATGGACCGAACACCCAGAAACAGGATTCGCGACTGCACTTCAGTGTGCAGGCGACGTTCTGACTTTTTCTTCCGGAGACTTCACCCATGCAACGCCTATTTCTGAGCCTGATGATCTGCCTGGGCTTCGCGCTCCCGGCCACCGCCCACGCCTGGTGGCAGGACGATTGGCACTACCGCAAACAGATTTCGGTAGACACCACCGCCCAAGGCGCCGCGATCAATCAGGCCTTGGGCCGTACCGCACTGCTGGTGCGCTTGCACACCGGCAATTTCACCTTTGACGGGGTCAAGGACGACGGCGCCGACCTGCGCTTTGTGAGTGCCGATGACAAGACCGTGCTCAATCACCAGATCGAGAGCTTTGATCCGTTGATGGGCATGGCGCTCATTTGGGTCGACGTGCCCAAGGTCGAAGGCGGCCAGCGCCAGGACATTTGGATGTACTACGGCAACCAGAAGGCCCCGGCCACCGCCAACGGCCAGCTGACGTTTGACCCTAATTACACCGCGCTCTATCACTTTGACGGCGCCAATGCCACGCCGCCACGGGACACCACGGCCTATGCCAACACGGCGCTGAACGCCACCGGCGCGAGCATCGACGGCGTAATCGGCCGCGCCTTGCAGTTCGGCGGCCAGCCGCTGTTGCTGCCGGCCAGCCCGTCGCTGCAACACGCCGCCGGTGGGGCGTTCACCGTCAGCGCCTGGTTGCGTCTGGACCAGGCCAGTGGCGAACAAATCGTCCTGGCCCGTCGCGACGGTGCCCACAGCCTGTTGCTGGGCTTGAATCAAGGCATGCCGTTTGTGGAAATCGACGGCCAGCGCGCTGTCTCGACGCAGCCGTTGAACCCCGGCCAATGGCAGCACTTGGCGTTCACCGCCGAGGGTGAAAAAGTCGCGCTGTATGTGAATGGTCGCGAAACCGCGACGCTCGCCGTCGCATTGCCGGCCTTCAATTCCCAATTCGCCATCGGTGCCGACCTGCCGGAAGCAGGCAGTACGCACTTGCCGTTCGCTGGTGCGATGGATGAGCTGCGCTTGTCCAAAGTGGCGCGCCCGGCCGCGCTGTTGCTGGCTGATGCCAGTGCCCAGGGCGCCGAGTCGAAACTGGTGGCTTACGGGGTGGATGAAGAACAGTCGGGCATGGGCTTCGGCAGCCTGGGCTTTTTGCTCAATGCCGTGCCGGTTGATGCCTGGGTCATCATCCTGGTGCTGGTGGCGATGATGTTCCAATCGTGGGTGATCATGCTGCGCAAGAACCGTCAGGTCAGCCGTGTGAGCAGTGCCAACGAGGTGTTCCGCGAGCACTTCGCGCAGATCGGCACCCGCCTGGAAATGTACGCCGACGACGCGCAACTGGGTGAGCGGCTGACCCATTCCTCGCTGTGGCGCCTGTACCTGGTGGCGGTCAAGGAGATCCGCACGCGCCGTGCCCAGGGCGCCGACACCTCATCGGTGTCTGCGGCCACCATCGAAGCCATCCGCTGTTCCATGGACGGCGTGCGCACCCGTGAGAACCAGGCCCTCAGTTCCAAACTCTCGACCTTGTCCAACGCCATTGCCGGCGGCCCGTACATCGGCCTGCTCGGTACGGTGCTGGGGATCATGGTGGTGTTCCTCGGCACGGCCATGGCCGGTGACGTCAACATCAACGCCATCGCCCCCGGTATGGCGGCCGCCTTGCTGGCCACGGCCATGGGCCTGTTCGTCGCGATCCCCGCGCTGTTTGGCTACAACCGCCTGATCACGCGCAACAAGGAAGTCAGCGCCGACATGCGGGTGTTCGTCGACGAGTTCATCACCCGCCTGGCGGAGATGCACGGCGAGAGCCAGCACAGTGAAGCCGCGCACCGTCGCGAACATCACGCATCGGTTCCGGCCTGAGGAGAATCGCCATGGCTTCCGTAAATACCTCCCACGACGATGACGATGATGCCGCTGTCGACAGCATCAACATCACGCCGCTGGTGGACGTGCTGATGGTGGTGTTGGTGATGTTCATCCTCACCGCCACCGCCCAGGTGTCGGGTATCCAGATTCACCTGCCCAAGGCCAGCGCTTCGGTGTCGTTGTCGGAGGCAAAGACCAAGGCCATTTCCGTCAATGACGGCGGCCAGGTGTTCCTCGACGCTTACCCGGTGACCCTCGGCGAGCTGGAAGAGCGCCTGCGCATCGAGAAAGCACTGAACCCGGATTTCCCGGTGATCGTGCGCGGCGACGCCATGGTGCAGTACCAGAAAGTGATCGAAGTGCTCGACCTGCTGCGCCGATTGGAGCTGTCCCAGGTCGGGTTGGTCACCGGCAAACCGAGCCAGGGCTGAGTCATGACTGCACAGATCCCGATCACGCCGTTGCCGGTCAAGAAAACGCCGAAGCTGCGCCCGCTGAAGTGGGGCGCCGGCCTGCTGCTGGCGGCCGTGGCGGCCTGGTTTTTATGGCAATGGGCCAATGACATGAGTGGCGTACGTCGCGAAGCGCCGAAGGTGCCGACGATTATTCCGTTGCCGCCACCGCCGCCGCCACCGCCTGAAAAGCCCAAGGAACCGGAGCCGCAAGTGGAAGAAAAAATCCCTGAGCCGGTCCCTACTCCAGAACCGGAAGAGGTCAAGCCGGCCGAGGAAGCGCCGCCTTCACCGGCCGATGACCTGGCCAACCCGATGCAGATCGATGGCGACGCCCAGTCAGGCAACGACGGTTTCAACATTGGCGCGGGCAAGGGCGGCGGCATGGCGGGTTCCGGTGGTGGTGGACTCGGTGCCGGCACTTATAAGCAGTACTTGGCCGGGGTGTTTCAACGCCTGCTGCGCGAAGACCCGGAGTTACGCAAGAAGGCTTACACGGTGCAAGCGGACTTGTGGCTTGACGCCGAAGGCGCGGTCACCCGTGCGCAGTTGGCCAAGTCCAGCGGCGATGCCGACACCGATGCCCAGGTCCTCGCCGCCTTGCGTGCGCCCCATGCCACGCAACGGGTGCCGGCCTCGGTGACGATGCCGGTACGCCTGTCCCTCAAGGGTCGGCGTCCAGATTGATCGAATGCTTTTTCAATGGTTTTTTACAGGAGTTGCGTACACATGATTTCCCCCGTGAATCGACTGACCCTGGCGGTTGGCATGGTCATCGCGACCCTGGTCGGCCAGGCGGCGGCTGCTCCGGTTGCCCCTTCGGAAAACGTCACCATCAACCTGATCCGCCTGCTGGTGCAGCAGGGCGTGCTGACCCAGGACACCGCCAACGGCCTGATCGCCCAGGCCGAAAAAGAAGCCTTGCAGGCGCGCCAGGCCAATGCGGCGCCGGTGGTTGCCAGCGGCCCGGTCGCAGCGCCTGGGGATGTGCGGGTGCAGTATGTGCCGCAAGCGGTGCGTGATCAGATCCGTGACCAGGTGAAGGCTGAAGTCATGGCCACCGCCAAGCAGGAAAACTGGGCCCAACCCAACACCTTTCCGGATTGGATCTCACGGGTGAGCTTTGATGGCGATATCCGTTTACGCGACGAATCTCGGTATTTTTCGGGCAAGAACGACGACACCATCACCGACTACGCCAAGCTCAACGATTCAGGCCCGTATGACGTCAATCCTGGCTCCAATACGCGTTTCCCGCCGTTGCTCAATACCCGCGAGGACCGTGAGAACCTGTTCCGCCTGCGCGCCCGCCTGGGCATGAAAGCGGTGATTTCGCCGGAATGGACCGCCGGCATTCGCCTGGGTACCGGTTCGGACAATAACCCGGTGTCCACCACCCAGACCCTGGGCGGTGGTTTCGGCAAGAAAGACATCTGGCTCGACCAGGGTTACCTGAGCTGGAAAGCCTCCGACGCGGTGACGCTGACCGGCGGGCGTATCGGCAACCCGTTCTATTCCACTGACATGATGTATTCCAACGACCTCAATTTCGACGGCGTGGCGGCGATTTTCAATCACAGCCTCAACAGCGAGTGGGGCCTGTTCGGCACCCTTGGTGCGTTCCCGGTCGAGTACACCTCCGACACTGCCAGCAGCAACGGCGTCGACAAGCAGGACAGCGAGACCAAATGGCTGTTTGGCGGGCAGATCGGCGCGGACTGGAAGATCAGCCGCAGCAACAAACTCAAGCTGGCCGCCGCGTACTACCAATTCCAGGACATCGAAGGCGAACGTTCCAGCCCGTGCTCACCGTGGGCAGGCCAACCCGGTTGCGACACTGATGGCTCGCGGGTGGCGTTTATGCAAAAGGGCAACAGCGTGTTCAACCTGCGCAACATCACGCCTAACCCGGCCACACCCGGCCTCACGCCGGAGCCGCAATACGTCGGCCTGGCGTCCAAGTTCAATGTGCTGGACCTCAACGCGGTCTGGGACAGCGAGTTGCCCAGCGACTTGAAGCTGCGCAGCCAGGGCAACTTCATTCACAACCTGGCCTACGACAAGGGCGAAATGCTCAAGCGCAGCGAAGGCCAGATCGTCAACAACCTCAACAGCGACGGCCAGTTTGAAAGTGGCGGCAATGCCTTGATGGTCTCGTTCACCCTCGGCAGCGCGCTGGAGATGCGCAAGCGTGGCGACTGGAACGTGCTGGCCGGCTACAAATACATCCAACCCGACGCCTTGCCCGACGGCTTCAATGACTCCTCGTTCCACCTGGGCGGCACCAATGCCAAGGGCTATTTCATTGGCGCCAACTACGGCATCGAAAAGAACATCTACGCCAGCGCACGTTGGTTGAGCGCCTCCGAAGTCTACGGCCAGCCATTTGAAGTGGATGTGATGCAACTGGAACTCAACACGCGCTTTTGATGCGCAGGGAGATGCCACATGAACACGCGAATCTGCGGGCTGTTGTTGCTGTTCGTCGCCAGCGGCGCTTGCGCCGAAGGCATGGAGGAACGTCTGCGTACCCAACTGCGCAGCACTACCCAGCAATTGCAGGCGTTGCAAAGCGAGCAGGCCCAGGCCAGTGCCGCGCGCATCGCCGCCGAAACCCAGGCCAAGCAGGCCCAGGCCCAGATCAAGCAGTTGACGGCTGAGCTGGAAAAGACCCGTGGCATGGCCGAGCAACTGGCCGGCCAGCAACAAAGTCTGCACAGCCAGGCGCAAGCCCAGGTGAATGCGAGCAACGAGCAGATTGGCAAGTTCAAGAAGGCCTATGACGAGTTGCTGGTGCTGGCCAAGGGCAAGGAAACCGAGCGTGCGCGGTTGCAAGCGCAATTGAGCGAACGTGACACACAAGTGCAGCAATGTTCAGTCAAGAATCAACAAATGTACGGCGTGGCCCAGCAGTTGCTCGCGGCCTACGAAAAAATCGATGTGGCTGAGGTGATGAGTATTCGCCAGCCGTTCGCCAGCAGCGCGCGGGTCAAGTTCGAGGAACTGGCCCAGGGTTTTGGCGACGATTTGTACAAGAGCCGTTTTGATGCGCCCCAGGCGGGCGTCACCCACTGATCGACAAGGAAGAACAGACCATGAGCGAATTGATCACTAGCGTTAGCGTCCAGAGCCTCACCGAGCTGTTGCAGGAAGCCGGCTACCGGGTCAACCAATCCGAACAGAACGGCATCGTGCAGTTGCTCAGCGCCAGCCAGGGCATCGGCTTTGCCGTGCGTTTCGGCAACCCGGCGGCCGAGCAGGGCAGCTATGTGGACTTCACCTACAGCTGCGCGCTGCGGGTCCAGGGCGAATTGCCCGAAGGCTTGGCCCAGGTGTGGAATGCCTCGCGCCGTTTTGCGCGGTTGTCGGTGCAGGGTGAATTCCTATTGATGGAAATGGACGTGGTGGTGGCCGGCGTTGGCGCCACGCACCTGCGCAGTCAGTTGGAATTGTGGGACCGTCTGTTGCAGGAATTCATTGTCTACCTGCGTGAATACAGCCAGCACGCGGCGCAGTTGCAGGCCGCCGCGGTTGGGGAAGAGGCGCCTGTCCTGTGAAAAAGCCGACACTGATGGTCGGCGCGGGCGCGTTGGCCCTGCTGGTGGTGGCAGTGGCGTTGAGCCTGCGACCGGGCAGCGACCCGGTGGCGGCGCAACAACCGGCGCCGGTGATCAGCCCTGCGTCAACCGGGCCGGCGGTTGCGCGCCTGGGCAACCAGCAGATCGACCTGCCGGAACTGAAAAACGTGCTCGCCAGCCTGCCGGCTGAATCCCGCGAACAATTGCGTGGCAACCGTGGCGCCCTGGAAACCTGGATCCGCTCGCGTCTGGCGCAAAAAGCCGTGCTGGAACAGGCCGACGCCCAAGGCTGGCGCCAGCGCCCGGAGGTGGAGCAACAGACCCGCGCCGCCACCGAGCAGATCGTGTTTCGTGACTACATGTTGTCGGTCAGTAAAGTCCCGGCCGATTACCCCAGCGCCGCTGAATTGCAACAGGCCTACGACAGCGGCAAGGCGCAATGGGTGACGCCGCCGTTGTACCGGGTGAGCCAGATTTTCCTCGCCGTGAATGACCCGCAAACCCTCGATACCGTGCGGCGCCAGGCCCAGGAGTTGAGCCGCAAGGCCCAGGCCGCGCCGGCCGATTTTGCGGCCTTGGCCACGCAGTTTTCCCAGGACCCGGACAGCGCCGCGCGCGGAGGTGATTCGGGGATGCAGCCGTTGCAGCAACTGGTGCCGCAAGTGCGCGAGGCGGTGTCGCGACTCAAGGTCGGCGCGGTGTCGGACGTGGTGCAGAGCCCGGCGGGGTTCCATGTGCTGAAGTTGATCGGCCAACAACCGACGCGCACCGCCAGCCTCGATGAGCTGCGTGAACGCCTAACCCAGGCCCTGCGTGCCCAGCGTCAAGAGCAGATCGCCAAGGCTTACCTTGAAGGCATGCTCAACACCGCGACCTTGAGCATCGACGGCGCTGAGCTGAACAAAGTGTTGGAGTAATACCCGTCCACCCGCATTGGATGCCCAGACCAACAAGACAGGGAGTCTCAAATGGCATTACTGGAACCGTCCGGCCCTCAGGGCACCGCCGCCTATCCCGCGGCGGCCGAGCCGCGCAGCCATTGGCTGGCCCTGGCCCATGAGATTGATCCGGAGGTGGCGCGCTACTTTCTGGTGAGCGCGCGCTGCGGCTGCTTTATGCAGGCGGCGCGCAGCCTGAACATCAAGGCGACGCTGCTGCGCAAGCGCCTGGCGCAACTGGAAGAGCACTTGCGGCACGTGTTGTTCAGTTACCAGGGCAATGGGCTGGTGCTCAGTCGGGACGGCCAGCAATTGCAGGCGCAACTGATCGCTCTGGCCCATGAACGACGCCTGCCGGTGGTGGAACAGCCGCTGATCCGCGTGGCGGTGGCCGAACCGATCCTGCATGACATCCTCGGCCGCGATTTGATCGCCTTGCTGCGCCGCAACGCCAGCGTGCGCCTGGAGATCATCTCCATCGACAGCCAACTGTCCCTGCAAGCGGTGGACGTGGATGTGGTGGTGTGGCTGTCGGACAGCGACAGCCCGATGCCCGGCCCGGGCTTTGTCACCGAACCGCCAAGGGCCCTGGCGCGCCTGCAGTACTTGCCGCACATTGCCAAGCGCTACTCGCGGCTGACCACGCGCCCGGACAGCGTGGAAGACCTCGCTGACTACATGCTGGTGCAATGGCAACCCGATGCGCAGGTCGAGGCCTTGCAGCCATGGAACCACGTGGTGGAGCAGCGCCTGGCCGCCGTGGTGCAGGTGCATGCGTATTCGCTGATGCTGGAGATGATCCGCTGCGGCGCCTGCATCGGGTTGCTGCCGCACTACATGAGCAGCTTCGACCGAGGTCTGGTGGCCTTGCCGGGGTTGTTGGCCGAGAGCATGCAGCGTCAGGTGTGGCTGGCGGTGAATGCACAGGTGCAGGATGCCGAGGCGGTGCAGATGATTGTGGCGTTGATCGTCAGTACGTTCGAAGGCCGCCGCGAGTGGTTTGATTGACTGCACATGTTCAATGAGATGGCCCGTAGCAGAGGAATTGCGGGGCTGGTTTCACCGTTGCAGCACACCACGAAAGGTTGCGCTCAGGGCGCGCAACGTTTCCCTGGAGCGTGCGTCACTGATACGGCTGTAAAGCACCACTTCACTGACGGGCAACGCCGGCAACCCATATTGCTCGCTCACCTCCACCGCGCCAGCGGGTGCCACGCGGTGGGCGAGGGCGGCGACGCCGAGGCCGGCGCTGACTGCCGCACCCACGGCCATCACACCGCCGCCGACGAATACTTCGGTCCAGTCGATGCACGCCGCATCCAGTGCGCGTGTGGCCAAGTGGCGAACGCCGCAGGGCGCGGCCATGGTCGCCATGCGCAGTGGCGTGCCGGCGCTGTGCTGCCAGGTGGGCGCGGCGAACCAGCCAAAGCGTTCCACCACCAAGACTTCGCCGTCCTGGCGGTCGCCCTCGTTGCGCACGATGACCGCGTCCAGCTCGTTGCGATCGAAGGCCGCGACCAGGTCGCGGGAGGAGGCGATGCGCACTTCGAGGATCACCAAAGGGTCATAGGCGGCCAGGCGGCTGAGCCAGGCCGGCAAGTCCGGGCCGGCGACATGGTCGCTGATGCCGATCACCAGGCGACGCGGTGCGTGGGTGCCCATGTCGCCCAGCGCGCGTTCATGGGCGTTGAGCAGCGCACGCGCGGCCACGATGAACTGCTCGCCCTGGGGCGACAGCCGCACATGCCGTGGCGTGCGCTCAAGCAGACGATAGCCGAGGCGCTCTTCAAGGCGCTTGAGCTTAAGGCTGATCGCGGCCTGGGAAGTGTCGAGGGCCTCGGCGGCACGGGTGAAACTGCCGAAATCGGCCACCAGTACGAAGGCGTGCACGGTGTCGATGTCCAGAGGTTTGAGCGCGTCAGTCATATCAAATCCTTATCGCACCTATATTCGGTCATATCTTGTTGAAATCATCGCGGATGCGCAAGCTGATACCTCATCTTGCCTGGGAGCTTCCTGATGTTCGCCAAACAGTATTCACACCGCTTACCCGCCGATTACGACATGAACGTGATTCGCCGACGTGCCACGCAGTTGGGGCCGTTGTGGGATCACGCTGAAGGGTTGCTGTTCAAGGCGTTTATCGCCCAGGAGACTGGCGGCAATGTGTATTCCTCGGTGTACCTGTGGGCCGACCCGTTGCAGGCCGCTGACTTTTTGCTGGGGGAGCGTTTCCAGAAAGTGCTCGACAGCTTCGGTCGTCCGCATATCGAGAGTTGGCTGCCGCTGGATGTACAACGTGGCCCGGCGCAGAACGCGCTGAGTCTGTATCGGGAGGAACGGCCGCTGGCGCCTGGCGTGGACCGCGCGGGCATCTTGGCCGATGAGAAACGACGGAATCAGCAGTTGGCGGATAGCAATGACACGTTCGCGGTGTTCCTCGCGCTGGACGTACAAGCGTGGCGCTTGGTGCGGTTTACGCTGTCGGCCAAAACGTTGGATGCCGAGCACCCAGGCACGGGCTACCAGGTGCTCTATCTGGCACAAGGCGTTGCGCCCCAGTGATAACTGCGCCAGTCTTGGTGGCCTTAATCCTTGTCGTTGAAACAATCCGTGATCCAGGCCACCCGTTTGACACTCATCTGCCATGCCGCCACGCCTCTGCAAAAGCGCGGGCGTTTTCCGGACGACGAGGCGGTGGCGATGGATTGGCATGGCGCGGCGCTGTCCCTCGCCGGGCGTTATAAGAAACCCCGGCGTTTGTTGTGCGGGCCGGAAGTGCGTACACGGCAGACAGCCGGCTTGTTCGGCGATGACGCAGGAATCGAAGACGCCCTGCGTGACGCGGATTTCGGCCAGTGGAAAGGCCAGGCCATCAGCCAACTGAATGGCGATCAGTTAAACACCTGGCTCACTGACAGCACGTGCGCACCCCATGGCGGCGAGTCGGTGGATGACGTTTGCACACGTGTCGCGCAGTGGATGAAATCCCTCGAAACCCAACCCGGCCATGTGGTCGCCATTACGCACCCCTTTGTGATCCGCGCCGCACTGCTGTACGTCATGCAGTTCCCGCTGTCGATGTTCTACCTCATCGACGTCGAAGCGTTGTCGGCCACTGAACTTCGCTTCAACAAGGTCTGGCGCTTGCGCCTGGAAACTCACGCCCAGGCGCGTGAACATGGCAAAATCCACGCCCCGCAATGAGAGCAACCCATGAAACGCATCCTGATCATCGGCATTGGCGCCGGCAACCCTGACTACATCACGATGCAGGCCGTGAAGGCGCTGAACCGCACCGACGTGTTTTTCCTGATGGACAAGGGCCAGAGCAAAGACAAGTTGATCGACCTGCGCCGCGAGATTTGCGAGACCTACATCACCGAGCCCGGCTACCGCTTTGTCGAGGCCGATTGCCCCGAGCGTGTACGCGGTGAGATCGACTACACCACCGCGGTGCAGGACCTCAACCGTGACAAGCAGGCCACCTTCGAGCGCATGATCAATGAGGAAATGGCCGACGGCGAAGTGGGCGCTTTCCTGGCGTGGGGCGATCCTGCGCTGTACGACAGCACCATTCGCATCTTGCAGGCGATCCTGGCCACTGGCCGGTGCACGTTCGAGTTTGAAGTGATCCCCGGCATCACCAGTGTGCAGGCCTTGGCGGCCCAGCATAAGGTGGCGCTGAACCGTATCGGCAAGTCCGTCGAAATCACCACGGGACGCAGGCTGGCGGCGGGGCAGGCCAGCGATGCCGACACCCTGGTGGTCATGCTCGACGCGGAAGATTCCTACCGCACGGTGGCGGATCAGGGCCTCGATATTTACTGGGGCGCCTACCTGGGCACGCCTGATGAAATCCTCATCAGCGGCAAAGTCAGCGAAGTGGCTGAAGAGATTGAGCGGGTGCGCAAGGCGGCGCGCCTTGAGAATGGCTGGATCATGGACACCTATTTATTGCGCAAACCCTGAGGTCATTTCCCATGCTCAAACTGTTTGCCCTGGCGCTGACCCTGATGGCTGGCGTTGCTCACGCCGATTCCGAGTTGCACACCGATTTGCCGCTGGCGTACCTGGAACAGACCCAAAGCGATGCGCGCAACGAGCCGCTGGTGATTTTCCTGCACGGGTTCGGCAGTAATGAGGAGGACCTGTTCGGGATCAAGGACGCGCTGCCGTCCACCTGGACCTACCTATCGGCCCGCGCGCCGATGCCGGTGGAGCCCAATGGCTTCCGCTGGTTTACCAAGACGCCGGGGGACGGCGATTACGATGGGGTGACGGCCGATTTGCAGAGCAGCGCTGCGCTGATCAGGGACTTTGTCGGCAAAGCCACCGTCAAGTATCACACCCAGCCTGACCGGGTGTTTTTGGTAGGTTTCAGCCAGGGCGCGATCATGACGTATGAGGTGGCTTTACGTGACCCGCAGTTGGTGCGCGGCATCGCGGCACTGAGTGGCAGCCTGCTGCCGGTGCTCAAGGCTGAGCTCAAGCCGGACGAACGTCTGGGCAAACTGGCGATCTTTATCGGTCATGGCACCCTGGACCAGGCGCTGCCGTATGCGTCGGCGACGCGGGCGAATGAGGTGTTGGTGGGGCTGGGGTTGAAGCCGGAGTTTCATGGCTATCCGGGGATGAACCACACCGTCAGTGAGACGGAAGTGCAGGACCTGAAGGCCTGGCTGGAAACGAATTTGAAGTGAGTGCGTTGAACAAAAGTGGGAGGGGGCGAGCCCCTTCCACTTTTGATTGGCGTCGTCAGGACTGCTGGTTACTTGCCGCCAGTGATTTGTTTCACCAGTTCAGCATGTCCTTTTGCATCATCGGCCCGTGAAATCGCCTGGATCACCAGCAGGTGATTGCCTGAACCGCCGAGGAATGTGGAGTTCAAGGTTTTACCGCCGCCTTGGGTGGCGGTGCTGTCCACTTGGCGCAGTCCTAGGCCCTTGAAGGTCAGTTTTTTCTCACTTTGCTTTTTGAAGTCGGGCAGGGCGGCGCTCTGGTCCTTGACGAAGCCGGCCACGGCGCCGTCGAGGAATTGTGGGTCGTTGTCCTTGATGCTAACCCCGTCGTTACGCACGGTTTCGGCGACGATCACTACACTTTTCGTGGTCTTGTTGGCGTACATCGTGCCTTGGGTGTCGGCAGTGCCATCTTCAGCCTTACCCGACGGCAGGGTGTCGGCGGTGTAGGCCTTGGGCAGGCTGAAGGTGAACTTGCCGCCCAAGGTGGAGATGGTTTGCACGGTCGGCTTGGCAGCGGCGAATACGCTGCCGGCGGTAAGCGCGAGGGCCAGCAGGGCGGCGGTCTTGGTGAAAGTGGCCATGAAGCGCTCCAGGGATGAACGAAATTGCGCCGTATTCTGTCAGAAAATTCGCAAGATCGTTCATCGCTAGCCTCACACCTTGTCGGACTCTTCCTCAAGTCTGTCCATCTCAAACAGCCGCGCCAGTTCCGTACGGGCTTCCTGGGCGGTCTGCATCACTTTGGCTGCGTCGTCGTACACCGCGTGCTGGGCAGCGAGTACTTGCAGGTCGTGGTTCTTGAACCGGTTGATGCGCGCATCAGCTTGGGCTTGGGTCAACCCCAGGCCTACCAGGGTGCGGCGGCTCATTTCCAGGCTGGAGTAGAACGTCTCGCGAACGGGCGAGGCGTCCAGGTCCACCAGGCGGTGCACATGCTGGCGGTTACGTGCGCGGGCGATGATTTTCATGTGCGGGTAGAGGGTGCGCACCAGCTCGGCGGTCTTGATGTTGATCTCCGGGTCGTCCATGGCGATCACAAAGAACTCGGCCTGGTCGACCTTGGCCGCGTGCAGGATCTCGGGGCGCTGCGGGTCGCCGTAGAACACCGGCATGCCGCCGAAACTGCGGGTCAGTTCGATGGTTTCCACCGAGGTGTCGAGGGCGATGAACGAGATGTTCTGGGCGCGCAGGATCCGCGCCACAATCTGGCCCATACGGCCCATGCCGGCGATGACCACACGCGGCGCATCGCTTTCGATGGCGCGGTACTCCTCGGGCACTTCCACCGGCTTGACCTTGGGCTTGAACAGCTTCGGGCACACCAGCAACAGCAGCGGCGTCACGGCCATGGACAGGGTGATGGTCAGCACCAGGATGTCGTAGAGATGGGGTTCGAACAGGCCCTGGTCGCGGCCGATCTTGAACACCACGAAGGCGAATTCACCGCCGGCAGCCAGTACCACGCCCAGGCGCAGGGCGCTTTCGCGATTGAGGTCGCCCACCATCCGGCCCACGGCGTACAGCAGCGGTAGCTTGAGACCGATCAACAGCAGGGTCAGGCCGATCACTACCAGGGGCGAGCTGAGCAACAGGCTGAGGTTGGCGCCCATGCCCACGCTGATAAAGAACAGTCCCAGCAACAGGCCCTTGAACGGTTCGATCTGGGATTCCAGTTCGTGGCGGTATTCCGAATCCGCCAGCAGCAGGCCGGCGAGGAAGGCGCCGAGGGCCATGGACACGCCCACCAGTTCCATCAGCCAGGCTGTGCCGATCACTACCAGCAGCGCGGTGGCAGTGGACACTTCGCGCAGGCCAGTCTTGGCGACGATGCGAAACACTGGCCGCAGCAGGTAGCGCCCGCCAATGATCACCACAGCGATGCTGCCGAGGATCTGCAGGACGTGTTGCACGCCCTGGGCTTCGGTGGTCGGGTGGTCGCTGCCGGCCAGCAGCGGCACCATGGCGATCAGCGGGATCGCCGCGATGTCCTGGAACAGCAGGATGGCAAACGCCAGCCGGCCGTGGGGCTGGTTGAGCTCCTTGCGCTCGGCCAGGCTTTGCAGGCCAAACGCGGTGGACGACAGCGCCAGGCCCAGGCCCAGCACGATGGCGCTGTTCCAGGCCTGGCCAAATACCCAGAGCGCCACTGCGGCCATGACCAGCCCGGTCAACAGCACCTGGGCGAGGCCGACACCAAACACCGCCTTGCGCATCACCCACAGTCGCTTGGGCGACAGTTCCAGACCAATGATGAACAGCAGCAACACCACTCCCAGCTCCGAAAACTGCGCCACGCTTTGCGGGTTGCCTATCAGGCCCAGCACCGATGGACCAATGATCACACCAGCAAACAGATAGCCCAACACCGCGCCCAATTGCAGGCGCTTGGCCAGGGGCACGGTCAGCACGGCCGCGAGCAGGAACACCACGGCTGCTTGTAACAGGTTGCCTTCATGGGGCATTGCGAACTCCAGGATCTTCAAAACCAGTCATCAGGCGTGTATTAGAGCGCTTTTTACATTTTGAAAATTGTGTTTTTGCTGCGTATCAGGCCGATGTGTCGCGGTTTTTAACGGGCAATGCGCTTCTTGCTGAGGTTTCGCAAGGATAGTCCGGCAGGCGCGAGTGTCGATGGCCGGCGGCACAAGCCCACCGCCAACCCGACGATGATGATTGCAATCGAAATCAGGTTCGGCGTGGAAACGTGCTCACCGATGATCAACATCGAACTGCTGATCCCGAATACGGGAATCAGCAACGACAGCGGCGCCACTGTGGACACGGGGTACAGTTTTAGCAGCGAGTTCCAGCCCCAGTAGGCAAAGTGTGTGGCCAGGTACACCTGGAACAGGATGGACAGTATCGCTGCCAGGTCGAGGCTGGCGTTCAAGCCTTCGAACGGGCTACTGCCGTGCATCCACCAGGCAATGAGGAACAGTGGAATCGGCGGAAACAGGCTGGCCCATACCATGAACGAGAAGATCTCCTTGACCCCGGACTTCTTGATGATGACGTTGCCCACGCTCCAGGCCAGCGCACTCAATACGATCAACATCACCCCAAGGACGGCGTGGTTGCCTTCCTGAGTGGAAATGATGCCCGCCAGGCCGCTGAGCGCCAGCAAGGCGCCGACGATCTGCGCCTTGCGGATGTTCTCCTTGAACAGTAAAAAACCCCAGCCCATGGTGAAGAACACGCTGAGTTGAATGATCAATGAAGCAATACCAGGGCTCACACCGATTTGGATCCCGTAGTTGATTACGCCCCACATGCCCATCCCGAAGATAAAACCGTAGGCGGCTACGTAGCTGAACTTGACGGCGGGGCGCTTGATGAAGAACACCAGGGGCAGGGCTGCCAAGGCAAAGCGGATGCCGGTAAGCACAAAGGGATCGATCGAGCGCAAGCCTAATTGGGTGATGGGGAAATTCACTCCCCACACCAGGGTGACGAGCACGGCTAGCGCCAAGTGTTTTTTCAGCATGGAATGTTCCCTAGGTCATGACGCTTCTTTAAGGGCGTTGATGTTAGGGGCAGTTCGATTGGCCCGCTTGCTATGTCAGGTCAACTTTTGACAAGATCGGGCCATGATTCCAGCCTTTGATTTTTCCAGCCCTGACGCCGTGGTGACGCTACGCGAATACCCCAATGGCACCGTTTTCGAGCGGCACACGCACGCGCGTGGGCAGTTCGCCTATGCCTCCACCGGTGCGTTGAAAATGTTCACCGACCTCGGCAATTGGGTGGTGCCGCCGCAGCGGGCGATTTGGGTGCCCGGTGGTGTGCCCCATGAAATGCAGATGCGCGGGGAGGTGGTGATGCTCAATACCTACCTGAACGCCGATGCCGTCCTGCGCGCGGGGTTGCAAGCGCGCTGTCAGGTGTTTGAAGTGTCGCCCTTGCTCAGGCATTTGCTGGAGGCGGCGCTGGCTATCGATCCCTCGATGCCACTTAATGTGAGGCATCGCTGCGTGCTGACGCTGTTGATTGATGAAATCGGAGCCATGCCTGAGGTGCCCCTCAGCGCGCCATTGCCTGGCGAACCACGGCTGGCGCGGGCCTGTCAGCGTTTCCTGGAGGCGCCCACGCAAAAAATCACCCTCGACGAGATGGCTGAGTGGTCGAACATGAGTCGACGCACGTTCACCCGCCATTTCCAGGAAAGCACGGGGATGACGTTTGTGTCCTGGCGTCAGCAGGTGTGCCTGCTGGAAGCCACTGCGCGGCTAAGCCATGGCGCTTCCATCACCGAGGTGGCGCTCGGGTTGGGTTTCAGCAGTTCCAGTGCGTTCACGTCGGTGTTCCGGCGCAACCTGGGGGATTCTCCGGCGCGCTACCTGGCGAACTCAAAGGCTGGCGCGCAGTTCTGAGGCTTTTGCTGCTGCCACGTCGGTCAGGATTCACCTCCCTTGGGCCTTGCCTTTGTTACTATCGCCCACCCTTGTCACCCGGAGTTACCGCCCAATGCAACACCAGTGGGATGAAATGCACCGCACCCGCAAGCCCACATTCCTACTGTGTGGCGAGCCTCAGGGTGACGTGCTCAATCTCTATGTTCACGGTTATTCGGCGTTTTTCAACCGGCAACAGCTGGGCAATTTCAAGGCGCAGTTGGCGGGCATCGAAGGCTCCACCAACCTGATGCTGTTCTGGCCCGCGGGGCACTTCCTGGAAAACCTGTTTGCGCCTTTCAAGGACGTGATCGGCGCGATGCTCGGCGGCGGCAGTGTCGGCGCAGCGACCGTCGGCGTGGGCAAGGCGATTGCCTATTTCCTCGACCACTACAAAAGCGTCGAGGCGCGGGTGGACGAAGTGGCCAAGAGTTTGCTGCCGGAGCTGGCGGATTACCTGCACGGTGAGTCGCTGAACGCGCGGCGTATCAACCTGATCGGCCATTCCCTGGGCGCGCGGATTCTGGTCAAGAGCCTCCTGGCCAGCCCTGAAACCGCGCGGGAACTGCCGTTGGACAATCTACTGCTGATGGGCGGGGCGATCTGCACGTCGAGCCCGTGGGATGAGGTGTCGGCGCCACTCAAGGGCCGGCTGATCAACTGCCACTCCAGCAAGGATTGGGCGTTGGCCATTAAGCCGGACACCGAGCGCTGCATTGGTCGTTATGCAATTGAGGTGACGCCGGCACTCAAGGCCAAGATCACCAATGTGCACTTGGCTACCTTCGATCACGCCGCCTATTGGCCGCAATTGCAGACGGTGGTGCAGTACACCGACCTGTTGCACGAGCGACGCGGCATGATCCGCTCCGACCAGCGCAGCAGCGAGGTGCGCTTTGCCGAGGAGGATGTGGAACTGTTCCCAGCCTTGGTGCAGGCGCGGCCGGAGGAGTTGAAATTCCTCGCCGAACTGATGGCGCAAAAGCGCAGTGCATCGATTGATGCCAAGGTGCGCGAGCCGCTCAAACTGGCCATCGAGTTACAGCGCATGGGCGGCGATAGCTTTATGAACCTGGCTCGTGGGCATGGCGTAAGTTATCGCCAGATCGCCGAAGACGTGGCGCAGCGCCTGGGGATCAAGTTTGACGAGTCGCTTGAAACGGTTGCGCTGGCAGAGATCGAAACCCAGGTCGCGCAAAAGCTGATCGAGCAGTACAAGGACAAGCTCAGTAATGCCGACCGGCAGGTATTCGACGCCGAGCTCAAGGCGGCCGCGCAAAAAGAGCAGGGCCTGTTCAAGCGTTTCGATGTTGGGCGCTCGGCCACCACGGCTTTGAGCGGCACGGCGCTGGCGGGGCTGACCGGGTTTATCCTGCGTCGTGGGGCGGCCTCAGCGATTCCGGTGGTGGGGCAGGCACTGGCGGCCGCGATGCTGCTGGTGAGTGGTGTTCGGGCGTTTTCCGGTCCGGCGTATTCGATTACGACCCTGGCGGTGTTGGTGATCGGTGTGATTCGCCAGCGCATGGAGCGTGAGGCGCTGAACCAGGAGATGGACCTCGTGGTGCAGGTGGTGGAAGCGTTTGACCTGCCACGGGACACGGTGATGCGCACGGTCGCGTCCGACTGATAAGCTGCGCGCTGTCGAGTGTGTTTGCCTGGGATACCGCGTGAAATTCAGCCTGCCGAAAATTGCTACCGCCCCGTTCTGCCCGCCGGAAGTGGCGGGCTCTGTCGCCGTTGATCCCAAGGCGTCGTTCTTCAAGCGTGCCCTCATGTTTGCCGGCCCCGGCCTGCTGATCTCCATTGGCTACATGGACCCGGGCAACTGGGCTACGGCCATCGAGGCCGGTTCGCGCTACGGCTACAGCCTGCTGTTTGTGGTGCTGCTGGCCAGCCTGGCGGGGATGGCGGTGCAGTGCCTGTGCTCGCGACTCGGCATCGCCACCGGCAAAGACCTGGCGCAGCTATGCCGCGAGCGCTACAGCAAGCGCTCCGCCCGCACCCAATGGGCGTTGGCGGAAATCTCCATCATTGCCACCGACCTGGCCGAAGTGCTCGGCTGCGCGCTGGCGTTTCACCTCCTGCTGGGCGTTTCCCTGACGACCGGTATTGTGATCACGGCCTTTGACACGCTGCTGATCCTTGCCCTGCAAAACCGAGGCTTTCGCCGCTTGGAAGCGATCATGCTGGCGTTGGTGGCGACCATCGGGGTGTGTTTCTTTATCGAGCTGGTGTTGATCAAACCGTATTGGCCGGACGTCTTCAGCGGCTTCACGCCGTCACTGTCGGCCATCAGCGATGCCGCGCCGCTGTACCTGGCCATCGGCATTCTGGGCGCTACGGTGATGCCCCATAACCTCTACCTGCACAGCTCAATCGTGCAGACTCGCCTGATCGGTAAAGACCTGGCCAGCAAACAGGACGCGGTCAAGCTGGCGCGCATCGACACCATCGGCTCCCTGGCTCTGGCCCTGCTGGTCAATGCCGCCATCCTGGTACTCGCCGCCGCCGCATTCCACAAGACCGGCCACACCGACGTGGTGGAAATCCAGGATGCTTACCACCTGCTCGATCCGTTGGTGGGTGGCGCCTTTGCCAGCATCCTGTTCGGCGTCGCCTTGCTGGCGTCCGGGCAAAGCTCGACGTTTACCGGCACCATCGCCGGACAAGTGATCATGGAAGGCTACCTGAACCTGCGCATTCCCTGCTGGCAGCGGCGCCTGATTACCCGGGGGCTGGCGCTGATCCCGGCGTTTCTCGGGGTGTGGCTGATGGGTGACGATGCCATCGGCAAATTGCTGATCCTGAGCCAGGTGGTGCTGAGCCTGCAGCTGCCGTTTGCGCTGTATCCGCTGATTCGCATGACTGGCGACAAGCAGCTGATGGGACCGTTTGTGAATAGCCTGCCCACCAGGGTGTTGGTGTGGTTTCTATTTGTGGTGATCAGTGGGGCGAATGCATGGTTGATTGGGCAATGGGTGTTTTGAGTCAGCGATCCCAATAAGGCACCGCCCCAAAACACTCCACAAAGTAATCAATCACGGTCCTCACCTTCAGCGACAAGCGCCGGCTCCCTGGCCACAACGCCGCAATTTGCTGCGGCTCCAGCGTGGTCGCCACTTCGTACTCCGTCAGCACCGCGTGCAACGTGCCGGCGCGCAAGCTTTCGCCGATCAACCAGGATGGAAACACCACCAGCCCCAGGCCTTGTTCGGCGGCGTGGGTGAGGGTGTCGGCGTGGTTGCCAGTGATCGGGCCTTTGACGCTGTAGGGCGTCCAGTCGCCCTGGTCGCGGCGGAAAAACCAGCGTTGTTGGCCGGTGATGCCCTTGTACGCCAGGCATTGGTGGTTGATCAGTTCATCGGGGTGCGAGGGCGTGCCGTGCTTCGCCAGGTAAGCAGGGCTGGCGGCGATGCGAAAGCGCTGGGGCGCGAAGATACGTGCCTGCATGCCGGAGTCGTTGAGCACGCCGATGCGAAATAGCAGGTCGGTGCCATCTTGCAGAGGGTCGACGTAGGTGTCGGTTTGCTGGATATCCAGTTGCAGCTTGGGGTAGCGGCGGCACAACTCGCCCAGCCAGGGTGAGAGGTGACGCTGGCCGAACACCATCGGCGCATTGATACGCACCAGGCCGCTGGGCTCGCTTTCCTGTTCCTGCAGGGCCTGGCCGGCGGCTTCCAGTTGTTCGAGCATCAGGCGCGCGTGCCGCCCTAGCAGGCGCCCAGCCTCGGTGGGGCTGACGGCGCGGGTGTGTCGATACAACAACTGTTGCCCCAGGGCCTGCTCCATTAATTGGATCTGCCGCGAGATCGAGGAGGGCGCCAGGCTTTCGCGGCGCGCCACTTCGGAGAAGCTGCCGTGGTCCAGCACTGCGACGAACAGGCGCAGCGCCTTGAAACTCAACTCGTTCAAACCTTGCATCATGGCTCCAAGCTGTGCGTTTTGCGCAAAGGTGTTGTTGGCATGCTCCCATTTATCGCACAGGACGGCCACTGGATAATGCGCGCCATTAATCCATTTGTTGATGCGCAGGTGATGTATGCAGGCCAGTTCTATCGAGGGTGTGGCGAACGCCACGCCGAAAAAAAACCTTCTGCGGTTGCTGTTGTTGCCGCTGGTGATCCTCGCCGGTATGGGCTTGTCGGTGGAGGCCGGTTTGCTCGGCCCATTGGGCGTGCAGGTGGGGCACCTGTGGGCGACGTTGAGCATCTTCGGCTTGGGCTCGGCGATTCTGTATTTGCTGCTGCTGTTCAGCGGTCCGCAAAAAGGCCCGGCGCTCACGGACTTGCCGCGCTGGCAGCTGATCGGCGGTTTTCTGGGGCCGATGTACGTGGTGGTACTGACCCTGGCCACGCCGCACATCGGTATTGCGATGACCATGATCGCGATTCTGTCAGGACAGGTGGGCAAGAGCGTTCTGATCGACCATTTCGGCTGGTTCGGCACGACGCGCAAGCGAGTCAATGGAGAGCGCTGGATCGCGCTGGCGTTGATTGTGGTGGCACTTGTTCTGATCGCACGAGGGTAAGACGATGAATCTGATTCTGTTGTTGGTACTGGTCATCGCGGCCGGTGCGGTATTGAGTGTGCAGGCGGCGATCAACGGTCGCCTGGGCCAGACGGTGGGTGTGTTGCGCAGCAGTTTGCTGACCTTTGCCGTAGGCGCGCTCACCACCGCGCTGTTGATTTTCTTCTTTGAACCGGCACAGGCGTTGAGCCTCTTGGACGTGCCTAAATGGCAGCTGACCGGCGCGCTTTTCGGCGTGGTGTACATGATGGTGATGGTCGGTGCGGTGCCGGTGGTCGGCACGGCGGTGGCCACTGTGGCGGTGATCACCGGGCAGTTGGGCATGGGCATGCTGATCGATAACTTCGGCTGGCTGGGCAATCCTGCCATCGAATTGTCGGGCGGTCGCATGCTGGCGATGGTGTGCCTGGCGCTGGCGCTGGTGTTCATGTATCGCAGCAATACGCGCACCGACTGATGGTTTGAACGATCTGCGTGAGCCGGCAGTCATTGCTTAAGGTGCCGGCGCTCGCCGTACCGAGACGACCATGATGAAGGAGTCTGACCATGCCAGATCAAACCTGTGCCTGCCCACACTGCAAATGTGTATTGGGTGTCGAAGCGGTGATGAAAGACGGTAAGGGCTATTGCTGCCAGGGCTGTGCCGAGCACCATGCCCATGGTGAACCCTGCGCTGCGGCTACGGGCTGCGAGTGTGCCAAGTCGGCCAACGGTTGAATGCGGTGGGAGCGGTCAAAACCGTTCCCACATTTGATCTATCTGTTAGCTGCTATTGGGTTTCCAACTCCAGCCGGAGGCTATGGTCAGACAGGCGCTGCCGACCTCTGACCACCCCGCTGGTCCGCCGTCCCTCCAGGGCAAACACCACCGTTTTCGCTGCATGCAGATCATCCGGGAGCGGCTGAAACACCTTCAGTACGAGTCTGTCGGGTTTGCGCTGCACGCTCACTTGGCATTCCACATGCCTGGCCAGTGGGCCAAACAGGGTGTCCTGGGTGTAATCAATCCGAGCCTTGCCATTGACCTGGCCACATACATTCATGGGTATCTCTCCTTGATCAAGCCTGGGCGCGCGCGTCCGAGCGGCGCCATTGCACGTTGGTGATGCCGAATTTCTCGGCCTGAACCTGGCTGGTCTTCTTGACCTGCTCCCGGGCGAAACGGCCAATACGACCGACGCCGGCATCGCAGCTTGCCCAATGCCAAGCTTCGGCGGCATCGAGTTTTTCCAGGCGGATAATGAATGACTTGGCCTCGCCATGGAGGGTGTAATCGATCACAAACAGTTTTGCGTTATTCATCGGCCCATCAACCCTGGTGGTGTAAGCAAGTGATCGTCACGAACGCCAAAAATTCACTCGGATTGTCGGGCGGTGGTCATTACCATGGTGGCTCATCCTAGACTGACGTACGTCCCATGGCCCTGGCCGCGCCACCTGACCTCAGTGATCACGCTGTCCCCGTGCAACCTCTGGCGCGTACTTACCCGCGTGGGTGGTATGTGGAACCCCACAGGCACGAGTGGGGCCAATTGCTTTACGCCATGAGCGGCGTGATGTGGGTCGAGACCCCACGCGAAGCCCTGGTGGTGCCGCCACAGCGCGCGGTATGGCTGCCGCCGGGTGTCGAGCACGGGATTCGCGTAGTGTCGGATTTGCAGATGCGCAATATCTACCTGCGTCCTGCCTTGGCGGCGACGCTGGACAGCCAGGTGCAGGTGATTGAGGTCGGTGGGTTGCTGCGCGAGTTGATCGTCACGCTGGTGGAGGAGGGCGATAGCGGCGACGGTGCGTATTACGACGCGGTGGTCGGCCTGGCCCTGCTGGAGTTGCAGCGGGCGCGTCGCTCCCGGATCCGCATCGCCATGCCGGTTGAAGCCGACCGTCGACTGATCAGCGCGTGCCAGGCGGTCATGGCTGCGCCTTCCCTGGTGATCCCCTTCGAGCAGCATGCCGAGGTGGCCGGTGCCAGCGTGCGTACCCTGGCGCGGCTGTTCCAGAACCACCTGGGCATGGGGTTCGCCGAATGGCGCCGGCAAGTGCAACTCGCCACGGCGGTGGCGGAGTTGATCCAGGGTCAGTCGGTCAGCGGGATTGCGCGGTCCCTGGGTTATTCGCCGAGCAGCTTCAGCGACATGTTCCGCCGCGAACTCGGTGTGGCCCCTTCGCACTACACCGGCTGAGGTTTGGCCGAAATCGCTGAAGCAGTTGGCCGATGCCAGCGGGAGGGGCTCCCTACACTGAGCCCACCAACCCACACGGCGCTGCCCCCATGAATTACTTGATTTCCCTCGCCATTGGCCTGTTTGTCGGCTTGATTTATGGTGCGCTGGATTTTCGCTCACCCGCGCCGCCGGCCATCGCGCTTGTCGGCCTGATGGGCATGTTGATCGGCGAAAAACTGTGGCCCATGGGGCGACAGTTGGTCAGTGCCTGGTTGTCCTGAAGTCTTTTTCTTTTCGATGGATGTACTGCCCATGAAAGCCCTGCAATTTTCCGCCACTGGCGATCTCAATACCCTCAGCTTTATCGACGTTCCCACTCCGGTGCCGGGCGCTGATGAAGTGTTGGTAAAAATCCAGGCTGCGGGCCTCAACCCCAGCGATGTAAAGAACGTGCTCGGTCGCTTCCCTTACACCACGCTGCCACGCATTCCTGGTCGCGATTTTGCTGGCGTGGTGGTTGAAGGCCCGCAGGCATTGGTTGGCCGGGAAGTCTGGGGCACCGGCCGCGATCTTGGTTTTTTTGCCGATGGCTCCCACGCTCAATACCTCACGGTGTCTGCCAAGGGCGTGGCCCATAAGCCTACGCATTTGAGCTTTGCCCAGGCGGCGAGCCTGGGTGTGCCGTACACCACCGCTTGGGATGCGCTGGAGCGCAGCGGTGTGGGCAAAGGCACGCGGTTGATGGTGATCGGCGCCAACGGTGCCGTGGGGAGTGCGGCGTTGGCCCTGGCGAAAATCCGTGGCGCCCGGGTGCTGGCGGCGGTGCGCAGGGTTGAGCAGGTCGAGGTTTTGCAGGCGCAAGGTTTCGAGGCGATTAGCCTCGCTAAACCGCAGGACTTGGGTTCGCAAGTGAATGCCGTGTTCGCAGGCGGCGCCGACGTAATCTTCGACACCACCGGTTTCTGGCTGCCTGCCGCCGTGGCGGGTCTGGCGGCTTTTGGCCGTATCGCCATCATTGCTGCGCCCGTGGACGGTCATGTGCAATTGCCGGCTCTGGCGCTGTACCGCAAGGGAGGTTCGGTGGTGGGGATCAATTCATTGCTCTACAGCTGCGAGCAGTGCGCGGTGATGCTGGAGCAGTTCGGGCGCTTTTTTGATGAGGGCCTGCTGCCGCTGCCGGTCGGCCTGCGCGAAGTGGCGCTGGCCGAAGGGACGCAGTGCTACGAAGACGTGAACCAGGGCAGTGCAGACAAAATTATCTTCCTGCCCTGATACGGTCCCGTAGGCGCCGGCTTACCGGCGATTGGCCCTAAGCACGCCATCGCCGGCACAGGGATCGTCACGCGTCGGGAACACCTTTTTCCCAGGCTGACCAGTTGTTGAGGATTGCCTGCACCAGCGGATTGCCCGTGCGATACAGGTTTTCCAGCGCCGGCACGAACCCGCCCTGGTCCGCATAGTTGAGCAGGTTATCCACCTCGCTGTAGCCAGGGTAAGGCCGGTCGAAGTCGGAACCTGCTCGCACCACGGCCAGGCGCTGAATATCCACCAAACCCTCGCGACTGGCGCGCAGCAGGGCCTCATAGGTGGAGTTGTCTTCCTGCTGGGTGGTGCAGTATTCGCCTTTGTTATCCGTGAGCAGCTTGGTCCAGACCTCGGCGCGTTCGCTCAGGCGCGTGCCGGAGAACCACGTGTTGCCCGCCAGGGTGTCGCAGCGGGTGACTTGCGGCGGCTGGTTGGCCGGGGCGGCGGGGTAGTGCTTGCGCCAGGCCGTCGACTCTTTGCTTTCCGTCAGCTCGACTTTCTGCGACAGGGCAAACGCCTTGGCTTGCAGCTTGGGGTTGAGCTCAAACACTTCGGTCTTGTAGTCCAGCGGCGGTTTTTCGTTGGGGCCTTTGGTGTTGATGCCGATGTAGCCGGTCGGCCAGTCCTTGGGCGCATCGCGCGAATCCAGTTCCCACTGCGTACCAAACTCCACCAGGTAATGCGCCCAGGCAGCGGTGCCGATGGTGCCGTGCTTGGGGCTGATGCCGGCGATCCCGGCGATCAGGAAGTAGCTCTGGCGCAGGTCGAACTTGGGCGACAACGCCAGGGCCAGGGTGGAGGCGGCAGCGTTGGTCTGGCCCATGCCGGTGACGAGCAGGCAAACGTCCTGGGTGTTGCAGCGGATCACCGGGTATTCGGCGGACAGGCCCGGCACGCGCACTTCTTGCTTGAGTTGCAGGCGGTCGATCCAGGTTTGTGCCTCGGGCGCGAACATGGTGATCAGCATCACTTTGGGTTTGATCGGTGCCGGGGTATCTGCCAGCACCAGGTGCGGCAACAGGGCCATGCCGATGGCCATCGATAGACGGGTAAACGTGTTCATCTCACATGCTCCTTGATCAGAATTGGTAGCCGACACCGGCGTAGTAGCCCCAGCCATCGGAGCGGGCGCGGAAGTTGCCTTCGCCGAAATTCAACTCGCTGCCATCTTCCCAGTTGCCGCCGTTATGGAAGTAGCGCCCGACCAGCGTGAAGCGCAGGTGGGTGAACGAGTACAGCAGCACGTTGGTCGCCACCATTGAATTGGCGGTGCGCGCCGGGTTGTCCTTGTGCAGGTTGGAGCCGAAATCGTAGTTGGTGAAGCCGATGTAGGTCAGCGAAGCGCCGTTGTCGAACTTGCCGATGGGCACGATGTACTTCATCTGGGCGCGATAACCGTCCCAGGAATACTCATTGCTGGCACCGTAGTTTTCCCACTGGTAGCGCCCATAGAAGTTAGCCGACAGGTTGACCCGCGAGTGGGTGTCGATGTCGGTGCCCAGGCCGCTGTACAGGGTGTTGGCGCGGTTTTCCTTGTTGCTGCCGTGGTCGTAGATCCAGTCGAACGCCACGTACCATTCCTGGAACGGCCCGATGGCCAGGCTGCGACCGGCCAGGTAGTCGATGGAGATGCGCGGCTCATGCTCCATGAACACCGGCGAGCCGTGGTCCCATGCGCCTTTGTCGTTGCTGTTGCCAATGCCGAGGATCTTCGGCACGTCGATGTAGCCATACAGCTCGAAGGGCCCTTTGCGGCCGAAGTACTCGTATTCCAGGTAAATGTCATCGGACGGCTTGGGGCCGAAGCTGATGTCTTTGCTGCCGATCAGCGTCAGGTCCTGGTTGAACCATTGCGACAGGTAAGGGCCTTTATTCGATTGTGTGGCTTCAGGGCTGAGGGTTTCGCCCTGTGCTGAGTCATTGGCAGGTGTTTCCTGCGCCAAAATGGGTGTGCTGAGTACTCCCGTAACGGCGGCCAGTAGCAAGGAAACACCAAAGCAGGCGCGAGGCCTTGAGGTGAGGTGCATTGAAAGTCCCTATTCGTACGCGGTTTGAACCCGATTGCTCAGGTAAGGGGGAACTTGGCGGTCAAGTTCGTACCGCAAACGTTTGCACAGGCTGTACCAACTTTGCCCAATGGCTTGAATGGCCTAGGAAAAAGACAAATTAGTCGGCCTTTTGATCAGAAATGACTGGGTGTCATTTTTTCAATGGGATTGAACAGATGCATCGCGGTGTCGCGGCGATATTCGCTCGGCGTCTGGTTCATCTCGATGCGAAAGTGCCGGTTGAAATTGGACAGGTTGGCGTAGCCCACTTCAAAGCAGATATCCGCCACCGACCGCTCACTGTGCAGCAACAGCCGGCACGCGCGCTGCACGCGAAATTTGCGCATCAGGTCGATAAAACCGTGGCCGGTGTTGCGTTTGAAGAACCGCGAGAATCCCGGTTCGCTCATCTCCAGTTGCTGAGCGATGACCGACAGGCGCACGTCGCCAGTGAGTTCGCGCATCAGGTAGTCGAAGGCCTTGTTGATGCGTTCAGCGCTGCGGGCATCCAGCGTGGGCGCGTAGCAGGGGCTGGCCAGTGCCTTGACCTGGATGGGCGGCGCGTTTTTCAAGGTGTCGAGCAATTGCAGGAACAGGATCAGCCGTTGCAGGCCATGGGCGCTACCGATGGCTTCCAGCAGGTGCGCAGCCTTTGCGGCGCTGTCACCGGTGAACTCCAGGCCGCGCCGGGCCTGTTCGAACAGCGGCTGCAAATCCCCGAGTTCCGGCAGGGTATTGCGCAGGGCGAGCAGGGCGGCGCCATCGAATTGCAGCACCACATCGCGCCCGCTCAAGTGTTCGCCGGGGGCCAGTTCGCCTATCCAGTCGTGGGGCAGGTCCGGGCCGATCAATGCGACATGGCCGGCGCTGAATGCACCGATATAGTCGCCCGCCACCAGCTTGCCGGTGCCTTGGCGGATCAGGTGGATTTCAAATTCGGGATGGTGGTTCCAGCGCGCCAGATCATAGGGGTAATCGTGTTCGAACCAACGAAAGCAGTGGTCGGGTTCGGGCAAGATCACTTCGAGTTCGGCGGGGCGGTGCTCGAACAGTTCGGCGCGGCTGACGGGCATGGTGCTGCCTCTTGTGCGTTGGATTACACCAAAATACGCGGGTTTGCACGGGGCAGGCTACCCCCGCTTTCGCCCGGCACTGATACTTTTTTGATCCTGAGTGTGCGGTTAAAAAAGTATCAGCCGCGCATTCGCCAGGCGTTTGTGAGGGCTTGGCCAAGCTGCTGTAATCGGTGCTCAACAACAAAAACAACAGGTGGAAACCGCCATGTTAACGCTTCCAAAAGCACTGTTACTGCTGTCCGGCCTGGCTATGGCTATACCCGGCCATGCGGCCGACACCGTGACCATCGCCACGGTCAACAACAGCGACATGATCCGCATGCAGCGCCTGTCCAAGGTGTTCGAAGAGCAGCACCCTGGCATCAAACTTAACTGGGTAGTGCTTGAAGAAAACGTTCTGCGCCAACGCCTCACCACCGATATCGCCACCCAGGGCGGGCAGTTCGATGTGCTGACCATCGGCACCTACGAAACCCCGTTGTGGGGCGCCAAACAATGGCTGGAACCGTTGACCGAGCTGCCGGCCGATTACGACGCCGACGATATCTTCCCCTCAGTGCGCCAGGGCCTGTCGGTCAATAACACTCTCTACGCCTTGCCGTTCTACGGCGAAAGCACCGTCACCTACTACCGCACTGACCTGTTCAAGAGCGCCGGCCTGAGCATGCCCGCGCATCCCACCTGGACCCAACTCGGCGAGTTCGCCGCCAAACTCACCGCCAAGGACAAGGGTCAGTACGGCATGTGCCTGCGGGGCAAGGCCGGCTGGGGGGAGAACATCGCGCTGTTGAGTACCATGGCCAACGCCTTTGGTGCGCGCTGGTTCGACGAACAATGGAAGCCCGAGCTGACCAGCCCCGAATGGACCGCCGCCGCCAACTTCTACGTCAATACCCTCAAGCAATACGGCCCGCCAGGCGTGTCGAGCAACGGGTTCAACGAGACCTTGGCGCTGTTCAACAGTGGTAAGTGCGCGATCTGGGTCGACGCCAGCGTCGCCGGTTCCTTCACCACCGATACCAGCCAGAGCAAGGTTGCCGACAGCGTCGGTTTCGCTGCCGCGCCTACTGAGGTGACCGACAAAGGTTCATCCTGGCTCTACGCCTGGTCCCTGGCGATCCCGGCCACTTCCAAGCACAAGGACGCCGCCAAGGCCTTTATCACCTGGGCCACTTCCAAGGACTACATCCAACTGGTCGCCGATAAAGAGGGCATCACCAACGTACCGCCGGGCACGCGCCAATCCACTTACAACGAGGCTTACCTCAAGGCCGCGCCGTTTGCCCAGGTGACGCTGGAGATGATGAAACACGCCGACCCCGCCCATCCTTCAGCCAAACCGGTGCCGTACGTGGGCATCCAATACGTGACCATCCCCGAGTTCCAGGCCATCGGCACCTCGGTCGGCAAGCTGTTTTCAGCGGCGCTTACCGGTGGCATGACGGTTGACCAGGCCTTGTTGCAGGCGCAGTCCACTACCGAGCGCGAAATGAAACGCGCCGGCTATCCCAAGTAACCTTGACGGACAACACCCATGAAACGACTGGAAGGTAAAAGCGCGCTGATCACTGGATCGGCGCGCGGGATTGGCCGCGCGTTTGCCCTGGCCTACATCAATGAAGGCGCGACGGTTGCCATTGCCGACATCAACCTGCAACGCGCCCAGCAAACTGCCGCCGAGCTGGGTCCTCAGGCCTACGCGGTCGCGATGGATGTCACTGACCAAGCCTCCATCGATGGCGCGATTGCCGCCGTGGTGGCTCATGTCGGGAAGTTGGATATCCTGGTCAACAACGCAGCGCTGTTCGACCTGGCGCCCATCGTCGACATCACCCGCGATAGCTTCGAGCGGCTGTTCGCGATCAATGTCGCCGGCACGCTGTTCACCTTGCAGGCCGCGGCCCGGCAAATGATCCGCCAGGGCCACGGCGGCAAAATCATCAACATGGCCAGCCAGGCCGGGCGGCGCGGTGAGGCGTTGGTGGCGGTGTACTGCGCGACCAAGGCAGCGGTGATCAGCCTTACGCAATCGGCGGGGTTGAACCTGATCAAGCAAGGGATCAACGTCAACGCCATTGCCCCCGGTGTGGTGGATGGAGAGCATTGGGACGGGGTAGATGCGCTGTTCGCCAAGCATGAAGGGCTGGCGCCTGGCGAGAAGAAGCGGCGGGTGGGGGCAGAGGTGCCGTTTGGGCGGATGGGTACGGCTGAAGACCTCACCGGAATGGCAATCTTCCTGGCGTCGAAGGAGGCTGATTATGTGGTGGCCCAGACCTACAACGTCGACGGCGGCAATTGGATGAGCTAAAGCCATACCCCAATCAAAACTGGGGGAGGGGGCTTGCTCCCGATAGCGGAGGATCAGTCACTTTATTTGCGGACTGTCACACTGCTATCGGGAGCAAGCCCCCTCCCACATTTGAACCTCATCGCGCTTGAAAAGGGTGCTTAGTCGGCAAAACTGCGATCAAAGAAGTAAACCGCCCCAGGCTTCAAGTTCTCCACCGTCGCCTGAGGCCTGCCTCCCTCGCCATGCTTCTTGCGCCCCGTCTCGCGCAAATATCCCGCCTCCGTCAGCTTCAACAAGCGCTGGCGAATACTGGTCTTGAGCACCGGCCGCTCCAGCACCAGGGAAAAGATCGTGGTCGCCTCCGGCGCGCTGAACTCATTGCCCAGGAACATCAGCGGCAAGCTGCTGTACAGCGACTTGGAGAACAACCGCTCCTGCACGGCCGCGACGATGCTGTTGTGATCGAACGGCAACTTGATGCTGCCGTCCGCCACCGCCCTCAACCCAAACCAGCCTTGATGCTCCCCCAGTTGCACCTCATCCGCGACGATCGCCAAGTAGTACGTTGATGACGACCAGCAACGCGGGTCGCGAAACGCATCGCCCACCGTGCCCACTTGCTCGCTCCAGGCCAGCTCCAGACCGACCTTGTCGCTGGTTCGCAAGCGTTCCACCGCATCCTGGAGGCTCAGATCTTGCACGCCGCCATTCACCACCACGCCCGGCAACGCCCAATGCCCGGCGAAGGGCTCGGCGTCGCGCTTGTTCAGCAACAGTTTCAGTTCCCCAGTTGCGCGGCAGTAAAAAAGTACGCAGAGGTCGACGGTGTGGAGGTAGGCGCTAAGTGGCATATGAAATCCTTCTGAACGGCGAAGAGGGCTCAGTCTAACGGATCGAAAAGATATGTCATGTGCTTGAAGGCGAATAGATAAATAAATGTTTCTTGCAATGAAAGTACATGACGTGTACTTTTGTTTCCAGGCCACAGGAGAACAGCCATGACCCTTGCGAAAACTGCCCTTGCTTCTTTCGATGTCGATCCTCAGAAGAGCTTCACGCCGCTGTGCCCCAACGAATTGCCTGTGGCCGGTGGTGACCAGATCGGTGCCGAACTCAACTACATGGCCAGCCTCGCCGGCTATCGCGTCGGCAGCAAGGACGCCCACACCCCGCAAGCACCCTGGGTGGTCGCGCAGCCCAGCGAGATGCTGCAACCCACCGGCCTGACCCACGCCGACCTCACATGGGTCAGCCACTGCGTACCGGGCACTGAAGGTTTCACGTTGCTCGACGAACTGCCCACGCCCTATGACTACGACTACTTCATCTGGAAAGGCGTCGAGCCCGACCTGCACCCCTACGGTGCTTGCTACCACGACCTGCACGACAAGCTGTCCACCGGAGTCATCGAGTACCTCAAGGCTCAAGGTGTCACCCGTGTGATCGTTGGCGGTCTGGCCCTGGACTACTGTGTCAAAACCACCGCACTGCAATTGCTCAAGGCCGGCCTGGAAGTCGTGCTGCACCTGCCGGCGTGCCGCGGTATCAGCGAGGAGGGCGGCGTACAGGCTGTCAACGAGTTGCTCAAGGCTGGTGCTGGCATCAGCCGCACCCGCGAAGAACTGGCCGCGATGGCCACGCGTTAAGGAGATTTACCATGGAAAGTGCCTACGACTACGACGCCCCGGTGATCCAGGGCCTGCTCGACACCGACTACTACACCTTCACCATGATGCAGGCGGTGTTGCACCAGTACCCCAACGTCGATGTGGAATACAACTTCATCGTCCGCTCCAAGGAAAAACTCGGCCACTTGATCCCGCAGTTGCGCGCCGAGTTGGACAAACTCGCCAGCCTGCAGGTGCGTGAAGGCGAGCTGCGCTTTCTGTTCAACCCACGCTTTCGCGAGTACCTCACCCCGGACTACGAGCGCTTCCTGGGCCTGTTCCGCTTCAACCTGCGTTATATCCACGTCAGCGAAGTCGATGGCCAATTGAACATCCGCGTGGTCGGCCCGATGCTGCACTGCATCATGTTCGAACAGCCGGTGCTCGCGTTGGTCAGCGAACTGCGCAACCGCGACAAATACCCGGATGTGACCCTGGAAGACGTCACCCGCAAGCTGTACCAGAAGTTCGACTGGCTGGAGAAAAACCTCAGCCGCGACGAGTTGGCCGACCTGCGCGTCTCCGACTTCTCGACCCGTCGCCGTCTGTCCTTCAAGGCCCAGCGCGAAGTGGTGGACATCATGCGCCGCGACTTCCCCGGCCAGTTCGTTGGCACCAGCAACGCGCACCTGGCGTATGAATTCGACTTGCCGCTGATCGGCACCATGGCCCACCAATGGCTGATGGTGCACCAGCAATTGGGGCGCTTGCGCGAAAGCCAGAACGCCGCCCTGGAGAACTGGGTGCATGAATACCGTGGCCGTCTCGGCATCGCCTTGACCGACTGCATCAGCACCGACTTTTTCCTCAAGGACTTCGACCTGTACTTCGCCAAGCTCTACGACGGCCTGCGCCAGGACTCCGGTGACCCCATCGCCTGGGCCGACAAGGTGCTGGCTCGCTACAAACAGCTGGGCATCGACCCGATGACCAAGGACCTGATGTTCTCCGACGGCCTGAACTTCGAAAAATGCCTGCCGATCCTGCGGCACATCCGTGGCAAGGCCAAGTTCGGTTTCGGCATGGGCACCAGCCTTGCTTGCGATGTGGACGGCGTCGAACCGCTGAGCATCGTTATGAAGCTGGTACGGGTGCACGGCGAACCGGTGGTGAAGTTCTCCGATGACCCGGTGAAGAACGTCTGCGAAGACCCCTCGTTTTTGCAGTACGCAGCGAAGGTATTCAATGTCGGCAACGTGGAGGTGTGACATGCAAGACCGTATCGCGCAGGAACTGAATATCAACCGGCAACTGGTGAAGGGCGGTGAGGCCAGGGAAATCCAACGGCGCATCGATTTCATCAAGACCACGTTGCGCCAGTCGGGCTGCAAAGCCCTGGTGCTGGGCATCAGCGGTGGCGTGGATTCCCTGACCGCCGGCCGCCTGTGCCAGTTGGCGGTTGAGCAACTGCGGGCAGAGGATTACGCCGCGCGCTTTATCGCCATGCGCCTGCCCTACAAGACCCAGGCCGATGAGCGCGACGCCCAGGCCTCGCTGGATTTCATCACTCCGGACCACATCGACACCCTGAACATCGCCGCCAGCGTCGACGGCCTGATGGCCAGCCTCACCGCCACCGACGCCAGCGCCGCACAAGTGGACTTCATCAAAGGCAACGTCAAGGCCCGCACCCGCATGATCGCGCAGTATGCCGTGGCCAACTTGCACAATGGCCTGGTGGTCGGCACCGACCATGGCGCCGAAGCTCTGATGGGGTTTTTCACCAAGTTCGGTGACGGCGCCTGCGACCTGGCGCCATTGTCCGGACTGACCAAAACCCAGGTGCGCCTGTTGGCCAGTTCCCTTGGGGCACCGACGAACCTGGTGCACAAGCAGCCCACAGCCGACCTCGAAGAACTGGCACCGGGCAAGCTGGATGAACAGGCTTATGGCTGCACGTACGAAGAGATCGATGCGTACCTGATGGGCGAGCCGGTGAGTGAGCGGGTGAGGGACATCGTTGAATCGGCCTATCTCAAGACCGCACACAAGCGTGCGCTGCCGGTTGCGCCATAGCCTTTGTCGTGAGCGGGGCGAGCTTGCTCACGACAAAAAAACAGTTGCCCATTCAGGTTGCCCACTGTTCGACGGCATGCCTCGATAAACCGCAGGAACATTGGATCCACATGCGGTATAAACCTCGGACGCTTTAGTTCTTCGAGGCCCCGTTTCTCATGCAAAGCCCTTTGCAACGCCCGCTGTGGCAGGTCTATCTGATCTTTCTGGCACCGATGGTGCTGTCCAACTTCCTGCAGAGTTTTTCCGGCACGCTCAACGGCATTTATGTCGGGCAGATGCTCGGCACTCAGGCCCTGGCGGCGGTGTCGGGGATGTTCCCCATCGTGTTTTTCTTCATTGCCCTGGTGATCGGCCTGGGGGCGGGTGCGTCGGTGTTGATCGGGCAGGCCTGGGGTGCCCAGGAAACCGCGATGGTCAAGTCGATTACCGGCGCGACGCTGACCCTTGGCGCGCTGGTGGGCTTGATCGCGGCGGTGTTGGGCAGTCTGTTTGCGCGCCCGGCGTTGCAGGCATTGGGCACGCCGGTTGACGTGCTCGACGACGCAGTCGGCTATGCCCAGATGATGATGCTGATCATGCCGCTGTTGCTGGTCTTCATCCTTTACACCCAATTGCTGCGGGGCGTCAGCGATACGATTTCGCCCTTGCTCGCGTTGATGGTCTCGACCCTGGTCGGCCTGTTGCTGACCCCGGCTTTGATTCGCGGCTGGATCGGCCTGCCGCCCTTGGGCATCCAGAGCGCGGTGTACGCGGGCCTGGTGGGGAATGCCTCGGCGATGCTGTTTCTGGTCCTGCGCCTGCGCCATAAAAACCACGTGATGGCGCCGGATCGCGAACTGCTCGCGGCCTTGCGCCTGGACCGCGTCATCCTCGGTAAAGTCCTGCGTATCGGCCTGCCCACCGGCTTGCAGATGGTGGTGCTGTCGCTCTCGGAGCTGGTCATCCTGGCGTTGGTCAATAGCCATGGTTCCCAGGCTACGGCGGCCTATGGGGCGGTGACGCAGATCGTCAACTACGTGCAGTTTCCGGCCCTGTCGATTGCCATCACTGCCTCGATCCTCGGCGCCCAGGCGATTGGCGCCGGGCGCCTGGAGCGCATCGGGCCGATTCTTCGTACCGGGTTGCTGATCAACACCTGTCTCACCGGTGGCCTGATTGTGCTGGGCTACTTGTTATCCCACTGGTTGCTCGGGCTGTTCATCACCGATGACGCCGCACGCGTGAATGCCGAGCACCTGCTGCACATCATGCTGTGGAGCATCCTCGTGTTCGGCTTCCAGGCCGTGATCGGCGGGATCATGCGTGCCAGCGGCGTGGTGCTGATGCCGGTGGCGATCTCGATCTTCTGCGTGCTGTGTGTAGAGCTGCCGATGGCGTACCTGCTGAATGCGCACTTCGGCCTGGAAGGCGTTTGGATGGCGTTTCCGGTGACGTACCTGGCGATGCTGGGGTTGCAGACCGCGTATTACCGGTTGGTGTGGCGGCATAAACAGATCAAGCGGTTGGTGTGATAAAAGGATGCGCAATTTAAGGACAGAAGGCGTTTAAGTCATGGCAAACCCCTACGCCGAGTTATTCCAAGTCCCTGGCGCCCGGGCCTTCGTATTGGCCGGCATGCTGGCGCGTATGCCGGTGTCCATGACCGGTATCGGCATTATCACCATGCTTTCCCAGGTGCATGGCGGCTACGGCCTGGCAGGCTCGGTGGCGGCGGTATTCGCGTTGGCTACGGCGATTTGCGCGCCACAGGTATCACGGCTGGTGGACCGCTACAGCCAAGGCCGGGTGCTGCCGATTGCCGCGTTGATCGGTGGCGGGGCGCTGCTGATGCTGTTGCTGTGCACGCGGTTGCAGGCGCCGACCTGGACGCTGTTCCTGTCTGCCGCCTTGGCCGGTTGCATGCCGAACATGTCGGCGATGGTGCGGGCCCGTTGGACCGAGTTGTACCGAGGTCAGCCCAAGCTGCAAACCGCCTTTGCCCTGGAGTCGGTGCTGGATGAGGTGTGCTTTATCGTCGGCCCGCCGATTTCGGTGGGCTTGAGTGTGGTGCTATTCCCCGAAGCCGGGCCGCTGGTGGCCGCTTTGTTGCTGGCGGTGGGCGTCACCACGTTCGTCCTGCAACGAGCGACCGAACCCCAGGTGCATGAGCACCACGATCACCATGCCGGCTGGCTGATCGCGTCACCGTCGGTATTGATCCTGATGATCCTCTTGCTGGCCATGGGCGTGATCGTGGGTGTGGTGGATGTGGTCAGCGTGGCCTTTGCCCAACACCAGGGTCAGCCGGCGGCGGCGAGCATCGTGCTCTCGGTGTACGCCATCGGTTCGTGTCTGGCGGGACTCGCCTTCGGCACTCTCAAGCTCAAGGCGCCGCTGCCGCGCCAGTTTCTGTTCTGCGGCGTGGCCACGGCGTTGACCACCTTGCCGTTGCTGCTGGTCACCAACATTCCAGGCCTGGCGGTGGCGATCTTTATCTCCGGCCTGTTCTTTGCCCCGACCCTGATCGTGTCCATGGCGCTGGTGGAGCGTATCGTCCCCGCCAGCCGCCTGACCGAAGGCATGACGTGGCTGATCACCGGCCTCAGCATCGGCGTGGCCATTGGTGCCGCCAGCTCCGCTGGATGATCGACCACTTCGGCGCCGCCAGCGGGTTCTGGGTGGCGTTGGCGGCGGGCGCGGTGGTGTTGGGCTCGGCGGTGTTGGGGTACCGGCGGTTGGGTTGATCAACCCATCGCTGAGCATGCCTCTGTGCTGTGATGTTGCAGGAATGCGTTCAGCGCCTTGATGAACAGGATCTTGCCGAACAGGCAGTTACCTTCAAGGCTGGCCTCTATGGAGCCGATGCAGGCTTTTCGTTTGAGTTGGTTGTTCACGTAATCAGTTCTCCTGAACGCAATGGTTCGATGATTCGGCGCCGAAGGCAGTGCTTCAGTGCATTGCCGGGGCCGGGCCTGTGCAACGTGATCATTCTCGCTTTTGCATGGGGTTCCCGGGATTGACGTAACCCTTGATGACCCCTCGCGCCAACCCCTCCACCCGCCGCTAATTTTTCCCTCTCCGGTTCGTTTTATAGGGACGACGTGCCTTTGTGCTTCCTGCCTATTGCTCCGGACTCCAACAAATGAATGCTGAAGACTCCTTGAAACTTGCTCGCCGGTTTATCGGGTTGCCCCTGGAAAAACGCCAGCTGTTCCTGCAAGCACTGCAGAAAGAAGGGGTGGATTTCTCCCGGTTTCCGATTCCAGCCGGGGTGGAGGTGGAGGACCGTCAGGCACTGTCCTATGCACAGCAACGCATGTGGTTCCTGTGGCAATTGGACCCGGCCAGCGGCGCTTACAACCTGCCGGGGGCGGTGAGACTCAATGGAGCGCTGAGCTTAAGCGCGATGGAGCAGGCATTCGCCAGCCTGGTGGCGCGTCACGAGACCCTGCGTACGGTGTTCCAGCGCCAGGCCGATGAGCGCCTGTTGCAAGTCGCCGTTCAACCCTCATTGGCCGTTGAGCAACTCGACCTGACTGACCTGGCCCCGGCGGAACGCGAGCAGGCAGTGAATGACGCAGCCACCCGCCAGTCGCTGCTGCCATTCGACCTGGAGCACGGCCCGCTGCTGCGTGTGCAATTGCTCAAGCTTGGCGCCCAGGAGCATGTCCTGCTGCTGACCCTGCACCACATCGTCTCCGACGGTTGGTCGATGAACGTGCTGATCGACGAGTTCATCCGCTTTTACGACGCCCATGAGCGCAACGAGGCACCGCAATTGCCGGCGCTGCCGATCCAATACAGCGACTACGCCCTGTGGCAACGCCGCTGGTTGGAAGCGGGGGAGCAGGCCCGTCAATTGGAGTACTGGCAGGCGCGCCTGGGCGATGAGCACCCGGTGCTGGAACTGCCGACGGACCGTCCGCGCCCGGCCATGCCCAGCTATCAGGGCACCCGCCATAACTTCGCGATTGAGCCGGCACTGGCGGCGCAACTGCGCGCCTGTGCGCAAAAGCACAACGTCACGCTGTTCATGCTGTTGCTCGGTGCCTTTAATGTGCTGCTGCACCGCTACACCGGCCAGAGCGATATCCGCGTCGGCGTGCCGATTGCCAACCGTAACCGCAGTGAAGTCGAAGGGCTGATCGGGTTTTTCGTCAACACCCAGGTGTTGCGTACCGAGCTGACCGGGCAAACCCGTGTTGCTGAGCTGCTGCAAGGCATCAAAGAGCACGCCCTCGGCGCCCAGGCCCATCAGGAACTGCCGTTCGAGCGTCTGGTGGAAGCCCTGAAAGTCGAGCGCAGCCTCAGCCATACGCCGCTGTTCCAAGTGATGTACAACCACCAGCCGGTGGTGGCCGATATTGCATCGGTCAGTACCGCCTCCGGCCTGGAGCTGGCGTTGGTGGAGTGGCAAGGCCGTACCACCCAGTTCGACCTGACCCTCGACACGTATGAAAAATCCGGCACCCTGCACGCCGCGCTGACGTACGCCAACGACCTGTTTGACGCGCCGTCCATCGCGCGTATGGCCCGGCACTGGATCAGCCTGTTGCAGGCCATGGTTGCCGATGGCGAGCAGCGCGTCGGCGAGTTGCCGATGCTGGCTACCCAGGAGAAGCAGGTGCTGGTTGAGGCCTGGAATCAAACCGCAGAGGCATATCCGACTGAGCGTGGCATTCATCAACTGATCGAAGACCAGGTCCAGGCCACACCCCACGCTCCGGCACTGGTGTTTGGTGCCCAAACGCTGACCTACGCCCAGCTCGATGCCCGTGCCAACCAGTTGGCTCACGCCTTACGCGAACAGGGCGTCGGTCCCGATGCATTGGTGGGGATCTGCGTCGAGCGCTCCGTGGAAATGGTCGTTGGCCTGCTGGCCATTCTCAAGGCCGGCGGCGCTTACGTCCCGCTTGACCCTGAATACCCCCAGGAACGCCTGGCCTACATGATCGAAGACAGCGGCATCCAACTGCTGCTCAGCCAGCACAGCCTGGTACCGTCGCTGCCCACCGAGGGCATCCAGGTGATCACCTTGGACCAGGCGCCTGGCTGGCTTGACGGATACAGCAGCGCATCGCCCGCCGTAGGCATCCACGGGCTGAACCTGGCCTATGTGATCTACACCTCCGGTTCCACCGGCAAGCCCAAGGGTGCCGGTAACAGCCACCGCGCGCTGGTCAACCGTTTGTGCTGGATGCAGCAAGCCTACGGCCTGGACGCCAGCGATGCGGTACTGCAAAAAACTCCGTTCAGCTTTGACGTGTCGGTGTGGGAATTCTTCTGGCCGCTGATGACCGGCGCGCGCCTGGTAGTCGCGGCCCCTGGCGAACACCGCGAGCCGGCGCGTCTGATCGAGACCATCGGCCAGCACGGCATCACCACCTTGCACTTCGTACCGTCCATGCTCCAGGCGTTTATCCATGAGCCGGGCGTACAGGGCTGCACCAGCCTCAAGCGCATCGTGTGCAGCGGCGAAGCCTTGCCACTGGATGCGCAACTGCAAGTCTTCGCCAAGCTTCCCCAGGCAGGGTTGTTCAACCTCTATGGCCCGACCGAAGCGGCCATCGACGTGACCCACTGGACCTGCGTCGACGAAGGCCGTGACGCCGTGCCCATTGGCCGCCCCATCGCCAACCTTGGCACCTACGTGCTCGACGCGCAGCTCAACCCGGTGCCCGCCGGCGTGTCCGGCGAGCTGTACCTGGGCGGCACCGGCCTGGCCCGCAGTTACCACCGTCGCCCGGCGCTGACCGCCGAGCGTTTCGTGCCCAGCCCTTTCGGTGACGGTGCGCGTCTGTACCGTACGGGTGACCGCGTGCGCCAGCGTGAGGATGGCGTGATCGACTACCTTGGTCGGCTCGACCATCAGGTCAAGCTGCGCGGCCTGCGCATCGAGTTGGGAGAAATCGAGACGCGCCTGATGCAACACCCAGGCGTGCGTGAGGCGGTGGTGCTGGTGCAGGGCGGCAAGCAATTGGTGGCCTACCTGGTGCTGGAAGGTGAAGCGCCGACCGACCTCAAGGCCTGGCTGCTCAGCAGCCTGCCGGAATACATGGTGCCCACCCACATGGTGCACCTGGCCAAGCTGCCGGTGACCGCCAACGGCAAGCTCGACCGCAAAGCGCTGCCGCTGCCGGATGCCGCGCCGCAACAAGCCTACATCGCCCCGCAAAACCCACTGCAACAAGCCCTGGCAGCGATTTGGAGCGACGTACTCGGCGTCGAGCAGGTCGGCCTGGAAGACAACTTTTTCGAGTTGGGTGGAGATTCGATCATCTCCATCCAAGTGGTCAGCCGTGCGCGCCAGGCGGGGATTCGCCTCAGCCCGCGCGACCTGTTCCAGTACCAGAGCGTGCGCAGCCTGGCCCTCGTCGCCACCTTTGAGCAGGCCAGCGTTATCGACCAAGGCCCGGTCAGCGGCGAGGTGCTGCTGACGCCGGTACAGCACAGCTTTTTCGCCCAGGCCATCCCGGCACGTCACCACTGGAACCAATCCTTGTTGTTGACCCCGCGCGAGGCCCTGGACCCGGTGCGCCTGGAAGCGGCGCTGACGCAGTTGATTAACCACCACGACGCCCTGCGCCTGCGTTTTGTGCAGCGTCCCGACGGCTGGCAGCAAACCCACGCTGCGCCCGTCGACGAGCCTGCGCTGTGGCACTCCCATGCCACCGACGATACGCAACTGGCCGCGCTATGCGACGAAGCCCAGCGCAGCCTCGACCTGACGCAAGGCCCGCTGCTGCGCGCCGCCCTCGTCTCCATGGCCGATGGCACCCAGCGCTTGCTGTTGGTGGTGCATCACCTGGTGGTGGATGGGGTTTCATGGCGCATCCTGCTGGAAGACCTGCAACAGGCTTACCGCCAGGCATCCTTGCCGGCCAAGACCAGTGCCTACCAAATCTGGGCGAACCAACTGCACACCCACGCGCAAACCCTCAGCGAACAACTGCCTTACTGGCAGGCGCAGTCCGTCGACGCCGAGCTGCCGTGCGACAACCCCCACGGCGGGCTGCAAAACCGCTTGGGCTGCAAGCTTGAATCCCGCCTCAACGTCGAGCAAACCCGCCAGTTGCTGCAAGACGCGCCAGCGGCTTATCGCACTCAGGTCAACGACCTGTTGCTGACGGCGTTGGCGCGGGTAGTCAGCCGGTGGAGCGGGCAGGCTGCGGCGCTGATCCAACTGGAAGGCCACGGTCGCGAAGATCTGTTCGACGCCGTCGACCTCACCCGCACTGTTGGCTGGTTTACCAGCCTGTTCCCTGTACGTCTGCAGGCGGACGGCGAGCTGTCGACCGCGATCAAGTCGGTCAAGGAGCAACTGCGTGCCGTGCCCGACAAGGGGCTGGGCTACGGCCTGCTGCGCTACCTGGCGGCGCCTCAGGTGCGTGAAGCCCTTGCGGGCCTGGCCGCGCCGCGCATCACGTTCAACTACCTCGGCCAGTTCGATCGCCAGTTCGATGAGTCCGCATTGTTCGTGCCCGCCACGCAAGGCAGCGGCCAGGCCCAAGACCCCGAAGCGCCATTGGCCAACTGGCTGACGGTGGAAGGGCAGGTGTATGGCGGCGAACTGGCGCTGCAATGGGGGTTCAGCCGCGAGATGTTCCAGGCGTCGACCATCCAGCGCCTGGCGGATGATTACACCGCCGAACTCAACGCCTTGATCCGGCACTGCTGCGATACACCCGCCGGGCAGGTGACGCCGTCGGACTTTGCGCTGGCAACCCTGACCCAACAGCAATTGGATGATTTGCCCGTGGCCGGCCCGGCCATCGCCGATATCTACCCGCTGTCGCCCATGCAGCAAGGCATGCTGTTCCACACCCTGTACGAGCCTGAAGCCCAGGCCTATATCAACCAGTTGCGCCTGGACATTGAAGGCCTCGATCTGCTGAGCTTTGGTCGTGCCTGGCAGGCGGCGCTGGATCGGCATGACATTTTGCGCAGCAGCTTCCACTGGCTCGGCCTGGACAGCGCCCATCAAGTGATCCAGCGCCAGGGCGATTTGCAGCTGCACGTGATCGAAGACCCGCATGCTGACCTCGACGCCTTGGCCGACGCCGAGCGTCAGCGCGGTTTTGAGTTGAACGCGGCGCCCCTGTTTCGCCTGATGTTGGTGCGCGGTGCCGGTACGGGCTGGCACATGATTTTCACCAGCCATCACATCCTCATGGATGGCTGGAGCAATGCCCAGTTGCTCGGCGAAGTCATTGCCGACTACGCAGGCCACGTTTTGCCCGCACCGTTGGGGCAGTTCCGCGATTACTTGGGTTGGCTGAAGCAGCAAGCCTCGGGCGAAGTGTTCTGGCGCGAAGCCCTGGCACCGTTGCAAGCCCCAACCCTGCTGGCTGAAGCACTGCGCGTGCCGGTCGAAGGGGCGGGCATGGCCGACCATCACACCACCCTGGACAGCCAGTTCACCCGCGCGCTCGGCGATTGCGCGCGCCAGCACAAAGTCACCCTCAACACCCTGCTGCAAGGCGCCTGGAGCCTCTTGCTGCAACGCTACACCGGCCAGGATTGCGTGGCTTTCGGTGCCACTGTTGCCGGGCGTTCGGCGCCGTTGCCGGGTATCGAGCAGCAACTGGGCCTGTTTATCAACACGTTGCCGATCATCAGCGCGGCCTCGCCGGCCCAGTCCGCCGCCACCTGGCTCGCGGAGCTGCAAGCGCTGAACCTCAGCCTGCGCGACCATGAACACGTACCGCTTTACGACATCCAGGGCTGGGCCGGTCAACAAGGTGCCGCACTGTTCGACACCTTGCTGGTGTTTGAAAACTTCCCGGTAGCCGAAGCGCTCAAGCAAGGCGCGCCAGCGGGCCTGACCTTCGGCAAGATGCACAACCATGAGCGCACCCACTACCCGTTGACCCTGGGCATCGAACTGGGGACTGGCTTGCGCCTGGAGTTCAGCTACGACCGGGCGCGGTTCACCGAGCAACACGTCGCGCAATTGAGCGCCAACCTGCAGCACCTGCTGGCGCAATGGGTGGCGGATATCCACGCGCCACTCGGCACCCTGCAACTGCTGGACAACAGCACGCAAGCCTCGCTGCTCGCCATCAGCCAATCCCCTGGTACTGCGCCGCGGCCAATGCGTGTGCATGAGCGCATCGCCACCCAAGCCCAAGCCACCCCTGATGCGTTGGCGGTTCAGGCAGGCAGTGAACGCCTGAGTTACGCCCAGCTCAATCAGCGGGCTAACCGTCTGGCTCACCGCCTGCTGGAGCAGGGTGTCGGCCCGGGCCAACGGGTAGGCCTGGTTTCCCGGCGTGGCCCGCAGTTGATCGTCAGCCTGCTGGCCGTCCTCAAAAGTGGCGCGGCCTACGTACCGCTGGACCCCAACTACCCAGCCGAGCGCCTGAGCTACATGTTGGCAGACAGCCGTCTGAACCTGTTGCTCAGCGAGACCGGCTTGCTGGCTGATCTGCCGCTGCCCCATGGGCTCAAACGTGTGGAGTTCAGCGCACAGGGTGAAGAGCTGGCGGGCTACCCGTTGACCAATCCACCGAACCGCGCCACTGCCGCCGACCTCGCTTATGTGATCTACACCTCAGGCTCCACCGGCCAACCCAAGGGTGTGGCCATCGACCATGCTGCACTCGACCAGTTCTGCGACACAGCGGCCGATTACAGTGCGCTGACGCCTGCCGACCGCGTGCTGCAATTTGCGACGTTCAGCTTCGACGGGTTTGTCGAGCAATGCTACCCGCCGCTGTGCATCGGCGCGGCGCTGATCATGCGCGGCGATGAGCTGTGGGACGCCGGGTTGCTGGCGCAGCAAATCGTCGAGCAGGGCGTGACCCTGGCCGACTTACCCGCGGCCTATTGGTACTTGCTGGCCAAGGAGTGCGCCGTCGATGGCCGCGCCCTGGGCAACTTGCGCCAAGTGCATGTCGGCGGCGAAGCCATGGCCGTGGAGGGCGTACGTGCCTGGCACGAGGCTGGGTTGGGCAACGTTCGTCTGGTGAACACCTATGGCCCGACCGAAGCCACCGTGGTCTCCAGCGTGCATGACTGCCAGCTTGCAGATGCCAATGACGCCTTTGGCATGCCCATCGGGCGGGCGATCGACGGGCGCGCGCTGTACGTGCTGGACAGCGGGTTTGAATTGCTGCCGACCTGCGGCGTCGGCGAGCTGTGCATCGGTGCGGCGGCGGGCTTGGCCCAGGGCTACTTCGATCGCCCGGCGCTGACCGCCGAACGCTTCTTGCCGGACCCGTTCTCCGGCGTGCCGGGATCGCGGCTCTACCGCAGCGGCGACTTGGCTCGCTACAACGACAACGCGGCCCTGGAGTACGTGGGCCGCATTGACCATCAAGTGAAAATCCGTGGGTTCCGGATCGAGATGGGTGAAATCGAAGCCTGTCTGCAAGCCATGCCTCAGGTGCGCGAGGCGGCGGTGATTGCGCTGGACGGGCCGACCGGCGCGCAGTTGGTCGCCTATGTCGTGCCCCAGTCGGATGCCCTGGAGGCGCACGCCTTGACGGCGGCGTTGCGTCAGTCGTTGCCGGACTACATGGTGCCGAGTTTCCTGATGCTGATCGACGTGTTGCCCCTGAGCCCCAACGGCAAACTGGACCGTAAAGCCTTACCAAAACCGGATGTCAGCCAACGGCAAAAACACTATGTGGCACCCCGAACGGCCCTGGACATTCAGGTCGCCGAGGTTTGGCAAAACGTGCTGGGGCTGGAACAGGTCGGGCTGGACGATCACTTCTTTGAGTTGGGTGGGCATTCGCTACTGGCCACCCAAGTGGTCGCACGCTTGAAGACGCTGTTGGCCTGCGACCTGACCCTGCGTGACCTGTTTGGCGCGCCGCGACTGGCAGACTTTATCGCGGCGATCTCCACCCGCACCGGGCAGGACAAGTCGCTGACGCGCAGCCCGTTAGTGGCCCACGGCGAAAAAACCAGCGCGACACTGTCCCTGGTGCAACGCCGGCTATGGGTAGTGGAGCAGCTGTCGCAGGCCAGTGGCGCCTATGGCATGCCGCTGGCCGTGCGCTTGCGCGGCGAGTTGTCGGTGCCGCTGCTGGTCAGCAGCCTGGCACAGGTGGTTGCCCGCCACGAAACCCTGCGCACGGCCTACATCACCGACGAGGAGGGTGACCCGCAGGCCGTCATCGCCGCGCACGTGGAGGTCGACTTGCCGTTACTGGACCTGTCGTCCCTGGATCCCGCTGAACAGCAGCGCCGGGTCGCGGTCGCCGTTGAGGCGAACACCCGCCAATCCATCAGCCTGCTGCACGCGCCTTTGTTACGTGGACAGGTGCTCAAGCTGGGCCCCACCGAACATGTTTTGCTGTATTCGATGCACCACATCATCTCCGATGGCTGGTCGATGGCGGTGCTGGTCAATGAACTGGTGGGCTTCTATGGCCGGGCGAAGGCGGGTGTCGTTGAGCCGCTGCCGTCGCTGCCGATCCAGTATTCCGATTACGCCCTCTGGCAACAGCAACTGCAACGCACCGGCGTGCTGGCCGCGCAGGCGCGTTACTGGGAACAGGCACTGGCCGGTCACAGCGGCGTGTTGCAACTGCCCACCGACCAGCCGCGTCCCCAGGCGCCTACCCATGAAGGTCGCGACCTCGGTTTCACGCTGCCCGTGGCCTTGCATGAAGGGCTCAAGGCGGTGTCGGCGCGTGCCGGTGTGACGCTTTACAGCACGATGCTGGCCGCGTTCCAGATCCTGCTGCATCGCCTCAGCGGCAGCGATGACGTGCTGGTCGGTGCCGACGTTGCCGGGCGCCAGCAGCCTGAGCTGGAAGGTCTGATCGGTTTCTTCGTGAACATTCTGCCGCTGCGCTCGACCTTCGTGGCGCAGCAACCGTTCAGCGCTTTCCTGGCCACCACCCAAGGCACCGCGCTGGACGCTTTCGATCATCAGGACCTGCCCTTCGACATGATTGTGGAGGCCTCGCCGCGCCCGCGCCAACGGGGTTTCAACCCACTGGTGCAGGTGTTGTTCGTGATGAACAACCTGCCGGTGCAGGGTGGCCAGATGGACGGGATCGAGGTTGAGGTACTGCCCACTCGTGGCGGTTACTCCAAGTTCGATATGGCCCTGTTCATCGATGAGGATGCAGGCGGCCTGCACGGTACCTGGCAGTACGCCAGCGACCTGTTTGAACAACAACGCATCGAGTCATTCGTCAACGCCTGGACGGGAATTCTTGAACAGATTGTGTGTGATCCGAACATTCAATTAGGGGATATCACCATGCCTACCAACACCTTGGAACAAACCACGACGCCTGTACCGCCAGCCATCAAGGCCGACAAGCTGGGCAAGTTCCTGAAAAAATCCCAGAGCCGCACCGACAGGCCTGCCGGCGCGTTGATGCGTGAATCGCTGCTGGTACCCGGGCAGGATTTTCCATTGCTGATGGAACCCACTGATCCAGGCCTGGACCTGGTGGCCTGGATCAAGGACAACCGCGCCCTGGTGGAAGAAAAACTGGCTCGCCATGCGGGGATTCTGTTCCGTGGATTTGCCCTGCGCGATATTCATGACTTCGAAGCGTTTGCTGAAGCTGTACAGCCGGGCCTCTATGGCCAATATGGCGACTTGCCGAAAAAAGAGGGCGGTAAGAACACCTACCGGTCCACGCCGTACCCCGAAAAGAAAATGATCCTGTTCCATAACGAAAGCTCCCATCAGGACCGCTGGCCGCGCAAGCAGCTGTTCTTCTGCGAACAGCCATCCCCAATCGGCGGCGCCACACCGGTGGTGGACTGCCGGCAGATGTACCTCAAGTTGCCGGCGGCGATCCGCGAGCGCTTCGAGGACAAGGGGTTGCTGTACGTGCGCACCTTTGCCGACAAGCTCGACGTTTCCTGGCAGCACTTCTTCAAGACCGACGTGCGTGCCGACGTCGAGGCGCGTTGCCGGGCAGCGGGCATCGCGTGGACCTGGCTGGACAACGATGAACTGCAAATCCGCACCCCGTGCCCGGCGATCATCCGGCACCCGGTGACGGGGGAAAAAACCTTCTTCAACCAGGTTCAGTTGCACCACATCTTCTGCCTGGACCCGGATGTGCGCGAAGACTTGCTGGTGCTGTTCGGCGAGCAGCGTATGCCTCGGCACGTGTACTACGGCGATGGCTCGCCGATTGAAGACGAAGTCATGGCCTTGGTGGGCGAGCTGTACGAAGCCTGCGCGGTGCGGTTCGACTGGCACAAGGGCGATGTCATCCTGCTGGACAACATGCTGGCTGCCCACGCACGTGATCCCTTCGAAGGACCGCGCAAGATCGTTGTGGCAATGGGCGAAATGATTGAACGCAGCGCGCTGCACCTAGCGCATAGCGAGACCGAAAAGGAAGAGGCCGGAGCATGAGTACTGCACAACAGGGAACCGTGGACGCGGGACTGGCGTTGCTGGTCGAGCAGCAACAGCATCTGGACGCACGGCAACAAGGGGCGAGCTGGGGGGATCTGACCCACTGCCTGAAACTGGATATTCGTGGCGAGCTGGACCCGGTGCGCCTGCAACACGCGTTGGATAGCCTGGCGGTGCGCCACGAAGCATTGAGTGCACAATTTGCGTCCGTCAGTGGTTATCACGGATTGCGCCAGCGGGTTGCGCCGGCTCAAGCGGTGAGCTTGACCCAGTGGCTCGACGTGGCGTCGCCCCAACAGGTGATTGCACGCCAACAGCAGTGGTTGCAGCAGCAACAGCCGCTGATCGGTGCGTTGTTGCAGCGCCTGGAAACGGACCACTGGCAACTGTTGATCGGCGTGGCGCGTTACGCCGCCGACGCCGGGACCTTGGCCCTGATCCAGCAGGAGTTGTTGGCCGCTTATGGGCAGCAAGGGTTTGAAGAGGACGAGCCGGGGCAGTTTTCCCAGTACCTGGAATGGCGCAGCGAGGTGATCTTCGACGAAGACGCAGACACCGCTAAGGCTTACTGGCAGCAGTATCTGCAAGGGCACGAGGGGCTGCTCAGCGGGCCAGACTTGCCCTATCGCCTGACGTGCGCAGAAGTCCTGCCGGCAGAACGCTTGAGCGTGCCACTGGATCAATCGCTGTTGGCTCGCCTGCGCACGGCAGGGTTGCCGCTGGACGTGCTGATGCACGCCGCCTGGTGGGTACTGCTGGCGCGCATCAGTGGTCGGGAGTCATTCCTGGCGGGGTGGCGGCATGATGCGCGCCTGGACTATGAATTTTTCAGCCACAGCCTGGGCCTGTTCGAGAAAACCCTGCCGTTGGCGATTCGCATTGATCCGGCCAGCACCTTCCGTGAGCTGGTGACCACCTTGGCCGCGCAGTTGGATCAGCACCGCACCTGGCAGGAATACTGGGCACCGTTGTCGTTCCCGCAACAGGCCGCGCCTGCGGTCGGTTTTGGCAATCGGTGGGTTTCGGAACCGCGTGAAGTGGCCGGGATGGTTTGGGTGGGCAGCGACCTGCCGGCCCGTCTGCCTGAATTCGAGTTGGCCCTTCAGTTGGAAATCGCAGCGTCTGGCGAACCTCAAGGTTTATCACTGGACTTCAATCCCGCACGCTATACGGCGCCCGCCGTCGAGACGCTGTTGGGCCAGCTCCGCGAGTTGCTCCACAGCATCGCCGACAAACCGGATGAAACCCTTGCACGCCTGAACCTGTTGGGTGCCGACGAAAAGAGCCGGTTGCTGGCACTGAATCCGCCGGCGCAAATCATGCAAACGCCGCAGCTGTTGCCGCAACGTATCGCTGCGTGGGCTGATCAGACGCCGGATGCCGTGGCGTTGGTCGCTGCGGGCCAGGCCCTTAGCTACGCTGAACTGGACGCCCGTACTGCGCGCTTGAGTGCCGAATTACTGCGCCAGGGTGTGGGCGCTGGGTCGATCGTGGGCCTGGCGCTGCCGCGTTCGGCGGAACTGGTCGTCGCCATTCTGGCCACCTGGCGTGCGGGCGCAGCCTATCTGCCGCTGGACCCGCAATGGCCAGTGGCGCGCCAGGCTGAAATCGCAGGGCACGCCGCCGCGAGCTTGATCCTGGTGACTCATGCGCCAGGCCAGGACGACCCGCTGACCGCGTTCAAACTGCTCAATCCGGGCGCATCAACCCAGGATGCCTCGGTGGCCCCGGCGGTGTCCGTGCAGGCCCGTGACGTCGCCTATGTGCTGTTCACCTCCGGCTCCACCGGCCAGCCCAAAGGCGTGGTGATCGAGCATGGCGCGTTACTCAACTACACCGCGAGCAGCAGCCAGCAACTGGGCCTGTCCGCCTGCCGCCACGTTGCCTTTAGTTCCACGGTAGCGGCGGACCTGGGCAACACCGCCTTGTTCGGCGCGCTCTACAACGGCGCGACCTTGCATATGGCTGACGATGCGACCCTGCAAGATCCCCAGGGCTTCGCCGGGTTCCTGCGGGAAAACAGCATCGATTGCCTGAAAATCGTGCCGTCGCACCTGGCCGCTTTGCTTGAGGCTGATACCGCCGTATTGCCTGACACGCTGGTGCTGGGCGGTGAAGCCATCGGCGTGAGCCTGGTGCAGCGCATTCGTCAGCTGCGGCCCGACTGTCGCGTGTTCAACCATTACGGCCCCACCGAAGCGACAGTGGGCGTGATGGTGCATCCGTTACTGCCTGCGGAAGACGTGTCCCATGGCGTGCCGCTGACCCACGTGCTTCCCGGAAACCAAGTCTTCGTACTGGGCGCCGACGCGCAATTGCTGGCAACGGGTGAACTCGGTGAGTTGTTCATCGGTGGCCACCAGCTGTGCCGAGGCTACTTGCAGGGCGAGGCGGATGCAGACGCGTTTATCCATAGCCCGCTGGTGGACGGCGAGCGCCTTTACCGCACGGGAGACCTGGCCCGTTATCGGGTGGAGGGGGGCGTGCAGCTGTATGGCCGTCGCGATCATCAGGTCAAGGTGCGTGGTTTCCGCATTGAGCTGGCCGAGATAGAGGCGCAGTTGCTGCGTTTGCCCGAGGTCAGTGAGGCCGTGGTGGTGCTGGTGCAAGAGGAGCCGCAAGCGTTTGTGGTAATGCGTGCGGCGACGGCAGAGGACGTAGGGCCTCAATTGAAAAACCAACTGGCCCAGCATCTGCCGGCGGCCATGGTGCCGCGCCAGATTGTGAGCCTTGAACGCATGCCGCGCCTGCCAAACGGCAAGGTTGACCGCAAGGCGCTGCAGCACGCTCAACCTGTGGTTTCCCAGGCGGTGTACGTCGCGCCACGGGATGCGCTTGAAACCCTGTTGTCCACGCGCATGGCCCAATTGGTCGGGTTGGAACGGCTGAGCATCGAGGAGGACTTTTTCGCCGCAGGCGGGCATTCCTTGTTGGTGATCAAGCTGGTGGCAGGCATCCGCAAACTGCTGCAATGCGAGATTCATCCCGGTGTGGTGTTTGATCACCCAAGCGTGGCGGCATTGGCGCGGGAGCTGCGCGAGCGTGAAACTGTCGCTGGGCAGTTGGAGAGAATCGCCCAGGCACGTTTGCGCATGGATGCAATGACACCTGAAGAGAAAGCGGCGCTTATGGAAAAGGCCCGGCAGTTGCAGGCGAGCAAGGAGCAGGGGTAGGGATGTAAAACGGGGCTGGCAATCAGCCCCGTTGTTTAATGGCTGGAACGGTCAAGTGTTGCTTAGCGCTGTTCCCCCAACCAACTCAACACGCCTTCATAAATGCCTGCAACCGCGCTGGTAATGCCGTTCATGCGCAGGAAGTCATGGGTCAGCCCCGACTGCACGTGCAGGCTGACCGCTGTGCCGCTCGCGGCCAGCATCTGGGCGTACGCCTGCCCTTCGTCATACAGCGGATCGTACTGGGCCAGGCTGATATAGGCCGGTGCCAGTGCAGTCAGCCCTTCGGCCAGCAACGGCGAGACCCGCCAGTCCAGGCGCTGTTGGGCATCCGGGCAATAGTGTTGGTAGAACCATTCCAGCGTGGCCGTTTCCAGCAGGTAATCCTCGGCATAGCGGCGATGGGAATCACGCTGCCGCGAGGTATCAGTGACCGGGTAAAACAGCAACTGGGCCCAGGGTTTGAACGCCAGTTGTTGCGGCGCCTTCACTGCGGTGATCGCCAGGACGGTCGCCAGCGTCGCCCCCACACTGTCACCCGCCAGGGCAATTCGGCGGTTGTCCAGTTGCAGGTTGCCGGCCTGTTCGGCCAGCCAATTGGCGGCGTCGAGGCTGTCATTCACTGCGGTCGGGAAGCTCGCCTGTGGCGCCAGACGGTAGCTGGGCGCGAACACCGCGTACTGACCGCTGGCCGCGAGCCTGCGGCAGATGGAGTCGTGGGAGTCCAGGCTGCCCACCACATAACCGCCGCCGTGGAAGTACGCAATCACCGGCAATTGCGCAGTGCCGGGCGCCCGGTAAAGGCGGGCGGGCAGTGCATGGCCATCGCGGGCGGTGGCCGTCAGCTGGGTGACCACCACCGACCCCGGCGGGCTGGGGTCGAGAATGGCCGAAGTCTGTTCGAACTCCCGCCGTGCCTGTTCAACACTCAGTGCGTGCATGGGGTGGCTTTTACCGGTCAGGCGACCCATCTGCGCCAATTCCAGAAAACCTTCGAGATCAGGGTCCAGGGGCATTGCATGTTCCTTGTGAAATAGGCTGAAGCGCCGCCCCTGACCATCAGGGGCGGCGACGTTTCAACTGGCTACGGGTTGCAGCGCCAGGTGCTGCAACAGACCCTGAAGCAGGGTCGGATGGTTAAGCATGTCGTAGTGGCCGGCGGCGATTTGTTCGTTGCTCCGGGCGCTGGCCAGGTTCGATGCCGGCTGGTCGGCAAGCGCCTTGGCCCACCAGCAATGGGCTTGCGCCCGGGTGGGCGGCAAGCTGTCCAGGCGCGTGGACAACGCCTTGAGTTTCATCGCTACCAGGAACGTGTGAGCCAGCTCCTCGGTGCTGATTGCGGCATACACCGAACGCGCGGCAGCGCCTGCCTGGACCTGTGCGATCAGTTGCTCCAGCACCGCGCTGTCCGTCGTCGCCCTGACGTCGAAGGTTGGCAAGGCCTCAGCCGACAGGCCGAACAGTACCGCGAGGAACCCGCGCAAGTCCTCGCTCCAGTCGTCGCTCAAGACGTCTTCGCCAGTGGGCACAAAACTATCCACCAGGCCGAGAAACTCCACGCGTTGGCCCTGGCTTTCCAGCTCCTGGGCCACCAGCACCGCGAGGGTGCCGCCCAGCGACCAGCCCACCAGGTGGTACGGGCCGCTGGCTTGCTGCTGGCGGATGTACTGGCTGTAATCGATGGCCATGGACGCCAGAGAATCATCGTTCCACTGGCGGTCCAGCAGCATGCGACATTGCAGGCCGTAGACGCTGCGCTGTCCATCCAAGCGACGGGCCAGGGGCTCGTAGTCGAACACCGTGCCAAAACCGGCATGCAGGCAGAACAACGGCGAGCTGTGCGTCGTTTCACTGTTGAGCAGTAGCAGCGGATTCAGGCTGGCATCGTCCTCGGCAAACCCGGACAGCTCAGCGATGGTGGGTTTGCCGATCATGTCCCGCAGTTTCAGTTCGATGCCGATATCCGGCTGGCTGCGCACCTTCGACAGCACCTTGAGAATGCGCAGCGAGTCGCCGCCCAATTCAAAGAAGTTGTCGGTGACGCCTACGCTCTCCAACTCCAGCACCTCCTGCCAGATCGCTGCCAGTTGTGCCTCCAACGCATTGCGCGGTGCAACGAAGGCGCGGCCTTTGAAGTCCGGATCAGGCAGGGCCAGGCGGTCCAACTTGCCGTTGGGGTTGAGCGGGAAGGCCGGAAGCGCGAGGATTTGCGCCGGCACCATGTAGTCGGGCAATTCCACCTGCAAAGCTGCACGCAGGCGTTCGCCCAGCCCGGCCGAAGCGTCGGCCACCACGTAACCGATCAGTTGCTTGCCGCCGGCCGTATCGCGGGCGACCACCACGGCGTCTTGCACGTCGGGGATCTCGCGCAGGCGTGACTCAATTTCTCCCAGTTCGATACGGAAACCGCGGATTTTCACCTGGTTGTCCAGGCGGCCAAGGTAGTCGATCACGCCGTCGGGGCGTTGGCGCACCAGATCTCCGGTGCGATACAGGCGTGTGCCGTTGGCAGCGAACGGGTCAACCACAAACCGTTCGGCGCTCAGGCCGGGCCGCTGGTGATACCCACGGGCAACGCCTTCGCCGCCGATGTACAACTCGCCCGCCACGCCATCGGGCACGGGGTTGAGGTGTTCGTCCAGCACATACAGGGTACGTTCACCGACGCGGGTGCCGATCGGCGCGTACACCGCGTTGCAGCGTTCGTCGGCACTCACTTTCCACAGCAGCGGCGTAACCACGGTTTCGGTGGGGCCGTATCCGTTGGTCAGGTACTGCGGCTTGAGCACGCGTTTGACCAGCTCGAAGTTGGCCTCGGCCACCGCGTCCCCGCCGAAGCAGTAGATGCGCACGGGCGGTGGTGCATCGGTTTGGCTGTCGCCGTACTCGGCCAGCTGTTGCAGATACGCCGGAGGGAAGCAGGCGATGCTGATGCTGTGGGCGTGCAGCGCCTGCCAGGTTTCTTCCGGTGTCCACAGCTGGTTACCCCGCACCACCAGGCACCCGCCGCTTTGCAGCGTCGACAGCCAACGCTCCTGGGCACCGTCGAAGGCGAACGACATGAACAGCAATTCGCGGGTGCCGCTGTCCATCTCGTAACGCTCGGCAATCGCTTGGCAATGCATGCGAATTTGCCCATGGGTCACGGCGACGCCCTTGGGCTTGCCAGTGGAGCCCGAGGTGTAAATCAGATAAGCCAAGTTATCGTCGTGCACCTGCGGCGCCGGGCACGTCGCCGGCCAGTCCGACAGCGGCAGGCGATCCAGGTCGATAAGCGTCGCCTCGCCCAGGCCGTCGAAGCGCGACCGCAGCGAGTGCTGGCTGATCAGTACGCTCATGGCAGAGTCTTCGACGATCCACTGCACGCGGTCCTGCGGGTAGTCAATGTCCAGCGGCACGTAGGCGGCGCCGGTTTTCATGACGCCATAGAACGCGACAATGACGTCCACCGAACGCTCCAGAGCGACGCCAACGAACATCTCCGGCCCGATGCCCTGGGCCATGAGGCAGTGGGCCAGGCGGTTGGCCCGGGCATCCAGTTCGCCGTAGCTCAACTCGATACCGTCGCACACCACCGCCACTGCGTCAGGGCGCTCCAGTGCGTGTTGACGGATCACCTGTGCCAGGTGGGCGCGTGGTGCCATGGCTGGGCTCAGCACGTTACGTTGCAGCAACAGTTGCTGTTCGGTGCCTGCCAGCATAGTGAGGCTGCCGACGTTGGCCTGGGCGTTGTTCAGCAGTTCCAGCAGCAGGGTTTCAAAGCTGCGCAGGATTTGTGCGGTGGCGGCCTCGGTAAAGCGGTTGCGCAGGTACAGGAACTCGATCTTCAGGGTGTCGCCGAGGTTGATCGCCAGGTCCATGGCAAAGTTGGTCACATCGCGGCTGCTGACGTCGCCAAAGCTCAGGCGTTCTTGCCCGGCTTCCTGCAGGCGTTCGTCCACCGGGTAGTTTTCAAACACCAGAATGCTGTCAAACAGCGGCTGGCCACCTTGGCCCGACCAGCGTTGTACGTCCGCCAGGGACGCGTGCTCGTGGTCGCGCACTTCCAGGTTATAGGCCTGCAACGCTTGCAGCCATTGGGCGACGGGCATGTGCGGTTGCGGGGTCTGGATAATGGGCAAGGTGTTGATAAACAGCCCGAGCATGTCCTCCGAGCCTGGCAGGCTGGCTGGACGACCCGCGACCGTCGCGCCGAAGCACACGGTGTCCTGGCCGGTATAGCGCTGCAACAGCAGTAACCACGTGGCCTGGATCAGCGTGTTCGGGGTGACGCGCAGACGTTGGGCCTGCTCACGCAAGTGTGCGGTTTGCAGCGCATCCCAATTCAGATACAGCGCCGCGTGGCCTTCCAATTCCATGGCCGGTTTAGGCGACAGGCTGTTGGCGAGGGACGAGGTGCCGTTCAAGTCCTGGAGCTTGGTTTTCCAGAACTGCTCCAGTACCGCCTGGGATTGATCTTGCAGCCAGCGGATGTAATCGCGGTAATGCCCGCGTTTGGCCGGTGCGGCCTGGCCGTTGTAGATCGCGAAGACTTCACCCAACAGCCGCGAGTTGGACCAACCGTCCATGAGGATGTGGTGGCTGGTCCAGATCAGGTAGTGCGTCTGCGGGTCGAGCTGCACAAGGGTCAGGCGTGTGAGCGGCGCACGCAGAAGTTCGAAGCCACGGGCGCAATCCTGGCTCGCGAGTACCTCCAGGTCTTGGGCGGTGACGCCCCGTTGCTGCCAGTCGAGTACGTCGACAGGCATCGTCGCTGCGCGATAGACCACTTGCAGCGGTTCGGCCAGTTGGTTGTCGGCCCAGAACCCGGTACGCAGGATTTCATGGCGCTCAATCACGGCGTTCCAGGCTGCGGTGAACCGCGCAACGTCCAGGCCGGTGACCGAGACGGCCATCTGGTTCACGTACAGAGCGCTTTCCGGTGCTTCCAGTGTGTGGAACAGCATGCCCTGTTGCATCGCCGACAACGGGTAGATGTCTTCGACTTGTGGCAACGGCACCGGCAGGCGATCCAGTTGTGCCTGGCTGATCCGCGCCAGCGGGAAGTCGGACGGCGTGACCCCCACGTTGGCGGTGTCGCAGCAATGCTCGATCAGGGCCAGCAGCTCGCGCTTGAGGTCATCGGCCAGGTGCGCAATGGTCGCTTCGTCGAACATCTCCCGGCTGAATTGCCAGCCTAGGGTCAGTTCATCACCGTATACCTGGCCATTGAGGCTCAGCCAGTTGCCCAGTGGCGCATTCAGCGCCTGCTCACGGCCGCTGCCTTCGGCGGCAGGGGCCAGCAACGAGCCCTGACTGGCATCGAAACTGCCGTCGAACTGACCAAGGTAGTTGAACGTGATGCGTGGTGCCTGCAAGGCGCCGAGGCTGGCCCGTGCCTGCGGCGTGCCCAGGTAGCGCAGGGCGCCATAGCCAAGGCCTTTGTCGGGGATTGCCCGCAACTGTTCCTTGATCTGCTTGATGGAGTCGCCAAGGTTGGCGGCCGGCACGAGCTTGACCGGGAACAGGCTGGTGAACCAACCCACCGTGCGGGTCAGGTCGATGTCATCGAACAGGTCTTCGCGGCCATGACCTTCCAGTTCGATCAGGCAGTGCGGGGCGCCGGTCCAGCGGCTGATGACACGTGCCAGGGCCGTCAGCAGCAAGTCGTTAATCTGCGTGCGATAGGCCTTGGGCGCCTGCTGCAGCAATTGTTTTGTCTGCCGGGCGTCGAGGTGGGTATGCAGCGTGTGGCTGTGGCGATTATCCAGGCTGCCATGGGGACGTTCGCATGGCAGGTCGGGCGTGTTGGTGTCGAGTTGCGCCAGCCAGTAGTTCAGTTCGTCCTGGGACGTCTGGTTTTGCGCGCGGCGTTGCAGGCGCTCGGCCCAGGCCTTGACCGAACTGGTGCGGGCCGGCAGCTGCACCGGCTGCTGGTCGCTGACCTGTTGATAGGCGTTTTGCAGGTCTTCAAAAAGAATCCGCCAGGACACGCCATCCACTGCCAGGTGGTGGATCACCAACAACAAGCGTTGGGTACCGTCAGCCAAGTGGATCAACAAGGCACGGATCAGCGGACCGTGTTGCAGGTCGAGGCTGCCTTGGGCTTGATCGCACAGGTCCGACAATTGCTCGGCGGTGGCGTCAATCTGTTGCAACTGCCAGTCGACCATTGGCCGGTACTGGGCGCTCCAGCCGCCGGGGTGTTGCTCAAAGCTCAAACGCAGGGCGTCGTGGTGCTCAATCACCGCGTGCAACGCCTGTTGCAGTGCCTCGGCCACCAGCGGTTGCGCAGGTTGGAGCAGTACCGACTGGTTCCAGTGATGGCGCTCAGGGATCGCCGTTTCAAAAAACACCTGGTGAATCGGCAGCAACGTGAGCGGGCCGGTGGCTGGTCCCTGGTCGATCACCTGGGCACTTGCGCCGATACGGGCCACGCTGGCCAGGCCTTGCACGGTCTGGTGTTGGAACAGTTCCTTGGGTGTAAAGGCGATGCCTTGCTGGCGGGCGCGGCTGACCACCTGGATGGAGATGATGGAGTCACCGCCCAGTTCGAAGAAATTGTCGTTCAGGCCGACGCGTTCCAGTTTCAGCACGTCTTGCCAGATGGCGGCGATCTGCTGTTCCAGCGGGCTCTGCGGCGCCACGTAGGCTTTTTGCAGCAGGTTTGCATCGGGTTTCGGCAGAGCCTTGCGGTCCAGTTTGCCGTTGGGGCTCAGGGGCAGTTGATCGAGGAAGATCAACTGGGCCGGCACCATGTAGTCGGGCAAGTGTTCGCTCAGGCGGTGTTTGATGTCGCTGCGCAATTCAGCGGCGTCACGGGCTTGAGTGGGCACGGCGTAGGCCACCAGTTGCCCGTCAGCCGCAATCACCACCGCTTCGCGCACGCAGTCCAATTCCATCAGGCGGGTTTCGATTTCCCCCAGCTCAATGCGCAGGCCACGGATTTTTACCTGGTGGTCGATGCGGCCACGGTATTCGATCACGCCGTCGGGGCGGTAGCTGGCCAGGTCGCCGGTGCGGTACAGGCGTTGGCCATCACCGAACGGGCTGGTCATGAAGCGCTCGGCGGTGAGGGCAGGGCGGCGGTGGTAACCCCGGGCCAGGCCTTCGCCGCCCAGGTACAACTCGCCGATGACACCGGCCGGCACCGGTTGCAGCTCGGCATCGAGGATGTAGGTGGTGAGGTTGGCGATCGGCTGGCCAATCGGCACGCTGGCCTTGCCTTCTTCGCGGCAGGTCCAGTGGGTTACGTCGATGGCGGCTTCGGTGGGGCCGTAGAGGTTGAACAACCCGGCGTTCGGCAGCTTGGCGAACACCTGTTGTTGGGCGTCCACAGGCAAGGCTTCGCCGCTGCAGATGATGCGTGTCAGGCGGGTGCACTGGGCGACCTGTTCGTCCAGCAGGAACACCTGCAGCATCGACGGCACGAAGTGCAGGGTCGTGACCTGGTAACGCTGAATCAGGCTGATCAGGATGGCCGGGTCGCGATGATCGCCAGGCCCGGCAACGGCCAAACGGGCGCCGGTCATCAGCGGCCAGAAGAACTCCCACACCGACACGTCGAAGCTGAACGGGGTCTTTTGCAGCACCGTGTCGTCGGCGGTCAATGCATAGGCCTGTTGCATCCAGCACAGCCGGTTGGTCAGGGCCGAATGCCGGTTGCCGGCGCCTTTGGGCTTGCCGGTGGAACCTGAGGTGTAGATGACGTAGGCCAGGTTTTCACCGTCAACGGCGACCTCCGGGTTGGTGTCGGCATAAGCGCTGACGTCCAGTTGATCGAGGGCCAGCACCGGCAGCGCAGCCGGAATCGGCAACTGCGTGAGCAGGTGCTGCTGGGTCAACAGCAGGCCAATGCCGCTGTCCTCGATCATGTAGCTGAGGCGGTCCTGCGGGTATTCCGGGTCCAGCGGCACATAGGCGCCGCCGGCCTTGAGCACGGCGAGCAGGCCGATGACCATCTCCAGGCTACGCTCGGTGGCGATACCCACCAGTGCATCGGGGCCCACGCCCAGTTCCATCAGCTTGTGGGCGAGCTGGTTGGCGCGCTGGTTGAGCTGGTGATAGCTCAGCTGTTGATCGCCGAACACCAGCGCCGTGGCATTGGGTGTGGCCGCCACTTGGGCTTCGATCAGTTGCTGGACGCTGTGGTGCAGCGGGTAGTGGGTGGTGGTGGCGTTCCACGCGCTGACAATGTGCTGCTGCTCGGCGTGGTCGAGCATCGCCAAATCTGCAACTCGCTGTTGTGGGTCGGCAATCAGGCTGTGCAGCAGCTGTTGCCAATGCCGCCCAAGGCGCTCGATGGTGGTGGCGTTGAACAGGTCGGTGGCGTAGGTCAGGGTCGCGCTCAAGCCTTCGGCCGATTCGCTGGTGCTGAGGGTCAGGTCAAATTGCGAGGTGCTGCCTTCCCAGTCCAATCCCTCGACCTGCAACGCCGAAGGCAGTGACGGACGTTCGGTGGCGCTGGGTTTGTCGGCACTCTGGTGGTTGAACATCACTTGGAAGAGCGGGTTGTGGCTGAGGCTGCGTTCCGGTTGCAAGGCCTCCACCAATTGTTCGAATGGCAGGTCCTGATGCGCCTGGGCATCCAGTGCATGTTGCTTGACCTGTTGCAGCAGAGCCTCGACCCGCAGGTGCGAGCTGAACTCGGCTTTCATGACTTGGGTGTTCACGAAGAAGCCAATCAGCCCCTCGGTTTCGACCCGGTTGCGGTTAGCAATCGGCACACCGACGCGGATATCGTTTTGGCCGCTGTAGCGGTGCAACAGGGTCTGGAAAGACGCCAGCAACAGCATGAACGGCGTCACGCCAACGCGATGGGCAAAGGCGTGCACGGCATCGCCCAGGCCAGGCGCCAGGGTAATTGACAGGTGGGCACCTCGGTAGCTTTGTTCCGCCGGGCGCGGGCGATCCGTCGGCAACTCCAATACGCTGTGTTCACCGGCCAACTGGCCGGTCCAGTACGCCAGTTGACGTTCGCGCTCGCCGGCTTGCATCCATTGCCGTTGCCAGGCGGCATAGTCGGCGTACTGGATGGGCAACGGTGCCAGTGCGTGAGGCTGTCCAGATTGGGCGGCGCCGTACAGGCTGATCAGTTCCTCCACCATCAACTGCACCGACCAGCCATCGGAAACGATGTGGTGCTGGGTCAGTACCAGTACATGTTCATCGTCCGCCAGACGCAGCAGCCTGACCCGCAGCAGTGGGCCGTTTTGGAGGTCGAACAGTTGCCGGGTTTCGTGCTCCACAAAGGCCTTGATCGTGGCGTCGTCCGGCGTGCCGTTCAGCGTCTCGACCACCAACGCCAGCGGTGCCTGGTCGGCGATGATTTGGCGGGGGTGTTCGTTGTCCACCACGAAGGTGGTGCGCAGTGCTTCGTGACGCGCGATCAGTTGATTGAACGCGTGCTCCAGCGCCGCGACATCCAGCGCGCCCTTGAGGCGCAGGGCGGCCGGCAGGTGGTACGCGGTGCTGTGCGGGTCCAATTGCCAGAGGAACCACTGGCGCTCCTGTGCGTAGGACAGGGGCAGCGATTGAGTGCGTTCGACGGGCACCAATGGCAGCTCATGCTGCCGCGCGCGACCGTCCAGGCCGGCGACGAAATCCCCGAGCACGCTGCGTTCGAACAGGCTGCGCAGGGCCACATCCAGCCCCAGGGCCTGACGCACCCTGGAGATGATCTGGGTCGCCAGCAACGAATGGCCGCCCAGTGCGAAGAAGTCATCCGTGAGGCCCACCTGCTCAAGGTTGAGCACGCTTTGCCAGATTCCGGCGACCTGGATTTCCAGGGCCGTTCGCGGCGCCACATAGTGGTTTTGCTGTTGGCTGGCATCCGGCTTGGGCAGCGCTTTACGGTCCAGCTTGCCGTTCGGGCTCAGGGGCAATACATCAAGGAACATCAGGAAGCCCGGGACCATATAGTCCGGCAGCACGGCTGCCAGCGCGGCTTTGATCGACTGGCGCAGCTCTGCGTGCGGCACGGCCGTGGCCTCGGGCACCACATAACCCACCAACTGCAAACCGCTGGCGGCCGGTTGGGCGAGGACGATGGCGTCTCGCACCATGTCGTGCTCCAGCAGTCGGGCTTCGATTTCGCCCAACTCGATACGGAACCCGCGAATCTTCACCTGATGGTCGATCCGGCCGACGTACTCGATCACCCCGTCGGGGGTGTAGCGCGCAAGGTCGCCGGTGCGGTACAAGCGGCCGCCACTTTGGCTGAACGGGTCGGGCATGAAGCGCTCGGCCGTCAGGTCCGGGCGATTGAAATAACCCCGCGCCAGCAACTCGCCGCCGATCACCAGTTCGCCCACCACGCCAATCGGCGCCGGGGCACCGCTGTCGTCCAGCAGGTAAATGCTGCGTCCGGCCAGGACCTTGCCGATGGGCATGGTCAAAGGCGTAGGGCGTGCGCCGGTTACATAGTCGGTGCAATCAAGGGCCGTGACCGTCACCGTGGCTTCAGTCGGGCCGTAGGTGTTGAGTAATTTGACGTGGCCAAGGCCGGCCTGGCTCCACGCGGCGAGGCCTTCTGGCGGCATGGCTTCACCACCGGCGTGCACTTGCTTGAGGCGCCCGTAATCCCGTGGGCCAGCCGCGGCAAAATCCTTGGCCAGCAGGTTCCAGTAGGCCGTGGTGAGGTCGACCACGCTGATCTGGTGCTTGATCAGTGCGTGGTAGAAGGTCTCGGTGTCCCAGATTTCGGTGCCGCGCAGCACCACCGACGCGCCGCAGATCAGGGCCGGGTAAAGCTGCTCGACGAAACCGTCGAAGTTGAAGGTGGAAAACTGCAGGATGCGGTCGCCGCCATTGAGATTGAAGAACCCCAACGACACGTAGGCATGGCGAGTCAGCGAGGACTGGTTGATGCCCACGCCTTTTGGCCGGCCAGTGGAGCCGGAGGTGAACATCACATACGCAAGGTTATCGGCATGGGCACGATTGACCAGGTTGCTGTCGTCCAGATCGACCCAGGCTTGGTTCTGGTCCAGGCACAGTTGCGCCACCTCGGCAGGAATCGTCAGGCGTTCGCGCAAGTGGCTCTGGGTCAGCATCAGTTGTGTGCCGCTGTCTTCGATCATGCACAGCAACCGATCCTGCGGGTATTCAGGGTCCAGGGGCACGTAGGCGCCACCGGCCTTGAGCACCGCCAGCAAGCCGATGATCATGTCCAGGCCGCGCTCCACGGCAATCCCCACCAGCACGTCGGGCCCGACGCCCAGGCTCACCAGATGGCGAGCCAGGCGATTGGCCTGGGCGTTGAGTTCGACGTAACTCAACTGGCGGTCTTCGAAGAGCAAGGCCGGGGCTGATGGTTGCTTCGCCACCTGGGCTTCAAACAGCTGATGAACCCGTTGTTCACTTGGGTAATCGAGGGTGGCACTGCTCCAGTCATGGAGCATCAGGTGCCGCTCTTCATGCCCAAGGATGTCCATTTCACCCAGGCGTTGCTGCGGGTTACGGACGATGGCCTGCAACAGGTTTTGCCAATGCCCGGCCAGGCGCTGGACGGTTGAGGCTTCAAACAGGTCGATCGCATAGGTGAGGGTGGCCAGCAGACCGTCGGCGGACTCGGTGGTGTCCAGCGAGAGGTCAAACTGGGTGCTGGGTAGCGTGCCTTCCAAGACTTCAAGGCTCAGGCCGGGCAGGCTGACGCTGTTTTGCGGCTGCACGCTGGCATGGTTGTACATCACCTGGAACAGCGGGCTGTGGCTGAGGCTGCGCTCCGGTTGCAGGGCTTCCACCAGTTGCTCGAAGGGCAGGTCCTGATGAGCCTGGGCTTGCAAGGCGTGGTGTTTGACCTGTTGCAGCACGTCGACAAACCGCGCCTGGCCGTTGAGCTCTGCGCGCAGCACCTGGGTGTTGACGAAAAACCCGATCAGCCCTTCGGTTTCCACGCGGTTGCGGTTGGCAATCGGCACACCGACACGGATGTCGGTTTGCCCGCTGTAGCGGTGCAACAGGGTTTGGAACGAGGCCAGCAACAGCATGAACAACGTCACGCCTTGCTGCTGGGCCAATTGCTTGAGCGACTGATTCAGCTCGTGGCCCAGCGCCAGTTCCAATTGGGCGCCGCGGTAGCTTTGCTCCGACGGCCGGGTGTGGTCGGCGGGCAGTTCCAATACCGTCTGCTCGCCACCTAACTGCTCGGTCCAGTAGGCCAGTTGGCGCTCGCGCTCTCCGGCCTCCATCCACTGGCGCTGCCACACGCCATAGTCGGCGTACTGGACGGGCAGGTCAGGCAGGCTGACCGGTTGCTGCTGGCTGAAACCGGCGTACAGGGCAATCAGCTCCTGGATCATCACGTTGATCGACCAGCCATCGGAGACAATATGGTGCTGGGTGAGGATCAGGACGTGATCGTCATCCGCCAGTTTCAGCAGTTTGACCCGCAGCAGCGGGCCATGCTGCAAGTCGAACAGCTGCTGGATTTCGTGTTCAACACACGCCTGGATCGCCTGCTCGTCTGCGCCCAGCCGTGACTCGACGGTGATCGCTAGCGGAGCGTGGGCGGCGATCCGTTGCACGGTACGCTCGCCGTCCTGGGTGAACGAGGTGCGCAGGCTTTCATGGCGCTCGATCAGGTGGTCAAAGCTGCGCTGCAGTGCCTGGGTGTCCAGATGGCCGCGCAGGCGCAGGGCCGCCGGGATGTGATACGCGGTGCTTTGAGGGTCCAGTTGCCAGAGGAACCACTGGCGTTCCTGGGCGTAAGACAGGCGCAGCGGCTGGTCGCGCGCGACCCGGACCAAGGGCGGCTCGTGGCGGACCGGTTCTTGCGCCAAGGTGGCGACGAACGCCTGCAAGGTGCTGCACTCGAACAGGCTGCGCAGGGGCACATCGGTGTTCAGGGCATGACGCACACGGGAGACGACCTGGGTAGCCAACAGTGAATGTCCGCCCAGCTCAAAGAAGTCATCGTGCAGGCCGACGGCTTCACGCTTGAGCACGTCTTGCCAGATGGCAGCGATCTGCTGTTCCAGTGGGCTCTGCGGCGCCACGTAGGCTTTTTGCAGCAGGTTTGCATCGGGTTTCGGCAGAGCCTTGCGGTCCAGTTTGCCGTTGGGGCTCAGGGGCAGTTGGTCGAGGAAGATCAACTGGGCCGGCACCATGTAGTCGGGCAAGTGTTCGCTCAAACGGTGTTTGATGTCGCTACGCAGGTCAGCGGCGTCACGGGCCTGAGCGGGCACAGCGTAGGCGACTAACTGCCCGTCAGCCGCGATCACCACCGCTTCGCGCACGCAGTCCAATTCCATCAGGCGGGTTTCGATTTCCCCCAGCTCAATGCGCAGGCCACGGATTTTTACCTGGTGGTCGATGCGGCCACGGTATTCGATCACGCCGTCGGGGCGGTAGCTGGCCAGGTCGCCGGTGCGGTACAGGCGTTGGCCATCACCGAACGGGCTGGTCATGAAGCGTTCGGCGGTGAGGGCAGGGCGGCGGTGGTAACCGCGCGCCAGGCCTTCGCCGCCCAGGTACAACTCGCCGATGACACCGGCGGGCACCGGTTGCAGCTCGGCATCGAGGATGTAGGTGGTGAGGTTGGCGATCGGCTGGCCAATCGGCACGCTGGCCTTGCCTTCCTCGCGGCAGGTCCAGTGGGTTACGTCGATGGCGGCTTCGGTGGGGCCGTAGAGGTTGAACAACCCGGCGTTCGGCAGTTTGGCGAACACCTGTTGTTGGGCGTCCACCGGCAGGGCTTCGCCGCTGCAGATGATGCGTGTCAGGCCGGTGCACTGGGCGACCTGTTCGTCCAGCAGGAACACCTGCAGCATCGACGGCACAAAGTGCAGGGTCGTGACCTGGTAACGCTGAATCAGGCTGATCAGGATGGCCGGGTCGCGATGATCGCCAGGCCCGGCAACGGCCAAACGGGCGCCGGTCATCAGCGGCCAGAAGAACTCCCACACCGACACGTCGAAGCTGAACGGGGTCTTTTGCAGCACGGTATCGTCGGCGGTCAACCCATAGGCCTGTTGCATCCAGCACAGCCGGTTGGTCAGGGCCGAATGCCGGTTGCCGGCGCCTTTGGGCTTGCCGGTAGAACCTGAGGTGTAGATGACGTAGGCCAGGTTTTCACCGTCAACGGCGACCTCCGGGTTGGTGTCGGCATAAGCGCTGACGTCCAGTTGATCGAGGGTCAGCACCGCGCAGCGCAGCCGGAATCGGCAACTGCGTGAGCAGGTGCTGCTGGGTCAACAGCAGGCCAATGCCGCTGTCTTCGATCATGTAGCTGAGGCGGTCCTGCGGGTATTCCGGGTCCAGCGGCACATAGGCGGCGCCGGCCTTGAGCACGGCGAGCAGGCCGATGACCATCTCCAGGCTACGCTCGGTGGCGATACCGACCAGTGCATCGGGGCCGACGCCCAGTTCCATCAGCTTGTGGGCGAGCTGGTTGGCGCGCTGGTTGAGCTGGTGATAGCTCAGCTGCTGGTCGCCGAACACCAGCGCCGTGGCATTGGGTGTGGCCGCCACTTGGGCTTCGATCAGTTGCTGGACGCTGTGGTCCAGCGGGTAGTGGGTGGCGGTGGCGTTCCATGCGCTGACCATCTGATGTTGCTCGGCGTGGTCGAGCATCGGCAGTTCGGCCAGTCGCCGCTGCGGCCCGTCAACGAGGCTTTGCAGCAAGCGCAGCCAGTGCTGTCCCAGGCGTTCAATCGTCGCCGCGCCGAACAGTGCCGTGCTGTACTCGATGCTCGCCGTGATCTGTTGTGGCGTGTAGTCCACGTCCATCGACAAGTCGAACTTGGCCTCATGTTGCGCCACCGGCAGGAACGCCAGGCTCAGCTCACCCAGCGTCAGAGCGGCCGGTTGATCCTGGCTCACCCGCCAGTTGAACAGGGTCTGGAACAATGGGTTGGCCTGGGTGCTGCGTTGCAGCTGCAAGCGCTCGATGATCAGTTCAATCGGGTAGTCGGCATGTTCCATCGCCGCCCGCGATTGCTGGCGCAGCGCTTGGAGAAACTCGCCTGTGGTCAGGTCGTCGGTGATTTGCGTGCGATAGATCTGGCTGCTGACGAAGAACCCCACCAGGTCCTGGGTCTCGCTCTGATTACGGCTGGCATTCGGGACGCCAACGGTGAAATCCTGCTGGCCGCTGTAGCGACTGAGCAGCAGTTGCCAGGTGCCCAGCAGCACGATAAACGGCGTCAGGTCCTGTTGCTGGCAGAAGCCGTGCAACTGTTGGCTCAGGGCTGTGGGCACTGACAGTTGAAGATTGCCGGCACGGTGTTGTTGTTCGGCATTGCGGGGGAACTCGGTAGGCAGGTCGAGCGTGGGAATCTCCCGTCCCAGGTAACCCGCCCAATAGTCGGCGGCCCGCTGTTGTGCCGGCGTGTTCGGGTACTCCTCGCGCTGCCAGCGGGCGTAGTCGGCGTACTGGATGGCAGGTCGCGCCAGCGGCGTGGTGTCGCCCTGGCAGGCGCGTTGGTAAGCCTGGATCAGGTCGTGCATCAGGATCGGGTTGGACCAGGCGTCCGAGACGATGTGGTGCATGTTCAACAGCAGGATATGCTCGTCGCGCTCAAGGGTGATCAGGGTGGCGCGAATCAGCGGGGCTTGCCCTAGGTCAAACGGTGCACCGGCCTCGGCGGCCAGGCGCTCAGTCACGGCGGTGCTACGGGCGTGCGGTGCCAGGCCTGAGAGGTCCTCTTCGCGCACGTGGATGCGGGCTTGCGGGTCAAGCACTTGCCGGGGTTCATCATCGACGGTCTGGAACGCGGTTTTCAGCACGTCGTGCCGGTCGATGATCTGCTGCAAGGCCGCGGCGAGCGCCGATGTATCCAGCGGCCCGCGCAGGTGCAGCGCGTTAGGCAGGTTGTAGGCGCTGCTGTCGGGCGAGAGTTGTTGCAGGAACCACAGGCGTTGTTGGGCGAAGGACAGGGGAGTGGGGCCGCGATGGGTGGAAGCCTTGATGGAATGCTCTGAACCGACGTCGTCGGCCATCAACAAAGCCAGCAAGTCGTCGTCGGGGAGTTGATTCAGTGGGTTCATGTTTGGTCTCGTCGCCATCGGCTGCGTAAATATGCGTTGTCAGAAAGACGAAGCGTGGCCGACGAGATTTAGGTGTGACGTGGGACTTGGCAGGCAGCGGCGAGCGGCAGGGCGCTCGCCGGAGGGGGAGGTCAGGCGAAGGCTTTTTCGGTAATGACGCGCCCGGCTTCCATGCGCACCAGTTGGTCGGCGATATCGAAGTAACGATCATCGTGGGAGATCACGATGATGGTCTTGCCCAGGCGCTTGAGGTCCGGCAGCAGCTCTGTGTAGAACACGCGGCGGAAGGTCGGGTCCTGGTCGGCGGCCCACTCGTCGAAGACCAGCACCGGACGCTCGTCGAGCCAGGCGTTGATCAGCGCCAGGCGCTTGCGCTGCCCGGTGGAGAGGTCGGTGGTGGTGAAAGCGCCGTCGCGAATGCTGACCTTGTGCGCGATTTCCATGCGCTCCAGGTATTGGTTGGCGTCGTCCGGCAGGGCTTTATCGCTTTGCACCAGTTCGTCGAACAGGTAGTAGTCGGCAAAAATGGTGGTGAACATCTGCCGGTAATCATCCAGGCCATGGGCGTCCACCGTTGTGCCGTTGAGGCGGATCTCACCTTGCTGCGGGGTGTACAGGCCCAGCAGCAGTTTGATCAGGGTGGTCTTGCCGCAGCCGTTTTCGCCGACGATAAACAGGATTTCCCCAGGCTCGATGGTCAGGTTCACCGGGCCCAGCTTGAAGGGCGCGCTGCCTTCCACGGGCGGAAACGCGTATTGCACGTCGCGCAATTCCAGATGCTTCATGGTCGGCGTGCGGCTCTCATCGGCGTCAAGCAGCAAGTGCGGTTCCGGCGACGAGAAGCGTTCGGACAGGTCGGCAATGCGTCGAAAGGCGATCTGCGCGCGGCTGATGATCGGCAGGTTGGCGATCAGGTTTTCCAGCGGGCCTTTCATGTAGAGCAGCACCAGTACAAAGCCGCTCATCATGGCCGGGTTGTTGCTGGGCCAGAACGATTGCAGGGTCAGTGCCAGGCCGATGACCACAAAGAACAGCATCGAACCCAGGCTCTTGGCGATCACGAAAATATTGATCGAGCGCACGTGGGTGTCGCAGATGTGGTCGGCGGTGGCCTGGATGTTGCGGGTCAGCATGGCGTGACGGCGCTTGCGATGGATCCGCAGTTCCTTGGCGCCTTCGGCGATGGCCGAGTAATGTTTTTGCAGGTTGTCTTCAGCTTCCCGCGCGGCGTAGAAGCCTTTGATGCCTTTGCTTTGCGCGATGAACTGGATCGCCGAGCCGATGCCGATGGCCAGCAGGGTCATGATGAAGATCGGCAGCGAGAGGCTCGCCAGGTAGCCCAGGCAGCCGAGGATAACGGTGATGGAAATGGCCAGCGGAGCGAAGGCGAAGGCGAAGTCGCTGATGGTGTCGACGTCGTGGGTCAGTACCGGAATAAGGCGGTGACTGCGGTACCGTTCGATCTGTTCGATTGGCGCTGACAGCACCTTGGCGCCGAGGTCCTTGCGCAGCCTGGCGATGACTTTTTGGCCCACGAAGTTGCTGCCGATGTCGGCGGCAATGCTGCTGAGCAGGGCGAGCAGGCATAGCCCGGCAAAGGCCAGGACCACTGCGGTGGTGAGGCCGGACTCGCTGTGCAGGCCCTGGTTAACCGTGGCAAGCAGAGCCGTGACGCTCACCCCTCCAAGGATGCCGAACAGAATCGACAGAATGACGGTGTAGCGATAGGGCTTGAGCAGGCTCAAGAGTTCGCTGAGGGCGCTACGCGGTTTTGCAGTCATGAAACTACCTCGGTCGCGACGTGGCTACGTGCTAAGGGCGAGTGGAGGCCCGGCGATCCATTTGATCGCTCGCGGGCTTTTGTAGAAGACGTTTCGACTACGGCGCGATTTAGCCTCATTGCGTTGGGCGCGGACCCTAAATTTGTCCGCCAGCCCCACGTTATAGATTGGATGCGGCCATGTTTCATGGCCGGCACCCGTAGGCCGGTGCGCCGATCCCTTCCCATGGATGCTTTCATTTCTATGAGCACGCGTGCTCGACCCTCAATGCCCCTGGCGGTTGAGGGTTGAGCGCGTTTAGAGGGGTGGTAAAAAAAAGCAGGTAAATGAGTCTGGTTTTCATTACCTGAACCGTCTTATTAACCAGAGGCGCTCAAAGACGCCACTAATTTCTGCCAAACACACGCCTCATTGTTCAAGGATTGCTGTCGATGCCTTATCTCCTTTGGTTGTCTACGCCCAAGCATTACGCGCTGAAGAAATTGCCGCAGACCGTGCGTCTGATGATGTTGGGCGCCGCGCTGGCTGTGCCAGCTGCCGCCACATTGATGCCGAGCGTCGCACTTGCCCAGAGCGAAGCCGGCAAGGTTGCCTTCGCGATTCCGGCCGGTAAATTATCGGATGCGCTGATGTCATTCGGCTCGGCGGCCGGTGTCTCGATTTCCTACGATCCAGCGATCGCCAGCCAGCGCTCCACTCCAGGGTTGAAAGGGCAGTTTGGCGTGGATGAAGGCCTGTCTCGACTGTTGTCGGGCAGTGGCTTGCAGGCCAGTCGCGAAGCCAGCGGCAGCTATATCGTGATGGCGCCATCCAGCGGTTCGGCGCTGAACCTGGGCGCGACCACGATCAGTGCCGAGGGTCTTGGGGAGACGACCGAAAACACCGGTTCGTACACCACGGGAGCAACCAGCACCGCCACCAAGCTTCCCTTGTCCTTGCGCGAAACGCCGCAGTCGGTGAGTGTGATTACCCGTCAACTGATGGACGACCAGCATCTTTCGACGCTTAACGAAGTGATGGCGTTCACGCCGGGTATCAGCATCAACCACCGCGACAGTGAGCGTTATTCTTTCTATTCCCGTGGCTTCTCAATACAGAACTTTCAGTACGATGGCATTCCGTCGCAAGTGGCCAACGAGTCACAGCAGTACACCGGCCCACTGTCGGACATGGCTATCTATGACCGCGTTGAAGTTGTGCGCGGCGCGACCGGCCTGATGAGTGGTGCAGGCACTCCATCCGCCACCGTCAACCTAGTGCGCAAGCGTCCTACCAGCGACTTCCAGGCATACGTTTCCGGAGAGGCGGGGGCGTGGGACCGCTACCGCTCCGAAGTTGACGTCTCGGGTCCGCTGACCGAAACCGGCAATGTGCGTGGACGTTTCGTCGCGGCTTATCAGAAGCAAAATTCGTTCATTGATTGGTACAAGCAAGAAAAGCGTGTGATGTACGGCGCCCTGGACATCGACTTGAGTGATGACACCACGTTACGCACCAGCCTCGATTACCAGAACAACAACGCCGATGGCACGACTTATGGGCATATCCCGTTGTTCTACAACACCGGCAAACAGACTAATTTCTCCCGTTCGTTCAACCCTGCCAGCCGTTGGGCATTCCAGGACAACACCAGCTATAACTTCAGCACCATGCTGGATCACAAGCTGGCTAACGACTGGAGTTGGAAAACTGCTTACAGCCACCAATACAGCTATCGCAAAGGGGAGGGGGCTTCTGCCAGTAATGGCGCGCCAGACCCAGTGACAGGCGTCGGCGCAAATGCCTATATCAGTCGTCTGGACAGCTACCAGACTCAAGACACCCTGGATACCTTTGCCACCGGCCCGTTCACTTTGGGTGGGCGTCAGCATGAGTTGGTAGTGGGTGCCAGCACTTCGCGCACGCACCTGAACTTTCCGGACTACGTCAGCACTGGAGCCGATGGCGACTTCGCGGCGGTGGACAATATTTTCGCCTGGGATGGCCGTCAGTTCGCTCGACCGAAGTTCGTCGAAAATGGCGGAACGGTTACGAGCCTTCAGCAAAGCGGGGTTTACACTGCGGTGCGTCTGAAGCCATTCGATCCGTTAACCGTAATTCTTGGTACTCGTGTCAGCTGGTGGGATCAGGAAGACCGCGTCACGAGCATTTCGAATCAGAGCAAAGCCACTGACAAAACTCGTAAAACCGGAGTTGTCACTCCCTATGCGGGGATTGTCTACGAGTTGAACGACACCTATTCGGCGTATGCCAGCTACACCAACATCTTCTTGCCGCAGACGTTCTACAAGACGGTTGACGACAAGTCCCTGGAGCCGCTGCAGGGTGACAACTACGAGATTGGCTTGAAAGGCGAATTCTTCAACGGTGCGTTGAACGCCAGTATCGCGTTGTTTGATGTAGAGCAGAAGAACAGCCCTGAGGAGGTCTTCAATCCCAACTCCAACAAAACAGCCTATAAGGCTATCAGCGGCACCAGCACTCGTGGTGTCGAGACCGAGATTTCGGGCGAGTTGACCAAGGGTTGGAACATATTCGGTGGCTACACCTATCGTGAGTCTCACGACAAGAATGGTGAGCGTGTCCAGACCAACCAGCCTTCCAACCTCCTCAAGCTCGGCACTACCTACCGCTTGCAGGGCGACCTGGAACGTCTGACCATTGGCGGCAACGTTACCTGGCAGAGCAAGATGTACGCCGAGGGGCAAGTCCCTCAATACACCGGCCCTACCTACAAGGCAACGCAGGATCCGTTTGCAGTAGTGGGGCTGTTGGCGAACTACAAAGTGGATGAGCACCTGACTGTTGGTCTGAATGTGAACAATCTGTTCGATAAGAAGTATTACGACGGTATTGGTACATTCACTTCGGGCTCCTACGGCGAACCTCGCAACGCAATGATCAACGCCAAGTACGCGTTCTGATCACCGGGAGCCGGCACGTGTGCCGGCGCCCTCCAGACATAAAAAAACCGCCTGGCTCATGCCAGGCGGTTTTTTTTGCCGGTTTCAGTGTGCGTAATCAGAGATCACGCACAACCCTGAAGCCGATCCAGTCGCCCCGCGTCTGCGGGTAGATAGTGTTGCGGTTGCCCGAGCGCGAAAATACCGGTGCTTCACCCCAGTCATTGCCGCGAATCTGATAGGACTCGCAATTAGATTCTACCCAGGCACTGCCGTCGGCAGGGGCGCCGATGTAGTTGGTATGTTCGCAGTCGGCGACGCGCTCGTAGACGTTGCCGTGCATGTCGTACATGCCGAACGCGTTGGGCGGGTAGCTGCCCACTGGCGACGAGTAGCTGTAGCCGTCCGCAGGCCCGTAGGTGTTGGCGTGTTCGGCGATGCTGTAGCCCTTGCCTTCATCGAAGGGGAACGGGAAAGGCCCGGTGGAACCGGCACGGGCGGCGTATTCACGCTGGGCTTCGCTGACCATTTGGTAGTGTTGGCCGGTCTTTTTCGACAGCCAGGCGACGTAGGCCTTGATGTCGTCCATGTCCATGCACACCGCCGGCTGACGTGGGCCTTGTGGATAGCGCGGCTTGCTGGCGATGCATTCGCGGCCGGGGCGGGTGTCACCATTGGTGATCTTCACGCCGGTCTGGCGCACATAGCTGTCCCATTCACCGGCAGTGATGTGGAAGCGGCTCATGGCGAACGGTTTGGCGAAGGTCACGTCATGCATCGGGCCTTCATCCGGCTCGCGACCGACCTCATCCTCAGGCGTCCCCATGGTGAAGGTGCCGGCGGGCAGCACGACCATTTCCGGGCAGTCCTTACAGTCCTTGAACACCTTGCCCGGCTGTGGCGCGGCGGCCTGGGCCACGCCTGGCAGCAGGGCGCTGCACAGGGCGGTGAGCGCCAGAGTGGTCAAGGGTTTGAGTCGGAATGGAATCATGTGGGCATCTCGTTCAAAGGGAAAAGTGAGCGTCACACCCGCTGGCGCAGCAGGGTCATGAACCGCTGGATTTCGTCGGCGTTATTGAGCAGGCCAGGCGAGGTGCGAATCACGGGGCCGACATCACGGTCCACCGAATCGATCACCACACGGTGTTTCATCATGTGGGCCACCACTGCTTCACTGTCCTGGCCCTTGATTCGGAAGAAGGTGAAACCGGCGGACAGCGCGGGGTTGCGCGGGGTGACCAGCTCGACCTGTGGCTGCGCCAGCAATTGGTCTTTCAGCTCGGTATTCAGTCCATGGATGCGTGTCTGCACCTGGGCCTTGCCCAACTGCAAGTGCAGCTTGAAGGCTTCATCTGCGGCCCAGCGATGCTCGAAGGCGTGGTAGCCGCCAGGCGTCATGCTGGTGGCGAAGTCCTTGTCCTCGGAGAAGGTCGGCACCATCGGCGTGACGTATTTGTTCTCGGGGTCGCGGGCGCACACCAGACCGGTGCCGCGCGGGCCGAACATCCATTTATGGGTGCCGGCGATGAAGAAGTCGCAGTGCATGTCGGGGAAATCGAGGTTTTCCACGCCGAAGCCGTGCACGCCATCCACCACGTAGAGGATGCGGTCTTGCTCATCGCGGTTGCGGTTGTGCTCGTCCACCAGCTTGCCGATCTCGCCGATGGGCAGCTTCACGCCGCTGCCGGACTGCACCCAGGTCATGCCCAACACACGGGTGTTGGGGCGGATGTTGCGCTGGATATTGCCGAGTACTTCATCGACAGAGACTTGGTTGGCGTTGTCGAACAGTGCGATCCGGCGTACCTGTGTGGCTTGCTTGAGCACACGAAAGTCCAGCACGTTCTGGGTGGCGTAGTGCTCGTGAACCGTGGTCAGGATTTCCTGGTCGGGCCGTACCTTGATCCCGCCATAGATCATCGCCAGCCCTTCGGAGGTGCTGCCGGTCAAGGCGATCTGCGGGGGAGAGGCCTTCAGGTAGCGGCCGGCCCATTCGCGCACCTGGCCTTCACGCTTCCAGGTTTCCTGCAAGTCCCAGTCCATGGCCAGCCCTGGGTTGCGGTCGATCTGTGCGCGGTAACGCTCAATGGCTTCGCGTACCGGTTTGGGATGCGAGGTCACCAGGAAGTTGGAGAAGTGCAGGTAGTCCGGGTCTTGGTTGAACAGTCGCTTGAACCCGGTCCATGGGTCTTGTGTTACGGCTGCTTGCGCCTGAGGCAGGATGGCAGCGCCCAGCGGCAGGCTGGCGGCAAGTACCCCTGCCTGCTTGAGAAACGTACGGCGGTCGGTCATGGACTGGCTTCTAGAGGGTTAACGGTTGGCCAATGGTTTGGCGGCTTTTTGTACTTGGTCCCAGACCCGCAGGAAGTTGCCTCCCCACAGCTTGGCGATGTCGGCTTCGGAGTAGCCGCGCTGGATCAGCTCGGCGGTGACGTTGCGGATTTCGCCGACGTTGTTCCAGCCGTCGATGCCACCCCCGTCGTTGAAGTCCGAAGACAGGCCGACGTGGTCGATGCCGATCTTGCGCACGGTGTAGTCGATCGCGTTGCCCAGGTCTTTGAGGGTGGCCTTGGGTTCCTCGTCGAGGATGCCGTACAGCGCGCTGGCGTACTCGCCGAACCGCTGCTCGGGCCAGGCAGCGATGATGGGATCGCCTGGCATCAGGGCCATGGCCAGGTTCGGCAGGGGCGGCAGGTCAAAACGGGCGCGCAGCGTGTTGAGCTTGTCCTGGGTTGGCTGGCTCAGCGGGCGCAGGTAGGCCGAGAAGGCCACGATCTGCACCACGCCGCCACTGTGCTTGATCAGCTGTAATTCCTTGTCGCTGAGGTTGCGCGGGATATCCACCGCCGCACGCGGCGCCGAGTGGGACGCCACCATTGGTGTGCGGCTCAGCTGCGCCACCTGTTCCAGGGCCTTGGTCGACATCTGCGACACATCGATGATCACACCCAGGTCATTGAGACGGTGCACGGCTTGTTTGCCGATGTCGGACAGCCCGTCGAGCGCATCCACCGAATCATTGAAGAATGGCAGCGGGCGCGATGAGTCCGACCAGGCGTTATTGCCCACATAGCTGAAGCCGAACATGCGCATGCCGCGCGCGGCCCACAGGTCCAACTGGTTCAGATCGTTGCCCAGCGGGTAGGCGTTGAGCATGCTCATAAAGATCGCGAACTTGCCCTCGCCATGCAGGCGCCGGAAGTCGTCCGGGGTGTAGGCGATGGCGACCTGATTGGGGAAGTCGCGCACCATGGCGCTGATGATCTTGTAGCGCACTTCCTGTTCATGGCGTGCCGCTTCGACAAACCCTTCGGTGGGTTTGTGCGGTGCGTTCGGGCCGTTCCAGATTTCCGGCCAGCCGAAGATGGTCAGGGCGGCGCCGGACAAGCGGCCCCGACTGGCCTTGACCAGGTCAAATTGATCGCTGCCGTCCTTGTCCGCTTCTTTGCCTGCGGTGCCGAAATCCACCGGCACAGTGATATGGCTGTCGAACGACAACAACCGATCCTGCATCTCGTTGGCCTGCTTGATCACCTCCAGCGAGTAGCCGGCGTTGCCCCTGAACCAGTGATCCCAGACCAGCAAGCCAGCGCCGACGGCCAGGGCCAGCGGCAGGCCGATATACAACGCCTTTTTCGAACGTGATTTTGTCATTGCCATCTCAGTCAGTTGAGGCCTTTGCTATCTGGGAAGAACGAGCGATGAGCGGGGAAATTTAGGCGGGCGAGACGGCGGCGGTAAATTTCCCCTGCCAGCAAACGTTCTAGCTCTGATCAAGCCGTTTCCTAAGGTAAACAATGACCATCTCTCGACGTGGGTTCATCGCAGGCCTCGCGCTCACCGGCGCCGCTGTGCCGGCAGCTTTCTATGCCCATCGCGAGTGGACGCGTGAAGAATTCCCCATCACCCCCGGCGAAGCCACGGTCGATCTGGCCGACACCGCCGGCCAGCAACTGGCCAATACCTTGCGTGGCGTCTGGAGTCTGCGCCTGGAAGGCCGCGACGCTGGCCTCAAGGGCCTGCCGCTGCAAGGCTTGGAACTGCTGCTCGACATCGCCCCCCGTGGCCGAGGCCTGCGCGGCTACCTGGACACCGCCGCCAACCTGCGTGCCGAAGGTGAACCGCGTTACCGGGTATTGGGCGATTTGCTGACGGGCGAGGGCGCCTTGCTCTACTGGCGCTTGATCGACCGCGATTCGGCCGATGGCAGGCCCGCCTATGAATTCAAGATGACCCTCGATGAAGTCTGGGCCGACTTCGGCAACGCCGGCAGCGGCACCCTCAGCGGGCAGATCCTCGACCTGAATCGCCCCCTGGCCCTGACCGAACGCGACAACCGCTTTATCGCCCACAAACAGCTGTTTCCCGAAGCCCGCGAGCGCATCGGCCACAACCCGACCCTGCTCGCCTGGCTGATCGCCCCCGAACACCGCCTGTTCCACCAGCTGTGGCACGCCACTCGCGACCAATGGCACAAACTCTCCGAAGAAAAACGCGATGCCCTGCGCGGCATCGGCTGGCAACCCGGCCCACGGGGCCAGGAGCGCGACGCCCGTGGCAAGCGCAAAGATCGCAACGGCTCGGGCATCGATTTCTTCTTTATGCATCGGCACATGCTCGGCACTGCACGCGCCATGCAGGACTTACCCTCTTGGCCGGCCTTCCCCGAACCGCAACCGGCGCTGGAGCGTGATCGCCTGGGCTTTGTGCGCTACTTCGACAACCACGATGGCTTCGCCTTGCCGCCCACCTGGTTGGCCCCCGACGACAGCGAATACACCCAGTGGGTCAGCGACATCAAGTCGCAAGAGACGTACCACAGCAACTTCCAGGTCTGGGAGTCCCAATACCGCGACCCGCGTTACCTGGCCAAATACACCTTGGGCCAACTGGGTTCCGAGATGGAACTGGGCCTGCACGACTGGCTGCACATGCGCTGGGCCTCGGTGCCCCGCGATCCCTCCAACGGCGCGCCAGTGCCCTTTGCCCGCGACCCGGCAGACTTTGCCGCGCGGTGGTACGCCGCCGAAAACGACTTCCTTGGCGACCCGTTTTCCTCCCACGTAAACCCGGTGTTCTGGCACTTCCACGGCTGGATCGACGACCGCATCGAAGACTGGTTCCGCGCCCATGAACGCTTCAATCCAGGCGAAGTCAGCCGGCTGGAAGTCAACGGCGTAGCCTGGTTCGCCCCGGGCCGCTGGGTCGAAGTCGGCGACCCGTGGCTCGGCCCGGACACCCACGGCTGCAGCACCACGCCGGGGTTGCAAATGGGCAAGTCGATGGAAATGGACCCGGAGACCATGAAGCTCGCGTTGCGTATTACCTTTGGTGCTGACGACGATGCGCTCACAGGGTTGTTCAAGCGCGTGCCGAAGCGGCCGTGGTATGCGCGGCATTTGAAGGTGAAGACGCGGGAAGCGTGACCGCTTGTCGATGAAACTACGATTTTTACGATGTAAAACGGTAGCTGCGGGGTATTAATCTGCGGTTTTCGTTTTCAGGTAAGCGCAAAAGCCTGATGGCTAAGCGTCCTGCGTTATCTCTCTGACAAATTGGTTTATCCATTCCTATCTTTTTTCCGATGTGCTTGTAGGTTTGAAGATTTCGAGTGGGAGAAAAAACCATACGTTTCTTTTTTTATTCTTTTTTCCTGCTCGGTACCTGATCTTTTCCCATGTTTTTGGGAAAAATCTGACGGACTTTTTAACGCTGCGTGACAGATGTAGGAATACCCTTCGCAATCCTGAGATTTTTGTAACCTTTCTGCTTTTCCTTTACCAATTCAGCCTCGGCAAGCTGCGTGCTCTTTCCATATGAGTACCAGTGAGGGTGAAAAGGATGTCAGCCGTTTTACGACCCGCGTTACTTGGCGTGGCGCTGCTCTGCGGTCCACTTCTTGCCGCGGCGCAAACCTTACCGGGCGACAGAGAGCTGGCCCGCGAAAGACAACAGCAAGTGCTGGAAGAGCAGCGTCGACGTCTGGACGAACTGCAAAACCTTCCTGGAAAAGCCGCAGTACGCACCGCACCTGCTCTGGTTGAAGACGGCCAGTGCGTGACCCTCACGCGCATCACCGTTGAAGGTGCCACCTTGCTCTCCGAGGCAAAGCGCGAGGCCTTGCTTGCTCCCTGGTCGGGGCGCTGCCTTGGCGTTCCTCAGCTAAACGAGGTGCTCAAAAGCCTCACCGACCATTACCTGCGCCGTGGCTACGTCACCACCCGGGCGTACCTGCCGCAGCAAGACCTGACAAACGGCGAGCTTAAAATCATCGTGGTGGAAGGGCGCCTCGAAGGCCTCGACAGCTCATCACTGGCCAGTCCCGCAGAGTCAGCCATGACCTTTCCTGGCAGCGTCGGTGACGTGCTGGATCTACGCGAGCTGGAGCAATGGGTCGATCAGCTGGGACGCTTGCCCTCGCGCCAGCCGCAGCTTGAGTTGATGCCGGGCCAAGCGGTGGGCGGTAGCCGTGTCGCACTCAAGGGCGAACGCTTCAAGCCCTGGCGCGTCTCGGCTAACCGCAACAACCACGGAGACGAAAGCACCGGCCGCCAGCAGGCCGGTCTTGGCCTTGAATGGGACAGCCCTTTGGGGCTGGCGGACCAACTGAGCCTGCGCGCCAACCGTGACACGGTCAGCGACCATTGGCGACATTCCGAAAGCCAAAGCCTGTTCTACAGCTTGCCGTATGGCTGGTGGACCTTCAATTTCAGCCACAGCCAAAGCTATTACCGCACCCGAAATGACGCGTCCGGCTTTGCCTTCGCGTTGTCCGGCGACACCTCTACCCAGCAACTTCGCGCCGAACGCGTGCTACACCGCGACAACCTCGGCAAGACCGCGCTCAACATCGGCCTGAGCCACCTGCGTACACGTAACTACCTGGAAGACGCGTTGTTGCGCACGTCCAGCCATCGCATCACTGAGCGCCAGTTGGGGTTCAACCATGGGCGTCGCATCGGCAATGCCTTTTTCAACCTTGATGCCGGTTGGCAGCAAGGCATCGGCGCGTTGGACGCCCAGCGCGACCTCTCCACACGCTCCGGCGCCCCCACCTCCCGCTATCAGAAATACAGCCTGACCCTCAGTTACCTGCAGTCCTTTCGCTGGCTGGACCAACACTGGAGCGTCGACAGCCTGGCCACCGGCCAACGTGCCGAAGACGAACTCTATGGACCACAACGCCTCAGCGTCGGCGGCTTTGGCGCGGTGCGCGGGTTCAGCGAACAGAATCTCTCGGGCAACAGCGGCGGCTACTGGCGCAGCCAACTGCGCTGGCGCCACGCCGTGGGTTGGGACGCCTTGCGCCCGTGGGTGCACGAAGTGGGCGTCGGCTTCGGCTACGACGTTGGGGTTATTCGCCGTGGGCCGCACAACCCCGACGTGGCCGGGCGCCTCACTGGCAATGCCTGGGAACTCAGCGCGCGCGGCCGGCACCTTGCCGCATCGCTGGTATTCGCCCGTGCTCTGGAGCGCCCGGCCGTGATCGAGCACCGCGAGCACCCGATGTACGCCCGAATCGACCTGTTCTTCTAACAACAAGGAACCTTGCCTATGGACGCGCGCAGCCCCTTTAACCAGTGCCTGGCCCTGAGCCTCGCAGGTATTTTGTTTCTCAACCCGATCGTCTCGGCTGCCGCGCAACTGAGCGTCGACCCCGCCAGCCCCGGCACCAGCATCGATCAAGCGCCCAATGGCGTGCCGGTGGTCAATATCGCCGGTCCCAACGGCATCGGCTTGTCCCATAACCTGTTCACCGACTACAACGTCGGCAGCAACGGGTTGATCCTAAACAACGCCACGAATGCCACGCAAAACACCCAGCTCGGTGGGGTGATCCTCGGCAACCCCGGCTTGCAGGGGCAGGCAGCCAGCGTGATTCTCAATGAGGTCACCGGTGGCAATCGCAGCCACCTGGGGGGCTACACCGAAGTGGCCGGACAGGCTGCGCGCGTGATTGTCGCCAACCCCCATGGCATCACCTGCAATGGCTGCGGTTTTATCAATACGCCACGGGCGACGCTGACCACTGGCAAACCAGTACTGGACGACGGGCGTCTGGATCACTTTCGCGTGGACGGCGGTGATATCGCCCTGGAAGGCGCCGGACTCAATGCGCGCAATGTCGGTCAATTCGATCTGATCACTCGCACCGCCAAACTCAATGCGCAGTTGCACGCTGACCAGCTCAACATTATTACCGGCCGCAATGATGTCAGCGCCGACAGCCTGCAGACTCGTGCCCATGCCGATGATGGCCGCGAAAAGCCGCAACTGGCCATCGACGCCAGCGCCCTTGGCGGCATGTATGCCGGGGCGATTCGTCTGATTGGCACGGAACAAGGCGTGGGCGTAAGGCTGGCCGGGGATATGGCGAGTACCGCCGGGGACATAGTCATCAATGCCAACGGTGGCCTGAGCCTGGCCCACACCACCAGCGTCGGCGCGTTGAACGCCACGGCCGCGTCAATTGAGTTGCAAGGCCCAACCTTTGCGGCAGGAGATGTGGACCTGCAGGCGAAGGGCGATCTGGTGGTTCAGCACACCCTCGCCAGTGCAGGCAATGTGCACTTGCAAGCGGCAACCGTGAGCAATCAGGGCAAGGTGGTCAGTGGGATTCAGGAGGACCAGCGTATTGCCGGCAAGCAACTCAGGATCACCGCCGAACGCCTGGACAATCAAGGTGAGCTCAACGCAAGCGGCCATTTGGACATCAAGACCGCTGTTGTCGACAACAGCGGCAACATCGCTGCAGACAGCGCGGAGATCGAAGCCCGCCAACAAATAAACAACAGCGGGCAGATCGTCACCGCCCGCGAACTGAGCCTATCGGCTCAACAGGTCAACAACCAGAGCGGCACGCTCCATACCGAAGGCCACCTGAATCTCATTGCCGATGCTGTCAGCAACAGCGGCAAGACCGTCGCGGCAGGCAACATTACCCTCGCCGCAAACACCTTCGACAACAGCGGCGAACTGCTCAGCGATGGTGACCTGCAACTTACCCTTGACGCAGATCTGCACAACAGTGGCCTGATCGCCGTGAAGGGCGATGCCACTCTCAGCGCCCGCAACCTCATCCAGAACCACGGCCAGATCCTCAGCGGCAACGACATCCAACTGCGCGTACGTGATGTGCTGCACAACCTCGGTGTGCTGAGTGCGGCCCGTCACCTGCAGCTCAACGCAACCCAACTGAATAACGACGGCAGCCTGGGCAGTCAAGGCAACCTGCTGATCAGCGCCAACGTGGCCAATACCGGACTGCTGTTCAGCGGCGGTGACTTGCACATACGCGGCGAGCATTTCAGCAACCTCGAAGGCGACGTCTACAGCGTAGGCGATTTCAGTTTCGCCGCCGCCGACGGCGGCCAGGCGACAAGCTTTCGCAACCTGTCCGGCACCGTGGAAAGCGAAGGCAACCTGCACATCAAGACGCGTGAATTCGAGAACGCCCGCACGGTGCTTGCCCTTGAGCGCGAACTGGTCGGCGGCAGCATTCAGTGGGTTTGTGGCCAGCACTGTGACGGCGATGACAGCTTCAAGCGCGGCACCATCTACATCACCGAAACCTGGCGCGAAACCGCCGCTCCCGGCTCCACCAAGGCTGCCCGCCTGGTGGCCGGTCAACAGTTGTATATCGACGCCGACACGTTGGAAAACCGCTACAGCCTGATGGCCGCCAACGGCGACATGCACCTCAGCGCGCGTCGCTTGCTCAACCAGGGCGCCGCCTCACAAACCGGCCTGTCCAGCACGATCATCGGCACCCCTGGGCGCATCGACAAAGCCCTGTGGGACCAGATGGAGTTTCACGACCTGCCGGCCTTCAACAGCGCGCCTTTTGATCCGTTGCGCTTTGCCGAACTCAAGGCCCGTTCCGAAGGCCCCGGCTTCAGCAACCCCGGCACCCTCACTACCTGGCGTGAAGACGGCCGCGAAGTGTACGCCGCCACCCTGCAAGCGGGCGGCAGCCTCAACCTGAACGCCACGCAATACCTGCAAAATGGCACCCTGCGCGAAAACACCCTGGCGCAGCTGATTGGTGAGGTCGGCCACAACCCCAATGACCTTGAACTGAGCCCCGACCGACTCAGCGATGACCTGACCCGTCCGCCTGAGTTTCACTTGCCCAGCGGCGAGTACGGCCTGTTTATCCCGAGCAAGGATCCCGGCAGCCCGTACCTCATCGAGACCAACCCGCTGTTCACCCACCTGGGCAATTTCCTCAGTTCCCAGTACTTGCTCGATAAGATCGGCTACAACACCGACGAGGCGTGGCGCCGCCTCGGCGACGGCTACTACGAAAGTCGCCTGATCCGTGACGCCGTGCTGGCCAAGACCGGGCAACGCTTTCTCGATGGTCAGAACAGCGATGAAGCGCAGTTTCGTCACCTGATGGACAACGGCCTCAGCGCGCGCGACAGCTTGCAACTGAGCGTCGGCGTCGGCCTCACCGCGCAACAAGTCGCCGCGCTGACCCACGACATCGTATGGATGGAAAAACGCCAGGTACAAGGCGAAGACGTGCTGGTACCGGTGTTGTACCTGGCGACGGTTAACCACCAGAACCTGCGTGGCGCCAGCCTGGTACAGGGCCAGGACATCAACCTGGTCAGCGGCGGCGATATCGTCAGTGTCGGCACGCTCAGGGCCACCCAGGACCTGACCGCCATGGCTGATGGCAGCCTGCTCAACGGTGGCTCGATGACTGCAGGCGAACGCCTCAGCCTGCTGGCCACCGACAGCATCCGCAACGCTATGGCCGGCGAAATCCGCGCCAGCCACGTGGACCTCACCAGCCTCACCGGCGACATCGTCAATGAGCGAACCGCCCACGCCCAATACCAGGGTGACGGCACGCTCATCACCCATCTCGATCATGCAAGCCAGATCAGCGCGGGCCAGCAACTGGCTCTCGATGCCGGACGCGACATTAACAACCGAGGCGCCATCAGCAGCGGCGGCGACGCGAGCCTGACCGCCGCCCGCGATATCAACCTCATCGCTGTCACCGACATCCAGCAAGTGCGCACCACGCAAAACGGCGGGCACCTTGTCACCCAACACAGCCGTACCGAACACCTTGGCGCCAACGTCAACGCCGCCGGCAACCTGAGCCTGCAAGCCGGCGGCGACATCACGCTGTTGGCGAGCCAGGCCAATGCCGGCAAAGACCTCAGCGTGGCCGCCGGCGGAAACATCAACCTACTTGCCGCCGCCAACGAAACCGACCACGAGGTACACAGCAAACGCAACGGTGCCAAGACCCACGAACAAACCACCCAAGTGCGCCAAATCGGCAGCCAACTCAACGCGGCCGGCAACCTCACGGCAACGGCCGGGCAAGACATCCTGCTGCATGCCAGCCAAGTCACCAGCGGCAAGGATGCTTACCTGATCGCGGGCGGACAACTGGAGTTATTGAGCGCCAATGACAGCGACTACAGCCTGTACGACTACGAGAAAAAGGGCAGCTTTGGCGCGATCAAAACCCAGCGCGATGAAGTCACCGACGTACGCGCTGTCGGCAGCCAGATCAGCACCGGCGGCAGCCTCAACCTCGTCAGTGGCGGCGACCAGTTGTACCAGGGCGCGCGGCTGGAGAGTGGTGCGGATATCACCATTAGCAGCGGTGGTGCAGTGACCTTTGAGGCGGTGAAGGATTTGCGCCAGGAGAGTCACGAGAAGAGTAACAACAGCGCGTTCTGGGTTTCATCCAGGGGCAAGGGCAGTACCGACGAAACGCTGCGGCAAAGTCAGTTGGTTGCCGAGGGCAGTATTGCGATCAAGGCCGTTGAAGGTTTGAAGATCGATATCAAACAGGTTAATCAGCAGACCGTCAGCCAGTCCATCGAGGCAATGGTCAAAGCAGATCCACAACTGGCTTGGCTCAAGGACGCAGAAAGTCGCGGTGATGTGGACTGGCGCCAAGTCAGGGAGGTGCACGACAGCTTCAAGTACAGCCACTCGGGGCTAGGACCTGCGTCGCAAATCATCATCGCGATTGTGATGTCGGCGGTTATCGGGCCAATGGCTGCCGCCGCCGCAGGGGGCGGTGTGGGGGGCGCCATGGTAGGTGCTGTAGCAACAGGCGCCTCTACCAATGCCAGCGTCAGCGCGATCAATAACCGAGGCAATCTCGGCGCCGTCTTCAAGGACGTGACGTCCTCCGACGCGATGAAGGGGTACGCCGTTTCGGCAATCACCGCTGGTCTGACTGTGGGGTATTTTGATCAGTGGACGGGGGCCCAAACCAATACGGCCCTAGAGAAAGTCACTGCATCGGGCTCGCTGAACACCTGGACTGGCGTCGGCCAATTTGCGGCCAATCAGGGGCTGCAGAATGGCACGTCTCTGTTACTGAATAAGGCGCTGGGGCAGGGCGCAAGCGTCAGTGATGCATTGAAGAACGCGCTGTTCAATACACTGGCTGCAGCCAGCTTCAACCTGGTGGGCGATTACACCAAAAACGTCCTCGCGGATGGTTCGGCGCCGAAGGTAGCGATTCACGCCATGGTCGGTGGACTGCTGGCAGAAGCCACGGGCGGAGACTTTAGAACTGGCGCCTTGGCCGCCGCTGCAAGCGAGGCGTTGGTCACCCAGCTGGATTCCTTGGTCAAGGGGAATGACAACCTGTTGACGATGAGCTCACAAATCGTCGGCGTGTTAGCGGCTGCAGCAAAAGAAGATACGGATGCGGCCGCGCTGGAGAAAGGCGGTTGGATTGCAAAGAACGCAACGCAGTACAACTACCTGGCACACAACCAACTTGAGCGAGCCGCCAAACAGATAAACCGCTGCACCGATGCCTCCTGCATCGAAGACACCACACGTAAGTTCAAAGAGTTAAGCCTGCAGCAGGACATTGACGCTATTGTCGGCTGCAAGGCTGATCCCAGGTCTTGTGCCGCATTGTCCAAAGAAGTCGCCAACACCATGGCGAATCTGGACGCCATCAAAGACATCGCTGAATACGCCTCGCCCGGTGCCCGGGATGCGATACAGAACCTCATCAACGGCAATTTTGAATTCCAGGAAATGCTGGCGACAGCCACGACCGAGCATTCAGTCGGCGCCATGGTCGATTCGATCAAGGCGAAATGGGAGCTGAGCGATAGCCAGGCGAAGGACATTGCGGATAGTCTTAAGGTTGCGCTGGCTGTAGGGTTGGGTACTGTTGCAGGGGGTTTGGCTTACAAGCGGGCTGTGGCGGGTGGTGCAAAAGCGCCTGTAAATGTGAGGTCGGCTAGTTTTGCTGATGAAGCAAAGCTGATTGGTCACTTTGAAAAACACGGTGCTGAATTTGGGGCAAAGTCGTCTATCGAATATTTGCAGGTGGGCAAAGACATTATGCAAGGCGGGGATAAGGTTCAGTATCTGTACAAGGGCGAAATGCGAACTGGCTACGTGCAGTTCATGGGTAATTCGTCCCGTGGAGATGCGAAGTATGGGTTCGTAGGAACTAATTCTGATGGCGCCATAACTACAATCCATGTGGAAAGTGGCAAGAGTTTTTGGAAGATGTTGAATGGTGATCCTAAAGATAAAACTATAAGGCCTGTGCCATGATTTATTCAGTGCTTGTTGATGGCATCAATCCTGAAATAGAAGAGGAGGTCTCGATTGTTGTATGTGGTCAGCGGCTTACCTGCTTTGCAAGTTATCTTCCCTATCAGCTTGAGATAGGGCGAGTGTATCGGGCAGAGTTGTTGCCCATGGTTTTTGGTGAGTATATTGTTCAAGAGGTTTTTCATGTCACACCCTCAGTCCTTAGAGAAGGTCCAGGCTATTCATACAGAATTATCGGCGAGTTGAGGGATAGTTGTTTGTGCTGTAGTGGATTGACCTTCTGTGATGAGATTTTTCTGGCGGACTTTGGTTTCCTTGAGGGGAAGCTGATTTCATGGCGGGTCGATAGGTTAGACATTTCATTTGTCTGAGTTTCCTCTGGTGCAAAAGCCGCAGGTGAGGCTGCAATACCTGTGTCCGGTCGAGTGCAATCTCGTATAAATATTGCCAATGGGCGCACAGAAACTACTCCGTATCCGTGATACTGGAAAACCTGTATCTGCGGGCTTTGATCACGTCGTGAAAGGTCATTTCGACGTAGAAGTCTCCAATTCCCGCTCTGTGTTTACTATTAGCCCAAATGAGTTGAAGGGGGTTCTTCAGAGTAGCCCAGTCATTAAGTTACCTGCTACTGCGCTACCAGTTACGTCAAGCGCCGCTTTGAAGGCTACGCCACCAACGCTCTGACCGCTGGATTCACTGCCGGCGTAATTGACCCCGCATTCGGTGTGACAGGCGATAAGGTCAACGGCATTACCCAAGGCTTGGACCTTGCCTCGGCTTCCGATATTGCCAAGTTTGCAGCGTACTCAGGAGCACAAGGGGCTACCCAGGCAGGCCTCAGTACCTTGCTGCAAGGTGGTGGCCTGAACGAAAACCTTAATCAGGCCCTTGTTTCGCAACTCCAGAGTACCTTGCAGGCCATCGCTTTTAACGCAGTGGGGGACTTCTCTCAAAGTCAAAACTGGCCCGAGTCCGGCCCTGAAAAAGTAGCGCTCCATGCTTTGGTCGGTGGTTTGGTCAGCGAGGCCGGTGGCGGCAGTTTTGCTACAGGGGCGCTGGCAGCAGGTGCAAATGAAGCGTTGGTCACCAGTCTTGCGCACGCGGTGGAAGGTAACCCGGCGCTCTTGTTGGCAGCTTCGCAACTGGTAGGTATCGCGGCGGCTGGCGCTACGGAAGGCGATGTACAGAAAGGCGCCGAAATCGCCAAGAACGCCACGGCTTACAACTACCTCAATCACCACGAAGTGGATGACCTGGTAAAGGACTTGAAAGGGTGCAGAGGAGCAGAAAATCCTGCTGCCTGTCGAGCAGACCTGACGCTCAAGTACGAAGGCATCAGCGACCAGAAGTCCGGGATGGACCTGATGCACTGCACCGATGTCGCCAGTTGCGACGCTCAACGGTCATTAATTGCCGTGGGAAATGCGGCACTTGATAAATACGAAAGCAGCGGCGCACTCAACTGGGAAGAGCGGCTAATCGTCCGAGGGTTTCTGGATAGCAATCAGGATGACATGCGATTGGCCGTGCAGAAGACCTTGCAGGGAACGCATGCCGAGATAGCTGGTATGCTTCCGGGGGTGGGGCTTGTTGTTGGGAAGGGCGGGACGAGTGCGGTTGGTTCTGTTGGTGCAAAAGGAATGCAATCCATCATTGAGCCAAAAATTGCTCAGCAGATGGGGAAGCGAGGCTGGACAACGGACTCGCTTGAAAGCGTCATCGCGAATCCCAGCAAGACTGTGGTGACTAAAGACACTAGATTCGATCCAGTCTCGGGTACGCGGCTCAATGATCCCGCAACTGGTTATGTAGCCAAAGATGGTTCGTACGTTGTTCGGAATGACCGGACTGGTGCAATCGTGCAGGTATCAGATAAAAATGATAAAAACTGGGTCGCACCATGGGAGTAGAGCAATGAAGGAGTTTGTTTTTTTGGGTTTTGGACCTGAACCAACCAGACTTTGGTGCGGTGTGCCGTTATTTAACTTGAGCGATAGTCATGAGTTGCTGAATTATTGTGATGCACGCGATGCGGCTGTGCTCGGAATTGAAGGGTTTAAAATTGTAGGGGATAAAAGAATCCCTGACTTAGACTGTATTGCGGATTTTTCTGCCTTGGCGGTGGCTGCCGGTGAAGCATTTCCTGCCATGTCTAGAAAGTCGGCTAGGGATTTCATTGAGTTGATTTCAGATCGCGATACTTTTTTGGAGTTTGTCTTAGTCAGGGTTTGATGGTGCAAAAGCAACTGGTGACGCTGCCGGTAAGGTAGATGATCTTGCGTCAACTAAGATCAAGTGGGTTGATGAGAATGCAGGTACGAGTTCGCGTGCCCGTGATTACAATGACTCAGCAACCGGTGCTCGCTCCAATCCTGCAACCCAATCTGGCCAAGCTCCTGCGCTAGAAAGAACAATGCCGGATGGATCAATAAGGTTGGTTAAATTCGATGGTGTGGATGGTGAGGTTTTAGTTGATTGCAAGATTTCGGTTGTAACGACGAACAAATCGAAGGACCAGGCGCTTAGGCAGTCTGACGTGTTAAGTCAGAATGGTTTAACTGCGCGCTGGGAAGTACCTACACTGGCTCAAGCAAATAGAGCTCAGAAAATGCTTGATGAGCTGGGCATAAAAAATATTTCAGTGAAGGTGACTCGTGAGCCAGGAAATCAATAAGCACGTTGCGCGAGCCATTGTTGAGTTTGCTATATTTCTTGAGTTTTCGGGGGGTGATGCATTAAATCCAGATGCGCAATGCAGGGGCTTGAACGATTAGCTTCGACATTGCAAATGATGGACTTGGAATCTAAATCATCTTTGTGCTCACAGTTTAAAAGCATCGCAATAGAGTATTCAGATGAGCAGGCAGAGTTTGTGGAAAGCTTGGGCGAAGCGCTGGGGTTGATCGAGGAGTATTTTGCTCATCAGTAAAAGCCCCAGATTTTACTGATATGCAATGACTTTGTATCACACTGACACCGGCCTTGCGCCGGTGTTTTTGCACCCTATCTGCATCCTGATTGCGCTCTTTTTGCATCCTTTCTGCAATCAAGTTGCATCCCTTTTGCACCCTCCCTGACGACCTACGGTCTAGCTGTCCTGTTGGTGCAAAAGGAATGAGTCGCCCCGCATCCTCCAGACACCTCGCAAACAGCTCGCCGGATAACGGCAGAAAATTACGGAACCATCTCGGCGTCCCCTTGTCCCCGCTTCCCATGTCACCCCCCACCCCCCAAATCCCTTAATTTCCTACCCCTACCGGAAGCCTCTCCAGGCCCCCGGCTGCGCCCGCTTTTTTAACGTTGGGCGCACAGCGCATCCGATTCAAACGGCAGCTGAAAACGGACTTTCTCCTCCACCGTGACTTACCAGGCAGGTTACCCCCATGCAGTTCAGCGAATTATTGGCAGCGATTTCCACCCATGCGATCCGTCTGCAACTGGAAGAGGGCGATCTGATCATCCTCGGTGACGATGAGGCGTTGGATGACCGGCTGTGGGATCAGTTGATCGCTCACAAGCCCAGCCTGCTGGCGCTGGTGGCTGAGCATGGCGGTGATTGGCTGAGCCCGGCTTACCGCATCACGCCTGAGATGTTGCCGTTGGTGAGCCTTGAGCAGACGGCCATCGACCGTATTGTCGCGGCCATCCCCGGTGGTGTGGCGAATGTGCAGGATATCTACCCGTTGGCACCGTTGCAGGAGGGCATGCTGTATCACCACCTCTCGGCCGGGCAAGGCGATCCTTACGTGCTGCATGCGCAGTTTGTGTTCGACAGCCGCACGCGCCTGCACGCTTTTGCCGAGGCGCTGCAATGGGTGATCGACCGTCACGATATTTTGCGCACGTCCATGGTCTGGGAGCGCTTGGACGAGCCGCTGCAAGTGGTGTGGCGCAAGGCGACGCTGGCGTGTGAGGAAGCGCATTTCAGCGGTGGCGATGCCCTGGCTCAACTGATCGCCCGCTACGACGCACGTACCTATCGCATGGACTTGGGTCAGGCGCCGCTGCTGCGCCTGGTGTATGCCGACGACCCAGGCAATCAGCGGGTAGCGGCGATGTTGCTGTTCCACCACACCATTCTCGACCACACCGCGCTGGATGTGGTGCGCCACGAGATCCAGTTGTACCTGGCCGGCCAGCAAGCCCAGGCCGCTGAGCCGGTGGCGTTTCGCAGCTATATCGCCCAGGTGCGCCATGGCGTCAGCGAGCAGGCCCATGAAGGGTTTTTCCGCGAGATGCTGGGGGACATTGATGAGCCGACCCTGCCGTTTGGCTTGCAGGATGTGCAGGGCGATGGCCAGGGGATCGACGAGGCGCGCATGCCTGTCGACGCTGATCTGAGCCGCCGCCTGCGCAGCCTCGCGCGGCCCTTGGGCGTCAGCGTGGCAAGCATGATGCACGTGGCGCTGGCCCGGGTATTGGGCGTGGTCTCGGGCCGTGAAGCCGTGGTGTTCGGTACCGTGATGCTCGGCCGCATGGGGGCGGGCGAGGGCGGTGAGCGGGCGTTGGGGATGTTTATCAATACCCTGCCGTTGCGGGTGGATGTGGGCGAGCAGAGCGTGCGCGCCGGGGTCAAGGCCACCCATGAGCGGCTCACCACATTGCTCAATCACGAGCATGCATCCCTCGCGCTGGCCCAGCGTTGCAGCGGGGTCGCCGCGCCGACGCCGCTGTTCAGTGCGATGCTCAACTATCGCCACAGTGCCGCGACGGATATGGCCGAGGTGATCGAGGTGGCCGAGGGCATCCAGGTGCTGGGTGCCGAGGAGCGCACTAACTATCCGCTGACGGTGAATGTGGATGACCTGGGCGAAGGCTTCGCGCTGACGGTGATGGTGGACGCCTCCATTGGCGCAACTCGGGTGGCGAGCTACCTGCACACAGCGCTCCACAGCCTGGCCGACGCCCTTGAACAGCGACCGGAGATGCCGCTGAGCGGCCTGAACATCCTGCCTGAGACCGAGCGTCATCACCTGCTGCACCATCTCAATCACACCCCCCGCGCTTACGCCGACACCGCCCTGATCCACCAGCACGTCGAAGCCCACGCCGCGGCCCACCCCGACGCCATCGCACTGCGTTTCGAGCAGCAACGCCTCACCTATCGTCAACTCAACGAACGCGCTAACCAGGTTGCCCATCGCCTGCTGGCCCAGGGCGTGCGCCCCGATGACCGCGTGGCGATCTGCGTGGAGCGCGGCCCGGAAATGATCATCGGGCTGCTGGGCATCCTCAAGGCCGGCGCGGGGTATGTGCCGATCGACCCGGCGTATCCGCTGGAACGCATCGCCTACACCCTGCACGACAGCCAACCGCTGGCGGTGCTGGTGCAGGCCAACACCCGTCACTTGGTGGGCGAACTGGCGCAGATCGACCTCAATGGCCTGCGCGGTGAATCCCTGATCAACCCGCACGTTGCGGTCAGCCCGCAGCACCTGGCCTATGTGATCTACACCTCCGGCTCCACCGGCCAGCCCAAGGGCGTGATGATCGAACACCGCCAGGTGGCGCGACTGTTCAGCGCCACTGAGCAGTGGTTCGGCTTCGACCACACCGATGTGTGGGCACTGTTTCATTCCTTCGCGTTCGACTTCTCCGTGTGGGAAATCTGGGGCGCGTTGATGCACGGCGGCCAGTTGCTGGTCGTGCCGCAATTGGTCAGCCGCTCGCCGGACGAGTGCTACACGCTGTTGTGCGAAGCGGGCGTGAGCATCCTCAACCAAACGCCAAGCGCCTTCCGCCAGTTGATTGCGGCCCAGGGCAACAGCCCCCAGGCCCACTCGCTGCGCCAGGTGATTTTCGGCGGCGAAGCCCTGGAGCCGGGCATGCTCAAGCCGTGGTACGCCCGGGCGATCAATGCTGGCACCCAACTGGTGAACATGTACGGCATCACCGAAACCACGGTGCACGTGACTTATCGAGCGCTGCACGCGGCGGATGCGCAGTTGGTGGGCGTGAGTCCGATTGGCGTGCGCATTCCCGACCTGCAACTGTATGTGCTGGACGCACAGCGCGAGCCGCTGCCATTGGGCGTGGTCGGCGAGTTGTACGTCGGTGGTGCCGGTGTGGCGCGGGGGTATCTGAACCGCGCCGAATTAACCGCCGAGCGCTTCCTGACGAACCCAACCACCGGCCAGCGCCTCTACAAAACCGGCGACCTCGGCCGCCTGTTGGCCGATGGCAGCGTGGAATACCTGGGACGTAACGACGACCAGGTAAAAATCCGTGGTTTCCGTATCGAGTTGGGCGAAATCCAGGCGCGCCTCGCCACCGCTCAAGGTGTGCGCGACGCCGTAGTCATCGCCCGTGAAGACACGCCCGGAGACCAACGCCTGGTGGCCTATGTGATCGCCGAAGGCGACATCAACGTCGCGATGCTGCGTGATCATTTGCGGCTGAGCCTGGCTGACCATATGGTGCCCAGCGCCTTCGTGTTGCTGGACACCTTCCCGCTGACCCCCAACGGCAAGCTCGACCGCAAGGCCTTGCCCGCGCCGGATGCCGACGCGTTGGCCCGACGTGATTACGAGGCGCCACGCGGCCCTGTTGAAGTAGCCATCGCGACCCTTTGGCAAGACCTGCTCAAACTTGAACGCATTGGGCGCGACGACAACTTCTTCGAACTGGGCGGTCATTCCCTGCTGGCGGTCAAGCTGATTGAGCGTATGCGCCAGGTCGACCTCAGCGCCGATGTGCGCGTGTTGTTCGGCCAACCCACTCTGGCCGCACTCGCCGCGGCGGTGGGCGGGCAACGGGAAGTGCGGGTGCCGGTCAACCAGATCCACGCAGACAGCCCCGTCATCACCCCGGACATGCTGCCGCTGATCGAACTCGAACAGGCCGCCATCGACCACATCCTGCAACAGGTGCCCGGCGGCATCGGCAATGTGCAGGACATTTACGGTCTCGCGCCGTTGCAGGCCGGCATCCTGTATCACCACCTGGCAACCACCGACGGAGATCCCTACGTGTTGCAGGTGCAGTTGGGTTTCAACGATCAAGCGGCGTTGGACGCGTTTATCCAGGCGCTGCACAGCGTGATCGAACGCAATGACATCCTGCGCACCGCGATCCTCTGGGAAGGCCTGGACGAACCGGTGCAAGTGGTCTGCCGCCAGGCGCCGTTGGCCGTAGAGCGGGTCGAAACCCCAGGCGTGGATGCCCTGGCCCACCTGCAACAGCGTTTCGACCCACGCCACTATCGCCTCGATCTGTCCCGCGCCTCGTTGATGCGCCTGGCCTACGCCGAAGCGCCGGGCGGTTTCGTCGGCATCCTGCTGCTGCACCATATCCTGCTCGATCACACCGCCCTGCACGTGCTGGTGCAGGAGATGAGCGCCAGCCTGTCCGGGCGCAGCGCGCAACTGCCTGACGCGGTGCAGTACCGCACCTACGTGGCCCAGGCGCGGCTGGGGGTGAGCCAGGCCCAGCATGAAGCGTTCTTCAGCGAGATGCTGGGCGATATCGACGAGCCGACCCTGGCCTTCGGCTTGCAGGATGTGCACGGCGACGGCAGCGGCATTGTCGAGGCGCACCTGCCGCTGGAACCGGCCCTGAGCCTGGGGCTGCGCGAACAGGCGCGGCAATTGGGCGTGAGCACCGCGAGCCTGGTGCACCTGGCCTGGGCGCATGTGCTGGGGCAAGTCTCCGGTCAGCAGGACGTGGTGTTCGGCACCGTGCTGTTGGGCCGTATGCAGGGCGGCGAGGGTGCCGACCGCGCCCTGGGGATGTTTATCAACACCTTGCCGCTGCGGGTCAGCGTCGGCGCAGTCGGCGTACAAGCCGCCGTGCGCGCCACCCACGCGCGCCTGGCGCAGTTGCTCGGGCATGAGCACGCGTCGCTGTCCCTGGCCCAGCGTTGCAGCGGGGTGCCGGGCTCATTGCCGTTGTTCAGCACGCTGCTCAACTACCGCCACAGCGCGCCGGATGAAGCGCCGGGAGACAGCCCGTTTGCGGCGTCCGGCATCCAGATCCTGAGCTCCGAGGAGCGCAGCAACTACCCGCTGGTGCTCAACGTCGATGACCTGGGCACAGGCTTCGCGCTGACCGTGCAAGGCGTAGCCACGTTGGACGTGCAGCGCGTCGGCGACTACATGCTCACTGCCTTGCGCCATCTGGTGACCGCGTTGCAACAAGCGCCGACCACGCCAGTGCAAGGCGTATCGATTGTGCCGCCTGCCGAGCGCAACCAACTGCTGGTGGAATTCAACGCCACTGCCCGCGATTACCCATCGCAACTGACCGTGCACCAACTGTTCGAAGCCCAGGCCCTGGCGCGTCCCGAAGCCGTGGCGGCGGTGCAAGGCCAGTTATCCTTGAGCTATCGCGATCTCAATCGCCGCGCCAACCGTCTGGCCCATCACCTGATCAATCAGGGCGTGCAACCGGGGGAAAGCGTGGCGATTGCGTTGCCGCGCTCCCTCGATCTGCTGATCTGCCAACTGGCGATCCTCAAGTGTGGCGCCGTGTACGTGCCCCTGGACGTGAATGCGCCGCTGGAACGCCAGGCGTTTATCGTGCAGGACAGTGGCGCGAAGCGGGTGCTCAACTCCCTGGCCGAGCTGAATCTGGACGCGCTGTCCCCGCGCAACCTCGACTTGGTACTTTCCTCCCACAGCGTGGCGTACATCCTCTACACCTCCGGTTCCACGGGTGCGCCCAAGGGCGTGCAGGTACCACACCGCGCGATCTCGCGCCTGGTGCTCAATAACGGCTACGCCGAGTTCAACCCGCAGGACCGCGTGGCCTTCGCTTCCAACCCGGCGTTCGACGCCAGCACCCTCGACGTGTGGGCGCCGTTGCTCAATGGCGGCTGCGTGGTGGTGGTCGAACAGGCAGTGCTGTTGTCCCAGGCCGCGTTTGCTGCGCTGTTGCAGGAGCAATCCGTCAGCGTGTTGTGGATGACCGCCGGGTTGTTCCACCAGTACGCCGATGCGCTGTTGCCAGTGTTCCCGCAGTTGCGTTATCTGATCGTCGGCGGCGATGTGCTCGACCCGCACGTGATCGGCCGCGTGCTCAAGCACGGCAAGCCCCGGCACTTGCTCAATGGCTATGGGCCGACGGAGGCCACTACGTTCTCCACCACCCATGAAATTACCCACCTGGGCGAGGGCGGTATTCCGATTGGCCGGCCGATGGCGAATGCCCAGGCCTATGTGCTGGATGTGCGCCAGCAACTGTTGCCATTGGGCGCGGTCGGCGAGCTGTATATCGGTGGCGCGGGCGTGGCCAAGGGGTACTTGAACCAGCCGCAACTGACCGCCGAAAAATTTATCCCGAACCCGTTTGGCGAGGGCGTGCTGTACCGCACGGGCGATCTGGCGTGCTGGCAGGCCGACGGCACCTTGCTGTACCAGGGACGCAATGACCTGCAAGTGAAGATTCGCGGGTTCCGCATCGAGCCGGGTGAAATCGAAGCCTGCCTGGGAGCCTTCGCTGGCGTGAACGACGCAGTGGTGCTGGTGCGCGAAGACGAACCCGGCGACAAGCGTCTGGTGGCGTACTACACCGCCGCCGCGCCGCTGCCAATCGAAGCGGTGCGCGCCCACCTGCAAGGCCAGTTGCCGGATTACATGGTGCCGTCGGCCTATGTCTGGCTGGCGCTGATGCCGCTTACCGCCAACGGCAAGCTGGACCGCAAAGGCCTGCCGGTGCCGGATGCAAGCGCGCTGCTCAGCCGTGGTTATGAAGCGCCGGAAGGCGAGGTGGAATGCCTGCTGGCGCAGATCTGGCAGGACCTGCTCAAGCTCGACCGTGTGGGCCGGCATGACCATTTCTTTGAGCTGGGCGGGCACTCGCTGCTGGCGGTCAGCCTGATCGAACGCATGCGTCAGGCCGGCCTGAGCGCGGATGTGCGGGTGCTGTTCAACCAGCCGAGCCTGGCGGCGCTGGCGGCGGCGGTGGGCAGTGGTCGGGAGGTTGTGGTGCCGGCCAATGGCATTCCCTCGGGCTGCACCCACATCACGCCAGCGATGCTGACCCTGGTGCAACTCGACCAAAGCGCCATCGACCGCATCATCGCCAATGTCCCCGGCGGCGCGGCAAACGTGCAGGACATCTACCCGCTGGCGCCCTTGCAGGAAGGCATCCTGTACCACCACATCAGCGCCGAGCAGGGCGACCCGTATCTGCTGCAATCACGCATGGCCTTCGACAGCCTTGAGCGGTTGCACGGTTTTATGGGCGCGCTGCAACAGGTCGCCGCCCGTCACGACATCCTGCGTACCGGCGTGGTCTGGGAAGGCCTGGACAGCCCGGTGCAGGTGGTCTGGCGTGAGGCGCAGCTGGTGGTGCAGGAGGTGAACCTTGATCCCGCCGAGGGCGACATCCTCGAACAGCTGCACGTCCGTTTCGATGCGCGGCATTACCGCCTGGATATCACCCAGGCGCCGCTGTTGCGCATGGTTTACGCCCAGGATCCAGTGAACGGGCATGTGGCAGCTATCCTGCTGTTCCACCACTTGGCGCTGGACCACACCGCCATGGACGTGGTCGGCCAGGAGATGGGCGCGTTCCTGTTCAACCACGGCCAGGACTTGCCGGCGGCCGCGCCATTTCGCAACTACGTGGCCCAGGCGCGCCTGGGTGTGAGCGTCGACGAGCATGAGCGGTTCTTCCGCGAAATGCTTGCCGACATCAATGAGCCCACCTTGCCCTTTGGCGTGCAGGACGTGCAGGGCGACGGCCGTGATATCGAAGAGGCCGAACAGGCCCTGACCATGGCGCTGGCCCAACGCGTACGTGAACAGGCGCGGCGCCTGGGCGTGAGCGCGGCAAGCCTGATGCACTTGGCTTGGGCCCAGGTGCTGGGACTGGTCTGTGGGCGTGACGACGTGGTGTTCGGCACCGTATTGATGGGCCGTATGCAGGCCGGCGACGGTGCGGATCGGGCCTTGGGGATGTTCATCAACACCTTGCCGCTGCGGGTGGACACCGCAGTCAGCGCGGTCGCCGCCGTCAAGGCCACCCATGCACGGTTGAGCGCGTTGCTCGGCCATGAACACGCGTCCCTTGCCCTGGCTCAGCGTTGCAGCGGGGTGGCGGCCTCCACGCCGCTGTTCAGCGCGTTGCTCAACTACCGTCACAGCCATCCCGGCGCCATGGCCCGCGACGGCCAAGGTATTTGGGAAGGCGTGCAGTTGCTGGGCGGTGAAGAGCGCAGCAACTACCCGCTGACCCTGAGCGTCGACGATCTGGGCGAAGGCTTCTGCCTGACCGTGCTGGCCTTGCCCCGCATCGGCGCCCAGCGCCTGTGCGAGTACATGGCCAATGCCGTTGAACACTTGGTCGATAGCCTGGAAAACACCGCGCAAACCCCGCTCAATCAGTTGCCTATTCTCCCCGCCAGCGAACGCGAAACCCTGCTGCGCGAGTTCAACGCCACGGCTGAGGATTTCCCGAGCGGCCACACCGTGCAGGGTGCCTTTGAAATCCAGGCCGACCGTCAACCTCATGCCATAGCCGTGGTGCAGGACGGCGAGTCGCTGACGTATCAGCAGCTCAACCACCGTGCCAACCAGTTGGCCCATCACCTGATCGCACAGGGTGTGCAGCCGGACGACCGCGTCGCCCTGTGCTGCCGTCGTGGGCCGCAGATGCTGGTGGGGTTGCTGGGGATTCTCAAGGCCGGCGCCGGTTATGTGCCGATTGACCCGGCGTATCCCGCCGAGCGCATTGCTTACTTATTGCAGGACAGCGCACCGGTAGCGGTGCTGGCCGAAGCGAGCACCCGCGACTTGCTGGGCGCGGTCACCAGCATCGACGTGCACGCAACCTGGCACCACCCCGTCAGCAATCCGCAACTCGCCGCCCTGACACCGGCCCACCTGGCCTATGTGATCTACACCTCGGGCTCCACCGGCCAGCCCAAGGGCGTGATGGTGGAACACCGCACCGTGGAAAACCTGGTGCATTGGCACTGTGAAGCCTTTGGCCTGCACGCCGTCAGCCACACCAGCAGCGTGGCCGGCTTTGGCTTTGATGCGATGGCCTGGGAGGTATGGCCAGCGCTGTGCGTGGGCGCCACCCTGCACCTGCCGCCGGAGGATGTGGGCAACGAAAACATCGACGAACTGCTCGCCTGGTGGCTGGCGCAGCCCTTGGACGTGAGCTTCCTGCCCACGCCGGTGGCCGAATACGCGTTCAGCCAGGACTTGCAGCACCCCACCTTGCGCATCCTGCTGATCGGCGGCGACCGCCTGCGCCAGTTCAGCCAGGAGCGACGCTTTGCGGTGATCAACAACTACGGCCCCACCGAAGCCACCGTGGTCGCCACCTCGGGCCGCGTACGTGCCGGGCAGGCGCTGCATATCGGCCGACCTATCGCCAATGCCAGCGTCTACGTGCTGGACGCGCAGTTGCGTCCGGTGCCGGTGGGGGTGGCCGGAGAACTCTATGTGGGCGGCAGCGGCGTGGCGCGGGGTTACCTCAATCGCCCGGACTTGAGCGCTGAACGCTTTCTGCAAGACCCGTTCAATGACGGGCGCATGTACCGCACCGGCGACCTGGTGCGCTGGTTGCCCGATGGCAATATCGAGTACCTGGGACGCAACGATGACCAGGTAAAAATCCGTGGCGTGCGCGTTGAACTGGGCGAAATCGAAAGCCGCCTGGCGGCACTGCAAGGCGTCGGCGACGCGGTGGTGCTGGTGCGCGAAGGCCGCTTGATCGCCTGGTTCACCGAGCAACAGCCGCTGCTGATTGAAAGCCTGCGCGAGCAACTGCAGGCGCAGTTACCGGAGGCTTTGGTGCCAGTAGCCTACGTCAAACTCGACGCGCTGCCCCTGACCGCTAACGGAAAACTCGACCGCGGTGCCTTGCCGGCACCGGATCAGGCCGCGTTGCTGACCCGTGACTACGAAGCGCCTCAGGGTGAAGTGGAAACCACCCTGGCCGCGATCTGGGCTGAGGTGTTGCAGGTTGAGCAGGTGGGTCGCCACGATCATTTCTTTGAGCTGGGCGGCCATTCGTTGCTGGCGGTCAGCCTGATCGAACGCATGCGCCAGGTCGGCCTCAGCGCCGATGTGCGCGTGCTGTTCAGCCAGCCGACCCTGGCCGCGCTGGCGGCAGCGGTGGGCAGTGGGCGCGAAGTGCAGGTGCCCGCCAACCGCATCCCGGTCGACTGCCAGCGCCTGACCCCGGACCTGTTGTCGCTGGTGGAACTCGACCAATCCACCCTTGATCAAGTGGTTGCCCAGGTGCCCGGTGGCGCTGCCAATGTGCAGGACATCTACCCGTTGGCGCCGTTGCAGGAAGGCATTCTCTACCACTACCTCACCGCCGAGCAGGGCGACCCGTATCTGCTGCAATCGCACCTGGCGTTCGACAGTGTCGAGCGCCTGCACGCCTTTGCCCAGGCGCTGCAACAGGTGATCGACCGCCACGACATCCTGCGTACCGGCGTGGTGTGGGAAGGGCTGGTGCAACCGCTGCAAGTGGTGTGGCGCAAGGCCCGGTTGCCTCTTGAACAGCTGCAGCTTGAAGGCGATGTACTGGCCGGCCTGCATCAACGTTTTGATGCACGCCGCTACCGCCTGGACATCAGCCAAGCGCCGTTGATTCGCCTGGCCTACGCCGACGATCCGGCCAACCAGCGTGTGGTTGTGGTGCTGCTCTATCACCATATCGCCCTCGACCACACCGCCTTTGACGTGGTGCTGCGGGAAATGCAGGGTTATCTGCTGGGCCATCCGGCGCCGACCGCTGCACCGATGCCGTACCGCAACTACGTGGCCCAGGCGCGCTTGGGTGTGAGTGAGCAGGAGCATGAAACGTTCTTCCGCACCCTGCTCGGCGATGTCGACGAGCCAACCCTGCCATTCGGCCTGCAAAACGTGCGCGGCGACGGTAACGCCATCGAAGAGCACCGCCTGCACTTGGACAGCGACCTCAACCGCCGCCTGCGTGCCCAGGCCCGTTTGCTGGGGGTGAGCACCGCGAGCCTGTTCCACCTGGCTTGGGGCCAAGTGCTGGCGGCCACGTCCGGGCGCCAGAGTGTGGTGTTCGGCACTGTGTTGGTGGGGCGTCTGCAAGGCGGTGAAGGGGCCGACCGTGCGCTGGGCGTGTTCATCAATACGTTGCCGCTGCGCCTGGATATCGACGGTCAGGGCGCACGCTCCGCCGTACGCGCCACGCATGCGCGGCTCACCGCTTTGCTCGGTCATGAGCACGCTTCCCTGGCCCTGGCCCAGCGTTGCAGCGGCGTGGCTGCACCTGCGCCGTTGTTCAGCTCAATGCTCAACTATCGCCATCGCGGCGGCGCCACCCGTTCCCAGGAGGCGCAACACGCCTGGGAGGGTATGCAGACCCTGGTCAACGACGGGCGCACCAACTACCCGCTGACCTTGAACGTGGATGACCTGGGTGATGGCTACGACGTGACTGCGTTGGCCCAGGTCGATGCGCAACGTGTCTGCGGGTACCTGCAAGTGGCCCTGTCCGGGCTGGTTGAGGCCCTGGAGCAGGCACCGAACCAGGCGCTCAATCGCCTGCCGATCTTGAGTTCCGAGGAGCGACACACACTGCTGGTGACGTTCAACGCCACGGAGGTCAACTACAACCTCGACCAGACCCTGCACGGGATGTTCGAAGCCCAAGTTCAGCGCACGCCGCACGCCATCGCGGTGAAGGCGGGCGAGCAGCAGCTTACCTACCAACAACTCAACGAGCGTGCCAATCGCCTGGCCCATCATCTGCGCGCGCTGGGTGTACAGCCGGATGCCCGGGTGGGGATTTGCCTGGAGCGGGGCCTGGACATGGTCGTCGGCCTGTTCGCCATCCTCAAGGCCGGTGGCGGTTATGTGCCGCTGGACCCGGCGTACCCGCTGGAGCGTATCGCCTACATGCTGCACGACAGCGCGCCGGTCGTGGTGCTGGCCCAGAACGCCACCGTAGGCTTGCTGGGCGACGTGCCGCTGCTCAATCTGGACCTGGACACCTGGCAGCATCAGCCGCTGAGCAACCCCAAGGTACCGGGCCTGACCGCCCGGCATCAGGCCTACGTGATCTACACCTCCGGCTCCACCGGCCAGCCCAAAGGCGTGATCAACGAACACGCCGGGGTGGTCAACCGGCTGCTGTGGATGCAGGACGCTTATGGCCTCAACGCCGATGACGCGGTGTTGCAGAAAACCCCGTTCAGTTTCGACGTGTCGGTATGGGAATTCTTCTGGCCGCTGTTCACCGGCGCACGCTTGGTGATGGCGCGCCCCGGCGGGCATAAAGACCCGGCGTACCTGTGTGAGGTGATCCAGGCGGAGCACATCACCACGTTGCACTTTGTGCCGTCGATGCTTGATGTGTTCCTGGCCCATGGCGATGTGAGCCAGGCGGCTGGGCTGGTGCGGGTGATGTGCAGCGGCGAAGCGCTGCCGGGCAGCCTGGTGCGCCGTTTCAAGGCGCAGTTGCCGGGGATCGGCCTGTACAACCTGTACGGCCCGACTGAAGCGGCGGTGGACGTGACCGCCTGGAACTGCGCACGCCCCGACGTGCCGGACAACACTCCCATCGGCAAGCCCATCGCCAATACGCGCATGTACGTGCTGGATGCGCAGTTGCAGCCGGTGCCGCTGGGTGTGGTCGGCGAGCTGTTTATCGGCGGTGTGCAAGTGGCGCGGGGTTACCTGAACCGCCCTGAGCTGACTGCCGAGCGCTTTCTCGACGACCCGTTCCACGAGGGTCGGATGTACCGCACCGGCGACCTTGGCCGCTACTTGCCCGACGGCACTATCGAATACCTGGGCCGCAATGACGACCAGGTCAAGATCCGTGGCCTGCGTATCGAACTGGGGGAAATCCAGGCGCGTCTGCTTGAGCACTCCCAGGTCAGCGAAGCGGCGGTGGTCGCCCGTGAAGATCGCCTCGTCGCCTACTACACCGGTACGCCAACCGAGATCGAGGCACTGCGCGCTCACCTGCTGCAACACCTGCCGGACTTTATGGTGCCCGCGCTGTTCGTGCACCTCGACGCGCTGCCCTTGAGCCCCAACGGCAAACTCGACCGCAAGGCTTTGCCAGCGCCCGGCCTGCACGCCTTGAACGTGCGTGAGTACGAAGCGCCGGAAGGCGACACCGAAATCCTGCTGGCGCAGCTGTGGGCCGAGTTGCTCAACGTGGAGCGGGTCGGGCGCCAGGATAATTTCTTTGAACTGGGCGGGCACTCGCTGCTTGCCGTGAGCTTGATCGGGCGCTTGCGCCAGGAAGGCATGGAAGCTGACGTCCGGGCGCTGTTCGAACAGCCGACCCTGGCCGGCTACGCCGCAATGACCGAACGAATGGAGATCGTCCTGTGAGCCTCTTAGAGCTGCTGGCAACCCTGAAAACCAAGGACATTCAACTGGCGCTCAAGGGCGAGCAGTTGTCGGTGCAAGGCAACAAGCAAGCGTTGAGTGACCCGGCGATCCTTGCCGCCTTGCGCGAGCATAAACCGGCGCTGATCGAGATGATTAAGGCCGGCGAGTATTCCGCCACCAAGGCCGGTGAAGTCGACGTACCGGCCAATGGCATCCCGGCCGGCGCCCAGCACATCACACCGGACATGCTGACGTTGTCCAGCCTCAGCCAGGACGAGATCGACCGCATCGTCGCCACCGTCGACGGCGGCGTGGCGAATATCCAGGACATCTACCCGCTGGCACCGTTGCAGGAAGGCATCCTGTTCCACCATGTCAGCGCCGAGCAGGGCGACCCGTACGTCATGCAATCTCAGTTCGCGTTCGACAGTCTGGCGCGCTTCGAGGCGTTCGCCCTGGCGCTGCAAGCGGTGATGGACCGCCATGACATCCTGCGCACCGGCGTGGTCTGGGATGGCCTGCAACAGCCGTCGCAAGTGGTGTGGCGCACGGCGCGCCTGCCGGTACAGGCCTTGCAACTCGACCCGGCGGATGGCGAGATCGCCGCCCAACTGCACGCCCTGTTCGATGCGCGCCACTATCGCCTCGACGTGACCCAGGCGCCGTTGCTGCGCTTGGTGCGTGCCGATGACCCGGCCAATGGGCGTATCGTCGCCACCTTGCTGTTCCACCACATGGCCCTGGACCATAGCGCCCTGGAAGTGGTGTGCCATGAAATGCAGGCGTGCCTGCTGGGGCAGGGCGCGGCGTTGGGCCAGGCGGTGCCGTTTCGCAACTATGTAGCTCAGGCACGGCTGGGCATCAGCGAGCAGGAACACGAAGGCTTCTTCCGCCAGATGCTTGGCGATATCAGCGAGCCGACCTTGCCGTTTGGCTTGCAGGATGTGCAGGGCGATGCGCGGGGCATCAGTGAGCTCAGCCTGCCCTTGGCGGCGCTATTGAGCCAGCGTTTGCGCACCCAGGCGCGGCAGTTGGGGGTAAGCGCGGCAAGCCTGTTTCACCTGGGCTGGGCGCAGGTGTTGGGAGCATTGGCCGGCAAGCAACAGGTGGTGTTCGGCACGGTGTTGATGGGCCGTATGCAAGGCAGTCATGACACGGACCGCGCCTTGGGCATCTTCATCAACACCTTGCCGTTTCGCGTGGACGTGGACGGCCAGGACGTGCGCGCCGGGGTCAAGGCCACCCATGGTCGGCTCACCACACTGCTGCGCCACGAGCATGCGGCACTGGCCCTGGCCCAGCGCTGCAGTGGGGTGATCGCGCCGACGCCGTTGTTCAGCGCGCTGCTCAACTATCGCCACAGCGCGCCCGCCGCCAGCGCCGAAGCCGTCTCGGCGTGGCAAGGCATCGCCGCCCTCAGTGCTGAAGAACGCACCAACTATCCACTGACCCTGAGCGTCGATGACCTGGGCGAAGGCTTTGGCCTGAGCCTGCTGGCCAGCACCCAGGTGGACCCGCAGCGGGTCTGCGCCTACCTGCAAACTGCCCTGGAAAACCTGGTGACGGCCCTGGAGCAGGCGCCGGACACCGCGCTCAATCAAGTGCCGGTGGTGCCCGCCGTCGAGCAGCGGTTGCTGTTGGAACAGTTCAACGCCACCCAGGCCGAGTTCCCCCAGGTCACCACCTTGCATGGGCGTATCGAAGCCCAGGCCGTTCTCACGCCGCATGCCATCGCGGCGGTGCAGCTTGAACGCTCGCTGACCTACGCTGAGCTCAACGGGCAAGCCAACCTGCTGGCCCATCACTTGCTGGCGCTGGGCGTCAAACCCGATGACCGCGTGGCCATCGTCGCCCGTCGTGGACTGGACACCCTGGCCGGGTTGCTGGCGATTCTTAAAGCCGGCGCCTGCTACGTACCGGTGGACCCGTCCCACCCGGCCGAGCGCCTCGCCTACCTGCTTAGCGACAGCGCCCCGGTAGCGGTGCTGACTCAGCACGCGTTGCTCGAACGCCTGCCCGAGCTGGACGTGCCGGTGATCAACCTGGACCGCTACACCTGGCACCACCACGCGGCGAGCAATCCCAGCGTCGCCGTGACTCCCGCGAACCTCGCCTATGTGATCTACACCTCCGGCTCCACCGGCCTGCCCAAAGGCGTGATGGTGGAACACCACACCGTGACCAACCTGGTGGATTGGCATTGCCGCGCCTTCGACCTCTGCGCGGGGCGCCACACCGCCAGCGTCGCCGGGTTCGGCTTTGATGCCATGGCCTGGGAAGTGTGGCCGGCGCTGTGTGTCGGCGCGACCCTGCACCTGCCACCGGCCCACGACGGCCCCGAAGACATCGACGCGCTGCTGGCCTGGTGGTGCGCGCAGCCGCTGGATGTGTGCTTCCTGCCGACGCCGGTGGCCGAGTACGCCTTCAGCCAGCACATCGAGCACCCGACCCTGCGCACCTTGCTGGTCGGCGGCGATCGTCTGCGGCAGTTCGGGCGGGCGCAGCGGTTTGAGCTGATCAACAACTACGGCCCTACCGAAGCCACGGTGGTCGCCACCTCTGGCAAGGTCGAGGCCGGGCAGGCGTTGCATATCGGCAAACCCATCGCCAATGCCACGGTGTACGTGCTGGACGAGCAACAACGCCCGGTGCCGCTGGGCGTGGCGGGTGAGTTGTATGTGGGCGGCAAGGGCGTGGCGCGCGGCTACCTGAACCGTCCGCAACTGACCGCCGAACGCTTCCTGGACGACCCGTTCAACGTCGGACGCATGTACCGCACCGGTGACCTGGTGCGCTGGTTGCCCGACGGCAACCTCGATTACCTGGGCCGCAATGACGATCAGGTGAAAATCCGTGGTGTGCGCATCGAACTGGGGGAAATCGAAACCCAACTCAACCAACTGCCGAGCTTGCAGGAAGTGGTGGTGCTGGTGCGTGACGAGCGGCTGGTGGCGTACTACACCGAAAACCCGCAACTTGACTCATTGGCGGTGGGCGATATCCGCGCCCATCTGGTGGCGCACCTGCCGGACTACATGGTCCCGGTCGCCTTCATGAAGCTTGACGCGCTGCCCTTGACCGCCAACGGCAAACTCGACCGCAAGGCCCTGCCAGCGCCGGATAGGGCCGCCGTGTTTACCCGCCAATACGCGACGCCCGAGGGCGAGATCGAAAGCAGCCTGGCGCAGATCTGGGCCGATGTCTTGCAGGTAGAACGCGTCGGCCGTTACGACCACTTCTTTGAACTGGGCGGGCACTCGCTGCTCGCCATGCGCATGGTGTCCCAAGTGCGCCAACGACTGGGCGTGGAGCTGTTGCTCAGCGACCTGTTTGCCAATGCCGAACTGGCCGCCGTTGCCGACGTGCTGGCCCAGGCCGGTCGCAGCACTTTGCCGGCGATCCTGCCGGCCAACCGCGATGAGCCGGTGCCGCTGTCGTTCGCCCAGCAGCGCTTGTGGTTCCTGGCGTTGATGGAAGGCGCCAACACGGCCTACAACATTCCCATCGGCTTGCGCTTGCGCGGGCAACTGCATGTGCAGGCCTTGCAACGGGCGCTGGCGCGGATCGTTGCGCGGCACGAAACCCTGCGCAGCCGCTTCGCCCAGCACGGTGACGACGCCCAGGTGCTGATCGTCGCGGCCGACGACGTACTGCCGCTGCAAGTGCAGGACTTGCGCCGCCACCCGCAACCGCAACAGGCGCTGGATGCGTTGATCCACGGCGAAGCGTCGGCGCCGTTCGACCTCGAACGCGGCCCGCTGCTGCGCGGGCGCCTGGTGGTGATGGCCGACGAGCACCATGTGCTGTTGCTGACCCTGCACCATATCGTCTCCGATGGCTGGTCCATGGGCGTGCTCACCCGCGAACTGATGGCGCTGTACCAGGCCTTCAGCCATGGGCAGCCCGACCCGTTGCCGCCACTGCCGATCCAATACGGCGACTTTGCCGTGTGGCAACGCTTGTGGCTCAGCGGCGAAGTACTTCACCGCCAGAGCCGCTATTGGCAACAGGCCCTGGCTGGTGCGCCGGCGTTGCTCAGCCTGCCCACCGACCGCCCGCGCCCGGCGCAGCAGGACTACGCCGGCAGCAGCGTGGAGATCCGTCTGGACGAGCGCCTCACCGCCGGGCTCAAGGCCTTGAGCCAACGCCATGGCAGCACGCTGTACATGACGGTAATGACCGCCTGGGCGTCCTTGCTCGCGCGGCTCTCGGGGCAGGCAGATGTGGTGATCGGCTCGCCGGTGGCCAACCGTACGCGCACTGAAGTCGAAGGCCTCATCGGCCTGTTCGTCAACACCCTGGCGGTGCGCATCGACACCTCGGGCGCGCCCACTACCGAAGCGCTGCTGGCGCGGGTCAAGGCGCTGACCTTGGCGGCCCAGGCCCATCAAGACCTGCCCTTCGAGCAAGTGGTCGAAATCACCCGGCCGGTACGCAGCCTGGCCCACAGCCCATTGTTCCAAACCCTGTTGGCCTGGCAGGACAGCAGCGCGCCGATCCTGGCCCTGGGCGACCTGGCCCTGGAAGGCATCGTGGAGAACAGCCACTTTGCCAAGTTCGACCTGTCGCTGAACCTCGGCGAAGTGCAGGGCACGATTATCGGCGCGCTGGAATACGCCGTGGCGCTGTTCGATGAAGCGACGATGCAGCGTTACGTCGGCTACTTCACCCGCGTGTTGCAGGCCATGGTCGATAACGATCAGGCGGTGTTGGAGCATGCGCCGCTGCTGGACGAGGGCGAGCGCCGGCACGTGCTGTTCGATTTCAACGCCACCCAGGTGGATTACAACCTCGACCAGACCTTGCACGGCATGTTTGAAGCCCAGGTGGCCCGCACGCCCCATGCGATTGCGCTCAAGGCTGGCGAACAGCAACTGACGTACGCCGAGCTCAACGCGCGGGCCAACCAACTCGCCCATCACTTGCTGGCGCTGGGTGTCCAGCCGGATTCGCGGGTGGCGATCTGCGTGGAGCGCGGCCTGGAGATGGTCATCGGCCTGTACGCGATCCTCAAGGCCGGCGCCGCTTATGTGCCGCTGGACCCGGCTTATCCGCTGGAGCGCATCGCCTACATGCTCAGCGACAGCGCACCCGCTGTTGTACTGATTCAGGGCGCTACTCGTGCGCTGGTGGGCGCGGTGCCGGTGGTCGATCTGGACCAACCGAGCTGGCACGCGCAATCCGTGGATAACCCCGCGGTGCAGGGCCTGAGCGCCTATGTGATCTACACCTCCGGCTCCACTGGCCAGCCCAAGGGCGTGATCAACGACCATGGCGGCGTGGTCAATCGCCTGCTGTGGATGCAGGACGAGTATGGGCTCACCGCCCAGGACCGGGTCTTGCAGAAAACCCCGTTCAGCTTTGATGTGTCGGTCTGGGAATTCTTCTGGCCGCTGTTCACCGGCGCCTGCCTGGTGATGGCGCGTCCTGGCGGGCATAAAGACCCGGCGTACCTGTGCGAGGTGATCGAGGCCGAACACATCACCACGTTGCACTTTGTGCCGTCGATGCTCGACGTGTTCCTGGCCCATGGCGACGTCAGCCAGGCGGCCGGGCTGGTGCGGGTGATGTGCAGCGGCGAAGCCTTGCCGGGCAGCCTGGTGCGCCGGTTCAAGGCGCAGTTGCCGGGGATCGGCCTGTACAACCTGTATGGCCCGACCGAAGCGGCCGTCGATGTGACGGCATGGAACTGCGCGGGCCCGGTGACGCCGGACAACACGCCCATCGGTAAGCCCATTGCCAACACCCGCATGTACCTGCTGGACGCGCAGTTGCAACCGGTGCCGCTGGGCGTGGTCGGCGAGCTGTTTATCGGCGGCGTGCAAGTGGCGCGGGGGTACCTGAACCGTGCGGAACTGACCGCCGAACGCTTTCTTCAAGATCCATTTACCAGCGGCCGCATGTACCGCACCGGCGACGTCGGCCGCTACTTGCCCGATGGGAATATTGAGTACCTGGGCCGCAACGACGATCAGGTGAAAATCCGTGGCCTGCGTATCGAACTGGGCGAGATCCAGGCGCGCCTGACCGAGTGCCCAGCAGTCAACGAGGCTGCCGTGATCGCCCGCGAAGACCGTCTGGTGGCGTACTACACCGGAGCCTTCACCGACATCGACGTGCTGCGCAGTCAGTTGCTGCATCACCTGCCTGAATTCATGGTGCCGGCGATCTTCGTTCATCTCGACGCATTGCCCCTGAGTCCCAACGGCAAACTCGACCGCAAGGCGCTGCCCGCGCCGGGCCTGGATTCGGTGGTGGTGCGCGAATACGAAGCGCCCCAGGGCGACACGGAAATCGCCCTGGCCAGCCTGTGGGCCGAGTTGCTCAAGGTGGAGCGTGTGGGCCGTCACGATAACTTCTTCGAACTGGGCGGGCATTCGTTGCTGGCGGTGAGCCTGATGGGGCGCATGCGCGGCCTTGGCTTGTCGGCGGACGTAAAAGTGCTGTTCGGTCAGCCAACCTTGTCGGCACTGGCGGCGGCGTTGGGCACTGGTCGTGAAGTGGCGGTGCCGGTCAATGGCATCGTTGACGGTTGCACCTCGATCACGCCGAGCATGTTGCCGCTGATCGCGCTGGAGCAAGTCGCCATCGACCGCCTCGTCGCCTGCATCCCCGGCGGTGCGGCGAATGTGCAGGATATCTACCCCCTGACGCCGTTGCAGGCCGGCATGCTCTATCACCACCGCGCCGTGCAGGAAGGCGATGCCTATGTGTTGCAGGCGCAGTTTGCCTTTGACAGCCGCCAACGTCTGGACGCGTTTGCCCTGGCGTTGCAGGCGGTGATCGAGCGCCACGACATCCTGCGCTCCTCGTTCCACTGGGACGGCCTGGAAGAACCGGTGCAGGTGGTCTGGCGCAAAGCGTCGCTGCGGGTTGAAACCGCGCCGCTGCCGCAACGCCTCGACCTGTCCCAAGCGCCGTTGATGCGCCTGGTGTGCAGCGAAGAAACCCCGCGTGTGGTCGCCACCTTGCTGTTCCATCACTTGGTCATGGACCACATCGCCCTGGAGATCCTGCAACACGAGATGCAGGCGTTTCTGTTGGGCACTCAACACCGCCTGGGAACGCCTGTGCCGTATCGCAACTATGTGGCGCAGATGCGCTTGGGCGCAGACGATCACGAAGGGTTTTTCCGCGAAATGCTCGGCCAGATCGACGAGCCCACGGAAGTGGCCAAGCTGGGCATCGATGAGCAGGCCCGTCTGACGATTGCTCCCGAATTAAGCCAGCGCCTGCGCACTCAGGCGCGCCAATCCGGCGTCAGCGCCGCCAGCCTGATGCACCTGGGTTGGGCCCAGGTGCTGGGCAAGGTGTCCGGCCGTGAGCAGGTGGTGTTCGGCACCGTGATGCTTGGCCGCTTGCAAGGCGGTGAAGGCGCCGAACGGGCCATGGGCGTCTTTATCAATACGTTGCCGTTGCGGGTCGACCTGGGCGAGCACTCGGTACGCCACGCCGCGCGTGCCACCCATGCGCGGCTGAGCCAACTGCTCAGCCATGAACACGCGCCGCTGGCATTGGCCCAGCGTTGCAGCGGCGTGCCGGTGACCACGCCGCTGTTCAGTGTGCTATTCAACTATCGGCACAGCGCGCCGCAGGCCGGTGCAGTCGCCGAGGCATGGCAAGGTATTGAGCTGCTCAAGGCCGAGGAACACAGCAACTACGGCCTGTCGATGAGCGTGGATGACCAGGGCGATGGCTTCACCTTGAAAGCCTCGGGGCAGGGCGCCCGGCGCCTGTGTGATTACCTGAATGTGGCCCTGGAGCAACTGGTGCAGGCGCTGGAACAGGGCAGCGATGTCGCCATCAGCCGCTTGCCGATCCTGCCCGCCGCCGAACAGCACCAACTGCGGCTAGCGTTCAATGCCAGCACCCGCGACTTCCCCCGTGAACACACCGTGCAGCGTCTGTTCGAAGCCCAGGCCCAGGCGCGTCCGGACGCATTGGCCGTGGTGCATGGCGAGCAGCGCCTGAGCTACGGCGAGCTCAATACCCGCGCCAATTGCCTGGCCCATTACCTGTTAGGACTGGGCGTAAAACCTGGCGACAACGTGGCGATCCTGCTGCCGCGTTCTGTCGCGCTGCTGGTCGGCCAACTGGCCGTGTTGAAGTGCGCGGCCGCCTATGTGCCGCTGGATATCAACGCGCCCGCCGAACGTCAGGCGTTCATGGTGCGGGACAGCGGTGCGCGCTGGTTGTTGACCCACAGCGACGCGGTGATCGAATACGCGGCGCAACGCCTGGACGTGGACACCCTGGCCCTCGATCCACAACCTAGCCATAACCCGGATTTGTCGCAGTCTTCGGACAGCGAGGCGTACATCATGTACACCTCCGGCTCCACCGGCGTTCCCAAAGGTGTACTGGTGCCCCATCGGGGCATCACGCGGTTGGTACTCAACAACGGCTATGCCGATTTCAATGCCAGCGACCGCGTGGCCTTCGCCTCCAACCCGGCGTTCGACGCCAGCACCATGGATGTATGGGGGCCACTGCTTAATGGCGGGCAAGTGCAGGTGATCGATCACGCCACCTTGCTCGACCCTGTGGCATTCGGCATGGCGTTAAAGGGCGCGACGGTGTTGTTCGTCACCACGGCGCTGTTCAACCAGTACGTGCAACTGATTCCCGACGCGTTGGCGGGTTTGCGCATCCTGCTGTGCGGCGGCGAGCGTGCCGATCCGGCGGCGTTCCGCAGCCTGTTGGCCCAGGCGCCGACGTTGCGCCTGGTGCATTGCTACGGCCCAACGGAAACCACCACCTACGCCACCACCTATGAAGTGCGCGCACTTGCCGACGACGCCGACAGCGTGCCGGTGGGGCGACCGATCTCCAACACCCAGATTTATGTGCTGGATGCGCACTTGCAGCCAGTGCCCCAGGGCGTGACCGGTGAAATCTGCATCGGTGGTGACGGCGTGGCCAAGGGGTACTTGAACCGTCCTGAACTGACCGCTGAAAAGTTTGTGCAGGATCCGTTCAACCCAGGCGCCTTGATGTACCGCACTGGCGACCTTGGCCGCTGGACGGCGCAGGGCCTGCTCGAATGCATCGGGCGCAATGACGATCAGGTGAAAATCCGTGGTTTCCGTATTGAGCTGGGAGAGATCGAAGCGCGCCTGATGACCTGCGCGGGTATTCAGGACGCGGTCGTGTTGGCCCGTGAAGACGCGCCGGGGGATAAGCGCTTGGTGGCGTATTTCACCTGGGCTGCCGAACCGGTCGGCATCGACAACGTACGTGCCCATCTTCAAGGGCAATTGCCGGACTACATGCTGCCATCGGCCTATGTGCCGCTGGACCGCTTGCCGTTGACTGCCAATGGCAAGGTCGACCGCAAAGCCTTGCCGGTGCCGGCTCTGGACGCGCTGGTCAGTCGTGATTTCGAAGCGCCGACCGACGCCCTGGAACAGACCTTGGCGCAATTATGGGGCGAGGTGCTGAAGCTGGAGCAGGTGGGCCGGCATGACAGCTTCTTTGAACTGGGCGGGCATTCGCTGTTGGCGATTCGCCTGGTCAACCTGATGGACGAAGCGGGGCTGGCAGTGAGCCTGGCTGAGTTGTTCCAGCACGCCAGCGTGGCTTCGGTAGCGACCATGCTGCGCCAGCGCACTGCTGAGCCGGTGCGCGACAGCTCGGTGATTACGGTGCGCAGCAGCGGCTCGCAAGCGCCGTTGTTCCTGGTGCATGAGTTCAGCGGCATGGACGTGTATTTCCCGGCGCTGGGCCAGCATTTACCGGGTGATTACCCGATCTATGGCCTTCCGGGTGTGGCGCTCGGCGAGGCGCATCTCAACACCCTGGAAGGCTTGGCGGCGCGCATGGTGGGCCTGATTCGCGGCTTGCAGCCCCATGGGCCGTATCGCATCGCCGGCTGGTCATTTGGCGGTGTGCTGGCCTATGAAGTGGCGATGCAGCTACTGGGGCTGGATGAACCCGTGGCGTTCCTTGGCTTGATCGACAGCTACGTGCCGCGCCTGACCGACCAGGGCAAGGCGCGTTGGAGCGGGCCAGACGCGCTCAAGCGGCATTTGCTGTTGCAGTGCCGCGCCTATTGGAACGCACAGGGAGGTGTGGATGAGCTGGCAAGGATTGAACAGTTGGACGCGCAGATTGGACAGTTGGACTTTGCAGGTGTGCTGCAACGCTGTCGCGATCAAGGTTTGCTATACGCGCAAATGGCGGCGGCTGCGGATGCGGACCTCTTGAGCTTTATCGAGCGCGAAGTCGGGCATGGGCATGCGCTGGCGCACTACAGCTTGTTTCCGCTGCCGGTGCCTGTGCACCTGTTCAGCGCTATAGAGCGGCCGACCGAGTTGTCGCGGCGCAGTGTGTCGCTGGGTTGGGATGACGCCCTGGCGCCTGGGCAGTTGCGTCAGGTTGAAGTGCCGGGTGATCACCAGAGCATGATGCAGGCGCCGCATATCCGTGCGCTGGGTGCGGCGATGACAGAGGCATTGGCAGGGTGTTCACCGGTGAGGGAAACGGCGCATCAACCGTTGCTGCGGATCCAGAGCGGACGGGCCGGGTATGCGCCGGTGTTCTGCGTGCCGGGGGCAGGGGACAGCGTCACCGGGTTTGTGGGCCTGAGCGAAGCGCTTGGACGGGACTGGCCGTTGTTTGGCTTGCAGCCGCGTGGGTTGGATGGCGAGGCGGTGCCCCACAGCCAGGTGGAAGCGGCAGCGCGCTGTTATCTGCACGCGCTGGAACATGAGTGCCCGCATGGGCCGGTGCATCTGGTCGGGCATTCGTTTGGCGGCTGGGTGGCACTGGAGATGGCGCTGCGGTTGCAGGCGGCTGGACGGGAAGTGGCGTCGTTGACGGTGATCGACAGCGAAGCGCCGGGTAGTGCGGGTCGGGCTTATACGACGACGGCGGCGTTGTTGAGGTTGATCGAGGCGATGCAGCTGGCGGCGGGGAAACCCTTGGGGATTGACCGTGAAACCTTCGCGGTTGGCGACGAAGTGGCGCAGCGCCAGAGCCTGCATGGGGGAATGGTTGGGGTGGGGTTGTTGCCGGCCCGTGCCAGTGTTGATGCGATGGCGGGACCGGCCCGGACTTATGCAGCGGCGTTGCGTACGGAGTATCGGCCGACTCAGCGATATCGCGGGGTGGTGCGGTTGGTGTTGGCGCAGGATCCGGCGTTGGATGCGGTGGGCAATCAGCGGGAGCAGGGGGGGATGATTGAGGGGTGGCGTAAGCAGGGCAGCTCTTTGGAGGTTTGGTATGGGGTGGGGAATCACTTCACATTGCTCAAGGCGCCGAATGTTCACGGGCTGGCGCGGTGGTGGTTGGACACGGCGGTGATTGGGGAGGTGGTTTCGTGAAGAGGGTATACCGCTTTAAATGTGGGAGGGGGCTTGCCCCCGATAGCGATCTTTCGGTGCACATATCCATTCCTGCGGTAACGGCGGCTTGTGGTTCCGCTCTTACAGCGGGTCACTTTTGGAAAGGCCGGAATGCCGGCCCAGCCAAAAGTAACCAAAAGGCCTTCGCCCCACCACTCGGCACCTCGCCTAGGCTCGGTGTGCCCTCACTCCGGCTTTGGAACGTGGGCCGCCGCTCCAAAACCTGCGTTCGGCCAGCGTGGTTTTACGGGGCGACCGCGGATCACAAGCAAGAGCGCGATGGCCTTAGAGCCGACCGGTTTATTGAGTCGAACTGCTTTCACAGGTGGGAGGGGGCTTGCCCCCGATAGCGATCTTTCGGTGTGCATATCCATTCCTGCAGAAACGGATATGTACCCAATCAAAAAAAGCCCAACCCAATAGGCCGGGCCAAACCACTTTCTATGGTCATCTATGCAAAACTCTAAATTCCGCAAAATCGGCATATTCACCGTACTGGCCGTAGCCATCAGCCTAATCATCTACACCGTCCAGGCGCCGGCCGACGCACCGCTGTACCTCACCGCCACCGCCGAACGCGGCGACATCGAAAACGCCGTCCTGGCCACCGGCCTACTCGAAGGCATCAAGCAAGTCGACGTCGGCGCCCAAGTCTCCGGCCAGTTAAAGTCACTCAAGGTCAAAGTGGGCGACAAGGTAAAAAAGGGCCAATGGCTCGCCGAAATCGACCCGTTGATCCTGCAAAACACCCTGCGCAAAGCCCAAGTGGATGAGGAAAATCTCCAGGCCCAGCGCCGGGCCACGGCGGCTCAGCTCAAGCAGGCCAAGTCGGTGTATGAACGCTACAAAGGTTTGCAGGATGACGAGTCGGTATCGCGCCAGGACTTTGAAGATGCCGAATCGACCTTCCAGGTGCAGCAGGCCAATCTGTTGGCCCTGGATGCGCAGATCAAAAGCGCACATATCCAGATCGACACCGCCAAGATCAACCTGGATTACACCCGTATCAATGCGCCCATCGACGGCGATGTGGTGGGCATCGTCACCCAGGAAGGCCAGACGGTGATTGCCAGCCAACTGGCGCCGGTGCTGCTCAAGTTGGCGGACCTGGACACCATGACGGTCAAGGCCCAGGTGTCGGAGGCGGATGTGATTCATATCAGCCCCGGCCAGCAGGTGTATTTCACCATCCTCGGTGAAGCCGACAAACGCTACTACGCCAAGCTGCGCGGCACCGAGCCGGCGCCGCAGAACTTCCTTGAAACCCAGACCGCCGGCACGCCCAAGCAGAACACGGCGGTGTTCTACAACGCGTTGTTCGATGTGCCCAACCCCGACCATCGCCTGCGCATCGCCATGACCGCCCAGGTGCGTATCGTCCTCGACACCGCCCAGGCCGCGTTGATGGTGCCGGTGGCGGCGCTCGGGGCGCGCAATAAGGACGGCAGTTACGCGCTGCGGGTGCTGGATGCCAAGGGCAAGGCGGTGTCCCGTGATGTAAAAACCGGCATCAACAACAACGTCAAGGTGCAGATCCTGGAGGGCTTGGCCGAGGGCGATAAAGTGGTGATCGGTGATGCGTCGCCTGCTGTGGCGGGGAACTGACGGATGAGCCAGCCACTGTTGGAACTCAAGGGCATCACCCGCAGTTTCATGGCCGGCGAGCGTGAATTCATTGCGCTCAAGGGTATCGACCTGACGATTCAGGCCGGGGAAATGATCGCGATTATCGGCGCGTCCGGTTCCGGTAAATCCACCTTAATGAATATCCTTGGCGGCCTGGATTACGCCACTGCCGGCAGTTACAAGATCAATGGCATCGAAACCCGCTCGTTGGGTGATGAACAACTGGCGGAACTGCGCCGCGATTATTTCGGGTTCATCTTCCAGCGCTACCACTTGCTGGCGCACCTCAGTGCTTTGCACAACGTGGAAATGCCGGCGATTTACGCGGGCACCCCACAGACTCAACGCCACAGTCGCGCACGGGAGTTGCTCGAACGCCTGGGGCTGGCCAGCCACACCACCCACCGTCCCAGCCAGTTGTCGGGCGGGCAGCAGCAACGGGTGAGTATCGCCCGAGCCTTGATGAATGGAGGTGAAGTGATCCTCGCCGACGAACCCACCGGCGCCCTCGACACCCACAGCGGCAAGGAGGTGATGCGTATCCTCGCCGAGCTGCACGCGGCCGGGCACACGGTGATTATCGTCACGCACGATCCCAAGGTGGCGGCGAATGCCCAGCGTATTGTCGAGGTCTGCGACGGCGAGATCATCAGTGACAAGGCCAACACCCGCAGTGGATTGGACGCGCCTGCCGAGGCGCCGATAGAGCCCCGGCGCAGCGGCGCACGGCGGTTGGTGGCGAGCCTTGGGTTGTTCAAGGAAGCGTTCAACATGGCCTGGGTCGCGCTGGTGTCCCATCGCATGCGCACCTTGCTGACCATGCTCGGCATTGTCATCGGCATCACCTCGGTGGTGTCGATCTCGGCCATCGGCGAAGGCGCCAAGCGCTATGTGCTCAAGGACATCCAGGCGATTGGCAGCAACACCATCGATATCTTTTCCGGCACCAGTTTCGGCGACAGCCGCGCCTCGGCCATCGAAACCCTGATGCCGTCGGATGTGGACGCGTTGAACCAGTTGTACTACGTGGACAGTGCCACGCCGGTGGTGGGCCGCAGCCTGTTGCTGCGCTACGGCAATATTGATCTGGATGCCCAAGTCAATGGCGTCAGCGACCGCTACTTCAAGGTCAAGGGGCTGAAGCTTGAAGCCGGTATTGCCTTCAGCGAAAGCGATGCACGGCGCCAGGCCCAGGTGGTGGTGATCGACCACAACACCCGGCACCGTCTGTTCGGGCCGAACGTGGACCCGTTGGGCCAGGTGATCCTGGTGGGCAACCTGCCGTGCACAGTGATTGGCGTGACGGCCGACAACAAAAACATGTTCGCCGCCAGCAAGGCGCTCAACGTGTGGGTGCCTTACGAAACAGCGGCGGGGCGTCTTTTAGGCCAGCGCCACTTGGACAGCATCACCGTGCGCATCAAGGACGGCCAGCCGAGCAAGGTGGTGGAAGACAACGTCAACAAGCTCATGCTGCAACGCCACGGCACCAAGGATTTTTTCACCAATAACCTCGACAGCATCATGCAGACGGTGCAAAAAACCAGCCGCTCCCTGGCACTGCTGTTGTCGTTGATCGCAGTGATTTCATTGCTGGTGGGGGGGATTGGCGTGATGAATATCATGCTGGTGTCGGTCACCGAGCGTACTCGTGAGATCGGTATTCGCATGGCAGTGGGCGCGCGGCAGTCGGACATTCGTCAGCAGTTTTTAGTGGAAGCGGTGATGGTGTGCCTGATCGGCGGCTTGATTGGTATCTCGCTGTCCTACGCGCTGGGGTTTCTGTTTTCGCTGTTTGTGAAGGAATGGGAAATGGTGTTTTCGGTCGGCTCAATCGTCACAGCCTTCGCCTGTTCGACGCTGATCGGCATTGTGTTCGGCTTTGTGCCAGCGCGGAACGCGGCGCGGCTGGACCCGATTGAGGCATTGGCCAGGGACTGATTTCTGTTGGCCGGTGAAGATCAAGTGTGGGAGGGGGCTTGCCCCCGATGAGGGACTGTCAGTTGATGCATCTATGGCTGACACACCGCTATCGGGGGCAAGCCCCCTCCCACCGGTTTAACTGGTGATGTCGTCCGTGGAATACATCCAGCGCAACAACGAATGCCGTCCGCTGATCCCCAGTTTGATCGCCGCCCGCTTGAGGTAGCTTTCAATCGTGTTGACCTTCAATGCCAGTTGCTCCGCCAACTCCGGCGCCGTCCGCCCGGCCAGCAGGCCCACACACACTTCCAGCTCGCGGTTGGACAGGGTCAGACCCGATTGCACCAGGCGTTCTTCAATGCGTCGGCGCAGGGTGTCGATGCCCTGGTTTTGCGGCTCCCTCGGATCGCTGTCCTGGCGGCAGGGCTGGATCGCGGCGATGTGTTTTTCCACCATCGGCAGCAGCAGGGTGGAGAAGTCCTGCAGCATGCTGCGCTCCTGAGGCGAAAAGCTTTCGGACTGGTGCGAGCGGTACACCGACAGCACGTAGCGCACGTCGTCTTTGCGGCGTGTGAGGTGCAGTTGTGCGGCGGGTTGTGCTTCGCCCAGGGCCGCCACCGAATCGGTGTAGACCGGGCTGATCTTGCGGCGGGTGTGCCCTTCGGGGCTCACGCGCATTTGGGTGATATGGGTGGCGTCCACTGCCAGTTGGGTGAGAATCAGGTCATGCAGCATGCGTGGGAAATGGCGACTGCCGGTGCTGGCGATGACCTTGCCTATATGTGGGAACAGGTTTGAGTTCATCAGTTCGTCCATGAATGTCGAGTGCAGGACGTATGCTAGTACAGCCTGGCGGCGGGATGGGGATCCAATTGGGAAAAAAACCAGATTAAGCACGGCCAACGGCGGCCGGACCTGTCCGACCGCCGTCAGGGCAAAACAAACTCATCTCACCGCATGCGCCGCCATCAGCGTTCGGCGCGGCAAGGCGCGCGTGCATGTGGCCAGTGCTTGCTGCACATCCGCCAGCAGGTCGGCAACGTCCTCAAGCCCGACCGATAAACGCACCAGGCCTTCGCTGATGCCGTGGTGCGCGCGCTGTTCCGGGGTGTAGGTGGAATGGGTCATGCTCGCCGGATGCTGGGCCAGGGATTCAGCGTCGCCGAGGCTGACCGCGCGGGTGAACAGCTTGAGGGCATTCATGAAGCGCCGACCGCTATCGATCCCGCCCTTGAGCTCGAAAGCAATCATGCCGCCCGACTGGCTCATTTGCCGCGCCGCCAGTTCGTATTGCGGGAAAGAGGGCAGCCCCGGATACGTGACCCACTCCACCGCCGGGTGCGCCTGCAACGCTTCGGCCACGGCCTGGGCGTTGCTGCAGTGGCGGTCCATGCGCAGGGCCAGGGTCTTGAGCCCGCGCATCAGCAGCGACGCATCCTGGGGCGACATCACCGCGCCGGTCAGGTCCTTGAGGCCTTGCAGGCGAATGCGCTGGGCCGTGGCCAGGTTGCTGACGGCGATGCCGGCGGTGATGTCGCCGTGGCCGCTGAGGTACTTGGTGGCCGAATGCACCACCACATCGGCACCCAGTTCCAGCGGGCGTTGCAGGTACGGCGTGCAGTAGGTGTTGTCGATCACCACCGTCACGTTTGGCTGTTGATGGGCGAGGGCGGCCACGGCTGTGATGTCCACCAATTGCAGGGTGGGGTTGGCCGGGGTTTCACAGTAGATCATACGAGTGGCAGGGCTGAGCGCCGCTCGCAGGGCGGCCAGGTCGGTGAGGTCCACGTGGCGCACCTTGATGCCGAACTCACCAATGCCGTGGTGCAGCAGAGCGAAGGTGCAGCCGTAGAGGGTCTGGCTGACGATCACCTCATCGCCTGGCCGCAGCAGGGTCCAGAACGTCGCGGCAATTGCGCCCATGCCGGAGCTGAACGCCACTGCCGCCTCGCCGTTTTCCAGGGTGGCCATGCGCGATTCCAGCAGCGCCAGAGTCGGGTTGGAAATGCGTGTATAGAAGTGGCCGTCGGCTTCGCCGGCAAAACAGGCGGCGCCGTATTCGGCAGTGGGAAACGCAAACGTGGCCGACAGGTAGGTCGGCGGCACGAGCGCGCCGTGGTGGTCCTTGGGGTCGTAGCCGTGGTGGATGGCGCGGGTAGAAAAGCCGAATGCATTATGTTTATTGTTCATGTCGGGCGCTCCTTATTTCCTACAATGCTATGCTCATAACCAAGGCTGAATTTTCCAAACTTTGCCGACAAATCCCGCGTTAAGGGATGAAAAAACCCTAAAAATAATGAACAGAGGCAAATCATGCCCGTCACCTTGGACCGCACCGACAAAGCGTTATTGAACGCCCTGCAAGGCAATGCCCGTTTAACCGTGGCCGAACTCGCCGAACGCGTGTCCCTGACCACGTCACCGTGCTGGCGTCGGGTCCGTCACTTGGAGGAGAGCGGGGTGATCAGCGGTTACCAGGCGATTCTTTCGCCCAAGGCGCTGGGGTATGGGGTGACGGCGTTTGTCAGCATCATGATGGAAAGCCACACCCAGGATATCGCCCGGGCGTTTGAGCAGCGGTTGTTGGAGATTCCGGAAATCGTGGCCTGTCATAACGTATCGGGGCGCTATGACTTTTTGCTCGAAGTGGTCGCCAAGGATTTGGAGTCGTTTGGCGAGTTTGCGCGGGAGGTGTTGCAGACGCTGCCGTGCGTCAAAGAGATCTATTCGAGTTTTTCTTATAAGTCGGTGCGGCCGTTGCGGGTGATTCCGTTGCCGGGCTGATGCATTGGCTACCTGATCTTCCCCGGAATTGGATATTCCTGACGGCCGCGACGGTGACTAACCTAGCCACCAATCCCACCGTTCTGGAGTTCCACCATGCAATCCCGTACCGACTTCTACACCGCTTCCCCGGACGCCATGAAAGCCATGCTTGCCCTTGAAGCGGCGGTCGGCAAACTCTCCATCGAGTTGCCGTTGCTGGAATTGATCCGCCTGCGTGTGTCGCAGATCAACGGCTGCGCCTTCTGCCTGGACATGCACACCGCCGATGCCCGCAAGGGCGGCGAAACCGAGCGTCGCCTGTACACCCTGTCAGCCTGGCGTGAAACGCCGTTCTTCACCCCCCGTGAACGTGCGGCGCTGGCCTGGGCTGAAAGCCTGACGCTGATCAGCCAGACCCACGCTCCGGACGAAGACTTCAACGTGCTGGCCGCTGAATTCAGCGCCCAAGAGCAGATCGACCTGAGCGTGGCGATCGCGACCATCAACAGCTGGAACCGTCTGGCGGTGGGTTTTCGCAAGATGCCCAAGTAAGCGTCAGAAGTTGACTGAGGCACTCAGGCGCGCCGTCAGTGGCGCGCCTTGGAAGAGATAGTCATCGCCCATGTACTCACCCGCGTCGCGCCAGTAGCGCTTGTCGAACAGGTTGTCGACGCTCAGGCGGAACACCGTCTCGTAGCCGTCGACCTTGGTGGTGTAGCGGCTGCCGACGTTGACCACCGCATAATCTCCCACCTCCACATTGCCGCTGCGGTTGGCGTACTTCTTGGCGCTGTATTGCACGCCGCCGAGCACCGCCAAGCCATTCACCCACGGCAACGCATAGTCGGCGTAGACACTGGCGCGCAGCTTCGGCACGTTGATCGCCTGATGCGCTTCGTATTGCGGCGTGCCGCTGCCGGTCACCCGTGCGCGAATCGCCGCCACGCTGGTGGAGATTTGCAGGCGTTCAGTGGCCCAGCCGTTGGCCGAGAGTTCTAATCCGGTGTTTTTCTGCTCGCCCTGCTGCACATAGGTGAAGTCGCCGGCAGCACCGGGCTTTGCGTACTGGTAGGCCTGGCGGGTCTGGAACACGGCAGCGGCGAAGCTGATGCGGCGCCAGTCGTATTTCACCCCGGCTTCGATCTGGCGTGAGGTGGTGGGTGCCAGGGTTTCAGCAGCGTTGGTGGCGAACAACGGCGCGGTGCCGCCCAGGGACAGGCCTTTGCTGTAGCTGGTGTATAGCGAGAGGTTTTCAATGGGTGTGTAGATCAGCGAAGCCTGGGGCAGGAACACGTATTGCTGGGTATGGCGTGTCTGGTCGCCGCTGACAGCGTCGAAGGCTTTTTCATCCAGGCGCACTTCGCGGCCACCGAGGATGGTTTGCCATTGCTCATTGAAACGGATGCGGTCGGTGACGAACACGCCGTATTGGCGGCTGTCGAGGTTGCGGTGGCTTGGATTCAGCGGTTTGTCGGTGGGGGTGAACGTCGGCGTGTCTTCGTCGATGTTGCTGGTGCCGATGTACTCGTTGACCGGGTTGCGCTTGTCGATCACCCGACGGAACGCGCTGGTGCCAAAGGTCAGCTCATGGCCGATGCCTGCAGTGTCGAACAACCCGGTCATGGCCGCCTGCACTTCGTCGTCGCGGCGGGTGTCGTCGGGGCTGCGGTAGTCGTAGACGTCGTAGTTTCCCTCGGGGCTGAACGTGTTCGGCACGCTTGAGGTGCAACTGGTCGAGCCATAGCAACCCCAGGCGAACGAGCTGTAATCATCGATCACCACCTTGCTGCGCGCGGCGCTGACGCTGCCTTTCCACTGGTCGCTGAAGCGGTATTCAAACCTGCCGTTGAGGTTCAACGAGTCGATGCCGACTTGCTTGGAGCCGCTCTGGTGGCCCAGCAGTTTTTTTGGCGAGGCGTCGTGGGGCACCTCAGTGCCGCCCAGCAACTGGTAGCCCGGTACCGAGCGTTGTTGCTTGTTCTGGTATTCCGCGTCCAGTTGCAGCACCGCGTCGGGGCTGATGTTCCAGTCGAAGGCCAGGGACACAAAGTCGCGCTGGCCGTTGGCATGCTCCACGTAGGAATTGAGGTCTTCATGGGCGACGTTGGCGCGCAGCCCGAATTGCTGCTCGCTGCCAAACCAGCTGCCGACGTCGGTGGCGATATAGCCACTGCCGCGGTCATCGGTGGACACCGTTACCGAACGCACATCCTCAGGGCGCTTGGTCACGTAGTTGATCACGCCGCTGGGCTCGGAAATCCCGCTTTGCAGGCCGGCCAGGCCCTTGAGCACTTCGACCTGTTGCTTGTTTTCCAGGGCCACGTTCTGTTCGCCGGTGATGGTGCGCCCGTTGATCTTGTAACTGCTTGCCGCATTCAGCGAGAAGCCGCGCACCACGAAATTTTCGTAGTAGCCGATGGGCGCATAGCTGTCGCCTACCGAGGCGTCGTTGCGCAGCACCTCACTGAGCAGTCGCGCTTGCTGGTCCTTGATCAGGTCGGCGTTGAACACGCTGATCGAGGCCGGGGTTTCCAGCAGCGGTGCTTCAGTGAAGCCGCCGACCGAGGCGGTATCGGCGCGATAACCGGACTCATCCTGGCCCTGAACCTTCACGGCCGGCAGTTCGATCTCTGCCGCGAGGCTGTTGCCAATACCGCCGCTGAGCAACAGGCCGAGGGCGAAACGTGAACTAACGACGGGACGAAAACGCAAAACCATGGGAGCAGGGCCTTAAAGCGCAGGGCGGGGGGCGCATAAGCTAGGCATTACGGCGCGGTTTTACAAGTTATCGAGAATGGTTCTTTCACCTCACCCGCAACGGTGGAAGCCGGCTTAGGGATTAGATTTCAGCAAGAACGCCTAAAGGTGTTGTGTTCGCCGCTGCTTGAGGGAGTTGATGCATTGAGGCGCGTGGCGTGGCAGTCTGGACGACGTTTTCCTACGACTTGGAGATTTACCGTGGCAACAGCATCTGCAGTGATTGAAATCCCGGTATCGGCCGACACGGTCTGGCAATTGGTTGGCGGCTTCAACAGCCTGCCGGACTGGTTGCCGCTGATCGCCAAGAGCGAGCCAGGCGAAGGCGGCCGCTTGCGTCACCTGACCACTGGCGACGGTGGTGTGATCGTAGAACGTTTGCAGACCTTTGATAACGTGGCGCGCACCTACAGCTACACCATCGAGGAATCGTCATTTCCTGTGACTGCGTACCTGGCGACGTTGCAGGTTGAAGCGCTGAGCGAATCGTCGGCGAAGGTAACCTGGTCGGGCGTATTCACGCCGGCGGCGGGCACCACGGATGCTGCGGTCGAAGAGTTATTTGCTGGGGTTTACAAGGGCGGGGTTGAGGCGCTGCGGGCGAATTTCTGACCTCATGAGCGTGCTTCTGTAGTGAGCGGGCTTGCCCCGCGCCGGGCTGCGAAGCGGCCCCAATAAGCGCACCGCGTAGTATCAGGCAGCGCCCGGGTCGCCTGGTTTGGGGCGGCTTCGCCACCCAGCGCGGGGCAAGCCCGCTCACCACAGATAACTGTCACTACAGATAACTTTCACCACAGACAACTGGCACTCCAATTTGCCGGGGTTTACAAGGGCGGGGTTGAGGCGCTGCGGGCGAATTTCTGACCTCATGAGCGCGCTTCTGTAGCGAGCGGGCTTGCCCCGCGCCGGGCTGCGAAGCGGCCCCAATAAGCGCACCGCGTAGTATCAGGCAGCGTCCGGGTCGCCTGGTTTGGGGCGGCTTCGCCACCCAGCGCGGGGCAAGCCCGCTCACCACAGATAACTGTCACTACAGACAACTGTCACCACAGATAACTGTCGCCATAGATAACTGTCATCACAGACAACTGGCACTACAATTTGCCGGGGTTTACAAGGGCGGTGTTGAGGCGCTGCGGGCGAATTTCTGACTTCATGAGCGGGCTTCTGTAGTGAGCGGGCTTGCCCCGCGCCGGGCTGCGAAGCGGCCCCCAATAAGCGCACCGCGTAGTATCAGGCAGCGCCCGGGTCGCCTGGTTTGGGGCGGCTTCGCCACCCAGCGCGGGGCAAGCCCGCTCACCACAGATAACTGTCACTACAGACAACTGTCACCACAGATAACTGTCGCCATAGATAACTGTCATCACAGACAACTGGCACTACAATTTGCCGGGGTTTACAAGGGCGGGGTTGAGGCGCTGCGGGCGAATTTCTGACCTCATGAGCGTGCTTCTGTAGTGAGCGGGCTTGCCCCGCGCCGGGCTGCGAAGCGGCCCCAATAAGCGCACCGCGTAGTGTCAGGCAGCGTCCGGGTCGCCTGGTTTGGGGCGGCTTCGCCACCCAGCGCGGGGCAGGCCCGCTCACCACAGATAACTGTCACTGCAGGCAACTGGTACTACAGACAACTGTCACCACAGATAGCTGTCACCGCAGACAACTGGCACCACGGGATAGCTGGTACAGCAAGATAACGGGTACAGCAGAATAATGAATGGCGCACCACAACACGCACATTCACTCGGTTAAGGCTATTCGGGCATAAGCTGTTGGCGGCACTCCAATACCAAACGCGCGCCCCCGCTTGCACTGCTGCCTACTTCCAACTTGAACCCATGCAAGTTGATGATCGCCGCCACAATCGACAAGCCCAACCCGAACCCACCTTGTTGGTCGCTCTCATCCACGCGATAAAACCGTTGGAACACTGCTTTGCGTTCTGCCGCCGGTATGCCCGGCCCGGAGTCGTGCACTTCGATGCGCGTGCTGCCGCCATCGTTGACCGCGCGCAAAATCACTTCGCCTCCCGCAGGGGAGAATTTGATTGAGTTGCTCAGCAGGTTGGCCAGGGCTTCGAACAGCAGTGCGCGGTCGCCGGTGATCCACGGCAAGGATTCCGGGGTGTCGAGCACTAGATGCAGTTCGCCTTCTTCGGCCAGGGGCAGGTAGAAGTCGTGTAACTCGCGCAGCAGCGGCAGTGGGTCCATCACCAGAAAGCCTGAGCGGCGCTGGTGGTCTTCAAGCTCCGAGATACGCAATAGCCCGCGAAAACGCGCCATCAGGGTGTCGGTTTCGGCGATGGCGTCGTCCAGTTGCAACGCATGCGCCGAATCGGCTTCGGCCTGCTGCTTGATGCGGTACAACTGCGCGCGCAGGCGGGTGAGCGGGGTGCGCAGGTCGTGGGCAATGTTGTCGCACACACCCTTGACCTCGTTCATCAGCTTCTCGATGCGGTCGAGCATGGCGTTGACGATGGCCGCGAGCATGTCCAGTTCGTCACGGCGGTTGGACAATGGCAAGCGGTGCGTGAGGTCGCCGGCGACGATGGCTTCGGCGCTGGCCTGGATCCCGCGAATCCGCCGTAACGGACGGCGGCGCAGCAAATGCCAGCCGGCAGCGCCGGGGATGATCGTCAGGGACAATGCCCACAGCAATGCATGCCAGATGATCCGCGTCACACCAAACAGCGAACCGTTGGCGCGCACCAGCACCAGCCAGCGGCCTTCGTCGGTGTGGGTGGCGACGGCGTCGCAGCTGTCCTTGGGCAGTTTGGGATCGTCGGAGTCGACGCAATTGGTCAGGGTGTGGATCTTGCCGTCCAGGGGCAAGTCGGGTGGTATCGCGCGGATCGGCCCGCTCAAGGGTCGAAATTGTTCGTCGAACAGGCCGTAGGCGTCCACGCCCTTCATGTCGAAGGTCATGCTGGTGGTCAGCGCTTCCACCAGTTCTTCACCGTCGAAACGCTGGAACAGGTGCTGGCGCTGCATCAGCGAGTGGCGCGAGAGGTCGCTCAGGTAACCGGAGACTTCGTAATACAGCACCCCCATGAGGATGCAACTCCAGGCCACGAACAGCGAACTGTACAGCGCCAGCAGACGGCTACTGGAAGAACGCCAGCCCTTAGAGGGGTTCAGCAATGACATAACCGGAACCTCGTACCGTGCGGATCAGCGGCGTGAGGCCCGGTGGATCGATTTTCTTGCGCAGGCGGCCGATGTGCACGTCGATCAGGTTGGTGCCTGGGTCAAAGTGATAGCCCCAGACTTCCTCGAAGATCATCATCCGCGACAGGATCTGCCCGGTGTTGCGCATCAAAAATTCCAGCAGTTTGTATTCGGTGGGCAACAGGCTCAGGGGCTGATCGGCGCGACTGGCTTCGCGGCTGATCAGGTTGAGTTCCAGGTCGGCCACGCGCAGGGCGGTCTCGAACTCCTTGACCGTGCTTTTGCGGCGCAGCAGCACTTCGACGCGGGCGGCCATTTCATCGGAGGCGAACGGCTTGGTCAGGTAGTCATCACCCCCGGCGCGCAGGCCGCGTACGCGTTCGTCGACATCGGAGAGGGCGCTGATCATCAGGATCGGCGTCGACACCCCAATGGTGCGCAGGGTGGTGACGATGGCCAGGCCATCGAGTTCGGGCAGCATGCGGTCGAGGGTGATCAGATCGTAATCACCACTCACGGCGCGGACCAGGCCTTCGCGGCCGTTGTCCACCCAATCTACGTCCAGTCCATGGCTACTCAGCTCGGCGACGATCTCGCGGGCCGTTACGGCGTCATCCTCGATGGTCAAAATGCGGGTCATAGGATTACCTGGTGAGCGATTCACACTAGAAGTGGGGGCATTTTGCCAAGAAATGGCTGAACGCTTCCTAAATAAAACTTCATGTTTCTGAACCTCACCCTGTTTCCACGATTGGCGCTCATAAAGGGGGGCAGGGCTTGCATAACGCCCGCTGGTGAAAGCCCTATCTTGCAACTTGCATGGTTCGGTTAAGTTCAATCGAGTTAACGTGTTGAATTTTAACGATTTTAATTTTATTACTCGCTGGCATGGTGCCTGCACTGTCCCTTTTGAGACTTGTAACACTATTTTTCCTGCCGGGAGCAAAACAACAATGATCACATCCTCATCCACGCTGCAAGAGTCGAGCACGCTCTCCGGGGTTTCCTGGGGGGCTATTTTTGCAGGGGCCGCGGCGGCAGCTGCGCTGTCGCTGATTTTGGTACTGCTGGGTTTCGGCCTGGGCTTTTCGGCGGTGTCGCCGTGGGCCGATAGCGGTATCAGTGCCAAGGGGCTTGGCATTTCCACCATTGTCTGGCTGGCGTTTACCCAGATCGTTGCGTCCGGCTTGGGTGGCTATATCGCCGGCCGGTTACGTGTGAAGTGGGCCGGGATGCATGGCGACGAGGTGTACTTTCGCGACACAGCCCATGGCTTCCTGGCCTGGGCGGTAGCCACGTTGGTTACCGCAGTGCTGGTGGTCGGTTCGGTCAGCAGTGTTGTCAGCGGTGGCGTCAAAGCCGGTGCCAGCGTGGCGGCGGGTGCTGCCAGCGGAATCACTCAAGCGGCGGGCAGTGCGGCTAAAGGCGTGAACGGCGGCGACTTCGACTATTACGTCGACAGCCTATTTCGCGATGACCGCCCAGTTGCCGTCAGCGATGACGCGGCCCACGGCGTAGTCGCCCGCATCTTCACTCGCACCCTGAGCAACGACGGCCAACTGGCCGCTGAAGACCGTGCCTACCTGGCCCAGTTGATCAGCCAGCGCACCAACCTCAGCCAGGCCGACGCCGAAGCGCGTATCGACAAGGTTTACGGCGATGCCCGTAAAGCCGTCGAAGACGCCAAGCTCAAAGCCAAACAGGCTGCTGATACCGCCGCCAAGGTCGCCGCTTACACCTCGCTTTGGACCTTTGTTGCCCTGTTGATCGGTGCGTTCTTTGCCAGCTTCGCTGCGACCTTTGGTGGTCGTCGTCGCGATGCCGTGGTGTACGTCGAAACCGAAAACTACGTTCGTTAATTCAAGGAGAACAACATGCGCTCATTACTGCTTTGGTTCCTCGGCGTGCCGATCCCGGTGATCATCCTGATCGCGATTTTCATGCACTGATCCGGACCCAGCTCGGTCCATTGTGGGAGGGGGCTTGCTCCCGATAGCGAAGTGTCAGTCGACAGCAACATCGACTGTTCCAACGCCATCGGGGGCAAGCCCCCTCCCACATTTGCTTTGCGGTGTTTGATAGTCAGTCGTCGAACCCGACTTGCTCGTGAATTTCGTCCACCTTCAACTCCAACCGATACGCCACCGCAATAAACAGCGCCTGGCACAGGCAGAGGGTCGCGCTCAATGAGCGGAAGGCAAACGACGAACCTTCATTCACCAACAACACTGCGTTCGCCCGCTTGGCCAGGGGCGACAGGTTGCTGTCGGTGATGATCAGGGTCTTTGCCTGGTGGTGTTGCGCAATGCGCAGGCAGTGCTGGGTCTCTTTGCCGTAGGGCGTGAAGCTGATGGCGATCACCAGATCATTGGCGCGCACGCTGCGCATCTGCTCGCGGTAGCTGCCGCCCAGACCCGAGATCAGATGGATGCGCTTGTTGGTGTGCTGCAGGTTGTAGACCAAGTAATCGGCCACCGCGAACGAACGGCGAACACCCACCACGTAGATATTGTCGGCATTGACCACCAGGTCCACGGCCTTGTCGAACGCGACGTCATCCAACTCCAGCCCCAGACGCTCAATACCCGACAGCGTGGCGTTGACGCATTCGCGCGCCAGGTCGCCGCCGCTGGCCTTCTGGGATTTGTTGGCAATCATGCTGCGAATGCGCTGCTGGTAGTTCTGTACCGGCGTGGTCTTGTGGGTGTAGGCCTCGCGAAACAGTGCCTGCATTTCGCTGAACCCACTGAAGCCGAAACGCTGGGAAAACCGCACGATCGCCGAGGGATGCACTTCGCATTCGCGGGCGATGTCGCTGATGCGGTCAACCATGATGCGGTCGCTCTGTTGGCTCATGTAGCTGGCAATGCGCTTGAGTTGCCGAGGCAGGCTTTCATATTCGTCGGTGATCAGCTGCAACAGGCGTTCGGCATTGACCGGAGGGCTGGCGAGAGGGGCTTCCAGGGTGGTCTCGGGATCGGTGCGGGACATGGGCAATCCTTCTGGCGTGTTCGTCTGATGCGCTGATGGGTGGCGCAAGTCTACAGGGTAGGCGCAAAAAAATACCCCGGCATCACGGCCCCGGTGGGCTGCTGAAACGATGCACGCGGGCTAGGGTGCCATTATGCTGGCTTATTGGAAAAAATATTCCACTAAAAATAATTCTGGAATAAATATTGATTGAGCCCGCTGAACGTTCTAGTCTGCTCTCACCAAGAGCGTGAGCCGTCACCACGGCGGCACCACGCAGGCTGATAAAAATAACAGGAGCCAGCATGGGCCAGACTCGTTTTGCCAGTGGGCGTCAATTGGATCTGATTTGCCTCGGGCGCCTGGGCGTCGACCTCTACGCACAGCAAGTAGGTGCGCGGCTTGAGGACGTGTCCAGCTTCGCCAAATACCTCGGCGGTTCCTCCGCCAACATCGCCTTCGGCACTGCGCGGTTAGGCCTTAAGTCGGCGATGCTGAGCCGCGTGGGTGACGATCATATGGGTCGCTTCCTGGTGGAATCCCTGGCCCGCGAAGGCTGTGATGTCAGCGGCATCAAGGTCGACCCGGAACGGCTCACTGCCCTGGTGCTGCTGGGCCTCAAGGACCGCGAAACCTTCCCGTTGGTGTTCTACCGCGAAAACTGCGCCGACATGGCCCTGCGCGCCGAAGACATCAGCGAAGCCTTTATTGCCTCCAGCAAAGCGCTGCTGATTACCGGCACGCATTTCTCCACCGACGGTGTGTACAAGGCCAGCATCCAAGCGCTGGACTATGCGGCCAAGCACAACGTCAAGCGCGTGTTGGATATCGACTACCGCCCTGTGCTGTGGGGCCTGGCAGGCAAGGCAGATGGCGAGACGCGTTTTGTCGCGGACCAGAATGTCAGCCAGCATGTGCAGAAAATCCTGCCGCGTTTCGACCTGATCGTCGGCACCGAAGAAGAATTCCTGATCGCCGGCGGCAGCGAAGACCTGCTCACCGCGCTGCGCACCGTGCGCGAACTTACGCCCGCCACGCTGGTGGTCAAGCTCGGACCGCAGGGGTGCACGGTCATCCACGGTGCGATTCCAGCGCGCTTGGAAGACGGCGCGATCTACCCTGGCGTGCGTGTGGAAGTGCTCAATGTGCTGGGCGCCGGCGATGCATTTATGTCGGGCTTTCTCAGCGGCTGGATCAATGACGCCAGCGACGAACGTTGCAGCCAACTGGCCAATGCCTGTGGCGGCCTGGTGGTCTCGCGCCACGCTTGCGCTCCGGCCATGCCGACGCCAGCCGAGCTTGATTACCTGTTCAACAGCCCGGTGCCGATCACCCGGCCGGACCAGGACGTGACCCTGCAACGTCTGCACCGTGTCAGCGTGCCGCGCAAGCAATGGAAGCAACTGTTTATTTTCGCCTTCGACCACCGCTGGCAATTGGTCGACTTGGCGCAAAGAGGTGGCCAGGATCCGGCACGCATCAGCGATATCAAGCAGCTGTTTATCCAGGCCATCGAACGCGTGGAAAAAAAGCTCGCCGAGCAGGGCGTTGCCGCCGATGTGGGGTTGTTGGCCGACCAGCGTTTTGGTCAGGACGCGCTCAACGCCGCCAGCGGTCGTGGCTGGTGGATCGCCCGCCCGGTGGAAGTGCAGAACTCGCGGCCCTTGGCTTTCGAGCATGGCCGTTCGATTGGCAGCAACCTGATCGCCTGGCCTCAGGAACAGATCATCAAGTGCCTGGTGCAATTCCACCCGGATGACGAACCCTTGCTGCGCCTGGAACAGGAAGCCCAGCTCAAGGCGGTGTACGAGGCGTCCCTGGTCAGCGGCCATGAATTGCTGCTGGAAGTCATCCCGCCCAAGGATCACCCGTCCACCTACCCGGACGCGCTCTACCGCAGCCTCAAGCGCCTTTACAACCTGGGCATCTACCCGGCGTGGTGGAAAATCGAGGCGCAGTCGGCCGAGGACTGGAAAAAGCTCGATGAACTGATCCAGGAGCGTGACCCGTACTGCCGTGGCGTGGTGTTGCTGGGCTTGAATGCCTCGGCTGAGTTTCTCGCTGACGGCTTCCAGCAAGCCAGCCAAAGCACCACCTGCCGTGGGTTTGCCGTGGGCCGCACGATCTTCCAGGAACCGAGCCGTTTGTGGATGGCGGGGGAGATTGATGATGAGACGTTGATTCAGCAGGTACAGGCGACCTTTGAGCAATTGATCAACGCCTGGCGCAGTGCCCGAGGCTAAACCCAGTTCCTAATTTGAAATGCAATCCAATGTGGGAGGGGCGGTGCGACGATTCGACTTGCCCCCGATGGTTGAGTGTCAGACAACACTTCTGTAACTGAACTACCGCTATTGGGGGCAAGCCCCTCCCGCATAAAGCAGATCTCAGTGATACCTGAAAATAATAAAGGTGCAGCCATGCCCGCAATCCGAATTGGCATCAACCCGATCTCTTGGAGCAACGACGACCTTCCGGCCCTCGGCGGTGAAACTCCGCTGAGCACTGCCCTGAGCGAAGGTAAGGAAATCGGCTACGAAGGTTTCGAACTTAACGGCAAATTCCCCAAGGATGCCAAGGGCGTCGGCGACGTATTGCGCCCCTATGACTTGGCGCTGGTCTCCGGCTGGTATTCCAGCCGTCTGGCGCGCCGCTCGGTGGCTGAAGAAATCGAAGCCATTGCCGGCCACGTCGAACTGCTGAAACAAAACGGCGCCAAGGTGCTGGTGTACGGCGAGGTGGCCGATTCGATCCAGGGCTCGCGCATTCGCCTGATCGAACGCCCGCGCTTTCATAGCGAACTGGCCTGGCGGGAATACGCCGACAAGCTCACTGAGTTAGCGCGTTTTACTTTGTCCCAAGGCGTGCGACTGGCGTACCACCACCACATGGGCGCGTACGTCGAATCCCCGCAAGACATCGACGAGTTGATGCGCCGCACCGGGCCGGAAGTCGGCCTGCTGTTCGATTCGGGCCACTGCTACATGGGCGGCGGCGAACCCCTCGACGTGCTGCGCAAACACATTGACCGCGTGTGCCACGTGCATTTCAAGGACGTGCGCAAACCGGTGGTGCAGCTGGCGCGCAACCAGATGTGGAGCTTCCCCGACTGCATCGTCAACGGCACTTTCACCGTGCCCGGCGATGGCGATATCGATTTTGCCGAGTTGCTCGATGTGCTGCTGGCCGCCAAATACGAAGGTTGGCTGGTGGTGGAAGCCGAGCAGGATCCGGCAGTGGCGCCCAGTTATATCTACGCGAAAAAGGGCTATGACACCTTGCGTGCTCTTCTCACTGAGAGGGTTGGACAATGAGTCTGTTGGTCAAAAGCAACAAACGCGGACAAACCATGGTTGCCTTGGAAGAGGGGCGTCTGGAATACGTAGGGTTCAAAGCCTACCGTCTGAGTCTCGGTGAAACCCTGCCGGTCAGCGCCGGCGATAAAGAGCTGTGCCTGGTGCTGCTCAGCGGTCGGGTGAATATCGACGGCGAGGGCTTCAACTGGCAGAACCTTGGTGATCGCCAGTCAGTGTTCGAAGAAAAGTCCCCGTTCGCCGCCTACCTGCCGCCGGGCACCGATGCCCAGGTCACCGCCTTGAGCGACGTACAAATTGCCGTCTGCGCTGCTCCCGGTGCCGGCGGTTACGAACCGCGCCTGATCCGCCCGCAAGACTGCAAGCGCAGCGTACGTGGCAAAGGCGCCAACACCCGTTACGTGTGCGACATCCTGCCCGACACCTCACCGGCCCATTCGCTGCTGGTGGTGGAAGTACGCACGCCGTCGGGTCATTCGTCGAGCTACCCGCCGCACAAGCACGACACCGACGATCTGCCGCACCAAAGCTTTCTGGAAGAGACCTACTACCACCAGATCAACCCGCCCCAGGGTTTTGTGTTCCAGCGGGTCTACACCGACGACCGCAGCATCGACCAAGCCATGGCCGTGGAAAACAGTGACTTGGTGGTGGTGCCCAAGGGCTATCACCCGGTCAGTGTGCCGTACGGCTACGAGTCTTATTACCTGAACGTCATGGCCGGCCCCAAACGCGCCTGGCATTTCCACAACGACCCGCAGCACAGTTGGCTGCTTGACCTTTAAAACGGTTCTAGACGGAGAACAACAATGAAGTCGCCTCTACGCTTTGCCCTGAACCGCATGGTCGCGCCCAACCTGTCCCTGCCGGATTTCATCCAATTGGCGGCCGCGCTCCAGTGCGATGCCATCGAAATTCGCAATGACCTCAAAAACCGTGAAATCGAATACGGCACCCCGGCCAGTCGCGTGCGTGAGTTATGCGCGGTGCAGGGCATTACGGTGCTGTCGATCAACGCGCTGTACCCCTTTGATGTGTGGAACGACGAGCGCCGCGCCCAGGCGATCAAACTCGCTACCTACGCCCGTGAATGCGGCGCCCAAGGCCTGGTGATGTGCCCGCTCAATGAACCGGGCGACACGCGCAACGATGCCCAGCGCGCCGCCGGTTTGCGCACTGCATTGAGTGAGCTGGCGCCGATCCTGCGCGAGTACGGGATTCTCGGTTTCGTCGAACCCCTGGGCTTCGAAGAGTCTGCCCTGCGCCGCAAGCGTGTGGCGGTGGACGCAATCAAGTCCATTGGCGGCCTGGATGTGTTCCGCGTGGTGCACGACACCTTCCACCACCACTTGGCCAATGAACATGAGTTCTTCCCGGAGTTGACCGGCCTGGTGCATATCTCCGGCGTGGAAGATGCCGAGGCGCCGCTCAACTCGATCCGCGACGGCCACCGCGTGCTGGTCGGCGAGGGCGACATCCTCGGCAATGCCGCACAGATCGACACGTTGCTCAGCACCGGTTACAGCGGCTACCTGTCGTTCGAGCCATTTGCCACAAGCGTGCATGAGTTGGCGGATATACAGCAGGCGTTGGGGGCAAGCATCGCCCACCTGCAAAATCGTTAAGGGGCGCGACATGACCACAACACGACTGACCATGGCCCAGGCCCTGGTGAAGTTCCTGGATAACCAATACATCGAAGTTGATGGCGTGCAGAGCAAGTTTGTCGCCGGCGTGTTTACCATTTTCGGCCACGGCAATGTGTTGGGCCTCGGCCAGGCGCTGGAGCAGGACAGCGGCGATTTGGTGGTGCACCAGGGCCGCAACGAGCAGGGCATGGCCCACGCCGCCATCGGTTTTGCCAAGCAGCACCTGCGCCGCAAGATCTACGCGTGCACCGCCTCTGTCGGCCCTGGCGCGGCGAATATGCTGACCGCTGCGGCGACCGCCACCGCCAACCGTATCCCGTTGCTGCTGTTGCCCGGTGATGTCTACGCCAGCCGCCAGCCCGACCCGGTGTTGCAACAGATCGAGCAGTTCCACGACCTGAGCATCAGTACCAACGACGCGTTCCGCTCGGTGAGCAAATACTGGGACCGTATCAACCGTCCTGAGCAACTGATGACCGCCGCAATTCACGCCATGCGCGTGCTCACTGACCCTGCTGAAACCGGCGCGGTAACCCTGGCGCTGCCTCAGGATGTGCAGGCCGAAGCCTGGGACTACCCTGATTATTTCTTGCAAAAACGCGTGCACCGTATCGACCGCCGTCCGGCCACCGCCTCGATGATTGGCGATGCGTTGGCGGCTTTCCGAGGCAAGCGCAAGCCGCTGATTATCTGTGGCGGCGGCGTAAAGTACTCCGGCGCGAATGCTGCGTTGCAGGCGTTTGCCGAGCGTTTTGATATTCCGTTCGCTGAAACCCAGGCGGGCAAAAGTGCAGTGGTCTCAAGCCATCCGCTGAACGTGGGCGGTATCGGTGAAACCGGCTGCCTGGCCGCCAACCTGCTGGCGCCAGAGGCCGACTTGATTATCGGTATCGGTACCCGCTATACCGACTTCACCACCTCATCCAAGTCACTGTTCAAACATGGCGAGGTGACGTTTCTCAACTTGAATATCAGCCCCGCCGACGCCTTGAAGCTGGACGGCGTGCAGGTGTTGGCCGATGCCAAATTGGCCCTGCAAGCGCTGGCCGATGCCCTCGGCGATTATCGCTCCGGTTGGGGCTCGCAGATCAGTGAGGCCAAGGCGCAGTTGGACGCCGAAGTGGACCGTGTGCACCAGGTGGAATACCAGGGTGATGACTTTGTGCCTGAGGTCGATGACCACCTGGACCGCGCTGTACTGCGCGAATTTATCGAGCTGACTGGCTCGTGCCTGACCCAAAGTCGCGTACTCGGCGTGCTCAATCAAACCCTGGCCGATGACGCGATCATCGTGGCCGCCGCCGGCAGTTTGCCTGGCGACTTGCAGCGCGCCTGGCGCAGCAAGGGCGTCAACACCTACCACGTCGAATACGGCTACTCGTGCATGGGCTACGAGATCAATGCTGCGCTGGGCGTGAAGCTGGCCGAGCCGACCAAAGAGGTCTACGCGCTGGTCGGCGATGGCTCCTACATGATGCTGCACTCGGAGCTGGCCACCTCCATCCAGGAGCGACGCAAGATCAACGTAGTGCTGCTGGACAACATGGCCTTCGGCTGCATCAACAACCTGCAGATCGGCAATGGCATGGACAGCTTCGGTACCGAATTCCGCTACCGCAACCCCGAGAGCGGCAAGCTCGACGGCGCGCTGGTGCCGGTGGATTTCGCCATGAGTGCGGCGGCCTACGGCTGCAAGACCTACAAGGTCAGCACCGTGGAGCAGCTTGAAGCGGCTCTGGCCGATGCGCGCACGCAAACCGTCTCGACCCTGATCGACATCAAAGTGCTGCCCAAGACCATGATCCACGGCTACCTGTCGTGGTGGCGGGTAGGCGTGGCGCAGGTTTCCACCAGTGAGCGCACCAACGCAGCGGCGAAAAAACTCAATGAACACCTGGCGAAGGCCCGGCAGTACTAATAACAAGAGGAGTGTTTGTATGTCTTTGAAGCTTGGAGTGATCGGTACCGGCGCCATTGGCCGCGACCATATTCGTCGTTGCAGCCAGACCTTGCTCAACAGCCAGGTGGTGGCGGTGACCGATATCAACCTTGAGCAGGCCGCCAAGGTGGTTGCGGAGTTGAAGCTGGACGCCGAGGTGTATCCGGACGGCCACGCGCTGATCAACTCGCCGCAGGTGGAAGCGGTGCTGGTGACCTCGTGGGGCCCGAGCCATGAAGAATTCGTGCTCGCGGCCATCGCCGCCGGCAAGCCGGTGTTCTGTGAAAAGCCCCTGGCGGTGACTGCCGAAGGCTGCCGCAAGATCGTCGAGGCCGAAGTGGCCCACGGCAAGCGCCTGGTGCAGGTGGGCTTCATGCGCCCGTATGACGAAGGCTATCGCGCCCTCAAGGCCGTGATCGACAGCGGCCAGATCGGCGAGCCGCTGATGCTGCATTGCGCGCACCGCAACCCGACGGTGGGCGAGAACTACAAGACCGATATGGCGATCACCGACACCCTGATCCACGAGTTGGACGTGCTGCGCTGGTTGCTCAACGACGACTACGTATCAGTGCAAGTGGTGTTCCCGCGCAAGACCAGCAAGGCCTTGGCCCACCTGCGTGACCCGCAGATCGTGCTGTTGGAAACCGCCAAGGGCACCCGTATCGATGTGGAAGTGTTTGTGAACTGCCAGTACGGCTACGACATCCAGTGCGAAGTGGTAGGGGAGACCGGCATCGCCAAATTGCCGGAGCCTTCACAAGTGCAATTGCGCAGCGGTGCCAAACTGTCGAACGCAATTTTGATGGACTGGAAGGACCGTTTTATCGGTGCCTATGACGTGGAGTTGCAGGCCTTCATTGATAGCGTGCGCGCTGGGCAGGTCGGTGGGCCGTCGGCGTGGGATGGGTTTGCGGCGGCGGTGGCAGCGGATGCGTGTATTGAGGCGCAGGGCAGTGAGCAGATTGTGAAGGTGAGCTTGCCGGATCGTCCGCACTTCTACGGCTAACACTCGGTCAATGTGGGAGGGGGCTTGCCCCCGATAGCAGTGGGTCAGCAATAAATTTGTTTCTGATCCACCGCTATCGGGGGCAAGCCCCCTCCCACAGTTGATTGGGTTTCCAATTCAACTCAGGAGTTGATCATGCGAATCGGACTAGTCGGCTACGGCCACGGAGGGCGCTTTTTTCATGCGCCGCTGATTGCGACTTTGCCGGGTGCGACGTTTGTCGGCGTGGTGACGCGCTCACCAGAGCGGCGCCAGCAATTAAGTACTGATCTTCCAGGTGTGAAGGCCTTTGACAGCATTGGCCAGATCGTCGAAGCCGGTGTCGATGCGCTGGTCATTTCCACCACCCTCAAGGGCCGCCCGGCGCTGGTGCTGGAAGCCATCGAACACGGTGTGGCGGTGGTCAGCGACAAACCCTTTGCCGCCAACGCCGAACAGGCCCAGGCGCTGATCACCGCTGCCGAACGCCATGAAGTGTTGCTCAGCGTCTACCAGAACCGGCGCTGGGACTCGGATTACCTGACCTTGCGCAAGCTCATCGACGCCGGTGCACTGGGCACCATCACTCGTTTCGAATCCCGCGTGGAACGCTTCAGCCCTCAAGCGGTGGGCAATGCCAGTGGCGGGGGTTGGCTGCGTGATCTGGGCAGTCATCTGGTGGACCAGGCGCTGCAATTGTTTGGCCCGGTGGACCGGGTGTTCGCACAATTGCACTACACCGCCGAACACCCCAGCGTCGACCACGGTTTCTTCATCTCCCTGACCCATGCCAACGGAGTTATTTCCCATCTGTGGGGCAACGCCCTGCAAAACAGCCAGGCCCCGCGCTTTCGGGTGAGTGGCACCTTGGGTTGTTACACGGTGGACGGGCTGGATGGCCAGGAAGAAGCGCTGATGGCGGGCAAATCGCCGAAAACCGAAGGCGAGCACTGGGGCGCCGAGGAGCACCGCCGCTGGGGCTGGTTTGAGCAAGGTGATGAGCGTGAACGGGTGCCTTCAGAAAAGGGCTGCTGGACGCAGTTTTACCGGCAACTGCAAGCGGCCGTGCAAGGGCAGGGACCCTTGCCGGTAGATGCCTATGACGCGCTGGAAACCACCCGTATATTGGACGCCGCACGCCTGAGCGCCGAGCGTCAGCAGGTGGTTTCAACAAAAATAGAATAAAATTCTAAAACAGGTTGATATGGAAATTATTTTCCAATAAAGTCTTTTCCAGGTTGCATAAAGTACGTCTTGGGCTCGACCCCGGCGACTCAACAAAAACAAGATCAAAAACAACCAGGTACCGTCAGATGAAAATCTTCAACGCTGTACTGCGAGTTTTACGCCCTGCCCACACGCCCCGCGGTCTGCCCCGCGCCCGGCCGTTCTACTTCTCCTTCCTTAATGTGCTGTGCGTCGAAAACCAAGGCGCGCTGGTCTGCTGCATTCCTGGCGCCCCGGTCGTTCGACTGCCCGCCGAGCTCTGATAAACGCAACGTCCAAAAAACCAACAAGAAAGTGGAGACAGACCGTTCATGAAGACCCCGATCCGTTTTACCGCGCTGGCTTTATCCATGATGCTGGCCAGCGGTTTTGCCAGCGCCGCCGACATCAAGGTCGGCGTGAGCATGTCCGCGTTCGATGACACCTTCCTCACTTACCTGCGCGAAGACATGGATAAGCAAGCCAAGTCCTATCCCAAGGGCGACGGCGTGCAGTTGCAGTTCGAAGACGCCCGCGCCGATGTGGTCAAGCAACTGAGCCAGGTCGAGAACTTTATCAGTCAGAAAGTCGACGCCATCATCGTCAACCCGGTCGACACGGCTTCCACCAAAAACATCATCAACGCCGCGACCAAGGCGGGCATCCCGCTGGTGTTCGTCAACCGCCGTCCGGACCAGAAAGACCTGCCCAAGGACGTAGTGGCCGTGACCTCCGATGACGTCGAGGCCGGCAAGCTGCAAATGCAGTACATCGCTGAAAAACTCGGCGGCAAGGGCAAGATCGTGATCCTGCTGGGCGACCTGGCGAACAACTCCACCACCAATCGCACCAAGGGCGTGAAGGAAGTGTTGGCCAAGTACCCGGACATCAAGATCGAACAGGAGCAGACCGGTATCTGGCTGCGGGACAAAGGCATGACCCTGGTCAACGACTGGCTGACCCAAGGCCGCGAGTTCAATGCTGTGTTGGCCAACAACGATGAGATGGCGATCGGCGCATCCATGGCCTTGAAATCGGCCGGCAAGGAAAAAGGCAGTGTGCTGATCGCGGGGGTCGACGGTACGCCGGACGGCTTGAATGCGATCACCAAGGGTGACATGGCCGCCTCCGCGTTCCAGGACGCCAAGGGCCAGGCGGTGGGCTCGGTGGAAGCGGCGCGCAAGATGGCCAAGAAAGAGCCGGTCGAGCAGAACGTGATCATCCCGTTCCAACTGATCACTCCGGAAAACGTCGCCAAGTTCAAGTAGCCCAGACATAACAACAATGAACCGGCAGGGCGGTCGTGCCCGCCCTGCTGATGGAGTACCTCCCTATGCTCGCTCAAGCCGTTGTCTCGCAGCCTCCCGGTATCCAGCCGCTGGCGCAGGAAGAACCCTACCTGCTGGAAATCGTCAACATCAGCAAAGGCTTTCCCGGCGTCGTCGCCTTGGCCGACGTACAACTGCGTGTGCGCCCCGGCACAGTGCTGGCGCTGATGGGCGAGAACGGTGCGGGTAAATCGACCTTGATGAAAATCATCGCCGGTATCTATCAGCCGGATGCTGGCGAAATCCGTCTGCGCGGCAAGCCCATCGTCTTTGAAACACCCCTGGCGGCCCAGAAAGCCGGGATCGCGATGATCCACCAGGAACTCAACCTGATGCCCCATATGAGCATCGCCGAAAACATCTGGATCGGCCGCGAGCAGCTCAACAGCCTGCACATGGTCAACCACCGCGAAATGCACCGCTGCACCACCGAGTTGCTGGCGCGCCTGCGTATCAACCTGGACCCCGAGGAACACGTGGGTAACCTGAGCATCGCCGAACGGCAGATGGTCGAGATTGCCAAGGCCGTGTCCTACGACTCCGACATCCTGATCATGGATGAGCCGACTTCGGCCATTACCGAAAAGGAAGTGGCCCACCTGTTTTCGATCATTGCCGACCTCAAGTCGCAGGGCAAAGGCATCGTCTACATCACGCACAAAATGAACGAAGTGTTTGCCATCGCCGATGAAGTGGCGGTGTTCCGCGACGGCCATTACATCGGCCTGCAACGTGCCGACAGCATGAACAGCGACAGCTTGATCTCGATGATGGTGGGGCGCGAGCTGAGCCAGCTGTTCCCGGTGCGCGAGACGCCTATCGGCGAGTTGCTGATGTCGGTGCGCGACTTGACCCTGGATGGCGTGTTCAAGGACGTCTCCTTCGACCTGCATGCTGGCGAGATCCTCGGTATTGCCGGGTTGATGGGCTCGGGCCGTACCAACGTGGCGGAAACCATCTTTGGCATCACCCCAAGCAGCAGCGGGCAGATCACCCTGGATGGCGCGCCGGTACGCATTACCGATCCGCACATGGCCATCGAGAAAGGCTTTGCGCTGCTGACTGAGGACCGCAAGCTCAGCGGCCTGTTCCCGTGCCTGTCGGTGCTGGAAAACATGGAGATGGCGGTACTGCCGCACTATTCGGGTAACGGTTTTATCCAGCAGAAAGCCCTGCGTGCGCTGTGCGAAGACATGTGCAAGAAGCTGCGGGTGAAAACCCCGTCTCTTGAGCAGTGCATCGACACCTTATCCGGTGGCAATCAGCAGAAAGCCTTGCTCGCCCGGTGGTTGATGACCAATCCGCGGTTGCTGATCCTGGATGAGCCGACCCGAGGCATCGACGTCGGTGCCAAGGCCGAGATTTATCGCCTGATCTCCTTCCTCGCCAGCGAAGGCATGGCGGTGATCATGATTTCCTCGGAGCTGCCTGAAGTGCTGGGCATGAGCGACCGGGTGATGGTGATGCACGAGGGTGAACTGATGGGCACCCTGGACCGTGCGGATGCGACCCAGGAAAAAGTCATGCAGTTGGCCTCCGGTATGACCGTAGTCCACTGACGAACAGCCGTGCGGGCCTGCGGTTGGCCCGCACCATAGAATAAGAAGGTGATTGGCTATGAACGCGATAACAGACAACAAGCCTGCCACGGCACCGGTCAAGAACCGGCGGCGACTGCCCACCGAGCTGAGTATCTTCCTGGTGCTGATCGGCATCGGGCTGGTGTTTGAGTTGTTCGGCTGGATCGTGCGTGACCAGAGCTTTTTGATGAACTCCCAGCGGCTGGTGCTGATGATCCTGCAAGTATCGATCATCGGCCTGCTGGCCATCGGGGTGACGCAGGTAATCATCACAACGGGGATCGACCTGTCTTCGGGCTCGGTGCTGGCGCTGTCGGCGATGATTGCCGCCAGTTTGGCTCAGACTTCTGACTTTTCCCGGGCGGTGTTCCCGTCGCTGACCGATCTGCCCGTGTGGATTCCGGTGGCGATGGGGCTGGGTGTGGGGCTGCTGGCAGGGGCGATCAACGGCAGCATCATTGCTGTCACCGGTATCCCGCCGTTTATCGCGACACTGGGCATGATGGTTTCGGCCCGTGGTCTGGCGCGTTATTACACGGAAGGCCAGCCGGTGAGCATGCTCTCGGACTCGTACACGGCTATTGGTCATGGCGCGATGCCGGTGATCATCTTCCTGGTGGTGGCGGTAATCTTCCATATCGCCCTGCGCTACACCAAGTACGGCAAGTACACCTACGCCATCGGCGGCAACATGCAGGCGGCGCGGACCTCGGGGATCAACGTCAAGCGTCACCTGATCATCGTCTACAGCATCGCCGGCCTCCTGGCAGGCCTGGCAGGTGTGGTGGCTTCGGCACGCGCCGCCACGGGTCAGGCGGGCATGGGCATGTCTTATGAGCTGGACGCGATTGCGGCAGCGGTCATCGGCGGCACCAGCCTGGCGGGCGGGGTAGGGCGTATTACCGGTACGGTGATCGGCGCGCTTATCCTTGGGGTGATGGCCAGCGGGTTTACCTTTGTGGGGGTGGATGCGTATATCCAGGACATCATCAAAGGCTTGATCATCGTGGTGGCGGTGGTGATCGACCAGTACCGCAACAAACGCAAACTCAAACGCTGACGCGGTACAAAATGTGGGAGGTGCGGTGCGACGATTCGACTGAGGGCAAGTCGAATCGTCGCACCGCACCTCCCACATTTAATCATCAACAGTCTGTTTCAACCGTTTGTCTTCTATATAGCTCCACAACACTGAATTTCTTGCTATAAACGCACTCCGATAACCATTCGCCAAGCCCGTCCTGGTGCCTTTTGGGGTTGTATCGGTAAAAATGCCTGTCTTTTCAGTTGCTGCGCCCTCAAGTCGGCCTTAGACTGCCGCCCCTCGTAAATTGAGTGCCGGGTGGCGCTTGGAATGGATGGCGCCCTTCCGAGACCTGCAGAGGTCGGCCGGAACGCTCCCTTATTCGCCTTAATGCACGTATTTTTTATAGAGAAATCAATGACAAAGGAAAAGTTGCTGGCCATGCCGGCGGATGACTACATGAATGCCGAACAGCACGCTTTTTTTGAGCAATTGCTGCAAGACATGAAAGTGGAGCACCACGAGCGCATTGAACAGAACCGTATCGCCATTGAAAGCCTGGACACTCCGGCTGACCCGGCCGACGCCGCTTCCGTTGAAGAAGAGCGCACCTGGCTGGTAAACGCCATCGACCGCGACCAGCGCATGCTGCCGCAGCTTGAGCGTGCACTGGAACGCATCAAGGAAGATTCCTTTGGCTGGTGCGATGACAGCGGTGAGCCTATCGGCCTCAAGCGCCTGTTGATCAGCCCGACCACCAAGTACTGCATCGAAGCGCAAGAGCGCCACGAGCAGATCGACAAGCATCAGCGCCAAGCCTGATGCGGTGAAGCTGGGGGCCGCCCGCGCGGTTCCCCAGAGAAAGACCCCCGTTACGCCCGTCTATTGATCTGCTGCAGCCCACCCCACTAAAGGCCCATGGATAATGGCCCGATAGTGGCGTTAAATGCAGACACAATAACGACAAGCAGTGGGGTAATGAAGATGGCTGGAGACGGAACTCTGATGGGCGCAGCAGTGCCACCCCAAGCGGTGGTGCGCGGGTTGCCCGGCTGGTTGATGCCGCTCTTGCAGAGCACTGCCCTGGTGCTGGTACTGCTGGGCCTTGCTTATGCCAGCCTGCCGCTGTACCTCTGCCTGCCACTGGCCTTGCTGGTCATCTGGTTGCCCCGCCTGAAAAGTCCCAAGCCTGTGATCGAGCAGTCTGCCGCCGTCGATGCGATAGGCGAGCTGACCCGCGACCTGTCCTATACCACCAGCCATAACGCACTGTCCGCCGCCGGAGTGGCGTATTCGGTCAAGCAGCTGGCTGCGCGCGTGCAATCGCAATTGAGCGCCGCCAAGCAGATTGTCAGCAGTGCCGAAGTGATGATCGGCACCGAAAAAGTCACTTCCCAACTGAGCCGCGAGGCTTTGGATGCTGCCAGCCAAGCCCATCAGCGCAGCACCGAAGGTCGTGAAGTTCTGGCCCAGTCGATCATCCGCATGCACCAGCTCAGCCAACGTGCCAATGCCAGCCGCGAGTTGATCGAGGCCTTGAGCCAGCGCAGCGAAGAAATCCAGCGCGTCACCCTGGTGATCCAGTCCATCGCCAGCCAGACCAACCTGCTGGCGCTTAACGCCGCCATTGAAGCGGCGCGGGCGGGCGAGCATGGGCGCGGGTTTGCCGTGGTGGCGGACGAAGTGCGTGGCCTGGCCGGTCGTACGGCCACCGCCACCGATGAAGTTGGGTTGATGGTGGCGGATATCCAGCAGCGAACGGCTCAGGTGGTGGAGCAGATTCGCCAGTTGTCGGCGGACTTGCACACCGGTGTCGAGCAGGTGGAGCAGGCTGGCGAACAACTGCACAGCATCGCCAGCCTGGCGGCGGATGTGGAAGGGCAGGTCAATGAGATCGCCCAGGGCGCCGACACCAACCGCGCCCAACTCGACAGTTTGTTCCACGCCGTTGAACAGATGCGCAGCGACCTGGATATAAGCGACCAGCAAACCCGCCAATTGGCCGACGCCGCCGTGCAAATGGAAGGGCAGGCGGAAACCATCAGCGAACGCCTCGCCGAGGTCGGGCTCGATGACTATCACCAGCGTGTCTACGACCTGGCGCGGGAGGGGGCTGGCCGCATTGCCGAGCAGTTCGAGGCGGATGTGCAGCAAAACCGCATCAGCCTGGACGACCTGTTCGACCGCAGCTACACGCTGATCCCCAAAACCAGCCCGAGCAAGTACCACACGCGGTTCGACGGTTATACCGACCAAGTGTTGCCGGCGATTCAGGAAGCGCTGCTGCCACGTCACGAAGGGTTAGTGTTTGCGATTGCCTGCACGCCCCAAGGCTATGTGCCGACCCACAACAACGCGTTTTCCCAGGCGCTGACCGGTGATACCCAAGTCGACGCGGTGCAGAATCGGACCAAGCGCAAGTTCGACGACCGCACCGGGATTCGTTGCGGCAGCCATCAACAAGCGGTGTTGTTGCAGACCTACACCCGCGATACCGGCGAGTTGATGCACGATTTGTCGGTACCTATCATGGTCCGTGGGCGGCATTGGGGTGGCTTGCGTCTGGGCTATAAGCCGGAGGCGGCGAAGGCTGTGCGTTAGGCACGGTTACAGGTAGGGCAAGCGGCTGCGAGCCGCAGGCCGCCTGCGTCGAGTGGGTTACTGCGGTTGATGCAGGCGCTGGTTGAGCTCATCTACGGGGATGGCCCAGTCAGCGTCTTCACGCAGTTCTTCCTTCAGAAACTGAGCCTGTTGCGGCGTCCAGAACGGTGCGTCGATCAACTTCACGTCGTCACTCAGCGGGTGCGCGACAATGAAGGCGTCGATGGCTTGCGGCGACGAGTCCAGGCCCAGTTGTTCGAATAACGTTTCGAGTGTAGGTATTGGCGCGTCCATATCGTTCTCCCTGCAGGTTTCTGGATGGTTATGCATGGGAGGCTTGTGGCGCGGTAGAGTTCGATCGGATTGTCAGGAGGTCAGCGCGCCTGAATCCACCGCAGTCTTGAGCGCCTGGGCGGATTCTTTTCCAGCGATGGCGGCGGAATCCAGCGTCTTGAACCAACGGTCCTTTTCCACCTGATGCGTGGTGACAGTGGTCAACGGTGGCTTGGCGCGCATCACGATCACTGCTTGAAACTCACCGTCTACTTCCCTTGCGTCGCCGTGGATGAAAAATTCGCCAATATCAAATTCCGTCACGTATAGCCTTCCCTTCGAGGTAACCAACTGCACTGATGAAACCTGACCCGAACGGGGCCAATTTCAATGGACAGGCCAGTATGGCAGTTGTTGAGGGGTGGCGGCGCAGTAAAGTCATCCGGGTGACGAAACGATCCCCCCGAGCAGGGAGGCCTCCAGCCGCTTGGCCAGTTCACAGGCCTCGATGTGGTCGCTGCGAAAGCCTTTGATCCTGCCGCTGGTCACTTCGCGGATATGAAAGAAGTTTCTTCCGGCGGGTACTACTTGGTAAAGAACTGATTGAGGGTACCCGTTGGGACTGTGCAAGCAGTAGTATGGATGTTCGTCCTGCCATGATGAACGAGTGCTGGAAGGCATAGCGTTGTATTGGCGTCGTTGCATGGTCAGCTCCTGTCGATCGATCTTTGTTGACCCAGCAGCAGCGTTACAGGTGGTTTTAACCTGTGTTGCTGTTTTAGTATTGTCGTCGGCAGTTGGCGTCTGGTTCCACGCCGAGGCTTTTTTTGTTTGTATACGCTGTCGGAAACTGCGTTTTTAATAGTGTTATTTTCTGAAGCGGGTCGACCAGTATTCTCTGGTTATTGAACCTGTGATCTCCTGCGATTCGCGATGACCTTGCATGAGGCCCATCGTGTGCGTCTGCACTAGTCTCCTGGAGCGCAGCCGCGAGATCTTCTTCAGTTTTTTCTATGATTGTGTCGTGTGATCGAGCCGAGATGGCCGTTTTTTTGTGCTGCCCGCTCTGGCGGACAGCGCTCTTTTCGATGTGGGGGCGTTTCCTTGGCAGTCAGTAATCTGGATATGCACGCGTTGTTCGTGCTGGGTGATTTGCGCGCAAAGTTGGTCAAACAGTTTCAATCCCGTTTCGTTTACATCACTGAGCAGACGCCGGAAGGCATCTACATCGCCGAAATAGACACGGAAGCGGCGATGGTCGTAGATGACAAGCCGCGCTTGGAACTCAAGGTGGGTGACCATTTTCGTGCCGCGGTATTGCCCAGTCGCGAAGGTGGCAAGTTCGAACTCAAGTTCCGCGACATCAAGTTGACGGTGTATGGCCTGGGCGACTATGCCTTTGTGTCGACGGCCGAAGGTCACGGCATCGTCTTCAAGGAAGGCCATAGCGTGATGCTGGTGTTTGCGGCCAATGAACAACTGCAGGAAGGCCTGACCAAAACCCTCAAAGCCGTGACCGGCAAGGCCGCCAAATGGCGCAAGGGTGAGCTGGTAACGTTCAAGGCCAGCGAATAGCCAACAAATACTGCGAACATCTCCTATCTCCCGGAACCTCTACTACAGTTGAGTTGACTTAACTATTCAGAGGCTTCGCGCATAGCAGCAAAGCCGTCCGCTGTTTGCTGCGATATCGCGAGGTGCAAGGGCATGAAAGGATTGAGAACGCTGTTGGCTGCGTCGTTTACGGCCCTGAGTCTGTCTGTCTCAGCCGCGCAGGCGCCGGTACACTTTGCCGACCTGAACTGGGAAAGCGGCAGCCTGATCACCGAAATACTGCGGGTGATTGTCGAGAAGGGTTACGACCTGCCCACCGACACCTTGCCCGGTACCACTATTACGCTGGAAAGCGCCCTGGCCAAGAACGACATTCAGGTCATCGGCGAAGAGTGGGCAGGGCGCAGCCCGGTGTGGGTGAAGGCCGAGGCCGAAGGCAAGGTTGTCGGCCTGGGCGATACGGTCAAAGGTGCCACCGAGGGTTGGTGGGTGCCGGAATACGTGGTCAAGGGCGATCCCGCCAAAGGCATCAAGCCTCTGGCACCGGACCTTAAAAGCGTAAAAGACCTGGCTCGTTACAAGGACGTGTTCAAAGACCCGGAATCCCCAGGCAAAGGACGCTTCCTTAACAGCCCCATCGGCTGGACCTCGGAAGTGGTCAACAAGCAGAAGCTCAAGGCCTATGGCCTTGACGACAGTTATGTGAACTTTCGCAGTGGTTCGGGGGCGGCACTGGATGCCGAAATTGCCTCGTCGATCCGCCGTGGCAAGCCGGTGCTGTTCTACTACTGGTCGCCGACGCCCTTGATGGGCCGCTATAAGTTGATCCAGCTGGAAGAACCACCGTTCGATGCCGAGGCCTGGAAAACGCTGACGGATGCGGATAATCCCGATCCGAAGCCTACGCGGTCTTTGGCGTCCAAGTTGAGCATCGGTGTGTCTACCCCGTTTCAGAAGGAACACCCGCAGATTGCGGCGTTTTTCGAGAAGGTCGAGTTTCCGATTCAGCCGCTGAACAAAGCCTTGGCGACCATGAGCGAGAACCACACACCGCCACGTGACGTGGCTCAGGCGTTTATGAAAGAACACCCTGAAGTGTGGAAGGCTTGGTTGACGGAGGATGTGGCGGGGAAAGTTGAAGCCAGCCTGAAATGATCCGTAATGTGGGAGGGAGCAAGCCGAATCGTCGCACCGCACCTCCCACATTGTGAACACGTTGCTGTTTAGAACTTGGTTTGCACCGCCACTTCAAAGGTCCTCGGCGAACCGAGGTAGTAAGCCGGCGATACATGCGCAAACTCGGCATACACCTCATTGGTCAAGTTGCGCACCCGCCCAGTCACCGACGTGTGCGCATCCACGTTGTAGCGCAGGAACGTCCCGAACAGGGTGTAGGCAGGGACGGTCATCGTGTTGGCATTATCTGCGTACACCTCGGCGACATACCGCGCATCCACGCCGCCTTGCCAGTCCTCGGCGAAATCATAAGTCATCCACACATTCCCCACGCGCTTGGGCACGTTGGTCGGCGTATTGCCTTTACGCGAAACCACTGCGCCGCTGGCGATTTTCTCGTTGAACTCGTCGTACTCCGCATCCACCCAGGCGAAGTTGCCCTCTGCCAGAAGCTTTGGTGTGATGCGCAGCGAACTCGCCAACTCGATGCCCTTGGACGACTGCGCGCCGACCGGGATGCTGGTGGTCGGGTCCTGTGGGTCGGTGACGGCAAAATCCTTGCGCTCAATCCTGTAGGCGGCCACGGTCGCCGAGCCACGCCCGTCCAAGTAGTCAAACTTGCTGCCCACTTCCCACTGCTTGCCGGTCGAGACGTCGAACACCTGAGTGGTGGTAGTGGGCTGCTCGGCGGCGGTGCTGTATTGCACGTAGAAATTGGCTGAGGGGATGAACTGGTACGTCAGGCCCACGCGGCCTGTCACCGGCTCCCAACGGCGCTTGAAGTGCCGTGGGTTAGTAGCCGTGACAACGCGGTGGTTGGTCACATCCAGGTCGATGGCGTCGTAACGCAGGCCGCTGAGCAGCGAGAGTTTATCGGTTAGGCCCAGTCGGTTTTCCACGAACAGTGCTTTGGTGGTGACTTCATTAGTCTTGTCCTTACCGAACTTTTCCTGGGTTCGCGGGATGTCGTAGAAGTGCCCGGGATTGAAGTCGTTTGGATCCACCGTGCTGTTACCCGGCATATTCCAGGGCGTGCTGGTGGTGCTGTTGACCTTGTACTCAAAGCCGCCGGACCAAGTGGTCGACAGGCCGAACAGGCTGTCGTCATGGCGCAGCTCGAACTGGTTGCCGTTCTGTTCGCCTTGATGGCGCACTTGGTAGGCTGTGGACCGGTTCACCGCGCTGTTATTGGTGGTGTACTGGTAGGTCTCCAGGTTGCGGTAGTCGCGCTGGCTGTCGAGGTGGTAGAGGGTGTTTTTCAGCGTGGTGCTGTCGTTGATCCGGTAGTCGATGATCGAGCGTGCCCACAGCGTGCGCTGTTCATAACGACCGTCTGCCACGTTGTAGTTGTTGAAGCGGTTGTGTGTGTCGATCTTCAGCTCGCCGGCCTTGGGGTTGAGCACCGGTGTACCCCAATACGGGCTGTCTTCGTGTTCATCCTGATACTCCAGGGCCAGGGTGTGTGACAGGTCGGGAGTGAGGTCACTGAGCAGGGAAAACGCCAGGCTCCAGGCATCGCGCTGAGCGCGGTCGATGTAGCTGTGATTGGTATTGCGGCTGACATCCAGGCGCGCATAGTGCTGCACCTCGGCACCCGGTTCGGTCAACGCTTGGTTCACGCCAAAAGCCATGCCGGCCGTGTCGTAGCTGCCATAGGTCAGTTGGCCTTCGGCGGCTTGGTCCTCACGGGTCGCCAACTTAGTGACGTAGTTCAGTGAGCCGCCCACGGAGCCAGCGCCGTTGATCAAGGAGGAGGGGCCGCCGACCAGTTCCACCCGGTCATAGATCCACGCATCCACGGGACGCGCCAGGCCGGTGGCGACGTTGATCCCATTGAACATTTGGGTGATCTGGCTGCTGGTAAATCCACGATAAGACACAAATCCACCGAAACCCGGCGGTGCGCTGGCGTTGACGCCGGGCAGGGTGTTGGCTGCATCGCGGAAGGTCTTGGCGCCATGACGCTCGATATCGTTGCGATTGGCTATGGCCACCGACGCCGGGGTTTCCCGCACGCTCAATCCCAAGCGCGAAGCCACGCCGCTGGACTGATCCAGGGACAGGCCAGGCTCGGCAGTTGATTCTCCATCAATGGTGGTCGGGGCCAGCTCAATGGCCCAGGCGCAGACAGGCAGGCAGCCGAACAGGCCCGCCAACAGGGGTAAATGTTTCATAGTTGAATCCTGAAAAACTTGGCTTGAAAGCAATGCACAGCCGTCCGTATCTCCTTGGAAAAACGGTGGCCGGTGCAGATCGGAAAGCGAAGGGATCAGGCGAAGGCAGGAGGCGCGCGCGGGTTAGCCGCGGGCCAGGTGAAGCGAGCAGGGATGTCGGCGGCCAGCACAATGGCCGGCGGTGGCGCATGGGGTTGCGGCAACACCGCCACATTCAGGCTGGAACTGAGCGCCGGTCCCATCCCGCCGGAGGAGCACAGCGGACAACCAAACGCCTTGGACAGCGTGGGCAGGTTCTCATCGGTGGAGTTGGACGGCTGGGGCGCCTGGGTACGCGGGTCCACGGTACAGAACTGACCGCCGATGCCATTGAGCTGCATCCCCACCATCTGCCCATGACCAATACTGCAGACGAACACATTGAACAGGACGCAGCAATACAGCATCCAGGCAATGAGCGAGCGGTCGGCACGGGCGAATTTCATGGGGCGGCACTTTAGCATCAGCTGCCGACGAAATGCCTGCAAAAAATCTCTGGGCGACTATCCTGTTTCGCACCTTTAAGGAGAGCCAGCCATGAGCTTTGTCATCGCGCGGTGGATTGTCGGCATTTTTACCTGCATCAGCATGGTCCACCTGTACTGGGCGGCGGGAGGCAAACTCGGCAGCCTCGCCGCCATCCCCCAACTCCCCGGCGAATTCGCCAGCGGGCCACGCCCGGCGTTTAAACCGTCGGCATTGGGCACTTTTCTGGTGGCGATGGGGCTGGTGGCGATTGCGCTGCTCGTGTGTCTTCGGGCTGGGCTTTATTTCTCGCCAGTGTCCCATGGGGCATTGCAGTGGGGGATCAGCGCGATTGCCTTGGTGATGTTTGCCAGGGCGATTGGGGACTCGGAGTTGGTCGGGTTTTTCAAGAAAGTCAGTGGGTCGCGGTTTGCGAGTATGGACACCTGGTTTTATTCGCCTTTGTGCCTGGCGTTGGGGGTAGGGTTGTTGGTGGTGGCGTGGGGGTGATGGACGGATCGCTTTTTTCAGATCCCTGGATCATGACTGGATGAAGTACCAGTTTTGAACCAGAGGAATTCGTGGGAGCCCACCCATGTCCTGGCAGAGGGCTACACAAAAAAGCGGTCCAACTGATTGCATCAGTACACGGGGAAAACTTTCTCAGATAAAAACCGATCTCATTCTTGCCCGATTTGCGGACATGGCCGTCATGGTTAATAGAACTTCTATTACGCAGGATTTCCCATGTCGCGCCTCGCTCGTCCCTTGCATCCACTGGCTCTGTCAGTGGCGATGGCTTTTGCCGCAGTGCCGTTGCTGAATGTCCAATCCGCCTTTGCCGAAGAAAGCAGCCGCGCTGTGCGTAGCTTCCAGATCCCGGCCGGTGACTTGAGCCAGGCCCTCAATAGCCTGGCCGAGCAGGCGGGGCTGGTGTTGGCCTTTGATGCAAGCTTGACTCGGGGCAAGCGTAGCAATGGCTTGAGCGGGCAATACGACACCGATGTGGCCCTGAACCAACTGCTTGCCGGCAACGGCCTGCAAGCCTTGAAGATTTCCGCCGACCGCTACCGCCTGGAAGCTATCCCGGATAACGGCGGCGCCATGGAGTTGCAGCCCACCACCATCAGCGCTGCCTACCAGGCTGAAAGCCCCACTGGGCCAGTGTCCGGCTATGTGGCCACGCGCAGCCTGTCGGGAACCAAGACCGACACCGCGCTGATTGAAACCCCGCAGTCGATCTCCATCGTGACCCGAGACCAGATGCGTGCGCAGAACGCCGAGAGCCTCAACCAGATCCTGCGCTACAGCGCCGCCGTGGTCCCGGAAACCCGTGGCGCTACCGCCTCGCGTCTGGACCAATTGACGATCCGCGGATTTGCTCCTGCCACCTACCTTGATGGCCTGCGCATGCCATCGAGTCGTGATGCCTTGCCGCAAAAAGACGCCTTCGACCTGGAGCGTGTTGAAGTGCTGCGTGGTCCGGCGTCGGTGCTCTACGGTCAGGGCACACCGAGCGGGGTAATTAACATGGTCACCAAGCGCCCGCTGGACACGCCGTTTCATGAAGTGGGCGTCGAATACGGCACCTTCAACAAGAAGCGCACCACCTTCGATTTGAGCGGGCCGATAGACGATCAGGGCGTGTACTCCTACCGTGTTGCCGGACTTTTCGACGATGCCGATGGTCAGGTTGAACACACCGAGACCCGCCGCCAGTCGCTGTCGACCGCGTTCACCTGGCGCCCGGACGATGCCACGTCGCTGACGCTGCTCGGGCATTTTCAAAAGGACCCCAAGGGCGCGTCCTACGGATCAGTCCCCGCCTGGGGCTCGGTATTGCACAGCCCAACCGGGCGCAGCATTGATGTGGATTTCTACGACGGTGAAAAGAACTTTGAGAAGAGCGACCGCGAGTATTACTCCATCGGCTACGCCTTCGAACATCACTTCGATGACGTGTGGACCGTACGCCAAAACGCGCGTTACCTGCGCAGTGAAGGCCAATACCGTAGCCTCTACAGCAACTACCTGCTGACGGATTATCGGACTATCCGCCGTTCGACTATCGCTACTGATGTGGACATGGACGCTTATACCCTCGACAACCAGGTCCAGGCCAAATTCGACACGGGCCCGTTGCAGCACACCTTGCTGATGGGGCTCGATTATCAGAACACCAGCACCGACACCCTGTCCGGCTCAGGCACCTACACTGCCGGGCCAACCCTGGATATTTTCAACCCGGTCTACGGCGCAGCCGTTGCGGTACCGGCGTACACCACAGACGGCACGTCGCGTAGCGAACAGACCGGCGTCTACCTGCAAGAGCAGATGAAGTGGGACAAGTGGGTGTTGCTGCTGGGTGGTCGTTATGACTGGGCCAGCACCGAGAGCAGCACCAAAACCCTTCGCACGGGCGCCAAGAGTCAATCCTCGCTGGACAGCAAAGCCTTCACCGGTCGTGTCGGCCTGGTCTATCTCTTCGATAATGGCTTGGCGCCGTATGCCAGCTATTCGGAATCCTTCAACCCGCAGTCGGGCACCGGATATGGCGGCTCGGTGTTCAAGCCGACCGAAGGTAAACAGTATGAAATCGGCATCAAATACCAGCCGCCGGGCAGTAACAGCTTTATCACGGCGGCGATATTTGACCTGCGCCAGAGCAACGTACTGACGACCGATCCGGACCCGACGCACCTGTGCGGTACCGGTCGTTGCCAGAGCCAGGACGGCGAAGTGCAATCCCGTGGTTTTGAGTTGGAAGGCAAGGCCAGCCTCAATGACAACTTGGACATCACTGCGGCGTACGCGTACCTGGATAACCGCATCAGCAAGTCCAACAATACCGTGCGCTATGCACCCATCAGCGACATCGGCGTAGGCCCGGCCATCAACGCAGAGGGCACCACCACTTACGCGGTTCCGCGTCACACCGCCTCGGCGTGGGCGGACTACACCTTCCATGACGGCAACCTCAAGGGTTTTGGTGCCGGCGCCGGTGCGCGTTATGTCGGCTCTTCGTGGGGCGATACGGCTAACACCCTGAAAGTACCGGGCTACACCTTGTTCGATGCGGCGGTGCACTACGACATCAAGAACATCGTCAACCTCAAGGACAACCTGCGCCTGGCGCTGAACGCTACCAACCTGGCGAATAAAGAGTATGTCGCGTCGTGCTATTCCTACTCGTGGTGCTGGTATGGCTCGCAGCGCACGGTGCAGGCGAGTGCGACTTATCAGTGGTGACTGCCTGCAACGTTGTAATGGGTGAACGCTGTGTGGCGAGCGTACTCGCCAACAACCCGTTCACTCGATAAGGCAATTTAATGGCCCCTTTGTAACAAAATCCTCGCCAGAATCGCTTTTATTTTCAGGTGGTTAGGCGGGGATGCAAATGCGCAATGTTGGAATCATGCTGATCGCCTGCTCCCTGGCAGGGGGCGCGGCTGTCGTGCAGGCACGGGAGCTGCGCGAGGGTGACAAGTACATGTGCAGTTGGGGCGCTGGCACCGCTGCCAGGGCCCAGGAACTCAAGCTGTCGGGGGTGTCGTTGTACGCCGCTCGGCAGAAGATCCAGACCCTCAAGTTCAACAAATCCTGGATGCGCATGATGGCCATGGGCATCACCGAGCAGACCTACGACAGCCGTTCACGCCTCAAGCCGGAGGCGATCCGCCAAAGCTTCTACCAGGACTGCGTACGCTACAAAGTGGCGCGTAAATAGGCCTCGGCCACCAGCACTCGGCTTACAAAACCATCCCAACCCCTGGCTTCTCATTTGTCTACAATTGCGCCTTTATCCAAGGACAGGGAGCCAGTATGCAAACCACTATCCGGGTAGCGACGCAGGACGATGTCGCCACGCTCTTCGCCATCCGTACGTCTGTGGTGCAAAACCATTTGAGCGTTGCGCAGATGGCCGACCTGGGCATTACGCCCCAAGTTCTGGCCGAGAGCATTCGTGACGCGCCCTGTGCATGGATCGCTGAGGTAGACGGTCAACCTGCAGCCTTTGCGATGGTCGACCTGGCCGAAGGCGAAGTGTTTGCGATGTTCGTACTGCCGACTCACGAGCGTCTCGGCCTCGGTCGGAAACTGATGGCTGTTGCCGAAGCCGTGTTGTTTGAACACCACACCACACTGTTTCTGATCACCGACGGGCGTGACCACATTCGTGCAAACGGTTTTTACCAACGCCTGGGCTGGTCGAAAGTAGGGCAGGTTGAGTGTGACGACGTGCGCTACGAAAAAAACAGGGTGTAATCACGCGTGGACCCATCGAAGGATGCGTCGTTATTTTTATTAATAACCCTTTTTTATAAGTGGAAATATACCCGGTAGTTGCACCAAAAAGTGGCACTTATATCCGTCACTACCCTAAAAAACATGTGGTTATTGAAGGACTTACAACACTTCCAATCCGACGAAAGGATTGAAATAGTCTTGTTACACGTTTTTACAGTCGTTACTATAGCCGGGCGTTCACCTCCCACGGTTTATGCATTTTTAAATCCCAAGTTTCCATCAGCTACTTGGGATTTTTTTTGCCCGCGATTTGACCTCCGCGTCAAACTTCACCCTCGGCAAACTCCGCGCGCATCCGTCCATTGCGTTTGGCCTGGTAGAGCAATTTATCGACACCCTCGACAAATTCCAGCATCGGACTATCTGGTGTGACGATACGTGTACCGACGCCCAGGCTCATGGTCAGCAGGTTCGACACCGCCGAAAAACCATGCTCGATCTGCTGCTGGCAGATCAGGTGCAGGCAACGTCGTGCTACCTGTTTGGCCGACGCCGCGTCGGTTTCCGGTAGTAGCCATACAAACTCTTCACCGCCGATCCGCGCGATGAAATCCCGTGGCCGGTTGGCTGCCAGCGACAGGGTACGTGCGACCTGGCGCAAGCATTCGTCGCCCTTGATATGGCCGTAGTGATCGTTGTACTGCTTGAAAAAATCGATATCCAGGATGATCAACGACAGCGGCAACTGGCTGCGCTGGGCGCTGGCCCATTCGCGCTCAAGCACGGTGTCGAACATGCGTCGGTTGGCGATGCCGGTCAGGCCGTCCTGGTAGGAATATTCCTCAAGTTGCTTTTGCAGGCGTACCAAGTGCTCTTCGGTTTTCTTGCGTTCGCTGATATCGAACATAAAGCCGATCAGGGCTTCGACCTCGCCGTCCTTGCGCACCACGTGCACCACGTCACGAATCCACACGTAGTCGCCGTTGACCGTCAGTGCCCGGTAATCCGCCTCGTGGTCCACGCCGGCGCGGGACTGCGACACACAGAAATTCACCACGTATTCACGGTCATCCGGGTGCATGCGCTCGACCCAGTCGTCCACGCTGACCCAGCTCTGCGGGGTCCAGCCCAGCAATGTTTCGATCTGCGGGCCGATGTAGCTGAACGTCATGGTTTGCCAATCGATACGCCAGGGGATGGCTTTGGTCGACTCCAACAGCGTTCGGTACACGTCACTGTCGGGCTGGCTTGGGTGATCGATGCTCATGGGAGTGCTCGGGGATGATGGCGAATAGCCAAGAGCCTCTTTTGATCGTCGCTTGGAGTCAAGCGTAAGCCGAGGCAGCAGACGAGAGGTCGTGAAGGAGGCTTTTTGGCGCGGGTGTTTCGGCGTTTTCGCTACAAATAGACGCTGGATTTTTGAACACTGACAGTACCGTTGGTGCAGGCAGCCGCTGCCGCGTTCGTCAAATCCTTTGTCGAACGGCAGAGAGCAAATGGCTTGGTGATACGAGGGGTGTTGGCCAGCGACCAGAGCGCCGATTTACAGGCGGCGTAGAAAGGATTTGACGATGTGTTTGGTGGCGTCGGTGGTGTCCAACTGGTCGAGCGCGCCATAAGCGTGCCACTGGCAGTCGACAATCTCGTTACAGGGTCGCGCGTCCGCGATGTTCACCACTGACGCTTCGAACACATGATGCAGCGTGTCGCGGGCTTTGAGTTCCTGCAGATAGAGTAGGCCGTCCACGTTCAATCCGGTTTCTTCTTCCAGCTCGCGTTCGGCGGCGCCCACCGGGCGTTCGTCGCGCTCGACCTTGCCACCCGGCAACGCCCATTTTGATCTGGCCTTGCGCACGAAGAGGATATGCCCCTCGTGTTCGCAAATGACCGTTGCCCTGATTTTCATCGTCTGTGTCCCGCAGCGGCATGAATGTCATAAAAGTGTAATGCAATTGTCATGCTAAGTGGTTATGGCGCGCAGGGATGGGTATGTGGATACTGCCCGACTGAACAAAACGCACGAGGAAAACAGATGAGCACCGTACGTTGGGGCATGATCGGCTGTGGCAGTGTCGCTGAATTGAAGAGTGGGCCCGCTTTCTACAAAGCGCCAGGTTCGGCCCTGGTAGCCGTGATGGGGCGTCGCGAGGCCGCCGTGCGCGATTATGCAACACGCCATGGCATTGCCCGTTCCTATACCGACGCCCAAGCGCTGATCAACGACCCTGAGGTGGACGCGGTCTACATCGCCACACCGCCCGACAGCCACTTGGAATACAGCCTGATGGTGGCCGCGGCCGGCAAGCATTGCTGCGTCGAGAAACCCATGGCGCTGAATGCCGAGCAAAGCGCATTGATGCAACGTACCTTCGAGCGTGCCGGGCTGCATTTGTTTGTCTCCTACTACCGCCGTTCGCTGCCGCGCTTTCAGCAAGTTCGCGATTGGCTGCGGGATGGGCGCATCGGCGAGCTGCGTCAGCTTACCTGGACCCTGTGCAAACCACCGGCTGCCGAGGACGCCAGCGCCGCCAACTGGCGCACCGACCCGCTGATCGCGGGTGGCGGCTATTTTGCCGACCTGGCCAGCCACGGCTTTGACCTGTTCCAGTACCTGGCCGGGGATATCGTCGAGGTGTCCGGTTTTACAGCACGCCAGGCAGGTCGCTATGTGGCCGAGGACGCGGTTACAGCTTGCTGGACCTTCAGCTCGGGCGCGCTGGGCATGGGTTGCTGGAACTTTGTTGCCGACCGACGGGAAGACAACGTCGAGCTGATCGGCAGTAAGGGTCGCATTACGTTTGCCGTTTTCGAAGACCAACCGCTGCGCCTTGAAGCCGAGACCAACGAAGTGCTGGACGTGCCATGCCACGCGCATATCCAGTGGCACCACGTGTTGGCCATGAACGCGCATATCCGTGGTGAAGCCGAGCATCCTTCGCTGGCCATCGAGGCATTGAAAACCGACCGGATTCTGGACAAGGTGCTACAGCGCAACCCCCATCATCCCGGCTAGATGCGATATACGTGTTTTTTCTCAAGGAATAGACGGATGAGATACTGGATGGTGTTGTGCCTTGTGCTCGCTACAGGCGCAATGGCGGCCCCAAGAAGTCAGGGCACGCCTGGAGAGTTTGATTTCTACGTGTTGTCGCTGTCATGGTCGCCGACGTTTTGCCTGACGCACCCGGATAACGAACAGTGTTCAGGTAAAGGCTACGGTTTTGTGCTTCACGGTCTGTGGCCGCAATACGCGAAGGGCGGGTGGCCGGCGTCCTGTGATTCCCAGTCACGCTTGTCTCGCGAAGAGATGGACAAGGGCGCGGCGCTGTTTCCCACGCGTTCCCTGCTCAAGCACGAATGGGCCAAGCACGGTACTTGCAGTGGGCTGGATCCAATGGCATATCTGGAAAAGACCGATGTGGCACTGGGCGTTGTCGCCATTCCGCCGCAACTGCAACCGTTCAATACACCGCCTTCGTTGCCTGCCCGTGAGATCGAGGCGTTGTTTCGCGAGAGCAACCCGCGCATGGGCAATCATGGGTTGGCCGTGATCTGCAAAGGCAAGGTGCTGTCGGAAGTGCGCGTCTGCCTGACCAAGGAGCTGGCGTTCGCCGGCTGCCCGCGCAGTGTGAAAACCCAATGCCGGGAGGGCGATATCCGCATTCCTGCGCAGCGCTGAGGCAGCCTCGCCGCGGGACTGGGGGCCAGGGTGATTTTGTTCAATACCGTTTCGGCTCGGCCTTATACCGTGGATCCCTCTTCATGCATCACCATAAAAAGGGATCCGCAATGAGCTTGATTATTTCCATGGCCGCCTTCGCCCTGGCCACCTCTATCACACCGGGACCGGTCAATGTCGTGGCCCTGAGTTCCGGCGCGCGCTTCGGTTTTGCCGCCAGCCAGAAACACGTGTTCGGCGCTGCCGTCGGTTTCACCCTGCTGTTGGTGCTGATCGGCCTGGGCCTGCATGAAGTGTTGGTGCGCTGGCCAATCCTGACCCAATTGATTCAATGGGGCGGCGTGGCCTTTTTGCTGTACATGGCCTGGAAACTGGCCGTCGATGATGGCCGCCTGGACGCCGAGGGCACCGCCACTGCGCCATCAATGCTTTACGGCGCGATTATGCAATGGCTCAACCCCAAGGCCTGGCTGGCTTGTGTGGCGGGAATGGGCCTGTTCGTGGCCGATGGCGACGCCGGTCAGGTGTGGCTGTTTGCAAGCCTCTACCTGGTGATCTGTTACCTGTCGGTGGCGTGCTGGGCCTATGCGGGCACCTTCCTGCGCCGCTACTTGAGTAACCCCCAGGGCGTGCGCGTGTTCAACCGCTCAATGGCCGCGTTGCTGGTGGCCAGTGTGGGTTATTTGCTGATGGCTTGAGCCGGTCGCGGTACTGGCCGGGCGTGGCGGCGAAGTGCTGTTTGAAGGCACGCTGGAAATGCGCTTGGTCGGCAAAGCCTGCGGCCAGGGCCACATCGGCGATCAGTTCGCCCTGGCGTAATTGGCTGCGGGCAAACTGGATACGCTCATTGACCACAAACGCATGGGGCGTCAGCCCGTAATACTGCTTGAACGCGCGGATCAGGTACGACGGCGACAGCTCGGCCGCCTGGCAAATATCTTCCAGTTTCAACGCAAGGGTGCAGTGCGCGCGGATGAATTCGGCGGCGCGTTCCAGCTTGTGGTTCACCTCCCGCACTGGCGTAAGCGATGGGTTTAGGCGCTGCTGAACTTCACTGAAATAACTGATCAGTGCACTTTGCTTTTGCAGCAGTTCGGCCTGTTCGTCCACCAATGTGCTGTACAGCGCCAACAGGCCGCTGAACAACACCGGGTCGCGGGAATGGGGCGTATTGAATGGCCGGTAACCCTGTTCGGTACTGAAGCCCAGTTGGTATTGCAGGTTCGTGAGCCACGGGGTATCGAGGTAGAGCATATGGTAGGACCAATGCTCGTTCTCAATAGGGTTGCAGGCATGCACGTCGCCAGGGTTCATCAATACCACCGTGCCGACGCTGATCTGGAAGGTCTCGGCGCCGTAGTGGTAATAGCTGCGTCCGGTGGTGATCGCGCCGATAGAAAAATGCTCATGGGCGTGACGGGTGTAAGTGACCTTGCGCCCGTCGGCGATGGTCCGCGCTTCTATGAACGGCAAGCGCTCGTCACGCCAGAAGCGGGGCGAGTGTGTCGCGCAAGTGTCCGGTGACATAGCGGTGGCTCCATCCCTTGGAAGAACGAGGGATGATCATTACACACGCCGCCAATGGCGTCAGCTTAGAAGTCCCACTTGGTCGCCAGCTGCAGGCTGCGCGGTTCGCCGTAGAAACCAGTGCCGAAGTTGCCGAGGCCCGTGTAGTACTTTTTGTCGAACAGGTTCTTCACGTTCAACGTGGTGCTCAGGTGCTCGTTGAAGCGGTAGCGCGCCATCAGGTCTACCAGGTAGTAGCTGTCCTGGGTGATGCGCGAGTCGTGGCCGAAGTTGACGGTATCGCTCGGATCGGGCTGGAACACGTTGCCGAAGAACGCGCTCTGCCAGTTCACGCCACCGCCCACGGTGACATTTTCCAGTGCGCCGGGCAGGCGATAGGAACTGAACAGGCGCACCACTTGCTGTGGCGTGGTGGTCTGCAGCACCGAGCTGTACACGTAGCCGTCATCGGCATCGCGGGTGTGCTGGTAGGTGTAGCCGGCGGCGATATTCCAGCCGTCCAGCACCTCGCCCGACAGTTCGGCTTCAACGCCCTTGGTGGTCGCGCCGGCGATGGGGCGGTAAATCGAGTCGGTATCGAAGCCTGAGACATATTCGGCCACGTTGTCCTGTTCGATGCGGAACGCGGCGAAGCTGGCGTTCAAGCGACCGTCGTAGAACGCGGCCTTGAGCCCGGCTTCGTAGGTTTGGCCTTCCACGGGGTCGAGTAATTTGCGGTCAGCGTCTTTGCTGGTTTGTGGTCGGTAGATTTGGGTGTAGCTGGTGTACACCGACCAGGTGTCGTTGAGGTCATAGACGATCCCGGCGTACGGCGTGACCACGCCACTCTGGTGGTAGGTGGTGCGGTTGTCGGTCTGGGTCGGGTCGTAGAAGTCGGTGCTGTCGGTGCCGCTGAAATTGCTCACGCGGGTGCCGAGAATCACCGACAGGTCATCGGTAGGCTTCAGACGAGTGGCCAGGTAGGCACCCGTCTGGCGTTGCACGATATCGTTCTGGCCACTGCGTGGGATGTTCGGTTTGGCGTATTCACCTTGCCAGTCGAAGATGCTGCCGCCCACGCCGGGGTAGATCGAGCCGTACACCGGCACGTCCTGTTTCGAGCGTGTGGCCATGAAGCCCATGATCAACTCATGCTCGCGGCCGAACAGGCTGAACGGTCCACTGAAATTGACGTCCAGGGTGTTCTGCACCTGGTCGCCCTTGTACTTGCCCATGAACATGTACATGCCGTCGCCGGTGACCGGGTCCGGGTTGCCGCCGCTGGCGGAGGCCAAAAGAGTGTCGTGCTGGCTGCGTTTGCGGTCGAGACTGACTTTGAGCGACCAGTCATTGGCCAGTTTGTGCTGTACCGAGGCGAAGAGCGTCTGGTTTTGGAAGTCACGGCGGCTCCAGTCGGCGGCTGGGTTGAACGAGCGCGAGAAATTCGTGCGCGAGCCGTCGCTGAAGTACATCGGGAAACCGGTCCAACTGGCGCCGCGCGAGCGAGTGTTCTGCTGGTCGATGCCAAAGGTCAGCAGGGTGTCGGGCGTCAGGTCCGCTTCCAGGATGCCGTAGGCGATGTCCTTGGTGTTCTGGTAATGGTCCAGGTAGGACTGGCGGTCCTGATACACGCCGACAAAGCGCCCGCGTACATTGCCAGACTCGGTCAAAGAGCCGGAGATATCGCCTTCGGTGCGGTAGTTGTCCCAAGAGCCGAACGTCTGGGTGACCGAGGCCTTGAAGTCCTTGGTGGGCTTTTTGCGGATCAGGTTGACGGTGGCGGACGGGTCGCCGGAGCCGCTTAACAGGCCAGCCGAACCTTTGATGATTTCCAGGTGGTCGTACACCGCCATGTCGGTGCTGGTGGTGCCGTAGTCGTACACGCCGTCGTAGGTGGAGTTGACGCCGTCGTACTGGAAATTGGTGATCGGCAGGCCACGGCTGGAGAACTCCCAGCGCTCGCTGTCGTAGTTCTGCACGCTCACGCCAGGGGCGCGGCGCAGGGTATCGGCAATGCTATTGGAACCCTGATCGTCCATCTGCTGGCGGGTGATCACGGTGACCGATTGCGGGGTTTCACGCATTGATAACGGTAGACCGGTGGCCGAGGCCATCGAGCCTGTGGTGTAGGAGTGGGTGTCTTCGGTGGTAGCGCCCAAGTCCTGGCCAGAAATGGTGGTAGCGCCCAGCTCCAGGGCCCCGGTGCTGGCCGCGATCAGTTCCAGCACGTAGCCATTGTTGCCCTGGGGCAGGGCCTGCAAGCCGCTGCCTTGCAGCACGTGTTGCAAGCCACTGGCGGCGGTGTAGTTGCCCGACAGGCCAGGGCTGGTCTTGCCGGCGGCCAGGCTGTTGTGGCCGGCAATGAAAATGCCCGACTGCTCGGCAAAGCGGTTCAGCACACTGATCAGCGAACCAGCAGCGATGCGGTAGCTGCGCGTGGTCTCCTGGGTCGAAGGCGATTCGGCGGCATGCACCACCGGCACACCGAGGCAAAACAGCGAAGTGGCCAGCGCCAATGGGCGCAGCGCGAAGCGAGCAGGTTGCGACATGAATGTTTCCCTTTGGATCAAGTCGATCGGCGAATTGAAAGCGTCTACAGGGTTAACCGAACGAGTGTTGAAAAAGGGAACTGGCGGCGGGGAAAAACTTACCGTGGGCCGACGGTGACCCACCATGGCATCAGCCGATCGACCCGAACCGGCAGCGCGGCTTGCAGCAGATGCAGAGCGTGGTCACTGTCCATCAGCGGGAATGAACCCATCACCGGCAAGTGCGCCACCGCCGGGTCACAGCCCAGGTGGCCGGTGCGATAGCGGTTGAGCTCGGCCACCAACTGGCCCAGGGGCAAATTGTCGGCCAGCAGCACGCCACGGCTCCAGGCTTCACGCGCGGGGGATACCGCGGTGGTTGTGTTGAAGCCATCGCGGTTGAACGCGATTTGCTGGCCGGCGTCGATGATGCGCACCTGCTGGCTGGCGGTGCGCACGTGCACCCGGCCCTCAAAGACGTTGAGCTCAGTGTGGTCTTCGCCTTGCAACACACTGAAGTGAGTGCCCAGGGCCTGCAGGCGGCCGTGTTCGGTGTCTACCAGGAAGGGCCGGCCGGCGTCCTTGGCCGTATCAATCAGCACTTCGCCAAAGCGCAGGTGCAACAGGCGTTGCAGGGGATCGAAGCGTACATCCAGCGCGCTGAGGGCGTTGAGCCATACATGACTGCCATCGGCCAGCACGGCATCGCGGGTCTCGCCGCTGCCGGTGGCGTAGTCGGCGCTCCAGCCGCCCACCAGCCGGGGCAGGGCGGTGTTGCGCCAAGTGCCCCACGCCAGGGTTGAACCGGCACACAACACCAGCAATGTTTTGAGTGTCTGGCGCCGCGAACTGCGCAAGGCGCGGCTGGCGCTCGGGGCTTGGTCCATCAGCGGCGCGAAACGCTGGCTGACGCGCTCCACATACTGCCAGGCCGCCAGATGCTCCGGGTTCTGCGCCATCCAGGCCTGCCAGCGTTGCTGCTCCTGGGCGCTGCCTTGGTCCTGCAGGCGCACGTACCAGTGCGCGGCCTGTTCCAGGCTGGCATGGCTGAGCTTGCCGGGGGTATTCATTGCACCAGCATCCCATCCAGCTCGGCTTCGAGGATCGCGCAATGCAGCAAGGCCTGGGCCATGTATTTCTTGACCATGCGTTCGCCCACGCCCAGTTGCTCGCCAATGGCTTTGTAGGGCAGGCCATGCAGTTGGGCCAGCAGGAATGCTTCGCGAACCTTGCTCGGCAGGCGGGCGAGCATGGCGTCCACTTCGTAGAGGGTTTCGACGATGATTGCCCGCTGTTCCGGCGACGGCTGGGTACTTTCGGGACGCAGGGCGAGGCTGTCGAGCCAGGCTTTTTCCAGTTGGCGACGTCGCCAATGGTCGATGCACAAACCACGGGCGATGGTGGCCAGGTAGGAGCGCTGGCGCGCGTGATCGGTCTCGGTCGGTGGGCGGCTGAGTAAGCGGATAAAGGTGTCGTGGGCCAGGTCGGCGGCATCCCAGCGGTCGTTCAGGCGTCTGCGCAACAGACCGAGCAGCCAGCCGTGGTGGGTGCCGTAGAGGTGGGTGAAGGAGGTCGACACACTAGCCATCCAGCGCGAGAGAAACGGTGTAAATAAGAATTGGTCGCGATTAAAGCAAAAGGATGGGGTGAGCGCAAATGATATTGGTTCGCTACTAGGCAGGCTTAAAGGAGTAGGGCTGAAGGTGGGAGGGGGGGCTCTCGATTGTTGTGGGTCAGCCACAGCTGCATCAGCTGACAATCCCTCATCGGGGGCAAGCCCCCTCCCACATTAGGTCTGCGTGCATTCAGGCAGGAACGAGGAACGCCGCTTCCAGCAACTGCCGGGTATACGCGTGCTGCGGATCAGCAAAAATCGCCCGCGCATCGCCTTGTTCCACCACCTGGCCATGCTTGACCACCATCAATTGGTGACTCAATGCCTTCACGACCGCCAGGTCATGGCTGATGAACAGGTAGGTCAGGTTGTACTTGGCCTGCAGGCTGCGCAGCAATTCCACGACCTGGCGTTGCACCGTGCGGTCCAGCGCCGAGGTAGGTTCGTCCAGCAGGATCAGGCGCGGCTTGAGCACCAACGCGCGGGCGATGGCGATGCGTTGGCGTTGCCCGCCGGAAAATTCGTGGGGGTAGCGATGGCGGGACTCCGGGTCCAGGCCCACTTCCTTGAGCGCCGCGATAATCGCCGCTTCCTGCTCGGCCGGCGTGCCCATTTTGTGAATGCGCAGACCTTCACCAACGATCTCACTGACGCTCATGCGCGGGCTCAGGCTGCCGAACGGGTCCTGGAACACCACCTGCATTTCCCGGCGCAGCGGGCGCACCTGCTGTTGCGTCAGGCGGTCAAGCTGCTGGCCTTCGAAGCGAATCCCACCTTTGCTTCCGATCAAGCGCAAAATCGCCAGGCCGAGGGTTGATTTGCCCGAACCACTTTCGCCGACGATGCCCAGGGTTTGCCCTTGGGGCAGGCTAAAGTTGATGCCATCGACCGCCTTGACGTAATCGACGGTGTTGCGCAAAAAGCCCTTCTTGATCGGGAACCACACCTTCAGGTCATCGACCTCCAGCAGCGGCGGCCCGACCACATTATTGGCCGGTCCACCGCTGGGTTCGGCCGCCAGCAATTCCTGGGTGTAAGGGTGTTGCGGCGACTGGAACAGCGTCTCGCATTCGGCCTGTTCTACGATGCAACCTTTCTGCATCACACAGACGCGATGGGCAATGCGCCGCACCAGGTTCAGGTCGTGGCTGATCAGCAGCAAGGCCATGCCCAGACGTGCCTGCAACTCCTTGAGCAGCTCCAGAATTTTTAACTGCACGGTCACGTCGAGGGCCGTGGTCGGCTCGTCGGCGATCAACAGTTCCGGCTCGTTGGCCAATGCCATGGCAATCATTACCCGCTGGCGCTGACCGCCGGACAACTCGTGGGGCAGGGCCTTTAGGCGCTTGTGCGGTTCGGGAATGCCCACCAGTTCGAGCAATTCCAGGGTGCGCTGCGTGGCAACCTTGCCGGTCAGCCCCTTGTGCAGGCCGAGCACTTCGTTGATCTGCTTCTCGATGGAGTGCAGTGGGTTCAACGAGGTCATCGGCTCCTGGAAGATCATTGCGATGCGGTTACCGCGAATGTGCCGCAGGGTCTTTTCCTTGAGGGTCAGCAAGTCTTGTCCGGCGTACTGGATGATGCCGCTCGGGTGCCGTGCCAAGGGGTAGGGCAGCAGGCGCAGGATCGAGTGGGCGGTCACCGACTTGCCAGAGCCGCTTTCGCCGACCAGCGCGATGGTTTCGCCGCGTTTGATGTCGAAGCTGACGTTGTTGACCACCCTGTGGTGATGCTCGCCGGTGACAAACTCGACGCTGAGGTCGCGGATTTCGATCAGATTGTCCTGATTCATCTCATTTCCTCGGGTCGAAGGCATCGCGAGCGGACTCGCCGATAAACACCAGCAAGCTCAACATGATCGCCAGCACGGCAAACGCGCTCATGCCCAGCCACGGTGCTTGCAGGTTGGATTTGCCCTGGGCTACCAGTTCACCCAGAGATGGCGAGCCGGCTGGCAGACCAAAGCCGAGGAAGTCCAGTGCGGTCAGGGTGCCGATAGCGCCGGTGAGGATGAACGGCATAAAGGTCATGGTTGAGACCATGGCGTTGGGCAGGATGTGGCGGAACATGATCGCGCCGTTCTGCATCCCCAGTGCCCGGGCTGCACGCACGTATTCAAGGTTGCGCCCACGCAGGAACTCGGCGCGCACCACATCCACCAGGCTCATCCAGGAAAACAGCAGCATGATGCCCAGCAGCCACCAGAAATTGGGCTGCACGAAGCTGGCGAGGATGATCAGCAAATACAGCACCGGCAGCCCGGACCAGATTTCCAGGAAACGCTGCCCGGCCAGGTCGACCCAGCCGCCATAGAAACCCTGCAAGGCTCCGGCGATCACGCCAATGATCGAGCTTAGGATGGTCAGGGTCAGGGCAAACAGCACCGAAACCCGGAACCCGTAGATCACCCGCGCCAGTACATCGCGGCCTTGGTCATCGGTGCCCAGCAGGTTCACGGAAGAGGGCGGCGCGGGGGCCGGCACTTTCAGGTCGTAGTTGATGCTCTGATAGCTGAACGGGATCGGTGCCCACAGAGTCCAGGCGTCCTTGGCCTTGAGCAGCTCCTGGATATACGGGCTCTTGTAGTTGGCTTCCAGTGGGAATTCGCCGCCGAAGGTGGTTTCCGGGTAGCGCTTGAGCGCCGGGAAATACCAGTCGCCGTCGTAGTGCACGGCCAGCGGCTTGTCGTTGGCGATCAGCTCCGCGCCCAGGCTCAGCCCGAACAGGATCAGGAACAGCCACAGCGACCACCAGCCACGTTTGTTGGCCTTGAAACGCTCGAACCGGCGGCGATTGAGGGGGGATAGATTCATCTCAATGCTCCCGGCTGGCGAAGTCGATACGCGGATCGACCAGGGTGTAGGTGAGGTCGCCGATCAGTTTCACGATCAGCCCCAGCAGGGTGAAGATAAACAGCGTGCCAAACACCACCGGGTAGTCGCGGTTGATCGCCGCTTCAAAGCTCATCAGGCCCAGGCCGTCGAGGGAGAAGATCACTTCCACCAGCAACGAGCCGGTGAAGAAAATCCCGATGAACGCGGACGGAAACCCGGCGATCACCAGCAGCATCGCGTTACGGAACACATGGCCGTAGAGCACGCGGTGGTTGGTCAGGCCCTTGGCCTTGGCGGTGACCACGTACTGCTTGTTGATCTCGTCGAGAAAGCTGTTTTTGGTGAGCAGCGTCATGGTTGCGAAGTTGCCGATGACCAGCGCAGTGATGGGCAATGCCAGGTGCCAGAAGTAGTCAAGGATCTTGCCGCCCCAGCTCAACTCGTCGAAGTTGTTGGAGGTGAGCCCGCGCAACGGGAACCAGTCGAAGTAACTGCCGCCGGCAAATACCACGATCAGCAGGATGGCGAACAAAAACGCCGGGATCGCGTAGCCGACGATGATCGCCGAACTGGTCCACACGTCGAAATGGCTGCCATGCCGCGTGGCCTTGGCGATCCCCAGGGGGATCGACACCAGGTACATGATCAGCGTGCTCCATAGCCCGAGGGAGATGGACACCGGCATCTTTTCCTTGATCAGGTCGATGACCTTGGCGTCACGGAAGAAGCTGTCGCCAAAATCCAGCTGGGCGTAGTTCTTGACCATGATCCACAAGCGTTCCGGCGCCGACTTGTCGAAGCCGTACATCTTTTCGATTTCCTTGATCAGCGCCGGGTCCAAACCTTGGGCGCCGCGATAGCTGCTGGAACCGGCCACCGAGACTTCGGCGCCGCCGCCGGCAATGCGACTGGTGGCGCCTTCAAAGCCCTCAAGCTTGGCGATCATCTGTTCCACCGGACCACCGGGGGCGGCCTGGATAATGATGAAGTTGATCAGCAGGATCCCGAACAGCGTGGGGATGATCAGTAACAGGCGGCGAACAATATAGGCCAGCATTTAATCGCCTCCGCTCGCCGAATCGGCGTTCGTGTCTGTGTCCAAGGTGACGGCAGGTTTGACGTTGGGTTTGCTCCACCAGGTGGCTGTGCCCACGTCGTAGCGCGGCGGGACTTTGGGGTGCCCCAGGTGGTCCCAATACGCCACGCGGAACGTCTTGATGTGCCAGTTGGGGATCACGTAGTAGCCAAACTGCAGCACGCGATCCAGCGCTTTGGCATGGGCCACGAGGCTTTTGCGCGAATCGGCGTCGATCAGTTCTTCCACCAACTGGTCCACCGCTGGGTCCTTGAGGCCCATGTAGTTGCGGCTGCCAGGCTTGTCGGCGCTGGAAGACTTCCAGAACTCCCGTTGTTCGTTACCTGGCGAAGTGGACTGCGGGAAGCTGCCCACCATCATGTCGAAGTCCCGAGAGCGGACACGGTTGACGAACTGCGAGACGTCCACCCGACGGATTACCAGGTCGATGCCCAGGTCCGCCAGGTTGCGCTTGAAGGGCAGCAGGATGCGTTCGAACTCGGTCTGTGCCAGCAGGAACTCGATGGTCACAGGTTTACCCGTGGTGTCGACCATCTTGTCATCAACGATGCGCCAGCCGGCCTCCTGCAGCAGTTGGTAGGCCTCGCGTTGCTGGGCGCGGATCATGCCGCTGCCGTCGGTTCTGGCCGGCTCGAAGGCCTGGGTGAAGACTTCGGCCGGGATTTTGTCGCGCAGGGGCTCGAGGATTTTCAGCTCATCCGGGCCGGGGAGGCCGGTGGCGGCCATTTCAGAATTTTCGAAGTAACTGCGGGTGCGGGTGTAGGCGCCGTTGAACAGCTGTTTGTTGCTCCACTCGAAGTCCAGCAACAGGCTGATGGCCTTGCGCACGCGCACGTCCTGGAACATCGCCTTGCGCGTATTGAACACAAAACCTTGCATGCCCGTGGGGTTGCCGTTGGGGATCTCTTCCTTGATCAACCGCCCCTGGGTCACTGCCGGAATGTTGTAGGCGTTGGCCCAGTTCTTGGCGCTGAATTCCAGCCAGTAGTCGAACTGCCCGGCCTTCAACGCCTCCAGGGACACGGTGCTGTCGCGGTAGTAGTCCGTGATGCGGTTATCGAAATTGTAGAAACCCTTGGTGATCGGCAGGTCCTTGGCCCAGTAGTCTTTGACCCGCTCGTAGCGGATCATGCGCCCGGCCTTGACCTCGGCCACCTTGTACGGCCCGCTGCCCAGCGGCACCTCCAGGTTGCCCTTGGCGAAGTCCCGCGTGGCCCACCAATGCTTGGGCAGTACCGGCAGTTGTCCGAGGATCAGTGGCAACTCGCGGTTGTTGGTGCGCTTGAATTTGAACAACACCCGCAGCGGGTCTTCGGCGACCACTTCATCGACATCGGCGTAGTAGGTGCGGTAGATCGGCGAGCCTTCCTTCATAAGTTCCTGGAACGTGAACACCACGTCTTCGGCGCGGATCGGGTGGCCGTCGTGGAACCGCGCTTCGGGGCGCAGGTAGAAACGCACCCAGCTGTTGTCCGGGGCTTTTTCGATCTTGCCGGCGACCAGGCCGTATTCGGTGATGGGTTCGTCCAGGCTCTGCATGGCCAGGGTGTCGTAGATCAGACTGATGTTGTCGGCCGGCACGCCCTTGCTGATAAACGGGTTGAGGCTGTCGAAGCCGCCCATGCTCGATTCGCGGAAGGTGCCGCCCTTGGGGGCATCCGGGTTCACATAGTCGAAGTGCTTGAAGTCGGCGGGGTATTTCGGCGGCTCGTTGTAGAGCGTCAGCGCATGTTGCGGCGCCGCGTGGGCTGCGGAGCACAGCAACAGGCCGGCAAACAGTGAAGTACGCAAAGACATCATTGGGCTTTCTCCGACGCTTTCAGCCACCACGCGCTCAGGCCCAGGCTGTAGGGCGGCGTGGTGACAAAGGCGAACCGGTTACGGTACGCCAGGCGATGATAGTTGAGGTACCAGTTGGGAATGCTGTAGTGCTGCCACAGGAGCACTCGGTCCAGGGCGCGGCCGGCGGCCAGTTGTTCTTCGCGTGTCTGGGCGGCCAGCAGTTGTTCCAGCAGGTGATCGACAATGGGGTTGGCGATGCCCGCGTAGTTCTTGCTGCCCTTGATTGCGGCCTGGCTGGAGTGGAAGTACTGCCACTGCTCAAGGCCGGGGCTCAGGGTTTGATTGAGGGTGATCAGGATCATGTCGAAGTCGAACTGATCCAGGCGCTGCTTGTACTGCGCGCGGTCAACGGTGCGCAGCCGCGCGTCGATGCCGATGCTGATCAGGTTCTCGACATAGGGCTGCAGGATGCGCTCCAGGTTCGGATTGACCAGCAGAATCTCGAAGCGCAGCGGTTGCCCGTCCTTGTTGAGCAGGCGTTGGCCCGACAACTTCCACCCGGCTTCGCCCAGCAGCGACAGGGCGCGGCGCATGTTTTCACGGGGGATGCCGCGCCCGTCGGTCTGCGGCAGGCTGAAGGCTTGGGTAAACAGGTTCGCCGGCAATTGCTCGCGGTACGGCGAGAGCATCAGCCATTCGTGGCCCACGGGTACGCCGGTCGCCGCGAACTCGCTGTTGGGGTAGTAGCTCAAAGTGCGTTTGTAGGCGTTGCTGAACAGCGTGCGGTTGGTCCATTCGAAGTCGAACATCAGCCCCAGGGCTTCGCGCACCTTGGTCTGGCTGAAGGTCGGCCGGCGGGTGTTCATGAACAGGCCCTGGCTCTGGGTGGGGATCTGGTGAGCGATCTGCGCCTTGATCACGTCACCCCGGTTCACCGCCGGGAAGTTGTAACCATTCGCCCAATTCTTGGCCTGGTGCTCGATATAGATGTCGAACTCGCCGGCCTTGAAGGCTTCGAAGGCCACGTCGCTGTCGCGGTAGAACTCCACCTCGACCTTGTCGTAGTTATAGAAACCCTGGTTGACCGGCAGGTCCTTGCCCCAGTAATCCTTGACCCGTTCGAACACCAATTGGCGCCCAGGCGTGACCTTGCTGATACGGTAAGGCCCACTGCCCAGCGGCGGTTCGAAGGTGGTCGCCTTGAAATCGCGGTTTTTCCAATAGTGTTGGGGCAGCACCGGTAACTCGCCCAGGCGCAGGATCAGCAGTGGGTTGCCGGCGCGCTTGAACACAAAGCGAATGCGGTGACGGTTGAGGATGTCCACCCGCGCCACTTCCTGCAGGTTGGTGCGGTACTGCGGGTGGCCTTCGGTCAGCAGGGTGCGATAGGAAAACGCCACGTCATACGCGGTGATCGGCTTGCCATCGTGAAAGCGTGCTTCCGGGCGCAGGTTGAACACTACCCAACTGCGGTCCTCGCTGTACTCCACCGATTGGGCAATCAATCCGTAACTTGAGGTGGGCTCATCGCCGGATGGCGCGTACTGGCCGGTGCCGACCATCAATGGTTCATTGAGCTCATTGACGCCGTATTGCAGGAAGTTGGGGGTTGAAACCGGGCTTGAGCCTTTGAACGTGTAGGGGTTGAGCGTATCGAAGGTGCCAAATGCCATGACCCGCAAGGTCCCGCCTTTCGGCGCTGCAGGATTTACCCAATCGAAGTGGGTGAATTTGGCTGGGTATTTGAGCCTGCCGAACTGCGTATACCCGTGGCTCTCGGTAATCGTCGCGTTCGCACCAAAGCTCAAGGCCAGACTTATTAGTAGAAGGAGGGGACGCTTCAAGTCAGAGATCCGATCCAGGCGGCTTGGGCTTTATGGTCGGTACAGTAACAGCTTGTTCCGGTTGGAAAAAGCCGGTTGGGAACACTGGAGATTCAGTGTAGGAGGGGGCTTGCCCCCGATAGCAGTTTGTCAGCCACCAGATTCATTGGCTGATCCACCGATATCGGGGGCAAGCCCCCTCCCACATTGGTTCTACAGTGTTCTGAAAGCCTTAGCGCGGCCCGGAAACTACCAGCATCTGCCCCGGCTTCAACGCTTGGCCAGTACGCGGGTTCCAACGCTTGAGATGTTGCATCTCGACGTTGAAACGCTTGGCGACGATGTACAGCGAGTCGCCTTTCTTGACCTTGTACTGCACCGGCTTCTTGCTGCTGGCTACTGCGCGGCGGGTGTCCTGCATCACCAGGGTCTGGCCAACCTTGAGGGCCTGGCCGTTAAGCTTGTTCCAGCGTTGCAGGTCATGCACATCGACCTTGTTGGCCTTGGCGATCAGCGTGAGGTTGTCGCCGCTGCGCACCTTGTAGCTTCGGCTGCGGCCGGCAACCCGTGCGGTCTCAACTTCGTCGAAGACCTGTTTCTTCGGGCGCATCGCCAGTAGTTCTTCAGGCTTCATCGTCGAAAGGGTGCTGGTCAGCAACTGCGCCTTGGAACTCGGTACCAACAGATGCTGCGGGCCATCCAGGGTGGTGCGTTGTTTGAGGGCCGGGTTGAGCTGGAACAGCTCGTCTTCATCGATTTCAGCCAGCGCAGCGACCCGTGACAGGTCCATGCTCTGTTTGACTTCTACCACTTCGAAGTAAGGCGTGTTGGCAATCGGGTTCAGGTTGACGCCGTAGGCCTCAGGGGCCAGCACCACCTGGGACAGCGCCAGGAACTTGGGCACGTAATCCTTGGTTTCCTGGGGCAGGGGCAAGTTCCAGTAGTCGGTGGGCAGACCGAGCTTCTCGTTGCGCTCGATCGCCCGGCTCACCGTGCCTTCGCCGGCGTTATAGGCTGCCAGCGCCAGCAGCCAGTCGCCGTTGAACATGTCGTGCAGACGGGTCAGGTAGTCCAGGGCGGCGGTGGTGGAGGCGGTAATGTCGCGGCGGCCATCATAGGCGCGGGTCTGGCGCAGGTTGAAGTAGCGCCCGGTGGAGGGGATGAACTGCCACAAGCCGACGGCATCGCTGCGCGAATAGGCCATTGGGTTGTAGGCACTTTCGATCACTGGCAGCAGCGCCAGCTCCAGGGGCATGTTGCGTTCTTCAAGGCGTTCGACGATGTAATGAATGTAGAGACTGCCGCGTTCGCCGGCGTTCTCCAGGAAGGACGGGTTGCTGGCGAACCAAAGGCGCTGTTGCTCGATGCGCGGGTTAACGCCAACGTTGTCCTGCAATTGAAAGCCCCGTCGCATGCGTTCCCAGACATCCTGCGGTACTTCGGGAGCAGGCTTTTCTGAAAGCCAGATGACGGGTTTCTGTTTGATTTTGGCGGTAAGGTTGGGCTTGGGTTGCACGGTGGATTGTGCAGTGAAATTGGTCGATTGGCAGCCCGCCAGCGTTGCGGACACAGCCACCGCCACAGCTTGAGCCAGGCGGGTCAATGCGTCTGAATGGTTGGATTTACGAATAGATGACGACATTGGCTGGAAGTAAGTTCCGGGCAAAAATGTCGGGCGATTCTAGAAAGCACTTTGGTTCCGGTCAACCATTCAGAAATTACGTATCAGATTGCATCGTCTTAGAACTTATCTTTCCAAGCCCTCAAGCTAGCAAACACCTCGGCCCCAGAGCGGTTGTCGCGGCCATTCCGTTCGTCCGCTTTTTGTTTAACGGATGTTTCAGAAGTACGCAGAAAAGGGTTAGTGCGTTTTTCCAATGCCAGGTTGGAGGGCAGTGTTATCTCACCACGGGCCCGGAGTTGGCGGACGATTTCCACCCGTTCGGCGATATCAGCGTTGTCCGGTTCCACTGCCTGGGCGAACTTGAGGTTACTTTGTGTGTATTCGTGGGTGCAGTACACCAGCGTGTCGGCGGGCAGTGCGGCCAGGCGCTCAAGGGAAGTGTGCATCTGCTCCGGCGTGCCTTCGAACAGGCGGCCGCAGCCGGCGGCGAACAGGGTGTCGCCACAGAACAGTACGCCCTGGTGATAGAAGGCGATGTGGCCGAGGGTGTGGCCTGGCACGGTATAGATGTCAAAGTCCCAGCCGAGCACGTTGATGCAATCGTTATCCTGCAGGGCGACGTCCCGCGCCGGGATCTGCTCGTTGGCCGGTCCGTAGACCTTGGCTTCGGTCACGCGCTTGAGTTGCTCGACGCCACCCACGTGATCATGGTGATGGTGGGTGATCAGGATGTCGCTCAGGGTCCACTCCGGATGTTGCGTAAGCCAGGCCAGTACCGGAGCGGCATCGCCGGGATCGACCACCGCGCAACGTTGGGTATGCGGGTCCTGTAGCAACCATATGTAGTTATCGGTGAAGGCGGGCAGAGCACTGATCTGTATCATTCTTCGATTCGCCAAGCTGAACACATTGGTGCATCTTAGAACGTCTAGGCGAGTTGGAGAATGCAATGACTGATAAAGCGTTCGCCCAGGCCGATCCTGAGTGGCTGGCCCTGATCGGCGCGGCCCGCGAATGGTTGTCCGGGCCCATCGGGCAATTTTTGCTGGATGAAGAACGGCGCATGCTCGAAGACGAGTTGGGTCGTTTCTTTGGTGGCTACCTCGTGCATTACGGTCCCTCGGCACAGACGCCGCCCTCTGCGCCGCAGGTGCAGCGCAATGTGCGCCTGGGTGCGCCGTTGCCGGGCGTAGAGATCGTTTGTGAGGAACAGGCCTGGCCGTTGAGCGAGCACGCTGCCGATGTGGTGGTGTTGCAGCATGGTCTGGATTTCTGCCTGTCGCCTCACGGGTTGCTGCGCGAGGCGGCGAGCAGCGTGCGCCCTGGTGGCCATTTGCTGATTGTTGGTATCAACCCCTGGAGCAGTTGGGGGCTGCGCCATGTGTTCGCTCATGATGGCCTTCGCCAGGCGCGCTGCATCTCGCCGTCGCGGGTGGCGGACTGGTTGAACCTGCTGGGCTTCGCGCTGGAGAAACGCCGCTTCGGGTGCTATCGTCCGCCGCTTGCCTCGACCAAGTGTGCAGGCGCGCCTGGCCGGCTGGGAACGCCGCGCGGGTGCCTGGCAACTGTCGGGCGGCGGCTTCTATTTATTAGTAGCGCGCAAGATTGTGGTCGGGCTGCGGCCAGTGCGCCAGGTGCCCCGCCAGCCCATGGGCAAGCTGGTGCCGATGCCGATGGCCAAGGTCAATCGCAAGCAAAGCGAACCGTAAACCCTTTTTGATTTCAGATCCCGCCTGTTTTGATGGATGTAACCGATGACCGATACCGTAGAACTCTTCACCGATGGCGCCTGCAAGGGCAACCCAGGCCCCGGCGGCTGGGGCGCGTTGCTGGTGTGCAAGGGCGTCGAGAAGGAACTGTGGGGCGGCGAAGCCAACACCACCAACAACCGCATGGAATTGATGGGCGCGATTCGCGGCCTTGAAGAACTCAAGCGCCGTTGCAACGTACTGCTGGTGACCGACTCGCAGTACGTGATGAAGGGCATCAACGAGTGGATGGTCAACTGGAAAAAGCGCGGTTGGAAGACCGCCGCCAAAGAACCGGTCAAGAATGCCGACCTATGGCAACTGCTCGATGAGCAATGCAATCGCCATGACATCACTTGGAAGTGGGTACGTGGTCACATCGGCCACCCCGGCAACGAGCGTGCCGACCAGTTGGCCAACCGTGGCGTGGATGAAGTGCGGGGCTACAAGCAAAGCTGATGCCGTCTGACGTGTTAACATCCCGCCCTTTGACGCACACCACCACCCCGTTGAGAGCTGAACCCTGATGGCCATCCGATCTGTTGTACTCGATACCGAAACCACCGGCATGCCGGTGACTGACGGCCACCGGATCATTGAAATCGGCTGTGTCGAACTCATGGGTCGGCGCCTCACCGGGCGTCACTTCCACGTCTACCTGCAACCGGACCGCGACAGTGACGAAGGCGCCATCGGCGTCCACGGCATCACCGACGAGTTCCTCAAGGGCAAACCGCGTTTTGCCGAGGTGGCCGATGAGTTCTTCGAATTCATCAACGGCGCCCAGTTGATCATCCATAACGCGGCGTTCGACGTCGGCTTCATCAACAACGAATTTGCCCTCATGGGGCAGACGGATCGCGCGGATATTTCCCAGCACTGCTCGATCCTCGACACCTTGATGATGGCCCGGGAGCGTCACCCTGGCCAGCGCAACAGCCTGGATGCGTTGTGCAAGCGGTATGGCGTCGACAACTCCGGCCGAGAACTCCACGGCGCCTTGCTTGACTCCGAGATTCTCGCCGACGTCTACCTGACCATGACCGGCGGGCAGACCAGCCTGTCCCTGGCCGGCAATGCTTCCGATGGCAGCGGCTCTGCGGAAGGCTCGGGCAATCGTCCTTCGGAAATCCGGCGTCTGCCGGCAGATCGCAAGCCGACCACCATTCTCCGCGCCAGCGAGCAGGACATGGTCGAGCATGCGCAACGCCTGGAAGCGATTGCCAAGTCGGCGGGCGCGCCGGCGCTGTGGACCCAGTTGACACAACAATAGCCCTGCGTGGGTCCGATCAACCTGTGCGAGGGGGCTCGCCCCGATGGCGGTGGATCAGCCAATCAACTATTAGCTGACACACCGTGATCGGGAGAAAGCCACCTCCCACAGTTGATCTGCATAGCTTTCAAAATCTTCATTCGCGTCATCGCTTCCCAGCTTCTACCCTGAGTGCATAGCCCTCAGGACTCCACGCCCTCATGTACAAAGACCTGAAGTTCCCTATCCTTATCGTGCACCGCGACATCAAGGCCGACACCGTTGCCGGCGACCGGGTCCGCGGCATTGCCAGGGAGTTGGAGCAAGAGGGCTTCAGTGTTTTTTCCGCCGTGGACTACGCCGAAGGTCGGCTAGTGGCGTCTACCCATCACGGCTTGGCCTGCATGTTGATCGCCGCCGAAGGCGCTGGCGAAAATACCCATCTGCTGCAAAACATGGTTGAGCTGATTCGCTTGGCGCGGGTACGGGCACCGAACCTGCCGATCTTTGCCTTGGGCGAGCAAGTCACCCTGGAAAACGCCCCGGCCGATGCCATGAGCGAGCTCAATCAACTGCGTGGCATCCTTTATCTGTTCGAAGACACCGTGCCATTCCTGGCCCGGCAAGTGGCCCGCGCTGCGCGCACCTACCTAGATGGCCTGTTGCCGCCATTCTTCAAGGCCTTGGTGCAGCACACCGCTGATTCAAATTATTCCTGGCACACCCCCGGCCATGGCGGTGGCGTGGCCTACCGCAAAAGCCCGGTGGGGCAGGCATTTCATCAGTTCTTTGGGGAAAACACCCTGCGTTCGGATTTGTCGGTCTCTGTGCCCGAATTGGGCTCGCTGCTGGACCACACTGGCCCCCTGGCCGAAGCAGAGGCTCGTGCTGCCCGTAATTTTGGCGCTGACCACACCTTCTTTGTGATCAACGGCACTTCCACCGCCAACAAGATTGTCTGGCACTCGATGGTCGCCCGCGATGATTTGGTGCTGGTGGACCGCAACTGCCACAAGTCGGTATTGCACTCGATCATCATGACCGGCGCTATCCCGCTGTACCTGTGCCCGGAGCGCAACGAGCTGGGCATTATCGGCCCGATCCCCCTGAGTGAATTCAGCCCCGAGTCGATCCGCGCCAAGATCGACGCCAGCCCGTTGACCCGTGGCCGGCCAGCGAAAGTGAAGTTGGCCGTGGTCACCAACTCCACCTATGACGGCCTGTGCTACAACGCCGAGCTGATCAAGCAGCAATTGGGCAACAGCGTCGAGGTGCTGCACTTTGACGAAGCCTGGTACGCTTACGCGGCGTTCCACGAATTCTTTGCCGGGCGCTATGGCATGGGCACCTCGCGCACTCCGGACAGCCCACTGGTGTTCACCACTCACTCCACTCACAAGTTGTTGGCCGCGTTCAGCCAGGCCTCGATGATCCATGTACAGGACGGCGGCGCCCGTCAGTTGGACCGTGACCGTTTCAACGAAGCGTTCATGATGCACATCTCCACCTCGCCTCAGTACAGCATCATCGCGTCGCTGGACGTGGCTTCGGCGATGATGGAAGGCCCTGCCGGGCGTTCGTTGCTCCAGGAAATGTTCGACGAAGCCCTAAGTTTTCGCCGCGCGCTGGCTAACCTCCGCCAGCATATCGCCGCTGAAGATTGGTGGTTCTCGATCTGGCAGCCGCCGTCGGTGGCGGGCATCGACCGCGTCGCCACGGAGGACTGGCTGTTGCAGCCGCAGGATGACTGGCATGGCTTTGGGGATGTGGCCGAAGATTATGTGTTGTTGGACCCGATCAAAGTGACGCTGGTCATGCCCGGTCTCAATGCAGGCGGTGCCTTGAGCGATTGTGGGATCCCTGCCGCCGTGGTCAGTAAGTTCCTCTGGGAGCGCGGGTTGGTGGTGGAGAAGACCGGGTTGTATTCCTTCCTCGTGTTGTTTTCCATGGGCATCACCAAAGGCAAATGGAGTACGTTGCTCACCGAGTTGTTGGAATTCAAACGCAGCTACGACGCGAATGTCAGCCTGGCCAGTTGTTTGCCCTCGGTGTTTGCCCAAGGGCCGGCGCGTTATCAGGGCCTGGGTTTGCGCGACCTGTGCGACCAATTGCACAGCTGTTACCGCAGCAACGCCACCGCCAAACACCTCAAGCGCATGTACACCGTACTACCGGAGATTGCGATGAAACCGGCGCACGCCTACGACCAATTGGTAAGGGGTGAAGTGGAAGCAGTGTCGATTGATGCCTTGCCAGGACGCGTCGCAGCCGTGATGCTGGTGCCGTATCCGCCTGGTATTCCGTTGATCATGCCCGGCGAGCGCTTTACCGAGAGCACCCGCTCGATCATCGACTACCTGGCATTTGCCCGTACGTTCGATAGCAGTTTTCCCGGTTTTTTTGCCGATGTTCACGGGTTACAACACGAAGATGACGGCAGTGGTCGTTGTTACACCGTCGACTGCATCAAGGGTTAAGGATGTTTATGCAAGCTGTAATGAACCCGAAGTATCCAGGGCTCAGTGTGCGAGTCGCCGACGAAGGTTTTGATGCCTACGTGTGGGGCAATGACTTCAGTTTCGAGGTCAGCGCCTACAGCGTGCCGGAGATGGGCAAGCGCGTCGATCAATGGCCGCTGGAGCGTATCCTGCCGTACCGCAAATGTTATGGGATTGATCCTGAGGAGTTCGCCAGTTTCCGCGATGCCCCAGACAGTGCGATCTTCATGGCCTATCTGGACGATCGACCGGTGGGGCATGTCGTGGTCAGCACCAACTGGAATGGCTTCGCCCATGTGGATGAACTGGCGGTGGTCTTGCCGGCGCGGCGGCACGGTGTAGCGAAGGCATTACTGGATGTAGCGCAGTTCTGGAGCCGCAAGAAAAACCTGCCGGGCATGATGCTCGAAACCCAGAACAACAACCTCGGCGCCTGCCGCCTCTATGAGCGATGCGGCTATGTGATGGGCGGGATCGACCACCTGCGCTATCGCGGCATTGACCCGCAAACTCGCGAAGTGGCGATTTTCTGGTATCGGCTGTTCAAGGCCGAAGTCGACAAGGCTTAACTCAGCAGCAGGCTTTCAGCCTTCTGCGTGACAATTTCCAGCAATGCATTCATCGCTGGAGAGGCCACGCCATCCTTGAGGGTCAGCGCGTACAGGCTGACCATCATCGGCGGCGACACCGGGCACGCATCCAGTCCGGCCTCTTGCGCGCCAAACGCAGTGAAGGGGTCGACAATCGCCAAGCCTTCTCCCGCTTCTACCATGCTGCGCATCATCTGGTAGGTCTGCACCCGTGTCTGCACCACCGGAAGCGGCCGTAGGGCTTGCAGCTTGGCGTCCAGCAGGCGGCTGAGCGGGTCTTGCCCCTCCAACCCGATCATCGACTGGCCGGCCAGGTCCTGTAGTGCAATGTACTTCTGCTTGGGCTTGAGCCAGCCGTAGGGCGCCAGCAACTGCAGTTTGCCTTGAGCCAGCACGGTGCTGACGATTTGCGGGTGTTCCGGGTCATGCAGGCTCAAGCCGACATCGGCCTCATGCAGCAACAGGCTCCTGACGATCTCCCTTGTGGGCTGGCTTGATAGGTTGCACGGGGTGTCCTGAAAGCGTCGACGCAGCACCGCGATACTTTGCGGTAGCAGTTGATTGGCCAGGGGCGGGGTACAGAGCGCACGCAAGGGCGGGGCGTGATGGTGTTTCAAACGGCTGGCCAGGCGTTGCACCGGTTCCAGCGCTTCGTATATATGGGCGATTTCTGCCTGCAGTTCGAGGGTTTCCCGTGTTGCCTGCAAGCGCCCGCGCACGCTGGCAAACAGCATAAACCCCAGTTGCTGCTCGGCTTCCTTCAGCGCCGCGTCCACATCGCCCACGGGGAGTTGCAACCATTCGGCGGCCGTGCCGAGGTGTCCGGTCTGCAAGATGGCCTGAATCACTTCGATATGACGTAAACGCATGGCCGGAGTCTATGTGCAGTGTGGTGGGGTTTCAATGGTGCAAGCGGTCGTGCGCAAAAAAGACGGTGCAAGTCGCCTATGCCACTGGCGTTCAGCCACGACCTTACTAAAATGGCTCGTCTGATCATCAACGACCAAAGCCGGGTACCGGCACTACAAAAAAAACAGGTCTGGTCTCGAATGCCTATTCCCTCGACGTTCTTCGGGGTAACGGCCAAGCAACTCATGGTTCTGGTGACCGTGGGGTGCGCGGCGGCTTATCTCCTCAATAATCACGACAACAACACACCGGAAAGCCTGGCGCTCGAAGCGTTTATCCGTGCCCAGGAACAGGTCGGCGAACAGGTGGGGGCGGTGTTGGGGGTGACCTTGATCAGGCAGGTGGAGGCGTATCCCGCGTACAACACGTCGGGCTACACGCGCTCGATGTACGCCGTGGAAGGGGAGCGGGGGCACTTGCTGGTGACGCTCAAGCAAGGCGAGCAGGGCATCGAAGTGACGGAAATCCGCAGCCCCTGATCACCCCAGCCCAGTCAACGCCAGCAATGGCCAGGACTGAGCAGGTCATCAAGGCGAGATCTTATGAAGCGAGGGTGGTTTGCGATTCGCGGACAATAATGATGCCCGACTGGATCAGTTTGAACTCATCGCCTTCCAGTTTTTCTACACGGTCGCCAATGGCCAGCTTGTAGGTTGTGGTGGGCGCCGAGCCAGCCAGGTCGCCTTGCGCCGGGTTGGATTCCTGGAACTCATGCACGGAATAAACGCGGCCTTCCGCGTCTCTGGCATGGAACTGTCCGACAAGTACTGCTGCCATCTGTTTAGAACCTCTGGAGATAAACACTCGATTTGCGGTTCTGTAGACCGTAATAAAGAGGGGTAGTTTGCCTGCGGAAAAAAAATACTATTCGCTGGGATTTTACGACGCTTCCTACGCAGAGAGGTGCGAGGCAAACGTCTGGAGGATTCTCAAAACCTTCTGGTGAACCTGTCGTGAAGCCTCTATAACTACAAGCTCCTTTAGTCAGACATCGGGAAAACCTCAATGAGCAAGGTCTACACGATTGCCGTCCTGGTTGGCAGCTTGAGAAAACAGTCGATCAACCGCAAGGTCGCGTTGGCATTGGCCGAACTGGCCCCAGCCAATCTGAAGTTGAACATCGTCGAAATTGGCGATTTGCCGCTCTACAACGAAGACATCGACGCTGATTCACCGCCGGCAGCCTACAGTACTTTCCGCAAACAGGTGAGTTCATCCGACGCGGTGCTGTTCGTGACCCCGGAATACAACCGCTCGGTGCCGGCCCCGTTGAAGAACGCGATTGATGTGGGTTCCCGTCCTTATGGGCAAAGCGCCTGGAGCGGCAAGCCGGGTGCGATCATCAGTGTGTCGCCTGGTGCTATCGGAGGCTTTGGCGCCAACCACCATCTGCGTCAGTCCCTGGTGTTCCTGGATGTATGGTGCATGCAGCAGCCCGAAGCCTACCTGGGTGGGGCGGGCAGTGTGTTTGATGAGTCGGGCAAAGTGTCGGAAAAGACCAAGCCGTTTTTGCAGGCGTTTATCGATGCCTACGGCCAGTGGGTAGAAAAACAAACGGCTTGAGTTGGCAATAGCTTAAAGCGTGGGAAGGGGGTTGCCCCCTCCCACATGCTTAGATCAGCGCAGCCAGTTGGTCCGCGCCAGCTCGATTACCTCATCGCCACGCCCACTCATCACCGCCTTGAGCATGTACAAGCTAAACCCCTTGGCCTGTTCCAGCTTGATGCTCGGTGGCATCACCAGTTCCTGGGTGGCAGTCACCACGTCCACCAGCACCGGGCCATCGTGGGCCAGGGCGCGGCGCAGGGCCGGCTCCAGGTCTTCGGACTGCTCCACACGAATGCCCAGGATACCCATGGCATTGGACATCGCCGCGAAATCCGGGTTTTTCAGTTCGGTGCCCGCGTCCAGATAACCCGCCGCCTTCATCTCCATGGCGACGAACCCCAGTGACGAGTTATCAAACACGATGACTTTCACCGGCAACTTCAGCTGCGCCAGCGAGATGAAATCCCCCATCAACATGGCGAACCCGCCATCGCCGGACATCGAAATCACTTGCCGCCCCGGGAATGCTGCCTGCGCGCCAATGGCCTGGGGCATGGCGTTGGCCATGGAGCCGTGGTTGAACGAGCCGATCAGGCGGCGTTTACCGTTCATCTTCAGGTAGCGCGCCGCCCAGACCGTGGGCGAACCGACATCGGCGGTAAAGATCGCATCATCGTCGGCCAGCTCACTGAGCAATCGCGCGACGTATTGCGGATGGATCGGCCGGTTGGCTTTTGAAGGTTGCGCAAGGTCATCGAGCCCCTGGCGGGCTTTCACGTAATGCTTCAATGAAGTCTCAAGGAAGCTGCGATCCGTCTTGCGGGTCAAGCGCGGAAGGAGGGCGTCGATGGTTTCGCCCACATCTGCGGCGATGCCCAAGTCCAAGGTAGCGCGACGACCCAATGCCTGTGGGTTGCGGTCGACCTGGATGATTTTTGCGTCCGTAGGGTAGAACTGGCGATATGGAAAGTCCGTGCCGAGCATGATCAGCGTGTCGCAGTCGAGCATGGCGTGGTAACCGGAGCTGAAGCCGATCAGGCCAGTCATGCCCACATCAAACGGGTTATCCCATTCCACATGTTCTTTGCCGCGCAGGGCGTGCACCACCGGCGCACCCAGCGTATCGGCCAGGGCCACCACTTGCGCATGGGCGCCCGCACAGCCGCTGCCACACAGCAGCGTGACTTTTTCACTGTCCTTGAGGATCTCGCTCAAGTGCAGCAGATCGGCTTCCGCAGGCAGTGTGCGTGGCGCGTGCAGGGCCGGCCACGGCTTGAGGGTGTCTTCGACTTCCAGCAGCGACACATCCCCCGGAATCACCACCACTGCTACGCCGCGATTGAGGATCGCCGAGCGCATGGCGCGGTGCAGCACTTGGGGCATCTGCGCGGGGTTGGTGACTAGCTCGATGAAGTGGCTGCATTCCTTGAACAGTTCCTGCGGATGGGTCTCCTGGAAGTAGTTCAAGCCAATTTCCGAAGACGGAATCTGCGCGGCAATCGCCAGCACTGGCACATGGTTGCGATGGCAGTCGAACAGACCATTGATCAAGTGCAGATTGCCCGGCCCGCAGCTGCCTGCGCACACCGTCAACTCGCCGGTGGCTGCTGCTTCGGCACCGGCGGCAAACGCGGCGACTTCTTCGTGGCGCACATGCATCCACTCAATGCTGTCCATGGTGCGTAAGGCGTCGGTGAGGCCGTTGAGGCTGTCGCCGGTCAGGCCCCAAATGCGCTTGATGCCCGCCTGTTCAAGGGTGGTCGCCAGTTGCTGGGCCAGGTTGATTTTCGCCATGAAGCACTCCAATCGTCAGTGAGGTTAAAAAACTGCTGATCAATAGGGGACAGCTCGATCACGGCGAATGCTCCGTCTTTAATGTGAAGATTGCGTCATGGCCGCACGGTACTGCCGAGTGCGCCGAGCGATAAACCATTGGTCACACGCCAGGGCCAGCCAGGGGATAACCTTGGGGTTGGGCAAACGACCACGGCTGAGGCGGCGCATCTGGTCGCGCACCACGGCGAGCGTAGCGAGTGAGGCCAGAGGCTTGCGCTTCCAATCGATCGGTTTGAGTTGCGGGTTGAGGTCGCGTCCTTCGCGCCAATGCTTGATCAATTGTGGTTCCAGGGTCAGGGCGGTGGCGATACCGGCCATGGCGATGCCGCTGTCCAGTACCTGCTTCACGATAGGCAGTCGGCGAATGCCACCGGTGACCATCACGGGCATGGTGGCGACGCTGGCCATTTCTGCGGCAAATTCTAGGAAATACGCCTCACGGGCCAGGGTGCGACCATCCCGCGCTTCGCCTTGCATGGCGGGCGCCTCGTAGCTGCCACCGGACAATTCCAACAAGTCGATGGGCAACGGGTTGAGCATTTCGACCACCGCGCGCGCATCGGTTTCATCGAAGCCGCCACGCTGGAAATCCGCCGAGTTGAGTTTGACCGCCACGCAAAACGACGAGCTGACACTGGCGCGCACGGCGTGAATCACTTCCAGCAACAGGCGCGCGCGATTTTCCAGCGAGCCGCCCCAACGGTCGCTGCGGTGGTTGCTCAAGGGCGAGAGAAATTGACTCAGCAAATAGCCGTGGGCGCCGTGGATCTGCACCCCGGTAAAGCCAGCTTTCTCGGCCAGGCGTGCGCTGGTTGCGAAGCGCCGGATCACGTCCTGAATATCGTCTTCGGTCATCGCTTTTGGTGTGGCGAACATCTTGGAAAAGCTGCCCAGGTCCAGCGCAATGGCAGACGGTGCCAAGGCTTGTTGGCCGAGATTGGCCATGGTCTGGCGCCCTGGATGGCTGAGCTGCATCCAGAAGTGCACGCCCTTGTTACGGGCTACATCGGCCCATTCGCGAAAGCTGTCCAGGTGCTCCTCGTTTTCCAGGACCACGCCGCCGGGGCCGGTCATGGCGTGGCGGTCGATCATCACATTGCCGGTCAGCAGCAGGCCGGGTTCGCCATCTGCCCAGGCCTTGTACAACTGCTTCAATTCGCGGGATGGCGCTTGGTTGATATCGGCCATGTTCTCTTCCATCGCAGCCTTGGCGATGCGATTGGCGATGATTTGGCCGTTGGGCAGTTGCAGGGCTTCAAAAGGTGACATGAGTTGACTCCTGAGCGGGGGAGGGCTCAGGCTAAGCTTAAAGTTAACTTTAATGTCAAGCAGGCGTTGTGATGAATATTGGTGAGCTGGCAAAACAGAGCGGTCTGGCCGCTTCACGCATTCGTTTTTACGAGAGCGAAGGGTTGATCAGTCAGGTCGGACGCCAGTCCAACGGATACCGGCGTTATGCGCCAGAGGCCTTGCAGACTCTGCAATTGATTCAGAGTGCGCAGCAGGCTGGGTTTACCTTGCAGGAACTCAAGGCGCTGATGCCCGCGCCTGGAGAGCACAAGCGCGACGAGTTGATCGAGGCCCTGGAGCGCAAAGTGGCACAGATCGAAGTGATGCAAGCGCAATTGGCCCACAGCAAAGCGCAGTTGCTGGGCGTGATCGAGGCCGTGCGGGCGCAGCCGGAAGGCGTGCCATGCTCCATGGGGCAGAAGCAGGTGCTGGCGTCGATAAAACTTCAACCATAAAAAAAGCCCTGGCATGCCAGGGCTTTTTCATGTCCGCAGACTTAGCGCCGGCGAAACAGCGGCAACGGCTCATCGGTTGCAGCCTGGTACGTCACCGAGAAGTCCTTGAGGCTTTCCAATGCTTCGTACGGGTCTTTGTCTGCGCGCAGCGCGAAGGCATCGAACCCGCAACGGCGCAGGTAGAACAACTGGTCGCGCAGCACATCGCCGATCGCCCGCAGCTCACCTTTGTAACCATAACGGTCACGCAGCAAGCGTGCGTTGGAGTAGTTGCGACCGTCGGTGAAGGCCGGGAAATTCAGGGCGATGACCTGGAAGTGTTCCACATCAGGACCGATCTCTTCGGCTTCTTCATCGGCGTCCAGCCACACACCCAGGCCGCCGTCGCGGGCCTTGAGCGCGTGGCCATGCTCGCGCCACAGGGCCAGCGGCACGATCAGGTCGTCGCAGTTGGAGATGCCGTCGAAGCTCGCGTCCTTGGGCAGCAGGTGCCAGGTTTCGTCGAGGACTTCGTTGTTCTTAATGATTCGCTGCATAGACGCGCTCCTTGAACAGGTCAATGCCGATGCGCTGGTAGGTGTCGATGAAACGCTCATCTTCGGTGCGCTGTTCGATGTACACATCGATCAGTTTGCCGATCACCTCGGGCATGGCTTCCTGGGCGAAGGACGGGCCGAGGATCTTGCCCAGGCTCGCATCGCGGCTGGCGCTGCCACCCAGGGACACTTGGTAGAATTCTTCGCCTTTCTTGTCCACGCCCAGGATGCCGATGTGGCCGACGTGGTGGTGACCACAGGCGTTCATGCAACCGGAAATGTTCAGGTCCAGCTCGCCGATGTCGAACAGGTAGTCCAGGTCGTCGAAACGGCGCTGGATCGATTCGGCAATCGGGATCGACTTGGCGTTGGCCAGGGAGCAGAAATCGCCGCCTGGGCAGCAGATGATGTCGGTCAGCAGGCCAATGTTCGGCGTGGCGAAACCGCCTTCGCGCAGTTCGCCCCACAGGGTGAACAGTTGGCTTTGCTCCACATCCGCGAGAATGATGTTCTGCTCGTGGGAGGTGCGCAGTTGACCGAAGCTGTAACGGTCGGCCAGGTCGGCAACGGCGTCCAGCTGCTTGTCGGTGATATCACCTGGGGCAACACCGGTAGGCTTGAGCGACAGGGTTACGGCCACATAGCCCGGCTTTTTGTGCGCCAGGGTGTTGCGCGTACGCCAGCGGGCGAAGCCCGGGTGCTGCTGGTCGAGTGCGGCGAGTTCGGTGTCCTGATTGCTCAGGGCCTTGTACTCGGGGTCGACGAAGTGCTTGGCGACGCGGTGCACTTCGGCTTCGGTCAGGGTGGTCTGGCCGCCGCGCAGGTGTTCCATCTCGGCATCGACTTTCTGGGCGAATACCTCAGGGGTCAGCGCCTTGACCAGGATCTTGATCCGGGCCTTGTACTTGTTGTCACGACGGCCATAGCGGTTGTAGACACGCAGGATGGCGTCGAGGTAGCTCAGCAAGTCTTGCCACGGCAGGAACTCGTTGATAAACGCACCAACTACCGGGGTACGGCCCAGGCCGCCACCCACCAGCACACGGAAGCCCAGCTCGCCAGCGGCGTTGTAGACCGGCTCCAGGCCGATGTCGTGGACTTCGATGGCGGCGCGGTCCGAGGTCGAGCCGTTGACGGCGATCTTGAACTTGCGCGGCAGGTAGGCGAACTCGGGGTGGAAGGTAGTCCATTGACGGACGATTTCGCACCATGGGCGTGGGTCAATCAACTCATCGGCGGCAACACCGGCGAATTGGTCGGTGGTCACGTTGCGCAGGCAGTTACCGCTGGTCTGAATGGCGTGCATCTGCACGGTGGCCAGCTCGGCGAGGATGTCCGGCACATCTTCCAGCGCCGGCCAGTTGAACTGTACGTTCTGGCGGGTACTGATGTGGGCATAGCCTTTGTCGAAGTCGCGGGCAATCTTGGCCATCATGCGCATCTGGCGCGAAGTCAGTTGGCCATAGGGCACGGCCACCCGCAGCATCGGCGCAAAGCGCTGAACATAAAGGCCATTTTGCAGGCGCAGAGGGCGGAACTCTTCTTCGCTCAGTTCACCTGCTAAGTAGCGTCGGGTCTGATCACGGAACTGCTTAACGCGGTCCTCGATGATGCGCTGATCGTATTCGTCGTATACGTACATATAGGTCCTGTTCTCGGCAAATCTGCGCGCACGGCCGCGCACTCCCAACGGAGCCGGCGCACGATACCAGTTTGCGTTTATGCGCAAAAGTGATGTTTGAGTATATGCAAATAACCAAAATGACTAATGAGAACAGTTATCGCGATATCCACATTTGTCATGCGGGCAATCATCAACTTTACTGTGAGCGAGTCTTAGTGCAATCACCTATAAAACCGACAAGAGGCGATGCGATGAGCAATCCGACAAAAGCCCGTAAACCCGACAGTACCGTGGATGCGTGGGCCATTCTGTTCTTGATCATTCTGGTGGTGGGAACTGCCGTGTTTTGGGTAAGCCACCAATAAAGGTGGTTGATCGAACCTCGATTGGGTTGGGCATTGCTACTATCATGGCGGCCTATTTTCGAGGCTCAGGCATCTATGTTGAAGGTGTTGATTACGTGTGTCTGGTTGCTGGGATCGACGTATGGAGTGATGGCTCATGCAACGTCGGTGGTCTTTCTCAATCCGGGCGTGTCGACGGAAACCTTCTGGGTCAGCTACACGCAATTCATGCAGGCCGCCGCCAAGGACCTCGGCCTGGAATTGCGTGTGCGTTATGGCGAGCGTAATCCCGACAATACGCTGCTTCAGGCGCGTGATGTGCTGCAAGGTAACCAGCGACCTGATTACCTGGTGCTGGTGAATGAGCAATACGTTGCACCGCAGATCCTGCGCATGGCCGAGGGCAGTGGCGTCAAGCTGCTGTTGGTGAACAGCGCGCTGACCCCCGACCAGATGCATTTGCTGGGAACCCGCAGTGGCATCCGTTTGATCGGCAGCCTGGTCGCTGACGATGAAGAGGCTGGCTACCTGATGCTCCGCGACTTGCTGCGCCAGCACGGACCGGTTGCGCCCGGTCAATCCCTCGACCTGTTGGCCTTTTCCGGCGTCAAGACCACGCCGGGCGCGCAATTGCGTGAGCGGGGCATGCGTCGGGCGCTGGCCGAACATCCCGAGGTGCGCCTGCGTCAGTTGGTCTACGGTGAATGGAGCCGCGAGCGCGCCTTCGAGCAAGCGACGCAACTGTTCAAGCGCTACCCGCAGACGGCGCTGGTGTGGTCGGCCAACGATCAGATGGCGCTGGGCGCCATGCAGGCGCTGCAGGCCAGCGGGCGGTTACCGGGTAAGGACGTGCTGTTCAGCGCGATCAACAGCTCGCCGGAGATTTTGCAGGCTCGACTGGACGGACGCTTGTCGTCCCTGGTCGCCGGGCATTTCACTGTCGGCGGCTGGGCCATGGTGTTGGTTCATGATGATGCCAAGGGCCTGGACATTGGCGCATACGGCGGGCGCGACCGGCAGTTGACATTGTTCCAATTGATCGATGCCGGCCAGGCGCGGCGTTTGATGGGGCCGACACCGGCGGTGAATTTTCGCGTGCTGTCAGCCCAGGGCAAGCCCGAGTCCTATCGCTACCCATTCAGCCTACGTCTGTTGCTGCGCTAGACGCCGGCCAGGTGCAGCACCAGCTTGACGATTCCAAACAAGGTCAAGGCAAACACCGCCGTAAACAGGATGCCCAGGATCACAAAGTGGCTGGGCTTGCCATGGGTGAAGTCGCGGGCCCGATTCTTGCCGCTCTGCACGCCAAACGCAGCGGCCACCACACTGTGGAGCATCTGCCAGAAGGTAGGGGGCTTGTAGTTGGCTGGATCGTCCATACGTCCCTCGACACAAGGTGTGTGAGGGATAGCATAGACGATTGCCCGAGGCGGGTTCGGGGAGGCGACGCGCAGTGTCACGGGCTGCATGCCCGCGTTGAGCGTGGGCACGTTTCTCCGTCAGGGCTTAGTTGTCGTAACCCAGGTTCGGCGCCAGCCAGCGCTCGGTCACGGCCAGGTCCTGGCCCTTGCGGGCGGTGTAACTGGCGACCTGATCCTTGTCGACCTTGCCCACGGCAAAGTACTGCGCTTGCGGGTGGGCGAAGTACCAGCCGCTGACCGCCGCCGCCGGGAACATCGCGTAGTGTTCGGTAAGGAACACACCGCTGCGCCCGGCGTGCATTTCGCGGGCCTCGGGGTCGAGCAATTGGAACAACTGGGCTTTCTCGGTGTGATCCGGGCACGCCGGGTAGCCGGGAGCAGGGCGGATACCGCTGTATTGCTCTTTGATCAGCGCCTCGTTGTCCAGTTGCTCGTCCTTGGCGTAGCCCCAGTGCTCTTTACGCACTTGCTGGTGCAGCCACTCGGCGCAGGCTTCGGCCAGACGGTCGGCCAGGGCCTTGACCATGATCGAGTTGTAATCGTCGCCGGCATCCTGGTAGGCCTTGGCCACTTCTTCGGCGCCGATGCCGGCGGTGGTGATAAAGCCACCGATGTAGTCGGTCACGCCGCTGTCTTTAGGCGCGACGAAGTCGGCCAGGGAGAAGTTCGGCTTGCCGTCGGTCTTGATGATCTGTTGGCGCAGGTGGTGCAGTTTGGCAATTGGCTGGCCGTCGTCGCCGTAAACTTCAAGGTCATCGTCCTGCACCTGGTTGGTCGGCCAGAAACCAAACACCGCACGGGCGCTGATCAGCTTTTCATCGATCAGCTTCTTGAGCATTTCCTGGGCGTCGGCGTACAGCGCGGTGGCGGCTTCGCCCACCACTTCATCGGTGAGGATGCGTGGGAATTTGCCGGCCAGGTCCCAGGAGATAAAGAACGGAGTCCAGTCGATGTACTCGGCCAGGACGTTGAGGTCGATATTGTCCAGCACCTTGGCACCGGTAAACGTCGGCACCACCGGTGTGTAGTTGCTCCAGTCGAACTGCGGCTTCTTGGCGATGGCCGCCGGATAGCTCAGGCGTTCGGTGCGCGCACTGCGGTTGGAGGTGCGCTCACGCACATCGATGTATTCCAGGCGGGTCTTCTCGACGAAGCCGGCTTTCAACTCCTTGGACAGCAACTGCGTGGCCACGCCCACCGCGCGTGAGGCGTCGGTGACGTAGATCACCGCGTCGTTGCTGTACTTAGGCTCGATCTTCACCGCCGTGTGCGCCTTGGAGGTGGTCGCGCCGCCGATCATCAGGGGCAGGTGGAAGTCCTGACGCTGCATCTCGCGGGCCACATGCACCATCTCGTCCAGGGACGGCGTGATCAGGCCGGACAGCCCGATAATGTCGCACTTCTGCTCCTTGGCCACCTGCAGGATCTTCTCCGCCGGCACCATCACACCCAGGTCGACGATGTCATAACCGTTGCAACCGAGCACTACGCCGACGATGTTTTTGCCGATGTCATGCACGTCGCCCTTCACCGTGGCCATCAGGATCTTGCCCTTGGCTTCCGGCTTGTCACCTTTTTCCAGCTCGATGAACGGGATCAAGTGAGCCACGGCCTGCTTCATCACACGGGCGGATTTCACCACCTGGGGTAGGAACATTTTGCCCGCGCCGAACAGGTCGCCGACGATGTTCATGCCGGACATCAGCGGGCCTTCGATCACTTCGATCGGGCGCGCGAACGACTGCCGGGATTCCTCGGTGTCTTCAACAATGTGGGTGGTGATGCCCTTGACCAGCGCGTGTTCCAGGCGCTTGTTCACCGGCCAACCGCGCCATTCCTCGGTCTCGGCCTCTTTTACGCTGCCGTCGCCCTTGTATTTGTCGGCGATGGCGAGGAGGGCGTCGGTGCCTTCCGGGGTGCGGTTGAGGACTACATCTTCAACGGCTTCGCGCAGCTCGGCCGGGATCTGGTCGTAGATCTCCAGCTGGCCGGCGTTGACGATACCCATGGTCAGGCCGTTGCGGATCGCATACAGCAGGAACACCGAGTGAATCGCTTCGCGCACCGGGTTGTTGCCACGGAACGAGAACGACACGTTGGACACGCCGCCGGAGGTCAGCGCATACGGCAGCTCGTCGCGGATGTAGGCACAGGCGTTGATGAAATCGACGGCATAGTTGTTGTGCTCTTCGATACCGGTGGCGACCGCAAAAATGTTCGGGTCGAAGATGATGTCTTCCGGCGGGAAGCCGACCTCATTCACCAGGATGTCGTAGGAGCGTTTGCAGATTTCTTTCTTGCGCGCTTCGGTGTCGGCCTGGCCGGCTTCGTCGAACGCCATCACCACCACGGCGGCGCCGTAGCGCTTGCACAGCTTGGCGTGGTGAATGAACTGCTCGACGCCTTCCTTCATGCTGATGGAGTTGACGATGCCCTTGCCCTGGATGCACTTGAGGCCGGCTTCGATCACTTCCCACTTGGAGGAGTCGATCATGATCGGTACGCGGGAGATGTCCGGCTCGCCGGCGATCAGGTTGAGGAAGGTCACCATGGCCTTCTTCGAATCCAGCATGCCTTCGTCCATGTTGATGTCGATCACCTGGGCGCCGGCTTCCACCTGCTGCAGGGCGACTTCCAGGGCTTCGGTGTAGTTGTCTTCGCGGATCAAGCGGGCAAAGCGTGCGGAGCCGGTGATGTTGGTGCGTTCGCCGACGTTGACGAACAGCGAGCTGCGATCAATGGTGAACGGCTCCAGGCCCGACAGGCGGCAGGCCTTGGGAATATCCGGGATCGGGCGCGGCGCATAACCGGCCACGGCTTTGGCGATGGCTTCAATATGACCAGGCGTAGTGCCGCAGCAGCCGCCGACGATATTGAGGAAGCCGCTCTGGGCAAACTCTTCGATGACTTTGGCGGTTTCCGAAGGCAGCTCGTCGTACTCGCCGAATTCGTTGGGCAGGCCGGCGTTCGGGTGCGCCGACACATGGGTGTTGGCCTTGTTGGACAACTCTTCCAGGTACGGGCGCAGCTCGCTGGCACCCAGGGCGCAGTTCAGGCCCACGGAAATCGGCTTGGCGTGGGCGACCGAGTTCCAGAATGCTTCGGTGGTCTGGCCCGAGAGGGTACGGCCGGAGGCGTCGGTGATGGTGCCGGAGATCATGATCGGCAATTCGATACCGAGCTCTTCGAACACTCCCTGCACGGCGAAGATCGCGGCCTTGGCGTTGAGGGTGTCAAAGATGGTTTCGATCAGGATCAGGTCCGCACCGCCTTCGATCAGGCCTTTGGTGGCCTCGGTGTAGTTTTCCACCAGTTCATCGAAGGTCACGTTGCGGTAGCCGGGGTTGTTCACGTCGGGCGACAGCGAGCAGGTACGACTGGTCGGGCCCAGGACGCCGGCAACGAAGCGTGGCTTGTCCGGATTCTCGGCGGTCTTGGCGTCCGCGATCTTGCGCGCCAGGCGTGCGCCTTCGACGTTCAGTTCATAGGCCAGCTCTTCCATGCCGTAATCGGCCATGGAAATGCGCGTGGCGTTGAAGGTGTTGGTTTCGAGGATGTCGGCGCCGGCATCCAGGTAGGCCTTCTCGATGCCGCCGATCACGTCCGGGCGGGTAATCACCAACAGGTCGTTGTTACCCTTGACGTCGCTCGGCCAGTCGGCAAAGCGTTTGCCACGGTAGTCGTGCTCTTCCAGTTTATAGCTCTGGATCATCGTGCCCATGCCGCCGTCGAGGATCAGGATGCGTTCCTTGAGGGCGTGGTGGAGGGCTTGCAGACGAGCGCTACGATCGGACATGGGACTACTCTGGTCAGGCATTACGGAGGGCGTGGATCATAGCAAACCTGTGCGGATTTGCGGCATGTCCGGCTTTTGCATGAATATCGCTCACGTTGTGAGGTGCGATGGCCCGGTAGAATCACCGGCAATTTTTCAGCGCACGCATTGAATCGGGACCGGATACATGTCACTTCGTCTTATCGTCAGCGCCGTCCTGGCATTGATTGCCAGTACTGCCCAGGCAGAAGGTCCCGCCCCGGCGATCTCCTACACCCGCGACATCCAACCGATTTTCACCGAGAAGTGCGTGGCCTGCCATGCCTGCTATGACTCCGCCTGCCAGCTCAACCTGGGCAGTGCCGAGGGCGCCGCCCGAGGCGCGAGCAAAGTGCCGGTGTACGACGGCGAGCGCAGCCAGGCTGCGCCGACTACGCGCTTGTTCTATGACGCATTCGGCAAGCAAGCCTGGCAGCAGAAGGGCTTCTATTCGGTGCTGGACGCCCAGGGCAGCCAGGCCGCGTTGATGGCACGCATGCTGGAACTAGGGCACAACGCGCCGCTGCAGCCCAACGCCAAGCTGCCGGACGACATTGTGCTGGGCCTGAACCGCGAAAACATGTGCGCCACCCCCGGCGAATTCAATGCCTACGCAGGCAGTCATCCTAAGGAAGGCATGCCACTGGCGGTCACCGGCCTGACCGACCAGCAATACCAGACGCTGCAGCGCTGGCTGGCGTCCGGCGCGCCGATCGATGAGCAGGGCCTGGCACCGAGTGCCAAGGAAGCCTTGCAGGTGCAGCAGTGGGAAAACCTGCTCAACCAGCCCGGCGCCCGAGAAAGCCTGGTGGCCCGCTGGTTGTTCGAGCACTTGTTCCTAGCCCATATCTATTTCGAGAACGGCGAGCCGGGGCATTTCTTCCAGTGGGTGCGCTCGCGCACGCCGAGTGGGCAGCCCATCGACCTGATCAGCACCCGTCGCCCCAATGACGATCCGGGCACGCGGGTGTACTACCGTCTGTGGCCGGTGCAGGGCGTGATCGTGCACAAGACTCACATTACCTATCCGTTCAGCGCTGCCAAAATGGCGCGGATCAAAGCGCTGTTTTACACCGGTGATTGGCAGGTCAGCGCCTTGCCGGGTTACGGGCCTGGACGTCGCGCCAATCCGTTCGACACCTTCGAGGCAATCCCCGCCAAGGCGCGTTACCAGTTCATGCTGGATAACGCCGAGTACTTTGTACGCACCTTTATTCGTGGGCCGGTGTGCCGTGGGCAGATCGCCACGGATGTGATCCGCGACAACTTCTGGGCCCTGTTCCAGGACCCGGACCACGACCTGTACATCACCGATGCACGTTATCGCGGACAGGCCACGCCGTTGCTCGCCATGCCGGGGCAGAACGATGATGTAGGCAGCGTGTTGAGCCTGTGGCTGGCCTATCGCGACAAGCGCAACCAGTACGAAGCGCTGCGCCGGGACAGTTATGCCGATTTGCCGCCACCCAGTTGGTCGAGCCTGTGGGCGGGCAATGACAACGCCTTGCTGAGTATCTTCCGCCACTTTGACAGTGCGTCGGTCAACAAAGGCCTGATCGGCGAAGTGCCTCAGACGATGTGGCTGTTCGACTATCCGTTGCTGGAACGGACCTATTACCAGTTGGCGGTGAATTTCGATGTGTTTGGCAACGTCTCGCACCAGGCCCAGACTCGCCTTTACTTCGACTTGATCCGTAACGGTGCCGAGCAGAACTTCCTGCGCCTGATGCCGGCGGATTCTCGTGAAGACTTTATGGACGACTGGTACCAGAACAGCGGCAAGATCAAGTTGTGGCTGGATTACGAAGCCATTGATGACGATAAGCCGACAGGTTTGCACCTCAATGAACAGGATCCCAAGCGGGACTTTGCCAACCAGTTGATTGCCCGTTACGGCGATCTGAATGCGAGCCCGGACCCGATCAATCGCTGTTCTGGTGCTTATTGTTCGCGTGACGGTATTGAGCCTGCCTTGCAGGATGCTGAGCAGGCGCTTAGCCGGCTGACCTTGCGTCCGGCGGCTGGTCTTAAGGTGATAGATCAGTTGCCTGAGGCGACGATGTTGCGTGTTGAGACTGCCAGTGGGACGCGTGTGGTTTACAGCCTGCTGCGTAATAGGGCTCACAGTAATGTGGCGTTTTTGCTGGGTGAGGCGTACCGCTATCAGCCGGGGCTGGATACGGTGACTGTTTACCCTGGGGTGCTCAGTAGTTATCCGAACTTCATGTTCAATATTCCGGCGCAGGAAGTGTCTGTTTTTGTGGCGCAGATGGAGCAGGTCAAGGATGCCGCGCAGTTTGAGAAGATTGTGGATCGTTGGGGGGTGAGGCGTAGTCATCCGCTGTTTTGGCGGTATTTCCACGACTTGTCGGAGTATGTTCGGGAGACTACGCCGGTTGAGGCGGGGGTCCTGGATATGAATCGGTATGAGAATTTGTGAGTGGTTGGGGGGGGGGCGGGCATATCCGTTATTTGGGTCACGGCGGCTATGGGTTCCGCTCTTACAGCGGGTCACTTTTTGAAGAGCGCAAAAAGTAACCAAAAACGCTTCGCCCCAACACTCGGCACCTCGCCTAGGCTCGGTGTGCCCTCACTCCGGCTTGAATCCGTGGGCCGCCGCGATGGGCCATCCATGGCCCAGCGCGGCTAACCCGGCGTCCTGCCGGGTTACCCACGGATTCAAGCCTGCGTTCGGCCAGCGTGTTTGATGGGGCGCCCAAGATCACAATCAAAAGCGCAGATCAAAAGACCGCTGACTTCGTCAGCGAAAAGGATGTAAGGGCCAGATCAAAAGCAGAGCAAAAGCAGAGCAAAAGCAGAGCAAAAGCAGAGCAAAAGCAGGGCAAAAGCAGGCTGATACCTATCTGATACATGGAGATCAAAATGTGGGAGGGGGCTTGCTCCCGATGGCAGTGGGTCAGTTACAGATCTTTTCGCTGACACACCGCCATCGGGAGCAAGTCGAATCGTCGCACCGCCCCTCCCACATTTTTACCCGAGTACACAGACAAAAATCCGGTAGGCTCTAAAGCCGTCGCGCTCTAACTTTTGATCTGAAAGCGCCCCCCCAAAAAATCAATGTCGGATTACGGCCATGCCGCGCCTAGGCGAGGCACCGAGTGGTGGGGCAAGAGCCTTTTGGTTGCTTTTGGCGGGGCCGGCATTCCGGCTATTTTCAAAAGTGACCCGCCGTCAGGTCGGAACCAATTGTAGCCGCCACCTAAATAACGGATATACACCCCACATCCACACCACCACCCCGAAACCAAAGCCTAACCCGACAAAAACACTAGGACTTTGTACCTCCGTAATAATTTGGCGTAAACTCCGGGCAAGCCTGTGAGGAGTTTCCATGACTGCCATAACCATTACCGACGCCGCCCACGATTACCTGGCTGACCTGCTGTCCAAGCAGAACACCCCAGGCATCGGCATCCGCGTCTTTATCACCCAGCCCGGCACCCAGTACGCCGAGACCTGTATTGCTTACTGCAAACCCGGTGAAGAGAAACCTGAAGACACCGCCCTGGGGCTCAAAAGCTTCACCGCGTACATCGACCACTTCAGCGAAGCCTTCCTGGACGACGCGGTGGTGGACTATGCCACCGACCGTATGGGCGGCCAGTTGACCATCAAGGCGCCAAACGCCAAGGTGCCGAGCGTCAACGCCGACAGCCCGGTCAACGAGCGCATCAACTACTACCTGCAAACCGAGATCAACCCAGGGCTGGCCAGCCACGGCGGCCAGGTCAGCCTAATCGACGTGGTCGATGACGGTATCGCCGTGCTGAAGTTCGGCGGCGGCTGCCAGGGCTGCGGCCAGGCGGACGTGACCCTGCGTGAAGGCATCGAGCGCACCCTGCTGGAGCGCGTTCCGGAGCTCAAGGGCGTCCGTGACGTGACGGACCACACGCAGAAAGAAAACGCCTACTACTGAGTAAGGCGTTCACTGCGAACAGAAAAACGGCGCCCCGTGAGCGCCGTTTTTTTTGCTTTAAATTCAGAATCTTACGCAATAAACCTAACAACTAAGATTAACTGTGGGAGGGGGCTTGCTCCCGATAGCGGTAGCTCAGTTGCCCCATTGGAAGCTGACCCGCCGCTATCAGGAGCAAGATCCTCCCATATTTATCTGTATTTATTGATATTTATCAGTGGCTTATAGGGTCTTTATGAAGTGAATAATCAAGGTCGATAAAGGTGCGCATGCCCCGCCCGATACAGCGACGACTCACTGAAACTGTCACTCGCCAGCACCCGGCCCACCACAATCAACGCCGTACGCCGAAAACCTTTGGACGCGACTTTCTCGGCGATATCACTAAGGGTGCCCACTACCCAATCCTGATCCGGCCAAGTCGCGCGATGCACCACGGCGATCGGGCAATCCGCGCCATAGTGCGGCAGCAGTTCGGCGACGATTTTCTCCAGATGATTCACCCCCAGATGAATCGCCATGGTCGTACCGTGCTGCGCCAGGCTGTCGAAACCCTCACCGGCGGGCATGTTGGTTTTATCGGCATAACGGGTCAGGATCACGCTTTGGGCGATGTCTGGCAGGGTCAGCTCCGTCTCCAGTAACGCTGCGCAGGCCGCTACGGCGGTGACGCCAGGAATGATCTGGAATGGAATGCCCAATTCCCGCAAAAGGCGGATCTGCTCGCCGATCGCTCCGTAAAGGCTCGGATCCCCGGAGTGCACGCGCGCCACGTCCTGGCCTTTGGCGTGTGCGGTCTTGATCAAGTCGATGATCTGTTCAAGGTGCAGTTCGGCGCTGTTGACCACGTGTTCTGCCTGATGACCTTCCAATACCGCCGCAGGCACCAGCGAACCGGCATAAATGATCACCGGGCAACTACGGATCAGCCGCTGGCCTTTGACGGTAATCAATTCCGGGTCGCCGGGGCCGGCGCCGATGAAGTAGACGGTCATGGAGAATTCCTGTCAAAAAACGGGCGAGCATGAAGATTGCTCATGATCGGGGAGGGCGATTATCGGGGTTTTAACCGGCGCAGGCCAACGCAAAGGTGGCTTGGGCGGTTTTTTTGCGGGTGATGAGCAACTGGGCAGGCGCGCCGCCGAGCTGTTCAACAAGGGCCAGGGCGGCACTTTCGGCGATGCCGTAACACCCCGTGTGGGCGAACGCGACGTCGGACTTGTGGCTTAGCCGGTGTTCATAAATCGCCAGTTGCTCGGCGTTGAAGCACTCCAGCGGCAGGTTCAAGTGCCGTGCCAGAGCCAGTAAGCCTGGCTCGTCGTGTTTGCGGTCGATACTGGCCAGCGCGGTGATGCATTGGGGATCAATCCCTGCCTCGGCGAGAGCGGTATCAAACAGCGCCAGCAGGGTATGAACCTCACAACCCCGCTGGCAACCCAGGCCGACCACGTAGGTCATGCGGAGTATTGATCGTCGCGTTTGCGGCGGAACAGCCAGGCGCTGATCAGCCCCAGGGCCAGCCAGAATGCCACGTTGGTCAGTTGCGAAGCGATTTTGAACTGCGTTTCCAGGGCTTGCGGCGCGAGCATTGCGTGCACTTCCGGTTGCGGCGCGCCAATGACGTGCGGTACCGCGAGGATGGCAGCGCCCAGCACTTTCAGCAGCCAGTTGCGCCCGAACACGATCAGCGCAATCCCGGCAGCGGTGGAGGCCGCAGTGCCGATCCACCACGTCTGGCGCAGTGCCAGATCAGCGGCGGCGGTGCCCGGCAACTCGGGTGGCAGGCCCATCGTCGGCGCCAGCACGAAGGTTGCGTAACCGGCCAGGCCCCACAGCAGGCCCTGCGCCGTGCGGGTGGGGGCGCGCAATGTGTAGAGGCCGGCCAGCATCAGTGCAAAACCAACCGCCACCACCAAGTTGCCACCGGTGGTCGACAGCACGCGCTGCCAGCCATCTTCAGGCTCCCAGGCTTCGGCATCGTGGGTGTGGGCAGCAGCGCCGGCAGCGTGCTCATGCACCACTTCGGTTGCCGCCGGGGCTTTTTCAAAGGTTTCCGCCTGAAGAATCAGCGGGGCGACCCAAAAGCTTTGCAGCAGGGTCAGCAGCAGCGCGGCCAACAGGCCGGTGAAACCTGCGGTTTGCGCAATACGCTTGATCATGTCGGCAGGTCTCAGTGGCACGGGAACGCGGCGCTGTGGCGGGTATCGTGGGCAGCGTTGTGCACCGCCTCGATATGCGAGAAACCGGCGAAATACACCAGACACGCGCCGAGGATCGACGCGCCGATGGCGGCGGTCAGGCGTTGGCTCAAGGTAGAGGTGCTGCTGGCGGAGTGCGAAGTGCTGCTGATGATCGACATGGCGCGTCCCTTTCAGGTGTCTGGATGAAACGAGCGCATGAAAACCCCGCGAGCCAGGCACGCAGAGTTCCGAACAGCGCCCGCCCACCGCGGGTTTGTTATCTGATTTTTCGGGCCGGTCTCCGGGCTTGCGAGGGACACTGGGTCTATAAAGCATCGCCTTCCCATGCCTTACAGGCACAGTGGATCTGACGCTTCACTCGCTTACCGTTGCGGGGGCAGCACCGGACTGGTCATGGTAGCCATGATTTACCGGTTTCCCGTTTCACCCTGTGAAGGGCACCCGAAACAAGGCATGTAGGAAAGCATGCAGAGCGACGGTAGTCAAATTCACCGAGCCCCTGTAGCCTTGCACCTTCGAGGTTCTTCGGCCCAGGCCGAAGCTAAGAAGGGAACGCGGTTCAATCCGCGGCTGCCCCCGCAACTGTGAAGGGTTCATCCGACTGCCACGCCACTGCCATCAACGGCGGGAAGGCGCAGCCGGCGCCGGTCTAGCGACCCGCAAGCCCTAAGCCAGGAGACCTGCCTCGCAACCGATTTTCTAATTCAACCGGGCGGGGTGATCCGGTGACGAAATCCGCTTCTGCGCCGCGCCGCAGGGCCTATCGTCCCGTATGCCCGCCCCCAAGGGCATCCGATGAAAACACTGGCCAAACTCCCCGTCACTATCGTTACCGGCTTCCTCGGCTCGGGCAAAACCACCTTGCTGCGCCATATGCTCGACAACGCCCAGGGCCGTCGCATCGCCGTCATCGTCAATGAGTTCGGCGAGTTGGGCATTGATGGTGAAATCCTCAAGCAGTGCTCCATCGGTTGCACCGAAGAAGAAGCCAATGGCCGCGTGTACGAACTGGCCAACGGCTGCCTGTGCTGCACCGTGCAGGAAGAGTTCTTCCCGGTGATGCGCGAACTGGTCGCCCGTCGCGGCGACCTCGATCATATCCTCATCGAAACCTCGGGCCTGGCCCTGCCAAAACCGCTGGTGCAAGCCTTCCAGTGGCCGGAAATCCGCAGCGCCTGCACGGTTGACGCGGTGATCACCGTGGTCGACAGCCCGGCCGTGGCCGCCGGTACCTTTGCTGCGTTCCCCGATCAAGTGGACGCCCAGCGCAAACTCGACCCGAACCTGGACCATGAGTCGCCACTGCACGAGCTGTTCGCCGACCAATTGGCCAGCGCGGACCTGGTCATCCTCAACAAGGCCGATCTGATCAGCTCGGAAGACCTGGCCCGTGTGCGCCTGGAAGTCGCCGAAGAGCTGCCGCCAGCCGTCAAAATCATCGAAGCCAGCAGCGGTCGCGTGCCCCTGGACGTGTTGATTGGCCTGGGCGCCGGCTCCGAAGAGCATATCGACGGTCGTCATAGCCATCACGATCATCACCACGAAGGTGAAGACGATCACGACCACGATGCGTTTGATTCCATCTCCATCGACTTGCCCCAGGCCGACGAAGCGCTGCTGCTCGACGCATTGACTCAACTGGTCGTGCAACACGGCATCTTGCGTGTCAAAGGCTTCGCCGCGATCCCGAACAAGCCGATGCGCCTGTTGATCCAGGGCGTGGGCACCCGCTTTGACAAACACTTCGACCGCGCCTGGGGTGCTGACGAAGCACGCATCACGCGCCTGGTGCTGATCGGCCAGGACCTGGATGCGGTCGGCCTCGAAGCGCAACTGCGCGCCGCGCTCAGCGTTTAATCCATGCACCTGCTCAGGACTCAGCCCGGTGGTTTTGTCGCGGACGACAATATTGCCGACCTTGGACAAACCCCCGCCGAGCTGGTGATCCTGTGCAGCGGTGATTCCAGCCTGGCGCTGCTGGCCGAAGCGGCCCAGCAGTTGCCGGATGACTACCCGAGCCTGCGCCTGGCCAACCCGATGCAGGTGCAGAACCACGCTTCGGTCGACCTGTATGTCGATGAGGTGCTGCGCCACGCGAAGGTCATCCTGATTTCCCTGCACGGTGGCATCGGTTATTGGCGCTACGGCATCGAGCGCTTGGTGGAGTTGGCCGAGCGCGGTGTGCAGCTGATCCTGGTGCCGGGGGATGATCGCCCGGACCCGGAACTCAGCGGTCTCAGTACCGTCGGCGTCGAGGCGCGGGATCGCTTGTGGCAGTTTCTGCGCCAGGGCGGGCTGGGCAACGCGCTGGACTTTTATCGCTGCCTGGCCAGCGGCTATATGGGCCGCGACTACCCGTGGGCCGAGCCGCAAGCCTTGCCGCGTACGGCGATTTATCATCCCGGCAAAGCCAATGCTTGCCTGAGCGACTGGCAGGCAGATTGGCACGCCGACCATCCCGTGGCGGCGGTGCTGTTCTATCGCTCCCATTTGCAGGCGGCCAATACCGGTTTTATCGATGTGTTCTGCCAGCGCTTGCAGGCGGCGGGCCTCAACCCGTTGCCGATGGCGGTGGCCAGTTTGAAAGAGCCCGGCTGCCTCGCGGTGGTCGAGGATTTGCTGGATGACGTGCAGGCATCGGTGATTCTGAATACCACCGGTTTTGCCCAATCCAGCCCCGAAGCCCCGCATTTGCGGCCATTTCGCCGCAACATTCCGGTGATCCAGGCGATTTGCGCCCAGGACAACCAGCCCGGCTGGGAGGCCAGTGAACAAGGCCTGGGTCCGCGCGACCTGGCGATGCACATTGCCTTGCCGGAGCTGGACGGCCGCATTATCAGCCGGCCGATCAGCTTCAAAGACCTGGCCTGGCGCAGCGAACGCAGCCAGTCGGACGTGGTGTGCTACCGCGCAGCGCCCGAGCGTATGGATTTTGTCGCCGAGCTGGCGCGCCGTTGGGTCGAACTGGCGCGTGTGCCGAATGCGGATAAACGCATCGCGCTGATCCTTGCCAACTACCCGACCCGCGATGGCCGCATCGGCAACGGTGTGGGCCTGGACACCCCGGCGGCGGCGCTGAATATCCTGTGTGCGTTGCAAGCTGAAGGTTACCCGGTGCCAGCGGTACTGCCGGAAAGCGGCACCGCCTTGATCCACGACTTGCTGGGTGGCGTCACCAACGATCTGGACAGCCTCGACCTGCGCCCGTGCCATCAAAGCCTGGGCCTGGATGAGTACGAAGCGATGTTCAAGCGCCTGCCTGAAGCCAACCAGCGCGCCGTGCTGGAGCGCTGGGGCACGCCCCATAACGATCCGATGTTCCGCGATGGCCGCCTGATGGTCGCCGGCCTACGCCTGGGCCTGACGTTCGTCGGCATCCAGCCGGCGCGGGGTTACCAGGTGGACGCCAGTGCGGTGTACCACGACCCGGACCTGGTGCCGCCCCACGGCTATCTGGCGTTCTATTTCTGGTTACGCCACACCTATGGCGCCCATGGCGTCATCCATGTGGGCAAGCACGGTAATCTGGAATGGCTGCCAGGCAAGGGCGTGGGCCTGTCGGAACACTGCTGGCCTGACGCGATACTGGGGCCGCTGCCGAATATCTACCCCTTTATCGTCAACGACCCGGGCGAGGGCGCCCAGGCCAAGCGGCGCACCCAGGCAGTGATCATCGATCACCTGATGCCGCCGCTGACCCGCGCCGAAACCTACGGCCCGCTGCGTGACCTGGAGCTGTTGGCGGACGAGTATTACGAGGCCCAACTGCTCGACCCACGCCGTGCCCGTGAGCTGCAAAAAGACATCCTTAAGCTGGTGCGCGAAACCCGTATCGACCAGGAGCTTGAACTGGATGGCGACGCCGATGCGGCGATTTGGCTGCCGCGCCTGGACACCTACCTGTGTGATTTGAAGGAATCGCAGATCCGCGACGGCCTGCATATCTTCGGTGAATCGCCGCAAGGCCGTTTGCGCATTGATACGTTGCTGGCCTTGCTGCGCATCCCCCGAGGCGATGGCCGTGGCCCGCAATCGAGCTTGCTGCGCGTGTTGGCCAAGGCCTTTGGGCTGGGCTTCGACCCGCTGGACTGCGCCCTGGCCGAACCGTGGACTGGGCGCCGCCCGGCGGTGTTGCAGAGCATCGATGCGCAGGTGTGGCGCACCGCCGGCGACACCCGCGAGCGTCTGGAGTTGTACGCGGCGCGGCTGATCGAGCAGGCGTTGGAAGGCCCCCTTGAACAGTTGGAAGAACCCGGCTGGGAAGACGTGAAAGCGGTTATCGAAAGCCTGCGCATCGTCGTGGCACCACGCCTGGATGCCAGCGGCCCGGCGGAAATGCGCGGTTTGCTGGACGCCCTCGACGGTCGTTTCGTGCCGGCAGGTCCGAGCGGCGCGCCGAGTCGTGGGCGCTTGGATGTACTGCCCACCGGGCGCAATTTCTTCACCGTCGATGTGCGCAACCTGCCCACCACCACGGCTTGGCGCATCGGCTTCCAGTCGGCCAGCTTGCTTCTTGAGCGGCATTTGCAGGACCACGGCGATCATTTGCGCCAGTTGGGCCTGTCGGTCTGGGGCACCGCGACCATGCGCACCGGCGGCGATGATATCGCCCAGGCCATGGCGCTGATGGGCGTGCGCCCGGTGTGGGCCACCGGCAGCCAGCGGGTGGATGACTTTGAAATCCTGCCGGTCAGCCTGCTGGACCGCCCGCGTGTGGATGTGACGCTGCGGGTGTCCGGGTTTTTCCGCGATGCCTTCGCCAACCTGATCCGCTTGTTTGACGCGGCGGTGCAGGCGGTGGCGGCGTTGGACGAACCGGACGACATGAACCCACTGGCCGCCAAGGTGCGCAGCGAACGCGCGGCGTTACTGGCGTCTGGCCTGGATGAAGAGGCCGCGGCGAAACAGGCCGGCTGGCGCATTTTTGGCGCCAAGCCCGGTGCCTATGGCGCAGGCGTGCAGGGCGCGATCGATGGCCGCCTGTGGCAAAGCCGCGAGGACTTGGCCGAGGTCTACTTGAACTGGGGCGGCTACGCCTATGGCGGCGCCGACGAAGGCACCGCCGCCCGCGAGCAGTTCGCCCAGCGCCTGAGCCAGGTGCAGGCCGTGCTGCAAAACCAGGACAACCGCGAGCACGACCTGCTCGACTCCAACGATTACTACCAATTCCAGGGCGGCATGCTCGCCGCCGTGGAAACCCTGAGCGGCGATAAGGCTGCCAGCTATCACGGTGATCACAGCCAGCCGGACTTGCCGAAGATCCGCACTTTGAAGGAAGAGCTGAACCGGGTGATCCGTGCCCGCGCTGCCAACCCCAAGTGGATCGATGGGGTGAAGCGTCATGGCTATAAAGGTGCGTTTGAAATGGCCGCGACCGTGGACAATCTGTTCGCCTTCGACGCCACCACGGCGCTGATCGACGATCATCAATACGCCTTGCTCGCTGACGCCTACCTGCTCGACCCCGACACCCGCGCGTTTGTGCAGCAGCACAACCCAGCGGCGTTGCGGGACATGACCGAGCGCATGCTGGAGGCGCAACAGCGTGGCCTTTGGCAAGAGCCAGGGGCGTACCGTGAAGCGTTGGAAAATCTGTTGCTGGATATAGAAGAAGGCAGTTAGAGCGCGAGATGGGCCGTGGTGGCGGGCGGTGCTGTTGTGGTGAGCGGGCTTGCCCCGCGCTGGGCTGCGAAGCGGCCCCAAAACATAGCCCCGGAGCTGCCTGGCAGACTGCGGCGCTTCTATTGGGGCTGCTTCGCAGCCCAACGCGGGGCAAGCCCGCTCGCCACAAGAAGCGGGCTCGTGACAGGGTGATTACGTGTACAGCAGAATTTAAAGAGAGACCGGATGACCGATATTCCCCATTTCCCGCTGTCCGCCGTGGTCGGCGCCGACGACCTGAAACTGGCGCTATGCCTGACCGCCATCGACCCGAAGATCGGCGGTGTGCTGATCGAAGGCCCGCGTGGCATGGCCAAGTCCACACTGGCCCGTGGCCTGGCGGACCTGCTTGCCAGCGGTCAATTCGTCACCTTGCCGTTGGGTGCGACCGAGGAGCGCCTGGTCGGTACCCTGGACCTCGACGCTGCGCTGGGCGAGGGCCGCGCGCAGTTTTCCCCCGGCGTATTGGCCAAGGCCGATGGCGGCGTGTTGTACGTCGATGAAGTCAACTTGCTGGCCGACCACTTAGTGGACCTGTTGCTGGACGTGGCGGCCAGCGGCACCAATCTGATCGAGCGTGACGGCATCTCCCATCGCCATAGCGCGCGTTTTGTGCTGATCGGCACGATGAACCCGGAAGAGGGTGAGTTGCGTCCGCAGTTACTCGACCGTTTCGGTTTTAACGTGGCCTTGAGTGGGCAGACCTTGCCAGCCGAGCGTGGCCAGATCATTCGCCGTCGCCTGGATTTCGACAGCGATCCTGTCGCGTTCTGCACCCAGTGGGCCGAGCCCCAGGCGGCCTTGCGCGAGCGTTGCACCCAGGCTCGGGCGCGGCTCGACAGTATCGCGCTGGATGACCAGGCCCTGGCGCAGATTACCGAGCGTTGCTTTGCTGCGGGCGTCGACGGCTTGCGCGCGGACTTGGTCTGGCTGCGCGGCGCCAGGGCCCATGCGGCGTGGCGCGGCGCTGATGAAATTGCCGAGGAGGATATTGAAGCCGTGGCCGAGTTTGCCCTGCGCCACCGTCGCCAGGAACAGTCGCCGCCCGCCAGTCCGCCGCCTGAAGGCCAGTCGCCCAATTCCAGCGAGGCTTCGCCGGGTCAAGGCCAGTGGGGTGACATGCCCGCGCCGCCGCTGCCCACCGGCGCACGTCGCGAAGTACCCAGCTGGCCAAAAAAGCCCTAGGCATTCGCCCCCGACCTGACGCGGGGGCGGATGCCCGGCCCAAGGCAGGGCGACTGGACAGAGGCAGGCAGGGCAAGGCGCGCAGCGCGCAACAGGGTTCGATCAACTGGCCGGGCACCTTGCTTGGCGGCCGACCGCACTCCCGTGAGGATTTGCTGTTTCACCTGCGCAGCCGTTCTGCCCAGCAATTGTGGCTGGTGATTGTCGACGCATCGGCTTCTACTCGGCGGCATCACGCGTTGACCGATGCCAAGGGCTTGCTGGCCCAGCTATTTGATGACGCGTACCGACAACGGGCGCGCATGGCATTGCTGACCGCCAGCGGGCAGGCGCCCAAATGGCAGGTGCAGGGCTTGAAGGCCGCGAAAGGCTTGGCAGGCTGGCTGGATCAGCTCGGCGCGGGCGGTGGCACCCCATTGCTGGCCGCACTGACCGAGGCCGGGCAGTGGCTGACGGCGCGGCGTAGGTGTTATCCGGCTGAGGAGCAGCGTTTATTGGTGATCACCGATGGACGCCTCAAGGACATCGCCGCGTTGCCGTCGTTGGAGTGTTCAGGGTTGCTGGTGGATATCGAGCGCGGGCCAATCAGGCTGGGCCGGGCCGAGGCGCTGGCGGCCGGGTTGCAGTTGGATTATCGGCATATCGATAATTTGTAGTGGCGGTGTCGCCGCTATCGGGGGCAAGCCCCCTCCCACATTTGACCGAGTACACCCCTTTGGAATGCGGTCAGTGTGAGAGGGGGCTTGCCCCCGATGAGGCACTCACAGACACCACACACTCCATCAGCCAGCCCCCGGCACATTCGGCCAAAGATCCGCCACCAGGAATAACCGCTCGGCTTCCTCCCAATCCTCGCCGCTCTGCACCATGCGCACGAGCAACTGCGCGGGCGCCATCGGATTGAGCTCCCTCAGCCAATGCTGCATCTGTTCTTCACTCCACACTTCATCCGCCGAGTAGTGCGCCGGCGCCAGCCACGCATGCCGGGGCAATGGTTGCCAGCGACCTGGCGCGCTGGCGCTGACAAAATCCTGCCAATCATGCTGATGCAACCAGCGCCCCCGTAAATGCTGCGGATGGGCGCCGTGGGGCGCTTCGGCCAGTCCAGGCCAGGGATAGAGCAAATACCCGCCGAGCCACAAATGCGCATCGAACTGCTGGATATCCAGCGCCGCCAGTGCTTCGCGGCTTTCCGGACGTGCCGAAATAGGCAATTGATGCTGGGCAAGATGCGCCAACTTGCGGTCCAGTCGGTCATGGCAGCCCGGCCCCAGCCACTGCGCCGGGTTCTCGCCATTACCCGCCTGCGGCCCGAGATAGAGCTTGATCGCCAGTTCCAGGTGATGCACGCCATCGCGGTCGCGCAGCAACATGTCCAACTCACCCAGGGTATGCCCGGCGCGGCGGATCGGCAGGTTGGCGGCGAGCAACTCCACGCCCGGCGCATGCTGCACGGCGAATTGCCAAAGTCGCTCGTAGTACAGGCCCAGGCGGCGAGTGCGGGCCAGGCTTAACCAGTGCTGCAAGTCACGACTGTCCTTGTCCAGTTGCCGCAGCCAGCGTTCCAGACGCTCGGGCGCCTGCACCCAGTCGCTACCGGCCAGTGGATGGCGTTGCGGCCAGGGCGTCTGCGCGAGCATCGGCGGGGCGAGCACCACCCACGCCAGGTCGCGCACCTCAGGGTGACGCAATTGGCGGGGTAAGCTGTGCAGGTCGGGGAATACGGTCATGGTCCGAGCATAGCCTTTTAATGCGGGCGCAGGATGAGCAGAAGCCCTGAGAACCATTGTCATCAAGGCTTGGCGATGACAAAGGATTTTGTCTGAGGCGGCCTTTCGCCCATAATCGTTTCTTTTTTGCCACACCCCATATCCCGCAGGAGCCCCATGGAGCACTTTCGCAATATCGGCATTATCGGTCGCCTGGGCAGTACCCAGGTGCTGGACACCGTCCGCCGGCTGAAAAAATTCCTGCTGGATCGCCACCTGCACGTGATCCTCGAAGACACCATCGCCGAGATTCTTCCTGGCCACGGCCTGCAAACCTCGTCGCGCAAGATGCTCGGCGAAGTGTGCGACATGGTCATCGTAGTGGGCGGCGACGGTAGCCTGCTCGGTGCCGCGCGGGCGTTGGCGCGGCATAACGTACCGGTGCTGGGGATCAACCGGGGCAGCCTGGGGTTTCTCACCGATATCCGCCCCGATGAACTGGAGGTCGAAGTGGCCAAGGTGCTCGACGGCCACTACCTGGTGGAAAACCGCTTCCTGTTGCAAGCCGAAGTGCGCCGTCACGGCGAAGCCATCGGCCAGGGCGATGCCCTCAACGATGTGGTGCTGCACCCCGGTAAATCCACGCGGATGATCGAGTTCGAGTTGTACATCGACGGCCAGTTCGTGTGCAGCCAGAAGGCTGACGGCCTGATCGTCGCCACGCCCACCGGTTCCACGGCCTACGCGCTGTCGGCCGGCGGGCCGATCATGCATCCCAAGCTGGATGCCATTGTGATCGTGCCGATGTATCCCCATATGTTGTCGAGCCGACCGATTGTGGTCGATGGCAACAGTGAGCTGAAAATCGTGGTGTCCAAAGACATGCAAATCTACCCGCAGGTTTCCTGTGACGGGCAGAACCACTTCACCTGCGCCCCCGGTGACACCATCACCGTGAGCAAAAAGGCGCAGAAGCTGCGGTTGATCCACCCGCTGGACCACAACTATTACGAAGTGTGCCGCACCAAGTTGGGCTGGGGCAGCCGCTTGGGGGGTGGAGGCGACTGATGCTCGATCCCGCGCGTAGCTACGACCTGATTGGTGACGTGCACGGTTGCGCTCATACCCTTGAGCACTTGCTCGACCAAATGGGTTACCACAAGCAGGGCGGCACCTGGCGCCATCCGTCGCGCATGGCGGTGTTCCTCGGCGATATCATCGACCGTGGCCCACGCATCCGCGAGGCGCTGCATATCGTCCACGACATGGCCGAGGCCGGCCAGGCGCTGTGCATCATGGGCAACCACGAGTTCAACGCTCTGGGCTGGACCACGCCGGCGCCACCGGGCAGTGGCAAGCAGTTCGTGCGTGAGCACAACCCACGACATGCGCGGTTGATCCAAGAGACCCTGACCCAGTTCGAACACCACCCGGCCGACTGGCACGACTTCCTCGGCTGGTTCTACGACATGCCGCTGTTTGTCGATGCCGGGCGTTTCCGCGTGGTGCATGCGTGCTGGGACGACGGCTTTATCACGCCGCTGCGTGCGACCTTCCCGGATGGCTGCATCGACCAGCACTTCCTGCAGGCCGCTGCCGTCCCTGGCAGTTTTGCCTGCAACGCCTTTGACCGCCTGCTGCGCGGCACCGACATGCGCCTGCCCGATGGCCTGACGCTCACCGGTGGCGACGGTCTGACGCGTTCGTTCTTCCGCACCAAGTTCTGGGAAGACGACCCGAAGACTTACGGCGACATCGTGTTCCAGCCCGACGCACTGCCCGAGCCGGTGGCGCGCACGCCGCTGTCCTCCACTGAAAAAAATTCACTGCTGCGCTATGGCGTCGACGAGCCGTTGTTGTTCGTCGGCCACTACTGGCGCAGCGGCAAACCGGCGCCGATCCGCGACAACCTGGCTTGCCTGGACTACAGCGCAGTGCTGTACGGCAAGCTGGTGGCGTATCGCCTGGATCAGGAAACCCGCCTCGATCCACGTAAATTCGTATGGGTCGATGTTGAGCGGCCCGAGGTCATCACATGAGTACCGTGGCTGTACTGCGCCTGCCCCTGAGTGTCGATCTGGGCGGCTTCGTCAAACTGCTGCAACGCATGCAAGTGCCCCATCGCGTCAGCGAAGAGGCGGGCGAGCAGGTGTTGTGGGTGCCCGAGACCATCAGCGACGACGTGCGCGTGCTGTACCAGCGGTTTCCCGCCGGGGACCCCGACCAGCAACTGGATATCCCTGAACAGGCGCCGATGACGCGTCCGAGTTTTGCCCAGCAAGTGCGTCACAGCCCGGTTACGGCGTCTGTGCTGCTGGCGAGCATTATCGTCGGCGCACTGACCTTGCTGGGGGACAACCTGCAAGCCGTCGCCTGGCTGACGTTTTTGCCGTTCCGCATCCTGGGCGAGTACATCCAATTCACGCCGCTGGCCGACAGTTTGGCGTCGGGGCAGTGGTGGCGGTTGGTTACGCCGATGTTGATCCACTTCGGCATCCTGCACCTGGCCATGAACGGCATGTGGTACTGGGAGCTGGGACGGCGTATCGAAGCACGCCAGGGCAGTGTCAACTTGCTCGGTTTGACCGTGCTGTTCAGCCTGGTCTCCAATTACGCTCAATACGCTTACGGTGGCCCCGGTTTGTTTGGCGGGTTGTCGGGCGTGCTGTATGGCCTTCTCGGGCATTGCTGGATCTTTCATTTACTCTCGCCGAATCCCGCTTATCGCCTGCCCCGTGGCGTGCTGGCGATGATGCTGATTTGGCTGGTGCTCTGCATGTCGGGGCTGGTCTCTATGATCGGCTTCGGCGAAATCGCCAACGCAGCCCACGTGGGCGGCCTGGTTATCGGTTGCCTCACCGGTTTGCTGGGTGGGCTGTACAGCCGCCGCAAATCGTCTATTTGATAAGGAAGAGCCTAATGTCCTCTTTTGCTGAAATGATCGAAAACATTACCCCGGACGAAATCTACGAGAGCCTCAAGCTCGCCGTGGAAATCGGCAAGTGGTCCGATGGCCGCAAGCTCACCGCCGAACAGCTTGAACTGTCCCTGCAAGCGATGATCGCCTGGGAAATCCAGAACCTGCCGGAAGACCAGCGCACCGGCTACATGGGCCCGCAGGAATGCGCGTCCAAATCCGAGCCGGTGGCGAACATCCTGTTCAAGTCGGATGCGATCCATTGATTGAAATTGGTCGCGGTGCAGTCAGCAAAATGTCGGCGCAACTCGGTGAGCCGACCGTTCAATACGCGTTTCGCCTGGGCGAGACCGAGGTGCCGGTCAACCCATTGATCGGTACCCATATCCGCCTGGAGTACCTCGGCGCCATCCATTGCAGCCATTGCGGCCGCAAGACCAAGACCAGCTTCAGCCAGGGTTATTGCTACCCGTGCATGACCAAGCTGGCCCAGTGCGACCTGTGCATCATGAGCCCCGAGCGTTGCCATTACGACGCCGGCACTTGCCGTGATCCAGGCTGGGGCGAGAAATTTTGCATGACCGACCACGTGGTTTACCTGGCCAATTCATCGGGGATCAAGGTCGGCATCACGCGCGCCACCCAACTGCCGACGCGCTGGCTGGACCAGGGCGCGAGCCAGGCGTTGCCGATTCTGCGAGTTGCCACGCGCCAGCAGTCCGGCTTCGTCGAAGACGTGCTGCGCAGCCAGGTGGCCGACAAGACCAACTGGCGTGCATTGCTCAAGGGCGACGCACAACCCGTAGACCTCAAGCAGGTGCGTGACGAACTGTTCGCCTCCTGCGCCGAAGGCTTGGAAAACCTGCAGGAACGCTTTGGCCTGCAAGCCATCCAACCGGTGACCGACATCGAGCCGATTGAGATTCGCTACCCGGTGGAGCAGTATCCGGCCAAGATCGTCAGCTTCAACCTGGACAAGAACCCGATTGCCGAAGGCACGCTGCTGGGGATCAAGGGCCAATACCTGATCTTCGACACCGGCGTTATCAATATTCGTAAGTACACGGCCTACCAGCTCGCCGTGCACCAGTAGAAGGATGCCACCCATGCGCACCGAACAACCGAAGATGATTTACCTGAAGGATTATCAGGCGCCGGACTACCTGATCGATGAGACGCACCTGACCTTCGAGTTGTTCGAGGACCACAGCCTGGTCCACGCGCAGCTGGTGATGCGCCGTAACCCCGAGCGTGGCGCGGGCCTGCCGCCGTTGGTGCTCGATGGCCAGCAGCTGGAGCTGGTGAGCGTGAACCTGGCCGACCAGGAACTGACGGACGCTGACTACCAACTGACTGATAGCCACCTGACCGTGCACCCGACGGCGGCGACCTTTACCCTCGATACCACGGTCAAGATCCACCCGGAAACCAATACCGCTCTGGAAGGCCTGTACAAATCCGGCAGCATGTTTTGCACCCAATGCGAGGCCGAAGGCTTCCGCAAAATCACCTATTACCTCGACCGCCCGGATGTGATGAGCACCTTCACCACCACGGTGATCGCCGAGCAGCACAGCTACCCGGTGCTGCTGTCCAACGGCAACCCGATTGCCAGCGGCCCCGGTGAAGACGGCCGCCACTGGGCGACGTGGGAAGACCCGTTCAAGAAACCCGCTTATCTGTTTGCCCTGGTGGCCGGGGATTTGTGGTGCGTCGAAGACAGCTTCACCACCATGACCCAGCGCGAAGTGGCGTTGCGCATCTACGTCGAGCCAGAAAACATCGACAAGTGCCAGCACGCCATGACCAGCCTGAAGAAATCCATGCGCTGGGACGAAGAAACCTATGGCCGTGAGTACGACCTCGACATCTTCATGATCGTCGCGGTGAACGACTTCAATATGGGCGCCATGGAGAACAAGGGTCTCAATATCTTCAACTCCAGCGCCGTGCTGGCCCGCGCCGAAACCGCCACCGATGCCGCGCACCAGCGCGTCGAGGCCATCGTCGCCCACGAATACTTCCACAACTGGTCGGGCAACCGCGTGACCTGCCGCGACTGGTTTCAGCTGTCGCTCAAGGAAGGCTTCACCGTGTTCCGCGACTCCGGCTTCTCGGCTGACATGAACTCGGCCACGGTCAAGCGTATCCAGGACGTGGCGTACCTGCGGACCCACCAGTTCGCCGAAGACGCCGGCCCGATGGCCCATGCGGTGCGCCCGGACAGCTTTATCGAGATCTCCAACTTCTACACCCTGACTGTTTACGAAAAGGGTTCGGAAGTGGTCGGCATGATCCACACCTTGCTGGGCGCCGAAGGCTTCCGTAAAGGCAGCGACCTGTACTTCGAGCGCCACGACGGCCAGGCCGTGACCTGCGACGATTTCATCAAGGCCATGGAAGACGCCAACGGCGCCGACCTGAGCCAGTTCAAGCGCTGGTACAGCCAGGCCGGTACACCGCGTCTGGCGGTGAGCGAGTCGTACGATGCCGCGGCGAAGACCTACAGCCTGACCTTCCGCCAGAGCTGCCCGGCAACCCCGGACAAGGTCGAGAAACTGCCGTTCGTGATTCCAGTTGAGCTGGGCTTGCTGGACGGGAAGGGCGCCGGTATCGCCTTGCGCCTGGTCGGTGAAGCAGCGGCGGGTGGTACGTCCCGCGTGATTTCGGTGACTGAGGCCGAGCAGACGTTCACGTTTGTCGACATCGCTGAACAGCCGTTGCCGTCGCTGCTGCGTGGCTTCTCTGCGCCGGTGAAACTGAGCTTCCCGTACAACCGCGATCAGTTGATGTTCCTGATGCAGCACGACAGCGACGGCTTCAACCGCTGGGATGCCGGCCAGCAACTGTCGGTGCAGGTGTTGCAGGAACTGATTGGCCAGCATCAGGCGGGCCAGGCGCTGAAAATGGATCAACGCCTGATCGACGCGCTGCGTACGGTACTGAGCGACGAAAGCCTGGACCAGGCGATGGTCGCGGAAATGCTCTCGTTGCCGGGCGAAGCCTACCTGACAGAAATCAGCGAAGTGGCGGATGTGGATGCGATCCACGCCGCACGCGAATTTGCACGCAAGCAACTGGCCGACAACCTGTTCGAAGGGCTGTGGCTGCGTTATCAGGCCAATCGCGACCTGTCCAAGCAAACCCCATATGTGGCAGCGGCCGAGCACTTTGCCCGTCGCGCCTTGCAGAACATCGCCCTGTCGTACCTGATGCTCAGCGGCAAGCCTGAGGTGTTGGCGGCCACCCTGGAGCAGTTCGATACCAGTGACAACATGACCGAGCGTCTGACCGCGCTGGCGGTGCTGGTGAACTCGCCGTTCGAGGCGGAAAAAGCCCAGGCGTTGGCGGTGTTTGCCGAGAACTTCAAGGACAACCCGTTGGTGATGGACCAGTGGTTCAGCGTGCAGGCTGGCAGCACCTTGCCGGGCGGGCTGGCGCGGGTCCAGGCGTTGATGGAGCACCCGGCGTTCACGCTCAAAAACCCGAACAAAGTGCGTGCACTGATCGGCGCCTTTGCCGGGCAGAACCTGATCAACTTCCATGCGGCGGATGGCTCCGGCTACCGTTTCCTGGCGGATCTGGTGATCCAGTTGAATGGCTTCAACCCGCAGATTGCGTCGCGCCAGTTGGCGCCGTTGACCCGCTGGCGTAAATACGACAGCGCGCGACAGGCGCTGATGAAGGCCGAGCTGGAGCGCATTCGTGGTTCGGGCGAGCTGTCGAGCGATGTCTTCGAGGTGGTCAGTAAGAGCCTTGCGTAAGTTCGAAGTTTAAGAAAACGGCCTGTCAGGAGTGCGTGCATGACTTTCGACTCGCCTCTCGCTGCCTATCAACACGCCATCGCCCAACAGGGCTTCGTCGCTGACGACGCCCAGCGGCGGGCGGTGGATGCCCTTCAAGCCTGTCATGAGGCTCTGCACCAAGGGCGTGCGCCGGTCACCGGTGTCTACCTGTGGGGGCCGGTGGGTCGGGGCAAAACCTGGTTGATGGACCAGTTCTACCAGAGCCTGCGAGTGCCGGCGCGGCGTCAGCACTTTCATCACTTCATGGGGTGGGTGCATCAGCGTTCATTCGAGCTTACTGGCACCGCCGACCCGTTGCAGGCCCTGGCGCGAGAGCTGAGCCAGGCAGTGCGCGTACTTTGCTTTGACGAGTTGTTCGTCAATGACATCGGGGACGCGATTATCCTGGGTCGGTTGTTCCAGGTGATGTTCGAGGAAGGTGTGGTGATGGTCTGTACCTCCAACCAGCCTCCCGACCAACTGTATTCCGATGGCTTCAACCGCGAACGGTTTTTGCCGGGTATCGCAGCGATCAAGCAGCATATGCGGGTGGTGGCGGTGGACGGCGGTGAAGACCATCGTTTGCATCCAGGTGTCGGCATGCAGCGTTATTGGGTGAATCAGCCCGAGGCGCTTGCGGCTGTCTTCACGCAATTGGCAGAAGGGCAGGTGGTGAGCCACGAGCCGGTCGTTGTCGGTCACCGTAGCATTGTGACGGTGCGGTCCAGTGACAGCGTGCTCTGGTGTCGTTATGCCGACCTGTGCGAACAACCCTTGGCCGCTATGGACTTCATGCTGCTGTGTGATCGCTTCAAGGCGATTTTACTCGGCGAGGTGCCTGACCTGAGTGCGCAGCAGCGCCCGGGCCGGATTGCCCGAGGCACCGAAGACGGCGCCCAGCGGGTGGTGGCGGGTGATCGCGAATTGCCGCAGTTGTCGGTGCACGACGACAGCGTGCGTCGGTTCATCGCCCTGGTGGATGAGTGCTACGACCGCAAGGTGCCCCTGTTCATCGAGGCCCGAGTGCCGCTGGAGCGCCTCTATACCCAGGGCTACCTGGAGTTTCCCTTCCGCCGCACCCTGAGCCGGCTGCAGGAGATGCAATTGCAGCGTTTCGGCTAAGGCGTGCAGGGCAACCTCCGAAATCTGCCGCCAGCGCTTTTTCGTCGGCATGAACCTCGCGCTTTCTGGCAGATATTTGTAGTTTTTCTCCTTCATCTACCGCCGACTCCACGCTTACAATCGAGCCCCTCAAAGGGAGCCGATTCCCTTGTTGTCGTGATCGAGGAAGGCAATGGAAACCCCAGATATCCTGGTGCTGCAAGCCAGCTACACCAACCCCGTGCACGCTGAAGCCATAGGCCGCGTGCTCAACCACTACGCACAAGACCCCATGGGCGGAAGCCATAGCCTGCCCGCTGACCTTCTAGAGCAACTGCCGGCCGAATTGGCCAAGCGCCCCCATGCCTTCAGTGTGCTGGCGTTCGTCGGTGGCGTGCCGGCGGGGCTGGTGAATTGTTTTGAAGGGTTCTCCACCTTTGCCTGCCGTCCACTGGTCAACATTCATGACGTGGTGGTGATGAATGAGTTCCGCGGCCTGGGCCTGAGTCAGAAAATGCTGCAAAAGGTCGAGGAAATTGCCCGCCAGCGCGGTTGCTGCAAGATCACCCTGGAGGTGCTTGAGGGTAATGCTATCGCTCAGTCGGCGTATCGAAAGTTTGGCTTTGATGATTCAAAGTTTGATCCGGCTCATGGCCGTATGCTGTTCTGGAACAAGCCGCTTTAATAAATAACAGGCAAAAAAGGGCGCCATTAAATGGCGCCCAATAAACCTTTGCCAACGGAGCGGAATGGCCCAGGGTGTTGCGGATTAACTAAACATTAATTAACTCTTCGGTTGTTCCTGATTGGTGGTGCTGGTCTTGGAAGACGTGTCGTCGGCGGATGCTGTTTGCTCGTTAGTGCCGTGAACCTTCTGCTGCATGAAGGTGAAGTTGTTGTAGTACTCCTTCGCGCGCTCCGAGCCATCTTCTGCAAAAGCGGCGGCGGAGGCTAGGGTCATCAGGCTGGCAAGCATCAAAGTCGAGAGTTTCATCGGGGTATTCTCATTAAGTGTGATCGGTTATCCGTTCTGTCCTTGAGCAGATTCATGGGGCGATTTTGCAGCGATCTTATTAAGTGGGAATTAACTCGAGAAACGTCCGAAGTTAACAATTTCGTTAACTTCGGGTTGTGCGCTTTAAAGTCTCCAGTCCAAGGCCAACGTAACGGCGCGCGGATCACCCCAGTACACGCCGTTATAGAAGCCGACACGCTCGTAATATTTTTTATCAAACAGGTTGTTGACGTTAAGCGACGCTGAAACATGGTCGTCGAATTGATAGCGGGACATGAGGTTAACCACCGTGTAGGCCTGCTGCGTGATTTTTGCCCGGGTGGTGATCGGGTCGCCGTCGGTATCGCGCGCACCGGTCGGTCGATTGCTGAAATCATAGAAATCGCTTTGCCAGTTCACGGCGCCGCCGACGGTGAGGTTGCGCCATGTACCCGGCAGGCGGTAAGCGCTGGATACTTTCAGCAGGTTCAGCGGCTGACCCGTGTTATTGCGGTTGCCCGAACCGTTGACCGAATGGGTGTAGGTGTAGCCTGCCGTGAGGTTCCAGTCGGGCATCACTTCCCCGGACGCTTCCAGTTCGAAGCCGTTCACTTTGTTGCCTTTGCCGCCTGACTTGTAATATTCCTCGCCGGTCCTTGGGTTGCGTGGCACCGAGTAATCGCGCTCGGCAACGTTGTCCTGGGTACTCCAGAAATACGCCGCCGCCAGGTTCAGGCGCTCTTGCAGCACACTCCCCTTGATGCCCACTTCGTAGTTGCTGCCCACTACAGGCTCAAGGAATTTCTTGTTGGCATCCTTGAGGCTTTGGGGTTTGAAAATATCGGTGTAGCTGGCGTAGACGGTGTACTCCGGTGTTATGTCGTAAAGCAGCCCGGCATAGGGCGTCCACATGTCGTTGTGGGTCTGGCTGGTTTTGCCGGCGGCGGTCAGTTGGTCGTTGTCGTCGTATCGGGGGGCTGCGCTTTTCAGTTCCCAACTGCCATAGCGGCTGCCCAGTACCGCATGCAGGCGGTCGGTGAGACTCAGTCGCGTGGCCAGGTAGCCGGCCTTCTGTTCCTTGCTGCTGTGTTCGCCTTTGAGGCCGGTGACGGTGTCGCCGAACTTAGCGATCCCGCCCATGTATTTCCAGTCTTCAATGCTGTAGTAGCCGGCTGGGATGTTCTCGCGCATAAACGGCGAACTGTCCCGTTGCGCGGCCTCGCCGTAGCCCATCATCAAGGCGTGTTCGCGGCCCAGCAACTGATAGCTGCCGGCCAGGTTGAGGTCGATGGCTTCCATCCGCGAGGTGCCGCGCATGTGGCTCGCCCAGGCGGTCATGCCGCTGCGGTCGTCGTTGGGGAAACCCGAGCCGCCATAGTAGACCTTGCCATCTGTGTCGCTCTGGCGATGGGTGTAGGCGGCTTTGATATGCCAATCGCCACCCAGTCGATGTTCGAGGGTCGCGAAAGTGGTCTTGTCCGTCAGCGGCCAGGAACTCCAGTGCGCGGCCATGTTTGTGGAGCGCGACAGCCCGGCCTTGCCGCCCTGGCTGTTCCAGTACGGCACGGTGCCCCAGGAAGTGCCCTGGACTTGTTTGTTCTGGTAATCAAAACCTACGGCCAGCACGGTGTCGTCTGACAGATCGCCTTCGAGAATGCCGTAGCCGACCTCCCGCTGTAGCTCATAGTTGTCACGGAAGGATTGGCTGTCGCGATAGGCCAGCACGGTACGCCCGCGCAACTTGCCGTCGAACGCCAGCGGGCCGCCCACGTCCACGTAGCTGTAATAGTTGTCATGGCTGCCCGCGCTTACGCCGGTTTTCGCCTGCCACTGGGCGGTGGGGCGCTTGCGCACCATGTTGATAGTGGCTGAAGGGTCGCCCGCTCCGGTGGTCAGGCCCGTGGCGCCGCGCACCACTTCGATGTGGTCGTAGATGATGGTGTCAGCGTCGGACTTCATGTAGCCGAAGGTGTTGAGCATCCCATCAATCTGGAAATTGGTGATGCCATAGCCGCGAGAGGAGTAGGACACGCGGTCTGAGTCGTTGTGCTGCACGTTGATACCGGTGGTCTGGCGCAGCACGTCGGTCAAGGTATTCAGATTGAAATCGTCCATTTGCTGGCGCGTGATCACCGAAATCGACTGCGGGGTTTCTTTCACGGACAGGTTAAGGCGGGTGGCGGTGCTCATCGAACCGGTGGTGTAGGCACCGGTGTGCTCAGTGGTTGCGCCCAGGCCTTCGGCGGTGATGCGGGTGGCGCCGAGTTCGAGTTGGGTCTGTTCGGGGTCGGTTTCAGCCAGCAGGTCCGGGCTCAGCGCGGCGCTGCACAGGCCGAGCGTGAGGGTCATGGAACGGGTAATTGGCGCGAACATCGCGTGAGACTCCTTGTCGTCTTTGCGGCCACCCCGGAAAGGGAAGGCCTTGGCTCAAAGACGAAAGGAGGAGCGGAACTTTAGGGTTAAACGAGAATGATTGTTATCTTTCTGTTACGAACCCGGCGCTTCCTGGAGCACCACATCGGTCGGGCCAACCTTCTTCGGCTTGATCAGGCTGAAGTCGATCAGGGCCTTCTGCTGGCGCAAGTACGGGTTGCCGATCAGTTGCGGACGTGCTTTGAAACTGTCGCTCACCAGGCTTTTGCTGCGGTCGATTTCATCGGAGCTCAACCCGGCCAGGTCGGCCCAGGTGTGGATCAACTGCGAGCTGGTGTAAGGGCGTTGCAGATCGCCGGCGAAACTCCAGTCATGGCTCTCACGCCATTTCGGCGAGGCATAGGCCATGAAGGGAATGGTGTACATCGGCGCAGTCGGTTTGCCTTCGTTACGTCCCAGTGTGGCGTGGCCGGCGGAGTCGAATACGTCTTCACCGTGGTCGGACAGGTATAGCAGGAAGCCGTTTGGATCGGTCTTGGCGTAATCCTTGATCAGGCTCGACACCACGAAGTCGTTATACAGCACGGCATTGTCGTAGCTGTTGTAGGTGGGCAATTGATCATCGCTGATGCCTGCCGGTACGCCTTGGCGATCGGTGAATTTGTCGAACGTCGGCGGGTAACGGTACTGGTAGCTCATGTGAGTGCCGAGCAGGTGCACCACAATGAACTTGCGCTCCGCTGGATCGGCCAGGGCCTTGGAGAATGGCGCGAGGACGTCGCCGTCGTATTGGCGTGCGTTCTGGTTGCGGTTGTTGTTCAGGTACACCTGTTCGTCGGCCTGTTCGGAAAAGGTCGTGAGCATGGTGTTGCGCTTGGTCATGGTCTGCTGGTTGGTGATCCAGTAAGTCTTGTAGCCGGCCTGTTTCATCACGCTGACAATCGACGGGGTTTTCAGGTACAGGTCCGGGTTCTCTTCATCGGCGAACGTCAGCACCTGTTGCAGCGCTTCGATGGTGTAGGGGCGCGGGGTGATGACGTTGTCGAACACCGCCAGTTGGTCGCGCAGCTTGTCCAGTTCCGGCGTGGTGTTGCGCGGGTAACCGTAGAGGCTCATGCGCTGGCGGTTGGTGGATTCGCCGATGACCAGCACCAGGGTCGAGGGCTGGCCGGCCATGGTGTCCTTGAGATTGGTCAAGGGCGCAATCTGGCTGGCGCTGTCGAGCATGCCTTGCATGTTGTCGAGTTGTTCGGTGTAGCGGCGATAGGCGACGATCATCTGCCAAGGCACGGCAGGCTCGATGCGCGATTCAAAGCGGTCGATGGCATCGTCCAGGGTGTCGCTGCGGGCAATTTGCTTGACCAGCGGGTATCCGACAATGGCCACCAGGATCGCCGTTGCCGCCACCAGGGCTTGGCCGCGCGGCAGGTACACCGGTCGCACGCGGGTCCACAGGAAAACCGCTACGGCGGTGTGGGCAATAAAGGCCAGCACGATCCACCAAGCGAAGTATTGAGTGGCGTATTCACCGGCTTCAGAGATGTTCGACTCGAACATGATGAAGATGACGCTTTGGGAAAACTCCTGCTGGTAGATGAAGAAGTAACCCAGGCTTGCCATGGAGCAGGCCCACAGCACCACGCCAATCAGGGCGGCGAGTAAGCGCGTACGGCGTGGGAAAACGAGCAGGGGGGCGAGCCACAGTGCGCTCATGAAGAACGCTTGGCGAAAACCACTGAAGCCGGACGTGCCGCTGAGCTGGATCAGCAGTTGTGTGATGCCGGAGAAGTACCAGAAAAACAGGAATAGCCAGCCAAGACCGGCCCAATCAAAGCCTTTCGCAGACTTAGTGCTGCGTTCGAACATCGCCATCCAGCGCTCCAACCCGGTAGTTTTTCAATCACGCGCAGGGCTGCGCGCAATAGAGGCCACCCTTGCATTGGGGTGGCCCTTGTGGGCGGGAGTATCGGGAAGTGCGTGTGAAAACTTTGTGAGATTTGTGTAGCCGTTATCTTACAAAGTCATGACAGGGCTCAGCAGAGCGCAGGTTGCGCGCCGTAAGGCTGATCCAGCTGGGCTTGAATGATATGAGCACGCAGGCGCATGACCTCCTGCTGCAACTGCTCGCGTTCGTCTTTCAACTGGCGCAGTTCATCGCGACGGAGCGTGACGTAGAGGGTCTGGGGAGGACGGGTCATCTGTGCAGTGCTCATTGCTTACCTCGCAAATAGCCGGTGTGTCGCGGTGTGCCAGAACGCTTGAGTCGAGGTTCTCGGCAACAGTCGGAAGCAATTCTGAATTCTTTTTCAGCGCAATGGAACTTTTTTATTTTTGGTGGTCCTGTGACTTTTGCTGCTGTGATGTTGAAACGATGGCAACTTTTTTGTCATGAAACTACATGGATCTGCCCCTGACTAACCCTCATTAGCCTCATTGCGCTATAAACTATGTCACACATTTATTTAGTAGTTAGGAGCATCAGCACATGCAACTGGGGATTATCGGACTAGGCCGCATGGGCGGGAATATTGCACGGCGCCTGATGCTCAATGGGCATACCACCGTTGTTTTCGACCGTAACGAAGCATTTGTCAAAGGCTTGAGCGAGGAGGGCGCCACTGGCGTTGCCGACTTGAAAGCCCTGGTTGCCGGGCTGCAAAAGCCTCGCGCCGTGTGGGTGATGTTGCCAGCAGGCGACCCCACTGAAAACACCATCAATGAACTCAGTGAGCTGCTCGAAGACGGTGACGTGATCATCGACGGCGGCAACACCAACTATAAGGATGACGTTCGTCGCGGCAAGGCGTTGGCGCAAAAGGGCCTGCACTACGTTGATGTCGGCACCTCTGGCGGCGTCTGGGGCCTGGAGCGCGGCTACTGCATGATGATCGGTGGCGATACCGAGACCGTGCAACGCCTCGACCCGATCTTCGCCGCACTGGCACCGGGCCTGGGCAATATCCCGCGCACCAAGGACCGTTCCGCCTCCGCAGACCCGCGCGCCGAGCAGGGTTATATCCACGCCGGTCCTGCGGGTTCCGGGCATTTCGTCAAGATGATCCACAACGGCATCGAGTACGGAATGATGCAGGCCTTCGCCGAAGGTTTTGACATCCTCAAGACCAAGAACTCGGACAACCTGCCGGAAGACCAGCGTTTCGACCTCAACGTTGCCGATATCGCTGAAGTCTGGCGCCGTGGCAGTGTGGTTTCGTCCTGGTTGCTGGACCTGACCGCCGACGCCCTGGCCACCGACCCGAAACTCGAAAACTACTCGGGTTCCGTCGCCGACAGTGGCGAAGGCCGCTGGACCATCGAAGCCGCCATGGAACAAGCCGTGCCGGTACCGGTGCTGTCCACCTCGTTGTTCGCGCGGTTCCGCTCGCGCCAGCAGAGCACCTACGGTGACAAGATGCTGTCTGCCATGCGCTTCGGCTTTGGTGGTCATGTGGAGACTTCCAAAAAATGACCGCTAACGGCAAGAAACCCAAGGCCGAACCCGCACCCCCAACCACGCTGTTTCTGTTTGGCGCCCATGGCGATCTGGTCAAGCGCCTGCTCATGCCGGCGCTGTACAACCTCAGTCGTGATGGCCTGTTGGGCGATGGGCTGCGCATTGTGGGCGTTGATCACAACGCCATCAGCGATGCCGACTTCGCCAAGAAACTCGAGGATTTCATTCGCACCGAGGCTGCGAGCAAGGTCAAGGGTAATGGCGAGAACGCTTTGGACCCGGACTTGTGGGCGCAGTTGGCCAAAGGCATCAGCTACGTCGAGGGTGATTTCCTCGACGACAGCACCTATGCCGACATCGGCAAGAAAATCGCCGACAGCGGCACCGGCAACGCTGTGTTCTACCTGGCCACCGCGCCCCGCTTCTTCAGTGAAGTGGTGCAGCGCCTGGGCAGCGCCGGATTGTTGACGGAGACTGATGACAGCTTCCGGCGTGTGGTGATCGAAAAGCCGTTCGGCTCCGACCTCGCCACCGCCGAAGCGCTGAACGCCAGCTTGCTCAAGGTGATGAGCGAGAAGCAGATCTACCGCATTGACCATTATCTGGGTAAGGAAACCGTACAGAACATCCTGATCAGCCGTTTCTCCAACGTGCTGTTCGAGGCGTTCTGGAACAACCATTACATTGATCATGTGCAAATCACCGCCGCCGAAACCGTTGGTGTGGAAACCCGGGGTAATTTCTTCGAAAAAACCGGCACCCTGCGGGACATGGTGCCGAACCACCTGTTCCAGTTGCTGGCGATGGTGGCCATGGAACCGCCCGCCGCATTTGGTGCCGACGCTGTGCGCGGTGAAAAGGCCAAGGTAATTGGCGCGGTACGGCCGTGGTCCCTGGAAGATGCGCGGGCCAACTCGGTGCGTGGGCAGTACACCGCTGGCGAAATCGGCGGCAAGTCGTTGCCGGGCTACCGGGAAGAAGCCAACGTCGCGCCCGACAGCAGCACCGAGACGTTCGTTGCCCTCAAGGTGATGATCGACAACTGGCGCTGGGTCGGTGTGCCGTTCTACCTGCGTACCGGTAAGCGCATGAGCGTGCGCGACACCGAAATCGTGATCTGCTTTAAACCGGCGCCTTATGCGCAGTTCCGCGATACCGAGGTTGATGAGCTCAAGCCCACCTACCTGAAAATCCAGATCCAGCCCAACGAAGGCATGTGGTTTGACCTGCTGGCTAAAAAGCCAGGGCCGACCCTCGATATGGCCAACATTCAGTTGGGCTTTGCCTACAAGGACTTCTTCGAGATGCAACCGTCGACCGGGTACGAAACCCTGATCTACGACTGCATGACCGGCGATCAGACCTTGTTCCAGCGGGCCGACAATATCGAGAACGGCTGGCGTGCTGTGCAGCCATTTCTCGATGCGTGGAAGGAAGACGATGGAATCCAGGCTTACAAGGCCGGTGAAGACGGTCCTGCTGCTGCAGATGCGTTGCTGGCCCGCGATGGTCGCACTTGGCACACCCTGGGATGAGTGATGCCGCGATTCATCCCATCCGTTTCATCCTCAGCGACGTGGACGGCACGTTGCTGCACCCAGATCACCGTCTGAGCCAGCGCACGGTCGATGCGGTCAGTGCGTTGCGCGAGGCGGGGGTATTTTTTAGCCTCGCCAGCGGGCGACCGCCCAAAGCCATGCTGCACCTGATCGAAACCTTTGGGATCGATGTGCCGGTAGCCGGTTTTAACGGCGGCACCTTGATCAACCCGGACGGCAGCATCCTGGTTGCCCACCATCTGCCGGCGGAGGCGGCGCTGGTCGCACTGGCGATGTTCTCGGCCGAGCCGGACGTGGAACCATGGGTATTTGCCGACGGTGATTGGCTGCGCCGTGGCCCGCCAGGCCCGATGGAACCGCGCGAAGCCCATGGCCTGGGGTATGGGCCAGTGGTGGTGGAGAGTTTCGAGCCGTACCTGGATCGGATCGACAAGATCGTCGCCGCCAGCAACAACGCGCAGTTGTTGGTGGAACTGGAGGCGCGTTTACAGCCCAAGGTGCAAGGCCTGGCGCAGGTATCGCGTTCGCAACCGATTTATCTGGATGTGACGGCCATGCTGGCCAATAAAGGCGAGGCCTTGAAGACCCTCGCGGCGCACCTTGGGGTCCCGCTGGAGCAGACGGCGGCCATCGGCGATGGGGGAAATGACCCGGCGATGTTTCAGGTAGCCGGATTATCGATTGCCATGGGGCAGGCGGAAGAAACCGTCAAGCGCCAGGCCAATGTGGTCACCGGTAGTAATATTGATGACGGTGCTGCAGAGGCAATCGAGCGGTTTATTCTCGCTGCGCGATAAACGTCTTAAGTTCAGTTGCCCAACTTCCGATCAGTGTCTTGCAGTGATCGGAAGTTGGTGCAGCAACTTACTTAGGCATGGCCCAGGACTGCAACTGGTAGCCATCTTTGTCGAGTTCGGCACGGGCCTGCAACAGCAGGTCTTCCAATTGCGCCGGGTCGCTGTAGGTGTTCGATGACAGTTGTTTGCTGCCAATACGGGTATTGGTGCGGTCGATGACGCTCAGGCTCAAGGCGCCGTTGCCATCGTGCCAGGCCACGCACTGAAAGGGCTGAAAAGCACGGTCTGCGATCAAAAGAGCTTCGTTGATGCGGAGCGGGGCGTTCATGTGGGTCTCTCTCTAAATGCCCATTCAAGTGAGTACCGGCGGTTGGGCTGACCGTGCGGCGGGTTACTTGTACTGATGCACGATGACGGGGTACGGGTCACATGTTAGAGCAACAAATTTTAACTTTTCCTGATGACTGTCATGTAAGCGACTGTTTTGAAAGCTGAATGAAAGTTTTAGCCGTGCCCAACTTTTTTTGATGGAAGCGACAGTGGGTGGCTTTTTGCCCGCACTTATAGCGAAACGGTACAAGGCCCGCGTCAAGATTTTGCTAGTGTTAGCGCTGAGCGCCACAAACCGTTGTTTCTAAATAACTTTACCTCCAGCAATCAACAATTTTGGCGCCAAGGAATAGTCATGGTTGTTACACCTGCGCAACGCCGCTTGCTCGTGGTCGATCCTTGTGATGACTGCCATGGGCTATTGCCCGGTTTGCGCACGGCAGGTTGGGAGGTGGACAGCTGTGCTTTGGAGGCGGTGGGCGACCGGTCGTGTGACTTGGGTTTGCTGCGGTTGCAGCCCTATCACCTGGAGCGCCCCGAAGCAGTCAAGGAATTGATCGGCCGCAGCGGCACCGAGTGGATCGCTGTGCTCAGCCAGGATGTGCTGCGTTTGCAGAATGTCGGTGATTTTGTCTGCGAGTGGTTCTTCGACTTCCATACCCTGCCGTTTGACGTCGCGCGCGTGCAGGTTACCCTCGGCCGGGCCTTTGGCATGGCGCGCTTGCGCGGCAAGGGCAATACACCTGTAAATGAGCCGGAGCACGAACTTCTCGGCGACAGTCGGCCGATTCGCGAACTTCGCAAGCTATTGGCCAAGCTCGCACCCACCGAGTCCCCGGTTTTGATCCGTGGTGACAGTGGCACCGGTAAAGAACTGGTGGCCAAGACCTTGCATCGCCAATCCCAACGCCACGCCAAGCCCTTTGTCGCGATCAACTGCGGCGCGATTCCTGAACACCTCATCCAATCCGAACTGTTCGGCCATGAGAAGGGCGCCTTCACCGGCGCCCATCAGCGCAAGGTCGGGCGCATCGAAGCGGCCCATGGCGGCACGCTGTTCCTTGATGAAATCGGCGATTTACCCATGGAACTGCAAGCCAATCTGCTGCGGTTTCTCCAGGAGAAACAGGTTGAGCGCGTCGGCGGTAGCCAGCCCATCCCCGTGGATGTGCGGGTACTGGCGGCAACTCACGTCGACCTCGAAGCCGCTGTGGCCAAGGGGGCTTTTCGTGAGGACTTGTACTACCGACTCAATGTGCTGCAAGTGGTCACTGCGCCGCTGCGCGAGCGCCACGGCGACGTAGCGATGTTGGCCAACCACTTCTCACGTTTCTACAGCCAGGAAACCGGCCGCCGTCCGCGCAGTTTCAGCGAGGACGCGCTGGTGGCGATGGGGCAACACCCGTGGCCGGGCAATGTGCGCGAGTTGGCCAACCGCGTGCGTCGTGGCCTGGTACTCGCCGAAGGGCGGCAGATCGAGGCTATTGATCTGGGATTGATCAGCGAACAGGCAATTTCGCCACCCCTGTCTACACTGGAAGACTACAAACACCGCGCCGAACGTCAGGCGCTGTGCGATGTGCTCAACCGGCACAGCGATAACTTGAGTGTCGCTGCCCGCGTCCTGGGAATTTCCCGGCCAACGTTCTATCGGTTGCTGCACAAACACCAGATCCGCTAGGGCGGGTAAACCGAAAAGCCCCGCAACGACCCTTATCGTTGCGGGGCTTTTCCTTTTATTACGTTATCGGAGCAAGCTCCTTCGCCTCAGGAATACGCCGTCGGATCAGTTAAAAGTAATACGGAAACTTCAGGCTAAACGTAAAGTCCGGCGCATCATCCGTCATCCCAATCGCCAGGTTCGGCACGATCGTCAAATTATCCGATGCCGCGATCGTCATCCCCACGTTGAAGTACCCGGCGTTCGCATCACTGGACACCACCGACTGCCAGTCGCCGCCATTAGGCTTGAGCCGACTCTTGCGCTGCACCAGGTCCGACACCGAGAACGACATACTCATCTTCTCGTTGAGGGCAAAGGCCACACCGACGCCAAACTGGAAGCTGTCGCCCAGGCTGACCTTGCCGCCGACCTTCTGGTTGACGTCACTGCTGATGTCGTCGAACGAACCCTCGAAGTTGTGGGTGTAGGAGAGCGAGCCAAACAACACCGCCGGGTCGAAGGTCTTGACCAGGGAAATCCCCGGCGTGACCGACCAGACCCCGTTACCCGTAGGCAGGCTTTCCGGCACGAACAGGTTGTCGTTGCCGGGTGTGTTGACCAGCTTGATACCAAACGGTTCTTTACCCGTAGGCGCCTTGACCCGCACCGACACCACGGCGTCCGGCAGATTGGGAGTTTCGTCGAGGAATTTGTACGCCACACCAAAGTTGACGTCGCCGATGGTCGGGTCGCGCGTGACCGAGGCTTCCGACGTCGCCGTGCCGTTGTTGCCGGCGCCGGCGGACTGGTAGGTGGAGTCGCGGTACACCACGGGCACGTTCACGTCGAACTGCCAGCGATTATCGAAGTTGTAGCGCCCGGTCAGGTCCAGGGTCCAGTTATCGGACTTGATCCGGTCCAGGTTGATATTGCCGAGGAAAATCGAGTCCAGCGCCAGGAAGCCGTTGAGGGTCAACTGGCGAGCATCGTAACGGGCATAGGTAATGCCGGTTTCAAAGCTGAACTTGCCATTCCCGAAAAAGCCGCTGGCTTCGTTATAGAGGTTACTCACACTTTGCGCAGGGGCCGAGTCGTCCTTGAGGGACTGGCCGTAGGAACTCCCGCCACCACCACCGGCGCCGCCGGATGCTGCTGCGGCGCCCGTGCCTGCGACCGTCGCACCACTGGCTTTCTGAAAGTCTGCCGGGGATTTGGCCAGGCGCTTGGGCGCCGGTGCCGACGGTTGATCTTCGACCTGTCGTACCCGTTGTTCCAATACCGCCAAAGCTTTTTGCTGAACGTCATACCGCTGCTTGAGTTCTAGAAGTTCCTGTTTGAGCGTTTCTATATCGGCGTCTGGCGCGGCATACAGAACGGATGCAGGCAAGAGCGTACTTAAACAGACCACCGCACGAAGCGATAACGATCGATGCATGAAATAAGCCGTCCTTTTCTAATGCGTAAGTGTCGAGGGTCAGCGTAGTTCAATAACCGAGGGTGCGTAGGCCTTTGAGTTGGTCCAAGTTGCAGTTCAGCGCACCGTTGTTCAAACCGTTGTTATTCATCACGACGTTGAGCTGGGTCATGTTGTTGACGAAGTTGGTGTTGCCGGTCAAAACCGTACCTTGCAGCACAGTACCGCCGCCGATCTGCTGCAAACTGTTGCCCTGGTTATGATTGGCCTGGATCGCCATCTGCAAGCCGCCATTGTTGGCCGACACACTGACTCGACCTGCTGCGCTGTCCCCGGTAACGGTACCGCCGGCGACCAGTACTTGCCCCGATTGCACCGCGTTGGAAGGCGCGAAGCCGTTCTCGACGGTAATGCCTACGTTGTTATAGGCGGTGTTGCCATCGCCAGCGGTTCGCACGCTCTGGGTCACGCCTTGGCCACTGCCCAGCCCGGCGCCGCCTGTGACTGTGCCGGTGCCGGTGTTCGGGTTGGTCCCGGTGCCGGTCGAGCCGGTGGTCTGTACGTAGAATTGTGGAGTGATAGTCGACGAGTCGACCTGCATGCTGGCCTTGCCGGTGATGGTGTCTCCCACGGCGTTGGTCCACGTGCTGCTCATGACAATGCCGAAGCTAATGATGCGCCCCGGCATGACGTAGCGGCCGCGCAGGTCGGCCATTTCCGAATCCTTGAGTTCGATCGGTTTGAACCCCGATGAAGCATAAGCGGGCATTGAGGCTGCCAGACACATGACCGTCAGCCAACGGGAAGTGTTCATCTTCTGCTCCTGGAGCGTCCTGCCCCTTATTGCGCTTCTTAGAAGAAGTCGCTCTGGATAAAACCGAAGTCCATCAGCTCGGCATCGCCTACGGGCCTGAACTCATTCAACTGGTTCTTGGCGGTCAGCGGAGTAGGCGGGTCGAGCAAGGCATTGGCCTTGTCGTAACCTTCACCCAGCACAGCGAAGACGATGCCATTCCAGCCCTTGAGGAAGTCGTCACGCGAATAGCGCTTGTGGCCCAATACCGGGTCGCCGATATAGACCCAGTCCTTGTCCGCGCGCTGCATCACCACGAAGTGCTTGTAGCCACGAATTTCCAGCAGCACCACCACAGGGATCTTCACGGTGACCAGGGTCTCTGGTCCGATCTTGTAGCCCCGGGCACGCATGCCGATGCTTTCGAGGTAGCGCTTCATGTCCAGCATGGAAAAGCCCTGGGTACGTACCAGGTCCTGGTCTGCATTGACCAACATGCCTTTGATGACGTGATCTTCGTCCACGTCCAGCCAGTAACCCTGGCGCAGAATGGTGGCGAGTGCCGCAGCACCGCAGCTGAAATCGGTTTTCTGTTCCACCAGGTTGGCGAACCGGCGCTCACGAATACTCTCGACCTTCTTGTAGATCACTGCACCGCCAGGCAGGGCGGAGATCGCCATGTTGCCTGCCCACGTTGGGCCGGTGAGTAACATCAGGAGGGTGAGGGTCGCGAGGCGCATGATCGTGTGACCTGCTGGACACTGGAATAAAAAAGGGCCTTGTTGCCAAGGCCCCGTTGGATCAGAAGCGCACGCCGCTGGAGCAGACGGTGCAACCTTGACCGATCGACAGGCTGTTGCTGCCTTGGTTGCCCGAGCCGGATTGCAGGTTCACACCCACGTTGCCGGAGTTGCGGTTAACCGAGTTGTCGAGGCTGGAGTTGTTGGACACGTATTGAGCCTTGCCACCATGGCCATACCCGTAGCTGGTAGCAGCAGTGTTCAGGTAGCTGTTGGCGAGGGAGTTTTGCTCGGTGTTGGCGGCCGCTGCGATGTTTTTGCCATCAGCAGTGGTGATTGCCAGGTTGTTTTTACCCTGGTTGCCTTGACCGGCCTGGCCGTTGTAACCCAGGTTGCCGGAGTTACCGTTAAGGGAGTTATCCGCAGAGGCGTTGTTCTGGGTGCCTTTGTTGACGAAGTTGTTCAGCGCGCTGTTTTGATTGACGTCGACGACAGCGAATACTGTTGCAAAGTCACCCTTGGCGCTGGAGATGGCGCCAGAGTTGTCTGCCTGGTTACCGCTGCCCGACTGAACGTTAACACCGGTGTTGCCGCTGTTGCCGTTTACCGAGTTGTCGGCAGAGGCATTGTTTTCGGTTTTGGTGTCGTCAAACTTGTTGCCGCCGCTGTTTTGTACGTCTGTAACGACAGAGGCAACAACGCCGGTTGGTTGAGGCGCAGGGTGCCAACCACCACCTGCCTGAGCAGCAGCAGCCATGAGTGCGGCGAGAGCGAAAACCATTGGTTTCAGAGCCATTTGAGGTTTCATGGTGTTTCTCCTTGCTTCTAATTAGTTGGTTAAGTGTTGGTACGGTCTAACGAGTACTACCAAGCGTTTACTTGATAGTGATGCCTAGGGTGTTAGCCACTCGGTTCCCCACCCCGGCACTCTGGTTCACCTGAATCACTCCTCGGCTGCCTGTGAAGGCCTGGTCGCTGGTAGCGACCTGGCGGCTGCCAGTGGTGGGGGTGAGCCCTGAGTCGGTCAACTGCGTCGAGTTCTGTTGCAACAGGACGCTGTCATCAATGCTTTGCGGGCCAGGGTTAATGCTGATCCGCACGGCATTGACTGATTGGTTATTGGCCCCGGCCGACTGGTTGATACCCAGCACACCGTTGCCGTTGGTAAAAGAGGTGCCATGAATCGCCGCTTTGGCGTTCAGGGACGGGTCGACGCTGCCGTTCTGGCGCTGGATGTTGACGTTGGTGGCCTGGCCACCGAGCGCAATGGCACGGCTGTTGGACATTTGTTGCTGGTTGCCGGCCGCCTGGTTGATCGACACGACACCTTCGTATTGTTGGCCGCTGTTGTTGATCACCGCGGTGTTGTCGGCGAAGACCGGAGCGGCGGCCAGCAGGGCGAGAACGAGCAGGGAGCGGTTCATTACTTGCCCCCCATCATGCTGCCGATGTTGTTCAGCGGCGCCATGCCGCGCTGGATCGAGTCGCTGATCTGTCCACCCATGCTGCTGCCCGCACCGTGGCCGGCGGCAGAGCCGGCCCCCAGGGTGGACATGCTGTTTTGCGTGGCATGCAGGCCGGTCAAGGTGTTGTTCGTCGGAATCGCGCCGACTATGCTGGAGCCGCTGCTGATGCCGCCGATATCCATATCACTGAGCTCGCCGGTTGCACCGATGATGTCGCGGCTGGGATTGGCGTTGGCGGTGGTGGGGTAGGGGTCTTTACCGAAGGCGGCGCGACCGTACATGTGAGCCTGTACGTTGCGCCCTGTCACGATCACGCCATCGCCTGCAAAGCTTGGAACACTGATGCCGACGCTGAGTACACAGCTGATCAGCAGTACGTTCATCGGACCTTGAGTGAGTGTGATCACGGCGGCATTCCCTATTCTTCGCGCTGACCCTAAACAGCGCTGTAAGGGATAGAGCAGAAGCCGTGCCGCTTTTTATTTAGTGTTTGTTTTCAATAGGTTGGAGTAAATCGAGGGCAAAGTGATGTCAGTGCTGTTTCATGGCTGATACACCTGCGGTCACGGCACGCGCACGCGGCCGTACCACAAACGATTCACCCTGTTGTATCACCGCTGTAACACCGCCCATGACAAATCGATGAATCCGCACAGTACGGGCGCTTCAGAGGCGCCGTGTGTTTCAAAAATGGACACTGCGGGCGCAAAGAAGCCCGGGGATGTGGATCAGGCTCAGCCTTTAGGGGATTGACGCGGAATGGAGTTGAGCACGGGGTTGCCATCCTGGTTCTGGGTCAGGTAGACCGGCAGCACCTTGGGCAGGGAGGGGATGAGGTTGTTGACTTCATTGATGTTGTAGATCCCGCCAATGCGAATCGCCCCGGTGCTGGCATCTGCGAGCATCACCGGTTTGTTCAGGTAGCGGTTGATCAGCGGCAACGCGTCGACCAGGGCCAGGTTGTCGAGGATCAGCTTGCCCTGGCGCCAGGCCAGCGCGCTGTCGTTGGGGCTGATCGTGGCGACACGCGGTGTGGCGTCGCCCAGTTGATAGCTGGCCTGCATCCCGGGGGTAAGCGGCACGCTGCCGTGGATCCGGTCGCTGGAGATCTGGACTGCGCCTTCAAGCAGCATGACCCGCACCTGATCGCCATATTTCCACACATTGAATTGCGTGCCCGTCACCTGCACCTGGCCTTCGCCGGCACGCACGACGAACGGATGCTCACGGTCGTGGCTGACTTTGAAAAACGCTTCGCCCTTTTTCAGCGTGACCCGACGTTGGTCCTTGTAGTTGCTGTAGACCAGTTCTGTGCCGAGGTTCAGCTCCACTTGACTGCCATCCCCCAACGTCACCTGGCGCAAACCATCGGCGGCTTCAAAGCGCTCGTAGGCATTGGGCAGCCAGCCCGCTTCCCAACCGGTAAAGGCCGCCACCGGTAAGGCTGCCAGGCATATGGCTGCCGCGGCGGCGTAGGTACGTAGCCGACTGCGCGGTTTGAACGGCACCACCAAGGCGGTGGGTTCGTGGCGGGGCAGATGGTCGGCGACGTCCCAGATTTCCAGCATCGCGGCGTATTCGAAGGCGTGCAGCGGGTCGCAATCGTGCCATTGGGCAAAAGCCTGACGTTCACCGGGGGTGCAATCACTTGCATGCATACGCATGCACCAATGCGCAGCGGCGTCGGTGATGGCGTCATATTCGGCTTCTGAAAGGGACTTTTCGCTCATTAACTCATCCTGATTTCCCACATTCTAACCCCCAGGGTGCATCGCGAGAACATCCATCATGGCGATTGCACATCAATTGGAACTTATTCTCGTTTGGAGGCGCCTAAAAAATTCAGGACATTCCTACAATGGAGAACGAAAATGCTGAAGAAAACCTTAGTCGCCCTGTGTGCAACCACTGCGCTGCTCAGCGCCGGCGCCGCGCTGGCCGATAAACCGGGTGCGGGCTGGATCACCATCGAGAAGGCCATCGAAGTGGCCAAGACCAAGGCAGGCTATGTCGAGGTCTACGCCGCTGAAGCCGACGACAACGGTTATTGGGAAGTCAAAGGGCGCAAGTCCGACGGCACCGTTTATGAAGCACGTATCGACGGCGCTTCGGGCAATATCCTGCGCGACCAGAAAGACTGATCTACCCCGCCGGGAGCCTGCTCAGGCTCCCGCTTTCAGACTGCGCCCCAGTTCGCTGTTCATGCAGGTCTGCGGTCACGGCGCCGCTTTCGTAGCCGATATTGACGAACGATATGGGTTTGCTCCTGGGGCCGGGCTTGTTTGGCATACAACTGCAGCCGCGCCTCGCGCAACGGTTGTGAGGCCAGCCAGCGACGGTCTTTTTTGCTGCGAGTCACGGCTGAAAAAATCCCCCGCGTGTCCGAGCAGGCTATCGAGCATCCCTTGCAGGCTCGGCTGTTTACGCCCGGCAGGCAGCAGGAATTCGTCGAAAAAGTACGGCGGGGAAAGCGTCGCCATGGTGCTCGCTCCATCAAACTGGCAATCACGAGGCTCCACGGTAGGCGCTTGCGCCAGGGGCGGGGCGGTAGATAACTGCTTCGGCGGCAAGCGGACGTTGACAGCAAGCACAGGAGGCGTTGTTTAATCGACGGGTCTGGATTGTTGTTGTCTCTTCCAATTATAAAATCGGAGCTACAGATGTCTGCCCAGTCCCCGATCATCGACAGTGCTACAGCATTCATGGGTTTCAACGAGCTGAAGGCGTTGCTGCAGGCGATCTTCGTCAAGCACGGCACCTCGCCCGACGTCGCGGCGATCCTTGCGCACAACTGCGCCAGCGCCGAGCGCGATGGCGCTCACAGCCACGGCATCTTCCGCATTCCTGGTTACCTCAGCACCCTGGCCAGCGGCTGGGTCAACGGCCAGGCGGTGCCGGTGGTCACCGACGTGGCGTCCGGCTTCGTGCGGGTCGACGCCGGCAACGGGTTCGCTCAGCCGGCCCTGGCGGCAGCGCGTGGGTTGCTGGTGGACAAGGCCCGCAGCGCCGGCATTGCGTTGCTGGCGATTCACAACTCCCATCACTTTGCGGCGCTGTGGCCCGACGTCGAACCTTTCGCCGAAGAAGGCCTGGTGGCGCTGAGCGTAGTCAACAGCATGACCTGCGTGGTGCCCCATGGCGCCGACCGCCCGTTGTTCGGCACCAACCCCATCGCCTTCGCCGCACCGCGTGCCGATGGCGCGCCCATTGTCTTCGACCTGGCCACCAGCGCCATTGCCCATGGCGACGTGCAAATAGCCGCGCGCAAGGGCGAGCGATTGCCGCCGGGCATGGGCGTCGACAGCCTCGGCCAACCCACCACTGACCCTAAAGCCGTGCTCGAAGGCGGCGCGTTGCTGCCGTTTGGCGGGCACAAGGGGTCGGCGTTGTCGATGATGGTCGAGCTGTTGGCGGCGGCGTTGACCGGAGGCAACTTCTCCTTTGAGTTTGATTGGGCAGATCACCCAGGCGCCCGCACGCCGTGGACTGGGCAGTTGCTGATCGTGATCGACCCAAGTAAAACCGCTGGGCAAAGCTTTGCCGAGCGCAGCCAGGAACTGGTGCGGCAGATGCATGCGGCAGGGTTGCGCAGGTTGCCGGGGGATCGACGTCATCGCACGCGGACGAAGTCGTTGGAGGTGGGGATTGAGCTGGAGGCTGAGGATCTGGCGCGATTACAGGCGCTGGTGATTGACTGAGAAGGGTTTGGCGCAGCCTAAATGTAGGCGCTGGCTTGCCAGCGATAACTGTTTGTCGGGTGCTTAAAATCAAGATCACAAGCAGATCAAGAGCCAGGGCAACGGCGCAATAGCATCAGCGGTGTGGTTGCTATTGCGCCGCTTGCTTGATCAGTTACGACGACCCAGCAACAAACCCACTACCAGGCCAAAACCTGCGGAAATGGCCACGGTTTGCCACGGGTGGCCACCGATGTAGGTTTCGGTGGCATCCACCACCGGCTTGCTACGCTCGCGCACGTTGGACACTGAGTCCAGGGCTTGCTTGAGTTTGATCGCGACCTGCTCACGCAGGGTTTCGCCTTCTTCGCCTACCAGGGCGGCGCTGCTTTTGAGCAGTTTGTCCGACTCTTCGATCAGCGCGGTGAGTTCGCTGAAGGCTTGATCCTTGATCTGGTCTTCGACAGCTTGGGCAGAAGTTTTGCGGGCCATTGTGTGACTCCTTGCGAGTGAATGTGACAGTGAACAATGGAGTATCGCGCGATGGCAAAAGTTGCAGTTTTTTTGCTTGAGCGCAGTTCCAGCCAAAATCCGAATCAGGAAATTTCGACCTACAGTGTAAGATGTCGCCTATTTGTGCAGCAGGTAATTCAACATGAGCTTCAATCTCGCCAACAAGACCCTCGCCGAACGTGCCGAGCTGGAAGATGAAAAGTCCCGCCTCTATGACCTGTGGCAAACCAATCTGGGCAAGGCCAAGGGCGAAGCGGCGCGGTTGTTCGGTGAGCGTGCCAAGCGCAAGGGCAAGTGGGCCGAGTGGGTCCGCGCAGAGCTTGATGGCATGTCACCGCCAGAGTTTTCCAATATGGTGCGCAGCGAAGTCAATAAGCTGATGGCAGCGGCGAAGTAAAGCTGGCGGCAATCGCCTCACGTACTTTGAGCAACATAGGGTCCAACTGGGCCTGTGTCCGCCAGCCGAGTTCCACGGGGTAGCGCGGCAGCGCCAGCGGGCAGGGCAGTACGCGCAGGCCTGTCATCTCGGCGATCGCCTGTGCCGCATGCCCCGGAATGGTCGCAACCGCGTGGCTGCCCTTGAGCAAAAACGGCAGCGCGGCAAAGTGGCTGGTCGACGCACACACCTGCCGGCTCAACCCCAGCGCTGCAAGGCCCTCATCCGTAATCCCAATAAAACCGCCGGACGACACCAGCACATGCTCGCGGCTGACGAACTCTTCCAGGCCGATGCTGTTCTGGTCCGGCGCAAGACTGCCGGGGTCTACCAGGCAACGGTAGTCTCCTTCCGCCAATACCTGTCGACTCAAACGGTTCTGCGCAAACCCGCCGGCGGTAATTGCCAGATCGAGCGTGCGGTCGAGTAGGGCGCCTGCCACGATCTGGCTGTGGGTCTGGCGAAAGATCACGCGCAGTTTCGGCAAACGTTGAGCGATCTCCTGCATTAAGCGGCGACCGTAGGCGATCTCGAAATCATCGGACAACCCCACTACCACGGAACGCCCTTGGTAATGCGGGTTATCCGGGTTGACCATCGCCAGGCTCTGTCGGCAACGGTCCAGCGCCTCGCTGATCACCGGCTTTAACTGATTGGCCCGCAACGTCGGCGCCAGGCCTCGGCCCGTGCGCACGAACAGCGGGTCGCCGTACACCTCGCGCAAGCGTCGCAAGCCCGCACTGATGGCCGATTGCGTGACGCCCAGGCGCAATGCCGCGCGGCTGGCGCTGGATTCGTCGTGCAGCGCTTCGAAGGTCTTCAGCAGGTTCAGATCGACCTGGGCGATATTCATTTGGCTCATATCATTCAGTGCTGAGGTGGGCTTTATTCATGATCACGGCTGGCCGGAGAATGGGCAACCCCCCTAATTCGGAGTGATCGTAATGCCTGTTTCTACTGTGGCAGCTTTGCAACTCGGTTCGTTGCCGGACGGCAAGGCGGCAACCCTTGAACAAATCCTGGGCTACGAGGACGAGATCAAACGCAGCGGCGCGCAATTGGTGGTCATGCCCGAGGCGCTGCTGGGCGGCTATCCCAAAGGCGAAGGCTTCGGCACACAACTGGGCTACCGCCTGCCCGAGGGGCGCGAGGCGTTTGCCCGTTACTTTGCCAACGCTATTGATGTGCCAGGCGCTGAAACCGAGGCGCTGGCCGGCTTGTCGGCGCGCACCGGCGCCAGCTTGGTCCTGGGTGTGATCGAGCGCAGTGGCAGCACGCTGTATTGCACCGTGCTGTATTTCGAACCCTCGGGTGGTCTGGTGGCCAAGCATCGCAAGCTGATGCCCACCGGCACCGAACGGCTGATCTGGGGCAAGGGCGATGGCTCCACCTTGCCAGTGATCGACTCCGCAGTAGGGCGTCTCGGTGGCGCGGTGTGCTGGGAAAACATGATGCCGCTGTTACGCACGGCGATGTACGCCAAGGGCGTCGAGGTCTGGTGCGCGCCAACAGTGGATGAGCGCGAAATGTGGCAGGTGAGCATGCGTCATGTGGCCCATGAAGGGCGCTGTTTTGTGGTGAGCGCGTGCCAGGTGCAAGCTTCGCCCGAGGCATTGGGGCTGGAGATTGCCAACTGGCCAGCAGGCCGTCCGTTGATTGCTGGCGGCAGTGTGATTGTCGGCCCCATGGGCGACATCCTCGCGGGGCCGTTGCTGGGTGGGGCTGGGCTGTTGACGGCGCAGATCAACACCGATGACTTGGTGAAGGCGCGGTACGACTATGACGTGGTGGGGCACTACGCTCGCCCGGATGTGTTTGAGCTGACGGTGGATGAGCGGGCCAAGCCGGGCGTGCGCTTTGTTACAGACTGAACCGGGTCTAAATGTGGGAACGGGCGTGCTCGCGAAGACGCTGTGTCAATGGGTGCAGGTGTGACTGACCCACTGCCATCGGGGGCAGCCCCCTCCCACAGTTGATTTCAGCGTTTGGGTCATTGGGATTCCAACCACTCCTCGCGGGTCATCTCCCAGATATCCCGTGGGAAGGTGCCTTCGACAAACTGCCCCTCATCGGTCCTGATCAAGCGCATCCCCGTACGCTCGGAAATTCGCCGCGACCCCAGGTTGGGCGCTGCCTTGGGGACACGCATCACGGGGCGTTGCAGCACGCCGAACCAATAGTCGGTCACCGCCGCGCTGGCTTCGGTCATCAATCCCTGGCCTTGCCATGCGGGCGCCAGCCAGAAGCCACGGTTGTTATCCACTTCATCCATCAGGCTGACGTTGCCGATCAGTTGTTCAGGCGCGGTTTTGAGGCGGATTGACCAATGCCATTCCTCGCCCCGTGCCATGGCCGGCAAGGCCACGTTTTGCAGATAGGCGAGGGCGCCCTCAGCCGGGTAGGGCCAGGGCACGAGGGCGTTGAGGTAACGCACCACGTCCCAGTGGGGAAAGTGCTGTTGGACGGCGTCCGCATCGTCCAGCGTCAGCGGGCGTAGGATCAGGCGTTCGGTGTAAAGGGTAGGCAACGCATCCATGTTGCAGAAACTCCAGGTTTACCAAGTGGCAGTATTGGGTAGGTCCAGGGTACCGCGATCCACAAACCGCATCGTGCCAAACAGCCCACCCGCGAGTTTGCCGCGCAGCACATACGGCAGATTGTTCAAGCTTTGGGTCTGGCTCAGGCCCAGGGTCTGGCGCAACACCGAGAACGCAGAAACGCTGACGGGGACCCTCAGAACGGCCTCGGAAAAGCGTGGGATGCTTCCGGCCTGATCACTGACACCCGACGCCAACGGCCGGCCATTGACCTCCAGGTCCAGGGCCACGCCGTTGTAGTCGATCGCCATTTCATTGGGGTTTTGCACCCGCAGTTTCACGACGAAGCGCACTTCCAGTTCCTGGCTTTGCAGTGGCTCGATGCCCACCACATTGATGTTGACCGGGTCGCGGTTGGGGAACAGCGCGCAGGCGCTCAAGGTCAGCAGCAACAGTGATAGAACCATGAGCTTGCGCATACAAAGGTGCTCCTATTTCGTGACGTCCGGGTCCTGCATCACTTTGAGGGTGGAGGACTCCGGATCAAATTCATCTTCTTGCAGTTCTATGAACTCTTCCGGCAGGAAAATGTTCAGCAGGATCGCACAGAACGCGCCCACGGTAATCGGCGACTCGAAGATGTTGTGTAGGGCTTTGGGCAGGTCACGCAGTACTTCCGGCACGGCGGCGACGCCCAGGCCCATGCCCAGGGAGATCGCCACGATCAGCACATTGCGCCGGTGCAGCCCGGCTTCGGCGAGGATCTTGATGCCAGCCACGGCCACCGTGCCGAACATGATCAGGGTTGCGCCGCCCAGCACCGGCTTGGGCATCAGTTGCAGCACCGCGCCGATCATCGGGAACAGCCCCAGCAGTACCAGTAAACCCGCGATGAAGTACGCCACGTAGCGACTGGCCACGCCGGTCAGCTGGATCACGCCGTTGTTCTGCGCGAAGGTCACCATCGGCAGGCTGTTGAACGTGGCCGCCATCGCCGAGTTGAGGCCGTCGGCCAGCAAGCCGGACTTGATGCGCTTGATATACAGCGGACCCTTGACCGGCTGCTGGGAAATCATTGAGTTGGCTGTCAGATCACCCGCCGCTTCCAGCGGCGAAATCAGGAAGATCACTGCCACTGGGATAAACGCCACCCAGTCGAACGAGAAGCCGTACTTGAACGGCACCGGCACGCTGATCAAGGGCACGTGGGGCAAGGCGGCCAGGTCGACGCGGCCCATCCACCAGGCGACCACAAAGCCCAATGTCAGGCCGATTACGATCGAGCCCAGGCGCAGGAACGGGTTGTTGAAGCGGTTGAGCACCACGATGGTCACGAGCACCAGCGCCGCCAGGCCCATATTGCTCGCGGCACCCAGGTCACTGGCGCCGAAGCCACCGGCCATGTCGGTGACCGCCACCTTGATCAGCGATAAGCCCATTAAGGTAATGATGGTGCCGGTGACCACCGGGGTGATCAGCTTGCGCAGTTTGCCGATGAATTGGCTCAGGACCACTTCGATAAACGCCGCGAAAAAGCAGATGCCAAAGATGGTCGAAAGGATTTCATCGGTGCCGCCGCCCCGGGCCTTGACCATGAAACCCGCGCTGAGGATCACGCTGATAAACGAAAAACTGGTGCCTTGCAGGCACAGCAGCCCCGAACCGATCGGGCCGAACTTGCGTGCCTGCACAAAAGTGCCGAGCCCCGACACAAACAGCGCCATGCTCACCAGGTACGGCACTTCGCTTTCCAGGCCGAGCACACCGCCGACGATCAGGGTTGGGGTGATGATGCCGACGAAACTCGCCAGCACATGCTGCAACGCGGCAAAGATCGCTGCGGTGAAGTGTGGGCGGTCTTCCAGGCCGTAGATCAGGTCGGATTTATAGCGCGGGCGGGGGGCTTGAGCGTCAGACAAGTTGAGGGCTCGGGTCAGAAAATGGAGGCGCAGGATGCCAGAAACCGCTAGTCGTCAGAAGTGTAAAAAAATATTTATGAACCCCCTGCATAAAATGCTGCAGCCGGCCGATACCGTTTATAGGCCCACCCCTCAATAACAACAGTGGGCCAAGGTCTGAGCGGTGCGTTGACACCGGCGGATCGTTTCGCGGCAGGGACGCGCGCAAACACTACTCCTGAGAGTCTCGCCTATGTCCCTCCGTCACCTGAATATCGCCCCTCGTGCTTCTCTGGGTTTCGCGTTCATCGCGCTGTTAGTGGTTGTTCTTGGAGTGTTTGCGGTCAACCGCATGACCCTGATTCGCGAGGCGTCAGTGGCCATGAGTGCCAACCTGCTGCCCAGCGTGACGTACCTGGGCACGATCACGGAAAACGTGCTGCGCCTGCGCATCCTGTCCTTTCGCGTGCTGGTCAACCGTGAACCGGCCGCTTTGCAGGAAGCAGAAACCCGCATCGGTGTGTTGGCCGACAAGGTCAAGACCGCCCAGGCCGGTTACGCCACGCTGCCCGCCGGGCCGGAAGAGGCGGCTTTGTACAAGACATTTGGTACGACCCTGGACAACTACCTCAAGGCCCAGACCGACATGCTGACCCTGTCCAGGCAAGGCAAGGTCGATGAAATGCGTGCGCTGATCAACACCCGGATCAAGGACGGCACCGATCAGATGGGCGAACAGCTGAACAAGTTGATTGCCATCAACGCCGCTGACGCCAAGACCGCCGACGCTGAAGCTGGGCGAGGGTACGACAGTGCCATCACCGGCGTGATTATGGTCTCGGTCGCCGCCGCGTTGCTCACCGTATTACTGGCCTGGTTGCTGACCCGCAGCATCGTCACGCCGTTGCGCAAAGCCGTGACCGTGGCCGAAACCATCGCCGCCGGCAACCTCAGCAGCACCATCGCAGACGACGGCAACGACGAACCGGCTCGCTTGATCGGCGCCCTGGCCGCGATGCAAGCGAACCTGCGCCAGACCATCCAGCACATCGCCGGTTCGGCCACCCAACTGGCGTCTGCCGCCGAGGAGCTCAGCGCGGTCACCGAAGAAGCCTCCAAAGGCTTGCAGCAACAGAACAATGAAATCGATCAGGCGGCCACCGCGGTTAACGAGATGACCGCCGCAGTCGAAGAAGTGGCACGTAATGCGGTGTCCACCTCTGAGGCGTCCAGCCAGTCGAACCAGGCTGCACGGGAAGGGCGCGACCGGGTGGTGGAAACCGTCGGCGCGATCCAGACCATGACCCAGGACGTGCAGAACACCGCCGCGATGATCGAAGGCCTGGCCACTCAGGGCCGCGATATCGGCAAGGTGCTTGATGTGATCCGCGCGATCGCTGAGCAGACCAACCTGCTGGCGCTCAACGCCGCCATTGAAGCGGCCCGCGCCGGTGAAGCCGGGCGTGGCTTTGCGGTGGTGGCGGACGAAGTGCGGGCCTTGGCTCACCGCACCGCGCAGTCGACACAGGAAATCGAAAAAATGGTCGCCGGCATCCAGAACGGCACCGGTGAAGCGGTGCAATCGATGCAGCAGAGCAATCAACGTACCCAGAGCACCCTGGAAATGGCCCGCGCCGCCGGGGTGGCGCTGGAGCAGATTACCCAGTCGATCAGCCTGATCAACGAGCGCAACCTGGTGATCGCCAGCGCCTCGGAGGAACAGGCTCAGGTGTCCCGCGAGGTGGACCGCAACCTAGTGAATATCCGCGACCTGGCCACCCAGTCGGCGGCGGGGGCCAACCAGACCAGCGCTGCCAGCCATGAACTGTCACGCCTGGCGGTGGATTTGAACGGGATGGTGGCCAAGTTCGTGATCTGACCCACTGTGCAAAGCAATCAAATGTGGAAGGGGGCTTGCCCCCGATGGCGGTGTGTCAGTCAAGATATCTATAACTGATCCACCGCTATCGGGGGCAAGCCCCCTCCCACATGTGTTCTACGCAGTGTTAGAAACTAGTGTTTCCAGGCATCTGGGTTCACCAGGTTTTTTGGCCGTTCGCCCGCCAATGCCGCCAGCAGATTATCCACCGCACAGGTGGCCATCGCCTCCCGCGTCTCATGGGTCGCCGAGCCGATATGCGGGGTTGCCACCACGTTGTTCAAACGCAGCAACGGCGAGCCGTGATCCAGCGGTTCCTTTTCGAACACATCCAGCCCCGCTGCCCGAATTGTGCGCTGCTGCAACGCCTCGACCAGCGCCGCTTCGTCGACCACCTTGCCCCGCGAGATATTGATGAAGATCGTCTCGGGGCCCATCCGCGTAAACTCTTGCGCGCCGATCAGTTTTTCGGTTTCAGCCGTAAGCGGCAACGTCAGGCAGACAAAATCGGCTTGCTCCAGCAAGTCGTTCAAGCTGCGGTATTGCGCGCCAAAGCGTTGTTCCACCGCCGGCTTGGGCGAATGGCTGTGGTAGATCACCGGCATGCCAAAGCCAAAATGCCCGCGCTGGGCCAGGGCTTCGCCGATGCGGCCCATGCCGATGATACCCAGGGTCTTGCCGTGCACATCGCTGCCAAAGTGCGAGGGGCCGATGTTTTTGTTCCATTGGCCGGCGCGCACCATATCAGCCAGTTCCACCACGCGCCGGGCGGTGGCGAGGATCAGCGCGAAGCCGGTGTCGGCGGTGGTTTCGGTCAGCACGTCCGGCGTGTTGCTGAGCAGGATGCCGCGTTGGGTCAGGTAGTCGATGTCGTAGTTGTCGACCCCGACCGACACGCTGGCTACCGCCTCCAGGTGAGGCGCCAGATCCAGCAATTTGGCATCCAGGCGCAGGCTCGCGCCCAGCAGGCCATGGGCGGTCGGCAGGGCGTCGCGCAGCTTGGCCAGGCCGGTGTCGTCCAGGGCTTCGATCAGCGTGACCTCGGCCTGTTCATGCAGGCGGGCCATCAGCGGCGCGGAGAGTTTCTTGTACAACACCACAGACTTTTTCATTGGGCTTTTACCTTCAATTCGAGGGTTTGCAGGGGCACGCGCTCACGGTCGCTGGCGCCTGGCTTGAGGAAAATCGTCAGCACCACCGCCAGCATCAACGCACCGCTCATCAGCAGGTACGAAGCGCCGGGTGAACCCGTGCTGCTATTGAGGTAGCCCACCAGGTACGAACCGCCGAACGAGCCGAGCGCGCCCATGCTGTTGATCAGCGCCATGGCGCCGCCGGCGACGTTGGCGGGCAGGATTTCCGGGACGATCGCGAAAAACGGTCCATAAGGCGCATACATGCAGGCCCCGGCAATCACCAGCAGGGTGTAGGACCACCAGAAGTGTTCGGCGCCGAGTACGTAGGAGGCATAGAACGCGATGGAGGCAATCAATAGCGGCGGCCATACAAAGCGTTTACGTTTTTGCAGTTTGTCCGACCCCCAGCTCACCACCAGCATGCCGATCACTGCCGCCAGGTACGGCAGTGCCGACAGCCAGCCTGCTTCGACCATGTCCATCTGCAAACCGGCCTTGAGGATCGACGGCAGCCACAGCACAAAGCCGTACACGCCGATGCTCCAGCAGAAAAACTGCAGCGCCAGGATGATCACCTTGGGCGAGCGGAACGCTTCGGCGTAATTTTTAACCGCCTTAATGCCCACCTGTTCGGCGGCGAGGGCGGTTTCCAGGCTGTGCTTTTCGCTGTCGCTCAGCCACTTGGCATCCTTGGGACGCTCATCGGCCAGCTTCCACCAGATAAACGCCCACAGCACCGCGGGCAGGCCTTCGATGATAAACATCCAACGCCAACTGAAATGCTGCACCAGGTAACCCGACACCACCGACATCCACAGCATGGTCACCGGGTTGCCGAGGATCAGGAAGGTGTTGGCCCGCGATCGTTCGGCGCGGGTGAACCAGTGGCACAGGTACACCAGCATCGCCGGCATCACTGCGGCTTCGACCACGCCGAGCATGAAACGAATAACGATCAGCATGTAGGCGTTGGACACCACGCCGGTCAGGGTGGCCAGGCCGCCCCAGAGGATCAGGCTGACGAAAATCAGTTTTTTAACACTGCGCTTCTGCGCGTAGATCGCACCCGGCACCTGGAAGAAAAAGTAGCCGAGGAAAAACAGTGCGCCCAGCAACGACGACATGCCGGGAGTGATCATCAAGTCTTCGGCCATCCCGGAGGCGGCGGCGAAGCCGTAGTTGGCGCGGTCCAGATAGGCCAGGCTGTAGGTGATAAAAACGATGGGCATGATGTACCACCAACGACGGGTGGCGAATTTCACGGTTTCCATAAGGTTGCTCCTGAGCTTGTTGTAGTTGTGGCAACAGGGTGTGGGTCACGCAACGGATCGGGTGGGTAATTCAGCGCGGGTGGGCAGGCCTTCCATATCGCCACGGCTTTGCACGGCGCGGCTGCCGATCCAGTTACCGCGCTGTACCGCCTCGGGGAAACTCAGGTTTTCCAGCAGGGCACTGATCATGCCCACGGCAAACCCATCGCCGGCGCCGACGGTGTCCACGACCTTGTCCACCTGTACGGCGGCGACGAAGCCTTGGTCCAGGTGGGTGCGGTAGTAGGCGCCGTCCGGGCCGAGCTTGATGGCCACGGCTTCGGCGCCCTGGTCCAGGTAGAACGCGGCGATGTCGGCCGGGTCGTCGAAACCGGTAAGCAGGCGGCCTTCGCTCAAGCCCGGCAACACCCAATCGGCCAGGCCGGCGAGGGCGTTGATCCGGCGGATCATCTGGGCTTGGCTGGCCCACAGCGACGGCCGCAGGTTCGGGTCGAATGACACGCTGCGCCCGGCCTTGCGCATCTGGGTCATCAACTCGACGGACAGTTCACCGGTGGCCTCGGACAACGCCGGCGGAATCCCGGTGGCGTGCAAATGACGGGCTTGCAGCAGCGCCGGGCTGATGGCGGCGATGGACAAATGGCTGGCAGCCGAGCCTTTGCGGAAATACTCCACCTGGGGATCGGCGCCGGCTTCTTCGCGGGACTTGAACTGAAAACCGGTGGGGTGCAGCGGGTCGACGGCCACATTGCGGCAATCCAGGCCTTCCTTTTGCAGGGTGTCGACCACGTAGCGGCCGAGTGAGTCGTTGCCTACCCGGCTCAGCCAGGCCACGTTGAAGCCCAGGCGCGACAGGCCAATGGCGACATTGCTGTCGGCTCCGGCGATGCGTTTGTGAAACTGGCTGACCTGCGCCAAATCACCGGTCTGCTCGGCGACGAACATCGCCATGGTTTCACCGAACGACAGGATATCGATCTCAGACATGGGCATTCTCCTGGCGGGGTTGGCCGAGCAGGGCAAGGGTGGCGACCTGTTGGGCGGTGACATCAATCAGGTCATCGCCTTGCAGCGGAAATTCCACCGCCCGCGTAATGCCTTGAGTCATGTGCTTGAGCAGTTGTTCCCACAGGTGCAGGTCGGTGGCGCCAGGCGGCAGCGCGACCAGCTTGCCGTCCGGGCGGCGGGCCACGGCCTTGCAGTGCAGGTAGTCCACATGCCGGCCCAACAGGCGCGCAGCGGTGAGGGCGGATTGGTCCTGCCATTGCCAGTTGCCGATGTCGAAGGTCATTTTCACCGGCAGGCCCAGGCGCTCGACCTCGGTGAAGAACCGCTGCATGGGCTCTATGCGCCCGCCGTGCAGAGTCTGGTCGTTTTCCACCAACAGATGGACCGGGTGGCGGTTGAGCAGGGCGTGCAGGCTTTCCAGATCGTTAGTGTCGGTGAAGTAACCGAGTGAGACTTTCAACCAGTGCGCGCCAAAAGCCTGGGCGCGGTCCAGAGTCGCGTTCAGTTCGGCGTTGGGTTGGGCGCGACCGGCGACCCACAGTTCCAGGGGCGATGAGAACACGGCTTCCAGCCCTTTTTCGGCAGCGGCCTGGGCGAGTTCGGCGGCGTTTTCGCCGGTCAGCAACTCTTCTCGCCACTCGATGCGTTGGGCACCGGCGGCGGCCAATAGCTGGACAAAACTCAACTGGCCTTGCTGGCGGACCAAGTCGGCGCCGTAGCTCGAAAGGCTGATGGAGACGGGGTATTTATGCATTGTTGTTTACCTCTGAAACCGGTTTCATTTTTGTGCAAAAAAATTATCGACGGTGGGTAGAACCGCGAACGATCAGTTGTGGCAGGAAGTCCAGGGTGCGCGTGGGTGCATCGTCACCGCGCAAGCGCTTGAGTAGGCAGTCGAACGCGCTGGCGCCAATTGCCTCGGTCGGCTGGGCGAGGGCGGTGATGCCGTTGCCCACCAATGGATACCAATCCAGGTCATCCAGGGCGATCAGGCCCACGTCTTCAAACAAGTTGCAGCCCAGCGTCTTGAGCGCATGAGTACAGGCCAGCGCGGCGACGCCGTTGGCACAAAACACCGCCTTGGGGCCGGGCTTGGCGAGAAAATTCTTTAGGCCGGTTTCGAGGTTGCCATCCAACTCCAGCACCGCGCCGGTCAGCGCCGGGCGCCGGGCAATTTCGGCCTTGAAACTGCCCAAGCGTTCTACCCGTGAACTGGTGCCATCGGCGGCTTCGCTCACCAGCAATACCTTGCGATAACCCTGTTGTTCCAGATGCTCCACCGCCATGCGCACTGCTGCCGGGTTATCCAGCCCCACAAGGTCGCTGTGCAGCGGCTCGACCTTGCGGTCCACCAGCACCAGAGGCATTTCTCGTTGCAGTTCCAGCAGTTGGTCGAGGTGATGGCCGAGGGTATTCACGATCAGCCCTTCGATGTTGTACGAGCGCAGTGCAGCCAGGTGTTGGCGTTCCTGCTCGTCGTCGCGGTCGGTGTTGCACACCACCAGGCTGTAGCCGTGCTGGCGGCAGGCGGTTTCGACGCCGTGCATCACGGCAATGGAATAGGGGTTGCGGATATCGGCTACCAGCATGCCGATCAGACGGGTGCGGCCACGTTTCAGGCCACGGGCCATCTGGTTGGGGCGGTAGCCAAGCTGTTCGATGGCTTGCTCGATGCGCAAGGCAATGGCATCGGAGAGCAGGGCACGGTCGTCGCCGATAAAGCGCGACACGCTGGCCTTGGATACACCGGCGTGTTGGGCGACGTCGAGCATGGTGACGCGAGAGCGCTGGGCATCGGAAAAGGAAGTCACGGTAGAGCCTTTTTTATTAGTTTGGAGGTTGCCTTGAAACCGGTTTCAGGAAACACCAACACAACCCTTGCGTCAAGGGGGCGCTCGTCGGGAGGCTCCTGTGGAATCCGACGAAAGGGGTCGCCTACCTGTTACTTATGACAGTATCCAGAGGTTCGAAATGGGCGCTTAATTTGATCCAGCCATGGTTTTCTACCTGTCTGTCTGAGCATCAAGGAGCGCACGATGACGCTTTCGAAGACCACCCAAAAATCCTTCTGCGGCCGTTCAGGAGGGCAGGTATCGTCACTTGAGGCCGCTGTAGTAGTGGATGCCATTGAGGGTGATCCAGTCGGATTGATTCCCACTGAGTTTTTGTACCACCCGATAAAAATTCAGTTGAAGAACATCTGGAGGTTCCCTGCCCAAGAGGGTGAGACGGACTATGTCCACTTCTTCATCAAACCTCATACGCCTGAGCCAGCCTATCCGCTGACACCGATTCCATTAGAAGGGCCACTGAGCCAGGAAGACGATTTCCCTGTGGAGCTGACCATAGGCGGAAATTGGCTGAAGATCAGCGGCTCCTATGACCTTACCTATTATGTTGACGGACCCGGCGGCATAGAACACTGCCCATATACCACGACCTTCACACTGGACTGGATACCGCCCGGTGGGACAGGGCCTTTGCAGCCTGCGACCTTCATAAACAACGAGATCATCCAGCACGGCGTCACTGAAGAGTATTTGAGCAAGTATGAGAACACGGGTCTGCGTATTCCTAGGTATATAGATGCCCAACTCCGTGACGATATATTGATTTTTTTATTATTGAGCGAAGAGTCGAACCCTTTCGAGGCCAACTATACGTACACGCTCACGACTGTTCAGGATCTGTTGCTAGTCACTCTGCCTTCTATTTTGTTTCGACAATTACCGAATGGCCCGCGGTTTATTCGTTATGGCCTGCGTGACCAGGCAGGTAACCAGCAGACCAATTATTCGGGGCCTACGCCCGTCTACATCAATTTGAAACCGTCTCCAAGTGGGCTTAAACCACCCCAAGTCCTTGCCTACGAATTTGACGGCCTGATTGATCGCGCGGATGCACGTGCGGGCGTCAGTGTGAGGTTTGAAGCCTATTTCGATTGGGATCCGGCAGACGAGGTAGTGGTCAGCTGGGACGGTATTGTTCTGGCAAGAGAGGGGGTCGAGGGTTTCCCGAAAGTGGTGCCGGTGCCCTGGTCTACGTTGATCCAGAAGGGTTACCTGCAGACCCATCTACCGGTCCAATACTTCATTTATCGTGCAGGCGTTCCGACGGCCATTCCATCGCCCGTGCGGCATGTCGATGCCGACTTCCGGGTCTTTGGCGTGGATCATGATCAGGCACCTGATGAGTTGAATCGACACTTGGAGCGGGTCGAGATTCGCGGTGCGGTTTCCGATACGGCCAACCACTTGGATTTCAGTGATTCGGATCAACCTGTCACGGCGACCGTCGCTCTGCCCGACGGTCCGAGTGTCGGTAAGTGGTTGGACTTGTATTGGGGAGATAAAGAAGAGCCAGTGGCCTCCTATCATGTACAGCCCGGGGACGTAGCAGGGGCCTTGGTGACATTTACCCCTATTGCCTGGTCGGTGGTTGCTGAAACACCCAATAACCCGGCGTTCCCAGTGAGTTATCGAACCCGTAATGGTGTGAATGATCAACTGGCGCCCAGTCAACTGGTGAATATAAATATAGCCCCGCCAGTTAGATTTCCTCGGCCGGAATTTCCACATGCAAACAGTAACGCCTGGTTGAACTGTGACACCGACCCACCCATCTGGGACGGGGTTCGTGTTCACGTGCTCAAACATCCTGATATCAAGATAGGGGACGAAGTGCGGCTGAAATGGCAGGGTACGCTTGGCTTCGGCGGCAACCAGCCTATCCCGGAAACCACTGAGGTGTTTGTGGATTATTGGTCGGCCGCCCATGAGGCTCAGGGTTATTACGAATGTGTCGTGCCTTATGTTCCTTATGTAAAACCCATGAAAGACGAGGCAGGCGCTTATGCTGAGTTCACGGTATGGCGTAATAAAACTCGCATAGGCAGCTCATCGATTCGTTATATAAAAATTGATCGGCGTAAATCACATAGTTTGCCACTGTTTTGTGGACCTGGTGGTGATGGTCCGGACTAAAAAGCGAAGTTTCCATTCGTGGCTGTGAAGGGTAATTAAAGATTAATTGATCGTTCTTCATCGTGCTTGATTTGAACTTGGTTATGTACGGGCTGGCGGCTGTTTCGGTTGCTGAGCGGCCGACAACATACCCGGGTCATTCTTGAGCGCCTTACTACTGGCAAGGAGAAACTGAGATGGCAATTAACCGTTCAAAAAAAGCAAGTGTGGCGGACTGGGAAACCCCCAACCTGGCTGCGCCGATTTTTCCTCAGGCCCTCAATAGTACAAGTGGTTTGATCTGGCGACCGTACTTGGAGAGCGATGGCGGTTTGAGGGTTGACTGCCCGATCTGGGCCTTCCCGGATGACGGGGACGTACTGCAGATCTATTTCAGCGTGGTTGGGCAAGCCTTCTGGATACCGCTGGATCCCATTTTCTTTCCAGTTCAACCTTCGGGACCTTTCGTTCAGGTGACCACCAATATCGCACCCCTCGGCCATGGTGAGTTTGATCTCAGGTTTAAAGTAAGGCCCGGTTCGGGCAGTGATTATTTAGACTTCTCTGCCCAACAACGGGTCAAGATTGATCTGTACGGTCCTTACAAAGCGCCCGGTAAGAGTGAAGCACCTGCAAGAGTTGTTTGGCCGGCTTCATTGCCTCTCGGTGTTGATATTACGCAAGAGACCTTGGACCTGAACCCCGGAGGGTTTGAGCTTGATATTCCTGGCTATGGGGATTATGAGGCGGGGGACACCGTGGCCCGGGTCTGGCTTACCGCCATCCAGCCGCCCGACGATGCGCCCTCTTTGGGCAGCAAACCCATGGAGGCTGGTGGAACAGTGTTCAACGTACCTATTTCAGCCATTGCTGCTATGGCTGATGGCATTTTATTTGCTTACTACCAATTCGTCGACGCTGCCGGCAATTACAGCGAGATTTCCAGAATCCCCACCGGGCGCAGGCTTAAGCGCAGTGCAAACCTGAACCTGGATCCTCTTGTAATCGTTGCACCACCCTCTGGTGGGATGGTGGATATCGAAGCATGGCAGGCCGGCGTGAAGGGGGCCATTCCACAATATGCATGGGAGCCGAGCGATCAATACAGGTTGCATTGGGGCGACCAGACCACCGCTCTGGCGCCTCTAAGCGGGGTTTTTCCGTTCGAATTCACGGTCCCTGGCCAACTGATTGTGGACGAGTACGCCGATCAGGAAGGCCCGGTTTCGGTGACGGCCAGTTATGACATCATCAGGACCGGCTCTACCAATTCTCCGACCGATGACACTCTGGTGAGTGTTGATTTAAGCGTTGTTGGGCCTCCGGGTCCGGTTCCGGGCGAGCCTAGCCCAGACCTGGACATCGTCACCATCACCGGCCCCGCGTCGGCCCCCACGACGAACTATCTGAACTCCGCCGACATCGATCACGTTGGCCCCATCCTGGCCACCTTCGATTTGTGGTCTGTCGACCCTGAGCCGGAAGAAGACGACGTCGTTACGCTGTATTGGGGGAGCAAGTTGAACCCGGCAGGCTCATACACCGTTGGGCCTGGCGATGGGCCTGGCACTGAGGTTGAAATCGAGGTAGATAAAACTGCGATTGCTGCGGGAGGCAATGGCGACGATATTCCGGTGTTCTATGGGGTGAGCCGCTCCGGGGCAAGCAATAGTAACTACTCGGATAGCACGTCCGTGAACGTGGACGACGCCATTACTCATCAACTCGACCCGGCGGAGTTTCTCCATTTGGGACCCTGGAGCATGGATCCTAGAGGCAGGCTTATCTGTGATTCCTTGCGGCCGACAGATGCCGGTACGCCGTGGAGTGAGAAGTATGTTGAGGTGAGGATTCCGCCCAATTCTGAGTTTTTTGCGGATGGAAAACAAATCACCGTTGAGTTTGTTGCTTCCACGGGACTTCTAGGCGATATCCCTATCGAGGCTACACGCGGTACAGCTTCAGTTACGCTGGACGCGGAGATGGCGGCGAAAGGGTTTATCTTCCAACTCAAACCGTTCGATCCGCATCTCAAAGTGGTCGGTGCCGCCGCGCCGTGGAATACGCTCTGGTTCCAATACTCTCTGGACATCGCCGGAACACCGGCACGATCGATACCTGCGGTTGTTCCGATTCGTATGGTGACGTCCAATAACTATTGCGATGGAACGCCCGCGTAACCCAAGGCGTGCGACAAGCACCGAGACATGATGTGTCTCGGTGCTTTTTACTACGGTTGCACCACTCAGTTCTTCTGCGCTCTTCAGATTTATCCTACTTACGCCTACCTCCCCCAACTATAACCTCGCGGCCTCTACAGGTCTGGCTCCACTCCTTCGGAACGAGTCATGCCACTGATTCATGGCATTTAGTTAGAGCGAGTGTTACAGCATGTCCATCAAGTATTTTTTTAAACTTTCCCCCATAAGTGCGGCTGTCAAGGTGTCTTCACTGGGCCTGTTGCTGGGCGTATCGGTACAAAGCCAGGCAAGTCAGGAAGTCGTCGCCCCAGGTGAATCCAAAGTTATTGAGTCTGGAGAGGCAGTAAAAAACTGGGCGCTGCAGGCCGGCTCCAGCCTGACCGTCAACGGAGCAACTACCGGTGCCATCCTTAGCCTGGGTGCGCAATTGACCGTGAATAGTGGCAGCGCCATTGAACGTATTGTTGCCCAGGAAGGTTCCACTGTGAGCCTGGACGCCGCGACTGTTAAAGCCAGTGCTGCGGGCGCGTCAGCGATGGAGCTGACCAACGGCAGCGCGACCATTTCCGGCAGCCATCTGGAAAGTGCCCAATCTATCGGCCTGGTACTCAATCGTTATAGCTCGACGCCGGATGGTTCTCGTGCAGACGTCAGTCACAGCACGATAAAGGGCGCACAAGCGGGTGCATCGGCGACTCAATTCAGTGAACTGTATTTGCAGGATTCCCTGGTACAAGGGACTGCCGTCGGCAGCACCGGCGTGTTGTTAATCGGCGGCTCTGCGTTTGCCCAGAATAGTGTGCTGTTGGGTGAGCAAAATGGGGTTCGTCTTACCCGTGTGGCCGGAACCACTCAAGATGGCTCACTGGTCCTGGATCAGACGACAGTCGAAGGTCAAACCGGCGCGGCAATTCTGGTCGCCGGCTTGCCGGGTCGGGTGCCGACGGCAACCATCGAGGTGAACAACGGCTCTCAATTGATCGGCGGCAACGGCAACCTGCTGGAAGTGACCGGTGGTGCGACGGCCAATATGAACGTCAATAACAGCCACTTGAACGGCAATGTCATCGTTGAAGCTGGCAGCAATGCCAACTTGAATTTGCACAACAACGCATCGTTGACGGGCGCTTTGTTGAACGTCAGCACGTTGAGCATTGCTGATGGGTCGTTCTGGAACCTGACCGGTGACAGCTTGGTGGGGGACCTGGAACTCGCTGGCGGTACGGTGAAATTCGGTGAGACCGATGCGTTTTACCAGTTGAACCTGGACACCCTCAGTGGTAACGGCACGTTCGTGATGGGCGCCGACTTTGCGGTCGGCTCGAACGATTTCCTGAATATCACCGGGGAAGCTACCGGCCAACACAGTTTGTTAGTGGCCAGCAGTGGTTTGGAACCTGTTTCCCCCGGTGACGTGCACATCGTGCATACCGGTGGCGGCGACGCGGAGTTCTCTCTGGCGGGGGGGGCCGTGGATATCGGTGCCTGGTCTTATGGCCTTAAGCAGGATGGCAACGACTGGTTTCTCGACCCCAGCGCACGCACTATCAGCCCGGGCACGCGTTCGGTACTGGCGCTGCTCAATACCGCGCCTACCGTGTGGTACGGCGAGATGACCTCGTTGCGCAGTCGCATGGGCGAATTGCGGCACAATGATGCCCAGGCCGGCGGTTGGATTCGTAGTTATGGCAATAAATACACAGTCTCTGATGCCAACGGTACGGGTTTCAAACAGACTCAGCGCGGGTTCTCCCTCGGTGCAGATACACCGCTGAGCGAAGACAGCAATTGGCTGGTCGGTGTCATGGCGGGGCACAGCACCTCGGACCTGGACTTGAGCCGTGGCACCTCCGGAACAGTGAAAAGCTACTACGCCGGTCTCTATGCAACGTGGATGGATGCGGACAGCGGTTACTACTTCGACGGTGTGGTCAAAGCCAACCGCTTCGAGAACGAATCCAAGGTCGGCATGAGCGATGGTGCCCAGGCTAAAGGCAAGTACGGAACCAACGGTATTGGTGCGTCGGCGGAAGTGGGGCGCCACATCAAACTGGATGACGCGTTCTTCATTGAGCCCTTTGCTCAGGCCTCTACGGTGGTGGTCAAGGGCAAGAAGTATGATCTGGACAACGGCCTCCAGGCAAAAGGTGAAAATACTCAGTCTGTGCTGGGTAAATTGGGTGTGACGGTAGGCCGCGATTTCATCATGAATGACGGCAGTGTGGTTCAGCCGTATCTTCGCGCTGCAGTGGCCCACGAGTTTGCCAGCGATAACAAAGCGCGGGTGAACGGCCAAGTCTTCAAGAATGATCTGTCGGGCTCGCGTGCCGAGTTTGGCGCGGGTGTGGCGGTGTCGCTCTCGCAGAACCTGCAGTTGCATGGCGACTTTGAACACAGCCAAGGCAAGCATGTAGATCAACCGTGGGGCGTAAACGTGGGGTTGCGCTATAGCTGGTAAAAGCCTGTGCGGTAATCCAAAAAGGAAGCTTCGGCTTCCTTTTTGGGTGTCTGGGCGGTGGCTTTTGGTTATCGCTCAGGGCTCAACGCACCCTGAACAACGCAGTGATGGTAGAGACAGGATTTCCATCATCGTGTGTGAGGATGTTTAGCAATCCGCCTTCAACGTGATCATTGGCTGGGTCTATGGTGGTCAAGTCAATGAGGCCTGTAGCACCGCGTATGAAGATGGGGTCCAACAAGTCATCTGTTGTATAGGTCAGCCTAATCTGATGACGTTCGTCTTCCAGTTTGTAAACGCCTTCCGTTAAAGTCGTCGGAAACGAAAGCTGGATTTTATGACGGACGAGACCCGGAACGACGACTTGAGTGCCGGAAACAGTCCATCGGTCCGCTGTCTTGGAGATGGAAAACGCTGTGGCAGTAAAGTCCTTCCCGTCGATTGTTCCTTTGAAATGATTAAGCTCTTGGGATGATTTTGGGGTGAGTATTTCTTGAACGGCTGTCATGGCGACATCTCCTCTACATAGTGATCGCGACTCCGGTTCACGTCCTGGATGGAGGCGCAGTGGTTGCGGATAGGCTCAAGCTTTGCGTCTCAACGAGACATCATCGAAAAATTCTGCGCCATCAATGCCAATAAGAATGATGGTTAGCGCGGTAGCGCTGGCGGGCATCGCCAGCTCCGCTGGATAGGTGGTCCAGCTCGACGCATCTACGCGAATTTCCGCAAACGTGCCGGATGGCTCTACTTCGAATCGGCAGAACCCATGCCCGCCAAAATCACTGCGCGAGCGAAAGGAAAATTCGTAGGTGTTTCCTCCGGTGACAGGGACGGTTTGCCGGGCACGGCCGCCCAGGGCGCACTCCAGGGTATTTCCGTCAAAATGAGTGCGGGAGCCGATCGGGGAGCCTTCGGTGTTCCAGTGATCCATGTTGTTGGAGAAATCCCCGTTAAGCACCAACTCAGGTCGGGGCGGGATGCCCGTATCCAGAGTCAGTTGCATCTCGTCGACGCACACTTCTCCGCTGGTGCCGGTGATAGCCACGGTGAGGAGGGTTGTCGCCGGTGGAGTGGTGAAGCTGATTTGCTGCCATCTCCAAACATGGAAGTCGTTGAGCTCAACTTCCAAGTCGGCACCGGGCACGTTGGAACGGATAGAAAGCGTGCCGTTACCTTTAAACAGGACCTGGCTCCAGAACTCGAGCAGATAGGTTGTTTCGGCACTGGCGTCAATGAGTTGGGAAGCCTGGCCGGTGAGTACGCGGCAATACTGGCGTGAGTAGTCCACGCTGTCTTGCGTGGTCCAGTCGGCGCCAAATTTGCTGAAGTTGCCGTTGCGCAGCAAATTGTTGATCAACGTACTCTGTCCAGGCATCTCGCCAGCTCCGATGAATCCCTGTGGGTGAAGCTATTGCGCGCTATAAGAGCAGGGTTGGCAACTGTCAGAACTAACAGGTTCGCTCTGCCATTCGTCGGTTCTAGCCCTGTGTCCACACACTCATCCAGGCCGACACCAGCAATAAGATCGCCATTAACCGATTGAACCGTTGCATGGCCCTGGCCGAGCCCAGCAGCCGGGTCGATCCGGCGCCCAGCACCGCCCACATGCCAAGACACGGCAGGGACACTACAAAAAACATCAGGGACAGGGCCAGCACATGCGCCTGACGCCCGTCTCCTTGCCCCGCAAACACACTGACCACCGCCAACGCCATCATCCAGGTCTTGGGGTTGACCAGTTGCAAGCTGGCGGCGCCGAGCAGGCCCAGGCGCTTGTGGGATGCATCGCGCTCAACGGCCTGGGCGGGCGCACTGAAAATCTGCCAGGCGAGGTAGCTAAGCCATGCGACGCCGACCCACTGCAGGGTGGCTTGTACCTTGGGCAGATGAATCAGCGACTCACCGAACCCCGAACCCACTATCAGCACAATGCCCGCTGCACCGGCACAAGCCCCGAGGATGATCGGCAATGCCGCTCGCAGGCCATAGCGGGCACTGTTGCTCAGCACCAGGATGTTGGTGGGGCCGGGCGTAATGGAGGCGACGAAGGCAAATAACGCGAAGGGCAGTAAGGTAGACAGCATGGGACGGGACTCCAGTGAACAGATCAGTGGTGTCCATCCTTGCAAGCCCGTGACTTAGCTGTCTGGAACGTTTGAGCAGCGCTTGCGGTACGCCGCCGGTGTCAGGCCATAGGCGCGCACGAACCAGCGGCCCAAGTGACTTTGATCGGCGAAGCCCAAGGCAATCGCCACATCGGCCGGTTGCGCGCCCTTGCCCAGCAAGTGGCGCGCGCGGGCCAGGCGCAGTTGCACCAGGTAGGCATGGGGCGGCAGGCCGAAAGCGCTTTTGAAGGCGCGACTCAGACGAAAGCGGTCGACGCCGCAGGCCAGGGCCAGTTCGTCCATGCCCACGTCCTGATGCAGGTGGTCATGCAGGTATTCCCGCGCCTTGTGGGCCACCCGCGGCAGGCGCGGATCTTCGCGGTAGCGGGTGCGCCAGTAGAGTTGGTCGGTGAGGCATTCCAGCAAGTGGTCCATTGCCCGTTGCCGCACGATGCGCAGTTCACCGCTGTGCAGTGTCTGGAAGGCTTGGCTAGTGGAGAGCGCCAGGCGTGGGTCGTTGGCCAGGGTGCTGGCGAAGCCCAATTGACTGTTGACCGGCGCTTCTTCAAATACCGCACTCACTTCCCGCGCCAGCCACTGTGGGTCGAGGTACAGCATGTGGTAGGTGAAGCCGTCCGCCGTGGGCGCGTCGCCGTCATGCACTTCGCCAGGCTCCACCAAAAAAACCTGGCCGGGCACGCTGTTGTGGCGGGCACGGCGGCAGTTGAATTGCTGCACGCCTTGTTCGGTGACGCCGATCAGGTAGCTGTCATGCCAATGGGGGTCATAGGCATGGCCTTCAAAATGCGCGCGCAGGGTCTCGATGCCAGTGTCGGCGTCCTGAGACAGGTCGATCCAATTGTGCGCGGCCATACATCACCGTTGAGGAATAAGTGAGGCTATTGGCGCCCATCCGCTAAAGAGCGTCTAGAAGGTTTGTGCAAGGCTAGCCGAACAGGCCGGCGGCGATATTGATCGAGAACCCCAGTATCGCGGTGTTGAACAGAAACCCGATCAACGACTGCGCCAGTACAACCTTGCGCAGGCCACGGGTGGCGACGCCCACATCCGAGGTCTGCACGGCCACGCCGATGGTGAAGGAGAAGTACAGGAAGTCCCAGTAGTTGGGCGTGAGCAACCCTTCGGCGAAACGCAGCGCCGGCTCCTTGCCTGCCCAGGTGTAATAGAGCCGGGCGTAATGCACGCTGAAAATCACCCCGATCAGCAGCCATGAGCCGATGACCGTCAGCCCGGTGAAACCGTAGTGCAACAGGCGTTGCCCGGTGGCCAACTCCTTGCTGCCCACCAATTCGAAAGTAATGGTCGCCAGGCTCGCGATGGCGGCGATGCACACCATGAACAGCACCAGCCCGGCGTTTTCGTCCTCGACTTCGGCGATGCGTTTGACGTCTTCGGCCTTGGCGCGGCTGGTCAGCCACAGCATCAGCACCAGGTAGGTCCAGACCCCAGCGTTCCAGCCGATCAGGATTTTGCTGATGAGTGTTTCGGCGGGCATCAGGATGCCTGCGGCAATACCCAGTACGGCGGCGGCGGAGAGGCGAGGGTGGGTACGGGCGAGGAAGGGCATGGCAGCTCACAGATGGTTACCTGTTAGCACCTTAGCGCATTTTTTGTAGCGAGCGGGTTGCTCGCTACAACCCGCCGGCTGTTCGCATCAGCGCTTTTTGCGCACCAGCTTCATCACCACCACAAAGAACACCGGCACGAACACCACTGCCAACGTCGCGGTAATCATCCCGCCAATCACGCCCGTACCAATCGCCTGCTGGCTTGCCGAACTGGCCCCGGTGGCAATCGCCAATGGCACCACGCCGAGAATAAACGCCAGCGAGGTCATGATGATCGGCCGCAGGCGCAAGCGCGCAGCCTTCAACGTGGCTTCGATCAGGTCTTCTCCCTGGTCATACAGGTCCTTGGCGAACTCGATGATCAAAATCGCGTTCTTCGCCGACAGGCCGATGATGGTGATCAAACCGACCTTGAAAAACACATCGTTGGGCATGCCGCGCAAGGTCACGGCCAATACCGCGCCGAGCACGCCCAGTGGCACCACCAGCAACACCGAGGTCGGGATCGACCAGCTTTCATACAGCGCGGCCAGGCACAGGAACACGATCAGCAGCGACAGGCCCAGCAGGATCGGTGCCTGTGCGCCGGACAAGCGTTCCTGCAACGACAGCCCGGTCCATTCCTGACCCAGGCCCGCTGGCAGTTGGCTGACCAGGCGCTGGATTTCCTCCATCGCCTCGCCGGTACTGTGCCCGGGGGCCGCCTCGCCGGAAATGGCGATGGCAGGGTAGCCGTTATACCGCGTCAGTTGCGCCGGGCCTTGGGTCCATTTGGCTTCGACAAATGCCGACAGCGGCACCATTTTTCCGGCGTTATTACGCACGTTGATTTTCATCAGGTCCGCCACCTGGCTGCGCTGGTCGCCTTCGGCTTGCACCACCACGCGCTGCATGCGGCCCTGGTTGGGGAAGTCGTTGACGTAGGCCGAGCCAATCGCCGACGACAGCACATTACCCACATCCGCAAACGACACGCCCAAGGCGTTGGCTTGCTTACGGTCCACTTCCAGCTGCACTTGCGGCGCTTCGGCCAGGGCGCTTTCGCGCACGTTGGCCAGGATCGGGCTTTTCTCGGCTGCCGCCAGCAACTCGGTGCGCGCTGCCATCAACGCGGCATGGCCGACGCCAGCGCGGTCCTGCAGGCGGAACTCGAAACCGCTGGACGTGCCCAGGCCGTCCACTGGTGGTGGCAGCACTGAGTACGCAATCGCGTCTTTCAATTCGCTGAACGCCATATTGGCCCGCTCAGCAATCGATGCGGCCGAATCCTCGCTGCTGCGCTCGGACCAATCCTTCAAGGTGGTAAACGCCAACGCGGCGTTCTGCCCCGAACCGGAGAAGCTGAAGCCCATGATCATGGTGGTGTCACCCACTCCAGGCTCCTCGGCGTTGTGCGCTTCGATCTGCTCGGCCACCTGCACCGTGCGGTTTTTGCTCGCGCCCGGCGGCAGCTGAATATCGGTGATGGTGTAGCCCTGGTCTTCCACCGGCAGGAACGAGGCGGGCAGGCGCATGAACATCAGGCCCAGGCCCACCAGCAGCACCAGGTAGATCAGCAGGTAGCGGCCGCTGCGCTTGAGGGCATAGGCCACCCAGCCTTCATAGCGGTCGGTGAGTTGCTCGAAGCGTTTGTTGAACCAGCCGAAGAAACCGCCCTTGGCATGGTGCTCGCCCTTGGCTATCGGCTTGAGCAGGGTGGCGCACAAGGCCGGGGTCAAGGTCAGGGCGAGGAATGCCGAGAACAGGATCGAAGTGGCCATCGACAGCGAGAACTGCTGGTAAATCACCCCCACTGAGCCCGCCATGAACGCCATCGGCAGGAACACCGCCACCAGCACCAGGGTAATGCCGACGATGGCGCCAGTGATTTGGCCCATGGCTTTCTTCGTTGCGTCCTTGGGCGAGAGGCCCTCGGTGACCATGATCCGTTCGACGTTCTCCACCACCACAATCGCATCGTCCACCAAAATGCCGATGGCCAGCACCATGCCGAACATGGTCAGCACGTTGATCGAGAAACCCAGCAACAGCATCGTGGCAAAGGTGCCCATCAGCGCAATCGGCACCACCAGGGTGGGGATCAGCGTGTAGCGCACGTTCTGCAGGAACAGGAACATCACCGCAAACACCAGCGCCATGGCCTCCAGCAAGGTGTAGACCACCTTGGTGATCGAGACTTTGACGAAGGGCGAGGTGTCGTACGGAATCTTGTATTCCACATTGGCCGGGAAGTAGCGTGACAGCTCATCCATCTTTGCCCGCACCAGGGTCGCGGTGTTCAGCGCGTTGGCACCGGGCGCCAGTTGCACGCTGACGGCGGTGGATGGCTTGCCGTTCAGGCGCGTGGAAAACTGGTATTCCTGGCTGCCGATTTCTACCCGCGCCACGTCGCCGACGCGAACGGTGGAACCGTCCGGATTGGCCTTGAGCACGATGTCGGCGAACTCCGCCGGGGTGGAAAGCTGGCCCTTGACCAGGATAGCCGCCGTGATTTCCTGGGTCTTGGTGCCCGGCAAATCACCAATACTGCCAGCGGAAACCTGGGCGTTCTGCGCGCTGATCGCGTTGTTGACGTCGGCCGGGGTCAGGTTGAAACCGATCAGCTTCTGCGGGTCGATCCAGATGCGCATGGCCCGTTCGGCGCCGTACAACTGCGCCTTGCCCACGCCGTCCAGGCGCTTGAGTTCGTTCATTACGTTGCGCGCCAGGTAATCGCTGAGCGCTACGTCATCGAGCTTGCCGTCACTGGAGGTCAAGGTCACCAGCAGCAGGAAACCCGCGGAGACTTTTTCTACCTGCAAGCCTTGCTGGGTCACCGCCTGGGGCAGGCGTGGCTCCACGGCCTTGAGCCTGTTCTGCACATCGACCTGGGCCATTTCCGGGTCGGTGCCGGGTTGGAAGGTGGCGGTGATGGTGGCCGAACCCAGGCTGCTCTGGGATTCGAAGTACAGCAAGTGATCGGCGCCGTTAAGCTCCTGCTCGATCAGGCTGACCACACTTTCATCCAGGGTCTGGGCCGAGGCACCGGGGTACACCGCGTAGATCTCGACTTTCGGCGGCGCCACGTTGGGGTACTGGGCCACCGGCAACTGCGGGATGGCGAGTAAACCGGCCAGAAGGATAAACAGGGCAACCACCCACGCGAAGATCGGGCGGTCAATAAAGAACTGCGGCATGGTCGAATAATCCTTATTGGCCGGAAGCCTGAGCGAGTGGCGTCGGGCTGTCGTCTACCTGGACTTTTTCACCGGGGCGCGCGTGTTGCAGGCCTTCGACGACGATGCGATCACCGGGCTTGAGGCCGCTGCTGACGATCCAGCGATCGTCGATCACCGCACCCAATTGCACCGGTTGCTGGCTGACGGTCTGCTCGGCATCCACCAGCAGCACCATCGGGATACCAGCACTGTCACGGCTGATAGCGCGTTGCGGCACGCTGATGCCTTGTTTGTCGACCGCTTGCTCCAGGCGCACTCGCACGAAGCTGCCGGGCAATAGGTCGAGGTCCGGGTTGGGGAACTCGCTGCGCAGAATGATCTGCCCGGTGCCGGGGTCGACGCTGATGTCGGCGAAGAGCAATTTGCCCGGCAGCGGATACAGGCTGCCGTCGTCCTGGATCAGCGTGGCCTTGGCCTGGTCCTGACCGACCTGCTTCAAGCTGCCGGCGCGAAAGGCGCGGCGCAGGTCGTTCAGTTCGCGGGTGGATTGAGTGAGGTCAGCGTGAATCGGGTCCAGTTGCTGGATGATCGCCAGGGGCGTGGCCTCGTTCTGGCCGACCAGTGCGCCTTCGGTCACCAGCGCCCGGCCAATACGCCCGGAAATTGGGGCCGTCACAGTGGCATATCCCAGGTTCAACTTGGCGCGTTCGACGGCGGCTTTATTGGCGGCGACTTCGGCGTTGGTCTGGCGCAGGTTGGCGCGGGCGTTGTCGTAGTCCTGGCCGCTGATGGCGTTGCCTTCCACCAATTGGCTGTAGCGCTGCTCTTGCAGGCGTGCCTGGAACGCGTTGGCTTGGGCCTTGCTCAGGTTGGCCTGGGCGCTGTCGAGATCGGCCTTGAACGGGGCCGGGTCGATGCGAAACAGCACGTCGCCCTGTTTGACGTCGTGGCCTTCCTTGAATACCCGCTGCATCACCACGCCGGCCACCCGCACGCGCACTTCGGCCACACGCGGCGCGGCGATGCGTCCGCTCAGCTCGCTGGTGATGGACAGAGGCTTGGCCTCAAGTGTTTCGATGCGCACTTTGGCCAGGGGCATTTCCGGCGCTTCGGCGGCTGATTTGTCACAAGCACTCAGGGCCAGCGTCAGGGCCAACAGGCAAAACGGCGCAAACAGATTCTTCGACATGCTCTTATCCCAATAGTGACTGGCGCATCCTAAGTTCACCTGCGCCGCGGTGCTGTGAAGCTGTGTAGGTGGTCTGTGAAGAAATGTAAGGTGCGGCGCGCGGGGCGCCGAGGGCGTATATCCTTGCACAACCTTGCAAAAACTGACGATCCAATGTGGGAGGGGGCTTGCCCCCGGTGGCGGTGAATCAGTCAACGACTCTGCATCTGAAGCACCGCCAACGGAGGCAAGCCTCCTCCCACATTGGATTTGTGTACGACCTATCACTGTATTTTTTGGAAACACCTTCATGCCCAACATCCTCCTGGTGGAAGACGACGCCGCACTCTCGGAGCTGATTGCCAGCTACCTGGAGCGCAATGGCTATCACGTCAGTGTGCTCAGCCGTGGCGACCACGTACGGGAACGCGCACGCCTCAATCCGCCGGACTTGGTGATCCTCGACCTCATGCTGCCGGGGCTCGACGGCCTGCAAGTGTGCCGCCTGCTGCGCGCCGATTCGGCAGGGCTGCCGATCCTGATGCTCACCGCTCGCGACGACAGCCACGACCAGGTGTTGGGTCTGGAAATGGGCGCCGACGACTATGTGACCAAACCCTGCGAGCCGCGCGTGCTATTGGCCCGCGTGCGCACCTTGCTGCGGCGCAGCAGTTTGTCGGAGCCCCAGGTGGCCAACGATCAGATCCACATGGGCAACCTGTGCATCGACCTGTCGGAGCGCACCGTGGTGTGGCGTGAGCAGCCGGTGGAGCTGTCCAGCGGCGAATACAACCTGCTGGTGGTGTTGGCGCGGCATGCCGGTGAAGTGCTCAGCCGCGACCAGATCCTGCAACGCCTGCGCGGGATCGAGTTCAACGGCACCGACCGCTCGGTAGACGTGGCCATCTCCAAGCTGCGCCGCAAGTTCGACGACCATGCCGGCGAGGCGCGCAAGATCAAGACCGTGTGGGGCAAGGGCTACCTGTTCAGCCGTTCCGAGTGGGAATGCTGAGCCATGTTTCGTGTACTGCTGCGCCTCTACCTGATCACCATCGTCACCTACAGTGCGGCGATCTACCTGATTCCCAAACTGGTCATTCAGCTGTTCGAACACCGTTACCTGGATTACAACATTGAGCAGTCCCGTGGCCAGCAAACCCTCATCGTCAAGCAATACCTGCGTGCGCCGGTGGAGCGTTGGTCCCAGGTCACCGAGCAACTGGGCCGCGACTTTGCGCCGCTCAAAGTGCAACTGCTGCTGCGTCAGGACGCCAGCTATACCCCGCAAGAAGCCAAGCTGCTGGAGCAGGGCAAGCCGGTGATTCGCCTGGGAGAATGGGGTTGGATGGAAGAGATCAGCTCGCCGCTCAACCAGCAGTTCGTGGTCAAGCTGACCATCCCGCCAGACCCGCTGGACATGAACCTGCTGTACTGGTCGATGAATGTGCTGATCGGCGCGGCGTTGCTCGCCTGCCTGCTGTTCTGGCTGCGCCCGCACTGGCGTGATCTGGAACGCCTGAAAAGCACCGCCGCTCAACTCGGCAAGGGCAACCTGGCCGAGCGCACCCGTATTCCGCCCAGCTCCAACATCGGCAGCCTGGCGGCAGTGTTCGACACCATGGCCGACGACATCGAACACCTGCTCAACCAACAGCGAGACCTGCTCAACGCCGTCTCCCATGAACTGCGCACGCCGTTGACGCGCCTGGATTTCGGCCTGGCCCTTGCGCTGTCCGAAGACTTGCCCGAGGCCAGTCGCGAACGTCTGCACGGCCTGGTGGCGCATATTCGTGAGCTGGATGAATTGGTGCTGGAGTTGCTCTCCTACAGCCGCCTGCAAAACCCGGCGCAATTGCCGGAGCGGGTCGAGGTGGTGCTCGATGAGTTTATCGACAGCGTGCTGGGCAGCGTCGACGACGAGCTGGAAAACCCCGAGATCGTCATCGATGTCGTGCTTGATTGCGCTGTAGAACGCTTCAGTCTCGACCCGCGCCTCACCGCCCGTGCCTTGCAGAACCTGCTGCGTAACGCCACGCGTTACTGCGACAAGCGCATCCAGGTGGGGGTCAAGGTGTGTCCCAAGGGCTGTGAAATCTGGGTGGATGACGATGGCATTGGCATCCCGTTGGACCAGCGTGAACGTATCTTCGAACCGTTCTATCGCCTCGACCGCAGCCGCGACCGCAGCACCGGCGGCTTCGGCCTGGGTCTTGCGATCAGCCGCCGCGCCCTGGAAGCCCAGGGCGGGACGTTGACCGCCCAGGCGTCGCCGTTGGGTGGTGTGCGGTTTCGCGTGTGGCTGCCCAGCCTCGGTTGATCAGAGCACCTTGACCGCGCGGCCGATGGCCTGGATCGGCCCGGTGGGTTTGCCGGTCGGCGAGCCGCTCGGGTCTTCCAGGGTCAGTTCGAACAATTGGTTAGGCGACAGCGGCGGCAGCCTGTCCAGCGGCAGCGACAGGGTTTGCCCCGGCTTGACCAGCCCCAGGGACACGGGAGCTTGCCAGCCATCACCCTTGGTCCAGAACTGCAGCGCCTTGTCCGCTGGGACTTCCATCACGCCCAACGGGATCAACTGAATCTGCTGATTGTTGCTGGCCTGGATCACCCAGCCGGGCGCCTGGCTTTGGGGGGCCACCAGCACCACCACAAAGGCGGGGTCCGCGATAGGAGGGCGGGTCAGTAATAACGTCGCCAGCACCACGCTTGCCGCCAGCCCGGCACCGGCCAGGCCGCGCCACAAGGCCAGCAGGTTCCACCACGGTACGTCGGCGTCCGGGGTCGCGGTGTTACGTTCGATGCGCCGCCATAACTGCGCCGAGGGCAGCACCGGCTCCGCCAACGCGGTCAGGGGCAGCAGGCGCTGCTCCCAGGCATCCACCGCCGCGCGTAACTCGGCATCGTGGGGCAGGCGTTGTTCCACGTCGGCCCGTTGTTCAGCGGGCAGGGTGCCCAGCACGTATTCGCTGGCCAGTTCGTCCAAGGGGTTGTTCATGCCATGCACTCCCGCAGCGCGGCGAGGCTACGTTTGATCCAGGCTTTGACGGTCCCCAGGGGGGTGTCCAACCTCGAAGCGATTTCGCTATGGGAATAGCCGTCGACATACGCATGCAGGATGCACGTGCGGCGGGCCGGATCGAGCTGCTCCAGGCAGGTGTGGATCTGCCCGGAACGCGCGGAAAACTCAAAGGTGTCGGTGGGCGCGGTGACGTGCTCGTGTTCGTCGTCCAGCGGCACCTCACGGTACTGGTTGCGCACCACGTTGAGCGCCAAGTGTCGGGTCACGCTGAACACCCAACCCCGCGCCGAACCACGGCTGGGGTCGAAACTGCCGGCGCCGCGCCAGATCTTGATAAACGCGTCATGCACGATATCTTCGGCCAGCGCCCGGTCACGCACGATACGCAGGGCTACGCCGAGCAAGTGGCTGCTGTCCTGCTCATACAGTCGGCGCAAGGCGCGTTGGTCGCCACGGGCACAGGCCAGCAGACAGGCTTCGTAATCAAACACGCACATCCCTCAAATGGCTGAACCCCTGTGGCGAGCATGCTCGCCACAGGCAGCGTAGCGCAGTTTGATCAGTTGGCCGCCCAGAAGATGTAGTCGGCCTGGTACTTCACCATTTCCTGTTTGCCCTTGTTGGCGACCGTGCATTCAGTGCTCGGCGCTACACCGCCTTTAAGGGCGACCCGTTGGATGTAGCTCACGCCACTCATCGCGCCCTTGCCTTCGGCCGGGTTGGCCTTGACCAGTTGATAAGGCAAGTTGCCCGGGCTCGATGGCGCCACGGCCAGCTGGGTGCCGGTGATTTTCGAACCGTCCTTGGCTTGCCAAGTGGCAGGTGGGCCGAAGTAGGTGCCGACCTGCTTGCCGCTGCGATCATTGAGCACCGCCTTGGGGCCGACGAAAGTCCATTCGGTCTGGCCAGCGACGTTGGCTTTGTCGCGGCACTCGTAGGTGATTTCGCCGACACCGGTGGTTTCCATCGCCACCTTGTGGCCGTCCGGCACTTTAATGCTGTCCGGCAAACCGGCCTGGGCAAAGGCGGCGGGGCTGGCAACGAGCAAACCGGTGAGGCAGAGCAGGGCTTTAGCGTTCATGGGTGTTTCTCCATTAGATGAAACAGCAGGGTTGCTGCAAGGACTACCCATGGGCACGCCAACTGGATGCAGTGATCGGCAAAAAAATTGCATTAAGCGAAAAAGATCTAAAGTCAGATCATATTGGTATAAGTCGTTATAAGAAAAATCGCTATCCTGCCGCCAGAAATTTATAAGGCCGCGGGTAGCTGTAATGGAAGTGGGTAACTTTGGTTTCGTAATTGCCGGCCTGATCGTAGGTTTTATCGTGGGCATGACCGGTGTCGGCGGGGGCTCTTTGATGACCCCGATCCTGTTGTGGTTCGGCATCAACCCGGCCACGGCTGTGGGCACTGACCTGTTGTACGCGGCCATCACCAAGTCCGGTGGCGTGCTGGTACACAGCAAGAACAAGAACATCGATTGGACCATCACCGGCTGGTTGACCCTGGGCAGTGTGCCTGCGGTGCTGCTGACCCTGTGGTTTCTCGCCACCTTGCATACCGATCCTACGGCGATGAACGCGGTCATCAAGCAAGCCCTCGGTGTCGTGTTGCTGTTGACGGCCCTGGCGATCCTGTTCAAGCAACGCCTGCTGGCCTTCGCCCAGCGTCACGCGGGCGACAGCTACCACATGAACCCGCGCAACCTGAACGGCTTGACCGTTGTCACCGGCGCCATCCTCGGCACCATGGTCGCCCTGACTTCAATCGGCGCCGGCGCCCTGGGCACTGTGGCGCTGTTTATCCTGTATCCATTCCTGGCTACGCGCCGCCTGGTGGGCACCGAGATCGCCCACGCGGTTCCCCTGACCCTCGTGGCCGGACTGGGCCATGCCGGCATGGGCAATATGGACTGGCACCTGCTGGGCTTTCTGCTGATGGGTTCGTTGCCGGGCATTTACTTCGGCAGCCACATGACCGGCAAGATCCCGGACGGCGTGCTTCGCCCGTGCCTGGCGATCATGTTAATGGCGGTTGGTTACAAACTGGCCTTCTGAGGCGTGCGCAGTATCCAATGTGGGAGGGGGCTTGCCCCCGATAGCGGTGGGTCAGTTTTTGAATACAGTGACTGACCCACTGCCATCGGGGGCAAGCCCCCTCCCACAGTTTTGACCCCGCTCAGCCTCAGGCTTTCGCCGGGCCATTGCCGATCTGCCACACAAACGGCGGCTCGGTGCCATTGATCACCCAGTCCCCCACGATCCGCGCCTTGTAGATCACCGGGTTGTGGGACGACACAGTCCGCGCATTGCGCCAATGCCGATCAAGGGCTTTCCCCTGGCGCACATCCGAAGCCCCCAGTGCGTTGAACAACTCGCTGGTAGCCCGCTGGATCAACTCCGACACCACCACCTGCGCCGTGGCCGATTCAATTTCGGCGGCGACGTTGGCTTCGCGCTCCACGGCGTCATCCCCGCCAAACCGCGCCACGTAAGCCCGTTGCGCTGGCAATGTCGCCCTTAACGCGCTGGCCTCAGCGGCATACACCAGCGCCGCGACTTCGCCCACCACCTGTTGAATCTGTGCATCCTGGCTCACATGCTGGGCATTGCCGTGGCTGTAGATGCGCTTGCGGCTGCGCACCTGGTGGGCCACATCGCGCAACGCCGCACGGCCGATACCGGCGAGGCTGGCCAGCAGGACAAGTTGGTAGAACGCGGTCTGGTATTTGAAACGGGTGGCAAAGTCGATGACGTTATCCGCCTCGACTTCAGCATCGGTAAAGCGCGAGGTGCCGCTGCCGGTGGTGCGCTGGCCAAAGCCGTCCCAATCGTCGCTGTGCACCACGCCAGGCTGGCGTGCGCGGGTCGCAGCGATCACATCGCCGCCGGTGTCGCTGCGTTGGGCGTACACGTCGATCCAGTCAGAGAAAATGCTGCCGGTGCTGTAGAACTTTTCACCGTTGAGCTTCCACTTATCGCCGTCGGGGCTGACCTGGGTAACCACATCACCGATGGCCACGTTGCCGATTTCAGTCCAGGCGCAGCCGACGATATCGCCGTCGACAAACCGCTTGAACCACAGGTCCCGGCCGGCACTCGGCGGCGCGTTCAGGCGGTCCTCGGCAAAGGCGAAATGCCCGCGCAGGGCCTGGGGTACGTTGGAGTCGGCTTCGGCCAGTTCGATCAGCAGTTCGAACAGTTGCGGCAGCGAAGCACCGCCACCGCCATATTCCACCGGTACGCGCACCGCGCCGAAACCGGCCTCCTTGAGCCATTGGATCGGCTCATGGGGCAGGGTACGGCTGAGTTCGCGCTGCACCGCACCGTCGGCGATGCGCTGGAAGATCGGCCGGAAGCGCGCGGCCAAGGTGGGGTAATCGAAGCCGATGGACAGCGGGTTAATGACGTGATGTTCGGTCATGGGCAAGGCTCCGGGGCAGTGGTCAATGCAAGGGGGATTGCACAGTCCGTGCCGGGTTCGTGGCCCAATGTTTACGGGGGATTTGCGTTGATTACTGTTGCTCCAGCAACAGCATTCCGACAAACCGGCGTGATCCATGACATGTGCCTGCACGCCCGCCGAGGGGGTTTTTTTGGGCGCAACGCCCATGGCATGGGCCTTTGCCTCTGACTGGCACGCTTGCTGCTCAAGCCTCGATACATTCCTTTTGCACGAGGTACCGTTCGATGAGTCAGCAAGCCGTGAAATTTGCCTATTGGGTGCCCAACGTCAGCGGTGGGCTGGTGGTCAGTAAGATCGAACAACGCACCCACTGGGGCATCGACTACAACCGTAAACTGGCGCAATTGGCCGAAGAAGCCGGCTTCGAATACGGCCTGACCCAGATCCGCTTCACCGCTGGCTACGGCGCCGAGAACCAGCATGAATCCGTGGCGTTCAGCCATGCGCTGCTGGCGGCGACCACCAAGCTCAAGGTCATCGCCGCGATCCTTCCCGGCCCTTGGCAGCCGGCGCTGGCGGCCAAGCAACTGGCGACCATCGACCAACTCACCAACGGCCGCATTGCGGTGAACATCGTCAGTGGCTGGTTCAAGGGCGAGTTCCAGGCCATCGGCGAACACTGGCTGGAACACGACGAGCGCTATCGCCGTTCCGAGGAATTTATCCGCGCCCTCAAAGGCATCTGGACCCAGGACGACTTTACCTTCAATGGCGACTTCTACCGTTTCAACAACTACACCCTCAAACCCAAGCCGCTGGGCCAGCCGGAAGTGTTCCAGGGCGGCAGTTCACGGGCCGCGCGGGACATGGCGGCGCGGGTGTCGGATTGGTATTTCACCAACGGCAACACCCCGGAAGGCATCAAGGCCCAGGTCGATGACATTCGCACCAAGGCTGCCGCAAATAACCACTCGGTCAAAGTCGGCGTGAATGCATTCATCATCGCCCGCGACACCGAGGAAGAAGCCCGCGCCGTGCTCGCAGAGATCATCGACAAGGCCGACCCGGAAGCCGTGAATGCCTTTGGCGACGCGGCCAAGCAAGCAGGCAAGGCGTCACCCGAAGGCGAGGGCAACTGGGCCAAGTCCAGCTTTGAAGACCTGGTGCAGTACAACGATGGCTTCAAGACCAACCTGATCGGCACTCCGCAGCAAATTGCCGAGCGCATCGTTGCACTCAAGGCCGTAGGCGTGGACCTGGTGCTGGCGGGCTTCCTGCACTTCCAGGAAGAAGTGGAGTACTTCGGCAAACGCGTATTGCCGCTGGTACGCGAGCTGGAAGCCAAGGCCGGGATCAAGCAGGTGGCCTGACCAAGGTTTTTTCCAGGCGCAGGGCCGGGGTGTGGTCTGCGTAGTAGTCGTTGACCTGGGCGAAGCGCCGGTAGCCATTGCGCTCATACAGCGCAAGGGCGCCGGGGTTGTCGGTGCGCACCTCCAGGCGCAGGTGCGCGCACCCGTGCGTCACCCCGCAGGCCTCGACATGGCTGAGCAACTGCCTGCCCAGCCCGAGGCCGCGTGCGTGGGCGGCAATGGCGATGGAATACAAGCGCGCGAACGCGCTGCCACGACGAAACAGCACTAGCGCATAACCGAGCAACTGCCCGTCCTGTTCCGCTACCAGCAACTGGCCGTGGGCGCGGCTGATCATCCAGTGAAAACTGCGCGATGAGAGCCGGTCACTGGTGAAACACTGTTGTTCCAATGCGACCAATGCCGGTACATCACCGGGTAATGCAACGCGAGAGAAAAGAGCCATATAACCGCCGTAAAAGTTGCGTAACGAAACGGGACTTCCCTAAAAGATCGTGCTTAATAGAAAAGGTCGAGTTCTCTAAAGCGGATCAAATATTATGTCGGCGGTACAAGGTCATTGGCGTGAAGTATCCGAGCAAATTGTCGCGGCGACAATAACTTCGAAGGGCTTTTTTTCTGCGTCGCCTCGAAGTAACAGTCAAGTGGTGATTATTGTTGAGCGCAAGGAAGATTGGGCCTCCTACTTTCCCAGCGAAGACATCGTCACCGCCCAGGAATACCTTGAGCAAACACGGCAAAACGAGACGGGCAAGCGTGTGCAGGTGATCAACCTGTGCCGCAGCTACAAGTACCTGGGGCACGGCTACTACTGCTCGTTGCTGGCCGAAGCGCGCGGACACAAGGTGATTCCTTCGGTGCGCACCATCAGCGAACTGACTAAGAAGTCGCTGTACGGCCTGGCGCTGGATGACCTGGATAAAACCCTTGATAAAGCCTTGAGTCATCACCTCTACAGTAATACCGAAGGGTTTACCCTTACACTTTACTTCGGCAGGACCAATATAGAACCGTTGCAGGAATTGGCCCGCCAGTTGTTTGAAACATTCCCGTGTCCGATCCTCTTGGTTGAATTCAGAAAGAATAACGGTTGGCATATCGAAGGGGTGAAATCCGGCGTATTGCACAAGTTGCGTGACGATCAGGAAGATCAGTTCGCCCATGCCCTTGATAACTTCAGCCGCAAGATCTGGCGCCAACCCCGTTCGCGGCGCCTGGCCCGTTACGACCTGGCAATCCTGCACGATCCACAGGAGCAGCTGCCACCCTCCAACGCCCGTGCCCTGGAGAACTTCATCCGCGTGGGCAAGGGCCTGGGCATCGATGTGGAGCTGATCGAGCGCAAGGACTACGCGCGGCTGGCCGAATACGACGCCTTGCTGATCCGCGAGACCACCAGCGTTGACAACCATACCTACCGCTTTGCCAAAAAAGCCGAAAGCGAAGGCCTGGTGGTGATGGACGACCCCGCGTCGATCCTGCGCTGCACCAACAAGGTCTACCTCACCGACTTGCTCAACAGCCATCAGCTGGGCATGCCCGCCACCGAGATTCTCTACAAGGAGCGACCGGAAGATTTCGAACGGGTCGGCGAGCGCCTCGGGTTTCCGCTGGTGTTGAAGATTCCCGACGGTTGTTTCTCCCGTGGCGTGATCAAGGTCGAAAGCCAGGAAGCCTTGCTCAAGGCCACCGCCGAGTTGTTCGAGCATTCGGTGCTGCTGCTGGCCCAGGAATTCTTCTACACCGAGTACGACTGGCGCATCGGCGTACTCAACCGCAAACCGATCTTCGCTTGCCAGTACTTCATGTCCAAGGGCCACTGGCAGATCTATAACCACAAGGCCATCGGCCAGGCCATCAACGGCGAATGCCGCACCCTGGCCGTCCATGAAGCGCCCAAGGCGGTGGTGGAACTGGCGGTGAAGACCGCCAACCTGATCGGCGATGGCCTTTACGGTGTGGACCTCAAGCAGTCCGGCGACAAGGTGGTGGTGATCGAGGTCAACGACAACCCGAACCTGGATGCTGGAATCGAAGATGCCTACTTGCAGGACGACCTTTACAGCCTGGTGCTGGAAGAGTTTGTGCGGCGCCTGGAGCTGAAACGCCAGGGTCAGGTGTGGTGACGCGCGATGATCCAGCGCTTTGAACTGAACGGTGGAAAGTTACGTCCGGGGCACAGCGACGCGGCCCCGATCCTGTTGTTCAACAACCCCGACCTGGCCGAGCGCGAGTGGCTGCGTGATCACCACAAGCTCGACGAGCACGCGTTGGCGTCGGCGCTCGACCCGGATGAAGTCTCACGCATCGAGTTTCATCCCGACAACCTGTTCCTGATCTGGAAGCGCCCGGAGAACTATTCCGGTGGTGGCAACCTGGTGTTCGAAGTGACGTCGTGCGGCCTGCTGTTTTCACCCGGCCGCCTGCTGGTGATCGCCACCGATGAAACCCCACTGAGTGGCCTGGGCCAGCGCCGGCCGTTGCACACGCCGCTGGACGTATTGCTCGACCTGCTGCTCAACAACATCCACCACTACCTGGGCCACCTCAAGGTGATCAAGCTGGTTGCACGGGAGTTGCAGCAGCAGTTCAACGCGTCCATGAGCAACCATCACCTGATGCAGATGTTCAGCCTCAGCGAAAGCCTGATCTATTACATCAACGCGCTGCACAGCAACGGCGCCGTGCTGTCGCGGCTGCGTAACCATGGGGAAAAAGAGCACTTCAGTGCTGAAATTCTCGGCCTTATCGATGACCTGATCATCGAGAACCACCAGTGCTACAAACAGGCGGAGATCTATTCCAACGTGTTTTCCGGGCTGATCGATGCGCGCGGCAACCTGATGAACAACAGCATGAACAACCTGTTGCGCAAGCTGACGCTGATCAACGTGGTGTTCTTGCCGCTCAACCTGATCGCCAGCATTGGCGGTATGTCGGAGTTCAGCATGATGACCGCGGGTACGCCGTGGTGGGTGTCGTACCCATTGTTCCTGGCAGCGATGGGGTTGGGCGCCGGCTTGATGGTACTGGCGCTCAAACGGATGGCGGGCGCGACGATGTAAGGGGGGCGAGGGAATACTTCTTCGACAAGCCCGCTCGCCACAGGTTATTCGACTGGCTGTGTTTGCAAGGTCAGCACTTCAAAGCCATCCGCCGTCACCGCCACCGTGTGCTCCCACTGCGCCGACAGGCTGTTGTCCTTGGTCACCACCGTCCAGCCATCTTTCAGGCTGCGCACCTTGGAACTGCCCTGGTTGAGCATCGGTTCGATGGTAAACACCATGCCTTCGCGCAGTTCCAGCCCGGTGCCGGGTCGGCCGAAGTGCAGGATTTGCGGTTCTTCATGCATCTGCTTGCCGATGCCGTGGCCGCAGTATTCACGCACCACGCTGTAGCCGTTGGCCTGGGCGTGGCTCTGGATCGCGTGGCCGATATCACCCAGGCGTGCGCCGGGCTTGACCTGGCGGATCCCGGCCCACATCGCCTCAAAGGTCATTTCCACCAGGCGCCGCGCCTTGGGGGCGACGTTGCCAATCATGTACATCTTGCTGGAGTCGGCGATAAAGCCACCTTTTTCCAGGGTGATGTCGATGTTGATGATGTCGCCGTCCTTGAGGATCTCCTTGGCGCTGGGCATGCCATGGCACACCACTTCGTTGATTGAGGTGTTGATGGAGAAGGGGAAGTCGTATTGCCCGAGGCTGGCGGGGCGGGCTTTAAGGTCGTTACGAATGAAGGCTTCGACGGCGGCGTCCAGCTCCAGGGTGGAACGGCCGGCCGCGACAAACCCGTCGAGCATGTCGAACACTTGAGCCAGCAGGCGCCCGGATTCGCGCATCACAGCCAGTTGAGCGGCAGTCTTAATCATCAGCTGCGCCCCCGGATCAGGTCGGGCTTGTCCAGCAACAGTTTGTTGATCAGCTCGTTGTACGGCAGGTTGGGGTTGAGTTCGGCGAGCAGGCCGATCTTGATCCAGAACTCGGCCTGGGCGTTGATGGAGCGGTCCATGGCCGCGCTGGCCAGGCGGAGTTGTTCATGCAGTTGGTCGGTGATTTTGACGATGCCCATGGGGTTCACTGTTTAAAAGTTGATATACAAAGCGTATATGTTTCGTATATCTATCGTAAACCCCCAAACGCTAAATGGCGCTTGGCCATTGACTTGCCCGGTGACGCCCGGTTAATTTCGTGACATGACATTTCAAACCTTCCGCAGCCAGCCAAGCATTATTACCGCCATTCCTCATTTGGCGGGATAGCACACGGCTGCGCCCAAACCCGCCTTAGAGGCGGGTTTTGTTTTTCCGTCTCCAGGGCCCTTGAAAACCAGGAGACACCCATGAGCACGTGCCCCGTCCCCCACACCGCTGATACGGCATTGCTTGAACACTATGTAAAAAAGATCCTCGCCGCGCCGGTCTATGACCTGGCGTTGCGTACGCCCCTGCAAGCCGCGCCGGCATTGTCGGCGCTGCTGGGTAACCAGGTGCTGCTCAAGCGCGAAGACCTGCAACCGACCTTTTCCTTCAAGATTCGCGGCGCCTACAACAAGCTGGTGCAGCTCACCGCCGAGCAAAAGGCGCGCGGTGTGGTGACCGCATCGGCGGGGAACCATGCGCAAGGCGTGGCACTGGCGGCGAAGGAGTTGGGGATCAAGGCGCGGATCGTCATGCCGTGCAGCACGCCCGAGTTGAAGGTGTTGGGCGTGCGCTCCCGAGGCGCCGAAGCGGTGTTGCACGGGGAGAGTTTCCCGTTTGCCCTGGCCCATGCGCTGCAACTGGCCGAGACATCCGGATGCACGTTCGTTTCGCCCTTCGATGATCCGGACGTGATCGCCGGCCAGGGCACCGTGGCCATGGAAATCCTGCGCCAGCAACAGGGCCCGTTGGACGCCATCTTCGTGCCGGTGGGTGGCGGCGGTCTGATCGCAGGTATCGCGGCCTACGTCAAATACCTGCGGCCTGAGGTGCGCATCGTCGGTGTCGAGCCCGAAGGCTCCAGTTGCCTGCTGGCCGCCCTGCGCGCCGGTGAGCGGGTGGTGTTGCCGAGCGTCGACGGGTTTGCCGACGGTACCGCCGTAGCGCAGATCGGCGCCTACGGTTTTGAAATCTGCCGGGAGTGGGTGGATGAAGTGATCACCGTGAGCAATGACGAACTGTGCAGCGCCATCAAGCTGATCTACGACGACACCCGTTCCATCACCGAACCCTCTGGCGCGTTGGCGGTGGCGGGCATTCGCAAGTACGTGGCGCTACGAGGCGTGCATGGCCAGACTCTGGTGGCGGTGAATTCCGGGGCGAATATTAACTTTGATAGTTTGCGACATGTTGCTGAAAGAGTGACGGCATACGCACACGAAGTGCAGGGTTAAACGTTTAATCGTGGCTGTTCGACGCTGTTATAAACACTACGGACGGGGACCTGTTTAAGTTATATAAACTTGCGCGTTCCTTATGAGGAATGGTTACAACGCAAGCGTATTTTGCCGAGTAGGCTGGTAGTTGAAACGTCTTCCAAGGTCGGCAAGACGCGGCAGGCAGGCGTCTGCCACACCCATAAGACTCTGTTGGCAGTCTCAAAAAAGGAGAGGTTGGCCATGCTTTCGGAATTAGAGCTTCGCAGCATTATTGAAGGAAGTTTCCTGCCCAAACGGTGCGAATGCACCAAAGCTGAAGATGCTTCGCTGACGATCAAGATCTATGACGATCGCGACCGTGACCGGGTGGATTTGGAGGTCAAAGGCATCAAGACGGACAAACTCGACAGCAGTCGAGCGATTTGCAACCTGATCGCCGGGTTGCGTGAAGATCTGAAAAATACCCATGCACCCGCCCTGCAAAGAGCGGGAGGTCGAGCCTATTACTAGGCAGACGCCTGAGGGTGAACCACCGAAGACCTGTGGGCTTGGATAAACGCCAGGCCCAATACGGTTTCGGTCGCCACGGCCAGGAAGATCCCCGGCCCGGCGTTGCCATTGAACCACTCACTCAAGCCCAGCACAGCCAGCACCAGGCAACCGATGGCAAAGCCACTGGTCATGGCGCGACGCGTGTCCGAAGGCGGCGCATGGCGGGCCCGGTAAAACATGATGCCGATGGCCAGGAACAGCGCGGCGCTGCGGCGGGCGACCAGGCCCGTGGCGTCTGAAGAATTGACTCCCCACATACCGAGCAGCAGATCGGGGCGTAACCCCCAGACCAGTGCGAGGGCAAAGCACAGCAGGGCGGTTGTGGTGGCGAGGGTACGAAAACTGAACGGCATGGCGATTCCTTTCGGCCTTGGGACAAGCCCGCAAGAATACGCCTATCTACGCGGGCTTGCTGTGTGACAGTGCAACGCTCAATTCTGGAAGCTGCACGCGTCGGACAGCTTCCGATAGCCCACATCTTCGACTTTCCCAGCCTTGTCCACGAACTTGATATCGGCGTCGATGACTTTGCAGTCATTGGTCGGCGCTTCGTTCATGGCGATCACATGCTTGATGTTCAGCGGCATGCCGTATTGGTAAGGCACGGGTTTCTGGTTGTCGGCCTGGGCCAGGCCCGAGACGGCTGCCAGTGCCAGCGCGCCGCCACACAGTAAAGTACGTAGTTTCATGAAGGTGCTCCGCAAGTGGGTTCGACTTCACTGTCGGCTTGCGGGATTAACCATCGATTAATCGAGGCCTGGCTGACAAAACCTTCATGAAACCGGGTGTTCAGCCCAACTGTTTACGATACGGCAGGTCCGGGCCGGTTTTGGTGCAGGTCATTGCCGCCGCGCGAATCGCGAAGCCGAGCATGGCGTCAATCTGCGCGCGGGTGAGTTGTTGCAGACCGTCGACCGAATCCAACTGCTGCTCGGTCAGCCAGGCAATCAACGCAGCCTGGAAGGTATCGCCGGCGCCCACGGTGTCGGCCATCAGCACCTTGACCGCAGGTTGCGACCAGGTGCCATGTTGGCGGCTGAACACACTGGCGCCGTCGCCGCCACGGGTGAGGAATACCAACTGGCAGCGGTGTTGCAACCAGCCTTGCAGCACGCTTTCCGGCGACTGGTCGGGGTACAGCAGGTGCAGGTCTTCATCGCTGACCTTGATCAGGTCGGCATGTTTGACCAGCTCGGCGACGCGGTCACGCCACAGCTGGATGTCGGGTTGCGGGTTGAGGCGCACGTTGGGGTCGAGGCTGATCAGGCGCTTGCCGCTTTCGCGCTGTACCAGGGCCAGCAGGGTGTCGCCAATCGGTTGCACCACCAGGGAGAACGAGCCGATATGCAGCCCACGCACGTCATCACCGAGTACCGGCAAATGCTCGGCTTGCAGCAGCCTGTCCGCACAGCCCTCACCCCGGAAGTTGTACTGCGGTGAACCATTGGCACCCACGGCGACCATGGACAGGGTGGTCGGCGCGGCGAATTCCACCAGGAACTGCTCGCTGACGCCTTCATCTTTCAGCACCTGCAATAAGCGTCGGCCGAGGAAATCGGTGGACAGGCCGCCGAACAACCCGGCCTCGATGCCTAGGCGGCGTAACCCCACCGCGACGTTGAACGGTGAGCCACCCGCAATCGCCTTGTAGTTGACCTTGGAGGCCTGCCCGCTGGCATCTTCCTCGCTGAAAAAATCGAACAGCGCTTCACCACACACCAGATACATAGTCGTTCGCTCTTAAAGGGTTGCCACGTGCTGTTGATAGCGTTCGTAAGCCAGTTGATAGGCGCTGACATGAGCCGCCACCGGCAGGGTACGGCTGGCCGGGTCAACGCTCACGCATTTGTCGCAGAGGCTGGCCAGGGATTCGCCGGACTGGCTCCACGCAGCCTGGATCGCCGCGCCGAGGGCGGCGGCTTCGCTTTGTTCGGTGCAGATCACTTCGGTGTTCATGATATCGGCGACCATCTGCCGCCACACGGGGCTTTTCGAGCCGCCGCCGATCAGGCGGATACTCTGGCTTTGCAGGCCGGTCTGGCGCAGCAGGTCCAGCCCGTAGCGCAGGCCGAAGGTGGTGCCTTCAACCACGGCGCGGCACAGGTTGGCGCGTGTCAGGTTGGTCATGGTCAGGCCGTGCAGGCTGCCAGTGGCGTGGGGCAGGGCGGGTACGCGTTCGCCGTTGAGGAACGGCAGCATGCTGACGCCGTCGGCGCCAATCGGCGCTTGCTCGACCAGGCTGTTGAACGCGTTGAGGTCGAGTTCGAACAGCTCGCGTATCACGCCTGTGGCGTTGGTCAGGTTCATCGTGCAGATCAACGGCAACCAGCCGCCGCTGGATGAGCAGAATGTGGCGACCGACGCTTGGGGGCTGACGTTGGGTTGGTCCGAAAACGCATAGACGGTACCCGATGAGCCCAGGCTCATGGTGATCACGCCGGGCGCGATATTACCGGTGCCGATCGCGCCCATCATGTTATCGCCGCCGCCGCTGGCGACGATGGCGTTGGGGTTGATGCCCAGGCGCTCGGCGATGGCAGGCAGGATGCTGCCCACGGTTTGATCGGCTTCGATCAGTTGCGGTAAGGCTTGTTCCAGGCGACCACTGGGGTCGATGTGCTTGAGCAGTGCCACATCCCAGTCACGGCTGCGCACGTTGAAATAGCCGGTGCCGGACGCATCGCCGTATTCTGCGACGGCACGGCCGGTGAGCCAGTAATTGAGGTAGTCGTGGGGCAGCAGGATATGGGCGATTTGCTTGAAGATGTCCGGGTGTTGTTCGCGGGTCCAGAGCAGCTTGGACACGGTGTAGCCCGGTGCGATGGCCACGCCCAGCCGTTCGAGTGAACCGCTTTCGCCGCCCAGATGTTGCAGCAGGCGGTCGTTCTCCGGCGCGGTTTCGGTGTCGCACCACAGCTTGGCCGGGCGCAAGACCTGGCCTTGGTCATCCAGCAGCACCAGCCCGTGCTGCTGGCCGGAAACCCCGATACCAAGGATGTCCTGGCCGTCCACGCCAGCCTGTTGCAGGGCGCGGTGGGTGGCTTCGGTAAAGGCGTCCAGCCACTCCTGGGTGTGCTGTTCGCGACGGCCATTGGCGCCGCTGATCAACGTGTGCGCGGCGGCGCCCAGGCCCAGCACCTTGCCGCTGGAGGCGTCGAGGACGATGGCTTTGGTGCCTTGGGTGCCGCAGTCGATGCCGAGGAACAGGTTTTGCTGGGTCATGATGGTGTGCTCAGCAGTGTTATTTTTTTGGATTGGCAACCCGGTCCAGTGTGGGAGGGGGCTTGCCCCCGATGGCAGTGGGTCAGTGAAGGATATTTCACTGACACACCCTCATCGGGGGCAAGCCCCTTCTCACATTTAAACCGGTTTCTTCAGGAGGTGCTTCAGGGTAGCGGTGACGCCGTTATCACGCAGACTCTCATAGCACCGCTCGAACGCTGCCACAAACGCCGGCGAGTTGGGAATAGCCGTGCCAAAAATCTCTTCTACGCCCAGTAGGCGTTTGCTGATCAGCGCATCGTCAGTCACCAACCCCTGGCAGAATTCCGCCCGCGGATCGGGGATTTTGTAGCTCACCCCATTCTCATCCACACCCTTCAAATACAAGGCCCAGGCTGCGACGACCAGCGCCGCGCGCTCTGTTTCACGCCCATCGGCAATCAGATGATTGATGGTCGGCACGGTGAACTTGGGAAACTTCGACGAGCCGTCCGAACACACGCGCTCCAACTGGTCGGCAATCGCCTGGTTGGAGAAGCGATCCACCAGCGTCTGCTTGTAGTCGGTCAGGTCGATGCCCGGTACCGGCGCGAGGTTTGGCGTGACGTCGAGGTCCATGTAGGCACGCATGTAGGCTACGAACAGCGGGTCGTTCATGGTCTCGTGCACAAACCGATAACCCTTGAGAAACCCCAGGTAGGTCAGGGCCAGGTGGCTGCCGTTGAGCAAACCGATCTTCATCTCTTCATAGGGCGTCACATCGTCGGTGAACTGCACGCCGACCTTTTCCCACGCCGGGCGGCCGTTGACGAATTTGTCTTCCAGCACCCACTGCACGAAGGGTTCGCACACCACTGGCCAGGCATCGTCAATGCCGTGTTCATCGTGCAATTGCAGGCGGTGGGCGGTGCTGGTCATGGGGGTGATGCGGTCGACCATGGCATTCGGGAAGCTCACATTGGCCTCGATCCAGTCATGCAACTCGGCATTGTGCAGGGCGGCAAACGCCAGCAATGCCTTGCGCGTGACGGCGCCGTTGTGGGGCAGGTTATCGCAGGACATCACGGTGAACGCGGGAATTCCGGCGGCGCGGCGTTGGGTCAGCGCCGCGCAGATAAAACCGAACACGGTTTTCGGCGCCGTGGGGTGCGCCAGGTCGTGCTGGATCTGCGGCAGGTGGGCCATGAACTCGCCGTTGCTGTCGTCGATGCAGTAACCGCCCTCGGTGATGGTCAGCGAGACGATGCGGATTTCAGGGCTGGCGAGCTTGTCGATCAGGGCTTGGGCGCTGTCTTCGGCCAGCAGCATGTCGCTGATGGCACCGATTACGCGCACTTCGGTGTCGTCGGTGTCGCCCAGTTCATACAGGGTGAACAGGTAGTCCTGGCCGGCCAGGTCGTCGCGGGCCTTGCGGTCCTCGGCCCGCAGTCCGACGCCGCAGATGCTCCAGTCCAGGCCTTCACCGGTGTTCATCAGCGCATCGGTGTAATACGCCTGATGCGCGCGGTGGAAGCCGCCGACGCCGATATGAGCGATGCCCTGACGGGTGTCGGCAATGGCGTAGGCCGGGATTTTCACCTGCTCAGCCAGTTGCGTGAGGTTTTGTGTGTTCAATTTCATAACGTAATACTCGCGAAATCAGGCGGCAGCGCGCAGTGGACGGGCCACGGCCACGCCATCGGTGTCGAACAGATGGCAGTGCGCCGGGTCCAGGTGCAGGTGCAGGGTTTCACCGTACTGGCTGGCCATGTCGCCGCGGATGCGCATGGTCAACGGCTCGCCGTTGGCGGTGTTGACGTGGCAGAAGGTGTCACTGCCCAGGCGTTCGCCGACGTCGGCGGTGACGGTCAGGGTGGTTTGGCCAGGCGACGCGATTTCCAAGTGCTCCGGACGAATGCCCAGGGTGACCGCGCTGCCGACGCTCAAGGTCGGACCACTGAGCGGCAGGTTGATCAAGGTGCCGGCGTCCAGTTGCACTTCGCAGGTCTGGGACTCGACACGCGTGACCTTGCCCTTGAGGAAGCCCATTTTCGGCGTGCCTAGAAAGCCTGCCACAAACAGGTTCGCGGGTTGGTGATACAGCTCCAGCGGCGAACCTACCTGCTCGATACGGCCGCTGTTGAGCACTACCACCTTGTCAGCCAGGGTCATGGCCTCGACCTGGTCGTGGGTCACGTAGATCATGGTCGCCTGCAGTTCTTTATGCAGGCGCGCCAGCTCCAGGCGCATTTGCACACGCAGGGCGGCGTCGAGGTTGGACAGCGGTTCGTCGAACAGGAAGATCTTCGGGTTGCGCACAATGGCGCGGCCAATCGCTACGCGCTGACGCTGGCCACCGGAGAGTTGCTTGGGCTTGCGCTCCAGCAGCGGGCCCAGTTCGAGGATGCGCGCCGCTTCGTTGACCTTGCTCTCCACCAGCTTCTTGTCGACGCCGGCCAGGTCCAGGGCAAACGACATGTTTTTGCGCACGCTCATATGTGGATACAGCGCGTAAGTCTGGAACACCATCGCCAGGTCGCGCTTGGCCGGGGTCACTTCGGTGATGTCGCGGCCATCGAGTTCGATGGTGCCTTCGGTAACTTCTTCCAGACCGGCGATCAGGCGCAGCAGGGTGGACTTACCGCAGCCCGACGGGCCGACGAAGACCACGAACTCCTTGTCGTTCACTTCCAGGTCGATGCCTTTGATGATCGAGAAACCTTCGAAGCCTTTTTGCAAATTCTTGATTTTGAGGTTGGCCATGATGGGCCCTCCGCTAGAAATTATTATTTAACTGCGCCGAAGGACAAACCGCGCACCAGCTGTTTCTGGCTGATCCAGCCAAAGATCAGGATCGGCGCACAGGCGAGGGTCGAGACGGCCGACAATTTGGCCCAGAACAAACCTTCGGGGCTGGAGTAGGAGGCGATCAGCGCGGTCAACGGCGCCGCGTTCGATGAGGTCAGGTTCAGCGACCAGAACGCCTCGTTCCAACACAGGATCAGCGACAGCAACACCGTGGAAGCGAGGCCGCCCTTGGCGATCGGCAGCAGTACCCGGACCATTTCCTGCCAGAGGGTGGCGCCGTCCAGGCGTGCGGCTTCGAGGATGTCTTTGGGGATGTCTTTGAAGTAGGTGTAAACCATCCAGACCACGATCGGCAGGTTGATCAGGGTGTAGATGATGATCAGCGCAATGCGCGTATCCAGCAGGCCAAAACTCTTGGCCAGCAGGTAGATCGGCATCAGCACGCCTACCGGCGGCAGCATCTTGGTGGACAGCATCCACAGCAGCGTGCCCTTGGTGCGCTTGGTTTCGTAGAACGCCATGGAGTAGGCCGCCGGCACCGAGATCAGCAGGCACAGGGCGGTAGCGCTGAAGGAAATCAGCACCGAGTTCCAGGCATAGCTGAAGTAGTTGCTGCGCTCGTTGATGTGCAGGTAGTTCTCCAGCGTCGGCGTGAAGATGAACTGCGGCGGCGTGGCGAACGCATCGATTTCGGTCTTGAAGCTGGTCAGCACCATCCAGAAGATCGGGAAGAAAATCAGGATCGCGATGGCCCAGGCCAACGTGCCGAGCAACAGGCTTTGCAGGCGGCGGGATTGTTGAAGCGTCATGGCGCGGCCCTCAAGGCTTGTCAGTCAGGTTTTTGCCGATCATCCGCACCAGGATGATCGCCGCGATATTGGCGATGACCACGGCAATCAAGCCGCCGGCCGAGGCCATGCCCACGTCGAATTGCACCAGCGCCTGGTTGTAGATCAGGTAGGCGAGGTTGGTCGACGCATAGCCGGGGCCACCGTTGGTGGTGGTGAAGATTTCGGCGAATACCGAGAGCAGGAAGATCGTTTCGATCATCACCACCACGGCAATCGGGCGGGCCAGGTGGGGCAGGGTCAGGTGCCAGAAAATCGCAATGGCGCCGGCACCGTCGAGACGTGCCGCTTCCTTTTGTTCCTGGTCGAGGGACTGCATGGCGGTCATCAGCAGCAGGATCGCGAAGGGCAGCCATTGCCACGACACAATGATGATGATCGACAGCAGCGGGTAGTGCGCCAGCCAGTCAACAGGTTCTGCGCCAAAGAACTTCCACACGGCAGCGAGGATTCCCGACACCGGGTGAAAAATCAGGTTCTTCCAGATCAGCGCACCGACGGTGGGCATGATGAAGAACGGAGAAATCAGCAACACCCGCACCAGGCCGCGACCGAAGAATTCACTGGCTTCCAGCAGCGCGCTGATCAACACGCCGAACACCACGCTGATCAGCAATACGCTACCTACCAGCAACAGGGTGTTGGAGGCACCGGGCAAGAAGCCCGAGTCGGTGATGAAGTAGGTGAAGTTCTCCAGCCCCACGAATTGGTTTTCGCCGGGGTAGAGCAGGTTGTAGCGGATCAGGGAAAAGTACAGGGTCATGCCCAGGGGCACGATCATCCAAAGCAACAGCATGGCGACCGAGGGCGTGACGAGGAACCAGCCGGGGTTGGCCAGGCGGTTTTTGGGTGCTGTATTCATGATAATCAAGGCCATTGCGAAGCAAGGATCGGAATGCGGTCAGGATGGGAGAGGGCTTGCCCCCGATAGCGGTGTATCAGTCACTGAATCATCAACTGGTAGATGGCTATCGGGAGCAAGCCCCCTCCCACATTTGACTGTGGTGAGACCAGGGTTATTTGGGGTAACCCGCCCGCTTCATTTCACGCTCGGTGGTGGTCTGCGCGGCGGTCAGTGCAGCATCGACCGTTTGCTGACCGGTCAGCGCACCGGAGAAGAACTTGCCGACCTGGGTACCAATCGCCTGGAACTCAGGAATGGTCACCAACTGGATACCGATATACGGCACCGGCTTGAGCGTCGGTTTGGTCGGGTCGGCGACTTTCAGCGATTCCAGGGTCACCTTGGCGAACGGTGCAGCCTTCATGTACTCGTCGCTGTAGGTCGACTTGCGTGTGCCAGGCGGTACGTTGGCCACGCCGTCGGTCTTGGCAACCAATGCGCCATATTCCTTGGAGGTTGCCCAACTGGTGAACACCTTGGCGGCGTCCTTGGCCTTGGAGCTGGTCGGGATCGCCAGGGACCAGGAATACAGCCACGAAGTGCCTTTGTCGGTCTTTTCGTGGGGCGCGAAGGTGAAGCCTACGCTGTCGGCCACCTTGCTTTGGGACTTGTCGGTGACAAACGAGCCGGCCACGCTGGCGTCGACCCAAATTGCACACTTGCCGCTGTTGAACAGCGCCAGGTTTTCGTTGAAACCGTTGCTGGACGCACCCGGCGGGCCGGATTTCTTCATGTTGTCGACGTAGAAGTTAAGCGCGTCTTTCCATTCGGGGCCGTTGAATTCAGGCTGCCACTTTTCATCGAACCACCGCGCGCCATAGCCGTTGGCCAGGGTGGTGATCAGCGCCATGTTTTCACCCCAACCGGCTTTGCCGCGCAGGCACAGGCCGTATTGCTCTTTGGTTTTGTCGGTGAGTTTGGCCGCGAATTCGCTGATCTGGGTCCAGGTCGGATGCTCGGGCATGGTCAGTCCGGCGTCCTTGAACAGGTCGGTGCGGTAATACGTGATCGAGCTTTCAGCGTAGAACGGCAGGGCGTACAGCGAGCCTTTGACGGACAAACCGTCACGCACAGAAGGGAAAACGTCGTCGAGGTCGTAGGAAGCCGGAAGATCCTTCATCGGTTCCAGCCAGCCTTTGGCGCCCCAGAGTGCGGCTTCGTACATGCCAATGGTCAGCACGTCGAACTGTCCGCCTTGGGTGGCGATGTCGGTGGTCAGGCGTTGGCGCAGCACGTTTTCTTCGAGCACCACCCAATTCAGCTTGATCTCTGGATGCTCGGCCTCGAAGGTCTTCGAGAGCTTTTGCATGCGGATCATGTCGCTGTTGTTGACGGTGGCAATGGTCAGGGTCTGCGCGCCAAAGCTGACGGCGCTGAGGGTCATGCAGGTTGTCATGCAGGTGGAGACAAGCAGTGCTTTTGCTGTGAACTTCATCGCGCACTCCATTTCCGCGCCCAGGGGCTACAGAAGGACAGTTATTGTTGTTGTGTCTTCCTACGAGGAGTCAGGAAGAGTGTGCGTTGATTACAGCCTTCAAATGGGGTTGTGACAAATCCTTGGGAGCACTTGGACTGATACTTTTTTGCACTCGGTCACACAGCCGTTGAAACCTTCAAGCCAGGTTCTGCTCGGTCAGCCGTTGCACCGCCAGGCGCCGGTAGTGGGAAGGGGTCATGCCCTTAAGCTGCTGAAAACGTCGGTTGAAGTTGGAGATATTGTTGAACCCCGACTCAAAGCACACATCGGTGACGGCCTTGTCGCCATCTGCCAGTAACTCGCATGACTTGCTGATGCGCAGTCTGTTGACGAATTCGATAAATGTGCGCCCGGTGGCCTGCTTGAACACCCGGGAAAAATACGTGGGCTTCATGCCCAAGTGTTCCGCCACTTCCTCCAGCGGCAACTCCCGCGCGTAGTGGGCGAAGATGTAATCCACCGCCCGGTTGGTACGGTCGATGCTGTGTTCATCGGCCAGTTGCGGCGTGGTCACGCCGGACAGCAGTTGGTAGTCCTCACAGGTACTCAACACTTCCAGCAAGATAAAGAAGTGCCCCAGGCGCGCCATACCCTGCGCGTCCTCGATGCGTTGCATCAGGGTCATGGCCTGGGCAATGGTCTTTCTGCAACGAAACTCGATGCCGTACTGGGCGCGTTCCAGCAGTGGGGTGAGGGTTTTCAGCTCGGTGAAGATATGGCTGCCGTTTTCCAGTAATTCATCGGTGAAGTTCACCAGCATGTCGCGCTTGGGCACCACCTCGTCTTCTTCCACCTGGCTGATCCAGTTATGGGGCAGGTTGGGGCCGGTGAGGAAGAGGCTTTCAGGGTAGAAATTACCGATGTAGTCGCCGATAAACACCTTGCCCGAGCTGGCGACGATCAGGTGCAGTTCGTATTCCTTGTGGAAATGCCAGCGCACCAGCGGACAGGGGAAACCATGCTGGCGATAGATGATGGACAGACCGTTGTGATCGTCCATCAGCTCGTAGGAAGGGTCGGTGATTCGCGCTGCTCGGGTCATGCTGCCGTCGCTTTTATTGTTGGTTGCGACCCGAATAATGCCCCCTTGTGCGCGACCCTGCCAGCGCCGGTGTTTACAGCACGCGGTTTTTTGCCTCGATCCACTGGGACATGTACTGGGTACTTTTGTGGGCGTGATGGCGCAGCATGCTGCCGGTAAAGTTGTCGCGGCGATGGGCGGCGAGGTGGCGACGGCAGTGCTCCAGGCACTCCACCAGCGCAGGCCCGTGGATGTTCTGGTCATAGCGGCGGGCAATCAACTGGCGGCCGTCTTCCTGGGCCTGGGTCCAGCGCTCGCGGTCCTGGTACAAAGCCACGGCAGCGGCGGCCAAGGCAGGCGCGCTGGTTTCGATCATGCCGGGCCATGGTTGCTCATCGCCCATGGCCTCGGCGCCGATCGGCGTGCTGATGCTCGGCGTACCGCACAGCATCGCGTCCGCCAGTTTGCCCTTGATGCCCGCGCCGAAGCGCAGGGGGGCCAGGCAGATGCGTGCTGCGCTCATCACCTGTAGCGCATCTTCAGCCCAGTTCATCACATGAAAGCCCTGGGCCGGGTTATGCAGGGCGGTGGCTTTGGGTGGGGTGTAAGCGCCATAGATATGCAGCTGCGCGCCGGGTAATTGTTGTCGAATCAGCGGCCACAGGCTGTTCTTCATCCACAGCACAGCGTCCCAATTGGGCGCGTGGCGGAAGTTGCCGATGCTGAGGAAATGCGCGCGGTCGTCAAACGGGACGAAGTTTTCGGTCAAGGGCTCCAGCATCAGCGGGCACCAGTGGAGCAGGGCGGCCGGCACCTTGAACTGCTCGGTCAGCAGGCGCATTTCCACGTCGGAGATCATCAGGTTGATGTCACAGCGGTAAATCGCCGCGATCTCGCGCTTGGCCACGTCGGTGTCGGCCATCAGTTGGAACTCATCTTCCAGGGCGGGCACAAACAGAGCGCTGAAGTCGTCGCTGTCGGGATGGCTCTTAAGGTGGTTCTTGAGCCGTTGCTGGCGGGCGTCGCGCAGGCTTTGCAGGTCGCAGGTTTCCAGCACGCGCAATGCGTCGGGGCAACACTTCTCCACGCGCCAGCCGAACTGCTCTTCCATCATGAAACGGTCGAACAGCACGATATCCGGAGCGAGCTCGCGGATAAAGTCGTCGAAACTGCTGTTATTGAGCTCGATGGCGCATTCGGCAATGCCCAGGGCGAGCAGGTCGGCTTTGTGCTCGCCGAGTGCAGCAGGGCTGCTGAAGGTAATGTCCCAACCTTGCGTAAGAAAGGTCTCAAGAATCTGCATCATATGCCCGCCAGCGGCCGAAGAACGCGGCTCCGGCCAGACATAACCAATGACCAGAACTTTGGTGGCAGGCGGATTCATCGACGACGGTTTCCTTTAAGGGCAGGCGAAAAGCGCGCAATTAAACCACAACCTGTGGGCATGACAATTTGTGTCTGGCGGTAGGTAGGCACGGCACTTTGTGGTTAACTTCCGCCTCTCGAATTCGTTTAACTAAACCCAGCATAAGGATTCTGTTCATGGCTCAAGTCACCCTTAAAGGCAACGCGGTCAAGGTTGAAGGCGAATTGCCGCAAGTCGGCACCCAGGCTCCAGACTTCATCCTGACTGCCAACGACCTGTCGGACGCAACCCTGGCGACCTTCGCCGGCAAGCGCAAAGTGCTGAACATCTTCCCAAGCGTTGATACCCCGACTTGCGCGGCGTCGGTTCGCAAGTTCAACGCCCAGGCCAACGAACTGAACAACACCGTTGTACTGTGCATCTCCACCGACCTGCCATTCGCCCAAGCACGCTTCTGCGGCTCCGAAGGCCTGGAAAACGTGAAGAACCTGTCGGATTTCCGCGATCCTGCTTTCGCTCAGGACTTTGGCGTGGCAATCGCTGATGGCCCGCTGCACGGCCTGACCGCCCGCGCCGTGGTGGTTCTGGACGAAAACAACAACGTCCTGCACAGCCAACTGGTTTCTGAAATCGCTGAAGAACCAAACTACGAAGCCGTTCTGGCTGTTTTGAAGTAACTGTTTGCGTGGATGCTGTCGTTTTGCAGTAACACGCGTGATACATGATTGCGGCCTGGCCTAGTCCAGGCCGTTTTCATTTGTGCTTCAGACGTTTAGGCAAATAGCCGACGGACTAGACCCAGACGTTAAAAGTTGTAAGTCCAAGGTAAATAGCCGGTAAAGGCGCTTTTCTTAATGCGCCCCAGTGCTTATCTTTCAGCCTCCCAAAGAAGAAGCTCTCGCGCCCAATGGTTGATCATTCCATGCAATCCTCCCCCCGCAACTCCCGTCGTTGGCTGTTCGGCCTGCTTGTGCTGCTGGTTATCGCCGGTCTGTGCTGGAAATTCTGGCCCGGCGGCGCGGCCCAAAAAGACGCACCGGCCGGGCACACCAGCAAAACCGGCATGGCACGCCCTGGTTTCGGCGGTTCCACGGGCCCGATACCGGTGCGCGTGGCGCCGGCGGTGTTGGGAGAGTTTCCGGTGTACTACAAGGCATTGGGCACTGTTACCGCGCTCAACACCATTAATGTACGCAGCCGGGTGGGCGGGGAATTGATGAAGATCGCCTTTGAAGAAGGGCAGATGGTCAAGGCCGGCGATCTGCTGGCCGAGATTGACCCGCGCAGCTACCAGAACGCCTTACTCCAGGCCCAGGGCACGCTGATGCAGAACCAGGCCCAGCTGAAAAACGCCCAGGTCGATGTGGAACGCTATCGTGGGTTGTATGCCCAGGACAGTATCGCCAAGCAGACCCTGGACACCGCCGAAGCGCTGGTCCTGCAATACCAAGGCACGGTCAAGACCAATCAGGGCGCGGTCGACGACGCCAAGCTCAACCTTGAATTCACTAAGATCCGCGCGCCGATCGCCGGTCGCGTCGGCTTGCGCCAGCTCGACGTCGGCAACCTGGTGGCCGCCAACGACACCACCGCCCTGGCCGTGATCACCCAGACCCAGCCGATCAGCGTGACCTTTACCCTGCCGGAAAACACCCTGGAAACCGTGCTCGCCCGTTACCACGCTGGCAACAAACTGCCCGTGGAAGCCTGGGACCGTGGCGACGTGAAACAGCAGGCCGTCGGCGTGTTGCAGAGCCTGGACAACCAGATCGACGTCACCACCGGCACTCTGAAATTCAAGGCGCGTTTCGATAACAAGGACAAAGCGCTGTTCCCCAACCAGTTCGTCAACGTGCACCTGCTGGCCGACACCCTGCACAACGTGGTGCTGGCGCCGTCCGCCGCGATTCAGTTCGGCAATGCGGGCACCTTTGTCTACAAGCTTGATGGCGACAAGAAGGTCAAGGTACAGCCCCTTGTGGTCGGTGATACCGACGGTGAAAACACCGTGATCAAGGAAGGCTTGGTCGCTGGCGACCGTGTGGTGCTGGAAGGCACCGACCGCCTTAAGGAAGGCAGCGAAATCGAAGTGGTCAACGACAGCACTGAAGTCCCGACCACCCCGACTGAGCACCTGCAAGGCAAACCGGCAGCGAAAGGGGAGACCGGCGCTGACGCTGGCAAGGCGCAAAAGGTCGGCGCATGAACCTGTCGCGGCTGTTTATCCTTCGCCCGGTCGCCACCACGCTGAGCATGCTGGCCATTGTCCTGGCCGGCATCATCGCGTACCGCTTGCTGCCGGTCTCGGCCTTGCCCCAGGTGGATTACCCGACCATTCGGGTGATGACCCTCTACCCCGGCGCCAGCCCCGACGTGATGACCAGCGCGGTTACCGCGCCCCTTGAGCGCCAGTTCGGGCAGATGCCCGGCTTGACCCAGATGGCGTCCACCAGTTCCGGCGGCGCTTCGGTACTGACCCTGCGTTTTAACCTCGACATTAATATGGATGTCGCCGAGCAACAGGTGCAGGCCGCGATCAACGCCGCCACCAATTTGCTGCCCAAGGACCTGCCTGCGCCGCCGGTGTACAACAAGGTCAACCCGGCGGATACCCCGGTGCTGACCCTGGCTATCAGCTCCAAGACCATGTTGCTGCCCAAGCTCAATGACTTGGTCGACACGCGCATGGCACAGAAAATTGCCCAGATCAGTGGCGTCGGCATGGTCAGCATCGCTGGCGGCCAGCGTCAGGCCGTGCGGATCAAGGTCAACCCCGAAGCCCTGGCGGCTAATGGCCTGAACTTGTCGGATGTGCGCACCTTGATCGCGGCGTCCAACGTCAACCAACCCAAGGGTAACTTCGACGGCCCGACCCGGGTGTCGATGCTCGACGCCAACGACCAGTTGGTCTCGCCCCAGCAATACGCCGAACTGATCCTGGCCTACAACAATGGCGCGCCGTTGCGCCTTAAAGATGTGGCACAGATCGTCGACGGCGCCGAAAACGAGCGCCTCGCGGCTTGGGCCAATGAAAACCAGGCGGTGCTGCTGAACATCCAGCGCCAGCCGGGTGCCAACGTCATTGAGGTGGTGGACCGCATCAAGGCGTTGCTGCCGAGCATCACCGACAATCTGCCTGCCGGCCTCGACGTCACCGTCCTCACCGACCGCACCCAGACCATCCGCGCCTCGGTCAAGGACGTACAACATGAATTGCTGATCGCCATTGCCCTGGTGGTGATGGTGACCTTCCTGTTCCTGCGCCGGGTCAGCGCCACGATTATTCCGTCCATCGCCGTACCGTTGTCTCTGGTGGGCACTTTCGGCGTTATGTACCTGGCTGGGTTCTCCATCAACAACCTCACGCTGATGGCCTTGACCATCGCCACCGGGTTTGTGGTGGACGATGCCATCGTGATGCTGGAGAACATCTCCCGGTACATCGAAGAAGGCGAGCCCCCCCTGGCCGCCGCCCTCAAGGGCGCCAAGCAGATTGGTTTCACCCTGATTTCCCTGACCCTTTCGCTGATCGCGGTGCTGATTCCGCTGCTGTTCATGGCCGATGTGGTGGGACGCCTGTTCCGCGAATTTGCCATCACCCTGGCGGTGGCGATCCTGATTTCCCTGGTAGTGTCCCTGACCCTCACGCCGATGATGTGCGCGCGGTTGCTCAAGCGTGAGCCGAAAGAGGCAGAACAGGGCCGCTTCTACAAGGCCAGCGGCGCCTGGATCGACTGGATGATCGAAGCCTACGGGCGCAAGTTGCAGTGGGTGCTCAAGCACCAGCCGCTGACCCTGCTGGTGGCCATCGCCACGTTGGGTCTTACCGTGGTGCTGTACCTGGTGGTGCCCAAGGGCTTTTTCCCAGTGCAGGACACGGGGGTGATCCAGGGTATTTCCGAGGCGCCGCAGTCGATTTCCTTTGCGGCCATGAGTCAGCGCCAGCAGGCGTTGGCCAAAATCATCCTGGCGGATCCGGCGGTGGAAAGCCTGTCGTCCTACATCGGTGTGGATGGCGATAACGCGACCCTCAACAGCGGACGCTTGCTGATCAACCTCAAGGCCCACGGCCAGCGCGACTTGAGCGCAGCCCAGGTAATCACGCGTCTGCAACCGGAAATCGACAAGTTGGTGGGTATCCGCCTGTTTATGCAGCCGGTGCAGGACCTGACCATCGAAGACCGTGTGAGCCGCACCCAGTACCAATTCAGCATGTCCTCCCCGGACTCTGAGTTGCTGGCGCTATGGAGTGACAAGCTGGTGCACGCCCTCGGCCAGTTGCCGGAGCTTACCGACGTCGCCAGCGACCTGCAGGACAAAGGCCTGCAGGTGTACCTGGTGATCGACCGCGATGCGGCCTCGCGCCTGGGCGTCAGTGTGTCGACCATCACCGACGCGCTGTACGACGCCTTCGGCCAACGCCAGATTTCCACCATCTACACCCAGGCCAGCCAATACCGCGTGGTGTTGCAGGCCCAGTCCGGTGAGACCCTCGGCCCGGATGCACTGAACCAGATCCATGTGAAAACCACCGACGGCGGCCAAGTGCGGCTGTCGAGCCTGGCCCGTGTGGAACAGCGTCAGGCGCAGTTGGCCATTGCCCATATCGGCCAGTTTCCGGCCGTGATGATGTCGTTCAACCTGGCTCCCGGCGTGGCGCTGGGCAAGGGCGTGGAGCTGATCAACCAGGCGCAGAAAGACATCGGCATGCCCGTGGGCGTGCAGACCCAGTTCCAGGGCGCAGCCCAGGCGTTCGAAGCCTCGCTGTCGAGCACCTTGCTGCTGATCCTGGCGGCGGTGGTCACCATGTACATCGTGCTCGGCGTGCTCTACGAGAGCTATATCCACCCGATCACCATCCTGTCGACCTTGCCTTCGGCGGCGGTGGGGGCATTGCTGGCCCTGCTGCTCAGTGGTAATGACCTGGGCATGATCGCGATCATTGGCATCATCCTGCTGATCGGTATCGTGAAAAAGAACGCGATCATGATGATCGACTTCGCCCTCGACGCCGAACGCAACCAGGGTCTCGACCCACAGACCGCGATCTACCAGGCCGCGCTGTTGCGCTTCCGGCCAATCCTGATGACCACCCTGGCCGCGCTGTTCGGTGCGGTTCCGCTGATGCTGGCCACCGGCTCCGGTGCTGAATTGCGCCAGCCGCTGGGTTTGGTGATGGTCGGCGGCCTGCTGGTGAGCCAGGTGTTGACGCTGTTCACCACACCGGTGATCTACCTGTATTTCGATCGCCTGGGTCGTCGCTGGCGCAAAGAGCCGCAAAGCCTGGAGCCGGTTGAGTCATGAACCTGTCCGGACCTTTCATCCGCCGACCGGTAGCGACCCTGCTGCTGAGCCTGGCGATCATGCTGCTGGGCGGGGTGAGCTTTAACCTGTTGCCGGTCTCGCCGCTGCCGCAGATCGACTTCCCGGTGATCGTGGTCTCGGCCAGCTTGCCGGGTGCCAGCCCCGAGGTGATGGCCTCGACCGTGGCCACGCCGCTGGAGCGCTCCTTTGGCGCGATTGCCGGCATCACCACCATGAGCAGTTCGTCGAGCCAGGGCTCTACCCGAGTGATCCTGGCGTTTGACTCCGACCGTGATATCAACGGCGCGGCGCGTGAAGTGCAGGCGGCGATCAACGCGTCACGCAACCTGCTGCCCAGCGGCATGCGCAGCATGCCTACCTACAAGAAAATCAACCCGTCCCAAGCGCCGATCATGGTGCTGTCGCTGACCTCGGACGTGTTGCAAAAGGGCCAGCTCTATGACCTGGCCTCGACCATCCTGTCCCAAAGCCTGTCCCAAGTGCCGGGTGTGGGCGAAGTGCAGATCGGCGGCAGTTCCCTGCCAGCGGTGCGCATCGAGCTGGAGCCCAAGGCCCTCGACCAGTACGGCGTGGCTCTGGACGATGTGCGCAACACCATTGCCAACGCCAACCAGCGGCGACCCAAGGGGTCGCTGGAAGACAGCGAGCGCAACTGGCAGATCCAGGCCAATGACCAGTTGGAAAAAGCCAAGGACTACGAGCCGCTGCTGATTCGCTACCAGAATGGCGCGGCCTTGCGCCTGTCGGATGTGGCGAAGATTAGCGACGGCGTTGAAGACCGCTACAACAGCGGCTTCTTCAACAACGAGCCGGCGGTGCTGTTGGTGATCAACCGCCAGTCCGGCGCCAACATCATCGAGACCGTCCGACAGATCAAGGCTCAACTGCCGGCGTTGCAGGCGGTGCTGCCGTCCAGCGTCAAGCTCAGCCTGGCCATGGACCGCTCGCCGGTCATCACCGCCACCTTGCACGAAGCCGAGATGACCCTGCTGATTGCCGTGGGGCTGGTGATTCTGGTGGTTTACCTGTTCCTCGGTAACTTCCGCGCCTCGCTGATCCCGACCCTGGCGGTGCCGGTGTCGCTGGTGGGCACTTTCGCGGTGATGTACTTGTACGGGTTCTCGCTGAACAACTTTTCGCTGATGGCGTTGATCCTGGCCACCGGCCTGGTGGTGGACGATGCCATTGTGGTGCTGGAGAACATTTCCCGGCATATCGACGATGGTGTGCCGCCCATGAACGCGGCGTACTTGGGCGCCCAGGAAGTCGGCTTTACCTTGCTGTCGATGAACGTGTCGCTGGTGGCGGTGTTCTTGTCCATTCTGTTTATGGGCGGGATTGTCACCAACCTGTTCCGCGAGTTTTCCATCACCTTGTCCGCCGCGATCATTGTGTCGTTGATTGTCTCGCTGACCTTGACCCCCATGCTCTGCGCTCGCTGGCTCAAGCCCCACGTCAAAGACCGGATGACCGGTTTGCAGCGCTGGAGCCAGAGGATCAACGACCGGATGGTCGCCGGTTATGCCACCAGTCTGGACTGGGTACTGCGCCATCGACGCCTGACCTTGCTCAGCTTGTTGCTGACCATCGGCATGAACGTGGCGTTGTACGTGGTGGTGCCGAAAACCTTTATGCCCCAGCAGGACACCGGCCAGTTAATCGGCTTTGTGCGCGGCGATGACGGGCTGTCGTTCAGCGTGATGCAGCCGAAGATGGAGACTTTCCGCAAGGCGGTGCTCAAGGACCCGGCGGTGCTTAGCGTGGCGGGCTTTATCGGCGGCAACAACGGCACCAACAACGCGGTAATGCTGGTACGCCTCAAGCCCATCAGCGAACGCAAGATTTCTGCCCAGGCGGTGATTGAGCGCCTGCGCAAGGAAGTGCCGCTGGTGCCGGGCGGGCGCCTGTTCCTGATGGCTGACCAAGACCTGCAATTTGGCGGCAGCCGCGACCAGACCAGCGCGCAGTACTCCTACATCCTGCAAAGCGGTGATCTGGCCGCATTGCGCCTGTGGTACCCGAAAGTCGTCGCTGCGTTGCGTGGACTGCCGCAACTCACCGCCATCGACGCCCGTGAAGGCCGGGGCGCAGCCCAGGTCACGCTGATTGTCGACCGCGACCAGGCCAAGCGCCTGGGCATCGACATGGACATGGTCACCGGGGTGTTGAACAACGCCTACAGCCAACGGCAGATTTCTACGATCTACGACAGCCTTAACCAGTATCAGGTGGTCATGGAGGTCAACCCCAAATACGCCCAGGACCCGATCACCCTCAACCAGATGCAGGTGATTACTGCCGATGGCGCACGGGTGCCGTTGTCGACCATTGCCCATTACGAGAACAGCCTGGCCGATGACCGGGTCAGTCACGAAGGCCAGTTCGCCTCGGAAAACATCGCCTTCGACATGGCCGAAGGGGTGACGGTGGAGCAGGGCACGGCCGCCATCGAACGGGCGATTGCCAAGGTCGGTTTGCCCGAGGACGTGATCGCCAAGATGGCCGGCACTGCCGATGCCTTCGCAGCCACCCAGAAAGGCCAGCCGTTCATGATCCTCGGCGCGCTCGTGGCGGTGTACCTGGTGTTGGGCATTCTGTATGAGAGCTACATTCACCCGCTGACGATCCTCTCGACCCTGCCGTCGGCCGGCGTCGGCGCCATGCTCGCGATCTACCTGACAGGGGGCGAGTTCAGCCTGATCTCCTTGCTGGGGCTGTTCCTGCTGATCGGCGTGGTGAAGAAAAACGCAATCCTGATGATCGACCTGGCCCTGCAACTGGAGCGTAACGACGGCTTGGGCCCCTTGGAGTCGATTCGCAGCGCTTGCCTGTTGCGTCTGCGGCCGATCCTGATGACCACGCTGGCGGCCATCCTCGGTGCCTTGCCCTTGCTGCTCGGCGCCGGCGACGGCGCCGAAATGCGTCGCCCCCTGGGCCTGACCATCATTGGCGGCCTGGTCTTCAGCCAGGTCCTGACCCTTTACACCACCCCGGTGGTTTACCTTTATCTCGACCGCGCGCGCCATCGTTTCAATAAATGGCGCGGCGTGCGTACCGATGCTGCCCTGGACACTGCGCTATGACCGATTCAACCTTTGCCAAATTGGCCATGACCCGCGGTTCCCGTGTCGCGAGCCTGGTGCTTTGCGGCGTATTGCTCAGCGCCTGCGCCGTCGGCCCGGACTACAAGCGCCCGGATGTTATCGAACCCGTGCAATTCAAGGAGGCCCAGGGCTGGCGTCAGGCCACGCCGAGTGATTCCTTGGCCCGTGGCGCCTGGTGGGAGTTGTACGGCGACCGCCAGCTCAACGACCTGGTGGTGCGCCTGAATACGGCTAACCAGACGGTGGCACAGGCCGAGGCGCGTTTTCGCCAGGCCCAGGCACTGGTGCGCAGTTCGCGCGGGGCGTTTTACCCGACGGTCGACCTGAGCGCCGGTAAAACCCGCGCCAGCCAGGGCACCGGCAGCAGCAGCGCAAGCCTCAGCAGTTCCAGCAGTGGTATCCGCGACACCCTCAACGCGCAATTGGGCGTGAGCTGGGAAGCCGACATCTGGGGCAAATTGCGCCGTGGTCTGGAAGCCAATGAAGCCAGCGCCGAAGCCAGCTCGGCGGACTTGGCGGCCATGCGCTTGAGCCAGCAATCGGAACTGGTGCAGAGCTACCTGCAATTGCGCGTAATGGACGAACAGACCCGCTTGCTGCAAGCCACGCTGGACACTTACCAGCGCTCCCTGCAAATGACCGAAAACCAATACCGCGCTGGTGTCTCCGGCAAGGATGCGGTGGCCCAGGCGCAAACCCAGCTCAAGAGCACCCAGGCGAGTCTGATCGACCTGATCTGGCAGCGTGCGCAGCTGGAAAACGCCATTGCGGTATTGATCGGCGAAGCGCCGGCCAACTTCAACCTGGCCGTGAGCAAGGACATCCCGGCACTGCCACAGATTCCGGTGAGCCTGCCGTCGCAGTTGCTGGAGCGCCGCCCGGACATCGCCTCGGCCGAGCGCTCGGTGATCGCTGCCAACGCCAATATTGGCGTGGCCAAGGCCGCCTACTACCCAGACTTGAGCCTGAGCCTGGCCGGTGGTTATTCCAGCAGCACGTACGCTGACTGGATCAGCCTGCCAAACCGCTTCTGGTCAGTGGGCCCGAAGCTGGCCATGACCTTGTTCGACGGCGGCCAGCGCTCGGCGGAAGTCGACCGCACTGTGGCGTCCTACGACGAAACTGTGGCCAAGTACCGCCAGACGGTGCTCGACGGCTTCCGTGAAGTGGAAAACTACATGGTGCAACTCAAGGTGCTGGAAGACGAGGCGGTGGTCAGTAACGAAGCGCTGGAAGCGGCGCGCGAATCCCTGCGCTTGACTCAGAACCAGTACAAGGCGGGGTTGATTGCCTACCTGGATGTGGTGACGGTACAGGCGACCGCACTCAGCAATGAACGCACGGTGTTAACGCTGCTGCAGAGCCGGTTGGTAGCCAGCGTGCAACTGATTGCCGCTTTGGGGGGCGGTTGGGATGGGCAGACGTCAATAGCCGAGTAGGCGTGAGGGGGAATAATGCTACGTGGTCAGGACTCGTTGCGCGCACTTGGTGCGGTCTTAGCCAATTGAGTCTGTAGTTGCTGAGCGAAGATCAACAGGCCAACGCGCGATAGCCGAACGAAAGGGCTCTTTGTTCGGCTCACTCATCATTGTTTGCCAACCTGAGTTAAATGGCTCTGAGGGATATTAAATCAGCAAATTTGTATGACTTGGAGTTGTTCTCAACATGCAGCTCTAAAGAGTCATGGTTATACGATATCAAACTCCCAAATTCTGTTGTAGAGCGACCTTTGTATTCCAGAATTATTTTTGTGTACCGTGGTAGGTATTTTAGAATTTGGTCAACTTTACAAGCAACTCGAAATTTCAATACTCGGTTATCTCCGTCGGTTAATTGGTATTCTTTTCCACCGGGAAAATGATAGGTAATGACCGTGTCCTCGAAAGCGTCGATTCTCCCCCAGACTTCATATATTTTTTGTTTTTCATAACATATTTGTTTGTCATAACATAGATGAGTGCTTACTACGTACTCGCCATCGTCAATGGGGAAAGTTCCGCGTTCAGCAATTTTTCGCTCTACATAGGGTGTTATATCGGTCACTGCTTGAGCATCTCCGATGTTTTCGATTCTATAAGACTTGATTTCGCCGCCTTTGTCTCGAATACATTGAGTGCCTTTCAGGTGGCCAGTATTCTCAGTATTATTAGGGTATAGAAGTGCGATGATGGCCATTTCTGAAACTCCGAATGTCATGTGGAGTAAAGTTTATCGCTCTCAGCATGAAAGTCACCTGTAAGATATGACAGTTTTATATATCCTTACGGAATAAAAATTTTATTTTTATGGAGTGCAGGATGCTGGGAGTTTGTGTTAAGCCCGATTTCAAAATACGGGCGTCTATACTGGAAAAGGGGTAACAATCCTCTAAAATTTTTAGTTTTTGTTATCCCGAGACCCGCCAACACTGAAGCGACACACTGCCTTTGATACGCAGGTGACGTCGCACACGAGCTATAGACCACTCCGGACCTGGCCAGTAGTTTGACGTCAAATTACAGGTGATGGCCCTATGATAATTAATCACCTGCACCAGAATTAATCTCGCTACAATCGCGCGCTTTGCCACCCTGGCACGGACGTCTCAAAACTGTTGCCCGCGAGAAATCCCATGCTCATCGGTAGTTATTCAACCTCCCTCGTCGTGATCTCCCTGTGCGTTGCGATCCTGGCCTCTTATACCGCGCTGGACCTGACCGGCCGCATTGCGACCGCCAAGGGCCGCGCGGTTTATTTGTGGATGGCCGGCGGGGCATTGGCCATGGGCGTGGGTGTCTGGTCGATGCACTTCATCGGCATGTTGGCCCTGCGCCTGCCGTTTGCCTTGGGCTTCGATATCGGCATTACCGCGCTGTCGTTGTTGATCGCGGTGATGTCCAGCGGCTTTGCCTTATGGCTGGTCAGCCAGCCGCGCTTGCCCGCCTGGCAATTGGTGTTTGGCGCGCTGGTCATGGGCACCGGCATTGCCACCATGCATTACACCGGCATGGCCGCGATGCGCATGACCCCCGGTATCGACTACGACCCCACCTTGTTTGGAGCTTCTCTGTTAATAGCGGTCGTGGCCTCGGGCGCCGCCTTGCAGATAGCTTTCAACCTGCGGCGCAACACGCCGTATGTACGCCTGGCACGCGGCGGGGCGGCGGTGGTGATGGGGTTTGCCATCGTCGGTATGCATTACACCGGAATGGCCGCGGCACGCTTTGCCGATGACAGCTACTGCGCTGCCGCGTTGGACGGCTTGACCGGCAAGGGCCTGGATAACCTGGTGCTGGTCACCACCCTGGCGGTGCTTGCCATCGCGTTGCTGACCTCGTTGCTCGACGCGCGACTGGAGGCCCGCACCGCGGTGCTCGCCGACTCCCTCAGCCTGGCCAATCAGGAACTGACCCACCTGGCCCTGCATGACATGCTCACCGGTCTGCCTAACCGCACGTTGCTGGCCGATCGGATTCAACAGGCCATACAGGCGGTTAACGAGCAGGGCGGTTGCTTCGCCTTGATGTTTATCGACCTGGATGGCTTCAAGCCAGTCAACGATGCCTTTGGCCATCACATGGGCGACCAGTTGCTGCGCGAAGTCGGCCTGCGCCTGCGCGAAGACTTGCGCGGCCATGACACCCTGGCGCGCATCGGCGGTGATGAATTTGTGCTGTTGGTGCAACTGAGCCAGCCAGACGATGCCCTGCGCTTGGCCGAGCGGCAGGTCGGGCTGATCAACCGCTCATTCCAGGTGGCCGAGCATGAGCTGAAAATCTCGGCCAGTATCGGCATCGCTGTGTTCCCCGGTAACGGTGGCAACCCCCAGGAATTGTTGATGAACGCCGACGCCGCGATGTACCACGCCAAGGGCATGGGCAAGAACGGCTACAGCTTTTTCGACGTGTCGATGAACACCAATGCGCGCAAGCAATTGCAGTTGTTGCAGGACCTGCGCAACGCCCTCGACCAAGAGCAATTTCGCTTGTACTACCAGCCCAAGTTCGATGCGGTCAGTGGTATTGCGGTGGGCGCCGAAGCGCTGGTGCGCTGGGAGCATCCGCAGCAGGGCCTGTTGTTGCCGGCCACCTTTATCGAACTGGCGGAAAAGACTGGCTTGATCATTCCCATCGGCGAATGGGTGCTTAATGAGGCCTGCCGTCAGATGAGCGTGTGGTACGCGCTGGGTTATGAGCATTGGCGCATCGCCGTGAACCTGTCGGCGTTGCAGTTCTGCCATGCGGGGCTGGTCAAGAGTGTGGCCGACGCCCTTGATCGTCATCAGTTGCCGGCCAACAGCCTGACCTTGGAGATCACCGAAACCACCGCCATGAGCGATGCCGACGCGAGTATGACGGTGTTGCAGCAGCTCTCGGACATGGGCGTCGACCTGTCCATCGATGACTTCGGCACCGGCTATTCCAGCCTGATGTACCTCAAGCGCCTGCCGGCCAACGAGTTGAAGATCGACCGCGGTTTTGTGCGCGACCTTGAGCACGACAGCGATGACGCCGCCATCGTTTCGGCCATCGTTGCCCTCGGCCAGGCCTTGGGATTGCGGATTGTCGCCGAAGGCGTGGAAACGGACGTGCAGCAGAGTTTCCTCACGCGGCTGGGCTGTAACTCCCTGCAGGGTTACTTGCTGGGGCATCCGCTGCCGGCCGATGGTTTCATGGCGGATATTCTGCGGGCCGAGGACGCACAGGCGCCTGACAAAAACAGTGCCTGACGGTTAGTATCGGATCCAACCCTAACGCCAGGTTGGATCAGGAGACCGTACGCATGGACAAAGTTGTCATCATCACCGGGGGCAGTCGCGGTATTGGCGCCGAAACGGCACTGCTGGCGGCGCGCGAAGGCTATCGCATCTGCATCAACTACCGCTCCGATGAAAAAGCCGCCCTGGGCGTACTGGAACAGGTCCGTGGCCTGGGTGCCCAGGCGATTGCTGTGCGAGCTGATGTCAGCATCGAAGATGAAGTGATTGCGTTGTTTCATCGCGTCGACGCCGAGTTGGGCCGCGTGACCGCCCTGGTCAACAATGCCGGCACCGTGGCGCACAAGTCTCGGGTCGATGAGATGTCCGAATTCCGCATCCTTAACATCATGAGGACCAATGTGCTGGGGCCGATCCTGTGTGCCAAGCACGCGGTGTTGCGCATGTCGCCCAAACATGGCGGGCAGGGTGGCAGCATCGTCAACGTGTCCTCGGTGGCGGCGCGCCTGGGCTCGCCGGGTGAATACGTGGACTATGCAGCCTCCAAGGGCGCCCTCGACACCTTCACCATCGGCCTGTCCAAAGAAGTGGCAGGTGAGGGTATCCGCGTCAACGCAGTACGCCCCGGCTATATCTTTACCGACTTCCACGCCCTCAGCGGCGACCCGGATCGGGTCAGCAAGCTGGAGTCCGGCATTCCCATGGCCCGTGGAGGGCGGCCGGATGAAGTGGCGGAAGCGATTATCTGGTTGTTGTCGGATAAGGCGTCGTATGCCACCGGGACTTTTTTAGATTTGGGTGGCGGCCGTTGAGTCGGTAGCGTCTGTGCGGGCGCCATCGGGAGCAAGCCCCCTCCCACACTTGGACTGTGTGAACCCGATCAAAATGTGGGAGGGGGCTTGCTCCCGATGGCGTCAGAAAGAGCAACCCCCCCTCCCTCAAAACGACCGCACAATCCGCCCCAACGTCTCCATCGCCTTCTCCGAGGCCTCGGTCCACGGGCTGCCATAGTTCAGGCGAATACAGTTTCTGAAGCGCTGGGTCGCCGAAAAAATCGGCCCCGGTGCAATGCTGATGCCTTGGGCCAGCGCCATCTGGAACAACTTCAATGAGTCCGTTTGTTCCGGCAATTCCAGCCACAGGAAATACCCTCCGGCCGGCTGGCTGACGCGGGTCTGCGCCGGGAAATACCGAGCGATGGCGGCGAGCATGGCGCTTTGTTGCTCCTCCAGGGCATAACGCAATTTGCGAAGGTGGCGGTCATAGCCGCCATGTTGCAGGTAGTCGGCAATCGCCGCCTGGGCTGGCATCGACGGGCACAGCGAGGTCATCAGCTTGAGACGTTCGACCTTTTGCGCATAGCGCCCGGCGGCGACCCAGCCGACGCGGTAGCCGGGCGCCAGGCTCTTGGCAAAGGAACCGCAGTGCATCACCAGTCCTTCGGTGTCGAAGGCTTTGGCCGGCTTGGGCGCCTGTTGCCCGTAATACAGCTCGGCGTACACATCGTCCTCAATCAGCGGCACCTGGTGACTGCGCAACAGCTCAACCAGTGCTTGCTTCTTTTCTTCCGGCAACGTTGCGCCCATGGGGTTCTGGAAACTGGTCATGGTCCAGCAGGCCTTGATCGGATAGCGCGCAAGGGCTTGCGCCAGGGCGCCGAGGTCGATGCCGTCGCGCGGGTGCACCGGAATTTCCACCGCCTTGAGCTTCAGGCGTTCCAGCACTTGCAGGCAGGCATAGAACGCCGGAGCCTCGATGGCCACCAGATCGCCGGGTTCCGTCACGGCCTGCAGGCACAGGTTCAGGGCTTCCAGGGCGCCATTGGTGATCAGCAGTTCTTCCATCGGCAGCATCAGGCCGCCGACCATGTAGCGCAGGGCAATTTGTCGACGCAACTGCGGATTGCCCGGCGACATGTCGGTGACCACCAGGCGCGGGTCCATTTCACGGCTGGCGCTGGCCAGGGATCGGGCCAGGCGTTGCAACGGGAACAGCATGGGGCTTGGGAACGCCGAGCCGAAGGGCACTGTGTTGGGGTCTTTGATCGAGTCGAGCACGGAAAACACCAACTCGCTGACATCCACCTCGGTGGACTCGTGCACCTGCTCGCTCACCGCCGGCTCAGAGAACGGGCTCGGTGCATGGGTGTTGACGAAGTAGCCGGAACGCGGCCGAGCACGGATCAGGCCACGGCGTTCCAGCAGGTAATAGGCCTGGAACACTGTGGACGGGCTGACGCCGTAGGTTTGGCTGGCGTAGCGCACCGACGGCACACGTTGGCCAGGCCCCAGGACGCCAGAGCGGATCAGTTCGGCAATGTCTTCGGCGAATTTTTCGTAGCGTTTCATAGGGGCCTTAACAATGTTTATACGAGCACAGATCCAATCCGGGAGGGGTAAGCCGCTCCCACATTGGATTCTCACTGATTTAGATAGATCTCAGCGGTTCAACGGCGCCACAAAGCGGCTGTCGGCAACGCTATGGATCCCTGGCTCATCTACATCCATCACTTTGAAGCGCAACGTCTGGGAACTGCTCGCGGGTTTCTCCGCGAGCAATGCCACCGACACCGGCACATCTATGATTTCCCCCGGCGCCAGGCTGATCTCTGTCTTGCCTTGCAGTTGGAAGCCGTCGGCCTCCACGAGCTCCACCCGATAATCCTGGCGTTGCTGGGTCTTGTTGATGACCTTGAGGCTGTAGATGTTTTCGATCTGGCCCTGGGCGTTTTCGCGGAACATGCCACGGTCTTTGGTCACGTCCAGCGACACCATCGGCCGCTCCACCAGTGCTACTACCAGCGCGGCAATCATCACCAGCAGCACCGCACTGTAGCCGATCAGACGGGGCCGTAGCAGACGGGTTTTGCCGCCTTGCAGTTGATGCTCGCTGGTATAGCTCACCAGACCACGGGCATAACCCATTTTGTCCATGATCGAATCACAGGCGTCGATGCAGGCCGCGCAGCCGATGCATTCCATTTGCAGGCCATCGCGGATATCAATGCCGGTGGGGCAGACCTGCACGCACAGGTGGCAGTCAATGCAGTCACCCAGGCCGACATCGGCCGGCTTGACCTCGCGTTTGCGCGGGCCGCGGTTCTCGCCACGGGCGCTGTCGTAGGAAATGGTCAGGGTGTCTTTATCGAACATCACGCTCTGGAACCGCGCATACGGACACATGTGCATGCACACCGCCTCACGCAGCCAACCGGCATTGATGTAGGTCGCGGCGGTGAAAAACAGCACCCAGAACAGGCTCACGCCCCCCATTTGCCAAGTCAGCAGTTCCTCGGCCAACGGGCGGATAGGTGTGAAGTAGCCGACAAAGGTCAGCCCAGTCAGCACGCTGATACCCAGCCACAGCGTGTGCTTGGCCGAGCGCCTTGCCAGTTTGTTGAGGCTCCAGGGCGCGGCTTGCAGCTTGATGCGTTGGTTACGTTCGCCCTCAGTGACTTTTTCGCACCACATAAACAACCACGTGAACGAGCTTTGCGGGCAGGTATAGCCGCACCACACGCGGCCGGCGAACACGGTGATCGCGAACAGGCCGAAGGCGCAGATAATCAGCAGCGCCGACAGCAGGATGAAATCCTGGGGCCAGAACGTCGCGCCAAAAATATGGAATTTGCTTTCCGCCAGATCCCACAGCACGGCTTGGCGCCCGCCCCAGTTCAGCCACACGGTGCCGAAAAACGCCAGGAACAGAAAGCCGGCACCGGCTACGCGCAAGGTGCGGAACAGTCCGGTGAAGCTGCGGGTATGGATCAGGGTGTCGCTGGATTTGGCCTTCACCTTCTTTGGGTGTATGGGCTCAAAGGTTTCCACGGTTGGGATTCGTTCGCTCATGGTCGTTCGCTCATCAGCCTCCATCAGGCGGATGAACTATGGGCCGGGGACTGTTTGCATAACAGACTCAGCTAGCGCGATAAAAAGCGGATCAGATGGTCCGTGTGGTGAGCTCTGCGACAATCTGCTGCACCCCGGCGCGCCTGGGGTGCAGGGGCATTTCAGCGGTAATGATACAGATCAATCAAATCAGCGAACCAGGCTCCGTGGCCTTCACATGGTTGCGTCCGTCTGTCGCGCCTTCGACGGTCAAGGCGTCTGCTTCAGCTTCGGTGATGTAGGTGCGCTCGCCCGCAAGTTCTACGTAGGACATGGACTTGTCATCGTCCGTCAATATCTTCACTCGGGTGGCGGGGACGCTCTGTTCCTGGCCATTGTCGTCGAGCGTGAAATAACACAGGTGGTTTTCAATACGCAGGGTCATGTCGAACTCCTTTCTCATCGGCTATGAACCTTAGGGGATGGTGCCGTGGCGTGGTTCAAGGCAACTGACTGGCGGTAGGCGCTGTCCATGACTTAACCGCTTCTTTAAAGGACAGGATCCATGGACGCTTGGTGGCATGAAGTGTGGCAAACACTGCAGGCCGAGTTCGCCGATATCGGCGATGCCAAACAACTGACCCAGATCACCGTGCGCCTGCTGATCGCCGCCGTACTCGGCGGCATCCTGGGTTTTGAGCGCGAGAGCAAGGGCAAGGCCGCCGGGGTACGGACCCACATGCTGGTGGCGTTGGGCGCCGCGCTGTTTGTGATGGTGCCGCAGATGTCAGGTAATCAGGCGGATGCTATGAGTCGCGTGGTGCAGGGCGTGATCGCGGGGATCGGCTTTCTCGGCGCAGGCACGATCATCAAAGGCAAGGATGATGAAGAGGGGCATGTCAAAGGCCTGACCACCGCCGCCGGCCTGTGGATGACCGCTGCGATTGGGGTCTCGGCCGGGTTGGGCCGGGAATCGACAGCGGTCCTGAGTACGTTGCTGGCCTTGGCGGTGTTCAGTGTGATGCCGAAAATCGTCAAGCGTTTCGAGAAGGACTGACGATCACAGGGGGCATGGTTGTCGGCGGCTCTTCCACCGGTGGCGGCTCATTTTCGGGTGGTTCTTTTTCTGGAATCGGCTCCGGTTCGGTGGGCGGTAGGGTCGGATTGTCGATATTAGGATCAGGGGTTTCAGCCGGGATCGGGATATTCATCGGTGTGGCCTCCTTTGTGCTTTGCTCTACCGGTGGACAACCGCCTGGGCGATTTGATTCCCCGCTCAATGGCGGAACATCCACCTGAACTTTTGACCAAGCCTCAGGCTCGGACCTATTACGGCCTTGCTCAGGGAGAGCGTCGCCGTCTCAGAATTCGGATCAAGCAAAGAGCGTCCACAGGGCGTAAGGGGAAGATGCTCGATGACTGCTGAAACTCAGGTTCCAGATGTTTCCTTATTGCCGCTGTCCCAGGCGCTGTTGCTGCCCAGGATTGCAATCGAAAGCACCATGCCTGTGATTGATGGCGGTGAATTCGCCGTTAAGGCCGCAGTGGGCCAGCGGGTCACCGTGACCAGCAAGGTGTTCGCCGATGGCCATGACAAACTCGCGGTATTGATCCGCTGGCGCCCGCTGCAGGACGAAAGCTGGCACAGCGTGGTGATGGCGGATGTGGGCAACAACGGTTGGGAGGGCGCGTTTACCGTCACCGACCAGGGCCCTCACGAATACTGCATCGAAGCCTGGATCGATACCTTCGCCAGCTTTTGCTACGAGCTGCGCAAAAAGCACGAGGCCGGTGTGCCGGTCAGCCTGGAGTTGCAGGAAGGCCGCAGCCTGGTGTTGCAGGCCGCCGAACGCAGTGACAACGAACTGCGCGATCGCTTGATGCTGCTGCACCACGAACTGTCCGGCCTGCTGGAAACCGAGCAGGTCGCACTGTTTCTGCACGAAGACAGTGCACATTTGATGACTCAGGCCGATCACCGCGCCTATTTGAGCATCAGTGCCGTATACCCGATCGATGTGGAGCGTGAAGCGGCGCAATTCGCCAGTTGGTACGAGCTGTTTCCGCGCTCGATCACTGATGATCCGGCCCGTCACGGCACCTTCAACGATGTGCACGCACGCCTGCCGATGATCCATGACATGGGCTTCGACGTGCTGTACTTCCCGCCGATCCACCCCATCGGCCGCAGCCACCGCAAGGGCAAAAACAATTCCCTCACCGCCGGCCCCGACGATCCGGGCAGCCCGTACGCCATTGGCAGTGAGGAGGGCGGCCACGAAGCCATCCACCCGCAACTGGGCAGTCGCGATGATTTCCGCCGCCTGGTCCAGGCTGCCGCCGATCATGGCCTGGAAATCGCCTTGGACTTTGCCATCCAGTGCTCCCAGGATCACCCGTGGCTCAAGCAGCATCCGGGTTGGTTCAACTGGCGTCCGGACGGGACGATCAAATACGCGGAAAACCCGCCGAAAAAGTACCAGGACATCGTTAACGTCGACTTCTATGCGGCCGACGCGATTCCCAGTCTCTGGACGGAGTTGCGCGACATCGTAGTGGGCTGGGTGGAAGAGGGCGTGAAGACCTTTCGCGTCGACAACCCCCACACCAAACCGCTGCCGTTCTGGCAATGGCTGATCAGCGATGTTCGTTCAAAGTACCCCGAGGTGATCTTCCTGGCTGAAGCCTTCACCACGCCTGCGATGATGGCGCGGCTGGGCAAGGTCGGTTATTCCCAGAGCTACACCTACTTCACCTGGCGCAATACCAAGGCTGAACTGAGCGAGTACTTCACTCAGTTGAACCAGTCGCCGTGGCGCGAGTGCTACCGGCCGAACTTCTTCGTCAATACGCCGGACATTAACCCAGCCTTCCTGCACGAGTCCGGCCGCCCAGGCTTTTTGATCCGGGCCGCGCTGGCGACCATGGGTTCGGGCCTGTGGGGCATGTATTCCGGTTTTGAACTGTGTGAATCAGCGCCGGTGCCGGGCAAAGAGGAATACCTGGACTCGGAGAAATATGAAATCCGCCCAAGGGATTTCACCGCGCCCGGCAACATCATTGCCGAGATTGCCCAGCTCAACCGTATCCGCCGGCAAAATCCGGCGTTGCAGACGCATTTGGGGTTGAAGCTCTACACCGCCTGGAATGACAACATCCTGTACTTCGGTAAGCGCAGTGAGGATGGCAGTAACTTCATTCTGGTGGCGATCAACCTCGATCCATTCAACGTCCAGGAAGCGCATTTTGAGTTGCCGCTGTGGGAGCTGGGGCTGCCGGATGATGCGCAGACCCAAGGCGAAGACCTGATGAACGGCCATCGCTGGACCTGGTATGGCAAGACCCAATGGACACGCCTTGATCCGCAGATGCCGTTTGGAATCTGGCGCATCACGGTTTCCTAAGTCTTGCGCAGATCCATTGTGGGAGGGGGCTTGCCCACTCCCACAACGATCGCATCGCGTCCGCAGAATTTAAGTCATTCAGGAGTTTCCAATGGCGAAGAAACCTAACCCTGCCACCTTTATCAAAGACCCGCTCTGGTACAAGGACGCGGTGATCTACCAGGTTCACGTCAAATCCTTTTTTGACTCCAACAACGACGGCATCGGTGACTTCCCCGGGTTGATCGCCAAGCTCGATTACATCGCCGACCTCGGCGTGAATACCATTTGGTTATTGCCGTTTTATCCCTCGCCTCGCCGCGATGACGGCTACGACATCGCCGAATACCGTGGCGTACACAGTGACTACGGCACCCTGGCCGACGCCAAGCGCTTTATCGCCGAGGCCCATAAGCGTGGATTGCGGGTGATCACTGAGCTGGTGATCAACCACACCTCCGACCAGCACCCGTGGTTTCAGCGTGCCCGCAAGGCCAAGCCTGGTTCGGCGGCGCGGGACTTCTATGTGTGGTCCGATGACGACCAGAAGTACGATGGCACGCGCATCATTTTCCTCGACACCGAGAAGTCCAACTGGACTTGGGACCCGGTCGCCGGCCAGTACTTCTGGCACCGTTTCTATTCTCACCAGCCCGACCTCAACTTCGACAACCCGCAAGTGATGAAGGCCGTGTTGTCGGTGATGCGTTACTGGCTGGACATGGGCATTGACGGCCTGCGCCTGGACGCCATCCCGTACTTGATCGAGCGCGACGGCACCAACAACGAGAACCTCCCCGAAACCCACGATGTGCTCAAGCAGATCCGCGCCGAAATCGACGCCAACTACCCGGACCGCATGTTGCTTGCCGAAGCCAACCAATGGCCGGAAGACACTCAGCTGTATTTCGGTGACAAGAAGGGCGACGACGGCGATGAATGCCACATGGCGTTCCACTTCCCGCTGATGCCGCGCATGTACATGGCCCTGGCCCAGGAAGATCGCTTCCCCATCACCGATATTTTGCGCCAGACCCCGGAGATTCCTGCCAACTGCCAATGGGCAATCTTCCTGCGCAACCACGATGAGTTGACCCTTGAAATGGTCACCGACAAAGAGCGCGATTACCTGTGGAATTACTACGCCGCAGATCGGCGCGCGCGCATCAACCTGGGGATTCGTCGCCGTCTGGCACCGTTGCTGGAGCGGGATCGCCGTCGCGTGGAATTGCTTAACAGCCTGCTGCTGTCGATGCCCGGTACGCCGACGTTGTATTACGGCGATGAAATCGGCATGGGCGATAACATCTACCTCGGCGACCGCGACGGTGTGCGCACGCCGATGCAGTGGTCCATCGACCGTAACGGCGGCTTCTCCCGCGCCGATCCGGCCAGCCTGGTGCTGCCGCCGATCATGGACCCGCTGTACGGCTACCAGTCGGTCAACGTCGAAACCCAGACTCAAGACCCGCACTCACTGCTTAACTGGAATCGGCGCATGTTGGCGGTGCGCAAGCAATCCAAGGCGTTTGGGCGGGGCAGTTTGAAAATGCTCTCGCCGAGCAATCGCCGCATCCTGGCCTATACCCGTGAATACACCGGGGAAGACGGCCGTACGGAAATTATCCTGTGTGTGGCCAACGTGTCCCGCAGCGCCCAGGCGGCGGAATTGGACCTCTCTGCCTTCGCGGGAATGGTGCCGGTGGAGATGCTTGGCGGAAACGCTTTCCCGCCCATTGGCCAGTTGAATTTCCTGCTGACGCTGGCGCCCTACGGCTTCTATTGGTTTGTACTGGCGGCGGAAAACCAGATGCCCAGTTGGCATGTGGAACCGGCGCAGAGCATCCCTGACTTCACCACTCTGGTACTGAAAAAACGCATGGAAGAATTGCTCGAAGAACCTTGTCGCACCACCCTGGAGCAGACCTCGTTGCCGGCCTGGCTGCCCAAGCGGCGCTGGTTCGCCGGTAAGGACACCGCCATCGACAGCGTGAACATCGCTTACGGCGTGCGGTTTGGCGACCCGGAGCATCCGGTGTTGCTCAGTGAAATTGATGTCACCAGCGGCGGCCAAGTCAGTCGCTATCAACTGCCTTTTGGCTTCCTGGGTGAAGATCAGTTCACCAGTGCCTTGCCGCAACAATTGGCCCTGGCTCGTGTGCGGCGTACGCGGCAGGTGGGGCTGGTCACCGATGCCTTCAGCCTGGAGCACTTCATCCGCGCGGTGATCCAGGGTCTGCAGGCGGGTACGGTGCTCAATTCCAGCGAAGGCGATTTACGCTTTGAAGCCACGCCGCACCTGGCCCCGCTGCAACTGACGGACGACGCCCAAGTACGCTACTTGTCCGCCGAGCAGTCCAACAGTTCGGTGGTAGTGGGCGAGAGCCTGGTGCTCAAGTTGATCCGCAAAGTCAGCGCCGGCGTACACCCGGAGCTGGAAATGAGCGCCTACCTCACCGCTGCCGATTACCCGAATATCTCACCGCTGCTGGGCTCGATGATTCGTCGCGACGCCGATGGCCAGGACAACCTGCTGATGATTGCCCAGGGTTACTTGAGCAATCAGGGCGACGCCTGGAGCTGGACCCAGAACAACCTGGAACGCGCGATTCGCGATGAACTGGCGCAGGCCATTTCCGAGCAGGAACAGCACTACAACGCCTTGGGTGAACTGGCGGACTTTGCCGGGTTGCTCGGCCAGCGCCTGGGGGAAATGCACCTGGTGCTAGGCGCGAAGACTGACAACAAGGACTTCAAACCCGAGGTCACTACGGCTAAGGACACTCAGGCCTGGGCCAAGGACGTGGGCGCACAGCTTGACCGCGCGCTGCAATTGCTCAAGTTGCATCAACACACATTGAACCCGGCGGATCAGGCACTGGTCAGTGACTTGCTGGCGCAGAAAAAAGCCATCGGCGCCCATGTCCAGGCGTTGGCGAAAGCCACGTTGGGCGGGCTGCGTATTCGGGTTCACGGTGATTTGCACCTGGGCCAGGTACTGGTGGTGAAGGGCGATGCTTACCTGATCGATTTTGAAGGCGAGCCAGCCAGGCCATTGCATGAGCGGCGTGGCAAGCACAGCCCGTATAAAGATGTGAGCGGCGTACTGCGCTCGTTTGATTACGCGGCGGCCATGGCCTTGAATGTGCAAGGTGTGGATCATTCGCCGCAAGCCGATCTGGCCCGCAGGCGCGTGACCGATCGCTATCTGAATGAAGCACGCGAGGCATTTATCCAGGCTTATCAGACAGCTACGTCTACACTGGCGCATGACTGGCAGGACGCCAAAGGCCAGGACGCCGCGCTGACCTTGTTCAGCCTGGAGAAGGCCGCGTACGAAGTGGCTTACGAAGCGGAGAATCGCCCGACCTGGCTACCGGTGCCCCTGCAAGGGCTGCACGGGTTGCTCAGTGGGCTAGCACCTCTATCTAAAACTGCACGCGGTGGGGAGACGTCATGAATTACACGCATAAAGAACCGCTGCAGCCCAAGTTGACTGCCATGCCGGCGTCCAAGGACGTCGAAGCGCTGGTGCGCGCCGAGCACCATGACCCGTTCTCGATCCTCGGGCCACATGATGACGAGCAGGGTGGGCAATTTATCCGCGCATTCCTGCCGGAAGCTCTGAGCGTCCAGGTGTTGGCGCAGGACAGTGGCGAGCCGATCGGCAGCCTGGACGCGACCCAGGTGCCGGGCTTGTTTGTCGGGCACTTCACCACGCGCCAGGCCTACCTGCTGAAGATCCAGTGGGCCGGCGGTGAGCAAATTACCGAAGACCCCTACAGTTTCAGCCAGTTGTTACTGGGCGAAATGGACCTGTACCTGTTTGCCGAAGGCAACCATCGCGACCTCAGCAGCTGCCTGGGTGCACAGGTGACCAGCGTCGATGGCGTGCAGGGTGTGCGCTTTGCCGTGTGGGCGCCGAATGCGCGGCGGGTGTCGGTGGTGGGCGATTTCAATATCTGGGACGGTCGCCGCCATCCGATGCGCCTGCGCCATCCTTCGGGCGTATGGGAGCTGTTTATCCCGCGTCTGCAACCGGGTGCGGCCTACAAGTACGAGATCCTGGGTGCCAATGGGATTTTGCCGCTCAAGGCTGACCCCATGGCATTGGCCACTCAACTGCCGCCGGACACTGCGTCGAAAGTCGCTCCGCCGTTGCAGGTGGATTGGCAGGACCATGAGTGGATGCAGTCGCGCAGCGAAAAGCAGAAATCCTCCGCACCGCTGTCGATCTATGAGTTGCACGTGGGCTCCTGGCAATGCGAGCTGGACGAGGCCGGCGAAGTCGCCCGCCAATACGGCTGGCGTGAACTGACGGAACGGCTGATCCCGTATGTACAGCAACTGGGTTTCACCCATATCGAACTGATGCCGATCATGGAGCATCCGTTTGGTGGCTCCTGGGGCTATCAAGCGTTGTCGCAGTTCGCCCCGAGTGCGCGCTTTGGCTCGCCGGAAGATTTCGCTTATTTCGTCAATGCGCTGCACCAGGCCGATATCGGCGTGATCCTTGACTGGGTACCGGCGCATTTCCCCACCGATACCCACGGGCTGGCACAGTTTGACGGCACGGCGCTGTACGAATACGCCAACCCGCTGGAAGGTTTCCACCAGGATTGGGACACGCTGATCTACAACCTGGGCCGCACCGAAGTTCACGGCTTTATGCTGGCGTCGGCCCTGCATTGGCTTAAACACTTCCATATCGACGGGCTGCGTGTGGATGCGGTGGCGTCGATGCTGTACCGCGATTACTCGCGCAAGGCCGGTGAATGGGTGCCCAACCGCCACGGCGGTCGGGAGAACCTGGAAGCCATCGACTTCCTGCGTCACCTGAACGACGTAGTGGCCTTGGAAGCTCCCGGCGCGTTGGTGATCGCCGAGGAATCTACCGCCTGGCCCGGTGTGAGCCAGCCGACCCAACAGGGCGGCCTGGGCTTCAACTACAAGTGGAACATGGGCTGGATGCACGATTCGCTGCATTACATCCAGCAAGACCCGGTGTATCGCGCCCATCACCACAACGAGCTGAGCTTTGGCCTGGTGTATGCCTGGTCCGAGCGTTTTATCCTGCCGATTTCCCATGATGAGGTGGTGCACGGCAAGCACTCGTTGATCGACAAGATGCCCGGCGACCGCTGGCAGAAATTTGCCAACCTGCGTGCCTACCTGGCGTTCATGTGGATGCATCCCGGCAAGAAGCTGTTGTTCATGGGCTGCGAATTCGGCCAGTGGCGCGAGTGGAACCACGACCAGCAACTGGACTGGTACTTGTTGCAGTACGCCGAGCACAAAGGCGTGCAGAAGCTGGTCGGCGACTTGAACCGTCTGTACCGCGAAGAGCCGGCCCTGCACGAGCAGGACGATGCGCCGCAAGGTTTCCAATGGCTGATCGGCGATGACGCGATCAACAGTGTCTACGCGTGGCTGCGCTGGAGCAAAGACGGCAAGCCCGTGCTGGTGGTGGCTAACTTCACACCGGTGCCGCGCGAGTCCTATTCCGTTGGTGTGCCGTTTGCCGGGCGCTGGAGTGAGGTGATCAACAGTGATGCGGACATGTATGCCGGTTCCAACTTCGGTAATGGCGGCGAAGTCTTTACCCAGGATGAACCGCGCCATGGGCAACCGGTGTCGCTGTCGCTGAATTTGCCGCCGCTGGGGGTGTTGATTCTGCGACCTGAAGGGGGTTAACCGCTCTGCCGCGCGGGATTCAGTTGTCCGCGGTGCTGGCAGGGTGCCACAATGGCGCCTTTGTCATGGCAGTCGAATCAGGCGAATTTCATGAATGGCCTTGGGCGTGAGCAGGACCAGGATTGCGTTATAGAAGAGCAGGTGCGGACTGACCGTCTGCACCAGCTGTTTCGGCAGTCATTTGCCGCCATTTTGGGCAGTTACCTCGCGGCTACCATGCTCTGCTGGCTGTGTTGGGATCGCTTCGACCACGACGTTATGCTGGTCTGGATGCTGTTGCTCACAGCGTCGTCGCTGCTGCGTGTGAAGATGTTCATGGACTGGTTTCGCTGCCCCAACAGCGAGCGCACGCCGGCTCGCTGGGAGCGCCGCTACTGGGTCACTCTCGTGCTCTCTGCCGGCATCTGGGGCGCCGGTGCGTTAGCGGTGATGCCAGCGGATGATCGGCTGTCCCAGGTGCTGGTGATGCTGTTCACCGTGGGCATGTCGGTCAGCGCGGTGTCGTGTTACTCGGCCTATCGCTACATGACGCTGGCGTCTATCGGCCTGGTATTGCTGCCGTGCACCTTCTGGCTGCTGTTCCAGCCGGCTCCCATGCAGGTGGGTGTTGCCATCGCGGTGCTGGTGTTCACCACCTTTGTCGCCAGCGCCACGCGTAAATTGTCCGATGCGCTGGAAAAGGCGTTTCGCCTGACTCGGCAAATGGAAAGAGCCCACAACATTTCAACCCGTGCCGCACAGACCGATGAGCTGACCGGGCTGATGAACCGTCGTGCATTCTTCGAACATGCCCATTCGCTGTACGCACAATGCCGACACAACCAACAGCCGCTGTGCGCGCTGATGCTGGACATGGACCACTTCAAGCTTATCAACGACACCTACGGACACCAGGCCGGCGACCAAGTGTTGCGCCAGATTGGAGGGGTGATCAGTGCTTCGTTTCGCAAGTCTGATGTGTATGGTCGTCTGGGCGGTGAGGAGTTTGCGGTATTGCTGCCCAATACCTCGCTGGAAACCGCACGGGGTATTGCCGAGCAGTTGATCAAGGCGATTTCCGGATTGCCGGCCGAACCGGTCACGGGGCTTTCAGCCAGCTTGGGTGTCGCCTCGGCCCATGCGCTGGATGGGGACTTGCATGGCCTGATGAACACCGCCGACAAGGCGCTGTACCGGGCCAAGGCCCTGGGCCGCAACCAAGTGGCTGTGGCGGAGTAGGGCGACGCTCAGTCCTTGAGTGTTGCCTTGATCAATACCTGCGAAAGTTGTTCGGCCGAGTAAGGCTTGGGCAGAAACTCGAAGCCTTCATAGCCGCTTTCTGCCAGCTCCTCGCTGTAACCCGAGGTCAACACCACCGGCAGGTCGGCACGACGCTGGCGTAGCAGCTTGGCCATGGCGACGCCGGTGATACCGGGCATCACGACGTCGGAGAAGATGACGTCAAAGGCCATTCCATCCTGGCCGGCCAAGCTCAGGGCTTGTTCGGCATCGGTCGCCCAGGCGGTCTGATAGCCCAAGTCTTCAAGGATTTGGCGGGCAAACCGCCCGACCTCCAGGTTGTCTTCCACGATCAGCACCCGACACTGGGTTGTGTCGTGGGGCATGGCGAGCGTTCCCTGAGGGCTTTGGGGCGGCACATCCTGGGCTTCGACCTGGGGCAAATACAGGGTAAATACGCTGCCTTGGCCCGGCGTGCTGGACACATCGATATTGCCCCCCGACTGTTTGGCGAACCCGAAGACCTGCGACAGACCCAGGCCGGTGCCTTTGCCGACGGCCTTGGTGGTAAAGAACGGCTCGAAAATCCGCTCCACGGTGTCGGCGGCAATACCCGGCCCGGTATCGGCCATGGAGATGGCGATATACGGTTGGCGTGACCCCGCATCGCCACGGATACGTGGCAGCGGCTTGCGCCCGACCACCCGTAGGCTCAGCGTACCCTGGCCGCCCATGGCGTCCCGGGCATTGAGGGCGATGTTGATCAGCGCGGTTTCAAACTGGCTCGCGTCGATGCGGGCGAAACAGGCCTGTGACGGCATCTCGACCTGCACCTGAATGCGTGCGCCGGTGACGCTTTCCAGCATCTCGCCAATGTTCTGTACCCGCTGGCCTACGTCGAAGACCTCCGGGTTGAGCGGTTGTCGACGGGCAAAGGCGAGCAACTGGCTGGTCAGCTTGCTGGCCCGCTCCACGGTATCCGAAACGGCGCTCATGTAGCGTTGGCGGCGCTCTTCCGACAGGCCTGGCTGCCGCAAAAAATCCACCGAGGAGCGAATGATCGTGAGCAGGTTGTTGAAGTCATGGGCGACGCCGCCGGTCAGCTGTCCGATGGCTTCGAGTTTCTGGGATTGGTGCAACGCGGCTTCGGCTTGGGCCAGCGCCTGTGTGCGTTCCTCCACCCGCTGTTCCAGGTAGGTGTTCAGCTCGGCATACGCTGCCAGACCTTCACGGACCTCGGCATCGGCGCGCACGCGTTCGATATGGGCCCAGGAGCGCTCGGTGACTTCCCTCAACAAGGCCAGGTCGTAGGGTGACCATGGGCGTGGGGATTTGTCGTGGACGGCCATCAATGCAGTCAGGCGTCCGTTCTTGATCAGAGGCATGCAGATAGTCGCAGTCACCCCCAGGGACTGGAAGGCCGCAGACTCTTCGGGTGGCAGCTCGCGCAGGTTGTCGCAGATCACCAGAGGCTCGCCAGCCCGCAGGCAGTTGACGGCCGCCTCGCCGAACGCTGCCAGGCTGTAGCGACCGACAATGCTCGGCGAGCCGGGCGCGGTCCAGTTGTCGCGAATGGTAAAGCCGTCTTCATCGGCGTCCATGTCGGCGTAGGCGCAATTGCTCACTTGCAGGTGTTCGGCGAGCAACTGGGTAGTGCGGGTCATGATGGCTTCGGCATCGGCCGCATTGACCACGGCGTTGCCAATGGCATCCAGCACTTCCAGGCGTCTGGCGAGAAACACCGTGGCAGTGGTTTCGGTCACGGTGTCGAGCAAGCCGACCACGTGGCCTTGGGGATCACGGATCGGGCTGTAGCAGAAAGTGAAGTAGGCTTGTTCCCGCGCCTGGCCGCGTTCAACCACGAGGGGAAAGTTTTCGATATAGGTGGCATGCCCCTGGAACGCCGCGTCGGCGATATGGCTGACGTCAGCCCACACCTCGCGCCATATGTCACTGAACGGTCTTCCCAAGGCATAGGGCTTATTGCCCAGTATCGGAATAAAGGCGTCGTTGTAGATCGTGATCAACTGGGGCCCCCAGACAATGGCCTGGGGAAAGCTCGACGCGAAACACAGCGCGACGGTGGTCTTCAGAACGTCCGGCCATTGCTCCAGCGGACCGAGAGGCGTGTTGGCCCAATCATGCTGAATTACCCGTTCAGCCATGTCGCTGCTGCTTTGCAGCCAATTCATCATTGGGGGAACACCTTGTTATCGAGAGTCTTCAGCGCGCCTTTCAGTGGGTGGCGCAAAGCTACAGACCCGGTTGAACGCTGCCAGTTCAGCGCAATTATCCGATAGATGGCGTTTTGATGCTTTACTCATTTGAGTCGTTTGGATCCGCCGAGGTTGGGCGCTTGCCCAACCTTCATTGCGTGCCGAACAAACCGGTCCAGTAAATGCCCGCATCACTCTTCGGGTCCATGGCGTAGGCCGCGCCCAGTTCTCGAAATTGCGGGTTCATCAGGTTGGCACAATGACCGGGGCTGGCGAGCCAGCCATCGACCACCTTGCGCGGGGTGTCCAGACCGGCGGCGATGTTTTCGCCGATGTTTTTGGCGATGTAACCGGCCAGCTCGGCGCGGTCGCCGGGCGTGCGGCCGTCGTGGTCCAGATGGTCGAAGAAATTGCCGTTGGCCATGTTGCGCGTGTGGCTGTTGGCGGCGCTGGCCAGGGTGTCGTTCCACGACAACGGGGTGGTCGCGGTAAATGCCTGGGTGCCGCATTGGCGAGGTTGTGTACGGGCGGCGTTGATCAAGTCCAGCAGTTTCCGGCCTTCAGTCTGCCAATCCCCCAGTCCGCTGGACAGTAAGGGCCGGGCCAGCACGATGCGCCAGTCCTGACCGCTGTTGCTCACGCCGATGTCGATAAATTGCGGATCCAGCACCACCCGGCAGAAGCTCTCGCGCACCGCCTTCATCGCGGACAGAGCATCCTTGGGACCGGACAGGCTGATGGCCTGCACGTTCACCATCGGATACGCGGCCCGGGCCAGCGCCTGCTGAAGGTCGCCGACGTTAGTGGCCGGCAGCACCAGCCGTGTGTCGCTCGCCAGTGGCGGCAGTTCCTGGGAACCCTGGTCACCGCAGCGCTGCACCTGGCTGCGGTACTCGTTGATCTGTTGCACCAGCTGACTTTCTTCATTCGCCATCGCGCTGGCGCAGAACACCGTACTGGCGGCCAGCGTCGTAAGACCCATCATCAATGACAGAACGCGCATGGACGTTACCCTTGAGCTTGAAAGTGCCCATGATGCGCGATGTAACCCCATCTGGCGCAACGCCTTTTTTGTTTTTTTGCCTCAGTGGGGGTTATGAAGGCCGTTCACGGCGCGGTTGCGGCCCGATGCCATCACCGCGGCCAGGAGGATCAGGCCGCACGCGACGGCGAAGGTGGCGTGCAGGCCATTCGCCAGTGATTGGGGGGTGGCGTGGGTTATATCGGGTGCAGTCCAGGCGAATACGGCGCTGAGTGCCCAAGCACCGACAATCAGGCCGAGGTTGCGCGACAGGTTCAATAGACCCGAGACCGTGCCGCGCCGAATCGCAGCGACATTGCGCATCACGGCGGTATTGTTCGCCGCCTGGAAGAGGCTGTAGCCCGCCGTCAAAACAATCAGCGCGCCCAGGTAGGTGAACAACCCCGAAGCCAACGTCAGCAGCAGGGCACCGCACAGCAGAATGCCGAGCCCGCTGCAGGTCATGCGTTGGCTGCCCAGGCGGTCGGTCAGGCGGCCCGCCGGTATGCCGGTGATTGCTGCGACACAGGGCCCGACCGCCATGGCCAGGCCCATCGAGGCCGGGTCGAGCCCCAAACCACGGGACAGGTAAAACGGCCCGACAACGAAGGTGGCCATGATTACCGCCGCTACCAGCGCGCTCATCGCCAAGCCCGTGCGCAATGACGAATCCTTTAACAACGCCCAGATACCCAGGTCGCTGGATGCCGGCGTGTGTCGCTGATCCACCGGCAGAAAACGCCAGGCAAGGGCGACGGCCAGCAGGCCCATCGGCACGCCCACCAGAAACAATGCACGCCAGCCCCACAGGCTCAGCAACACGCCTCCGACGCTGGGGCCCATGGCGGTTCCGACCGCCGACATGGTGCCCAGCAAACCCATCACCCGGCCGGTGCGGCCCTGGGGCACGGTATCGCCGACCATGCCCAAGGCCATGACCATCATGATGGCTGCACCAAGGCCTTGCAGGCTGCGCGCGGCAATCAGCGCGTTGAGCGAGGACGCGCCGCCGCACAGCCCGCAGGCCAGGCTGAACAGCAGCAAGCCGCCTATTAGCAACCGACGTCGCCCCAGGCGATCACCCAGGCGGCCGGCGCTGAGGATCACCGCCGTGATCGCCAGCAGATACGCCAGCACCACCCACTGCACGGCGTGGAAGGACGCGTCGAACGCCTGCGTCAGGCTGGGCAGGCCCACATTGGCGATGCTGGTGCCGAGTGAGGCCAGCAGCATGGACAGCGACAGGCTGATGAGGCTGCCGCGCGGGGACGTAGACATGGGCAATTCCTTGAATGAAAGCAACTGTCACAAATCTACGGCGTCGCCTAACATGGCGGAAGGCGCAGGAGTTGCAGTGAATACCTGCACCAAACGCCTGATGAGAACCTCTTATGCCTGATCTGAATTTGCTGATCACCCTGGATGTGCTGCTCGCCGAAGGCAGCGTCGCCGGCGCGGCCAAGCGCCTGGGTTTGAGCCCCTCGGCCATGAGTCGCGCCTTGGCCCGCCTGCGTGAAACCACCGGCGACCCCTTGCTGGTGCGTGCCGGTCGCGGCTTGGTGCCCACGCCACGGGCGGTGGAGCTGCGTGAACAGGTCAGTGATTTGGTTCAGGCTGCCCACGCGGTGCTGCGGCCTGCGCAGTCTGTGGACATGGCGGTGGTGGCGCGTACCTTCACCTTGCGCACTAGCGAAGAGTTCGTCGAAAACTTTGGCCCGGCGCTGCTGGCACGCATCGCCCGAGAGGCGCCCGGCGTGCGCCTGCGTTTTATCAATAAAAACGACAAGGACAGCACGCTGCTGCGCGACGGCAGTGTTGATCTGGAAACCGGCGTGGTCGATCCCACTGCCAGCCCTGAAGTGCTGACCCAGGCGTTGTTCCGCGACCGCTTGATTGGCGTAGTGCGCAACGGCCATCCCCTGAGCCTGGGTGAAATCAGCGTCGCGCGTTATGCCGAGGGCCAGCACGTCTATGTCTCGCGGCGTGGGCAGGCGCGCGGTCAGATCGACGATGCGCTCGAAACCTTGGGCTTCACGCGGCAGATCACCAGCATTGTCGCGGGTTTCTCCACTGCCATCTCCCTGGCCCGCGACACCGACCTGATCGCCAGTGTGCCGGAACGCTACACCGCCCACCGTCGCGACCTGTTTTGCTTTGCCCTGCCGCTGACGTTGCCGACCTTTACTGTTGCGATGCTCTGGCACCCACGGATGGACGCGGACTTGGCGCACCGCTGGCTGCGCGGGTGCCTGCGTGAGGTCTGCGGGCAATAGACCGTGCGCAACAGGTACAATCCCCGCTGCCTAGACGTGAACCCCCAGGAATTTGCATGTTCAGCCTTACCCGCTACACCACACCATGCCCCGAGCCCATCAATGGCCAGATCCTGCAGATGGTGGTAGACAACCTCACTGACATCAGCAGCGTCGCGTTGCCGCCGAGCAACCTGCTCTACAACATCTACCAGTATGCGGTTGGCTTTGAAGTGCACCTTTACCTGCAGGCGCTGAATGGGGAGAAGGGCATTGACGTCGAACTGATCGTGGCTACCGACGCCGAGGACTCGGAGACCGTCATCGGTTTTTTTCTTTGCCTGCCGGTGAAGGATGATCCCGAAGCCTGTGGCATTGCCTTCATGGCTGTAAAAGCCGGTTTGCGCCGCCAGGGCGTGGCACGGGGGATGATGCAAGACGTGCTGGCGCGCTATCCCCATGCCGAATTGGCGTGTGCCGTGGAAAAGGTGCCTGCGTTCGAAGCCCTGGGCTTTCAAGTACGCGCCGCACGTGGCACCCAGGTGCTGATGAACACTCGCGACTACGGCACGGATGGCCTGATGGGCGTGCTGGACGTAGCCGCGATCTATAGCTCCCTCGAAGTGCGGCAGATCCATACCTACCTGCTGCAAAAACACGGCAAGCGGGCGATGGTCGACGCGGAGAAGCAGCGGGATCGGCATCTTGACCAATTGACGCGCAAAGTCCGGTTATTCGTTCAGGAGCGGGGCTAAACAGAGCGTCAACCACCGATCCCCTGTAGGCGCTCCCGAGCTTTAGCGAGGCAGCGATTGCAGTGGGTCAGGTGACAAAACAGGCGCGCGGTTAACCATCGCCAATAGGATCGCCAACAATTCGTGCTGGGCTTCTTCTCGGCTGATTTCGCCGTCGGCCGCTGCGTGGGACAAGGCTTCCGCCGCGCCCAGCATGGCCCGCAGGCCGGCTTGTGACAGCGTGCCGTTGGGGGCGAAGGGCGCCAGGGCGTCACGGCATTTGTCGAGAAAAATGGCCTCGTATTTGCGCTTCAGCGCTTCCAGCTCCGGTGAGCCGCTCAACGCGGCGGTCACGCCCGGAATTTCCCGACCCTGCAATAACACGCAGTCCACGTAGGACGCGGCGATGACCCAGGCGCGGTCTTGCAGGGTTGCACGGCTGGCCTCGATGGCATCGGCGAAGGCTTGGTTCTGACGCCCGTCGAAGTCTTCATACAGCGCCGCCAACAACCCCGCACGGGTGACGAAATGGTCATAGACCACCGGTTTGGTCACGCCCGCCAGTTCCGCCAGGCGGCCCAGAGTCAGGGCGTCGGTGCCTTCCTCGCGCACCAGTTGCCAGGCCACTTCCAACAATTGATGCAGGCGATCCTCACGGGACAAACGACGACGTGGGGCAGGGGATTCATTGCTTGACATGCTTATATACCAAAAGTAACTTATTTGAATTAACTTACCAAAAGTAACTAAGCCCAGCCTAAACCGAAAGGGAGTCAATGTCATGCACGCACTGATCGTTGTTGCTCATCACGACCCACAATCCCTCACCCACAGCATCGCCACGCAAGTCGCTGCAGGCCTCAGCGCCTCCGGCCACACCTACGAAATCGCCGACCTCGCCGCCGAAGGTTTCGACCCGCGCTACACCGCCGCCGACCACCGCGTACACCGTAACCACGCCACGCCACCGGCCGATGTGCTCGCTGAACAGGCGCGGCTCGACCGCGCCGACGCCTTGGTGCTCGCTTTCCCTATCTACTGGTGGTCGCTGCCGGGGCTGCTCAAGGGGTGGGTCGATCGAGTGTTCGTCAATGGCTGGGCGATCGACTACGGCCCGGATACCCCAGTGGTGAAAAAACTGCGGCATTTGCAGGTGCACCTGTTGGCCCTCGGCGCTGCGGATGCCGGCGCGTTTGACCGCCACGGCTATGCCACGGCGATGCGCACGCAGATCGACTACGGCATCTTTGATTACTGTGGGGCGAAGGTGGTGGACGTCCGAATTGTTGCTGGACTCGGAAGGCGGCGCGGCCGAGGCGCATCTGAAAACGGCAAAGGCCGTCGGGCAGCAGCTGTTCGAAGCCGAGACAGTCGCCGGTTGAGTCAACCTTCGCGAAACAGGTCGTGGGCATCCAGCAGGCGGTAGGCGATTTCCGGGCGTTTCTCAAGGCCTCGGCGAATCGCCGCCGGGATCGATTGCCGAGTCTTGCGGCACATGCCCGGTAGTTCGTCGATAACGATCTGGATCCCGCGCATGCTTTTGACCTCGGTGTGTCCCGGTGCGATATGCACGCGAATGCCCAATTGCTGGTACATCAGCTGTTGCATGCGCTCCAGGTCTTGCAGGCTCTTGAGGTCTTCGAGGCGGTCGAGCAGGCGTTTTTCTTCCTGGCGCGTGAGGTTGAGGATGCGCAGGTCGGCGCCGGGGGCTTCAAGCAATTGCTCGCGGTCGCAGACACAGGCGCCGGGTGGGCAGGGTTGGCGAATTGTCATGTGCATTCCCTCCCCATTTCGGCGCCGCTGACTCAGTAGCTCAGCGCGACCCCAAGACTGCCCAGGGCCTTCCAGTACTCAGGATAGGTCTTGGCCACGCAGTCCGGATCCTGGATGCGGATCCCCGACACTTTCAAACCAGCCAGGGCAAAGCACATGGCGATGCGGTGGTCGGCGTGGGTGTCGATGAGCGCGTTGCAGGATGTACCGGCCAGTCCAGGATCAGCGGCCACCAGCAGGTCATCGCCTTCGATGGTCGCCAGGCCCGGACGGATTGCATTGAGGCCGTCATGCAGTGCCTGCACGCGATCACATTCCTTGACCCGAAGGTTGGCCAGCTCTGTGAAGCGCACCGGGGTGTTGTTGAACGCGGCCAGCACGGCCAGCGTCGGGATCGCGTCCTGCATCTGCGAGCCGACCACGGTGGCCTGCATGTTGGGGAACTGGGCGATCACGGCCTGGGCCTTGGCGTCCGGTTGGGTGAAGTCCTGCGCGGCCACGCCGATGTCGATACGGCCACCGGTCAACACTTCAGCAGCCCACAGGTACGTGGCAGCGGACGCGTCGGGTTCGATCAAGTAGTCATGGGCGGTGTAGCCAGTGGGGGCTACACGCCAGGTGGTGTCGTTGACCTCATCAACCTGCGCCCCGAAGGCACGCATGCAGTCCAGGGTCAGGTCCACGTAGCCACGGGCGCCGATGTCCTTGCCGGTCAACGCCACCTCAATCGGAGCTTCACCGCACGCGGCCAGCATCAATAGGGCCGAGACGTATTGGCTGGACAAACCGCCGTCGATCTCAAAACGCTTGGCTTGGACCTTGCCCACGCCGTGCACGGTCACCGGCGGGCAACCGGTCGGGCTGTCGACCTGGATGCCGTTCTCGCTGAGGGTGGTCAGCAGCGGGCCGATCGGGCGCTTCTGCATATAGTGGTCGCCGTCCAGCACCACGGCGCCTTCGACGGTGGCGACGGCGGCGGTGAGAAAGCGCATCGCCGTGCCGGCATTGCCCAGGAACAGCGGTTGCGCAGGCAATTGAAGCTTGCCGCTGCCTGTGACGACAAAGGTGGTGTCATCAGGCTCATCGATGGTGACGCCCATTTGGCGCAGGGCCACCGACATGTGGCGGGTGTCGTCGCTTTTCAGCGCGCCACTGAGGCGGCTGGTGCCCTTGGCCAGGGCGGCCAGCAGCAGGGCGCGGTTGGTAATGGACTTGGAGCCGGGCGGTGCGACCTTGCCGTTCAGGGGGAAGTTGGGCGGTGTAACGGTCACGGTTTTCTGCGAACTCAAGGTACAAGGCTCCTGATCAAGGCAAGGTGGGACGGAGTGGCCGACGGGCGGACCCGAATAATCGGCCAAAGGTGCAGTGCTTGTCGAGGTTTAGCGCCGGCTCAACCAGTAATCATGCAGGGCCCGCGCGGCCGGTTCGATCTCGCTGACGCGTTGCTGGTGAGCCTGCACATCCAGGTCGGCCGGCAACTCGAAGTTGTCCTGCTCGGCGCACCAGGAGATTTTCTCCAACTGCGCGGCCTGTTCGGCAGGCAGTTGCGGCCAGTTGCCGATGGCTGCGCCTCGGATATAGCCAAAGCACCATTCTTCCGCGAGGGTTACGGTTTGGCCTTGATGTTCGGTGTCGTCGAAGCGTGCTTTGAAGCCTTGTGCGTCGGTCGCCAGTTGGGCGGCCAGGGTGTTGCTGTGACGTACGCACAACTCCAGGAAGCGCTGGGCGTCGTCCATGCTGTCCCATTCAGGGTTCTGACCACCCCAGATTGCCGGGAACCATTCGGCTACATCCACCTGTGCCGGGCTGGACACCAATGCGGTGAAGTAACCGTCGAGCTCCGCCAGGTTCAGCACCGAATGGTCATCGCCGTATTTGAGCAGGGTTTCTTCGATGAAGTCGAAATCGGCGGGGGCAAGGGGTTGGGCGTGCATGGCATTTCCTTAAAACGTCGAGCGCCGCACAGAAGGCGGCTTAAAGCGCCAAGGATGGCGCCTGGCAGGTTTTTTTGCCAGTCCCGCTTTTGGCCGATGCGCCGTGGTGGACCCTTGTTATAGTTCGGGCCTTATCACTCGCCAGTCAGGGATCACTGCCATGTCCGAATACCAAGCGTTCGTCGTCGAAGTCACTGGCAACGTTGCCCATGTGCAGATCAACCGCCCGGAAAAGATCAACGCGATGAACGCGGTGTTCTGGACCGAGATCATCGACATTTTCCAATGGGTCGAAGACACCGACGCCGTGCGTGCCGTGGTGCTCAGCGGCGCCGGCAAGCATTTCTCGTCCGGTATCGACCTGATGATGTTGGCCTCCGTGGCCAACGCCTTTGGCAAGGACGTGGGCCGCAACGCGCGGCTGCTGCGCCGCAAAATCCTGGAGCTGCAAGCCTCGTTCAACGCGGTCGACAACTGCCGTAAGCCGGTATTGGCGGCGATCCACGGCTATTGCATCGGCGGCGCCATCGACCTGATCAGCGCCTGCGACATGCGCTACGCGGCTGAAGACGCACAGTTTTCCATCAAGGAAATCGACATCGGCATGGCTGCCGACGTCGGCACCCTGCAACGCCTGCCACGCATCATCGGTGACGGCATGCTGCGTGAGCTGGCCTATACCGGTCGCCAATTCGGTGCCGAGGAAGCGCGCAGCATTGGCCTGGTCAACCGCGTTTATCCCGATCACGAGCAACTGCTGGCCGGCGTAATGGAAATCGCCCATCAGATCGCCGCCAAGTCGCCGATTGCTGTGACCGGCACCAAGGCCATGATCAGTTATATGCGTGACCATACGGTCAATGATGGTCTCGAATACGTTGCCACCTGGAACTCGGCTATGTTGCAATCCAACGACCTGCGCGTGGCCATCGCGGCCCATATGAGTAAGCAGAAACCCGAATTCGTGGATTGACTGACATGACCCAAGGCTGGATTACCACAACGTTGCTGGACAACGACACTCCCGGCGGCTGGGCCGTCGCCCGCAGCCGCGACGGCTTTTTACATGACACCAATGGCCCGCTGTTCCCTCGGGAATGGCTCAAGCGCCAGGACTTGTCGGTGTTCGCCGAGCACGGCATCGGACACCTCGACGGGGAGCCGGTGTACTTGCTGGAACTTGACTCCGCCGCTGACGTGCCGGGCTGCGGCTGGCAAGGCCTGCGCGGCTTTATGCTGCAAGGCGATCACACCCTGTACAAAGTGCTCGGATACGCCGCCCAGATCGGCACCTGGGCGCGGGAGCATCGTTTTTGCGGCAGTTGCGGCCAGGCCATGGTCCAGGTGCCGCGGGAGCGAGCGATGTTCTGCCAGGCCTGCGACCTGCGCAGTTACCCGCGGATCTCGCCGAGCATGATCGTGCTGGTGACCCGCGGCGACGAGATTCTGTTGGCGCGTTCACCGCGTTTTGTCACTGGCGTGTACAGCACGCTGGCGGGGTTTGCCGAGCCGGGCGAGTCGGCCGAGGACTGCCTGATTCGAGAGGTGCGCGAGGAAGTGCAGGTGGAGGTCAAGAACATTCAGTACATGGGCAGCCAGTGCTGGCCGTTCCCCCATTCGATGATGCTGGGCTTTCACGCCGAGTACGCCGGTGGCGATATCGTGCCCCAGGCTGACGAGATCGAGGACGCGCAGTGGTTCAACATCCACGATCTGCCGCCGTTGCCCGCTTCACGTTCGATTGCGCGCTACCTGATCGACCTCTACCTGGCCCGTCGCTTAGGCCACGCTGAACCAGTGCTGCCAGGCTAGGCGCACCGTCAGGCCGAGGACTACGGTGATAAACACCGGGCGAATGAATTTGGCGCCGCCGCTGATTGCGCTGCGTGCGCCAAAGAATGCGCCACACATCACCGACACGCCCATCGCCAGCCCGACTATCCAGTCCACTGACCCGTTGAAGATAAACACCGACAGCGCTGCCGCGTTGCTGACGAAGTTCATGCTGCGCGCAACGCCGCTGGCCTTCACCAGGTCAATGGGGTGCAGCAACATGGTGCTGACCGTCCAGAACGCGCCGGTACCGGGGCCGGCCACGCCATCGTAGAAACCCAGGCCGAAGCCTTGGGTGGACTGCCATTTCTTCTTGATTGGCGCGTCGTTATCCAGCGCTGCCTTGGGCGTGCCGCCAAACAGTAGGTACAGGCCGCAACCGAAGACGATCACCGGGAGCATTTTGTTCAGGGTTTCGGCGGGCAGGTAGTGGGCGACGACCGCGCCGGTCAATGCACCGATCAACGTGCCGACGATGGCGTGAACCCACTGGCGTGGGTGGAACAGCTTGCGGCGGTAGAAGGTAAAGCTGGCGGTGGCGGAACCGAAGGTGGAACTGAGCTTGTTGGTGCCCAATACCAAGTGCGGTGGCATGCCTGCGGTGAGCAGGGCGGGCGTGGTCAGCAGGCCGCCGCCACCGGCGATGGCGTCGATGAAACCGGCGACAAAGGCCACGACGGCGAGAATGGCGAGGGTGGTGAGGTCTACGCTAAGTTCGAAAGGCATTGGGCAGGGCTTATGGTTGGCAGTGCGCAGCAAAGCGCTGTGCGAAGGGCCGCCATCTTACCTCCCAGAGGGACGCAGAACCAAATGTGGGAGGGGGCTTGTCCCCGATTGCGGTGTGCCAGTCAGCTTATCTGTCACTGATGCACCGTCATCGGGGGCAAGCCCCCTCCCACATGTTTTACCGTGTCCGGTTGGCTATTTGTGGGTGCCCAACCATTCCAGCGCCGTGCGCCAGATGCAAATCCCCAGGAAATACGCCGACATCAGCGACCACAGCCCGAACGTCCACGGGTTGGTATTGGGGTAATCCACCACCATCAAAAAGCTGCACAGCAACCAGATCGTGGTCACGGCGATATTGATAGGCATGAAGCGCTTGACCCGGAACGGGTGCAGGAACTTCATCGGCGTCACAGTCAGCAGGGCCAGGCCGATCACGGTCAGCAGCGTGACCCAGGCCTCCGGCTGGATGATGTATACGCACAGGGCAACCACGTTCCAGGCGGCGGGGAAGCCGACGAAGTAGTTGTCCTTGCTCTTCATGTTGACGTTGCAGAAGCAGAACAGCGACGAGACCAGGATCACCGACACCGTGAACAGATGGGTGAATTCCGGCAGGTCGATGTAGCGGTAGATGAACAGTGCCGGAATAAACACATAGGTGAGGTAGTCGATCACCAGGTCCAGTACCGAGCCGTCAAAGCTGGGCAGTACCGTGCTGACATTCAACCGTCGCGCCAGGGAGCCGTCGACGCCGTCCACCACCAGCGCCAGGCCCAGCCACAGCAGGCAAGCCTTGGGTGAGTTCTCCAGCAGCGCCAGAGTGGCCAAAAACGCCAGCACCACGCCGGTGGCAGTGAAGCCGTGGGCGCCCCAGGCTTTGATTCTGGCTACATGCAGGGTCGATATCACGGGCGGTTCTCCAAAGGGTGAAACGGGGCAGCCGACAACGTGACGCCGTCGAGTCTGGCCGGGGAATGCAGGTATCGACCGGGAAGGGGGTCATAAGGTTCACCGCCCGGCGTATCACTTAGCGTAGCAAGCGTAGGACGTTTCGGCATCAGCCTTGACGGAACACCAGGGCCTTGAGGCCACTTTGCGCGTCAATATCCGGAAATTCCGGCGGGTTTTCCAGGCGTTCTACATATCGCAGGCCTGGAGCCTCGCGGGTAACGCCGTCGATCAGGAAGTCTTCGCCAAAGGCCGGGTCGTTCATGCAGGCGAGCACCGTGCCCTGCGCCGTGAGCAAATCCGGCAGGCGGCGTAGTACTCGCTGGTAGTCCTTGGTCAGCAGGAAGCTGCCTTTCTGAAAGGACGGCGGGTCGATGATCACCAGGTCGTAGGGACCGCTGTTGGTGACCTTGGCCCAAGACTTGAACAAGTCGTGGCCCAGAAAGGTGACGTTGCTCAAGTCATGCCCGTTCAGGCGATGGTTGTCACGGCCGCGGCTCAGGGCGCCACGGGCCATGTCGAGGTTAACCACGTGGTCGGCGCCGCCTTCGATGGCTGCCACTGAGAAACCGCAGGTATAGGCAAACAGATTGAGCACGCGCTGGCCCTTGGCTTGTTCGCGCACCCAGTTGCGGCCGTAGCGCATGTCGAGGAATAGCCCACTGTTCTGCTTTTTGCCCAAGTCAATCAGGTAGCGCAGGCCGCCTTCGGTGATGGTCAATTCGTCGATGGCCTCGCCCACCAGCCATTCGGTGGTGCTTTGCGGCAGGTAGCGGTGTTGCAGCGCGACGGTGTGGGCGCCGAATCGAGCCCAGTCGAAGTCGATCAGCAGCTGTTGCAACGCCTGCAGGTGCGCCGGCTCGGGCTCCTTGAACAGCGCGACCAGAATAACCCCTTGCAGCCAGTCCACCGTCAACTGTTCCAGCCCAGGCCAGCAGCGGCCACGGCCATGGAAAAGGCGTCGGGTTTCAGCCGGTGCGCTGGCCAGGGCGGTAGGCAGGTGGGCGTGCAGAGTGGCAAGTGCGTCTGGGGTCATCGTTGAGCGTCGGTCGTTGAGCGGGCGGCATTTTAACCACAATTGAGGGTTTAAAAGGCAGCGATCAACGGTGGACCAAATGCCTCGCGGATAAAACCCGGGGCGATATACCGCTCGTAATGCGCTTCTGACAGCAGAAAAAACTCGCGGTCGATCGCATCGCGCAAATCCGCCAGGTGTCGCTCACGAAACTCCGGCAACAACGCCAACCCGTAAGCGTCCAGCTTGGAAATCACCCGCGCACCCCGGGCAATTAGCTGGTAAGCCCAGCAATACGGCGACTGATGCGGCATGAACCGAATCTTGCGGTCTTCGAGTTGCTGGCGCAGGCGCTGCGGATCGAACACTTCCAGCTTGCTGGTCATCACTTGCACCAGCAACTGCTCAAGGCGCAGCCATACCGCCTGCTTTTCCTCGGCGTTGTAGCCATTCCACTGGATCACTTCATGGTGATAACGCTTGCAGCCTCGGCAGACCAGGTCACCGTAAACGGTAGAGCACAGGCCGACGCACGGGGTTTTAATGGTTTGGTTGGGCATAAAAGGCAATTTGCAAAGTTGATGGAACACCGCGTTCCCAATGTAGGAGGGGGCTTGCTCCCGAATGCGGTGTATCAGTCAAAGGTGTTTTAACTGAGCCACTGCTATCGGGAGCAAGCCCCCTCCCACACATTGGATCTGTGCTGTTAATTAGTCCCAGCTCAGCGCGCCGCCAGTCTGATACTCGATCACACGGGTTTCGAAGAAGTTTTTCTCTTTCTTCAAGTCCATGATTTCGCTCATCCACGGGAACGGGTTAGTGGTCCCTGGATACTCTTCTTTAAGACCGATCTGCGACAGACGACGGTTCGCGATGAACTTGAGGTAATCCTCCATCATCGCCGCGTTCATGCCCAATACGCCGCGCGGCATGGTGTCGCGAGCATATTCAATCTCCAGCTGAGTCCCTTGCAGGATCATCTGGGTCGCTTCTTCCTTCATCTCGGCATCCCACAGGTGTGGGTTTTCGATTTTGATCTGGTTGATCACATCGATACCGAAGTTCAGGTGCATCGACTCATCGCGCAGGATGTACTGGAACTGTTCCGCCACGCCGGTCATTTTGTTGCGGCGGCCCATGGAGAGGATCTGGGTGAAGCCGCAGTAGAAGAAGATGCCTTCCAGCACGCAGTAGTAAGCAACGAGGTTGCGCAGCAGTTCTTTGTCGGTCTCAACGGTGCCGGTTTCGAACTTCGGATCGGAGATCGAACGGGTGTACTTCAGGCCCCAGGCTGCCTTTTTGGCGACCGATGGGATCTCGTGGTACATGTTGAAGATCTCGCCTTCATCCATGGCCAACGATTCGATGCAGTACTGGTAGGCGTGGGTGTGGATCGCTTCTTCGAAGGCCTGGCGCAGGATGTACTGGCGGCACTCCGGGTTGGTGATCAGGCGGTACACGGCCAGCACCAGGTTGTTGGCAACCAGGGAGTCGGCGGTGGAGAAGAAGCCCAGGTTACGCATGACGATACGGCGTTCGTCGTCGGTCAGGCCTTCGGGGTTTTTCCACAGGGCGATGTCGGCGGTCATGTTGACCTCTTGCGGCATCCAGTGGTTGGCGCAGCCGTCGAGGTATTTCTGCCAGGCCCAGTCGTACTTGAAGGGCACGAGTTGGTTGAGGTCGGCGCGGCAGTTGATCATGCGCTTTTCGTCAACGGCGACGCGGGCGGAGGCGCCTTCGAGTTCGGCGAGGCCTTCGGCGACGTCGAGTTTGTCCAGGGCAGCCTTGGCGCGCACGATGGCGGCGGAGTCGTTGGCAGTCACATGGCGTGCTTCCAGCGCGGCAGCGGCGCCTGCACCGTCGAGGCGGTCCATGTTGGCTTCACTGGCGTGGCCGGCGTTGGCGCCCTTGATCACCGCTGCACCGGTGTCTTCGTTGTCGACTTCATCCCAACTCAGCATTGAAATACTCCCTTCTGTTCTGTTTTGACGGCCTGTAAAGCCGTCCAAAAAATATGCGATTTGCAGGCTACTAGGCATTGAAATAGTGCGCATAGTGTGGTCGGTAAATACCGATACTGCACACTATGTAGTGGTCTGTTCTGTTTGTGGGCACACTATATGGTGTGTAACAAGGTTGGTCAACGAACAACAATGGCTTGACTGTCGCAGGGGCCATGGGGCGCGGGAAGGCTCTACGGCGCGCCTAAGCTAATTCCAAAAAGATATTTATTGGAGGTTTTTAAGATCGTTTAGCTTGGATGCTTCTAACGGATTCTGTTCAAGGAGCGAGCCGCCGATGGCCCACGTGCAGTCAATCACCACCTTGCCGCTGTTGGACCTGTCGCAACTCGACGGCAGCCCGCAGCAGCGCCAGCAGTTTCTCGATGAGCTGCGCCTGGCAGCGCGGCATATCGGATTTTTCTACCTCACCGGCCACGGCATCGACCCGTCGCTGCTGGCCGAGGTGCAGCAGCAGGCGCGCGCATTTTTTGCCTTGCCCGAGGCCGACAAGCTGGCGGTGGGCATGCTCAATTCGCCGCATTTTCGCGGTTACAACCGCGCGGCGTCCGAGATCACCCGTGGCCAGCCGGACCTGCGTGAACAGTTCGACGTCGGCGCAGAACGAGAGCCGTTGGCGCTGGGTCAATACCCGGCCGCCTGGGCACGCCTGCAAGGCCCCAACCAATGGCCGACCGCGTTACCCCAACTCAAACCGCTGGTACTGGGCTGGCAACAGGCGATGACACAAATGGCCCTGCGCCTGCTGCGCGCCTTCGCCCAGGCCTTGTCCCTGCCGGAAAACGCTTTCGACGCGTTGTATGGCGACAAACCCAACGAACACATCAAGCTGATCCGCTACCCCGGCCGCCACGCCCAGCAAAGTCGCCAAGGCGTGGGCGCACACAAGGACTCGGGTTTCCTCAGCTTTCTGCTGCAAGACCAGCAGGCCGGTTTGCAGGTGGAAGTGGAAGAGGGCCGTTGGATCGATGCCGCGCCGCGCCCCGACACCCTCGTGGTCAACATCGGTGAGCTGCTTGAACTGGCCAGTAACGGTTACCTGCGCGCCACCGTGCACCGGGTGGTGTCGCCGCCGGTGGGCAGCGAGCGCTTGTCCCTGGCGTTTTTCCTTGGTGCGCAACTGGACGCGGTGGTGCCGGTGTACCAACTGACGCCCGAACTGTTGCGCGACGCCCATGGCCCGGAGAGCGATCCGCGCAACCCGTTGCTGCGTGACGTGGGCTGGAATTACCTCAAGGGCCGCCTGCGCTCCCACCCCGATGTCGCCCAACGCTTCTACGCCGACGCCACGTTACCCCACGCACTGTCCGCCTGATCAGGAGATCATCCATGTTGAAAACCACCACCCTTACCCTGGCGGCGTTGCTGGCCTCATTCAGTGTGTCGGCCGCTGATGCATTGCGCGTGGCCGCTGACCCGATTCCCCATGCACAGATCCTTGAATACGTGCAGAAGCTCGACCCGAGCCTGAACCTGAAGATCATCGAAATCCCCAGCGGCGTGAATTCCAACGAATTGCTGGCCCATGGCGATGTGGACGCCAATTACTTCCAGCACTTGCCGTACCTCAATTCCCAGGAGCAGGCTCTGGGCCAGAAGTTCGCGGTGGCCGCCACCGTGCATATCGAGCCACTGGGCATCTATTCCCGCCGCCATACCAACTTCGCTCAGGTGCCGGACAAAGGCACCGTCGCTGTGCCGAACAATGTCACCAACCTCAGCCGTGCCCTGTACCTGCTGCAAGCCAATGGCTTGATCAAGCTCAAGCCCGGTTTCAACGACGCTTCCAAGGACCAGGCCACACCTAAGGACATTGCTGAAAACCCCAAGCATTTGAAGATTCTGGAAATCGAATCGCCGCAGATTCCTCGGGCTCTGGACGATGTAGACCTGGCTGTGATCAATGGCAACTTCGCCCTCGAAGCTGGCTTGGAACCGGCCAAGGATGCACTGGGCCTGGAGCAGGCCAAGGGCAACCCCTACGCCAATATCCTGGTGACCACACCGAAGCTGCTGCAAGACCCGCGCATCCAACAACTGGCCAACGATCTGCGTTCGCCAGCGGTGGCCAAGTTCATTACTGAGAAATACGCCGGTTCGGTGATTCCGGTGGCCGTCGAATGATCGTTGTCGAGGGCGTCAGCAAAACCTACGCCGACGGCCAGCCAGCGGCGCTGGATAACGTGTCGTTGCAGATCGCCGACGGCGCGATTTTTGGCATTGTGGGGCGCAGTGGCGCAGGTAAAAGCACCTTGCTGCGCTGCCTGAATCTGCTCGAACGGCCGACATCCGGGCGCATCCTACTGGATGGCCAGGACCTGACCCTGCTGAACGACAAGCAACTGCGCCAGCAACGCCAACGCATCGGCATGATCTTCCAAGGCTTCAACCTGCTGCATTCGCGCAACGTGGCGGATAACGTCGCGGTGCCGCTGGAAATCGCCAATGTGCCCAAGGCCGAACGTGCGGCGCGAGTTGCAGAGCTGCTGGCGTTGGTGGGGTTGAGCGACAAGGCCCAGGCGTTTCCGTCACAGTTGTCTGGCGGACAGAAGCAGCGCGTGGGCATTGCCCGTGCATTGGCGGCGCGGCCGGCGTATTTGCTGTCGGATGAGGCCACCAGCGCCCTCGACCCGGAAACCACCACCTCGATTCTTGAGCTGTTGCGCGACATCAACCGACAGCTCGGCGTGACCATCGTGCTGATCACCCACGAACTGGACGTGGTCAAGGCGATCTGTGACAGCGCGGTGTCCCTGGCGGATGGCCGCGTGGTGGAAAGTGGCACGCTGCTGCAGTTGCAGGCCGACCCATCCTCGCGCCTGGGCCGCTCGCTGACGCCGAGCCCGCAAGTGGTGAGGGCCGTATGAAAACCGATTGGAACGACATCCTGCAGTTGCTGCTCAACGCCACCGGCGAAACCCTCTATATGGTGCTGCTGGCCGGGCTATTCACCCTGTTGATCGGCCTGCCCCTGGGCGTGTTGCTGTTTATCAGCCGACGCGATGGCTTGTTACCGTTGCCGCGCCTCAACCGGGTATTGGGCGGGGTGATCAACCTGGGGCGTTCATTGCCCTTCGTGGTGATGTTGATCGCGCTGATCCCACTGACGCGCCTGATCGTCGGCACCACCCTGGGCAGCACCGCCGCCGTGGTGCCGATCACCATTGGCGCGTTTCCGTTCTTTGCGCGCATTGTCGAAACCGCCCTGGATGAAGTGGACAAGGGTCGTATCGAAGCCATCGTGGCCATGGGCGGTGATATTCGCCATGTGATCCTCAAGGTCCTGTTGCCCGAAGCCTTGCCGGCACTGGTGGCCGGAGTGACCTTGACCCTGGTGATGCTGATCGGTTTTTCGTCCATGGCCGGGGTGATCGGCGGTGGCGGCTTGGGCGACCTCGCTATCCGCTACGGTTACCAGCGCTTCAACAACCAGATCATGGTAGTCACGGTGATTGTGCTGGTGGTGTTGGTGCAGGGCGTGCAGAGCCTGGGGGATCGTTGCGTGCGGTCATTGGCCCATCGCCGATAGAGGTGCTGCGCCGGGTAGGGTGTGCCGCACGCCAGCGTCGTGCGGGTCAATCACTGCATGCTCAAGGGATGCGCGGGGCGGTGATTATTTCCTACCGTCTGGAGCGTCGATTGCCAGGCTGTTATCAGCGCGAACGCTTGGTGGTTGCGCACAAGCCTGACATCGCAGCTCAGGCGCAATGCTGATGATCCGGGGACCTTCCTCGCCTGATCAGAGTATGAGCATGACGACTATTTCCCCCCACACCAGCACTACCTTCCAGAACCTCCAACACTTCCTGCAGCGCGATAAACGCGGTGAGGGCATCGAACACAACGGATTGCCGTCCAAGTCGTCGGAGGACGCCACCCAACAGCTCTGGCGACAGAGCCCTGGTTGGCCGGACAAGAATGGTGACGGTCGTACCGATGTGACCTACGAGTTTCGTGTCCCGCCTGCCGGCGCGGATACACGACGGTTCGGCAGAGTCGGGTTTACTCCGATTGGCGAGCACCAGCGGCAACAGACCCGGCTCAGCCTGCAATCTATCGAGGATGTCGCCAACGTCAGGTTTACCCAAGGGGCGAGAAGTCCCAGCAGCGAGGGGCATATCACGATCGGCAATTACGGCCATATGATCGATCGCAATGGCCGTCCCTATTCCTACACCAACCATGCTTTTTTGCCTTATCCCGGCAATAAAAACAGTGGTGATGTCTGGTTTGTGAACACAAAAACCCAGTCTGCGGTGGCCAACGCGGCCCTTGGCAATTCCGGTCGGCGCACCGTTGTTCATGAGCTGGGACACGCTATGGGCCTTAGCCATCCAGGGGCGTACGGTGCCGCGGGGTTGAAACCAGGGCAGGTCGATTCCTCAGAGGACTCTCGTAGCCATACCGTCATGAGCTACAGAGGCGAGCGCAGTACTTACATGCACCACCGCGGCTTTATGTCGTCGGCGCCGCAACTGGACGATATCAGCGCTTACCAGAAGAAATACGGTGCCAACCGTGACACCCGCAAAAATGACACTACCTATGGTTTCAACGCCAATTCGGATCGAGACTTCCTGAGTGTTCATGCCCCTGAAGACAAGATGGTGGCTGCCATTTGGGATGGCGGTGGTGTTGATACGCTGGACTTCTCCGGCTACAGGCAAGATCAGCAAATCAGCTTGAAAGAAGGGACCTTCTCCGATGTGGGCGGCCTCAAGGGCAATATCGCTATCGCGTACGGGACAACCCTTGAGAACGTCATCAGCGGTGGCGGCAATGACTTGTTGGTGGGCAATGAAGTTGCCAACACGCTGAAAGGCGGCGAGGGCGACGACCGATTATACGGAGCAGAAGGGGCCGACATACTGTGGGGAGAAAAGGGCAAGGACGTATTCGTCTATGGGCATACCCGTGAGTCTACTGAGGTCGCCCTCGACCGGATCATGGACTTTGTCAGTGGCGAAGACCGGGTCGATGTGTCTGGCCTTACGGCAGCGCTGGGCAAGTCAGCGCTGAGCTTTGTCAGCGAATTTTCCGGCGCCGTCGGTGAGGCAAAGCTTGTGTATGACCCGGTTCTGGAAATGAGCGCGTTACAGATTACCGGCAAGCCTGGTGAGGCGAACTTTGTCCTTGTCGTGGAGGGCAAACTGCAACGCGGCGATATCGTAGGTTGATTCAGGCAGGGGCGTGATCCTGCCCGATACTCTGGCGCAACAGCGCTTCAAACACCCGTTGCACCCGTGGCTCATCGCTGTGGGCCACGTTGAAACGCATCGAATCGCGATGGGCCGGGTCGTAGCCAAACAGCGCGCCCGGCGCCAGCACCATGCTGCGTTTCAAGGCCTCCTGAGCCAACAGCTCGCCGTTGACCCCCGGCGGCAGCCGCGCCCAGATAAACATCCCGCCTTCATACGCCATCGGCAATTCACACCCGCAACGCTTGAGCCATTGCTCGACGCGGCCACCGGCTTCCATCAAGCGCTGGACCATGCGCTTGCGGTGCTTGGCGTAGCTGCCTTCGCTGAGCATGCGGTAGACGATCTGCTCGAACAGCTCCGAAGTCACGCCGCCGCTCATTAACTTCATATTGGTCAGGTTGGCCGCCAGTTGCGGTGCGGCCACCACAAAACTGACGCGGGTGTTGGCGCTCAGAATCTTCGAGAAACCCGACAGATAGGTGACTTGCTCCAGGCCGGCGACGGCAGCCAGGCGCGGTGGCGGGTTGGGGTGCAGGTCGCCGTAGAGGTCATCCTCGACGATATGGCAGTGATACTGCTGGGTCAGTTGCAACAGCCGAAACGCCTGGCTGGGACTGAAGGAGTGACCTGTCGGGTTATGCAGCACGCTGGTGGTCAGGTACAGGCTGGGACGGTGTTCGGCCAATAGCTGTTCGAGGGCGACGAAATCGAAACCATCGGGACGGCGCTGGATCGTCACCACCTTGACCCCATGCAACGCCAGGTTGGCGTGAAAGTTGAAGTAGCACGGCGCGTCGAGCAGCACCGTGTCGCCGGGACGGGCGAGCAGGCGCATCAGCATGTCCAGGCCCTGCACGGTGTTGGGCGTGGTGATGATCTGCTCCACCGGCACCGACAAACCTTCGCCGTGCAGCTTCTGTTGCAGGGCCTGGCGCAACGGCAGTAGTCCGGCCGGTGTGCCCAGCCCGGCGATGCGCAGCGACGGCGCGCGCACCACGCTGCGCATGGCCTGGCGGATAGCGTCGGCGTCCAGCCATTCTTCCGGCAGGTGGCCGCCGCCAGGGCGCAGTTCACCGCTTGCGGTGACCAACGGGCGACGCAACACGCTAAGCAGGTCCTGGGGCAGCAGGTCGACCCACGCCACCGAAGCCGGGCGCGCGCTGTCCATCGCCACGAAGTAGCCACGGCCCTGGCTGGAGGTGAGCAGGTGGCGCCCGCGCAGGCGGTCCAGAGCTTCATTGAGGGTGAACTTGCTGACGCCCAGGGTCTGGGTCAGTTCGCGCACCGACGGTAATTTGCTGCCGGGCGCCCATTCGCCGTTTTCGATGGCTTGGCTGAACGCCTCGACGATCTGCTGCACCTTCGGCGTGCCGTCCACAAAGGCGATGGCGGATACAAACATAAACCTTCCTTGTGTTTGCTGGTGATTTTACCGGTGAAGTTAGGCCGGATTAGGCATCACTTCACCTGCCTTGTGCAATGCCGCTCCCCTAGACTGCGCGCCATCTCGCCCGGAATTGGCGAACTTTCCTACCAGCGAACCATGGATTTCGCATTCTCATGAAGACTTATATGTGTGCGCCCTGCGGATTTATGTACGTAGAAGAATTGGGCATTCCTGAAGACGGAATCCCGGCCGGTACCCCTTGGGAAGAGGTGCCGGAAGACTGGACATGCCCGGATTGCGGCGTGACCAAGGCCGATTTCATGGCCATTGAACTGTAACGCTCCATCACGAAAGGAATCGCTTCATGGAAAGCAAACTGATTAACGCCGCCGTGCCGTTCTGTACCGGTGTGGCCCACCAGAAATACCTGGCCGCCGAGAAGGGCCTGGACACTGCCCTTGAAGGCGGGTGCACCCACTGGTATATCGATGGCAGCCTGTTCGGCGAAATGGTCGATGACTGGACCGATGAGCGCATCGCCAGCCTGCAGGAGCAGATCGCGGCCACTGGTGTGAAACCGGTGTACCACGGCAACTTCAAGGCGCCGCTGGGCAGTGATGTGGACGCCTTTCGCGTGGCGGCCGTCGAATACGTGAAGAAAGAAGTTGATATTGCCAGCCGCCTGGGCGCGCCGCTGATCATCCACGGTGGCTGCATCGTCGAACCGAAAATGGTGCTGATGGCCAAGAAAGTCGCCCTGGAGCACTACCTCAAGTCGGTCCAGGAACTGGCGCGTTACGCCGAGTCCAAGGGCGTGGATATCTACCTTGAGAACCTGTCGAACTACGTCAATTACCGGCCGTTCCACTACATCTTCACCCATGAAGCGGAATACGCCTTTGTGTTCGAGCGTCTGCAAGCCCACCCCAACGTGTACTTCTTCCTGGATGCGGGCCACGCCAATATCGAAAACGGTCTGCCGGCCGAGGTGGTGCGTAAGTATCACCACCTGATCAAGGGTATTTCCTTCAGCAATAACAATGGTGTGCAGGACCAGCACTTTGGTATTCATGACGGCAACTGCGATTACGCCGACGTGGTGCAAGCCATTGTCGAAACCAACTGGAAAGGCCTGGTGGCCTTCGAAACCCGCAACCAGACCGCAAAGGCCGCCCTTGGTGAGCTGGCGGTGATGTACCGCGAATCCCTGACCACCGAGATCGCTGTCGCCTGATGGATACCGGGGCGGGCGCCGGTGTGCCCGTCCCACGGCTTTCGTTTCTACCTACTCAAGGCCCTGGCCCATGACCACTGCGTTAACGCTGTCTTCGTTTCTCTATTTCCTGCTGTTCTGCGCCACCATGACTTTCAGCCCTGGCCCCATGACCCTGTTGCTGCTGAGCCTGGGCTTGAAGGACGGTTTGCGCAGCTCGATCCCGGCGCAGATCGGCGCCAGCGTGTCTTACCTGATTTCGATCCTGATCTTTGCCGTGGGCTTCTCGGAGCTGATCAAGGGCAACCTTGCCATTACCCAGACCATCCAGTTTGTCGGTGTGGCCTACATTCTCTACCTGGCCTACAAGCAGTGGACCAGCAGCGGTGTGGCGATCGGCAAGGCCGGCGCCGTGGAGGGCTCACGCAGCCTGTTCGGCAAAGGGCTGCTGACCGGGTTTTCCAACCCCAAGACCATCATCATGTTCAGCGCTGTGTTCCCGCAGTTTGCCGGGGCAGGGGAGCACAGTTCGGCGGCGGATATCGCGATCCTCGGCGCGACGTTCCTGATGCTGCAATTTGCCAGTGGCTGTCTGTATTGCTACTTCGGCCAACGCATCAAGCACGTCTTGGAAAACCCCAAGCGCCGCGTGTTGTTGCAGCGGGTCACGGCGGTGTTACTGCTGGGTGTGGCGTTGATGCTGGCCCGGGGCTTTTCTCACTAAGCGCTTTGGCTCGTGCATTTGCGCCGTGGAATGAGCTTATGAGTGGTAGTGGCGAATTACTGGCGCCCTGATAGACTCCAGGCATTCATCCAGGATGACACCCAACCATGCCAGCCGCCGGAGGAAAGGGACTTCCGCTTGCTACCCGCTTGTATAAATCCCGCACGTTGGGGCTGACGCTCGGTTTAGTGTGTGTGGTGTTTGGCATGTATCCACTTAACCCCTCTGCGTGGGTATGGGCGTGGATGCTGATTAACGCCGTCGTCTGGCCCCATCTGGCGTACCGACTGTCTCTACGAACCGCCAACATGCTGCGCAGTGAACACCGCAACGTGTTGTTCGATTCGTTCTGCGGCGGGTTCTGGGTTGGGGCCATGCACTTCAACCCACTGCCCAGCATAACCACGCTGTCGATGATGACCATGAACAATGTCGCCCTCGGCGGCCCGCGCCTTATGTTGGCGGGGTGGGTGGCGCAAGCGCTTGGCATCGGCACCTCGTTGCTGATCTTCGCGCCGGCCTTTGTAGCCACGACCACCCAAGCTCAAGTCTATGCATGCTTGCCGATTTTGATGCTCTATCCCCTGGCGCTTGGCTGGATCTGCTACCGCCAGGCCGTGAATCTGTCCCAGCACAAACGTGAATTACTCGCCCTGAGTCGCACCGACAGCCTGACCGGTCTGCTCAACCATGGCGCTTGGAAAGATCATCTGGAAATCGAGTTCCAACGCTGCCGTCGCGAGCAGCAGGGCGCCGCGATTGCGTTGATCGACATCGACCACTTCAAGACCATTAACGATACTTACGGCCACGTCACGGGCGATATCGTCCTGCGCCAACTCAGCAAAATACTGCGCCAGAACCTGCGCGCCACCGATCTGGCCGGGCGCTATGGCGGCGATGAGTTCTGCGTGATCCTGCCGGGAATGCCGCTCAACCATGCCACCGAAGTGATGGATGCCTTGCGTGACCGCTTCAATGCCTTGGCGTACGCCCAGGACCCAACTCTGCGTGCCAGCTTGAGCATCGGCCTGTCGCGGTATCAACCGGAACATGTCGACTCCACCGGCTGGCTCAACGATGCCGACCAGGCCCTGTATGAAGCCAAGAGCAGCGGGCGCAACCGTGTCAGCGCGGTGCACGGGAGTTGGTTGCGCTCCGTTTAGTGGGGTAGGGTGGCTGCACCTCAACAAAAAACAAGGATCGGTCTATGCGCTTCGCCTTCCCCCGTACCCTCCTGGCCGCCACGCTGGCCTTGTCCTTCGCACTTCCGGCCTACAGCGCCGAACCCCACAAACAGATCCAGGCGGATGCCGAACAGTACAAGGCCGAGGCCCTGAAACTGCTGGAGCGCCTGGTGAATATCGACTCGGGCTCCGGCTACGGACCGGGCCTGACCCAGGTCAGCGACATTGCCGTGGATGAGTTGAAGCAGTTGGGCTTCAACATCGAACGCATACCGGATGCCGCCGCCAACAGTAGCCATGTGATCGCGACCCTCAAAGGCACCGGCAAAGCGAAGATTCTGCTGATGGCCCACATGGACACCGTGTTCAAGGAAGGCTCCGCGGCCGAGCGCCCGTTTCATATCAAAGACGGTCGCGCCTATGGCCCTGGCGTGATGGATGACAAGGGCGGCATCGTCGCCGGCATCTACGCGCTCAAAGTCCTGAAGAATCAGGGCTTCAAAGACTACGAGCGCATCACCTTCCTCCTCGACGCCAGCGAAGAAACCGGCTCCGACATCGCCTCCGAGCTGATTCGCAACACCGCCAAGGCCCACGACGTCACGCTGAACCTGGAACCCGGCCGCCCCGCCGACGGCCTGGTGGTGTGGCGCAAAGGCAGCGCCACCGCGGTGGTCGAAGTCAAAGGTAAAGCCGCCCACGCCGGCGTCGCCCCCGAACTGGGCCGCAACGCCGCCATGGAAGCCGCGCACCAGATCCTGCAACTGGGCAAGCTCGGTGATGAAGAAAAGAAAACCACCATCAACTTCACCGTAATCAAGTCTGGCGACCGCACCAACGTGATTCCTGACCAAGCCACCGCTAAGGCAGATGTCCGCGCAGCATTGCCGGAAGAGTTTGATCGGATCGAGAAAGACCTGGTGCGGGTTTCCGCGAACAAACTGATCCCGGAAACCGAAGTGACCACCACCCTCAAACGCGGCCTGCCGCCGATGCCGCAGACGGCGGAGTCGGACAAGCTGGTAGCGATTGCCCAAGGGATTTATGGGGAGTTGGGTAAGAAGCTGACGATTGAGGGCAGCGGCGGCGCAGCGGACGCGAGTTTGTCAGCCGGGGTAGGGACGCCGACGTTGGATGGGTTTGGGATTGTGGGAGGCAATATCCATACGGCGGACGAGTACGCGGAGGTGGAGAGCGTGGCGCCTCGGGTTTACTTGTTGAGTCGGATGATTATGGAGTTGGCGAAGCGTTGATTTGACCCGGTACGGGGTTCATTTTGATCGGTGAACCCCTGCTCACCAGAGAGTGGCTGCGATACCTGAAATGTGAGTGGCCAGATGGAAAAAAGCTCAGTTGAATTTTTCATAGTCTTGCGAATTTAAGGACGCCAACCACATTTTAAAAAAATCGATTTGCTCTTTTGGGTTGTTCGTAAGATTGTTTTCCTCATAGTCGAATATATGAACGATGTCTTCACGAGATGCCTGTTTGCCCAGTGTCATTTCATAGGCGACAAGCCCGGCACTCATTTGAGACGCCATCCTCGATGGCATAACGTTTATCTTTGCGCCCTTGCAGAGAAATACGATATGAGGGAAATCGGTTCTGACTTTAGCAAAGCAAGCATAAATGTCTTTTTCACGGTAAACCTTATTAAAGTTATCGGCTTCAGAAAATGTCATTACCCGTTTGTCGAGGTCGTATTTTACCGTGACCTCCAATTTCTGCTCGCCGATGACTACCTTTATCACTTGCGCGTCCATTTTATTTCCTGTTTGGGTTAGGCACTGAATGTCCTAAATAACGTCCGCCGAACTTAAAAGGCGTTACGTCCGAAATGTCTTCAGGGTCATATTTTATGATAGGCAGCGAATTTTTTTGTTTGAGCAGATCGAGAAAAACCTGATACGAGTTTGCGCGAATAATCTGATCCCGGAACTGAAGTAACCACCTCCCTCAAGCTCGGACTGCCACGCAAAGGGTTCATTTTAATGAGTGAACCCCTGTGGTGAGCAGGCTTGCCCTGCGCAGGGCAAGCCTGCTCACCACAGGGGTTGGGGGCTTTTAGTCTTTAATTGACTCGGACCAGCGCTGGCAGAAATCGCGTTGCTCCTGAATATCGTTGGTGAGGTCGCTTTCCTCATAAGCAAAAATACTGGTGAGTTCACCATCAGGGGTTCCCATAGTCATCTCGTAGGCAACAAGACCATTCGACATCTGTGAAGACATTCCAGACGTGTGAACATTGATTTTTGCGCCTTTGCACAAAAATCTAATATCTTTCAAGTCTGCTCTCAATAAGCCAAAGCTTTCGAACAGGTCTAATGCGGTGTACGTTTTCCGTTCGCCATTACTCAGTAATAGACTAAGCGTTGGCTTTCCTCCCGCGTATTCGACGACTGCGCATTCACGTATACCGTTATTGATAATGGTTATTTCACGTGACTTCATGGGTGTTCCCTCTGGGGGTGCAATAGTGTGTATCCATTGGAGGAGTCGTCGCAATAATCAGGGCCTTAACGAAAAAAACCATCTGCAATCCCTCGCACTGTGTATTCAGGCGAGGGACTTTGCAGGCGTTTTCCGCAGCGGGGAGTAGCGCTTATCCGGCGCTTGCGTGGGAAGTTTCGACAGCTTTTATCTTCTGCCGCCCCAGTACCAAACTGCATAGCGCTGGTAAAAACAGCAGCGTCAACACGGTGCCCACCAGCACTCCGCCGATCAGCACGTAGGCCAGGGATGACCAGAACACCGACAACGTCAGCGGAATGAACGCCAGCGCCGCGGCCAGTGCGGTCAAGATCACGGGCCTGGCACGTCGCACCGTGGCTTCGACGATGGCTTCGCGAATCGCCATGCCGTGTTCCTGGTTCTGGCGAATCTGGTCGGTGAAGATCAATGTGTTGCGCATCAGAATGCCGCCAATGCCGATCAGCCCCAATATCGCGTTGAACCCGAACGGCTGATTGAACAGCAGCAGCGTCGGCACAGCCCCGATCAAGCCCAAGGGCGCGGTGGCGAAGACCATGAACATCACGCCGAAGGAGCGCACCTGGAACATGATCACTGTGAGGGTCAGCAGGATCATGATCGGAAACAGTGCGGCCAGGGCGACGTTGGCCTTGGCGCTTTCTTCCACCGGTCCGCCGATGTTGAGTTGATAGCCGGCTGGCAGCTTGGCGATCAGCGGTTGCAGGTCTTTGTAGACGGCCATTTCGACGTCGGGCGGTTGCACGCCGTCGATGATGTCGGCGCGCACTTCCACGGTGGTCGCTCGGTTACGGCGCTTGAGGATCGGCTCTTCCATCACCGCTTGGAAATGCCCGACCTGGGCCAGCGGCACTGAGGTGCCGGCACTGTTGGTCAGGGTCATGTTGTTGAGGTTGCCGAGGTTCTCGCGTTGGTTGCCCTGGGCGCGGGCCACCACGGACACGGTGCGGTTGCCTTCACGCACCTCGGTGATCGGGTTGCCGCTGAGCAGGGCGTTGAGCTGGGACTTGACCTCGTTGGGCGTGAAGCCCAGCAGGCGCAGGCGGTCTTGATCGAGTACCAGGCGATAACCGCTGGTGCGCTCGCCCCAATCGAGGAAGGCGTCCTTGGTCAACGGGTTAGCGGCGACGACTTTGCGCACGTCTTCTGACAGGCCGCGCAACACCTCCAGATTCGGGCCGGACACGCGGAATACCACCGGGAAGGGCACCGGTGGACCGAACAGCAATTGCGTGACGCGCACCCGCGCCGCAGGGAATTCGCCTGCCGCGATACGCTCACGCATGCGCAGTTTGAGGGCATCGCGTGCGTGGGAGTCAGGGGTCTGCACGATCAGTTTGGCGAAGGCCGGATCGGGCAATTCAGGGTTCAGCGACAGGAAAAACCGTGGCGCGCCGCCGCCCACGTAGGTGTCGACCATGCTCGTCTGGGGTTCTTGCATCAGCGCTTTTTCCAGTTGCGCCGCGACTGCCTCAGTGCTTTTGAAGGCGCTGCCGGGCGGCATGTACACCTCCAGAATCAGCTCGGATCGGTCGGAGTTGGGGAAGAACTGCTTCTTCACCACCCCCATGCCCAGCCCGCACAGCACAAACGCCGTCACCACCAGCCCGGTCACCAACCAGCGCCTGCGCACGCACAGCTCTACTACCGCACGCAGTTTCTGGTAGTAGCGCCCGGCATAGATGGCGTCGTGGCCACCGGGCACCGGTTTGATGTTCGGCAATAGCTTGACGCCCAGGTACGGGGTGAACACCACCGCCACCAGCCACGATGAAATCAGCGCGAAGCCGACGATCCAAAAGATATTGCCGGCGTATTCCCCGGCGCCCGAGCGCGCAAATCCTACCGGCAGAAAGCCGATGATGGTCACCAGTGTGCCGGTCAGCATCGGCGCGGCGGTGGAGCTCCAGGCGTAAGTGGCGGCGTGGATGCGGTCAAACCCTTCTTCCAGTTTCACCACCATCATCTCGATGGCGATGATCGCGTCGTCCACCAGCAGGCCGAGGGAGATAATCAGCGCGCCGAGGGTGATGCGGTCGAACTCACGCCCAGTGACCAGCATGATCACGAACACTATGGACAACGTCAGTGGCACTGCCGCCGCCACCACCAGGCCCACGCGAAAGCCCAAGGCCAACAGGCTGATGATCATCACCACTGCCAGGGCGACGAAGAATTTCAGCATGAATTCATTGACCGCCAGGCTGATGTTTTTCGCCTGGTCGGAGACCTTGGCGAAATTCACGCCCAGTGGCAGGTCTGCCTGGATCCGGGCTTCCTGGTCCTTGAGGCGCTTGTCCAGTTCCAGGCCGTTCCAGTGTTTCTCCATGATCACACCGAGCATCAGCGCCGGGTCGCCCTGATGGCGGATACGGTAGCTGGGCGGGTCTTCATAACCTCGGTTGACGGTCGCCACATCGGCAATGCGCAGCAGTCGGCCGTTGACTTCCAGGGGCACGTTTTCAATCAGCGCCAGGCTGTCGAAGGCACCGTCGATACGGATATAGGCGCGGGCACCGGCGGTTTCCACAAAGCCCGACGGCGCCACAGCGTTTTGCGCAGCGAGGGCGGCGAAGATCTGGTCGGGCTTGATGCCCAGGGTCGCGAGGCGCTCATAGGAAAACTCGACGAAAATCCGCTGGGCCTGCTCGCCGAGGATATTGACCTTCTTCACCCCCGGCAGATTGAGGAAACCCTGGCGCAGCTCTTCAGCCATTTGCACCTGCTGGCGATGGGGCAGGTGTTCGGCCTCCAGGGCGTACAGCGCAAAGTACACATCGGAATATTCATCGTTGAAAAACGGTCCGATCACTCCCTTGGGCAGCCTCGACGCTTCATCGCTGAGCTTTTTGCGGGTCTGGTAGAACAAGTCCTGAATCTCGCCGGGGCGGGTGGATTCGAGGAACGTCATGCGCATCGACACAAAACCTGGCTGGGCGATGGTCTCGACGCGGTCGTAGTAATCCAACTCCTGCAGGCGTTTTTCCAGGCGGTCGGCGACTTGCTCCTGCATTTCCTGGGCAGTGGCGCCGGGCCAGGCGGCCGTGATGGTCATCACCTTGACGGTGAAGGATGGGTCTTCGGCTCGCCCCAGTTTGCCGAACGAGAAAATGCCGGCGGCAAGGATCGCAATGATCAGGAACAACGTGACCGCACGGTGCTTGACCGCTAGTTCAGAGAGGTTGATGCCGCGCATGCTCATTGGTCCTGTTTGCGGTTGAGGGCCAGCGCCTGGGCGGGCAGCAGGCGCACCGCATCCCCGCTGTGCAGCAGGTGGGCGCCAAGGGCGACGATGACGGTGTCCGGGTTCACGCCGCTGTTGAGCAACGCATCTTCCTGGCCGAGGCTGGCGACGTTGACGGGGGCAAAGGCGACTGTGTTATCGGCGCCGACCACCCACACTCCGGTGCCTTGCCCTGTATCGTGCAGCGCACCAATGGGCACGCGGGTCTGTTGCATCTGGCCGTTACCTTGAAGGCGCACGGTGATGGTTGAGCCGAGGGCGAAGCGGTCGACGGCGCCGTGCAGCACATAGCGCGCACGGTACGTACGAGTGACGGGATCGGCACTGGCGGAGAGTTCGCGCAGCGTGGCCGCTACCGCCTGGTCAGGGGCGCCGAACGGGAAGGCCAGAGCTTTTTGCGAGGCCAGGTCGCGCTGGTTTTCCGGCAGGTTAACGATGGCTTCGCGGGCGCCATCACGGGCCAGACGCGCGACGATCTGCCCTTCGGCGACCACCTGGCCGCGGTCGACGCGTACGTCGGTGATGATGCCGTCGCCGTCGGCCTTGAGCACTGAGTAAGTGCGGCGGTTCTCGATTTGGCTGGCGTCGGATTGGGCCGAGGCCAATTCCGCTTCGGCGACGCGCAGGTTGGTCGCCGATTGGTCGAAGATCTGCCGCGACACAGCACCGGTACTCGCCAGACGTTCATAGCGGTTGGCATCATCGCGGCGCTGGCGCAGTTGTGCCTGGGCGGCATTCACGCGGTTCTTGGCCGAGCGCAGGGCCAATTCGAAGTCGCCGATATCCAGTACCAATAAGGTGTCGCCACGAGAGACATGCTGGCCGGGATCGACCTTGCGCTCGATCACCTTGCCACTGACGCGAAAGCCCAAGTCGCTTTCCGTACGCGCCGCGACCACACCGGTGTAGGCGCTTTGTTGCGTGCCGGCAGCTTCGACCTTGGCGACGAGTACCGGGCGCGGTTGGGGCGCTTGGGCGGCGGTGTCGGCCTGGCTGTTACAGCCGCTGAGGATCATCAGCAAAGCCAGGGGCGAGAAAAGACGCAGGGGGAGAGGGTTCATGTCGGGCTCCAGGGGCTGACCAGTGGGCAAAAAATTATGGACATAATTTTTTACGCATATTATGGTCGAAATATAAATTAAGCCAGCCCCGGATAATCCCCATGTCGAATGCCTCGGTTCCGTCGCGAAGCTTGCTGTTGCTACTGGTGGCCTTAACGGCACTCGGCGAAGTCTCGACCCAATTAATCATCCCCGGCCTCGGCGCCATTGAGCAGGCGCTGGTGGCGCCGCCGGGGTCGGCACTGATGGCGCTGTCTGCCTTTGTCGCAGCGTTTGGACTGGGGCAATTACTGTTTGGGCCATTGTCGGATCGCATCGGCCGGCGTCCGGTATTGATCGGCGGGTTAGTGCTGTATGTGATGGCGACTATGTCGATGCTGCTGGTCAGCGACATGCATCAATTTATCGCCGCCCGCGTGCTGCAAGGCCTCGGCGCCTGTGCGGCGCTGGTGTTGGCGCGCACGGTGGTGCGCGATGTGTGGAAGGTCGAAGCGGGGCCGGCCCTGGCGCTGACGATGATCGGCATGCTCTACGCGATCGTCGTCGCGCCAATGGTCGGCGGACTGCTGATCAACGTGGTGGGCTGGCGTGCGCCGATCCTACTGGCGCTGGTGATCGGCAGTGTGGTGTTGCTGCTGGTGCTGCTGTTCTTTCGCGAAAGCAACCCTTACCTCGACCCCAAGGCCGGCCACTGGCGCACCCTCGGCGGGCAGTACCTGGATTTGCTCAAGGGCCGCCCATACCGCGCATTCGCCGTGGCGTTGGCGTGCACTTACGGCGCGATGTTCGCGGTGATTGCCGGATCATCTGCGGTGTTTATCAACCTGCTCGGCTTGAGCAGCCTGGAGTACGGCATCAATTTTGGCGTGATCGTCTCGATGCTGATCGTCGGGTCCACCTACACCCGGCGCAATATCCTACGCCTGGGGGCGCAGCGGATTGTGGCGATGGGGGTAACGCTGGTAGCCCTCGGCGGGGTATTGGCGGCGGTGATTTACGGGCTGTTCGGCTTGTCGGTGTTGGGGTTGGATATTCCCATTGCCCTGGCGACGCTCGGCGGCGGGCTGGTGTTGCCCGGCGCGGTCACGGGCGGGGTGATGCCCAACGCGCACCGAGCCGGGTTGGCGGCAGGCCTGATGGGCTTTGCGCAGATGTTCGGCGCCACCTGCAGTGGCCTGCTGCTGAGCCAACTGCGCGACGGCAGTGCCTTACCGATGATCATGATCCAGGCGGGTTTTGCGGTGATGGCGTTTGTGGCGTTTCATCTACTGCGTGAACGGCGTGTGGCACTGGTGCCGGTGGCTTGAGCTGTCACACTTTGTCCAATTTAATCGGGGCTAGATGATTACGATTCTCTTTTGAGTCTAATCCTAAGGTCTACGCCCATGCTTCCTGCCTTTCGCGTTACGCCCCTGGCTCTGCTGGTCGCCAGCAGCTTCAGCGCCCATGCCGACGAACCTGTTGCCCTGGAACTCAACGACGTGGTGGTGACGGCCGCCGGTTATGCCCAGAGTGTGGAGGATGCGCCGGCCTCGGTGACGGTGATCGACGGCGAGGAATTGCGCCGCAAGTCCTACCGCGACCTCGGCGACGCGGTGCGGGATGTGGAGGGCGTGACGGTCAACGGTGGGGCGAATGAAACCGACATCTCCATCCGTGGCATGCCGGCCGATTACACCTTGATCATGGTCGACGGCAAACGCCAGAGCGCGCGGGAGTCACGGGTCAACGGCAACAGTGGCTATGAACAGAGCTTTGTACCGCCAGCCGCCGCCATCGAGCGGATCGAAGTGGTGCGGGGCCCGATGTCGTCGCTGTACGGCTCGGATGCGATCGGCGGTGTGATCAACGTGATCACCCGCAAGGTTTCACCGACCTGGGGTGGTTCCATCGGCTATGACTACTCGGCCCGCCAGCACAGCGACCAGGGCAATGCGCGCCAGACGCAGTTCTACCTCAGCGGCCCGCTCAAGGAAGATTTCCTTGGCTTGCAGGTGTGGGGCCGTTACCTCGATCGCCAGGCCGACGATGACATCGAACAGACCAATGGCTTCAGCAAGGCCGACCACCGCGACCTCACCGCGCGCCTGGCTTTCACTCCTAATATTGACCACGACATCCTGCTGGAAGCGGGTGCCACGCGCCTGAAGAACGGCGACGGCATGAGCGCCAACTGGGCCACTCGCGAGCAGGAAAACAACCGCGATCACTGGTCCTTGTCCCATCAAGGCCGCTGGGGCTGGGCAACCTCGGACATCGCCCTGTCCCAGGAAACCTCGACCCGCGAAGGCAAGGCCACCCCGGCCCAGACCGATATCTACGGGCGCAAACCCGAAATCAAGAACACCGTATTCGACGCCAAACTGGTGGTGCCCACCGCCCATAACGTCAGCACCGTGGGCGTGCAATGGAACGAAAGCGAGCTGACCGACTGGAACCAGGGCCTGGGTGACCGCGTCGACTATAAATTCTCGGTGGTGCAAAAAGCCCTGTTCGCCGAAAACGAATGGTCAGTCACCGACAGCTTCGCCTTGACCACCGGCCTGCGTCTGGATGAGCACGAAGAGTACGGCGCGCACCTGAGCCCGCGGATCTACAGCGTGTGGCGCGCCACCGATCAGTGGACCCTTAAGGGCGGCATCGCCCGTGGCTTCAAGGCGCCGGAACTGCGTGCCGTGGTCGAGGATTACGCTTACCTGCGCCGCAACCGCTTCGTGATGTTCGGCAACCCGGACCTCAAGCCCGAAACCAGCACCAACTACGAAGTCTCTGCGCTGTGGAGCAACCGCGATGACCTGTCGGGCGGCGTGACGCTGTTCTACAACGACTTCCAGGACAAGCTCTCTACCGTCACCACCGACCAGCGCTGGAACGGCTACACCATCATGGAACGGGTCAACGTCGACAAAGCGATCATCCAGGGCGTCGAGCTCAACGGCCAATGGGATATCAACGCCAGCGTGCTGCTCAAGGCCAACTACACCTACACCGATTCCGAGCAGAAAAGCGGCGCCAACAAAGGTGCACCATTGGCTCTCACGCCGAAGCAGAAAGCCAATGTGCGCACCGAGTGGAGCATCAACGACCGCACCCAGGCCTGGGCGTCGCTGAGTTACTACGGCGAAGAAACCGGCAACACCATCACCGACGAACCCGCACCGGGCTACACCACCGCCGACCTGGGCGGCTCCTACGACGTGAGCGACTCGCTGACCCTCAACGCCTCCCTCAACAACCTCACCGACAAGCGTTTGGACGATGAAACCTACGGCACGGTGAACTACGGTCGTACGCTGTGGATGGGGGCCACGCTCAACTTCTAAAGTGCCGCCGGCAATCGCACCACCGCGCACAGGCCGGCCGGTGGGCGATTCTGCAATACCAGTTCGCCGCCATGGGCCTGGATGCACGAACGTGCAATCGCCAGGCCCAACCCCACGCCACCGTCACTGACGCCGCGTTGCACAAAGGGTTCGAAGACTTTGTCCAGCCAGGCCTCGGGCAAGCCTTGGCCGTGGTCGAGCACCTCGATGCGCAGCCAGCCGTTATCTTCTTGGATCAAGCTCAGGTGGGCATCCCCAGCGTGGTGCAGGGCGTTGTCGATCACGTTGGTTAACGCGCGCTTGAGCGCCAGAGGCCGGCAGGTCAGCATCAGGTGTGGCGCACCCGCCCAACTGACAGGTTGCCGCATGCGCTGATAACGCTTGGCCAGGTCATCCAGCAGGCCGCTCATCGACATCGTGGCGGTCGCTTCCTGGACCGCGTCATCGCGCACGAAATTCAGGGTTTCACGCACCATCGCACTCAATTGCGCGATGCTTTCGAGCATGTCATCCCGGGCGTCGCCGGGCTCCAGCAATTCCACTTGCAGGCGCAGTTCGGTGATCGGCGTGTTCAGGTCGTGGCTGACCGCTGCAAGCATCCGCGTACGGCCTTCGACATGCCGGGCAAGATTGGCCTGCATGGTGTTGAAAGCGGCAGTGAGGTCGCGGGCTTCCTGTGGGCCGATTTCCGGCAGCGGAGCGATCCATTCACCACGGCTGACGCGCTCCGTGGCCTGGGCCAGGGTTTTGATCGGGCGCACCACGCGGGCAATGAAAAACATCACGATCAGCAGCACTGGCAGCGTTGTCACCGGCAGGCTGTAGGCCAGAACGCGGCCCCATTCATAGGCGCCGGCGGGGTATTGCACGGCATTCAGATAGGTACCGTTCGGCAGTGGCACGCTGCTGCGCAAGCGCAACGGCGCCCAGCCGGCGGGACTGAACACATGGGTGCGGGCGTCGGCACCGCTGATGCGTTCCAACTGCATGCCGATGGCGGCCGCGTCATCCAGGTGCAATTGGCGACGCAGCTCACTGGCCAGTCTCTGCTCCTCCGGGCGCAGTTCAAACGGCGCCACTTCGGGCGTCGGTGCAATCCAGAAGCGCGTGTCGTCGTGGCTCATCCCGGCCAGCAGGTGCTCGGTTTCAGTGGGCGTCAGGTCGATTGCCGTGTGGTGGGCAATCCCCAGGCGCTCCAGGCTGAAACTGCGCGACAGTGGGTGGATCAGGCTGCCGGTGCGTTGCAAAAACAACATCGCGATGCCGTTGGATGCGAGCAAGGCCAGCAGCAACAACAGGCTCAATTGCCGCGCCAGGGTGCGCGGCCACAGCCTGTTCAGGGCGCGCATTCACTGACCTCGGCCGCCAACAGATAGCCGCCGCCCCAGATAGTGCGCAGCAGGTCCGGCGTGGCATCGCCGTGGGCCAACTTGCGGCGCAGGCGGCTGACCTGGCGGTCGATGGCGCGGTCGCTGACGTCGCTGTCGGCGGCAGCGGTGAGGTCGATCAAACGTTCGCGGGGCAGCAACGTATTGGGGTGGGCAAGGAACACCTGCAGCAAACGGCTTTCCGCTGTACTGAGCTGGATTGCCGGGCTGGCGTCGCGGCACAACGTGGCGCTGCTCACGCTGAACTGCCAGCCAGCGAACCGGTAAGCCTGTGGGCCTCCGCTGGGCGCGGCCGGCCCGGTGTTGCGGCCTTGGCGGCGCAGCACACTGTTGATGCGTGCGACCAGTTCGCGGGGTTCGAAGGGCTTGGTCACGTAATCGTCCGCGCCGAGGTCCAGGCCGCGGATGCGGTCGGCGGCGGTATCGCGGGCGGTCAACAGAATCACGGGGGTATTGCTGCGCCGATGCAACTGGTTGCACAGCTCGAAACCATCGCCATCCGGTAGCAGCACGTCGAGCACTACGACGTCGAACGCCTGGGTCTTGAGCAATTGCCACATCCCAGCCGCGTCTTCGGCGGTGCGCACATCGAAGGTGTGGCGACGCAGGTAAGTGGCCAAGGGTTCGCGGATTTTGCGGTGGTCATCCACCACCAGCACGCGCGGTGCGACAGGCGCAGGGGCAAACGGCATTGCAGCCCTCGGGAGGTTGAGCGGGAGAGGGCGGATATTACTACGAGTCATTATCATTAACGCGGTTTTTATGGTGGGGCACTGGTACTCCGTTCCATCAGTAGGACGCTCTAGGGTGTTTTAGCCGTCTACCGCTCAATTGTTATCGGTTTTAAGGTGTATGCACTTTGGAGGATCACCATGAAAAAACTCATCGGCATCTACACCAGCCCTCGCGCCCATTGGGTCGGCGACGGTTTCCCGGTGCGCACACTGTTTTCCTACGACAACCTGGGCAAACACATCAGCCCATTCCTGCTGCTGGACCACGCCGGTCCGGCCGAATTTACCCCCACCGAACAACGTCGCGGCGTAGGCCAACACCCCCATCGCGGCTTTGAAACCGTGACCATCGTCTACGACGGTGAAGTCGAGCACCGTGATTCAACCGGCGCAGGCGGCACCATCGGCCCCGGCGATGTGCAATGGATGACGGCCGCAAAAGGCATTCTCCATGAAGAATTCCACTCCGAAGCGTTCGCCCGTAAAGGCGGCGCGCTGGAGATGGTGCAACTGTGGGTCAACTTGCCCGCCAAGGACAAAATGGCCGACGCCGGTTACCAGACCATTGTCGATGGCGATATTCCCGTGCTTGCGCTGCCCCATGACGCCGGGCACCTGCGCCTGATCGCCGGAGCGTTCGACGGCGCCAAAGGGCCCGCACGCACCTTCACGCCGATTGACGTGTGGGACCTGCGTCTTAACGCCGGCAAGCCCGTGACCCTGGACTTGCACGCCGGGCGCAACACCGCCCTGGTGATCCTGCGCGGCACTGTGCTGGTCAATGGCGAAGAAGTCGCGCGCCAAGGCCAACTGGCGTTGTTTGAGCGCGATGGCACGCAACTGGTCCTGGAGTCCAACGACGCCGCCAAGGTGCTGCTGCTCAGCGGCGAACCGATTGACGAGCCCATCGTCGGGCACGGGCCGTTTGTGATGAACACCGAGCAGGAGATTCATCAGGCGTTTGCGGATTTCCAATCGGGTAAATTTGGGCAGATGCATGCCTGACAGTTAGCCGTAAACAAAAGGGTAGGAGCCGGCTTGCCGGCGATAGCATCACCGTGGTGTCCCTGGCACACCGAGTCGATACTTTCGCTGGCAAGCCGGCTTCTACATTTTGTTTTCCAGTGTTCTCAATTCATGCGATCTTCCCGTCATTCGCCCTGGAGTCGCCTGGATGCCCTCATTTATCTCCGATCACCCGATGCTGTGCGCCCTGGCGCTGATCCTTATCGACATCGCCGTGTGGCGACTTATCTCCGCCAACCTGGCTAATTGGAAACTCGCAGCGCGGTTGGTGATCTTTGCAGTCTTCAGTGCCGTGCTGTTCAACGACGGCATGAACCCCATGCTCGTCGCGCCCTACGCCGACAACACCGCGTTGCACATGGCCGCCACGGCGTTGCAGATTGGTTGGTGGTTGTTCGCGGCGCGTACGCTGACGGTGTTGCTCGGTGCGTTGATGATGCAGCGGGTTGGCCACACCGGGCGGCTGTTGCAGGATCTGATGGGCGCGGTGATTTTCCTGATCGCGATCATTGCCGCGCTGGCCTATGTGCTCGATCTGCCGGTCAAGGGCGTGTTGGCCACGTCCGGCGCGGTGGCGATCATTGTCGGCCTGGCGTTGCAAAGCACCTTGAGTGATGTGTTTTCCGGGATCGTGCTCAATACCACCAAGCCCTATCAACTGGATGACTGGATTTCCATCGACGGCACTGAAGGCCGGGTCACGGACATCGACTGGCGCGCCACGCGCCTGCAAACCTCCCAGGGCAGCATGGCGGTGATTCCCAACTCCCTGGCGGCAAAGGCCAAGATCATCAACTTTTCGCGCCCGGCCGATATGTTTGGCCTGGCGGTCAGCCTGCAGGTCAGCCCCCATGCACGGCCGCAAACGGTGATCGAAGCGCTGGAGCGGGCCATGCAGGGTTGCCGTCCGCTGCTGGCCAAACCGGCGCCGAGTGTGGCGTTCAAGACTTCCGCCAGTGGCGGCGTGGAGTATGAAATCAGCGGGTTCGTGCCGACCATGACCCTCAAGCGCGAAGTGCGCAACCAACTCTACGACTTGGCGTTCCGGCACCTGCAGGCAGCGGGCGTGAGCCTGTTGTCCGCCGTCGAAAGCGCGACCCCAGTGCCGACCTCTCCGGCGCGGGCACTGTTGGACAGTTCGTCGATTTTCTCCACTTTGCGCCAGGAGGAAAAGGACATCTTCAGCCAGAACATGACCCTGCACACCTATCGCGCCGGCGAGATGATCCTGCCGGCGGGGGAGGTCAGCGATCATTTGTTTATCGTCGAGTCGGGTGTGGTGTCGGTGATGCTGATCAAGGGCGGCCACGCGTTCGAAGCCGGGCGCATGGGCCCCGGCGAGGTGATCGGCGAAGCGGGGATTCTGACTGAGCAAGCGGCCTTGGCGGACTTCACCGCCAAGACGTTCTGCACGTTGTACCGCATCGAGAAGGCGTACCTGACGCCGTGCCTGGACGCGCGGCACGACATCGCCGACGCCATGAAAACCCTGTTGGATTTCCGCTTGCACGCCGCTCAGGTGCTGACCCAAGACGCGCCAGTGGTACCGGTCAAGAAGGGCTTTTTGCAATGGCTTCGCCAGCGCGGTCTTTGAGGGGCGCGCTGGCACGGGTATCTAGAAATCAACAATAAACTGCACGCCACCGACCACCGCGCCGCGGGTTTGTGTGAGCCCGCCGGGGTATTTCACGTATTGCAGGTTAGGCCGCACCATCAGCCATTGGGTCGCCTGCACGCCATAGTTGATCTCGTAGCTGTACTCGCGGCGCTGCTCGGGCACGTAAAGCGGATCGTCGATATCGCTGACGCCATTGGCCGCGTTGAGCGTCTGCGTGTTGCGGGTATAGCGGTCGCTGACCTGCAACTTCGACGCGCCAAGGCCGATGGTGTCGTTCGGGCGTGAATCGAACGGGCCACGGTAGATCAGGCCGACTTGGATCAGGTTCTTGATCACGCTTTTGTCCGGGTCATTCACCGTCAGGTTGGCGAATACGTTGAGCCCGCGCGCGCTGTTGCCGTCGACGGTGGTCAATTGTTGCTGTCCCGACAGCCACCAGCCGCTGTTGCTGGAATACATCCGATAGGGCTTTTTCGAGCTGGCAGCGTAGTTCCCGTCGGCGTCCTTGAGCATGTCCTTGGTGTCGGCGTTGGCGTAGTAGTAACCGGCGTGGTACTCCGAATTCAGGCCTTGGATCTGACCTTTCCAGATGGCTTCGATAGGGAAACTGGTGCCCTGGGAGCCGCTGATAAACGGTTTGAAGCCATTGCTGGCCTCGGCGTTGCCAGGGTTCTTATCGTAGGCGCCGACCTGCATGGCGAACTCATCGGTGAATTGGTACTTGGCGCGCACTGCCCACTGGCTGATCGGGAAGCTGTTCCACACGCCGTTCCAGTTACCTTCCTGGGAACCGCACAGGGTGACGTTCTGGAATTCGCAGGGGAACTGATCGAAGTCTTCACCATGGCCAAAGCGACCGAGTTTGAGGGCGAATTTCCGGTTGAAGAACTTTTGCTCGTACCAGAACTGCGACAGCCGCCAGGCGTTGCCGCCGCCGAACACTTCCATGGTGGACGTCAGGCCCGTGGCGTTGGGTTGGTGCACGCGGTCGTTGGTGATGTCCTTGCCATGGCGCTCGCCGATGCCGATGCGAAAGGTCGCGTCCTGCCAGCCGAGGAGTTTTTGCAGGTCCATGTTCACGCCCAGGATCAACTGGTCGCTCCAGCGCGCGGTGGTGTGGGAGTTGTAGCCACCGCCCAGGTTGGAGCCGACTTCGCCGACGTATTTGAGGGTGAAGTCGTAGCCTTGTTCGGCCAATTGGGGGCGCAGGCCGCTCCAGTCGCCGAGCATGGCCGGGGAGTTGGGATCGAGCAGGCCGGCGCTGAAGGCACAGGTGGACATGGCGCTGCAGAGCAGGGCCAGGGGGAGGGTGGTGCGCATGGAAGTACTCCTGGGATTGTTGTTTTTATCAGGTACAACACAAATTTCAGGCACACAGAGACCCCCTGTGGGAGGGAGCAAGTCCCTTCCCACATTGGTTCTTGGGTGTTTGAGAGTGCGGTTTTACTGGAGGTTAACGAACAACCCGCCATCCACCAGCAACGAGGCGCCGGTCACATAGCGCGCCATGTCCGAGGCGAGGAACACGATCGGCCCTGCCACATCATCCGGTTCGCCCAAGCGACCCAGCGGCGTGCGCGAGGTCATGTAGGCGAGCTTTTCCTCGTCGGCCAGGTCTTCCTTGTTGATGTCGGTGGCAATGGTCCCCGGCAGTACCGAGTTGCAGCGAATGCCATAGGGCCCCAGTGCAATTGCGCAGGACTGCATCAACGAATGCAGGCCAGCCTTGGTCGGCGTGTAGTGGGTTTGCATGCCGCCGCCGACCAGCGCGCTGATGGAGCTGACGGCAATGATCGCGCCGCCACGGCCCTGGTTTTTCATTTGGTTGGCCGCCGCCTGCACGGCGAAGTAGGCGCCGTTGAGGTTGGTGTTGACGGTTTTCAGATAGACCTCGCGGGGCATATCCAGGAACGAGTGGAACGGGCAGATGCCGGCGTTGTTGACGAACACGTCGACACTGCCGAAGGCTTGCACGGCGCCGGCCACCAGCTTGTCGCCGGTGTCCGGGTCGGCCGCATCGCCTCCCACTTCAACGGCCTTGCCGCCAAACGCCTTGATCTCTTCAATCAGCGAATACGCCGCCTCGGTGCCTTGGCTACTGCCGCTGTGGCCGATGACCACACGGGCGCCCTGGCGCGCACATTCACGGGCGGCGGCGCGGCCGATGCCACGGGAGGCGCCGGTGATGATCACGGTTTTGTCTGCAAGCAACATAAAAACACTCCTTCAAAAATTAGCGGCATCAGCCGAGGTAATTGCCGTAACCGACCATGGCGATGGCGCCGAGGATCACCGCGATCCCGGCCACCAGTACGCCCTTGTTAGCGGCGCTGGTGCCGTGCCATTCACGGAAATACAGGCCCCAGCAGTTGGACACGATGATGATGAATGACATGTGCAGCACCCAGGAACTGGCGTCGTTCTGCAGGCGGCTTTCGCCCATGCCGTAGAAGAAAAACTGCAAGAACCACAGCGTGCCGGCGATGGCCACCAGCAGGTAGTTGCCCAGCAGCGGCGTGCTGCGATCGGTGTAGTTATGAAAGGTACGGTTGCGCCAGTTCAGCCACAGGCACCAGATGCCGTTGGTGGTCAGGCCGCCCCACATGATCACCATAAAGGTCACGTTGTTCTGGAACAGGCTGTTGGCGCCATGTTCCACCGCCGCGGCGGCCAGCGGGCGTCCGGCAGAAATGCCGTAGCTGAAACAGGCGCTGAGCACCCCGGAAATCACTGCCACCAGCATGCCCTTGCCCAGGGAAAATTCGCTGACACTGGCGAACTTCACCGCCTGGGACACTTCCCGTTCCTTGATCAATCCAGCCTTGCCGCACACTGCGATACCGACCAGTGACACCGCCACGCCCCATAACACCCAATGCCCGCCCTGGGAGGCCAGCATCGAGGTCAAGGTGCCTTCGGTTGCATCGGTGAACAGGTCGCGGTACAGCGCCGGCATCAACGCTCCGAGGGCCGAGGTGAGGCCCATGATCAGCGACATGCCCAAGGACAGGCCCAGGTAGCGCATGGTCAGGCCGAAGGTCAGCCCGCCGATGCCCCACAACACGCCGAACATATAGGTCCACAACAGCGTGCTGGTGTCGGCATTGCGCAGAATGTCCACCCAGCCCGGCACCGTCAGTTGCGCGGCGATCAGCGGCACGATCAACCAGGACACCAGGCCGCCGGTGATCCAATAACTTTCCCAGGCCCAGCCGCGGACCTTCTTGTAGGGGATGTAAAAACTGCCGGAGGCGAAGCCGCCGATGAAGTGCAGAATCACACCGAGGAGAATGATTTCCACGTAGTCGAATCCTTTTTATTGTTGTGTGGGTCAGTTAGATCAGGGGCGGGCCAGGTGGAACATGGGCAGCAGGTCGACACTGATCGGCGAGGCATCCGCGTGGCTGGGCATGATGTCCTGCATGTAAGTCCACCAGCGTTGCATCAGCGCGGTGCCGGGCAGCTCATCCAGGCCGTGGGCGTCTTCATGGGTGAGGACGGCGAACAGCGTGTTGGCGGGCTCGTCAAAAAAAATCCGGTAGTCCACCACGCCGGCGTCCAGCAGGGCTTGGGCCAGTTCCGGCCAGATTTCGTCGTGGCGTCGGCGATATTCATCGGCCTGGCCCGGGTTGAGGTTCATGCGAAAGGCACGGGTCTGCATCACGGCGCTCCATGGGTCGGGGTGTAGATACGCACTGCGTTGTGCAGAAAAAACTGGCCTTGCACCGCCTCGGATTTGTCCGCCATGCAGCTTTTTACGAGCCCCAGGGTGGTGGCGAAATCGGCCAGGTGATCGCTGTTGGGCCAGTCGCTGCCGAAGAAGCAGCGCTCGTCACCAAACGCCTCCCACAACACCGCCAGGCGGTCGTTGTAGAACGCCGTATCGACGATCAGACCTTGGGGGCCGAGCTGTGGGATTTCCGCGAGTTTGGCGAACACGTTCGGCCGCTGCGCCAGGCGCAACAGGTCGGCGTGATACGCCGCCTCTTCACCGGCCGGTACCTGAGCATTGGGCAAGTGGTCGACGATGATGCGCAGCTCGGGCAGCGTATCGCTGAGGTGCAACAAACCCTTGATCAAACGCGGGTTCGGGTTGGCGCTGTCCAGGCCCCGACCACAGGCGGCCAGTTGGCGCAGACCGTCGATAAAACCGGGGCGCGTCTGGTCTTGCAGCAGGTCGCGGTCCCACAGGTTGCCGTAGCGCAAGCCGAGGAACAGCGGCTCTTGCGCCAAGGCATCGAGGTCGGCGGCGAAGTCGGCGTGCAGTGGGTCCAGATTGCCAACGAACCCGAGCATACGCGGGTCGCTGCGTAGGGTTTCGAGCAACCAGCGGTTGTCGTCACGCCATGGGCTGGCTTCCACAGCAATGGCGCCGACCACATTGTGTGAGCTGGCCAAGGCCCAATAATCGCTCGGTAAATGGGCGGCATACAGTTGATTGCCCGGCTCGGGCCACGGAATGCCTTGGGGGCGACGCGGGTCGAACAGGTGCAAGTGGCTATCGATGATGGGGCCGCTGTAAGGCATCAGAGGCATTGCGCAATCCTTGTGGGATTTTCTCAGGAAGGGCCAGCACGCTAACGCGCACTGGCCCGCTTCACCACCTCAGCTCTGTAGGTACACCACATGGGTATGGGTGTATTCGTACAGGCCATGCTTACCATCGGCGCCGCCGATCCCGGATTTACGCACCCCGGCATGGAAGCCCTGCATGGCCTCGAAATTTTCGCGGTTGACGTAGGTTTCACCAAAGTCGATCTCGCGCACCGCGTGCATGGCCTTGCCAAGGTCGCGGGTGTAGATCGATGAGGTCAGGCCGTAGTCGCAGTCATTGGCCATGGCGATGGCTTCGTCGAGGTCGTCGACAATCTGGATCGGCAGCACCGGGCCAAAAATTTCTTCGCGCATGATCTCCATGTCGGCGCGGCACCCGGCCAATACCGTCGGCTGGAAGTGAAAGCCCGCGCCGAGGTCGGCAATCTGTCCGCCGCTGATCAGCGTGGCACCCTGGCTCAGTGCGGTGCGCACCTTACGGTTGACGTTTTCCAGGCCCTGGCGGTTGATCAGTGGGCCCATTTCCGCGTCGGCCATGGCCATCGGGTCGCCGTAGCGCGTGGCTGACATGGCCGCGCTGATGCGCTCGATGAACGGGTCGGCGACCTTGCGCTCCACGTATACCCGCTCCGCGCAGTTGCACACTTGCCCGGTATTGATGATGCGCGAGTCGCGAATGGCTTTAACTGCCAGCTCCAGGTCGGCGTCTGCCAGCACGATGGCCGGAGCCTTGCCGCCCAGTTCCAGGTTGAGCTTGGTGATGTTTGGCGCAGCGGCGGCCATGATGCGCGAACCGGTGGCGACGCTACCGGTGAAGCTGATCATGTCCACGCCTTTATGGGCGGTGAGTGCGCCGCCGACCTGGCCGTCGCCGCAGACCACGTTGAACACACCGGCGGGCAGGTCGGTCTCGGCCACCAGCTTGGCGAACTCAAAGCAGTTGTTCGGGGTTTCTTCGCTGGGCTTGATCACGATGGTGTTGCCGGTGAGCAACGCCGGGGCCAGTTTTCGGGCGATCAAGAAGAACGGGAAATTCCACGGCAGGATGCCCGCCACTACGCCCAAGGGTTTGCGGAACAGGAAGATGTTTTCGTTGGGCCGATCGCTGGTGATGATCTCGCCTTCAATGCGCCGCGCCCATTCGGCCATGTAGTCGAGGTAGTCGGCGGTGAAATTCACTTCGACTTCGGCCAGGCCAGTGACCTTGCCCTGTTCCAGGGTGATGGTGCGCGCCAGGTGCGCGACGTTTTCCCGCAGCTTGGCGGCGATGCGGCGCAAGTGCCCGGCGCGTTCGATGGCCGGCTTGCGCGCCCACGCTTTTTGCGCACCGCGCGCCGCAGCGAGGGCTTGGTCGACGTCAGCGGCGGTAGAGGCGGGCACCTTGGACAGCAAGGCGCCGCTGGCCGGATTGAGTACATCCAGATGGGCTTCGCTGGGGACGAAGCGGCCATTGATGAAGTTCTGGTACACGGGAACGGATGACATGGGCAGCTCCTCAGTAAGTACGTGATGGTGTGGGCGCGTCGGCAACCGGGCGATAGCGGGCGAGGGTGGCCAACGCGCTCTGGCGTAACAGGCTGATGTCGATGGCCACTGCGATAAAACGGCAACCCCAGGCTTGGTAACGGCGAGCGTCGTCTTCGTTAGGCGCCAGGATGCCGCTGACTTTGCCGGCGGCGAGGGTGGCGTTCACCGCGTATTTGATGCGTTCCTGAACTTCGGGATGGCCGGGGTTACCGGCGTGGCCGAGGCCGATGGAGAGGTCGGCGGGGCCGATAAACACCGCGTCCACGCCTTCCACGGCGGCAATGGCTGCGACGTTTTCCACGCCCAGGCGTGATTCCACTTGGACGATCAGGCACAGCTCCTCGTGGGCGGTTTGCAGGTAGTTCGCCACACCATCCCAGCGTGTGGCGCGGGTCAAACCGCCGCCGACGCCGCGAATGCCATGGGGTGGGTAACGCATGGCGCGCACCAGGGCTTGAGCCTGTTCGGCGGTTTCCACCATGGGGATCATCAGCGTCTGGGCGCCGACGTCGAGCAGTTGCTTGATCAGACTGGCATCGCCATTCACCGCGCGTACCACCGGCGCGGTAGCGTAGGGCGCCACCGTCTGCAGTTGGTTGAGCACGCTGGGCACGGTATTGGGCGCGTGTTCACCGTCGATCAGCATCCAGTCATAACCGAGGCCAGCGACGATCTCGGCGGCGTAGCCGGTGGCGAAACCGGCCCAGATGCCGTATTGGGTGGCGTCCTTGGCCAGGGCAGCCTTGAAGCCATTACGGGGCATATTCATGGCGTTTTCCTCAGCGATTGTACGGACGGTGCAGTTGGCAATCCGGGTTCAGGTCTACGCCGAAACCGGGCTTGTCGAGCACCGACAAGCGCATGCGGCCATTCACCGGCACCGGTTCGCCGAGCAGTTGCGGGTGGAACATCGGCACCACTTCATCGGCCTTCGGCGCCATCATCAGGAATTCGGCGAACGGGCTGTTATGGCGGGTGGCGACGAAGTGGTAGCTGTACACCGACGAGCCGTGGGGCACGACCATCGCATTATGGGCATCGGCCAAGGCCGAGATTTTCACCAGCTCGGTGAGGCCGCCGCACCAGCCGACATCCGGCTGGATAATGTCGCAGCAGCCCATTTCCAGCAGCATGCGGAAGCCCCAACGAGTGGCTTCGTGTTCGCCGGTCGTCACCAGCATGCCCTTGGGCACATTGTTGCGCAGGGCTGCGTAGCCCCAGTAATCGTCCGGGCTCAGGGCTTCTTCGATCCATTTGAGCCCGTGTTCATGGGCACCGATGGCGAGTTTGGTCGCGTAGTTGAGGTCCAGGCTCATCCAGCAATCGAGCATCAGCCAGAAGTCCGGGCCGACCCTTTCGCGCATGTCGGCCAATTGTTCGAGGTTTTTGCGCAGGCCTTCTTCGCCTTCGCTGGGGCCGTGGTGCAGGGGCATCTTGCCGCCGATAAAACCCATCTTCTGCGCCAAGTCCGGGCGGGCGCCGGTGGCGTAGAACTGCAATTCGTCGCGTACCGCACCGCCGAGCAACTGATGCACGGGCTCCTGGCGGATTTTGCCGAGCAAGTCCCACAACGCCAGATCGACGCCGGAAAGGGTGTTGATCACCAGGCCCTTGCGACCGTAGTAGAGGGTGGACTGGTACATCTGGTCCCAGATCTTTTCGATATCAGTGACGCGGGCGCCTTCGATAAAGCGCGCCAGGTGTTTCTCGACGATATACGCCGCCGGTTCGCCGCCAGTGGTCACGGCAAACCCGACAGTGCCGTCGCTGGCTTCGATCTCCACCACCAGCGTGCCGAGTACGTTGATGCCGAAACTGCGGCGGCTCTGGCGGTACTCGGGGTATTTGCTCATGGGCGTCGAGATGTGATCGTCGATCCAGTGGCCGTCGGCCTGGTCGTGGTAATCGGCGCCGCCGCCTCGCAATACAAAGGCGCGCACGTGTTTGATGGTGAGATGACCCATGGTGTGACTCCTGACGTTAAACAGTGGCCTGCGTGTTCGATGCAGTGCGGCCGGGTGAATGGATGCCCAGTACCAGCAATGCAGCCAGTACCGTGGTGGCGGACAGCAGGTACAAACCGGCTGCCGGAGAATGGAAGGCGCCTTCGGCCCAGTGCTTGATGACCGGCGCGATGAAGCCGCCGAGGGCACCGAATGAGTTGATCAGCGCAATGCCCGCAGCAGCGGCACTGCCGGCCAGGTAGCTGGAAGGAAAGGTCCAGAACACCGGCTGCACCGCGATAAAACCCGAGGCGGCAAAGCACAAGGCGAGCATGCCCAGCAGCGGGTTGGCGAAGGTCACCGAGCAAGCAATGCCGGCGGCGGCCATCAATAAGGTCAGGCAAGCGGTGCGGCGGCGTTCGCCGGTGCGGTCGGAATAACCGGGAATCCACCAGGCGGCAAACAGTGCGCAGATCCAGGGAATCGCCGAGACCAGCCCAACCATCAAGCCGACCTTGGTGCCGAGCAGGCCGCCCACTTGGGTTGGCAGGTAAAACACCACGCCGTACACGCTGGCCTGGATCAGCAAATACACCAGGCACAGGTACAGCACCGACGGCTGGCACAGCACGTTGAGCAGGCTGCGGCCGTGGGAGGTTTTGTGTTGGTCTTCCGTGTCCAGCAAGGTCTGGATTTGCTGGCGTTCATCCACACTCAGCCACTTGGCGTCGGCGGGGCGGTTGTCCAGGTACCAGTAGGCCCAGATCCCCACGGCGCTGGCCATCAAGCCTTCCACGGCGAACAGCCATTGCCAGCCGTGAATACCGCCGAAACCGTCCATCTCCAGCAGCAGGCCGGACAACGGACTGCCGACAATGAATGCCAGGGGGGCGCCGAAGTAAAAGAAGCCCATGGCCTTGCCGCGCACGGCCTGGGGGAACCAGTAGGTGAGATAGAGGATCACGCCGGGGAAGAATCCGGCTTCGGCCACGCCCAACAAAAAACGCAGCACGTAGAAGCTGGTTTCGTTATGGGCAAACACCATCGCCGCCGAAATCAGGCCCCAACTGACCATGATGCGGCACATCCACAGACGGGCGCCGACACGGTGCAGGATCAGGTTGCTCGGCACTTCCAGCAGCGCGTAGCCGACGAAGAACACACCGGCGCCGAAGGCAAACGCGGCATCGCTCAAGCCGGTATCGGCCTGGAAGGCCTGTTTGGCAAAGCCGACGTTGGCACGGTCAAGAAACGCCATGATGTACATCAGTAGCAGGAAGGGCAGCAGTCGCCAGGAAATCTTGGCGAGCAGGGGCGCGGGCAGGGTTTTCATGATGGAGTCCGTTGTTTTGTTCTTATGGAACGGACTGTACGGCGGCCGAGCAATACGCTACAAATCGAATCTCGCTTACAAGTGATACCCTCAGGGTATCGGTAATAAGGAATTTATGAGTAGTCCCGTCCTCTCCCGCAGCTTGTTCAACCGCCTGCGCTACAAGCATCTGCATATGCTGGTAGCGCTCAGTTCCAGTCAGAACCTGCACCGTGCATCCCAGGCCCTGAACATGTCGCAACCGGCGGCCACGCGCATGCTGCGCGAGATTGAAGATATGTTCGGCTGCGACCTGTTCGAGCGCTTGCCACGGGGGATGCGGCCAACGGCGCTGGGCCAGCAACTGATCAACTTTGCCGAGTCGGCGCTGAGTGGCCTCGACCGTTGCGCCGAAGACCTGATGGCGCGCCAGCAGGGCGGGTATGGCTACTTGTCCATCGGCACCATCATGGGCGCCGCGCCGGACTTGGTGATGGACTGCATTGCGCAGATCAAGGCGCTCAATCCGCAACTGCGTATCCGCATCATGGGCGACACCAGCGACCAGGTGATCCAACTGCTGGAGCAGGGGCGCATCGACCTGGCCATCTCCCGGCGCACCGCCGCCACCGACAGCGAGCACTACAGCTTCGAACCCCTGGGCAACGAGCGCCTGCTGGTGGTGGTGCATGCCGGCCACCCATTGGTCCGACGCGGCCGGCTATCCCTGGCAGAGCTGGTGCGCGACTGGCCGTGGATCCTGCAACCGCAAACAAGCCCGGCGCGCATCGGTTTCGACCAGGCCCTGCAAGACCTGGCGCTGCCAAGCCCGGCGGACATCATCGAATGCAGCTCGGTGTACTCCATGCAGCAGTTGATCCAACTGACGGACGCGGTGATGGTGCTGTCGGAAAGTGCCTTGCGTGATTATCTGAAAATGGGCCTGGTGGTCGCGCTGCCGGTGGCCCTGGACGTGCGGCTGGCGCCGTTTGGCATCTTGTTGCGCAAGGGCGAGGGGGTGAGCCGCGAACTGGGCTTGTTTATTGACCTGCTGCGGCAGAGGGCGGCGATGCTGTAAACGCGAGGTTGAAAAGATCATGGTGTCCCGGCACGATATTAAATAGAATGAATCTCATTTGAGACTCAATCGCGCCGTGCAGGTTGTTGCCATGAATGATGCTGTTGTCCCCACGCACGCCCCCGAACTGACGCTATCGAGCCTATACCGCGACCATCGCAGTTGGCTGGAAAGCTGGCTGCGGCGGCGCCTGGGCAATGCCTGGGATGCGGCCGACCTGAGCCAGGATACGTTTCTGCGCGTACTGGCCAGTGCGCAGCCGATTGCACAGATGCAGGAGCCGCGGGCGTACCTGGTGACGGTCGGTAAGCGCCTGCTGGTGAACTTCCATCAGCGCCGCAGCCTGGAACAGGCGTATCTGAACGCCCTGGCCAACTTGCCCGAAGCTTGCGTGCCGTCCCCCGAACAGCGCTGGCTGATGCTGGAAACCCTGCAAGCCCTGGATGAGTTGCTCGATGGCTTGCCGGTGCTTGTACGCCGCGCCTTTCTATGGAGCCAGTTGGAGGGTCTGGGGTATCGCGAGATTGCCGAACGGCTTGAGGTGTCCGAACGCACGATCAAGCGCTACATGGCCCAGGCGTATGAACATTGCCTGCTGGTGGAGCTTTGAGCCGCGACGTCGCCCGCGCTGCTGCCCAGTGGCTGGCGCTGCTGGAGTCCGGCGCCGCCACCGAGCGTGATCATGCCGCGCTGCAGCACTGGCGCGACAGCCATCCCCAGCATGAACAGACTTGGCAGAAAGCCCAATCCCTGCGCCAACGCTTCAGCGCTTTGCCCCAGGCTCTGGCCATGGCCAGCCTCGACCGCCCGCAACCGGGCCGGCGTGCGGTGCTCAAGCGTGCGTTGGGTGTGGCGGCACTGTTGCCGACGGCGTGGCTGATCAGCCGGCAATTACCCATCGACACTTGGCGTGCCGACCTGCGTACCGCTACTGGCGAGCGCAAGCGCCTGCCGCTGGCCGATGGTGCCAGTCTGCAACTCAACACCGCCACGGCGGTAGACGTAGATATGGCCCAGCGACGGGTCAGCTTGGTCGACGGTGAACTGGCGCTGACGGTGCCGGGCGCGGCGGCAATGACGGTGCAAACCCGCTACGGCCAATTGCTCGTCAGTCAGGCTGACGTGTGCATACGGCAACTGGCGTCCGGTTGTCTGGTCTCGGTGCTCAAGGGCACGGTTCAGGTGCGCGACCTGAGCGGCCAGATGGCGACCTTGCAAGCAGGCCAGCAAGCGCCGCTCAAGGCCGGCGGCCTGGGTGCCCGGGCGTTGTTTGATGTGCTGCAACTGGGCTGGCGCGACGGTGTACTGACCGCGCAGAACCAGCCACTGGGGGATTTCCTCAGGGAGCTGGAGCGCTATCGCCCTGGCGTGTTGCGCTGGGAGCCGCGCCTGGAAACGCTACGGGTGATCGGCAGTTTCCGCCTGGATGACACCGACCGCATTCTCAACCTGCTGGCCTCGACCCTGGCGCTGGACGTGCAATACCGAACGCGTTATTGGGTGAGCCTGCGCAAGGCGTGATGCGCGTTGTGGCGAGCGGGCTCGCCACAACAACCTGTGGGCCATGAAAACCTCGCTCGTCTCGGGTTACGAGTAGTCCTCAGATCACATGGGCCCGCTGCAACTCGGTCAAGGCCAGCGCCTTGAGCTGCGCCAGCAGCGGGTCACGCCGATCCCTCGGGTGCGGCAAGTCGACCGCCAGTTCCTGGCGAATGCTGCTGGGCCGGTTGTCCATCACCAGCACCCGGTCACTCAGGTACAGCGCCTCGTCCACATCATGGGTCACCAGTAATAAAGCGATGGCGTGATGCGCCGCCAGTTGCAGCAGCAAGTCCTGCAGTTTCATGCGGGTGAAGGCATCCACCGCGCTGAACGGCTCATCCAGCAACAACACCTGGGGGCGTGAATACAGGCCGCGAGCGATCGCCACCCGCTGCGCCATCCCACCTGACAACGCTTTGGGTAGCGCCTGGGCGAAGCCCTTAAGGCCGACTTCCTCGATCAACTGTGAGACCCAGGCTTTGTCGTAGTGGTTGTCATCACTGAAGCCGATGTTCTGTTCTACCGTGAGCCATGGCATCAGCCGCGGTTCCTGGAACACAAAGGCCACTTGGCCGTCGGGGCTGCGCAGTTCGCCCTGGAAGTCCGTTTCCAAACCGGCGACGATCCGCAGCAAGGTACTTTTGCCGCAGCCACTGGGACCCAGCAGGCTTACCGCTTCGCGAGGCTGCAAGGCCAGGCGCACGTCTTTCAATACGGTGGTGCTGGCGAAGCTTTTACGCACCACATGGATGTCCAATAGCGACGGCGCACTCATTGTTCCGCTCCTTGGCCAGTGAAGGTGTCGCGCCAGGCCAGGCAGCGTTTCTCCAGCGCCGCGAGCAGGCCGTCGCTGACCTTGCCCAGCAGCGCCAACACGATAATGGCGGCCAGCACAATGTCGGGTCGCGAGGTTTCCCGCCCATCGCTGAGCAGGTAACCCAAACCTTTAGTCGCCGCTATCAGCTCGGCCGCCACGAGGAACATCCACGCCAGGCTCAAACCACTGCGCAGTCCAGTGAACAGGCCGGGCAGGGCGGCGGGCAGCAGGACGCGCCGCACCAGGCGGCGGCGACTGAAACCGTACATTTGCCCGACTTCCACCAGCTTGCGGTCGATGTCGCGAATCGCCGCGACGCCATTGAGGTACACCGGGAAAAACGCGCCAATGGCAATCAGCACAACCTTGGAGGTTTCATCGATGCCCAGCCACAGCAGCAACAGGGGTACCCAGGCCAGGCTCGGGATCGAACGCAGGCCGGCAAAGGTCGGCTCCAGGTAGGCTTCGGCTTCACGGCTCAAACCGACCCAGGCGGCGAACACCAGGGCCAGGCTAGCGCCGATGGCAAAGCCCAGCAGCACCCGTGCGAGGCTGGCGCTGATGTGTTTCCACAACACGCCTTCGGCCAGGTCGGTGAGGGTCACGGCGATCTCGCTGGGCGCAGGCATCTGGTAGGAAGGCAGCCAGCCCACCCGTACGACCACTTCCAGGATCAAGAGGATCAGCACCGGCAAGACCAGGCCTTTTAACCGCCGTGGCCAGGCGCTGCGCTGGCTGACCACGGGCGCCGGCAGGGGCAATGCTTGGCTTTTGCTGCTCATCAAACGCCCCTTACTGCTGCGGCAGGGTTTGGCCAAACGAAGGGTCGATCAGTTGATCGATCACCTGGTCCACATTCACCCCACGGCGCACCAATTCCTCGGACACCAGAATCGGCGCCGCCGCCTTGGAAGACTGCACATCCTTGGCGCTCAACAACGGCGTGCTCAGGTCAGTGCGCGACAATTGCAGCTTGGCCACTTCCAATGGCAGCCCGGATTCGTCGGCCAGCAACTTGGCGAATTCATCCGGGTGCTTCACTGCCCAGTCACGCGCTTTTTCATAAGCGCCCAACACCTTGGTGATGGTCTGTGGATGCGCCTTGGCGAACTTCTCGGTGACGCTCACCACGCCATAGCTGTTGAAGTCCTTGTTGCGGTAAAGCAGGCGCGAACCGGCCTGGATTTGACTGGCGGCCATGTGTGGATCGAGACCGGCCCAGGCGTCCACGTCACCCTTTTCCAGAGCGGTGCGGCCGTCCGGGTGTTGCAGGTGCACCAACTCGACGTCGTCTTTTTTCAGCCCGGCCTGTTGCAGACTGCGCAGGGTGAACAGGTAAGGGTCGGTGCCTTTGGTGGCGGCGATTTTCTTGCCCTTGAGGTCGTTGACGCTGTTGAGTGGCGAGTCCTTGCGCACCACCAGTGCGGTCCATTCCGCGCGGCTGTAAACATACACCGATTTGATCGGGCTGCCGTTGGCCCGGCTCAGTACGGCGGACAAGCTGGCGGACGACGCGAAATCCACGCCGCCGCTGTTGAGGTATTCCAGGGACCGGTTGCTGCCTTGGCTCAGTACCCAGCTGACCTTGCTGTGGGGCAGGGCCTGTTCCAGCCAGCCGAAGTGCTTGAGCACCAGGCTGACCGGCGAGTAGTAGGCGTAGTCGAGGTTGACTTCGGCGGGGTCGGTTTCGGCCGCGAATACCTGCGGTTGCAGGCATAAGGCGAGGGCGCAGGCGCCGAGTAGACGTTGGGTGAAGGGTTTCATGGAACAGCTCCGGACAAGGCGTTGAGAGAAGGTTTTTCTTATATTCAGAAAACTGATTGGGTGCGCTCAATCATGCTTTACAGGAATATGCAGTCTCTGTGCCATCGGGCAGGAGCCCGGATTTACCGGGTCAGGGGCATGTGCGGTTGTTGCAGGAGGTGGCAAATTGTTGAACCGATGTTTCCTGAGCAACAGTTTTCATATGTTTTTATGGAATAAATAAAGAGTTATATATTCCTTTTAATGTTCTCTCGGATAGCGCACTTTGAGGGCCTGCGCATTCGTGCGGATTGACCCAACAGCCAAAAGGAAACCCGACATGACCATTAAAGCGATCAACGTGCGCAACCAATTCAAGGGCGTGATCAAAGAGATTCTGCTGGGCGAAGTGGTGTCGGAAATCGACGTGCAAACCGCGTCCGGCATCGTGACGTCCGTTATCACCACCCGTTCGGTGCGTGACCTGGAATTGAAAGTGGGCAGCGAAGTGATTGCCTTCGTGAAGTCCACTGAAGTGTCTATCGCCAAGTTGTAAACGTCAGCCCCCGCCTTTGCAGCGGGGGCCATTTTTTGCGCGCTTCAGCGGTTGCGCAAACTGCGCTCCATGCGCTGCAGACCCTCTTCCAGCATCGCCCTCGGGCAACCGAAGTTCAGGCGTACGAACTGCTGGCTGTCATCCCCGAATTCGATACCCGCACTCAACCCGACCTTGGCCTGTTCCAGGAAAAACTGCTGCGGGTCATCCAAGCCCAGGGCGCTGCAGTCGAGCCAAGCAAGGAAGGTGCCTTGCGGCGCATGCATCACCACGCCCGGCAAGCGCGTTTGCACGGCGTCGAGCAGGTAATCGCGGTTCGCTTGCAGGTACTGCTTCAATGCTTCCAGCCATTGGCCGCACTGGCTGTAGGCCGCGCGGGTGGCTTCCAGGCCCAGGGGGCTGACGCTGTCGACCATGCCGCAGCGGGCCTGGTTGAAGCGCTCGCGGATCTCGGCGTTCTGGATCACGGCAAAGCAGGTCTTCAAGCCGGCCACGTTGTAGGCCTTGCTCGCCGACATCAGCGTGATGGTGCGCTGGGCAATCTCCGGGCTGAGGCTCGCGGTGGGGATGTGGCGACGACCGTCGAAGCACAGTTCTGCGTGGATTTCGTCGCTGATGATCAGCGCGTCGTTTTCCAGACAGGCAGTGGCCAAGGCCAGCAGCTCTTCGCGGGGGAAAACCTTGCCGATGGGGTTGTGCGGGTTGCTCAACAGCAAGGCGCCGGCGCCGGTCAGTGCTTCGCGCATGGCGGGCATTGGGGTGATGTATTCACCGGCGGTCGATTGGAACGGCACTTCGATGCGCGGTAGGTTCCAGTTGCCTGGCGCCAAGCGAATCGGACGATAATTTGGGGTTTGCAGTACCACCGGCTGGTCCGGTTTTACAAAGGCATGCAGCGCCATATTGAAACCGGGTTCGACGCCGGGCAAAAACAGCAACTCTTCGGGCTGCACGCGCCAGGCGTACTTGGCCCACAGGTCGGCCACGACGGCTTCACGCACATCCGGGCCGGCCACGCTGTAGCCGAGGATCTGCTGGTCCAGGCGCTCGTGCAGGGCTTGCAGCACGGCGGGCGGCGCTGCGATGTCCATGTCGGCGATCCACATTGGCAGCACGTCGGCCGGGTAGCGGTTCCACTTGGTGCTGCCGGTGCCGAGGCGAGGGTGGATCGTGTCGAAATCAAAGCTCATGGAGGGGCTCGTGTCAGAGGGGCGGGTGCAAGAATGGCGCTGATTCTAGCGCCATTAATTGAATAATTGTATGGAGGCCGGGCCCAAAGGCCGTGGTTCTCCCAATCAAGTCATATGCCCTGCGCGACGGCCATGGTGTTGAAAACCTTTTGCCTGGCCGTGCGCAAATAGACGGGTTTTTATCAGATAGGCTGGGTTAATCCCCTGACACGATCGATATTGAATTTGCTGGCAACCACGTCGGCATCAAAGGCACTGACTTTGTATTTTTTTCCGGTCAGGATCGTACCAAATGCATCGAGGTTTTTGCCGGTGATGCCGTTGCTAAGGGTCTTTTCCAGGCCCTTGGCCATTGATTCTTGTGTGGGGAATATCGCTTTGCCGTAGTTGGGGTCGTAAAAAAACCAGCTCTTTGGGGTGATGCCCGTGGGGTCGATCTTCACGCCCGCAAGCATTCCATGGTTAGTGCTGCTGATCATCAGCGTCTTTGAGGAAGTGGCTTCGCTCAATTCTTTAATGATCGACTTATAAGAAATCGGGTTACCCACGGCACTGCTATGAAATCCCAGCTCGTTGCCGACGGTGGACTGCAGGCTTGAAAGGTTTCTGATGAATTTGGCTGAGTTTTCAGCTTCCGGGTTTGCCATGGCAAATACCAGGTTGTCGAGCAGCGTGTCTTCATTGCCTTCGAGCAGCGCCAGGCCCATGGCGGTGGAAAGGGCCGCACATTCACCGGCAATGTCAGGGCTGGTCTGGCTCAGGTAATACGTTTGCGGCATGCCTCGGGTGGTTCCACCGGCGGCGGTGACTTCACGCTGGAATATCTGTGCGCTGCGTTGAGTATGGGCCAACAAAAGTCTTTCTCGCTGGCGCACAAGACTGCCGATTTGCTCTGTTGAAAAGTTGGACGTTGCAACAAGGTCCTCGATTTCCTGTACCCCCATGGACGGCTTGTAGCCAGGAACCGTATCGGGGCTCAGGTGTTTGAAACCTTCCGGGAAGCTGGTTGGTTCCGAGTACTTAGCGTTGATGACGTTGGCTTCATATTGTGCCAGCGCATCCGGATCGCGTTGTGGCGAAGCGGGTCGCTCAAAAAAGCCAATGCCACCCTCCGGTGCAAAGCCTTCGATGGGGGTGCCGTAAGCCTTACCGGAGGCTGCGTCCACGGGGTACCACTTCTCGTCGATGATTTTGGCCAGGGTACGTGCACCACCACCGGCGGCGTCCACCCCCTCGGCTCTTCCGATCCTGACCGCCGTGCTGACACCCAAGCTCTGGACTAGGCCATTGCTTGTCGGTCGCAAGCCGCCAAACGACGGAATGGTGGAATAAAAGGGTTTCGCTGTCTTGCCTGCGCTGCCCAGCAACCCGACCAGATCATCTGTAGAGTGGCTGGCTTTTCTCAGCATGTTAAACAGGGTTTTGCTGGACTTGATGCTGTGGGCGAATGCACGAAGTGGTTGCGAAACAGGTATGGCGGTCGATACGCCGTCGATAATAAAACCGGTGAAGGCTTCTGCTATTTCACCATTGATCGCGTGCTTCAACGTATTTGCAAACGGTACCAAGCTCAGCACCGCTGCCGCTCCGGTCTTCTGATAGCGCTCTGTTAATTCGACGGCACTTTCGCCACTAGCCTGTTGACGCAGGGTTTCCTCATCGTAGGCCAGATGTTTGGACGCGGCTGTCCTGGCCAGATCAAAACTTTTTCCGCCGAGGAAGGAGAGGTCGGGCGTCTTGTCGCTGGCGCCACGTTGCCACTTATCCGGCGTTGGTATGTGCTCGATCACCACCTCAGAAAATTCATTCTCGCGAGGGGGAGTCCCACTGTTGTAAGCCTCCCAATCAAACGGTTGCCGGATATTGTTCTCCACGTTACCCACGGCCCTGGTGTTGATACCTTCAGGCCACTCTGCTGGAAGATCGGTACGGATCTGGATTTTCCCTTGCTGTGGGAAGACTTCATAGTAGGTGACTTTTGACTGGTGTTCGGAGCGAATGATGAACCCTTGTCGACCTTTGCTGGCTTCTTTTTCGGCCTTGGGGATGAGGTGGGCATAGTGCGAGGTAACGGCTTTTCTCAACGCATAAAATTTCTGCTCGCCCCATTGCAGGCTGCTTCGATGTTCCTCTGGAAGCTGCGAAAGCAGGTTTCGGACCACCGCGGTTTGGCCCTGCAGCAGGTCGGTGTAGTAGTTGTTGAATGTCTGGGTGAACAGCCACTCAATGCTATGAAGCCGATGGAGTTCCTTCTCGATGGGGGCCATGGAAAAGTCGGAACTGATTGATCGCCACATACCTGCCTGGAGTTTTCCCGACATATGCACGTCCAGCAGGCTGTAGAAATGGTTCTTGTCGGACTCCAGATTGTCCGGCGTGGCTTGCAGCACTTTGCGGGTAAAATCGATTTGATTGCCAAAGACCCGTTTAAGGTCATCCAGGGCAATCTGTTCGCGGTTTGGGAGGGGGGTGGCCAATTGTTGGCCCGCTCGGACCAGAGATGAGGGCTGATGTTGAAAATCCTGGTGTGCCTGCTGTATCTCGGACTCTGAATAGTTGTTATCGGCGCGCTTGTCGAGTCGACCGTTGGTAATCGCCCAATCCACTAAGGCGTCTCTTAGAGCAATGGTGGCGAAGGCCTTGTCCTGCTCCGTGATCGGTGTCGTCGCGTCATAGTTCATCACTTGTTGATAATTCATGGTGGCGCTTGTGCCAGGCGCGGAGTGCTCGATGCGTGAGACAGCGGCGCTGAATGTGGCCCACTGATGGGTTCCATACAGCAACGAGTCAGGCAGGTCTTTGACTAGAAACTGTGGGGCGATACGGGACAGCATCAAGTAGCTGACTGTGCGGACGTTATCGGCCTTCAGATGTTGGTGGGTGCGCAGCAGGTAGAGGTCCAGTGCTTCGACGATGGCTTCTGGTGACTTGCGTAAATGATCAGGCGCATCAAGGGCAAAATCATTGCCGATCAAGTTGCGTGTGGTGGGGAGCTGAGGCATCACGGATAACACCAGTGCGCTAAGGACCAGTTCAGCGGCACTTGTCACTGTGGGCAAGACGCCGAGTTCGGCCTCCAGCTTTTTGCCTAGCTCAATGGCTTTGGGCTCCAACAGCAGTCGATACAACGCGTAGCGTGGCTCAGCGGTGATTTTCTTTGAGCACGACCGACTAGTGCCCATTACCCAGGCGGGATAAGTCTGGGCGTATAGGGGGGACTCGGTGCATGTTTCGGTTTGGGTGTAGGGCCCGAAGGTTTTTGTGGTTTGGGTGGTACTCCCAATCCTGGTTTGAACACCGGTCATTTTGGATAACGAGTCAAGCGTGTGTGCATCTGTCGTCGCAAGCCCCACCAGGTTCTCGATGAGTCCGCCCTTGGTTTTGTCCAGCCAGCCCTCGACAATCTCATTGATTCGTTGGCGCTGCTCCAGTGTCAGGGGCACCTCGCGCGACAACATTCCCCAATAGTCCCGGTGAGCGGGTTGTGGAGGGGGCGCGTAGGTGATTGCGTCGTAGAGATTCTGCAGCGCTTCTTTGTTTGTTGGGGCTATCCAGCCTTGGTGTTTGATAAACCAGTTCAAGCTGACGTGCGCCGGGTTGATGAGTTTAAGTTCGCGACCCAGCGAAGAGTCTGGCGAGACTGCAAAGCGGGTCAGGCCAAGATCCGGCATATCAGTTGAGGCGCTGTTCAGGGTTTTGCCCAAGGCATCCAGCAATGATTTTCGGTCGTCCAGGTTGGCGTGTTCCTCCGATTTTTCCTGCCTTAGGGGGCTCTGATTTTCAGGGCGTGCTTGCTGCAAACGCTGAATAGGCTGCACAGCTTGCGAATGCAGCAAAGGTGCTTGGGCGCGGGAGGTGTGATCGACGACGGCGGAAGTAGATGGCATGAACACTGATCTCTCGGATAAGAAGTAGGGAGGCTTCTGACAGGCGAAGTCTTCCCTGTGTGGTCCGAGAGTTCGGGTTGTTCCTACGGTTTAAAATGCATTTTATTTCACTGGTTTTAAGGATATTGGCCGCGTGATCCATGTCAGGGCAGCCAGCCCGAAATCACTGTCGATCTATTTCAACACCGCTTTAGCGTTTTGCGTGCCTAGCGTGGCGCATTACGCGACCGTGTTATCAACGATTCACCCGTTTCGCCGGCAAGGCGATGACCAGGAAACTGCTGAGAATCAGGCAGCCGGCAAAGAACCACAAGGCGCCCGCGCTGCTGCCGGTGACGTCGATCGCCACCCCCATCAACGAGTTACTCACCAGACCTGCGATATTCGCCAACGAGCACGCCAGGGCAAAACCTGTGGCTGCCGCAGTGCCTTTGAGAAAGGTCGCCGGCAGGCTGAAGAACACCGGCACTGCGCCGATGATTGCGGCCGAGGCAACCGCGAACAGGGCGACGGTGGCCGCGACGTTATGGGTGAAGAACGTGCTGGCGGCCATCGCCGCTGCGCCGATGAAAAACGGCACGATGATGTGCCAACGGCGTTCGCGGTGTTTGTCGGAGCTGGCGCCGATCAAGAGCATGCCCAGCAGCGCGGCCACGCTCGGCAGTGCGGTGAGCACGCCGATATGGAAGGTGTCGGTGACCCCGGCGTTGCGAATAAAGGTCGGCATCCAGAAACCCATGGCATAGGCGCTGAGCAGGATCGAGAAGTCGATACCGCCGAGCATCCACACTTTGAGGTTGAAGAAGCCGTCACGGAAGCTGTGCTTGCTGCCGGCGCCATCGGCGTCGTCCTTGCGCAGTTCGCTTTCCAGCAGGGCTTTTTCTTCATCCGACAGCCATTTGGCTTGTTGGTAGGTGTTGGGCAGTGCCCAGAAGGTCAGCACGCCGAGCAACACGCTGGGCACCGCTTCGATCAGGAACAGCCACTGCCAGCCGCGCAGGCCACCCACGTGGTCGAAGTGGCCCATGATCCAGCCGGACAGCGGGCCGCCGATCACGCTGGACAGCGGCAGGCCGATCATGAACAGCGCAATGATGCGCCCGCGTCGATGGGTGGGAAACCAGGTGGTCAGGTAGTACAGCACGCCCGGCAGGAACCCGGCTTCGGCGGCGCCGAGCAAAAAACGCAGGATGTAGAACTGGGTCGTGGACGTAACCAGCATGGTGCAGGCCGAGAGTAGACCCCAGGTGATCATGATGCGTGCGATCCAGATCTTCGCGCCGACCCGCTCCAGCACCAGGTTGCTCGGCACTTCAAAGATGATGTAGCCGACAAAGAACAGGCCAGCGCCGAGGCCGAACGCGGTTTCGCTGAAGTGCAGTTGGTCGAGCATCTGCAGCTTGGCGAAGCCGATGTTGATTCGGTCCAGGTACGCGGCCAGATAACAGAAGCACAGGAAGGGAATCAGCTTCCAAGTGATCTTGTGGTAAAGCGTGTTGACCGGGTCGGCGACTGTGTTTGCGGGCACTGGATTCGCACTGGGCATTGGGTGTCTCCTGGCGGTGACTTATGGTTTTTATACAGTCGGCAGTTGTTGTAGGCGCGAGCTGCGCGCTGGCGTACTGCTTGGTAATCACCGCTTCATGCGCCAGAGGCAACACCTCGGCGCAGAACGCTGCCAGTGGGTTGCCTTCGACCATGTCTTTCATCACCGAGGCCTTCTTGACCTAGATCCCGCCCTCGACGAAGTGGCCGGGATGGTAGCGGATATTGGTGTGCACCACCGCAACTCTGCGAGCCAACCCCGGCACTCACTGATTAAACGCGGTTAAAAAAGTGTGGGAGGGGAGCTTGTCCCACGATTGCAGTGGGTCAGCTGAAGATTGGTTTTTTCCGGTCCGTTCTATGACCGACAAGTTCTGTAATAAAAACGCCATTGCGCTGGGGATTAAATTGCCGACGAGCTATTTTGGTGCATCTCAACAACCCGAGTAGCCATGGATGAAATACCAACCCTTCAGCCGTACCTTGATTGCCACTGCCCTGGTGTTGACGGTCAGTGGTGTACAAGCTGCTTCCCAAGCTCCGGTGGCCGGTGAAAATGGCATGGTGGTGACGGCTCAGCATTTGGCAACTCATGTGGGCGTGGATGTGCTCAAGGCCGGGGGCAACGCGGTGGATGCGGCCGTGGCCGTAGGCTATGCGCTGGCGGTGGTGTACCCGGCGGCGGGCAACCTGGGCGGCGGCGGTTTCATGACCGTGCAACTGGCGGACGGGCGCAAGACCTTCCTCGACTTCCGCGAAAAAGCCCCGCTGGCGGCTACCGCCAATATGTACCTGGACAAGGACGGCAACGTCATCGAAGGCCTCAGCGCCAAGGGTCACCTGGCTGTCGGCGTGCCGGGGACCGTGTCGGGCATGGAACTGGCCTTGAGCAAGTACGGCACCCTCAAGCGCGCCCAGGTGATTGCCCCGGCGATCAAGCTGGCAGAAAACGGTTTCGCCCTGGAACAAGGCGACATCGACCTGCTGCACACCGCAACCGGCGAGTTCGAAAAAGACAAGGACCTGCGCGCCATCTTCCTGCACAACGGCCAGCCGATGCAGGTCGGACAGAAACTGGTGCAGAAAGACCTGGCCAAGACCCTGAAGGAAATCTCCGCCAAAGGTTCGGACGGTTTCTATAAAGGTTGGGTCGCCAAGGCCCTGGTAGATTCCAGCCAGGCAGGCAAAGGCATCATCACCCAGGCCGACCTCGACAAGTACAAGACCCGCGAACTGGCGCCCATCGAGTGCGACTACCGGGGTTACCACGTCGTTTCCGCGCCGCCGCCGAGCTCGGGCGGTGTAGTGATCTGCCAGATCATGAATATCCTCGAAGGCTACCCGATGGCCGACCTGGGCTATCACTCGGCCCAAGGCCTGCACTACCAGATCGAAGCCATGCGCCACGCCTATGTGGACCGCAACAGCTACCTCGGCGACCCGGATTTCGTGAAGAACCCGATCGAGCATCTGCTGGATAAAAACTACGCCGCCAAGCTGCGTGATGCTATCGAGCCGCAAAAGGCCGGTGATTCCCAGGCGATCAAACCAGGTGTCTCGCCCCATGAAGGCAATAACACCACCCACTACTCCATCGTCGACAAATGGGGCAATGCGGTGTCCGTCACTTACACCCTCAACGACTGGTTCGGCGCGGGCGTGATGGCGAGCAAGACCGGGGTGATTCTCAACGATGAAATGGACGACTTCACCGTCAAGGTCGGCGTGCCGAACATGTACGGGCTGGTGCAGGGTGAAGCCAACGCCATCGCCCCGGGCAAGGCGCCGTTGTCGTCGATGAGCCCAACCATCGTGACCAAGGATGGCAAGGCCGTCATGGTGGTGGGCACGCCGGGTGGCAGCCGCATCATCACCGCGACCCTGCTGACCATTTTGAACGTGATCGACTACAAGATGAACATCCAGGAAGCCGTGGATGCGCCGCGTTTCCACCAGCAGTGGATGCCGGAAACCACCAACCTTGAGACCTTCGCGGTCAGCCCGGATACCCAGAAGCTTCTGGAAAGCTGGGGCCATAAGTTTGCAGGGCCGCAGGATGCCAACCACTTGGCGGCGATCCTGGTAGGTGCGCCGTCCCTGGGTGGCAAGCCGGTGGGTAACAATCGCTTCTACGGGGCTAACGACCCGCGTCGTAATACTGGGCTTTCCCTGGGCTACTAAACGCCTCGGTTCCCAATAAAAAACACCGCGGTCTGCCAGGCAGATCGCGGTGTTTGTTTTTGGGCGGCTTCGCCACCCGGTTCGCGCGATGCGACGATTCGACAAGCTCGCTCACTGCAACAGCTGTTTTACCGCAGCAAACGCGGCTTTGTAGCGTTCCTCCCAATTCCCGCGAATCACCACCACCGGCTGTTGATGCTGATGCATCCAGTCCAGGCTTTGCTGGAAAAACGCGCGACGATCCTCCAGTTCCGGCTGGCAGCGTTGGCCATCGGCCGTCCACTCCACATCTTCGGGGGAGAGCAACAGGTGCAGGTCGTAATGACGTGCCAACAACTCATCGTCGAGCCACGCCGGGTAGTCGCCGAACAGGGTCTGGCTCCACAGCTTGTTGGTGAGCAGATGGGTGTCGAGAACCAGTAGGCGAGGTTGTTCGGCGCGGGCCGCGTCTTCCCAGGCCAGTTGGCCGTGGGCGATGGCCGGGATATCCGCCAGGCAGGTATCGCGCTGATGGTGATCAATGAAATAGCGCACATACTCGCCGACCATCAACCCACCAAAGTGCGCGTGCAACTGCGCTGCGAGCCAGCTTTTGCCGCTGGATTCAGGCCCCGCCAAAACCACTACTTTCATGTGCGCAACGCCGGATCGGCGCGCCATTCACGCCAGCCCTGCACGGCGATCACGGTGAACAAGGCATAGAGCCCGGCGGTGAGGTACAGGCCTTTATAGAGGAACAGCCCGACGAAGATCACATCCACGGCAATCCACAACGGCCAGCATTGCACGCGTTTCTGCGCCATCCACATTTGCGCCACCAGGCTGAAGCCGGTGAGGGCCGCGTCGAGCCAGGGTTGCGCAGCATCGGTCCAGTGGGCCATGGCGGCACCGAGCAGCAGGCTGCCCACCGCGCCGATCGCGAGGCTGGTCATGATTGCCGGCACCCCCAGGCTCGTGACCTGGCGGCCTTGCTTGACCTCGCCCGCGCGGGTCCACTGCCACCAGCCATAGACTTGCAGCGCGGCGTAGACCACCTGCAGCAGCATGTCGGAATAGAGTTTCACGTCGTAGAACACCCAGGTGTACAGCAACACCATCACCAGCCCGATGGGCCAGCACCATGGGTTTTGCTTGACCGTCAGCCAGACAGCGATCACCCCCAGGGCAGCGGCGAACAATTCAAGCCCGGACATGGCGGTTCCTTGGGGGAGTGGGAGAGGGCGGGGATTGTAACCACAGGCCAGCAATCTTCAAAACACAGTAGGGCAAATGTAGGAGGGGGCTTGCCCCCGATAGCGAAAGGTCAGTTGCACCTATGCAGACTGATATATCGCCATCGGGGGCAAGCCCCCCTACATTTGGAGCAGTGTTAGACCTTGAACTGGCGCAAGAGGCCGTCGAGCTGCTCGCTCAACCCGCGCAAATGCGCGCTGGCCACACTGGACTGTTCTGCTGCCAGTGCCGTGCTGTGGGACAAGCCCGCCGCCTGGGTGACGTTCTGGTTGATGTCTTCCACCACATGGGCCTGTTGCAGGGTGGCACTGGCGATGGACGCGTTCAGGCCGTTGAGGTTGTGCAAGGCTTGCCCAATCGCAGTGAGGCTGGCACCGGCCTGACCTGCCTGCTCAATGGTCAGTTGGGAGGCGCTGTGGCTGTCGCTGATCACCTTGACCGCCGCTTCCGAGTGTCCTTGCAGGCGCTCGATCATCACCTGGATTTCGGCGGTGGACTTTTGCGTGCGTTGGGCGAGCAGGCGCACTTCGTCGGCCACCACCGCAAACCCTCGGCCTTGCTCCCCGGCGCGAGCCGCTTCGATGGCAGCGTTCAGCGCTAGCAGGTTGGTTTGGTCGGCGATGGAGCGGATCACTTCCAGCACGCCACCGATCTGGGTGCTTTCGCTGGACAGCGTGCGGATCACTTCCACCGCCTGGCTGATGGTGCTGGAGAGTTGGTCGATCTGTTGCAGGCTGCTGTCGATATTGACCTGGCCTTGGTGCGCCTGGGCCTGGGCATCGCGCATTTCGCTGGCGGCATGTTCCGCGTTCTTGGCCACGTCCTGCACGCCGTAGGTGACTTCGTTGATGGCAGTGGCCACCAGCTCCATCTGCTGCGACTGCTGCTGGCTGCGGTCATGGGCCGAGCTGGCGTTGTTGCCCAGGTCGGTAGAGGACTGGCCCAGGGCGTTCGCGCACACCTGCAACTGGCTTACCACCTGACGCAGCTTGGCGGTGAAACTGTTGAAGTGCTGGGACAGTTGGGTGATTTCGTCACGGCCGTGGGTGTCGAGGCTGCGGGTCAAGTCGCTTTCACCGCTGGCGATATTGCCCATGGCATTCACCGCCGCCTGCAACGGGCGCACGATGCTGCGCACAATCAGCGACACCAGCAGGCCCATCACCAGCGCAATGCCCAGGCCGATCATGGAGGCTTTCCACACTTGGCCGCTGAACTCGGCCTGCACGTCGTCCACATAGACGCCGGAGCCGATAATCCAGCCCCAGGGTTCGAACAGCTGGATATAGGAAGTCTTGGCCACGGGGGCCTGTGCGCCGGGCTTGGGCCAGCGATAGTTGACGATCCCGGCGCCCTTGGCTTTTGCCAGGCTGACGAACTCGTTGAACACGGCAAACCCATCGGGATCGCGGATAGCCGAAAGGTTCTGGCCATCGAGCTTGGGGTTGGCCGGGTGCATGATCATCACGGGCGTGAGGTCGTTGATCCAGAAATAGTCGTCATGGTCGTAACGCAACCCCCGCACCGCGCTCAGGGCTTGTTTCTGGGCGGCGTCACGGGTCATCACACCGGTGGTTTCCAGGCCGTGATAGAACGTCAGGATCCCGCTGGCGGTCTGGACCACGTGTTGGGTCTGTTGGCGTTTGGCTTGGTAAAGGTCGTCATGGATCTGCTTGAGCATCAGCAAACCCAGGGCCAGCAGCATCAGCAGGGCGACTATCAGGATCAGCCATAGGCGTCGGCTGATCGACATATTGCGCAAACTGTTCATCGTCCTGTCACTCCGGGCTTTTTATAATTGTGGGCGTCGCATCGACTTTTACGCCTTGTCTGATAGGCTTTCGGCCCGTAATCGAAAAACCTGAGTACTGCCTGATTTTCACAGAATTTTTGCAGACTGGTGTTGATCATCATCAACACTGGGCCTTCAGCGCGCTCGTCGTCAGTGAACCATTAAAAAAGACTAACAAGGCGTGCCATAGCGCATGACCTTTGGGGGAAGCATGGATTTTTGGACCGCCATTCAGGCATTGATTCTCGGCGTAGTGGAGGGTTTGACGGAGTTCCTGCCGATCTCCAGTACCGGCCACCAGATCATCGTTGCCGACTTGCTCGATTTCGGCGGTGAACGTGCGATGGCCTTCAACATCATTATTCAGCTCGGCGCCATTTTGGCGGTGGTCTGGGAGTTTCGGCGCAAGATTCTCGACGTTGTCACCGGCTTGCCAACCCAGCGCAATGCGCAGCGTTTCACGATCAACCTGCTGATTGCGTTCCTGCCGGCCGTGGTCCTTGGGGTGATTTTCGCCGACTTGATTCACCACTACCTGTTCAACCCGATCACTGTCGCCACAGCGCTGGTGGTGGGCGGCGTCATCATGCTGTGGGCCGAGCGCCGCGAGCATGAAGTGCATGCCGAGACCGTCGACGACATCACCTGGAAAGATGCACTCAAGGTAGGCTTTGCCCAGTGCCTGGCGATGATCCCGGGCACTTCGCGCTCCGGCTCGACCATCATCGGCGGCCTGCTGTTCGGCCTGTCGCGCAAGACCGCTACCGAGTTCTCGTTCTTCCTCGCCATGCCGACCATGGTCGGTGCTGCGGTGTACTCGGGCTACAAGTACCGCGACCTGTTTCAGCCAGCGGACCTGCCGGTCTTTGCCATTGGGTTTATCACCTCGTTCATCTTCGCGATGATCGCGGTCAAGGGCCTGCTCAAGTTCATCGCCAGCCATAGCTACGCGGCGTTTGCCTGGTACCGCATCGGGTTTGGCCTACTGATCCTGGCGACTTGGCAGTTCGGTTGGATCGACTGGGCGGCGGCAACGGCATGATCATCCAGCACCCGCGCTTGAAGGCGGCGATCTTTGTGCTGCTGTGCGCCGCGCCGCTGTTGGGGTCGGTGCTGGTGTGGCAGCGCGGCGAAACCGTGATCCCGCTGGTGGCCTATGGCGTGGTCAGCGTGATCGCGTTTTTCCTGTACTGGAGTGATAAACGCAAAGCGCGCACCGACAGCTGGCGCACACCGGAAAACATCCTGCACGCCGTTGAGTTGGCCGGCGGTTGGCCCGGGGCGTTGATTGCTCAGCAGGTGTTCCGGCACAAGACGCGCAAGGTGTCTTTCCAGGTGCTGTTCTGGGTGATTGTGCTGTTGCACCAAGTGTTCTGGTTGGACCAGTTGTTCCTTGGCGGCACGTTACTGTCAGTCCTCTAGCAACAAACCAATCTGCGTGCGCTTGGGTAGCTTGCTCACCACCAGCTGGTGGGAGCGCTGCAACAAGCCACGCAGTTCCTCGGCGCCCAGCGGGTAGGGCGTGTTCATGATGATCCACTGCGCACGCGCCAGGTATGGCGCGGGGTGGATACCGGGGCGGTCCACGTGACCGAGAAACAGTTCCTTGTCGACCTTGAACGCCAACGAGTCGCCGCGCAGGTTTTGCAGGGCGAACATCTTGTTGCCGGCAATCGAGAACACTCGCACACCGCCCCATTTGTAGTCCTCCCGTGCGCCGGGCAGGCTCAGGCAAAAGGTGGCGACTTGCGCTTCGGTCATCTTCATAGCAAACGGTCTCCGCAGCTTTTAAAGCCTTCTTCCAGGTAATCGATCCAGGCACGAATGGCCGGCAGCACACCGCGCCGGTGTGGGTAGACGGCCTGCAACCAACCGCCGGGCAGTGACCATTCCGGCAGCAGTTGCACCAAGTGGCCGTTGGCCAATTCTTCCTCGCAGTACATCATTGGCAGCACGGTAAAGCCCAGGCCCATGATGGCGCTGGCCTTGCGCACGTTGAAGTCATCAACGCCCAGGCGTGCTTCCATGATCAGGTCGTGGGGGTTGCCCTGAGGATCGAGGATGCGCTGGTGCACCATCCGGTCCGCCTCCAATGCGCCGAGTATCGGCAGCTGCTTGAGGTCATCAAGGGTGCTGATAGATCGGCCATGCATGAAGTTCGGGCTGGCAACCAGGACGGTCTGGGCCGGGCGTAGGCGCTTGGTGACCAGCAGCGGGTCTTCATCGCCTTGCTCACGCACTCGCAGCGCCACATCGATGCCTTCGGCCACGAGGTCGACTCGGCGGTTGACCAAGGTCATTTCCAACTGCACCTGAGGATGTGCTGCCAGAAACCCGGCGACCACGTCCGGCATCATGTTCTGTGCCAGCCCCACCGGGCACGTCACCCGCAGACGTCCACGGGGTTCGCTGGACATGCTGGCCACGGCCTCATCGGCCATCTCGGCTTCCAGCAGCATCGCTTGGCAGTGGCGCAGGTAGCGTTCGCCGACGGCGGTGAGGGTCAACTGGCGCGTGGTGCGTTGTAGCAGGCGTGCGCCCAGGCGCTCTTCGAGCTCGGCAATGCGCCGCGACAACCGTGACTTGGGGATGCCCAGCAGCCGACCGGCGGCTGCGAAACCGCCGGCTTCGACGACTTTGGCAAAATAGTAGAGGTCGTTGAGGTCTTGCATGGTGAGCCTATTGTCCTGTCAGTGGGACAAACTATCGCATTACAGGCGGCTTATCGACTATTCGTTTCATGCGTAGCATCACCGCCATCTGATCGCCCTAGTCGATCCCACCTCGGAGATCCATCATGAAACTGTTGCATATCGATTCCAGCATCCTCGGCGACAACTCGGCTTCCCGTCAGCTCAGCGCTGGTGTGGTTAAAGCCTGGCAAGCGGCTGAGCCGAGTGTGGAAGTGACTTACCGCGACCTGGCCAGCGACGCCATCAACCACTTCTCCGGCGCCACCCTGGGTGCGTTGGGCACGGCCGCTGAACTGCGCGACGCTGCGCAAAAACACGAAGCTGAACTGAGCGCTTCGTCCCTGGCTGAATTCCTCGCTGCCGACGCCATTGTGGTCGGTGCGCCGATGTACAACTTCACTATCCCGACCCAACTGAAAGCCTGGATCGACCGTATCGCGGTCGCTGGTCAGACTTTCCGTTACACCGAAGCCGGTCCGGAAGGCCTGTGCGGCAACAAGAAAGTCATCATCGTTTCCACTGCCGGCGGCCTGCATGCCGGTCAAGCGTCGGGCGCTGCCCATGAAGGTTACCTGAAACTGCTGTTCGGCTTCCTCGGCATCACCAACATCGAAATCGTGCGGGCCGAAGGCCTGGCCTATGGTGATGAAGTGCGCAGCAAGTCCCTGAGCGACGCTAACGTACTGATCAACGAACAATTGTTCGCTGCCGCGTAAGGCTTTAGTAAATACCGCCTCCTCTCGGTTTCAATCTGAAGCCGAGTGTCTAAACTCTGTATTCTGATCGTCTGAACGCGACCGGAGTACGGAGTTTTTTCGTTTACCCGCTGTCTTCTTTGATGTGGCCCAGCTTGTGCAGGCATGGGGTCAATGCCCTGGACTTTTCATTCGACATGTCGGTTCTCACGCAGCAAAGGTGGACATCCCCATGATGCGTCTTTGTGCTGTTATGGTTCTTTCCCTGCTGGGCGGCCTGATTTCAGTGCACGCCGCGCCTGCGCCGCACCCCCATTGGAGCGTCGGCTTTCATCGCATGACGTTTCTCGATCCGCTCGACTTGCAACCAATGAAAGCCGTGGCGTTCTATCCGTCAACCGGCCTTGAGCACACCACGCAGCTGGGTGCCTATCACGTCGCCGCCACCGAAGATTCCAAGATCGCCATCGGCCGTTTCCCGATGCTGATGCTGTCCCATGGCAACACCGGCACGCCGCTGGCCCTGCACGACCTGGCCACGTCCCTGGCGCGCAAAGGCTTTGTGGTGGTGGCGGTGCTGCATCCTGGCGACAACTACAAGGACCATAGCCGTCTGGGCACGCTGAGCAACCTGTACGGGCGGCCGATCCAGATATCCGAGGCGATCACCGCCACCCTGGCGGATCCGATGCTGTCTCCGTTCGTCAACATCAACCAGGTGGGGGTGATCGGCTATTCCGCCGGTGGCGAAACCGCGTTGATCCTGGCTGGCGCCAAGCCGGATTTCGATCGCCTGCGCCGCTATTGCCAGGAACGCCCGGAAGACCGCGACGCCTGCACCACCAAAGGCGAGTTGGTGGTGGACCGTGACGACTTACAGCCCCAATCCGACCCGCGCATCCACGCCTTGATGCTAATGGCGCCGTTGAGCCTGATGTTCGGCCGTCACACCTTGGCCGACGTGCATGTGCCGGTGCTGCTCTACAGCGGCGACGGCGACAAGCTGGTGGCCGTGGACAAGAACGCCGCGGCACTCGCGCGCAAATTGCCTGAGCCGCCGAATTTCAAGCTGCTGGCCGGGGCAGGGCACTTCGTGTTCATGGCGCCGTGCGACAGTGACCAACTGGCCGCCATGCCGGCGATCTGCACTGACGCCGATGGCGTCGACCGCGAAGGCATTCACCGCGACCTGATTTCCGAAGCCGGGCGCTTTTTCACTCGTACCCTTGGCACGTCCACTCGTGCGGGTTTGCAGACGGCTGATCAGTAAGCGCGGCGCTTGAGCAGTAAAGTCACGCCCAGCGCCGTGACCGACAGCAACGCCGCGCAGAAGAAGATCCAGCCGTACCCCAGGTTCAGCGCCACAAAACCCATCAACGGCCCGGCAATCGCCAGGGCCAAGTCAAAAAACACCGCATACGCACTCAATCCCGCGCCACGGCTGCTGTTGGGCACTTGCTTGATGGCTTCCACGCCCAGCGCCGGGTACACCAGTGACAGACCAAAGCCCGTCAGTCCTGCGCCGATCAACGCCACACCGGTGGAGGGCGCCAGCCACAACAAGGTGAGGCCGAGGGTCTCGATAAGCATGCAGGCGATGGCGGCGCTGAACCCGCCAAAACGACTGATCGCCGAGATAAATACCAGGCGCGACAGGATAAAGCACACGCCAAATACCGTGAGGCAGTACGCCGCGCCTTGCCAGCCACGATTGAGGTAGTAGAGGGTGATAAAGGTAGTGAGCGTGCCGTAGCCAATCGACGACAGGCACAAGCTGACCCCAAACGGCGCGATACGCCCGAACACCGCCCAGAATGGCAAGCGCTCGCCGCGCACCACCGGCACCGACGGTTTGTTGCGGATCAGCATCAGGCCCAGCGCTGCGAGTACGGTCAGGGCGATCCCCAGGCTGTTGTAGCCATACTCGGCCACCATCACCACCCCCAGCGGCGCACCGATGGCGATGGCACCGTAGGACGCAATGCCGTTCCAGGAAATCGACCGCGCCGTATGCTCGGCGCCGACCTTGCCCATGCACCAACTGATAGTGCCCACGCCGATCAGACCTTGGGCCACGCCCAGCAGCAGCCGGGCGACGATCAGAATGCCTAGGCTTACGTTGGGCGTACTTTCCAGCAACGTCGCGAAGAACGTCAGCACACCGCTCACGAGAATGCCCGCCAACCCCAGCACAATCGCTCGTTTGGTGCCAACGCTGTCCGACATCCGCCCGGCCATGGGGCGGCTAAGCAGGGTCGCCAGGTACTGCGAACCGATAGTGATCCCGGCCACCACCGCGCTGAACCCCAATTGTTCGTGCACGTAGCCTGGGATTACCGCAATCGGCAGGCCAATGCAGATGAAGGCAATGAAGGTATAGAAGACGATCGAGACGATCTGCAGGGTGACCGACAGGGAGGAGGGGGTGGCGGTAGACATGGGCACTCGTTCGCGGGCGGGCGGTGAGGGCATCATGGCAAGGGCTCGGGGTAAAAGGAAGCAGCCTAACTACTTGGTCTGACGAACAGGCCCGCTCGCCACAACATGTAAAAAGCCCCGTCACAGTGGACGGGGCTCTTGGGTGCAGCGGGCGTTATTTAGAACACAACGCCTTGGCTACGCAGGTAGTCGTCATAGGTGCCGCTGAAGTCGATCACGCCGTCAGCGCTCAACTCGATGATGCGGGTGGCCAGGGACGATACGAACTCACGGTCGTGGCTGACGAAGATCAGCGTGCCCGGGTAGTTTTCCAGCGCCAGGTTCAGCGCTTCGATGGATTCCATGTCCAAGTGGTTGGTCGGTTCGTCCATGATCAGCACGTTCGGCTTTTGCAGGATCAACTTGCCGAACAGCATGCGACCTTGCTCACCACCGGAGATTACCTTGACCGACTTGAGGATCTCGTCGTTGGAGAACAGCATGCGGCCCAAAGTGCCGCGAATCATCTGCTCGCCCTGAGTCCACTGACCCATCCAGTCGAACAGCGTCACGTCATCTTCGAAGTCGTGAGCGTGATCCTGGGCGTAGTAGCCCAATTCTGCAGCGTCTGTCCACTTGATGGAGCCTGCGTCCGGGGTCAACTCGTTGACCAGGGTGCGCAGCAGGGTGGTCTTGCCGATACCGTTCGGACCGATGATCGCAACGCGCTCTCCCGCTTCAACCTGGAAGCTGAAATCCTTGAACAGCGGCTTGCCGTCGAAACCCTTGGCCATTTTTTCGACCATTACAGCCTGGCGGTGAAGTTTCTTGTTCTGATCGAAACGGATGAACGGGCTCACCCGGCTCGAAGGCTTGACCTCAGCGAGTTGGATCTTGTCGATCGCCTTGGCGCGGGAAGTCGCTTGCTTGGCTTTGGAGGCGTTGGCCGAGAAGCGGCTGACGAAGGATTGCAGCTCAGAGATCTGCGCCTTCTTCTTGGCGTTGTCCGACAGCAGCTGCTCGCGGGACTGGGTCGCCACGGTCATGTACTCGTCGTAGTTGCCCGGGAACAGGCGCAGCTCGCCGTAGTCCAGGTCAGCCATGTGGGTGCACACGCTGTTCAGGAAGTGACGGTCGTGAGAGATGATGATCATCAGGCTGTTACGCTGGGTCAGGATGTTTTCCAGCCAGCGGATGGTGTTGATGTCCAAGTGGTTGGTCGGTTCGTCGAGCAACAGCACTTCAGGATCGGAGAACAGCGCCTGGGCCAGCAATACACGCAGTTTCCAGCCAGGGGACACTTCGCTCATCGGGCCGAAGTGTTGTTCCAGAGGAATGCCCAGGCCCAGCAGCAGCTCGCCGGCACGGGATTCGGCGGTGTAGCCGTCCATCTCGGCGAACTCGGTTTCCAGCTCGGCCACGGCCATGCCGTCGTCTTCGCTCATTTCCGGCAGCGAGTAGATACGGTCGCGCTCGGCCTTGACCTTCCACAGCTCCTCGTGGCCCATGATCACGGTGTCGAGCACGGTGAATTCTTCGTAGGCGAACTGGTCCTGGCGCAATTTACCCAGGCGAACGTTAGGCTCCAGCATGACCTGGCCGCCCGACGGATCGAGGTCGCCGCCGAGGATTTTCATGAAGGTCGACTTGCCGCAACCGTTGGCACCGATCAAACCATACCGGTTGCCGGCGCCGAACTTGACCGAGACGTTCTCAAAGAGCGGCTTGGCGCCGAACTGCATGGTGATGTTAGCTGTGGAGATCAATTACTTTACCTATCAATAGCTTAGGGTGCGCTTATTTGAACTGGGACCAATTTGGGACCAATCTGGAGCTTTTGCATTTCGCTCCAGTCCGAGCTTGAGTTGATCCAACGCGCATAAGTCGAGAGCAGCATCTGCACACTATGGCCGAGCTGCTGGGAGATGAAGGCGGGGTTCATGCCAGACATAATGCATATTGTCGCATAGGTGTGACGACAGTTGTATGGCGGGCGACGACGGATATTCAGAGCCTTCAGGGTCGGAATCCACTGCTTGTGCAGGTCAGATGTCTGTTTCACGTACTCCGAGTTCTTTGACGGCGGGAAAATGAAAGGCGTTTCCAACACCTTCCCTTTACCTTTTTTCCGACGCTCTGCGTATTCCCTCGCGAATTTCAGCGCATGCATGGCGCGTTCATTCAGCAAAACAAAGCGGTCTCCACCCGTTTTTGTACGCTCTACCACTTCCCCCAGGGCGATCCCACGACAGACGTGGGCCGTCCTTTTCTCTTCGTCTACCGCATCCCAGCGCATTGCCAGGGCCTCGGAAAGGCGCATTCCTGTAAAAAACACAAACTCAAAAAATGCTGCATAGATCGTGCTGGGCCAGTGATCGTGCTCGTACATCTTGGCGATGATCAGGTTTGCCTCTTCCAAAGTGAACGGGTCAATTTCCTTCTTGCTGCGCTTGGGTAACTCCAGGATCGCCGCGGGGTTCTTCGGGATAAGCTCTTCGGACATTGCTGAGTTCAGGATGGTCGACAGCTTTGAGATCGCGTTGCGCTTCACCCCGGGGGACTTCCATTCGCTGGCTGCCATTACCCGGCGGAGCAGCGTAGTGGTGATCAGGTCGATTCGTACCAGGGCCAGGCCGGGCATCCAGTACCGGTTCAGTGCACCCTTGTAGTTCGCCTTCGTTCCACCGACCACCTCACGACTGTCTAGCCAGAGCTGGGCATACTCGCCGAAGTTGATCTTCCCCCCAGCGACGTTGCTGGAACTGGGGAAAATCTCGGCGTACTTATCGTCGTCGAGCAGCCCCAGCTTAATCAGGCCTTTTACTTGATCAACAACCTGTGAGGCAGACTTGATTCCTTTCTGTGTCGGGGGATAGGGGAGCGTTTCACTGCGCCGGCTGCCGTTCCACATAAAGCGGATGCGGATCGATCCGTGGTGGAGGTCCATTCCTGCGGGCAAACCCATTGGCTTTCGAGCCATTCGTAATATCTCCTGATGCTGTACATGACGCGGCTGCCTTGCTTGTTCCAGACGCCGAGGGGGATTTGGTTGCGGGCGCGCTTTGAGCGCAGGGCGGCGAGGGTGGTACCGAGGAGCTCGGCCATCTGCGCCTCGGGCACCTTGTCGCCCGTGATCCCGTCGTTGAGTTGTTCCGCTGCTGACATTGGATGCTCCGCGCCGCGCTGGGCGGCAGAAGGTGGGTTAGGTGGTGGCTTTTTTGATTGCGGCTCGCGCGTCGAACATGGCGTAGTACAGGCGGTGGAATATCGCGCAGCTAGGGTCTTCGTGATCGTCGCCGCCGTGCTCGAAGATTCCGTCGATGGTTCCGCTGTAGTTGCTGGCGATCTGCTCGCATTCGCCTGCCACCTGGGTGAGCGCTGTCAGTGCTTTTAGCAGTTGCTCGCTGCTGGCGCGTTCCTCCCGGCCGATATCCCAGAAGCGTTGGCCCCAGTGGTCCGCCGGCGGCGGGTTGGTGTTCTGTGCACCCATGGCCAAGGCCCCGACTACTGCATCGCACAGGTCGCGCTTGTAGGCGTTGTCGCCATCGATGCTCAGGCCACGCTGGCGGAGCGTGCTGACTACCTTGTCGTCCACCAGCCCCTGATCCTTCAAGACGATTTCTTCTTCTGGCTTGCCGGGGGTGTAGATGACCAGCGCGATTTTCGCGCCAGGCCAAAGGGTTTCGCTGATTTTGACCAGCGCGTCGTTTGCTACTCGGTGGAAACGCTCAAGAATTGCAGACATAGGAATACCTCGCCCGCCGCTCACCGGCAGGCATGTACGGGGATTGGGGGTTAGGCTGTTGCGAACAGATCGATCTGCGGTACCGGTGCGTCGCGCTCGGTGATTGCGTCGGCGATGCGCTGATGGGCGATATCGAAGTAGCCGAGGCGATTGCCGTCTTCGTCGAGATCACGCTCGATGCCGATGAACTGCCGGCCCGTCTGCATGCAAGCGACACCAGTTGTGCCGCTGCCCATGCTGTTGTCTAGGACCACCTGACCGGGCTTGGTATAGGTGCTGATCAGGAACGACATCCAAGCCACGGGCTTTTGCGTCGGATGAAAGCTGCCGGTCTGCTTGTCGCTGGAGAAGAACTGCACCGAACGCGGGTACCTCTCCGTCGAGTCGTATTCAGTGAGGGCCAAGGCCTTGCCGTAGCACTCAGAGTTCACCGTCTTGCGCTTCGCTGTCTTGCGTTCGTGTCCAGTGGACATCTGCGGGTTGTACACCGGCTGTTTACGGTAGAAGACTTGGGCGCTTTCATGTGCCCGCAGCGGTTGCTTCTTTGAGTTAAGGAAGCCCGTAGCGTTGCCTTTCTCCCAGATCCACTCGTACCGGTACAGCTTCGGGTTGCTCGCCACCAGCATCGACGCGAACGGCTGGGCCGCGCATAGCACAATGGCAGCCTCTGGCTTGGCGACCCGCAAGTACTCATGCCAGAGCGGCTCGAGCGGGATGATGGTGTCCCAGGCGCACTGGGTTGTACCGTAGGGAAGGTCGGCCAGTACCATGTCAACACTGGCATCTGGCAACTGCTTTATGACCTGCAGGCAATCACCGAGGTAAAGCGAGTATTCGCTCATGGCCTCGGCCCCTTGTAGATGAAGACATAGGCGAACCAGAGGGTGGCGATCATGAGCGCCTCCCAATTTCAGCTGCGGCTTCGACGATTGCGCGGCGAGTTGCCCCGAACGGATCGGCGTGGTGGTACATGGTGTGTTCGCCGAAGCGCTCAGCATCCACGTAGGTATACGGCCCGGCGTCGCCGTCGAACGGCTCGACTATGTGGATGGCCACGCCCAGGCGCTCCATGCGGCCCATGACCACCGCCAAGCGCAGCGCATCCCCGTCGTTGATGAGCGGGTTCCAGTGTCCACGGACACCGGACTTGCCAGCCAGCCGGAAAGGCCACTTAGGATCGTCGCAGGTGCACGGTTCGATATCGATGCGGGCGGAGTGCGCGGCCTGAATGAGTAGCTTGCGATCAGCTGCACCCAGGTCTTGTTTGTTTTCTTCAGGCATGACTTCGTCCTTGCCGCTATAGCGGCTGACTTTGAAGGGGGAGGGGTTTACTTGAAATCGATCCTGGACGAGATCGAGAGTTGTGCTAGAAATGACATGTCGCGCACGCATTTCAGATATTTGTTATTGAGGTGCATTGCCGGCTGGCGCTCTATCAAGTCATTGGAGCGCGCCCTTCAAGCTGTGGGCAGTGATTCAGTGGGCCGAAGTAGTTAGCTGCGAGTTAAACAACTCCCTTCCTCTGGGCTAGTAACTCAACGCCTTGGTCCACTGATCACATCCTCGCCCAGTCGCTCATATAGCCTCCATCGTTACCAGATCATGGGCATTCATAACCGGCGGCGGGTTCTCGTGTCCGGGACAGCCCTTGCCAGCGAAGTCAAAGCCTTCACACGGCGGCCCGAATGGCAGTACTTCCTTGCCGAGGGCTAGCGCTTCGAGCAGATAATCCTTCGCCTCGTCGGCGGTGCATTCACGGCCATCCACACGGAACATACCTTTGAGCTGGCGCTTGGTGAAGTCGCGAATTGCCCCGCGCACGCTCAGGTGAATGTGAAAGGTACGGCCGTGCGGTCCGAAAGGATCAGCTAGTTTTTTTTCTGTAGTCATGGGGAGTCCTTGCCGGGCCATGCCCGGGCTGTGGAGCTGATTGATTTGAACTGCTGATTCCACCAGGTGCCGAAACAGCAACCACCCAGAGGACATAGCGATGAATGAAGAAAAGAAGAAAGAGCCCGAGCAAGAAACCCCGGCACATTCCACCGAGGAGGAGCGGGAGCGCCTGAAGGACTTCAACAAGGACGGTATTCCCCCTGGTTCGAGCTGATCATCAAGCTGCCCGCGCTTGGCGTTGCTCAGTGCGCCACGGGTCGTTGGCCCGCGCCAGTGCTGCCATCGGCGGCGGGCTGACGCTGTTGCCGCACATGTGCACCTGCTGGGTCTTGGTGAACGCCTTTCCGTCCGCGCCGTGGGTGATGATGTAGTCGGCCGGGAACCCCTGTGCCTTGTACAGCTCGGTCGGCTTCAGCATCCGCAGGCAGATGTCGACGATCACGTAGGGCGTACCTTTCACCATCACAGTGACCATGGCCAGGCGGTCCTTGGTGGTGATTGTCGGCGCGGGCGCATCGCAAGCGCTGATGTTCTCTGTTCCGTAGTAGCTGATCAGGAACGCAGCGACCCGCAGGGCACCGGCTTCGTGTTCAGGCGACAAGGTGAGCGACACCAGAGAGCTCTTGCCACCGCCGCCTGCCGTGATGGTCGGCGCCGGTTCTTCCAGGCCCTGGCCCACGCTGGCGCCGAATGCTCGCTCCATGAAAGCACTTACCAACCCGTGGTGCTGGCCGCCGGCGCTCACGGTGTGAAGCGGGTCATTGAGGTCGCGCGCATCGCAGTTGCCACGCAGGTGCACCAGGTTCGCCACCGCCAACTGCTGCTGGCTGCCGGTGTTGGTTACCGTCGTCATGGGTTCGTGCATGCCTTTGGCGTGCGTGGTGTTGAATCCGCCGTTGGCCTGAATCATCACCGCTGTGCTGACGGACTGGCCGCCGCCGCTGGCAGTTACGGTGCCGATAGGGCCGCAGATGTCGTTCACTCCATAGGATCGACGTTTGTTTGCTCCTGAACCCTCCCCGTGCCCAGCCTGTACAATGCAGGCCGAAGCCAGCGCGCGGTGGTTCTGGGTCATCAGCGTGCCAACCGGCTGGTCCATGCCCACCGGCTTGCCTGAGTACTCCGGGCCGCCGGCCCCAACCATCAACGGGCTGACCACCGAGAAGGCGCCGCCCTTGGGGTAGGATGTGATCGTGCGCAGCGGCTCGCCGGCGGACTGCACCGTTTCCCCTGACCAGTTGGCGATCGGCACAATGAATGGCGCCGCGCTATCGATAACGAACTTCTTCATGCCCTTGGCAACGCGGCGCAGAGTGGCCGGTGCCAGGTCTTTCTTGCGGCCGAAAATGCTTTTGCCCAAGTCGGTGAAATCGATGCAGTCAGCGGCGGTCTTCCACTTCTGCTGGCCCTTGGTGGGGTTCTTGGCGTGGGTTGGCTCCGGCCACACGATTTGCTGGCCGTCGCACCGGGCAATCATGAACAGGCGTTCCCGACTGGTCGGCGCGCCGAAGTCGCAGGCCTTGATCACCTTCCATTCAACGACATAGCCCATGCCTTCCAGCAGGGCAACGAAACGGCGCCAGGTGCGCCCGCGCTGCTTAGGGTCAGGCACCAAGAACTGGTTGGAAACCGGAACCCGTTCGCCTTGCGCAGCGACCCGGTTGGTGGTCGCTCCCTTCTTGGTCGGGTGCGGAACCTGGTCGAGGGTGACGACGCGGCCGGTGTCCTTGTCTCGCTTGGCGATAAGTCGGCCCCATTGCAGGATTTGTTTCACGTTCTCAAGGCTGATCACCCGTGGCCGCTTCTTGCCGCCCCACTTGAGGCCGATCCACGACAGGTTGCGGATCTCGCGCTTGCGCGGCTGGCCGCCGGCCGCCTGGGAGTGGTGCGTGCAGTCCGGTGACATGTGGAACCAGCCCACGGCCTTACCGCCGCACTCGGTGTCCGGATCACCCTCGAACACGTCGGTGGTGAAGTGCTTGGCGCCAGGGTGGTTGACGGTATGCATGCTGATGGCCTGCGGGCTGTGGTTCTTCGCTACGCTCACCGTGCGGCCCAGGCCAATTTCCAGGCCGGTCCCCGCGCCGCCGCCGCCGCAGAAGAAGTCGACAACGATCTCATCGTCCTGAGGGTTGAAGCCGAGTCCGTATTGGGTTTTGAAGTCGAAGGGGTGTTTCTTCTGTTGTGCGGACATAAGGTATCCTCTACGAAATATCGAGTGGTTTCCAAGGAGGCAATTTGAAATCGGATGCTGTGGTGTGGATTGGTTGTATTCTTATATTTATGGCTGGCGTAGTTTGGTCTCCGATATTGCTAAGTTCTAGATATGGTGTCTCCGGGTTCGGTTCCCTCAAAGAATCTTTGGAGTGTATTAGCTATGCCGCTACTGTCGCTGCCTGTGTAGCGGCGATTCTTGCGCTTAAAAGTTGGAGAACACAGTTCCGGCATAGTAAGAAGTTTGAATGCTTGGCGCGGCTGAAACTGGCGTCTGACAATATTCAGTGCGCCGGCAGATATGTTCGGTTTTTTACAAGAAATCAAATTAGAATTAACGGTTTAATCGCCGGGCAATTTCCAAAAATGGAGGAACGAGCCTCAGAGGCAGAACAGGCGTGGGTTTCAGCGGATACAGAAATGGGACGCGCAATTGATGAGTGCGAGCTGTTTGTTGTATCTAAATTTCAGCGAGAACTATTTCTGTTGCACGATGAGCTTTCGCAGGTGGTTAGAACCTATGAATATAAATTTTTTGACTTGCTTGAGGATAAAGTTGTTGCTATGCAAATAATTCATGCCGCTGAGCGAACTGCATATGCACAATGCGATGAGATAGTCGGAAAAATAAAAAGCCTTACAAAATCGATACGTTCTAAAGAGTTCTCATAAACCATGACGTTGCGAAGTTCGCGCTGGCGTGATTCGTTGATATGGGCTATTACGGGTGACCGGCATGGTGCCGGCTTTAGGGATGAAAATGGAATCAGCAGGCTGGGCAAATCTAATCGCTGTGCTCGCCTTCATCGTTTCGGTGATTGCGGCTGTTTTTGCTTGGAAGTCTGCAACCGAGGCGAGAACATCTAATCGAATTGGAACTCACCAATATCAGAGGGATTTGTACTCTTCCCTCGTATCTGTGCGAAATATCATCGTGGATAAAGGTCTCCTTACGACCGAGAGAGATCTTTCACCTTACAGCGAGCGCTTTCTTTCAGCCCGCCTGTATATCAACGCCGGACTTTCAAAGAGGCTTCTCAGCTTTTTTGAAATGTGCAAAGGAATAGAGCAGCTGCACATAAATCTTGAGAGTTCGCGAGACTACGTGCGGGTGCTCGGCCAGATGGCTTTAGGCGACCCGATTGAAGTTTCTGAGCGTGATATATCTGCGGCGAATGCGCGAGTTGATGAGGCAAGGAGTGCGCTTCTTCGCCGAATCGAAATAGTAAATGCTTTAGGAGATAAGCTCGATTCCGACGTCGTGGAGGAAATCAAGCTTATTTGATTAAATAGATCTAACCAGTCTGCCGATCTTGTTCGGACCCACGCTTTCCGAACTCATCAAGCTGTCGCGACTGCTTTTCGGTTACTTCGAAAGCCGGTCGCGACATGGTGACGAAGCGGGCAGATTCTTCGGCTGGTGCTGCTGCCAGGTTGATCAGGAACGTCGAGAGCGTTTCCTGCCACTCCTCAAAGTCGTGGCGCTCGCCCAGCACCTGAAGTGCATCATCGAGCGCTTTCGAGATAATCAGCGTTCGCTTCTCGGCGCCGATCCGGTCGAGCAGCGCCTTCTCTTTCGCGCGCTTGTCCCGCTGGATCTGCGCGTTGTCCTTGGCCATGGCCTACCTCTTCTATTCCGCTGGCCGGCAGTGCGAGCCAGGTTTGACGTTTGCGTTGCTGGGTGCGGGCTATGCGGCGCATGAGGTCTTGCCCTGACGCGCTTTGGGATAGTCGATGCCGTGGGCGGCGATGATGCGCTCGAATGCCTTGCTGCCGATTGCCAGCTTCCCGCAGCACTGGCGCCGGCTGATGCCAAGCTCCATAAATGCCCTGATCCGCTCGGCGAACTTCGCATCCCGCTCCTTATCAACCGCGTTGTGCACCAGATTGCGCGCACCGCCTCGGGTTGGCGCCTTGAACGTGATGTCGTACTGCGCGGCGTGGTTGTAAATCAGCCGCCGACTTACACCCAACGCTGCAGCGACTTCGGTCTGGGTGTGCGTGACGCCGAGCTGGCGTATCTGCTCTACCAGCTTGAGGCGCGCCTGGGTGCGGATGTCGTCCTTGTCGAGGGGCAGGTGATCCGCTTCAACCCACCGCCGAACGAACGGCTTCGGCGCAGGTGGCATCTGGTTGCTGTAGGTGATGGGTTTTGGCTTGTAGCCAGTGGGCGGCGCGACTTCGATCTCACCGCCAGATGCCACAAACTCAGCCATCTGCGCGGCCAGTTCATCGTGCGCCGGGAGCAGCCGTTCCACTTCGTTACGGAGGATGCTGATCATGCTGCCGCCTTGCCGAGTGTCACCCCGGCCATGCTGAAGGTTGAACCCTGCGCTGCGACCATTGCGTCGAGCGCATCCCAGTTGACCAGAAGCAGCGTAATCGGCGCCTGACCATCTGCTACGGCCTTCACCAGTGCCTCGAAGTCCGTCACGCTGGCCTGAAGCGCTACCTGCTCGACCGCTTGGGTAGTTACGGGCTTTGCGACCTGGGTCACGGGTGCTGAAGTCTGAACCGGGGCGGTGCGGACAGGCTCCGGTGTCGCGACCTTATCCACGACTGGCTCTGGCTTAATAGCTGCCAGGCGCTGGGCTTCTTGCTCTTCGGCGATACGCTTCGCTTCGGCCTTTTGTTGCTCCGCCTTCTGGTGTTCGGAGATTCGGAATTTGATCAGCGTCACCAGGTCATCGTTGGCCTTGGTTACCAGCTGCTGCACATCGCTAAACAGGAAGGCGTGATCAACAGCGAGCTCCGCCAGACTGGTCAGGTTCAAGCGAATGCTATCCGCCGCCTGACTCGCGTCGATCTTTGCCCGGGCCAGTTCGGTATCAACTGCGTCCTGAAGGCTGGCGATGGTGCGCTTGTTCTTCATGGCGCCGGCGAAGTCGACGTGCACATTAGGCAGCGCCACCTGGCCCAAGGTCCTGTTGATCCCGGCGATGTGTTCTATAAGTGCCAGCTCGGCCTTTTGCTTGATCGCGGTCTTCACTAGCAGCTCTTGAGCCTTCACCAGCTTGTCGACCTTCAGGCGGGTCTCGCGGGCATGGGCGCTGATGCGATCCAGCGACGAAAACAGCTCGTCGATGCTTTGGGTCTGCGACAGGGCCTGTTTCTTGGCGACCGACACGGCCTCTTCGACATCACCGCACCACTTGACCGCCTTCTTTGCATCGGCGAAGTCCTGGTCGGTGGAGAGCGTGGTTTTCACCGAGTCGATGACAGCCAGCGCCGAGTCTTCGAACACCTTCAGGTTGCTTGCGGTGACCATCCCGGTCAGCTCGATGCGCAGCGCTGGCAGCTCGTCCGGGGCTTTGCCGACTACGATTGAAGGAGCGTCGGCCATTTCGAAGTTGGCCAGGTCCGCCTCGAACTGTTTCCAGCCTTCGATCAACTGGGCCGCACGGCCGGCGACGGGCCGGTACTCCATGTGTACGAAGTTCTCCGCGGTGCCGTCCGAGCAAACAAAGATCACTCGCTCAGCGCCGCTAATTAGCAGTTGCTGTTCAAGCTGCCAGTAATAGTGCGGGGCCAGCTCACCAGCCTTCACCTGGGCCACAACCGACTCATTCCAAAGCTTGTGCTCGAACAGGGTCTCGCCGAGCATTGTGGCGCCGTCCATGGAAGCGAGAAGGTTGCCCTTGGTGCCAACGATCGGATACAGCTCTTCGCCGATCAGTGCTTCGGCCAGCGGGCGAGCCATGGCTTCGGTTGCGTGGCCTTTGTCGAAGATGAACTGCTGAGATGGCGTGACATCGGGCGTGATGCCGGCCTTCTTGGCGACCAGCAGGTCGGTGCGGGATTGATACTTCGAAGTGCCCATCATTGCTGGGGCTTCGGAGGCGGTGCGGAACTGGGCGCGGAGGGCAAGCCACTCGGCGGAGCCTTGAGCTACGTTGTGAATTTTCATGCTGCGTCTCCATCGAGGGCTTTGAGGTTGGTGATTTTTTCAATCTGCGGCGGGCTCAGCGTGTACTTGCTGCTGATGGTCGCAATGAGGTGTTCAGGGCTGGTTCGGTTCGAGTCGATAAGTGGCTGCCACTTCTCGATGTTCTCGGTCAGCAGGTCGTCGGAATAGGCGGGTAGCGCTTCTGGCTCAGGATGGGCGTGCTGCCGAGGGCTGACCTCGCGCGAAGGCTCTTCGAATGCCTTGCCTTCCATCTCGTCGGCCGTTGGCGCCGACCCGACTTCGGGGAAGGCTTTGCGTAGGGCCTGTGCTTCGGCGCACTTTGCGAGCTGCGCAAATGCTCGACGCTTCCACATAGCGTTGGGCGCCGAGGTGTCCTTGCTCGATGTCGCGTAGTTTTCAAGCCAGCGCTCGTTGGCCGTGTATTCGGCAACCAAACCGTTGCTCATTTGCCGCTTGACCGTCACACGACACCACTCGGGGTAGGTGACTTCTACGCCGCTCAGTTTTGCCGTTACTGGAGGGCCATATTCAGGCTCGCTGATTCCGGCGTACTGGCCGGTGCGTGCCGCTTGAATGCGGTATAGGCCGATGCCAGGCATCACCGTGTCCTGCATCTTTTTTGTCTTCGAGTTCCAGATCGGGACGATGTGCACCGGCTTCAACATTGGGTCCAGGTGCGCGGCCTGGCAGTAAGCCAACACCATCACTACAGAGTTCTTTTCGGCGCCGGGGTAGAGGCTGCTGCTCAGTACTTCAACGAGCGCGGCCTCCGACATCGCAGGAGTGTTGTCGTCCTGCTTGATTACTGCGGACATGGGGAATCCTTGCCGCGATGCTCGCAGCGATTGAAGGTGTTGGTTATTGAGTGATTCGATCAGCGAGGGCGCTGAGCAACATCAGGAAGGTGAATAGGGCGAGGGCAGGGAAAGCGCCACGCCAGATGAGAATGCGCGTGGTGCGCTGGTGGGGAGTCAAGGCCGAACTCTCACTGCGATGCGACCGCCCTTCATTGTCGGCGCCAGCCGCTGCGGAAGATTCCTTACCAGGTCTTCACGCTTGCGGCCGATCAGTTCATTGAAAGGAATGCCAAAGCCCAGGATGGCGATTCGACTCTCGATTTCGTTGAGTTGTTCTTCGATTAGCGATTGGACTGGTGCAGTAGTCATGACCTTCTCCTTGCGTGTGTATCGCTGGCGCTGTCGTGCTCGTGAACGGTTTTTTCGACGAGTGACGTGTCTAGATCAATGGTTCTGTGAGTAGTGGGGGTTGCCACCTCGATCCTCGGCGTCTACCCTGAAAATGTATGAATTGTTACGAATAATTTCGGTAGTGACCGTTTTCGGGTCACGCTACTTCAGGACGAGGAACGAAAAATGTTTTCACACGAAGGTCCCGCATTAGAGCTGTTGCTGTTCGTTATTGGCTTGTCTGGCCTGCTTTTGGTCGTGTGGTTTATTCACCACCAATACGAACGTTTAACTGGGAAAAACGTAAGAAAACAACAAAGTCGTAACGAAGGGCGCTCGACGTAATCTAACGGCCTATCTAACCAGCCGAGCCAGCCTCTTCCGACTGGCTCTCAGTAGCCACGCACTGTAATGATGAAACTCTTCAGCATTGATGGTGCCTTCGGTGAAGTGGCGAACGATCAATCCCTCTACCTGCGACTCGGCGAGGGGCGCTGCGTCCGAAGGGTCAAGGGCAAGCAACGCAGCCGTTATATCTACATGCGCGCTCATAGGTCCGCATCCACGTCGTCTTCTGCCTCTTCCCGCTCTGCTGCAACCGCGTCGACGGCGTATGGCTTGAGCATCTCTATGGCGATCCGCTCGGCGGCTTCGATAGGGCGGGGCTGACCGATCAAATCGGCAGCGTGCCCGCGTGAATCCGACTGACTGCCAAGGATCGAGGAAAGGAACAGTCGAGCGAACGAATCACGCTCGTCCAGACCGTCGATTTGGCGCTGATTCAGGTGGCCTTGAAGATACGTGCAGTAACGATCAAACGTCACCACTTGCGGCTGGCCGTGGCGGCGCTTCCACTTGATGTCCATGCCGCACACCAGCTGTTCCGCCGAATGCTCCAGCCACTCCTGTTCCGGATTCGCGTCGCTGACATCTGGAGGCAACTGAGCGTCGAATCGCTCTTGGCATAATTTCAATACTGCGCTCATGGTCGCCTCCGAGGCGGCTGCGTGGGTTAGTCGGTGTAAGCGACGTATTTGAAGTGGCCGTCTTTGAATCCCGGCATAAATAGGCCTGTCGGGCACCTGACCGGTAAGGTTGTTGGTAGTGGGTGGGGAGGTGTCTATGCGGGGGATAACTGGAAAATCGTCAATCAATAGCGCTATGATAAATTTCAGTTTTTTTTCAGGGAGATCAATGATGTTTTTAAAGCGAATTTCTGCAGCGCTTCTGCTATTGAGCGTTTCTTCGGTCGCAAGTACCTTGGCAAGCGCAGCAGAGGACGACACCGAAAACGCCGTCAATTTGCTGGCCATTGAAAGCCTTTGCGTCAAGGCCAATCCAGATTCGAATAGCAGCGTTGAGAACGCTTTAAATAGCGATCCGGAGACGACCGAGTCGCTTAGAGCAGAAGTTCGCCGAGTCAAATCTGATCCAGCTTCCAAAGCAAAAATCCAATCGTTGGCGTTCAATATGAGCAACTCTGTCGTCGTATCTAAGCTTCCAGATATGTGCTCGTACTACCTCCCCAAGAAGTGAGAACGCATACCTTATGCTAGGTGTCTCGCACCTGCGGGGTTGGCGTCCGACATCGTTAGAAGGCTCTCATCGCACAGTCAGCCTAAGCTGACCGCAACCGGAGCCGGGTGCCGCCCACCGTTACCGGCGCTTGCTGGCATCGAACTCGACCCAGAGCGCATTGACGATTGGCGTCCTCCATTGCTTGGGGTTAGGCGGTGGCTTTGGCTGCGATTAGCCGCTTGGCCTCAATCTCTTCGTCGAATGACAGAAGGTGAGGCGCTACTAGGTAAAGGTTGAGCAATCGTTCGCTTTCATCCGTTGACCATGTCTGGTCGGCTAAGCGTTTTTCGTCGTACTTGGCATAAGCCAAAAGAGCCGATTCGATAACTCCACTCATGGTTCTGCGCTGGATGCGACCCATCACGTCGAGCATGTACTTAACGCGGGGGCTGATTCGAACGCCGATTTGGGCGCTCCTGGTTTTTACGCCAACCTTCTTGGCCATGACTCTCTCCGTTCGTTGGTTCACCTGTATTCGTCAACACTCATGCCTCCCGCTGGTTGCCGATGGGCGCGGGGTGAGTGCTGACGGGTAGAGGTGAGGAGGGGTATAAGTAGGGAAGTTCGAAATAAGGAGTTTTCTATGTCCCTGGTGGATCTTGATTTGACCTCGAAGGCCTTGCCTCAAGCTTGGAAGTCCACCGTTCTAGGACGGGTAGGCGGCTCCAATATCAAAGTCCTGCGCATGGATGAAATGTCCGTTGAGGCAGAGGTGCATGACTACACCGAGGGCTTGCTAGTCATCTCCGGACAGTTATTGCTGGGAGTCGATGGTGAGTGCGTGCGCGTGGGAGAGGGACAAATTTATCTGGCTGAAGCTGGTGTTCCGCATGCAGTTTTGTCTGGAAGCTACGGGACACTTGTCATCATTGATGTTTGAAAGGCCGCAGGTGCCGGAACTGGCCGGCACGCAGCTGACCAGACAGTTAACGAAAGGCTGTCGTGGCTGTTTCTGTTAAGCGGTCAGCCTAGGACATTCCGCCCGGCGCACCATCCGAGCCTGAGCCATCCGTCTTTCCGGCGCCCGGCGATCACGACGCAGCGAGTCGTCACTGATCGTTGAGTGCATGGCGATCAGCGCCGCCAGTACAAAGCACACCGGCGTGATAATCTGGCGCTTCATGGCCTCGGCCACCAAGGCCGTGCGTTTCGTCACGCCCAGCTTGAACATCGCATTGGTCAGGCGCTTCTTCACGGTGCCTGCCTCTATGCCTGCCTCTCGGGCGATCTCTTTCGAAGTGAAGCCCTGGGCAATCCAAAGCAGAAACTGAAGCTCTCGCGGCGCCAGGCCACGTCCGAGATGACCCTTCCATGCGCCGTTGATGATTGTTGCTTCCATCGTCGTTACCCTCGGTTGGTTTCCCGTTAGGCCCTGTTGCCAAGGACTATCGGTGAAACCCCCGACCTCGCTACTGGCGTCAGGCCGGGGTCGAATCGAACTACCGAGAAATCCTCGTTAGTTCCAAATTGTTCTTCCAGCCGCGGGCCTTTCGGCTTGTTCCCCCGCTGGATAACTGTTCTTGGCGCTTTACGCTGCACGCCCGGGTCAGTTGCCAACCCTCTGAACCGTTGAGGCCGGTTCATCGCTGCCTTTGAATCTGGGCCGGTGGTGATCCGGCAAAGGGGTGTCGCTAAAGAGCGGTAGGCTTTGAGGCCCTTCGCAGTCCCTCGTAAGTTGCTGCGATGGAGTAAATATAGGCAATCCCATATTTATCGTCAATGGGTATTCCCATATTATTATTGGGGGCGATGAAAAGCCCGCTCAACGGCGGGCTGTTTTAAGAGTCGCAGTACTCGCGCCAGCCGATCCTGACGGCGCCGTCATCTAGGTGCTCAATTCTTATTCCGGCGGTATCGCCAATGTCTTGGATGACCTGGTGCCAGGCTTCAGGGCTTTCATCGTCGCGCCTGGAGACCTCGACCAACTGAATCCGCTGTACCCGGGGAGAGGCGATCAACCCTTGCAGGCGGCGGCCAACAAGCTCGTAGGAATTTCTCGGTTTTGGTGCGGGGTAGGGTTCCTGGTTCATGTGTAGCTCCTTGCAAACACTGTATGCATACACAGTATTGGTGCTGTCATGTATTGGCAAGAGGGCAGCAAGAAGTTTAATGCATAAATGCATATTTTATGATGGGTGCTTTCCGGCAGGAATGAAAAAGCCCGCTGTGGGCGGGCTTCAAGCGAATACGGTGAGCGGCGGCTACCCCGCCAAGTCCAAATCACCACGATGAGCGATATGCACCTTATTGCCATCTGGATCACGTAGGTACGCACCGTAGTAACCGTCACCATAGTGGGGACGTTGGCCAGGTTCACCTTCATCAGATCCGCCCGCAAGAAGCCCAGCTGCATAGGCGCTGTCTACCGCATTTGAAGAGGGTGCGGTGAAAGCCACCATGCTGCCATTTCCTGTTCCGGCTTCATTGCGGTCATAAGGGCTATACACATAAAAGCGAGGGAGGACGCTATTTGGCTTAATCCAGCATGCCGAAGGTGGCCCGCCATCAGGCGTTACAGGCCTACGACAGAGCCCCAGGGGGATCAGCACCGCGTCATAGAAGGTAGAGGCCTTATCAAGATCGTTTGTCCCAACGGTTACGTGACTGAACATCCTGTATTCCTACTTACGAAGGCGAGGCGTTATCGTGTCATTTTGACGGTGGGCGTGTATAGCCGTCGTTGGGTAAGTTGGGGAGGGCGAGTTTCGGCCCTCCAAATCTCAGACAAAGAAAAGCCCGCGATGGGGGGTAGCGGGCTTAAAGGGTTTCACTAGGAGCTGGGATAACCATAGGCGCCCTAGTGTGAAAAGTTCGTGAATGCTCGTGCTCAGTACGAAGTGGCGATTGCCTGTGCCAACTGCCGATCGGTCATTAGAGGCGGCAGGTATGTCGTGCGATAAAAGCGAACTGCCTGTTCAAATTGGGCTCCGCGAATCTGACCTTCTGACCCAATGAATGCGAGCGCGTCAGCCTTAGCAGGCTTGAAGTTGTTCGATGCAAGCATGGTAAGCCCGGTGGTTCCCGCAACGGTGTAGGTTGGAGCCATTAGCACTGATAGCATCGAGTTATTATAGGAGTCATCGGACCCCTCTGAAGCATGAGCATTGATCGATACCATAAGGGCTGCAGCTACAATCTTCCATGAGTCCATTCTTCGATGCTTCCATTGCGATCTGAGTGCGCCACCATAGCAGAGCAGAGCGCTCGCCAGATACAAGAAGCCCGGCGCTGGGCCGGGCTTCGATGTAGGAGCGTCAGGGACTAACGATGCTTGTTCTTGTGTTTATGTTTGTTGTTGCCTCTGTGCTTCTTACCATCCGATCGATGACCGCTCTCATCATCCGCCAGGTTGTTTCCTAGCGCGCCACCCGCCGCGCCGCCGAGACCTGCACCGATAGTCGAACCAGTTGTGCCGCCGAGGCGATTACCAATGAGAGAGCCGCCAGCCGAGCCGATACCGCCACCTAATGCTGCTTCAGCTCTGTTGCCTCTTTGCGCGCCGACAGCACTACCGGCAGCACCACCTACGCCTGCGCCTACCGCTGCGCCGGTAGACCCACCGAGCTGTTGACCTACGATGTTGCCAAGTGCACCACCAACGCCGCCTCCAAGAGCGGCTGTGCCATCTCCGGCAGCTAGTGCTCCTTGCGAAATGAGGGCACCCAAAAATAGCGCGGGTAGTGTGATTTTCATTTTGTGAACCTCTATGGGTTGTCAGCAGGCGCTCACGGTTAAAGCACGCCTAGCATTAAGACTAGTGCAAAAGTTTGAAGTTCTTTGCGGGAGGTGCCTGCAGGTGAATGGTTGTAACAAGATATGCCGTGATGGATTCGTCTGCGGAGGTAGGCTTTAGCGGGCACTAGGAATTCAGATGACCATAGGAGGCCCAGTGTGAATGGGCAGATACAAGAAGCCCGGCGCTGGGCCGGGCATTATCGATGCGGTTACAAACTAATCTGAATATCTTGGTTGATCACAGCGCTTTCAATGTCTGTGGCTAGTGCTCGTACGGCTGAGTCATAGACGGAGTCATTTTTGTCAGCTGATCTCAACGTAAGCACAAACGAAACTTTCTGAGGCGGAAGCTCTGAATGGTGATTTATATCAAACTGATACAGATCCCTTGCGAAAATTCTAGCGTTGAGTCTCATTGTTGTACCAGATATAGCAGTACCTGTATGGGGTTTGAAATGGTTTCTGACGGGACTCCATTTAGCGAGATCAGATCTGGCGCTTGCTTCTTTTTCCTTGTGTTCTTTCATCGGGCCCGCAAGGTTGATTATTCCCCCCTTTTCGGATGTTGCTTGAAGGGCAGTTTGAACTCTTGATGAAAAGTAATTTTCGCCGACCATGTCGGAAACTAGAGGCTCCAAAACAGCTGTTAGGACCACTGTCCCAATGAATTTGCCGTTTTTGATAAACTCCGGGGGGATTGGGATATCATTCCAGTAATACCAGTTGCCAGGTTTTAGCTCAGAAGACCAAGCCATGGTGATATCCCCCGGGGGGCAGTGCCAAGGAAGTTTATCTTCCTCCCAGGGGGTACCCCAGCCTAGGCCGTTACTATGCGATGATAACTCCGCCCTGTTAATAAGAAGCGCCCTAACTAAGTCGGGAGTAGCATTTTTTATATTGGCAAAAGTATGTGCTGCAAGTGATGATACGAGTGGGGCGCTAAAACTAGTGCCGATTTCGTTGCTCCCGCCTAGTACTCTAAGTTCGGAGTACCATGCCAAATCTGGTTTCTTCATACCCGCAGGCGCGGGGCCCTTGAGGCTGTGCAAGCACTTTTCTCCTGGCTTTTTTGTAAGGGCGTTAAATTGCCTTCCACCAATTGACAACGCTGCTTCACAGTCAGCCGGCGGACACAGAATGCCAGTAACAGGGTTATGATCGTGGTTTCCAGCAGAAATAACTGGAAGAATATTGTGCTTTCTAGCCAGCTTGCTCAGTTTATGTCCCAGTAAACTGACCTCTTCGTTTGAAGCTAACGATGCAACAGTATTAAACGATAAGTTCCATACCTTGGAGTGTCCTGCGGTTTTTTGGGCTACGTCTTCAAGATATCTTAAAAGCTGGTTGTGGCTTGGTGTTTTTGGGACGCTGTTTTTGCATATAACTTGGGCTGAGATATAAGTGCAGTCAAGCTTCGGCAGCGCTCGCTGATTGTTCCAAGCGTGAGCGTGGCATACTAAAGATGCAACTTTATTTCCGTGAGTCAAGTTTGCGTGACTATTGCTTACAAGCGGAACCAAGCTAATTTTTTCAAGGTGAAGATAGCTTTGCGCATTTACTCCGCCATCGATAATTACAACCGTTGGAGAGTCTGCTGGTACTTTTTTCGGTGAAGGCTCTGGCCCCGTGCCAGGATTATGAGAAACCTTGATCTGTGGAGCAGGTTCGATTCGATAAACTGCCCCTGATGAGACTAGCTTTTGAAATGCATTCTTAGAGGAAAACTGTAAGGAAAATGCGGCATGTCCTCTCTCCATATAAGTCTCGAAGAGCTCATCGACCGCATTGTAAGTCATGATGTCAGCGCTAGGTGGGCTATCATACTCCGGATGCCCAAAAATATATTTTTCATCTACTAGCATTTTTTTTATTTTTAAAGCTAGAGCTTTACGAGCTGATAAACTCTTAAAAGGTTTTAGCCATATGTTTGCGGATCCTGCTTGGTTAACCTCTGACCATAATTCTTCAGGGCTGAAGCCTCTAAAGGTTTCTAGCTCATCAAAAATATCAATCTTTGAAATTCTAGATATGTCTACTTGATCTTTAATGTTTTTTGAGTTTTCTATGTGTTTGCGTAAGTCTTTTAATTTTTCTCGACTTATTTCGATGATAAAACCTTTGTATCCTGGAGCGATAAGTCTACAACCAGTTCTTGAATCGAATAAATCGGTCGGGGTCCAGGTAGGAGATAATGCATCGTTATCCATTTTCGCTATAAGATGTGTAACTCCCGAAAAAGTTACATTATTCAAGTCGCGTGAATCTATGCTTTGTACTTGGCTCGAAAGTCTATCTCTCTTCTCCTGCAAGCTTTCTTTTTTAATCCCGTCGGCGTTTTTTCCACCGCCAGTAACCCCTTTTGGAATAGGTTTTCTGAGGTAGGTTAGAATTGGGTTAATAGTCGGCTGTGCAGGCATCTAGCTAGTCCTTTAGATACGTAGATAAAGTTTGGCGACTAACTTTTACTAAAGTTAGTATCTCTGTTTGGTTAAGGTGGTAAGTCCTGTGCAGTAAATTGCATATTGCTTTCTTGTCATTCGCATCAGCTTCAATCTGAGGCTGGAGAACATCTTTGGCAACTTGGTGAAGGTCGATTGTCGCATCATAAATTACGGCGTGCCTGCGAGCGGCTAAAGAGATCGATTCTATATCCGCTCCGCTGAGTTTTGAAGAGATCTTTGCAAGAGCGGTTACCGCACAGGACTCTCCATCATCACTAAAAAGGAAGTAGCTCCATAGGTGTTTTCGAAGATCCTCATCAGGCGTGTTGAAATTCATTCTATAAGGAAAGCGACGCCAGATAGCTCTATCTAACAGCTCGGGGTGATTGGTGGCAGCAATAACGACAGCCCGATCGTCAAGCGAGTCAATAGACTGGATAAGCGTATTGACGACTCGCTTTAGTTCACCAAGCTCATGATTATCATTTCTGAGTTTCGCAATAGCATCAAACTCATCCAAAAATATTATGCCGTTCTTCTGAGGTATAAAATCGAATACGCTGCGAATGTTTTTTGCTGTGTCTCCCAACAAAGAGGACATAAGTGAATCTAGGCGGACTACATATAAAGGCATGGATAAAGCTGCGGCGATGTGGCCAGCCACTAAGGTCTTTCCTGTTCCGGGAGGCCCCGCCATGAGTAGATTCATTCGCCCTGACAAACCATGTTTTGCCAGCAGGTCATATTTCTTAGCGCTCGCAATGAACGAATCGAACGTGTGTTTCAGTGCGCCATCAAGAAATATTGGTGATGTAGGCCAAGGTAGCTCCTCAACAAGCGCACCCCTAGATTTCGGGTCGACAGGTAGTGATTCCGAATAACCTGCAGCGCGAAGCGGAACGCCGTTGCGCCGGGTTGCAAGCTTTATACGCTTACTCACTTCCGGTGAGGCTGTCATGCAGTCTTTTGCGATCTTATTACAGACCTGTCTAACGGCCGTGTAATCGGCGTTAAGAGCTCCCTCTATCAGGCCCAAAAGATCATGTTCTGCAACAGCTAAATGTTGTGACATTTGACAAGAAACCTTAAAATTTGAGTCAAATGTCTAATTTTTTCTGATTTTCGTCAAGGATAATTCGATTTTTGTAACGTGATTGAGCGCTGGTCATGCTGTTGTCTTCCGCACAATCCTTCCCGCCCTCACCTCATCCGCGCGCACCGTAGAAGTGATTCAGCGCTATCAGCTCAACCACAGCCACGATGGCACAGAGCACAACGAAGCCAGGGCTGAAGACTCGCTTGCGATTAGATGAACCATCACCCAGCCAGAACGCGCCGGTGCAGAGGGTAAAAACGGCCATGAACGCCACCCAGGCCCAGATCCAAAACTTGCTCCAGAAGCGCTGCTCTCGCCATGCAGTCATTTGCGCTGTTCCGCAGCCCGACTTATCCGGCCGTCCTTCACCTCGTCAGCGTAACCCACCAACCTGTCCGCTTCTTCGTAGAGCGTACCCACCAGCCCGATTAGGGCAATGGCGTCGGCATCGCTGAGTCGGCTGGCCAACCTGCCCAGGTCGACACAGGACTGCTCAAGGTTGGAGGCTATCGCCTTTAGGTCACTACGGAGCTGCTGATTGGGTTTGGTGAGGGACATGACAAATCCTGAGGCGTCTAGCGCCCGAGCAACTGTGATCGCGAAGGGCAGTTTATCTTGAACCTTCGAATGGACAGGGCTTCGTTCCTGGCGTCTTTCTCATGCTGATATTTCATTGAGAATGTGCCGTCTTGATAGCTCTTAGCCATGGCGCTGTTGTTTCTATCGATCTCGCCGTAAATGCGAACGCACTCAGCGGATTTTGCTTCGTCAGTAGGTGGTAGCGGTGCGTTTTCGACATCAAGCACATATTGAGACTTTTGATAGGCGCATCCAGCCAATATGGATAGCGAAAGAAGTGCGATAATTTTTTTCATAAAACCTCCATGTCATTTTCTGTGATTCTGTTGCCCTATAGCTTTCTAACATTCCATACGAGCAGAACGCGCTCCTGAATACGTGTCTCGTTACGCATCACGCAAAATCCTTCCCGCCTTCACCTCATCCGCGCACGCCGTAAAAGTGATTCAGCAGTATCAACTCAACCACCGCCACGATGGTGCAGAGCACAACGAAGCCAGCACTGAAAACCCGCTTGCGGTTGGATGAGCTGCCGTCCGGCCAACTGCCAGCTTCGGTTGTGAAAACCACCATGAGCGCCAGCAGAGTATAGGTCCACACCTTGCTCCAAAAGCTCTGCTCTCGCCATGAGGTCGAAGGTTTTCCAAGAGCGGATCGCATCAATAAAACTTCTGCAGCGCCTGCACAACTACGCCTACGATCCGGCAATTCTCGTCGACTGCCTCGATTGGGTAGCTCGGGTTCAGCGGCTTCAGGAACAGTCGGCCGCCGTCGCTGACCAGCTTCTTGAATGTGGCTTCGTTGCTGTCCGGCAGCTTGGCCACGACCAGCTTACCCGGTGCAACTTCAGCCTCAGTGTCCACAAGGATCAGCGTGCCCTCGGTAATGCTCTGGCCGGCGGGCGCTGTCATTGAGTCACCTTTGACTGTCAGCCAGAACGCAGGGCCTTTGGAGTCGTACTCCGAAAACTCGTAGGTGTCCGAGATTCCAGTCGGATAGGGCTCCACGGCTTCCGCCCAGGCGCCGGCGGCAACCCAGCTGACTACCGGGTACCGGAATGACTTTGTTGGATGGGCGGCGGGGGAGATGTTCGACTGACCAGAACTGGATGGGGACCCAGGCACCAGCATTGGTCCGATCTCGTCGGAAAGCCATTTAGCGCTCACTCCGCAGGCGTCAGCTATCTTCACGACGTGAGCGGTGGCTTTTGATTTTCCACGCTCAAGGTCAGAGATAGAGGTCTGTGTGATTCCTGCTCTTACAGCCAATTCGCCCTGATTGAGCTTGGCATGTCGGCGTGCAGTCTTTAAACGGTCTTTGAATTCCATCCGGCGAGTATTACGGGTGCTCCCATATCCTTGCAAATCGGCATTCCCATAAACTAGTATATGGGCATTCCCGTATGGAGGGGCAGCATGAACACTATTTATAAGGACCTCGTTGCCTTCTTCGGCACCCAGGAGATCACCGCCGAAAAGCTCAAGGTTGATCAAAGTACCGTTTCCGGCTGGGTTCGTGAAAAACACGGCATGTCTCCAGTGGTTGCCAAGCGAGCTGAGGCGTTGACTGGAGGTGCTTTCAAAAAAGAATCCCTGTGCCCGTCGTTTCCGTGGGCCGAGATGGCTGCCTAAGCGAGATCCCTATCCGCCAATCCATGTAGCCAGTATCGGCCCGGCCGGTCTGCAACGTAAGAAACCTGAGGTCGCTGGAGTTTTATCCAGTGGTTTTTGAAAAGGCGAAACGGGGAGTAGGGCGGGGAGGTTGGCGCTTCGGCGCTGAATTACAGGCACAAAAAAGCCGACGGTCGAGGTCGGCTAATTCGATAACACTTTGTGAGGCCGATTATATGGAAACCCAGCCACAAATCAATAGCGCTACCAATCTCGCGCCACCTTTTGCGCAATCTGAAAACGTGGCGCGCATTTGCTCGTATATCTTTTTCCCGGCGGTCTGACATGCAATACACCGTCACGATTAACCAGGTGAAGGCGCTGGAGTGGGGGCTGAATTCTCAGCAGGCCCTGCTGTTCGCCTTCGTCTACGGCTGCCCGAGCTGGACCAAGCCAATCAAGACCGATGACGGGATCTTCTTCGCGCTCAGCAAGGCCAAGATCATTGAGGAACTGCCGCTTCTCACTGATAAGCCGGACACCGCTTACCGCATGCTGAAGGCCCTGGAAGAGGCCGGTTTGATTGAGCTTTCCAGCACTTCTAACATCACGCTTTTTCGTCTCACCGAGAAGGCCGTCGAGTGGAACAAAAAGCTTGATGGGTCGGAAAAATATCCGACCCCACCAAAAAACAAAGGTCGGAAAAATATCCGATCTACCTCGGATAAATCTCCGAGCAAGGTCGGAAAAAAATCCGAGCAAGGGTCGGATAAATCTCCGACAAATCAGGATACCAATCATCAGGGGACCAGTCAGGACACCAGTCAGGACTTGCAGGACGCCACCGGCAAGCCGGCTCAGTCCCGCGGCTTGGTGCTGGTGGTTGATCGTACCGACGCTCCACGGGTTGAGATTCCCGCCGACATGCCTGGCCCCAAAGACCAGACCTGCAAAACCTTCAAGGCCTGGGCGAATTACGCCATGGCATACCGCAAGCGCTACAGCGCCTGGCCGGTTTGGAACGCAAAGGTTGGCGGCCAGCTCGGCCAATTGGTCGACCGCCTCGGCGCCGATGTAGCCCACCACGTCGCAGCACACTTCTTGAAAACCAGCGATGCCGCCGTCCTGCGCAAGTGCCACAGCCTCAACGAACTGCTGGCCAACGCCGAGAGCTACCACACCCAGTGGGTGACCGGGCAGCGTATCAACGGCACAACCGCCCGCCAGATGGAAAGGACCGAGGCAAACCTCTCCGCAGCCGAGCAGGCCGCCCAGATGGTTCTGGCCAAACGCCAAGCAGGTGACCGCAATGAATACCTCTGAAATGAACGACCAACAGGTCGCCGGTCTTGCCGCCGCCATCTGCGCAACGGCCGAGGCCATGGGTCAGGAAATGAACCCCGGTACCGCCGCGATGATGGCCGAAGACCTCTGTGCCTACCCGGTGTCCGTCGTCAAGGCGGCGCTGAAAGCATGCCGTTTTGAAGTGAAGGGCAAGCTGGCTATGGCTGACATCCTGCAACGCGTCCAGTCCTCCGATGGCCGCCCGGGCAAGGACGAGGCCTGGGCCATCGCCATGACCACCAACGATGAGTTTGAAACTGTGGTGCTTACCGACGAAATCCAGTTGGCCTTGGCGGCTGCGAAACCTGTCCTCGATGCCGGCGACAAAGTGGGTGCCCGCATGGCGTTCATTAGCGCTTATGAACGGCTGATCACCAATGCTCGGGCTGAGGCTGTACCTACGACTTGGAACGTATCACTTGGTCATGACCCGCTGCGGAGAGTAGTGGCTATTGAATCAGCAGTTCGCATGCAACTGATTAATGAGCAGGCCGGAAAACAGTATTTGGCGGATCTTCGAATTGCTCCGATCACTAACGACGGACAGGCAATCACTGGTCTTCTCACTGGATCGGTCGTCGAGCCTTCTCTCCGCATTCGAGAAAAACTTGCCGAAGTTCGCCAGATTGTCGATGCCGCGAAAGCTCGACAAGTGCGACAACGACTCAAGAGTGCGCAGGCTGATCGCATTGATACGTACCTGCGTAAGCGAAAAGCTCGGGAAGCGATTACGGCCGCGCAAGGTATGGAGACCGCTCATGGTTAAGCCAGCAAAGCCCCGCTCAATGCCTGTGTACTTGGTGCTACGCCGCCTTGTTGATCCAGCCACAGGCAAGGAGGTTGCTGCGTTCGTGCCGTCCTCCGATGCCGATCGGTCGATCCTCCGCGAGCGGGATTTCCGGATCAACACGAAGATCCGCGCCGACCTCAAGCAGCCGCGTAACCCACGGTTCAATGGCTTGGTCCACGGCTTGGGCCGGGTACTGAGCCAGAACATTGACCGGTTTTCCGGCAAGCAGTCCCACGACGCAATCAAGGCCCTGCAGCTGGAGTCGGGCGTGTACTGCGACGAGGAGCTGTTCGACATTCCAGGTCTGGGCCAGCTCACCCGCAAGACACCCCGAAGCCTTTCCTACGACTCGATGGGGGAGGAGACATTCCAAGACTTCTGGCGTCAGTGCTGCGCGTACCTGGTGCTGCGCGACTGGCCAACCCTCACGGAAGAGCGACTGACCGAGATGGCCGAGTTTGAAGCATTCAAGGAGGCAGCATGAAGCGCACCCCACTACAGCGAAAAACCCCACTTCAATCAGGTCTACCGCGGCGCAAGCGCTGCCCAGAGTGCCGAGTAATGTTCACGCGCTCCAGAGAATCGCAGGCTGTGTGCGGGGAGATCGAGTGCGCTATCGCATACGGCAAGTCCGAGAAGGGGCGAGCTATCGCCGGGAAGGCCCTGGCAGAAGCAGGGCGCCGGCAGATTAAGGTCCGCAAGGAGAAGCTGAAGAATAGGGCGGATCACCTCAAGGACACGCAGCAGGCGTTCAACGCCTGGGTGCGCGCCCGTGACGCTGAGCTTCCGTGCGTCAGCTGCGGCCGCCACCACCAGGGCAAGTACGACGCCGGCCATTACCGGACAGTGGGGAGCAATCCGGCCTTGCGCTTCGAGCCGATGAACTGCCACCGCCAGTGTTCGCCCTGCAACACCCGGCTTTCCGGGAACATCGTGAATTACCGCATTGAATTGGTGAAGCGTATCGGCGCCGAGGCTGTGGAGTGGCTGGAAGGACCTCACGAGGCCAAGAAGTACACCGTGGACGAATTGAAGGCGATGACCGCCGACTACCGAGCAAAGACAAAACAACTGAAGAAGGGGATCGCAGCATGAAACTGATCAACGCAAGGCAGGTATGGACCGAAGCTCAGCACGAATCGAATGCGTCGATCAGCGCTGTAGCCATCGATAAAGCGCAATCGGCACCGATTAAGAAGGGGCAGCGCATGCGCCGCGCCGAGGCCGTGTTCGCTGCGCTGGGGGATGACAAGGAAGAGCGCATTCAGGTTGTGCGCCAGAAGATCAGCATCAGCGAGACCCGCGGTACGCCCGCCGGCCGCTCCACTGCCCGCGCCGCGCACCTGGCGACCATCGGTAAGGTGTTGCGCGCCATCGACACGCTGCCCTTCCAGGTGCAGCAGTTCGGCCACTACCTTTACCACCCGGCGATGAACATGCGGCACCTGCTGAATGCAGTGCTGCTGATTACCGCAAAGGCTGCGCTGCCAGACCTGACGTCGGCCAAGCGCGTGAAGGCGCAGTACCTGGTTACCCTATCCCTGCAATCGTACAAGGGGGAGGTTGCAGGATCTGCCGAGTGGGGACCGGCGCGGGTAGCCGCCGAGATGCTGACATTCTTCGGCGTCACCATCGATCCGAAGAACTGGACGCGCGACTGGCTCGACTTGTGGGAATCCCTGAAAGAAGTTATCAGGGAAGTGGATATTCTGGCGCAGCAGCCACTATGGCAGGTGATTCACTCGGAAAAAGATCAAGAGGCGGCATAATAATATTGACATGACGGGGTTTTGCGCGTACTTTTCCCATAGTGCACAAGTAACGCGAAACGCACACGAAACCCTGAACCCGGCCAAGCGCCGGGTTTTTCATAAGTAGTGTTTAACCGGCTATCACTCGCTGGTACAATTGACGCATGAGCAGGATCACCACCTGCCAACCCGTTTAGGGGGACTCGGTTCGATCCCGGTTACGACTCCATCCTTGATGGCGATCCTTTTCGCAACAATGGTCATTTTGACCTCGGCTTCACTCTTCATTGGATCGCTGACCGCGACAGACAAATCTGCGGGTAAGGAGTAACAGATGATCAAAAAACTTATAGCAACATTCGTTAATGCAACACTTGTATCAGCCGTCGCCGTCTTGGCGGGATGCGTAGCAAATGGCAAGGTCCCCGATTTATCCGAGGTTTAACCTCATGAAACAGCCCCGCAGGTGCGGGGCTGTTTTGTTTCCACAATCCTGAAGCCTCGGCAATCGCCGGGGCTTTTTTGTTTTCGGCTCCACCACACCCATTGCTCCGAGCTGGGAGTGCTGCTGGGGCTGACCTATTTCAAACATGCCCCACGGAGTCGAGCGCATGGAGTATCTACAGCGTCTGCTCGACAAACTCGACAGGTTCGAATTGTTGATTGCAGGTCTCATCGGGGCTGTGATCGCGAGTTGGTGGCACAAGGACGACTTGAACGACTGGCGTGCCTGGGTAATCTTCCTTGTCACCGGAATGGCCTGCTCGATCTACCTGACGAGCATGGTCAGCACCTACCTGGGTGTGACCGAGCCGAAGATCGTCGCCGGTATCGGCTTCCTGCTGGGGGCCTTCGGCGGCTCGCTCCTGGCGGCCATCAATCGAGCCATTAAATCCGCTGACCTCTGGGCGCTCATTCGCCAGCGGTTCGGGGGAGGCAACCCATGAATCTTGAACTGATCAACTCCATCGCCTGCGGCCTCATCGCGCTGTGGGCAGCCTGGTGCGTACTGAGCGGGAAGGTAAGGGACGGCATCCTCGGGAAGCTGATCTACTCGGCCATCGCCATCAGCGGCTTCGTCGTCATGGCGCGTAGCCAGAACATCTTCTTCGGCCCGAGCAGCGCTGGCCTGACGCTGCATGTGTCCATGGCCCTCGCTGGCGCCCGCCACATCTTCATGGTCACGTACTGGCAGCCAGTTAAAGCCTGGCTGTGCCGGACGCTGAACTGCGAGCACTGCCTGCACTGTGACAAGGCACCTGGTGGTATCGAGCGCCGGAGCAAGTAAACCGCGCCACGTTTTCGAATGCGCCAAATCGTGGCGCGCAATCATGAGGAATCACCCATGGACAACCAGCACAAGAAAATCACCGGCTATCGCGACCTCACCCAGTCCGAAATCGACGGGATGAACTCCATCAAGGCTCTGGAAGCTGATGCGGGTGATCTGTTCAAGCAGATCGGCCAGATTGAAGGCGTTGACCCACGCCTACTGGCCCTGGCCAAGACCAACCTGCAGCAGGGCTTCATGTGGTTCGTGCGCTCGATCGCCAAGCCAGCCGATCCATTCAGTTGATGGGCAACGTAACTCGCCTGCGACACGTACTGCCAATGAGCCCTGACATCAACGCTGCTGTGACTGCCCTCGACAAGTCTATTGCCGATGCTGTGGACGCTGCGAAGTCTGCCGGACTTCCTCAGGGCCTGGTCGCTGGATTGCTCCACGGCCACGCACACGCACAGACACACCAGATGGTGAACGTATGACCGTCAAGGTTCTGGAGTTTAAGCGGGAAGACTGGCGCGACGCGGCCAAGACCCTGCGCAAGATTGCCGATGACCTCGACGCGGGCGAGCATCCCGAGTGCACCGTGGGCGCCTTGACGCTGATCGGCGCGAAGGGAGAGGTGACCGTGTTCGGCCTCGGCCCTAAGTGTGACGACCTGCAATGCCTCGGTGCGATGCGCCTGGGTGAGCAGAAGCTGATTGATGTGCTGCTGGATCGCGGTGAATAGATTTGCTATTGAAATGCTGGCGCTTCAGCCCTATGTTCAGCCTTCAACAAACAAGGAGTTGTGAGATGGCTGATTTTTCTGTGGGTGATGTTGTGACGTTGAAAAGTGGTGGGCCTGCGATGACTGTGGATAGCCTCCCTAACGATTTCCGTACTGGTGAGCCGCTGGTTAGATGCACTTGGTTCGATAAAAACGACTCAGTGCAGTATGAAAACTTTGGGCCCGCACTTTTGAAAGCGGTTGAGTAATTAGTAAGAGCCCCGCCAAGCGCGGGGCTTTTCTTGGGGGGGCGCATGGACAGGCCATACCCACCATCGTCACTGCTTGAACTTTCCGAGCTTTCGGACTTCGGTATCCGCCTGACTCCAGCGCCAGAGGCGTGGGACTGGGTACAAGCCGAGATCCTCGCCGACACCGGCAGCATTCACAACGAAGACCATGCCCACCTACTGGATGCAGACATTCGGATCATGTGGGCGTCTTCGAGCTTCGAGAGGCAGGGCCGGACAGTCCTGGGCCAGGCCGAACAGGTAGCGTTCCGCGCCGGCGGTTGGCAGAAGGCACGGATGGAGCAACAGATGCGGGATTGGTTCGGCGATGTGCCGGCTTTCATCATCACCCTGGCAGCCGACTACTGCGCCCAGTGCAGTGACCTTGAGTTCTGCGCCCTGATCGAACACGAGCTTTATCACCTGGCTCACGCGACCGACAAGTACGGTCAACCAGCATTCACCCAAGATGGCGCACCGAAGATCAAGCTGCAGGGCCACGACGTCGAAGAGTTCGTCGGCGTGGTCCGCCGCTACGGTGCAAGCCCTGACGTTCAAGCGTTGGTGGATGCTGCAAACAGTCCTGCTGAGGTGGGGAAATTGAACATTGCGAGGGCCTGCGGAACCTGTCTGCTCAAGTTGGCCTGATGTAAGACAGGCGTGAGACGGAATCTAACTTATGGCAGCCCTGAAAAATGAGGTGAAGAGCTTCATCGTTCAGGCTTTGGCGTGCTTCGACACCCCAAGCCAGGTCTCACAAGCGGTGAAGCAAGAATTTGATGTAGATATAACCCGCCAGCAGGTTGAGCAGCACGACCCGACAAAGCGCGCCGGCTCCCATCTGGCGCTTAAGTGGCAGACCCTCTTTCACGACACCCGTAAGCGGTTCCGCGAAGAGACAGCTGACATCCCGATCGCCAATCGTGCCTTCCGCCTTCGTGCCATGAACCGCTTCGTGGAGAGGGCCGAGTCGATGAAGAACATTGGTCTGGCTATGCAGATCCTGGAGCAGGCCGCGAAAGAAACCGGCGACATCTACGTCAATCGAGCGCGGAAGGAGGAGGCGGGCGACGAACCGGTAATTCCGACTCGGATTCAGGTCGACGTGGTTGATGCGAGGAAACCGAATGCCGAGCCTTAACGTTCCGCAGGCTCAGTTCCTCACGCTGCCCCACAAGTTTCGTGCTTTCGTTGCTGGGTTCGGCTCGGGGAAAACATGGGTGGGCTGCTCGGCACTCAGCAAGCACTTCATGGAGTGGCCCGGCGTCAACGCTGGGTACTTCGCGCCGACCTACCCGCAGATCCGGGACATCTTCTATCCGACCATGGATGAAGTGGCCTATGACTGGGGGTTGAAGACCAAAATCAACCAGGCGAACCACGAGGTTCACATCTACAGCGGCCGGCAGTGCCGCGGCACTGTGATTTGCAGGTCTATGGAGAAGCCTCAGACCATCGTTGGCTTCAAGATCGGTCACGCTCTGGTGGATGAGCTGGACGTGCTGACGGCCATCAAGGCACAGCAGGCCTGGCGCAAGATCATCGCCCGGATGCGCTACAACCTGCCCGGACTGAAGAACGGGGTGGACGTCACCACAACGCCGGAAGGCTTTAAGTTCGTCTTTCTGCAGTTCGTGAAGCAGCTCCGCGACAAGCCGTCGCTCAAGGAGATGTACGGCCTGGTGCAGGCCAGCACCTTCGACAACGAGCTCAATCTGCCGGATGACTACATCGCCTCCCTGATGGAGTCGTATCCGCCGCAGCTGATCATGGCGTACCTCAAAGGCCAGTTCGTCAACCTGACGTCCGGCACGATCTACACGGCCTACGACCGCAAGCTCAACGGGTGCTTCGACACCGTGCAGCCCGGTGAGCCACTGTTCATCGGGATGGACTTCAACGTAGGCAAGATGGCGGCGATCACCCACGTCAAACGTGACCAGGGGCTGCCCAGGGCAGTAGATGAGCTGATCGATGGCTACGACACGCCCGACATGATCCGCCGGATCAAAGAACGCTACTGGCAGCACGACGGCAACGATTTCAAGAAGACCTGCGAAATCAGGATCTACCCGGACGCCTCGGGCGATTCACGCAAGTCCGTGAACGCCAGCATCACCGACCTTGCCATGCTCAGGCAGGCCGGGTTCGCGGTCATCGCTCCAGCTGCAAACCCGCCGGTGAAGGATCGAATCAACGCAATGAACGCCGTCTTCTGCAATGCGCAGGGCGAGCGCCGCTACCTGATCAACCCGTTCACCTGCCCAACCTACGCCGATGGCCTGGAGCAACAGGTGTGGGGCGCGAACGGGGAGCCAGATAAAACCGCAGGCATCGATCACGCGAACGACGCCGGCGGCTACTTCATCCACCGCGAGTATCCGATCATCAAACCGGTCACCGCTATCAAAATGGGATACGCCCGATGAGCAATGACGTCTCCTTCAAACGGGCGGAATACACTGCAGTGCTGGACCGCTGGGCGACCGTTCGTGACGTCTGCGCCGGCCAGCACCGGGTGGTCGATCGGCTGCCGTACATCAACGCGCACGACAAATCGCCGGAGAACGTAGACCGGAACAGGGCTTACCGCGAGCGGGCGGTGTTCAAGAACGCCACCGGGCACACCCGAAACGGGCTGCTGGGTCTGGCCTTCCATAAAGATCCGACCCTCGCGGTGCCGAAGAAGCTGGAATACCTGCAGGACAATGCAAACGGCTCCGGTGTCAGCATTTACCAGCACTCCCAAGGCACGCTGGAGAAGGTGCTTGAGGCTGGGCGCCACGGGTTGTACGTCGACTATCACCAAGACGACGGCATCGGCGGTCACTCTGTGATCCTTTCCTATTGCGCAGAAGACATCATCAACTGGCGCACGGGTATGGTGAACGGCCACAGCGTGCTGACGCTGGTGGTGCTGCGCGAGTCGCCGGAGATACCGGAAGGGTTTGGCTACAAGACAGCTGAGCAGTACCGGGAACTGGCGCTGGAGGAAGACGGCTTTGTTTGCCGGGTTTGGCGCCGGTCCGGACCAAAGGGTGGCGGCCCACTGGAGGTCATCGAAGAATTCAGGCCTGAAGGTGTCACTGGGCGCTTCAAAGAAATCCCGTTCACCTTCGTCGGCGCACAGAACAACGACCCAAGCATCGACGAGTCGCCGCTGTACGACATCGCCATGATCAACCTGGGTCATTACCGGAACAGCGCCGACTACGAAGACAGCGTTTTCTGGTGTGGCCAGGCTCAGCCGTGGATCTCTGGTTTGGATGAGCAGTGGCGCGACTGGATGGAGAAGAACGGTGTTTATGTAGGCTCCCGGGCACCGATGATGCTGCCAGCTGGCGGCCAGTTCGGTTACGCGCAGCCCTTACCCAATACGCTGGTCAAAGAGGCGATGGCCGATAAGAACCAGATGATGATTGAGCTGGGCGCCCGGATGGTGGTGGCGTCACTTGCCACCAAGACAGCTACCGAGTCACGCGGCGATCAGTCGGCATCCACATCGGTGCTCGCTGGTTGTGTGGCAAACGTCAGCGAGGCATACACGCGAGCCATCATGTGGTGCTGCGCCTACATGGGGGTTGCCGATAAGAAGGTCGCCTACCAGGTGAATCAGGAGTTCGTCGAGCTGACGGCGGATCCGCAGATGATCACAGCCTTGGTTGGCTTGTGGCAGAACGGCGGCTTCGCGAAGGCGGATTTTCGGGCGTACCTGCGCAAGCTGGGCTTGATCGCGCCAGAGCGAACAGACCTACAAATCGATGGCGAGCTGGAAGAGCAGGGCGACGGCCTGGACCTGGACGACGAGGACAAACCAAATGGCGGTAAATCCGGCAGTACTTGATGCCACGATCCGGCACGCGGTCTTCCTCGAAAAGCTCAAGGCAGGGGAGGTCGGCAAGTTCGCTCCCTTTCTCAAGGAGATTGACCGCTCAATTCGCGACCGGCTGACCCAGTCGGACCTGACTGAGTACAGTGTCAAACGCCTCGAAGCGCTGCTGAAGGAAGTGGATAGTCTGCTGCTGGGCATCTTCGACCGCTACAGCGCGCAACTGAACCTCGACCTGGTGGACATCGCCAATTACGAGGCCGAGTTTGAGGCAACCAGCCTTGCCAGATCGGCGCCGGTTGGCGTCTCGCTGGATGTGGTTGCGCCGACGGCCGCAGCAATTCGTACCGCAGTGCTGACGAACCCGCTCAGTGTGCGCGGTACTGGTGGCGGCAAGTTATTGAAGGCCTTCATCAAAGGCTGGAACAGCGCAGAGCGTGAGCGCGTCACCGGCACCATTCGGCAAGGCTTCTTCGAAGGGCAGACGAATTTCCAGATCATCCGCAACATTCGCGGTACTAAGGCGGCCGGCTACAAGGACGGCATTCTTGCCACCACCAGCCGCAATGCCAGCACGGTTGTGCACACCGCGATTCAGCATGTGTCGTCCCAGGCGCGCATGGAGGTCGCCAAGGCCAACACGGATATCGTGCAAGAGATCCAGATGGTGGCCACGCTGGACAGCAAGACCAGCCAGCAATGCCGCTCGATGGACAAGCGCAAGTTTCCCGTGGAGTCCGGTCCTCGGCCGCCGTTCCACCCGAACTGCCGTACCACCTTCATCCTACTAACCAAGCTCAGCGCGCTGTTCGCCAAAGGCGCTACGCGTGCCTCGGTGGGGGCTGAAGGCGGACAGCAGGTCAGTGCCGACCTCGATTACTACCACTGGCTCCAGCTTCAACCGACGTCGTTCCAGGACGTGGCAATCGGCCCAGTCCGGGCCAAGCTTTTCCGTGAAGGCGGGCTGACTGTAGAGCGTTTCACCGAACTGCAGCTTGATCGCAACTTTGCGTCGCTGACCTTATTGCAAATGAAGGGGCTGGAGCCGCTGGCGTTCGAGCGTGCGGGAATCTAAAAAAGCCATGCAAACCCCGCCCAAGTGGCGTGTTTTTTAGGTGGTAGCCTTCTGTTGAACTATCAATCGAAGGGCAGCACACATGGAAACAGCATTAGAACGAAGCGCCAGGCTTGCAATTGAACTGACCATCAACAGTCTTCGAGCAATGTCAGGGAGACTTTGGATTACGGGAGATCTCCCGGTGGACGATTGTGCACTGGAATATCCAGACGAACTGATACAGAAGGTCAGGGACGCAGCTGAAGCATCCGGTTTCGGGTGGGTGCGGCTTGACCTAGTGCTGAGCACTAAATGCATACGTATCAATGGACCGAAAGAATAGGCTCGACAATAACAAGTTTGCGCCTGCCTGAAAGACAGCCTCGGTATATCCGGGGCTTTTTTACGCCTGCAAAGTGGGCAACACATACCCAAGGGGTGCATCAAAGTGGCAGAAGAAAACGAAATCGACCTGGAAAACCCGGCAATCAAGGCCGCTATCGCGACTGCCGTTGAAGCATCTGTTTCGGGTTTGAAAACCAAGAACTCGGAACTGCTGGGCAAGCTGAAGGAAACCTCCGGCAAGCTGACCCAGTTCGAAACTCAGTTTGAAGGCATCGACATTGATGCAGTGAAAGGCCTGCTCAGTCGTGCTGGCCAGGACGAAGAAACCAAGCTGCTGACCGAGGGCAAGGTCGACGAGGTCTTCAACCGCCGCACTGAGCGCCTTCGCGGTGACTATGACAAGCAGTTGAAGACCATCAGCGAGCGTGCCGAGAAAGCTGAGTCCTTCGCTGCCAAGTTCCAGGGCAAAGTCCTGGGCGACTCGGTACGCGGCGCAGCACTGAAGGCTGGTGCGCTCCCTGAAGCGACAGACGACATCATCCTGCGCGCCAAAGGCGTGTTCACCCTTAACGAAGATGGCGATGCAGTCGCCGTTGATGAATCCGGCCAGGTCATCCTCGGTAAAGACGGCAAGACCCCTCTGACTCCGCTCGAATGGGCGGAATCTCTGCGCGAAAGCGCACCTCATCTGTGGCCAAGGGCTTCAGGGACATTTGCCCCGGGCGGGGGTGGCGGCAAGGCTGCATTCAAGCGCTCCGAAATGACCTCCGAGCAGAAGCGCGACTTTCAGCGCAAGCACGGCCAAACCGCATATCTCGCATTGCCCAAGTAAGGGGATTGACCCATGGCTACAACCGTAAATAGCGACCTGATCATCTACAACGATGAGGCGCAAACCGCATACCTGGAGCGTGTCCAGGACAACCTGGATGTGTTCAACGCATCGTCGAACGGCGCGATGGTGCTCGACAACGAGCTGATCGAAGGTGACTTCCGCAAGCGTGCGCTCTACAAGCTGAACGGATCGCTTGAACACCGTGACGTCAACTCTGACGGAAAGGTTACCGCCAAGAAGATCAGCGCCGGCGAAGCTGTAGGCGTCAAGGCTCCCTGGAAGTACGGCCCGTACCAGACCACCGAAGAGGCGTTCAAGCGCCGCGGTCGTCCGGTCGAGGAGTTCTCCCAGATCGTCGGCGCCGATGTTGCTGACGCGACCCTGGAAGGCTTCATCCAGTACGCAACTGCTGGTCTGCGCGCGGCCATCGGCTCCAACGCTGACATGGTGGTTTCGGCCAACATCGAAACCGACGGCAAGAAGACGCTGACTCGCGGCATGCGCAAGTTCGGCGATAAGTTCGGCCGGATCGCTCTGTGGGTCATGCACTCCAGCGCCTACTTCGACATCGTCGACGAAGCTATCACCAATAAGATCTACGAAGAGGCCGGTGTCGTGATCTACGGCGGCCTGCCGGGCACGCTGGGCAAGCCTGTACTGGTGACCGACACCGCGCCGGCGGACGTGATTTTCGGCCTGCTGCCAAACGCAGTGACTATTACCGAGTCCCAGGCCCCGGGCTTCCGTTCCTACGAAGTGAATGACGAAGAGAACCTGAGTATCGGCTACCGCGCTGAAGGCACCGTGAACATCGATGTGCTGGGTTACAGCTGGAAAGCCACCACTGGCGGTTCCAACCCAACCCTGGCCGCGGTCGGTTCCGCTGCCAACTGGGTCAAGCACGCGGGCAGCAACAAGGTCACCGCTGGCGTGATGATCACGCTCACTGCAACGCCTCCGGTTACTGGCGGCTAAGCATCGAACTCAACGCGCGGTCAGCGATGGCCGCCTTGGAGAAACACATGGAACTGACTTACAGCAACCAGCTGAGCGGCTTCGACCCGGAGAAGCGTTACCGCAATCCGGAACACTTCGATAAGCCCGAAGCCGGCGTGACCAGCGTGCTGGTGATTGGCGATTGGCCAAGCGTGGTCGACGCATACGAAGCAGCCGGCATTGACGTGTCGGTCAAGGAAGCCAAGCGGGTGCAGATTGTTGGTGCGGGCAACCAGGCCGAACTGGAAAAGGTGATCGCGGCTTTGCGGGCTGAACATGGAACGATCGAGATCCTGATTGGTGGCCTTGAGGCTGGCGAAATCCACCGTCCAGAGGCTGGTGAACTGGCGTTGCGCCTGTTCGAAGTGCTGGGAACCATCCATGCCTTAGTAGGTGACCTGACTACTGAGCGTGACGGCCTTGCCTTGACTGTCGACGCACTGAACGGCGAGGTTGAAGCGCTGAAGAAGGCCGCCACCACACCGCCGGCGGATGAGGCCACTCAAATCGAGGCGCTGAAAGCCAAACTCGATGAAGCCAATGTCCAGTACCGGGCCAACGCTTCGAAAGAATCCCTGGAAAAGCTCGTCGCTGAGCTGCCCAAGGAGTAATACTGCTGGCTGTTGGTGATCCGGCGGCTAATCTTCAAACCATTCCAGCGAGTTAACGCATGACACTCATCATCGAGGACGGCACCGGCAAGCCTGACGCCGAAAGCTACGCGAGCGCCGAGGATCTGGCCATGTATGCCGTGAAGTTCGGCACGGTCATCCCCGCTGGTGTTCCCGAGCAGGAAGCGCTGCTGCGCCGGGCCGCCTTGGCGATGGATGGCATGACCTGGAAGGGGCGCAAGACGAACAGCGAGCAGGGACTTTCTTGGCCGCGCCGGGAAGTGCTGCTGGATCACGAGATCAAGCCGAACAACTACCTGCCGGCGCGCATTCAGTACGGGCAGATGGCCCTGGCCACCGAAATCCATCAGGACGATATCGACCCGGTGGAGAAGCGCAAAGGCGCCGTCTTGCTTGATCGTGTTGAGGGTGCTGTAACGCGGCAGTATGCAGCAATCCATTCCACCAGTAACCGCCTGCTACCGGCGGCACCTGACCGGCCGAGCGCAACGCAGTTTGCCGACTACCTACAAAAGCGTGGGCTGTTCGCAGTCCGGGCCTAGTTTGGAAATTGTTCTGACAGTTGAGAAAGTAGATGGTCGACGTCCGTTTGAATTCCGTAGACACATGAGAACCATGCCTGTGAAGCTGGGTCAGCATTCACGCTTACCAGGATATTAGCTGCAGCAGTGCTTACTGCGGGCTCAAAATAAAATTCTTCAAGCTCAGTGCGATCGCGCTTTTTTCCATCGATCGTTCCAGTTTTTGCGTACCGCTTCAGTTCCTCCTTGAGAGACCGAAACCCCTGCTGAAGCTCATCTTTCTCCAGTCGATTGAATCTGGTTTTACCTGCGTGCAATGCCATTAAGTCATTGGCCTGAGAACACAGACTGCGCATCCTGGCAATGACTTCGACTGCGTGCTGATTTTCAGTGGTCATCTTGATTTCCTTTTCTTTTCCGGCGGTTTGCTGAGCTGTCGATAGTAACCGCCCAATAACGCATATGCATCTGGAGCCACCATGGCCTTCTACGACGAAATGGCGGTGATGGCTCTGGAGATGATCACAGAGTTCGGCCAGGCAGTGACCATCAGCAAGACGGAGCCGGGCGAGTACGACCCGGAGACGGGCGGCGAAGCTCCTGGCGTGCCCGTAGAGCAAGTCGCGCAAGGCATCCTGGTCGACTTCACCGGCCAAGAATTCCAAAACAACAGCCTCATCAAGCAGGGCGACAAAAAGCTCAAAATCGCTGCGCAGGGTTTGGCCTGGGTGCCTGACTTGCTGGACAAGGTCGTTGTCCAGGGCCGCACCTGGGCTATCGTTCCGCCGCTGAAAGGAGTGAACCCCGCCGGCACGCCAATCGTGTATGAACTGCAGGTGCGGTCATGATTCAGGAGTTGAGGCCTGCTCCGTAATTGAAGCTATCGTATGAGTGGACAAAAAATTGAGGTCGTAATAGCGTTGTGCCTTAATCTTCTAGCTGTGAGCAAAGTATATGGATATGCGCGGCATTATCAGTTTGGTTGGCATGGCTGCTTTTTTCTCAACTCCAGCTTTTGCGGACACCGATGTAAAAAAAGAGATCATTGATCGATGCAAGGTTCAGATGGGGAGTTACGGATCAGCGATGGTGAAGGCTTGCGTTGATCAGGACCTAAGCGCAGTGGCTGAAATCAAGCAAATTCCAGACGAGTACAAGAAAACTGTGGCGCGTTGCATGAAGCAAATGCGCCAATACGGATTTGCCATGGTCAAAGCCTGTGCTGATCAGGATATTGAGGCCGACAAAGCACTTAAGGAGTACTGAGCTGGAGGCGCGTAATTGCCTGATTTGCGTTCGTACGCGCCGACCAATTATTCGTCGTTACTAAACCCACCGTTGAGTGGGTTTTTTTATGCTTGGTTTACAAGGAGCTGATTGTGTCTACTCGATACGCGAATCAATCCGGCAGTTTCGCCCTGAGCCTGGCCGAGTTTGCCGCTCAGACGGGTGAAGCCATTGATGCCAGTGTGCGAGAGATCATCATCGAGGTCGGCAGCAGCCTGATTCGCATGTCTCCCGTGGGTAACCCGGAGATCTGGGCGCAGAATGCTGTGGCGACGCAGTTCAACAAGGCTGTCGACGACCACAACAGCGCGCTGCGCAGCGACCCGGTGAACCTTACGAAGGGCGGGCGGCTGAAGAAGGGCCGCAAGCTCAACGACGGCATGGACCTCAAGGCGCCAGAGGGCTACGTCGGCGGCCGGTTCCGCGCGAACTGGCACATCTCGCTGGGCGTTGTCGAGAGTGTCACCTTCGACGAGGTCGACCCGAGCGGCGCAGAAACCACCGCAGCGCTGGTGGCCGCAATGAGCGACTTCACCGCCGGCCAGATGGCCTACATCATCAACAACTTGCCCTACGCGATCCCGCTGGAGTTCGGCCATTCCACCCAGGCCCCCGGCGGTATGGTCCGGGTAACCGTGGCTCGCTTCCAGCAGATCGTGCTGGATGCCATCAGGAACAACCAGGTATGAGTCACGCAATCATCGCCTCGATCTACGAGGCAAAGCTCATCTCCTGGAACGCTGTCAGGTCGGAGAAGCTGAAGCTCGTCTTCGAGAACACTGCTTACACCCCGGCGGCGGGTGAGACCTACCTGCGAGCCTTTACTATCCCGGGCGACACTGCGAGCAACACGCTCGGGGGCGATCACCGGCTGTTCACCGGAGTGTTCCAGGTGAGCATTGTTGCGCCGGCCGACACCGGCAAGGCTAAGACGAATCCAATCGCAGCAGAACTGACCGACCTGTTCCCTCTTTACGCGCGGGACACGAAGGGCGCGGCTACCGTGGTGACAATGTCGCCAGTCGACCAAGGGCCAGGCATCACTGGCGATTCGACCTACACCGTCCCGGTCTCGTTCTTGTACCGAGCCGACACCAACTGATCCCGCCCATTGGGCAAACCCAGAGACCCGCCATTGAGCGGGTTTTTTCACATCTGCAAAGAGGAAATACCCCATGGGCTACAAACTCCCGAACGGCGGCACCTTCCAGCACGCCGCAACCTACGGCGCGGCACTGGCGTTCGCTGCCATCAGCAATGCGAGCGAGGCGGTGGCTACTGTTGTCGGCGGCAACATTGCTGCTGGCGATATCGTTTTGCTCACTTCCGGCTGGAGCAAACTGGATAGCAAGGTGGTGCGCGTGAAGGCGGCCACCGCCACGGCTATCACCCTGGAAGGTATCGACACCACCGATACTCAGGTTTTCCCGGCGGCAGGCGGCGCAGGTACTATGCGCAAGGTGCTGACCTGGGTGCAGATCCCGCAGATCTCGGACGTGGCCTTCTCCGGCGGAGAGCAAAACTACCTCGACGTGGTTTTCCTCGAAGATGACCAGGGCAAGCAGATCCCCACCGACAAATCGGCGGCAAGCATGGTGCTCACCATCGCCGACGACCCGGCCCAGGCGTTCAACAGTGTTCTGCTGAAGGCTGACGCCGGCAAGCAGGTTGAAGCCGCACGCCTCAACCTGCCCGGCAACGACACTCTGCTGTACGGCACCTACACGTCGTTTTCCAAGCAACCAGCGGTATCGCGAAACAACCTGCTGACCCGTACCGTCAACTTGGCCCTGCAGTCGGAGCCGACCCGTTACCTGACTGCGGTGGTGTAACCCATGGCCAAAATTCGTATTGCGCAAAGCGCTACGTTCTATGCGCCGGTGCTGATCCCGATCGTCGGCAGCGAACCCGAGAAGGTCGAGTTCACTTTCAAGTACCGGGATCGTACCGAGCTTGCCGCTCTGTTCGATGAGTGGAACGAGGCGCGGAACAAGGCGCGGGCCGCGCTGGGCGAGAAGCCTTCTTGGTCGGAAGTGGTCGCCGTGGACACCGAGCAGCAAACACAGCAGATCAAAGACCTGGTAGTCGGCTGGGGCTTCGATGACGAATACAACGACGACAACATCGTCGCATTCGTGAAGTCATGCCAGGGCGCTGCAGAGTCCGTCGTCAAGGCCTATGAAGGCGCGTATAGCCAGGCCCGCCTGGGAAACTGACCGACGCCGCCCGCGCCATGTACTCGCCGAGCGTGCCCGACGCGATTATCGGGATGTTCGGCCTTGCCCCTGGAGATCTGGTTGAGGAAGTGGAGGTCTGGCCCTGCAACTGGCCGGCCTTCCTGCTTTTCAACCGCATGTCGACCCAGTGGAGAGCAGGCGCCGGCGGTGCGATCGGCCTCGACTACAGCTGCATCCGCGACGTGGCCGGGTTCCTCGGCATCAAGAAAAAGAAACTCGCTGAAATCTTCACTGACCTTCAGGTGCTGGAAGGCGAAGCCCTGCGCGTCATGGCGGAGGAAAGGGAAAACAGCCCGTAACCACGGGCACTTATTCAAGGTGAGTCGATGAATATTGCAGAGCTCGGCGTCAAAATCGACTCGGCCGATGCAATCCAGGCTAAGACGAGCCTGGACGAAATGGCGAAGGCCGGCGGCCGGGCCGAGCAGTCCGCTGTTTCGCTGATGAACGAAATGCAGGCGCTGGAGAAATCGCTTTCCACCAGTGCCAAAACCACCCAGGACCTGGCGAAGCAGCGTGACGCTCTCGCCAAGCTGACCAAGACCGGTGCCTATGGCGAGGCCGAGGCAGCGAAGATCTCCGCTCAGCTGGACAAGCAGCAGATCGCGCTGGCCAAGTCTGCACTCGACGAACAGAAGGCCCTGAACAGCCTGCTGGGTGCCATTGACCCGGCTCGGGCTGCACTGGCCAAGCTGGACACCCAGGTCGAGCAACTTGGCAAGCACCTGGATGCCGGGCGAATCAGCCAGGACCAGTACAACAGCGCCCTGGGTAAAATCGACAAGGATTACGCCAAGCTCGAAAAGACAACCACAGGATTCGACAAACTGCGTCTCGGCACACGTCAGGCCCAGGAAAACGTTGTTCAGCTCGGTAATGCGTTGTCGTCGGGTGACTGGGGTAGCGGCGTGCGTGCCGTGGCTCAGTTGGGCGCTGGTGCCGGGGCGGGCGCTGCTGGGCTGCTCGCGATTTTAGGGCCGCTGGCGCTGGCAACGGCTGCTGTTGGCGGTCTTGCATACGCGTACTACAAAGGCAGCGAAGAACAGGACAGCTACAACAAGTCACTGATCCTCACCGGTAACTACGCCGGTGTCAGCGCCGGGCAACTGGGCGACATGGCGCGGCAGGTCAGCGCAACCGTGGGCACCACCGGGCAGGCCGCCGCCGTGTTGGCGCTGCTGGCCGACAACGGCAAGATCGCCGGAGACAGCTTCACTAGCATTACCCAGGCCGCAGTGTCGATGCAGGAAGCCACCGGAAAGGCGATCAGCGATACGGTGGCCGAGTTCGTGAAGCTGGCTGATGACCCTGTGAAGGCCTCAGCTGCACTGAACGAGCAGTACCACTACCTGACAGCCTCGGTTTACTCGCAGATCACCGCACTTGAGGAGCAGGGCGACCACGCCGGCGCAGTGAAGCTGGCGACCGAGCAATACGCTGACGCGATCAATGAGCGCACACCGAAGATCCTGGAAAACCTCAGTTTTTGGGAGAAGGGTTACAACGCTGTAGCGCGCGCCGCCGACAACCTCAAGAACATCGGCCGTACAGATATTGGTTCCGATATTGAGCAGGCTCGCCGGAACCTGGCAAGCGCGCAATCCGGCGATATCGGCCTCTTCCAAAACAAGCAGGTGATGGTTGATTACTACACCAATCAACTGAACATGCTGGAGGACCAGCGCGACGCAGAGGCTGATATTGCGAAGCAGGAAGGCGAGCGTTCAAAGGCTCAGCAGGCTGCTGTCACGTCGATGCAGAAGATTGACGCGCTCACCAAGTCCTCCTGGACGAATGAGCAGAAGCGCACCGAGGCACTCAAGGATTACAAAAAACAGCTCGACGACATCCGCAAGGTTTCGCCGAACGACCCGCGCCTGGCCCAGGCCACGATCGATAAAAACATCTCCAACATCAACGACAAGTTCAAGGACCCCAAGGCCGCCGGCACACAGGTCGACCTGACCGCTTTCAACAACGCCAAGAACGAACTGGCGGCCATCACCGACACCTACAAAAACTACCAGAAGGAACTGGAAGCGGCGCAGAAGGCAGGCCTGCTGTCCGAGGAAGACTATCTGCTGCGGCGCCAGGCGCTGATCGGCAACCAGCTCGACCAGACGACGGCGGCCTATGAGGCTGAGATTGCGGCGCTGGAGGCAGCGAAGGGCAAGAAGTCCACGTCGGCTGCGCAAAGCATCCAGCTGGACCAGAAGATCGCCGACGCGCGCGCAGGTATGGTCAAGGCGCAGAAGGATGCCGACAGCCAGCTTGAAGTGTTGGCTACCAACGAGACCGGGCGCCTCGCTAAGCAAGAGCGGGCAATCAGCACATACGTGCAGGCGCTGGGGCAGCAACAGCGGGCCTTGGAGCTTGCAGGTCAGCGCGCAGTTCTCGGCGTAGGGCAGGGCGATCGCCAGAACGCGCTCAGCGGCGAACTGAACAGCCAGCAAGACCGATTTGCTCAGCAGTCGCTGGAGTTGGCCAACCAAAAGTCTGACCCGTCGCGCAACATGTCGGAGGAGGAGTTCAAACGGAAGTCGCAGGCGCTCGCAGATGCGAATAAGGCCGCGACGGACCAGATCCGGCAGAACTATGCGGATGTGGAGAATGCGCAGGGCGATTGGACGAAGGGGGCGACTGCGGCATGGGACAACTACCTGGACTCGGCGCAGAACATCGCTGGCCAGACCAAAAGCCTATTCGGCAACGCCTTCAGCTCCATGGAGGACTCGATCGTCAACTTCGCCATGACTGGGAAGCTTTCCTTTGCGGACTTCACCAAGTCGATTTTGGCGGATATGGCGCGTATCGCGACCCGTCAGGCGAGTTCGGCCTTGCTGGGCAGCTTGGTTGGCGCAGCGGCCAGCTACTTCGGTGGTAGCGCTGCTGGCGGCGGTAATGGCATGGCTGCCGGTTCCGCTGGCGCTACATCGTCGAACCTCGGCGCGTCCTCGGCTGGCTACTCCAGTACTTACTTTCCCCAGGCTTTGGGCGGCGCATGGTCGGGCGGTGTGCAGATGTTCGCCGACGGCGGCGCGTTCACGAATTCCATCGTGAGTAAGCCAACCTCGTTTGGCATGGCGAACGGTGACATGGGGATAGCAGGCGAGGCCGGACCAGAGGCGATCATGCCTCTCACCCGAACATCCAGCGGAAAGCTTGGCGTTATGGCCATGGGCGGGGCCGCTACGGGAGGTACGCAGATCAATGTCGAGGTGCACATCGATGGCGAGGGTAACGCCTCGTCCTCGGCTGATGCTCCCGGCTATGACCTGTTCGGCAAGGAGCTGGCCGCGTTCGTTGAGCAGAAATACCAACAGATGCGCAACAAAGACATGGGCCAGGGTGGCGTCATCAACAAAGCAATCAAGGGGCGCTGATGGCGATCGAACGTTTCACTTGGGCGACGGAGAAGGGCGCAGAGGGTGATATAGCCCAGCGCGTTCGCTCCAAGAAGTTTGGCGATGGCTACGAGCAGTCGGTCGAGGATGGCCTCAACAACCGGTCGCAGTCCTGGCCGGTGACCTTCACCGGTTTGAAGGGGCGCATCAAGGACATCATGGCGTTCCTTGACCGGCACAAAGGGGCGAAGGGCTTCCTCTGGGAGCCGCCCCTGGGTGAACTTGGCCTCTACAAGTGCAACGGCTACAAGCCAGTGCACCGAGGCGGCCAGGTCTACGCCATCACCGCGACCTTCCAGCAAACCTTTCACCCCTGAGATAACAGCCCATGGCACTGATCACGGACATCCAGAAACTGGAGCCCGGCGGCGAGATTCGCCTGTTCGAAATTGACGGTACCGAATACGGCGCCGATTACCTGCGCTTCCACGGTCACGCTATCCCGCACACGCCAGAGGAATTGCTTGCCTACGAAGGCTCTGAAGAGGATCTGCCCGCCAAGTCGATTATCTGGCAGGGCCAGGAGTACGCGGCCTGGCCTGTTCAGATTGAAGGCATTTCTTCGAGCAGCGACGGCACTGCCTCTCGGCCCACGTTCGCTGCCGGCAACGTCAACGGGCGGGTCACGGCATTGTGCCTGGCCTTCGAGGACATGCTGAAGTTCAAGCTGACGGTCCGTGAGACGCTGGCGCAGTACCTGGACGCAGCGAACTATCCTGACGGCAACCCAACTGCTGACCCGACACAGGAAGCGCTGGAGATCTGGTACATCGACCAGAAAACCAGCGAAGACGGCGAGGCGGTGGTCTGGGAGCTGTCTTCCCCGGGTGAGATCGACAACCATGGTTTGCCCGGCCGGCAGATGACCACCTTCTGCCACTGGGCCATGACCAACGGTTACCGCGGGCCGGACTGCGGCTATACCGGCGCGGCTATGTTTGATGACGAAGACAACCCAACAGACGATCCGTCGAAGGATCAGTGCAAGGGCTGCCTGTCTTCCTGCAAGCTGCGCTTCGGCGAGAACAACGAACTGTCCTTCGGTGGATTTCCCGCCGTTTCCCTGATTGCCCGGAGCTGACCATGCGCAAGCACATCATCGCGGCTATCCAGGCGCACGCGTCGGCCCAATATCCGAAAGAGTGTTGCGGCCTACTGCTGGCCATCGGGCGCAAGCAGAAGTATTTCCCGTGCCGGAACATTGCCACGGAGCCGAGCGAAGAGTTCAGGCTCGACCCCGAGGACTACGCCGCGGCGGAGGACTTGGGCGAAGTGATCGGCATCGTTCACTCGCACCCGGACGCTACCAGCAGGCCGTCACCGCATGACTTGGCCATGTGCGAGGCCACGGCCTTGCCTTGGCACATTCTGTCGTGGCCGGAGGGGGATTTAAGGACGATCACGCCTACGGGCAGCACGCCGCTGCTCAATCGCCCGTTCGTGCATGGGGCCTGGGATTGCTGGCAAGTCTGCGCTGATTGGTTTGCACGCGAATGGGGTTTGGAGTTTGAAGCCTTCCAGCGCGTCGATGGCTGGTGGGAGCGCGCAGAGAACGCCAGCCTGTACGAGGCGAACTACGAGGCTGCGGGCTTTGTGCGTGTCGACCGGCCACAGCGAGGGGATCTGATTGTTATGCAGGTCGGGCGCACGGCTCACCCTAATCATGCGGGGATCTACCTGGGCACTGACCCAGCGCTACCAGGCGAAGAGTCGGGCACATTCGGCCCGGGCCCATTCCTGCTACACCACCTGTACGGCAGGCCGTCGGAAATCATCGTCTTTGGCGGCCCCTGGCACGACCGAACGCGCCTGATCCTCAGGCACAAAGACGCTAAACAACCAACATGACGCGGCATGGCCGCAGGAGATATATATGAATCAGCCATTTGAAGTAACTGAAGATGGAAAAGTGCGCATTGCCGGAGTTGTAATTCGCGACAATGCGCCCATCAATTAAAGAGGCTTAGCCCCCACGCCGTTTTTGATGGCTTCTTGAACATTGCTCAGATCACCCCCGACAGCGTCTAGGGCAAGGTTAAACGCCCCCGAATCTGCCGACGGCTGACGGGTATTCTTGAAGAAACTTACATACTTTTGGAGTTCGGCCGCGTCGTAGTCCGGTCGCGAGCGCAAGTAAAGCGATATCGCGCCGAATGCGGCGATGATCCCTGCCTCGGTGGAGCTTATTGGTGTTGTCATGCTGACCTCCAGGTCATAAACGCGCCGAAATTGGTGCAACCCCAGTCCTTGGGCTTGCAGGCGAAGGACTGGGAAATCCTTTAATCGACTTTAATCTCCTTCAACCCGTCATTGGGCTGAATGGTGATATCAATTCCTTCGAGGACGCCATCCTCTCCTCGGGTGAGCTCTAACGACATGCCTGGTATGAGAGTTTGCTCAACTATCCATCCACCTGCGAAGCGGTACTTCACATCAACTGGATGAGGCTGGCCTTTGAAGTTAACGGTCAGCCTCTTCCCGACTTCAGTCTTCTTCAGTGCTTCAACAAGTGCGCGCGAAAGTTCGTCTTCTCCGTCCATAGCGATCTCCAATTGAGAGGCACAAAGCTACTACGCTGCCGATCAACCCGGTTACTGGTATTCCATCCACGCTGGATGCCTGGACAGGCACGAGGTACAGTGCTTGGATTTCGAGTTTCCCTATCCACCTGAATCGCAAGGATGCCCCATGCGTAAAATCTTGGTAGCTCTGTGGCTAACTATTCCAACGCTCCTGCTGTCTGGCTGCTCTGTGTCGACGTTCAATAAGTATGCAACCTTGCAATTTTATGAGTGGAATCGAACGAACGTTCAGTACAATTACTTTGATGGCAAGTCAGGCATGCTGAGTTCTAATCCCAACTTTCGGAATAGAATGCTGCCCGCACGGATAGCCGATAACAATCAATGGATGGACTTCAACGATGACATGGGGCGAGTCATAAAGACGTTTGGAAATACTCTACATCGCGACACATTTCCAGCTGGGCTGGAGCCGATTAAAGAGTTTGTTGCCTGGAGTCAGCTTCCGCCAATGCAGCGCTTGAATATGCGCGATACGTTGAATGCCAAGCCTGAGTTCACGTCGATTAAAGCTCGACTTGTTCTTGAGCGCGGCACGGGGGAGCCGCTGCTTGTTTTTACAGGCAGTTCGCTACCTTGGGAGACAGCCCCGCAGTATGCGATCGACAAAGTTAACGCTGTCAGAATGCTGGTTAATGCCCAGATCTGGTATGAGATTTTGAAGTAGCAGGTTTCCGAGAAAGTCGATGGCAGATCTGGCAGCCCAGCCCCGCGCTGGGCTTTTTGCATCTCCCCCTCAGTGCTACAGTCCCGCCAAACCAAAGAGGGAACGACATGCGGACTTTGATAGCGGCGGTAGCGGTGGCTGCATCTTATTCGGCAGCCTCAACGGCGATGGCCTCTGACGACTTCAAGGTGCAGGTTCTTACTCGGGCTCTCGCTTATCGTGAATGTGTAGAGTCATATGCTCGTGCTCACTCGGCCCAGGCACATCCCCGACTGAGATTGCAGACGCCTCGAATGTTAGGTGTCAAAAGCAGTTTGAAGAGTTCAGAAGCTACTATCAGGCCAACATCGTAGATAGCTTCCCTATTGACGCATCCAGCGCAAAATCTAAAAACGTTACGACTCAAGCAAAATCGTATCTGCAGGCTCAGATGATCCAAAGCTTGAAGGAGGTGCAGGATGCTGCGAAAGGCGAGGCGGCCGCCATAGTTATCGACCAGAGAAACCAATGACATCAAAGCCCAGCCCGCGTGGGGCTTTTTGACTGGATCTCTGTAAAGACGACGTCTGTAGCAGTTCCAGATTTGCTGTTGATCTTTTTGGACCGGGTGAGGTTAGGGGACCAGAAATCGGGTCCTCGGCAAATTTGCAGATAATGGCCATTTGAGGGTATAAGCAGGCCGTGCTGCCACTTGCGCGGCGTCTAAACGGACTTTGGGACCATTATGGATTTGTCGACGGTAAAAATTGCTAAATACTCAGGTCAAAAGATCTGGATGGTTCGAGCCTCCCAAGGAAAGTACTTTCAGCATTTTCGATATAATAATGTTTTGTCGATTGGTCATCTCGACGGATTTTACGAACATGTTAATGATGGCCGCGGGGTTCCGAGCAAAGAGGAACTATTGGAGTTGATGCTCCGCAAGCCGGAGTTTCGTGACGAGGGTAAGGGCGCTGCGAGTAAGAAGCTAAATGGGCACGGTACCTCAACCTATAATCAAATCGTTCATTTTTTACATGATGTAAAAAAAGGCGATTTAATCGTAACGCTTAATGGTGCTTCGATTTTGGTCGGAGTTTGCACCTCTGATGATGCTTTCTTTTCGTCGGATGAGTTAGAGCCTTCAGAGGGGGCCGAATCCAAAGTAAAGGTTAAACTGGATCAGCGACTACGACGGAACGTCATGTGGGGGCCTGTTGTACCCCGTTCATCCATCAGTGGAGGATTGAAGAAGGCTTTTCAATCCAGACAGACAGTTGTTAATCTCAGTACGCACTGGATCGATGTTTTTGGGTTGATATATCCTTTTGTTTTTGATGGAAGTCGTCTTCACTTCTCTACACATATTGGCCTCGGTACTGCAATCAATGGGAAAGTGATAAGTAAGCTATTTGAAAACTTGTCGAACGTTGAACTCATTGCAAAAAGTTTTCTTGAGAATAATCTGGATGCTGACTTCGTCAAAAGGTTGCTTTCCGATGATTTTGATTGGGACGAATATAAGGTAACTACCAAAGCCCAGTTTATGTCACCTGGGGATATTTATAGCTCTGCAGAGGTGCCCTTAATAGGGGATCTGCTTGCGGCAATAAAATTAGTTGCAATTATCTTTCTGCTTAATGCTGGTGTGGTGATGGCTAATGATGCTTCTCAGCAAATGACGGGGAACACTAAAAGTAGCGCGGATTACTCTCCGTCCGCTTTAATTGACGAGCGAAATTCTCCGCGCGTGGGAACCTCCAATTTGGACAGGATGCTAGGGGAAGCTCTTGAACAAAATACCCCCGAACTGAATAAAATTGCAGATGAGAAAAAGGTTCAGGAAGTCAATTCAAATCTTAAAATCACAATACCAACATACGACACGGAAATTTTAGAGAGAGAAGGCAGGTTGGATGTCGTCGGGGTGAAGGGCAATGAGAAGTAGTGTAATAGATGTTGCGGGCGTAACGTTCGTTGCTACGGCAATTTCGTACGCGACAGGAATTGCTTACTATAACGCTCTTTTTCGTGGGTTGAATGGTAATCCTGATCTGTTTACTGTTCCGCTGGAGAAGGTATTATTTGAGGGCGGTAGGCAGCTAGCATACATCGCTTTTTGGCCTATTTTGTACCTATCGCTGGCTGTAATTTTGGCGGTATTTGTAGCCGGCATCGCGAAGAAGACGAAGTTTAGGTGGTTACGGCTGCTTGTTATTTGCATTTCGCGCTGTAATTTTTCAAACGCTTTGCGAAAAATACATTAGGCCCTCTTGTTTTTGCTCATGACGATGGTCACCTCCTACGCTTTCACTGCTGGAAAAAAGGCCGGTGATTCTTTTGCACGACAAGCATCATGTGTGAAAGGCGTCGTGCAGGCTGACCTGGGAGAGTTTACCGGGTGTGTGATTTATAAGACTGATGCTGAACTTTGGATTGCAGTCAGAGAAGGGCAGAAAAGTGTTCTTCTGAATATTCCGGCAGACAAGTATAAGTCTTTGAGGGTGTACTGAACTAGTTTGCTTGTCGGGACAAAAAGCCCAGCTCCGCGCTGGGCTTTTTGCATCTGGCGGGCATGAAAACGCCCGGCTGGCCGGGCTTGCTGTTTTCAGTCAAGCACTGGACGCATGAAGCTTCTCTCGGAGCTGACAATGAATCTCTTCTCCGCTGCCAAGGCGAAAGTGCTGATGCATTCGGGGTCAGTTTTGGACTCTTCGCGATAACGCTCGTACTCCGCAAGGCTCGGAAAGCTGAAAAGGCAATAGGCGACGTTGCTGGCGCCCTCGGCAGGAAGGAAGTAACCGTGGTGGGTTCCTCCCATGCGGTTGACTATGCCAATCCACAGTTTCGAATAGTGCTCAAAGGCTTCGATTTGATAAGGGTCAATCTGATACTTCAGGTGGCAGGTGATCACGCGAGTCGTCCTTGTCCAGTTTGAATGCGCAGCTTACTGGACATCCATGTGATTGGTAAAACTCGACAAGGTGCTGGGCTTTTTGCATCTGCCCCCCAGTGCTACAGTCCCGCCAAACCATAGAGGGAACGACATGAAAGTTTTTGTAGGGGTATTGGCGCTCGTATCGATGGCAGGTTGCGCAAGTGTAGGTGACACCCGTAGCAACCCCCCGCTCTTATCGCTGCAATCAAGTAAGCCAGCGAAAGTTGTCGCGGAATGCATACGCGACGGCTGGCAGGGGACTACCGTGCTGGGCGCTGGAATTGGCGGGATTCTGCAGACATCTGGTGACCGCTATACGATCTTGGCGCCAGATGCTCAGGCCCCACTGCACTTGGTGGATGTGATCCCGAAAAAAGGAGGATCAAGCGTCCGCTATCACTTCTACAGAACCTGGCAGTCTCCGCTTGAGAGAGTCGTCGATGTAGTGAAGTCCTGCGCCAAATAGGCAAGGAAAACAAATAAGCCACCTCCGGGTGGTTTTTTATTATCTGGAGAAAAGCTATGGCTGCACTTGCTATCTACTACTCGCCGATGGAAACGATCCGGCTCGGGGGAATGCTGCGGCAGTTTGGAAAACAGTACAGGCTTTCTATTCGTACCCCGGCAGAAGCGATAAAGGCGCTTTGTGTACAAATACCAGGCTTTGAAAGGTTCCTGTCTAACGCCAAGTCTAGGGGTATGGAGTTCGCTGTTTTCCGAGGGAAGAAAAACATCGGCGAGGATGAACTCTGCTTTCAGGGCAAAGGGGAAATCAGGATCGTCCCCGTCATTACCGGCTCAAAACGTGCAGGCTTGCTACAAACCATTATTGGGGTGGTAATCGTTGCGTTGGCGTGGTGGAACCCGCTTGGCTGGTCGGCAGCTACGGCGCTTGCGGTAGGGATGGGCGGCGGCTCAATGGCTATTGGTGGCGCTATTCAGATGCTCAGTCCTCAAGCTGGTGGCCTGAAGATGAGTGCAGCCCCGGAAAACCAACCTTCTTACGCATTTGGATCGGCGAGAAATACCACCGCCTCCGGCAATCCTGTACCGCTTTGCGCTGGTAGGCGGCGATGGGGTGGCGCAATCATCAGTGCCGCCATTTATTCCGAAGATAAGGCCTAGAAATAGGATGTAGCACCGCACCGCCCAAGAGGCGGTTTTTTATTGCCTGGAGAAAAGCATGGGCGCAGCACAGAAGCTGGATATTCACGGATCCAAAGGCGGGGAAGACAAGCCAAAGACGCCGACCGAGGCGCCGGATAGCCTGCGCTCTGTAGCAATTGCCAAGATGCTGATTGCCGTTGGCGAGGGTGAGTTTGAAGGCACGCCGACTGCTCGCGATATTTGTCTCGACAACACCCCGCTGCAAGATCCTCAAGGCAACATGAACTTCCCGAACGTGAAGTGGGAGTGGCGTACCGGGGCCGTTGATCAAACCTCGATTGGTGGAATTCCTTCAGTCGAAAACGAGACGACGATCAGCACAGAATTGCGCAGCGGAACACCTTGGGTGCGCGCCATAACCAACACTCAGCTTTCCGCTGTTCGTGTGCGTTTTGCGTGGCCAGCCCTTCAATCTGTTGACTCTGGCGGCAACATTAATGGCTACCGCATCGCGTACAAGGTCGAATTGGCTACCGACGGCGGCGCCTACCAGCAAGTTCTGAGCGAAGCTGTCGACGGCAAGACCACCAGCGTGTACGAGCGCACCCGCCGCATCGATTTGCCGAAGGCTACTTCTGGCTGGCTGATGCGCATCACGCGCCTGACGATCAACCAAAACAACAACAAAATCTCCGACACCATGCAGATCGCCGGGTTTACCGAGGTGATTGACGCAAAGATTCGTTACCCGAACACAGCCCTGCTCTACATCGAGTTCTCGGCCGAGCAGTTCCGCAATATCCCGGCTGTCACCGTTGAGTGTGATGGCCGAAAGTGGCAAGTGCCAAGTAACTACGATCCGCGCTCCCGCAGCTATGCCGGAATTTGGGATGGCACGTTCAAGGAGGCGTGGACGGATAATCCCGTTTGGCACACCCACGGCATCACCACAAATGATCGGTTCGGTCTTGGACGGCGCATTAAGCCGTGGATGGTCGATATCTGGGAGTTGTATCGGGTTTCCCAATACTGCGACCAACTGGTGCCAGACGGGAAGGGCGGCCAGGAGCCGCGCTTCATATGCAACCTGAACCTGCAGAGCAAGGCTGACGCTTGGTCACTGCTGCAAGATATCTCGGCAATCTACCGAGGCATGACCTACTGGGCCCAAGGCCAGGTGTTCACACTCGCGGATATGCCGCGCGCTACCGACTTCGACTTTGCCTACACCCGGGCGAACGTCATCGATGGCAAGTTCACCTACTCGAGCGCGTCGGAGCGCACCCGCTACACGCGGGCGCTGATCAGCTACGACAATCCGGCGAACAACTACGACACCGACGTCACGGCCGTGACCGACCAGAAGCTGCAGCGGCGCTACGGCGACAATCCGCTTGAGATCAGCGCCATTGGCTGCACCCGTGAATCCGAGGCGCAGCGCCGCGGCAAGTGGGCGCTGCTTACCAACTCGAAGGATCGGGCCGTTACCTTCAAGGTCGGCCTCGATGGACGCATTCCGCTGCCTGGCTACGTGATCCCGATCGCTGACGAATTACTTGCGGGCCGGCCGGTGGGCGGGCGCATCTCGGCGGTTAATGGCAAGGTCATCACCCTGGACCGCGACACCCAGGCCAAGCCCGGCGATCGGCTGATCCTCAACCTGCCAGACGGCAAGTGCGAGGGCCGCACGGTGCAGTTGGTAAGTGGCCGGCAGATCACGGTGACCGTTGCCTACTCCGTTACGCCAGAGCGCGAACTGGTGTGGGCGCTGGATGCTGACGACCTGGCTATCCCGCTTTATCGCGTGGTCAGCGTGGCGCGGCCAGAGCCGGGCGTGTTTGAAATTTCGGCCGTTCAGTACGATCCGAGCAAGTTCGATCACATCGACACCGGGGCCCGGTTGGAAGAGCGGCCAATCAGCGTTGTGCCGATCACTGTCGTTCCGGCGCCGGCGAGCGTCACCATCACGTCGAACTACTCGGTGGACCAGGGCCTGGCGATCAGCACCATGAACATCTCGTGGCCAGCTGTGGCTGGCGCGGTCGCGTATGAAGTGGAGTGGCGTAAGGACAGCGGTAACTGGATCAAGCTGCAGCGCACGGGCGCGACAAGTGTGGATGTCACCGGCATTTACTCGGGCGCCTATCTGGCCCGTGTTCGATCGATCAGCGCCTTCGAGATCTCTTCGATCTGGAAGAGCTCCAATCTGACCAACCTGGAAGGGAAGGTCGGCCTGCCGCCGGCGGTGGCGTTCCTGCGCACCACCAGCTTGGTCTATGGCATTGGGATTCAGTGGGGCTTCCAAACTGGCTCGGAGGACACTCAGCGGACAGAGCTCTGGTACAGCCAGTCGGCTGACCTGACTACCGCGATGAAGTTGAGCGACTTCAGCTACCCGCAAGCCGCTCACGAGATGCACAGCCTCCTGGCAGGGGCGAGCCTATATTTCTGGGCCCGCCTCGTGGATCGCACCGGTAACGTGGGGCCTTTCTGGCCTATCCCTGGGGCTGTGAATGGTCGGGCCAGTTCCGACCAGGCCGAATACGACAAGTACTTCGCTGAGAAGATCGGCAAGGGGGCGCTGTACCAGAGCTTGCGTGAGGAGATCGACCTTATTACTGGTGATGGCCCTGGGTCGGTCAATGATCGACTTGAGAAGGCCAAGCAGGAACTGGAAGATCTGATATCTGAAGTGGTCGACGCGCTGGAATACGTGCCGAGCAAAACTTATGTAAAGGGCGACATGGTTCGCGTGGGTCAGCAGCTATTCCAAGCGACCACCGCGGTCCCAGTCAATACGACGCCGCCGAACGCAAACTACTGGTTCAACCTAGGCACCATCGCCGAAACAAATGCAGCTATGGCCTTGGAGATCAGCAAGAACAAGACCGCTATCGAAGACGTCGACGGGAAAGTCACTGCGACCGCCGAGCGCCTGGAAGGTGTCTATGCGCTGGTGAAATCCGAATCAGCAGGTTCGGAGGAGGGGAGCGCCGGTGACAGCACTTCGTCCGCTGGCGTTTGGTCGCTTATGTCTGCAATTGCTGAGCGGGACTTTGCCCAGTCACAGCGCACAGACATCGTCGAAGCAAAAGTTCGAGATAACGCGGCCAGCATCACGACCGTGCAGAACACCGTGGCCACTGATAAGGCAGCGACTGCTGAGGAAATCAGAACCCTCAAGACCACAGCCGGCAATAACTCTGCGGCAATTCAGGTGGTCAGCAGGGCCCAGGCGACCACTGACGGGAAGGTTTCGTCGATGGTGACTTTCAAGGCGGAGACAATAACTGGCGGGAAAAAAGTCGCCTCGGGGTTTGCGTTCGGGTCGGATGGAGAGCAGGCGGAGTTCCTCATATTCGCGCAGCGGTTCGCTGTGGTCGATGAAGTGAGCGGTCAGTTGGTGCCGATGTTCGTGGTGCAGAACAACCAGGTAGTCCTCAATCAAGCAATTATCAGCAAGGCCTTCATCCAAGAAATCATTCTGGGTATGAATCTCAGATCTGAAGCGGTCGATTCGAAAGGCCGACCTCTGTTGGAGATCAACGTCAAGGCCGGGACATTCACGCTGCGTAGTGCTGGCACTGGCGGATCCTCTCTTCTCAACAACGATGGTCTCGCGGTTTACGACGGTAGTGACGTGCGCCGCACCATGGTCGGGAGGCTTTCGTAATGGATGAGTTTGGAATGGCGACCTGGAGCGCAACCGGCGCTCCAGAGTTGAACGCAGCTTCACTTACAATGAGGGTCGTATACAGCGCTGTTATTTCGCCTTCAACTTGGGGTACCGCTAAGTTCATTGATATAGCCATTGCTGGGATCACGCCTCAGAACGCAGCAGCATTTCCGACCCCTGTCGGGCCTGTCGACGCTGCGAATTCAGCTCAGGTCGAGCCCGAAGTTCTAAACGGCGTAGTAAGAGTTTGGAAAACTATCCGAGGTGACCCCTACGGTAACTCCTCAAGAACTGGTGTCCAGCAAAGACTGGTAGTAGTGAGGTTTAAGTGATGGCTGAAACTTACGGTTTACTATTCACGGCAGGAGATGATAATCGTGTTGTCATTGACTCCGAGTTTTTTCGAATGTCTACGGTTTATAAGGGGCGCTACGTTCCAAATGAATCAGACGGTTATTCATCCTCTACTATGTTTCCTGCCCCAATAACGACCCAGGAGCAGCCGCTGGTTTTTATTCGACCAGATAGCGCCAATGGCGTTATCGGTATGAGTAACTTGGAGATTTACGGAAGCCCAGGAAATTGGACTGGGTTCAGGGTAAGGCGCTATGACAGATACACCATACAGCCTTCGGGTAGATGGTTTGTTGCTAATTTTGTCGCTCAGCCCACGGCCATATACGGCGGTCGAATTTGGAATGCTGAGAAAGCGTTGATATATGACTCTGGATCTCCCGCTGCTCTTTTTGTTCGGTCCAGCAACTCATGGACTTATACCGGTGCTGGACAGACAGGTCAGGGGCTTTCGGTTACATATTTTAGTGCGCCATTTAATATGCAGGAGCATGAATATTTCCTAATAAATAATTTCATAATGGCCGCAGTTGCCGGAAGTTCTGGTTCAGGGGCAAGGCAAATCGGAGCTATGTGGGATTACCCGTCAAGACTTTTAAAGATTGCGCTTGTCGCGAACGCTGGTAATACGGTTTTTACCGGTATAACTGTGATGATCGCCAAAATTATTCAATAGGTATTCTATGGCTAGGCAAGAAATTATTCTCGGTACTCCACCACAGGGCATTGGTGGTGATCCACCTCGCACTGCGAGCATGAAGATTAATGCAATGACACTGGAGTTGTTTGCATCCCTCGGCGCTGAAGGTGGTTCGCTTCCAGTAGTTTTGCCAGTGGCCAAAGGGGGCACGGGGCGAAGCTCACTTGGCAACGCAGTGACGGCAGACCTCGTTACCGGCAGAACCGATACGACGGCGGGAAGGGTCCTGACTGTTGGGTATAGCGGCCTCGGGGCTACTTCAAATGGATATGAATCTGATTTGAACCTGATTGCATCCACGAGGATGTTTTTTTGGGGGGCGGGGCAAACAGCGAACATCCCAAGTGGCGCAGATTATGGCGAAGGTATCGCTTTTATGGGCGCAGAAGCATCAACCATGGCGATGCTTCTTATTAGTCACGACTCTGACCGCACATGGATCCGACGAAAGCGTGCAAGTACTTGGCAGCCATATGTCCAGATTTACACAACAGCAAACACAACCCGTGCTGCTGACGGCACCCTGAAGGCGGTCTGACCATGGCAAGAGCAGCAATCAACATCCTTGGCGCAACGGGCGCGACCTATGACTTTGTAACCCAGGGCGACACCACTGTTAAATCGGCGCGATTGTCGAAGGGCGTTTATCAGATTGTCGGATGTCTCGGCATGGTTCCGTTCCCGCCGGTAGATGACGGGTGGGGCTACACGGTCAACCAAGTGGATTCACGAGCAGACGTTGAAATCGAGTTTGCCGACGGCCTGCTGACTGTGACAGTGACCAAGGACGGCGTCCCTTACGATCTGAAACACATGATAACCCTGCATATCCTGGTGCCAGATGCGGCGCCGTCACCACCTCCATCAATTCAGGCCTCTACCGATATCGTCGAGCAAGCGCCGGCGGAAGAAACTGAGACCTAAAGCCTGCCTGAACACCACGCCCGCCTTGAGCGGGTTTTTATTGCCTGGAGAAAAGTATGACCACTTCCGAAAAAGACCGGGACATCCTGGCGCGCACGCTGTGGGGCGAGGCCCGCGGCGAAGGCCCGGACGGCCAAGTCGCTGTGGCCTGGACCATCCGCAACCGTGTGTTCGACGGCAAGGACAAGTCTTGGTGGGGTGAGGGCTACGCGGGCGTGTGCCTGAAGCCATGGCAGTTCAGCTGCTGGAACCAGAACGACCCGAACTATGCTTACCTCAGCGGCGCCAAACCGATCCCGGCTACGCAGTTCGCCCAGGCTCAGCGCGCTGCTGACCAAGTTATAGCTGGCTCGGTACCGGATCCAACTGGCGGCGCTACGCACTACTACGCAACCACGATGCCCAAGGCACCTGCCTGGGTGGCGAAGGCCAAGCAGACGCTGCGCCTCGGGCACCACGTCTTCTTCAAGGATGTGCCGTGATGACGCCCGTGCAGAACTTGGCCGGGCTGGCGCTGCTGATCCTGGTGCTGATGGCCAGCGCCGCCGGCGTCACCTGGCAGGTCCAGGACTGGCGAATGGGCAAGAAACTCGCCGAGCAGGCCGGCTTGCACAAGGATGACCTGGCAGCGATCAGCAGTGCCGCCGCCGCCCAGGCCAGAACCCAGCAGGACAAACGCCTGGCCACTGAGCAGCAACTTGCCGCGCAGGACCAACAACACACGAAGGAGTTATCCGATGCCCGACGTAACCAGGCTGTTCTGCGCGATCGCCTTGCCACTGCTGATGTCCGGCTGTCAGTCCTCCTCGAGGATCCAGCCAGTGGCTGCGACGTGCCTTCCGCCCCCGGCGCCTTCAGCGTGGTTCATGCAACCCGTCGAGCCCAACTTGACCCAGCGCATGCTCAAAGAATTATCGCCATAACCGATGAAGGTGATAATGGGTTGATAGCATTACGAGCATGCCAAGATTACGTCCGAGCTATAAACCAATCTCATTGAAATTCAATAGTTCGCATGTCAGATAAGCCGTGTTATTCGGATTCATTCAGCAGCGGGTTAGTGAAAAAAACGCACCCTATCAACGTTGCAAATAAAGCTAAAGTTTCTTCCAGCTCCGGGTCTTCAAATAGTATCGAACGCGAATCTAGGGCGCATAGAGCACCATATAACCTACCATCGGGAAGGAATATAGGAACACCAGCATAACTTTCTATCGCATACCGTTTAACCACTGCACGACTGGAGTATCTACCGTCTTCGCTGATTTTAGGAATAAATAGTGCCTTAGGGTCTCTCCTGAGCTCGCTGCAGAGCGTGATTTCCAGCTCTAGCGTGTCACCTGCCTCTATCCCCATATGCAACGGGTCGTGAGCTGAGCAGACCACCCAGTCTGTTTCGGTGAACTTCGCGATCCCAGCAAATCGCATTCCCGTAAGACGTGTTACGAGTTTTAAAATGCTGGAGATCGCCTCAATTTCAGCCAAAGCTGATCGTTCATCTAAACTGAGCATAGAGTGCAAGGTGATTTCAGGGCTAACCATATTCCACCTATGCTGTGTTTAGCTGGGCGTGCCGTATTGGCTTATGAGAGATTGGGCAACAAAGCTAGAGTTGGCTGACCCATTTCCTATGTTCTGAATCGAAGAACTAAATCGTTTAGGTTGACGGCCAGACGAGAAAGTTCGTTGCTGGCTGTAAGCGTTTGCCGAGTGCCTTCACTGCTCTGCACTGCAAGGTCGCGGATGCTTATCAGGCTGCGATCGACATCCCGCGCCACGTGAGCCTGTTCCTCAGAAGCGGTTGCAATTTGGATATTCCTATCGTTAATTTCGAGCACGGAATCAATGATTTGACGCAGCGACTGGCCCGCCTGTTCCGCAGTGTCTCGCGTGCTATAAACCTCGGATGTGCTTTTTTTCATTGATTCGACCGCGGCAGATGAGCCTGCTTGAATCGTGGATATCATCTGTTCAATTTCTTGCGTCGATGTTTGCGTTCGGTGCGCCAGCGCTCGAACTTCATCTGCGACTACGGCGAAACCGCGACCCTGTTCTCCTGCACGAGCCGCTTCAATTGCGGCGTTCAAAGCTAGCAAGTTGGTTTGCTCAGCAATCGCCCTAATCACACTCAGAACTTTGCTAATGTCTTGCGCTTGGCCTGCAAGTTCTCTCACCTGATCTGATGACACTTCAACCAAACCCGTCAAGCCACGCATCGCCGTCAAAGTTTCAGTGACTTTTTGATTGCCGAGATCTGCAGCCATGCTCGACTGCATCGCTGCTTCAGATGTGGAGTTGGCGTTTCTTGCAACCTCTTCAACCGCCGCACTCATTTCAGTTACTGCGGTAGCAGCTTGCTCTATCTCACTGTTCTGCTGCTGAAGTGTGCGATCAGCGCTTTCAGTGATCGACGTCATTTCGACGGCAGCAGTGCTCAGTTGGGATGAAGCTCCCGAGATTTCTAGAATTGTGTGTCGCAAATTTTTCTGCATCAGATTCAATGCATGCATCAAGCGCGAAGCTTCATCTGAACCTGTTACTTCAAGATCATGAGTAAGGTCGCCAGCAGCGATATTCTCCGCCAATTTTAGTGATGAGCTGATTGGAATAGTGATGCTGTTAGTGAACAAAATCGCCAGCGCTATAGTTAAGATAAATGCCACGATTAGCACCGCTATCAAAACTTTGACGCTATGGTTATATACGTCGGTCGCGTCGACCCCAGATACCTCGGCTTGGCGTGTATTTTGGTCTCGCAGAAGCGTCAGCTGCTCTTGATAGGTGTTGGCTCTATTTGCCTGCTCTGTGTTGGCAAAAATGACAGCCTGATCATGATCGGATGAATCTAAAGCGATTACTTTTTTGAGACCTTCGATGTACGCATGCATAGCCTGGTTAGCCTTCGCGAACTGGATTTCGTCCTGCTCACCAGACATTAAATGTGCACGATAAAAATCAGTTTTTACCTGAAGTGTCTGCATAGATTCTTCGACCTTTGACAGTGAGAAATCATGCACATCTTTCGTGGTACTTGAGAGCATGCGGATACTTTCAAGGCGGGCGTGAAGGAGGGCGATCTGGATGTCGTCAATGACTTGGATACTTGGGAGGGAGTTTTGCTCAATGTTCTGCTCTGTAGCACGCAGCCGATCAATTTGAAGATAAGAGAAGCCTGCCAAGCTGATTAGCAGGAATGTGATTAGGCCAAAACAGGCGAAGGCTCTTCGCGCGATACTTAAGGATCTCAATTTCATATAGGCCTCCGAAGGCCGGATTTGGTGGCGTGGCATTTCCACGTCATTTTGCTGATCACGAACAAAGGCAGCCTTTTCATGCGGCACAGTGAATTCCATTTACAGCTTGCAGGCTTAAGGCTGAAACGAGGAACGCAAAAGAATGCATTGGAATGATAGAGGCGCTAAATAATTGCGCGCTAAGTAAATGCGTATGCACTCTGTCTGCTGAATTTGGCCCGTTTTGGTAGCGCGACGTCCGGGACGTGCCATGCTATGTGCCAGCGATTACAGGCAGAGCGCACAGCAGAACACTCCGATATCATTGGATATGGGCAGGGAACAATGGATAAGCGGCTTGCAGGCATTTCATTCCTGCTCACTCTCGGCTGGGTCTCAGCCGTTGTGTTCGTCATGTGGTTTTTCAGTTGATGGATACGGCTCGATAAGCTCCGATCCCTGGTTCCTGACATTGCCAACAGCCCTCCCAACCTGAAACCACTCAAACTCTTCGGTCGGCTGACACAGCTCTTTCGCGATTTCCTCTGCGCGTGCCGGTGAAAGATCTGGATCAAGCCATTCATTGGCGTGTTTCGGGGCAAGTACCAGTGGCCGACGGTCATGTATGTCCACCATGCCTTGGTCACTGGCAGCAGTGATGATGACGAAGCCGTCGTCCTCATGCGGTTCAAGGCCTGGGTTTACTTGAGCCAAGGCTCCAAAGAACATCGGCTTTCTGCTTTTCAGTCGGATGAAGTAGGGCTGTTTCTTTCTCGGGTCGTCCGGGTCTTTAACCCATTCATACCAGCCTTCGCTGGGTACAATCGCGCGGCCAGTTGGCCAAAGCTGTTTGAAGAACTTGCCAGTGGTCACGGTTTCGAGCCGAGCATTTATCGGATCAGGGCGCTTTCCTTTCGCCCAGAACGGCGCCCACCCCCATTGCACAGCGTCAATGTGCAACCCATCCTCTTTGCTGTGCAGCAGCTGCACGCGCGTCGTGGGAGCCACGTTAAACCGATTGATCGGCTGTGCATCGTAGCCACTGAACAATTCGATCTGAGGGCTCAGTTCCTCCATGTAGATCGCCATTCCCTCGTACTGCACGAATCGACCGCACATAGATACGCCTCCGCCTGTCGAAATCCCCCATAGAGAAATTGACCGCAAGCCGCTTACAAAGTTAACTGTATATTCGTACAGTATCTGCATAAGGCACCGCCATGAGCTTCAACATCCTGGGTCCAATAGCTGAAGGAGGCGCAAAACTGCCTCTTTGCTCGTTTCATGTACCGGCTGGTTTTCCATCGCCTGCGGCCGATCACATTGAGCAGCATATTTCTCTGGATGAAGTGCTTAACATCAGGGCGCCCCATGTTTACCTGGTGATGATCACAGGTGAAAGCATGCAGGGCGCTGGGATATTCGAGGGTGATCTGGCGGTGGTGGATCGCTCAATTGAGCCTGCGCACGGCCACATAGTAGTGGCGCTCCTAAACAACGACCCCATGTGCAAGCGCCTCTGCAAGCGCGGAAAGGAAGTGATCTTACTGTCCGAAAACCCTAAGTACCCGGCGCGCTATGTGCTGGAAGGCGACGAGCTATCGATCTGGGGTGTGATCACGAGCACAGTCCGCAGCCATGTCTAACTCGCCAGTCTTCGCCCTGATCGACTGCAACAGTTTCTATGCCAGTTGCGAACGTGTGTTCCGTCCAGATCTCGCCAAAACGCCGATTGTAGTGCTGAGCAATAACGACGGCTGCGTTATTGCTCGAAGCTACGACGCCAAGCCCTTTATCAAGATGGGCGAGCCGTATTTCCAGATCAAGCACAAGCTCAAGCAACACGGAATCATCCCGTTTTCCTCGAACTATGCGCTCTACGGCGACATGAGCGAGCGCGTGATGACGCTTATTGAATCGATGGTGCCCGCCGTCGAGATCTACAGCATCGACGAAGCATTCGCCGACCTCACCGGAATTGGCGGGCTCGACGCTCTCGGCCGGCAGATCCGCGCCCAGGTGCTGCGGTGCACCGGTATCCCCGTCGGCGTGGGAATCGCTAACACGAAGACGCTCGCCAAGGTTGCAAACCACACCGCGAAGCGGCTGCAAGCGCAGACGGGCGGTGTGGTGAACATCACCGATCCGATTAAGCGGGACTGGGTGCTGCGCAATACCGATGTAGCCGAGGTCTGGGGTGTTGGCCGAAAAATGAAGCTCCATCTGGACGCTCTAGGCATCAAGTCCGCGATGGACTTGGCCAGGTCCGACCCCTGGACGCTCCGCAAGAAATTCAGCGTGGTGATCGAAAAGACCGCGCGGGAACTGGCAGGGACCTCCTGCCTCGATTTGGATGAGCCCGACCCACCCAAGCAGGAAATCTGCTGCAGCCGCATGTTTGGAAAGCGCCTTACCGAGCTTGCGCCGATCAAGGAGGCGGTGGCCACCTACATGATGCGAGCCTCGGAAAAGCTCCGGGCACAGAACTCGCTCTGCAAGAAAGTCCGGGTCTGCATCCGCACCGGCATGTTCAATCCGGACGAGGCGAAATACGCGAACGGGGTTGTGGTGGACATGCCGTATCCAACCGACGATGTGCGATTACTCACCAAGGCGGCGGTTGATGCGCTCGACCATATCTACCGTCCAGGCTTCAACTACAGCAAGGCCGAGGTGATGTTGCTCAACCTGTGCCAGCCAGGTGAATACACGGATGATCTATTCGCGGTGTCTCAGCCGACCGAGGCGACCAGAGTGATGACCGTACTGGACCAGATCAATGACAGGTGGGGAAGGGGAACGCTACGGTCTGCCAGCGTGCCTACGAACCCCGATTGGGGCATGCGGCGCGAGATGATGAGCCAGAGCTACACCACCAAGCTGGACCAACTCTGGTCAGTGGCCTGCAAGTAGCGATCACTCCGGTGCCATGAGAACTGCGAGCGTCAATTTGATGAACTCTTCGTTGTCGTCGATGGTGTGCAGCGCTCCCCGGATATTTTCTGCGACCTCGGCGGAGCCACGCTGCTCAACCCAGTTCGATAGCTCCATGATGGAGGCTTCAAGGGCTAATTGGTTTTCGTATAGCTTCGAGAGCAGGGAGGGGAGTAGATCTGAGTTTGGCATCGGCGTTCCTCTGTTGGAGTCAACAGCGTAGCAGCAGGTGTTTAGTAACCAGTGTCAAAGTTATGATTGTTCGCTCTCGGCCAAAAACGGACACCAAGGGCGTCTACGAAACCCGGGGCGATTCAGTCCGAGGTAAAGGCGGCAAAAATTGGGCATGTCACTTTCTTAGACCGCCATGCTTTAGGCGAGAATGGCCCCAGAGCGAAAATGGCGTTAGCATTCCGCCTCACTAGGCTTAAACAGCCTGTTTTTCAGATCAGGGTCGCATCGTGGAAAAGCTAAAACGCCTCCAAAGTGGAATCGAAGGGCTAGACGCTCTGCTCAAGGGAGGGCTGGTAAAGGGCGCTTCATACATAATCCAAGGGCGGCCAGGGTCTGGCAAAACGATCCTAGCCAACCAACTTGGCTTCCATCATGCGAATAATGGAGGCCGGGTTCTGGTCGCCACACTGCTGGCCGAGTCACACGACCGTCTTTTTCAGTTTCTCTCTACTCTGAGCTTTTTCGACTCTTCCAAAGTGGGCGCCGAAATTCAGTTTGTCAGCGCGTTTGATACCCTAGAAAACGAAGGGTTGGACGAGGTTGTGAAACTGCTTCGGCGCGAGATAAGTCGCCAAAAAGCCACAGTGATGGTGGTAGATGGCCTGCTCAATGCTCGCTCAAAAGCCGATTCGCACATCGACACCAAGAAATTCATTTCTGAGTTGCAAGGGCACGCTGCTTTCGCGGGTTGCACTGTGCTATTTCTCACCAGCTCCCGTCTCGACGACGGCAGCCCTGAGCACACCATGGTTGATGGCGTAATTGAAATGGGCGAAGAGCTATTTGGCACTCGCTCGGTACGTCGTATTCAACTGCGTAAAACTCGCGGCAGTGGAGCAATGACAGGCCTTCATGAGTGTGAGATTACCGACGAAGGATTGGTGGTTTACCCTCGACTCGAAAGTCTTTACAGCCACCCGTCCGCCCCTGACAGCGCAGACATGACGCGTATTCCTAGTGGCATTGGTTCGCTGGACGGCATATTGGGTGGAGGCCTTTACAGTTCCAGTGTGTCTCTGGTCATGGGCCCCTCCGGGATTGGTAAAACGACTCTGGGTCTCAAATTTCTTGCAGAGTCGACCGTCGATGCTCCAGGGCTGCATTTTGGCTTTTACGAAAGCCCACAACGGTTGCGACTCAAAGGCCAATCACTGGGTATCGATATCAAGGGTATGGAGGATAGCGGCGCCTTGAGCATTGCCTGGCAGCCCACCACTGAAGGCCTGCTGGATGGGCTGGGCGCACGACTGCTGAGTATCGTTGAAGAAAAGGGTATCAAGCGCCTGTTCATAGATAGCCTTAGCGGTATGACGCGAGTCTCCACAAATCCGGCACGAATCACTGACTTCTTCAGTGCGCTCATGAATGAGCTGCGATCGAGGGGCGTAACCGTGTTTGCATCCTGGGAGATGCGTGATCTATTTGGCTCCGAGGTAAGCGCGCCAAACTCTGACCTGTCCAGTATCGTCGACAACCTGATGCTTATGCGTTTCTCTGAGAATCACTCTGAACTAAGCAGGACGCTTTCCATTCTTAAAGTACGAGACAGCTCTTATGACCCCTCGCGCTTTGAGGTAGTCATCCATGATAAAGATGTTTTCCTGACAAAGGCTTCAAGACATGAACCGTCAGTCCCCACTGAGACACCTCCAGGTTCGATTTCTTAAGCTTTTGCGTGGATTGAACTGAAATGACCACCATCCTGGTCGTCGACGACGAGTATTTGATCGCTGACATTCTCAGTTTCGCGCTGGAGGATGAGGGGTTCATGGTGGTAACCGCCAGCAACGGCCGAAAAGGGCTGGACGTGCTCGAAAGAGAACGGCCTGCATTGATCATTACAGATTTCATGATGCCAGTCATGGACGGCCTTGAGTTCGCTACAGCTGTGCGAGCACTTCCTTCCGCTAACGACTTGCCTATCATTTTGATGAGCGGTGCTCAGGCACACATCGGTATGCAGAGGTCGGATCTGTTTGATGCAGTATTGGCAAAGCCATTCGATATCGATTTGATCATCGCCGAGGTTAGAAAGCTCTTAGGTTCCGAGTAGCTCTCAGCCGCTCAAGGCAATTTGAATCACCCTGGTTTTCGTAGACATTCTTGGTGTCCGTTTTTGGACGACAGAATTCATCAAAAGCCGCTAAGGGTCGATTTCAGCCGGTCCCGACAGGCAGCTATTGGCCGATGACTGCCAGTCGCCACCGGCAGCTATCGACCTATTGCAGCCCCTCGCATTCGGCAGAGGTCGGTCAAAAGTGGACATTCGCAGTCATCAGGCAGCAATGGCGAATGATGTTGTCTATGGCCAGGTAGGGCAACGACAGTTCTGTGTTTTCCTGCTTGATGAAAGTGAAAACAGACCTACCCGATCCCTGCGAGAACGTGATAAATCAAGCCCCTTTTCAACGCAAAACATCTCAAGGACGCCCATGAAGTACGATGATGCAAGCTGGCACCATGGCGGAGACTTTCCAGCAGGCCAACCACAAGAGCATGGCGGCACACACATAGCGCTTTTCATGAGATGGTGTTTTGTTAGAGGCTGGGCTGGCGACCTTCATGTCGAGGAAGAGCCTGAAGCCGTCGCCCGCGTGATCAGTGGCGAACTTTCTGCCACCGAATTTCTATTCAGGTATTGCGATGGCAAATTTACTGAGGACGACTTAAACGACGATGGGAATGCGATCGCACAGCACTATTACGGGAGCCGTGGCCTTTACCTTCACGACTACGCCGATCACTTTGGCAACTTGATGTACGTTGCCCCGGAGTCCGCGCACGATTTTGAGGGATTTTCCGCGATGCTGGACGCTCGGGTTAAGAGTGGCGTGCTGATTAAAGCTGAGGCCTAACCGCGCTTCTGGCCTAAAACATTCGCTAGTCGGCTCGACGCCGCACATCTCGCACTACCTGCCTGGCATCAGTGGAGTGTCCGCTTGGAGTCGAAAGCGGCTTTTCGTAAATGGCGGCTATTGGCCGGAAGCAGTCATTGCGCGGACACCGCGTGAATTGTTTAGCTGATTGAGTTATTGCAGGTTCGAATCTCTCCTTCACCGCCAAATTAAGAAAACGCAATCCCCTGATTTTCCTAGAAAAAGTCGGGGGGTTGTGGTTTTCGGCGTCCAAAAAATGCCCCATGGGACCACCATGGGGCAGGCGCGTCTTTTTGGTGCGTTTTTTACTCGCAATCCGAGTGCACTTCGTTCCTTTATGAACTAAGTGGTAGACCCACTACTCCCTAGAAGTGAGCGCAGATTCGTAAGCGTGTCTTTAACCGTTTGAGACCGAGGTAAAAAGTCATGTCTGTTGCCGACGGCGATGTTCATCCTGCGAGTAGAGTGTTAGCTCATTCACTGGCCAGGATTGCGGACGCACCCACCGCACTTGAGGCACGGAGGCTTGAGATTCGCACGCATGACCCGATTTTTAAGCTTCAACTAGAAGAGACTATTTCCAATATCGATGCAGACAATCTACGAATCTGTTTCAGATTGGCGCTTGAGAAGCGACTCTATGAAATTTTGAGCGAGTGAATAATTTAGGTCTCTTCTAGGTCGACATAACGCTCCTGTGTTCGAAACTCTCGCTGACCGCGAAATTGAAAAAGCACAAGCCCCTGATTTTACTAGATAAAGTCGTGGGTTTGTGCTTTTTGGCGTTCAAAAAATAGCCCCATGGACTACCATCGGACTGGCGCGCCAATTTGGTGCATAAACAGCGTCTGAAGAATGAGGATTATTATCGGGGAAATTCGCTTGCCGACGACTTAGCCACGGGTAGTCGCCTGCGGTGAACAGTGGATAGGGGAAAAATGGCAATCTGAGCAAAATAAACCCATCGCTACGGATGTATCTGGCGTTTAATTGAAGGCAATACCTTCACGTTGTCACTGCACAACTCACCAGTTTGCTACTTACTAACCTTGGTTACAGGCAGCGTCATGATCAACATCGAACATATGTCCACGGTTGAAGCTGTCCTGCGCATTGAGGCCGTTCCCATGATACTGAGCATGGTGAAGAATCTGACCGGCATGCGATTTGCGGCTGTTGCCAGGGTCACAGATAAAAAGTGGGTAGCTTGCGCCGTAGACGACTCTATCGATTTCGGGCTAAAGCCTGGTGGAGAACTGGTACTAGATTCCACGATTTGCCATGAGATCAGACAGCACAGAAAACCTGTCATTTTCGGCAGGGCAAGCACTCATTCAATTTGGTCTGTGCACCACACGCCCAGGATTTATGGGTTGGAGAGCTACGTCTCGATCCCGATTATTACTTCGGACGGTGAGTTTTTCGGGACGCTTTGCGCTATTGACTCTATTCCGGCGGACCTTGATAACCCCGCGATAACAAACACTTTAACCTTGTTCGCAAAGTTGATTGCCGCGAGCCTTGATACGCAGCGCTTATTGGAAAATTCAAATGCAGATCTGACAGACGCCCGAATCGATAACACACTACATGAGCAGTTCGTTGCAGTTCTGGGCCACGATCTGCGTGTTCCGTTAAGTGCCATCAGGATGAGTGCTGATTTGCTGGAAAGCAAAACGAACGATGTAGGGCTCTTGAGGTTGATCTCTGCAATACGCTCCAGTTCAGTGAAAATGAGTATGCTGATCGAAAATGTCATCGACATGAGTAGGGGAAGACTGGGTGGCGGTATACCGATTCGGCGCACACTTGTAGATGATTTGAACTGCACATTAGAGATGACACTTGATGAGATTCGAGCTTCACATCCCCGCGCCAAACTAGTCACATCGTTGGCCGTTCCTTCCGGGGTCTATTGTGATGCTCTTCGTATAAACCAGTTGCTTTCAAATCTTGTAGGTAACGCTGTTACTCATGGCTCAATCTCCGCACCGATCACAGTGCTAGCTTTCTCAGAAGGGCCTGAGATCGTTATTTCTGTGACTAATCTTGGGCCGCCTATTGACGAGGCGTTGATACCTCTAATGTTTCAGCCGTTCACGCGTTCTGAAACTGGAGCTAGGGGGGAGGGTTTAGGTCTCGGACTTTACATCGCCTCCGAGATTGCGGCGGCCCATAACGGACGTTTGAGTGTCGTATCTAATATTGAAAGTGGCACTTGTTTCATCGCACGCCTACCTGCCAAATTAGAGATAGGCTAATACGGTTAGGCGTACCTCTATTTCTAATAACGCCGCATTATGATCAATGGCCCCCTATAACAAGGCCCGCTCCGGCGGGCTTTTTTGCGATTGGCGGAAACCACATCCCGGGAGTCTGGTCTACCATCATCGCTGATCATGGCTGAGCATGACCGCTAAGGACGAGAGACGTGTCGCTACCCATTACCGCCCGGCAGATGAATGCGCTAAGGGCCTTGCAACGGAAAGACCCGGACCTGGGCGAGTTGGCCACCGCCATCGCGCTGGCCTTCGACGCATCTATGATTGAGAACCCGCAGATGGCGCGGTTAATCTTGGACAAGACCTGCTGGCGCATGGTCGCCCAGGAACCCGGCAGTCAAGAAGCGATGATCCAGCATCTAGTGACCTTCGGTAAGTTGAATTGCCTGACGCCCGCGCAGGTGAGCGACTTTACCGACCGAGTCAGGAGGCACGGTTAATCATGCACAACGGAATTCACGAAGAAGTGCTGTGCGCCTTGGTGTAGGGCGGCGGGGTACGCGATACGCTGGTCAGCCGACAAGAAGAGAAGTGGACGCTGGCTATCCGCCTAGGAGTCTCTGGCAGTCGGTGGTTGTTGATAAGCTCGCGCCGTGAAGCGCTGCGCATCTGGGCTAGCTTAACGGCCGTAGGGCGATCCAACTGATTGAGGCAATACCTGTGGTCAGCAACTGACTTTCGTGGGTTTCAGGATTGGAGAAGTCATCGCGAAGGTCCGCTTTTGACCGAATGCTGCGATGTGAGATGTCTCAGGAGTAGTGGGGCTATTTGGTGGTTTGTGTTCAGTCGGCAGGAAGCCGGGGAAGGGTTATGCAGTTTCGGCATGGGCTGAAATTTGCCCGCTGGGACCAATCTTGGGACCAACGGGTGCATTTCGGTGCTTTATCGTTGATTACTAATGACGACTTGGCCCAGTAAACACTGATCAGCAGTAATCATCAGAATGCGTTTCATACCGCATGGTGATGTTAGCTGTGGAGATCAATTACTTTACCTATCAATGGGTTGCGAGCATGGCAGCAGGCGCCGTCAGGCATGCATCAACAGCGACATCAAGGCGCGAAACCCGGTCGCTGAGCAAAAAAATGGGGATGTGTGTTGGAATTTGGCGCGCATTGTCGCATATGTGTGACGACAGTTGTATGGCAGAGGACGACGGGTATTAAGAACTTTCGGCGCCGGGCCCCTATTAATGCCTTTGCAGGTAACGTTCGAGTTAGGGGGCTCTGGAGTCCATGACGGCAGGAAAATAAAAGGCGTCTCAAGGCCCTGTGGCTTTCCCTTTTTCTGACGCTCTGCGTATTCACCGACGATTTTAAGGGGTGGCATGGCAGGGGCATTCCACAAAACCAAGCGGTCTGCACCCGTTTTAGTGCGCTCCACCACTTCCCCCCAGGCGACCTCGCGACAGACGTGGGCCGTCTTCGTCTCTTTTTCAATCTCATCCAAGGGCGGTTCGGGCTTATTCAACAGCCGAGCTTGCGCTGGAGATCATCCAACTAAGCCCGGCCACCGCGCCGGGTTTTTTATTCGCGAACTTTGCGAGTTAGAACTGCGGCGGCGCCCGTGGTTTTACCCGGCTTTATTCCAACGGACCTTCGTAATACCCAGCTTGTCGGCAATTTTTAATATTGAGTCCCGAGACAGACCTATCGGTATCCAATATTCAGGGCCCTCACCAGCGTGTCTTGTGGCCATGCGAATCGCATCGCTTTCGCTGAACGCCGTTGCATTCGTATAGAAGTGCTCCGGCTTCCCATCGTGTAGATAATGAATTTTATAGGGTATTAAATTTTCCATTAGAGCCTCTTGGCCGAAGCCATACCCAAAAGGGTCAATCCTGGAAACTGGAATTCAGAGAGGTCTGTCGGGTGGTGATACCGAGAGATAGGGTGATGGCCGAACTGCGGACGCTGCGTTATCTGATCCGGTAAGCGTTGGACTAGTTAGCCTTCCGATCGTTCGGTCTATCAATTTCATGCAGACTTTTGAGGCTTTAGCCGTCACTAAGGTCCTTTCTTTTTCGACCCCACCACATCTTCCGCTCTGAGCAGGGAGTGATGCCTGAGCTGATTCAAAAACGCAAACTGTTATTGCCGTCGCAGCGCAGATACTTTAGATGCCCAAGAGGCGGGACAAACCGGGCAAGCAATAAAATATAAAGCGCGTTGTCAGGTTTTTACTGAGGATTAATGTCTAGAGTTTTTAGTCTGATTCGCACACGATGGCGCTTAGGTAAGTTCAAGGATGTAGTACATGCGTAATACCTGGTTGCTCCTGTTTTCTTCGTCTATCGCCCTTGCTGGTTGTGGCGGGTTCCCCTCTGTTCCCTATGTCGATCCACCTCAGGCCGACAATACGGCTCGCGTTCGTGTGATCACCAATTCTAATGTGTTTGGCGATAGTGTGACGGGCAGCTGCGCCCCGGATACTCGCCACAAAATGGCTGAAGCTGGCCGCTTCTCAGAGGAAGGGCAGCCGAGCATTAACTACCCCCAGTACCCACTTAAGCCCGCCAGTCTTGGAATGCCGGGAAGGGTTTCACCCAAGCTTCAGCAGTACATCGGATCTGTTCGGATGGCCGAAGGCTTATACACCGAGATTGTGGCTGAGTACCGCGTTAAAACGGATGCACCCTTTCAGATAGCAACATTGGGTGCGTCCGCCGGCAGCTACGGCAGCACTTACGCTGTTTGCCCAGGCCAGGCGAAAGTATTCACTCTGGAGCCCGGGAAAGACTATGAGGCCTTGGTTGGACTCAGCAGCGCACCAAACGCGGATGGGAATGCGGTGCTTATGTGCATGTTTGGCGTAGTCGAGCTTACCTCTATCCCTAACCTGCCGTTTGCATTGCCAAAAAGGCTCGCAGGTACGGAGTCGCCGCAAACGCGTTGCAAGGATTAAGTAGCACGGCTCATATTTTTTACTGAGTTTTCATATCTGAGCCCAGCGCGACTGCTGGGCTTTTTCGTTTTTGGCTAAGAAGACATTTTGTTCAATCGTTCCCCGCGGAGACGAGCGCATGGACTGTCTGCTGCGCCTGCTCGACAAGGCAATTGCCGATGCTGTGGACGCTGCAAAGGCTTCCGGTCTGCCCCAACGCTTGCTCCATGCCCATGCACAGACCCATCAGATGGTAGGGGATTCTCCATGACCAAAAGCAACCCGACTGGGAGTCAATCGAACGTGCCTACCGGGCCGGGATTTGCTCTGTAGAGCGCTTCGCAAGCTCCACTGCTGCGGTGATGGCCGCTCTGGCTTGAGGGCTATTCTTCCAGCAAGTCGAGCCTAATGCCGCGGATGCTTGAGCCAGGATGTCACTAACATTTGATTTGCGGAGTTCGGCGAGCGATTCGATACCCATTTGCTCAAGCCGAGTAATGACGGTTGGTCCTACGCCTTTGAGCGCGAGCAAAGCGGCTCTTTCCTCCGGTGAAAACGGCATCGTAAATTCCTTTTTGGGCGATGAGTCCGCGCAAGTGTGCCTGACGCTACAGGGTGCCTCAACAGGCCGGTGACCTTTGGACGATCATGCCGAACGGACAGACGCCGCTGCTCAAGCGTTCGTTTGTTCACGGTGCCTGGGACTGCTGGCAGGTTCGTTCACTTAGACGGCCGCAGCGTGGCGACATGATCGTGATGCCGGTCGGGCACACGGTTCACCCTCATCATGCCGAGATTTACCTAGGCTCTCACCCAGCGCCACCCGGCGAAATTTCCATACCTTGAATTCGGATTAACTGAAGTGTCTATGCAGGTTGCCAATACCCGGCAAACTTTGCGTCTGCCGGGCTTAAAGAGCGCTTAAGGCATCAACACTGAGTCCACAACATGGATTACGCCGTTGGACTGCATTACGTCTGCGATGCTGATACCAGCCTTACCGCCTTTGGCATCCACCACCCAAAGCTTGCCGTCATGCAGCTTGATATTCAGCGACTCACCTTGAACTGTTTTCAACACAACGGTGCCGCCGTTCTTTTTGGCTTCGGCCATCAGCTGTGCCGATGTGTGAGTGCCCGGCACGACGTGGTAGGTCAGAATTCTAGTTAGGTCGGCTTTGTGCTCAGGCTTGACCAGAGTATCGACGGTGCCCGCTGGCAGCTTTGCAAAGGCTTCGTTTGTGGGGGCGAACACGGTGAACGGACCTTTGCTATTGAGCGTATCAACCAGGCCGGCAGCTTTGACAGCGGCTACCAGTGTCGTGTGGTCCTTCGAGTTGACCGCGTTCTCAACGATGGTTTTGGTCGGGTACATAGCTGCACCTCCGACCATTACGGGGTCGGCACCAAAGCTGAACGTTGCAGTTACGGAGAGAATCGCGAAGCAGGCTGTTGCAGCAAGTTTTTTGAAAAAAGCGTGCATGATGTATCTCCTTGGCTCTTATGCCCTCCGGGTGAGGGTATTGAATCTACGAGCCAACGATCAAAGTGGATGCACCTCCTCATAAAATAACTTTTTAAGCGCAGTGCCTGCCTGTTCAAACCTGTCGGTTACTTTCACTGGAATGCCACCCACGCTGGATGCCTGGACAGGACGGTATGTTAGGGGTTCGACTCTGTTGTGAGGGATCACGCAACGAAGCGCAAGTTGCCATCCCTATTACTGGCAGACGCTGGAATGATCGTCTGCTCCGGTGTTTGGCTTGGAGCAGCGTGGGGAAAAGATAAAGGTCACTCCAATTGCGATATGCGCTAGGTATTTTCGGTACCCAAAGGACATGCTTACGCCTGTCGAAATAGCTGGCGATTGATGCGTGTCAAATGCTTCTGCGGCACTGGGTACCTTCATAGTTCATAGCGTGAATTGTGCGATCACTTCGTCCGATGACATTACGTCGGCGTATTCATCATTGAGTATTGCTAGGGTCAGTTCATGAACGGTTGTCGCGTCCCAAGACTTTCCATTCGCCCCAACAACGGGCACGGCGGTCGTTGCATCTGACGGTAAGATGATGCTGTATCCGAGCGCTTTCCCCGCACGGACGGTGGCGTCCATACTGTTGTGAATAACAACGCCCGTCAGCACCAACCGTTTTACTTGCATCTGTGTGAGAGTGGCATCCAATTCGGTGCCAATAAAGGCGCAGTTTTCCTGTTTGATGATGACGGCTTCTCCCTGTATCGGGGCGACCTCTTTCTTGATGCCATTCCACGGGCCGTCGACGAAATAGCTGGATGTAGAAGTGCGCTCATCGTGCTTCACATGAATAACTGGCCAGCCGTTTGATCGCCAGTGGCCTAGAAGGCGCTGGATCACTGCCAAGTATTCAGGATTACTTTTTTCATCCCAGTTTGTTCTATCAATCGCATCTTGAACGTCCAGGATAACAAGCGGGATCGAGCCTGGTAGAGCTGTCATTTGAACCTACTCCTTCAAGTGAAAAGCGCGGACTTAGTGTGCTGGACCTGGCCTCCACCAGCAACGCATTACAGGAAAGATGTTCTGAGCGCCCTAGGCTTTACTGCGCGCGCTCAAGAAGCCCCGCGCTCTAGTCATTGTCATGATGCCAATTGGCTCAATTCCGCTTTTGAAAGTCGCCGTGATAGCCTTTCTGGATGATTTGGAGGGATCCATGAGAAAAATTACCGTCGCGCTTTTGCTGATTGTTTTTGGATGTGGAATAGCCGGTTCTGGATGGAGCGCATATCAGGGCCGTGACAATGTGGCTAAAGCGTCATCATTAGTCGCCTCGCACCTACTTGCTTTTGACGCTGAGCCGGCATTAGACCTGTCTAGCTTCTTGGCGCGCGGTGAAGATGCCGAGAAGGCGCTAACAGCGGATTTGCTGGAGATGCAATCTGCCGATTGGTCGGGTGCTGAGACGAAAAAAGACGCGGCAATCGAGTTCACATCTCGCGCCATAAGCGTCATACGCATATACACGCGCTTTCGGATGTCCAACTTACAAGTGGGGTTGACTAAGCGACGCCTGTTAGCAGAAGAGGGCGCTTTAGCTCAAGAAACTGACCCGAGTCTCAGAGACCTGGCCTCTCATCGGCTGCAATCCTATAAAGACAAGTATGTGGAAGAACTGCGTGATTTCGACCATTTGACGACTGCCATTGGTATGCACTGCGAGATGCTGCTAATTGCCAATGATGGGATTAAGGTGGTGTTCGGTGAGAGCATGGGGCTTGATGTTCCGACTCAGGAGTTCATGAAACAGCTTCTGTAGCCCTGCCTTCATACCCGTTGAATCAATACGCTCTGCGGGTTAGAGAAGTGGCAGTAGTGGTACCGTCTATACAGCACCCTTGAGCCTGCCTAATGAATCGTCCAAGTCCACCTCACCACGTCGCCGCACCACCCGCCGCACCACGCACTGAAAATCCCGCCGCCCACCCATCTATTTGGCAGGGTGGTCCGGACTTACCGATCATTGGCAGCACGGGTTCGGCCATTTTGGGCTTTTGCGCTGCGGTGATTATGTTATTGCCTGCCTTCGGGCTGGCGATCTTGCTCGTTATCGGGCTCGGTGCGATGCAGGATGTGCCGTCCAGCGATGAGTCGAGTTTTACAACGTCGTCGCTCATCCTGTTCCTGCTCGGCTCTGTCGTGGTTATGGGATTGGTCTTCGCGTGGATTTTCTCTGAGCCTAGGGTGCAGGCCTTTACGTTCGACGAAAACCAGCAACTGCTTACCCTCACTGTCATCCGTCGCGCACGTAAACCCACCCAAGTGCGCGTGCTGTTTAGCGACATTATTTACATCTGCCCCTACGTAGTCGCTTCGTATGACCGCGATGGTCATTTCAGCGTTGTATATCGGGGGCCGAAGGACAAGGTGTTCGAATACCAATTTGCTGAGGGTACTTCCCTGAAAGAGATGGAGTTTCATGCTGCCTGGCTGCGAGGAATAATTGGCGAGCGGATGCACGAACTACTGAATCTGGACAAATGAACGACTCATACGGTCCATAAGTGAGAGGCAGTTTCAGTTGCCCAAATCAGGAGTAAATAAGTGTTCTCAGGAAAAAGCGCAGCGTTGTGGGGGCTTCTATCCGCTGCCACTGCAGTCGAGGCAGCTACAGCAACTCACCCGATACGCGAAGAAAAGGTCGCCGTCAGCTTCATCGCTGCACTTGAGATATGCGACGAGCGAAATCCCGAGCGTGGCTTGACCCTAGAAGGACTGGTCAGTGATCCCACCTTCAGCGAAGAGAGAAAGTCCGAGTTCCGGAGGGTCAACGCTGATCCTTCATACAAAGCGGCAGTCTCGGAAATGAAGTCCTTTCTGCTCCAACCTCCACTTGCGGATGTCCTGCGTGATATTTGTGAAAACCTGAGGAAGACGAGTCCGGACGGCTATCGGTAATCAGTGCGTACGCAGTTGGTAGCTAAAAGGTCCGCACACGATGCCTGTATTTTTTCGCCATTCGTCTAATGCTTGGCACTTGCCAGGATCTGCCGCCTCACATCTTTAAGCGCGGATATCCCGAGCGTAAGAACGGAGAGCCAGCATGGACATCAATGAGAACGCCCCCGGCAATCTTTCACAGCAGGCCGTAACACGTGGCACAGACAACGAGACAGGCCACGACCCGAGAAATGATGAGGACAATATCCCTCTGCCGCCGGACGATGATGCACCTCTAGAAGAGGACATGTCCGATGTCGATGCTGCCGATTCGGTCGCCAGCGAACATCCCGACAACTGAGTATGTGTAGAGAAAGGAACCCGGCCATGTGCCGGGTTTTCGGTGTCGCTTCTATCATGCAGCAGGCGCATGGGGCGCATAGAGCGGTTTCTCCAACGTCTCCGGCATCGCCACCCACAACAGCACCAACGCAGCGCCCGCCACGCCCGCCAGGGTTAAGAAGGCCGCGTTGTAGCCCGCCTGTTGCACCACGAACCCCGCCAGGCTGTTGCTCAGTGCCGCGCCCAAGCCAAACACGGTGGACAGCGCACCCAGGCTGACATTGAAACGCCCGGTACCCTGGGTCAGGTCTTTGACGATCACCGGGAACAGCGCGCCGAAGATCCCTGCGCCGATGCCGTCGAGCATTTGCACAGCCACCAGCCAATAGGGATCGCTGGACACGGTGTAGAGCACGCCACGCAGCGGCAGAATCATGAAGCCGAATATCAGCAGCGGCTTGCGTCCCCACACGTCAGCCTTGACCCCTACCAGCCAGGCCATCGGTACCATCACCAATTGCGCGGCGACGATACAGGCCGAGGTCAGCGGGGTGGCCATCTGCAGGTTGATCTGGGACAGCTTCTGGCTGACCAACGGCAGCATGGCGGCATTGGCCAGGTGGAACAAGGCGCAGCAAATGGCAAACAGCAGCAGCGGACGGTTGGCCAGTAATACCTTCAGGCCCGACGGCTGTTCATGATCGGTGGCGTGGGCAGGGTCGAAGCCGCGGGCCACTTCATGGTCGATGGCCTTGGCTGACACGCAACTGACCGCGACCACACTGGCCACCGCCATAAACGCCATCAGGTAGAACACCACCACCGGTCCGAACAGGTAGGCCAATCCACCGGCGAGCAGCGCGGCCACGGCGTTGCCGGCGTGATTGAAGGTTTCATTGCGTCCGGTGCGGCGGGTAAATGCTCGCGGGCCGGTGATCCCCAGGGAAATAGCGGAAATCGCCGGGGCGAACACGGACGCGGCGACGGCGCTGGCAGCTTGGGTCAACGCCACCAGGCTGAAGGAGCTGACGAAGGGCAGCACTAGGCAGCTGGCGGTCACCAGGATGGCGGCAAGCGCAACCACGGCGCGTTTGCTGCGCGTGCGGTCGATCAGTGCGCCCGCCGGGCCCTGGGTGAGCAGCGCGGCGATGCCCGCCAGGGTCATGACCACGCCGATGCTGGCCGGGTCCCACTTGTGCACGGCCAGCAGGTAGATGGCCAGGTACGGGCCGAGGCCGTCGCGCACATCCGCCAGAAAGAAGTTCAGGCTGTCCAGGGACAAGGCATTTCGCAGGTCGGAGTGATTGGCCACGATGACGGCTTCGCAGAGGGGGCGTTCAACGGCTGAACACTCATTGCGTTAATGACCTGCGCGGTGAGCGTTAAGTTTCCGCAGTTGCCTGGAGTTTCAATACGCCGGCATGTGGCTTATCTTCGGTGCCCCGCCGTAAGACTTATCTGGAGACGCAATGGACATGCCCTCAGCCCAACAGGCAATTGCCAGCAACAAGGACGCCTGGGACCAATCTGCCGGCCTGCATAAAACCACCGACACCTGGAGCGCATTGCTGACCGGTGTTGGTAACGCCGATTTTTCCTGCCTGGACCCAACCATTACAGGGGTTCTGCAGGACCTGGGTGTCGCCGGCAAGGACGTGGTGCAACTGGGCTGCAACAACGGTCGAGAAAGCCTGTCGCTGTTCGCCCTCGGCGCACGCTCGGTGGTGGGGGTGGACCAGTCCGCCGCGTTTCTCCGGCAAGCGCGTGAGCTTGCCGATGTGTCGCCTCATGCTCCTGAATTTATCGAAAGCGATATCCACCAGTTGCCGCAGCGGTTACACGAGCGCTTTGATATCGCCCTGGTCACCATCGGCGTGCTCGGCTGGATGCCGGATGTGGCGTTGTTCATGCGCCATGTCGCCAGCACGCTGAAGCCCGGCGGTTCGCTGGTGATGTACGAAACCCATCCGTTCCTGGAAGTGTTCGACCCCAGGGCGCAGAACCCGCTGCTACCTGCCAGCTCGTACTTTCAGCGCGAACCCTTTGTGCTGCAGGAGTCGATTGTCTATGAAGGTCAGGGTGAGGTAGTCGGACCGACTTCCTATTGGTACGTGCACACGTTGGGCGATGTGGTGAGCGCCGCGATTTGCGCAGACCTGCAGATCAGTCACTTGCAGGAATATGCGCATTCCAATCGTGAAGAACTCTACGATCAGTACGAGCACCAAGCGGCGCAATTGCCGCTGTGCTTTACCTTGACCGCCACTAAAAGGCCTGCCTGATACGGTTTGTCCACGCAAAAAAAAGCCCGCTTAAAGAGGCGGGCCAAGGGATTCACTGGAGTAGGTAGGCTTTACCCTATCGCGCCGAAAGTGAAGGCTGTGTGAAAAGCATGTCGCAGGTTCGGACGGCGCATTGATCAAGCGCGCCGCACGAAACTGCGCATGGTCTGACCGGGGCCGGTGCTGAAGACGGTGGGCCTGGGCATCCCTTCATCGGCCGCGATAAATACAAATTCGTCGCCATCAAGGCGGTAGCTGGCAGGCAACGGCTTGCCGGCGTCATCGCCCATGGAATCGACCCACGTAATGCTTTTTGGTGTAGTGCTGCTGTCCAGGGAGAATCGGCCGGCCAGCAACAGGTCGCCTTGCACGGTTTTCACTTCGAAGCGGTCGCCTGAAATGGTGGTGATGGCACCGGGCGCAGTGTGAGCGTCTACCGGGTTCAGGACACCGCTGTCCTCAAGTGACGTTTGCTCCCAGGCGCCCTGAAGGGCCTGATGATCCGGATCTAAAGTGGGCGACATAACCATTCCTTGTAGTTGTGCAGGTGCGAACCCTGCCTAAGTAGACAGCTTTTCACAATTCTTAGTTAACTTTTCGTTACAGAATATGGCTAAATAACTGCCAATGGCCATGTAACCGCTTGTCATCAAGCCGCTCATGTTGCCTGTCTGTGAATTGTGATTTCAGGTGCTGCTATTCATCCTCGGCCGTCGTGGGCACGCAGGAGCAGCCTGTTCTCTACTGACGTGTGACGAAATCCCTTGAAGCTCATCATTGTTGTTCTCTATGTCGCCTCCATTGCGTATGTACACCTGCGTGGCCGGGTGCGACACAAACTGGGTCGCCAGCTCAGTGACCATTCAACCTTCCTGGCACCCATCAACTGTTTTCTATACCTGTTCTCCAAACTCCCCGGTCGACCGTTTCTCTCGCCCAGCGACTTCCCTGACCTAAGTCCGTTGCAGGAGCATTGGGAAGAGATTCGCCAGGAAGGCCAGAACCTCATGAAGGCAGGGGCGATCAAGCGCTCCGACCAGTACAACGACGTGGGCTTCAACTCGTTTTTCAAGTCGGGCTGGAAGCGTTTCTACCTCAAGTGGTACGGCGACAGCCATCCTTCCGCAATGAAGCTGTGCCCGCGCACCACCGAGCTGGTGCAGAGCATCGGCTCGATCAAGGCCGCGATGTTCGCCGAGCTGCCGCCGGGTTCCAAACTGGTACGCCATCGCGATCCCTACGCCGGCTCTTACCGCTATCACTTGGGCCTGGATACCCCGAATGATCCTGGCTGCTACATCAATGTGGACGGTGAGAGCTACTACTGGCGTGACGGTGAACCGGTGATGTTCGACGAGACCTATATTCACTACGCCGAAAACACCACGCAGCAGAACCGCATCATCCTGTTCTGCGATGTCGAGCGGCCGATGAAATACCGCTGGGCTGCGGCGTTCAACCGCTGGTTCAGCCGCACAGTGATGGCGGCGGCGGGTTCGCCCAACGACGCTGGCGACAAGACCGGCGGACTGAACCGAGCGTTTACGCGTCTGTACAAGATCCGCCTGCGCGGCAAAGAGCTGAAGAAACGCAACCGCACCCGTTACTACCTGGAAAAATGGGCGATTTTCGCGGCCTTGGCGCTGATCTTCGTGCTCATCTAACGCTCGGCCAGGGCGTCCTCACTGCGGTGGCTGGGCGCCCAGTTTGTCCCACATTTTCTTGCTGATCTTCTGCCGATGGGCATAACCCTCCCACGGATCCTCCTTCAGTCCCTGTAAGCGTTGGTGCAGATTGGCCACCGTCCACTGCTGCGCGCCACGCAACCCCTGCAATTCCTTACGACTGACCGGCACCGACACCGGCAGCCCTGGCCGAGCCCGTACCGAGTAGGCGGCCACGGTGCTCGCGCCCCGTGCATTGCGCAGGTAATCGATAAAGATCTTGCCCACACGGTTTTTCGGCCCGGAGGTGGCGGTAAAGCGTTCCGGCAGTTGCGCGGTCATAAACTGGGCAATGGCTTTGGCGAAGGCTTTTACCGGCTCCCAACCGTCCCGTCGTGCCAGCGGCACTACCAAGTGCAGGCCTTTGCCGCCGCTGGTTTTGACGAACGCATCGAGGCCCAGCTCGTCCAGTACCGACAAGGTGAGTTGTGCCGCTTCCAGCATGCTTTTCCAGGGCAACGCGGGATCCGGGTCGAGGTCCAGCACAAACAGGTCAGGGGTTTCGATCTTGTCTGAGGTGGCGCCCCAGGTATGAAATTCGACGGTGCCCATTTGCACAGCGCCGACTAGTGCCTGGACGCTGTCGATCTCCATCAGCGGCGCGTGGCCTGGGTCCAGCGCGGCGTCCAATTGCTTGATATGGGGAATCGCCAGGCGTTCCGAGTGCTTCTGGAAGAACTGCTCGCCCTCGATGCCTTCCGGAGCCCTGAGCAAGGACACCGGGCGATGCCGCAGAAAGGGCAGGACCCATTCGCTGATACTTTCGTAGAACTGCGCCAATTGCTGCTTTTGCGTGCCGCTTAGTGGATCGATCACTCGCTCAGGGTGGGTGATCTTCAACAGGGTCTTGGCTTGCGGGGCTTTCATGGATTCAGCCACCTGCGGCTGTTCGTGCACGATCTGCGCGGCCGGTTTATCGCTGCGCAGGCCCATAAAAGTGGCGTGGCGCACCACACCGTCACGGGTCCACTGGGCAAACTGTACTTCCCCCACCAGCGTCGGCTCCACCCACTGCACGCCTCGCGCCTGGGCACTGGTCAGGGGTTTGTGCAAAGGCGAGGTTTTGCGCGCCCGCGCTTTGAGCTGCGTGTAGATAGCCTCCAACGACGCTTGATCAAAACCGGTGCCGACGCGACCGGCGTACCTCAGCCCGCTGTCGTCATTCACCGCCAGCAGCAATGCGCCAAAACCGCTGCGCGAACCCTGGGGACGGGTATGTCCGACAATCACAAACTCCTGGCGCAAACGGCATTTGAGCTTGATCCAGTCAGTACTGCGAGCGGACGTGTAGGGGCTGCCCATGCGTTTGCCGATCACGCCTTCCAGGGCCAGGTTGCAGGCGCTCTGTAAAATGTCCTGATGATGGGCGGTGAAGGCTTCAGAAAACCGCAGTAACTTACTTTTGCTTCCAGACAGCGCGGCCTTGAGCATGGCCCGGCGATCCTCTACGGGGGCCTGGCGCTGATCTGCGCCATCCAGAAACGGCGCATCGAACAGGTAATAGACGAGGTCCAGGCTACGGCCGCTGTCAAAGGCATTTTGCAGGGCCTGGAAGTCCGGTAAACCTTCAGGGTTGAGGCTGACCACTTCGCCATCCAGCCAACTGTCCTTGAGCTTGAGGGCGTGCAGGGCTTTGACCTGCCGCGGCAGGCGCTCGGTCCAGTCATGGCCGTTACGGGTAAACAGGCGGACTTCGCCGTCGCGAATCCGCGCCAGCATGCGGTAGCCATCAAACTTGATTTCATACTGCCAGTCCCCGTCGGGCGCGCGGTCTACCAGGGTTGCCAGTTGCGGTGTGAATTGCTCGGGCAGTGCAGCGGCTGCTTTCTTGGCTTTCGGCTGGTTCTTGGTGGGGGCTATGGAGGCATCACTGAGCACGCTTTTAGGCTCAGCCTGCACGATGTCGTAGTCGGCGGCAGGGCGCGCCTGTTGGTCTTGCTCTTTGATCAGCAGCCACTGTTCCTTGTCACCGCTGCCTTTCAAGCGAGTGCGCACCAGCGCCCAATCGCCCGAGAGTTTTTCACCTACCAGCGTGAATTTGAGTTTGCCGGCGGCGTAAGCCTTGTGTGGGTCGTCATGGGGTTTCCAGACCCCACGGTCCCAGACAATCACATCACCGGCGCCGTATTGACCGGCCGGGATACTGCCTTCGAAACTGCCGTAGCCCAGCGGGTGGTCTTCCACGTGAACCGCCAAGCGCTTCTGGCTGGGGTCGAGGCTTGGGCCCTTGGGCACGGCCCAGCTTTTGAGCACGCCATCGAGTTCCAGGCGAAAGTCATAGTGCAGGTTGCGTGCGTCGTGCTTCTGGATCACGAACGACAGTGCTGACGTCTTTCGTTTGCCCGTGGTCGCCTTGCCGGAAGGTTCTGCGGTGATCTCGAAATCGCGCTTGCGATTGTATTCACTCAGCGGCTTTGCCATGGCGTTCTCCCAGTAATGCCAGGCTCAAGAGGCCTTTTTCTTGGCGGTTTTTTTCGCCGCAGGCTTACCCGCCAGGCTGCGCTTGAGCAGTTCGGTCAGGTCGAGCACATCGGCCGACTTGCGCTCTTCGCTGCCTTCCTTGGATTCCACATCTTCAATCTTGCCGGCCTTGGCCTTCTTCGCCACCAGCGCCATGATTTTTTCCTGAAAGCTGTCGCGGTAGGCATCCGGTTGCCAGTCGGCGCTCATGTCCTCCACCAAGCGCTTGGCCATGTCCAGTTCACCTTTGGCCAGGGAGGGTTTGGTTACGTCGCTGCCCAGTTCCAATTCATCCAGGCTGCGCACCTCGGCGGGCCAGCGCAGCATCACCAGCACCAGTGCGGACTCCAGGGGCATCAATGCCGCCAGGTGCTGCTTGGTGTGCAGCACCACATTGGCCAGGGCGACCTTGCGGGTTTTCTTGAGGGTTTCCCGCAGCAGCGCGTAGACCTTGCCGCCGCGTTTGTCCGGCGCCAGGAAGTAGGGCGTGTCGATGTTCTGCAACGGGATCTGGTCGCTGGCGACAAAGGCGATGATTTCGATGGTCTGAGTAGACTTGGGGTGGGCCGAGCGAATCTCCTCTTCGCTGAGCACCACATAACGTCCCTTCTCAAACGCTACGCCTTTGACGATGTGCTCCTTGGTCACTTCCTTGCCGGTGGTTTTGTTGATGCGTTTGTAGCCCACCGGGTCCATGCTGCGCTTGTCCAACCAGTCGAAATCCACACCCTGTGCGGACGTGGCGGAGACCAGCGATACAGGGATATGAACCAAACCGAAGCTGATGGCGCCTTTCCAGATGGCCCGTGGCATAAGTGCGATTCCTTGAGAAGAGACTGTGTTCGGGTGACTCGCGGGCGGTTAAAAAAGTTTCCCTGGATGGATGCGCGGACAGATCGTGTTACACCTGATGAGGAAGTATTTAGTTACCAAAGCCGAACCCCAGGCGTAGCGTGGTATCGAAAGCAGGTACTCCTCGTCCCAGAGAGGCTTTGTCATGATCACCCGCGTGCGTCATCTTGCAGTGCTGGCGCTGAGCCTGGCACTTGCAGCCACCGCTCAAGCGCAGAACCTGCCTGGCGGCAACAACACCAACAATGGCCCCATTCACCGGGCCAACCCCAACAGCATGCAGGGCACGCAGCCCAATGCGCCGGCGATTCGCGGTATCCAGACCGTGCCGGCCACGCGCCCGCCGACCCTGGAAAACGGCGGCATCGGCAACCGTTACCCCCAGCGTGAGGCCGCGCCCAGCCGCCCGGCCACCGACACTAAAGCCCCCACGTTTGATGCCAACGGCAATCGCCGGTAAGGACTCGTCTTATGTTTATACGCAAAACCCTGTTAGCCGTTATGTGCGCGACGACCCTGACGACGGTCTACGCCGCCGATTTGCAGCAGTTCCCCAGTGAACAAGGCAGCCTCACTGTCACCTCGATCGTCAAAGGCCTGGACCACCCATGGGCCGTGGCGTTTCTGCCGGACCAGCAAGGCTTCCTGGTTACCGAACGCCCTGGCCACCTGCGCGTTGTCAGCCCGGATGGCAAGCTCTCGGCTCCGCTGAGCGGCGTGCCTGAGGTGTGGGCCAAGGGGCAGGGCGGTTTACTCGATGTGGTGCTGTCGCCCGATTTCAAAGAGGACCGCACGGTCTATTTGTCATACGCCGAAGGCGGCGGCAAAGGCGGCACGGCCGGCACTGTGGTGGGACGTGGACGTTTGGCGGCGGACCTCAGCGGCCTGATCGATTTCAAAGTCATCCTGCGCCAGGAGCCGAAGCTCTCCACCGGCAATCACTTTGGCTCGCGCCTGGCCTTCGACCAGGATGGGTACCTGTTTGTGACCCTGGGCGAAAACAACGACCGACCCACTGCCCAGGACCTGGACAAGCTGCAAGGCAAGGTCGTACGGATCTACCCCGACGGCCGCGTGCCGGATGACAACCCCTTTGTTGGTCAGCCGGGCGTACGCCCCGAAATCTGGTCCTACGGCCAACGCAACCCACAGGGACTGGCACTGAACCCCTGGAGCGGCACGATCTGGGAAAACGAGCACGGCCCCCGTGGTGGTGACGAGATCAACATCGTCGAACGTGGCAAAAACTATGGCTGGCCCCTGGCGACGCACGGCATCAACTACTCCCTGACGCCGATTCCGGAGGCCAAAGGCAAGACGGCGGAAGGTACCGTGGCGCCCCATCATGTGTGGGAAAAGTCACCGGGCATCAGCGGCATGGCGTTCTACGACAGTGACCGGTTCAAGGCGTGGCAGCACAACGTGTTCATCGGCGCGCTGGCCAGCCAGGAGCTGATTCGGTTGCAGTTCGAGGGCGACAAGGTCATCCACGAGGAGCGTTTGCTGGGAGGTTTGAAGGCGCGTATTCGCGATGTGCGGCAGGGCCCGGATGGCTTTTTGTATGTGCTGACGGATGAGGATGATGGTGCGTTGTATCGAGTCGGCCTTAATCAGGACTGAGGCACTCAGCGTAGGGAGGGGGCTTGCCCCCTCTCACATTTGAACCGCACCAGGTTTTACAGGCCGAGATCGGACAACCCCGGATGCTCATCCGGGCGTCGGCCCAGCGGCCAATGGAACAGCCGCTCGCTTTCCATGATCGGCCTGTCGTTGATACAGGCAAAACGGTTGGCCATCAGGCCGTTTTCGTCGAACTCCCAATTCTCATTGCCGTAAGAGCGGAACCAGTTGCCGGAGTCGTCATGCCATTCATAGGCATACCGCACGGCAATGCGGTTGTCGGTGAAGGCCCACAATTCCTTGATCAGCCGATAATCCAGCTCCTTGGCCCATTTGCGCGTGAGAAAGCCTTTGGCTTCTTCGCGGCCATGGACGAATTCGGCGCGGTTACGCCACTGGGTGTCCAGGGTGTAAGCCAGGGACACACGTTGTGGGTCGCGGGAGTTCCAACCGTCTTCGGCCAGGCGGACTTTTTCAGTCGCTGATTCGCGGGTGAATGGCGGCAGCGGCGGGCGTGTTTCTGGGGTGGATGACATTTCAACGCTCCTGTTTAGACAAAGTGGCTCGGCCAGTGCATTCAAAGCCCTAATAACGTTCGCGCCATGCATTGCGCGTTATCAGCAGCGGTTGTATCGCCCATGACCAGGGCAACGGTAATGGCGCCATCGATCAGGATCAGCAGGTGTGCTGCCTGCCGTTCGGGGTCGCAGGTGCCATGGGCTTGGCACAGTTCAAGTGCGTACTCGAACAGTTTCTGTTTATGCGCTTTGGCCAGCAGGCGCACCGGGCTGTGCGGGTCGCCGGTTTCACCGCTGGTGTTGATGAAGGCACAGCCGCGAAAATCCGCCGAGCCGAACCACGTCCTGAGCGCGTCAAACAGCGCGAGCAGGCGTTCGCCGCTGCCGTCGACTCGTTCCACTTCGCCGCGCAGCCAGTGCATCCAGCGTTCATCGCGGCGTTGCAGGGCCGCGATCACCAACTCGTCTTTATTGGCGAAGTAGCGGTAAATACTCTTGCGCGAGACGCCAGCGGTTTTCACCAGAAAGTCCATGCCGGTGGCGGCGATGCCGTGGCGATAGATCAACTTCTCGGTGACGTCGAGGATAATGTCGCGGGTTTCATTGCCAGTAATGTCGTTCATGTCGCACACAGTAGAACGATCGTTCTTCATGGTCAATGGGCTTTTTCCTACGAGGCAACGAGACCTGAGCAACCCCATGGTGTAAGCTCGGGGCCTCTTCGGATTCGACCCATTGCGAGCCCTATGCCGTCGTTCTTCAAACGCTCCCTGTTGCCCAAACTGCGTGGTTTCCCCCTCACTCCCGACGCGCTCGATGTGCTGTCCGGTGCGGATGCGTACCGCCGCTGCCTGCTGGAAAAAATCTCCCAAGCCACCCGGCGTATCTACATCGTGGCGCTGTACTTGCAGCAGGACGAAGCAGGGCAGGAGATCTACGACGCCTTGCACGCCGCCAAGGCTGCACGGCCGGAGCTGGACATCGTGGTGGTGGTCGACTGGTTGCGCGCCCAACGCGGGTTGATTGGTGCGGGCAAACAGCCCGGCAACAGCGCCTGGTACCAGGCCATGACACAGAGCCATGCCAGCGAAGTGCCGGTGTACGGCGTTCCGGTACAAACCCGCGAGCTGTTTGGCGTGTTGCACCTCAAGGGCTTTGTGATCGATGACAGCGTGCTGTACAGCGGCGCCAGCCTGAACAACGTGTACCTGCACAAGTTCGACAAATACCGGTTTGACCGTTATCACCTGATCCACAGCAAGCCCCTGGCCGATTCGATGCAGCACCTGGTGGAACACGGCCTGGTAGCGTCCAAAGCGGTGCACCGCCTTGACCTGCCCAACCCGCCCACCACCCGCAGCCTGCGCAACGACATCGGCGACCTGCGCAGCCGCCTCAAGCACGCGACCTACGACACCACAGCCGGGCAGTTGCCCAATGGCCACCTGTCAGTCAGCCCGTTGCTCGGCGTCGGCAAGAACAACCCGCTGAGCCGGGTGATCCTGGAGCTGATCGCCAGCGCCCAGCAGCAACTGACCATTTGCACGCCGTACTTCAATCTGCCATTGGCGGTCACGCGCGAGATCAACCGTGCCCTGGCGCGTGGCGTGAAGATCGACATCATCGTCGGTGACAAGACCGCCAACGACTTCTACATCCCACCCAGCGAGCCTTTCAAGGTCATCGCGGCACTGCCATACCTGTACGAAATCAGCCTGCGTCGCTTTGCCAAGCGCCACCAGCCGATGATCGACAGCGGCCAATTGAACCTGCACCTATGGCGCGATGGCGACAACACCTACCACCTCAAAGGCATGTGGATCGACCAGCGTTACACCTTGCTCACCGGCAACAACCTAAACCCTCGGGCGTTCCGTCTCGACTTGGAAAACGCCTTGTTGATCGACGATCCCCAGGGGCAATGGTTGGAACCACGGCGGACCGAGCTTGAGCAGATTTTCCAGCACACCACCCGCATCGACGGGTACGCGCAGTTGCAGACACTGGTGGATTACCCCCCGGCGGTCGGCAAGTTTCTGCGTCGGGTGAGCCGCGTGCGGATCGAGCGACTGCTTTACCGGATCCTGTAATCCGCCGCAACGCAACGCGTAAGGCGGCAAGATTCGGCTTACATTCAGCGCGTTTAAGCTTTCCTTAGATTGCCTCTCCAGACGAAGCCGTATTCCACGGCCTAGCGCAGAGAGGATTGAATATGTTGACGCCACTGTCGAGCACCGGCTCGCCCCTTCAATATGCTGTGCAGGCTCCCGTAGTCGGAGAGGACAGTGCCAAGCCCACGGTCCAGCAGTCGCGCCTATGGGCCGCCCCGGCAAACGTCGCCAACCTTGCCCAGGCGCCGCGCCTAAGTCCTGAGCTGGTGGAACGGGACGCGCTGGCCGAGCGCCTTGAAGCCGGGCTTGAAGACCTGCCGGACGGCGCACGCACCGACTGGTCCGCCGAGGCCTGGGACGTTCCACTCACATCGTCACTGCTCGCGCGCAGCCAAGCGGCGATGGAGCGTTTGCAGGCATTTGTGTCTCGCCCGCAAATGCTCGCCCTGCTGCAGCGCGAACGGTTCGATTGGGACGGTAAGCCCTTTCGAGTATCTGAAGGCCGCCTTGAACGCTTGAGCCCGGTGGGGGGCTGGGTGAATCTGACCCATTACGTCAACGACGTAGACACGTTGCGTGATGAGCTTGCGGCGTTGACCCCACTGACCGAACCACTGGGGAATGCCGTGTACTCGACGCCACGGGTTGACGCACGCCAGCTCCTCGAATTGAAGGGGCTGGGGTCGCCACGCACCGTGGCCGAGACACGCAATGTCATCCGCTGGTTACGGCTGTCGCTGCCGCCGGCGCCCGCAGTGGGTGACTACACCGGGCCATATTCCTCCGATACATTGAGCGAGGCTGATAAGGCCACACTGACTAAAGTCGCGCGGATCAACCTGGACGACGTCAAACCTGGCCACATCGGTGGTTATTCGATCTATCAACCGGCGAATATGGGCCGTTCGTTGAGCGAGGTGCGGCGCGATATCGAGCAGCACCTGCAGCAATATAAAAAGCTGACGCCCGACCTGGCGGCGCTGGTCACCCCGGTATTCCTGGCGCAAGCGGCGCCGGAAATGCTGGTCAAGGAAGTGCCGGACACGTTGCGTATCGGCACTCTGGCCTGGATGGAGCTACGCCTGGGCTGCACGCTGGCCGATCATGCTGCGCCGGGCACGTCACGGATGATGAGTGAACACCAGGTCCGTGCACTGACGACCCTGGTGCCCACCAGTGAGGCGCAAGCAGAATTGATGCAACTCAATGCGCTGAAAATCCTCGCCGACTGGGGCGTGTTGAACGGCGCCGTCAGGCTGCGCAGTGACGGCGAGTATTCGCAACACGACCTCCAGGAGGCGTCGCGGGCACTGTTCAAACAGCAAGAAGAGACGGCTGAGGCCTTCGCCAGCGCCAGCGTGGAACTGCCGACGCGCAAGGCGCTGGCCATCCGGGAGTTGCTGCGATTATTCCCCGACAGCACGGCGTCTGAGCTTGAGCGCATGAGCCTGGAACTGGCTAACGGCAAAGATCGCCGCAACGCACCGGTCACCGAACCGCGCAGCCGTTCGCTGTTGGAAACCTACATGACCGGCGACCTCACACCGGGAAAGTGGGTGCTCAGCAAGCATTTGCTAGCACCGCCGACGTCTGCGCAAACGCCCTATCAGCCAGACCGCGCGCCGCAGGTGGCGGAGGGCGCCCTGGAGTTACTGGATCGACGCATTCGTCATCTGCCCGAGCTTGAACCGTTACTCAAAAGCACCGTCAACCGTCACCTCAAACAGCTCCAGGGCGCCTATGCCACGAAGCTCAAGTTGATGTTTGCCCAGTTACCCCTTGCCGAGCGCATGTTGATCGAGCTGGGCAAGGTCGAATTGTTCACCCTGCGTGGCGAAACTGGCGTCGTTCAGGTCGAGGAGACCCAGGCCCGCAAAGATGCGCAGCGCGGTCGCCACGCAACCCTGATGCGTGTGGAGCATGACCAGACGGTGGCCTATTACGAGGTCTTCGCCAGCGGCGAGCTGATCAAGCGTACAGACCTGCCCGACGCCATCGAGCTAGACGGCGTGATTCGCAAGCAGCGCATCAGCGCGCCCCATGGTTCGGTGTATGTGCCGATAGTCCGTGGCACACAGATGCCCTTCGATCTTGCTGCCTACACGACCGGCTCTGCGCCACGGCCGGAGGCGATGGCGTCGTCGGTTATCGTTGAACCGCTGGGGGGAGCGATTGCGCCAGGCGAGTTGCCTGCCAACCACACGCTGCAAAGCTTCGCGCCCAACACTTATGGCTCGCGCAAGATCGCGGCCATTGCCGGCAGAATCGCTCAGGAGAATTTCTATGAGCCCGCCGAGGCTCTCTTGCAGCGCGCGCGTGATCCGTTACCACTTGAAAAACGCCGGGAAGCCCGGGCCCGCGAGCACGAGTTTCTATTGGGGTTTGTGCCGTTCCTCGGTGCGTACCAGGCGTTCAAGCGCGGCGATATCGCCCAGGGCCTGGGCAATTTGACCGTGGATATGATCGGCGTGGCCATCGGCGCCGGCGGTCAGGCGAGTGGCCTGCTGCGTTCGGCCAAGGCCTTGCTGCCCAACCCGGTGCAGCGACTTGCCACGCGGTTCACACCCGCGGCCGCTACGGCGAATACGGCTAAAGTCGCGGCCAGTTTCAGCGAGCGCGCGTTTGACTTCATCAAACACTCCGGCCTGTTTGCCAATGCCGCGTTAAACCCGCTGGATGGTTATCCGCAGATGATCCATGCCGCGACGAAGGGCCTGGTAAAACTGCCGGTGCTGCTGGCGGGGGGAGCGACGAAATGGGGCAAGACGGCGCCGCATCTGCTCACGGCTGAAGAAAAATTACGTACGTACATGATGGTTGCGGGGGGCCAGGCGAGCAGCGCCGAACCGGTGATGCCCCGCGCCGGAGCGCGGGACATGGCGTCAGGTCTTGATCAGTTCAAGCCCAGCTTGCCGCGTAGCGTCGACAGATCTTCAGCCAGCGTGTTCACCGGGCCTACCAACGCCTTGCGGTCGTTGTCCTTGACCTTATCGTAGGTCTCGAAACCGCCGTCCTTGGTCTTGTACTTGGCCAGGACCTTGTCCACGGTGGCGAAGTTCTTGTCGACCTTGGCCAGGAAGGCCTTGTCCTGTTTGTCGATCTGGCCACGGAACAGGTCGACGATTTTCTTCGCACCGTCGATGTTGCCCTGGAAGTCATACAGGTCGGTGTGGCTGTAGCGGTCCTCTTCGCCAGAGATCTTGGTCGCTGCGACCTCTTCCAGAAGGGCTGCGGCGCCGCCCACGACTTTTTCCGGCGGGAAGGTCAGGCCGTCGACCCGGGTCTTGAGGTCGTTGACGTCGGTGTTGAGCTTGGCCGTCAACGTTTCCAGGCCCTTGGTTGAGTTCTGCGAGAACAGCGCGTATTCGATGCGGTGGAAGCCGGTGAAGTCTTCGGCTGTCACGCCTTTTTCGTGGTCGTCGACACGGGAGTCGATGGACGCATCCAGATCGCTGAACAGCTCGGCGATCGGCTCGATGGACTCATAATGCACGCGGGTCGGCGCGTAGAGCTTCTTGGCGGTAGCCAGGTCGCCCTGGTTGATGGCGTCGGTAAACGCTTTGGTTTGGGTGACCAATTCACCGATTTCTTCGGTGACGTAGATCTTGTAGTCCGACACCGGCCCTACCAGATCCAGCGGCGCCGTGGTGGCGGCGAAGGCGGCCAGGGGTGAGAGGGTCACTAACAACGACAACGCGAGGGTCGACTTCTTCATAGGGCGGTTTCCGCTGTGGGGGTTGGTTTCAGGTGGTGGCAGTGGTTTGAGGGTGCGTGGCGGCAAGCAGCGTGCGACCGATGAAATCCTTGGGCCCGGTGACTCCCGGCAAGGTGAAGAAATACCCGCCGCCGACGGGCTTGAGGTATTCCTCCAGGGGCTCGCCGTTGAGTCGGGTCTGCACGCTGATAAAGCCTTTCTCCAGGTCAGCCTGGTAGCAGATGAACAACAGCCCCATGTCCAGCTGACCGTTTTTATTGACGCCGTTGGAGTAGTTGAACGGTCGACGCAGGATCAGGTTGGCCTGCGTCTGCGGGGTACGCGGGTTGGCCAGGCGGATATGGGCATCGAGCTTGGTCAGCTTGCCTTCCGGGTCCTTGCTGTAGTCGGGCACCTGGGATTCTTTCTGGCCATCCATGGGCGCACCGGTGGTCTTGACGCGGCCAATGATGCTTTCTTGCTCCTGCAGGGGCGTGCGGTCCCAGCGCTCGACGAAGTTGCGGATGATGCGCACCGCCTGGTAACTGCCATTGGCGGCCCAGGCCGGTTCGTCGCTGCCGGGTTGGACCCACACAATCTGGTCCATCGCCTTGTTGTCGTTGGAATTCGGGTTGGCCGAACCATCACGGAAACCCAGGAAGTTACGCGCGCTCTGCGCCGGCTCGCCGGGTTTGGCCGGCGCCTGTGGCGGCACGCTGCCTTCCTGTTTCCAGCGCACCAGCAACAGGTCGGGCAGGTTCTTCACGATGTCGCGCAGGGCGTGGATATTGGTGTCCGGTGTGTTAGAGCTGAATTGCAGGCTCAGGTCGCCGTGGCACTGCGCCGGCTCCAGCGCATCGTTGGGAAAACCGACCATGCGGCTCAGACGCTTCGGTTTGGCGGCGCCCAGTCCGAAGCGTTCATCAAACAGCGATTCGCCGACAGACACGGTGATGGTCAGGTTGTCCGGTGTGACCACCGGGCCAAGGATCCCGGAATCGGTGGGCGGCAGCTTCGGGTCGACCTGGGGCACGGTGCCGCCGGTCATCAGAAAGCTGATGCGTTCGTTCAAGGTGCGGAACAGGCGCTCCAGGTCTTCACGGTCGCTGGCCAATACGTCGAACGCCACCAGCATGCCGCAGGCCGGGCGCGGGGTGACGATACCGCTTTGGTGCTTGCCGAAAAAATCGTGGTGGTCCTGGGTCTTGTCACTGCGCGGTGCGGTAGTGACTTGCTCGGCGGCGGCCGCCATGGCCGGGCAGGTCAGGGTGCTGCCGGCGATGGCCGCGCCGGTGGCGGCCATGCCCAAGAGGACACGGCGACGTTGGGCTGAAAACTGTTCTGAGTCACTCATAAAATTCGGTCGTCTTCACTGCAGGCCGGAAAGGCCAAGGGCGGGGTCGATTCCATCGAGTGCATCGGCCAGAGCCTTGGCCTTGTCGGCGATCTGCTTGCGCTGATCGGCGGTCACGCTGTCGTACGTGCTGTAACTGTCATTGACCTTGAACCCCGCGAGCTCGGCATCGAACGCGGCGAGGGCGTTGTCGATGTCAGGCAACAGGTCGGCAGCGGACTTGGTCAACAGTGGACGCATCAACTCGACCACTTTGTGCGCCACTTGCAGATTGGCGGCGAAACCGTTCAGGTCTAGGTGGCTGTAGCGCTCTTCCTCACCGCTGATGGCGCGCACATCGGCCAGACTGTTGAGGTTGCGCACCACGATACTCACCAGTTGCTCCGGTGGCAGCGATTGAGCTAGCAGTTGCTGCTTAAGCGTGGTGACATCGGTCACCAAGCGCTGCGCCACCGGGGCCAGGCCGTCGAGGCTGCGTTGCTGGAACAGGCTGTATTCGAGGCGATGGAAGCCGCTGAAGGCCGGGTCCTGTTCGCGTTTCTCGAAGTAATCGGCGCGGGCGTTGATCGCGTTGTCCAGCTCTGCCAGGCGTTGGGACGCCGGCGCCAGTCGTTGGTAAGCCTCACGGGCCGGCGCATACAGGGCCTGGGCCTGCGCCAGGTCACCGGCGTCGATTGCTTGTTGCAAGGCGGTCGCAGTCTTGACCAGCGCGGTGCCCTGGCCGCTCAAGTACACGCGGAATTCCGACAGCGGGCCGATAAACGCCACCATCGACGGCTTGGCCTTGGCCTGGGCATCGGAGGCTGCCGTTGGCGTCACATGCAGGGTGCCACGGGGATTGCTCAATAGGCCGCAGGTGATCGCATAGTCGCCCGGCAGCAGGTTGGCGTTGATCACCTGGCTCAGACCGGGGGCAATGTTTTCCCGCTCTTCGACCACCAGCACGCCGTCGAGGATTTCCCATTCCACCGCGCGGTCGGAGCGGTTGATGATACGAAAGCTCGCGCGCCCGGCCGGAACCGTCAACGCGTTGGGCTCGCAGGCGTGGCCATGAATCGTTACAGCGATCTCATTGCTGTTGGTCTGGCGCTTGGCGGCGGCCAATTGCGATGCGTAATAGAACAGGCCACCGGCGGCGATCATCACGACCACCGAGCCGGCCACCGCCCAGCGCAGGGCGCGGGGTGGCGAGGCGGGTTGAGGCGTTGGGTTGGACAAGAGACGGTCCTTACTGGCTGGAAACGGAAGAGGGCATGTTGGCGGGTTTGGCCGGTGCGGCAGGCAGGAAGAACATCACCAGCGCGACCACCAGGTAGATCAGGTAGGCACCCAGGGTGCTGACGGTCGGCGCTTCCTGGTAGCCGAACATGCCGGCGAGCACTGAACCCAGAGGGCTGTCCATCGGCAATGCGGCGCTGAAGTCGAACAGCACCGTTTGCAGGTGGTTCCACACGCCTGCTTCGTGCAGGGCCTGCACCGAATTGGCCAGAATGCCGGCGGCGACCACCAGGATGAACAGGCCGGTCCAGCGGAAAAACGCGCCGAGGTTGAGGCGCATGCTGCCGGTGTAGATCAGGAAACCCACGATGATCGCCAGGACCAGGCCGAGCAAGGCGCCAATCGGCGCGCCCGGGCCTTCGCTTTGCTGGAACACCGCCAGCAGGAAAAACACGGTTTCCAGGCCTTCCCGGGCCACGGCGAAGAACACCATGAGGATCAGGGCCGTGACCTGGTGTTTGGAACCGGTCAGAGCCTGATCAAGGGAGGCATGCAGGGAATGCTTGATGGAGCGCGCGACCTTGCGCATCCAGAACACCATGGAGCTGAGAATACCCACGGCGACCAAGCCGACGATGCCTTCGAACAGTTCCTGTTGTTTTTGCGGGAATTCGGCGCTGACCAACTCCAGGCCACCGCCCACCAACAAAGCCAACGCGGCGGCGAGGAACACCCCGATCCACACCGCGGGCATCCATTGGCCGCGGCCAGTCTGTTGCAGGTAACTGGCGATGATGCCAACGATCAATGCTGCTTCAATGCCTTCGCGCAGCATGATGAGAAAGGGGACAAGCATTCGGCACCAGAGCGTAACTAGATAGGAGCCTAAGTTGTAACATAATGATACTCATTGCTAAACAGGAAATATTGACGTTTGCTGAACAGTGGCTGAACGACCAGGAGAAGGCCGCTCAGTAGTCCTGTCCGACGGCCTGGTTATAGGCGTCCACCAGCAAGTCAAAGCGCCGTTGTGTTTCAAAGTAATCAGCGTTTAGCCTGTCTGGATCGGGGGTTTCGCTGGAATGCTGGGCAAGTGCTTGGAGCGCGCCAAGGTAGTCGTAACCGGGTTGTTTAATCCGCTGCCACAACTGTTGGGCCTTGGCTTCGGAGGTCGGTAGGTTGGGGCGCAGGTACCGCTGGGCGTAATCCCAGGTCTGCTGTATGTCGCTCAATGCGTCCGCCAATTGCTTGGGGGATCGTGGGTCAAGGCTGTGCATCGTATCGCGGGTCTGCAGGATCAGGCCGGCGATAAGCGCCATCTGGTGTTCGTCACGTACCTGCAACTGCTGCAGTTGTTGCAGGCGTATCCGGCGGTCGGCTACGTCCACGGCGGCGCGCAGTTCGGATGAGACCGTGAGGAATTTTTCCGCCACAGGGAAGAACTGCGCATCGCTGATCGCCCGCTGCGCAGGGGTGAGGCCAGGGACGGTTGCGCTGGGGTAGAAGTCGAACGCTTTCACCGATGAATAGACCTGCAGCAGGTGGTCCATATAGTCGTTGCGAAGCGCGGCGATCTGCGGCAAGTATTTTTGCAGTGCGCTTCTTTGCGAGGACGTCAGCAGGCACAGGTCCGGGCGTTTGGCGTCGTAGTCCAGCAGGCTCAATTGCGGGCCTTGTGTGCGCTGATACAGCTCGGGGAAACGCTCGATGAACGCCATATTCGGGTCGTTGGCGCGGGGGCTGCGGCTGCGGTAGTTGAAGTACGCCACTCGCCAATTGCTGTCGACTCGGTTGAGGCAGTCGATCACCGGACGCAGCGCCTGGGCTTGCTGGTGCTCAAGCGCTGCCGGGCGGTTGGCCCAGGTTTTCAGCGGGGCGAGCATATCGGTATTCGTCAGCAGGCCCACGGTGCTCAGCGCCAGGGGCACGAAGGTGCAGAGGGCAGCAAAGGTGATGCGGTTCATGGTGTACACCCCGGCGCGCCAGCTTTGAGTCCGCTGCAACGGCTCATCAAGAACGGCTGCAAGCCCTCATCACGGTGGATACGTTGATTGTTTTCGTACATCTGCGCGGCGCTCAGCAGCAGGGCGCCGAGGCCCAGGCCGATGGCCCATTGGCGCGTCGACGGTCGCGCCGGCCAGCGCCACCTCAGTGCTGCACGTAATCCCGGCCGACCAAGCACGCGCTGCGCCAGGCCCAGGCCCTGCAACGTCAACACATAGCCCGCCAACGCGTAGTTGCCGAGGATCATCCAGATCAACAGGCCAAGCACCCAGCACGGCAGAATCTCGCGGATCACCAACGGTGGCGGCCGGCGAAAGCTCAGCCAGGGCGACAGGTGCACGGCAAGCCGCTCATCGATTTCACCAAAACCGTCGGTGACCGGACGCCAGATCGCGAGGATGAGCAGGGCCGGTATAGCGATCAGGAAGGCCCAGGTAGGGGCCATGCCGAGGGATTCCATCAGGGTGTGGTCGGTCATTTGCTGGTCGTGGATCGCCCAGCCGACGGCCATGCCCAGCAACGCCACAAACATCGGCCAGGGGCGGCTGATGCGTTCCCAGTCGCGCCAGAAGTAGGGATCCTCACCGGGCATGTGTGCGCACAGGGCCGGGTACTGGTTGAGCAGGGTTTCGCTGAGGGTGCGGCAGGCGTTCCAGTCGGATTCGCCGAAGCGCCGGGAGAGGCGTTGGCGTTGTTCCAGCGTCATGTCGCCGAACAGCAACCTGGCCGCGCGCGCCTTGGGGTCACGGCTGTCCAGGCTGGCCTGGTGGTAGACCTGTGCACTGAAACGCTCCAGTACATTGCGTTCCTTTAACGCCGACCACTCAGGCTCGGGGCAGTGGTTTTCCAGGTACTGATCGGACCAGGCCTGCTCGGTGCACAGGGTTTCGAACAGCGGCTCGGACCAGAAGGTGCTGGCCAGCAGCGTGCGCGCGAGTACGTCATTGAGCCGCGCATGGCGCGCCAGGGGCTTGAGCCATTCGGTGTTATGCAACTCGATCAAGGCCGCCGTGAAGGCCTCGACCTGTTGTTGATTGAGTAATTCGGTGAGCGTGTGCTCGACGTCGGTAAACATCTGCTCCAACAAGGCAGCCAGACGATAGTCGGGCAGTCGCACGGGTGTTTCCCGTTGCCAGGGCGTGAGCCAGTGCAGATGAGTGACGGCCCAGGCCGCAATCGCGGGTTCCGTGCCATTCAGGCAGCGTTGCAGCAGCAGGGCCTCAAAAGCCTCGGCGCATCCAATGTGCTGGGCTTGCTCATAGAGACGCGCAAGATTGGCCGGTGTGGCGTCGTCCACCAAGGCTTGCGCCTGGTCCAAGCGCGTGTCGGGCTCGGTCGTAGCGGGCTGCACTGTGTCGACCGGGAGCGCTTGCGGCACTTCGACGGGCGCTTCATAACGGCTCCATTGCAGCGCGTGCTCATAGGCCTCGCGCAGGCGCTGGAAGCCGACAGGGTCTTCATCCGGGCGATGCTGTTTGAGCAACACCGCGTATTGGCGCTTGATACTGCGAGCATCGGCGTCGGACGGCAGCCCAAGTACTTCCCAGCAACTCATCGATTCCACTCCCTGTCGGTAAAAATCCCGGCGCAGAATACCCGAGACCAATACCTCGGTGCCTACTCTTTTGCCGCGCGACTGCCTAAGATGGCCGCACTTCACGCCACACAGGGCACGGCGGCGCCAATGTTGGAAAAAGACACCATCTCCATCCACCTCGTACGCGAGGCCTTGTTGCAGAGCTGTGCAACCGGTGCAGCCACGATTGAAGTCTTGCGCAAAGTCGGGATTGACCCTGGGTTGCTCGAACTGCCGACCGCACGCATTCCGGCTACCGCTTATGCGCGGCTGTGGCGTTTGCTGGCACGGCGCATGGACGATGAATTCTTCGGCATGGACCCGCGCAAGCTCAAGTCCGGCAGCCTGGCGTTTTTGTGCCATGCCTGCGTGGCGCAACCAACGCTTGCTACCAGCCTGGAAACCGGTTTGGGGTTCCTCTCGCTGATGCTGGAACGCATGCCCGCCCAGTTGGTGCGCCAACAGAGCCTGGCAGAGATTGTCCTGCACGAGCCCGAGCCTAAGCCGCAGCGCGCGTTCACCTATTTTACCTATTGGATGATCGTGCACGGCGTCGCCTGCTGGCTGGCGGGACGGCGCATTCCCATCCTGGCTATTGAGTTGCGCTGCCCACAGCCAGACTTTTACGACGACTACCAAGTCATGTTTTCCGACAACCTGCGCTTCGACCGACCGCGCACCCGTATGATCTTTTCCGCTGACTGCCTCGACTTGCCCATCAAGCGCAGCCCTGAAGAACTCAAGCGCTTCCTCGCCCACGCGCCGGCCAACATCCTGGTCAAATACCGCGACCCCGACAGCCTCGCCACACGGATCAAACACGACCTGCGCCAAATGCCCCCCGACACCTGGCCGGAAACCGAAGGCCTTGCGGCCACCTTATGCATCTCCGCCTCAACCCTGCGCCGCCGTCTGGCGGAAGAAGGGCAAACCTACCAAGGCCTCAAGGACAGCGTGCGCAAAGAACTGGCGATAGTGTGGCTGGCGGAACCGCAGATCAGCTTCGCCGAGATTGCCGCGCGGTTAGGGTTTGCGGACACGAGCTCGTTTTATAAGGCGTTTCGGAAGTGGGCGGGGTCCAATCCTGGGCATTATCGGAGTTTGATTTTGAATGAAGTCACTCGCGTTTAAGTTCGGGGCGCAAGGGACTAAGAAATAACTGGCTGTGTCTTGCGTTTGCGTCCGACAACGTGATCCTTCGAACTTTTAGGAAGTGCCCGGCTTACTTGGATTGATAATTCATGCGCGGTTGATTGCACTGCAATTCTACGAGTCGTGGCTCAGGCACGCTCATCTACCGACAGGTTGTTATTTTCAGAGTTTACAAAATAGGCCAGGCATTGATCACTTGATTTGCACTTTTCATTCCACCAAGAATATAGGTGACATCTCCGGGTTTCGAGTAGCGGTCGGTACTGAAATATGCCAGTTGATCTTCATATTTCTCATTGAATAGCGCTATAGCATTGAACTTAACGTCCTGTTTTGTCTGGTGCCCATTTTCATCGAATGCGCCATCGCCGGAAATGAACATACTAAATGTGTTCCCATCTATCAGACCTGCCTCGTATAGCCTTCCTCCTACATCTTTCAGCTCGTACGTGCTAATAGATGTCATGTCATAATTTTTTAAGAATGCCTTTAAGTCATTGGTTTTTTCTTGACCCTTCAGCTTCAGTGTCTCCGCCGCCTTGGCCTCTTCATTCACAGTGGACGCATTTGTCACCATCGTCGGATTTCTGACTACGCGAGCATCAGTTTGCTTCGATAGCGTGGCTGCGGCATTCGTAACGAGCATTCCCATATCAATCTGCTGTTTGTATTAAGCATTCCATCCCTTATCGACCTAGGACCGGCCAACCTTAGTCAGCGCTGTAATTTCAGAATGGTCTGACAGATACTGCAAGGTAGCGTGAGGGCAACTTCCTAAAGCGTATCTCTGACTGCCTGCTGGCACCTGGCTGGAAACCGAAGGCCCCAAGGCCGTATGCGCAAAGAACGGGCGATTGTGTGGGTGGCGGAACCGCAGATCATATTTGTCGAGATTACTGCAAGGTTGCGGTTGCGAGCTCATTTTATGAGGCGTTTCGCAAGTGGGCGGGGTCGAATCCTGGGCATTACCGGAATTTGATGTTGAATGAGGTTATTCGAATTTGTGCCCGGGGTATAAAGGACTAAGAAGTAGCTAGCTATATCCTTCGTCGACGTCTGACAGTGCGATCCTACGGCTTTTGGGGAAGTGTCTGGCTTACATGGATTTATAATTCATGCACAGTGGTGGCGCGGTTCTCACCGATGTATTCGCTGACTCCTACTCAGGTGTCGCGGCATAAGCACTCAATGCAAAAAAAACTGCGCCTGCTATGAGGAGAACGTATGGGTAGCTGAAAGAGTGAGGTCGTTTTAATGCATGTATTGCATGCGGAAATGTTGATCATTAACTTATGAAGTTGAGTTTAAGAGGGTGAATGTATGAAAAGGTATGTTGCGCTGTCGTTTGCATTGTTAATGGGGTTGTCGTTACATGTGTCCGCTTTATGTTTGAGTGTTTCTGAGAGTTATAGCGGTATCTTGGGTGTCGTTGGGCGTTGAGCGAGAATCGGGAGCGGCATGGAGAGAGTTTTGTTGACGCCGCTCCCTTTTGTCATCGCATACGCACGCTCACCTACGGAGGAACTATAGTTCGCAGAGGCGACAAAGTAGGCAAGATCGTTCATTGCTTGGTTCGCATTTTTCCTTTCTCCAAGTTTCGTCATCAACACTGAATGCATTCGTAACGACCATACCCATATCAATCTGCTGTTTGTATTAAGCATTCCATTCCTTGTCGACCATGAATCGGTCAACGTTAGTTTGCGATGTGAATGGAGAATGTTCTGACCGATATCGCTGGGGAGTGTGGGGGGCACGTCCCAATGCACACGCCTGAAAAGTATCCGACCAAAAAAAAGCCCCATGACCAAACAGGCCACGGGGCTAAAAATTGGTTGGATGCGACCAACCAAAGGAGCTCTTTACATCACTTCGCCGTTGCTACAACGGTGTCTGGCTTCCATCCACCTCCGAGTGCCTTGTAGATCGCCACGATCCCGCGATACAGGTCCACTTCGGCCTGGGCCTGGGAGTCTTCCGCGGCGAGGCGTTCGCGTTGGGCGTCGAGGAGGACGAGGAAGTCCACGGTGCCTTCGCGGTAGCGGATGGCAGCGAGGTCGGCGGCGGCGCGGCTGGATTCGCTTTGGCGGATCAGTGAGATCAGGCGTTGCTGACGCTTGCTGTAGTCACTGAAGGCGTTTTCGGATTCTTCCAGTGCCAGCAACACTTGCTGCTCATAGGTCGCCAGGGCGCCATCGGCTTCGGCGTCTGCGCCACGCAAACGGGCGCGCACGCTGCCCAGGTCGAACGCGGCCCAGGTGATGCTCGGGCCGAGGGCCCAGGCATTCGCGGCGGACGAACCGATCTGTGAACCGCGCCCGGCGGTAAAGCCGAGGAAGCCGCTGAGGCTGACCCGTGGGAACAGGTCGGCCTTGGCCACGCCGATACGTGCGGTGGCGGCGGCCAGTTTGCGTTCGGCGCTGAGAATGTCCGGGCGACGTTGCAGCAGTTGGCCTGGATCACCGATCGGCAACGCCTTGGCAATCGCCGGCAGGTCTTTCGGGCCCAGGTCCACGCTCAACTTGTCCGGACGCTGGCCGAGGAGGGTGGCGATGCGGTTACGTTCGCGCACTTGTTCGGCTTGCAGTTGCGGCACGCTGGCTTCAACGGCTGCGAGGCGTGCGTCGGCGCGTTCCACGTCGAGTTGGTCACCCACACCGGCGTCGCGCAGGCTGACGGTGATGGTGCGCGAATCTTGCTGGTTCTTCAGATTGTCCAGGGCGATCTTTTCACGCAGTTGTGCGCCGCGCAGTTGACCGTAGGCGTCCACCAGTTCGGCAATCAGGGTGACTTGCAGCTGGTATAGATTGGCTTCGGCGGCTTGCTGGTCGGCGTCGGTGGCTTCCAGGTTGCGCTGGATGCGGCCGAACAGGTCCAGTTCCCAGGCCATGTCCAGGCCCAGGTCGTAACGCTCGGTCTTGACCCGGCGGGTGGTCTGGCCCGGAATCTGGCCCTTGCCCTGGTCGCTGCTGACGCGGCTGGTAATCGTCGGCATGGCATCATTGCTGGCGTCATCGCGGATTGCACGAGCAGCGCGCAGGCGGGCAAACGCTACGCGCAAATCGCGGTTACCTTGCAGCGATTGAGTCACCAACTGGTTAAGCGTCGGGTCTTCGAACTGCTGCCACCAGATGCCTTCGAACTTGGCGTGGTCATACTGCTTGGCGTCCGCGGCGGCGGTGATGTTCGCCGCCTCCGGGGTCTGGGTCTTGTAGTCCGGGCCCACGGCACAGGCGCTCAGCGCCAGTACCAGCAAGCTCGGCAGGAATACTTTCACACTCATTGCTGTGTCTCCAGCTTCAAGGCCTTGGCCGCTTTGCGCGCTTCGCTGCGCTCCACATAACGACGGATCAGTACGTAGAACACTGGCGTGAGCAACAGACCGAAGAAGGTCACACCGATCATCCCGGAGAACACCGCCACGCCCATGGCATGACGCATCTCGGCACCGGCACCGCTGGACAACACCAGTGGCACCACACCCATGATGAAGGCGAACGAGGTCATCAGAATCGGCCGCAGACGCAGGCGGCAGGCTTCCAGCACCGCGGCCAGCGGGTCGAGGCCCTCGGCTTGTTTGTCCTTGGCGAACTCGACGATCAGAATCGCGTTCTTACACGCCAGGCCCACCAGTACAATCAAGCCAATCTGAGTGAAGATGTTGTTGTCGCCACCCGAGATGATCACCCCGGTAATGGCCGACAGCAGCGTCATCGGTACGATCAGGATCACCGCCAGTGGCAGGCTCCAGCTCTCGTATTGAGCAGCCAGTACCAGGAACGCCAGCAGTACGCAGAGCGGGAACACAAACAGCGCGGTGTTGCCCGAGAGGATTTGCTGATAAGTCAGGTCAGTCCACTCATAGGTCATGCCGTTGGGCAGTTCATCCTTCAACAGTTTTTCAATCGCCGCTTCTGCCTGGCCGGAGCTGTAGCCCGGAGCGGCGTTGCCGTTGATTTCAGCGGTGATAAAGCCGTTGTAGTGCATCACGCGGTCCGGGCCTGAGGTGTCGCTGACCTTGATGAAGGTTGCCAGCGGGATCATCTCGCCCTTGTTGTTACGCACTTTCAGTTGGCCAATCTGGTCCGAATCATTGCGGAACTGCTGCTCCGCCTGCACGTTGACCTGATAGGTACGGCCGAAGCGGTTGAAGTCGTTGGCATACAACGAGCCCAAGTAGATCTGCAGGGTGTCGAAGATGTCGCTGATCGCCACCCCGTGGGTCTTGGCCTTTTCGCGGTCGATGGCGGCATCGACCTGGGGCACGTTGACCGTGTAGCTGGTGAACAGGCCGAACAGTTCCGGCACGCCATGGCTCTTGGTGATGACGTTCTGCACTTCTTTGTACAGTTCGTCATAGCCCAGGTTGCCACGGTCTTCGATCTGCAGACGGAACCCGCCGATAGTGCCGAGGCCCTGTACCGGTGGCGGCGGGAAGATCGCCATGTAGGCTTCCTGGATGTCGCTGTACTTGCCGTTCAACGCGCCGGCAATCGCACCGGCGGACATGCTCGGGTCTTTGCGCTCATCGAACGGCTTCAAGGTCACGAACACGATGCCGCTGTTCGGGCTGTTGGTGAACCCGTTAATCGACAGGCCCGGGAAGGCAATAGCGCTTTCCACGCCGGGCTGTTTCAAGGCGATGTCAGACATGCGCTTGATCACGTTTTCAGTGCGGTCCAGGCTGGCGGCGTCGGGCAACTGGGCGAAAGCCACCAGGTATTGCTTGTCCTGGGCCGGTACGAAACCGGTCGGTGTGTGGGCAAAGCCCAGCCAGGTCAGGACCATCAGGCCTGCGTACAGGAACAGTGCGATGCCGCTGCCGCGAATCACCCGGCGAACGGTGCCGACATAGCCGTGGCTGGCTTTTTCGAAGAAGCGGTTGAATGGACGGAACAACCAGCCACCCAACAGCTTGTCGAGGAACCTGGAGAAGCCATCTTTCGGCGCGTTGTGGCCCTTGAGCAACACCGCTGCCAGTGCAGGGGACAGGGTCAGCGAGTTGAACGCGGAGATCACTGTGGAGATCGCAATGGTCAACGCGAACTGCTTGTAGAACTGCCCGGTCAAGCCGCTGATAAAGGCTGCTGGCACGAACACCGCGCACAGCACCAGCGCCGTCGCGATGATCGGACCGGTCACTTCGCTCATGGCTTTTTCAGTGGCGGGGAAGGGCTCAAGCCCCAACTCGATATTACGTTCGACGTTTTCCACCACCACGATGGCGTCGTCCACCACGATACCAATCGCCAATACCAATCCGAACAACGACAGTGCGTTAAGCGAGAACCCAAACAGGTGCATCACCGCAAACGTACCGATCAGCGAGACCGGCACCGCCACCAACGGGATGATCGAGGCGCGCCAGGTCTGCAGGAACAGGATCACCACCAGCACGACCAGGATCAGTGCTTCGAACAGCGTGTGAACCACCGCCTCGATGGAGCCGCGCACGAACACCGTCGGGTCATAGGCGATGCGGTAGTCCATGCCTTCGGGGAAGCTTTTTTTCAGCTCCGCCATCTTGGCGCGTACATCGTTGGAGATGTCGATGGCGTTAGAGCCCGGGCGCTGGAAGATCGGGATCGCCACCGCTGGTTGATTGTCGATCAACGAGCGCAGGGCATATTGGCTGGAGCCCAGCTCGACCCGTGCAATGTCCTTAAGGCGCGTGATTTCACCGTTATCGCCAGCGCGAATCACGATGTTCTCGAACTCTTCTTCGGTGACCAGGCGCCCCTGGGTGTTGACCGACAGCTGGAAGCTGGTGTCGTTAGGTGAAGGCTGCGCGCCCAAGGCACCGGCGGCGACTTGGCGGTTCTGCTCGCGAATCGCCGTCACCACATCGGTGGCGGTCAGGTTGCGCGAGGCGGTCTTGTTCGGGTCCAGCCATACACGCAACGAGTAGTCGCCCATGCCGAACAACTGCACATCGCCCACGCCACCGAGCCGCGCGAGCTCATCCTTGATATTCAGGATCGCGTAGTTGGACAGGTAGAGCATGTTGTAGCGCTGATCCGGCGAGGTGATGTGCACCACCATGGTCAGGTCGGGGGAGGCCTTGTCCACGGTGATACCGATGCGCGTCACTTCCTCAGGCAGTTTTGGCTGAGTCCGCGTCACGCGGTTTTGCACCTGCACCTGCGCGTTGTCCAGGTCGGTGCCCAGGGCGAAGGTGATGGTCAGGGTCAGCTTGCCGTCGGCGGTCGACTGCGAGGACATGTACAGCATGTTCTCGACGCCGGTGATGGCCTGCTCCAGCGGCGCGGCCACGGTTTCGCCGATGACCTTGGGGTTGGCGCCGGGGAAGTTGGCGCGCACCACCACGGTCGGCGGTACCACTTCCGGGTATTCGCTGATCGGCAGTTGGAACAGCGAGATCGCGCCGGCGATCAGAATCAGCAGCGACAGCACCGCTGCGAAGATCGGACGCGAAATGAAGAACTTGGAAAAATTCATCTTGAGTCGTATCCCTTAACCGCGTGGAGTCGCGACGCTGGCAAGTTTGGGCGCGGCTTTATCCGGCGCCACTTGTTCCAGGTTGCTGGCTTCAAGCGCTTGTCGTTGTTGGGCCAAGGCGGCGAGGGTTTCTTTGCTGGCCATCGGAATGGTTTCCGGGGCGACCGGCGAGCCGGGGCGTGCACGCTGCAGGCCCTTGACGATGATGGTGTCGTCCTTGTTCAGGCCGCTGCGTACGATGCGCAAACCTTCGATCTTCGGCCCCAGTTCCACGGCGCGATAAGCCGGTTTGTCGCCGTCCATCACCAGTACGAATTTCTTGCCCAGATCGGTGCCCACGGCTTCATCGTTGATCAGCACGGCGGAGTAGGTGCCGCTGCCCACCAGCTTCAGGCGTGCGTACAGGCCAGGGGTGTATTCGCCCTTGCTGTTGTCAAACACGGCGCGCCCACGAATGGTGCCGGTGGCCGGGTTGACCTGGTTGTCGACGAAGTTCATCTGGCCCAGGTGCGGGTTGCCGGTTTCATTCGACAGGCCCAGGTAAACCGGGGTGGTAGCGCCACGGCGGCCTTGGCGAGCCAGCTCGGTGTACTTGAGGTAAACGCGCTCATCGGCGTCGAAATAGGCGTAGACCTTGTCGGTGGAAACCACGCTGGTCAGCGCGGTGACGTCAGCGGTCACCAGGTTGCCGGCGGTGATGTCGGCACGGCTGACGCGGCCGCTGATTGGCGAGGTTACGCGGGTAAAGCTCAGGTTCAGCTTGGCCAGGTCCAACTGCGCCTGGATCCCGGCGACGGCGGCGCGGGCTTCCTGGGCGGCGGTGGTGCGCGAGTCGGCCAGTTCGGCGGAGATCGCATTGCTCTGGCGCAGGCGCTCGCCGCGTTGGGCTTCGTTGTCACTGCGGGTGGCGGCGGCGCGGGTCTGTTGCAACTGGGCTTCAAGGCGGCGCACTTCAGCCTGGAACGGACGCGGGTCGATCTGGAACAGCAGGTCGCCTTTCTTGACCAAAGCGCCTTCGGTGAAAGCGACTTGGTCAATCTGGCCAGAAACCCGTGGACGGATCTGCACAGTTTCCGGTGCTTCCAAACGACCGGTGAATTCATCCCACTCGTTCACCGGTTGTTCCAGCACCTTGGCCACACTGACTTTGGCGGCTGGCATGGCGGCCGCTTGTTCCGGGGTCTTGCCGCACGCGCTCATCACCACCACGGCCAAAATCGCCAGGGGGAAGCGCAAATGTTTGAGTGACTGTTCCATGAGGTGCATCCGCCAATGTATTTGAGATGGGCGGATCATGCGCGGCGGGGTGGTATGTCACGAATCGAATGAAGCAAAGGTAACTATCATTGCGAATGATATAAGCGCGAGGTTAGCCCTCTAGGATGGGGGTTTCGTTAGGGTGCTATCAATGGGCGTGATGACAAAGGACTGTTGCGTGGTTCGCAACAAGCACTGAGAGGGTGTGGCGGTTGGGGTGTCAGGCATCGCATTGAGGTGGGCGTATGGACGGGTGAAACCGTCCAGTCAAAACGACCGGACGGTGTTTGGCCGTGGGCCCTACGCTGTACCGAACCCGATCTGCACCGTCAGCGCTCCCTGGTTATCCCCCAAACCAATGCCATAGCGCCCCTCTAGATCATCGTTGATACACAGCTGCAATTCCCCCGTCTGCCCCGGCGGAATCTCGGCCAGATCCCCCACCAGAAACGGTGTCCCGCTGCTGCCCACACGCCCAACCAGCGCGCCTTCATTTGCGCCCGGCAGGGTGTAGCCCGCTTTGGCGATCAACCCCGGACTGCCATTGCCATCAACCATGCCGCCGACCGGGCTGGCCAGCCAATGGCCGCTGACATACCGCACCACACGCGGGCTTGGGCCGCTGATCTGCACGCCAGTGCCTTGCCATGGCTGGTTGGCTTGCACCTGCACGGTGACGGCTTTGAGGTCGTTGCACAGGGTGTCGCCGGCCTGGATCGACAGCGCGGCAATGGTCAGGCTCGGGTTGGAGGTGCCGGTGGTGGGGAACACGCCGTCGCCCACCAGGAACAGGTTGTTGTGGTCCCAACTGCGCTGGTATTTGTCGACCACCGAGGTGGCCGGGTCGGCGCCCATGCGGTAGGTGCCCATCAAGTGCCCGGCGCCCTGGAAGGAGTACGACTCGCCCTGGTATTCAAACAACCCGGGCTTGATATCGGTGGTCAGTTCGGTGGCGCCCAGCAGCTCAGTGATGACGTGGCTGGCAAGAATCCGCGCCTGTTTGAAGCCTTCCTTGGTGTAGTCCGACAGGTTGTAATGGATTTCCGGTCGCGGGATGCCCAGACGGTCTTTGTACTGACTGGACGGCACGATGTAGCAGTTGGCCTTGTTCGGGTCGTCCTCGACTTGTTCCACCAGAAACCCCACCCGGAACTGCCGGGTGAGCAGGTTGTTCAGCTGTTGCACCAGTGCCGTGCCGAACAGCACCTGGGACGCGTCCGTGGACTTTGGCAGTGGGTTGGTGCGGCTGACGTTGGTGCCATCGATCAGGTCGGCCACCGTGGTGTACGGGTCGCCGATCGGCCAGTTGAAACCCTCGTTGCCTATCTCGATCCGCCAGGCCGCACGCTGGCTGCGAAAGGCGCCGTCGCGCAGGCTTTCGATGCCGGCGGTGGACACCGGGCCACGGTACGGGAACACCGTCTTACCTTCCGGCATCAAGCCCCACGCCAGGTAGATCGGGTGGTCCGCCAGGCTACGACCGACCTGGCCACTGCTGTTGGCCACGCCCTGGGGCCAGGCGCTGCTAGTGGAGTTGAGCAGCAGTTTTGGCGTTTCGATGGCATGGGCGGCGATCACATAGCGCTGCCCGATCGCGACGCCAGTGCCGGTGGCCGGCCCATCGCCCAACTGATACTGAATGAACTCAATGCCGCTGACAGTCTTGTCCGCTGCCACCGTGACCTTGCTCGCTACGGTCTTGTACAGCACCCGCACATTGCCGGTGTTGAGCGCATTGTTCAGGGTCACCGTGGCGTCGTACTTGGCCTGGATCGGGCAGATCGGCGTGCAGTTGGTATTGCCTGCGCACACCCGTCGCCCGGCATACGGCTGCGAGTTGCGCCCGGCTGGGGTGGGGCTCACCACCAGCGGCAGTCCTTGGAACGATTGGCCCTGCACCGCGCTGACGAAGCTGCCATCCACCAACGACAGCGGAATGCTGGTCATCGGGTATTCATAGTTGGTTGGGAACGTGATGCCCAGGTAGGCCTGGTCGGCGACGTTGGCCGCCACGCCTATTTCTGCTTCGGCGCGGCAATAAGCGCTTTGCAGGTCGTTGTAGCTGATCGGCCAGTCCACGCCCACGCCGTACAGCGTCTTCATCTTAAAATCATTCGGCAGCATGCGCAGGCACGTGGCGACCCAATGCCAGGTAGTGCCGCCGCCGACGCGCTCATAGGTGCTGGTGAACGGCAACGGGCCTTTTTGCACCAGGTAACTGACCTCGGGATTTTTCCAGTTGTCATCGAGCAGGTCAGCGATGGTCGCGCGCGGTGCGTTCTGTTCGGCTGGGTTGCGCGTCGGACTGAGGGTGCTCACCGGCGGATAGGGGGACTCGGGGGTCTTCAGCGTGGCGGTGTAGAAACGCTCCAGGTACTGGTTTCGGTTGGCCGGGACTTCCGGGCCGGATTCCAGCACCAGCACCTTCACCCCCGCCAAGCCCAATTGATAGGCAATGATGCTGCCCGCCAGGCCAGCACCGACGATCACTACGTCTGCTTGTTCGGTACTCATGACGATGCTCCAGGCTGTGGGCTGGCGGTAACCCCGGTGAAGTCTTCCAGGCTCGGTGGTGGGCTGTTCCAGTAACCGAAGAAGAACTCGCTGTAGCCCATCGGATGGGCCTGGGCGATGTTCCACGCCCAGCTCTGGGTGTAGGCCTCGGCACTGACCACGGTTTGCTCGTTCACCGGGAACGCGCCTTGGGCGTACGGCTGATACCACACGCCGAGCATCCACAGTTTCATGATCGCGCGCGCCGCTTGGGCAGTTTGCGTGGCGGCGGGTTGGCCGTTCTGCATCAGGATTGCGTTGCCGATTTGCTGCGGCGTCTGCTGCTCGCTCGCCAGCGCGGCGTATTGGGCGAGCAGGGCGCTGAGCACGTCTTGGCCCACGCGAGGACCAACGAAATTCAGAAACAGGGTGGGCAGGCCGATGGGGTCTACCGACGGCGCCAGCAGTTCCTGATTGATGCCGGTGAGCACCACGCTCAGGCCGGTAAAATTGTCCAAGTCGGTACTCATGGCTGACTCCTTGTCACACCGGTGGATTGAGCGCGTTCGAGCAGGTAAGTGAAGTCGGCGAAACTGGTGCGCGGTGATTGCGTCACGTGGGTGGCGGCATTGCCGTGACAGGCGATACAACTGGAGGACGCCTGGGGCACCGTGCCCTGGATATAGGTCTCCAGCGTTGCATTGGCGAGGAACGAAGGCGCTGGATTGCCCAACGGTTTGGTGGCCGAGATCTGGCACGGTGGCTGGCCGCTGAGGGTAGGCCACTGGGTGCTGATCAACTGGTAATTGGCCCAGACGCTGTTGGGGTTAACCGTACGCAGCAGGTTCTGGTAAGTGCTGTTGAGCGCCTTGGTTTCATCGGTCAAAGGGATCTCGCGCACGATCTGCGATGGCGTGGCCTTTACCGCCGGGTTCCAGGGCCGTGGCGGCGGTTGGTTGACCTCGGCATGGCTGCTGGCGTTGTAGAACAGGTACGGGCCTTTGCGCTCGGCAGGCGGCGTGGTTTTTTCCGGGACATTGTCAACGTGCTCGAAGGTCGACCACACCCACTGCGGCGCACTGGTGGTCTTATGCACGATATGCAGCCCCACCAGCCCCACCGGCTCGGCAACGCAGGACTCGGCCACCACCGGCCCTTTGCTCGGGTCGCTGTTGCCTGGCGTATACACCAGGGCATCGACGGTGTGGAAACTGCTGGGGTTGTCGTTGCCGTCCAGCACCTTCCACGAGGCCTTGACCATCAACGAACCCACGTCACTGGTGGCCGGGTTGCCGCAACTGAATGCCACCGCATTGGTCGCACTGGCGGCAAAAAATGCCTGCTGACCCTGGATGCTGTACAGGCCATTGTTGACGATGCCGTCGAACATCGATTGGTTAACCACGATTTCATTGCGCGTGTACACGCCGCTCTGGTCCACCAGCGGGCCGCTTTGAAACGGCTGAATAAACTCGTCCAGCACATCCGGGACCTTGCCCATTTGCTGCAACAAGCGCCCCGACCCCTTGCCTTCACAGGCCGCCGGTACACTGGCCGGCGCCTGCCAGGCCGCTGGTTTCTGCCCTTGGGGCAGGAAGATTTGGTAGCTCTCCTTGTAGCTTTCCCACACCGTGGCCGCGTCCTGCTGGCCGATCTGCACGCCGGTATTGGGCTTGCCATCGGCCAGGACCGGCCAGTTCAGCGCAATGAACGTCTGCCACGACATTTCATCGAAGTTGGCTTGCAGGCTGTCGAGAGAGAAGGGCGGGGTCGCCGTGACATCGAAGGGTATTTGCGTAGACAACGTGGGGGCCGCGACGACCAGGGGGCTCAGCAACGCGCCAAACAGCGCACAGCCGAACCCGGGCCGGGGGCGATGGGTTTCCATTCTCATCGGTATCTCCTAGGCATCAGACGCCAGGAGACAGTGGGTCCGTCATGGACTCTTCAATGCGCCTCCTGGCACGGGCTTGAGCGTAGATAAGGTTGGAAATGCCGGTGTACGGGACGCTAGATTTATTCGTAATAAAAACAATCGCTCAGAGGCGCTTCAGGCACGCTCTGCGCGGATATAGGTGCGAAACACATGGTCCCACAGCGGTGAAGACACGCCGAAGTTCTTCTCGATGCCTTTGCGATGATGCAGGTCGTGATTGGCCACCAGCCCCGGAATAAATCGATAGGCCCAATGCGCCGGGCGGTGCATTACGTAGTGCACCGAGATGTAATAGAAGTAGCCCGTCACCGCGCCGACAAACGCCGAGGTCAAACCGGCGTACCAGGCCGATAGCAGCAATGCCGCAAAGGTGGAGCTGGTTTTCCAGCTCGACACACCGATATAGGCCAGCACATCCACATGGTGGGTCCAGTGCTCGTGGCGATACAGCGAGTGGAACAGAAAGCGGTGTGCCGAATACTCCACCAGCGTCCAGGCCATGAAGCCCGCGAGCAGTTGCAGCGGATCAAGTGGCGCCAGGCAGAGCGCCAGGTCGATAAACAGGGGAACGGTGAAGAAATCCAGGTAATACGCGACTGACGACATCAGCCATTTGTTTGAAGCCGCCATGTGCGGATCGTCCTTGAGGTGCATGAACCGAGGGGGAAGTTAAGCCGAGTCCTCCCCGGCGGCGGGCAGATTGCCCGTTGATTCACGCCGTTGCAACAACTCGATGTGCTGCGCGGGTACCAGGGTGCGCAAGGTCTTGTAGAGCACCCGGGTTTCCAGCAGGTTCCACACCCGCAGCATGGTTTCCAGCGCGTCCAGGGGTTTGCTGATGAAGTCCCGGGCGCCCAGGGCCAGGGCGCGCAGGCGGGTGTCGCGGGTCGCGTCGGCGGTGAGTACCAGGATCGGCAGATATTCGCCCTGGGGGATACGCCGGTTGAGTTGTTCCAGCACCGCAAAGCCGTCGAACTCCGGCATGTGCAGGTCGAGGATCACCAAGTCCGGTTCGAAGCTGTTGAACAGCTCCAGGGTGCGCAGCGGCTGGGTGCTGCTCAGCACGTTGGTGAGCCCTTCGCGCGCCAGCAGTTGCTCCACCAGATCGAGGTTCGGGCGTTGGTCGTCGATGATTAGAATGCGCAGGTCGAGGTTCACGCGGGCTCCGGGAAAGACTGGTCGAGGTGGGCGAGAAACGCGGGCACGTTGATCGGTTTATTCAACACGGCGGTTGCGCCGGCGTCCTGCAGAGCCTGGCGGGTAAGGTCGCTGGCGTCGGCGGTGATCATCAGTACCGGTGTGTCACGGGTGATCGGTGACTGGCGCAAGCGTTGCAGCACCTTCAATCCGTCGAGGTCCGGCAGGCAGACATCCAGCAGAATCAACTGTGGCGCGTGCTGCGCGGCCAGGTCCAGGCCCAGTTGGCCTTGCATGCTCGACAGCAGTTTTATCCCCGGTCGGCGTTGCAGCAGGGTTTCGATCAGCGCCAGGCTGGAGAGATTGTCTTCGATGCACAACACCTTGCCCAGGAACGTGCAGGCGGCGGGGACTGGGCGCGGCAACTGGGTGTCGATGACGGGCGTGGTACTGCGCTGGAATGCCGCTACGCGCGCGAACGGTAGCTCCAGCGTGAAGCGTGAGCCAATGCCGGCCTGGCTTTGCACATTGAGGTGGCCGTCCATGTTTTCCAGCAGGCTTTTACTCAGGGCCAGGCCCAGGCCGCTGCCTTCCACATTGGGGTCGGCGCCCAGGCGTTCGAACGGTTTGAACAATTGCCCCAGGTGATCCGCCGCGATGCCGTTGCCGGTATCACACACCGACACGGTGATACGCGGCCCATCAATGCTGACTTCGATGCTGACGTCGCCATCGCGCTGGTTGTATTTGATCGCATTGGACAGCAGGTTCAGCAGCACCTGGGTCAGGCGTTGCCGGTCGGCCACGATGCCCACATCCGCCGCCAAGGCGGGCAATGGCTGTAACCGAATGCCCGCCTCGGCGGCCATCGGCGACACCAGCGACAGCGCCTCTTGCAACGCCTCCGCCAGAGGGATCGGCGCGATATTCAACGCCAGGCTTCCCGCCTCGATCTTGGCGATGTCCAGCACTTCGTTGATCAGTGTCAGCAAGTGCTGGCCGGCCCGCAGGATATGCCCGACGTCGGCCTTTTGCGCCTTGGGCGCGTCCATGTCCAGCAGTTGTGCAAAGCCCAGGATCGAGTTGAGCGGGGTGCGCAGTTCGTGGCTCATGCGCGACAGAAACTCGCTTTTGGCACGGCTGGCACGTTCGGCTTCCTCACGGGCCTTGCGCAGAGCGATCTCGGCCGCGCGGCGGTCGGTGATGTCGCGGGTGATCTTCGAAAAACCGCGCAAGGCGCCAGTGCCGTCGTACTGCGCGGTGATCACCACGCTGGCCCAGAACCGCGTGCCGTCCTGGCGGCAACGCCAGCCTTCTTCGGTGTAATCGCCGTTGCGGGTGGCTTCGCGCAGCGCCATGTCCGGGTGCTGAGGGCATTCCTCGGGCAAGTAGAACACCGAGAAATGCTGGCCGATGATTTCCTGTTCGGTGTAGCCCTTGATCCGCTCGGCGCCGTTGTTCCAACTGGTGACATAGCCCGCGGTGTCGAGGGCGAAGATCCCGTAGTCCTTGACCCCATCGATGATCAGCCGCAAGCGTTCTTCGTTGTCACGCAATGCGCGCTCGCGCTCGGCCAGCAGCAACCCTGCTTCTACGAGGCTGGTGCCCAATTGGCCGATTTCATCGTGCTCCGGCGGTTGCGGCAGCAGCGGCGAACCGAGGGCCAGGCGCTGGGCGTTGCGCTGCACATTCTGGACCCGCGCCACAATGCCTTTGGACAGGAACAACACGGCGACGATGGCGCCAAACAAGCCGCAAATCGCCGCCAGCCAGGTGGACAGCAACAAACGCTGACGGGTTTCGGCCGCCGCCGCGCTGCGCTCGGCCAGCAACGACGCCTCAAGGGTGAGCATGGTGCTGATGTGTTGGCGCAGCGCATCGAGGATGTGTTTGTTGCTGATCAGGATGGCACTGATCGATTGCGGCGTGGCGTCGCGGTCCTTGAGCATCTCTTCAAGCCCGTCGACCTTGCCATCGATCAGCGGCTTGATGGCGCTGAGTTGCTCGCGTACCCGTTGATCACGCACGTTGTGGTCAAGCCGGCGTAGGGCGGACTCGATCTGCGGCCTGGCGTTGAGGTAGCTGGGCAGGAAGTCTTCGCGGCGAGTGAGCAGGTAGCCGCGCACACTGGCGGCGGCCTCGGCGAGCAGGGTGTGCACGGCCTGGATATCGCCTTGCACGCGCAGCACCCGGCGCACGTCCTCTTCGGCGCGGGCGGTCTGGCGTTCGGTGGTGTAGATCAGCACGAGCGACAGCAACAGCACCACCAGCGGCAGCGAGATCACCACCAGCGCCTTGCCCCGCAGTGGCAGGTCGGCCCAACGCCGCTTCATGGTGACGTCACCAGGCCCAAGGCGATGCCGCGTACGGCGGCTTGGGTGCGATCAGCTGCGCCGAGCTTGCCGATCACGCGTTCCACATGGGCCTTGGCGGTGCCAGTGGTGATCCCGAGCTGCTCGCCGATGGCGCGGTTGCTCATGCCGTTGGCCACCAAGCCAAGGACCTGGCGCTCGCGCGGGGTGAGGTTTTCGGTGGGGGCCGCGCCGCTGGCCTGGCGTTCGGTCATGCGGCGCAATAGCCGCGTGCTGACCGCTGTGTTGAGCGCTTCGCCGCCGGCCCCGACTTTTTGCAGGGCCTGGATCACCTCGGCACGGCTGGCGTCCTTGAGCAAGTAGCCGACCGCACCGGCATTCATCGCCGCTTCCAGGTATTCGGGGCTGTCGTCCATGGTGAACATCACCACTTTCACCGCTGGCAGGCGCTCTTGCAGCAACCGAGCGGCGCCCAAGCCGTTGAGCCCGGGCATGCGGATGTCGAGGATGACGATATCCGGCAGCAGTTGCTCACACAGCTCCACTGCTTGCAGGCCATCGCTGGCTTGACCGACCACCTCGAACTGCGCGAGGCCGGCCAGCAGAGAGACGAAACCGGTGCGCGTGACTTCATGGTCGTCTGCCAGTACGAGACGCAGGACGTCGGTCATTGAGGAGTTCCAGGCAAGTGGGCTGGCACGCGGGCGTGCAGTTGGGTACCGCAGTCGACTGCGCTGACGCAGGTGAAGCTGCCGCCCAGCAGGCTGGCACGCTCCTGCATGGTCGCGAGGCCAAGATGCTGGGCGTCATCGCGTGAGGGGGCCGAAGTGAAGCCCTTGCCGTTGTCGTCCATGCGCAGGGAAGCCTGGCCGTCGTGCAAGGCCAGGGTCAGGTTCACCCGGCTGGCGCGCGCATGCTTGAGGATATTGTTGATGGCTTCCTGGCCGATCCGGAACAGGGCGATTTCCACCTGGCTGGGCAATCGCGTTTCACAGTGGACGAGCCACACCACGTTGATGCCAGCGTCGCGCAGACGGTCGGCTTCTTTGTCGAGGGCTTTGAACAGGCCGAAATCATCCAGCACGGTGGGGCGCAGACCTGCGATGAGTTGACGGCCTTCACCGACGGAGTGCTGGGCCAGGGTGAGAATCGCCTGCAAGTCGGCGGCGAGTGCGTCCGGCAGTACGGGGCAGCGGCCGGCAAACCCTTGCAGCCGTTGGTGCAAACCCGCGAGGGTCTGTGCCAGGCCGTCGTGCAGGTCGTAGGCCACGCGCTTGCGTTCGTCTTCCTGGGCGCGAAACAGCCGGTTGACCAGGTCGGACAGCGTCTTGTCGCGGGTTTTGAGGGTGGTCAGCAGGCGATCGTTTTCCAGGTGAGTGGCCAGCAGGGTGGCGAGCAGTTGCAGGGATTCGCTGTCTTCGTGCTCCGGTGCCCGCAGGCTGACACTATTGCCCAACACCAGCAGGCCAAACGCTTTGCCGTCACTGCCACGCAACGGCACTTGCAGCACGCTGTGAGGCTGCTCCTTCCAGCGAGGTGCGCGCAGATCGCGGTCAGCGAGGGCGGCCAGGCTGGTCAAGCGTGCCGGGCTGCCATGGCTCGCCGTGGTGCGAACAGCTCCGTCGGCGGCCCATTCCTGCAGCAGGCCATGGTCCATCGCAAGAAACGCGCAAGCCCGTGCGAGCACGCGTTCGCGCATGGCGTCGGGGGCCAGTTGGCTCAGCTCCTGCCCGGTATCCACTAACAGCCGCAGCCGCGCCGTGCGGCTTTCCGATTGCCGGAAATGCGCGCGCATGGCCAAGGCGCTGCCGGGGTCATGGGGCGGGTTATGCATGGGTGATGCTCCAGTGCTGCGGGCGTGCGGGGGGTCTATTAAACATGGTTAAACACCTTGGGCGCTATCTGCCAAATGGCATAGGTAAATGACTCCGGTTGGCCGATGGCGCGCCACGGTCGGCTTGGCAAAGTGGGCTCAACGAACACCACTGGAGTATCCCAATGCAATTCAAGCCCGCAGCAATCGCCCTGATGTTTGCCTTGAGCGTTCCGTTTGTTCAGGCCGCCGAAACGTCGCCGTATGTCTACCGTGAGGTGGCCCAGGCGCCGGCCAATGTGAAGGACCGGGAGATTGCCGGTTTGTTTGACCGTTGGAACAGCGCTTTGCAGACCGGCAACGTCACCTCGGTGGTCGACCTGTATGCGCCGGGCGCGGTGCTGCAGCCCACCGTGTCCAACCAAGTGCGCACTACGCCGGATCAGATCAAGGACTACTTCGATCACTTCCTGGCACTCAAGCCGGTAGGCCAGATCAACTACCGTGAAATCCGCCAACTGGGCACTAACGTAGCCATGGACAGCGGGGTCTACACCTTCACCCTGACCGACGCGAAGGGGCAGGTCAGCCATGTGCAGGCGCGCTACACCTTCGTTTATGAGCAGGTGGGGGGCCAGTGGAAAATTCTTAATCACCACTCTTCGGCGATGCCTGAGGTGCAGGTCAAGCACGCTAAGCAGTAACGATGGGAGGAAAAAATGCCTACCCCTTGGCGGGGGTAGGCATTTTTTTGTGGTGGTTGGGAGAGTGCCCCTGTGACGGACCCGGAACCCATGGGCATTTGACGACCTCTCCCTATCCAAATGTGAGAGGCCACGCTCGTCACAAAAACAGGCCCGTTTAGGGAAATGGTTAACCCTTTAAAATCAGTGACTTATTTTATGTTTGATAACAAGGGGTTGCCTTTCAGAAGTCCAAGGTGACGCCGGTATAGAGCGCACGCCCGTCGCCGGGTGAGTGCAGTGACGCCTTCGCGCCGTCCGGGTCGTACCAGACGTATTCGTAGTAGCGGTTGGTGAGGTTTTTCAGTTGCAGGTCGACACTGACGGATTCAGTCACTTGGTACGTCGCCCCCAGGTTCATCAACACGTAACCGCCGTAAGTCCCCTTGGTGTTTTCGCGCTCCAGGTAATAGTGGGTCTGGCCGTTCATCCACGCGGTCAGTTGCAGCGCGGGGGTGGCTTTGTAGTTTATGCCTGCGTTGTAGAGGTGATGGGGGATGTGGTCGATTTCCTGGCCTTTGCTGTTGGGCAGGGTGGCGCTGGGCTGGAGGATTTTCGAGTACTGCCAGGCGTAGGCCATCCAGATGTCGGTGCGGTCGTTCGGGTGCAGGTTCAACTGCGCGTCGTAACCCCAGCGGCGGGTTTCGCCGACGTTATCCGATTCGCCATTCGGGTCATTGAGCCGGCGGCTGACTTCGCCGCTGGCTTCCTGCTGCCAATAGGCGACGCGGCCGTCGATCCAGTCGGCGGGGGTGAACTTGATACCGGTTTCCCAGCCTTCGTTGATCGACGGCGCGAGGTCGGTATCCCGTGGCGGTATCTTGTAGGCAGCGGCGCCGGTGCCGACCTGGAAGGTACGGCCCCAGTTGGCGTACACGCTGGCCACGTCCCACGGCGAGTACACCACGCTGAGCTTGGGTTGTTTGATCAGCCCATAGTCGTTGATGGCGTAATCCATGCCGGTCATTTGGTTGGTGAAGTCGCCGTGGATTTTATCGACGCGGTAGGCCGGGATGATTTTCAGCGATTCAAACGGTTTGATCTCAGCCTGGATGTAAGCCCCGTAGGTATCAAAGTCGAACTGCTGGTCGCGGGTTTGCGCCAGGCGTGTGCGGTTCTGGGTCCGGTAGCGTTCACTGGTGTTCTGTTGCTGCTGGACGTCCGCGCCGCCTTCCAGGGCGAAGGCGTAGAGCCCGCTTACCTCGGGCCGCCAGGTCAGGGAGGTGAGGGCGCCGTACTGGGTTTCGTAGGCGTCGCGCTCCTGCTGGGAGCTGGTGCGCCAGTATTGCGTCCAGCGTCGGTCGTCGAAGGTGTTGAGGTAGGTTTTTGCCGCCCAGGCCAATGTTTCGGCCAGTTCGGTATCGACGTGCACACTGAGTTGGTTCATCCGCCGCGTGCCTTTGTCGGTGGCGTTGTAGCGGTTGGTCATGGTGGGGTGGTGGCGGGCGTCGTCTTCACTCAAATATCCCGGCTCTTGCGCCTCGGTTTCGTAATGGCGAGCGATCAGGCCGACACGGTAGCTGCTGTCGTCCGGGGTGTAGAACCATTTGCCGGACATCGAGAATTTATCCGCCTGGGCATGATCCCGGTAGCCATCGGCTTTCTGGTAGGCGAAGAAGTAATTCTGCGTCCAGTTGCTGCCTTCGATGCCTTTGGCGAGTTGCGTCTCGCGGGTGTTGTAGCTGCCGTAGCGGATTCGCGCCTTGGTGTAGTCGCCTCCTGTGCGGGTCAGCATGTTGACGTTGCCGGCAATGTTGTTGAGGCCGTAGCGCGCGTCGCTGGTACCACGTACCACTTCGATACTGTCCAGCTCCATGGGGAAAATCATGTCCATGAACGGCATGTTGCCGTCGTTGCTGTTGCTGGGGATCCCATCGATCAGCAGCTTCACCGCGTTCACTTCACCTTCGCCGTTGAAACCGCGAAAGGAGATCTTGCCGGAGGTGGTGCCTTGGTTGAATTCGGTGAGCATGACCCCTGGCGCACGGCTGAACAGCTCCCAGCTGTAGTTGACCGGCATTTTCTCCAGGATGTCGGCACCGAGGATGTCGACCGAACTGAGCACGCTGGCGGTGTTCAGCGGGCCGCTGGCGTTGGTGCTGCCTTGGACGCTGACGGTGCCAAGGGTGAGGGCCGAACTTTCGGTTGCATGGGCCAGTGGCGTGAGTGCAAACACTGAGAGCAGCGGCCAGAGTGAGGAGGGCACAGCGATACGCTGTGCGCGGGACAGAGTAAATGGAGCAGGCATGAGCACGCTTCCTGATGACCAAAAGACTTCAAGGACGTTCAGCCACCCTCAAGGGGCGGCAGAAAACACAGGGTTTCGGGGCAGTCAGGCGACAGGGGAGGCGCGAGGGCTCAGGCTCGGCCAGCGAACCCTGGGATGCAACGTGGGTAACAGCGGATCAGCGAGGGCGACATCCGGCGCATAGCGCGGCAGCCAATGCCGGTAATAGTTGGACGGCAGCGCGGCCAGGCCGGCATGCCCGCAGCAGCAGTCGCCATGCTTCATGGCGGCAGCCGAAGGCGCGGATTTGAGCGGGTCGATCAGCTTGTCAAAGCCTGGTGGCAGGGCTTGGGAGGCGCCGCCTGAGCAGAATCCACCCCACAGCATCAGGCCGATGTCCGGCGTTTGCAGGGCGCGGCTCAACGGCATGGCCAGCATGTTGAGCAACAGGGCCAGGCAGGCGATCCAGGGGCTGATGCGTTTGAACATAGCCATAAAGCCATCGACGCAAAGGGGCGCGTATTTAGCCGCAGTTCAGGCATGAAGTAAAACGCGCTATTTTGCCGCAGGCCTGGCGACCGAACGCGGTGTTGGTGGCGCAACAGCGGTTCAATAAAGTGTTCGATTATCCGAGCCGTGCGGGGTGACCGGTACAGTGCAACCCCTTGAATAAGAGGGCTTATGCGCTTGGCATGAATTGTGTTGTGACCCGATTGGCGCTGACCCGACAACGGGAGGGGAAACCTCACCTTTCATAAGAAACCACACCCATGCACAACGTCTTGCAACGCACAGTCATCGCCAGCCTGCTGGCACTCGGCGCCTTGGGCGGGCCATTGTCGACCATCGCCCAGGCCGCCAACGATCAACAGTTCATCCCGCTGGCCACCTACCGAGTTGGCGCCTATGCCTCCAGCGGTATTCCGTGGTGGGCCGGGGAAATTGATTACTTTCGCTATATCAACGAAGTCGAAGGCGGGGTGAACGGCGTGAAGCTGGTCTGGCAGGAATGCGAGACCGAGTGGAAGACCGACCGCATCATCGAATGCTACGAACGCTACAAAGGCGGCCTTGACGGTGCGCCCACCGGGTTCTTCTTTACCCATAGCACCCCGGCCTCCTATGCGCTGATGGACCGTGCTGCCGTCGATCACATCCCCTTGATCGATGGCGCCGGCGGGCGTACCGAATCCACTGATGGCCGCGTGTTCCCTTACGCGTTTCCGTTGTTGCTCAACTACTACGGCCAGGCCTCGGTGGGCATCAATTATATTGCCCAGCGCGAAGGTGGGCTGGACAAGCTCAAGGGCAAGAAGATCGTCACTGTCTATCACGACTCTGCCTACGGTCGCGAAACCCAGGCGGCCATGCAGTTGCTGGCACAAAAGTACGGTTTCGAGAACATCCAGATTCCCGTAGCAGACCCAGGTAACGAGCAGTCCACTCAATGGCGGCAAGTGCGCCAGATCAACCCGGACTGGGTATTCCTGCGCACTTGGGGCGTTTCGACACCGGTGGCGATCAAGACCGCCGTGCGTTTTGGCGTTCCCGTGGACCGTCTGATCGGTGATGTGTGGGCAGGCTCTGAAGCCGACGTGATTCCCGCCGGCACCGCCGCCAAAGGCTACCAGGCGCTGGCGCCGTTCCCCGGTGGCGACGGTTTCGAAATTCATAAAAAGCTCAAGCAGTTCATCCTCGATCCCGGCAAGAGCAACCTCAAGGACGCCAGCTACTTCGGCAAGGTCTACTACAACATCGGCCTGATCAACGCCGCGATTGCTGTCGAAGCGCTGCGCACCGGTCAGGCCAAGTTCGGCAACCGCGCGCTGAACGGTGAGGAAACTCGCTGGGCGTTCGAGCACCTGAATATCGATGCGGCACGCCTCAAGGCCATGGGCTTCGACGGGCTGTTGGCGCCGTTGACATTGTCCTGCGCGGACCACGAAGGCGGCGGTTCGGCCCGAGTGCAGCAATGGGATGGGCAAAAGTGGGTGCTGGTGACCGACTGGCTGCAAGCCGACCGCGCCACTTTGCGTCCTTTGATCGAAGCCAAGTCCGCCGCGTATGCCCAGGAAAAGGGCATCGTGGCGCGTGATTGTTCGGCGCAGTAAACCTCAGGCGGCGCTTGCCGCGACTTGCCGGCCAGGGATGGCCGCAATCAGTTCGCGGGTGTACTCGGTGGCCGGCTGGTTAAAGATTTGCGCCACCGAGCCTTGTTCAACCACGCGACCATTGCGCAGCACCAGCACCTCATGGGCGAAGTTGGCCACCACTGACAAGTCGTGGGACACCAGCACATACGCAATGCCCATCTCCCGTTGCAGCTCTTGCAGCAGGTCAAGAATGCGTGCCTGCACCGACACGTCCAGGGCGCTGACCGGTTCATCCAGCAACAACAGGTCGGGCTTCAACGCCAGGGCGCGGGCGATGGCGACGCGTTGGCACTGGCCGCCGGACAGTTCACGGGGCAGACGGTCCAGAAAGCTCACCGGCAGGTGCACGCGGCTGATCAGCTCCCGCGCCGCCTGTTCCAGGGCGGCACCCTTGAGCAAGCCAAACGACACCAGCGGCTCCACGATGCTGTCGAACACGGTGAAGCGTGGGTCCAGCGCAGCGAAGGGATTCTGCTGCACCAGTTGCAGGCGTTGGCGCAACGGGCGGAAGTCGCGCCAGCTGAGGTCTGTAACGTCCTGTTGTTCGAACCAGACCCGGCCCTGGCTCGGCTTCTCCAGGCCGAGGGCGATGCGCAGCGCGGTGCTCTTGCCCGAACCGGACTCGCCGACGATGGCCAGGGTCTGGCCGGGGTACACCTCAAGGTTAAGACCTTCCAGGGCCATGAAGGTCGAGGCTTCGCCCTTGACCTTGGGTAGGGCAAACGTCTTGCCGACGTTGTGCAGGCTGAGGATCGGCTCGCGCCCCAGGTCGAGATTGATCAACGGTTCGCGACGCTTGGTGAAGGCGGGCGCGGCGGCAATCAGTGCGCGGGTGTAGTCGTGGCGGGGGCGGCCCAGGATCTGCTGTGGCGGGCCTTGTTCGACCACCTCGCCGTGCTGCATCACCAGAATGCGGTCGGCGCGGTCGGTGGCTACGCCGAGGTCATGGGTGATGATCAACAGCGAAATGCCGCGCTCCCTGACCAGCCGTTGCAGGTGATCGAGGATCTTGCGCTGCACGGTGACGTCGAGCGCGCTGGTGGGTTCGTCGGCAATGATCAGGCGCGGATTACCGGCCAGGGCGATGGCGATCAGCACGCGCTGGCGCATGCCGCCGGAGAGTTCATGGGGATATTGGCGGGCGCGCAGCACCGGTTTGTCGATCCCCACCTGTTGCAGCAACTCGACAATATCCGCATCGACGCCGGGGTAGCGCTTGCCCTTGGCCAGGATCAACGCCTCGGCGATCTGTTGGCCGATGCGCAGGGTAGGGTTGAGGCTGACCATCGGGTCCTGTGGCACCAGGCCAATGGTGCGGCCGCGCAGGTTGCGTTTCTGGCGTTCGCTGGCGTGGGTCAAGTTATGGCCATCCACCCACAGTTGACCGGCGCTGATTTGCGCGTTGTCTGGCAGCAGGCCAAGGATGGCGTTGGCCAGGGTGGATTTGCCCGAGCCGGACTCGCCGACAATCGCCACGGTTTCGCCTTGGGCGAGGGAAAACGACAGCGAACGCACCGCTGGATTGACCTGGCCGCTGGAGCGGTAATCGACACTGAGTTGGCGTACATCGACCAAAAACGGGCTCATCGCTGGATCTCCTCGAAGGTGCGGGCGATATGGTTGAGGCTGAACACCACGGCCACCAGGAACAGGCCGGGCAGCAACGACACCCAAGGTGCGGTGATCAGAAAGTGCCGGCCGTTGGCGATCAAGGTGCCCCATTCCGCCGCCGGTGGTGCGGCGCCGAAACCGAGAAAACTCAAGCCTGCGGTGGCGAGGATGGCTGCGCCGAAGTCCAACGTTGCCAGTACCGCTACCGGGCCCCAGGCGTTGGGCAGAATGTGCCGCAACAACGTGCGGCCCCAACTGGCACCGCCCAGCCGTGCGGCTTCGACATAGGGCAGGGTTTTCACCCGCAGTACTTCGGCGCGGGTGGTACGGGCAAAGCCAGGAATAATGCCGATGCCCACCGCGATGGCCACCGGTACGGTGCCGAAACCGATGGCCGTGACGATCGCCAGGGCCAGCAGCAGTCCAGGCAGAGCCAGCAGTACATCGACCACGCGCATGATCACCGCATCGATACGGCCACCGGCAAACCCGGACAAAATGCCCAGCCCGAGTCCGCCTACCAGCGCGATCCCCACCGCCAGCGAGGCCGCCAGCACCGACAGGCGCGCGCCGTAGACCACGCGGGTAAACAGGTCACGGCCCAGTTCATCGGTGCCGAACCAATGGGTCAAGTTGGGCGCCGTGAGTTTGGCGAGCGGCGCGGTGGCGTAGGGGTCGAAGCTGCTCAGCAGGTGCGGCGCCAGGGCGGCGACCAGCGAGAACACCACCACTGCCACGGCCAGGCTGAACCCCGGCCGGCGCAGCAAGGGCAGCAGGGTGGACGTGGCGCGTTGCAAGTGGCTGCGGCGGTGCCAGAGGGTTTCGCTGCGCACGCGTTTCTGGGTGAGCGTCGTCATGGTCTAGGACACCTTTGGCGTGTGGGAAATGCGCGGGTCGAGCCAGGGGTACAGCAAGTCCACCAGCAGGTTCACGAGGACGAAGGCTGCCGCCGACACTGCAACGATGGCCAACACCACCGGAATGTCCTGGCGCATTACGGCTTCCTGGGCCAGGCGGCCGATGCCGGAACGGGCGAAGATGGTTTCCACCAGCACCGCGCCGGACACGGTATTGCCCACCTGTAGGCCGATCAGGGTGAGGATGGGCAGCGCGGCATTCCTGAACCCATGGCGTGCCTGCACCTGGGCCCGGCTCAGGCCCTTGGCGTAGGCGGTGACGATATAGGCCTCTTTCCACACGCCCTGGAAGCTGCGTTGCAGCACTTGGGCGTACACCGCGGCACTTGGGATCGCCAGGGTGATCGCCGGCAACACCAAGCTTTCGAAGCCACGGGTGCCGGTCGCGGGAAACCAACCCAGGCCAAACGCAAACACCTGGATCAGCAACAAACCCATCCAGAACACCGGCACCGAAAAGCCCAGGGACGGCAAGCGCGCCAGTGCTTTTTTCAGGGGTTGCCAACGGATATACGCGGTGAGGTACGCCAAGCCAATGCCGCCGAGCAGCGACAGCACAATCGCCAGCCCCGCCAGGGACAGCGTCTGTGGCAGGCGCTCGGCGAGCAACTCGGCCACCGGGCGGTTGAGTGACAATGACTGCCCAAAGTCACCGCGCAGCGCGCCCAGCAGCAGGTCGATGTATTGCTCAAACAGACCTTTATCCAATCCGTAATAGGCCCGCGCCTTGGCCAGGTCTTCCACCGACAGCGCGTCGGCTTCCATGCCGGACGCACTGAGCATGATCGACAAGGTGTCGCCGGGCAGCAGATAGAGGATGAAGTAGGTGATGCTGTAGGCCCCCCAAAGCACCAGCAGCGCCTGGCCGACCCGGCCAATCAGGTAACGACTCATGGCGCGGCGACCTCGATATCACCCAGCAGCGCAAAACCTTCGGCGGTCCAGCGGAAGTTTTTCACCTTGGCCGACGTTGCGGCCTGCCACACGCGCTCATACACCGGGAACGCCGAGCCTTCATCCACCAGCAGGTCTTGCAGGTTGCCGTAGGCCGCTGCGCGTTGTTGGCTTTGGGTGGCGGTGATGCCTGCATCGAACAGGCCTTTGGCAGCGTTCAGCACCGTCGGTTCGTAGAGGTTGGTGGCCAGGGTCGAGCTGTTGGCGGTGCGTGGGTCGAGGATGGTTTGCAGGATGATCGGGTCGGCGCGGGTCATGTAGGTGCTGGTCAGGTCATAGTTGCCGGCCGAGTTGTTGGCGACCCATTCGGCACGGGTGACCACGTTGAGTTTGACCTCGATACCGACCTTGCGCAGTTGGTCCTGGAGCAGCACGTCACCGGCGGTTTCGGATGGGGTGATGTTGTAGCTCAGGCTCAGGCGCTTGCCGTTTTTCTGGCGGTAGCCGTCCGCGCCCTTGGCCCAGCCGGCCTGGTCCAGCAGCTGCCCCGCGCCTGCCGGGTCGTAGGCCAACTTGGCACCCTGGCTCTTGAAATAAGGCGTAGTGACGTCGTAGATGCCGTCCACCACCGGAAATTCGGCGTTGTAGACGGTGCTGGCGTAGCTCTTGCGGTCGATGGCCTTTTGCAGGGCAAGGCGGACTTGCTTGTCGCTCAGTGCACGCCCATCACGGGTGTTGGGATACAGGTTCAGGGCCGGCCCCGGCAGCGAACGGCTCTGGATGGTGGCGCCCTTGGACTGGAACAGCTTCAGGTCCACCTCGGAGAACGGGTTGCGCGGCCACAGGATGTCGGCCTTGCCTTGCAGGAACAGGCCGTTGCGCACGCTTTCCTCGGGGATGTAGCTGATGTCCACCGCATCCAGGTGCGCTTCGCCCTGGTTCTTCATATTCGCCGAAGCCCAGGCGTAACCCTTGCGCTTGGTCAGGTGCGCGCCGACTTCCGGGGTGTAGCTGGCCAGCACGAACGGCCCGGTGCCGATGATCTTGCCCAACGAGCGCTCTTTGGCGCTGAGTGTGTAAGAGGCCGGCGCGAGGATCGACAGGTTGGTGGTGGACGTGGCTTGCAGGAAGCCGGCGTTGGGCTTGGCCAGTACCAGTTTGACGGTCAGGTCATCCACCACTTCGGCGTGGTCGAACCCCGCCAGGTAGGTGGCGCCAAAGGTGGCCGGCAACTCGGTGGCTAACGCCTTGTTGCTGTCGAAGGCGGTTTTGACCGCCACCGCATTGAAGCGCTCGCCGTTGCTGAAGGTGACGTTGTCGCGCAAGTGGAAGGTATAGGTGAGCGCGTCGTCACTGACTTCCCAGCTTTTGGCCAGCCAGGGAATGATCTTGCCGGTCTCCGGGTCTTGATCGGTAAGGGACTCGGCGACATTGCGCAGCAGCACGCGGTGTTCCAGCCAATAGACCTGGAACGGGTCGACGCTGACCAGGGTGGTGTTGTCGCCAAAAAAGGCGATGTTCAGGGTCTTGCCGGCCTGGGCGTCACTGCCCGAAGGCGAGCAGGCGGCCAGGCTAATCGCCAGGGCGCACGGGGCCAATAGACGGCTCATCAAGTTGGAGGTGTTCAATGGGATGCCCTCGTATGGCGATTGGCTTAGAAGTCGTAGGCCAGCTTGGTGTACCAGTAGCCGCCGCCGGGGTAGAACGGCGGGTTGCCGTAGGGCGCCAGGCCCAGGTTGCTGTAGACGGCGTGCCGGTCTGGGCGCACGTCGAAGATGTTGGTGCCGCCGATGCTCACGGTGATCTGGTCGACGAAGGTGTAGCTGACGTCGAGGTCGGTGATCCATTTGGCGCCGAAGCTGCGGTCGCCCGTGGGGTTGACCGCCAAGGTCTTGACCGCGCCGTAGCGGCTGGTTTGCAGGTTCACTGCCAGGTCCTCGACCTTCCAGTTGGCGCCCAGGATCCATTTGGTCTTGGGCGAGGCTTCGGTCAGGTCGCCTTCGCGGTCGCGGCCTACCAGGGTGACGCCGGAGTTGGCCAGCGCACTCGGGGTATCGCGGTTGCCTTCGATAGTGGTTTTGTTCCAGTTGAAACCCAGGCTCCAGCGCACATCACCCCAGGCATCCAGCGGCGTGGTGTGGTCGGCGACCACGTCCAGGCCACGGGTGCGGGTATCGAAAGCGTTGGTGTAGTAGTTGACCCAAGTGCCGGAGGGCACGCCTTGGGCGGTGAGGATGCCGTTGATCACGCCATTGCCTTGGTCGTAGATGTTGCTGGTCAAGGCGATACGGTCGTCGATGTCGATCAGGTACGCGTCAGCGGTGATGCTGGTGCGCGGTGCCGGTTGCCAGGTCAAGCCCAGCCCGAGGTTGCGTGATTTCTCCGGCTTGAGGTCATCGCCACCCAAGGCTTTGGCCAGGTTGCTGCCCGACGGGGTCAGGCGGGTGACGGCAGGCACCACGTTGCCGTTCACGTCTACGGCGACTCGGTTGTCGGCCACGGTGTAGCCGATCTGGGTCAGGGATGGCGCACGGAAACCGGTGCCGACGGTGCCGCGCACGGCCACGCTGTCGGTGAGTTCGTAGCGCGAGTTCACTTTCAGGCCGAAGGTGTTGCCTGAGTCGTCGTCGTAATGTTCGACACGCCCGGCGACGTCGAGAAACCAGCGCTCGGTCAGGTCAAAGCCTAAATCCAGGTAGCCGGCGTAGTTGTTGCGGATCAGGCTGACTTCATCTTCCGGGCGAATCGTCACCGCCGCCTGAGCGCCCGATGCCGCCGGGTAGGTCCCGGTGATATAGGCCTCGGGGTCGCCGGCGAACGTGCTGAAGTGTTCCCAGCGATGTTCCAGGCCGGCCGACACCTGCACCGGCGAAGTCAGGTTAAACAAACTGTCGTAGCGGCGAGTGAAGTCCAGGTTGTTGACCCACTGCTCAAAGCGGAAGGTGGCCAGGTTGTCGAATTTGGTCGGTGAGGCGGTGCCCAGGGACGGGTTGATGTTGAGGTCGCTGGAGTGGTGGACATTGTTGCGCCCGTAGGTGGTGCTCAGGTCCCAGTTCCACTCGGCCGCTTGGCCCTTGCCGCCGAACAGTAGCTGGTAGTCGCGGTCCTTGATGTTGTTCAAGGGGTAGTAACCGTCCGGGAACACCTCGGGCACGGCGGCGCGGCCGGTGGGCAGGCGGAAGTAGTTGGCCGCCTCGGCATCACGCTCGCCGTAGGTGGAGAACGAGTAGAGGGTCAGGTCTTCCAGGGGTAGTTCGGCGTTGTAGGCGAGGTTGAAGGCCTTGAGGTCCGGGTCGCCGTTCTTGATTGCCACACGGTCCCAGGCGGCTTCCTTGGCCGGATCGTTGAAGGCCCTCACGCTGCCGTCGGCCTTGTCGTTCCAGGAGGCTTCGCCGCGTTTGCGTGCATCGGCGGAGAGGTGGAAAAAGCCGCCGTCGCCCAGCTTGAAACCCTGGTCGCCGGCCACCTTGATAGTTTCGCCCTGGCCGGAGAATAACTGGCCGTAACTGGTTTCCAGGTGCCCGCCGCTGTTGCCGGTCTTGAGGATGATGTTGATCACCCCGGCCACCGCATCGGAACCGTACTGGGCGGCAGCGCTGTCTTTGAGCACTTCAATATGGTCCACCGAGCTGACCGGGATCAGGTCGATATCCACCGCATTCGCGCCGCTGTTGTCGATGGACCCGCGCTGACCGGTGGCGCCGTTGTGGCGCCGTTTGCCGTTGACCAGCACCAGCGTGTAGGCCGGGCCGAGACTGCGGTTACTCAGTGGGCGAGTCACCGAGTTGTAGCCGGCGATATTGGTGCCGAAGTTGAACGACGGCAGCAATTTGGCAATCGCTTCGGACAATTCGGCGCGACCGGTCTTGAGCAGTTGCTCGCTGTTGATCACATCGATCGGCGCCGGGCTGTCGGCCACGGTACGCTCCTGGCCACGCAGGCCGGTGGAGATCACGGTGACGGTGCCGAGTTGGGCGTCTTCCGTCGCGGCTTCGGCGAAGGAGGGCGCAGTGGCGAGCAGCAGGGAACTGGTCAGCAGTGACAGGTGAAAGTTCTTGAGGGGCAGCGGGGAGGTGAGGTCTGGCATGTCGAGATCGGTCCATTTAGCCTGATAGCAGGCTCCTGGTGGTCGGGGGTACGTCCTCCGCCAGGTATGGGGTCGGTCTGTGAAGTGAAGATATTCCTATAAAAAACCCGAGGGAAAGTCTTTTTTGGAATAAGCTAATTATTAGATATTGTCATTATGTGGTTTTTTAAGATCATCTATTTTTATGATGTTGTGTCACGGGGGCGGCGGGGCCGAGCCTGCATCAAGGCTGCACAGCCGGGCCCTTCAACTCGATTTGATTACCGTCCGGGTCATTGAAATAGAGCGACCAGCCTGAGCCCTCTGCGCCATAGCGCATCTCGGCTTTTTCAGCGGATATTCCCGCGTCAGCCAAGTGGCCGAGAATGGCCTGCTCATCGAACGGCTCGACCCGCAGGCAAACGTGATCGACGTTGTGCCCTTGCTTGCCCGCCGGCTTCCCGCCTTGGCGTCCGATGGAGCCATTCACGTCCACCAAGTCGATCATGGATGCCCCAGCGCTCAGGTGAATCAGGCCCAGGTCTTCCCGGCGCTTTTTGACCTCACATCCCAGCACCGAGGTATAGAAAGCCAGGCTGCGCTCGATGTCCTGCACCCGCAGAACCACATGGTCGAGGCGTTGAATTGAAAAATTGCGCATAACCACCACTCCTGTTTGAGCCTTGATTTTAGTACCCGGGCAGTGTGTGTGACGGGTGATTTGAGGTCAAAAGCAATAGCGCGACGGTCTTGAAACGGCCGGTTGCTCACGCGCATCAAGCCCAGCCCGCTTGCACCCGGAAAAAATAGATAATATGTTAACGGTATAACTATAAATAACCTGTGGGAGCGAGGATATGCCTGCCTTGTTGAGCACTCGTGAGGCGTTCGCCAACTGGAACCGCGACTTGCGTGCGGTGTGCGGTAATTTCAGCACAGCCCTGTCCGAACAGCACACGCTGTTTATCGGCAGCGTCCACGCTCAGGATGTGTGCGGCCTGGAGTTGGCCCATATCCGCACCAATGCAGGATTGATCAGCCGCCATCGCACCTCGGGTGACGGCGATGACGATCGTCACTGTTTTCTCATTCTTCAGAGCAGCGGCCACCAGCGCATCCGCGGGCAAAATCAGGTGATTGAATTAGGGCCTGAAGACATCGCCCTGGTGGACTCGGCCCAGGCCTTCGACATAGAGCCGCGAGGGCTGGTGCAGAATATCTCGATTCACCTGTCACGCCAGGAAGTCAGCCATCAGCTTGGCCAGCAACCGCTGTTTGGCAAGCTCGCGCGCAACAGTGTCGCCACTCACATGATTCGCGCTCTGGTGCGTTCGTTGGGTGACGTTGCGTTGAGCGGTGACTCCGGCGGCAGGAGCGATGGGCCCGCGCTGGAACATGCATTAATCCGGTTGGCTGTCGCTGGCTTGGATGAACGCACCGACGGGCAGCCCGCCTTTGCCTGCGTGGGTCATGATGATCTGTATGGCTTGGCCACCCGCCTGGTTGAGTCTTCCCTGCAAGAGGCTGAGTTGGGCCCTGACTATCTGGCGCGGCAGTTGAACGTCTCTGTCCGCCAGCTCTATCGGTTGTTCGAGCAGCGCCACGAAAGCATCTCTCGCTACATTCAGCAGCGCCGCCTGGAGCGGGTGGCCCAGGATCTGCGCTGCCAGGATCTGCGCCATGAATCCATCACTCAGATCGCCTTTAAATGGGGTTTTGTCGACGCCGCGCATTTCAGCCGCGCGTTCAAGCGTCATTTTCAGCACGCCCCTCGGGATTTTCGCCAGCACGCTACGTAAGTGCGCGCCTGGCAGAGAATGCCAAGCGCTTTGGCAGCGTCAGTCAAGTCGCGCAGCGCGCCAAGTCCTCTAATAAGCTTGCCTGGGCTGGGGGTGACACCGAGCCGCTTATCGCAGGAGAAAAATAATAATGAGATTACGCAGCCTGTTGCCAGGCATTCCCTTACTGATGGCTACGTTCTGCTCTGTTGTGTGGGCGGGCCCGGCGCAGGTCGATGGCCAGCGAATCATCGCGGCCGACCAGGAGCCCGGCAATTGGATGAGCCACGGTCGCACCTATGACGAGCAGCGTTACAGCCCACTGGACAGCGTCAATGCCGGCAACGTCGCACAGCTGGGCTTGGCGTGGACGACCAAGCTGGATATCGACAGCGGCACCGAGGCCACGCCGCTGGTGGTCGATGGTGTGATGTACACCACCGGCGCCTTCAGCATCGTGTATGCCATCAATGCCGCCACCGGTGAGTTGCTGTGGAAATACGACCCGAAAGTGCCCGCCGAAAACCTTAGCCAGGGGTGTTGTGGGCCGGTCAACCGGGGCGTTGCGGTGTGGCAGGGCAAAGTCTATGTGGGCAGTTTCGATGGACGCTTGATCGCCCTGGATGCGGCTAATGGTCAGCCGGTGTGGAGCGTCGATACCATTATCGATCGCACAAAAAGCTATTCGATTACCGGCGCGCCCCGCATCGTCAAGGGCAAGGTGCTGATCGGCAATGGCGGCGCCGAGTTCGGCGTGCGCGGTTACGTTACGGCCTACGATGCCGACACCGGTAAACAGGTGTGGCGCTTCTATACGGTGCCGGGTGACCCCAAGCTGCCAGCGGAAAACCCCGCCATGGCCAAGGCCATGAAAACCTGGGATGGCGACGGCTGGGTGAAGTGGGGCGGTGGCGGCACGGTCTGGGACTCCATGGCCTACGATCCGCAGCTTGATCTTCTCTATGTGGGCACCGGCAATGGCTCACCCTGGAACTACCAGTTCCGCACCAATGGCAAAGGTGACAACCTGTACGTGTCGTCGATTCTGGCACTGCGCCCAGACACCGGCGAATACGTGTGGCACTACCAGATCACGCCGCAGGACCAGTGGGATTTCACGGCGACCCAACACATGATCCTGGCCGATATCAAGATCGACGGCAGCCTGCGCAAAGTGATCATGCAGGCGCCGAAGAACGGGTTTTTCTATGTCCTCGATCGCACCAACGGGCAATTGCTCTCGGCGAAGAATTTCGTCCCGGTCAACTGGGCCAGCGGTATCGACCTGAAAACCGGGCGTCCGATCCTCACCGGCGCGGCCGACTATTCCAAGGAGCCGAAAGTGGTGCAGCCGAGCTTCCTCGGCGGGCACAATTGGCACCCGATGTCGTTCAGCCCCAAGACCGGTTACGTCTACATCCCGGCCCAATACACCCTGGCCGAACTGAAAGCGGCCAAGGCGCCGATGTTCTTATCGAACAAGTCCGTGGTGAACTTCGGCCTGGATGTGCCGGACCTGCCTGAGGACCCGAAAATCCTGAATAAAATCCGCGACGCCTGGAGCGGCGAACTGATCGCCTGGGACCCGGTAAAACAGAAAGCCGCCTGGAAGCAACCGTACATCAGCGCCGGCAACGGCGGCACGTTGGCCACGGCGGGTAACCTGGTGTTCCAGGGCACCGCCGATGGGCGCGTCGTCGCCTACCGCGCCGACACCGGCAAGCCGCTATGGGAGCATCGAGCCAATTCAGGAGTAATGGCCGGGCCCGTCACCTACACCGTCAATGGCGAGCAATATGTGGCGTTCTCTGTGGGGTGGGGAGGCATCATTCCTTTGCTGACCGGCCCATTGACCAACAAAGGCAAGGTGCGAGCAGAGTCGCGGGTGATCGCCTTCAAACTGGGTGCGCACGGGGAACTGCCTGCGCCGAAAGCTGCACCCGTCATGCCGACGACCCATCAGGCACTCACTGCAACCCCCGAGCAACTGACCCAGGCGCGCGGGCTGTTCAATGGATTGTGTGCCGGTTGCCATGGCCTCAATGCTATCAGCGGCGGTGTGGTGCCAGACCTGCGGTACCTGGATGACAACAAGCACGCGGCGTTTCCCGCCTTTCTCAGCGGGGCGCTGATCAATGGAGGGATGCCGAATTTTTCCGACATCCTTCAGCGCGAAGACATGGAATTGATCCGTCAATACCTCGTCAAGCGGACCCAGGATCTGCAAGCCGATCTCAAGGCTGGCGGACACACCACCGCGCACTGATTCCAATCCGTTTCACCTAAGCCTGGCGACTCCCCACGGAGTCGTCATGGCGAAGCTCTGCCTCCAATAAAAATAACGGGACCCGCCATGAAAATACTTAGCACTCTGACGTTCAGCGCATTGTTTGCCAGTCTGGCGCCCTTGGCCCAGGCCGATGTCAAACCCGACCCCGGCGACTACACCGCGCTGCCCCAAGGCACCGATGTGGTGGTGCTGTACCAGCAGAATCCGCGAGGGGACAAGGTGTATTCCGGCGGCAAGAAAGTCGCCGACAACCTCGACCTCGACCTGACTGTCGGCGTGTTGCGATTGATCCACTTCACCGAGTTCTTCAACACAGGCTTGACCTGGGATCCACAGATTGTGATCCCCTTCGGTTATCAGAAGATCGGCGCCACCGACAGCAAAAACTCTGGGCTGGGGGATATCACCTTCGGTGGAACGGTATGGACCATCGCAGACCTTGCCAGAAATGAACACCTGGGCTGGTCGGTGTTCGTCACGGCACCCACCGGCAGCGATAAAAACCAGGGTTTTGCGTTGAGCGATAACCGCTGGGCCTTGGACTTTCAAGTCGGCTACATCAAGGGACTCACCGATAAAATCACCTGGGACGTGATCGCCGAAACGGAGTTCTACGACAAGCAGCGCGCCACCGACGCCGAAAAAGCGCCGCTATTCCAGTTGCACAACCATTTACGCTACAACTTCACCCCGGACACTTACGCCGCGATTTCGTATCGACATAACTGGGGCGCGCGCCAGACGCTTGACCATGAAACCCTCGCCACCAGCCGCAGTAACGGCACGCTCGGTTTCACTGTCGCCACGATGCTGGGCAAGCAAGTGCAGGTGATGGGGCAGCTCATGCATGACACCTCGGTGCGCGAGGGCGTGAAGATCGATAATTCGCTGCAGTTTCGCGTGGCGTACTTCTACTGACGGCAAGGTGATCGGCGGCCCCTGGCCTGTAAAGCTTTTGATCGGTTAAATCTTTTATTGACTAAAGAATATTTGCCGGTTAATTATTGCTTCGCATCTGCTCGCATGCAGAGTCATTTCCAGGGTTACACCATGGGTCAGAAAATCACGCCATCATTGGCCAGCCTGTATGTCCAGACTGACGAGGCGTTGTCCAAGCCTCGCCTCGCACCTTTACTCATGCAGGGCTTCCCGTCAGAGCCCGCACGCCGCGTTACGTGGGACAACTGGATGCGTTCGCCCTTCAGTCAATGGGGGTTTCGCAACCTCGCACGACTGCGTCCCACCATCGACGTGCAGGCGGGCGCAGCACCTGCCAGCCCGCTCAAGGTTGCCCCGACAGCCTTGGATTCGCTGTATTTCAACAGCGAATGCGGGCTGAGCATCAGCGTTATCGATCACCTTGTGGCCAGCCAGACCGACGGGTTCCTGGTGATGCAGGGCGATACAGTGTTGTTCGAGCGTTACTTCAACGGACAGCGCGCCGGTGATCGACACATCATGTTTTCGGTGACCAAGTCGTTGATTGGGACGTTGGGTGAGCAACTGGTCACCGAGGGCGTGCTCAGACCTGAGTTGCTCGCTGCGTATTACGTCCCCGAGTTGGCCGGCAGTGCGTTTGGCGATGCCACGGTGCGCCAGTTGTTCGACATGGCGGTGGGCATCGACTACAGCGAGGTCTACGACGATCCCAACTCAGAGAGTTCGCAGTACGGTTATGCCTGCGGCTTTCAACCGGCTCCGGCGGCTTACGCGCAATTCGCATCCCTGTACCAGTACTTGCCATCCCTCAAGAAACGCGGCAGCCATGGCGGATTTTTCCATTATGTGACCGCGACCACCGAAGCCTTGGCATGGGTTATGGAACGTGCGTCGGGCAAGGCTTGCAGTCAGATGCTGGAGACGATCTGGGAGCGCCTGGGTTGCGACCGTGACGGCTACTTCATGGCCGACGCCTGGGGACGCAATGTGGCGGGCGCAGGCTTCAGCGCCACCTTGAGGGACATGGCGCGTTTCGGTCGGCTGCTGGCCAACAATGGACGCCACGAAGGGCTTGAACTGCTGTCCCCTGCGACCGTCGCCCGGATCGCCGCCGGTTCCGATCCGGCGATCTACGCGCAAAATGACGAGTTTTCCAGCTGGACGCCGGGTGCGTCCTATCGCAGCCAGTGGTACGTGTTCAACGATCACAGCCAGGCACTGATGGCCGGCGGAATTCACGGCCAGTACCTGTTCATCGACAAGCCGTCCGGCGTGGTGATCGTCAAGCAATCGTCTCTGACGGAAGCGGTCGGCCCGTTCGATGCCGACAGCGTGCGGATGCTGCGTGCCATTGCGGCCCACCTGAATCCCTGACACACGCCCAACAATAAGAGTCTTGCGTTCTATTCACCTGGCCCAGGCCAGGTGTTGGCGGCGCGCTGCGTCGCCATTGACTGCCCTGTAACAACAATAATTCCACAGGAGCTTCTTATGGTTTTCACCAAGCGTTTCTCACGAGCGCTCTTAGCGGTCGGCTTACCCCTGACCACCCACGTCGCGTTGGCGGGCTACACCTTTGAGGACGGCAATCTCAAGGGCGAAGTCAACTTCACGGCGGGTGGTGGGACGCTGTTTACCCGTGGCGTTAACTTTGGCAGTGGCCAGGTTGATGCACGCAGCGGTAAAAACGGCGGCGCGAACATCAACTGGCAAGAGCTCTACATCAAGCCCGGCGTCAAACTTGACTACGCGCTGCAGCCCGATTTCAGCCTGCTGGCGGGCGGCTCCCTGGTGGCTGCCAGCACGTTCGGCGATGGCGATGCGGGCGGCTTCACCCGCAGCTCCGACGGTAAAGCCGCGTTTGAAGAGCTCTACGCTGGTTTTCGGGCCGGCGAGTGGACCTTCACCGCAGGCCGCCAGAACTACATGATCGGCACCGGGTTCATCGTCATGGACGGCAACCTCGACCAGTACAAGGACGCCGCCTACTGGCTGGGCCCTCGAACCGCGTTCAAGGATTCGGCGGTCCTGGCCTGGAACCATGGCGCACTCAAATCCCAGGCATTCACCTTGCGCACCGACGACGATTTGGGCGACTTCCGCATGACTGGCGTCAACCTCGATTACAACGTCGATGACCAGGTGACCCTGGGGGCGATGGCCATGAAGGTCCATGCCCTGGGCCCCAGAGGCAGCACATTCCCGCGTCTTCGTGACGGGATGCAGGTCTACAACATCAGGGCGCTCAACGCCAAGGTGCCCGGTGTGCAGGCACTGACGCTGAACGCCGAATACGCCATTGAGCGCGGCAGCGGCGAGGGTGCCGACTACGATGCCAACGCTTGGTATGGCCAGGCCGACTATGCCTTCAGCACGCTGCCGCTGACACCGATCATCGGCTACCGCTACGCGAGTTTTTCCGGTGACGACAACCTCACCGACAACCGCCAGAAAGCCTGGGACCCGCTGAGCAAAGGCTTTGTCGACTGGAGCACGTGGCTTATCGGCGACGTGGTCGGTAACTACCTGCTGTTCAACAGCAACGAAAAGGTCCAGCAGTTCTCGCTCAAGACCCACCTCAGCGACACCGTGACCCTCGGCACGATTCACTATCAGTTCTGGCTGGACGAGAAGAACTACATGGGCGCGGCGGTCAGTGACCGGCGTTTTGCCGATGAGAGCGTGGTTTTCCTCGACTGGACGCCCACGCCGTCGTTCTATACATCGCTGTCCTACAACTGGGTCAAGCCACTGGCCGCTGCCAAGCAAGTCTTTGGCGATGACCAGAGGTTCAGCGCGCTGGAATTGTATTTCACCTATCGCTACTAAGTGCCGCGAGCCATCGTGGCCGCGCTGGAGTGTTTAATCATGAACAGGTTTTTGCGTCACACCTTGCTGGGCACTGTCGCCTCCCTTCTGATCAGTGGCTTTTGCCTGGCGGAAGAACGGACCGTACGGATCTACAACTGGATCGAATACCTGCCGCCGGAAGTGCTCAAGAGCTTCCAGGAAGAAACCGGTATTCGCCCGATTTATGACGTGTTCGACAGCGCTGAAACCATGGAGTCCAAGCTGCTGACGGGCAACTCCGGGTACGACGTGGTCTTCCCCGGCACTGCCAACCTGGGGCACCTGATCACCGCCGGTGCCGTCCAGCCCCTGGACCGCAAGCAGTTGCCGAACTGGGAGCATCTGGACCCGCAGTTCATGCAGTCCCTGGAAGCGGTGGGTGACACTGGCAATCGCTACGCCGCACCTTACCTGTGGGGCACCACGCTGATCGGCTACAACGTCGACAAGGTGCGCAAGGCCCTGGGGCCCGACGTAAAGATTGACACCTGGGACATCATCTTCAAGGAAGAAAACCTCGCCAAACTCGCCACTTGCGGCGTGGGTTTCCTCGACGCAGGCAACGAAATCGTGCCCATCGCCTTGCACTACAAGGGCCTGGACCCCAACAGCCAGAAGCGCGAGGACTATGCGCAGGCCCAGGCGGCGATGATGAAAATCCGTCCCTACATCACCTATTTCAACTCATCGCGCTACGGCATGGACCTGGCCAACGGTGATATCTGCGTCGGCGTGGGCTGGTCCGGTGGTGTCGCGCTGGCCAAGCAATTGGCGGATGCCGCCGGCAAGGGCGTCAAGGTCGAGATGGCCTTGCCCAAGGAAGGCGCGCCGATGTGGTCGGACGTGATGATGATCCCGGCCAATGCCCCCGACGTGGCCGAGGCCCATGCGTTCATCAATTACATCCTGCGTCCGGAAGTGATTGCCCGCATCAGCAACAAGATCGGCTACCCCAACCCGAACAAGGACGCCACTGCACTGGTAGACGCCAATATCCGCGACAACCCCAACATGTATGTGCCGGAGCAAGTGCGTAAGACGTTGTTTGCCCTGGAGCCGATTCCGCCTGCGATCGAGCGAATCCGTACGCGCACCTGGACCAACATCAAGACCAACCGCTGATCCCCTGCGACCCGGTGCGTGCGCGCCGGGTTTGGAGTTGTGCCATGAGTGAGCATTTGGACTTGATGGACGTTGCGCCTAATTTGCAGCGCGTGCTGACGTTGCGCGTGGCCATAGGGCGTGGGGTGATGCTGGGCGACAGTGTTGACGGTTTGCGCTGCAACTACCCGATTGTGGGGGGGGATTTCGAGGGGGTAGGTATTCGCGGTCAGGTGCTGGCGGGCGGCGAGGATTTGTTTGTTCTGCGCCCGGATGGGCTGGGTCAACTGGACGCTCGCTATAGCCTCAGGACTGATCAGGGAGAGCTGATTAATCTGCGTAATCGGGGGGTTCTGAACATGACGGAGTATGGGCGTCAGTTGGAGCGTGAGGGGCAGTGGCCGATTCCCGAGACGGAGTATCGGTGTACCTGCACGCCGGTGTTTCAGGTGCCGAAGGGGCGGTTGGATTGGCTTGGGCGTGCGAGTTTTATTGGGTTGGTGCATTACCCCAGTGCTGATCAGGTGGTGGTTCGGTGTTATCGGTTTTACTGAGGGCGTTTGGTGCAGTGATGTGCGGGCTCTGTCCGGGGTACCGAGTTCGAGCGCGATGGCGGTTTGTCGGTGTACATATCCGTTATTGGGGTAACGGCGGCTATGGGTTCCGCTCTTACAGCGGGTCACTTTTTGAAGAGCGCAAAAAGTAACCAAAAACGCTTCGCCCCAACACTCGGCACCTCGCCTAGGCTCGGTGTGCCCTCACTCCGGCTTGAATCCGTGGGCCGCCGCGATGGGCCATCCATGGCCCAGCGCGGCTAACCCGGCGTCCTGCCGGGTTACCCACGGATTCAAGCCTGCGTTCGGCCAGCGTGTTTGATGGGGCGCCTGAGATCAAGATCAAAAGCGCAGATCAAAAGACCGCTGACTTCGTCAGCGAAGAGGATGTAAGGGCCGGATCAAAAGCAGGGCAAAAGCAGGGCAAAAGCAGGGCAAAAGCAGGGCAAAAGCAGACTGAGACCTATCTGTCTGATCTATGGAGATCAAACTGTGGGAGGGGGCTTGCTCCCGATGGCGGTGTGTCAGCCAACAGAGCTGTAACTGACCCACCGCCATCGGGAGCAAGCCCCCTCCCACACGGTTACCTGAGGACACGAGACAAAAATCCGGCCGGCTCTAAGGCCGTCGCGCACCCCAGCGCGGGACAATCCCGCTCACCACAGAGTGAGGCGTCAACCTGTAAGAATCGTGCAGATAACCATGCTCATGGGGGCAACCCCTCAGTCAGGCCTGCATGCCATAAAACACCAGCTCCGTAATACGCCTGACCTGCGTGGAGTGCGCTTCTATATCCGGGTGTTCCTGATTCACCAGTCTGAACAGTTGCAGGTGTGAGTAATCGTTCAGTAAAAACGCAGCCATTTCCACGTCCAGTTGCGGGCGTAGCTTGCCGGCCAGTTGCAGTTCGCGCAGCAGTTGGCTGATCTCAGCCCTGAGTGCGTCGTTCATCGCGCGATAGCCGGCGGGGAGTTCGTTGGTGCCGCCGAACAGGATCAGTGGCAGCAATTCCCGCCACAGGCTGGGGTGCATGACTTCCAGGGCGTAGCCGGTCAGCAGCCGTTCAAGGTGGCACAGCGCGTCAACCGGATCTTCGATTTCCTGGATCAGGCGGCGAGTGTCGGTGATCGCGCGTTGATCGGCGTGGTGCAGGATTTCCAGGATGATTTCCTGTTTGTTGCCGAAATACTTGAACACCGTGGGCGCCGATACGCCAGCCTGGCTGGCGATCTGTTCGATGGTGGTGTTCTGGAAACCCTGGCGCTCAAACAGTTCGATGGCCGCCTTGCTGATGGCTTGTCGGCGTTCGGCTTTCTGACGTTCACGCAGTCCGGTCACGGGTGCTCCTGGTCACGATTCAAAGGGGGCTCGGTACCCGTGCAAAATACTTAATTGGATAAAACATTTAAAGCACTCATTTTCAGGCAATCCCTTCAAGGCTGTTGCCGCTGGTGCTTCTTCAACCGATAGGCAAACTGAGCACGGCTAAGCCCCACGAGCCTGGCGGCGGCGGCGAGGTTGCCGGCGTTCTGTTGCAGCGCTTCGGTGATCAGGCGTGATTCAAGGCCCTCGATGGAAAACCCCTGGTCCAACTGCCCAAGGGTGTCCAGCAGTGCTGGTCGCTGCAAAGGTGCGGTGTTTGACAGGCTGCCATGGTCGTCCAGGCCGTACGGATCCGCCGGCAGTGGCTCGTTGCGAAACAGGTGCACCAAGTCGATGGCCTGGCCTTCGTCGCTGGCGATCAGGCCGCGTTCGATCAGGTTTTGCAGTTCGCGCACGTTCCCTGCGAAGTCGTAGCGCAGCAGGACTTTAAGGGCGCGCATGGTCAGGCCCACGGGTGTACGGGCGTACTCCTGGCAGAAGCGGGTGAGGAACGCGTTGATCAACAGCGGGATATCATCGCGGCGTTCACGCAACGGCGGCAGGGCGATGGGGTAGACATTCAGCCGGTAGAACAGGTCTTCGCGAAAGGTGCCGTCAGCCACCGCTTTGCGCAGATCGATATTGGTGGCGGCCACTACCCGCACATCCACCGTGATGCCGCGTATGCCTCCGACGCGTTCGATCTCGCGCTCCTGCAATGCCCGCAGCAGTTTGCTTTGCCCGGCCAGGCTGAGGCTGGTGATTTCATCCAGAAACAACGTGCCGCCCTGGGCCCGTTCAAAACGCCCGGGCCGTGAGTGGGTGGCGCCGGTGTACGCGCCGCGTTCAACCCCGAAGAGTTCAGCCTCGATCAGGTTGTCCGGGATGGCCGCGCAATTGAGCGCCACGAACGGGCTGTCGTGGCGACGGCTGAGTTGATGTAACTGGCGCGCAAACATTTCCTTGCCCACGCCGGACTCCCCGCTGATCAGCACGGTGGCGGGCGTCTGCGCGACGCGTTGCAGGGCCTGCATTGCTGCGTTGAACGCGGCACTGGCGCCCACCAAAGGTCGGGGTGCGCTGGTGCTGGCAAGGCGGTCTACCGGGCTGTGGCGCGCACAGGCGTCGGCGGTGTGGGTGACGGTCGAGGACACGTTCAGGTAGCGCAAGTCCTGCTCAACATCACCCCATTGTTCAGCGGTCTTACCGATCACCCGGCAACTGCTGTGGCCCATGCCTCGGCACTCTACTTCGCGAAAGATCACCAGTTGCCCGAACAGGCCACTGACAAAACCGATGGCGTAGCCGGTCTCCGTCCAGCACACAGGGTCCTGGCCGATGCCGTAGGCGCCCACATGCTCATCGGCCTCGCAGGAGTGGTGCCAGAGAAACTCGCCTTCATAAAAGCCCGAGTCGGCGTCGAACTTGAAATGCAGCGGCTCGACCTTGGTCATGCCTTCCAGGGTGTGCAGGTGCGTCCCGGCACGAAACACCGCAGCGGCATCAGCGTTTGGCCAGCGCTCGCGGATCAGCCGGGCATCCCGCGCTCCGGAGGCATAGCCGGTACGGGTGAACAGACCGCGCGCCTGCTCCAGCCCCAGACGCTCGATGACTTCCCTGCGCAGGGCGCCGAACGAGGAACTGTGCAGCAGCAGCATGCGTTGGTCGTTGAGCCAGATCCTCCCGTCTTCGGGAGAAAAAAACAGGCAGTCGGTCAGTTCCGCAGGCGTCGGCGAGCTGCTGTCGCTGAGGTGGCGACTGTCGCCGCGCGGATGATAGGGCGCGGTGGCTGGCGCGCTGTGGGGGTTAGTCATTGTTATGCCCCTGCAAAGCGAATGAACGATATGAGTAACTGCTCAGATAGTTACTAAACATAACCTTATCAATTGAACAAGTGCCAGGCCCCTGGTTTTTGCGGCCGATGGGCGAGTGGTCAATGGGCGGCACGTGTCAGGCCCCGGTCCAGAGCCCTCGGCGGTTTATGTCTGCGTCAGCACGTGCAAGCGGCACAGCCTTTGCTCAAGGCCAAATGCGGCGTTTGCACTCGTGCAGGCGATGACAATTACAAGAACCGGGAGTTGCCATGTCAGTGTCTGAAACCACCCACCTGTTACAGCGGGCCCTTGAGTCCGAATGCCTGTTTAACGGCGATTGGATACCCGCTTCGGGATCCGTGAGCCCCGTGATCGAACCCGCCACCGGCGAGCCGCTGCTGCGCTGCGCCATGGCCAGCCCGGCCGATGTCGCCCTGGCCAGTCGCAGCGCGGCCCTGGCCCAAACGGCGTGGGCCGCACTCGGTCCACGGGAGCGCGCCGAGGTGTTTCGCAAGGCGGCCGACGTCGCCGAGCAGTCTTTCGCCGAACTGGCGCTGTACGTCGCGCGGGAAACCGGGGGCGCGTTGTTTAAGGGCGAACACGAAGTGCGCGAGGCGATTGTGCTGCTGCATCAGGCGGCGGGCTTGTTGTCTCAACCCCACGGAGTGGTGCTGCCCAGTGCGGCGGGGCGATTGTCCTATGCTCGGCGCCAGCCCCATGGCGTGGTTGGGGTAATTTCACCGTTCAATTTCCCGCTGATACTGTCACTGCGCTCGGTGGCGCCGGCCTTGGCGGCGGGCAATGCGGTGGTGCTCAAGCCTGACCCACAGACGCCGGTCAGCGGTGGTTTTCTCATTGCCCGACTCTTCGAAGAAGCAGGCTTGCCCAAGGGCCTGCTGCACGTGTTGCCCGGCGACGCAGCGGCCGGTGAGGCGCTGTGCCGCGACCCCAATGTGCGGATGATCGCGTTTACGGGCTCCACGGCAGCGGGGCGCAAAGTCGCCGAGGTGGCCGGTCGGCACCTGAAAAAAGTCGCGCTGGAACTGGGCGGCAAGAACCCGTTGATTATTCTCGAAGACGCCAACCTCGACCTGGCCGCAAGCAATGCCGCCTGGGGCGCCTGGCTGCATCAAGGGCAAATTTGCATGGCGACCGGGTTGATTCTGGTCCATGAATCCATCGCCGCCAGCCTGACGCGCAAGTTGGTGGAAAAGGCCCGGGCGCTCACCGTGGGCAACGCCGCCCGGGGTGAGGCCGCGCTCGGCCCATTGATCAATCAACGCCAATTGCAGCGCGTGCACGAGATAGTCAGCGACAGCCTGCAAGCCGGCGCGCGGTTGGAAGCGGGCGGCGAATACGACCGGTTGTTCTACCAGCCCACCGTGCTCAGTGGCGTACGGCCGGGCATGCGCGCCTTTGAGGACGAAGTGTTCGGCCCAGTGGCCACGGTGGTCAGTTTTGCCACGGACGAGGAGGCCATCGAATTGGCCAACCGCACCGAGTACGGGCTTTCGGCGGCGATCATTTCACCCTCGGTGGGGCGCGCCATGGCCATTGGCGAACGACTTGATTGCGGCCTGCTGCACATCAACGACCAGACCGTGGCGGACGAATGCATCAACCCCTTCGGCGGACGCGGCGCCTCGGGCAATGGCGGCAGTGTGGGTGGGCCGGCCGACTGGGACGAGTACACCCAGTGGCAATGGGTCACCGTAAAAAACACGCCGCCGACCTATCCCTTCTGAGCCCCGGCTCGCGCATGCCTATACAACAATAAGAGGGCTTGACCATGAACCTGTACCGCAAAACCTTGATCGTGACCGGCGTGGCGTCGGGCATTGGTGCGGAAGTCGCGCGATTGGCGCGCTTCCAGGGCGCCACGGTGATCGGCGTCGATCGCCATGAACCGCAGTTGACGCTTGATGGCTTTTTCCATGCCGACTTGAGCGATCCCACCAGCATCGATGCGCTGGTGGCGCGCCTGCCGCAGCAGGTCGATGCCCTGTGCAACATTGCCGGCGTGCCCGGTACGGCGCCGATGCAAACGGTGGCCGAGGTCAATTACCTGGGCCTGCGCCATCTGACTCAAGCGCTGCTGCCGCGCATGCCGGCGGGCGGCAGCATCGTCAATGTCGCTTCGGTACTCGGTGCGCAGTGGCCGCAGCGGTTGGCGCTGCACAAGGCGCTGGCGGCGACCGAAAGTTTCAGGGCCGGGCAGCAGTGGCTGGCCGCCAATCCGGTGGAGCAGGGCACCTGTTATCAGTATTTCAAAGAGGCGCTGATCGTCTGGAGCCTGCAGCAATCCCAAGGATGGTTTCGCGATCATTCGGTACGCATCAACTGCGTCGCGCCGGGGCCGGTGTTCACCCCGATTCTGGGGGATTTCGTCAGCATGCTCGGCCCGGAACGGGTGGCCCAGGACAGCCAGCGCATGACGCGTCCCGCCCTGGCCGATGAGGTGGCGTCGGTGATTGCCTTCCTCTGTTCGGACGCTGCGCGATGGATCAATGGGGTCAATCTGCCGGTGGACGGCGGGTTGGCGGCCACCTACGTGTAGGCGCTGCAGCCGCGTTAAACCCCGGGGCGGATCCACCGCGCCGGGGGTCTTGAACAACAACAAAAATACAGGACATACAAGATGCTCAAGCCAATCTTGCGGACCGTTGCGGCCTCAACATTTGTCGCACTGTCATCGACTGCACACGCTTACGACCTGCCCGGACTCAACCTGGGCAGCACCAGTTTCTACGATGGCTCGCCAGCGCCTGCCGGACCCGGTTGGTACCTGGAGGAATACCTGACGTACTCGCGCGCCAGCCGCTTCAATGACGCCAACGGCAACAAGCTGGCGCTGCCCAAGCAGGACGTGGAAGTGGTGGCGCCGACCACGCAGATCATCTACGTCGGCCAACCCCTGGCCAATGGTGCGATGCCCGGATTCACCGTGATCAACACGTCCCTGGCCCATGTGGATGTGGACGATGGTTTGAATAACGCGGCACTGAGTTCGCGGGCAGGCTTTGGCGACGTGGTCGTCGGCCCCTTCCTGCAACTGCCGACCCTGAACCGCGCCGATGGCAGCCCGCTGTTGACCCAGCGGGTCGAAGTCGATGTGGCGATCCCGGTAGGTGCCTACGATCGCAAGCGCTCGATCAACCCTGGCAGCAACTTCTGGTCATTCAACCCGTATTACGCGGCGACCTACTGGTTCAACCCGAAGTGGTCGGCGAGCGGGCGCTTCATGTACCTGTGGAATGGCAAGAATGACCAACCATCGGCCAGTTTTGGCGATGTCTCCGACACCCAGGCGGGGCAGGCGTTGCATGCCAACCTGACGTTGCAGTACGCAATCGACCAGCAGTTGAGCGTGGGCTTGAATGGCTATTGGTTGAAGCAGATCACCGACACCGAGGTAGAGGGGCATGCGGTGAGTGGTCGGCGGGAAAAGGTCTGGGCCATTGGCCCGGGCCTGGTGTACGCGTTCAACAAGGAGAATGTCCTGTCGGTGAACGCGTACTTTGAGCAGGAGGCGCAGAACCGCACCCAGGGCAATAAGCTGGTGCTTAACTGGCTGCACCAGTTCTAGACGTGGAGGTGCCGGGCAGGTTCAGTGGCGCCGCACGCACCATCACGCTGATGATGGTCAGTGCGGCGATCACCACGCCGGGAGAGGTCGCCAGCAGCACGCCGGCGGTACCGGCGCCTGCCGCAAGGAGTTGCCCGGCCGCCAGCGGCCCGGCCACCGAGCCCAGACGGCCGATGGCCACGGCCGCACCCACGCCGGTGGCGCGCACTGCCGTGGGGTAGGAGGGCGGGGCGCTGGCATACAGCACCAATTGCGCAGCCATCACGAACAACCCGGCAGCGAAACCCGCGACGGCCATGGGCACGATGCCCACCGACAGGCCGACACCGGCCAGCGCCGCCAGCAACCCGGCGTACACAAACAGCACCACTTTGAGCGCGTTGCAACGGTCCAGCAGCACGCCACCGAGCAGTGAACCGAGGGCGCCGCCGATATTGAAGAGCATCTGCACCATGCCCGCCTGGGGTTTGCTGAAACCTTGTTCTAGCAACAATGAAGGCAGCCAGTTAAGCAACATGTACATCACGGTCAGGGTGAAGAAGTAACTGAGCCACAGCGCCAGGGTGGTGCGGGCGCGACCCTCGCCGAACAGCGCCTGGCCCGTGGATGGGCGGGCACCTGGCGTGTGGTCGACCTGTTGGCGAAAGACGTTGGATTCGGGCAGCAGCAGGATCATCAATGGCACGGCCAGCAGCGGCGCCAGGCCGCCGATGATAAAGGTGGTCTGCCAGTGTTCACTGGAAAACATCGCCACCACGGCGGCCAATGCACCCCCCAGCGGTACACCGCAGTACATGACACTGATGGCGGTGCCGCGATTGCGCTCGCTCACCGCTTCGGCACACAGCGCAATCAGGTTGGGCAACGCGGCGCCCAGGCCCAGGCCGGTGAGAAAACGCACCAGCAACAGGCTTGAGTAGCTCTGTACAAATGCCGTGCTCAAGGAGAACAGCCCAAACAGCAGCACTGCGATCACCAGGATTTTCTTGCGGCCGATACGGTCGGCGATCCATCCGCCAAAAAACGCTCCCGGCAGCAGGCCGATGATCCCGACACTGAATACCCAGCCGAGCATTTTCGGGTCAAGGGCAAAACTGTTGCGCAGCCCGGCAGCGGTGGTGCCGGCCGCCTGTAGATCGAAACCCTCGATCAGCGCAACGATAAAACACAAAGCGATCGTCAGCGTCGAACGACGCGATGAACTGTTCATGGGCAAACCTCGTTGTTGTTTTTGTTGTGGTGGCGAGCCTGACCGGCTGCTGGAAATTAAGATAACAAATATAACTATAAAAAGAAGGGTGCCGGACCCCAGTCTAAAATCATGACGCAAGCCGTCTAACGCAGGTGTTTGAGATTAACGTCAGTCGAAAATATGAAAATAGATAGGTTTATTAATGTTCGATTATCGGTCAGTGGCGGTTGACGAAGGGATCCAGCTGTTTCCATTCTCTGTCCGCGAAGCCCACTGGGCCAAGCCTGTGCCACCCCCAAAAACAACAACAAAAAATGGACATCGAACATGCCAAAACTCCCCACGGACGCCGTCGCGGCGGCCTGCTGTGTGTCGAACAGCACTCCACGCCTGATCAGTGCACTGCTGATGTTCAGCATCCTGCCCACTCCACTGTGGGCGGCGGGGTTCATCGACGACAGCCACGGCACCCTGACGCTGCGCAATTACTACCTGGACCGTGACTACAAGGACGACGGCGCCAAGACCGCCGCGCGAGAATGGGCCCAGGCGTTCATGCTCAACCTGGAGTCTGGGTACACCCCTGGCGTCGTAGGCTTTGGCCTGGATGTGCGTGGGCTGATGGGGATCAAACTCGACTCGTCGCCGGACCGCAGCGGCACCGAGCTATTGCCGGTGTCGGCCAGCGACAAGCGTGCCGCCGATGAATACTCACGCCTGGCGCCCACCGCCAAATTGCGGTTTGCACAAACCACGGTGAAGGCCGGTGACGTGTCAATCTTCCTGCCATTCGCCTTCGCCAGCCCGTCCCGCCTGCTGCCCCAGACCTTTCGCGGCACCACCTTGAGCTCCAAGGACATCGACGGGCTGACCCTGAACACGGGCTATATCGACCGTATCAACAAGCGTGATTCCACTGACTACCAGGCCATGACCATCGCATCGCCCAACCGGCGGTTCAATGCGACGGCGACCACCTCACACTTGGCGTATGTCGGCGGGGATTACCAAGTCAATAAAGACCTCAGCCTGCGCGTCTATCACTCCCAAGTGGCGGACCTTTACCAGCAGGACACCCTGGCGTTGCTGCACAACCTGCCGGTGGGCGATGGGGTATTCACCAGCGACCTGCGCAGTTTCTTCAGCCGCGAGGACGGCAGTGCCAAGGCTGGGGACGTGGATAACCGTAACCTCTCGGCGCTGTTTGCCTACCGCCTGGGTGGGCACCGCGTCAGCCTGGGTTACATGCATTCCAGCGGCGACACTGCCACGCCCTATATCTCCGGCACGGAGCTGATGGGCATGAGCGAACTGACCATGAGTTCGGATTTTCTCAACGCCAAGGAGCGCACCTGGCAGGCCATTTACGACTATGACTTTGCCGCATCCGGCATGCCGGGCCTGAAGGGCCGGCTGCGTTATGTGCGCGGCGATAACATCGAGTTGGCGGCGTTCAATGCCGAGGACCGCAAGGAACGTGAGTTCCAGATGGAGTTGGGTTACGTGATCCAAAGCGGCCCGCTGAAGAACGTCGGGCTGATGGCACGCAAGTCGATCTACCGCAACGACTTCCCAGGCGGCGCGGCCTTTCGCGATGAAAACCAGACCCGCTTCCTGGTGCTCTACACCGTGGCGCTGTGGTAGATCGCGGGATCAGTCCTGATACACCTTCTTGAGCAAACGCAGCAGCTCTGCACGTTCCTCGACGTCCAGGGCTGCGGTGGCGTCCAGGTCGCTCTGCGCGGCAATGTCCTTGAGGGACTTGAGCAGGATTTCGCCCGGTTTGCTCAGGAAAATCCCATAAGAGCGCTTGTCGGGTTTGCAGCGCACGCGCACGGCGAGGGCGCGGCTTTCCAGCTTGTTCAGCAACGGCACGACCTGGGGCGGTTCGATGGCTAGGGCGCGGGCGAGGTCGGCCTGCATCAGGCCGGGGTTTTGCTCGATGATCGCCAGGGCCGAGAACTGTGCGGGGCGCAGGTCGTGGTCGGACAGTCGGCCGATCAGGTTCTGGAACAGCTTGAGCTGGGCGCGGCGCATGGCATAACCGATCAGATCGTCCAGGGCTGAATCCAGCGGCGGCTGTACCTCGTCATGGTCGGGCAGGGCCTGGCTGGTGGCGATGTTGGAAGGCTTGGCCATTAGCAGTGCAATCCTCAGAAGGTAGCGGTTAACAAGGCTATCTAGTTTGCCGGGGTTGGCGCGCTGTGGCTACGACGGTTTTTCACAGTCGTTAAATATTGGTTATTCAGATTAATAGTTAATTGACATAACTATATTTGCGGTTTAATTTCAAATCATCTTCAAACCCAGAACAAGAGCACACCGCCATGAGCAATTACGAAGGCCGCTGGACCACCGTCAAGGTTGAGATTGAGGAAGGCATCGCGTGGGTCATTCTCAATCGCCCCGAAAAGCGCAACGCCATGAGCCCCACCCTGAACCGGGAAATGATCGACGTGCTGGAAACCCTGGAACAGGATCCCGCCGCCGGTGTGCTGGTGCTGACCGGAGCCGGTGAGGCCTGGACCGCCGGCATGGACCTCAAGGAATACTTCCGCGAAGTGGACGCCGGCCCGGAAATCCTCCAGGAAAAAATCCGCCGCGAAGCCTCCCAATGGCAATGGAAACTGCTGCGCATGTACGCCAAGCCGACCATCGCCATGGTCAACGGCTGGTGCTTCGGCGGCGGCTTCAGCCCTCTGGTAGCGTGCGACTTGGCGATCTGCGCCGACGAAGCCACCTTCGGCCTCTCGGAAATCAACTGGGGCATCCCGCCTGGAAACCTGGTCAGCAAGGCCATGGCCGACACCGTGGGCCATCGCCAATCGCTGTACTACATCATGACCGGCAAGACCTTCGGCGGGCAGAAAGCCGCTGAAATGGGCCTGGTTAACGAAAGCGTGCCGCTGGCGCAACTGCGTGAAGTCACCATTGACCTGGCGCGCAACCTGCTGGAGAAAAACCCGGTGGTGCTGCGTGCCGCCAAGCACGGCTTCAAGCGTTGCCGCGAGCTGACGTGGGAGCAGAACGAGGATTACCTTTACGCCAAGCTCGACCAATCGCGCCTGCTCGACACCGAAGGCGGTCGCGAGCAGGGCATGAAGCAATTCCTCGACGACAAGAGCATCAAGCCTGGTCTGCAGGCGTATAAGCGCTGAAGGATGCGGCCTGCGGGCCGCACCGTTTTACCCTGCTTGAACGTATTCCCGATAAAGACAATAAAGAGGAATCACCATGCTGGACGTGCCCCTGTTGATCGGCGGCCAGTCGTGCCCCGCGCGCGACGGTCGAACCTTTGAGCGTCGCAACCCGGTGACCGGTGAAGTGGTCTCGCGGGTCGCCGCTGCCACCCTGGAAGACGCTGACGCCGCCGTGGCCGCCGCCCAAATTGCGTTCCCCGCGTGGGCGGCGCTGGCGCCCAACGAACGCCGTACCCGGCTGCTCAAGGCTGCCGAGCAGTTGCAGGCGCGCAGCGACGAATTTATCGCGGCCGCCGGCGAGACCGGCGCCATGGCCAACTGGTATGGCTTTAACGTGCGCCTGGCGGCCAATATCCTGCGCGAAGCGGCTTCGATGACTACCCAGATCACCGGCGACGTGATCCCTTCCGATGTGCCTGGCAGCTTCGCCATGGCCCTGCGTCAGCCCTGCGGCGTGGTGCTGGGCATCGCGCCGTGGAATGCTCCGGTGATCCTCGCTACCCGCGCCATTGCCATGCCGCTCGCCTGCGGCAATACCGTGGTGCTCAAAGCCTCGGAACTGAGCCCGGCAGTGCACCGCCTGATTGGCCAGGTGCTGCAGGACGCCGGCCTGGGCGATGGCGTGGTCAACGTCATCAGCAACGCCCCGGCGGATGCGGCGGCAATTGTCGAACGGCTGATCGCCAACCCGGCGGTGCGTCGGGTCAACTTCACCGGCTCAACCCATGTCGGGCGGATCGTCGGTGAACTCTCGGCCCGTCACCTCAAGCCGGCCTTGCTGGAGCTGGGCGGCAAGGCGCCGTTGCTGGTGCTGGACGACGCCGACCTGGACGCCGCCGTATCGGCAGCAGCCTTTGGCGCCTACTTCAACCAAGGGCAGATCTGCATGTCCACCGAGCGCCTGATTGTCGACGCCAAGGTCGCCGATGCCTTTGTCGCCAAGCTGGCGGCCAAGGTCGCGACCCTGCGCGCCGGTGATCCCACGGCGGCGGACTCGGTACTGGGTTCCCTGGTGGACGCCAGCGCCGGTACGCGCATCAAGGCCCTGATCGACGATGCGCTGGGCAAAGGCGCGCGGCTGGTGGCCGGAGGGCAACTGGACGGCAGCATCCTGCAACCGACGCTGATCGATGGCGTTACCGAAGACATGCGTTTGTACCGCGAAGAGTCCTTCGGTCCGGTGGCGGTGCTGTTGCGTGGTGACGGCGACGAAGCCTTGCTGCGCCTGGCCAACGATTCGGAGTTCGGCCTGTCGGCGGCGATTTTCAGCCGTGACACCGGCCGTGCCCTGGCCCTGGCACAGCGGGTCGAATCGGGCATTTGCCATATCAACGGCCCGACCGTACACGACGAGGCGCAGATGCCCTTCGGTGGGGTCAAGTCCAGCGGCTACGGCAGTTTTGGCGGCAAGGCGTCCATTGAACACTTCACGCAATTGCGCTGGGTGACCTTGCAGAACGGGCCACGGCACTACCCGATCTGAGCAGGCGCTGCGACATAACAATAACAAGGCGGCGTTGATTCGCCTTGATGGAGGACGTCCTTGTGAGTTCCGAATTCAGACCGCAACCCCAGTCCGCGTCGCGATACCGCGAAGTGTCCATCGGCCACGCACCGGTGCAGGTCACCGAAGAGCAGGGCGTGCTGCATATGCGTTCCCTGGAGCCGTTGGCCGAGTTGCCTGCGCGCTTGCTCGATCGCCTTGTGCATTGGGCCCGGGTGCGCCCCGAGCAGACGTTTATCGCCGCACGCCAGGGCGGTGGCGACTGGCGCCGCGTGAGCTACAGGGAGATGCTCGACAGCGTGCGCTCTATTGCCCAAGGCCTGTTGAGTTACGGACTGTCGGCGGACAAGCCACTGGCATTGTTGTCGGGCAACGATATCGAGCATTTGCAGGTGGCGCTGGGCGCCATGTATGCCGGTATTCCGTATTGCCCGGTATCGCCCGCGTATTCGCTGCTGTCCCAGGATTTCGCCAAGCTGCGGCATGTGTGTGGCCTGCTGCAACCGGGGCTGGTGTTCGTCAGCGATGCGGCCGTCTACCAGCGCGCAATCGAGGCGGTGTTGCCCGCCGAAACGCCGTTGATCAGTGTGCGCGGTGAAGTGCCTGGGCGCACTCGAGTGAGCTTCGACAGCCTGCTTAAAACGCCGAGTGGTGCCGAGGCTGAAGCGGCGTTTGACGCCACCGGCCCGGACAGCATTGCCAAGTTCCTCTTCACTTCGGGCTCGACCAAACTGCCCAAGGCGGTGATCACCACTCAACGCATGCTCTGCGCCAACCAGCAAATGCTGTTGCAGACCTTTCCGGTGTTCGGCGAGGAACCGCCGGTGCTGGTGGACTGGCTACCGTGGAATCACACCTTTGGCGGCAGCCACAACGTCGGCATCGTGCTCTATAACGGCGGCACTTTTTACCTCGACGACGGCAAACCCACGGTCCAGGGCTTTGCCGAGACCCTGCGCAACCTCAAGGAAATTTCGCCAACGGCCTACCTGACCGTTCCCAAAGGCTGGGAAGAACTGGTCAGCGCCCTGGAGCAGGATGCCGAGTTGCGCGAGCGCTTTTTTGCGCGGATGACACTGTTCTTCTTTGCCGCTGCGGGCCTGTCACAGAGCATCTGGGATCGCCTCGACCGCGTGGCCGAGCTGCACTGCGGTGAGCGCATCCGCATGATGGCCGGGCTGGGCATGACCGAAGCCGCGCCGTCCTGCACGTTCACCACTGGGCCGTTGTCCATGGCCGGTTATATCGGCTTGCCCGCGCCGGGATGCGAAGTGCGACTGGTGCCGGTGGACGGCAAGTTCGAAGGGCGCTTTCGCGGGCCGCACATCATGCCGGGTTACTGGCGCGCGCCCGAGCAAACCGCCGAGGTGTTCGATGACCAGGGTTTCTACTGTTCCGGAGACGCGATCAAACTCGCCGATCCCCACCAGCCGCAATTGGGGCTGATGTTCGACGGGCGCATTGCCGAAGACTTCAAGCTGTCTTCCGGGGTGTTTGTCAGCGTAGGCCCGTTGCGCAATCGCGCGGTACTGGAAGGCTCGCCCTACGTGCAAGACCTGGTCATTGCCGCGCCGGACCGCGAATGCCTGGGGGCGCTGGTGTTCCCCAGAACCTACGAATGCCGCCGTTTGGCGGGTTTGAGCGCCGACGCCAGCGACGCCCAGGTATTGGCCAGCGAACCGGTGCGCCAATGGTTCGGCGATTGGTTGCAACGCCTTAATCGCGACGCCACCGGTAATGCCAGTCGCCTGGAATGGATTGCCGTGCTCGACGAACCCGCGTCCATCGACCGTGGGGAAATCACCGATAAAGGTTCGATCAATCAGCGGGCGGTACTGCAGTGGCGCGCGGCCAAGGTCGAGGCGTTGTATCGCGGTGAAGACCCCACCATCCTGCGCGCCGGGCCCAAGCCTTGAGCGGCGCAGGGCAGTATTCGGCGTTTGCCGACGCGGCGATTTTCGAGGCGGTGCGCACGCCGTGGGTCGACCTCGGTGGTGCGCTGTCCCAGGTCTCGCCCATCGACCTGGGGATCAAGGTCGGCCGTGAAGTGCTGGCCCGGGCCGATATCGATCCGCAGGCGGTGGACAGCGTGTTGGCGGGTTCCATGGCCCAGGCCAGCTTCGATGCCTACTTGCTGCCACGGCATATCGGGTTGTACAGCGGTGTGGCGCAATCGGTCCCGGCGCTGGGGGTGCAGCGCATCTGCGCCACCGGTTTCGAGCTGTTGCGCCAGGCCGCTGAACAACTGCGCGACGAGGTGCAACTGGCCCTGTGCGTGGCGGCTGAATCCATGTCGCGCAATCCGATTGCTGCTTACACCCACCGGGGCGGGTTTCGCCTGGGAGGCGAGGTGCAATTCAAGGATTTTCTGTGGGAGGCACTGTACGACCCGGCTCCCGGCCTGGACATGATCGCCACCGCCGATAACCTGGCGCGCCGTTATGGCCTGAGCCGCGAGGCGGTGGACCGGTATGCCTGTGACAGTCATCAGCGTGCGTTGCAGGCGCAGCGTGAGGGGGCCTGGGCGCAAGAGATCGTCAGCGTCGATAATCAGGTGTTCGAACTTGACGGTTATCAACCCCGACGCCTCACCCTGGCACGTCGCGCCGCTGCGGTGACCGAGGACAGTCACCCACGGTCTACCGACCTTGAGGCACTCGCGCGTTTGCGCGCCGTGCATGCGGACGGGGTGCAGACCGCCGGCAATAGTTGTGCGGTGGTCGATGGTGCGGCGGCCGCGTTGGTGGGGCGCGCCTCAGACTGCACGCGCCCGGCCCTGGCCCGGTTGGTGGCCAGCGCGGTGGTCGGCGTGGCCCCCGAATTCATGGGCATCGGCCCGGCACCGGCGATCCGTCTGTTGCTGCACCGCAGCGGGTTGAACCTGAGCGATATCGGCCGTTTCGAGATCAACGAAGCGCAGTCGGCCCAGGTACTCGCTGTGGCCCAGGAGCTGGAGCTGGACAGCACCCGGCTCAACGTCCAGGGCGGCTCCCTTGCGCTGGGGCACCCTTTGGCTGCCAGCGGTCTGCGCCTGGTCATGAGCCTGGCCCGGCAACTGCGTCAGCACAACCTGCGCTACGGCATTGCTGCTGCGTGCGTGGGCGGCGGGCAGGGCATGGCGCTGCTGATCGAGAACCCTGACTGGCGCGCTTGAACACACACGTTTTATTCGATGATGAGGTGTCCCGATGTGGAGCTATGAGGCGCCCCTGCGCGATATGGAATTTGTCCTGGAGCATTGGCTGCAGGCGCCCTCTGCATGGCAGGCCTTGGACCTGTCCCTGGCGATGCAGGTGCTGGAGGAGGCTGCACGCTTCAGTCAGGGCGTGCTGGCGCCGCTGAACAGTCAAGGTGATCGTCAGGGCTGCCGTTGGCAGGCGGGGCAGGTCAGCACCCCGGATGGTTTTGTCGAGGCTTACCAGGCCTATGTGGACGGTGGCTGGCCAGGGCTGGCGTGCGCCGAGGCAGTGGGCGGGCAGGGCTTGCCGCAATTGCTCGACGCGGCGTTGCAAGAAATGCTCTACGCCAGCAACCACGCCTGGGCCATGTACACCGGCATCGCCCATGGCGCCTACCTGTGCCTCAAGACCCACGCCGAGCAGTGGTTGCAGGCGCGCTACTTGCCTGAAATCGTCAGCGGCCAGGCCTTGCCCACCATGTGCCTGACCGAGCCCCAGGCCGGCAGCGACGTCGGCTTGCTGCGCTGTCGCGCCGAACCCCAGGCGGATGGCAGTTATCGCCTGAGCGGCAGCAAGCTGTTTATCTCCGGTGGCGAGCACGACCTCACGGCCAACATCCTGCACCTGGTGCTGGCGCGCCTGCCCGATGCGCCGCCCGGCAGTCGCGGTATTTCCCTGTTTCTGGTGCCCAAGCGATTGGACGACGGCCACGTCAATGGCGTGCGCTGTGACGGTCTTGAGCACAAGATGGGCATCAAGGGCAGCGCCACCTGTTCGCTGACGTTCGAAGCTGCCCAGGGCTGGCTGATCGGCGAGGCCAATCGCGGCCTGGCGGCGATGTTTGTGATGATGAATTCGGCGCGCCTGCACGTGGGCCTGCAAGGCCTGGGGCATGCCGAGGCGGCGTGGCAGAACGCCCGCCAATACGCCGCCGACCGTGTGCAGATGCGCGCGCCGATCAGGCCTGAAGAAGTGGCGGCCCAGGCGGCCGATCCGATCTGCTATCACCCGGCCATGCGGCGTGTATTGCTGGAGCTGCGCACCACCAGCGAGGGCATGCGCGCTATCGGTTACTGGGCGGCGCACCTGCTGGATCGGGACGACCCATTGGCGCCGTTGCTGACCCCTATCATCAAGGCGTTTTTCACTGAACAGGGCTTCCGCCAGGCCAGCAATGCCTTGCAGGTCTTCGGCGGTTACGGTTACGTCGCCGAGTTCGCCATCGAGCAAACCTTGCGCGACAGTCGCATCGCGATGATCTACGAGGGCAGCAATGAGATCCAGGCCAATGACCTGTTGCTGCGCAAGGTGCTTGGGGATGACGGTCGGGTGTTCGGCCTGCTGCTGGGCGAGTTGCGTGCAGAGGCCGGGCAGGGCAGCGAGTTCGTCGAATGCGCGGCCTTCTCCCTGGCACTTGGCAGCCTGTGCGACGCCTTGGACAAGGTGGTGAGTGCCATCCGCGAACGCTCCCTGGAAGACAGCGAATACCCGTATCGCGCTGCGCCGGATTTCCTCCAGCTGTGTGGCGTTGCGCTGCTGGCCTTTGCCTGGGCGCGGGCGGCACGGGTGTCCAGGGCATTGCCCGAAGGGGATCCGTTGCGCGCCGCCAAGCTGCAAAGCGCCGGTTTCTTTTTTGATTACCTGCCATCAAGACTGGCCCAGCACTTGGGCGCGATAGACGGGGCGCGGGCGGCACTGGCATTCGTCTGACGGCGGCAGAGGCTTGCGGTACTATGGCGACCCACGTTTTCTGGAAGTTGCCTGGATGAGTAAGCCCGGTCAATTGGTGCTGGTTGCACTGCGCAAGATGATTGCCAGCGGGGAGTTGGCGGCGGGCGAGCGGCTGATGGAAATTCCCACGGCGCAGTTGTTCGGCGTGTCGCGCATGCCCGTGCGCATGGCCTTTCGTACCCTCGAACAGGAAGGACTGCTGGTGCCGTTTGGCGGGCGCGGTTATCAGGTGCGTTCGGTCAGCCCCAGCGACATTGCCGGCGCGGTTGAAGTGCGCGGCGTGCTCGAAGGCCTGGCCGCGCGTCAAACCGCGGAGCTTGGGTTATCCAACGAGGCCCGCGCCGCGCTGGAGCGCTGCCTGGTCGAGGGCGATCAACTGTTCGAAAAGGGTTACGTGACCGAAGACGACCTTGAGGTCTATCACGACCTGAACATGCGCTTTCACCAGGTCATCGTCGAAGGCAGCCACAACCCGGCGATCGCCGACGCGCTGGCGCGCAATGATCACTTGCCGTTCGCCTCGGTGACCGCGCTGGCGGTGGATCGCGAGGACATGGCCCGCGAGTACCGACGCTTCAACTATGCCCATATGCAGCATCACTCGGTCTTCGACGCCCTGGTCAATCGCCAGGGCGCACGGGCCGAAGCCATCATGCGCGAGCATGCCAACGCGACCCTGCGCTATGCCGAGATTTTCAGTTCAGCCACCGCCGACGCGCGCATGAAGGTGATCCTGCCCGCGTCGTAACCCGGTTAGATATCGAGTACCAGCAAGGGCGTTTTCGCCCGCGAACAGCAGGGCGTGAACTGATCATTCAGCGCCTGCTCCTGCTCGGTGAGAAACAGATCGCGGTGCTCCGGTATGCCTTCCAGCACGCGGGTCAGGCAGGTGCCGCAAATCCCCTGTTCGCAGGACACCGCAATCTCGATACCGTGGCTTTCCAGGACCTGGACCACGGTCTTGTCGGCGGGAATTTCGAAGACCTGGCCGCTGCTGCCGAGCTTCACCGAAAAGCCGCCGTCGAGGCTGCTGTCCACCGGTGCCGCACTAAAGTATTCGCGGTGCAGGCAGTCTTCCTGCCAGCCCTGTGCGCGTGCGCTGTCGAGTACATGCTGCATGAACCCGCCAGGGCCGCAGACATACAGGTGTACGTCGCCTGCGGGCGCCGCCAGCACCTCGGCAGCATTCAAGGCCGTGTGCGGCTGCTCATCGAAATGCAGGAACACTCGCTCTGCAAACGGCGACGCCTTGAGTCGCTGCACAAACGCCGCACGCTCGCTGGCGCGGGCGCAGTAATGCAGTTCGAAGTCGGCCCCCGCATGGGCCAGGCGTTCGGCCATGCACAGGATCGGAGTGATGCCGATGCCACCGGCAAACAGCAGGCTGCGACGCGCGTCGTGGACTAAGGGAAATAGGTTGCGGGGTTCGCTGATGGTCAGGTGTGCGCCCTCGTGAACCTGCTCGTGCAAGCTGCGCGAGCCACCCCGGGAGGCCGGGTCCTTGAGCACGCCGATCAGGTAGCGATGACGTTCTTCGGGGTGATTGCACAGGGAATATTGCCGGATCACCCCGTCGGGCAGGTGCACGTCAATATGCGCGCCGGCACTGAAGGCCGGCAACGGCTGGCCATCGACACTGGCCAGTTCATAGCTGCAAATGTCCTGGGCTTCGTTGTTACGGGATACCACCACCACATCGATCATGTTCAGTCCTCGCAAAGTTGTCGCGCTGTTCAGGCGGTGGTGGTGGCGATCAGTTGCGGTTCGAGGGCGCGTTCCTTGGCAATCAGTCGCTCCAGGATCTTGCGTGACTGCACGCCACCCGCGTCGATATTCAACTTGAGCAGGTTGCGCTGCGGATGGGCCAGCAGGTTCTGTTGCTGGCGTTCGAGCATTTCCAGGTCTTCGCTGAAAATCTTGCCCTGGCCCTCGCGAATGCTTGCGGTCAGTGCCTCATCGTGGGGGTTGAAGTTGCGCGCCATGCCCCAGAAGTACCAGATCGAGGTCTCGGTTTGCGGGGTGATGAAGTCGACCACAATGCTCGCAGCCTTATGCTCGGGGGCGGCGTTATAGCCACCCTTGCCGGCGTGGGCCACGCCGACTTCGATCAGCACATGGCTGGGCGGGGTGAAGCGGCAGATCTGCCAGCGGTCTACCGGCACGTCATCGGCCAGGTTGTTGCCACGCAAGGCCATGCGCCAGAACGGCGGGGCCATGATGTTTTCCATGTGCCGGGCAGTGACGACCTCATCGCCGTCTACCGTGGTCACGGGCGGCGCTTCGTCGATTTCCTTCTGGCCGATGCTGGAGGCGTGCACGTAGGTTTCGTGGGTCAGGTCCATCAGGTTGTCGATCATCAGGCGGTAGTCGCACTGGATGTCAAACAGCCCGCCGCCATAGGCCCATTGGTCACTCACCGCCCATTCCAAGTGGTGGATCAGCGCCGGGTCGGCCTGGGCCTGATCGCCGGGCCACACCCAGATGAAGCCGTAGCGTTCAACCGCGGCAAAGGTCTTGTTGCACGGAAAGCCGCGTACCCGCTGACCGGGCATTTCCACGGTCTTGCCGTCGCCGCCCATGACAAGGCCGTGGTAGCCGCAGACCAGGTTGCCGTTCTCGACATAACCCAGCGACAGCGGCGCACCGCGATGGGGGCAGAAGTCCTCGACCGCCACCACGGCGCCTTCCTGGCCACGATAAAACACCATTTTTTCGCCGCAGATCTGACGACCCAGGGGCTTGTGAGCGATTTCATCGGGGGTGCAGGCGACATACCACGTGTTCTTGGGGTACATGATGACTCTCCAGGCAACGGATTATTTTTATTTAATGGATCCATTAAATGGGCCGTAGGATGGAGAGTCAATCTTGTATTGATATTTTGTTGGGCGATTATCGGTCGATATGCTCCAGTGGATCCAATAAAGTGTTTTTAGTAGCGAATCATCACTGACTTCAGCTCGGTGTAATCCTCGATAAAGGCGCCGCCAAACTCACGACCCACACCTGAGGATTTGTTGCCGCCAAACGGCACCGCCGGGTCCAGCATCGTGTGCATGTTCACCCACACCGTGCCGGCCTCGATGGCGGGCACCATGCGCAGGGCCTTGCCCAAGTCGTTGGTCCAGAGGCTGGCGCTCAAGCCGTAGGGTGTGTTGTTCATCAAGGCCAGCAGTTCTTCTTCGCTGTCGTACGGCAAGAACGTGGCAATGGGGCCGAAGGTCTCTTCGTTGAGCAGGGTGTCGTTGACGCTGTTGGCGAGGATGATCGTCGGTTCGACGAAACAGCCAGGACGGTCGATCAGGTTGCCCCCGTGAATGATGCTGTTGTTTTCGGCGCGGGCTTTGGCGAAGAACTCGCCGAGTTTGAGTTGGTGCTGGCGGTTGGTGACCGGGCCGAATTCGGTGCGCTCATCCAGGGGTGAGCCGATGTTCAGCGCGCTCAGGCGCTGGGCCAGTTTGCCCATGACCGCTTCGATCTGCGAACGGTGCACAAAGAAGCGTTCGGCGGCGGCGCAGATTTGCCCGGAGTGCAAAAAGCCCGCTTCGATGATGCCGTTGACGGCCTTGTCCAGGTCCACATCGCGCAGGAACCCGGCCGAGTTTTTCCCGCCCAGCTCAAGGGTGGCCCGGGTCAGTCCGGCGCCCATGGCACTCTGGCCCACCGCAATCCCGGTCGGCACGGAGCCGGTGAACGACACCTTGTCGGTGCCGGGGTGTTCGATCAGGCCTTTGCCTACGCTGCCGCCACCGGTCAATACGTTCAGCGCACCGGCGGGAAGGCCGGCGTCAATCGCCAGCTCGGCGATGCGCAGGATGGTCAGCGGCGTGAACTCGCTGGGCTTGATGATGATGCTGCAACCGGTCACCAGCGCCGAGGCGAGTTTCCAGATGGCGATCATGGTCGAGAAATTCCACGGCACGATGCCGACCACCACCCCGACCGGCTCGCGCAGGGTGAACGCGGTGTAGCGCTCGCCAGCGAAGGAGGGCAGCGACGGGGTGATGGTCTGGCCGCTGATCTTGGTAGCCCAGCCGGCGTAGTAACGCAGGAAATGCGCGGCCTGGTCGACTTCGAAAGCACGGGAAATCTGGATGATCTTGCCCGACTGGCAGGTTTCGATCTGTGCCAGTTCTTCGCGGTGTTGCTCCAGCAGGTCGGCCAGCTTGAGCAGTACATTGCCGCGCACCGCCGGTGCGACCTGCGACCACTGCTTGAAGCCTCGGCTCGCCGACGCCACGGCTGCGTCGATGTCGGCCGGGTCGGCGTCGGCGACATCGGCGATGACCTGGCCGGTCGACGGGTTGATCACCTCCAACCGCTGGCTCGAATGGCTCTCGACGTAGCCACCGTCGATGAACAACGTATGGTTTCGACGGAGGAAGGCTTCAACCTGGGGCAGCAGTGGAATATCGCTCATGGGTTTTTCCTGGTGGCAGACATTGAAAAGCCCGAGGTTAATTGCAGTGGCCGGAACGGGCTTGACTCTGGCTGCCGAGTGGCATGTCTGTGGCTGCCAACACCTGTGCGCGACGGATCAGCCTGAGCCTTTGAAAAGTACAATCTTGACTCTGGAAGGTGCATGTTCGACCGGCAAACTGCGTTCCATACTGGCCCTGCATCCGGCGCAACGCCTCGCTTTTTGGGGTTGCCCGGACATCCAATAATAAGCAGGGCCATCCATGAAAAAGCCAAACCCGCTCCTCGAAGACCTCAAGTCCGTCTTGCCGACCATTGCCGCCAATGCCTTCCAAGCCGAGCAGGATCGCAAGGTGCCCGCCGAGAATATTGCGCTGCTCAAAGGCATCGGCCTGCACCGTGCGTTCCAGCCCAAGGCGTTCGGTGGCATGGAGTTGTCGCTGCCACAGTTTGCCGACTGCATCGCGTTGCTCGCCGGAGCCTGCGCCAGCACGGCCTGGGCCATGAGCCTGCTGTGTACGCACAGCCATCAACTGGCACTGTTTTCTGCCCAGTTGCAGCAGGAAGTCTGGGGTTTGGACCCGAATGCCACGGCCAGTAGCAGTATCGCGCCGTTCGGTCGCACCGAAGAGGTTGAGGGTGGCGTGCTGTTCAGCGGTGAGATGGGTTGGAGCAGCGGCTGCGATCACGCCGAATGGGCGATTGTCGGATTCCGTCGGCCCAATGCCGAGGGCACTCAGGATTACTGCTTTGCGGTGCTGCCGCGCAGTGACTATCAGATCCGCGATGACTGGTTTGCGGCGGGCATGAAAGGCAGCGGCACCAAGACCTTGATCATCGACAAGGCCAGGGTGCCGGAGCACCGCATCCAGAAGGCCAAGGACATGATGGAAGGCAAGTCCGCAGGCTTCGGCTTGTACCCCGACAGCAAGGTGTTCTACTCGCCGTATCGACCCTATTTCGCCAGCGGTTTTTCCACCGTGAGCCTGGGCGTCGCCGAGCGGATGCTGGAAGTGTTCCGCGAGAAGACCAAAACGCGAGTACGCGCCTACACCGGTGCCGCAGTCGGTGCCGCCACCCCGGCGCTGATGCGCCTGGCCGAGTCGACGCACCAGGTGGGCGCCGCGCGAGCGTTCCTGGAAAAGACTTGGGCCGAACACGCCGAGCACAGTGAGCAGCAACGCTACCCAAGCCGCGAAACCCTGGCGTTCTGGCGCACCAACCAAGCCTACGCCACCAAGATGTGCATCCAGGCGGTGGACCGCCTGTTCGAAGCCGCTGGCGGCAATGCCTGGTTTGAACATAACGAGATGCAGCGCCTGTTCCGCGATTCGCACATGACCGGCGCCCATGCCTACACCGACTACGACGTCTGTGCGCAGATCCTCGGGCGTGAGCTGATGGGCCTGGAGCCCGATCCGAGCATGATCTGAACCCGCTTTTGAAAACAACAATAGGGGCTGCGCATGACGCAGTCCGGGAGTCTTGCATGTCTGAATCGACCTTCGACCCACGGGCCTTTCGCCGCGCCCTGGGCAACTTCGCCACGGGCGTCACCGTGGTCACCGCCGCTGACGCCTCCGGGCGCAAGGTGGGCGTTACCGCCAACAGCTTTAATTCGGTGTCCCTTGACCCACCGCTGGTGCTGTGGAGCATCGACAAACGCTCCAACAGCCATGAGGTGTTCGAGCAGGCCAGCCATTTCGCCGTCAACGTGCTGGCGGCGGACCAGATCGACCTGTCGAACAATTTTGCGCGGCCCAAGGACGATCGCTTCGCTGAGATCGAATACGAACCGGGAGAGGGTGGCGCGCCAGTATTTGCCGACTGTGCGGCGCGCTTTCACTGCGAGAACTACCAACAAGTGGACGGCGGCGATCACTGGATCATGATCGGCAAGGTGGTGGCCTTCGACGATTTTGGCCGTGCGCCGCTGCTCTACCATCAGGGCGCCTATTCCATGGTCTTGCCCCATACCCGCATGACCAAGCGTGACGAAAGCCAGCCGCCGAGCAGCCATTTCCAGGGGCGCCTGCGCCACAACCTCTACTACTTGATGACCCAGGCGGTGCGCGCCTACCAATCCAGCTACCAACCCCGACAGCTGTCCACCGGCCTGCGCACCAACGAGGCGCGGATGTTGATGGTGCTGGAGAACGACGCCCGCCTGAGCCCCGGCGACCTGCTGCGGGAAGTCGCGATGCCGGTGCGGGAGATCGACGACGCGGTGGCCAACCTCAAGCGCAAGGGGTTGGTGGATGATGATGAGCAGGGCGTGCATCTGACCGCTGCCGGTGTCGAGCAAACCGAAGATCTGTGGGCGATTGCACGGGAACAGCAGGAAAAGGTGTTTGCCGAGTTCAGCCAAGCTCAGGTCGAAACGTTCAAGGCCGTGCTTAAGCAGTTGATCAGCCAATGCTGATGGGCGTGTGTGTAAGCCGATCTGAAATGTTGCAGGGCTGGCGCTATAGGTGGTGAGCCGTTCACCGAGCGGGCAGACGCAGTCGGTCAGATGTGGGAGGGGGCTTGCCCCCGATGACAGTGTGTCAGTCACTGATGTGATGGCTGATCCACCGCTATCGGGGGCAAGCCCCCTCCCACATTTTATGGGTGTTACACCTGATCAATTTGAGTTATCTGTTTACTTTGCCCGTGGCAGGCAGCAACAAAAGCGACGGCAGACATGGGCAAGACGCTCGATAGGTCATGGGCGCACAGTGATTTCGCTCGATGCCGTTTTGATCAGGGACTGGTTGGGGAGGGCGTTATCGCCGGCTCCCTGTAGGGCTCGATGCATCCACTAAGAAATCCGCTTTCGAGGATCCGCACCATGTCGATCAATGACCGGCTCACGCAGCATTTGAAACGAGGCAGCGTCGGCTTTCCAACCGCGCTGGCCAGCACCATTGGCCTGATCATGGCCAGCCCGGTGATTCTTACCGCGACCATGGGTTTCGGGATCGGCGGCAGCGCCTTTGCGGTGGCCATGCTGATCGCAGTGGTGATGATGCTGGCCCAGGCGACTACCTTTGCCGAGGCGGCTTCGATCCTACCGACCACCGGTTCGGTCTACGACTACATCAATTGCGGCATGGGTCGATTCTTTGCGATCACCGGCACTTTGTCGGCGTACCTGATCGTGCACGTGTTCGCGGGCACGGCAGAGACCATTCTGTCCGGGGTCATGGCCCTGGTGAACTTCGAGCACCTCAATACCCTGGCGGAGTCGGCCGGCGGTTCCTGGTTGCTGGGGGTCGGGTTCGTGGTGGTGTTCGGCATTCTCAATGCTTTCGGCGTCAGTGCTTTTGGCCGGGCCGAGATCATCCTGACCTTCGGCATGTGGACCACCCTGATGGTGTTTGGCGTGATGGGCCTGATCGCCGCACCGGCGGTGCAGCTGGAGGGCTGGTTTGGTGTGTCGCTGGTGGGCACTGACCTGATCACCATTCTGTCGCTGGTGGGCATGGCCATGTTCATGTTCGTCGGTTGCGAGTTCGTTACACCGTTGGCCCCGGACCTTCGCAACTCGGCCAAGGTCATGCCCAAGGCGATGATTCTTGGATTGCTGAGCGTGGCAACCTGCATGTTTATCTATGGCGCGGCGATGAAGCGCCAGGTCGAAAACGTGCTGCTGGACGCCGCGTCGGGCGTGCACCTGCTCGACACACCGATGGCGATTCCCAAGTTTGCCGAGCAGGTCATGGGCCAGGTAGGCCCGCTGTGGCTGGGGATCGGTTTTCTGTTCGCGGGCGCCGCCACCATTAACACGTTGATGGCCGGTGTACCGCGGATTCTCTACGGCATGGCGGTGGACGGTGCGTTGCCCAAGGTGTTCACCTACTTGCACCCGCGCTTCAAGACGCCGCTGCTGTGCATCCTCGTGGCGATGCTGATCCCGTGCCTGTATGCCCTGTGGCTGGGTGGCAACACCGATAACATCATGCACCTGGTGCTGGCGGCGGTGTGTGCGTGGAGTTTCTCCTACCTGCTGGTGACGCTGTCGGTGGTGATCCTGCGGATTCGTCGCCCTGATCTGCCACGGGCCTATCGCTCGCCGTTTTTCCCGTTGCCGCAGATCCTGTCCAGCGTCGGCATCTTGCTGGGCATGTGGTTCATCACCCCACCGGGCATGAACCCCGCCGACATTTATGTGCCGTTTGGCGTGATGCTTGGGATCACCGCGAGCTATGCGCTGTTCTGGACACTGGTGGTGCAGAAGGTCAATCCATTCAAGCCCGCGTCGGTAGAAGACGTGCTGGCCAAGGAGTTTTCCCATGAGCCTGGCAACCCTCACCCTGGGTATATCGAGCATGCTGCAAAAGCTGTCTGAGCTGTTCAGTGCCAAACGTGCCCCGGCCGGTTATCGTCCCGGCGTCACGCTTGAGTACCTGCGACGCAACCTTGGCTTGGCGAGTTTTACCTCGACGGGACCGACAAGCGCAGTGTTCGGCCTGGGCGATAGCGACGTGCAGGTGGCGGTTGGCGAGCGCACCGAATCGCAGTTGCTGATGCACTTGGTCATGACCGAATTCATGGTCAACGTGCCCGCCTCAGAGCAGGGCAATGCACGCTTCGAGCTGCACCACCGCGGGTCGATTCGGCGCACCGGGCTGGCATGTCGGCAACGCGCTGGTACGCCGAGCTTGCTGTCCAGGCTTGAGGCTGCGTTGACGCAGGATCAAGCCCTGCATCAAGCGTTGATGGCGCTGGACTTCAAGCGCCTGTGCATCGCACTGGACGGCCAGCAGTGGCACGTTCGGCTTGAACATATGGGCGGCAGCGAAGTGGTCAGCCGCATGCCAGCGTTTCGTCGCTACATCGCCTTGAGCGGCGCGCAGCGAGGGGCTTTGTTCGATGTTCTGGCGGGGTTACACCGGGTGCTGGGCGCGCTCTGATTTTTGGCGACTTGGCATCATTACTGCTTCCACAGTCGGCACTACGTACTTGTTGCGCCTATATAGATAACATGTTAACTATTGGCCAACAAAAACAAGAAGCCACTGTGGAGTTGCCATGAGCACCTATCAATCTGCGCACACTGGATTGGACACCTGGACTCAGGATTTGCGAGCGGCCTGTGGCCATTTCGACACTGAACTGGCCTTCAACCGCTCGCTGTTCATCGGTGAAGTCTCCACGCTCTCCCGTGGTTGCCTCTCACTGGCCTCCCTGCGGACCAATGCCGGCCTGATCAAGCGCCCACGGCCCAACGCCGATCACGACATGGACCAGCATTGCTTCCTCGTCAGCCAGCGCAGCGGCTATTGCCAGATCACCCAGAACGACGAGGTCATCCAGTTGGCCCCCGGTGACATGCTGCTGATGGATTCCACCGGTTCAATCGAGATCAGCCCCTTCGGCCTGATTGAACATGCATCCCTGTCTCTTTCGCGCAACGCAGTGTGCAAACAGCTGGGCAACGCCTCGAAAACCTTCGGCAAGATCTCGTCGAGTAAAGCCTGTGGGCGGATGCTCCATGTGTTGATGGACCAACTGTGCAGGGAAGGGCTGGAAGGCCAGGATTCAGAGGAAGAGGCGCAGGCACTGCAGGCGGCCTTTGTCTCCTTGCTGGGCTCGGCGTTTGACGCGCATGACACCCAAGGTGACAGCACCGCCTCGTTGCACGGCAGCAACCTGCGCAGTTATGTGCAGAAAGTCATTGATGAGTCCCTGACCCAGCCGGGCCTGAGCCCCGTGGGCCTGGCCAATCGGCTGAACATCTCGGTGCGACACTTGTACCGCCTGTTTGAAGAACAGGACGACAGCGTCTGCCGCTACATCCAGCGGGCGCGGCTCAAGCGTAGCGCGGATGACCTGACCAACCCGTTCCTCAAGAGTGAGTCGATCACCTCGATTGCCTATAAGTGGGGCTTCACCGATTCGGCTCACTTCAGTCGCTCGTTCAAGAAGCAATTCGAGCTGTCGCCCAAGGACTTTCGTTCGACCCATCTGCAGCAAGCGGTCGGTGCGGCGTAGGTTGTCCATCGATCAATGAAAGCGCTCAGCCTGTCGGCCAGTAATATTTGTGCGGTGGCGGTCGAACACTTTGCCGATCATGGGTATGACGCCTCGTCGCTGAACGATATCGCGGTGGGGGCGGGTATGCGCAAGGCGTCGTTGTATGCGCACTTTGTGAGCAAGGATGCGCTGTTTCAGACGGTCTTCCAGATTGCCCTGGACCATGAACATCACTCTATCGCTGGGTGCTTTCAGGACCAGGCCGGGTACACGGGGATGCCGGGTTATTTGCACCTTGAGCGCTTGATCGGCCGCTATGAAGGCTCTGCGCATCTGCGCTTTCTGTTGCGTACGGCGTACTTTCCGCCGGCGCGGATTCGCAGCGTGATTACGGCGGGATTCGAGGGGTATCTGGCCTGCATACGCGAGGGTTTTCAGCATGCAGCGCGCAGTCGGTACAGCCGGGTAGAGCCCGAGGCGCTTGAGGTGTTTTGTGATGCCTATCTGGGGATTGTCGACAGCTTGCATGTGGAGTTGATTTATTCGACGGCTCAGGGGTACGTCAAACGGCTAGCGGCGTTGTCGCGGGTGTTCGGTGACTCACTGTCGATGCTCGAAAGGGCCGAGCGCTAGATCAACCTGTGGGAGGGGCAAGCCCCTCCCGCAGTTGATTCGGTTTACAGAGACACAGAGGTTATTTCACCTCAGGTAACGTCGATCCGCCATCCACCACGATGGTTTGGCCAGTGATGTAGGCGGCCAGGTCAGACGCCAGAAACAACATGGCTGCGGCAATATCTTCCGGGGCGCCGAGTCGTCCCAGAGGAACGCGGCTGGCGATGTCGGCGTTGACTTGTTCGTCGCCCAGATTGCCCATGGCCGGCGTGGCGATCATCCCTGGCTCGACGCCATTGACCCGCACTCCGTCGCAGGCCAACTCCAGCGCTGTGTTGCGGATAAAACCGTTGACCCCGGCTTTGGACGCCGCGTAGTGACTGAGGCCCGGATAGGCAACCCGTGGCCCGGTGACCGATGACGTGACCAACACACAGCCACCGCCCTGGCGCTGAAACATGGGCAAGGCGGCCTGGGTCAGCCAGAACAATGCGCAGAGGTTGACCGCCAGGGTGCGTTCCAGGACGGCGGGGGTGATCTGTGCGAAGGGTGTCAGCGGGAAATAGCCGGCGTTGTGCACCAGAACATCCAGGCGGCCCCAGTCCAGGTCTATGGCCTTGATACCGTCGAACACGGCGGCGGCGTCAGCCAGATCAAGTTCCATGGCTTCGACCTGACAGCCTCGCACGCGCAGCGCTTCGGCCAGCGCTTGGGCTTGCGCCAGGCGCAGGTCGGCGATCATCACGCGCGCGCCGCGCCAGGCAAACGCCTCGACAATGGCCTGGCCGATGCCTTGGGCGCCGCCGGTGACCAGCACGGTTTTGCCGCTGAAATTTAAATCTTCAGGCATGGGCGTTCTCCATATGGGCATAGGCCAGCGTCGGCACATCCACGATGCTCGAACCGCCGTCGGCGACCACGCTTGCGCCGGTGATGATTGAGGCGTCAGGGCTGGCGAGGAAGCGGCACACCTTGGCGATTTCGTCGGCGCTGGCGGGGCGGCGCAACGGTACGTCGGCGCATACGCGGACATAGGCTTGCTGCAACGTGTCGCCGTAAGCCTCCATCAACGGCTGCATTTCCTGATCGGCCATCGGCGTGGTGACCCAGCCGGGGCACACCGCGTTTACCCGCACCCCACGCGGCCCGTAGTCCCGTGCCAGCGAGCGGTTAAGCCCGAGCAGCGCATGCTTGGCGGTGGTGTAGCCGCAGACTTCCGGCCCGGCGGCCAGGGAGGCGATGGAGCCGAGCAGCACGATATTGCCGGCGCTTTCGATCAGCAGCGGCAGGCAAGCCCGGGCGCTATAAAACGCGCTGTCCAGGTTGCTGCGCAACGCGGCTTCCCAGGTGGCCGGGCTGGTTTGGCTGGCACTGCCCACGCCATGCCCACCGGCACACGCCAGCAATACATCAAGGCGGCCATGGAGCGCGCGAATCTGCGCGATAAAGCCTTCCCAAGTGTCCGGGCAGGCCGCATCGCCGACCAGGATCAGGCCACCGGTTTGGGCCGCCACCTGCTCCAATGGCTCGCGACGCCGGCCGATCAGGATCAGATTGGCCCCTTCGGCGGCGTACAGCCTGGCGCAGGCGGCGCCGATGCCGGTGCCGGCGCCCGTGATGACGACGGTGCGTGGATCAGGCATCGGGATACTCCGTACGGTTGAGTACCTGGCAGTAGGAACTGACCGGAAAGTTCGACAGCTCAGCAAAGGACACGTCGGCATAGCCGAAGATTTTGCCGTCGCTGCGGTGCTGTTGCAGGTCGATCAATACCAGGCCCAAGGTCGGGATGATCTTTTCGCGCCAGACAAACAGGTACAACTGGTCGGCGATCTTGTAGTAGTGGCAGCGGTCGGTATCGCACAGGCCTTGCTCTACGCCCTTGATGCATTGCCAGGCGTAGAACTGATCGTTCAGGTAGATGTGCTCGTAGACTTCGCTCGGGCTGTAGCGGTACAGGTTGCGCAAGCCGGTCAGCTCCTGGGTCGGTGCGTGGGGGCAATGGCCGGGTTGCCAGGGTTGGTCCAGGCTGCCGTGGAGGAAATCCACCTCAACCGAGGTCAACGCTTTGCCGGCCAGGGCGCGGCTGTAGAGGCCTTCTTCGGTGTGCTCGCGGCGCGGCATGCGGCCGATCACGGCGGTGAACGACGAGGTGGCGGTGTCCAGCACCAGGCTGATCGACCACGCCTGGCCAGCTTCGTGTTTGATGAAATCGACCAGGTACAGCCCCGGTCGCACCGATGTAGCGCGGTACGCGGCCGAACCGCTGGAGTGGCCGTCGGCAGCGTGCCAGTGCAGCGCGTCGGCTTCAAAGCGATGTTCGATCTGCCAGCCGTTGGCAAAGTGCAGGGTGAAGGTTTTGCCGTTGAGGTCGGCGAGGTTGGGCAGGATGAACGCTGCGGGGGCGAAACCGTCGGCGAGGGCGCCTACGGTGATCCAGTCGGATGGGGTGGTCATTGCATGGCTCCTGTGGGTTGAATGGACAACCCGGAGCATGAGGTGGAGCAGGGCGCGCGCCTATCAACCGAAGGGTTGAGCCCGCTACAGAAACAGCGTCGCCACCAGTTCGGTGCGGCTGCTCACGCCCGCCTTGCGGAACAGGTGGATCAGGTGGGTCTTGATGGTGGGCAGGCCCACGTTCAGTTCCAGGGCCAGTTGCTTGTTGCTCGCGCCTTGACGCAATAACCACGCGATCTGGCGCTCCTTGGGCGTGAAGGCGGCGAATGCATCCTCACAGGGCTGCATATTGGCCACTGCCATTTGCAGCAGGGCCTGCAAGGCAGTGAGCTGCGCCAATTGGTCGGGGGTGAAGGCGCCTTGTTCGGCAGTGCGCAGTAACGAGATGGCCGCCTGGGGTTGGTCGGCGCGATGGGCAACGATCTCCACCACATCGATTACACCGTAGCGCTGCAGGAAGTCGCGATAGCGGCGGCTGTCACGCTGGGGTTGGCGGGCCATGGCCAAACCCAGCGGCACCACGGCCAGCCCGGTGGACAGGCAATTGCGCGGCTGCAACGGGTCGAATTGCCGGTAGTTGTCCAGGTAGTCGCGGTGCATCTCGCCACTCATGCCTTGCAGTTGGAAATCGCGGGCTTGGAGTTGGCGGTCGACACAATAAAACGCGGCCTGGCTGGCGGGGACGAGCTGGGTGAAAGCCTGCAGGCAATGGCCGGCGACTTCCTGAGCGGGGATGGCGTGCATGGTCGGTCACCTGCGCCGGAGAAAATGCTGCCGACCGAAGCCGGCAGGCAGAACCATCAAACAACCGCGAAATAGTGCTTCACAAAGCTCTCGCTCACAATCTCCCACAGCACCGGCGTGCCCTTGGTCACGAACCAGCTGTCGCCGGCCTTGTAACGGCTGCTCTGGCCGGTGCTTTCATCGGTCAATACCACTTCGCCGGTGACCACGGTGGCCTGTTCGGCAAACGGATAGACCATGCGGAACTTGCCTTGGGTGGTGCCGAAATAGGCACTGCTGACCGGGTCGGTCGGTGCGCCAAAGGTCATTTTGCCGAAGGCGTTGACTTCACCTTCGAGGATCTCGGAACCAAGGTCGGCGACGGTGCCCCAGGCATCGAGGTCGGATAATTGGATGTCTTTCTTGAGCGTCGTAACGGGCATGGCAGTTCTCCTGAGAATGAAACGGTGGGCATCAACGGCGACCGTTGAAGTAACCCGACAGTTGATGAAGGCTTTTACCGGCGGTCAGCAGCAGTGGGCGGATATGGTCCTTACCCAGGATCTGCGCATGCTTGACCGAGCTGATCAGGTCATAGCGCGATGAACCCTCGCTCATGCCTTCGGCCAGGACCTTGCAGATGATGTGGCTGGGCGTGACGCCAAAGCCGGCGTAACCCTGCACATAGAAGGCGTTGGGGCGACCACTGAGGGTGCCGATCTGCGGAAACAGGTTGGCCCCGGTCGCCATCGGCCCGCCCCACGCCAGGTCGATCTTCACGTCCTTGAGGTACGGGAAAATCTTCAGCATCAGGTTGCGGTTCCAGGCTTTGAGGTCCAGCGGGATGTGCTCGACAAACGGCGTGGCGGCACCGAACAGCAGGCGGTTTTCATTGGTGACGCGGTAGTAGTCGATCACCGGCCGAATATCGCTGTAGGCGCCGCGTATCGGGCTGATGCGATGGATCATCTCGTCCGACAACGGTTCGGTCATCAACTGAAAGGCGTAGGTGTTAACGGTCGTCTTGTGCAGTTCGGGTTCGAGCTTGTTGAGGAAACTGTCGCAGGCCCACAGCAACTTGGACGCCTTGACCGAGCCGCGGCCGGTGCGCACGGTGATGCGCTCGCCATAACTGACGTCCAGGGCCGGGCTGTGTTCGAAGATGCGCACGCCATGGCCGGCCAGTGCCTTGGCTTCGCCCAGCAGCAGATTGAGCGAATGCACGTGGCCGCCGCCCATGTGCAGCAGCGCGCTGGTATAGGCGTCGGAACCGATGATCTGCTTGACCTCGGACCCTGCCATAAAGCGGATTTCGTCTTTGGTATTGATCGACTTGAAGTCTTTCTCCCAGGCGCGCAGGGTTTTTTCCTGGCGGGCGTTGAAGCCCATGTAGCCGTAGCCGTGGCAGAAGTCGGCGTCAATCGAGTATTTGGCGATGCGGTCCTTGATGATCCCGGCGCCCAGCTCGCTGATTTCAAAGATCTGGCGCAGGCCTTCGTCGCCCACTTGTTGCTTGATCTTTTCAAGGTCATGGCCGATCCCCGCCATGATTTGCCCGCCGTTGCGACCCGTGCCACCAAAGCCCAGGTAGCGCGCTTCCAGCACCACAATATTGGTGATGCCTTTTTCAGCGAGTTCCAGCGCGGTGTTGATGCCGGAGAAACCGCCACCAATCACTACCACATCCGCTTCCACGTCCTGTTCGAGGGTTGGGAAACTGAGGTTGTATTTTTTGGTTGCCGAGTAGTAGGTCGGCGTTTCGATATTGATCATGGCGCAGCCTGGAAAAGTGAAGGGGAACTCACTGCAGAGCCGACAAGAAGCTCTGTGCCTGTTGGGGTCTATTAACTGCCTTCCGAGCGGTAGGTGTCTTGATTCTGTGTGCCGTCGGTCTTGACCCAGGCTGCCACTGTCCACCCTGGAGCCGGCCAGGCGGTAAAGCGGCACACGGTGATCAGTCGCGGGTGCTAGAATGTTGTTAATCTGTTAACTAATTGCGACGCCTGCACCCATGCCCAAACCGCGCCAATCCCTGACCCTTACTTTGCTCCAAGCGCGTGAAGCCGCCATGGGGTTTTTTCGTCCTTCGCTTAACCAACACGGTTTGACCGAGCAGCAATGGCGGGTCATTCGCATCCTGAGCCAGCACGATGAGCTGGAGATTAATCGTCTGGCGGAGCTTGCGTGCATCCTCAAACCGAGCATGACCGGTGTGCTGGTTCGTATGGAGGCCGCGGGCATGGTTGAACGGCGCAAGGCGCAGCAGGACCAGCGGCGTGTGCTGGTGCGGTTGGCCGACAAAGGTCAGGCGTGTTTTGCCTCGATGAGTCAGTGCATGGAGGCGAATTATCAGCGTCTGCAGGCGGGCTTTGGTGAGGAGAAGTTGCAGACGTTGCTGGCGTTGCTCAATGAGCTGAAGACGCTCAAGCGTTGATAGGGCTAACCCGGCGTCCTGCCGGGTTAGCCCACGGATTCAAGCCTGCGTTCGGACAGCGTGTTTGACGGCAAAGCCAAAGCAAACGCGAATACCACAGCGTCAGTAGATAGCACCGGCAGTGCTTGTGGGCGCCGGTGCATCTTTGAAGGCCGCCGCGAGGCTTTGCAATCCGCGCATCAGCACGGTGGTGTCGACGCCCACTGCGACGAACGCCGCGCCCAGTTCGATGTAACGCCGCGCCAAATTCTGGTCGGCGCTGAGGATGCCGGCGGCCTTGCCGGCGCTGCGGATACGGGCGATGGCGTGTTCAATCGCCGCCTGCACGTCAGGATGGCCGGGGTTGCCGCGAAAACCCATCGAGGCGCTCAGGTCCGCCGGGCCGATAAACACACCATCCACGCCCTCTACCGCCGCAATCGCATCCAGGTTGGCCAGGCCTTCACGGCTTTCGATCTGCACCAGCAAGCACATCTGCTCGTCGGCTTTGTCGAGGTAATCGGGGATGCTGTTCCAGCGCGATGCCCGTGCCAGCGCGCTGCCGACGCCGCGCACGCCGTTGGGCGGGTAGTGGATCGCCTTGACCAGTTCCCGTGCCTGCGCTGCGCTTTCCACCATGGGCACCAGCAAGGTTTGTACGCCGATATCGAGCACTTGTTTGATCAGCGCGGTGTCACCGATGACCGGGCGGATCACCGGGTGGCTGGGGTAGGGCGCCACGGCCTGGAGCTGGCCGAGCATGCCGCGCAGGTCGTTGGGCGCGTGTTCGCCGTCGATCAGCAGCCAGTCAAACCCGGCGTTGGCGGCCAGTTCTGCGCAATAGGCATCGGATAAACCCAACCACAGGCCGATCTGGGCCCCACCGCTGTGCAGGCGTTGCTTGAAGGTGTTGATAGGCATGTCCATCGAGCGATCTCCTGTTAAACGAAGCGGCAGGCAATCGAGCCAAGCATGTCGTAGTCGACATGAAAGGTATCGCCAGGGTTGGCCGCCACCGGCCGGGTGAAGGAACCGCCGAGGATGATTTGCCCAGGTTGCAGGGTCACGTCATACGCGGCGAGTTTATTGGCGAGCCAGGCCACGCCCTTGGCCGGGTGATTGAGCACGGCGGCCGATACGCCGGATTCTTCGATCACGCCATTGCGGTAGAGCACTGCCGGCACTTTGCGCAGGTCGATTTCGGTGGGGCGCACGGCGCGTCCGCCCATGACCACGCCCGCGTTGGCGGCATTGTCGGAGATGGTGTCAAACACCTTGCGGGTGGCGTTGGTGTGCGGGTCGACCTGTTGGATACGCGCGTCGATGATCTCCAGCGCCGGGATCACCCACTCGGTGGCGTCCAGCACATCGAACACCGTCACATTCGGGCCTTTAAGCGGTTTGCCCAGGATGAACGCCAACTCCACCTCGACCCTCGGCACGATAAAGCGCTCGAAGGGGATGTCGGTGCCTTCATCGAAGAACATGTCATCGAGCAGCGCGCCGTAATCCGGCTCGGTGATGTTGGACGACACTTGCATGGCGCGGGAGGTCAAGCCGATCTTGTGGCCGACCAGCTTGCGCCCGTCCTTGATCTTTTGGGCGACCCAGGCGCGCTGGATGGCGTAGGCGTCTTCGATCGTGATCGTCGGGTGCTCCAGGGAAAACTGGCGCACCTGTTCCCGTGACCTTTCGGCCTGGTCAAGGCGGGCGGCGGCTTGCTGGATGAGCTGTTGATCAAGCATGACAAGGGTCTCTCAGTGAGGGTTGACGATGGCGGCCTGGGTGCGCAGCACCAGCAGGCCACCGAGTGCAATAAGCAGCGCCAGGGCGTAAAGGGCCAGGCTGGCGCTGTGGGTGGTGTCGCGCATCCAGCCAATCAGATAGGGCGCAAGGAAAGACGCGATGCTGCCGAAGGAACTGATCAAGGCGATGCCGGCGGCCTGAGTGGTGTTGGAGAGAAACGCCGGAGGTAACTGCCAGAACATCGGCAATGCCGCGCTGGCGCCCATGCCGGCGAGGATCAGGCCGCTCAGCACCAGGGTCGGGTTGGCTGGAGCGAGCCCGGCGAAGGCAATACCGGCAGCCGCCATCAGCAACGGCACGCACAGGTGCCAGCGGCGTTCACGCTGGCGATCCGACGAACGCCCGCAGCCGATCATGAAAAAGCAACCCGCCAGATACGGCACTGCACTGAGCAGTCCGACCTTGCCGTCGCTGCCGACCCCGGCGCCGTGGATCAGTGTTGGCATCCAGAACGCCAGGGTGTTGACCGCCAGCATCACCGCGAAATACACCGCCACCAACAGCCAGACTTGCGGGTTACGCAGAATCGCGGAGAACGAGGTGATCGATTTGCGCTGTTCTTCCTTCGTCAGTTGTTCGCGCAGTTGTTGCTTCTGCGCGGGCGTCAGCCAGGTAACGGTCTCGAAACTGTCCGGCAGGCACTTGAGCACCACCAGCCCGAGCAGGATGACCGGCGCGCCCTCGATGACAAACATCCACTGCCAGCCGCGCAGGCTGCCCAGGTCATGGAAGTGCTCAAGAATGCCGCCCGACAGTGGCCCTCCAATCACCCCGGCCATGGGCACCGCAATCGCAAACAAGGCGGTGACTTGCGCACGCCGACCCGCCGGGTACCAACGGTTGAGGAAGACCAGGATGCCTGGGAAGAAACCCGCCTCGGCCACTCCGAGCAAAAAGCGCAGCACATAGAAGCCCGTGGCGCTGTCGACCATGAACATGCAGGTCGACAGCGCGCCCCACACCACCATCAACGTGGCGATCCAGCGCCTGGGACCCACACGGTCCAGGGCCATGTTGCTCGGTACGCCGAACAGCGCGTAGGCGACAAAGAACAGACCGGCGCCGAAGCCGTAGACCGTGTCGCTGAAATTCAGGTCGGCGCTCATTTGCATCTTGGCGAAGCCGATGTTGATGCGGTCGAGGTGGGCAAAGAGGTAGCAGATCAACAACAGCGGCATCAGCCGCCAGGTGATGGTGCTGTGGGTGCGGTCGCGGGCGACGCTGCCGAGGCTGTCGGCGATATTGGCTGTGCTCATGGTTTTATACTTTTTGTCTGAGAAGGCCGATGGAGTGAACGGGCAGGGCGTGCTAGCCCAGCTGGGCCTTGAGGAAGGCGTGCACGTTGTTCTGCTTGAAGTTGAGCTGCTCGTGCAGCTCGATCATTTCAAACGACAGGGCCAGCAGGCGTTGGGCCTGAAGCTCGGCAAAGTGCGCGGTGATCACCTCAAAAAGATGTTCGGCGACTTGCTGACGGGTCGCCAGGTCGCGGCCATGGCCGACCTTGAGCGTCATGTGCACGAAGGCGTAGTCGTGCTTGCCGTCGGCCATGCGCCAGGTATCCAGGCGCACGCCTCGGCTGCGGATGCCGCCCAGCGGGAACACACCGCTGTCGCCCAGGGTGGCATGGACTTTTTCAAACAGGGCAGGCAAGTCCGCCTGCTGCTCGATGTTGTCGGTGTATTCAGCGATGAAGTGGGGCATGGACGGCTCCTTCAGACCGCGCGGGGACACCGTGCGGCCATACGGTCAAACGGGGAAAATGGCGTTGATCTGCCCGGTGCCTGAGCTGCCGAACGGGGCGGTGATGATTTCGGCAGGCTTGTCGTAATCCGGCCCGCCGAGTAGCCCGAGAAGCATCGCGGTGTCGTGCATCTTGCCTTCGCCGAAGCAGTGTTCGGCGTAGTCCGGAAGCATCGCGCAGAACTCTTTCCAGCGGCCTTGGCGCCAGAGCTCCACCACATGCAGATCGACCTGTTTGTCGAACTCGCGCGTCCAGTTATGGATATTGGCTTCGGCATTACGGTCGTCGGAGAACCGGTGCGACAGTGAGCCGGAAGCCAGCACCACGACTTTGCGGTCGCTCTTCTCGATGGCCCGGCGCACGGCGGCGCCGAACGTGAAGCTGTCTTGCAGGCGATGCCAGGCACACCAGGCGGCAATCGATACCACATTGAATTTCTGCGCGTCCGGTACGCCCATGTGCATGTAGCGCATCGGTACCAGGGTGCCGTATTCCAGCTCCAGGCTGGGGATGTTGTGGGCCAGGGTACGCACGTCGGCCGCATTGGCCTCGGCGGCGATCAACTCGCCAAGTTCCGGGCAGCCTGGGTATTCGTAGTCCATGTTCTTGATGAAGTGCGGCAGCTCGTTACTGGTGTAGGTGCCCTTGAAGTGCTCACCGCTGTTGACGTGATAGGCGCTGTTGACCAGCCAGTGCACGTCAAACACTACGGCGGTGTCGGCGCCCAGTTCGCGGGCGCGGCGGCCGATCTCTTTGTGACCGGCAATCGCTGCTTCACGGCAGCCATGGTGCTTGCCGGGCAGCTCCGATAAATACATCGAGGGAACGTGGCAGATTTTCGCCGCCAGGACGACTTCGCCCATGATGATTCTCCTGAAATTATTGTTGTTGTCTTAGGGGGCTGATGTGACTCAAACGCCCCAGCGTGGAATGTGATGGCTGCCCATCGAGATGCACACATTCTTGATCTCGGCGAACACTTCGAAGCTGTACTGGCCGCCTTCACGGCCGGTGCCGGAGCCTTTCACGCCGCCGAACGGCTGACGCAGGTCGCGCACGTTCTGGCTGTTGATGAACACCATCCCGGCTTCGATGCCATAGGCCAGACGATGCGCCTTGCCGATGTCCTGGGTCCAGATGTACGACGCCAGGCCATAGTCGGTTTCGTTGGCCAGTTTGAGGGCTTCGGCTTCGTCCTTGAAGGGAATGAGGCACACCACCGGGCCGAAGATTTCTTCCTGGGCAATACGCATGTTGTTGTTCACGTCAGCGAACACCGTCGGTTGGATGAACTGGCCTTTGCTCAAGTGCGCCGGCAAGTTGGTCGGACGTTCGAGGCCGCCGGCGAGGAGGGTGGCGCCTTCTTCGAGGCCGATCTTGATGTAGCCGGTGACCTTGTCGTAGTGGGCCTGGGTGATCATCGAGCCGACCTGGGTTTTCGGGTCTTGCGGGTCGCCGACGATCAAGCGTTTGGCGCGCGCAGCAAACTCGGCGACGAACTGCGGATAGACGCTTTCCTGGATAAAGATGCGGCTGCCGGCGGTGCAGCGCTCGCCATTGAGGGAGAAGATCGTGAACAGGGCGGCATCGAGGGCGCGTTCCAGGTCGGCATCTTCAAAGATTAGCACCGGCGACTTGCCGCCCAGTTCCATGGAGTACTTTTTCAGGCCGGCGGTCTGCATGATTTTCTTGCCGGTGGCGGTGCCGCCGGTGAAGGAAATCGCGCGCACGTCCGGGTGACGCACCAACGCATCACCCGCCGTTGCGCCATAGCCTTGGATCACGTTCAAGACGCCGTTGGGGATGCCGGCTTCGACGGCCAGGCGCCCCAGTTCGTTAGCGGTCAATGGCGACAATTCAGACATTTTCAGCACGGCAGTATTACCCAGCGCCAGGCACGGCGCGGTCTTCCAGGTAGCCGTCATGAACGGCACGTTCCACGGCGAGACCAGCGCGCATACACCCACTGGCTGGTACAGGGTGTAATTGAGCATCTGGTCATCGACCGGGTAGCTGTGCCCGTCCATGCGTGTGCAGACTTCGGCGAAGAAATCGAAGTTGTGCGAGGCGCGGGGGATCAGCACGTTTTTGGTCTGGTGAATCGGCAGGCCGGTGTCGAGGGTTTCCAGTTCGGCCAGGTGCGGCACGTTCTGTTCGATCAGTTCGCCCAGCTTGCGCATCAAGCGCGCACGCTCTTTGGCCGGTGTGCCAGCCCATTTGGGAAAGGCTTCCTTGGCGGCGGCCACAGCTTGCGCGACTTCCTCGGCACCGCCGCTGGCGACTTCGCCGATGGCTTCACCGGTGGCTGGGTTGTAGTTGACGAACACGTCTTTACTTTCGACCTCACGGCCGTTGATCCAATGTTTGATCATGCTGCTCAAGCCTCTTTACGGGCGTTGAAGAACGCCGCTTCGCTGACAATTCGATTGACCAGGCGGCCGACGCCTTCGACTTCCACGATCACTTCATCACCGGGCACCACGTCGGCCAGGCCTTCCGGCGTGCCGGTGGCGATCATGTCGCCGGGCTGCAAGGTCATGAAGCTGGACAGGTATTCGATCAGGTAGGGGATGTCGAAAATCATGTCTCTGGTACTGCCTTCCTGGCGCAGTTCACCGTTGATCCACGTGCGCAGGGTCAGGTTGCTTGGGTCTGGCACATCGGCCACATCGACGATCCACGGGCCGACAGGCGTGGTGGCGTCGCGGTTTTTCACCCGCAGGTTGGGGCGGTAGTAGTTTTCCAGGTAGTCGCGAATCGCGTAGTCGTTGCACACCGTGTAGCCCGCCACGTAGTCCAGGGCGTCTTCGCGCTTGACGTGGCGCGCGGGCTTGCCAATGACGGCCACCAGCTCGCACTCGTAGTGCATGTAGGCGACGTTGTCCGGGCGCCATGTCACTTGGTTGTGACCGGTGTAAGTGCCTGGAGATTTAATGAAGGCCAGCGGCTCGGTCGGCGGCGTGAACGCCAGCTCGGCGGCGTGATCGGCATAGTTCAGGCCCAGGGCAAACATGCTGCCTGTGGCCGGTGGCAGCCATTGCACTTGATGTTCGGCCAGCAGGCGGCCATCGGCCAGGCGCACGGCGTTGTGGTCTTCGACATGGGCGAGGTGCACTTCGCCTTCAAACTGGATACGGGCGTGTTTCATGGAAGCTCCTGTTACTCGGCCACGACATGGTTGACGAGGCGGCCCAAACCGCTGATTTCGACTTCGACGGTGTCACCCGGCAGCACATCCACGCGACCTTCCGGAGTGCCAGTGACCAACACATCGCCAGCGTGCAGGGTCATGAACTCGCTGATTTCGGCGATGAGCAAAGGAATGTTGCGCACGAAGTTAGCCGTGGTGTTTTGCTGGCGAATCTCGCCGTTGACGTACAGCGTGATCGCCAGGCTATGCGGGTCAGTGACTTGGGCGGTAGGGATCAATTCGGGCCCGACGGAACAGAAGCCATCCCGGCATTTGGCTTTGACGGCGGGGCGGTAGTAGCTGTCTTCCGGCAGGCTGAATTCATTGATGACGGTGAATCCGGCAACGTAATCGAGTGCGTCGCCCTGGCTGACGCGGCTGGCGCTCTTGCCCATCACCACGCCCAGGGCTGGGCCGGGTTGCAGGCGCTCGCCCTGGCCTGGATGCACCACCGCTGCACCGTGCTGATTGCGCGTATTGGGCGTCTTGATAAACAGCACCGGTTTGACCGGCGGCTTCTGATATGGAGGCTGTTCGAATTCGGCGAGGCGCTGCTTCAGCAGCCCTTGGTAGTTGAGCGCCACACCGAAAAGAGTGCCGGTCGCGACGTCATGCAAGGCATGGCTCATGCTTTCTCCTGGCAGAGCCATGGGGAGGCTCTGAATATTGTTAATGTGTTAACAGTTATAATTAAGATGTTAACTATCGTCAAGCGTGGCAGACTGTTCTCGCGGTGGTTGCGCTGCCCAAATCGGTGCAGGATGAGCGTGGCAGCACCCCGGCAATCAGAATAAAAATGAGTAGCGTGCGATGACCGACCGACAACCCATTCCCAACATCAACATTGGCCAGGTGTACGACCAGCGCTACAGCGACGCGCAGGTCCACTACGACCGGCTGGCCAACCTTGCGGGTTTCTTCGGGCGCAATATGCCGATCCACCGGCACGACCGGTTCTTCCAGGTTCACTACGTGAAAAGCGGTACGGTGCGGGTGTATCTGGACGACCAGCAATACGTCGAGTCCGGGCCGATGTTCTTTCTCACGCCGCCCACGGTGCCGCACTCCTTTGTGACCGAGGCCGACAGTGACGGGCATGTGTTGACGGTGCGCCAGCAACTGGTCTGGCAACTGATCGATGCTGATCCCAGCCTGGCGCCGGCGGGCGCGCAACTCCCGGCCGCGTGCGTGGCGCTGGCGCAGTTGGGCCTGCATGACGCGAGTGAGGTCCGTCGATTGGATTTTCTGTTCGAGGAACTCAGTGCAGAGGTCGAGGCCCAGCGCCCAGGGCACAGTGCGGCCCTGGACAGCCTGACGCGCTTGATCATGATCAGCCTGCTGCGGCTGTGCTCCCACTCGCTGAAAGCCACGCCTGCGCGGCACGAAGACTTGAGGATTTTCCACCGTTTCAACGAGCTGATCGAAGCGCACTACCAGCAACACTGGCCCTTGTCCCGGTATGCGCAAGGCATCGGGGTGACCGAGGCGCGACTCAACGATGTGTGCCGGCGCATCGCCGACCTGCCGTCCAAGCGCCTGATCCTGGAGCGGCTGATGCAGGAGGCCAAGCGGCTGCTGATGTTCACGGGCAGCTCCGCCAACGAGATCTGCTACCAGCTCGGCTTCAAGGACCCGGCCTACTTCAGTCGGTTTTTCCAGCGCTACGCACAGCTCACTCCGGGGGAGTACCGCCAGCGACAATTGGGGCTGCGTTGAGACAGGCATGGGGAACTGCGCCTTGATCTTGTTGATCTTGTACGGATCAGCATGACCAGCGCAGCGGTGCGACAGAATGGCTTTTACACGGAACCGATTGCACTTTTCACAGGCTTGCGCGCGGCTTGCACGGACAGGCCGGCGACACTAAGCTGCCGACTCGCCCCCTCAAGTGGTGCCGATATGGCCAACCCCCGACCTTCGCTGACCCTGACCTTGCTGCAAGCCCGTGAAGCCGCAATGGCTTTTTTCCGACCCGCCCTGAACCAGCACGAACTGACTGAACAACAGTGGCGCGTCATTCGCATACTGCGCCAGCAGGGTGAACTTGAAAGCCATCAACTCGCCCAGCAGGCATGCATTCTCAAACCGAGCATGACTGGCGTGCTGAGTCGCCTTGAGCGTGACGGCCTGGTGCGTCGGCAGAAGTCCAGCCAGGATCAGCGCCGCGTGTTCGTCGCCCTCACCGAACGCGGCCAGCAGTGCTTCGTTTCCATGAGTGAAGGCATGGAAAGCAACTACCAGAAAATCGAGGAACAGTTTGGCGCGGAAAAAATGGAGCAACTGCTGGGTTTGCTCAACGAGCTGAAAAACATAAAGCCTTGATGGGCTAAATTTAGTTAATAAGTGAATGTGTTCGCCCCGCGCAGCACCGATCGCTATCCGTTTTCGGCACAAATGTGCCGCATCACCTGAGTTCGGAATGGAACTTGCCTCGTACCTGACCGGTAAGCCTTGCAACTGAAAAAGGTTGGGTCCATGAACAACAATAATGTGCTGATGCCTGAGGCCGCGGTGGTTGCCCGAGGGGCGCCAGCGCTCCAACGTTTTCTGACCCGCGATATCGACGAGCACGCTCGCAATATGCACGGCTGGCAGGTTCGCTACGATCAAGTGTCTGCGGGGGCCTTTGAAGGGGAGTTGGTGGCGTTCCGGTCGGACTGGATGCAATTGGCCCGCGACCGCTCTAATCAGGCCATGATCAAAAGTGGCATGGCGTGGAAAGGCGCGATCACTTTCAGCATCCCCTTGAGTGCCGATGGCCCGGTGTATTGCTCGGGGCATCCGATCCATGAGCCAAGCCTGTTGGTCGCCCACGGTGAGCATCTTCCTGAGTTGCACACTCCCCAACACCTGGATTTGCTCAGTGTGGCCATTGACGAGCACGTCCTTGAGCATGTGCTGGAGCGTCAGGGCAGCCACTTTCGAATTACCGATCTTCCCAAGTGTTACCGCTTGGGTGACTCGTCTGTGCAGGCTGAACTCGCGGCGCTGTTCGAGGCACTGTCCGGCTCCGAGCAAGCGCGGGATGCGTTGCTGGGACACGATTCGATCCGCCGTGGCCTGCGGGATTCGGTGATGCTGCACGTGCTTGAGCTGATTGCGCCGGATCACGCGCCACCGCTCAACCCCACCGCGCGCAAAAGGATGGTCGACCGCGCACGGGAATACGCGCTGAGTCACCTCGACGAGCCGTTGTCGATCCTCGACCTGTGTAACCACATCGGCGCCAGCCGGCGCAAACTCCAATATTGCTTCCAGGAAACCCTGGGGATCAGTCCGGTGGCGTATTTGCGTGCGTTGCGCCTCAATGCAGTGCGTCGTGAATTGCGAATGAGCACCCAATCCCTGAACGTACAGGACGTCGCGGCACGCTGGGGGTTCTGGCATTTGAGCCGCTTCTCCGGTGACTATCGCACCCTGTTTGGTGAAACCCCTTCACAGACCCTGCGCCGTACGCAACTCTGCTGAAAACGGATAACCCGCCCACGGCGCTGCTGCCTAGGATGACCCACACCACTTGCTGGGAGGGGCATTCGATGAGCAATAACAATAACGCAAGCGCTGCACGCAAGACGTTGTTCACCCTGGGGCTGCTCGGTTGCTGCGCCGGCGTCCAGGCAACCGAGAACGGCGCGCCGACCACGGCGGTCGGCGTGTATGACTTCGGCGCGGGGATGATGCCACCGGCCACGCCGTTCGGCACCATCGGGCTGCGTACGGCGTTCTACTCGGCCAATGTGCAGAAGGACCGCAACGGCCGTTCGATCGACAACCACTTCTCGTTGGACGTCTTGTCGATTGGCGTCGCCTATATGCGCATGACTGATCACACTGTACTGGGCGCCCACTATGGGTTTGGCGTGGTGGTGCCGTTTTTCAAGATGGACGCTTCCGTCAAGGTGCCGACCCCCATTGGGCCGCTGAGCCTGGAGGCTGATCCGTTTCGACTGGCCGATGTGCAATTCCTGCCGGTGATCCTGCAATGGAACCCATCGCCGAATCTGTTCATCAACACCCAATTGCAGATCCAGGCGCCTACCGGTGACTACGACAAGAACCGTCTGGTTTCCCCCGGTCTCAATCACTGGACGTTCTCGCCGATCGTCAACGCCACCTACCTCACCGACAGTGGCTTCGAGGTTTCCTCAAGCTTTGAAGTCGACGTCAACACCCGCAACCCCGCAACCGATTACAAAAACGGTGTCGAGTACCGCCACGAGTTTGCCGTGGGCCAGCACATCGGCCCGTGGACGTTGGGCCTGGGCGGTTATTACTACCGCCAGTTCAGCGATGACGATGCGCCAGGGTTGCAGTCGGGCAACCGGGCACGGGTGCTGGCAGTGGGGCCGGCGGTGAGTTACTTCAAGCCGGGCCTGCCACCGGTCTGGCTGCATGCCTACAAGGAAACCGACGCGCGCAACCGTGCCGAGGGTTACACCGTGGCGCTGCGCATTTCTCAAAGCTTTTAAGGGGCTGGCCATGAATCCATCACGTTCTGAATACGCACCACCCCGGCAAGCCAGCGGGCGCCGTGAAGGGTTGGTGCTGATGCTCGGCAGCAGCCTGACGATCATGGGCGCGGTCATGGTTGCGCCGATCCTGCCCAAGCTTGGCGCCACGTTTGGTCCGCTGGAGCCGCGCGCCGACTTGCTGGTGCCCTTGGCGGTCACCGGGCCGGCGCTGGCGATTGCACTGTGCGCGCCGTTGGCCGGCTGGTTGGCCGACCGGGTCGGGCGCAAGGCGTTGCTGGTCATCGCGACCTTGTTATACGCCGTGCTCGGCGCCTTACCGGCACTGCTGGATAACTTGCAGGCCATCGTGGGCGTGCGCCTGTTGTTCGGCTGCGCCGAAGCCGCCGTGATGACCTGTTGCGCCACCTTGATTGCCGACTATTGGCACGGTGAGGAACGGCTGCGTTACATCAATCGGCAGGTAGTAACCATCGGCCTGGTGGGCTCGCTGTTCTTTGTGGTGGGCGGCGCGCTGGGCGAGCATTCCTGGCGCCTGCCGTTCCTGCTGTACCTGCTGCCATTGCTGTTGGTGCCGCTGATGATGAAGGTGCTGTGGGAACCGGCTAGCCGCCCGCAGTCCCTCGACGAACCCGAGCCGGGCAGGGTAGCCGTGGTGCCGTTGGTACTGGGTTATCTGCTGATTCTCAGCGGGATGGTCCTGAGTTTTATCGTGCCGATCCAGGCCCCGATTCTGCTGGTCGGCCTGGGAGTGACCTCTAGCACGCTGATCGGGCTGTCGGCGGGCTTGGGTTTGCTCGCGACCCTGGGCGGTTCGCTGGCCTGGCCATTGCTGCGTCGACGCTTCGGTATCGTCGGTTGCAACGCGCTGTTGCTGGCTCTGCTGGGGTTGGGGCTGTGGCTGCTGATGCGCGGGCAAAGCTACATCGCGGTGCTGGTGGCGGTGCTGATTCACGGCCTGGGCGCCGGGCTGCTGGTGCCCAACGTGATGGCGCCGGTGATGAATGCCCTGAGTGCCCGGACGCGCGGGCGCGGCCTGGGCGGGTTCACGGCTTGCCTGTATTTCGGCCAATTTGTCAGCCCGCTGGTGGTGGCGCTGCTCAGTGTCTACGCCGTTGACCTGCGCACCTCCATCCAGTGGCTGGCGCTGGCCAGCTTTGCCTCGGCGGCGATCTGGGCGCTGGCAGGCCTGCACGCCCGACGTAAAGGGGCTCCGGGTGCCTTCCGGTCAAGTCATTCGTAACTAAAAGGAGATAAACATGAACATCCAGAATCTGTTGGACAGCGAGGATGCCACCGGCCTGGCCGAGTGGGTCCGCCGTGGCGAAGTGCACCCCGGCGAGTTGCTTGAAGCGGTGATTGACCGGATTGAGTGGGTCGAGCCGCAGCTCAATGCCGTGGCCGAAAGGCTGTACACATCGGCCCGTGAAGCTGCACGCACCGTGCAGCCCGGCCACGGCGTATTCGCGGGCGTACCGACCTTGATCAAAGACTTGTTTTCGCCGGTCAACGGCGCGGCGATGACCAACGGTTCCCAGGCACTGGGAGGGTTTCGCGCAGATTTTGAGGCCGAACTGGTGACCCGTTTGCGCCGTGCCGGTTGCGTGATCGCCGGCACCAGCACCTCGCCCGAATTCGGCACGTCGTACTCCACCGAGTCCACGCGCTTTGGCGCCACACGCAACCCCTGGAACACCGGCCACAGTGCGGGCGGCTCCAGCGGTGGCGCGGCCGCCTTGGTGGCGGCGCGTGTCGTCCCGTTTGCCCATGGCAACGACGGCGGCGGCTCCTTGCGCGTGCCGGCGTCCTGCTGCGGGGTGTTTGGCCTTAAGCCCAGTCGCGGGTTGTTGCCATCAGGGCCGATGGTCGGCGAAGGCTGGGCCGGCATGGGCACGCCCCATGGGATCACCTTGTCGGTACGTGACAGCGCCGCCTTGTTGGATGCAACGGCCGGGATCGACCTCGGCGCACCCTATGCCGCACCGGTGCAGGCGCAGCCCTATGTTTCGGCGTTACAGCGCGACCCAAAGCCGCTGCGCATCGCACTGGTGGAGCAACTCGGGCCTTGGCCGACGTCCAGCGAAGCGCTGGCATCGGTGCAGGAGGCCGCCAGATTGTGCCAATCCTTGGGCCATCGGGTTGAGCCGGTGAAGTTGCCGGTGTCACTGCCGGAATTTCTCGATCAGGTCTTCACCATCATTGGCGCCAGTACCCGTCACTATCTCGACGTGCTGGGACAGATGCGCGGCTTTGCGGTGCAGCCCGAGGAGCTTGAGGCGCGCACCCGGATCATTTTGCGCAGCAAGGGCGATGTCAGCGGGGCCCATTACGCGGGCGCGGTGGAATGGATTCATGGCTTGGGCCGGCAGTTGGCGATGTTCATGCAGGAATACGACCTGATCCTCACGCCGACCCTGGCCCGTGAGCCGGCACCGATTGGCGAGCTGGATGTGCAGGACGACCGCTTGAGCCTGGATGAACTGATTGAGCAGTTTCACAGCTACTCACCGTTTACCGCGTTGTTCAACGCCAGCGGGCAACCGGCGATGTCGGTGCCGCTGTACTGGAGCGCCGCCGGCCTGCCGATGGGCGCCCACTTCGCGGGCCGTTTTGGCGAGGAAAGTACGCTGTTCGCCCTTGCTGCGCAGTTGGAGCGTGCGCAACCCTGGCGTCGGCGAGTGCCGCCGATCAATGCCTGTCAGCGGTGAGTGCCTGGGACGGTTGGCAATGGGAGGCAGCCGCTCCCACTGCTGACTACCTTGGATCGATCAAGCCCGGATATTCAGGCACACCACCTTGGGTTGGGTCATCTCCTCGTAGGCGAAACGCACGCCCTCACGGCCGAGGCTGCCGTATTTGGAACCGCCAAAGGGCATTGCATCAAAGCGATAGTCGGACGAGTCGTTGATCATCACACCTCCCGCCTCAATCCTGCGGGCAGCGCTCAAGGCCGTCGCCAGGTCGCTCGTAAAGATACCGGCGTGCAGGCTGTAGTCAGGCTCGTTGGCCAGCGCGATGGCCTCATCGAAGGACTCAACCCGTTGCAATACCACCACGGGCGCAAAGACTTCGTTGCGCCAGAGTGCGCTGGCGTGATCGACGTTTTCCAATACGGTGGCGGCGTAACACGAATCCTGTCGTGTGTGCCCGCACAGCAAGGTTGCGCCTTGGGCCAACGCGTCGGCTACCACGCGCTCGGCATTCTGCGCCGCTTGCCGGGTAATCATCGGGCCGATATCGGTGCTGGCAAGCAACGGGTCGCCGACCAACAGGGCCTGGGCCTGGCTGACAAAACGTTCGCGGAACGCGGCATAAACGGACCCATGAACCAGCAGTCGCTGAGTGCCGATGCAATTTTGTCCTGCCGCCCAGAAGGCGCCGGACACGCAACACGCCACTGCGGCCTCAAGGTCGCAGTCGTCCATGACGATTACGGGCGCATTGCCGCCCAAGTCCATTGCCAGTTTCTTCAAGCCTGCGGTGCGGGAGATCTGCTCACCGGTGACAAAGCCTCCGGTGAAGGAAATCATGCGCACGTCACGCGCCGCGACCAGGGCTTTGCCCAGTTCGGCACCACCGGTGGCAACCGTGACCACCGATTCGGGCAAGCCAGCGTCGATCAGGTACGCCACCAGTTTCATGGATGACAACGGCGCCAATTGCGACGGTTTGAGAATCACCGCGTTGCCGCCGGCGATGGCTGGGCCGAGCTTGTGCGCCACCAGGTTCAAGGGATCGTTGTATGGCGTGATGGCGACGATCAAGCCAAGGGGCTCGCGGGAGAACCAACCCTGGCGAGATTCTGAACCTTCATAGGCATCAAAAGGGATCACCTCGCCGGCATTGCGCCGGGCTTCTTCGGCTGACAGCTTGAGGGTGTTGACGCAGCGCTTGACCTCTTTTTGCGCCTGCTTGAGGGTCTTGCCGGCTTCGTCGACGATCAGTCGGGCAAATGCCGATGCATCGCGTTCGATGTTCAAGGCCGTCTGTTCGAGAATCTGTGCCCTGCGATAACGCGGCAAGCCCGCACTGGCCCGAACGCCCTGGCGCCCCTGTTCCAGCAAGTGCGGAACCTGGGACGCACACACGTCGGCTACGGTGCCGACAAGCGCACCGTCAAAGGGATTGAACACCTGTATTTGTGCTGCCCCAACCGTACGGGCCAAATTCGATACGTTCATTGGCTTACTCCCGACCCTGTGCAGCGGATTGATGAAGGCTGATGATGTCCGACAGCAGCGCAAAGGCTGTTTCTGTACGACCGGCACCCGGTCCCGAAACCGTCACCGTGCCAATCAGGTCGCTGCTGAACGACACTGCATTCGTGGCGCCGCCGATGCTGGAGAGCGGATGATCGTTGCCCAACAGGCGCGGTTCGACGCTGGCACTGACCGAGCCATCGGCATGCCGTGTGGCGGCGCCAATGAGTTTCCAGCGTGCATTGTTCTGGCGGGCCTGATCGATGTCCTCAAGGGTGAGGGCGCTGATACCGTTGCAGCGCACATCGCTGACGGTGAGTGATGCATCCAGCAGCTCGTTGGCCAGGATCACCACCTTGAGACGTACATCATGGCCTTCGACATCCGCCGTCGGGTCGGCTTCGGCGTACCCCAGGGCCTGCGCCTGCTCGACTGCTTCGGTAAAGCCCAGGCCATTTTCCATGCGGGTCAGGACGAAATTGGAGGTGCCGTTGAGAATGCCTTCGAAGCTGTTGATGCTGCTGCCGGCCAGCAATTGCCTGGCCAGGCGGATCACAGGCGTGCCACTCATCACCGAGCCTTCGTATTCAAACGCCACGTGGTTGCGCTGAGCCAGGGCCTTCAGCGCCGCACCGTGCAAGGCAATCGGTCCTTTGTTGGTGGTGACCACGTGCTGGCCGTTTTCCAGGGCCCAGCGACAGAACGTGGTCGCAGGTTCGCCGTCCACCGGGTTGGTGAAGGTCGCTTCGGCAATGATGTCTGCGCCGGAGTCTTTGATCACGGCTTCAGTGCGCGCGACCGCGTCGCCCCCCGGTAGGTTTGCCAGGGCGCCCTTGGTCACCGGCAGCGCGGCCAGTGAGGCGGCATCCAGCCCTTGGCGGTTGATCAGTGAGCCGAGGAAGAGGTCGGTGACACCGACGATTTTCAGGGTAAAACCCAGTGCGTTTTTCCAGTCTTCGTTGCGTTCGGCAATCAACTGGGCCAACGCTCGGTTGACGCCACCGAAGCCCACCAGCGCAATTTTATATTCAGTCATTTTTTTATGCCCTTGATCTGTGTGATGAGTGGTCTGGCATAAGATTAGGGGCGCGACCATGGCAGTGAAATATGCCAATTTGCTCTATTTCATGGGCGTTTTGACCAAGGGGTAGGTGCTGCGTGGGGAACAAAAAAAGCCAACGATCGTTGGCTTTTTTTTTACCGCGAAACCGGTTTAGACAACGGACGATAGAACGAATGACGTCACGGTATTTTCCACCCCCGCCAGGGCCGAGATTTGAGTCCAGACCTGATGCACCCGCTGCGGGCTTGATGCGCCGACGCGCAGCATCAGGTCGAATTCGCCGCTCATGACGTCGCACTGGATCACTTCAGGAATTGCCCGCAGGGCCTGCAAGACATCCTCGCCGCGCATGCGGTCATAGCGATAGACGAAAATCACTGCGTTGATCTGGGATGAGGCTTGGCGCCCGTCGCCGGTCAGTACCGTATAGCCCAGAATTGCACCGTCACGCTCCAGCCGTTCGATCCGTTGGCGCACGGCGTTGCGGGACAGGTTGACCTTGGCCGCCAGCTCAGCGTGAGCGGCCCGGGCATTGAGCCGCAACTCGGCGATGATGCGCTCATCGAGCGGATCCAGAATGCGCTTCATGTGGCCCCCTGCCTCCCGTCGTTCACAGCGTATCGAGCAGTTGATAAAGGAGGCCGGCGTCGTCGGGCGTTATCCGGTAACGCTGCGCGTGTAAGTGCGCTGTCGCCTGGCCGTGTTGCCCCGGCACATTGATGCCCAGTTCGTTGAGCAGCGCAGCGGATTTGGCCGGTGAAGTTTCCCCGAGGGTGACCATTGGCGCGACCAGGCTGCGCCGATAAAGCCTTGCGGCCAGTACTCCGGTGGCCGTGTGGGGGTCAATCAGGTAGCCCGTGTCACGGTAGAGCGAGGCGATTTCGGCCAGGGTTTCTTCATCGCTGACCGCATAAGAGTCGATGATCATCCGGGCCTGCAACCAGCAGTCGTTGGCGATGGTCATCTCGCCGCTGGCTTCGAATTCAGCCATCAGCGCACTGACTGCCGCAGCGTCGTGTCCATACAACTCCCAGAGAAAACGCTCCAGGTTGGAGAAAATCGACAAGTCCATGGCCGGTGACAGGGTCTTGTCAGCGCGCTGGCGGCTGTAATGGTTCTTGAGGAACAACTGATGCAGGGCGTCATTTTTGTTGGTCGCGACGATGATTTGGGTAATCGGCAGGCCCATTTTTTGCGCGATGTAGCCTGCGTAGACTTCGGCGAAACTCGCCGCCGGCACGCTGAAGCCGACAGATCGTTGACCTGCGCCCAATTGCAGCACGGCGTAGAAATAAAACACGAGCTGCGCCAGCACGTTGACCCAGTTGCTGGAATTGAAGCTGATCGCCTCATGGCGCGGGTTGGGCCAATGCCTGAACAAGTGGTTCGCGAGCTGCTGGCAGTCGTCAAAGCTACCGGCGACTGCGAACGTATGCACATTGGGATGCGCAACCCCCTGCAACTCGTGCAGTTGATGCTGCGCGACCGCGGACTCCGGGTATAGCAGCACCACGTGGGTGTCGTTACTGTGTTTGAACGCCTCGATCGCCGCGAGTCCGGTGTCTCCGTTGGTGGCGCCGAGCACCACTGCGCGTCGCGGGTGCTTATGCAGAAAGTACTGCACCAGTTGCGCCTGCAACTGCGCGGCGAAATCCTTCGAGGAGCGGGTCGGGCCGTGGAACAGCTCAAGCACCCATTCGTTGCGATCGACCTGATGCAGCGGCGCCACCGCACGGTGCTTGAACTGACTGCTGGCTTCTTTGAGCAGGCGCTTGAGGTCCGCTTCGGGGATGGTCCCGCCAACAAACGGACGTATGATCCGATACGCCAGTTCGTCGTAGGGCAAGGTTGACCAGTTGGCGATATCCTGGGGCTCGAACAGCGGCAGTTCGGTGGGTACGAACAGTCCGCCGTCGTCGGCCAGGCCGGACAACACGACCTTTTCAAAGTCGGCCTGCACGGTCGAACTTCGAGTGCTTATGTAGTGCATGGTTTGGCTCCGGCCATTTATTTGTAGCGATGGGCCTGCTCGACCAGCCAGGTAGAAAACATCATGGCGTCGGGGTGCTGGTCTGCCCCGGAGCCGCGTACCAGGTAGAACGACTCGCTGGCTTCGATGCGCTGGTCGAAGGGCTCGATCAAACGCCCGTCCTGGAGCATCTCGTCAACCATTGAGGAGCGCGCCAGCGCAATCCCTTGCCCGAGTTCGGCCATGCGCAACGTCGAGATCAATGTGTCGAACTGCATGCCACGGGACGAATCGACGTCGTCCGCGCCGACCATCTTCAGCCAGTATCCCCAACCCTCTTCGTAACCCAGCACATGCAACAACGTATGCCGCGCAACGTCGCTCGCCACCGTCAGCGGTGATCGTGCCATCAGGGCGGGTGAGCAGACCGGGAACAAGGTGTCCCAGGTCAGCCGCTGGGACACGAGGCCAGGCCATTGACCATGGCCCCAGCGAATTTCCATATCGTCTTCGCCATCCAGTTCCTTGATCCAGATATTGCTGATGTAGCGGATATCGACGTGGGGGTGAGCCTGACGAAAGTCCACCAGCTTGGGTGCCAGCCAGTGGACGAAAAACGCCAGGCTGCCACGCACCTTGATCGGCCGCCGTTTGTGCTGGCCAAAAATCTCGTTGGTGCCCACCGCCAGCCGTGTAATTGCATCCTGCACCACCGGCAGATAAGCCTGGCCTTCTTCGGTCAGCCCCAGTCCCCGGGGCAGGCGCTTGAACAGCGCCACGCCCAGATGACTTTCCAGTTGGCGGATCTGCTGGCTGACCGCGCCCTGGGTCAGGCACAGTTCGTCGGCGGCGTGAGTAAAGTTCAGGCTCCGGGCGGACACCTCGAACGCGCGCAGCCAGTTCAACGGAGGGAGCGGCTTTTGCTTCATGGTCTGGACCTTATTGACGCGGTACTCAGCACGCTTGCCCACACCGTCTAGGGGGACGGCTGAACCGTGGTGGCGAGCGACAAGCGTCGTTCGCGGCTGTTACGGGTAATGTAATACACGAAGTAGCACCAGGCGATGAAGGGCAAACCGAAGTACAACGCGACGCGCTGTTCCGGGTCGAACGCGATCCCCACACAAGCAAGGCTGCAGCACACCAGTGCGCCCAAAGGCACCCACGGGTAACCCCGGACCCTGAATTTGAGGTCGCGCACGTCGCCGCCATTGGCCACGAACTGACGGCGGAATGCAATTTGACTCGCGGCGATGCTCATCCACACCACCACCACCGCCAACCCGGAAATCGACACCAGCGCCAGGTACACCGTGTCGGCGGCAAACACGCTGCTGAGCAGGGACGCGCCGCCTCCGACCATGCTCAGTACGATGGCGTTCAATGGGGTGCCCATGCGGGTCAAGTGGGAGAACTGCTTGGGCAGGTGCCCTTGGTCGCTCAGGGTCCAGAGCATCCGTGAGGCGGCGTACAGCCCGGAGTTGGCCGCCGACAACAGCGCGGTGATGATCACGAAGTTCATGATGTCGGCGGAGTAGGGGATACCGATGTAGGTGAACACGGTGACGAAGGGGCTTTCGACCAGACCGGCCTGCTCACGCGGCAGCAACGTCGCCAGCACGAAAATGGTCCCGACGAAGAAGATAGCCAAGCGCAGCACAGTGGTGCGGATGGCCCGTGGCACATTGCGTTGCGGGTCCTTGGTTTCACCGGCGGCGATACCGATCAGTTCGGTGCCTGAAAACGCGAACGACACCGCCAGCAAGGTCATGGCAATCGACATGAAACCGGTGGGGAACAAGCCTTCGCGTGTGAAGTTACCGAGGCCGATACTGTGGGCCTGATCGATATTGAGCAGGCCGAGAATGGCGCCGCCGCCGATGATCAGGAACACCACGACCGTCACCACTTTGATCAGGGACAGCCAGAACTCAGTCTCGGCGAACAAACGGACCGAGACCACGTTGGTAAAAAATACCGCCCCGGCAAACAATGCACTCCAGATCCACACGGGCGTGTCAGGAAACCAGCGCGTCATCAGGATGCCGGCGGCGGTGAACTCCGAACCAATGGCCACCGTCCACGTCAGCCAATACAGCCAGGCCACGGTGTAGCCGGTGCCTGGGCCGAGAAAACGGGTCGCGTACGTGCTGAACGAGCCGGTTTCCGGCATCTGCACTGCGAGCTCGCCGAGGCACATCATCACCATGTACACCATGAGTGCGCCGATGATGTAGGCGATCACCGCACCCAGCGGGCCTGCCTGGTTAACGGTATAGCCGGAGGTTAGAAAGAGTCCGGTGCCAATCACGCCACCCAAGGCCAGCATGACAATGTGGCGCGTCTGCATTTCCTGTTTGAAGCCGGCACGCGTGTTGGTTTTTTCTTCTGTTATGGACATGGTTGTTCTCATGAAAGTAGTGAGGGCAGATAGAAGCGTCGCCACACAGTTTTATTATTATTCCTCTTCATGAAACGCCTCACAGACGGCCCTGTCGTGAGGTTTGAAAGGTCAGTTCACCCCCTCGCTGAAGGCGGGCTGCTGACTTTTTTCATCGCGCAAACCCCTGACAAATGCGAACGCCTGCTTTAAATCGTCGAGCAGATCGTCGGTGTCTTCGATACCCACCGAAACCCGCACTAATCCTTCCGAAATGCCCAGCGCCTGGCGCTCCTCCAGCGTGTTTTCCACATGACTGGTAGTGCGCGCAGGGCCGTAAATGGTTTCCACCGCACCGAGATTGCCCGCACAGTGTGCAAATCGCAGGCGTGGCAGCAGCAGCTTGACCGAGTCCATGCCGCCAACAAGTACGAAGCTGACAATGGCGCCAAAACCGCCCATCTGCGCACACGCCACCGCGTGGTTCGGGTGGTCCGCCAGGCCGGGATAATTGACCGAAGCCACCAGCGGCTCTGTGCAGAGAAATTCTGCCAGGGCACGGGCGCTGTGTTGCTGCTGACGCATGCGCAGCACCAGGGTTTTCATACCGCGAATGATCATGTAAGCCGAGAGTGGATCAAGGGTGGCACCGTTGATTTCACGGTAATGCCGAACCTTGGCCATCAGGGCTTCACTGCCGCAGACCAGGCCGCCCAATACGTCACCATGACCACTGAGGAATTTGGTCGCGCTGTGAATGACCACATCGACCCCCAGAGCCAAGGGGTTCTGATTGAGTGGTGTGGCAAACGTGTTGTCGGCTACCACTAGCGCGCCCACGCGTTTGGCCGCCGCAACCAGGCGTTGGATATCAAGGATCTTCAGGGTCGGATTGGTCGGCGTTTCCAGGTACACCACCTGACAGCCTCTGGCTATTTCCCGTTCGATCGCCTCGTGATCGAACGTCTCGCACAAGGTCACCTCCACCCCCGTGCGCGGCAGGAACTCCTCGAAAATCTTGTTGGTGCCGCCGTAACTGTCCTTGGTCGACACCACGCGGTCACCCTGGGCCAGGAGGGTATAAAGCACACTGCTGATAGCCGCCATGCCACTGCTGAATGCAACTGCGGATTCGGCTTTCTCCAACTCACCAATCTTGGCTTCGAGGGTCTCGACCGTCGGGTTGCTCATGCGGCTATAGATAAAGCCCGGGGCTTTACCCATAGCGACGTCGTACCAGACGTCGATATCGTCGTAACCATACGCCGCACTGAGCACAATAGGCGTCTGCGTGGCGTTATAGGGATGCCTGACTTGCTCTCCACCCCAGACCGCCCGTGTCCCGGCGCCCGCATTATCAAGCCCTGCGCTGTCAGGTTTTTTGTTCATTGAGACTACTCGCACTGAGGGGTGAACGTTGAGTCGTTCACACAGATAGTGCGGATCAATATAGGGATAAGCGGTGCCCCCGAGAAACGATGTTATCGGTGCCAAAGGGCTGCTTTTTTTAATGGTTGGCGGGGGAATATGCTGGTTTTGTTTTTGCTGGAACCGGGGGAAAAGATCCTGGGCCTGGACCTCAAGTCAGGTGGGCATTTGTCCCATGGCGCTGCGTTCAACTTCTCCAGGCCCTCAACTATGGCGTGCATCCGGTGACGCACAGGGTCGACCTGGATCAGGTCGAGCAGATCGCCCGACAGGAACGTCCGCGCCTGATCATCCCAGGCGCTTGCCCCGGCGCGCGCGGATGGCCGCACAAGCCCGGCAACTGCTGCTGAACTGCGCGCTGGGCCATTAGATTTTCAGGGCGCTGGCCAGGCGCAACATGGCGGCTTCTATTTCATGCGCGGTCAGGGAGGAGTAGCCCAGCAGCCAGCCTTGTTGCTTCGGTTCGCCCGCGTACAAACCGCTGAGGCCGGACAGTTGCACGCCGGCAGTAGCCGCCTGGCGGATGGTTTTCTCCTCGGACCATCCGGCTTTCAGCAGGCAGGGGATCTGCAACCCGCCCGGCGGCAATTCGGCGGTGACCACGGTGCTCAGGTACTTGCCGATCGCGTCGTGCATGATCGAGCGTCGTCCGGCATACAGCTTGCGCATGGCCCGCACATGGGCGTTGTAATGACCGTCTTCCATAAAACGCGCCAGGGTCAGTTGCAGTGTTTGCGGTGTGTGGCCGTCCATCATGCTGCGGGCATAGGCAAAGGGCTTCACCAGCGCAGAGGGCAGCACCATGTACCCCATGCGCAGGCCGGGGTAGAGGGTCTTGCTGAAGGTGCCGATGTAGAGCGTGCGCTGATACTTGTCCAGGCCCTGCACGCAGGCCGTGGGTTGCCCGTCGTAATGGAACTCGCTGTCGTAGTCATCCTCGATGATCCACTTGCCTTTTTGCGCCGCCCAATTGATCAACTCAAGTCGCCGCTCCAGGGGCAAGGTCGCGCCGGTGGGGTACTGGTGAGAGGGCGTGACATACACACAGTTGGCGCCGCTGCGGTCGGCATAAAGCAGGTCGGTGCGGATGCCGTGTTCATCGACATCAATGGGCATCACCTTGGTTTCGGCAATTTGGAAAGCCTTGCGGGCGCCGTAATAGCCGGGGTTTTCCAGCAGGATCGGCTTGCCAGCGTCCACCAGCAATTGCGCGCACAGGTACAACGCCTGACGTGTGCTGCTCAACACCAGCACCTGGTCGGGTGAGCATTTGGCGCCGCGTTCGAGGTTCAGGTAGGTGGCAATCGCTTTGCGCAGGGGCTCGGCGCCTTGTGGGTCGCCATGCAGCAGCACGCTGGCGCGATAGTCCTTCATGACCTGGCGCTGCAAACGCTCCCACACATCCGTCGGGAAGCTGCGGGTTTCCGGCAGGCCGGTGGCGAATGCCTTGATGACTTGCTGATCGCGCACGCCGCCGGTGTCGAAGATCATCCGCCCGCGCTGGCTGAGTTCGGCACCCGGTGCGGCGACGCTGCTCCTGGTTTCCTGAGCCTTGAGGCGTCGGCGGCCGGCACCGCGCAATTCGACGCCCACCGTGTCGCAGACGTAACTGCCGGCGCCTTCGCGGCGCACGATAAACCCGTCCCGATGCAGCTGCACATAGGCGTTCTCAACGGTGTCGCGGGCGCACCCCAATGACTTGGACAGCACCCGCGTGGCGGGCAGTTTCAAGCCGGGGCCGAGGGCGCCGTCGAGGATCAGCGCACGTAATGCACGTTGGATCCGCTGGTGCAGATCCAGCAGCTGAAACTCGGCGTCGTTGAGGCGCATCTTCAGGGTTTCAAGCTCGAAGGTCTTTGCCATGTGGTCTGCTCTCTTCCCATGAAATGGCAGGTAGGGGCAGGCCAGTTTATCCGTAGACTCTGGCCCTCGCCATCCCACGGTTTCAACGCCGTTTCAGTGCCAGCGTTCGAGGCGTTATGGGGGGGGCATGAGCGCGTTTGCGCGAGAGCATGCTTGACCGACCACGCCAAGTGGTCTGGTCGGTTGCGCTAAGGCGCAGGGGTTAAACCTGCCATTCAAACGCTATAAATGACCGCTTAACAGCGACCGGATGGATACATCGTCCAGCAAGGAGCCAAGACCTATGTCATCTACTCAATCCCTCTCGTCCGTGCATCTGCGGGACCTGCTGCACCCCGTGGTTGCCGGGTTGATTTCAGTGATCGTCAATTACGGCGGCACGTTCATCCTGGTGTTTCAGGCCGCCAAGGTTGCCGGGCTCAGCCCTGAGTTGACGGCGTCGTGGGTTTGGTCTGTGTCGATCGGGGTAGGGGTGACCGGGCTGTTTCTCAGTTGGGTGAGCCGCGAGCCGATCATCACCGCCTGGTCGACGCCTGCGGCGGCGTTTTTGATCGTCGCCCTGGGGACCACGCCCTACGCCGAGGCCATTGGCGCCTACATGATTTCGGCGGCAGCGTTCGTGCTGTTGGGCGTGTCCGGTTACTTTGAGAAAGCCGTGCGGCTGATCCCGCCAGGTGTGGCAGCAGGCTTGTTGGGCGGCATCCTGCTGCAGTTTGGCATCGGTGCGTTCGCCAGCATGAGCGTCGACCCGCTATTGGTCGGCGTGTTGATCGGCGCCTACATCCTGTTCAAGCGCTTGAGTGCGCGCTACGCGGTGGTCGGCATTCTGGTGCTGGGGCTTGGCTTTTTGCTGATGCAGGAGCGCGTGGACTTCACGGGATTGGCGCTGGAGTTCGCGACTCCGGTGTTCACACGCCCCGAGTTCTCGGTCAATGCGTTGTTGAGCGTCGCGCTGCCGCTGTTTCTGATCACCCTCACGGGGCAGTACATGCCGGGCATGCTGGTGCTGCGCAGTGACGGCTTCAACACCAGTGCCAACCCGATCCTCAGCGTGACCGGGCTGGGTTCTCTGCTGATGGCGCCGTTCGGTTCCCATGCCTTCAACATCGCCGCCATCACGGCCGCCATCTGCACGGGCAAGGAAGCCTCCGAAGACCCGTCCAAGCGCTGGGTCGCAGGCGTGGCCGCGGGCATCTTCTACATCCTGGTGGGGATCTTCGGCGTGACCCTGGCCGCGGTGTTCATGGCCTTCCCGGCGACCTTCATCACCACCCTGGCCGGGCTGGCGCTGTTGGGCACACTCGGCGCGAGCCTGGCCAATGCCATGGCGGACGTGAAATCCCGGGAAGCGTCGCTGATCACCTTCCTGGCCTGCGCGGCCAATATCACCGTGCTGGGCATCGGCGGCGCGTTCTGGGGCATGGTCATCGGCCTGGCAGCCTACGCCGTGCTCAATGGGCAGTTGCCGCGCCGTGAAAAGACGGCGGCCCGACAGGCCGAAACGGTTGCGACAACGTCTGCTGATCACCGTCAGACGGGGCACCACCGTGCGCCTGATACCGCCGCTGACCTGCAATGACGCACAGATCGACGACATCGCCGTACGCATCACGCGCCTGCTGTCACCGACCGCTTGAATTCTTGAACAAGGACACTTTGCACATGTACGACTCGACGCTGACCCTGAACGCTTTCGACCCTGAGCTGTATGAATCCATTCAGAACGAAGCACATCGTCAGGAAGACCATATCGAGCTGATAGCCTCGGAAAACTATGCCAGCCCGCTGGTTATGAAAACCCAGAGCTCGGTGCTCACCAACAAGTACGCCGAAGGCTACCCCGGCAAGCGCTATTACAGCGGCTGCGAGTACGTCGACGTCGCCGAGCGGCTGGCCATCAAGCGGGTCAAGGCGCTGTTCAACTGCGACTACGCCAACGTGCAACCCCATGCGGGCGCCCAGGCCAACGCGGCGGTCTTCCTCGCACTGATCAACCCCGGCGATACGGTGATGGGCATGAACCTGGCCCAGGGCGGTCATTTGACCCACGGCAACCCCGCCAATTTCTCGGGGCGTCACTACACCATCGTGCCTTACGGACTGAACCCGGAAACCGGCTTTCTCGACTATGACGAGATGGAGCGAATCGCGCTGCAAGCGCGCCCCAAAATGTTGATCGGTGGCTTTTCCGCGTATTCGCGCTACAAGGACTGGGCACGCATGCGCAGCATTGCCGACAAGGTCGGGGCGATTTTCTGGGTCGATATGGCCCATGTCGCCGGGCTGGTCGCTGCGGGCGAATACCCGGACCCACTTCCCCATGCGCATGTGGTCACCAGCACCACGCACAAAACCCTGCGCGGGCCTCGGGGCGGTTTGATTTTGTCCAAAGGTCAGGATGAAGCCTTCTACAAAAAGCTCGACTCCGCGGTGTTTCCCGGCGTGCAGGGCGGCCCGCTGATGCACCAGATCGCGGCCAAGGCCGTGGCATTCAAGGAGGCGCTTACGCCGGAGTTCAGCGTCTACCAGACCCGCGTGGTAATCAACGCCAGGGCCATGGCCGGAGTGTTGCAACAGCGCGGGTACAAAATCGTGTCGGGTGGCACCGACAACCACATGATGCTGATCGACCTGTCCGACAAACCCTACACCGGCAAGGACGCCGACGCGGCGCTGAGCCGTGCCTACATCACTACCAACAAAAACTCGGTGCCCAATGACCCGCGCTCACCGTTTGTGACCTCCGGCCTTCGCATCGGCACCCCGGCGGTGACCACCCGCGGGTTTGACGTGGAGACTTGCAAGCAAGTGGCTGGCTGGTTGTGCGACGTGCTGGACGCGCTGGAAAACGGCGACAGCGACAAGGTCGGGCAGCGTGTGCGCGAACACGTAGTCGCGCTGTGCCGTCGTTTTCCGGTCTATCGCTGAGTCAGTAAGGGGGAGTGTGTCCGCGTGTTTTCAGCGGGCGCGATCACCCATGTGAACGCTGGGTTTTTAGTGATTTCAGCGCGGCTCAACGTGGCGCCATGCATTAAAACTCGGTGATGACGGTGACGCCCGCCGTCTCAAACCGGTCCATATGGATCAATGCGTCGATCGACTGCTCCAGGCTGATGGTCTTGCTCACGAGCTTTTCAGGCGCCAGCTTGCCGGAGGTGATCATCTCGATCATGGCGTCATAGCGGTGCGCTTGCATGCCGTGGCTCCCGTAGATCTCAAGTTCGTGGGCGATGACCTTGCTCATGGGGATTGCCGGCGTGGCGTGATCAGCGAGCATCAGCCCCACCTGAACGTGCTTGCCGCGACGGCGCAGGTTGTTGATGGAGTTGAAGCAGGTGGTTGGGTGGCCCAATGCGTCCAGCGATACGTGGGCACCGCCCTGAGTGATTTCCAGCACGGCTTCGGCGACGTCCGCCACGCACTGGGCATTGATCGTGGCGACAGCGCCGAGCGCGCGTGCCAGGTCGAGTTTGTCCTGGGAAATATCGATGGCGATCACGTTCGCGCCAATGGCTTGGGCGATCATCACGGCAGACAGGCCTACGCCTCCGCAACCGTGAACCGCGACCCATTGACCGGCACTGACTTTTCCTTGGTCAACGACTGCGCGGAACGAGGTGGCGAATCGACAACCCAGGCTTGCAGCGGTAGCGAAATCCATGCTCTCAGGCAGCGCGACCAGGTTCAGATCGGCCTGATGGATACCGACGTATTCGGCAAATGAACCCCAATGAGTAAAGCCTGGCTGGAACTGCGTGTGGCACACCTGCTGATTGCCGCTATTGCACTCGGCGCAGGCACCACATCCGCCCACGAACGGCACGGTCACACGGTCGCCGACCTTCCATTGCGTGACGTCGTTGCCCACCTCGGCCACGATGCCCGCCAGCTCATGACCCGGTACATGGGGCAGCTCAATGTCGGGGTCATGACCTTTCCAACCATGCCAGTCGCTGCGACATACCCCTGTGCCAAGCACCTGGATAACCACACCATGACGTTCCGGGGACGGGTCTGCCACGTTCATCAGGCGCGGTGGCTTGGAAAAGGCTTCGTAGACGACTGCTTTCATTCAAATGACCTATGTTTGGATGGGCGATGTGACGTTGAAGTGTCACGATCCAGGCATTTCCATTATGGATGAACCCCTTGAAATTACCCTTCAAGTTGCAATTGACGTCACCCAGAAATTGAAATTAACCTTCATTTTTAAGTCTTAATTTGAGGAGTTATTTCATGCTTGAGCAGCTTGATAAGGCGGACATTGCAATATCGGAACGTTTGCAGCGCGACGGCAAGCTGTCGAACGTCAAGCTGGCTGAGCAGCTGTCCCTCAGCGAAGCGTCCTGCTGGCGCAAGCAACGCCGGCTTGAAGAGTGCGGGGTTATCGAGGGATACCAAGCCATTCTCAATCGAAAGAAACTAGGGCTGGGCCTGAAGGCGTTTGTCCAGATCTCTTGCACCGATCACAGCGAAGAAGCCACGGCAACGTTTGAAAAGATTATTCAGGCGGCACCTCAGGTTTTGAGTTGCCATAACACAACAGGCGAGGCGGACTTTCTACTTGAGGTGGTTGCAAGGGACTTGGACAGCTACAGCCGCTTTGTCGAAAAAGTACTCAGGAAGCTTCCTGGCGTTTCGAGTATTCGCTCGAACCTGTCCCTGCGAGAAATGAAGACCACCAATCGACTGCCCGTAGCCGAGCTCTTGAGTATCTAAGCGCTGCCCTGACAGGCGCGAAGACAAGGCTGCAGATGGCCGACAAACTGACAGCCTACTCAACTAAACTGCACCAGAGCTGCTCCTGACAGCGCCTGGTGAGACGTCATGATTGCCCATACCCCCACGCTTTTTGCCTGCGTCGCCTTAGTGGCGACGATCATGGCGTTTTGTCTGATATTGGCCGGCCAGTTCAACCAGCGCGACGGCTTGCTGACCATTGGCTTTGGTTTGGCGGCACATGCCCTGGCTTACATTGGATACACCTTGTTCGGCCACGCCCCGTTGTGGTTGACCTATGGGGCTGCCAACACATTGCTGGCGGTGGCGCTGGCTTTTTATGGGGCCAGCATCTTTCGGATCGTTGAGTTGCGCGTCTCCTGGTGGCGGATCTTTGCGCCTGCTGCCTTGATGCTTGCCTTGATGGCAAGCCTGATCGACACCTTGGAACCGCGCATGCTCGCCGCCACGCTGGTGTTGATGGTGCAATGCGCCTTGATCATCTATTGGACGCGCCGCTACATACCCGCTCAGGGGCGTGCGCGCATGCTGTTGATCATCGGATCAAGTATCAGCCTGATCGGCCTTGGCATGCGGGTGGTCGCCATCATCGGCGGGGGAGCCGCCGAGATGCGCTATGACGTCAGCAACCTCAAGCAAACCATCTCCGTCAGTATCGGCACGTTCACCGCGATGATGATCTCCCTCGGACTGGTGCTGCTGGCCAAAGAACGCAGCGAGTCGTTATTCCAGCGCCTGGCGTTACGCGACGTGCTGACCGGTATTCTCAATCGCAGAGCCGTGCTGGAACAGTTTTCCAAAGAGTTGGAGCGCGCGCGCCGAGACGCTGCCTACCTGGCCGTGGCGATGGTCGACATCGACCATTTCAAGCAGATCAATGATGTGTATGGACACCTGGCGGGTGATGAGGTGATTTGCCATTGCGTCAATCATCTCACCCAGCGAATTCGTGAGTCCGACAGTATTGGTCGTTATGGGGGTGAGGAATTCCTGGTGTTACTTCCCCGCACCAGCCCCGAAGACGCGGTGAAGGTTCTGGACGAATTGCGCGCATCGGTCGCTGATTCACCGGCTCGGTTTGGCGAGGCAGCCATCTCGGCGCGCATCAGTATCGGAGTCTGCTGCGTGGTGCCAAACCCGGATGACACCACGGCCAGCCTGCTTGCGCGGGCAGATGCCGCTCTGTATGAAGCCAAGGGCCTGGGGCGCAATACCTTGTGTTTGGCAGCGCCGCAGGTGCATCGCGGGGAAACTGCCGCCATGGATATCATTGAGTATTGAACGGCAGGCCAAGGCGGAAATGATCAGATGAACAGTGTGCCTGAGGGAGCCTGGAGACTGTCCGGATCGCCAAAAAAAGATTTTTACTCACCTCTGGAAAGGTAGTTTCAGGCAGAAAAAATAAGTTATGCCCCTATTTTTGCCCCCACCCGTACCGGGTGTGTGAGCGATAGCGAATGACGATTGCTGGCAGAAAACCAAGCTGGTTTGGGTGACGTTTAGAGTCAGTCAAAAATTGTGAATGGGGGGAGAAGTTTCTTCCAGAGCAACCGCGATTACGGCCTGGTGTGGATTTTCAATATCTACGAAATGAGGGGCGATTCAGTTCGATCCCCCGGCCATTGCGCAACACCAGCACGTAGGCGATGCCCATGTCCCGTTGCAAGTGGCTGGCGGCGCTTGGCGAGCGCCGGCGCGGCGGCGATCAAGGCGCGGGTGGAGTCATGCTGCGGCGCGCCGAGAATCTGCCGTGGTTGCCCCTTGCTCCACCACTTGCCCCTGTCGCCTCGCCGTTGGATGTGCGCAACGTCATCGCCTGTCATAATCCGCCCATCTCACCCCAGCCCCCACACGGAGTCCATGCCATTCATGGTGCTGTTCAATCGATTGAGCGCGTTTTCCATCCAGGCGCGCAGGGCACTGAAGCTGGTGTGGGAGACGTCGCGTCCCTTATTCATAGGCCTGCTGCTGGCCACCATCGTTGCCGGTCTGTTGCCTGCGCTGGCTGCCTGGATCGGCCAGCGTATTGTCGATGGCGTGGTGCACGCGATGCAGATTCATGCAGCCGGCAGCCAGGCGCCCGTGTGGCCAGTGATGCAGTACGTGCTGGCCGAGGCGGGCGTGTTGGCGCTGCTGGCCGCCGCTCAGCGCGCGCTGTCAATGCAGCAATCGTTGCTGCGGGTGCAGTTGGGGGTGAAGGTCAACCTGATGATTCTGGAGAAAGCCCAGACCCTCTCACTCCTGCAGTTTGAAGACGCCGAGTTCCACGACAAGCTGGTGCGCGTGCGACAGGGCGCGTCGACACGGCCGCTGAGCCTGGTCACCAAGGGCCTGGGGCTCGTGCAGAACCTGATCGCGCTGATCAGCTTTGCCGTGCTGTTAGTGCACTTTTCGCCGTGGGCGCTGGTGATTCTGGTGGTCGGCGCCTTACCGGTGTTCTTTGCCGAGACGCATTTCTCGGGCAATGCGTTTCGCCTGTTCCACCGGCGCGCGCCCGAGACCCGTCAGCAGAATTACCTGGAATCGCTGCTGTCCCACGAGACCCATGCCAAAGAGGTCAAGCTGTTCGGCCTGGCGCCGCTGTTCCTCAAGCGCTACCGCGACAACGCCCGGCGCTTGTACACCGAAGACCGCCAGTTGACGGTCCGTCGGGATGCCTGGGGCTTTGCCCTGGGACTGCTGGGCACCGCGGCGTTTTATGTGGCTTACGCCTGGGTGGTGCTGGACACCGTGCGCGGCCAGACCAGCCTGGGACAGATGACCATGTACATCGTGCTGTTCAAGCAGGGGCAAAGCGCGATCACCGCCAGCCTCAGCGCGATTGCCGGCCTGTATGACGACAGTCTGTTTCTGTCGGACCTTTATGAGTACCTGCTAACCCCTGTGGTCGTGCCGAGTGGCCGCCTTACCCAGGGTGCGCGTCCCGGCGACGGTCTGCGCTGCGAGCACGTAGGGTTCAGTTACCCCGGCGCTGAGCGGCAGGCATTGACTGACATCAACCTGCACTTGGCGCCGGGGCAAAGCCTGGCCCTGGTGGGCGAGAATGGCTCGGGCAAAACCAGCCTGATCAAACTGCTCACGCGCCTGTATACCCCGCACGAGGGGCGCATTCTGCTGGATGGCAGCGACTTGCAAGACTGGGATGAACAGACACTGCGCCAGCGCATTGGGGTGATTTTTCAGGATTACATCCGCTACCAGATGACCGTCGGCGAGAACCTTGGAGTGGGGGACGTCGATGCGCTGAATGATGAGGCGCGCTGGCGCACGGCCGCCACCCAGGGGGTGGCCGCCGAATTCATCGAGCGCCTGAGCAGGGCCTACGGCACACAGTTAGGGCGCTGGCTTGGCGGCCAGGAGTTGTCGGGTGGGCAATGGCAGAAAGTCGCCTTGTCACGCGCGTATATGCGCCAGGAGGCGGATCTGCTGATTCTTGACGAGCCGACGGCTGCGCTGGACGCCGGCGCCGAGGCGGCGGTGTTCGAGCACTTTCGCGAACACGCCAAGGGCCGCATGACGTTGTTGATTTCCCATCGATTCTCCAGCGTGCGCAATGCCGACCACATCATCGTGCTGGACGGCGGGCGAATCCTGGAGGAAGGCAGCCATCAACAGTTGATGGTAGCGGGTGGGCGCTATGCCGAGTTGTTCGATGTTCAGGCGCGGGGGTATCGCTAGGTCCCCGTCCAATCCGGCCAAGCGTATTGTTTCAAAGTTTTAGGCCAACATTCTCACCTCAAGCCCTGCGCGCCCCGACGCAGCGCTGAAAACCTGGCGCAGAACGCCCGACAATACCTCCAGGGTATCCCTTCAGACTTTATCCATATTGGACGCCCCCCTACCCAGGCGTCAGCCTGAGCCCAATAACTATAAAAGAGCCGCAACCATGACCGTGCTATTGAGTGAGCGCAGCCAGATTTTCCAGGGCGCCGATGCCTACGCGGTGTCGGACTACGTCAACCAGCACGTGGGCAGCCACTGCATTCGCCTGCCTCCCAAGGGCCGGCCCCGGGCGAGTATCAGCCATCGCACCTTCGCCAGCCTGGACCTGTGCCGCATCAGCTACGGTGCACCGGTGCGGGTCACATCGGTGGCGCTGGAGACCATCTATCACCTGCAGATCCTGTTGAGCGGGCATTGCCGCTCCAGCTCCCGCGGCGAGAATGACGTGTTCGGGCCGGGGGAAATCCTGCTGATCAACCCGGACGACCCGGTAGACCTGACCTATTCCGCCGACTGCGAGAAATTCATCATCAAACTGCCGGTGCGCTTGCTGGAAAACGCCTGCCTGGAGCAGCACTGGAGCCTGCCGCAGGTGGGTATCCGCTTCGCGACGGCCCGCCACGCGCTCAGTGAAATGGGCGGCTTCCTGCCGTTGCTCGGGCTGATCTGTCATGAGGCGGAAAACGCTGCCGAGCCCCACATGCAGGGCCTGTACGAACGCATCTTGGCCAACAAGCTGCTGGCATTGCTGGGCAGCAACGTGTTGCGGGTGATCCCCCAGGCTGCCCACGGCGGTGGGTTTGAAGCGGTGCGCGAATTTATCCAGCAGCACCTGGGCGATGACATCAGCGTCGAGCAGTTGATGGCCGTGGCCAACGTCAGCGAACGTTCGCTGTACAGCCTGTTTGCGCGCCAGGTGGGGCTGTCACCGCGCGACTATGTACGCCGCTGCAAGCTCGAACGGGTGCATGCACGCTTGCAACTGAGCAGCACGCGCAGCGTGACCGAGGTGGCTTTGGACCATGGCTTCATGCACCTGGGGCGGTTTTCCGAGGCCTATCGCAAACGTTTCGGCGAACTGCCGTCGCAGACCTGGAAACGCCATCGTTAAGCGACGTGCGCCTGGCGGATAGCGATGTGCAGGCAGCGGATATTGACGCGCAGGGCGAACACGTACGGTGAGGGTGCCTGATACAAGAACAACGGAGGGCCCGCCCCATGATCAGTACACTCGACCGACTCGCCTGCCAATTGCGCGAGTCCGTACAGGAAGACCCCGCCACTGGGGTATTCCGCTGCCGCCGCGACATCTTTACCGACCCCGACCTGTTTGCCCTGGAGATGAAACACATCTTCGAAGGCGGCTGGATCTACCTGGCCCATGAAAGCCAGGTGCCGGAGATCAACGATTACTTCACCACCTGGATCGGCCGCCAGCCGGTGGTCATCACCCGTGACAAACACGGCGCGCTGCATGGTCTGGTCAACGCCTGCGCGCATCGCGGCGCCATGCTGTGCCGGCGCAAACAAGGCAACAAGGGCTCGTTCACTTGCCCCTTCCATGGCTGGACGTTCAGCAACGCCGGCAAGCTGCTCAAGGTAAAGGACGCGAAGACCGGCGCCTACCCGGACAGTTTCGACTGCGACGGCTCCCATGACCTCAAGCGCCTGGCGCGCTTTGAAAACTACCGCGGTTTCCTGTTCGGCAGCCTCAGCGATGCGGTGCCGGAACTCAGCGACTACCTGGGCGAAACCCGCGTCATCATCGATCAGATGGTCGACCAGGCTCCTTTGGGCCTGGAGGTGCTGCGCGGCAGCTCATCCTATGTCTATGACGGCAACTGGAAGCTGCAAATCGAAAACGGCGCCGACGGTTACCACGTCAGCTCCGTGCACTGGAACTACTCGGCGACCATGGGCCGGCGCAATTACGAAGCCGAAGGCACGCGCACCGTCGACGCCAATGGCTGGTCGAAAAGCCTGGGCGGCGTCTACGCCTTCGACCACGGGCATATCCTGCTGTGGACGCGCCTGCTTAACCCCGAAGTGCGCCCGGTGCACGCTCACCGCGAGGCCTTGGCCGAACGCCTGGGCCAGGCGCGCGCCGACTTTATCGTCGACCAGACCCGCAACCTCTGCCTCTACCCCAATGTGTACCTGATGGACCAGTTCTCGACCCAGATCCGCGTGGTGCGCCCCCTCGCCGTGGATAAAACCGAAGTGACAATCTATTGCATGGCGCCCATCGGCGAAAACGCCCAGGAGCGCGCCACGCGGATTCGCCAGTACGAAGACTTCTTCAACGTCAGCGGCATGGGCACCCCGGATGACCTCGAAGAATTCCGCGCCTGCCAGACCGGTTACCAGGGCGCGAGCACCCTGTGGAATGACTTGAGCCGTGGCGCCAGGCAGTGGGTCGAAGGCGCGGACGAAAATGCCTTGGCCATGGGCATGCAACCGCAGCTCAGCGGGGTCAAGACCGAGGACGAGGGCTTGTTTGTGCGCCAGCATGCGCACTGGGCCCAAAGCCTGCAGCGTGCGATCGAGCGCGAACAGCAAGGGCTGATTGCCAGCGACCGCGAGGTGCAGCCATGAGCCTTGCCCGTGACCACCTGCTGGATTTTCTCTACCGTGAAGCGCGCCTGCTCGACGACCGCCAATGGGATGACTGGCTGGCCTGCTATTCGCCCAAGGCCGAGTTCTGGATGCCCGCCTGGGACGATCACGACACCCTCACCGAAGACCCGCAGCGCGAAATCTCGCTGATCTACTACCCCAACCGTGACGGCCTGGAAGACCGTATCTTCCGCATCAAGACCGAGCGCTCCAGCGCCAGCACGCCCGAGCCGCGCACCGTGCACATGCTGTGCAACCTCGAAGTGCTGGCCGACGACGGCGTGCAGGTGGACCTGCGTTTCAACTGGCACACCCTCAGCCACCGCTACAAAACCACCGACAGTTATTTCGGTACCTCCTTCTATCGCCTCGACGTCCGTGCCGAGCAGCCGCTGATCACGCGCAAGAAGGTAGTGCTGAAAAACGACTACATCCACCAGGTCATCGACATCTACCACATCTGAGGACACCGCCATGACGTATGCCATCGCCCTGAACTTCGAGGATGGGGTGACCCGCTTCATCGACTGCAAGGTGGGGGAAAAGGTGCTCGATGCCGCCTTCCGCCAACGCATCAACCTGCCCATGGACTGCTCGGACGGTGTATGCGGCACCTGCAAATGCCGCTGTGAAACCGGCGCCTACGACTTGGGCGACGACTATATCGACGACGCCCTGAGCGCCGACGAAGCGCAGGCGCGCCAGGTACTGACCTGCCAGATGGTGCCGCAGTCCGACTGCGTGATCGCTGTGCCGGTGCCGTCCAGCGCCTGCAAGACCGGCAGCACGCACTTCGCCGCGACGCTGGCCGGCATCACCCGACATGCCGATGCCGCGCTGGAGGCGAGTTTCGAGCTGGACCAGGCGCCGGTATTCCTGCCCGGCCAGTACGTGAATATCAGCGTGCCCGACAGTGGGCAGACACGCGCTTACTCCTTCAGCAGTCGCCCGGGCGACACGCGCGCCAGCTTCCTGATCAAGCACGTGCCCGGCGGGTTGATGAGCAGCTGGCTCGAGCGCGCCCAGCCGGGCGACAGCGTGGCGATCACCGGCCCGCTGGGGAGTTTCTACCTGCGTGAGGTGGTGCGGCCGCTGCTGTTACTGGCCGGTGGTACCGGCCTGGCGCCGTTCCTGTCGATGCTTGAAGTGCTCGCGCAGCGCCAGGAAACCCGCCCGATCCGGTTGATCTACGGCGTAACGCGGGATCAGGACCTGGTGATGGTCGAAGCGTTGCAGGCTTTTACCGCGCGTTTGCCCGACTTCAACCTGGTGACCTGCGTGGCTGATCCGCACACCACTCACCCGCGCCAGGGCTATGTGACTCAGCACATGGCCGACGAAGCCCTTAATGGCGGCGATGTCGACGTGTACCTGTGCGGCCCGCCGCCGATGGTCGATGCGGTGCGCGAGCACTTCAAGCAGCAGGGCGTGACACCGGCCAGCTTCCATTACGAGAAATTCACCCCTAACGCGGTCGCCACGTGCGATGCCGCCTGAGGACTGCCCCATGACTCAACGGTTTAACAACAAGGTCGCGCTGGTCACCGGCGCTGCCCAAGGGATCGGTCGGCGTGTCGCCGAGCGCTTGCTGGAGGAGGGCGCCTGGCTGGTCGCGGTGGATCGCTCCGAGCTTGTGCATGAATTGCAGCATGAGCGAGCGCTGCTGCTGACCGCCGATCTGGAACAATACAGCGAGTGCGCGCGGGTGATGGCCGCCGCCACGGCCCGTTTCGGTCGCATCGACGTGCTGGTCAATAACGTCGGCGGGACCATCTGGGCCAAGCCTTTCGAGCATTACGCCGAGGCCGAAATCGAGGCCGAAGTGCGCCGCTCGCTGTTCCCTACGTTGTGGTGCTGCCATTGCGTGTTGCCCTACATGCTGGAGCAGGGCGAAGGCGCCATCGTCAACGTGTCTTCCGTGGCTACGCGTGGGGTCAATCGCGTGCCGTATGGCGCGGCCAAGGGCGGCGTGAATGCCTTGACGGCCTGCCTGGCCCTGGAGACTGCCGGCAGCGGGATTCGGGTCAACGCCACCGCGCCCGGCGGGACCGAGGCACCGCCACGGCGCATCCCGCGCAACAGCCAGCCGCAGAGCGAGCAGGAGCGCGTGTGGTACCAGCAGATCGTCGACCAGACCCTCGACAGCAGCCCGATGAAACGCTACGGCAGCATCGACGAACAAGCTGGCGCGATTCTGTTCCTGGCCTGCGACGAGGCCTCCTACATCACCGGCGTGACCTTGCCGGTGGGCGGCGGCGACCTCGGCTAAGGCTTTTTCCATCTGCTGACACTGACTCACAACAACAATAAAGAGAGCACTGCCATGCGTAGCCATGATGTCCATTCGATTATCGATAATGCCCCGTTCAACCGCTTCCACTGGTTGATCGTGAGCCTGTGTGCCTTGCTGTTGATCTTTGACGGCTATGACTTGTTTATCTACGGCGTGGTCCTGCCGTCAATCATGCGCGAGTGGGGGCTGACGCCGTTACAGGCTGGCGCCCTGGGCAGCTATGCGCTGTTCGGCATGATGTTCGGTGCGCTGATTTTCGGCACCCTGGCGGACCGTTTCGGGCGCAAGAAAGGCATCGTGTTCTGTTTCACCTTATTCAGTCTGGCCACCGTGACCAATGGCTTTGCCAGCAGCCCAACCGAGTTCGGTATCTGCCGTTTCATCGCCGGGCTCGGCTGCGGCGGGTTGATGCCCAACGCGGCGGCGCTGATCAACGAATACGCGCCGAAGAAATTCCGCAGCACCCTGATGGCCTTCATGTTCAGCGGCTATTCCCTGGGCGGCATGCTCGCCGCCAGCGTTGGGATTTTCATGCTGCCGGCCTATGGTTGGCAGTCGATGTTTTTTGTGGCGGTGATTCCGCTGCTGCTGTTGCCACTGATTGTTTACTGGCTGCCTGAATCCATCGGCTTCCTGATCCGCCAGGGCCAACAAGACAGGGCTCGCGCGCTGCTTAATCGGTTGTCGCCAGGTACCAGGATCGAGGTCGAAGATGCGCTGGTGATCGCCGACAGCAAAGGTAAAGGCGCCTCGGTGGTGGAGCTGTTCCGCCATGACCTGGCGGTGCGTACGGCGATGATCTGGGTCGCGTTTTTCTGTTGCCTGCTGATGGTCTATGCATTGAGTTCGTGGCTGCCCAAGCTGATGGCCGGCGCCGGTTACAGCCTGGGATCGAGCCTGTCGTTCCTGATCGCGCTGAACCTGGGCGGCATGGCCGGGGCGCTGCTCGGCGGCCGTTTGGGCGACCGCCTGAACCTGGTGAAAGTTGTGATCTGCTTCTTCGCCGCCGCCATGGTCTCGATCAGCCTGCTGGGCATTAACAGCCCGATGCCGGTCCTGTACCTGCTGATCTTCGTCGCGGGTGCCACCACCATTGGTACGCAGATCCTGCTGTACGCGGGGGCTGCGCAGCTCTACGGCTTGTCGATTCGCGCCACAGGCCTGGGCTGGGCGTCCGGCATCGGTCGAAATGGCGCGATTGTCGGCCCGCTGTTAGGCGGCGCGCTGATGGCGATCGAACTGCCTCTGCAACTGAATTTCATGGCCTTTGCCATCCCCGGCGCGATTGCGGCGCTGGCGATGACGGTATTTGCCCTGAATGAGCGGCGCACCCGTATCGCCATGCCCGACGCCGTGGCGCTGTGACTGCCAAATGCTCATGGGCAATGGTCCAGTGCGCAGCGCGAACTCGGTGGAGTGTGGTGTCGTACTTTGGCCACATGCACTGAAAGGACGTGAGCATGGAGGTAGGGTTGATCGGCCGGACAGCCTGCCAGACGATCCCTAAAGGCTGTCAGGGTCGCCAAAAAACATCTGAATCCGCGACCGCAACCATCGCTCCCCCGGATCATTGTCCTGCGACCCACGCCAGGCCATGTGCAGTTCAAACGAGCGCACCGGTAACGGTGGGTCTTCGGCGCGCAAGCCGCCGGCGGATGTCAGCGCTTCAGCCGCATAATCCGGTACGGTCGCGAGGATATCGGTGCCCGCCAGCAGGGTGCCCAGACCGTTGAACTGCGGCACGGCAAGCACCACATGGCGCTTGCGGTCGAGCTTTTCCAGCTCTTCATCGATAAACCCGCTCAAGTCACCGGCAAACGATACCAAGGCATGGGGGCGGGCGCAGAAGTCGTCCAGGCTCAGGGAGCCGGGTACGCTGTCGGCGCGCAGTAGTTTGGGCAGGCTGCGGCGCAACACTTTGCGCTTGGCGTTGGCCGGCAGGTCGGCGGTGTAGCTGACGCCGATGGAGATTTCGCCAGAGGCCAGCAGGCCCGGCATCAGGATGTAGTTGACGCGACGCACCACCAGCACGATGCCTGGCGCTTCAGCTCGCAGGCGTTTGAGCAGTTGAGGCAGTAGGGCGAATTCGACATCGTCGGACAGGCCGATGCGGAACACGGCGGTGCTGGTTGCCGGGTCGAACTCGGCGGCGCGGCTGACGGCGGTTGAGATTGAGTCGAGGGCCGGCGAGAGCAGGGCGAAGATTTCCACCGCTCGGGCCGATGGCTCCATGCTGCGCCCGGTGCGTACAAACAGCGGGTCGTCAAACAGACCACGCAGCCGCGACAATGCCGCGCTGATGGCTGGCTGGCCGAGAAAGAGTTTCTCGGCGGCACGGGTCACACTGCGCTCATGCATCAAGGTTTCGAATACGATCAAGAGGTTAAGGTCGACACGACGCAGGTCGTTACGGTTCATCTTGTGTCCTGGAAGAGTCAGCTAGCTTGACGTGAGCGGCCACATGGAAACGATGACCAGCATTAATCTTACGGGGAAAGGCTGGTACTCTGCACAGGATAATTGAGTTTTCCTACGATAGTTGGGGTCTATTCCTCAGGCGTGGAATCGATGACAGGCATGTCGACTATTAATGGCGACCTGTGGTCTTACCCGCAAAGCCCAGATAAAGTTCATGGCATTAGAGGTTACTTTGACGAGGTTTGCGATGTCCCGCACGATCCGTTTTCACAAGTTTGGTCCGGCCGAGGTGCTCAAATGCGAAGAGCATGCAGCCGCGCAGCCTGCACCGGGCGAAGTGCAGGTGCGTGTCGAGGCGATTGGCATCAGTTGGTATGACATTTTGTGGCGCCAGAACCTGGCGTCTTCCCACGCCCGTCTTCCATCTGGCCTTGGCCACGAGATGGCTGGGGTGGTCGTCGCCCTTGGCGAGGGCGTGGACGACTTGGTTGTGGGCGATAAGGTGGCCAGTTTTCCGGCCGAGAGCCCCAATGATTACCCGGTGTATGGCGAACAAATCGTCATGCCCCGTTCAGCCCTGACTCGCTATCCGGACGTGCTGAGCCCTATTGAAGCAAGCGTGCATTACACGCCGCTGTTGATTGCTTACTTTGCTTATATGGATCTGGCTCGGGTCAAACCGGGGCAATTTGCCCTGGTCACCGATGCGAGCCATTGCGCCGGCCCTTCCTTTGTCCAGCTGGGTAAGGCCCTGGGTGTGCGGGTGATTGCCGCAACCAAGGACAGCGCTGAGCGTGAGTACCTGCTGTCCCTCGGGGCCGAGAAGGTGATCGTCACCGAAGAGCAGGACCTGCTGATGCAAATCAACAAGTTCACCGACAACCGTGGCGTTGACGTGGTGTTCGATGGCTTGGGTGGCCCGCAGATGTCATTGCTCGGCGATGTGCTGGCGCCCCGTGGCAGTTTGGTGCTGTATGGCTTGCAGGGCGGCAACCAGACCCCATTCCCCGCGTGTGCGGCGTTCCAGAAGAACATTCAGTTCTTCGTGCACTGCATCGGTAATTTCACCGGTAAACCGGAGCTGGGCATCATTCAGGACCAGGTGGCATTGCAACGTGCGTTGCGTGATATCAACCAACTCACCGCCGACCGCGTGCTGCTTCCACTGAAAACCACGGTGTTTCCGTTCAACCAGTTCGTGGAAGCGCACCGTTATATGGACGAATGCCCGTGCCGCGAGCGAGTTGCTTTGCAGGTTGCGGCTGTTTGAGCTGTAGGAGTATTCGTAAATGAGTGTTCCGGTGCCTGAGTGAATGGGGCAAATACGCCATTTGACAGGGCTTAACCCGCTCGCCCCAGAAGGTGCCGATTCGGCACTTTAGCCCCCAAATCCTGCTCTTCCTCCCTGACGCCGCGCTGAATCCCAGTGCGGCGTTGTTGTTTGTGCGTCCCGTACGCGACATCGCGCGCTCATCTGAACTGGTTTTAGGCGGGCTTCTGTATCTATTAATCATTATTCCAGCCTTGATAATTGCGTCTTCACTTTCATCTCAAGGATTGAGCAATGATTGAATCTATGAAAACTCTGCAGATACTTATTCGAACTATGAGTGTGGCGCGCACACGGGCTCGTGACGGAAGGAGCCTTCATAAGTCGTACCTGCCCTGCAAAAGGGAAAGTTGTTTGAGTCTATTTGTCGGACGCCTCTTTAAAAGGCTGATTAAAAATGTGTAGGAACTTGTCGGAAGAGTCCTAAGTCTAGTTTGTTTTTCTGGATTTCCTTCTAAATTCATTTAGTTATGGGTTTTTAAGGGTGAGGGATAAACCCCTGGCGATCCCTGTCGTTTTGTTGCGCGGTGCTAGTGTTTAATCATCGGCGCACAATGCGGTGCGCGATTTTCCTACACGCAAAATAGGTCGAGCAAACACTGTCAGCAGTTGCTTGAAACTGATATTTCAACTCAGGTAGTAGAACTATGAGCACTATTCACGAACAGGCTATGAATCATGTCTACCAGCAAGTTCTGCAACGTTTGATTGGGCACTTTACTCGCGCAGGCCGTACCGCCCTGCAGTTATTGGTGCAGCGAATCGTTGTCGCAGCAGGGGGCATGGAGCAGGTTGGGGATTTCAAAGTGCTGGTGGCCCATGGTGGCGGTGAAGTCAGCAGTTATTCCCTGGCATTGCTGCGCGCTGCCCAATTGACCATTGCCGGTCGGGCACCCCGTACCTTTCATCTCAGGGTCGCGACGCTACGGCACGCAGGCATGACCGAGGGCCAACTCGATACCCTCAATCGCGGCTACGGCCGGCTGTTTCTCCACGACGACCCGCGCGTGGAGTTATTGATGGTGGAAAATCGGGAAGTGCAGCCCTTCAACCATCTGCGCCCCGCGTCAGCGATCGGGCGGGAGGTCAGCCAGCGCAATATGTTGATGGTGGGCCACGTGAGTGCCGGGGACTGTCGCGCTACGTTGTGCAACGACACCTACTTGGCGGTCGGTGATTTTTACCAGCGCGTCACCACTTACAACGGAGGTGTCCATGCGCTGGTCAGCGGTGATTCACCGCGTAAGCAGAGTCAGTTTTTAGCCTGGTTCAAGCAAACTGCTCAAAGTGCGGGTATCGCTGTTCCCAAGAGCAGTTCGCTGTCGCTCAACGCGCTGTTTGCGCGCATGGACGAGTGCAGCACCGGTTACTACCGTGATGTATTCGGTGAGGAATACACCGCCAACGATAATCCCAGCAAAGCCGGGCACCGTCACTTGGCCTACATCGGCATCGCCGATCTGCTGGAAGATGTCGACATGGCGTCGGCCCCCTTGTTGACTGAGTTCATGGCTTACGTTCCAGACCCGCTGGGCTTTCACTTCAGCCATCCGGCCTATTCCAATCCGTTGCTGATGGCGCATCTGCGCGGGCTGCAGGCCGAGTTTCTGCATGAACTGGATTATGAAGACGGTGTCGACGGCTTTATCCAACAGGCCGATGCCTACATGCGTCGCCTGCGTATGCCCGAAGATGTGCTGGCTCAGGCCGGGACCCCTGAAGGGCGGATGCTGTCGAGCACTTACGCCCAGCAATTTTTTGGCCTGGATGAAACTCAGCTGATCTGCATGCTGTTCTCTCCCTTTCTTGATCACGGCCAGCGCTTGGAGGGTTACTTGCGCCAATGCCATCCGGGCATGCTGGTGGCACTGCCCGAATTGCACAAAGTCCTGCAAGGCAAGCCCTGCGCCGAGATGCTGCAGCAGTGGGTAATGGACACCAGCGGCTTGCCCTTGCCCTTGTTGCAGCATCTGTACCGCAAACGGCAGGTGGTCAGTGCGAAAGACGTACGCCAAGACGGTGCGGTCCAAATTGCGGCTCAGGCCGTGCCATTGTTCGGTCGATGACGCTGCGTGGCGAGCGTCAGGCGGATTTCGCGTATCAGGCGGTCTATCGCTACATGATCAGTCTGATCAACGAAGTCAGCACCGACACCCGGGTAAAACTGCCGTCCCTGCGGCAGTTGGCCGGGCGCCTGAATGTGTCGATTTCGACGATTCAGTATGCCTATGCGCTGCTGGAGAAGGAGGGCAGGGTCTATTCGGTGGCCAAGTCCGGTTATTACGCCTGGCCAATGTCCGCAAACCCGATGCCGTGGGCGGGAGGGGATTTGCTCGACCGCTTGTACGCTGCCGCTCGGCGCCCTGGCATGGCGGTCTTCAGCGGTGACGAGCCGGCCTTGCTGGGAGCGCTGGATGAAACGCTGCTGCGACTGGAGCGGGAGTTGGTGCGCCAGTATCCGCCGCAGTTGCAGCCATGGTCCCAGCCATGTGGTGTGTGGGAGTTACGTGCGGCGCTGGCGGCACGTTATACCTCTTCAGCTACGCGCTGCTGGCATGCCGACGATGTGTATATCGGTGCCGACCTTCGCGGTGTGCTGGATATTCTGATCGAAGTGCTGGGCCTGCGGGGCACTACCGTCATCGTGGAGTCACCCTGTGATTGGGTGATCCTGCGGTTGTTGCAGGGCGCTGGGGTGCGCATCATCGAGTTGCCCTGGACGAAGGAGGGCGGTATTGACCGGAACACGTTGGCCAGACTGCTACGCGATGAGTCGGTGCAGTTGGTGTTGCTCTCGTCTTCGGTCAGCCTGCCGTCAGGGGTGGCTATGTCCATTGACGAGCGTCTTTACGTTGCACAACTGCTGGAACAACACGGTTGCTGGTTGCTGGAAAACGACACCTTCGGTGAGCTGGGTTTCGAAGCGCCGCACACGGCATTGCGCGAATTAGTGAACCCTGAACGACTGATTGTATTTTCTTCGTTCGAGAAGGTGCTTGGTTCTGAAGCTCCTTATGGGTATCTGCTGTCCCGACGCATGAGCAACGAGTTACAGCGCCAATTCTTGTTGCGCTCATTCCGCTTATCGTCGATCCGTCAGCGAGCGATTGCCCGCCTGTACCAAAGCGGGCGACTGGACCAGCACCTGCGCGTACTGCGCCAGCAGCTGAGCGAGCAGGCCGTGCAAATGAGTCAGCGCCTGGAGCAGCACTTGGGCGACCAGGTGACCTATCGAATGCCTGCCGCCGGTGCCGCCTTTTGGCTGGCCTCCAGCCGTGCGGTGGACATGCGTCAGGCATTCCAGCGGTTGCTGGGACGGCAGGTAGTGATCTCGCCCGGCGAGTTGTTCAGTGTCAGCGGGCTGCATCAACAAAACCTGCGCTTGAGTCACACCTTTCACGGGCAGCCTAATCTGGATATTGCATTGGCAGCGTTGAGTGACGCACTGCGGCAGGCGCAGACTGGGTGAAATTTCTCTTACGGTTGTAGGATCGATACCGTCGCGCCGTAGTCGAACTCTCAGTAAACTGCCATTTTTCCAGATCCTTCTATCCGAGGTTTATGCATGACAATCAGTCCTTTTGCGGGCAAACCGGCGCCGGCCCAGTTGCTGGTGGATATCCCGCGACTGGTTACGGCCTATTACACCGGCCAGCCTGATGCAGCGATCTCCACCCAACGTGTGGCCTTCGGTACTTCGGGGCACCGTGGTAGCTCCTTCGAGCTGAGCTTTAACGAATGGCACGTACTCGCCATCAGTCAGGCCATCTGCCTGTACCGCGAAGCCCAAGGCATCAACGGTCCGCTGTTTGTCGGGCTCGACACCCATGCGCTGTCGACCCCTGCCGGCGCGAGCGCTTTGGAAGTCCTGGCGGCCAACGGCGTCCATGTAATGCTGGCGGAGGGTGATGAATACACGCCGACCCCGGCGATTTCCCACGCCATCATCTGCTATAACCGTGGCCGTACCAGCGGGCTGGCGGACGGCATCGTCATTACGCCGTCCCACAACCCGCCGCAAAGTGGTGGTTACAAGTACAACCCGCCCAATGGTGGCCCGGCTGATACCCACGTCACCAAGTGGATCGAAGCCAAAGCCAACGAGTTGCTGGCCAATAAGCTGGCCGGGGTCAAACGCATCACACACGCCCAGGCACTCAAGGCTGACACCACCCATCGTCACGACTACCTCAACAGCTACGTGGCCGACTTGGTCAATGTGATCGACATGGACGCCATCCGCAGCGCTGATCTGCGCCTGGGCGTGGACCCATTGGGCGGAGCAGGAGTGCGCTATTGGTCGGCGATTGCCGAGCACTACCGCCTGAACCTGGACGTGGTGAACACTGAAGTCGATTCCACCTTCCGCTTTATGAGCGTCGACTGGGACGGCCAGATCCGCATGGATCCGTCCTCCAGCTACGCCATGCAGGGTTTGATCGGGCTCAAGGAACGTTTCGACGTCGCTTTCGCCTGCGACCCGGACCACGACCGCCACGGTATTGTTACCCCGTCCGGCGGCCTGTTGGCGCCGAATAACTACCTGGCCGTGTCCATCGATTATCTGTTCCAGAACCGTCCCGACTGGCGCGCGGATGCAGCCGTGGGCAAGACCGTGGTCAGCAGCGGCCTGATTGATCGTGTGGCCGCGCGCATTGGCCGTCGGCTGTATGAAGTGCCGGTAGGCTTCAAGTGGTTTGCCGATGGCTTGTTTGAAGGGTCGCTGGGTTTTGGCGGCGAAGAAAGCGCCGGCGCGTCGTTCCTGCGCAAAGACGGTACGGTGTGGAGCACCGACAAAGACGGTCTGATCCCAGCGCTACTGGCTGCGGAAATGACCTCGCGCAAAGGCCAGGACCCGAGCCAGATCTACCGTGGTTTGACTGACGCCCTTGGCGAGCCGTTCGCCATTCGCGTCGACGCCAAGGCCACCCCGGCGCAGAAGGCTTTGCTGGGCAAGCTGTCCCCACAGCAGGTGACCTCCACCGAACTGGCTGGGGAAAGCATCCAGCAGATCCTCAGCCACGCGCCGGGCAACGATCAAGCCATTGGCGGTCTGAAAGTAATGACCGAAAACGGCTGGTTCGCTGCACGGCCATCGGGTACCGAAGACATCTACAAGATCTACGCAGAGAGCTTCATCGGCGAAGATCACCTCAAACAGCTGGTAGAAGAGGCCCAGGTACTGGTAGACGGCGCCATTTCCCAGTAACACCGAAAACCATGTGGGAGGGGACATTCCACCTCCCACATTTATCGGGATGAAGACTCAGCTCAGGCCAGATCGACCAGTACGATCTCGCTGTCTTCAATCGCCGTGACCCGCAACACCCGCTCATCTTCAATCGCAACACCGTCCCGCGCTTGCGCACGCAAGCCATTGACTTCAATCACTCCCGTGGCTGGCACCAGATAGGCACGGCGGCCACTGTCCAAGCGATACTCTGCCGTTTCCCCGGCTTTCAGGTTGGCTGCCACCAAGCGCGCATCAGCCCGAATGCGCAGGCTTTCGCTGTCACCGGCTTTGCCACTGGCCAGGGTGACAAACCCTTCGCGGTCACCTTTCGGAAATGGCTTTGCGCCCCAGGAGGGCGGCAAACCAGCCTCGTTCGGGATGATCCAGATTTGAAAAATCTTTGTCGGCGTCGCTTCCAGGTTGTATTCGCTATGGGCGATCCCAGTGCCTGCGCTCATAACCTGCACGTCGCCGGCTTCAGTCCGGCCCTTATTGCCCAGGTTGTCGGCGTGACTGATGGCGCCTTCGCGCACATAGGTGATGATTTCCATGTCACGGTGCGGATGCTGTGGAAAGCCCGTACCTGGCGCGATAATGTCGTCGTTCCACACGCGAAGGTTGCCCCAGTGCATGCGCTTGGGGTCGTGGTATTCGGCGAACGAGAAGTGGTGATGGGCATCAAGCCAGCCATGGTGGGCGCCGCCCAGGGAGTTGAAAGGTCGAAGTTCAAGCATGATCGTCTCCTGTTGATGGCGCTTATGATCCCGTAGGCCATGATCGATAAAAAGCGTAAAAAATGCCTGATTCCTATCAGGTAAAGCGATTGGTTAGCGGTGTTTTGACTTTCACTTCATCGGCTAACTGCATGACAGCAAAGCAATTGCCTGGAACTGAGCGCCGATTCCGGCGACCATGGCGCACTTGTCACAAACCAGCTCACCGCAGGAGTCCGCGTGCCGCAACAAAAGCCTGATCTGCCCCCCGAACTGCTCCCATTGGCGCAAATGCCTCTGTTGAAACGCCTGGCTGCACGCCTGTTTGGCCATGGCTTGACCCGTTTGCGCGCACAGCACCGGTTTTCCTGGTTGCACGGTCAGGCCGATGGTTTTCGCAGCGGTCACGAAGCGGGTGTGGAGTATGGCTATCGTGAGGGCAAGGCCGATGGTATCGAGGAAGGTCGACAAGTCCTGTTGATACGCGACTTTCGTCCCGAAGAGCATCGTGCGCCCGGTGTCGATGACAGTTTGTTCGATGATTGGCGATTGCCCTTGACGGCGGACGTGAAGAAACGCATCAAGGCCGACGTGGCTCGCTTGCTGCCGGCCCATGCCCAGCCCAGTGCGGCGCAATGGAAGATGATCTTCAGTGACACGCCGTCCACCTCAGTGATCGCCGGGGCCGGTGCGGGTAAGTCCACCTCGCTGGTCCTGCGCATATTGTTGCTTACCCATTACCTGGGCTTTGAATTGAGTTCGATGACCGTGGTGACCTTCACCCGCGAGTCGCGCAAGGATTTCATCAACAAGCTTATGGATATTCTCAGCTTGTGGGGTCGACCGCTTGGCATGAAAGAAGCCCAGGCGGTAGTGCGCACCTTTCACTCGCGCATCCTGCCGATGGTCCGCAGCCTGCCGGGTTTTGAGCGCCTGCAAGCGTTTGAGAACCTGAGTTCAGGTTTCGAGGATGCCGACAGTAATCCGTTCGACCTGCGCATCAACGACGCCCAGCGCCAACAAATGAATGCCTGCTACCACCGACTTTACGGGCAGCACCCGCGCTTTCAAGCGTTGATCGCGCCCCTGGCTCGGCATGGCTTGCAGCTCAAGGAGCTGGAACGTGACCACCCGGATGTGCAAAAGCGCGTGGCGGTGACCGAACTGGCTGCTAAACGAGATGAAGAGCTGTGCGATGCAATCGAAGATCTATGGTTTCGCGCAGGTGCCTGGCCGATCAAAGGCATTGAGCCTAGTCGCAAGACCATTGAGATCAATGGCGCGCAGTTCCATTGCCATGGCTATATCCCTGAGCTGGACGCGTGGGTAGTGCTGGGTTTCGATTCGCGGGAAAACGCCCAGCTCAGTCGGCCCAACGCCAAGCTGTCACTGCGTGCGGAGTGGGCAGTGAAGCGAACCTTGTTTCAAGCTTTCTGTCGTAAGCCTCTAATTTGGTTGGATAATTATGAATCATCCAAGCGCCTTTTAAGCAGCTTGGCTGGGGATGCGTCCTCCGGCCCCGGGTTTGATTACAAGGTTAAAGGTGAACTGGCTGGTGCCCCGTTGCTCGACAGTTTTGTCATGGCGGCCGGCTTTATCGAAAACCTTGGGTTGGACGTTCCGACCGCCGTGGGTCAGATGACTTTCGCCAAGGACGATCCGGACCGCTTCTTCTTCGAGGCGCTGAGCATTTTCTGGAAGGCCCTGGAAGACCATCTGCTTGACCAGTCACCGCCGATCATGACCTACAACCGCATGTTCTCGCTGTTCGGTGAAAACACTCCCGAAAACCTCAAGCTGCTTAGCGACCCGCTGTTACGGCCGCTGTCGCATCTGATGATCGATGAGTTCCAGGACGTGTCGCCGCAGATTGTCTCGTGGATCCGCGCCAGCCTGCGAGAAATCCGTAGCCGTGGCCCCGCGATGCACGTGGGCCGTGGTGCCCAGCATTCTTCGCTGTTGTGTGTGGGCGATGACTGGCAATCGATCTATGGCTGGCGGGGCAGTTCACCCAAGTATTTCATGGAGTTCAATCAGGAATTCCCGTCGCCGAGCACCACGCGGGTGATGCTGGGCGAGAATTACCGCAGCCACCAACACATTATCGATGCTGCCGAGCACATCGTGCGCACCGCGCCGGCGATCCCCGGAAAGAAGGCAAAAGCCAGCGGCGTGCCCAAGGCGTTGCAGCCGGTCAAGGTGCTGGAGCGTGACGACGCGGCGCTGGGCCGTCAGTTGCTGGAGCATTATCAGAAGGGCGAATCGGTGTTAATGCTGTATCGAAAAAGTAGCGATAAGTTACTGATTCAAGAGCGTATTCAGTCTGTAGTTAATGTGGATTCTAATTTGCCGATTCAAGCTCGCAGGCTGAAACAGCTGACCTATCACAGTGCCAAAGGCTTACAGGCGGACGCCGTGTTCCTGCTTGGGGATTGCCAACACCTCACCCATTCCCCCTACAAAAACCAGGTCTATCGCATGGCCGGTCTGGGCAAGTCTGGCGACAGCGAACCCTATGACACGGCACAAAAAGACGAAGCGCTGCGCCTGGCTTACGTCGGCATTACCCGGGCGGTCAGCCATTGCTATTGGTATGTGGAGAAGCCCGAAGGCCAGGCCGTGAATATGCCGAAGGCCTCGGAGCATGTAGATGGAAAGAAAGCGTTTTTTGACGATCAGCGCGGCTGATGGCTGATCGCTCAGGCCCGCAGTGACAGCGGTGGCACAAACGACGCCAGTTCATCCTCCACCGCCTCGATAATCCGCTCTACGTCAGCGGCATTCATGACCGTGGCACAAGGGATGCCGGCGATGGCAATCAGGGTTTCGCCGCTGACGCGGTCAAACAGGCGGGCGATCATGCTGCCGGGCGCGTCCATGCTGCCCTCGAAGCCCATTGGATGAAAATGCCAGCGCATCAGCTGGCAGGCGTTGGGGAACGTCACTTTATTCATGTTGCCCACCTTGTTCATTGAGCGCTTCCTTTAGCTCGCGGCAGGGGGCCATGACCGTCACTGGTCTTGGCGTTGTAGAGCTTAAAAATAGCATTCGCTCTTAACCGGAGGTGACTTTTTTCATCCCGTTCGGCGGTTGTTTTCCTAACGGTTGATGTGGGTCATGTCCTGCTCAGAAATGGGCAAGTGGCCATTAGTCCGAAGTTGCACCTGGCCATTGAACGCACCACCGAATTTCGGCAATCTCCACGGTTTTCCCGCTGCAGAGCTCACCATGCCTGACATCGCTCCCGACGATGATTGCCTGCATACCCAAGCCACGGGCGACCTGGTATTACGCCATCACCTGTGCTGGCGCCATCGCGATCTGGACGGGGTGATGTCCTACTACCACCCGGACATCCAGTACCACGACTTTTTCCAGAACCGCGTAGTCGGTTACGCCGAGCTGCGCGATTACCTGCAAGCCAGCATGCCACGCGAAGCTGACGAAGCGATTGAACACACCGACCGCATCCGCGCCGACGGAGATACCGCCTTTATCCAGTACCGCATCACTCTGCGTGGTGGCCATGGGCTGGTGTCATTCCGTACCAGCGAGGCCATCACCGTGCGCGATGGGTTGATCTGGCGCGTCAATGAATACGCGTCACTGGTGCACGAACAACCGTCCCAGGCCCAACGCCCCAGCGTCAGCCGCCTGGGCCTGTCGCCCCAGCAATTGGGGCATATGGCCAATGACCTGCAGCAGTATTTCGAACGTAAGCAGCCTTATCTGGACCCGGAACTGGACCTGCAGCGAGTCGCCAAGGAGTGCGGTTACAGCCGCAATCAGATTTCCTACCTGCTCAACCAAGTGCTGGGTCAAAGCTTCTATCGCTACGTCAACCAGGCGCGCCTGCAGCATTTGCTCGCCGCGCTGGATAACGCGCGCCCGCCGATCAAGGTAGACGACCTGGCCTTTGCCGCCGGTTTCAATTCGCTGTCGGCGTTCTACAGTGCCTTCCGCCAGCACACCGGCCAGTCGCCCAAGGCCTACGTCAAACAAATTTCCCTGCGTGCACGCGCGCAAGACAACGAATAACCGCCGGCCCTAGGATCAGCCCCATCGAAACGTGGTTGGGGAGCTTGGCATGCCGGCATGGCGCAACATCAGTTTATGGATGGACCAACTGGACGACCCGCTGGTGGCGCGGCCGACCCTGGAACACGACTTGGACGTCGATGTGGCGATTATCGGCGCTGGCTACACCGGGCTTTGGACCGCCTACTACCTCAAACGCCAGGCGCCTGAGCTGAAGATTGCGATTATCGAGGCTCAAACCGCCGGTTTCGGTGCATCGGGCCGCAACGGCGGCTGGCTGATGGGCAACCTGCTGGGCGAAGATCGCCTGCTGGCCGGCCTGGCACCTGAACAACGCCGGGCCTCATTCGACCTGCTGCACAGCATTCCGGATGAAGTCGCCCACGTGTTGGCCAGCGAAGGCATCGACTGCGACTACCGCAAGGGCGGCGCGCTGTACTGCGCGGCCCGTTACCCCGAGCAGGAGAGCAGCCTGCGTGCCTACCTGGACAAGCTCTACGCCCAAGGCCTCACCGAAGCCGATTATCGCTGGCTGACCCCACAGCAGTTGGCCGAACAGATCCGCATTGCCAAACCCTATGGCGGTATCTATGCACCTCACGTCGCCACGATCCACCCGGCCAAGCTAGTGCGCGGCCTGGCGCGGGCAGTGGAGCGCATGGGCGTTACGATTTACGAAAAAAGTCCGGTCACCCAGTGGCAGTCCGGCAGCCTGTGCACTGATAAGGCCAGTGTCCGCGCCGCTTGGGTAGTGCCCGCCGTCGAGGGATACGCGAACACCTTGCCGCCGTTGGGCCGCTACCAGTTGCCGGTGCAAAGCCTGATCGTCGCCACCGAGCCGCTGCCCGCCAGCACCTGGGACGAGATTGGCCTGCGTCACGGCCAGGCATTTGGCGAAAGTAGCCGCCAGGTCACTTATGGTCAGCGCACGGCAGACAACCGACTGGTGTTCGGGGCCCGCGGCGGTTACCAGTTCGCCGGCAAACTTCGCCACAACTTCGATTTGACCGATAGCGAAGTGGAGCTACGTCGCTATCTGTTCGGCGAACTCTTCCCACAGCTCAAGAACGTACGGATTACCCATTCGTGGGGCGGCAACCTTGGTATGTCGCGCCATTTTCGACCGCACATGCTCTGTGATCACACCACCGGCATCGCGCTGTCCGGCGGTTATGGCGGGGAGGGCGTTGGAGCCACCAACCTGGGTGGCCGCACTCTGGCGGATTTGATCCTCCGTCGCGACACGCCACTGACCTATCAACCTTGGGTGATCCGCGAGCGCGGCCTTGATGCGCTCAAGGCCTGGGAACCGGAACCCTGCCGTTGGCTGGGTTACAACGCGATCATTCGCAGTTTTGTCCATGAAGACCAAGTGCTGGCCAACCCCAACACCGCCCCTTGGCGCCGCAAGCTGGCGACCGGCTTGGCCGGATTCATGGAAGGGTTCATGCACTGAGTCGTTTCACTTACACGGGAAAAACCCATGAGCATCACGCACTTCAAAGACACGCTGAATGCCCACCTGCCGGACTCGTCACCCGTGGCCGTGCCCCTGGGCGAGCCGATTGCGGTGGCCTCGACCTTGAGCGTAGAGCGCAGCGACGGCGTCGAAACCGGCATCTGGGCATGCACGCCGGGTCGTTGGCGTCGCCAGATCAAATCCCAGGAGTTTTGTCACTTTATCCAGGGCCGCTGCACCTTCACCCCCGACAACGGTGAAATCGTCCACATACAAGCCGGCGACGCACTGATGTTGCCGGCCAACAGCACCGGAATCTGGGATATCCAGGAAACCGTGCGCAAGACCTACGTACTGATTCTGTAACGCTTTGATCCTTGATCGCCTGCCATAAAAACAGCCCTAAAACCGCCAGGAAATCGAACCATGAAAGCCATTGCCCTGTTGCCCTTGATGTTGGTGGCCTCTATCAGCCAGGCCGCCGAGACGGTGAAAATATACAACTGGTCCAGCTACATTGCGCCAGACACCACGAAGAACTTCCAGAAGCAGACCGGGATCGGTTTCAGCTACGACGTGTACGACAGCAACGAAACCCTCGACGGCAAGCTCATGACCGGCAACTCGGGTTACGACGTGGTGTTTCCGTCCAACCATTTCATGGCCCGGCAGATCCAGGGCGGCGCCCTCAAAAAGCTCGACAAGAGCCAGTTGCCCAACTGGAAAAACCTCAACCCGGTGCTGCTCAAAACTCTGGAAAACAACGATCCGGGTAATGCCCATGGCTTCCCGTACCTGTGGGGCAGCACCGGCATCGGCTACAACATCGACAAGGTCAAGGCCGTGCTGGGGGATAACGCCCCGGTGGACTCCTGGGACCTGATCTTCAAGCCCGAATACATGGAAAAACTCAGCAAGTGCGGCGTAGCCATCCTCGACAATGGCCCGGAGCTGTTGCCTATCGCCCTCAATTACCTGGGTTTGCCGCCCCACAGCAAGGAGCCCGAAGACTACAAAAAGGCCGAGGCCTTGCTGATGAAAGTGCGGCCTTACGTGGCGTATTTCCATTCCTCGAAATACACCGGCGACCTGGCCAACGGCGACATCTGCGTGGCCGTCGGCTTCTCCGGCGATGTGCTGCAAGCCGAGAGTCGCGCCAAGGAAGCCAAGAACGGCGTGAAAATCGGTTACCAGATCCCCAAGGAAGGCGCCGCTATCTGGTTCGACATGGTGGCCATGCCTGCGGATGCCCCCGATGAAAAGGCCGGCTACGCGTTCATGAACTACCTGCTTGAGCCCCAAGTGATGGCGGACATTACTAACTCCGTGCATTACGCCAATGGCAACAGCGCGGCGGACAACCTGGTCGATCCTGAGATCAAGGCAGACACCAAGATCTACCCAAGCGAAGCCATGATGGGCAAGTTATTCGCGCTGGAATCAATGCCGCTGAATATCGACCGGATTCGCACGCGGGTGTGGAATACGATTCGTATGGGCCGCTGATCAAACGCTGTCGAGTACTGCAAAATATATTTGAAAGTGTTGCTGGTCTACGAAGCGTGGCCAGCAACGTTCAGTTGAATTATTAGACTAAGGGATGTTTTGCTGTTTTCCGGAAACGACAGGAAAAACAGTTCGAGTTGGAAGGGAGGTATCAGTGTGAGAAGTTCTCGTCCGCAATTCACGAAGCTTCTTTATTGATCATTACATGAAAAGGTACCTCATATGTCTTCAGTACAAAGTTTGCCAAATAGCGGAACGTGGACTCGTCCCGAAAACAGCCTTCCTGTATTGCGTGGCACAGACGCCCGTGAACGCCTGAACGCCAGGCCCGACGAGGCTTCGGTGCTTGTCGGTGGCGGTGGCAGTGACCAGTTGGTGGGCGCGCGAGGTGCGAATACCTTCAAGTACGAACACTTAACAGACTCTACGAGCAATGATCCGGATACTATTTTCAACTTCAATCCAAGGGAGGATAAAGTTGATTTGTCTGACATGGTAAAGAATAACAAGATAAAGATAATTCATATTCGGCCTCGCGCACCCGCTGAAGTAGGCGATGTACAGTTAAAGCACAGCCCTTTTGGTTGGAGTACGCTGGATATGAAAGTCAATGCGCAGGGGCCTAACTTCTCCATCCGTATTGATAATGTAAAGTTGTTGGCCGATCACGTTAAATTCTTTAGTTAAATCCACTCACCGCAAAATGGTCAGGCAGCGTGTGCTGCCCGGCCGTTTTACGTCGATATCGCTCTACGGATTTTCCAGATCATGCCCCAGCGACTGGATAAATAACGAAAACAGCTCCGGCTGCGATGAAATATCCAGCTTTGCGTACAAATGCCGACGGTGCACTTTCACCGTGTCCGGCGAGATATTCAGGCGTTCAGCCATGGCCTTGGAGGAAAACCCGCGCAGCACCAGGCGGGCGATTTCCAGCTCTCGGTCCGACAGCACGCCACAGCCGAACTGGCTTAAGGCATCCCTGATCTGGCTGTCCATGGCCGGGGCGCGCTGGGTGCTTTGCTGCCAATGCTGCTGCATCAGCGGCAGTACCCAGGCCGCCATCATCGTCATCAGCCCAGTGTCTTCTGCACTGAACCGCCGCTGCATCCCCAACGACAGTGACAATGTCCCCATCCCCGGCAGTTGCAGGATCAATTGCACCTCGTCTTCCAGCACGTTGTCATGGAAGTAATTGAGGAAGTATTCACTCTGTCGGAAATGGTCCGGCGCCACTTCTTCCAGGCGGTATACACCGCTGGAGTACCCTTCGCGACACGCCTGGAAAAACGGATCGAGCAAATACAGGCCATTGAGGTACGTCAACATCGACGCCGGTTTGCTGGTGGGCTGGGCGTCGTATTCTTCAAGGGCTTGGGGCGCGCCCTCCAACGGGTAGAAAATCGCCAACGCGTTATCGAAGGGCAGGCATTGGTGCAACAACAGCACCAACTGTTTCCAGAAACCCTGGGTACCGATGTGCGCGACGGTACGGCCCAAGCCAGCGTGCATGCCGACCTCACGGAACAGGCTCATATCACAGGCTCCCGCCAGCAAAAGATCGCTCAAGGGTTCGGCTTTTGCCGGGAACCGTCAAGGGGAGTACGCCAATAGGGGAATTGGCTGACAAGCTCCTGGGCGATAACGTCTTCATCATCCAACGGGAAACATATCCCGAAAAACATCATTTTTCGTTTCTGCCTCACACCAAGAACAACGACAGAGGATAACGATATGAGCACTTCCCCCACGCCTGACGGCGTGTTGAAACCTACCCTTAGCGTTTTCGATGTAGTGGCCATCACCGTTTCCGCAGTGACGCCGGCCAGTTCCGTGTTTGTGATCGCGCCCTTTGCCATCCAGCAGGCGGGCAGTGGTGTGTTCCTGGCGTTTGTGATGGCCGGCCTGCTCGCGCTGATGTTCGCGTTTTGTTATGCCGAACTGGGTCGCGCCCACAACAGTGCCGGTGGTGAATATGTGTACGCCAAGCGTGTGTTCGGTGGCATGGCTGGCTATGCGACCTTTCTCACGGTGCTGGTGATGTTGCTATTCATCCCGCCGGTATTGGCCACCGGGGCCGCGACCTATCTCAACAATGCTTTGGGCACGACGTTCGACTCGCAAACCGTCGCCCTGGTGATTGTGGTGTGCAGCTACGCCCTGGGCATTCTCAATATCAAGCTCAATGCCTGGATTACCGGCACCTGTTTGCTGCTGGAAGTGGCGGCGCTACTGGTGATCGTATTTATCGGGTTTGGTAACCCGGTGCAGCCGGCGAGTGTGTTGTTCCAGCCCCAGATCGTCGAAAACGGCGTGCTGCATCTCGCGCCGTGGGCCTTGGTGATCGGTGCGGTGGGCATAGGTTTGTTTTCCTACAATGGCTACGGCCCCGCAGTGCTGCTGGCCGAAGACATGAAGTGCGGCGGCAAAGGCGTGCACAAGGCCGTGTTGTGGTCCCTGGGCTTGGTGGTGGTGATCGAACTGGTACCGATCACCGCACTGCTGATCGGCGCGCCGTCCCTGAGCGCAATGATCAGCAGCCCAGACCCCATCGGCTACTTGCTCACCAGCCACGGCAATGAAACCTTGTCGCGCTTGGTCAGTGCCGGGATCTTCCTCTCTGTATTCAACGCGATTGTCGCCATCGTGATTCAGATCGGCCGCGTGGTATTCAGCAGCGGGCGCGATGCGCTGTGGACGCCGACCATCAACACACTATTCACCCGCATTCACCCGCGCTGGGATTCGCCCTGGTTGGCGACGCTGTTCCTGGCGATCCCGTCGGCGCTGCTCAGCTTCAGTTCCAACCTGGCGGACCTCACCTCATTCAGCGTGTTGCTGATCATGCTGGTGTACCTGGTAGTGGCGTTGAGCGCGTTGATGAGCCGCGTGTTGCTGCGCGACCGCGAACACCCGTATCGCATGCCGCTGTGGCCGTTGCCGGCTCTGTTGGCTGTCATCGGTGCAGGTTACTTGCTGGTGACCTTGATCTATGCGGCGTCTGTGCGCGACATCATGATCATCCTCGGCTTGCTGGCCTTGTCGGTGATTTTCTATTGCATCAGCGGCCGGTCGAGTCCGGTCTTCCAGAAATTGTAAGGAGCGGTTATGCGCGCACGTCAATTGGGCATCACTTTGGGGCTGGGCACACCCGGTGAGTTGAATGCCATCACCGATGTACCGGGTGTGCGGGTGGGCCACAGTACCCTCAACACCCGTATCGACGGCAAGCAAGTGCGCACCGGTGTGACGGTGATCCAACCGCGCGCCGGGGAAGCGCGCCAGCAACCCTGCTTCGCCGGCTACCACGTGCTCAATGGCAATGGCGATGCCACGGGCCTGGAGTGGATCAGTGAAGCAGGGCTGCTGACCACACCGCTGGCCATCACCAACACCCACAGCATCGGCATTGTGCGCGACACGTTGATCGCCCTGGAGCGCGAGCGCCTCGCGGACCCGGCGGTGTACTGGTGCATGCCGGTGGTGATGGAGACCTATGACGGCCTGCTCAACGATATCTGGGGCCAACATGTGAAACCCGAACATGTGCGCGAAGCCGTCGTCAACGCCGAAGCCGGTCCGGTACAAGAGGGCGCGGTGGGTGGCGGCACCGGAATGATCTGCCATGAATTCAAGGGCGGTATCGGCACGGCGTCGCGGCGTTTGCCGGCGGAGCAGGGCGGTTGGACCGTCGGCGTGCTGGTCCAGGCCAACCATGGCAAGCGCCAGGAGCTGCGGGTGGATGGCTATCCGGTGGGACGCCGGTTGATGGACATCCCATCGCCCTTCACCGAGCGCGGTACGCCGGGCATGGGCTCCATTGTGGTGATCCTGGCCACCGACGCGCCGTTGCTGCCGCATCAATGCCAGCGTCTGGCGCAACGCGCCTCCATCGGCATCGCCCGTACCGGCGGCGGCACCGAAGATTCCAGTGGCGATCTGTTCCTGGCTTTCGCCACCGGGAACCAGGACCTGCCTGCCGCGGATTACGGCCGCAAGGGCCTGCCGTTCAGCAGTGCGTTGCAGATGGTCAATAACGACCACATTTCGCCGCTGTTCAGCGCCGCAGCAGAGGCGGTTGAAGAGGCAATCATCAACGCCATTCTGGCGGGTGAAACCATGAACACCGACGATGGCGTGCAAGTCCCGGGTTTGATGGGTGAGACGCTGTTACAGGCATTACACGATACGGGGTGGAGTGTGTCCCGGTAATGGGGGACAACGCCTATTATTAGTTGAAGTAATGGCTGTTTAATGTTGCCAATGACACCGTGGCAATATAGTGGATCCAATTATTAACTGTGCCGCTCAACTTGGGCGGCATTGGTGCTATTTAATATTTAAATACGTGCCCGCTGCTTTTTGTCGGACAAAACCAAGTTGCCCCAATAAACCCGGCACAAAAGTTTCACTAGTTGGCAGTTTGCTACTTTTTTACGGCGGAAATAGATGTAGACGAAAGATTTCAAGTTGTGTCAGTTTTCTTACGCCTTCAAAAGAGGCGAGTGATAGGACGATCTCGCCCGCGGGGTTCCTATCGATCAAAGACTGATGCACTTGCAAACAAGGAAGTACGTTTATGTCCAAAGTAAAAGACAAGGCTATCGTGTCGGCGGCGCAAGCCAGCACCGCTTACTCGCAAATCGATAGCTTCAGCCATCTGTATGACCGTGGCGGCAACCTCACGATCAACGGCAAACCATCCTACACCGTCGACCAGGCCGCCACCCAGCTGCTGCGCGACGGCGCCGCGTACCGGGACTTTGACGGCAACGGCAAGATCGACCTTACCTACACCTTCCTGACCTCGGCGTCGTCGAGCACCATGAACAAACATGGCATCTCGGGCTTCAGCCAGTTCAACGCCCAGCAGAAAGCACAGGCCGCACTGGCCATGCAATCCTGGTCGGACGTGGCCAACGTCACCTTCACCGAGAAAGCCACCGGCGGTGACGGCCACATGACATTCGGCAACTACAGCAGCGGCCAGGATGGCGCAGCGGCGTTCGCCTACCTGCCCGGCACCGGTGCAGGCTACGACGGCACCTCGTGGTACCTGACCAACAACAGCTACACGCCCAACAAGACTCCGGACCTGAACAACTACGGCCGGCAGACCCTGACCCACGAAATCGGCCACACCCTCGGCCTGGCTCACCCTGGCGACTACAACGCCGGCGAAGGCGCGCCGACTTACAAAGACGCGACCTATGGACAGGACACGCGCGGCTACAGCCTCATGAGTTACTGGAGCGAGAGCAACACCAACCAGAACTTCAGCAAAGGCGGCGTCGAGGCCTACGCTTCCGGCCCGCTGATCGACGACATCGCAGCAATCCAGAAGCTATACGGCGCCAACTACAACACACGCGCCGGCGACACCACCTACGGCTTCAATTCCAACACCGGGCGTGATTTCCTCAGCGCTACCTCCAACGCCGACAAGCTGGTGTTCTCGGTGTGGGACGGTGGCGGCAACGACACCCTGGACTTCTCCGGTTTCACTCAGAACCAGAAGATCAACCTCAATGAAGCCTCGTTCTCCGACGTGGGCGGCCTGGTGGGCAACGTGTCCATCGCCAAGGGCGTGACGGTCGAAAACGCCTTCGGGGGTGCGGGTAATGACCTGATCATCGGCAACAACGCCGCCAACATTATCAAGGGTGGGGCCGGCAACGACCTGATCTACGGTGCTGGCGGTGCGGACCAACTGTGGGGCGGCGCCGGCAATGACACCTTTGTGTTCGGTGCCAGTTCCGACTCCAAGCCTGGGGCGGCGGACAAGATCTTTGACTTCACCTCGGGTTCGGACAAGATCGACCTCAGCGGCATCACCAAAGGTGCTGGCCTGACCTTCGTCAACGCGTTCACCGGGCATGCCGGCGACGCGGTATTGACCTACGCAGCCGGTACCAATCTGGGTACGTTGGCCGTCGACTTCTCCGGGCACGGCGTGGCGGATTTCCTCGTCACCACCGTAGGCCAGGCAGCCGTCAGCGACATCGTGGCGTGATACAAAGGCGCGGCGTTTCGGCGTCGCGCCTCCAGGATGGAGCGTGAAGATGCAGCGTTTTTTCAACTTTATCGCCTGCGTATTGCAGGTGATGTTCGTGTCGGCAGGAGCCCACGCAATGGCGAGCAGTCTTGTTTTACCTTCCAGCGCTCAATTGGCCGGGCATTGGCAACTGCACCAACAGGATCAGGTGTGCGCCCTCGACCTGCTCGAACAGGCCAACGCGCTGAGCGGTGATGTGGCCTGTGCCGCCCAATGGCTGGGCGACACCCCTCTGACCTGGTCGCCCACTCCGGACGGTATCTGGCTATTCAATGCCGAAGGCAGCGGCATCACTCATTTGAATCGCCAGAAAGAAGGGGAGTATCAAGCCCGGACCCAGGCGGGCGTCGTGGTTGAATTAAAACGAATGCCTTAGTTATCGCTATAACTTTATAACTCGATTTTATTAGTTGGCCGGCCTTTATCAGGGTTCGGGCAACTTATGCGCGAAATTTGGCTCAAGGAAGATCAGAACATATGGCCAAGCCCTTTGCGGTGGCGCCCTTATTCAAGGCGCTGGGTGAATACAAGAGCATCTTGATCAGCGTTGGCTGCTTTACGGCATTAATTAACCTGCTGATGCTGGTGCCGTCGATTTACATGTTGCAAGTGTACGACCGCGTGCTGTCCTCCCAGAACGAAACTACCCTGGTGATGTTGACGCTGATGGTCGTGGGCTTCTTTGCGTTTATTGGCACCCTGGAAGTGATCCGTAGTTTCATCGTGATCCGTATCGGCAGTCAGTTGGAACGGCGTTTCAACTTAAGCGTGTACAAGGCCGCATTCGAACGCAATCTGCAACGCGGCCAGGGGCATGCCGGGCAATCCCTGGGCGACCTGACCCATATCCGCCAATTCATCACGGGGCCGGCGCTGTTCGCGTTTTTTGATGCGCCGTGGTTTCCGATCTACCTGTTTGTGATTTTCCTGTTCAACGTCTGGCTTGGAGTGCTGGCCACCGCCGGTGCTGTGCTGTTGATCGGCCTCGCGTGCCTCAACGAATACCTGACGAAGAAGCCATTGGGTGAGGCCAGTGGTTTCTCCCAACAGTCGACGCAACTGGCCACCAGCCATTTGCACAACGCCGAAACCATCCAGGCCATGGGCATGCTCGGCGCGCTGCGCAAGCGCTGGTTTGCGGTGCATGCGCAGTTCCTCGGCCTGCAGAACAAGGCCAGTGACACCGGTTCGGTGATCACCTCGTTGAGCAAATCCTTGCGGCTATGCCTGCAGTCACTGGTACTCGGCCTGGGCGCATTGCTGGTGATCCGGGGCGATATGACGGCAGGCATGATGATCGCCGGTTCGATCCTGATGGGCCGTGTGCTCAGCCCCATCGACCAGTTGATTGCGGTGTGGAAGCAATGGAGTTCGGCCAAGCTGGCCTACCAGCGGCTGGACGAATTACTGCGCGAGTTCCCTCCGGAAGTGGAGCAGATGAAACTGCCCGCACCCAAGGGCCAAGTCAGCTTCGAGCAGGTCAGTGCCGGCCCGCCGGGTAAGCGCGTTGCGACGTTGCATCAAGTCAGCTTTACCTTGGGAGCGGGCGAAGTGCTTGGCGTGCTCGGTGCCTCGGGCTCCGGAAAATCCACCCTGGCCCGTGTGCTGGTGGGCGTGTGGCCGACCCTGGCCGGCACCGTGCGCCTGGATGGCGCGGACATACACCGCTGGGACCGCGACGACCTCGGCCCGCACATTGGCTATCTGCCCCAGGACATCGAACTGTTCAGCGGCAGCATCGCCGACAACATTGCGCGCTTTCGCGAGGCGGACCCTGAGCTTGTCGTCAAGGCCGCACAACAAGCCGGCGTGCATGAACTGATCCTGCGCCTGCCCCAAGGCTACGACACGGTGCTGGGGGATAACGGCGGCGGCCTGTCCGGCGGCCAGAAGCAGCGCGTGGCCCTGGCCCGTGCGCTGTATGGCGGGCCACGGTTGATTGTGCTGGATGAACCCAACTCCAATCTCGACACCGTGGGCGAAGCGGCCTTGGCCACTGCCATTGTGCAGATGAAAGCCCAGGGCAGCAGCGTGGTGCTGGTCACTCACAGGTCTTCTGCGTTGGCCCAGGCCGACAAGTTGCTGGTGCTCAACGAAGGCCGTTTGCAGGCGTTCGGGCCAAGCCAGGACGTGCTTAGGGCGTTGTCCGGCCAGCAGGAGGCGCCGAAGGACAAACCGGGTGTGAGTTTCAGTCGTCAGTATCAAGCCGGAAGGAATCCAGGCGCATGAGCAGCATCACTTTCGAACAACGCGACGCGGGTTTTTTCGCCCGCATGGGCTGGCTGCTGACAGTGGTCGGTGCCGGTGGTTTCTTCCTGTGGGCCAGCCTCGCGCCGCTGGATCAAGGGATTCCCGTGCAAGGCACGGTGGTGGTGTCCGGCAAGCGCAAGGCTGTGCAAACCCTCAGCCCCGGCGTGGTCAGCCGTATTCTGGTGCGTGAAGGCGAGTTGGTGAAACAGGGCCAGCCGCTGTTTCGTCTCGACCAGACCCAGAACCAGGCCGACGTGCAATCGCTGCAAGCCCAGTACCGTATGGCCTGGGCCAGTGTGGCGCGTTGGCAGAGCGAGCGCGACAATCAATCCTCCATCACCTTTCCCGCCGAGCTGAGCAGAAATCCCGAGCCTGCCTTGGCCTTGGTGCTCGAAGGCCAGCGTCAGCTGTTCAGCAGCCGCCGCGAGGCCTTCGCCCGCGAGCAAGCCGGCATTCGCGCGAATATCGACGGCGCCACCGCGCAACTCGGCGGCATGCGTCGTGCCCGCAGCGACTTGACCGCCCAGGCCCAATCCCTGCGTGATCAACTGAGTAACCTGCAACCCTTGGCCGACAACGGCTACATCCCGCGCAATCGGCTGATGGAGTACCAGCGCCAATTGTCCCAAGTGCAACAAGACCTGGCGCAAAACACCGGGGAAAGCGGCCGGGTAGAGCAGGGCATCGTCGAGTCGCGTCTCAAGTTGCAGCAGCACAGCGAGGAGTATCAGAAGGAAGTGCGCAGCCAATTGGCCGACGCGCAACTGCGCAGCCTGACCCTTGAGCAACAACTGACCTCTGCCGGGTTCGACCTGCAACACAGCGAAATCAACGCGCCGGCCGACGGCATCGCGGTCAACCTCGGCGTGCACACCGAAGGCGCTGTGGTGCGTGCCGGTGAAACCCTGCTGGAGATCGTGCCCCAAGGCACACGCCTGGAGGTGGAAGGGCATCTACCGGTGCATCTGGTGGACAAGGTCGGCACGCACTTGCCGGTGGATATTCTCTTCACCGCGTTCAACCAGAGCCGTACGCCGCGCGTGCCGGGGGAGGTCAGCCTGATTTCTGCTGACCAAATGCTTGATGAGAAAACCGGTGCGCCCTATTACGTGCTGCGTACCACGGTGAGCGAGGCAGCGTTGGAAAAACTCCAGGGTCTGGTGATCAAGCCGGGGATGCCCGCCGAGATGTTCGTGCGTACGGGCGAGCGCTCGCTGCTCAATTACCTGTTCAAACCGCTGCTGGATCGCGCCGGCTCAGCGTTGACCGAGGAATGAACATGAAACCTGTGTTTATCGCCTTATTGTTCTGCTGCGCCAGTGCCCAGGCTGCCATGGGCCCGTTTGATGTCTATGAGCAAGCCTTGCGCAACGACCCAGTGTTTCTTGGCGCGATCAAGGAGCGCGACGCCGGCCTGGAAAACCGCACCATCGGCCGTGCTGGCTTGCTGCCCAAGCTGTCGTACAACTACAACAAGGGCCGCAACAACTCCCAGGCCACCTTGCCCGACGGGCGCGGCGGCAATTATCACGACGACCGCAACTACAACAGCTACGGTTCCACCTTCAGCCTGCAACAACCGCTGTTTGACTACGAGGCTTATGCCAACTACCGCAAAGGCGTGGCCCAGGCGTTGTTTGCCGACGAAAGTTTTCGTGACAAGAGCCAGGCGCTGCTGGTGCGGGTGTTGACCTACTACACCCAAGCGCTGTTCGCCCAGGACCAGATCGACATCGCCCGAGCCAAGAAAAAGGCCTTCGAGCAGCAGTTTCAGCAGAACCAGCATCTATTCCAGCAGGGTGAGGGCACCCGTACCGACATTCTCGAAGCCGAGTCGCGCTACGAGCTGGCCACCGCCGAAGAGATCGAAGCGCTGGACGAACAAGACGCGTCGTTAAGGGAATTGGGCGCCTTGATCGGCGTGCAGAGCGTCAACATCCACGACTTGGCGCCGCTGAACCAGGATTTCGCCGCATTCGCCCTGAGCCCGGCCAATTACGACACTTGGCATGAACTGGCAATCAGTAATAACCCCACCCTCGCGTCTCAACGCCAGGCCCTGGAGGTGGCGCGCTACGAAGTGGAGCGCAATCGCGCCGGGCATTTGCCCAAGGTCACGGCCTACGCGAGTTCACGCCAGCAGGAGTCCGATAGCGGCAACACCTACAACCAGCGCTATGACACCAACACCATTGGCGTGGAAGTCAGCCTGCCGCTGTACGCGGGTGGCGGCATATCGGCCTCTACTCGCCAGGCCAGTCGCGCCATGGAGCAGGCAGAGTACGAGTTGGAGGGCAAGACTCGGGAAACCCTGATCGAACTGCGTCGGCAGTTCAGTGCCTGTTTGTCGGGCGTGAGCAAGCTGCGTGCGTACCAAAAGGCGCTGGCGTCGGCCGAGGCGCTGGTGGTGTCGACCAAGCAGAGCATCCTCGGCGGTGAACGGGTCAATCTCGATGCATTGAATGCCGAACAGCAGCTGTACAGCACCCGACGCGACCTCGCCCAGGCTCGCTACGACTATTTGATGGCCTGGACCAAATTGCATTACTACGCCGGCAACTTGCGCGACACCGATCTGGCCAAGGTGGACGAAGCGTTCGGGCCCGCACAGCGTTAACCAGCTTTCTCGACAACTCCAACAAAAGAGAGGCAGTACCATGGGTGTATTCGACTATAAAAACCTGGGCGCCGAAGGCTCCAAAGCGTTGTTCGCCGATGCCATGGCGATCACGCTGTACACCTACCACAACCTGGATAACGGCTTTGCCGTGGGTTATCAGCACAACGGTCTGGGCCTTGGCTTGCCGGCCACCCTGGTCGGCGCGCTGTTGGGCAGCAGTGATTCCCAGGGCGTGATCCCCGGCATTCCCTGGAACCCCGACTCGGAAAAAGCCGCCCTGGAGGCCGTGCAACAAGCCGGCTGGACACCTATCAGCGCCAGCGCCCTGGGCTATACCGGCAAGGTCGACGCCAGGGGCACCTTCTTTGGCGAAAAACCGGGCTACACCACGGCCCAGGTCGAAGTGCTCGGCAAGTACGATGACGCCGGCAAACTGCTGGAAATCGGCATCGGTTTTCGTGGTACTTCAGGCCCACGGGAAAGCCTGATCAGCGACTCCATCGGCGATCTGGTCAGCGATCTGCTCGCGGCCCTGGGGCCCAAGGATTACGCGAAAAACTACGCCGGCGAAGCCTTCGGCGGTTTGCTCAAGAACATCGCCGACTACGCCAGTGCCCACGGCCTCAGCGGCCACGACGTGGTAGTCAGCGGCCACAGCCTGGGTGGCCTTGCGGTGAACAGCATGGCGGACTTGAGCAACGGTAAATGGGCGGGCTTCTTCAAGGACGCCAACTATGTGGCCTACGCCTCGCCGACCCAGAGCAGCGGCGACAAGGTGCTCAATGTCGGCTATGAAAACGATCCGGTTTTCCGTGCGCTGGACGGCTCATCCGTCAACTGGTCGTCGTTGGGCGTGCATGACAAGCCCCATGAATCGACCACCGACAATATCGTCAGCTTCAACGACCATTACGCCTCGACGCTGTGGAATGTGCTGCCGTTTTCCATCACCAATCTGCCGACCTGGATCTCCCATTTGCCCACCGGTTATGGCGACGGCATGACGCGTGTTCTGGCATCCGGGTTCTATGAGGTGATGACTCGCGACTCGACGATTATTGTCGCCAACCTGTCGGACCCTGCGCGGGCCAACACGTGGGTGCAGGACCTCAATCGCAACGCCGAGCCCCACAAAGGCGACACCTTCATCATTGGCAGCGCTGGCAATGATTTGATCCAGGGCGGCAAGGGCGCGGACTTTATCGAGGCCGGCAAGGGTAACGACACGATCCGTGACAGCAGCGGGCACAACACGTTTTTATTCAGCGGGCAGTTTGGCCAGGACCGGATTATTGGTTATCAGCCAACGGACAAATTGGTGTTTACGGACGTGCAGAGCAGTGGCGATTATCGTGATCACGCCAAGGTGGTGGGCGGGGATACCGTGATCAGTTTTGGCGGGGATTCAGTGACGCTGGTGGGAGTGGTTGGGTTGTCGGGGGAGGGGATTGTCATCAGTTAAAACGGTGGGAGGGGGTTTGCTCCCGATAGCGGTGGTTCAGTCAATGGAGATGTTGACTGGAAGATCGCCATCGGGAGCAAGCCCCCTCCCACATTTGGGCAGTGTTGGCAGCGGAGAATCAGTCTTCCTTGCGCATCAGTGGGCAGCGGACGCTATTGGTCAAATTGGAACGCGGTCAACCCTGTGGGAGGGAGCTTTCCCCCGATGGCGGTGGCTCAGTCAATGGAGATGTTGACTGGAAGCCCGCCATCGGGGGCAAGCCCCCTCCCACATTTGGGCAGTGTTGGCAGCGGAGAATCCGTCTTCCTTGCGCATCAGTGGGCAGCGGACGCTATTGGCCAAATTGGAACGCGGTCAACCCTGTGGGAGGGGGCTTGCTTGCCCCGATGGCGTTGGTTCAGTCAATGGAGATGTTGACTGGAAGATCGCCATCGGGAGCAAGCCCCCTCCCACATTTGGGCAGTGTTGGCAGCGGAGAATCAGTCTTCCTTGCGCATCAGTGGGCAGCGGACGCTATTGGTCAAATTGGAACGCGGTCAACCCTGTGGGAGGGGGCTTGCCCCCGATGGCGGTGGCTCAGTCAATAAAGATATCGACTGAAGAACCACTTCACTTTTCCTTGCGCACCGTCGCCACATCGTCAGCTTTGACACGGATGCGTTTGCCGGCGATGTCGGTGAACTCATAAAAACCATCGGCGGTCTTGGCGTTTGGGGTGTCTTTGGTCAAATACTGCGTGCCATTTTGAAGTGTCACTACGGTTTGCGTCGCGCAACCGGCCAATACCAGAAATGTGAGTGCAACCAGTGGCAGACCCAAATTCTTCATGTTCATAACCCTTACCTTAACCCTGAAAAGTCCCGCAGCGTGCGGCTGCGGGCCGCAAATGTTACGCCATCGACTCCACCATCTGATCACTTTTATACAAAAAGTTGCGTGAGCCATTTATCTATTACCGATTGCAACAGAGCATCGGGACCGGCACTCTGTATGCATAACCAGTATTTGACTCGCTTGCGCCATGACCAACCCCCTCGACGACCCGCTCTATTACCTGCACAACTTCCGCCAGGTCCTGCAATGGCTGGGGCAGCGCTATGCCGATCTGCTGGACCCTGACGAACAGCATTTCATTCAGCAATTCGACAGCTTGCCGCAGCCGTCCCAGGCGTTGTTAGTGCGCATGGTAATGCGCAAGGGCGTGCACTTTCGCGCGGGGAAACTCAGCTATCAGGAGGTCGGTTGTACCCACGCGGCTGCAACGCCATTGCGGCAATTGGGTTGGGTTGACGATCAATGCCTGTTGGCCTTTGAAGAGGTGTTCGCCTTGCTGCAAAAAGGCGAAATCCTCAGCACGTTCAAGCCGTGGATCGACCAACCCAAAGGCAAGAAGGCCGACTGGCTTGAGGGGCTGGCAGCGCAGTTCAGCGAAACCCGCAGCTTTGCCCAGTGGTGCCCGCAGCTTGCCGAACCGCTGTACAGCCTCACCGTGATGGACCTGTGTGACCGGCTGCGCTTGATGTTCTTCGGCAATCTGCACCAGGACTGGTCGGAATTCGTGCTGGCAGACCTCGGCATCTACACCTACGAAAAAGTGGCGTTCTGCGCTGAATCCCGGGGTTTGCGCAGCCGTGATGACGTGCACGGCGTGCTGTTCCTGCACCAATGCCAGCACGCGTTTGAAACCGGCACCGCGCTGCACGACGTGCTGGCGCAGGTGGCCACGCTGACGACCGACAACCCCTGGCTGGAAAAACGCCGGGCCAAGCTGCTGTTCCAGATGGGGCAGTATTGTGAGCGCAGCGCCGAGTTGGCCTTGGCCGAGCAAATCTATCGTACCTGCGCCTACCCTGGCGCCCGTGCGCGATTGATCCGCGTGCTGGAGCGCCAGGAGGACTACGCCCAGGCCTTGGTTCTGGCGAGTACCGCGCAACAGGCGCCGGAAAGTGCCGCCGAACAGCAACACCTGCTGCGCGTCATGCCGCGCCTGCGTCGCAAGCTGGGTGAGCCCAAGTTGCCCAGGCTCAGACCACGGGAAGTCATGCGCCTGGACCTGGAACTGGCACTGCCGGAACCCTTGATGTCGGTGGAGTACTGCGTCCAGGCTCATTTGAGCGCGCCCGATGCGCCGGTGCATTACGTGGAAAACGGCCTGATCAATTCGCTGTTCGGGTTGCTGTGCTGGGACGCGATCTTCGCACCGCTGCCGGGAGCGTTTTTCCACCCGTTCCAGCGTGGCCCGGCCGACTTGCACAGCGAAGACTTCCACCAGCGCCGCGCCCCACTGTTCGCCGCGTGTTTCGAGCAACTGCAGGATGATCGGTACAAGGCCCTCATTCGCCAGCGCTACGCCGCCAAGTGGGGCATTCAATCGCCCTTCGTATTCTGGAATCTGCTCAGTGAAGACTTGTTAGAGCAGGCCCTGGAATGCTTGCCCGCCGAACACCTGCGCTACTGGTTTGAACGCCTGCTCCTGGACATCCGCGCCAACCGCGCGGGCATGCCGGACCTGATCCAGTTCTGGCCTGCGCAAAAGTCCTACCGCATGATCGAAGTCAAAGGTCCGGGCGACCGTCTGCAGGACAACCAACTGCGCTGGCTGGAGTTCTGTGGCGAGAACCAGATGCCGGTCACCGTCTGCTACGTGCGCTGGGCGGAGCAACCGGCTTGAGCTACAACGTGGCCGTGCGCGCATTGTGTGAGTTCACGGCCAAGGTCGGCGACCTGGACTTGCGCTTTACCCCGTCGCCCAGCGCCCAGGAAGGTATCGTGGGCCACCGCACAGTCGCGTCGCGCCGCAGTGCGCACTACCAAAACGAAGTAGCACTGGAAGGCGAGTACCAACAACTCAAGGTACGGGGCAGGGCAGATGGCTACGACCCCGATGCCAATCGCCTGGAAGAAGTCAAAACCTACCGCGGCGACCTTGATGCCCAGCCCGCCAACCACCGGCAATTGCACTGGGCCCAGGTCAAGGTGTACGGCTGGCTGATGTGCCAGAAGCTAGGGTTGACGGAAATCGACCTGGCGCTGGTGTACTTCGATATCGTCGGCGAAGGCGAGACCCTGCTCAATCAACGCTTCCACGCGCCTGATCTGGAGAGGTTCTTCAACCAGCAATGCACGCTGTTCCTCGGCTGGGCTCAACAGGAAATGCAGCACCGCGAAGCGCGTAACACCGCCGCGCAAGCCTTGAGTTTCCCCCATGCCGACTTTCGCCCCGGCCAACGCACGTTAGCCGAGACGGTATACAAAGCCGCCAGCACCGGACGCTGCCTGATGGCCCAGGCGCCCACTGGCATCGGCAAGACCATCGGCACGATCTTCCCGCTGCTCAAGGCCTTTGCGCCGCAGCAACTGGACAAGGTGTACTTCCTCACCGCCAAGACCCCGGGCCGCAAACTTGCCCTCGACGCATCGCAGGTGCTGTTCACCAGCAGCCCCGGCTTGCAACTGCGTGTGCTCGAATTGGTGGCGCGGGACAAAGCCTGCGAACACCTGGACAAAGCCTGCCATGGTGATTCCTGTCCTTTGGCCAAGGGTTTCTACGACCGTTTGCCCGCCGCGCGCATTGCCGCCTCCAAGGTAAGCCTGCTCGACCAGCGCAACCTGCGCGCGGTCGCCCTGGCCCATGACGTATGCCCTTATTACCTCAGCCAGGAAATGGCACGCTGGGCCGACTTGATCGTCGCCGACTACAACTACTATTTCGACTTCGGCGCCATGCTCTTCGGCCTGGCCCAACTCAACCAATGGCGCGTCGCGGTGCTGGTGGACGAAGCCCATAACCTGGTAGAACGCGCACGCTCCATGTACAGCGCAAGCCTCGACCAGTACAGCCTCAAGGGCCTGCGCGACACTGCGCCCGAGCCCCTGAAGAAACCCTTGCAGCGCCTCAATCGCGATTGGAATGCCCTTCACAAAGACCAGCTCGCGCCGTACCAGGCCTACGCCGCGCGCCCGGAAAAGCTGCTCCAGGCCTTGAGTCTGTGCACCAGCGCCTTGGGCGATTACTTCAACGACCACCCCGAAGCACTCAGCGGTGACCTGCAGGCTTTCTACTTTGAAGCGCTGCAATTTGCCAAAGTCGCCGAGCTGTTCAATGAACACTTCATCTTCGACATCCACAAGCGTCAGCTCAGCGGCAAACGCAGCAGTTCCACCCTGTGCCTGCGCAACGTGGTGCCCGCCGAATTCATCCGCCCCCGGCTCACCGCCGCCCGCAGCAGCGTGCTGTTTTCGGCGACCCTTAGCCCTAGGCACTATTACGCCGACCTGCTCGGCCTGCCGACGGACACTGCCTGGATCGATGTGGAATCACCGTTCAAGGCCGAGCAATTGCAGGTGCGGATTATCGATGAAATTTCTACCCGCTACGTGCATCGCGAGGCCTCGCTGGCCCCCATTGTCGAGCTGATAGCCCGCCAGTTCGGACAGCAACCGGGTAACTACCTGGCGTTTTTTTCAAGCTTCGATTACCTGCAGCAGGTGGCTCAACTGCTCGCCGAACGACACCCGCACATCACCCTGTGGCAGCAATCGCGGGGTATGGCCGAAACCGAGCGACAGGCGTTTCTCGACCAGTTCACCGAACACAGCCAGGGGATCGGCTTTGCCGTACTCGGTGGTGCGTTTGGAGAAGGCATCGACTTGCCCGGCGCACGCTTGATCGGCGCGTTTATCGCCACCCTGGGGCTGCCGCAACTCAACCCGGTGAACGAGCAGATGAAGCTGCGGATGGCCGCGATTTTTGGCGCGGGGTACGACTACACGTACCTGTATCCCGGTATTCAAAAGGTGGTGCAGGCGGCGGGCAGGGTGATCCGCAGCCAGCACGATCGGGGAGTGGTGATGTTGATGGATGATCGGTTTGGGGAAGGGCGGGTGCGTCAGTTGTTGCCGAAATGGTGGGTAGTCGGCTGATGGTTAGACCCGGCGTATGGTTGGCGCCAAGCATAGTAAGGAGCGCTCACAACTACGTGCTCATTCAGAATTAACAGGTGCTGATAGCGAGCGCACCGTTCAATCATCGGGTCATTACCACTCGTCGCCACCTGTTAGTTCTGACAGTAGGCAACCCAGGGTTTGAAGCGTTTGATGCAGGTAAGCCTCCCTCACGGCGCCCTGCGAGTACTTTTGCCATGACCCGGAAAAAAAAACCTAAAGCCCTCTTACCCCCCATTGAAGTGTCGCTTTTGGAGCCTCCCTTCGAAGGCGATCCTGACGGCGCCCACGGTGGTATCGGCCTTCGGCATACGGAGGTTGATTTCATTGTTTACCTCAGAAACCCCAAAGACGGGGTCAACCCCGGTAGCGTTGCGTATCTCTATTGGGGCAACCGCAATGTTCCCGTAGCGTCTACCCAGATTCGCGAGGGTGAGGAACACCTGGACCGTATCCCTTTGACCGTCCCTGGCCACAAAGTCGTCCAATATTGGGCCAACCCGGTATTCGGCAAATTAAGACGTGCCAGTGGCAATGAGTCGTTTACCGAAGAGCGCAAGTACCGGGTTAGCCTGACGCGCCCCGGGGACCGTGACCCCAATAGCATATTGCCCGGCCACCAGGGGCTGGTGTATGTGGTTCCACCCTCCATATTGTTGAATGGCGTCAGCGAAGTCGATGCATTGGCAGGGGTCAATATCATCATCCGCCATTGGATTCACATGCATGCCTACGACCTGATCATTCTGGTCTGGGGGTCTCAGCGGGTACTCCATCGTGTGCAGCCTAACGAAGTAGGCCGTGATATTACGCTGACCGTTGACTACGCCACTATCAGTGCCGCAGGCAACAGCCGGGACACAAGAGTGGGGTATCAGGTCCGCGACGCCGGGGGTAACCAGCCGGATGAATGGGCACGTTGGTCGGCGACAACGTTGATTGATGTGCACCTGAATCAGATCCGCCCGGAAGCGCCGTGGCTGGCATTTCCAGGCACCGGCACCGACACAGTGATTGACCTGGCCGAACTGGGCAGTTGGGATGCACAAATCCAAGCGTGGATCACCAGTGCAGAGGTCGTCGCCTATTCAATACTGATGCTGATCTGGGCGGGTGTGGACCGCGAAGGGAACTCAATTCCTTATACAGAAACCAGGTCGCTGAATTCGGCAGGGCTCTACACATTCAATGTGCCTAATGCGCTGGTGGCTGCCATTGCCGACGGCTCCGTCAGCGTGCATATCGTGTTTCAACAAGGGACGATTGAGCAGCCCTCTCAAAAGCTTTACCTGGATGTGGTCGGCGAAATCGTCAGATGGCCGGCGCCGCAGATCAAGGAGGACCTGGGCGGCCACATCGAGCCTGATTTCGCTGCAACCGTGTATTTCCCCTTGCAACCCATTTGGCCGGCAAACGGCTATCTGGAAGTGATTTTCCGGGTCAGCAGCCCCGATATCACCATCGAGCATCGGGTGGGTCGCGAAGTCGACGATATTCCACCCAATCCCGACGGGGACATGGAGTTCATCGTATACCCTGACGAGCTTTCGCGTTTTGACGGACACCTGGTGGAAGTGTTCTACGCCCACACACGTCCTGGCAGTCGCCCGCAGGAATCCTTGCGGTTGCAAGTTGTTGTGGGCCAGCTTCAACGCACGATGCCTGCACCTATCATTGAGAAGGCGATCAGTGGTCAGTTGAATCCGGATGATATTGGCGCCTATGCCAAAGTGTTTGCACCATTTGCAGAAACAAAACGCGATGACTGGATCAGGATGCACTGGGTCGGGCCGAAGGCGCGTATCGAGGTGCCGGTGCAGGTGCCCGTAGACGGTGCCACCACCGAGCATTACATCGAAAGCTACTACGTCACCAGCAACCTGAATGAAACGGTGACGGTGTTCTACACGCTCAAGCGCGGCGATGAAGTTCCGCGTTACTCACAAACTACCGAGGTTCTGGTGAGCCAGGGTGTGGGCGAGCTGCCGTCGCCGACCTTGCTGGAAGCACAGGTGACCGGCCCAGGGACCGCTACGCTGGAACCGCTCAAGGTACAGAACGGCACCAAACTGGTGGTGACCTATCTTGGCATGCGGGGCACCGACTCCATCCAGGTCACCATGATCGGTGCAGGCAATGCTGGCTCGCCGACCATTCCGGCCAAACCCGGTAATGAAGCGCTGCAGAAGGTGGAGTTCGATATCACCAAAGCGGCAATACACGCCAATCTTCGTGACCAAGACACTACTGTCACATTCAAGTACGTGGTGACGCGCCTGGGCGCGGCGTATCCATCAGACACCTTGACGGTAACGGTCAGGCCGGTACCGCTGGCCGAACTGGCCAAAACGGTACTTAAAATCAACGAAGCCAATGCTGGCACCCAGGTACTGGACCTGAGCAGCTTTTCAGGAGATGCCAGCGTCGCTGTCGGCATCTGGCCATTTATTACGACACTTTACCCCGTGTGGTTGAGGTTGCTGGGTAAAACAGCCGGCAACGTTGACCATGATTGCTTGGTGTACAACGGGGCAGAAAGTTCGGCGGTTGACGCGACCTGGATCGCTGATGGGAAAGTCGAATCCAGTATCCTGCGGTCCTACCTGGATGGGTTGGGTAATGGCTCTTTGCTTAAGATGGAACTCAAGGCGGCGGTAAGTACTAGTAAGGTTGAAGCTGAGGCCCTGACTTTTCCGATAATGGAGTACCGGGTCAACGCACCTCCATTGTCGATTGATCAAGCGACGATGGATTTGAATGGTGTTAAGTTACTCCAGTCGTATGGGTTATCTACAAAGGAAGTTCCTAAAAATACAGATATTCGTACTGCAACTGGTGGCTCCCCAGGTAGATCTTATACGTCTTCAAATCCGTTGATTGCGAGTGTAGATGCTTCAGGGAAAGTCGTCGGTCTTCGGAACGGGTCAGTAGTAATTACTGTTAGGGACGGAGCGGGCTCAACAGTTTCGTACCCAGTTAGAGTGTCTAACGTATTTACTCTTATTTTGACGCCTATCACTGATAAACTGTCGTTTCAGCAACTGAGCCAGTGGGCGCATGCGCAGGGTGGTATTCAATTGCCAGGCGCCGGTGATTCCACGCCAGTAACGAATGCCTTTACAGAGAATTTTTCCAATTATCATCAGTTTTTTCGGCAAATAAGCGCAGGTATGGATCCGCGTTATAAAACCGTATGGCAAGCGCCGACAAAGGATAATCTCGTTGCGGGGCATTACATAAGAGAAAATGGAGAATTAGGAGCTGTTGCTTATGTTCCAAGTGCCATAGTAGGATTCGAGGGGCCAGCTTTTACCTTGGTTCCAACTTAAAGAAGATTGGTTGTATGAGCACATACCTGAAAGTCATGTGAGGCGATTTGAGAGTTTTATACGTGTTGGGGAGGGGGCACCTCCCCAACTTATCGTTTAAGGTCGCCGGGGTTATTATCTGGTTAAGTCCGGCTATTTAAATTGTCGAGCATCAGATTGTGTTTGACTGGCGCCCGTTTTTAATGTCGAGGTTATTTTGCTTCCGCAGTACAAGAGCGATATCACACAGTGTGAATTGCCGCGATAAATTCAATGAGCAGAGCAAGATCAAACCACCTCCAAATAATAACTATGAACCGCCCCCGCCAACGCCCTCACCGTCTCAATAAACTCCGTCAACCGACTATGCAGATCACCCTCCAGAATCTCATCAATCCCCGTATACCTCAGCCGCGCTTCAAACTCCGCGGCCAGGCGTTGCGCCGTACACCCATAACTACCGGGCAAGTCTGCGAGGATATGACTCAACTCCTCGATACACGCAACGCGGCACATCGCTGCGTAGCAACAGCAACTCCGACACCGACCGAGCATTCAGCGCATTCGGGTACAGCTCGGTGTACGCCTCGAATGACGACAATGCGCGGAGCAGGGCGCTCCACTGGTAATAGCCGCGTGCCGAGAGGTCGCTGATTTCTTCCTACTAGACATCCCGTAGCGCGCATCCAGCAGACGCTGGGTGTCGTCGGTACGCTTGAGGAAGGTGCCAAGGCGGACAAACCGATAGGAGGGTGTTGCGCATGATGGTGCCCGAGGTCGCGCGGCGCGCAGGCAGTTTTGGATGCTGGCCGGATTTTCTTGGTCAAGGGCGGAGAAGTGCAGCATGCGCACGGCATTCAGTTATTTATAGCGTTCCAGATAGCTTTCCCAACATGCCGCTGCTGAGCAGCGGCATGGCCTCGATCTGGTTGCCAGAAACGTGGGCAATCAACTGATGGTGATTACCCGGCGTAAGGATTCGTTCAAGTCCACTGCGCGCGCCCGTGTGAAGCCTGTCGAGATCACGTAATACAGCTCGGGACGATAGCCCTTGAACTGTTCCAGTTGTGCTCGGTAGATCAAGCGTTTGACCGGCGAACCTTCCGGCCAGGACAACCCGACCTCGTTTGTCTCGATATGAACAATGACTTCATTCAGCGTTTTCACATAGCGCAAAATCAACGCAATCCTGTCGGATGGTCGGCGCCACGCATAATAAGGAATGTTCACTATGACGTGTTCGGGGTCGTCAGCAATGTGGTCGTCGGCGTAGCCTTCAATATGGGGCGCTTCCAGACGAAAAATGGACCCTTTGACCTCTGCGGTGGTTTTCTTTGAATAGATCTCGAAGGGCTCAGCCGACTTTCTCAGGACGAAGCTGGCCTCGATACTGCCCTCAGCGGCAGCCCGGATGTCAAGGTAATCGAAAAACGCCTTATGTGGCCTGCCGGGTTGGGTAAGGGGGACAAACTTGTGAATTACCTTCACGCCCCCCTTGGGTGGGTAACAGCGCAACATCACATCGTATAGGTCACCTGCTAGGCCAATATGCGCTGGCGTGAAGAACTGCAGCTCCAGCGGTTGTTCATTCAGCACTTCCAGGTCGATGTAGCCAGGGGGGCCACCATTGACAATGACCGGGCCGTCAGGTCTGGTCATGTCCAGGTTGACCGACACGGTTATATGCGCCGATCCAGGAGTCGAGATATTCCCGACCAGGTCGATGACCTCAAGCCACACCCTTAAGCCCTGACTGTCTCCTGCTTCGACAATGTGCTGATACGTCACGGTGATCACCGTAGGCTTGCCGACACCTGGGACGTCTTGGGTAATGATCACCGATCCCCAGTGAAGGATGACTTGGTCGGTCGGGCTCATATTTGGGTAGGGCTCAAGCGTTACGGTACACCCCCTGCTGGCATTGCCAGGGACTATCTCGCGCTCGGACACACTGAACCTCAGCTCTGAATGCCCTGGCTCCATTTGATCCTTATCGTCGCCGGCGGGGATGTCGGTTTTAACCGCAGTCAGCAAAGGGTATGACCGATCTCGGCCCGAGCCGTCGTTATACGTAACCGAATAGACCAGCGCATACAGCCCATCGGGGAGGTGCTTTTGACTGATGGAAAACAAGTAGTAGTTGTGCTGTTCTTCGCCGGCCGTAAGTACCTTGGTGATCCATACCTCCATAGAGCCATTATCGAGCAGCTTGCCTACCGAGATGCTATCCCCAGGCTTAGCAGCCCAGTTTTTATATACCTGCATGGTCATGCCTGACTCAAACAGCCATTTTGGAATGCCTGCGTCATAACCTGCGACGTTCTCACTCATTCCAGGGATGTACAGTCGATCCAGATTCTTCGGCGCTTTGTTATTTTCAAGCGTTATCGTGCCTGTTTGTGAGGCCCGAGTTTTGGGCTTCTTCGCAGTCACTTTCTTGGCCGCTGGTTTGGATGTCGCGGGTTGAACAGCGGCTGCTGCTGGAGTTTTTTTGGCTGGCATGATCGCTCTCCTGATCGAAGCATCGCACGTGCCTTCTGGGCGCCCGTGTCGTTTGCGCCATCAAACACCTGAATCCAATGGGCGGCTACTGTCAGAATTAACAGGTGCCAATAGCGAGCGCACTGTTAAATCATCGGGTCATTACCACCCGTCGCCACCTGTTAGTTCTGACAGTAGGCAACCCAGGGTTTGAAGAGTTTGATGCAGGTAAGCCTCCCTCACGGCGCCCTGCGAGTACTTTTGCCATGACCCGGAAAAAAACCCCCTAAAGCCCTCTTACCCGCCATTGAAGTGTCGCTTTTGGAGCCTCCCTTCGAAGGCGATCCTGACGGCGCCCACGGTGGTATCGGCCTTCGGCATACGGAGGTTGATTTCATTGTTTACCTCAGAAACCCCAAAGACGGGGTCAACCCCGGTAGCGTTGCGTATCTCTATTGGGGCAACCGCAATGTTCCCGTAGCGTCTACCCAGATTCGCGAGGGTGAGGAACACCTGGACCGTATCCCTTTGACCGTCCCTGCCCATAAAGTCGTCCAATATTGGGCCAACCCGGTATTCGGCAAATTAAGACGTGCCAGTGGCAATGAGTCGTTTACCGAAGAGCGCAAGTACCGGGTTAGCCTGACGCGTCCTGGGGACCGTGACCCCAATAGCATATTGCCCGGCCACCAGGGGCTGGTGTATGTGGTTCCACCCTCCATATTGTTGAATGGCGTCAGCGAAGTCGATGCATTGGCAGGGGTCAATATCATCATCCGCCATTGGATTCACATGCATGCCTACGACCTGATCATTCTGGTCTGGGGGTCTCAGCGGGTACTCCATCGTGTGCAGCCTAATGAAGTAGGCCGTGATATTACGCTGACCGTTGACTACGCCACTATCAGTGCCGCAGGCAACAGCCGGGACACAAGAGTGGGTTATCAGGTCCGCGACGCCGGGGGTAACCAGCCGGATGAATGGGCACGTTGGTCGGCGACAACGCTGATTGATGTGCACCTGAATCAGATCCGCCCGGAAGCGCCGTGGCTGGCATTTCCAGGCACCGGCACCGACACGGAGATTGACCTGGCCGAACTGGGCAGTTTGGATGCACAAATCCAAGCTTGGATCACCAGCGCAGAGGTCGCCGCCTATTCAATACTGACGCTGATCTGGGCGGGTGTGGACCGCGAAGGGAACTCAATTCCTTATACAGAAACCAGGTCGCTGAATTCGGCAGGGCTCTACACATTCAATGTGCCTAATGCGCTGGTGGCTGCCATCGCCGACGGCTCCGTCAGCGTGCATATCGTGTTTCAACAAGGGACGATTGAGCAGCCCTCTAAAAAGCTTTACCTGGATGTAGTCGGCGAAATCGTCAGATGGCCGGCGCCGCAGATCAAGGAGGACCTGGGCGGCCACATCGAGCCTGATTTCGCTGCAACCGTGTATTTCCCCTTGCAACCCATTTGGCCGGCAAACGGCTATCTGGAAGTGATTTTCCGGGTCAGCAGCCCCGATATCACCATCGAGCATCGGGTGGGGCGCGAAGTCGACGATATTCCAGCCAATCCCGACGGGGACATGGAGTTCATCGTATACCCTGACGAGCTTTCGCGTTTTGACGGACACCTGGTGGAAGTGTTCTACGCCCACACACGTCCTGGCAGTCGGCCGCAGGAATCCTTGCGGTTGCAAGTTGTTGTGGGCCAGCTTCAACGCACGATGCCCGCGCCGATTATCGATAAGGCAATCAGTGGTCAGTTGAATCCGGATGATATTGGCGCCTATGCCAAAGTATTTGCACCATTTGCAGAAACAAAACGCGATGACTGGATCAGGATGCACTGGGTCGGGCCGAAGGCGCGTATCGAGGTGCCGGTGCAGGTGCCCGTAGACGGTGCCACCACCGAGCATTACATCGAAAGCTACTACGTCACCAGCAACCTGAATGAAACGGTGACGGTGTTCTACACGCTCAAGCGCGGCGATGAAGTTCCGCGTTACTCACAAATTACCGAGGTCCTGGTAAGCCAGGGTGTGGGCGAGCTGCCGTCGCCGACCTTGCTGGAAGCACAGGTGACCGGCCCAGGGACCGCCACGCTGGAACCGCTCAAGGTACAGAACGGCACCAAACTGGTGGTGACCTACCTTGGTATGCGGGGTACCGACTCCATTCAGGTCACCATGATCGGTGCAGGCAATGGTGGCTCGCCGACCATTCCGGCCAAACCCGGTAATGAAGCGCTGCAGAAGGTGGAGTTCGATATCACCAAAGCGGCGATTCACGCCAACATTCGTAACCAGGACACCACCGTGACATTCCAATACGGGGTGACGCGCGCAGGTGCAACGGTTCATTCAGACATATTGACGGTGACGGTCAAGGCGATACCGCTCGCCGAGTTGGTAAAGACAGTTTTGCAAATCAACCAGGCCAATGCCGACACCCAAGTACTGGACCTGAGCGCCTTTACTGGAGACGCCAGAGGCACGGTCGGCATCTGGCCATTTATCACGGCATCTTACCCCGTGTGGTTGAGGTTGCTGGGCAAAACAGCCAGCAACGTTCACCATGATCGTTTGGTGTACAACGGGGCCGGGGCTTCGGCGGTTAACTCGACCTGGATCGCTAATGGGAAAATAGAACCCAATTTGCCGCGGTCCTACCTGCAAGGGTTGGGTCATGGCACTGTGCTTAAGATGGAGTTCAAAGCGGCGGTGAGTAGCAGTAAGGCCGAAGCTGAGGCTCTGACTTTTCCGATAATGGAGTACCGGGTCAACACCTTGCCAGCCGAATTTCCTGTCCCAAAATTAACCCAGGCAACCGGTACGGGGGCGGTGTTGACCCTGGCGCCCTTGAATGCACAAAGCGGCGGCACAGTCTCGGTGGAATACACGCCGATGTACACGACCGACAGCATCAAGGTCACGATGGTGGGGACTGCCGGTGCGGGTTCGCCAGTTATTGCAGCCAAGCCCGGGTTGACCAGTGGCGTGGTGACATTTGCTATTCCTGCAACTGCGATTGCCGCGAACATTGGCAATATCAATAAGATGTTCACGCTTAAATATGAAGTGACGCGTGCGGGAGTGGTGCGTTCATCGCAGGTGGTGACAGTGACGGTGACGCCCATTCCTCAAGCCGAGTTGGCAAAAACCGTGATCCAAATGATTGAGGCGAACCAAACTACCAAGGTATTAGACCTGTCAAGCGGTACGGCTAATAGAACGCTCCGGGTCGGCAACTGGCCCTTCATTGCGACTAGTTCTCCGGTTTGGATTGAGTTCAGAGGTTTCAAGAATGGAGGAGAGGCGCACAACCGCACTCACTGGAATGGTGGTGCTTCAAATGTCAATTCTACTTGGTTCAGCCAGGGGTGGTGGCAAAGTGGAATAACCTATGCGTCGTACTTGAAAGAGTTAGGGCACAACACCAAATTGACGCTGCATTTCAAAGCGGCGTTAGGCACTGGCCTAACGGAGGCTGACGCTATTGTATTTCCAGTGGTGGAATACAACGTCAATACACTGCCGGCTCAGTTCCCAGTGCCTAAGTTAACCCAGGCTACCGGTACGGGCGCATCTGTATCTCTGGCGCCATTGAATGTATTAAATGGCGGCACGGTGGAGGTGAGATATGCGCCGATGTATACCACTGACAGCATCAAGGTCATGATGGTGGGGACTGCCGGTGCGGGTTCGCCAGTTATCGCAGCCAAGTCCGGATTGACCAGTGGGGTGGTGACATTTGCTATTCCTGCAGCTGCGATTGCCGCGAATATTGGCAATACCAATAAGACGTTCACGCTTAAATACGATGTAACGCGTGCCGGAGTGGTGCGTTCATCGCAAGTGGTTACAGTGACTGTGACGCCGATACCCGACGCTAACTTGCCCAGACCTTTGATCAATGGTGTCGCCCATAACGGAACGCTGGATATCGCCGCGATGACAGCAAATGCTTCTCTTGCTATTACACCTTGGCCATTGCAGGTCGCTGGCAAGAAGGTTTGGCTGACTTTCCACTGTGGGGGCGCAAATCCTAACCCCTATAATGTATGGACGGGATATGCACACCCATCTGCTTCAGGTATCGATCACTTTGTATTGTTAAGCTGGCTCAAAAGTTGCCCGAATGGAAATCAAATATGGGTTGATTTCAAGGTGGCATATGATCCGAATGCGGTTGAAGCAGGTGCGGTTAGTTTTCCAAGGACGGTTTATACAGTCAAAAGCGTAAATGTTGTTGATAGTACTGATTTTAATAATGGAAGCATGAATAACTGGATTAATTACTCCAGCTCCGGTTCAATTGTTGGCAGTGGTTCCGGAAGATACTGGCAGGGTAACGGAAGTGGACAGTTTCCGTGCGGCATAGTTAAATTTTTTAACTATGGTTATTTGGCTGCTGGGTATCCATATAGAATTACTATCGACTTCGCTGTCAGCTCTAACTTGGGGTGCTTTGTTTTAGTTGAAACTGAAGGGGTTGCAGGCGCTCAAAGAACTACTTTAGTTGGGTCGAGCTCTTGGAGTACTCACTCTTTCGATTTCGTCCCACGAGAAAATTCAAGCAATCGTCGCCTAATAATTACAATTATAAACTTCAATGCTGGCGGTAGTACGCTTTTTGTGCTTGATAATATAAAGATAATCAAGCTGTAAATATTTTCACTGAAAAATTATGTGTGTTCAATCAGTCGAAGAATGCGCAGTAGTAAACCCGGACATTCTGTCCATTACCCCAACATGTCTATATGTGAGATAAAGATATGCATATTGTTGAAAGCACTGACTTTGAGAATGAAGGCATGAATGGTTGGGAAAATTTCTCCAACTCCGGTTCGATTGTTGGTAGTGATCCCCGAAGGTACTGGCAGGGTAACGGAAGCGGGCAGTTTCCATGCGGCATAGTTAAGTTTTTTGACTATGGTTATTTGGTTGCCGGGGATCCATATAGAATCACTATCGATTTCACGGTCACTTCTAACTTGGGGTGCTTTGTTTTAGTTGAGACTGAAGGGGTCGCAGGCGCTCAAAGAACTACTTTTATTGGATCGAATTCTTGGAGTACTCATTCTTTTGATTTCAGCCCAAGAGTAAATTCAAGCAATCTCCGCCTACAGATTACAATTATAAACTTCAACGCTGGAGGTGACACATCTTTCTCTCTCGATAATATAATAATAATCAAGCTGTGAATCCTTGCGTTGAAGAAGATGGTGCGCACTCGAAGAGTGCGCACTATTAACGATTCATATATGAAGATTCTGCCCCGACACACGCCCAAAAAATACAACCGCTATATCTGTTAGGCGATCATACAGAATGCCTTAAGTATCACGTCCTCTCATGGCGGATCATCGCCATGATCGGCACACCCGACGCTCGGTAAGTGCGTATTGGTCGCGCTCTACCAGCATGATTGGCCAGCTCTGTAAGGTGTGGGCAGTGGCAGAGGAGGGGCAGTTCGAGCATAGACTGCATCTATTTATTAATGCAGGTAAGACCTCGCTTCTCCCCAACACAAAAGCGGAACCCAAGCGGGCCAATCACCCGAATAAACAGGCAACTGGCCGAAACTCACTCAAACAACTTCCAAATAAGAACTATGAACCGCCCCCGCCAACTCCCTCACCGTCTCAATAAACTCCGTCAACCGACTATGCAGCCCATCCTCCAGAATCTCATCAATCCCCGTATACCTCAGCCGCGCTTCAAACTCGGCGGCCAGGCGTTGCGCCGTACGCCCATAACTACCGGGCAAGTCCGCGAGGATATGACTCAACTCCTCGATACACGCATGCAGTGAACGCGGCACATCGCTACGCAACAGCAGTAACTCCGACACCGACCGAGCATTCAGCGCATTCGGGTACAGCTCGGTGTACGCCTCGAATGACGACAACGCGCGGAGCAGGGCGCTCCACTGGTAATAGCCGCGTGCCGAGAGGTCGCTGACTTCTTCGGACTCTTCGCCGAACATTTCGTAGCGCGCATCCAGCAGGCGCAGGGTGTTGTCCGCGCGCTCGATGAAGGTGCCGAGGCGGATGAACCGATAGGCGTCGTTGCGCATGATGGTGCCGGAGGTCGCGCCGCGGAACAGGTGCGAACGCTGCTTGACCCAGTCACAGAAGTGGCTGATGCCGTGCCGCGCCAGGCCGCCGGCGGCGATGCTGCGCATTTCCAGCCAGGTGGCGTTGAGGTTTTCCCACATGTCGGCGGTGATGCGTCCGCGCACGGCGTGGGCGTTGCCCCGGGCGGCGCGCAGGCAGTTGTAGATACTGGCGGGGTTTTCTTCGTCGAGGGCGAAGAAGTGCAGCATGCGCTCGGCGTCCAGTTGCTTATGGCGCTCCAGATAACTCTCCAGCGTGCCGCTGCTGAGCAGCGACATGGCCAGTTCGTCGAGGCCATCGCTGCGTCCGGCCTGGGGCATCAACGACAGCGAATAACTGACTTCCAGCATGCGCGCCAGGTTCTCGGCGCGCTCCAGGTAGCGGGACATCCAGTACAGATCTGCGGCGGTTCTACTCAACATGATTCAGCCCTCCACCACCCAGGTGTCCTTGGTTCCGCCGCCTTGCGACGAGTTGACGATCAACGAGCCTTCACGCAGTGCCACCCGCGTGAGGCCACCGGGCACCAGGCGGGTTTCCTTACCCGAGAGCACGAACGGCCGCAGGTCGATATGACGAGGGGCAATGCCGTTTTCGACAAAGGTCGGGCAGGTGGACAGGCTCAGGGTCGGTTGGGCGATGTAGGCATGGGGCCGCGCTTTGATGCGTTGACGGAAATCCTCGATCTCGGCGGCGGTAGAGGCGGGGCCGACCAGCATGCCGTAGCCGCCGGAGCCTTGGGTTTCCTTGACCACCAGTTCCGGCAGGTGGGCCAGCACGTGGGACAACTCATCGGGTTTGCGGCACTGGAAGGTCGGTACGTTCTGCAGGATCGGTTCCTCGTCCAGGTAGAAACGGATCATTTCCGGCACGTAAGGGTAGATCGACTTATCGTCCGCTACGCCGGTGCCGATCGCATTGGCCAGCACCACGTTGCCGGCGCAATAGGCGGCCACCAGGCCGGGCACGCCGAGCATCGAGTCTGGATTGAAGGCCTGTGGATCGAGGAAGGCGTCGTCAATGCGCCGGTAGATCACGTCCACGGCTTTCGGGCCGTCGGTGGTGCGCATGAAGACCTTGAGGTCGTGCACGAACAGGTCGGCGCCTTCCACCAGTTCCACGCCCATTTCCCGGGCGAGGAAGGCATGTTCGAAGAATGCGCTGTTGAAGCGGCCGGGGGTCAGCACCACCACATTGGGGTTGTCCAGGCGGCTTGAGCTTTTGAGGGTTTTGAGCAACAGGTTGGGGTAGTGGTCCACCGGTGCGATTCGCTGCTTGGCGAACACCTCGGGGAACAGGCGCATCATCATCTTGCGGTCTTCGAGCATGTAGCTCACGCCGCTGGGGGTACGCAGGTTGTCTTCGAGCACGTAGTAAGTGCCGTCGCCGTCGCGCACCAGGTCGACGCCGGAAATATGCGAGTAAATGTCGCGGTGCAGGTCCAGCCCAACCATGGCCTTCTGATAACCCTCGTTGCCCAGCACCTGGTCGGCGGGAATGATCCCGGCCTTGATGATGCGTTGGTCGTGGTAGATATCGGCAAGGAACATGTTCAGCGCATTGACCCGCTGGATACAGCCGCGTTCGATCACGCTCCACTCACTGGCGGGGATGCTGCGGGGGATGATGTCGAAGGGAATCAGGCGCTCGGTGTCCTGCTCGTCACCATAGAGGGTAAAGGTGATCCCGGCGCGGTGAAACAGCAGGTCGGCTTCGCGGCGACGCTGGGCCAGCAGTTCCGGCGGCGTGTTGGCCAGCCAGCGGGAGAAATCCTGATAGTGCGCACGGCATACGCCATTTGCGTCATTCATTTCGTCAAAGAAAGATAGAGCCATTCCAGTACCTTGTCAGTGCCCAGGGTTGCGTGGGGGTGGCACTGCCGCTTCAAAAAACGCATGTTTTTATGAGCCTGTGGCGCAGAGTGCCAGCAGGCCTGGTCCTTACTTTCTTATGGGGTCGGCTCTGGGTCGGGCGGTAACGATTGCTCCTGTATCCGGGCAGATGAATGGGTTAAGCAATGCGTGTGCCGGAATGCCCTTGAGGTGACTGGGTTTGCTGTGGCGAGGGGGCAAACCTGCTCGCCACAGCGCGCCCAAACGCCATAAAGCCTGCTGGCCGAGTCATCCCCTCCCAGCAGCGAGCCCTTCCTGACGGAGCCCATTCACCATAAAGAGGCAATGGGCGCCCTGGTGTGGTGCATGAACAAACTTGAACTTCATTCGCGCCCGGTTCTTCTAACGAAACTCGAATCCTTGTGGAGCACGCCCGTGCCCAGAATCATTTCACCCGACACACCCGAATCGAGCCTGGACGATCACAGCGAGCACACCGCCAAGATTTTCGGCTCGCCCAAGGACCGCCTGGACTTTTACCGTCGAGAAATTCAGTACGAAACCTCAATCCTGGCCAACCGTACCGACGCCTATCTCACCGCGCAGTCGTTTCTGGTGATTGCCTTTGTCTCCGGCATGGGCAACCTCAACCCCGAGTGGGGCAAGTTGTTTACCCTGGTGGTGCCGGTTTTCCTCGCTGCGCTCGGGATTCTCAGTTCCTTGAACGCCTGGCCGGGCATCCGCGCTGCGTATGACATCATCGATCACTGGCACTTCAAGCAGAGTGAGTTGCTGCGCAGCGAACCGATAATGGGCATGGCCTATGACGAATCACCGTTGTTTTCCGAGATGGAGTCTTCCCATAAGGGCTACCGCAAGTCGCTGCTGTTCTCCATGCGCGCTCCGTGGCTGTTCATGGTGTTCTGGTTGCTGCTGGGCATCTATGCGTTTTATATCCAGGTCGACAATCCGATCCGCTAGGCAATTGGACGGAACTTCAACGCGCAGCGCGGCGCCTTAACCTTACAGATCCCAGTGAGAGGTGACCCATGAGCACATCCAACGATCCACAAGTCAGTAACCGTAACGATCCGGCGATTGACGGCGGCGAACCGGCCCCCGGCACCAGCGCTGACGCCCCCAAGGACCCCAAGGCCAAGAGCGATCCCAAGGCGAAGGACAACGACTACAGCCCTGATTTCAAGCCCGAGCGCGAGCCCAAGCCTGAAACGGATGCAGATATCGACACCCAAGGCGGTTAGAGGAGAAGGTCATGTCTAAAGAACTCGACGAAGAACTTAACGACCCAGGCAATGAAGATCCCGGGTCACTAATGGATGATGCCGAAGTCCCGCTTAATGATCTGGATGAAGCAGCCGATCTGGGCAACACCGAAGCTCAGGACTGAGCCCGTTACTTAAGACGCTCCAGCAATAGCCGCTCCAGCGTTACCACCGGCAACGGCCGGCTGAACAGATACCCTTGAATCTGATCACAGCCGGCCTCCTTCAAAAACGCCAGTTGCGCCTGGGTTTCCACGCCCTCGGCCACTACGCGCAATTTCAGACTGTGCGCCAGTTCAATGATGGTGCGGGTGATCGCCGCATCCTGCGGGTTGGTAGTGACCTCGCGGATGAACGCGATGTCGATTTTCAGCGTATCGATGGGAAACCTGCGCAGGTACGCCAGGCTTGAATAGCCGGTGCCGAAGTCATCAATGGAGATCTTCACGCCCATGGCGCGCAAGCGTTGCAGGCTGGCGATGGTGTGCTGGGTGTTTTCCATCAGCGAGCCTTCAGTCAGTTCCACTTCCAGCCAGTGCGCCTCAACCCCGGTGCTCTCCAGGCTATGGGCGATATCGGCAATCAGGTCGCCCTCGATTAACTGATGGCCGGACACGTTGACCGACACTTCTACCGCGCCGATGTCACTGCGTTGCCACTCGGCAATCTGCTGGCACACCTGCTCGATCACCCAACGACCCACCGGGACGATCAAGCCCAGGCTTTCCAGGATCGGCACGAAGACCGCCGGGGACACCGCGCCATAATCGGGCCGGTCCCAGCGAAGCAAGGCTTCCAGTGCGCAGATATTGCCGTTGGCCAACTCGACCTTGGGCTGGTAGTGCAGGGCGAATTCGCCCCGCTCAATGGCCTCACGCAAGGCCTTCTCCATGTCTACGCGGACCAGATCATGCACATTGCCCTGGGTGGTATGCACGGTGTGCTGGTGCAACCGTTGCTCCAACTGCTCGCTGCGTTGTTTGAACTGGTCACCATGGGCCTTGAGCCGCAGCAGGTTGCGTACCCGCAGCCAGAGTTCCAAGTGCTCCACTGGCTTACTGAGGAACTCTTCGGCGCCTGTTTCCAGACCGCTGACCCGAGCGCTGATGTCGCTCAAGGCCGAAAGCATGATGATCGGGATGTTCGCCGTGGCCGGGTTGCCCTTGAGCTGGGTGGCGACTTCATAGCCGTCCATGCCCGGCATCATGATGTCCAACAGGATCAGATCCGGTGGTTGCTGCGCCACCAACTGCAACGCTTCTTCACCGCTGCAGGCGCTCAGGGTCAGGTAGCCCTCGTGTTGCAGCAGGGTTTCCAATAGCTTGCGAACCTGGGGTTCGTCGTCAACGATCAACAGCGTTGCGGGTGAGCTGGCCATGGAGAGGACTCATTCAGGAGGTGTGAGGGTTGGGTTCAGCAGGGTGTCGATCTCCTGGTACAGCTCCTTGTAGCGCAGGGGTTTGCTCACGTAGGCGTCGCATCCGGCGAGTCGGGCTTTTTCCCGGTCTTCCTTCATCGCCATGGCGGTGAGGGCGATCACCGGGATGTGAGCCGTGTGAGGGTCTTGCTTGAGCAGGCGAGTGGCTGCCAGGCCATCCATGCCTGGCAATTGAATGTCCATCAAAATCAGAGCCGGCTGGTGTTCGCGGGCCATGGTCAGGCCGCTCTCGGCGTCGGCGGCCCACAGCACAATGTGGCCGGCGTTGACCAGCAGTAAGCGCGCAAGACGCATGTTGGCTTCGTTGTCTTCGACAATCAGGATGTTGGCCATGTGGCCTCCACAGTAGCGGCGGCGCGGTGCAGCGGCAGCCACACCACAAAGCGTGCGCCCAGGCCTTCGCGGCTGGCCACGGCAACGCTGCCGCCCTGTAGATCGGTGAGCTGCTTGACCATCGCCAGGCCCAGGCCGGTGCCTTCGAATTTGCGTGCCAGGCTGCTGTCGATCTGGCTGAACGCCTTGAACAGCTTGCCCATGTCATCCGGGGCAATCCCGATACCGCTGTCGCTGACGCTCAACTCAAGAAAGCGGCGGTGCGCGCTGGGTTGCAGGGCAAAGCCATGCACCGGCCAATCGCCGGCGACCAGCCCCACCTCATCGCGGCTGGCCTCACGCACCGCCAGGGTCACGTCGCTGCCGTGGGCGCTGAACTTCACCGCATTGGCCAGCAGGTTGTAGACGATTTGCTTGGTCTTGCGCAGGTCCAGGATCAGCGTGCCCAGGTCGTCCTGGCTGTCGAGTTTGAGTTGGATACGCTGCAGGGCGGCTTTTTCGCGCACGATCAACAGGCTGTTGGCCAATAAACCGGCCAGCTCCACCGGCTCCAGTTCCAGGTCCATCATCCCGGCCTCGACCTTGGACAGGTCAAGGATGTCGTTGATCAGCGAGAGCAAGTGCTGCCCACTGGTGAAAATGTCACCGATGTACTCGCGCTGGACATCAGTCATGTCGCCCACCAGCCCGTCCTTCAGCGCCTCGGAAAAGCCGATCACCGCGTTCAGCGGCGTACGCAATTCGTGGGACATGGTCGCGAGGAACTCGGACTTCATGTGGTTGGCGTGTTCCAGCTCCAGGTTCTTTTCTTCCAGGGCGCGCTCAAAGCCTTTGCGCTCGGCTTCTTCCTGTTTGCGCGCAGTGTTGTCGGTACCGATCAGCAGGTAGCCGATGATCGTGTCATTGCGATTGCGCAACGCCGTCACCGAGACCATCGCCGATAGCCGACTGCCGTCCTTGCGGATATAGGTCAGCTCGTAGATGTCCTCGATGCCGCGCGAGGCCTTGAACACCAGCGCTTCGAACCCTGGGGTGATCGGCGTATCCAGTTCCTCGCTGAGGGCCGCCGCGCGGGTGATCAGCTCGGCAGGGTCGGAAATGTCAGCGGGGGTGATGCGGTTGACCACATCGACAGCGGCATAACCGAGCATGCGTTCGGCGCCGACATTGAAGATCTGGATCACGCCTTTTTCATCGGTAGCGATGCTGGAGAAATAAGCGCTATTGAAGATGGCGTCTTGCAGGGCGCCGGTCTTGAGCAGGGTTTTCTGGCGTTTGAATTCGACGATTTTTTCAGCGCGTGACTGCGGTTCGCTGGGGTGGTCGGTTGAGCTTTTATCCATCGTGGTGGGGTTCCGTGAACGTAAGGCCCGCCATCGTCAGTGGGCGAGGGCGCAGAGCATGCTCACAGAAGATCGCGATGAAGCGACGAGGAGGAGATGAGGTCCTTGGACAATAGCAGACATTATGGCGATTTGATGTCTTGGTCTATCTCTTCGGATTGGAAGGCACTCATATGAGTGCCTTTGAGGCTTGTCGCTAATGAATCGTTTCACTCATGGATAAACGACCTGCGCCAGCGCTGGTTTACCTCAGCGCAGACCGAACATGAATTCTCTTTGTGGGCAATTGCTGCTTCTGGCCTTAACGGCCATGTTGAGATTGCGCAGTTCGTTGCAAATCTGCGCGATGTTTTTCGGCGTGACGTAAAGGTTGTTGGAAAACCACAGGTGCTTGGCAGTGGGTAAGTTCTTCAGGGCTCCGCCCGCCGTGAGTATCCGCAAAACGATGGTGGAGCAGTTTTTGCGGAACAAATCGTAATGGGCGTTGGTTTTGTTGCGTATTTTGAACCACTCGGCCCGCATGTTCGCCACGTCCAGCCCGGAAATTGTATAGACCAGATGGGGAGGGCTGCCTTCGGCGCTTATGTCCGACTCCAAGAACAGGTTGCGTCCTTGCGGCTGCTTGCCTAACCACTGCGCGTCACTTTCCGGCCACCAACTCACGTAGTTGGTATTGACATGCTCGATCGCCCCCCTGTCGACATGCCGTGCCTCTCTATTTGCATACGCGTAGTAATTGCGCTCTATATTTTTTCCGATATGTGGGTCGCCGATGTACAGGGCGGCGTGGCCGACGTTTGTCTCTTGCTTAGCAAATACGGGAAACCAGATATAAACGACGGCGCTGGAAAGGGGCATGGTCTTCGATTTTTTCCGCGTGAATGAGGGGCGCGCATTCTAGTCAGGTCATCTGTCTTTGCCCCTTACCCTACGGGCATAGGGTTGTAACCAAATCCATCCTGCTGCCCGCAAAATTTCACCAAACAGCTTGGTGAAACGTTTCTTCAATGACAAAAATGCCTAAGCAAGCGCTTGCGTACGAAAATGTATCTGGATTAGAGTCGGCCTCGCTTAACCACAAAAATAATAAAACCAGGAGCTCAGCCATGAGCCTTGAACCCTTGCTTGAGATGCAGGGCATCAGTAAAACCTTCAGCGGTTTGCGCGTGCTCAAAAGTGTCGGCCTGAAGGTCTACCCCGGCGAAATCCACGCCTTGATGGGGGAGAACGGCGCCGGCAAATCGACGCTGATGAAAATCCTCTCCGGCGCCTACCAGGCCGACCCCGGCGGCGAAATTCGCATCAGCGGCCAAGCCATCGCCACTTACAACCCCGCCACCGCCAAAGCCCTCGGCATCGCCGTGATCTATCAAGAGCTGAGCCTGTGCCCGAACCTGAGCGTGGCCGAGAACATCTACCTGGGCCGTGAGCTGCGCCGAGGCTGGACCATCGACCGCAAAGGCATGCAGGCCGGCTGCGTCGAAGTGCTGCAACGCCTGGGAGCTGAGTTTACGCCGTCAACTCAGGTCAGCAGCCTGTCGATTGCCGAGCGCCAACTGGTGGAAATCGCCCGCGCCTTGCACGCCCACGCCAAAATCCTGGTGATGGACGAACCCACTACGCCACTCTCGTCCCGCGAGACCGACCGGCTGTTCGCGCTGATCAAGCAACTGCGCAGCCAAGGGTTGGCGATCATCTATATCAGCCACCGTATGGCCGAAATCTATGAATTGTCGGACCGCGTCTCGGTGTTGCGCGATGGCCAGTACATCGGCGAACTCACCCGCGATGCGCTGTCGGCCGAGGTGCTGGTGAAGATGATGGTGGGCCGTGACTTGTCCGGCTTCTATAAGAAAGAACACGCCGCCTACAACCCCGGCAACGTGGTGATGCGCGTGCGCGACATGGCCGATGGCAAACGCGTGCGCAACTGCAGTTTCGATTTACACGCCGGTGAAGTGCTGGGCATCGCCGGACTGGTGGGGGCAGGGCGCACCGAGCTGGCGCGGCTGATCTTCGCTGCCGACCCTCGCACCAGCGGCACCCTGGAAGTGGTGGGCAAGACCGTCACCCAACTGCGCACCCCGGCGGACGCGATTCGCGCCGGCGTGGTGTACCTCACCGAAGACCGCAAGGCCCAGGGCCTGTTCCTGGATATGAGCGTGGCCGACAACATCAACGTCTGCGCCTGCGTGCCGGATGCCCATGCCGGCGGCTTGCTGGATCGCGGTCTTGCGGCGCAGCGCTCGAATGACGCTATCAAGTCCCTGTCGATTCGCGTCGCGTCGGGCAAGGTCAATGTCGGCGCGCTGTCCGGCGGCAACCAGCAAAAGGTGTTGCTGGCGCGGCTGTTGGAGGTCAAGCCCCATGTGCTCATCCTCGACGAACCGACGCGGGGCGTAGACATCGGCTCCAAGTCCGAGATTTACCGCATCATCAATCAACTGGCCCAGGCCGGCGTGGGCATTGTGGTGATTTCCAGCGAACTGCCGGAAATCATCGGCACCTGCGACCGGGTGCTGATCATGCGCGAAGGCCAGTTGGTGGCCGAAGTCGGCGGGGCTTCCGGCCACGCTATTTCCCAGGAACGTATTATTGACCTCGCCACCGGTGGCGATCAGGTGGTTGCCCATGGCTGATTCGATGATTGCAACAACAGGCAAGGCAGAGCGCGTGCGCGAACTGATGCGCACGGTCGGCATGTTGCCGGTGCTGATCTTGCTGCTGGTGGGCTTCGCCCTGGCCAGCGAGAACTTCCTGACGGTGCAAAACCTGTCGATCATCACCCAGCAGGCCTCGGTCAACGTGGTGCTCGCGGCGGGTATGACCTTCGTGATCCTCACGGCGGGCATCGACCTGTCGGTGGGGGCGATTCTAGCGGCGTCCGCCGTGGTGGCATTGCAGGCGTCAATGTCGCCGCAGTTCGGTATGTTCGGGATTGCCGCCGGGATTGGCTTTGGCCTGTTGCTGGGCCTGGTCAACGGCGGGCTGATCGCCTTTATGCGCCTGCCGCCGTTTATCGTCACACTCGGTGCACTCACCGCGATGCGCGGCCTCGCACGGTTGCTGGCGGATGACAAAACCGTGTTCAACCCCGACCTGCCCTTTGCGTTTATCGGCAACGATTCGATTCTTGGCGTGCCGTGGCTGGTGGTGATCGCCGTGGCAGTGGTGGCGTTGTCGTGGTTCATCCTGCGTCGCACCGTGATGGGCGTGCAGATCTACTCGGTGGGCGGCAACCCAGAAGCCGCGCGGCTGTCCGGGATCAAGGTGTGGAAAGTGCTGCTGTTTGTCTACGCCATGTCCGGTGCGTTGGCCGGGCTGGGCGCGGTGATGAGCGCCTCACGCCTGTTTGCCGCCAATGGCCTGCAACTCGGGCAATCCTATGAGCTGGATGCGATTGCGGCGGTGATCCTCGGCGGCACCAGTTTTACCGGCGGCGTGGGCACCATTGGAGGCACGCTGATCGGTGCGCTGATTATCGCGGTGCTCACCAATGGCCTGGTGCTGCTGGGCGTATCGGATATCTGGCAGTACATCATCAAGGGCATCGTGATCATTGGCGCCGTGGCGCTGGATCGTTATCGCCAGTCCGGTGCGCGGACCTGATTTCACTCATACAACAATCACAAGAGAGACTCCCATGAAGCTTAAACACCTGTTTCCTGTCATTGCCTTGGCCGCCCTGATGTCGCAAGCCGTGGAGGCCCGGGAGCTCAAAGCCCTCGGCATCAGCATGGGCTCTTTGGGTAACCCGTATTTCGTGACCCTGGCCGACGGCGCAACCGCCCGCGCCAAGGAGTTGAATCCCAACGTCAAGGTCACCTCGGTGTCGGCCGACTATGACCTGAGCAAGCAGTTTTCGCAGATCGATAACTTTATTTCGTCCAAGGTCGACCTCATCCTGATCAACGCCGTCGACCCGTCCGCAATGGCCTCGGCGATCAAGAAAGCCCGCGACGCCGGTATCGTCGTGGTCGCGGTGGATGTGGACGCCAAAGGAGTGAATGCCACCGTGCAGACCGACAACGTCGAAGCCGGCAAGCTCGCTTGCCAGTACCTGGTGGACAAGCTCTCGGGCAAAGGCAATGTGATTATCCAGAACGGCCCGCAAGTGACCGCTGTGACCGATCGCGTCAAAGGCTGTAAGGCTGCACTGGCCGGGGCGCCAGAGATCAAGGTGCTCTCCGACGACCAGGACGGCAAAGGCTCCCGCGAGGGCGGCTTGAACGTGATGCAGGGTTATCTGACACGCTTCGCCAAAATTGACGGCCTGTTCGCAATCAACGACCCGCAAGCCATCGGCAGCGACCTGGCGGCCAAACAGCTCAAGCGCAGCGGCATCATCATTACCTCAGTGGACGGCGCGCCGGATATCGAGAACGCCCTGAAGACCGACACCCAGATCCAGGCGTCCGCCAGCCAGGACCCATGGGCCATGGCCCAGACTGCCGTGAACGTGGGCAATGACATTCTCAATGACAAAGCCCCGGCCGAAGCGGTTACCCTGCTGACCCCCAAACTGATCACCCGCGACAACGTCGGTACGTACAGCGGTTGGTCCAGTAAACATTGATCTATTGAGAGGAACGGCGCCGTGGTCACCATGGATGACGTGGCAAGCAGGGCGGGGGTGTCGACGTCGACCGTGTCCCACGTGTTGAACGGCACCCGCAAAGTCAGCCCGGCCACGGTGCAGGCGGTGCAGCGGGCGATCCAGGCGTTGGGGTATATCCCTAATACCCTGGCGCGCTCGCTGGCCCGCTCCAGTACCAACACCCTTGGCGTGGCGATCTCGGCGTTGTCCAACCATTACTTCAGCGAAACCGTGCACGCGATTGAAACCGAGTGCGCCAAACACGGCTACATGATGCTGTTTGTCGATACCCATGATGACCCGGAGCAGGAATTGGGGGTGGTCACGGCGCTGCATCATCGACGGGTCGATGGGATTGTCCTGGCGCCGTCCAACGGCTCGATGGCCCTGGCGTATTTGCAGGCCAACGAGATTCCAGCGGTGTTGGTGGATCGCATGATGAGTGAGCACTTCGATCAAGTCGGGGTGGAGAATGCCCAACCGACCCAGGCCCTGATTGAACACCTGATTGCCCATGGGCATCGCCGTATCGGTTTCATCGCCGGACGTGCCGGCTTCAGCACCACGGATGAGCGAGTGGCGGGGTACAAAGCCGCTTTGCAAGCGGCGGGGTTGGTGTTTGATCCGCAACTGCTGGTCGACGGCGGCTCCAACACTGAGCCGGCACGCCAGGCCACCGTTCAGTTGCTGGCTTTGGCTGCGCCGCCCACGGCGATCATGGCCGGCAATAACCTGATGACCCTCGGTGCCATGCAGGCACTGCGGGAGGCGCAGATCGAGGTGCCGGGGCAAATGGCCCTGGTGGGGTTCGATGATTTCGATTGGGCGGATTTGTTTGTGCCGCGTCTGAGCCTGATCGCGCAACCGGTCAAGGCCCTCGGCGCACGCGCGGTCGAGTTGCTGCTGCAGCGCATGGCTGCGCCCGGCGCGCCACCCCAGAGCGTACGACTGGCACCCACCCTGCAATTACGTAACTCCTGCGGCTGTGATTGATTGGAATAACGCACGTATGAACAGTCCTGTTTCCCTCGGAATCGACCTCGGCACTTCGGAACTCAAGGCCATCCTCATGGACACCGGCGGTGCTGTACTGGCCCACGCCGGCGTGCGCTTGAGCGTGTCACGGCGCCACAGCGGTTGGTCCGAGCAGGCTCCGGAAGATTGGTGGCAGGCGTGCCTGCAGGCCTTGGACCAATTGCGCCAGCATGAAGCGTTTGCCCGAGTGGCCTGTATCGGGCTGTCCGGGCAGATGCACGGTGCGGTTTTACTCGGGGAGGACGACCGCGTGCTGTACCCGGCGATCCTGTGGGACGACTCCCGCGCCGTGGCCGAAGCCGAACAGTTGGGGCCGACCTTTGCCGAGGTCACGGGCAGTTTGCCCATGGCCGGGCTGACTGCACCCAAGTTGCTGTGGCTGCAACAGCACGAACCTGAGGTATTCAAGGCGATTGACTGTGTGCTGTCGCCCAAGGACTACCTGCGTTTGCGGCTCAGTGGCGAGCGGATCAGCGAGATGTCCGATGCGGCGGGTACGCTGTGGCTGGACGTGGCGCAACGTGAGTGGTTCGCCCCGATGCTGCATGCAACGGGCCTCACGCCTGCGCAGATGCCCCGGTTGGTGGAAGGTGGCGCCGCGAGTGCGTGCGTGACGCTCAGTGGCCTGGGCTTGCCGACAAACGTGGTGATCGCCGGTGGTGGCGGCGATAACCCGGTGGCCGCAGTGGGTATGGGGGCGATCAATGCCGGTGATGCGTTTATCACCCTTGGTACCAGCGCGGCCCTGGTCGCGATCACCGATCACGCTGCCGGTAACCCGGCCAGCGCTGTGCACAGTTTCTGCCATGCGCTGCCCAACCGCTGGTACACCATGGGCGCCATGCTCGCCGGCGCCAGTTGCCTGCGCTGGGTCACTCGGCTCACCGGGACGGCGGATGAGCAAACGCTGTTGAATCAGGTGCAGGCGCAATTCCCGATCGGACAGCCGGTGCCGTTGGATACGCCGCTGTTTCTGCCTTACCTGGCCGGTGAGCGTACGCCCCATAACGATCCATTGTTGCGGGGTGGGTTTATGAACCTCGGTCACGACTGCAATCCCGCCATGCTCGGTTATGCAGTGATGGAGGGCGTGGGCTTTGGCCTGCTGGATGCGTTGCGCGCCGTGCAATCCGCTGGTGCCAGTGTCGGCGCCTGTGCGCTGGTGGGCGGTGGTGCGCGCAGCGAGTACTGGGCCCAACTGCTGGCCAACATCCTCCAGCGGGAAGTCCATACCCTGCACGGCAGCGAACTGAGTGCGTGTATTGGGGCGGCGAAGCTGGGGTTTCTGGCGATGGGGCAGGGCGCGGAGTTGTTGCAGGCGGGTATGCCGGTGAAGGCGCGTTATCAGCCTGATTTGGCTCAGCATGGGTTACTGGAAATGCGCTATGCCAAATTCAAGCAGTTATTGCCCGCCGCAAAGGCGTTGCGTGATTGAAGGGCTGCCTGTCGCGCATATTGAACTACAGTTAAATCTGGCGTCAGTTGCGAGTTTACTGTGCCACGGGCATTTCGCCGGCGCAGTCTCGGAGCGAGTGGAATCAGCTGCTGCAACTGGGTAATTGACTACTCAGGGAGAAGCACGATGCGCTCCGAAAAAAATCCTTCCACCCTTGCAACGTGGCAGAAAGGGGCGCTTCGCCTTGCATTACCTGCCTTGGTATTAATTGCCTTTGTGTGGGTGACTGTTGCGACGGGCACCGCCCGGGCTGACGATGCTCCCTCCCTGATCATCCTTGACAGTGGTGCCCCGAGAACCGTGCTAGGCCAGCCCGCCAGCCTGGGCCGTGGTAACGCAAAATTGTTGCTTGATACACAGCAGTGGCTGGACATTCCGTTGGACCGGAGCGTGACGGTCAGGGTCAAGAAACTTCGAGTTTCCCAGCAGTCCGGGGCCACGGTGTGGGTGGGTGAGGTGCAACCTTCCGCATCCGGGCGTCGTTACATCTCTCCCGGTACTGACCTGTCCCATGACCTGGCCATAGACCCCAAGAACCTGGCGATCCTGATCGCCCATGATGAGCGTGTCACCGGCACCGTTATCGTGGACGGGGTCAGTTACGAAATTTTACCCATGGAGAATGGCCAGGTTGCCGTCTCGCGCAGGCAAGACGCTGACCTTCCTGACCCCCCCACTTGTCGACACCCTGAACGCACGCGATGTGCAGGCAGTTGCGCGCAACGGCGACACGGTGCAGCAGCCGATACGTGTCCTGACGGTCTATAGCAACGATGTTCGCGATGCGTTGGTTGATCCCGTCGCACAAGGCATCAAGCACTTCGAGTATTTCAAGACGGTGGCCCAGCTCAGCGGGGTGACCGGGGTGTTTGAAAATGCAGGGGTGGCGCACATAGACTACAACCAGCCATCCAAGCAATGCCTGGGCGATTTGCCCTGCATGAATCGGTTGCTGAGCCCGGTCGGGACGTTAAGCAGTGATATTCGCACCCAACTAAAGGCCCATGTGGTCATCGCAATGCTGGATACCGATGGCGGCCTCGCGTCCACCGCAGGGCCCACATCGCTGAGACAAAGCCATGCCTACGCGACCATGCACAGCGCCCAGACCTACGCCCATGAAGTCGGTCATTTATTGGGCGCACACCATGAAGATGCCGGGACGCCCTATCCGTATTCCCGTGGTTATTGCCAGCGTAGCGTCTTGCCTTACTGGCACACCCTCATGGGGTATTGCGGCGGTGCCACACCGTCCTCGGTACGTATTGGTGTCTATTCCAATCCGCAATTGACGTACCAGGGATTACCCACCGGGGTGGAGGGCGTGAATGACAATGTACGTTCCATCAACAACTGGCATTCGGTAATCGCCAGCTTTTTCCCACCTCCCGATCCAACAGGGGCGCCCATCGCCAGTGGCTTCGTGGAGTTGGGGCAAAAAGACCTGCCGTTTTCCGGTGAGCGCGCCACGCTCAATGCCAAGGCGTCACGCAACCCTGGCGTGGACGCGCTGCAATTCGAATGGTCGCAGCTTGAAGGTGCCCCGGCTGCTGTGATCGACAACAGCCAGTCGGACATGGCCGTCGCACATTTCCCTGAAGTCCAGGTGCCCACCGACTATCGCTTTCGCCTCACCGTCAGGAATGCCACGGGGGCCGTGGACACCACCGTTGCCAGCGTGCGGGTGTATCCGCGCACCCTCGGGGACGCTTGCGAAAACGTGGCGCCATGGGACCCCGCGCAGGTGTATTCCGTGCCCGGCCAGCCGGTGAGTTACCAAGGCAATCTGTACCGTCTCATCGTGCCTGCGAGCGGTAGTTCTGCGCGACGTGCACCGGCCGTCTGGAGCGGATTGGTGGCGCCGATGAACTGGCGGCTGATCAAGACCTGTGACGACGCAAGGACTTTGCAGCAGCGTCTGGCGGCGGTGGACCACTGGGCAAGGGTCAACCGCGACGCGCCGGTGACTGTTGGCTTGCAGCAACAGCTGCACAATTTGCTGGCGCAACTACGCATGGACTGGCCCGTGCCAGCGGCGTCAGGGCGCTTACGTCCGATCGAGTTCGAATCCAAAAACTGCGTGGTCAAGGACGCGACCAACCCCCTCAGGTTGGTGGCGCAGGAGGCTTGTCATGAGCCCAATGCGGCGCGCTGGTTGCTCGATGGCAGTGGACGCCTGCACGCCATGGATACCCCGGAGCTGTGTGTGCGCAACAACGGCAATGATCAGCCAGTGACGTTGCAAGCCTGTGCCGACGACAGCACGCCCTGGGTCCGTCTCAAGGAAGGGTTCATTGACTACCAAGGGGCCGTGGGGCTGTCCCTTGCAAGCGACTTCACCGTAAACCCGTCGGTGGATTACGGTAATTTCCTGGCCAACGTGGGGGGGAGTCTGATCACCAAAACAAAAATCCCGACCAACTCCGTCACTTACACCCGCTTCGGCAACGTTGCCCAGGACGCCAGTTTGCTGCTGGCCCATGCGGGCGCGGACACCTTGAAAGTGGTCGGCCACGTGATGGACAGTGAAGGGCAGCCCGGTACCGCACCGCCCATGCCGCCGATGATTGTAATCAGCGGGCCCACCGAGGCCAGCAGTGGTGACAGCGTGCAACTGGACGGCGCGGGTTCGAGTTCCATCAACCCAGGCGCCAACCCGCTGATTTACACGTGGGAAGCACCGCCCGAACTCGGCGCACACACCGACGGTGCGCGGCTGCAATTCAACGCGCCGCCGGTGACCACGCCGACGCCGTACACCTTGGCCCTTCGGGTCGATGACGGGCAGGTCCAGGCCCGTGAAGAGCATGTGGTCGTGGTGCGCAGCCAGGGACAAGGCGGGCCCGAAGGCGAGCTGAACGCTCCGGCGGAGGTGGTGGAAAAAACCACCGCGACCTTTACGGCCTTGGTCAACTCCCCCGGCAACTTGCCCTTGATGTATGACTGGCGGATCCCACCTGGGTTTACGGGCCAGGTGGGCAATACCGCGAGCGTGACCCTCACGGCACCGCCGGTCGCGGCTGACACGACGCTTGAGTTGGCCCTGGACGTACGCGACAGCAACGGCGCAACGCTGAATTTGCACAAAAACGTAATCGTCAAAAAAGATACCCAGTTGGTCGGGGGAACCATCGTCGGCGAAACGCAAGTTCCGAGCGATCAGGCCTTCACCCAGCACGTCGAAATCGGCAACCCGCACAATCGTGAACTGACCTACGTATGGACCGTAACATCGCCGCCCGAAGGCGCCTTGACGGTAATAGGCCCTAGCGATCAGCGGGAGATCACCCTCAAGGCGCCTAAGTTGATGGCTAACAAGAATGGTTACGTCAGGGTGTTGGTCCGAGATGGTGTGGGCTTCGCATCGCTGCCGAACAAAACCATCCAGATCAAGGCGTATGAATATCCTCCTTTGATCGGCCGCATGATCTTGCCTAACCATGTCAACGTGGGGGACATCTTTGAGCCCCGGGTGATCATTGATAACCCTGAAGACCGGGATCTGAGCTATCGCTGGTGGGTGAACACCGCCAGCTTCGAATTGTTGGATGCCGACCCCAAGCAGCCCACAGCCCGAGTGAAGGCGGTCAAGTCGAGTAATAACGGTGGGTTGGTGGTTCAGGCCACGGTCAGCGACGGCGGCCCACGAACGGTGATTTACAACGAGCCACGCGTGGTTGTTGGAGAACCGTCCGGCGCCAATCCACCCCAAGGTCAACTGAACGGCCCTCTGGAAGTCGTAAGTGGCCAAAGCATTCGTTACCAGGCCGCGTTTACCTCGCCCGTTGGCAATCCCTTGAACTACGCGTGGGTCAAAGGCTCATTGATCGGCGCCACGCCCAACAGCGCCGATCAGACCTGGACCGCGCCGCAAGTGACCACCGATCAAGTGGTCACCGTGGCGGTGACGGTTTCTGACGCGGCCCGCAACAGTGTCAAAAAAGCCGTCGCGGTGTTGGTCAAGGCCAGCGGCTCTGAGCCTGATCCAGAGCCTGATCCGCTACCGCCAGTGGGTAAAATCATCAGCGCGGACGACGTAGAAACCGGTGCATCCATCCTGTTAACTACCGACGCAGCCTCGAACCCGCCGGGCGGCGAACTGAAGTACGCGTGGTCCATTTCGCCGCCACTGGAGGGTACGCTGGTCGATGGCCCGTCGCTGACACTGCGTGCGGCCCAGGTCAGCATGGTGACCCCGGCCACGGTGTCATTGACCGTCACAGACAGCAAGAACGCCAGCCTGAACCTGCGCAAGACGGTGAGCGTCGTACCGTCCGCCAGGCCCGTCGCCCAGATCAGTGGGCCTACCACGGTCGAAGCGGGCAAATCCCTGGCGTTGTCGGCGACCGGCTCAAGTGGGCTCTCGTTACGCTACGCATGGCAGGCAGAGGGCTTTACCCCGGCCGCTTCGGTGACAGTCAGCCCAACGTTCACCGCGCCCACCACTGCGGGCGCGCGAAGCATCGGGCTGACTGTCACCGACGCCGCCAATCGCACGGCCAGCGCCAGTCATTCGGTGATTATCAGCCCACCGGAGCAAGCCGGCGATTGCGCGCCGCCGTGGGTGGCGAGCAAAGCCTATTCGGTCAACAACGAGAAAGTCTCGTATGACCGCTACAACTATGAGGTGGCGCACTGGACGCAAAACCAACGGCCGGATTTGAACTGGGTCATCACAGGCAGCGCCAAACCTTGGCGACGGCTGGCGCCCTGCGCACCCTAGAGGGGCGGTAAACGCCGCTTTACCGGGGTTTTCTTGACGATGGCCGTGTTGGTTTCGGCATAGACGTTGAGGCGGTCAAGCAGGCTGTCGAGATGGTCCATGGTGCGTACATGCAGACGGGCGATAAAGCAGTCTTCGCCCGTCACCTTGTCGCACTCGGTGAACTCGGGGATCGCCTGGATCTGGCGTTCCACTTCCTGCAACTGACCGGGCAGAGGACGGATGCGCACGATGGCTTGCAGCAAATAGCCAAAATGCTTGGGGTCAATGTCCACGGTGTAGTGGGTCAGCACGCCGCGTTCTTCCAGGCGACGCAAGCGTTCGCCAACGCTGGGCGAGGACAGCCCGGTAATACCCGCCAGGGCCTTGAGCGACAAACGCGAGTCGTCCATCAAGGCGGCGATCAGTTGCTGGTCGATGGTGTCAATCATGGTGTTCGCCTAATAAGAAAAGGTGATTTCCGGTGTTTGCCTTTTTTAGTCGCTGGAGCCGATCACGCGCAGATTGCCATAATTGAGCCTCACTTGAGGAGCTCCAATCATGGATACATCGATCCGTCGCGGTTCTTGGGAAATGGTTGCCGCCATGCTCATCTCGGGCACCATTGGCTGGTTTGTGCTGGTGTCGGGCGTGTCGGTGATTGAGGTGGTGTTCTGGCGCTGTGTGATCGGTGGGCTCACGTTACTGCTGGTCTGCGCGGTGCTGGGTTATCTGCGCCTGGACCTGCTCAGTTGGGCCCGGCTCGGGCTGGCGATGCTCAGCGGCGTGGCCATCGTCGGTAATTGGTTACTGTTATTTGAATCCTATTCCCGCGCATCCATCGCCATCAGTACGGCGGTGTACAACGTTCAGCCGTTCCTGTTGGTCATGCTGGCGGCGCTGTTTCTCGGTGAAAAAATCACCTTACAGAAACTGGCCTGGCTGAGTGTGGCGTTTATGGGGATGCTGGCGATTGTCACTGCCCATGGCGAGCAGCAGAGCGGTGGCGGGGACTATTTGACGGGAATCGTCCTGGCGTTGGGCGCAGCGTTTTTGTATGCCGTAGCGGCATTGATCATCAAGCGCTTGAAGGACGTACCGCCGCATTTGATGGCGTTGATCCAAGTGATTACCGGTGCGCTACTACTGGCGCCGCTGGTGCCTTGGAATAGCCTGCCGCAGGCGAGTAATGCCTGGTCGGCATTGGTGGCCCTGGGCGTTGTGCATACCGGGTTGATGTATGTGTTGCTGTACGGGGCGATCCAGAAACTGCCGACGGCCATCACCGGCGCGCTGTCGTTTATCTACCCGATAGCGGCGATCGTCGTCGATTGGATTGCCTTTGGCCACCGCCTGGGCTGGCTGCAATGGCTGGGGGTGGCGGCTATTCTGCTGGCGGCTGCCGGGTTGCAGCGGGGCTGGTGGTGGCCCCGCTCCCGCAGGGTTAGTGCGTGCCCTGAAAGATGATCTTATCCGGGTTGAAATGCTCCACCACGCTGCCCGGCTGCGGCAAGCCAAGGATATGCCCCTTGATCTTGCCCACCACATGCATCTCGCACGGCTTGCAGTCGAACTTCAGCGTCAGCACTTCGTCGCCATGGATCAATTGCATCGGCGCGACCTTGGTTTTCACGCCCGTCACACCCTTGGCCTGTTTAGGGCAGAGGTTGAACGAGAAGCGCAGGCAGTGCTTGGTGATCATCACCGGTACTTCGCCGGTTTCTTCATGGGCTTCAAAGGCAGCGTCGATCATCTGGACGCCGTGACGATGATAGAAGTCGCGGGCCTTCTGGTTGTAGACGTTAGCCAGGAACGACAGGTGCGCTTCCGGGTAAACCGGCGGCGGCGTGGTCTCGGCCTTGCGTCCACCACGGGGGTGAGCCGCGACACGGGCCGCAGTCAGCGTTTCGATCACTTCGCGGCGCAATGCCTTGAGCTGCGAGTTGGGGACGAAGAACGCCTGTGGCGCGTCCAGCTCGATATTCGTCGCGTGATACTCGGTAGTCCCGAGTTGGCCAAGCAGGTCGCGCAGGGTATCCAGCGCCTGCTCCGGCTTGTTGGCCGCGCCGAACGGGCCGGGCAGGGTGACGCTGGCGCTGATGCCTTCTTCACTGGTAGCTGTGATTTCCAGCTGGTCTTCACGCAGGCGCGCGACCCACGACAGGCCGATACGGCGCTCCGCCGAGGTCTTGAGCAGCGCTTGTTGCCAGTTATGGTCCAGGTTGCGGTTCAGCGGATGGTGCGGGCGCAACTGGTGCAGACCGGCCGGCATTTCGTTCGGCTCGACGCGGTAGCGATAGCGCTTCTGGCCGTCTTCCTCGAACTCGCCCTTGGGTTCGGCGATGTTGGCGCGAAAACCCACCACTTCGCGTTTGACCAGCACGTTCAAACCGTCACCGTTGGACAACGGCTCATGGGTGACCACTTGCAGATCGCGCTTGCCGGCTTTTTCCACCGTACCGACCGGCAGGCCGGTGAAGGTCGGCGTGTCGAAGGCGCCGATGTCGATCTTGCGGTCGCTGACGAAATAGTCGGTGCTGCCACGGTGGAAGGTTTTTTCCGGGTCAGGCAGGAAAAAGTGCACGGTGCGGCCGCTGGAAGCGCGGGCCAGGTCTGTGCGGTCTTCAAGCACGTCGTCGAGGCGCTGGCGGTAATAGGCGGTGATGTTCTTCACATAGCCCATGTCCTTGTAGCGGCCTTCGATCTTGAACGAACGCACACCGGCTTCGACGAGGGCGCGGATGTTGGCGCTCTGGTTGTTGTCTTTCATCGACAGCAGGTGCTTTTCAAAGGCCACGACGCGGCCCTGATCGTCTTTCAAGGTGTACGGCAGGCGGCAAGCCTGGGAGCAATCGCCACGGTTGGCGCTGCGGCCATTTTGCGCGTGGGAGATGTTGCACTGCCCGGAGAACGCCACGCACAGGGCGCCGTGGATAAAGAACTCGATGGCGGCATCAGTCTCGTCGGCGATGGCGCGGATTTCCTGCAGGTTCAGCTCACGGGCCAAGACCAACTGCGAGAAACCGGCCTGGTCGAGAAACTTCGCGCGGGCCAGGGTGCGGATATCGGTTTGGGTGCTGGCGTGCAGCTCGATGGGCGGAATATCCAGCTCCATCACACCCAGGTCTTGCACGATCAACGCGTCAACACCGGCGTCGTAGAGCTGATGGATCAGCTTGCGCGCGGGTTCCAGTTCGTTGTCATGCAAGATCGTGTTGATCGTGGTGAAGACGCGCGCATGGTAACGGTGGGCGAACTCTACCAACTGAGCGATATCGCTCACGTCATTACACGCGTTATGACGGGCGCCGAAACTTGGGCCGCCGATGTAGATGGCGTCGGCGCCATGCAGGATCGCCTCCCGCGCGATGGCGACATCGCGGGCAGGGCTGAGCAATTCCAGGTGATGCTTGGGCATGGACATAGTTTTTTTAGTCAGGCTTGTCACGGTTGAGGCGCGCATTGTAGCTGTGAAATGCCTGACCGGCATCAACTCAGGCCTGGGCGGCCATCGCGGTCACTTCCACGCGCATGCCTTCTACCGCCAATGCAGCAACGCCAACCGCCGCACGCACGGGCCAGGGCTTGGCAAAGAAGCGTTTGTAGACTTCATTAAAGGCCGCACGATCGGCCATATCCGTCAGATAAATGGTCAGGTGCATTACCCGATCCATGGAGCTGCCGGCCTTTTCCAGCGCGACTTTCAGCGCTTGCAGGGTGCATTCGCATTGCAGGGAGATATCGCCCAGCTCCAGGCTGCCGTCGGCGCGGGTCGGGATCTGGGTGGAGACCAGGATACCGTTGAAGCCAATTACGTCGGATGAGATGGAGTCAGCATCAGGATCGGGGGTGTAGGACAGGTCGTGGTTGGCCATGGGCGCCTCTCGTTGGCAGATTGCAAAGGCGCCCATGGTCCCCGAAAACAGCCGCGCGGGCAAACCGCAATGCGCGGCTTTTTGACGCCAGAAAATAAACATTAAAACCGCGTAAAGTCGCGTATTCAGCCGCCGATAGCCAGTTACAGACAGCTTCTTCGCACGGTTGAGGGTACGTCATGTTCAATAAAGCAGTTAAAACAGAACTGGCGGCCAGGACGGCCGAAGTCACCGAATACAAAGGACTGTTTACTGCACTCGAACGCTCCATGGCCGTGGTCGAATTTGACCTCAATGGCAAGGTGTTGAGTGCTAACGACAACTTCCTGAGGACGCTGGGTTACAGCCGTGAGCAACTGCTCGGCAAATCCCATCGTGATTTCTGCTTGCCAGCGCTGACCAGCAGCTCGGCCTATGGCCAGTTCTGGGCTGACCTCAAGGCCGGAAAGTTCGTGTCGGGTACGTTTAAGCGGGTGGACTCCCAAGGCAGGACTATCTGGCTTGAGGCCAGCTACAACCCGGTGCTGGATGAGCGTGGCCAGGTGTTGAAAGTGGTCAAGTACGCGTTGGACGTCACTGCCAAGGTTGAACAGGAAGCCGCTACGCGCAGCAAACTGACGGCGTTGGACCGGGCGATGGCCGTTATCGAATTCGATTTGAACGGGCAGGTACTGGACGCCAACGACAACTTCCAGAACGTCATGGGGTATTCGCTGGCCGAGCTCAAAGGCAAACACCACCGCCTGTTTTGCGAACCGGCCCTGATCAACAGCCATGAGTACGCGGACTTTTGGCGGCGCTTGAACAATGGCGAATTCTTCACCGGGCAATTCAAGCGCCTTGGCAAACATGGCCGGGTCGTGTGGCTCGAAGCGAGTTACAACCCGGTCTACGACGGCGACGGCAAGCTGATCAAGATCGTCAAGTTCGCCAGCGACATCACCGAACGTGTAGAGAAGTTCGAAGAAGACTCCCGTGGCGCCTCCCGTGCTTACCACATCTCGTCCGAGACCGAACGGTTTGCCGAGCACGGCACCCAGGTTATCCAGGAAACCGCCACGGAGATGCGCCGGATTGCCGAAAACATCGGCTCATCCGCGCGCCTGGTCGGGCAGTTGGGCGATCGTTCCGAGCAAATTACCGCCATCGTCAACACCATTCGCGGCATCGCCGACCAGACCAACCTGCTGGCGCTCAACGCCGCCATCGAGGCCGCAAGGGCCGGCGACCAAGGCCGTGGCTTTGCGGTGGTGGCCGATGAGGTCAGGCAACTGGCCGGGCGTACCAGTCGCTCCACAGCGGAAATCGCCGAGATGATCGGCATGATCCTTTCGGAAACCCGCGACGCAGTGACCAGCATGAACGCCACCCAGGAAGGCGCACAACGCGGCGTCCAGTTGGCGGACCAGGCGGGTTCGGTGATCTTGCAGATTCGCACCAGCACCAGCGATGCGGTGCAGGCGGTGAGTATGTTTGCGTCGAAGCTGGATGAGTCGGAGGTGATTCCCAAGACTGCCATAGGCTGGGTTGGCTAATCGCTGGCTCGCTGTTGATGTTGGTCTCAGGCTTGCTTTTGGGGCTCTTTTCCAAAAGTGAGCCGCCGTTACCTAGATAGTGGATAGGTACACCGAACGGCCGCTGTCGCGGGCAAGCCAGCGCTCACGTTTTACGGCGGATTTTTTTGTGGGGGCGTCCTTGAGCGCTGGGCTTAGCTGAACTCAATGCGCCAAACCCTGCAGCGCGATCCCCATCGGAAACGGTGCCTGGTGGGTTGCTGCCTTCATTTGGTTGCGATAACCCAGCGGGCTGGTGCCCAGTTGTTTTTGGAAAGCGCGCCGCATGCGCTCTTCACGGCCGAAACCAACCGTTTGCGCGATCCGCTTGATGGGTTCACTCGTGGTGGCCAACACCCGGCAGGCGGCTTCCAAGCGCAAACTCTCCACCGCCTGTGCGGGCGTATCGCCCGTGGCGGCGACATAGGCTCGCGCAAAGTGACGCGGGCTCATGCCGAATTGCTCGGCCAAGCGCTCCACGCGTAGATCACCGTTCAAGTTGCCCGCAATCCACGCATGCAAGCGCGCCAGGCGTACATCGGGATCAGTGCGCAGAGCGGTGGACTGGGCTTTGAGCGAAGCGCTCAACTGCGGTTGCTCGGCCGAGCGCCACAGGAACACGGTGAAATAGCGCGCCAATGACAGCGCCGCGTCGGCCCCCAGATCCTGCTCGACCAGTCCCAACGCCAAGTCGATGCCTGCGGTGGCTCCGCCGCACGTCCACAAGTTGCGGTCATGCAGGTACAACGCGTCGGTCTGGCAGATGACCTTGGGGTAACGTGCCTGCAATGCTTCGGCGAACTTCCAGTGGGTCACTACGTTGCGCCCATCGAGCAAACCGGCGGCGGCCAATGCGAAGGCGCCGGTGCCGATTGAACAGAGGCGACGGATCGCCGGGGCGCGGCCGCGCAGCCAGGCGCAGGCATGCTCGTTGGCTTCCAGGGCGTCCATGCCGGGGCCGCCCGCGACGATCAGCGTATCAATGTCGGGTGCTTGTTGATCGATTTGTTCCAGTGACTGGGTGCTGGCGCTGATCCCCGACACCGAGCTGACCTGGCCTCCAAACGGTGAAGCAAGCAGCAACCGATACGGCGCCTGTGTGGCAAACGCGCCGCCCAGCAGGCGTGGAATCGCGGCAAACACCTCCAGCGGTCCAGCGGCGTTGAGCAGCAGCAAGTCATCGAACGCTAGCACCACCACCGTGCGCACAGCGATGTCCGACGTGGCAGTAAAGGAGGGGTGTTTGGCATGGAGCGGCACGGCGAGCCTCGACATACTGGATTCAACGCAAAAATGAGGGAAAGACAATGACGTTAAAACCGGGTGCTGCCAAGTACGCTGTACGACAACGCTTGGCCGGGCTGGTGTACTGGGCTGCGTTGTTGATCGTGCAACCGGTGTCGGCTGCGCTGCATGTGGGTGACCAAAGCGGTTTGACCCAAGCCATGCTGCACGCGGCGGGGGAGGATGCGGGGCTGTCGGGAACGTTGGTGTGGCATCCATTCACCGCAGGTACCACGCTGCTGGAAGCCCTGAGCGCTGGAGCCATCGACCTGGGTGTGGTCGGCAACGCGCCGCCGGTTTTTGCCCAGGCTGGCGGTTTTGATATCCGCATCATTGGCGTGGCGAGCGGGGCGCAGAACAATAACGCGCTGTTGTTACCTGAGGGGACCACTGTCCAGCGAGTCGCCGATCTCAAGGGCAAACGGGTCGCCGTCGCCAAGGGCACCAGCGGGCACTACCTGTTCCTGGCAGCGCTGCATCAGGCCGGGCTCACAACGCGGGACCTGAACATGATCTATGCCAGCCCCGTCGATGCACAAAACGCCTTTGCCAGTGGCCGGCTCGATGCCTGGGCAGTGTGGTATCCCTTTGTTGGCCAAGCCACTTCGCGAGGCGCGCGGGTACTACTGGACGGCAGCGAATGGCCGGAAACCGGGCAGAATTTTACGGTGGCGAGCCTCAAGGCTCTGGCCGACCCTGAGCGTACGGCGCAGGCCGGTGACTTGCTGGCCAGGCTCGCCCGCGCCCAAGCCTGGGCCACGGCGCATCCGGATGCCTGGGCCGAGGTATTTGCCCAGACCACGCGGCTGCCAATCGCTCTGGTGCGCGACATGCTCGCCCATCAAACCTTGCAGTACGTGCCGATTGATCCTGCCGTCATCGCCTTGCAACAGCGTCTGGCGGACCTGTTCGCCGCTGAGCGGGTGATCCCCCGTGCGCTGGACGTCGGGCAAATTTTCGACCCGCGCTTCAACAGCCTTTTACCGACCCCCCACTGATTCGCTTATTTCTGACCTTGCCGACGTAGTCTCGGCAGGGATTCCTGCACCCGGAGAAATCTCATGCACAGCACCACCCTCAAACGCCAGAAGACCGGCCTTATCACCGTCGACCACGCCCGCAGCGCGGGTGGCTACACCTTGTTCGCACCGCAAACCGCCGAGGGCAATGTGTTCCTGATCGACATCGACGGCGAGGTCGTGCACCGCTGGAAGCTCCCTCAGCGCCCCGGTCGCGACGCTGTGATCCTGGGCAACGGCAACCTGGGCTACAACGGCAATCACCCGGATTCCCCGGAGCTGTTTCCCGGTTGGTCGGTGTGGCACGGCGGTGCCTTCAGCGAGGTCACCCCCCAAGGCGAGGTGGTGTGGGAATACACCGATTTGCTGCACCATCACGACGCTCAATGGCTGGACAACGGCCACCTGCTGTACACCACGGTGGAACCCTTGAGTGCGGAGTTGGCCAGCCGCGTGGTCGGCGGCATTCCCGGCAGCGAGGCGGCGGGTGGCGTGATTTATGCGGACGTGGTCAAGGAGGTTGACCGCCAAGGGCAGGTGGTCTGGGAGTGGCGCAGTTGGGAGCATTTGCGGCCCGAGGATTACCCGCTGCACGACACATTCGAGCGTTACCACTGGCCGATGACCAACGCGGTCTCGCCGGGCAGTGACGGTAAGGTCATTCTCAGTTTGCGCAGTGTCTCTTCGGTGATTGCTATCCAGCGTGGCAGTGGCGAAGTGTTGTGGCGCCTGGGCCACGATCTGGTCGCGCAACAGCATTGTCCGACTGAGCTGGAAAACGGCAATGTGCTGGTGTTCGACAACGGCATTTCACGCCCACATGTGAGCATGCCGCACTCGCGCATCCTGGAGATCGACCCGCACACGCAGCGTATCGAATGGCAGTACGCGGACACGCCGGGTTATGCCTTCTTCACGCCATTCATGGGCGGCGCCCAGCGTCTGCACAATGGCAACACGCTGGTGACCGAAGCCAACTTTGGCCGTCTGTTCGAAGTCACGCCAGCCGGCGAAGTGGTGTGGGAGTACATCAATCCGCACTTCGCCGCCTATCCCGATGCAGCCTCCCGGCGTTACCTGCCGGGAGAAAACAACGCGATCTTCCGTGCGCACCGTTACCAGCGCGAGGACATTGCCTGGCTGTGAGGGGGGAGGATTACTCTTTGACGTCCATGAACTCTTCAGCCCACGCCACGTAGTTTTCCGGGAGCGTGTAAGTGTGCGTCAGTTCGGTCGCGCTGAGATTAGAGGTGCTATGGGTTAATTGGCGCTGGGCACGCAAACTATCGTAAGTGGCTTTGATCGCTGCGAAATAGGCGCCATGCCCGGCAACCACCACGCGCACGCCCAGGCTTGCAAGGCGCTGGGCGTCGTTGAGCTTGGGATTGCCGTAGGTCACCAGCATCAGTGGAACGGTGAGGTTTTCTGCGATTTTTTCCAGATGCTCGAAGTCACTCACGCCCACCATGCAGATCCCATCCGCACCGGCTTTTTGATAGGCCAGGGTGCGCTCGATCACCGCTTCGGTGGGCAACACACCCGCATTGGTCCGAGCGATGATTGAGAGTTCAGGATCGACACGGGCTTCCAGGGCGGCGCGGACTTTGCCAATGCCTTCCTCGATGGAAATCAGGTCGGTGGATTTGCGCCCGAATTGCGCCGGCAGCAGGGTGTCTTCAATCGTTAATGCGGCCACGCCGGCGCGCTCAAGCTCTTCGACGGTGCGCATCACGTTGAGGGCATTGCCGTAACCGTGGTCGGCGTCGGCGATAAACGGCAGTTGAGCGACACGCCCAATGCGCGTGGCCTGCTCAACGAACTCACTCAGCGTGATCAACGCAAAATCGGGCGCCGCCAATACCTGCAACGACGCGACTGACCCTCCCAGGATACCCACCTCAAACCCCAGGTCCGCCGCGATACGGGCGGACATGGGGTCAAATACGGAAGCAGTTTCAACGCAGCTCGGCTTGGCAAGCAATTCGCGGAAGTCACGGCGCAGCGTCGAGTGAGATTTTTTGGGCATGTTCTTTCCTGGCTCTGATCGTCATGTGACGACATATGTCTATTCGTGGTCGCGCGAGATTACCATGCAGGCAGGCCGGGGATTATGACGTTTGAGCATGGGGTATGCGCCAAACAGATGTTGCACGCTGGCGTTAAAATGCGTAGGTGGCATTATTATAGAATTACGTTATGCGTTATCAGTATTTTACAGGTGGCTGGATGGGCCTCATCGTATGAGGCAGATTATTCCTGTGAACACTACCGAGACCGCACGCGCGGATCGACTTGATCTGCCTGACAAGGCATCTGGAGACGAACGTGCGTTACCTTTCAAAACTGGCGGCCGGGTTAGCCGCCGCACTGCTGAGCCTGACCGCGAACGCGCAAACGCTGGTGGTCGGCGACCAAAGCTACAACGCCCAAGCCGTCATGGAAGCGGCGGGGGTGCTGGACGATCTTCCCTATACCCTTGAATGGAAGCAATTCACCGCCGGCTCGCCAGTTGCCGAAGCGCTCAACGTCGGCAGCCTCGACATCGGCCTGCTGGGGGATGCGCCTGTGCTGTTCCTGGGCGCATTGGGCGCGCCGATCAAGGTGATTGCCGTCAGTCGGCAAAATCTCGATGGCGTGGCGATTCTGGTTGCGAAGGATTCGCCGATCAAGAGTCTCGCGGACCTTGCAGGCAAGCGCGCCGCCATCTGGAAAGGCTCCTGGAGCCAGCAGTTGTTGCTGACGGCGCTGGACAAAGCCGGCGTGCAGCGGGACGCCCTGGAGTTGCGTTACCTGAGCGCGTTGGATGCCTCCCACGCGCTGGAAGGCGGCTCGGTTGACGTCATCGCGACCTGGGAACCCTATGTGACACAGCAGGAACGCCAAGGCGCGCGGGTGCTGGCCACGGCGCAAGGGCTGATTCCAGCCCAGAGTTTCATTGCCGCCAACGCCAGTGCTGTGGACGCCAAACGGGCGCCCATCAGTGATTTTCTCCAGCGCCTGAAGAAAGCACGCGACTGGGCTCGCCAAGCGTCGGCCAACACAGACGCCTACGCCGACGCGTGGGCCAAACGCACCCGCGCGGATGCTGAAATCGCCCGTGCCTGGTTTGCCCGCGCGCGCACCACCGTCGAGCCCGTAACGGCCCAATCTCCCGTCGAAGCGCAAAAGACCGTGGACTTTTTTGCCGGCCAGGGACTGGTCAAGTCTTTCCCCGCCGCCAGCTTGTTTGACGATTCGTTCGCGGCGTCTTTACAGCCCGCCGTCGCTACTAAACAGCCGTGAACGCCTCAAGGAATCCTCTGCAAATGACCAAACGACAGCTCAAACTGGGTGCCTTGACCATGGGCAGCGGCGGTCCAGGCCGACACAACCTGTGGCTCGACCCTCAATTGCCGGTCGATGCGAGCGTCAACGTCGACTGGTATATCGACATTGCGCGCCAAGCCGAGGCGGCGCTGTTTGACTTGATATTTATCGTCGACAGCCAGTTCATTACGCCGGGCTCACCGTCCCATTACCTGAATCGACTGGAACCGCTGACGCTGTTATCGGCGCTCGCCGTGAGCACTCGACACATTGGCCTGGTGGGCACGCTCACTACCTCTTATAACTCGCCGTATAACGTCGCGCGGCGCCTGGCGTCACTGGACCTGATCAGCAAAGGCCGTGCGGGTTGGAATGTGGTCACCAGCGGCGACGCCGGCACGGCGGGCAATTACAGCCGCGACGAACATTACGACTACGACACACGCTACGGCCGCGCCGCGGAACACGTCCAGGTGGTGCAGGGGTTGTGGAACTCCTACGAGGACGATGCATTCGTGCGCGACCGGGCGACCGGTCAGTTTCTCGATCCGAGCAAACTGCATAGCCTGAATCACCAGGGCGAACACTTTTCGGTGGTCGGCCCGTTGAATATCCAACGTTCAGCGCAAGGCCAACCGGTGATCTTCCAGGCTGGTGATTCGCAGCAGGGGCGCGACCTTGGGGCTGCGACGGCGGATGTGATCTTCACCCATGCCGCCAGTATCGAGCAGGGCCAGGCTTTTTATCAGGATATAAAGGGTAGGGCGGCGCAACAGGGGCGCGACCCGGAGCAATTGCTGGTCATGCCGGGCGCTGAAATTTATGTTGGCGACACTGACGAGCACGCTCGGGAAATCGAGCAACACTATCATCAGACCGATCACAGCTTTGAGCTCGCCCTGAAGGAGTTCGGGCGCAATTTCGGCTGGCATGATTTCAGCCAGTACGACCTCGATGCACCGTTTCCCCAGCAAAGCCTGGAGGCTGCACGCAGCAGCTTCTTTACCGCTGCCAAACGCATTGCAGACCAAGCGCGCGAGAAAGGCTTCACGCTGCGCCAGGCCGTAGAGTTCGGCCGACAACTGCGTCCCGGTGCATTCGTGGGTACGGCTGAAACCGTCGCGCAGAAAATGGCCGAATGGTTCGAGGCGAGAGCCGTGGATGGGTTCAATATCTACATCGGGCACCCCGAGCAATTCCATCGTTTCACCCAGGAAGTCATACCGTTGTTGCAGGCGCGTGGTGTCTACCGCACCGCGTATGAAGGGACAACCTTGCGTGAAAGCCTGGGATTGGAGATCCCCCGGTTTGAGCGTCGCGGGTCGACGTTTACGGTGGACCCAGCAACCGGGTTAGAGTGGTCATCCGTTACCCGTTGATATGTGAAAAATGAAGCGTGCGTTGTTTGTTTCTCTGGATGGTCCCAAGGGCGTCGGCAAGACCACATTGTTGGAGGCCGTGACGAAAGCCCTGAGGGTCGACCACCACACAGTGATCCGGCTGAGCGAGAAAAAAAGCGATCCCTACAGGGCTGAAACCATGGCCCTGGTTAATCAATTCGTCAGAAACCCCAGCAGGGAGTTGGAGCTGACGGTGTGCGAGCGCTTTGCTGATAGCCGCCGGTGGATTTCCCAACAGGTGCTGCCGGAACAGCCACCGGGCAGCATCATCCTGATGGATCGCTGGTACCCGTCAGAAGCGGCGTTTCGCCGGCTGGTGCCGTTTGTAGAGATTCTCCAGCTGAACCGTGACCGCAACGTGCAAGTGCCAGACCTGCACGTTGGGGTTGTCACCGCGCCTGAGATTTCATGGGCGCGAGCGGCAGCACGAACGCGCGGGTTGAGCAGTACGGTCATGCATGCGCTGGAAGAACATGTTGCTAGCACCGAGGCGTTTGAGCAGGCGGCTGCCGATTATGACTGGGTGCTCTGCCGCAATGAAGGAACGATCGAAGAGGCAACCATGCAGGTGGTTGCTCATATCCAAAGAGTCCTTCGTGATGTTTCGCCTCTAACCAATCAGGGTTAAGGCACTCGCTATCGGATATCAGCCAGACAGTGACGATTCCCTCAGGCATCCAGCAACAGCCTTTAAAAAATGCGCTGTCCGGCTACTTCGAATGCCATGGATTTTTAGAACCTCAAGATCTCGAATGTTGCGCGCAATCCTCCGCATTCACGGTTTTCTAAACGCACGCTCCCTCCCAAACGACTTGCGATGGACCGGACGATGGTCAGCCCCAGCCCAGCGCCTTGATCATTTCCACGACTGTAGAACCGCTCAAAAAGTCGATCACATTCTGCTTCATCGATGCCTGGCCCCTCGTCCTCAACACATAATTCGTAGTGATCCTGGTTTTTCATCAACCGCACGGTAATCACTCCCTGGGGAGGGGAAAAGTTGGCGGCATTGGTGACCAAGTTGTTCAAGGCAATATGTATGACGGCTGCATCGACCTTAACAAGGCAGACCTCTTCCATGGGTTCGAACACGAGTTCAAGCCCCTTGCTCAGCAGCCAGGGTGTCATTTGCACCAGACCGCCCCGAATCGTCGCCACTAGATCGATGCTCTGCGCCTCATGGGTTTGGGGTTGCGGTTCGATACGGGCCATGGTCAGGAGTTGATTGACCAGGCGCGTAGTGCGGTCCACACCTACGATCAGGTAATTGAGGGATTCGCGCCGATCTTCCTCACTGACGGCCTCCACGAGGTTTTCTGCGTGGACCTTGAGCACGGCGAGCGGTGTGCGCATTTCATGGGCGGCATCCGCGATAAAGCGTCGCTCACGGCCCATCACCTCCTGGATCTGTGCCAGCACACGATTCAGGGCGGCCTGCATGGGCTCCAGCTCAGTAGGCAGCGGATTCAACTGCAAGGGTTCGAGAGAACCTGAATGCCTCGCTCGCAAGGTTTCAGCCATATTGCTCAACGGTTTGAGCCCCCAGCCAATGGCCAACCAGATCACTGCGGCAAGCAGCAGGCTACCTATCAAGTTAGGTAAAACCGTATGGCGAACGATGCGATCCACCAGGTCGGCACGCACATCGTCACGCTCTCCCACCCAAATTTTCAGATTGTATTGGGCATCATCCAAGACAAATGCGCGCCAGGTTCGGTTGTTGATATCCGTGATGTCACTGAAACCCGGTTTGACCGGAGGCGAACCAAAGGACGGCGCACTGGAGGTGTGCACCAGCAACGTGCCATCCGCGTTCCACACCTGAAAAGCGATTTTGCTTTCATACGGGTGGCCATCCACTCTGGGCGCGGCGAGCCCCAATGCCTGGTTGAACGCCTCATACAGCTTTGCGTGCTCGTTGCTCGCCATTGGCATGCGCATCACGCCCTGCAGCAGACGTGCGTTCTGCGCCAGCTGAGCGTCGTATACCTCGTCGATTTCATGATTGCTGTCGTGGAGATTGACAACGGTCATGAGCAACAGCCCGAGGAACAACAGACCCAGAATCAACCTGAGCGTACGTCGCCGAATAGACGTCATGGGCGCTCTTCCACCAGGTAACCGACCCCACGGATCGTGCGGATCAGCTGGCTCGAAAACTTCTTGCGCAAGTGATGGATATGCACCTCCAGCGTGTTGCTTTCTGCCTCTTCGTTCCAGCCGTAAAGTAACTGCATCAGTTGGTCGCGCGTCATCACCCGACCCGGCGGGGAAAGCAACTCATGGAGTAACTGATACTCCTTGGGTGTCAGGGCGACCGCTTCGCCCTGATAGCTGACTTGTTGAGTTCCCGGGTTCAGGCTGATGCCTGCGTGCTCAATCAACACCTGGGCGCGGCCCGCACTGCGTCGCAGCAACGCCCTGAGGCGTGCCTTGAGTTCTGCCAGGTCGAACGGTTTGATCAAATAGTCGTCGGCACCGGCGTCGAGCCCTGCGATGCGGTCCTCTGTGGCGTCCCGAGCGGTCAGGATCAACACCGGCAGATTGGAGCCACTGTCACGCAAGCGGCGCAGCACTTCGAGTCCATCCATGCGCGGCAAGCCAAGGTCGAGTACGGCCAGATCAAACGTTTCACTGAGCAGAGCATGCAAGGCGCTACTGCCATCCTGTAACCAGTCGACGGTATAGCTTTCTCGTACCAGCGCCTGGTGAATACCCTCGCCCAGAGCGACGTCATCCTCGATCAATAATATGCGCACACGGACTCCTGTCAGCCGAGTTTCTTGGTTATATCCTGCAGCAACGCTTCGATTTCCTTGCGCCGTCCAGCGTCAGCGGTTTCGCGGCCTGGCCTTGGGGCGGCCAGCAGTGCTTTTTGCAGTGCCGCGTGGGCGTCGGTATAGCGCTTTTGACGGTAGAGGTGATCACCCCAGAAGTACAGACTATCGATGCCGTTCGGGTTCAGTTGCAAGGCTTGCTTGAGTAACACCTCTGCTTTGTCCGAGTCGCCGAACCCAATGGGCCAGCCCGGCACGCGATCGTACAACGCAGCGAGACTGGTATAAGCCGAGCCTTGCAAGGCTTTGGGGTCCAGGGCGATGGCTTTTTCAAGATCGGCCTTTGCCAGCTTGACCTTGCTCAGGGCACCGAGCCCACCCTGGGCGCCGGCCCAACTGCTGGTGACAATGCCGGACCATATCCATGCCTCGGCGACTGACTGGCGCTCTTGAGTAAAGGCGTCGGCCTGCGTGGCGAGCTGTTCAAACGCAGCAGTACGCTGGTCTGCGGGCAGTTCGTATTGGATATGTGCCCAACTTTGCTGAATATTAGCGAGGCGCTGCTGGTCAGCAGCATCAAGGGCCCAGACGTTATGGCTCATAGCGCCGAGCAACAGGCCACAGAGAATTTTTTTCATGGTTTAGGGTGCTCACTGTCGTTTTTTTCACTGAGGCGACGGACCAGAGGTAACTGTTTGCGCAAGCCTCGGTCCACCAAGTTGGGCAGCAGGCTGTTGAGGCGCACAAAAAATCGCTCTTGCCATCCGAGGTACAAGTCGCGGTGGTCGCCGGCAATTGCGCGGATCACTGCGGATGCGACGGTTTCCGGGTCGTCGACATTCGATTTGAGGGCATCATTCAACGCCTGCGCAGCCGGACTATTCATGGGGGTGCGGGTGGCCCGGGGCGCGACGTATAAAACGCCAACACGGGTGTCTGCCAGTTCTCGGCGCAAGGCTTCGGAAAATCCGCGCAACGCAAACTTGCTCGCGCAATAGCTGGCATATCCGGGATAGCCGATAGAGCCGTACGTGGAGCCAACGTTGACGACCATCGCGCTTGGGGCTTGCTTGAGCAGCGGCAGCAGGATTTTGGTCAGGCAGATCGGCGCGCTGATGTTTACCGCCAGCATTGCATTGATGTCGCTGTCCGCCAGTTGCTCAAGCATGGCGAAGTGGTTGATCCCGGCTGCGTTTATCAGCAAGTTGACCCCGCCCATGGCCTCGGCCGCCGCCAGCACCTTACGACGATCTGCCAGAAACGTGAGGTCGGCCCCCACCCACAACACCTGGTTCGGATACTGATCAAGCAACGGCACCAATGACTCTCGGTTCCTCGATACCACCAACACAGAGGCGCCGCTGGCGCACAGGGCATGAGCGATCGCCAGACCGATACCGCCGCTGGCGCCGGTCAATACCGCACGGGCCTCAGACAGGCGCATGCAAACGCTCCCCGTCACGCGGCAAGCCACGAAACATGTCGGTGTAGAGGGTGTAGACGACCTTGGAGGCGTGTATGACCGCAGCCTGATCGCTCGGGTCGTCCAGTGTGTCCATCAATCGGCGATAAGTTTGCATATGTTCAATATCGAGCGAGCCATGGGAACTGAGGTAGCTGAACGCCGTTTCCGGTAACTCAAGGCGTTCGCGAATAGCGCCTGCAGCATGGGTCGCCAAGGCGATGCTGGTACCTTCAAGCACGTTGACCATGCCGAACAGGCCTACTGGGTTATCCCGGGCGATGAGGTCATAGAGGAAGCTGATCATCAGCTCAATGGGCAAGGACGGACGCCCGTCACGCACTGCGTCCTTGTCGCCGCCGCAGGCATGGATGTCGTTGAGTACCCATTGTTCATGGCCGTATTCGTCTTCGATGTATTCGCAGACCGCTTTGCGCAGCCACTCCAGGCGCGACGGGAGGCGTGCACCACAGGCCATCATCAACGGCACGGTGTGGCGTACGTGGTAGTAAGCCTGAGTCAGAAAGGCCCGATAGCTTTCCAGGCTGACCCTTCCCTCAAGGGCATCACGAATGACCGGAAGGTTGAACAATTCGGTCCGTTCTTTTTGCGTGGCCAGTTGCAGCGTGTCAAAAAAACTCATGATTCAGATTCCTCGGTGCGTAGGGGAGCAGTCAGTTGTGTCTGGTAAAGCTCGACAATGGCGTCGCGGCGGGGTCTGCCGTTGGCGGTCAGCAGGCCATTGGCGGGCGTGAATGGGTGGGGCAGGCGGGTCCAGTGATGGACTTGGGCGTAATAGGGCAACGCCTCGTTGGCCTCGGCAACTGCCGCCGCCAACGCCTCATCGGTGCAATCGGGTCGATGAGGCCACAACAATGCATGGTTGCTTGGCATGGCTTCGCCATACACGAATGCTTGGGCGATGTGGCGGCGCTGTGTCAGTTCGGCCTCAACCCATTCAGGGTTCACGTTGCGCCCGAAACTGGTCACGAATTGATGTTTCTTGCGCCCCTTCAGGTAGAGGAAACCTTCATCGTCAAATTCGCCGATGTCGCCACTGGACCACCATTCATGGGCGTGAGGCGGCTCGCCCAGATAACCCAGCAAAGTAGCGCCCTTAATCAGTACTTCGCCGTCCTCGGCCAGACGCACCTCAACGTGCGGCAGCGGTTTTCCGACACTGCCTGCGCGGCGCGCCCCTGGGCTATTGAGGCACACCACCGATGCGCATTCCGACAGCCCGTAACCTTCGTAAACCGGCATGCCAACGCGTTGCGCACGGTCCAGAAGTTCGTGTGAAACGCGCGCGCCGCCCACGGCTGCAAAATGCAGCGTCTTTGGATTGAAGGCGTTCTGTTCGGCAGCAGTCACCAGCAGTAACAGCAGCTGTGGCACGAGAATCAGGCTGTCGGGGGCGCGAGAGGCCAGGCAGCCGAGCAGTCGCGGTACATCAACGCCGCTGGCGCCCTGAATACCCAAGGTTGCCTGACTGGGCAGGCTAAGGGTTGCGCCCGCATACAGCGCGGCATAACAGCCGATGTTTTCCAACAGGATCGCAAGGGGCAGAACAGCAAGGTGGTGCTGCGGATCGTTGGGCCGGCTCGCCTCATACAACTCACGCGCGACGCACACAATGCTCTCGGCGCTGAGGCACACGCCTTTGGGGGTGCCGGTAGTGCCCGACGTAAACGTCAGTTTCGCGGTGCCCTCAGGCATCAGCGATGGGCCGTGAACAGCCTTACGCCAGAATTCGCCGGTTTTCTCGAAACCCGCTGTTTGCAGTTCAGACTCCAACTCGACTTCTGCGATTAACAGTTCTGCTTGGCTTTGGTCCAGGCAATGCTTGCGCTGGGAGGGCGTGAAGAACGGTGGCAGCGTTAGGCACGTCAGCCCTTCGAACAGCGCGGCCAGATCCCATATCAGCGCCTCGACGCCGTTATCCAAAGCCAGCGCGACCACCTTGACGCTCTCGTCACGCAGGCGTTCCTGGCGATACACGATCTCGGCATACAACGTGGCGTAGTCCAGCTTCAGCTCATCGCCCCATAAAGAAATGGTGTTTGTGTTGCGCTCAGCATGGCTGCGCAGGGTTCTCTTGAAATGCTCGACTTCAGGCGACATGAGTGGCCTCCAGGAGTGACGTGGGCAAGCCCAGGCGATTGAATAACCCGATGTTGCGCAAATGGATAAAGCCCGCGCGGATATTGCCGACATGCACCCAGGGCTTGCTTTCGTAATAACTGCCCCAGCTGTGGCGGTCATCGCCGAGCCGCGCCGGGTCGGCGGCGCACAGCGTCACGGGTTTTAAACCGAGGCGATGGAAGCTGTTGACCAACCCGATATTCCCCGTGAACGCCACCCACTCAAGCCCCCCCAGGGCCAGCATGTAAGTGAGGGTGATGATGCTCAGACGCGCGCTGCCGTTGTCACTGGCAGCCAGGTTGCCCACCTCGACGATGCAGGCGCGGTCAACCGGCCGGCCGGCAGCGGCGGCGATCAGTGGATCAATCGAATCGTCTAGATAGCGTTCGAGAAAGAGGGGTTCTTCGCTGGCCAGGCGTACGCCAGCGACCGCGCACAATTCTCCGGCCGCATCGCTCATGCCAAACAGTTGCGGCATGAAATGACGAATGTCAGCACCGTGTGCCTGACGAAAGCGTTGCTGCACAAAGGTTTCGAAGTGAGGCCTTGCCGCATCGCTGGGCAGGGCCCGAGCCATACTCAGCGGTGGAGAGCCGGCTTGGCCGAAGTGGAGTGGTAATGCGATGTGCCAGTCGAAATCGGCCATTGGACAACGTCTCCCCGGTAGGTTTGGGAAGAGTATCGAGGGCATTTCTTAACGAAGTCTGAATGTGGCAAAAGCCGATGCAAACGCACCTTCAGATTACCTTAAGGCTTGATGGGCACTGTGCTGGCATTCGATTAGGTGACACGTCGGATCGTGGCCGGGCGAATGACTTGCCCGCGTTAATTATTCAAGAGGCGCATCATGACCCCAGACTCAACTGACCATCGTTACGGAAAACTGTCGATCACCTTGCACTGGTTGATGCTGGGACTGTTTGTCGGCGTGTATGCCTCTATCGAAATCAAAGGGCTTTTGCCACGGGGTAATCCGTGGAAAGCGATGTTCCTTGGGTTGCATGGGGTCTTCGGATTGAGCATTTTTGCTCTGGTCTGGATACGCCTGCTGGGTCGCCTGACACCTCGGCCACCGATAACGCCACACTTACCGGCGTGGCAGACTGGGGTATCGCACCTGATGCATCTGGCCCTGTATGGCCTGATGATCGCTACGCCCGTGCTTGCCTGGTTAATGTTGTCTGCAGCAGGTAAACCGATGCCTTACTTCGGGTTCTTTTTACCCGCGCTGGTCCAGCCCGATCCAGACTTGGCCAGGCAGTTCAAACATTGGCATGAGCTGCTCGGTAGCAGCGGCTATTGGCTGATCGGTTTGCATGCGGCTGCAGGGCTGTTTCATCACTACTGGGTGCGGGACAACACCCTGACGCGGATGCTACCGAAACGTTAGTGTTCTGGGGCTTGAGCGCTTATCGACTTAACGGTTGCCGCACTACTCAATAAAGGGTTGAGTCAGTCTTTAATTTCCGTCGTGGGCGCTGAGGTCCGTTTCAGGGATTGGCTTGCACAGCGGCATGAACCAGCGCGTTCGTCTTGCCAAAGAGCGCGTTGCCATTCTGTGATGGGTTCACTTGACGATAGTTGCCATAAACGATGCGCACGCCCTTAAGTAGGGTGATCGCTGATACAGCAATTACGCGGCGGTGCTCACCATTGTCGGCGAGTATTTCACTTCCCAGAATGAAATAGATGGCTTCGTCGTCCGCCTTTAGAACCTGGGTGCCCATCATCCTGAAGTCCGCTCCGGTTACTAAGCTATTGAGTCGAATCTGGGCGTCAGCATTCGTGCGCGAGAAGAGGGTTGGATCTTTAGACATTGCACTTCCAAGTGTGCGGACAAACTCCTTACGGCTCACGCCGTCCATGGGCCGCAGTTGACCATCACGGTCCAGGATGACGCCCAACACCACCCAGTCGGAAGAGCTCACTAACTCGGACGGTGCGTTTTTTCTCCACTCTGCCACCTCTTCGCACCTCAAAAACAACGCCAAAATGCGGCTCGACGGCCCAGTGGCCTTGGCTGTCAGTTCAACGAACTTTTGCTCTCCGCGCGTTTCGCCAATCTTGCAGTAGCCTTGAGGCGAAGGCAGCTCAATCGATCTGCCGCCCACTGTGTATTGCTCAGAGTGGGCATCAGTCGCTGCAGTGAGCGCGATTGCGATGCTCGCGAATCGCACGAATAAAAGAAGGCGAACGTTTAGGCGAATGGTCACTTGTTTCTATCCCTGATTGTGGCCTCCGATGAATGTAGCAGAGCGTGACAAGAAGAAATCATTCTCGCAAGTCACGCACATTCCCGTTATTGAGGCTCTGCTAGAAGCGCCACTCTTCGGCCCGAACCAGCCGGCAGAACGGCCCATCTAGGGTTGCATTGTGATGAGCAACGATGTCCTTAGCGCTCATCACTGGCGTGTCTGAACAGGTATGACCTTCGGCAACGAGTACCGCATCGAAGCCAAGATCACGAGCAGCACGGCAGGTGCTGTCGACGCAGTATTGAGTTTTCATGCCGGTGATGACCACACCAGTAGCTCCGCGAGACCGCAAATTGTCTGCCAGCTCAGTCATTTCAAAAGCGTTGGGCCGCCGCTTTTCGAATACCACCTCTGTACCCACCAGGTTGAGTTCCTGCGCAAGTATCGTCAACGGACTGTCGGGGCCGATGGGCGATCCAGCGGGCCCGACGTGGCGCGCGAGAAAAATCGGAGCGCCAGCGCTGCGGGCGTTGTCCATCAGGCTATTCACTGTTTCCAATAACGCTTCGCAGCGCCATGGTTTTTCCGGGCCGTGAACAAGCCCGACTTGGATATCGAGTATCAATAGGGCGTACATGGGTGCATCTCCTTGCGTTTGAACCAGCGACACAAGGGCATAAAAAAAGGCCCTGTCCATCGCTGGCGGGCCTTTGAAGTTCGTAGTCTATTGGCTCACGACACCTCGCACGCTCCGCATACAGCGGTCGTGGTGGTGGTAGTCGAGGTGAGGCAATAGTGAGTCATGGATCGACACTAACAATCTCGCGGCGAGCTGACAAGCCAGGATCCCAGGCTGAGTGCGTTTGGCCAACTAGACACTGCAAGTCTGCGGCCATCTGATGCCTGACGTGCCATGGTCGTTACCCACAGGCCGACAACCACGTGCAGGAAGCACGGTTCAGTTCAAGGCGGAAATTGGCGCTAAGGAGGAGGGCAGTCATCTGCCATTAAAGGAACGCGAAATTGCAGCAACTGCTCTGATTTGCATACGTCCCTGTGCGCGGCCCTGTCGGTCGGCCCCTGGAGATTCAGGGTTCACTTCCTGTCTACCAAGGAAGGCGTTCTCCGTTATAGGCAAAGAAATTACCGCTGTCAGCAGGCCCTAAGCGGTCAATCAGAGATAACAGCTCATGTGCAGCAATGTTTGCCGGCCTGGCTTCAGAGGCACCTCGAAAGGGGTGTGACAGGCCTGAAATAACCGTGCCGGGATGAAGACTTAACAAGCGCGTCTGAGGCCGGGTTCGTGCCAGCTCGATGGCGGCCGTTTTAATCATCATGTTCAGTGCCGCCTTGGAAGCGCGATAGGCGTACCAGCCGCCCAAACGGTTATCACCGATGCTACCCACCTTGGCAGAGAGCATCGCCATCGCGCCTCGTGGGTCAAGCAAGGGCAAAAAGTGACGCAAAACCAGCGCAGGCCCGATGGTGTTGACTTGGAATATCGCCTGGAGCGTATCCGCTTCAATAGCGGAGTAGCTCTTTTCAGGTTTGATTTCGTCGCGATGGAGCAAACCGGCAGCATGCAAAATTAATTGGTAGGGGGCTTCTTGAGCTAATTCGGAGGCCGCGCTGGCAATACTGTCGGCCTCTTCCAGATCGAGGCATGGAACACTGTTGCGCCCCAGCTCACGCACATACGCGCAACTTGGATCCTGATTGAGCAACTCACAAAAAGCCGAGCCGATCGCTCCACTGGCACCTATCACGAGGGCACGATAGCCCTCACCAAGCGAGTTCATCTTGAAGGGACTGTTCATCTAGGCGCTCCTGCGGTCTGGTTCTATTTGTTGGTGTTAACCCATTCGTCCAATCAGCTGCAGAAACTCCTGACGCGACGCGGACGACTCGCGAAAGGCTCCCAGCATCACCGAAGATGTCATCACCGAGTTTTGCTTCTCCACGCCTCGCATCATCATGCACATGTGCTTAGCCTCAATGACCACTGCCACGCCGGCCGCATCGGTGATGTGCTGAATGGCGTCAGCAATTTGTTTTGTGAGGTTTTCCTGGATCTGTAAGCGGCGGGCGAACATATCGACCACTCGGGCCACCTTCGACAGGCCCAATACCCTTCCAGTAGGGATGTATGCCACATGAGCCTTGCCGATGAAGGGCAGCATGTGATGCTCACACAATGAATACAGTTCAATGTCGCGCACGATGACCATTTCATCGTTTTGCGATTCGAACAATGCGCCATTGATCACTTCTTCCAGGCTCATTGTGTAGCCATTGCACAGGTACTGCATTGCTTTGGCTGCGCGCTTGGGGGTGTCCAGCAGTCCTTCACGCTCAGGGTTCTCGCCTACGCCGACGAGAATTTCACGGTAGTGTTCGGCTAATGATGGGCTCATCTTGATTCCTCGCAGCCATGCTGCGGTTTAAGTGTCGGCAATCCATGGCGGTAGGAACATATCTGCTGCGCACGATCTGACGCAGATGGCACGGGGGTCGCCAGATCAGCCATGCCCCACCTTCTTCGTCGGGACCATGACAACGCAAAGCGTTCTAGGTCTGCTTTTTTTTCAAAATGGCCTGCTTGTCTGATGCGGGTTTTGACGCCGGCACCGCGCACTGCTGATCGACACAGCGGCGGCCACCCTCTGGATGAGGCAACCACGCCAAATGGGGACGTAAACGGCAGAAAAGGCGATAACCGAATTCAAACAGCGGGCGCAATGCACTCCACGTCAGTGGCGTGGCCCAAAAACCTAAGCCAGCCGCTCGCCAACTCCACAGAGTGGCATCCAGGCCGGTAACCCAGCGGCCATCAGCGAAACGAGCGTGCAGCGAGGACTGCATGTGCTCGAACGTCAACCCGAGTGCCTCGGCATCGAATGCACCGCTGCTGATGTCCACAAAAAGCAGTCGATCCGTTACGGCGCGTCCTCGCAGGAACTTGATTTCTCGCGCACACAGAGGGCATTCACCGTCAAAATACAGCGTCAACGGCCACTTCATTTTCTTGTACATCGTAATGGGCCTTGTATAGGTTTGTACAAGATAGGCTGAAAGAAACGGACTGACAATGGGCACTGTGCTGTAGCTGCGTGATGGGCACGCCCAGTGTTGTGAAGGGATCGTCCGCCCCTTCGGCATCAAGCTTCCAGAGGGAGGGCCACGGCTAAGTGTCGTTGCGCAGAAGGGAGGAGGGGGCAGGCGTAAATTGTTTCATGTAGCTTGAGTACAAGAGGGCCTGTGACGGCCCTTTTTTGGTCAACGTTTGCTGCGCCGGCAGCGCTCCGAGCAATAACGGACTTCGTCCCAGCAGCGCGCCCATTTCTTCCTCCAAGTGAAGGGAAGACCACAGATCACGCAGGTTTTTACGGGAAGCTCACTCTTTTTCACGGATATTACTACCGGCTGGTGCGATCAATAGATCTCGTGGATAACCCGCCAAGATCGTGGCCCTGGTGCGAGTAAGGCTCCCCATGGCCGTGAGACTTCCGTTTCTCATCAATCCTTGCTCGGTACTCCCGGCACATCCATGTTGATCTTGCGCCAAAAGGCTTCAGAGAAGCTGTACACCGAGAAGGCAATCAGCCCCAAGGCCATCACCATCAAAATTAACCAACCAGCAGGTAGATTTTGGAGCGCATCCAGCGATTCCTTCATACCAGGTGGATCCATGGCTTGATAAGTGGAACCACTGATGGCCAGTAACAACGCAATTTCTAAAAATACGACTCCACGGGCGATTAGTCCGAATCGTGATACCGGGCGGACGTATCGCATGACGTCTTCATCGGCCTCAAAATATCTCTCGAATGACGCTTTCCATCCCTTGATGATGTGAGCAATACCAACCCCAAGCGGAACGAGTGCGATCAGGTATACCAACACATTCGAGTGATCCCATGACAAGAGATGCGCTAACCAGTCTTTGGTTTGCCCTCCAGAATCGCCCGAGCTTTTAATACCGCTAATGAGTAGGCCCAACGCAAAAAACGCTAGAGCGCCGTTGAACATACCTCCCGCGAACAGACCAGCGCGAATCACCAACCCTTTGAATTTCTTGCCATGATGGTCGACATCGCGTGTAGCTTGCAGGATGCGCCACGCCGCAAATGCGAGGAGGCCAGCCACCACAAGGCCAACTAGAAAATAGCCAAAGGGTTGGCTTAGCAGTGCTTCCAGGCTTTTATGGCTGTCCTTCGGTTTCGTCGAATCTTGTGCTGCCAGCAGTGCGAAGATACCGATGATCAAATAAAGCAATCCCCGAGCGGCGTAGCCTCCCCGAGCGAGTATTACCAGGCTATGTTGCGCGGACATTCGATGTATTCCTGAGATCTGATACAAGAGCAGACCCCTATCGCTGGGTGGGGTTCTATATACCAAGTCGAAGGGTGAAGTGATTTAAAAATCCCCAACGCCGACCGCAGTCGAGATTGCCTCGCCCAAGCGGGTCTTTTGGGCCTACAGTTTTGAGAGTCACTCACTTTAAGGAATACATACGTCCGGCACTTGCTGTTGACTTCGGGCAATGTGCATCCCTCAACGAAAGCTGGGGCAAGGGATGGGAAGGGTGCTTCGATCGGTTTTCCTTCACGCCATTGGCGGCAGCGTCCATCGGCCAGGCTACCTTGTTGCGCATGTCCGGGATTCTTCTTAATCGCATGGGCGTTGCCCCATTGATACAAGAGCCCAAGCGTCAGCTGCAGAATGAAAAAACCGAGCACTTACGGCGCTTTGATCAACTGTTGGCCGACAGCCCTGACTTTCTGGTTACTCGTGCGTATGCCCAGTTCAGAGCGCCGAATACTCTGGTGAGTTTAGAAGGCGCCCGAGGTGTGTGGTTTCGACGTAGCAAGCCCCAGAAGCTTTGCTCAAGATTCTAGCAGTACTCGGAAGAAATCATATGGATGTCACGGCAATAGTAAAAGCTTCGTCAGATCAGACAGGTAGGCCGAATATTTGATCTGGGACATTAGAATTCACCACAGAATTTCTTACATGTTTTTGGAAGTAATTATCAAATGGTGCGTTCGATGGAAGCAATTATCGGAAGTGGTGTGATTTTGCGGGTTTTTTTGAGGAGTTATCCTGATGTGAATAAATGGGGATGGAAGTAATATTATGAACTCGTATTTTTTTGGGGGGAGGAGGAGAGTTTGGCAGTAGCAAGCGAGTCGGTGGCAGAGACGGTGGGCCGGGCGCACTTCAGGTCAATGGGGACCGTATGACCACTCTACAGGTAAACTAGTAATGAACTGGCAGTGAGTGACGCTGCGGATGTTCGTAGGCACTGAACTATAACGATGTTCAGGTTAGAGTTATTACATCCGGCAGGGTGCACAATAATGTGCACTACGATAAATCGCCGTTGTTCAGGTTGCTAGAGTTTTAAATGCCCCACTGGTGAGATGGCCGACCCATGAAGGACCCATAAAGCTGGTTATAGCTTTATGCCTGATTTTATTATGAGTATCGAAGTCATAAATGCGACTGCTTTCGTCAATGTCACTGATATAAGCGAAACGAGCGGAAAGAGCAAAAAAAATATTGAAGTCTTTTTTCAGATCCTGCGCCAGGAACACCTCCTTATAAATCTTTTCATTCGAGTGCATTATGCCTTTGGAGAGAATTCCTGCTTTCATAAAGGTGGTAGTAAATAGTGATATCAGTATGTAGTCTGAGGGGGCAAGGTCAACTATAAGGCCCTTCGGCAGGGCCAAGGGTAGGATCCATTTTATATAATGATTTAGCAAGTGTGACGCGATTCCAAGCTGGTGTAGCTCTGACGAGAGGTTCATCAATATATCATGGGCCGCATAGAACGCCTGAGAAGGTTCGGTGACTGTCAGTCTCCGGGAAGACCTGATGATCCAAGTAACGGCCGCTAGAGAGTCCAAACTTGGGGTTTTACAAAGAGATCGTCGGTGGTTACGGGACAGGTCTAGTTCAGATTGAAAATACTGGTTGTGCGCCTCGTTAGGGCAGATAATTTGCTGAATTTTTGGGTTCAACTGCCTAATGAATTCGGAATCTTCTGCCACAGTTTGATTATTGGGGTCACAGACTTTCCATAGAGGGTGTTCCAAAATACGCGCAGACCCTCGTGCTCGGCTATCAACATCACGCACCAGCTTTACATGTGGTTTATGAAGGCCGTCGCGATAGTTACGCCATTTATTTTTTTTCTGCTTCGTGCATCCGTCGGGTCCGATAGATATCGCACTAGGTTCAAAATATCGCTCGAGGCTGCCCGCCTTCATGGTACCGATGGAACGCCCCAGATATCCGTACCAACACAGAATGCTGAGTTTCCGCATAGGGGTAAACGTTGTGCAAATAGAGGCCTTCGACAAATTTCGCAATGCTATTGGAAAATCAATTTCAGTACATAAAACACTATTGCTATCAATAGGTTGATTTTCAAAGGGGGGGTAAAAAATTTTGTTTTCTTCCACTTTGACACACCCTCGCGGCTATGGTTTTCTTGCGTGACATCCCGGTATGAATCGTAACATGATGAAACTTACCAAAACTGAAGCGCTGGCGAAAAGAATCAATCGCAGTATTACGAAAAGTACGGCGTCGTTATAAGGACCAAGAATCAGTGGTGAAATCTCGGTATACCCCCACCCTAGGTCACTTAGGCAGGCTGCTAGTAGGAAACTCTTGAGGTTCCGTTATTCGAATTAACAAAACGAAGAGTTGGGTTTGAATTTTGCTCGGGGTGAGGCCCTTGGGATCGCGCCGCAGCGGTGTAGCTGACGTAATTTCTAAATAGTAGAAAATAAATACAATCAAACCAGGATAAGTAATAAATACAATTCCTGGGGTTGTACTCTGGTGCATTTGTCAATGCTGCTATAAGTAAGTGTTCTTGCTGCCGTGATTTTTGTTTCAACTTGCAATTTTTGGCAATCCAGTCGTGCTTGCCAACTAAACTGGTCGCTTGTTTCCATTTAGAGTGGCTTCAGATGCTGTTGTGAGTTATGAACAATCCACGAGCTTAGTCATCTGCCTGAAAAGCCAAAGCGATCAGTAAAACTTTCTTGTAATTAAATGTGGTCAGCTGAGTATGCGGCAGGAGTTAAAGAATGTCTTCACTGAAGTCTAAGCTGCGCGGAAAACTGTTGAAGTCACATGGTGAGCGAAAGAACTCAAAAAACCATATCTGGCTTTCTTACAGCTTAAAAAAAAGTGGAGATATTACGTTGGTGAGTAATAACGAATGCATTTATTGGGCCTCGGAGCTAGAGCCGAATCCATATATTAAGGACTTCCTTTTTGGGGTGGAGGTCGTAATCCAGTACCCCTGGGAAGAGACTGCACGTAAACGAGAAGTCATTCTTACCGAAACTCACACCGGGACTGCTGAGTTTCATCAGCTCATTTCAGGGATGACGGGCGAGCGGAGAGAAATGGTCACTGTTTTTGAGGGCGGTATCAGTGCCGGCGAAGTGCCTATTAATTTTTTTGATACTAAAAACGTAGCCGGCGCAGCAAGGCGCTCAGGTAATTGGCTAAAAGTTATATCTTTCGCTGCTCAAATTCGCGATGAATTATGCTTGGTCGAAACAAATTGGGTTAATTTGTTCTTACGGACCAACAGAGCTGGCGACGTACAGCAATTAATTATGAGTTCTATGGTGTACGATCAAATGAAAATTCTCGGCGTTTTCGCTCGGGCGGCTCTTATGGGGGATATTGAATTGGAGTTCGTGTCGAACGTCTTCGGCAGAAATACTAGGTGGACATTAAGAGGTGATTGATCCGTGCGTAGCAGGCGAGAGATACAAATTTCGATCCTTGAAACTCGGCCGTGGGTACCGGTTCACACCAGTAACATGACTGCTGAACAGCGTGATTTGTTTAATAGGCGAATGGCGGCGATTGACTTGTATCTGAACGGAGATCCGGTTGAGATTATTGCCGATCTCACAAGGATCAGGCCTTCAGAGCTTACCCGGCTCATAGCCAGATGTGGGGGTACTGCGTCAGATGGTACTGTCTGGGGGTTCAGGGCTCTCATTCCAGGTTTCAGGATAAAGGCTTATGAGCGCACGTCGGTGCTAAAAAAAACCCATCCCTGGCACTAGGTCTGGCTATGCTGGAGTTTTGAATCAGACCCTTTCAAAGTATCCAGATCTTTACGATAAACTGGTCAATAAGATACTGAAGACGAGAGCTAAAGATCAGCCCCCCGGAACTGTATTTGAGTACAAGATTGCTCCGAAGAAGCTCGGCAAAATATTCAGGGACAGTTTGAGGGAGCTAGGAGCAACCGACGCCGAGTGGCCATTCAATACGAGATACCAAGGACAACGCAGTATTTCAGCCTTCATGAAGGAAATCATCCACCTGAATGCAGACCAGCAGGTGAGGGTATACGGCGACAGTGCTGCGCGTGCGCATTTGTCAGTTGGCACTGGCAGAGAGGCGTCTCTCAGGTTCGATGAGGTATACGACGCTTGGGAAATTGACAGCCATAAGATTGATGCGCAGTTTGTGGTCGGAGTACGCAATGCAGACAGTTTGCTGTCTTACTTCACGGTAAAAAGAATAAATCTGCTCGCGTTAGTCGATAGAGGTTCAAAAGCTGCTATATGGTTTTTGATTGTATATGGCCCTGAGGTGACTGCGAGTGATGTTGTGAGGCTGATTACGCGAAGCCTAGGCGCTACGCTTCCAGCGCCAACGAGCAATAAGTTGAATATGTTCATCCAAGGTGAGGCTGGTTATCCAAGCGAGCGGTTCGCTGAGTTGACACATGCTCTTCCCGCGGTGCTGATGGCAGACAACGCGCTGTGTAACTTATCAGCTAAAGTATCTACCGTGCTGCGGCGGGAATCGGGCTTCGCACTTAACTATGGTCCTCCAGGTCACTTTGAAAGCAGACCAAATATAGAGCGAACATTTGAAGGGGTTACGCAGGCAATCTTCCAACGATTTCCTAGCACTACTGGCTCTAGTCCAACCAAAGGACGTGCACGGGATGCAGAAAAAGTCGCAAAAACATATAAAATCGAATCCGACATCGTGGAGGAACTGGCTTACCATCACTTCGCTCAATATAACGCCACGCCTAACGAGGGATTAGGTTTTTTAACGCCTTTAGAATTTATCCAGCAAAAGCTTAGAATGGATAATGGTAACTTTCTTGTCCGCCGACTACTGGCTGATAAGATGGAGGATAAAATGACTTACAAGGTAAAAATAGCCTGCAAAGTTATTTACTACCCAAAAAAAGGAATGAGGCCATACATCACCATCGACCGGGTGCGGTATTCAAACGCATTGTTGAGAGAGTCCAGCTGGCTCGCAAAAGAGACCCTGACCGTCCTCCTAGATGAAGAAGATATGCGAGTCGTAGAGGCATATTTGCCAAATGGTGAGTCGCTAGGGCACCTCATGGCGGCTGGTAAGTGGGCCAAGACAAAACATAGCCGCAAGACTCGGCAACAGATCAATTCGTTGCTGGCTGACAAAATCGCAACCATCCAGGAAATGCAAGATCCGGTTGAGTATTATTTGAATTATCTTAATAAACAGTTGTTAGCGCCGGAGGCTGGAGCAGATAAGCGAGATAGCAAGAAAACCAGTTGCGAGTTCAATCGTTTGAAGCATGAGATTAAGGATGACTTGCATCTTAGCTTCGCGGTGGGAGCGGGGGCATTAGATGACGAAAAAATAGCGACAGAAGATATCTCAGAGCCCCAGCCCGTTGCTTCGTCAACCAGCGATCCAATCAAGTCCCTGATGAAAAAAGAAATGCCGGATTTCAGAAAGCTTCTGAGCAAGGGGTAGTTCAATGATGATTTTTTTTGATCCCGCCAACATCGATCAGCGTAATTCCATGATTGACGGGCATCCGGTCGTTGAGGCTAAAGTTAAGGCGATTACAAACACCATACAAGGTGTTTACGCAAGGGTGCGTGAAAGTGTTTGGTTAGGACATCCGAGCATTTGTTTCGACGGACCACCCCGCATGGGGAAGACGGCATCTGCATCCATGGTAAGATTTTTACTCGAGCAGGAGTTTCCTAAAAAATATGCGATCCATATTTCGTGCGATATGAGCGAGGACGATACGATTGTTAATACATTGGTTAATGCAACTGGGCTACTCCCAAAGTATAGGGAGAGCCAATCCAAACTACGTAATAGACTGATAAAGCACTTAGAATGTGAAATCTTGGCCCGTGGCGGAGCGCATTTTGTGCTCATTTTAGATGAATTGCAAAGCCTTACACTTTCGCAGTTTAAGGTGCTCCAGATGATTCAAAACCATTTTAAGTTATCGGAAATAACGCTCACCTCAGTCGGATTTGCACAACCTGATATCGCCAATCGGATAAGCGCATTTCGGCTCGCAGGGGAAGATGCGATTGTTGCGAGATTTCTTAGTCAGCGGGTCAGGTTTCAGGGTTGCGATAGTGCTACATGGCTCAACGAACTTCTTCAGGATTATGATACCACCTTGATCTATCCGCCGGAGTCGGGATGCTCTTATACTAACTTTTTCGTACCTTTGGCATTTGCTAGCGGTTTTCGACTAAGTAACTACGCTAGTTCCATTTATGCAGCTGTCCGGCAAGCGGTGACTGATGCCGCCGCCGCGCGAGTGCCCATTCCAACTGAACATCTCTTTCGCGCCCTCCAGAACCTACTGATCAGAGCGTCAGCTAATGACAGCACTAATTTCAAAATTCGGATTGAGGATATCAAAGAGGCCATTGATCGCTCAATGATGGCGGAATTTGTGCAATCTTCCTCAAGGCCAGGGGCAAGCAAATGAAATATGTCCTGACTTTTCCACGTCACGTCTACCTCTACGAATCAGCGTGGGGGATGCAAGTCCGACTTCTGCTCATTAACGACATTAATCTTGTGCAGTATTACAGACTGGTCGGATCGACTGCTTCAGGAACATCCTTGCATCGAGTAAATTGGTTTTGCAGCAAACAGTTTAACCTAGCTTCATTTAGCTATGCTCTAGGTATTTCTGAAAAGGCAGCCAGTACGGCTTTCGTCGATCTTGCTTTTGGTTCACCAAAAAATCATGCGCTCAGTGAAGTTCGACACTGCTCTATGTGCATCGAACAGTTATTTCACTCGACTTGGTTTTTTTTTCCTTGGCTTGAGAAGTGTCCAATTCATAGCCTGACGCTGCAACCCTGCAAGTCATGCAGTAATGCGTTGACCCCCACAGGCGTCGCTAGACTTCAGTCGGACGAGTACTTTTGCGAGCATTTGAAACTGTACCGAGGCGAGAAATTCCCGCAACCCAAACTCGATCATGTGTCAGCGCTGCGGTGGGATCAGTGGAATCAGAAAATTACATCTTGGATCAATAAAGTCATGCAAGTTTCTGGACTTCATTTACTGGAGATTGCACGTAACTCGGCGGCTCATTGGTCATCTAGGCCGTTATTTATCTATTGGAGATACCTTGAGAACTTGGTAGGAGAATCGTCGATTGATATAGGTTTTCCGAAGGTGGCAGTAGCGAGGGTTCGTATGCTGCATATGTTAAACGACGCAGATAGTTCCGAAAATTTAGTCGCTTGTGCGAAGTCCCTCAGACGTCATGTCTTTAATCTGTACGTCAAAAAGCACAAGCGATGTCATAACCTGATAAAGCGGTTCGGTGTCAGTAGTTGCTCGTCACTTGTTGGCGAGCGGCGTTGTAGTTGCGTTCTTGGTTACTACACTTGGCTCGTAACTTTTTTGAATTTATACACGATGGCTGACTTAAATAGTCCTAAAATCAATCCTTATTCCCCGGGGCGGGAGTTCTACAGGAATACAGTGGGGCTGGACCTCCGTACGTTTTTGTTACGCGGATGGATATCGTTTCATGCGGCGTGGTCCGCCGTGGAATTTTGTACCGACAATTTCTCGGGCGCTAATAGTATTAGGGTGCATATCCGAATTGAGCGGGGGGCGGAATTTTTCAGGCCTCCCTATTCTTTCTTCCTGCGGAAACCTGATTCCGATATCGAAGATGGTTATTATATATCACACGTGTCGTTGGCGGCCCGAAGTAAAAAACGGTGCTGTTTTCGAGGAACTAAAGAAATGATCCATAGCGGCGCGCCAAATGATATAGGCTACGCGAATCTCAGGCGGGAAGAGTTTTTATTTCTTTACTTTACCAGTGCTGTCGGCCGGTCAAAGTCTGAAACGGTCTATATCTGAAAATTCTTATTCTAGCATGAGCGCTGCCCCGTATGTAGTGATCAACTAATTAATAATACGAAGTTAAGTTTTCCTAGGCCCGCGCCACCGCCCACCCATAGTTGAATTGGTGAGGCCAAATCCAGTTGTAACGATGCCTCAAGAAGCGGCTGACATCGCGCAGTGCTTCCTGCGCAGATCGATAGCCCAAGGTCGGTATCCATTCTGTTTTCTAGCTGCGGAGTACCCGCTCTATTGGTGCGTTATCGCCTCAGTTTCCTCGTTGACTCATGCTCTGGCGCATATGGTATCGCCACAACCGCTGGCGAAATAGCCGTCCTTACATCTCAAATGATCAGATCCAGCGACTCGAGTGATAGATTGAGGGTGGATTTTGCAGAATCATTTCGGTAGCTGCAAGGGGCGCCGGGGGTTAGGTGAGGTCTATAATTGGCGTAGGCGCATAATTGCATTTGTGATGGCTCGTGCATTCTTATCCAGCGTGTCCATGGCCCCGACTGCGTTAGCGGCGACACTTTCAACTCCGTTCTCTGAGATCCATTTGGTCACTTCTTCGAGGGCCGCCGCTAACGCGTGCTGGTTGTGCAGTAACAGTGTGAGAGCGTCCGCTGTGGCTATGTTCGCTTCAGAGTTATTTGGCATGGGATCGTCCTGAGTGACTGGTGTGGGAAGACTAGCTGACTTCTCCGCTGGCTGGAGCCATGTGTCCAGATTCGCTAACATAATGATATTAAAATGAATTGACGGCCTATTTGCAGTCTACCAGCCATTCGCAACGTATGAATCCGCCCTTGGCAACTATGACCGCCAGCCATCGGTCAACTTCTGCCGGTTACGACCAAATGCAACGGGTCGTTCTCTGACTGTCATGGCCACGTAGCTTGCTGGTCAAATCCGATGAAGATGGTTGGTCAGATCGAACGCAAATGCATGGGCAAGTCTATGCAATTACCTAACAAAGCAATTAGCGATCGAGAACGTGCAATCCGGCTTGATTATAAAACGTAGAAGCGATAGCGTTTTGCCGGTACGCCACTTAGGGAATTGAGCATGGCCAACTCGGTATCGGCTGGATGGCACGGACATGACTACCAAGCGCGCTTCTTCTGGGTACACGCATCCGCCTTAAGGGATCCGGATCAGTCACACGTGATCGAGGTTTCGTATGAGGCGGACGGTCCCAAAGCGTTCGACGACGTAATCATCCGCTATGACCCTCCTCGAGTCAGCAGCGGGCCCACGCGCATTTCAGTGGACTATCATCAGATCAAATTCCATGTCACGGGCGCCGGTCGTTTCGGCTATTCCGATCTCATAGACCCCGCCTTTATCGGCGCCGAATCCGTATCCCTATTAGAACGATTGAAGCAAGCCAAAGAGAACGCTCCTGATCGTTCGGCATTCCACCTCGTCACGATTGATAGCGTCAAAGACGACGATCCTCTGAGTGAGATTATTTCGGCTGTAGACCACTCCCTACGACTGGATAAACTCTGGGAGGGTAAAACCGACCGCAGCAGAATGGGCAAAGTACGAAAGCTATGGCGCGAACATCTCAAGCTCTCGTCGGACGACGAGTTAAAGAAAATATTGATGGGCCTCCACATCGCTACAGCGCAGCGCTCTTTGGAACAGTTACGGCAGGAGGTAAACCTTCGCTTCCGCGTCGTTGGTCTGATCGGTTGCTATGACACCTCAGAGTTTCGCTTCGATGCTGCGGCTCGTGCACTAAAGAGCAAAGGTCTTTACCAGTTTACCCGTGAGCAATTCGACACGCTTTGTAAAGTTGAAGGCTGGCTACGCGCCGATCCACCTGAAGACTTCCTCAACGTGGCCCTGCGCTCATTCACCGATGGGCCAACGGACCGAATAGATGCTCTCCCGGAAAATACTCTCTCGCTTCTGCAGCACTTCGACGGTCGCCACCTTAAGCCCGGGGCAGACTGGACCTCGGCTGTCCAGCCATTAGTCGAGTCCTTCTTAGCGCGAGTAAAGCAGTCTGACCGACGCATTCGACTATTCTTGGATGTTCATACCTCTATCGCATTTCTGGCAGGCCGATGCCTCGGGTTGAAGTCAGGTCTGAACGTTGAGCTTGTCCAAAAGGGGCGCTCAGGGACGACCGTTTGGCGAGCAGATGATGGAAAAGACAAGGGCACAGCCAATGTGACTGTTGAACAACTGCATGATGGCCCAGACATCGCGCTCGTATTGAGCTTTTCAAGAGATGCCATGGATGATGTGCGGGATTATGTGATTACCAAGCAAACAAGCATCGGAAGGATTTTAAACATTACCCCCCCGGGCGGCGCCGGCCAAGGCTCTGTGGCTGGTGGAGCCCATGCTGCCCGCCTTGCGGATGACGTGGCCAATGCAGTGGCGAAAGCCCGAATTCCGTTTGGAGCCAATGTGCATGTCTTCAGCGCGGCCCCGAATGCTGTAAATTTTTTCGTGGGTCAACATGCTGAATCCATGGGTTTCTGCATCTTCTACGAATTTGATTTCAACCGACGCATCGACGGCTCCTATCACCCCACCTTCAAGGTCTAAGGACATGGAACTCAAACCTCAGTTTGCGGAGTTTCTCACCAGCATCCGGCCAACGGCCTCACAGCAGGAAGATTGGAAGGTAGGATCGAAGACCTTGCGGAGCCGCCTCGAGGCCGATGTGGATCTCAAGGATATCGTAGTTGCCACCTTTCTACAGGGCAGCGTCCGCAGGTCGACCGCCATCCGTCCTTTGGGTGAGAAACGGCCGGACGTCGACATCGTCGTTGTGACTAACCTCGACTACAACCGCCTCACGCCGAAAGAGGCCATGGACCTTTTCGAGCCGTTCTTGGAACGTTACTACAAGGGCAAATGGCGACCGCAAGGACGCTCTTTCGGAATCGAGCTTTCGTATGTGGATCTAGACCTAGTAATAACAGCCCTCCCAATTGATGGCTCCGGCCACCGTCTTATGGAGCAGCTGTATCGTTCACAAGCGGTACTGACTACCAACTCGCTTGAAGAAGAGGGTAGTTGGCGATTGAACCGCAGTTGGGCACCGCCAAGCGGATTGCTCGGGAATGCAGCACCACTTCAAGACGCCCCAATTGACGAATGGAAGCCCCATCCGCTGTTTCTTCCTGACCGTGATGCCGGAGAATGGGGGCGCACTCACCCCCTGGCTCAGATTCAATGGACAGCTGCAAAAAATCGAGCGTGTAACGGTCACTACGTAAATTTGGTTCGAACGGTCAAGTGGTGGCGTCAGGATAACGCAGACAGGCTTCCTAAGTACCCGAAGGGCTACCCACTGGAGCACATGATCGGGCATGTCCTGGCCGAAGGAACCAGCTCCATGGCAACAGGCTTGGTCCAAGCATTGGAGCGTTTCAGAGATACCTGGTACACCTATGACCTACTCAACGTAGTACCTACGCTTGCGGACCATGGCGTCCCCGAACATAACGTTCTAGCACGTCTGCCGGTTGAGGATTTCAAGGCTTTCTATAAGGCGGTGTGTGAAGCAGCCAAGGTTGCACGGGAAGCATTGGATAGCACAGACGCTAAGGAGAGCGGACAACTCTGGCGGAATCTGCTGGGAAGCAAATTCCCGTTGCCTGGGCCTCAGGGTGGTGACAGATCGAGTGGCGGATTCACGGCCCCAACTCAGCCTGCCAAGCCTGAAAAAACTGAGCGATTCGCTTGACGGCTCTTCAATCGGTGACGCCCCAAGTTTTGCTGTCCGTTGTCGATGCCATCAACAACGATGCACGCACCTACACTGACAGCAGTTGGGTTCAGCATTCAGAAGAAGAATGGTCGCTCAGGTTCACTGCATGTCTTTCGGTACCTGAGACCGACTTTATGCCTCTCGAGTCGGTTTGGCACCTAGTGGTCTGGGCAACTTTGAATGGGGAGGTTGCACACGTTTATCCTGACGCTACCCATGGCATCAGCGCTACTTTTCCACATCAGGATTGCAACGGTGAAGTAGCCCCCGCACGTGCTTGGAGACTCGGAAAACCGTGTCTAGAAAAGCCCGTTGACGTTTTCAATCGTAGCAACTGGTCGGACGAACCCCGAGACTTAGCTGAACGCTTACTCTGGTTGCTGCAGCGATTACTAGTCTGGATTGACGCGGCGGCTACTGACGCACTCCTCGTAGCAGGAGACCCACTTGAGCTGCCAGTCCTGCCTAAACAATCGCTATTTCCTCTATTGGCATTTCGTGAACTCGCTGCCGAGCTGCCACATTGGTTAAGTCGTCAAGCGACTTGGGGCTATGCAAGCACTGCTCGCCTTCAAGGAACCAGCAACACACGGTTCATAAAGAGTTTCGACCAAAGCGATGGTGAAATCATCAGGTCCTTGGAATGGTCATCCTCAATGCGAACCAAAGGACGTGTATCGGATGCCGTATGGATCGTCCTGCCTGAGATTCCGATCCTACATCCCTGGCAAGTGCCTTCGACCTGGTCGGAGCTGAGCCAGCGACTGGCAGCGGACCAAGTCAATCTGAAACAGATACTTGTTGAAATTGGTGCGGCCGCTAGAAAGAGCCCTCGTACAGATCCACCCCGGATTCTGCTCCTGGGGTTCCCGATCGCCGAGCGATTCGGAGTTGCTCCATCCCGATTACATTGGCTCTCTGTTAACTGCCCCGATCTCGCCAGCAAAACGACGTTGAGAAATGGTTTTAGGGCATGCGAGCGCAACCACCGCCAGTGGGACGCCGAGATTGCAACATCCATGCAGCCCTTGGCTTGGCTTCGAACAGCCAACTGGGCACCGGACCAACTACGAACGCGAGGCGCTGCGGAGAACGAAATCTGCAAGCGCCGGATTCTGCTGATTGGGGCAGGCTCACTCGGGAGCGCAGTTGCAGAAAACCTCCTTCGCATGGGCGTTTGCGAAATGGGCATTTTGGATTTCGACTGGCTGATGATGGGCAATCTCAGCCGCCATACGCTCTCCATGCCAAGTGTAGGCCACAAGAAAGCCACCGCCTTGGCAGATCACCTAAATCAATGTATGCCAGACGCTAAAGTGAGACCGTTCGATACCGTATTTCCTCCGCGAAACGAACAACTCAAGCAAGCGGTCAAAAGCTATGACGTGATCATTGACTGCACGGGAGACGACGAAGTATTGGATGCACTTGCTTTGTTCAATTGGCAGAGTGAAAAGCTGTTTGTGAGCCTGGCCATGACTTGGCGAGCGGAGGGGCTGTTTGCCTATGCGGCTTCCGAAACGAGCTTTCCGGCCGTAGATGCCAAAGCTCAATTCGCCGACTCGCCAAGCCCGGCGCTCAACGAGGCAGATGCACAGATTGAAGGCATTGGATGCTGGCATGCCGTCTTTCCAGCGACCGCCGACGATGTGCATCTTTGGGGGGCGATTGGTACCAAATTCATACGTAGGGCGATTCTGAATCCGGGACGACGCTACGAATATTTTCAACAGATGTCAGATGGTACAGTCGAGCGCAGAAAATGAAGACGTCCACTCCGCTCTACTTCACATGTCCTGATACTCAGTACGCTGTGAACCTTGAGCTCGCGGCCTGGAGCACTATGGTAAATGACTGCATCAAGGCAGGTACAAACGAAACAGGCGGCATCTTGATCGGTCGGTACACGAGTGACCAATCTCTCGCTCTAATCACAGAGATTACATCGTGTCCTAAGGACTCGATTTTCAGCACTACAACCTTCCAACGCGGAGCTGTTGGACTGAAAGAGATACTCGCCTCCCGTTGGAAAGAAGGATTTCATTACGTAGGTGAATGGCACTTCCATCCGGGAGGTTCACCGGAACCGAGTGGCCCCGACATACGTGCTATGCGATCCATTGCTGCCAATTCAAATTACTCATGCCGTGAGCCGATCCTAATCATTCTAGGAGGGCAGCCACCAGAAAAAGTCACGCTAAGTGTCACCGTTTTCCCGAGTAAGGATCCAAGCGTCAGATTAAATCCAACGCATCCTTAAACGTAGGTGAGTGATTGCGCAGGCTTCCCCACCCACTTGGCATTAGACCTGACCGGTCATTTGCATCGGATTTGATTTACACAAATCGTGACCATGACCGGCAGAGAACGACCCATAGTGGTCGGCGGCGCCAGGCAATAAAATGGCCAAAAACAGTCGCTGGTAGGTCTAGATTTTAATAAGATGAGAAGGGCGGAGCGGTTGCATCCGTCCACATTTAGAATACGAGGGATGAAAGTCCGCAGCCAACGGAGCACGGAAGTTTGTGACTAGCTAGGTTGCACGGAAGGAGAGCCCATACGCACTCCGGATAACATAGAATTTTCGGTATCCTCGTTTGCACCAACGTGTAGGCCCTCCGGGGTCCCGTGATCATCAATTGGTGACGATTTGAGTAAGGTCGTGGCTCGACTTTCGAGTAGTGCACCGGCTTGGAAGTAGCCCATTACGCTACTCACACTTCGATGTTCAGTCATCGCCATCACTTCACCCAGAGGCACTCCCTGACGGCCGGCCTCGGTCACAAACCCTGAACGCAAGCTGTGTGCCGCCCAATCCCCATTCAAGCCCGCCAGCACTGCACGACGCTTAACAATCCGCGCTACCTGGTCGGCCGACAAACCTCTTGCTCCGACCTTATCACCTTTATGCATGCGCCGAAACAAGGGCCCTGACTCTGCGGGCGCAGCCTTTAGCCAATCCGTTAGCGCCTCGGCCGCAGGTCCGCGGAGTGGTTTTTCCCGACGAATCCCGCCGGTATCGGTTTTGGTCACACCCAGTGCATATAGCCAGGTGTCGGTATCCAGCTGGCGTACATCGCTAATTTGTAAATTCACCACCTCGGAACGCCGTCGGCCACCGCCGCTCCAAGCCAGCAGGAGGAGGGCTCGGTCTCGCTGACCGCGAAGACCATCGGTGCAGGTGGCCAGCAGTGCGTGTAGAGGCTCAAGTACGATGGCGGTCTTCTTACGCACCGATAGCCCCTGACGTGACTGCGCCTTGCGTGCCTCGCGTAGCAAGCTCTTGAGCGCCGGTGCATCGGTGGGGCTATCCCAGCTATTCAGTCGATGCCATTTGCCCAGTACCGAAAGTCGATGACTGACGGTGTTGTAGGCCAGCACACCCGGCTTGGCTTTGACCTTTGCGCGGATAAGCGCAGCATCAATGGATGCTGGCAATAAATGCACCCATCTGCCGTCGTCCGTCGGACGGGCGAGGTGATCAACCACAAACTGGACCGCCACTGCGGCGGGCAATGGCGCATCGCTTAGCGCGTGTCCGTAGCGCAGTTGTAACCACGCCGACCAATAGGCGAGGGCGCTGCGATAGCTACGCACAGTGTTATCCGCCGTGCCGGCGGCAATGAAAGCTGCAGCTGCTTCCTGTGCGTTGAGCGTCAGAAAATGCAGGTCCAACGGCGTTTCGTCGACCTGCGAAATCTCGTTCGTAATATTTAGTACGTTCAACGTATTTTAAATCCATATTTTGAAAGATAAGGTCGGATAACATTCTATTATCAGACCTAATATAGCCCGAGGTGAACCATGGCGGTAGGCGTGCCGGAAAATGATGTGTTTGCGGCCGCGGACGCGGTGTTGGCGCGCGGTGAGCGGCCGACGGTCGAACGCGTACGCCTGCATCTGGGGCGCGGGAGCCCGGCCCGGGTTGGCGGACTACTCGATCAATGGTGGGCACGCCTGGCCGAACGGCTGAGCGGTGAGAATCGCTTGCCGACATTACCCGGTGAAGTGTCACAGGCCTTTGTTGCCGTGTGGCAACAGGCGCTCCATCTGGCAAAAAGCGTTGCTGAGCAGGCACTGTCCGAACAACGTCAGGTCATGGCTGCCGAACGCGAGCGCGTCGCCTCCGTCGAGGATCAGGTGCGTCAAGACGCCGCGCTCGCTCGGCAACATACGATGGCCGCGCAGACGGCACAGCAAGTTAGCGAGACTCGCTTAGCGGATCTGGAGCTGCTTCTTGAAGAGCGCACGAAACAGGCTGAGGAATTGCAGCGGCAGCGTAATGTACTGTTGCGTGATGGGCATGATATCCAACAGCAAAACCACGCGCTTCAGCAGGATCTTCAGGCGTTGCGACAGAAACATGAAAAGGATCGAACCGCTCAGGAAACCTATCTGCGTTCAGTTGAGGATCGGACCTAACGCGAGATTGATCGCGCCTGGGAGGAGGTCAAAACCGCGGTAATCCAGTTAAAGGCAGCCAGCCGAAACAACGATGAGTTGCAACGAAAGCTGGAGTCGTCCCAGAGCGAGCTCAGCCAAGCTCAGCAGCGCACCGCGGCTCAGTTGGCGCGGTCAGAAACGCTGGAGCAGCAGTTGATTCTGATACGCAAGGTGCCTGATACAAAGGGTAAGCCAAGAGCCCGAAAAAACTTGGCGTCAACCGACGCCAAAGTCTAAAAGCGCTTCTGTTCACAGATGGCAGGTAACAGCCAATAGCTGCCATTCATAATCAACAGTAAGCCACCCATTGCAGCCGGTCGCGCCCGACGCAGTCGATCAAAATCATCTGCTCATTCACGGTTTGAGGGGGCGGGGAAAATTCAGACGCCTTGAAAGTCGATGACTCAGCTCTTGTAGAGTAGCGCCTCAACTACAACGCCAAACGCTGACGAATGTTCACGGCGATTGGGGTAGTAGAGATGGTAACCTGCAAAGGGTTGACACCAATCTTCCAACACCCGTACAAGGCTACCGTCGGCAAGCTCCTTGGCCACCATGTCCTCCGGCAGGAAACCCAAGCCACATCCCGCTACGGCCGCACGCAAAATTGGCACGCTGCTGTTGAATGTCCATTGGCCTTCGACGCGGGCCTTGAGTTCGTGGCCATCCTTTTCGAAATCCCATTGCATCAGGCTGCCGTGAGTCGGCAGGCGCAAGTTGATGCAGTTGTGCTCCGCCAAATCTCCCGGTTCCATCGGGTAAGGCCGATGCTGGAAATACTGCGGTGAGCCGACAACGGCGATGCGTAGCGATGGTCCGATCGGCACGGCGATCATGTCCTTGGCCACCTGATCGCCCAGTCGGACACCAGCGTTATAGCGCTGCGCGACGATGTCGGCGAGGGCGTAATCGACGGTGATTTCGACCTTGATGTCCGGGTAGTCGGGCAGCACCTTTAGCAGCTTCGGCCAGAGAATATTGTTCGCTGCATGCTCGGACGCCTGAATCCGCACATTGCCGGCCGGGGTGTCGCGAAACTCGCTGACTGCCGCCAGTTCCAGTTCAATTTCTTCAAAGCGCGGCGCCATCGCTTGATACAGGCGTTGGCCCGCCTCCGTTGGTGAAACACTGCGCGTAGTCCGCGTCAGCAAGCGCACGCCCAGCCGGGTTTCCAGTGCCCGCAAAGTGTGGCTCAGCGCTGACTGCGAAACGCCCAGTTGCGCAGCAGCACGGGTAAAACTGCCTTCGCGGGTGATGACCACGAAGGCTTGCAGGTCGTTGAGATTGGGGCGGGACATTGATGAGAACCTCTCATGAGGAGCGCGTGATTATTCCATGAAAGCAGGTCGCGCACGTATGCGCGACCCTCGGCGCGCTGATCACAGGGTGCGTGCGTAAAAATCCGTCAGTTTGCCGATCGCCGCATCGACATAACGCGGCACCCAATAGGTTTCGATATGCGTGGCGCCGTCAAGGATGAACACTTCCTTGTCGGTGGTGCCGGTGGCTTTGGGGAACGCATCCTGAGTCATGTACAGGCTGTCGGCCTTGCTGCCGGCGATCATCAGCAACGGTTGATTGATCAGCTCGATATGGTCGGTGGCGTCAAAACGCATCAGGTCGAGGAGGCTGCTGGTGGTGTATTTGAAGGTCGAGTTGGGGTGCGCGTGGGTCTTCCAGTAATACTCGTAACCTTGGCGATAGAGTTCGAACGGCAACTTGGCGATTTGCTCATCCGTCAGGTTGGCATCTCCGGAATACAACACCGCGCCACCGGCCGCTTCCTGTGCACGGGCCGCCGAAGCCTGTTGCAGACGTTGCCCAATACTGTCCATCTGCGAGTCGTTGTAGCCCTTGCGGCGAACCCGACCCGAGTTGAACATGCTCACCGTCGCCAGCGATTTGAAGCGTTTGTCGGTTTGCGCCGCCGCCAACGAATAACCACCGCCGCCACAGATGCCGAGCAGGCCCAGACGCTTGTTATCGACGCCGGTAAACTGACTGATAAAGTCGGCCATGCCGTGGATGTCTTCGATGCGATACGCCGGTTTATCGATGCTGCGCGGCTGACCACCGCTGGCGCCCTGATACTCCGAATCGGCCGTGATGGTGATGTAGCCCTGTTCGGCCAGGCGCTGTGCATACAGACCGGCGACTTGCTCTTTCACGCCACCATTTGGATGCGCAACCACCACGGTCGGGTAGGTCTTTTTCGCATCGTAATTGGCCGGGGTGTAAACGTTGGCGGCGATGTTCAGACCATTCAGCGTGTAGCTGACCGGGTGGATGTTGACCTTGCCCGCTTCGTTCTTGCTGATCGCGCCGTCGTAGGCGAGGGTGAACGGGTTCTTTTTGTAGTCGGCGGCCAAGGCTTCGTCGCCCGAGAGGCCGACCAGTGCCGACATGAACGTGGCTTTGAGGGTGTTTTTCACGTGAAGCTCCTGAGCAATAAAAAGGGCGGCAGTTCAAACGAAGGGCGGGTCAGTCCAGCTGTTTTTCTTTGAGGAATTCCGCCACCAGGTCAGCGATCTGCACGTTGTTCAGATCCGACATGGGGAAGTGGGTGTTGCCGTGGATGCGAATCTCCGGCAGATGGATCAGGCGCACATCGCCGCCGTGGCGATTGACCGCATCACGCCACAGGCGGGCCATCTTCAGGCGCGCGCGCCAACTGTCCTGCGCGGGCAGGTCGACGGCCTGTTCAGGGATGTTGTCGCCGTAGAGGATCAGAATCGGAATGCGCGTCAGCGCCATGAATTGCGGCATCGGCACCGCTGCGCCTTGCACGGTGTCGAACGCGCTGGGGATCGGCGCCGGCACTTCACCTTCGGCAAACACGAAGCTGCTGCCCGGTTCGAACGCCACGATAGCCTTGACCTTGTCGTTCTTGATCGCCGTCAACCAGCCCGGCCCGCCACCTTGCGAATGGGTGAACAAAATCCCCGGGCCGATTTTGTCGAACAGCGCCGACACGCCATCAGAGACCACGCCCATGTCGAACGGTCCGGTGTTCGGCGTCATCGCGCGGAAAAACTGCTCGCGGGTCTGGGCGTCCTGTGCCACTTGCACGCCGTTGAAGTAGCGGGGCCACAGGCCGATGCGGAACTGGTTGAACCACAGTTGTTCGTCCGGCACCGGTTTGATTGTGGTCTCGACCATGCTGCGCCCGGCGTCGCCACGCCGTGGTTGATCGATCAGATAAACGCCGTAATGGCGACGCAGAAAAATGTTCTGAAAACCTTCGCGGCCATCGGCGGTGGTTTCCCAAGTCTTGGAAAACTGACCCGCACCGTGCCACATGACGATGGGCAGTTTTCGCGCGTCCACCGGGATCTGGTAGAAGGCGTAGGCGTGGTCGCCATGGTAAGTCTGGCCATTGGGCGTCATCGGTTGGCGGGGGTTGAAGGTGCCCGGTGCCGTGGTCATCGTTCCGCCGGCGGCGAAGCTGCCTTGCTTCTGAATCAGTAACGGGCCATCGGGTTGGTTTGCGCACGCCGCCAACAGGCTCAACAACGTGACGCTCAGCCAATGCTTTGCAGTTTTCATGTTATTTCCCCGAGGCAGCGAGGGCCTGTGTCAGCGCGGCGTTGGCCCGCTCAGCTGTCTGCGCATCGTCGTGTTTTTTCAGCAGTTCAGTGACCTCGCGCAACTGTGCCGCGCTGAGCCCGACGCGCAGGCTCGCCGCCATGTGCGAGCGCAATTGCGATTCCACGCCCGGCGTCGCTGCCAGCGCGCCGACGGTCGCCAGTTCGCGGCTTTGCCAGTCGAGGTTGTCGCGCTCGAAGATATCGCCGAACAGGTGGGTTTGCAGAAACTGGTTGGCCACCGGCGCGAACTCGAACACCGGGCCTTTGACCGGAGCGCCCGAGATCTTCGTTTGATTCGCGGTGCCGGCGGCCAGCAGCTCATCACCGGTGGGAATCGCCCGGCTCGGCTCACGCCCCGGCGCATCTTCGATGCCGCGTTGTTTGCGCGCCTGCACCACGGTCATCAGCTCGTTCAAGGCGTTGAGGCTGCGCGGGAAACCGACGTAGGCGTAAAGCTGCACGAGAATTTCCCGGGTTTCGCTGATGCTCAGCCCAGCATCGAGTCCTTGGTTGAGCGCTGCGTTGAGCTTGGGCATGTCGCTGGTCGCCATGAACGCGGCGATCAGTGGAATGGTTTGTTGTTTACTCGACAGGGTTGCTGCGCTGACTGGCGTGCTGCTCATGGTTTGCGATGCCTCGGCTGCTTGAGTGGTAATGCTGAACATCGCCCCGAAGCTCAGGCAGAGCGCCATGAGTGCGGGGAGTGCAGTGCGGTTGCGTGGGTCAGTGGTCATCGTGAAAGGCTCCGTCCATTGCAGGTCACTGCGGTGTCGCTGGATCGTACGGAGGATGGTTGGGGCGATTAACCCCGAAAATGCGCATGGAGTCCTGAGCAGAACTCATGAATCAGCTCGGCGCTAAACGCTGAAATCCTGACGCGGCCCCGCTGGTGTGGGGCCTTGACGTCGTTAGCCGATTTTTTGCGAAAGTGCCGGCGGGAAGTCTCGACACATTCCGTAACTTCATTGGTCAGCGTATTGCGCTTCTGAAACCTGTTCTGCCCAAGTGACAGTCTTGCCGTCCTCGGCTTCCGCGATGGCGATGTGGGTCATGCCGTTGCTGGCGGAGGCACCATGCCAATGGCGGGTGTGCGGCGGGATCCAGACAATGTCGCCCGGGCGAATCTCCTGACGCGGGCCACCTTCTTGCTGCACATAGCCGACACCAGCGGTGACGATCAGCGTTTGGCCCAGTGGATGGGTATGCCACGCCGTGCGTGCGCCCGGATCGAAGGTCACTGTGCCGCCGCCGATGCGCGCCGGCGGTTCGCCCTTGAACAGGCCATCAACGCGCACCGTGCCGGTAAAATTTTGCGCCGCGCCCTTGACCGAGGGCTGCGAGCCGTTTGGCGTGATTCGGATTTCGCCAGCGGCCTGGGACTCTGCCGCCATCAGTGAAAAAGCAACGAGTGGCGCAATCAATCGGTTCATTGGATTGGTTCTCCGGTCAGACAGGGAAAGCGACGCCGCACATGGCGCCGCGTTGGGCAGACTCAGAGTCCGGTCATTTTCAGTGCCGACTCCGGCAGACGTTCACCGTGCACTTGAATCTGCGCCATCTGCTCGTTGATCACGCGCAGATCGTCGCCGGTCAATTGCAGCTCGACCGCGCCCAGGTTTTCTTCCAGGCGATGCTGTTTGGTCGTGCCCGGGATCGGCACAATCCACGGTTTCTGTGCGAGCAACCAGGCCAGCGCCACTTGCGCCGGCGTGGCGTGTTTGCGTTGCGCGACGGCTTTCACCACATCGACCAACGCCAGATTGGCCCTGCGCGCTTCAGGGGAAAAGCGCGGGACGAAATTGCGGAAATCGCTCGCTTCGAACTGCGTGTGCTCGTCGATCTGACCGGTGAGGAAACCGGCGCCCAGCGGGCTGAACGGTACGAAGCCGATTCCCAGTTCTTCCAGCACGGTTAGCAGTTCCAGTTCCGGGCCACGCCAGAACAGCGAATATTCGCTCTGCACCGCCGTGACCGGTTGCACCGCGTGGGCCCGGCGAATGGTTTCCACACCCGCTTCAGAAAGGCCGAAATGCTTGACCTTGCCCTCGGCGATCAGATCCTTGACGGTGCCGGCCACGTCTTCGATGGGTACCTGGGGATCAACGCGGTGCTGATAAAACAGGTCGATGCAATCGGTACGCAGACGCTTCAACGACGCTTCGGCCACGGCGCGTATATGCTCCGGGCGGCTGTTGGTGCCGCCGCCACGTGCGCCGGTGATCAGGTCGATATCGAAGCCGAACTTGGTGGCGATGACGACCTGCTCGCGGATCGGCTGCAAGGCCTCGCCAAGCAGCTCTTCATTGGCGAACGGGCCGTACGCTTCGGCGGTGTCGAACAAGGTGACGCCTTGCTCGTGGGCCGAGCGAATCAGCTTGATCATGCTGGCGTGGTCGGCTGCCGGCCCGTAGGCCGACGTCATGCTCATGCAGCCAAGACCCAATGCGGACACTTCCAGGCCATTGCCCAACGTGCGGATTTTCATGAAGTTACTCCGTACAAAATTCGATTAATGCGTGAGAGGGTGATCGTTCAGCCAGCCGTTCACGCGCTCCATGGTTTTGCGTTCCTGCTCGCCCTCCATCACAAAACCCTCCAGCACTTTGGCCTTCGGCGCATGCTTGACCAGCACACTGCGGCTGTTGCCCAGGCCATATCCACCATGGGTGTTGAAGGGGATGAGGGTCTTGCCGGTCAGGTCGTGGGCGCTGAGGAATGCGCGCACGATCGGTGGCGCGGTTTCGCCCCAGATCGGAAAACCCAGATAGATCGTGTCGTAGTCGCTGAGGGCGTGAACCCTGTTTTGCAGCTCGGGTTCGAAGCCGGTGTCGCGCTCCTGGCGTGCCTGCTCCACGGTTTGCAGATAGTCCTCGGGGTAGGCGTGGGCCGGGCGAATCTCGAACAGATCGGCACCCAGTCCACGCTGGATCAGCCCGGCGACCACGCGGGTATTGCCCGAGCGCGAGAAGTACGCGACCAGAATCCGCGAGCCTGAGCGCGGTGTTTCACTGGCGCTTTGCGTGTCGGCGAGCGACAGCATTGGGGCGCTGGCCAGTGCCGCGATAACGGTGCGCCGCAGCGGATCGTGATCGTGGCTCATCGGCCGACGCGCGCCTTGAGTGCCTCGGGATAACGCTCGCCTTCGATGCGAATCTGCGCCAGCGCCGTATCAATGGCCTTGAGTTCGACGGCGTCGAGCGTGATGTCCGCGCCGCCGAGGTTTTCTTCCAGGCGATGCAGTTTGGTCGTCCCCGGAATCGGTACGATCCACGGTGCCTGCGCGAGTAGCCAGGCCAAAGCGATCTGCGCCGGTGTGGCTTGTTTCTGCGCGGCGATCTGACGAATCAACACGACGAGTCCCTGATTGGCTTGCAGCGCGGACTGGCTGAAACGCGGGACGATGCTGCGGAAGTCATCGCTGCCGTAAGTGGCCTCGGCCGACACTGTGCCGGTGAGAAAACCTTTGCCCAATGGGCTGAACGGCACGAAGCCGATGCCCAGTTCCCAAAGGGTGGGTAGGATTTCCTGCTCGGGCTCGCGCCACCACAGCGAGTATTCGCTCTGCAGCGCCGTGACTGGTTGCACTGCATGCGCTCGGCGAATGGTTTGCGCTCCGGCCTCCGAAAGACCGAAGTGCTTGACCTTGCCTTCGCCAATCAGATCTTTCACCGCACCGGCGACGTCCTCGATCGGCACGTCCGGGTCGACGCGGTGCTGGTAGAGCAAATCGATGTAATCGGTTTTCAGTCGGCGCAACGAACCCTCGACGGCTATTCGAATACGTTCGGGACGGCTGTCCAGAGTCTGCTTTGTATTGTCGGCGCCGACGGCGAAGCCGAATTTTGTAGCGATCACGACCTGGTCGCGAACTGGCGCCAGCGCCTCGCCGACTACTTGCTCATTGATATAGGGGCCGTAGAATTCGGCGGTATCGAAGAACGTGACGCCTCGTTCAACGGCTGAGCGGATCAGTGCGATGGCTTGTTCGGTATCCGTGGCTGGGCCATAGCCATGGCTCAGACCCATGCAGCCAAGGCCGAGGGCGGATACTTCGAGTGAACTGTTGCCGAGTGTGCGTTTGTGCATGTTGATCTCCCGTTGGGCGTGGGGAGAACAGTAAGCGCGCTAACGACTGAGGACTAGACGGGTAAATCGGCAAGGCTTCATGAGGTTTGCTCATCAGTTCCAGAAAAGGCTAGGTGGCGACTGTCGAATGAAGGCCTGCCTCACGGTAGGCCATCACCGCCCGTACACAAAAAATCTGACACTCTCTTGATCGTCCGCTTTTGGCCGAAAGCAGTCTGTCGTACAAGCTTACATTGAGCATCGTTTGGCTTGCTTAACGGGACCGTAAACTCTGGGCTTAGAGGCGCGCTGATCAAGAGGTGATTGCTTAGGGATTGCTACGGGAGCTGGTGCACAGTGCTTTGCATGCAGGGCTTGTGGGAGGTTTGGGGAGTACTGCGTCCAATCCATCACCGATAAAGCTGGTGATTTTGCGCCTGACTGGCAGCAATCGACCCATAGCTGCCTCTCAGCAGCTAGCAGGTGAAGTTCACTGATAGGAGGCGAGAGCACATCCGACATCAAGCATATTTTTCAATATGCCTCGCCTTCATCGCCTTCAACACTGGCTGCAAGTGCTTTCGCAATTTCCTTGGCCTTTAAGATCGCTGCATCACTGTAGACGAAGGAAATCATCCCCCTGCGATAGTCAAAGAAATACTGCTGCTGTGTTAGTGGAGAGGTCCAAGTTGCTGAATTCTTCCCGCTGAAAACAATGGTCTCACCCGTGACAGGATTCCTGCGAGTTAACTCGTTTTCTAGCTTCAATGATGGGTCACTGGCGCAAAGTAATCGCCATTCTTCAAGAGCTATTTCCGTCGATCTGACAATGTGAATTTCGTATGCCAAAGTTGTGCCAGCTCCTGACTTTTAGCTGCATGAAGGCTTTGTGAGACACCGGAATGTCGGCGACGTCGAGGCTAACGACCGACGGCATATGTGTCCAGTGACTCCTGCTAGATGTTTTTTGCCCGTTGCCACCGTTATCTGCCTGATGCCTAAGGCGGCTAGTCAGGGCGGAGGTATGGATCGAAAGGAGTCCACTGGTACATAAGTGGTACGAGCTAAAGCTGGGTTAGCTGTAGGCCTTTTTTTTAAAGGCTCTTTGGTTTAGTAGTTCCAATCCATCATCGGACGGATCGACTCTGTAGAGCATTGAGCGCCGAGCGTTGGGCAAAAATGGGGCAAACCATACGCCAATCAATGCCATCCAATGCCAAATATACGTTTATGTAACCGAATGCATGCACGCATTACAGCCAGCAGCCACGGGCCTATCTCCCAAAATTCTTTCCATACCCCTACACAATCGGGGTGTGCTGCACTGAGCGGTTTATTCCTTTTGGATGCGGTCCCACTCGTTCGAGTACTGCTCGGTCTCGTTGATGCAGTTTTCGCAGAGAGCGGCCCCGTAGTACGCCTCTTGTTCCAGCGCTGTTGCTAGCTCTTTACCTTCTAGGACTACCTGGCAATCGTTATGGTAGCCGCCTGGGTCCGTCACGCCTTCACATGCCCTCTGGAGATGGGGCGTAATGACTGCCTTTTGAAGGGCACTCAACTGGGCGAACCCTTTGTCCACGGCAAGCTTGGCTATTCCGCTAACCTTTGCGTCTTCGTTATCCAAATGGCCTTTGTCAAGCAGCTGTTTCAATACATCTATCTCTTCGCTCATTGAGCCCTCCTCGGGTCATGCTCCTTATGAGGCATGACGATATACCTAAGGATTAAAGCTTAGGGCAAAACTAGGGAAAATCCAGGGCCGTCATAGACCGTTTGAGGCCACTGGAAAGGAGCTGAAACATTGTATTTGCAGGGCAGAAGCGGCCTATAGACTCGTTAGAAGGGGTTCGAATCCCTATCATTGAGTTGGCTCCCCTACGAACGCATTCGACCCATCGCTGCCCCTCTCGAAAGGCAGTAATCGGCCAAAAGCGGTCAGTCACAAAACGACTGAATCGCATCGGGTCCCCAGTTTGCGGGTGGTCCAGAATCCTGAACGGGGTCTGGTCTGAGTCAGCACGGAGAAGGTTGATAGAAGCACTACACTAAATGGTGTGTCGCCTTAGAAATTGCGATAACGGCCAGGCTTGGAAGCCTTTCGTGCCAGCGAAGCGAGGGGGCCGATGGGAAGCTATGCTCAATCGATAACTGAAAAAGCTGACGACCCTATATTGTCGGCGGCAGCTATCTACCCACATCTGGCGATCATTATCTGCTGACTGTCTTATGTCTGCTGTGCTTCAGCCTCACTCCGCCTAATCTAAGGAACTCAAATGAAATGGAAGAGCAGGAATATCAGAGAACTCGCCCACATTGTTTGTGGCGACTCTGAGCACTTTCGGTATCGTTCAAGCAGTTACATCACTGAGTTCTTTCAAGATTGTGACTTAGATTACACCCACGATGGTTCAACCCGCTGGGCATGGGTTGCAAGCAGACTGGAGGAGGTGTTGGCTCTCCCGCATGCCAGTCCTTCGGTTCCACCTGATGCTTTCATTCGGATCATCCGTGCAACTCTCGACAAGGGCGACGCGCAGGAGGGCGATCCGGACAGGAGCAAAGCGCTTGCCGCGCTTAACGCTGTGCTAGTGCGCGAAGGTTGGGAAGCGTTCTTCGACGAGCACGGCCTCTGCCAATTGCGCCACAATGCCACTAACACCATTGCGCAGATGGCGAACCCGCATCGCCCGCTGACACCAGCGGAGATGGAACGCCGAGAGCTACTCACCACATACCTTGACAAGTGCTCTGAAGATGAGTTGATCGAGGAGGTGCTGCTACCGTTATTCCGTCAGCTCGGGTTCCATCGCGTAACTGTAACGGGTCACAAAGACAAGGCGTTGGAATACGGCAAGGACGTGTGGATGAAATATACCCTGCCGACTCTCCATGTCCTCTACTTCGGTATCCAAGCAAAAAAGGGCAAGCTAGATTCAGCGGGCGTAGGAAAACCTGGGTCATCGAATGTCGCCGAGATTCACAATCAGGTGAACATGATGCTTGGCCACGAGATTTTCGATTCGGAACTGAACCGACGAGTCTTAGTTGACCACGCATTCATCGTCGCGGGCGGCGAGATAACAAAACAGGCAAGAAACTGGATAGGCAACAAGCTCGATGCCACGAAGCGCTCTCAGATCATGTTTATGGACAGAGACGACATACTCAATCTTTTCATTGTTACGAATCTGCCATTACCAAAGAGCGCTTTGCCTCTACAGAAAGTTACAGCCACCTTCGACGATGATATACCGTTCTGAACCACAGCTTTTTCAGAACCATGGACAAAAAAGCGGAACCATTAGATTAGCTCCGCTTTTTTTATGTGGCCTATTTACGCTCTTTATATACACGAAGCCGGCCTGAAACGTAAGTTTAGCTAGGAACTTGCACAGGCTTACCGTCGACTATCCTGTAGCTCCTTTCAATGATTTTCATCGGGTTAGACGTGAAACTCTCTACCGTTGTGATCTGAGTGATGTCCGATAGGTCTCCAATATTTAGCTCTAACGCACCTCGATCATTTAGAGCCTCAGGTTCAGCGCCAAAGCATAGTCTGTACTCTCGTTGCCAAGCATACTCAATGGGTTTGCGAAACAATCCTATCGGGCCGCTATAGTCGCTGAAATCTACGTAATCCACCTGGCCGTAGCCACCTTCAAAGAAGGGAGAATTATAAAGAAGAGGGTGGGTCGCGATGGCTTGTGAAAGCCTTTTAGAAAACTCTGCATGGTTCGTAATACGAAGGACATGGGTACCAAATTCTCGGAAACGTTCACTGAATTGCAGCATCCCGTTGTCGAGCCCCCAAATCTGGCCATCAAGTCCGGCTGACACAGAAGCAAGGCAGTACACCATGACGGTTTCAGGTCGAGGTAAATTCAGGGTCATTATTGTCTCAGGGTTCAATACGATTTCGTCGTGACCTTCAACCTGAAGTGCGAGCTCGCTGACCACTCCATCCCTCATGCCAGAGCTGAGCTTAAGGTACACATTTTCAAGCTCGTCCCTTCGAAGTGCAGCGCCGGCTTCACCTTCAAGCTTCGCGAAATAGTCGACGCTATTCATGTAAAGCAGGCCACGCTGCAGCGCCTGTAGTCGATCTAGATTAGCCACCTTGAACAGCATCCAACATTGCTTGTTAGGCATGCGATCAGGTATCGCTTGCATCTGCACTTCACCAGATACCATCTTACCCCCTAATCTCTACAGGTCATCGTTTAAACAACGGGATGGAACGGGCTGCAGCTCGACGCTTGCGGAGGTCAGATCTGAAACTCTCGGTCGCGCGGCACCGATATTATCGTCAATGTTCGCTAGGACACCGTTCAGTTTACCCACATCAGTGATCACCAGGCACTACCGCACGAGTAAAGCCAAAAGTATAGGCATGTCCACACCATCGATCCCACGAATAAATAACTTGAGTTGGTTGCCTACAACCACGTGGCAGCATACCCAGCCTAGTAGGATTAGGCCTCCCACGCGGTGTGTAAGCGCTGCATAGGCTAGTTGCGATTACTCGGTCGGTGCTGATAATGGTGTCGGCGTTGACGTTGGTTTCGCTTTTGAAGGGGTCATAGCATCAACAGCTTTGCCCGCGAGGTCCTTTATTTGCTCAGTAAAACCTGGCACGGCTTTGAATGCTTGTTTAACAACGTCCGACGAAGCAAGTTCATGCCAAGGACTTCCATGGCTATCAGGTTCTACGAGGCGGAGAGGAAGCTCATCGAACCGAGCAAGCGCAGATGAAAGTAGTTTCGCTTCCATTTCTTTATCAAACCCAGCAGCTTCTCGACGGAAACCCTCATACGCGCGTGAAATGGATGCCTTAAAGGCATAATCTTCAGCAAGCCTGAATCGTTGTCCTATCTGCTTTGTAGCCAACCATGAAAACCAAACAGGAGCGCCAACCGATAACAGCGACAGTAGCAAATTCAGTGTCACTACCGATGTCGATATATTTGGAATTTGGAAAAGCTCTGAAAGCGTGTGAAGCTGATTGGAGCCGAAATAGCTCCCTCCCACAAGAGCCACGGCAAGTCCAGCAACCCAGAACCACATCGACTTGGATAGGGCGATAGAGCGCTCGCTGAATGCGGCCGCCAATCCAACGCTTGTCGCTGCTGAGTAAGCTGTCTCGCAGCGTTTTAGCACCGCTTCCGCTTCCTCCGCACTTATTTTCAGCAGAGCATCAAGTTCGTCGGCGTGCTCTCGAAGCGTCAAGATACGGGCTTGGTCTTTTGTTGCTGCTTGAGCAAGGTCGTCAATCGTCTTTTTCGCCTCTGACAACTGCTCCAAGTCGGCTGGAAGCTGATCAGCCGCGGTGTAGGCCTGTTCAATCCTCTCAACCATTGAACTTAGGTCAGTAGTGCGCGGTTCTAAACCCTTGAATCGCGCTTCCATAGCCCGTAGCTGCACAGTCAGCCTTCGGATTTTTGCTTGCGCCTCGGCGCGTTCGTCTGCCTTCAAGACGGGCTCAAGAGCTTTGCGCAGTCCCTCAAGCGTTAACATATATGTGGGAATGGCAGTAGCTGCGCTACCCCAAATATTCGGAACGGTAGCCGCATGCAAGTACGCTATGCGCCGAGCGTAATCCTTAATCCGGCTTTCCGAACTCCCCAGTTCATCAGTATCGTTGTCATCAATCAACTCAATGATTGATTGTGCTTCTTCGATTAATTCCGATCTCGTAAGTCCAGGGAACGACCAGTTGCCATGTGCGATCCCGAAGGGCTCGTCGTTAGGCACTGTGGTCTTTATCTGTGCAATCACGGCTTCTAGCTGGGTTTGAATAGTTGTTTACGATTCGTGCATTCCATATCCCCTATGTCAATTCGCCATTAGGTCAGCATGCATCAAAAAAAAACAATAGCCTACGAGAGCCAAATGCGGTTCGCATCGAATGGCCGGCCGCGGTCAGTCGCGACTGGCGGCTTTTGGCCGCAAGCTGACGTTGATCATACCGTGCAAAAGCAGGAAAAAAGTGGACGTTAGGCACGAGCCTTTTGACACTGACGTCGAGTTGACCCAGAGGCCTATGCCACTGCCCCATCCCGTCAGTAAATATCTAGCGCTGGTAATAGTTCAGGGGGTAGGATCCTGGATCAGTAAAGTTTCTGTAACAGGGCCAATCCAGCACTGGCGATAATAATCTCAGGCGATATACGCGTTTTACCAGAGGTGAAGTAATGCCGTTAGATAAAGATTGGCAGCCAAGTTTTGGGACTATCTTCACGTGGTTCGCCATGGATCGACATGGGCGTATAGCTGTAATGGTGAATAACTGTTTCGGCCCTATCCCTTCGAGCTTGTTGGCTATTCCGGAGCTAGAGGAAAAACTCGACAGTATAAATGAGTTTATGTGGGAAGAGTCGCGTGAGTTTCAAAGTTATCCAAAAAACAAGGAAGGTCGAACTCTTTTAGATATATATAGGTTTCGCAGGCACCTCAAACCCTCGTCGCGCGACGAAATGGAACGCATAGTCTTAGAGAGTTCGAACTTTTATCAAGAGCTCACGGAGTATTCACTTCCATCAATAAAAGGCTTCTATGTTTATCACGCGCTAGAAGATTACGTGTCCAGCGAAGATAATCCGATTGGTTATGAGGGAGACGCGGAAATTGGAGACTACTTTCGATATTTGATTCCAACGGTATGCGCTAGCATCGAAGACTTCCCTGAAGAATTAAGGTCACTAATCGCCGTATCCGACACATTAGATTTCACAGTTGACCGAGCCATTTTTAGTATGTCAATCAATCAGAGTTTTAAGCGATCTTTTAATCAACGGAAGTGAAAGATTAGCAGTTTTTAAAAATTAGTCGTTTCATCGGCTACGCAGTGAAGCGCTCCTAGATTTGTAGACAAACGGAGTGTCAGCTATTGGCCCAGAGTGTGTAAAAACAGATGTTCAGCCGGCGTCAGGGGAGACAGGCATCCCGCTGAATGATTTGGAAAGTACCTCCGCGCGACGCTTGTGTTTCTAGGTGGAACTGGTGAAATGTCAGCTTGGGATCGTTTAGCCGAAATCTACATCTGATGCGAGCGCTGGGTACTCAACCTTCATTTCGGTAAGGCATTCATGCATGAGCCTCGCATCCTCAGGTAAGCGCTTGGATAGCATGTTCCACCCTGAAATTTTCAGGTGCTCGGGCATTTCCACTAGACCCGTTATCGCGTCCCAGAAAGCATCCCAATTACAGCCATACCACCCAGGAAAACCGAGCGCATCCTTCAAGACACAATGGAGTTCCTCAGAGCTTGACACCCCACTCAGGTCAATATTTACCATGTGCAATCGGCTCATCGTCATTACCTCAAAAAACTGTTAACCAGCGAACGCATGCCAGTGGCTGAATCAGAATGCTTTTACTATCATTTTTGGCGTGATCCATTCGGGGGTCGGTAATGAAGCGCTTTATTCAAGGTGAGCATCGCGGACAAAGCACTTTGCTTCCCGAAAGCCTTGACGACTACGTCAGCAACACAAATCCGGTGCGAGTAGTCGACGTTTTCGTCGACGAACTCGACCTAGTCAATCTAAGTTTTGAAGGCGTCATTCCAGCCGATACCGGCCGACCTGCTTACCACCCCGCAATCTTGCTGAAAATCTACATCTACGGCTATCTCAACCGCATTCAATCGAGCCGGCGTCTTGAACGAGAAGCTCAACGCAACGTGGAGTTGATGTGGCTGACAGGGCGTTTGATGCCCGATTTCAAGACCATCGCGAATTTTCGAAAAGACAACAGCAAGGCTATCCGAGGCGTCTGTCGCCAGTTCGTAGTGCTATGTCAGCAGTTGGGATTATTCGGTGAAAAATCTGGTTGCCATTGATGGCAGCAAGTTTAAAGCCGTCAACAACCGCGACCGAAATTTCACCAGTGCCAAACTGAAGCGGCGCATGGAAGAAATCGAATCGAGCATCAACCGTTACTTAACGGCACTTGATACTGCGGATCGGCAAGAGCCCACATCCTCTGAAGCCAAGACGGTGCGGCTGGAAGAGAAAATCGCCAAGCTCAAAGTGCAAATGAAGGAGCTTCAGGCGATTGAAATACGGCTCAACGACTCACCGGATAAACAGGTCTCACTGACCGATCCAGACGCGCGTTCAATGATGACGCGTGGTACAGGAATCGTTGGCTACAACGTGCAAACAGCAGTCGATGCTCAGCACCATTTGATCGTTGCTCATGAGGTGACCAATGTCGGTTCCGACCGTGATCAGCTCAGCTCAATGGCCAAGCAGGCGCGCGAGGCCATGGCATCAGATTCGCTTTCGGTGGTGGCCGACCGAGGCTATTTCAAAGGTGAGGAAATCCTGGCTTGTCACAACGCTGATATCACCGCGTATGTGCCCAAGCCAATGACCTCTGGAGCCAAAGCTGATGGGCGTTTTAACAACGATGCCTTTATCTATGACGCGGCGAAAAATCACTATGTATGTCCAGCTGGAGAAACGCTGATATGGCGTTTCTCCAGCGTCGAGAAAGGCATGAAGCTGCATCGTTATTGGAGTTCAAAGTGTCAAGGCTGCGCCTTGAAAACACAGTGCACACCGAGCAAGCAACGCCGTGTTCGGCGCTGGGAGCATGAGGCGATATTGGAAGAGATGCAGGTCCGGCTGAGCAACGCGCCGGACATGATGCGAGTCCGAAAGCGCACAGTTGAGCATCCCTTCGGGACGCTCAAACAGTGGATGGGCGCCACGCATTTTTTGACGCGAAGGCTGGAAGGCGTCAGTGTAGAAATGAGCTTGAACGTGCTCGCCTACAACATGAAGCGCGTTATGAAAATCCTTGGCACCAGCAGCTTAATGAAGGCGTTGTCAGCCTGAAATGGTTGGCTTTGTTGCCCACCTGGCATCGTAGGGGCTTTATTGAAGCCTCCAAGACCCTAGTGACGACCCGCAGGGCTTACCCCGAGCGACTACATAGCAAAAACCGTCGGGGCTACGTGCCGACATTGCACTGGCCCGTTTTTACACACTCTGGGCCGATCGCTGCCCCTGGCAAGAGGCATAAAACGGCCAGAAGCGGACGGAGGATTACCGTAGGCGGCTCTAGATCATTCAGCTTCTACAATCCGGGTCAGTCACGGCACTGACTAGAGACGTCATGCGAAGGACGACGCACACGCAAACCGCAGTGACGCACTGGTTTCTAACTATCAAGTCTTTTCGCAGGGGCACCACGCAAGCAGTTTCAAGCCTGCGCAGCGATACTGGCTTTGCTTTCGAACATGGCGGTGTCGGCCTTGAAAATCAGATCGTCCAGACCTTCGCCATCTTCCGGATACCACGCCAGCCCTAGGCTGGCGCTGACCTTGATCTGGCTGTTTTTCCATGGAATGGGCAGGTCGACGGCCTTGCAGATTTCATGGGTGATGCGCTTGATATTGCCTCTGTGATGCGCGCCGTCGAGCAGCACTACGAATTCGTCACCGCCCATGCGCGCGGCTATTTCGAACTCGCGAACATTGGATTTGATGGCCGTGCCTACGTGGATCAGGATGGCATCGCCAGCCTGGTGGCCAAAACGATCATTGATCTGCTTGAAGTGATTCAAGTCGATATAGCACAGGGCCAGATGTTCTCCACGGCTCTTTGCGGCCAGCAGCTTCTGACTAGCAAAGGGAATAAAACTATTGCGATTGGGTAAGCCAGTCAGGCTGTCATAGAAGGCCAGCTTATGTACTTCCTCTTCGGCGAGTTTGCGCAACTTGATCTCGTTGCGCAGATGGCGCTGGGCATTCAACAGAACCAGAGCGAACATCAGGACAAGCACACAGCCGATACTGATCAGCACAATGGTCTTGCGTAGCCGCTCGATGAGCTGTGGCGGGTTGGGATCGTAAATGAAATTTTCCAGACCGGCGATATTGTCGACCATACCCAGTTCGAGGAAGGTTTCAGCCATACGTTGCCAGCGCCCTGGGTTCATATGACCGATCTCGATCAGGTCAGATATCACCAGCGGACGCATGGCCTGAGCTTCGAATTGCAAGTGCGCGCGAGTTTTCTCCACCGAGTACTGATTGAGTAACAGGTCTATGATTTGCTCGGGGTTATCCATCGCGTAGCGCCAGCCGCGCAGGGTAGCGCGGCGGAAGGCCTCGACCCGCTGTGGATGTTCGTCAATCTCGGCCTGGCTGGTAAACAGGATGTCGCTGTAGAAGTCGATCCCGTAGGTGACGGGCGAGATGATGTTGTATTCCACGCCCCGCTCTTGCAGGTAGAAGGGCTCGTTGGTCAGGTACGAGTTGAACGCCGTCACTTTACCGCTGGCTAGATCTCCAATTTGATAACTGCTGGGTAGCAGTTGTAGTTTTTCGAAGGGTATACCCTCGCTACGGAACATCGCCAGAAAATCGGCATCGGTCTGTGCATCCATTAGCATCAACGGCTTGCCAATCAGGTCGTGCACAGTTCGAACGCCTTGGTCTGTACGAGCCACGAGCACGGAAGGTGAATGCTGAAAAATCACCGCCAGCGCTACCAAGGGCTTTCCATGCAGACGTGCGTAGAGCAATTCACTATTGGCTTCGCCGTATTGGGCACGCCCAGAGAGCACTTCTTCGACCGGTGTGACATGGGGGCCTCCTTCGTGCAAGCGCACGTCAAGTCCTTCTTCGCGGTAATAGCCCTTTGCGATGGCGGCATAGTAGCCAGCGAACTGGAACTGATGTTTCCAACGTAGCTGGACATCAATCACCTGTTCGGCGCCATTCTGTTGAGGGCCAGGACCCGCCCACGCAGCCTGACCCCAGACGAGCACAAAACACAGCAGTCGACGCAGCCGAACCAGGAGAAGTCTCTTCGGCGGGCCTGGCGTGTTAGAACAGTAACAGAGGCTAGGCATGGTGATAGTCCGTGAATCGCGCTTATCGTTGAGCGTGCAAGGCGCGGCACATCATTGTGACATCACTCATGCGGGGCCAGCAATCGCGCGTCACGATAACCAAAGCGGACGTTATCCTCGCTTGCGGCGTGGTTGGCGTTTGCTTCCCTACAACAGACAGCTAATGGCCAATAGCCGCCATTTACGAAAAGCCGCTTTCGACTCCAAGCGGACACTCCACTGATGCCAGGCAGGTAGTGTGAGATGTGTGGCGTCGAACCGATAAGCGAATGTTTTAGGCCAAAAGCGCGGTTAGGCCTCTGCTTTAATCAGCACGCCACTCTTTCGCAAACCTCAGCCTCGGTCAGTGGCGCGCCTTTTTTATCCTCGGCGGCTCGAAGCACTGCCGCCAGATCTGGCAAAAAGACGAGATATAGCGGGTCTGTAGTCATCAGTTTCTTCCCTGAGCCGATTAGATATCGCAGGGTTGGCCAGTTCCGGACATCAACATTACATTGGAGTGCGAACCGCAAAGATCGCTTCGCAATTTGATCAACTGAGCGCCCAACAATCAACTTTGAACTAATCACTACGCCCGCCCCCCTAATTCTGTGCAAGTTACCTCAAGCCCTGGCAACTCCTGGGTTACTCAATCACACACGAAGGCTTGGTGAATCATGAAAAGCGAACAAGTTGAAGGCGCTGTAGAAAAAGTTGCAGGCAAGGCGCAGAGCGCAGTGGGGAAACTCTTTGGTGATTCGAAGCTGGAAGCTGAAGGCGTGGGACGTCAAGCTGCTGGTCAGTTGACCCAAACCTATGGCGATGCACTGGACAGCGTATCGACCTTTGTTAAGGAGAAACCAGTTGCTGCAATCGCGATTGGTGCCGTCGCCCTGTTGGTTCTAAACCGTCTCTTGCGCCGCTGATTTAGCAAAAAAGGACGTTTTGACACGGGCGTTCTTTTTGCGTTTGTATATCGCCTGGCACCCTTGGCTCTGTCCATCAGTGGGCCTCGGGGGCGCGGGCGGTATGCACAGCTCACGCCCATCGTGCGCTGACCGCCGGTGCTGAGGTCAAGTTAGGAGAGGAGGGCGTTCAAAATTTGTGCGGGGGCTGACCGCGCTGCATTGATTTTTGGTGGGCAACCAAAGCTTTGCCATTGTCTCACGATGAATCAATCCCGCGTTTTTGCACGCTCGCACAGCAGTTAATTTTTCTTCAGAAACCTGAGCTCCGGACGGACTAGGTACCAGCTGGTCATTTCCCATCTGCCTTGCGAAATCGGCCAGGATTTTGACAGCTATCCGGCCTTCGATTCGTACGCACCTTATGCACAGCTAAGCTCGTCACTCCGTAAAATAATCCAATAACCAGGTGCTGCCGCCAGGCTGGACAGGGACAACAATCCTGAGCAGACGAGTAGGTACTGGTGACCAGACTCCAGATCCAGAACGTGGCTGAAAGTGAACATGACGCATTATGACCCTATCTGACGTAGTGCGTGATCATCCAAGTGGGCGATGTCAGATGTTCATAAATAGCTCACGGGGCCGAGATTGCTGACTAAATGTTCTCGGAATTAGCGCGATTGTTCATCGATAGATTTTCATAGACCTAGTTTTTCAAGCGTGTTTAGCCTCGTCCCGACTACCTCGACGGTCCAAGTCCAGATGCTGATGGATGTTGGCTCTCAAAAAACCATGCTTTGGGATTTGGTTGAAAATCACGCAGAAGCTGGCCGGCTCAGCATTGAGCCGTTGGTTTGTTCCGGAGTTGGTCATTCATGGCCCTCCTGACAGCCTCAATGGTGAAGTTCGGAGTTGGCTCTAGGAACGTGGGGCCTGTTCAAGGATTAGCGTGAGTCGCTATCGACATTGGCGCGGATCTTGTCCGCCAGCGCCATCAACGGCGCGGCGTAACACGTCACGACGGCATCGATAGACTGTGGGGTGGATAGGCTGATATTCAAAATATGGTCCTGATAGTTACGGATGCCGAGTGGGGTTGAAATAGCCACGACTTCGGCCTGCCAGGACGCAGCGCAATACCCTCGAAGTCGCACGCTTTCGCAGGCTTCGGCAATCTCTGTTTCCAATACCGCCCACCTGGCATCGCAGCGTCTCGACTTGAAGTTCGCCATCAGCGCTTGCCGCTCTTTCGTGCCAATCGTCGCCAGGTAAGCGCGCCCCAAGGAAGTGAACTCCATGGGGACTCGCTGCCCGGTTTGTACGGTTCGTGGGGTGTTTTTACGGCTCAGTCGGATGGACTCCAGGTAAATCATCTCATCGCGGTCGGCGGCGGCCAGCCCCACATTCACGCCTAACGCGTGGGCCGCTTCGCGCATCAAGGGCGCAGCGATCTGCACCAGCGAACTGCTGTTGTACATGACGTTGGCGAAGCAGAGGGTGGCGGGTGCGAGGCGATAGGCACTGTGTTGGCGGTCGTACACCAGCATGCCGCTGTGGATCAGCGTCTGGGTCAGGCGACTGATCGTGGACTTGGACAAACCTGTGCGTTCGCTGATTTCGCCATTCCCCAAGTACTCGGTGCCCGCGCGAAAGGCTCGCAGGATTTCAAGGCCGCGCTCCAGCGAACGGTTGATCGGCGCCTTGCCGGCACCCGGCGTATCAAACCCGTCGTCCTCTTTCATCGTGTTCCATCCAGTGGAATTGCCGGATTGTCAATCATGGGGAGCTCCATAGACTCGGGATCAGCGCAAGGCCCTTCAGTTTGGGCTGCTGCCATGCCAACAACAAGAGAGAGATTCCCCATGACGATGTTGCAAAGTGTTACCTCGCCCATCCACATGGCCGTCGATGACGATGGCATCGCGGTGCTGACCCTTAATCGACCCGAAGCGCGCAACGCCATCAGCGACGAGATGCGCAGTCACATGATCGAGTTGCTGGAAGAAGTGGCCGCAAACAGCCAGATTCGCGCCCTCATCATCACTGGTACCGGCAAAGGCTTCTGCGCAGGCGGCGACATCAAGGGCATGGAAAAACGCATGAGCGCACCGGCGGGCGAGGTGGCCTATAACGGCTGGAAGCGCCAGCAGCGCGTGCATCATGCGGTCTCCCTATTGCTCAACCTGCCCAAGCCGACCCTGGCTGCTGTCAATGGTGCCGCCACGGGGCTGGGTTGCGACCTGGCACTGAGCTGCGATTTCGTGGTGTCCTCCCGGCAAGCCAGCTATGCCATGAGTTATATCGCTCGGGGCCTGATCCCCGACGGCGGCGGCTTGTACCTGTTGCCGCGTCGAGTCGGATTGCCCAAAGCCAAGGAACTGATCTACACCGGTCGCCGCGTAGAGCCCGACGAAGGGCTGGCGATCGGCCTGGTGGACCGAGTGGTCGAACACGACGACCTGCTGGAAGAAACCCGCTGCTGGGCGTTGGAACTCTCCGCCGGCTCGGCGACCGCACTGGCATTGAGCAAATCCATCCTCAACAACAGCTTCGAACTGACCCAGGCCCAGGTCTTGGCCATGGGCAGCCAGGCGCAAGGCATTTGCTACACCTCGGCCGAGCATCAGGCGTCGGTGGCGGCTTTTCTGGCGGCCAAGGCGAAGAGGGCATGAGCATGGGTAATATTTCCCGCCTGATGAACCCGCGCAGTGTAGCGGTGATCGGCGCCTCCGGCGATGCGCAGAAGACCTCCGGACGGCCCATCGCATTCCTGCGCAAACATGGCTTCGAAGGCCGCTTGTATCCGGTCAACCCGCGGTACACCGAGATCGATGGGTTGACCTGCTATCCCTCTATCGCCGCACTACCAGAGGTTCCGGACGCCGCCATCATCCTGCTCGGGCCTGAGCGTGCCAACCAGGCCGTTGCCGAACTGGCGGCCATGGGCACGCCGGCGGCCATCGTGCTTGCCGGTGGCTATGGAGAGGCTGGCGAAGCGGGCGTCGCGCGCCAGCAGGCCTTGCACAAGGCGCGAGGCAACATGCGCATCCTGGGGCCGAACACCATCGGCCTGATCAACCTTACCCAGGGCATCACCTTGTCGGCTAGCGGTGCGCTGGATCAGGATGCATTGAGAGCGGGTAACATCGCAGTCATTTCCCAGAGTGGCGGGATCCTGGGATCGCTCCTGTCCCGTGGTGCTGCCGCCGGCATCGGTTTTTCCAAGCTGGTGGCGACCAGCAACGAAGTCGACCTGGACGTCGCCGATTTCGTCGATTACCTGGTGGATGACGACGCCACGGAAGTCATTGCCCTTTACCTCGAAGGGCTGCGCGACACCGAGAAATTCAGCCGCGCTGCCCTCAAAGCGCGCGCGGCCGGCAAGCCCATTGTTGTGTTCAAAGTCGGGCGCTCCGAAGCCGGAGCCCGATCAGCTGCTTCCCATACCGGCGCCCTGGCCGGCGCCGACGCACTCTACGACGTGTACTTCAAACAACTGGGCATCGTGCGGGCACAGACGTTTGCCGATCTGCTCGACCTGCCGTTCGCGTTGGCGAGCCGGCGCACGATGGCGGGTAACCGGGTGGCGATTCTGACCTCGACCGGCGGCGCGGGCACGCTGATTGCCGATGCCCTGGGCGCCAATGGTTTCGACACGCCGCCGCCGGGGGAGGCCACCGCTGCACGTTTGCGTGATCTGGACCTCGGTGACCAGGCGGTGCTCGACCGTAACCCCATCGACCTGACCCTGGCCGGCCTGCAGCCGCAGATCATGCAAGAAGCCATGCGCATCCTGCTGGAAAGCGCGGACTACGACGCGGTGATCAGTGTGGTGGGATCATCCGGTGTCGCGCGCCCGACGCTGATGGCCGACGCGATCCGCGACAGCCAGCGCGACAGCAGCAAGCCCGTGCTTGCCTATGTCAGCCCGTACGCACCGCAAGCCTTGCTACGTATCAACAGCAACCAGGGCGTCGCCTTTACTGCGCCGGAGGCTTGCGCGAGTGCATTGCTGGCACTCAAAGCCAAAGCCTGCATTGTTCAGGACACGCCGCGAGCGCAATCAAGCCGTCAGCATATGAGCGCCGAGGACGTCGAGCAGTTGCCCGGTGGAACCCTGGATGAACAGCAGAGCAAAGCTCTGTTTACTCGTTTCGGCGTGCCCGTCACTCGTGAGCAGGCGGTCGCGGATGCTGGCGAGGCAATCGAGGCCGCCCGGGCGCTCGGCCCGAACGTTGTGCTCAAGGTGCTGTCCGAGCGCATCCCTCACAAGACCGAAGTCGGTGGCGTTGCGCTCGGCCTGAGCGAACACAGCATTGGTCAGGCGTTGGACGACATGCGCCGCGTGGTCACGCAGAAGGCCGGGTTCGCGCCCGAGCGTTTCCTTGTCCAGGAGATGGTCAGTGGCGGTCATGAGCTGATCCTCGGCTTCCATCGCGACCCACAACTGGGGCCGGCGTTGCTGCTGGGTATGGGCGGTGTCAGCGCCGAATTGCTGCGCGATACCAGCATGCGATTGCTGCCGATCTCGCGCAATGACGCGGATGCAATGCTGCGGGAGCTGAAGACCTTCGCGCTGCTCGACGGTTATCGCGGCGCGCCCAAGGCCGATATCAACGCGTTGGTCGACTGCATCCTCGCCTTCGCCGACATGGCCACGACCCTGGGAACAAAGCTGCAAGAGGCTGAGATCAACCCCTTGCGCGTGCTGGCCGAAGGGCAGGGCGTGAGGGCCGTTGATGGCCTCACGTTGCTGGCCTGAGGCGCCACCTATTCCACTGTGTGGAATAGGTGGATTGACCCTTAACCCTCCGGTTTCATAATCAAGACAGCTTCATCAACGACTCATAAAAACAAGTAGGTCGCTATGAACGTATTTAATTGCACATCGCCTCAACAGCTCCCTCTGGGTAACGTTCATTTTCAAAGCGGAGGCCCATCATGCCTGTCGCATTGAAAGCCATCACCCAGCCTAAAGGCGCCGAACGCGACGAGCAGGCGTCATCGCTCATCCAGTTCATCGGCGTGTCCAAATCCTTCACCGTCAAGGGCATTGCCAAACAGGCCTCCCATAGCATCAACCTGTCGATCAAGAAGGGCGAAGTGGTCACCGTGGTCGGGCCGTCGGGCTGCGGCAAGTCCACCTTGCTGAACATGGTCGCGGGGTTGTTTGCGCCCACCGAAGGGCAGGTCGTCTACAACGGTAAGGCCGTTTGCGGGGTCAATGGCCGTACCGGCTACATGACCCAGAGTGACCACTTGCTGCCTTGGCGTGATGTGGTGGGCAACATTGCCGTGCCGTTGGAGATCCAGGGCATGGCCAAGGCAGAACGCCGCGTACGCATCCAGGAGCTGGTTCGCCTCGTGGGCCTGGAAGGCTTCGAAAAGTCCTACCCCAGCCAGCTCTCCGGCGGTATGCGTAAACGTGCGGCGCTGGCCCGGCTGCTGGCGTATGACCCTGAAACCCTGCTGATGGACGAGCCGTTCGCGGCACTCGATGCGCAACTGCGCATGCGCATGCAGACCGAGCTGATCCGGCTCAGTCGCCGGTTGAACAAGACGGTCATCTTTGTCACCCACGATTTGGATGAGGCCGTGGCACTCGGTGATCGCTGTCTGATCTTCGCCGGCCGTCCCGGCACCATCGTCAAGGACGTGCAGATTCCCCTGGGCGAGGAGCGCAACATTCTGCAGTTGCGCAAAGACCCGCGCTATCACCAGCTCTGCGGCGACTTGTGGGACTTCATGACCCCGTCTTTGAACGATGCAGCAAAGGATAACCAAGCATGAATATTTTCCTTGGACGCCTGGCGATTTTCATCGTGCTTTTCGGCACCTGGCAACTCGCCTCGGGGCCGTTGATCGACCCCTTCTTCGTCAGCTCACCCAGCGAGATCGCTGGCAAGTTCTACGAGTTGGTCATCAGTGGCAGGCTGTTTTCCCATGGCGGGATCACCGTGGTGGAAACCCTTGCAGGCTTCGTACTGGGGGCGACCGTCGGGATTGGGGTGGGGCTGTTGCTGGGGCGTAACGAATTGCTGGCCAAGCTGCTCGATCCGATCTTGATCTCGATCTACAGCCTGCCCAAAGTGGCCCTGGCGCCGCTGTTCATCATGTGGTTCGGCATCGGTATCGAGATGAAGATCATCCTGACCGCCACCATCGTGTTCTTCCTGGTGTTCCTCAACACCTACAGCGGCGTGCGTGCGGTTGACCGCGAGCAGTTGGAGATACTGCGCCTGATGGGCGCCCGCGAACATCACCTGATCACCAAAGTGGTGTTCCCCTCGGCGATCCAATGGGTGTTCACCGGCCTCAAGCTCTCGGTGCCGTATGCCCTGATCGGCGCCATCGTCGGCGAAATCATGGCCTCCAATCGCGGGCTCGGTTACCTGCTGCAAGATGCCGCCGGGCAGTTGGACACCGCCGGCGTATTCGCCGCACTGGTCGCGATTATCGCCCTGGCGCTGCTGCTGCAAGCGTTTGTACGAATGGTGGAAACCCGTCTGATGCCGTGGAAAAAAGACCTGGGTGATCGTGAAGCTTCGGTTTGACCTGTTCATAACGCACAAGAAAATACAGGTGTACATATGTCTATTAAAACGCTGATTGCAAAGATGGGCCTGGTCGCTTCGCTGGTGGCCGCGAGCGCCGGCGCACATGCGCAGGACATCAAGGTTGCCCTGGGCACCGACGGCTTCGTGCATATGCCGCTGTTCGTGGCGGTGGATGGCGGCTATTTCAAGAAGCAGGGTATGAATGTCGAATTGATCAAGTTCAAGGGCGGTGGCGCCGCGACTTCGGGCCTGGCCAGTCGAACCGTGGAGTTCTGTTCGTGCGCGATCCAGAATTCGATCAACGCTAAATTGAAGGGCGCTGATCTAACCCTTCTGGGGCGCCTGGTGGGACAGTATGCAAGTAACGTGGTCATCAGCCAGAAGAAAGCCGACCAACTCGGCCTGACCGCGCAGACCCCTATGGAAGAACGTCTGAAGGCGATGAAAGGCTTGAAGATTGCCGTCAGCGGTGCGGGTGGCAGCGCCGATTTCCTGGTGCGCTTCCTCGGTGAAAAGGGTGGCCTTTCGGCAGAGAAAGATTTCACCCTGCTTTACCTCAACAGCGCCAGCGCCATTCTGACCGCGTTCTCCCAAGGACGAATCGATGGCTTTGCCTTGTCCTCGCCCACCTCGGACAGCGCGATTATCGAGCACAAAGGGTTCACGCTGTTGGACATGGCCGACGGGCAGGTCAAGGAGCTTGATGGCTACCCTTCGATTGCCTTGAGCGCGCGCAAACAGTGGGCAGATGAAAACCCGAAAACCGTCAAACAGTTCCTCGACGGCCTCGCGCAAGCGACCAAGCTGATCAACGAAGACCCTGAGCAAGCGATGAAACTCGTGCGTGCTCGTTTTGAAGGCACGCCGGACAATGTCTACGCAGCGGCGTGGAAGTCCAACAAACACTCGTTCCCGCAAACGCCTTATCTGAGCGAAGACGACGTGGCCCGGGCCATTGCGTTTCTCGGCAAGATTCAGGGCCAATCGATTCCTGGCAAGGCCAGCGACTACATGACCTCAGTACGCTGATACCCCTCTCAACATTGACGCACGTATCGGCCCACCGACCTCAACCGAGTTCGGTGTGGCTGAGTACGGCCCGGAATCACTCATGAATAATAAGAAAACAGCTGCATCCTGGGGCGTGATCGTCGCCGCCGGGCCATGGCTTGCCAGTGCACAGGCCGCGGATTTCATGGCGGATGCCAAAGTCGACCTGGAGCTGCGCAACTTCTACATGAACCGCGACTTTCGTGATGGCAGCGGCCAATCAAAGCGCGATGAATGGGCCCAAGGCTTCATTCTTCGCGCACAGTCGGGCTACACCCCAGGATTCGTCGGCTTCGGCCTGGACGCAATCGCCATGGTCGGACTGAAACTCGACTCCAGCCCGGACCGCACCGGTACCGGCTTGCTGCCGGTTCATGATGACGGCAGGGCACCCGATGAGTATTCCAAGGCCGGGCTGACCGCAAAAATGCGCGTGTCCAAAACCGAGCTGAAGGTGGGCACCTTGATGCCCAAGCTGCCCACCCTGCAATCAAACTTCGGTCGCTTACTGCCGCAGACCTTCCGCGGCGGTATGCTCGAGTCCCGAGAGTGGGGCGGCTTGGAGCTGATAGGCGGGCACCTTGACCAAGTGACTGACCGCGATGTCACCGGCGCGCAAGGGTTGGCCATCAATAATAAGAACCGGCGCTTCAGCGGCCAGCTGGATGGCGGTGCCTTTGAGTTGGCAGGCGCTGCCTATCGTTGGAAGACGGTGCAGCTGACTTACCAGGTCGGTCGTCTGGAGGATGTCTACCAACAGCATTACCTGGGGTTCAGCAGCGCCAACGAAGTCGGCAAGGGCAAGTTTAAGTCAGATCTGCGCCTGTTCATCAGTGATGATCAAGGACAGGCGCGCGCCGGAGAGATCGACAATCGCGCTTTCAGTGGGATAGCGACCTACGAATGGCGTGGCAACGCGTTCAGCCTGGGTTATCAGGCCATGAGCGGGGATTCGGCGTTTCCCTACGTCGAGGGCACCGACCCGTATCTGGTCAACTTCGTGCAGGTGGGCGATTTTGCCGAGAAGGGTGAACGCTCCTGGCAACTGCGTTATGCCCGTGACCTGGCGTCATGGGGCTTGCCGGGGCTGACCTTTATGACCCGCTACGTCAAAGGCACTGATGCACAGGTGCTGAGTACCGATTCAGGCCGCGAGCGCGAGTTGGATATCGAATTGCAGTACCGGGTACAAAGCGGACCGCTCAAGGCCTTGGACATACGCCTGCGCAACGCCGCGTATCGCTCGGACTTCTCGCGCAATGCCAACGACACGCGGGTGATCCTCAGCTATCCCATTTCCTTCCTCTGACTGGTAACCCTCATGGATGCATTGGTAAGCCTGAAAACAGATGACGGCATCGCTGTCATCGCAATCAACAACCCGCCGGTGAACGCTTTGTCCCAAGGCGTTCGGCAACAGCTCTCGGCCTGCCTCGCTCTGGCCGGGTCCGACCCTGCGGTGCAGGCCATTGTTATCACCTGCCAGGGCAAGACGTTTGTGGCCGGCGCCGATCTCAAGGAATTCGACCAGCCCCTGATGGAGCCCCATCTGCCGGACGTTCTGAGTGTTATCGAAAACAGCCAGAAGCCGGTCATCGCGGCCTTGCATGGTTCGGTGCTCGGTGGCGGCTTCGAGTTGGCGCTGGCGTGTCATCTGCGTATTGCCGATGAACACACGGTGTTGGGCTTGCCGGAGGTCAGCCTGGGTTTGATACCTGGCGCGGGAGGTACGCAGCGGCTGGTTCGCCTCTGTGGGCCGCTGGTCGCCGTTGATGTCGTGATTGGCGGGCAGCGCCTGTCGGCGACGCAGGCTCAGGCCGTCGGGCTGGTCGACCACTGTGTGGCCGACGACCTGCCAGGTGCAGCCATCGAACACGCCAGGCGCTTTATCCTTACCCATCCTTTTTGGGAGCGCACGCGGGATCGGTTGATGCCCGCCCACAACAGCGCTGAATTCGAAACGAAAGTTACTGCGGTGATGAAGAAGCTGGCTGGGCAAGAAGCACCCCAGGCCGCGCTCAAGGCCATCAATGCGGCTCTGACCGAGTCGTTTGACGCCGGCATGGCGCTGGAGCGCTCGCTGTTTATCGAACGGCGGCAATCGGCCCAGGCCAAAGCCTTGCGGCATCTGTTTTTCGCCGAGCGAGCCCTGGCGGGGCGCACGCGCACGCTCGCCGCTAACGGCCAGGGACGTGGGATTGAAAAGGTCGCGGTCATCGGTTCAGGCACTATGGGCAGCGGGATTGCTATCTGCGTGGCCAATGCAGGTGTTGCTGTGAGCCTGATCGATGTACAGGACGCAGCGCTGCAACGCGGCGTTAAGCACATTGATGACTATTACCGCGACGCGCTGCTTAAGGGGCGTATGGATGAGCAAGTCTGTCAGGAACGCCGGGCTTTGATCTCGCCATCGACGTCAATGGACGCTGTGGCGGACGCCGACCTGGTCATCGAAGCTGTTTTCGAAGACATTGAGGTCAAGCGCGAGGTGTTTCGCCAGTTGGATACGCTGTGTAAGCCGGACGCCATCCTGGCAACCAATACCTCATATCTGGACGTCGAAGCCATCGCCGATTGCACCCGTCGCCCGCAGCAGGTATTGGGGATGCACTTTTTCAGCCCGGCGCCGGTGATGAAACTCCTGGAAGTGGTTCGCACGACCCAAACCGATAGGTCTGTGCTGGCTGCCGTGCTTGATTTGGCGCTGCGGCTGGGCAAAGTGGCGGTCACCGTGGGGGTATGCGACGGCTTTGTCGGGAATCGGCTCTTGGCTGCGCGCGAGCGCGAAGCCATGTTCCTGCTGGAGGAGGGCGCGTCTCCCGAAGCCGTCGACCGGGTGATGCGTGCGTTCGGCTTTCCCATTGGCCCCTTTGAATTGCGGGACATGGCTGGCGTGGACGTCGCCTGGCGTAACCGTCAGGGGCGTTTGTCGCAGTTGAGCGAGCGTGAGAAACGCTGCGATTGGGTCGATACGTTGTATGCCGCAGGTCGGCTCGGGCAAAAGGCTGGCCTCGGCTTCTATCGCTACGCGTCAGGCAGCCGCCAAGCGTTGCCGGACCCTTGGCTGGCAGAGTTGTTGGCGGATCATCGACAACAATGGAGCATCACCCCCCGCAGCATCACCGATCACGAAATTGAAGAGCGCTGTTTGTTTGCGATGGTCAACGAGGCCGCCTGGTTGATCGAGCACGATATCGTGGCGCACCCTGCGGATATTGATCTGGTCTGGATTCATGGCTACGGCTTCCCCCGTTACAAAGGCGGGTTGACCTACTATGCCGACCAGGTGGGGCTAGGCGTTGTGGCGAAGGCCCTCAAGCGCTACAACCGGGAGGGTAGAGAGCTTTCGACGTTCATGGCTCGCCAGAAGAAGTTCCACTGCAATTGATGAGCAACCCCGGCGGTTTAATCAGCCCGCCGGGGCCTTGGTGTATCAGGCTTCCTTTACCACGTAGCGCAAAATCAACGTCAACACCGTGGCGACACACAGCATGGCCGCCATCGCAATGAGACCGGCATTGAATGAGTGTGTGACGTCCTTGAGCCAGCCCACTGCATAAGGTCCCACCAGGCCGCCAAGGCTGCCCACCGCGTTAATGAACGCAATGCCACCCGCCGCTGCCTGCTTGCTCAGGAACGTCGCCGGAATGCTGTAGAAGCAGGTGCGCACCGAGCTTAAGCCAATCAACGCGACCGTCAGGCCAATCAGCGCCGGAATCAGGTCGCTATAGACCACCGAGAAGATAAAACCGGCCGCCCCCGTGGCGCACGTAATCGCAAGGTGCAGGACATAACGCCGCTTACGTGCGAGCACTTTGGCCCACAGCAGCATGGCGACACTGGCGATCAGATAAGGGATCGCCGACACCCAGCCGATCTGAGTGGTGGTCAGTGAATGGGTCTTGAGGATCTGCGGCAGCCATACACCAATGCCGAGGATGCCGATGATATAGCTGAACAGAATGGCCGCCAGCAGCCATACGCGCACGTCGTTGATTGACTCGCGAAAGCTGTGGGAACCCTTCGATTCGTGCTCGGCATCGAGGGCCGATTGCAACGCGTGACGCTCGTCCACGGTCAGCCATTTTGCGTCAGCGGGCCGGTCGGCCAGCATGTTCAGGCACATCACACCCAGTACGCAGGCAGGCAGCCCTTGCAGCACCAGCAGCCACTGCCAGCCGTGGAAACCCCAGATGCCATCCATTGCCAGCATGGCAGCCGACAGAGGCCCGCCGAGAACCGAAGACACAGGGATGGCGAATAGAAACCAGGCCATTACCCGCGTTCGATACTGGATGGGAAACCACAACGACAGGAAGAAGATGACGCCGGGGAAAAAGCCGGCTTCGGCGATGCCGGCCAGCAGGCGGATGACCGAATAACTGACAGGCCCTTGCGCCAACGCTGTGGACGCCGAAAACAGCCCCCACGTAATCATGATCCTGGCCAGCCATCGGCGCGCACCGAAGCGGTAAAGCGCCAGGTTGCTGGGCACCTCGAACAGGCAATAACCGACGTAAAAGATGCCGGCCGCAAAACCGAACTGGGACGCGGTGAGCCCCAAATCGTCGTTCATCGTCAACGATGCGAACCCGACATTGGTTCGGTCCAGATAGTTGAAGAAATACGCGATGGCCAGCAACGGGATCAAGCGTATCGCGGCTTTGCGACAAGCGCTGGACTCCAGCGCCTCCTGGGGCGTGACTTGAGCGGCGGTGAGTTTATTCATGGGGCTCCATTATTGTTGTATTCAGGAGCTTGGAAGCATATGGGCGGCGTTCTGGTTCGCGCCAAGACCTTTAAACCATAGGTATCCATAACGGCAGGGCATGGGACTTTGAGGGGATTTCTGCAGGGGAGGGGCCATGCCCGACAGGCATCGAACACCATGAGATATCGGTATTGGTTATTTTCTTCCCGGTGCATAAACCTGAGTGTTCACACCCATAATAAAAAGGCTCATCCAATGCACTACACTCGCGTCATGCAATCCTTAATCGTCGCTGGCCTCGTAGCCTATAGCCTGCCGGGAAATGCCGATGATTCGGTACGTACACTGGTGGCCGAGAAGGGCAACGTCCATATCGAAGCACTGGACCAGGGCAAGGGCCATGTGATCGTAATCCTGCCCTCTAAGGGCCGCGGCGCAAATGATTATGACGAGGTCGCACGGTACCTGGCCGCTGACGGCTATCGCGTGATCCGCCCAGAACCACGCGGGGTCAAGGGCAGTAAGGGGCCCATGGATACACCGACGCTGCATGACTTCGCCGCCGACGTCGCGCTGGTAATGGACATGGCCAAGACCGGGCCTTCGGTAGTGGTCGGGCATGCCTGGGGCAGCCAGCCCGCGCGCGTGCTGGCGGTGGACCGCCCGGACCTGGTCAACGGGATCGTGTTGGCGGCCGCATCGATAGGAAAGTTGCCCGCCGGATCATCGGAGAAACCCTATGGCCGCATGGTCGAGGCGATCAAAGGCGCGGGTAATTATTCCCTGCCGGAGGCCAAGCGTATCGACTATCTCAAAGAGGCGTTTTTTGCCCCCGGCAATGACCCGCGCTCCTGGCTGAGCGGATGGTATGACAATACCCACCAGGCGCAGGACCATGCGCGAGACAGCACGCCGGTGGAGCTGTATTGGTCGGCCGGCAAAACTGTACCGATCCTGGACTTGCAGGGGCAGCATGACGCAGTGGTGATTCCGAACATTCTCAAGTCCATGCTCGGCGACCGGGTCGAACACAAGACCATCGCCAACGCCGGACACGCCATGGCGCCCGAGCAGCCGCGTGCAATGGCGGATGCCATCGCCGAGTTTGCGCAGCAGGTGTATGCGAGCCAATAAACTGCACCAGTCTTAAGCCCATGTTTGCCCGGCGGATAATCGCCTGGGCAAACATGGGCCAACTCCTTCAGCGCTAGACTGCCTGTTGCCGCTCCCGGCACAGGCCTGTCGCTGCCAGGTGTTGCACCACGTATTGAGCATCGCGTGCCACCCCGGAAAACCGTCCGGAGCCCCAGGTGTGCAGCCATGGCAAACCGAGGAAATACAAGCCCTGCCGAGCGGTAACCCCGCGGGTATGGCCGGGATAGCTGCGGCCATTGAAGACAGGCACATCGACCCAGCTGAAATCCGGCTGGAAACCGATGCACCAGATCACGCTGGTGATGGCGCTGACGGTGAGCTCCAGTTCACTTCGCTCTTCTTTCGGCACCCACAGCGGCGTATAGGGCGTGCCGATTGGCGCATCGATCGCGTGCTCGGCAATGTACTTGTCAATGCTGGCGTTGATGCGATTGTAGACCGCGTCGGCAGCTTCCAGATTGGCGCCCAGGTCGCAGGCAAATTTCAGCGTGGTACCTTCCAGGCTTTCGAGCCTGCCAAACAATTGCATGCCTTCGTGGGCGAAGCGGCGCAGGTCGATATCGCGTCCACCGTCACGCCCTGTGACGTAGTGGTTGGTGTTGTCGCGCACGCCTTCGCGAAGCGGGTGAGTGTCCACCCCAATGTCGTAGTAGCCCATCTGCGCCAGCCAGTCGACCACGTCCTTGCCACGGTAGAAGCGTGCGCAACGCGGCGCATCGCCGACGGCCAGGTAAACCTTGCGCCCGGCCAGATGCAGGTCTTCGGCGATCTGCGCACCGGATTGGCCCGAACCCACGACCAACACGGCGCCCTCGGGCAAGGCCTGCTGGTTGCGATACTGCTCGGAATGAATTTGCGTGATCTGCGTCGGCAAGCGTTCGGCCAGACGCGGAATGATCGGCGTGTGATAGCCGCCGCTGGCGATAATGACGTGGTCGGCGGTGAAGTCGCCCTTGGACGTATTGAGCAGGTAGCCGCCCTCCGGGCGTGCGGTCATGCGCTGTACCGCAACCCCTTCCTTGGTCGGGGCATTGACCTTGGCGATAAAACCGTCGAGGTAGTCGATGATCTGATCCTTGGTCATGAAACCATGGGGCTCATTACCCGTATAAGGATAGCCTGGAAGGGCGCACTGCCAGTTTGGCGTCACCAGGCAAAAGGCGTCCCAGCGCTGGCTGCGCCAGGTGTGCGTCAGTGTATGTTTTTCCAGGACCACATGATCGATGTCCTGTTGTTGCAGGTAGTAACTGGCCGAAAGGCCGGCCTGGCCGCCGCCGACGACGATGGTTGTGTAGTGAGTCATGGTGAAGTCCTCTTCAAATTTGAACAGCGCCGTCAGATGTCGCCGAAGCCTGACTAATGAACCGTGCCGGTGCCCTGATGTTTGATTTCCACGACCTCGACCTGGGCGTGCGGGTCGGCAAAGTTGCGCGCCCGTATACGCAGGCCGCCCAGGCTGTCCATTGCCGAACTGCAGTAGAAACCCTTGACCTGTTTGACACGTTCCGAGGCCGCGTTCAGGCCGGTTTCCGCGCGCTGTAAAAACTCCGCCATGGAATACGTGCAGCCTTCCTGGAGGTGTTCGTAGATGCTCGTTGAAGGTGAATAGGTGTTGCTTTCCTGGCCATCGGGCCAACGCAGGCGAATGTTCACGGCGGGCATGTCAGTGCTCCTTCGAAAGGGCAGGGTGAGCGAATTCGGGATAGCTGAATCCGGTAAAGGGGTGGCTGGCCAAGTTCCAGAACTCGACTTGTTCGTGGTCTTGAATCACCTGCAGCCGGGCGCTGTCATCGACCTCGCCGATGCAGGCACAATGAATGCCTTGAGCGGCGAACGCTGCCTCCACGGCGGCGAGGTTTTCGCGCTCAAGGGTGAGCAGGAAGCCGTAACTGGGGAATGCTTGCAGCCAGCGCTCCATCGGCGTCTCGACCGGGATGGGCAGCGCCTCAAGGTGAATCCGTGCCCCGCAGTGGGTGGGTTCGAGGAGCATCAACAGGGTGCCTAGAATTCCGGCGTTGCTGATGTCTTTGGCAGCCAGCAGCAGGCCGGCTTCGGCCAGGCGCGGGATCACCTCGAGTTTCTCGCGCAAACGATCGCCGGGCACGTTCTCGAAGGCTTTCCAGTAGGGCGCGTTACCATGCCACTGGCCATCCAGGTCCACCGCCATGACGATGATCTGGCCCGGCGCGACGTGCAGGGTCGAGAGTACCCTGCGCGCCCAGCCCGTGATAGCGACTGCCAGCGCCACAGGATTGCCGGCCGCCAAGCTGGTATGGCCGCCAGCCATGATCAGGCCGTAGGCCGCGCAGGCGTCACGGACACCGGCCAATAGGCTGTCGGTGGCGTGTGGATCATGGTGCCAATAGGCATTGACCACCGCAGTGGCGCGCCCCCCCATGGCGGTGATGTCGCTGACATTGGCCATGACGGCCGACCAACCGGCGAACCAAGGCGCCTGTTCGACAAAAGCCGGGATCATGCCTTCGATGGCCAGCAGTTGGTATTGATCGCCGCAGCGGATAGCTGCAGTGTCGTCACCGGGCAATGCGTACAGATCGTCGCCCCTGGTACCCTGGCTCGGCTGCGCCGCCGCAGCCTGGCCGATGGCTTGCTTGGCCAGCATGGCCGGTGAGTCGCGCAGCGTCGCGAGCAGTTCGTGCAGGGGTGTCTGGAGGTCAGTCATGCCGCACCACCTTGCGTGTCGGCAGTGCTACGTTGCGAGGCATGAAGGGGTAAAAGCCCAGTTGAGCCTGCATCAGGCAGTGCGCGTGTCCGCACACGTCCACGGCTTGTAAGGTTTGCCAGTGCAGGCCCTGGAAATAGCCCTCGTTGGCGTGTTGCACGGTGGCCAGAAAGGTGCGGCAGCCCAGGTCGATCGCGCGTGACACCGCCTCATTGATCAGTGCCTTGCCGATCATGCCGTGGCGTCGATAAGCGCGCTCCACACACAAACGTCCGCCGTACCAGACGCCCGGTTCGGTTTCATAGATGCGCACCGCACCGACCACCCGTTCGGGCATGCCGCAATGATGCGCCACGGCAACGATCGGAATCGCCTGGAAGTCTTTTTCGTCGCGGTCTTGAGCCAGTAATTGCTGCTCATCGGAAAACACCGCGCGGCGTAACGCGTAGTAGTCCTGACGCTCCCATGTGGCCAGTGCTGGCTTGACCAGCAGGTCGTCGGCGAGGAAGTCGGCGAACGTGTCGTCGATCAGGGCAAAGGTCTGTGTTGGCATGCTGGCGGCTCCCGTTACTCGTGATGTTTCAGGGCCGAGCACGCGCCGCATTTGGCGCAGCCGGCGTTGATGTTATCCGAGTGCAGGCCGTGCTTGCGCAGGCTGGCGCCAATTCGCGGGTAGAGCCGCTGCATGAAGGCGCTGTCGGGCTTGGGGTGATGGGCCAGTGGGGTACCGTCGATGGGCACGAACGGCACAACAAAGGGATAAACGCCGGCGCGGGCGAGGCGCTCGCTCATCTGCACAATTGCCTCTTCGCTGTCACCCAGCCCGGCAAGAATGTAGGTACTGACCTGACCGCGGCCGAATACGTTGACAGCGGCTTCAAAGGCGCTGAAGTAGCGCTCCAGGGGCACTTGAGCCTTGCCAGGCATGATGCGTTGACGCACGGCATCAGTGACCGACTCCAGATGCATGCCCAGCGATACCACGCCACTGTCCTTGAGCCGCATGAACCAGGCATCGTCATCTGGCGGCTCGCACTGTGCCTGGATCGGCAGATCGACAGCGGCGGTGACGGCCGCCGCCGACTCACACAGAATGGCGGCTCCGCGATCGGACGTCAGCGGCGTACCCGTGGTCATGACCATATGCTTGACGCCGTCGAGTTCCACCGCCGCCTTGGCCACTTGCGCCAATTGCGCCGGGCGTTTACGGGCAATGGTTTTGCCTGCGGCCAGGGAGTGGCCGATGGCGCAAAACTGGCAGGCCGTGGCGGCCTCGTTCATGCGAATGCAGTGCTGTAGAACGGTCGTGGCCAGCACATCCTTGCTGTGCAAGGTGGCGATTTTCCAGTACGGCGTACCGTCTTCGGTGTTCAGGGCGTAGAAGTTAGGGATGCCCGGCAACTGCACCTGGCCCACCTGCAGTCCTTCGCGAAAGATCAGCGCCTGAGCCCCGGACGCATCAGGCACGGCGGAGTAGGGTGAGCTTTGCGACGCCTGGTTGAGCATCGGTACCATCGCGGTGTGTTCGCCCAGGGTCAGAGCCTTATGGTCCGACGGGCCGGCGCCGCCTTTACGCGTAAGGCCGTCGGCACCCTGCCAGCGCACGCCATGGCATTGCAATGCGCTCAGAAGCTGGCTGTCAGGCGGTGATCCATTCAGATTATTCATGGAGGGCGTCCTCGACGCTTTCCCGCCGCTCTTGCACATGTGCCGTGACGCGACGGTCAATCAATAGGCTGAGCAACTCGGGGCGGCTGTAATGACCCACCGAATCCATCATGCGTTTGCGTTTGTTGATCAGCGCGAAGTCGAGATCAGCGATGATCACGCCTTCGCCAGTACACAAAGGTTCGCCAAGCAATTTCCCTTCTGGCGAGACAATGGCGGTGAAGCAGCCACCGGAAATCGGTTCGACGGCACAGCCGGTGTCGGCCATGATCTGCGCCTGCTGCTCGGGATCCAGCCATGCGGTGGCGTTGACCACGAAACAACCCGACTCCAGTGCATGGTGGCGGATGGTGACCTCGATCTGATCAGCAAAGATCTGCCCGACCAGTGAGCCGGGGAACATCGCGGCGTGGATTTGTTCGCCGTCGGCCATCAGCGCATAGCGCGCCAGCGGGTTGTAATGTTCCCAGCAGGCCAGCGCGCCGATGCGACCGACTGCACTGTCGGTGGCGCGCAACCCTGAGCCATCGCCTTGCCCCCAGACCATGCGCTCGTGATAGGTGGGGGTGATTTTACGGCGATGCTGGATCAGCGTGCCGTCAGCGTCGAACAGCAGTTGGGCGTTATAGAGCGTGCCGCCATCACGCTCGTTGACGCCAATGCAGGCAACGATACCGGCTTCGCGGCACGCTGCGCCTATTTGCCGAGTGACATCGGAGGGCACGATGACCGCTTGCTCAAGCAGGCGCAGATGCTCCTTGCCCATGGCGAAGGGCGGTTGTACAAAAGAAAAGTAAGGGTAGTAAGGCACCACGGTTTCCGGGAACACCGCGAACTGAACGCCCTTGCGACCCAAGTCCAGGAGCGTGTCACACAGTTTGGTGACCGTGGCTTCACGGGAATACAACACCGGACTGAACTGGACGGCTGCGGCGCGAATGGTAGGCATGTCATGGGATCCTGTCAGGGATGATCGACGTTTCAATGGCCTTGAGCGTTCGGTGTCGGCGATGGCAAGGAAGGTTGCCATCGCACGCTCCTTTCAGAAGGGGGCGTCAAGCCGTCCAGGTATCAATGATCATGGCGCCCTCACGACGCATCAGCAGGCGAAGGTCCATGACGTCCAGCGGGTTGATGGGGCGGATGCCTTCGATCAAGGCTTTCTCGGTTTGGCCATACAAGGCTTGAAGGGCGAAGCGACAGGCGTATACCTCACCGCCTTCGGACATGAACGCCTTGATCTGGTTGTTGACGGCCAGATGCCCAGGGAAGGCTTCGGCGCCCAGCGTCGGAAAACCCCGCTGCACGCCCAGTTGCACGCCAGGCCCGTAGAGCAGGATCTTGGTTTCGAAGCCTTTGCGCAGGAGGCGTTTGGCTTGCAGCATATTGACCAGGCCAATGGAGCCTTCAAAGGCGATGGTATGAAACGTCAGCAAGGCTTTTTCGCCGGGTTCGGCTTTGACGTCCTCGAACACTTTCTCCTCGTAATTGACCAGAAAGTCACCGTCCTGATAGTGGGCAATTTCTACATTTGGCATGTCTTACTCCGCTGTGCTGAGGGGCTGTCATCGACGGCCGGAATCGGCGAGTCGTCGAGAGACAGATAGCGAAGGGCGTGCCAGTTGGTTCATGGCAACTTGGTGATCTTTTATCTGACTGATAAATATAGATATTTATTTTTTATCGATGAATAAAGGATCAGTTCTGGCTGGACAGAACACTACTTAATTACGTAGATATACGAATGTTCGTGCTGCGTTTAACGAGATTTCGTAGTTTTGGATCGAGCTTGAACTGAGAGGTGAACCGGTTTTTTAAGCGCAAACTGGGACTATTTGTGGGTTACGAAATTCCGTATAAATGAACCTGGTCACACCTTGTAATTACGGGATTTCGTAGGCATGCGCGACACTGACTCCTTAGACGGCTGGACGGACCTGGCCTATCCCTCACGCCACATGGTATTCGAGCACTGTGCCGAGGCCATTGCGCTACTGGACCCTTATAACGATCGCTTCGTGGACTTGAACATTGCGGCCTGCCAACTGCTGAGCTACCCGCGCCAGGAGCTGCTGGAGTTTCCCGTCAGCAAGCTGTTCGGTCACCAATTGGCGGACCTGATCGTGTTCACTCAGGCGGTCATGGACAAAGGGCGGGGCTGGACCGATGAGCTGCGTTGCAATTGCAAGAGCGGCGAGCGGATCGAGTTGGAAATCTCCGCCACCCGCCTGGTGGTCAAGGGCGTACAGCAACTGATACTGGTGCTGCGTGAAAAGAGCCAGCAGCGCTACCAGCGCGATCAGGCTGAAACCGAACGCACCATGCGTGGCGGCCTTATCGAGTGGCGCAATATCCTGAACCTGTTCAAGGAGACTGAACGTGACAAGCAACTACTGCTCAGTTCGGTGGGTGATGGCATCTACAGCATCGACAGCGATGGGCTGGCGACCTTTGTCAACCCAGCGGGTGCCCGCATGCTGGGCTGGGCCCCCGAAGAAATGATCGGCAAGAACATCCATCGCATCCATCACCATACGCATGCCGATGGCGCCCACTATCCGGTGGAGGACTGTCCGATCTACAAGGCCGTGCATGACGGCATGGTGCATGAGGGGCGGCAAGAGGTGTTCTGGCGGCGCGATGGCACCTCATTTGCGGTGGAGTTCACCAGTACGCCGGTGATCAGTGACAGCCGAATCATCGGAGCGGTGGTGGTATTTCGCGATATCACCGAACGGCGCACCACCGAATTGCAGTTGCAGAACGCGCTGGTTGAACTGAAAACCCTGAAGCAGCGACTCGAAGAGCAGAACGCCTACCTGCAGGAAGAAATTCATATTGAGCACAACTATCGCGATATCGTCGGGCAGAGCGAGCCGATTCTGAAGATCGTCCAACAGATAAATGTGGTCGGCCCCACCGATGCCAACGTATTGATCCATGGTGAATCAGGCACCGGTAAAGAACTCATCGCCCGGGCCATTCACCAGGCCAGCAAGCGTCGGGATCAGCCGCTGATTCGTGTCAATTGTGCGGCTATACCGGCAGAACTGTTTGAAAGCGAATTTTTTGGCCATTTGCGTGGAGCGTTCACCGGCGCAGTACGTGATCGTGTCGGTCGCTTCGAGCTGGCCAACGGCGGCACCTTGTTTCTGGATGAAATCGGTGAGATTCCCCTGGAGTTACAAAGCAAACTCCTGCGTGTATTGCAGGAAGGGCAGTTCGAGCGTGTCGGTGAGGAGCGAACCCGCAGTGTGGATGTACGGATCATTGCCGCCACCAACCGCGATTTACGTGCGGAAGTGCAAGCCAAGCGCTTTCGTGAAGACCTTTTTTTCCGGCTGAATGTATTTCCCGTTCACTCACCGAGCCTGCGTGAGCGCCGTGCCGATGTCCCATTGTTGGCCTTGCATTTTCTCCAGCTCATCGGTGCCCGCTTGAACATGCCCGGTCATCGCTTGAATAAAGGGGACATGGCGCGCCTGCAGGCTTACGAATGGCCCGGCAATATCCGCGAACTGCAGAACGTCATCGAGCGCGCGTTGATTACAGCGACCGGAGCGGAACTGAACATAGACCTGCCCAACACCGCGACGACTGAGCAAGTGGCAGTGGCGCAGGTCAGTGAACGGATCATGACCGAGCAGGAGCTACGTACACTTGAGCGGGATAATTTGAGCGCCGCAATGGCGGTCTGTGGGGGCAAGATGTTCGGCAAGGATGGTGCAGCCCAGTTGCTGGGGATCAAGCCAACGACATTGGCGTCACGCTTGAAAAAAATGGGGCTCGATTGATCAAAAAAATGCTCCGAACCTTTCGATTCGGAGCACTCATTCAAACTTACGAAAACACGCTCGATGCGCGTTTGCACTCTACAGCTTGCGGGCGTACTGCGCCTTGGCAAACGCGGCGATTGCATCCGCCATCGCCTTGGGTTGTTCCGGAGCCATGGCATGGCCGGCATTTTTCAATACCACCACCTGGACCCGGTCGCCGAGCATGCTTTTGAGCACGCCTGAGAAACGCCGTGGAGCCACCGTGTCTGCCTCGCCCTGCAAATCGAGAATCGGCGCACTGCCGGCGGCGAAGTAGTCGTCCACCGGGGTGATGTTGCGCGCATGGCCTTCGGCATCGTGGGTCGCCTGGTGCCAGCCGCCCAGCCATACCTTGGGGTCGTTGCCGGGGGCAAAGAATGCCTTGCGCAGATAGATAAGGCGTTGTTCTTCGGAAAGCGACATATCGCCCGCGCCGTCGATGGCCTGACGCATCTCTGCGTTGATGGGTTTTTCAGTGGAGCCTGGCGGAACCTTGCCAGCGGACGCAGCAGCCATGACCACGCCGCGCACCAAATCGGGACGATCCGCCGCGAGCATGCGCGCCGCGAAATTGCCCCAGGCATGACCGACCACCACGATGGGGCCTTTATTTTCATGCTCGACCACCGCCGCGACGTCACGGGCAAAGTCGTGCACGGTCAGGTTTTCCATCGGCCCTTTGCTTTGCCCTATGCCCCGTGGCTCCGGCCTGACCACACGGAATCCGTCGGCCTGGAGATAATCGGCGACCTGATCATAATCGCGACCCGAGCGACCCAGCGAGGGCAACATCACAATCACCGGCCCGGTACCTTGGGCATTGACCTCGATTTGTACATTGTCGTAGCGAACCAGCTCTTGCTTCAGTGGAGCACCAGCGGCCATCGCAACGGCAGAAGCCAGGCCAAAGGTGGCTCCGAGTAGAAGACGCGAGACTATTTTCATTATTTGGACTCCTGGGTATTCGCGTTTTTCGCTGGCTCAAGGCCGCTTTCTTCAAGCAGACGGCGTGCCGCGGGGCTGTTGAGAAAGGCTATGAATTCACGCGCAGGCACCGCATTGGGGGTTTGGTGTGCAACGGTGGCGCAGAAGCGGCTGACTTTCTGCACGGCTTCGGGCAGCGGGCCCAGGTAGTCGACTCCGGGCGTGACCTTCAACTCGCTGATTTGCTGCATTCCGATGTCCGCATCGCCCCTGGCCAGGGCTGTGCCTACCAGTTCCTTGCCGGCGATTTCGACGGTCTTGTTTTTCACTTGATCGCTGATACCCAAACGCTGGAACAGCTCGGTACGGATGTATACGCCGCTTGCACCCTGGGAATAAGCGATTTTGTCAGCGTTCAGCAGGGCTGCTTTCAACGCCGCGACGCTTGAGACATCCGGCTTCGCTTTGCCGTGAGGTACGCCAACACCAATTCGTGAATCCGCGATTTCGCGGCGGGTCGTCATGTCGAAGGCGCCGGTGGCCGAGAGCAGTTCCAGGGTTTCGTCGGCCATGATCGCCAGGTCCATCGGCTCTTTATGCCTGATGCGCTCTGGAATGGATTCAGGTGAGGTGCCCATCGAAGGCCCCCAACTGAAACTCAGGGTGTTGCCGCTGGCTTTTTCATAGGCCGGTTGAAGGTGTTCCATGGCGCCCCGGAGTGCGCCACTGGCAATGACCTTCAGCTCGGCCGCTTCGCCTAACTGAGAGAAACCGAGCAAGCTGACCAGGCCGGTGGTCACTAACATCGGGGCAGATCTTGTTTTTTTCATGGTGCTACCTTCTCTATTTAGGCGCTCGTTTCAAGCGCCACGGGTGTTGACGAACAACGCATACAGCGAAGTGGTTGAGGCCATCAGCAGGCGATTGCCGCGTGGGCCGCCGAAGCACAAATTGGCGCAGCGCTCTGGCAAGTCGATATGCCCGATTACGGTGCCATCGGGGGCGAAAATGCGGACGCCATCCATGCCTGGCTCCGGTGCACCCCAGCCGCACCAAAGGTTGCCGTCCACGTCCACGCGCAGCCCATCCGGCAACCCGCTGCCGGCATCGATCAGCTCGCGTCGTTGGCTGAGGCGGCCTTGGGGGTCGACGCTGTAGGCCACAATCCGTCGCGGGCGTGCCCTGGATTCGACCAGGTAGAGGGTTTTTTCATCGGGGGAGAAGGCGAGGCCATTGGGGCCTTCGAGGTCTTCAGCGACACAGTGCAGCGTGCCATCCGCGTCGAGGCGATAAAGGTTGGCCGGCAGTTCGGGCGTACCTTGACGGCCCATGTAGTCACTGATCAGGCCGAAAGGCGGATCAGTGAACCAGATGCTGTCGTCAGACCTCACCACAATGTCATTCGGCGAATTCAGCGGTTTTCCCGCGAAGCTATCGGCCAGTACCGTGAGGCTGCCGTCATATTCGGTACGGGTCACTCGCCGCCCGCCGTGTTCGCATACCAGCAAGCGGCCTTGACGGTCTCGCGTCATGCCATTGGCCTGGTTGGCGGGCTGGCGAAACACGCCCAGCACGCCAGTGGCCTCGTCCCAGCGCATGATGCGATCGTTGGGCAAATCGGTGAACAGCAGGAAGCGTCCGTCGGCAAACCAGGCCGGGCCTTCTGCCCAGCGCATGCCACCACCGAGACGCTCGACCTTGGCATGGGCAATACGGTAATGCGCAAATCGAGGGTCCAGTTCGCGCACCCTGGGGTCGGGTACGCGCACGCTGGGAGCCCAGGTGATCTCGTTCATCTTGTCACTCCGCAAGGGGCAGACTTCAGGTGTAAAGGCGCGCCGGGTTATCGATCAGGACCGCCTGCTGCAGGGCAGGGCTGTCGCACACCTGGCGAATGAAGGCGAGAAGCTCGGCGTCATCCGGCACTGGCCCTTTGATGTTCGGATGCGGCCAATCCGACCCCCAGATGGCACGCTCCGGTGCGCACTCAAGTAGCGCACGAACCTGGTCCAGCGCCTGCGGCCAGGGGCCGGGCCGACCTTGCATGGCGCGGTCGACGCCCGATAGTTTGAGCCAGCGATTGGAATGGCCCAGCTCAGCACGCAGTTGACTCATCAACAACGGATCAACAGGCTGAGTGAGGTCCGGACGTGCCATATGATCGATGACCAACGGCGTTTTCAGGTCGCGCCAGGCTTGTAGAAAAGGCAGTAGCGTAGGTAATTCACCATGCACCAGTACATGCCATCCAAATGGGCCGACGCGCTCAGCCAGAACGCGCAGTTTTTCAGGATCACGTGCGCCAGGCAGGTGGCCCATCAAATTGAAACGGATACCGCGTAGGCCCCCGTCATGCAGCGCCTGCAACTGCGCATCGGTGGTGGTTTCATCAATGATGCCGACACCGCGGTACGCACCTTGGCTGCTGGCAATCGCTTCCAAAATGGCAGAATGATCGGTGCCATACGGCGCGGCCTGTACCAGCACGCCGTGGCGGATGCCCAGCCGACGATGCAGTGCCAGCAGCTCGGTAAAAGGCGCCGGTTCAGGTGTATAGGCTGCATCGGCTGGTAGAGGGAACTGAGCCCAAGGGCCGTAGATATGGGTGTGGCAATCCCACGCGCCCCCAGGGTTGGATAAAATCGGCATGTTGGCTCCGAAAGTTTGCTCAGATGCACCGCCAACCAGGCCGATACCGGCTGCAGCGATCAGGCTGCGTTTAATGAACAGACGGCGTGCCGCCTGAACGAAAGATAGATCGTCCATGTTCGACTCTGATTGGTTAGGTGGGCAGGGCTGCAATCTGTGCAGCCTTTACAGTGACTTAGTCGCAACGCGCGGTCATGCCGCCATCGACGATGATTTCAGTGCCGGTGACAAAGCGCGATTCATCGCTGGCCAGGTACAACGCCGCGTAAGCAGTGTCGCGGCCATCGCCCATGAACCCGAGGGGAATGCGGGCCAGACGGGTGTCGAGTAATTTGCTCACATCACCGCCGGTGCGTTGCCCGGCCAGGCGTACTTCGACCATAGGTGTGTGCAACTGCCCGGGTACCACGGTGTTCACGCGGATGCCCTTGGGCGCGTATTCCACTGCGGTCACACGCGACAACTGGATGATCCCGGCTTTGCTGGCCGCGTAGGCCACTTGGGCCGAACCCGTCCAGCGAATGCCGGACGTTGAGGCCGTGTTGATGATCGAACCGCTGCCCTGGGCTTCCATCAGTGGCAGCACGTGCTTGCAGGTCAGGAAGACGCTGCCGAGGTTCAGGGCAATCTGCGCATCAAACTTTTCTTCAGCCAAGGCAACGGCGCCGCCCGCTGCCGAGCCGCCGACGTTGTTCACCAGAATATCAACCGTGCCATAGGTCTCTTTGCAGGCGGCAACCATTGCGGCGACGGCCTGGGTGTTGGTGACGTCGCAGGCATAAGGCGTGACTTCCCCGCCCGCATCGCGAATGCGCTGCAGCGTTTCCTCCATGGCTCCGAGATCACGATCAACCGCGAACACCTTGGCACCGGCCATGGCGAATAACACCGCGACTGCTCGGCCGTTGCCCCAGCCACTGCCAACACAACCGGCACCGGTGACGATAGCGATCTTGCCTTTGAGACGGTCGCTTTTTGGAAGAGTATCGGTCATGTACATATCCTCAGTTCAATGTAGTCGGCAGTTCGACAGTGGCGCCGGCGGGCGGGGGCACTTCGAATACCTTGATGGTCATGGAGATCAGGCTGTAGTAGCCCGCGATGCCGACCAGGTCGACAGCCGCATCGGTGCCCAACAGCGCGGTGAATTCGGCGTACAGGTCGTCGCTGATTGCACGCTGGGCATGCAGTTCGCGAATGAAGCGGTAAACCAGCGCTTCATCGGCGTTTTCGAACGCTGGCGGCAGGTCATCGCGAATGGCATAAATGATCTGCGGCGCCAAACCCGCCTCCAGCGCGAACGGCTTATGGGCGGCCCATTCGTATTCGGCGAGCCAGTGGCGCCCCATCATCAGGATGGCCAACTCGGACAGGCGCGGATCCAGACAGGTGTCATAGCGGCAGTAGCGGCCCAACGCCTGGGCGCACTCGGCCAGTTCAGGCCGATGCAGCCAGATGGCCAAGGGGCCTCGCACGCCTTTGCGCGGGCCGTTGGCGATGCGCTCGTAGACCGGGCGCTGCGCATCGCTGAGGTTGTTCGGGTCGATAGGGGGCAGACGATTCATGGAGCTTTCCTGTCAGGGACGCGGTGACTGAATATGAGGTTTATGCGCCGGCTCGATGGGCAACTCGGCCGACTGGGCTTCCACCGGCGGGCGCAGTAGGCTGCGGCTCGGTTTACGGCCGGTTTCGCGCTCGAAGTCTTCAGGGTTGAAGGCGCCTTCCCAGCGGGCGATGGCGAATACCGCTACTGTGTTGCCGACGATATTGGTCAGGGCGGTGGCGGTGGCCATGATGCGGTCGATGCCGAACAGAAGCCCGAGGCCACTCAGCGGCAGGGTTTGCACTGATTGCAGAGTCGCGGCCAGTTTGATGAAGGCGCCGCCTGCCACGGTGGTTCCGCCCTTGGAGGTGATACTCAGGATGGCCAGCAGACCCAATTGCTGCATCAGCGAGAACGGTGTGTCGGTGGCCTGGGCGATGAAGCCGATGGCAATCGCCATGTAGATCGCGGTGCCGTCGAGGTTGAAGCTATAACCTGCTGGAAGCACAAAACCGACCACCACTTCATCGCAACCGCTGCGCTTGAGCTTTTCGATCAGACGTGGGAATACCACTTCGCCGGAGGCGGTGCCGAATACCAGCAGGATTTCATCGCGAATCAGGCGCAGCACGCTGCCGAACGGCAAGCCGATGGACCAACTGATCGACCCCAGAATGCCGAACACGAAGATCAGCGAGGCGGCGTAGTAGACAACGATCAACTTGAGCAAGTAGAGAAGGGTGTCACCGCCGTAGCTGCCGATGGCCGCAGCCATGGCGCCAAACGCACCCAGAGGAGCGAGCTTCATGATGAAGCTGAGCATTTTGAACAGGATGTTCTGCGCTTCTCCAAGGGCTTTTACCGCGACAGAATCCGGGGCGCATACGCGATTGATCGCTATACCGGCCAGCACTGAAATAATCAGTACTTGAATGATGTCGCCCTTGGCGAAGGCGTCGACCAGTGTGTGAGGGATCAGGCCCAGCAGGTAGTTGATCATGGACACACCGCCTGCGGCGGAGGTTGCCTTGATCGCCTCACTGGACTCATTCAGGCTGGTCGCATGCAGGCCCACTCCCGGTTCAACGACGTTTACGAGGATGAAGCCGATGAGCATCGCCACCGTGCTGACCACTTCAAAGTAGACCAGCGATTTGATACCGAGCCGCCCGAGTTTACGCATGTCCTGAACGTGGGTAAGACCATGCACGAGGGTCACGAAGACGATCGGCGCCAGCATCATTTTCAGCAAGGCAATGAACGCTTGTCCGAGGGGCTTCATGGCGACCGCCCATTGTGGTGCGGCAAAACCGAGAATGACGGCAGCGACAAGTGCGATCAGCACCTGCACGTGGAGCTTCTTTAACTGATTCATGGCATTTCCTGACCCAATAGTGGGCATCATTATTCTTGTGGTAACACGTCCCTTGAAGGGCGAGCTGGGCCTTCAGCTATCTGCGTTGAGCATAGAAAAAACTATGTCTAGGCACAAAAACCTTATTTTGATACAAAGCTATGCCATTACGGCATGGTGAGTACGATGGACATTCGAGAACTCCGCTCCTTTGTAAAAGTGGCTCAGTGCGGCGGCTTCAGCCGAGCCGCAAAAGAGCTTTTTATCGCTCAACCGGCGCTCAGTCGGCAGATCGCCAAGCTTGAAGAGCAGCTTCAGGTTGCACTGTTCATTCGCCATGGCAGGGGAGTGGAACTGACGGCCGCCGGGGCACGTCTGCTGGAGCGCGCGGACGTCATGCTGCGCTACATGGAAGAAACCGCCGACCATGTGCGTAACAGCGCGGTCGAGGAGCGCGGGCACCTGGCAATCGGGCTGCCCCCTGCGATCGGGACCATCGTCGGGCCGCAGTTGATCCGGCGTTTTCACGAGCGTTGGCCCAAGGCCTCATTGCATGTACTGGAAGGCTTGAGCACGTCGCTGCAGGAGTGGTTGCTGGATGGTCGCATTCAGGTCGCGGTGGTGTACAACCAGCCGTTGCTTGAGGCCTTTGATGTCAGGCCGATTTTCAGTGAGCGAATGGTACTGGTCGGGCCGCCAGGCGAAGCGCCGAAATCGGTGCGCATCATGGGGTTGGCGGATTTCCCGCTGATCCTCCCCGGCTTGCCCCACAGCAACCGGCGGCTGATTGAACAAGTGGCCGCGCAGAGCGGATTTCATTTGAATGTGATATTCGACGTTGACAGTGTCAGCCTGACCAAGCGCATGGTGGCGGAAGGCATGGGGTACTCGATCCTGGCCCATGCGGCAGTGCAGGAAGATATCGCCAAGGGGATCTTGGTCGGCCATGCCATCGAGAGGCCAGGTATTCGGTCGACGGTTTCGTTGACCACGCTCAAGGAGCGCAGGAGCAGTCGCCTGGCATTGAGCTGGGAAAAAATCCTGCTGGAAACCCTGGAAGAGTTAGTGACCGTCGGGGCGTGGAAGGATGCCACGCTTTGGTTAGGGAGCGACGGCCAGGACAGCTTTGCGCGACCCGCACGGACGGTGGGCAGGACAGGGTCCCATTAGCCTGGAGCCCTGCCCGTTACCACGTTATTTCATGTCCCTGGCCTGATTCCTAAGGGTGGGATTTCCTGTTCCAGGGCGGCTTTCGCAAACGCTTCCAGGGTAAAATCGCGTCCAACTACGCCGGTTCAGTAACGTCGAATATGCAGATCAACGACGTGCTGCTCTCTGTTCGGCCAACCGAGAAATTGACCCTGAACGCGATGGCCTTTGACTACCACCAACTGTCCCGTCGCAATGAACGGGATTTCGCGGCGCGGGAGGTGGATCTGTTCCTGGATTGGATGGTCACGGATAACGTCACGCTTTCGCCCTTGATCGGCCTCTATAAGCCCGAGAAATGGTTTGGCAACGGTGGCGGGCAGAGCGGCAGCGCGTCGACCAACGCGTACATGCAGTTCATTGTGTGGGTGACGTTCTGAGTCGTCATTAAAGGCTGTTGCAGGTCCCGCAGGCGTTGACGTTTTGCGTCAACGCCTCATCCATTCAGAGCATGCGGCGCAGCACGTCGTTGCGCGGATCGCGGTCGTAGAAGCGATGCTTGAGGGCGCCCGCCACATGCAGCACGATCAGGACCAGCAACGTATAGGCGAGGACTTTGTGCAGCCATTGGAACACCGCAAACCAATCGTCATTCTTTGGCAACAGTTCCGGCAGGTTAACCCCGAAAAAGAACACCCCGTCGCTCATCGTGTAGGTGCTCGACATGGAGTAGCCCATCAACGGCACGATCACCAGCAGCACGTACATCACGCGCTGCGTCAGGCGTGACAGGAACCGTTCATACCCCGCCAGGGTTTCCAGTGGCTGCGGCAGCTTGGGGGTGCGAAAACGCACGGCGAGCTGAGTCAGGACCACCAGGAACGTCAACACCCCGAAGGACTTGTGCCACGGGTAATAGAGCTCGTATTTGCTCGCCACTTCATCATTCATGCCGGTCATGTGCCAGCCGACCCACAGCAGGCCCAGGACCAGCACCGCACGCACCCAGTGCAGCATGCGCAAGGAAGTCGGGTACCGATCGATTGTCGGTTGATCTATTGGGTTCATATCAGGCTCTCCACGGAGCGATGCACGGTTCAATGGCCACCCTCAACGTTGGAGGGTGGCTCGGTCAGGTCAAGGCGTGTGCTCAGGCCGGCAGCAGCACGGTGATGACTTTCTCCTCGGTGTAGGCCAGCGCGCCGCTGAACCCGCCTTCACGCCCGATACCGCTGGTCTTGACGCCGCCCCAAGGCAGGTTGGCGTCCAATGGGCTCCAGCAGTTGATACCCACGGCGCCGGCTTTCACCGCTGCCGCGACACGGTGCGCTTTGACCAGGTCGCGGGTCCAGACCGTGGCCGCTAGGCCGTAGCTGCTGTCGTTGGCCAGGGCGATCGCTTCGTCTTCGCTGTCGAACGTAATGAGGGTGCCGACGGGACCGAAGATCTCGTCCCGGGCGATTTCCATGTCGTTGCGGGCGTTGGCGAAGATCGTCGGGCGCACGAACCAGCCCTTCTTAGGCGCCGAGACGCCGCCGGCGAGCAGTGTGGCGCCTTGGTCGATACCCAGTTGGATGTAGCGGTTGACGCGATCGAATTGCGCCTTCTTGGCCACTGGGCCCATCTGTACGCCGGGCTCGCGAGGATCGCCCACGTTCACGGCCTGTGCGGCCTCGGCCAGTGCGGCACCGAAACGTTCGGCGAGGCTGCGCTGCACCAGGATCCGCGAACCGGCTGCACACACCTGGCCCTGGTTGGCAAACAGACCGAGCGTACAGCCGCGCAGGGCGTCGTCGAAGGAGGAATCGTCGAACACAATCTGCGGGCTCTTGCCGCCCAATTCCAGGGCCACGCGCTTGAACAGCACCCCGGCGGTGCGCTGGATTTCACGCCCGGCCTCGGGACTCCCGGTGAAGCTGATCTTGGCGACATCCGGGTGTTCGCACAGGGCGCGACCGACTTCGTTGCCGTAGCCGGTGACCACGTTGATCACGCCGTCCGGGAAGCCGGCTTCTTGCGCCAGCAGCGCCAGGTGCAGGGCCGACTGCGGGGTTTCTTCCGATGGTTTGATTACGACGGTGCAGCCAGCCGCCAGCAATGCAGCGAGCTTCCACACGGTGATCATCAGCGGCGAGTTCCAGGGCACGATGGCACCAACTACGCCGACGGGCTCGCGTACTGTGTACGACAAGGTCTTGGTGCCAAAGTAGCCACCAGTGGGAATGGTGCGGCCTTCAAGCTGGTTGGCCCAGCCAGAGGCTGCGCGCAGGTTGGCAATCGCGTTGGGCAGGTCCATACGGCGCGGTTCGATAGGGGAGCGACCGATGGCGTTGGCGTCAAGATCGGCCAGCAGTTCGCTGTCGCGCTCAACCAGGTCGGCCAGCTTCGATAGCAGTCGGCCACGCTGGGCGCCGTCGAGTTGGCTCCATTCGCCGCCTTCAAGTTGCCGGCGTGCAGCCACCACGGCACGGTCCACGTCCTCACTGGTGCCACGCGCGGAGCTGCCATACACCTGTTCGGTCACGGGGCTGACCAGGTCGATACGACGACGGTCGAAAGCTTCGCAGGACGTACCTTCGATAAAATGATTCAAGTGCTCAGTCATTTTGCGGTCCTCGAATAGTGGTCAGGTTCACGCCTTGAGGGACGCCAGGGCGTCGCCGAAGATGTCCAGTGCCTTGAAGAACAGTTCACGGGAGATCGTCAGTGAGGGCATGACACGCATCACGTTGCTGTAGCGGCCACAGGGAATCATCAGCACGCCGTGGTTGAGCAGATAGCCCATCAGTTGGCCGATCTTCTCGCCCGCCAGGGGCGCCTTGGTGAGCGGGTCTTCGATCAGTTCGATGCCGATCATCAGGCCGCGCCCGCGCACTTCACCGACCAACGGGCTGTTGAAGCCACGAATATGCGCCTGTGCCTCCAGCCCCAGCGTGTGGGCGCGGTTGAGCAGGTCGAGTTCAGGATCCTGCAGGATACTGATGTTGGTCAGAGCCACTGCGGCCGACAACGAGTTGGCGGCGAACGTGTTGGGCATGGAACCGTCGGGGATTTTCGCCGCCAGGTCCGAGCGCATGATCAGGCCGGCCATGGGCAGGTCGCTGCCGATGCCTTTGCCGAAGGTGAGCATGTCGGGCTTCACGCCGGAGTGTTCGACCGCCCACATTTTGCCGGTGCGGCCGGCGCCGGACTGCACTTCATCGACGATCAGCAATGTGCCGCTGCGGTCGCAGGCCTTGCGCAGCAATTGCAGGAATTCCGGCGATGGGGGCACGTAGCCGCCTTCGCCCTGTACCGGTTCCACGATCACCGCTGCCACGTCATCGGCGGCGGTGTAGGGAGTGTTCAACAGGTAGTCGATGTACTCGCCGGCGATCTGCTCGGCGCTTTTGTGGGTGGTGTCGAAAGGGAAACGGTAGGCGTAAGGGTAGGGGGCGTGAATCACGCCACCCATTTGCGCGCCAAAACCTTTGCGGTAGGCCGTGCCAGTGGTCAGCGAACCCGAAGCGTTCCACACGCCATGGTAGCCGCCGTGAAAGGCGATGATCTGGTGCCGCCCGGTGATGCGTTTGGCGAACTTGATTGCCGCTTCCAGTGCATCACTGCCGCTTTGCGTGAAGAAGGTGATGCAGTCGCCACGCAAACCCTCGGGCGCGATTTCGGACAACTTGGCAGCCAGCTCGGTACGCCGGGTGCTGTTGATTTCCAGGGCGTGCATCAGCACTTCGGACTGTTCGCGAATCGCCTGCACCACTTTGGGGTGGCAGCGACCTACGCTGCTGACACCGACGCCGGCGGACAGGTCGATGTAAGTGTTGCCGTCCGGGTCTTTGAAGGTCGCACCGAAGGCGCGGTCCATGGCGATCGGCATGCGTCCGCCGCCGCGTGCCATCGACTCGGTACTCGCCGACAGCGCCAGGGCTTCGCGGGTTTTAGGGCCGGGCAGTTCGCCGGAGATAATCCGCGGGGCATCCGCGAAGTGCAGGGATTGAAGTTTGGCTTCACTCATGACGGTCTCTCTGGAATGTCTATTTAAGTGTGCCGATCATCTCCGGCGCCGGTTCCAGGCCGGTAGCCCGAATCGGCACATGAGATGCATGCATTCCAGCGCATAAACAATTTCCACGATTTGTGCTATGTGCGACTATCAAGCCCATAGGCGATCTAAAAACAAGAATATTGGTAGAGGTACACGACCCAATGAAAAACCAGACGATCAGCCATTTTCGAGATGTCCACGTCCATGCAGCCACCATCCAGCAGTGGAACCAGGACTACAGCCAGTTAACCGCCGGCTGCGCCGAGAGCTCGCTGATGCAACTGACGACAACCGGTTGTCACTTGTTTCTCGAACAGATCAACCAGCGCGTGGTGCAGAACGGCGTGGCGCCTCGCGGCAAGATGTGTTTTGCCGTGCCGATCAACGTCCCCGGTTCGATTCGCATGCAGGGTCGCGAGGTGGATGAAAGCAGCCTGTTCTTTCTCCACGGCGGCGAGGAGTTCATGTTCCATATGCCGATGGGCATGGAGCTGCTGTCCATCACCTTCGAGCGTGAGTTGTTCGAACAGGCACTGGAGCAAACGGCGTCGGCGAAGGAGCTCAACCGCTTGCTGCGCCAGCCGGTGATCAGGGTTTCCCCCCAGCGATTTGCGCGGGCTCGGCAGCGATTGCTGGCGCTTTTCTCCCAGGCACTGGTGTATGAAGATCTCGACAGCACGCCGGATCGTGAGGTGGCGCTGGAGCAGGCGATGCTCGGCGAGCTGTTGCAACTGATGACCGACCCGGCCTGTGACAAACACCAGCGAAGCCCCAGCTCCACGCGCAGTTTCATTGTCGAGAAATGCCACCGCCTGACCACCGCAGAAATGATCAACGTGCCCAGCGTGATCGAGCTGTGCGAGCGCCTTCAGGTGAGTCGACGGACGCTGCAGAACAGCTTCCGCTCGGTCGCCGAGACCACTCCGCTGAACTACCTGCGCTCTGTAAGGCTCAACGGTGTGCGCCGCACCTTGATGTCCACGCGTGCCTGCGAGCTGTCGATTGGTGATGCCGCCGCCCAGTGGGGCTTCTATCACCTGAGCCATTTTGCGGCGGAGTACCAGGAGCTGTTCGCAGAGCTGCCGTCCCATACCGCCCGCGCAGCCATCGCCGCTTACGCGCGCGCCTGAACGAAAAAATCTGCAAAGACCGGATACAGCCTGCCTGGGAGAGGCGGGTGTTTCGCCGTGGGTGCTTGCGTTACCGATTTGGGATACCGGCGCGTTGCAGGGCAGGCATAGGATCAGTGCCAGCGTGCAACAAGAACGACAAGCTATTCGGTGCCGGTGAACCGCCGGCTGCACCGATCCTGCAGCGACTGCCTCATACAATAAGGTCAATAACATGAGTGTATCCAACTCGATCAACAGCTCCACGGAGCTCAAGCGTGGCGCCCTGGGTGTGGGCTTTATCATCTTCTTCGTGGTGTCGGCGGCAAGCCCGCTGAGTGTGATCGCCGGCGGCTTCCCCATCGGTATCATGCTGGGCAACGGGGCGGGGACCCCGGCGTTGCTGATCCTCGCCTTGCTGGTGCTGCTGGCGTTCTCCGTGGGCTACACCACCATGTCCCGCCACCTGACCAACGCCGGTGGCTTTTACGCCTTTACCGCACGCGGGCTGGGCGGCCTGGCCGGTGGCGCGGCCGGGGTGCTGGCGATGTTTGCCTATAACATCCTGCAGGTTGGGTTGTATGGCATGTTCGGCGGGGTGGTCAGTGGCACCATGGAAGCCGCGTTCGGCCTGGTGCTGCCGTGGTGGTCCTACTCGCTGATGGCGATGGCCAGCATCGCAATCCTGGGTTATCGCAAGATCGACCTGTCGGCGCGGGTGCTGTCGGTGATGGTGATCGCCGAGTACCTGGCGATCCTGGTCCTGGACTTCGCCATCCTCAAGTCCGGTGGCGACAGCGGCATCAACCTTGACGCCTTCACCAGCAGCCGAGTGTTCAGCGGCACGCCGTCAATCGGCTTGCTGTTTTGCTTCGCCGCCTTTATCGGCTTTGAGGCAACGACCATCTACGGGGAGGAAGCCAAGGACCCGAAACACACCATTCCGATTGCGACGTACTGCTCGGTGTTGCTGATCGGTGGTTTCTACGCGTTATCGGTGTGGTCGATGGTGGTGGGCGTGGGGGCGGACAAGATCGTGCCGATGTTGCAGGCCTTGCAGGATCCGACCACGTTTATCTACGGCATGTCCGACCATTTTGTCGGCCCGCAACTGACCCAGGTTATCCGTGTGCTGTTCATGGTCAGCATCTATGCCGGGCTGTTGGCCTTCCATAACGCCGCTGCACGTTACTTCTATGCCATCGGCCGTGACGGTTTGCTCCACAGCCAGTTGGGCACCACCCACCGCGTACACCAGAGCCCGCATATGGGCTCGGCCTTGCAGAGCCTGATCTCGGCCGTGGTGGTGCTGATTTTCGCCGCGTTGGATGCCGATCCGATCCTGCAACTGTTTGCCTGGTTGTCCAACCTGGCCACGCTGTGTGTGGTCTTGCTGATGGCGCTGACTTCTGCGGCAGTGCTGGTGTTCTTCCGACGCCACCCGCAGCTCCAGGTCGGGGTCTGGCGCGGGCAGATCTTCCCGGGTTTCTCGTGCCTGGCGCTCTTGGCGGTGCTGGTGTTGGCGGTGGTGCATTTCGACGTACTGACCGGTGCCAGTCGACTGCTGTCCTACAGCCTCTGCGCGATTATTCCCCTGGCCTTGCTGGGCGGGGTATTCCTCGCGGCGCGGCTGCGCAAGGCATCGCCCCAGCGGTTCCTGGCGTTGGGCAGCCACAAGCTTTAAGGCGTGGCCGGCGGTGTTTGCCTGCTCAACTTGACCAGCAGCGCTGCGATCAAAAGCAGTGCTGCCGACACCGCCAGCACCGCGACAAAGCCCGCGTCGAACGCCGAGCGGGCAAATGCGCGCAGCATGGCAGCGCCTTCGGGCGACAGCGTTTCGGCAACGACCAGCGCGTCGTCAAGACTGTCGAATGTCGCAGGGTTGCGGGTCAGCCAGGATGGAATCACCACGCCCGCCGAATACGCATAAATCGCCGATAACAGGCTGCCTGCCAGGGTTACACCCACCGCACCGCCCAGTTCAAACGACACTTCCTCGATGGAGGCGGCCATGCCAGCCTGGTTGGCGGGTACGCTGAGCATGATCGTGCTGGACGACGCTGTCAGTGCTGCACCAATGGTAAATCCTAGCAGCACAAGGACGATCAGTTGCAGGTACACCGCAGCGTCATAAAGCAGCAGGTAGGCCAGCATCGACGCAGCAGATAGCAGCAGGGTCCAGAACAGCATCCGCTGGTTCCCCAGGCGAGGCAGGTAGTAACCGGCAAGTGGCCCTGAGATAAACGAGCCCAGCGGCAGCGGCAGGATAAACAGTGCCGCTTCCAGTGGTGACAGGCCCAGCACCAGTTGCAGGCGTTGGCTGAATACCAGCTCCATGCCGATCAACGCAGCGGCGGACACCACGGCCGAGATCACCGCATTTCTGAACCCCGTTATCTTGAACAGCGCCAAGTCGAGCATCGGCTGAGTGGCGCGACGTTGGCGGCGAACAAACAGCGTCAGGAACAGCGCACCCAACACCAATGCGATCAACATGCCTTCGAAGGAGGGCGCACGCTTGCCGAGTTCCTTGACCGCATACGCGACGCTGATCAAACCGATCATCACCTGCAGCGAGCCCAGCCAGTCCCAGCGTTTGCTCATATCCCCCGGATGATTCGGGATCAAGAGGGCGCCGACGACCAACGCCACCAGCACGATCGGCACGTTGATCAAAAATACCGAGCCCCACCAGAAATGCTCCAGCAACAAGCCGCCCACCACAGGGCCGAAGGCCGCGCCTCCTGAGGCCACCGATGCCCATATACCGAACGCCATGGCCTGTTCGCGCGGATCGATGAAGGTTACCCGCACGATGGCCAGCGTGGCGGGCATCATCATCGCCGCGCCGACCGCCAGGAAACCCCGTGCCCCAATCAATACGGCGGCGGAGGGTGAGAACGCCGCAATCAGCGAGAACAGGCCAAACACACTGAGCCCGCCGATGAACAGGTGTTTGTGCCCGAGACGGTCACCTAGGGTGCCCATACCCAGCAGTAGGCCCGCGGCGATCAGTGCATAGATGTTAACGATCCAGAGTTTTTCCGAGGCCGAGGCATTCAGCTCTCGGGTCAGGGTGGGCAGGGCGGTGTACAGCACCGTCATGTCGATGACGATGAGCAGCAAGGCGCTGGAAATAATCGCGAGGATCAGCCAGCGGCGTGAAAAAATCATGGAGGGGGCTCAATGCAGGGGAGTTGGAAGTCAGCCACTGTAACCGAGTCAAGAAGGCATACGTTTTACACGCGGAAATGCCCCACCAGTTGCTGTTGGTGATTGGACATTTGATGCAATGCGTCACTGGCCTTTGACGCTTCGTTCATGCGCCCGGCGAGTGTTTCGCTGATGCCGCGGATGTCGCTGACCCGATGGCTGATATCGTCCACCACGCTACTCTGCTCAAGGGCCGCGCTGGCAATCTGCTGATTCATTTTTTCGATGACATCCACGGCCTTGGAAATATTCTCCAGGGCCACCCGGGTTTGTTGCACCTGAATCACGCTACCACTGGCTTGCTCGCGGCTGAGTTGGGTGCTGTGTACCACCGCCTGGCTCAGCTGTTGCAGCGTTTCGATCACCGTGCGTACCTGTTCGACCGAACTCTGTGTGTTGCTCGCCAAGTGCCTCACTTCGTCGGCCACTACCGCGAAACCACGGCCCTGTTCGCCGGCCCTGGCCGCTTCGATGGCTGCATTCAACGCCAGTAGATTGGTCTGTTGCGCGATGGTGCTGATGACGTCCAGCACCTGGCCGATCTGGGCGCTGCTATTAGCGAGCGCGTTGACTTGTTCAAGGGTGGTTTCCAGGCGCTGATCAAGGGATTCAATGCTGCGCTCGGCGGTTGAGAAAACCGCCTGGCCTGATCGGCTCGCATTTTCTGCGGTGGTTGCTGCGTCGGCGGCGCTGTGGGAGTGACGCGCCACTTCCTGGGCGCTGGCGCTCATTTCGTGCAACGCGGTCGCCGCCAGTTCCACTTCGCGGTACTGACGCTGCATGCCAGCACTGACTTCGCGGGCAATGCTCGATGAGGTGTCGGCACTGTTGCGGGTGTCCAGGGACGCAGCCTGGATGGCGCGAATGATTGGCTGCAACTTGTCGAGGAAACGGTTGAACCCATCGGCCAAGTGGCCCAACTCGTCGCGCCGCCCGGTGGGCAGGCGTTGGGTGAGGTCACCGTCTCCTTCGACAATCGCATCAAGCAACTCGGCCATCTTCAGCAATGGGCGCGTCACGCCGTAAGCGGCCAGCCAGATCAGCAGCATTCCCAGGCTGCTGGCAAGGATGCCCAGTCCCAGGTTGAGCCAATTAGACTCACGACTTTTGTCATCCAGTTCGCTCTGCATCTGCCGGGCAGGCGCCTGCACCCGGGCCTGCGGAACCTTGATTTCCAGTTGCCAGGCCGGCGTGCCCGGCGCCGTCTGTAAGGGCTGGCGTATATCCAGCGTGTCCCCCGAGACGTCGCCGCTGCGTCCTGCCGCTTGGCCAGTGGCCGACAGGATGGTGACCTGGCTGTCACCCCGGTACAAGTCCTGGGCGAGGTTGGCCGCCAGCTTCTGCAAGGTGTCGAGGCTGATGTCCATGCCCACTACGCCGAGCACTTTGCCGTTGACGATCAGGGGGATGGATACACTGCTCATCAGGGCTTTCTGGCCTTCGACTTCGATGGTGTAGGGTTCGACCACACACACCCGTTGTTGCGCTTGAGGGCAGGAGTACCAGGCGTTTCCAGGCTCACTGCCCGGGGGCGCGGTGTTCGCGGCGATTTGTGACTCACTCAGTACCTCCTGCACCAGTTGCCCCGGTTGACTCTGTGACCAATACAGCGCGAAGCGCCCGGTTTCATTGCCCGCCACGGCGCGTTGGTCGCGCCAATCGGCGTCGGTGCCCGCCAGTGCATCCGGCAGCATGATGACGTACAGGCCGAGCACTTTTTCGCGCTGCTTCAGGGTTTCACGTGCGGTGCTGATCAGGGCTTCGCGCAATTGGCCGACGGTCAGGCGCCCCTTGAGCGTTTGCTCGCGCAGCTGCAGAACCTGTTGCGCAAAGCCTTCGCCATACAGTGCGGTCTCATTGAAAAAACGCTCCACCTGTTGGCCATGCGCCACGGCCTGGGCCTGCAAGCGTTCCAGCGCAGCCTGTCCGAGCAATTCGCTGCTCTGCTCTTTAAGCAGCCTTGCACTGGCTTGATTCTGATATGCGCTGGCGCCAATCAGGGCCGCCACCACTGCCAGTAGGCAAAGTCCGCTCAGCAGGGTAATACGCCATTGAATGGTGAGGTGGGCTAGCTGCATGGTTGGGGCTTCCTACAAGTGGACTTCGCGATGATGGGCTGGGGGTGAGGCGAGCCCTCATTCTTATTCTGGTTGCCGGCACCCGGACAGAGCACCGGTGAGGCTAGATTGCGGGGATGACAGGTCAGGCAGCTATCCCAAATCGGCAACAGCGATGGGATTGATGGTGCAGACCTGACCCGTTTTGGGGCGAGGCTTCGGACGCTACCGATTTGGGATAGCGAGCGGTTCAGGGGCGGGCATAGGATCAAATTCAGCGCGCAACTAAAACAAAACGCTACCCGGTGCCGATGCTGTGTGGTCGGACCAACCCTAAAGCGACTGCCTCATACAATAAGGTCAACAACATGAGTGTATCTATCCCGGTCAACAGCTCCACGGAGCTCAAGCGTGGAGCCCTCGGTGTGGGCTTCATTATCTTCTTCGTGATATCGGCGGCGAGCCCACTGAGTGTGATCGCCGGCGGCTTCCCCATCGGCATCATGCTGGGCAACGGTGCCGGCACCCCGGCTTTGCTGATCCTTGCCTTGCTGGTGCTGCTGGCGTTTTCGGTGGGTTACACCACCATGTCGCGCCACGTGACCAATGCCGGTGGCTTTTACGCATTCACTTCCCGTGGCCTGGGTGGACTGGCGGGCGGTGCCGCTGGGGTACTGGCGATGTTTGCCTATAACATCCTTCAGGTCGGGTTGTACGGGATGTTCGGCGGTGTGGTCAGTGGCACCATGGAAGCCGCCTTCGGCCTGGTGCTGCCGTGGTGGTCCTACTCGTTGATGGCGATGGCGAGCATCGCGATCCTGGGCTATCGCAAGATCGACCTGTCGGCTCGGGTACTGTCGGTGGTGGTGATTGCCGAGTACCTGGCGATCCTGGTCCTGGATTTTGCCATTCTCAAGTCCGGCGGCGACAGCGGCATCAACCTTGACTCGTTCAGCAGCAGCCATGTGTTCAGTGGCACGCCGTCAATCGGATTGCTGTTTTGTTTTGCCGCCTTTATCGGCTTCGAGGCAACGACCATCTACGGTGAAGAAGCCAAGAATCCCAAGCGCAGTATCCCGATTGCCACCTACTGTTCGGTGTTGCTGATTGGTGGTTTCTACGCGCTGTCGGTGTGGTCGATGGTGGTGGGGGTGGGGTCGGACAAAATCGTGCCTCTACTGCAGTCCTTGCAGGACCCCACCACCTTTATCTATGGCATGTCCGACCACTTTGTCGGCCCGCAACTGACCCAAATCATCCGCGTGCTGTTCATGGTCAGTATCTATGCCGGGCTGTTGGCCTTTCACAACGCAGCAGCGCGTTACTTCTACGCCATCGGGCGCGACGGCCTGTTGCACAGCCTGTTGGGCACCACCCACCGCGTGCACCAGAGCCCGCATATGGGCTCGGCCTTGCAGAGTTTGATCGCAGCGGTCGTGGTGCTGGTGTTTGCCGCGATGGATGCCGATCCGATCCTGCAACTGTTTGCCTGGCTGTCCAACCTGGCCACGCTGTGCGTCATCCTGTTGATGGCGCTGACCTCGGTGGCGGTATGTGCCTACTTCCATCGCCATCCAGAGCTTAACGTCGGGATGCTGCGCGGCCGGATCCTGCCCGGTATTGCGTGCCTGGCGTTGGTGATGGTGCTGGTGTTGGCGGTGGTGCATTTCGACGTGTTGACCGGTGCCAGCCAACTGCTGTCCTACAGCCTCTGCGCGATAATTCCGGCCGCCCTGATCATCGGCATCGTGCTCGCCGCGCGACTGCGCAAGAGCTCGCCGGAACGGTTCCTGGCCTTGGGCAGCCACAAGCTTTAAGGCACCAGCGATTTTATAGCTCGACTAACCAAACAATCGCAGCCTGCCGTTGCTCGGCATGGCGCGTCCGCGTGTGAAAGGAAGGTTTCAAATGCACAACTACAAAATGCTTATCGATGGGGTTCAGGTGGCGGGCGACGAAGGCCAGTTTGATGTGATCAATCCGGCCACCGGTAAGGCGTTCGCCCAATGCCCAGCCGGTTCACTGGAGCAACTCGACCAAGCAGTGAGCGTCGCGCAGGCGGCTTTCAAAACCTGGCGCAACAGTAGCCATCCTGACCGCTGTGAACGGTTGATAGCGATTGCGGCAGATATAGAGCAAGAGGCCGAGTCACTGGCGCGCCTGATTGTGCTTGAGCAAGGCAAGCCACTGGCGCTGGCGTTTTCCGAGGTCATGGGCGCCGCGGCCTGGACGCGCTACGCGGCAGGGCAGGAAATTGCGGTGGAGTTGGTGGAAGAAACAGCCACCCAGCGCATTGAGCTACACCGCAAACCTTTGGGCGTCGTGGCGTCGATCACCCCCTGGAACTGGCCGTTCATGATTGCCGTCTGGCACATCATGCCAGCGCTGCGTGCGGGCAACTGTGTGATCAGCAAACCGTCAAGCCTGACGCCGCTGAGTACCTTGGGTCTGGTGGCAATCATTGCCCGCCATGTACCCCACGGCGTGATCAATTGCGTGACCGGCGAGCGGGGCTTCGGCAGTGCGATTACCTCGCACCCAGGGATCCAGAAGATCGTCTTCACCGGCTCCACCGCCACAGGGCAAAGCGTAATGCGCGGCGCCGCAAGCAACCTCAAGCGCCTGACCCTGGAGCTAGGTGGTAACGACGCCGCCATCGTATTGCCAGGAACGCCCGTGGACGCCGTGGCCGAGGAGATCTTCCAGGCGGCCTTTCTGAACATGGGCCAGACCTGTGCTGCGCTCAAACGCCTGTATATCCACGAATCGCAGTACCAGGCTTTTGCTGACGCGCTGACGCACATTGCTGCGCGCCAGGTGGTGGGTGATGGCTTGGACGCCGGCGTGACCTTCGGGCCCGTGCAGAACCTTGAGCAACTGGAACTGGTGGAGGCGTTGGTCGAAGACGCACGGGCACAGGGTGCACGTGTGTTATGTGGCGGTGCACGCCTGGACCACCCAGGTTTTTTCTATCCGCCGACGCTGGTGGCGGACGTGACCGACGGCCATCGCCTGGTCGACGAAGAACAGTTCGGCCCCGTTTTGCCATTGATTGTCTACCGGGATGTCGAGGAGGTGCTGCAGCGCGCCAATGCCGGTGACATGGGGCTCGGCGGCTCGGTCTGGGGGCCGGATGTCGAGCAGGCCCAGGCCTTGGCCAGCCGCCTTGAGAGTGGCGTCGCCTGGGTCAACTGCCACGCGCAGATCCAGCCGAACACGCCGTTTGGCGGCAGCAAGATGTCGGGGTTTGGTGTCGAGTTCGGCCTTGAGGGGCTATTGGAGTTCACAGGTCAGCAACTGCTGTTTGTACGCAAGCAGGCTGTCGAAGAAGGAGTTTGAGCCATGCGTTATCTATCACATCATCCCGTATTCGGTTGCACGCTTGTGTGCAGCTTGGCGCTCGGCGCTATCAGCCAGGTGCACGCTTATGAGCTGTACAGTGATGAGAGTCGTCATCTCAACGCAGACATGACGGCTGTGTTCGGCCAGTTCAACAGCCGCAAGAATTACGATGGCACGCCGGGCGGCTCCAGTTGGCGTGAAGGCTTTATCAAATACGGCGTGAGTGGCGACCAGACGCTGGGGGGCAATGGCAGCGCATACGGGGCATTTGCCCTGGTCAGCTCCGCCACCTGGGGGGATGGTGACGCAGGTGGCAACTCGCTGGGCACTGAGCGTACGACAAAGATCGAAGACGCCTACCTGGGCTGGCGTTCCGGCGACCTGTTTCCGCTGCTCGGCAAGGATGGCGTGGATATTTCCGGTGGTCGGCAGGTGGTCAAGGTTGGCCGAGGGTTCCTGATCAACGATGACGGACTGAACCCAGGCAAGGGCCCGGCCGATGGCACTTTGAACCGAGGGGGTGCCTACTACCTGGCTGCCCGGCACGCGTTCGATCAAACCGCCGTGGTGCGCCTGGGTGGCCAGGATGGCCTGCATGGCAGCGTGTTGTGGCTCAAGTCGGACAACCGTATCCAGGCCGACACCGAGTTGGCCGCCGCTACCCTGGATTACACCGCCCAACCGGGGACGCTCGGCTTGACCTGGGTCCATGGCCTGGACGTGAACGATCAATGGGCCAGCGATTTTCAACGCCAGCGCAAGGGCATGAACATTTATAGCGTGCGCGGTGAAGGCGATGCGGGCATCAAGAACGTCAGCCTGGCGTTCGAGTACGCCTGGCAGGACAAGGATGCGGGGCCTGAAAAAGCCTGGTACGGCGAGGCGGGCTATACCTTCGCCGAAACCGCCTGGGCCCCCAAGGTGACGTATCGCTACACCCGCTATTCGCAGAACTGGGACGCGCTGTTCACCGGTTTGAGCACCGGCTACGGCACCTGGTTCCAGGGCGAAGTGGCCGGCAACTACGCCGGGCCGTTCAACACCAATACCCGCATCCACCATGTCGGGCTGAAGGCAACCCCACTGGAAAACCTGACCCTGGGGGCGCTGTATTTCGATTACGCCACCGTGCGTAAAAGCAATGCGTTGAACCTAGATGGCCGCGAGCTGGATGTGTATGCGGAATGGGCGGTCAACCCGCACTTGATCATCACGCCGTTGGTGGGGCTCTACAAACCTCGGCAGGACTCGACCACCGGCGGCAATCAAGTGGGTGGCAATGGCACCAACCTGTACAGCCAATTGTCGGTGGCCGTGCCGTTCTGAGCGCGACGGGCTAGGGCGTGATGCTGCTCGGCGGGTTGCGCATGTTTTCGGCAATGCGCCGGGTGGTATCCATGACCATTTCGATCACTGTTTCCTGGCGCAGCAACTTGAAGCTTTGGCTGCTGCCGACGGCGGACAGGCTGCCAACCACCTCGTCGAGGTCTGCCTGGATGATCGGTGCAGCGATACCGGTCAGGCCCAGGTTGAGTTCGTCGTGTGTCAGGCAGTAACCGTCCTTGCGGATTTTTTTCGCGGCCTTGGAGAAACCGGCCCAGTCATACGGGCTGTCCGGGTCGTTCGCCATGTGCTCGTCGAACAAGCGTTGCAGGCGGCGACCTTTCTGAAAGGCGATCAGGACCTTCGATTGTGCCCCGCGAAAAAACGGCAACGGCTGCCCGCGCCCGAACGCAAAGTGATAGGTGTCGGTGGGTTCGGCGATGTAGGTGTTAATGATGCGTCCGTCGTAAAACACGCTGGCAAACACCGCCAGGCCCGTTTGCGAGGACAGCTCGTGCATCAGCTCGCGTCCGGCGATGAGGATCGGGTCGTACTGACGCATCATCCAGTCCAGCTCGATCACGCGCGGTCCCAGGCTGTAGCTGCCGGCGTCCACGCGGGTGAGCATGCCGGCGTCACACAAGTCCTTGACGTAGCGGTACACGGTCGCCCGTGACAGGCCCATGCGCTCGGCAATGGTGTCGGGTTCGATCTTCAGCGTCTGTGGACCGAACAGGTCCAGGATGCTCAGCAATTTGCTCAGGCTGCTCATTGTGTTCCTAAAAGAGAGGGAAGGGCGTTTGGTGCGTACCCACAAGGATCAGGTCACCCAAGCGCTGGCGCAACACTACCGCAGTGAGAGAAAAACGCAATCTAAAGATAGGTTTTAAGCCCAATAAACCATCTCTAATCTCATCATATGAGAAAAATATAGATAAAAAGCTTGTTTGTTGTGATTTTGTATGTGATAAATCTCATCACTGCAAATGCTCAAGCAAGAGGGCTGAAAATGAATGGTGCGCAACTGATAGTGAATGCGGCAGCGGCAAGCGGTATCGAGTACTGCTTCGCCAACCCCGGGACCACCGAGATTCCTCTGGTGGCCGCCATGGCCAGCGCACCTGCTCTCAAGCCGGTGTTGTCGCTGTTCGAAGGGGTCTGCACGGGCGCTGCGGACGGCTATGGCCGGATCGCCGGCAAGCCGGCAATGACCCTGACCCACTTGGGCCCGGGCTTTGCCAATGGCATCGCCAACCTGCATAACGCGCGTCGGGCTAATACGCCGATCGTCAACGTCATCGGCGATCACGCCTCCTGGCATGTCAACTACGATCCGCCCTTGGCCAGCGACATCCAGGCCTTGGCCGGTGCTGTCTCCGGCTGGGTGCGCACCTCGCGCACCGCGTCGGGAATCGGTGAGGATTTACAGGAAGCCGTGCGTGCGGCTTGGCAGGCCAAAGGCCAAATCGCCAGTTTGATTCTGCCCATGGACCTGCAGGCTCACGCAGTGACGCACAACGGTGTGTTCGCACCTCTGCGCGCACCGGTTCGCCGGTTTGCGGGTGACAGGGTAGAAACCGTGGCGCAGGCATTGCGTGACGGCAAGCGGCTGGTGTTCATCGTCGGCGATGAGGGCTTATCAGTCGCGGGACTGGAAGCGGCGGGGCGCCTGGCGCAACTGCCCGGCGTGCGCCTGTTTGCCGAGACCTTTCCGCGCCTGAGTTACCGTGGCGGTGGCTTGCCGGACCTGGATCGCCTGCCGTATTTCCCGGAGGTGGCGATTGAAATTCTGGAGCAGTACGACCTGGTCATTTGTGCAGGCGTACCCGAGCCCATCAGTTACTTTGGCTACGAAGGCATCCCGTCGCGCCTCGCCGGCCGTGAACGCCTGCTGACGCTGGCCGAAGTCGGTGACGATGTTTCCGCCGCGCTGACGGCGTTGGCCGATGCCCTGAATGCACCGGCCTATGTGCCGACCCCGGAGGGTATCGAACTGCCGCCCGGCCACGCCGAGCTGACGCCACAATCCATCGGCCAAGTGCTGGCCGCGTCACTGCCCGAAGACAGCATCGTATCGGTTGAGGGCGGCACCTGCGGCTATCCCTTTTTTACCGCCTCCGCCCGCGCCGCTCGGCATCGGGTATTGACCAATACCGGTGGCGCGATTGGCCAGGGGATTCCGGTGGGGTTCGGTGCCGCCTTGGCGGAACGCGGCAATAGCGTGTTCTGCCTGCAATCGGACGGCAGCGCCCAGTACACCATTCAAACCCTGTGGAGCATCGCCCGCGAGCAGTTGCCGGTGGTGATCCTGATTGCCGCCAACCATCGCTACGCGATTTTGCAGAACGAGCTGCGCCGTTTCGGCATGACCGAAATGGACCCGCAAGCCCTGCGCCTGACCGTACTCGACAGCCCGCGTATTGACTGGAAGGCCCTGGCCAAAGGCTACGGGGTACCGGCCTGCACGGTACAGACCAATGCCGAACTGCAACGAGCGCTGGCCAATGCCAAGGCCGACCGCGGTCCTTGCCTGATCGAAATGGCGCTGTGAAGGAGTCGACTATGTATCAGCCCGAATTATTACCTGCCGTCCAGGCGTTCCTGGCGCAGCCCGGTCGCCTGTTCATCGGCGGTACGTGGCAGGAAGCCGCCAGCGGTCGTCGCTTTGCCGTGAAAAACCCGGCCACCGAACAGACCCTGACCGAAGTCGCCCAAGGCGATGAGCGTGATGTGAATGCGGCCGTTGCGGCCGCGCGCGCAGCCTTTACCGGCACATGGGCCTTGCAGTCACCGGCGCAACGCGGCCTGTTGCTGTTTCGCCTGGCCGATCTGTTGGACCAGCACCGCGAGGAATTGGCGCAACTGATTACCCTGGAGAACGGCAAGCCTATCGCCAACGCGCGCGGTGAAGCGGCCAGCGCGGCGAACATCATTCGCTACTTTGCCGGCTGGCCCACCAAGATCGAAGGCAGCACGCTGCCCGTATCACCGGCCAGCGGCGCGCCGATGCTCAACTACACGCTGCGCGAACCGGTGGGGGTCTGCGCGCTGATCGTACCGTGGAACTTCCCGTTGACCATGTGCGTGTGGAAGCTCGGCCCGGCGTTGGCCACCGGTTGCGTGGCGGTGCTCAAGCCCGCCGAGCAGACGCCGCTGATCGCGATCCGCCTGGTGCAACTGATCGAGGCGGCAGGCTTTCCCGCCGGCGTCGTCAACCTGATCACGGGTCTTGGCGCCGACACTGGTGCACCGCTGGCACAGCACCCCGATGTGGACAAGATCGCCTTTACCGGCTCGACCCAAGTCGGGCGGCTGATCGCCCAGGCGGCCACCAGCAACATGAAAAAGGTCTCGCTGGAGCTGGGCGGCAAGTCGCCGAACATCATCCTGCCCGATGCCGACATTGCGCGCGCCGCCAAGGGGGCCGCCGATGGGATTTTCTACAACCAGGGCCAGGTATGCACGGCGGGCTCGCGCCTGTATGTACACGCCAGTGTGCTCGATCAGGTGCTCGAAGAGTTGCAGCGCCATGCCGCCGCCTATGTGCTGGGTAACGGCCTGGACCCGGCCAGCAGCATGGGGCCGTTGGTATCCGCGCGGCAGTTGAACACCGTCAAGGGTTACCTGCAGCGGGGCCAGGAGGAGGGCGCCGAACTGATCTGCGGCGGCGGCCGTCCCGAACACCTCGAGCATGGGCATTTCATTCAACCGAGCGTGTTCCTCGATCGTGCCGAGCGCGCCTGTGTGGCCCGCGAAGAAATCTTCGGCCCGGTACTGACCGTCATGAGCTGGACCGAAATCGATGAACTGGTGCTGCGCGCCAACGATTCGCCGTATGGCCTCGCTGCTGGCCTGTGGACCCGCGACTTGCGCTCGGCGCACCGCGTGGCTGCACAGCTCAAGGCTGGCTCGGTCTGGATCAACTGCTGGAACGTGGTCGATCCCTCTTCACCGTTCGGTGGCTACAAACAATCCGGCTGGGGCCGGGAGATGGGTAAAAACGTGATCGATGCCTACACCGAGACCAAAAGCGTGTTTGTCGATCTGGCCTGAACTGAATAATCACAAGAGGTAATTGCTATGGATCTGGAATTGAAAGGCCGCGTGGCCATTGTCACCGGTGGCGGTATGGGCATCGGCAAGGAAGTCGCACGTTTTCTCTCCGAGGAAGGCTGCAAGGTGGTGATCTGCGCGCGGCGCATGGCGTTCCTGCAACTGGCGGCCGAAGAGATCACTGCACAGACCGGCAATGAAGTACTGCCGCTGTTCTGTGACACCAATGACATGAAGGCCGTGTCGGAGATGGTCGAGGCGGCGCACAAGCATTTCGGCCGCATCGACATCCTGGTCAACGGTGCCGCAGCGCCGTCGGGTGTGGTGCGCAATGACATCGAACACGCCGGCGACGATGAACTGCTGTCGGACCTCAACACCAAGGTGATCGGCTACTTCCGGTGCGCCAAGGCCGTGACTCCGCACATGAAGGCGGGCGGCTTCGGACGCATCATCAACATCGGCGGCCTCACCGGGCGCAGCAGCAAAGTGCTCTCGGGCATGCGCAACCTGGCGATCGCCCACATGACCAAGACCCTGTCCGACCAGCTCGGCCCCTCGGGCATCACGGTCAACCTGATTCACCCTGGCGTGGTGGACACCCCGCATATCCAGGAGCTGTATGAGCGCGAAGCGGTCAAGCAAGGCAAAACGTCGGAACAGGTTGAGCAGGCCTACATCGATGCGACCCCGATTCGCCGCACCCTCGCCCCCATTGAAATGGGCTGGTTGATCGGTTTCCTGGCGTCGCCAAAAGCGGCTGCGGTAACGGGCGAATCCATCGGCATCGACGGTGGCTTGACCCGTGGCATCTATATCTGAGGAGCATCTGTGATGAGTAACGGAACCCTTTTAGTCGCCACCGTGGGTCAAGCAGTGATCCGCAGTGCCGACGATGGCCGTACCTGGCATCGCCTGGGCCTGGGACAAGACCTTGAGTTCGATGCAATCACCCGATCCCTGAGCGTGCATCCCGACGCACCCGAAGTGATCTACGCCGGCACGGACGTGGGCTTGTGCATCAGCCGCGACACCGGTGGCCATTGGCAGCGCGTCGATTCGCCGTTCAACGGCGAGACGGTGTGGAAAGTCGCCGTCGACCCGCAGGACGCCAAACGGATTTTTGTTGGCACCGGTGCGCCATCGCGTGCCGTGTTGTGGCGCACCCTGGACGGCGGCCTGAGCTGGGATCGCGCCCCGGTGGAGATCCCCGAGTTCTGCGATGGTGTCAGTCGTCCACGCCTGCTGGCCTTCGCCTATGACCCCACCGACCGCAACCAGTTGTGGTTCGGCCTGGAAGAGGGTGGCCTGTTCCATTCGCGCGATGGCGGCGACAGCTGGACCCGCGTCGACGACCGGCTGCTGTGGGACTACAACTCGGACGTCCACAACATCCTGGTACTGCCCAATCACGGCGAGAAAGTCATCGTGGTGGTCTGCGTCAATGCGGTGTACCGCAGCCTGGACGAGGGACTGACCTGGACCGGCATCATTGGTCGCGAAGCCTTCGGCCTGTACTACATACGCGCCATGAACGCGCCGTTGTGCACGCAAAACGAGCTGTACCTGAGTATTTCCGATGGTACGCCCGGCACCACCAGCAAGATTCTGATATCCCGTGATGCCGCACTCAGTTGGAACGTGCTGCCGCTGCCACAGCAGCCCAACTCCTGCGTCTGGGCGATTGCCTTCAACCCGGCCAACCCGCGCCAGATGGTGGCGGGCACCAAGTATGGGCACTTGTTTACGTCCGACAACGGCGGTGATGGCTGGCAGAAGCATTGGCGGGAATTCAGCGAGATCGCTGATGTGCTCTGGACGCCTGCGGTTGCGCAGATCAAGTCCGGGCATCAATCCATCGTCAAAAAGCACTGAGGTATACCGCCATGAAGATCGAGATCCTGCGGACTCACCTATCGCTCTGGGTCAGTGACCCTGACGTGTCGGCGCGCTGGTACGCCGACATTCTGGACATGCACGAAAGTGCCCGAGGCGAGAGCTGGGTCATGATGGCGTTTGGCGGCAAGCACCACGACATCGCCTTGATTCGTGCCGATCCCGGCGCCCATCAAGGTGGCCTGGGGCTGCAACATTACGGCCTGGAAATCGCCGGGGACATGACCACCTTGCGCCAGCTTTACGGCATGTTGCTGGGCAAGGGCGTCGAGGTGGTGAAGATCACCGATCACGAGATCGGTCATGGCGTGTACTTCAACGACCCTGACGGCAATCGCATGGAATTCTTTCTCGAAACCGAACACGACGATGCGCGCGGCAAGGCCCGTTTCAAGGCTGCCGGCGCGCCGAGCCGACATTTCAACCTCGATCCACTCGACCCACTTTGAGGCAATGCTGATGAAAACCGCGAACTTTGCTACGTATCACATCCGCAAATGGTACAGCTTCGTCGAAGAAACCCTGGCCAACGAAACCGGCCAACTGGCCGATGGCGAGCCGCTGTTCAAGTACGCGATTGCCGCCGTGATCGCCAACCCCTATGCCGGTCGCTACAGCGAGTCGCTTGCCGAACTGGTCGATCCATCGCCGCTGTTGGGCGAAGAGTTCGGCCGGCGCATACAGGCACTGGCCGGTGCCCATGAAATTGTCAGCTATGGTAAGGCGATCGTGGTCGGCAGCGCCGGCGAATACGAGCACGGCAACGCGTTCCTGACCAACCCGGCCGCCGACCCGATCCGCGTCGCGCTGGGGGGCGGGAAGTCGTGGGTGCCTTCCACCGGCAAGCGCGGCGGACCAGGTTCGACCATCGACGTACCGCTGGCACACAAGGATGCGCTGTACGTGCGCTCCCACTACGACAGCATGTCGCTGATGTTCGGCGACGGCCCTGCGCCGGATGAAATCATCGTGATCTGGGCCTTCGCCACCCGTGGCCGCTTGCATGCACGGCTGGGTGGCCTGCTGGCCGAAGACATCAAAGGTATTGATGGACTGCACTGATTGCAGGCGTGCGGCCTTGGCAACGCCGGTTTAAAACCACAACAAGAAAGCGGTGAATAGCGATGAAGCAGGAGAAGACCCAGGTTGTCATTGTCGGGGGCGGGCCCAATGGGATCACGGCCGCGCACTATATGGGGATGTACGGTATCGACTGCGTCGTCCTTGAGCTTGCCGACTGCATACTGCCGTACCCGCGTGCGGTGGGCATGGACGATGAAGCGCTGCGCGTGCTGCAGGCTATCGGCATTGCCGAACTGGCCGTGCGCGACATGATCTGCGACGTGCCGCTGCGCTATTACAACGCCCGTGGTGTGTGTTTTGCCGAGGTCAAGCCCAGTACCGCGCATTACGGCTGGCCCATGCGCAACATCTTCATGCAGCAGCTGCTCGAAGGCACGCTGCGCGAAACCCTGGGGCAGCGCAGCAGTGTAGTGCTGCGCCAGGGCCATGAAATGCTGGAGCTGGAGCAGGACGGAGAGGGGGTGACCCTGCAGGTGCGCGATGCCCAGGGCGAGGTCTATCAGCTGCGTGCCGATTACGTGATCGGCGCCGATGGCGGGCGCTCCACCGTACGCAAAAAGCTCGGCGTCGAACTACTGGGGCTGACCCATGCGCGCAAATGGGTGGTGGTGGATGTCGCCAATGACACCCTTGATGCGCCGTATACCGCACTGCATGCCGATCCGCAGCGGCCGTTCGTGTGCATCTACTTGCCCTACCAGCAGCGGCGCTGGGAATTCATGCTGATGGAGGGCGAAGATGAGGCGAAGATGTGCGAAGAGAGCACCATCCGCGACCTCATCCGTGGGCATATCGGCGATGCGGTGGATGCGTTGAATATCATCCGTATCCGCGCCTACACCCACCATTCACGGGTGGCGGCGCGGTTTGTCCAGGGGCGTGTGGCACTGGTCGGCGATGCTGCGCATATATCGCCACCCTGGGCCGGGCAGGGCCTTAATTCCGGGCTGCGCGACGTGGCCAACGTGGCCTGGAAACTGGCGGCGATCATCCAGGGGCGCGCGTCCCATGGGATCCTCGCCAGCTACGACCAGGAACGTCGCGGGCACGCCACCGAACTGGTGGCCCTGGCCGACAATATGGGCACGGTCTTGGGGCTGACCAACCCATTGATGGCCGGCGTGCGCGACTGGTTGTTCCAGGCGGTGAACAGCGTCGATAACCTGCGCTCGCACCTGCTGGAGTTCAAGTTCAAACCCAAGGCGACCCTCACCAAAGGGCTGGTCTATCACGAGCGTGCCGAACTGCGCGAAGACGACCTGGTCGGCCAGCTGTTTGTGCAGCCGTATATCGAAGACGCCCAGGGGCAACGCCGGCGTCTGGACGACGTGCTGGGCAATTCCTACGCGGTGCTGGGTTACCGGGTCAATCCACGTGAGCAACTGAGCGCAGAAATGGCAACGTTCTGGGCTCGCTGGGACACGCGCTTTATCCAGGTCAATCGTTCGCGCAGTGGTCCGGTCCGCAACCAGCCATTGACGGCCACGGGCGCCATCAGCGTAGAAGATGTGGATAACCGCCTCGGCGAATGGTTCTCCAAGGTGCGCGATTGCATCGTCGTGGTGCGTCCGGATCGGTTTGTTGCCGCCATCACCACGCCGGAGCGGCTTGACGCGGTATTACGCAAGTTAGCGGGGCAACTGTCATGAGCATCGATACGGGCGTATTAAGCCAGTTAGACCAGGCCACGCGTACGGTGCAAGCGATTGCGCCACTGGTCCCAGAGGCGTTGGGCCTGCGCGGCGGGTACGCACTGCAACGCCGGGCGCTGGATGCGCGCCTGGCGGCGGGCGAACAGTTCAGCGGTTGGAAGATCGCCTTTGCTGGCAGCGCCGCGCAACGGCGCTTCGGCATTGACGAACCGGTGTATGGCGGCCTGACCGATCAGATGCGCGTGCCGTCGAACACGGCGGTGGCGCTTTCGCGGTTGATCCAGCCCAAGCTCGAAGTCGAAGTGGCGATTGTGCTGGGTCGCAGCCTGGCGCCAGGTGACTACAGCGATGAAGAAATCCTGGCCGCAATTGCCGAAGTGGCACCCGCGTTCGAGATTGCCGACTGCCGTTGGCAGGGGTGGACGTTCGGGGTAGGGGCCTTTCTGGCCGACAACGCAGCGGCTGGCTTGTATTGCCTGGGACCCAGAACCGTTTTCGACCCTGTTGAACATGCCAACGTGGCGTTCCGCCTGGAATGCGCAGGCGCGATCTGCGGCGAAGGGGAGACCCTGGACCGGGAAGATCCACCGCTGGCCAATCTGTGCTGGCTGATACGCCGGCTGCTGGCCGATGGTCAACCGGTGGAAGCCGGGCAGGTGGTGCTGTCTGGCGCGCTGTTGGCGCCGATGAATATCCAGCCCTGCACCTACCGCCTGCAGATGTTTGGCACGGAACTGGCTTTGCTTTTCACTGCGGACACTGCCGCAGTGTGAGCCCTAGCTGCCGTCAAGGATGACTCCAGTCCCCTTCAGGCCGATACGACAACGGGGCCCCCGAGGAACGACGACCATGCTTGCTGAAGTTCGAACCTTCAATGACCCTCAATTGCATGCCGGCTCTATCCAGGGCTGGCGGCAAGTGTACGACCAACTGGGGCGAGGTTGCCTGACCAGCGGGCTGCGCCAATTGTCGGCCGAGCGCTTTCAGATCTTCCAGGAAGTGCTGGACAAGCGTGTGGTGCAGCGCGGCTTTGCGCCTAAAGGACGACTGTGCGTGGCCATGTCGTTGGGCAGTGCACCGGTGGTACAGGGGCAGCAGGTGGGCGCACACAACGTGGTGCTGTTGCGCGATGGCGAGGAGTTTGTGCTGCATGCGCCCGAAGGCACGCATTTCTTCGCGCTTAACGTCGACACTGTACGTTTTGCCAAACTCGCCGCTTTCGAATTGTCCAGCGACCAACTCAAGCGCGTCACCACCCGTTCCCAGATTTGCGTGGATGACGCGTTACTGTTGCGGATACGCCAGCGTATCTACCCGCTGTTTCGTCACCTATTGCAACAGACGGACCCTATCAGTGCCAGCGCCGAAAAGATGCTCGAAGACGAACTGCTCGGCGCCTTTCTCGATCTGTTCAGCAACGCCACCGATGAAGTGCGCTGCCGGCGTGGCAACTTCGCCGTGAGTGCCTACCTGGTCAAGCGTTGCCAGGAGTTGATTGACGCCAGCGGCGATACGCCACTGAGCATTCTCGACCTGTGCGAACACCTGCGGGTCAGCCGAAGGACCCTGCAGAACAGTTTCCAGGCGGTGACCGGCCTGCGCCCGGTCGAGTACCTGCGCAACCTGCGCCTTAACGCGGTACGCCGGCAGTTGATCGCCACCCCGGGCGACAGCCAGAACGTCGGCGATGTGGCGGTAGCAATGGGCTTCTTCCATCTGAGCCACTTCGCCACGCATTACCGCGAGTTGTTTGGCGAGTCTCCGTCGGAAACCCAGCGGGCGATCCTCTGAGTAGGTAAAAGATCAGGCCGCCTCGCTCAAACCCGGATCCACGCGTTTGCCGATGTCCTTAAGCCGCGCCAATTGGTCGACCACGTTGGGGGCTTCATCCAGGCAACTGACAAACGTCCACAGGTAAGTCATCACCGCATAGATATGGCCGGCTTTCACTGCAGGCGCCAATGCCAGTTGGCTGATGGCGACCACAAAGAGCAAGGCCGCCAGAACACCGATGGTGAGAAAGGCGATGGCCTCGCGGTCTGATAGCCAGATACGCAGGCGCGACAGTACCTGATAGTGACGACGCAAGGTGTGTGCACCGACGCTTTCCACCAGGCTGATTTCCTTTTCCAGACGGTTGTTCAAGCGCTCATGCAAGCGCTGGTTGCGGCGCGCAAAGCCAGGCACCACTGCGAGGCAGAGCCCCAGCGCCACCAGGCACGCCAGGCCGACCCAGGGTTCTATTGCCAGTAACATGGCGGCGGCGCCGATGATCGAGACCAGCGCCGTGGCAATCGTGGGCACATGCTTTTCGAAAAAATCGACGAATTCCCGTGCCAATACCACCCGTGCGGCGGCCTTGGAGGTGCTGTGTCGTTGCAGGCGCTGGTTAAGAATCACCGGTACAGCAAGGTCGGCGTAGATACGCGTAAACGTGCGGGTGTCCAGGGCGCGCCGGGCGGCGCCCACTACCCAGAAATCCAGGACCACGGCGGCGTAGAGCAGGGCGTTGCCGGCATCGCCGCGGAGCATGGCGTCTACGGCAAACCCCGCAAACAAGGGGTAGGCGAGCAGCAGGGCGTTTTCCAATGCGACCAACGACAGGGTGCCGAACAACTTGCCCGGATAGGCCTTGGCGATCGCCTTGAGCGTTTGGCTGGCGGACTGTTGACCGAGCTTGCGGCTGTGCTCGATCAGGAGTGGAGGTGTGACGGAGGGCATGGGCTACCTGGCTTACGCAGAGTACGGGGGTGGGAACTGAGGGTCCCGGTATAAAGACCGTGGGTGACGTCGAGCAGATAGCGCGTCTCCTCAGTCACCAATAACAAGTCGATCTGAACTTCTTCGATGACGATTTCGAGAATGATCAGCAGGCAAATGGCCGGCGCGGTAAATAACCAGTGGTAATAGGACTGGCTGAACAGCGAGGCGATCACCCCTAGGACCCACAGTGACAACACCAGGCGGGGCGCCTGTTTTTGCAGGGGAATCCAGAACCGCTGCAGCTTTCTGAGCTTGGCGCTGTAGAGCCGTACCGAGTCTTCAAGCAGTGTCACGTCAATTCGGTTTCGATCGCGATCGTTAATAGACATACAAGCAATCCCAGGCTGATCTACAAGGGGCGGGGGTTTGACTTGGCCATGGCGCGCGCAGGCAGGGCGCGGTTCAGCCAGGCCAGGTTGACTTCGTTGACTTGCACCCATTTGCCGTTCTCTGGAATCCCTTCGCAGCTCTTGAAAGCGATACAACGTCCCTGTGTGTCGAGCAAGGCAAAGTGGCGGTACCGATTGACCCTGAAAATAGAGAGGCGCATGCCTTCACCTGGGGCGGTTGGGGTTAGATGGCGACCAGTTGGTCGGGCCAGCTCAGTTCGAATAAGGTGCCGCCGTTGTCCAGGTTCCGGCAGGTCACGCTGCCCTGGTGGGACAGGGCTATCGCGCGCACCACGGCGAGCCCCAGGCCGCTGCCGCCCTGGGCACGGGAGCGCGAACTTTCGCCGCGCTGGAACGGTTCGAAGATGTGCGTTGCGAAGGCCTCTTCTATGCCCGGACCCTCGTCCGCGACACTCAAGGTATTCAGGCCATCCTGGCTGCTCAGGCGCACCGTGACATTGCCTGGGGTGGCATGCCGTCTCAGATTGTCCAGCATGGCCAGCAACGCTTGGCGGATCCTGGCGGGATCACACTGCACAGGCCGTTCGAGCAGATCCAGATGCAGCACGAACCCGGCGGCAAGCAGGCCCGGCTCAAACAGGCGAGCGTCTGCCTCGATTTCCTCGGCCAGGTCGGCGCTTTGGATATGGACTTCGAGGTAACCGTTGTCCGCCAGGCCCACTACCCGCAGGTCTTCGATCAGGCGCGTCAGGCCTTCCACCTGGTTCAGCAGACTGTAGAACTGCGCCTGGTCCGGGGTGAACACGCCTTCCGCCAACCCTTGCAGGCGGCCACGCAGGATGGTCAGCGGGGTGCGCAGTTCGTGTGCAATGGCGGCGTTCCAGAAGGATTGTTCCTCGGCCATGCGTTTCAATCTATCGGCCATGCTGTTGAAGTCATCCACTAACAAGGTGGCCTCCGCCAATGAGCGGTTGGAGGCGGTTGCCCGGGCATCGAGGTCGCCGTCGGCGAGGCGGCGCAGGCTGGTTGCGACCGAGTTCAAGGGCATCAGAATGCGTCGGGACAGTTTGATCGCGACCACGGCGCCCACTGCCAGGCTGATGCAGGTGATCAGTGCCATCCATGCCCACTCCACGCCGGTGGGCAGCCACTCGTCCACGTCCAGATCCGACGGCGGCCAGAACATCCAGAGCAACGCGTAAAACACATAGGAACCGACCACCGCCAGTGCGATCACGCAGAGCACCACGGCGGACATCGACAAAATGATCTGCCGGCTCAAACTGTTGGCGATCCTCATGGGGTGCTCCCGAACCGGTAGCCGACCCCACGAATGCTGGCCGGTACGCCCTGGAGACCCAGGTCTTCGATTTTGCGCCGCAGCTTGCTGATATGGCTGTCGACCGTGCGCTCCAGGCTGTCACTCTCGGGCGAACACAGCGCCAGCAACTCGGCGCGACTGAATACGCGCTTGGGGGCCTTGGCCAATTGGGCCAACAACCTGAACTCGGTCACCGTCAGGTTGAGCGGGTGCTTCTGTGCCCCGATCTGCACACTGACTTCATGGCTGTCGATGTCGATTTCAAAGGCGTTCACCCGCAGAACGCTGGGGCGGGTCGCATAGCCATGATCGAGCGAGCGCCGCAGTACCGCCTGGGTCCTGGCGACGACTTCGGCTGGGTTGAACGGTTTGACGATGTAGTCGTCGGCACCGATGCGCAGGCCCATGAGTTTGTCCATGTCCTGGTCCTGGGCAGTCAGCATGATCACGGGTGTGGTGCCTCGGTGCCGGATCTCGGCCAGTACCATCCAGCCGTCCAGGTTCGGCATCAGCACGTCCAGCAACACCAGGTCAGGCTTGAGCGATTGATGCAGTTCAAGGGCGCGGCGGCCATCCAGGGCATGGGCGGTCTGGAAGCCACTGCGCTTGAGATAGGCGCTCAGGATGTCGGCGATTTCGGGTTCGTCTTCGGCGATCAATATCAACGCCTGGCGTTTGTCCGCGAGGTCCGTGGGTATCGATACTCGGTGTGATTCGGTCATGGTCCGCTCGGTCGTGCTGTTCGGTCGTCGCAGTATGGCGAATTAGCCTGTTGCGACGAAGACTACTGTGCACCACGAGCATGCGCTTTCATGGGAGGTTTTATGGAGAAACGATGGAGACGCGGATTTATTTGCGCAGCGTGTGATCAGGCGTAGCTGATCCTGTCGGTGTAGGCGTTTTGGGTCATTGTGCGTTGGTAGTCGCAGGGGGTGGTGCTGACCAGTTTCTTGAAATCGCGCAGGAAGTGCGATTGATCGGAAAAGCCCAGGTCGAGAGCCAACTGCGAAAACGATACATCGTGCTGGGTGTTGAGGGTGTCCAGGGCCGCCTGGCAGCGGATGATCCGGCAAAACGTCTTGGGTGACATGCCGGTGTCCTGATTGAACTGGCGGTGCAGGGTACGGCTGGTGTAGCCGCTGAGGTCTTCGAGTTGCTGGATGCGAATATCGCCGCGATGGTGCAGCGCCTGCTGGATGATCATCGCGGTGAGTTTCGACGTTTTGCCCATCAGGCGCGGGGTCAGGTAGTCGTTGAACAGCCGCATCTGATCGCCCAGCAGCGGTGCCTGGACGATGCTTTCGAAGAGGCGTTGGGCAAACTCTGAGACTTCCAGCAGGTCAAGTTCGCGTTCAGTCAATTCCTCTGCGAGCACATTGACGAAGCCGGGAATGACCCCGGGTGAAAAGCGTACGCCGAAGTAGTGGTGGTGCTGGTGCAACTCAACGGGCTGGGCAACCAGCGGAGTGCCGCAGATTCGCGCCGTGGGGCGTGTCGCATCACAGTCGAACAAAATATCCACGCAGCCGTCCGGCACGGCCAGCAGGTTGGCCGATTGCGCCACATCGAACGCATAGAAATGCGAGATCGCCGGGTGCGCGCAAGGCATCACCGAATAGCGTGAAGAGTTGAGCACGAACCAGGGCTGTTCGTTCGCTGTGTGGTGCCGGGGAGTCGGCACGCTCGGTTTGATCATGGTTGTACCTAGGGAAGGCCGCGCTACGGGAAATTTAACGCATTAATCACGCCAACTATTCGCGTGTCGGCGTGAGCGGCATGTCCGAAATTTACAATACCGCCGATACCCACCGGCTGATACTCGGTCTCGACAGCGTGGAGCTGCGCCTATCGCAGTGATATCACCTTCAGCCCGAGAATAACTATGTCTACAACTACAAAAATCGACTTCATCTACCTCTCCGAGCAGGACATGATCCGCGCGGGTGTGACCGACATGCTGGCCTGTGTGAATACCATGGAGGAGATGTTCGGCTTGCTGTACGCCGGTGACTACCGCATGGCCGGCCCGAACAACGATTCCCATGGCGCGATGGTGATTTTTCCGCAGGATTCGCCGTTTCCGAACATGCCCAAGCCCACGGCTGATCGGCGCATGATGGCCATGCCGGCCTACCTGGGCGGCAGTTTCTGCACCGCCGGGGTGAAATGGTACGGCTCCAACATCGCCAACCGCGAAAAAGGCCTGCCGCGCTCCATCCTGATGTTCACCCTGAACGACCCCGACACCGGCGCGCCGTTGGCCCATATGTCGGCCAACCTGCTGTCGGCGTATCGCACCGGTGCGATTCCCGGCGTGGGTGCACGCCACCTGGCGCGCAAGGACTCGAAAGTCGTCGGCCTGCTGGGGCCTGGCGTCATGGGCAAGACCACCTTGGCGGCTTTCATCGCTGTGTGCCCGCATATCGACACATTGAAGATCAAGGGCCGTGGCCAGAAGAGCCTCGACGACTTTATCGCGTGGGTCGAACACACTTATCCGCAGATCACCACGATAGACGTGGTCGACACCCTCGAAGCGGTGGTCCGCGACTCGGACCTTGTTACTTATTGTAGCTCTGGTGCCACCGGCGACCCCTCGATCTACCCAATTGTGCGGCGTGAGTGGGTCAAGCCAGGTGCCTTTCTCGCGATGCCGGCGTCTTGCTCGCTCGACGCGGGAATGGAGCAGCCTGACGTACGCAAGGTGCTCGATAACACCGGTCTCTACCAGGCCTGGTTCGAAGAATTGCCCAAGCCCGCGCACCACAATGTGCCGGTGATTGGCGTGCGCTTCATGGACATGATTGCCGAAGGCAAGATGCAGCTCGAAGACGTCGAGGACATCGGCAAGATCATCGCCGGGGCCGCGCCTGGCCGCAGGAACGATGAAGAAATCATCATCATGTCGGTGGGTGGCATGCCCGTCGAAGACGTGGCCTGGGGCACGGTGGTGTACCGCAACGCCGTCAAGCAAGGCATCGGCGTGACCTTGAACCTGTGGGAAACCCCGGAGCTGCGCTGAGCCACACCTTTCTTCAACCTGACGAGGTATTCGACATGACAAAAATCATCAAGCTCAAGACCGGTTCGCCGTTCGAAGACCAGGCCAGCTATTCGCGCCTGGTGGTGGTGGACAACTGGATCTACGTGTCCAACACCGCTGGCCGCAACCCGCAGACCAAGCTGATCCCGGAAGATGTCCTGGAGCAGACACACCAGGTGTTTGCCAACATCGAGTCGGCCCTGAAAGTCGTCGATGCGAGCCTGGCCGATGTGGTGTGTTCGCGGGTCTTTATCCAGGACCCCAAGGATGTGCCGGCCGTGATGGGCCTGATCGGTGAAAAGTTTCGCGGCGTCGATCCGGCCAGCACCGTCACCTGTCCACCCCTGGGCTCGACGGTCTACAAGGTAGAGTTGGAAGTGACAGCGTATCGCAATGCGTCGAAGGCGCAGGTCGAGGTCATTCGCCTGTCGCAATAATCGTCACGCGGCCGCGCGCAGGTGTGGCCGTTCTTATTCGCTTACCGAGTCTTGACCATGGCACCGACAATAGCGCCCGTGACAACCTCCACCGTGTTTCCCCGCGCCACCTCCGTCGTCATCATTGGCGGCGGGATCATTGGCCTGACGGCTGCGCTGACCCTGGCCGAGCGCAACATCTCGGTGGTGGTCGTGGAGAAAGGCCGGATCGCCGCCGAGCAGTCCTCCCGCAACCTGGGCTGGGTGCGCAAGACCAGCCGCCACGCCGCTGACATCCCGCTGGCCCTCGCCGCTGACCGCTTGTGGGCGCAGATGCCTGAGCGGGTAGGGGCGGATGTGGGGTATCGCCAAGAAGGCATCATGTTTGTCGGGCGTACCTCGGCGCAAATGGCCATGCACGAAAACTGGCTCAAGTCGGTGGAGCATTTGTCGCTGGATTCGCGCCTGCTCAGCAAGCGTGAGATTGACGCGCTGGTACCCGGCGGCGTGGGGCAGTGGGCCGGCGGCATCTTTACGCCATCCGATGCGCGTGCCGAACCGACGCTGGCCAGCAGCGCGATTGCCAAGGCGGCCATGGCCTTGGGTGTGGTGATAATTGAGCAGTGCGCGGTGCGTACGTTGCAGATGGCTGCCGGTGCGGTCAGTGGCGTGGTCACGGAAAAAGGCGAAATTCGCTGCGATCACGTCTTGCTCGCGGGGGGCATGTGGTCACGGCGCTTTCTGGGCAACCTCGGGGTGTCGTTGCCGACGCTGCCGTTGACCTGCTCGGTGCTGCGCACCCACCCCATGGACGGGCCGACGGAGATTGCTGTCGGCGCGCCGGACTTTTCGTTTCGCAAGCATAAGGACGGCGGTTTCATCATTACTCAACGCGGTAAGTTGGATGCCTTCCTGACCCTCGACCACCTGTTGCTCGCCAAGCAATACATGCCGCAGTTCCGTGCGCAACGCAGCGTGCTGAACGTGTCGCTGGGCAAGCCGTTTATCCATGACTTGGCGCTGGCACGGCGTTGGCGCGCCGATAGCGTGAGCCCGTTCGAGCGCGTCAGGGTGCAGGATCCGGCGGCCAATCCACGGCTCAACGGCGACGCGATGAACAACCTGATTGCCGCCTGGCCGGTGTTTGAACAAGCGCGGATTGCCCACGCCTGGGCGGGCACTATCGATGTAACACCGGACTCCAATCCGGTCATCGGGCCGGTTGCGCAAATCCCGGGGCTGACCGTGGCCACCGGCTTCTCGGGGCACGGGTTCGGTACGTCGCCGGCGGCAGGCCATCTCGCGGCGGACCTGGTCAGTGGGCATACGCCGATCATTGACCCAAGCCCTTACCGCTTCGACCGTTTCTAAAGGAGCAAGGCCATGCCTGCTGACAGCTGTTTCTTCACCAATCGTTCGGGCTTGCGCCTGCACTATTTGCGCTGGGGCGCGCCGACCGGCGTGCCGTTGGTGCTATTGCATGGCTTGCGCGCCTATGCACAGACCTGGGAGTCGCTGGTGCAGGCCCTGGGGGAGGGCTACTGCATCTTTGCCCTGGACCAGCGCGGCCGTGGGTTGAGCGACTGGGCTGAACCTTCCAGCTATCACACTCAATCCTATGTCGAGGACCTTGAGGATTTGATCGCCCATGTCGGCCTTCAGCGTTTTGTCTTGCTCGGGCACTCATTGGGTGGCGCCAACGCGCTCGAGTATGCACGGCAACACCCGGGACGCTTGATAGGCTTGTTGATCGAGGATATCGGTCCCGGGTCTTCAACACAGGGCGATGGCGCGGCGCGTATTCGTCGCGAGATGGGCCAGACGCCGTTGCAGTTCGACAGCTGGGACACCGCCCGTGCCTTCTGGAAGGCGTCACGCCCAGGCCTGTCAGAGCAAGGCCTGGCATCCAGGCTGGCGCACTCGATGCAAGAACGCGACGGCGTGATTGGCTGGCGCCATGATCAGCAAGGAATTGCCGTGGCACGACTGAGTATCGAACCCACTGATTTGTGGCCGGCGGTGCGCTCATTGGATTGCCCAAGCCTGTTCATTCGCGGTGGCCGCTCGGATTTTCTACCACCTGCCACGCTGCAGGCCATGTGCGCCAGCAACCCGCAGGTCCAAGCCGTGGAAGTGGCAGATGCCAGTCACTATGTTCATGACGATCAAGGCGAAGTGTTCAATCGCTTGGTCGCAGACTTTCTAAGCAGTCTGACGCAGGCAGTTCAGTGACAATCAAAGCGCTTGAGCACTGAATATATTTAAACGACTGTTGATTGAGTCGATATAAAAAACAGATCAGATCTTTGTTTTAGAGGCATTGATGAAGGAGTTTTATCTCATCTGATCTGCTTTTTTATTAATTATGTGAATCTGTTTCCCGGATCAGCATCGGAGGATAGTCACCATCATCGAATCTGCCCCGTAAAGAGGGCAGGCGCTGATGAGGCCTATGACGATGTACCAATACGACGAATATGACCGTGCCGTCGTGCATGAGCGCGTAGCGCAATTTCGTGATCAAGTGGAACGCTTTCAGGCTGGTGAACTGACTGAGGAGGAGTTCCTGCCGCTGCGCCTGCAAAACGGCCTGTACATGCAAAAGCATGCCTACATGCTACGGGTCGCGATTCCCTACGGTACGCTCGCCTCGCACCAGTTGCGCACCCTGGCGCACATCGCCCGGGATTTTGATCGCGACTACGGCCATTTCACCACTCGGCAGAACTTGCAATACAACTGGATCGAATTGCACCAGGTCCCGGATATTCTGCAGCGCCTGGCCGACGTGGATATGCATGCGATCCAAACCTCAGGCAACTGTGTGCGCAATATCACAACTGAAGCCTTCGCGGGCGTTGCCGCCGACGAGTTGATAGATCCCCGGCCGTTGGCTGAAATTCTGCGCCAATGGTCAACGATCAATCCAGAGTTCCTATACCTGCCGCGCAAATTCAAGATCGCCATTTGTTCAGCAGAGCAGGATCGCGCCGCCATCATGATGCATGACATCGGTTTGTATCTGTATGCCAATGCCGCCGGCGAGAAACGCCTGCGCGTCATGGTCGGTGGTGGCCTAGGGCGTACGCCGATTCTGTCGCAGCAGATTCGTGAAGACCTGCCCTGGGAGCATTTGCTGTCCTACGTAGAGGCGGTTTTACGGGTCTACAATCGCCATGGCCGACGTGACAACAAGTACAAGGCACGCATCAAGATCCTGGTCAAAGCCCTGGGTATTGAAGCGTTTGCAACGGAGGTCGAGCAGGAGTGGCAGCATCTCAGGGACGGCCCGGCACAATTGACAGCCGCCGAATACCAGCGCGTCGCCGATGCGTTCGTCTCTCCTGACTATGCGCCGCAGCCTGACGATTCACTGGACTTCGGCACGCAGTTGATGGCGTCTGCCGACTTTGCCCGTTGGGTCGCGCGCAACACCCAAGCGCATAAAGTTCCGGGCTACGTCAGTGTTGTGTTATCGACCAAACCGGGCGCCGACACTCCGCCTGGCGACCTCACTAGCGCACAGATGGAAGCGGTCGCCGACTGGGCCGATAGGTTTGGGTTTGGTGAAATTCGCATTGCCCACGAACAAAACCTGATTCTGCCCGATATCCGCAAAACCGACCTGCTGGCGCTCTGGACGCTGGCAAGCGAACACGGACTCGGCGTCGCCAACGCCGGTTTGTTGACTGACATTATTGCGTGTCCGGGCGGTGATTTCTGTGCGCTGGCCAATGCACGCTCGTTGCCGATCACGGCGGCGATCCAGGCGCGTTTCGCCGACCTTGACTTCCTGCACGACCTTGGCGATTTCAGCTTGAACATTTCGGGCTGCATGAACGCCTGCGGCCATCATCATATCGGCAATATCGGGATTCTGGGGGTCGATAAAAACGGGCAGGAGTGGTACCAGATCACCTTGGGTGGCTCCCAAGGCAAGGCCGCCGCCCTGGGCAAGGTGATAGGGCCGTCGTTCAGCGCCGAGCAGATCCCTGGTGTGATCGAAACGGTGGTCCACACGTTTGTGGACCACCGCCAGGTCGACGAACAATTTATCGATACGTTCAACCGCATAGGTCTAGAGCCGTTCAAAGAACGCGTGTACCCGAGCAGGCTGGAGGCGTTGGTATGAAGAACTTGCTCAAACTCGATGAAAACGGCGCTCATCTGGCCTTGCAGGATCACTGGACATTGATCCGTGAGCATGACGGTGAGCTGCCGCCAGGCCCGTTGATCCTCCCATTCAAACGCTGGCTTGAGAAACAGTGTGTAGAACCGCCGCACCGTATGAGCCTGCACGGCGTCTGGTTAGGCCCGGACGATGAATTGGAAGATCTGGCGTCCCGGTTGTATGTGTTGCCGTTGATCGCTCTCGACTTCCCCAGCTTTCGCGATGGCCGCGCATACAGTCAGGCCTATCTGCTGCGAACCCGCATGGGTTGGGAAGGGGAGTTGCGCGCGATTGGCGACGTGTTACGCGACCAGCTCAGCCACATGCGCCAATGCGGCTTCACCAGTTTTGCCATACGCGAAGACAAATCCGCCGAAGACGCACTCAAGGGACTGAGCGGTATGAGCGTGCTGTACGGACGCTCCGTTATCGAGCCGCGGCCGTTGTTTCGACGTCGCTGATTAACTCTCCAACTTGAGGTTGCCATGCTCAATCTATCGGCGATTGACCTCGCCCGAATGCAATTCGCATTCACTGTTTCGTTTCACATCATCTTTCCGGCCATCACCATTGGCTTGGCCAGTTTCCTGGCAGTGCTCGAAGGCCTGTGGCTCAGGAGCCGCGATGGCACTTACCGCGATTTATACCATTTCTGGTCGAAGATCTTTGCGGTGAACTTCGGTATGGGCGTCGTCTCAGGCTTGGTGATGGCCTACGAGTTCGGTACCAACTGGAGCGGTTTCTCGCAGTTTGCCGGGTCGATCACCGGGCCATTATTGACGTATGAAGTGCTGACGGCGTTCTTTTTGGAAGCCGGCTTCCTGGGTGTCATGTTGTTTGGCTGGAACCGTGTTGGGCGCGGCTTGCACTTCTTCTCCACGTGTATGGTGGCGCTGGGCACGATCATTTCCACGTTCTGGATCCTGGCGTCCAACAGCTGGATGCAGACGCCCCAGGGCTACGAAATCGTCAATGGCCAGGTCGTGCCCACCGACTGGCTGGCGGTGATTTTCAATCCGTCTTTCCCCTACCGGTTGGCCCACATGGCTACCGCCGCGTTTGTGGCCACGGCGTTCTTCGTCGGGGCTTCGGGGGCCTGGCACCTGTTGAAAAAACGCGACAACCCTGCGGTGCGTCGCATGCTCTCGATGGCGATGTGGATGGCGTTGATCGTCGCGCCCTTGCAGGCGGTGATTGGCGATATGCACGGGCTGAATACGCTGGAATATCAGCCGGCGAAAATTGCCGCCATCGAGGGGCATTGGGAAAACACCAACGATGAGCCGACGCCCTTGATCCTGTTCGGCTGGCCAGACATGGCGGCCGAAAAAACGCGCTTCAGTCTCGAAGTTCCTTACCTGGGGAGTCTGATTCTGACTCACAGCCTGGATCGCCAGATTCCCGCGCTCAAGTCGTTCGCACCTGAGGACCGACCGAATTCGACCATCGTGTTCTGGTCGTTCCGCATCATGGCAGGGCTGGGCATGCTGATGATCGCGCTGGGGCTCTGGAGCCTGTGGCTGCGCAAGCGTTGCACGCTCTATGAATGCCGCCCCTTCCTGTATCTCGCGCTGTTCATGGGGCCGTCCGGGTTGATCGCCATGCTGGCAGGCTGGATCACCACCGAGGTAGGGCGTCAGCCTTGGGTCGTGTACGGGGTGATGCGCACCGCAGACGCTGCTTCGCACCATTCGGTGCAGCAACTCACGTTCACGTTGGTAATGTTTGTCGTCGTGTACTTTGCGCTGTTCGGCACCGGGATCGGCTACATGATGCGCCTGGTACGCAAGGGCCCACAGCCTCACGCAGAGCATTCGTTAGCGGGTGGCCCAGGCCAGACTCGCACACCGGCCCGGCCGCTTTCGGCCGCCGACGAGGAAAATTGAATCATGGGTATCGACTTGCCGCTTATTTGGGCAATCATCATTATTTTCGGGGTGATGATGTATGTGGTCATGGATGGCTTCGACCTGGGCATCGGGATTCTTTTCCCATTTGTGCCGGCTGAACGCGACCGTGACGTGATGATGAACACCGTAGCCCCCGTATGGGACGGCAACGAAACCTGGCTGGTGCTGGGCGGTGCCGCCCTGTTCGGCGCTTTTCCGCTGGCCTATGCGGTCGTGCTGTCAGCCCTGTACCTGCCGTTGGTTTTGATGCTGGTCGGTTTGATTTTCCGGGGTGTGGCCTTTGAATTTCGTTTCAAGGCGAGCAAGCAAAAGCAACACCTTTGGGACAAAGCCTTTATTGGCGGTTCGCTGGTGGCAACATTCTTCCAGGGTGTTGCGCTGGGCGCCTTCATCGACGGGTTCACCGTAGTCGATCGTAACTATGCAGGCGGCGCATCCGATTGGCTGACCCCGTTCAGCCTGTTCTGTGGCGCGGGCCTGGTCGTCGCTTACGCGTTGCTGGGTTGCACCTGGCTGATCATGAAGACCGAAGGCCGGCTGCAAGCCCAGATGCATCGGTTGGCCCGCCCGTTGGCCCTGGTGCTGTTGGCGGTGCTGGTAGCCGTGAGTATCTGGACCCCGTTGGCCCACGCTGACATTGCCGCGCGCTGGTTCAGCCTGCCGAACATGTTGTGGTTTTTGCCGGTGCCTGTGCTGGTGGCAGTGGTGCTGTTTTACCTGTTGCGCACGGTAGCGAGCGGGGCGCATTACGCACCGTTTTTGCTGACATTGGCGTTAGTGTTTCTCGGTTACAGCGGTTTAGGCATCAGCTTGTGGCCCAACATCATCCCGCCGTCGATCTCGATCATTGAGGCGTCATCGCCGCCACAGAGCCAGGGCTTCATGTTGGTCGGGGCGTTATTCATTCTGCCGTTCATCCTGGGCTACACCTTCTGGAGTTACTACGTCTTCCGGGGCAAAGTGCGCGCCGAAGACGGTTATCACTAATCAAAACGCAGGCGATTTTAACCTGGCAGATGTCCGGAACCCCACATGAAAGACTCAGCAGAACAAGGTCATGGCGATCTCAAACGCAGCTTGTCCAACCGCCACATCCAACTGATTGCCCTTGGCGGGGCTATCGGCACGGGGCTGTTCATGGGCTCCGGAAAAAGTATCAGCCTGGCGGGGCCGTCGATCCTGTTTGTGTACATGATCATTGGCTTCATGCTGTTTTTCGTCATGCGGGCGATGGGCGAGGTGTTGCTGTCCAACCTTGAGTACAAGTCCTTTATCGACTTCGCGGCGGATCTGTTGGGGCCGTGGGCCGGTTTTTTTCACAGGGTGGACGTATTGGTTGTGCTGGATTGTGACCGGTATCGCGGATGTGATTGCAGTCTCTGCGTATACGCAGTTCTGGTTCCCTGAACTTCCGCAATGGCTGCCAGCCCTCTTATGTGTGGGGCTACTGTTGGTGCTTAATCTGATCACGGTGAAGCTGTTCGGCGAGATTGAATTCTGGTTTGCCATGATCAAGTTAATGGCAATTGCGGGACTGGTAGCAGTCGGCGGGTACCTGCTGGCCAACCCGGAATCGCTGACCGAGGCGGGCAGGGTGAACCTGAACAATCTATGGAATGACGGGGGAATGTTCCCCCATGGCTGGACGGGTTTTTTCGCGGGCTTCCAGATATCGATCTTTGCCTTCGTCGGCATCGAGTTAGTAGGCACGGCTGCCGCCGAGACCCACAACCCAAGGATGACGCTACCGCGCGCAATCAATTCGATTCCTGTGCGTATCATCATCTTCTATGTGCTCGCGCTCGCCACCATCATGGTGGTGACACCTTGGCGGGACGTGGTCGCGGACAAGAGTCCGTTCGTCGAACTGTTTTTGATCGTGGGCTTCCCGGCTGCGGCGGCGTGGATCAATTTTGTGGTGCTGTCATCTGCAGCATCATCGGCCAACAGTGGCGTGTTCTCCACCAGCCGCATGCTCTTCGGTTTGGCCTCGGAGGGTGACGCCCCCCGTGCTTTTCAGCGTTTGTCCAAGCGCGCCGTACCGTCTAACGGCTTATTGTTTTCCTGCTTGTGCCTACTGCTGGGCGCGATGCTGATTTACCTGGTTCCTGATCTGATGCAAGCATTCACACTGATCACCACGCTGTCCGCATTACTGTTCATGTTTGTCTGGTCGATCATCTTGCTGTCCTACCTGGCCTACCGAAAAACGCACCCGGCGTTGCATGTGGCTTCCCGATACCGGATGCCGGGAGGGCGGCTGATGTGCTGTGTAACGCTGGGCTTTTTTGCGGCGATTCTGGTGCTGCTTTCGCTCAAGGACGATACACGACAGGCATTGTTTCTGGCACCGGGGTGGTTTTTGTTACTGGGGTTGGCATATACCATGATGATCAATCGCCGCGGCACAATTCATCTCAGCTAGTGTTCCGTCACTGCAATTCCAACTGCGTCGTCTGCGAGCGGAGCTCAAGCGCATCACTGAAGAGCGAGACATAAAAAAGGCCGCCGCTTATTCGACATTCGGTAATGGGGATGAGGGGCGCTTCCGAACAGATCTAGCGTATTTTCTTGGACCTGAATTTTGCGGTGGCCCTCTGGGAAATTACCGTTCTGTCCCACCCAGCCAGGCTTCTTGCTAAGACCGAGTGCTCTGATCATTTATGCTTGATAGATTCGAAGATGATTAGAGATTGGTAATCCTGACTTGATAGGATTCAATTCTGAGGGGAGGGTGCACACATGGCAGATGCCAAAATCAACAACGTTACCTCTGACCAGGTTCTAGACGCAGTCACGGAGCTCAAAAAGCAAGGGCTTAAGCTTCTCGGCAGAGCCAACAGAAATAGCGAGAAAATGTTCGGAAAGCCTGGGCCGTTTCCAACCGCTCAGGCTCGTACCTTTCTCAAAGGCCTGTGAGCTTGTCGCGGAAAGTCGGAATTCCACTTTCAGCAGACATTCCGGCGCCGGTAAAAAACACAACCTTTAGCGCGGCAGTCACGGCTTTGACGGCGCGATCCCAGCATGTCACCTGGAAGCTTTGTCGGCTGCAGCGCAAATGAACGGGGTGTGGTAGCTGCTATCGATTGCGGAGCTGAAGACTGGGCCCATCGGGGACACGTCAGTATCTGACGCTTCTTCAATCCGTCCTGCCAGCAGCACCTGAAACTGAGATGGATAGTGACGCAGGAGGAATTTGGCGTCACGGCGTACCCTTTCTGGCATCGATAAGTCTTGGGAGAGCTCGAGCAGAAACTCCCCCGTTTGGATGACTGCCCGGGTACGTTCAATCGGCATGGTCATGTTTAGGCCCTCTTAGTCCTCGTGCTGCCGTAGTTAGGTGCTCACGCTTGGCGAGTGCTTCCCATTGTGTCTTGACCTACAGTTATTCGACGTGCCGTATCGGCCAAACAGAGATCATGCTACTCGGTTCCTTAGACTAAAGCCCCCATGCGTGAGTGCTTGGACGAAATCAATCCGGCTTTATGCTGCGCAACGGATTCCTGTGCAGAACACGTTAGCCATGCCCCAAGTGAACCCAACGAAACCTCACAAATAGCAAACATCGCCCACCATCAGCGGTCCAAGGTTACGTGTTTGAAAACATCCATTGACTTAGTGAGAGTCAAAAGATCCATGGTATTTCTTACTGAAGCGTTATCCCTAGATGCGTGGATGAGCCGGCGAGCCTGCCAACTGGTTCTAGTTCGCATCCGTCTAACAGGGCGCGGTCCAGAAACCTGTTCTGTTTATCAGATCTGTTCCGAAGCAAGGCCTGAGCATGCCCTTCAAAATCTGCTTTCATTTTCCACTTGAGTGTCTTTACTTTTCGTCTACCCTTCATTCTCCCGCCTTTTGAGTTTCAAAAGTCATAGTAATACTAGGTTCATCAAGCACTGCTGGAGACTATCTCCAACGCAGAAAGCGAGTAACTCGTCTTGATTTGCCGAACACGCGGTGCGCGGCAGGGTTGTTGTGCGTTGGAGAAATTTCCTCACTCTGGAAGCGCTGTGGTCAAATCCGATACAGATCGGTGCTTGAATCGCATTCGACCGCCTGGCGAAGTCTGATGCGAACGAGTGCTCCGTGAAACCACATCATCTCCATGTTTGGTATCCATGCGGTTATTCAGCCAGCGCTGTCTAGTCAGCGCAGTAGCCGAGTAGGTCATTCAGGTCGGAGTCGTTGCACCAGCGGTGACTACAACGGTATCGCAAGCTCACCTGTATTGGCTGGCCTGTAGCGGCCAGCAGGCCTGAACATGCAAAGTACTCATAGAGCGGTTGGTGGAAGCTTATATTTTTACTGTCTCCCTAAGGGTCCAAAAAGCTGGGTATTGGATGCTGCCGAATAGTTCTCTGATAGCTGAAAGTTCTGTTGTTGAAGGTGCCTGGGGCAATACAGCACCCGTGATTTCTTTTTCCGACGAAGATCCAGGTCACCCAGTTTGTAACTGGCTGAAGCAGTTCGGTAAACGACCGCGCTTTGATCAGTAGAGATGCCGTTGAAGACGGTAACGCTCTCTAGCTCCTCTAAAGTCCAGTGGGTGCGACCGCTGATGGACGGTGGGCACATCATGTGAACATGTCTAACCTCTACGTCCGTGACTGCAGCTAGGTAGTACTGTAATTCGTAAGCACAGTTGAGTATGGCCGCACGATTGGTCTGGCCCGTGTGCAGGGAGATGATAGTGGCAACAAAGCATAGTCCCTCCATTTCGCCGTGAGTCCAATTCCGTACCTCACGCTGAGCTGGGTCATAAACAAAAATCAATTAGGGCACCCTGACTGGTAGAAGGCATCGGTTTTGGAAAATGCACTGCTTGCGGTGGATAGAAAAAAGGCCCGCGGCAGCCCCAAGAAATTTCCCTTGCAGGTTGGCGTCGACTCAACGCAATTCTACCGAAATGAACACTATAGATTGTAGTCCTATAGTGAGCAAAAAGGCTTCATCGTTCCTTTTGCGAGGAACGGTCATGGAAGTGAAGAAGGCGTTCGGGATTGCGCTTCGAAATGCCCGGGTTCGTCGGGGCTTAACGCAGGAAGATTTCCACGATATCAGCAGTAGGACCTATATCAGCACGCTAGAGCGCGGGCTGAAAAACGTTACCATTGACAAAGCAGCTGCATTGGCCGAGCGCACTGGTGTTCATCCTCTCACTCTGATAATCGAGACTTTCCTGATCCTCGACCCAACCATTAATCTAGCCTCCCTGATCAGACAGGTGCAGGAAGAAATGGAAGCGGCTTCTAAGTGAGAGGCGGTTGGGGTCATATTTTTGGGGGGGGTAGAAGAGAGGAGCCACACAGCAGCCTAAGGAGTCGAACTACTGGAAGTCGCGTGCATCAGCGCGAGCACGGACGGTCCTAAAGACTTCAAGGATACGCAGAAGACGTTTGCAAAGTGGCCAGCCAACTAGCTTAAGCTGGAGTTCATAAGGGCTGCCCCGCATTGCCTCATTCTGATGGAGTCCAGGCTTGCCTGGCGGATATCTATCCATGAGAGCCTGAGTTCATGGTCGCCAATGGTGCTGGCAACTCCGATCAGACCTGGTCGGCCTGCGTGCGCAGTGCGAAGCTGGCCGTCCGACCGCTACCGGATCAGCCCTTCGTACCTGCAGAACTACTGCAGGAGCTGGGCGCCCTGAGAGGTGTGAACCTGATAGCTCGCGAAAGCAGGGTCTCACACCTGTGACCGTGCGAGTAAGTGGGCAAAGTGTGGTTTCTTTCCAAAAGTCCGCGCCTCACCGGTCTTCATTGGAAGGACCGGTTGAGGGATCGCGGATCATAAGTTGCGCGGTTCGCGTATGTGGCGAGTTCCAGGCTACAGCACATATTGATTTCGTCGGTGAAAAAGCTCGAAGACAAGGTTCGGACTGTGCTGTTACAGCTGGGATTCAAGGTGCTTAGATCAACTATATAAGACCCTCTGCGACCCAAGTCTTCCAGGCGAAGGGGCGCGCGCCAGCTCTCGAATTTCCGCCAATCCTCAAAGGCGGAAATTGGGCCTAAGGAGGAGGGCAGTCGTCAGCCCTCAGCAAGGAAATAAATGGCTGTTCTTACACGATTTTCGCACATGTTGAAGGTGCTGCTGACGGACCGAGGATTCTCGATGTCGCCGGCAAATGATCGTCACGAGTCCCAAAGGGGAGATCACCTATCCATGCTTCATATGTAGCCCGTAGCTCTCACCATCATGAGACGCCCCTCAACACCAGCGAAGGGTAGTACAGAGATTTTCGTGTCAGATCCATATCTTAGTTACGATGACCTGATGGGACATACAGTGTAGGAATTACAAGATCATCGAACAAGCTGTTCACAGGCAAGTAAACCCCGAACCTGTGGAGGTTCCACGGATTTGGGTACTTATTATCTGTCAAATATTTCATTTACGATTTCCTCGTGATACTGGGTGCGGAAGTAATTTGTTCAATGCGGTATTAAATATGGAAGCAATGAGAAAGAACGCGTATGAGCTTTTAGTAAGGAAAGAACTGATGCGGAGTCCGGCCATGCATTCCGAAGCACACGTTCTGGACCATCACAGGCATTCTCTCATGCACCCCAAGTCTTGAAGGGGTTGGACGTTGATTATGAGAAAACCCGATAAAATCCAAGGTCGTTCCATTTGTTAGTAATTATCGGAAGCTGGGTGTGTCTAGGAAGTAAAAGATTGGTCTCGAGTTTGAGAGGAAGGAAAGAAACGAATCTGTATGAGCGCTGAAGGAAAAAGTTGGTGCGGTGTGAGCTACGACATCAGCGCAGGATGTGCAGCCCAAAGCCTGGAAGCAAGTTGTTGGTCTTGTGTAAAACGCGTTAGTTCTAACGATTACTTCGTGTTCCAGACCAAAAATTGCTTCCGAGTACTCTAGCTACGTGCCAACCAGGCAAAATATCGTTGGCAGTACCAGACGCTGACAAATGGACGGCTGGAAGCGGTGACAGCCTGCAGCTTGGCGATCGCATCGGCATTTTTTGGAAATTGACTGATGCCTGATGGACGCCATTCAACAATTGGGAAAGGGACAGTAGACGTTGAGGGGTATATGGCTGATGAGCATCTCTACGTAACATCCTGTTTAACATAATATACATTATGCGTAACCATATGTTTCTGGATGCCAGCCGTAGGCCTGCAGAATTCACACACCACCCCAGCATTTTCCGCCTAGCTGATGGCAACCCCCTTAAGCGTCATCTTTACTCGTCCCAACGGATGTCAGTGCCTTGGAGGTTTTGCATGAAGTCGATTGCAGTCATGGTGTTCATACTCGCGATGCTTGGTGGCTGCGACGTCAGCTTCAACAACACGCCTAATGTCACTGCAACCGATCCTGGCACGCCGCAACAGCAACAGCGTGTTTTCGATACAGCTGTGGGATTTTTGGGGTTACTTGATGCGGGCACAGCCGAAATGACTTGGCCCGCAGTCAGTCCCGTGCTGCAAGCCAAAACCTCTAAGTTGATGTGGGCCAGTAGCCTCAAAGGCCTGCGACTGGGGCTGGGTTCATTCCAAAGGCGCGAACCTGTTGCGATTGGTTTTATCGATCAGCTACCTGACGCGCCTGCCGGAAATTATGCGGTGATCGAGTTTGCCTCGATGTTTTCCACGACCTCTGTTCAAGAGAAAGTGATCATGCGCGACGACGACAAGCACTGGGGAATCGTCGGGTATTTCGTCCATAAGAGGATTGTTTTCGGTGAAGGTACTAAGAAATCCCCCTAGCCTGGCACTGCCCCGATTATTTGATAATGATATAACTCAACTAAATAGATATTTAGTTGAGTTATATATGAGTCATTCCTACGCTACCCCTGTTAGAGCTGAAAACGGTCCACAGATTGCGACAGTTTGCCTGCTAGATTGGCCAGTTCATCCGTAGTTGAGGCAGTTTGCCCGATCACGCGGCTGTTGTTTTCCGACATGCCAGCGATCATCTCCACCTGATGGGAGATTTCATTGCTGGCCAGGCTTTGTTCCCCGATGGTGCGCGAAATGTCGTTCACCAACTCCGTGGTGTTCAACGTGGCCTGTAGAATCTCGCGGATTGCCCGTTCTACTTCTGCGGTCACCGCCATGCCTTTATCCACTTGAGTGACGCCCTCCTCCATGCTGGTCACCGCTTCCCGAGTATTTTGCTGGATGCGTCCGACCATGCTGGCAATTTCCTGGGTCGAAGCGCTGGTGCGACCCGCCAGGCTGCGCACTTCATCGGCGACCACCGCAAATCCCCTGCCTTGTTCTCCCGCGCGGGCAGCCTCAATCGCGGCGTTGAGGGCTAATAAGTTGGTCTGGTCGGCGATGCCTTTGATGACTTGGATAATGCTGAAAATCGCCTCGGACTCCTTGTCCAGCGTGCGGATCACCTGAGCCGATTGCTGGGCTGAACGGGCAATACCGTCCATGTCCTTGACCACTTGGTGAATGACGCGACCGCCGTCCTTGGCCAAGGCTTCAGCCTGATTGGCCATGTCCAGGGCGCGGCCGGCGTGGCGGGTGATTTCTTCGATGCTCGCCGTCATTTCACTCGCAGCAGCGGCCATGGTGCTGGCGGCAGCGCTTTGCTGCTGGCTGCTGCCGGCGACTTCATGGCAACCGTGGCTCAGTTGCTCGCTCATGCCATTGACGCCATGAGCGTTGCTGCGCACCACTTCGATCATGCCGCGCAAGTCGCGCTGCATGGTGGCAAGGCTGAGAATCAGCGCGCCTGCTTCATCATTGCGCTTAGGTTCGACAATCGGCTCGCTCAAGTTGCCCCTGGCGATACTCGCCGCAATGCGGCTGGCGGTCTGCAGCGGCCCCATGATGCTCAGGATGACCCAGCGGCCCTGAGCCAACAGCAGCAATACGCTGGCAATCAACACCGTGCCCAGGGTGAAGTTCGCATTACTGATTGCGTGCTGAGTGCTAGCGCCGGTCTGCTGGGTATTGGTTTCGATCAGCTCACTCAGCGCCGCCATTTGGTCTTCCAGACGGCTGAACGCAGTGTTGAAACTCTCCAGTTCTGCGCGAGCGGCTTCGGGATTTTCCAACGCCAGCGCGACGATACGTTCGCCGGCGCTTATATAGGTATCGAGGCTGGGTTTGATTTTTTCCAGACTGGCTTTAAGGCTGTCATCCAGGGGCAACTTGAGATTGTCCCCCAGCACCTCCCGGAAGTGCTCTGAATGTTCCTTGATCGAACTCGTCACCTCGGCCTTGGTACTGGCGCTTTTCCCCAAGCCCACCAACATGGCCGACAACACGTCGGCGCGCAGGGCGTCGTGCATCATGTCGGCTTCCATGTGGTTGCGCAGTACCGTCATGGCGACCTCGTTGGCCTGCACAGCCTCGCCCATCCGCGTGTTGCCCAGGTAACTGGCCAGGCTCATGACCAGGGCGGTAAGCAACCCGGTCGCTATCAACAGCATCAAGCGTAGTTTGATCGTCATGCGGGTATCCCCATACCTTAGCCGCGGGTTGGGAACCCAACCTCTATTAACGTTATCGGCAGCAGTCACTGGTTAGTGAAGCCTAAGTTTGCGGATCTGCGAGGATCCCTTAAGCTGGCCATCCTTTGCTCCGCCCGGAAATGCCCATGTCTCGAAGTATTGCCCACTTGGCCCTGCTCCTGGGGTTGATCACGGCCGTTGGCCCGTTCGCCATCGACATCTACCTGCCTGCGCTGCCAACCCTTGGCGCGAGCCTGCACGCCTCGCCGGCCGCCGTACAGATGAGCCTGACCGTGTTCTTTGTGATCGTGGGGGTATGCCAGCTGTTCTACGGCCCCATCAGCGATGTATTCGGACGCAAACCGCCGATTTATGCCGGACTGCTGATTTTTGCCATCGGGAGTATCGGCTGCGCCCTGGCGCCGACCATTGAAGTGCTGATTGGATTTCGTGCCCTGCAAGCATTTGGTGCGTGCGCCGGCATGGTGATCCCTCGGGCTATCGTTCGCGATCTGTACACCGGCCATGAAGCCGCGCGGCTGATGTCATTGCTGATGCTGGTGATGAGTGTCTCGCCAATTCTTGCCCCGCTGGCTGGCAGTGTGGTGATTGCGCTCTGGAGTTGGCGCGAAGTGTTCGCCGTGCTGGCGGTGGTGGCCGTGTTGTGCCTGGTGATGACGGCCGTGCAATTGCCCGAAACCCACCCGCCCGAGCGTCGTATGGGTAAAACCCTGGGCACTGCATTCAGCAGTTATGGGGCTCTGCTGCGCGATCCTGTGTTTATCGGATTGTCGGTGGTCTGCGGCTTTGGGTTGGCAACGTTCTTTGTTTTTATTGGCAGCGCGCCCTTTGTGTACATCGAATATTTCGGCCTGACACCCACGCAATTCAGCCTGTGTTTTGCCCTGAATGCGGCGTCATTTTTCGCTATGAGCCAGCTGACGGCGCGCCTGAGCGCACGCTTCGGTCTGGTGCCGTTGATACTTTGGTCAGTTACGGCGGTGGCTGCAGTGATGCTTCTGCTGGCGGTCACCACGCTGTGGGTTGATAGCTTGGTCCTGATGATGACGTTGCTGTTTATCGGCTTCGGCTTCCTTGGCTTGCTGTTGCCTGCCTCGGGTGTGTTGGCCCTGGAGGACCATGGCGCGGTGGCGGGTTCTGCATCCGCTTTGCTTGGCGCGATTCAAATGATCACAGGGGCGGTGTCCATGACCCTTGTTGGAGTCTTTGCCGACCACACCCCGGCGCCAATGATCATCGGTATTGCGATGTGTGCCGTTGCGGCGATGCTCACGGTGATCTGGACATTACGCCGTTTGCCCGCCCACTTGGCGAGTGCCCCGCCCTCCTCCTGAGGGGTAACAACAGGGCTCGGCGTTAACCACTCGTCGGCCCTGGGCAGGATCCAGCACAACTATCGCCGGCCAAGGAATTACTAACTCCATAGCACCCTTAGGAACCTATGGAGATTGAGATGACTGACTACCCACGCCCGCCCTTCGCCCCTCAAGCCCAATCGGTCCCAGGCTCCCAGAGAAAAATGGACCCTTATCCCGATTGTGGCGAGCAAAGCTATAAAGGCTCTGGTCGGCTGGCCAACAAAATCGCGCTGATCACGGGGGCCGACAGCGGCATCGGTCGCGCGGTTGCCATTGCGTTTGCCCGTGAAGGTGCAGACGTTGCCATCGCCTACCTGGACGAGCACGAAGACGCCAAGGAAACCGCACGCTGGGTGGAAGAGGCCGGTCGCCAATGCCTGTTACTGCCCGGCGATCTTGCACAGAAAGCCCAGTGCCAGGCACTGGTCGACAGCACCGTCGAACAGTTCGGTCGCATCGATGTGCTGGTCAATAACGCTGCGTTCCAGATGACCCACGAAACCCTCGAAGAGATCGAGGACGAGGAATGGGTGAAGACCTTCGATATCAACATCACGGCGATGTTTCGCATCTGCAAGGCCGCCCTGCCCCATATGAAGGCTGGCAGTTCGATCATCAACACCAGTTCGGTCAACTCTGACATGCCCAAACCGACCCTGCTGGCCTACGCCGCCACCAAGGGCGCGATTGCCAACTTCACCGGCGGTTTGGCGCAGTTGCTGGGCAGCAAGGGCATTCGCGTCAACAGTGTGGCCCCCGGACCGATCTGGACGCCGCTGATCGTGGCGACCATGACTGATGAAGATGTGAAGAGCTTCGGCAGCGAAACACCACTGGGCCGACCTGGCCAGCCGGTGGAAGTGGCGCCGATTTATGTGCTGCTTGCCTCGGATGAAGCCAGCTACATCTCCGGTTCACGCTATGCGGTTACCGGGGGGAAACCCATCCTCTAGCCTTGAAGGCGCTCTAAGGCTGAACATCCTCCCTGGGGCGAGCGCCTTGATGAACTGAGCGCCTGTGGTGACCTCTCTGTTCGTGGTGACAGGGCTTTTTGTGGTGATCGGGCTTTTGTGATCATCAGGCTTTTGTGGTGAGCGGGCTTGCCCCGCGCTGGGCTGCGAAGCAGACCCAATAAACTTGGGGGCTGCTATGCAAGCCGGCGAGGGGCAAGCCCGCTCACTACAGGTCGAATCGATCTACGGCTCGGCGGCGTTCGTTGTCGTCACGCACGTCATAGCTGGCGGTGGTCTGGATGTTAGTGTGATGCGCCAGCTTCTGCGCGATCGATAGGTCATGCTCCTCGATCACCCGCGTGATAAACGAGCGACGGAAGTCATGGGGCATGATCTTGACCCCCACCTGTTCCCCTCGCTGCCGGGCAATGTAGTAAATCGCGTGTTTAGTAATGCGTTCCCGGGTGATATGGCTACCCCGGCGGATGCGATTGAACAGGAAGCTGTCGTCCTGCTCGCCCTCTTTTAACTGCTCGCGCCGAAACGCCAGCCAGGCCTGCAACTTGGCAAATGCCCATTGCGGCGCGTACTTGATCAACTCTTTGTTGCCTTTGCCAATGACCCGCAAGCTGCGCTCCTCAACGTTGATCTGCGCGAGATCCAGGTTGACCGACTCCGACTTGCGCATGCCCGAGCCGTAGAGGATGCCGATGACCGCGGCATCACGCAGGCCTTGCGGCCTGGGGTCGGCGGCACAGACTTCCATCATTTCGCGGATCAGCGTGCGCCGCAGGTTACGGCCCTGGCCAAGACGCGTACCGGGCGCTGGCTTGACCGTGCGCATTCTCAACAAGTGTTCCTGACTGATCAGGCTCATGCGCCACGCTTCATTCATCACCCCGCGCACCGCATTTACATATAACGATGAGGTGTTGGGCGCGTAGCCGTCTTCGCGCAGGGCGGCTACCAGGGCGATGACGTGTTCGGGTTGCAGCAGGTGCCAGTCGATGTCTTCAAGGTTGATATCCTCGAAGCCCAGGCGGTCGGCGGCGTCCTGCAGCACGTAGCGCATGGTGAGTTGGCTGGAGGGGGCCAGGCGGGTGAGGTAGAGGGTCAGCGGGTTGCGGATATGCTCAGTCAAAATAGATCAGCCTTTGGATTAAATACCTCGAACAAGCCATTGTTAAATCAAGGTATTTAGTGAATTGGCGAGGGCTGAGTCTAGCGCAGCACAGGCCCTCTTACCAAATCATGGGGCAGTTTCTTCGTCCTCCGTGGGTTCCTGGGGCTGGGTCTGGGCCTGGCTCCATTCGGCGTCCTGCTTTTGCATCAGTGCGAACCAATGCTGACGCATGAACGTGAGATACGCCTCGGGCGCATTGGCGAAATCCCTCTCATCGCCATAGCAGCCGGGTAACGGCAATTCGGTGCCCTGCTCCTTGTACTGGCTGACGAGCGCCTGTTGCCCAGCGGTGCTGCAATCCTTGGGCAGCGGCATCCCGCGCAACGCCCCGGCCTCTTCATCCCACCAGGCGGCGCCGTAGCGGTCGACACCGCGCAAACGGTACTTCTGCGACTTGCCCACATGCATGATCAGCTTGAATTCATTGGGGCTCACGTCGCTCGTGCAGGTGCGCGAATAGCCCACAGTGGCCTGGGTGATGCCATCGCCCGACAGGTCGGTGACCTTGGTCGCGGCTTGGTCGAAACGCAACGCCGCGTCAAATTCGCAATGCTGCACATCGTCGTAGAGCATCCACACGCGCTTGGGGCGGTTACCGTCGATCAGGTACTGAGCGGCATACACAAAGGACGACTGGGTGCCGTCGTCATCCCGCTCGCTGACTTGTTCAGCCAGCACCAGCAGATTCTTGCCCTGGCGGTCGTCCCAGGTGTAAGCGGCGATCTGCTTGCCACGTACTTCCACGCCATCCGGCACCTGATCGAGGCGGGTCAACGCCACGCTTTCATCGGCGCGAACGATCGTGACACACGCCACGCTCATCAACAACCCCATCAATACTGGCCGCAACTGGCCGCGTAAAAGCTGCACGCTATTCATCCGATTACCCTGCCAAGAGACGCGTTACTTTACCGGCACTTGAGAGGCATTGCAGAGAAGATTCTTCAATCGTGGTCGAAGCCTGATTGTGTTCGCCGACGCTGTAGTAAATGCGTTGCATGCCGTCCCTGTTTCACCACGACCCCGCCCCCCCTTAGCGCCCTCATGTTTAGCTGAACCCTGGCTGTCTGGCTGTCAAATAAACGAATTTTCGACTTCCCCTTCATACCTTTCCTACATATTTGAGCTTAATCTTAAATACGGAAGTTCAAGGCGATATTCACATTCTTGAACTAACCTCTTGATTAGATTTCGATTTTTAGCGGTTCTTAACCGTTGCACGGCGTTTGTATCCAATGATTGCGGGCGTTTTCACGCGCCACGCTGCTCCAACCCCGAGGTCATAAATCTTTGAAACCCTACCCTATTCATCGCGTGTCGATCGTTATCCCGGTCTACAACGAAGAAGAAAGCCTGCCTGAATTGCTGCGTCGCACCACCGCGGCGTGCAGGCAACTGGCCTACGAATACGAAATCATCCTGGTGGATGACGGTAGCCGTGACAACTCGGCCCAACTGCTGGAAGACGCTGCCGCAGAAGACGGCAGCAACGTGGTGGCTGTGATCCTCAACCGCAACTACGGCCAGCATGCCGCGATCATGGCGGGTTTCGAACAGTGCCAGGGCGAAGTGGTGATTACCCTCGATGCCGACCTGCAGAACCCTCCCGAAGAAATCCCGCGCCTGGTGGAGCAAGCCGCCCTCGGCTACGACGTCGTCGCCACCGTGCGCAACAATCGCCAGGACTCGGCGTTTCGCCGCTGGCCGTCACGCCTGATCAACCTTGCCGTGCAGCGCTCTACCGGCGTGGCCATGACCGACTACGGCTGCATGCTGCGCGCTTACCGCCGCACCATCGTCGACGCCATGCTCGCCTGCCGCGAGCGCAGCACCTTTATCCCGATCCTCGCCAACGGCTTCGCCCGCCACACCACGGAAATCCTGGTGCACCACGCCGAACGCGAACACGGTGAGTCCAAATACAGCGCCATGCGCCTGATCAGCCTGATGTTCGACCTGCTGACCTGCATGACCACCACGCCGCTGCGCCTGCTGTCTATTGTCGGCTTCAGCCTGGCGGCCCTGGGCATGCTGTTTGCCTTCGCGCTGATCGTTCTGCGCCTGGCCTTCGGTGCCGACTGGGCGGGCGACGGCCTGTTCGTGCTGTTCGCGGTGCTGTTCGTCTTCACCGGTGGCCAGTTCATCGGCATGGGCCTCTTGGGTGAATACCTGGGCCGCATGTACAGCGATGTGCGCGCCCGCCCACGCTTCTTTATCGAAAAAGTGCTGCGCAACCAACCGGCAGCACCGGCTCCTGTGGTCGTCGTTGACGGCCTGGTGTCTTCCCATACTTCCACTTCCGCCGATCAGGTTCAGTCATGAGTTCAAAAGCTGTTGTATTCGCGTACCACGATATTGGTTGTGCAGGCATTGAAGCGCTGCTCAATACCGGCTACGAAATTGCTGCTGTGTTTACCCATGCCGACGACCCCAAGGAAAACAACTTCTACGGCTCCGTTGCCCAACTGTGCGCCCGCAACGGTATCCCGGTGCATGCGCCAGAGGACGCCAACCACCCTCTGTGGATTGAGCGCATCGCCAAGCTGAACCCGGATTACATTTTCTCTTTCTACTACCGCAACCTGCTGAGCGAGCCGCTGCTGGCCACCGCCCGTAAAGGTGCGTTCAACCTGCACGGTTCGTTGCTGCCCAAGTACCGTGGCCGCGCGCCGGCCAACTGGGTGCTGGTCAACGGCGAAACCGAAACCGGCGTGACCCTGCACCGCATGGTCAAGCGTGCGGATGCCGGCGCGATCCTCGCCCAGCAAAAAGTCACCATCGAGCGTAGCGACACCGGCCTGACCCTGCATGCCAAGCTGCGTGAAGCCGCCAGCAACCTGCTGCGTGATGTCCTGCCGCAACTGGCCGAAGGCAAGCTGACTGAAACCGCACAAGATGAAAGCCAAGCCACTTACTTCGGTCGCCGCACGGCCGCAGACGGCAAGCTGGACTGGAAACATCCGGCTGAAACCCTGTTCAACCTGGTTCGCGCCGTGACTCAACCGTATCCAGGCGCATTCTGTGCCGTGGGCGAACACAAGCTGATCGTGTGGCAAGCCGAGGTGGTCAAGGGCAACGAAGGCCTGGCACCGGGCCGGGTGATCAGCGTCAACCCGCTGCGCATCGCCTGTGGCGAGGACTCCCTGGTGGTCAAGTTCGGCCAGCGCAACGACAACGGCCTGTACCTGGCCGGCCCTTCCCTGGCCAACGAACTGGGCCTGGTCGACGGCTCCGTGCTGCGCGGTGCCGAATCCGGCCGCAAGCCACGCCGTACCCGCGTGCTGATCCTGGGCGTGAACGGTTTTATCGGTAACCATCTGTCCGAGCGCCTGCTGCGTGACGACCGTTATGAAGTCTACGGCCTGGACATCGGCTCCGACGCCATTGAGCGCCTGCGCAGCCACCCGAACTTCCATTACGTCGAAGGCGACATCAGCATCCACACCGAGTGGATCGAATACCACATCAAGAAGTGCGACGTGGTCCTGCCGCTGGTGGCCATCGCCACGCCGATCGAATACACCCGTAACCCGCTGCGCGTGTTCGAGTTGGACTTCGAAGAAAACCTCAAGCTGGTGCGCTACTGCGTCAAGTACAACAAGCGCGTGATCTTCCCGTCGACCTCTGAAGTCTATGGCATGTGCCAGGACCAGTATTTCGACGAAGACACTTCCAACCTGGTGGTTGGCCCGGTCAACAAACAGCGCTGGATCTACTCGGTCTCCAAGCAACTGCTGGACCGCGTGATCTGGGCCTACGGCGCCAAGGGCCTGAACTTCACGCTGTTCCGTCCGTTCAACTGGATGGGCCCACGCCTCGACCGCCTGGATTCGGCCCGTATCGGCAGCTCCCGTGCGATCACCCAACTGATCCTGAACCTGGTGGAAGGCACGCCGATCCGCCTGTTCGATGGTGGCGAGCAGAAACGCTGCTTCACCGACATCGCCGACGGTATCGAAGCCCTGGCCCGCATCATTGATAACGACAACGATGCCTGCAACGGCCAGATCATCAACATCGGTAACCCGGAAAACGAAGCCAGCATCCGCCAGTTGGGCGAAGAGCTGCTGCGTCAGTTCGAAGCGCACCCGCTGCGCAGCAACTTCCCGCCGTTCGCCGGTTTCCGCGATGTGGAGAGCAAGGCGTTCTACGGCACCGGTTACCAAGACGTGGCACACCGCAAGCCAAGCATCGAAAACGCCAAGCGCCTGCTGAACTGGGAGCCAACCGTGGAGATGAGCGAAACCATCGGCAACACGCTGGACTTCTTCCTGCGCGAGGCCATGCTCGAAATCGCGGATAAGCGCTAATGCAGGCAGGTCTTCGCATTGACGTCGATACCTATCGGGGCACCCGTGAAGGTGTGCCACGGTTGCTCGAATCCCTGGACGAGGCCGGGGTAAAAGCGACGTTCTTCTTCAGTGTCGGGCCGGACAACATGGGGCGCCACTTGTGGCGCCTGATCCGCCCGCAATTCCTGTGGAAGATGCTGCGTTCCAACGCTGCCGGCCTGTACGGCTGGGACATCCTGCTCGCCGGCACTGCCTGGCCGGGCAAGCCGATCGGCCGTGACTTGGGGCACTTGATGCGCCAGGCCAAGGCCGCCGGTCACGAAGTCGGCCTGCACGCCTGGGATCACCATGGCTGGCAGGCCAACACCGGACGGTGGAGCGATGCACAACTGGTCGAGCAAATTCGACGCGGCGTGGAGACCCTGAGCGACATCCTGGGCGAACGCATCGACTGTTCGGCCGCCGCCGGTTGGCGTGCCGATGAGCGAGTGGTGCAAGCCAAGCAAGGTTTCAACTTTCGCTACAACAGCGATTGCCGGGGTACCAGCCTGTTTCGGCCGACATTGGCCGATGGCAGCGCAGGTACGCCACAAATTCCGGTGGACCTGCCGACCTTCGACGAAGTCGTCGGGCCGGTGGTGGCCGCCAAAGACTTCAATAGCTTCATTCTTGACCGGTTTGCCGAGTCGAAGCTCAACGTCTACACGATCCACGCAGAAGTAGAAGGGATTCTGATGGCCAACGATTTTCGCCAGTTGCTTGCCCAGGCAGGGCAGCGCGGCATCGATTTCAAACCGCTGGGTGACTTGTTGCCTGCGGACCTGACCACCCTGCCCCAGCAACAGTTGGTGCGCGGCGCATTGAGCGGCCGTGAGGGTTGGCTTGGAGTGCAGCAGGCATGATTCGGCGTTGGGCCTTGCCCCTGCTCCTGTTAGCGTTTGGCGTGTTTTACCTGCTGCCGCTGGCAACCCATGGCCTGTGGATTCCTGATGAAACCCGCTACGCACAGATCAGCCAGGAAATGCTGCTGACCGGCAAGTGGGCTTCGCCGCACTTCATGGGGATTCGCTATTTCGAAAAGCCGGCTGCCGGTTACTGGATGATCGCGCTCGGCCAGGCGATCTTCGGGCAAAACCTGTTTGGTGTGCGCTTCGCCTCGGCGTTGAGCACCGGTTTGAGCATCCTGCTGGTGTACCTGGTGTCACGTCGGCTGTGGAATGACCCGCAAAAGAGCCTGGTCAGCACCGTGCTGTACATGAGCTTTGTCAGCGTGGCGGCCTTGGGCGGTTATGCCAACCTCGATCCGCAGTTCACCTTCTGGGTCAACCTGACCGGCGTTGCCCTGTGGTTCTGCTTCGACAGCACCACCCGCAACGGCCGCCTGGGATCCTGGGCGCTGCTCGGTTTCGCCTGTGGCATGGGCTTTATGACCAAGGGATTCCTGGCGTGGCTGTTGCCGGTGTTAATCGCCCTGCCCTACGCGATCTGGCAGAAGCGCTTTCGCGAACTGCTCGGTTATGGGCTGGTGGCCGTGGTTGTCGCCATTGCAGTGAGCCTGCCGTGGGCACTGGCCGTGCATCTGCAAGAACCGGACTATTGGAATTTCTTCTTCTGGCACGAGCATATCCAGCGTTTTGCCGGCGAGGATGCCCAGCACGCCGAGCCTTTCTGGTATTACCTACCGCTGCTGGTCGCGTTCAGCCTGCCGTGGGTCGCACTGCTGCCGTCCACCCTGAAACAGGCGTGGCAGGAAAAACGCGCGGCGAAAACTGCCTTCCTGCTGCTGTGGCTGCTGATGCCGCTGGCGTTTTTCAGCCTGGCCAAGGGCAAGTTGCCCTCCTACATCATGCCGTGCCTGTTGCCGCTGGCGCTGCTGATGGGCTCGACACTGGCGGACAAACTCGCCGCAGGCCGCGGCCGTGTCGTGCGTATCAACGGTTGGCTGAACCTGGTGATTGGCGTCTCAGTGTTACTGGCGCTGACGTGGTTTCAACTGAAGAAGCCCGTCTACGAACACGGTCAGGAAACCCTCAGCCTGGTGCTGGTGTTTGTCTTCCTGTTCGGCTGGATCATCGCCAACCTGCTGCAAGCGTCACGCCCGCTGCGCTTGTGGGCAGCGCCGGTAGTTGGCAGTTGGTTGCTGGTGGCGTTGGTCCCAGCCGCACTGCCCCATTCGGTGGTTTACAACAAGACTCCGGACCAGTTCATCATCGATCACCTCCAGGAGCTGAGCCAGACCAGCGCGTTGCTGAGCAATGACCTGGGCGCAGCCTCCGCCTTGGCCTGGCGCGTCAAGCGCCCGGACGTGACCCTCTATAACACCGTCGGCGAAGTGAAATATGGCTTGGCCTTCGACGATGCGGCCCATCACAAGGTCGACACCACACAGGTCCAGCAGTGGATGAGCGACGCACGTAAACACGGCGCCGTCGGGGTGGTCATGCGCGTGAAGGGTGACGACGAAATCGCCGAGGTGGACTTGCTGCCCAAAGACGGCAAGCGCTACGAGCAAGGCAATATCGTGATCCTGGTGTTCCCGCAGGTTGCGCCATGATCACGCTATGCCTGTTATTGGCCGCCTGCCTGCTGACATGCATGGGCCAGGTTTCGCAAAAATTCGCCGTGGAAAGCTGGCGCGACCAGCCCGACGGTTGGGCGCTGAAGCTGCGCTCGCCGTGGCTGTGGTCGGCCCTGCTGTGCCTGGGTTTTGGTTTGCTGGTGTGGTTGCTGGTGTTGCAGCGCCTGGAAGTCGGTATCGCCTACCCGATGCTCAGCCTCAATTTTGTCCTGGTCACGCTGGTGGCGCGCTTTGTGTTCAAGGAACACATCGACACACGGCATTGGCTGGGTGTCGTGCTGGTGATTGCCGGTGTGGTGCTGTTGGGGCGCCAGGTATGAGCCGCGTGCGTGGTTTTGCCCTGGCCCTGGGCAGCGTTGGCTTGGTCAGCGCCGCCCAATTGGGCATGCGCTGGAGCATGACGCGCCTGCCCTTGCCCACCGAATGGCTGGCGGCGTTGAACAGCAACGCCATCGACTTCGCTGCGTTGGGCGTGGTGAGCCTGGCGATCTTCGCCTACGCGCTGTCGATGCTCTGCTGGCTCGGCGCGCTCAAGCACCTGCCCCTTGGCCGCGCCTATTCATTGCTCAGCATCAGCTATGCGCTGGTGTACCTGTTGGCCGCCAGCCTGCCGGTGTTCAACGAACATTTTTCCGTTTCAAAAACCCTGGGGGTGGCGCTTGTCATCCTCGGTGTGCTGATCATCAACTCTCGTCGTGCCAGTGCTACTCGTCCCAGGAATGCCCCATGAAAATCAGTGTATTTGGTAGTGGTTACGTCGGCCTGGTACAGGCCACCGTATTAGCCGAAGTCGGTCACGATGTGATCTGCATGGACGTCGATCAAAACAAGGTCAAGCTGCTGCAGCAAGGCCACGTGAGTATCTTCGAACCGGGACTGGCCGCCATGGTCAAGGAGAACCTGGAAAGCGGCCGCCTGAATTTCACTTTCGATGAGAAGCTCGCCGTCGAACACGGTGAAGTGCTGTTTATCGCCGTCGGCACGCCGTCGGATGAAGATGGCTCGGCCGACTTGAAGTACGTGCTGTCGGTGGGCGACGCCGTGGCCCGTCATCGAGTGGCACCGGTAATCCTGGTGGAAAAGTCCACGGTACCCGTGGGCACCGGCGACACCCTGCGCGCCCATATCGAAAAAGCCCTGCACGTCGCTGGCCGGCACCTGGAGTTCGATATCGTCTCCAACCCGGAATTCCTCAAGGAAGGCTCGGCGGTTGCCGACTGTCGCCGTCCGGATCGCATCATCATCGGCTGTGAGCGCGAAGAAGTGCGCGAGGTGATGCGCGATCTGTACGCGCCGTTCAACCGCAACCACGACCGCATCATCTTCATGGACCTGCGCAGCGCCGAGCTGACCAAGTACGCCGCCAACTGCATGCTGGCCACCAAGATCAGCTTTATCAACCAGATCGCCGAGCTGGCCGAGCACCTGGGGGCGGATATCGAAGCAGTGCGCCTGGGCATCGGTGCCGACTCGCGCATCGGCTATCACTTTATCTACCCCGGTTGCGGTTACGGCGGTTCATGTTTTCCCAAAGACATGCGCGCCTTGATCCACAGCGCCAAACAGGCCAACTGCTCCAGCGACCTGTTGGAAGCCGTAGAAGCGATCAACCAACGCCAGAAGAGCAAGCTGTTCGAGCGCGTCAATGCGTTCTTCCAAGGCAATCTGCGCGGCAAGACCTTCGCCCTGTGGGGCCTTGCGTTCAAGCCCAACACCGACGACATGCGCGATGCACCCAGCCGCGTGCTGATGGAAGCGCTGTGGGCTGCCGGCGCCAACGTGCGCGCGTTCGACCCGGAAGCCATGCAGGAAACCCAGCGCCTCTACGGTGACGAAGAACGGCTGATGCTGATGGGCACGCCGGAGTCCACTCTGGTTGGCGCCGATGCGCTGATCGTGTGCACCGAGTGGCAGCAGTTCAAAGCCCCCGATTTCGACCTGATCCACCAGCGCCTGAAAACCCCGGTGATCTTCGATGGCCGCAACCTGTATGACGGCGAGCGCCTGTCGCGCAAGGGCTTCCAATACTTCCCGATAGGGCGAGGCGACTCATGTCAGTTGCCGATTCCGCAGCAGCAGTGGGTGCCACAGGTCGTGGAAGCCTGATACGTGAACACAGCCCGACCGCCTTTGCTGAGTGCCACGATCCGCCGCCAATCCCTCTGCCTGGGATTGCTGGCGCTGTTGCTGTTTATCGCCGGCAGTTGGCACCAGGCGATTATCGGTTTCGACTCACGCTTCGTGCTGTTCGCCCAGGAAATGCTGCGCCATGGGCCGGGCTTTTTTCCCACCACTTACGGCCAGCCGTATGCTGATTATCTGGCCACCTCGACCCTGATGACCTGGCTGTTGTCGCTGCCCCTGGGCCAGGTCACCAGCCTCACGGCCTGGCTGCCCACTTCGATGGCCTCGGCACTGATCGTCATCCTGGTGTATCGCCTCACGGCGCCCTACTCCCAGCGCTGGGGCTTGTTGAGCATTGCGGTGCTGCTGTTGAGCACCACCTTTATCAGCGAAACCCGCGCCGTGTCCCTGGACCAGATGCTCGCCGCGATCACCTTGACGGTGTTTTATCTGGGTTACGCCCATGATCATTTCTCTGCGGGTAAACGTCTGCACTGGCTGTTTCTGCTCTTGATCCTGGGGTTTGCGATACGCGGGCCAATTGGCCTGGTCGTGCCCACCGGTGTGCTGTGCAGCTATTACCTGATCAACCGGCAATGGCGCCAACTGCTCAGCTTCGGCCTCCTGGCGCTGGCGCTGCTGCTGGCCTGTGTCGGCCTGCTGTTGCTGATGGCCAAACTCAGTGGCGGTGAGCGTTTCATGCAGGACGTGATCCGCATGCAGTTCCTCGGGCGCATGGATGGCAGCGAAGGCAGCAGCGGTGTGCTGTATTACTTCACCAGCTCCCTGGGTAATTACGCCTTGGCCTATCCCCTGGCGTTGCTAGCGCTGCTGGCAGTGGCGACCGGTGGGCGGCGCACGCCGGAGCCGGCCTTGCAATTGGTGCTGTACTGCGCCGCTGCCGGCTTGCTGGTGATGGTTGGCCTGTCGATCCCCCAGGCGAAAAAGGCGCGCTATGTACTGCCGATGCTGCCCATGGCGGCGATTATTGCGGCGTATCCCTTTTACGGCGCACGCGGGCGGCTTTTCGCCGGGCTGCGCGCCCTGATGCTGGGTCTATGGACGCTGCTGCCTACGCTGCTGATCGCGGGGCTGCTGTTCGTGCGCCCACGTTATCCGGAACAACTGAGCCATCTGGGCTTGGTGCTGGGTGTGCTTGGTGCGCTGCAGGCATTGGCGCTGTTGTCGTTGTTCGTCTCTCGTCTACGGCCGGTCGGGCCGGCCTTCACTGCAGTGTTGGCGGTGTGGGCTACCTACATCCTGGTGGTGGAGCCGCTGGAGCGCAGTGTCTATGACACCCGCACATTTACCTTGAACGTTCATGAGCAGGTGATGCAGCAGCGTGCCCCCGTGGTCTTGCACGGTTTGGGCAAAGACGCCAAGGCCATCAAATACATGGTCAACCTCGACTGCGATCAGGTGCCGTTGTTTACCCAGCAAGCTGCTGACCTGACGCCGCTGCAAGGGCCAGCCTGGCTGGTGATGAGCGAAGAGGATTTCCGCGCGCTTAAAGATCCGCGCTTTGCCACGCTCACGCCGACCTTAGCGGGCGAGTTCGATCGCAACACCTTTGTCCTGCTGTACCTGGCCAAACCCCCACAGCCTTGAGTCGACCCGGAAGAATCCTACGCAGCTATGCGTAATGGCTGGTGTCATTTCACTTTCCGGGGGTTGAAACCCAACTGTAAACTCGATGGCCATGTGGGGTAGGTCTTTACCGCCACAGGCCATGGAACACAACAAGGACGTTAAGAGCGGCAGCCATCACTGCGGCTCACTTCGCGAGAGGACAATGCCGTGCCAAATGATCGTTTACCTGATACTCCTGCTGCCTTGATCCGGGATGAAGTGCATATCGGCTACCTGCCCATTCCGCCGTTGGATCGACTGATGTCGCTACGCAACGCTCTGGTGGCACTCAAAGGTCCACTCTCTGGCGAGCCAGGGCTCCTGGAAAACCTGCAAAAGCATATGTTCAACGAAGAAACCGATATCCGCGTATTGGGCAAACTGAACACCGCGTACATTCCCCTCTAGTGAAATGGGTTTTAATTCAATATTTATGCATTAAAACCTCATTAATATGCATTGGCGCCGATAATCGAGCCGCGGCACACTGCGCAGGTTCCTCCCCCAAATGCAGGAACGTTCAAAGGGCTTTTCCGGGAAACCAGATAAGCCTTTTTTTTGCCCGCCGTTTATGGATTTCTTTTCAATGCTCGCTCGCTGGTTTCCCGCTGCAATCAATACTCGTCCTACCGAATGGAGCCGGGCCGCCATTGGCATGGCACTGGGTACATTGTTCAGTGTCTGGCTCTGTGCCCAGGTATTTGGCATGGAGGTGGCGCTGCACCTGCTCGGCCCGCTAGGGGCCTCGGCGGTGTTGTTGTTTGCCGTCTCCTCCGGTGCGCTGGCGCAACCCTGGTCGATCATCGGCAGCTACCTGTGCGCCGGTGTCGTAGCATTGCTGGTCGCGCGGGTTCTCGGACGCACCTTGGGCGGCGCTTGCCTGGCGGCCGGCATGGCAGTGGTGTTGATGTGCTGGCTGCGTTGCCTGCACCCACCCGCAGGTGGCCTGGCCATGACCCTGGTGCTGGCCGACCCGGCTTCCGCCGCACTGGGCTGGCATGAGTTGGGCGCTGTGCTGCTCGGCGCCAGCGCCCTGCTGGCATGTGCGCTGGCCTACAACAACGCCACTCGCACGCGTTATCCCAAGGGGACTGTCGAGTCCCCTTCGGCCGTATTGAATACCCCCGATGCAGCGCGAAACGCTGCCGTGACCGCCGCCGATTTGAAGCTGGCGCTTGCCGAAATGGAGCAGTTCTACGACGTGGCGCCCACAGAGCTTGAACAACTGATTCACGCGGCCGAAACCCACGCGCGCCGTCGCAGCATCGGCGAAGTACTGGCCAACCGCGCGCCCTGAGCAGAGGCCCGGGCGCCCTGCATAAATGCAACAACCACCTGCATGATTCCGGGTTGTACTGCGCAAATTTGCACTGGTACGATCGCGAGATGGTTCGTCCCCGAACATCTTGATAAAGAACAATAAAAGCAGGGAGTTAGAGATGACTGCTCAGGTTTCATCCGAAGCAAGCCGCGCCGATTCGCCTCAGGAAGAGGTACTGGCCGACGTCCGCAACCATATCGGCCACCTCACCCTTAACCGCCCTGCGGGTTTAAACGCCATCACCCTCGACATGGTTCGCAGCCTGACCCGGCACCTGGAGGCCTGGTCCGACGATCCATCGGTCTACGCCGTGGTCCTGCGCGGCACCGGCGACAAAGCCTTCTGTGCCGGCGGCGATATCCGTTCCCTGTACGACAGCTTCAAGAATGGCGACACCCTTCACGAAGATTTCTTCGTCGAGGAATACGCCCTCGACCTCGCCATCCACCACTACCGTAAGCCCGTGCTGGCGTTGATGGACGGGTTTGTCCTCGGCGGTGGCATGGGCCTGGTGCAAGGTGCCGATTTACGCGTCGTTACCGAGCGCAGCCGCCTGGGCATGCCGGAAGTGGCCATTGGTTATTTTCCCGACGTGGGTGGCAGCTATTTCCTGCCGCGCATTCCGGGCGAACTCGGTATTTACCTCGGCGTCACCGGCGTGCAGATCCGCGCCGCCGATGCACTGTATTGCGGTTTGGCGGACTGGTACCTCGACAGCAACAAGCTCGCCGACCTGGACCAGAAACTCGACCACCTGCAATGGCACGACTCTGCGCTCAAAGACTTGCAAGGTGTGCTGGCAAAGCTTGCGGTGCAGCAGCTGCCCGATGCGCCGCTGGCAGCCTTGCGCCCGGCGATCGACCATTTCTTCGGGTTGCCGGATGTGCCGAGCATCGTTGAGCAATTACAGGCCGTCACCGTTGCCGACAGCCATGAATGGGCGCTCAACACGGCCCACCTGATGCAGACCCGCTCGCCCCTGGCCATGGCCGTGACTTTGCAAATGTTGCGCAAAGGCCGCCGCCTGTCGTTGGAACAGTGTTTCGCCCTGGAACTGCACTTGGACCGGCAATGGTTCAAGCGCGGCGACCTGATCGAAGGCGTGCGCGCCCTGATCATCGACAAGGACAAAACCCCGCGCTGGAACCCGCCAACGTTGCATGGGCTATCAGTTGCCCACGTCGAAAGCTTCTTCCAACAGTTCGAGCAAATTGCGAGATAAGCCATGCAAGACATTGAATACACTGAAGAACAAGTGATGATCCGCGACATGGCGCGTGACTTCGCCCGACGTGAAATCGCCCCATCCGCCCAAGCCTGGGAAAAAGCCGGCTGGATTGACGACAACCTGGTAGCCAAAATGGGCGAACTCGGCCTGCTGGGCATGGTGGTCCCGGAAGAATGGGGCGGCACCTACGTCGACTACGTGGCTTATGCCCTGGCGGTGGAGGAGATTTCTGCCGGCGATGGCGCCACCGGCGCACTGATGAGTATCCACAATTCAGTGGGTTGCGGGCCGATCCTCAACTACGGCACAACGGCGCAGAAAGAAACCTGGTTGGCAGAACTTGCCAGTGGCCAGGCGATTGGCTGCTTCTGCCTGACCGAACCCCAGGCCGGTTCCGAAGCCCACAATCTGCGCACTCGCGCTGAGCTGCGTGACGGCCAGTGGGTGATCAACGGCGCCAAGCAATTCGTCAGCAACGGCAAGCGCGCCAAGTTGGCTATCGTGTTTGCCGTGACTGATCCGCACTTGGGCAAGAAAGGCATTTCCGCTTTCCTCGTGCCCACCGACACCCCTGGCTTTGTGGTGGACCGCACCGAACACAAGATGGGCATACGCGCTTCTGACACCTGTGCCGTCACCCTCAACCAATGCACAGTTCCCGAAGCCAACTTACTGGGCGAACGCGGCAAAGGCCTGGCGATTGCGCTGTCGAACCTGGAAGGTGGCCGCATCGGTATCGCCGCCCAGGCCCTGGGTATCGCGCGAGCAGCGTTTGAAGCGGCGCTGGCCTACGCCCGAGACCGGGTGCAGTTCGACAAAGCGATCATCGAGCATCAGAGCGTGGCTAATTTGCTGGCGGACATGCAGACCCGCTTGAACGCGGCCCGCCTGCTGATCCTGCACGCAGCGCGCCTGCGCAGTGCCGGCAAGCCGTGCCTGTCGGAAGCGTCACAAGCCAAACTGTTTGCCTCGGAAATGGCGGAGAAGGTCTGCTCGTCAGCGATGCAGATACATGGCGGCTACGGCTACCTGGAGGATTACCCGGTGGAGCGTTACTACCGGGATGCGCGAATCACGCAGATTTACGAAGGGACCAGCGAGATTCAGCGGATGGTGATTGCCAGGGAACTCAAGAACTACCAGCTCTGACAGACACCAACGAACTACTGTGGGAGGAGGCAAGCCCCCTCCCACATTTGCACTTCAGTACATGAAGATTTGCTTACTTATCCTTGAACTCTGGCGCGCGCTTGGCCACAAACGCCGCCATACCTTCCTTCTGATCCAGCGTCGCAAATGCCGCATGGAACACGCGGCGCTCAAAGCGCACGCCTTCGGACAGGCTCACTTCAAACGCACGGTTTACGCTTTCCTTGACCATCATGCTGATTGGCACCGACTTGCCAGCAATCAGCGTGGCGACCTTCAGCGCTTCATCCAGTAGTTCATCGGCCGGCACGATGCGCGCGACAATCCCGCAACGCTCCGCTTCCACCGCATCGATAAAGCGCCCGGTCAGGCACATTTCCATGGCCTTGGCCTTGCCCACCGCGCGGGTCAGGCGCTGGGTGCCGCCCATGCCGGGCAGGACGCCGAGGTTGATCTCTGGCTGGCCGAATTTGGCGCCATCACCCGCCAGGATGAAGTCGCACATCAGCGCCAGTTCGCAGCCGCCGCCCAAAGCAAAACCGTTGACGGCGGCAATGATCGGCTTGCGGCGGTTGGCCACGCGGTCGCTGTCGCTGAACAGGTCATCGAGGTAAATCTGCGGGTAGGTCAGCTCGGCCATTTCCTTGATATCGGCGCCGGCCGCAAAGGCTTTCTTCGAACCGGTCAGCACGATGCAGCCGATGTGCGGATTGGCTTCCAGATCATCCAGTGCATGGTTCAACTCACTGACCAGCTGCGCATTCAGCGCATTCAGGGCTTGCGGACGATTCAGGGTAATCAGCCCGACGCGGCCCTGGACGTCGAGCAAAATGGTTTCGTAACTCATGTATCGGCTCCTTAGAGATTGCGTGAGATGACCATGCGTTGAATATCGCTGGTGCCTTCGTAGATCTGGCAGACCCGCACATCGCGGTAGATCCGCTCCAGAGGAAAGTCGCTCAGGTAACCGTAACCGCCCAAGGTTTGCAAGGCGGCCGAACAGACTTTTTCGGCCATTTCCGAGGCAAACAGCTTGGCCATCGACGCTTCCACCAGCGCCGGCTTGCCGCTGTCGCGCAAGGCGGCGGCGTAATGCACCATCTGCCGTGCCACGGCGATTTGCGTGGCCATGTCGGCGAGTCGGAAGGCTACCGCCTGGTGTTCGATCAGCGGTTTGCCGAAACTCTCGCGCTCGCGGGCGTAGTCGCGCGCCGCTTCAAACGCGGCACGGGCCATGCCCACTGCTTGCGAGGCGATGCCCACGCGGCCGCCTTCGAGGTTGGCCAGGGCGATCTTGTAGCCCTCACCCTCCTCACCCAAACGGTTGGCCACCGGGACCTTCACGTCTTCAAACAGAATCTGGCACGTGTCGGACGCATGCTGCCCCAACTTGTCCTCGACCCGCGCGACGCTGTAGCCCGGCGAATCGGTGGGCACGATAAACGCGCTGATCCCGCGTTTGCCTGCCGCTGGGTCGGTAACGGCAAACACAATCACCACCCCAGCGTTTTGCCCGGAGGTGATGAACTGTTTACAACCGTTGAGCACGTAGTGGTCACCGTCCAGACGCGCGCGGGTTTTCAGGCTGCTGGCGTCGGAACCGGCCTGCGGTTCGGTCAGGGCAAAGGCCCCCAGCATGGCGCCGCTGGCCAGAGGCGTGAGGAACTGCGTTTTTTGCTGGTCGTTGCCGAACTTGAGGATGGGCACGCACCCCACCGAGTTGTGCACGCTCATGATGGTGGAGCAGGCTCCATCACCGGCGGCAATTTCTTCCAGGGCCATGGCGTAAGCCAGGTAGCCGGTATCGCAACCGCCCCATTGCTCCGGCACCAGCATGCCGAAAAACCCCAGTTCGGCCATCTCGCCGATGGCCTCCTTGGGAAAGCGGTGCTCGCGATCCCATTCGGCGGCGAAAGGTTTGAGACGTTCCTGGGCAAATTGCCGGGCCGCGTCGCTGATTTGCAGTTGTTCGTCATTGGGCAGCATCGTGGCTCCTTAATACAGGCATTCGACGGCCATGGCTGTGGCTTCACCACCGCCGATGCAGATCGCGGCAACGCCACGCTTGAGGCCCTTCTGGCGCAGGGCCGAGAGCAAGGTCACCAGGATGCGGGCACCCGAGGCACCAATCGGGTGGCCGAGGGCGCAGGCACCGCCGTGCACGTTGACCTTGGAATGGGGGATTTGCAGCTTGCTCATGGTCACTAGGCTGACCACCGCGAAGGCTTCGTTGATCTCGAACAGATCCACTTCATCAAGGTTCCAGCCGGTCTTGCTCATCAATTTGCGAATCGCACCCACCGGCGCCACGGGAAACAGCCCCGGCTCATCGGCAAATGCAGCATGCCCATGGATCACCGCCAACGGCTTGAGCCCACGTTTGTGCGCCTCGGACTCGCGCATCAGCAGCAGCGCCGCAGCACCGTCGGAAATCGAGCTGGAGTTGGCCGCTGTCACCGTGCCGCCTTCGCGGAACGCCGGTTTGAGGCTGGCAATCTTGTCCAGCTTGGCTTTGGGGGGCTGCTCATCGTGCAGAATGGTTTTTTGCTCTTTGCCGACAGTGACCTGTACCGGGACGATTTCGGCAGCGAAGTTGCCGTGGCTAATCGCCTCCTGAGCTCGGGCCAGGGAGGCAATGGCGAAGGCATCCTGGGCTTCACGGGTAAAGCCGTTATGCAGGGCGCAGTCTTCGGCGAAGGTGCCCATCAGGCGGCCCTTGTCGTAAGCGTCTTCCAGGCCGTCGAGGAACATGTGGTCGAGGACGCGGCCATGACCCATGCGGTAGCCACTGCGGGCGCGGTCCAGCAAATACGGCGCGTTGGACATGCTCTCCATACCGCCAGCAATCACCACATCGACACTGCCCGCCAGCAGTGAATCATGGGCCAGGATGGCGGCTTCCATACCTGAGCCGCACATCTTGTTGAGGGTGGTGCAACGGGTGGACTTGTCCAACCCGGCGCCCAATGCCGCTTGCCGCGCTGGCGCCTGGCCCAGGCCAGCAGGGAGTACGCAGCCAAACAGCACTTCATCCACGGCGTCGGTGGCGATACCGGCGCGCTCAACCGCTGCACGAATAGCGGCGGCACCGAGTTGAGGTGCGGTCAGTCCCTTGAGGTCACCCTGGAACCCGCCCATGGGCGTGCGCACGGCGCTGACAATCACGATGGGATCAGTCATGGGTCACTCTCCTTACTTGGCTGCCATGCGCAAGGCGCCGTCAAGACGGATCACCTCGCCGTTGAGCATGCTGTTTTCAATGATGTGCCGCACCAGTGCGGCGTATTCGTCAGGCTTGCCCAGGCGTGGCGGGAATGGCACGCCGGCGGCCAGGGAGTCGCGCACTTGCGGCGTCATGCCGGCCATCATGGGCGTTTCGAAGATACCGGGAGCGATGGTCATTACGCGAATACCGAAACGCGCCAATTCACGAGCCGCGGGCAGTGTGAGGCTCGCGATGGCACCTTTGGAGGCCGCATACGCAGCCTGACCGATTTGCCCATCGAAGGCGGCCACGGAAGCGGTATTGATGATCACGCCGCGCTCACCGTCGGCATTCGCTTCGGTCTCAGCAATGGCTGCAGCTGCCAGGCGTAACAGGTTGAAGCTGCCGATCAGGTTGACGTTGATCACCTGGGCGAAGTTCGCCAGCACGTGAGGGCCGTTCTTGCCGAGAATTTTCTCGCCGCGCACCACGCCTGCGCAATTGACCAACCCGTGCAAGCCGCCAAATGCCGAGACCGTGGCTTGCACGGCGGCTTCAGCGGCAGCTTCCTGGCTGATGTCGGCCACCGCACTGCGGGCGTTTTCACCCAATTGCTTGGCCTTGGCGGCGACCGCTTCGGCGTTTAAATCCACCAGCATCACCTTGGCACCAGCGGCGATCAGCATCTCAGCGGTGGCCGCGCCGAGGCCCGAAGCGCCGCCGCTGACCAGAAAAACCTTGTTTTCAATCTGCATCATTGTTTCCTTGAACGATGGACCGGGTAACGAGCGTATGGCCCAGATAGTCGCTTGGGTGCTGCACAGCGACAATGGTCAAAGCTTTCAACATGGCTGACTGGTTTGGCCAAGGGGGCAAGGCACTGGTGGTGAGTGGACTTGCCCCGCCCACCACAGAGGCCTGCTTGACACAGAAGCTGGCGCACCTCCGATCATAGACCCCACCGATCAGCCGGTAGGCCCAAGCGATTGGACGCCCTCCCTATCAGCTTCTAACCTGATGGACTGCGCCACCAAAGAAGCCCCCCATGATCGTGCGTCCTAAACCCAATCTCCTGGGTATCCTGTTTTCCCTCAAAGGTTCGATTGCCAAACGCATCGCCCTGCGCAGCCTACTGGTCACGTTGCTGGCGTCAGTGATCGTGCTCGTGGAAACCCTGCACCCCGCGTACTTCTCCAAGGTCAACGCCACGCCCTTCACCTTGCTCGGGCTCTCGTTGTCGATCTTCATGAGCTTTCGCAACAATGCCTGCTATGACCGTTGGTGGGAGGGCCGCAAGCAGTTGGGGCAGATGATCATCGAGGTGCGCTCGCTGATCCGCGAAACACAAGTACTCGCCGATGCCGCTGAACGTGCGCGCGTGTTGCGCGGGCTGGGGGGCTTTGCCCATGGGTTGATCGCACGACTGCGTCATGAAAATGAAGCCCAGGCGATACAGCCCTGGGCCAGCGTGGAAGCGGACCATCCCAACCTGCCGGACCGTGTGCTGCAACAGCTCGGCGGGCGGTTTTCGGTACTGGCTCAGCAGGGCGTCATCAGCGAATGGCGCTACACCCAGCTGGAAAACCCGCTTGGTCAGCCTGAGTCAGGTTCAGGCCTCGTGCGAGCGGATAAAGACCACGCCACTGCCCTTCCCTTACACGCTGCTTTTGCACCGCACCATCTACCTGTTCTGTATTCTGCTGCCCTTCGCCATGGCCGAACCTCTGGGCTGGCTGACACCGGTGTTCACTGCCATTGTCAGCTACACCTTTTTTGGCCTGGATGAAATCGGCGATGACCTGGAAGACCCGTTCGGCTTTGATGAAAATGACCTGCCCTGCAATGCGCTCCTACGCACCTTGGAGCGCGAGATTCTCGCGGCGCTGGGCGAAACCGAACTGCCAGCGCCCTTGGCGCCAGTGGAGTACGTGCTCACCTGACGCCGGTTTGACACCTGCCCTGGTCTGACCGAAGCTGACGGCCTTTGTAATAGCTACTCAAGCTTTCGGACGCCTGCATGTCAAAGTCACGCCGTTACGCCATCGTCGGCCTGTGCGCCCTGTTCTTCATTGTGCTGCTCACCTGGTATTTCTCCCGCTCCGCCCCGGTGGCTGTGGCTCCCGCGATTGCCCATGGCTACGCCAAAGCGCTGAAACAGGCGCGTAACGGCGAGCCTGGCGCCGCCCGAGTGCTGTATCAGCAATTGGGCCGCCCGGACCTGACCGATGAGCGCCGCGCCGCCCTGCATGCCGAACTGCACAACTATCCAAGCCCCCAGGCCCTGAAGCTGGCGGATAAAGACCTGATCAATGAATCGCCGGTGGTGCGCGAAGCGGCGATCCACAGCATTGTCGGCCTGGTGCCCACGGGCCAGCGCACCCTGCTGCTGGGCCCGGCGCTGGATGACCCCGAGCAAAGCGTGCGCTTTGCCGCCGCCAATGCCTTGCTCGGCCTTTCGCCGGACACCCTTGGCCTGTATTTCGGGCCGCTGCAGCAGGTGTTGGACGAATTCGTGAAATACCTCAAGGCCCAGCCCGAAACCGCCGAGGGGTGGATTCAGCTGGCACGCCTCTACATCCACAGCGCGCTGTTGCCGGAGGCGCAACAGGCCCTGGAACAGGCGATGCGTTTGCAACCGGACAACCTGCAAGCAGTGGTCGCGCAGATCGAGCTGTTGGATAAGCAAGGCAAGACCGACGAGTCCCGCCAATTGCTGGCGCGGCAGTTGGCGTCTCACCCCGAGTCCGCCTACTTGCAACACGCCCTCGGCATGTGGCTGCTGCACCATGGCGAGCGGCCTTATGCCCTCCTCGGCCTGTCCAAAGCGGTAGAGCTTGAGCCGGATAATCAGGATTACCGCTACGACCTGGCCACCACCCTGCACGACCAGCAGGAGCTGGAGGCAGCGCAGCGCCAATTGGAAGAAATCGTCCAGCGCCACCCGGCCAATCGCAAGGCTCGGGTGCTGCTGGTCAACTACTGGAAAGAGAGTGGGCAGTTGCAGAATGTCCAAGTGCTGCTGGCTCAGCTTGAGCAACAGAATCCGGACGATCCGGCCTTGCAGCAAGGGCTCTAAGACACGCCACGACACCTCGCGGACGGCTCGCCTGTACCGATAAATTGAGCCGTTTGTTGAACGGTTGCATAGTGCCACGGTCAAGTAAACATGGCGTGTTGTGACGAACATGCCCTTCCACTTGTACGTGACCCGAGGGCACTTCTTGTCTACATCCAAAGAGCTGTTCAGTGAAAAGGCGGCCACCGGCATCGAAGGTCTTGATGACATTCTTGCCGGGGGGCTATCGCGCAGCCACCTGTTTTTGCTGGAAGGTGAACCTGGTACCGGTAAAACCACCGTGGCCCTGCATTTCCTTCAGGCCGGGGCAAAAAACGGCGAGCGATCCTTGTACATCACCTTGTCGGAGACTGAGCGCGAGTTGCGCCAGGGCGCCAAGTCCCACGGTTGGGACCTGGATGACAACATCCATATTTTTGAGCTGACCCCACCGGAAAGCTTGCTCAATGCCGAGCACCAACAGAGCCTGCTGTATTCCTCTGACCTTGAGCTGGGTGAAGCCACGCGGCAGATCTTTGAGGTGGTGGAACGGGTCAAGCCGACCCGCGTGGTCGTCGACAGCCTCTCTGAGATCCGCCTGCTGGCGCAGAGTTCGTTGCGTTATCGCCGGCAGATCCTCGCCATCAAGCACTACTTCGTGCGTTATGACGCCACCGTTCTGCTGTTGGACGACCTGACCACTGAATCCCTGGATAAAACCGTGCACAGCGTGGCCCACGGCGTGATCCGTCTGGAAGAATTGACGCCGAACTACGGTGCCGAACGCCGCCGCGTTCGTGTGGTGAAGTACCGTGGACAGAAGTATCGCGGCGGTTTCCACGACTTCACCATCATGCAGGACGGGGTGCATGTATTCCCTCGCCTGGTGGCCGCCGAACACCGCGGTGGTTACAACCGCCAGACGCTCACCAGCGGCATCAGCGAGATGGACTCATTGTTGGGCGGCGGTATCGAGACGGGCTCCAGCAGCCTGATTCTCGGCCCGGCCGGTACCGGCAAATCGTTGATCTCGATGATCTTCGCTGCCGCCGCCGTGTTACGCGGCGAAAAGGCAGCGCTGTTTATCTTCGACGAAGAGCTGGGGTTGTTGTTTGAACGCATGAAAAACATGGGTATCGACCTTGAAGCGCTGCAGGCCACCGGCAACTTGATGATCGAACAAGTGGACGCTGCCGAACTGTCCCCTGGCGAGTTCTCCCACCGGGTGCGCCGCGCTGTCGACGAAGGGGGTATCAAAACCGTGGTGATCGACAGCATCAACGGTTACCAGGCGGCGATGCCTGAAGAAAATGCGCTGATCCTGCACATGCACGAGTTGCTGCTGTACCTCAACCGGCGCGGTGCGGCGACCTTCATGACCGTCGCTCAACACGGGTTGGTGGGTGACATGCAAGCACCGGTCGACATCACCTACTTGGCCGACACCGTGATTCTGCTGCGTTACTTCGAAGCGCTGGGCAAAGTCCGCCGGGCGATTTCGATCATCAAGAAACGTACCGGCGCCCACGAGTCGACCATTCGTGAATACCGCATCAGCAACCGTGGCTTGACCGTCGGCGAGCCCTTGGACAACTTCCAGGGCGTACTGCGCGGCATCCCGACCTACATGGGCGCAGGCTCCCCTTTGCTCAAGGATGAGCAATAGTGCCGAATCTACTTGGCGTTTCCGAACGCGCGATCATCCTGGCGCCAGTGGGGCGCGACAGTTCACTGGCGTTGATGATGCTCAACGAAGCCGGTTACTCCGGCATCGTCGCGACCCACCTGCCGATGCTGTGCGACGCGATGGAAGAAGGTGCAGGTCTGTTGATCATTGCCGCCGAAGCCTTGCGCGGTATCGATCTGGAGCCGCTGCTGGAAAAACTGCACCAGCAGCCCGCTTGGTCGGATATGCCCATCGTGCTGATGACCCATCACGGCGGCAGCGAACAGAACGGTTCGTCCCACCTCAGTGGCCTGCTCGGCAATGTGACCTTCCTGGAGCGGCCCTTCCACCCGGTGACCCTGATCAGCCTGGTCAGCGCTGCTCTGCGCGGCCGTCGTCGCCAGTACGAGGCGCGTGACCGCCTGATCGACTTGAGCGAAAGCGAACTGCGCCTGCAACGCACACTTGAAACCCTTGAACAACAAGTCGAAGAGCGCACCGCGCAACTGCGCCACAACGAAGAGGCGCTGCGCCAATCACAGAAAATGGAAGCCGTCGGCCAATTGACGGGCGGTATCGCCCACGACTTCAACAATATGCTCACCGGGATTATCGGCAGCCTCGAGTTACTGCGCAGGCGCGTGTCCCGTGGCAAGTTGGACGACCTCGATAGCCTCATCGATCTTGGCGTCACGTCAGCTAACCGCGCAGCCGGATTGACCCATCGGTTGCTAGCGTTTTCCCGCCGGCAATCCTTGGACTCCAAACCGGTCAATATCAATGAACTGGTCAGCTCCATGGGTGAACTGCTGGAACGCAGCATCAATGAAAGCATTACCCTTGAGATGCAACTCACCGACCAGCCTTGGACAGCTGAAGCCGACCCCAATCAGCTGGAAAGCGCCCTGCTCAACCTGGTGCTCAATGCCCGCGATGCAATGCCCAACGGCGGCAAGCTGACGGTGGAAACGTCGAATCGGCACCTGGACAGCGTTTTCACCGCTGCGTTTGGCACCCTGCCCCCAGGCGATTACGTTGAGCTGAGCATCAGTGATAACGGCTGCGGCATCCCGCAAAGCGTGATTGGCCGTGTGTTCGATCCCTTCTTTACCACCAAGCCGATCGGCCAAGGCACCGGCCTTGGTTTATCGATGATCTACGGCTTCGCCCGTCAGTCCCGCGGACACGTCACCCTGCACAGCGAGGTGGGCCTGGGGACGACCGTCAGCCTGTTCCTGCCACGTTTTCTGGGTGAGACCGTCGTGCCCGCACCCGTCGACCCTGCGTTGCTGCCATTTGCCAATTCCGGGGAGACCGTGCTGATCGTCGAAGACGATCCCGCCGTACGCGTGCTGGTCAGCGCAGTACTTAAAGAGCTGGGTTATGGGTTTGTTGAGGCAGAGGACGCCAATACGGCATTACCGATCATTGAATCTGAACAGCGGATCGACCTGTTGATCAGCGATGTCGGCTTGCCCGGCATGAACGGCAGACAAATGGCAGAGATCGGCCGGCAGATGCGGCCGGATCTGAAGGTATTGTTTATTACCGGCTATGCCGAACATGCCGCCGTGCGCGGTGGTTTTCTCGACCCTGGCATGCAGTTGATTACCAAGCCATTTACCTTTGATTTGTTGACGGCGAAGGTGCGGGAGATGATCCGGGCGTGATGTGATGCATGTATTGCTTGCGGCACAGCCAGGTCAAGAGGGAAAAGTTCGGAAATCATTGGCGTCGGGATAAGCGGAATCGCCAGAACGGTTTTGGGTACTGAGAGTGACACCTAGGGTGTTCCTCCCTGCCGACCTGACGAGCTAGCCAATGATCCCATCCCGTAATGATGTAGTGCTCAGTCATCACCTCCCGATGAACGTCAACGCGCCACTGACGTCCGTAGATCAATCCCAGTTCAATAAGCCTGGGCTCAGGACTGAAGGTCCCGTCCCCTCCCATGACACCGCCCGTTCCGAGGGCGACAGCCTTCTGGCCGAGATTTATGGCAAGGCACTCCTTCGCTTGACTGATGTTGAAAGTCAGGATCGGGAGGTGATGATAGGAAACATTCCTCCCAACTCCACATTCGGTCAGTGGTGGGCGCAATTAGGGCGAGCGATGCAGTCCGATGATGTCAAGGAGTGGATGAGACACATCGGGGTGGATAGCCGCACAGTGAAAATCACGCCCGAATCGGGTCAAGTATCTTTCAAAGTTCAGCGCTATATCGCCGCATCACCAGTGACACAGACGCATGGCCAGGAAGACAAGCAGTGGTCCGGGGTAAGCGGCCCTGTCGTTGAGGCGGCGAAGGTCATAGCGGCGGGCAACGGACTTTCCACTTTCTCCCCGCCGTTGTCCGAACACAGCAACAGCGCGCCGTTATGGCTGGTGAAGCGCTTCTATCGGGAGCCCGAAAAATCGTCAGTCGCAGAGCGCCAGGACAGAGCGGCGCAATTGGCGCAGGATAAATCCTTTGCGCAGCTACCCGCCGGCCTTCAAGAGGCGCGCAGTGAGGAGGCACTCACAGGGCAAAAGAAGGCCCTGGGAGATAAGAATACCCGCCGTGATGCCGCGTTTGCGTTCACGCATCTCGCCATGCTTTTAAAGCGCGGCGATCTTCCCCCCGAGCTGATTCTTGATCACCTGCAAAAAAACAACGTCCAGATCGCCCCCGACAGCAGCTATCCAGAAGCTGCCATGAACACATGGGGCGAAGCCACACTTGAGCACTACCTGCAGGCAAACGGTTGGGATATTCCCACCAATCACCAGGAAGCGGAGAATCTCGCCGCGGCCCTGCTCAGACCAGAACCCCAACACCCGCCCCATGGCAACTATGGCGGTGCACTGGCATGGCCGATACCACTCGACACCCGCAGCCAGTGGCAACTGAGGGCAAACCTACGTCACGGCAAGATCGGCGACATTGACCTGAAGCCTTTCAAGAGCGTGCTGGAGTACCTGGCGCAAGACGCGACATTCGAGCCTTCCGAGTTACGTCATCCTCAACGGGTCCTCGACAGGTTGATCCAGTCGCCCAGGGGGCAGGCACTTGGCGAAGCACTGCAGAGCAGTTTCGATGCAAAGTCTGTGAAAGGCAGTCCCAACGACTGGCTGCTGGCTGCGCTGAGTATTGACCGTAAGGTTCAACCAGGCGCTCCCAGAGGCTACGTAGCGGGCATTTCTACCTTGGGCCCTAATGTTTACGGGAAGCCTGTAGCGGGCATCGTCAAGGACCTGAGCGACTACCTGGTGTCCTCAGGCCAAGCATCATCGACCGAGAAAGCAGCGCTGCAAGCCCACCTGTTGTTGGCAAGCCGTACGCCGGAGTTGCTGGTCAAGGACATCCCCGAAAGCCTGACCTTCGGCTCTCACAGTTGGGTCAGTTTTGTCACCGCCGTCGGGCGCCTTGAGGCGAAGGCAGCGGGATCAACGGCGGCGATGACCTATGGCGAGGTGATGCTGCAAGCGGCGATCGCACCGATCTCTGAAGAGGAGCGCCGTACTGAGTTCCTTGTCCAGCAGGAACCGCTCAAGGACTGGGGGCGTGCCAATGGCTTGCCTTACCCTGAAAACGAAACGCAGATGAACGCAGTGCGCAACGCGTTTCATGCTCGGATCGCTGAATTGAAAACTGCCAGCGACGCGCAACGTGCACCGATGCCGATAGCCAGGGACATGGCGCGGGAACAGTTACAGAAGGCGCTGCCGCACATGGCTGCGGCACTTTTTGATGAAAAGTGCATCACGCTGGAGCCTTCTGTTGCGGATTTCCCCGGACCTTATTCGGTCCTGGATTTGTACATGGATGGAAGAAGTGCACATGGCGCACCCACCGCCCAACCCGATGCTTTTTATAGAGCGCTCTTCACCGACGGATCCCCCTACTCGCCCAGCAGGTTTGTTTCGTCAGCCTCTGGCGTCAATATCAGCGAGGTCCTGAAAACGATAAAACAACTCCCTCATCTTTCCTCGGCCTTCAAAAGTGCGTTTTCGGCGTACTGCTCAGGCATGGAAAAAAGCCTGGGCACGCAAGTCAAACACTTGATATCGCAACAACCCATTTCCACGCGAAATAATCTTGAACTCGGAAAATTAACTATTGTTAAAGAGCAATACATTGACTATCAACCCATCTCTCTCATGCCGAAAATACGCGAGCGTGACGATCACAACCTGTTGGTCAAAACTGAACGCATGGGTCAGATTCATACCTACGAGATAGATCTGAAACACGCAAAAATTACCGAACGTACCGACCTGGGCGATTTTCGACCTGGAAGATTCCCAACCGGTCACACCCATCCTGATAGAAAACTTGTCCAGGTGATTCCCGATACACCGTCCGCGTCAGGCCTCACGGATGAAAAAAGTAGCGCAACCGCCACGCCCGATAGCTTTAACAGTGAACGTACCTCTTATATTGCCGATGCTTTTATCAAACACATCAATATCAAAGCACTCACAATGGAGGCCCAACAACAAACGACCTTTGACACTGAGGAGCCTTTTCACAAAAAGGTGCGTGAGTTCATGTTGAATCTGATCCCATTAAGGTCGGCGATTTTCAACTTTCAAAACGGTGATTACGCTGAAGGCGTTTTGGATCTGACATTGGATGTGTTTGGTTTTATCGTCGGGGCCGGTGCGGCGGCAAAGGGCGCCAAAGCAATGATGTCCGGCGCTTCCGCACTCAGCAAGCTGCTCCACGGCGCTAAGATTGTCGGGCGCACAGCCATAGGAAGTCTTAATCCCTTCGACGGCGCAACGGACCTCGCCAAGGGGGCCTTTTACCTCGCGAAAACTGGTTCCACATCAGTACTAAAGGGTTTTAGAACACTGACTCATTCTGCTGGCAGTTATGACCTTGTGTCCGCCAGTAAACGTTTCGACGCGGCCTCGGTGGGAACATTCAAGGTCAACAACGAGTTCATTGAAGCACCGGCAACCCTTCTCGATGGAAAGTGGCACGCCTTCAACCCGGCAACCGGGCAACCCTACGGCCCTGCCATAAAAGACTTCCTGCCTTCGGTACACAGCAATGATTTGGGAAGTTTTGCGACAGCAACGGACCCTGCAAAAAGAATAAGTGGCGCGGTGGTCGGCGACTGGAAGAAATCCGTTAGAACCCATCGAGAAGGGCCAGATAAAGAGGCGTTTGACCGCGGCTATATTTACGGAGACCCGCGGAAGATCAGTGGCTACTCCAATAAGATGTCATTGGCTGACTTAATGAAGCTTGGCGCCAGTAAAACCCTGACATCAGAACAGGTCGGCATGTTGGTCAAAAAGTATGACGACATGGCCTATCAGTTCGGTAAAAACACATCGGCGCGATTTATAGGCAACATTGAGCCGCGCTTCGGCGACGTTACGCCTATGCCCCAAATCATTTACCTCACCCAAACCGGACAATTGTCTGATGGTCAGTGCGCGGCTCTCGCACGTGCCATGGCAACGGCGATGGCGCAAGGCAAGGAGCAAGTGTTAATCAAGAATATGTACACCGCCGCGGCCTTTGCTTTAGATCCGGCCTCCAGGGATTTTGTCGCCAAGCTCAGTAGAATTCAAAGCAAAACGGGTGGCCAAAGTGCCTTCCATGCAGGGCAGCCCACCCGCCAGGTTTCCATTCAAGACATGGTCAGAGAGCTGTCCAATTCGACGGTTTCGAAATCATTAATGATCGACTCTCCAGGCCATGCGATGGCCGCAGGAGTAAAAGTCGATGGCGGGTATAAAACGTATTACTTTTATGATCCCAACCATGGTCTCGCCAACTTCTCAAGCGCAGAGGCGATGCAAAAAGGCTTAGAAAAACTGACGCGTGACAAGAAACTTCAGCCCCCCTATAAAACCCATAGCACCGACCCAACAAAGTTGGAATTCAAGGTCTTTGATCACACGGACGACTGGCAGCAAAAAAACAGCGTTTTCAATCTGGACGTCAACAGCTTGTACAGCGCCCCCCTCACTCCGTCCGGCCCCCAAAAACTGTCTAACACTCAGTTGAGACAGAACTTGGAAATACTGCACAAAGCGCCGGGTAATCAGGGCCTGGTTTGTTACGAGGCGTCTATGCGGGTGGGGCAGGCTGAAAAAAGCCTTTCATCTGAAGTGTACGATGCTGTCATAAAGGCTACAGACCGCAGCGGCGGCACAAACTATTCGCCGCATTACCTGGACCTGATGGGAATCAAAACAGATAACCTCCAAACGGTGTTCAACAGCGCTGACATTACAGAGTCCGGGCTATTGAATTTCAAGCATACCAATGAGGGCGAAGCGTTCGCGCACACCGTCTACATCCAAAAAACCAAAGACAATCAGTTGTACCTTTTCAACACTAATAGTCCGGATCTGGATATGGCCATGATCAAGAATGGCAACCTCCCGGTGATTAGCGGCGGTATGACGGTCTATCCACTGAGCAACGACAAAGGTCTGCAGGCCTTCCTCAATGGTATTGACGGAAAACGCGGTTGGCAGTTCGCGTACACGCCAGCCAGTACACTCAACGCCAATGTTCAAAGGTTAAAACGTTAACGATTGAATTGAGTGGCGCCCACGCGCCACTTTTTCACGCCAGCAAGCGTTGGATATGCTCGTGCAGGGTATCCAGGTCAAACGGCTTGGCCAGGATCGGCGCATTGCGCGTGATCGGGCTGTTGCATTCGAGAATTTCCTGCGGGTAACCGCTGATAAAAATGACCTTCAATTCCGGTCGCAACTGGATCGCCGGTTCTGCGATCTGCACCCCGGAAATCCCGCCCGGCAGACGGTAGTCGGTGACCATCAAGTCCAAGTGCGGCTTGGTCGCCAGAATCTCGAACGCTTGCTTGCCGTCGATCGCCTTCAGGACCCGATAACCCAGGCCTGCCAGGTATTCACCCAGCACAAACATAATGGATTCGTCGTCCTCGACGATCAGTACGACATCTTGTGCATCTTCACTCATGGGAAGCCTTCGTTCGGTCAATTGCTGCAAGTACGACCATGGGGTCACGCAGAGGTTGCGTCGAAGTGACGATTGATTTCACGCTGACGTTTCAAGGGGCAGACACACCCGAAACAGCGCGCCCTCGCCTATTTGGCTTTCGACCTCGATGGTGCCGCCATGGGCCGCAACGATCTGCTCGGAAATAAACAGCCCAAGGCCCAGGCCCGCCGCCACTTGACTGGCAGACACGCGCTCGAACTGCTGGAAAATACGCTTCTGGTTCTCTGCACTGATGCCGATACCGTGGTCGCGCACTTCGACCCGAGCTTCGCCATGCTCGCTGTACACCTGCACCTCCACCGGGCTTTTGGCCCCGTAGCGCAAGGCATTGGTCAGCAGGTTGGTGACTACCTGCTCAATGCGGAACTCATCCCAGTTCCCTTCGACGGGCCCTTGCACAACCAGTTGCATCGACGAGTCGGCGGCTGCCACTTGTGGCGCGAAGTTCTCCACCAGGTTGCTGACCAGTTGCGCGAGGTCAAACCTTGCGGGGCGGATCGACAGTTTGCCGGTGCGAATGCGCGACACATCAAGCATGTCTTCAATCAGGCGAATCAAGCTTTTGATCTGCCGCTCATCGCGGTCAACCATCGCGTGCATCTTGTCCAGGGTGAACGCGGCGGCGTTATCCCGGGCCAGGTGCATCTTGCGTAGCTGTGTCTCCAGGATCAGCCCGTTAAGGGGCGTACGCACCTCATGGGCGACAATCGACATAAAGTCATCACGCATGCGCACAGCCTGTTCCAACTCGGCCTGGGTGGCCTGCAGGCGGTTCAGCAACTGCTCCTGCTCGCGGCGGCTGCGCTCCAACGCTTCAACCTGTTGCTTCATGGCCTTGCTTTGGCGGTACAAGTCGACGAAGACATTGACCTTGCTCTTCACCGCGTGGATATCCAGCGGTTTATGCAGGAAGTCCACCGCGCCGCTCTCGTAGCCCTTGAAGGCGTAGTTGAGTTCGCGGCCGGCGGCACTGACGAACACGATCGGGATGTTCTTGGTTTTTTCGGTGCCTCGCATCAGTTCGGCCAATTCAAAACCGTTCATGCCGGGCATCTGCACGTCGAGAATCGCCATGGCGAATTCGTGTTCCAGTAACAGGGACAAGGCCTCGTCGGCGCTCAACGCTTTGAAGACCTGGCGATCCTCGCGTTTGATCAGCGCTTCGAGAGCCAGCAGGTTCTCCGGCAGATCGTCGACGATCAGCAGTTTGGCCTGGAAGGTACTTAACATGGGGAGGATTCCAGCAAAGCCAGCAACGAGCCAATTTGGCTCAGCGTGAGAATATGGTCAGGTGTATGCAAGGCCAGGGCCGCTAGCGGCATCACCGAAATACGCGCCTCGGCGGGGTCTTGCACGACGGTGATCCCCCCCGAGCGCTTGACATGGGCCAACCCTTTCGCGCCGTCCTGGTTGGCGCCGGTCAGCAGAATAGCCAGCAAGTTTTTGCCATAGGCATCAGCGGCGGACGCGAACAGGTAATCGATGGCGGGCCGGGAATGATGCACGCGATCCTCCTGGCTCAGGGACAGGCTGCGGTCATGCTCCACCGACAGGTGATAGCCGGGACCGGCGAAATACAGGGAGCCCGCAGCAATAATTTCTTTGTCACGAGCTTCAAGGACCGGGATACGCAAGCGCCGCGCAAATACCTCGGCCAGCTGGCTGCGGCGCTCATCTGGCAGGTGCAGCACGGCAATGATCGGCAATCCAAAGCCCGCAGGCAGCTCGCCAAAAATATGCAGCAACGCCTCCACACCGCCGGCAGACGCGCCGACGACGATGGCTTCAATCCCGCGAATCGGGCTGGCTTGCGCGTCGTTCATGATTTCCGGTAGATCCGCTCTTGCTTGACCAAGGCTTCGAACTGCTTGCTGTAGGCAGAAAAATCCAGGGTTTCCTTACTGCCCAGCACCAGGAAGCCGCGATGGCACAGCGACTCATGAAACAATCCAAACGCCCTGTCTTGCAACTTTTTATTGAAATAAATCAGTACGTTACGGCATGAAATTAATTGAGTTTCTGAGAATACGCTATCGGTCGCCAGGCTGTGATCAGCAAAGGTCACGTTCTCGCGCAGCGTCTTGTCGAAGATCGCGTAATCGTAAGCCGCCGTGTAGTAGTCGGCAAATGAACGCTGCCCACCCGCCTGCTGATAGTTGGCGGTATAGGCGCGCACGTTCTCCAGGGAAAAGATGCCCTGCTTGGCTTTATCGAGCGAGGCAGGATTGATGTCCGTGGCATAGATGATCGTGCGCTCCAGCAGCCCTTCTTCGCGCAGGAGGATCGCCATGGAGTACACCTCCTCCCCTGTGCTGCAGCCGGCGATCCAGATCTTGATCGACGGATAGGTTTTGAGCAGCGGTACGACTTCCTGGCGGATCGCCAGGAAGTGCGACGGGTCGCGAAACATCTCGCTCACCGGGATCGTGAGAAATTGCAGCAATTGCATGAATGCCGCTGGATCATGCAGCACCCGTTCCTGCAACGCCGAAATGGTCGCGCAGTCGAACTGGCGCAGGGCGTGAGCCACACGGCGTTTGACCGACGCACCCGAGTAGTCGCGAAAGTCATAGCTGTACTTGAGGTATATCGCCTCAATCAGCAGGCGCAGCTCAATGTCGCTGCTCTTGTCCAAAAAAACGTGCTCCACTTAAATGCGTTCCATCTTGGGTAGCCATACGCGAATCAGTGAGAACAGACGGTCCAGATCGATCGGCTTTGCCAAGTAATCGTTGGAACCCGCCGCGAGGCAGCGCTCCTGATCGTCCTTCATAGCCTTGGCCGTCACCGCAATAATCGGCAGCTTCTTCCAACGCGGGTCCTGGCGGATCAGGGCGGTGGCTTCGTAACCGTCCATCTCTGGCATCATCACGTCCATCAGCACCAGGTCGATATCGTCGACTTCATTGAGTTTCTCGATGGCTTCACGGCCGTTACGCCCGATCACCACCACGGCACCTTTATGCTCCAGGGCGCTGGTGAGGGCGAAGATGTTGCGCACATCGTCGTCCACCAACAGGATCTTGCGCCCCTCGAAGACCTTGTCGCGGCTGCGGGCAGTCTTGAGCATCTTCTGGCGGTCATGGGACAGCTGGGATTCGACTTTGTGCAGAAAGAGTGTGACTTCGTCCAGCAGGCGCTCCGGCGAACGGGCGCCCTTGATGATGATTGAGCGCGAGTACTTGCGCAGCTCGGCTTCTTCATCTCGGGTGAGATTACGCCCGGTGTAGACAATCACTGGCGGGAACGAGCAAATGTCCTCGGTGGCCATGCGCTTAAGCAGCTCGTTGCCGAGCATGTCAGGCAGCTTGAGGTCGATGATCATGCAGTCGTAGACGTTGGTGCGCAGCAGCTCCAACGCGGCCTGGGCGTAACCGACATCGGTAATTTCGATGTCATCGTCGCCGATCAGGCGGGCAATGCTATCGCGTTGCAGGTCGTCGTCTTCCACCAGCAATACGCGCTTGACCTTTTGGGTCAGCTTGGCTTCCAGGCGCGCAAATACGTCCTTGAGCTCCTCGCGGGTGGTGGGTTTCACCGCATACCCGATGGCGCCCATGTGCATGGCGGCTTCGACGCGGTCTTCGACGGATATCACATGCACCGGGATATGACGGGTACTGGCGTGCTCCTTGAGGCGTTGCAACACGGTCAACCCGGAATGGTCCGGCAGGCGCATGTCCAGCAGGATTGCATCGGGGATGTATTCCTCAGCCAGGCTATAACCCTCATCCGCACCGTGGGCGACCAGGCATTGGTAGCCCAGCTCGTGGGCCAGGTCGAACAGGATGCGCGCGAAGTTAGGCTCGTCTTCTACCACCAGGATGCAGCGCGTGGTGAACGGTGCCTTGTCGCGGTCGTCGGCAAAGCGCGGGATGAGTTTAGTGTCGGTCACCGGTAACGGAGACACTTTGATCGGCGTTGGTGCCGGCACTACGACGGCCTGGCGCGGCTGCTCGATCGGCGGCGCGTCTTCGGCGCGCTCCACGTACTGCTCCGGCAATACCAGCGTGAAAACGCTGCCCTTGCCCGGTTCACTGGTTACGCTGATGTAGCCACCCAGCAAGGCCGCCAGGTCCCGGGAGATCGACAGGCCCAGGCCGGTGCCGCCGTAACGCCGGTTGGTGGTGCCATCGGCCTGGCGGAAGGCTTCGAAGATGCTTTCCTGCTGGTCCGGAGCAATGCCGATCCCGGAATCGCGCACGGTAAAGGCAATGCCCCCTTCCGATGCGCTTGATACCGACAGGCTGACCTGGCCCTGTTCGGTGAACTTGACCGCGTTAGACAGCAGGTTCTTGAGGATCTGCTCCAGGCGCTGGCGGTCGGTGTACAGCATGATCGGCGCACCTGGCTGGATCTCCACCTGGAACCCCAACTTGCGGTCGGCGGCCAGCGGCTCGAACATCCCGCGCAGACCGTCCACAAGACGCGTCACGCTGGAGTTTTCCGGGCGCACTTCCAGTTTGCCGGCTTCCACCTTGGAAATATCCAGAATGTCGTTGATCAGGTTGAGCAGGTCATTACCGGCCGAATAGATCGATTCGGCGAACTTGACCTGTTCGGCACTGAGGTTATCCTGGGGGTTTTCCGCCAGCAATTTGGCCAGAATCAACGAGCTGTTCAGCGGCGTGCGCAGTTCGTGGGACATGTTGGCGAGGAATTCGGACTTGTACTTGCTGGACCGCTGCAACTCTTCGGCGCGGTCTTCCAGTTCTACCTGAGCCTGATTGAGCTGGATGTTCTTGCGGTCCATGGCGTCGCGCTGTTCGGCCAGGGTCTGGGCCTGCTCGGCCAATTGTTCGTTAGTCTGCTCCAGCTCTGCTTGTTGGGTCTCCAGGTGGGCCTGGGATTCCTTGAGGATGCGTGACTGCTCTTCCAACTCTTCGTTGGCGGTCTTGAGCTCTTCCTGCTGCACTTGCAGCTCTTCGTTGAGCTGCTGGGTTTCGGCCAGCACTTCCTGCAAACGCTGACGATAACGCGCGGCTTCGATGGAGGTGCCGATGTTGCCGCCGATGAGTTCCAGCAACTCAACGTCACGGTCCTCCAGCGGGCGCAGGAAGCCGAGTTCGACTACCCCGTTGACGCGGTCATCATCGCTGGTCGGCATCACAAGCACGCTGCGGGTGGCGCCTTCGCCAAGGCCGGAACTGACTTTAAAGTAGTCCACCGGCACATCGTCCAGGCGAATCAGGCGATCCAGCTGGGCAGCCTGCCCAACGATGCCTTCGTCACTGTAGATCGATTGTTCCAGTTGCTCCTGGTCACGGGAGAAGCCATAAGTGGCGGCCCGCTTGAGGCCGCCGTGCTCTTCGCGTACATACAGCGCCGCAACCGCCGAGCCCATGTATTGGGCGAAAAACTGCAGGATATTGCGCCCTAGCATGTTCAGGCTCAGTTGGCCCAGCACTTGCTCGGCCAGCTCGGTTTGCCCGTTGCGCAACCAAGCCTGCTGTTCGAGGCGCCGTGCAATCTTCTGCTGAGACGCGAGGGTTGCGGCGTAACTCTCTGATAAAGAGAGTAAATTCTTCCTGCCGATATACGCCAGAAAGCCACTCAAACCGAGTACGAATACCAGGTACAAGGTGACACTGATCACCGTGGTGCGCGTCACGTCCTCATTGCGAGTGAGGCGAAGCTGTTGCTCCATCGCCACCGCATCGTCGTACTCCTTGCGAATCTCATCGGTGAGGCGCTTGCCGCGGCCAGCCTTGACCGCGCCGCGGTAATCACCGCTCTGGCGCTGCATATCTATCATCGACTGGGCGTATTTATTCCACTCGTCCTGCATGGCCTCAAGGCGTTTGAGGCGGTCGACCTGTTGCGGGTTATCGGCCACCAGTTCCTGCAAATTGCGCAGGTCGGCAATGATGCGCGGCTTAGCCACTTCGTATGGGTCGAGGAAATGCTCGTCGCCGGTAATCAGGAAACCACGCATGCCGGTTTCCAAGTCCACGGTGAGCTTGGACGACTCGTTAAGGTTATTGATTACCCGATCGGTGTGCTCAACCCACTTGATCACCGTTAGCAAATAGGTAATCAGGCAGACGAAAAACACGGCGCTCAGCACACCCACACCCAGGGGCAATGCCACGTTCCGGCTCAGGAGGTTACGAAAGCTCTTTTCATCGACGGACGACGCAGGAGTCATGGGCATGCCTTGGCCAAATACGGAAAAACCGGGAGTTTGCCCCAAACTGGCGGGCAAGACCATTTTTCTAAAGCTGTTTTGTACAGATTCCTACAGCGGAACAAGCTATTCTCCCTAGCCTTTTGTATTGCATTGTTTTTACCGCTTGCGGGAACTTGTCTACAGGCCGCGCTTACTCAAGGAAGAGGCCTGTCAGAACGGCAGCCGGTAAACCTCGCCTTTTTTGGGAATTCCATATTATGTCCACAGTCATCTCCACCATCCTTGTCGTTGAAGACGACGCCATCGTGCGCATGCTGATCGTCGATGTGCTTGAGGAGTTGGAGTTCAAGGTGCTTGAAGCAGGCGACGCTGAAAAGGCCTTGGAAAAGGTTAAAGATACTGACCAGGTGATTGACCTGATGATGACCGACGTTGGCTTGCCCGATATGGACGGCAAGCAACTGGCAACCAAAGTGCGTGAGTTGCGCCCCTCCCTGCCCATCCTGTTCGCCAGCGGCTATGCCGAAAACATCGATGTGCCTGACGGCATGCAGGTGATTGCCAAGCCGTTTTCCATCGATCAACTGCGTGACAAAGTCAAAGCGATGCTGCCCAACGTTTGACACTCGTCGCCGCCCTGCCCCGTTACTCATTCAATAGGACGCTAGCGCGATCGTGCCCCTCAACGCACGCGCCAAAAGACTTCGAGCGCAACTGGGTGCAAACTTCGTCCGGCAAACACGGGTTCAGCTTTTTACGGCTGTATGCGCCGACCGAGGCCAACGTCGATAAAAGCTGAAAACTGGAAGACATCACCCCTGCTCATTAAGAGACGCAACAACATGATCAAACAACCGACGCGCCTGCTGTTGGCGAGCCTCTCGATACTCATGAGTACCGGCGCCTTGGCCGATTTCACCGCGACCCCGGGCGAAGCGCGGGCTATCGCCAAGGAAGCGTATCTGTATGGCTACCCGGTCGTGCAGATGTACAAGACGCTTTACACCCAGGCCGTTGATAAAGGCGGTGCCAACTTCAAGGCGCCGTTCAACCGGATAGGCAACACCGCCCAGGTGTTTACGCCCAAAGACACGGCGTCCGTGACCCCGAGCTCCGACACGGCCTACTCGTTTGTATGGATGGACCTGCGCAGCGAGCCGCTGGTGCTGACGTTGCCGAAGATCGAAGACAACCGTTACTACTCGGTGCAGTTGATCGATCTTTACACACAGAACTTCGCCTACCTGGGCACCCGCAGCACCGGCAACAACGGCGGCCACTACATGATTGCCGGCCCGGACTGGAAAGGTCAGCAGCCGGTGGACGTTGACCGCGTGGTGTACAGCGAAAGCAACATCGCCTACGCCCTGTACCGCACGCAGCTGTTCGATGAAAAAGACCTGAACAAGGTCAAGCAGATCCAGAGCGGCTACAAAGTCCAGTCCCTGAGCAGCTATGTGAAACAAGCCGCGCCGGCCAAGGCGCCGAAGGTCGAATGGCCCAAGCCTACGGCGACCATGGTCGAAGGCCCGCAGCTGTTCCGCTACCTGAACTTCATGCTCTCCTTCGCCGCCCCTCAGGACAGTGAAAAAGAGCTGCTCGCGCGTTTTGCCAGGATCGGCATCGCCCCCGGCGCACCCTTCGCGCTCAACCAGTTGACCGCCGAGCAGCGCAAAGCCCTGGAAGATGGCATCAGCGATGCCCGCGCTGAATTTGCAGCGTTCAAAAAAGACAGGATCGACACGCATCAAGTGCCCAGCGGTGATTTGTTCGGCAGTCGCGACCATCTGCAAAACAACTACCTGTACCGCTACGCCGGTGCGGACATGGGGATCTTCGGCAACTCCAGCGACGAGGCCGCTTACCTCGAGTACGTCGTCGACAGCGAAGGCAAGCCTGCCAACGGTGCGCGCCACAGTTACACCGTGCATTTCGCCAAGGACCAACTGCCGCCAGCCGATGCGTTCTGGTCCCTGACCCTGTACGACGCAAAGACCAAGTTGCTGGTGCCCAACCACAAGAAACGCTACCTGATCAACTCGCATATGTTGCCTGATCTCAAGCGCGACGCCGATGGCGGCGTGACCCTGGCGCTACAGCACCATGAGCCACCGAAAGCCGAACAGAGCAACTGGTTGCCGGCTCCACCCGGCCCATTCTTCGCTGTGCTGCGCATTTACCTGCCCAAGCCTGAGGTAGGTTCCGGTCAATGGAAGCTACCGCCACTGACGCCGCTTAAGTGACACCTCGCGCCCGGTCGCAACAGCGCTGGACCGGGCGCGCCCTGCCCCATACCGTTGGAATATCACGCCGTAAAACAGGCATGGCGCCTGCGATTGTCTAGGGAGCTGTACCGCACATGACTTGCTGGAATGTCCTCGGCCTGACGCCGGATGCCGATAGCCGTACGATCAAGCGCCAATACGCCGCCTTGCTGAAACAGACCCGCCCGGACGATGACCCGCAAGGCTTTCAGCGCCTGCGCGAAGCCTATGAGGCTGCACTGGCGTGGAACCCGGACGAGCAGGTCGCTGATGACGTGCTGGTCGAGACGCCCGACCAAACCCTCGCTCAGCATTACGAAGCGGCCATGGCCGATGGCACCGCGCTGTTGCTGGAAGTCCACCTGTTACAGCGCTGCATCGAAGGCGATCTGAATGCCGAAGACACCCGGTGGGCCTTCGAAACCTTCAACTGGCTGACTGCCTGGCAACGCCTGGAACTGCCCAGCGCGTTAATCAGCACCCTGGAGTTCCAGCAACGGACCCAATTGCAGAACCCCTTGCACCAAGCCCTTGGCCAGCAAGACGACGCTGCGTTCCTGGCGGCCTACGCCGCTACACCCAACGCGCATGCCTGGGTGAACAATCATCCTCATGCCGAGTGGTTCAACGAATGGTTGGCCAGACTGCTTGCCAACCATCATTACTGGTCGAGCACTGTATTCGAAGCGGTTTGCGCCGGACAAAACTGGCACGGTGGCGCAGATCATGGGTGCCTCGCTGGAGACTGGGCGCAGATGTTGAAGCGCCAAGAAGGTCCTGCTTTTATGGCGCACCAACGTGCATTGGCCGCACAACCGCCCGACAGCCCGCAACAGCGTGCCGCGCGCTTGCTACTGGCACCCATGAGCCTTGGCCAGCGCCGTGCCTTTGCTCAGCGCTTCGACGAAGACGACTGGAAGGCCTGCAAGACGTTGAGTGCCGATATTTATGCCGACCACGTCAGCGTTGCCGAAGGCATGCCCGGTGGCACGGTGTATTTCTGGCAGGGCTGGGAGGCCTCCATGGACAGCTGGCCGTGGATCGTTGCGCTGGTGCTCAGTTGCCTGGTGGGTGTGCTGGTAAAGGCCGAAGCCTTGGCCGGCAAAGTAATACCGACCCTGGGCCAGGGCATTCTGTGGTCGATCGGCGCCGTGGTGTGTGCGGGCATAGCCTGGCAGGCCTGGCGACCGCTGGCCCACCATTACCGCGTGCTGGATGAACAACTCAGCCAACGCTTGCCCCGCTGGCTCAGCCCAACCCACTTGCCGTTGCTGCCGATACGTGACCTGGTACCGGGTCTCATTCTGGCCGCAGCGTTGGGTTATGTGTTCAGCCCGTTCGCCAGTTTGACCCTGGCGGTCGCACTGGCGCTGGTGGGTTTGATCAAGCGGCCGTTCATGAATCACCACACCCCGTGGACCGCCCGGCATCCACGCTGGGCCGTCCTGGGCGGCGCGCTTTGTCTTGTTGGCGCGGTCGCGCTCTATGCCGGGTTGAAGATGCTCGACAACCAGCACTTGGTTACCCGCAACCAAGGTCTGCAGCAGTGGACCGAACGCCTGTGCAGCCGCATGCCACGTAGCGTGGTTGAGTGCCAGGCGCCCGCCACCCAAGTGCAGTGGTACGGCCAGGAGGGCAAGCTATGAATCCAAAATGGTTGTTACCCATAAGCATCGCATTGGGCCTTGGCCTGCTCGGGGTGGCCAGCGCCACCAGACCGTTGCAAAAAGTGCAACTGTGGCTGGACCAGCGCGACAGTCCCTACACTGCCAGAGCCAGTGCCCTGGCACCGATCATTGATTGCGTAAACCGCGTCGACCGGGATACGCGCCTCGCGTATTACCCCATTCCCGAAGTGGAGCCCGACAAGCCCACCCTCGATACCTATGGCGACCGCAATGAGCCCGAGCCGTACCTTATCCAGCGGTCGGTATGTTCGCAGCAGTACACGGTGAAACTGGAACGCCAGGCGCCCGACAGCAACTTGCTCGCCGCCGCCGGTGCCTACGCGCAAGCGTTGTACAACGTCACGGCACTGGCCGATGGGGTTACTCGCGTGCAGGCGCGCAGCCTGGCGCCGACAACGCAGGAAATAGCGTCAGAGGCCGCTGGCAAGCAATTGCTGCTGGCCTACGATCAGGTCGTCGAAAAGTACCTGACGGCGTCCACTTCTCTGCGCCAACAGTTGGCGGATGAAGACCTGAGTGTGCGTCCCGCGCAACTGGCGTTGCTGGAAGCGCGCTTTGGCCGAGACATGCAGTGGCACTTGCTCAACTACATGATCGCGGCGCGCCAGGCGGTGAACCAGATCGAGCAAGGCGTGCGCGACGCCAACCTGACCCCGCAGCGCGTGGCTGACTTGACCGAGGGGGTACGCAAGGCCGCCGAGGACAGCAGAGTCTTTCTCAATGCCATGCCCAGCAGAAGGCTGGACGATGAGGCGATTTACCTCTGGTACAACATCAAGGCGCCTGCCGATGAATACCTCAAGGCGTTGACCACCCTGCACCAGGACTGGCAGGACCACGCCGCGCCGCAGCAGTTGAGTGACGACTATTACCGCGTCACCCGCCGCTACGACGCCCTGCTCAGCTATTACAACCGCCTGGCCAGAAATGCGTTCTAGTGGTTTCTGAGCTTTACATAGGACTGATGCAGGTCCGACGCCCAGCCATCGATCACGCTTTTGACGTCATCGGCCTTCATTACCTGGGCAGCATTGTCCAACGGCTTGCCGGTGCCTTTGCGCACCACCTGGGCGATCACCTTGCCAGTGGCCCCGTCGAGGAACTGCGCTTCGGTCCCCAAAGTGGTTTCCTGGTCAAGGATGCCGGTACCGGTACTCACCGCCGCTGCCACCAAGGCCACCGGGACGAATTCATAGGGTTTCAGGCCCTCGGTCTTGCTGCTGACGGCGGTGATTGCCGCGCGCACCACGATCACGCCAGGGCCGGGCGCGCTGGCCAGGGGCAGTGACTTGGCCAGCTCACGCTTGAGCGCTTGGTTGTAGTAGGCGTTGATACCGTTGAGAGTGCTCTCGGGGATTTTCGCGGTGGCGTGGGGTTTGGGGTAGAACTGAGTCGGTTCGATGTACGCCGCGTTGTAGCGGCTCAGGTCCAGCTTGGGATCGACCCAGCGCATCACCACGGCGCCCGACGGCGACTGGGCTTGTTTGAGTTGGCTGTAGTCGGACAGAAAGCCCGAATACTCATCCGGTTGCGTGACCTTGCTGGCGCAACCGGTCATCCCCAGCGTGGCGATACACAGCGCGCCGATCATTAGCCTTAGTTTCATCATCGAACTCCTTGGCGGTCATCATCGAAACAGTGAGCTGTAGGTATAGCCAATCCTGGGGAATACGCCTTATTTAGCCTCGGGCATTTGCCAGGCCTGGGATCGGCGTCAAAGCTGACGACTCAAGCGCGATCGCGCGGGATCAGGCTTTGTAATTGCGAAGCCAGGAAGTTGGCGTCGAAGCCGAAGGTGTCGGGGTCTTTCAGGCCATTGGTTTTCTTCCACAGCCAGTCGTTCTTGTCGGCCGCCAGCACCAGCGAGACGCTGCCATGGCGGGCTGCGGTCAAGCCCATCACCGCGACGGAAATCGAACCGCCCGCCCCCATCACATCCGGCACGAACTCCACGGTTTTGCCGGTGATCTGCACAATGAGCTTCTCAGTCTTGAAGGTGGACGTCTCCACCGGCACGCTCGGGCCGCTGGCCACATAGGCTTCACGATTGACTTCCAGCAGCCCGACGGTTTTGACCGGTTCCAGCCACAGCTCAATCTGCCCGAACAACTCGCCGAGCTTTTGCGCCCAGCGGGCTGACTGCACGTCGAATTGCTGTTTTTTGTGGGCTTCGCTGTCGGCGTAATGACGAAGCATCTCGCCCAGTTGTTGTACATCGTCCATTGCGGATTTCCTTGGGTGAGCCAGGTTGCGAAGACTGATCATGGCAGATGCGGCGGTTCGCCGTACGCCTTAAAACTGCACCGGTCATTTGGCTGGCAACTGCGTATGACTATTGGTTGGCCAGTGGGTAAGGTGAAGTCACATCCCTTGTCAGGAAGATCACATGCGCACCATCGGCCTTATCGGCGGCATGAGCTGGGAGTCCAGCGCCGAGTATTACCGCATCATCAACCAGCGTGTGCGCGACCAACTGGGCCCGCTACGCTCGGCGCAACTGTTGATGTACAGCGTGGATTTCGGCCCAGTGGAACAGGCCCAGCATGCGGGGCGTTGGGATGACACCGCGCAGATCCTCGAAGATGCTGCACGCCGCCTGCAGGCTGGCGGCGCCGAGTGTGTGGTGCTGTGTACCAACACGATGCATAAAGTGGCGCCGCGCATCGAAGCGGCGGTGTCGATTCCGTTCCTGCACATCGCCGATGCAGCCGGTTTGGCCGCAGTGGAGGCCGGCACGCTGACGGTCGGTTTGTTGGGCACCGCATTCACCATGGCGCAGGACTTTCTCACGTCCCGCCTGACCGATCACGGCTTGACGGTGTTGGTGCCGGACACGGATGAGCGTAAGGATGTGCACCGCATCATCTACGAAGAGTTGTGTGTGGGCGTGATCAGCGACACTTCACGCCAGATCTATCAACGGGTGATCAAATCCCTGGCCGCCCGTGGCGCCCAGGCAATCATCCTTGGTTGCACGGAAATAGGCCTGTTGATCAAGCCCGAACACAGCGACCTGCCGCTGCTGGACACCACCGAGCTGCATGCGCAGGCTGCGGTGGCGTTTGCTCTGGGTTAACCCCGCTGGCGCAGACGGGCCATGCTGACGGTGTCGACAAACACACCGTCACGCAGGGCGTAATCGCGCAGCAGACCTTCCACCTCGAAACCGAATTTACGGTACAGGTGTTGCGCGGCTTCGTTGTCGGCGTACACCTTTAACTCCACGCGGTGAAGATTCATCCAGTTGTCAGCCACGTCCAGCGCAGCGCTCAACAGACGCGACCCCACCCCCTTGCCCTGCCAGGCCGGCGCAACGCCCATGCCGAACGAACCCACATGGGCCTGGCGCACGCGCAGGTACTGTTCCAAGCCGAGTTGGCCGATCACCTCGCCGCCGTGCACCGCCACCAGTTGCAGCCGACGCTCGTTGTCCATCACCAGCTTGTTGCGCCAGGCCTCCACCGATTGGTAAGGCATTTGCAGCACCTGTCGACACACCGCCGGTTCGTTATAGAGCGCTGCGACGCCCTCAAGATGGGCCTCGGTAAAGCGCTGGATCACGATATGGGGTTCAGGTGTGTGCATGGTGTTTCATCCTTTGAAAAACACGTGGCCAGCCAGTGTAGAGGCCCTGCCCGCCCGATGGCTAGGGCGCTGGCGCCGTCGACCACAACGCCGGCCAATCACCGTAACCCACCCCAGTGCAGCGCGGCATGGACAGCAGTTCACTGAGCTGGAAACCCTTGCCGTCAAACACCCAGACGGCGCCCGCGCCACAATCGCCAATTCCCCGGAGCTTGTAGAAATAACTCAAGGTGCCACTGGCTGCGTCATATCCCACAGAGCCTTGCAGTGGCTCGATCCCTAATGGCAAGGGCTCAAGCTGCATCGGAGTTTCGGCATACGGCGCCTGGCGCTGGCGGCTGACCACATCGTATTCACAGTTGTAGGCCGCGCAGTCATAACGCACCACGGTCATCGCCTGCTGCGCCGTGAGGGCACCAGCGTTCGCCTCGGGTGCGCTGCCGGTGCCGTTGTCCTCGGGCGTGACGGTGTGCAACGCGGCCGCTATAAGACCGGCCTGCTCCTGCGCAGTCAACATCGGTGCTCCTGGGAATTTACGCAGCACCGGTGTGGGCAAACGTGCAGGCACGGCGCTGGCCGCGCCCTTACCTGGGCGGGCCAAGGCCGTGACGTTATCCACCCGCCCCTGCACCGCATCCATCAACAGCAGTGAAGCGCTCAGCCCACTCAGCGACACATGCGCCTGTTCATCCCCCGGCAATTGCAGGCGCTGGCCATTACGCAAACGCTGCAACCAACGCCGCGCCACTGCCTCCTCGATCACGCCATAGGACTGCACCTCGGGATCACCGCCCTGATCGTCCAGTTCAACGTGCAGACCCTGCGTCAACTCCAGCCCCAGCGGCTGGCCGTCCAACAGCAGGGTCGACAGGTCGAGCGCCTCACCGCGGTGGTCGAAGCGCAAACGCAGGTAACCTTCAGGCCCGGCCTGATGCCAGATATGCAAAGTCAGCGAGCTGTAGTCCTCCTCGTCGACGCCACTGGGTGCGCTGAGGGCATGGCAATTACGCAGGTTGTCGCAACCCGTTACCCAATTCTTGATTTCCCGGAGCAAGGGAACGCTTTCAGTGTTGGTTTGAGCGAAGGTGGCAGTGCTGGTCAACAGCAAGGCCAGGAGTGCGGGGCGCAGCATGGGGACTCTCCGTGTCGAAAAAAGGCGCGGATTGTCCCATGTTAGAGGTCGGCGGGGGTAGGCTTCAGGGCCTTACTTGACCGCGTACGCGAGCCGCGCGTTTTTCGAGTTGCCGTGCGTGACGCTCGGCCTGCTGCTTAAGCGCCTCGCAATATTCCGGAAGGCAATGCTCGGCGTCGGGAGTGTCAACTTCGTCGACCATTCGCCGGGCGGTTGCTGCTGAAACCGGCGTGCCACGAGGCTTCAACCGGCCTTTTATGACGGCAGCTCGGTCGTTGACCAAAGTAGGATGATTGAGTTTGAGAACCTCGATGGTCTCAATCGCATCAGAATTCAGGCCTTCTACATAGCCGTCACTGGTGTATCTGAAATGGCGCTCGACATTGGTTGTCAGCGGCGAAACAAAAGGCTTACGGGCCGAGTCGTAGTCATCTTTTTCCACTGCCCCATAGCCGCACGCAACTTTGGTTTGGCTGGATGGGTAGCACGCCACCAAGTTGTTATATGCAGTGCTTTCAGCCTGGTGGTGCTTTTGTGAAAGGACATGTTCGATGTGACAGCTAAATTGCGTGCCCTGACCCTTCACCCGACATTGCGCCGCTGTCGGAAGCCGCCGCAAGGTGTAAGCACACAAATGAAACTGTTCCCTCAAGAGCGCCTGACGCACTGCTTCACTTGGAAAGCTGCTGCCCCTTCCGTAGTAAAGATTATGGGGCGTCTCTCGGTTTTCCCTTTTCCATTCAATCAAGGCCCGCGGTTCTGCACCCTTTTTAATAGACCTCACGCTTCGCCCTCTTCTAACGACCTCAGAGAGTCGATGCTGGCTTGAGCTTCGAGGACATCGGGGATTTTTCCGACCTGTTCTCGCAGTTGGATAAGGTTGGCCTGGGCGGAATCAAGGTCATCATCGTCTAGGTAGCGATGAATTTTTCTAAGTTGTCGGCTGACGTGCTGGTTCTGCGCGCTTCCCCCCATCAACTCCTCAATGACTTCACCGCTGCGCATGCCCAGCGCGCGTTCTGGATGACCTAGATATTGGCCGTCCTTAAGCAGCATCACAGACTCAGCGGGAAGCTCACCCAGTATTTGTGGGGAATGGGTGGTGATAATGAATTGGCAATTCGGGAAGGTTTTTTCCAGATTGGCGACGACAGTGCGTTGCCAGCCGGGGTGGAGGTGGAGGTCGAGTTCGTCTATAAGGACGACACCTTTACCTTTTAATGGATCGGGCACTTCACGATTTAGCAACGTAAGTCTCCTGGCCAAATCGCCAACCAGCGCCAGCAAACATTTCTCCCCATCAGAAAGCTGCAGGACGTTGAATTCGATACTACCTTTGAGAACAGTCATTCTAAGTGTTGGCTTACGACGTACTCGAATGTCCTTGAATCCGGTGAATGTTTCAATTGCCCGTCTAACTGCTGAAAGCTCATGGTCACGGAACCCCGACAGGTCTCGACTAATTTCATTTTCGAGATCCTCTTGGTTGCGAAACCAGATGAAAAATCTTTTGAAGTCAGCTCCCCCATGACCGAGCGCGTCGTCGTAGCCTTCATCTATGGTGTTAACCAACCGCTCACGAACGCGTAAAGGAACGTCTAATACAGCTCGATGGACGTCGTAATAAACTGCAAGAGGCAAATGAAGAGATTTGTCACCAACGAGTTCGTAGTGAATGGCATTTATCTCGAAAGATGCCGCAGCCTCTTTTAACAAGGCTAACTCACTGCTACGTTCCTTAGGATGCTTTCCCGATTTCCGGTTAAGTGCAATTGCCCAATCGACATCGCGCTCATCTTGGAACCCGGCAACAACTTTCAATCTCGTGTATTCAGCCCCGGCTTTTATGTCATCTTTTGATATCGCCCTCGACTTTGATGCCTGATTAACAATCCTTGAGGTCAGATTAGAAAGCGCAATCGCCAACGCATCCAAAATCGAAGACTTGCCCACCCCATTGACGCCCACCAAGGCGACAGTCTTCTTGCCCTCGAAATCGAGTTCCATCTTCTCGATGCCGCGGAAATTGACGAGGGTAAAACGCTTGATCTGCATGATCGGCTTCCAACATGCCCGGCCAGGTCGGCCAGTCTTCAAAGTAAGCACGGATCATAGTAATTATCGACAGATCTGTCACGGCGCTAACCACTGCTTCTATCAGCCGTACGCCGCCACGCGCCACACCCGCGCAATGTCCGCCGCCCGCTCGCGCAATAATCGCGGGGCCTCACTGCACGCCTGTTCCAGGCTCATCGGCCCGTTCGGCAAGGCGAAGGCGGCGTCGACGCCGTGGGCGTACATTTGCTCGTAGCCGTCGCCCAGGGTGCCTGCGATGACGATCACGGGCACGCCGTGCTGCTGGGCGATACGAGCGACGCCAAAAGGGGTTTTGCCGCGCAGGGTCTGGGCGTCGAAGCGGCCCTCGCCGGTGATGACCAGGTCAGCGTCGCGTACGACGGCGTCCAGGCCAACCAATTCGGCGACGACTTCCACGCCGGCTCGAAACTGCGCACCGAGAAAGGCCTTGGCGGCGAAGCCCAGGCCGCCGGCGGCGCCGCTGCCGGGTTCGTCGCGCACGTCCTTGGGCAAGATCTTGGCGCAGTGATCGGCGAAGTGGCTGAGGGCCGCGTCCAGTTGTTGGACGTGTGCGGGACTGGCACCTTTCTGCGGGCCAAAAATGGCTGAGGCACCGTGGGGGCCACACAGGGGATTGTTGACGTCGGCCGCGATTTCAAAGCGCACCTCAGACAGGCGCGGATCAAGCCGCTCAAGGCTGATATGGGCCAGGCCAGCTAAGGCCAAACCGCCCGGCGCCAGCACTTGGGAGTGGGCATCAAACAAGTGCACGCCAAGCGCCTGCATCGCCCCCGCGCCTCCATCGTTGGTGGCACTGCCGCCAATCGCCAGGATGATGCGCTGTGCGCCGGCATCCAGGGCGGCGCGGATCAGCTCGCCGGTACCGTAAGTGCTGCTGATACACGCATCGCGCTGTCCTGGTGGGACCAATTGCAAGCCGCTGGCTTCGGCCATTTCGATGATCGCTGTGTGGCTGTCGGCCAACCAGCCCCAGCGCGCGTCAACCGTCGCGCCCAACGGTCCGCGAACCGCCTGGCGGCGCAGCTCGCCGTTGCAGGCGGCGAGTACCGAGTCCACCGTTCCTTCACCGCCGTCCGCCATCGGGCACTGGATCAACTGCGCGTCCGGCCAGACCTCGGCCAAGCCTTGGGCAATGGCCTGGGCAACGCCTTCGGCACTCAGGCTGTCCTTGAACGAGTCGGGGGCGATGATGATTTTCATGGGCTTTCTCCGGTTTTTATGACGCCCATGCTGCCAGTTGGCACCGGGAATGACGCCGGTCCGATGCACAAGTGCGGGTGAGGTTTGTTGTTCATTCCGACAAAGCCTGGGGCAACAGCTGGACGCCCAGGTACAGGGCGAGCATGCCGTCTAGAGTCAGCGGGTCGACGCCACTGAGTTCAGCGATGCGCTCCATGCGGTAACGCAGACTGTTGCGGTGGATACCCAGCGCGTCGGCGCAGGCCTGGCTTTGACCATCGTGCTCGCACCAACTGCGCAGCGTGGCCAGCAATTGGCCGTTGTTGTCCTTGGCGAGCACTTTGCGCAGGGGGTTGAGCAGTTCATCGAGGGCGTCGTCGTTGCGATGGCGCCAGAGCATCACCGGCAGGCGATAACGGTTGAGGGTCAGCAGCCGTGAGTGCGGCAGTACATCGCGACCGTAGGCCAGTAAGTCACCCACGCGCCGATAGCAACGGCGCAGCCCGGCCAGTCCTTCCGCTTGCCCTCCGACGGCTACGCGCAGCACATTCCAACCTTGGCCTTCGAGCTTTTCCAGCAGACGCGGATTATCCACTTGCACCGCCGCGGGCCGGCACCATAACAACGAGAACTGCGCCGAGCTGACGCACCAACTGTCCGGATAGCGCGACGTCAGCCACGCGCTTAATGCCTCCGCCGACTGGCCCGGCCCCAGTTCGAAAAGGTACGGCGTGCGCGCCAGCTGCGGCTTGAGTCCCAGTTGCTGAGCTTCGTCGACCAGGCGCGGCGAATCACCGGTTTCGGCGAGGAGCAACGCCAATAGATCGTCGCAACGCTGGCGTCGCCATTGCTGCTCGGCTTGCTGATGGCGATGGCTGACCAACATTTCTGCGGTCATACGCACCAGTTCCGCGTAGGTGCGCAGCAGTTCAGGTTCGCCGGTGATACCCAGCACGCCGATCAGACGCTGATCGTGCATCAGCGGCAGGTTGATACCCGGCTGTACGCCCTTGAGGTGTTTGGCGGTCTGGCCGTCGATTTCCACCACGCGACCATTGGCCAGCACGAGTTGCGCACCTTCATGGCGAGTGTTGATGCGCTCGGACTCACCACTGCCGAGAATCAGTCCCTGGCTGTCCATGACATTGACGTTGTAGGGCAAAATCGCCATGGTCCGATCGACGATGTCCTGTGCCAAGTCATGATCCAACTCGAACATGAGTCTAAATTCCTAAAAAAGCATGGTTGTTCATCGGCACAGCGCAAAGTTTCCATCACTGTGCGCGAGCACAAAGACAGCACCCCGCCCCGTGGCCGAGACTCGTTGAGCGATCAACGTTACCCTCGCATCGCGAAAAATCATAATAAAGAGAGAACGCCATGTCACAGAGCGCCGCTGCCACACTGGCCACCGATGACGATAAAAACGCCATCTACAAGCGCATTACCCTGCGCCTGATCCCCTTCATTTTCATCTGCTATCTGTTCAACTACCTTGACCGGGTCAACGTCGGCTTTGCCAAGTTGCAGATGCTTGATGCGCTGAAATTCAGTGAAACCGTGTACGGCCTGGGTGCCGGGATATTCTTCATTGGCTACGTGCTGTGCGGCGTACCGAGCAACCTGGCGCTGACCAAGTTCGGTCCACGGCGCTGGATCGCGTTGATGATGATTGTGTGGGGCACCTTGTCCACGTGCCTGCTGTTCGTCACCACGCCGACGCATTTCTACACCCTGCGCCTGTTCACGGGCGCCGCCGAAGCCGGCTTCTTCCCTGGCGTGGTGCTGTACCTGTCGCAGTGGTTCCCAACGTTCCGCCGTGGACGGATCATGGCGCTGTTCATGTCGGCGATTCCGGTGTCCGGCTTACTCGGCAGCCCGTTCTCCGGCTGGATCCTCAACCACTTCGCCGCCGGCCAAGGCGGTTTGGCGGGTTGGCAGTGGATGTTTCTGCTGCAAGGCATCCCCACCGTAATCCTCGGCGCCCTCGCCTACTTCCTGCTCAGTGACACGTTTGCCCACGCCAAGTGGCTCAAACCCCACGAGCGTGCGGTACTGGAAGCCGACCAGGCGACGGACCTGGCCAACAAGCCGAAAACCACCACCGATTCCCTCGCCGAAGTGTTCAAGAACCCAGCGATCTGGGCATTCGGCCTGATCTACTTTTGCATCCAGAGTGGTGTGTACGCGATCAACTTCTGGCTGCCGTCGATCATCAAGAACCTGGGGTTCAGCGATAACTTGGTGATCGGCTGGCTCAGTGCGATTCCGTATTTGCTGGCGGCGGTCTTTATGCTGCTGGTGGGCCGCTCCGCAGACTTGCGCAAAGAGCGCCGCTGGCACTTAGTGGTGCCCATGTTGATGGGCGCGATTGGTCTGGTGATTGCGGTGAACTTCGCCACGACCCCGGCGATTGCGATTCTGGGCCTGACGATCGCCACCATGGGCGCCCTCACCGGTCTGCCGATGTTCTGGCCAGTGCCGACTGCGATGCTCAGCGCGGGCGCGGCGGCGGGTGGTTTGGCGTTGATCAACTCCATGGGCCAGATGGCGGGCTTTCTCAGCCCGTACATCGTGGGCTTTGTGAAGGATACGACGGGGTCCACCGATATTGCGTTGTACCTACTGGCGGCGGTGATTGTGGCCGGTAGTGTGTTGGCGTTGCGGATGACGCGCACCCTCAAGGCTTGACGGCGTCCATGTGGGAGGGGGCAAGCCCCTCCCACATCTCGTCCGCGCTTACAGCAGCCCGCCGCCGTCGATATCAATGACAGCACCGGTCATGTAGCCATTTTCCATGGCCAGCACATACCCCGCCGCCACTTCCTCTGCCTGCCCCACGCGCCCCACCGGCAACGCGCCACCGGCCTTGGCAAACATCGCCAGGCGCTGGTCCTCGGCCAACCCTGCATACGCCGGGGTATCAATCACACCGGGACTCACCACGTTGACGCGTCGCGGCGCCAACTCCTTTGCCAACTGCTTGCCCAGGGCTTCAGTGGCCGCGTTGATACCAACTTTGATGAACTGGCCCGGCGCCAACTTACGGCCCAGTTGCCCGGAGGTCAGACTGATACTCCCGCGCTCATCTAGGAAAGGCAGCGCCTGCTGGATCGCCCGCAACGCGCCCCAGAGTTTCACGTTGAAGTTGTCCTGGGCCTCGTCCAAATCGGTTTCGATCAAGGTCTTGGCGCGTACCGAAGGGCCGGAGGTGTACACCAGATGGTCAAAACGCCCGACGGTTTCGAACAAACGCTGCAGGGAGGCGGCGTCGGTGACATCCACTGGCTCGCTGCGTAGGCCGTTGTCGCGGCCCGACGATAGGCGCCGCCCCGCCAACACCACCTGAGCACCGCGTGCAGCGGCGGCCTTGGCCACCGCCGCGCCAATGCCACTGCTGCCGCCGATCACGACGACCGTTTTACCGTTGAGGGAAGATGTCATGGGGAGATGTCCTGGGTCAGAAAGTGAGCGTTCATCTTCCCAGCTTGGCAATCGACGAAAAATCCCGGTAAAACGACAAGATCTTTAAAGGATTTTTACAAATGAGTTCAATCCTAGACCTTGAAGTTTTTGTGCGCACCGCCGACACGGGCAGTTTGTCCGCCGCCGCGCGCGGCCTGGGGTTGACGCCTGCTGCGGCCAGCATCGCCCTCAAGCGTCTGGAAACACGGCTGGGCATTCGCCTGCTCGCGCGCTCTACCCGCAGCATGCGCCTGACCGAGGAAGGCAAGCGCTACCTGGACAGCGTGCGCGAAGCCCTGGCCGCATTGGCCGAAGGTGAACAAGCCCTCAAGCAGCACAGCCAGGGGTTGACCGGATTGCTGCAATTGGCCGCGCCGTCGGATTTTGGACGCAATGTCGTCTTGGGCTGGCTCGACGAATTCAAGGCGGAACACCCGAATATCCGTCTGCAATTGCTGCTCAACGACAGCAATGCTGACCTTTTCCGCGACACCGTCGATATCGCCCTGCGCTTCGGCGTACCCCGTGACTCCAGTCTGGTGGCACTGCCTGTCGTGCCCGGTCACCAGCGCATTGCATGTGCCAGCCCCGAGTACCTCGCGCGTCACGGCACACCCACGACGCCCGCGCAGTTGGCGCAACACAACACACTGCGGTACATGCGTCAGGGGCGCGCCAACAGTACGTGGTTCTTTCGCCAGGGCAGCGAGCTGCAGGAAGTCAACGTGACAGGCGATTACCTGAGCGACGACGGTGAAATTGTGCGGCGCTGGGCCTTGGCCGGTCACGGCATCGCCTATAAAGCCAACCTGGATATCGCCCGGGATCTGAAGGCCGGCCGCCTGGTGCACGTGTTGCCGGATTGGCAAGGCGAACCGACGCCATTCAACCTGATGTGCCCGCACCGCCTGCAAGTGTCGGAGCGGGTAAAAGTGCTGCATCGGTTTCTCCAAGTACGCTGCCACGCGTTGCTGAGCGAATGAAGAAACACGCTCAGGGCTTGTTCCAGAGCCTCTGAGTCTGGTATTGCATGGACGACGTCTCACAGCCGCAAGGAGCTTTGCATGATTTACCGCACATTGGGCCAGTCCGGTTTGAAGGTCAGCGCCTTGACGCTGGGCACCATGATGTTTGGCGAGCAGACCAATACCGAGGACTCGCTGCGCATCATCGATAAGGCCTGGGATCAGGGCATCAATTTTATCGACACGGCCGACGTATACACCGGCGGACGCTCCGAGGAACTCGTCGGCGAAGCCATTGCCCGTCACCGCCAGGATTGGGTGGTGGCGAGCAAAGTCGGTTTCGGTCCGCCGGACGGTTTGCCCAACCGCAGTGGCTTGAGCCGCAAACGGATTTTCAATGCGCTCGACGCCAGCCTGACCCGACTCGACACCGATTACCTCGACATCTACTACCTGCACCGCGAAGACCACGCTACCCCTCTGGAGGTCACGATTTCTGCGATTGGCGATTTGATCCGCCAGGGCAAGATCCGCTACTGGGGCTTATCCAACTACCGCGGTTGGCGCATTGCCGAGGTGATCCGCGTGGCCGAGCGTTTGGGCGTGGACAGGCCGGTGATCAGCCAACCGCTGTACAACATCGTCAACCGTCAGGCTGAAGCGGAGCAGATTACCGCCGCTGCCGCCTATGGCCTGGGCGTGGTGCCTTACAGCCCGCTGGCCCGAGGCGTGCTCAGCGGTAAATACGCGCCGGATGTCACGCCAGAACCGGGCAGCCGCGCCGCACGCCAGGATAAACGGATCCTGGAAACCGAATGGCGCGTGGAGTCGCTGCGCATTGCCCAGCAAATTCAGCAATATACCCAGGGACGTGGTGTGGAGATCGTCGAGTTTGCCATCGCCTGGGTATTGAACAACTCTGCGGTGAGTTCGGCGATTGTCGGACCGCGTACCGAGGCCCAGTGGGATGCCTACACCGGCGCGCTGGACGTGAAGATCACGGCTGAGGATGAAGCGTTTATCGATTCATTGGTGACATCGGGGCACTCGTCCACCCCAGGGTTCAATGATGTTAGCCACTATGTCTCGGGGCGCGTCGCTCGCTCGTAGTCGAGTGCTGTTGGGGCGAGCGGCAGCGGGTGTTGACCGAAAGAGGTTGCGGGGCTGCATCGCAGCCCAACACGGGCAAGCCCGCTCGCCACCGGGATAGGAGAAATTTTATGGCGTGAGAAAATTTCCCACCAATCGCCCCAAAACAGAGCAGCCGTTTCACGCCGCAAGCACCATAATGCCCGCCTCTCTTGTACAAATCGGTTTTCGCGAGGACAGCGTGTCTAAAGGTGTTGTGTTATCGGTCTCGGCCTCGGTGTTGTTTGCCGTGATGTATTACTTCACATCGTTGCTCACGCCGTTGAGCGGTCTGGAGATTTTCGGCTGGCGCATGCTGCTGACGGTGCCGTGCATGACGGTGTTCATGATCGTCAGCGGCGAATGGCGGCGTGTTTGGGAATTGCTGCAGGTACTGGCGGCAAAGCCTCGATTGATCGCAGGCGTCGTGTTGTCTTCGGCCTTGCTGGGCGTGCAGCTGTGGTTGTTCATGTGGGCACCACTGAACGGGCGCAGCCTGGATGTTTCGGTGGGTTACTTTCTGCTGCCATTGACCATGGTGCTCACCGGACGGCTGGTATGGGGTGAGCAGCTGTCCTATCTGCAAAAGATCGCAGTGTTCTTTGCCGGCCTTGGGGTACTCAACGAGTTGTACCAAGCCGGTGGGTTTTCGTGGGCAACGCTGGTGGTGATCATTGGCTATCCGCTTTACTTCATCGTGCGCAAATACCTTAAGACCGATAACTTGGGTGGGCTCTGGCTGGATATGGCGCTGATGCTGCCGGTGGCTTGGTGGTTCGTGCAAAGCGGCGAGCAAGGTTTTGCGGTGATGGATGTGCACCCAAAGCTTTACGCATTGATTCCCATGCTGGGTCTGATCAGCGCCTCTGCATTGGTGAGCTACATCATTGCCAGCCGATTACTGTCGTTCAGCCTGTTCGGGCTGCTCAGCTATGTCGAGCCGGTGCTCTTGCTGTTCGTAGCCTTGCTGCTGGGTGAAGGCATCAAGGCCGGCGAATGGCTGACCTATATCCCGATTTGGATCGCAGTCATGGTGCTGGTGTTCGAAGGGTTCAAGCACCTGGTACGCCAGCGCAGGGCTTGAACCGTCTTCACCTGGAATTGCCCAACAGCGCCGAATGCGTTTGGGTTGCACCTTGATCGTCAAGTGTAGTGAAGCGCACTGTTGCGCTCCCCGCCGCGCCGTGCGGCAGCCTTGGCATCGTCACGACGGCGGTGGATCGTGGTGCGATCATCGGCGGGTCTTCGCTGTGGTATTCAACGCCCTCGCGTGTCACAACGATGCCGGACAGCGTGACGTGGTAATCGCCGGGATTATTCACGTGCAGCGTCGACTCATCCCCGGTAACTAGTTGCCATTTCAAGTCATTAATCGAGCTTGCCGCCGTCCCCGCTAGTTGGTTCGGCCGCAAGAACAATTTAACCCGCGTACGAAATGCCAGATTCACTTGGTTATTTTGCACAGCGGGCTCGCCTGTCGGCCTGATCGCAAGCACGTTGAGCCAATACACTGATTCCCGGTCCTCGTTCGTGTGTGAAGACGATTGATAGAGCACGCGCAGCGCTCGTCCACTGCCGGCCTCCATGCGGAAAATCGGTTGAGTGACAGTGAACGGCACATCACTGTTTTCAGGTGACGCCTCGCTATCGTTGGCGTCGATCCATACCTGGACCAGCCGCGGGCCATCCGTTTCATTGGTAAGGTTGACCGTTACTTCGCGGGCTTGAGCCGGATAGATCACACGGGTACGGTCGATGACGATTTCGCCTTGGACCAGAGGTGCCTGCAGCGCCATCAGCAGCCCTATCACGTTGAGCCGTCGCAGGAACGTCCGGCTCATCGGTAACTCATCGTGAACGTTGCCACGCCATTTGCGCTGCCTGGCGCAATCGTCTGTTGTGTCTGGATATAGCGCGCAGTCAGCGGAATTTGCACCGTGCCATTGCCCGTCGTCCCCACCAGCCATTGATTAGGGTTGCCCACGCTTGAGGAGTCCGCACCGTAACGAACCAGAATATTGCCGCCGCGTACCAACTGCAGGGCCACGCCCTTGGCCTGGGAACTTGCGGTCAGGGACAGCACATCGCTGCGATTCGAGCGGGTGGTATGGTCAGTGACGGTGATAAACACATCACGCGTGCCTCCGGTGCCGCCTTCGCACAAGAGCGTGATATTGCGGGTTACGCTGCCGGCATGACTGCCGACGCCACGGAACGCCGTAACCGGTACGCTTCCCAAAGACATCGCAATGGAGGGCGTCGAAACCCGGCATGTCGGCTTTAGCGGTGGGCTAATGACCAGCGCCTGCATATTGACCGGATGATACCCAGGGGCTGAGGTATTGGTATTTTGCACCCTGTAATGCGCGACAGTGCGTGTGGGCACAGTCCCCGGAGAAATCGCCCCTCCCGTGGCCACCAGGTAAAGCCGTCCCTGCAGGCCCCAGACAACTGGCTTGGGATACTTCACCCTGAGCAGTGATGCTGCCGATTGACCGACAGCGGCGAAGCCATGATTCGGGTCGCGGGCCATCATTGCAAACCCAACCCCGGGCACGCCTGTGGCGAACACTGGCATGGACACACCGTTGGCGTTGAATGTCCTGCCAGTGGAGCTGGAGTTGACCGCGTTGATCGTCGCAGTTACCCAGTGGAAATCGCTCCAGAAGTCGTAACGGCACTGCATGACACTTGCCGGTGCATTAAAGGGATAGCCTCCCGCCAAACCGATCACTTGCCCGACCTGAGGGTTGGTCGGGGGGATGATGGGGGCAATGTTGATCGCCGTTGCCCCTTGCGGATAACAATCCCCACCTGAAAAAGCATGCGCTTGCATCGCTAGCATCCAGCCGCCCAACGTCGAGGCAGCAAGCCAAGATAAGTTCATTCAAAAGTCCTCTGCTGGTGCCCCACAGATGTGGCACCGAATATTCACGGGTGCCGTTCAATACTGCCGGCTACTTGGCGAACCGAGCTGGGTACGCACAACCCTTGGAGATAGTCGACGTCTTGCTGGCGGCTGTTCGCGGCATGCGCAGCCATCTGGTAGTGGACGTCGCATCGTTCAGAAATTTTTTCACCCCATTTGACGATCAACGTGCCGGCAGCCGGGATATCGCGCACAAAAGCTTTGCTGGCTTGGCCCACTACGCCGACTTCCCGGCCTTGCTGGTCCAGAACCTGAGCCGCAAATGGCAGCGGCGTGCCGTTCTGCTGTTTGGCCTGGACGATCACCGCCCGCCCGCTGACGGTCTTGAACTCCACCAATTGCACTGCACCGAGGGTTGGAACGATATCCAGGCTCGACTCTTGAAGCTCCACGTCCATGGACATGCCTTGTGGATCAACACTCACCGTATTGTTTTGGAATGCCCTGAGTGACGGAACCACGGCATACCCGCTGCTATTGATGCGTGTAACACCGTCGTGGCCCAAAACTGCGCCTTCGGCATCCGGCACATGAACCAGCGCAGAGGCCTCTCCCAGGCTTTGCGAAAACGTCACGCCGCCAGCGTGAGCGACGATGCCGCCATCGGCGCCAAATGAAAGCTGGGATCTATCGCGGCTCTGACCATAGCCTGCACGCACGCTGGCAGAACCGGTGCGGTACCCTGCGTGGGTGTTAAGTTGCCTGGAACTCGATTGATCACTGGTCGCGCGGCTGGCGGAAAAACCGTAGTCGAACTCGGCGTTCTCGCCCAGGAAGCCGTTGATGCCCACTTGCTGCTGGCTGCCCCGTGTATCGCCACTGTCCCGAGACAGCGAAGTATTGATGGTCGGCGACCTCGGTTCGCTCCCCAGCGGCATCGATAACGTCAGCATGTAGCGGTTATCGATGCGCCCGGGTTGGCCGATACGCCCGAAAAACACATCGTCACTGAGCTCGCTTTGAGTCAGTTGTCGCGTGTCCTGGACCCTTGAGCGCTGCGCCGAGAGGTTCCAGTTGACCTTGTTCCAGGTCGAGCCGTAACTGGCGGTGAATGAAACCTGGCGCCCTTCCTGCCCGCCCCAATAGTCGACAGAGCTGCCGTACAGGCTCAAGGTGCCTATGCCCAACTGCTGGCTGATGGTCAGGTCGAGCCGACTTTTTTGCCGGGCATAACCGTTGACATCACCGGACTGGCGAGCGATTTCACGCACATTCAGTGCATCCGGAAGGTTCAGGTAACCCTCTGTAGAGAACCGGTATGCACCCAGCGCAAAATGCGTACCCGAGGCGGGCAGACTTTTGTTGTAGCCCACGCCCAGGCTTTGGCCGGACAGGCGTCCATGATCAGCCACCTTGGTATGCGAGGTGGCGCCGTCCAGCGAGAAAGCACCGATGGACGTATTCAATGCAATACCGATCTTGCCCTGCTCATAACCGTTGGAAAGACTGCCGCCGCCATACACCGTCAAGTCATCGGTCAAGCCGTGTTGGAGAGTGCCTTGAAAGACGTTTGCGCCCTTGGCATCGATGCCCTTTTGCTGCACCTCACCCAAGGTGGCGCTGTATTTTGTCGTGTCGGCCCGCAGTAATTCCGGGGCCACCGAGTACGGCACGACGAAGGTGTTTCGGCGCCCGTCGACTTCCGTCACGCTGACGATCAAATCACCGCCATAACCCGTGGCATGCAAATCACTGATGACAAAAGGGCCAGGCGCGACTGTCGTCTCATAAATGGTGTACCCGTTCTGGCTGACAGTGACCGTTGCATTACTGTCGGCGACACCGCGTACCTGCGGTGCATAACCTTGCTGCGTCTGCGGACGCATGCGGTCGTCGGTTGCCAGGCTTACGCCTCGCACGCGTACCCCGTCGACAATCTGTCCGTTGCTGAAGGTGTCTCCAATAGTGAGTTGTGATTGCCAGGGGATGATGCTGCGCTGCACATAAGTGGACGTGTTCTGATAAGTCTCAAACCCTGTGCGGTTGCTCCAGGCTTGGGCACCTTGGTGCCGCAAGCGCCAGGCGCCCAGATTAATCCCCGCATTGAGGCCCAGGTAAGTGCGACCGTCGCCTTCACCAGCGGTGACCGCATTGGTACTGAAGTTGTAATTGAGCAGCCCGGCGGTAATGCCCTCATCCAACAACTCGGGGTCAATGTAGCCGCGCATCGACCGGTTCATGTAGGCCTGCGGCACGCTGGCGGCTAACTCAAGGGCGCCCGGATCGAACGAGCTGGACGCCATCGGAATCCACTGCCCCAGGTCGCCGCAATACTGGCCGGCTGCGGCAGGGTTCGCGAGCTCGCGCCCACGGGTATCGGTATCGACTTTATCCATCGCGATACCGATTTTTTCCAATACTTCGCGACTCAAACACGGCTGCGCACCGGTCTTTGCGTGGGCCGCGACGAACTCCACCTCCCTGCGCCCCAAAGCCTGGCCGTTGACCACGATATCTATGCGATATAGGCCAGGACTCATCTGGTTGCCGGTATTGAACCGTGACATGTCAACCGACGATGCCAGGCCGCTGGAGAATGCGTTCAGATCAAAGCTCAACTCAGACGCAAGCGCGGAATCGCTTGCGATTACGGCCGCACTCATCAAACCGCCCAACATCATCTTTCGATGCTGGAATGGCAAAATCGGGGCGCAACGATGCACCCGTACTTGGATGTGACTAGGCATAGTTATGACTTCAGTGGACGCTGAGAAATGTACGTTTGCTTGCGATCAGCAACGTTCCGGGGACGCGTTCAGCGATGCAATACAGCAGGCTGCGCCGATGAAAAGCTGCCGAAATCGTTGATGTAGGTGAAATTCACCCGCGCATCGGCGGGTATTACCTTCGCGGCGTTCGGCACCGGCAACTTCAACGTGCCTCCCGGTTCCACCATCGCTTCGGGCAGTGACAATTTTTTCGCGTCGGGATGGGAGCCCATAAGCAGGTAAATGTCGTTGAAGGTGACGTGATAAGCCGAAGGGTTGTGCACCTGTATCACGGTGTCTTGGGCGACATGCTCCAGGGACCAGCGCAACAGCCCTGGCGCCTCCTCGGGTGTTCCAGATAACTGCGCCGGGCGAAAAAACACCTTGGTGCGGATACGGAACGCAAACTTGAAGTGATTCCGCTGGCTGTCTTCGAGGGTGGGATCAAACTCATTGGTGGCGCCCGGCACTTCAAGTACGTTCAACCAAAACAGCGACTCTCTATCCGCAGGTAGCGGTGCCTTGGTGTAGGACAAGCGCATGAACTGGCTTTTGCCGGCGTCCAGGCGAAATACCGGGGGAGACAGCACGAAAGGCACATCGCTCAGTGTCGGCGCTGCCTCGGCATCACCTGCGTCCAGCCACGCCTGGACCAGACGGGGTGCGTGTTTGTCATCATTGGTCACTCGTATGGTGACCTCGCGTCGCTGCTCGGGGTAAATCTGTCGCGTACCGTCGATAACTACCCCCGCGTGCGCCGCATGCGAGGCTATGCACAAGGCCAGACTCAGCGCGACGGACACCACGCGATGACTTAAGAACATCATTAAATCCTGCATCGGGTAATCCTTGAAAACAGTTGTCCTGCGCCCGACCGCAGGGTCGAGCGAGGATCTCAGGCAACAAACGCAATGGTTATCAGCGCGGCTGCATCAAGGAAAGGTGACCGAGTACTGCACGCTGCTGGTGACATTGCCCGCGCCTGCCGCTCCGCCATTGGCGATGTAGCGTGCGTAGAACGGTAAGGTCGCCAGACCATTGGTCACGGTGGCAACGGTTGAGTTATTACCTACGCGCAAGTCCATTGGCGTGTTGGAAGCGCCATCGAGAATTTGTACCTCCACCCGCGAGGCGGGTGTTGCAGTGGCGGTATTACGCAGGTTGCCGGTTGCCGGGTTGATGCCAGGGCTGGTCGGCTCGTAACGTACGGCGACCTTGGTACCGTTCGGGCATCCGCCCGAGCCGCCCACATAGACAAAGTAGCGCTTGCTGCCGGCCGTATCGCCTGCGGCCTTGAGGGCCGAGGTTTGCACGCGATCAAGAACGACCGGGAAGTTGGCACCTGAACCTGGCGAGGCTCCGGTGCCGCCGCTGATGGTGCAGGTAGTGCCACTGACCGAGCCGGTGATCGTGATGGTACCGTCTGCTGCATAAGCGGAGCTGGCAGCGAAGCCGCACAAAGCCAGCACTGCAGCCGCCAGAGTGTGTTTTGTCATAATCAGTCTTTCCTTAAAATTAGGGGTCGCGAAACGCACACTTATGACGCAGGAGAGGATCAGCTCTTGCGACGTCCATGGGTGGAGTCTCGTAAAATTTTGTTCCACAGCCCCAAGGAGTTGTCTGTTGCAAAACCTTTCTGACGTGTTTGGCAGGCAAAAAAAAAGCTCCGTACCTTTCGATACGGAGCATGTTCTTGAATTGCCCGAAAAGCCTGACAGGCTTTGGATGGCTAGTCGGCGGTCAATACGCCACGGCGGACTTGATCGCGCTCGATCGACTCAAACAACGCCTTGAAGTTGCCCTCGCCAAACCCATCATCGCCTTTGCGCTGGATGAACTCGAAAAACACCGGGCCCATCAGGGTTTCCGAGAAGATTTGCAGCAGCAGGCGCTTGTCACCTTCGATGGATGAGCCGTCCAGCAGGATGCCACGAGCCTGCAACTGATCCACCGGTTCACCGTGATTCGGCAGGCGGCCTTCGAGCATTTCATAGTAGGTGTCCGGCGGCGCGGTCATGAAGCGCATGCCGATCTTCTTCAGCGCGTCCCAGGTTTTGACCAGGTCGTCGGTGAGGAACGCAACGTGCTGGATGCCTTCGCCGTTGAACTGCATCAGGAACTCTTCGATCTGCCCGGCGCCCTTGGACGACTCCTCGTTCAGCGGGATGCGGATCATGCCGTCCGGCGCGCTCATGGCCTTGGAGGTCAAGCCGGTGTATTCGCCTTTGATATCGAAGTAACGCGCCTCACGGAAGTTGAACAGCTTCTCGTAGAAGTTCGCCCAGTAAGCCATGCGCCCGCGATAGACGTTATGAGTCAGATGGTCGATGACCTTCAGCCCTGCGCCTTGTGGGTTGCGCTCCACGCCGTCGAGGTAGACGAAGTCGATGTCATAGATCGAGCTGCCTTCACCAAACCGGTCGATCAAGTACAACGGCGCGCCGCCGATGCCTTTGATTGCCGGCAGGTTCAGCTCCATCGGCCCGGTTTCGATATGGATTGGTTGAGCGCCCAACTCCAGTGCGCGGGTATAGGCTTGTTGCGAGTCCTTGACGCGGAATGCCATGCCGCAGACTGACGGGCCATGCTCGGCCGCGAAATACGAGGCGATGCTGTTGGGTTCGTTGTTGAGGATCAGATTGATCTCGCCCTGGCGGTACAGGTGCACGTTCTTGGAGCGGTGGGTCGCGACTTTGCTGAAGCCCATGATCTCGAAGATCGGCTCCAGGGTGCCCGGGGTCGGCGATGCGAATTCAATAAATTCAAAGCCCATCAGGCCCATTGGGTTTTCGTGTTGGACGGTCATGGTCGGTGCCTCATCATTCTTGTAGGTAGCAAGGGGTTATTTGCAAGCAAGGATGAGGTGGGAGGGAGGCGCGCAGGACAGGCCTCGCACGCTGCGGGCGAGGAAGTCACCAAAGATGAGGGGGGAGCCGAGTCGCTTCATGGTTACATCAGTCTCTGACGGCTGAGGCTTGCGTGAGCGCAAGTCCATATTCTTGTATGCGTAAATCGATTCTACACAGCGTAAAGATGTTTGTCCGTACTCTTCATCAAATCCCTATTGCCCTTGCCCGTGCAAGGGGTTTGTTACACAGGTAAATGCCAGCCAAAATGAAGGCACCGCCTATCAGCATGGGCAAGGTCAACGCTTCACCCAGCAATAAGGCGCCGCAGATCACTGCGGTCAGCGGGTTAAGCGCGATAAATACACCGGAACGTGTCGTGCCAATCCGCCGGATGCCGTCGTAGTAACCGATATAAGCCAGCGCCGAGCCGAGCACACCCAAATACAGCAGGCTCAGCAGCTGTGAAGGCCCAAGGCTTGCGACCTCTTTGAACGTGAAGTTTCCTGACAGCGCTGTGGTTGCGGTCAACATCAGGGTTCCCAGCAATACCGACCACGTCACGGTCTGCAATGGCCCCAGGCTTGCGTTCAGCCCGCGGGAAGCCAGCGAATAAACGCCCCACGCCGCCACACAACCAAGGATCAGCAAGTCACCCCACCAACTATGGGCGCCTGCCTGCATCAGCTGAGGGTTGCGACTGACAATCACAGCGACTGCGCCAGCCACGCACAATGCAATCCCTATTACCTTGGTGCGATTCAGGTGCTCTTTGAACAACAACCACGACGCCAGGCCAATCACCGCCGGGTTCAACGCCACGATCAATGACGCCCGCGACGCATTGATGTACTGCAGCCCATAAAAGAAGCACAGGTTGTAGATGAAAATCCCGAAGAACCCCAGCGCCGCCAGTTGCGCAAGTTGCCGAAGACTCGGGCGAGCCAGTGGGATGCGTGCGAAGGCCATGAACAGCAACAACGCCAGGCTCGCCAGGATAAAACGCAGGCTCGCGGCCAGCAGCGGATTGAGCTGATCGGCCAGGTAACGACCAGCGATAAAGGTGCCGCCCCAGATCATGGTGACGGCGGCGAGTTTGCAATAGGTCAGGCGATCCGAAGCGGGGCTCATTGGGTTGGCTCAAGTGAAGGAAGATCTGGGTTATTCTTCTGCTAATGATCAATCATCGTAAAATGAGTATTTGCTCATGACCTTGACCCAACTGGAAATTTTCTCACTGGTGGCCGAACTTCAGGGCTTTACCAGCGCAGCGCACCGGCTGGGCATCAGCCAGTCGGCGGTGTCCCATGCGATCAAGGCGTTGGAGCAAGAGCTCGGTGTCGAGCTGTTCCGGCGCCATCAAAACCTGGTGGAGCCGAGCGAGATCGGCCAGCAATTGCTTGGACGCGCCCGTGCCATGCTCGGCCTGGCCAACACGCTGCAACAGGAAGCCGCAGATGCCCGTGGCATGAAGCGCGGCACCCTGCGCGTCGGCTCGTTTGGGCCAACTGCGTCGATTCGCCTGCTGCCCGGTATCCTCAGCCAGTTTCGTGCAGCCTACCCGGGCATTGAGGTCCACGTGGATGAAGGCCCTGACCGGCAAGTGTTGCAGTGGCTGGATGAGCGGCGGATCGATGTAGGCTTTGTGGTCTTGGAGCAGGAGCGCTTCGACACCTTCGCCTTGTTTGAGGACCAAATGGTCGCGTTGTTGCCTACGGAGCACCCACTGGCCGATCGCGATGCCCTGACTCTGCAGGAGCTGTGTGACGACCCTTTTATTCTCACCGAGGCAGGATCGTCGGAACTGGTGTCCCGACTGTTCGGTGCGGCCCAATTACGGCCCAAGGTGCGGTATCGCTGCGCCCAACTGCTGAGCACTCTGGAAGCCGTCAGTCGCGGGGACGGGTTGAGCATCGTGGCCGAGGCGTCGTTGCCACCGCTGGACGACCCGCGCTATGTGAAACGCCCCCTATCCCCTCGTGTACCGCGCCAGATTGGCTTGGCAGTGCTTGATCGGCGCCAGTCATCACCCGCGACGCTGGCGTTCATCGAGATTGCGCAACGCGGTGGTAGGGCAAGCAATTGTCCACCGAGCCATCTATTATCGAAATAATACTGACCGGCCTGCCGGCGCATCCCCTACTCCGCAACAGGCCGCACAACTCATGCCCCTCACCGTCAAAGGCCCGCGAGAGCCAATCGTCCGCTACTCGATCAGCGCCCTCTGCGGTCTGCTGCCAATCCTGCTCGGCTTGGCCATCCTGTATTGGCAAGCAGAAAGAACCCTTGAGCAAAGCACGGCGCAAACCGCCGAGGAAGCGGTGCGCCAATTCGACCTGATGCTCGATAACACCGCCCTCGCCGCGCAGGCCCTGCTGCCGCTGGCAGGCCAGCCCTGCGATAACGGCACGCAATTGGCGTTGCGCGAGCAGGTCACAAGGCGCCCGTTCGTGCGCGCCACGACGTTGTCCTGGCAGAAGAATATCTATTGCAGCTCACTGTTCGGCAGCAACTATGAGTCGCCCGTAAACCCCGACGACTATGTGGACGGTCGGCTTTGGTTGATGAATGGCAACCCGGTGACGCCGGACACTGCGCTGCTGGTGTACCGACTGGTCGACGGAGGCCAAGGCGCGTTTGCTTCAATTGACGGTTATCACCTGACCAACGCCTTGCGCCTGATCAGCCGCTATGCACAACTGGTCCTGCAAGTGGGGCCCAACTGGCTGGCTGCCGACGGCAGTGTTCATACCACGGAAGTGCCGAAATTTGCCGTAGCCCATCATCACTTGGCCTCGCAACGCTATGGTTACAGCGTCGACGCCGGCATGCCGGACGGCGAGGTCTGGCGTTACATGCAGGCGCGCTATCGTGCAATGTTCAGCCTGGTGGTGTTCTTTGGCGCAATGGCAGGCCTGCTCGCGCATTGGCTGCAAAAACGCTCCTCGGCACCGACCCATGAACTGCGACGGGCGTTGGGCGCCGATGAGTTCATTCCGTATTTTCAGCCGGTGGTACGCGGCGACACCCGCGAATGGGCCGGCTGTGAAGTGCTCATGCGCTGGCAGCATCCCAAGGAAGGCTTGGTACGGCCTGATCTATTTATCCCTCTGGCCGAACATTCCGGCCTGATCGTGCCGATGACCCGCGCCCTGCTGCGCCAGACCGCCGTACAACTGGCTCCCCATGCGGCACGGTTTTGCCCGGGGTTCCACATCGGCGTGAATATCACCGCCCGCCATTGCCTCGACCTGACGCTGGTGGACGATTGCCGTGAGTTTCTCGCCGCCTTCATACCGGGCCAGGTGACCTTGGTGCTGGAGTTGACCGAGCGCGAGCTGATCGAGCCCACCGATATCACCCGTCGCCTGTTCGACGCCTTGCACCAACTGGGCGTCATGATTGCCATCGATGACTTTGGTACCGGCCACTCAAGCCTGGGCTACTTGCGCAACTTCAATGTGGACTACTTGAAAATCGACCAGAGTTTTGTCGCCATGATCGGTGCAGACGCACTGTCGAGGCATATCCTGGACAGCATCATAGAGTTGTCCGGCAAACTGGATCTGGGTGTCGTTGCTGAAGGTGTGGAAACGGTCGAACAATGCGAATACCTGGCTGCTCACGGCGTGGATTTCCTGCAGGGCTATCTGTTTGGAAAGCCACTACCCAGCGATGAATTCATTAAAAACCTGACCAGCCATTGAATAGCCACGTATTAGCGGCGTTGAAATAATGTTAGTAAGACAAAAGACATGATTTACTCGTAGCGGATTAACTACTACAATTTTTCTTGCCTGTGCAGAACTCGCAGGACGACGTCCTCTTTGAGTCGCCTTAACGCTATTGGCTAATAGCTTTGTCTGCAGTTGATATCAGCCAACAACACTATTGGAGTACAGATTTTGTCCAGACTCGCCGAATTTCGCGCAGCAGAAAAAGCCCTTCAAGAGCAGCTTGCCCAGCTGGAATCCCTGAAGAACGATGCTGGCCTGAAGAAAGAAATCGAATTCGAAGAAAAACTTCAAGGGCTGATGAAAACCTACGGCAAAGGCCTGCGTGACATCATCCTGATCCTTGATCCAAACCCGGGCAAGGCCAGCGCTGCTGCTGCCAACGCACCAAAACAACGCCGTGCGCGCGTGGTCAAGGTCTACCACAACCCGCACACCGGCGAGCTTATCGAAACCAAAGGCGGCAACCACCGCGGCCTCAAAGCATGGAAAGAACAGTACGGCGCCGCCACTGTAGATTCCTGGCTTCGCGGCTGATTACACCGCACTAATAAAGAGCCCCGCGTCAGCGGGGCTTTTTTATTCAAGGGTTCGAAACCGAACTTAAATAACATTTCATTTTGTTCAAATTCGACGCGCAACACGCACTTAAAGTTTGAGGCTGTCGCGCACCGAACGGACTTCATCCTTACTCGCCTCGTAAGCATCGGCTTGACCCGCGTATGAGAAAACATACGCTTTATCGGTATCAACAGCTCCCACCAATGTTTGTGAAAGCACGTGCCGTCCATTCTCGGTAATCACACAGGTAGTTTCCATGGCCTCAAGCCGACTCAATGTTGTCGAGTGCATTTTGCTGCAGACACTTTGGTAACCGCTCTGGGCAAAATCTTTCTGGATGGACTTGCGCATTTCCAGCAATACACCCTGAAGATTAACGTTATGGCCCGCCTCAGTCGGCGTTGCCGTCAACTCCATCACCATCAGCGTGTTGCCGTTTTCATCGTTCTTGATTGAACGCTGACGCGAAACCGGCTGTGGCGTTGCCGGCGTTTCACCATCACGCACCACCTCCTCGACTTGCCAGCCGCTGGGCCAGTGGATTTCCGGATCCGCCGCCGAAACGAAAGGACTGGCCAACAGCAGGCATACAGCACTCAACAGCGGTTTACGACGTTCGGTCATGCGAAAGATACCCAAGGTTCAAGCGACAAAGTGTGAGGCCCGCTACCCGCTGATCGCAAGACCCGCGTGACCTTTTTCATTTGGCGCAGCAGGCGGGCCTTGCGTATCATGGCCCGGCTGCACGGATGCCAGCCGCAAGCCAAGGGAACGCTCCTCTCACCTGGAGCCGCGTTTGCCCCATTTTTTTCTGGAGGGCCCATGAGCCTGCACGAACTGAACACTTTCCCGGGCGTCACCGCCCAACCTGACACCGCCACCACGAACTTCGTGTTCAACCACACCATGTTGCGGGTCAAGGACATCACCAAGTCCCTGGACTTCTACACCCGCGTACTGGGTTTTTCGCTGGTTGAAAAGCGTGATTTCCCCGAGGCTGAATTCAGCCTCTATTTCCTGGCCCTGGTGGACAAATCCCAGATCCCGGCCGACGCCGCCGCGCGCACCCAGTGGATGAAGTCGATCCCTGGCATCCTGGAACTGACCCACAACCACGGCACCGAAAACGACGCCGACTTCGCCTACCACAACGGCAACACCGACCCGCGTGGTTTTGGCCATATCTGCATCGCGGTGCCGGATATCGTCGCTGCGTGTGAACGCTTCGAAGCCCTGGGCTGCGATTTCCAGAAGCGCCTGACCGATGGCCGCATGAAGAGCCTGGCGTTCATCAAGGACCCGGATGCGTACTGGGTCGAGATTATCCAGCCCACGCCGCTGTAACGAAAAAACCCCATGAGTGATCATGGGGTTTTTCATTTGCAGCTGGGTAGTTACGCTGGCGCGGAGGTGCGGATCAGGTGATCAAAAGCACTCAGGGAAGCCTTGGCGCCCTCGCCTACTGCAATCACGATCTGCTTGTACGGCACGGTCGTCACGTCACCCGCGGCAAACACTCCGGGCAGTGAAGTTTCGCCACGCGCATCAACGATGATTTCGCCACGCGGGGTCAACTCTACGGTGCCTTTGAGCCAGTCGGTGTTAGGCAGCAGGCCGATCTGCACGAAGATACCTTCCAGGTCGATGGTCTTGAACTCGCCGCTGTCACGATCCTTGTATGCCAAGCCCGTGACTTTCTGGCCATCGCCTTTGACTTCACTGGTCAGCGCACTGGTGATCACGTCAACATTCGGCAGGCTGTAAAGCTTGCGCTGCAACACCGCATCGGCGCGCAGCTTGCTATCGAACTCCAGCAAGGTTACGTGGCTTACGATGCCCGCCAAGTCGATCGCTGCTTCCACGCCGGAGTTACCGCCGCCGATCACTGCCACACGCTTGCCTTTGAACAACGGACCATCGCAATGCGGGCAGAAGCATACGCCTTTGGCTTTGTATTCCTGCTCGCCCGGCACGCCCATTTCACGCCAGCGGGCGCCAGTGGCCAAAATCACGGTCTTTGACTTGAGCGTCGCGCCGCTTTCAAAACGAATCTCGTGCAAGTCACCAGGGTTTTTCGCCGGGACCAGGCTGCTGGCACGCTGTAGGTTCATGATATCCACGTCGTACTGACGCACATGAGCCTCCAGTGCGCTGGCCAGTTTCGGCCCCTCGGTTTCCTGTACCGAGATGAAGTTCTCGATGGACATGGTGTCCAGCACCTGACCACCAAAACGCTCGGCGGCAACACCGGTGCGGATGCCTTTACGCGCAGCATAGATCGCGGCCGCTGAACCGGCTGGACCACCGCCGACGACGAGTACGTCAAAGGCGTCTTTGGCGCTGATTTTTTCGGCGGCTTTTTCAATACCACTGGTGTCGAGCTTGGCGAGAATTTCTTCCAGGCCCATGCGGCCCTGGCCGAAGTTCACGCCATTGAGGTACACACTTGGCACCGCCATGATCTGGCGCTCGTCGACTTCAGCCTGGAACAGCGCACCGTCGATGGCGACGTGACGGATGTTCGGGTTGAGAACGGCCATCAGGTTCAGCGCTTGGACCACGTCCGGGCAGTTCTGGCACGACAGCGAGAAGTAAGTCTCGAAGCTGAACTCACCTTTAAGGGCGCGAATCTGTTCAATCACTTCGACACTGGCCTTCGACGGGTGGCCACCGACTTGCAGCAGGGCCAACACCAGCGAAGTAAATTCATGGCCCATGGGGATGCCGGCGAAACGCAGGCTGATATCGGCACCTGGGCGGTTGATGGAGAACGACGGTTTACGCGCGTCATCGCCATCGGTTTTCAGGGCGATCAGCGTGGTGAGGCTGGTTACGTCCTGCAGAAGGGCAAGCATTTCCTGGGATTTCGCGCCGTCATCGAGGGAGGCGACGATCTCGATCGGCTGGGTGACCCGTTCCAGGTATGACTTCAACTGAGCTTTAAGATTGGCGTCCAACATACGGGCGATTTCCTTTAATTCTGGGTATAAAAAAACGCCCGAGCGAATCTCGCCCGGGCGTTTTTGAGGGCGGTTGCAGCTTACTTGGTAGGTGCGGAAACCCGCCCTTGATGCTTCATAGACTTAGATCTTGCCGACCAGGTCCAGGGACGGAGCCAAGGTGGCCTCGCCTTCTTTCCACTTGGCTGGGCACACTTCGCCTGGGTGGGCAGCGACGTACTGGGCAGCTTTGATTTTGCGCAGCAGCTCGGAAGCGTCACGGCCAACACCACCGTCGTTCAGTTCAACGATCTTGATCTGACCTTCTGGGTTGATCACGAACGTACCGCGATCTGCCAGGCCAGCTTCTTCGATCAGCACGTCGAAGTTGCGGGAGATGGTCAGGGTTGGGTCGCCGATCATGGTGTATTGGATCTTGCCGATGGCTGGCGAGGTGTTGTGCCAGGCAGCGTGGGCAAAATGGGTGTCGGTGGAAACGCTGTAGATTTCGACGCCCAGTTTCTGGAATTCGGCGTGGTTGTCAGCCAGGTCTTCCAGCTCGGTTGGGCAAACGAAGGTGAAGTCGGCTGGGTAGAAGAAGAACACCGACCACTTACCTTTCAGGTCAGCATCAGACACGTCTACGAAGTTGCCGTTTTTGAACGCGGTAGCTTTGAACGGTTTTACTTGGCTGTTGATGATAGGCATCGTTGACTCTCCGTCAGGGGTTAAGAAGTTGATGGGGTGAATCCTACCCACTCTTTCCGACGCTGGCTCATTGGCAAACCTGATGCTGACGATTGGTTTTCCCTATCAGGAGACTGTATTAATAGAAGAAATCTCAAAGCAGCGGTTGAGTGGCCAATGTCATGCCAAGAAAGGGCGTCGCTTCAACATAGCGCATGGCGGATTTCATGTCGTTCCAGCCGACGTAACTCATCAACGACTTTAAATCCCAGCCGCTGCGATGGGCCCAGGTGGCAAAGCCCCGACGCAGGGAATGGCTGGTGTACTGCTCGGCGGCGATGCCTGCGCGCTCCAGCGCCTGACGCAACAACGGGATCACGCTGTTGGGGTGCAAGCCCTCCTCGCCCAGGTTGCCCCAACGGTCGATGCCCCGGAATACCGGACCACGCACCAGCGCTGCTGCGCTGAGCCATTCGCTGTAGGCCTGAACGGGGCACAGGCGCAGCAGCGCAGGCGTGTGATAGGTCTTGCCGAGGTTGTCGCGGTCACTTTTGCTGCGCGGAAGGTACAGGCTGATGCCGGTTCCGGGTGTGGCCTGAACATGTTCAATGCTCAGTCGACACAACTCATCGCTACGAAAGCCACGCCAGAAGCCGAGCAGGATTAACGCGGTGTCGCGCTTGGCACGCAGCAAGCGCGGCTGATCGTGTGCGTGGGCGGCCTCCCGCGCTTCAGCATCAAGCGATGCAACCACCTGCTCCAAATGCTTGAGCTGCAATGGCTCGGCCTGCTTCTCCTGCACAGGGTGCACGGCGCGAATCCCCTTGAGCACTTTGCGCACCACGGGGGCTTTGGTCGGGTCGGGGAACCCCTGGCTGGTGTGCCATTGCGCAAGCGCCGACAGCCTCAGCTTCAGGGTGTTAACCGCAAGCACGCCCGCATGGGCCGCCAGATAGCGCGCCACGCTGTCACTGGTTGCCGGCAGAAACCCGCCCCAGTTGACTTCAAAGTGCTCGATCGCCGCGCGGTAGCTACGGCGTGTGTTGTCTCGGGTTGCAGCGTTGAGATAACGATCAAGATCGCTCATGGGAGGCCTATTCGTACTGCGGGCATGCGTTTCTGCGCGTGAAGCGCTTATGACGCGGGATAATACGCCAATATCCCATCTGAGAAAGCTTGATTTTTAAGGACTTTATATTCGTGATATAGTACGTATATACATACCATGTACCACAATACTAAATCGACGGAGACCCCATGGCTCGCGGCGGCATAAACAAAGCAGTAGTTCAAACGGCACGCCTGGCGATCCTTGCCCGCGGCGAGAACCCAAGCATCGACGCAGTACGCATCGAAATGGGCAATACCGGTTCGAAAACCACGATCCATCGCTACCTGAAGGAGCTGGACGACAGCGAAAGTCGCCTAACCATCACCGAAGCGCCGATTGACGACGAGTTGGGTGAACTGGTTTCGCGACTGGCTCAGCGCTTAAAGGAGAAGGCTCAAGAGCCGATTGACCTGGCCTTGGCGCAGTTCGAACAGCAGAAAGCCGCCCTACTCGCCGAGCTCGACGCGCTTCAAGAGGCCCACGGCCAACTCAAGCAGCAATTCGATATTCAGGCCGCGGCGCTGGCCGAAGAAAGCGCTGCGCTGCAAACAGCCAGTACCAGCCTTCAGACCGAGCAAACCCGTAATGCAGGGCTTAGCCAGGCGTGCAGTGATTACGAGCTGAGGATTAGCGATAAGGACGAACAGATTCGCTCACTGGAAGAAAAGCACCTTCACGCCCGCGACGCGCTGGAGCACTACCGCAATGCAATCAAGGAGCAACGCGAGCAGGAGCAGCGGCGCCATGAAGGCCAGCTGCAGCAGGTACAGGCGGAACTGCGCCAGGCCCAACAAAGCGCTATGGTGCGCCAGGATGAGATCACTCAACTGCATCGCGACAACGAGCGCCTACTGATCGAGCATCGGGTGACGGCGAAGGAATTGACGACGCTGCAGGAGCAAACCCGCAAAGATCAAGCGCAGCAGGCGAAGCTGAGCGAACAGATGAACCAGATAGATAGCGAGCGCGCCCTGCTTCAAGAGCGTCTGCGGGTAGCCGTGCTGGAAAGCCAGTCACGCCAGGAAGCACTGACCGAACACCAGCACGCCAACAAGACCCTGGAACTGGACCTTATCAAGGCTCAGGCCAGTATCGAGGCATTGCGACTGGCGGCCGTCGTTGCAACGGCGCCAGAGGCAACGCCTAAAGCCTGATCAGTCCGCCACAGGCGTGCGCATGGTGACGAACTCTTCCGCCGCCGTAGGGTGCACGCCGATGGTTTCATCGAAGTGACGCTTGGTGGCGCCGGCCTTGAGCGCAATCGCAAGGCCCTGGACGATCTCACCGGCGTCCGGGCCGACCATATGGCAACCCAGCACCTTGTCGGTGTCGGCATCAACCACCAATTTCATCAGGGTTTTCTCCTGGCAATCCGTTAGGGTCAACTTCATTGGCCGGAAACGGCTTTCGAAGATCTGCACCTTATGGCCGTTCTTTTTCGCCTCTTCTTCCGTCAAGCCGACAGTGCCGATATTCGGCAAGCTGAATACCGCCGTCGGAATCATTGCGTAATCCACCGGGCGATATTGCTCAGGTTTGAACAAACGACGCGCCACGGCCATGCCTTCAGCCAGCGCCACCGGCGTCAGCTGCACGCGACCGATCACATCACCGATAGCCAGGATTGACGCTTCGGTAGTTTCGTACAGGTCATTGACCTGAACAAAGCCACGCTCATCCAACTCGACGCCTGTGTTTTCCAGCCCCAGGTTATCCAGCATCGGACGCCGGCCCGTGGCGTAGAAGACGCAATCAGCTTCCAGCACACGACCGTCCTTCAGGGTGGCCTTAAGACTACCGTCGACTTGTTTTTCAATGCGTTCGATATCGGCATTGAATTGCAGGTCCAGGCCACGCTTGGTCAGCTCTTCCTGCAGGTGCTTGCGCACCGCACCATCAAAACCACGCAGGAACAGATCGCCGCGATACAGCAGCGACGTCTTAGCACCCAGCCCATGGAAAATACCCGCGAACTCAACGGCGATATAACCACCACCAACCACCAGCACGCGCTTGGGCAGCTCTTTAAGGAAGAACGCCTCGTTGGAGCCGATGGCGTGCTCACGCCCTGGAATATCCGGAATCTGCGGCCAGCCGCCAGTTGCGATCAGGATGTGTTTGGCGGTGAAACGCTCGCCATTGATCTCCACTTGATGTGGATCAACCAAGCGCGCATGCCCTTCATGCAGGGTCACGCCACTGTTGACCAGCAAGTTGCGGTAGATGCCATTGAGGCGGTTGATCTCGCGATCCTTGTTGGCGATCAGCGTCGCCCAATCAAAATTCGCCTCCCCAAGGGACCAGCCAAAGCCACTGGCCTGCTCGAAGTCTTCGGCAAAATGCGCGCCGTACACCAACAGCTTCTTAGGTACGCAGCCCACGTTAACGCAGGTGCCGCCCAAATAACGGCTTTCCGCCACGGCTACCTTGGCGCCAAAGCCCGCAGCAAAGCGCGCCGCACGAACACCGCCGGAACCGGCGCCAATCACATACAGATCAAAATCGTAGGCCATTTCACTCTCCTCGGCAGGACATCAGCATACCGACTTACATGGGGCTGAAAAACGAAAAAGCCACCCGAAGGTGGCTTTTTAGCAGCGGGCAAGCGTGAATCAGTAAGCCTTGCCAGTCTTGTAGAAGTGCTCGTAGCAGAAGTTGGTTGCTTCGATGTAGCCTTCGGCGCCACCGCAGTCAAAACGACGACCCTTGAACTTGTAGGCGATCACGCAACCGTCTTTGGCCTGCTTCAACAGGGCGTCGGTGATTTGGATTTCACCACCCTTGCCTGGCTCGGTTTCTTCGATCAACTTGAAGATGTCCGGAGTCAGGATGTAACGACCGATGATCGCCAGATTCGACGGTGCATCTTCAGGCGCCGGCTTCTCAACCATGTCGCGTACGCGGATCAGGCCATCACCAATGTCGTCACCGGCGATCACGCCGTACTTGTTGGTCTCTTGAGGATCAACTTCTTGAACCGCAACGATGGTGCAACGGTATTTCTGGTACAGCTTGACCATTTGGGTCAGTACGCCGTCGCCTTCCAGGTTCACACACAGGTCGTCCGCGAGCACCACGGCGAACGGTTCGTCACCGATCAGCGGGCGACCGGTCAGGATGGCGTGGCCAAGGCCTTTCATCTGGGTCTGACGGGTGTAGGAGAACGAGCACTCGTCCAGCAGCTTGCGGATACCGACCAGGTATTTTTCCTTGTCGGTGCCCTTGATCTGGTTTTCCAGCTCGTAGCTGATGTCGAAGTGGTCTTCCAGGGCGCGTTTACCACGACCGGTAACGATGGAGATTTCGTTCAGACCGGCATCCAATGCCTCTTCGACGCCGTACTGAATCAGTGGCTTGTTTACCACCGGCAGCATCTCTTTAGGCATGGCCTTGGTCGCTGGCAAGAAGCGAGTGCCGTAACCGGCTGCTGGGAACAAGCATTTCTTGATCATATAAGTCCTTACAAAGGGCTGTGCGTACGGAATTCGGCGCAGTCTAATCACGCCGCAGTCACCTTACAATGGGTCCTGCTGGCGTTGCGATGTCAACATAGAGAAAAAATGTCGGCGTAAGTTCCACTTATCTTACGAAGAACGTTTGCACCGCCACGGCAAAAAATGCCCCCGCGCCCCTGTTTAAAAGAGCGTAAACCCTTTTAGCACGCTTTCAAGGCCGGAACACTGCCTTGGAATAACTTGCGCGGCTGCTCGGCATTTGGCGCTATCATGATGACCTTGAACCAGACCACGAGATTGTTAATAGATGTCAGAACCCAAAGGCGTGAACGGCTACCTGATCACCAAGCGAGCAGACGGCTGGCACCTGATCAACTTCCACGGCGACAGCGTCGCGGGCGTTTTCGAGACCGAGAGCATGGCGATTGCCGTAGCCGAAGTGTTTGTGGATGAAGCGGGCCACGCGTCGAGCAAACGACCGAAGACCAAGTAAGCCTACAGGCCTACGCAAAAAGCCCCCGATTTAAGGGGCTTTTTTTGTGTTTATCTGTACCTAGATGGCAGTTCGCTATAATCTGCCGAAAACGCCCCACGACAGTGTCAGCGCCCTTCCCACACCCTCGACGACGAACACTCATGAACAAACTTCTGGCACTGACTGCGGTACTGGCGCTTGCCGGCTGCACCACCACTTCCGATGTCTACCTAAAAAACGGCGAGCAAGGCCTGACCATCGACTGCTCCGGCGAAGCCAACTCTTGGGCCAGCTGCTACGAAAAAGCCGACGCCTCCTGCGCAGGCACCGGCTATCGCATCGTCGGCACAGAGGGCACGCCATCCTTGAAGGAAAGCGACAAGACCTTGGGCCAGGACGTCGGCAATTTTAAAAACCGCAGTGTGGTGGTGGTCTGCAAGTAACTGCAGGCTACAAGTGGATCTCGGCAAACTTGATGCCCAGCTCCCTTAGGATCTCGGTCAGCTCATCAAGGCTGGCAAAGGATTCGACCTCATCCTGATCATCGACCAGGAAATAACTGCGCCCCCCGCTTTTCTTGAAGAACACGATCCATTCGCCAAGGTCGGCAGGATTCTGGATGACATGGGTCGCCGAGATTTGCCCCTCGGCATGCCGGGCTTGGACGTGTTCACGCTTCATATCTGATTTTTCCACAACGGCATCAGCCAGAAATGCATTCTTCCCCGGCCTTCTTTACGTCGCCCGGGCGGATCGGCACGTTGGACATGCTCTCGTACAGCTTGATGCTGCTACCACTGGAACGCTCGTCAATTTCGAAAATCGCCGAAGGATCGGCCGAGAACTTCTGTGGAACGATCACCTGCACGCCACCGTCCTTATGCGGTTCGATCTGGGGCGGCCGGCGGGTAGTAGATAGTTTCCGAACCACACACGCGGCGTATTCCTGGGGTTTCTTCCCGGAAATGACCGCCAGCGTCGGTGGGGTCTGCTTGATATCTGCAACCGAAGCACACCCACCTATCGCCAAGGCCAGAACCAACACACTCCACTTCATACAAAATCTCCACTTAAAGACCCTACGACAGCCGGGATGGTAATTTTCTCCCGCCCACGTAGGATTTATCCCTGATTACTCGGTAAATAACTGTTTTAAATTGTCGACGACGTTGAAGACAGGCCGATAATAAACGCGCTGGGGCTGATAAACTCCATCTTAACCTACGTATCGTTCTGATTTTTCAGAAAAAGCCCTTCTGGAGACACCCTCATGAAATTCATTCACCAGCGCGAGCACCTCAATGAGGGAGATATCGTCGTCATCGAATGCTCGCAGACTTGCAATATCCGCCTGATGAGCGATGCGAATTTTCGCAGCTTTAAAAATGGCGGCCGTCACACTTACCACGGCGGCGCGTTCGACAAGTTTCCCGCCAAGATCACTGCTCCCAGCACCGGATTTTGGAACATTACCCTGGATGTAGTGACCCGCCGCGCCATCAGCGTTACGCGCAAACCCGCGCTGTCCCACAAGATTCGCATTGTACGTCGCACCAGCACCAAGCTGAGCTGATTCGAACACGCCACAGGAAATCACCGTGACCACCACCAAATACGTAATCAAGTACAAACTCAACGGCGAACGCCGCTTTGAGTTCGCCCAACTGACGACCAACAGCGTGGAAGAGGCCTTGCAGGCTTTGGCGAAAATCCATGATGCCAGTGATGTGATCACCGACATCAACGTGAGCAAGGCGCTGTAAGAACATGCCCGGCCCCACAGCCGACCTTTTCGCCGATGACGCCTTGCAACAACCCGCAGGGCGCGAGCAAATTGGTGAACAGTCCTACGTATTACGGGGCTTCGCCCTGCCGTGGATTGAGCGGCTTCTGCCCGAGTTGCGGCGCGTGCTGGCTCAATCCCCGTTTCGGCAAATGGTCACCCCTGGTGGTTTCACCATGTCCGCGGCGCTGAGCAGTTGCGGCGCCCTGGGTTGGACCACCGACACCAGCGGTTACCGCTACAGCCCGCTGGACCCGCGCAGTCAACAACCGTGGCCGGCACTGCCCGATGTTTTGCGACAACTTGCCGTCCTGGCGGCGGCAGACGCCGGGTTTATCGACTTCGCGCCCGACGCTTGCCTGATCAACCGCTACGTACCAGGCGCCAAAATGTCGTTGCATCAAGACAAGAATGAACGTCAGTACAGCGCGCCCGTGGTGTCGGTTTCGCTGGGGTTACCGGCGATTTTCCTTTTTGGTGGACACCAGCGCAGTGACAAAACCCAAAAGGTCTCGCTGTTCCATGGCGACGTGGTTGTCTGGGGCGGCGTTGACCGCCTGCGTTTCCATGGTGTGATGCCGATCAAGGAAGGCGTGCACCCGATCATGGGCCCGCAACGCATCAACCTGACTTTTCGCACCGCTGGCTAATTTGAGCGCAAGCTTCGGAGTGCCTGACCGGCGCGGCACGGCTAATCTGGCCGGGATCCGTCAAGAGTGCCGAACATGACTACCGAACAAGATCCGCGCTGGGCGGCGATACTCGCCCGTGATTCCAAGGCCGACACGCTGTTCGTCTACGGTGTGAAAACCACCGGCGTGTATTGCCGTCCCAGCAGCGTCTCGCGCTTGCCGCGCCCGGAAAATATCGAATTCTTCGACACACCCGCGCAGGCCGAAGCAGCCGGTTATCGTCCCAGCAAACGCGCCGCCGGTGATCAGACTCAACGGGCCGCGCAAGACGCACAACGGGTGGCCGACGCCTGCCGCCATATCGAGCAGGCAGAAATCCCACCCAACCTCAACACCCTCGCCACCCTCGCCGGGCTGAGCCCTTTCCATTTCCATCGGATCTTCAAAGCCGTCACCGGCTTGACGCCGAAGGGCTACGCCAGCGCACATCGCTCACAAAAAGTGCGCAACGGACTCAAGGCAAAACAGACGGTGACCAATGCCTTGTACGACGCTGGCTTCAACTCTAATAGCCGCTTTTATGAATCAGCCGACCAGTTGCTGGGGATGAAACCCAGTGACTACAAGGCCGGCGGCACCAACAGTGCAATCCTGTTTGCTGTCGGAGAATGTTCACTGGGTTCGATTCTGGTGGCCCAGAGCAGCCGCGGGGTGTGCGCGATCCTGCTAGGGGATGAGCCGGACCAACTGGTGCGTGACCTGCAAGACCAGTTTCCCAACGCTGACCTGGTGGGAGCCGACCACAACTTCGAACAGCTGATCGCACACGTCGTAGGTTTCATCGAGGCACCCGCCCTCGGGCTGGATTTGCCGTTGGACCTGCGCGGCACCGCATTCCAGCAACGGGTCTGGCAGGCGTTGCGCGATATACCGGTAGGCGACACCGCGAGCTATGGGCAAATTGCCGAGCGCATTGGCGCGCCCAAGTCGTTCCGGGCTGTAGCCCAGGCCTGCGGCGCTAACTGTTTGGCGGTCGCGATTCCGTGTCACCGCGTGGTACGGAGCAATGGGGATCTTTCCGGCTATCGCTGGGGCGTTGAGCGCAAGCAGCAATTGCTCGACCGTGAACGCGACCACTAAACCCGCACGAAAACGCAACGTCGTCCAGTGAATAAAACGGACTGGCCGCACAGCGGATGCCCTGCTAAAACAGCGAAAAGTCCGACGATCGCTGGAGACGCACCCCATGAGCAACTGGCCAGACACGCGCATTCTCGACCTATTGGGCATCGACCTGCCCATCATTCAGGCGCCCATGGCCGGTGCCACTACCGCTGCAATGGTCATTGCGGCCTGCCAAGCCGGTGCACTCGGCTCAATGCCTGCGGCGACACTGAGTATCGAGCAACTGCGCGAGGCGCTGACCACTATTCGCCACGCCAACGCCCGCCCTATCAACGTCAACTTCTTCTGCCACCAGCCGCCCGAAGCAGATGAAGCGCGGGATCGCCGCTGGAAGGCGTTGCTGGAGCCTTACTACCGTGAATTGGGCGCTGACTTTGAAGCGCCTCCCCCTGTCAGTGACCGCGCCCCGTTCAACGACGCTGCCTGCCGGGTAGTGGAAGAATTCCGACCCGAAGTCGTCAGTTTCCACTTCGGCCTGCCGGAAACATCCTTGTTGGACCGGGTAAAAGCCACCGGCGCCCGGGTGTTGTCGTCGGCCACCACAGTGGAAGAGGCCGTTTGGCTTGAACAGCACGGTTGCGACGCAATTATCGCCATGGGCAGCGAGGCCGGCGGGCATAGAGGATTATTCCTCAGTGATGACCTCAACACGCAGATAGGTCTGTTCGCCCTCTTACCCCAGATCGTCGACGCCGTGAAGGTGCCAGTGATTGCCGCCGGTGGTGTTGGCGATGCACGGGGTATTGTCGCGGCGTTTGCCTTGGGGGCGAGCGCGGTACAAATCGGCACAGCGTATTTATTCACGCCTGAAGCGACGGTCAGCGCGTCCCATCACCGCGCACTGCGTCACGCACAGGCCAGCGAAACTGCGCTGACCAACCTGTTCACCGGCCGTCCGGCGCGAGGCATCGTCAACCGGGTGATGCGTGAACTGGGTGCAATCAACCCGGCAGCACCCGCGTTTCCGCGTGCTGGCGGCGCTTTGATGCCCCTCAAGGCCAAGGATGAAGCGGGTTTCAGCAACCTGTGGTCAGGCCAGGCACTGCGCCTTGGCAAAGACATGACGACCTACGACCTGACCCGCGAACTGGCCGAACAAACGCTGGCCAAACTTAAATAGCCCAGAAATAGGTGGCAACTTTGCGCTGTACCGGGGATGGTTAACCGCTATATATTCCAATACATAGCGGTTAGCCCTTCTCCCTAGAACAAGCCGTACATCCCAAGGAGCTGCTTCATGATGATTCACGCCTCACGCCTTGCCTTGCTGGTCGCTGCATTCTCTTTCGGCTCCGCCCACGCTGATGAGGTGCAAGTGGCCGTCGCCGCCAACTTCACCGCGCCGATCCAGGCTATTGCCGCCGACTTCGAAAAAGACACCGGCCACAAGCTGGTTGCTGCCTACGGCGCGACCGGGCAGTTCTACACCCAGATCAAGAACGGTGCCCCGTTTGAAGTGTTCCTCAGCGCCGACGACACCACCCCGCAAAAACTCGAAAGCGAAGGCGACACCGTCAAAGGCACGCGCTTCACCTACGCCGTGGGCACCCTCGCGCTGTGGTCGGCCAAAGACGGCTATGTGGACGCCAAGGGTGAAGTCCTGAAGAAAAACGACTTCAAGCACCTGTCCATCGCCAACCCGAAAGCCGCACCTTACGGCCTGGCCGCGACCCAAGTACTGGCGAAAGAAGGCCTGACCGAGAAGGTCAAGGACAAGCTCGTCGAAGGCCAGAACATCACCCAGGCATTCCAGTTCGTGTCCACCGGCAACGCAGAGCTGGGTTTTGTCGCCTTGTCGCAGATCTATAAAGACGGCAAAGTCACCAGCGGTTCGGCGTGGATTGTCCCCGCAGCCATGCACGACCCGATCAAACAAGACGCGGTGATCCTCAACAAAGGCAAAGACAGCGCCGCTGCCAAAGCGCTGGTCGAGTACCTCAAAGGGCCGAAAGCCGCTGCCGTCATTAAGTACTACGGTTACGAGCTGGCCAAATAAATGCCCCTATCGAGTGCCGATTTTTCCGCTATCTGGTTGACCATCAAACTGGCGTCACTGACCACCGTGATCCTGCTGGTCATCGGCACTCCAATTGCCCTGTGGCTGTCGCGCACCCGCTCCTGGTGGCGCGGTCCCATCGGCGCGATAGTGGCCCTGCCGCTGGTGTTGCCACCCACGGTAATCGGCTTTTACCTGCTGCTGACCATGGGCCCCCATGGCTACTTCGGCCAGTTCACCCAATGGCTCGGCCTGGGCACCCTCACCTTCAGTTTCGCCGGGCTCGTCATTGGTTCGGTGATCTATTCCATGCCGTTCGTGGTGCAGCCGTTGCAAAACGCCTTCTCCGCCATCGGCACTCGCCCATTGGAAGTGGCCGCGACCTTGCGCGCCAATCCATGGGATACATTCTTTACGGTCATCCTGCCCCTGGCGCGCCCGGGGTTTATCACTGCCTCGATCCTCGGATTTGCCCACACTGTCGGTGAGTTTGGCGTGGTGCTGATGATCGGCGGCAATATCCCGGACAAGACCCGCGTGGTCTCGGTGCAGATCTACGACCATGTTGAAGCCATGGAATACGCCCAGGCCCATTGGCTGGCCGGCGCCATGGTGGTGTTCGCGTTCCTCGTGTTGCTGGCGCTCTACTCCAGCCGTAAAACCAAGATGGGCTGGAGCTGATGTCGATGATTGATGTACGCCTGCAACTCAACTATTCCGGCTTTGCCCTGGAGGTGGACCTCCATCTTCCAGGGCGTGGTGTCACCGCGCTGTACGGGCATTCCGGCTCCGGCAAGACCACCTGCCTGCGCTGCATCGCCGGGCTGGAGCGCGCCGCCGACGGTTTTATCCAGGTCAACAATGACGTCTGGCAAGACAGCCGCAGCGGGTTGTTCGTACCGCCTCATAAGCGCGCGCTGGGTTATGTGTTTCAGGAGGCCAGCCTGTTCCCGCATTTGTCGGTGCGGGCCAACCTGGAGTTTGGTCTCAAACGCATTCCCCGCCAGCAGCGCCGGGTGGACATGGCCCAGGCCACGGAGCTGTTGGGGATCGGTCACCTACTTGAGCGAAACCCCCAGCACTTGTCCGGCGGTGAACGCCAGCGCATCGGCATCGCCCGCGCCTTGCTCACCAGCCCGAAACTGCTGTTGATGGATGAACCGTTGGCCGCCCTCGACAGCCAGCGAAAAAATGAAATCCTGCCTTACCTGGAACGCCTACACGACGAACTGGACATCCCGGTGCTGTACGTCAGCCATGCCCAGGATGAAGTCGCGCGCCTGGCCGACCACATCGTGCTGCTCAGTGACGGCAAGGCGTTGGCCAGCGGCCCGATCGGCGAAACCCTGGCGCGGCTCGACCTGCCGTTGGCGCGGGGCGACGATGCCGGCGTGGTGATCAACGGCACCGTCAGTGCCTATGACGCGGACTATCAGTTGCTGACGCTGCATCTGCCCGACAGCGCCCTGTCCATGCGCGTGGCCCATGCACCGCTGGCCGTGGGCAAAGCGCTGCGGGTCAAGGTGCAGGCGCGAGACGTCAGCCTCAGCCTGCAAGGATCGGAACCGAGCAGCATCCTCAACCGCTTGCCGGTAACGGTCATCCAGGAAATACCCGCAGACAACAGCGCCCACGTACTTGTACGCCTGGAAGCCGAGGGCACGCCCCTGCTGGCGCGCATCACCCGCTTCTCCCGCGACCAGTTGCACCTGCATCCTGGCCAGACGCTGTGGGCACAAATCAAGGCAGTCGCGGTACTGGCGTAACCATTTGGCACGACCGCAAAACGCTGTGGTCAATCAGACATACCGGCCTGATTTGTTGCCAAGGAACCCGCTATGCCTGACTCCGCGATCCCCGCCGACCTGCCCCGCGACCTGCATTACGTTGACGACACCCAGCCCGGCATTCGCCGCAAACATGTGCGCGGCAAGTTCCAGTATTTCAATGCCAAGGCTGAGCGCATCACAGACAAGGACGAAATCAAACGTCTGAACGCCCTCGCCGTCCCGCCCGCCTACACCGACGTGTGGATCTGCGCCGACCCGCGTGGCCATCTGCAAGCCACCGGACGCGACGCCCGTGGACGCAAGCAATACCGCTACCACCCACGCTGGCGCGAAGTGCGCGACACCGACAAATACTCACGCCTGCAAGCGTTCGGTAGCGCACTGCCCAAGCTGCGCAAGCAGCTGGAAGCGCAACTGGCCGAACCCGGTTTTACCCGAGAAAAAGTGCTGGCCACGGTTGTGATGCTGCTGGACGCCACCTTGATCCGAGTCGGCAATACCCAGTACGCACGCGACAACAAGTCCTACGGTTTGACCACGCTGCGTAACCGCCATGTGGACGTCAAGGGCAGCGAGATTCAGTTCCAGTTTCGCGGCAAAAGCGGCGTGGAGCATCAGGTCAGCGTCAAGGATCGACGCTTGGCGAATGTGGTCAAGCGCTGCATGGAATTGCCCGGGCAGGATCTGTTTCAGTATCTGGACGAAGACGGCGAGCGGCGCACCGTCAGTTCCCATGATGTAAATGCGTACCTGCACAGCCTCACCGGCGCCGACTTCACCGCCAAGGACTATCGCACCTGGGCCGGCACCGCCATGGCGCTCGCCGTGTTGCGTGAGTTGGAGTGGCAGCCCGAATCCGACGCCAAACGGCATGTGGTGGCCATGGTCAAGGACGTGGCCCGGCAGTTGGGCAATACACCGGCAGTGTGCCGCAAGTGCTATATCCATCCGGCAGTGCTGGAGCATTTCAGCCTGGGCGAACTGCACACCTTACCCAAGCCTCGGGTGCGCAAAGGGCTCAAGGCTGAGGAAGTCGCACTGGCCATGTTCCTTGAACAGCTCGCCAAGGCGAGTTAGGCTCTGTCTCCTTTCTGCCCCATGGGATGACCGCCGACGTGAACCACTAAGCCTTCCAGAATGTACCTGCAACGAGCCGCCTGGCGTGCTTGTTGGCCTGTTCGACATTGCTTTGGAGGTGCTGATGACTCACGTCAACCGGCTGCCCGCGTTGGTTTCCCTGCAACACCTATCTTTCCAATTCGCCAACGGCGAAACCCTGCTGGAAGACCTCACGCTGTCCATCGACCTTACGCCCACCGGGATTGTGGGGCGCAATGGCCGGGGCAAAAGTGTTCTCGCCAAGCTGATCGCCGGGTTGCTTTCACCCTCCTCCGGCGCGCTGGATCGCCCGCCAAACGTGGCATATGTGCCACAGGCGGTTGTCGTCGAACCGGGGGATACCGTCGCCCAACTCACGGGAATCGCAGACGCCTTGGCGGCGTTGGAGCGCATGGCCCAAGGCACCGCCAGCGTGGAAGATCTGGCATTGATCAATGAACGCTGGGACCTCGCCGACCGCTTACGCAGCGCTTTGGATACAGCGGGGTTGTCACAGCTGAGTGCCAGCACGCCTGCCGAGCAACTCAGCGGTGGCCAACTGGCGCGGGTTGTGGTGATCGGTGCGCTGTTGTCTGCGCCGCAGTTGCTGGTGCTTGATGAGCCCACCAACCACCTCGACAGCGCAGGCCGCACGTGGCTGCTGCGGGTTCTGGCTGATTGGCGTGGCGGCCTGGTGGTGGTCAGCCATGATCGGCAGTTGCTCAATAGCCTGGGGCGCATCATCGATGCTGTCGCCCCTCGGCGTGCGGGTGTATGGCGGTAATTACGATGTCTATCGCGTGCAACGAGACAACCAACAGCAGGCCGCTGTCGCCGCATTGGAGCACGCACGCCTGGAGCGCAGCCGCGAACGCAAGCGCCTGCAAAAGGACCACGACAGCCTGCAACGCAACGCAGCCCACTCCCGCAAGCAGGCGCAAGTCGCCAACATTGACCGTTTCACCAAGGCACGCTGGAAAGGCGCAGCCACACAAATCGTCAGCACCGTACGCAGCGCCCATCGGCACCGCAAAGAAGATCTGGACAGCCACGTGCGCCAGGCTTACGAGCGGGTGCAGGATGAGTCAACAACGTTGCTCGCATTACCGGCGTCGACGGTGCCCAGCGGGCGCACAGTCGCGACCTTAATCGATGCCCAACTGCCGTGGCTGCCCGCGAGGTGCGTCAACATGCACCTCACAGGCCCGGTACGTGTCGCGGTGCATGGGCCGAACGGTTGCGGCAAGTCCACGCTGCTCAAGCTGTTGGCTGGCCAATGGCAAGCGGTCACGGGGCAATGCCGCGTGCACGTGCCCAGTGCCTACATTGATCAGCATCTCACCCTGCTGGACAACCAGCGCTCGATCATCGAACAGCTCAACCTGCTCGGTACGCCGCTGACCGAAGCCGAGTTGCGTGCGCGCCTGGCCTTGCTGCAACTGGACGCCCTGCGCGTGACACAACCCGCGGTGCAACTCAGCGGCGGCGAACGTTTGAAAGCCGCGATGGCGATTGCCCTGTGGCGCCACGTGCCCGCGCAACTGTTGCTGCTCGACGAGCCTACCAATCACTTGGACCTGGAATCGGTGAGGGCTTTTGAGCAGGCGCTGCAAGGGTTTAGCGGAGCGATGGTGGTGGTGTCTCATGATGAGGCGTTTGTGCAGGCGATCGGGCCGACGCACCGCTTGAACTGGACGCAGGAGGGCTGGCGCCTGGAAGCTGTCTGAGGTCATTGCATGCGTGGTCAAAGCGCCCTACCGTAGTGGCCGGATAATCTCACCGTGGAGCCCGGTCCTATGCTGCCTTCGTCCCGAAAGCCTTACGTCAATGCTGCACTTGCCCATCGACAGCGTTGGCGCGGCCGGGTCGGCATGATGCTGGTGGCCAGTCTTTCGGTGCTGGCGGGCATGACCGACGCCATCGGTTTTATGGCCAGCGGCGACTTCGTTTCGTTCATGAGCGGCAACACTACGCGCCTTGCGGTGGCAATCAGTGCCGGGGACTTGGGGCTGACGGCGCGATTGTTATTGCTGGTCGCCACCTTCGTGGTCGGCAACGCATTGGGCGTAGTAGTGAGTCGTTTTGGCAAGCGGCATGCACTACCTTTGCTGCTGTGTATTGCTGCGTTGTTGTGCGCAGGCGCGCTGTGGCCGTCAGACGATACCTTGCCCGCGTTGCTGGCAGCCATCATTGCAATGGGCATGCTTAATGCGGCCGTCGAAGAGGTCAACGGTTTGCCCGTAGGCCTTACCTACGTCACGGGTGCGTTGTCTCGTTTTGGCCGTGGCCTGGGGCGTTGGATGCTGGGCGAGCGTCGCAATGGCTGGCGGGTGCAGTTGATCCCGTGGGGCGGGATGTTTGTGGGGGCCGTGATCGGCGCGTTGCTGGAGCAGCAGATGGGCCTGAAGGCGTTGCTGGTCAGCGCTGTGTTGGCTGGGGTGTTGGGGGTGGTGTCACTGAAGATCCCTCGTCGCTGGCACTTGGGTTTCATGCCGCGATAAGGGGAAAAGATGCTCGCCCGACAATTTGGCCTCGACGTCCTTGTACTGGTAAAGAGCCATCAAGCCGGGCGAGCAGTGAGAATGATAAGCGAATGTCCGGCGGCTGTCCCGCCGGGCGTTTCCTAAACAGACTAAGGCAAGGGACTACAGACAAGTCGCCAGCGCGGCCAAACGACGCTTGGCGGGCATCTCATCCTCGGCGGCGTAGTATTTGACGGACGATCCGGCACCCGCACTTTGCACGTCGACGAAGTAATCGCCACCGGTGGTGTAGACGGTGAAACCACCCGCCCCGTTCGGCTCTTTGAAGCCGCCGGCATCGACGCCAAACACGCTTTCATCCTGCCAGCCAAACTGGATGCACTCGGCAACCACCAGGGTGGCCTTGTCCGATGCCAGAGTCTTGTAGGGGGCTCCCGAACGGGCTTCGTTCATCTTCGAACCTGCGCAGCCGGTCAGTGCTGCCAATACCAATGCGCCCATTACCACCTTGTACATGCCATCGCCTCCATTAAAAAAGCGCGACTGTAGCATTGCCGCGCAGCTGACTGACGCCTGGATGAACTTTGTTTCACTGTGACGCAGGAGCGTGCCATCTATAGTGGCTTGGCTCATTTTTAGAAGTCTCCCTTCTGCCCGCCCTCCCGCGGGCTTTTTTTTGCCTTCGCGTCAGAGCCACCAACGGAACAGATAGAACAACGCCATGCTCAGCAGCACCGTGAGCAGCACATTGCGCGTCCAGAACATCAACGCGACCGCACTGATACCCGCCAGCAAATAGGGGTTGGCCGGGCTCAGGTTGAGCTGATGGTCAGCGAGAAAAATAATTGGCCCGCAAATCGCTGTCAGCATCCCCGGCACGGCAAACCCGAGAAACTCCCGCGCCCCACGGTTGAGGCGCACCGGCAGGCGCGGTTCGATAAACAGGTAGCGGTTGAGAAATACCACCAGGCCCATGGCCACAATCATCAGGTAAATCATCGCTGCCCTACTCCCAATCGCTTGCAGACAAACCCTGCGCTCATGCCCAGCACGCCGGACACCACCACCGCTGACTCCCAGTGCAGGAAACTCAGCCACACCGAACACAGCAGTGACACCGCCACGCAGACCACGGTCGGCACATCCCGCACAACGGGAGTGATCAGAGCGATAAACGTCGCGGCAATAGAAAATTCCAGGCCCAGTTGATCAAGACCGGGAATGCTTTTGCCCAACACGATACCGGCCAGGGTGAACAGGTTCCAGGCGATATAAAACGTCAGGCCGACGCCCAAGGCATACCAGCGATTGAAGGTCTGGCGATCATAGTGGCTGACCAGTGCGAAGAACTCATCGGTCAGTAGAAACCCCAGGCTCATGCGCCAACGGCTATTAAGTGCCGACAACGTGGGGCGCATATGCATGCCGTACAGCAAATGCTGGGACGTCAGCAGCAAGGTGGTCAGCACGATGGAAATCAGGCTGGCGCCACTCTTGACCATCCCGATGGCAACCAGTTGCGCAGCACCGGCGAACACAATGGCGGAAAGGCCTTGGGCCTGCAGCGGGGTGAATTGCGCATCGATGGCCATGGAGCCGGCCAGCAGCCCCCAAGGGGCACACGCCAGGGACAGGGGAATAACGGCGATGGCGCCGCGAGCGAAGGCGTAATGAGGTAAGGCAGTAGGCATGGAGACGGCTCATCGACAGACAGTCGACAAGCATGCCAGCGTAATCAGGGAGTTGTCTTGAACGATCTTGCTCAAGCGAGCTTTACAGAGACCTGCTCCACCGAGTCGCGAGCTTCACGCAATTCGTAGGCGTCCTGGTTCAGACGATGAATCGTATTGAGCAAGCGTTGACGCAGCACTTCATCGCCGAGCTTTTCGACGGCGCGCATCAGGTCAAACGCCGCGGTTTCGTTATTTTCCGCGACGGAATCCAGGGTCTTGCGCAGGTTACGAGTGGCACGGGTCACGCGGGGTCTTCCTTCTTCAGCAATGGGCGGGCACTTTAGGACATTCGTGTTTCATTTTAATTTCAATCACTTGTGGTTGATTTGTCGGTGTTTGATCCACGTCAATTGAAACAAGGTTTGGCTGAAATATCGGGAAATACGTATATTCCCTAACCCCCTTCATACAACCCGCCATGGTTGCAGACCACAACGGGCCAGCACCTGCCGCTGAGCCACCGGAGCGTTAATTCATGCTTGTCGCCGTTGCTATTTTTATCGCCACCATCGTCCTGGTTATCTGGCAGCCCAAGGGGCTTGGCGTCGGCTGGAGCGCCACCTTGGGCGCGATCCTGGCCCTCGCCTGCGGCGCGGTCAGCCTTTCGGACATCCCCGTGGTATGGCACATCATCTGGAACGCCACCGGCACGTTTGTCGCGCTGATCATCATCAGCCTGCTGCTGGATGAAGCCGGTTTCTTCGCCTGGACCGCGCTGCATGTGGCGCGTTGGGGCCGTGGACGCGGCCGTCGCTTGTTTGCCTATATGGTGCTGCTCGGTGCGCTGGTGTCGGCGCTGTTCGCCAATGACGGCGCGGCACTGATCCTTACTCCGATTGTCATGTCGATGCTGCTGGCCCTGCGTTTCTCGCCGGCGGCGACCCTGGCGTTCGTCATGGGTGCAGGCTTTATCGCCGACACTGCAAGCCTGCCGCTCGTGGTATCGAACCTGGTGAACATCGTCTCGGCGGACTACTTCAAGATCGGCTTCAACGAATATGCGGCGGTGATGGTTCCGGTCAACTTTGTCAGCGTCGCGGCCACGCTGGCGGTGTTGCTGTGGTTCTTCCGCCGCGACATCCCGCAAACCTACGACCCCGCCGACCTAGCCGACCCCGCCAGTGCCGTCCACGACCGTGCCACCTTCCGCGCTGGCTGGTGGGTGCTGGGCATCCTGCTGATCGGCTGTTTCGCGCTTGAGCCACTGGGCATTCCCATCAGTGCGATTTCCGCCGTATGTGCCGTGCTCTTACTGGTCATCGCCGCCAAGGGCCATAAGATCTCCACGCGCAAAGTGCTGAAGGAAGCGCCGTGGCAGATCGTGATCTTTTCCTTGGGCATGTACCTGGTGGTCTACGGCCTGCGTAATGCTGGCCTCACGGATTACCTCGCCACCTGGCTCGACACCTTCGCCGAGTACGGCGTGTGGGGCGCGGCCATGGGCACCGGTGTGCTGACGGCCTTGCTGTCGTCAGTCATGAACAACCTGCCCACAGTGCTGATCGGCGCGTTGTCCATTGAGCACAGCCATGCCGTGGGCGTGGTTAAGGATGCGATGATCTACGCCAACGTCATCGGCAGCGACCTGGGCCCGAAAATCACCCCCATCGGCAGCTTGGCCACATTGCTGTGGTTGCATATCCTGGCGCGCAAAGGCATCACCATCACTTGGGGTTACTACTTCAAGGTCGGGATTGTGCTGACCTTGCCGGTGCTGCTGGTCACCCTCGCCGCCCTCGCCCTGCGTCTGAGTATCTGACGGAGAATGCCGATGAAAGCCCTGCAACACGCCTGGCTTGGCAACTACGAAGTCAGCAGCACGGTTTGCACCGGCTTGACGTTCGCTCGCCATAGCCACGACGAGTGTGTGATCGGCGTGAACCTGGTGGGCGAGGAGAAAGTCTGGCTGGACCGCAGGGAATTCGACGCGGGGCCGGGCAGCATTACGCTGTACAACCCAGGGCAGATTCAAGGCGGCGGTGCGGCGGATGGCGCGCCCTGGCAGTTCGTCAGCCTCTACGTCACGGCGGATCAATTGGCCGCGGACTTGGGCTTGGCGCACCTGGAGTTTGATCGCCCGTTATGTTTTCAACCGCTGCTCGCGCAACGCCTGGCGGCGGCGGTGAAAGGCGCATTGAGCGTCGACGCCTTGGTTCGCGAGCTGAACGAAGACGCCTTGGTGTCGCTGCTGGGAGAGGTGGTCGCGATCAGCGGCGTGCGTCTGCCCAGCACCCCTGCCACGGCTAACCCCATGGTCAGCCGCGCCCAGGAGTTGCTGGCGGCGCACCTGCATCAATCGCTGCCGTTGGACCACCTCGGCGATGAGTTGGGGCTGTCCAAGTTCCACCTGCTGCGCGCCTTTCAGAAAGCCACCGGGCTAAGTCCTCGACAGTGGGCCATGCAACTGCGCACCCGTCGCGCCAAGGGTTTGTTGCGCATGGGCGCGCCAGCCTCGGACGTCGCCCATGACCTCGGGTTTGCCGACCAGAGCCACCTCAATCGGCATTTTCGCGCGGCTTACGGCATGACCCCGGGTCGTTACCAGAGCGTCGTGAAACGTTGAACTGCGCAATCTGGTTCAAGACACCCTCCAACCTGCGTCTCACACTGCCCCCATCAATTGAAGGAACGCGGGCATGTTGACGATCTTTTTCTACGCGCTGGTATTCGGTTTTGTGTTTTGCCTCTCCCCTGGCGCCGTGCTGGCGGAGACCTTACGGCGCGGCTTGCTCCATGGCTTTACTCCCGCGCTGATGGTGCAGATCGGCTCACTGGTCGGTGACGCCGTCTGGGCCGTGATCGGCCTGACCGGCATTGCCCTGCTGATCCAGCACGACGCCGTGCGTGTGCCGCTGACCATTGTCTGCGCGCTGTACCTGGCGTGGCTCGGCGTGCGTAGCCTGATCGACGCTTGGCGGTTGCCTGAAGCCGGCAGCGCACCGGCCAGCTCCGGGCAGAATGCCTTGGCGGTGGGCGCGGCGATCTCGTTGGCCAATCCGAAGAACATTGTTTACTGGGGGGCATTGGGCAGTGCCTTGTCTGGCATTGTCGGCGCCACGCCCAGCCATGGGCAAACCTTGATGTTTTTTGCAGGCTTCATGCTGGCATCGGTGTTGTCCTGCTTTCTGATCGCGGCGCTGGTTAACCTGTTACGCAAAAACGCTTCGCCCCTGTGGCAACGCATCAGTTATGGCGCCTGCGGGCTGGTATTGATATATCTGGCGATTCTCGCCGCGCACGGTATATGAAGTTATATAGCCAACAACTTCCAACGCGTTTTGTCTGAATGAAGTCTGAACACTGGTCAGTTTAATTAATCATGCGTTGACATTTTGTAACTGTCTGAGTAGATTGCCCCTGCCCGCAACTGGGGCCTTTTTTAAACCTCACAAAAGAAGCCAATGGACACAGTATCTAGTCGCTGTCCGAGCACCGCATTTGCGGGCGTCGGGCGCCAAACCCAGAATATGACAGGACTCGTCTCCCCGGTCCGGTAAGCTGCGCTAGAGCTTGATGCTCCACCGTAACTGCCTCACCGGATGCCCGTCCGGTCCCGAGGTGTGTTATGACCTTCCAACTCCTTGTTTTACCCGATGTACGCACGCTGGCCGCAGCCCTGCGCGCCAAGCCAGGCCGAGCACCCGCAGGCTTTTGCCCTGCCCGGTCGACCTTTGTTGCACCCTCCCCTCAAGTGCATCCAGCCCGACCGCTGGCGCACTGGCGTATCTGCCCGCAAAGCGGCCAATTGATGCAGCACTGGGAACATGCCGACCCTCAAGACCCGCAGAGACCGAAGGTTTCCAGCCTGGCTCACGCTGGCTTGATGCTCGGTCTGTATGTGAGCGCTCGCGCCGCCTGACCTGGCTGAAAACAGCAACTTTCTTATTAATTCCCTGGAGTTCTTTATGAACGCATCCAGTCGTAGCCCGCTGCACGTTAGTTAACTAACGCGCTGTTGGCGGGCCTTATAGAAGTTATGTGAACACTTTAATAAAACCGATCGCGAAGTCCGCGGCTCGGCATGCTTTTGCTCGCCTGTATTCAGGTAAGTACCGGGTATGTTTTGTCGAGAATTGGCGACAGGAGTACAAACAATGAGCGCCGTAAAAAACACGCCACTGAGCAAGAAAAAGAGCACCTGCGAAGGCACCAAACTGTCGATGCGTGCCGCCCGCGAAGCCCAAAACGGCCTGCAAGCCACCCTGGCCAACGTACGCGCCACCCAGGATGGCCTGACCGAATTGGACGCCTCTGCACGTCTGCAACGGGAAGGCGCTAACGAAGTCGCCCATGACAAGCCGCCGCACGCCCTCATCCAGTTCCTGCACGCACTGAACAACCCGTTCATCTACGTGCTGCTGACCCTGGGCGCCATCAGCTTCTTTACCGATTGCTGGCTGCCGATGCAGGAAGGCGAAGACGCTGACCCGACCAAAGTCATCATCATCATGACCATGGTCCTGCTCAGCAGCCTATTGCGCTTCTGGCAGGAGCACCGCTCGGCAAAATCCGCCGAGGCCTTGAAAGCCATGGTGCGCACCACCGCCACCGTACTGCGCCGTGAGCAAGTGGGCAGCCAACCGACCCTGCGCGAAGTACCGATGCGCGAGCTGGTGGCGGGCGATATCGTGCAACTGTCGGCCGGGGACATGATCCCCGCCGACATCCGCCTGATCGAATCCCGAGACCTGTTTATCAGCCAGGCCGTGCTCACCGGCGAAGCCTTGCCGGTGGAGAAGTACGACACCCTGGGCGACGTTACGCAAAAAACCGCCGGACCGGTGATCGCCGACCAAGGCAACCTGCTGGACCTGCCCAATATCTGCTTTATGGGCACCAACGTGGTCAGCGGCCGGGCCACGGCCGTGGTGGTGGCCACTGGACCGCGCACCTACTTTGGCTCCCTGGCCAAGGCGATTGTCGGCTCGCGAGTGCAGACCGCGTTCGACCGTGGGGTCAACAGTGTCAGTTGGCTGCTGATCCGCTTCATGCTGGTGATGGTGCCCATCGTGTTCTTCCTCAACGGTTTCTCCAAGGGTGACTGGGGCGATGCCTTCCTGTTTGCGCTGGCGGTTGCCGTGGGCCTCACCCCGGAAATGCTGCCGATGATCGTCAGCGCCAACCTGGCCAAGGGCGCCACGGCCATGGCCAAGCGCAAAGTGGTGGTCAAGCGCCTCAACGCGATCCAAAACTTCGGCTCCATGGACGTGTTGTGCACCGACAAGACCGGCACCCTGACCCAGGACAGAATCATCCTCGAACATCACGTCAACGCCTTTGGCCAGCGTGATGATGCCGTGCTGTCCCTGGCCTGGCTCAACAGCTACCACCAGAGCGGCATGAAGAACCTGATGGACCAGGCGGTGGTGCAGTTTTCGCAACAGAACCCGACATTCCAAGTGCCGTTTGCCTACAGCAAGGTCGATGAGTTGCCCTTCGACTTTGTACGCCGCCGCCTGTCCATCGTGGTCAGGGACGCGGCCGGCGACCATCTGCTGGTGTGCAAAGGCGCCGTGGAAGAGATGCTGGGTATTTCCACCCATGTAATGGACGCTGGCGCCGCGGTGCCGTTGGATGAGCGCCGTCGCGAGCAACTGCTGTCAATTGCCAACGATTACAACGAAGACGGCTTTCGCGTGCTGGTGGTGGCGACTCGCACGATCCCCAAGGCGTTGGCACGCCAGCAGTACACCACCGTCGATGAGCGCAACCTGGTGATCCACGGTTTTCTGACCTTCCTCGATCCACCGAAGGAAACCGCCGGCCCTGCGATTGCCGCACTGCAACAGATCGGCGTGGCGGTCAAAGTGCTGACCGGCGACAACGCGGTCGTCACCAGCAAGATCTGCCGTCAGGTCGGCCTTGAGCCCGGCCAACCGCTGCTGGGCGTTGAAATCGAATTGATGGACGACGTCACCCTGGCGCGCCGAGTAGAGGAACGCACGGTATTCGCCAAACTCACGCCGTTGCAGAAATCCCGTGTGCTCAAGGCCCTGCAAGCCAACGGCCATACGGTGGGCTTCCTCGGGGACGGCATCAACGATGCCCCTGCGCTGCGCGATGCCGACGTGGGCATCTCGGTGGACAGTGGCACCGACATCGCCAAGGAGTCGGCGGACATCATCCTGCTGGAAAAAAGCCTGATGGTGCTGGAGGAAGGCGTGCTCAAGGGCCGCGAAACCTTCGGCAATATCATGAAGTACCTGAACATGACCGCCAGCTCCAATTTCGGCAACGTGTTCTCAGTGCTGGTGGCCAGTGCGTTTATCCCGTTCATGCCGATGCTGGCGATCCACTTGCTGCTGCAAAACCTGATGTATGACATCTCCCAGCTGGCGTTGCCGTGGGACAAGATGGACAAGGAATACCTGGCCAAGCCACGCAAGTGGGACGCGAAAAACATCGGCCGTTTCATGCTGTGGATCGGGCCGACCTCGTCGATTTTCGACATCACTACCTTTGCGCTGATGTGGTACGTGTTTGCCGCCAACAGCGTCGAGATGCAGACGCTGTTCCAGTCCGGCTGGTTTATCGAAGGACTGCTGTCGCAAACCCTGGTGGTGCATATGCTGCGCACCCGCAAGATCCCCTTCTTCCAGAGCACGGCCGCATGGCCGGTGCTGATGATGACCTGCTTGGTGATCGTACTGGGGATCTACGTGCCGTTCTCGCCCCTGGGCACCCTGGTGGGCTTGCAGCCACTGCCACTGGCTTACTTCCCATGGCTGGTGGGCACCTTGCTCAGCTACTGCTGCGTGGCCCAACTGATGAAAACGATCTACATCCGCCGCTTCAAGCAGTGGTACTGATCACCCCTGCCGTTTAAACGGTGGCGGCCGCTGGGCCGCCACCGTGTCTTACAAGGAATCGGACTATGCGCATCTTGATCTGTGCAGGTCGTCATTACGCCGACACCAAAAAGTCTCGCCAGGTGCTGGACGCCTACCATCGCCTGCGCCCGGTGCAAGTACTGATCCACGGCGGCAACCAGTTTCTCGGCAGCGATATCGAAGAATGGGCCCGTGAAATCGGTATCGACGTGGTGCGTTACCCACCCAATTGGCAACGCCACGGCAAGCAGGCAGAACGCCAACGCAACCACTTCATGCTGACCGACAGCCACCCCGACGTGGTCATCGCCTTGCCGGGCGGTGAGGACACATCGGAGCTGGTCTGCCAGGCCCGAGCCAGCGGCATTTCGGTGCTTACCGTAGAAAACTGAACCCAAGCGAGGTGCGTCATGCACAACCCACACACCCCAAAGCGCCCTGACGGGTTTGCCAAATACCGCGCGCGTCACCGCCGCGATGTGCGCCACAGCCTGCTGCTGTTGCCGCCGGCCAAACGCCGTGCGCTGCGGCGCAATCTGATCTTTATCGGCCTGGCCCTGAGCGTTGTTTTGCTTATCGCCGTCGTGTCGAAGGCCAATGCGGCAGGCGCTGCCTACGCTGGGCTTTTAAGCTGCTGCTCAAGTTGCAGCTGCATTTGAGGATCAATGCTCAGCGTAGCCGCCAGCTCATCCAGATAATTGCGCTCTGCGTCCTGCTGATCATCCACCAGCATCACACTGGCCAGGTACACCTCGGCCGCTATCGCCGGGTCATGTGCGAATTCGGCAAAATCCGCAGCATCCAAGGGCTTGGCGACTTCGGCGTCGAGCCACTGCTGCAGTTGCGGGTCGTCGGTGTGCTTGCCCAGTTCAGTGGAGATCATTTGCTGCTCTGCGTCATCGATCCGACCGTCGGCCTTCGCCGCGGCAATCAAGGCACGCAACACTGCATGGCTGTGGGCCTCGGCTTCGAGGCCACCCAGCTGGTCGACTGTCTGAAAGGACGACTGCGGTTTGGAGGCCTGCTGACTCTGCCATGCCTGATACGCCTTGAACGCCATCATCCCCAACGACGCCAACGCCGCGTAATTCATCCCGCCGGAGCGCCCCTGTGCAGAACGTGTCGCCGCCCCGCCACCGAGCATGCCGCCGAGGCCGCCTAACAATCCACCCAGACCGCCACCGGCCGAAGCATTGCCGGTGCTGGTACCCTTGAGCAAACCGCCGAGCAGCCCGCCCAGGCCGCCGCCCGCAGCGCCACCGCCGGACTGCCCGGCGCGCAGCAGTTGTTCGAGTAGGTCACTTGTGTTCATGGTGTCACCCTTGCGCGCGTAGAATTGGCGTTCAACAACCATAGTCCGCCGCTGCCGAAACTCCATGACCGCCGAGCGGGCGCGTATTCAAGCAGGGAAACCCGTGAACCGAATCGAGCAGATTGCGCTGATGGCGACCTACAACCAGTGGATGAATCGCAAAGTCTATGACGCCGCCGCCAGGCTTTCGGATGCGCAATTACGCACGGACCGTCATGCTTTTTTCGGCTCGATACTCGGCACACTCAACCACCTGGCGCAGGGAGACACGGTCTGGCTCAAACGCTTCGCCCAGCACCCGTCAGGCTTTACAGCGCTGGCCCCACTGGAAGCCATTGCCATGCCCGTCGACCTCAAGCATCTGGCCTTTGCCGACCTTAGCGCGCTGGCTGCCCGTCGTACCTGGCTGGACCAACTGATCATCGATTGGACCAAGACCCTGCGCGAGCCTGATCTCGACCTGCGCTTGCATTACCACAACATGCGTGGCGCCGCCGCCGACAAGCCCTTTTCCAGCCTGCTATTGCACTTTTTCAATCATCAGACCCACCACCGGGGCCAGGCGACCACCTTGCTGACCCAGGCCGGAGTGGATGTCGGCGACACGGACCTGCTGGCACTGATCGACTGACGGCAGCGCGCTGCTGAGCAGGCTAGAGCCATAAACGAACGCCTAGGCAACTGTGAGGTCGTAATGACAGGTGCCGGGATCTTTCTGCGCCCGCCCTCTTCGCACCCGTCGTGGGTTTACCGATGGGTGCACCCCATAAGAAGGAGACGCTTACATGGTCATTCACTTCAAGGTCGCCGGGCATCTGGCTTGCGGCCACCACGGTACCAACCTCCCCTCCAGCGCTGAGCTGAACCGGGTCAAGTGCCGTACCTGCCGCAACACTGAGGCCTACAAGGAAGCCCGCCGCACCCAACGCAATGCCGCTCGGCGTGCTTCGCGCAAAGCCAAGTCCCCCACCGCCACTGACTGGCGCAGCGCCTGGACCCAACGTCTCACCGACCTGCCAGGGTTGCAGCGTTTGCCCAGAGGGTTCAGCGGCCAGCCTTTCGTTTAGGCCTGCACACGCAAGCCCCGGCTAAACCGGGGCTTGTTTGCGATCGCTCTGCCTTTCTGCTGAAGATTCATGATGCCCGTCTGTGATTCTTGTGTTCGGGTAGCAGAAACCTACTGGACTCTCTTTTAAAACCCCTGTAGCCCACTGATCTTTCGAGCTTTTTCATCTTGCTCGATGCCCAACAAAGGTGCGTTACGGCCTTGCGCATACGCGCCTTGATCTATATATTCCCAACCCTGCTACACCGCGCTACCGCCCGAATGGCGAAACTGGTAGACGCATGGGACTTAAAATCCCCCGCTCGTAAGGGCGTCCCGGTTCGATTCCGGGTTCGGGCACCATAGATATCAAGGGCTTGCATGATTAACGTCATGCAGGCCCTTATCTTTTGCGCTCCGCAATTTTTGACACTGCTTCGCAACTCCCTTCCCTGGCGTTCCGCCGACGCAAATCAAATCGGCATACTTCACCGACTACTTCGCTGTTCTCATGACTGCATAGCAAAAAAGCCCAGCAATCGCGCTGGGCTCAGATAGGGAAACTCAGTAAAAAATATGTGCCGTGCTACTTAACCCTTGCAAAACTTCTGTGGCGACTCCGTACCTGCGAGGGGATCCCGCCACCACCAGCATGGCGATAGACGAAGAAACCGAAGCAACCAAGTCTCTGCCCTAGCCAGGTCCGCCCATACACTCTGCGGTGCTGGAAAGCATTGCTCCCGCCTGCTGCACCAGCTTTCTCCACTCATCGCTGGTGATGAGTTCGGCAAGCTCCATGGCGTCAGCCCGCCGCAACAATCCAAAATACTTAACCTCTGCGTCCGTTTGACTTACGGCCTGTGTAAACAGGTCGCGCCAGGCTGTCATGGCTAGTCTTCGCTGTGCCTCTCTCATCGAGGGCCCCTAATGGTGAGATGAGTCAGTATGTATTAGGTTGCCGGGCGCGTTCGGCGTGATCTCGTTATTGCCGACCAATGGCGGCCATAAGCCATTAATCGCGAGGTTTTGGCTCAGTCACGGGAAGATTCGACTGAAAGTAGTGGGTCCGTTCGCACTGATCGTTGGCGTTTGCTGGACGATCTTCGCGCTGAGCTTCTTGTATCTGCCCTTCGGAGCGCCATCTATTGAGTCGGGAATCCTGACGATTACAACTTCCCCAGGTATTACATAGAGCTGGCTACGTGCGTTGCTTTCTGCTTTTGCGACATCCTTTTCACCTTGCATTTACAGGACAGGGTGCTAAATCACCCTACTCCTTTGAAGAATTCCCTTTAGGCCCGCCCACAAGCGGGCTTTTTTTTGCCCGTTAGAAAGGCGCCAGATCCTCTTCGGGCTCAAGCTCGGCCTCCAAACCGCGACTGCCGTACGCGCACAACAATCTGACTACCCGCAACGAACCTTCCTACAACGCGAATTGTCGAAATGTGGCTTTGGTCACCCGTCTGCGCGCCCACCTATCAGGGAGAACCCAGCAGCCATCACCGGCTAATAGTCGGCGTGGTACCGGTTTTCTCGTGCCCGCTAGATAAAAGCCAACTATTCACGCGACATCTCAAGAGGCAAAGGAATCGTGCCCGAACAAAAAATGCATGCCTGCAACACAATTGATGAGTCCTTGGGAAATGCAAAATTGCCCGTAGAGCGGCTAGAGTCTTTAACATTTCTGCGCTTTGTTGCAGCCATCGTAGTGGTTCTTTTCCATTACGGAAAAGAAACGCAAATTTACGCAAGCTTGCCAACGATACTGAATTGCGGGCCGATCATGGTCACTTTCTTTTTCGTACTGTCAGGCTTTGTGCTCGCCCTATCGAATACAAAAAAGAACATTCCAACCTCACAATTCCATGTAAACAGAGCCGCCAGGATATTGCCCATTTATCTAATAGCGCTACTGGCTTACATGGCAATAACAAGCAGCTCACTAAACGGCAAATTTTTTATATCCGCCGCCCTTATTCAAGCGTGGTTCCCAAAATACGCAACGACTTTAAATTACCCTGGCTGGTCTGTTTCAGTTGAGATGTTTTTCTATTTGATTTGCCCCTTGCTGATTTTTGTCAGCAATATAAAAAAACACGTACGCCTCAAGGTGTGGCTGGCGTCTTCGCTACTCCTTTGGGTTTTCAGCCAACTCGTGCTCAGCTACTACAGCCGTACAGACCCCTATGGCAATACCAGTCCGCGCCTGCACTCGCTGATCAATTATTTTCCACCGTCACACCTGTGCAGCTTTGTCCTTGGGTTCACTGCCGGGCTCATATTCAAAGCAGGCGTATTGCGCAACGTCGTCGGGGAGAAGACTGCGCTCGTTCTCAGCATCGTGTTGTTCGCCATTATCGGCAAGATAATTGATTACGGCCCAAGAATAGATGACGCCATCGGCGCGCACTTAGCGTACGGAAGTAGTTTCACAGCTATCCTGTTTGCCCCAGCGATTTACTTTTGCGCCATAGCAAACAACTTACTAAAAAAAGCCCCCTTCATACCCGTGCTTGTCATACTCGGAGAATCCAGCTATTCGCTTTACATACTGCAAGCGCCGGCTCACCTTGCTTTCCAAATGCTGCCGACTCAGTTTCTTTTTGAATCCAGTACGATTAATTTTTCAGTCTTTGTCATCTTTTTAATTTCGCTGTCCATCGCTTCATACTTCCTGATTGAAAAAACCCTTTCAAAAACGATCAAAGTTTTTTATGCAAAACGCATGAAGCGTTCACCCGTTAAAACTGAAGCCGTAGCCTGAGAATATCGCCTCGCCGTTCTCCCGTGCTCACGCGACGACAGATTGAACACTGACCGTATTTGCATCATGCAAGCGTGGGCTTGGCTCTTGAGGCGCCGTTTACACGGCGTAAAGCAACCGCGCACCTGTTCCAAACGCACGCACACGGTGCGTCGTTTCTACCCAGGTGACATTTTTCGGAGCGTGACCAGCGTCGTCATACACACTGGTTTCCTTTAAAATCATAAACATAGCGTTTATGGCCTGAAGCTTGCTTTTAAGCTATCGCCGCGCCATGCGGCACTCGTTTCCCCCATCCTCTCAGGGTGGGCGACCCAGCCTCAACGATGCGGCTGGTGTCTCCAAGTGAAGCGAATCACATATCCAGCCGACAGCGCCGTCGGTATGTGAAATCAGGCCCTCCTTCCCCGCCTGCATTTCTTCCCAGACCTTCTTTCCTTCATTGCAAACCGTCATGCCCGGCGCTTTTCCTGGCGTGCTTCGGGCCGCAGTGGATAGGGAGTCCGGGTTTCAGGAGTCTTCCGAATGGCTATGAATCGTCGTGCTTTCCTGCGTGCATCTGCGATTTCCGCGGCTGCAGTGTCCACGTTGAGCCTCAAGAGTTTCTCGGCGTTTGCTGCCGACGACGCGATCAATATCGCCTCGCTGTATGACAACTCCGGCGGCCTCGACATCTACGGCAAACCCATCGTCGATGCACTGACCTTCGCTGTCGAAGAACTCAACAGCGCCGGCGGCTTGCTCGGCCGCCCGCTCAACCTGATCAAGTACGACACTCAGTCGAACATGCAGCTTTACGCGCAATACGCCCAACAGGCCGCGCTCAAGGATCGCGCGGCGGTGGTGCACGCCGGTATCACGTCGGCGTCGCGGGAAGTGGTGCGTCCGGTGCTGGACCGCTACAAGACCCTGTATTTCTACAACAACCAATACGAAGGCGGCGTGTGTGACCGCAACTTCTTTGGCACCGGTGTCACACCCGGCCAGACCGTGGAGAAGCTGGTGTCCCATGTCACCAAGAAGTGGGGCAAGAAGGTCTACATCGTCGCGGCGGACTACAACTACGGGCAGATCGTCACCGCCTGGGTCAAGAAGTACGTCGAGCAAGCGGGCGGCGAAAGCGTCGGCATCGAGTTCTTCCCACTGGACGTGACCAACTTCGGCGCGACGATCTCGAAGATCCAGGAAGCCAAGCCGGACTTCGTCTGGTCGGCGCTGGTGGGCGGCGCGCACATGTCGTTCTATCGCCAGTGGAAAGCCGCAGGCATGACCGGCAAGCTGCCGATTGCCTCCACCACCTTCGCCGGCGGTAACGAGCACATCGTGCTGTCGCCGGAAGAATGCAACGGCATCCTGATCTGCCAGAACTATGTGCAGGAACTGGCCACGTCGCAGAACCAGGCGTTCGTCGAGCGCTTCCATAAGCGCTTCGGCGCGGACTATCCGTACATCACCGAACTGGCCATGGGCGCTTACCAGGGCATGATGCTGTGGGCCGAAGGCGTGCGCCAGGCAGGTACGGTGGAGCGCATGGCCGTGACCCAGGCCCTGGAAAAAGGCATCAGCCTGGACCTGCCCAGCGGCAAGGTCAGCATCGACCCGGCGACCCACCACTGTGTGCTCGACGTGCACATCGCCGAAGTCCGCGACCGCCGCCTGGAGGTGGTCGAAAGCTTTGCCCAGCAAGCGCCGTCCGACACCGCCGCCGTGTGCGACCTGGTGAAGAACCCGCGCGACGCCAAACAATACAGCATCGCGCTGTAAGGAGGCCGACATGGATTGGGCTGCCATTTTTTCCCTGCAAATCGTGGGCGCCATCGCCACGCTGGTGCTGCTGAGCATTGGCCTGGCGGTGGTGTTCGGAATGATGAAAATCATCAACCTCGCCCACGGTGAATTCATGATGCTCGGCGGTTACGTCGCCGTGCTCGCCACCCACAACCTGCACGTACCGATCTGGATTTCGATCCTGGTGCTGGCGCCCTTGAGCGTGGGCCTGTTCGGCATGCTGGTGGAACGCCTGCTGGTGCGACACCTGTATGGCCGCATGATCGACACCATGCTCGCCACTTGGGGCCTGAGCCTGGCACTGACCGGCGCTGCCACCATGCTGTTCGGCAACACGACGGTGGGCATCAGCTCGCCCTTGCCGGGCATCACCGTGGGCGCTTATCAAACCAGCGGCTACGGCCTGTTTGTGATCGCCGTGGCGGTCGCCGTGCTGCTGGGCATGTGGGCGCTGCTGCGGTTTACCCACTTCGGCCTGTGCGCCCGCGCCACCATGCAAAACGCCAAGATGGCCGCTGCACTCGGGGCCAATCCCGGACGGATCTACAGCCTGACCTTTGGCCTGGGCGCGGCGCTCGCGGGCTTGGGCGGTGCCGTGCTGGCGCCGCTTACCGGGGTGATTCCAACCCTCGGCGCCAGCTACATCGCCAAGGCTTTCATCACCGTGATCGGCGGCGGCAGTGCAGTGATCACCGGCACCCTCACCGCCGCCGGTGGCTTCGGCGTGATCAGCCAGGTGGTGACGTTCTTCAGCACTCCGGTGTTTGGTGAAGTGGCGTTGCTGCTGGCGGCCATTGTGCTGATTCGCGTACTGCCCCAGGGCATTACCGGTCGATTCTTTCGGAGGGCGTTCTGATGCCTGTTGATACCCGCACCCTATTACCGGTGCTCGGCTGCGTCGTGGCTGCGCTGCTGGTGGCGGTCCTGCCACAGTGGCTGGATCTGTTTACCCTGCTGTCCTTGACCATCTACTTGGTGATGGCGCTGCTGGCCCTGAGCCTGGCGTTTATCTGGGGCTTCGGCGGCATCCTGTGTTTTGGCCAGGCGGCGTTTTTTGGCCTGGGCGCCTATGCCTATGCCATCGGTGTGCTGAACATCGGCGACAGCACCTGGCCGGTGCTGCTGGCCATCGCAGTGCCCGCCCTGGTCGCCGCCGCCATGGGTTACTTCATGTTCTACGGCGGCATCAGCGACGTGTACCTGGGGGTGATTACGCTGGCGGTCACGCTGATTCTGTTCAACGTGATGAACTCCACCTCGGGCTCCGAATACCACATCGGCAGCGCACTGCTCGGCGGTTTCAACGGCATTCCAGCGATTCCCACCCTCAACATGCCGTTCAACCCTGAACGTGTGCTCGAACCGGAAACCCTGTTCCAGGTAATCGGCGCCGCGCTGATCCTCTGTTACCTGGGGCTGCGCGGCCTGCTCGCCAGCCGCTTCGGCAAAGTGGTGGTGGCCATTCGTGAGAACGAACAGCGCGCCGGTTTGCTGGGCTATGACACGCGCCTGCACAAGTTGATCGTGTTCAGCCTGGGTGGCGGCATCGCCGGGCTCGCGGGTTGCCTGTTCGCCAACTGGGGCGCGTTTGTCAGCCCAGGTGTGTTCGGATTGGCGCAATCGGCGCAGATCATCATCTGGGTCATCGTCGGTGGCCGTGGCACCTTGTTCGGGCCGATCGTGGCGTGCATCGGCATACAGGCGCTGATGGCGCGCCTCGGTGAACAGCAGCATGTGGACAGCGGCTTTGTGCTCGGCCTGATTCTGCTGGTGTTCGTCATGTTGCTGCCCCGTGGCTTGCTGCCGACCTTGACCGGTTGGGCAGCGCGTGTTTTCCAACGTCGCCCGCAACCGACACCTGCACAGGAGCGCGCACTATGAGCCTGTTGCAAACCCAAGGCCTGGGCGTCAGCTTCGGCGGCGTTCACGCGGTCAAAGCCGTGGATTTCACCCTCGACAGCGGCGAGCTGCGTTGCCTGATCGGCCCCAATGGCGCCGGCAAAAGCACCTTCTTCAAGATGCTCAGCGGCCAACTCAAACCCACGCGCGGCGTATGCCACTTCAAGGGCCAGCGCATTTCAGGGCTGGCGCCGCACCATGTCGCCCGGCTCGGCATCGGCATCAAAACCCAGGCCCCCAGCGTCTTCGACGGCCTGGATGTGTTGGAAAACCTGCGCTTGGCCGCCAGTCGCCGACAAGCGCCAAACGAAGCCCGCGCCACTGCCGAGCAGACCCTGGAACGCATCGGCCTGGTCGACTTGCGCGCACGCCTGGTGGGCGACCTGGCCCACGGCCAACGCCAATGGGTGGAGTTGGGCATGATCCTCGCCTCGCGCCCGGAGTTGGTATTACTGGACGAACCCGCCGCCGGCATGACGTACCAGGAAGTGCGCAAGACCGCCGCGCTGATCAAAGAAATCAACGCCCACAGCACCGTGGTGGTGGTCGAGCACGACATGGAGTTCATCCGCCTGATCGCAGGCACCGTCACCGTGTTCAACCAAGGCGCAATCCTCGCCCAAGGCAGCTTTGCCGAAGTGACCCAGGACCCGGCCGTGCGCGAAGCGTACTTGGGCAAGCAGGAGATCAAACATGCTTGAAGTCATCGGTCTATCCGCCGGTTATGGGCGTATTCCCGTGTTGCGTGACATCCGCTTGAGCTGTGCCGCCAACACCTGCGTCGGTGTACTGGGTCGCAATGGCATGGGCAAGACCACCCTGTTGCGCGCCTTAATGGGCGAAATCCCCGCCATGGCCGGCAGCCTGCATTTTGCCGGAGAAGACTTAAGCAAAGCCGCCGCCCACCAACGCGCCCGCGCCGGCATCGGCTATGTGCCCCAGGGCCGGCAGATATTCCCGTACCTGAGCGTGCGGGAAAACCTGCGCATGGGCTGCGTGAAGGACTTCGCCGCAGCCGACGCCACCATCGAACGCATCCTCGCGTACTTCCCGCGCCTGCACCGCTTGCTCGACCAGCCCGGTGGCGCGCTGTCCGGCGGAGAGCAACAACTGCTGGCCCTCGCACGCTGCCTGTGCGGCAACCCGAAAATCATCCTGCTGGACGAGCCCACCGAGGGCATCCAGCCATCGATCTGCGACGAAATCATTGAAACCCTGCAGCGCCTGCGTGTGGAACAGAATCTGGCGGTGATCCTGGTGGAACAGGACATCGAATTTCTCAGTGCCCTGTCCGACCGCATTCTGATCATCGAGAACGGCCAACTGGTGGACGAGGTCGACCCGGCTCACACCAGCGCCGAAGCCATCGCTGAGCGCTTCATGGGCTTTCATGCATAAGGAACCTGCCATGTCTATTCAACGCCCTACCCTGGCCGATCTCACCGAAGTCGGCCACAGCCTTGGCCTGCAAATGGCCGAGCCGCTGCTGCACGAATACGCGAACATTCTCGACGCCGTGTGGCAGGACTACGACCGCCTGGATGGCATCGCCAACCCGCCATTGCCCCCCCGTTACCCTCGCGGCCCTGGCCAGGTGCCGCAGCACAACCCTTACAACGCCTGGTACGTACGCACCGAGATTCAGGGGGCACCAACGGGCAAGTTGGCCGGCAAGCGCGTGGCGCTCAAGGATAATATCTGCCTGGCCGGCGTGCCGATGATGAACGGTGCATCGACCCTGCAGGGCTACGTGCCGGACATTGACGCCACTGTCGCGACACGTGTGTTGGACGCTGCCGGACAGATTCTGGGCAAGGCCCATTGCGAGTTCTTTTGTGTGTCGGGCAGCAGCCATACCAACGCCACCGGCGCAGTGCACAACCCGCGTAATCCGGGGCATTCCACCGGCGGTTCGTCGTCGGGCTGCGCGGCGCTGATCGCGGCCGGCGAAGTGGATCTGGGCATCGGCACTGACCAGGGCGGTTCGGTCCGCATTCCGGCGGCCTACTCCGGTATCTACGGCATGAAGCCGACCCATGGGTTGATCCCCTACACCGGGATCATGCCCATCGAGATGACCCTGGACCACGCCGGCATCATGAGTGCCAACCTCGCCGACAACGCGCTGCTCTTGGAAGTGCTGGCCGGCGCCGATGGCCTCGACCCCAGGCAGGACCGCGTCGTGCCGACCGAAGCTTATACACAGGCCCTCGGCAAAGGCTGCAAGGGCCTGCGGATCGGTGTGGTGCGCGAGGGCTTCGGGCATGCCAACTCCGAGGCCGATGTGGACGCGGCGGTGCGCCGTGCCGCTGCGTTGTTCGTAGACCTCGGGGCACGGGTGGAGGGCATCTCGATACCGCTGCACGCCCTGGGCCACGCCATCTGGACACCCATCGCGGTGGAAGGCACCACCCAATTGCTGCGCGGCTACAATTACGGCTCGAATTGGAAAGGCCTGTACGTAGAGAGCCTGATGAACGCACAGCAAGACTGGCAGACCCAGGCTGGGCAATTCCCGCACGACCTGAAAACCTGCCTGCTGGCCGGTGAATACGCGTACACCCGTTTTGGCGGCCAGTACTACGCCAAGGCTCAGAATGCTGCACGGCAATTACGTGCGGCCTACGACCAGCAATTGCAGGACTTCGATGTGCTGCTGATGCCCACCGTACCGCTCAAGGCGCCAACATTGCCGACAGCAGACGCCTCACCCAGCGAGTGGGTGCAACGGGCCCTGGAAATGAACGCGAACACCGCGCCCTTCGACGTTACCGGCCACCCTGCCCTGTCACTCCCGTGTGGGCTTGCCAGTGGCCTGCCAGTGGGCATGATGCTGGTGGCGCGGGACTACGACGAAGCCACGCTGTACCAGGTCGCGCACGCCTTTGAACAACATATCGACTGGGAAAGCCTGATTTCATGAGCGCCTCTGACTACAAAGTCGGCCTGCTGTTTTCCGAGAGCAGCCTTACCGCTGCCTCGGAAACCACCCAGGCCAATGCCACCCACCTGGCGATCGCCGAGGTCAACGACGCCGGCGGCATCCACGGACGACCACTGGTGCCAGTGGACGGCCATCCCGGCGCGGAACCGTCGGACTACCGCGACAGCGCCCTGCGCCTGTGTGACGAGCACCAGGTGCAGGTGTTGTTCGGCACCCACATGTCGAGCACCCGCAAAGTGGTGTTGCCGGTGGTCGAGAGCCGCCGCCGACTGCTGTTCTACCCGACCCTCTACGAAGGGTTTGAATACTCGCCCTGGTGTTACTACACCGGCTCCGCACCGAACCAGAACTCAGTCCAACTGGCGCAGTACGTACTGGCGCATTTCGGCAACCGCGTGCTGTTTGTCGGTGGCTCCTACGTGTACCCGTTCGAGTCCAACCGCATCATGCGCGAACTGTTCGAACAGGCCGGTGGCGAAGTGGTGGACGAGATCTACTTGCCGTTCCACGCCACCGCCGAGGACTTCGAACGGGTGATGCAACGGGCGCGGGCCACGGCACCGGATGCGATCTACTCGACCATCGTCGGCAGCGATATTCCGGCCCTGCACCGCGCGTACCGACAGGCCGGTTTCGACCCGGCGCGCATGCCCATCGTCAGCCTCGCGACCAACGAGGTCGACGTGTTGCACATGAGCGATGAAGAGGCCGAAGGGCATGTGTCGGCGGCGCCGTGGTTCTCCACCCTGGCGACGCCTGCCAGCCAGGCGTTCGTCGCACGTTACCGAGCGCGCTTCGGTGACACGGCGCCGCTGACGGCGGGCGGTGAGGCGGCGTACTTCCAGGTGCATCTGTTCGCCGAGGCAGCGCGGCGTGCCGAGGGTTCGTCCATCGAAGCGCTGCGCAAGGCCTTGGCCGGTGCGCAGTTCGACGCGCCCCAGGGCCGCGTGCAGATCGACCCGGACACCCAGCACACTTGGCTGTGGCCTCGTATTGCGCGTCTCGACCACCAACGCCGTTTCGAGCTGGTGGTGCAGAGCGAGCAGCCGGTGAAACCCAGCCCTTACATGGTCGATTACCAGCTGGATGTGCAGCCATGAACAGTGGGAGTGCGAGATGACCCAGGCACCTTCGCTGTTGCGCGAACTCAAGGGCCTGCGCGTGCTGGTGATTCACCCGGTAGATGCCGAGGCCCGCGTGGTGCTGGACCAGTTGCAGCGCATCGGCTGCATCGTTGAGCAATGCTGGCCGGTGCCTGCGCATTTGCCAGAGCACACCGATGTGGTGCTGCTCGCCGTGGAACTCAGCCAGCGCCTGAATACCCAGGCGCTGGTGGAAGGCTTGAGCGAACAGGCGCCACCGATCATTGCCGTGGTGGGCTATGAAAACCCGTCGATGTTGCAACTGGTGCTGGAAACCCAGCCGGCAGCCGTGATCGAGCGCCCACTGCGACCCTTCGGCTTGTTAACCCAATTACTGATGGCCCGCGCTGCCTGGCGTGCGCGCATCGACATGCTGGCGCAACTGCGCAAATTACAGACCCGTCAACCGGCGGTGTCGAAGATCTCCATGGCGAAGGCCCTGCTCATGGCCCGCCATCGCATCGGCGAAAACGACGCTCACCGGCGCCTGCAACGCGATGCCATGGCCAGCCGCACCAGCATGGAAGCGGTGGCCCAGACGATCATCGATGCCGGCCTGCCCCCTCAATCAGAATAAGCAGAGGTTATTCATGAAAGCATTCAATTTCAGCACCACCGCGCACCTGATCTGCGCCAGCGGCGCCGCCGCACAATTGGCCGAACAGTGCGCCGCCCGTGGTGCACGTAACGTATTACTGGTCACCGACGCAGGCATCCTGCGCCACAACCTGCTGGATTCAGTCTTGCCCGGTTTCACCGCTGCGGGGATCAACCTGCAGGTGTACAGCGACGTCCTCGCCGACCCGGCCGAAGAGCTGGTGCTGGCGGCCACTGAACAAGCACGTGCAATCGGTGCCGACCTGATCGTCGGCTTCGGCGGCGGCAGCTCCATGGACACCGCCAAGCTGGTCGCCTACCTGGCACACCCCGAGCAACGCCAGACCTTGAGCGACATCTACGGCGTCAACCAGGCCAACGGCGCGCGTCTGCCGTTGATCCAGGTGCCGACCACGGCCGGGACCGGTTCTGAAGTCACGCCGATTTCCATCGTCACTACCGCCACTGGTAAATCCGGCGTGGTGTCCCAGCAACTGCTGCCGGACCTGGCGATCCTTGACGCACAACTGACCGTCGGCCTGCCCGACCCGGTCACCGCTGCCACCGGCATCGACGCGATGGTGCACGCCATCGAGGCCTACACCAGCAAGTTGCGTAAAAACCCGATCTCGGACCTGCTGGCCCGTGAAGCCCTGCGCCTGCTCAGCGCCAACCTTGAGCAAGCCGTGCGCGCGCCGCAGGACCTTGAAGCGCGCCAGGCCATGCTGCTGGGCGCTTGCCTGGCCGGCCAGGCTTTCGCCAACGCGCCGGTCGCGGCGGTGCATGCATTGGCTTACCCGCTGGGCATCACATTCCACCTGCCCCACGGGCTGTCCAACGCACTGGTTCTCAACCCGGTGCTGACCTTCAATCTGTCCCACGCCCATGCGCTCTACGCCGAACTGGCGCCGTGCGTACTGGGTGAGCGTCTGCTGCCAGGAGATGGCGCCGCACAACTGATTGAAGAATTGCGCAGGATTCACGAAGCGGTCGGGCTGCCTTTGCGCTTGAGAGACGCCGGAGTCACTTTGGAAAGCCTGCCGGAGCTGGCCCGCAGTGCGATGCAACAACAGCGACTGCTGGTGAACAATCCACGGCCCGTGCTTGAGGAGGACGCGTTGGCGATTTATACCGCAGCCTATTGAAAATCTGGCGTGGCAACTTCGCCAATCTGGACCTCGGGCTGGACTTCAACCTGGGCCGATCCTGGCAAATGGGCGTCTCCTACAAGACCGCTCTGGGTAGCGACGAACGAAACGACACCTTCCGCATCGGCGTGGATGGCAAGTTCTGACGCGCTTACTGGTGATAGCAGTGGGTCAGTCAATGCAACAGTGACTGACCCACTGTAAGGGCGGAGCCCTAGGCCGCCGTTACCGCAGCAACGGATATGTACCCAACCCGCCTACACCCTCCCCCCAATCAACACAACCATTCCCCCCCACTGCCTGACCCTGATCGGCAAACTCTGTTCCAGCGCCTCCAACGTCTGCTGCGCATCATCCAACGGAAACCGCCCTGTCACCCGCAACCCCGCCACTGCCGAGTCCAGCCGTACGATGCCATTGCGGTAGGGCCGAATCGCATCCACCACGCTCGCCAATGTCTGATTACGCACCACCAACCAACCCTCCAACCAAGCGGTCTCACTGGTCGCCATCGGCACCTGAGTGAGAATCCGCTGATGATCAAACACCGTGCTCTGATGCATCGCCACGCGCTGCTGCGTACCGCCTTCGAGATGCAACACCACATCGCTATCGAGGGTGACCAGACGCAAGGCCGCACCCTGCTCGCTCAGCATCAAGCGACCGCTGGCGCCAGTGATACGTCCGGCACGGCTACTGACCTGCAACGGGCGCGAGGCATTCACTAATATCTCGCCTGCACGCAGCTCCAGGCTGGGCTGCCCGTTGGCGAGCGTCGCGATCACCTGGCTGCGGGCATTGAGTTTGAGCGTCGAACCGTCGGGCAACTGCCAGGTACGTCGCTCGCCCGTGCCGGTGGCGTATGACTGCCCGCCCGGTTCAAAGCGCGTGACCCAACCCACACCCGCCGCCAGCCCCAGCGCACACAAGCTGGTGCGCAGGAACGCGCGGCGACTGTTGGGCTGTTCCAGGCTGCGCAACAGTTGCGAGCTGGAGCGTCCGCGCCACGGCGAAGCCTTGAGTTGATCCAGCCCTGCGATCAGTTGCGCGTAGACCTGACGATGATGGGCCGAAGTGCCACGCCACACCTCCAGCGCCGCTTGCTGTTCGACACTGAAATCTCCGGACTGGATCTGCACCAGCCAACCAATGGCCTCCTCGGCCACCGGGTCGTTCAACGCTCGTTTGCTCACTCGTTCAACCCTAGGTAACAGGCGCGCAGGGCCTGGGTCATCAATTGGTGGATGCGCCCCAGCGACAGGCCGAGCCGTTCACTGATCTGCGCGTAGGTCATGCCGTCCAACTGGCTGTGCACGAACACCGCCTTGGCTTGCCCTGAAAGGCCATCCAGCAGCCGGTCGATGGCCAGCAGGCTTTCGATCAGGATCAACTGTTCCTGGGGCGACGGGTGCACGTGTTCAGGCACTTCGGCGAGGATTTGCAGGTAGGCTTTTTCCAGATCGCGACGGCGCCAGCCCTCATACATCAGGCGCTGGGCGATGGTGGTGAGCAGCGCGCGCGGTTCGCGAATGGCCGTGGGATCGGGCAGCATCCACACCTTGAGAAAGGTCTCGGCGGCGATGTCCTCGGCGCTGTGGCTGCAACCGGTGCGGTACGACAAGCGTGCGCACAACCAGCTGTAGTGCTGTTGGAAAATCTGGCCGATGAGGCGGCTCTTGAGCAAGGCATTCGGGTCCATAGGTCCATAGTCTTCATGGACTGCACACGCCAGCGGACAAGTGGTGGTGGGCCTGTCGGTTTGAGGTAGACCTGCATCCAGGCAGGTGAGTCCAGTTTGCCCCAGCGGGCATCACCGAATAAAAGAATAAAAACATCCAATAAGCTGCATTTTCTGCATAACCCTTGGCACCCCTGCAGGCACGCAAAAGCACCGCTTGCGAGCGCCGCAGGCGGTGTGGTGAGTCACTCAGTTAGCGGCTAATTGCGCCTCCGTACGCTCCTGTTCACGCAGCGGGCGCACCAGCCAGGCGACCACTGCGGTCAGCACCAGCAGGATCGCGGCCAACGCCCAGAGCACGCCGTGGAACGCACTGTCATAGCCGCCGATAAACAGGCTGTGCACCGTGCCGGCCTGTTCCGTACTCAGGGCTTGCAACGACCCGGTGAGATTGCCGGCGGCCACGTCATCGATCCAGCGTTGCAGGGTCGAGGGATCGGGCGCCAGGCGGCTCAAGGTTGTGCGCAATTGGCTGTCCAGCAAGGTGGCCAGCAACGAACCATACAACGCCACAGCAATCGCCTCGCTGCCCAGGCGGAAGGTGTTAAGCAAACCGGCAGCCATCCCGGCTTTCTGCTCGGGCACGGTCTTGAGCGCCAGACCATCCACCAGCCCGGCCGACAATCCCATGCCAATGCCCACCAGCAGTAACGGCACTGCCAGTTGCCACAACGCCACGCCAACCTGGCTGACCAGCGCCAACGACACGACGCCCACCAGCAACGCAATTAGGCTGACCTTGAGAATGCCGATCGCCGACACCCCACGCGCCGCCCACTTGCCGGCCAGAATCGGGCAGAACAGCATTGGCACCGTCAGCAGCAACATCGCCAGGCCTGCGTGGGTCGCGCTCAATTGCAGTACGCCGAACAAGTAGCTCGGCAAGTACGTCAGCAGCGTCACAAAGCCAAACGATGCCGCCACGGTGACCAACGCCAGGCCGACAAAAGGCCCGCTTGCCAGCAGCGACAGGTCCAGCATCGGCTGGCGATGGCGGCGCTCCTGCCAGGTAAATACCGCCAGCAACACCGCCGCGACCGCGACCAGGCCCAGCACGCCCGGGCTGCTCCAGCCCCACTGCGAGCCCTGCACGATGGCAACCATCAGCGCCAACAAGGCCAACACAAATAACGTCGCGCCCGGCACATCAAAGCGTGCAGTGCGTTCTGCCAGTTCGCCGTCCCGCGTGATCAAAGGGGTGCCCAACAGCACAATGACCAAGGTGACTGCGTGCGCCCAGAAAATCGCGCGCCAGCCGACGCTGTCCAGCAGTAAGCCGGACAAGGTCGGCCCCAGGCTCACACCCAGCCCCGCAACGGTGCCGAACAAGGCAAATGCACGTAACCGCGCCGGCCCACTGAAGTGGGTGGAGAGGATGGCAATGCCGCACGAGAAAATCGCCGCCGCACCAATCCCCGCCAGCCCCCGTGCCGCGTCCAGCAACCACGCGCTGTCGGCCACCGCAGACAGCACCGAGGCCACCACATACAGCGACGCACCGGCGACAAAACAGCGCTTGCGCCCGAGCCGATCAGCCAGCGCGCCCCAGGCCAGGGTGAAGCAGGCAAACGCCAGGTTGAAGGCGTTGACCACCCATTGCAGGCTGGTCAACGGCGCCTGGATATCGGCGCCGATGGCCGGCAACGCGAGGGCCGTGCCGGAGATGGAGCTGGGCACAACGAAGATCGCCAGCAGGATGATCGAGAGTAGAGCCGTGTCGGCAAACGAGTTTTTCATGGGTCCTTCCAGGGTCAGGTTGAAGTGAAACCGTGCACCGGCAAACGCACCGGTCGGCGCAGGATGATGCCGTCGACCCAGGGCACCTGGTCCGCCGGCACCGCCAGGCGCAAGTTGGGAAAGCGCTGCACCAGAATCTGCAACACCGTGGTGATTTCCAGGCGCGCGAGGGCCGCGCCCATGCAGTTGTGCATGCCGTAGCCGAACTGCAAATGCCGCGCGTCGTTACGGTCCAAGCGAATCGCCAAGGGTTCAGGAAACACCGCTGGGTCACGGTTGGCTGCGAATGCATCGGCGTAGATGATGCTGCCCTCTGGGATCAACCCCCACGGCCCGTCAAGGTCGACACTGGCCAGGCGCGGGAAGGTCGAGATGGTGCCCAGGGGGATCACGCGCAGCAGCTCTTCGACAGCATTCGGGATCAGCGCAGGGTCGTCCACCAACTGCTGCCACAGCTCGGGCGCGGCCAACAGGGTGTACACCGCCTTGGTGAGCACGGTAAGAATGTTCTGGTCGCCGCCGATCAGCACGCCGAGCAGGATGCCCACCAACTCCTTGTCGTTGAGTGGCGGTTCACTGTCGTTGCGGGTGGCGACGAAACGCTGGATCAGCCCATCGGGATAGGTAGGGCGCGCGCCCGTCACCAGGTCGGTGAGGTAGTTGTAGACGCCCCAGAATTGGTTCAGCAGCTCCGGCACATCTGCATCCGACGCGACCTGCACCGTATGGCTGAGCGGCCGATAGTATTCACGGTCACTCAGGGGGATGCCGAGGAGTTGGCAGTCCACCGTCGCAGGAATGTGATCAAGCACCTGGGCAAACAGGTCTGCACCGGGGGCCTGGCGCTGTAATACATCCAGGCGCTCATGGGTCGCCTGCTGCACTTTTTCCGCCAGCAACGCCACCCCACTGGGGCTGAAATCCCGCGCGACCACTTTACGCAGGCGGCCGTGATCGGGAATGTCGTTGTTAAGCAGTAACTCTGGCGGCGTGATGGTGGGCAGAAAACTCGCACCGTCTTCTTCGTTGCACGGAGCGCGAATGGCGCGGTTGTCCAGCAGCAACGCCTGCACGTGTTCATAGCGGGTCAGGTGATACGCCAAGTGGCCGCTGGGCAAGAGGATCCTGGGCAAGCCATTGGCGGGGCTGGCGGGTTGATAGGCTGGCGGCGCATCCAGGTTGGGGATGCGCGCCACGGTGACTGGCGGGGTGGTGACGACGGCGATATTCATCAGGCAGGCTCCCCGACAGGTTGCAACAGGTTCACACCGGTCAGGCGCTGCAACTGGGTAAGGGCCTGGTGGTTGTCGATAAAGTGCAGCACTTGCCAGCCCAGCGCGACGGCGGCGTCGATGTTTTCGGCCACGTCATCGATCAACAAACTGTCAGCCGCGCTGACGCCTGAACGTGCGGTGGCGACCTCGAAGAACGCCGCTTCCGGCTTGCGGGTGCCTTCCCGGCTTGAATCTACGATCAGGTCGACCACCTCGTCCAAACCCACCATCGCCCGCCAGTGCTGCTCCCACTCCACCACGTTGTTGGTGAGGATGCCCACACGCAAGCCAGCACGCTTGAGCGCACGCACCGCGGCCACCAACGGCGCATTGGCCGGCACTCCGGCGAACCAATGCTCGCCAAAGGTTTGCAGGCGCGCACGGGACAAATCAATCTGCGGGTCGCGGCGCCGCAATGCCAATTCCAGGCGTTGGCCCCACTCCTTTTCGGTGAGCAAAGCGCTCTCCACCGGCGCCAGCATCGGCACGCCCAGTTCCTCGGCCACATCACTCATGGCCTGTTGCAGCACGCGCGGGGCCAAGCCGGTCTTGACCTGATACTGCTCGAACAACGCGGGGATCGGCGGCGACAGCACGCCCCCGAAATCGAACCAGATAAACTTCAAATCGCTCATCGCACACCCCCCGCAACCAAGGCCAACGGCTGGCTGGCCGCCACGGGCAACAACTCAAGCTCGGCTGTGGCAATCACCACGCCGCCCTGCTCCACGTCCAGGGCCAGAGTGATGCGCCCGTGTTCATCGATTGCCAGGGCATTGAGATCGGCACGCACCCGTGTCGGCAAACCGAACTCGCCGAAGCGGGTGAACACCACATGGCAACTGGACAACAGCCACTGATCAGGGGCGGCCTGCAATTGCCGATCCGCCACCACCAAGGCCGCTTGCCGGAAACCTTCGAGCAGCAGCATGCCGGGGATATGGTCGAGGGGATGGTCGAAGATCGCCGGGTTGTTAAGGTCCACAATCAGCGGCGCCACCAGGCGGTCGGCGCCCTGCTCCACGTCCTTGCCCAGCACCACGTTGTTCAGCCAATGGCGCCCTACCGCCGACGGGCTCAACGGTGGCGGCAGTTGCGCCAACGGGTCCGCGTCGGCGGGAATCGCCGCCAGGCCACGGGCGCGCATCTTGTTCCACGAAGCGCCGCTCATCCAACGGATGCTCATGCGCTCATGCCGTGCGGCGACTTCGCCATTGATGCTCAGGGACATGTTCAGGGTCACGCCACTGCGCTCGCCATGGCGCAGGTATTCGTCCACCACAAACACATCGATCTGTGCCGACGCCGGGCGATCCCCCACCACCAGCAAACTGCGCTCGGTGACGCGAGTGACACTGTCCAGGTAAATAAACTTGTCCTGGGCACTCACATCCAAGAACGCATGAGAGATATAGATCGACGCCTGGCGGAACACTTCCAGCAATAACAACATGTCGTAGTGTGCCGAACGATGCGTATGTTCACTGAAGTAACTGTGGGTACGCGGTAGTTGGGCGCTGCAGCGGAAGTGACCCTCTTTTACCAACTCCGCGCCCGTCAGGAAGACTTCGCTGACAGCAGCACGGTGCACCATGCTACGCGGCACAGTGTTTTCGCAATGGATCGCCGGCGCTGGGCTGGCTGGATTTAGAACGGACAATTCAGACATGGGCATCTGTCTCCTGATGAGCTTTTCCGTAAGCGTGCAGACCGCTGTACAAGTCCATGACTTGTGAGCTTTGCGCGGACAACCCGATCTGGCTGTCAGTACCCTTGTGCAGATACTCCCTTATATTTTCACTGCACACTTAGATCAGTTTGATCGAAGCTTATAAGCGCAACTAAATGATCTAGAGACCGAACTAAGTGTTCTAACTTAGCAGTGAAAAAAAGCCCACGAAGTTGCTCAAGGTCGTAAAGAACATCACGACCCGGAGCAGATTGGCATGTTGAAAACAGGATTCACCCTGGCGCCCCTGGCGTGCGCATTGGCCCTGGGCGGCCTGGCGCTGCCAAGCCTGGTGCTGGCGCAAAACGATGCGGCCGCCGTACACAAGGTCATTGAGTTCAATATTCCCGCCGGGCCCCTGGATGAAGTGCTGCTGAGCATTTCCCAGCAAAGCGGCCATTCCATCGCTTTTGATCCGCCGCTGGTTGAAGGCCGCGCAAGTCGTTCGATCCAGGGCCGCTTGAGCCAGGAGCAGGCGCTGGGGATCGCCTTGAGTGGTTCACAACTGGGCTTCAGCCAGACCGCCAGTGGCGCCGTGTTGATCCATCGCCTGACGGACACCAGTACACCTGCAGCCGCGATCAGCAGCGAACCGGCCGCGCCACGCCTTAAGTCGGTTGAAGTGATCGGCACCCGCCGTAGCGATGTCACCGCCCTGCAAAGTGCGGCACCGGTGGATGTGATCAGCAACGAACAACTGGAGCGCAGCGGCACCGATAACCTGGCTAAGGCCCTGGAAACCCTGGTGCCGTCAGTGAACTACCCGCAAGTCAACGGCACCGATGGCGTGTCGTCGCAGCGGCCGGTGTCGCTGCGCGGCTTGGCGTCTGATCAAGTGCTGGTGCTGGTCAATGGCAAGCGTCGACACGCCTCGGCATTCGTCAACACCAAGGCCACCTTGGGCCGGGGTTCCCAGGCGGTGGACTTGTCGACGATTCCAGTCAGCGCCGTCGACCATATCGAAGTGCTGCGCGATGGCGCCTCGGCCCAATACGGCTCCGACGCAATTGCCGGGGTGATCAATATCGTGCTCAAGGAGCAGGATCACGGCGGCGCGGTGCAAAGCACCTTTGGCCAATACACCAAGGGCGATGGTTTTCGCCGCTCGGTCGGTGGCTGGACCGGTTTCACCTTGCCCGGCGACGGCTTCCTCACCCTCAGCGGCGAGGGCCTGCGCAGCGAGCGCACTTCCACCGGCGGCACCGATGGCCGGCAGTTCTACCCAACTGCAGATGCCCGCGAAGCGGATGCCGACCGTCATTGGCGCTACGGTTCTCCGGGGCTTGAGGATTGGAACCTGGCGCTCAACACCGGCCTGTCACTCAACGATGCGGTCGACCTCTATGGTTTCGCCACTTACCAGGACCGCACCGGTGAATCCCAGGCCACCTTTCGCCGGCCTATCGACGCCAACAACCTGGTGGCCGTGTACCCCAACGGATTCCTGCCCCTGCTCGATGTACGTTCGCGGGATGCGTCGGTCACTGGCGGGGTGAAACTCCGCGATGACAGCCTGGGCAGCTTCGATCTCAGCGCCAACTACGGCCGCAATCGCATCGACTACCACCTCAGTGATTCGCTTAACGCCAGCCTCGGACCTGCCAGTCCCACCAGCTTCAACGCCGGCGCGTTGATCAACGAGCAAACCAACGTCGGTCTGGACCATGTGAAGGAATTCAAGGTGAGCTGGGGCGCGGGTCCACTGGTGTTTTCCAGTGGCCTGGCGTGGCGTAACGAAGCCTATGAAGTGATCGCCGGCGACCTTGCATCCTGGACCCATGGCACGGCCCTGCCCACCCGTGCCGGCGGCGCCCAGGGTTTTCCCGGCACCCAGGACAGTGACGAAGGCCGTTATGCACGCCATGTGTTCGGCGGCTACCTGGGCCTGGAGCAGCAGGTCACCGACAAACTGCAACTGGGCCTGGCCGGGCGCAGCGAGCACTACGATGATTTTGGCACCACGACCACCGGCAAGTTTTCCGTACGCTACGACCTCACCCCGCAGTGGGGCCTGCGCTCGACGGTAAGCAGCGGTTACCGCGCGCCGACGTTGGGTCAGATCGGCACCTCGGCGACCCAGACCGAATTCAAGGCCGGCGACCCCACGGCCTATCAGGTCGGCACCGTCAGCGTGAACACGCCGGTAGCCCGGGCGTTGGGCGCCAGTGACCTGAAGCCGGAAAAATCCACCAGCCTGTCCCTCGGTGTGGTGTGGCAGCCGCTGGAGCGCGCGAGCGTCAGCGTCGACGCGTATCACATACGCATTCAGGACCGTATCGCCCTGTCGGAAACCCTCAGTGGCACCCAGGTCAGCCAGATCCTCGCCAGCCAAGGCTATGGCAACTACTCCGGCGTGAGCTTTTTCACCAACGCCCTGGACACCAAGACCAGCGGCGTCGATGTGGCCGCCCACTATCGTCTGGACCTGGACGACGCCAGCCAACTGACCCTCAACGGCGCGTTCAACTACAGCAAGACCCAGGTCACCGATATCAAAGACAACCCCGGCCCCCTCGCCGGCACCGGCATCACGTTGATCAACCGCGAAGCCCTCAGCTACGTGGAAAGTGCCTCGCCCAATACCAAGCTGATCCTGGGGGCCGACTGGCGTAAAGGCGCGTGGCAGGCGAGTTTCAACACGATCCGCTATGGCACCTACACCCTCGATTCCAACCTCGGCGAAGCCCGCGACCAGACGTTTTCCGCGCAGTGGGTGAGCAATGCCAGCGTGTCCTACGACATCAGCCAGGCCCTCACCCTGACCCTGGGCGGCAACAATATTTTTGACAGCTACCCCGACAAGATCGACGTGGCCAACCGCTTTGTCGGTGGGCGCGTGGCCTACCAGAGCATCTCCCCGGCCGGTGCCGAAGGCGCCTTCTACTACGTGAAAGCCGACTACCGCTTCTGACCCTCATTAAGGAGTTCCCATGAGCTTTGATCCTGTGCGTTTTACCCAAGAGTTCGAGCATGACTTTGCACTGGCCAAGCAGTTGCTGATCAAGCATCAGGTGCTGTCGGGCAATGAGGCGGGAAATATCAGCCTGCGTGTTCCCGGCGAAGAGCGGCTGGTGATTGCCTCGTTGAGCGGGGCTGACAGCGGTGTGGCGGCGATTGTGGATTTCGAGTTGCAGCGCAGCCAGGGCAGCCTGACTGACAACCTCAAAGAGGTGGCGGCACTGCATGTGGCGATTTATCGCGAGCGGGGCCAGGTGAATGCGGTGATTCATACGCACTCGCCGTATCTGACGGCGTTTGCGATTGCGGGCCGGCCGTTACGGGCCCATGCCTCTCAGTTGTTGGGGATTCTGGATGAGGACCAGGAGGTGCCACTGACGGCGTGGGGGCCGCGGTATGCGCCGGAGCCGGTGGTGGCGGCGTTGCGCGAGCATCCGCGGGCGCCGGCGGCGTTGCTGGCTAATCATGGTCCGTTTGCCTGGTCCGAGCGGGGGGTGTTGGCGGTTACGCGGTTGTTGATCAATTTGGAGGAGGCGGCGTATTTGACGTTTTTGGCGCAGCAGCTCGGTACTCCGCAGCCGTTTCCCAGTGGCGCGGCGCAGCGGTCGCGGTTGGGGTGGAGTGCGACATGAGCGGTGTTGCGACTGACACGGCACGGTCTGGATTTGGGAGGGGTGGTGCGACGATTCGACTGGCTTTCGGTCGTGGGTTATCGGTGTGCATATCCGTTGCTGCGGTAACGGCGGCTTTGGGTTCCGCTCTTACAGCGGCTCACTTTTGGAAGAGCCCAAAAGTAAGCAAAAGGCTCTCGCCCCACCACTCGGTGCCTCGCCTAGGCTCGGCATGCCCTCACTCCGGCCAGCGTGGTCGACGGGGCGCTGTAGATCAAAAGCCAGGTCAAAAGCCGGATCAAAAGCATCGCTTTGCGGGCTTCCGGCCGGGTGGGTTGGTTGCGGCGGTGCTTGCTTTCAGTGTGCTTTCGGCTCACGCCGAGGTTTTGCTCGAACGGGCTCAATCCCGTGGCACGCTCAATGTCTGCACCAGTGATGAGTTTCCTCCGTTCAAGATGCTGGATGCCCAGGGCAAGCCCAGTGGGTTGATCATGGATTTGATTGTTGATCTGCAGCAGCAGTTGTCTGCTCGGGTCGGTCAACCGTTGAAGTTGTCGTTGGTGCAGGTCAATCCGCTCAATCGTTTGTTGTTTCTCGATCAGGGACGTTGCGAGGTGTTGGTGACGTCCTTGTTGGACACGCCAGCCCGGCGTCGGGAAGTGGATTTTGCCAGTCCGGGGTTTTATAGCTCGGCGGCCACGGTGTTTGCGCCGAAAAGTACGGCGGTGCCCGATTGGGAAAGTCTGCGCGGCAAGACGCTCTGCGCGCCGGCCACAAGTGTGTGGGTGCGGCCATTCGAAAGCCGCTACGGCGTGCAGTTCGCGTCGTTTTAACGGCACCGCCGAGGTGCGCAAGGCGGTGGCTGACAGTCGCTGCCTGGGGGCGATGGGGGATGATGCGTTGTACAGCGCCCTCGCCCGTCAACCTGAGTGGGCCGACTACGAGGTCAAGCTGCCGGGGCAGGCACCGGCGCCGTGGGGGATTGCCCTGCGCAAGGGCCAGCCGGAGTTGTTGGCGGCGGTGTCGAACATTGTCGAAGGCTGGCATGCCAAGGGTCTGATCATCGCCTTGGAGCAGCGTTACGGTCTGGCGCCGAATGCCTGGGTCGCGCAGCAGCATGCGCAGGCACGCCATGAGTGAGGTCAACCTGCGCCTGTGGCTGGAACAGCATGGCCTGTCGCTGAGCATCGTCTGGGACCCGATGGACCGTCAGCGTTTTCTGCTGGGCCTGGGCCTGACCTTGCTGTTGTCACTGGCAAGTATCGCGCTGTCGCTGTTGATCGGTGTCGTCGGCGCCGCCGGCCTGGGTTCGCGTCAAGGTCTGTGGCGCGGGATCAGCGGCGCGTACGTGGCGTTGTTTCGCAACACGCCGCTGTTGGTGCAGTTGTTCTTTTTCTACTTCGGCGTCGGTGCGTTACTGCCGCTGGTGGACGGGGTGCGCCTGCTCAACGGCACGCAGTGGGCGATCATTGTGATCGCCCTGCACAGCGGCGCGTTCCAGGCAGTGAACCTGCGCGCCGGGATTGATGGGGTGCCACGCGCCACGCTCCAGGCGGCCGCCGCCCTGGGTATGCAGGAGCGCACCGTGCTGCGCCATATCGTGCTGCCGCTGGCGCTGCGCAATAGCCTGCCGGCGATGGGCAATACGGTGGTGCAGACCATCAAGTCCACCTCCATCGCCTACGCGATCGCGGTGCCGGAGTTGCTCTATGCGAGCAACCGAATCTGGTCGGATAACTTCAACGTCGCCGAGATGATGCAAGTGCTGTTGCTGGTCTGGCTGTTGTTGATCGGCCTCAGCAGTTGGCTGTTGCGCCGCCTGGAGTATCACCTGCGCCTGCCGGGCCAGGAGTTGCCGAATGCTGTCTGAACCTTCGCCACTGATGCTGCTGTGGCAGTGGGCCCCGGCGCTGCTGCAAGGCTTTGGCCTGAATATCCTGATGGGCGTCACCGCCATGTTGGTGGCGACGGTCTTCGGCGTCCTGCTTGGCAGCCTGCAAGTCAGTGCTCGCCCGGCTCTGCGCCGTGGTGCCGGACATCTGAGCCGTTTGCTGCGCAACCTGCCCTGGCTGGTGGTGATGTTTTACGTGGCCTACTTGCTGCCTTACGAAGTGCAGTGGGCCGGGCGCTGGTGGCAGTTGCCGGACTGGCTGAAAGTCGCGCTGGGCCTGGCGTTGCCCGCCATCGGCTACGTCTCGGAGATTGTGCGCGGAGGCGTGTACGCGGTGCCGTCGGGCCAGTGGGAGGCCGCCCAGGCCTTGGGGCTGCGCCACGGCCAGGCCCTGCGCTACGTGATCATTCCGCAGACCCTGCCAAGCCTGGTAGCGCCGTGGATGAACCTGTATTGCGCGGTGACCATGTCCACTTCCCTGGCCAATCTGCTGGGGGTGGAAGAGCTGATGACCACCCTGCAATCGCACCTCTCCAGCCAATTGCGCAGCGACCTGCTGCTGCCCGCCTATGGCGTGGTGTTTATCGCGTTCTTTCTCTACATCTATCCCCTTTCACGCTGGGCCAAACGGCTGGAACGCCGATGAGCCTTTCGACGAGTACCACGACCATGCGCGACGACACCCTGTTGACCCACCTCGGCCGTGATCCGGCCAACCATGCCGGTACCGTCAACACCCCGGTGTATCGCAGCTCGACCTTTATCTGGCCCGACACCAGCACCCTGACAAACCACCTCCAGCAGGCCGATGACCCGCACTACCGCGGGCATATCTATGGACGTAACGGCAACCCCACCACCGCCGCGTTCGAAGACGCCGTGGCCGAATTGGAGGGAGGCTTTCGAGGGCTGATCATGCCCAGCGGCCTGGCGGCGATTGTCGGTGCGGTGTTGGCCGTGGCGCGGGCCGGCGACCATATTCTGGTCACCGACAACTGCTACTGGCATGCGCGCCAGGTGTTCGACCAAATCCTGCCGCGCTATGGCATCCAGGCCAGCTATTTCGCGCCGATGCTCGGCGCGGATATCGCCGGCTTGCTGCGCCCGAATACACGCCTGGTGTATGCCGAAGCGCCCGGTTCAAGTACGTTCGAAGTGCAGGATATTCCCGCCCTCGCCCACGCGGCCCACGCCCATGGCGCGCTGCTGATGCTCGATAACACCTGGGCCACGCCGCTGTTTTTCAAGGCGTTTGAACACGGCGTGGATATCTCGATCCATGCCGCCACCAAGTACCTGGTGGGCCACAGCGACGCGATGCTCGGCGTGATCGTCACCACGCAAGCGCTTTACCCCGGCGTGCGCGAAACCGTGCGTCAGCTGGGCTATATCGCCAGTGCCGACGACGCCTACCTGGGCCTGCGTGGCCTTCGCACCCTCGGCGTGCGCCTGCGCCAGCACGAGCGCTCGGCACTGACCGTTGCGCAGTGGTTGCTACAGCGTCCGCAAGTCGCCCAAGTGCTGCATCCGGCCTTACCGGGCGCGACGGGACACGACGTGTTCAAACGCGACTTTCTCGGTTCCACCGGCCTGTTCGGCGTGGTGCTCAAACCCATCTCAGAACCGCAAACCAAAAGCTTTCTGGAAAGCCTTCGGCTGTTCGCCATGGGCGCCAGTTGGGGCGGTTTCGAAAGCCTGATCCGCCAGCAGCAACGCCACCCTTCGGCCCAGATTGAACCCGGCGTGTTGCTGCGCCTGCACGTGGGCCTTGAAGCCGTCGAAGACCTGATCGCCGACCTGCAACAAGGCCTTGAACGCCTGACTGTCACCCCACCTGCCCCAAGGAGTCTGCCATGAGCCAAACACTGCCCACCCACTACAGCATTTGCCCGCTGCTGGTCGCGTCCAACATCGCCGTGGAACTCGGCTGGCTGGATGAGGAATACCAGCGCGTCGGTGCCGAAGCGATCTACCTGCGCTCGCTGCCCGATAACCAGGGTTGGCTGCCGCACTTCACCCATGGCGAGTCGCGGTTGATTCGTGACGGCGGCGCCGTGCCCGCCCTGTGGGCCCGTGCGGACCAGGCCGACACGCTGCTGGTGGCCACCACCGCGAGCCAATGCGCCGGGCAGATTCTGGTACGCGCCGACGGGCGTATCCGCCAGGTCGCGGACCTATTCGGCAAACGCATCGGCGTCCCGGTCAGCCGTAACAAGGCGCGGGTGGATGTGCTCAAGGCGCTCGCCGAGCATGGCCTGTTCAATGCGCTGCAACTGGCCGGACTGGAGCCGTCTCAAGTGCGGCTGATCGAGCTGGAGGACGAAGGCGATCCCCACACTTTGCAGCCGGCCGCGCGGCCATCGGCGTTCTGGGCGCAATTGCACGGCCTGCACGGCAAGCCGGGCCAGGAAGTCCGTGCATTGGCTGAAGGCCGTGTGGAGGCGGTGCATATCGCCGCGGGGCACGTGCCGGCGTTGCTCGCCAGCGGTGAATTCACGGTGATCGAAGACCTGGAGCGCTACCCCGACTGGACCCTGAAAAACCACAACGGCCCCTACGCCACCACCGTCAACCGTGCCTTTGCCGAACAACACCCCCAGGTAGTCGTGGCGTTCCTGCGTGCGGCGATCCGCGCGGGGCGCTGGATCAACCAGCACCGCGAGGCCGCCGCTGAGTTGTTCACCCGCGTGACGTTCCTGCCGGATGCCGGGTTTATCCGCCAGGCCATCGCCGAGCTGGATTTTGTACCGCAACTGGGCCCGCAGAACCTCGCCGCGCTGGAGCTGAAAAAGGATTTCCTGGTGCAGCGCGGTTTCTTGCAGAACGACTTCAGCGTGCATGAGTGGGCCCGGCCCGACTTCCTCGCCCAGGCCCACGCCGGGCTCTAACATTCCAACCAAGGACGAACAATGATTGCTCAGTACCGTAAAACCCTGCTCGCCAGCCTGCTGCTGGCCGACTCCACGTGGGCCGCGCAATCCGCCAGCTCCACCGAACCGCAACTGAGCAAGGTCGAGGTGGTCGGCGCACGCGTCACCGAAGCCAGCGCCGCCATCGGCGAAGATAAGATCAGCAACACCCTGAGCATCTCGCACCAGGCGCTGCTGTCGGCGCCGGCGGGCACCTCGGGGCTGAAAATGCTCGAAGCGCTACCGGGCTTCAACGTGCAGGTCAACGATGCGCTGGGCTTGTATGAGTTCGGCAACTCGGTGTTCGTGCGGGCGTTCAATTTGCAGCAGATCGGTTTTTCCATCGACGGCGTGCCGTTGGGCCGTACCGACCAGTTTGGCGGCAGCCCGATCTATCGCTACGTCGACAACGAAAACACCGAACGGGTCACGGCCTCTACCGGGGCCGGGGATGTGTCGCAATCGGGCTATGCGTCACTGGGTCCGTATGTGGATTACCAGACCAGCAACCCCACGGTGAAGCCTGGCGTGAGCCTGTCCTATACCTTGGGCAGCGACAGTCTGCGGCGCAGTTTCGTCAAGTTGCAAAGCGGCGAATACCAAGGCCTGTCAGCGTATTTCAGCCGTTCAAAAATCGACGGCGACCTGTGGCGCGGCCCCGGTACCATCGATCGCGAACACTTGGAGGCCAAAGTGCGTTATCGCTTCGGTGATCGCGATGAAGTGTGGCTGCGCGCGGTGCACAACTCGTTCTACGACTATGACTCGCCCTACGTCAGCATCGCCCAGTACGACGGCAGCGCCAACGACCTCTTCGGGCGTTCGGGCCGTTACTTCGCCTACCTGGACAGCCTTCCCGATCTACCCGAAAGCGTGCCGGGTGTGCGCTACAGCAACACCGGCTACAACCAGTTCTACAAACAGGCGGTGAACCAGCGGCGCGACACCTTGTACAGCCTCGGCGGCCAGTTCGAGATCCGTCCGGACCTGCTCAACTACACCACCCTGTACTACGAAGCCAAGAAGGGCTTTGGCGTGTCGCCCGAGGCCTACGCCACCTCCCTGGCGCTGCACAATGCCGAAAGCAATGTGGACGGTCTGTTCACCCCCAAAGGCGTGCAATACGGGCTGTCGTCCCTGAGCGGGCACCGGTTCGGGGGGCGTACCGGGCTGCAATGGGAAGTGGGTCAACACCAGATCGACACCGGGCTGTGGGCCGAGACCGATGTGTTCAACCGCCAGCAAGGCCGCTACAACCTCACCGATGGCAGCCCGGCTGGCGAGCCGCTGTTCAATGAACCGGTGCACCTGCAAGGGGATTTCAGCTCCACGCGCAATTCGTTGCAGTACCACCTCAAGGACACCTGGACCCTGCTCGATGATCGCCTGCGCCTGCAATTCGGCTTCAAGAGCTTGAACCTTAAGTACCGCATCGAGGGCTATCGCAACGCCGGTGACTACATCAACAATCGCCAACCGCGCCTCAGTACCCAATGGAACGACGCCTTCCTGCCCCAGGCCGGGCTGGTCTACAACCTCACCGACGACACCCAAGTGTTCGCCTCTTACTCGGAAAACATGGCCCTGCCCCGTGGCGCCGACGACATTTTCCGCGCTGCCAGCCCCAGCGCACCGCCGCCGGATGCCGAACGGGCGAAGAACTACGAGGTGGGTTATCGCATCAACCGTCCGACCTTCAACGCCGCCTGGGCGCTGTACCGCACCGACTTCGACAACCGCCTGCAAGCCTTTGCCTCAGCGGTGCCCGGCAGCAGCCAGGTGGAAACCTACTACCAGAACGTCGGCAAGGTGCAGGCCTATGGCACGGAGCTGAGCGGTCAATGGAAACCACCGATCCTGGCCGACAAGGTAGTGCTCAACGGCAACCTGACCTACAACAAATCCACCTTCCAGAACGATGCCGCCGGCCTGTCGATCCGTGACAATGACGTGCCCGACAGCCCCCGCTGGCTGGCACAGGCTGGGGTTACTTACGAGCTGGCACCGTGGGCGTTACTTAACTTTTCGGCGCGCTACATCGGCGAGCGCTACAGCAACTTCACCAACAGTGAATCGGTGCCCGGTTACACCCTGTACAACGCCTACCTGGACTTGGGCGGCGAGCGCGTGCATTACGGCCCGCTGAAAAACGTCAAGTTGCGCTTTAACGTCGACAACCTGTTCGACAAGGACTACCTGGGCTACATCCTCACCAGCACCAGCGGCCCCGCCGTGTTCCGACCCGGTTCGCCGCGCACCTTCCAAAGCACCTTGAGCATGGAGTTTTGAACATGACCAAGCGCCTGCTGATCCTCGCCTTGTTGCCGTTTCTGGCCCACGCGCAAGTGAGTCCCACGACCCTCGCCCTGCACCAGCGCCTGCTGGTGCTGGACAGCCACCTCGACACACCGCTGACCCTGACCCGCCCCGGTTGGAACATCCTGGAGCGCCACGACTACGAACAGGACGGCAGCCAGGTCGACCTGCCGCGCATGCGCGAAGGCGGCCTGGATGGTGGTTTTTTTGCGGTCTACACCCCTCAGGGCCCACGCACCGAGGAAGGCCGCGCCTACGCCAGCGCGTATGGCCTGGCCACCCTCACGCGCATCCGCGACGTCATCGACCGCAACCCCGACAGCTTCGCCCTGGCCCTCACCGCCGACGACGCCCGACACATCGCCGCCCAAGGCAAGCGCGTGGTGTTTATCAGCATGGAAAATGCCGACCCGCTCAGCTCCGATCCCGAGTTGCTCAACACCTACTACCGCCAAGGCCTGCGCATGCTCGGCCTGGTGCATTTCATGAACAACGACCTGGCCGACTCGGCCACCGCCCTGCCGGAATGGAAAGGCCTGAGCCCCAAGGGCCGGGACCTGGTGCAGCGAGCCAACCGCCTGGGCATCCTGCTGGACGTGTCCCACGCCAGCGACGCGGTGTTCGACCAGATGCTGGCGTTGTCCAGCGCCCCACTGATCGCCTCCCACTCCAGCAGCCGCGCGGTCAACCCGCACCCGCGCAACCTCGACGACAACCGCGTGCGCCAACTGGCGGCCAAGGGCGGTGTCATCCAGGTCAACGCCTACAGCGACTACCTGATCCCCCTCACGCCCAACCCGGAACGCAACAAAGCCATGGCCGCCCTCGGTGCACGCTTTCACAACCTTGCCGCCCTGAGTCCAGAACAGATCAAGGCGCTCTACCAAGAACGCGACACCCTCAACCAACGCTTCGCCCAACCCAAGGCGAGCTTCGATGTGTTCATGAAGCACCTGCTGCATTTGCTCGAAGTGGCCGGCCCCGATCACGTCGGCATAGGCGCCGACTGGGATGGCGGCGGTGGCGTGACCGGGCTGGAAGATGTCAGCCAGTTGCCGGTGATTACCCAGCGGTTGTTGGATGCCGGGTATAGCGAGGCGCAGATCGCGAATATCTGGAGTGGGAATTTGTTGCGGGTGTTGCAGGCGGCGCAATCCGCCGCCCTGTAGCCTTAACCTACTGCCACCCTCCCCCCATCACCTTATACAAACTCACCCGATTACTCTGCTCCGCCAGGCGCAGGGTGATCAGGTCCTGCTGGGCGCTGTACAGCGAGCGCTGGGAGTCCAGGGCTTCGAGGTAGCTTTGCGAGCCGGCGCGGTAGAGCGCGTCGGACAGGTCGTAGCTCTTCTGGCTGGCATCGGTCAGCGCTTGCTGGGCGGTGAGGCGTTGGTCCAGGGTGCTGCGCACGGCCAGGGCATCGGCGACTTCCTTGAATGCGGTTTGCAGGGTTTGCTGGTAGGTCTGCACTTGGATCTCTTTCTCGACCTTGGCCGCATCCAGGGTCGCGCGGTTACTGCCGGCATCGAAGATCGGCACGCTGATGCTCGGGGCGAAGGTCCAGGCGCCGCTGCCGGCCTTGAACAGGCTGGACAGTGACGAACTGGCGGAGCCCGCATTCGCGGTGAGGCTGATGCTGGGGAAAAACGCCGCACGGGCCGCGCCAATGTCGATATTCGCGGACTTGAGGCTGTGCTCCGCCGCGAGTACATCGGGGCGTCGCTGCAACAGGCTCGATGGCAGCTCGGCCGGCACCTGCACCAACGCCGCCGCCGATTGCAGATGGGTGTCGGGCAGCAGGGCGTCGGGAATGTCGCTGCCAACCAGCAAGCGCAAGGCGTTGCGATCCTGGAGAATCTGGCTCTGATACTCGGCCACATCGACCCGCGCTGACTCGACGGTGGTTTGCGCCTGGGCCACAGCCAACGCCGTGGAACCACCCAGGGCGTGGCTGCGCTGGGTCAGTTCGTAGGTGGATTGCTGACTGGCCAGGGTCTCCTCGGCCAGTTGCAGGTGCTCGTTGTCGGCGGCCAGGGTCAGCCAGGCGGTGGCCACTTCGGCCACCAGGCTGATTTGCGTGCTGCGCCGGGTTTCGGTCAGCGCCAGGTAGTCTTCCAGCGCTTCGTCCTGCAGGTTCTGCACGCGGCCGAACACGTCGACTTCATAGCTGCTCAGCCCCAGTTGGGCACTGTAGTCGTGGCTGGTGACGGCCGTGCCGCTGCTGGACAGCGAACCCGGCGTGCGGCTGTGAGTACCGCTGACGCTGGCGTCGATGGTCGGGAGCGCCGCGGCGCGCTGGATGCGGTATTGCGCCTGGGCCTTCTCGATATTCAGGCTGGCCAGGCGCAGGTCGCGGTTATTGGCCAGCGCCAGGGTTTGCAGGTGTGCCAGGCGGCGGTCGGTAAAGAACTGCTGCCACTGGATGTCAGCCGGCACCTCACCCTGCACACCCGCTTGCCATTCGCCAGGCACCGGGGCTTCAGGCTGTTGATACTGCGGCGCCAGGTTGATGCAGCCGCTCAGGACCAAGGCGGCCACTAACGGACAGAGAAAGCGGATCATGCGTCACCTTTTTCGACAGTGGGCGTCGTGCTGACACGGCCAAAGCGGCGGCGGATCAACACAAAAAACAGCGGTACAAAGAAGATCCCCAGCACCGTGGCGCTGAACATGCCGCCCAGCACACCGGTACCGATGGCGCGACGCCCGGCGGAACCTGCGCCACTGCTCACGGCCAGGGGCAGCACGCCGAACATGAAGGCCAGCGAGGTCATCAGGATCGGCCGCAAGCGCTGGCGCACGGCAATCAGCGTCGCCTCGCGAAGGCTGTTGCCCTGCTCTTGCAGGTGCTTGGCAAATTCGACGATCAGGATCGCGTTTTTCGCCGCCAGCCCAACGGTGGTCAGCAGGCCGACCTGGAAGTACACGTCATTGCTCAACCCGGTCAATCGCGTGGCCAACACCGCGCCAACGATGCCCAGCGGCACCACCAGAATCACCGAGAACGGCACCGACCAGCTCTCGTACAGTGCGGCCAGGCACAGGAACACAAACAGGATGGACACCGCATACAGCAACGGCGCCTGGGATCCGGAAAGACGCAGTTGGTAGGACTGGCCGGTCCACTCGTAGCCGATGCCATCGGGCAGTTGCCGAGCAATCGCTTCCACCGCGTCCATCGCAGCGCCGGAGCTCACGCCGGGCGCCGGGTCGCCTACCACTTCCAGGGAGGATGTGCCGTTGTAGCGCTCCAGCAAAGGCGAGCCATAGCTCCAGGCACTGCTGGCAAATGACGAAAACGGCACCATTTCACCGTTGCTGTTGCGCACGAACCAGTGATCCAGATCCGCCGCTTGCATGCGGGTGCTGGCGTCGCCCTGCACGTAGACCTTCTTCACGCGGCCCTGGTTGAGGAAGTCGTTCACATACGTGCCGCCCAACGCCGTGGACAAGGTGCTGTTGATGTCGCTGGTGCTCAGGCTCAAGGCCCCCGCCTTGCGGTCATCGATGCTGATTTTGAGTTGCGGTGCGTCGTCCAGGCCATTGCTGCGTACGCCCAGCAGGCGCGGGTCTTGCCTGGCCAGCGCAATAAACTGCTCGCGCGCCGCCACCAACGCATCGTGGCCAAGACCGGCGAGGTCCTTGAGCTGCAAATCAAACCCTGAACTCTGGCCCAGGCCGCGCACGGCGGGCGGTTGCATCACGAACACATCGGCATCGCCAATGCTTGCCAGTGCCAACGTGGCGCGTTGGGCAATCGTAGCGGCATCGTCTGAGCGCTCACTCCAGTCCTTCAAGCGAATAAACGCGCGCGCGGTGTTCTGGCTGTTGCCGCCCATGCCCAGCCCGCTGATGCTGATCATCGCCTCGACTTCCGGCTGCTTGAGCATGTACTGCTCGAACTGGTGCAACACCGCCTGGGTACGGCTGTCGGTGGCCCCCACCGGCAGCTGGATTTGCGCCATGAGAATGCCCTGATCCTCATCCGGCAGGAACGAGGTAGGCAAGCTGGCGTAACCCGCCGCCATGGCTGCAGCGATCAGCGCGTACACCACCAGGCTGCGGCGTGAGCGTTGCAGGACACCGCCAACCAACGTTTCATACGCGCGGGAGCAACGATCAAAGGAACGATTGAACCAGCCGAAAAAGCCCCGTTGAACGGCGTGCCCTGGCTTGAGCAGCGTGGCGCACAGTGCTGGCGTGAGGGTCATCGCGACCACCACCGAAAGCACCATGGCCGAGACGATGGTCACCGAAAACTGCCGATAGATAATCCCGGTGGAGCCCCCAAAAAACGCCATGGGAATAAACACCGCACTCAACACCAGGGCGATGCCGACCAGCGCGCTGGTGATTTCATCCATCGACTGCCGCGTGGCCGCCAGGGCCGACAAGCCCTGCTCGGCCATCACCCGTTCGACGTTTTCCACCACCACAATCGCATCGTCGACCAGCAACCCAATGGCCAGGACCATGGCAAACATGGTCAGGGTATTGATCGAGTACCCGAACAACGCCAACACGCCAAACGTGCCCAACAGAACCACCGGCACCGTGATCGCCGGGATCAGCGTAGCGCGCAGGTTTTGCAGGAACAGGAACATGATCAGCACCACCAGCACGATGGCCTCGCCCAGGGACTTGACCACTTCCTCGATGGACAGGCTCACAAAGGGCGTGGTGTCGTAGGCGATCACGTTCTTCAATTGCATTTCAGTGGGGTAAAACGGCGCCAGCTCCTTGAGCTTGGCCTTGACCGCCTCGCCCACGTCCAGCGCATTGGCGCCCGCCGCCAGTTGCACGCCCATGGCGGCGGCCGGCTTGCCGTTGAGGGCCGAGTTGATGTCATAACTCTCGCTGCCCAACTCCACGGTCGCCACGTCGCCGAGCAGCACTACCGCGCCGTCGCTGCTGGACTTGATCACCACGTTGCGGAACGCTTCGGCCGTTTGCAGCTTGCTGCGCGCGCTGATGGTGGCATTGAGTTGCTGCCCCTTCACCGCCGGCAATGCGCCGAGTTGGCCGGCTGACACTTCGGTGTTTTGCGCCTCCAGCGCAGAGCTCACATCCGACGGCATCAGCGCGTATTTTTCCAGTAGCGCCGGGTCCAGCCAGATGCGCATGGCGTAGCCAGAACCGAGGGTCTGTACGTCGCCCACGCCGTCGATACGGCTGATGGAATCGAGCAAGGTGCTGGAGATGTAGTCACCAATCTGGGTCCCGGTGACGCTGGGATTATCCGAGGCCAGGGCGGCAATCATCAAAAAGTCCGAACCGCCCTTGGTCACGGTCAAGCCTTCGCTCTGCACCGACTGCGGCAAGCGCGATTCGGCCTGTTGCAGCTTGTTCTGCACCTGCATCTGCGCCACATCCGGGTCGGTGCCGGCGCCAAAGGTCAGGCTGATACTGGCGCTGCCCGCCGAACTGCTGGAGGCGGACATGTAGGTCAGGTTGTCCAGGCCTTTCATTTGCTGCTCGATGACCTGGGTCACCGAGTCTTCGACGGTCTTGGCCGACGCGCCGGTGTAGGTGGCGGAAATACGCACGGTGGGCGGCGCGATGTCCGGGTACTGCTCCAGCGGCAACTGGCTGATGGATAACGCACCGCCGAGCATGATGACGATGGCGATGACCCAGGCGAAAATCGGTCGATCAATAAAGAAACGCGCCATGTTCAACCCTCCTGCGCCAGGGCGCCGGCATCTGCGGCCTGGGTCTGGACCACGGCGCCGATGCGGACTTTTTGCCCACCCTCGACGATCACCTGGTCACCGGCCTTCAAACCGGCGGTCACCCACCACTGGTTGCCCACGGCGCGGTCAACGGTGAGCACGCGTTGCTCGACCTTGCCGTCAACCACCAGCAACACCGAGGTCACGCCGCTGGCGCTGCGGCTCACGGCTTTTTGCGGAATCAGGATCGCCTGGTCATCGCGGGCCTGCTCCAACACGCCGCGCACGTACATGCCGGGCATCAGCAAATGCTCCGGGTTGTCGAATACCGCGCGCAAGGTCACGGTGCCGGTGCCCTGGTTGACGCTGACCCCGCTGAACTTGAGGCGGCCGTCGTGGTTGTAGGCGCTGCCGTCATCCAGCTTGAGGCTGATGCGGGCCTCGCCGTCACCGTTGGCCTGCAACACGCCACTAGCCAGGTCGCGCTTGAGGGCCAGCAATTCGGTGGTGGACTGGGTCACATCCACATAGATCGGGTCGAGTTGCTGCACGGTCGTGAGTGCGGTGTCCTGGTTGGCCACCACCAGCGCACCGGGTGTCACGGTAGACGTTTCGATGCGCCCCGCGACCGGCGACGTGATGCGGGTATAGGCCAAGTTGATGCGGGCGGTGTCGAGGTCGGCCTGGGCCACCTGCACGTCAGCGGCGGCGGTCAGCAGGGTGGCCTGTGAGTCCTCGTTGGTTTGCTGGCTGATGGCGTCGATCTTCACCAACTGGGCGTTACGCGCGGCGGTGGTCTGTGCCGACTTCAACGTGGCGCGCGCCTTGGCCAGGCTCGCCTGGGCCTCAGCCAGCGCCGCCTTGTACGGTGCCGCATCCAGTTGGTACAGCGCCTGCCCGGCTTTCACCTCGGCGCCTTCGACAAACAGGCGCTGTTGCACGATCCCGCCGACCTGCGGGCGAATCTCGGCGACCATAAAGGCCTGGGTACGCCCGGCCAGTTCAGTGGTCCGCACCTGGCTCTTGGGTTCAACGGTGATCACCGAGACTTTGGGGGCAGCGACTTCGGGCGCGGGGTCGCCAGCCGAGCAGCCGCCGAGCAGCACCAGAATGATGAGGGACAGGAGAACCGCGGCGGTTACCAGGTATTTGGCGAAGAATTTGGTCGACATAGTTGCCTCTGCAAGACGGGGTGGTGCAAGCCTTACCCTCATGCTGCAAGGCAAATGTGCAGGAAAATTGAAGATTGCCGACCTGGGTTGAATCTTTCGTCCGTGGGGGCCTAAATGGACGCGTCCCTTTTGTTACGGCCCCCATTCATGAAGTTGAGTATCTCCACCAAGTTGTTTGTCGCGGTGCTGGCCGGTGTGTTGCTGGTCATCCTGAGCATGGGCCTGGCCACCAGTTGGAGTTTTGGTCGGGGGTTCCTGGGCTTTATCAATGAGCAGGCAATGGAGCGCATGGCCCAGGTGGTGCCGCGCCTGGCCACGGCTTACCAACGTGAGGGCAATTGGGACTTTCTGCGCAATCGGCCGGATCGCTGGTTTGACGTCATGCGGCCCGACCCGGATGCCGCGCGTGCGACGGATGATTTGCGCCCGCCGCTGGCCTCGGACTTGACCGGTGCACTGTTTCGCATCGCCCTCCTCGATAAAGACAAGAAACGCGTCACCGGTTACCCGGCCATTGGCGAAGATGCGCTGGTACAGCCCGTGGTGGTGAACAGTGAAACCGTCGGCTGGCTGGCCGTCACGCCATTCCAGAGCGTGACCGAAGCCGGCGGCGAACGCTTCCAGCAGTACCAACTGCGCACCAGCCTGGTGATGGGCGTGTTCTCGTTGCTGCTGGCGATGCTGATAGCCTGGTGGATCGCCCGCACACTGCTGGAGCCGGTCAAGCGCGTGGCCGCCGCCACCCACCGTCTGGCCAGCGGCGATTACGGCAGTCGCGTAGCCGTGGCCTCCGACGACGAAGTCGGCCAACTGTCCCGCGACTTCAACCAATTGGCCTACACCTTGGAGCGCAACGAGAAAATGCGCCGAGAATTTATGGCCGATGTCTCCCATGAACTGCGCACCCCGCTGTCGGTACTGCGTGGAGAACTGGAGGCGATCGAGGACGGTGTGCGCAGCCTTGACCAAAGCTCAATGAAGTCGCTGCAAGGCGAAGTCAGCATGCTCAGCAAGCTGGTGGATGACCTGTATGAACTGTCGCTGGCGGACGTAGGCGCCCTGACCTACCGCAAGGCCCCATGCCTGCTGAACGACCTGCTCGAAAACAGCCTGGCGATGTACCGGGACCGCTTCACCGCCCGCCAGTTGCAGATCGACCTGGAGTTGCCGCGCCAGCCCGTGGAGTTGCTGGCGGATGCCAGTCGCTTGCAGCAATTGTTTTCCAACCTGCTGGAAAATGCCGTGCGCTACACCGACGTCAACGGCACGTTGCGCATCAGTGTCGGTGTCGACCGCGACACGGTGCGTATCGACTTTCTCGACTCCGGGCCGGGCGTGTCCGCAGACCAGTTGCCGCGCTTGTTCGAGCGGTTCTACCGCGGCGAGTCATCGCGCAACCGTGAGCATGGCGGCGCTGGCCTGGGCCTGGCAATCTGCCGCAGCATCGCCAACGCCCACGATGGCAGCCTGGTTGCCGACCACTCGCCCTATGGCGGCCTGTGGCTGATCCTGCGCCTGCCCCGGAGCCTGTGAACCATGAACGATGAACAGCCGATCCTGATCGTCGAAGACGAACCCAAACTCGCCGCCCTGATGCGGGACTACCTCGAGGCGGCCGGCTACACCACGCTGTGCCTGGACAATGGCCTGCACGTGGTGCCCGCCGTGCGCGCCCACGAACCTAAATTAGTCCTGCTCGACCTGATGCTGCCCGGCCGTGACGGCATGCAGCTGTGCCAGGACCTGCGTGGTTTCAGCGCGGTGCCGATCATCATGATCACCGCCCGCGTCGAAGAAGTGGACCGCCTGCTCGGCCTGGAACTGGGCGCCGACGATTACATCTGCAAGCCCTTCAGCCCCCGTGAAGTGGTGGCCCGGGTCAAGGCCATCCTGCGCCGCAGCCCGCAGTTACTGGACACCAGCGCGCCACGCCTGCTGATCGACGAGGCTCGCTACCAGGCCTCGCTGGACGGCATCACGCTGGACCTCACGCCCCTTGAATTGCGCCTGCTCAACACCTTCGCCCGCGCCGCCGGCCGCGTATTTTCCCGCGACCAATTGTTGGATCACATCTATTCCGACCACCGCGTGGTGACCGACCGCACGGTGGACAGCCATATCCGCAACCTGCGGCGAAAGCTGGAACAGGTGTGCCCTGGGGAAACGCCGATTGAGTCGTTGTATGGGGTGGGGTATCGGTTTCAGTTGGCTGAAAAGCGGCCACATGCCTGAAAACACTGCGGGTTCAAATGTGGGAGGGGCGGTGCGACGATTCGACTTGCCCCCGATAGCGGTGTGTCAGTCACTGATTTAATAACTGACCCACTGCTATCGGGGGTCGGGGGCAAGCCCCCTCCCACATTTGGTGCTTGGAGGATGGGGGTTACATCGGCGTGCTGCCGATAACCCGCAACGCCAGGCCCTCGTACGCATCCAGGGTAATGGTGAACTCACCCTCTGCCGTCAGGTCCCCTTCAACCCGTTCGTTGATGATGTCCACCACCATCCCCGCCGCGATACCCGGCAGGTTGAGGGTTTCGGTGATCGGCGTCGCGCCGAAGTTCAGCGCGGTGATTTGCGTGCCCTTCCCGGCCGGCAAGTCGTGAACCATGATCAGCAGCGCCGGGTTTTCCACGTCTGGCACGAGGATCTGACGGCTGGCGGCAATGTCGTAGGCGCGGCGTACGGCTAAGATTTTTTGCAGCTGCGAGGCAAACGATTCGGGGTCCAGCAACTGGCTGTTCAGGCTGCCGTACAGGCTTTTCGAGCGCGGCATCTGGCCGGCCGACAATTCTGCGTCCGGGTTCAGGTCTACCAGGTCGTAGGCGCCGCGATGAATCCAGCGGGTGTCGCCGTCCTGCATCAAGTGCTCAACGTCGTCGGCCGCCAACGGCAGCGCCCCGACCAAATCCCAGCCGGACAAGGCAAACACCCCTGGCTGCATGGCGTTGTACATCACCAGCAGTAAATGGATCTGGCGGATCTGTTCGATATCCGCAGGCGTAATCGCGTCCAGGTCACGAATGCCCAGCGCCGCCGTGATGATGCTCGCCGTGGTGCAGGACACGCCATTGGTGACGAACTTAAGGTTGTACGGCGCATGCTCGCCCGTCAGGCGTTCGTACATCTGTTCGCGAATGTGCTCGCGCAGGATATTGCCGGGGAAGGTCTGGCCTTGGTAAAGGAAGCTGTCGTTGGCGTGCAGGGTCCAGAAGTGCACCAGTTCAAGGGTCAACTCGTCGTGATTCTGCAAGGCATGGATCAGCGAGCCAGGGTCGATGCCCTGACGGTGCATTTCACGCAGCATCAGGCGCAGGAACTCGGCATCGCCCATCAGCAGTGCATGCTGGTACGCGGGACGGGTGATGAAGTCATAGGACAGGTCGGCGCCGCCGTGGGACATGGAGGCGATATCGTCGACAGTGAGGTTCAGCTCCTGAAAACTGAACCCTCCCGCCTTGCGAATCGCCCCGCCGAGCAGTTGGTTGCCGGTGATCGACAGGGGATGGCTCTCCGACCAGGCCGTGCCATCGAGCTTTCGTTCCACACCAAGGAAGCCGTTGGCGTCCAGGCGCAGGATCTTGGCACCCATCACGTCGATGGCGTGCAGGGCGTCGCCGATGATCATCTGCTGCGCGGCGAAGGTCGGGTCCAGCCAGTTGAGTGACGGCTGACCTTCCTTGAAGTAATGCAGGTACACCCAGCGACGCGGCTTGCCATCCACGCCGATGACCACGGGCGTGGTGCTCCAGTCGGTTTCCTTCACGCCAGGCTCAAAGAAGATCACCCGCTGCAACTGGCCGACGATGTAGTGCTTGTCGCGCAGGGCGTCCACTTGCAGCGGGCTGAGGTTCTGCGCATCGCGGCCCTCGGCCACGTCGGGCAGCAACGGCCAGTCTTCCTCACGAATTTCCACCATGTGGTAGAGGCCGGGGTAATCCTCGTACGCCATTTCGGCCAGGCGGAAATCCGCGCCCTTGCCGGTGTGGGACGGGATCACATCGTCAATGATCACCGCGTTGTGCGCCGCCGCCATGCGCGTCAACGCCTGCAACTGCGCCTCAGTGCCCAACTGCGGGTCGATCTCGAAGCTGATGCGGTCGAAGTTGCCGTCGATGGTCGGCGTGTGCCGTGTGCCGCTCAGCCCACCGGACTTTTTCAGCGGGCCGTTATGAATGCCTTGGATGCCGATCTTCGACAAGGTATGCCACAGGGTTTCATCCCCCAGCGCCTCCAGCACCGTACCGCCCTCACGGGTCACGATCGAGGCCGGATAGGCGGTGAACCACACCGACGAGAGCGCCGTGGCGTCGCGCGGCCGTGTCTGTGCAAAGGGCTGCTGCCACAACCGGCCCTGCCCCGAATAGAGCTTGGCGCGCTGGCGGGCCGCATGCAGCATCGATTGTTCTACCAGCCAGTTCACATGGTTGTTTTCAGCAGCGGTCATAAGCTCGGTACCTGTCGTCGTGAAACGTTACTCGTAGACATATGAGGGGTACGGAGCCCATTCGTTGCATTGCAATAGCCGTCATTACGCCGTGGATCGACAGGATCGATTCTGAACAGAGCGGCCGCTCCCACAACGGATCGGCGTCGGCTATTTGACCAACCGCTTCTCCTTCGAGGGGCGATAGCCGAAATACGAGCTGTAGCACTTGCTGAAATGGCTCGGCGACACAAATCCGCACGCCACCAGCACTTCCACCTGTGACAACTCGGTGTGCTGCAACAACCGACGCGCTTCCGTCACTCGCAATTCCATGTAGTAGCGCTGCGGCGTGGTGCCCAGCTGTTCCTTGAACAACCGCTCAAGCTGGCGGCGGGAACGACCCGCGTAGACGGCGAGCTGGTCCAGTTCCAAAGGCTCTTCGAGGTTGGCGTCCATCAGCTTTACCACTTCACGCAACGGCGCGCTGACGCTGACATTTTCAGTGGGTTTGATACGCCGGTAGCGGGACTCCTCAAACGCCAGGATGTCCTCGATACCTTCGACCAGTGCTTTGCCATGCAGGCTCTTGATCCAGTCCAGGGCCATATGGAACGCGCCTGAAGGGCTGGAGGCGGTCAGGCGGTCGCGGTCGATCACGTAGGGTTCACTGGTGACGTCGGTGGCTTTGGACACTTCCGCCAGCGCCGGGCGGTGTTCGGGGTGGATGGCGCAACGGTAGCCCTGCAACAGCCCTGCGCGACCAAGAAACCAAGCGCCGTTCCACAACCCCGCGAGGTGCACGCCGCGCTCGCCAGCGCTGCGCAGCAGTTGGATGAAATCCTCGCCGGCCTTGAGTTCAGTGCGAAAACCGCCGCAGATCACCAGCAAGTCCAAATCATGCAGCGCAGCAGCATCAAGGCACGCATCGGGGCGGATGACCAGACCCAGGTCGCTGATCACTTCGCCGTCACCCCAACCAAACGTCCGCGAAGCGAACAGATCGGGACGCAGCAGGTTGGCGGTGACGAAGGTGTCGAGGGTCTGGGTGAATGCCGGCAGGGAGAAGTGTTCGAGCAACAGGAAGCCGACACGGGTGACCGATGCCGGTTGCGGGGTTTCATTGAGGTAGCGCAGGTTCTTGCCTTTCATGCCGCCGCTGAATTGACGTCTTTCCATCGAGGGTTGGCCCACTGTTATTGTTGATGCCGTGGGCGCCATCTTAGGGGGAAATGCGTTGGCTGTCTCAGGCGCTGATCTTGTAAAAAGCACAGCCCCCGGAAGCCCGTGGCAGAACAGTACAAGGCCCATCTGATACGGTTTTTTCTTTGTTATCTGCGCCTGTATTGAAATGCGCTCAAGGCGGACAATACCCCCAATCCTTATTCCCTTCCCTTCGGAGGCCTTATGACCAAGATGGCGATTTTCCTGTTCGGTTTTTTAGTGCTGACCATCGGCATCGGCCTGCTGGCGACGATCTCACCGGTCTAGCGCTTAACTGGCAAACAACATCGGGTACAGCGACAGCACCAGCAACGCGGCCATGGACCAGTTGAACAGCCTCAGCCAACGCGGCTCACGCAATACATTGCGCAGGCCGCTACCGCAGCCCACCCACACGCACACGCTGGGCAGGTTCACCACCGCAAACACCAACGCAATCACCAGCACGTTGGTGACATAACCCTCGGCCGGCGTGTACGTGGTGATGGCTCCCAGCGCCATGATCCACGCCTTGGGGTTCACCCACTGAAACGCAGCGGCGCCGAGAAATGTCATGGGCTTACCGTGTTCGTCACTGCTGTCGGACATGCCGCCTGCCGTCGCAATCTTCCACGCCAGGTACAACAGGTACGCGGCGCCGACATAGCGCAATACGGTGTAGGCCCAAGGAAACACCTTGAACACTTCGCCCAATCCCAGGCCGACCGAAATCACCAGCAGCATGAAGCCGATACTGATCCCCAGCGCATGGGGCATCGAGCGGCGAAACCCGAAGTTAACCCCCGAGGCGAGCAACATGGTGTTATTGGGCCCAGGGGTGATCGAGGACACGAAAGCGAACAGCACAAAGGCTGAGAGCAGGCTGGTGGACATGAACATGAGGCAGCATCCAAACAGGGGTTGTATGCAGGCGACAGTAGTGGGTTATGGCCTCCACTGCCCCATACAGCCATGCGCGGATTGAGGCGTACACTTTTCACAAACCTTTCACAGACGACCGAATAGGGTAGACCCAGCTCCTAATGAACATCCCTTTTAGCCCGCACTCCCCATCGCGGGCTTTTCTTTGTCCGCGATTTATCCCAGGCAAAAAAAAGGCAGGTCATTGTTCATGACCTGCTCTCGTTGACTAACGGTTAACGCTGACCACCACCGCCGCCAGGGCCGCCGCCTTGACCATGACCACCACCGCCATGGCCGCCGCCACCACCACCGCCCGGAGGCATAAACATCCAGCAGCCCGACAAGGAGGACAACAGCGCGACAACAACAGCCGCCTTGGTAAGGTAATTCAACTTCATGACAACGCTCTCTGCTTTACAAGGTTTGGTGTACGTAAAGTAAGACCGCTGTAAATGAAGTCCGTCACGGCTTTCGTGTAACGTCTTGGTAGGGTTTGTGTTGTAGTGGATACACGTATGAGCAGTGGGTTTGAGTTAACCGGGGCGATTTAGATGATCAATATTCGTGCAGCGACTGAAGCCGATCTCGATAGCCTACGAGCATTGGGCTGCGAGACCTATCAACAGCATTTCTCGTCCTTGTGGTCCCCTGATGGCATGCGGGATTTCCTGGATCAGGATTTCTCACGCGACGCGTTGAGCCGATCACTCGACCTGCCCGAGCGTCAGTCATGGCTTATCGCCTCAGATGAACGGGGCACACCCATTGGGTTTTCCAAGGTCAACTGGTCAACACCAACGCCAATCACCGGTGAGCTGGGCGCAGAACTGCAAAAAATCTATTTCCTCAAAACCGCCGCCTGACATGGCTACGGCAAGCAACTTTTGCAGTTTATCTGCGATCAGGCAGTGCAGCGTGGAGAGCACTTACTGTGGCTGGATGTGCTCAAGAGCAATTCAAACGCCCGACGGTTTTACGAAGCGTTTGGGTTCCGGCAGATCGGTGAGATCCCATTCGATACGGATTTGGCGGAAGTCGGGATGGTTGTCATGGGCCTTGAGCTGAATCGGCACCAAACGGAGAAATAAATGGAAGACTTGATACAGGGCCTCGACGGGCCCAGAACCGCCCAGCAGGAATTGTTCTACGACCTTGAAGATGCCGCGGCTGTTATTGGATGGTCAGTCATGGAGTTGACCACCCTGGCGTCCAAAGGCAGAACGCCGGATGAGGCGGCAGCATTGATGAGAATGTGCGCGCTGCTGGCAAATCAACAGGCAAAACTAGCGGCGTATGCGGATGAGGTTAAGGGGCTGCGCATCAACCGGTCGTGAATCAACGCGGCGGGTCTGGCCGGAACACCGTCAGCGCGCCAAGCGTGGCTGCGAACGCGCCGAGAAACGTCGAGGTGTAGCTGGGAATAGCCCAAAGCATCAAACAGTGAACGACCAGCAGGAATGCAGCCAAGAGGCGGATTTGCAGGTTTGAAAATCTGCTGCCGTATCGCTCAGCGGCGCTGTTGAAGTATCTGATCCATTTCATAAGAAGACTCCTGACTGGGCAAAGAATGATTCTAACCGAGTGAACGACTCCAACTTTTCACCAGACAATAAAAAAACCCCGTAGACGTTAATCTACGGGGTTTTCAAGAGTGGAGGCCGAGGTCGGAATCGAACCGGCGTAGGTGGATTTGCAATCCACTGCATAACCATTTTGCTACTCGGCCTCAAACGATTAATGCCCTGGTTGCTGACATTCACCGCATAAAAACTTGAGTGGGCTACAAAGCCATGCCTCTACTCTAACTCATTGAATACATTGAAGTTTTTAATGCTTCGTTGCGTTCGATGGGCGCCATTATGTACTCATTTGCCAATGCCTGCAACCCCTTGATTTCAAAAATATTTCGCATTGGCATCAAGGGGTTGCGTGCCTGCCCTACTCCTTGATGCGCTGCGACTGGTATTGCGGGTCGGCCTTGATCTGGGCGTCGGTGAACGGCAGTGAGCGCAGTTTTTTCTCGGAGAACGCTTGGGTCTGGTCCTTGGCGTATTTCGATGCGGGGTTGCTGGACAGGGAGAACGTCAGTACGCCCTGGGCGTGTGGGCCTTGGTCGTCGAAGGTGACGATTTGCAGGTAGCTGCTGCCGCTGACTACTTCGCGCTTGCCATCGGCACGGGGCACGGTTTGCATGGCGTTGTAGATCCCCAGTTCCTGCGGGCCGCCGTGGATCGGGGTTTGGCCGGAGACTTGGACATCGCCCCATTTACTGCCGGGCTTGAGGCCGAGCTTGGCGACGTCTGCGGCAGAGGCCAGCATGGCTTCGCGCAGGGCCTTGGCGACCGGGGCACGGTCGATGGCCAGGCCGCGCGGTGTGGTCAGCGGTTGGGCCGGGTCGAAGGCAACGCGCCAGGCATCAGGGATTTGCTCCAGCTGCTCCACCAGGTTGATGAAGTGCACCAGACCCAGGCCGCTGTCGAGGTTGGCGTGCCGGTCCCAGTCTTTAAGGCTGGTGCACAGCGGCTTCAGTGCCGCCGCATCGGTGCCGAGGTGTTTGGCGCAGAACGCCAGCAAATCCGGCATGACCTGGCCGGCCAGGTACACCTCGTTGTCCATCACCATGTTTTGCAGGTCGGCAACGCTGATCGGTTGCTTATCCAGGGATTGCAGGCGCTGCAGGGCAAACCGCGCTCGCGGGCCCAGGCCGATGTTGTCCTGGCTGATCACCGGTGAGAAACCTGCCAGCGGCGCCTTGGGGTTGACCATCCAGGCCGAATCGTTGGAGTGCTGCACATAGTCAGTGCGCTCCAGTTGCGGCAGTTGGTCAGCCGGAAAGATGCCGGGCTGGGCTGAGCGTGGGTCGACGTCCCAGGCGCAGGCGCTGTGGGCGCCGTCGAGCATGATCATTTGCAGGCCGGCACGTGGATCGCTGCACTGGGCAAGCTTGGCCGCGCTGACGTTGGGCACCACCGAGAGGTTCATGTACAGGCTCTGACCCTGATCGTCGGCGGCCAGGGTATTGACCCATGGGATGCCTTGCAGGGTGTGCACCGAAGTTTGCAGCTCGTTGAGGCTGCCGGCGCGGTTCATCGCGTACCACTGTTGCAGGACGCGATCGTTGCCAAGGTTGGCGTCGCGCAGGCTGAACGCGTAATGGCTGTCCCAGTCCAGCTTGCCAGGCCATTGCACGACGGGGCCGAACTGCGAGCTATAGACCGGATGAACCACGGGTTTAACACTGCCGTCCGCTTGCTTGACCTGCACCGTCACCGAGGTTTTTTCCAGGGGGACGGACTTGCCATCGAGCATGTAGCGCGTCGAGTCCTTCGGATCCAGGGTGAGGCGGTACAAGGTGAAATGCTTGGACGTGTCGACCGTATGGGTCCATGCCACATGCTGGTTAAAGCCAATGTTGACCACTGGCAAGCCCGGCAACGCGGCGCCCATCACGTCCAATTGGCCTGGAATGGTCAGGTGCATCTCATAAAAGCGCATGCCACCCACCCACGGAAAGTGCGGGTTGGCCAGCAACATCCCACGCCCATTGAACGAGCGCTCACGGCCCACAGCCACCGCGTTGCTGCCACGATCAAGGGTGAAACGCTGCTGGTTGGCCGCAGCCAACTCAAACGCCCTGCCGTTGGGCTGCACGCTGGCAGTGGCTTGAGGCGGCGCCGCGCCAACCAGCGCTTCGGCGAATTGGCCGACACCGCCTTCCACCAGCAGCCTGCGGGTCAATTTCACCACGTCTTCAGCGACCAACGGGCGTACCCATGCCGCCTGGCACTGCGCGGGAGCGCCCTGCTCTTTCAAGTAACGGTTGTAGCCAGCGACGTAACCTTCGATACGGTCTTTTATCTCGGGGCTCTGGGCTGTCCAAAAGGCCGCCACCGTCTCTGGCGTATTCAGCCAGGTAAAGAAAACATCACTGGCCAGATTGTTGCGCTCTTCCAGGGTTGACTGATCGGGGCCGAAAAACTTTGCCCGCTCGCCATTTACCGTGACCACCTCATTGGCCAGCAGGCACAGGTTGTCCTGGGCATAGGCATAACCAATGCCGAACCCCAGGCCACGCTCATCGTTGGCACGAATATGCGGCACCCCATAACTGGTACGGCGGATATCTGCCGACGCCTGCGCCACCTGCTCGCGCGCCGATGCGGCCAGGCTCAACCCCAGCAATAGCCCTGCTACACCCATCCTGGACAACCCGTTGGAAATAATCACGCAGACTCCACAGTCAAATTGAACACCCTCACCGGGGGCAGTTACCCCACCGTAAGAACGCACAAAACCGGGAGAAATTTAGCGACGCGGCCGCTTTATCTGAAGGACGTTGGTTGTGACAAAACCGACACTGACGAAATTTCTACATCCAACACTTCATGATTTCGCTCGCTCGTTCGTCTTATTAGTAAGAGCGCCATCATTTTCCTGATCAGGCTCTGATAAGGAGTTTTTTGCATGTACAACCCGCAAGTGCCCACGGACGGACATTCATCGGTTGCCGACGCCAACTTTGGCGGCGGCACGCAAGTGTTCGGCAAAGCGCCCGAACAGCATGGCAACCAGCGTATTCGCCACTTACTTAAGTGTTTCGGTTTGCGCACCAGCCTGATTCGGCTGAAGGTCATCGACGCCCTGCTCACGGCTGCCGACAGCCAGCGCACTCTCGGGGTGCGCGGCGTGCACAGCCACTTGCTGAACCTTGGCATCCCGCTGTCGTTTCTCAGCGTGCGCGAGGTGCTCAAGCGCCTGTGCAGCGAGGGCGTGATCACCCTCAATGCCGATAAGAGTTACAGCCTCCACGAAGAGGCTGCCAAGGTGCTCGAAGGACGCGCCTGAAGTCAGAGCTTCATGCCCATGCCTTCACGCTCAGAGCTTGACCTTGCGACGCATGACGCCGTTGATCACCACCACGATCACCGCGACGGCAATGGCGATGGTCTGGAAAGTTTTCTCACTGATGACCCCGGTGTTCTGCAAGTAGGACAGGCCAAACATCGTCCCCAATACAGCCAGGGCAATCAGAAGTGAATATTTCAAACGTTGCTTTTGGGTCATGACAAGTTCCTGAACTTGAAGAGTGTATCCATTGTTTGAAGCCTTCCCTGCCAACACCGGCCCTGGGGCAGGCATAGGCCGGGCCGACAGGCGCTCATATTACAGGCGATGAAAAGCTTTGGCTCGCCCTGGGCCGGATTGACCTGCAAACGCCTTACGGCAATCTGAGCCATCACATCGAGACACAGGGCTGATTTACCGGTTTCATAAAAGACTTTTCACGCCGTTGCCAACACTTAATTTTACAGACCTCGGTATTTCCGCAAGGAACCTCGCAGGGTGTTTTCTACACCCAATCGGGGACGTCTGAGGAAAAGGGAACCTCCTCATGAAAGACGCTTATTACAGCTTGTCTGAAAAGGTGACCACCCCATGTTGAATGTTCACACACCCACTCAAACCCCATCTCAGCCTCACCTACCGCCCCCGCCTATCAATAATCAATCGCCTGGTTTACACGCCAGCAATCCTTCAGCAAACCTCCAAACCGGCGCGTCCTCCCCCCGCCTCTCACGTGCCAGCACTGGCTTGAAACAGATGATGGCGGACAACCAGAACCTCAGGAGCCTAGGACAAAAACTCAGCGAAACGGCAACACGCTTAGGTGTGAATGCCACACCGCAAGCGATCCTCGCCGCGTTGAAGGCGACGCCGATGGATATTCAACCGGGTTCGTCCTACCCGATAGAAGCAGACGCGGCCGTCACGCTCGACGCCTACATCACGTCCAACAACCTGATGCTCCCCAATAACCATTTCGGCCTGATTGCCTTGGCAGACGCCGTGTTCAACCGGGCGTTAGAGCATCCACTGGGCAATTTAGGCGGTGGGCTGTCCTGGCCGATACCAATGAGCATGCGCAACGAAGAGGCGCTACTTGGTACGCTGAGGCACTACGTGGCGCAGCATCCGAACCCAGCGCACATAGGCGTAAGCCTTGGCGTTTTGGAATACCTGAACAGCAACCAGCCACCTTCCGGCGAAGCCGCCACCGATCCGGCGAAAGCCTTGGTCGCTATCCTGACCACCCCACGGGCACAGGCGCTGGGGCAAGCCATTCAGACCAAATTGAACGGCGTTGCAACTGACACCAGCGTCAACGAATACACGCTGACCGCTATCAACCTGGCGCTGGATCCAGAATCGATTGACCACGCCCACCCCAGCGCAATCGCCAGTTTCAACCTCGCACAGGAAGCCCACTGGGGCAAACCCGCGTCGGCCGTGGTGACCAGCCTGAGCCAACACCTGATAAAAAAACGCAAAACATCCGCCGCAATGGCCAGCGTTGGCGCGTACGTGCTTCTGGCAAGGAAAGCCCCCGAATTACTGATCAAGGACCTGCCGGCCAGGGTGACGTATGGCAGCACCGCGTGGCTCAACCTGTCGATCGCCGCCGCGACGATAGAAGCGCAAACACCGGGAAAGGTGCCGAACATGACCTTTGCCCAGGTCATGTCGGCCGCTGAAGGCGCCAGCCTGCAAGACCTGTCCATCACCCAAAAAGCGCAGAGTGCGGCCCTGCGGGTCTGGGGCGTCGTAAACGGCGTTATCAGCCAGGCCGAAGCCGATCGGTACAACGATGCCGACATCGACAAGGTCAAAACCGCTTTCAATCAACAAGCGAATTTACGGCTAGAAGCCACCGGCCAGATCCAAACCGACATGCCCAGCCGTAAAGACATCGCGTTGGCCAAACTAAAAGAACGTTTTGGCGAGGATGTCCCGTTTGAAGAGAAGCTGCTAACGGTCAAGGACACCAGCCAACCCTACGCGCAACCGCTCTACGACCCCAATCGAGCGCCAGCAGGCCACCATTCGCTCTTGGATATCGCCATGAGCGGGCTGGATCAGTTTTCGTGGGAAACCAAAGACCCGCGCATCCTTGACGCACTGGAAGGTAAGTCCCTGGCATTCGATGTAAACGCCGTCTTTAATTCTCAACTTTCCCAAGCAATCAACTCACGCAAACAAGGCATTGGTACGACGGTCAAACACTTGATCGCTCAGCTCCCGCTGGCAGACAGGCAAAACCTGGAATACGGGAAGCTGGAGTTCTATCAAAACAATACATACCAGTTGGGTATGGGGTTCACTGGCAGAACCCTTGTAGAGAAAAACGAACAACTGCTGGTTAAAGCCACCGGGGGCAGCGGCGAAACGGTTTACGCGATCGACCTTAAGCAGGGTTCCATCACCACGGTCCCAGGCACCGTATTGACCAAAGAACGTGATCGCGAGTCAAACCTCGTCTATCCAATAGAGCAGTTCCTCCCAACCAACGCCGATGACACCGTTTGGCAGCCAAACAACACTGCGGGGAATCCACTGTCCGTTCCCGACAGCTTTTCAAGCAACCGAACGCAATCCATTGCCGATGCGTTTGTCGAACACCTGGATATTGATAACAAGGACGTGGTCAAGCAGGCCAGGGGAACCACCACCTACGATCAACAGATGGACGTCGAGGAGAAACTGGCGGATTTCTTTCTCGACCTGATTCCCCTGAGATCGGCCATCGTCAACTTCAAGAACGGCAACGTCCTGGACGGTGTTGTCGATCTGGGGATGGATATTTTCGGATTCGTCACTGCCGGCGCAGGTGCAGCAGCGAAAATTGGGAACGTCGCGGTCAAGGGCTTCAGCGCGACAACCAAGGCGGTTCGGGTGGCAAAAATTTTGGGAACCACGCTCATCGGTGAGCTCAACCCAGCGAGCGGGCTGGGTGATCTGGTGCAGGGAGGCGCCAAGCTGATCGGCAAAGGCATCGACACCATCAAGAAAACCAGTGGGGCCTTTAATATGGCAAGGGTCATCGCCAACGAGCATGGGCCCATTACTCACGGCACCTTCAAGATCGCCGACCAGACCTTCCGGGCCGACACCATCCTGTCCAACGGACAACGGTATGCCTACGACCCCGCGGCGATGAAGCCCTACGGCACGCCTTTGGCAGACTTCAACCCGCTCGACACCTTGGCACCCGGCTCCCCCCATACCCACTCCCCGTCCCCTGCACAGCACCGTCATCGATACAACCCTATGGCCTCCATCGCGCGCCCAGTGCGAGTCAGAAAGCCGTTGCCCGTCGGCGACTACGCAGAAAGTATGCGCGGCAAACTGGAACCGGATCATTTCAAACCCGACACCAAAATGGCGACCATTCAAAAGTTCAAAGATGAAATGAAGGACTATTTTGACGCCATCCAGCAGGCGGGCCTCCCGACGCGACCGACCATCCCGCACATCGCCGGCAACGTCCCTGTCCCTGACCTGATCGAAACAGCGTTGAAAGCCTCGCAAGGCGTGGTATTTGGAGAATCCCACAAGCAGATGGCGAGCTTCCGGGCACTGTTCGATAACGTCGCCACACTAAAAAACGAGGGCGTTAAAAGAGTTTACTTCGAGGGGTTGATAGATATGCCCCAAGGGCTTGTCGACGACGGAATTGGCATCCTTGGTCAAAGCAAGCAGCTTCGAAGCGGCCCGACATTCCAAGAGTTACGCAAAAAGCTGGAGGATAACGGCATAGAGGTCTTGCCTCTTGATCACTACTACCTCACCCGCCACAAAGACCTACGCGGCTTGAAGAAGCCGACCACTACTGGCTCCGCGTCGATCACGCGGCTTGAAGAGTTCAACTATTACGCCGCTGAAACCATCCAGGCCACCTCAGGTGCTGATAAGTGGGCTGCATTGGTTGGGCATTCACATATGAACACCTCCGAAGGTGTGCCCGGCCTCGCTGAGTTGACCGGCAGCATCGGCATTGGTGTGTTTGACAGGCCCAGCGCCACGAACCATTTCGGAACCAGAGTCCTGGGCCATCCACAGGATCCCACCAAACCGGTCGGCAGCGGCGGTATCCCCGGCGATCTCCAGATTTACATCAAGCCGTAAACCCAAATCCCACCCGGCACACTAGCGGTCACAGCGCATGGCCCACCCCTAGCGCTGCAACCCCGTGCCAGGTGGGGCGCGCCGCTCAACCCATTATCGGCACGGTTTACCGAGACAACTGTCCATGGGCTCCCAGTTGAATTGCCAATCCCAACCGTTTAGCCCTTCACTTTATTTGCACGAGCGTACCTAAAGCTAAGCGTTTCCAAGCCGATAGCCCAACGAAGCTCTAAAAAAGCCGCGTCGATAATAAACGCTTCGTAAGGACGACCCCATGCCCCCAATGCGCTCTATCCAAGCCCGCTATACCCTGTTTCTGGTGCTGTTCGTCCTGGTGCTATTCGTGTTGACCGTCGTGGGTATCGGCCAGTTGGTCGCACCCAAGCTGCGACAGACCGAAGAACAGGTGGTGCTCAACCGCATCAGTGAGGTGGCAGAACAAATTCAGGGCGAACTGAACAAGGTTCAGGCCCAGCAACGCACCATCACCCAAACTATTCCACTGCTCGACAGCGATGCCATCGACAAGGTCCTGCCAGGCCTGGTCGACCAATATGGTGAACTGAAGGTATTTGGTGGTGGTATCTGGCCGCTGCCCAACCAGCGCACGCCGGGCCGCAACAAGCACAGCACGTTCTGGCACCGCGATGCGTCGGGCAAGCTGGCGGTGAACACGTTCTGGAACAGCGACCCCGCGCCCAACTATTACGACCAGAGCTGGTACAAAGGCGGCCTCGCTTCGCCGCGCGGGCAATGCGCCTGGGCGGCTGCCTACAAAGACGACGCCAGCCAGGAGCCGCGCACCAACTGCGCCATGGCGATCCAGCGTGACGGCGCCGCCTATGGCGTGGCCACCATCGACGTGACCCTGGGTTTCTTCAATGACCTGGTGGCCAGCAAGGAAAAAGACATCGGCGGGCAAATGCTGATCGTCGAGGGCGATGGCAAGATCATCAGCAACAGCTCGCGCCTGAGCAGCCCCGTGGTGTTGAAGAACATCAGCGAACTGACGTCCACCTCGGCATTTGCCACCCAGGTCAGCAAAGCCCTGGCCCATCGCGACCAGGCACTGCAACGCAGCGAGTTCGACAATGGCGGCGTGGCCAGCACTTTCTATCTGCGCCCCATCGAAGGCACGCCATGGTTCCTCGCCACCGCCCTGCCCACTTCACTGATCACTGCCCAGCGCGATGACGTGCTCGGCAGTCTGGCGCTGTTGCAGATCCCAATGGTGTTGCTGCTGGTGCTGCTGGCGGCGTATGCGATCCGCCAACTGGTGCAGCGCATGAAGATCCTCAAAACCAATATCGACGCGCTGTCCGCTGGCGATGCCGACCTCACGCGACGTATCACCATCCGCGCCGAAGACGAACTCGGCGCCATCGGTCACTCGGTGAACCACTTCATCGTCTACCTGCAAAACATGATCGGCGAAGTCACCCAGGCCACCGGCGCGATGTCGTCAGGCCTTGAGCAATTGCAACGGACCTCGGCCCATACCAACCAGATCCTGGTGCGTCACGCCTCGGAAACCGACCAGACCGTCACCGCCATCACCGAGATGAGCTCCACCGCCGACAACGTCGCGCAAAACGCGGCCGAAACCGCCTCGTTCACTCAGCGCGCCAATGAGCACGCCGATCGCTCCCGCGTGGTCGTTGGGGAAGCATCCACCAGTGTCAGCGCCTTGATCGGCGAAGTTGCCGCCGCCACCCACACCGTGGAAAACATGCGCCAGGACGCCGCACGCATCACCGAGACCCTCGGGGTGATCGGCGCCATTGCCGGCCAGACCAACCTGTTGGCCCTCAACGCCGCCATTGAAGCGGCGCGGGCCGGTGAGCAAGGTCGAGGCTTTGCAGTGGTCGCCGACGAAGTGCGCGCCTTGGCTGCGCGCACTCAGGCAAGCACCTCGCAGATCAACGAGATGCTGGCACGCCTGACTGCCGGGGTGAGCTCCTCGGTCGCGGCCATGGAAAATACCCAGGCCAGCTGCCAATCGGCAGCGGATGCCACGGCGCGAGTCAACACCGGGCTGGATGAAATGGCGGGTTCCGTGAGCCATATCAACAACCTCAGCACGCAGATCGCCACAGCCGCCGAGCAGCAAAGCGCGGTGACCGAGGAGATCAACCGCAGCATGGTGCAAATCCGACACATGGTCGAAGAGTTGGTACAAAGCGGCCATGCCACCGAAACCAATACCCAGAGCCTGCTGGATGCCAATGGCCGGGTGATCGCCTTGATGGGCCGCTTTAAAGTGCGCTGATCAATTCTCTAAAGGCTCCCGTGCAAAGCGCGGGAGTCGGACTATTCTGACAGTTCCAAGTGTTAAGCCCCGCCACACAGGAGGTGTGCCATGCGCGCTGTCGAGCAGTCGTTCCGCTTGGAGCGGATCAGTCAGGAACGCTTTATCCAAGCCCCCATTGACGCTGTTTACGACTACGTGACCCAACCGGATCGCTGGCATGAATGGCACCCCACATCCCTCGGGGCCGACACCGGCACCACCGGATCGCTCCCCGCCGGTGCACGCTTTACCGAAATGATCGACCTGCTGGGTGTACGCGTGCCCATGAGCTACCGCGTGCAGATCGCCCGTCGTCCCGACGAGTTCAAGACGGTGTTCACATCCCTCGCCGTCGATGGTTCCATCCACTATTTCCTCCTGCCCTTTCACGACGGCACGCTGTTCAAGCGTGTGCTGACCTATGAAACCGAATTGCAGTTGGCCAGCCTGCACGAACGCATGATCGAACTATCAGCGATTGCGCTGGACCAGCTCAGGCACCGCCTTGAAAACGCGAATCTTGTATAACTTTGAAACATTACAACGGCGCTCCCTTCAAAAAAGCGCGGAGAATGCCCGGCTTACTGCCTGGTCTTGGACGAAAACCTGATGAAAACCCCATTGCGATTGGCCCTGCTTTCAGCCCTCTTCACCAGCACCCTGGCCCAGGCCGCTGACCTCATCCCCATCGACGTGCACCGTGACGCCAACTGCGGCTGCTGCAAAAAGTGGATCAGCCACCTGGAAAGTAACGGCTTCAAGGTCAACGACCATGTCGAGGCCGACATGAGTGCCGTCAAGCAACGCCTGGGCGTGGCCCCGCGCCTGGGCTCCTGCCACACCGCCGTGATCGACGGCAAATTCGTCGAGGGCCACGTGCCCGCCGATCAAGTGCTGGCCTTGCGCAAGCGCGACGACCTGCTGGGTATTGCCGCACCGGGCATGCCGATGGGTTCGCCCGGCATGGAAATGGACGGGCGCAGCGAGGCCTATCAAGTCATCGGGCTGACCCGGGACGGCAACGATGTCGTGGTGGCTGAGTACCCGGCGCACTGATCGATGCTGATGGGTTACCTCGGGCTGTTCGTCGCCGCCTTTGGTGCGGCGACCTTACTCCCATTGCAATCGGAAGCGGTGCTGGTGGGCCTGTTGCTCAGCGGGCATTACGGCCTGTGGTGGCTGTTGGGTATCGCGACCCTGGGCAATGTTCTCGGGTCGCTGGTCAACTGGTGGCTGGGCCGCTGGGTGGAGCACTTCAAGGGTCGGCGCTGGTTTCCGGTCAGCGACAGGCAACTGGAAAAAGCGCGCACCCATTACCAGCGCTGGGGACACTGGACGCTGCTGCTCAGTTGGGTGCCGATCATTGGCGACCCGCTGACGTTGGTGGCCGGGGTAATGCGTGAGCCCTTGTGGCGGTTTCTGCTGCTGGTGACCCTAGCTAAAGGCCTGCGCTATGCCGTGCTGGCCGCCGTGACCCTGCAATGGGTGTTAATCCCCACTTAATCCCTCGCAAAGAGCATCCGGACACCCTTCCTGGAGCCCCGCCCATGCCTCTATTCCGCGCTTTTTGCATCGCCGGCCTGCTGACGGCCAGCACAGCGACTGCGCTCGCGGCCACCTACGGTCCCGAGCTGCAAGGTTTCCAGTACCCCTACCCCCTTGAACATTTCCAATTCCAATCCCAAGGCGAATCCCTGCAAATGGGCTACATGGACGTGCCGGCCAAAGGCACCGCCAATGGTCGCGCCGTCGTGCTGATGCACGGCAAAAATTTCTGTGGTGCAACGTGGGAAAGCTCGATCAAGGCCCTGAGTGATGCCGGTTACCGAGTGATCGCACCGGACCAGGTCGGTTTTTGCAGCTCCAGCAAACCCGAGCACTACCAGTACAGCTTCCAGCAGTTGGCCCTCAACACCCACCAACTGCTGGAAAAGCTCGGCATTCAAAAGGTCACCCTGCTCGGCCACTCCACCGGCGGCATGCTCGCCACGCGTTACGCGCTGATGTACCCCGAGCAGACTGAGCAGTTGGCGCTGGTCAACCCCATCGGCCTGGAAGACTGGAAAGCCCTGGGCGTGCCTGCGCTCAGCGTCGACCAGTGGTATGCCCGTGAACTGAAAGTCAGCGCCGATGGGATTCGCCAATACCAGCTCAACACGTACTACGTCGGCCGCTGGAAGCCGGAATACGAGCGGTGGGTGGATATGTATGCCGGCCTGAGCAACGGCCCGGGGCATACGCGGGTCGCATGGAACTCGGCGTTGATTTACGACATGATCTTCACCCAGCCGGTGTACTACGAATTCAAGAACCTGCAGATGCCTACCCTGTTGCTGATCGGCACCTCCGACAACACCGCCATCGGCAAGGATGTCGCGCCGCCCGAGGTCAAAGCTAAGCTCGGCAACTACGCGGTGTTGGGCAAAACCGTGGCCAAGCTGATCCCCCACGCAACGCTGGTGGAGTTTCCCGGCCTGGGCCACGCGCCGCAGATGGAAGAACCGGCGAAGTTTCACCAAGCGCTGTTGCAGGGTTTGAACGCGCTTTAATCCAACCTTTTTCGAGGCACTCGTGAATGTCGGTACAAATCGCAGTCATTGATGATTGGCAGAATGTGGCCCGTGACGTGGTGGATTGGTCGGTGCTGGAGTCGGTCGGCCAGGTGCACTTCCTGCACGATTACCCGGCCGATACCGCCGTAATGATCGAACGTCTGCAAGCGTTCGAAGTGATTTGCGTGATGCGTGAACGCACCCCATTCGACGCCGCGCTGTTGCAGGGGTTGCCGAACCTCAAGTTGCTGGTGACCGGCGGCATGCGCAACGCGGCCATCGATATCCCCGCCGCCAAGGCCCTGGGCATTCACGTCTGCGGCACCGACAGCTATAAACAGGCGGCGCCGGAATTGACGTGGGCATTGATCATGGCCTCCACCCGCAACCTGCTGGCCGAGGCCAACTCCGTGCGCGCCGGGCACTGGCAGGTCGGCCTTGGCGGCGACCTGTACGGGAAGACGCTGGGCATCCTTGGTCTGGGCAGCATCGGCCAGAAGGTCGCGCAATTTGCCCAAGTCTTCGGCATGCGCGTGATTGCCTGGAGTGAAAACCTCACGCCGGAGCGTGCGACGCAAGCCGGTGTGACCTGGGTCAGCAAGGAAGACCTGTTCAAACAGGCCGATATCCTGACCATCCACCTGGTACTCAGCGACCGCACCCGCGGCCTGGTGGATGCCGAGGCGCTGGGCTGGATGAAACCGACGGCGCGTCTGGTGAATACCGCGCGTGGGCCGATTGTGGATGAGCAGGCATTGGTTGAGGCATTGAGCCGTGGTCGCCTGGCGGGGGCTGCACTGGATGTGTATGCCGAGGAGCCGTTGCCGCTGGATCATCCGTTCCGCCGCTTGCCCAACGTGCTGGCCACGCCCCATGTGGGCTATGTGAGCGAGCAGAATTACCGGCAGTTCTACCAGCAGATGATCGAGGATATCCAAGCCTGGGCGAACAACGCGCCCATCCGCCCGCTCGGCTGACGCACCAATACAGGGCGCCTCTCACCGCAGAGGCGCACGCCGCCCCTCTGGAGAGAGGCTTGCTCAGAAAATAAGCTCACATCCTCCTGTCCACGGCCGCCACATCCCCTGTGGTGAGCAGGCTTGCTCAGAAAATAAGCTCACAACCTCCTGCCCACGGGCGCCACAACCTCTGTGGTGAGCAGGCTTGCCCTGCGCCGGAGTGCGAAGCGCTCCCAAATGGTTCACCTTGCTGCATCAGGTACATAGGCGGTGCCCCTAATGGGGCTGCTTCGCAGCCCAGCGCAGGGCAAGCCTGCTCACTACAAAATACGGCTCAGCCCCACTCCACAGTCGCAAACAACCCTGTGGTGAGAGGCTTGTTCAAAAAATAAGCTCACAACCTCCTGCCACAGGCGCCACAACCCCTGTGGTGAGCAGGCTTGCTCAGAAAATAAGCTCACAACCTGCTGCGACAGGCGCCGCGACCTCTGTGGTGAGCAGGCTTGCCCTGCGCCGGAGTGCGAAGCGCTCCCAAATGGCTCGCCTTGCTGCATCAGGTACATAGGCGGTGCTCCCAATGGGGCTGCTTCGCAGCCCAGCGCAGGGCAAGCCTGCTCACTACAAAATACGGCTCAGCCCCACTCCACAGTCGCAAACAACGCGGTGGTGAGAGGTTTGCTCAGAAATAAGCTCACAACCTCCTGCCCACGGGCGCCACAACCTCTGTGGTGAGCAGGCTTGCCCTGCGCCGGAGTGCGAAGCGCTCCCAAATGGCTCGCCTTGCTGCATCAGGTACATAGGCGGTGCTCCCAATGGGGCTGCTTCGCAGCCCAGCGCAGGGCAAGCCTGCTCACTACAAAATACGGCTCAGCCCCACTCCACAGTCGCAAACAACGCTGTGGTGAGAGGTTTGCTCAGAAATAAGCTCACAACCTCCTGCCCACAGGCGCCACAACCCCTGTGGTGAGCAGGCTTGCCCTGCGACGGAGTGCGAAGCGCTCCCAAATGGTTCACCTTGATGCACCAGGTACATAAGCGGTGCCCCTAATGCGGCCGCTTCGCAGCCCAGCGCAGGGCAAGCCTGCTCACTACAAAACCCAGGTCAAACCGCATTACCTCGAAATACACCAGTGCCCCACAGACAATTGGCTAATAACCACTGACTCTCAGGTTAAAAGTTTTTTGTCCTACAAAATCTTCCCAGAAACCCTACAGGCTATGAGGATCTGTCCTAGACTGATGACCGATGGGTCCGTTCCAAAACAAAAACCCCGCAAAAAATCTAAACTTTCCGACTCTGCCATTGGTCCAGTTTTAAGGTAAGGCGAGCACACACGCTTCACAGCACATGCCCGTCCATCCAATCTTTTTTCGCAATCCGTGCAACTGGCATACGCCTTGCCAGTTTGTACAGTGCTTGTGCGCCTGGCCGCAGGATGCGGCCAATCGGAGCTAGTGGCAGCGGGCCATTAGCCGACCAACAAAATGGGAGTGCATTATGATCAGTGCCGCAGTAGATACTCAGGGAGAGCGTTTCAGTCAGCCTGCAGGGGGGCCTACGTCGTTGGCCGACCTGCCAAGCTCTGTGCGGCCGATCGTGAGTCACAACCCGAATCGAAAGAAAGTGCTGTTTGTCACGTCCGAGTTTGCTGACCTGGTGAAAACCGGTGGCTTGGGCGACGTCTCCGCGGCCCTGCCCCGTGCCATGGCTCACCTGCATGATGTGCGCGTGTTGATCCCCGGCTACCCGCAGGTCATGGAAAGCGACAACCCGATCCACATCATCGGTGAACTGGGCGGCCACGCAGCGCTGCCGCCATGCAAGATCGGGCGTATGGACCTCAAGGACGGCCTTGTCATTTATGTGTTGATCTGCCCCGAGCTCTACGAGCGTGAAGGCACGCCTTACGGTGCCAACAACGGCCGCGACTGGCCGGACAACCATATCCGCTTCGCCCGCCTGGGCCTGGCCGCCGCTGACATCGCCGCCAACCTCGCACAGATCCACTGGTGCCCGGACTTGGTGCACGCCCACGACTGGCCTGCTGGCCTGGCCCCGGCGTATATGCACTGGCGTGGGTCACGTACGCCGACCCTGTTCACCATTCATAACTTGGCCTATCAAGGTGTGGTCAGCCTGGCCTCGACGCCAGAGCTGGGTATCCCGCCCCACGCCCTGCAGCAGGAAGGCATGGAGTTCTACGGCAAGATGTCGTTCCTCAAGGCCGGCATGGCTTATTCCAGCCATATCACCACGGTTAGCGCCACCTACGCCCAGGAAATCACCACCCCGGAATTTGGCTGCGGCCTCGACGGTTTTCTCGCCGCCAAGACCCAGCAAGGCCTGCTCAGTGGTATCCCCAACGGGATTGATGAAAGCTGGGAAACCTCCACCGACGAACACCTGACTCACAACTTCAATATCGGCGACTGGGAAGGCAAGGCAATCAATGCCGCCCACGTGCGCGAATTGTTCGGTCTGCACGATTCCACCGGCCCGCTGTTCGCCGTGGTCTCGCGTCTTGTCTACCAAAAAGGCCTGGACCTGACCGAAGCGGTGGCTGGCTTCATCGTTGAGAACGGCGGCCAGATCGCAATCATCGGGCGCGGCGAACCGGAAGAAGAACAGGCCATGCGCGAACTGGCCCTGCGCTTCCCGGGCCAAGTCGGCGTGCGCATCGGCTTCAACGAAACCGACGCGCGCCGTATGTTTGCCGGCAGCGACTTCCTGCTGATGCCATCGCGCTACGAGCCCTGCGGCCTGAGCCAGATGTACGCCCAGCGCTTCGGCTCACTGCCGGTGGCACGCAATACCGGCGGGCTGGCAGACACTATCGAAAATGGCGTCACCGGGTTCCTGTTCAATGAATCCACGGTGGAAAGTTATGAAGAAGCCCTGAGCCGCGCGTTCAAGGTCTTCGCTTTCCCAGGCCTGCTCAACGCCATGCGTTGCCGTGCCATGACCCAACCGTTCAATTGGTGCCAGGCAGTCGAACCCTACGCCGAACTCTACGAACAACTTGTGGCCAAGGCCCTGGGGAAATCAGTCAAGTAATCAAGGGAGGCCTCTATAGATGCCGTTACGGACTCTAGAAACCTGGCCCCACGGCGCAATCATGCTGGACGCGCAACACACGCGTTTTGCCTTGTGGGCGCCAGACGCGTTTTATGTCAGCGTTGAATTGGAAGACGGCAAATCAGTTGCCATGCTGCCGCAGGCAGAGGGCTGGTTTGAAGTAGAAATAAAGTGCCCGGCGGGCACGCTCTACCGCTACAACATCGACGGGGAAAAAGACGTGCCCGACCCCGCATCCCGGGCCCAAGCGTGCGATGTGCACGGTTGGAGCCGAGTGGTTGACCCCCTCGCCTATAAATGGCGGCACAGCCAATGGCAAGGTCGCCCGTGGCATGAGGCGGTGATCTACGAGCTGCATGTCGGCGCAATGGGAGGCTACGCCGGCGTGGAGAAACACCTGCCACGCCTGGCCGAGCTGGGCGTCACGGCCATTGAGTTGATGCCCTTGGCGCAGTTCCCCGGCGAACGCAACTGGGGCTACGACGGGGTTCTACCCTACGCGCCCCATTCCTCGTACGGCACGCCCGAGCAGCTCAAGCACTTGATCGACAGCGCTCACGAGCACGGCCTGGCCGTGATCCTCGACGTGGTCTACAACCACTTCGGTCCTGACGGCAACTACCTGGGCCAATACGCCCAAGGCTTTTTTCGCGAAGACGTGCACACCCCCTGGGGCGCGGGGATCGATTTCGAGCGCCGCGAGGTGCGCCACTTTTTCCTCGACAACGCACTGATGTGGCTGATGGAGTACCGCTTCGACGGCCTGCGCCTGGATGCCGTGCACGCCATCGACAATCCCGGTTTCCTGCAACAACTGGCACAGCGTGTGCGCCAGCAGGTCGACACCGGTCGCCACGTTTGGCTGGTGCTGGAGAACGAATTCAACCAGGCCAGCCTGCTGGAGCATGATTTCGATGCACAGTGGAATGACGACGGCCATAACGCGCTGCACGTGCTGCTCACCGGTGAAACCGACGCCTATTACAGCGACTTCGCCGCAGACACCACAGCCAAGCTGGCGCGCTGCCTGGGCGAAGGGTTCATCTACCAAGGCGAGACCACACGCCATGGCCACACCCGTGGCGAACCCAGCGCGCACCTTCCACCCAGTGCCTTTGTGCTGTTTTTGCAGAACCACGACCAGATCGGCAACCGCGCGTTGGGCGAGCGCCTGCATCAACTGTGCTCGCCTCAGGCACTCAAGGCCGCGACCACGTTGCTGCTGCTGTCGCCGATGATCCCGCTGATGTTCATGGGCGATGAGGTCAACGCCAAAGAGCCCTTTCTATTTTTCACCGACCACCACGGCGAACTGGCCGAAGCGGTACGTGAAGGCCGGCGCAACGAGTTTGCCGACTTCGCCGCATTCCAGGATCCCGAGCGACGCGAACGCATCCCTGACCCCAACGCCCTGCCTACCTTCCAGCAATCAAACCCGACATTTACCGACAGCGAACAGGCGCAGTTCTACCGCCAACTGCTGAGCCTGCGCCATCGCCACCTCGTGCCGCACTTGCCCGGCAGTGTGGCGCTGGGCGCCCAAGTGCTGGCGGACGGCGCTGTGACAGGCCGCTGGCGATTGGGCAATGGCAGCCTGTTGCAGATCGACCTGAACCTCAGTGCCACGCCCGTGAATCATCCGGCGCCGGAGCACCTACTTTTTGCCACGCCTGCTGAGCAAGGCGCGCAACTGCCGCCGTACAGCGCGCGCGTCAGCCTTTCCCCTGTTGGAGAACACCCTTGAGTGAAGCGAACCTGGAAATCCTCGCCAGCCGCGCAGGCCTGGCCGTCGATTGGATCGACGCCAACGGCCGCCCGCAACGCGTGACACCCGATGCCCTGCGCGCTGTCCTCAAAGGCCTCGGTCATCCGGCCGACAGCGACGCAGAGATCAATACCAGCCTGCTGGAACTGGAGCGGGCGCAACAAGACAAACACCTGCCGCCCTTGATGACGGTCGACAGCGGCGACGGCCTTGACTTGGCGCACTACTTCGAACCCGACACCCTGTGCCGTGTCAGCCTGGAAGACGGCGAAACCCTGGACCTGCGCCTGGACGGCGCCGCCGTGCTGCCGGGCATCATCGCCCTGGGCTACCACCAGGTGCACATTAACGACCAGACCTTCACGCTGGCCGTCGCCCCCACTCACTGCTACAGCGTCGCCGACTCGGTCGACAGCCAGCCCGCCCGCGCCTGGGGCCTGAGTGCGCAGCTGTACTCGCTGCGCCGTCTGGGCGATGGGGGCTTCGGCGACACCCTGGCCCTGGAACACCTGGCCCGTTCTGCCGCCGAGCGCGGCGCCGATGCCCTGGCAATCAGCCCGATGCACGCGATGTTCAGCGCCGACACAGGGCGCTACAGCCCCTATTCGCCGTCCAGCCGTTTGTTCCTCAACAGCTTGTACGCCTCGCCCGGCTGCATCCTTGGCGAACGTGAAGTGCGCAACGCCATCGACGCCCTTGGTCTGGAGGATGAGCTGCACGCACTGGAGCAACACACCCTGATCGAGTGGCCCGCCGCCGCCAAAGCCAAGCAACGCCTGTTGCGCGCGCTGTACGAAGACTTCCGCCACGGCCAGCATCCGCAACATGCCGATTTCCTGAGTTTCCGCCAGGCCGGCGGTGAAGCCCTGGAAAATCACTGTCGCTTTGAAGCGGTGCAAGCTGTGCGCGCGGCTGCCGGCGAAGCGCTCGACTGGCGCCACTGGCCGCAGGAGTGGCGTACCCCGCAGAGCCCGGCGCTGGCGAAGTTTGCCGAGGACAACCGAGAAGAGATCGGCTACTTCGCCTTCACCCAATGGCTGATCGCCCGCTGCCTTGAGCGCGCGCAACAAGCCGCCAAGGGCAGTGGCATGGGCGTTGGCTTGATCGCCGACCTGGCGGTGGGAGCTGACGGCGGTGGCAGCCAGGCCTGGAGCCGCCAGGATGAACTGCTGGCCAACCTGACCGTGGGCGCGCCGCCGGACATCCTCAACCGTGCGGGCCAGGGCTGGGGCATTTCCGCGTTCTCGCCGGAAGGCCTCCAGCGCAATGGGTTCCGCGCATTTATCGAGATGCTGCGCGCCAACTTCGCCCATGCCGGTGGTTTACGCATCGACCATGTGATGGGCCTGCAACGCCTGTGGGTCATCCCCATGGACGCATCCCCTCGCGAAGGCGCTTACCTGTATTACCCGGTGGACGACCTGTTGCGTCTGTTGGCGCTGGAATCTCACCGCCATCAAGCCATCGTCCTCGGTGAAGACCTCGGCACTGTGCCCGACGGCCTGCGCGAAAAACTCAGCAGCCGCTCTATCCTGGGGATGCGTGTGCTGCTCTTCGAGCAAGGCCACGATGGTCAGTTCACGCCGATTCTCGACTGGCCGAACAACGCCCTGGCCACTACCAGCACCCACGATTTGCCCACGCTCAATGGTTGGTGGCACAGCCGCGACATCGATTGGAACATCCAACTCGGCCTGATCGATGCGCCCACCGTGGAGCAATGGAGCGAACACCGCCTGCGCGAACGCCAGGCCCTGCGCCAGGCCTTGAGCCAGGACCCGCAGAACTTCGTTGACGAGATCCGTAACGAAACCGACCACATGATCGACGCCAGCGTGCGCTACCTCGGCCATACCCGTGCGCCGTTGGTGTTGTTGCCACTGGAAGACGCCCTGGGCGTCGAAGAACAAGCCAACCTGCCCGGCACCACCGATACCCATCCCAATTGGCGCCGACGCCTGGCGGGTGAGGCTTCAAGTTTGCTGGACAATGCCGGAGCCGCGCGCCGCCTTGAACTATTGGCCGTCGCGCGCAACCAGGCCTATGAGCGTGACCGATGAAGACACTGCCCCTGCGCGCCACCCAGCGCCTTCAATTTCATAAAGGCTTTACGTTGGACGATGCGGTGCCGCTGGTGCCGTATTTTGCCGAGTTAGGCATCAGCCATCTTTACGCTTCGCCCCTGCTAAGCGCCCGCGCCGGGTCCATGCACGGCTACGACGTGGTCGACCCGACCCGCGTCAATCCGGAACTGGGCGGTGAACCCGCCTTGCGCCGCCTGGTCGCCGCCCTGCGTGAACACGACATGGGGCTGATCCTCGATATCGTCTCCAACCATATGGCCGTTGGCGGTGCCGATAACCCGTGGTGGCTGGACCTGCTGGAGTGGGGCCGCCTGAGCCCGTACAGCGAGTTCTTCGACATCCAGTGGCACTCGCCCGACCCGCTGCTCAAGGGTCAACTGTTGATGCCGTTTCTGGGCAGCGACTACGGCGAAGCGTTACAGACCGGCACCCTGACATTGCATTTCGATGCGGTCCACGGCGCATTTTATGTCGAGCATTACGAGCATCGCTTCCCGATCTGCCCACGGGATTACGCGTTGATCCTGGGCAGCGATGAAACGCTCAAACCCCTGGCTGACCGTTTCGCCGCCCTCGCCTATCAGGACGACACCTACGCCGAAGCCGCCTGGCTCAAGCAGGCACTGGCCGAGCGGGCGACTGAGGTCCTGGCGGCTATCGAAGACCGCTTGACCCAGTTCGATGGGCGCCAACCCGAGGGTTTCAACCGCCTGCATCAGTTGCTCGAACAACAGGCCTACCGTCTGGCGAGTTGGCGCACGGCGGCAGACGATATCAACTGGCGGCGCTTCTTCGACGTCAATGAGCTGGGTGGCCTGCGCGTAGAACGCACGGCGGTGTTCGAGGCCACCCACGGCAAGATTTTCGAACTGATCAGCGAAGGTTTGGTGGATGGGTTACGTATCGACCATATCGACGGCCTGGCCGACCCGCGGGGTTATTGCCGCAAGCTGCGTCGCCGAGTGGACGCCCTGGCACCTGGGCGGCACTTGCCGATCTTTGTCGAGAAGATCCTCGGTGAAGGCGAAACCCTGCGTGAGGATTGGTGTGTGGACGGCACCACCGGTTATGAATTCATGGACCAACTGTCCTTGCTGCAACACCAGCCGGACGGCTTTGCACCGCTGGCCGAGCTGTGGACACGCCATACCGAACGGCCCTCAGCGTTTATCGAAGAAGCCCGTCTGGCCCGCCAGCAGATCCTCAACGGCTCGTTGGGCGGGGACTTTGAAAGCGTCGCCCAAGCGCTCCTGCAAGTGGCCCGCGACGATGTGATGACCCGCGACCTGACCCTGGGTGCGATTCGCCGCGCCCTGCAGGAACTGATCGTGCACTTCCCGGTGTACCGCACTTACATCAGCGCCTTGGGCCGCAGCGCCGCCGACGACGCGGTGTTCCAGCAGGCCATGGACGGTGCCCGCACCACCTTGAGCGAGGGCGACTGGCCGGTGCTGGATCACCTCGAAAAATCCCTCGGCGGCCAGCCTTGGCGCCAACGTCCGGTGGGCCGTGAGCGCAAGATCCTCAAGCATGCCTGCGTACGCTTCCAGCAACTGACCTCGCCCGCGGCCGCCAAAGCCGTGGAAGACACCGCGTTCTATCGCTCAGCGGTGCTGCTGTCGCGTAATGATGTGGGCTTCAGTACTGAGCAGTTCAGCGCACCGTTGACCGAATTCCATTCGATCAACCAACAGCGCTTGGAAGCCTTCCCGGATAACCTGCTGGCCACCGCCACCCACGACCACAAACGCGGCGAAGACACCCGCGCTCGACTGGCAGTGCTCAGCGAGTGCGCCGACTGGTACGTGGAACAGGTTGAGCAGTGGCGCACCCTGGCAGCACCGTTACGCAGCGATGCCGACACGCCGTCGGCCGGTGATGAGCTGATCCTCTACCAAGTGCTGCTGGGCAGTTGGCCGCTGGACCAGGGTGATGACTTCGACGGCTATCAACAACGCCTCTGGCAGTGGCAACAAAAGGCCCTGCGCGAAGCCAAATTGAACAGCAGTTGGAGTGCGCCCAACGACGCCTACGAACAAGGCGTGGAAGCGTTTCTGTCGCGTCTATTGCTCAGTGAAGAAGGTCGCACGTTGCGCACCGCAATTGCGGCGGCTGCCCAGGCGATTGCCCCGGCCGGGGCGCTCAACGGGCTGGCGCAATCCTTGCTTCGCATGACTGTGCCGGGTGTACCAGACCTGTACCAGGGCGCGGAGTTCTGGGACTTCAGCCTGGTGGATCCGGACAACCGTCGTCCGGTGGATTTCAGTGCACGACAACGGGCACTCGAGACCCCAACGGACATCGGCGAACTGTTGTTCAACTGGCGTGACGGGCGCATCAAACAGGCGGTGATTGCCCAGGTGCTGGCCTTGCGCAAGGCCCAGCCTGAGCTGTTTCGCAACGGTACCTACACACCGCTGGAAGTGGTCGGCCAGCATGCCGAGCGGGTGGTCGCATTCTGTCGCGAACACCAGGGCAAACGCCTGCTGGTAGTGGTTCCACGCTGGTCACATCACTTGCTGGAGAACGGTGTGTATCCCCAGATCAATGCGCAGGTTTGGGGCGATACGCGGCTGAAATTACCGTTCGCCGCACCAACTCAAAACTGGAAGGGACTTTTTCATACAGGCGCAGTCACACCAGACAAGGAGCTGTTGATCAGCACTGCCCTGGGGGATTTCCCGGTCAATGTCTTTATCAATCCTGATGATCAAGAAAGCTGAAAATTTTCTGTGAGGAGCATTGTGATGAGTACTGAAGACAAACGCATACGCGAACTGGCGCATCAGATCTGGGAGTCTGAAGGTAAGCCCCATGGTGAAGATGCGCGCCACTGGGAGATGGCGCGCAAGCTGGCCGAAGCCGAAGCGCTGACGCCGAGTAAACCCAAGGCTGGCGCCAAGCCGAAGGCCGCGCCCAAGCCGCCCGCCAAAGCCAAACCGCCGGCTCCGGTTGCCAGCAAGCCGACACCTCCTGCGGCGAAAAAGCCCTCGGCTCCGAAAAAGCCAAAGCCTTAATCCTATCAACCGCCTGCCGACGCGTTCGGCAGGCGGTTACTTCATCACACTGATTGTGAGCTGAACGTTCGTCAGCCTGGCGGCGTTCGGCCTGAAAAAAGACCCTTGCAGGAGCAACTTGAATGAGCAAACCCGACAAAAACCAAGCGACGCAGGAACATGAACCGTCGCGGATTCGCGAAGGTTTGCCCTTCCCGCTCGGTGCCACCTGGGACGGCCTGGGTGTCAACTTTGCGCTGTTTTCGGCCAACGCCACCAAGGTGGAACTGTGCCTGTTCGACGACGCCGGCGAAGTAGAGCTGGAGCGCATCGAGCTGCCGGAATACACCGACGAAATCTTCCACGGTTACTTGCCCGATGCCCATCCAGGACTGATTTACGGTTATCGGGTATACGGCGCCTACGATCCGGCCAATGGTCATCGTTTCAACCACCACAAATTGCTGATCGACCCCTACGCCAAACAGCTGGTAGGTGAGCTTAAATGGTCCGAAGCACTGTTCGGCTACACCATCGGCCATCCCGACGACGACCTCAGTTTCGACGAGCGTGACAGCGCGCCGTTCGTGCCCAAGTGCAAGGTCATCGATCCGGCACACACCTGGGGTAACGACCAGCCGGTGCGGGTGCCATGGGACCGTACGATCATTTATGAAACCCACCTGCGCGGCATCAGCATGCGTCACCCCTCGGTGGGTGAATCCGTGCGCGGCACGTGCGCCGGGTTGATGGAAGACGATGTGCTCAAGCACATTCGCCAGTTGGGTATTTCGTCGGTGGAGCTGCTGCCGGTGCACGCCTTCGTCAACGACCAGCACCTGCTGGAAAAAGGCATGACCAACTACTGGGGCTACAACAGCATCGCGTTCTTTGCCCCCGACCCGCGCTACCTGGCCAGCGGCAAGATCGCCGAGTTCAAGGAGATGGTCGCGCACCTGCACGAACAGAAGCTGGAAGTGATCCTCGACGTGGTCTACAACCACACCGCCGAAGGCAACGAGCGCGGTCCGACCCTGTCCATGCGCGGCATCGACAATGCCTCGTACTACCGCTTGATGCCTGACGACAAGCGCTTCTACATCAACGATTCCGGCACCGGTAACACCCTGGACTTGAGTCACCCGTGCGTGCTGCAAATGGTCACTGACTCCTTGCGGTACTGGGCCAACGAGATGCATGTCGACGGTTTCCGCTTTGACCTGGCAACGATCCTTGGCCGCTATCGCGATGGTTTCGACGAGCGCCACAGTTTCCTCGTGGCCTGCCGCCAGGACCCGGTACTGCGTCAGCTCAAACTGATCGCCGAGCCTTGGGACTGCGGCCCGGGCGGCTATCAAGTGGGCAATTTCCCACCGGGCTGGGTGGAATGGAACGACCGTTTCCGCGATACCGTGCGCGCATTCTGGAAAGGCGACGACGGCCAGCTCGCGGACTTCGCCGGGCGCATGACCGCCTCGGGCGAGATGTTCAATCATCGCGGTCGCCGCCCGTACAGCTCGGTGAATTTCATCACCGCCCACGACGGTTTCACCCTGCATGATCTCGTGTCGTACAACGACAAGCACAACGAAGACAACGACGAGAACAATCAGGACGGCAGCAACAACAACCTGTCCTGGAACCACGGCGTTGAAGGTCCCACCGACGACCCGGAAATCAACGCGCTGCGCCTGCGCCAGATGCGTAACTTCTTCGCCACCCTGCTGCTGGCCCAAGGCACGCCGATGATCGTCGCCGGTGACGAATTCGCCCGCACTCAGCACGGCAACAACAATGCCTATTGCCAGGACAGCGAGATCGGCTGGGTCAACTGGGAACTGGACGATGACGGCAAGTCGCTGCTCAAGTTCGTCAAACGCTTGATCAAGCTACGCTTGGCCTACCCGATCCTGCGACGTGGACGCTTCCTGGTCGGCGACTATAACGAAGACATCGGCGTGAAGGACGTAACCTGGCTCGCACCCGACGGCAACGAAATGACCACCGAACAGTGGGAAGACAGCCACGGTCGCTGCCTCGGCATGTTGATGGACGGCCGCGCCCAGGAAACCGGGATTCGTCGCGCCGGTGCCGATGCGACCTTGTTGCTGGTGGTCAACGCGCACCACGACATGGTCAATTTCCGCCTGCCGCCAGTGCCCGAGGGTGAGTTCTGGACCTGCATGCTCGATACCAATGACACCGCAGTACGCGGTCAGGAACGCTTTGATTTTGAACATGAATACGCGGTGACCGGCCGCTCGCTGTTGTTGTTTGAACTGCAGCGCGAAGACGAGGTGTGAGATGGCTTTACACGGATTCCTTCAAGGCTACCGGGGTTATGCGGACACGCAAGCCCTGGGGGATGCCCTGAAGGCGCTTCAGGAAGAAGGCCTTGACCAACTGCCGCTGCCCGGCAGCGGGCAGACCTTGGCACGCTTCAGTCGCCTGGCCCAGGTCGCCGGGCATGACTTGCGCCTGTGCAAGTTGTTTGAGGGTCATACCGACGCGTTGGCGATCATTGCAGAACTGGACAGCCCCCTGCCGCCCTTGGGTAGCACGTGGGGCATGTGGGCCGCCGAACCGCCGAGTGCCAAGGTACGCGTGCGGCGCGACGGCCATCGACTGATGGTGGACGGTCGTAAAGCCTGGTGTTCCGGCGCGGCCGTGGTCAGCCATGGGTTGCTGACGGCCTGGGATGAAGAAGATCGGCAGCAACTGGTCGCGGTCGAGATGCAGCAGCCGGGCGTAACTGTGACGAAGGACGGCTGGCACGCGGTCGGCATGGCGGCGACGGGCAGCGTTGAAGTGGTCTTTGAGGGGGTGCGCGGCATTGCCGTCGGCCACCCCGGTGAGTACCTCACCCGCCCCGGCTTCTGGCAAGGCGGGATTGGTATTGCGGCGTGCTGGTATGGCGCCGCGCAACGCCTGGCGGAAGTCTTGCGTGAGCAATGCGCCAAACGCCCGGAACCCCATGCCCTCGCCCACTTGGGTTCAGTGGACAGTGCGCTGAACGGAGCCGCCTGCGTTCTGCGCGCCAGCGCCGAGCACATCGACCTTGAACCTAAGGCTGATGCCCGAGTGCTGGCCCAGCAGACGCGGGCTTGCATTGAAGACACGGTCGAGCAAGTGATGCACCACGTGGGGCGTGCCGTCGGTGCAGGCCCCTATTGCAAGGACCCGCACTTTGCGCAGTTGATGGCGGATTTGCCGGTGTACCTGCGCCAGAGTCACGCCGAACGTGACTTGGCCGGCCTGGGTGAGCTGATCGCAGGCGAACCCACAGGGAGGTGGCAGTTATGAAACCCAACCCGATTGTCGGCCAAGGCACCCCACTGCATCACTGGCAGGCCTCGCCGCGGATGGCCGAGTTGCCGCAGATCAGCGTCGAACAGTTAGTACCTGAAGGGCATCGCGCCGTGATCATCGCGCCCCATCCGGATGATGAAGTGCTGGGCTGTGGTGGTCTGTTGCAAGGTCTGGCGGCGCTCGGTCGGCCCATACAGCTGATTTCGGTGACCGACGGCAGCGCCAGTCACCCCGGCTCTCGGCGCTGGCCCGTAGAGCGCCTGAGCGTGGTGCGGCCCCAGGAATCAGCGCAAGCCCTGCATCGGCTGGGTTTGCCATTGCACAGTTTGAAATGGCTGCGCGCCGGGTTTACCGACAGCAAGGTAGCGGCGCGAGAGGACGAATTGAGCGCCTTTATCCAACGCTACCTCAAGCCCACGGATGTGCTGTTTACCACGTGGCGAGAAGACGGCCACTGCGACCACGAAGCCGTAGGCCGCGCCAGTGCCAAGGCCGCCCAAGCGGTGGGCGCTACGCTGTACGAGCTGCCGGTGTGGACGTGGCACTGGGCAACCGCCGAAGACAGCCAAGTGCCGTGGCACCGCGCGCGCAAAATCCCTCTGAGCTGCGAGTCGGTGGCCCGTAAGCGCCACGCTATTCACGCGTTCGCCAGCCAATTGGAAGGTGACCCGCAGATCGGCCTGCCCCCGGTGCTCGCGCCCTATGTGGTGGAGCGCTTGCTGCAACCGTTTGAAGTGGTATTCGTATGAGTGTGGCTACGCCGTATTTCGACCAACTGTTCGCCGAAAATGATGACCCTTGGGCGTTTCGTCAACGCTGGTATGAGCGACGCAAACGCGCATTGACCCTTGCTGTGCTGACGCGTCCGCGCTATGCCGCCATTTTTGAGCCGGGCTGCGCCAATGGCGAGCTGAGTTTCGAACTGGCGCCACGCTGTGATCGCCTGCTGTGCTGTGACACCGCCGCCGCCGCCGTCAGCCTGGCGCGCAGCCGTTTGTTGGGGTTCCCCCATGCCGAGGTGCAACAGAGCCGCCTGCCGGAACAATGGCCGACCGAGCGCTTCGAGCTGATCGTGCTCAGCGAGCTGTGTTACTACCTCGACGCAGACGATTTAGGCCGCGTGATCGACCGCGCCCTCGCCAGCCTGACCGACGACGGCCAACTGCTGGCGTGCCACTGGCGCGTACCGATTGAAGGCTGTCCGCAGACAGCTGAGCAGGTGCATGCCCTGCTCCATGAACGACTGGCAATGCCGCGCATCGCCAGCTACCACGAACAGGATTTTCTCCTCGACCTGTGGTGCCGCGATGGCACCTCGGTCGCTCGCCATGAGGGCCTGCGATGATCGGCGTTCTGATCCCGGTGCATAACGAACAAGCGCTGTTACCCGACTGCCTGGACGCCGCGTTGATCGCGGCCCGCCACCCTGGCCTGCAGGGCGAAGCGGTGCAGATCCTGCTGGTGCTCGACAGTTGCAGCGATGACAGCGCAGCCATCGTCCAGAGCTATCCGGTGCAGCACTTCGAAGTGCAGGCGCGCAATGTTGGGCATGTGCGCGGGCTGGGTGCGCGGCATCTGCTCAATCAGGGCGCACGCTGGATCTCCTGCACCGACGCCGACAGCCGCGTCGCGCCTGATTGGCTGGTAGCGCAGTTGGCGCTGAACGCCGATGCGGTATGCGGCACGGTGACGGTGGACGCGTGGAGCGAGGGCTTCGACCCGGCCGCGCAGATCCGCTACCTCCAGGGCTATCAGGCGCAGGACGGGCATCGGCACATCCACGGCGCCAACCTGGGGGTGAGCGCGGGTGCTTACATTCGCGCAGGCGGCTTCGAACCCTTGGCCTGCCATGAGGACGTGCAATTGGTGCGCAACCTGGAACGCTGTGGCGCCTCTATCGCCTGGAGCAATACCCCGCAGGTGATCACTAGTGCGCGCCTGGAATCCCGCGCCCAAGGCGGGTTTGGCGATTATTTGAAGAGCCTGATGCCGGCGTCGTGAAAAAATCCATATTACAGAATGTAAAAGCGGCGAATCCTTGTCTATGCTGAAGACGCCTTGCTGGTCATTCAGGGTTGAATGGCCACGCACCCATCACGGCGGAGTCTGTGGTGAATAAATAGAGTCGTCCCGTCAACGGGGCACGACCCAGCACCAATCCACAAGGATGTAACGCTCATGAAGTCTGCCTCCCTCAGTGAAGGCCGTCGCGGCCCCGCGCAAATCTGGAACACTGCGCCGCAGCTGGCGCAAATCGCCCCTATCTCTGCGACATCGCTGGTCCCGGCCGGTGCACGGGTGGTGGTCATCGCGCCCCATCCGGGCGACGAAGTGTTGGCGTGCGGCGGCATGCTGCAACTGCTCAGCACCCTTGAATATCCCCTGCAACTGATCTCCATCACCGACGGCAGCGCCAGCCATCCTGGCTCACACCGGTGGCCGGCCAGCCGCTTAAGCGTCGTGCGGCCCCAGGAAAGCGCCGAAGCGCTGCGTCGCCTGGGCATGCCCATGCATAGCCTGAAATGGATTCGCGGTGGGTTTTGCGACAACGCCCTGTCGGCCCGTGAGCCGCAACTGAGCCAATTCATCGCGCGCTACTTGCAAGCGGGCGATGTGGTGTTCACCACGTGGCGCAACGACGGCAACCCCGACCACGAAGCGGTCGGCCGCGCCAGTGCGAAGGCGTGCAATCTCGTCGGTGCGCAGCTGTATGAACTGCCGATCTGGGCCTGGCACTGGCCCGCGCGCGAGGGTGCAATCATCCCCTGGCAACGGGCGCGCAAGGTGCGCCTGGACACATGGAGCGTTGCGCGCAAACTCCACGCGGTACATGCCTATGCGAGTCAACTGGTGGGTGACCCGCAGATCGGCCTGGCGCCGATGCTGGCGCAGGTGTTGTTGGATCGCATGCGCGAGCCTTACGAGATCGTCTTCGCATAGCCGCCGACTCGTCCGTACCTGTTATTTCTCACAGTAGCGACGCGAGGGATGTGCGTCTAAGGTTCAAAACGTGCTGCACAGGTGAGGTGCAGTCGAGAAAGCCATGCCAACCCTTTGCATTGGCCGGTGTTTTCGAAGCAGGTAACTCGTATTCCCTGCTCCGTATCGCGTTCGTTGTTGCCATGGTCCTTAACCGTGCCTGTCATCAGGCACCGTGGAGTCAGGTCGCATTGAGCGAGGACGGATCATGAGCAAACGACTTCCCCAACGGACCGGCGCCAGCCTGATTATGGCGTCAGCAGCATGGCTGTTGAGCTGTTCAAGCACTGCTCAGGCGTGCACCTTCACCATCACGCCAGGTGACGATGTGGTGACCTGCACCAGCGGCGCGGGGGGCAACCTCATTGATGCGCAAGGTAACAACAGTCTGATATTTCCCTCCGGCAACGGCAGCGTGTTGGGCGTCGGTTATGGCGCGGGCAATGACCTCATCGAGATGAACACCGCGGATGCGGTCATCGGCACCAGTGGGGTCAACATGGGCGATGGCGCGAATATCTTTCGCCTGTTCCAGGGGGCGGTCAACAGTGTGATCTTGCAGGGCTCCGGTGCCGATGTGATGCAAATCAGCGGCGGTACGGCCGGTGGAATTTTCCAGGGCGCCGGATTGGACAAATTCTCCATGAGCGGCGGCACGATCACATCCCTTGCCCAAGGGGATGGCATCGACGACTTCGCCATGAGCGGCGGTACCATCACAGGCGCCTTTGAAGATGGCGACCACGGATTGATGACCGGCGGCAGCATCGGACGCGTCGACATGAAACTCGACAACAACCTGTTTGATATGCGTGGCGGCACCGTTGTCGGCAACTTCGTCACCGGCTTTGGCGACGACACGATCCTGGTATCGGGCACCAGTTTCATTGGCGGTAACCTTAGCGTCAGCGGCGGGGCCGACATCATCGTCATCAAGGGTGGCAGGATTGCCGGGGAAATTCGCATGAGCGCGGGGAATGACCAGTTCGAGTGGAACGGCGCGGGCCAACTCGACTCGGCAGTACTGCTGGCCGGCGATAACGACACGGCGCTGCTGAAAAACCTGACCGAAGCCATTGTCGCCCCTACTCCCGTTGTGGACGGCGGAACGGAGAACGATACCCTGACGTTCGACAACAGCCAGGTCAGCACACCGCAACGTTATCAGAACTGGGAAATCGTCAACCTGGATAACAATTCGAGCTTGTCCCTCGGCGGCACCTTCACACTGGGTGATGCCGCTACCGGGACCGGCACCATGAACGTGAATGGCAGCTCGGCATTACGGGTCAGTACAGGGATCATCAACCCGTTTACCGCCGGCCAACTGACGACCCTGAACAACAGCGGCCTGATCGACATGACCACCGGCAGCACCAGCACCGGCGATACCCTGACGGTCAATGGCAACTACAACGCCAGCGGCGGCCAACTCGCGCTGCAAAGTGTATTGGGTGGCGACGGTTCGCCCAGCGACAAACTGGTAATCAGCCAGGGGACCATCCAGGGGAGTACGAGCATTCGCGTCACTAACCTCGGCGGCGCAGGCGCCGCTACGCTGCAAGATGGTATCCAGGTGGTGCAGGCGCTCAACGGCGCCACCGGCAGCGGCACCGCCTTTACCCTTGGCGCGCCGGTGTCTGCCGGCGCGTTCGACTATTACCTGTTCAAGGGCGGCGTCACCGCCGGCACCGCCGAAAACTACTACCTGCGTTCGACCATCCCGGTGGTGCCGCCGAACCCGGTCATTATCGTGCCGTTGCCTGTCCCCATTCCCGATGAACCACCGCTGCCGCCCAACCCTGGGACAGAGCCGATTCCCATCTACCGCCCGGAAGTGCCGCTCTACGCCGCGCTGTTTCCCGCCGCCCAGCAAATCGTGCAAGGCATGCTCGGCACCTTTCACCAGCGCATGGGTGACCAGAGCCAGCAACAGCAGGCCGGCGCTTTATCGGCCGGGTGGGGTCGGGTCTACGGCAACAGCAGTCGCCAGAGTTTCGCCGGCACGGTGAGCCCGACGTTGGACAGTTCGGTAACGGGCTTCCAGGTGGGCAGCGATCTCTATGCCAGCGCCATGGGCGATGGCCAGCAACGCCTGGGGTTTTTCGTCGGCCATAGCCGTTTGCGGGGCACAGTCAAAGGCTTCAACGGCGGCCGGGAGGACAAGAACGCCGGCAAAACCACCTTGCGCGGTGACAGCCTGGGCGTGTACTGGACGTTGATCGGCGCCAACCAGGCCTACCTTGACCTGGTGTTAATGGGCACACGCTTCAATGGCAACAACGAGTCGGACCGTGGTGTGAAGATGAAAACCCGCGGGCACAACGTCACAGCCTCCGCCGAAGTCGGCTGGCCGATCCCGGTGACGACCAACTGGGTCGCGGAACCCCAGGCACAACTGATCGTCAGCAAGACCACGTTGAACAGCCAGAACGACGGGGTTTCCGACGTGTCCTATGACGCCGATACCCAGCTGACCACGCGCTTGGGAATCCGCCTGCGCGGCGACTACCAAATGCGTGGCATGCCACTGGTGCCTTATGTACGGGCGAATGTCTGGCACACCCGCGCCGGACAGAACACCGTGACCTTTGCCGATGTCACCGACATCGACACCGAGCAGAAGTCCACCACCCTGGACCTCAGCGTCGGTGCAACGTTGAAGGTCACCCAAGACATCAGCGTTTACAGCGAGGTGGGTTACAACCGCAACCTGGACAGCAACACCTTCAACGGCCGCCAAGGGACGGTTGGCCTGAGAATGGCGTTCTGATCTGGTAGGCAATCGCCAGCCAGATAAACCAGACCGGCATCACATACAGGGCCAGGCGTGTGTCTGGCCGCAACGCCAGCAGGCAGAGCACGAACGCAAGGAAACCCAGGGAAAACCAAGCCATCGGCACACCGCCGGGCATCTTGTAAGTGGACTTGGCGTGCAGGTCCGGGCGTTTTTTACGGTAAGCGATGTACGACGCGAGAATCGTCGACCACGTAAAAATCACCAGGATCGCCGAGACCGTCGACACAATGGTGAAGGCGGTCATCACCTCCGGCACCACAAACAGCAACACCAAGCCGAGCAGCATCAATACCGTGGTGAAGGCCAGGCTAAACAACGGAACGCTGCTGTTGGACAAGCGTCGGAAAACACCTGGCGCATCCCCCAGATCGGCCAACCCGAACAACATGCGGCTGGCGGAAAACACCCCGCTGTTGGCCGAGGACGCCGCCGAGGTGAGTACCACGAAATTGACAATGCCCGCAGCCGCAGGAAACCCCGCCACCAGGAACAGCTCCACAAACGGGCTTTTGCTCGGCGACACCTGCTGCCACGAGGTCACGGCGATGATGCATGCCAGGGCCAGCACGTAGAACAGAATGATGCGCAACGGAATCGAATTGATTGCCTTGGGCAACGTCTTCTCCGGCGCACGGGTTTCGGCCGCGGCGGTGCCGATCAGCTCGGTGCCGGCAAAGGAGAAAATCGCCATCTGGAACCCGGCGAAAAAGCCGAACAGGCCGTTGGGAAACGCCGCCTGCTTGTCCAGCAAATGCGACAGCGATGCAGTGACGCCGGTGGGTGAGACAAACGAGCCAGCGATCAGCACCACGCTCACCCCGATCAGGGTCACCACGGCGATGATCTTGATGATTGCGAACCAGAACTCCACTTCGCCGAACAACCTGACAGTCAGCGCATTCAACGCGAACAACGTTAACAGCATGCCCACCGCCGGCATCCACGCCGGCAGGTCCGGGAACCAGTACTGGAAAAACCCGCCGACCACCACCGCATCCCCCACCACCGCCACGCTCCAGCTCAGCCAGTATGACCAGCCGAGAAAAAACGCGGCGCGCGGTCCCAGGTAGGCGCCGGCAAAGTCGGCAAAGCTCTTGAAGTTGAGATTGGACAGCAGCAGCTCGCCCATGGCGCGCATCACGAAATACACAAACAGCCCGATGATCATGTAGATCAGGATGATCGAGGTGCCGGACAGCGCAATGATCTTGCCGGAGCCCATGAACAGGCCGGTGCCGATCGCACCGCCCATGGCCATCAGCTGGATATGACGGTTGCTCAGGGTGCGTTGCAACGCAGGCTTTTCGCAAAGCCCGGACGTAGTTGTTTTCATCACAAAACCTCTTGTTATGTTTTTGAGTTTTGGCAGAAAAAAGTTGGGCGGTCGTTGTTGTTAGGGGGTCAGGCGGTTTTGCTTTCGAAACCGTGCAACACGTTGACGGCATTGATGCCGATCTCATCGACCATGTAGCCCCCTTCCATTACGAACAACGTCGGCACGCCCACGCTGGCGATGATCTCGCCCATGCCGAGGAAGTCTTCGCTGTCGAGGAGGAAGTGGCTGATGGGGTCGTCCTTGAACGTGTCGACGCCGAGGGAAATCACCAGCACTTCAGGGGCGAAGTGTTTGAGCCGCTGGCACGCGTCGGCGAGGGCAATTTTGTAGTGATCCCAGGTGGTGTTTTTCGGCAACGGATAATTCAGGTTGAAGCCCTCCCCTGCACCCTTGCCGCGCTCGCTGTTGGCGCCGGAAAAGTACGGGTAGGACACGGCGGGCTCGCCATGCAGGGAGATGAACAGCACATCCGGGCGGTCGTAGAAAATGTTCTGTGTGCCGTTGCCATGGTGGAAATCCACGTCCAGTACCGCAACGCGTTTGGCGCCTTGGGTGATGGCCTGTTGTGCGGCAATCGCGGCGTTGTTGAGGTAGCAATAACCGCCCATGTATTCGCGGGCGGCATGGTGGCCGGGTGGGCGGCACAGGGCGAAGGCGCTGTTGTGGCCCTCATCGATGAGCGCGAGGCCAGTGAGTGCAATGTCCGCGCTGGTCTTCACCGCCTGCCACGTGGTCGCGGTGATCGGCGAACCGGCGTCCATGGCATAGAACCCCAGCTTGCCGTCGATGAAATCCGGCACCTGTTCATTGGCCAGATCGCGCACCGGCCACACCAGCGGCAGCGCGTCATGGCTGCGGCCGATGGCGGTCCATTCGGCCCATGCGGTTTCAAGGAAGGAGACGTAGCGCTCGCTGTGGGCGTTGACGTAACAGGCGCGGTCAAAGGCGCGCGGCACGATGATATCGCCGAGCCCGACGTGCTGAACGCGGTCACGCACGGTGTCGGCGCGGCTCGGTTGCTCGAACGATGGCTTGAGTACGCCATCCTTCAATTCGGTGCCATGGTGCAAACGGTGGGCATCGCTAAAAACAGTCAGCATGTGTATACATCCGCCAGTAAAAGACAGGGTCTATTTTGTTCTGGCGGTGCGGGGCTTTCTTTGCTTTTAGTTCTTGCGCTGTTAGTTTTATCGGGATTTTTTACCCCTATTACAGGCGAATATGAAAAATAAAACCAAGCAGGTCGTTCTTGACGACACCGATCTCGCCATCCTCGCCTTGCTGCAGGAAGACGCGAGTATTTCCAACGCCCAACTCAGCGAGCGTCTGGCCCTGAGCCTCACGCCGTGCTGGCGCCGCCGCAAGCGCCTGGAAGAAGAAGGCGTGATCAAGGACTACCAGGCCAACCTGGATCGCAAGCTGCTCGGCCTGGACATCATGGCGTTTGTGCATGTGCGCTTTGCCATCCACACCGACCACGCGCCGGACGCCTTCGAAGCGGTGGTCAAGGAACTGCCTCAGGTGCTGTCGTGCCACAAGATCACCGGGGATGCGGATTACCTGTTGCAGGTGCTGGCGGAAGATCTCGACAGCTACAGCGACTTTGTAGAGAGCGTCCTGAGGCGACAATTGGGGATCGCGTCGATCCAGTCGAGCCTGGCGCTGCGCGAAGTGAAAGCGACAAGCCGGGTGGCGATTCCGAAGCGCGATTGAACACCGTCCATAAACGCTCGATAACGGCAGGTGCTGGCGAAAGGCCTGCCATGCAGATGTGAAAAATTCGTTAACTAATTCATCCCTATGGCTTTTTCCTACAGAATCAATCTGTCACACTGATGCGAATAATTATCAACACTTTTATTATTCGCCAGGGAAAGGCACTTAGGGGAGAGCTCGTTCGATGCCTGTGCACCAGCCCGGCGGTAAAGGTTTTACACCCAGTTTGATCGCGTTGGCGGTCTGTCTCGCCACCTCGCACGCGGCCTTCGCCGCCGACGCCGAAGCACCGGTCACCACCCTGGAACTGGGCGCCACCCAAATCTCCGGCGAGCAGCAGTTGGGCGAAACCACTGAGGGCACGCAGTCCTACACCACCGGCGCGATGAAGACCGCGACCAAGTTGCCACTCACCCTGCGTGAAACGCCACAAGCCGTCACCGTGATTACGCGCCAGCGCATGGATGACCAGGCAATGACCAGCATCAACGACGTGGTCAACGCAACGCCCGGGTTGTTCCTGAATTACTCCAACGGACCGGGCCGGCAGTCCTATACCTCGCGCGGTTTCGACATCGACAACCTGATGTATGACGGTATTCCGAGCGGCTATAACGGCGCTTCAGTCGGCGCGCAGCCCAACCTGGCGATGTTCGACCGCGTTGAAGTGGTGCGCGGCGCGACCGGCCTGGTGACCGGCGCGGGCAACCCGTCGGCCGCCATCAACCTGATCCGCAAGCGGCCCCTGGACGAGCAGAAAGTCACCCTGACCGGCGCCGCTGGCAGCTGGGACAACTACCGTGGCGAACTCGACGCCTCCAGCCCGCTCAATGACAGCGGCACCTGGCGCGGCCGGGTGGTCACCTCCTACCGCGACGCCAACAGCTTCATCGACAACGCCGAGGAGTATCACGGCCTGTTCTATGCCGTCACCGAAGCTGACTTGGGTGAAGACACCACTCTGACCCTCGGCTACTCAAACCAGAAGGACAAGACCAATTACTTCTGGGGTTCCGCAATGATCGGTCAGGATGGCCATCACCTCGACCTGCCCCGCTCCTACAACCCCGGCACCGACTGGGAGAACAAGGACCAGGAGATCAACACGGTCTTCGCCGAACTGCGCCAGCAACTGGCCAACGACTGGAAGCTGCAGGTCAACGCCAACTACGCCGAGCAGAAAGCCTTGTTCTCGGGCTCGTATCAATCGCGCTGGGCTGCTGACAAATCACTGGCGCGAACCGTCTACCAGGCCGCCTATGACGAAAATCAGGCTGGCGTCGACGCCTTCGTCAGCGGCCCGTTCCAGGCGTTCGGGCGCACCCATGAGCTGGTGGTCGGTGCCAGCCGCCGCATTTACGACATGACCAGCCACGACTACAGCCCGTACGACACCAATTGGCCGATTACCGCAGGCAAACCGGACTTCGTCCACACCACCGACACCCGTGAAATCACCACCCAGGACGGCTTCTACCTGACCACGCGCCTGAGCCTGGCCGACCCGCTCAAGCTGATCCTCGGCGGGCGCCTGGACTGGTATGACTACGATGCCCATGGCAGCAACAGCGGCGACTACAAAGTCACCCGCAACCTGACGCGCTACGCGGGTTTGATCTACGAGTTGGATGACCATCACTCGGTCTACGTCAGCTACAGCGACATTTTCACGCCGCAAACCGCCAAAGATAGTTCGGCGACCCCGGTCAAGCCGATTGTCGGCAAAAACTACGAGGTCGGCGTTAAAGGCGAATACCTGGGCGGCGCGCTGAATGCCAGCGTCGCACTGTTCCGCGTCGATCAGGAAAATCGTGCCACCAAAGTGACCGTGCAAAACTGCCCGCAGACCGAGTGCTATGAAGCCTCCGGCGAGATTCGCAGCCAGGGTATCGACTTCGAACTGCAAGGCGCCCTCACCGAGAACTGGCAGGTCGGCGGTGGCTACACCTACGCCCGCACCCACACCATCAAGGACGAAGCCAACCCGCAGCTTGTCAACAAGCAGTACGACACCGACACCCCGGAGCACTTGTTCAAACTGACCACCCGCTACAACCTCCAGGGCGCGCTGGAGAAATTCCGGGTGGGCGGCAACATCTCCTGGCAGAGCCGCATGTACAACGACGTCAAGCTGGCTGACGGCAGTACCTACCGCCTGCAACAAGGCGCCTACGCCGTCACCGACTTGATGGCCGGCTACAGGGTCAACGACAACCTGGACCTGCAGCTCAACGCCAACAACATCTTCGACCGCAGCTACTACTCAACCATCGCCAAATCCGTGGACTACGGCGGCGACAGCTACGGCACCCCACGCAACATGATGCTGACGGCCAAATACACCTTCTGATCGTCATCAAGGCTGCCCGCTCGGGCAGCCTTTCCTCCTGGCAGTGGCGCTTAAAGCTCTCTCCCCAACTGCCGATAAGCTTTTGCTTCCCCCGTACCTGCAAAAATCCTGATACCTGCTTTGCTCTGTAGCAGCGCGCCATCGTGGCACGCCGCATGCTTTGTTCCTGGCCACACCACAGGGAGTAAGAGTGAATGCCCGTCCGCACGCGTTTTCTAGAGCACTACCGCAAAGCCGACCGCATCATGCTGGCGTTGATCTGGCTGATGACGCTGTTCTCCGTAGGCCTGGCGTTCTGGCACGACACCTTGATCCAAGCAATCGTAGTCGGTGGCGGCACAAGCCTGCTGCTCACCGCGCTCTACCGCGCCATCGGCGGCACGCGCGTGATGCGCTGCGCACTGGGCGCTGGTCTGATGGTCATGGCCGCGCTGCATATCAACCAGGCACAAGGCGTGATCGAAGCCCACTTCGGAATTTTCGCCCTGCTGGCGGTGCTGACGTTTTACCGCGACTGGCTGCCGATCCTCGTGGCCGCACTCACCATCGCCGTGCACCACGTGGTCTTCCATGCCTTACAGCATCAAGGCTTCCCGGTCTTCGTGATGGAACACCACGGCGGCTGGACCATGGTGTTTGTGCATGCTTTCTACGTGGTGATGGAAACCGTCGCCCTGCTCTACCTCGCCGTGCACAGCCAGGCCGAAGCCGTCGAGAGCCAGGAAATGCTCGAAAAAATGCTCGCTGTCACCACCCAGCTCACCGTGGAAACCGCACAAGGTGAAGGCAAGGCGCATATGTCCCTGGCCAAGCGCTTCGACCACTTCCTGCAACAGATCACCGGGCTCATTGATGGCGTCTCCCGCGACTCCCACGGCCTCGGCCAACTCGGACAAGAACTGGCCCACGCCAGCGGCACCCTGGAAAAAGGCGCACGCCACCAACTGGCCGAAATCGCACAAATGACTGACTCCATGCAGCGCATGGAACACGCCATGGGCAACATTACGGTGCACGTCGAGGAAGCGGTCGCGCACGCCGACGTCGCCAGCCAACAAATCCTGCGCGGCCAGGAAAGCGTCGGCCGCGCCCAACACGAAATCACCCAACTGGCCACACGCCTCACCGACACCCACCAGACCGTTCAAGGCTTGGCCGTGCAAGCCGAACAGATCGGCTCGGTGCTCGACGTCATCAGCAGCATCGCCAACCAAACCAACCTCCTCGCCCTCAACGCCGCCATCGAAGCCGCCCGCGCCGGTGAGCAAGGCCGCGGCTTCGCCGTCGTCGCCGACGAAGTGCGCAACCTGGCGCAACGCACAGCGGTTTCCACCCAGGAAATCAAAACCATCATCGAAGGCTTGCAGCAAGGCAGCCGCGAAGCCGTCGAAGCCATGCAGGACAGCCGCCAAGGCGTAGAACGTTGCGTGGAAGACAGCCAGGTCGCGGTGCAAATGCTAAAGGCAGTAGGCAATGACATCACCCAAATCGATGCGCTGAACGGGCGGATCGTCAGCACTACGCGGGAACAGACCTCAGCAAACCTGGAGATCGTCGGGCGCTTGCAGTCGGTGCAGGGCATCGCGCAGAGCACGGCACAGGATGTAGAGATGCTGGCCAGGAGCAGCGAACAACTGCCGCCGATTGCGGTGCGGTTGGACGCGTTGGGGCGCCGGTTTCATCCGTGAGGTGGTGATCTTCGAAAGGCCTCGGCGTTGTGTTGATCGCGCGCTTGGGCCTATTTGAAATACGTCGTGAGAGATAACTTCAGGCCAATAGCAGCGGTTCGAGTTCCGCCGCTTGCGTACCCAGTTCTAAAGAGAGAATACGAGGTCGAGAAGCTATACAGGTCGTTCTGATGTAGGTGCTTGCGCTGATTATTGACCGTAATGCTGAGTGTGGCTCAACTCAAGTGCCCCTCAATTCATAGACGCAATCTTAATAAACTCGTCAAACCTTAAAGTTACCTATTTGCTGCTGTAGCACGGCTCCGAGCTCGGCCAAGTTAGTACTTGAACGGGCAGTTCGTTCGCACGATAAAGCTGAATCATCCGCAATATTGCGAACCGACGTAACACTCCGGTTAATTTCTTCCGCGACGCAACTTTGTTCCTCACCTGCAGTAGCGATTTGTCTTACCATCTGCTGAATGTTGTCAATCATCTCCACGATGGTTTCAACCGAGCCCCCAGTGTTTGAAACCTGTATTACCGTTTCATCCGTCAAACCGCGGCACACTTCCATCATCCCAGCAGCTTCTTCGGCTATTTTTTGCAGATTGGCAGTCAGCGCTCCAATTTCCAGGGTTGCGCCCTGAGTTCGTTTGGCGAGCGTTCTCACCTCATCAGCCACCACCGCAAATCCTCGACCAGCATCGCCCGCCCTAGCAGCTTCGATAGCGGCATTTAACGCCAACAAGTTGGTTTGATCGGCGACAGACGTTATGACCTGCAATACCCCGCCTATATTCAGGCTCTCTATCCTGAGTTGTGCCATGGCTGCGGCAGATTTTGATACTTCAGATGCGAGACGTTTTATTTGGGTTATTGCTTCTTTTGCCATGGTTCCGCCGGTCTGCGCTTGGAGGTTAGCGGTGAGCGCCGCATGGGCTGCTTCCTCAGAGTTGCGTGCAACTTCGAGAGTGGTTGCTACCATTTCGTGAATCGCAGTGGCGACTTGGTCGATTTCAGTTCTCTGATTACCAACCCCGATGCGGGTCTGCTCTGTCGCTGCGGAAAGGTCAACGGCTGCATCAGAAATTACGCCCGATGACGTATTAACCTGACTAATAAGCAGGCTCAGGCGTGACTGCATTTCACCCAAGGAGGACAGCACACTGCCGGCCGCTGACATTTTCGCTTCAAGAATCGGGCGCAAGTCACCACTGGCAACGCGCTGAGCGATGGTGGACAAGACAGTAGGCTCTGCACCAAGAGCACGTGATAAGCCACGAACTATTAGAGTAGTCAGTACTACCCCGATGACAATTGCTACTGCGCAGAAAAACATCAGAAGATTACGGGTGTCTTTATAATCGTTCTGCGCTTCACTAATGCTAGCCAGCGCTAGACCTGAGTTAAAACTCTTGTAAGTTGTAACGCTAGCCACCAGTTTCTTTAGGAGTGGCAAGCATTGGTTGTTCATCATATCAATAGCCGCTTTTTCATCGCCAGCAACGGCTAACCGCGTGATTTCCAAAGCAATCGGACCATACGCTTTCTCAATCTCCTCAATGTTAGCAACTAAGCTCCGAGCGTTATTACCATCAACGGATGGAGGCAAGGCAGCGACTCCAGCCACTAACGCTGACAAAATACTTTTAACCTTCTGATGTTCGATATTTACGGTATCGGCCTCGGCCTGTCTGTCAGCTGCCGAGGTAACCAGCACGAGGTTTCGTGCTGAGATCGCACGTTGCTGCGCAGCGAGCAATAGATCATTCATCAGGCCCATGCGCTTATTCAAACCATCAACATAACTTGAGAAGCGTAGATTTGATCCATTTAAGCTAGTGACAGAAAATGCAGAGATCATAAAAATAATCACTACCATCAAGCCAAAACTTAACAACAACCTCTTCCGCACCGACAAGGAATTTAACATGCTGACTCTCCGATTTTTTAGTATTCTCACGGCGCAGCCAGGGATATGGCGCATTGACACTATGCGGCGCCGGACGGCAGTAATTCAAGAATTAAATAGGGTTACGGTACTAAAGAACTAAATTGAACCTCAAACAATCCAATCGAACTACCCGCACCATCTAAACGCACCTATATGAATGGATTTCTATTCTAGGGTGGATATTTACTTCAAACTCTATAGTTAAAACAGGAACCGCTTTATATTTAACTGAATTACATTTTATCGAGCTCCATAATGAGCCGAAGGCTGCCCTGGCGGGCTTTTTAGCGTCTGCTGAAAACCAAGGTCTCGGCCTCCTAACTGTTCGAAATGCGCGTCAGATTTACGGTCGCACCAATCGGTCGAAATACCGCACCCTTTCGCAGACAGTGGCAATGCTTAACGTTGGCCATAGCTTGTGCTTGCGAATAGAGGAGCACGCCTGGGGGCTTGCAGTGGTCCATGAAAGACTGCTTTCGGCCAGTAGCGGCCATTCGCTTGATTGAGTTTCAACCGCTTTCAGCTAGGACTAAGGCGACGTAATGAAACCCAATTGAGGATCAAGTGACGTTGTTAGGAAGGTGTGTTGCCCGGACGGTTATAGCCTTGGAGCCAGATTTCACCATAAAACCACTAATCCTCTGGCAGCAGTGATTCAAATGCACTTTTAAGGCAAATTAAGTCATTTTCAGACCTACCTAGCCCACTCCTCACTCTTTAAAGTGCACCGATCATTCAACTATCGGTGTTTTTTATGAATCTATGGTTTCGGCTTCTGTTCATGCTACTCCGCCGACCGTGGCGCAACCCCGTAAAAGCTCTGGGGTCAACCGTCATCCGAATGCGCGTATGGCCTCTAGATCTTGACTTCAATCGACACGTCACCAATGGCCGATACTTCACACTCGCCGATGTCGGACGTATGGATTTCGTTCTGCGCAGTGGTGCGTATCGAGTGGCTATTAGAACGAAAGCGCTACCAATCGTAGGGGACACCTGGGGTAAATTTCGTCGTGAGCTTAGGCTGTTTGAAACGTTTGAAGTCCACACCAGAATGCTGGGCTGGGACGACAAATGGAGCTTTATGGAACATCGGTTTCTGAGCAAAGGACGGGTGATCGGAGTTGTAGTAATGCGGGGTCTATTCCGCTCATCTAAAGGGATTATTCCACCAGGCGAATTTGTTCGGGAGTTGGGACTACCCGAAAAGTCGCCAGCGATGCCGCAATGGCTGACATCGTGGTCGGCTAGCTGCGATGCGATGAGTGGCCAACTCAGAGAAGAAGAAAGCATCAGCGATCAGCAGTCCAGCTAACCTGCTGATGTTAAGAGCCCCCACTCATTGGTGTACGCTTCTATGTCGTAAACCGAGGTCAGTCAGGAGATGAATTCCGCTATAGACACCATTGAGTGGCCGCTTCTGGCCGATGACTGCCAGTCGCCACCGGCAGCTATCGACCCAAAGCGGACGTCGAGTGCGAGCTTCTGAGAATGCTCGCTAAGACGATTTACGCGGCAAAAGTAAGCACTCTTGCCTCTTGAGTATCCGCTATGAATGCATTGACTTGCTCTTGCGGATGCGGGGAAAGTTCTGGGTATTCATCTGCAAGGTATTCGATGACCGTATCTTCTTCCCAAGGGCCGAGCGAAGTCATGTAGTCAGGGTACTGATTTTGAATTTCTCTCCATGATTGGTAAGGATGCTTGGAGAGGAACATGATTGTTCGGGTGTAGATAATATGAATCTGCACGAATCTATTTCCGTATGTTGACGTCTGGGACACCGCCAGGCGAGTTTATATCCTTTTCAAGATTGCCTTCCTGTTGGCAGCTTCTCCCTGAAGAAAGTGGTGGGCTGGACGTCCGCTTCTGGCCGCAAGCAGACCTTCATCGCCGCATAACTCAGGAAAATGCATCCTCTACAAATGCCTCTAACGCCTTGTCTTCCAGGATTTCGATGGAGAAGTGCCCAAAGCGCTTGGGCAACCAGATAATGCGTGTCCCCGATGGGGATTGCAGGTTCGCGCGGGCCAATGGCTTTCCGTTTTCGTCTTGTGGCTGAACACCGGCGACCATCAGTTCGTCGTAGGCCTTCTCGATGTCCGGCGTCGAATAGCAGTGGCGATAAATCATCCCTTCTCCCGCGGAGTCTAATAGCTCCCTCAGGTTCCCCGCCAATGGCTGTACCAACATGAAACGCTCTTGACCGATCAGCGCTATCGCGTAGCGCACATGCAGGCCACCTCGTTCCCAAACGAGCGTTTTGGATATCCGGGCATTAAGTATCTGTGCGTAGTAAGCACAGGCTTCTTCGAGATTATTGACCAGTACATCTACGTGACTGAACTTCAGATCCATTGCAGCCTCCCTGTTGAACCGGCGTCAATGTTGAGCCGGAGACCCTCAAAATTCCATGGACTTCATGAGTCCATATTGTCGGTGTAGCAATGCGCCAATTCGGCGATAAACCCGCGTTCAAACTGAGGCAAGCGAGGAGCTGTCCATCGCTTGATGGCGAACAAAAGTGACTGCCCGCGTATGGCCGAAATCCGTCGTTCATAAGGCGCGGCTTCCGACCCAAAGCTGCCGTTCGCGAAATGCAACGAACGGCCAAAAGCAGACATCAATATGACCCGCTCCGAGACCACTACTCAAAACGCTGCCCGTCATGCTCCCCTATAGCTGCATTACGGCGAGCGCCCTGCGCAGGGGTTCGTCGGATATTTGGATAGGGCCATGAAATGGCACGTCCATGTCCAACACAAGGTATACGGAAGCCGCAATGAGCAGTGACGAGATGATGAACATTCCTATCACCATCGAATTACGGGGTGCGCGGTATCCAAAACTAGCGAAAATGAGCGTCAACCAAGCAACAAGCATCCCAATAAGGGGGCCAGGAATCGCTCCCTCCGACTGCTCGACGATCCTCCAGCGTTGCTCGATGAGCGAATGATATTGCTGACGAATATCCTGAAGCATCGTTTCATGGTAGCGGTCCGGGGGCTTGATAACAGCCAATGACTTGCCTATGTCATCCAGGTATTTAGCCGCCTCGCTGTTTCGATGCTGCAGCGCTTCGTCTCCCCGATACGGGGTCTCGATAGCGCGCTCAAGATAGGTGATCAGACGATTGCGCGTGTCTTGTGCCGCATCGCCATAGCCCCGCAGTGTCCGATCAAAAATGATCATGCTGGTTGCGTACCCATGGAAGTTTGCATCAATGGACTCGAAGGTGTTTTTGGCAGAATTAATCATCAAGCCAAAGACCAGCGATGTCATAACCACAAAAATATTGGCGACTAGACGAATTACGGTGTTGGTGTCGTCATCCCTGTGGTGGGATGCCAGTCTTGGGTACCAAAACATCATGAGAAGCGAGGAAGCAACCAGGCACCCAAAAATGGCCAATGCGATCCAGAGAGCGTTCATACATCAGGGCCCTGATCAATTTGCGTCAAGTCTTGAAGGATAGACCATTGGGTGTTTTCAGAACTCTGCTCGGCAGTTACTGCGTTTACCGTCCAGAAATGACTTCAGTATTGGTTTGAACACCGGCGGTGATTATCAGTCGGTATTGGTCTAGCTCTGCCCATCATGAAAGGCAGCAAATCACGAGCGTCTGCTTATGGTCCAGAGTGTGTCAAAGCGCACGTCGAGGTGCATCGCATCCAGCTAGCAATCTGGGCCGATCGCCGGAACACTCTGTCGAATATAGTGATTGTCGAACTCACTGCTTCCGATGAATTGGAAGCCATGGCGGATATAAAAGCGATTCGAAGCGCTTTCTTTGAGAGCACCCACTTTAATAGGGAGCGCAGCCGCATCCGCCTCTTTGAAAATCTGAGTGAGAACAGCAGACCCTACCCCTGACCCTTGCGCGCTCGGTCTCACATACAAGTGGTCGAGCAAGAGTTCATTGTGTTGATGCTTGATCACGACGAAACCAACCCTCTCTCCAGACGCCTCGATGTAGCGTGTGTTGCGAGCCTCAAAACCACTAACAAACCGCTCGCGCGCGCGGACTGGATCAAATCGACCAACACGCTCCAGACTTTCGCGCATGGCCTCAATTCGAATGGCTACAAGATTATCCAAGTCGCTCTGTTGAGCCAGGACCAAAATGATTGGGGAATTCTGATTGGGTGCGACGGGCATATTTTGTGCTCCAACTTCTATCCTGGGGAGCCATTGAAGCGGCCCAGATACCGTAGACAAATTTGAGAGTCCACTTCTGGACCAGAGTGTATAAAACCGCTTAGCCAAAATTGAAGTGTGCGCATCTACGTTAAATCCGAAATTTATCGGCACATCAGCAGATGTGAATTTCGCACAGAAGCGCGATTTTCAGTCCAGTTTTGAGTGCCTATCGCGTAGAAAACCGTTTTTACACAGCCTCGGCCAAGAGCAACCGTTGCGCCTATTCAATAAACCAAGGGCGATTCACCTTTATTTCAAACCGGGTCAGGTATCTATCCTTCTCACTTACTGCTTGACCCATTCTGATTCATCAGGCTAGTTGAGGCCGCCCTTTACCGACCTTGATAAGGAAATTATGAAGCCTCTCTACCTGTGTTCACTTCTGCTGCTTGCAGGCTGCGCCCCAGCACCGAAATACCTCGTGCCCGCGGGGGCGCCTCAGGCGCTTATCCGTAGCGAGTTGGTGTCGATGGAGAATTATCGAAACAGCGTGTCCCTGGTCGAGGCGCCTCCAATGGCCTGCAAATACGGCAGAACCGTGGCGATTGCGCAGGGAGGGCAGTTGGTTTCCGTTTATAAGAACGTATCGACGCCGGAGGGCTTCTTTCCGATTGAAGCCGGCAAGCCGCTGCACTTGGTGATGCGCGGTGCGGCCAATGCCAATCGCTCGTGCAGCATAGCGTTTGTCAGCCAATTTGCGCCGGGCGCGCGTTACGTGATCAAAGGAGGAATTGTCGACAGCCCGGGCGCGCTGAGCGGTTGTCACATTGACATATTCAATGTCGATTCGGGCGCGCGCGTCCCCATGGCCGATGAGCCGAAAATGGACCGAAATTGTGCGTTGGACCGATTACCGACGCTCCAGTGAGACATTGCACCTCTGCACTGCGCGACCGCTTGCCAGCACCCGAACGATATTAAACGGGCCTCATGGTCGCGCATGGCGAATTACTCAATAGGCCCTCAATAGTCATACGACCTCTCCTGCTCAGCCCTGTCTATCTCTACCTCAACGCAATCACCTAAACAATCTTGTTAAGTCCATAAGAAACAAAGCCCGCGGTCATCCCACAAAAAACCTCCCTTGCCCATTCGCCCCAAACACGCTACAAATCCGCCACAGCGTTGTACGACAACCTAAAAATAATTTGCCATCCTCGACGATGGAAGCCACTGCCCGAGCCCTTACCATGACGCCCCCTGCCCCCAATCTTTTCCCCCGCCACATCGCCGTGCTGATCCTGCTCTGCATGGGCTGCGCCTTCGCCGGCAACCACATCGCCGCTCGCGTGGCCTTCGACGACGGCGCCGGTGTTCTCCTCGCTATTCTGCTGCGCTCCGGCGGTACGTTGTTGGTGCTGGGCGCGCTGGTACTCTGGCAACGGCAAAGCCTGCGCCTGCCTTCGGGTGCATGGCGCTGGCAGTTACTGCTGGGCCTGCTCATCACCGCGCAAAGCCTGTGCCTCTATTCCGCCGTAGCCCGCGTACCGGTAGCGCTGGCGTTGCTGGTGGCCAACGTTTTCCCGATTTTGCTGGCGCTGCTGACCTGGGCACTAGGCGGCCCACGTCCGACGGCGCGCACCGCCTTGCTGATGGGTTTGATTCTGGTGGGTCTGGTGTTCGTGCTGGACGTGCCCGCTCGCCTTTCAGCCGACGCCGACATCGGCCCGCAATGGCTGCTCGGCGTCACCCTCGCCTTCTGCGCTGCCTTTGTATTCGCTTGCGCGCTGTGGATCACCGATCACAAGTTGTCCCAGGTACGGGGTTCGGTGCGCAGTCTGCTGACAATCTTCATTGTGTTCAGCAGCGTTAACCTTGCGGGCTGGAGTGGCGCCCTTGCCGACGGCCTGAGCCCACCGGCCAGCCTGACCGGTTGGCTGGCGCTGGCCACGTTGGTCGTGCTCTACGGCACCGGTTTTATCGTGCTGTTCATGTCGGTGCCGCGCCTGGATATGCCGCGAAATGCGCCGGTGATGAACATTGAGCCGCTGGCGACGTTGCTGATGGGCTGGCTCGTGCTCGATCAAATGCTCAGCGCCGGTCAGGTGACTGGCGGCGTCATCGTGGTGACAGGAATTGTGCTGCTGACGTATCGCACGTCCGCTCAGCGTTCCGCCAAGGCCTGAAGCGTGCCTCTAGCCCTTGCAGAAAGTCGCTGCTGACTACGCGGAGGACTCTTTTGAACCCCGCCGTCTGGCCGCCGCCTCGGATAATCAGGCATCCCCCTGCGCATTCCGAGGCCTTCCCCCATGACGAGCTCATCCACCGAACAGGTCAGCCCCCAAACCCTGCGAAAGGTCATCATCGCCGCCGGCATCGGTAACTTCGTCGAGTGGTTCGACTTCGCCGTCTATGGCTTTCTTGCCACCACCATCGCGCAACAATTCTTCCCCAGTGGCGATGCCAGCGCAGCACTGCTCAAGACCTTTGCCGTGTTTGCCGTGGCCTTCGCCTTTCGGCCGTTGGGCGGGATTTTCTTTGGCATGCTCGGCGACCGCATCGGCCGCAAGCGTACCCTGGCCATGACGATTTTGCTGATGGCCGGTGCGACCACCTTGATCGGCCTGCTGCCCACTTATGCCGCCATCGGCGTGACAGCGCCGATTCTGTTGTCGCTGATTCGCTGCGCCCAAGGCTTCTCCGCCGGGGGCGAATATGCCGGTGCCTGCGCCTATCTGATGGAGCACGCGCCGAGCAACAAACGCGCCTGGTACGGCAGTTTCGTGCCGGTGTCGACGTTCTCCGCGTTCGCCGCTGCCGCAGTGGTGGCCTACGCCCTAGAGGCGTCGCTGTCCGCCGAGGCGATGGGCAGTTGGGGCTGGCGCCTGCCGTTCCTGATCGCCGCACCGCTGGGTCTGGTCGGGCTGTATCTGCGCTGGAAACTGGATGAGACACCCGCCTTCCAGGCCGTGAAACAGGAACACGCTGTCGCCCACTCTCCGCTCAAGGAAACCTTGCGCAACCACGGTGCGGCGATTTGCTGCCTGGGCGCGTTTGTATCGCTGACTGCGCTCTCGTTTTATATGTTCACCACCTACTTCGCGACATACCTGCAGGTGGCAGGTGGGCTGAGTCGGGCGGCGGCGTTGCTGGTGTCGTTGATCGCGCTGATTTTCGCCGCGGCCATCTGCCCGCTGGCGGGGCTGTATTCGGATAGGGTGGGTCGTCGGGTCACGGTAATGACCGCCTGCGTGTTGCTGATGGTGGTGGTGTATCCGTCGTTCCTGATGGCCAGTTCAGGTTCGTTCGCGGCCTCGATCGTGGGGGTGATGCTGCTCGCGGTGGGTGCGGTGTTATGTGGGGTGGTCACGGCGGCGTTGCTGTCGGAGACCTTCCCGACTCGGACGCGGTATACCGCCTCGGCGATCACCTACAACATGGCCTATACAATCTTTGGGGGTACCGCGCCGCTGATGGCGACATGGTTGATCAGCACCACGGGCAGCAACCTGTCACCCGCGTTTTATCTGATAGCCGTAGCGTTGCTGGCGCTGGCAGGCGGGTTGGCGTTGCCGGAGACATCGAGGATCTCCCTGCATGACGTGGGCGCTGAGGAAAAAGGCTGAGCGGCGGTGCTCTCGCGTTAGTGCTACATGACGTAATGCCCACGAATGCGGTGGGTCAGGTAAGAATATTTCGCCTGTACCGCCGCCTTCGAGGCCTCGCTAAAGCTCGACATCTCCCACAGGAAACTGGGTAAAGCAGGTATCAGCGCTTCACGCAGACAAACAAAGCATTCCCGCTCGTGCCCTCCCAGGACGTGATGCATTCGTAGTCATGCTCGAAGATGTGCACCTCGAACTGTGGCGTCAACAACTGCTGCAACTCGGTGAAACTGAAGGCGACCATCGGATGTTCGTCCTGCCAAGCCTCAGTCACACCCGCGGTGGTCTTCTCGATACTCAGGCGCAGCGCCTGCTGCTCGCCCTCCTCGCTGTAGTGCCAGCCGGAACCGAAGGTGAAGTGGCTGCCTTCAAACTCAACGCTATGGCGTACCAGCAAACGGTTGTCGATGTGCAGCTTGTCCACCGCGTTGAAACAGAACACGCCATTTTCAGCGAGTGCCTCGTGCACGCTGGTCAGGCACATGCGCAGTTTGGCCAGGCTGGCGTTGTAATGGGTCGAGTAGAGAAAGCAGGTGATCAGATCTTGCGCGTCGTCCACCTGGAAACCCGCCATGTCCTGGCGGCTGAACCGCGCCTCCGGGCAGCGCAGTTGGGCGAGGTCCAGCATCGGTTGGCTGATGTCCAGGCCGGCGCTGTGGTAGCCAAAGTCGAGGAAATGACGCACATGGGGCCCGGTGCCGCAGGCCAGGTCCAAGTGCCGGCGCCCGTTATTGCCGAACAGTTGGTGCAACCGGCGAACGCTGTGACTCTGTGCGCGATAGTCGATGTCGGCGCACATCAGGTCGTAGTAGATGGAAAGATCGGTGTACAGCGCGTTGGAGGACATAGGTAGCCAGAGCGGTCGGCGGGAATTTCGCGGCGGCATGGTAACTCAGTCCGTCGTCAGAACCGTTACACTCGCGCCTCAATCATCCGCCAAGGAGGCAACCATGAGCGTTCGTGGTCAAGACCGTCAGATCGACAACATAGAATTCAACGTGGGCGACATTGCCCGAAGCAAAACCTTCTACGGCGCCGTTTTCGGCTGGACATTCGTGGACTACGGGCCCACCTACACCGAGTTCAGCGATGGGCGGCTGACGGGCGGGTTCACCACGGGAGAACCCGTTCGGCCAGGGGGGCCGTTGGTGATTTTGTTTGCGAATGACCTCGAAGGGGCGCACCAACGAATCACGGCGGCAGGCGCTGTGATAAGCCGCGAGACGTTTGCGTTCCCCGGTGGGCGCAGGTTCCACTTCATTGATCCGGATGGTTATGAACTGGCGGTTTGGTCGGATCAGTGAGTGATCGCTGCACCATGAGTGCAGGCCACGCAGTTTAAGTGGCCCGCATCGCAACCCCCACGTCACGCCCAGACCGAGCACGCCGGTGTCCTTGATCGCCGATGGGCCGTTACTGCCGAAGCTGGTTTTGCCAGCAACATCCGCCACGTAGTTGACCACCGAACGCACCTATTCCTCGCGCAACTCATGGCGCCAGACCAGTGCGCTGCGGGTTTGGTCTCGTAGTGGTGCTGCACAACGCCAGCGGAAAGGTTCAGATACGGGGCGTTGGCGGTGTAGGTAGCGACGGACGGTTGTTGCGACCCGGCATCGCCTTTATGCTCACGCAGCAAATTACCGGCGACGTGCCCGCTCAGAGCGAGAGCACGATTAAAAAAGCACGACAACGCCGCTTATGCGGCGTGAAATTTGAGCTGGAGTCCGTTGTTACGGCGTAAACGGCTACAAAAAGTGATGTTCAAGGAAATCAAATAAAACTCAAGGAAGTCAAATGAGCACATGGTTCAGTAACATCCAGCTTGGCTTTGATATGGCAACAAGCTTGACAATTGTAGGTGCGGCAATCACTTGGACTGTTCAACAGAAGACACAAGCCGAAGCTGAAAAGGTTCGCGGAATTAATCAACGCGCAACATCAACAGACCTATTTTAAATAAAATAAAAAATCATACTTCAGGTCAATTCATGAAAAATCTTTTGATTGCATCTATCTTATTTGGCTCCGCGCTTTCCTTGAAGGTCTTTGCGGGCGGACTGGAAGTCGAGCATAAACTAATTGAGCAGCGCTGGTACTCTTTCAACGACATCATAGAAAAGAGAAAGAAATATAGCAGGGTAGATATTTCGCGAGGGTATATCGAATATTACTTCGAGGGTGATGAATACACCGCCAAATACCCAGAAGAACAGTTGTCGCCGCGTGCAAAATTCTATTCCAATCATGGGACCGTTGGAACCTATGCGGCTGCTGATTATGAGACCGAGCTAGACAAAGCGTGCGTAGATGTTGTCTCAGGCTCTCTAGGAACATTTAAAGGCAGCTATGAAAATTCTAAAAGACCTGATAGGCAACACTATAAGCGCATGGTTGTTGGAATCAGGTCTCTAACATACAAAGGCCCTGAGTATAACTTCAAAAGTCCTTCATCTTGGTCGCCAGTGAAGTTACCCAAGGACAAAAGAAGTCTTCTGTGTGAAATTTATGAAGTCAAGAGTGACGCGAGCGATCTGAAATACATTGTTTATGCTGCTTCAGTGGCAACCGCTATGTATGACGAAATTCATACGGTGCCACAGCCAGATAAGTCGAGTAACTAAAACTCCTCGCACTCATGCTGCGGCAACCATTGCTGCGGCATTAGCTGGATTAACCTTGAGGCTGTGAACGGGTTCTACCCCAGGCCCTGCAGTGTTTCTATGTCAGCATCCCGCCCCCCTTCACATAACGCGGCGAACGACTATGACCGACTTCGACTTCAAAACACATTTCATCTCGCTACTGCCACCCGACCCGCCCGGCCTGGACCTCGGCTTTGACGAATTCATCACCTTCAACCCCACTGACCTGGCCACCCTCCCCGCGCCAGACGCTGAATTCCTCCTCAAGCACGGCCTGCCGCGCGACGCCGCGCCCTTTCTGAGTTTCGAGGCCTACAGCCAAGCCGAAGCACAACGCAGGTTGGCAATATTCGGCATCGCCAACCACTATTATCCTTTGGGGCACACCGGCTCCGGGGACGTCATCGCGCTTGATCGACACAGTGGGACGATTGTCTATTTCAACCACGACGCCCATCACGCACGCGTACTCATCAATACCTCACTGCCCCAGTTCGCCCGCAGCTTGTGCGTGTTCCAGGCACATCTGCGAGACAACACGATGGCACGCTGTTTACCTGAGATCGAATGCATCGATCCTGCCGCCGCCGTGCCGGGCACGATGTGGGCGGATGAGGTCAGCGCAGAACTCAACGGGTAGAAGTGAACGCTGATGACCCACCACGAATTGGCCGACCTCTATCGAGCCTATAACGCCGACCTCAACCGTCTCGACTTGATAAGGCCGCCATTGAAACGCAGCTAAACTCCACAGACCCTCGACTGCGTGGAGACTGCTCATGACCCACAAAAACACCCTCTGCCTCTGGTACAACGGGAGCGCCGAAGAGGCTGCCAAGTTCTACGCCAACACCTTTCCCGACAGTGCGGTGAACGCCGTGCATCGTGCACCAGCGGATTACCCGTCCGGCAAGCGGGGCGACGTCTTGACCGTCGAATTCACGGTACTCGGCATCCCCTGCATCGGCCTGAACGGCGGCCCGATCTTTCCCCACACCGAGGCGTTTTCCTTCCAAGTGGCCACCGATGACCAAGCCGAAACCGACCGGTACTGGAACGCAATCATCGACAACGGCGGCCAGCCGAGCGCCTGCGGCTGGTGCAAGGACAAGTGGGGCCTGTCGTGGCAAATCTCGCCGCGCGTGTTGACGGAGGCGGTGACTAACCCTGATCCAGCCATCGCCAAGCGCGCGTTCGAGGCGATGATGACCATGACCAAAATCGACATTGCGGCGATTGAGGCAGCGATAAAGGGCTGAGGCGGCAACTGGCGAGGCTATCCAGGGCTTCAATGCGCTCCGCCTGGCAGCGTCAGGCGCAATTGTCGCGTCGGCCCATGCGCCAAAAAAAGACAGCGAGCCGACGGTCCGGTTGCGACTCACCCAATACCGACCTAGTGTTTCATGTCTCCTCTGCGCACCCAGGTGACGCCATGCCCGCACTCTCACGCCCCGCCGTACTCGAACTGATCGGCAACACGCCGTTGGTACGGGTCAGCCGTTTCGATACCGGCCTCTGCACGCTGTTCCTCAAGCTGGAATCCCAAAACCCCGGCGGTTCCATCAAGGACCGCATCGGCCTGGCCATGATTGACGCCGCCGAGCGTGACGGCCGCCTGCGTCCCGGCGGCACCATCATTGAGGCAACCGCCGGCAACACCGGCTTGGGCCTGGCGCTGGTGGGCAGGGCTAAGGGTTATCGGGTGGTGCTGGTGGTACCCGACAAAATGTCCACGGAGAAAGTGCTGCACCTTAAGGCCATGGGCGCCGAGGTGCATATCACCCGCTCCGATGTGGGCAAGGGCCACCCCGAGTATTACCAGGACATGGCTGCGCGCCTGGCCCAGGAGATTCCCGGCTCATTCTTCGCCGACCAGTTCAACAACCCGGCCAATCCCCAGGCTCACGAGACCAGCACCGCGCCGGAGATCTGGGCGCAAACCCAGCACGACCTGGATGCCATTGTGGTCGGCGTCGGTTCGGCAGGCACACTCACCGGCCTGACCCGATTCTTCAAGCGCGTGCAACCGGAGCTGGAAATGGTACTGGCCGATCCGGTGGGTTCGGTAATGGCTGAATACAGCCGCAGCGGCCAGTTGATAACACCCGGCTCGTGGGCCGTGGAAGGCATTGGCGAGGACTTCATTCCGTCGATTGCCGACCTGTCCAGCGTGCGCCACGCCTATTCCATCAGCGATGAAGAGAGCTTCGACCACGCGCGCCAACTGCTCAAGGCCGAGGGCATTCTCGGCGGGTCCTCCACCGGCACCCTGCTCGCCGCTGCCTTGCGCTATTGCCGCGAACAAACCACGCCCAAGCGCGTGGTCAGCTTTGTGTGCGACACCGGCACGCGCTATCTGTCGAAGGTCTACAACGACCAGTGGATGACCGACGCGGGGTTGCTGCATTACAAACACTACGGCGACCTGCGCGACCTGATCGCCCGCCGCTTCGAAGACGGCCGCGTGATCAGCGTGAGCCCCGACGACACCCTGCTCACCGCCTTCCAGCGCATGCGCCTGGCCGACGTGTCGCAACTGCCTGTGTTGGTCAACGGCCGCGAACTGGTGGGCGTGATCGACGAATCCGACATCCTGCTGGGCCTGCACCACGATGCCGCGCACTTCACGATGATCGTCGCCAGCGCCATGACCGACAACCTTCAAACCCTGTCCCCCAGCGCCAGCCTGGCCGAATTGCAAACTGAACTGGATCGCGGCTTGGTCGCCATCATTGCCGATGCAGGAGGCTTTTATGGCCTGATCACCCGCGTCGACCTGCTCAACCACCTGCGGAGATCCCTTGCATGAGCCAGCCTGATAAAAGTGCGTTTGCCACCCGTGTGATCCACGCCGGGCAGTTCCCAGACCCAACCACTGGCGCGCTGATGCCGCCGATCTACGCCAACTCCACCTACCTGCAAGACAGCCCCGGCGTGCACAAGGGCTTCGACTACGGCCGCTCCCACAACCCCACGCGGTTTGCTCTGGAGCGTTGCGTGGCCGACCTTGAAGGCGGCAGCCAAGCGTTTGCCTTTGCATCCGGGCTGGCGGCGATTTCCACGGTGCTGGAGCTGCTGGATGCGGGCGCCCATATCGTTTCCGGTAACGACCTCTATGGCGGCACCTTTCGGCTGTTCGACAAGGTGCGCCAACGCAGCGCCGGGCATCGTTTCAGCTTTGTCGATTTGAGTGATGTAACGGCGTTTGAAGCATCCTTGCAGGACGATACGCGCATGGTCTGGGTCGAAACCCCGAGCAACCCGCTGCTCAGCCTCACCGACTTGGCCGCCATCGCAGGTATCTGCCGCAATCGCGGGATCATCTGCGTGGCTGACAACACCTTCGCCAGCCCCTGGATCCAGCGCCCGCTGGAGCTGGGCGTGGATGTGGTGGTGCACTCCACCACTAAATACCTCAACGGCCATTCCGATGTGATCGGCGGTATCGCCATTGTCGGTGACAACCCCGAATTGGCTGATCGCCTGGGTTTCCTGCAGAACTCAGTGGGCGCCATCGCCGGGCCCTTCGACGCGTTCCTGACCCTGCGGGGCGTGAAAACGTTGGCCCTGCGCATGGAGCGTCATTGCAGCAACGCGCTGGACCTGGCCACCTGGCTGGAGCAACAACCGCAAGTGGCGCGGGTCTATTACCCAGGCCTGGCATCCCACCCGCAGCACGAACTGGCACGCCGGCAAATGCGCGGGTTTGGTGGGATGATTTCAGTGGATTTGAACAGCGACCTGGCGGGCGCCACCCGCTTTCTGGAACACGTGAACATCTTCGCCCTGGCCGAAAGCCTGGGAGGTGTGGAAAGCCTGATCGAACATCCGGCGATCATGACCCATGCCAGCATCCCGGCGGCGACGCGGGCGCAGCTGGGGATTGGCGACGGGTTGGTGCGGTTGTCGGTGGGGGTTGAGGATGTGGAGGATCTACGAGCGGATCTGGCGCAAGCCTTGGCCCGTATATAACCCCCCCAGAAAACAACGATCAAATGTGGGAGGGGGCTTGCTCCCGATAGCGGCGTGTCAGGCACTGAATATTTGTCTGAACCACCGCCATCGGGAGCAAGCCCCCTCCCACATTGGGTATGCGTTACACCTGGACGATGTTGGCACGCGCCGAATGCAGCTTCTTGTAGCTGTCAATCAAACGCAAATGCCGGTCCAAGCCTTCCAGCTTGATGCTGGTCGGCGTCAACCCATAGAACCGCACACTGCCATCGACCGAGCCGATCACCGCATCCATTCGCTCATTACCAAACATGCGGCGGAAGTTGGCTTCGTAATCCGCCAAGTCCAAGTCGTCGTCCAGTTCCATCTCCAGCACACCGTTCAACGCCTGGTAGAACAGGCCGCGCTCGGCGGTGTTGTCGTTGTACTGCAGGAACATCTCCACGCACTCCTTGGCCTCTTCATATTGCTGCAAGGCCAGGAAAATCAGCAGCTTCAGCTCCAGGATGGTCAGTTGGCCCCATACCGTGTTGTCGTCGAACTCGATGCCGATCAAGGTGGTGATGTCGGTGTAATCGTCCAGCTCGCTTTCGATCAGGCGCTCGACCAATGCCTGCAATTCTTCCGTGTCCAGGCGATGCAGGTTGAGAATGTCCTCGCGGAAGAACAGCGCTTTGTTGGTGTTGTCCCAGATCAGGTCGTCCACCGGGTAGATTTCCGAGTAATCCGGCACCAGGATGCGGCAAGCGGTGGCGCCGAGGTGCTCGTACACCGCCATATAGGCTTCTTTGCCCATGCCTTCCAGGATGCCGAATAAGGTCGCAGCCTCTTGGACGTTGGAGTCTTCGCCTTCACCGGAGAAGTCCCACTCGACAAACTCGTAGTCCGATTGCGCGCTGAAGAAGCGCCACGACACCACACCGCTGGAGTCGATGAAGTGCTCGACGAAGTTGTTCGGCTCCGTCACCGCCTGGCCTTCGAAGGTCGGCTGCGGCAAGTCGTTCAAACCCTCGAAACTGCGGCCTTGCAGTAATTCGGTGAGGCTGCGCTCCAGCGCCACTTCCAGGCTCGGGTGGGCACCGAAGGAGGCGAATACCCCGCCGGTGCGCGGGTTCATCAAGGTCACACACATCACCGGGAATTCGCCGCCCAGGGATGCATCCTTGACCAGCACCGGGAAGCCCTGGGCTTCCAGGCCTTCGATGCCCGCCACAATGCTTGGGTATTTGGCGAGCACCTCAGCCGGCACGTCCGGCAAGGCAAATTCACCTTCGATGATTTCACGCTTGACCGCGCGCTCGAAAATCTCCGAAAGGCATTGCACCTGGGCTTCAGCCAGGGTGTTGCCCGCGCTCATGCCGTTGCTGAGGTAGAGGTTTTCGATCAGGTTGGACGGGAAGTACACCACCTCGCCATCGGACTGGCGCACGAACGGCAGCGAAACAATGCCGCGCGCTTCGTTGCCGGAGTTGGTGTCGAACAGATGCGAACCGCGCAGCTCGCCTTCGCGGTCGTAAACCTTGCGGCAATAAGCGTCGAGGATTTCAGTCGGCAGCTCGTCGTTGGGGCCTGGCTGGAACCAACGCTCGTCCGGGTAATGCACGAACGGCGCGTTGGCCAGTTCTTCACCCCAGAATTGGTCGTTGTAGAAGAAGTTGCAGTTGAGCCGCTCGATGAATTCGCCCAATGCCGACGCCAGCGCGCCCTCTTTGGTCGCGCCCTTGCCGTTGGTGAAACACATTGGCGAGTGCGCATCGCGGATATGCAGCGACCACACGTTGGGCACGATATTGCGCCACGAGGCGATCTCGATCTTCATGCCCAGGCCGGCAAGGATCCCGGACATGTTGGCGATGGTCTGTTCCAGCGGCAGGTCCTTGCCCGCGATGTAGGTGCCCTGCTCCGACAGGCTGCTGGGCATCAACAAGGCCTGGGCGTCGGCGTCGAGATTTTCCACCTCTTCGATCACAAATTCGGGACCGGCCTGCACCACTTTTTTCACCGTGCAACGGTCGATGGAGCGCAGGATGCCCTGGCGGTCCTTATCGGAGATATCCGCGGGCAACTCGACCTGGATCTTGAAGATCTGGTTGTAGCGGTTTTCCGGGTCGACGATGTTGTTCTGGGACAGGCGGATATTGTCGGTGGGGATGTTGCGGGTCTGGCAGTACAGCTTCACAAAGTACGCCGCGCACAGCGCCGACGATGCCAGGAAGTAGTCGAAGGGCCCCGGTGCCGAACCATCGCCCTTATAGCGAATAGGTTGGTCGGCAATCACCGTGAAGTCATCGAACTTGGCTTCAAGCCGGAGGTTGTCGAGAAAGTTGACCTTGATTTCCATGGGGGCACACCAGAATTACGGGCTAAACAAAAATGGCCGCCATTATGAGGTTTTTCATCAATAAGTTTCAGGCTTTTGACCAATGGCTGGCGAAATAGCCGATGTGAATTAATCTTCTGCACGTTGGCGCCGATGCACTGTGTGCAACCAGGGAGTAGCCGGAATGCGCAACAACCAGCCAGTAACACAACGTGAGATTTCACTCGCGCCTTCGCAAAAACTTATCTCCGCCACCGATATTCACGGGGGCATCACTTACTGCAACGACGCCTTTGTCGAAATCAGCGGTTTTGAACGGGCCGATCTGATCGGCGCGCCGCAGAACATCGTGCGTCACCCCGATGTCCCACCGGCCGTGTTTGCCCATATGTGGCGTGCGCTCAAGCAAGGCCTGCCGTGGATGGGCATCGTCAAGAACCGCTCGAAAAACGGCGACCATTACTGGGTTAACGCCTACGTCACACCGATCTTCCACGGCCGCGAAGTCGTTGGTTTTGAATCGGTGAGGGTCAAGCCCAGCGCCGATGAAATCCGCCGGGCGCAGGTGCTGTATCGCCGCCTCAGCCAAGGCAAATCCAGCGCGCTAATCAAGGACACTTGGCTGCCCGCGGCGTTGAGTGCCGTGCCGTACGTGGCCACCGGTATCGCCGGCAGCATTGCCGGGCTTTTCCTCACTGCACCGATCGCCATTGCGGTGGCCGTGGCCGTTGCCGTGCCGGTGGGTATGCTCTGCTCACGCGTACGCCAAGGCAGCACCTTGCGCCTGCTGGCGGGTGTCGAGCCCTCGACGTCGGATGCCTTGATTGCCCAGATGTACAGCGACGCCAGCGGCCCCCAGGCACGCCTGGAAACCGCGTTCCTCAGCCAAAACTCGCGCCTGAAAACCTGCCTCACACGCTTGCAGGACAGTGCCGAACAACTCAGCGCCCTGGCCGGGCAATCGGATCAGTTGGCCACCGCCAGCTCCAAAGGCCTGGATCGCCAACGCGTTGAAACCGAGCAGGTCTCGGCGGCCGTCAACCAGATGGCTGCGACCACCCAGGAAGTCGCCAGCCATGTGCAGCGCACCGCCGACGCCACCCAGCAGGCCAACGTGCTGACCGGACGTGGCCGTGAAGTCGCGCGTGATACCCGCCTGGCCATTGAGCGCTTGTCCGCCGTCGTGGGCGAAACCGGCACCACCGTGGCGCAGTTGGCCAAGGACAGTGACGAAATCGGCAGCGTGGTGGACGTGATCAAAGGCATCGCCGATCAAACCAACCTGCTCGCCCTCAACGCCGCCATCGAAGCGGCCCGCGCCGGTGAGCAAGGCCGCGGGTTTGCCGTGGTGGCCGATGAAGTGCGCCAACTCGCGCAGCGTACCTCCCAATCCACCACTCAAATCCATGCGCTGATCACTCAGTTGCAGGCATCGTCCAACAATGCCGTGCAAAGCATGGAAAACGGCCAACGCCAGGCGCAGGAAGGCGTAGCCTGGGTGCTGGAAGCAGACCAGGCTTTGGTCGGCATCAGCGAAGCGGTGTCTCATATCACCGAAATGACCACCCAGATCGCCGCCGCCACTGAGGAACAAAGCGCGGTCGCCGAGGAGATCAGCCGCAACATCACCACTATCGCGGAGCTGGCTGACCAGACGTCGATACAAGCCCATCAATCCACCGACCTTAGCAAGCAGCTGACCAATACGGCGGCCACTCAATATGCGTTGGTAGAACGCTTTAACCGCTGATCAGCCGCTGCATGGCGCCAGTCATTGAGCCTGGCGGGCGCCATGCCGCAGTTTTTTTTCGACGAATCCGCCGTCATGACCTAACCTTGCAAAACGCCTCGATGGCTTGAGCCATCGGTTGCTGAAATCATGGATGAGAGAAGGACAAGCCGTAACGCAAACGGGTGATCGTCCCAATGTCGTAGCACAGTCCCAAGCCGTTGTGCGCAAGGCGCAACCTGATGTATTCCCGCGTTCCTCCCCTGCATTACCTATCCGCATTATGGCTTTGGCTCGGGCGAGTTTTCATTTCGACTCTCTCTTCTAAAGGATGAACCCATGAGCGACTCAATCAGCCCCTCCAAGGACGACAAACCTTTCGAACCCAGGGGCGGTCCGCTGCCCCCTCGCAGCGGCAGCCAGGCTTTACCAGAAAACAAGTGGTACTACCTCAAGCTTCAATACGTCGATGACAACGGCAAGGTGCAGGATAGTTTTGCCTATTTCGTAGGCAACCAGGCCAGCTGGAGCTTTTGGGACTACATCAGCGCAACGCCGTCCAACGGCGACAAAGCCAAGTTCAAAAATGTCTCCAGCGACGGCAACCGCATGCAGCTTCAGCTTCAGGACGGCAACTACCTGTCCTGCCGCGCGGCGCCGCGCCTCTGGCTTTATCGGTCAACGCAGGGGTACTCCGTGCGCTGGGAGATTACCGGTGGGCAGTTGTTCACCGATTACCACGACGGGCCGGTGGGCACCTCCCATGAACGGATCGCGGTTCCAGACGCCTATTACATGCGCGTCGGGGATGGAACGCCGCTCATAAACTGCGAATGGGTTGAAGCCACCGACTGACCCGCGCGCACGGCAAGGCCGCTCGCTTGTCGGGCGGCACTGCTTTAGGTTGGTCGCTGGGTAGTTTCCGGCATTCAAATCACCCATCGATGTTAAGCGGCTGGCTCAGCATCTGCGCTATTGCTTGCGATACATCCCCGTGAAGTAATCCGGAAAGTCCGGCGCCGAGTTGTGGTTGATCACCGCAAAACCCTTCACCAGTTGAATGTGATACGGGCCGGCGCGCCGGGTCGCCAACGGCTCGCGCACGATAATCAGGTTCTCGGTTTCCATCGGCACGCTGTGGTGCGCGCTGACGATGACCTTGTCGGTACCGGTTTCCTTGAGCGTTACGGTGAACTCCGCCACTTCGCGGCCCTGGGCATCGCGGTCGGGGAGGATCTTCAGGTCCAGGTCGCCGTCACGGTCGAGGAAGTCGTTGCGCATCTGGTAGTGACCGTCACGCTGATCGCGGGCAACGTCACCGAGTTTCTTGTACTCAGGCTCACGGTCCTCGCGATGCAGTTGGATTTGCAACTCCGGCTTGTCACCCTGGGCGCCACTGACCCACGTGCCGGAGTAAGCATAGGGCTCGACGGTTTCCCGCGTGATGCGCCAGATGCCGGTTTGATGACCATCGTCGGCATATTCGTGCAGATAGACAAACGACTGGTCGCCGTATTCACCCAACTCGCCTACCAACTTGATTGGCTTGCCGCTGCCGCTTTTGGTGTAGCGCAATTCACCAATCAACACCGCGCCCTGTTGCTGGTACCAGAGTTGCACCGGGATCTTGCCGTTGAGGGTGCCAGCCAGGAACTCAGGGTCCTCATTGACCGGCCCTTCGAGCCTTGGGGTTTCCAGCCACTGGCCGTCCTTCCACTCACCGGTGGTGCGCAGCATGTAGCCGCTGGGCATGCTGTTGTTGGCGTCATCGTCCGTCGCAGGCACTTGGGCCTGGGTGTACGCGCTGAGCCTCACCAACTCACCGTCGCGCATCTGATAGCGGCTGGCGCGGGTCCAGCAGCAACCCTGGTCGGTCTGCGAATGGATAACGCCGTCCTTGGGATTGACTGAAAACATACCGCCGGAGGTTTCGTTCGCAAGATCGGTCAGAGGGCCGTTGAGCACCCACTGCGTCTTGTGCGGGTCTTGCAGGTAAACATCGTAACTGGACTGGAAGTCTTTATCCGCGCCGGTGCCATTGCGGATTGCCAAGTCCTGGCGGCCATCCTGATTGATGTCGGCAAAGTAGACCACGCCGTTCTCGCCCATCAAACGCCAGTCGACGGTTTTACCATTCTGGTCCAGCGGCACCTGGGCGTCCGGAGTCTGCAATTGCTGGAGGATTTCGAGGGTAGTTACGTCGCGTATCGTGATCAGGGCTCGCGCCAGGTACTGCAAGTCCTGCGGCACCTGCGGGAACAACACTTCGACCAGGTATTTGCCGCTCGGGTCATTGACCGAGAACGAACGAGGCTCGGCCATGGCCGGGGCCGCCAGGGTCATGGAGAGGAGCACAGCGCTGACGAGCGAACGCATTCAAAGCATCCTTGCTGAAATTCGGGGGCGGCAGTGTAGCGGTTTCGCTGGCGGCTATGTGACGTACCCCACGAGCGAAGGGAACCTAAAGCATTTCATCGCATCGTTTAGCGTGCCGTTCGAGGGCGAAATCCACCAACGCATCTGCAATACCGTCATGCTGTACCCACACAGCTTCCCCCTTATTGACCTTACTGCGCAGCTTGTTCAAGTTGATGCTTTTCTGCCCACGTAATTGCGCTCGGTCAAGAATGTAGAAGCTCCAGTTATCGAGTTCCAACACCGATTTCACCAACGCCTGCTTATTGAGCTTGAACCGCGCTTTCTCCATCGGCAGTGCACGAGATGGATTGGGGTTCCACTTATCATGAAGACGCTCGTTCTCCTGACACTTTTTATTATCCAATGCGAGATAAGCGAAGATGTAAAAGTCTGACCAATGCTCAGCGGGCAGCGGACTATTGGAGACACAATCGAATCCTTCAGCGAAGGAGGTATCGAACACCTGAGATTTGCTATAGGAGTCTTTCGATTTAACTTGGATAGTGAATTTTTCATCATTCATGAAAAACACGAGGTCATGAACATCGCCTTCCATCTTGGTTGAAAAATGCGAGGTGGGTACCTTGAAATCGGGGCTAGGCATGTTGAACAGTGCCCGATACACCAAAAACTCTGCCAGATAACCTCGTAGCAGGGGGTTATCCAATGCTGAAAAACCCCAGCCCCAGAAAGCCGTTAGAAACCCAGGTTCTATGGGTCTCCCCGATTGAGTCAACGCTTCTGTTCCAGTCAACGGATCGAGTAGATTCATATTTCTAACTGCACTCTTCACGCGAAAGTTAATAAAAGTTGGCGCCAATGCGGCTGCACGCTCTCGCCTCTCAACTGGGTTGACGCAGCAACCGCTCGATGGCCTTGCGCAAATCCCCATGCACCTCTTCGGCATAAAGCACAGCATTCTTCCAGTCATAAAACCATGCCGGCATCCGGCGCTTGTCGTCGGGTTCCGAGGCGTAGCGCGGGAATATATGGCAGTGCAACTCAGGCTCGGAGTTGCCCAGGATTTCGTAATTCATGCGCTGGGCGTCGGTGGCGTGCAACACCGCATCACCGAGGCGCGCCATGTCCAGCAGGTAAGTCGCGCGGGCTTCGGTATCCAGGTCGTTCAAACTCGCGACCACCGGATCGGGCAGCAGCAGGCAGTAGCCCGGCAGAAACTGCACATCCCCCATCACCGCCCAGCCCGAGGCCATGCGGCAGATAACCTTCTCATTGGCGCCGATGCGGGCCAGGGCTACGCGTTCCGTGATCAGTGGCATGTAGGGTCCTTGATGGGGGCAAGATGCGGGCGGCATTTTAACGCTTGCCCCCTGCTTTTCAGCAACGGGAACAGTCCAAGGGAGTTACCTGACAGGCCACCTGAGGAAACGCCTGTTGCCCCACCAACAGCAGTTGCACAGCTTGTGCTGAATCCAAACAGGCTCTCCCTTTTAAAATTAAACGTATCCCTTTGAAATAAAAGCATTTATCCCCCTGGCATGGCGCGTGCAATCACCTTTGCATCGACCCAAAGGACACACCCATGCCCCAGACACTGCCCCAGGCGCTGCTGCATCAAGCCCACACCCGAGGGTCGGCGATTGCCTTGCGTTACAAGCGCCTGGGCATCTGGCAAGAGCGACGTTGGAGCGAACTGGCAGACGACATACGCCAACTCGCCGCAGCCCTTCACCAGCGCGACTTCGGGCCTGACGATGATCTGCTGATCATCAGTCAGGCGCGCCCCGAAGCCTTGCTGCTGGCACTGGCCGCGCAGTGGTTGGGGGGTAGTGTCACGCTGCTCGATCCCGAGCGCGACAATCGTGCGCTGCTGGTGCAACTGCGGCCGACATTTGTTCTCGCCGAAAACGCCGAGGCGATTCCGTCAATCAGTGGGCCCGGTGTGGTGGTGTACCTCGATGGGCGCGGTCTGGATCAACACAAAGGCCCCCACTTGGTCGCTTATGCGGACTTGCGCACGGACCTCCCTGCCCCGGCGTGCGCCACTCAGTCAACCGCCCTCGCCTTTGTGTTCCACGCCGATACCCGCGTGCAGTTGACCCACGGGCAGTTGCTCATGGACGCGCGCACTTTGGTGGCCCGCGAACACCTCGACGCCAATGAGGAAGCCCTGGCCGCGCGGGTTTTCGCCGCCAGCGGGCAGGCGCGCTACTTGCTGGCGCCCTGGCTGCACGCTGGTTTTCGCCTGAACTTCCCCGAAGCCCTGGCCACCCGTGACACCGACCGCCGCGAGCTAGGCCCAACCTTGGTGCTGGGCACCCGTGAATCCTACGGCCGTCTGGAACAGTGGGCACGTGAGCGCCTGCCGCTGCCGGGCACATTCAGTCATCGCCTGTACCGCTGGGCGATGCAGCCAACCCCATCGATCATTCGCCGCTGGCTGGGCCACTGGCTGGTGCGTCGACCATTGCTCGATGTGCTGGGCATGAGCCGCTTGCGCGTGCCCTTGCTGGTAGGGCCAGCGTTGAGCCCGGACAGTGCGGCGTTCTTTACCGCCCTGGGCATCGATCCCGGCCGTTGGCAAGAGCCAGCGCCCCAACACCAACCCGCCGACCAACGACTGCCTCACGCTGTCTGACGAGCCCAACCATGCATGCAACCACTCAAGCGGTCTTACTGCGGCTCGATGACATTACCCTGTCGTTCAAGGGCATCAAGGCCATCACCTCCATCAGTTTCGACGTCAAGGCCGGGGACATCTGCGGGCTGATCGGCCCCAACGGCGCCGGCAAGAGTTCGCTGCTCAATGTGATCAACGGCGTTTACCACCCCCAAAGCGGCAGCATCCACTACGCCGGCCACACCCGACGGCGCATGCGCGCGCATCAGGCGGCCGAAGGCGGGATTGCGCGAACCTTCCAGAACATCGCGCTGTTCAAGGGCATGAGCGTGCTCGACAACGTGCTCACCGGGCGCAACCTCAAGCGCCGCAGCAACTGGATCGAGCAGATGCTGCGCCTGGGCCGAGCCCCGCGCGAGGAGGACGCGCACCGCCTGCACGCCGAAAAAGTCATCGCGTTTTTGCAGATCCATCCCTGGCGACACGTGCTGGTGGGCACCCTGCCCTATGGCCTGCAAAAGCGTGTCGAACTGGCCCGCGCCCTGGCGTCCGAGCCGACCCTGTTGCTGCTGGATGAGCCCATGGCCGGTATGAACGCTCAGGAGAAAGCCCAGATGAGCCAATTCATCCGCGACATCAACCGCGAGTTCGGCACCACCGTGGTGCTGATCGAGCACGATATCGGTGTGGTCATGGGCTTGTGCGACCACGTAGTGGTGCTCGACTACGGCCGCAAGATCGGCGACGGCACACCCGAGCAAGTGCGCGCCAACCCCGATGTCATCGCCGCCTATCTGGGAACTTGAGCATGGAATTTTTCTTTGAGGTGCTGATCGGCGGCCTGCTGGCGGGCGTGATGTATTCCCTGGTGGCGATCGGTTTTGTGCTGATCTACAAAGCCTCGGGCGTCTTCAACTTCGCCCAGGGCGCCATGGTGCTGTTCGCCGCACTGACCTTTGTCAGCCTGCTGGAGCGCGGCTTTCCGTTTGTCTTCGCGTTTTTGCTGACCCTGGTGAGCATGGTGGTGCTTGCGCTGCTGATCGAGAAAGTGGTGCTGCGGCCCCTGGTCAATCGCCCGCCGATCATCCTGTTCATGGCCACCCTTGGGCTGTCCTACATGATCGAAGGCTTCGCGCAATTCCTCTGGGGTGCGCAGGTGCATGGCCTGGATTTGGGCATTGCCGACGAGCCGCTGGAAATCCGCGGCATGCTGCTCTCGCAGTTCGACCTGTTCGCTGCCGGCACCGCCGCCGCGTTGGTGCTCGCCCTGTCATTGCTGTTCAACAAAACCCGTATCGGCCTGTCGCTGCGTGCAGTCGCAGACGACCCGCTGGCGTCCATGGCGGTGGGCATTCGCCTGCCGCGCATCTGGGCCCTGGTGTGGGCCGTGGCGGGGTTTGTCGGGCTGGTGGCCGGGTTGCTTTGGGGCGCGCGATTGGGGGTGCAATTCTCGTTATCGCTGGTGGTACTCAAGGCATTGCCGGTGCTGATCATCGGCGGATTTTCGTCCATCGGCGGCGCGATTGTCGGCGGCTTGATCATCGGCGCGAGCGAAAAAATCGCCGAGATCTACCTCGGCCCGATCATCGGCAGCGGCATTGAAAACTGGGTGCCTTACGTTCTTGCCTTGCTGTTCTTGCTGGTGCGCCCTGCCGGGTTGTTCGGCGAGCGCGCCATCGAACGGGTCTGATCGTTTTTTGAGGAAATGCCTGCATGCTGTATCAAGAAGTCGGTCAAATCAGTACCTCCTACGCGGCCGAGCGCCGCACCTTTCGCCTGCGCCAGGACCGCATCGCACTGTGGCTACTGCTGGGCTTTGCCTTTGTGGTGATGCCGTGGTTGGGCAACGACTACTGGTTCAGCGCGATCCTCGTGCCGCTGCTGGTGCTGTCCCTGGCCGGCCTCGGCCTGAACCTGCTGACTGGCTACGCCGGGCAACTCTCTCTGGGCTCGGCGGCGTTCATGGCGGTGGGCGCATTTGCCGCCTACAACCTGCAATTGCGCGTACCCGGTTTGCCGCTGCTGGTGAGCTTTGGCCTGGGCGGCGTGATCGCTGCGCTGGTGGCGGTGTTCTTCGGTCTGCCGAGCCTGCGCATCAAGGGCTTTTACCTGTTGGTAGCGACCCTGGCCGCCCAGTTCGTGGTGGAGTGGGTACTGACCCGCTTCAGCTGGTTTACCAACGACAACGCGTCCGGCGTAATCACCTCACCGCCATTGCTGATCGCTGGGGTTGATTTCAGCTCGCCGTGTGGCCGCTACCTGCTGACCCTCAGCGTGGTCGTGGCGCTGTTCTGGCTCGGTAAAAACCTGGTGCGCAGTGAGCTGGGCCGCAACTGGATGGCCGTGCGAGACATGGACACCGCCGCCGCCGTGATCGGCATTCGGCTGCTCAAGGCCAAGCTGCTGGCGTTTGCCATCAGCGGCTTCTACCTGGGCGTCGCGGGGTCGCTTTGGGCCTTCGCCTACCTGGGCACGGTGGAGCCTCACGGCTTCGACCTGAGCCGCTCATTTCAGGTGCTCTTCATCATCATTATCGGCGGTCTGGGCAGTGTGCTCGGCAACGTCCTCGGCGCGGCCTTCATCGTGTTGTTCCCGATCCTGCTGGGCAACCTCTTCGCGTTGCTGCCGGCCGGATTGATGGACGCCGGCCAGCTGGAAAACCTTCAGAAGATGCTGTTCGGTGCACTGATCATCACCTTCCTGATCAAGGAACCGGAGGGGCTGGCCCGACTGTGGCAGCGCTTTCGTCAACGGGCCAGGGTATGGCCGCTGCGTTACTAACTTACTAACCCCCGAGCTGAACCCCGAGGAACTGCCTCCATGAGACACCCCGCACCGCTGCGCCGCCTGGCCTTGGGCCTGGCCTTGATCACCGCCACGCTCACGGGCACCGTCCAGGCCGCCAACGAACAATACTTTCCGTTGCAGAGCTATCGGGTCGGGCCCTATGCCGCCGGTGGCACCGGCTTCTTCGGTGGGTTTATCGACTACCTGCAATACATCAACGCCAACGGCGGCGTGAACGGCGTCAAGTTGACCTGGAGCGAATGCGAGACCGAGTACGTGGTGGAAAAAGGCGTCGAATGCTACGAGCGCCTCAAGGGCGGTCTCAACGGTGCGCCCGCAGCGGCCACCAACCCGCTGTCGGTGGGCATCGCCTACGCCACGCTGGATCGCTCGACCGCCGACAAACTACCGCTGATCACCATCAACCACGGACGCACCGACTCCACCGACGGCAGCGTCTTCCCCTACGTGTTCCCGTTGCAGCTCAACCCGTATTCGGAAGTCTCGGCGATCATCAACTACATCGGCCAGCGCGAAGGCGGTGCCGACAAACTCAAGGGCAAGAAAATCGCCGTGCTCTACCACGGCTCGCCGTACGGCAAGGAAACCAACGGGGTACTGGAAACCCTGGCCAAAAATTCCGGCTTCGAATTGACCCTGCTGGAAGTGCCACACCCTGGCAACGAGCAACAATCGCAGTGGCTGAACATTCGCCGTCTCAAGCCGGACTGGGTGATCCTGCGCGGCTGGGGCGTGATGAACCCGGTGGCGCTCAAATCTGCGCAAAAAGTCGGTTACCCGGCTGATCACATCATCGGCAATATCTGGAGCAACTCGGAAGAAGACGTGTTGCCGGCCGGCAACGCAGCCAAGGGTTTTATCTCTATTACCACCCACCCGTCCGGCACCGATTTCCCAGTGCTGCAAGGCATCAAGCAAAGCGTGGTGGACGCGGGCAAAGGCAACCTGGCCGATCCGAAGCGCTTCGGCACGGTGTACTACAACCTCGGTGTGGTGAACGGCATTCTCAACGTCGAAGCCGTGCGCCTGGCCCAGGAAAAATACGGCCACCAGCCCCTCACTGGCGAACAAGTACGCTGGGGTTTCGAACACCTGAACTTGGACGATGCACGTCTTCAGGCCCTGGGCGCAAAAGGCCTGGTGCAACCGCTGAAACTGTCCTGCGCCGACCATGAAGGCGGCGGCGCGGTACGCTTCCAGCAGTGGGATGGCCAGCGCTGGAACCTGATCAGCGATTGGGTACAAGCCGACCGCGCGCTGCTGCGGCCGATCATCGAAGCCTCGGCGGCGCAGTACGCGAAGGAGAAAGGCATTACCCCGCGTGATTGCAGCAAAGAGCAGTAAGATTTCTCCACCGCAATGCGGTTTTATGTGGGAGGGGGCTTGCTCCCGATGGCAGTGGTTCAGCCATACCGATATTGACTGACACACCGCCATCGGGAGCAAGCCCCCTCCCACATTTTGACCGAGGTGTATCAGCTCACTGCGAGTTCCACCACGCCCTCATTCAATCGCACCGGCCACACCTGCAATCGCTGGTGTGGCGCCTCCAGCACTGGCCGTCCTAGTACGCGAAGGAGAAAGGCATTACCCCCCGTGATTGCAGCAAAGAGCAGTAGTATTTCTCAGCTGCAATGCGGTTTTATGTGGGAGGGGGCTTGCTCCCGATGGCGGTGGTTCAGCCATACCGATGTTGACTGACACACCGCCATCGGGAGCAAGCCCCCTCCCACACTTGGACCGAGGTCGATCAGCTCACTGCGAGTTCCACCACGCCCTCATTCAATCGCACCGGCCACACCTGCAATCGCTGGTGTGGCGCCTCCAGGCACTGGTCGTCCTAGTACGCAAAGGAGAAAGGCATTACGCAGCGTGATTGCAGCAAAGAGCAGTAAGATTTCTCCACTGCGATGCAGTTTTTTATGTGGGAGGGGGCTTGCTCCCGATGGCAGTGGTTCAGCCATACCGATATTGACTGACACACCGCCATCGGGAGCAAGCCCCCTCCCACATTTTGACCGAGGTGTATCAACTCACTGCGAGTTCCACCACGCCCTCATTCAATCGCACCGGCCACACCTGCAATCGCTGGTGTGGCGACTCCAGGCACTGGCCATCCTGCAAGCGGTAATGCTGCTTATAGATCGGCGCAGCCACCACCAAATCGCCCTTGATACTGCCGATCAATCCACGGCCAATTACATTCGCCCCCGACTCCGGGTCATGGTTGTCGATGGCGAACAGCGTCTGCTCCTGCGCACCCGGCAGGTAGAACAGCGCCACTTGCGCGCCGTCCAGCCAAACCACTACGCCGGAGTTGCTCACCAGGTCTTGCTCACTGCACACCCCTTTCCAGGTGGACAGGTGGTGCTGAGTGTCAGGCTGGCTCATCAGGCAATCTCCTCGATGACGGGAATCAGGTTGAGTTCGGCGGCCATGATCGGCCGGCGCTGGCCGCGTTCCTGGACAAAGTGGATGTCCGGGTCGGGGCGTTTGTCGTTGACGAAGGTGCGGAAGCGCTTGAGTTTTTCCGGATCCTTGAGGGCGTTGGCCCACTCGCATTCGTAGCGGTCGACGACCAGCTGCATCTGCGCTTCCAGCTCCGCGCCCAGGCCGAGACTGTCGTGCAGGATTACGTCTTTGAGGAAATCCAAGCCACCTTCCAGGCTTTCGCGCCACACAGAGGTGCGTTGCAGTTTGTCAGCGGTGCGGATGTAGAACATCAGGAAGCGGTCGATGTACTGGATCAACGTGGCGTCGTCGAGGTCAGTAGCGAACAGTTCGGCATGGCGCGGACGCATGCCGCCGTTGCCCGCGATGTAAAGGTTCCAGCCCTTCTCGGTGGCGATCACGCCCACGTCCTTGCTCTGGGCTTCGGCGCATTCACGGGTGCAGCCGGACACCGCGAACTTGAGTTTGTGCGGCGAACGCAGGCCCTTGTAGCGATCCTCGATCAGCAGCGCCATTTTCACGCTGTCCTGCACGCCGTAGCGGCACCAAGTGCTGCCCACGCAGGACTTCACCGTACGCGTGGATTTGCCATACGCGTGCCCGGTCTCAAAGCCAGCGGCGATCAGCTCGGCCCAGATATCCGGCAGTTCATGCAACTGCGCGCCAAACAAGTCGATGCGCTGGCCGCCGGTGATCTTGGTGTAGAGGTCGTATTTCTTCGCCACTTCACCAATCACGATCAGCTTGTCGGCCGTGATTTCACCACCGGGAATCCGTGGCACCACCGAGTAGGTGCCGTTCTTCTGCATGTTGGCCATGAACGTGTCGTTGGTGTCCTGCAACGGCACCAACGAGGCGTCCATGATTGGCTGGTTCCAGCACGACGCCAGGATCGAACCGACCGCCGGTTTGCACACGTCGCAACCGGTGTGGCCACGGCCGTGTTTGGTCAGCAGTTCTTCGAAGGTGGTCACCCCTTCCACACGCACCAGGGCATACAGCTCCTGACGGGTGTAGGCGAAGTGTTCGCACAGGCTCTTGTCGACACTGACGCCACGGGCAATCAACTCGTGTTCAAACACTTGCTTGAGCAAGCCCGCGCAACCGCCGCAACCGGTGCAAGCCTTGGTCTGGGATTTGAGCAGGCCGAGGTCGCTGCAACCGCCGTCGATGGCCGAGCAAATCGCGCCTTTGGTCACGTTGTGGCAGGAACACACCGTGGCCGATTCCGGCAACGCGCCTGGGCCGAGAGTCGGTGCACCGGCGGACGAAGGCAGGATCAGGCTGGCCGGTTCCGCAGGCAGTGCAATCGCGTTCTGCATGTATTGCAGCAACGTGTCGTAGTAGCTGTTGTCGCCAACCAGCACTGCGCCGATCACATGCTTGCCCGATGCGTCTACCACTAGGCGGCGGTAACTGGCGCTGGCCTCATCGATGAACTGATAGCTGCGCGCACCCGGCGTGTGGGCATGGGCGTCGCCGATGGAACCCACGTCCACGCCGAGCAGTTTGAGCTTGGTGGACATGTCGGCACCGACAAAGGGCTCGGCGACCTGCCCGCATAACAGCGCGGCTACCCCGCGGGCCATCTGGTACCCCGGTGCGACCAGGCCGAACAGGCTGCCGTTCCAGGACGCGCACTCGCCAATCGCGTAGATGTGCGGATCGCAACTCAAGCACTCATCGTTGATCACCACCCCGCCACGCGGACCAATCTCCAGGCCAGCCTGGCGCGCCAGGGCGTCCTGTGCGCGGATGCCGGCGGAGAACACGATAAGGTCGGTTTCGAGGAACTCGTCGTTGGCAAAGTTCATGCGATAGCGGTACTGCTCGCCCGTGCTGATCGACTGCGTGGCACGGGAAAGGTGCACACCGACGCCCAGCCGTTCGATCTGGGCCTTGAGCGCCAGACCGCCGAAATCATCCAACTGCACTGGCATCAAGCGCGGTGCGAACTCCACCACATGGGCTTCCAGCCCCAAGCTTTTCAGGGCGTTGGCGGCTTCCAGGCCCAGCAGGCCACCGCCCACCACCACACCACGTCGGGCATTGGCTGCCGCTGCACGGATGGCATCAAGGTCGTGCAAGGTGCGATACACCAACCGCGAATCCCCTTCGGCGCCTTCGATCGGCGGCACGAACGGATAGGAGCCGGTGGCCAGGACCAATGTGTCGTAGGCCACGCAGCCCTGAGCCGTGATCACCTCACGGCGAACGCGGTCGATCTCCAGCACCGGCACGCCCAGGTGCAACGTCACTCCCGGCGTCTGGTACAGCGATGCCTCGGAGAGTGCCAACGACTCGGCATCGCGGCCCGTGAAATACTCGGACAGGTGCACACGGTCATAGGCGCGCATCGGCTCTTCGCTGAACACATGCAGGTGGTAGTGTTGCAGCGCGCCGCGCTCGATCAGTTGCGCCACACAATGGTGACCGACCATGCCATTGCCAACGACGATCAGGGTTTTCATCGGTTTGTTCATATCAGCACCTGACAACATTCATCACGGTTTAAAAAGCAAAAAAAAACGCCTGAAACCTTGCGGTTCCAGGCGTCTTTGCCTGTTCTTATGCGGGATCTGTTCGGACGACTTCGCCGGATCCATCGCTTTATGCCCATGACCTCAATGGCCTGTCGATCGTCGTTGACCGAGTGGGGTTGACGGGGAGCTTGCAGGCTCTATGCCAATTGGCCGCGGAGCCGTACGTGGGGCCGCTGCAGTCTCCTCGCTTCGCCTGAACAGCGTGGATTGCGCATCCAACTGGTGCGTGTTGCATCAAAAAGGCGCACTTGCATCATCAATTTCCAGGCTGGTGAGTGTTGAGGCTGCTTCGCAGCCCAGTGCGGGCGGTGCGACGATTCGACTAGCCCGCACACCCCAACAGCCAGCTCACCAGAACAAGCCGGTTCTTCACAAAAAAGCACCCATTGCAGCGTTCGAAAAAACCTGGCGCGTGACTTGCTAGGAACACCTGCATAAAGCAATCAACGCTGATTGCCCATTCACGACAAAGGCGCCGTGCAACCCCCGTTTCCAAACGGAGGGTTGCAGGGCGCTTTTTTGTTGGCGGGTAAAAAAGTTTAGAGGGTGACGGATGGCAAACCAAAGCGTACGTAGCGTGTGTCCTTATTGTGGCGTCGGCTGCGGCATCGTGATGCAAGTGGAAAACAATAAGGTGGTCAAGGTGATCGGCGACAAGGCCCACCCCACCAACGTTGGCCGCCTGTGCACCAAAGGCACTACGTGCGGCCAAGCCATCGCCGAGTCCGGGCGCATGGAAAACGCTTACCTGCGTGAGCAGCGCGATCACGACCCGGTGCGGGTCGCCATGGACACCGCCATCAGCGAAACCGCCGGCCGTTTGCGCCATATCCTCGACCGTGACGGCCCCGATGCGTTGGCGTTCTACGTGTCCGGACAAATGTCCCTGGAGGCGCAGTACCTGATCAACAAATTGGCCAAGGGTTTTGTGCGCACCCGCAATATCGAATCCAACTCGCGGTTGTGCATGGCCAGTGCCGGCAGCGGCTACAAGCTGTCCCTCGGTTCCGACGGGCCACCGGGTTCCTATGAAGACTTTGACCGCGCCGACCTGTTCTTCGTGATCGGCGCCAATATGGCCGACTGTCATCCGATTTTGTTCCTGCGCATGATGGACCGGGTCAAGGCCGGGGCGAAGCTGATCGTGGTCGACCCCCGGCGCAGCGCCACCGCCGACAAAGCTGATCTGTACCTGCCGATCAAACCCGGCACCGACCTCGCGCTGCTCAATGGGCTGCTGCACCTGCTGGTGAAAAACGGCCACACCGACCCCGGCTTTATCGCCACGTTCACCGAAGGTTGGGAGGTTATGCCCGGTTTTCTTGAGGACTACCCGCCCCACAGCGTCGCTGCCATCACGGGTTTGGCCGAAGCGGACATCCGCCAAGCCGCCGACTGGATCGGCCAGGCCGCCGAGTGGATGAGCTGCTGGACCATGGGGCTCAACCAAAGCACCCACGGCACCTGGAACACCAACGCCCTGTGCAACCTGCACCTGGCCACCGGCGCGATTTGCCGCCCCGGCAGCGGGCCGTTTTCCCTCACCGGCCAACCCAATGCCATGGGCGGCCGCGAAATGGGCTACATGGGCCCGGGCCTGCCAGGACAGCGCTCGGTCATGGTCGACGCCGACCGCGCATTTATCGAAGACCTCTGGCAAATCCCGCCTGACCGCCTGCCGCGCCAAGCCGGCAACGGCACCGTGGCGATGTTCGAACAGATGGCCGCCGGGCAGATCAAAGCCTGCTGGATCATCTGCACCAACCCGGTGGCCAGCGTGCCCAATCGCCAAACCGCTATCGACGGTTTGCGCACAGCAGAACTGGTCATCGCCCAGGACGCCTACCTCGACACCGAGACCAACCGCTACGCCGACATCCTGCTGCCCGGCGCGCTGTGGGCCGAGGCCGAAGGGGTGATGATTAATTCCGAGCGCAACCTGACCCTGATGCAAAAGGCTGTCGATGCACCCGGTGAAACCTTGCCGGACTGGCAGATCATCGCCCGTGTCGCCTGTGAAATGGGCTTTGCCGACGCGTTCACATATGCCAGCGCCGCCGACGTGTTCGAAGAAATCAAACGCGCCTGGAACCCCAAGACCGGCTATGACATGCGCGGCGCAAGCCATGCGCGCCTGCGTGAACAACCGTTGCAATGGCCTTGCCCTTCAGCCGACGGCGCAGACCGAAACCCGATCCGCTACCTGAATACCGGCACGCTCAGATTCGCCACCGACAGCGGCAAAGGCCAATTCTTTCCGCGCCCCCATATGCCGCCTGCGGAAATGCCCGACGACCGCTTCCCTTTCGTGCTCAACACCGGCCGCCTGCAGCACCAGTGGCACACCCTGACCAAGACCGGCAAAGTCGCCACCCTGAACAAACTCAACCCCGGCCCGTTCGTGGAAATCCATCCCGACGATGCCGCGCGCCTCGGCATCACGGCCAAGGATCCGGTAGAGGTGCGCTCCTTGCGTGGGCGTGCCGTTCTGCCTGCGGTGATCACTGACCGCGTGCGTCCCGGCAACTGCTTTGCGCCCTTCCACTGGAACGATGTGTTTGGCCAGCACTTGGCGATCAATGCGGTGACCAACGATGCCGTCGACCCGATTTCCCTGCAGCCCGAGTTCAAGTGCTGCGCGGTCGCGCTGGCCCGAGTCGAGCTGATCGACCATCAATTCCTCGACCAACCGGCGCCCACTTCCCATGACCTTCCGGAGGACCTCACCATGTCGCGCCTTGACGCCTTCGCTGATCTCGCCGGTATCCGTAACAGGCCGGCCCCGACACTGAGCGACAGTGAACGCACCTACCTCGCCGGCTTCCTCAGTGGCCTGCACTCGAGCGCCGCGCGGCAAGACACTGGCGTCCCGGTGATGCCGGCAAGCGCGCCATTGGCCCAGGACGCCCGCTTGTGGCTGGACGGGTTACTCGGTGGTTTGTTCAGTCGCACAGGCGCTGCACCGCTCCCCTCCCCGGACGTCACCCTGTTGTGGGCCTCACAGACCGGCAACGCCGAAGCCCTGGCCGAGCGCTTCGCCAAACGCCTGCGCGAAGCGGGCATCAGCGTGGAGCTGAGCGCCATGGCGGACTTCCCGACGAGCAAACTGGCGAGTACCCAGAACCTGGCGCTGATCAGCAGCACCTTTGGCGACGGCGACCCACCGGACAATGGCGAAGGTTTCTGGCACAGCCTTAGCACCGTCGACACGCGCCTGGAGTCCCTGCGCTTTGCCGTACTGGCCCTGGGTGATCCGAATTACGACCAGTTTTGCAAGCACGGCAAAAGGCTTGACCAGCGCCTAGTGGAACTGGGTGCCACACGCCTGCTGGAACGCGTCGACTGCGATACCGAATTCGAAGAACGCGCCGATGCCTGGCTGACGAAGTTGCAGCAAACCCTCAACCCGGCAAAGCCCGTCACACTGGCCGCCACACCCGCCGGCAAAACCAAACTGCATCAATCACGCCTGCTGCTCAACCGGCACCTGAACCCCCAGAACGCCCACAAGGAAACTCGCCAATTCGCCCTGGACCTGGCGGACTCCGGCCTGACCTACGAAGCCGGAGACGCCCTCGGCGTGCGGCCGCGCAACTGCCCGGAACTGGTGAGCGAACTGCTGGAGCTGACCCACCTGAGCGCCAGCGCCTCGGTAAACATCGACACCTTTGGTGAGGTATCGCTGCAACAGGCGCTGACCCAGCACTTCGAGATCGCCCGTCCTGGCAGCGAGACCCTGGCCTTTATTGCCGAGCGCAGTGCCAATCCGGGCCTGGAACAACTGCTGCGGCCCGAGCGCAAGGCTGAACTCAAAGACTGGCTATGGGGCCGACAGCTCACGGATGTGCTGCAGCAATATCCCATCGACTGCTCGGCGGACGAGCTACTGGGCACCCTCAAACGTCTGCAACCGCGTCTGTATTCGATTGCCTCCAGTGCCAAGGCCCATCCCCACGAAGTGCACCTGACGGTGGCCGCCGTGCGTTATGGCAAGCGCAAAGGCGTGTCCTCCACCTTCCTCGCCGACCGCGTCGGCGACGGCGAAGTGCCGGTGTTTGTGCAGCCGTCCAAGCACTTCCGCACGCCCAACGACGGCGACGTGCCGATGATCATGATCGGTCCCGGCACCGGTGTGGCGCCGTTCCGTGCGTTCTTGCAGGAGCGTCGGGCCCTGGGGCATCAGGGGCGTAACTGGCTGTTTTTTGGCGAGCAGTACGCCGCCAGCGATTTTTATTACCAGGACGAACTGCAAGGCATGCAGCGCGACGGCCTGCTCAACCATCTGAGCCTGGCGTTTTCCCGCGACCAAGCGCAGAAGATCTACGTGCAGGACCGCATCCGCGAACACGGCGCCGAGCTGTGGCGCTGGTTGCAGGACGGCGCCAAGCTGTACATCTGCGGGGATGCCAGCCATATGGCCAAGGACGTTGACCAGGCACTGCGCCAGGTCGCAAATACCCACGGCGGACTGGGCGTAGACGACGCCGTGGAGTACTGGCGCCAACTGAGTGAGCAGAAGCGTTATCTGCGTGATGTCTACTGATTGGATACAGAACAATCGCCGATTGTATTGTGTACAAAAAACCCTAAAGATTTGCCGGCATCTAGCCGAAACAGCGGTGATAGCAAATCGCCGCGCTGCGGGTGCAGAATGCGACGGTTTCACCACCCTCCGTGCTGATGGTCGTCTCGATGAAAATAAAAAATAAGCTTGTACTGGCGTTTGTCTCTGTCGCGTTTATCCCGGTCAGCCTGGTGGCGGTGATCTCTGTCATGAACACGCGGACCCAGGCGGTCGATCAGTTCATCGACGGCAGCACCCGCGAAATCCGCCAGATCGATGGCAATATCCGTCAGTTCTTCGACGGCACGCTGCAGAACGTCGATCAAATGGCCACGGATCCTGTATACACCTCCGTCAACACCCTCAAGAATTACCAACCCGCCGACGCCGCCAGCCAACCGATGCCTGCGGCCGCGCAAGAGGTGATCGACCGATTCGCCCGGTTTGGCGCCACCCATCCGGCGGCGGCCATCCTGTCCATCGGCCTGGAAGACGGCACCTACGTCAAATGGCCCGATGATCCACAACTGGCTAAATACGATCCACGCACACGCCCCTGGTACAAAGCCGCGATGGCCAGCCCCGGCAAGACCGTGCGCACCCCGGCGTACTATTACGACAAAGACGACGTAGCGCTGGTGGGCACCGCGCGGGCATTGCTGGATAACGCCGGCAAGGCCAAGGGGGTGTTCGTGGTCAGCGTGTCGCTGAAGAACCTCACCGAGTTGGTCAAGAGCATCAAGCTCGGCGAAAGCGGCTACGTAATGCTGATCGAGGACGGTGTGGTGCTGGTCGACCCGCGCGACGCCGCCCACAGCTTCAAGCCGCTCAAGGAGCTGGGTGCCGCCTATGCGCACTTGGCCGAGACACCCCAGGGTTCTACCGAAGTGGAAATCAACGGCGTGCGCTACATGGCCAACGTGTGGACCTCTCCCGGCCTGGGCTGGCGCTATATCGGCCTGATCGAACACCGCGAAGTCATGGCCGAAGCCACGCGCATGACCTACCTCACCGCCGTCATCGTCGGCGTGCTGGTGCTGATCTTCGGCGTGCTCGCGGCGGCGTTTTCCAAAGTGATCGTCAAGCCCATCGGCCAGGTCAGTACCGGTTTGCAGTCGATTGCCGAGGGTGAAGGCGACCTGCGCCACGAACTGCACGTGCAGGGCAAGGATGAAACCGCTGAACTCGCTGGCTGGTTCAACAAGTTCCTCGCCGCCATCCGCCAATTGATCCAGCACATCGGCGCGGCCTCGGCCAATTTGCACAACGCCTCCAAGGTCAACAGCGAAGTGGCGCACAACATGAACGAAGCCGCCGGGCGCCAGCGCGAGGCCGTGGAACTGGTGTCCACCGCATTCAACGAAATGGTCGCCACCGCTAACGAAGTCGCGCGCTCCTGCAGCAGCGCGGCAGAGTCGGCGGAGAACGGCCATCGCCGTGTGGCCGAGGGCAAGCAACAGATCGAAGTCACCACCGATAACGTCAACCGCCTGGGCCGCCGTCTGACCGAGTCGTCCGACGCCATGGTCGAACTCGAAGCCGGCAGCCGCAGCATCAACCAGATCATCGGCACCATCCGCGCGATTGCCGAACAGACCAACCTGCTGGCGCTCAACGCCGCCATCGAAGCAGCCCGCGCCGGTGATCAGGGTCGTGGTTTTGCGGTAGTGGCCGATGAAGTACGGGCGCTGGCCAAGCGCACCTCCGACTCCACCGGCGAAATCGAAAACCTGCTGGGCACCCTGGAAAACAAGACCCAGGAAGTCACGCAAAAAATGGGCAGTTGCCTGGACCTGTCACGGGCCAGTGTGTCGTCCATTGAAAGCGCGCGGGACAGCTTTGAAGGCATCCAGTTGTCGGTCAACGAGATCCGCGACCAGAACCTGCAAATCTCCGCCGCCGCCGAGGAACAACACAGCGTGGCCGAAGAAATCAACCGGCATATCCAGCAGATCTACGACGAAGCGCGCCTGGTGGAAAGCCTGGCCAACTCCGCGCAGGACGACTCGGGGCGCTTGTCGAATTTGTCGGATGAGCTCAATGGGTTGGTGGGACGCTTCAAGTCCTGAGGGTTGGCAAGCACATTGATCAACGCTGGGAGCGGGCTTATCGAATCGTCGCACCGCCCGCGCCGGGCTGCAGAGCGGCCCCACTAAGACCACCGCGTTGGCCCAGTAAAACCGCGTTGGCAGGTTTTGGGGCTGCTTCGCAGCCCAGCGCGGGGCAAGCCCGCTCACCACAAGTGTTATGTGTCAGCCTTTAGGAAGTGTGTAGATGCTCATGCTGCAATGGTCGTGGGTAGCTAAACATCTTGTGAATACATAACCTGAGAAAACGACGCTCTTGTGGTGAGCGGGCTTGCCCCGCGCCGGGCTGCGGAGCGGCCCCACTAAGACCGCCGTGATTTCTTAGTAAAACCGCGTTGGCAGGCTTTGGGGCTGCTTCGCAGCCCAGCGCGGGGCTAGCCCGCTCACCACAGGGTTATGTGTTGGTCTTTAGGAAGTGTGGAGATGGCCATGCTGCAATGGCCGTGGGCATCTACACATCTGCGGTGAAGACATAACCTGACAAAACGACGCTCTTGTGGTGAGCGGGCTTGCCCCGCGCTGGGCTGCGGAGCGGCCCCACTAAGACCGCCGTGATTTCTTAGTAAAACCGCGTTGGTAGGCTTTGGGGCTGCTTCGCAGCCCAGCGCGGGGCAAGCCCGCTCACCACAGGGTTATGTGTTGGTCTTAGGAAGTATGGAGATGGCCATGCTGCAATGGCCGTGGGCATCTACACATCTGCGGTGAAGACATAACCTGAGAAAACGATGCTCTTGTGGTGAGCGGGCTTGCCCCGCGCTGGGCTGCGGAGCGGCCCCACTAAGACCGCCGTGATTTCTTAGTAAAACCGCGTTGGTAGGCTTTGGGGCTGCTTCGCAGCCCAGCGCGGGGCAAGCCCGCTCACCACAGGGTTATGTGTTGGTCTTAGGAAGTATGGAGATGGCCATGCTGCAATGGCCGTGGGCATCTACACATCTGTAGTGAATACATAACCTGAGAAAACGACGCTCTTGTGGTGAGCGGGCTTGCCCCGCGCTGGGCTGCGGAGCGGCCCCACTAAGACCGCCGTGATTTCTTAGTAAAACCGCGTTGGCAGGTTTTGGGGCTGCTTCGCAGCCCAGCGCGGGGCAAGCCCGCTCACCACAGGGTTATGTGTTGGTCTTTAGAAAGTGTGGAGATGGCCATGCTGCAGTGGCGGCCTCACGGCCAACACCTTTATTGCTGTTGCGAGGCCATCCAACCCAGAAATGTCTGCAGCCGGGTCGTGAAGTTGTCGACTTCGGCTTCAGGATTTCGCGCTTCAAACAGAAAGAACGCCACCTGCGTGATCATCGTCGGATAACGTCTGACGAACAGTGCAACATGCTCTTCGAGTGTCTGTGGCCACGTTGTCGCATCTTCCGAGCGCAACACATGCGTGGCACGCACAACCTTGCGCGACGCCTCACGCTGCAAGCGCAATCGGTCCTGCTGGGTAGCGGCTTGCGCAATACGCGTGAGGTAGCCGGCCAGCACGTGTTCAAAGTCGGCATTCAACGCCACGGCAATGTCGCGGGACGGCCGAAACCGCTCGAAATGCAGGGAAAGATCATTGCCCCACAGGCAGCGGCAATGGTGCTTGAGCCAGAAGCCCCAACTGTTGCTGTTGTCAGCCGCTAACACTTGCCCACGACTGCCGATGTCAAAATCGACCTTAATGACTTGCGGGTGCCGTTGCTCCAGCGCCCGGCGAATCGCTTCCAGACGCGCCAGCAGCGGCGCAGTGGGCGGTTCGCGCAGCACCAGCGTGAGGTCCAGGTCAGAGACACCGGGCGTGGCGTCTCCCCTTGCGACACTGCCGTACAGATAGAGGCTGTCCAGCCCCAAATCATCCGGAGACAGCGAAGCGCAGACATCCTCAAGCAATGCCTGGAACTCAGGCTGCATTGGGTTGTGGGGGACGCTTAGGATATAGCCATCCGGGTCAATACCCGAGCTGTTCGACATCATCACGACTGCCTCTTCCAGTGCTCATAAAACGCCAGCGCTGCCACGTTTTTGTCCTTGGATTCCAACATGATGTCGAAGCGCTCCAGAAACTGCAGCGCGTAGTTGTTGGTCCAGCGGTTCCACATCTGCGCGCTGTGGGCGTACAGGTCACGCTTGGAGACCACCTGCAACAGCGCGTCCATTTCCAACTTGTGCTCGGCGTCGAAGCCCAGTTCCTGGAGGACTTCCTGGGGCTGGGAGTAGTGCATCGTCGGCCGCACGCCGCGCCAGCTGTCGATCACGCGAGTGACGCGTTCGCTGCTGGGATCGATGTACTCGTTTTCGTTGATCCAGCAGTGGTGAATATCGAGCACCACCGGCGCCAGATCGGCGACTTGCAGGCAGTGGTCGAGCCCGTAGGTCTTTTCATCGTTCTCGAAGGTGATGCAGTTGCGCGCCACCTCAGACAAGCGCGACCACACCGCGCGAGTGCCCTCAACGCCCAGGCGTCCGGCGATGTGCACGTTGCACTTAAGGTCCTGGAACTGCCGCCCGTAGCCCATCATGCGGATCATGTCGGCGTGGTATTCGAATTCGGCGAGGCTGTTTTCAACCACGCCGGGGTTTTCCGAACCGAGCACGCAGTATTGGCCAGGGTGGAACGACAGCCGAATATCCGAGGCACGCGCCAGCTCGCCGATGGCGGCGAAACCTTCAATCAATTGGCGCTCGATGGCGGGATCTTTATAGACGTCGGCGACTTTCGGATGGCTGTAGAACGGCAGCAGGTCGCTGCTCAAGCGCAGCATGCGCAAGGTTGGCGGCAGTTGGGCGACATAGGCCAACAGGCGCAATTGCGCTGCCAGATTATGGGTGACCACTTCGACCAATTTTTCGCGGGCGACCTGCGGCGTAACCCCGTCCATCCAGCGCAAGGTGGTCGTGCGGGGGTTGAACGGGCCTTCGATCAGCTTGAGGGCGCTGGGCGACAATAGGCGTTCGGGGTGCTTGTACTGGCATGCGAAGCCAATGCGAGGGTGTGTCATAGAGGCGCCTGGCGAAAGGAAAGTACACGATGATACGGCCTTATGCATGGGCTCTGGCAGCGGGCTCATAATATTTAGACACCAATCACCCTGAACTTTCTGACAAGCGCCGCGCTCATTTCCTATGCGCTGCCCCGCCCAGGGGCGTTGGATAAAAAGGAGCCGCCCCCCCATGACTACCCTCTCCACCTATCGCCCCACGCCAGGTCCGCTGCATGCGACCTTGCTCGCCGGCACCGTGCCGCTGTTTCTTGGCGCGTTGCTCAGTGACATCGCCTACACCCAGACCTACCAGATCCAGTGGGCGAACTTCGCCTCCTGGCTGATCGCCGGTGCGTTGGTATTCGGTGGTTTTGCGCTGCTGTTTGCACTGGTCAACCTGCTGCGCGCCGAGCGGAAGGCCGGGCAACCTACTCGGTATGTCCTGCTGTTGTTGGCCACCTGGATACTCGGCCTGGTCAACGCGTTCCAACACGCCAAGGACGCCTACGCCTCCATGCCGACCGGCCTGGTGTTGTCGGCGATCGTGATGCTGCTGACGCTCGCAGCGACCTGGACCGGCCTGCGTTCGGGAGGTGTGAAATGAAAACCTCCAGCACATTGACCCTGTTGAGTGCCGCCCTGCTGTTAAGCGCCTGCGGTGGCGAAGGCGATAAAACCCAGGCCCGCGGCCCTGATCCCAAATTGCCGGAACAACAAAGCAGCCTGCTGCCGAGCATGAAGATCGCCGAGCCCGCGCCATGGGGCGATCAGAAACCCAAAGTGCCCGAAGGCTACAGCGTCACGGCCATCGCCACCGACCTGGCCATCCCGCGCCAGACCCTGGTGCTGCCCAACGGTGACATCCTCGTCGCCGAAGGCCGTGGCGGCAGTGCGGCCAAGCTCAAGCCCAAGGATGTGATCGCCAGCCTGATCAAGGCCGAGGGCAACACCAAGGTCAAGAGCGGCAACCGCCTGACCCTGCTGCGCGATGCCGACGGTGACGGCACCTACGAGCTGAAAACCGTGTTCGCCGACAACCTCAACGCGCCCTATGGCCTGGCATTTGCGGACGGCAAGCTCTACGTCGCCAATCAGGATGCGCTGGTGCGTTTCGACTACACCGACGGCCAGACCAAGGCCAGCGGTGCGCCGGTCAAAGTCACCGACCTGCCGGCACAGATCAACCACCACTGGACCAAGTCCCTGGCCGTGAGTGCCGACGGGCGCCAGCTGTACGTGGGCATCGGCTCCAACAGCAACGTCACCGAACGCGGCATGGAAGTGGAGATCGACCGCGCCATGGTCTGGCAGATCGACGCCGCCACCGGCGCGCACAAGCCCTACGCGACCGGGCTGCGCAATCCCACGGCGCTGACCATCCAACCCGACTCCGGGCAACTGTGGACAGTGGTCAATGAACGCGATGAACTCGGCCCCGACCTCGTGCCGGACTACCTGACCTCGGTGCGTGAAGGTGCCTTCTACGGTTGGCCCTACAGCTACTGGGGCCAGAACGTCGACCCGCGCGCACAACCACAGAACCCGGCCAAAGTCGCTGCTGCGATCAAGCCGGATTACAGCTTGGGCTCTCACGTGGCGGCACTTGGTGTGGACTTTTCCATCCCGGCCATGGGCGAAAAATTCGCCGACGGCGTGTTCGTCGGCGAGCACGGCAGTTGGAACCGTGAGAATCCGGTGGGCTACAAGGTGATCTTTGTGCCGTTCAGCAATGGCAAACCGGCGGGTGAGCCGGTTGACTTCGCCACCGGCTTCCGTGGCGACGACGGCAAGACCCGTGGCCGCCCGGTGGGCGTGACGGTGGACCCCAAAGGTGCGCTGATCATTGCGGATGACTTGGCCAATACGGTGTGGCGCGTGACGCGTAACCAATAACAGCGCATTGAGTGTGCGACAGCTGATCAGCCGTCAGCTGTCGCCCTTTAATTGCTCCTGCAACCAGCCCAACAACGCCGCGATCTCTGGGCGGTCGCCCGCGCCTTGATGACGATAAATCGAAATCGCCTCGGGTAAATGCACGCTCTCCACACAGGGCCTGACCAGCGCCCCACTCTCGATCAGCCTGCTTGCCGTACGGCGCCAGCCCATGGCAACTCCATGCCCTTCCACCGCTGCCTGCAACATCAATGGATAACTGTCGAATGTGGCACTGCGCGCATTGGCGGCCACTGCCTGCCCGAATACCTGCAACCAACTGTCCCACTCCATCAAGTGCGGAGGCTGGGAGCTGTGGTGCAAAAAAGTGGCCGACTGTAATTCGGTGAGCGACACCGGTTGTCGCGCATCGAAGTAGGCCGGGCTGCACACCGGGAACACTTCGTCAGCAGCGGTGAACATCAAGGGATGTGGGCCACTGGGTCGCCGCGAACTTTGCAGAGCAACGTCGAAGTGCGCATTGAACTCCGTCAGCGGCCGGGTTGAGGTCACGACCTGGATATCGAGATGCGGGTATTGCTGGTGGAAACTCGACAGACGCGGCATCAACCAATAAAACGCCTCGCACAGTTGGCAGAGCAGCACCACCCGGTCGCTGCGTTGCGCGGCGCGCAAGAGGGCTGCGCTGTCACCGATGCTGTGCAATGCGTCGCTAACCACCCGCGCCAGGTCACGCCCTTCTTGCGTAAGGGATACCGCGCGGTTGCGCCGGTAAAACAGCTTCACCCCGAGGTTGTCTTCAAGCCCGCGAATCTGTCGGCTGACAGCCGCCTGGGTGATGTGCAATTCATCCGCCGCCCTGGAGAAACTGCACAGGCGCGCTGCTGCTTCAAAGGGCAACAAGCTGGCAAGAGGCGGCAAGGTTTTACCGAGCGTATTCATAATCTGAAGTTATGCATTCAGGGCGGAGAACTCGTTTGTAGCACAGCCTCGCGGCTAGGCACCATGGATCTCTCGCCTGATGGATAACCCTGATGACCTTACCGAAGAGCTCGATATTTGTTGGCGTAACCCTGGCGGTCATCTCGACCCTAGGCTGGGCGCTGAACTTCATCACGCCTTACGTCAGTGGCGAATACACCCTCTACGACCTGATGGTGGTGCGTTTTTTGATCGCGGGCGCACTGGGTGTATTGGGCGTGATTCTGTGCCGGGCGCACCTGCGTTTTTTGCGGCCTGGCCAGCTCTGCCTCGCCGCAGCGCTCGGCGCCTTGGGCTGCCTGGGATACGGCGCGTGCATCGCTGCGGGAGTCATGTTCGGCGGCCCGGTGCTGACGCCGACGCTGGTGGGGATGGTCCCCGTGTTGCTGGCTCTGCTCGGCAACGCCAGGGACAAAACCGTGCAGTGGCGCAGGCTGGCGATGCCGTTGACGTGCCTGACCGTGGGGCTGTTGTTGGCCAATCTGAGCAGCCTGCACCAGCCTTCATTGAGCCTTGCTTCCTGGTGGTTGGGGCTGCTGTTTTCGTTGAGCGCGGTTGGCTTGTGGATAGGCTTCAGCGTGATCAATCAAAAGCAATTGATGCACCTTCCCGCGTCGAGCATTGGACTCTGGAGCGCGTTGATGCTGCTCGGTGCAGGCACCGCCACACTGGGGTTGCTGCCGCTGATACAGAGCTTCGGCCTGCTCAAGCTTCCGACGTTGGGCCTTGAGCTCTCCCGCGCTGGGCCGCTGTATGCCTGGAGCCTGATCATCGCGCTGATGTCGACCGTGGTCGGCGCCTGGGCCTGGAACGCCGCAACACAGCGCTTGCCTATGGTATTGAGCGGCCAATTGATCGCCCTTGAATCACTCTTCGCCACCCTGCTCGGCCTGGGGTTTCACGGGCGCTGGCCAACGCCGATGGAAACCGCAGGCTTGGCCGCTGTGCTAACCGGTGTGGTGATGGCGGTGCGGATCATCCTGACCAGGGCAGACCCCGCCAGCACCTGCGGGGGTGCTGAACGGGTGTGAGGCGCAAGTGCACCTCGCGACCTGTGGTTTTCACAGGTCGGTGATTTCCTTGTGACGCGGTACCAAGGTCTTCATCACGCTCCACGCCACCAGGTAGGCCAGGGCGCAGATAGCAAACATGATCATGTAGCCGGTGTGGATGTCGTTGATTGACTTGTAATAGTCAAACACCCACCCGCCGATCTTGGTCATCACCACACCGCCGATCCCACCGGCCATGCCACCGATACCGACCACCGAGGCCACGGTTTTCTGCGGGAACATGTCGGACACGGTAGTGAAGATGTTGCACGACCACGCCTGGTGCGCAGACGCGCCCACGCCGATCAGCAATACCGGCACCCAGAAGCTGATGTAGCCCAGGGGCTGCGCCAACAACACCACCAACGGGAACAGCGCGATCACCAGCATGGCTTTCATGCGGCCGTCGTACGGGGCATCGCCGCGCGCCATAAAGTAGCTGGGGAACCAGCCGCCGCCGATGCTGCCGACCATGGTCATGCTGTACAGCACCGCCAGCGGCATGACGATATCGGCGCCCTTCATGCCGTATTGCGCGGACAGGTAAGTCGGCAGCCAGAACAGGAAGAACCACCACACGCCGTCAGTCATGAACTTGCCAAAGGCAAAGGCCCAGGTCTGGCGGTAGGTCAGCAACTTGAACCACGAGACTTTCTTTTCGGGCGCGCCAGACGGGGCTTTGGTGAACGGCTGTACGGTCTGGTCACTGCGGATATAGGCCAGTTCTTCGGCCGACAGGCGTTTTTGCTGCTCGGGTTTTTCATACACCGCTGCCCACACCGCTACCCATAGGAAACCGAGCATGCCGATCACCATGAACGCGGCTTCCCACCCCCACATGCCAGCAATCAGCGGCACGCAGATCGGCGCCAGGATCGCGCCGACGTTGGCGCCGGAGTTGAAGATGCCGGTCGCGAAGGAGCGCTCTTTCTTGGGGAAGTATTCGGCAGTGGCTTTGATCGCGATCGGAAAATTACCCGCCTCGCCAATCGCCAGCACCGCTCGGGAGAGCATGAACCCGGCAATCGATACCGGAATCACCGCCAGCCCAATCGCACTGCTGACAGCGGCAATGCCCTCGCCCATCTGCACCGAGAACGCATGCATGACGGCGCCGGTGGACCAAATGGCGATGGCGACCACGTAAGCGGCCTTGGTGCCGATCTTGTCGACAAAGCGCCCAGCAAACAGCATGGAAATCGCATACACGAACTGGAACACCGCCGCGATGTTGGCGTAATCGGTATTGCTCCAGCCAAATTGCGTGGACAGCTGCGGTGCCAACAGGCTGAGCACCTGGCGGTCGAGGTAGTTGACGGTGGTGGCGAAAAACAACATCGCACAGATGGTCCAGCGATAGTTGCCTACCGCCTGGCCAACGCGCTGGGCGCTGATGGGCTCGTTCAGATTCATGGCATCACTTTTTATTTTTGTTAGGTAGGACATATGTAACGTCATATGTCGTCGTACAACTGCGACTTTTATATCGAGACCCATGAGCGGTGTCAATCTGAAAGATTGCCGCCTGTCTAGGGACTACGTGGTTACGAGAAGTTTCAGAGAGAGGTAGTTGTAGGATGACAAATGCGTAACACCAGACTCGGTGCCTGACCGGGCACATCGTCGAGGACGCCAATGTGCTGCAGGCCCACCTTTTCCAACACGCGGATCGAGGCGGCGTGATCGGGCCGAACCAGCCCGAACACTTCGGGCAAGTTCAGGGTTTCAAACGCCAGCACCAGCGCATCGCGGGCAAGCTCAGTGGCATAGCCGTGCCCCCAGGCCTCCACGGCAAAACGGTAGCCGAGGTTGATACGCCGCTCAGTGAGGTAGTTGAGCGGTGCGATACCGCCAAAGCCGATGAGATGCTCTGGGGATTCACGCCGGGCAATCGCCCACCAGCCATAACCGTCGCGCGCCCATTGTGCGAGCCAGTGGTCGAGCAACCGCCGCGCATCGGCAAGGCTTGCCAAGGGACCGGAAGGATTGAACCGGTTGGTCTGTGGGTCGCCGAAGATCGAGAACAATCGCGGCAGATCCCCGGGGGTTGGTGGACGGTAGCTCAGGCGTGAGGTGGGCATTGGGGTGGTTCTCTCTCAAGGGTGTCGCTCTTTTTTTGTGGTGAGCGGGCTTTTGTGGTGAGCGGGCTTGTCCCGCGCTGGGCTGCGAAGCAGCCCCATCAACGCCAACCCGGTTTTCCAGACAAACCGGGTTGTGTGGTTTTGGGGCTGCTTCGCAGCCCAGCGCGGGCAGTGCGACGATTCGACAAGCCCGCTCACTACAGGGGGTAGCGGGGTCGTGAAATAGCGCTTTTCACAGGTAGATCTGCTGCCAGTCGAGAAAAAGTACAGCAACGGGTGAATTTTTTCGTGTCCGCTTGTATCTGAAGTGACAGAGCGGTGCTATCGCAGTGATAGCACCACCCCTGTTCTGTTTTAGAGTGGTTCGCATGAAATTACGTAGAAAAAGCGTCAAACCCATCGGGTTGAAGGACATCACCATCGTCGACGATGCCAAGGTGCGCAAAGCAATTACCGCCGCCGCCCTTGGCAATGCCATGGAATGGTTCGACTTCGGTGTCTACGGGTTTGTCGCCTATGTGCTCGGTAAAGTGTTCTTCCCGGACGCCTCCCCCAGCGTACAAATGATCGCCGCGCTGGGTACGTTCTCCGTGCCTTTCCTGATTCGTCCGCTGGGTGGCCTGTTCTTCGGCGCGCTGGGCGATAAATACGGACGGCAGAAAGTCCTCGCCGCCACCATTGTGATCATGTCCCTGAGCACCTTCGCCATCGGCCTGATTCCCGGCTATGCGTCCATTGGCATCTGGGCGCCGATCCTGCTGCTGCTGTGCAAGATGGCCCAGGGTTTCTCGGTGGGTGGTGAATACACCGGCGCGTCGATCTTCGTCGCCGAATACGCCCCGGACCGCAAGCGCGGCTTCCTCGGCAGTTGGCTGGACTTCGGCTCGATTGCCGGTTTTGTGCTCGGTGCCGGCGTAGTGGTATTGATCTCCAGCGTGCTTGGCGAAGCCGAATTCGAATCGTGGGGCTGGCGCCTGCCGTTCTTCCTGGCTCTGCCTCTGGGCATCATCGGCCTGTATCTGCGCCATGCGCTGGAAGAAACCCCCGCGTTCCAGCAACACATGGACAAGCTCGAACAAGGCGACCGCGAAGGCCTGACCCACGGTCCCAAGGTCTCCTTCAAGGAAGTCGCCACCAAGCATTGGCGCAGCCTGCTGACCTGCATCGGTATCGTCGCGGCCACCAACGTGACGTACTACATGCTGCTCACCTACATGCCGAGCTACCTGTCCCACAACCTGCATTACAAAGAAAACAGCGGCGTGCTGATCATCATCGCGATCATGGTCGGCATGCTGTTCGTGCAACCGTTCATTGGCTTTATCAGTGACAAGATCGGCCGCAAGCCTTTCATCATCGCGGGCAGTGTTGGCTTGCTGTTTCTGTCGATCCCGGCATTTATGCTGATCACCAGCGGCAAGATCGGCCTGATCTTCGCCGGCCTCTTGATCCTCGCTGTGATCCTGAACTTCTTCATCGGCGTGATGGCTTCGACCTTGCCAGCGATGTTCCCCACTCACCTGCGCTATAGCGCGCTGGCCAGTGCGTTCAACGTCTCGGTACTGATCGCCGGTGTAACACCGACGGCCGTGGCGTGGCTGGTGGAAAGCACCAATGACCTGTTCATGCCCGCCTACTACCTGATGGTGTTTGCCGTGGTCGGTTTGATCACCGGCCTGACGATGAAGGAAACTGCCAACAAGCCTCTGCGTGGCGCGGCACCGGCAGCTTCGGACATGGAAGAAGCCAAGGAGTTGCTGCAGGAACACCACGACAATATCGAGCAGAAGATCGAAGACATCGACGCCGAAATTGCGGAATTGGAAGCTAAGCGCCAGAATCTGGTGCAACAGCACCCGCGAATTAATTAAGACTTGACCGTGCGTGGTGGCCCCGGCCACCACGCCTTTGGAGAGCTCAGCATGCTTCCCAGCTTCACCGCAGCACATTCGCTACTGAGCGCAGACGAACGCGCCGCCATCGCCGAAATAGAAGCCACCACCAGCATTCTGCAGTTGGTCACCCGCCTGACCGGGATGCGCTTTGCCGGCATCGCCAAGTTCACCGACCTGGAATGGGTGGTCTGCTCGGTCCACGACCCTATGGAAATGGGGATCAATGTGGATGACGTGCTTAACCTGGAAACCACCCTGTGCAGCGAGTTCTGCATTAATCCACAGACCTTGTTCATCCCGCAGGTCAGCGCAAACGGCCGCTTCGCTTCACGCCCGGTAGTCAAGCAGTTCGCTATCGAAAGCTACGCCGGCGCGCCGATTTTCCTGCCAGATGGCCGCTTGTTCGGCGCGCTGTGTGCCTTGGATTCACAAGCGATGCTGTTTGATGACCCCAACCTGCCGGAAACCCTGAGCCTGTTTGCCCGACTGATTGGCTGCATCTTTTTCGCTAACTTGACACAGAATGATCGTTAAATTTCGGCTTGCCGCGTAACCCGGCGATGTCGCGCTTGGGCGGCACGCCAAACAGCCGGCTGTATTCGCGGCTGAACTGCGACGGGCTTTCATAGCCCACTTTGAACGCCGCACTGGAGACATCCTGATGCTCGTTAAGCATCAACCGGCGCGCCTCGTTCAAACGCAGCCACTTCTGATACTGCAACGGACTCATCGCCGTGAGTTGGCGAAAGTGATGATGGAACGTGGCCGCGCTCATCTGCACCCGCGCCGCCAAGTCTTCCACGCGCAGCACTGCGTCGTAGTTGAGTTTGAGCCAGTCAATCGCCTTGGCGATACGGTAGCCCTGCCCGTCCACTGAACAAATCTGCCGCAGTCGTCCAGCCTGGTCGCTTTGCAATAAGCGGTAGTGGATCTCGCGCTGGATCAGTGGTGCGAGTACCGGGATCGCCTCGGGCTCATCGAGCAACGCCACCAGCCGCGCAAACGACGCCAGCATGCCGTCGGTGACAACCCCGATGCCGACCCCTTTGAGCACTGAACGCTCGCGCTTGGGCGGCAGCTCACTCTGGGCGATCAGCTCGGCCAATATGCGCAGGTCCAGCTTAAAGGTCAGCCCCAGGCACGGCCGCGTGGGGCTCGCCTGCAGCACTTCGGAATTGGCAGGAATGTCCAGCGATGTCACCAGGAAGCGTGACGTGTCATACGGATACCCCTCGCCGCCCACCCACAGCTGCTTCTGCCCCTGGGCCACCAGCACAATGCTCGGTTCGACCATGCACACCACCGGCGTGCACGGCTGCTCACGCCGATAGAACCCCAGGCCCGGGATCGGCATGGGGCAGTCCCCAGGCGCAGCGATGCGCGATGCAATAGCGTGGACCAGCGCGTCCAGATTGTTCTTCATAACCTGCCCTTTTTGTTGATCCGCGAACTCTACCCCGCGCAGTCCACGGCGTCCCCCGTAACCCCCCAGACTCAGAGCATCAGGCAAGTAATCCATCGGAACGCACTACAGACGCCGCCGCCACACCGGGAAAATGTGCGGACCAACCCTTTCAAGGATCCGCCCATGAAACGCCTCTTGCTTGCCCTTGGTTTGCTGGTGACGTCTTTAACTGCTCTGGGAGCCGATATGTCCAACAGTGCTGACAACTTCTACACAAGCGACAAGGTGACGGTCGAAAAGGTCACCTTCAACAACCAATACGGCCTGCAGGTTGCCGGCAACCTGTTCGTGCCGAAAAACCTGAGCTCGGGTGCTAAAAGCCCCGCGATTATCGTCGGTCACCCGATGGGTGCCGTCAAAGAACAGAGCGCGAACCTGTACGCCACCAAAATGGCCGAACAGGGCTTCGTCACACTCTCTCTGGACCTGTCGTTCTGGGGCGACAGCGCCGGCACACCGCGAAACGCGGTGCTGCCCGACCTCTACACCGAGGACTTCAGCGCCGCCGTGGACTTCCTCGGCACCCGGCAGATGGTCGACCGTGAACGCATTGGCGTGATCGGTATCTGTGGCAGCGGCAGCTTCGTCATCGCGGCGGCGAAGATCGACCCCCGCCTCAAGGCCATCGCCACCGTCAGCATGTACGACATGGGCGCGGCCAACCGCAACGGCCTCAAGCACGGCGTCACCCTGGAACAGCGCCGGCATATCCTGCTGCAAGCGGCCAACCAGCGCTATGTGGAATTCCAGGGCGGCGAGACCCTCTACACCAGCGGCACGCCGCTCAAGCTGACGGGCAATCCGGTGGGGGACGAGTTCTTTGACTTCTACCGCACGCCACGTGGCCAGGTCACGCCTGCCGGTGCGTCGCCGCAGACCACCACCATGCCGACGCTGACCAGCAACGTGAAGTTCATGAACTTCTACCCGTTCAACGACATCGAGACGATCTCTCCGCGTCCGCTGTTGCTGATCAGCGGGGCCAACGCGCACTCCCGCGAGTTCAGCGAAGACGCCTACCAGCGTGCGGCCGAACCGAAGGAATTGCTCATCATCCCGAACGCGGGGCATGTGGACCTGTACGACCGGGTCAATCTGATTCCGTTTGCCCACCTCACCACCTTCTTCAAGAACAACCTCAAGTGATGCCCAATAACCCGAATGCACCGCGCTGGGGCGCGGTGCTCGCTATGTCCCTGGCGGCCTTTACATTAGTCGCCTCGGAGTTCATGCCGGTCAGCCTGCTGACGCCACTGGCGGCCGACCTCAACATCACTCAAGGCCAGGCCGGCCAGGGCATTTCGGTGTCAGGGCTGTTTGCCTTGCTCACCAGCCTGGTGATTGCCGCCGTGGCAGCGCGGGTGGATCGCAAGCGCCTGCTGGTGGCGCTGACACTGCTGATGATCGTGTCCGGAACGGTCGTGGCCTTTGCGCCGAACTACATGGTCTTCATGTTGGGGCGAGCGCTGATCGGCGTTGCCATCGGCGGGTTCTGGTCACTGTCGGCCGCCACCGCCATGCGCTTGGTACCGGACGATCAAGTGCCGCGTGCCCTGGCCGTGGTCAACGGTGGCAACGCCCTGGCGACGGTGATTGCTGCTCCACTGGGCAGCTTTCTGGGCGGAATGATCGGCTGGCGTGGCGCGTTTTTCTGCGTGGTGCCGGTGGCGGTGATCGCCGTGGTGTGGCTGCTGATCAGCCTGCCCTCGATCAAGTCGCGGGGCGAGGCAAAGACCACCAACGTGCTGCGCCTGATGAAACAGCCGCCTGTGATCATGGGCATGCTGGCGGTCAGTGTGTTTTTCATGGGTCAGTTCATGCTGTTCACCTACCTGCGACCGTTCCTGGAAACCGTCACCCAGGTCAGCGTGTCCCTGTTGTCGCTGATGCTGCTGGTACTGGGCATGGCCGGTCTGGCGGGCACGTTCCTGATCGAGCGTTTTTTGAAGCGCAGCCTGTATCCCACGCTGATTGCCATCCCACTGCTGATGGCGTTGATCGCCCTGGCCTTGGTCGCCTTCGGCAGCTCGACGGCGATGACAACCCTGTTGCTGGGGCTCTGGGGCCTGGTCGCGACCGCCGCCCCCGTGGGTTGGTGGACGTGGCTGGCCAACACCCTGCCCAAGGATGCCGAAGCAGGGGGCGGCCTGATGGTCGCGATCATCCAGTTGGCGATTGCTTCAGGCGCCACGGTGGGCGGTGTGGTGTTTGACTTCAGTGGCTATCGGGCGACGTTTGAGTTGAGTGCGGCGCTGCTGTGCGGGGCGGCGTTGCTTGCGTGGGCAACACGCTGCGTCAGTGTTCGCGCACAACACTTGAGCACAGCCTGACGCACTCAATCTTTTCCAAGGGCCGCCGATAACTTGTCATACCCCTGACTTGCAGCGAGGCCCTGCGCTAAATAATGCCCAACTCTCTCGCTCCAATCGTCCGCTCGCTGTCCACCCGCACCAGCCTGTCACTGGCACGCACGTCACTGTTGAATTTCATGGCCTTGCTGGCCGTTGTCTTTGCGGCAGCGGCTTACTCACTGCTTTACATCGCCCATGACCTGGACCGCACCGAGCAGGCCGAAAGCGCGTTCCATACTCGCAAAGCCATACAGTCCATGGAAAAAGCCATGCGGGTGACGGTCAAGGACTACGCGTTCTGGAGCGATGCCTACAAGCACCTGCATGTACAGGTGGACAAGGATTGGGCCTTCGAGCGCGGCAATATCGGGCCCACACTGTTCCAAGACTTCGGTTTTCAGGGCCTGTTTGTGGTCAACGATGCCAATCGCACGGTGTACACCGTGGTCGAAGGCGAACTGCAAACCTTTGAGCTCAGCGAATGGCTCGATCAGCCCCTCACCCAACTGCTCGAACAGGCTCGCGCCGGCGTAGACAACGAAACCCCGGTGAGCACGTTCATCAACGTACGCGGCAGCCCCGCCCTGGTGGCTGCCGCAGCCATTACGCCGGGCACCGACCCCACGGTGGTTGCAGACGGTAGGCCAGCCTCGGTGCTGGTCTTTGTCGACATCCTCGACAGCGCCAAATTGGGCCTGATCGGCGATGACTTCGGCGTGGGCAACCTGCACATCGCCACCCCTGAAGACATCGCCAAGGGCGTGTTTTTACCCCTCGGCGACAACGGCAGCGCCGGTAGCCTGTACTGGCAGCCGGAACAGCCCGGCCGACGCCTCATTGGCGTCGGCCTGCCCTTGCTGGGCCTGGCCGCGCTGCTGGTGTGCCTGATGACGTGGATGATCTTGCGCCGCAGCACAGCCGCCGCCCTGGCGCTGGATGCCAGTCACAGCTCGCTGCAAACCAGCCAGAACGCCTTGGCCACCAGCGAAGCGCGCTTTCGCGATGTGGTAGAAGCCAGTTCCGACTGGGTCTGGGAGATCAACGGCGATTGGCGCTTTACCTACCTCTCGGAGCGTTTCGAAAGCGTAACCGGGTTGACCCGCGACGCCTGGATCGGCGCGGCCATGAATGACCTGCTGGGCACCGAAGACGGTTTGTTGTCACAGTGGCTGTGCACGCCCGGCCGACGCCCGGACCTCAGCGTGCAATGCCTGTATGTGGATGCCCAAGGGCAAGAGCGCACCACCCGGCTATCGGCGCGGAAAATGCCGTGCGGCGGGTTTCGCGGCACCGCCACCGACGTGACTGAAGAAGTCGAGGCGCGCAGACGCATTGAATTTTTGTCCCAGCATGACGCCCTGACCGGGTTGCCCAATCGCACGCGTCTGCAAGCCTTCCTGGACGCCAAGCTCAAGACGCTGCCCCTCGTTGAGCAACCCTTGGTCATGCTCAGCCTGGACCTGGACCGATTCAAACCGGTCAATGACTTGCTCGGGCATGCCGCCGGCGACCGGGTGCTCAATGAAGTGTCGAGCCGCCTGACCGACTGCGTGCGCCACGGTGATCTGGTGGCGCGGGTTGGCGGCGATGAATTTGTGCTGATCCTCAGCGATGCCGGCACCCAGGACGACGTCGAAAACTTTTGCAAACGCTTGATCGTCTCCCTTGAGCGCGCGATCCGGATCGATGAGCAGGAAGTGTTTATCAGCGCCAGCATCGGTATTGCGCTGGCGCCCAATGACGCCGGCAACGTCACCGAAATGCTGCGCTACGCGGACATCGCGCTGTACGAGGCCAAGTCCGCCGGGCGCAATACCTGGCGCTTCTACTCCGGCGAGATGAATGCACGAATCATCGAGCGTCGACGCCTGGAAAGCGACCTGCGCTATGGGATCAAACATGGGGAATTGTGCCTGCACTTTCAGCCGCGTTACCGCATAGCCGACGGGCAGATGGTCGGCGCCGAAGCGCTGGTGCGCTGGCAACACCCGGAGCGCGGCCTGATCGCGCCGGACACCTTTATCCCGATTGCCGAAGAGTCCGGCCTGATCCTGTCGCTGAGTGACTGGGTGCTGGAAACCGCCTGTGCCTGTGCCGCCCAGTGGCCGGATGCGTTGTTTGTGTCGGTCAACCTGTCGCCGACCGAGTTCAAGCGCGGCAACCTGATGGAGCGCGTGCGTCACGCGTTGCAGGCATCGGGTATCGAACCGGCGCGGGTGGAACTGGAAATCACCGAAAGCGTCATGCTCGAAGACGCCGTCGGTGCGCTGGACGTGATGCGCGCCCTCAAACAACTGGGCATCCGCATCGCCATGGACGACTTTGGCACCGGGTATTCATCACTGAGCTACCTGCGCGCGTTCCCGTTCGATGGCTTGAAAATAGACCGCAGCTTTCTGACCCGACTGGAAGACAGCGAGGACGACCAAGCCATCATCCATGCCATCGTCGGCCTGGGACGTGCCCTGGCACTCACGGTGACCGCCGAAGGCATCGAAACCGCCGAGCACCTGGCGATGCTCAAGGCCGTGGCCTGTGATGAAGGCCAGGGCTACTTCCTCAGCCGCCCGCTGGATACCGACGCGTTCAACCGGCTGCTGGGCCCGGTTTGAAAAACAGGCTCGGCGTCTTGCCGAACTGTTTCTTGAACATGCTGGTGAAGGCGCTGGGGCTTTCGTAGCCCAGCTCCAACGCTACGTCGATGATCTTTTCCCCCATCGCCATGCGCTCCAGGGCCAGTAGCAACCGCGCCTGTTGGCGCCATTGGCCGAAGGTCATGGCGGTTTCCTTGCGAAACAGGCGCTGGATGGTTTTCTGATCCAGGCCCAGGCGCTCGCTCCAGTGCGCCACTGTCGAGGCATCGCCCGGATTCTGTTGCAGCGCCAGGCAGATCCGCTGGATACGCGGGTCGGCAGGCTGTGGCAGGGATAACGGCAACGCGGGCAGGATGGCCAGTTCGTCGAGGATCAGGTGCATGATCCGCGCATCCCGCGAGTCTTCGGCATAAGGTGGCTTGAGGCTGACCGAGGCCTTGATCAGCTCGCTCAGCAGCGGCGAGATGCTCACAGCCTTGGTTTCGGTGGGCAGATTGGGGAAGCTGTCGGGGCGCACAAACACGCTGCGCATTTTCAGCGGCCCTACGCAGCGCAGGGAATGCACGTGCCCGCAGGGCATCCAGAAGCCGCGATTGGGCGGCACTGTCCACTGGTTCTGCGCCGAATGCACTACCATGACCCCTTCGGTCGCGTAGAGCAGTTGATGCTTCTCGTGGCTGTGGTCGGGGATCACCCAGTTTTCAGGATAGTCGGTGGCCGAACTGATCACGGCCCACTCGCCTTCGTCGATCTCCTGCAGGAATTTATCCAGTGACTTGATCATTTAGCCCTTTTTGCGACAGTTACTGCCCGAATTTCGTGAGACAGACATTTTTACTGAATCTAGCATAAAGCCCGACACAATTTGAAATGGGCCGCCAGCCACGTATTGGCGGCCCCTGTTCGCTGCCTTGTATGGAATGCCTGCATGTCGACACTCACCGCGTCACCCGCCACTGCTACCAGTGCGCCCCAAGCAAGCCCATTAGTTATGCGTATCCTCGGTGCCTGCGCTTTGGCGCACCTGATCAATGACCTGATCCAGGCCGTGCTGCCGTCGATCTACCCCATGCTCAAGGCCAATTACGGACTGACGTTTGCCCAGGTGGGCCTGATCACCCTGACCTTCCAACTGACCGCCTCGCTGCTGCAACCGTGGATCGGCTACCACACTGATCGTCATCCCAAGCCTTGGCTGCTGCCGGCCGGCATGGTGTGCACATTGATCGGCATCCTGATGCTGGCGTTTGTCGGCAGCTTCCCGGCGATCCTGCTGGCGGCGGGTCTGGTGGGCGTAGGCTCGTCGACCTTCCACCCGGAAACCTCCCGCGTGGCGCGCCTGGCTTCCGGCGGACGCTACGGCCTTGCGCAATCGACCTTCCAGGTCGGTGGCAACACCGGCAGCGCCTTCGGCCCGTTGCTGGCAGCGGCGATCATCATTCCCTACGGCCAGGGCAATATCGCCTGGTTCGGTCTGTTCGCGGTGTTCGCGATCCTGGTGCTGTATGGCTTGAGCCGCTGGTACCGCAACCACCTCGCGCTGTTCAAGCTCAAGCAAGGCGGCAAAGCCACCCACGGCTTGTCCAAAGGCCGCGTGACGTTTGCCCTGGTGGTGCTCGCAGTGCTGGTGTTCTCCAAGTACTTCTACATGACCAGCCTGACCAGCTACTTCACGTTTTACCTGATTGAAAAATTCCACCTGTCGGTATCGAGTTCCCAGATGTACCTGTTCCTGTTCCTCGGTGCGGTGGCCGTGGGCACCTTCGCGGGCGGCCCGATCGGCGACAAAATCGGCCGCAAGAAAGTCATCTGGTTCTCCATCCTCGGCGCCGCGCCCTTCACCCTGGCCCTGCCCTACGTCGATCTGTTCTGGACCGCCGTGCTCAGTGTGGTGATTGGCTTTATCCTGGCTTCGGCGTTCTCGGCCATTGTGGTGTTTGCCCAAGAACTGGTGCCGGGCAATGTCGGGATGATCGCAGGTGTGTTCTTTGGCCTGATGTTCGGTTTCAGCGGGATTGGCGCGGCGTTGCTCGGTTTGCTCGCGGATAACCACGGCATCGAGTACGTCTACAAACTGTGCTCGTTCCTGCCGCTGGTGGGTATCCTGACGATTCTGCTGCCGTCGACCAAAGGCGTTTGACCCGCCGATCATCGGCTGGCTGTGTGCCACTACACAGAATGCTCTGAAAAACCTGCGTGTGCGCTTACAATCCCGGTTTAAACGCACACCAGGCAGACCCAGCAAGAAATGACGCTCGACCCTCCCACGATTTTGGCACTCACCGTTGCCCTGGCAGCCGCTGCCGCCCTTTACCTGCTGGTCGAATGGCGCAGCGTGCGCGAACCCTCGCTGCTGTTGTGGAGCAGCGGTTTCGCCACCATCACCATCGGTTCGCTCCTGGCCCTGCTGCGCATTAATGGCTTTTTAGTCATCGGCATCTGGTTCGCCAACGGTTTGCTGGTGACCGCACACTTCCTGTTTCTGCTCGGCGTGGCGCGGTTTACCCAAGTACGCGTGTCACGCGCCTGGGCCCTGATGCCCGTGATCTGGTTCGCCATGCTCGCGCTGCCAACGGACCAATCATGGTCCAAAGCCATGCTGGCGGTGCAATCGCTGTTGGTCGCCCTGCCCACCCTGCGCGCCAGTTTCCTGCTGCGGCCCCATGGCCGGTCCCTGAGCGTCGGCGCGGTGCAGTTGCGTTTTGTGCTGCTGCTCCACGGGACCTTTTACGTGGCCAAAACGCTGTCGGTGGTCATTCCCGGCACCCTGATCGACCTCGCCGCCTTCAAGGGCGAGATCATCCAGATCTCCCTGGTGGAAGGCGCCATGGCAATCATGCTGATTGCCTTGTCCATGACGGGTTCCGAACGCTACCGCCGCGAACAACAGATCGCCCGCCTCGCCGCCCGCGATCCACTCACCGCCCTCTATAACCGTCGCGCCCTCGACCTGCGCGCCCCTCGCCTGCTGGCCCAGGTATCTTCGACCCAACCCGGCGCACTGCTGCTGATCGACATCGACAACTTCAAAGGCGTCAACGACCTCCACGGCCACACCGCCGGCGACCGCCTGTTGATCGCATTGAGCGAAATGATCCGCGCCGTCGTGCCCCGAGGCGCACTGGCAGCACGGCTGGGCGGCGATGAGTTTGTGATCCTGCTCAATCCCACGTCGGCTGAGCAGATAGTCGAACTGGGCAGCAGCCTGCGCGACCAGTTTCAGCAACTGGCCTCGCAGAGCTTCAGCACCCCGCAACCGGTGACCCTGAGCATTGGCGCCAACCTGTTCGATCAGCCGCCGGAGAGCCTGGCGGCGTTGATTGAGCAAGGGGATACGACGCTGTATGAGTCCAAGCGGGGTGGGCGGGACAGTATCCGGTTGGTGGATCGCAGGGGCGCCACGCCCTACGGTTAGAGATCGTAACTAACCCCCACACTCCGCCCCGTCCTGACCGACTCCAACGCTTCGGTGTGAGCAGTCCGCCGGTGGCGCCGGAGACTTCAAGGCCAGTTACAGGTCACGGCGTATCAAGACAACCAAAGGCAGGCGATGGGTTTGAGTCAGTGAGGCGCTTTTGTGGTGACCGGGCTTGCCCCGCGCGAGGCAAGCTCGCTCACTACAGAAGTGAGCGGGATGCCACTGAATTTCAGACAAGCCTGCAACAAGTCATCGCGCCAAGCCCGAGCAAGCAGATCACCCCGACCCCATACGACTTCAAGGCCAGTTACAGGTTACGGCGTATCAAGACAACCGAAGGCAGGCGATGGGTTTGAGTCCGTGAGGCGCTTTTTGTGGTGAGCGGGCTTGCCCCGCGCGAGGCAAGCTCGCTCACTACAGAAGTAAGCGGGATGCCGCTGAACTTTATACAAACCTTAAACAGGTCATAGCGCCAAGCCCGAGCAAGCAGATCACCCCGACCCCATACGACTTCAAGGCCAGTTACAGGTGACGGCGTATCAAGACAACCAAAGGCAGGCGATGGGTTTGAGTCCGTGAGGCGCTTTTGTGGTGAGCGGGCTTGCCCCGCGCGAGGCAAGCTCGCTCACTACAAAAGTAAGCGGGAGGCCACTGAATTTCAGACAAGCCTGCAACAAGTCATCGCGCCAAGCCCGAGCAAACAGATCACCCCGACCCCATACGCCAGCGTTCGCCAAGGTTGCCAACCCGCCAGATACGTCACCGTATGCGCCAGACGGGCCAGGGTAAAACCGCCAAACAACCACGCACTCGCCACAGCGGGCGCCTCCAGCGCAACACACAGCCCTCCCAGCACAAAAAACACGGGGATGTTCTCCAGATCATTGGCCCACGCTCTGCTCGCTCGGCCAACCGGTGGCAGCTCTATCGAATGCCTGGCGCGCTTAAAGAAAGCCGCATCTTCAGCGTTGGTGAATGCCAGGCCTCGAATGCGGAAATACCCTTGGTAGCAGGAAACCGCAAACATCTTCAGGCATAGCACCAGTACACACAGGGCATAGACTCTCAGGAGGTCATTCATCCCTGACTCCCTGCACCACGATATAGAGCAGCGGCCCCACTGACACAAACACCACCGTCAATAAAAAGTACGGCACCACCGAACGCACTGACCGCCCTCGCCCGCGCGCATCCCGATACATCCATACACACGCCAATACCGCCATCAGGTAAAGGTCGATCACCACTTGCGCGGTGTCCGGTCGAGACATCAGCTCGCGCCCAAAGGCCAGCAGCGATTGCTCGGCAGTCAGCATCGTAACCAGGGTGTACAGCGAAAAACCGAGCAAGCCGGCCAGGGCAATATAAGGTCTGTGCATGGTGTCGTCCTTGAAGTGATCGAGGCCCACCTTAGTGATAAGGTTTGGCCCCTCGCAATGACCTCGGAGGTCATGAACACGTCATGGAAAACCCTGCTAGCGCCGGTGAACACCTGCGCCAACTGCGCCGACAGGCCAAGTTGAGCCAACTGGACCTCGCCCTGATCACCGGGATTTCTCAGCGTCATCTCAGTTGCCTCGAAACCGGTCGCGCCACACCTAGTCCGGGGACACTGCACAACCTGTTGACGGCACTGGAGACACCGCTGGAGCAATCCAACCGCGTGTTCCTCGCCGCCGGTTACGCCCCGCGCTACACCGCGACCCCGCTTGCCTCACCGGCCATGGCCGCGGTTCGCGAAGCGGTCAACCATGTGCTGCATGCAAACAACCCCGCGCCTGCGATTCTGCTGGGCAGTGAGTGGCAAGTGCTGGCGGCGAATGTCAGTACCGGGCTGTTGTTTGAACGGGTGGGCATCAAAGCAGATGCAGCCGATGGCTTGAACCTGCTGACCACCCTGCTGCAAACCGGTGGCCTGGGCGACCACCTCATCAACGCCGAAGAGATCCGCACCCTGGCCTGGCAACGGGCAACCCGCGAGGCGCTGGGCAATCCGGCATTGGCTGCCCTGCTGGCGAGTTTGCCAGCGCCGACTCACACCCAATTACCCACCGAAATGCCGCCGCTGGTGCTCACGCGCATCCGCTCACTCGAAGGCGAGCTGAACTTTTTGTCGACCTTCACCACGTTCGGCATGCCCCAGGACATCACCCTCACCTCGCTGCGCATCGAGCATCTGATTCCGGCTGACGAGGCGACCTGGCAGGTGATGCGCGCTGCCTTCGCGGACTATTCGGCGCTGGTTTTGTGAAATATCTGTACGTAGACTGCGGCCATACCTCCATCTGAAGGCGGCGAAGAAAACGTCATGCAAGTTACCGAAGTCTCCATTGCCCAATTGCGCGCGGCGCTTGAATCCGGCCAGACCACTGCCGTTGAATTGGTCCAGGCTTATCTCGCACGGATCGATGCGTACGACGGCCCGCAGACCGCCACCGCGCTTAACGCTGTGGTGGTGCGCAACCCACAAGCGCTCAAAGAAGCCGAGGCGTCCGATGCACGCCGGGCCAAGGGCGAAACGCTTGGGCCATTGGATGGCATTCCCTACACCGCCAAGGACAGTTACCTGGTCAAAGGCCTGACTGCGGCCTCCGGCAGCCCGGCATTTGCCAAACTGACCGCCCAGCGCGACGCGTTCACCATCGAACGCCTGCGCGCCGGTGGCGCCATTTGCCTGGGCAAGACCAATATGCCGCCGATGGCCAATGGCGGCATGCAGCGTGGCGTATATGGCCGCGCCGAAAGCCCCTATAACGCTGACTACCTCACCGCACCGTTCGCCTCCGGCTCGTCCAACGGCGCGGGTACTGCAACCGCCGCCAGTTTCGCGGCATTCGGCCTTGCAGAAGAAACCTGGTCCAGCGGACGCGGTCCGGCGTCCAACAATGGCCTGTGCGCCTACACCCCCTCCCGTGGGGTGATTTCGGTGCGCGGCAATTGGCCGCTGACGCCAACCATGGACGTGGTGGTGCCATACGCCCGCACCATGGCCGACCTGCTGGAAGTCCTCGATGTGGTGGTCGCCGAAGACCCCGACACCCGTGGCGACCTGTGGCGCCTGCAACCCTGGGTGCCGATCCCCAGCGTCGCCTCGGTGCGCCCGGCGTCTTACGCTGAGCTGGCTGCGACGGCTGAATCCCTCGCGGGCAAACGCCTGGGTGTACCGCGCATGTACACCAATGCCGACCCCGACGCCGGCACCAGCGAAAAACCCGGCATCGGCGGCCCGACCGGGCAACAGATCAACACCCGCGCCAGCGTGATCGACCTGTGGAAAGACGCCCGCAAGGCGCTGGAAGCGGCTGGCGCCGAAGTCATCGAAGTGGATTTCCCCCTGGTGTCCAACTGCGAAGGCGATCGCCCCGGCGCGCCGACGGTGTTCACCCGAGGTTTGGTATCCAAGGAATTCCTGCACGACGAGTTATGGGAACTGTCCGCCTGGGCTTTCGATGATTTCCTGCGCGCCAACAACGACCCAACCCTCAACCGCCTGGCGGATGTGGACGGCCCGAAAATCTTCCCCCACGACCCCGGCACCCTGCCCAACCGTGAAGACGACCTCGCCGCCGGCATGGACGAATACGTGCGCATGGCCCAGCGCGGCATCACGCCCTGGAATGAAATCAGCACCGTGCCCGATGGCCTGCGCGGCCTGGAGCAAACCCGGCGGATCGACCTGGAAGACTGGATGGAAACACTCGGCCTCAACGCTGTGCTCTTCCCCACCGTCGCCGACGTAGGCCCGGCGGATGCCGATGTAAACGAAGCCAGCGCCGATATCGCCTGGAGCAATGGTATCTGGGTGGCCAACGGCAACCTCGCCATCCGCCACCTGGGCGTGCCAACCGTCACCGTGCCGATGGGCGTGATGGCGGACATCGGCATGCCGGTAGGGCTGACATTTGCCGGGCGCGCTTATGATGACTCGGCATTGCTGCGGTTGGCGGCGGCGTATGAAGCGACCGGCAGCAAGCGATTGATCCCCCCGCGCACCCCGCCACTGATCACAAACTAACGATTTACCCTGTGGGAGGGGGCTTGCTCCCGATGGCGGTGTATCAGGCAAAGCTGTTCCAACTGAACCACCGCCATCGGGAGCAAGCCCCCTCCCACATTTTGATCCTCATCGTGTCAGTTACCGGCTTTGTTTTAACGACAAATGCCGGCAGCACACAGCGGCACCTGGCAGCGATTTGGGGGTGAAGGCAAACCACAGGCCGGGCGCCAGGTGAATGCCGTAGTTGATCACTACAACCAGGCCCTGGTTGATCATGGGCGGGTGTCATGGTTCAAGCGCTGCCATTCATCCACCACGTCGCCCAGGGTCTTGGGGATATCGTTGCGAATCCAGGCCATGAAGGGACGATCGAACTTGAAGGTCGGCCCGCAGTGCTCACGCATGAAGCGCCGCACGTTCTGGGTGTTTTTGTAGTGTGCGGTCACCGGGGTGGCGCGGGTGATGGGGTCGCTGTGCCAGTCAAAATCCATTTTGTCACTCGGGCAGGTGTTGGGTCGGCTTTAGCATAGCGATGTGCCAGCCACCCAGGAAGTGCCAAAACCTGCCGTGTACGAGTACCCCGCGTGTCGGGACATCGTATAAGGAGCTAAAACCTACAAATACCAATCTTGTCAGGGTATTTCAAAATTTTACTTTCCTTAGGGCCGGCAAATATTGCATGGTTGTACGACGACTATAGCTGTCGTGCACACCCCAACAACAATAAGGAAACACCCATGCAAAACGTCAAAGTGCTGATCGGTTTTCTGTGCCTGTTCAGCGGCTACGTGGCCGCAGCCCCCGCCGACAACGACGTAGCCCAAGCGGTCGATCACCTGACCCAAGCCATGCTGCACAAAGACATCAAGCAGCTCCAGGCCCTCACTGCCGAGCAACTCACCTACGGCCACTCCAGCGGCAAAATTCAGAACAAACAGGAATTCATCGCCGATATCGAGACCGGTCGCAGCGGCTTCAAGACTCTGGAAATGCAAAAACAAACCATCACTCTGCAAGGCGACACGGCACTGGTGCGCAACCACTTTCACGCACAGGCGGTGAACAGTGGCGTCGAAGTGCCTACCGACATCGAAAACTTCCAGGTCTGGCAAAAGCAGAAAGGCCACTGGCTGCTGATCGGTCGCCAGGCCTTTAAATTCTGATGGCTAGCGGTGGCTCACCACGCCACCACGTTGCGCACCTTGAGCAACGCCTCGCGCAGCGACGGCATGTCCACCGAACCCAACGCCAGGCGTAGCGCATGGGGCACCTGGGCCGAAACGGCAAAGGGCTCAGCGGTGGACACGGAAACGCCCTCGCGCTGCAAGGCCATGGCGACTTGATCGGCGCGGGCATCTTCCGCCAGCGGGAGCCACAAAAAATACGATGACGGGTGGCTGGTGTGGGCCACCCCCTTCAACACCTGCGCAGCCAAGGCTTGCCGAGCCCGGGCATCCTGGCGCTTTTGTGCTTCCAAGTGGGCAACGGTGCCGTCCTCGATCCAGGCCACGGCAATCGCGCTCATCACCCCGGGCACGTTCCAGGTGGTCGCCATGATGGTGCGCTCCAACGCCTTCATCCACGCAACAGGCGCCGCGACAAATCCCACGCGCAGCCCTGTGGCGACACTCTTCGACAACCCACCCACATACACCGTACGTTCCGGTGCCAGGCTCGCCAGGGGCGTTGGCGCGTCCTCAACTAAAAACGCGTAGGCCGCGTCTTCAATGATCATCAGGTTGTGCTGGCGGGCGATGGCGACCAGCTGCTCGCGCTGCGCCATGCCCATCACCCAGCCCAGCGGATTGTGCAGGGTCGGCATGCTGTACACCGCGCGAACCGGACGCTTGCGACACACGCTATGCAGATATTCCAGGTCCGGGCCGCTGGCGGTGACGGGAATCGCGACGATTTCCAGATGCAGGGTCTCTGCCAACACCTTGAACCCTGAATAGGTCAACGCGTCCACCGCGATCACATCCCCCGGCTTGAGCAACGCCATCATCGCCACCGCCAACCCATGTTGGGCGCCGCTGACCACCAACACCTGCTCGGCCTGCACTGTCAGCCCTCGGCTCAGCAGATGGCGGGCAATGGTGGCGCGCTCATGCAGGCGACCGGCGTGGGGCTGATAACGCAGCAGCGCTTCGAGGTCACCGGACAGCGCCAATTGGCGCAACGCAGTGCGCAGCAAGTCCGCCTGACCCGGCAACGAGGGGTAATTGAAGTTGAGGTCGAGCATGCCCGCCGCGATGGTCATCTGCCCACTGCCCTGCCCTGGCGGCAACGCAATCTCGCGCACGAAGGTGCCGCGCCCGGTTTCTCCGCTGACCAGCCCCATGGCCTCCAGCTCGGCGTACACCCGACTGGCGGTGACCAGCGCCAAGCCATGATCCGCGGCCAATTGGCGATGGGTAGGCAATCGCATACCAGGGGGCAGTCTTCCGCTGCGAATGTCATCGGCAAAGGTGTCGACCAGTGACTTGTAACGGGCGCGGGGCATTGGCGATGTATCCATGACAATTTTTTGATTGTCTTGATTCTCGATCCTAGGATGGGCACCACGCAACTCCTCTTTTTCGGGACAGCCCCCATGGAACGTACGTCTCCCCTCAACGCCCTGGACAACAGCACTCAGGGTTGGATCAATGGCTTTATCGGCGTGGTGATTTTCAGCGGCTCACTGCCCGCTACGCGCTTGGCGGTCATGGAATTCGATCCGGTGTTTCTGACGATGATTCGCGCCGCCATCGCTGCCGCATTGGGGCTGCTTCTGCTGTGGCTGTTCAAGGAAAAACGCCCCGCGCGCACTCAATGGGTGCCCCTGCTGATCGTCTCCCTCGGCGTGGTAATCGGCTTCCCCCTGCTCACCGCCCTGGCCCTGCAATACGTAACCTCCGCCCATTCCATCGTGTTTATCGGCCTGCTCCCCCTGGCCACGGCGGTGTTTGGCGTACTGCGGGGCGGCGAGCGCCCGCGACCGGTGTTCTGGGTGTTTTCGATTCTGGGCAGTGCCCTGGTGATGGGTTATGCCTTCGCCCAGGGCGTGAGCGCCGCACCGGCTGGCGATTTGCTGATGCTCCTGGCGGTGTTGGTGTGCGGCTTGGGCTATGCCGAGGGCGCGAAACTGTCGCGCAGCCTGGGCGGCTGGCAGGTGATCTGCTGGGCGCTGGTGGTGTCGCTGCCAGTGGTGCTGCCGTTAGGCCTGCTCCTTGCTCCGCCAAGCTTTGCCGGCATCAGCCTGACAGCCTGGCTGAGCCTGGGCTATGTGGCGCTGTTCAGCATGTTGATCGGCTTTGTGTTCTGGTATCGCGGGCTGGCTCAAGGTGGCATCGCGGCCGTCGGCCAGTTGCAGTTGCTGCAACCGTTCTTCGGCCTGGCGCTGGCAGCGGGCCTGCTGCATGAACAGGTCAGTCTCGGCATGGTGCTGGTGACGGTGGCGGTGATCGCCTGCGTGGCCGGTGCGAAGAAGTTCGCCCGCTAACGCTGCGGTGCGACCATCTTGAATTTGATATGGATGTCGTTGGAAACCACGCTGTTGCCGGCCCATTCACCCTCACCGATCTTGAAATCGCCGCGATTGAGGATGAATTCGCCGTCGAACACGCCAATGCCATCCAGCTCCTTGAGCACCACCTTTACATCAACCGGGCGTGTGGTGCCCTTGATGGTCAGGTTGCCGCTGATCCTGAAGCGGTTATTCCCCAGCGCCTTGACCCCAGTGGATTCATACACCCCGACCGGATAGGTCGCGGTGTCAAACCAGGACGCGCGTTGCAGGGTGTCATTGGCATCGTCACTGCCGGCGCTGATGCTGGTGAGCTGGATCTTGAGCAGCGCGTGTCCCGCCTCCGGCGCCTGCGTATCAAAGGCCAAGGTGCCCTCGAATTCCTTGAACCTCCCATACATCCGCTGCCCCAGTTGTTCGTAGGTGAAACTGATCTGGCTGGCAGTGTGATTGACGTCCTTGTACTCCACCGCCTGGGCGCTGGCGATAAAGCCCAGGACAAGCGCAACCGGCAAAAATCCACGTTTCATGCACCACTCCGCAAAGTCTGGATGTATTCCCATCACGCGTTTGTCCTGCTAAACAGAATAGTCGCCCACAACAATAAGGACGTTGCATGCAAGCGCTACAAGACATCACCGCACCGGAAGGCATCTGCTACGGCTGCGGGGGCAGCAACCCTCACGGGCTGCACATCAAGAGCCGCTGGGACGCAGACGGCATCCATTTGATCACCCAACACGCGCCAGAAGCTCACTTCACTGGCTGGCCGGACCTGGTCTACGGCGGCCTCATCGCCATGCTGGTGGACTGCCATTCCAACTGGACCGCCATGGCCTACCACTACCGCACCGAGCAACGCGAACCCGGCAGCCTGCCACGCATCGACTGCGTGACCGGCAACCTCGGCATCAAATTCATCAAGCCCACGCCCATGGGCGTCACCCTCACCTTGCGCGCCAGGGTGGAAGGCGACGTGGAGCGAAAAACCCGCGTGGTCTGCGAGGTATACGCCGGCGACGTGCTCACGGCAATCGGCGACTCGGTGTTCGTGCGCGTCGACACCGGGCAACTGGCCGCTGCCGCCCATGGCCGCGAGGACTGAAGCTGGTCTACATTGACTGTCACCGCTAATCGAGGATTGCACCGATGACTCGTCTCACCGCGAAAGACTTTGCCCCCGAACTGCTGGAACTCTACGACGGCTACGCCCACGGCAAGATCAACCGCCGTGAGTTTCTCGACCGCGCTGCGCTGTTCACTTTTGGCGGCCTGACCGCTTCCGCCCTGCTCGCCTCCCTGAGCCCTAACTACGCCCTGGCCGAGCAAGTGAAATTCACCGACCCGGACATCGTCGCCGACTACGTCACCTACCCCTCACCCAAGGGCAACGGCACGGTACGCGGCTACCTGGTACGCCCGGCCAAGGCTGCGGGCAAGTTGCCGGCGGTGGTGGTGGTCCACGAAAACCGCGGCCTGAACCCGTATATCGAAGACGTCGCCCGGCGCCTGGCCAAAGCCGGCTTCATCGCCCTGGCCCCGGACGGTCTGACCTCGGTCGGCGGCTACCCCGGCAATGACGAAAAAGGCGTAGCGCTGCAACAGACCGTCGACCCGACCAAACTGATGAACGACTTCTTCGCCGCCATCGAATGGCTGATGCACCACGACAGCAGCACCGGAAAAGTCGGCATCACCGGCTTCTGCTACGGCGGTGGCGTGACCAACGCAGCAGCGGTGGCCTACCCCGAACTGGGCGCAGCCGTATCCTTCTACGGCCGCCAACCGGAAGCCAAGGACGTACCGCGGATCAAGGCGCCGATCTTGCTGCACTTCGGCGAGCTGGATACACGCATCAACGAAGGCTGGCCGCCCTACGAGGCAGCCTTGAAAGCGGCCGGCACAACCTATGAAGCGTTCATCTACAAGGGCGCCAATCACGGCTTCCACAATGACTCGACGCCACGTTATGACGAAGCAGCCGCCAACCTGGCATGGGAAAGAACACTGGGGTGGTTCAACAAATACCTGGCATGACTGGCGCTGCTCTGGCTGTTGCTCCTGCTTTTGATCTTGATCCAAAGCGCCCCGTCAGACGCGCTGGCCGAACGCAGGCTTGAATCCGTGGGCAACCCGGCAGGACGCCGGGTTAGCCGCACTGGGCCATAGATCCAGCCGGAGTGAGGGCATGCCGATTCCAGACGAAGCACCGAGTGTTGGGGCGAAGGCCTTTTGGTTACTTTTGGCTGGGCCGGCATTCCGGCCTTTCCAAAAGTGACCCGCTGTAAGCGCGGAACCCTAAGCCGCCGTTACCGCAGAGATGGATACGTACCCCAACCAACATATGAGTCGACTGTCAGGCCGCCATCGGGAGCAAGACCCCTCCCACATTTGGAAAGGGGACCATCAGTCAAATGGCGTAACCCTGGCCGCCGTTGACGCAGAAACAGACATGTACCAGCTCTCCTACGCAAAACCCATCACCCCCTCGACATCAATGCTCCAAAGCATACCGCCGGCAATGATCCAAATACCCCTGCTCATGACTCCCCACCAGCTGCACCACGCTGGTCCACAACCACGAAGGCGCATCCAACTCCCTTGACCGGTTTTCCTGCAAAACCGCCATCCAATCCTTACGAGTCGCCCGATCCATCTGCCGGGCATGAGCAACGCCAACCACCCGAGCCAAATAACCCGCAGCGTGCATCGCGTCGGTCTCACTCAACTCATCCAACTCCAACTTCATGTCCTGAGGCAGCAGTTCGCGAATAAAAAACCCGTGATCCAGAAACCGCGTAGCCACCATCCGCTCGCCAAGGCCCGGCGACAGCTGACGCGCAGCTTCCACAACCCGGCGGGCGTTGTCCCTCGGCATCTTCGCCCGTGCGGCCCGGGGTGCAGCGGCGCCGACCGCCTCCTTGATATCGATCAGGCAATACGCCTGATCATCCTTATCACCAACACCGAGCAAGGCCGCGTAGCGCAACAAGCCAAGGGAGCTGCAGCCCTTGACCCAATAAGCGCAATCCAAAAGTTCGACCTTGGCATCCTTGGGCCGGCCTTTGAGCGAAGTAACCAACTGGTGGATCTCGTCCGACGCGCAGACGACTTTCAGCGCACTTTTTTCGGCCCGCGACAACGGCCAGAAATGCTTGCCTAACGGGATGGTCGGCCGGGCGCTTTCGATGCGCTCACGGGCCAAGTGCTTCCAGGTGCGCGCCACGGCGTTGCGCATCCCCGCCTTGACCTGGGACGGGCGTGGCGGCGTTTCATCGGGTTTGTCTTTGAAGGCTTGCTCGTAGCCCACCATCATTTCTTCAAGCATGCGTGCGGTGGTTACCCCCGGCAGGTCCGAGCCTCGCGCAGCGGTCGCCAGGGACAAGGCCAGGCGCACCAGGTCGTGGGCCGGGTTGCCAATCACTGCCTGGTCCAGGTCGCGGATATGCATATCGATGCGCCCCTTGGTGTCGCCGGTGGGGCCAAGGTTGCCAGCGTGGCAGTCGCCGCAGATCCAGATCGCTGGCCCGCGGGGCAAACGGCGTCCAGGCAAGCTGTGCAGCCACTCGTAGAATTGAACAGTACTGCCGCGCACATAAGCGTGGGCCGAGCGCGCCATCTTGAGGTTTCGCAGTTGGGTCAGGTGGGGCATACGAGCGGAGGGGCGCGGTGTTTTCATGAAATAACTCAGTACAGGTGTAGCGGTAGAGCGGTGCGCCTCGGAGAATGTTTCATTATGTTTCTAAAAAATTTATCACGTTGGCCTTCTCCCGTTATACCCAGGCAAGAGACTTCATCGTTTGCCCAAAGCAGGCGAACTGCCTATATTTGCCTCCCCCGCGAGGGTCTTTTTTTAATCGATCACTTTCATGGAAACACTCTCATGCCCCTATCTATGTTCTCAGGCATGCGCAATCTCACGGCGGTAGCCGCCCTTGTCGCTACCGGCCACTGCCTGGCCGCGACCGATCTGCAGGCGGTGGTGGACGCGAGTGTCAAGCCGCTGATGCAGCAACAGTCCATTGCCGGTCTTGTGGTCGGCGTGGTTCAGGACGGCAAAGCGCACTATTTCAACTACGGCGTCGCGTCCCAGGAGACGGGGCAGCCCGTCAGCGAGAACACCCTGTTCGAAGTCGGGTCGGTGAGCAAAACCTTCACCGCCACCCTCGCCGGTTATGCGGCGGCCACCGGCAAACTCAAGCTTTCGGCCCCGGCCAGCGACTACCTGCCTGCCTTGGGTGGCGGCAAGTTTGATCACATCAGCATTCTTAACCTCGGCACCTACACCGCCGGCGGCCTGCCTCTGCAATTTCCACCGGAGGCTGACAACAATCAGCACATGATCAGCTACTTCCAGCAGTGGAAGGCCAACTTCGCCCCAGGCACCCAGCGTTTGTATTCCAACCCGAGCCTGGGCCTGTTCGGCTACCTGACGGCGCAGAGCCTCAAGCAACCGTTCGATCAGGCGATGGAAAAAACCCTGCTGCCCAAACTTGGGCTCAAGCACACCTTCGTCAAGGTGCCGCCGAGTCAGATGAGCCTCTACGCACAAGGCTACGGCAAGGATGGCAAACCGGTGCGCGTCGGCCCCGGCGCCATGGACAGTGAGGCTTACGGCATCAAGACCAGCGCCTCGGACTTGCTGCGATATATGCAAGCCAACATGAACCCGGCGAAGCTGGAAAGCGCCGTGCAACGCGCGGTCAGCATCACTCATACCGGCTACTACACCGTCGACGGCATGACCCAAGGGCTGGGCTGGGAAATGTACCCTTATCCCATCACGCTCGATGCGTTGACTGACGGCAACTCCACACCAATGGCCATGGAGCCGCACAAGGTGAACTGGCTAACCCCTGCCCAAGCGCCCCACGCCAACACGCTGGTGAACAAGACCGGCTCCACCAATGGTTTTGGCGCCTATGTGGCCTACGTGCCGAGCAAGGGATTAGGGGTGGTGATTCTGGGGAACAAGAACTACCCGAATGCAGAGCGGGTGAAAGTCGCCCATGCAGTGTTGAGTGCGCTGGACCATTAAAGCCGGACACGAGCCCACCCTGTGATGAAGGGCTTGCTCAGCCACAGCAAGCCCTCCACCACATTTGACCTTCATCGTGTTCATAAACGTTATTCAGCATTCGCCCACGTCATCCGAAACGACGCCCCGCCCCGCTCCGAATCCTGCACATGCACCTGCCCGCCATGCCATTGGGACACTCGCTGCACCAGCGCCAGGCCCAGGCCGAAGCCGCCGGTACGGCGATCACGGCTGGCATCCAGGCGCATAAACGGTTGGAAGATCTTCGCCCGGCTCTCCTCGGGTACACCCGGGCCGTCGTCACATACCCGCACTTCATAACCGTTGCCGAATTTGATCAGTGAAATGTCCACACGGTGCTCGGCGTAACGGATGGCATTGCGCAGCAGGTTGATCACCGCTCGCGCCATGAAACGCGGCTCGATCTGGATCACGTCCACTTCGCAGGTGCGCAACGACAGGTGTATGCCCGCCGCCTCCGCCTCCAGGGCCACGCTACCGATCACGCTGTCGAGCCAGCTATGGGCTTCGATGCGCTCGCGAGTGACCTGGGTCGCGCCGCGTTCCAGGCTGGCGTAGGTCAGCAGTTCGGAGACCATTTCCTCCAGCTCGCCCAGGTCGGCGTACATATCGGCGATCAATTCGCTGCGCTGACGCGGGTCGGCCTGCTGCTTGAGTTGGTCGAGTTCAAACGACAATCGTGCAATTGGCGTACGCAGCTCATGGGACACCGCATTGGTGAGTTCGCGCTGGTTGGCGATCAAGCTCTCGATACGCTCGGCCATCTGATTGAAGTGCCCGGCCAGCTCGCGCACGGTGGAGCGGCGCGGCAGCAGGATGCGCGAGCCGAGGTCGTTGTCGCCAAAACGTTGTGCGGCCAGACGGATGTGCTCCAAGTCACGCCAATGCGGACGCACCCAGAAATACAGCACTACCGCCAGGCACAGACCCAGCAGGCTGTAGGCCCACAGGTATAGCCATTTCGGCTCTGCCGGCAGTTTGATTTCGAGCAGTTGTGGACCGCTGTCGACCGAGGCGATGAACTCCATGAAATCGCCACGCACTACCAAGTGGCCGGCCGCCAACAATTGTTGTTCACGGGGGGTCAGGGCCAATTCATCACGCTGGACCAGTTTCAGCAGCAAACCATAATGTGGCTGCAATTGGGCCAGCCGCGCCGGGCGCGCATCGGCTGGCAACGGGCGCAACTGCTCCACCAGACCGTACGCCGGGCCACGCATGGCTTCGCGATTATAGGTTTCGTTGGCTTCGGGCAGCAGTTCATCAAAGGTGTAGTTGACCAGCCAAATCGCCCCCGCCAACCCCAGCGCGAGGATGATGTACAGGCGCATGTATAAGCGCAGCATCTAGACCTCCCAAGCAAACGGATTGAACAGATACCCCTTGCCCCAGATCGTCTTGATACACACCGGCTCACGTGGGTTGTCATTGAGTTTGCCACGCAGTTTGCTGATGTAGACGTCGACGCTGCGGTTAAGGCCGTCGAACGCGATGCCGCGCATGCGGTTGAGAATGTCATCGCGGGAAAGAATGGTGCCGGCGTTGCTGGCCAGCAACCACAGCAATTCGAACTCCATGGTGGTGAGGTCGATCTTTTCGTCCCCCAGGCTGACGACCCGGCAACTGCGGTCGATGGCCAACCGACCGAACGCCAGCGCCCCGCGTACGGTAGGCTCCGGCAATTGGCGGCGTTGCAGCGCACGCAGGCGCGCCAGCAGCACCGGCGGTTTGATCGGTTTGATCACGTAGTCGTCGGCGCCGGATTCCAGGCCGAGGATATGGTCCAGGTCATCCTCCTTGGCGGTGAGGATCACGATGGGAGTGTCGGACACACTGCGAATCTCGCGGCACACCTGTAGGCCGCTCTGGCCCGGCAGCATCAGGTCGAGTACGACCATTTTCGGTTTGAACGCCAGGAACGCCGCCAAGGCTTCATCACCTCGGTGTACCACGCGAGGCTCGAAGCCATGTTGTGATAAAAAATGCGCGATCAGCCCCGCCAGCCTCTCGTCGTCCTCAACAAGCAGAACCTTACCCTGACCCAGGTTTTCCATACGTTCTCAGTGCGCGCACGCGGATTGAAGAGGCGGCATTATAGGTGGCAAGCTGGGCAACTGAAGCAGATAGCCAACGGGCGTCGCTGAAGCTTCATGTTTTTAAGAGTTTTTTACAAATAGCCTGCATTCTTTAACGCCAATCACAGGGAGTTGTATGCGTAAGGATTACCTGGCGTTCTTTGTTTCGCTGTTCCTGTCGCGTCTGGCGGATCAGATCCTGTTGTTTATCGTGCCGCTGATCGTATTTCAAACCACCCAAAGTGCGTCGTGGGCGGGCCTGGCCTTTTTTATCGAGTCGCTGCCACGCTTCCTGGCCTTCCCGGTGTGCGGCGCCGTGTGCGACAAGTATTCGCCCGTGCGTATCCTGCATATCAGCCAGGTCTACCGGGCGCTGGCCTGTGTGGTGGCTGTGGCGCTTTACGGGATGTTCGACGGTATCTACTGGCTGGTGCTGCTGTCCGCGCTATGCGGGGTGCTGACCACCCAAGGCATCATGGCCCGGGAGGTGCTGATGCCGCATATCTTTGCGCAATACAGCTATGCCAAGACGTTGTCCTACTCCCAGATCGCCGACCAATCCGGCCTGGTACTGGGGCCGTTGTTGGCCGCGCTGATGCTGGAGGTGTGGGCCTGGCATTGGGTAGTGCTGGGGGTTGCAGGGCTGTTCGTGTTGGCAGACCTGGCGATGCGCGCGTGGCAACGTAACACCTCAGTCAACCCGCAGCCCCATCAGCAGCACCGTGATATCTGGCTGCAACCGCTGCGCATCGCCGTCGCGCATATCCGCAACCTGCCGGGGTTGAAACGCCTGATTGCGCTGACGGTGGGCGTGAACCTGCTCATTGGCGCCACCCTGGCCACTTCCGCCGCCATGGTCACTGGCGATTTCAACGCCGACAAGGATGCCTACGCGCTGCTGCAAGCGGCAGGTGCGCTGGTGACTATCGTGATTCTGTTCTACCTGTCGCGCACGACCTTGCCGTTAAAACGCCTCGGCGGCGTGTCTTACGGACTGATCACTGTGGGCGCGCTGATCATGGCGGTCAGCCCCAGCCTGTGGGCTTACAGCCTTGGCTTCCTGCTGGTTATAGGCTTCGACAAGATGTACAGCGTCTATATGCGCAGCGTGCGCCAGCAGGTCATCCCGGTAGAGGACTTTGGCAAGACCGTCGGCATGATCACCCTACTCAATAACCTGCCACAGCCCCTGGCCGGCCTGGTGATTGCCGTGCTGGCAGCGCCCTTGGGCACGCAAACGGTGATCCTGCTGCTGACCGGGATCACCGCACTGATCGGCGTGGCCGTCGCCTCAGGCCGGCACACCACTGTGAAAGCGAAACTCGACGTCAGGTGACTCGATCAATTCCTGCTCGGCCGCCCTCACCCGCTCGATTACCTGAGCGATATCCTTTGCATCGCCATACTGGTAGGCCAGCTTCAGGTAACCCTGGAAATGCCGCGCCTCGCTTTTCAGCAGGCCGAAGTAGAACTTGCTGAGTTCTTCGTCCAAATGCGGCACCAACGCTTCGAAACGCTCGCAACTGCGCGCCTCGATAAACGCCCCGACTACCAACGTATCCACCAATTTCACTGGCTCATGGTTGCGCACGACTTTGCGCAGGCCCGAAGCATAACGGCTGGCGTGCAACTGGCGCAGTTCAATCTTGCGCTTTTTCATCAGGCGCATGACCTGTTCGTGGTGCACCAGTTCTTCGCGGGCCAGGCGCGACATCATGTTGATCAGGTCGACATGGCCGTGATACTTGGCGATCAGGCTCAAGGCGGTGCTCGCGGCCTTGAATTCGCAGTTCTTGTGGTCGATCAGCAGCGTTTCCTGATCGGCCAACGCGGCCTGGACCCAGGCGTCGGGGGTGCGGCAACCGAGGAATTCGTGGATTTCTGGCAGGTTCATCGGGCTCACGGGCAAAAGGATCACAAAAGGCCGGCGATTATACCGACCACGCCGCAGACCACCAGCCACCGGCCTTGATGTGCATCAACATGACGGCTGCCGGGCAGCAACTATAGTTATTCCACGCCCACTCTTTTGGAGATCCCGACCATGCAAGCCATCCGCAGTATCCTGGTGGTCATCGAGCCCGAGCATTCGGAAAGCCTGGCCCTCAAGCGCGCCAAGCTGATCGCCGAGGTTACCGGCGCGCACCTGCACTTGCTGGTCTGCGATAAAAACCATGAGCATTCGGCGCTGTTGAGCCTGCTCAAGGCGGGATTGCAGGAGGATGGCTACAGCGTGACCACCGAACAGGCGTGGAATGCCAGCCTGCATGAAACCATCATTGATGTGCAGCAGGCTGAGGGCTGCGGTTTGGTGATCAAGCAACATTTTCCCGACAGCCCGCTGAAAAAGGCGCTGCTGACACCGGCGGACTGGAAGCTGCTGCGCTTTTGCCCGACACCAGTGTTGCTGGTCAAGACGTCCACGCCATGGGCTGGCGGGGTGATCCTGGCAGCAATTGATGTGGGCAATACCGACAGCGAGCACCGTTCGCTGCACAATTCGATCATTGATCATGGCTTCGACATCGCCAGCCTCGCCAAGGCGCAGCTGCATGTGATCAGCGCCCATCCGTCGCCGATGCTGTCAGCGGCGGACCCGACGTTCCAACTCAAGGAAACCATCGAAGCGCGCTACCGCGAGCAGTGCCAGGCGTTCCAGGCTGAGTTCGACGTGGACGACGCGCACCTGCATATCGAGGAAGGCCCGGCGGATGTGCTGATTCCATTCGCGGCGCACAAGTGGCAGGCAGCAGTGACCATCATCGGTACCGTAGCGCGCACCGGAATTTCCGGTGCACTGATCGGCAACACGGCGGAGGTGGTGCTGGATGCTGTGGAAAGTGATGTGTTGGTGCTCAAGCCGCAGACATTGATGGATCACCTGGAAGAGCTGGTCACCAAACCCTGACGCCTATCCTCCAGATAACCGACGTCCAATGTGGGGGGCGGCTTGCCCCCTCCCACATTCCGATTTTTGCCGTCAGGTAGAGAGCGCATCCCTGAGGAACCCTGGGGCGATATAGCGCTGGTAGTGGGCCTCGGACAGGATAAAGAACTCACGGTCGATGGCATCGCGCAGTTCCGGCAACGCCCATTCACGAAACTCCGGCAACAGCACCATGCCGTACGCCTCCAGGTTATTGATGACCCGCGCACCGCGCGCAATCAACTGGTATGCCCAGCAGTACTCGGATTGGTGCGGCACGAAGCGGATCTTGCGCTGCTCCAACTGACCGCGCAGGGTCTTGGGGTCGAAAATCTCCAGTTTGCCGGCCATCACCTGCACCAGCAGTTGCTCCAGGCGCAGCCATACCGCACGTTTTTCTTCTTCGCTATAGCCATTCCACAGGATTACTTCGTGGTGGAAGCGCTTGCAGCCACGGCACACCAGATCGCCGTAAACTGTGGAGCACAGGCCGACGCAGGGGGTCTTGATGGTTTGGTTGGACATGGGCAATGACACGCAAATCAGCGAAACAGTGCGCCATGTTAGCCCTTTGTCTAAGGTTGATCACCCAGCAAACTTGCCATGGCAACTTACCTTTAGAAATTTTTTGCCGTAGAATCATCCGGCCTTGTAAGGCGCCAATAATCCGCTGGAAGCTGTTTTCAAAGCGTCACGAGCACAGTCGTTCCTTCAGAACGGTGTTGGCGCGGACTTGACCCCGGTAGGTCAACAACCGCGCCAACCCTCATCAGCTCCGTTCTGCAGGCGTAAAACTTTGAAAGCAGCTTCTGTGAGGAATGCCGGCAGCGCTGGCTTTGCGGCCCAAAAAGCCCCCGAGCGCATGCGTGCCGTTCATTTCTGGATGAGCGTCCCGTGGGACCACTGATGAGGGTAATAACTGTGCTTGAAGCCTACCGCAAACATATCGAAGAGCGTGCAGCCCTGGGTATTGTTCCCCAGCCGCTTAACGCCGAACAAACCGCAGGCCTGGTCGAGCTGCTGAAAAATCCTCCAGCCGGCGAAGAAGAATTCCTCGTTGACCTGATCACCAACCGCATTCCACCTGGTGTTGACGAAGCTGCCTACGTCAAGGCCGGTTTCCTGTCTGCCCTGGCCAAGGGCGAAGCCACTTCCCCCCTGATCGACAAGAAACGCGCTGTTGAACTGCTCGGCACCATGCAAGGCGGCTACAACATCGTGACGTTGGTCGAGCTGCTGGACGACGCCGAGCTGGCGCCTGTCGCCGCGGCCCAACTCAAGCACACCCTGCTGATGTTCGACGCGTTCCACGACGTTGCCGAAAAAGCCCGCAACGGCAACGAGCACGCTAAAGCCGTAATCCAGTCCTGGGCTGACGGCGAATGGTTCCGCAACCGCCCTACCCTGGCCGACAAGATCAGCCTGCGCGTATTCAAGGTCACCGGCGAAACCAACACCGACGACCTGTCCCCTGCTCCGGACGCCTGGTCCCGCCCTGACATCCCGCTGCACGCCTTGGCCATGCTGAAAATGGCTCGCGAAGGCATCGTGCCGGACGAGCAAGGCAAGACCGGCCCGATGAAGCAGATCGAAGAAATGCGCGGCCAAGGCTTCCCGATCGCCTACGTCGGTGACGTGGTCGGTACCGGCTCTTCGCGTAAATCCGCTACCAACTCGGTACTGTGGTTCTTCGGCGACGACGTACCTTACGTACCGAACAAGCGTGCCGGCGGTTTCTGCTTCGGCAGCAAGATCGCTCCGATCTTCTACAACACCATGGAAGATGCTGGCGCACTGCCAATCGAATTCGACGTGACCAACATGAACATGGGCGACGTCATCGACCTGTATCCTCATGCTGGCAAAGTCTGCAAACACGGCACCGATGAAGTCCTGACCACCTTCGAAATGAAGACCCCGGTCCTGTTGGACGAAGTTCGTGCCGGCGGCCGTATCCCGCTGATCATCGGCCGTGGCCTGACCGACAAGGCTCGCGCCGAATTGGGTCTGGGCCCTACCGACCTGTTCAAGCTGCCTGAAGCACCGGTCGACACTGGCAAGGGTTTCACCCTGGCCCAGAAAATGGTCGGCAAGGCCTGCGGCCTGCCGGAAGGCAAAGGCGTTCGTCCAGGTACGTACTGCGAACCGAAGATGACCACCGTGGGTTCCCAGGACACCACCGGTCCTATGACCCGTGACGAACTGAAAGACCTGGCGTGCCTGGGCTTCTCGACCGATCTGGTAATGCAGTCTTTCTGCCACACCGCGGCTTATCCAAAGCCGATCGACGTGACCACCCACCACACCCTGCCTGACTTCATCATGACCCGTGGCGGTGTATCGCTGCGTCCAGGCGACGGCATCATCCACAGCTGGCTGAACCGCATGCTGCTGCCGGATACCGTCGGTACCGGTGGTGACTCCCACACCCGCTTCCCGATGGGCATCTCGTTCCCAGCCGGTTCCGGTCTGGTCGCGTTCGCCGCAGCCACTGGCGTAATGCCACTGGACATGCCGGAATCGATCCTGGTGCGCTTCAAAGGCAAAATGAAACCTGGCATCACCCTGCGTGACCTGGTTCATGCCATTCCTTACTACGCGATCCAGTCCGGTTTGTTGACTGTCGAGAAGAAAGGCAAGAAAAACGCCTTCTCCGGCCGCATCCTGGAAATCGAAGGCCTGAACGACCTGACGCTGGAACAGGCTTTCGAGCTGTCCGACGCCTCGGCCGAACGTTCGGCTGCCGGTTGCACCATCAAGCTGTCGAAAGAGTCCGTCACCGAGTACCTGAACTCCAACATCACCCTGCTGCGCTGGATGATCGGCGAAGGCTACGGCGATGCACGCACCCTGGAACGTCGCGCTCAAGCGATGGAAGCCTGGGTAGCCAACCCAGAGCTGATGGAAGCCGATGCCGACGCGGAATACGCCGAAATCATCGAGATCGACCTGGCCGAAATCAACGAGCCGATCCTCTGCGCACCAAACGACCCGGACGACGCTCGTCTGCTGTCGAGTGTTGCCGGCGAGAAGATCGACGAAGTGTTCATCGGTTCGTGCATGACCAACATCGGTCACTTCCGCGCTGCCGGTAAGTTGCTGGAGCAGGTCAAGGGTCAGCTGCCTACCCGTCTGTGGCTCTCGCCGCCGACCAAGATGGACGCTCACCAACTGACCGAAGAAGGCTACTACGGCATCTACGGCAAGGCTGGCGCGCGCATGGAAATGCCGGGCTGCTCGCTGTGCATGGGTAACCAGGCACGTGTAGAACCGAACTCGACTGTTGTGTCGACCTCGACCCGTAACTTCCCTAACCGTCTGGGTGATGGTGCCAACGTCTACCTGGCCTCGGCTGAGCTGGCGGCAGTAGCCTCCACCCTGGGTCGCCTGCCGACCGTCGAAGAGTACATGGGCTACGCGGCGAAACTGGACACCATGGCCAGCGACGTCTACCGCTACCTGAACTTCGACCAGATCGCTGAGTTCCGCAAGATCGCAGCAAGCGCCAACATCCCGGTGATTCAAGCCTAAGGTGTTGATGTAACAAAAACGCCGCGTATCGCAAGATACGCGGCGTTTTTTTATGCCTGGAATATAAACACATTCAATTGATCCCTCTGTCACTGACCCACCGCTATCGGGAGCAAGCCCCCTCCCACAGTTTTGACCGCGACGGGCGACCTTATACCTTCAACCGCACCACCGCCTGATCCTCAAGGTGGGCTGGCTGAAGACACCGATCCAAATGTGGGAGGGGGCTTGCCCCCTCCCACAGTTTTGGCCGCGACGAGCAACCTTATACCTTCAACCGCACCACCGTCTGATCCTCAAGGTGAGCTGGCTGAAGACACCGATCAAAATGTGGGAGGGGGCTTGCCCCCTCCCACAGCTTTGACCGCAACGGGCGACCTTATACCTTCAACCGCACCATCGTCTGATCCTCAAGGTGAGCTGGCTGAAGACACCGATCCAAATGTGAGAGAGGGCTTGTCCCCTCCCACAGCTTTGACCGCAACGGGCGACCTTATACCTTCAACCGCACCACCGTCTGATCCTGAAGATGAGCTGGCTGAAGACACCGCTCCAAATGTGGGAGGGGGCTTGCCCCCGATGGGCGAGTCAGTTGACGCATCTGCCACTGACCCACCGCTATTTGGAGCAATCCCCACGCGTCACGCCTTGCTCACCTCCAGCGCCAGCTGCACCGCGCCATCGACGCTCAAGCCACTGAGCAGCACATGGGACGCCAATGCTTCGGGCAGCCCCTGCAACACCTCGCGCGCGTCATGCCGCACGCGGGCAAGTACCAGGCGCTTGCCCTCCCCGTGTACTTGCGCAAAAAAAGCCGCCAGCGCTTCGATGCTGGTGCCGTCGAGGTCCGGCGATTCTTCCAGGCTCAACACTACCGCCTGCGCCTGGGAATGACGCATCAGGCGCAAGGCCGCGCCCAGGATGCGCTCGGCATTCGCAAAAAATAGCGCTTCGCTGGGCCGCACGATCAATACCCCCGGGACGGCCAGGGCATCGGCATGGTGCAGGCGGTCGACAAAGTCATGGCTGTCACCCAGGCGGCCCAGCACTTGAATGTCGGCCGACGACATCTGGCGCAGCATCAACATCACACTGATTGCGACCGCGAGCAGCAAACCATCCAGCACGCCCAGCACCAGCACCGCCGCCACCGCACAAATCACCAGCACGCGATCGCGGCGCCACAGGAAATAACGCCCCAGCGGCTGCAAACTCAAGCCTCGACCCAGGGCATAGATGACGACGGCCGCCAACACCGGCTCCGGCGTGAGCGCGACATAGGGCAGCACCGTCAGCACGATCAGCAATATCACCAGCGCCGCGACAATCCCCGCCAGGCGCGAATAGGCGCCGGCCGCCTCGTTGGCCGACGTCGCCGAATACCCGGCACCGGCCGGCATGCCGTGGAACAGACCGGAGACCAGGTTGGCCACTCCCAGCGCAAGCAGGTCACGGTTGGAGGACACGCGGTCGCCATGCTTGAGCGCGAACGAACTGATAGAGCCGTAGGACTCCGCGTACAGGACCATCACCAGCGCAAACGCCAATTCCCCGAGGCGCAGCCAGTCGGCAAACGGCAGCATCGGCAAATGCCCCAGCTCCAGGCGCAGGTCGATCATGCCGATCTGCGCCACGCCATAGGCCTGCAGGTCCAGGTACTGCCCGGCAGCGATGCCGAGCACCACGACCACCAGACCACCCGGCAGACGCGGGAAGCGTGCGCACAGCCACAACACCAGCAACGCCAGCCCCGCCACCAGCGCCGCAGGCCAGTTCCAACGCGGTAGCTGCTCCAGCAACTGCGGCAGAAAACGGATCAGGTTGTTATCGGTCAGGTGCACGCCCACCACACTGGCCAATTGCTTGAGGATGATGGTCAGCGCCAGGCCGAAGGCGAAGCCACGCAACACGGGCTTGGCGATAAACGAAGTGACGCCGCCAAGTTTCAACAGGCCGGCCAACAGGAAAAACACCCCGGTGAGCAGTACCAGCCCGAAGGCCAGGGAAAGCCTCAGTGCCGGGTCATCTCCCGCCAGGCTCGCCGTCGCCGCCGCCAAAACGGCCGCCGACGACGAGGTAGCCGAAACAATCGCAAAGCGGCTAGTGCCGAACAGGCCGTAGCACACCAGGCCTGCAAATAAAGCGATCACCCCGGCCTGGGGCGGCAGCGCGGCGATACTGGAATAGGCGACGGCTTCCGGCAGCAGCAAACCCGCGATGGATAAGCCAGCCAGCAGGTCTTGGATGCGGTTCGACGGTACGGCAACGGGTGCATCGGTTTCAGTCTTCAATCGGCCCAACCCATCCTGGCAAAAAGCGTGCGTAAGCTTAGCCCTCATTGCTCGGCTGCGGTTGAGCCGCATCAGCTTTTGCGCGGGCAAAAAAAAGCCGATTCGCGCTATGCGCGAATCGGCTTGCTTGCGTGAGCCCTGGGTTCAGGACAGCAGCGAGTAAATCAATGCAGTAATTGCCACCAGGCCCACTGCGGTGACAAACACGTTGGACGCGTGCCCACGGTACTTGGCCATGGCCGGCACCTTGCGGATCGCGTACATCGGCATCAGGAACAGGATCGACGCAATGATTGGCCCGCCCAGGGTCTCGATCATGCCGAGGATGCTGGGGTTCAGCGTGGCGACGATCCAGCACACCACCAGCATGAAGCCCGCAGTCATACGGTCCAGCGTCTTCGCAGCTGGACGGCGACCGCTTTTGAGCACCAGACCCTTGAGGCCCTCGCTCGCGCCGATGTAATGACCGAGGAACGACTTGGCAATCGCCACGAACGCGATCAACGGTGCAGCGAACGCGATGGTCGGGTTGTTGAAGTGGTTGGCCAGGTACGACAGGATCGACAGGTTCTGCGCCTTCGCTTCAGCTAACTGGGCCGGCGACAGGGTCAGCACGCAGCTGAACACGAAGAACAGCACCATCACCACCATCAACAGGTGCGCGCGGGACAGGATCTGCGAACTGCGCTCATCGGCGTGTTCGCCGTACTGGCGCTTCTGGTCAACCGCGAACGCCGAGATGATCGGGGAGTGGTTGAACGAGAACACCATCACCGGAATCGCCAGCCACAGGGTATTGAGCAAGGCCGAAGGCGCCGGGACCACACTCGCGGTGCTGAGGATGCCACCGTTCCAATGCGGGATCAGGTACACCGCAAGGAACAGCAAGGCGACGATAAACGGGTACACCATCATGCTCATGGCCTTGACGATCACTTGTTCGCCGCAACGCACCACCGCCAGCAAGCCGAGGATCAGCACAAACGCCAGCAGCGCCCGTGGCGGCGGCATGATGTGCAACTGGTGCTCCATAAAGCTGCTGACCGTGTTGGTCAGGGCCACGCTGTAGATCAGCAGGATCGGGAAAATCGCGAAGAAGTACAGCAAGGTGATCAGTGCACCCGCTTTGATACCGAAATGCTCTTCGACCACATCAGTAATGTCCGAACCTTCACGGCCGGAGAGCACAAAACGGGTCAGCCCACGGTGGGCAAAGAAGGTCATCGGAAACGCCAGCACTGCCAGGATCACCAGCGGCCAGAAACCGCCCAGGCCGGCGTTGATTGGCAGGAACAAGGTACCGGCGCCAATGGCGGTGCCGAACAGGCCAAGCATCCAGGTGGTGTCCTGGCGGCTCCAGCTTGTGAGGGTTGCAGGTGTCGTTGCATAGCGTTCGTCGACGCTATTGGCCTGATCATTCATCCGGTCGGATCTCCGCATTTACACGGCCGGGACGAGTCAGAAAAACCTGACAGGCAGCGCCCCGACCATAGAAGGGGCCGGATTGTCCGGGATTCTTTTGAATAAGCAAAGACTTAGCTGAGGAATGGTTGTACGAAGCAGATCAATCCAATTGACGACAATTTGTTCCAGTCAGGAACGTGACGCCTGTTTCGCCCACTCAGAGGGAGCCTTATCACGAACCTTGGAGATTCAACCATGACGATTTCAAACCTCAATCTGTCCCACGCCGGCCACTTGGTCGACAGCGTGGCGATGCATATTGCCGATCAAATCGCGGCACAAGATAAGCCCAAGCCACAGCAGCCTCCCAGCTTCCCTTTTAACGGCATTGAATACGCTGCTGCGCCCAAACCGAACAACACAATGATCCCAATGCCTCGCATCGGCTAAGACTGCGCGACTCACCAGGGCGTGGATCCATGCTATGGATTCACGGCCCTCTACCCGCCCCCTGCGGACCTTGCATCACCGCCCTATAAAATGTCGCATACTCTCTCTTCCATCCCGCCCCACAAGGAAGAGCCGTCCGATGACCACCACTGTTCTGGTCCTGGTTGAAACCATCAACGACTACCTGCAAATCATCGAGAGCAATGACTTTCATGTGATCCTGGCGCCAACTCCAGCCGAACGTGCCCAAGCCATCAAGCGCCATGGCGGCCAGATCAACGCCGTGTTGACCCGCGGCCCCCTGGGCCTTTACGCCGACGAAATCGCTGCGCTGCCGCTGCTGGAAATCATCTGTGTGATCGGCGCCGGTTACGAACATGTTGACCTGCAGGCCGCCAGCAATCGTGGGATTGTCGTGACCAACGGCGCCGGGGTGAATGCGCCGTCGGTGGCGGACCACGCTATGGCGCTGTTGCTGTCCCTGGTGCGCGGCATCCCGCAGACCGACGTCGCCGTGCGGCGCGGTGAATGGCCCAAGGTGATGCGCCCTTCCCTGGGCGGCAAGCAACTGGGCATTCTTGGCTTGGGCGCCGTGGGCCTGGAAATCGCCAAGCGCGCCGCCCTCGGATTCGGTATGGAAGTGAGCTATCACAACCGTCAGCCCCGTGAAGATGTGGACTACACCTACTGCGCCAGCGCCGTGGAGCTGGCGCGCACTTCGGACTTCATGATCCTGGCCACGCCCGGTGGCCCGAGCACCCGTCACCTGATTGATCGTCACGCCCTGGATGCTCTGGGGCCGAATGGCTACTTGGTCAATATTGGCCGTGGCAGCGTGGTGGTTACCGCCGACCTGATCACCGCCCTTGAACAGCGCCGCATTGGCGGGGCTGCGCTGGATGTATTCGACGACGAACCCAAGGTGCCCGACGCCCTCAAGCACCTGAGCAATACCGTACTCACCTCCCATGTGGCCGGCCTTTCACCGGAAGCCGCTCACGACACCGTGCAACGGGTGGCCGACAATCTGGTGGAGTACTTCGCCGGCCGACCAGTGCTCACGCCGGTCGCGTTACCCGCGCCCGTAAAATGACCAATCAGGCACGCTGATCATCATCCAACACGCTAACCTATTAAGCCGCCCCGACCTTGTCGCTGGGCGGTCGTGCGCATTAGATTAGGAAATAGTCCAAGGCCTTTAGAATAAGCAGAAGGGATAAGCATGGCGCTGAACGACCAATCGACCCAGATTCGCCCAGGCGAAGAACTTGACGCTGGCCTGATCGATCCCTATCTCAAGGCCCATATCCCGGGCCTGAGCGGCACGCCTGCGATCAGCCAGTTCCCCGGCGGCGCGTCCAACCTGACTTACCTGTTGGAATACCCTGGGCAGGAATTCGTCCTGCGCCGCCCGCCCTTCGGTCACAAGGCCAAGTCAGCCCATGACATGGGCCGTGAATTCCGCATTCTCAATCAGCTAAAAGATGGCTTCCCGTATTGCCCCAAAGCCTATGTGCATTGCACCGATGAGTCGGTGATCGGCGCTGAGTTCTACGTGATGGAACGCGTCAAGGGCATCATCCTGCGCTCCGACCTGCCGCCTGAGCTGGGGCTGGATGCAACCAAGACCGAAGCACTGTGCAAAAGCTTTATCGACAAGTTCGTCGAGCTGCACCAAGTCGACTACACCGCCTGCGGACTGGCCGACCTGGGCAAACCCGAAGGCTATGTGGCACGCCAGATTCGCGGCTGGAGCGACCGCTACGAAAAGGCCCTGACCCCCGATGCGCCCAAATGGGAGGCAGTGCGGGCCTGGCTCAACGACAAGATGCCGGCCGACCACCCGACATCAAGCATCGTGCATAACGACTACCGCTTCGATAACGTGATCCTCGACCCGCACAACCCGATGCAGATCATCGGCGTACTGGACTGGGAGCTCACCACACTCGGCGATCCGCTGATGGACTTGGGCAACACCCTCGCCTACTGGATAGAGGCCGCCGACCCCGCGCCGGTGCAACTGATGCGCCGCCAGCCAAGCAATGCGCCCGGGATGCTCACCCGCCGCGAGTTCGTCGACTACTACGCCGAACGGTCGGGCATCCAGATCGATAATTTCGACTTCTATTACACCTACGGCCTGTTCCGCCTGGCCGGCATCGTTCAGCAGATCTACTACCGTTTCTTCCATGGCCAGACCCAGGACAAACGCTTTGCTCAGTTCATTCAGATGAACTCACTGCTGGAGCAAATGAGCCTGAAGGTAATCGCTAAATCAGCCCTCTGATCGCACAAAAACAAGGAACCCCCATGTCCAAGACTCATCTGTTCGACCTCGACGGCAAAATTGCGTTTGTCTCCGGCGCCAGCCGTGGCATCGGTGAGGCCATCGCCAAGTTGCTGGCCCAGCAAGGCGCCCATGTGATCGTCTCCAGCCGCAAGCTAGAAGGCTGCCAGCATGTGGCCGACGCAATCATCGCCGACGGCGGCAAGGCCACTGCGGTTGCCTGCCATATTGGTGAAATGGAGCAGATTAGCCAGGTGTTCGCCGGCATTCGCGAGCAGTTCGGCCGCCTGGATATTCTGGTCAACAACGCAGCCACCAACCCGCAGTTCTGCAACGTGCTGGACACCGATCTGGGCGCGTTCCAGAAGACCGTTGACGTGAACATTCGCGGCTACTTCTTCATGTCGGTGGAAGCCGGCAAGCTGATGCGCGAAAACGGCGGCGGCAGCATCATCAACGTGGCCTCGATCAACGGCATCTCGCCGGGTGTCTTCCAAGGCATCTACTCGGTGACCAAGGCCGCGGTGATCAACATGACCAAAGTGTTCGCCAAGGAATGCGCTGAATTCGGCATCCGTTGCAACGCCCTGCTGCCGGGCCTGACGGACACCAAGTTCGCCTCGGCGCTGGTGAAAAACGATGCGATCCTGAAAATGGCCCTGGCGCAGATCCCGCTCAAGCGTGTGGCCGACCCAAGCGAGATGGCCGGCGCGGTGCTGTTTCTGGCGAGTGACGCGTCCAGCTACACCACCGGTGTGTCGCTGAATGTAGACGGTGGTTTCCTCTCCTGACTTCGCCCGGGTTTCTACAGGTCGATTTACGCGTAACCTTGGCGTAGATCGATTTGTCTCAGAGTGAAACATGGAACTGCACATCGTCATCAAAGGCCGCAAGGACCTGGCGGCCCAGCTTTATCAGCAATTGCGCGAAGCCATTGCGGCCGGGCGTCTCGCGGCAGGCGCGCAACTGCCGCCCAGCCGCCTGCTGGCCGAGCAGTTGGGCGTATCGCGCAAGACCGTGTCCGATACCTACGCCACGTTGACCTATGAAGGCTTGCTGGTGGGAAAGATCGGTCGTGGCACCTTCGTTAACGCTTGGGCGCCCCCAGCGGATCGCCTGCAAACTGCCACCGACCTGGCCTGCGCCAACAACCTGGCTAAATGGCAGGCGCTGCCCTCGCCGATGCGCCACCCCACACGCGACAACCTCCTGCGCTACGAATTTCTCGGCGGCGCCACCAGCCGCAATCAGTTCCCACAAGACGAATGGCGACGCTGCACCCAGGACGCCCTGCGCCGCATTGCCCAGAACAGCGGCTTCTACAGCCAACCCGAAGGCTTGCCGGCACTGCGCAGTGCCATCGCCGGGCATATCGCCTTTTCCCGAGGCGTCAAATGCCGCGATGACGACATCGTGGTCACCAATGGCGCGCAACAAGGGCTGGACCTGCTGGCCCGCGTGGTGCTGGAACCAGGCAGCATCGTCGCCATGGAAGACCCTGGCTACAGCCCCGCACGCCAGTTGTTCCAGGCGATGGGCGCCCGCGTCGCCAGTGTGCCAGTGGATGACCAAGGCATTCAGGTGGATCAGATCCCCGACGGCACCCGCTTGATCTATGTGACCCCCTCCCACCAGTTCCCCCTCGGCATGCCCATGAGCCTGGCGCGCCGTGAAGCCTTGCTGGTCCGCGCCTTCGACCTGGGGGCGATCATCATCGAGGACGACTACGACAGTGAATTCCGCTACGAAGGCCGCCCCACCGACTCCCTGCAAAGCATGGACACCCGCGGCGTAGTCACTTACGTCGGCACCTTCTCCAAAACCCTGCTGCCCGAACTGCGCCTGGGCTATCTGGTGCTGCCGCCGGCGATCCACGGCGCGGTACTCAAGGCCAAGCAATTGACCGACCAGCACAGCTCCACCTTGCCGCAATGGGCGCTGGCCAAGTTCATCAGCGAAGGCTACCTGCTCAAACACATCCGCCGCTGCCACTCCGTATATGCCGGGCGTCGTGAGCGCATCCTGCAACGACTGGCCGGGGATTTGTCGCCGTGGTTCGAAGCCGTGCCCACCGTGGCGGGGTTTCATATGGCGGCGCTGTGCAAGGTGCCGGTGAGCATTCCGTTGCTGATGACATTGGCGCGTGAGGCCGAAGTGGGTTTATACCCGCTTGATGTGTTCTTCCACGACGCACCGGTGCGCCCTGGGCTGATTATTGGATTCGGCGCCATCGAAACCCTGGATATAGACCCGGCGCTGGACAAAGTGCGCGACATTCTCAAACAGATTGGCTAGGGGCTTTTCCGGCGGATTGGTCATTGGTCGGCCAGGTTCTGCGGCGTAGGGTGGACAGGTCTCGAACTACTCGGAAACCCGAACATGAAACGCCTGCTCGCCACCACCCTGATGCTCGCTTCACTCAGCGCCTTTGCCCACGAACCGGTGTACAACCAGGAGTCGATCAAGGTGCTGCAGGAGCACGCCCTGACCAACGTGCCCGGCAAGAAAACCATCATGCTCACCGTTGATTACGCCCCCGGCCAGGCCACCGTTCCCCATAGCCATACGGGGACGGCGGTGGCCTATGTGCTGGAGGGCGCGATCACTTCGCGAGTCAATGATGAGAAGGCGATAACCTACAAGGTCGGCGAATCGTTCTACGAGCCCGCGGGTTCGCGGCACTTTGAATCCAGCAATGCCAGCCAGACCCAGCCAGCGAAGTTACTGGTGGTGATGGTGTTGGATGACAAGGCCGAGGTGCTGACCCCTCTTCCAAAATGATCAGCTAAGACATCTATCAGAAGTATGGGCGGTCGCTAAATGTGGGAGGGGGCTTGCTCCCGATAGCAGTGCGTCACGACACCCATTTGGCTGAACTACCGCTATCGGGAGCAAGCCCCCTCCCACAGTTTTGACCGCGTTGAGTCAGGGACTAGGGGCGTTTGAATAGGCAGCGCAGTTCTTCGATCCTTGACCGGCACACACAGCCCTCAAGGTGATCATTGACCATCCCCATCGCCTGCATCAGCGCATACATCGTGGTCGGACCTACAAAGGTCCAGCCACGTTTTTTAAGGGCCTTGGACAGTCGCACCGAGGCCGATGAGGTGGGGTTGCCCGTCCAGTAAGCCAGGTCCACCACCGCCGGGCGCTCTTCATCACCCGGCTCGAACGCCCACAACCACCGCGCCAGCGATCCGGTTTCATCCACCAGCTCACAGGCCCTGCGCGCGTTGTTGATGGTGGACACGATCTTGGCCCGATTACGCACAATCCCCGGATCCTGCATCAGCCGCTCTATATCAGCCTCGCCGTACTGCGCCACCCGACGAAAATCAAAGCCCTCGAACGCCGCACGAAACTGCTCGCGCTTGCGCAAAATGGTGATCCACGCCATCCCCGCCTGAAAGCCTTCCAGGCAAATTTTCTCGTACAGCTGGACATCGTCCGCCACCGGCACACCCCATTCCTGGTCGTGGTAACGCGGATATTCCGGCGCCGAGGTGCGCCAGCTGCAATGGGTGTGGCCCGCTGCGTCAGTGGTCAATCCTGGAGTGTCCATCCATCACCTCATAAGCCGAGCGGCGGATGATAGACGAAAATTTTTCCAGCCCGCCAACCGCTCAAGCATCGCCCTCAGCGACCAACTGGTCAGACCGGGACTTGTCAATCAACCAATAATGACTTGTGATTTCGAAAAAACCCGGCGTAGACTGGCCCCGCACTGGACTTACCGGTATGACCACAACAATTAAGCCCTGGAACCACCAGGGCACCGAATAGAGATCCCTCCCATGCTCAGATGGTGCTCGCGTTCGATTTTCCTGCAAGTCGTAATTGGCCTGATGCTTGGCATCATCTGCGGCCTGGCCCTTCCCGAATTCTCCTCGCAACTCAAACCCCTGGGTGACGGCTTTATCAAGCTGATCAAAATGCTGATTGGCCTGATCGTGTTCTGCGTCGTGGTCAGTGGCATTTCCGGCGCCGGCGACTTGAAGAAAGTCGGACGAATCGGCCTCAAGTCGGTGATCTACTTTGAAATCCTCACCACCATCGCCCTGGTGATCGGCCTGGTCATGGCCTTCAGCACCGGTATCGGCCAAGGTGCCAATATCCACCTGGAGCAGCTCTCCTCCGCCGGCCTCAATGAACTGGCCGACAAGGGCCAGCACATCAAGGGCACCAGCCAGTTCCTGATGGACCTGATCCCCAACTCGGTGATCGGCGCCTTTGCCGACAACAACGTGCTGCAAGTGCTGCTGTTCTCGGTGCTGTTTGGCAGCGCGCTGAACCTGGTGGGCGAAGCGGCCTCAGGCATCACACGGCTGATCAATGAGCTTAGCCACGTGATCTTCCGCATCATGGGCATGATCGTGCGCCTGGCGCCAATCGGTGTGTTCGGCGCGATTGCCTTCACCACCAGCACTTACGGCCTGGACTCCCTGCAACACCTGGGCAGCCTGGTTGGCCTGTTCTACCTGACCTGCTTTGCCTTCGTCGGACTGATCCTGGGCCTGGTAATGCGCCTGTCGGGCCTGCGCATGCTGCCGTTGCTTAAGTACCTGCGCGAAGAACTGCTGATCGTGATGGGGACCGCCTCCTCCGATGCCGTGCTGCCGCAGGTCATGCGCAAACTCGAACACCTGGGCATTGGTAGCTCCACCGTGGGCCTGGTGATTCCAACGGGGTATTCGTTCAACCTCGACGGTTTCTCGATCTACCTGACCCTGGCCATCGTGTTTATCGCCAACGCCACCGGCACGCCGCTGTCGATGACTGACTTGCTGACCATCCTGCTCGTGTCGTTGATCACCTCCAAAGGCGCCCACGGGATTCCCGGCTCTGCGCTGGTAATTCTGGCGGCAACGCTGACAGCAATCCCGGCGATTCCGGTAGTGGGCCTGGTGCTGGTATTGGCGGTGGATTGGTTCATGGGCATCGGCCGCGCACTGACTAACCTGATCGGCAACTGCGTCGCCACCGTGGCCATCGCACGCTGGGAAAAAGACATCGATATCCAGCGCGCCAACAAGGTGTTGGACGGCCAGCAAGGGTATGCCTTCCAGGCCAAGAAACCGGTGCTGCCGGCCCACCAGGAATTCTAACGCTGTCTCATGGGCAACACTGGCTAATGTGGGAGGGGGCTTGCCCCCGATGAGGACGGTCAGTTGATAGATCTGTAACTGATCCACGGCCATCGAGGGCAAGCCCCCTCCCACATGACTGTATTAGCAACATTAAGGAAGTATCGACGTGATCAGCACCTCAACGGTCGTCAATTCAGTCGTAGAAAAACTCCGCGCCGCCCTGGCGCGAGGTCAGTGGCGCCGGGGCGAAATGCTGCCCGGCCAGCGCGAACTGGCCGAACAGATGGGCATCAGCCGCCCCAGTCTGCGCGAAGCGGTGATCGTGCTGGAAACCCTCGGCCTGGTGCGCTCCATGCCCGGCAAAGGCGTGGTCGTGCTCGAAACCAGCGTCAGTGAACCCCAATCCAGCGACGCCGTGGCCGACGCCAGTCTCGAAGACCTCCTGCAACTGCGCTACACCCTCGAACCCTTCATCGTCGGCCTTGTGGCCCAGTCCATCAGCAGCAAGGAAGTCGGCCAATTGCGCTTGACCCTAATGGACATGCGCGAGGCTCTCGACGCTGGTGACGCCGAAGCAGGCATGAACGCCTACATCGGCTTTCACGAAGAACTCTTCGCGCTCACGTCCAACCCGATTTTCCAGAACGTGGTGCAACAGACCAGCAACGCCCTCAAGCAAAGCGCCCAGGTTCTGCGCAACTCTCCTGAACACCTGGCCGAGCGCCTGCAGGAAAACGACGCGGTGGTGCGCGCCATACGCAACAAGAACAGCGCCCTGGCCAGCGCAGAAATGCGCAAGCACATCCTCCAGGAAGGCCTGCGCATGGGTATTCGCTTGAACATCCCGGACGACCATCTGGGCAGCTGACTTTTTGGAGACGACCATGACCGCCCACGCCCTGCACCGCGAGCCCTTCCTCCCCGCCCTGCGCCTGGTAGCCGGTAAAAAGCCAACGGTGGATGACATCTACCCACGGCTGTTCGACGCGATCCTCGAACAACGCATCGCCCCGGCCAGCCGCTTTACAGAAGAAAGCCTGGGTGAAACCTTTGGCGTGAGCCGCAGTGTGATTCGCCGCGTATTGGCCAAGCTGTCTCATCAGCAAGTGATCATCCTGCGTCCCAACCAGCGCGCTCAAGTAGCGGCACCGGACGCACAGCAGACGCGGCAGATCCTCGAAGCACGGCGCATGACCGAAATCACCGTGGTGCAACTGGCGTGTGCCCAGGCCACGGCGACGCAGATACGCCAACTGCGCGAGTTGATTGCTCGCGAACGCGAGTGCATTGAACGCGACCAGCGTGGGCCGGCGATTCGCTTGTCGGGGGAGTTTCACCTGCAACTGGCGGTGATGGCGGGGAATGGTCCGTTGGCGCAGTTCCTCAACAGCCTGGTGCCGTTGACGTCGTTGATCATTGCCCAATTCGAAGCAAAAGCCTGCACGTATTGCGCGTGGCAGGAGCATGTGGCGATTGTGGATGCGGTGGAGCAACGCGACTCAAGCACCGCCGTGGCGCTGATGAGCCAACACCTGGATCATCTGGAAGCCAAGTTGCTGAAACACCATTAATCTCCAGATAAAACGAGATCAAAATGTGGGAGGGGGCGTGCCCCCGATAGCGGTGGGCCAGTCATGAAGAGGCTGGCTGACACTCTGCTATCGGGGGCAAGCCCCCTCCCACAGTTTTTGGGGTGTTTGATAAAGGGCATTCCAACAAAAAGCCCCTGCATCTCACAATGCAGGGGCTTTTGTTTCAGGCGCTAAATCAAGCCGGTTGCAGCACCGACGGCCCACTCAAGGCCAAGTCCAGCAACTCACGGTTGGCGACCGCATACATGGCGTAGTCCGTACCGACCGCAGCACGAATCTCCACCATCATGGCCACCCAACGATCCGCCATGTCCTTGTGCTGCTCAAGCCACAGGGCCACGCGGGCTTCCATGTCTTGTGGCGCGTCGGCCATTTGCAGGACAGAAATGGTAATCGCCCGTTGCTGCCAGTCCACGTCGTCGCGGAACGCTTCGCGAGCCGCAGCCTGCCAGTTGTTGGCCACTGGCAGATCGCTGATCTGCTGCAGGTACCATGGCAAGTCCAGAGCGCTGCCTACGGCGAAGTAGGCCTTGGCCACTTCGGCGGCGTCATGCCCGGTTACGTCAGCGGCTTCGATGATTGGCAGCAGGGTGTACAGGTGAGTAGTGCCTGCAACCATACGCGCCAACAACTCCGGCACGCCCGCTTCAGTGTAAGCCTGATAGCGTTTCTGCCAGCCTTCGCGGGTCGGTCCTTCCAGCAGTTCGTCGAGCTTGAGGCCCAGTGCGGCCAGGTGCGGACCGAAGTGCGCGGTGTCACGCCCAGCGTCCTGCTCGTTGCGACGGCTGCGTAGGAACCAACGCGTAGCGCGGCGGCCCAGGCGCATCAGCTCATCCATCAACTGCAATTGCACGTCAGCGGAGACCTGGTGGTCCAGGGCTTCGATCTGGCGGAACCAGTGCGGGAGGTGGAAGATGTCGCGCACGATCACATAAGCGCCGGCCACGTTCGCCGGGCTCATGCCGGTCGACTCTTTGAGTCGTTGAACGAAGGTGATGCCCATGTGGTTAACCAGGTCGTTGGCGATCTGGGTGCTGACGATCTCACGCTTCAGGCGGTGACGACGCATGGCCTCGCCGAACTTGGCGACCAGGCTCGGTGGGAACGCGGTCTCCATGTCACGGGTCAGGTACTCGTCATCCGGCACCAGGGACTTGAGCAATGCTTCCTTGAGGTCGATCTTGCTGTACGAGATCAGCACCGACAGTTCCGGACGGGTCAAGCCCTTGCCGTTGGCGGCGCGCTCGGCGAGCTGCTCCTCGGTCGGCAGGTACTCGATGGCGCGGTCCAGCTTGCCACGGCCTTCCAGGTCGCTCATCAAGCGTTTGTACTCGGCTGCTCGCTCGTAAGCCTTGCGGGCAGCCAGGGACAGGGCCTGGGTTTGCTTATAGTTGTTGCCCAACACCAGGTTGCCGACTTCGTCGGTCATGCTCGCCAGCAACTGGTTGCGTTGCTTGTCGGTCATGTCACCGGCCTGCACCACTTCGTTGAGCAGGATTTTGATGTTCACTTCGTGGTCGGAGCAGTCCACACCACCGGCGTTGTCGATGAAGTCGGTGTTGGAACCGCCGCCATTGAGGCCGAATTCCACACGACCCAGCTGGGTCATACCGAGGTTACCGCCCTCGCCCACCACCTTGCAGCGCAGTTCGTTGCCGTTGACGCGCAGCGCGTCGTTGGCCTTGTCGCCGACATCGGCGTGGCTTTCGGTGCTGGCCTTGACGTACGTACCGATACCGCCGTTCCACAACAGGTCCACCGGCGCCTTGAGCAAGGCGTTCAGCAGTTCGGTCGGGGTCAGCTTGTCGGCCGAGATGTCGAAGCGTTCTTTCATCTGCGGCGAGATGGCAATGCTCTTCGCGCTGCGCGAGAAGATACCGCCGCCTTCGGACATGATGCTGGTGTCGTAGTCGGTCCAGGCCGAACGCGGCAGCTCGAACATACGCTGACGCTCGACGAAGCTGGTCGCCGGGTTCGGGTTTGGATCGATGAAGATGTGCAGGTGGTTGAAGGCTGCGACCAGTTGCAGCTTGTCGGACATCAACAGGCCGTTACCGAACACGTCACCGGCCATATCGCCGACGCCCACCACGGTGATGCTGTCTTCCTGCACGTTGATGCCGCGCTCACGGAAATGACGCTGCACACCGACCCACGCGCCTTTGGCGGTGATGCCCATTTTCTTGTGGTCGTAACCGGCGGAACCACCGGATGCGAACGCATCACCCAGCCAGAAGCCGTAGTCGATAGCGATGCCGTTGGCGATGTCGGAGAAGGTCGCGGTGCCCTTGTCGGCTGCTACGACGAGGTACGGGTCATCGTCGTCATGACGCACGACGTTGGCCGGCGGCACCAGAGCGCCGTCCTTGAGGTTGTCGGTGATGTCCAACAGGCCCGAAATGAAGATGCGGTAGCAGGCAATACCCTCGGCCGCGATTTCATCCCGCGTGCCGCCCAGTGGCAGGCGACGCGGCAGGAAGCCGCCCTTGGCGCCCACCGGTACGATCACCGAGTTCTTCACTTGCTGGGCTTTTACCAGGCCGAGCACTTCGGTGCGGAAGTCTTCTTCACGGTCGGACCAGCGAAGGCCGCCGCGAGCGACGTTACCAAAGCGCAGGTGCACACCTTCGACCCGTGGCGAGTACACGAAGATTTCAAACTTCGGCACCGGCTTAGGCAGCTCGGGAATGGCGCGCGGGTCGAACTTGAAGCTGAAGTACGACTTGTTCTGGCCGTTGGCGTCGGTCTGGTAGAAGTTGGTACGCAGGGTGGCCTTGATCAGGTCAAGGTAGCGACGCAGGATGCGGTCTTCGTTGAGCACCTGAACGTCGTCCAGGGCCGTGAGGATCGCTTGCTCCAACCGTTGCTGCTTGTCTTCAAGGTCATCGGCGGTGAGCTTGCGCGCCAGGTAGAAGCGGGTTTTGAACAACCGGGTCAACTCGCGGGCGATGTCGGTGTGGTTGTTCAGGGTGCTGGCGATGTAACCCAAGTCGAAGCCCAGGCGGATCTGCTTGAGGTAACGGGCGTAGGCACGCAGCAGCGCGACGTCGCGCCATGGCAGTCCGGCGGTCAATACCAGACGGTTGAACGCATCGTTCTCGGCATCGCCGTGGACGATGTGCACGAACGCATCTTGCAGGGTGTCGTTGAGCTGCTGGATATCCAGGTTCACGCCTTCGGCGGCGATGAACGCAAAATCATGGATCCAGAACTCACGGCCATTGGCGTGGCGCAGTCGGTAAGGGAATTCACCCAACACGCGCAGGCCGAGGTTTTCCAGGATCGGCAGTACGTCGGACAGCGCCAGCGGGGTGTCGGCGTGGTAGAGCTTGCAATGCAGCTCGCGTTGGCCGGAGACCTGGCCCAGTGGCTGATAGAAGCTCATCACCAGCGGGTTGGCTTCGGTCAGGCTGTTGAGGTGCTGCATGTCGACGACGGCTGAATGCGCGGCAAAACGCTCGCGGTAGCCGGCCGGGAAGCCTTTCGGGAAGTCCGCCAGCACATTGGTGCCCTGGGCTTCGCCGAAGCTTTCGACCACCAGGCTGGAGTAGTCGTCCTGCCAGCTGCGGCAGGCCTGCACCACTTCTTTTTCCAGTTGCAGCGGGTCGATGTCGAGGCGGTTCTTGGGGTCTACCCGCAGAATCAACTGGACACGGGCCAGTACGGACTCGGAGAAGAAGGTCCAGAACTCGCAGTCCGAGGCTTTCAGGCGATCCATCAGCACTTGCTGGATCTTCTGGCGCACTTCGGTGGAATAGATGTCGCGCGGCACATAGGCCAGGCAGTAGCAGAAACGACCGTACGGGTCTTTGCGCAGGAACACGCGGATCTTGTTGCGTTCCTGAATCTGCACAATCGACATCACAGTGCTGAACAGCTCGTCGACCGGGGTCTGGAACAGGTCGTCACGGGGCAGTACTTCAACGACCTGGGCAAGCTCCTTGCCCAAGTGCGCCTTGGCCTGGAAGCCCGAACGGCGTTCGATTTCGGCCACTTTGCGACGAATGTACGGAATGACTCGCACGCTTTCGCCATACACCGACGAGGTGTACAAGCCCATGAAGCGATGTTCCTTGATGACCTTGCCGTCGGCATCGATCTCACGGATCGATACGTAGTCCGGGTAGGCCGGGCGGTGAACACGGCTTGGGTGCGCAGCCTTGGCGAACGACAGCACGGTCGGTTCACGCAGGTAAGACACAGCGTAGTCTTCGATGCGCAGGTCATCGGCGGTCAGGCCAGCACGCAGCAGCTTGGTCAGACCGAGGAAGGAACTGGCGTCATATTGAATATGACCACCGTCCGCCTCGTCACGTACCACGAATTCTTCATAGCCCAGGAAGGTGAAGTGGTTGCCCACTAGCCACTCCAGGAAGTTCTTGATCTCGGCTTTTTCTTCGCCATCGATACCGAACTGGCTGGCGTCGATACCGGCCAGCAGGTCCTGGACCTTGGCTTTCATCGGTTCAAAATCGGCCACGGCCACGCGCACTTCACCCAGAACCTGCTCAAGCTCTTTGCTCAGCACGTTCAGTTCGGCGGCGTTGGCGCAGCGGTCGATTTCCAGGTACATCAGCGATTCTTGCTGGATGTCGTCGCCCTGCGTGCCTTTCGGCAGGATTTCCAGCAACTCGCCTTTGCTGCCACGACGCACACTCAGCACGGTGGTTTGCAGGGTGTGAATGCTGTAGCCGCGACGGTTCAGCTCGGTACGCACCGAGTCCACCAGAAACGGCAGGTCATGGTGCAGCACTTCGACCGCGGTATGGGTCGACTGCCAGCCATGACGTTCGTAATCGGGGTTGTAGACCCGCACTTGTGGCTGGGTGTGATCAAAGCGCTCAAGCAGGCGCCAGGCAGACAGGGTGCAACCGGCCAGGTCGGAAAGGCGACGCTGGGTCAGTTCGTCCAGGGAAATGATGCCGAAGAATTGTTCAGCGAACAGCGCCACTTGTGGCAGTGCCTGTTCGCTGATGTGCTGCGCCAGTGCCGCTTGCAGTTGATGCTGGAAGTCGGCCTTGCTGGCTGCGGTGAAGAACGCCATCTGTGGTACTCCGCTTGGGCTTGTTATTGATGGAAGCGTCGCGTGTTATCCCCTTGCGGGGAGACCGTCAGCTCTGTTCGCCGGTAACTAAAGCACCATAGACGAATCAGGATGACAGGAGGGTGAAGCTGGACAAGACAATGAGGTCACATACAACTTCCATAAGATGCGCACCCTGCCGGGTGACGGTACGACGGGCAGGTCAGACGCCTGGCAGGCTGTGGAACGAGAACTGCATCCGTTGCGCAGCTTAACGACTGAGGGAAGCGCGCTGCTTGCGAAGCTGCGACATATTCGGTCATCGGTAAGCAGGCTCGCGGTTGCAACTTGGGCAACCCGTGATTTCGGGTGAAAAAACGCCTGATTGTTCGGGGGTGAGTGTCGAAAATGACTGATTCTCCATGCCAGGTCATGCCCTGAGTCTGACACAGGAAGAAGCACAAAATTCGCGGCAATGGCACAATTGCCCACGCGATGCCCTCCCCCAGACAGGATTCCCCATGCTGCAAATCAAAACCGACGCCCTGATGGCCACACCGTGCGACGACGAAGAAGACAACATGGCCATGCTCTGCTGCCACGGCAAGAACGGCGAAATGTTCATGTTGACCCGCTACCCCGATGAAGACGAAGTGGAACTCACCTGGGACTACGGGCCTTCAACCCTCGATGGCCTGAAAATCACCCTGAGCGACACGACCCTGACCGTGGAACTGGCCGCCGGCGATGCCGACGCCCTCGGTGGCAAGGATAAATTGGAGATCAGCCACGCCACAGCAGTGGCAGATATGGCAGAAGTGGAAGCAACTCTGCAGAACATCCTCAAGGGCACTGGCACCTACGCTCGCGCCTGAAACCGGGGCCTTCAACCCCCTGCGCAGTCAAGATCGAGGGCCTTGACCGTTTGTCGTGACTGTTATTTCTAACAGTATCCCGCCTTCGGTTTTGCGCCTTAGCTGATTGAAATCACGGTGACTGCACAGGTGCTCCGATGAAATCCATCAGCAAGCTTCTCGCCATCGTCCTTTTGGGCGCGGCTTCCTCGGCGTTGTCGGCAGCGCCTGCCAACGCTGGTTATTCACATCTGGTCCTGCTGCTCAAGGACGATGGCTCGACGTCGAGGCATTTCCAGGACACCTACGACCCGTCCAGCACCTTCCAGACCCATGTACCCAACATCAAGGCGCTGGTGCCGCCTTCCAAGACGCGTACGCTGGAGGGATTTCAGGCCTTGCAGCGGCATCGGCTGGACCGCTATTACATTATCGACACCCAGCACCTGACACCTGACCAGGCCCAGGCACTGGCTGCGAAGCTCAAGCAGGACCCGGCGATTGAAGACGTCGACTTCGAGCCGCAGGTCGATGGAATGGAAAACGATAACGGCACGCCGGCGATGGAAAGCCTGCGTAATGACATTCCGGACCACACTGCTCGCCAAGGCTATCTGTATGACAGGACCGCGCTAGCGCCCTACAGAATAGGCGGTGTAAATGCTACGCAAGCCTGGAAAATTCCTGGCGGCAAGGGCGAAAACATGCGAGTAGTTTCTTCGGAAATCAGTCATTGGTCCTACAACCATCTGGACTTGCCTAAGCCTTTTCTGGAAATCAGCCAGGGTGCCGTCGTTGGCGCCCATGACACGGCCAGCGTCGGCACCATCGCCTCCAGGGAAAATGGATTCGGAACCACCGGCATCGTCCCCGAGACGCAGTTGGGCTACACCCAATATGGCGACTCACGACTGCTGCAACTGGCCGAGCGCTCCAGTCCTGGCGACGTCGTACAGTTAGGCGTGCACTTCAAATATGCGACATTGCCCGGCGTAGGCTGCGCCGCCGATTGCTTCATGCCCCTTGAGTACAGCAAGGCCGTCCGTGACATCATCACCTTCATGACAGAGGAAAAAGGTTTGCACGTGGTATTGGCGGCGGCGAACGGCAACATCAATCTTGATCACCCCTACTTCAACGGCTGGTTCGATCGCAACATATTCGACTCCGGCAGTGTCTATGCCGGCGCCGTCGAGCCGAAGACCGGATTGAGGTCGTATTTTTCCCAATACGGCAGCCGGGTGGACGTGTTCAGCTGGGGCGGTTCCGTGACCACGACCACGTGGAGTGCTTCCAACCCCACCACCGGCTATAGCCACACGTACAGCGGCACCTCGTCAGCCAACCCGATCATTGCCGGGGTGATGGCGTCGTTACAAGGCGTGGCGCGAGCCAACGGGCTGGGCAACATCCCGCCCAAGGAACTGCGCAGAATCCTCGTCGAAACCGGCTACCCACAGGCCAACGGCAATCGCACCGAGATCGGCGTGCAGCCCGACCTGGATTTAGCGATCAAGAAACTGCTCGCCGACGGCGCAGGCCAGCCGCCCACCGGCCGCCTGGCCCTGCCCGAAGAGGTTAAGTCGGGGGCGGCATTCACCGGGCAGGTCTACGCCGAATCACCCACTAACAAACCGCTGACGTATCGCTGGACTGCCACGGGTTTCACGCCCGCGACCGGTGAGGGGCCGACCATTGCGCTGGCGGCACCCGTGATGCCTGTCGACACCCGCACGTCTATATCAGTGCTGGTGTCCGATGGCACACGCAGCATCACGCTGGTCGAAAACCTCACGATCAAAGCCACCGAAACGCCACCGGTCGGTGACTGCGTCGCCGCGTGGGTCGCCACCAAGGCGTATTCCAATGTCAGCGAAAAAGTCTCCTACAGCGGTTACAACTATCAGGTCGCGCACTGGTCCCAGGGCGCACGCCCGGACCTGAATTTTGTTGAAACCGGCGCCGCCAAACCCTGGCGTCGCCTGGGCACCTGTGGTGGCGAATCACCCGTTGTCGCCAGGATCACCGCGCCATCCACGGTTGAAGCCGGCAAGCAGCTGCAAGTGTCGGGCGTTTCGTCCACCGGCCAGGACCTGCGCTATGCATGGACCGCATCGGGCTTTACCCCGTCAACGTCGACGCAGCCGACCGCTACGCTCGTCGCGCCAAACACGGACGGTACGCGCAGCATCACGTTGACCGTCACCGACGCACGCGGCGCCAGCGCCAGTGCAAGCCACACTGTCAAAGTGAACGCCAGCGCCCCCGTCAACCGGCCGCCGGTGGGCAGCCTGCAGGGCGATGAGACGGTCGAATCGGGCAAAACCGTGAATTTCACCGCCAACACCAGCGACCCGGATGGCGACCCCATGACGTACGCTTGGACGCTCCCAACCGTCCTCACCGCCACCGCCCTCAATACCCGCACCCTCAGCGTGACTGCCCGCCCGGTCAGCAGCGACACCCGCGCGACCATCAGCGTGGCGGTCAGTGACGGGCGCGGAGGTACGCTAAGGCTGGACCGGCCGATCACCGTCAAAGCAGATAACTGCAGAAGCACCCCGCCGTGGTCGCCGACCAAGACCTACCAGACCGCCTGGGAGAAAGTCTTGTACAAAGACAAGGTCTACGAACATAACTTCTATAGCCAGAACAAGCCGCCGGACCTTTACTCCGCGCAATGGGGCAAAGAATGGAAAATCGGGGAGCCATGCCCTTGAAGCATCCGGGGTGAGCGGACAGGCCCGCTCACCCCATTCCTGCTTCCTAAACAAAATTCCTACAAGTTTTCCTGAAAATACCCCGCGCGCCGTTAGTCGCCACCCCCCGCCATGCATTAAAGTAGGCGCCCCAGCCCGACGTTTGCTGCATGACGTAGAGGCTCATCTCTCCAGGAACCGTCATCGATGGAACATCGTGAAGCGCTGCTCGCGCTGCGAACCTTTCTTTCTACGCAGATTCTCGGCCAGGAAAAACTCATTGATCGCCTGCTGATCGCCCTGCTCGCCGACGGCCATATGCTGGTCGAAGGCGCGCCAGGCTTGGCCAAGACCAAGGCCATCAAAGAGCTGGCCGAAGGTATCGAAGCGCAGTTCCATCGTATCCAGTTCACCCCTGACCTGCTGCCCGCCGACATCACCGGCACCGAGATCTATCGCCCGGAAACCGGCAGTTTCGTGTTCCAGCAAGGGCCTATCTTCCACAATCTGGTGCTGGCCGACGAAATCAACCGGGCGCCGGCCAAAGTGCAATCGGCGTTGCTCGAAGCCATGGCTGAGCGCCAAGTCAGCGTAGGACGCAGCACCTACGAACTGTCGCCGCTGTTTTTGGTGATGGCCACGCAAAACCCCATAGAGCAGGAAGGCACCTACCCGCTGCCCGAAGCCCAGCTCGATCGTTTCCTGATGCACGTCAAGATCGGCTTCCCGGACGCCGCCGTGGAGCGGCGCATCCTGCAACAAGCCCGTGGCGAAGCCCTCAATGGTGAAACCAAGCCCGAACGCCGCGTCAGCCAGCAGGCGATTTTTGCCGCGCGCAAAGAAATCCTTGGCCTGTACATGGCCGATGCGGTGGAGGAATACCTGGTGCAATTGGTCATGGCCACACGCACCCCGGCCAAGTTCGACCCAGAGATGGCCGAGTGGATCGCCTACGGCGCCAGCCCCCGCGGTTCCATCGCCCTCGACCGCTGCGCCCGCGCCCACGCCTGGCTGGCCGGACGGGACTTCGTGAGCCCGGAAGATATCCAGGCGGTGTTGTTCGACGTACTGCGCCATCGCATCATCCTGTCGTTCGAAGCCGAAGCGGCTGGCATCGACCAGGACCGTGTGGTGCAACGCATCCTCGACGTCGTTGCCGTCGCTTGAACTCGATGAATGCCAGCGATGGAATCCGCGTCACGCTCAGCGAGTTGATTGAGATGCGCCACCGCGTGCGCGAAGTGCAGCTGTTTTCCACGCCGAGCCAGCGCAGCCCGCTGATCGGCTTGCATCACTCCAAACTGCGCGGGCGCGGAGTCGACTTCGACCAGGTGCGCGTATACCAGGCTGGCGACGATGTGCGCACCATCGATTGGCGCGTGACTGCCCGCACCCAGGAACCACACACCAAACTGTTCCACGAAGAGCGCGAGCGACCGATTTTTATCATGGTCGAGCAAAGCTGCCGGCTGTTTTTCGGCTCGGGCCAGATGTTCAAATCCGTGCTCGCGGCCCAGGCGGCGAGCCTGATCGGCTGGGCCGCGCTGGGGCATAACGACCGGGTCGGCGGGCTAGTGTTTGGAGACAATGAGCACTACGAAATCAAACCCCGGCGCAGCAAGCAAAGCCTACTGCAACTGCTTAACCGCCTGGTGCGCGTCAACCAGAGCCTGGACACCGAAAGCCGCCCCGAAGCCGATGCCTTGGGCATGGCCCTGCGCCGTGGCCGCGAAGTGCTGCGCCCTGGCAGCCTGGTGATTGTGATCTGCGATGAACGCGCCCTCACTGAGGGCGCCGAGCAACAGTTGAGCCTATTGTCACGCCATTGCGACCTGCTGCTGTTGCCGATCTCCGACCCGCTGGACCACGCCCTGCCCGCCGCGGGGCTGCTGCGTTTTGCGCAAAGAGGGGCGCAACTGGAACTGGACACGCTGAATTACGACTTGCGCCAAGCCTATAAGGCCCAAGCTGAAGCACGCATCGCCCGTTGGGAACTGCTCGCGCAAAAACTGCGAATACTGCTGATGCCCTTGAGCACCCAGAGCGAAATGGTCGAGCAACTGCGCGAATACCTCAACCCGCAACGCCCGGCCAAAAAACAATGAGCAGCCTTGACCAACTGCAACCGCTGATCGCCCCGCCAAGCATCGGCTTCTGGCCGCCTGCACCGGGTTGGTGGCTGTTGCTGCTGGTGATCCCGTTGCTGGGTTGGGGGCTTTGGTCCTTGCGCCGCTTCCTCCCTGCGCGACGCCCAGTGGCACGCGCCGAACAACCCTTGGACCCGCTGCGCATCGCCGCACTGGCAGAACTGGCCCTCATGCCCAAACCCTATGACGGCGCGCCCGCCGGTGCCTGGCTGCAACAACTCAATGGCCTGCTCAAGCGCCTGTGCCGCAACGACTACCCTTACAGCCAGAGCCACACCCTCAATGGGCGCAAATGGCTGGCGTTCCTCGACAACCGCTGCCCGGCTGCCGGCCTCACCCGCTGGATGGTACTGGTGGAAGGCGCCTATAAACCCGAATGCAAACTCGACGACAAGGCCATCGCCGGCCTGACCCAAGCCGTCGACACCTGGATTCGCAAACATGTTTGAGTTCGCCTGGCCGTGGATCTTCGTCCTGTTGCCGTTGCCCTGGTTGATGCGGCTTATCCTGCCTGTGGCCGACAGCGGCGAGCCGGCACTGAAAGTCAGCTACCTCAGTGATCTCGAAGGCCTGGCCAAGCGCCGCGCCCGCGTCAACTTGCCGGGCTGGCGCCAACAAGCCCCTTTTGTGGTGCTGTGGCTGCTGCTGTTGACCGCCGCCGCACGTCCTGAGTGGCTCGGCGAACCACTGCCGATTGCCGCCAGTGGTCGCGACCTGCTGGTGGCGGTCGACGTGTCCGGTTCCATGGATTTCCCCGATATGCATTGGCGGGACGAGGACGTGAGCCGCTTAACCCTGGTCAAGAACCTCCTCGGTGACTTCCTTGAGCACCGCGACGGCGACCGTGTCGGCCTGATCCTGTTCGGCAGCCAAGCCTACCTGCAAGCGCCGCTGACGTTTGACCGCCGCACCGTGCGTACCTGGCTGGATGAAGCGCGCATCGGCATCGCCGGCAAAAATACCGCCATTGGCGATGCCATTGGTCTGGCCCTCAAGCGCCTGCGCCAGCGCCCGGCGCAAAGCCGTGTGCTGATTCTGATCACGGACGGCGCCAACAACGCGGGTCAGATCGATCCACTGACCGCCGCGCGCCTGGCTGCCGAAGAAGGCGTGAAGATCTACCCGATCGGTATCGGCGCTGACCCTGAGCAAACCGGATCCCTGGGCATTCTCGGCGTCAACCCAAGCCTGGACCTCGACGAACCGGCGCTCAAGGCCATTGCCAACGCCACCGGCGGGCAATATTTCCGTGCCCGCGACGGCGAAGAACTGCAAACCATCAAGGAAACCCTCGACCAACTGGAGCCCGTCGAACAGCAACCAACCCAAGCCCGCCCGGCGCTGGCGTTGTACAGCGGCCCGCTGGCCCTGGCGCTGCTCCTGAGCATGTTGCTGGTGATCCAGGAACGCTGGCCCAACAACGCCCTGCAACGCTGGTTCAGCAAATTGTCGAGCAAGGGGATCTTCCTGCAACAAAGCCCTGAATGGCGCCAGCGCCTTAAACGCCTGCGTTTGCGGAGGCGTCGATGATCGACCTCTGGCCGCACTGGTTCCGCCCCTGGTGGCTGTTGCTGTTGCCGTTGCTCGGCTGGTTGCTGTGGCAACTGTGGCACCGCCAAAAACGCGCCGGGCGCTGGCAGATGATCCTGCCGCCGGCCTTCCACGCCGTGCTGCTCAGCGGTGGCAACGGCCGCGAAAGTAAATCGCCGTGGGTGGTGCTCGGTATCGCCTGGCTGTTGGCCGTGCTGGCATTGCTTGGCCCCAGTTGGCAACGGGTTGAACAAACCAGTCAGAAGCCGTCCGACCCGTTGGTGGTACTGCTGGAACTGACCCCGGAAATGCTCGCCACCGACAGCCCGCCCAACCGCCTGGAACAGGCACGCCGCAAGCTGTATGACTTGTTGCAAGCGCGCACCGACGCGCAAACCGCCATCGTTGTGTATGCCGGCAGCGCACACACACTGGTGCCACTCTCGGACGACCTGGGCACCAGCCGCAACCTGCTCGAAGCGTTGCGCCCCTCGATCATGCCCGAACCCGGCCACCGCGCCGACCTGGCAGTACAGAAAGCCCTCGACCTGCTCAAGCACAGCGGTCTCGGCCAAGGGCGCCTGCTGCTGATCGGCTCATCCCTGTCCAAGCAGGAGCGCCAAGGCATTCGCCTGCTGCTGCAAAGTAACCAGTCGCCACCCCTGTCGATCCTCGGCATCGGCAGCCGCGAAGGCACGCCGGTCACCCAGGAAAGCGGCGAATTTCTCAAGGACGAACACGGTGCGATTCTGGTACCACGCCTCGACAGCCCCACGCTCAAAGCCTTCGCCAGCGAAATGGGCGGGCGTTACCGTGCCGCACGCCTCGACGATAAAGACCTGCGCCAGCTCGGCGTACTCGACCCGCCGCAAGCCCTGCGCAATGACGGCCAGTTGCTGCACCTCGACACCTGGGCCGACCAGGGTTACTGGCTGCTCCTCCCGTTGCTGCTGCTCGCCGCTTGCGCCGGGCGCCGTGGCTGGTTGTTCTGCCTGCCCTTGCTGCTAATGGCAGCGCCGCAGCCGAGCTACGCCTTTGAACTCCAGGATTTGTGGCTGCGTCCCGACCAGCAAGGCCAATACCTGCTGAAGAAAAAACGCCCCGCCGAAGCCGCCGAACACTTTCAGGACGTGCAATGGCAAGGCGTTGCCCTGTACGAAGCTGGCAACTATGCCGAAGCCATCAAGCGGTTTGCCGAAGGCAATGACGCCTACGCTCACTACAATCGCGGTAACGCGTTGGCCAAATCCGGCGAACTGGAAGCGGCTATCGACGCCTACGAACAAGCCCTAGAAGCCCAACCTGACCTGCAACCGGCCCTGAAAAACAAGGCTCTGGTGGAATCCCTGATGCAGGAACAGGCAAAGCCCGAGCCAGAACAGCCGGCAAAAAACGAGGATGACGAATCCACCCAACCCGGCCAAACTGCGCAACCGGGCGCCAGCGGGCAGAATGCCACTGGCGGCGAGCAGTCGTCCCAGGGCCAAGGCGAAGCAGGCACCGGTGATACCCAGACTGGCGCCACACCGCAAACCGGCGGCAACGAAGTGCCGGGCAGCGAACTGGGCGACGAGCAAACCACCACCCCGCCGCTGCGCCCTAACGACGCAAGCCTCGACGGTGAACGTCGCCAAGCCCTGGAACAATGGCTGCAGGAGATCCCGGACAACCCCGGCGAACTGCTGCGACGCAAATTCTGGTACGAACAGCAACAACATCAGGACAAGACTCGATGAGCCGCCGCACCACCCTTCTGCTTCTGCTCGCGTTGACGGCAGGCCACGCCCAGGCGGCGAACCTGGTCGCCAGCGTCGACCGCAGCCGCCTCAATTCCGGGGAAACGGTGGAACTGACGGTGGAATCGAGTGACGTCACCCAATTCGGCAAGCCCGACCTTTCGCCCCTGGACGCGCAGTTTGAAGTCAGCGGCACCCGCCAGCTCAACCAGCTCACCACCCTGGGCGGCGATAACCACGCCACCACGCGCTGGATCATTACCTTGCTGCCCAAGGAAAACGGCACGGTGGTGATCCCCCCCTTGCAAGTGGGCGACTACACGACCCAACCCATCAGCCTGCAAGTGGTGGAAACCGCCAGCCAGAACAGCAATGCCGAATTGGCACCCGTCTTTATCGAAGCCAACCTCGACCAGACCAGCGTGTACGTGCAGGCCCAGGCGCTGCTGACCGTACGTGTTTACCACTCGGTGTCGCTGTATGACGACAGCAGCCTCACGCCGTTGCAGATTCCGGATGCCCGCGTGGAACAACTGGGCGAGTCGCGCACGTACGAAAAAGTCATCAACAGCATCCGCCATGGCGTGATCGAAACCCGCTATGCGATCTACCCGCAGCACAGCGGCGCCCTGGAACTGCCGACGCAGACCTTCAGCGCCACGCTGGTGGAATCGCGCCCGCCTCAGGAAAACACCCTTCAGGGCACCAAGCCCGGCAAGCTGATCCACGTGAGCTCGGCGCCGCTGACGTTGCAGGTCAAACCCAAGCCAGAGTTGTATCCCGCCGACACGCCCTGGTTGCCGGCGCGCAGCCTGACGCTGACCGAGGCCTGGAACCCAGAACCTGAACATGTGCAAGTCGGCGACTCCTTGACCCGCAGCCTCACGGTCAAGGCCGAGGGCCTGTCCAGTGCCCAACTGCCAGCCTTGCCCAGCACCGACATCAATGGCCTGCGCCGCTATCCCGACCAACCGGTGCTCGGCAACCAGACCAGCGACCGTGGCCTGATCGGCAGCCGCGAAGACCGCGAAGCCCTGGTGCCCAACCGGGTCGGCCCGCTGGAACTGCCGTCCGTGGAAGTGGTGTGGTGGAACACCCACGAAGACCACCTCGAACGCACCAGCCTGCCCGCCCGCACGCTGCAAGTGGCCAACAACCCCAGCCTGGTGGTGGACACCCCCGCCACGCCGACCATCATCACCGCGCCGGACGACAGCCGTTTGTGGCTGTGGCAACTGAGTACGCTGATCCTGGCCTGCACCACGCTGCTGGGCTTCGGCCTGTGGTGGCGTGCGCGCCGGCAACCGGCGGTACTGCGCGCCGCACAAACCGGCCCGAGCCCGCGCACCTTGCTCGACGACCTCAAACGCGCGACCCAGGCCAACGACCCCCAGGCCACCCGCCAGGCGCTCGACGCCTGGGCACGCCAACAACCGGAAACCCTGGCCGACATGGCGGCGCGCTTTGTGCCGTTGTCGGACGCGTTGGATGGGCTCAACGGCGCGCTGTACAGCGAGAGCGGCCAATACTGGCTGGGCGAAGACCTATGGCGCGCGATAAAAGCCATCCCAATCGCCGAACGCGAGCTGGACTCAACGACCGACACCACCAGCCTGCCGCCGCTCTATCCCAAGTAGGCCATTGCCCAGCAAAAAAACCTCGCGATTGAGAGCCCACACGCCAGTCAATTTCCTACACGGGAGTTGACGCTTTCTGAACCAGCAGATTAGTCCGATTCAGCAAATACCTCCCCGCCAGTCAAACTTCTGCAGCGGTCGGCAATACCTGCCGTGCGCTTGAAATCAGAGGATTTATTGGATGGACTTTTACCGAGGTGACGACCGCAACCCAGCGGACAGCGTGATTCGTAAACAAGGGTTCACCGCAAAACCGCCTATCCCAACCATGAACGGCAACCAGGCACGTCTATATCTCGCTCAACAATTCATGAAAGGAAACATGCGCCTTTCATGCCATGACGTGGGCATGACGTGGCGCGAACAAACCCCTGGCGGGCTGGTGGCCACCGCTCAAACGCAGGAGGGCGCATTCGCGAAAAGCTATTTCTACAAGATTTCAATCCCCGACCGTGAGCTCATGGCGTGGGAACTGACCAACAAGGGCGATCGAGAACGACAGATACCGTTGTCGAACGTCGGAACCACCCGCAAATACTGCATCATTCACAACGGCAACACCTATGAGACGGCAACGATTATCGCGCTTTGTCATCCGGTACATACCCGAGAGGCCACCTTCCTGACGGCGATTCCCGCGCAATACATTGTAGGAACGCGAACAGGCAAGGATGTCCTGAATGAAAGTTTGCCGTTTTCCCCCTTCACTCCGGCGTAAGCCAGCCAGCAAGCTGCCCCCCCCCCGCCAGACACCTCACTCAGTCGACAAAGTTGCGTCGTTGGCTGAGTAGGTTCACTGCTCTGTAAGGTAAACTCCCCTCCTTTTCACCGCCATTCTCTGTATACGGCGGCCATTCACTTTTCTATTTTTTTCACGGAGTTCGCCTTGCGTTTGTTCCACACCTCCGACTGGCACCTTGGCCAAAACCTCCACGGCCAGGAACGCGACTACGAACACGCTTGTTTCCTGGAATGGCTGCTGCGCCAGATCGGCGCCCAACATCCCGATGTGCTGCTGATCGCCGGCGATATCTTCGACACGGTCAACCCGCCGCTCAAGGCACAGGAGCGGCTGTATGACTTCATCATCAGCGCCCACGAGCAAAACCCCAAGCTGACCATTGTGATGATCGCCGGCAACCACGATTCCGGTTCGCGCATCGAGTTGCCTGCACCGTTGATGCGCCGTTTGCGCGCCCATGCTCTCGGGCGCGTGCTGTGGCTCGATGACGGCCAATTGGACGCCGAACGCCTGCTGATTCCACTGCCGGATGCCAAAGGCAAGATCGCCGCGTGGTGCCTGGCATTGCCCTTCTTGCGCCCGGCGGAAGTGACCGGCGCGCACCTGGGTGACGACTACCTGCGCGGTATCGGCCAGGTACATGAATGGTTGATCGCCGCCGCCAACGCCAAACGCAAAAGAGGCCAGGCGCTGATTGCCATCAGCCACGCCCATATGGCCGGTGGTTCAGTGTCGGAAGACTCCGAGCGCAGCCTGATCATCGGCAATGCCGAGGCGCTGCCCGCCAACCTGTTCGACAAAAGTGTCGGCTATGTTGCCCTCGGCCACTTGCACAAGCCGCAAAAGGTGAACGGCGAAGAACGCATTCGCTACAGTGGCTCGCCGATCCCGCTGTCGTTTTCCGAGATCGGCTACAAACACCAGATTCTCGACGTGACGTTCCAGGGCGAACGACTGGTCAGCGTCGAACCGCTCCTGATACCGCGCTCGGTCAACCTGCAACGGCTGGAGGCCGCGCCCCTGGCCGACATCCTCAGAGCGTTGGCGGACTTGCCCGATGTCGACCTGCTCGCCGAAACCCAGCGCCACCCCTGGCTCGAAGTACGTGTGCGCCTTGACGAGCCGCAGCCTGACCTGCGCCAGCAAATCGAAAGCGCCCTGCAAGGCAAGGCCGTGCGCCTGGTGCGCATCGCCGCCGAATACGCAGGCAAACGCGGCAGCGATGCCACTGACGAAGAACGCTTGATCGAACTCGACCAACTCACGCCGCAAGAGCTGTTCAGCCGCGCCTGGCAGGACAGCTACGGCAGCGACGTGGATGAACAGACCTTGAAGGACTTCGCCGTGCTGCTCCAGGAAGTGCAACAGCAGGAGGAACAGCCATGAAAATTCTCGCCATCCGCCTGAAGAACCTCGCCTCCCTGGCCGGCCCATTCGAGATCGACTTTACCGCCGAGCCCCTGGCCAGCGCGGGTTTGTTCGCAATCACCGGGCCTACCGGCGCCGGTAAAAGTACCCTGCTCGATGCGCTGTGCCTGGCGCTATTCGGCGCCGTGCCACGGCTGGGCGATACCGGCCAGGCGAAAATGCCGGATGCCTACAGCGATATTTCCATCGGCGACCCGCGCACTCTGATCCGTCGCGGCACCGGCGGCGGTTATGCCGAAGTGGATTTTGTCGGTGTCAGCGGCCGTCGCTATCGCGCGCGCTGGGAAGCCAATCGTGCCCGCGACAAAGCCAGTGGCAAACTGCAAAACAGCCGTCAAAGCCTGATTGACCTGGACAGCGACCAACTGCTGGCCAGCCAGAAGACCGAATACAAGACCCAGCTGGAACTGGCCCTGGGCCTGAATTTCGAGCAGTTCACCCGCGCCGTGCTGCTGGCGCAAAGTGAGTTCAGCGCGTTTCTCAAGGCCAACGACAACGAGCGCAGCGAACTGCTGGAAAAGCTCACCGATACCGCGTTGTACACCCAACTCGGCCGTCGCGCCTTCGACAAGGCCAAGGAGGCCAAGGACGCGCACAAACAGTTGCAGGACCAGGCAACCGGCGTAGTGCCCCTGGCCGCTGAAGCGCGCGCCGAACTGGATCAGCAACTGACCGACGCCCAGCAACACCTCAAGGCCCAGCAGGCCCAGCTCAAGCAACTGGAGTTGCAGCACACTTGGCTTAAGGAGTTGCGTGAGTGGCAGGATCGCCAACGCGCTGCCACCGAGCAGTTGCAACGCGCAGAGACAGATTGGGCTAACCAGGGCTCAGAGCGCCAGGACCTCAATCGCCTGGAGCAATTGGCACCGCAACGCCATCATTTCGCACGTTTGAGTGAACTCGACACGTTGCTTCAGCCATTGGCCGTGCAGATTCAGCAGCATATCGAGCAGCAAAACGCCCTGCATAGCCGTCAGCAACAAGCCCAACAGCAACAATCGAACGCGCAAACGGCCCTGGCCCAGGCCTTGAAAAACCAGGCAGACGCTGTCCCGCTATTGCGCCAGGCCTTTGAAGCACACAGCACCCTGGCTCACTTGACTCGGGACTTGAGCAAGCGCGCCGAGGAAAAACAGCAGCAGGAACACGCCTGCACCGAAGGCCACGCCCTGCTCAAGGGCCTGCAAGACAAACACACCCACGTCGCCGAGCGGCTGCAACGCTTGTCGGCCGAGCTTGAGCGCAATGCCGCACTCGCCCCTCTGAGCGATGCCTGGAACGCCTACCGTGACCGCCTGCAACAGCTGATGCTGATCGGCAACCGCCTGAAAAAAGGCCAGGCCGAACTGCCTCAACTGGAACAGCGCGCCACCACGGCCGCAGAGAAATTTTCCCAGCAACGCGAAGCCCTCGACCTGCTCTATCAAGAAGCCGGCGCCGAACCCCACGCAGTGGCCGAACAGGTGCAGTTGCTGGCCAGTCTGTTGCACGACAACCGCAAACAACAACGTGCCTTCGAAGACCTGATACGCCTGTGGGACAGCCAGCAGCAGTTGGACCAGCAAGCGGCTGCGCTCACGCAAAAGCTCGCCGATGCCGCGCAGAAACGGGAGCAGTTGAACCAGAAAGGCCTGCAAACCAAGGCCGAACTGGCCGTGGCCGAACAGACCCTGACGGTGACCAAACACCTGCTGGAACGCCAGCGCCTGGCGCGCAGTGCCAGCGTCGAGGAACTGCGCGCACAGTTGCAGGATGACCAGCCGTGCCCGGTGTGCGGCAGCCATGAGCACCCGTATCATCAGCCCGAAGCGTTGCTGCACAGTCTCGGCCGCCATGATGAAAACGAAGAGGCCAGCGCGCAGAAAACCGTCGATACCCTCAAGGAAAAACTCAACGAACTGCGTGGTGAAGTGGGCGGTTTGATCGCCCAGCAAAAGGAATTCCTGCACCAGCAGGAGCAGTTGGCAAACCAGCAGCAGGGCCTCACACCCAGCCTTGAGGCGCACCCATTGTCCGCCTCGCTGTTCAACCAGGACGTGGCCAAGCGAAGCAGTTGGTTGACCCAGCAACTGAGCCAACTGACCGAACGCACCACCCAGGACGAGCAACGCCAGAGCGCCCTGCTCAACTTGCAACAAAATGCCGGACGCCTGCAGCAGCAACTGCAAATCGCTCAGGATGCGAGCCAGCAGGCCCGCCAATTGATGCTGGATCAGCAGCGCGAACTGTCCAACGACCGCGAGCGTCTTGAAGAAGAACTACACGCCTTCGCCAGCCTGTTGCCGGCCGAGACCCTTGAAGGCTTGCGCAGCGAACCGGCCGCGACCTTTATGCTGCTCGACCAGCAGGTCAGTCAGCGCCTTGAACAACTGGGCCAACAACGCGATGAGCTGGTCGAGCAGCAGGAACGCCAGCAGGCCATCGAGAAAGAGCACACCCATCAGCAACATCGTCTGGCGCAGCTCGAGACATTGAACCAACAAGTCAGCGAGTTGGCAGCGCAACAACAGGCCGCCCAGGAAACTCTCGGCACCTTGCTGGGCGTGCACGCCAGCGCCGAACAGTGGCAGCAGCAACTGGAACAGGCCGTGGTGCAATCGCGCCAGAGCGAAACCGACGCCAACCAACAGTTGCAGGTCCTGCACAACGAACTGATCCAACTGGCGGCCGATCTCAAGGCTCAACAGGAGCGTGCGCAAGCGTTGCATGCCGAGCAACAGGCCCTTGATACGCGCCTGGCTGAGTGGCGTGCCCAGCACCCGGAACTCGACGACACTGGCCTCACCCGCCTGCTGGCCTTCGACGACGCTCAGGTCAACGCCCTGCGCCAGCATCTGCAGGCCAGCGAAAAGGCCGTCGAACAAGCCAAGGTATTGCTGCTGGAGCGCGAACAACGCCTTGCCGAGCACCAGGCCCTGCACAACGGCAACCTCGACGCCGAACAACTGGACAGCACCCTCGCCGCCCTCAACCAGCAATTGGCCGAGGGCGAAAAACAGGTCGCTGAATTACGCGCGCGCCAGTCCGAAGACCAGCGGCGCCAAGAAGCCAACGCGGCGCTGGCGCTGACCACCGCCAACGCCTATGAGGAATGGCAGCGTTGGGCACGTCTCGAATCGCTGATCGGCTCGGCCAGCGGCGACAAATTCCGCAAGCTCGCCCAGGCTTACAACCTCGACCTGCTGGTGCATCACGCCAACGTGCAATTGCGCCAACTGGTGCGCCGCTATCGCCTCAAGCGCGGCGGCAGCATGTTGGGGTTGCTGGTGATGGACACGGAAATGGGTGATGAACTTCGCTCGGTGCATTCGCTGTCCGGCGGCGAGACGTTCCTGGTGTCGCTGGCATTGGCCCTGGGCCTGGCATCGATGGCGTCGAGCACATTGAAGATCGAGTCGCTGTTTATCGACGAAGGTTTCGGCAGCCTGGACCCCGAGTCATTGCAATTGGCGATGGATGCACTGGACGGTTTGCAGGCCCAAGGTCGCAAGGTGGCGGTGATTTCCCACGTACAGGAAATGCACGAGCGCATCCCGGTGCAGATCCAGGTCATGCGCCAGGGCAATGGTTTGAGCACGCTGGAGGTCAAGTGAGCGAAGTGTTGCTGTATTCGTTTCGGCGCTGCCCGTACGCCATGCGCGCTCGTCTGGCGCTGCGCTACTCGGGGGTGTCGATGCGTATTGTCGAGGTGAGCCTCAAGGCCAAGCCGGCCGAGATGCTGGCGCTGTCGCCCAAGGGTACGGTGCCGGTGCTGGTGGTGGATGGCGTGGTCATCGACGAGAGCCTGGCGATCATGCAATGGGCCCTGGCGCAGCACGATCCTGACGATTGGTTGCTACAGGGCAACCCGGCCACGCTGGCACTGATCGCCGAGAATGATCTGGGGTTCAAACAGCACTTGAATCGATACAAGTACCCCGAACGCTACCCCGAGCAGCCGATGGAACATTATCGGGCCGAGGGTGAGGTGTTCTTGCAAAAGCTGGAAGGATTGCTGGCGCAGCGAGATTACTTGCTGGCCGATCACCTGAGCCTTGCCGATGTGGCACTGGCGCCGTTTGTGCGCCAGTTTGCCCATGTGGATCGGGAATGGTTTGCAGGGACGCCGTATCACCGGCTTCAGGCCTGGCTGCAACGCTTTCTGGAATCACCGTTGTTTATCGCGGTGATGGCCAAATCCTGAGCCCTACCACATCAGATCTCACGCACCTGTCGCTCAGTGCTGGGTTTTGTGATCCAGCGCCGCATAGAAGTTGGCACTTTGTTGCAGGTATTTCTGGGTGTACGCGGTGGTGCCGGACTGTTTGCCGCTGACTTCCACGCTGGCGGCGGCAGGCAAGGCAACGGTGGCGGAGACGGCGGAAGCGGCGATGATCGAGAAGAGATTGAAGTTCATGTCGGTAGCCCTTGTATTCGTTTGGTGGGGTGGCCTGGGAAGGCCTTGGAACCCAACTTACGCCCGAGGGTTAAACCTTAGAAATGCTTTGAAACATTAGCCGCTATTAATGCAATTAATACAAAGGCTCAGGCCCCGCACTGCGGGGCCTGTGGCTTATTGACGCACCAGGAACTTGAGGTCGCTGGGCGCATCGATCGGCAATTTCTGCACGGTTTTACCCAGCAGGCCGGTCTTGGGGTCGCGTTCGACGACCACGATTTCATTGCTTTTCTGGTTGGCGAACAGTAGGAACCTGCCGCTCGGGTCCAGGCTGAATTCGCGCGGATGGTCGCCTTCTACGGAACGGCGCTGCAGCTCCTTGAGGTGCCCAGTCGCCGGGTCGATGCTGAACACCAGCAGCTGATTGGCCGTGCCGCGGTTGCTCAGGTACAGGAATTTGCCGTCGCTGGATGCGTGCAACGCTGCGCCGGCCTTGTCCGACACCGGTTGCCCGGCGGCGAAATCCACCAACTGGGTCTGCGTAAGTGTGCCGTCGTGGTAGTCAAACACCGCGACCTGGGCGCTCATTTCGGTCGTCAGCCAGGCGTGCTTGCCATCGGCGCTGAACAGCAAGTGACGCGGCCCGCTGCCCGGAGGCAGTTGCACCGAGGCCGGGGAAGCCGGCGTCAGTGGTTGCTCGTGGTTGGCCTTGGGGTCATAGCGGTAAGCAAACACTTTATCTGCCCCCAGGTCCTGCACGAACACGTACTTGCCATCCGGCGCCGACACCACCGAGTGCACATGGTTGGAAGCCTGACGCTCGGGGTTGACCCGGCTGGCGGGGTGTCCGCTCAACTGCACCGGTGCCGACAGCTTGCCCTCGGCATCCACCGGCAGCACCGCCAGGCTGCCGCCCGGATCCTCCTTCACGGAATAGTTGGCGACAAACAAGTAACGTCCATCGGCCGCAATGCTGGAGTGAGTCGGCTCATTACCCAGGCTCTGCACCTGGTTGATCAGGGTCAGTTGCTGATTCTTCGGGTCGATGCGATAGCTGCTCACGCGGCCGACCGGGTCTTTCTGGCCTGGGCCATTTTCATTGACCACGAACAGATGGGTCTGGTCCTTGGAAAGGGTCAGCCACGACGGATTGTCCGCCTTGGCCGCCAACACCGGCTGGCCCTGAAACCGGCCTGTGCGGCTGTCGAATTGCAGGCGGTAAATCCCTTCGCTGCTGCCGGCGGTGTAGCTGCCTACCAACAGTTCATAGGTCTCGGCCGGCGCGGCCTGTACCGACATCGCACCGACACTGCCCGCCATCAACAGGGGCCAGAATTTACGCATCATCATGCTCGTCTTCCTCGTCGTTATTGTTGCCGGTGAAAGCACTCATGCACACGAGACGGTGCTCGCCCGAGTCACCGGTGAGGGTCCAGCTTTGCAACGTTTCATCAAAGGTCGCGGCCTGTACTTGCGCCACGCTGAAAGACCAGCGCTTTTCAGCGCGTCCGTCGATGCAGGTGATCACCAGCGCCTGATCGTCGAGGGTGAAATCAAAGGCGTGCAACCCATCGACTTCGAGCATATCGGTGTTGGCAAGTTCAGTCAGGAGGCTAGCGGCAGTCATCGGGATCGTTCACGCAAAGAAAAGAGCGTGATGATAAGCCAATTCCTCACGCCCTTCCCCCATCGCGTTGCCCAACGATATCCGGATACCGCCAGCGCGTGCGCCGACTTGCCATTCTTGGTCCACATCCGTGGCGCATGGCCCAACGACCAGCACCCCGGCCACTGCGATTGAAGCCCGCATCCGCACGAAAAGGATTTTCATCCCTATGCAACCGTTATCGTCTCCTCCCCTAACCGTCCAGGCCGTCAGCCGCCAGTTCGCCACCCGCCCGAGCCTCATGCCCTTGGTCCAGACCCTGCTCGGCAACGCCCTGCGCGAACGCTACCCCTCGTTGAGCATTGACCTGGCGCTTACGCACCTGGCAATCCCGCAAGCGACTAAGGGCTGGACGTTTCAGCCATTGATGGACGTCATCTTCAATTACCTCGCCGGTATCGGGCCATTGGATCTCGGTGAGGCGTACGGTATCGATCACTACCTCTCGGACGTACCGCCCAAACGTCTGAAACTGCCGGGCCTGACCCGCGAAAAGCTGGAGATGACGGTGGTCCAATCGCTGATCCAGGATCTGTGTTCGACACTGCCCATTGCCGCACAGGACGCATTGGCCCATTACTGGAATGAGCCCTCGGGCACGGGCGGCAGCCGCTGGCGTTGGCTCAGCGACATGCTCATGACCACCCTGCAAGCCAGCGCCTTGCGTCTGACCGACCTGGATGCGGACGTGCGGCAGACCCTTGACCAACTCATTGGCACCCCGGACCGCGAACAGCGGATCGCGCGATATGGTGAGCACGCGGTATACGCCTACAGCCTGGAGACACAACTGGATAACGCAGGCCAAACCACGCGCGTGTTGTCAGAGCAGTTGCTACTGACGCGTGCCATCAACGGCAAGGCGCCGGTGCTGCTGTGTTCCCCCGGCGGGCGTGTCGAGGCGTTCTCGTCCATGGATGCCTTCACCCTTGCTTGGGGCGAGCGAGCCGCAGCCCAGTACGAGGCAGAGACGATCACCTGCAATCGTTACGAGCCCGAGGGCTCGATCTTTGATTACCAGGCCACGACGCTGTTTAACCTGCAAATGGAACGCCTGGCCGCTCTGAAACTGCCCCTGGAACAACGCCAGGAAACCCTGCAGGGGCTGTACCTGCGGCTCACCGACCCCGGCGAGTTTTTCCTGGATGCGCAAGACGGCGCCGTCCGCACCCTGGATGCCGTGCGCGCTCGGTTGCCGGATGCCTTGCGCGATGCGCCCCCCGGATACCGCGAGCGATACCGGCAATACAGCCTGGCCCTGGCCACCGCGAAACAGCGGGCGGGTGGGCGCTCTTTTCTCACCGGCATCGACGATATCCACACCTATACCGTGCATGCCCTGCAGCAAGCACTTGACCATGAGGCGAGCGCTGCCGGTGACACCACCGGGCAAGTGGCCCTGCACCCTGATGACCTGCAACTGACGTTCGCCGTTGCCGCGGGCTACCCTGGCACCGTGGGTATTGTCGAACGTGTCCACATGAGCCTGACGGAACTGGCGCTCAAGAACCTGGCAGGCCTGCCCAGCGGCGAGTTGTCCATCGCCCATCGCCAGGGCTCACCGTTACCGGCCTGGTTGACCCGCGAAACGGTGATTGGCGGCGACGGATTGATCAAGCGCGTCGACATCGGCAAGCACTACCCCGAGTTGCTCAAGCAAGCGCTGTTTGGCGACACACCCCAGGCGCGGGAGCGGGAAACACTGTTCGCCGCTCAGCAGCCGATGCAACTGTGCTTGCTGGCGCTGGAACTGAGCCTCAAGGGCGAAGCCGGCATCACGCCACAAGGCGCCCGTATGGTGGCGGCGTTGATGCAAGGGAGCAGTGCCGAACAGAAGGTCGACGGCAAGCCGGTGGTGATCCGTCACCTGTCCTTTTTGCGCAGTCCCGGCGCAAAGGCCGACAAGGTCAGCGCCATGTACTTGATCGAGTTCCAGGACAGTGAACGCGGCCCGCATCTGCTTTACCGGCCCTTGTATGCCCAGGCATTGCAGGAGTTCTCCAGCCGAGCGGCGCTGTTCCAGGCCATTGCGCAACCGGGTGAATTGCAAACCAGTGTCCTGACCTGGCTATCCGATACCGCCCGACCGATTTACGACCACGGCGGTTTTCAGGAGCCCCATTATCTGCGTTTTGGCCAGGGCGATGAGTTCGCGCCGCGCCGCACGCCGCCACCGGCGACATTCGCCAGCGACGGCGCCAACGACGAACTGCACCAGTGCCTGGTCACCGGGCGGCTGATGACTTACCTGTTCAGCGACCACAGCCGGGCCTTGATTGAACAGGCCGAGCGCGAGTCCACGTCCAACAGTGAAAGTCGCTGGCAGGTGCTGATGGAGGGCGGCAGTTTGTTGTTCGGCAGCTTGCTGCAACCGCTTCTGTCAGGCCCGTCAATGATGGTGGGATGGTTGTTGGCGCTGTACAGCAGCCTCAGCCAGGACATTCAGTTGCTCGACAGTTCATCCGCCACGTCTCGCGAGCAAGGCGCGATCGACCTGTTGCTCACTGTCGCAACACTGCTGCTGGAATCCCCGCTGGCCCCCACTGCCCCGCGCCCAGCCGTGGCGCCACGCGTGCCGCAGCGACGCCCGCAAGCATGGCCGGCGCGCACACCTGCACGGATTCGCCAAGGCACCGTTGCATTGCCCGGCGTGCAGCCACAAGGCTTGCACACCGCCGTGGATTTCAGCTACGCCCAGGCCCGTTATCGCCTTACGCCCAGCCAGCGCGCCAGCCTCGCGTCACTCAAGGTACCGATGCCGGGTGACCTGCCACAGCCGGTCTTGAATGGCCCCCGCAAGGGCTTGTACCTCATCGATAACCGTTGGCATGCGCAAGTCGACAGCGACCTGTTCCGCGTCAACCTGGAGGACGATGGCAGCGTGCGAATTACCGACCCCACCGATGCCCAACGGCCTGGCCCTTACCTGCGCGACGACGGCCAGGGCATCTGGTCAGTGGACTCCCGGCTGCGCCTGCGCGGTGGCATGCCGCCAAAGCGCATTGCTGCCGAGCGCGAGCGCAAGGCCAACCGCGTCAAGGCATTGGAGGATGACCTTCAGGCCTACTTGCAAACTCAGCCCGAGGTCGACAAGGCAGAAGCCCGGCAGACCGGTTTAAGCGGCAAGCCACTGGCAGAGGCGCGTCAGCAGTACGATGCCGCCCTTGAGAAACAAAGCCTGCACCAGCAGCAGATCCTGGACAGCCTCAAGGAGCGTGAAGCCTTAAACGTTCCCTTATCGCTGACAAAAACCCTGGACCTGTTGCACGACGCCGTTCTCAATGCCCGTAAACATGTGGCCATTGCCGAGCTCGACAGAGAAGACCTGTACCGCGCCCACCCGCAGTTCCGGCGTGAAGGTCCCGGTTTCAATGTGGCAGTCGTGCTTGAACGCAACCGCTATCGCCAGTTCACGTCCCAGCTGGCAGACATCAACGAGCGCAGTATCCGCTGGCTTGAACGCCAGGCGCGACACCTTGAACACATGCAGTCAATGGGCTCCAGCGGCGCCAAACGATTCAACGAGATGACTGCCAATCGGGTGAACGAGATCAGCGCGCTGTCCATCAAGGACTTGCAGCTGCGCACCTTGAAATACCTGAGCGTGAAGGATTTCGGACACCCGCTGTTCAAGGCAATGGATAACATTGTCAGCCCGCTGCAGCAGCAGGTACGCACCCACGCCGAACTCAACGGCCTGGTGCTGTCGTCCAGTGATCGGCTGAGTGTGTTGGAAAGTCTGGTGGAGCATTACGGCCGTGCGCTGGATGGGTTGCTCGGGTTGGAAATTGTCGACGTCGAGGGCCTGGATGCGACGTTCAGCGGCCGGTTGCTGAACCTGGTCCGCGGGCTCTACGACGAGGTAACACAACGTCTGTCCAGGGAGGTCAGACCGATTGCACACACCAGCAGCCAGCCACCCAGGCCTGTGCCGGCTCAGGCCCCGGCGGCCACATCGGCGAAACGGGTAATCAAGACCCGGCGCAGGGGCACGCTGATCGGCGACGTGCAGCGGGTGCACAACGTTGAAGTGGTCGAAGTACGCAACGAGAACACCCGGCAAGTGGTCGAGAGCTATTCACAGCAGGGCGATGTATGGGTCGAGTATGTGGTGCAGACGCCGCCCCAGGCGCCCGTCCCACCGCGCAGCCTGAGCCAGGTCAAGGGTGAAGCGCGCAAGTTGCTGGCCATGCTGGATGATCATCTGCGCAGGGCCGAGCATTACAAAAAAAGCAGCAGGCACCCCCAGGAGGTCCAGGAGGTCCTGGATTACGAAGCGGCTCGCTATGACAAACTCGCCACCGAGTTGGACCAGGCCATCGCCGCTCAGCCCGAGAGTGCCAGGACCACCGCTGACCAGGCACTGGCCAGCGACATGCGTAAGGCCGGTGAACGCTTGAGTGCCTTGGGCCAGACATTGCGGCACCAACTGAGCCTGGAACTGCCGCCCACCCACGGCAATCTGGAATACCTGCTCAACCAGCGCCAGGTCAACGTGGCCAAGTTGGGCGGGCGGACCCGATTGAAGGGTGAGCGCCAGGACTTCATCCAGGAGTACGCGATCAATGATCCCAAAGGCTACCCGGTGTGGTATGCGCATTTTCACTACCCCACCGCAGACACCGCAGGGGCCGATTACACCGCCGCGCACGTGAAAACCCGCGAACAGCGCAAGCAAAGCTATTACTCGTTGCTCGCCAAGGCGCAGGGCCCGCAGGCAGTGGTCGACGTACACCGAGGCTTGATTGGCAAGGCGCTGGCGCAGCGCTGGTTCTTATCGTTCCCGTAATGAAGCGGCCCGAGCCGTTCGCGCACATGTGTGCTATCGGGCTACCGCATCAGGCGTGGCGTTGGCGTTAGGTTAGGCGGGCATTCGCTTATCCAACGTAAAGGAATACCTTTCATGCCAATCGTCACGCCGATCCCGGCGGAAAACCTGCTGAAAACCGTGATAAAGGGGCAGTTTTCAACGCGCCCCGCCCTGCGGTCGGTAGTTGCAGAAATGCTGGCCCGCACCCTGAAAGAACACTACCCGCCCCTGTCCATCGCCCCTTCGGATCTGTACATGGCGCTCCCCCGTGAGGGGGGCGGCCGGGCACTGCGGCCGCTGCTGGATGTGGCGCTGCAATTCCTTGCCGACGGCCATTTTCCCGACCTTTCATTGAGTTACGGGTTGGACGCCTACCTGAGCGACGCCACCGGCAGCCGACTCACGTTTCAGGCCGATGGCGAGCGCAGCTACGACCTGAACGTCTTCGAAAACGCGATACGGGAACTGCCCTTGATCCTGTTTATCGGGGCCCAAGAGGCGCTGGCCGCGTATTGGGAACAGGACAGCGATACCGGCGTCAGTCGCTGGCAATGGTTGGCCGAAGTGCTGCGCGGCGCATTCAGGGCCAGCGCCGTCCGTCAATCGGGGGACGACACCCAGCAACTGCAGATACTGAGCACCCTGGCCGACTATCCCAGCCGAGAAACCAGGACCGAGCAGCCATGGCCTGCCAATGCGATCCACGCCTACACCCTGGAAACCCAGCTTGTACAAGGCAGCACATCACTGACGCAGCAGGCCAGCGATATTCTAGTGGTCAGCGGCACGCGCGTGCTGCTGTGTGGTTTGTCCGGCCGGATCGATTCCTACGCCAGCCTGGATGCATTCGGCGAGGCATGGGGCAAACGCATGCAGGCAGAGGGGATGGCCGACACCATCACTTGGCGCCTGTACGAGCCCGATGGCGATATTTTCGAAGTGCAGGCGGCGCTGGTATTGGATCGGCAACTGGAGAACCTGGCCAGTCTGCGCCTGCCTGCGGGCACCAGCGTCAAGGCGTTGGAACAGCAGTTTGCGGCAATCACCGACCTGGCGAGCCTGTTCACCGACTCCCCCGCCATCGCCAGCCATCCCGCGCCGGCGATCGAGGCGGCCCTGCCCGGCTGGCTGCAAAACGCCTCGGCGGCCGATCGTTTCGCGTTTTCTCAGTGCCTGCTCGAACAGGCCAGCCTTCGGCGTCTGAATCAAGGCAAACACTACCTCGATGATCTCGAGGATATTCGCAGCTATGCCGCCAGCCATCTGGATCACCAACTGTGCCTGGACCGCAACGCCACCGAACACGGCGAACGCAGCTGCAAGGAACTTGCCCAGGGCGCCTACCGGGCCGGCGCACTGCAACTGACCTTCGAAGTGCCGGTGGGCACCCTGCAAAGTGGCTACATCGACCGCGTGTCAATGAGCCTGGTCGACCTGGCGCTCAAGAACCTTTCAGGTAAACCTGCCGGCCGCATGACGGTGCGCCATGCGGATGGCCAGCCGGTCGACAGCAGCCTGACCCCGGAGTACCTGCTCGCGCTGGTGCAGCGCATCGATGTCGGGCGCAACTACCCGGCTTACCTTCACCAGTCACTGCTCGGCGAGGACGCCCAGGCGCAAGAGCGCAAGCGGCTGTTCCTTGTGCAGCGTCCCATCGACCTGAAAACCCAGGCCCTGGAATACAAGATCAAAGGCCAGGCCGGGCTTACGTCGCGAGGGCTGCGCTATGTCGAAGCAGTGCTGGGCACCCACAGTACCGAGCGCTGGGCGGGCATGGATGAAGTGGTCATGCGTGTGCTCGCCTTTCAACGCAAGCCCGGCGCCAAGGCGGATGGGGTGCAGAATATGTTCATCATCGAGCCGCGCAACGGGCAGCCAGGCCCGCGCTTGTTGTATCGCCCGGCATATCGGGATTCGCTGTTGGAATTCACCGACCGCGCCAGTCTGCTGGCCGCCATCGCCGAACCCGGCGAGCTGCAGGACAGCGTCCTGGCCTGGATGGAAGACCCTGCCAGAGCGGTGTACAGCAACGGCGGGTTCCGGGAACCCCATTACGTGCGTGTCAGCGGCATAGGTTCCGAGTTCGACCCCTTGCCGCCCATTCCACGCCCCGCGACGCTGGCCCCGCCGAGTGATGAAAGCAGCGATCAAATCCTCCAGGCGCTGGGCAACAACCAACTGATGGACTACCTGTACGAGTGCGAAGCGCGGCAACTGCAGGAGCAAGCCGACCGTGATTCGACCTCCAACGCCGAAAGCCGCTGGGCGCTGATTCTCGAAGGCGTGCAACTGGGCTTCAACACCTTGCTGATGCTGGTGCGTGGGCCCTTGGCGGCGGTGGGCTGGTTCATGCAGTTGGCCCTGAGCCTCAAGCAGGACGTACCAGCCCTGGAAAGCAAAGACCCGATTGCCCGTGAACTGGCGTGGGTCGACCTGCTGCTCAACACCAGCATGGTTCTGATTCACCTGGGGATACGCGACCACGTAGCACAGCCCCCTGCGCAAGCGGAGGTCCCACGGTTGCCATTGCAACACCCGCAGGGCCAGGCCATCTCAACCCCGGCCGTGGTGCGACGGGGCATCGTCGGCTTGCCTGCCGAACCGCCCGGCGGCGGCCGCACCCTGTTGGATATCGACCGCTCCCTGGCCAGCGACAGTGCCTCGGCGCGTTTGTTAAGGAAACTGCTGGAGGTCAATGTGCCCTGGCCTGAACACGCCCCGGACCCCGTCGCGCTCGGCCCTTATCGCGGGTTGTTCAAGATCGGCCAGCGCTGGCACGCCACGGTGGGCGGCCTGCTGTTTCGCGTCAACATTACCCCGGACGTGGACGACATATTCATCATTGACCCGAACAAACCCGACCACCCCGGCATCAAGCTGCGCACCGATGGCAAGGGCCACTGGACCCTAGACCGCGGGCTCAAGCTGGCGGGCGGTGGGCCCAAGCGCCTGGCAACGCTGCGCGAGGAGAATCGTCGCCAGGCGGTGCAATTGAAGGACCGCATGGACACGCTCAATGCGCAGATTTCCCCGGACATGGCCGAGTTCAGAGATTGGTTGACCCGCCTTAACAATAACCGCGACGCCCTGAACAAACATGCGATTACCTTAAAGAAGCTGTGGAACCTGCTGCAAAACGCCCTCGATGTGCTGAAACCCGCGATCGAAGCAAAGCATCAGGAGGCGATGGCCAACTATTCGAAGGCGCGCACCGACTATGAGGTGGTCCTGGATAAACTCGAGCAGAGTTACGCCAAGGTACTGCCAAAGCGCATCGAGCTGTACAAGGTAGGTCAGGACCTGCAGAAATACGCGGGTGCCGGCCCCCATGTGCAGGACCAGGCCATCACGCTCAAAACGCTTTGGGACGAGCAAATGCGCACGCATTTCCACCTGCAGAAATGGGCCGACACCTTTATGTTCACTGAGCGTGGCGAGCCCATGAGCCACCTGGCCAGCCGGATGCGCGAGGAACTGCGCGAAGGTCGTCCCTGGGCGTATAACGAACATGTGACCCGCTCGATTGAACTGGCGGACGTCGTTCAACGCATGGCGGCCCGCTCGCGCGAGATGGAAACCACCCTTGAGTTGCTGGAACAGGACTCCGTGGCCGGACGTGTGTTGCGCACGCAAGCGTTGTCCAAAATTACGACGTTCCAGCACTTTTTTGCGCAGAACCTGGAGATGCATGCGCTGATCCCGCTCTCGTGGGTGGTCGTGAAATTGTCGGCGCTGGAGGCGTCGCCGCTGGAGGCGCTGTACATCGACCATCTAAACAATTCGAGCCTGGGCCAGGCCTTGCTGTCACATACCGAAGTGCGCAGCAGCAGCGGTTATCCGCTGGATGAGCAACGATTGCTGTACGGCACAATCCTGGACAAGTACCGCAGCTACGAGCAGGCCATCGAGGCGCTCACGTTCATCAATCCGCAACGCGTACACCCCGTGGCCGAACGCCTGCTGGCCGGGCTGAGTCGGGCGCGGACGCTGGCTGAAAACGAGCTGGAAAGTGTGGTGCGCAGCCAGGAAGCACTGGAGGTCGAAGCATCCGCCGCCACGTTGCTCAGGCCGAAAGAGCCGGCCAAACGTATCTTCAAAACCCGTACGCGCACGTACTGGATCGGCGAGCTGAAACCTGTCGATGGTCTACACCCTCGCGAACGACTCACCATTACCAATAGCCTGACCGGTGAACCCCTGACCACCTTCGACGCGGATGATGCCGGCAGTTGGGTGGAAACGCCCCAGCAACCCATGGCCGCCCCCGAACCGGCGGCGCCGGCCTCTACCCTGGCAATGCTCAAAGACCAGGGCGAGAAAGTGCTGCGGCAACGCCCCGAGATCGAACGTCTGATCAGTGCCCAACAGAAGAAGCTGGAGTCCGCCCTCACCCGGCAAGACGTCAACCCGGCCGACTGGGATGAGTTGCTCACCGGACAGGCCGATAGACTCAACGCACTTGCGGATGAAATCGCACGGGATCACAGCGACCAGCCCAGGGCGCAGGACGCCATCGATCGCTACCGCGCCAACGCCAGGGACATGCAGCGCATGGCCACACGACTGTGCAGCGACGCCTACAAACGCCAGTGGCCAACCCTGGAAAGCCTCGATTACCTCTGGCGGCACAAGGAGATCGATATCAACCTGACCAGCCTGGCAGACCCGCAGCGGCCAACCCTCAGTGGGGATTTCTTCACCGAATACGCGGTGTACGACAAAGCGCAAAAGCCGCCCAGTGTGCTGTGGTATGCCCACTTTCACTACGCCACCGCCGACGCACCGCCTGAGCGCTACACGCGAGCCCACTTGAAACTGGCAAGCCAGCGCAAATACACGCAAAAGGATTTGCTCAAGGAACATGTCCAGTCGAAATTGCGCACTGAGCAGGCGGCAGGGGCCGACCCGGTGGAAAGAATCCTGTACGTATTGATCGCGCCGCCCCAGGACCAGCTCTTCCTGGCTATCGCGCCAACCATCAATTGACCCTCAACGTCCGGCGTCGCTGACGCCGGACGTTGTGTACCGCCTTGGGCTCAGTGGGCAAACAGCGAATTGCCCTTCTGACCCGCCAGCTTCTCGGGTTTGATCAGGAAGCGCGCCAGTGCCGGCAGCAGCCACAGTGCACCGAACATGTTCCACAGCAGCATGAAGGTGAGCATCAGGCCCATGTCGGCCTGGAACTTGATGGCCGAGAAGATCCAGGTGCACACGCCGATGGCCAGGCACAGGCCGGTAAACAGCACGGCTTTACCGGTGGATTTGAGCGTCTGGTAATAGGCTTCCTGCAACGGCAACCCGGCACGCAGGAAACTTTCCAGGCGGCTGTAGATGTAGATGCCGTAGTCCACGCCAATCCCCACGCCCAACGCCACCACCGGCAAGGTCGCGACCTTGACGCCGATGCCCATGAACGCCATCAGCGCATTGCCCAGTACCGAGGTGAGCACCAGTGGCAGCACGATGCACAGGGTCGCGGCCCACGAGCGGAAGGTGATCATGCACATGGTCGCCACGCACAGGTACACCAGGATCAGGATGGTCAGTTCCGACTCCTTGATGACCTCGTTGGTGGCAGCTTCGATCCCGGCGTTACCGGCGGCGAGGATGAACTCCAGGCCGTCCTTGTTGTTTTCCTTGGCGAAGTCCTGCACCGCATGCACGGCGCGGTCGAGGGTTTCGGCCTTGTGGTCGTTGAGGAACACCAGCACCGGCGCCAGTGAGCAGTTGTTGTTGTACAGGCCGTCGGCGCGGGCAATGGAGTTGTTCAGCACGTCCGGGTTACGCGACAGGGTTTCCCATTTCAGGTTGCCCTCGTTCATGCCTTTAATCATCTGCTTGGACACGGTCACCAGCGAGATCGCCGACTGCACGCCCTCGGTGTTCTGCATCTTCCACATCAACTGATCGATGGGCGCCATGGCTTCATACCGCGAGCAGCCTTCGGCCTTGGTCTTGACCATTACCACCAGCACGTCGGAGCTGGTGGAGTAATTGCTGATGATGAAGTTGTTGTCTTTGTTGTAGCGCGAGTCCGGGCGCAGCTCCGGTGCACCTTGGTCCAAGTCGCCGATCTTGAGGTTCTGGCTGTACCAGAGGCCGCCGCCAAAGGCGACCAGGGCTAGCAAGACCGACACTGGCGCGACTTTGGCGCTGGCGAATTTGGACAGCAGGCGCCAGAACGGATGCTCGCGGTTTGCGTCTTTCTTGCTCTTGGCGATGGCGCGCTTGCTGATGCCGACATAGGAAATCGCCACCGGCAGCAGGATCAAGTTGGTGAACACGATCACCGCCACGCCGATGGACGCGCCGATGGCCAACTCACGAATCACGCCGATGTCGATGATCAACAGCGTAATGAACCCGACCGCATCCGCCAGGATCGCGATCATCCCCGGCAGGAACAGTTGACGAAAGGTCCGCCGTGCAGCCGTCAACGCGTTGTCGGCCTCGCTGGATTGCAGGGCGATACCGTTGATCTTCTGCACGCCATGGGAAATACCGATGGCGAAAATCAGGAACGGCACCAGCATCGAATACGGGTCCAGCCCGAAGCCGAAGAAGTGCATCAACCCCAGTTGCCAGACCACCGCAACCAAGGTGGTGCTCAACACCGCGATGGTGCTGCGCAGGCAGTTGGTGAACCACAGCAGCAGAATCAGGGTGATGACGAATGCGATGCCGAAGAACAGCACCACCATTACCAGGCCGTCGATCAGGTCGCCGACCTTCTTGGCAAAGCCCACGATGTGGATCTTGACGTTGGGGTTCTGGGCTTCGAACTTGTCGCGGATCTTGTCTTCGAGTTCATGGGAGAACTTGCGATAGTCCAGGGCCAGCAACTTGCCCTGATCCTGCGGGTCCGGATAGGACTCCAGCAGCGGGATATCCACGATGCTCGACTTGAAATCGTTGGCGACCAAGCGCCCGACCTGGCCGGACTTGAGTACGTTATTGCGCAGTTGATCGAGGCTTTGCGCCGAGCCGTTGTAGCTTTGGGGGATCACCTCACCGCCGGCGAACCCCTCTTCGGTCACTTCGGTCCAGCGCACGCTAGGACTCCACAGCGACTTGAGGCCCGAGCGGTCGACGCCGGAGATGTAGAACACCTCGTCGTTGATCTGCCTCAGGGTCTCCATGTACTCCTTCGTGAAGATGTCACCGTCCTTGGCCTCCACCGAGATGCGCACGGTGTTGCCCAGGTTGGCCAAGTCGTTGCGGTGTTCCATCATCTTTTCGATGAAGGGGTGCTTGAGGGGGATCATCTTTTCAAAGCTGGTGGACGGGCGAATCAGCGTCGCCTGCCAGAACAGGAACACGCTCACCAGCAGGCAGATGACGATCACTGCCGGGCGATTGTTGAAAATCAGGCGCTCAAGAAAGGTCGCTTTATCGTTGTGATGACTGCTCATTCTGTCCCCGCCTTCTTATTGTTTTACGAGCTCAGCGCCAGTCGGCGTCGATACGCGAACGCCACCCTGCCCGGCCAGAATCAAGTTGCCATTGCCCGCCGCCGTCACCGACGACAGTGAAATACGGTCAGAGCGGTTGAACACGCTGAAGGTCTGACCATCGTCGTGGCTGACCACCACGCTGCCACCGTTGCCGACCACCACGATTGCGCCGTCATCCAGCAAGGTCGCGCCCGACAAACCAAACTCCAAGGCGCCACGGGTGGCGTTCAACTCAACCTGCTCCCAGGTGCTGCCGAAATCGGTGGAACGGTACAGATTGCCGCGCAGGCCGAAGGCCAGCAGCGTTTGCGGTTGCGCGGTGCTGATCACACCGAACAGCGAACCTTCATAAGGGCCTTCGAGTTTTTCCCAGGTCTGCCCGTCGTCACTGGAGCGGAACATGCTGCCCTGCTCGCCGACGATAAACAGGCCGGCATCCTTGATCTGGGCGATGGCGTTGAGGTGGAACTGGTCTTCGTTGTCGAGGCGGTCACTGACGTCGTTCCAGCTCTTGCCGCCATCGGTGGTTTCGATCAATGCACCGTAAGCGCCGACGGCCAGGCCGTGATTGGCGTCTTTGAACCACACATCGAGCAGCGGCGCTTCGCGCTTGAGGTCCTGGTATTGCTGGGCCCAGGTGGCGCCGCCGTCGGTGCTGGCGAGAATTTGCGCATCGTGGCCTACCGCCCAGCCATGTTTGTCGTCGACGAAAAACACTGCCGTGAGCAATTGGCGGGTGGGGACTTTAGCTTGGGTCCAGGTAGAGCCCTGGTCATCGGAATAGAGGATATGCCCGCGATCACCGACGGCTACCAGGCGCTTGCCGGCATGCACCACGTCGATCATCAGGCCTTTGGCGGCCTTGGGGGACTCAATCGCAAACGCTGGCGTTGCGGGGGTATCGCTGGCTGCCAGCACCGGTGTCGTCAACGCAGCACCGGCCAGCAACGAGAGCGCTGTGGCCAGCAACGCAACCCTGCGTGCGGCGCGTGGGCGGCAAACAACCCAACCCATGACAGGCTCACTCATAGACCTTTCTCCCATTTATTATTGTTAGGTCTTGCCTTCCCGGGCTCTGAAACCTGCAATCTAGAGCGCCTGAAGGAAGCAGGGGCCATCCTATCGGGCTTTGGAATCGTCTGACAATCGGCGCTACGTTATCTTTTGTTAACTGGCGGCTTTTGGCCACTTGGTGAATATAGCTGCATTCGCCAAGGTGATTACCGAGGCGTTAATGAATTTTTATTCCATCTATTGAAATATGGGAATTTTTATTCCATTAATGCACATCCTGAAAACAATAATCCAAAGGACCACGGCTATGCGTGAACTCGGAATCGGCTTGATCGGCACAGGCTTCATGGGCCGCGCCCACGCCTTGGCGTTCAACAATGCCCGGGCGGTGTTTGAACTGCCAGTCACCCTGAAGCTGGCCGCCCTGGCCGATGCCGACACCGAACGCGCCCAGCACTGCGCCTCGTCCTTGGGGTTCGATCACGCCCATGGCGACTGGCAGGCGCTGATCAACGACCCCAAGGTCGATATCGTGGCCATCACCACCCCCAACCACCTGCACTACCCCATGGCGATGGCCGCGATTGCCGCCGGCAAAGCGGTGTATTGCGAAAAACCCCTGGCCGTGAGCCTGGAACAGGCCGACGCCATGCGCCGCGCCGCCAGTGCCGCCGGGGTAGTAACCCGGGTGGGCTACAACTATCAACACAACCCGATGATCACCTTGGCGCGGCAATTGATCGCCAGTGGCGAGTTGGGTGACCTCATCAGCTTCCAGGGCGAGTTCAGCGAAGACTTTATGGCTGACCCAACATCACCCTGGTCCTGGCGCTGCGAAGTGGAACACGCCGGCGGCGCCCTGGCGGACTTGGGCAGCCACTTGCTGTCGATGGCGCGCTATCTGGTCGGGAATGTGGTCAGCGTCTGCGCCGATACCCAGACCGTCCACGTTCAACGCCCGGCTGTCAAAGGCAGCAACGAACTCAAACCTATCGCCGTGGATGACCAGGTACATGCCCTGCTGCGTTTCGCCAATGGCGCGCGCGGCACGGTGAGCAGCAGTTGGCTCAAACATGGCTACAAGAACCACTTGAGCTTCGAGATCAGCGGCACCAAAGGCACCTTGGCGTTCGATCAGGAGCGCTTGAATGAGCTTCGCCTGTGCCGTGTCGGCCAGGACGGCTTCCAACGCTTGCTGGCCGGCCCTTCCCTGCCCGGTTATGCGGCGTTCAGCCCGGCAGCGGGACACCAACTTGGCTACAACGAGTTAAAGACCCTGGAAGTGCAAGAATTGATCATGGCCGTCGCAGGCCAGGGGACCGATGGCACCGACTTTGAAGCCGCGTGGGAAGTGGAGCGGTTGGCGACGGCGATTCGCGTGGCTGCCCAGGAAGAACGTTGGGTCAACGTGAACTCGGTTTGAACATGTGGGAGGGGGCTTGCTCCCGATGGCGGTGTGTCAGACGAAGATGTTCCAACTGGGCCACCGCCATCGGGAGCAAGCCCCCTCCCACATTTAGATCACCTACACATTTAAATCAGCGCAAGGCTCGGCGCAGCACTTTACCCACGGTGGTTTTAGGCAACTCGGTGGTGCGAAACTCCACATACCTGGGCACCTTGTAGCCCGTCAGGTATTCCCGGCAATGGGCGAGGATCTGTTCCTGGGTCAGGTTCGGGTCCTTGCGCACCACGATGATCTTCACTTTCTCGCCCGTGACGCCGTCCTCCACGCCAATCGCCGCTACTTCGCCTACGCCAGGGTGCATCGCCACCACGTCTTCGATTTCATTCGGATACACGTTGAAGCCCGAGACCAGGATCATGTCCTTCTTGCGGTCCACCAGCCGGATATAGCCGCGATCGTCCATCACACCAATATCGCCGGTGGACAACCAGCCCTGCGCATCCAGCACCTCGGCGGTTGCCTCGGGGCGTTTCCAGTAGCCCTGCATCACCTGCGGGCCACGCACTTGCAGTTCGCCCTGCTCGCCAATGTCGGCGAGTTCACCGTCCTCACGCATAAAGCGCACCCAGGTGGACGGCAACGGCACACCGATGCTGCCGGTGAATTCCATCTCGCGCATGCGCGCAATGTTGATCGGGCTGATGCTCACTACCGGCGAGCACTCGGTCAGGCCATAACCTTCGATGATCGGCAGCCCAGTGACTTCCTTCCAGCGCTTGGCCACCGCCGTATGGGTGGCCATGCCGCCGGCGATCACCATGCGCAGGTCGGAAAAGTCCCGCGCGCAGAACTCCTTGTTTTCCAGCAAGCCGTTAAACAGTGTGTTGACCCCGGCAATGCCGTTGAAGCGCTCCTTGCGCAGGATCATCTGCACCCGCTTCACGTCCCGAGGGTTCGCGATGAGGATGTTGCGCCCGCCCAGGCACATGAACATCAGGCAGTTCACCGTCAGGGAAAAGATGTGGTACAGCGGCAGCAACGTGACGTTGGTTTCCTGCTTGTGTTGGTCCAGTTGGTCGCCGACCCACGCCTTGGCCTGCAATAGGTTGGCGATGATATTACGGTGGCTGAGCATCACGCCTTTGGCGTCGCCAGTGGTGCCGCCGGTGTATTGCAGGAAGGCCAGGTCATCCAGGGCCATGCTCACCGGAAAGTGGTTGAGGGCCCGCCCCTGTTTCAACACCCGATTGAAACGTACCGCCCCCGGCAGCTTGAACGCGGGTACCTGCTTCTGCACGCTGCGCAGGATGAAGTTCATTGCCGCGCCCTTGAAGGTGCCGAGCAAGTCGCCGATGGCCGCGATTACCACGCGCTTGACGCTGCTGCCAGCCACAACCTTCTCCAGGGTGTGGGCGAAGTTTTCGAAGATCACCACCGTCTCGGCGCCGCTGTCCTTGAGCAAGTGTTTGAGTTCGTGGGCGGTGTACAGCGGGTTGACGTTGACCACCACCGCGCCAGCCAGGATGGTGCCGAGCAGGCAGATCGGGTACTGCAAGCAATTGGGCATCATCAGCGCCACACGGTCGCCCGGCTGTACGCCCTGGCCCTGGAGCCAGGCGGCAAACGCAATGCCTTGGACCTGCCAGTCGGCGTAGGTCATTTCAGTGCCGATGCTGACGTAAGCCACGCGCTCACGGAATTTTTCCAGGTGCTCCAGGAATACTTCCCGCAGCGATGGGTATTCCTCAATCGCGGCATCAATGTCTGCCGGGACGCCGGGCAGATAAGCATTCAACCACACGCGTTCGGTGTGTTCCTGGCTGATAGCGTTCATGGCAGTCTCCTTATTGTTATTTTGGGTAGCGCTACTTTTCGACAATGGCGGTAATGCCCAGCCCGCCCGCTGCACAGATCGAGATCAACCCGCGCCCGCCGCCGCGCTCGTGGATGGCCTTGGCCAACGCCGCCAATTGCCGGCCACCGGTGGCGGCAAACGGATGACCGCAGCCGAGGGAACCGCCGTTGACGTTCATTTTGGCGCGGTCGATGACGCCCAGCGGCGCGTCGAGGCCCAGGCGTTCGCGGCAATAGTCGGCGTCTTCCCAGGCCTTGAGGGTGCACAACACCTGAGCGGCAAAGGCTTCGTGGATTTCGAAAAAATCGAAGTCGGCAAAGCTCAGGCCTTCGCGCTTGAGCATGCGCGGCACGGCATAGGCCGGGGCCATCAGCAGACCTTCGGTGCCGTCGACAAAATTCACCGCGGCGGTTTCGCCGGTGCGTAGGTAAGCCAGCACCGGCCAGCCGTTGGCGGCCGCCCACTCTTCGCTGACCAGCAGCACCACCGAGGCGCCATCGGTCAGAGGCGTGGAGTTGCCCGCTGTGAGCGTGCCGTTCTGGCGGTCGTAGGCTGGGGATAGACCGGCGAGTTTTTCCAGGCTGGCGTCGGCCCGCAGATTGTTGTCACGGGTCAGGCCGCGGTGGGGGCTGATCAGGTCCTCGAAGAAACCGCGTTTGTACGCGGCATCCAGGCGTTGGTGACTAGTGAGGGTCAGCTCATCTTGGGCCAGGCGCTTGATCTGCCAGCGCTTGGCCATTTCTTCGCAGTGCTCGCCCATGGACAAACCGGTGCGCGGCTCGCCGTTGCGTGGCAGCAGCGGTTTGAAAAACATCGACGGCCGCGCCTTCAACAGAGCCTTGAGCTTGTCGCCCAAGCCCTTGGCGCGGTTGGCTGCGAGCAAGGTATGGCGCAAGGATTCGTTGATGCCGATGGGGGCGTCGGAGGTGGTATCGGCGCCACCGGCAATGCCTACTTCGATCTGGCCCAGGGCGATTTTATTCGCCACCAGCAATGCCGCTTCCAGGCCCGTGCCGCAGGCTTGTTGCAGATCGTAGGCCGGGGTCTCGGGGGACAAGGTGGTTGATAGCAGGGACTCACGTGCGAGGTTGAAATCCCGCGAATGCTTGATCACCGCGCCGGCGGCAAACTCGCCCAGGCGCTGGCCATGCAGGTTGTAACGGTCGACCAAGCCTTGCAGCGCCGCTACCAGCAAATCCTGGTTGCTGTCGTGGGCATACACCGTGTTGGAACGGGCAAAAGGGATACGGTTGCCGCCGATAATCGCCACGCGGCGGGTCGGGGCCGGATTGAAGCTGTAGTCACTCATGTATGGCTCTCATTCCAGACAAATAGCCCGCGCATATGGGGTTTGTCGCCGGCGAAATTGCGCACTTCGAATTCGCGACGCGGGCCGGTCACAGGGTGTTGCCACAGGGCAACTTGGCCGGGCAAAAAGATCGGCAACTTGAAGTCGCAATGGGCTTCGGCCTGATCCAATCCACCGGGCGGTTGCTGGGCGGCCAAGGCGCGGCCAAGCGTCCACATGCCGTGGGCGATGGCGCGGCGGAAACCGAAGAGTTTTGCGCCGATCACCGAGGTGTGGATTGGGTTGAAATCCCCCGAAACCTTGGCGAAGCGCCGGCCCAGGTCGGCGGGTAAAACCCAGCGCTGGGTGCGCAGCAGGCCGTGTTCCTGCAATGGCAACGCGTCGCCCCAGGGCTCGCCGATCGGGTCTTTTACGTCGCGGCGCAGGTAGAGGCTGTCGCTTTCCCACGCCAGGGTGCCGGCGCTGTAAGCGCGTGTGGCGATGCTCAGCGCCTGGCCCTTGGGGTGGGCGACCCAGCGCTCGGCATACACCTCCAGGCGCAAGGCCTGACCTTCGTGCAGGCGCTGGTGCTGACGAATGCGATTGGCCAAGTGCACCATGCCGCTGGCCGGGTACGGGAAGCTTGGCCGGGTCAACAGCATCAAGTGCAGCGGGAACGCCAGCACATGGGGATAGGACAGCGGCACACCCTGCTCGCGCCGGAACCTGCAGGCACGGCCATAGGCGGCGATGCCGGCGGCGGATAACCCCACCGCCGAGCGCACCAGCCGCTCCTTGGGCAGTACCGGCGCGCCGTCGAACTTGGGCTTACGCAGGGCGCGCACGCCATCCAGCAACAACTGGGTGCGCGAGGGCGGCGGGTCGATAATCTGGGTCACGTAGTCCATGGCTCAGGCTCCCAGCAGACTTTGGCCGCACACACGAACGACTTGGCCATTGACGCCACCCGACGCGGGATGCGCCAACCAGGCGATGGTCTCGGCCACATCGATGGGCTGCCCGCCCTGGCTCATAGAGTTCATGCGCCGCCCTGCTTCGCGAATCATCAGGGGAATCTTTGCTGTCATCTGGGTCTCGATAAACCCCGGCGCTACGGCATTCACCGTCACCTGCTGCGTGGCGGCGCGTGTCGCGAGGCCTTGCACCAGGCCGATCACGCCAGCCTTGGAGGTGGCGTAGTTGCTTTGGCCGAGGTTGCCGGCAATACCGGAAATCGATGACACACACACAATGCGCCCACCGGGATTAAGCCCCTGGTTTTCCATCAATGCGGTGCTCAGGTGCAACGGTGCTTCGAGGTTGACCGCCAGCACATCGCGCCAGGCCGCTTCGGGCATTTTTGCGATGGTCTTGTCGCGGGTGATGCCGGCGTTGTGCACCACCACATCGAACGCGCCGTATTGGCTGACGTGGGCCAGCAACGACGAGGCTGCGTCCGGCGCGGTGATGTCCAGGGGCAACGCTGAACCATCGACGCTGGCGGCGGCCTGTTCCAACGATTGCTGGGCCTGGGGCACGTCCACACACACCACGTGCGCCCCTTCACGCGCCAAGACTTGGGCGATGGCCAAACCGATGCCACGGGAAGCGCCAGTGACCAGCGCACGTCGGCCAGCGAAAGGCTTGTCCCAGTTGACACTAGGGTTGCCATCTACCGGTTTTTCCAATCGCACCACTTGCCCCGACACATAGGCCGAACGCCGCGACAGGAAGAAACGCAGGCTGCTGTCCAACCCGTCTTCGGCACCCGGCGCAACATAAAGCAACTGGACGGTGATCGCCCGACGCAGCTCCTTGGCCAGCGAACGCACCAGCCCTTCGAGGGCGCGTTGGGCGACGGCGTGGGGCAAGTCCGCGCAATGCTCCGGTGCAGTGCCGAGCACCACCACCCGTGCGTGTTGGCCCAGGCGCTTGGCGTTGGCGTGGAAGAATACGTACAGCTCATCCAACTGTTTAAGGTCGACCACCGCGCTGGCGTCATACACCGCGCCCTGCGCTTTGACCGTGGACGGCGCCTTGAGCGTTGCCGGGGTAGCCGCGACCGTGTCGGTGGCGCTGAAGACCTGGTGCACCTGGGAGGCCAGGCGCCCTGCCCCGGCGACAATCACCGGATTAGCCAGGCCCGGCTGACCGCTGCGATGGCGTTGCAACGGCACGGGCTGGGGCAAGCCCACTGCCTGGGCCAGGCGACGGCCCCAGGGGGAATTGACGAACGATAGGTAGCTGTCACTCATATCAGCATTCACTCACAACACATTCTGACCTTGTAAACCCGGTCCATGTGGGAGGGGCATGCCCCCGATAGCGGTGGTTCAGCCAATGAGTCGGTGACTGATGGATTGCTATCGGGTGCAAGCGCCCTCCCACATTGGCCGCGTTTGTCCTAGTTGACCGAGGCGTTTTCGCTTTGGCTGCTGCGCCGCTTGGTGGCCGGTTCCAACGCCTGCTTGCGCTGCTGCAAGGCCTCCAGCAAACCAAAGTCCTGCGGGAAGTCATCCACCTGGATACCGTGGTCGGCGTATTCCACATAGCGCGCGAGCAAGGCGTCTTCGTCGTCGCTGATCAAGTCCAGCGCCCTGGCCTTGACGCGCCAGGTGGTGAAAGCCGTGGCGGAAATAGGCATCGGTTCGAGCACGCCTTGCTTGATGGCAGGCTTGAGCCGGGCGTCGATCAGCTCCACTTGTGGCAGCAGACGGAAGCCCAACTCGCCATACGCCAACTTGTCGATTTCCGGACGTGGAATGTAGGAATTGGCCAACAACCGGTCACGGGTCTCGCCCGGTGTCTGCACCACATCGGCCACCTGGGCCAGTAGGCGATCCGACGGTTTGCGCAGCGGAATGCCGAACGGGAACGTCAGGCCGCGCACCACGGCGGCGGCGGCTTTGGACGGGTAGTTTTCCAGCACTTCGGCAAGGGCTTCATGAGCACGCACTAGCGCATCCTGAGCCGACCAGTGCACCAGCGGCAGGTCTGACTGAGGCCGGCCGTCATCCTCGAAACGCTTGAGCACGCAGGACAAAATGTACAGCTGCGACAGAATATCCCCCAGACGCCCGGTGATACTTTCCTTGCGCTTGAGGGCACCGCCCAGCACACCCATGGAAATGTCCGAGATCAGCGCCAGCACCACCGACAGACGATTGGCCTGGCGGTAGTAGGACGCCAGCGCGGGGTCGGTCTTGGCAGGTGCGGAAATCAGACGGCCGCCAGTCAGCGAATGCACCGCCGCACGTACGGTGTTGGCTAGCACGAAACTCACGTGGCCGAACATCGCGCTGTCAAAGTCTTCCAGCGCCTTACGCCGGTCCGGGTTGCGCGCCGCTTCCATCTCACGGAACACATAGGGATGGCAACGGATCAGGCCCTGGCCAAAGATGATGAGGCAGCGCGTCATGATATTCGCGCCTTCCACCGTGATGGCGATGGGGCTTTGCTGATACGCACGGGCCAGGAAGTTATTCGGGCCCATGCAAATGCCCTTGCCGGCGACGATGTCCATGCCGTCGTTGACGATGATTCGCGCACGCTCGGTGACGTGGTACTTCGCAATGGCGGAGATCACCGAAGGTTTCTCGCCGGCATCCAGGGACGCTACCGATACCTTGCGCACCGCATCGCAGGCATACAAATGCCCGGCCATGCGCGCCAGAGGTGCCTGCACCCCTTCGAACTTGCCGATGGGCAGGCCGAACTGCTTGCGCATCGCGGCATAAGCCGTAGTGCCACGCACCGCAACCTTGGCCAGGCCGACGTTGGCCGACGGCAACGAAATGGCACGGCCCGCTGCTAGGCACTCCATCAGCATGCGCCAGCCATTACCGACTTGCTCACGGCCGCCGATCACCCATTCCAACGGGATGAAGACGTCCTTGCCGGTGGTTGGGCCGTTCTGGAATACGGCGTTAAGTGGCCAATGGCGGCGACCGCTGTTTACGCCGGGGTGGGACGTGGGGATCAGTGCGCAGGTGATGCCGAGCGAACCTTTCGGGCCCAGCAAGCCGTCCGGGTCTTCAGCGCGAAACGCCAGGCCCAGCACGGTGGCGATGGGGCCGAGGGTGATATAGCGCTTGTCCCAGGTCACTTTGAAACCCAGCACTTCTTCGCCCTCGTGCATGCCCTTACAGACAATACCCAAGTCTGGAATGGCCCCGGCATCCGAGCCCGCATACGGGCTGGTCAGGGCAAAGCACGGGATGTCTTCACCCCGAGCCAGGCGCGGCAGGTAGTAATTACGTTGGGCGTCGGTGCCGTAGTGCAGCAACAGCTCGGCCGGGCCGAGGGAGTTGGGCACCATCACCGAAATCGCCGCCGCCGAGCAGCGCGTCGACAGCTTCATCACCACTTGCGAATGGGCATAGTGGGAGAAGCCTTTGCCGCCGTACTGCTTGGGAATGATCATGCCGAGGAAACCGGCATCCTTGGTGTACTGCCAGCCTTCGGGGGACATGTCCTGCCAGACCTGGGTGGTTTCCCAGTCGTTGGCGATGTCGCACAAGGTTTCCACTTCATTGTCGAGGAAGGCTTGCTCCTCGGCGCTGAGGCTGGCCGGCGCGGCTTGCAACAGGCGCTGCCAATCGGGTTTGCCGCTGAACAACTCGGCGTCCCACCACACGGTACCGGACTCGATAGCCGCACGCTCGGTGTCGGACATTGCCGGCATGATCGTGCGAAAGAGGCCGAGGGCCTTGCTGGTGAGCAAGGTGCGACGCAGGGGTTTGATCGTCATCAGCAACGCGGGCGCTATCACCAGCAGCGCCGCGACGCTGGCCCCAAAACCTGCCACCACGTTGAACACGTAACCCAGTGCCAACCAGATCAAGCCGGCCCCTAACCACAGGGTCGCGGCAGCTTGTCGATACGCCAGGGCAATCGCGGCTGCGAAACCCACCAATAACCAGATAACCATGGGGATACCTCTACTCGATTCAGGGCGTGGTTTACGTGCGCAAGGTCGAATTGACCTGCGGCGTAAAGCCACACTACAAACTTGGAAAGCTAATTTCAAATTTTGTTTTGAAATTTTTATTTAATGCTTAAGCGAAAAAAATAGCGACTGAACCTGTCAGCCGAATCAACGCGAATTGGACGAAATCGGAACGGGTCGCGTGGGCGACCCCTTCGTTGCATTACCGGTGAAAAACCTGCAGAAAGATGCGCTGACTGCGGGCTTCGCACCGGCACGGCGTAACACAGGATCAGAAGTTGTAAGTGACCCCCAGGCTCACGACATCGCCATAGGCTTCGGCCTTGCCGTCCAGGGTTGCCCCCCCGAGACGATCCTGGTTCTGGGTTTTCAACTTGGCTTTTTCCACGAACTGGTGGGAGTAGGAGCCGTCGATGCCCAGGCCCGGAATCGCTCTGATTTTGTAACCGAAGCCCAGCGAGGTGAAGATCCGGTCGCCATCCGGGATACGCGGGTCGCGGGTGGAGTTACGGGTAGGTGTCTGGTCCGTCGCAACACCGGCGCGCAACGTGAAATCATCGGTGAGCTTATAGTCGCCGCCGAGAGAGACCATCCAGGCGTCCTTGTAGTTGTAAGGGATGGCAACGATGGTCGACCCCTCAGACTTCAGGGTCAGGTTTTTGAATGACGACCATTGGGTCCACAAGACACTGGCACCGAGGGTAAAACGATCATTGAACTGGTGAACCCAATCAATCGCTGCGCTGGCAGGAACGTCCAATTGGGTGGAGGCTTTACCGTTCATTTGAAGGTTGAGACCTGGATACAAAATGCCCGGCAACCCAGCATCGATCAGGCCCTGGGAGCCTTCGTCAGCGTAGATGTTGTATTTGCCTTCAAGCTTGTTCTTGATCTTGGCGTGGTAGTTCAAACCCAGAGTGTCTTGTGGGGTTGGCTTCCAGGCCAGGCCGGCAAACCAGCCCACCGAGGTATTGTCGACTTTGACTCGCATGAGCGAGTAGCCAATGCCCGCCGGGAATGGGATCGAATTCGGAGCAAGTGCAGCGGCGGCATAGAGGTCAACGTTCTGGCTGACGAAGCCTTTGGTGTGCTGAACAATCGCGCCACCGCCGATGGAAAACTCATCGTTGACCTTGAACGAAAGCGACCCCGTCAACCCGACGGTTTCGATGCGCGTGTCAACCGCAAAATCCCGGCCCTTCCAGTCATTGTCCCAGGTGGTACGTGCGCCCATGGGCACCACTTGGCTGAGACCGAAAGCGAAACGGTCACCGATCGGCATGACCATGAATCCGGTCGGCACCCAGGCGGTAAAACCGCCCTGCCCTCCATCACCATCGCGGGGCACGGAATTGAACTCAAAGGTATCGGGGTTAACAGTCGTGGTGGAGGTCGGATTGCCTGCGTAGTCTTTGGCGGTACCTTTGTAGTGAATATTGATACGCGCGTAGTCAACGTTGAACTGCGAGATATTGTGATCAATGAACGCCATCGCCGCCGGGTTGTTGTAAGCCGATGACGGATCATCCTTAAACATCGAACCACCACCGAACGCGCGGCCCCAGCCTTCCGCCCCGAACGTCGGAGTAGAGAACCCACCGGCTTGCGCACTGCCGGCTATAACCATCAGGCCGCCGATAACGGCCAGGTTTATTAACGTGCGTGCGTGTGCTTTCTTATTATTCATGCCCGACTCCTTATAGTTGTTAAGCACCGATATCGGTTTTTCCGAACCCGGTTTACTTCAACAAGTGCCTCTTGCCAGGCACTTGCTCACTGCAATTCATGACCGTCCCATCCAGCACCCAGGCCATTTACGGAGAAACAGTAAACGCCGGACTGGGTGAAGCAGTGAGACCTGTGATCGTGCAAGCCCCCACGGTTTGAGGGCTTGTGATGCTCAGGGTGTTAGTAGAGTTTTTCCAGATAACACTGATGTTCACTGGAGAACTGCTACAGTCCGATGCAACCTTTAACTTCAACGCACCAAGCGTTCCGGGGAACACGTCGGGACCGCTACCTGTCAGCTTCAAACGCCACACAAAATTACTCGCGACAGGAATTGAGCATATGGGGTTTGAACCGCTGAACACGGCACTGGTAATCGCTGCAACTGATCCATCAGATGCAACCGAACCGGCCATCGCGAAGTTGCAAGTCACTGGTACATTAAGACTAAGGGGAGACTTTATAGTAATAGTGCCCGCTGTGGTAAATGCGCTACCGGCAGGGGCAATAGTGGCCGCACTGGCGGTCGATATGGCCCCACCGCAAAGAGCAAAGAGTGTTACACAACCGAACGTTTTCAAGCTTTTCATTGTTATTCCTCACAGGGTCTGGCGAGTCACTTCGCCTATGCGTAGCGCCACTGATCAGATGAAATGCTAAAGCCCAATAGACTGCGTGCGGCTGTTCTCTTAATACTCATGCGCCACTCCTTATTGTTGTATTCCACCCTTGCAAACTTTTTCAAACAAGTGCCTCTTACGAGGCACTTGCCAGTTTCAACGTGTGATCATCACGTCAAGTACTCAGGGTACTTATGGGCTAACGGTGAACGCTGGACTTGGAACAGCGGTAAGGGCGGTAATTGTGCAAGAGCCCACGGTTTGAGGCGTAGAAATACCCAGCGTGTTGGTGGAGTTCTTCCAGTTGACCGCGATGGTCACCGGCGTAGCGCTGCAGTCAGAGGCGATTTTGAATTTCACACCCGAAACAGTGCCGGTGAACGCGTCAGGCCCAGTACCAGCGACCGTCAGCGGCCATGGCAGGTTGCTCAACACCGGAACGCCGCACAGCGGGTTGGAACCGCTGACCGTGGCGCCGGTAATCGAAGCTCCAGCACCACCACTCGCCACGGTACCGGTGAAGATAATGTTGCAAGTGACCGGAATATTCAGGGACGCCGGCGACTTAACGGTGATAGAGCCCGAGGTGGTAAAAGCGGCACCAGCAGGTGCAATGGTCGCGGCGTTTGCCATCGAAACGGCACCAAAGCACAGAGCAAAAGAAGTTGCACAAACGAGGGTTTTCAAACTTTTCATTGTTTTTCCTCACATGTAATGGCGAGTCATTCGCCAGGGGGTAATGGCCATGAACGAGAGGTCACGGTGAAACTGCAGAACTTCCCTTTCCAGCCAAATCTCAATTCAATTACCGCTCTAAACGTGGACGGCGTTATTCAACTACTTTGAAGGTGGGCGGCATCTTGATCGACACCGTCTTGATCTTGCAGTCTTCGCCAATGGGTACATTGGCCGCTTCCAACTTTCCGGTGGCGTTGTCCCACGTGCCATCAGCGGTAGAAGGCCCGCACTTGCCGCCCAGTCCGAAGGCGTGCACATCCACGCTGATATTCGACATGGAACCGCTTTTGGTGTCTTTGGCCACCAGCACCCACGGCAAGTTGGTGGCTTCGACCCGGCTGCACTTGAGGCCGCCATCGAACTCAACTTTGTCGACATTCACGGATGAACCATCGGCAGCGACTTTGCCCGCGACCTTAATGGTGCAGTCGGCGCTGATCAGCGCCCCCTTGGAAAAACTGATGGGGCCTTGGGCGGTGAACGCACTGCCGGCCGGTTCGATACGGGCGGCCTGGGCCTGGTGATAAACGATCAGGCCCAGTGCAGCCAATAGAATATGGGTAGTGAACTTGGCAGGTGATTGCATGGTGTACGTCCTTCCCTTTAATTATTGTTGTTCGGGTCAAACCACTTACTCGGGGCGATAAAATCCTGCGCGGCATTTAAGGCCCCGAGTACACAACTGGGTATCACTTCATGTCAGAACGGCTTGGCGCTGTTGCTGTACTTCTCCAGATACTTCAAACGTTGTGAGGGCTGAAGATTGGTCAGGCTGATATCCCCGGCGTAATGATTAAGCACCCGATGGTCCATGCGCCGGCGCCATAAGTAAGGTACATAGGCCCAAACAATCATGCTCGCGTACCCATAGGGCAGTTGCGGCGATTCATCAAAGTGGCGCAGCGACTGATAACTGCGCGTGGGGTTGGCGTGGTGGTCGGAGTGCCGCTGCAACTGGAACAGAAAGATATTGGTGACAATCCGATTACTGTTCCAGGAGTGCCGAGGCGAGCAGCGTTCATAACGACCATTGGGTAACTTCTGGCGTTTCAGGCCGTAGTGTTCGACATAGTTCACGACTTCCAGCAACGAGAACCCGTAGATGCCCTGGATAATCAAGAAGGGAATCACCGCCGCCCCCAGCCAGGCAATCATCGCGCCCCACAGCACTACGCTGTACATCCAGGCACTGAGTACACCGTTCTTCCAGTGCCAGGCCGGCAGGCCGAGTTTGCGCAAGCGTTCACGCTCCAGGTTCCACGCTGAGTGCGCACTGAACCACACCGAGCGCGGCAGGAAGGCCCAGAAACTTTCGCCCAAGCGCGAGCTGGCGGGGTCTTCTGGCGTGGCGACACGCACATGGTGACCACGGTTGTGCTCGGTGTAGAAGTGCCCATAGAAGGTCGGTGCCAATGTGACCTTGGCCAGGAACACTTCCAAGGCGTTGGGTTTGTGCCCCAGTTCATGGGCAGTGTTGATGGCAATGCCGGTGGCGGCGCCGGTCGACATGGCCATCCCCAAGTAGGTGAACCAGCTCGGTGCGCCATGCAGTTGCGTGCGATCGGTGATGTAACTGGCGGCGTGGACCAGCCAGTTGGAAGGATCAAGGTGAGCGGTGGCGTGCAACAGACCACCTTGGATGATCCATTCGATGCCGCCGGCAGCCAGCCAGCCGGTAATGATCACTGACGAGATGACGAACAGCACGCCGGTGTAGACGATCCAGCGGTAGTAGCGTTGGGTTTCCAGATGGCTGACCGCCGACTCGGGCGGGTTGCTCACGTCTTCGCCGAGCAGGCCGTCAATCAGTGGGATCAGCCCGAAGATCACCAGCACGCCGACCCACCATAACTGCTGGACGCCGGTGAAAATGGCAAGGGAGCCGGACAACAGGGGTGTGGCCAGCGGCATGATGCCCAACCACCACAGGTGGCGCTTGCCATCGGTCCACACGCTTGGCGCTGCCAGAGTCTGGTTCATGGCAGCCTCCTTGGCAGGGAGGTGGAAAACAGGTTCAGGGAGCGAAGAAGGCTCCGGGAAATCAACCATGCGATAAAAGACGTTTTTTTCATTTTTATTCGCTCTTAGGCATTTCAAAAATCATTTCAAAACAAACATTGAAATATTTTTTTAAATAAATAACGCGGAATCGTTAGGTCGTCAACTACTTTTTCGAAGCCTTTTTTACGTGACCGAGCAGTCTCTTTTTCAGCCGTTTGGTCAGGTCTCTAGGGCAAGCATTTGCGCCGTTCGAACCCGCAATGAGGACCACGATTATTTGTTCGCCAGGGCAAAGGGCGGATGCAGGACTGTGGCCGTTTGCGCCGGACGCGCGCGCTTGGCCACCTGCAACACCGCCTCAACCACTCGCGCCGTGGCGGTGATCGGCAGCATATGGCCGCGCCCTTCCACCACTTGCAGCTTGAGGCCTGGCACTTTGTCGGCGAGGGCCTGGCCGTGTTTGCGAAAGTCCAGCACCTTGTCTCGCGCGCCATAGATCAGGCCGATGGGCAGCGTCAGTTGCGAGTAGCGCTTGACCATGTCCGGCAGGAAGTCGTTGACCTGTGCGATCTCGCTGGAGGCTGCATAAAAGTTGTCGGGGCGCATGCCCAGCAGCCCGCCGCCCTGGGTGGCGAAATCTTCGGGAGCGGTGTCCGGGGCGAATACGCCCTTGACCACCGAACGCCGGGTCAACAGGCCAATGGGCACGGTGAGGGTATGGGCGACCCAGCGTCGCAACCAGGCCGGTCGCACCGCCAGCGACCAGAACACCAACGGCAAGGTGGGTTGGGGATGGGTCAGCGGCGCCACCAGCACCAGGCCGGATACGGCCTCGGGGTGGTCGAGGGCCAGGGCCAGGGATATCGCTCCGCCCAGGGAATGCCCCAACACCAGGGGCTTTTCCAGGCCCAGTGCTCGCATAAACGCTGCGACCTGCCGCGCCTGGGCCGGCAGGTCCGCTGGCGTGCCTTTATGACGCGTGGAATAACCCGACCCGGGACGGTCGAGGGTGATCACCCGAAAATGCTCACGCAACTGGCCGGACAAGGCATAGGTCAGGTTGCGACTGCTGCCCATCAGCCCGTGAATCATCACCAGGGGTGGGCCTTTGCCCTCTTCTACATAATGAAAGCGCTCGCCATCGACCTCCACCAAGCGCCCATTGATGGGGACAGCGGCTTCAATGCGCCGTGTCATCCAGGCGCTGAAGCCCCACAACACCGCACTTGCGCCCGCCGCAGCGGCAACCCACTCCACAGCCATAGCTCGGTCCTCTGCTTCCCTGCTGCTGGCGACCCGACCGGAATTGGTCAAGGCCTCAGCCATCGCCCGCCCCCTGGACTTTGACCTCATGCAGACCGTGCTCGTCCGTCGGACAAGTGGTGCATACCAAACATGGTCCTAGCGTAGGCGATATTTTCAGGTAGATTATTTAAAATCTTTTTTAAAATAATTAATTCAATTTTTCTTTGCAATGGTGTTTTATCTAAAAGACAAAACAAAAACAGGAGCACATCCGATGCCCATCAAGGACAGCCTATGAATGCCCACAGTGAATCCATCGACATCGCCATCATCGGTTCAGGCTTCGCCGGCCTGTGCATGGCCATCAAACTCAAAGAGGCCGGGTTCACCGACTTCTTTATCGCCGAACAGGCCGAGACCCTCGGCGGTACTTGGCGGGACAACCACTACCCAGGCTGCGCCTGCGATGTGCAGTCCCATGTGTATTCGTTTTCCTTTGCGCCCAACCCGAACTGGACGCGGCAGTTCGCGCGCCAAGCGGAAATACGCGCCTACTTGGAGCAATGCGCTGTGCGCTTCGGCCTGGCGCCTTACCTGCGTTTCAACAAGGGCCTTGAACGCGCAGTATTCGATGAGCAGCAGCAACGCTGGCAATTGAGCTTCAGCGATGGCCGGCACGTGAGCGCACGGGTGCTGGTATCGGGTATGGGCGGCCTGTCGCGCCCGGCGCTGCCGGAGATTCCAGGCCTGGAGAACTTCAAGGGCAAGCGCTTCCACTCCCAGCAGTGGGACCATGACTATTCCTTGAAAGGCAAACGCGTGGCGGTGATCGGCACCGGCGCCAGTGCCATCCAGTTCGTGCCGCAGATTGCGCCGCAGGTGGCCCACCTGGACCTGTTCCAGCGCACGCCACCGTGGATCATGCCCAAGCCTGACCGGGCAATTTCGCCCCTCGAACGCTGGCTGTTCAAGCACCTGCCTTTCACCCAGCGCCTGGTGCGCGGCGCCTTTTACTGGGCGCTGGAAGGTCGCGTAGTCGGCTTTGCCCTGCACCCGAGGCTGATGAAGATGGTGCAGAAAATCGCCCAACGCCATCTGCACAAGCAAGTGGCCCGCCCGTCCCTGCGAAAGACCCTGACGCCGGACTACACCATCGGCTGCAAGCGCGTGCTGATCTCCAATGACTACTACCCGGCGCTGTCGCGCAGCAATGTCGAGGTGGTCACCGACCGCGTGCTGCGCATCGAAGCCGACGGCGTGATCACCGCCGATGGCATCAAGCACCCGGCCGATTGCCTGATCTTCGGCACCGGCTTCCAAGCTACCGACCCCGTGCCCCGCGACTGCATCATCGGGCGCGACGGTGTGGACCTGATGGACGCCTGGCACGACGGCGCCCATGCCTACAAGGGCACGACGGTACCGGGTTATCCCAACCTGTTTTTGATCGTCGGGCCCAATACCGGTCTGGGGCATAACTCGATGATCCTGATGATCGAGGCGCAGGTGACCTACATCCTCGACGCACTCAAGCAGATGCAGCGCCAGCGCATCGCCACAGTGGACGTCAAGCCAGCGGTGGAACAAGCGTACAACCGCCAACTGCAGGACCAACTCAAGCGCACCATCTGGAACACCGGCGGTTGCCAGAGCTGGTACCTAGACCCGCGCACCGGCAAAAACACCACCCTGTGGCCCGGCTCCACGTGGCGCTTCAAGCAGGTCACGCGACAGTTTGCGCTCAAGGACTATGAAGTCGATCGGTTACCGCTCAATACGCCCGCCCGTCCCGCGGCGGCCGCCCATTCCACCGCAGAAGGCAGCCTGTCATGAAGTCATTCAACGGTCGCGTGGCGGCCATCACTGGCGCGGCATCCGGCATGGGTCGCGCGTTGGCTCTGGCACTCGCGCGGGAAGGTTGCCATCTGGCGCTGGCGGACAAAAACGCCTCAGGCCTGGAGCAAACCCTGACGCTGATCAAGACCTCCACCCTGTCACCCGTGATGATCACCACCCAGGTGCTGGACGTGTCCGATCGCCAGGCCATGGAAGAATGGGCCGCGCGCTGCATGGCTGAGCACGGCCAGGTCAACCTAGTGTTCAACAATGCCGGGGTGGCCCTCTCCAGCACCGTGGAGGGCGTGGACTATGCCGACCTGGAATGGATTGTCGGCATCAACTTCTGGGGAGTAGTCCACGGCACCAAGGCGTTCCTGCCCTATCTCAAAGCCAGCGGCGAAGGTCATGTAATCAACACCTCCAGCGTGTTTGGCCTGTTTGCCCAACCGGGAATGAGCGGCTACAACGCCACTAAATTCGCCGTGCGCGGCTTCACCGAAGCACTGCGCCAGGAACTGGATCTGCAACGCTGCGGCGTGTCGGCCACCTGCGTTCACCCCGGTGGCATTCGGACCGACATTTGCCGCAGCAGCCGCATCGACGCGAACATGACCGGCTTCCTGATCCACAGCGAACAGCAAGCCCGCGCCGATTTCGAAAAACTCTTCATCACCGATGCCGACCAGGCCGCCAAAGTGATCCTCCAAGGCATCCGCAAAAACAAACGCCGCGTGCTGATCGGCCGCGATGCGTATTTCCTCGACCTGCTCGCCCGTTGCTTGCCCGCGGCCTATCAAGCGTTGGTGGTGTTCGCCAGCAAACGCATGGCGCCCAAGCAACGCAGGCCAGTATTTGAAACCAATGACGAACCCCGTCTCTGAACAGGAGCACGCACTATGCTGCCTATCCGCCGCGACGTCCGTTTTGTCCTGCCCGCCGAGCGCATCACCAACTGGCACGAACAGGGCCCGTTCATCACGCATTTTTTCAATGCCCTGTCCCTGCTGTTTCCCCAGGGCGAGCTGTTTTTCATGGACAGCGTGCGCCACTACCGCCAGCGCGTGGAGGACCCTGCGCTGAAAAAAGAGATCCAGGGCTTTATCGGTCAGGAGGCGATGCACAGCCGTGAACACGTGGCCTACAACGAACTGATGCAAGCGGCAGGGCTGCCGGCACACACCCTGGACCGTCGTCTCAAGTTCGTCCTGGACCTGCAGAAAAAACACTTTCCACCCGCCTTCAACCTGGCAATCACCATTGCCCTTGAGCACTACACAGCGATGCTTGCGGAAATCCTGCTCAGCGATCCGTCCCGCTTTGGCGACTCACTCAAGGGCTACCAGCAGATGTGGTACTGGCACGCTCTGGAGGAAACCGAACACAAGGCTGTGGCCTTCGACGTGTGGAATACGGTGATCAAGCCCGGCCCCAAGCGCTATCTGCTGCGCACCGGCGCCATGCTCACCACCACGGTGTTCTTCTGGCTGGTCGTACTGGATTTCCACGTACGCCTCTTGCTCGCAGACCGTAAGGCCGGCGGTCACCTCAAAGGCTTCTGGCGCATGCTGAAGTTTCTGTATGGGCCCAAGGGAGTTTTCCCACGGATGCTGCGGCCTTGGCTGCACTACTTCAAACCCGGCTTTCATCCTTGGGACCACGATAACCGCGCGCGCCTGGAGGGCATCGACAGCCTGATCGAAGACATCGAACAGACTCAGCGCGGCTACTAGGCTTGCGCCAAGGCTTCACGCTCGCGCACAAAGCCTTCCAACTGATCGCCCGGCAGTGCCTTGCTGAAATACCAGCCCTGGATAATCAACTCAGGGCCGGTGTTCAGGAAGGCCAACTGCTCGGCGGTCTCCACACCCTCCACCACCACGCCCAGGTTCAGCGCTTCGCAGAAACGCAGCATGCCGGTCAGCACTTGGGCGCCTTTGGGATCGTGTTGGGCCACCACGAAACTGCGATCGATCTTGATGAAGTCCACCGGGAATTGGTGCAGATAGCTCAGGGCCGAAAACCCGGTGCCGAAGTCATCGATATAGACCTTGGCGCCGATGTCCTGCAATTTGCGGATGGTCTGGCGCGTGGCCGGGATGTCGCTGATCAGCGCGTCTTCGGTGATTTCCACCGACACCTGCCCATGGGCCTGAGCGAGGATTTCCACGAGGCGTTCGCCATAGGCCGCGTCGGTCAGGGTCGCGCTGGAAATGTTGATGGTCATGGGCAGCGCAAAACCGAGCTTTTGCCACTTCTGATACTGACGAATCGCCTGGGACGCCACCCACACATCCACGTCCGGCATCAGCCGCGCCTGCGCCAACCATTGCAGGAATTCCCACGGCGAGTGCACGGTGCCCTGGGCATCGCGGGCGCGCATCAGCGCTTCGCAGCCAGTACACAGGCCGGTGCGTGTCGAGACCTGCGGCTGGAATTCAAGGTAGAACTCGTAGTCGCTGATCTGTTGGATGTGGCTCAGTTCATTGGCTTGGCGCGCGAAGGTCCTGTGGGACGCCAGCACCGGGTCCAGCTCGCGCAGCCGGCCTTTCTCTTCGAGGCCTCGGAAGGTCATGTCGAGGGATTTCAGGTACACCGTTCCACCTTCAGCGGCCTGGCGATGGATTGCACGTACATACGGCGCGTACACCAGGGTGCCCAGGGCCAATAGCGTTACTTGCAGCGCGACTGCCGCCAGATCGCCGTGGGTGCTCAGGTAGGCATTGAGCAATACCGGGGAAGTGAACGGCACGCTGGCCACCGCCGGAGATACCCACCCCAACTCCACCACGGTCAACGCCACCATTGCGTTCAGGGCAGGGACTACCAGAAACGGAATGAACAGGCGTGGGTTGAGGATGATCGGCAGGCCGAACAGCAGGACTTCACTGACGTTGAACAGCGAGAGCGGCAAGCTCGCCACGGCCAGCAGGCGCATCGACTGACTCTTGGAAAACAGCAGGATTGCCACCAGCAAGCACAATGCACCGCCCGAGCCGCCGATAAAGGCAAAACTGCCCAATAGGCCGCTGTTGAGTACATATTTAATCGGCTCACCTGCTGCCAGCGCGGCGCCGTTGAGCACCACCGCCTGATCCAGTACGTCGAACAGCGGTTGCATGGCGTACACGCCGTGGATCCCGAAAAACCACAACAGCGAGTTCATCAACGTGACAAACAAACCGCTGCCATAGGGCGACTCCAGGGCTTCAATCACCTGGGGCCCCTGCAACTGCGCCACATAAGGAATCTGCAGCAACAAAGACAGCGCCACCACCAGCGCCAGAGCGGTGATGGCACCGGGCACCACCATATTGATCGTACCCCGCAGGTTGTGCCCTACCAGGTCTTCATTGACCAGGCGGCTCCAGCGGTAGCGGTACAGCCAGGCCATGGCCGGCACATTCAGCAGCGGTGAGGCAATGGCGATAAACAGGACGAACGTGGCAGACGCGCGGGGGTATTCGCGCAGGATAAAGGTCGCGACCACTACATGGGCCAGGCACAGAAACGCCACCGGTAGCTGCGGCAGGCGGTACTGGATCGCCAGCATGTAACCGATGGAAGCCGCCACCAGCAGCGGAATCACTGAACTGATCTGGTTGTGCAACCCTGCGAGGAGCGCTACCACCTGCGGATCGAACCCCAGTACCCGCGCACATTCGGACAGGATCAGAAAACCCGCTGACACCAGCAGGCACGGCAGGATCCACAGCAGCCCTTCGCGGATCGCACGCAACGACTCGGTACTGGCCAAGGCAGCCAGACGCTGGGTGAAGAACAGTTTGAACAGCGTTTGCGCCATGACCCACCCTCTGCCCATCGCCCTCTGCCCATGGAAGGCAGTGCCCAAAATACCGGGGCTAACGCTACACGTCCTGACACCGGGAGCGAAAGCCTTTTGCCATGTTCAGGGCGGAAATTTCAGCAATGAATAGCAGGCAACGCCGGTTTTTTTTCAATTGTTGAATGTTGTGACCTGGGCCAATCCTGGAATCTGCTTCAATACGTGTTGTCTGCGCTTAATGCGCATATGGCTCGTCTCGGGCCAAAAACTGAAGCCTGATTCCATCTGATTTGGAGCACACCCTTGTCACCACCTGGCGATAACCACCAGCTCGCGCTGGACCGATTCTTGAACGAACACCCCGATGTGGCCGCAGAACTGAACACGCTGAACCCGCTGGCCGCCCAGGCCAAGGGCGAAACCCTGGCACAGTACCGCGCCGAACGGCTGCATGAAGCGTTTGAGGCAGAAGCCGAACGCCAGGGTCTCTTTGCATGGGAATTGACGCTCAAACTGACCACCGACTCCTCCGAGGACTTCGAGGCCCTGCGCCTGGAAGTGCACAAGGAAGTGGCGCAGATGGCCGGACTGAGTTGGGTCGAATACTGCCAACTGCACGATTTGAACGGCTGATACGCCCACTAAAACAACCAGTGGCGTCGCCGTCCATTTATCGCTTCGCACAATTCTTCGGCCGAAAGGGTGCGTCGTTCAGGGTCCACCTCCAACGCAGAACGCAACGCGGACCAGCACTGGCGGGGCAGTTGTCGTGGCCTCGGCAATGGCTTATTCAACTGCCCCTTGCCGGGGCGGTTTCCCTGGGCGAGTTCATAGATCACACAGGCCGCGCCATACAGATCGGCCCTGGGAGACAGGCGCCCGCCCGCCAGCAATTCCGGTGCCGCATACGCCGGCGTCCAGGCGTTTAAGCGGCTGCGACTCAAGCCAGGCAAACCTGCAGCCTGCTGTGCCTCGCCATGCCCCAAACCAAAATCAAACAACTGCACACCCTGCTCGCCCACCATGATATTGGCGGGCTTCACATCGCCATGCAGAACGCCCTGCTGGTGGGCATACGCCAGCGCATCCAAGAGTTGCATTGCGATGGGTTTCAGCTCCCTCCAAGGCAATCCATCAGGGCACTCCTTGAGCAGCCGGTCCAGGGTCATACCGGTGAGCAACTCCATGGTGAAGAATGCAACCTGGCGCGGGGTGTCAACCTCGAAGGAAAACGTTCTGACCACATGATCGTGGCGCAGGCGTCGGGTCAGGGCGAACTCGCTGTACAGCAATACATGGCCGTCGGGGGATTCGGCGAGCGTATCGCCCAGCAGCTTCAGCGCCACCCATGCGTTGGGCTCGCCGAACGCCTCGTGCAGCAGATCACGAGCGCGGTAAACCACGCCCATCCCGCCTGTGCCCAATTCGCGTTCGAGGTGATAGCGTCCTGCAAGCAGGTTCGGCGGGCCGGGGACTGCACTCATGGCTGAACCACCACGGCCGTCAGGTCATCCCGCGCGGCCCCTCGCATCACGTTGGTAAATAAGCGATCCACCACCTGCAAGGGCGTCCCCACACTCAGGGCACTGCCCAGTTCGCCGTGGCTGAGTCCCTGATACAAACCATCGCTGCACAACAAAAATACATCCCCCGGCTGGATACTGAGTTCCAGCACTGCCAGGCTCAGTGGCTGTCGGCCGCCAATGGCACGGGTCAACGCCTTGGCATCCGGATGGGCCTGGGCCTGCTCCAGGCTCAACTGCTGCTTGTCCATCAAGTGCTGCCACAGCGAGTGGTCCCGCGACAGTTGGTACAACCGCTGTCCCCGCCACAGATAGCAACGGCTATCCCCGACCCAAATGCACGCGGCGCGATTGCCCTCGCGCAGTAGCACCACCACGGTGCTGCCCATGATGCCCTCGGCGGCTTGCTTTATTGCTTGCCCCATTTCACTGTCGAGCGATCGCAAACACCGCCGCACGGCCTCGACCCGTTCGTCAAAGCTGCCCTGATCAGGTAACGAAGCCAGGCTGCTGATTACCCAGCGGCTGGCCACATCCCCAGCCTGATGGCCACCCATACCGTCGGCTACTGCCCAACACCCCCGCTGGGGGCAGTCGAGAAACGCGTCCTCGTTGCGCAAACGCGCCTTGCCCCGGACCGTTCGCCCAGCACTGTATCCCGCGGTATGTGCCTGGTTCACAGTTGCTCCGGCAAGCGGAATGTGCGCCAGTTCGCCATTTGGAACGGACCGAGACTGCGCTGACTGCTGAGCAGGAAGTTGGCGCGCATGCCATCGAGTTCGGCCTTGATCAGCTGTGCGCCCTGACCAATCGCTGGCTCACTTTGCATCAGCTCGAAAAATCGAAACAACGACCAGGGGCCCGCGTTTTTTTCAATCCCCAACGGGCGCTGCACAGCCCTCTCCAGTACCAGGCTGCTACGGCCATTATCCGTCTCGCCCGGCCACTGGAACGCCATAGGCACAATCGGACCATGACGGTATTCAAGGTGTTGATCCCCAATGCTCAAGACGGCACGGCTGACTGCCTGATCAAGGCTATAGGGAGCCAGCGTGAACCGCACCGCCCAGTCCCCCTGATCTTCGGTGAAGAAGCCCTGGCGGATCATCTGGGCTCTGGTCAGTTGGTCCAACAGTGAGCGCGACAGCCCCAGGCTACGGCCATCGAGTCCCCGTAGGCGATAGCGACTGCCCTCGGCACTGACAAAGGAGCGCAGGTAGCTTTCATAAAAGCTCGCCATGGCGCCCTGGGGTTTGAAAAACGCCTGGAAATCGCCTAGGGCGACATCACTGGTGGCAGTGGCATCGAACGGATACCGATGCTGGATCGCCTTGGTGTAAAAGCCATAGACCTCACTTTGGTAGCGCTGATTGATATACACATAGGGGAGGCTGGCCAGGATCCGGATGTGGAGCGATTGCTGGAAGGTTTTGCCTTTCTCACCGGTCGCTTGCGCCAGAAATTGGATGACGAGTTGCCAGAGCTGACGCACTCGTTGATGCATTTGCTGTGGCCCAACTATATGCGGCCGATACCTGCGTTCAGCATTTTGCAGTTTGACCCGCTGAAGCATACGGGCGTCGGGGTGATGGTCGCACGGAATACGCCAGTCGAAAGCGGTGCGGTGAATGGCGAACGCTGTCGCTTTCGGACCTGTTACGACACCCGCATCCTGCCGTTGCAACTGAGCGCATTGGAGTATTGCGTCCAAGGCGAACAGGCGTTGATGAGCCTGCGCCTCGACATGAGTGCCGGAGGCAATTTCAGCGAATGTGAGTTCGACCAATTACGTCTGCATCTGGCGGGAGATCGCTACATCAGCCAAGGGTTATATCTGAGCCTATTGCGCGAGCTTGAAGGTATCGAGTTACGACCACTGGACTGCGATGGACGAGCTGTGAGCGCGGCTGATGGCAAGCCCCTGTTGATGCGACTCGACGCTGAGCAGGTAAAACCGGTGGGGTTCGCCGAGGAGCATGCGCTGATGCCCTATCCGCACACTACGTTTAGTGGGTATCGCCATTTGCAGGAGTATTTCTCCTTTCCTGAAAAGTATCTGTTCGTCGATGTAAATGGGCTGGATGTGCTGCAGCGGTTGCCCCAGGACCAACTCAAGCAAATCTGCAGCATTCAAGTGTGCTTCACGTTGCGCGTGGGCTGCCACCCAACTGGTTCAACTGCGCGGGAGTAATGACCACCGAGCGTTCGACCCACTGCTCAATAAACACGCGGTCGTGCTTGAAGTAGTAACGCAGCACTGTCTCGATTACCGCCGCCGAATGCGCCCGCAGACTAAGCAGACCCAGGTAGGGCAACAGCCGCTTGCAGTCCAACTGCGCTGCAGTGCGCAGCTGCCGGCCCTTCAACCCAATCAACGCAAACATCTGCTCGGAAAACGCGTCACGGGCCTGCGCCTGGAAGCTCACCTGGTAACGGTATTTGCGCCAGATAGGCAGCATCAGCCGTTGCAGCCGATGGTGAAACAGGTCCAGAAAATCGCGAGTGGCGTGTCCACTCGCCTCATCGGCAAACGCCTGCTCGCCGTAAAACGCCGGCAAGGGCGACCCAGCGCCACACAGCCCCAGAACGTTGAGGCGAAGACGCGCACGCAATTGACCGTGTTCAACAAAAAACTCCACCCGGTCGATGTCGTGACCGGGAAAACCAAGACCTGGGTTGGCCTGAAACTCCAACCTGTCATAGAGCGCGTCGTCATCCAGCAACGGATGGGCGTCGCGCAGGCGCTTGATCACCTGCAAAATCGCCTGGAACAGCGAATATTCGCGGATCGCACTGCACAGTTCCTTCAAAGCAGGGGCTGCGGGTGCGCAGCTTTTGTGGGTGCACCGTGGACCAATGATGCTCACAGAGATGACGCAGCAACCCGAGCCCTGCCAGCAGACCGGCAAAGGATTCGCGCTGGTACAGCGCCCACGTCAGCCAGACAGCCACGCGCAGATCTTTGGACTGCTCACGCAGCAGGCATTCGCTGATGTTCAGAGTCTTTTGCCAGTCCGGCTGGCCAGCGCCATGAATGGACTGCATCTTTCCCAGTTCAGACTCCAGGGCTTCATACTCACTCGAATACCGTATATCACCGCCAGCAAAACTTGTTTGCGAACAGGGTAGTTTGGCAAGTTCAAGATAATGAACGCAGAGTTTATCCGAGTATCCCATTTAGGACCGCACGCAATTAATCAAGGTACGAACAACAAACTAAGCAAACTTAAAATTCGCACCAGAATGTCATCTTGGCTTCGCTCGACTCGCCACGAAGTTCGCAAACCTTAGCCATGCCAATAACATTCAGCAAGCAATAACCACATACTTAAGACTTGTCCTACGGGCGACGTAAACTGAGGCATATGCTGGATATTGCGCAATAAAACCAGCCTTTCGAATCGAATATCAGTGAAAATCAATTGCCAGGCGCCCTATCGGCATGAGCAATTAAATGCGCACTTATGCGCAGTTAATACCCGACAAACCACCTCCAAACCCTCAATAACTTTCTACATGCCGCGCAGACACTCAACGGACACCAAGTACTTATTGGTTCCCACACTTTCAGGCACGTTTCTTGTTATAGGCATTTCCCCAACCGGCGCAGTCGCCGGTGTGAACGACCTTTCAATCAGGCAAGGAAACCCGTCATGCCAACACCCGCGTATCTCTCTATCACCGGCGTCAAACAGGGTTTGATTACGGCAGGCACATTTACTCAGGACTCTGTAGGCAACACTTATCAGCAGGGCCATGCAGACCAGATCCTGGTCCAGGCCTTTTCCCACCAAGTAGTCGTTCCGCGGGACCCACAGTCCGGTCAACCAACCGGCCAGAGGGTTCACAAACCGCTGATGATCAGTAAGGTCTTCGATAAGTCATCACCACTCCTGTTCAGCGCCTTGACCAGCGGTGAGCAGGTCACGTGCCGCCTGGAATGGATGCGCAGCACATCTGCCGGAGCACAGGAGCACTACTTCACCATCGAACTGGAAGGGGCAACCATCGTGGACATCCAATCACGCATGCCCAACTGCCAGGACCCGAGCAATGCCCACTTCACACACTTGGAGGACGTGTACTTCACCTATCGCAAGATCGTATGGACCCACGAAGTGTCCGGCACGTCCGGGTCGGATGACTGGCGCAGCCCGGTAGCCGGTTAACCCGGCCCCACGCAGGAACGGGCGCCAGGGACGGCGCCGTTTCTGCCAGCGGGTTAGACCATCGCCAGCGGATGCTTGCGCTTGGGCGCACCGAAGACGCGGTCGATGGCGTCTAGGTCATGCTCATCGAGCACCAGTTTGGCGGCGGCTGCGTTCAGTCGCACGTGCTCCGGCGACACAGCCTTGGGAATGGCGATCACGCCCTCTTGGCGCAACACCCAGGCCAGAGCGACCTGCGCCGGTGTGACCTCATGACGATGGGCGATCTGCTTGAGCGTCGCGCTGGACAGTAACTCACCGCCTTGCGCGATCGGGCAGTACGCCATCAAGGGCAAGTGATGTTGCTGCCACCAGGGCAGCAGATCGAACTCGATGCCGCGCTCTTCGATGTTGTAGAGCACCTGATTGGTTGCACAGGCTGGGGAGGCAAGCTCCTGCAGGTCTGCCACGTCGAAGTTGGAGACACCCCAACGACCGATCTTGCCGGCTTCGCGCAGACGCTCGAAGGCTTCCACGGTTTCTTCAAGCGGGTATTGGCCACGCCAGTGCAGCAAGTACAGGTCGATGTAGTCAGTGCCCAGCCGCTGGAGGCTGGCTTCGCAGGCCCGCGGCACACCCTTGTGGCTGGCATTGTGCGGGTAGACTTTGCTCACGAGGAACACCTGGTCACGTTTGCCGCGAATAGCTTCGCCAACCACCGTTTCGGCGCCGCCCTCGCCATACATTTCGGCGGTATCGATCAGGGTCATGCCCTCGTCGATCCCCAGTTGCAACGCGGCGACTTCGGCGCGGTGCTGGTCCGGGTTTTCGCCCATGCGCCAGGTTCCCTGGCCGATGACAGGGACGGGAACGCCGGCCAGATCAATAGTACGCATGACAACCTCCTGATGAGTTCGCGGATTAACAGTGTGGCATTGGTCGGACAAAAGGGTTCAATCGAAGTATGGTTGCCCTTTGCCAAGTCGCGAGGAAAGACCCGCAATGCTGTTTATCGTGATGCTCGGGGGCAAGCACCCCAGGGCGAAAATCGAAGTTCACGATGTGGTGTTCGCCGCTGCGGATACGCTGGAAGCCACTTACCCGCAATTGCGCGACGGTTGGTTTGGCAGCCCCAAGGGCGTGCATATCGATTCCTGGATGGCCGTGGATGGCGTCGACGGCTGGAAGGTCGAACTCAGCCACCTGGCGCCCCAGGCCGGCGCCCATCACTTGTACTTCGTCAACCTTGGCGGGTACGAAGCGAACACCTTTGGCGAGGCCCATCATTACCTGCTGGTGGTCGCGCGCAACAAACAGGAAGCCACCCGCATGGGCAAGCAACAGATGCTGGGGCATTGGTCCCAGGGTCACACCGACGGCGTGCTGGATATCGATGACTGCCTGCCCATCGACCTGGTCGACGGGCGCTACCTGCACCTCGTCCAGGCACCACACCGGGCAATCCTGCAGCGCAACGACTATATCGTGCTGCCCTGAGACCGGCCGATCAAATACCGGGAACTTTGCCAGGAAATAACCGCCTGAATCCGGTACGCTCACCCTTTTTACTCAAGGAGTTACTCCCCATGGCCAAAGCCACCGCCCGTCACATCCTCGTTTCCACTGAAGACAAGTGCAACGAACTCAAGGCCCAAATCGAAGGCGGCGCCGATTTCGCAGAAATCGCCAAAGCCAACTCCAGCTGCCCATCCAGCCGTCAAGGCGGCGACCTGGGTTCGTTCGGTCCAGGCCAAATGGTTAAAGAATTCGACACCGTAGTTTTCAGCGCCCCGGTCAACACCGTGCAAGGCCCGGTGAAAACCCAGTTCGGCTACCACCTGCTGGAAGTCACCAGCCGCCAGGACTGATCCAGTCCACGCTGATGCTACAAACAACGGCCCGCCTTTTGGTGGGCCGTTGTGCATGTGATGACTGGCGACGCTGATGCCGTTAGCGTACAAATCCCTATTCCTGTTCTTCCGGCGTTCAAGACTGATAATGCGATTGGCCTTTTCGACTCTATTTCGCTCTACCCTCGCCCTGCTGCTGGCCAGCACCGCCGTGATCGCGGCCCCCCAACCGTCACTGACGGTGTACGGCGAACCGGCCAAGTACCCCGCCGGTTTTACCCATTTCGACTACGCCAACCCCAACGCGCCCAAGGGCGGCAGCCTGCGGCGCTCGGCCATCGAAATCGGACGCTTCGATCATGTGCTGCCCTATATCGACAAAGGCATCGGCGTGTCACAGGTTGACGGCTGGCTCTACGCGCCCCTCGCCCTGCGCTCCCTGGACGAACCCTATACGGTCTACGGCCTGGTCGCCGAAAAAATGGAGCGCGCCGAGGACGGCCTGTCCCTGCGTTTCTACCTGAACCCCAAGGCGCGCTTTGCCGACGGCAAACCCATCACCGCCGAAGACGTACGCTACAGCTTTGATTTATTAATGACCCAAGGCAGCCTGCGTTTTCGCACACTGTTCGCCGACGTCAAGCACGTCGAAGTGGAAGGTGAGCGCCAGGTGCGCTTCGACTTTTCCAGCAACGAAAACCGCACCCTCCCCCTGGATATCGCCACCCTGCCGGTGTTCCCGGAGCACTGGTGGAAGACCCGCGACTTCGCCAATGGCGGCGGCTACGAAGCCCCACTGGGCAGCGGCCCGTACAAGGTCAGTAAGGTCGACTCCGGCAACACCATCACCTTTACGCGCGACCCTGACTGGTGGGGCAAAGACTTGCCCGTCAGCCGTGGCCTGTACAACTTCGATCACCTGAGCCTGGAGTTTTTCGGTGATACCGAAGTAGCCCGCCAGGTGCTGCGAGGCGGCGCCTACGATTTCAATCGTGAATTTTCCGCCACCGGCTACTCCATCGGCTACAACGGCCCTGCCCTGGACGATGGCCGCCTGCAACGCGCTCACCTGGCCAAGGAAATGCCGCAACCGGCCCAAGGCTATGTCTTCAACGTGCAGAAGCCGGTATTCAAAGACCGCCGCGTGCGCCAGGCCTTGGCAATGCTGTGGGATTTCGAATGGGCCAACCGGCAGATGATGCGAAATATGTACATTCGTCAGCAGAGTTTCTTCTCTAATAGCCCGCTGGCGGCTACCCAACTGCCCACCCAGGAAGAGCTGGCGATTCTTGAACCGTTGCGTGGGCAGATCCCTGACGAGGTGTTTACCCAGGTGTTCAAGGCACCGGTCACCGACGGCAGCGGCATGATCCGTGACAAACAGCTCCAAGCACTGGCCCTGCTGGAAGAGGCCGGTTGGAAACCCAACGGCGACAAGCTGGTAAACGCCGAAGGCGAACCGCTTGAGTTCACCTTCCTCAATGCGCAGGCCGGTCTGGAGCGACTGTTACTACCGTACAAACGCAACCTGGCGCAGATCGGCATCACCCTTAATATCCGTCGCATCGACTCCTCTCAGTACGTCAACCGTTTGATGACACGGGACTACGACATGATCGTCACCGGGTTTCCTGTCACCACCTCGCCGGGCATGGAGCTGTACAACTACTTTGGTTCCAGCGCCGCTTTTGATTCGGGCGCAAACAACTACATGGTGCTCAAGGACCCGGCGGTTGACGCCTTGATCAAAGGTCTGGTCAAAGCCGACACACAGGCGCAGATGCTCACCTACGCCCATGCTCTGGACCGGGTGCTGCAATGGAATTACCTATGGATCCCCAATTACTACCCGCCCGGTACGTCCGCCGCCTGGTGGAACCGTTTCGGCCGCCCGGCCATCGAGGCCAAGAATGACGAGGCCCTGGAAACCTGGTGGGAAGTCAGCCCCACACCTCTGACCACTGAGCAGATGAATGCCGAACTGAAAAAACGCGGAGGAGCGCGCTGATGTTTGCCTATATCGTGCGGCGCCTGCTGCTGATCATCCCAACCCTGGTGATCATCCTGCTGGTGAATTTCGTGATCGTGCAGGCCGCCCCCGGTGGCCCGGTGGAACAGGCCATCGCCCACTTGCAGGGGATTGGCGGCGGCGGTGTCGGCGGCTCATCCGGCGAAGGCATCAGCAGCGGCTCGCGGTCCAGTCGGGGCCTGGACCCGAAGCTGATCAAGGACATTGAAAAACAGTACGGCTTCGACAAGTCCGCACCGGAACGCCTTTGGCTGATGCTCAAGAGCTATGCCCAGTTGGATTTCGGCAACAGCTTCTTTCGCGGCTCGACGGTGATCGACCTGATCCTGGAAAAGATGCCCGTCACCATTTCCCTCGGGCTGTGGGCCACGCTGATCACTTACCTGGTGTCGATCCCGCTGGGGATACGTAAGGCGGTGCGCCACGGCAGCAGCTTTGATGTGTGGAGCAGCACTGCCATCGTGATCGGCTATGCGATGCCAGCGTTCCTGTTCGCGATGTTCCTGATCGTGGTGTTCGCCGGCGGCACCTCCCTGAACTGGTTCCCGGTGCGCGGACTGGTGTCGGAGAACTTCGAAGAACTGAGCACCGTGGGCAAGATCGCCGACTACTTCTGGCACCTGGTGTTGCCGGTGACGTCTTTGGTAATCGGCGGATTCGCCACCCTGACCATTCTCACCAAAAACTCGTTCCTCAATGAAATCACCCGCCAATACGTGGTGACCGCGCGGGCCAAAGGCTTGAGCGAACGACGTGTGCTGTACGGCCATGTGTTCCGCAACGCCATGCTGCTGGTGATCTCGGGGATTCCCCAGGCATTTATCAGCGTGTTTTTTGCAGGATCCTTGCTGATCGAGGTGATTTTCTCCCTGGATGGCCTCGGTCGCATGAGCTACGACGCGGCGGTTTCGCGGGATTACCCGGTGGTGTTCGGTTCGCTGTTTATCTTCACCCTGTTTGGCCTGCTGATAAAACTCATCGGTGACCTCTGCTACACCCTGGTGGACCCGCGTATCGACTTCGCCGCGAGGAACGCCTGATGCTTAACTTGTCTCCCGTGGCACGCCGACGCTTCGAGCGTTTCAAGAAAAATCGCCGTGGCTGGTGGTCGCTGTGGCTGTTTATCGGCCTCTTTATCCTGACCCTCGGCGGCGAACTGATCGCCAACGACAAACCCCTGGTGCTGAGTTTCAAGAACGAACTGTATTTCCCGGTGTTCAAGCGTTACACCGAGCAGCAGTTCGGCGGCCAGCTGCCGTTCCAGGCCGACTACCGCAGCGACTATGTGCAAAAGCTGATCAAACAGGACGGCGGCTGGATGTTGTTCCCGCCGATCCCTTTCAGCGATGACACCCCCAACTACGAACTGACCCGCCCTGCCCCCAGCCCGCCCTCGGCGGTGAACTGGCTGGGCACCGATGACCAGTCCCGCGACGTGCTGGCGAGGGTCATTTTCGGCGCGCGGGTGTCGATCCTGTTCGCCCTGGCGCTGACGGCCATCAGCGCAGCCATTGGCATCGCCGCCGGCGCGTTGCAGGGTTACTACGGCGGCTGGGTCGACCTGATCGGCCAGCGGGTACTTGAGGTCTGGTCCGGTCTGCCGGTGCTGTACCTGCTGATCATTCTGTCGGGCTTTGTCGAGCCCAATTTCTGGTGGTTGCTGGGGATCATGGCGCTGTTTTCCTGGCTGGCCCTGGTGGACGTGGTGCGCGCCGAGTTCCTGCGCGGGCGCAACCTGGAATACGTCAAGGCTGCACGGGCGCTGGGCCTGGGCGATGGCAAGATCATCCGCCGACATATCCTGCCGAATGCGATGACCGCCACCTTGAGCTACCTGCCGTTTATTTTGACCGGCGCGATTTCCACCTTGAGCGCTCTGGATTTCCTCGGCTTCGGCATGCCGGCGGGCAGCGCATCCCTGGGCGAACTGATCGCCCAGGGCAAGCAGAACCTGCAAGCGCCATGGCTGGGCCTGACGGCGTTTTTCACCTTGGCGCTGATTCTGTCGCTGCTGGTCTTTATTGGCGAGGCGTTGCGTGACGCCTTCGACCCACGTTCATGAGTGAGTCCCTATGAACCTGATCGAAATCCGCGACCTCAGTGTCGCCTTCAGCGGCCAGACCGTGGTGCGTAACCTGAGCCTGGACGTGCGCCCCGGCGAGTGTTTGGCACTGGTAGGCGAGTCGGGCTCGGGCAAGTCGGTGACGGCCCATTCGATCCTGCAATTGCTGCCCGAAGCCGGCACAGCTACCACGGGCTCGGTTAAATATCGCGGCCAGGAGTTGATCGGCGCGTCGACGGCGACCCTGCAGAAACTGCGCGGCAACCGTATCGCGATGATCTTCCAGGAGCCCATGACCTCCCTCAACCCGCTGCACAGCATCGAAAAGCAAATCGGCGAAACGTTGCTGCTGCACAAGGGCATGGGCGGCAAGGCGGCGCAGGCGCGCATCCTTGAACTGCTCGAACTGGTGGGCATCCAGAAACCCCAGGAGCGCCTCAAGGCTTATCCGCACCAACTGTCCGGCGGCCAACGCCAACGCGTGATGATCGCCATGGCCCTGGCCTGCGAGCCTGAGTTGCTGATTGCCGACGAACCCACCACCGCGCTGGACGTGACCGTGCAGCGCAAGATCTTGCTGCTGCTCAAGTCCTTGCAACAGCGCCTGGGTATGTCGCTGCTGTTGATCAGCCATGACCTCAACCTGGTGCGCAGCATCGCCCAGCGCGTGTGCGTGATGCGCGCCGGGGAGATTGTCGAGCAGGCTGACTGCGAGACCTTGTTCACGGCGCCGCAACACCCTTACAGCCGCCTGTTGCTGGACGCCGAGCCGTCCGGCGATGTGCTGTGCAGCGATCCGCGCGAGACCGTGTTGGAAGTGGATGACCTGACCGTAGAGTTCCCCCTCAGCGGTGGGCTGTTTCGGCGCAAAACCTACCTGCGCGCCGTGGATGGCATCAGCCTCAACGTGCAGCGCGGCAAGACCCTGGGGATTGTCGGCGAGTCAGGCTCGGGCAAATCCACCCTGGGCCAGGCGATCCTGCGCCTGCTGGATTCCACCGGCAGCATCCGCTTCCAAGGTGAATCCCTCGACCCGCTGAACCATCAGCAAATGCGCCCATGGCGCAAACAGATGCAGGTGGTTTTCCAGGACCCTTACGGCAGCCTCAGCCCGCGCATGTCGGTACAGCAAATCATCAGCGAAGGCTTGGAAGTCCACGCGCCGTGCAGCCTCGCCGACCGCGACGCGCAAGTGATCCAGGTGCTCAAGGACGTGGGCCTAGACCCCGCCAGCCGCCATCGCTACCCCCATGAATTCTCCGGCGGCCAGCGGCAACGCATCGCCATCGCCCGCGCCCTGGTGTTGAAACCCGCGCTGATGCTGCTGGACGAACCGACTTCGGCGCTTGACCGCACGGTGCAAAAACAGGTGGTTGCACTGCTGCGCGAGCTGCAGGAAAAGTACGGCCTGACCTACTTGTTCATCAGCCACGACCTGGCCGTGGTACGCGCCATGGCCCACGACATGATCGTGATCAAGGACGGCAAGGTGGTGGAGCGCGGCGCGAGCCATGATGTGTTCGAATCGCCACAACATCCCTACACCAAGGAGTTGCTGGCGGCGGCGTGCGGGCTGTCGACATGAGCACCAGCCTCAAGGACTACCAACAGGTTCGCGGCCTGGCGATCCAGTCGCTGTTCGAGATCATCGAGCAGTCCAGCGAAGGCACGGTGATTGTCGACCGCGACGCCAATATCGTGTGGATGAATGAGCGCTACGCCAAGCGCTTCGGCCTCAAAAGCGCTGACGAAGCCATCGGCCAGCCGTGCGAGCAGGTGATTTCCAATAGCCTGTTGCGCCAAGTGGTACGTAACGACCAGCCGATCCTGCTGGATATCCAGGACACACCCAAAGGCCCGTTGGTGGTGATGCGCCTGCCGATCCACAACGACGCTGGCGCGGTGATCGGCGCGATTGGTTTCGCGTTGTTCGATGAACTGCGCAACCTGTCGCCGTTGATCGAACGCTACCTGAGCATGCAGCAGGAGCTGGCCTCCACCCGCTCACTGCTGCGCTCACGCCAGAGCAAGTACAACTTCGCGCACTTTATCGGCACCAGCGCCGCCAGCCTTGAGGTCAAACGCCGTGCCCGGCGCAGCGCGAGTGCCGAGTCGCCGGTGTTGTTGCTCGGCGAAACCGGCACCGGCAAAGAGTTGCTGGCCCAGGCCATCCACGGTGCCTCGCCGCGGGCGCACAAGGCGTTTGTCAGCGTCAACAGCGCGGCGATTCCCCACGACCTGCTCGAAGCCGAATTCTTCGGCACCGCGCCAGGCGCCTTTACCGGCGCTGATCGCAAGGGCCGTCCAGGCAAATTCCAGATTGCCCAGGGCGGCACGCTGTTCCTCGATGAAATCGGGGATATGCCGCTGCCGCTGCAAAGCAAATTGCTGCGGGTGTTGCAGGAAAAGGAATTCGAACCGGTGGGTTCCAACGAGATGCTGCACAGCGATGTGCGGGTAATCGCGGCGACCTCCATGGACCTGGAAGCGGCGATCAAGCGTGGTGAGTTCCGCGCCGATTTGTATTACCGGCTGAATGTGTTGCCGATCCACGTGCCGCCACTGCGTGATCGGTTGGAGGACATTCCGGCATTGAGCGAGGCGATCCTCGAAGAACTGCGCAGCCAGCATGAGCTGGACCGCGAGGCTCTGGCGCTGTTGGCACAGCATGCGTGGCCGGGGAACATCCGTGAGCTGCGTAATGTGCTGGAGCGGGCGGCGTTGCTGAGTGATGACTTGGTGTTGAATGCCACGGACATTCGCGCGGCGATCGGCACGTTCAGCCCCGTGGAGCGCGGCGCGGTCGCAACGGTTGAGGGCGAGACATTCGCCGAGGCGCGGGAGCGGTTTGATCGACAGCTGATTGCGACGGCACTTAAGGCCTGTGACGGCAACGTGGTCGAGGCGGCCAGGCGATTGGGGCTGGGACGGTCGACGCTGTACAAGAAGATGGTGGCACTGGGCATCGCCTAATCTCCACAAAGAGACTAAGTTCTCCATATAAAGACAATCCATGTGGGAGGGGGCTTGCCCCCGATAGCATCAGGTCAGTCAACACATGTGCTGGCCGATGCACCGCTATCGGGGGCAAGCCCCCTCCCACATTTGATCTTCGCTTGTCTCGAAATTGAGACAAAACCCAAAAACACTCGAAAGAAATTAAAAAATATCCATATATTTCAATAACTTGAAAATATGGCACACATCTCGCTATAGCCCTCCCCACAGTTTCACCCACAAAAATAACAATCCGATGGAGACACACCATGAGTGTGATCATTGCCCTGGCCGCGCTCGCGCTGCTGATGCTGGCCGCCTACCGTGGCTATAGCGTTATCCTGTTTGCCCCCATCGCCGCCCTTGGCGCGGTACTGCTCACCGACCCGTCCGCTGTCGCCCCCGCCTTTACCGGGGTGTTCATGGAGAAAATGGTCGGCTTTATCAAACTGTACTTCCCGGTGTTCCTGCTCGGTGCGGTCTTCGGCAAGTTGATCGAGTTGTCGGGGTTCTCGCGCTCCATCGTGGCCGCTGCGATCCGCTTGCTTGGCACGCGTCAGGCGATGTTGGTGATCGTGCTGGTCTGCGCCCTGCTCACCTACGGCGGCGTATCGCTGTTTGTGGTGGTGTTCGCGGTGTACCCGTTCGCGGCGGAGATGTTCCGCCAGAGCAATATCCCCAAGCGCCTGATCCCGGCGACCATCGCCCTCGGCGCATTCTCGTTCACGATGGATGCCCTGCCCGGCACGCCGCAGATCCAGAACATCATCCCCAGCACCTTCTTCAACACCACCGCCTGGGCGGCGCCGTGGCTGGGGTTGATCGGCACGATCTTCGTGTTCTGCACCGGCATGCTGTACCTGGCGCGGCAACGCAACAAGGCCCAGCGCGCGGGTGAAGGCTATGGCACTGAGTTGCGCAACGAGCCTGAGACCGCCGAAAACCTCACTCTGCCCAACCCGTGGATCGCGCTGTCGCCGCTGATCCTGGTGGGCGTGATGAACCTGTTGTTCACCCACTGGATCCCGCAGTGGTACGGCAAGACCCACAGCCTCAGCCTGCCGGGCATGAGCGCGCCAGTGACCACTGAAATCGCCAAGCTCACCGCGATCTGGGCGGTGCAGGCGGCGTTGCTGGTCGGGATCTTGATGGTGCTGGCCTTCGGCTGGTCGGCGATCAAAAGCAAGCTCGCCGAAGGTAGCAAAAGTGCGGTCAGCGGCGCCTTGCTGGCAGCAATGAATACCGCGTCTGAATACGGTTTTGGTGCGGTGATTGCCTCGCTGCCAGGCTTTCTCGTGCTGGCGGACTGGCTCAAGGCCATCCCCAACCCGCTGGTCAACGAAGCAATTACCGTGACCCTGCTGGCCGGTATCACCGGTTCCGCGTCGGGCGGTATGAGTATCGCCCTGGCGGCCATGTCCGAGAGCTTTATTTCGGCGGCCCATGCGGCCAATATCCCCCTTGAAGTGCTGCACCGGGTCGCGGCCATGGCCAGCGGCGGCATGGACACCCTGCCCCACAACGGCGCGGTGATCACCCTGCTGGCGGTGACCGGCCTGACCCACCGCGAAGCCTACAAAGACATTTTCGGCATCACGATTATCAAGACCCTCGCGGTGTTCGTGGTGATCGGTACTTTCTACGCCACCGGCATTGTGTGAGGTTTTCATGACGACTTTGAATGGCAAGACCGCCCTGGTCACCGGCTCCACCAGTGGCATCGGCCTGGGCATTGCCTTGAGCCTGGCACAGGCAGGGGCCAACTTGATCCTCAACGGCTTCGGCGACGCCAGCGCGGTGATCGCGCAGGTGCAGGCGTTTGGTGGCAAGGTGGGGCATCACCCTGCGGACGTCAGCGACCCGGCGCAGATCGCCGATATGTTCGCCTACGCCGAGCGTGAGTTCGGTGGCGTGGACATCCTGGTCAACAACGCCGGCATTCAGCATGTGGCGGCGGTGGAAGAGTTCCCGGCCGAACGCTGGGACTCAATCATCGCGATCAACCTGTCCTCGGTGTTCCACAGCACGCGCCTGAGCCTGCCGGGCATGAAGACCAAGGGCTGGGGGCGTATCGTTAATATCGCCTCGGTTCACGGCCTGGTCGGTTCGGTGGGCAAGGCAGCCTATGTGGCGGCCAAGCATGGCGTGATCGGTTTGACCAAAGTGGTAGGCCTGGAGACGGCAACCAGCAATGTGACCTGTAATGCGATTTGCCCCGGCTGGGTGCTGACGCCGCTGGTGCAGAAGCAAATTGATGATCGCGTAACCAAAGGTGTGGACCCGCACCAGGCGCAGCATGATTTGCTGGCGGAGAAACAGCCGTCCCTGGAGTTTGTGACGCCGCCGCAGTTGGGTGAGTTGGTGTTGTTTTTGTGCAGCGAGGCCGGTGCGCAGGTACGTGGCGCGGCGTGGAACATTGATGGCGGCTGGCTGGCCCAATAAAACCAGACACTGGCGTTCTAAATTGTGGGAGGGGGCTTGCTCCCGATGGCGGCGGGTCAGTACCACACGGGCTAGCTGATACTCCGCTATCGGGAGCAAGCCCCCTCCCACAGTAGAATTCTATTGTTTTGAAGACCTGCATAAAAACAATGATGGCAGCTGGCTGGCCCAATAAAAACAGACACTGGCGTTCTAAATTGTGGGAGGGGGCTTGCTCCCGATGGCGGCGGGTCAGTACCACACGGGCTAGCTGATACTCCGCTATCGGGAGCAAGCCCCCTCCCACAGTAGAATTCTATTGTTTTGAAGACTTGCATAAAAACAATGATGGCGGCTGGCTGGCCCAATAAAACAGACACTGGCGTTCTAAATTGTGGGAGGGGGCTTGCTCCCGATGGCGGTGGGTCAGTACCGCACGGGCTAGCTGGTACTCCGCTATCGGGAGCAAGCCCCCTCCCACAGTAGAATTCTATTGTTTTGAAGACTTGCATAAAAACAATGATGGCGGCTGGCTGGCCCAATAAAACAGACACTGGCGTTCTAAATTATGGGCGGGGGCTTGCTCCCGATGGCGGTGGGTCAGTACCGCACGGGCTAGCTGGTACTCCGCTATCGGGAGCAAGCCCCCTCCCACAGTAGAATTCTATTGTTTTGAAGACTTGCATAAAAACAATGATGGCGGCTGGCTGGCCCAATAAAACAGACACTGGCGTTCTAAATTATGGGAGGGGGCTTGCTCCCGATGGCGGTGGGTCAGTACCGCGCGGGCTAGCTGGTACTCCGCTATCGGGAGCAAGCCCCCTCCCACAGTAGAATTCTATTGTTTTGAAGACTTGCATAAAAACAAGAGACCTTGCTGATGTCCGAGATCCTCTGGCAACCCTCACCGGAACGCATCCGCCACACGCGGATGGACCAGTTCCGCCGCTTCATCAACGACCGCCATGCCTTGCAACTGGGCGACTACCCCGCCCTCCACCAATGGAGCATCGACCAGCGGCCGGACTTCTGGCAGGCGATCGTCGTCTACTTCGACGTGCAGTTTCGCAGCCCGCCCGGCGCGGTACTGATCGAAGTCGCCGAGATGCCCAGCGCCCAGTGGTTCCCCGGCGCGACCCTGAATTTCGCCGAGCACCTGCTGCGTCGGCGTGACCACCACCCGGCCGTGGTCGCGATCAGCGAAGACGGCCAGCGCGAACAACTCACCTACGCCGAACTGGCCGCTCACGTCGCCGGCCTGCAAAACAGTCTGCGATCGGCTGGCGTCGGCATCGGTGACCGGGTGGCGGCGTGCATGCCCAACACCTGGCAAACCCTGGTGGGCATGCTCGCCACCACCAGCCTGGGCGCAATCTGGTCGTGCTCCTCGCCGGACTTCGGCACCCAAGGCGTGATCGACCGGTTCGGCCAGATCGAGCCCAAGGTGCTTATTACCTGCGCCGGTTATCGGTACGCCGGAAAACCCATCGACCAGAGCGCCAAACTCAATGAAATCCTCGAACGGCTGCCGTCCCTGGAGCAGTTGATTGTGGTGCCGTACGCGCGGCCCGAGGCGCAGGTCGAGGACTACCGCACCCAGGCGAAGGTTGTGCTGTGGCAGGACTTTTACCAACCCGGCGGCGAGCCTGAGTTTGTCGCGGTGCCCTTCGATCATCCGCTGTACATCCTCTATTCCAGCGGCACCACCGGCGTGCCCAAGTGCATCATCCACAGCACCGGCGGCGTATTGCTTACACACCTCAAGGAACACGGCCTGCATGCCGATCTGTCCCGCGAGGACTGCCTGTTCTACTACACCACCTGCGGCTGGATGATGTGGAACTGGCTGGTCTCGGTACTGGCCATCGGCGCCACGGCTGTACTGTATGACGGCTCGCCCTTTCATCCTGGACCTGAGCGCCTGATCGACTTGATTGATGCCGAAAAGATCAGCGTGTTCGGCACCAGCCCAAAATTCCTCGCCACCCTGGAAAAGGCCGGGCTGCAACCGCGCCTGAGCCACGACCTGGGCAGCCTCAAGGGGCTGATCTCGACCGGGTCGCCGCTGTCACCCCAGAGCTACGACTATGTGTACCGCGAGATCAAGGGCGAGCTGTGTTTATCGTCCATGTCCGGCGGCACCGATATCGTGTCCTGCTTTGTTATCGGCAACCCGGTGTTGCCGGTGCGCCGAGGCGAAATGCAGTGCAAGAGCCTGGCGATGGCCATTGAAGTGTGGGACGACCACGGCCAGCCGTTGGTCGGTGAAAAAGGCGAGCTGGTGTGTACCCGGCACTTCCCGGCCATGCCCATCGGCTTGTGGAATGACCCCGACCAGAAGAAGCTGCGCGCCTCGTATTTCAGTCAGTTCCCCGGCGTGTGGGCCCAGGGCGACTACGCTGAGCAACGCCCTAATGGCAGCCTGCTGATTCACGGACGCTCCGACGCGGTGCTCAACCCCGGCGGCGTGCGCATCGGCACGGCGGAGATCTATCGCCAAGTGGAGAAAGTCCCACAGGTACTGGAAAGCCTGGCCATCGGCCAACGCTGGCAAGACGACGTGCGCGTGGTGCTGTTTGTGCGCCTCGATGAGGGCATCGAGTTGGATGAGGCGTTGCAACAGCAGATCCGCCAAGTGATCCGCGCCAACACCACACCGCGCCATGTGCCGGCCAAAATCCTGGCTGTCAGCGATATCCCTCGTACCATCAGCGGCAAGATTGTCGAATTGGCGGTGCGCAATGTGGTGCATGGCGAGCCGGTCAAGAACACCGACGCCCTGGCCAACCCGCAGGCATTGGAACAGTTCCGCGACCGCCCGGAACTGGCATAAAGATGAAAGGATTCAGCGCTGACGCACTCATTTGAAGACAAACGCCGAATGCATGCTATTTTTCGGGGGTAGTCACCCATTCTCGACTCACGGGATAATGGGTGTTGTCATTTTTCAAAGCGTTACGCTCAGGGCTTTTTATGAAAGGAACATCCACCGGTAGCGACGCCGCTGCATTAATTGCGCGGCTGGACTGGGCACGAAGCCCACTCGGTGAGGCCAATGATTGGCCGCAAAGCCTGCGCACAGCGGTCGATATTGTCGTCCATTCGCCGATGCCCATGCTCCTGCTGTGGGGCAGCCAACTCACCCAACTCTACAACGACGGTTTCGCCCTGCTGGCCGGAAACAAACACCCCGAAGCCATGGGCCAACCGGCGCACCAGACGTGGCCAGAGCTGGAAAGCTTTACCGGCCCGGTCTACGACGCCGTGCTCAGCGGCCAGGTGCGCACCTTCAGCGAGCAGCGCTTTGTCCTGCAACGCAATAATCGCGACACGGAAATCTGGCTCGACCTGACCTACAGCCCGATCCGCGATGAAAGCGCCAACGTGGCCGGCATCCTCGTCACTGCCATCGAAACCAACGAGCGCCGCAAGGCCCAGCACAACACCGAGCAACGCTTGCAGCTTGCACTGGCGGCGACCGACGCCGTGGGCACCTGGGATTGGGACATCGGCGAGGATCACTTTATTGCCGACGCCCACTTCGCCTACCTGCACGGTGTCGACCCCGACGACGCGAACCGGCTGCCCATCAGCGATTACCTCCAAGGTGTGCATCCCGAAGACCGGGCCACGGTGGCGCGCAGTATCAAGCACTGCATCACCCACGGCACCGAATACGCTGAGGAATACCGCCTGCAGCAAGCCGATGGCCAGGTCCGCTGGGTGTTTGCCCGAGGCCGTTGCTACAAGGATCACCACGGCCGCCCCGCACGTTTCCTCGGTGCCGCCCTGGACCTGACCGAGCGCAAGCACACCGAGCAGGCCCTGCGCCAAAGCCAGACCGAATTGCAGCTGATCATCAACGCCATGCCGGTGCTGATCGGCTACGTCGACCACGAGCAGCGCTTTCGCCTGAACAACAGCGCCTACCTTGATTGGTACGGCATGACGCCCCAGGAGCTGTACGGCAAGAGCATCCGCGAAGTATTGGGCGACGAAGTGTATGCCGGGCGCGAACACCAGATCGCTGCCGCACTCAAGGGCAAGGCGTGCAGCTTCATGACCATCACGCCCCACCGCGACGGGCGTCCCCGCCATGCGCTGATGAAGTACTTGCCGCGTTTCAGCAATGACGGCTCGGTCAATGGTTTCTACATCTTTGTGATTGACGAGACCGAACGCAAACTCACCGAAGAAGCCCTGCGCCACCTCAACGATAACCTCGAAGAACGCGTGGCCGAGCGCACCCAGGCCCTGGCCGAGGCCAACCAACGCCTGCAAAACGAGATGTTCGAGCGCGAGCGCGCCGAAGATGCATTGCGCCATGCGCAGAAAATGGAAGCGTTGGGCCAGCTCACCGGCGGCATCGCCCACGATTTCAACAACATGCTCACCGGCATTATCGGCAGCCTGGACCTGATGCAGCGCTATATCGTCGCTGGGCGCAGCGAGGAAATCGGGCGCTTTACCGATGCCGCCGTGTCGTCGGCTCACCGCGCTGCCGCCCTCACTCACCGTCTGTTAGCGTTTTCGCGGCGCCAGTCACTGGACCGTCGCCCCACCGACCCCAATCAGCTAGTAGCGTCCCTGGAGGACCTGTTCCAGCGCACCAAAGGCGCGCATATCACGCTCAAGGTGCAACTGGGTCAAGACATCTGGCCAGTCAACACCGACGCCAGCCAGCTGGAAAACGCCCTGCTCAACCTGGTGATCAACGCCCGCGACGCCATGCCCGACGGCGGCGAATTGTTGATTGAAACCGCCAACAGCTACCTGGACGGCACCGACATAACCACCCTCGAACCGGTCAAGGCCGGCGACTACGTGATGCTCGGTGTGTGCGACAACGGCACCGGCATGGCACCAAAAATCCTCGCCAAAGCATTCGATCCTTTCTTCACCACCAAACCCATCGGCCAGGGCACCGGCCTGGGCCTGTCGATGATTTACGGGTTTGCCCAGCAGTCCGGCGGCCACGTCACGATCCAGAGCGAACCTGGCCAGGGCACCTGCGTGCGCCTGTACCTGCCACGCCTGCATGGCACCGCACTGGAAAGCAACCTGCCCGCCAGCCTCGGCGAAGTGCCGGTGGCACTGGCCGGTGAAGCAGTCGTGGTGGTTGAGGACGACGCGGCGGTGCGCATGCTGGTGGTGAATGTGCTGGATGAATTGGGCTACACCGCGCATCAGGCAGCGGATTCACGCACCGCGTTGCCACTGCTGGAGTCGGATCTGCGCGTGGACCTGCTGGTGACCGACGTCGGCCTGCCGGGCATGAACGGCCGGCAACTGGCGGAGATTGCACGCCAGCATCGCCCAGGCTTGAAGGTGCTGTTCATGACCGGCTACGCCGAAAAAGCCGCCGAGCGCCAGGGCTTCCTGGAAGATGGGATGGACATGGTGGCCAAGCCGTTTTCCATCGACCTGCTGGCGACTAAAATCCGCAGCATGATCAACGTAGCCGAATGAGTTCAGGCATAATCGCGCGCCGTCGCACACCTGGTAGAGACCAATGAAAGCCCAAGCCCGTCATATCCTGGTGAAAACCAGTGAAGAAGCCGAACAACTCAAGCAGCGCATTGCCAAGGGCGAAGCCTTTGATGTGTTGGCCAAGAAGTACTCCACCTGCCCGTCGGGCAAACGTGGCGGCGATTTGGGTGAAGTGCGGCCGGGGCAGATGGTCGGGGCGATTGATGCGGTGATTTTCAAGAAGCCGGTGAAGGTGGTTCACGGGCCGATCAAGAGCAAGTTTGGGTATCACTTGGTGCAGGTGTTTTACCGCGACTGAGGCTTTGACTTAAGACCGCTATCGGGGGCAAGCCCCCTCCCACAGGGATCGCATTCCTCCCGATGAAATGCGGTCACGTGTGGGCCCGATCCGCCGCGGGCGGCCACTCACTTAGTCTCTGGGAATCAGCGCACCCGGTACCTGGATGACCCGGCTCGCCAACCGATGCCCCGCCAACGCAGCCTCCTCTGGCGAATCACCGTTGAGCCGCCCGGCCAGATACGCCGCACTGAACGAATCCCCCGCCGCAGTGGTGTCCACCACCTTCTCGACCTTCAACGCCGGCACGGCAAAACGCTCCCGCGCACAGCGGATCAAACACGCATCCGCCCCACGTTTTAGCACCACTTCCTCAATCGCCGGATAGGCCGCAAACACCTGCTCGCTGTCGGCATAGCCAAACAGAGCGCGCTCGTCATCCTCGGTGAGCAAGGCGATATCTACCTCGGCCAAAACCGTGCGATAAGCCGCACGCGCCGCCTCGACACTGCCCCACAGACGCGGCCGGTAGTTGTTGTCGAACACCACCGTAGCGCCGCGTCGGCGCGCGTCAACCAGCGCTTGCAGCAAACGCTCGCGCCCAACCTCCCCCAGTACCGCCAGGGTAATGCCGCTGAAATAGACCACGTCATAGGCCGGCAACGCGGCCAGGATGGGCTCGGCGGCCGGCGTGGTGAAACAGTCGCGCACCGCGGCTTCGTTGCGCCAGTAGAGGAATTTACGCTCGCCGTTGGCGTCGGTCTGAATGCAGTACAAGCCCGGCAACCGCCCCGGCAGGCGCTGGACCAAGCCCAGCCCCAGGCCTTCGTCGGTCCATTGCTGGCACATGGCGTCGCTGAAGCTGTCATCGCCCAAGGCGGTGACGTAATCGACGCTGCCGATCGGGCCCAACTCACGGCGCAGGTACACCGCCGTGTTCAGGGTGTCGCCGCCGAAGCTTTGTTGCAGGCTACCGTCGGCGCGGTGTTGCAGTTCGATCATGCATTCACCGATGAGGGCGATGCGTGGATGGGTGGTCATGGCTGCTGTCTCGGGGGGGGCTGATGGCCTCATCGGGGGCAAGCCCCCTCCCACATTTGAAATGTGTTCACACATCAAAGTATGGGAGGGGGCTTGCCTCCGATAGGAGCGACGCGATCTAGAAGCAGGTATGCAGGGACTCGATCACCTGCAACTGTTCATCCACCAGGCAACCCACCTGCCACTTGTCAAACGTCAGGCAAGGATGGGAAGTGCCAAAGGAAATGATGTCGCCAATGCGCAGTTCAACCCCAGGCGCCACAACCATGAACGCATGCTGGTCCATCACGGCCGTGACCTTGCACGCGCTCACATCATCGCCTTGCGCCGGCACAATACCGGCCTTGTAGCGCTTGAGTGGCACCGGCAACCCGGCGTCGTAGGCCACGTCGCGCTTACCGAGGGCGATCACCGCAAAACCGGGCTCAGGCAACGACTGCACATGAGCCCAGACTTCCAGGGCCGGGCGCAGGCCTTCACTGAGGTCGCTGCGGCGGTCGAGCACGCAGCATTGAGCTTCTTTGTAGATGCCATGGTCGTGGGCCACATAACTGCCGGGGCGCAATACGCTGAGGAAGCGGCCGGCGGCGTTCTGCGCTTCAAAGGATTCGGCGATCAGGTCGTACCACGCCGAACCCGACGCTGTGACGATCGGCTTGGCCAAGTCGAAAGAACCGTTGTTCTGCAAGTCCACTGCTAGGCGCACCAGGCTGGCGGCGAAGTCGCGGATGCCGCTGACGGCGTGCTCGCCATGGATCACGCCTTCGTAGCCTTCAATACCGGTGAGGGCCAGGGCCGGCTGGGCCTTGATCGCCTTGGCCAGGTCGCGCACTTCCTGCTCGCTGCGGCAACCGCAACGGCCGCCAACCACGCCGTACTCGATCATCACGTTCAGGCGCAGGCCACGGGCGGCGAAGAACAGACCCAGGTCGGCGACGTTGTCCGGGTGGTCGACCATGCAGTGGAAGTCAAAATCCTTGTCCGCCAGCAGGTCAGCGATCAACGCCATGTTCGGCGCGCCCACCAGTTGGTTGGCCATCAACACACGGCGCACACCCCCGGCATAGGCGGCGCGGGTCTGCACGGCGTTGGCCAGGGTAATACCCCAGGCGCCCTGGGCGATCTGACGCTGGAACAGTGCCGGCATCATGCTGGTCTTGCCATGGGGCGCGAGTTCGGCGCCGCTGTTGCTGACAAACTCCTGCATCCAACGGATGTTGTGTTCCAGGGCGTCGCGGTGCAGCACCAGGGCCGGCAGGCTGACGTCTCGGACCAGGTGGGCGCCGACGGCGGCGGCGCCTTTTTCAACGGCGTTGATGGCAGACATGTAAAGCTCCTATTCGTTGATGCGACGCGCCAGGTGATTGGCGCTGTCGATCAACACCCGGCGATAGTCGTTGTAGTTTTTTTGCGCATCGGCCCGAGGGGCGACGATGCACAGGGTCGCAATGCTGATGCCTTGCGCGTCCCGCACCGGGGCGGCAAAGCAGTGGGTAAAGGTGTCGGCCACACTGTCGAAGGAAAAGAACCCATCGAGGGTAGCCTGACGGATTTGCGCGAGGAACGTTTCCAGCGGCAGACGCTGGCCGTCCGGCAGGATGAAGTCATCGTGGTCGATCAGGTCGACAATTTGCTGGTCACTCAGGTGCCCCAGCAGCAGGCGCCCGGAGGCGGTCCAGGGGATCGGGGCGTTTTCGCCGATGTCCGAAGAAATCCGGAAATGCCGCTCGCCTTCGCGCATCAGCGCCACGGTGTATTTGCGCCCGTTGAGCAGGCACATCTGCGCGGTTTCATGGGTCTGGCTGACGATCTCCTGCAAGGCGTGATCGGCCTCGCGAGTCAGGTCGAAGTGTCGCAGGTGCGCCTGGCCGAGGAAGTACAACTGGCGACCGAGGTAGACGTGACCGTCCTTGCCCACGGTTTCCAGAATGCGGCGCTCCAGCAAGGATGCGACCAATTCATAGACGGTGGACTTGGGGCTGCCAATGCCGCTGGCGATATCATTCGGCCGCAGGGGCTGGCCGACTTCCTTGAGGAAATCAAGGATGTCGAATGCACGGTCCAGGCCTTTGGCGCGGCGTTTGATGGTGTCTTCGGTCATGGCAATTTCGGTCCGGTCGAAATGGTAGGGCTGGCGCAGGTCCACTGTGGGAGGGGCTTGCCCCCGATGGCGGCGTGTCAATCAACACCTCTGTTACTGATACACCGCTATCGGGGGCAAGCCCCCTCCCACATTTGATCTCTGGTGCTTAAGAGTGGGGCAATTTAGCCCTTTTTCTTGTAGGCCACACAATCAATCTCCACCTTGCAATCCACCATCATATTGGCCTGTACACAGGCCCGCGCCGGGGCATGTTCGGGTGTGAAGTATTCGCCGAAGACCTTGTTGAAACTCCAGAAGTCCCGAGGGTCTTCCAGCCATACGCCGACGCGCACTACGTCTTTGAGCTCGTAGCCGGCTTCTTCGAGGATCGCCACCACGTTGCGCATGGTCTGGCGGGTTTGTTCGATGATCCCGCCGGTGATGATTTCGCCGTCCACCGCAGGCACTTGGCCCGAGACGTACAGCCAACCGTCCGCTTCCACCGCGCGGGCGAAGGGACGAGGCTGGCCACCGCCGGCAGTACTGCCGGCTCCGTAACGAGTGATGCTCATAAAACGATGCTCCTGATTAAAAACGAATGTTCTTGAGAAATTCCGCCAGGCGCGGCGATTGAGGCCGCTCGAAGATATCCTTCGACGAGCCCTGCTCTTCAATCCGCCCCTGGTTCATGAATACGATCTTGTCCGAGACTTCATAGGCAAAGCGCATTTCGTGGGTGACCAGCAACATGGTCATGCCCTCTTCCGCCAGGCCTTTGATCACACTGAGCACTTCACCTACCAACTCCGGATCGAGGGCTGAGGTGACTTCGTCGAACAGCATCAAGCTGGGGTTCATCGCAATCGCACGGGCAATCGCGACACGCTGTTGCTGGCCGCCGGACAACTGGCCGGGGAAATGATTGCGGCGCTCTAAAAGTCCTACGCGGTCCAGCCATTTTTCCGCCAAAGCCACGGCTTCATCCTTGCCCATCTTCTTGACCTTGAGCAGGCCCAGGGTGACGTTCTGCAAGGCGGTCAGGTGCGGAAACAGGTTGAACTGCTGGAACGCCATGCCGGTCATCGCCCGGTGCTGGGCGATGACGCGTTCGGGGTGGCGCACGCGCTTGCCGCCAATGTCGCTGTAGCCGATGGATTCGCCGTCCAGGGTGATCTGGCCGCCCTGGAACTCTTCCAGCAGGTTGACGCAACGCAGCAGCGTGGTCTTGCCCGAGCCGCTGGAACCGATCAAGGTCACTACGTTGCCGCGCTGCATAGACAGGTCGACGCCTTTGAGCACTTCCACATCGCCGTATTGTTTGCGCAGGCCGCGAATGTTCAGCAACGGCTCGGTTGTTTGAGGTTGGTTCATGGCAAGGCCACCCGCTTTTCAATGTAGCGCCCGAATAACTCGATGGCGTAGTTGATGACAAAGAACATAAACCCGGCGAACAGGTAGAACTCCAGGGTCATGAAGGTACGTGCGATGACTTGCTGGGTACTGAGCAGCAACTCGGCCACGCCGATCACCGAGAGCAAGGTCGAGGCCTTGACGATCTCCGTGGAGGAATTGACCCAGGTCGGCAGGATCTGCCGCAATGCCTGGGGCAACAGCACGTAGGCCAGGGACTGGTAGAACGTAAGGCCAATCGCCTTACCCGCTTCCAGTTGCCCACGGGGAATGGCTTGCAGTGCGCCGCGCACGATTTCCGACACATGGGAGCCGCAGAACAGCGTGAGCCCGACGGCACCGGCCTGGAACGCGCTGATCTGCCAGCCGAGCGCCGGCAGCATGTAGAAACACGCCAACACCAACACGAACACCGGTGTACCGCGGATCAAATCCACGTACAGGCGAAACGGCGCACGCATCCAGAATTTGCCGTAGGTCAGCACCAGCCCGGCGAAGATGCCGATCAGGGTGCCAAAGACAATCGCCAGCGCCGAACAGTAAATGCTGGTCTGAAAGCCGGCCCAGAGGGTCTCTCGGGCGACCCACAACTCGTGTAGCCAACTGGGGGATTCGTACATAAAAACCCTCCTTAACGACGGATCGCCAGACGCTGTTCCAGGTAGCGGAGCAACATGGCAATGAGGTAACAGGCAGCCACGTAGAGCGCGGTCGTGACCAGCCAGGTTTCAATCACCCGGTAGCTTTCGACGTTGATCTTGCGGGCGTAATAGGTCAGCTCGGGCACCGCAATCGCAGCGGCGAGCGAGGTGTCCTTGAACAGCGAGATAAAGTTGTTCGAGAGCGCCGGCAGCACATTGCGCAACATCACCGGCACGGTGATATACGCACGGATACGCCACTCGCCGAGGCCAATCGCCAATCCGGCTTCACGCAGCCCCTTGGGAATATTCAACAGACCGGCGCGGAACACTTCGGTCAGGTAGGCACCGGCGTACAACGACAGCGTGATGATGAACGAGGGGATCTTGTCCAGCCGGATACCCAGGCTGGGCAAGGCGAAGTAGATCAACAGGATCAGCACCAGGATCGGCGTGTTGCGAATCACTGTCACATACACCGAGGCGAAGATGCGCAGCGCACGATGTTTGGACAGCATGGCAAACGCCATCAACAGGCCGATCACGCAGCCGATGGCGATCGACAGCAATGCCAGTTGCAGGCCAAGACCGAGCCCCGCCAGCAAGGTGTCGAAATCGCGCCACACGGCGGCAAAGTTCAACTGATAGTTCATGGTCGACAGTACCTAGTTGGGGCGCCTTGGCAGGCACCCCGGTTGTTCCGGATCACTTGAATTCAACAGGGAAACCAATCGCCGGTTCTGGCAGGTCGACACCGAACCACTGCTTGAACGAGGCTTTGTAGGTTGGGAATTCCACACCGGTCATGGCTTCATGCAGGGCAGTGTTGACGAAGTTCAGCCAGTCCTGATCACCACGCTTGACCGCGCACGCGTAGGTTTGCGGGCTCCAGGCGTAAGCCGGGCTGCGGTAGCGGCCGGGGTTCTGCACCATCAGGTATTTGACCGAGGATTGGTCGGTGGCGGCGGCATCGGCGCGACCGGAATTCACGGCCTGGTACATCAGGTCGACGCTGTCGTATTGGTCGACCTTGGCCTTGGGCAGCGCCTGGTGCACCAGTTCTTCGGCGTACACGTTTTGCAGCACGGCCACGGTGACGCCATCGCCAGCCGCCTGCAGGTCTTCAATCTCTTTGTACTTGCTGTTGTTCGGCAGCAGCAGGCCCACGCCTTCGCGGTAGTACGGCAGGGTGAACGCCACCTGCTGTGCACGGCTGGCGGTGACGGTGATGAACTGGCAGCTCATGTCGACTTTGTCCGTCAGCAGGTTGGGAATGCGCGCGTCAGACGACTGCACCACAAACTCGACTTTGCTCGGATCGTTGAACAAACCTTTGGCCACGATGCGGCCGATGTCGATATCAAACCCCTGCAACTTGCCATCCGCTCCCTGGAAGTGCCACGGCGCATTGGTACTGCCTGTACCCACGATCAAATGCCCACGTTTGAGCACGTTATCGAGCTTGCTGTCCGCCGCCTGCACAACGCCTGCGAGGGAAGCCGATGCGGCGAAGAGAAAAACACACGCTTTGAACACGGAAGGTCGGTGATGCATGACAAGCACTCCAGAAGTTGTGTATTCCGCTATACCGGAACTTAGTATGTAACAACGGAATAGACAGCAGAAAGTGTGCCATACGCACTTAGTGAAAACTACGGCCTCGGTAAAGTCCTTGGTAATCAGATAGATAACGCGCAGCGTAAGATGCGGCGTTGCGCCAGCATCCGGATTCAGATTGCTACCCAAGGCCTCACAGGGGATCACAGCGCCATTGGCGTGCGTCACCGCCCCGTTACCGCGCACCCCAACGGTGCGCCCGCCCCATGGAAAAATCCCTGTGCTGGGCTAGCCTTTGGCACACACCCAACGACAAGGACTGCATTGCGATGAAGCTCAGTCTCACCCTGGTACTGCTTTCGTTTCTGGCCGCCGGCAGCGCGTCGGCCAACAACGACCGCCGCGAATGCAAAGAAGAATTGCGCAAGCTCAAAGAAGCCTTCGACATCAATTACAGCAGCCAAAACCACCACGGCTATCGCCGCGCCAAAGCGTCCAGTGACAATGAGGAATACCGCAAGTGCGCGAACCAGGCACGCAAGGCCCGCGAACGCCTGGAGCGTGACGCGGACCTGTGAAGGTTGACAGTAGACGACGATGACCCTCGAGCTTAGCGTTGGCAGAAACCCGCGCCGCTCGTAAGGAGATCATCATGGGGGTTGCCACCGCGACCATTGCAAATGCCGAGGATTACCAGCGCGTACTGAGCACGTCGCGGCCGGTATTCCTGCTGTTTGTCTCAGATCACTGCCCGGGCTGCGCGATCTCCGGGCCGCTGTTCCAGAGGATTGCCCGCAAGTATCGCTCAGTGGTGAGCCTGGTACTTGATTGCGCGAAAACCCCGAGGCACCCGAAGGTTACGGGTACCCCAACGCTGCTGATTTATCTCAACGGCACACTGATGCAGACGTTCAGAGGGTTCGGCCCCGAGGACGAACAAGTGCAGACGATCGAAAACGCATTCATGCTCTATGCCCCCCACAAGCGCGCAAAACCACCTGCGTCACCCGCCGCTCCTCGACCGCAGCCACCGTCAAGCGCCAGCCCTCATGCTCCAGGCTATCGCCCACCACGGGCAGGCGGTCGAGCAGGCTCATCACCAACCCGGCCAGAGTCTGGTAATCCTCCGTCGCGACAACCTTGAAGCCGGTACGCTGACGAATCTGGGTCAGGTTCAAGGCGCCATTGGCACGGAAGCCGTCGCCCTCTTCGACAATATCCGGCCCTTCGATCTCACTGGCATCCGGCAATTCACCGGCGATGGACTCGAGAATGTCGGTCATGCTCAACACGCCCATGAAGTCGCCGAATTCGTTGATCACGAAGGCGATGTGGGTCGATTCCTGACGCATCTGTTCCAGGGCGTTGAGGATCGAAAAACTCTCCAGCAGGTTGATCGCTCGACGCGCCAGGTGCTCCAGGTTCGGCTCGTTGCCGGCAAGGTATTCCTTGAGCAGTTCCTTTTTATGCACGAAGCCCAACGGCTCATCCACCACGCCGTTGCGGATCAACGGCAGGCGAGAGTAGGACGAATGCATCAATTTCAGGCGAATCGTGTCGGCATCGTCCGCCAGGTCGATAAAGTCGACCTTGGCCCGCGGCGTCATCAAGGTACGAATCGGCCGCTCGGCCAGTTGCAGCACGCCACTGATCATCACGCGTTCACGTCGATCAAACAGCGGGCCCTGATTGGCATCTGTCTCGCCCAGCAAGTCGGCCACGTCTTCGCCCACCTCTTCTACCGCCAGGCTGCGACCGCCGAGCAAGCGCATCACCGCATGGGCAGTACGCTCGCGCACCGGCAACACACCCTGCGCCGATTTCTTGCGACGGGCGCGGGCAATCTGGTTGAACACTTCGATCAGGATCGAGAAGCCAATGGCTGCGTACAGGTAACCCTTCGGAATATGGAAACCCAGGCCTTCGGCGGTCAGCGCAAAACCGATCATCATCAGGAAGCCCAGGCACAGCATGATCACTGTGGGGTGGGCGTTCACGAAGCGCGTCAGCGGCTTGCTCGCCACGATCATCAGGCCGATGGAAATGATCACCGCGATCATCATCACCGCCAGCTCATCCACCATGCCCACGGCGGTAATCACCGCATCCAGGGAGAACACCGCATCAAGCACCACGATCTGCGCCACGATCGGCCAGAACATCGCATACGCCACGTTGCCAGTGCGCTGAGCCACATGCCCTTCAAGGCGCTCGTGCAATTCCATGGTGGCCTTGAACAGCAGGAATACACCACCGAACAGCATGATCAGGTCACGGCCGGAGAAACTCTTGTCGAACACCTCGAACAGCGGCTGGGTAAGGGTCACCAACCACGAAATACTCGCCAGCAGGCCAAGGCGCATCAGCAATGCCAGGGACAAACCGATCAACCGCGCACGGTCACGCTGCTCCGGTGGCAACTTGTCCGCCAGGATCGCGATAAACACCAGGTTGTCGATACCCAGCACCAGTTCCAGCACAATCAAGGTCAACAGGCCGAGCCAGGCCGTTGGATCCGCTAACCATTCCATTTATATAAATCTCTATCTAGGTTTCAGAGTGCCGGACACGGCAAAGCGCGGTCAGTGGACCGGAACAAGGTTAGCAGTCGGAATACGGGATGTTTCAGCGGGAACGGCAGCAGCGGATGTCTTGGGGAAAGACGACTGGGGGGCTCCGAGAGGGTGTTCATGCAAATCCTGAAATAACAAAAGGACTTGAATCCTACAGACGAAAAGCAAGTTTCCCACAACGCAAAACTATTACAAAACCTGTCTTTGAAACCCATACCCCTGTGGGAGGTGGCTTGCTCCCTCCCACAGGGGACCCCATGCATTCTGAAGGTGGGGTTACCAAAACCGCTGCTGGGTCAACCGGCTCCACCAGGTCAGCAGCACCCGGTCCACCGAACCGCTGGCCGCCAGGCCCACGCGCTCTTGCAGGCTTTTGCGCTCGGCATAGTGCAGGTGGAACACCTCGGCGGTCTTGGCCTTGATGGCCAGGTATTCGTCGCTGGTTTGCAGCTCGTCGACCAATTGTTTGTCGAGGGCTGCAACGCCGAGCCACACTTCACCCGTGGCCACGTCATCAATCGCCAACTGCGGGCGATACCGCGACACGAAGTTCTTGAACAGTTGATGAGTGATATCCAGGTCTTCCTGAAACTTCTCGCGGCCCTTTTCGGTGTTTTCGCCAAACACGGTGAGGGTGCGTTTGTATTCGCCCGCGGTCAGCACTTCAAAGTCGATATCGTGTTTTTTGAGCAGGCGATTGACGTTGGGCAACTGCGCCACTACGCCGATGGAGCCCAGGATGGCAAACGGCGCGCTGATGATCTTCTCGCCGATGCACGCCATCATGTAACCGCCGCTGGCCGCGACCTTGTCGATGCACACGGTCAATGGCACGCCCGCCTGGCGGATACGCGCCAATTGTGACGAGGCCAAGCCGTAGCTGTGCACCATGCCGCCACCACTTTCCAGACGCAGCACCACTTCGTCCTTGGGCGTGGCCAAGCTCAGCAATGCGGTGATTTCATGGCGCAGGCTCTCGGTCGCCGAGGCCTTGATGTCACCGTCGAAATCCAGCACGAATACCCGTGGCTTGGCCTCGGGTTTTTTCTTACTGTTCTTCTTTTCAGTTTTGCTTTCGGACTTGCGCAGGGCTTTGAGCTGGTCCTTGTCGAGCAGGCTCGACTCCAGGCGCTCGCGCAGGCCCTTGTAGAAATCATTGAGCTTGCTGACCTGCAGTTGGCCGGCGGATTTGCGACGACCTTTACTGCGCAGTGCGGCGAAGCTGATCAGTACCACCAGAATAGCGACCACCAGGGTGACAGTCTTCGCCAGGAAGCTGGCATATTCGGCCAAAAAATCCATGTGACTCCTTACAAGTGCATTTACAAGAGCAGTGCGCCAGGCGCGGATTGCCCAAGCATACCGATGGCACCGCATTCGGGCCAGTGATCAAACCGTCGGCAGCCAAGGCCTCTAAGGAGCTTTTAAAACAAGCGTATGTTTTTTCATTGACAGCTCCCTGGCATCCCCATAACCTCGCCAGACTTTCAACGTACCGGGAAAACGGACGTGGGCAGCATCTATCTGATTCGACATGGCCAGGCCTCCTTCGGTGCAGACGACTATGACGTCCTGTCGCCCGTTGGTGTGGAGCAGGCACAAGTGCTCGGTCGCCACCTGGCGGACATGGGCATCGTGTTCGACCGCTGCGTGGCCGGCGACCTGCGCCGCCAGCAGCACACCGCCACGGCTGCCTTCGATCAATACCGCGCCCTTGGCCTGCCGGTTCCGGCCTTGGAAACCGACAGCGCCTTCAACGAATTCGATGCTGAAGCGATCATCCGCGCCCTGCTCCCCGACCTGCTCACCACCGAACCCGACGCCCTGGACATCCTGCGCAATGCCGCGCAGAACCGCAGCGAATTCCAACGCATCTTCGCCCTGATCATTGAACGCTGGCTGGCCGGCACTTATGACACAGCGGGACTGGAAAGCTGGCTGGGGTTTGTCGAGCGCGTTCAGGGTGGCTTGCAACGCATTCTCGATGCCGCAGACAACACACAGAAAATCGCCGTGTTCACCTCCGGCGGCACCATCACTGCCCTGCTCCACCTGATTACCCGAATGCCTGCTACACAGGCTTTCGAACTGAACTGGCAAATTGTTAACACCTCGCTCAACCAGCTGAAATTCCGCGGTCGCGAGGTGGCACTGGCTTCCTTCAACAGTCATAGCCACTTGCAACTGTTGAAGGCGCCGCAACTCATCACCTTCCGATGAAGTGCGGCCAACCGTGACCCCAAGGTCACTGGACTCCACCCAAAAGGATCGAAACCATGACTGACGTAGCCAAAGCTGTAGAAGCAATGAAAGCCAAATTCAACCCAAGCGCTGCCGACGGCTTGGACCTGGTATTCGGTTTCCGTATCGATGACACCAAGAACTTTTCCCTGGTCGTCAAAGACAAAACCTGCGAACTGCATGAAGGTGAAAACCCGGACGCACAAGTGACCCTGGTCATGGACAGCGCGACCCTGGAAGGCATCGTCGACGGTTCGACTGACGGCATGCAGGCCTTCATGGGCGGCAAACTGCGCACTGAAGGCGACATGATGCTGGCGATGAAACTGAGTGAGCTGTTCCCTTCCTGATTCACAGGCAAGCTTGCATCTCGATCCCGCCTCTCCAGGCGGGATTTTTTTTGCCAACTAACCTGGGATCAATCAAGGTCCGAGGCCGCAGCTCACACCTTCGGTTGCAGCAGCAACGCCACCAACGCACTCCACCCCGTCTGATGGGACGCCCCCAACCCGCGCCCGGTTTCCCCGTGAAAATACTCATGGAACAACACCAGATCACGGCTGAGCGGGTCCGCTTCCAACTGCGAATACCCCGCCATCGATGGCCTACATCCATTGTCATCCCTTAGAAACAGCCCGGTCAGCCGCTGACTGAGGCCTTCAGCCACTTCCTCCAGGGATGACAGATACCCGCTGCCCGTTGGGTACTCCACCGAGAAGTTATCCGCGTAGTACCGATGAAACTCACGCAGCGATTCAATCAGCATGTAATTGACAGGCATCCACACGGGCCCACGCCAATTCGAGTTGCCGCCATACAATCGTGAGTCGGACTCGCCAGGCTGGTAACGCGCGCTGAGGGTGTCGCCGTTCATCTTCAGCGCCAGGGGCTGCTCGGCGAAGGCTTTGGACAGCGAGCGCACGCCAAACGCAGAGAGGAACTCACTGTCCTCCAACATACGGCGCAGCAGGTCCTTTGTGCGTTCGCCCCGCAACAACGCCAGCAACAAGCGATTGCCCTGCCCCGGCTCGTTCCAGCGTGAGACCAATTTAGCCAAGTCCGGCCGGTGTTTCATAAAGCCCAGCAACCGTTCGCGCAAACCCTCCAGGCCTTCATGCTCGCGCTGCTCCAGCACCAGCACGGCGAACAACGGCATCAGGCCGACGATGGAGCGCAAACGTACCGGCTCGTTCTGCCCATCGGGGCTGTGCAGCACGTCGTAGAAGAACAGGTCCTGCTCATCCCACAAACCTTCGGCACTGTCATCGACCCGGTTAATGGCACCGGCGATATACAGGAAATGTTCGAAAAACTTCACCGCAATATCCACGTACACGGCATTGCGCCTGGCCAGCTCCAGGGCGATGCGCATCAGGTCCAGGGCATACGCGGCAACCCACGCGGTGCCGTCGGCCTGGTCCAACTGATACCCCGGCGGCAATGCCGCCGAACGGTCAAACAACGCAATGTTATCCAGCCCGAGAAAACCGCCCTGGAACAGGTTGCGGCCCTCGGCGTCCTTGCGGTTGACCCACCAGGAAAAATTCAGCAGCAGCTTATGGAAAATCCGCTCTAGAAAATCCATGTCGCCTACACCGGTCAACGCCTTGTCCTGCTGGTAAACCCGCCAACTGGCCCAGGCATGCACCGGCGGGTTCGCATCATCGAAGCGCCATTCATAAGCCGGCAGTTGGCCGTTGGGATGCATGAAGCGATCCTTCACCAGCAGCAGCAACTGTTGCTTGGCGTAACCCGGATCGATCAGCGCCATCGCCACCGCCTGAAAGCCCTGGTCCCACGAGGCATACCACGGGTATTCCCAGGTGTCGGGCATGGAAAGGATGTCGAAGTTGGACAGGTGCCGCCAATGGGTATTGCGGATATGCAGGCGCTCAGGCGGCGGCGCGGGCTGGGCTGGGTCACCATCGAGCCATTGGTTCACGTCGAAATAGTAGAGCTGCTTGGACCACAACAAGCCGGCCAGGGCTTGGCGCTGCACATTGCGCGCGTCCGCATCGCCAATGCCCTGTTGCAGGGCCGCATAGAAGTCATCGGCTTCCTGACGACGTTGCTCGAACAATTTACGGGCGTTGGCCGGGGGCGCATCCACGGGAGCAAAGCGCAGGTACAAGGTTTTGCTTTCCTGCCCTGCCAGTTCAAGGATGAACCGCGCGGCAACCTTGGTACCGGTGTCCCGGCGAATCGCCGATTGAGCGCCACTGACCACGTAATCGTTGATGCCATCCTTGAACGGGCCCGGTGCCAGCTGCCCGTCCAGCTTGACGACATTGCTTTCGTTTTCGCAGAACAACCATTCCAAGCCATCCTGGCCCCAGGCACTCAGATAACGATCCGGCAATTCATGATGACGGGCCAACACCTGCTCGCCGTCCAGCCGCAACTGCGGCTTGGGCGCATCAAAGGTCCAGCTCCAGTCGTTACGCGCCCACAGTTGAGGCATTACCTGCAAACGCGTCGGCTGCTCCGAGCGGTTATGCACCGTGACCCGCATGAAAATATCGTCAGGCTGCTGCTTGGCGTACTCGACGCTGACATCGCAATAGCGGTTGTCCTCAAACACGCCGGTATCGAGGATTTCATACTCGGCATCACCCAGCCCGCGACGGGCGTTCTCGGTAATCAGGTCAGCATAGGGAAAGGCGGCATGGGGGTATTTGTAGAGCATGCGCATGTAGGCATGACTCGGTACGCCATCGACGAAAAAGTACAGTTCCTTGACGTCCTCGCCATGGTTGCCCTCGGCGTTGTTGAGACCGAACAACCGCTCCTTGAGGATCGCATCGCGCTCGTTCCACAGCGCCAGCCCGAGGCACCAGCGTTGCGCCTTGTCGCTGAAACCGGCCAGGCCGTCCTCACCCCAACGGTAGGCGCGGCTGCGCGCGTGTTCATGGGGAAAGTAGCGCCAGGCATCGCCATCGGCGCTGTAGTCTTCACGCACGGTGCCCCATTGGCGTTCACTCAGGTATGGGCCCCATTCGCGCCAGCGCTCGGCGTCTTCAGTGGCCAGGCGTTGGCCTTCAATCGTTTGCGTTACGGGCGTGGCCGTCATTGGGTCCTCCATCGCCGACAAGGTGAGGAGCAGTGTAGAGCCCATCCACACCCGCGTGCACATGAAGACTTGGCAGAGAATGCCGTTCATTCATTTGCAGAATGAAGTCCAGAGGAATCTTCGTTTGCAAGCGCACCTGGGGCCCAACAAAATCCAGTAAAAGACCATCACCCTCTCCACCGTCATCAGGAATTTTTCTATGCCCAGTACCGCACATGTCAGCCCAGACGAGATCCGCAAGGGGTTTTCCAAGGCCATGTCCGATATGTACCGAGATGAAGTTCCCCTGTATGGCGCGCTGATGGAGTTGGTGGCCGAGACCAATAGCCGCGTGCTCGACAGCGAACCGAGCCTGGCGCAACAGCTGCAACGCACCGGCGAAATCCAGCGTCTGGACATGGAACGCCACGGCGCCATTCGCTTGGGCACAGCAGCGGAATTGGCCACAATCAGCCGCCTGTTTGCGGTGATGGGCATGCAGCCCGTGGGCTACTACGACCTCACGCCAGCCGGCGTGCCGGTGCATTCCACAGCATTTCGCGCGGTGCATGAACACGCGCTGCAAGCCAGCCCGTTTCGGGTGTTCACCTCCCTGCTGCGCCTGGAATTGATCGAGAATGCCGAACTTCGCGCCTTCGCCCAAACTGCATTGGCAAAGCGCTCGATCTTCACCCCCGGCGCCCTGGCGCTTATCGCAAAAGCGGAAACAAACGGCGGCCTCAACGCCGACGAGGCCGCCGAATTCATCCGCCAGGCCCTGGAAACCTTCCGCTGGCACCACACCGCCACCGTTACCGCCGCGCAGTACCAGCAACTCAGTGACCAGCACCGCCTGATCGCCGATGTGGTGGCCTTCAAGGGGCCGCACATCAACCACCTCACCCCGCGCACCCTGGACATTGATCAGGTACAGACCGCCATGCCCGCCAAGGGCATAACCCCCAAGGCCGTGATCGAAGGCCCACCGCGCCGCCAGTGCCCGATCCTGCTGCGCCAGACCAGCTTCAAGGCCCTCGACGAAGCCATCGCCTTCACCGACGCCCAAGGCAGCCACAGCGCCCGCTTCGGTGAAATCGAACAGCGTGGCGTCGCCCTCACGCCCAAAGGCCGCGCCCTCTACGACCAACTGCTGAACGCCGCCCGCGACGAACTGGGCGCGTTCCCCAACGAATCCAACGCCGCGCGCTACATGCACTTGATGGAACAACACTTCCAGGCCTTCCCCGACAACCACGAGCAGATGCGCGAACAAGGCTTGGCGTACTTCCGCTACTTCGCCACGGAACAAGGCCTGGCGGCACGCGGCCAAGCCGATCAACCACGCACATTGCAAGCACTGATCGCCGCCGGTCATGTGGATGTAGAGCCGTTGGTGTATGAGGATTTTCTGCCGGTGAGTGCGGCGGGGATTTTCCAGTCGAATTTGGGGGATGCGGCACAGAGTCATTACGCCGCCAATTCAAACCAGGCGGAATTCGAAAAGGCTTTGGGGCGCAAGACCATCGATGAATTGCAGCTGTACAGCGAGACCCAACAGCGTTCGATCGATGCGTGCACTGAAGCGCTGCTGGCTTGAAAGACAGCGTCCACCCGGCCCAATAGCACATCCTTGCGCCGCGATAGTCACGGGCGCAGAGGGGTCTTTCACGCCCTTACAAACTACCGGTAGCGGAAACCCCCTACATTATTTTAGGAAGTTCGCAGTTTGCAATAAATTCAATTCGGTACGACGCTGACTAACAACAGCAATCGTGTCGAACAGAGAAGGTCAAGACAACGTCAACTAGCGCTGTGTTTTACCTACAAAGATTATTGACAATGGAATAGCTTTCTTCATTCATCCCAGGCGGGAAACATTGATTTCCCTCATCGACCAGAATAAAAGTCATGCGACCACTACAACCCTCTCGAGCAGCGCTCTGCATGGCAATACTTATTTCTGGTTCCGCAAACTTAATCTTGGCGGCATCGTCCCTTTATTGGAAAGCACTTGAAGAGATTCCGCCATTAACAGTACTCACCTACAGGATCATATTATCTACAGCCGCGCTTTCATTTTTTATATTCACACCCCGAAAAGTCAATCAAATAAAAAACCTGACACCGCGATCAATCCTCATTCACTGCGCTGCATCTTTGCTTGTCGCCGTCAACTGGCTGACTTTTATAAGCGCCTCAATTAACGGCAATGTCTTGGAAAGCGGCTTGGGATATCTGCTAGCCCCGTTTATCGCCATTGTATTAGGCATTTCAATTTACAGAGAGCGAATCACGCACACGAAAATTCTGGCAATCTCAATTTCATTCATCGCAATTGTATTGCTCATCGCCTTTAGCAATACCTTAAATCACTGGATTTATTTATTAATCGCTACCACTTGGGGCTCGTACACATACCTAAAAAAAGCAACCCCAGTAGACGCTGTGAATGGCTTATTCCTAGAAACTACTTTCCTGACCGCCGGTTTAGCGCTCGTCATCTGGCTATTCGACTTACCCATCATTTTACCTGGCGAACTTTCCGACCGATCAAGCGGGCTAATCTGGCTCGCAGGATTAATCTCTATCATACCTTTGCTAATGTTTTCTTTCGCCACAGGAAAAATGCCCTTGGCCCTTACCGGACTTATACAGTTCACCCTACCTATCGCCCTACTAACTATTGGCGTGCTTTTCAACGAACAAAAAATATCGACTCTATCGTTAACACTTATTTTCATGACGGCGGGTATGTTAATCGCCGTCCTTGCTTACGACATGAAAATCGCCGCCACTTCAAATTTGGCACAATTCTCAATCGATTCTGAAGGAGTCCACCCAGCTCAACAGCACAATCCGTGCGCCGCAAAACGTCCCCAGAGCCGGGCGGACGGGGCGCATCATAAGGAGTGATTCCCACGATGTCCCTCAGTCAAATCTGAACAAACCTTGCCGCGTTTCAGGCGTCGAGGCGCCCTGCGATTTCGTCCTTGATCAGCAGGCGTTTCTTCTTCAACACCTCCACCACCGTGTCGTCGGCCTTTTCTGATTCCGCCCGGAGCACCTCGCCGTCGGCAGCGTCGTATTGGGTGAGCAGCGAGTCCAGCCGTTTATCGCTCGCCCTGCGTTCGTGAACGACTTCCTTGCTCAAACCCAAATCCTGATACAGGTCGTGTTTCACTGGCATGACGTACCTCCGCAAGTTGATCAATGGCCTACGCCCTTGAAGCTAGACCATTGCAAAGGGTCTTGTCATGTTTGAAGTCAATACGTCCCCGTTCGTCGCGGCAACGGCAATGGGATCAAACCTTCGCGGCGCCCGGCCCTCCACAGTAGATCGTCACTTGAGGGAGACCGGTTTCATGACTAACGCCGCAACCACTGTCGACACCCTATGCATCAACACCCTGCGCACCCTGGCGATGGACGCCGTGCAGAAGGCCAACTCCGGCCATCCGGGCACGCCCATGGGCCTGGCGCCGGTGGGATACACGCTGTGGAGCCGGTTTCTGCGCTATCACCCCGAGCATCCCGACTGGCCCAACCGTGACCGATTTGTGTTGTCAGTGGGGCATGCATCCATGCTGTTGTATTCGCTGCTGCACTTGGCCGGTGTGAAAGAAATTGATGCCCATGGCAAGCGCACCGGGCACCCGGCGATCAGCCTGGACGATATCAAGCAATTCCGTCAGGCCGACTCCAAGACGCCGGGGCATCCGGAATACCGCATGACCACAGGCGTGGAAACCACCACAGGCCCCCTTGGCCAGGGCTGCGCCAACAGCGTGGGCATGGCGATGGCCGAGCGTTGGCTGGCTGAGCGCTTTAACCATGACGACCATGTGCTGTTCGATTACAACGTCTACACCCTGTGTGGCGACGGCGACATGATGGAGGGCATCAGCAGCGAAGCGGCGTCGATGGCCGGCCATTTGAAGCTGGATAACCTGTGCTGGATCTACGACAACAACACCATCAGTATCGAAGGCCACACTGAGCTTGCCTTCAGCGAAGACGTGATCAAGCGTTTCCAGGCCTATGGCTGGCACACCTTGCACGTCACCGATGCCAACGACTTGCAGGCACTGAGCGCAGCCCTGGAGACCTTCCAGGCGAATACCGGCGCGCCGACGCTGATCGTGGTCGACAGCGTGATCGGCTACGGTTCGCCCCACAAGCACAACACCGCCGCCGCCCATGGCGAGCCGTTGGGTGATCACGAAATCCGCCTGACCAAAGCTGCGTATGGTTGGCCGCAGGATTCCAGCTTCCTGGTGCCCGATGAGGCGCGCACGCTCTTGCGCGACGCCCTGCACGCCCGCGCCGAACCGCTGTACCAGCAATGGAACCAGACCCTGGCCCGTCTCGACCCTCAATTGGCCGATGAACTACGGCGGATGCGCGCCGGGGAGATGCCCGAGCACTGGCAGGCTGACCTGCCCGACTTTGCCGCCGATGCCAAGGGCGTCGCCAGCCGCGCGGCGGGTGGCGAGGTACTGAATGCCTTCGCCCAGCAAATCCCCTGGCTGCTCGGCGGCTCGGCGGACTTGTCGCCTTCGACCAAGACCAACCTCACCTTCGACGGTGCCGGGCGCTTCAGCGCTGATGACTACAGCGGGCGCAACCTGCATTTCGGTATTCGCGAACACGCCATGGGCGCCATCGCCAATGGCATGGCGCTGTCGTATTTGCGGCCGTACACCTCGACCTTCCTGGTATTCAGCGACTACATGAAACCGCCGATCCGTCTGGCGGCGATCATGGAGTTGCCGGTGGTGTTCGTGTTTACCCACGACTCCATCGGCGTGGGGGAAGATGGGCCGACGCACCAGCCCATTGAGCACCTGACGCAGTTGCGCGCCACGCCAGGGTTGCTGACCCTTCGCCCTGGCGACGCCAACGAAACCCTGGAGCTGTGGAAAGTTGCGCTGGCGCAAACCCATCGGCCGAGCTGTGTGGTGCTGTCACGCCAGCCGCTGCCGACTCTGGATCGCACGCAATACGCAGCGGCGACCGGTGCAGCCAAAGGCGCTTATGTGTTGGCGGGGGCGGATAAACCTCAGGTGATTTTGATCGGCACCGGCAGTGAAGTCAGCCTGGCGGTGGCGGCCTATGAACAACTCAAGTGCGAAGGGATTGCCGCACAAGTCGTCTCGATGCCGAGCTGGGAGTTGTTTGAAGAACAGGACCAGGCCTATCGCGACAGTGTGTTGCCGCCGGCGGTGACGGCGCGCGTAGTGATGGAACAGGCTGGACCATTGGGGTGGGACCGCTATGTCGGGCAAACCGGCGCCAAGGTGGTGATGAACAGCTTCGGGGCTTCGGCGCCGTTGGCGAAGTTGCAGGAGAAGTTTGGGTTTACGGTGGAACATGTGGTGAAGCAGGCCAAGGCACAAATCCAACTGACCAGACACTGATCACTCTGTGGGAGGGGGCTTGCCCCCGATAGCTATCTGTCAGGCACTTGATGGGGTGACTGACCCACCGCTATCGGGGGCAAGCCCCCTCCCACATGTGGACCTGTTTAACTGTTAGTTCAACGCTCGGGCCAGGAATGGCGCAGTCCGGCTTTTCTTGCTCTTGGCAACTTTTTGCGGCGTACCGCTGGCCACCACTTGTCCGCCCAAATCCCCTGCCCCCGGACCGATATCGATCACCCAGTCACTCTGGGCCACCACACGCATTTCATGCTCGACCACCACCACCGTGTGCCCTGCATCCACCAAGTGATTGAGCTGGCTGAGCAGGCGATCCACATCCCGTGGATGCAGCCCGGTCGTTGGCTCATCCAACACATACAAGGTCGACCCACGGGCATTGCGTTGCAGCTCGGTGGCCAATTTGATCCGCTGCGCTTCCCCCCCGGACAGTTCGGTAGCCGGTTGACCCAGTCGCAGATAACCCAGGCCGATATCCCGCAGCACCTGCAACGAGCGCAGTACCCCTGGCTGCTCGGCAAAGACCTCGACTGCCTGCTCGACGGTCATCCCGAGCACCTGAGCGATGCTCAAGCCTTGCCATTTGATCGCCAAGGTTTCTGGGTTGTAGCGCGCGCCATGGCAGGTCGGACAGGGTGCGTACACACTCGGCATAAACAACAACTCGACGCTGACAAAGCCCTCGCCCTCGCAGTTCGGGCAACGGCCCTTGGCGACGTTGAAGGAGAACTGGCCCGCATCGTAATGGCGCTTCTTTGCCGCAGGCGTGGCGGCGAACAGTTTGCGCACGTTGTCGAACAGCCCGGTGTAGGTCGCCAGGTTGGAACGTGGCGTACGGCCGATGGGTTTCTGATCCACCTGCACTAGGCGTCGGATCTGTTCCAGCCCGGCGCTGATGCGCCCGCCACTGGTTTGCGGCGTGTCATCTTCCAGGCTCGGCTCTTCGTCGTTCTCCACCACACGCCCAAGGCCACTGCCCACCAATTCCAGCAGCGCCTGGCTGACCAGGCTGGACTTGCCCGAGCCGGAAATGCCGGTCACCGAGGTGAAGCAGCCCAAGGGAAAATCCACGTTCAGACCATTGAGGTTATTGCGCGTCACGCCCTCCAACTTCAACCAACCACTGGGTTCGCGGCGAGAGGGATTTGATGTACGCCGCTCGGCGAACAAATACTCACGGGTCTGCGACGCCTCTACGTCAGCCAACCCAGCAGGTGGCCCGCTGTACAGCACTTGTCCGCCATGCTCGCCAGCGGCCGGGCCGACGTCGATCAACCAGTCGGCGCGGCGCATGGTTTCCAAGTCGTGCTCCACCACAAACAACGAATTACCGGCGGCCTTCAAGCGCTCAAGCGCGGTGAACAACGCCTCGCCATCCGCCGGATGCAAGCCCGCCGAAGGCTCATCCAGCACATAGATCACTCCAAACAATTGCGAGCCCAATTGCGTGGCCAAGCGTAAACGTTGCAACTCCCCGGACGACAAGGTCGGTGTGCTGCGCTCCAGGGACAGATAACCCAGGCCCAATTCGATCAAGGTGCTGACCCGCTCCAGCAAGTCCTGGGCGATACGCTGCGCAGCCAGGCGCTTCTCCACCGAGAGCTTCATCGTGTCCTGCCCCGCCGCCACCGGCCGCAGCAGTTCGGCCAGCTGCGACAACGACAGCTGCGACAACTCGCCAATATCCACCCCGGCAAACTTCACCGAGAGCGCCGCCTTGGTCAGCCGCTTGCCTTCACACAGCGGGCAGGCGCTGCCCTGCATGAACTGCGACACGCGCTTTTTCATCAGCGCGCTTTGGGTATGGCTAAAGGTGTGCAGGATGTAGCGCCGCGCGCCGCTGAACGTGCCCTGGTAACTAGGCTCCAGCTTGCGCTTCAACGCCTCGCGGGTTTGCTCCGGGGTGAAACCGGCATACACCGGCACAGTGGGGGTTTCTTCGGTGAACAGGATCCAGTCGCGCTGCTTTTTTGGCAGGTCGCGCCATGGGATATCCACGTCATAGCCCAAGGTCACCAGAATGTCGCGCAGGTTCTGGCCCTGCCACGCCAACGGCCAGGAGGCCACCGCGCGCTGGCGAATGCTCAGCGAAGGGTCGGGCACCATCAGCGCCTCGGTCACTTCATACACGCGGCCCAGGCCATGACATTGCGGGCACGCACCCTGGGGCAGGTTCGGCGAAAAGTCCTCGGCATACAGCATCGCTTGCCCCGCAGGGTAGCTGCCGGCGCGGGAATAGAGCATGCGGATCAGGCTCGATAACGTGGTGACGCTGCCCACCGAAGATCGCGCGCTGGGCGTGCCACGCTGCTGTTGCAGGGCCACGGCGGGCGGCAGGCCTTCGATGCTGTCCACGTCGGGCACGCCAACCTGGTCGATCAGGCGCCGCGCGTAAGGCGCCACCGATTCGAAGTAGCGCCGCTGGGCCTCGGCATACACCGTGGAAAACGCCAGGGACGACTTGCCCGAACCCGACACGCCGGTAAACACCACCAGGGCATCCCGGGGAATATCCACGTCGACGTTTTGCAGGTTGTGCTCGCGGGCGCCGCGCACCCTGACAAAGCCTGGGCGTTGGGCAGTGATCGCAGGGATGTTGCGCTGTGAAGTCATGGTCAACCTTATCGTGCGGTGAGCACGCTGCGCACCCGTAGCGTCAGGGCTTCGGGGCTGTAGGGCTTGCTCAGCAGATGAATATCGGGGCTCAGCAGGTGGTTGCTGGAGAGGATGTCGCGGGTGTGACCGGAAGTGAACAGCACCGGCACGGGCGGGGTTTGTGCACGGGCCCAGGCGGCCAGGTCGGTGCTTTTAAGGCGGCCGGGCATGACCACGTCGGTAAAAATCAACTCGGGTTGCAGGCCAGCTTTGAGCTTCGACATGGCCTGGTCGCCGTCCTCGGCGGTGATCACGGTGTAGCCCGACTGTTCGAGCACGTCCACCACCGTCAGGCGCACGCCTTCATTGTCTTCGACCACCAGGATCGTTTCCTGGCCGCCTACGGACGCAACGGGCTCGTCTGACGCTTCAAGGCACTCCTCGCCCAGGCTGCGCGGGAAGTACAACTGCACCACGGTGCCCTGGCCTTCTTCGCTGCTGACCTCGACATGCCCGCCACTTTGACGCACAAAGCCGAACACCATGCTCAAGCCCAGGCCGGTACCGTGACCGTCGCGCTTGGTGGTGAAGAACGGTTCGAACACCCTGGCCTGGATCCCAGGTGGCATGCCCACCCCGGTGTCGGTGACCGCCAGGCGCACATATTCTCCGGGACTGACGCTTTTGCCGATGCAATCGCCGGGGTTAAGGATGATGTTTTCGCCGCTGATGCGGATCACCCCCTCACCTTTCATGGCGTCGCGGGCATTGATCGCCAGGTTGAGCAACGCATTTTCCAACTGGTTACGGTCGACGTTGATGCTCCAGGAATCCTGGGGCAACTGCACATCGATATGAATGGTTTCTCCCAGTGCGCGCTGCAACAGTTCGCCAAGGCCGGCATAGATGCGTTGCGGGTTGTACACCGCCGGCGACAACGGCTGGCGGCGGGCAAAGGCCAGCAGTTGCGCCGACAGCTTGGCCCCGCGCTCCACTGCCGCGATGGCCGCGTTGACGCGGCGCTGCACCTGGGCATTGTCTGGCTCATGGCGGGCCAGCAAGTGCAGATTGCCGGCGATCACTTGCAACAGGTTATTGAAGTCGTGGGCCACGCCGCCGGTGAGGCCGCCGATGGCTTCGAGTTTTTGCGATTGGCGCAACTGGTCCTCGGCACTGGAGCGCGCCTGCACTTCAGCGGCCACCCGTTGTTCGAGGTTATGGGTGAGTTCCTGGCGCACCTGTTCGGACTTCACCAGTTCGGTGGTATCGACCACAATCGCCAACACGCCGGCCGGTTGCTGGTTGTCGCCGGCGACGGGGCTGTAATACAAATCCAGCCACACGGTTTCCGGCTGACCATTGCGCAGCAGCACCAGGTCTTTGTTGTTGAAGGACAGAGTGCCGCCGGCCAGACAGGTGTCCACCACATGGCGATTGAAATCCGCCACCTCCGGCCAACCCAACTCCACCGGAGCCCCCAGCAAAGACGGGTGGCGGCCGCCGGCAAAGACCGAGTAACTGTCGTTGTAAATCATGTACCCGGCCCGCCCCCACAACATCACCATCGGCATCGGCGATGCGAGCATCATCTGCACGTTACAGGCCAGGCTAGTGGACCACTGGTTAATGGGACCGAGGTCCGTGGTCGACCAATCGAACGCGCGAATGCGCTGGGCCATTTCACCGGCCCAACCTTCACAGCCGTGGGGGTTAGATAAAAATTGCATCGTTCGGCTCAGTGCAAAAGAGAAGACAGTCGCCATTTTTGGAGCTTACACGGAGCAGATGGTTTCATCTGGTATTAATTTGGGGTCACCTCAGTGGAAATCCCGGCTGCGCACAGACATGCCTTCCAGCAACGGCGTGAGGTCGGTGAGCCGCCCGGCGATCAGATGGCGCACCTCGCCGACCGCCTCCCAGCGCCCGTCTACCTTGAGCAAGCGCGACCCCACCAGCGCCTGGCGCTGACGTTCAGCCAGATCGCGCCAGACCACCACATTGAGATTGCCGAACTCATCTTCCAAGGTGACAAAGGTCACACCGCTGGCCGTGCCCGGACGTTGCCGCCCCGTGACCAACCCCGCGACACTCACATTACGCCCATGCTCCACCGCCATCAGCTCGCGGGAGCTGCGACAACGCCGCTTGCGCAGCTCATCGCGCAACAACGCCAGCGGGTGCGGGCCGAGAGTGGTGCCGACGGTGGCGTAATCAGCCTGCAAGTCCTCGCCGACCGTCGGTGCGGGTAAAGCGACCACGGCTTCGTCGGGGCTGGGCAGCCCGGCGAACAGCCCCAATTGTTTGTGCACCCCCGCCACGTCCCAGCGGGCTTGGTGCCGGTTTCCAGCCAGGGCACGCAGGGCGCCGGCGTCGGCCAGCAACGCCTGGGCACGGGCGTCCAGACCGGCGCGCTGGTCCAGATCAGCAATGTCACTGAAACCTGTGCCAGGGCGGGCGGCCTCGATGCGCCGACCATCCTCTTCACGAAACCCCGCGATCATGCGCAAGCCCATACGGATCGCCGGTTGCTGGCCGTCAATGGGTTCCAGGCTGCAATCCCAGTCGCTGGCCTGCACATCCACCGGGCGAATCTGCAAGCGATGGCGCCGTGCGTCCTGCAGTATCTGGTCCGGGCTGTAGAAACCCATAGGCCAGCTGTTGATCAACGCGCAGGCGAATGCCGCCGGCTCGTGGCATTTGAGCCAGCAACTGGCGTAAGTCAGCAAGGCGAAACTGGCCGCATGGGACTCAGGAAAGCCATAGCTGCCAAAGCCCTTGATCTGCTCGAAAATCTGCGCGGCAAACTCCTCGGTGTAGCCGTTTTTCAGCATGCCGGTGCGCAAGCGGTCCTGATGGGGTTCCAGGCCGCCGTGACGTTTCCACGCGGCCATGGAGCGGCGCAACTGGTCGGCCTCGCCAGGGCTGTAGTCGGCGGCGACCATGGCGATCTGCATCACTTGCTCCTGGAACAGCGGAATGCCCAGGGTGCGCTTCAATACGCTTTCAAGTTCCGGTGACGGGTAGGTGGTTTTTTCTTCCTTGTTACGTCGTCGTAGATACGGATGCACCATCCCTCCCTGGATCGGACCGGGCCGCACAATAGCGACCTCGATCACAAGGTCATAAAACGTCTGCGGCTTGAGCCGGGGCAGCATCGACATCTGCGCCCGCGACTCGATCTGAAATACGCCAATGGTGTCGGCCTTGCTGATCATCGCGTAGGTGGCCGGGTCTTCCTTGGGGATCGTCGCCAGGGCCAGGTCGAGGTTGCGGTGGCGGCGCAGCAAATCGAAACAGCGGCGAATCGCACTGAGCATGCCCAAGGCGAGGATATCCACCTTGAGCAGGCCCACGGCATCCAGATCGTCCTTGTCCCATTGGATAATGGTGCGCTCGGCCATGGCCGCGTTTTCCACCGGCACCAGAGTGTCCAGCGGGTATTCGGAAATCACGAAACCGCCGGGATGTTGGGACAGGTGCCGGGGAAAACCGATCAGTTGCTGGGTGAGCGTGAGCACACGGCGCAGGATCGGGCTGTCCGGGTCGAAGCCGCCTTCACGCAGGCGTTCCAGCGGAGGCGCATCATCACTCCAGCGCCCGCAGCAGTCGGCCAGGGCGTTGATCTGGTCCGGCGGCAACCCAAGGGCCTTGGCCACATCGCGCACCGCACCGGCGGCGTGGTAGCTGCTGACCACCGCCGTCAGCGCCGCGCGGGTGCGGCCGTAGCGCTGGAAAACGTACTGCAGCACTTCTTCGCGGCGTTCGTGCTCGAAGTCCACGTCGATATCCGGTGGCTCGTTGCGCTCCTCTGACAGGAAGCGCTCAAACAGCATATTCGTAAGGCTCGGGTTGATCTCGGTAATGCCCAAGGCAAAACACACCGCCGAGTTGGCCGCCGACCCGCGGCCCTGGCACAGGATCGAACGGCTGCGGGCGAAGCGCACAATATCGTGCACGGTGAGGAAATAACTTTCGTAACCCAGTTTGCTGATCAATGTCAGTTCGTGATTGATCTGCTGCATGGTCTTGGCGTCGATTCCGTGAGGCCAACGCAGGGCGATGCCTTCTTCGGTGACGGCGCGCAGCCAGGATTCGGCGTCATGCCCCTCGGGCACCAATTCGCGCGGGTAGTGATAACGCAACTGGCCGAGGTCGAAGGTGCAACGGCGGGCGATGACCAGGGTTTCATCGAGCAAGGCATGGGGGTACAGCGTGCCCAGGGCATCAAGGCCGCGCAGATGCCGCTCGCCATTGGGGTGCAGGCGCGTGCCGGCTTCGGCCACCGGGACGTGATGGCGGATGGCGGTCATGGTGTCTTGCAGGGCGCGTCGACCGCGTGCGTGCATGTGCACATCACCACAGGCCACCGCCGGGATATTCAGGTTGGCGGCCAGGTGCAGGCGCTGCTCCAGATGCCGCGCATCGTCTTGGCCGCAATGCAGGTGCACCGCCAGCCACAGGCGCTCGGCAAACGTGCGGCGCAGCCATTGGATCGAGGCCTGGGTGTCGCTGTCGTCGGCGACCCATAGCGCCAACAGGCCGTTGAGCGGTGCGTCGAAGTCTTCGTGCAGCAGGCGATAACTGCCTTTTTCCGCACGCCGCCTGGCCAGGGTGATCAGGCGGCACAGGTGCTGGTAACCGCTGAGGTTTTCTACCAGCAGCACCAGTTTCGGGCCGTTTTCGATGCGCACTTCGCTGCCGATAATCAGCGGTAACTCCACCGCCTTCGCCGCTTGCCACGCACGCACGATGCCTGACAACGTGCATTCATCAGTGATCGCCAAGGCGCTGTAGCCCTGACGCTTGGCGCGCTCGAACAACTCCAGCGCGGTGGACGCGCCGCGCTGAAAACTGAAATTGGACAGGCAATGCAGCTCGGCGTAGTTCATGCAAACCAGCCTTGCAGCCACAAACCATCGCCCTGCCCCACGCTGCGGTAGGCCCAGCCTTGCTGACCGGCGCGGGTCTGGATCAGGTAATAGTCACGGCGGATATCGGCGCCGTCCCACCAGCCGGATTCGATACGTTCCGGGCCCATCAGAATCTGCACACCTTGCTCGGTCAGCAAGGTGGGTTCCCTGAGCAGCCAACCGGGGCGTTGCACCTTGTTCAAGGTCGGGCATGTGCGACTGTCGGCCGTTGCTTGCCAAGCGCACTCGGGGCGATGGTCGGCATGAAAACGCAAGCCTTGTACCGCCTCATCCCCAAGGCGCGCGCGCAGGCGTTCGCGCAATTGCTCCCAGGGCAGGGTCTGTTGCGGGCGGTCGTCGAACAGGTCCTGGCGCTGCGGCACAAACACCGGCAAGTCCTGGGCCACCAGGCGAAAACCGCGCACCGGCGCGGTGACTTGCACTTGCTCCAGGCGCCCACGGGCCAGTTCGAACAGCATCGCCGGCTCGCGCTCGGCGCTGAGCAGGCCAACCTTGATCACACTGTCGGGTAACTGGGCGTGCTCCAGGTGCAGGTCAAAACGCTGCACGCCACTGTCGCGTCCGCAGAGAAAGGCGGATAAATCAGCGGTCAAGCGCCGCAATGGAAACAGCAGCGCCTGGTGGGACTGCACGTCGAAATTCAATTCGATGCGCACATCGAACTGGTCCGGCGGCTGGTAAAACCCAAGGGCCAGCGGGCGTTGCCCGGTCAAGGCATCCAGGTGCTTGAGCAGGCCGGCATCAAAGCGCCGTGCCAGGGTGTGCCGGGGCAAGGCCTGCACCTGGGACAGGGTGCGCAGGCCCATGCGCGACAAGGCGGTAGCGGCCTGAGGCTCAAGGCCGGCGCGGTCGATGGGCAGTGGTGCGAGGGCCTGCATCAATGCCTCATCGTCGATGGCCAGACCGTCGTAAATATTGGCCAGCACCCGCGCCGCCGCCGGGTTGGGCGCGGCGACGATGCGGTGACGAAAGCCCAGCTCGGTCAATTCTTTGCGCAAGCGCGCTTCGAACTGCGGCCAGGGACCGAACAGGCCCAGGCTCGATTCGATCTCAAACAGCAACGCACGCGGGTAATGCACACTGACCTGGGAACTGAAGCGATAGGCCCAGGCTGCCAGGAACTGCTGCCAGCGTTCGATTTCCACGGGGTCGTATTCGGCGCTGGCAAAAGTCTTGGCCAGGGCATGGGCCGCCGTCAGTGAAAGGCCTGGACGCAGGCCCAAGGCGCGGGCGGCGTCGTTGACGGTTTGCAGTACGCGCCGCTGTGGCGTACCGGCCAGCAGCGCGAGGGGTTGGTCGGGCTCGGGGTGCACACGCTGCACCCCGTCCAGCGCCAATTGCGGGAAGACAATACACACCCAGCGCATGGCAACCTCAGTGCCCCGCCAACGCAATCGGCGCCGGATGGGCCAAACCGCCACGGCACTTGATCACCCGTACTTGGGCGGGTTTCGCATCGACCGCCAAACGCAGGGCAGCAGGCGATGAATTGACCCCCTCACTCAAGGCGCGCCAGGCAAACGCCAGGGTCTGGCCGGTTTCTGCTGCCACCTGCAAGCGCCGCAGCGCCCGGTCATCGGCCTTGCGCGGCCAGCACAGCACCGCGCCGCAACTGCCGGAGCGCAGGCACTGCTCCACGGCCCACAGCGCATCACGTTCCTCGGCCTGGATCACTGAAAGCTGGCGTACATCCACCCCGGCGTTCTGCCAGGCATGGGGATACGGCGTATACGGCGGCGCCACCAACACAATGCGCTCCCCCGCCTTTGACAGGCGCGCCAGGGTGGGCAGCACCAGTTGCAGTTCGCCGATGCCCTCCTTGGCCATGAGGATTTCACTCAAAGCCGATTCAGGCCAGCCGCCGCTGGGCAGCACCGCATCCAGCGCGGCCAGCCCGGTGGGGTGCACACTGGCGGGAGGCGCGGCCGGCCGGCCTTTCCAGACGCGGCCGCCATTGAACAGCGCGTCCAGGGCAACGACGGCGCCCATCAGCCTTGCCTCACCAGGCCGCAGAACACCCCTTCGATGGCCAGGTCCTGATCAGGGCCCACCACAATAGGTTGATACGCGGGGTTGCGCGGCAGCAGGCGCACGCGGTCGCCACTGCGTTCGAAACGCTTGATGGTGACTTCGCCATCCAGGCGCGCCACCACGATCTGCCCGTTCAAGGCCTCGGCACTGCGGCGTACGCCTACCAGATCGCCGTCAAGGATGCCGTCTTCGATCATCGAATCGCCCTGCACCCGCAGCAGGTAGTCGGGGGTTTTCGCGAAGGTGCTTGGGTCGAGTTGCAGGCGACTGTGCACTTCGGCGTCAGCACCGATGGGCAGGCCGGCGGCGACTCGGCCGAGCACGGGCACGTCCAGCCACTCCGGACGCATGGGTTGGTTGAGCAGGCGAATACCGCGAGCCTGGTTGGGGTTGACCTCAATGAAGCCGGCTTCGGTCAGGGCCACCACGTGTTTGCGCGCGACGCTGCGGGAGGCAAAGCCGAACGCCTCGGCGATCTCGGCGAGGCTGGGGGGCTGGCCTTGTTGCGCGATACGGTCGCGGATGAAGGTCAGGATGGCGGTGCGGCGGGGAGTCAGGGTCGTCATGGAGTACATTTGTACTCTTATGGGAAATTTCTTACAAGAGCCGGTAGTCGGGGGGGGGGGGGTTGAGTTGAGTACATATCCGTTGGTTAGGTAACGGCTACTTATGGTTCCGCTCTTACAGCGGCTCACTTTTGGAAAGGCCGGAATGCCGGCCCAGCCAAAAGTAAGCAAAAGGCCTTCGCCCCAACACTCGGCACCTCGCCTAGGCTCGGTGTGCCCGCACTCCGACTTGAATCCGTGGGCCGCCGCGATGGGCCATCCATGGCCCAGCGCGGCTAACCCGGCGTCCTGCCGGGTTACCCACGGATTCAAGCCTGCGTTCGGCCAGCGTGTTTGACGGGGCGCCTGAGATCAAGATCAAAAGCGCAGATCAAAAGACCGCTGACTTCGTCAGCGAAAAGGATGTAAGAGCCAAATCTAAAGCAGAGCTAAAGCAGAGCTAAAGCAGAGCTAAAGCAGAGCAAAAGCAGGACAGCAGGACAGCAGGACAGCAGGCTAGGACCTATCTATCTGATCTATGGAGATCAAACTGTGGGAGGGGGCTTGCTCCCGATAGCAGTGGGTCAGTCACAGCCGCATCAACTGAAACACCCTCATCGGGAGCAAGCCCCCTCCCACATTTGGACGGAGTTGGAGCTGAGAACCCGGTCGGCTCTAAGGCCGCCGCGGCCTTGCTTTTGATCTGAAATCGCCCCGTCAACCACGATGGCCGGAATTCGACATTGATTTGGGGGGTAAACCGGCAGGGATGCCGGTTTAGCCGCCCTGCGCCATGGATGGCGCGTGGCGGCGGCCCCCCAAATCAATGTCGGATTACGGGCATGCCGAGCCTAGGCGAGGCACCGAGTGGTGGGGAGAAGGCCTTTTGGTTACTTTTGGCTGGGCCGGCATTCCGGCCTTTACAAAAGTGACCCGCTGTAAGAGCGGAACCATAGGCGGCCGTTACCGCAGCAACGGATATGCACTCAATCAACCAACCCCCCCCGCCATATGCTCGGCAATCCTCAACCTCAACCAACGCTCCGCCGGATCATTGTCATGCACCCCACTCCACACCATCGACAACTCCGCCGCATCAATCGCAAACGGCGGATCCTCTGCCCGTAACGTGGTGCCCTCGGTCAACGCACACGCCGCATAATCCGGCACCGTCGCAATGATCTGCGTTCCCGCCAACAACGCCCGCAACCCGCTGAATTGCGGCACCGCCAGCACCACCCGCCGCGCGCGGCCGATGCGGGCCAAATCCAAATCGATGTTGCCGCTCAAATCCCCGGAGAACGACACCATCGCATGGGGCCGTTCGCAATAATCATCCAGCGTCAGCGGCGCCACCCCGTCATCCCCACGCAATACCTTGCACGGGATATCTCGCAGTTTCTTGCGCTTGGCATTCGCGGGCAGTTCAGTGGTGTAGCTCACCCCCACCGAAATCTCGCCACTGGCCAGCAGCGCGGACATCAGCAAGTAATTGGCGCGGCGTACCACCACGATGATGCCGGGGGCTTCTTCGCGAAGCTGACTGAGCAACGGCGGAAACAAGCCAAATTCGGCGTCGTCGGACAGGCCGATACGGAACACCGCACAGCTGGTGGACGGGTCGAAATCCTTGGCGCGGCTGACCGCGCCGGAAATGGTGTCCATAGCCGGTTGCAGCTCCTTGAGTATCGCCAGGGCGCGCGGCGTGGGCTCCATGCCCCGCCCGTTGCGCAGCAGCAACGGGTCGTCGAACAGGTCGCGCAGCCGGCCTAAGGCCGCACTTACCGCCGGTTGGCCCATGAAGAGTTTTTCGGCGACCCGGGTCAGGTTCTTCTCGAACATCAACGCCTCGAAAATCACCAGCAGGTTCATGTCGACGCGACGCAGGTCATTGCGGTTCATGGCGGTATCCAAACGGTTAGCAGACTGCCAGCTAAGCACGCAAAACAAGGGGTTGATTGCATGTCTGTGCTGTCTTTTCCGTCACTGCACCTGACGAAATTAACAACGATTAACTCGTCAGCCAGACGGTACGGCAACAAGATTGACGCCATCTACACTGCATCCATTCACCGGGAACGCTCCCATCGACTGCGGATATCCGTCATGGCCCGAACTGAGCACTGCGCTCCTCGCTTATCCGCTACCGGCGGCCTATGCCCCCGGCGCGAGCGTATCGCCAAGCAATTGATCCTCGCTAACCTCGGCGAAAGCCTGGCGATTGCCGACCTGGCCCAGGCCTGCGCGCTGTCGCGCAGCCATTTCTCCCGTGCATTCAAGTGCACCACCGGGCTGTCGCCCCAGGAATGGATACGCCTGCAACGCATCCAGCGGGCCAAGGAATTGATCACTCAGTCTTCCTTGAGCCTGACGCAGATCAGCCTGGAATGCGGGTTCTGCGACCAGGCACATTTCTGCCATATGTTCACCCGCAGCGAGGGTGTCAATCCGATGACCTGGCGAAACCACCAACTGCGTCACAAGCCTCAAGAGATCGCTGCCTAGTGGTCTGCAAGCACCTGGAATATGCTGGCCGCTTACTTTCTCCAGAGCATGGCCACCCATGAGTGACCAACGCGATCAGGCCGTGCACTTCGGGCCGTACCGTATCCATCCCCACCAGCGCCTGGTGCTGGAGGCTGGTCGTCCGTTGCGCCTGGGCCGGCGGGCCGTGGATATCCTGCTGATCCTGCTGGAGCAGGCCGGTAATGTGGTGAGCAAGCAGGAGCTGATCGCTCGGGTCTGGCCCAAAAGCGTGGTAGAGGACGGCAACCTGCGGGTGCATATGGCGGCGTTGCGCAAGGCGCTGGGCGATGGCCAGGCCGGGCAGCGCTATATCGTTACGGTGGCCCAGCGTGGCTACAGTTTTGTTGCGCCACTGAGCATCGAGCCTATGAGCCTACCCACAGAAGGCACGCCCCAACGCCCCTGCCACAACCTGCCGCTGCGCCGCACCCGCATGCTCGGCCGCCAGGCGCTGATCGACAGCCTGGTGCAGCACCTGCCCGAACAACGCTTTATCACCCTGACGGGCGCCGGCGGCATCGGCAAGACCACCGTGGCGTTGCGCGTGGCGGAATTGCTGATCGGCCATTACCGCGACGGTATCCGACTGCTGGACCTGGCGCCCCTCAGCGCGCCGTCGATGATCCTGCCCAACCTCGCCGCCCTGCTCGACCTGACCCACACCGAGCACGAACCGCTGGCCACCTTCGCGCGCCGCCTGCAAGAGCGCCAGGTGCTGCTGGTGATCGACAACTGCGAGCACTTGCTGGACGACATTGCGCTGATCAGCGAAACCCTGCTGCGCCATGCCCCAAAACTGCACATCCTGGCCACCAGCCGCGAAGCATTGCGCGCCGAAGGCGAATCGGTGCAACGCCTGGAACCCCTGGCCTGCCCACCCGCCACCGGCAACCGCGCCCAGGCCCTGGGCTATCCTGCCCTGCAACTGCTGATCGAACGCGCCATGTCCCATCAGGACAGCTTCGAACTGAGCGAAGCCGAACTGCCCCTGGCGATTGATATCTGCCAGCGCCTGGACGGTATTCCCCTGGCAATCGAATTGGTGGCGGCGCAGATCGAGCGCTTCGGCCTGCCGGGGTTGCTGGTGCAGATGGAAGACAATTTCCGCCTGCTCACCCGAGGCCGGCGCAGTGCCCTGCCCCGGCATCAAACCTTGCGCGCGACCCTGGATTGGAGCTTCGACCTGCTCACGACGTGCGAGCAAATCTGCCTGCGCCGTCTCGCCGTGTTCCGGGGTGGTTTCAGCCTGGCCAGCGCGGCGGCGGTGATTGCCGGAGAACAGATCGCACCGACCGAGGTGCTGGGCTCGATCACTCAACTGGTCGCCAAATCCTTGCTCAATGTGGAGCCCGGCGATGACGAGATGGTCTATCGCCTGCTGGACATCACCCGCACCTACGCCCTGGAAAAACTCAGTGTCGCCGACGAGCTTGATGCCACCCGTGAACGTCACGCCAACCGCTGCCTGGCGCTGATGGACCAGGCGCAGGAAGATTGGGAGCAGATCGCTACCCAGCCGTGGATCGACCGCTATGCCCCGCTGCGCGAAGACATCCGTGCCGCCCTCGACTGGGGCCTGGGCGACCAGGGTGTGCACGTGCTGGGCATTCGCCTCACCGTCAGCGCCATGCCGTTGTGGCAGGAGCTATCGCTGCTGCGCGAACACGGCCTCTACGTGAGCAAGGCCCTGGCGCGACTGGGGCAATCGAGTGCGCCGAGCCAGCGCTTGCACATGGCATTGCAGTTGGCCTTCGGCAGTTTTTCCTATCACGCCCAGGGCAGTACGCCGCAGACCATAGACGCCTTTGCCTGTGCACGACGCCTGGCCGAAGCTGACAAAAACCTGCCCGGCCAACTGCGTGCAGTGTCGGGGCAAATGGCGGTCAGCCTGTGCAGCGGCAACTACCGTGAGGCGTTGAAGCAAAGCCTGCATTTCGACCGGTTGGGGCCACACACCGAGTCGTTGCTGGCCCTCAGCGCCCAACGCCTGCGAGTGCTGGCGCAGCACTTCGCCGGCAATCAGGTGCTGGCGCAGCACAATGCCGAACAGGTGATCCAGCGCATGGCCCAGAGCGGCCATCTCAACCGGTTTACCCATGGCTTTGGCGTGCAGTACGACCAAAGCGTGGCTTCGCTGACCATCCTCGCGCGCATCCTGTGGCTGAGCGGTTTCCCTGAACGCGCGTGGCGCACTGCAAGCCAGGCACTGGCGCTGGCGTTGCAGATCAACCACGGCACGTCGATCTGCTACACCCTGGCCCTGGCTGGGGTGGTGATCGCTCAGTACAACGGCGATACGCTTGCGGCCCGCGATCAGTTGGACCTGCTGTTGCAGCAGGCGCAAAAACATTCAGTGCAGTTGTTCCACACCTGGGCGCAATGCTACGAAGGCACGGCGCAGATTGCCGAAGTACAAGGGCTGGGCCTGGTCGAGGACATCCTGGTGACCTTCAACGCCATCGCAGTGGATGACGCCCTGTTCGAACGCGCCCGAAGCGGTGCGGCCGGCTGGTGCACACCGGAGATTCTGCGCGTGCGCGCCGAGGCCATGCCCGATGCCCAATCAGCCGAAAGCCTGTTGCTCGAAGCCCTGGGCCTGGCGCACCAGCAAGGCGCGCTGGCCTGGGAGTTACGATGCGCAGACAGCTTGGCGCGGCTGTGGCACAAGCAAGGTCGTGTGCAGGCCGCGCGCGACCTGCTGGGTTCAGTCTATGAGCGGTTTACCGAAGGCTTCGCCACCCAAGATCTAATCCGCGTGCGCCGCCTGCTCGACGAGTTGCAAGACAAACGGCCGGCCTGAAAACGGCCCCAGGTAATGCCCATAGCCCTGTTGCAAGCGTGCTACCTGCTGTGGGTCGCGCAGAAGTGCCAAGGCGTAGCTGCGCACACTGTTGAGCAGGCGATAGCGCGGATAACCTGGGCCGGGCTCAAGGTTCAGCAGTGAGGTGTCGACCAGCCGACTCAACAAGTAAGACAGGTCGGCATGCTCCAGCTCCGTGCCGACCACCAGCTCACTCAAGGTGGGCAAAGTCACCGCCATTTTGAACAGGCTCATCTGCAGGAACAGCCAGCGCTCCGGCAAGCTCAGGCGCTGGTAGGTCCAATCCAGCGCGGCGCTGAGGGATTGGTGGCGCTCAACCGCTGTGCGGCGCCCCCGCGTGAGGATCTGCAAGCCCCTGCACACTTGCGCCTGCACACCACGGACGCCAAGGGCGTCCACTTGGGCGGCGGCCAGTTCGAGAGCCAGAGGAATACCGTCGAGGCGCCGGCAGATATCACGCAGCGGTGCCAAGTCCTGGGGCCGCAACACAAACCCCTGCTGGCTGGCACGCACCCGTGCAACAAACAACTGCACCGCCGGACTCACCATCGCCTGTTCAACGCTGCCCAACACCGACGGAGCTGGAAGCGCCAACTGGGGCACGCGCAACACCCACTCGCCCGGGGCATGCAAGGCTTCACGGCTACTGACGAGCACACTGATCCGGGGCGCGTTTTCGCTAAGCACACGCAGCAGATGTCGACAGGCGCCAAGCAGCAGATCAGCGCCATCAAGTACCAGCAATAATTGTCGGGAAGCCAATTGACGGCACAGTTCAGTGGCGCTGCCGCTGGGTTCGAGATGCAGGACCGTGGCCAGGTGGCGCAGCATCATCAGCGGCGCCTCGACGGTGGCCAGGTCGACCCACCACACACCGTCGCGGTAGCGCGGCAACACGCGCTCGGCCAGGGCCAGGGCCAAGGTGCTCTTGCCCACGCCGGCGCATCCGGTGAGGGTCATCAGCCGCTGCCCGGACAAACGCCGCACCAGCACGCCCAGCAGTTCATCACGGCCAATCACCGGGCTGAGCCGCGCGGCCAGGTTGTGCCGAGGCAGCACCGCTGCGGCCACGCCTTGCACGGGCGCAGCGAAGCAGTAGCCGCGCTGGGGGTCATTGAGGATAAACCGTTGCCCGTCGAGGGCACGGCGCAGCGCGGCGATGTGCACCCGCAGGTTGTTCTCTTCCACCACGCTATTCGGCCAGACCCGCTCGATCAGGGTGGCCTTGCTGAAAAATTGCCCAGGCGCTTCCAGCAGCATCGCGAGGATATCCAGCGCCCGCCCGCCCAACGGCACCGGCCAACCCGCCTTGCTGACCAGTCGCTGCTGCCGGTGAAAGGCATAGGCACCGAAGCGCACCGTGCTATCCGCGTCAATCGCCTGAGGGTCGTTCATGTCTGCAATCGCGCTGAAACACCCGGCCTTGGGCGTTCGCGCATCCTTTTCCGTGGGCTCGACGCTATTCTTGCCAGCTACCCATGACAGGACAATGCTGGCACGGGGAGCGATACGGACAATCGGGTGTGCGAGACGGACATCCTGTCGTTAACTGAACTGCTGTCGGTATTGGGTAGGGTTAAGACCGAGCTTTTCACTGAATAAAAAGCGCATGTGCCGCACGCTGCCAAAGCCTGCATGGAACGCCACGGTCTTGAGCGGCAGATCAGTGGTTTCCAGCAATTGCCGAGCACGGTCGATGCGCGCGCCTTGCAGGAAGGCCATGGGCGTCATCTGCACATCCTTGGCAAACAACCGGGCAAAGTGGCGCGCACTCATGCCGGCCAACTCGGCCATGGACTCGATGGTGAACGGCTGCTCCAGGTGCGCGAGAACATGGTTCTGCACGCGGGTAATCGCAGTTTCCTGGGGCGCCACGGCCGCGGTCATCGGGCTGAATTGGGCCTGGCCGCCCTGGCGTTTCATCACCACCAACAGCACCTTCGCCACATCCACCGCCACCTGCTTGCCATGGTCCTGGGCAACGATGGACAACGCCAGGTCGATACCGGCCGTGACCCCGCCCGAGGTAATCAACCGCCCGTCCTGCAGATAGATACGGTCGGTCTCGACGATGGCGTTGGGGAACGCCTTGATCAGCCGCTCGGTGTAATGCCAGTGAGTGGTCACGCGGTGCTCGTCCAACAGCCCGGCGTGCCCGAGCACAAAGGCGCCCGTGCAGATCGAGCCAAAGCGCCGTGCCCGTGGCGCCGCTGCTTTTAGCCAGGGCAGCAGCGCCGGATGGCATTCGTTATAGGCACCGGGGCCACCGGGCACCAGCAAGAGGTCATAGGCACCGTCGGCCTGCTCCAGCAACAGGTCGGTCTGCACCATTACGCCGTTGGATGCGCGCAGTGGGCCTGGTTCGGTACCAACAGTAAGGATCTGATAATGCGCCGCCGCCGGCAGGTAGCGGTTGGCGATGGAAAACACTTCAAGCGGCCCGGCCATGTCGAGCAAGAGGAAGTCCGGGAACAGCGCCATGGCCACGGTTTTCATACAGAAGGCATCCATCGAGGGGAAGAAAGCGGGAGGCATTATGGCATGCCTTTCACTGTCAATCTGAGAGGGACAGTTATTCAGATTTCAGCTTCTTAATGAATATTTCAGTAACCAGTAACCTTCTTCTCAACGCAAGCGCCCTGCATCTCGCAGCCAGCGCCCACTTGAGGACACCACCATGCTGACCCTTCGCAAAGCTTCCGAACGCGGCGCCGCCAATCACGGTTGGTTGAAGTCGTTCCACACCTTCTCGTTCGCCAACTACTGGAACCCCAACGAGCAGGGTTTTTCCGACCTGCTGGTGATCAACGATGATCGCGTCGCCGCCGGCAAAGGCTTCGGCCAGCACCCGCACCGTGACATGGAGATTTTCTCTTATGTGCTCGAAGGCGCCCTGGAGCACAAGGACACTCTGGGCACTGGCTCGGTGATCCGCCCTGGCGATGTGCAACTGATGAGCGCCGGCAGCGGCGTGGCCCACAGCGAGTTCAACCACAGCCAAAACCGTGGGGTGCACTTCCTGCAAATCTGGATCGTGCCCGCCGTGGCCGGTGCCGAACCGCGCTATCAACAGGAACACTTCAGCGAGGCACAAAAGCGTGGGCGCCTGCAGTTGATCATCTCGCCGGACGGCGCCGACGGTTCCCTGAGCGTACGCCAGGACGCCAGGGTGTACGCCGGGCTGTTCAACGGTGACGAAGCCACAACCCTTGACCTGCCGCCGGATCGCCACGTGTACATCCATGTGGCCCGGGGCAGCGTGGAGATCAACGGCCAGCGCTTGCAGGAAGGTGACGGTGCCCGAGTGCGTGATGAGCAGCGCGTCCACTTGAGTCAAGGTCAGGACGCCGAGGTGCTGGTGTTCGACCTGCGACCTCAGGAACTGCCGCAAATGCCTTGATCAGCCGGGCGATGGCCGTTGCAAACGGTCCATCGCTGGCATCGATAGTCACCATCAGCGCAATGAAGTTCTCTTAAAAAATGCAACGCGTAACATCAAACCCATACCAGGCAACACCCAAACTAAAACACTCGGAGCACACCATCATGAAACGCCAAATCTTGCTTAGCCTCGCTTTCTCGGTACTCGCTGCAAACGCATTTGCCCACCCTGTAGTCGCTGAAGGCGGTTCGGATCGACTGATCGAAAACCGTGTTGCCGAAGGTGGTTCGGATCGTCTGCTGGAAAACCGCGTAGCTGAAGGTGGCTCGGACCGTCTGATGGAAAACCGTGTAGCTGAAGGTGGCTCGGATCGTCTGATGGAAAACCGTGTAGCTGAAGGTGGTTCGGACCGTCTGCTGGAAAACCGCGTAGCTGAAGGTGGCTCGGATCGTCTGATGGAAAACCGTGTAGCTGAAGGTGGTTCGGATCGTCTTCTGGAAAAACGCGTAGCTGAAGGTGGCTCGGATCGTCTGATGGAAAACCGTGTAGCTGAAGGTGGCTCGGACCGTCTGCAGGAAAACCGCGTAGCTGAAGGTGGCTCGGATCGTCTGATGGAAAACCGCGTAGCTGAAGGTGGCTCGGATCGTCTGATGGAAAACCGCGTAGCTGAAGGTGGCTCGGACCGTCTGATGGAAAACCACGCATAACCCGCCCTGTTCGAGGGCACCCCCAAACCGGCCTGATCAGCCGGTTTTTTTTCGTCTATTAGAAAGTGCACTCAACTCGCAAACACTTGGGGTTGCGGCGCTGCCAACTCAGATAATGCTATTTACTGATATAAAATCACAAAATAATTCTATTTTTTAATAATTAGGTTAGAACCAAACGGCATTTTACAGCGGACGTCGGGGCCCCTACCTTGGACGAGCATGACCGACCCCCTGCCCGGCGGAGGTACACACTCCCTACTCGACAAGGACAGACCATGAGCATCGAATTCATCGGCTATATCGGCGGCCACCATGCATCCGAAATTCATCCACGCAGCGGCCCGACCCTGCAACCGGACTACGTGGAAACCGTGGCCCGCGCCCACGAAGAGGCCGGCTTCGACCGCGCCCTGGTGGCCTTCCACTCCAACAGCCCGGACAGCACGCTGATCGCCTCCCATGCCGCCAGCGTCACCCGCAAACTGCAATTCCTGATCGCCCACCGCCCCGGTTTTGCACAACCCACCCTCGCCGCGCGCCAGTTCGCCACGTTGGATGTGTTCAACGGCGGGCGCACCGCCGTGCATATCATCACCGGTGGCGACGACCGCGAACTGCGCGCCGATGGCAGCCATATCGGCAAGGACGAACGCTACGCACGGACCGACGAATATCTGAGTGTGGTGCGACAGGAATGGACCAGCGAACAGCCCTTCGATTTCACCGGCACCTACTACCAGGTCGAAGGCGCGCACTCCACCGTGAAGTCGCCGCAGCAACCGCATATCCCACTGTACTTCGGAGGGTCTTCCCAGGCCGCGATTGAAGTGGCGGGCAAACATGCCGACGTGTACGCACTGTGGGGCGAAACCTACGAGCAAGTGCGCGAGATCGTGACTCAGGTCCGGGCCGAAGCAGCCAAGCATGGACGCACGATTCGCTTCAGCCTGTCGCTGCGACCGATCCTCGCCGAGACCGAAGAGCTGGCGTGGGCACGCGCTGACAGCATCTTGCAACAGGCCACTGAGTTGGCTGAGAAGAATGGATTTGTGCGGCGTGAACCGCCGAATGAAGGCTCGCGTCGGCTACTCGCAGCGGCGGCACAGGGTTCCCGGCTGGACAAGCGTTTGTGGACGGGGATTGCGGGGTTGCTGGGCGCGCAAGGGAACTCAACCTCGTTGGTGGGCACCGCCGAACAAGTGGCTGAAGCGCTGGTGGATTACTACGACCTCGGCATCACCACCTTCCTGATCCGTGGGTTTGATCCGCTCAATGATGCGATCGACTACGGCAAGCGGTTGATCCCCCTCACCCGCCAACTGATTGCAGAACGCGAGCAGGCCAAACAGGTCGCGTAAGCCAGAACACGGCAAAACCAATGTGGGAGGGGCGGTGCGTTGATTCGACTCGCCCTCTCCCACCTGCCTATCTTCATTTAGCTCAGGATCAGTTCTTGTAGTCGGTATCGCTGCGTTCCAACTGCCGAATCAGCGCATTCCAATGCCGCGCCACGCCCGGCCCCTCGCCGCTGCTATGCGCCTTGGCCTGTTCTTCAACCTTCGCCACTACCTCCTGTGGCGGAAAGACCAGCTCAGCATTCCCCGCCGCTTGCGCCGCGATCTGAATATTGCACGCACGCTCCAACCCTTGCAGCTGCTGGAAGGCATGTTCGACGCTGATACCCGCCGTCAACAGCCCGTGGTTGCGCAGGATCATCACGCTCTTGTCGCCCAGATCCGCCACCAACCGCTCACGCTCGTCCAGGTCGAGGGCGATGCCTTCATAGCCGTGGTAGGCCACTCGCCCGGAAAAGGCGATGGAGTGTTGGGAAATCGGCAACAAGCCGTCCTTCTGCGCGGACACCGCAATACCATCGCGAGTATGGGTGTGCAGCACCGCTTGCAAGTCATGGCGAGCGCCGTGGATGGCGCTGTGGATCACGTAGCCGGCGTAGTTGATACCCAGACCGGTGGGGTCGTCGACGATCGTGCCGTCGAGGTCGACCTTGACCAGGTTGGAGGCGTTGATTTCATCGAACAACAGGCCGAAGGCATTGATCAGGAAATGCTCCTCCGGGCCCGGTACACGGGCGGAGAAGTGGGTGTAAATGTGATCGGTCCACTTGTACAAGGCCGCCAGGCGGTAGGCGGCGGCCAGTTTCACGCGCACTTCCCACTCTTCTGGCGTGACGCGTTGACGAACGTTGTTGGAGACGCTGGAAATCGAGGTGACGCTGCTCATGGCAAAACTTCCTGGATGGCCTTAAGGACTTCCAGGCAAGCCTAGGGGATGCTCAAAAATAATAAAAAGCACATTTTAATCTAAGCTAATTATTATTTTTTTTCATATCAAGCCGCATCCCGAATCTTGTGCAACGACGCCGCCACCCATTTGCCAAACGCATCCACCGGCCCTTGCAGGTTGCCGAGGAAATGCGGGTAGATCAGCCAAAGGTCCATCACCGGTTTGAAGTCCTTGAGCGGCACTACCGCCAATTGTTCGCGGTGAGCGCTGCGCTCCAGCAAGGGACGCGGCACCAGGCCCAAGCCCAGGCCATCGGCGACCAGACCCAATTGCAATTCAGTGCCGAAGGTTTCCAGGTTGACCCGCAGCGCCAAGCCCTGATCGGACAAAGTGCGTTGCAACCCGGCACGGAACCCGCAGCCGTCCGGGTTAAGAATCCACCCGTTCTGGTACACATCCGCCAGCTTGCAGGGTTTTTTCGGCAACTGCGCCTTGGCGCACACCACCACCAACTCCATCTTGCCGATAGACTCGCCAACGATGTTATCCGGGAAGATCTTGCCTGCCGGGAACAATGCCGCCGCCGCGTCCAGTTCGCCCCGTTCAATCTTGCCGACCAACTGGCTGCCCCATCCGGTCGCGACCTGGGCGCGCAGTTCGGGGTACTCAGTGCGCAGCAGCTTCAGCGCGTCCAGCAGCACTACATCGCCGATGGTCTGCGGCACGCCCAGGCGCAGTACGCCGGAGGGGGGTGCGTCGGTGGCTACCAGCTCACGCAAGGCATCCATCTCGCGCAGGATCAACCGGCATTGTTCATACACGCGGGTACCGATCAACGTCGGTTTGAGGGGCTTGGTGTTGCGGTCAAACAGCTCCACCCCCAGCGCCTGCTCGAAGTTCTGCACGCGGCGAGTAATGGCCGGCTGGGTCAGTTGCAACGACTCGGCGGCATGGCTGATGGACTGGCAACGAATCACTTCGACAAAGGCATCGATATCGTCAATTTTCATTTGGGCCGCACATAGAGAACAGTCATTAAGATGTCCGCGAAGCATAGTTGCAGGAACGTTATCTGAATAGCCCACGCTGTGATCGATAACGTCTAACGCTATACATGCCGGTTCTAAATTACCTTCAGCTATAAGCTAATCATTAAAAAATAGCATATTAACTATAAACATTATGCTTAGATAAACCCATCAACACCGACTGATGGAATTGCCATGACCCAGGCCCGACACCCCGAGAGACTCAGAGCCTTCATTGGCGCCCTGGCGGAACTGATCGACGGCAATCCGCGCGAAGGCGACCTGTTGCACCGTGGCGGCAAGCTGCTCGCGCAACTGGTCAGCCATGATGACTGGCTCCCCGACGAATTCGCCCAACCCAACCCCGAGCGCTACCAGCAATTTTTGCTGCACGCCGATTCGCGCCAGCGCTTCAGCGTCGTCAGTTTTGTCTGGGGTCCGGGGCAGACCACGCCGATTCATGACCACCGGGTGTGGGGGCTGATCGGCATGTTGCGCGGCGCGGAGTTTTCCCAAGGGTTTGAACGCGCCCCCGACGGCAGCCTGGTCGCCGAAGGCAAGCCTATTAAGCTGGTGCCGGGCCAGGTCGAAGCCGTATCGCCCAAGGTCGGCGACATTCATCAGGTCAGCAACGCCCACAGCGACCAAGTGTCCATCAGCATTCACGTGTACGGCGCCAATATCGGTGCGGTACGCCGTGCGGTGTACCAGCCCGACGGCAGCGAGAAACTGTTTATCTCCGGTTATTCCAACGCCTTCCTCCCGAACATCTGGGATTTGTCCAAAGAAAAGAGCCCTGCCCTATGAGCACCGTACCGACCCGCAATTTCGCCCAGATTCGCCAGGCCCTGTTGGACCATGCAGAAGTCGCCCTGATCGACGTGCGCGAAGAAGCGCCGTTTGCTGAATCCCACCCGCTGTTCGCGGCGAATATCCCGCTGTCCAAGCTGGAGCTGGAGGTGTATTCGCGCATTCCACGGCGTGATACCCAGGTCACCGTCTACGACAACGGCGAAGGTCTGGCCAGCCGCGCCGCCGAGCGCCTGATTGCATTGGGCTACACCCAAGTCAGCCTGCTCGAAGGGGGCCTCAATGGCTGGCGTAGCGCCGGTGGCGAGCTGTTTATTGACGTGAACGTGCCGAGCAAAGCCTTTGGCGAACTGGTAGAGAGCGAGCGTCACACGCCGTCCCTGGCCGCCGAAGAAGTGCAGGCCCTGCTCGACAGCCACGCCGACGTGGTGGTGCTCGACGCCCGCCGCTTCGACGAATACCAAACCATGAGCATTCCCACCAGCATCAGCGTGCCCGGTGCCGAACTGGTGCTGCGCGCCCGTGAACTGGCGCCGGATCCGGCCACGCGCATTATCGTCAACTGCGCCGGACGCACCCGCAGCATCATCGGTACCCAGTCGCTGATCAATGCGGGCGTGGCCAACCCGGTATCCGCACTGCGCAATGGCACCATCGGCTGGACCCTGGCCGGGCAAACACTCGCCCACGGCCAGGCGAGACGCTTTGCCCCAACCTCGGAAGAACATCGCCAGGTCGCCGCCATCGAGGCACGCCGCGTCGCCGACAAAGTCCGCGTTGGCCGTGCCACCCTTGACGATCTGCACGCCTGGCAGCAGGAAACCACTCGCACCACCTACCTGTTCGATGTGCGCACCCCGGAAGAATTCGAAGCCGGTCACCTGCCCGGCGCTCGCTCCACCCCCGGCGGCCAATTGGTCCAGGAAACCGATCACGTGGCCAGCGTACGCGGCGCACGCCTGGTGCTGGCGGATGACGACGGCGTGCGCGCCAACATGTCCGCGTCCTGGCTCGCCCAACTGGGCTGGGACGTGCACGTGCTGGACGGCCTGCAAGCGGCGCACTTCAGCGAAAAAGGCGTCTGGGTCGCCCCGGTGCCCACGCCGCCCCAAGCCGAACTGATCAGCCCCCACACCCTCGCCGACTGGCTGGCCCACGGCGACACCGTGGTGCTGGACTTCACCGCCAGCGCCAACTACGTCAAACGCCACATCCCCGGCGCCTGGTGGGCCCTGCGCGCGCAACTGCCCCAGGCCCTCGCCAAAGTGCCGACCGCCGAGCGCTACGTGCTGACCTGCGGCAGCAGCCAACTGGCGCGCCTGGCGGTGGCTGAAGTCGAAGCCATCACCGGCAAGCAAGTGTTCCTGCTGGAAGACGGCACGGCAGGCTGGATCAACGCGAAATTGCCCCTGGAAGAAGGCGAAACCCACCTGGCCTCACCACGGATCGACCGCTACCGCCGTCCGTACGAAGGCACTGACAACCCCAAGGAAGCCATGCAGGCATATCTGGATTGGGAGTTCGGTTTGGTTGCCCAGTTGGCCCGTGATGGGACCCATGGGTTCTACGTGATCTGATCATCTAACACACCTGCCTCTGAATGGGGGCAGGCTTCACCGACCCCTTTCCAGGCGGAGGTAACCCACACCTTTTTTGATCTGCCTGGAGCCTCTATCCCATGGTCTTTACCACCCCCTTCAAGCGCCTGTTCCTGGGTACTGCCCTGGCCCTTGGCCTGGCCACCAGCGCCCACGCCGCCGACCTGCAACCACTGCGGGTGGCCAATCAGAAATCGACGATCAAGACGCTGCTGGAAGTGTCCGGCGAAACCAAAGACGTGCCCTATGCCATCCAGTGGTCGGAGTTCCCCTCCGCCTCGCCCCTGGGCGAAGCCCTGAATGCCGGCGCGGTGGATGTCGGTGCCTTGGGCGATGCGCCTTACGTGTTCGCGCTGGGTGCCGGGGCGTCCTTAAAAGTGGTCAGCATCATCCACGCCGAAGGACGCAACACCACCGCGCTGCTGGTACCCAAGGACTCGCCAATCAAGACGGCCGCCGACCTCAAGGGTAAGAAAATCGTCACCGGGCGTGGCTCCATCGGGCATTACCTGGCGATCAAGGCGTTGGCCAGCGCGGGCCTGACCAGCCAGGATGTGCAGTTCATCTTCTTGTTGCCCGCCGAATCCCGCTTGGTGCTGGATAACGGCACCGCCGATGCCTGGGCGACCTGGGACCCTTACACCACCGTGGTGACCTCCCAAAGCCAGGCGCGAATCATCGCCAGTGGCAACACGCTGTTGAGCAACCACCTGTACCTCGCGGCCACCAGCCAGGCCATTGCCGACAAGCGCACGCAGCTGGACGACTTTGTCGCCCGCGTCGATCGCGCCTACGCCTGGGCCAATACGCACCCCAACGAATACGCCGCCGCCCAGACCAAAATCACCGGCCTGCCACTGGCCGTGCATGTGGCGGTGGCCAAGGAAACCCGTCTGAGCCCGGTATTGATCGACGACAGCGTGATCAGTGGCCTGCAAACCACCGCCGACACCTACCAAAAAGAAGGCCTGCTGACCAAACACATCGACGTGTCACAGGGCTTCGACAAAAGCTTTAACGCCAAGCGTGCCCCCAACAACCAAGTCTCGCGCTGAAGGAACAGAACATGAGCCAGCCACGTCAACTAAAACCACGCCATTTAAAACTGGGTGCCATGGTCCACGGTGTCGGCCACGGCTGGGGCGAATGGCGCCACCCGCAGGCACAACCGAATGCCAGTACGAATTTCGGCTTCTACAAGCAGCAGACTGAACTGGCCGAAGCTGCCAAATTCGACTTTGTGTTCATCGCCGATAGCCTGCATATACACGCCAAATCCAGCCCCCATTACCTCAACCGTTTCGAGCCGCTGACGATCTTGTCAGCCCTCGCGGCATTGACCACCCATATCGGCCTGGTCGCCACCGTGACCGTCAGCTACACCGAGCCGTACCAAGTGGCGCGTCAGTTCGCGTCTCTGGACCATATCAGCGGCGGCCGCGCCGGATGGAACGTGGTCACCTCGTGGCTCAGCGGCACCGCCGATAACTTCGGCAAGGCCGAGCACCCGCCCCATGCCGTGCGCTACCGCATCGCCAAGGAACACCTGAACGTAGTCAAGGGCCTGTGGGATTCCTGGGAGGACGACGCCTTTGCCTACAACAAGCAAAGCGGCGAGTTTTTCACCCCGGACAAGCTTCACGCGTTGAACCACAAGGGCGAGTTTTTCTCGGTCAAAGGCCCGCTGAACATTGCGCGTTCGCGCCAGGGCCAGCCCGCAATTTTCCAGGCCGGCACCTCGGAAGACGGGCGTAACTTTGCCGCCGAACATTCCGATGCGATTTTTGTGCATGTGGAAAGCATCGAAGAAGGCCTGGCCTACTCCCAGGACCTCAAACGCCGTGCCAAAGGCTTTGGCCGCGATGCCGACAGCCTGTCGATCCTGCCGGGCATCCGCCCGATTGTCGGGCGCGACGAGGCCGAAGTGGAAAGCCGCTACCAGCAGGCCGTGGAGCTGGTCACCGTGGAAGACGCCATCGTCGCCCTCGGCCGCCCGTTCAACGACCACGATTTCAGTAAATACCCCCTGGACGAACCCTTCCCGGAACTCGGCGACCTGGGCTCCAACAGCCAGAAAGGCGGCTCCGATCGCATCAAGCAACTGGCCAAGGACGAAGGCCTCACGCTGCGTGAAGTGGCCCTGCGGTTCTCGCGGCCCAAGCGTGATTTTGTCGGCACCCCTGAGCAAGTCGCTGATGCGATCCAGACCTGGTTCGAGCGCGGCGCCAGCGATGGCTTCATCGTCAACTCGGTGCTGCCGGATGGCTTGCAGTACTTCACCGAACTGGTGGTGCCGGTGCTGCAACAGCGCGGCCTGTTCCGCACCGAATACACCGGGCAGACCCTGCGCGACAACCTGGGCCTGGACGTACCGGTCAACCGCTACAGCGTCGAGGTGCAAGCGCCGCAGGAGGCATTGGCATGAGCGAATCCCTTAACCGTCAGTTGGCGGCGCTGCACGCCGAGCGTGTAGCGACCTGGGCCCCGGCGGCGTTGCAAGTCAATATCGACCAGCGCCAGCGCCTGGTGGATGAAGCGCGGGTAGACGACTACGTGCAGGTGGGTGATGAGCTCGACCCGTTTACCTTGCTCAACGTCGAAGGCGGCGAACTCAACCGCGAGCTGCTGTTGGCAGACGGCCCGGCGGTGCTGATCTTCTTCCGTTTTGCCGGCTGCCCGGCGTGCAACATCGCCCTGCCCTATTACGAGCGCCAGCTGTACCCACGCCTGCGCGAATTGGGTGTACCGCTGGTAGCGATCAGCCCGCAAGTGCCGGAACGCCTGGTGGAAATCAAGACCCACCACGCGCTGCAACTGCTGGTCGCCAGCGACCCGGATAACAACCTCGGGCGGCGCTTGGGGATTCTCTACAGCTTCGATGAAGCCTCGCGTAACGCGGCATTGGCCAAGGGCAGTCACATCGGTGAAACCACCGGTACGGGGACCTGGGAGTTGCCCCAACCGACCGTCGTGGTGATTGCCCAGGACGGCACGGTCGCGTTCGTAGACGTTAGCCCGGATTGGCTGGTACGTACCGAAGCCGAGCCGGTGGTGCAGGTGGTGGAGCGCTTGTTGGGCCAACAGCCTGTGCGCCTCGCCATCTAAGCCAAAAATCCTCTGTGGGAGGGGCAAGTCGAATCGTCGCGCCGCCCCTCCCACATTTTTGACCGAGTACATTCTTATGACCCAACCGTCTCTACGCTCCGTGGAAGTCGCCAATTTCGAAGCCTTGCTCGAACGCCTCACCACCGAGCTGGCCAGTACCGCGCCGCAGTACGATGACAGTGGCGCCTTCCCCCACGCCAACTTCCAGCTATTGCATGAACACGGCCTGGTCGCCCTCACCGTGCCCAAAACCCTGGGCGGCGGCGGTGCCAGCCTGCCTCAGGCGCGCAAGGCGATTAGTGCGATTGCCAAGGGCGAGCCGTCCACCGCGCTGATCCTGGTGATGCAATACCTGCAACACACACGCCTGCAAGACAGCAAAACCTGGCCCCAGCACCTGCGCGTGAAAGTCGCCGAAGACGCAGTGCGTAACGGTGCGCTGATCAACGCCCTGCGCGTCGAGCCCGACCTCGGCACCCCGGCCCGTGGCGGCCTGCCCGCGACCACTGCGGTGCGCACCGCCGAAGGCTGGCGCATCAGTGGGCGCAAGATCTACTCCACCGGCAGCCATGGCCTGAGCTGGTTCAGCGTGTGGGCGCGCAGTGACGACGCCGACCCGCTGGTGGGCGCCTGGCTGGTGCCCAAGGACAGCCCCGGCGTGAGCATCATCGACACCTGGGACCACCTCGGCATGCGCGCCACCTGCAGCCATGAAGTGGTGCTCGACAACGTGCTGGTGCCGCTGGACCACGCCGTCAGTGTCAGCCCTTGGAGCGCACCGCAGCCGGAGTTGGATGCGGAGGGTTTCCTGTGGATGTCGGTGCTGCTCTCGTCGGTGTACGACGCCGTGGCCCAGGCCGCGCGGGACTGGCTGGTGAACTGGCTGGAAGAACGCACGCCGTCCAACCTCGGTGCGGCGTTGTCGACCTTGCCGCGCTTTCAGGAAACCGTCGGGCATATCGACACCCTGCTGTTCGCCAACCGCAGCCTGCTCGACGCCGCCGCCGACGGCCACACCCCGGCCGCCAACGCCGCACAGTTGAAGTACCTGGTCACCCACAACGCTATTCGCGCGGTGGAACTGGCCATTGAGGCTTCCGGCAACCCTGGCCTGTCGCGCCATAGCCCGCTGCAACGCCACTACCGCGATGTGCTGTGCAGTCGCGTACATACCCCCCAGAACGATGCAGTGCTGCAAGGCGTCGGTAAAGCCGTGTTCGCCCAACGCCAGAAGGAACGCACATGACTCACGTGATTATTGCCAGCCAGTTGGACGAAGACTACAACGACGTGATCCGCGCTCGCCTGCGCACGGTCCACCCCGAAGCCCAGGTGATCGGCGTTCCGGTGGGCGTGCCAAGCGACCTGCCGCCCCAGGCGAATATCCTGTTGCTGCGTCCGATCAACGTGCGCGGCTACACCGCCCCGGAGACCCCGCCGCCAGGCTGGCCCTACGGCGCGCAATGGGTGCACTTGGTCTCATCGGGCATCGACTTCTACCCGCAATGGCTGTTCAACGGCCCGCCGGTGACCACCTCCCGGGGCAGCGCCGCCGACAACCTGGCCGAGTTCGCCCTGGCGGCGATCTTTGCCGCGTCCAAGCATTTGCCGGATATCTGGGTGAAGGATTCACAGTGGAATTTCACCCCGCTGCGTCCGCTCAAGGGCACCACATTGGGGATTCTCGGCTTTGGTGCGATTGGCGAACGCCTGGCGCAGAAGGCTCACGCGCTGGGAATCAAGGTGGTTGCGCTGCGCCAAAGCCCGACACCGTTCGGGATCGACGGGGTCGAGGCGGCCAGGGACATCCACGACCTGTTCGCCCGCGCCGACCACCTGGTGCTGGCGGCACCGCTGACCGAGGCTACGCGCCATATCGTCGATCGGGACGTGTTGGGCAGCGCCAAGCCGGGGCTGCATTTGATCAACATTGCGCGCGGCGGGTTGGTGGATCAGGAGGCGCTGCTGGAAGCGCTGGATAACGGGCAAATCGGCCTGGCATCGCTCGACGTGACCGAGCCGGAACCGTTGCCGGATGGGCACCCGTTGTATACGCATCCGAGGGTGAGGTTGTCGCCGCATACGTCGGCGATATCGACCGATAGCCGTAATGAGATTGCTGATACGTTTTTGGCGAACCTGGAGCGTTATGTTTTGGGTGTGGAATTGGTGAATCTGGCTAATGGGTGATGCCGTTTGAAGGTGGGGGTTGTTTGGATTGCGGTTTTTTGGTGTACATATCCGTTTATGCGGTAACGGCGGGTATTGGTTCCGCCCTTACGGCGGGTCACTTTGGAAAAGCCCCAAAGTAACCAAAGGGCTCTTGCCCCAACACTCGGCACCTCGCCTAGGCTCGGTGTGCCCGCACTCCGGCTTGAATCCGTGGGCCGCCGCGATGGGCCATCCATGGCCCAGCGTGGCTAACCCGGCGTCCTGCCGGGTTACCCACGGATTCAAGCCTGCGTTCGGCCAGCGTGTTTGACGGGGCGCCTGAGATCAAGATCAAAAGCGCAGATCAAAAGACCGCTGACTTCGTCAGCGAAAAGGATGTAAGAGCCAAATCAAAAGCAGATCTAAAGCAGATCTAAAGCAGATCTAAAGCAGATCTAAAGCAGATCTAAAGCAGATCTAAAGCAGATCAAAAACAGATCAAAAACAGATCAAAAACAGATCAAAAACAGAGCAAAAGCAGGACAGCAGGCTAGGACCTATCTGTCTGATCTATGGAGATCAAACTGTGGGAGGGGGCTTGCTCCCGATAGCAGTGGGTCAGTCACAACTGCATCAACTGACACCCCCTCATCGGGAGCAAGCCCCCTCCCACATTTGGACGGAGTTGGAGCTGAGAACCCGGTCGGCTCTAAGGCCGCCGCGGCCTTGCTTTTGATCTGAAATCGCCCCGTCAACCACGATGGCCGGAATCCGACGTTGATTTGGGGGGTAAACCGGCAGGGATGCCGGTTTAGCCGCCCTGCGCCATGGATGGCGCGTGGCGGCGGCCCCCCAAATCAATGTCGGATTACGGGCATGCCGAGCCTAGGCGAGGCACCGAGTGGTGGGGCGAAGGCCTTTTGGTTACTTTTGTGCCTTTACAAAAGTGACCCGCTGTAAGAGCGGAACCACAGGCGGCCGTTACCGCAGCAACGGATATGCACTCGATCCCATCCAACATCCTGGTCAACTAAACACCACCTGCGGTAAACCAAGCTCACCACAACAGCAGCATTGCCAACCGAACGGATCATTTGATGCGGTAGTGAAAGGTATTCCTCACAGCCGGGACCACAACAGCCTTGCCATCAACGATCCTTGGCTGATAGCGGAAGGTGTTCGCCGCCGCCAGTGAAGGACGCATGAACAACGGGTGGCAGCCGTCCAACACCTTGGGATTTTCCACGCGGCCTTGAGTGTTGACGCTGTACTCCAGGGTGCAATCGCCTTCGATGTTCTTGTCCAAAGCACGCTCTGGGTAATCCGGCGCTTCCTTGCTCAGAGGCTGGTATTGGCGGCTGTCAAAGGCCGGTGCCGCTGCAGGCGCAGGTGTGGCGAGGCGGGCTTTTTCCGCAGCCAATCGCTCCTGGGCCTGGCGCTGTAGTTCCAGCTCGCGGGTGCGTTGTTCGGTGGCCAGGCGTTCCTGTTGTTGCTCGATTTTCTTTTCTTCGACGCGTTTACGCGCCAGGGCGGCTTTCTCCAGTTTTTGCGCCTGGATTCGGGGGTCGACCGCAGGTTTCACTGGTACCGGAATCACCACCGGCTCCGGCGGCGCAGGTGCCGGTGCAGCAACCACCGGTTCTGGTACTGCCACCGGCGCAGGCGGCAGCATGACCAACTGCGTGTGCATCACCCGAGGTGCCTCCACCATCGGTTTTTCCGTCGACCAGCCCACCATCAACGCCGCCAACACGCCCACGTGCAGCGCCACCGCCAGGCTGGCGGCGAAGCTGTTTCGCCACACGCCGGAGGTATCCCTGGGTTCCATCACAAGCGTCGGACTGTGCATGATCATCGCCGTCATTGCGGGGCCTCGGTCACCAGCCCCAGGTTGCTGACACCGCCTTTTTGCAACACCGCCATGGCTGCAACCACACGTCCGTAGCCGGCGTTGTCGTCGGCGCGGATGTAGACCTGGGTGTCGCTGCGTGCCGCCACCACCTGCATGACCTTGGCGCCCATTTCGTCCAGGCTCACGGCGCTGTCGGTCTGGTGCTGGGTGTCGAGCTCGCCGCCGAGGTTCCAGTAGTAGCCGCCATCGGCCTTTACCGACAGCGTCAGGATCTGCTGGCGGGTATCGGTGGCCAGCGCCTCGGCGGCGACCTTGGGCAGCTCGATCTTCACGCCCTGGGTCAGCATTGGCGCGGTGACCATGAAGATCACCAGCAGCACCAGCATCACGTCGATATACGGCACCACGTTCATTTCGGCCTTGGGCCCGTGCTTGCGTTGCGGCCTGACTAACATGGGAGTTGCTCCTTTCAGGCGGCCACGGCCAGGTTGATCGGCGCACCGCGCAGGGTGCGGTGCAGGCGCACTTGCAGCTCATTGCCAAACGCGTAGTAACGGGTGAGCAGCGTCTGGCCACGCGCCGCGAAGCGGTTATAGGCGATCACCGCCGGGATGGCTGCAAACAGGCCGATGGCTGTGGCGATCAGCGCTTCGGCAATGCCCGGCGCCACTGTCGACAACGTGGCCTGTTGCACTTGGGACAAACCGATAAAGGAATTCATGATCCCCCACACCGTGCCAAACAAACCGATGTACGGGCTGACTGAACCCACGGTCGCGAGAAATTGCAGGCCCTTTTCCAGTTCGATTTCCTGCTCGGTGATCGCCACCTGCAAGGCCCGCTCAACACCTTCGAGCACCGCAGGGTCATGGCTGTGCAGGTGCTGGTATTCCTGGACGCCGGCAATAAAGATCGGCGCAATCCCGCCCTCGCCCGCCTGCACGGTTTCGCGGTACAGCGGTTGCAAGTCCGACGCTGCGCGAAAGCGCTGCACGAAGCCATTCAACTGGCGCTCCAGGCGGCGCAGTACGCTGCCGCGCTGGATGATCAGGTACCAGCTGAGCAACGACGCCAGCAGCAAGGTGATCATGACCGCCTTGACCAACAGGCTGGCGTCACTGATAAGGCCCCAGATCGTCATATGTTCCATCGTCGCGTGCATGGTGATGTCCTATTCGATTAAAAAGTGATGACGGGGTGATGACGGTTCACGGCAATTTCAGCGCACGGGTCACGTCAGCCCACGGTACGAATTTAAAATTCTGGGTTTGCTCGGGCATGCGCTTGCGGCCGTCCTGCACCACCAGCATGCCTTGGCTCCAAGGCCCGCCCAGGTTGATGGCGGTGACCTCCAAGCCATCGGTTTCCGAGGCGCCGTCGATACCGGCGGCGGCATTAAGGCCGACGCGAAACCCACCGTGAATCGCAAACGGCGGCTCGGCATCCACCACCAGGTAGCTGTCGTTGCCTTGGCTTGAGATCACCAAATAGTCGCGTTTGTCGCTCTGATACAGCGCCAGGCCCTCGACGTCCGCGTGCAACTGCGGGCCGACCTTGATCACGCTAGTGAGGGTGGCCGGTTGATCGGCACGAGCGTCCACCGCCCACACCCCCACGTCTTCTTCGCCGATAAACAAGCGCTGGCGCTGGTCGTCGGCCACGCAGCCTTCAGGCTGGCTGTCGACCTTGAACTGGCGCACCAGCTCACCTTGCACACGGCCATCCGGGGCGCTCAGGCGGTATTGCAGGAAGGTGCCGTCCTTGCCGTTGGCGATGGCATAGATCTCGCCGCTGGCGGGCTGATACAGGCAGATGCCATAGATTTCCTTGAGCGGCGTAGGCACTTCACCGGCTTCGCGCAACTCGCCGCTCTGACGGTCGATGCTGAATACGCTGAGGCTGTTGTGATCACGATTGCTGGCGACGGCCAGATCCACGGTCTGGGCGCCCAGCTTGAAGTTGGGGCGGACGTCGACGTTGTTCAGGCGTCCGACCGCCAATTCCTGCAACAGCTTGCCGTCAAGGTCATAGGCCAACAGGCCTTGTTTTTTATTGGTGCCAAGCACGCGGCTTTTGGCCGGGGTGTCGGGGTGAATCCAGATCGCCGGATCATCCGCCGCATCACCCTGGCGGCCGACTGGGTCGGTTTGGCGCACGGCGGCGACTTCCGGCAGTACAGGATCGGCCGCTACAGGCTTGGCCTGCCAGTTGAGCTTGCCCTGGTAGAGCGTGCCGCTGTCGTCGTCGCGTACCAGCAGCTGTTGGCCGTTGACGCTCAATTGCTCGGGTTCTTTCAGGCCAGGCAAGCTCAGGCTCGGCTGTTCCACCCAGCGCTCGCCCGTCCTTTGGAACAGGTGAAGTTGCGCAGTCTTTGGATCGAGCGCGACCACGCCACCCGGCACCAGGGCGACGGCACCGGCTTCACGCTTGGGATTATCGAACACCGCCACCGGGGTGCGTTTCACGTCCGCTTCCGGGTGCGCCGGGTAGGCCCACCAGCCGACATTTTCTTCATTGACTATCAGTTGATTCGTCCCGTCGTCCACCTGGCAGAACTGCGCCGATGGTGGCAGCGGCAAACCGCGCACACGCTGGGGTTCAGTCAGCAGCGTCGCGCCATTGCCCACCAACCATTGCTCGCCCTTGCCCTCCTCACCCACCAAAAACACAAACAGGTTGGCCGCTGAATCGCGGTACAGGCACAGGCCGTTCACCGGGTAATCGCGGGCCGGCAGGTACAGCGGTTTGCCCCAGGTTTTGCTGGCGGCGTCGAGGGTGATCAACAGCGCTTGTTGACGATCATTGTCGAGGCTGGCGACCAGTACCTGGGCGCCTGCGGTGCGGGTGTCGAGGCTGCTGAAGTTGCCTTTGAACCGGGTCAGTTCAGTGCCTTTGGCGTCGAGCAGTTGCAGGCCGTCGCGGGTGCTGGCGGCCAGGCGCTCGGGGGTGCTGGGGAGGAAAGCCACTGCTTCGGCGTTCAGGGATGTCGCCCAAGGCGTCAGGGTCAGGTCGGCAGCCAGTGCATGAGTGCAGGTCAACACCGATATCAGCAAGTACAACGTGGAGATTCTCATGTACAAACAAATCCTTCGAAAACAATGGAGTTCCCATGTGGGAGGGGTCTTGCTCCCGATGAGGGTGTGTCAGTCAGCAGATGTATTCACTGAACCACCGCTATCGGGAGCAAGCGCCCTCCTACATTGGAATCGAGGTGTGAGTTAGAAATGGGTGAAGGTCAGGCCGAGCTTGTAGGTCGGGCCGTACTCTTCGTATTGGCCGTTGTAGCTGCGGTGGCCGGTGTAGACGAAGTACGACTCATCGGTGAGGTTCTGGGCCTCGAAGCTGACTTGCAGGTTCTTGGTCAGCGAGTAGCGCGCGCTGAAATCGACGAAGGTCTGCGCGTCCACATGCAGGTCGTGGGCCTTGTCGTTGATCGAGGCCAGTTCATACAGGTAGGCCGATTTGTAGTTGGCCGACAGGCGCAGGCTGAGCTTGTCGTCTTCCCAACCGAGCATCAGGTTGCCGACGGTGTCCGATTGGTTCGGCAGGCTGATGTTGCGTTTGCGGTTCGTGCCGCTGGCGGCGTCGAAGCCTTCGATATCCGCGCTGGAGCGGCTGAAGGTGCTGTTGGCGCCGATCAGCAGACCGTTCCAGGGCGCGGGCAGCCAGTCGAATTTCTGCGAGTAGGCCAGTTCCAGGCCATAGAGCTTGGCGCTGTCGCCGTTGGCGTAGGTGTGGGCCTCGGAGAAGTTGGTCCAGGCGCCGGTGCCGGCCACGTCGGTGTTGTAAACGAAGTTCTTGATGTCTTTGTAAAACACGAACGCTGAGACGGTGCCGGCGCGGCCCATGAAGTGCTCGATGCCAAGGTCGAGGTTGCTCGATTCCAGGGGCTTGAGGTCCGGGTTGCCAAAGGTGGCTTCGTCATCGTCGATCACAAAACCCGGCGCCAGTTGGCCGAAGGTCGGGCGCACCACGGACTTGGTCCAGGCCGCGCGCACCTGGGTGTTTTTGTCGATCTGGTAGCGCGCATGCAGGCCCGGCAGCCAGTGGTGATACTGGCGCTTGGTCTCGGTGGCAGTGAACACGCCATCGGTGGCGCCGGTACCCTTGGCTTCGAACTCGGTGCCTTCGTAGCGCAGGCCGGCGATAAAGCGCCAGTCGTCGATGTCGATGGTGTTCATCAGGTAGCCGGCGTTGATGTCTTCGCGAATGGTGAAGTCGTTGACCCGGGACTCGGTCTCGTCATAAAAGTCCGCCGCATTGAGGCTGCCGATCAGTTGCTTGATGCCGCTGGCGCTGATGCCTGGCCCGTAGTTGCCCAAGCGATAGTCGACACTGCCCTTCTGGAACTGGGTCAGGTTGAGCTGGTCGGCGGTGTAGCCAAGGGTGTCGAAGTCCTTATAGACCCAGGCCTCCAGGTCATTGTCCTTATTACGGCGACTCACCTTGCCACCGAATTTGACCTGGGACGCATAGCCGCTCAGGTCGTAGTCGCGGGCCAGGTCCAGGCGCAGGTTTTTCTCGGTGTCCTTGGTGTTCTGTTTTTCCCAATCAACTTTGTCGAGCGTGAAGTTGCTTGGGTCGTAGAAACCGGCACCGATGATTGGCCGTGGCTTGTCCTTGTCGTAGAAACCGCTGTTGGCAAAGTCGCCGCCGTCGAAGGTGGCTCCGGCGATGTGCGCCGGGCTGTCTTCGCTCGATTGGCTGTAGCCGGCCTGACCGCTGAGGGTCCACAGGCCAAGCATGCGCTCACCGCCGAACACGTAGGACTGGATTTCCTGGGTTTCCTCACGGTTCTTCAGCTTGCGCTTGGCTTCAGCGTCGCCCAGTTCACCAGCGGCTTGGGGGTCGGCAAATTCAATGCTGGTGGAGTTGCGGGTTTCGGTGTCTTTGTAGCGGCTGTAGAGGGTGCGCAGGTAGTAGCTGCTGAGGTCATCGGGCTTGTAGTCGAAGTTCAGTCCACCGCCGGCGCGTTCGCGGCTGATGTCGTAGTCGCGCTGTTCGAATTCGTTGAGTTTGGCGCCGTCGGTGAAGTCCCAGGCACCGCCGGTTTCGACGTTGTCCGAGCCAAAATCACGCTTCTGCCAGCTTAGGGCTGCGGCTACGCCAAAGTTGTCGATGCCGTCGCCGAGGCTGAAACGGTTGCTCGCCGCGCCGGAGAATTTGGGGCTGGTCTGACTCGTATTCTTGTCGTAACTGGCCTCGGTACTGCCGGTGTAGAACAGGCCTTTGTGGTCGAAGGCCGACAAGCTCTGCACGTCGACGGTGCCACCGAGGGAGTTGGCGTCCATGTCCGGGGTGAGGGTCTTGATCACCGACAGCGACTGCACCAGTTCTGAAGGCAGCACATCGAGGGCCACGGCGCGGCGCGCGCTTTCCGGGGCGGGCACCAGGGTGCCGTTGATGGTTACGCTGTTGAGGTCCGGGCCGAGGCCACGCACGCTGACAAATCGCCCTTCGCCCTGATCGCGCTCGACGCTGATGCCGGGCAAACGCTGTACCGCTTCTGCGACGTTTTCATCCGGCAACTGGGCCACGCCGTCGGCATGCACCACGCTTTTGATGCTGTCAGAGCTGCGCTGCTCTTTAAGCGCTTGATCGATGGCAGCGGCCTGGCCGACCACTTCGACATGCTCGGTGGTGGTGGCCTCGGCGGCGCTCAACCGTTCGCTGGCAATCGCCAGGGCCAAGGCGGTGAGCGTGAAGCTGACGAGCCCGGTGCGCTTGTACATGAAATCCTCCCCAAGAATCCGTTGGCGCCAGGCAAATGGCCCGGCAACTGGGAGGGCAAGCTAGGGGTGGGGGATGACGGTTCTGTGACAGGGGTCGGCGCGAAGCCCCGTAAACCGGGGGTTTTGCCCGAACCGGGACGTGGAATGAGCTGATATGACCTGTGGAGATCCCCTGTGGGAGGGGGCTTGCCCCCGATAGCGATTGGTCAGCTGGCCTATCTGTTGACTGATACACCGCCATCGGGAGCAAGCCCCCTCCCACATTTTCTGATCTCCAGTGTGTTTGAGGTGAGCTGATTCGACCCTCCCACGCCGTCATCCAACCGTCACATCCATCTGCTGTGCTGGCGCCCATCGCTCATTCGCCCAAGGACCCGCGGCCATGTTTTCCGTGCTCAAACCTCATCGCTGGAAACTCGCACTCTTGCTCATTGCCGCCAACGCCGGGCTGATCCTGCACCTGGCCTGCGGCGAGTTGAAAAGCGTCAGCGAGTGGGTCTGGCTGGATATTTTCGGCGAAGGCGGTTCCGCCCTGCTCGCCCTGGTGTGGCTGGGCCTGGTGCTTAAAAGCCGCCCCGCCGGGCGCGTCACCAATTACCTGGCGCTGGGGCTGTCGTGCATCTTCTTTTCGTGGTGGATCGACAGCCTCGATGAGTTTATCCGCCTGCCTGACAGCATCACCTGGGACCACTGGCTGGAATCCGGCCCGATGCCAGTGGGCATGATTCTGCTGACCATCGGTATCTACCACTGGCACCGCGAACAACTGGCGATCAGCGCGCAGATGGAAAAGCGCGAACGGCTGTTTCGCGAGCACCGCCTGTTCGACAAACTCACGCCCCTGGCCGGTGCCGACTACCTCAAGCGCCAATTGGCCGACAGCCTGCACGACAGCCGCGAACAGCAACAACCGCTGTCACTGCTGGCACTGGACCTGGACAACTTCGCCGCCATTAACCAGGCCTACGGGCATGTCGAAGGTGACGCCGTGCTCCAGGCCCTCAGCCATTTGTTGTTACTCAATCTGCGCCGCCAGGACTTGCTTTGTCGACTGGCCGGTGACCGCTTTGTGGTGCTGCTGCCCAACACCGGCGAGCGCCAGGCCAAAGAGCTCGCGCTGGAGTTGCAGCAAGCGGTACATGGCCTGGCCCACAAAACCCGGCAACAGGGCGAACGCCTGCAACTGGCGGCGACCACAGCGGTAGTAATGGCCCTGGACGAGCCGCCCCAGGACTTGCTCAAGCGCCTGAACCTGGCGTTGGCCAGGGCCAAGCAACCTCTCGCGAAAAGCGCCTGAGATGGCGGTGAAAACCAACTGGTATGAGGCCGACAGCCGCTTCATACCAGGGCACAACCAACCGGCCACGCTGATTGACCTGGCACTGTCCCGTGACATCGACAGCCATCGTTTGCTGCGCGGCACCGGGCTGTTCCATGAGGACATCCTGGCCGGAACGGCGCGCTTGAGCCCGCAGCAGTTCCTGGCACTGATCGGTAACAGTCGAAAGCTGCTGGATGCCGACGACAGCAGTTTTCTGTTGGGCCAGCGCTTGCTGCTCGGCTATTACGGCGCAGCCAGCCATGCCTTGGGCCATGCACAGAATCTGCATCAGGCGCTGGAGATCCTTATTCAGCAACAGGTGCTGCTCAGCCCGTTGGTCACCCTGCAAGTGGAGCTGGATGAGCACCACGCCTACCTGTATTGGCTGGACAGTTGCGGTGCTGGCGAGCAGTGGCGGTTTCTGCTGGAAGCGAGCATGACGTCGCTGGTTGCCATGAGCCAATGGCTCAGCGGCGAGCGTCTGCCGTGGGTGTGCAGTTTCAGCCATGCCGAGCCGCGTTATGTCGAGCAGTATTGGGTGCATCTGGGCGAAGAGACGCGCTTCGAGCGCCCGCTGGACATGATGTGCATCCCCCGCGAACACCTCACCCGCGCCTGGCCCGGGGCTTCGGCTACCGCCGGCCAGGTCGCGCGCCAGCAGGCTCGCGAACAGATCGAACATTTGGGCTTTGCCGGCAGTTTTCTCGATTGCCTCTACGACTATTTGCGCGAGCAGGTGCGCCAACCGCCGAGCCTGGAACAGGCGGCCCAGGCCTTCGCCATGAGTCCGGCGACCCTCAAGCGCAAACTGCACAAACACCACACCGGCTTTCAGCAGCAAGTGGACCGGGTACGCAAACAGGTGGCGCTGCACCTGTACCAGGTCAAGGGCTACAGCAATGATGAAGTGGCGGCGTACCTGAACTTCAATGATGCGGCGAACTTTAGACGCTCATTCAAGCGCTGGACTGGCAGCACCCCGAACCTGATCCGCCAGTTGTTCAACAGCCGCTAGCCAGGCGCTCGCGCAGGAACTCCACCAACGCCTGCACCGGCCGCGAGCTTTGCCGATGTTGGGGATAGACCGCCGACAAGGTCAGGGCTTCGGGGGCGAAGTCGTCGAGAATGGTGATCAGGCGACCGTCCTTCAACGCGTCGCCAACGATAAAGGTCGGCAGATAAGTGACGCCCAGCCCGGCGATGGCGGTGTCACGCAACAGCTCACCGTTATTCACGCGCATGCGACCGCTGACATTCAGCGCCTGCACCTTGCCCTTGAAGCGCCATTGAACTTGACGGCCATGGCCGTAAGGCAGGCAGTCGTGTTGAGCCAGATCATCGGGTTGCAAGGGTGTGCCGCGCAGAGCCAGGTAGTCGGGGCTGGCGCAATACACCCGCTGGATGCTGGCGATACGGCGGGCGATCAGGGTGGAGTCTTCCAGGGTGCCGATGCGCAACACCAGGTCGTAGCCTTCGCCGATCAGGTCCACGGGGCGATCGCTGAGGTCGACCTCCACCGACACTTGGGGATGGCGCTGCAAAAACAACGGTAACAGGCAACCCAGGTGCGCCATGGCAAACGACAACGGCGCACTGAGGCGAATGGTGCCGCGCGGTTCGCTGTTCTGGCCGGCGATGCCCTGCTCCACTTGCTCGACTTCACCGAGCAGGCGCAAGGCGGATTCGTAGTAGCTCTGGCCCAGGGGCGTGACATCCAGCCGGCGCGTCGAGCGGTTGAGCAGGCGCACGCCGAGGCGATCTTCCAGCTGGATCAGGCGGCGGCTGACGAATTGCTTGGACAGGCCCAATTGTTCGGCGGCAGCGGTGAAGCTGCCGGATTCCATGACCTGGCAAAACAGGCGCATGTCTTCGAAGGGGTTCATTGTCGCTTCTCGGTGGACGATGGGCTGATTTATAACTGGATGGTCGCAACACCACAAATCAAATGTGGGAGGGGGCTTGCTCCCGATTGCGGTGTGTCAGTCTCAATAGCTTTGACTGAGGCACCGCTATCGGGGGCAAGCCCCCTCCCACATTGATCACCTACAGGCTTGAAAACCGGTTACTTGGCAGTAAACGCCGAGTAGCTGTTCATCAGGTTGCGGTAGTTGGGGATGCGCGGCGACAGCAGGTTGGCCAGGCCTTCCATGTCGTTGCGCCAGTCCACTTGCAGCTCGCAGGCCACGGAGAACCAGTTCACCAGCTGGGCGCCGGCGGCGGTCATGCGCGCCCAGGCGGCTTGTTGCACGGTTTCATTGAAGGTCCCGGAAGCATCGGTGACGACGAACACTTCGAAGCCTTCAGCGAGGGCACACAGGGTCGGGAACGCTACGCACACGTCCGTCACTACACCGGCAATGATGATCTGCTTGCGGCCGGTGGCCTTGACCGCCTTGACGAAATCTTCGTTGTCCCACGCGTTGATCTGGCCAGGACGGGCGATGTACGGCGCGTCCGGGAACAGTGCCTTGAGTTCTGGCACCAATGGGCCGTTAGGACCGCCTTCAAAACTGGTGGTCAGGATGGTCGGCAGGTTGAAGAACTTCGCCACGTCGGCCAGGGCCAGTACGTTGTTCTTGAATTCATTGGGGGAGAAATCCTGTACCAGGGAGATCAGGCCCGTCTGGTGGTCGACCAACAGTACGACGGCGTCATCTTTGTTCAAGCGCTTGTAAGTCATGGGTTAACTCCTTGGGGGGTTTAAAAGGCAAAACACGAGCAGCCGAACGCACCCCAGAAACCCTGGAAGTCGCTGACCGGCACGCTGGAAAGACGGGCTTTCTCATGGCTGTGGGAATGCACGCCGCACGGGCCGCTGCATTGGTGTACTTGAGCTTGCAAAGGCGAATTTGGACGCCAGTGACCAGGCACCTTGACCACCGGCGACCAGTCCGGCAGCACCGGCACGCGCGGCGGTGCGTAGTCTTCGAAGTCGCCGGCGCCGTACACGACCTTGCCGCCCACCACGGTGAGCACTGACTCGATCCACTTGATGGCTTCTTCATCGACACTGAAGAAGTCCGCTGACAGCGCGGCGACGTCCGCCAATTGGCCGACCTTGATCTGGCCTTTCTTGCCCTGCTCGGACGAGAACCAGGCGCTGCCATGGGTGAACAGCTCCAGCGCGGTGAGGCGCGGCAGACCTTCGGCGTGCAGTTCCAGGCCGCCGACGGTACGGCCGCTGACCATCCAGTACAGCGAGGTCCAAGGGTTGTAGCTCGACACCCGTGTGGCGTCGGTGCCCGCCCCTACCGGCACGCCTTCGGCGAGCATGCGCTTGATCGGCGGCGTGGCTTCGGCAGCCTTGGCACCGTAGCGCTCGACAAAATACTCACCCTGGAACGCCATGCGGTCCTGGATCGCAATGCCGCCGCCGAGGGCTCGAACGCGCTCGATATTTTTCGGGGTGATGGTCTCGGCGTGGTCGAAAAACCACGGCAGCCCATTGAACGGGATGTCGCGGTTGACCTTTTCGAACACGTCGAGCATGCGCGAGATGGACTCGTCATAGGTGGCATGCAAGCGGAACGGCCAGCGTTGTTCCACCAGGTGGCGCACCACCGGTTCCAGCTCCTGCTCCATGGTCAGGGGCAGATCCGGGCGCGGCTCCAGGAAGTCTTCAAAGTCCGCCGCCGAGAACACCAGCATCTCGCCGGCGCCGTTATGGCGCAGGTAGTCATCGCCCTGATGCAGGGTGACGCTGCCGGTCCAGTTCTTGAAGTCGCTGAGTTCTTCCTTGGGCTTCTGGGTGAACAGGTTGTAGGCGATGCGCACCGTCAGCTGTTCGTCCTTGGCCAGTTGCTCGATCACCGCGTAGTCATCGGGGTAGTTCTGGAAACCGCCGCCAGCGTCGATGGCGCTGGTGAGGCCCAGGCGATTGAGTTCACGCATGAACTGGCGCGTGGAGTTGACCTGGTATTCCAGCGGCAGTTTCGGGCCCTTGGCCAGGGTCGAATACAGAATCATCGCGTTGGGCCGCGCCACCAGCATGCCGGTGGGGTTGCCGTTGCTGTCGCGCACGATCTCGCCGCCCGGCGGGTTCGGCGTGTCTTTGGTGTAGCCGGCCACGCGCAGGGCGGCGCGGTTGAGCAAGGCGCGGTCATACAGGTGCAGCACAAACACCGGCGTGTCCGGCGCGGCCTGGTTGAGCTCTTCCAGGGTCGGCATGCGTTTTTCGGCGAACTGGAATTCGTTCCAGCCGCCCACCACGCGCACCCATTGCGGCGTGGGCGTGCGGTCGGCCTGGTCCTTGAGCATGCGCAGTGCATCGGCCAGGGACGGCACGCCTTCCCAGCGTAGTTCGAGGTTGTAGTTCAGCCCGCCACGGATCAGGTGCAGGTGGGAGTCATTGAGGCCGGGAATCACGGTGCGGCCCTTGAGGTCGATGACCTGGGTGCCGCTGCCACGCAGGGCCATGGCCTCGCCATCGGTGCCGACGGCGACAAAGCGGCCCTGGCTGATGGCGACGGCGGTTGCGCGCGGGTTTTCACGGTCCACGGTGTGGAACTGGCCATTGAACAGAATCAGATCGGCGTTCATAGGGTTTCCTTTACAGAGGCTTCAAGCCAGGGTGCGAACAGGCGGGTAGCCGCCGGCATCAGCAGGTACACCACCAGCAGCACGATGGTCAGGGTGACCAGGAAGGTGGAGACCACGTAGTTGGACAGGAACGGGTGCAGACGCAGGATGGGCCCCCAGATAAACGGCAACAGCAAGGTCTGCGGCAAAATCACAAACAGGCTGACGACCGCCTGTTTCCAGCGCGGCGGCTTGGCGGCGCTGTCGGCCAGGGGCGCGAACCAGAATTCGTTGACCGCACCGATCTCGGTCTTGTCGCCATCGGCCAGCATCGGCGAGGCTTCGACAATCAGGGTTTTACGCTCGGGGGAGTCGAGCCAGGTTTCCAGGTCGTCGGTGGAGCGGTAGCGCAATACGCAAGTGAATAGCGCCAGGTTGTTCTGTTTGCTGCGCACCACGTCGACACCCAAGTGCCCTGGGCGCTCGCCGGCGATGCGCACGATGCGGCGCAGCCAGGCTTCGTAGTTGGCTTCCTGGCCTTGCTTGATCAAGTGTTTGACGACCAGGGTGACGACTTCGTCGGGTCCCGTCTGTGGTGCTGGGTCCATGGTGTGCCCCTCTGCCTTGAAATGTCAGCGATGAGGGGAGTTTGCCGCGGATGGGAGGTGGGAAAATTGGATGTACGTGCTGTTTAAGTCACCAGCCTTCTTTCAACATACGCAACTCCAGGTGCTGCAGCAGCATGATGGTCTTGCCGTCGGCGATCTCGCCGCTCTGCACCATCGCCAGGGCCTGCTCGAAGCCCAGTTCCAGCACCTCGATGTCCTCGCCCTCCTCTTCCAGGCCACCGCCACCACTGACCCGATCCCCCGGCTGGTATTCGCCGATAAAAAAGTGAATCCGCTCAGTGACCGAGCCTGGGCTCATGAACGCCGCGTAGACCTTCTCAACCTGCCCCACGCGATAACCGGTCTCTTCCTCGGCCTCCAGGCGAATACGCTCCTCGGGGCTGGCATTGTCCAGCAAGCCCGCCGCCGCTTCGATCAGATAACCGTGGTAGTCATTGACGAAGGTGGGCATGCGGAACTGGCGAATCAGCAACACGGTGCGTTGCGCGCGGTTGTACAGCAGGATGGTCGCGCCATTGCCTCGGTCGTACACCTCGCGGGTCTGAGCTTGCCAACTGCCGTCGCGACGACGCAGGTCGAAGCTGTATTTTTTCAGCAGGTACCAGTTGTCCGAGAGGGTCTCTTCGGCGGTGATGCGAACGGGGCTGTTGTCCATGGTCGGGCTCTTTGTTCCAAGGAGTAATCGGGGGTTCACGCTTGTTTGATGCGAGGCCACGCTGCCGCGACTTCTTCAGCACTGCCGGCGTTGATCCGCGCCAGGTTGCGCGGGTAGTCCACCCCGGGATTCTCAGTGAAGCGCGTTGCGGTGAATTGACCGTTGCTGGCCCGCAGGATGTAGCCCGTGTCCTCGCACAGCGTGGAGGCGAGAAACAATACCCCCGGGGTTACCCAATCCGGCTTGAGTTCGTCAGGTTCCTCGGTCACGCCCCACATCCGCGTCTTGGCCACCGGCGAGATCGCATTGACCCGGATGCCGGCCTCGGCACCCTCATGGCTCAGCGCGTTCATGATCCCCAGTTGCGCCATCTTGCCAGCGCTATAGGCCACCAGGCCGGTCTGCTCGTATTGTGCGTACATGGCGCGGTCGGACGTGGTGAGGATAATCCGTGGCGCGGTTGAGCGCAGAAGGTGCGGCCACGCGTGCTTGCACAGCCAAAGTGGCGCGTAGAGGTTGATGTCCATGGCCCGCTGCAGGAACGCGGCATCCAGGTCTTGGATGTTCTGGTAACCCACCCAACCGGCGTTGTGAATAAGGATATCGAGTTGACCGAATGCCTCGATGGCGTACGCAACCAGTTGCTGACAGCCCTCGTTGGTGGACAAGTCACCGCCATGTCCGATCACCGCGAGCCCTTCGGCCTGCAAGGCTTCTGCCGCCGCCTGGACCACCGAGGCATCGTTGCCGGCGCCCACCTTGTCGGCGCCGATATCGCTGATCACCACCCGGGCACCGCCCAGGGCCAGTGCCCGTGCATAACTGAGTCCCAACCCCCGCGCACCGCCGGTGACGATGGCGGTTTTACCTGTGAAATCCATGTGCTTGCTCTCCTGTTCGGCCGCCTACCCTAACAACCGGTGTACGGGTTGTTCAATGCTGTAACACTTTGCAAGCAATCGCCGTGGGCGGCCGTCGAATTTATACCTGCCTGTGTAGGCCATCTGGTAAAACCCCAGCTTCACCTTTGTTCAGGAATCTTCATGCCCTCTCGTTTTCTATCGCGCCTGAGCCTGCGCTGGTTGCCCCTGCTGTGCATGGCGTTGTTGATCGTCGGCCTGCCGGTGGGGGTGCAGCGTGCTGCAACACAAGGAGCGCGAACTGGTGTTTCGCATCGAACCGGGCACCGCCAGTTGGTACAGCGGCTTGCCCAAGGCGGTGCAGGAATTTGAACTCAAGCCCGCCAGTTTTAAGTCGGGGCAGAACATTCATGGTTGGTGGTACCCGGCGGACAAAAAGGACGCGCCAGCGATCCTCTACCTGCATGGCGTACGCTGGAACCTCACCGGGCAATTGTTCCGCATCGAGCAATTGCATGCCCTCGGCTATTCGGTTCTGGCCATCGACTATCGCGGCTTTGGCCAAAGCCGCGGCGAGCTGCCGTCGGAAACCACCGTGTACGAAGATGCGCGTATCGCCTGGGAACGTTTCCAAGTGCTGCAACCCGACCCGAGCAAGCGCCTGATCTACGGGCATTCCCTCGGTGGCGCGGTCGCCATCGACCTGGCTGCCGAACTGGGCAAGCAAACGCCTCGGCCGGTGCGCGGCCTGGTGATCGAATCCACCTTTACCTCCCTGGCAGACGTGGCGACGGCGGTGGCCAACACGTCGTTGCCGGTGCGCTGGTTGCTGTCGCAAAAGTTTGATTCTATCGACAAGATTGCCGACATCCATATGCCGTTGCTGGTGGTGCATGGCCTCGACGACCGCTACGTGCCGCCGCGCTTCAGCCAACAATTGTTTGAAGCTGCCCAGGAACCCAAGCGGCTGTTGCTGGTGCCCGGCGCCAGCCATAACAACAGCATGAGTCTGGCCGGTCGCAGTTATCGCCAGGCTCTCGACAACTTGATGCAGACCAAGATGCCCGCACACGCTGTCACGCACTCCGCGGAGCGCAAGGGCGAGTCATAAAACAGCTTTTCGACACTGGGTTCGCGCTTGGCTGTCAAGCGCAAACCCTGCCCATACTGGGCCTCGCTGAAAGTTGATCAAATATTGACCGCGGCCTAAATCGCCATACCCGCCGGGGTCTTGCAAAGTTATCCACAGAGATACCCACGGTTTTCGTGGACAACTCTTTTCGTATTTTTACGATTTTTTTGCTCAAACAATGCTTTCGGGAAAGGTCCCCGGCAGCAAAATCTCACGGTTCACATCGCGTATATCGTTATAGCCACACAGCGCCATCGACACGTCCAATTCACGGGCGATGATGTCAAGTGCCTTGGTCACGCCCGCCTCACCCATCGCACCCAAACCATACAAATGCGCACGACCGATCATGGTGCCTTTAGCGCCGAGCGCCATCGCCTTGAGTACGTCCTGGCCGGAACGAATACCGCCATCGAGCCACACCTCGATACGCTCGCCTACCGCATCGACAATCGCCGGCAACTGGCTGATGCTCGACGGCGCGCCGTCCAACTGACGGCCACCGTGGTTACTCACCACCAAGGCATCCGCACCGGAATCAGCCGCCAGGCGTGCGTCTTCGACATCGAGGATGCCCTTGATGATCAACTTGCCGCCCCAGCATTTCTTGATCCACGCCACATCGTCCCAGCTCAGTCGCGGGTCGAATTGCTGGGCGGTCCAGGACGACAGCGAACTCATGTCCGCCACACCCTTCACATGCCCAACGATATTGCCGAAACCGCGCCGTTGGGTGCCGAGCATGCCCATCACCCAACGCGGTTTGGTCGCCATATTGAGGATATTCGGCAGGGTCAGTTTGGGCGGCGCAGACAGGCCGTTGATCAGGTCCTTGTGCCGTTGCCCCAGGATCTGCAAGTCCAGGGTCAGCACCAGCGCATCTACGCCAGCGGCCTTGGCGCGTTCGATCAGTTGCTCGACGAAGCCACGATCACGCATCACATACAGCTGGAACCAGAACGGCTGGCCCACCTGTTCAGCGATGTCTTCAAGGGAGCAGATGCTCATGGTCGACAAGGTGTAGCGCAGGCCGAACCTGGCGGCAGCGCGGGCGGTGAGAATCTCGCCATCGGCATGCTGCATACCCGCAAGGCCGGTGGGAGCCAGGGCCACGGGCATGGCCATGTCCTGGCCGATCATAGCGGTGCGGATCGAGCGCTCATCAATGTTGCGCGCCACCCGCTGGCGGAATTTGATCCGGGCAAAATCGCTTTCATTCGCCCGGTAGGTGCTCTCAGTCCAGGAGCCGGAATCGGCATAATCGTAGAACATCCTTGGGACACGTTTTTGCGCCAGCTTGCGTAAATCTTCGATGGTTGTGATCAACGACATCTAGGTCACCTCTCCCTGAACTGAGCGCAGAGAGTAGCCGCACCACGGTCGCTCAACCAGTGATTGCGTTTATATCTACGGGCGACTAATCTCGCACAAACCCGCAAAAAAGCGCAAAAACATGCACGACACTCATCAAGCCATCGACCTGCCTTCCCTCCGCAAACAGAAGATTCTGTTGCTGCTGGAGCGTGATGGCAAAGTCACCGCCTCGGAACTGGTGGAACACTTTGCGGTGTCTCAGGACACCATCCGCCGTGACCTTGGCGAACTCGCCGCCGCCGGCCTGTTGCAGCGCGTACACGGCGGCGCCCTGCCTCGGCCCAAGGACACAGGCAAAGATTTTTTCACCCGGGTCGGCGAGACCAATGACGCCAAACGCCAACTCGCGCAGTTGGCCGCACAGAGGGTGGAAGACGGCCAGATTGTGCTGTTCGATTCCGGCTCGACCACGCTGCAGATCGCCCAGTCATTGCCGCGCGCGATCCGGCTGACGGTGGTCACAACCTCACCGATGATCGCCATTGCCTTGGCCGACCATCCCAATGTGACCGTGATTCTGGCCGGCGGCCAACTCAACCCGGCCACGCTGTCCACCGGCGGCCACGAAGCCGTACGCCTGATCCAGAGCATCAAGGCCGACCTGTTGTTTACCGGCGTATGCGCATTGCATCCGCAAGTAGGCATCAGCTCGCTGCACTTTGATGAAGTCGCGGTCAAGCAAGCCTTGCTCGACAGCGCCTCCCAGGTGGTCGCGGTGACCATGGCGGACAAACTCGGCGCGGTGGAGCCGTTTGTGGTGGCGCCGTGCAGCCGGATTCACACGTTGATTACCGAGTGGCATGTGCCGAGTGTGGAGGCGTACGAGCAGCTAGGGTTGGAAGTGTTGCGGGTTGAGGTCGAGTAGGTACAGGGCATCGGCCACCGCATGGCCGCTGGCGGTGTTGTCGAAAATGCACCAGGTAGGAATGCCATCTGCAGCCGACCGGCTCAGGTGCCTTGCGAACCCGAGTACACGCTCCGGGCCATAGGCGCTGTGATAGATGCGCGGTGATCCGTGCAGGCGCCAATAGCGCACGCCTTGCCATCCCGCGCAGGTGGGCGTGGCGTCGATCACGGGTGGGTCGACTGCAACCCGTCCTATGTGCAAATCCTGCAACATCGCCTCAGCTGCCAGCCAACTGGCGTGGCGCGGCTCAAGCACCACATTGCCGGCAAAACATCGGCGAACAGCCATGAAAAAGGCGCTAGCACTGGAGGGCTCATAGCTCAATGAGGGAGGCAGTTGCACCAGCAGGCAGCCCATGTGTTCACGCAGAGGCGCGCACTGTTCGAGAAACTCATCCAGCGCAGCTTCACAACGCTGCAGGCCCAACTCGTGGGTAATACGCTTGGGCACTTTCACCGAAAAACGAAACGCAGACGGCACGGATTGGCCCCAACGTGCGTACGTTTTCGGCAGGTGTGGACGATAGAACGAGCTGTTGATCTCCACCGCGTTAAAGCGCGACGCGTAGCGCTGCAAATGCGTGCCCGCGTCGCTGAACGCCGGCCAGTGCTCACGCGGCAAGCTCCAGCCCGCACAGCCGACGTACAACAATCCCGTCAAAACAGCACCGCCGCCGCATCGCGCATGAAAATCTCGATGGTCTTGGGGCCTACGCCATCGAACTCGGCCAAGCGATTCTCAAACGCCTTGCGGTCTGCACTGGCGCGACGTACGTGAGTGATCTTTCCCCCGTAATCGGCGTTCAGCTTCGCGCTGAGGTCCAGCAGCCGCTGCGCAGTAGATTCGTCGTAGCGAACGTAATGGGCACGCCCCAGCATTGCCACCAACTCTCGCGACGTACAGTGCTGCAACTTGCGGGCAGTGTCGCGCCCCTGCTGCTCCACAATCACCCTGTATGCCTGTGCGGCAATGGGTGCCTGGATTCGCTTGCCCATCAGGAAACTGGCGATAAACCACTTGAACAAGCCGCTGTCGTCGTCAGGCTTGAGTTCGATCCCCAATTCAGCAGCGGTAATCGCGCGCGCCATGCTTATTGACCCCGCTTGCGATCAGCCGTGGCGGCTGAGTCTGCACTTTTCCGTGCCTCTTGCGAGCTCATACGGTCAGGCGTTTTAACGGCAGTTATGGGAGCGGCCACGGTATCTCTCCAAGCAATTAAGGGCGCACAAAAAATCGCGTCCTGTGTGAAGCAGAGCCCTGGGTATTTCGATAGTTCAAGGAAATTTCAGCGTAGAAATCGGCGCAAAAAAATTTAAACCTTTTGCCCACGCGCGCCCTCAACAGTCAGGTATCGGCGAAGCTGAAATGGCCAGGAAGCGACAGGCCAGACACGACCATTAACCCCCTTCACCCAGGAGACACTCGACCATGACCTCGCAACTCAACGGAAAGAAAATCCTCATCATCACCTCCAACACCGGCATCGAGCGCGACGAGTTGCTCAAGCCCCTGGAAGCGCTGCGCGGTTTTGGCGCGACGGTGACCCACGCTTCCAGCAAGGGCGGCAGCACCCAAACGTTTGTCGGTGATACCGAAAAGGACAGGACCGTGGAATCCGAGGTGCAACTGTCGGATGTGCAGAGCAGCGATTTTGATGCGCTGGTGATCCCCGGCGGTACCGTGAACGCCGACACCCTGCGCCAGGACGCAGCGGCGCTGCGCTTGATCAAGGACTTCGCCGCCGACGGCAAAACCATTGCGGCCATTTGTCATGGGCCGTGGACGCTGATCGACGCGGGCGTAATCAAAGGCAAGACGTTGACCTCCTACAAAAGCGTCCGCATCGACCTGGAAAACGCCGGCGCTGCCGGTTGGGTCGACGCCGAGGTCAAGCAATGCAACGCCAATGGCTGGACCTTGATCACCTCCCGTACACCCGACGATTTGCCGGCGTTCAATGAGGCGATTGCCAAGGCGCTGGCTGGCTGATATCCGGCACCTGAACGTAAACAGGCGCCCATAGGGCGCCTGTTTGCTAACGGCCTTAGGCGTCAGCTCTTGCGGTGTTCCGGCATCTCGCGTTTGGGCCCGAACATCGCCCACGCAATCAGGCCCAGCAACGGCACAAAGATCAGGATCACCAGCCACAGCCCCTTGGTCTCCCAGCCACCGGTACTGCGCAATACGACGTTAATTGCCCACAATTCCAAGAGCAGCAGAATTACCGCCAAACCGATCCAGACATAATTTATTTCCATGATTCACCTCCTGAGGTCTAAGGGTTAGGTCAAGCATTCCCCCCAAGGGTTCCATCGAAATTACGCCAGGGCGCTCTCGCCCAATGGTTGCGGCACATGCCGAGCCACCTCCGTCTGTCCAGTGCGCAGGTAGAAGCGGGTTTAATGCAACCTGGTTGGGGACCGACCATGCAAGCTGCACGACACAGGTTTTCTAAAATCAATCTCAACTTATTGATTCGAATGACGTTTAACCGATCATCCATGATGGTCTGACTTATGCAATTTCCTACCAGACAACGCGCGCACCTCGACGCGCCCGTACCCTGACTGTGAGGTTTCATCATGAATGCCATCGACCTGCTCAAAGCCGACCATGAACGTGTTAAAGCATTGTTGACCCAACTGAGCGAATCCACCGAACGCGGGGTTAAAAAGCGCACCGAGTTGCTGGCTAAACTCGAAATGGAAATCAGCCTGCACACCAAGCTTGAAGAAGAGATTCTGTACCCGGCGTTCCGAAAAGCCGGCGGCAAGGAGCAGGACATCATGTACCACGAAGCCAAGGAAGAGCATCGCACCGTCGACTCGCTGGTGCTGCCTGACCTGAAGCAGACGGAGCCGTCCACCACCGAGTTTTCCGGTCGGGTGAAGGTGGTCAAGGAACTGCTGGAACACCACATTGAAGAAGAGGAAACCGAGATGTTTCCTCAAGCTAAGAAACTGCTGGGCAAAGCTCTACTGGAAGAACTGGGTGAACAAATGCAAGCCATGAAGGCCGCGCATAAGAAGGCGATGGCGGACAAGCCAATGGCTGCGTGACGCACCCGTCGACCCGTGGACAAGTCCACGGGTGTGTTCGATGAATCAAGAGGATTGAATCATGACGAATAGACAAAGGATCGTGCTTGCACTCTGCCTGACGGCTCTTTCAGGCCAACCCGCCCTCGCCGCTTTCGGCGACAACCCGACACCTGCAGCCAATGCTGTTGCAGGCGACGGGGCTGCAGGCTCCGCGCTGCCACCCGGCACGTACCCGAGCAGCCCGGCCGACAGCGGCAAAAAAAGCCAGGACACCGTCAAACAGCCGGACAAAACTCCCAAGGCTGATGACCGCGATGATGAAGACAAAGACCGTCAGCCAAAACCACGCACCGGCAGCTGACAGCTCAACCGTAATCGGCAACGCAGCCTGTCAGTCAGCGCGCGCTGTTCCGGGCCACGCCACCGACGCTGCGATGTGCTGCACCATTTAGTGCCAACGCAATACGCACGCGCCTTGATACCGATCAAGGCACAGGCAACCAGTCGTTGAAGCGTCCTTGGGCATTCAACGGGCACCAGGCGAAATCCCATGGCGAGGGTGGCAAGGCTGAGGGTGCAGCGTCGGCGAACATCGCTTGCTTGCAATCGAACACCGTCATCGATTGCCAGGCCAGGACTACCCCCTGCGCGTGGCTGGTATCGGTGTTGACCCAACACGCTGCGGCGGCCGCCATGAACGCTTCGATGGGCTCATCGTCGATGTGCTGGCGATACGTCGAGCTCAGCAACCAGCGGCACACATTCAGGTGGTAGGTCCAATCCTGCGCGGGCTGGTTGCGATAGGCCCAGGTCATAAAGCTGCGGAACAGGTTCAAGCCCTCGGGCGGGTCGAGCTTTAGCAGCGCTGGGCAGATATCGAACAGGGTGTGCCAGTAGGGCAAAAGGCGTGCATCCAGGTGCACGAAGCAGCGGGAGTTACTCGGGTATTCAGCCCGCGCCGGTTCCGCGCGCAGGCGACGGGACGCCTTGCTGATCAGGCGACTGGCGCCTGCAGGCAATTGTTGGTTCATGAAATGCACTCACAGTCGTGACGATAGAACGCCTCCTGGTCACAGGAAGCCCAAGGCACACGTCAGAATGCGGGGGAAGCGCGGGGATTGGCCGAGGGCCAGGCATGGCGCGGCGGCGCCTTGTTGCGTTGTTCACGGGCCGGGCGCGGGGTTTGTCCGAGGCCCAACAGCCACGCCAGTCCAATCAGGAACACCAGGGCGACCGTCAGGGCGGCGCACACCGGGCAGGCAAAGTAGTTCGAGATGTTGCTGGAAGACGGGCTGCCCAACCCTTTGTCGGAAAGTGGCGTCTGCTTACCGTCCACCGAACAGAACGCGCCGCCGATCCCATTGAGCTCCTGGCCCATCATCTGGCCATGGCCCAAACCGCACACGAACAGGTTCATCAGTACGCAGAAGTACAGGGTCCAGACGATTGGCGAACGGTCGGGGTGGCTCGATTTCATGGCGGCGACTCTACCACCGAAGCCGCAAAGGGATGAAATACGGCGGCCCCCTGTGGCAGAACGTCGCAGATTACGTGCCATCGCCAGGGTTGGTAGACTTGGCGCCCTCCTCGTTTACTCCTTTTCAAAGCCTGATGTGTAGATCCAGAGCAATGCAGGCGTTTCACAGGATGCACAGTTGATGAGTACGTTATTCACCCGCCGCAAGGTCCTGACCGGCATGGGCCTGCTGGGTCTGGGCCTGCTGACCGGTTGTGACAACAGCCCCAGGTTGAACTTCAAGTACGGCAAGGACTTGAGCGACAAGATCATGGGCCGCACCTTCAAGCTCAAGAACACCGAGGGCGACACCGTCACCCTCAGCTCCTACCGTGGCCTGATGCCGGTGGTGTTCTTCGGCTTCACCCAGTGCCCGGCCGTGTGCCCGACCACCCTCGCCCGCGCCGCCCAAGCCAAGAAGCTGATGGGCCGCGACGGCGAGATCATGCAGGTGATCTTTATCACCCTCGACCCGGAACGCGACACACCGGAGATTCTCGACAAGTACGTCAAGGCCTTCGATCCGAGCTTCGAAGCGCTGTACGGCACCCCCGAAGAAATCGCCGTGGCCGCCAAGGAGTTCGGGATCTTTTATGAAAAGATCCCCGCCGGCGACACCTACACGCTGTCCCACACGGCCACCAGTTTCGTCTTCGACACGCGCGGCAACCTGCGCCTGGGCCTGCAAGCATCCCTTACCGCAAAAGAGTGCGCAGAAGACCTGCTCACCGTCATGGAGGTCTGCTAATGACTGCCGTTCAACACCTCAAGCGCTTCACCTTCGGCCTCGCCCTCTTGGGTTTCGCCGCCCACGCCAGCGCCCAGGTGCAAGTGACCGACGCCTGGGTGCGCGCCACGGTGCAGGGCCAGCCGTCCAGCGGCGCGTTCATGACCGTCACGGCCGACAGCGACAGCAAGTTACTGCGTGTGGCATCGCCGGTGGCAAAGGACGTGCAGATCCATGAAATGAGCATGAAAGACGACGTCATGCGCATGGGCCCGGTAGACGCAGTGGCCTTGCCCGCAGGCAAGGCCGTCACACTCGACCCGAATGGCTACCACGTGATGCTGATGGGCCTGACCGGGCAGATCAAGGAAGGCGACCAAGTACCGCTGACCCTGACGGTGGAAAACGCCAAGGGTGAACAGCAGACCGTCGAAGTGACCGCGCCAGCACGTGGTTTGGATGGTGTGGACCATAGCCATATGGACCACAGCAAGATGCACTGACCGTGCTGCATCAATCCACGATAAACAGCTTCGCCCCAACGCTCGTCGATGAGCGATGCGCTTCCATGTCATTACCTACCTGGTAACTCATCCCGGCCGTCAGCGTGAACTGACGGCCGTCTTCCAACTCCGTGTCCAACTCGCCTTCCAGGCACAACAACACATGCCCGCGTTTGCACCAGTGATCGGCCAGGTAGCCGGGGGTGTACTCCACCATGCGTACACGAGTGTTTCCGAAATGGCAGGTGCGCCACAGCGCATGGCCGGTAACGCCGGGGTAAACGACGGGGTCGATGGCGGACCAGTCGGTGGTGCCAAAGGGGACAGCGGTGAGGTTCATGGGGGGCTCAGTCGTGAGTTGTGGTGGAGGAAGGCTATCGGCCTGCAACGGTAGGCGACAGACACAGATCCCATGCTTTTGTGGGATACAGGTGGCGACGCTTGTTATCCTGCCGGTCTTGTTCCCGTGGATGCGCGCTGATGCAGATCGACCCTGCTTACATCCTGCTTGAGACCGAGCACTGGCAGCTCAACCATCACCTGGCGTCAAAACTGCCGGGCTACCTGATGCTGGGTGCCAAGGCGCGTATTCATTCCCTGGCCGACATGCCGGAAGCCGCACTGGCCGAACTGGGTGGGTTACTGGCCAGGACCCAGCGGGTCATGGAGGCCCAACTCGAACCCAAGTGGCTGTACATCAGCCGCTACGGGCATATGCCTGGGTTCCCGCTGCATTTTCATTTCATCCCGGTGTATGACTGGGTGGAAGATGCGTTCTGGCGGGATGAGCGTTATCGATTGCTGCATAGCTTTGCCGCGCCCGGCCATGCGCAGGCGCAGACCGACGGCGCCGAGTTGACGCTGTTTGTGTGGCGCGAATTTGGGGAAAGTCGGGTGCCGCCGCAGGTTCATGGGGACTCGGTTGACGCGGTTATAGAGGGGCTGCGCGCGGCCTTCCGTACCTGTTGAGGGGCAAGGACAGTGTCGAGAGCTTTGTTGCCTGAACCACCGCTATCGCCAGTAAGCCCCTCATTGGGTAGCGCTGCTCATTCAATCCGCTTAGTCATCGGTATACACGCCAACTCCAGCCCCGACGGCGAGTGGTAGATCGCCGGCTGCTCCCCCACGTAGCCGCATGCCCGATAGAAACTCGCCGCATTCAATGTCGCATCCAGCACCACCTCTGCTAACTCCAGTTCCCGCGCAAGCGCCTCAAGATGATCCAGCATCGCCTTGCCGTACCCACGCCCGGTGAACTGCGGCAGTACAAACAACGCGCCCACTTCATTGTTGTCGAGGTCGAGCATGCCGGTGGCGACCGGTTCATCGTTTACCCAGCCGAGGTAAAACGGTTTTTCCATCAACGTGCTGTAACCATCGTCGGCACTGCCGCGAGTCCAGAGCGCCATTTGCTCAGCGGTGTAGGCACCGATGCATTGGCTGCGGATGGCTTCGCGGCGGATGTCAAAAGCGGCGTTGGCGTCTTCGGGGGTGGCGCGTTTTATTTCCAGCACAGGGTCCTTCCTTTATGCGTGTTGGTGACTTCAAGGCTTGATCGATACCTTGGAGCCAGACGTGGTTTTTTATATTAGCGCGATCGAGTGGCGCGATGCTGGGGGCAGTGCAACAGTCAGGATGTCGCGACATACACCGTAGACTGTGCCACGTGGCGGGTTTGTATCTATCATGTGCCCTTTCAATCAATGCCCCAGGAACCTGCATGCCCGCCCTCACCCTGCGCAACGCCCTCCCCGCCGACGCTGCCCGTTGCTTTGAGATAGAAATCACTGCCTACGAAGGCGACGAAGCCGCGACCCTGGAGAAGATCGCCACGCGCATTGCGTTGTACCCGCAAGGCTTCCTGATTCTTGAAGCCGATAGCGAGGTGGTGGGATTTATCAACAGTGGCTGCGCCCATGAAGTGGTGATGTCGGACGAGGCATTCAAGGAGTTGGTGGGGCATGCACCCGAGGCGCCGAATGTGGTGATCATGTCGGTGGTGGTCGACCCAGCGCATCAGGGCAACGGCTATTCCACGGTGTTGATGAGCGAGTTTGTGCAGCGCATGGAGACGCTAGGCAAACGAACCATTCACCTGATGTGCAAGGAGCGGCATGTGCCGTTGTACGCGCGGCTGGGTTACACCTATGTTCGGCCTTCGCCTTCGGATCACGGCGGGATGGCGTGGCATGAGATGGTGATGCGCCTCAGCCATCCTTGAATCCTGCTCATCGACCACCCGTGAAGGAACCACGACGTGATTCACGCAAGACCGCTGACCTTTCAACAAGCCCTGAAAAAAAACCTCAAACGGGTCCTGACCTACTGGGCGCCCCTTAGCGTTATTTTCGCCGGGATGGGCACCTTGCTGGGGTTTTATACGCTGTCGACCTATGCCACTGCGATTGGCCGGCCGGATGTGATGGCTGCCGCGATTGAGGCAAAGTCCGCGCTGATCCCCTGGTTGGCAACAGTGATCGGCATGCTTGGCGTATATCTGCTGATTCTGCTCTCAACCACAGTACTGTTCGGGCTCACGGTGTCCTTGTTCAATGACATCACCTCTCTGCAGAACCGGTTGGTGGGTCTGCTTCTGCTGCCTGTGCTGACAGGCATCCTGCTATTGCTGTGGCAGATCTTTGAAGGACCTGCATTGAGTGACGGGGAAAAACTCGGCTGGACACTGCTCTGGCTCGTTGTGTCACTAGGCACCCTGCTGGCAACCAAGACATTCAGGGTCGCGGTCGACACATGCGCAACCATGGCGAGCCCCAGCAATGCCAATAGCTGGTCCCTACGCTGCTGGTTCATGTTGATGGTGGCATTGTTGCTGGTCAGTACAGTGATTTCCGCGGTGTTTCCTGCCAGCCTTGTACTGAAAGCCTATACGGGCGAGGACACGCCTGAAGCCGTCAGGCAGTTGATGTTCATCTCGATGTTCGCCGCCAGCGTCACGCTAACGCCCGTGGTGGTGTTCTATGTCAGCAAGGCTGACCTGTTCAAGCGCCTGGGCCTGTGCCTGCTGGCAGTGCTCATTACCGGGAGCATGGTGATTGGTATTTCGCCGGGGAGCCCTGCGACAATCGTTTACGCGGCAGCACGTGTCATGGACGCGCACACCGTGGTCGAGGCCAGGTTCCTGCTGACGAAAACCTACGCCAAGGAAGACTTCGAAAGCGCAGTGTGGGGCAATGTCGAGACCTTGCGTGGACAACCGGTGGTATCGGCATTCCCACTGTTTTCCTTCGGCGATGTGCTGCTTTTGTGCCCAACCCGCCTGATCAACAAAACGCTCAAGGAGTGGCCGGAACATTCCGACTACTGTGTGCTCACTCAAAGCAGCAACGCGATTCGCACACCCAGGAAGTCGGCGCCGGCAACAGACGCTGCAACGCCCTCTGGAAACAAAACAGGACAAGCATCACCCGAACACTCATCAGACGCCTCGCCCCACTGAACCACGGGCCAGCGCCAAGGTTAGGCACAACACGGACGCCATCGCGATGCAGCATGCTCAGATTGAAATCAGCGACCAACCCAACCCCGACGCCGAGCGTATCCTGAGTAGCGGCCTGGCCGCCTTCAACGAACAGGCCGCCGGTTACCATGACCGGCGCCCTTTGACGGTGTTGATCAGAGACCCGCACACCCAGGAAGTCTTGGGAGGCATTACGGGTAGAACAGCGTTCGGCATGGCCTTCCTTGACCTGTTTCACCTGCCCGACTCCCTGCGTGGCACGGGCCTCGGCAGCCAGTTGCTGAAAGCTTTTGAAGACGAAGCTCGGCGTCGGGGCTGCCTGAATGCGGTGCTGTACACCATTAGCTTTCAGGCGCCGGGGTTTTACGAGAAAAATGGATGGGTGCGGTTTGGAGAAATACCCTGCGCGCCCCAAGGCAGCAGCCGCGTTTTTCTCTCTAAACAGCTGTAACGGTCAGGGCCTCGTCAGGCTTACCAACTCCCCGAAGCCCCGCCGCCGCCACTGGAACCGCCGCCCCCCGAGGAATTGCTGGAGCTGGAGCCACTAGAGCTGGAGCTTGAACCGGAACTCCGACTCGAACCCGACCCGGAACTGGCAATGCTCTGCACAAACACAATAAACGCCACGAAGGAGGCCACGGGGATCGCCACGATCCAGCCCTGGTAACCGTGCCCCAGCAGCATCCCTGCGGCAACGTAGACAGCCGTGACCGCCAACGCACGCAGGAGGAAAAAGCGCGGGCTCTTTTTCCAGGATGCTTTGATGACGAAGTACAACCCAAGGTATAAGCCCAGCACTAACGCCCCGCCAAACGGCCAGACCAGCCAATGGACATAACTGACCTCTACAAACCGGTTGGCTATCACCACACCGACGACATAGGCCAGCACCCCCATCACGCAGTAGAACGCCGTGCGCGCCAGCCACAATGCGCCGAAGGTGGCGCCGCCAATCAGGATGCTCAGCGGCAATACCAGCAGATACACCGGCCATTCCCGGCCACCGGCGAACACCGCCAGCAACACAGTGACGGCGGCCGTGGCGATTAACGCCCCGCGCCAACCCAGCTTTCGCGCGGCCATCAGCACGCCGCCAATCGCACCAACGATAAACGCGAGCAACACCGCGATGGCCTCGGGCGCAACGCCGGGGCCTGTCACCTGAGGCAACTCTCCGCCGTCCACCAGCACGACCAGATCATCCACGCCTTGGCTGATGCCGCCCGCGTAGTCGCCCCGACGAAACGCCGGCGTAATGTGCTCCTCAATGATGCGGTGGGCCAACAGGTCGGTGACGGTGCCTTCCAGGCCGTAGCCCACTTCGATACGCACCTTGCGATCAGCCTTGGCCACCACCAGCAGGATGCCGTCGTTGACGTCCTTGCGCCCCAGTTTCCAGGCGCGGAACAATTGGTTGGCGTAATCCTCGATGCTCGCCTCGCCAGTGGAGGGCACCAGCAACACGGCCACCTGGGCGCCTTTGCGTTGTTCGAGGGCGGCGAGCTGCTCTTTCAGACGAGTGGTGGTGCTGGTGTCGAGGGTGTTGGTGAGGTCTATCACCCGCTGGTCAAGGGCGATGCCAATCGGCGAGGTGTCAGCCTGGGCGCTGATTAACGGGCTGGTGAACACCACTACCAGCAGAATCGAGAGAGATTGCCGTAACCACCGCATCATGTTTGTTACCTGAAGTTTCTTCCTGAAGGCGCCGACTTTACCTTATCAGCGCTATAACGCGTGACCCCACGCCGATGACTATCTAAACTGCCGCGTATATAGCAATACGCCATAATTTCGGGACCCACATGGACCTACGCCACCGCAACAACGTTACTGTGATGGGCCGTGGGGCTTCGACCCTGGTGTTTTCCCATGGATTCGGCTGCAACCAGGCCATGTGGAAATACTTGGCACCGCAGTTTGAAGACCGCTTTCGCGTGGTGATGTATGACTTGGTGGGCGCCGGTCTGTCTGACCTGAGCGCCTTCGACAAGACCAAATACAACGTGCTGGAAGGCTACGCCCGCGACCTCAACGAAATCATCGACGCCTATGCCGAAGGCCCGGTGATTCTGGTGGGGCACTCGGTCAGCGCGATGATCGGCACCCTCGCCGATCGCCTGAGCCCCGGCCGTGTCGCTGCCCATGTGATGATCGGTCCCTCACCGCGCTATATCGATATCGATGACTACGTAGGCGGCTTCAAGCGCAGCGATATCGACGACCTGCTCGACACCCTCGACAGCAACTACCTCGGTTGGTCCAGCGCCATGGCCCCGGTGATCATGGGCGCGCCTGGGCAGCCAGCGCTGAGTGACGAACTGACCGACAGTTTCTGCCGCACCGAACCGGACATCGCCAAGCAATTCGCGCGCGTCACCTTCATGTCCGACAACCGCCAGGACGTGATCGGCCTGACCACCCCGGTGTTGATCCTGCAATCGAGCGACGACCTGATTGCCCCCGTGGCCGTGGGCGAATACCTGCACCGCGTGTTGCCCAACAGCACCTATTGCCTGGTGGCTAACGTCGGCCACTGCCCGCACATGAGCGCGCCGCAAGCCTGCGCGGCGGCCATGGACGCATTCCTCGCGCCTTGGGCGGTTTCCCGTGCCCACTGAGCTGTTCGACAGCGCCGCCTGCGCCCTGGCCGTCACCTCGGAAGACGGCACGATCCTGCAAGCCAACGCGCGCTTCAGTGATTGGTTGGGGTTCAGCAATGCCGAGTTGTGCGGCCATCGCTTCCAGGACCTGCTGACCATAGGCGGGCGGATCTTCCACCAGACCCACCTGGCGCCGATGCTACGCATGCACGGCAGCGTCACCGAAGTGAAGTTGGACATGCTGCACCACGACGGGCACAAGGTGACCGTGCTGCTCAACGGCAACAAACGCGAACAGGCCGGCGCTGTAGTGCACGACCTGGCGTTGTTCGGCACCACCGACCGGGACAAGTACGAGCGCGAGCTGCTCAACGCACGCAACCTGGCCGAAGCGCTGCTGCAGGAAAAGACCGCTACCGAACTGGCGCTGCACCAGGCACAGGCCGAACTGAGCGAGGCCTACGCCATTGCCCAGCGCCGCGCACTGTTTGCCGAGCAGATGGTTGCGATTGTCAGCCATGACCTGAAAAACCCCCTTACGGCGATCCGCATGGCGTCGGACTTTCTCAACCGTGGCGAGCGCACCGCCAAAGAACGCCAGCTACTTGGGCATATCGGCCAATCATCCGAACGCGCCCAACGCATGATTGCCGACCTGTTGGACTTCACCCAGGCCCGGGTCGGCCAGGGCATCAGCATCAAGGCGGCGCCGCTGGACCTGCATGACGTGATTCATCGCACGGTGGATGAGCTGCGTGTGGCATTCCCCAAAGCGACGTTGGAGCATCAGGCCAAAGGCAGTGGCGGCGCGTGTCTGGACGCAGACCGTGTGCAGCAGATCATCGGCAACCTGGTGGCCAACAGCGTGGCTTATGGCGACCCGCTGCAACCCATCACCATCACCTCGAACCTGGGTGATGGCGCGTGTGAAGTCGCTGTGCACAACCACGGCCCGGCAATTCCCGAAGCCTTGCTGACCGGGCTGTTCGAGCCCATGACCCGCGGCACCGACCAGGGCAGTGACGTACGCAGTGTGGGCCTGGGGCTGTATATCGTGCGCGAGCTGGCCAAAGTGCATGGCGGCGATGTGGCGGTGAGTTCCTGCGCCAACACCGGCACCACGTTTACGGTGAAGTTTCAGGACAGATAGACACTGCCCTGCATGATCGGCTCGACACTGCCGGTCAACACCACGCCGCCCTCGCCCGCCCAGTGCACGGTGACCGTGCCGCCATCGCACTGCACCTGCACCGTGGCATCCAGCAAGCCGCGCCGGATGCCATTGACCACCGCCCCGCAACAGCACGAACCGGAACCCAACGGCACGCCACCGCCACGCTCCCAGATGCGCAGGCGGATATGCCCACGGTCCAGCACCTGCACAAAATGCACATTGGTCCTGGCCGGGAACAACGGATGAAGTTCCAACGCCGGGCCTATTGCCGCCACATCGATGGCGTTGATGTCGTCGACAAAAAACGTGCAATGGGGATTGCCCATGCTGCACGCCGCCGGGCTGCCGTCGATCGGCAAGGTGCCCGTGTCCATGGCCTCGGCCAGCGGCACTGATGCCCAGTCCAACGACGGCTCGCCCATGTTCACCGACACCCGCCGCCCCGACTCGCGCACGCAGGTCAGCAGGCCACGGTCAGTGCGCAGCACAACCGAATCGCCGCCGATTTCATGCATCAAACGGTCGGCCACGCCTCGGGTGGCGCTCCCGCAGGTTTGCAGCGCTGTGCCGTTGGGGTTCCAGAACTTGATACGTGCGACGGCATCTTCGCAATCAAGCACCACGGCCAGTTGATTGAAGCCGATGCCAGTGTGGCGATTGCCCAGGCGGCGGGCGATCTGTGGGGTGATCGGGTCGTCCAGGCCACGGCGGTCGACGATGATGAAGTCATCGCCATGGGCGTGCATTTTTACGAACTGCAAGGGCATGGAGTGTCCTGGGGTCGACCTGTGGAGGAAGTGGAGGATACCCTGAACGCGCCCCTGTGAACTATCGAAGGACCGAACCATGCTTATCGTCTTCAGCGGCTTGCCCGGCACCGGCAAGACCACGATTGCCCGCGAACTGGCACGCCGGTTCAATGCGGTTTACCTGCGCATCGATGTCATCGAGCAAGCGCTTCGCGATGCAGCTGTGGTGCCGGGCGCCAGCGGCTATGGCGTGGCGAACGCTCTGGGCTTGAGCAACTTGCAGTTGGGGCATACGGTGGTCGCCGACTGCGTGAACCCGGTGCAGGAAAGCCGCGCGGCGTGGCGAGCAACTGCCGCAACGGCGGGGGTGGCGTTGGTCGATATCCAAATCGTTTGCTCTGATACGCGTGAGCACCAACGCCGCGTCGAAAGCCGTGAGAGCGATATTCCAGGGCTAATTGCGCCGAGCTGGCAGTCGGTATTGGTTCATGAATACGAACCTTGGGATGACGCGCCATTGACGGTCGACACCGCCCAGATCGATGCGGCGCAGGCTGTTGAAAAGCTCCTCAAGCACTTGCGCCGTTGATTGCCGCGCAACAAAAGCGATCAAGTTGTTGATAACCATTATCAACCACCGCTAAACTCCGCGCCCTCTCACTTCCCAGTCTGTGCCACGCGGCACAGTCGCGCGCAGGCAGCTGACTCTCTTGGCGGATGAAAAACTCCAGCTTTACCTGACCCACCGGGCCGCGCTGCTGGACTATGCCACGCCCATCGTGGGCTGCCGCGCGCGCGCCGAGGACGTGGTGCAGGAAGCCTGGTTGCGTTTCAGCGGCCAGGATGAGCAGGCCGATATCCGCCACCCGGCCAGCTATCTGTACCGCATCGTACGCAACCTTGCCCTGGACCTGACGCGCCGCACCGCCACCGAGCGGGTGCAGCCCGGTGGCGACGAATTGCTCAACGACTTGCCCTCCAGCAGCGCCTCCCCTGAGCGTGAAGTGAGCAGCCAGAATGAACTGGAAGCCATCTCCCGCGCCTTGGCCCAATTGCCCGAGCGCACCCGCCGCGCTTTTGAAATGCATCGGCTGGGCGGGTTCACGTTGCAACAGGTAGCCGCCGCTTTGGGGGTGTCGACTGCATTGGTGCATCAACTGGTTCACGACGCGCTGCGCCACTGCATGGACTGCCTGGAGGTGGACGATGACTGAGCGCACCGACACTTTTCTGAAAAAAAACTCTGCTGATGCGTCTTTTGCGGTGAAGGGCGAATCCATGGGATCCTGCCCGCCGTTTTTTGCCTGCGGAGATACGCCATTCATGCCCACCGAGGATAGCGCCAACACCCGCCGCGACCAGGCCCTGGACTGGCTGATGCGCGTGCAACAGGCCCCGCTGGATGCGGGCCTGCGTGGGCAAGTGGCCGATTGGTGCGCAGCCAGCGAGGCCAATGCCAAGGCCTATCGCAAGGCTGAACGCGTATGGCAGTTGACTGGGCATGTAGCGCCGGTCAGCGCAGAACATTGGCCACAGCCCGCAGCGCCACTGCAGCGTTACACCGCCCGCCCGCGCCGGGTTCGACGCTGGGTCGCCGCTGCCATCGCGGCGTGTCTGGTGGTGGCGTTGGCGCCGAGCCTGCTGCTGCGCTGGCAAGCCGATTACCGCACCGGCGCTGGGGAAACCCGCGACATCACCCTCAGTGACGGCAGCGTGGTGCAACTCGACAGCCATTCGGCGATTGCCGTCGACATCGCCGACAATCACCGCGATGTGCGATTGCTGACCGGCCAGGCGTTTTTCAAGGTGACGCCGGACAAGAGCAAACCCTTTCATGTATTGACCACGACATTGCGCGTGACCGTGACCGGCACCGCGTTCAACGTCAATGCCACGCCGGATGATCCGAGCGTCGCCGTGCAACAAGGCTCGGTCAATGTCACCGATGCGCAAGCCCGCCGCACCCTCGCCAGCCTCGTGCCGGGGCAACGCCTCACCTTGCGCGCCGGGCGCGCCGAACTCGGCAGTTTTTCCCCCAGCCAGGCTGCTTCCTGGCGTCAGGGCCAGTTGATTGCCGATGACCTGCCGATCAACGAGGTACTGGAACAACTGCGCCGCTATACACCCGCCATCATTGTGCTGCGCGATAAGCAACTGGGTGCGCAGCGGGTCACGGGGGTTTACGACCTGCGCAAACCCAAGGCGGCGCTGCAGGCCGTGCTGCAACCCTACGGCGCAAAAGTCAGCGCCTACAGCCCGTGGCTGCTGGTGTTGAGCAAGTAATTTCCCGGCATTTAAAAATAATTCAGCTTTTTTCTGAAAATCCCCCGCGCTGTCCCGTCTTCTGTCCCGCGCGCAGCAATTGAGATTTATTCGTATTCATTGACTGGCCGGTTTTTTGTGCCGGCGCGGGGATCTTTGCATGACACACACCCTTCACCCGTTCGGTACGCCGGGCACGTGGCCGCTGCGCCTGAAAAAAGGTGCTGCCGCCAGCGTGCTCGGGCTTTGCTGCGCATTTGGCCCGCTGCCGCTGGCCCTGGCGCAACCCGATGCGCCCGCCTCGGGCCACGTGTTCAACATCCCGCCGCAGCCGCTGGCCGGCGCCTTGATCGCCTTCGGCCTACAGAGCGGCAAGCAAGTGAGCGTTGACCCGCAGCTGCTCAAGGGCGTGAGTTCCCCCGGTGTGAATGGCGACATGAGCAACGACGCTGCCCTCGCTTACCTGTTGCAAGGGACCGGCATCGGCTGGGGCTATCAGGATGGCGCGCTGGTATTCCATCGCCTGCCCAATGCCGCTGCCGGTGAACCCTTAATGCTGGACAGCACGGTGGTGCTGGGTTTCACCCAGGAAAACTCGTTCCAGGGCGCCACCGTTATTGATCAAAAGGCGATCCAGGCCTTCCCCGGCGCCAATGGCGACATCACCACGCTGCTGCAAATGCACCCCAGCGTGCAGTTCAGCGGTGCGCAGCAGAGTTCCAAGACCCCCGGAGAAATCGACCCGGCGGACATCAGCATCAACGGTGCCAAGTTCTACCAGAACAACTTCATGATCGACGGTATCTCGATCAACAACGACCTCGACCCCGGCGCCCACGGCTACGGCGAAACCCGTCAGTTCGATGCAGCACCGAGTCGCTCCCACGGCATCGCCCTGGACGCCGACCTGCTGCAGGAAGTGACGGTCTACGACAGCAACGTGCCCGCCGAATATGGGGGATTCAACGGTGGTGTAGTCGACGCTATCACCCGTCGGCCCACGCAGGCGCTGCACGGTAAACTCTCCTATTCCATGAGCCGGTCGGCGTGGACGAGTTACCACATCACCGAGAAAGACCAAGCTAACTTCGACAACGCATCCAACGAGCAATACCAGCCCGAGTTCGAGAAGACGACGCTGCGCGGCAGACTCGAAGGCCACCTGACCGAAGACTTCGGCGGCATCCTGAGCTTCTCGCAAAAGCGCTCGGTCATTCCGTTGAACACCTACACCGGGGGCTACAACAGCCCCACCGGCGAGAACACTCGGGACCAGACGCGTCAACTCGACAACTACATGGTCAAGTCCTACTGGAACGTCAACGACAGGCTCAGCCTCGACGGTTCATTTATCCAGGCGCCCCAGGAAAACACCTATTTCCGCGAAAACTACCGCAACGCTGATTTCACCAACATCAACGGCGGCTGGCAGGGCTCGGTCAAAGCCGTATGGGAAGGCGACACGGCGCGCTGGTCGCACACGCTGGCGGTCAGCGACCTCAACAGCTCGCGCCGCTCCGAATCCAATGACGCGATCGCCTGGTTCTACTCCACGACCAAAGACTGGGGTCGCCCGGAAACTACCAACTCCCGTAGTGGCGAGGGTGCCTATGGCAACCTGGACCAGACCCAGAGCAGCATCGACTACAAACTCAAGGCTGACTGGCAGGCCTTCAACTGGGCGGGCACCGAACACAAAGTGGTCACCGGTCTGCAACTGACCCGCACCCAAGCGACCTGGGAGCGGGAAAAAATGGCCACCTCCGCCACCATCAACAAGCGCGACAGCATTGCCACCTGCGCCAACAACGACAACCTGTGTTCCATCGGTACGCTGCTCAACGGGTCCACCCGCCAGTGGGCCGGTACGCGCCTGGAGTACGGCGCCGGCAAGATCGACCTGACGGAAAACAAATACGCAGTGTTCGTCGAAGACGCGATGCAGATCGGCAAGCTCGGCCTGCGTCCGGGGTTACGCCTGGAAGGCGACGACTACATGCAACAACAGAACCTGGCCCCACGTTTTGCCGGTGACTACGACTTCTTCGGTGACCGCAGTACCGTGCTGGTATTCGGCGTCAACCGCTACTACGGCCGCAACCTGTTCAAATACCGCCTGGCCGACGGTCGCCAGGGTTTTAACACGCTCTACACCCGCACCACCCAAGACGGCGCGTGGCGTTCCACTCAAGTGGAAAACCTGAACAAGCTGACCGACCTCAAGGTGCCCTACGATGACGAATGGACCCTGGGGCTTGATCAGGTTTGGCTCGACACCGACTTTCGCCTCAAGTACGTGCACCGCGAAGGCAAGGACAAAATCGTCAAGGCCTCCTCTCGCGTGCTGGGCCTTGGAGCACAAGCCGGCTATGACAGCATCTACTACACCTACACCAACCAAGCTTCCAGCGAGAGCGATAACATCAGCCTGACCATCACCCCCAAAGGGGAATTCAATTGGCAAGGCACCCGCACCAGCGTGCAAGCAGCCTTTGACTGGTCACGCACCAAAGACGCCTACGGCACTTACGAGTCAGGTATCGACGCCGATGAATTCGCCGATGCTGACGTGATCTACGACGGCAAGCGCATGGCCTATAGCGACCTGCCTGCCAGCGACTTCAATCGCCCCTGGACAGCCCGCCTGACCACCATCACCGAGATCCCGCAGTGGAACCTCACCATCAGTAACTTCCTGCGCTATCGCGGTCCCTACGAACAGATCGTCAGTACCAGCAAAACCGTGACCGTCGACGGCGATGACCTGGCGGTGTACGACGCCGCGACTGTCAAGGCCGCCCCCACGTGGGACATGCGCATCAGTTGGGAAATCCCCACAGGCAAGGAGCAGGCGCTGTTCGCCGCGGTGGACATCACCAACGTCACCGACCACGTCAACGAGATCGTCGGCAGTGGCAGCTCGACCGTCACCTATGAAGTCGGCCGCCAATATTGGCTCGAAGTCGGCTACCGCTTCTAACCAGCCACCTGATTAGCCTGGAACCCTTGATGAATAAGTTACTTGCAGGCCTGCTCGGCCCACTGCTGCTGTGCGCCTGCGCATCGCCCGTCACCCAAGAACCGCTGCCGTGGGCGCCCCAGGTGGTGCGCGGCCAACTGGCCAATGGCTTGGAATACCGCTTGGTGCAGGACAGCACCCAAACCGGTCGCCTGGACCTGCGCCTGACCGTGCGCGCCGGCTCGGTGGATGAAGACGACGACCAGGTGGGCGTGGCCCATATGCTCGAACACCTGACCTTCCGCAGCCGTGCGGGCCAAGCCAGCGACCTGCGTGCGCAGATGACCGCGTTGGGTTGGGTGCAGGGCCGCAACTACAACGCCATGACCAGCTATGACCGCACCCAGTACCTGCTCAGCCCCATGGCCGGTACCACGCAAACACCGATAGCCTTGGAAAAGCTTGCGCAACTGGTGTTCGCGGGTGATTACAACGCCGCAGACCTTGAGCGCGAACGCCCCATCGTCATCGAAGAATGGCGCGGCGGCCTTGGCGTGGCCCAACGCATGAATGACCAACGCGCGGCCACTCAACGAGTGGGTTCGCGTTACCCGCAACATCGCACCATCGGCAATGAAACGGCGATCCGCGAAGCGTCGCTCGGTGCCTTGCAGCGCTTTCAACAGCGTTGGTACGTACCCAATAACATGGTGTTGTCGGTGGTCGGCGACTTCGAGCCACAGCAGTTGACGCAGCAGATCCAGCAGGCCTTTGGCACCCCCCTCGCCAAGGCACTACCGGAACGTGAACACCGCGAACTGCCTCTCGATAACCAGCTCAAAATCTTCCGCCTGCAAGACCCGCAAACCGGCAGCAACCAAGTGTCCCTGCTGTTTCGCCTGCACGAACCGGACAGCCGTGGCATCACGGCCGAGGCCAGCCGCGAGCGTTTGGTCGACCGCATGGCCCTGTCGGCGCTGTTGGCCCAGTTACGCCGCCAACCCCTGCCAACCGGCGTGCGCAGCCTTACCGCACAGAAGACCTTGATCGGCGAGTATTCCAGCGTACTGGGCGTCGCGGCCGGTGTTGACGGTGCTCATCATGACGATGCCCTGAAGCAGCTGCTGACCGAGTTGGAGCGTGTGCGCCAACACGGGTTGACTGCGCAGGATCTGGACCGGGAACGGAGCAAAATCCGCTTATTGGCAGACGCCATGCTGGCCAAGGATGAGTCGCGCACCTTCGAGCAATGGGTGACCTCGCTCAACGATGCCGCCGTGCAGAACCGCCCCGTCGTCGCGCCGCATCAGATCGCCCAGCGCACGCTTAACGCGCTGGACACCATCGACCTCGCAGCCCTCAATGCCCGCCTGAACCGTTGGCTGAACAGCCCCGACCAAGTGCTGCAATTCACCGCGCCGGGCAACCGTGTGGTGCGCCTGCCGACGGTGGACGATGTGCAACAGTTGCGCGCGTCCATTGCCCACTCATCACTGGCAGCGCCGCAGTCGGCCCCGCCGGTGGCACCGCCTGCTGCCACCTTCACACTGCCATCGGCTGGTGCACCCGGTTCGGTGCTGGGCAAACGCAGCTTTACCGCTGAACAGGTCGAGCACTGGCAACTGAGCAACGGTGATCGCCTGGTCTGGCTGCGCCGCAATGCCGAAGACGGCCAATGGCGACTGCAAGCCGAATCGTCCGCCGGTTACGAGCGCCGCGACGTACCCGCCTGGCGCCTGCAAATGGCGGCGCAACTGGGCAACCAGAGTGGCGCGCCAGGATTGGAGGCGTGGCGTAAACAGCACAAGGCAACCTTGAGCCTTGAACAAAGTGCTACGCGCCTGCAATTAAGCGCCCGCTCAAACGCCTCGATTGTCGCCCTGACCACACTGCTGCAAAGCTATCGCCAGAGCCAGGTGGGCGCGCCGATCGATGACGAACTGTTCAGCGCTGCCCGCGATGATCTGCTGACCCGCGTGAGCACCCGACCGGACGCCATCGCCGCCGCCCGACGTGAACTGCGCTACGGCGTCGACACCTGGCAAGCCCCGGATCAACACGCCTTGGAGGCATTGCAATCAAGCACCCTGAACGAGGACTGGCAGCAGCTCAAGCAGGCCCCGGTCACCTACTACCTGATGGCGGACATGGATCCGGCGCACCTGGCAAAAGCCGTGGTCGAGCAACTGGCCAATATCCCGCGCGGCGTTGCCCAACCCGGCCGCCCTGCCCTGCAAAAACCCGGTCAACGCCGCGCCGACATCGCCGTAGCCCTGGAACCTCGCGTGGTACTCGAAGCCAACAGCTTCAGCGAACAGCCATGGACGCCCGAAGCGGCGGCCCGTGTCGCAGCCCTGCGTGAACTGGCCAACCAGCAGCTCAAGCAACGCCTGCGTGGCGAGGCGTCCGGCGTCTACCGCCTGCGCTTCGACAGCGAACTGAACCCCGACACCCAGCGCATCGAAAGCCAGTTGAGCTTCACCTGCGACCCCCAACGCGCCGACGAGCTGTGGGCGCTGGCCCAGCAGACTCTGGCGCAGTTAGGCCGTTCGGTGGATGCGAAATGGGTCGCTGACGAACGCATGGAACTGCGCCGTCAGGAGCGAAAGCGCTTGCTCGATCCCACCACCCAATGGCGCCGCCTGTTGCTCAGCGAACGCCAATGGCAAGACCCGCGCTACCTGAGCCGCCAGACCCGTTTGCCGGACGGCCTGCGACTGGAATTGCTCAAACCCTTGGCCAGCCAGTTGTTCCCGGCGAATAACCAAGTGCTGCTGCGCGTCCTGCCAAAGGTGGATGCCCCTTGAAGAGCCTGCGTACGTTCTACCGCCTGGCCGCGCCGTTCTGGCGCCAGGGCTCGCAGTGGCTGGGCTGGCTGATGCTGGTCAGCATCATCGGCATGGGCCTGTTGATCGTACAGATCAATGTCTTGATCAACGCCTGGAGCAAAAGCTTCTACGACACCCTCGGCGCATTCGACACGCCTGCGCTGTACGCGCTGATGGGCCGCTACGTGATTTACCTCGGCGCCTATGTGCTGATCGTCGTCGCCCTGGACTGGGTGCGCAAAGCCTTGGTGCTGCGTTGGCGCCAGGCCATGACCGAGCAGTTCACCCATGCCTGGCTCGCTGACCAGGCCTTCTACCGCCTGGGCCTGAACGGCGAGCCGGACAACCCCGACCAGCGCATCAGCGAGGACGTGGATATCGTTGCCGACCTGAGTGTGGAGTTGGTGGCATCGTTCATCATCAACATGGCCCAGGTCGGTGCTTTCATGAGCATTCTCTGGCAACTGTCGGGGGTGCAGACGTTCAGCGTCGGCGAATACAGCATCACACTGTCGGGCTACCTGGTGTGGATTGTGGTGCTCTACACCCTGGCCGGCAGCTTGATCACCCACTGGGTCGGCCGTCCGCTGCACCGCCTGAACGTGGACCGCCAGCACTATGAAGCTGACTTTCGTGCCAGCCTGCTGCGCAAGCGTGAACACGCCGAACAGATCGCCCTGTACCGGGGCGAGGCGGTGGAGCGCGCGCACCTGGCTGAGCGTTTCCAGGCGATTGCGCACAACTGGCGGCAACTGATGGGCCGCGAGCGTAACCTCAGCCTGTTTACCGTCAGCTATGAACGGGTCAGCCTGATCATTCCGGTGTTTGCCGCCCTGCCCGCGTTTCTGGCCAAGACCATCACGTTAGGCGGATTGATGCAGATCCGCAGCGCGTTTGGCGCGGTGCAAGGCTCCCTCAGTTGGTTTATCAAGCTGTACCCGAAGTTGATGCGCTGGAGTTCGGCGGTGGAACGGCTGGGGCAGTTTGAACACGCCATCGCCGCCAGCCGCTGCCAGGCCCAGGCACCGGTGATTGGCGACTGCCTGTGCGTCAGCGGCCTGGATGTACTGCGCCCTGACGCGGGCCTGCTGCTGGGCGATGTGTCAGTACAAGTGGCTCAGGGGGAGTGGCTATTGATTGCCGGCCGCAGTGGTATCGGCAAATCCACGTTGCTGCGCACCTTGCAGGGCATCTGGCCGTATTGCCGGGGCGGCTGGCAATTGCCGCCAGGGCGCAGCCTTTTGCTGCCGCAGAAGCCTTATCTGCCGAGCATGCCGCTGCGTCAGTTGCTGGCTTACCCTGCGGTTGAAGTGCCGAGTGGCGTGCGCTTGGTTGCCGTGCTGCTACAGGTGGGGTTGCCGGGGTTGGTAAAGCGCCTGGACGAACAACGTGAATGGGCGCGGGAACTGTCGGGCGGTGAACAACAGCGCATCGGTCTGGCGCGCGCGCTGCTGTATGCGCCGGATACGTTGTACCTGGATGAAGCGACCAATCAGCTCGACGAGGCCAGTGCGCATGCCCTATTGGTGCTGGTGCGTGAGCAATTGCCTGAATGCACAGTGATTGGCATCAGTCATCAGGTGGCGCTGGCGCCACTGTTTGATCGCACCTGGTCCCCTGAAACGGCACAAAACGCTGGGGTTGTGGCAGGTTTTGAGGCTGCTGCGCAGCCCAGCGCGGGACAAGCCCGCTCACCACAGAAAGAGCACTGACCGGGGACTAGAGCACGCTGCCCATCGCCTTCATCAACACCAGGTCCCGCGCGTAAATATCCGGCGCGTAGACCAACCCACCCTGGCGGTCGACTTCAACCGTCCAGTAACCGAGCAACACCGGCACCGGTGTGGACAGCCTGAATTCATGGGTCACGCCAGTGGCCAGCAGTTCATCGGTGCGCGCGCGTTCGGCCGGGCTGACCAGCAGATCGCGCAGCAACAACGGTTGTTCCACCCGCACGCAACCGGAGCTGAATGCGCGAGGGCCTTTGGTGAACAGCGGCTGGCTCGGGGTGTCGTGCAGGTACACCGAGTACGGGTTGGGAAAGCGCATCACGATCTTGCCCAACGGGTTGCGCGGCCCAGCTTCCTGGCGCAGCAGGATATTGCCGGGGCGCGCCCAGTCGATCTGCTCGGGCGCCAGCGGGTGGCCTTCGGCGTCGAGCACTTGCAGGTTTTGCTGGCGCAGGTATTCAGGGTTCAGGCGGATGGCCGGGAGTTTATCCTCACGCATGATGGTCGGCGGGATCGTCCAGGTGGGGTTGAGCGTCAGCCGGGTAATGCGGGATTTGAGCAGCGGCGTCTGGCGTTCGGCGCGGCCCACTTGCAGGCGGGTTTGCCACACCGGGATGCCGCTCTGGTACACGCTCAATTGCGCGGCGGCGACGTTGACCAGCACGCCTTCGGGCTCCAGGTCCTGGGCCAGCCAGCGGAAGCGTTCAAGGTTGATGCGCAGTTGCTCGCGGCGCATGGCCGGGCTGATGTTGAGTTCGGCCACGGTGCCGGCGCCGATCACACCGTCCGATTGCAAGGAGTGGCTGACCTGGAAAGCCTTCACCGCCGTGACTAACTCAGGACGGTATTGCTTGCCGACGCCCTTCGGTTCGCTGGGCAGATAACCACCGCTGTAGAGCCGCCGCGCCAGTTCCGGAACGCGTGGGTCTTCCATGCCGGGACGCAACAACGGGCCGCTGCCAACCGCCTCCCAATGGGGCAATGGCTGCTGGCGCACCGTGGAATAGGCATTGCGCAGGCTGCGGTACAAATCTGCGCTGGGGCGTGCCTGGTCGAACGCTTGCGCCATGTCATTCAAGCCGATGGCGGCAAAGGCCAGCACGTCGGTGTTGGGATCGCGGGTGGGAGGCTGGGAATGCCACAGCGGTTCGAAGCGCGATTGCTGCAGCCGGCCGAAGTGCAAGTCCTGGAGGGCTTGCAGGTAGTGTTGGCTGCTGTCGATATCGCTGCACAGTACGTTTTGCGTGGCGTGCGGCGCGGGCAGACTATAGTGGGTGGGATCCAGGCCATCGTCGGCGAGCATCAGCAATTGCGTTTGGAGTGCTTGGCGGCGCGTCTCGTCCGACCATAACGGTGCATCGCCTTGCTGCTGATAGAACGCTTGCAGGCGCGCAAGGGCTGGCGCGTCGATCTGCGGCGCCAGGCCTGGGCAAACACTGGGCAACTGCGCCAGGGCTTGTTGCAACGGAGCCAGGTCCACCGGCGCGGGGGTCGTGACCGGCAGCGGTTCCACCGGCAGCGCATCCGCTGTGGCGACCAATGGTGCAACGAGCAGGCAAATGCTCAAGTAACATGCGTGTTTTTTGAACAATGGCTTGGCTCCAATCCACAGTGGGGGAGATGTACTGTAGATGCTGACTTTTATGTATCGCCTGGGAATCGCCTTGAGTTTGGCTGTATTGAGCAATTCTGCGCTCGCCGCCAATGGCAACCCTCCTTCCTTGTATAGCAGCCTGGCGCGCTCGGCTCCAGAACTCAATCCCACTGTGCTGAAAAGTGCCCTGAGCGCGATGCAGTGCGCGGTCAGCAATGGCGAGGAACGCTCCGAGCGCCTGGCCGTGATTGACTATTCTCAGCCGTCGACCGCCCGTCGGCTGTGGATCTTCGACCTGCGCAAGAAAACCCTGGTGCTGCGCGACCTGGTAGCCCACGGCGCCAAGTCCGGGGAGAACTTCGCCACCCAGTTCTCCAATACCGAAGGTAGCCATCAATCCAGCCTGGGCCTGTTCCGCACCCAGGAAAGTTACCTGGGCACCCACGGTTACTCGCTGCGCATGGATGGCTTGGAGCCGGGGTTCAATGACCAGGCCCGTGATCGCGCCATCGTGATTCACGCCGCCGACTACGTAAGCCCGCTGTGGAGCAAGCGCGAAGGCCGTATCGGCCGCAGCCAGGGTTGCCCGGCGGTGCGCCCGCAGGTGGCGCGCCAGGTGGTGGATAAACTCAAGGACGGGCAGTTTATGTTTTCGTGGTACCCCGACCAGCGCTGGTTGAAGTCCTCGACGTACCTCAATTGCAAACTCCAACAGGTGGCAAGTAGTCGTACAATCCGTGGCGGTTAGCCTGTCCCCACAGATAAAAGAGAGCGTTCAATGCTTCTACACCAATCGACCTGGATCGAGATCGGGCAGTTTCTGGAGCGCAGTCGCACGGTGGTGATCCCCATCGGCTCCAACGAGCAGCACGGCCCGACCGGTCTGCTGGGCACAGACTGGATGTGTCCGGAAATCATCGCCGTTGAGGCGCAAAAAAACGCCGACATCCTGATCGGGCCGACCTTCAATATCGGTATGGCCCAGCATCACCTGGGTTTCCCCGGCACCATTTCCTTGCGCCCTTCCACCTTTATCGCCGCGATTGGCGATTGGGTGCGTTCGCTGGCCGGGCATGGTTTCGACAAGATCCTGTTCCTCAACGGCCATGGCGGGAATATCGCAACCATCGAGGCGGCGTTTTCCGAGCTGTACGCCGAAGCCAGTTTTGCCCGTCGACCCGCCGGCTTCGCCCTGAAGCTGGTGAACTGGTGGGACCTGGAAGGCGTCAGTGACCTGGCCCACCGCCAATTCCCGGTAGGCCACGGCAGTCATGCCACGCCGTCAGAGATCGCGGTGACGCAGTGGGCGTATCCGGACTCGATCAAGTCGGCCGACTATTCGCCGCAGATCGCCAACACCGGTCCGATCCGCGAAGCCCTGGACTTCCGTGCACGCTTCCCCGATGGACGCATGGGCTCGGACCCGGCGCTGGCGACGGTGGAGAAAGGCGGTGAATTGGTGGCGTTGGCGGCTCAAGGGCTGGTCAAGACCGTCAACAGTTTCAGCAACGAAGCCAAAGCCTAGGTCGAGTACACATCAACCTGTGGGGAGGGGCGGCTTCGCAGCCCAGCGCAGGGCAAGCCTGCTCACCACAGCAAGCCTCCTCCCACATTGGATGTGTGTGCTACTTACATTCCTGCGCCGCCAACTCCAGTCGCGACGGCGTTAACGCCGACGCCAGCGGCTTGCGCTCATACAGGAACACCTTGGCGCCCTCTCCAGCCTTGTAGGCTTCCAGCACATCGTCGGCCGCAATCTTACTGGTCAACACCGCGCGGGCGTGGCGCGAGTTCTGGGTCACGGTCGACGTAATCCCGTGTTTTTCCAGCTTGGGCAAGACGCATTGGAAATAGGCGTCAGGGCCTTTGCTGGTTTGCAGGGTCAAGGTTGGAGTGTTTGGGGCAGAGACACAGCCGGCCATCAAAAGAGCCGTAGCCGGTACAAAAAAAGAGCGCATGAAAAAATCCTGATATTGAATATAAACGTTCACATCAACCGGCACGTACCAGCGCCTTGAGCGACGCATCAAACTGCTTCAAAGCATCCAACTGCACATCTCGCTGCTGCTCGATCTGCGCGGCAATTTCCGGCGCGTCCTTGTCACGGACCCACACCGACGGCACCTGTTTGTGCACCGAGCCTTCGGCCTTGGCGATGTATTGCAGGTCGGCGTCATAGAACCGCGCAATAAAGCGCGCCTCGACCTGATCGTTACGCTGGGTGAGCAGTTGATTATGGGTATCGAGCATCACCACTACATCGGGATGAGCCTGCACCAAGGCATCCAGGTTGTCGTAGACGGTCACCGACAAAAAGGCGCCCTGCAGCGAACTCATCAACCAATCAATGGCCAACTCCGGGTCGGAGCTGTTGACGAACGCCTGGCGGATACGCCCGTCGAGGGCATCCTTGGCGCCATTCAAGGCCATATCGTGGTAGCGTTCCAGATAGCTGAGGTTGTCGCGAGTATTGTCGCTCAACAACACACCGACTGACTGCGTGTGCTGCAGGGAGTTTACGCTACCGGCGATGGGTAGCAAATGGCCTGTACGCAGTTCGCCGGCGATGACCGCGTTGCTCACTGCCACCGTACCCAGCATCAGAATCATTAGACCAAGCTGAATAATCGTCCTCATCGCGCATTTCCTTGAACAGCGTCTCGATGAAGGGATTTTGCGCTTTCCGTGCGAAAACAGAACTTGCGTTGCGTGATGGTGACTATTATCTGAAGCGATAGTGTTGCGATAAAACCGATAAGGAGCCGCCATGAAGCCCCACCAGAAAACCTTCGACCGCATCCGTGAAGCCGTCTTGCCGGAATTTCGCGAGCGGGTCGCCGATTACCTGGTCGACTATGAAACCGTGCTGCAGGACATCAACGCCGACGCCGACCAAGTCTGTGCCAGCGCCCAACAACTGCGCGGTTACCTGCGCGGCTTGAACACTACGCGGGTGCTGGGCATGGCCGATTGGGAAGACCTGGATCGGCGTGTGGAACACATCACCGCAAACGCTACAGCGCAGGACGTTGCTGATTGACCCATTCCTGCACCGACGGCCGCTGCCACTGACGCTGGGCATACGCCACCAACTCAGCCGGTACGCGGTCGCCGTTGAGGATCAGGCGGTTGAGCATGATCGCCAGATCCACATCAGCAATCGACCACTCACCGAACAGGTTCGTCGGGTTACCCGCCAACAACGCCTGCGCCCCAGTGATCAACCGCTTGGCGGCCGCTTCGGCCACGGGTAACAACGGCGGCATCTGCTGGCCGTAGAACACCACCAGCGTGGAACGCTCCTGACGAATTGGCAGCAAATCACTGCGCAACCACGCCTGTACCTGCCGCGCCCTCGCCCGCTGCTTTGGATCGGCGGGGTACACCGCTGTCTCGGGGTAGGCCTCTTCCAGATACTCGGTGATCGCCGAAGATTCCGACAACGCAAAGTCACCTTCCACCAGGGTTGGCACCCGTTGGGTCACAGACAGCCGGGCGAAATCGGCGGTCTGGTTTTGCGCGGCATCCAGGTCCAGGGTAACCAGTTCGAAGGCCAGGCCCTTCTCCCGCAGGGTGACGAACACCGACATCGCGTAGGGGCTGGTGAACAGCGAATCAACGTAAAGGCGCAACGGGCTCTGGCTCATGGGCAATCTCCTTGAATGAGCCCTCACGCTACGAGATGTGCGCGGATAAAGACAATGCAGGGTTTTTATGGGGGCATTCCTGGCGGGAATACTGCTTAAAACGCCTGAATATCGACCTCGCCCGTGTAGGGCTGCCGGTGGGTGCCTACACGTCCTTTATAGATCGGTATTGGGTGGGCGTCAGGCGTCTGGCGCCCCCCCAAACACGTTCGACAGTGGACCGTGTTTACCCTTTAGAAGTCCACCGTTGCCGATAGCTTCACCGTCCGTGGCTCGCCCTGGGTCAGGTAGTTATTGGCGGTCGACGCCGACGCCCAGTACGCCTTGTTCGCGACATTCTCGACGTTGGCGCGCAAGGTGATGAACTTGTCGTCGGCCTTGAAGCCATAACGCGCACCGAGGTCAACACGGGTCCAGGCCGGAATGCTGAGTGTGTTGTCAGCGTTGACGTACTCGCCGCCGGTGCGCAGCAGCCGTGCGTTAACCGCAGCGCCCTGGATGCCAGGAATGTCCCAATCGGCGCCCACGTTGAACTGAAACCGCGGCACACCGGCGGCGCGGTTGCCGTCGGTGAGGCCGTTGGCGGTGCGCTTCAACTCGGTGTTCATCCAGGTCGCACCGGCCAGCACGCGCAGGCCGTCGAGGGGTTCGCCGAAGACGTTGAGTTCCACACCTTTGTTGATCTGCTCACCGTCGACGCTGAAGGTATTGGTGCCATTGGCGTTGGTGTTGGTCGCACTGTTCGGCTGTTCGATGCGGTAGACACCGAGGGTAGCGCCATAGCTGTCCCAATCGAACTTGACCCCGGCTTCAGTCTGTTTGCTGCGGTTGGGCGCAAAGACTTCGCCGGGATTGGTGACGTTGGTCAGCGGCGCCGTCGGACCTTGGGCCAAGCCTTCGATACGGTTGGCGTAGAACGCCACATGCTCCCAAGGCTTGACCACCAGGCCATAAACCGGCGTGGTGATCGACTCGGCATAGTTGGCACTGCGCACGCCGGTGGTGGTGTTCCAGGCGTCCACTTCGATGGTCTGGCGGCGCACGCCCAACGTCAGCAATACGCGATCGTCGATAAAGCCCAAGGTGTCGGACACCGCAGCACTCCTGATGCGGTTTTTGCCAACGATGCGTGGGTCGTGCACATCGCTGCCGAAATAGGTGACGGTCGGGCGCGCTATCTGGGTCGGGTTGTACAGATCGCCGGGCTTGCGATTGCCCCGCAGGATCGCTTCAAACGCCGAACGCTGTTCGCCCCAGACTCCCGACAGACCGACGTTCATCTGATGGGTCACCGGCCCAGTGCTGAAATGCCCGTTCAAACCGGCCATGGCACTCTTGTTGTCCTCATCATGGGGCGAATACAAAAAGCCCACTTGCCCAGCACCGTTGTTGCCCACATACAACGACGAATACTGACCATTCTCCCGCGTGTGCTTGGCGCCGCCGCCCACGTAAGCCGTCCAGTTGTCATTGAGGTCGTACTCGGCATTGAACATGCCGTAGGTGTCTTCCAACTCCGACCAGCTCCAGTCCTGGGCGTAGTTGTGTTTTCGCCGATGGCGCCTTCGGCACTTGGGTACCTGTGGGGTAGACCACCGAGCGGCCGCTGTTGATACGCTCTTTCTGGTAGCCGAAATCGGTGGACATGCGCAGGCGCTCGCTACGGTAATCCAGGGCGATGGCGATCAGTTGTGAGCTTTTGAATTCATCCTCGATGGCCGTGTCACCGCCGTGTTTGGCCAGGTTGACCCGCGCACCGAAACGGTTGTCTTCGCCAAAGCGCTGGCCCAGGTCGAGGTGCCCACCGGCCTGGCCGTCGGTGGTGGTGTCGAGGCTGATGCTGCGGGTCGCGGTGTCTTGGGCGCGCTTGGGCACCAGGTTGACGCTGCCGCCAATCCCGCTGCCCGCCGGCGATACGCCGTTGACGAAGGCGTTGGGGCCTTTGAACAACTCCACACGCTCCAGGGCCTCGGTGGTGACGATCTGCCGGGGCAGCACGCCATAGAGGCCGTTGAAAGCAATGTCATCGGTGTTCAGTGGCAGGCCGCGGATGGTAAACACTTGGGAGAAGTTACCGAACCCGGAGGACTGGCGCACCGACGCGTCGTTGAGCAACACGTCGCCCACGGTGCGCGCCTGTTGGTCGGCGATGGTTTTGGAGGTGTAGCTGACCACGCTGAACGGCACGTCATTGATCGAGCGATTGCCCAACACCCCCAGGCGCGCCGAACGCGCTACCTGGCCACCGCCATAGGTGTCCACCTCTGCCCCACTCGTTTCGGCGCTGATGGTGGTGGCGCCCAGTTGCAGCACGTCGCCAGTGGCCTCGGGCACCACGGTGTAGCCGCCGCTGCCGGTGCTTTGCACGGTGTAGCCGCTGCCCTGGAGCAGTTGCATGAAACCCGATTGCGCAGTGTAGCTGCCTTGCAGGCCCGGACTCTGTTGGTCATTGAGCAGCGCGGAATCAAACGACAGCGGCACACCGGATAACGCCGCGAACTGCGCCAACACATTGCCCAAGGGCCCCGGCGCGAGGGCATAGCTGCGCGCGGCGCCCGCGACTGTCTCTGCTGCCATGGCGCTGTGCAGCGGTGCGAAAGTGGCAAGCGCAACAGCCAGGCTCAGCGCCTTGAGGGGACGGGGGCAAAAAAGGTGCAGTCTGGCGTTCATGGGCGTTCCTGTCGGCGCGGTGCAACGTTGAGGGTTCCCCCTTACACCGGACGACAACGAAAAAGGTATCAGCGAATCTGAAAGAAATTTCAACGCGGCTCGACGGTGACCCAGTAGCCGGTCAAGCGGCTGACGGTCACCGGCAGGGTTTCCTGCAACAGGCGCAGGCTGGCATCCGTATCACGCAGGGGGAATGCGCCGGAAACGGTCAACCCCGCCACACCGGGGTGGCAACGCAACACGCCGGCACGGTAGCGCCCCAGTTCGTCGAGCAAATCCGCCAGGCGCATATGCTGGGCCAGCAGCATGCCGTTCTCCCAGGTCATGGCGCTGACATCCAGCGGCCCAACCGCCGCCACGCTGTCGTTGCCAAATGCGCTCTGCTCACCGGCCTTGAGGATCAACCCACGCTCGGCGTGGGTAGGCAGCATCTCCACCGCTCCTTCGATCACGGCCACGCGGCTGCTGTGCTCACCGACACGCACGCTGAAGTGCGTGCCCAGCGCACGGGCGGTGCCGTGGCGGGTTTGTACGATAAACGGACGATGGCTTGGCGCAGGGTCCTTGGCGGTGGTGATCATCACTTCGCCTTGCAGCAGTTCGATGCGCCGTACCTGATCGGTGAAGCCGATATTCAACGAGCTGGCGGTGTTGATCAGCAGGCGCGTACCGTCAGGCAAGGTCAAATTGCGTTGCTCGCCGATGGCGGTGTGCTGGTCGGCCGCCCACGACTGCCAGGGCTTTTGCTGCAAGGCCAGCCACGTCGCCGGACCTGCCAGCAGCAACAACCCCAATGCCTGGCGCCGGCCAAGGGATTTTTTGCGGCCGATACGCTTGAGGGTGTCGCCGGCAATCGCACTCGGCACGCTGTTGAAGTCCCCCAGAATCGCCTGCGCACGCTGCCAGGCCTGCGCGTGCTGGGCGCTGCGGCCTTGCCATTGGGCGATGGCGCGGTGGTCTTCGTCGGTCGCGCTGCCGGACTGCAACTGCACCATCCAGTCGGCGGCTTCGCCCAGGATCAGCGGGTCAATCGACGGGTTCATGCCACGCTCAGGCAGGCGAGGAAAGCATCGCGCATATAGCGTTTGACCGACACCAGCGACACCTTCAACTCATCGGCAATCTGCTGGTACGTCAGGCCATCGAGCTGCGACATCAGGAACGCCTGGCGGGTTTTCTCGGGCAAGTCTCGCAGCATGGCTTCGATACGGTACAGCGCTTCGAGAATCAGCCAGCGGGTTTCCGGCGATGGCACTTGCTGCTCGGGCAAGTGGGCGATGGTTTCCAGGTAGGCGCGTTCGACCTCCTGACGACGCCAACTGTCGATCATCAGGCCCTTGGCAATATGAGTGAGCAACGCCCGTGGCTCGCTGCCAAAACCGGCGCAGCTCTGGCGACTCAGCAACCGCACGAAGGTGTCGTGAGCCAGGTCGGCCGCATCACTGGCATTGCCCAGTTTGCGGTCGAGCCAGCGGTACAACCATCCGTGGTGTTCGCAGTACAGCGCCTGAATAGGCAGGTTGAGGGGGGACGACATGCGAGTCACCGGCATCAAGGCCACGGAGTAATTAAGAATTGATCGCATTCTAGTCTGGGTGACGGACCTCAGCAATGTGCAATTTAATGTTATAGGATAACATCCACTTTCCACCCAGCCCTGCGACCACACCCATGACCGATGCTGTTCCCCTCCGTCAACGCCTGCTCTCCATCGACGCCCTGCGCGGCCTGGTGATCCTGTTCATGCTGCTCGACCACGTTCGCGAAACCTTCCTTCTGCACCGTCAGGTCGGCGACCCGATGAGCATCGACAACACCGAACCTGCGCTGTTTATCAGCCGCACCCTCGCCCACCTGTGTGCGCCGGTGTTTGTCTTGCTCACGGGGTTATCCGCGTTTTTGTACGGCCAGAAATACCAGGGCCGCCGCGATGTGTCGGCGTTCCTGTTCAAGCGCGGGTTGTTCCTGGTGGTGCTGGAATTCACCCTGGTCAACTTTGCCTGGACCTTCCAGCTCCCACCGAGCGTGATCTACATGCAAGTAATCTGGGCGATTGGCATCAGCATGATCGCCCTCGCCGCCCTCGTGTGGCTGCCGCGCCCGCTGCTGATCATCGTGGCGCTGGTGATCATCGGCGGGCACAACCTGCTGGATGGCGTGCACTTTGCTCCAGGTTCGGCGCTGCAGAATCTGTGGGCAATCCTGCATGAACGCAGTTGGATCGACGTGTCCGCCGACCTGCGCTTGCGCACTACCTATCCGGTGTTGCCGTGGATCGGTGTGATTGCACTGGGCTACAGCATCGGTCCGTGGTTCGCCAATGCCACCGTGCCTGCAGCGCGCCAGCGCCATCTGTTGCTGGCCGGTGCGGGTTCGTTGATGGGGTTTGTGATGTTGCGTGCGGTCAACGGCTACGGCGAGAAGCCTTGGCAGACGTACGAGACCGGCGTGCAAACGGTGATGAGCTTTTTCAACGTGACCAAATACCCGCCTTCGTTGTTGTTCCTGGCGTTGACGTTGGGGATTGGACTGTTGTTGCTGTTGGCGTTTGAGCGCGCGGGGCATAAACGTTGGATCGGAGTATTGGCCGTGTTTGGTGCAGCGCCGATGTTCTTTTACCTGCTGCACCTGTACGTGCTGAAAGTGCTGTATGTAGCGTGTGTGGCGGCGTTCGGCCTCAACCATGGCAACTACTTCGGGTTCGATAGCATCGGTGCCGTATGGCTGGCGGCCCTGTTGCTGCCGCTGGTGCTTTACGTGCCAGTGCGCTGGTTTGCCGGGCTGAAGGCGCGTCGAAGGGATCTGGCGTGGCTCAAATACCTATGAGCGTAGATTTAATTGTGGGAGGGGCAGTGTGGCGATGCTACAGGCCCTGACTACGATGTCTCCGAGTCAGGATGCTGGCTGAGTACATATCCGTTGCTGCGATAACGGCGGCTTACGGTTTCGCCCTTACGGCGACCGGATTCTTAAGCCGAACTCCGTCCAACTGTGGGAGGGGGCTTGCTCCCGATGAGGGTGTGTCAGTTGATGCAGCTGTGACTGACCCACTGCCATCGGGAGCAAGCCCCCTCCCACAGTTTGATCTCCATAGATCAGCCAGATAGGTCCTAGCCTGCTGTTCTGCTTTTGCTCTGCTTTTGCTCTGCTTTTGTTCTTCTTTAGATCTGCTTTTGCTCTGCTTTAGATCTGCTTTTGCTCTGCTTTTGCTCTGGCCCTTACATCCTTTTCGCTGACGAAGTCAGCGTTCTTTTGATCTGCGCTTTTGATCTTGATCTCAGGCGCCCCGTCAAACACGCTGGCCGAACGCAGGCTTGAATCCGTGGGTAACCCGGCAGGACGCCGGGTTAGCCGCGCTGGGCCATGGATGGCCCATCGCGGCGGCCCACGGATTCAAGCCGGAGTGAGGGCACACCGAGCCTAGGCGAGGTGCCGAGTGTTGGGGCAAGAGCCCTTTGGTTACTTTGGGGCTCTTTTCCAAAGTGACCCGCCGTAAGGGCGGAACCAATACCCGCCGTTACCGCAGAAACGGATACGCACACCAACAAACCGCCATCGAAAGCAAACCTCGCCCCACATTTTTAACCGCGTTACGCCAATTCCGCTCGCAGTTGACGCGCCGCAGTGACCATATGAATCAGCGCCGCCTCAGTCTCCGGCCAGCCACGCGTCTTCAAACCGCAATCCGGGTTCACCCACAACCGCTCGGCCGGGATCCGCTTGGCAGCCTTGCGCAGCAGGTTAGCCATTTCCGATGCATCGGGCACCCGTGGCGAGTGGATGTCGTAGACTCCCGGGCCGATGTCATTCGGGTAGGCGAAGGCTTCAAACGCGTTCAGCAACTCCATGTCCGAACGTGAGGTTTCGATGGTGATCACATCGGCATCCATCGCTGCGATGGACTCGATCACATCGTTGAACTCGCTGTAGCACATGTGGGTATGGATCTGGGTGTCGTCACGCACGCCAGAGGCACACAGGCGGAACACTTCGGTGGCCCAATCCAGGTAGTGCTGCCACTGTGCCTGGCGCAACGGCAGGCCTTCGCGAAACGCGGCTTCGTCGATCTGCACGATCTTGATGCCAGCGGTTTCCAAATCCACCACTTCATCACGAATCGCCAGGGCCAGTTGGCGGGCCTGCACTTCACGGCTCACGTCTTCGCGGGGGAACGACCACATCAGCATGGTCACCGGACCGGTCAGCATGCCTTTCATGACCTTGTGGGTCAGGCCTTGGGCATAGCGGATCCACTCCACGGTCATCGCCTTCGGACGGCTCAGGTCGCCGAAAATTACGGCTGGTTTCACGCAACGCGAACCGTAGCTCTGGACCCAGCCGAAGCGCGTGAACACGTAGCCATCCAGTTGCTCGGCGAAGTACTCGACCATGTCGTTACGTTCAGCTTCACCATGCACCAGCACATCCAGGCCGAGGTTTTCCTGCACTTCGACGGCGTGCCTGATTTCGCTGTGCATCGCTTCGACGTATTCGGCCTCGCTCAACTTGCCGGCCTTGTATGACTGGCGCGCCAGGCGAATCGAGGCTGTTTGCGGGAACGAACCGATGGTGGTGGTCGGGAACAACGGCAGTTTGAGGCCAGCGCGCTGTTGCTCGATACGCTGGGCAAACAGCGAGTGGCGCTGGCTGTCCTTGTCAGTAATAGCGGCAACACGTGCCTGGACGGCCGGTTTGTGGATTCTTGGCGAAGCGGCGCGTGCGGCCTGCACCGTGCGGCTGTGCGTCAGAGCAGCAAGCACGTTGGGCGCTTCAGGTTGGTTGACCGCCTGGGCCAGCACCGCTACTTCGGCGCACTTCTGCACAGCGAAGGCCAGCCAGCTTTTCAACTCGGCATCCAGCTTGTCTTCACGGCCCAGGTCCACCGGGCTGTGCAGCAGCGAGCAGGACGGCGCCACCCAAAGGCGATCACCGAGTTTTTCATGAGCATGCTGCAAGGTCGCCAGGGCGTTTTCCAGGTCGCAGCGCCAGACGTTGCGTCCGTTCACTACCCCCAGGGACAGCACCTTGTACGCCGGCAGCCGGTCGAGGATGGTCGGGTACTGCTCCGGCGCCCGTATCAGGTCGATGTGCAGGCCATCCACTGGCAGGTTCGCGGCCAGGCCGAGGTTCTCTTCCAGACCACCGAAGTAGGTCGCCACTAGCTTTTTCAATGGGTCGCGCTGGATCAGGTTATAGGCGCGTTCGAAAGCGTTTTTCCACTCTTGTGGCAGGTCGAGCACCAGGATCGGCTCGTCGATCTGTACCCATTCCACGCCCAGGTCCGCCAGGCGTTGGAAGATTTGGCCATACAACGGAAGCAGGCGCTCCAGCAGATCAAGCTTGTCGAAGTCGCCGCCCTTGGCCTTGCCCAGCCACAGGTACGTCAACGGGCCAATCACCACCGGCTTGACGGTGTGGCCCAGCTCGAGAGCTTCCTGCACTTCTTCGAAGAGTTGATCCCAGCCCAGATGGAAGTGCTGGTCGACGCTGAATTCAGGCACCAAGTAGTGGTAGTTGGTATCGAACCACTTGGTCATTTCCTGGGCGTGGGCACCGCCGCAGCAGTTGTCGCTGACACCCCGCGCCATACCGAACAGGGTTTGCAGGGTGGCCTTGCCATCCGCCGGGCGAAAGCGCTCAGGGATCACGCCGAACATCAGCGAGTGAGTCAGCACCTGGTCGTACCAGGCGAAATCGCCAGCGGGCAGCAACTCAATACCGGCCTGTTTCTGCAACGCCCAATGGGTCTTGCGCAGGTCACGGCCAACGGCGCGCAGGCCGTCCTCGTCGAGCTCACCCTTCCAGAACGCTTCCTGCGCTTTTTTCAGTTCACGATCGCGTCCAATGCGCGGAAATCCCAGGGAATGAGCGACAGCCATGACTTACAACTCCAATGTCGTTATGTATGGCAGTCATTGTCGGGAATTGATCATAGTGAGACAAACTCATTCTATTTTAGATCAGCACAAGTTTCGCTCATGTTGAGGCTTGCCTTTAGCCGACACGGCACTCATTCATTGCGGGTACTATGCTCGCAAACAATACATTCAAATGAGCACCCATGATCAAAGCCAGTCTGCGCAGTCACCTGACCTTATGGTTTGCCGGTTTATCCCTGCTCACCTTGCTGAGCGTGGGCTTTTATGTAGGGCATATCGCAACTGGGCAGATGAAGCAGGCCAGCGGCGTTGCTTTGTTGAGCACAGCGCGCTCCACGGCTGCGCTGTTGGCCGTGCAACTGCGCGAGCGTCAGCTGGAAGTGACCCTGCTCAGCAAAGCGCCGCTGTTTCGCAAGGGTGACTTGAACGAGCCGGACATCCTCACGCTGATGGAGCTGCGTACCCAGTCTCGCGCCGAGTACGCGTGGATGGGCGTCGCCGATGCCGACGGCCGTGTGCGCCAGGCGGTGAATGGGCTGCTGGTGAATCAATCTGTCAGCCAGCGCCCATGGTTCCAGGCCGGTCTGCTTGGCGAGTACACCGGCGATCCCCATGAGGCGGTGCTGCTGGCCAAGTTGCTGCCAGGGGCGGCCAACGGCGAGCTGTTGCGTTTTATTGATTTCGCCGAGCCTATCCGTAACGCCAAGGGCGAGACCATCGGCGTGCTGGGGGCCCATGCGCACTGGCGCTGGGTGACGCAAATCGTCGATTCGGCAGTGATGCAGAAGGACGCCATCCCTGATATCGAGGCGCTGATTGTCGACTTCGACGGCAAGGTGCTTTATCCCGAACTGCTGGCCGGCGAGCAGATGCCTAAAGACAAGCTGGTCACGCCTTCCGGCTGGTCCACGGCGGACGGTTTTGTGACCGCTTCGGTCGCGGTGCCCAGCCCCTCCAACGCAAAAATGACTTGGTACATCATGGTGCGCCAGCCGTTGGATGTGGCCCTGCAACCGGCGCGCACGCTGCTCTACAAACTGCTGATACTCGGTGTACTCGCCGCCGTGGCGTTTATGGTCGCGGCGTATTACCTGGCCTCCTCCCTCAGTCGCCCTATCGAACAACTGGCCAAATCCGCCAAGCAAGTCCAGGAGCACCAGCCCGGCGCAGTGTTTCCCCAGGAGCACTCGGTACTGGAAATCGCCCAACTGGGCCGTTCGCTCACCGGCATGACCCAAGCGCTGCTGGCCAAGGAACGCCAGCTGCAGGAAGCCAACGCCTCCCTGGAAGCCACTGTCGCCCAACGCACCGCCGACCTCACCCAGGCCAACGCCGAACTGCTGAAACTGGCCACCCACGATGCCCTCACCGGCGTGTTCAACCGTCGCCGCTTCGATGAAAAACTCGCCGAGAACAGCCTGCTGTTCCAACGTACCGGCCGCACCTTCGCCCTGCTGCTGATCGATGCCGATTACTTCAAGCGCGTCAACGACACCTACGGCCACGCCATTGGCGATGATGTGCTGTGCCAACTCGCCGCGCTGATAGAAAGCACGACGCGCGCCACTGACTTTGTGGCGCGTTATGGCGGGGAAGAATTCGCCGTGCTGCTGCCGGAAGTCGAAGCGCCGGACAGCCCCGACGTGGTCGCCGAAAAAATCCGCGCGGCCGTCGAGGCGGCAGTGTTTCCCACCGTAGGCCGTCTGACCGTAAGCATCGGCGTGGGCGTGGCCGAGCCTTCGGACCGTGACTCCCTGGCACTGCTCAAACGCGCGGACATGTGTTTGTATGAGGCCAAGGCCGCGGGCAGAAACCGGGTGGTTTGAGCACGCCTCCCTCGCCACAGGTACAGTGCCCGCCACGCTATTTCGGATAGGTCCCTACAGGGATGTCATTACCCAAGGCTGTTGTCTTTGGGGCGCAATCAGCTATGAGGTCGAACGCTCAGTGCCCACACAAAGAGTCCCTATGAAGCCCTCCAGCGAAGCCCCTTCGATACGTAGACTGGAAGAACTCCCAGACGAGATCCACACGCTGGAAGCGCAAGCCATTGCCGAAGGGTTCAGGTTCCTCACGCGCCTGATCACAGAGTGGGAAACAGGCGCCAATCGGTTCGAACAACCGGGCGAGTACCTTTTGGGCGTGTTTTACCAGGAGCAACTGATTGCAGTCGGCGGCGTTTCCCGTGATCCCTACGCCGGCTCAACCGTGGGCCGGCTGCGCCGGGTATACGTGACTCCCCAAATGCGAGGGCGAGACGTGGGTAAGGCCTTGGTTCAAGCACTGCTGGGTTACGCCACGCTGAAATTCCACGATGTGCGCTTATCTACCGATACACCCGAAGCCGCAGCATTTTATCTGCGCTGCGGTTTTCATCAGATCAGCGATGACACCGCAACGCATGCACGATCACTGAGCGCCCACTCGCGCCTACAGAGGTGAGGCGCTCAGCTGTACTACATCAACGGAATCGAATAACTCACAAACACCCGATTCTGGTCCTGGTCCCGCGCCACTTCACTGCGTGACACGCCGTTACGCCAGCCGAACCCGACGTTCTTGAACGTGCCACTCTGCACCACGTAATCCAACGAGATGTCCCGCTCCCACTCGCTGGCGTCGTTGCCGCTGGCGGTAAGAATGTGGTCGCCCTTCAGGTACATCACCGAGGCCTTCAGGCCGGGTACACCCAGCGACGCGAAGTCGTAGGCGTACTGGGCAAAGGCAGTGCGTTCGCCGGCCTGGATGAAGGTCTGCACGGTTCGGTCGGTGTAGAGGTACAGGCTGGCACCACCCTCGCCTTTGTTCACCAGGCCGCCCTGGTTGAGTTGGGCGAAGTTGCTGTCGTCCGAGACTTGCTGGTAGCCGGCGGTGATCGCGTGCGGGCCCAGGGAGTAGATGAACGCGGCGCTCCAGGTGTTGTTGTCGATTTCACCGTTGCCGTTCTTGGTATAGCCGCCCAGCTTGTAGCCCTCGGCACGGCCGGCAGCACTGCTGTTTTTGCCGTCGGAGCTGGTCTTGAAGTAGCGCAGGTCGGTTTTCAATGAGCCGTATTCGCCCAACGGCAATACGTGGATCAACCCGGCGAAGTGTTGCTGGTAATAGTCTTCGAGATTGGCGTAGTAGTACTGGACCATCAGGTCCTTGGTCAGTTGGTAGTCCGCGCCGGCGTAGGTGAATTTATTGCTTTCCTGGGTACCGCCCGCCGCGGCCAGGCCACTGCGGTCGCTGGAACCGCGACCGGTGGTGTGCTCAAGCTGGCCGCCGACCAGGGTCAGGTTGTCGATGTCCTTGCTGGTGACTTGCCCGCCTTCGAACGACTGCGGCAACAGGCGGCCGTCGTTGCTCACCAGGATCGGCAGGTTCGGGCGCAGGTAGCCGTAGCGCGCTTCGGTCTTGGCAAAGCGTGCCTTGGCGGTCGCGCCGCCACGGGCCCAGTTATCCGTGGCCTTGCCGTCTTCGGTGGGGATCATCGAGCTGCCGACATGGCGCGCGGCGCTGCTGTCGAGGGTCACGCCGAGCATGCCGATGGCGTCCAGGCCAAAACCGACGGTGCCGTCAGTGAAGCCCGACTGGTAGTTGAGGATAAAGGCCTGGCCCCACTCTTCGGTCTTCGACGGTGCCGCCGTGCCGTCGCGGTTGTCGTTATTGAAGTAGAAGTTACGCATGCTCAAGTTGGCTTTGCTGTCGCTCAAAAAGTCAGCAGACGCCAAGGGGCTCAGAGCAATGCCCAGGCTGCCGGTCAATACACTTAATACATTCAACGTGGCTTTCATCAGGACGAACTCCGGCGCGGAATCCAAGTTCCGGGCGCAAAAAATGGGCAGCAGGATACCGTCGGCCAAACGTGACGTTGGCCGGGGCATTAACGGTTGTTCAGTTACTTAGTTGTTAGCTAGTTGAGTGAAGTGAAACCTCCGTAAACCTCAGTCAATCAATCCATGAGCGTCATAAAACGGATACGGCCCCGGGTAATCCCCGAACACGCCGTTGTGGCTGATCAAGCCGTGTTGCGCATCCCAGCGATGCAACAAATACCCCGCCGGTTCCAGGTTGAAATGCGCGGGCGCGGCGTCTTGCAGGTCCAGCACAATCTGATGGGAGGTGCCGGGGCACACACAACTCAAGCTGCCGCCAAAGCGTCGTTGCATCGGCCGGTGCAGGTGCCCGCACAGCAGGCGTTCCACTTGCGGGTGGCGCGCCACGACGCGCTCCAGTGCGGCGGCATTGATAAAGGGTTCGCGGTCCATATGGCCGATGCCGCTGATAAACGGCGGGTGGTGCAGGATCAGCAACGTCGGCGCGTCCGGGCGGCGTGCCAGTTGCTCGTCCAACCAGTGCAATTGGCTGTCCAGTAGCTGGCCGCCATGCCCACCGGGGATAGTCGAGTCCAGGCCGATCAAGCGCAGCGGATGCTCGTCCACCACCCAGTCCAACGGCCCCTCTGCCGACGACGGCAAATAAGCGTGATCACGGAATGCCTCAAGCAACGGACCGCGTGTGTCGTGGTTGCCGGGCACCAGGTAGCACGGCATGTGCAGGCGCGCGAGTTCGGGGTGCAGCACGGCGTATTCATCGGCGCGGCCGAAGTCCACCAGGTCACCGCTGACCACCACGATATCGGGCCGGGGTTGGCTGGCGTTTAAATGGTCGACGGCACGACGCAGCGCGCCCAAGGTATCGACCACCCCGTACGTCAGGCGCTGGCCGGCTTTAAGGTGCAGGTCGCTGATTTGCGCAACAAGAAACGGACGATTCACAAGCAAACTCTCACGCATTCAGGGTGAACAACATGTGCGGCGCAATCGCCAGGGCGATCGGCGCGCCGACGGCGTACAGGTGGTTGTCGCTGCTGTCCACCAGCAGCGGTTGCGGGCCGCCCACATCCACCAGCAGGCGGCTTTGTGCGCCCTGGAAGAACTGCGCCAATAGATAGCCGTGCAAGTGCCCTTCGCTCTCCATCACCCGCAGGTGTTCGGGGCGGCAGTACACCGTGCTGGGCACGTCGGCGGCCTGCCACGGCAACTCGCCGCCGCAGACTTTCAGGCCATGGGCTGTTCGCGAGGTAACAGCAAATGCATTGAGGTTGCCGACAAAACCGGCGACGAAAGCATTGGCCGGTTTCTGGTAGATCTCCCGTGGGCTGGCCAGTTGCGCGACGCGGCCGTGCTCCATCACCAGGATACGATCGCCCAGGGCCATGGCTTCGCCCTGATCGTGGGTGACAAATACCGAGGTGATACCGAGACCGCGCAGCAGTTCATTCAGCTCGCTGCGCAAGCGCTCGCGCAATTGCGCATCCAGGGCGGCCAGCGGTTCGTCCAGCAACAGCACCTTAGGGCGCGGCGCCAAGGCACGGGCCAAGGCCACGCGTTGACGCTGGCCACCGGACAGTTCGTGGATGCTGCGCTTGCCATGCTGTTGCAGGCCCACCAGCTCCAGCAGTTCCTCGCAGCGCTTGTTCCGCGCAAGCGGCGCCATGCCGCGAATCTTCAAGCCGTAGACGATATTGCCGGCCACATCGAGGTTGGGAAACAACGCGTAGTTCTGGAACACCATGCCCACGTCGCGGCGCTCGATGGGCAGGCGGGTGACGTCGTCGGTGCCGAAAAAAACCTGGCCCACATCCGGGCGTTCCAGGCCGGCAATCAGGCGCAAGGTGGTGGTCTTGCCGCAGCCGGACGGGCCGAGGATCGCCAGGGTTTCACCGCCTTCAACGGTCAGGTTCAGATCATGCACAGCCACGGTGCCGTCGGCGAACGCCTTGCGACAGCCTTGCAGGCGAATAGTGATAGCGGTCATCGACGCTCTCCACGGGACAAACGAGCGCTGATGGCCTGCAACGCAATCAGCAGCGGCACGATCATCAGCAAAAAGATAAGGGTGTAGGCGCTAGCGATTTCCAGGCGCGCCGAGGCGTAGCTGTCGGCCAGGCCCACGGGCAATGTCTTGGTCATGGGTGTGTGGAGCATCCAGGTCAGGTTGAATTCGCCCAACGACAAGGTCACCACCATCAGCACGCCAGCGAGAATCCCCGCCCGGCAGTTGGGCACCACCACGCTGAAAAAGCGCTTGATCGGCCCGGCGCCCAGACTGGCCGCTGCCTCTTCCAGCACCGGCAGTTGCTGGCGTTGCATCACCGCCATCACCGGACGTACCAGGAACGGCAAGGTGAACAACACATGGCCCACCAGGATGAACAACCAGCTGCTGCGAAACGTGCCGAACTGGCCGTAGGTGAGCAGCAACGCCAGCGCACTGGCCAACCCCGGCATCGCCACCGGCAACACCATCAGTTCTTCGAAGGCACGGCTGAAGCGGTTGTTCATGCACACCAGCGCATAGGCCGCCGGTACGCCGATCACGCAGACACACACCGCGCACGCCAGCGCCAATTGCAACGACAGCCATACGGTGGGCGAGTAGGCCTGCCATACCTGGATCAACCAGTCGAAGGTCAGGCCGCTGGACAGGCCGACGAAGAAATTGCGCGTCAACCCGGCCAGCAACGACATCAGCACCGGCACCAACATGAATGCGCACACCAGCAAGGTAAACAGCAGTTGAATCACGAACAGCGATGAGCGCTTCACAAGACAGTCCCCGCATTTTTCACCAGGCGCCGCGTGAGCAATAACACCGCCCAGGTCACCGCGCCGAGCACCACCGACAACGCGGCGGCGACGGCAAAGTTGGCGTAGTTGGTGAACACGTTGTAGATCGCCACCGGGGTCACATTCAGGCGCGTGCCCAAGGTGAACGCGGTGCCGAAGGCGCCCATGGACGTGGCGAAGCAAATCGCGCCGCAGGACGCCAACGCCGGCGCCAGGCCCGGCACGATCACGTCGCACACCACCCGCCAGTGCCCTGCTCCCAGCGAATGCGCGGCCTCTTCCAGGCTGCGGTCGAGGCTTTCGCATGCGGCCATCACCGTGAGGATCACCCGGGGAATCGAGAAGTACAGGTAGCCGACAAACAGCCCGGCCAGCGAGTAGGCAAAGAATCCAGCGCTCACCGGCCACTTGCAGGCCCAGGGACGCCAGCAACCCCTGGCGCCCGGCCAACAGGATCACCAGAAAGCCCACCACCACCCCGGGAAACGCCAGAGGAAACGTGAGCAAGGCCACCAACGCCGAGCGCCCGAAAAACTGCTGGCGCGCAAGGAATACGCCGCTGATGCCACCGATCAACAACGCGGTGAACGTCACCACGATCGCCAGCACGCAAGTCTGCGCCAGGCTACCCAGGTACTGCGCGCTACTGAGCACCTGCCAATAGCCGCTGCCGTGACTGTCGCGGCTGTCGGCGCCGAGCACCATCAAGTGCGCCAGCGGCAACAGCCAGAACGCGAACAGCACCGCAAAGGCCGGGGCCAGCGCCCAGGCCGCCTGTTTTGCCGATGCAGCCACTTACTTGACCTCGTTCAGGTAACGGGCGGCGAAGGCTTCCTGCACAGCGGCCATTTTCTGATAGTCCACCACACCGGCGCGGGCGTAATCGCTGTCGGGCAGGAACTGCGCGGCGACGTCGGCCGGCATGGTCACCGGGCGTACGGGGCGCAAGTACGCCTTGGCCCAGAGTGCCTGGCCTTGGTCCGACAGCACGAAGTCCAGCACCTTCTCGCCATTGGCGCGGTGCGGCGCGTTGGCCACCAGACTCATCACATAGGGCACGCTGATGCTGCCTTCCTTGGGGATCACGAAGGCGACGTTGGCGTTGTCTTTGTAGCGGGCGCGGTAGGCGTTGAAATCGTAGTCCACCAGGATCGGCAACTCGCCGGACAGCACCCGCGCATAGGCGGTCTGCTTGGGCACGATGGGGGCGTTTTTCGCCAGCTTCTGGAAGTAGTCGATGGCCGGGGCGAAGTTGTCCAGGTCGCCGCCCATTGCGCGGTTGATCGCCACGGCAGAGACATAACCGACGAAGGCGCTGGACGGGTCCAGGTAGCCGACCATGCCTTTGTATTCAGGCTTGAGCAGGTCGGCCCAGCTTTGCGGCACCGGCAAGCCACCCAATGCATCGACGTTGACCATGATGCCCAAGGTGCCGGAGTGGATCGCAAACCACTGGCCGGCGGGGTCTTTCAACCCGGCGGGGATCTGCTCCCAGCCCTTGGGTTTGTAGCCATCAACCACACCGGCCTTTTGCGCCTGCAAGCCGAAGGTCACGCCGTAATACACCACGTCCGCGACCGGCGCGGCCTTTTCGGCCACCAGTTGCGCCAGGGACTGGCCGGAGTTCTTGTTGTCCAGCGGCACCTGCACACCCGTGTCGGCGGCGATGGCCTTGAGCTGGGTGCCCCAGTCGGCCCAGTCCGGCGGGCAGTTGTAGCAAATAGCCGTGTCGGCGGCCTGGGCCAGGCTGGCCACACCGCACAGCAGCACGGCTGCCAGGGTTTTACTGAATGCGCGCATCAAGGGACTCCTCAAAGGGTTGGGTACTTTCGCCCGGCCGGATATGGCAAGGCAGGCAATGGGAAACCGGGGCATTCCCGGCGATCTGCGCCAGCAGTTGATCAATCACCGTGCTGGCCAGCAGCGCGATGGGCTGCACCACGCTGCACAGGGTCGGGTGCATCTGGGTGCCGAGGGCGATGCCGTCAAAGCCCATCACCGACAACTGCCCGGGTACATTCCAGGCATTGCGGCGCAGCTCTGCGATCAGGCTGATAGCCAGGAAATCGTTGGAACACACCAGCGCGCTGGGGGCGTCGGGGCCGTTGAGGTACGGCTGGATGGCAGCGAATTCGGCCTGGGTATGCGCGGGCATTTCGATCACCGCGCGGCTTTTGAGGCCGTATTCCTTCATCGCGTCGCAGTAACCGGCATAGCGCAGGCGTGCGCGGTCGGACTGCAAGGCGGGGCCGGCGACCATGCTGATGCGTCGATGACCGGCCTCCAGCAAGTAGCGCGTGGCCAAGGCCATGCCCGCGCGGTTGTCCACCGACACGGCGCTGTAGTTGGGGTTGCTCGGTTGGTGATAGGCCAGCACGAACGGGGTTTGTTCGGTATTCAGGCTGCTGAGCACGCTGTTGCTTTCGGCATCGGTGACCGTCAGCACCAGGCCATCGACGCGCTGGCGCAGCAGTTCTTCCACTACGATGCACTCGCGCTCGCTGCTGTAGTCGGTGGTCGCCAGCACCAGGCTGTAGCCACGCAACCGCGCGGCACGCTCCATGGCCTGGAACTGCTCGGCGAACACCGGGTTGAGCAGGTTGGGCACTACCACGCCGATCAACTGGGTGGTTTGCAGGCGCAGTTGGCGGCCGAGCAGGTTGGGCCGAAACCCCAACTCACGGGCGGCGGCGAACACCTGCTCACGGGTCGCCGGGCGCACCTGCTCGGGAGAGGCAAAGGTGCGGGCGGCAGTGGCGCGGGATACGCCAGCCAGCCGCGCAACGTCTTTCAGGTCAGTCATGTTTACTCGCTTGAGATCGATCTCATTGGCGAGGACAGTAACGGGGGAATGTGGCAGGAAGGTGGTGGGGAGATGACGGTTTGATGGCAGTGCAACAAAGTCACATAGGCCAAAATGTGGGAGGGGGCTCGCTCCCGATAGCGGTGGATCAGCCCGCCAATAGGGTGCCTGACACACCGCTATCGGGAGCAAGCCCCCTCCCACACCGGGCCGGTGCATATCCTTAGATAGTCATACTCCGGGGCTATGCTTGAAAAACCGGCGTGCAAAATCCGCCGGCTAACCTTTCGATTCGATCCAAGTGCGGGCACAATGCGTGTCCTTTTTTGGCAGGCACCGCCGCAGGCTCTCAAAAATGATCAAAACGCCGTACTACCTCATCGATAAACAGAAGCTTCTGGTCAACATGCAGAAGATTGCTTACGTGCGCGAGCAGTCCGGCGCCAAGGCCCTGCTGGCGCTCAAGTGCTTTGCCACGTGGTCGGTGTTCGACCTGATGCAGGAATACATGGACGGCACCACCTCGTCGTCGCTGTATGAGTTGAAGCTCGGTCGCCAGAAGTTCGAAGGTGAGGCGCACGCCTACAGCGTGGCCTGGGCCGACGATGAAATCGAAGAGATGCTCGATAACTGCGACAAGATCATCTTCAACTCCATCAGCCAGCTGCAGCGTTTTGCTGAGCGCAGTGAAGGCAAGACCCGCGGCCTGCGCGTCAACCCGCAAGTGAGCAGCTCCGACTACCTGCTGGCTGACCCGGCGCGTCCATTCAGCCGCCTGGGCGAATGGGACCCGGTGAAGATCGAAGGCGTGATCGAGCAGATCTCCGGCTTCATGTTCCACAACAACTGCGAGAACGGCGATTTCAACCTGTTCGACCAGATGCTGAACACCATCGAAGAACGCTTCGGCGCGCTGCTGCACAAGGTCAACTGGGTCAGCCTCGGCGGCGGCATCCACTTCACCGGTGAAGGCTATGCCATCGACGCCTTCTGCCAGCGCCTCAAGGCGTTCTCGCAGAAGTACGACGTGCAGGTCTACCTGGAACCCGGCGAAGCGGCGATCACCAACAGCGCCTCCCTGGAAGTCACCGTGCTCGACACGCTCTACAACGGCAAAAACCTCGCCGTCGTGGACAGCTCCATCGAAGCCCACCTGCTGGACCTGCTGATCTACCGCCTCAACGCCAAACTGGCGCCGAGCGACGGTGAACACACCTACATGGTGTGCGGCAAATCCTGCCTGGCCGGGGACATCTTCGGCGAGTATCAATTTGATCGTCCGCTGGCCATCGGCGATCGGCTGTCGTTCATCGACACCGCGGGCTACACCATGGTCAAGAAAAATTGGTTCAACGGCCTGAAAATGCCGTCCATCGTAGTGAAACAACTCGACGGTACAGTCGAAGTGGTTCGTGAATTTGGTTACGACGACTACCTGTCCAGCCTTTCGTAAGCTGGCGGATATAGGAGAAATAAAGCAATTGAAAAAGAACGTTCTTATCATTGGTGCAGGAGGTGTCGCCAAGGTGGTGGCCCACAAGTGCGCGCAGCACAACGACGAACTCGGTCGTATTGCTATCGCGTCGCGCAACATCTCCAAATGCCAGGCCATCATCGACAGCGTCAAGGCCAAGGGTAGCCTCAAGGTTCCCGCCGACATCCAGGCCTTCGCGCTGAACGCCCTGGACGTGGAAGCGACCAAGGCCCTGATCCGCGAGACTGAATCGCAGATCGTCATCAACGTGGGTTCCGCGTTCCTCAACATGTCGGTACTGCGTGCCTGCATCGACACGGGCGTTGCGTACCTCGACACCGCCATCCACGAAGAGCCGGGCAAGGTCTGCGAGACCCCACCGTGGTACGGCAACTACGAATGGAACCACCTGGAAGAGTGCAAACAGAAGAACATCACCGCCATCCTTGGCGTGGGCTTCGACCCGGGTGTCGTCAACGCGTATGCCGCGCTGGCGCAGCAACAGCATTTCGACCGCATTGATTCGATCGACATCCTCGACGTCAATGCCGGCTCCCATGGCAAATACTTCGCCACCAATTTCGATCCGGAAATCAACTTCCGCGAATTCACCGGGCAGGTGTGGAGCTGGCAGAACAGCCAGTGGACCAGCAACACCATGTTCGAAGTCAAACGTACCGACGACCTCCCGGTCGTGGGTTCGCAGAACCTCTACCTCACCGGCCACGATGAAGTGCACTCGCTGTCGAAAAACCTCGACGTGCCCAACGTGCGTTTCTGGATGAGCTTCGGCGAACACTACATCAACGTGTTCACCGTGCTGAAAAACCTCGGCCTGCTCTCCGAGAAGCCGGTCACCACCGCCGAAGGCCTGGAAGTGGTGCCGTTGAAAGTGGTCAAGGCCGTGCTGCCCGACCCGTCTTCGCTGGCTCCGGGCTACACCGGCAAGACCTGCATCGGCGACCTGGTCAAAGGCACCAAGGACGGCCAGCCGCGCGAGATGTTCATCTACAACGTAGCGGATCACGAAGAAGCCTACGTTGAAACCGACAGCCAGGGCATCTCCTACACCGCAGGCGTTCCACCGGTAGCCGCAGCGCTGCTGGTAGCCCGTGGCGAGTGGGATGTGAAACACATGGCCAACGTCGAGGAACTGCCGGCTGAGCCGTTCCTCAAGGCGCTGGACGTGATGGGCTTGCCGACTCGGATCAAGGACGAGCACGGTGATCGAGCCTGGGATGCGATTGCCTGATAGGCGATAGCTGACCGAACAAAAAAATGCGCCCTCAGGGGCGCATTTTTTGTTTGGGCGGATACCGAGTTCCAAGACACTGAACATCCAATGTGGGAGGGGGCTTGCCCCCGATTGCAGTACATCAGTCACAGCAGCAGTGACTGACACACCGTAATCGGGGGCAAGCCCCCTCCCACATTGGAATTCACAGATGACCGTGTGCACTGCAATTATCGGCAATTTGCACAAAGGTACTGAGTCCTGAACTTAAGGCGTTGAACACAGCCTGCCCGGCGGCTTGAAGATGGACGGGATAGAGCGCCTGAGCTATCTTCAGCCGCCTTATCGACCGCCCCGAAACAGGAAGTTACCGCTTGAGCACGTCGCCCCTATTGCGAGGCCGCAGCTTCGCCCTCCTCGCCGGCATCACCTTCATTGCTATGGACCAGCTTGTGAAACTCTGGGCCCTGGTTTCACTGCAGGCCAACAGCTTCAAAATCGGCTCAAACCCGATCAACTTTGCGTTGGAGCTAAGCCTCAACCCTGGCGCATTCCTGAGCCTGGGCGCCGCTTTGCCACCACAGGTCAAACAACTGATCTTTATCGTCGGCGTGGCCGTTGTGGTGGCCTGGGCGATGGGGTGGTCCCTCTCCAACTGGAACCAGCCGCTGCGTAAAGTCTTGCCGCTGTACGCCATCGCCTTGGGTGGCATCGCCAACCTGATCGACCGGGTGTTTCGCGACGGCCATGTGGTTGATTACATGGTCCTGAACGTCGGGCCAGCGCATACCGGGGTGTTCAATATTGCGGATATCGCAATTACTGTCGGCGCGCTGTACCTGCTGATCGACCTGTTCGTGAAGCCGCGTAAAGCCTAGGCGTATCAGTATTTCTCCCCCTCATCGCCTCGAATTTCAGCGGCGAGGGCCAGGGCAATCGCCTTGGCTTTCACGATGCTCTCATCGCTGTATACAAACGAAATTTGGCCACGGCGATAATCGAAATAGTAATCCTGCTGCGTGGTGGGAGAGGTCCAGTACGCCGTTTGGTTACCGCTGATGGAGATCGTCGCTCCTGTCGTGGGATTAACGGCAGTCACTTCGTCCTGCAACAGGAGGGACGGGTCACCGGCACACACGTCACGCCATTCTTCAGGCGTTATTGCATTGCTTTCGACACGGGCGATATGGAGTTCATAGGCCATACAGACATCCATCTGAGAAAAGGGAAAATTCCTGGGCTGCGGCGGCAGCGTAGCATTGGATGACGCCCCTCCAGCGGCATGACATCCAGATCAGCGTTCCCACGCGCGTGGGAACGCTCTCAAAACACCGACCACCCAATCCGCTCACTCAACAACTCCAACGCCTTGATCCCCGCCAGTGAGTTCCCCGCCGCGTTCAACTCCGGCGACCACACGCACACGGTAAATTGCCCCGGCACCACCGCGACAATGCCGCCGCCGACCCCGCTCTTGCCCGGCAAGCCCACGCGATAAGCAAAATTCCCCGCCTCGTCATACAGCCCGCTGGTGGCCATGATCGAGTTGACTTGCTTGGTCTGGCGCGCGGTGAGGATCTGTTCGCCGCTGTGGGCACTCGTGCCCTCGTTGGCGAGGAAGCTGAACGCCTTGGCCAAGTCCAGGCAGCTCATCTGCAAGGCGCAGTAGTTGAAGTAGCTATGCAGTACAGCATCCACGTCGTTGTGGAAGTTGCCGAAGGATTTCATCAAGTAGGCCATGGCCGCGTTGCGCGCGCCGTGCTGGGCTTCGGAGTCGGCGACGACGCTGTTGACCAGGATCTGCGGGTTTCCCGACAGGCGCCGCACGAAGTCGCGCATCGACAGGATCGGCACCGCAAAGCGTGATTGGTTGATGTCGCAGATCACCAGCGCACCGGCATTGATGAAGGGGTTACGCGGGCGACCGCGTTCGAACTCCAGTTGCACCAACGAGTTGAACGGTTGCCCCGACGGCTCGTGGCCCAAGCGTTCCCAGATGGATTCGCCGCCATGGTCGATGGCCTGCACCAGGCTGAACACCTTGGAAATGCTCTGCACCGAGAACAGCGTATCGGCATCTCCGGCGCGGTAGGCCGAACCGTCGTTGCCATACACGGCGATGCCCAGTTGGTTGGCCGGTACATCGGCCAGCGCGGGAATGTAGTCGGCGACTTTGCCGAGGCCGATCAGTGGGCGCACTTCGTCGAGGATCGACTCCAGCAGCGCCTGCATGTCTTGTCCTGTCATCTGTCTTTGAATCAGTGGAAAGCGGGGTGCGGAGGATACTTCAATGGGCGCGGAAGCCCCACACAATCTCCACAACCCGCTCGGCCACCACCAGATAAACCAGGATCAACAACAGCTGCAATGCCAAGTGATAACGCAGCTTGGCCAGCCGGCGAATGCCGTCGCTGACGTTCAACAGCATCAACACCGTGGACAGGATGATCAGCCCCCAGCCCGCCACGTTTGACGCGAACATGCCAATAAAGAGTTCACGTTGCCCGAGCAGCGTATTGGTGCCCGCCGCGAACAGCAGCGCGCACACCAGCAGGTTTTTAACATTGTCGAAGATCTGAGTGCTCAGGTCATTTTCCAGCAGGGCCACATACCGCTTCCATAACGTGTGCATGAGTCATTACCGGGTGGGGATCGCTCGTCAATCAAAGTAGTCCATATGCCCGTACACTGCACCGCTGCGCTCACTCCACGAGGACTTTGCATGAAATTAATGATTGGCCTGGCCGCTTTACTGCTGGTATCGGCATGCACCACGACCCCGCCCGCTCAGGACGCTGCAGCGTCCACCTGCCTGGCGGGCGGCGGCACCATGAAGCAAGTCGGCAAGCTGCAAAGCTGGAAGTGCATCACACCATATAAGGACGCAGGCAAGGCGTGCACCGACTCCAGTCAGTGTGAAGGCGAGTGCCAGACCAGTGTCACCACCCAGTCCGGCAACGGCCCGGTGACCGGCGCGTGCCAGGTAGATAACGGCCACTTCGGCTGCTCGGCGACGGTAGAGAAAGGCAAGCTGGGCCGGGCGATCTGCGTGGACTGAGCCACACCACCGACCCCATTCGGCGCGCGGGGGCAGCGAAACGGAGGTGTATTACTTGATGATCGAAGCCGCGCACCCGCCCATGGCCCAGCTGTTCCAGCGGGCAGGAAGCGGCTGAAAGCATCCTAAGCTCAGATCGAAAGAGTATTTATCGAATGGTTTTTAGATCATTAAGCTCAGGGCTATTTCGTTGAAGATCGAGCCCACCATGTCCCTTCGTCGTCCCCTCGCCGCTGTATTAGGATTGCTGGCCTTTTCCGTTGCCTTTAGTGCGCAAGCCCAGGAAACCGTGCGCATCGGTTACCAGAAATCCTCCACGCTGATCACCCTGCTCAAGACCCAGGGCACCCTGGAGAAAGCCCTCAAGGCCGACAACATCGATGTGAGCTGGCATGAGTTCCCCAGCGGCCTGCCGCTGCTGGAAGCGCTGAACGTCGGCAACGTCGACATCAGCGCCGACGTGGCTGACACCGTGCCGATCTTCGCCCAGGCCGCCCAGGCCAAACTCACCTACTTCGCCCAGGAAGCGCCCTCGCCTTCGGCCCAGGCCATCGTGGTGCGCAAGGACTCGCCGATCCAACAGTTGGCGGACTTGAAGGGCAAGAAAATCGCGGTGACCAAGGCTGCCGGCACTCACTATTTGTTGATCGCCGCCCTGAATAAAGCTGGCCTGGCGTTCTCGGATATCGAACCGGCTTACCTGTCGCCAGCCGATGGCCGCGCGGCGTTCGAGAACAACAAAGTCGACGCCTGGGTCACCTGGGAACCCTTCCTCACCAGCGTGCAGCGCCAACTGCCGACCCGCACCCTGGCCGATGGCGCAGGCCTCGCCAGTTACAAGCGTTACTACCTGACAGGCACGCCCTACGCCAAGGCGCACCCAGAAGTGCTGAAGGTGGTGTATGGGGAATTGGAAAAGACCGGCAAGTGGGTGAAAGCCCATCCGCAAGAAGCGGCGAAAGTGCTCGGCCCGCTGTGGGGCAACCTGGACGTGGCCACGGTGGAAGCGGCGAACGCGCACCGCAGTTATCAGGTGCAGCCGGTGACGGTGGATCAGTTGGGTGAGCAGCAGAAGATTGCCGATGCGTTCTTCAAGGCGGGGTTATTGCCCAAGGCGGTGGATGCCAAGGATGTGCAGACCTGGCGGCCTTGAAGGCTGGCGTGATCTAAATGTGGGAGGGGCGGTGCGACGATTCGACTTGCCCCCGATGACCATGGGTATCTAAACAACTTTTCAGACGCTGACAAATATCCCTGTGGCGAGCGGGCTTGTCCCGCGTTGGGCTGCAAAGCAGCCCCAGTCAAGAAGAATGCGGTGTATCAGACACTCTGTTGAGGCTGGTTTTGGGGCTGCTACGCAGCCCAACGCGGGACAAGCCCGCTCGCCACAACAGCCCTATCTGCCGGACGTTCAGTGTTGAGTCAACGTTATGTAGATCCCTATGTTCATCGGCGGCAAGTCGAATCGTCGCACCGCCCCTCCCACAGTGGGTTTGCATATGCCGTTAGAGGAGTGTTCGGGCTAAAGCCTTTTTCCACTCTGCATAACGCCCTGCCATTGCGGGGTCATCCTGCGGCTCAAACCGCTCGCGCTGGCGCTCCAACTGCCCCAGCGCCGTATCACTCGCCCACACGCCCAACGCCCGTCCCGCCAGGTGCGCTGCGCCCAGCGCCGACACCTCCGGCGACAGGCTGCGCACCACCGGGCGTTGCAGCAGGTTGGCAAGGAACTGCATCAGCCAGCGATTGCGCGTGGCGCCGCCGTCCACCCACAGTTCCTTCAAAGGACTGCCGATGTCTTGTTGCATCGCCTCAAACACATCGCGAATCTGATAGCCGATGGATTCCAGCGAGGCGCGCAGGATGTGCGCGCCGGACGTGGCTTCGGTCAACCCGCAGATCAGCCCACGGGCGTCGGCCTTCCAGTGCGGTGCGCCGAGGCCCGACAGCGCCGGGACAAAATACACACCGCCGTTATCCGGCAGTTGCGCAGCCTGTTCGGTCAAGGCATCCAGGGATTCGCCAGCCACCAGGCGCGACGCCCACTGCACGGCAGCGCCGGTATGGACGATATTGCCCTCCATGCCGAAGGTGGGTTGGCTGCCGTCATGCCAGGCCAATGTGGTGGACAAGCCATGGGTGGACGCAATCGGGCCACTCATGGGCGTCATCAAGGACGAACCGGTGCCGAGGGTGGCCTTGACCAAACCCGGCGCAAAACCGCCCTGCCCGTACAGCGCGGCATGGGAGTCGCCAATCATCGACATCACCGGGATACCGGCGGGCAAGCCGCCCACGGCGACGGTTTCGGCGAAGAACCCGGCGCTCGGCTGGATCGGCGCCAAGGCCGCAGCAGGAATGCCGAACAGTGCCAAAAGCTCAGGATCCCAGGCGCATGAGTGCAGGTTGAACAACTGGGTGCGTGCGGCATTGGAATAGTCGGTGGCGAACACCTGACCGCCGCTGAGTTGCCACAACAGCCAGCTGTCGACCGTGCCCAGGCAAATATCACCCGCAGCGGCGCGGGCGTGACCATTGTCCAGGTTGTCGAGAATCCAGCGAAATTTGCCCGCCGAGAACATCGGGTCCAACGCCAGCCCGGTCTTTTCCAGGATCAGCGCTTCATGACCCTGCGCATGCAGTTGCGTGCATAACGCCGTAGAGCGTCGGCACTGCCAACTGATGCACGGCGACAATGGCTCACCGGTATGCCTATCCCAAGCCACCACCGATTCGCGCTGGTTGCTGATCGCGAGCGCAGTGATCGGCCGATCTACCTGGGCCAGGCACTCTTCAATCGCAGCCAACGTGTTTTGCCAGATCAGCAGCGGGTCCTGCTCGGAAAACCCGGCCTGGGGATGACTGATGCTCAAGGGCCGCGAACCGCGCGCGATCACCTGGCCCAGTTCGTTGACCAGCACCGCCTTGGCGTTGCTGGTGCCTTCATCTATCGCAAGGATCAGCGGGGTGTTGTTATTCATTGATTTCACCGCAACCGAGTGGCAGCCGCCACGATCCCAGCCGCGTCGATGTTATGCAAGGCGCGGGTCGGTTCGCGGGCACCGGCGGCGGCGTACTCGCCATCGCCGATACCCAGGCGGATCAATGGAATGCCCAGCCCGGCTTCAGCCAGCACTTCAGCGACCAGGCTGCCGACGCCGCCATTAACGTTGTGTTCTTCCACGCTGATGACGGCGCGGGTGCCGCTCAAGGCGCTGAGCAATACATCACGCTGCAAGGGCCGGATCGACGACAGGTTGATCACCTGCGCCTGGATGCCCTGCTCCGCCAGCAAGGCCGCCGCATCCACCGCTTCATGCACCACCGAGCCCAGGGCCACGATGCTCACATCGGCGCCCTGGCGCAGGATGTCTACCTGACCGGGCACAAACTGATAGTCGGCGCCGTGGACGTCCGGCAAGGCTTTACCATCGAGACGGATATACACCGGGCCGTGGTAACGCAGCGCGTAATCGACGATCTGCCGGCACTCGACGGCATCCGCCGGGGCAAAAATCTGCACATTGCCGAAGCCGCGCATCACAGAAATATCGTCAAGGCTGTGGTGGGTGCTGGCCAACGGGCCATAGCTGGTACCGGCGTTCAGGCCGAACATTTTCACATTGGCCTGGTTGTAGCAGACGTCCACCTTGATCTGCTCATTGGCGCGAGAGATTAGAAACGGCGCCGCATTGCAGGTGGCTGCAATCTTACCGCCCAGCGCCAGCCCCGCCGCGACGCTGACCAAGGACTGCTCGGCAATCCCGACATTGATCAACCGCTCTGGAAAGCGCTGCATAAACGGACCGATCTTGGCCGTAGACGTGGAATCGCTGACCACTGGCACGACGTCCAACCCGGCGTCGACTGCATCAATAAAGGCCTGCACCATGACACTCGCCAAATGTTCACTCGCCATGGTTCAACTCCTCCAGTGCTGCATTGATTTCATCGCCCTTCGGCACACGGTGGTGCCATTCAGGGCGGGCTTCGATAAACGACACGCCCTTGCCTTTGATGGTGTGGGCGATCAGCACCTGGGGCGCGCCGGTTTGGGTCTGCATGGTTTCCAGGGTTTCGATCAACTGGCCCACGTCGTTGCCATCGCATTCGCTGACGGTGAAGCCGAAGGCGGCCCATTTCACGTCCAGTGGGTCGAGCGGCATGATCTCGGCGGTCAGGCCGGCCAGTTGCAGTTTGTTCTTGTCGACGATCACAAACAGGTTATCCAACCCGTACTTGGCTGCCGCCATGGCGGCTTCCCAGTTGGAGCCTTCGGCCAGTTCGCCGTCGCCGGTCAGCACGTAGATGCGTTTTTTGCTGCCGGACATCTTTGCCGCCAATGCCAGCCCCACTGCCACTGGCAAGCCGTGGCCAAGGGCGCCGGTGTTGAGTTCGATGCCGGGGGTTTTCTGGCGTACCGGATGGCCGGGCAAATGGGAATTGAAGTGCTGGTAAGTGGGCAACAATTCAGTAGGGATATAGCCCGCCTGTGCCAGGCAGCAATACAAACCACCCACGCCATGGCCCTTGCTCTGGATATAGATATCGCGATCAGGGTCTTCAGTGCGTTCCGGGCCGGTATTGAGGATGCGGAAGTACAGAGTGGCGAGGATGTCGGTTTCCGACAGGTCCGCTCCGGTGTGACCGCCCGCCGGTGAATCGGCGTTGAGGTGGATCACATGGCGGCGGATCAGGCGGGCCTGTTCCTTGATCTGGTGGGCGTCGTACTGGAAGGCATTCATGCAGCGGCTCCTGTGGGGCTGACCACGTGAGGTGAAAGTGTCCAAAGCTGTGTTTGAATATTTATTCAGCAGTGACAATATATTTCTATTTAGACGCTGATCGTCCGCGCGGTCAAGTGAGCGATCCACGGAAAAACGAAATAAATAGAAGAAACATCCCTCGGACAAACGGGCAAAATCCCACACGGGCTGGTCTATCCCGTGGCTTTGGCCGTGGTGAAAGCGCCGGTTTAGAGGCATACCTGAAAAATTAAGCGCTTGACTTTGCCACGGTGTCACTGGAATCTGAATTAACAGTCAGGCACGCATAAATATTCAAGCGACCTGAAAGCACTCCAAAAAAAATAAATCAGGAGAACACTGTGGACGCCAAAGCTATTGTCCAGCACCCGGCCGAACTCAAGCCGCCACCCCGCCCACGTATTGTGAAACTGCTGCCCAGCAACATCGGCGGCCCGTTGATCGGGCTGGTGTTGCTGGTGCTGGTCTTCTCCTTCAGTTCCGAATTCTTCTTCTCCTTGCGCAATGGCCTGAACATCCTCGATCAGGTCACGGTGCTGGGCATCCTGGCGATCGGCATGACGGCGGTGATCGTCATCGGCGGCATCGACCTGTCGGTAGGCTCGGTGCTGGCCTTCTCGATGATGATGCTCGGCTGGCTCTACCAGGATCAGGCAGTGCCGCTGGGCTTCGCGATTCCGATCTCGATTGCCACCGGGATGCTCGCCGGGCTGGTGTCCGGCGCGTTGATCACCTACGCCAAGCTGCCGCCCTTTATTGCCACGCTGACCATGATGTCGGTGGCCCGTGGCTTGGCGAATATCCTCACCGAAGGCCGGCAGATCGTCGGCTACCCGGAGTGGTTCACCAGCCTGGCCACGGTGCGGCACTTCGGCTTTCTCTCGGCAACCGTCGGGCTGTTTCTGGTGATGCTGCTGGTGGCGTGGGTGTTCCTGCGCTTTCGTGCCGGCGGCCGCAACCTCTACGCCATGGGCGGCAGCCCTGAAGTGGCGCGCCTGTCCGGCATCAAGGTGCGTGCGATTACCTTGTGGGTGTACGCCATCAGTGGTGCGCTGGCCGGCATCGCCGCCGTGACCCTGGCGGCGCGCCTCGACTCTTCCCAACCCAGTGCCGGCCTCAGCCTGGAACTGGACGCTATTGCCGCCGTGGTGATTGGCGGGGCCAGCCTCAGCGGCGGCGTCGGCAGCATCGGCGGCACCCTGGTGGGCGTGCTGATCATTGGCGTGTTGCGCAATGGCCTCAACCTGCTGGGCGTTTCCCCGTTTATTCAACAAGTGGTGATCGGCGTGGTCATCGCCCTCGCCGTAACCATCGACACCCTGCGACGCCGTTCCAGTACTGCCCGTTAAACCTGTTCGACAGTTGACACCCTCCAACAATAAAACCAGGAGTCACCGACATGTTCAGCCCCAAGAAACTGCTTATCGCCACTGCTCTGGCGGCCGCGACCCTTACCGCTGCCGGCACCACCTGGGCCAAGGACCTGACCATCGGCCTGGCCGTGGCCAACCTGCAGGCCGACTTCTTCAACCAGATCAAGCAATCGGTGGAAGCCGAGGGCAAGGCCAAGGGGATCAAGGTGATCACCGTGGACGCCCAAGGCAACTCCTCGACCCAGGTCAGCCAGATTGAAGACCTGATCACCCGCCAGATCGACGTGCTGATCTACATCCCCGCCGGTGCTACCGCCGCCGGTGTGCCCGTCAAAGCCGCCAAGGCCGCCGGTATCCCGGTGATCGCCGTGGACCGCAACGCCCCCGACGCACCAGGCGACACCTTTATCGCCAGCGACAGCGTGGCCGGCGCCAAGACCCTGGCCGAGTACGTGGGCAAGATCACCGACGGCAAAGGCCGCATTGCGATCCTGCAAGGCCAACTCGGCACCACGCCGGAGAATGATCGCGCCAAGGGTTTCGAGGAGGGCCTGAAAGCCTTCCCGGACCTCAAGGTCGTGGCCCAGCAACCCGCCGAATGGGCTCAAGACAAAGGCTTCGCCGTGGCCCAGGACCTGCTCCAGCGTGATCCGAATATCACCGTATTCTTCGGCCGCGCCGATGCCATGGCCCTGGGCGCAGCCCAAGCGGTGAAGGTCGGCAACCTGGATCACAAGGTCGTGGTCGTCGGTTTTGACGGCGACGTCGCCGGGCTCAAGGCCGTCGAAAGCGGCGTGCTCAACGCCACCATGACTCAGCAGACCCAGAAAATGGGGCGCCTGGCCGTGGCCTCGGCGATTGATCTCAAAGCCGGCAAGGCCGTGCCCAAGGAGCAACTGCTGCCCACCGTGCTGACCACCAAAGAAAACGTCGCGCCGTTCCTGCAACAGCACCCGTAAGCCTTGGAGGTCGTCATGCAAGCAGCAGCTCTGGATAGCAGCGCCGATGCGGTGCTGTGCCTGCGCAATATCAGCAAGGCCTACGGCCCGGTGCAGGTGTTGTCCCAGGTCAATGTGGATATTCGCCGCGGTGAAGTGCTGGCCCTGCTCGGTGAAAACGGTGCCGGTAAGTCGACCTTGTCGTCGATCATCGCAGGCCTCGTGCAACCCGAAGCTGGCGGCAGCATGACCTGGCTCGGCGCGCCGTATGCACCCGCCTCGCCGGGTGCGGCACTGGGCGCAGGTATCGGCCTGATCCACCAGGAAATCCGTCTGCTGCCGCAACTGTCGATCGCCGAGAACATCTTCGTCGGTCGCCTGCCCATGCGTTACGGGCGGGTCGATCGCGACTACATCGAGGCCCAGGCGCAGATCCAACTGGAACGCCTGGGGCTCAACGTGCCGGCGTCGCGCAAGGTCGAAGGCCTGAGTGTGGCGGCCCAGCAATTGGTGGAAATCGCCAAGGCGCTGACCTTGAAGGCCAGCTTGCTGATCCTCGATGAACCCACCGCTGCGCTGGGCGCTGAAGAAACCGAGTTGCTGTTCAAGCAGGTGGAACGGCTGAAAGCAGAAGGCGTGTCGTTTATCTATATCAGCCATCGCCTGGAAGAAATCGCGCGCATCGCCGACCGCGTGCTGGTGCTGCGCGACGGTCGTCAGATCGCCCTGCATGCCACCGCGCAAGTGCCGGTGCGCGAGCTGGTGGAGCAGATGGTCGGGCGCAGCCTGGAGCGGATTTTCCCCGCGCTGCAGGCGCCGCAGGAGCAGGTGATGTTGCAGGTCAAAGACCTGACCTGCCGCGAATTCGCTTTGCATGGCATCGACTTCAGCGTGCGTGCCGGCGAAGTGTTCGGCATTGCCGGCGTGGTCGGCGCCGGGCGTACGGAGCTGGTGCGCACCATTGCCGGTGCGGCCCAGGACATCAAGGGGCAGATGGTGCTGGACGGTGAGGTGCGCCAGCTGCGCAGCCCGTTTGAAGCGATTCAGGCCGGTGTAGTGCTGGTACCTGAAGACCGCAAACAGCAAGGCGTAGTCGTGGAACATCGCATCGAAGACAACCTGGTCTACGGCAACACCGACCTGCTGGACAAACGCGGTTGGGTGCTCCCTGCCCCGCTGCGTGAATTCGCCCGAACGGCGGTGGCGCGGCTCGGCGTGAAAGGTTCGCCGCAGTCGCGGATTTCCAGTTTGTCCGGCGGCAACCAGCAGAAGGTAATCATCGCCAAGTGGCTGGCACGCAACCCCAAGGTGTTCATTCTGGATGAGCCAACACGCGGCATCGACGTGGGTGCACGGGCGGCGATTTATGAAGTGATCGCGGACTTGGCGGCCAAGGGCATGGCGGTGATCGTGGTCAGTTCCGACCTGGATGAAGTGCTGGGCTTGTCCCATCGGGTGATGGTGATGAGCCGAGGCCGGCAGATGGGGATTCTGGAGCGTGGCGAGGCCACACCGGTGTCGGTGATGGAAATGGCCACCGCCTAGGAACCAGGTCCTCACAAACAATGGCGATCAAATGTGGGAGGGGGCTTGCCCCCGATGAGGGAGTGTCAGTAGAAGCATCTGTCACTGAACCACTGCTATCGGGAGCAAGCCCCCTCCCACACGGGTCCACTGTGATTTCAAATAACGGAGTTATCCATGCAGCTTTTCAGTCTTCAGGGCCAAGTGGCCTTTGTCACCGGCGCCGGCAGCGGCATCGGCCAAGCCATCGCTGTCGGGCTGGCCGAAGCCGGCGCAGATGTCGCCTGCTTTGATCTTCCGGGCAGCCCCGGCATTGCCAGCACGGTAGAACGCATCCAGGCGCTGGGCCGTCGCGCCTTGGCGTTGAGCGGCACCGTCACCGAGCGCGCCGCACTGGATGCAGCGGTCGCACGAACCGAACAGGAACTCGGCGAACTCAGCGTCGCGGTCAACTGCGCCGGCATCGCCAACGCCCAGGCCGCCGAAGACCTGGAACTGCAACGCTGGCAAACCACACTGGACATCAACCTCACCGGCATCTTCCTCAGCTGCCAGGCCCAGGCCGCCGTGATGTTGCCGCGTGGCAAAGGTGCAATCGTCAACATCGCCTCCATGTCCGGCAGCATCGTCAACCGTGGCCTGTTGCAGGCGCACTACAACACCTCCAAGGCTGGGGTGATCCACCTGAGCAAAAGCCTGGCGATGGAATGGGCCGACAAGGGCCTGCGCGTCAACTGCATCAGCCCCGGCTACACCGCCACGCCGATGAACTCGCGCCCGGAAGTCGCCGACCAGGTGAAGATCTTTGAACAGACCACGCCCATGGGCCGTATGGCCAGCGTGGAAGAAATGGTCGGCCCGGCAATTTTCCTGGTCAGCCAGGCGTCATCTTTCTGCACCGGTGTCGACCTGTTGGTCGATGGCGGCTTTGTGTGCTGGTAAGGAGTCTTGTGATGTCGCAACGTTTCAGCGGTAAAACCATCGTGATCACCGGCGCCTGCCGTGGCATTGGTGCCGGCATAGCCGAGCGCTTCGCTCAGGAAGGCGCCAACCTGGTGCTGGCCTCCAACGACCTGGAGCGCGTGACGTTCACCGCCGACCAACTGGCGCAGGAATACGGCGTGAGCGCCCTCGCCCTCGGCATCGACGTCACCAACGAAAGCGATATCGAGAAGCTCTACCGCGAAGGCCACGCCCGCTTCGGCAGCATCGACGTGTCGGTGCAGAACGCCGGCATCATCACCATCGACCACTACGACAAAATGCCCCGCGCTGATTTCGATAAGGTGCTACAGGTCAACACCACCGGCGTGTGGCTGGGGTGCAGGGAAGCGGCCAAGTACATGGTCAAGCAAGGCAGCGGGCGGTTGATCAACACCTCGTCCGGGCAAGGTCGCCAGGGTTTTATCTACACACCGCACTACGCAGCCAGCAAAATGGGCGTGATCGGCATCACCCAAAGCCTGTCCCTGGAGCTGGCGCCGCATAACATCACCGTCAACGCATTCTGCCCCGGCATCATCGAAAGCGAGATGTGGGACTACAACGACCGCGTGTGGGGCGAGATCCTCAGCACCGACGAAAAACGCTACGGCAAGGGTGAATTGATGGCCGAGTGGGTCAAGAACATCCCCCTGCGCCGTGCCGGCAAACCCTCGGATGTGGCGGGTCTGGTAGCCTTCCTGGCCTCCGACGACGCGGCGTACCTGACCGGCCAGGCGATCAATATCGACGGCGGCCTGATCATGTCGTAAGGGTTTGGTATCCTCACGGCCATTGTGTCAATAACTGAGGCTTTCATGAGCCAGATCGAAGAACAGCGCCTGATCACCAAGATCGCGAGCCTCTATTACGAAGAAGGGCTCAAGCAGTCCGAAATCTCCACGCAACTGGACCTGTCCCAGTCCTTTATCAGCCGCGCCCTGCGCCGGGCGCTGCAGGAAGGCGTAGTGAAGATCAGCGTGATGCGCCTGCAAGGCCTGCACCTGGAACTGGAAACCCAATTGCAACGTCGCTACGGCGTGCGCCGGGTGATCGTGGTGGAAGCCACCGAGGCCGGAAATGACGAAAGCATCAAGCAAGCCATCGGCTCGGCCGCTGCGCACTACCTGGAAACCAGCCTGTCGCCCCAGGACCATATCGGCATTTCATCGTGGAGCAGCACTATTCGCGCCATGGTCGGCCACCTGCATGCGCAGTCGGGCAAGCAAGGCGCCGAGGAAGTGGTGCAACTGCTCGGTGGCGTCGGCAACAAAGGCGCGTTCGAAGCCACCTTGCTGACCCAACGCCTGGCCACCCTGCTCAACTGCCCGGCGTATTTGCTGCCGTCCCAAAGCATTGAGCAATCGGTGCAGAGCAAGCAGCGCATCGTGCAGATGGAAGAGGTCAAGGAAGTGCTGCAACGCTTTGACAGCATCACCCTGGCGATCGTCGGCATCGGCGACCTGGAGCCCTCGCAATTGCTGCGCAACAGCGGCAACTACTACACCGAGGACATGCTGCGCCTGCTGGCCGAGCGCGGTGCGGTGGGCGATATCTGCCTGCGCTACTTCGATGCCCAGGGCAAGCCGGTATTGGAAGAAGATGAAGAATTCGTGGTGTCGGTGGCACTGCCCAAGCTGCGCTCAATCCACCGCGTGCTCGGCCTGGCCGGCGGGCTGAACAAGGTCCAGGCGATACGCGGCGCGCTCAAGGGCGGCTACCTGGACATCCTGATCACCGACCTGGATACCGCACAGGCCCTCAACCAATAACCTATTTTTTGGAGACAGCCGCTCATGACGTCCAAGCTCGAACAACTCAAGCAATTCACCACCGTGGTCTGCGACACCGGCGACCTGGAAGCCATCAGCCGCCTGCGCCCTGTCGACGCCACCACTAACCCGTCACTGCTGCTCAAAGCCGCTGCGATCCCGGAATACGCCGAATTGCTGCGCAATGCGGTGTCGTCATCCAAAGGCGATGTAGGCCTGGCGTGTGACCGCTTCGCGGTGTCAGTGGGCTGCGGCATTCTCAAGGTGATTCCGGGGCGCATCTCCACTGAAGTCGACGCGCGTCTGTCCTTCGATGAAGACGCGCTGTGGGCCAAGGCCAACCAATTGATCGCCCTGTACGACCAGGCCGGCGTCGGCCGCGACCGCGTGCTGATTAAACTGGCCTCCACCTGGGAAGGCATCCGCACCGCCGAACGTCTGGAAAAATCCGGCATCCAGACCAACCTCACCCTGCTGTTCTCCTTCGCCCAGGCTCAGGCCTGCGCCGACGCTGGCGTGTTCCTGATCTCGCCGTTCGTGGGCCGCATCTACGACTGGTACCGCAAGAGCACAGGCCTGGACTACACCGGGGCTGAAGACCCAGGCGTGCAGTCGGTGACGCGCATCTACAACTACTACAAAGCCAACGCCATCCCGACCGTGGTGATGGGCGCCAGCTTCCGTACCCTCAGCCAGATCGAACAACTGGCCGGCTGTGATCGCCTGACCATCAGCCCGGACTTGCTGCAAAAACTGGCTGAAGACAACGGGCCGCTGGAACGCAAGCTGCAACCTGGGGCGGCCGGTGAAGCGCGCCAACCGTTGACCGAAGCGCAGTTCCGCTGGGCGTCGAATGAAGATGCAATGGCCACCGAAAAACTGGCCGAAGGCATTCGCCAGTTTGCGCGGGATCAGGAGAAGTTGAAGGCGCTGTTGGCTGGGCTGTAACGCCGTCAACCTGCAGGAGCGAGCTGGCTCGCTCCTGCATCAGCTTTGTGCCACACCCGTGCCGAACCTGCGAATCGCCAGGCAATACCCGATCAACGCCACCGCCGCCAGCATCCCCCCCGCCACGCCAATCCAGGCGAAACCGAAGTGACTGCCGACCCAACTGCCCATCAGGGCGCCGCCGCCAATGCCGATGTTGTAGATGCCGGAGAACATCGCCATGGCTACGTCAGTGGCGTCCGGCGCCAGTACCAGCACTTTGGATTGCATGGCCAGGCCGAAGCCCATGATCGCCATGCCCCAGAAAATGCTCAGGATCACCAGGTACGACTCGGCGCCGCTCAAGGGCAGCATCAGCGTGAGGCACGCGGCCAGGATAAACACCGCGCCGACCACAAACAGGTGCGGGTTGAAGCGGTGCACCAGGCTGAACAGCAACGAGCCGATGATGCCCGCGCCGCCGAAGACCAGCAGGATCAGGGTCACGGCGCTGCCATCCATCCCGGCCACGCCTTCGACGAAGGGTTCGATGTAGCTGTAGGCGGTGAATTGCGCGGTCACCGTGAGCGCGGTGAGCACGTAAAGCGCCACCAGCGCCGGGCGCTTGAACAGCAGCGGCAGGCTGCGCAGGGAACCGGAGTTCTGGCTCGGCAACGGTGGCAACGTGCGTGCCAGCCAGAACACGAGAGCGGCGGCGAAAGCGCCGATCACCAGGAAGGTAGTGCGCCAGCCCATGGCCTCGCCGAGCAGACGCCCCAGAGGAATCCCCAACACCATCGCCAATGACGTACCGGTGGCCAGCAAACCGAGGGCTTGCACCTGTTTGCCCTCCGGCGCCAGGCGCACCGCGAGGGACGCGGTGATCGACCAGAACAACGCATGGGACAAGGCAATGCCGATCCGGCTGACCATCAGCAAGCCAAAACTGTTGGCCACGCTGGAAAGGATATGGCTGAGGATAAACATGCCGAACAGCACGATCAGCAATTTGCGCCGCTCGACGTTACGGGTCAGCAGCATCACCGGCAGTGAGGTCAGGGACACGATCCAGGCGTAGATGGTGAGCATCAGGCCGACGCTGGACACGGGCATGTCGAAGCTGGCACCAATGGCGCTCAGCAGGCCGACCGGTACGAATTCGGTGGTATTGAACACAAACGCGGCCAGCGCAAGGGCGATGACCGGTTGCCAGTTGGCTTGGGGGGTTGCGGCTGAAATGCTCATTGAAAGGCGAGGTACTCTGGCGATGATCAAACGGCCACCCAGGACAAGCGCCGCCGCTTGGCATTCTATAGGTTTCTCGGCTGGCTGTTGACGCCGATACCCCTCAAGACACCCTCAGTTTTGTCACGGTGTGGTCACAGTGACGACGTACTTGCCCGACACAATCGGCTGGCCGGCGCTGTCTACCAGCACATACCGCTGATCGTGATCACGCCCAAGGCCGCTGTCTGCAACAGGCGATAGCCGGGGAACGGCGACACCCGCCACCGGCATCAAACTGCGCACGTCGAAGCGATTGGCACGACCGGAAGCGACACAGCCCTTGCCTTCCGTCACCAGCCCACTGCGCGCATTTGTCGCACACCCTGGCTCGACGATGCTGCCACTGAACGCGATGGTGCCCTGCCCCACGGACTGCGCCGCGCCGCATGTACTTGCCCATAGGCCGAGGAGGCCTGCGATTACCGAAATACCTTTACTGCTCATGCCGACACTCCTTCTTGGGCCAGTAAGCAGTAAGTCGCCGGGCTGAGCAGTAACTTGAGGTTATTCGTCGGTTTGAATCAAGGATCTACCTGCGCCATCAACTCCGGAACGCTTTCAGGACGCTTGGCATACCGCTGCGCTAACGCCGCGCAGACCATCAACTGGATCTGGTGAAACAGCATCAACGGCAAAATCAACACCCCCATGCTCGCCCCGGCAAACAGCACTTGTGCCATGGGTACGCCGGTGGCCAGGCTCTTCTTCGAACCGCAGAACAAAATGGTGATCCGGTCTTCCTGATTGAAGCCAAACGCCTTGCCCAGCACGCTCGACGCCACCAGCACCAAGGCCAGCAACACGCAGCAGGCCACCACCAGACCGCCCAGTTCCCACAGTGGGATCTGATGCCAGATGCCTTCGTTGACCGCTTCGCTGAATGCGCCGTAGACCACCAGCAGGATCGAGCCTTGGTCGACGAATTTGAGCCAGGCCTTATTGCGGCCCACCCACTCGCCGATCCAGCGCCGCGCGATTTGCCCGGCGATAAAAGGCAGCAGCAGTTGCACGCTGATTTTCAGGATGGCATCGACCGTGGAGCTGCCTTCGCCGTGCACGTTGAGCAATAACGTCACCAGCAGCGGCGTAAGGAAGATACCGAACAGGCTCGACGCCGCCGCGCTGCAAATCGCCGCCGGTATATTGCCCCGCGCCAGCGAAGTGAACGCAATCGCCGATTGCACGGTGGCCGGCAAGGCGCAGAGGTAAAGCATGCCCATGTACAGGTCTTTGCCGATCAGCGGCGACAGCACCGGCTTGAGCGCCAGGCCCAACAAGGGGAACAGCACGAAGGTCAGGCTGAACACCAGCAAGTGCAGGCGCCAGTGGCCAGCCCCGGCAACGATGGCCTGGCGCGACAGCTTGGCGCCATGCAGGAAGAACAGCAGCGCGATGGCCAGGTTGGTGACCCAACCGAAGGCTACGGCGGTCTGGCCGCTGGCGGGCAGCAAGGAAGCGAGGATCACCGTGGCGATCAGGGTCAGAGTGAAGTTGTCGGGCAGAAAACGAGGGCGTGTCATAAGCGGATCTTCCAGGGGTTGCCAAGAGCGTCACCGCGACTCTAACGTAACGGCTTGTTACCGACTAACGCCAATGAGCCAGTAAATGCCGCCTAAAGGACATGACAAAACGGTGCGCCGCAGCATCCCCGGGCTGTCCAGCCTGCCACGGCCGGTGTACGGGCGCACCGAATCCTTGCCCAATCGCGCGTTGACCCGGCGCCACAGTCACCCGTGGGTGCAATTGTCTTACGCGATTTCAGGCGTGCTGGAGATCCAGACCAGCGCCGGCCGCTTTGTCGCGCCGCCGCAGCGGGCGGTGTGGATCCCGGCGGGCATGCCGCACCGCGTGTTCAGCTCGCCCCACACCGAAATGCGCAGCCTGTACCTCGATTGTAGCGTGACCGCCTGGGCCTCGGAGTGTTGCCACGTGCTGGAGGTGAGCAGCCTGTTGCGCGAATTGATCCGCAGCTTCAGCGAGCTGCCGGTGGAATATGCCGAGGACGGTCCCGAGGGGCGCCTGGCCCAAGTGGTACTCGACCAACTCGCCGCCGCGCCCCAGGTGGACTTGATGCTGCCACTGCCCCTCGACCCACGTTTACGACAGATCTACCGCAGCTTGAACCTGCGCCCGGAGCAGCAGACCACACTGGGGCAATGGAGCGAAAAACTGGGGCTTAGCGAAAAGACGCTCAGCCGCTTGTTTTTGAGGGATACCGGCCTGACCTTCCGCGCCTGGCGCCAGCGCCTACGCCTGCTGAGCGCCCTGCCCGCCCTGGAGCAAGGCGAGCGCGTGACGGATGTGGCGCTGGGGTGTGGGTATGAGTCGACGTCGGCGTTTATCAATGCGTTTCGCCAGCAGTTTGATGCGACGCCGGGGGAGTTCTTTCGGTGAGGCCTCAGGTACTGAAGGTCGAATGTGGGCGGGGGCGATTCACACAATCAAAAGCGCAGATCAACAGACCGCTGACTTCGTCAGTGAAAAGGATGTAAAAGCCAGATCAAAAGCAGAGCAAAAGCAGAGCAAAAGCAGAGCAAAAGCAGAGCAAAAGCAGAGCAAAAGCAGAGCAAAAGCAGAGCAAAAGCAGAGCAAAAGCAGAGCAAAAGCAGAGCAAAAGCAGAGCAAAAGCAGGACAGCAGGCTAGGACCTATCTGTCTGATCTATGGAGATCAAACTGTGGGAGGGGGCTTGCTCCCGATAGCAGTGGGTCAGTCACAGCTGCATCAACTGACACACCCTCATCGGGAGCAAGCCCCCTCCCACATTTGGACGGAGTTGGAGCTGAGAACCCGGTCGGCTCTAAGGCCGCCGCGGCCTTGCTTTTGATCTGAAATCGCCCCGTCAACCACGATGGCCGGAATTCGACATTGATTTGGGGGGTAAACCGGCAGGGATGCCGGTTTAGCGGCCCTGCGCCATGGACGGCGCGTGGCGGCGGCCCCCCAAATCAATGTCGGATTACGGGCACACCGAGCCTAGGCGAGTTGCCGAGTGGTGGGGCGAAGGCCTTTTGGTTACTTTTGGCTGGGCTGGCATGCCGGCCTTTACAAAAAAGACCTGCTGTAAGAGCAGAACCCTAGGCGGCCGTTACCGCAGCAACGGATATGTACTCAGCCAGCAAAAGTTGGGATTTTTCTGTTAGAACCCAGCGTCTGGTTTTGGGGCTGCTGCGCAGCCCAACGCGGGGCAAGCCCGCTCACCACAGGGTCATGTGTCAGCCTCTAGGAATTATGTGAGGCTCAGGGAGTTGTGTCAGCCTCTGGGATTTATGTAAGGCTCTGGGAGTTGTTTCAGCTTCTGGGAGTTGTGTAGAGACCCATACTCATCGCCCCCCTCCCAGCAAGTTTCGGTGATCAACCCACGCAACATGCCTGGCACCAGCCCGCTCTGCGTGGAAATGCTGTTCCACACTTCGCACGGCTGCTATTGTGCCGCGCTTTGAAAAACGGCCACCGACCCGCGAGGAAATGCACGTTGAACACTGACGAAAAAATGACTGGGGACCTGTTCGAAGTGGATAAGCGTCTGTCACTCAAGCCCGTGGTGGACTTCAACGCCTACCTGCGCAGCGCCTTCGGTGACGGCCCGTGCACCTGCATCCGCTGCAGTGCCAGCGGTGGCGATGAAAGCGGCTATGAGTTCCAGCACACTTTCAACTTCGACAGTAAACCGACCCAACGCCGCTTTGCCTCCACAGCGGGCAGTGATGTACTGATGGCGCTGAAGAAGGCATGGTTGTCGTACTCCAAGGCCGAGTTGCCGCTCAGTGGCGTGTTGGCACTGGATACGGTCAAGGAATTTGTCGAGCCACAGCTGCACAAGCGCTTGGCCCCATTGTTCCTCGCCAGCGGCTTGGTCAAGGAAGTCGACGGCGAGCTCCATCTGCAACCGCAAGCGGCCGCCTGACCTTTCAGCTCGGGGCGGCAGCTGATCAGCAGTCACCCCGACGCTGGGCCAGAAGGCGGTCCACCACCTACCGCAGACAGGCGTGCGTGTCGGCGACACTGGCTTGGGCGGCGTCAGAACAAGCGCGTAACGGTGAGCGCGACCACGGCGATACGCTCCACGCGCTCATACCCCGGTTTGTCGAGTTCTTCGCCGAACACATCCGGGTCAAGTTCGCGATAGGTCCAGCCCACTGCATCGCTGCCCAATAAAGGCATGACCGCCTTCAGGAAAGGGTCTTCCCCGGCGACGATCGCCACCCCGGTGTACAGCACCAGACTGCCGCCCAAGGCCAGGCGTGGGAGCGACTCGCCGACAATACGCACCGACAGTTCCTCACCCAGCGCCCCGCCGCCATGCCGATAGGCGCGTTGGCGGTCATCGTTCATATAGGGTGGGTTGGCGACGATCAAATCGAACTCGCCTTGGACGCTGCCCAGCACATCACTATGGTAAGCGCTGACGTTGACCAGCCCCGCCAACTCGGCATTCACCGCCGTGAGGCGCAAGGCGCGCGGGTTGATATCCACCGCCAACACTTCGGCGTCGGGCCGCGCACGGGCGATCATCAGCGCGCCCACACCTGCGCCGCAGCCGATATCCACCGCGCGCTTAATCGGCTCGAAACGCTGCTGCAGATGAGCCTCGATCAGTTGCGCGAAACGGTAACTGTCCGGCCCGAAAAACACCGCATCCGCCTGTGTGGTGGGATACGCCGAATGGGCGAACAACAGATCACTCAGGCTCGACCACCGCACCGTGCTGCGCCACAGCGAATCGTGCTGCTCGACTACATCGGCTTGCTGCAATTCTTCGCGAAAGGCATCAGGTAACAGCCCGTGATCAAACGGCATGGACCAGCCGAACACGTCACGCAGGTCCACCGCCAGCGGCGTCCCCAGACGCTGGTAAAACCGTTCATGGGTCAACGGCGTCGGCGTGATGAAACGGTAGCCGTTTTCCTTCAAGCCCCGGCCCAGGTTCAGCAGGGCGCGATCAGCGAGTTGTTGCGCAGACATGGGTGAATTCCTTAGCGCAGACGTGCGCGCAGTTGGATAAATCGGCGAGTCGCATACAACCCGGCAGGCGTGCAGTGGCGGCGTGCCGAGAGCCAGGGCAACAGTGCGGTGAGCTGCTGCTCATCGGGCAAATTCCACAACGAATCCACCAGCGCCTGAATATCCGGGTCGGCCGGGCGATGGTGCTCGCGGGAAGTCCGGCTGCCGCGCCCCGGCCGTACGGGCGCGATGCGCTCGCCGCTGATCCAGTCGCCGGCGATCCAGTCATGCAGCACCTGTTTCTCATAGCCGCTGAACACACCGAACATCGCAGCGCCAGCCCCCTCGATCAATTGCCAGAAGCGGCTGTCGGCCGGGTCCTGGTGGCGCTTGATCCAGCCCTTGTCTTCCATCGCCTTGAGAAACGCGCCGGCCTGGCCCGGCTGGGCCAGCCACTGGTTGACAGTCTTGCCCTCGAAGCGGCAGTAGTCCGAATGCATGTGCTGGCCGAAGGTGCGCTTGCGTTCGAGCATGGCGACCACCTCGTCGTGCAGATCAAACGCGTCGATCACCGCCAGCGTGCCAGGGCCAAGATCGTTAAGGCGATAACCCTCGGCAACGCGCCGGTAGAACTCCGCACGGCCCTCCCCCAGCGGCAGCAGGCTGAGCACCGACTGCGCCGCCTTGCACGCATGGCCACTGCTGGCGTTGTCGATGGTGACGTGGAGAGTGAAGTAATACGGGTCAATCCCCAGCTCGCTCAATTCGTAGGCGGTGATCAGCAGGTGCAGCGGTAGCTGCTCATAGCCGAGGTTGTAGCCGATGATTTCCGGCAAAAACGCTTCGGCACACAGTCCCAGCGCCAGCTGCAGAGCACCCTGCTGGTAGTGGGCGTCGTCGAGGCCGGCGTCGCTGTCGGCGTCGTGATCGCTGAGCAATTTGCGGTAGATCAGCACATGGTTCTGCGCCGCTTCGCCGTCGCCCAATTCTTCCAGGTAAGTGGTGAGCAGGCCGTCGAACCGCGGATCCTGCCAATAGCGCAGCAAACCGTTGAGCCAGGCGCCGTCGACCTGTTTGGTCGGCGCCACGCGTTGCAGGAAATACAACGCCTGAGCTTTGTTCTGGAAGTAGCGCCTTGGATGGCCTTGCTGGCGTTGTTCCAAGTACCCGGCGTAGGCCTGGGCGACATCGGCACACCGCTGCTCGATCCAGGCCGACAATTCTTCAGGCAATGGCGGCAGCTCGGACGACGCCTCGCGCACCTGGCTCAATTGCCCTTGCAGAAACGCCCGCGCAGCCTCTTCAGCGCCCGGAGCTTCGCGATAGAGCTGCTGGTAAACCCCGCGATACTGGCCGTGAACCGGGTGGGTGATAGAGGCCGGTTGGCCCGACAGCGCTGTAAGTAGCGTCATGATGGCAGTTTCCGCAAAGTCCGATACAACCAGGCCTCCCGACAAGGAGGCCCCGCAAGAGCGCTGAAAACCACACGCTTCTAAAATGCAGAACCTGCGGGTATGCGGAAAATTCAATCAGGGTTGGCAAGGTACGGATCAGCGGCGATGGTCAGTTGTTCTGACCGCCATGGAGTTCGGTTCGAATGGCGCCGAGAGGCACTGATAGATGTGGCGAGGGAGCCGCCCCCGTTGGGCCGCGAAGCGCCCCCAAAAATGAGGCGGCTGCGCAGTCCAACGGGAGCAAGCTCCCTCGTCACAGAAATCCAGCAGACCTGTTATTTACGCGCCGCCTCCCACGACTTGAGCAGGTCGCCGTAGCTCACGGTCTCGCCTTTTGGCTTCTCGTTCGCCAGTTTCGGTTTCGGTGCGCCCGGTTGGTCGAACCAGTATTGCGCGTCACGCTCGGGGTTCATTTTCGGGCCGCACACCGGTTGCACTTTGGAGCGTTCCAGGCGCGTCATGATCGCGTCCTGCTCCTTGGCCAGGTTGTCCAGCGCCTGTTGCGGGGTTTTCTCGCCGCTGGCGGCCGAGGCGATGTTGCTCCACCACAGTTGCGCCAGACGTGGGTAGTCCGGCACGTTGGTGCCGGTCGGTGACCACTCGGTGCGCGCCGGGCTGCGGTAGAACTCCACCAGACCGCCGAGTTTGGGGGCCATGTCGGTCATGGCCTGGGAGTTGATGTCGGACTCACGAATCGGCGTCAAACCCACGATGGTTTTTTTCAGCGAGACGGTTTTCGAGGTCACGAACTGCGCGTAGAGCCAGGCCGCGAGTTTTTGCTTCTCAGGCGTGGATTTGAGGAAGGTCCAGGAGCCTACGTCCTGATAGCCCTTCTTCATGCCCTTTTCCCAGTAAGGTCCCACAGGCGACGGCGCCATGCGCCATTTCGGCGTGCCGTCGGCATTCACCACCGGCAAGCCCGGTTTGACCATGTCGGCGGTGAACGCGGTGTACCAGAAGATCTGCTGGGCGATGTTGCCTTGGGACGGCACCGGCCCCGACTCGGAGAAGGTCATGCCCGCCGCTTCCGGTGGCGCATAGGCTTTCATCCAGTCCACATATTTCTGCGTGGCAAACACCGCGGCCGGGCCGTTGGTGTCGCCGCCGCGGGTCACGCTGGAGCCCACCGGATGGCAGTCCTCCACGCGAATGCCCCACTCGTCCACCGGCAAGCCGTTGGGCAGGCCTTTGTCGCCGCCGCCGGCCATGGAGAACCAGGCATCGGTGAAGCGCCAGCCCAGGGACGGGTCTTTCTTGCCGTAGTCCATGTGCCCGTAGATGCGCTTGCCGTCGATTTCCTTGACGTCTTCGCTGAAGAATTTGGCGATGTCTTCATAGGCCGACCAGTTCACCGGCACGCCGAGGTCGTAGCCGTATTTCTCCTTGAACTTGGCTTTGAGCTCCGGGCGCTCGAACCAGTCGGCGCGGAACCAATAAAGGTTGGCGAATTGCTGGTCGGGCAGCTGGTAGATCTTGCCGTCCGGCGCGGTGGTGAAGGACAGGCCGATAAAGTCTTTGAGGTCGAGGGTCGGCGAGGTGAAGTCCTTGCCTTCGTTGGCCATCAGGTCGGTGATGGATTCGGTCTTGCCATAGCGAAAGTGCGTACCGATCAAGTCGGAATCGTTGACCCAGCCGTCATAGATGTTCTTGTCCGACTGCATCTGGGTTTGCAGCTTCTCGACCACGTCGCCTTCCTGAAGCAGGTCGTGGGTCAGCTTGATCCCGGTGATTTCACTGAAGGCCTTGGCCAGCACCTTGGATTCATACTCGTGGGTGGTGAGGGTTTCCGACACCACGTTGATCTTCATCCCACGGAACGGTTCCGAGGCCTTGATAAACCACTTGAGCTCCTCAAGCTGCTGCTCAGCCGTGAGCGTGGACGGTTTGAACTCGCTGCCGATCCATTTTTTCGCGGCATCTTCGTACGCATCGGCCCAAGCCGTGGCGCTCAAACCGCTGAGGGCCAGTACGGCAGCCAATGAAATGCTATGTCGCAGCTTATTGTTCTTATTCAACATAGAGACCTCCAGGTTGTTTATTTATAAGGGCATCAACCCCAACGCATCACACTCAACAGCCATACCAGGGAGAGCGCGGACGCCACCCAGATGCTCCAGTCGGTAACGCCGATAACCAGCAAATGCAGGTAGGCGCTGCCGAGAAGACCGATAAACAAGCGATCACCACGGGTGGTGCTGATCGGTAACAAACCGCGCCGGGGGATGCTCGGCGAACGCAGTTCCCAAGTGGTCATGCCCGCCAGAATCAGGGCGATGCCGCCAAAGAACAGTGCAGTGGGGGTGGTCCAGGCCATCCATTCCATCATCGACTCCTCAGACCCGGCCCAGGGCAAAGCCCTTGGCCACGTGGTTGCGAACAAACCAGATCACCAGCATGCCCGGCAGGATGGTCAACACCCCCGCCGCTGCCAGCACGCCCCAATCGATACCCGAGGCCGACACCGTGCGCGTCATCACCGCTGCGATGGGCTTGGCGTTGACCGACGTCAGGGTGCGCGCCAGGAGCAGCTCGACCCAGGAAAACATAAAGCAGAAAAACGCAGTCACACCGATGCCGGAGCCGATCAACGGGATAAAAATCTTCACGAAGAACTTCGGAAACGAGTAGCCGTCGATGTAGGCGGTTTCGTCGATTTCCTTGGGCACGCCGGACATGAAGCCTTCGAGGATCCACACCGCCAACGGCACGTTAAAAAGGCAGTGAGCCAGGGCTACAGCGATGTGCGTGTCGAACAAACCGATGGATGAATACAGCTGGAAGAACGGCAGCAAGAACACCGCCGGCGGCGCCATGCGGTTGGTCAGCAGCCAGAAGAACAGGTGCTTATCCCCCAGGAAACGATAGCGCGAGAACGCATACGCCGCCGGCAGCGCCACACTCAGGGAAATCACCGTGTTCAGGCTTACGTAGTACAGCGAGTTGAGGTAGCCGGTGTACCAACTGGGGTCGGTGAAGATCACCTTGTAGTTCGCCAGGGTGAAATCCTGGGGAAACAACGTGAGCCCGCCGAGGATTTCGGTGTTGCTCTTGAAGGACATGTTCAACAGCCAGTAGATCGGCACCAGCAGGAACAGGATGTAGATCAGCAGCGGAATAAGCTTGCGTTTGCTCATGTCAGCGGCCTCAGCGGTTGGCGTCAGAGTGGGTCATGGCGGTGTAGAACAGCCAGGACACCAACAAGATGATCAGGAAATACACCAGGGAAAACGCCGCCGCCGGGCCTAGGTCGAATTGACCTACAGCCATCTGGGTCAACGTCTGACTCAGGAAAGTGGTGGCGTTACCCGGTCCACCGCCGGTCAGGACGAAGGGCTCGGTGTAGATCATGAAGCTGTCCATAAACCGCAGCATTACCGCGATCAGCAGCACGCTTTTCATCTTGGGCAGTTGGATATGTCGGAAGACTGCCCAGGCCGATGCACGATCAATCCGCGCGGCCTGGTAGTACACGTCCGGAATCGCCCGCAACCCCGAATAGCACAGCAGCGCGACCAGTGAGGTCCAGTGCCATACGTCCATCACCAGCACGGTCACCCAGGCATCCGCCGTATTGGCCGCGTAGTTGTAGCTGATGCCCATGGCGTTGAGGCTGTAACCCAGCAGGCCAATGTCAGCACGGCCGAAGATCTGCCAGATGGTGCCCACCACGTTCCACGGGATCAGCAGTGGGATCGCCAACACGATCAGTACCAGGGACGACCAACGGCCCTTGGTCGGCATGGTCAGGGCGATGGCGATGCCCAGGGGTATTTCGATCAACAGCACGCAGGCCGAATAGATGAACTGGCGCAGCAGGGAGTCGTGCAGCCGCGGGTCGAGCAATACCTGCTTGTACCAATCGGCGCCGACGAAATAGCGGCTGGATTGGTCGAAAATGTCCTGCACCGAATAGTTGACCACGGTCATCATCGGGATCACCGCGCTGAACGCCACCAGCAGGAAAACCGGCAGCACCAACCACCAGGCCTTGTTGTTCTGCACCTTGTTCATGGCAGCACCTCCAGCAGGTAATCGTCGGCGTAGAGCATCAGCCATTGCGCGGGAAAGCTGATGGAGGCCGTGCCTTCGGGCACCGGTTTGTCTTCGGCCAAACGCACTTTCAAGGTGGCGCCATCAAGCTTGAGCGTCATGATCTTGTAGGTGCCGAGGTCTTCCAGATGTGTGACATCGGCCTGCATGGCGTCGGGGTTGTACTCGTCCCACACGTGGATAAATTCCGGGCGGATGCCCACCTGCAATTTCTTGTAGTCCGTGCTGGCGATGCGTTGTTGCAACGCCTCGGGCAATGGCAAGTGGGTGCCGGCAAACCGCACCCCGCCCGCCTCGGCCTGCACTTCGATCAGATTCATCCCAGGGCTGCCGATGAAATAGCCGACAAACGTGTGGCTAGGCCGCTCGAACAATTGCCGTGGCGTGCCGAATTGCACGATCTGCCCGCCATACATCACCGCGATCTTGTCGGCAAAGGTGGAAGCCTCCAACTGGTCATGGGTGACATAGACCATGGTGATGTTGAACTGCTCATGGATCTGCTTGAGCTTGCGTCGCAGTTTCCATTTGAGGTGCGGGTCGATCACTGTCAGCGGCTCATCGAACAGGATGGCCGACACGTCGTCACGCACCAGGCCACGGCCCATGGAGACTTTCTGTTTTTCGTCAGCGGTGAGGTTGCGCGCTTTCTTGCTCAGCAGGTTTTGCAGGTCGAGGACTTCGGCGATTTCCTGCACCTTGCTGTGAATTTTCGCTTCGGCCATGCCCTGGTTTCGCAGTGGGAACGCCAGGTTGTCGAACACGGTCATGGTGTCGTACACCACGGGGAACTGGAACACCTGGGCGATGTTGCGCTTCTCGGGCGTGAGGTCGTTGACGACTTTCGTGTCAAACAACACTTGGCCTTCGGACGGGCTGAGCAGGCCGGAAATGATATTGAGCAGGGTCGACTTGCCGCAGCCCGACGGGCCGAGCAAAGCGTAGGCGCCGCCCTGTTCCCAGACGTGGTTCATTTCCCGAATCGCGTAGTCTTCGGGCCCGGTCGGCGCGGGGTTATAGCTGTGCGCCAGGTTCTGCAAATGGATCTCGGCCATCAGGCAACCCTCGCGACACGGCGCCCGGGGGCCTGGACCAAACGGCCCTGGCCATCGAACACAAACAGTTTATGGGTGGGGATATACACGCGGATCGGCGCGTCGACGTCGTACTCATGTACCCCCGGCAGGTGCAGCACCAACAGGAAGTGTTCGCTGCGCACATGCAGGAAGGTTTCCGAGCCGCTGATCTCGGCGACTTCTACGGTTACCGCCAGCTCCAGATCGTCGTCGTTGCTCGGCACCAGGCTGATATGGCTGGGGCGCACGCCAAAGCGGAATTCGCCCTCGCCGATGGGGCGCAGGTCGACGTTCAGCGGGAAGTGCACAAAATTGGCGAAACTCACCTCGTTGCCAGCAATACGCCCAGGCATCAGGTTGATCGGTGGCTCGGAAAACAGCTCGGCGGCGAGCACCGTCTGTGGCTGGTGGTAGACCTCCGCGGCCTTGCCGCTCTGGATCACCCGGCCTTCGTGCAGGATGGTGGTGGTGCCACCCAGGGCCAGGGCTTCGTTGGGTTCGGTGGTGGCGTAAATCGCTATGGTGTGGCGGGCCTGGAACAGCTCGCGCATTTCCTGGCGCAGCTCTTCGCGTAGTTTGTAGTCCAAGTTCACCAGCGGCTCGTCGAACAGGATCAGTTCGGCATCCTTGACCAACGCGCGGGCCATGGCCGTGCGTTGCTGCTGGCCACCGGACAGCTCCAGCGGGTGGCGCTGGAGGAACTTCTCGATGCGCAGCATCCTGGCGGTTTCCAGCACCTTGCTCTGGATCACCTCGTTGGACACACCGGCCTGCCGCAACGGCGAGGCGATATTTTCGAACACGGTCATGGTCGGGTAGTTGATGAACTGCTGATACACCATCGACACGTTGCGCAGGCGCACCGGCTTGTGGGTGACGTCGACGCCGTTCATCAGGATGCGACCGCTGTCGGGTTTGTCCAGGCCGGCCATCAAGCGCATCAGGCTGGTCTTGCCGGACAGGGTGCGACCGAGCAGCACGTTAAAGGAACCGGGTTCGAAACGCAGGGTGGCATCGTCGATCCAGGTTTGGCCTTCGACGACGCGGGAGACATGTTCCAGGGTCAATGACATGACACGACCTTTTTATTATTGGAATGAATCTGGCCAGTCGTCAGAGCGAGTTTCGTGCCAAAAACGGCAGGTGCTTGATCCACAAGGAAATGGAGTGAATGGGATGTTCGGGAGTGAACAATCGGGCTGAACAACTGAACACTCAGGGGGTTGACAATGAACAGTTCTGAACAACACTAATGGGGCCCCCGCGCCTGCGGGGCCCCATAAAAACAATAAAAACAGAAGGTCGCCCGATGGCCGAACCCTTGGCGCACGACACCATCATCCAAGACTCCTGGCGCCGTTGCCGCGCCTTCGGCCTGGACCACCAAAGCACGCCCAGCTTCGATCAATTGCCGGCCGAGGGCATCAGCCAACTGCTGGAAAGCCAGCATTCCCTGGTGCAGACCACGCACCAGGAAGTCCTGCCCTATTACGAAAACATCCTGAGCAATTCCAACTGCCTGATCATGCTGGCGGACAACCAGGGCCAGGTGTTGACCTCGTGGGGCACCCAACGCTTTATCGAGCCCAAACTGGCCCGTGGATTCAGCGCCGGTGCCAGTTGGCAGGAGCGCTCCAGCGGTACGAATGCCATCGGCACCGCGCTGGCCTGTGCCCAGGCGGTGCATATCGAACACGACGAACATTTCCTCAAGGCCAACCGTTTCATGACCGGCTCGGCGGCCCCAATCTTCGATGCTCAGCGCGAGATCATCGCGGTGTTGGATGTATCCAGCGACAGTTACCTGCCGCCCTCCCACACTCTGGGCATGGTCAAGATGATGAGCCAGACCGTTGAGAACCGGCTGATCCTCAATCTATTTCGTGGTGAGCATTTCCAACTGACCTTCAACACCGGCCTGAGCAACCTGGACAGCCAATGGGCGGGCCTGCTGATCTTTGATGAAAGTGGCCAGGTGCTGTCGGCCAACCGCCGCGCCGATAACCTGCTGGGCATCAGCCTGTCGCGGGTGATGATCGACAGCTTGTTCAAAGTGTCGCTGCTGGAGTTGCTCAACCAACCGGAGGGCTTGCCGTTTTCGTTGCAAGCGGCGGGACGCAATCGGTTTCAGTGCTTATTGAAACGCCCCAAGCAGATGCCAGTGCAGGCGCGCGTCTTCACTGAGCCTGTGGTTTCGAAACAGGCGACGATTGGTCTCAACACCCTGCATTTTGGTGATGCTCGCGTAGAAAAAGCCGTGCGCCAGGCCGAGCGTTTGCTGGAAAAAGATATCCCGCTGCTGATCCACGGCGAAACCGGCGTGGGCAAAGAAGTGTTCGTCAAAGCCCTGCACCAGGCCAGCTCCCGCAGCCAGAAGGCGTTTATCGCGGTGAACTGTGCGGCGATTCCCGCTGAGCTGGTGGAATCGGAACTGTTCGGCTACGAAAAAGGCGCGTTCACCGGCGCCAATCAAAAAGGCAGCATTGGCCTGATCCGCAAGGCCGACAAGGGCACGCTGTTTCTCGATGAGATCGGTGATATGCCACTGCCGACCCAGGCGCGCCTGCTGCGCGTGTTGCAGGAGCGTTGTGTGCAACCGGTGGGCAGCAGCGAGTTGTTCCCAGTGGATTTGCGCATCATATCGGCGACCAACCGCGCACTGCGCGAGCTGGTGCAAGCCGGGCGCTTTCGCGAGGATTTGTACTACCGCATCGGCGGCCTGACCCTGGAGTTGCCACCCTTGCGCGAGCGTACCGACAAGCAGGCGCTGTTCCAGCAACTGTGGCAACAACACCGCGAGCCCACTCAATGGGCCGGTTTGAGCGCTGAGGTGTTGGCGTTATTCGAGCAGCACCCATGGCCGGGGAATTTGCGCCAGGTCAGCAGCGTTTTGCAGGTGGCGCTGGCCATGGCCGAGGAGCAACCGATACGGGCGGAGCATCTGCCGGATGATTTTTTTGTGGATTTGAACGTGGCGCCGCCGCTGCCGACCAGTGAGTACCTGGACGACAGCATTGATCTGACCCAACGTTTGAAGGCGGCCGGCGGGAATATTTCCCACTTGGCGCGGGAACTGGGGGTGAGCCGCAATACCTTGTACAAACGCCTGCGCCAGCACTAGCGGGGCTTGATCACCACCAGCAAGTCGGTGAAGTACTCCACCTGGATCGGCAGGTTATCCGCCAAGGTCGACAGGGCCGCCGCCGTATCGTCCAGCTTGAACACGCCAGACACGCGCAGGTCGCGCAGCGCTTGTGGGTCGAAACGCACCATGCCAGGACGGTAGCTGGCCAGGGTTTGCAGTACTTCGCTCAGCGGCTGGTCGTTGACTTTGAGCAGGCCGCGAGTCCAGGCGTCCGGGTCGGCATTGCCGATCGCCTGCGCAGGCATGGCGCGGCCATGGTCGAGGACGGAACGCTGGCCGGCGGTGACCTTGACGCCTTCCTCGACCTCACCTTTAACCGCCACGGTGGACTCGATCACAGTGACCACTGTTGTGCCGTCCGGCGCACGCTTGACCAGGTAACGCGTACCCAGTGCGGTCGCCGTGCCTTGGTCGGTTCGTACCACGAACGGCCGTTGCGCATCTTTGGCCACGTCTACCCAGAGTTCGCCTTGCAGCAGCTCGATCACCCGCTGGTGGCCGTCGAACTTCACGTCCACCGCCGAGTTGCTGTTGAGCTGCAACTGGCTGCCGTCTTCGAGCGCGATCTGACGGCGCTCGCCGACGCCGGTGCGCTGGTCGGCCATCCACACCGGCAGGTGCTCCAGGCTCAGCCAACCGCAGAACACGACGCCGAGCACCCCCAGCACCTGTGCGCTGCGCGCCCGTTGCGGGGCAAATGCGCGGTTCAGGGCGAGGCGAGCCGGTTGCGCCGGCACGCTGTCGAGGCTGCCCCATAAGGCGCGCATGCGGTCGATGGCCACGGCGTGGCGCGGGTCGGCCTCGCACCAGGTAGTGAAGGCCTGACGGTCAGCGTCGGTGACATCCTCATCGTGCAGGCGCGTCAGCCAATTCGCTGCTTGCTGGATGATCTGTTCGGAGTTCATGTCAGTGGATCCGCCGCGTGCAGGCTGTGATAGCAGTGCACCAGGGCGCTGGAAATGTAGTTTTTGACGGTGCTGGGGGACACCGCCAGGCGTGCGGCGATTTCGCTGTAGGTCAACCCATCGAGGCGACTCAACAGGAACGCCTCGCGGGCCTTGGTCGGTAAACCGGCGAGCATTTCGGCGATGCGTTCCAAGGCTTGTAGCGCAACATGGATCGCCGCCGGGTCGGGCATGCCGGCGTCTTCGCACTGGATGACCAGCGCTTCCATATAGGCTTTTTCGATACGCCGACGACGGGCGCCGTCGATCAGCAGGCGCCCTGCCGTGGTGGCCAGGAAGGCCCGGGGTTCCTTGATAGCTTGCGGCTCGGCCAGCATCAGGACACGGATGAATGCGTCATGTGCCAAGTCGGCGGCGTGCTGGGAGCAACCGAGTTTCCTGCGCAGCCAGCCATGCAACCAACCATGGTGCTCGCGGTACATCGCCGTAAGGGCCTGCTGACGCGCTGAGTCGCCCAGCGCGGCCGGAATGTCATGCATGCGCAAAAAATTCTCAAATGGGAAGTGTTACCAATTGCGCAAACAATGCCAGTAAAACAGCGTTGGAGCAAGCGGGCTCACATTCTCTGAAAGCCCATTCCCACAAGTGTGTCCGCTTAGCGCCAGCTCCACGACACGCCGGTGTAGATGCCACGACCATCCGCGGGTGTAGACCGAGCAACATCCAGGCCTTTGTCGTCATAGCCCGGCGTGACCGTGTTGGCGTAACGGCGGTTAGTGAGGTTGCGCAGGTCAACCCAAGCTTGCCAATCCTGCTTTGGCGCGTCGTAGCCGAACGTTGCGCCGACGATCGTATAGGCCGCGGCGTAGTAGGAGTTGGCGTAGTCCACCGCCACCTTTGATGAATGCTCGGTGTTGAGGCTGGTGTAGAAACCGGTCGGGTGGCTGTAGCGCAGTTGCGCCTGATAGTAGTGCTTGGGGATGCCCGGCAAGGTGTTGCCACCAAAGCGCTCGTCGTCACGGTAATGGAAGTCGCTGAAGGTGTAGGCCTGGCGCAGGTCAAGCTTGCCGCTGCGGCCGCCATCCCACACCGGGCTGAGCAGGCCCAGTTCCACGCCTTGATGCACGGTGGGGCTGGCGTTGGATTCGGCAACGATGGCATTGCTGGTTGAAGTCTGGGCTTGAGTTTCTACGGTGAGCAGTTCGTGGCGCACTTCGGAGCGGTAAAGCGCCAGGTCCCACTGGCCGAGCCACGCTTCACCGCGACCGCCGACTTCCAGGGTGGTGGCGGTCTGGTTTTTCAGGCTGACGCCTTCACGCGCCAATCCGGTGGCCGGTCCGCTGCCCGCAGGGAAATACTTGTTGGAACCCCAGATCATCGACCACGCGTGCGGCGGCTCGACGGAGCGGCTGAGGTTGCCGTACACCTGCAATTGCGGGTTGAAGTCGTAACGCAGCCCGATGCGAGGCGCGTAGTCCCAATCGTGCTGGCTGAGCGGCGCCTGGCCTTCGGGATAGCTGACCTGGGTTTCGCGACGGGTGTAGATGGCGGCCAGGCCGGTGGTCAGCCACAGGTCCGGTATCAGTTCCAGGTCGTTGCCGATATGCAACACGGTGTCGGAACCGAGGTAGCTGTAGTCGCGGGTCTTGGTGCCGGGGGCGTAGCTGGCCGTGTTGCCAGCGGGAATGCGCACATACTCGGCACCGCCGTTATTGGGCATCGCCTGGGTGGTGCGCAGGCCTAGGGTGGTTTTGCTGTCGTGACCGAACACCGTGTCCTGGCGGATGTAATTGAGGGTGCTGCTGACGTCGGTGTAGGCGACTTTCAGACGGATAGTGCCCTCGCGCAGGTCCATCGGGTAATCGTGATACGCCAGGCCAACTTCAAGGCGGGAGTTGTCGTCCAGTTGCAGGGTGGTCTTGTTGGCGATCCAGGTTGAGCCGGGTTGCAGGCGCTTGGAGTCGCGAGCGGCGTTGAGGCTGTTGGCGGCACGCGGGTCGTGACTGATCTGGTCGCGGGTGAGTTTGCCGGGTGTGTCGTTGGTGGTTTCGCGGTAACGGAAATAAAAGCGGGTTTCCAGATTCGGGTTAAAGCGATAGCCGAAGTTGGCAGCCACGCCCTTGCCTGTGGCCGCGCTTTGGCGCTGGTAGCCGTCGGATTCCGAGTCGGTCAGGCTGATGTAGTAGTCCGCATCCCCCAGCACCTGCCCCGAACTGATCTCGCGCTGGGCGTAGCCACGACTGCCCGCCTCATAGCGCACCTGCAGCTTGGGTGCGTCGTAGCCGGTTCGGGTCACGTAGTTGACCGCGCCACCGAGCGCCAGGGCGCCCTGATCAAAACCGTTGGCGCCGCGTAACACCTCGACCCGGCTTTGCCATAACGGATCCTTGAGCTCATAAGGTGTGCCACCGGGGCCGGTCAGCGGCAGCCCATCGAACATCTCGTAGAGCCCCGACGCATGGGAGCCAGGGCTGCGGTTGAGGCCCGAACCGCGAATGGACAGCTTCACCCCTTCGTTATTCGCCGCCTTGGCGTACACCCCCGGCTGGTACTTGAACACATCTTCGTTGGTGCTCACCCGCCCCTGCTGCACGCTGCTCATGTCGATGTAATTGGTGGCGCCGGGCACGCTCTTGAGCTGCGCCTGGGCGACTTCTCCAGCCGTGGCTTCAGCGGTGGTGACTTCGACCGGTGCCAGCTGCAAGTTTTCGGCATGCACCAGCGAGCTTAAGGTCAGGGCGGCAAACAGGAATGGAGGTTGGCGCAGCAGCATGGGTGAGTCCTTGAAATGCGGGGGCGTGACGGCTGGGCCGTCACGCGAACAGTGATGGGAAGCCAGCGATGATCACCAAGTCACGCCTTTTTAATGGACCAGACCCTTCCCACAACACCTTCGGACCCACTTTCTTTTTAAGTCCAAAAACGAATTAACACATGCAAACTCAGTATTTAAAGAAATAACCACTAACCATTATTGTGGAGCCACTGAGTCACCTAAGAGATCACCCCGATGCCAACATCCGCGAACGTCATTGACTTTACCCTTCACCGCAAACGCCGCCAGGCCCGCGCAGCGGCTGAGTTGATGTGGACGATGTACGCGGCACGCGCAGGGTTGGCGGTGTTTACCAACCACGCTGCGACGCCCAGCGATACCCGCCGGGCGTAGGCCGATGAATTTCCTGCATGTGCTTCCCGAACCTCCCGCCCCCCTACCCAAACCTACTACGGACGACGATGTAATCAGCCTGTGCGTCGCCCATAACCTGCAACGCCTGCGCAGCAAGCGCCACTTGTCACTGGACGGACTGGCCCGTGCCTGTGGCGTGAGCCGGGCGATGCTGGCGCAGATCGAATCCGGGCGCAGCGTGCCGTCGATCAAGGTGCTGTGCAAGATTGCCAAAGGATTGAAAGTGTCGGTGGCGGCGTTCCTGGAAGACCGCGCATTCGAAGGGGTCGAGGTGTTGCCGGCGCAACAGAGCAAACGCCTGGTGAGTGCCGATGGGGCATTTATCAGTCGAGCGTTATTTCCCTACGATACGGCGCGCCAGTCGGAGTTCTACGAGATCCGCCTGCGCGCTCTGGGTGAGGAAGTGTCCGCAGGCCATGGCCCAGGCATCCAGGAAAACCTGGTGGTCGCCCAGGGCGTATTGGAAGTCAGCGTCAATGAAGAGCGCTACTTGCTGTCTACCGGCGATTCGATCCTGTTCTACGCCGACCAGCCCCACCGCTACCGCAACCCGGCGGACAGCGAGGCGGTGGCGTTCCTGGTGATCACCTACCCAGAACGGTTGGACTGAATGCAAAACGCCCCGACTATTCGGGGCGTTTTTGGTTGCGCGGGACCTGTCAGCAGGTGCAGCACATCATTGGCATGCCGTTGCAGCTCATCATCATCGGCATGGCGCAATCGCTCATCAACTTGTTCATGAGCATGCAGCAGTTGTCCATCATGGCCATGCTCATGCCCGGCATCGGCATCATTTTGCACAGCATGCCATCGGCCTGCATCGTGCATTCCATCACGCACTTCATCATCGGCATCGACATGCCCATCGGCATCATCATCGGCATATTCATGCTCGCCATCATGGCCATGGCGTCGGCCGACAGGCACATCATCGACATATTGGCGCACTGCATCATCATCGGCATGCCGCAGTTCATCATCATCGCCATCATCTCGGCGTTGGTCTTGAACTGAGCCATGTCCATGCCGGCGGCAGGCTTCATGGTGCACATCATCGCGTCACCGGCCATTTCGCACTTCATGGTCGCCATCATCATCGGCATGCCCATCATCGGCATCATTGGCATGGCGGTGTTCATCGGCATCTGCATTGCGTTCATCATGTTCGAAACTCCGTAATCGACAGGAAATGGCTAAGTTCTGGCGCCGATTCTAGTGATGCCGGAGCGCTGCACAAGACGACGGCAGAGCAGCGGGAATGGGTGTTGCGCAGCCCGCTTAGTCAACCGCAACAGCGAAACGTAATGTGATGACCGGCATTCCGCTGTGATGACAACGGCTTGGTAAATCAAAACAGCGAAATCGATGTGATGGATATTCGAACCAGGAATACCCACCAACCTTAAGGAAATAAACGATCTAACGCTGGTTCAGAAACATCAGCCTCAGGTCCGGCTGTACTGCAATTCCAGCGTGGTGCTGATCAGGCGAGTGAAGATGGTGAGTATCTCGATCATTTGCGGGTTTTCCAGTTTTTTGGGGAGTACGTCCAAGGCGCATAGGGTGCCGAAGACGCTGCCATCGGAAAAGACAATCGGCAGTGAGATATAGCTTTCGAAGCCATGTTCCCTGGGCAATGGGTTTTGCCAGAAAACCGGATCCTTGCTGGCGTGTTCGATGATGATGGGGGTGGGATTAGCACGCAGACCGTTGCACAGCGTGGCTTCAAGCTGCAATTCATAGCCGACCTCCACGCCAAAATGCAGCTCGTCGTACACCGCACATGCCACCCAATGGGTATCGGTCATTTTCGAGATCGCCGAGAAGCGCATATCCGTCAGGCGTGTAGTCAGCCGCAGAATATTGGACGCCGTTTCTATCTCGGCGATGACCGCCAGTTCTTCAGAGGTTAAAGGTTTGATAGCGCTCTCCTGATTCTCAAATAAAACCAAGCAGCCCTATACCTGGGCTATTGCAGCTCATTCGCAAAACGCCCCACCGCATTCACCACCTGCTTGGCGCCACCCTGGATCTCGGTGATGACGGCGCCGGCCTGGTTGGCCAGTGTCAGGCCTTGCTCAGCTTGCTCGCGACTGCTGAACATTTCTGTGATGGCTTCGTCGGCGAGGCGCTGGTTCTGCTGGACCACGCTGACGATCTCTTCGGTTGCAGTGCTGGTACGGCTGGCCAATTGCCTTACCTCATCAGCTACGACCGCAAATCCACGGCCCTGTTCACCCGCTCGGGCGGCCTCAATTGCGGCATTGAGCGCGAGCAGATTGGTTTGCGCGGCGATGCCCCCGATGGTCTGCACAATGGCGCTGATCAGCAACGATTGTTTGCCCAACGCCTCAATGCTCCCGGTGGCGGATTGCATTTGCAGAGCAATGTTTTGCATGGTCTGTACAGTGTTCTGCACAACCGCGGCGCCACGTTCGGCCGTGACATCGGTTTGCAGCGACACCTCGTAGGCCACGCCGGCGGCGGCCTTGACCTCGGACTCGCGCAAGACCTGGTCGGTGACCACGCTGGCAAACTTGACCACTTTGCACAGCTTGCCTTCCGCATCGTGCACCGGGTTGTAGGTAGCTTCGAGCCACACCTCGTTGCCACGGCTGTCCACGCGTTTGAAGCGGCTGGCGACAAATTCGCCGCGATTGAGGGTTTGCCAGAACGCGGCGTAACCGCTCGAAGCGGCCTCCTGCGTGGTGCAGAACATACTGTGTTTTTTGCCGACGATCTGATCGAGCGTGTAGCCCATGGCGTCGAGGAACTGGGTATTGGCGGTGACCACCGTTCCGTCCAGTCGGAACTGGATGACGGCCGTCGAACGTATCAACGCGTTGATAAACGCTTCGTTTTCTTTGGCTTGCTCAATGGCGCGACTGACTTCGGTGCCGTAGCCCTGGATCTGCGACAGCCGGCCGTCACGCCCTCTGATCGGGCACCATGTCAGGTTGATCCACGCCAGGCTGGCGTCACTGCGCAGGAAGCGGTAATCGTCACTCACCGGCTCTGAACGGGCGATTGCTGCGTTGAAGTCACGAAAACAGGGTAAATCCATGACGTAAGGCGGAACAATTTCACTCAGGAGTCGACCCTGCAACTGTTCGCGGGAGTAGCCCAAAGCCCGGGCAAAATCCTCGTTGACGGCCGTAAGCCGCAAGTCAGCATCCAGGCATATGGAGAGCATGCCACGGTCATACTGCGCAACAAGCTGTCGTAACTGGAAAAGCTCGTCGTCCCGGTCCTGCAGATCCTTCTTCAAACGGCGATTAAACATGGCGGCGTCCCTGGGGTAGTCATCACTGCATCGGCCATGCGGCCTACGGCTTAAGCATAGGCCGACGAATAGTCACTTGCCCCTCAGTTGTTCCGCTCAACGAAGATGGATTAATCGCCGGGCTTATCCAGTGCCTGCATCAGATCGTCTGCCTCGGATCCCACCGCAAACCTGAACCCGTACATCTCATCAGCCGCCAGTATTTCCCGAAGGGCCTCGATCAACTGCGCTTCGGTGGGTGAGTCACGCAGCAGTTTGTGCGCAGGCAATAACAACTCGGCGGGAACTCCCTCGATACTCGCGGCGTTGATCACCGCAAAGAGGATAAAGCGCAGGCGTATCTCGCGGTCCGTCGGCCACACCGTTTTTCGCTTCCCCAAGGTAGGGCCTCACTTTTTCGGAAAAGTCCGAGGCTATTGCCGACGTCGGGGTGTTTCAAGCACGGGGGTGCAAGATAGGCTGTTTCCTACAACCAAAAGAGAAAGACCTTACCTGCACGAGGATTAGGGTAGTGCATATCGGGCTGACGCTACCGCGTTGCCTGCCGGCAGCTCACTGTACTGGCAGGAAATTCATCAGCAATAAGCTTTGCGCATAGTTGAGACCTATACGCCGGTATCGTTCATCAAGCATCTGTGTCAGCAGATCGAGGCGCGCCACGATCTTGCCAAATTCCACCGCAAAACTAAGGTTGCTGCCCTCCTCCGATATCTCATTGGAAAACAACAGCAACACGCCATTCGCATCCTGGCGCTTGCTGAGCAGCCATGTGGCCTTCTCGATATTGCGCGCGGCATTGCTGACAAACTGTGGATTGATCGAGTCGGTTATGTAGAACTCGGTGCGCCCACCATGGGCTGTCACCAGCATGCTGCCGATCGCATAGATAAACGCACCGACTCGATCGCCCTGAAACTCTGGGCTCAAGGAGTAGCTCAAGGCGACCAGATCGCGACGCTCGCCCAGGGCGGGCAGCGGTCGTCGCTGCTCAATCGCCTGGCGAATCTCTCGCTCGGCACTCACCGCATCCGGGTAACCCGACTGTCGCCACTGGCTGGGATTGCGCAGATAGAGCTTGCTCATCAGTAAATACAAACTTTGCAGGTTGTCACGCATGCCCAGGGTCGCCATACGATCGACACTGGTTTGAAAGAACTCATCGGGCTTTCCATTGCTGAACTGCTTGGCAATGTCCTGCCCCTGTTGCTGGGTGCAACCGGTGGCGCCGAGTACAAACATCGCAACCAACAGCAGTGGCCGGCGTAGGCGACGAATGATTGAAAGAGGAAACGTACGATCCATCGAAACCCGATCTTGTTCTACTGCCCTCGCGGGGAATCGGCGGGGCTGGGACAAGGATAGAGCCGAGAAATCAAAAAAAGTGCGACCGATATCGGCAGATTGTGTTCGAAGTGTGTGCCAGAGCGCTTCGTGACGAATTCGTCACAGGGTCTATACTTCTGGAAGCAGTTGAATGTGTTGTTGGCGAGCCAGGGTTGCATTTCCATTTTCGAGCGTTCTGGCGCATATATGTACATTGCCTACGGCACTACCACCAGCAACTGCCTACGAGGTGACGGCGATGAAGCATCCAATTCGAGCACAGATGTTTGCCCAGATGATTTGCCTGCTTTCGGTGGCTCAGCTTTTCTGCTGATTGAGATGAGAAACTGCCTTTAACAGTGGCTGCGGGTGTGGCAGTGAGAGGTATTGCCCACCTGACTCCAAAATCCCAAAACCAAAAAAGCCCCGCATTGCGGGGCTTTCGTATGAATCTTGGTGGGAAACCAGGGGTTCGAGCGCTTCTTGGACACCCCATAGCCTCTCTAGGCTAAGAAGTGCCCATGCTGGATCTACTTATGCTTGCCAGCGCATTCGGCAACCGCGAAGAAAATATACTTCATCGGCGCTCAACCATTCGAGTCCCGTGAGGCACGTACTTCAACAGAGACGGAAGTCTTTTTCAGCGCTCCCTCTACTGGCAAAAGACCGCCCCTAACGTGGAGTCATTATTTGGCTTGGCGAAGCACAAGCTCCGACAGACGGGTTTTAACTCGGAAGCAGAACTCGCGAATTTGAAATTGATAAGCGGGCATAACCATGTAGTTTAAATCGGGACCTAACGAGTCTTTAATTTCCATGTATTTAGCAGTTTTGGCAGCAATGGCTTGGTATTCCGCTTCATATTTGGCGTAAGACGCTTTGTTGTAAACCTTTAAAACATCCAGCTCTTTACGGCATTGCTCAGCGCGATTTTGATTTAGGTCTGTTTCTGATTCTGACTGAGCGGCTTCAGCAGAGGCATGGTCTGGGGATTCAGCACTGGCGTTCGCAGCAGGTGCAGCTTCATAACGCACAGTCCAATTTTCTGGTGTCGAATGGGCGACTTCAGGTGGTGCTTCATGGACCACGGCAGGGGGTGGAGTCACGTTAGGTTTTTCTGGAGTTTTCGTAGCGCATCCCGAGAGGGCAAGTCCTACCACTACAACGATGCCACACATTTTATCCATCGGTTTCACCAAGAAGTAATTACGGTTGGCTGAGTCGTTAGGTTCTGGGTAAAAGTCATAACTCATTCAGTGATCGAGTGTAAATTTTCTACCAGACTCAAGGCGCTCAGCCTCTCTTCCTTGAGTGCACAGATGAGCGATAATAGTAAAAAAACAAAAAGATGACGAGTAAAAGCTCTTCAGAAAAGCCACAAAATTATTGGGACAATTTATGGAACCAAACTAAGCATGCCCCCTGATTGGGGATGCTGAGCGGGAGAATCCGGACCGACGCATCAGGAAGGCAAAGGAGGTACAACGCGGCTACTAAGCCACTGTGGTGGTTTCAACTTCGTGATAGAAGGCCCAAGACAGCACCGAAAGTTATCGACATTCGCGGCCCGAGTCAGCCACTGGTGCACGGTGAGCAGGCGGTTACCAAACGGGTTACAGAAGGAGATATACAACCGTCAAATCCTTCGAATAGGCAAATTTAGGCATGCCTATGACGAACCGTCTTCCGCAACCAGAACTCCAGAAACACGAAAGCCCCGCATTTGCGGGGCTTTCGTTTGAATCTTGGCGGGAAACCAGGGATTCGAACCCTGGAGACGCTATTAACGTCCGCCGGTTTTCAAGACCGGTGCATTCAACCACTCTGCCAATTTCCCTTTTGCGTCACAGGATTATAGTAGGTCATCCTGTCTCAGCGGGCGCCATAATACCCGAATGAAACACACTGTCAAACTCTCGCCATCGCTTGTTACAGAGCGTCTGTTATGATCTTTGCGACTGAACGTTTCAAAACCGAAGGAGTGTCGCCATGCGCGAACAGAATTACGCAGTGAATGGTAACGCGCAGGCTGAGCAGCTTGAAGTCAGCCGCGTGTTGCGCAACACCTATGGCCTGCTCGCCCTTACCCTCGCATTCAGCGGCGTGATGGCGTTCGTAGCGCAGCAGATGCGCGTCGGCTATCCGAATATCTTTGTCGTGCTGATTGGCTTCTATGGTCTGTTTTTCCTGACCAACAAGCTGCGTGACTCGGCCTGGGGCTTGGTGTCGGCGTTTGCCTTGACCGGTTTCATGGGCTTCATCCTCGGCCCGATCCTCAACCGTTACCTCGGCATGGCTGGCGGAGCGGAAGTGGTCAGCTCGGCGTTTGCTATGACGGCCCTGGTATTTGGCGGTCTGTCGGCCTACGTGCTGATCACCCGCAAGGACATGAGCTTCCTGGGCGGCTTTATCACCGCAGGCTTCTTCGTATTGCTGGCGGCGGTGGTTGCAGGCATGTTCTTCCAGATCAGTGGCCTGCAACTGGCGATCAGCGCGGGGTTTGTGCTGTTCTCCTCGGTGTGCATCCTGTTCCAGACCAGCGCCATCATCCACGGCGGTGAGCGCAACTACATCATGGCCACTGTTAGCCTGTATGTGTCGATCTACAACCTGTTTATCAGCCTGTTGCAGATCTTCGGCATCATGAGCCGCGATGACTAATTGTTAGCCGAATAAAAAATGCCCCGCATCGAAAGATACGGGGCATTTTTATTTTTTACTTACCAGGAGCAAGGCATCAGTACTGGTTGGGTTCCATTTCCAGTTCGACCTTGAAACGCTCAACGATATCCTTTTGGATACGCTGGGCCAGGTGCGCAATATCATGCCCTGTGGCGTTGCCATAGTTGACAAGCACCAGCGCCTGCAGCTTGTGCACGCCCGCGTCACCCTCACGAAAGCCCTTCCAGCCGGCCTTGTCGATCAGCCAACCGGCGGCAAGCTTCATGTGCCTATCCCCCTGGGGGTAGGCCACCAGGTCCGGATACTGCGCTCGAAGTTCTTCAGCCAATGCCCTGGTCACCAGCGGATTCTTGAAGAAGCTGCCGGCATTGCCCAGTACTGCCGGATCTGGCAATTTTTCGCTGCGAATGCTGCAAATCGCGCGACTGACATCGCTTGGCGTCGCGTCAGTGATGCCCTGCCCTGCCAGGCGCTGTTGTACCGGACCATAGTCGAGTTTGAGGTGGCTGACGCGGCTCAGGGCAAAGCGTACCCGCAGGATCAACCAGCGTCCGGTTTCGTGCTTGAACAGGCTGTCACGGTAGGCAAAGTTGCATTCTTGCAGGCTGAAGTCCCGTAGCTCACCGGTATGACGATCCAGTGCGGTCAGGCCGGCAAATACATCCTTGATCTCCACACCGTAGGCGCCAATGTTCTGCATGGGGGCAGCCCCAACGGTCCCAGGGATAAGACTGAGATTCTCCAGACCGCAAAAGCCCTCCGCCAATGTCCAAAGTACAAATGGGTGCCACGCCTCGCCCGCCTCGGCTTCAACCACCACATGCACGCCGTCATCGTGCAGCACGCGAATGCCCTGGGTGGCCATACGTAGCACCAACGCAGGTATGTCCTGGGTCAGCAGCAGATTGCTGCCACCGCCGATCACCAATAAGGGCAACGCTTGCGCCGAAGCGTAAGCCAATGCCTCTCGCACATCGGCGTCGCTGCGGGCCTCGGCATAAAGCCGGGCGCGAACGTCGATGCCAAAACTGTTGAATGGCTTGAGCGAAACCTGCGCATGCACTTGCAAGGTCATAATCGCCCCTTCAATTCGATCACCAATAAATCACAGGCCCGCTCGATCAGGTCCAGCACTCGCTCGAAGCCTTGCTCGCCCTCGTAATACGGGTCTGGCACGTCGTCCACTTCCGAGTGGTAGCGGCGCAGAAACAAATCCAGTTCGGCCTTACCCTGCCCTGACTGTAGCGCCTTGAGGTTGCGCAGGTTGCTGCTATCCATCGCCAGGATCAGGTCATAACGCGCAAAGTCAGCACGGGAGACCTGCTGGGCACGCTGGCCCGACAAATCGTAACCGCGGACCAACGCTGCACGCTGGCTGCGCTGGTCCGGCGGGTTACCGACATGCCAGTCGCCGGTGCCAGCAGAAGCAACCTCGACCTGCCCGGCCAGCCCGGCTTCGCGCAATTTATGGCGCAGGACGCCTTCAGCGGTGGGCGAGCGACAGATATTGCCCAAGCAGACAAACAGAACCTCCATCAGGCCCCCAGCAGGCGACGGACGCGCTCAAGGTCTTCCGGGGTATCGACACCGGCAGGCGGCGCTTCCAACGCATCGCCTACGTGAATACGCACGCCGTGCCACAGGGCCCGCAGTTGTTCCAGGGATTCGGTATTTTCCAACCAGCACGGTCCCCAACTGACGAAGTCATGCAGGAAACCTGCGCGGTAGGCATAGATGCCGATATGCCGGCGGTACGGTACGCCCTCCGGCAACACGTCTCGGTTCTTGGCAAAGGCGTCACGCGCCCAGGGCAAGGTGGAACGGCTGAAGGTCAACGCCAGGCCATTCACATCACTGACCACCTTCACCACGTTCGGGTTGAACAGGGTTTCAATATCGTGAATCGGCTCGGCAAGGGTGGCCATGCGCGCTTCACCATGGGCAGCCAGGTTGGCGGCCACCTGGTCGATCACGCTCGGCGGAATCAACGGTTCGTCGCCTTGTACATTGACCACGATGGCGTCAGGCGCCAGACCAAGCTGCGTGGCCACTTCGGCCAGGCGGTCGGTGCCGGAGTTATGGTCTTCGCGGGTTAATACCGCTTCGGCGCCAAAGCCTTTGCACGCGTCAATAATGCGTGGATCGTCAGTCGCTACAACCACCCGATCAGCGCTGCTTTTACAGGCCTGTTCCCACACCAGCTGGATCATCGGCTTGCTGCCGATCAATTGCAGCGGCTTGCCTGGCAGGCGGGTCGATGCGTAACGCGAGGGAATGACAACGGTAAAGGCGGTGGTCATTTATCCAGGCGCTCATCGGTGGTCAGGGTGCGGGCTTCGCTTTCCAGCATTACCGGGATGCCATCACGTATCGGATATGCCAGGCCCGCGCCTTTACTGATCAGCTCGGTTTTGTCGGCGCTGAGCTTGAGCGGGCCTTTGCAGATCGGGCAAGCAAGGATATCGAGCAGTTTGGTGTCCATGAATATTTCCTGGAAAGAAGTGTTTTAAGGCAAGGGACGGGCGGGCAACAAGCGCGTCAGCTGCGTGTCGAACCACGCGACGAACGCCGGTGACGGCACCGCATCCACCGCAAGGTACCACCAGTCGGGCTGGGCAAAGGCGCGGCACTTCACCGCGTCCTTCTCGGTCATTACCAGCGGCAATGACGGAGTAAAATTCAAGACTTCGGCGCTGTAGGGCGCATGGTCGGCAAACGCATGGGGTATCGGTTGCCAGTGTAGCGTTTCAAGGGTGTTGAAGAAACGTTGCGGGTTGCCGATACCGGCGACCGCGTGCACCCGTTGACCTGCTTGAAAGTACTCCACCGACTGGCGTTCGCCGGTATACAGATTAACGAGTGCCGTAGGCTGCAGGCGGAAGGCAAAGCCATCGTCGCGATCTGATACTGCGCCGTTATAGAGCAGCGCATCTACACTCTGCAGGCGCTCGACCGGCTCGCGCAACGGCCCGGCCGGGAGGCAATGACGATTACCAAGGCCACGGGCGGCGTCGATCAACACCAGTTCCAGGTCACGGGCCAGGCGATAGTGTTGCAGACCATCATCGGAAAGAATCAGGTCCAGCGGCTCGCAGGCCAACAGTGCCTTGACCGCACGGCTGCGATCGGGATCGATCATCATGGGCACGCCGCAACGCTGCACGATCAACAAAGGTTCGTCACCCGCCACTTCGGCGCTTTGGCTGGCCTCGACGCGCCATGGCAGTTGCGCAGGCTTGGCGCCGTACCCTCGACTGACCACACCTACACGCAAGCCATTGCGCCGACAGTGTTCGATCAACCACAGGATCAACGGCGTCTTGCCGGTGCCGCCTACGGTGATGTTACCGACCACCACCACTGGCACGGGCGATTGATAAATGTCGCCCTCGCCCGCCACGAACCGCGCGCGTTTGCGCTGCACTACGCGGCGATACAAAGACTCCAGCGGCCGCAATAACGCGAGCGCCGGATGCCCCTCGTACCAGGCCTTGAGCAAACGATCGGACATGGGCATCAAGGTTGGCTCGCCGCCTCGACAGTGCTCATGCGCAGATGGCTGAAACCGAGCTTGCCGGCGGCGTCCATCGCGGTGATAACGGCCTGATGCTGGGTCTTGCCATCGGCACTGATGGACAACGGCATCTTGGTGTCTCCTCCGGATTCTTTCTCCAGGGCGACCATCAGGCTGGCGAGATCGTTTTTCTCCAGTAACTGGTTATTCACCGAGAACGCGCCGTCGGCGCTGATGGCGATGTCCAGTTGCTTGATTTCCTGGTCTTCCGCCGGCGAACCACTCACCGCTTCCGGCAAGTCGACACGCAGTTCGGTCTGCCGGGTGAAGGTGGTGGTGACGACAAAAAACAGCAGCAGGATAAATACCACGTCGATCAGCGACGCGAGGTTGATATCGACATTTTCCCGTTGCTTGCGGCGAAATTTCACGCTTTGCCCCCAACCAGGTCCACATCACGGTCGCCTTGCACCACTTCCACCAACTTGATGGCCTCCTGCTCCATGCCGACCACCAGCTCATCGATGCGCCGCTGCAGGAAACGATGGAAGAACACCGCAGGAATACCGACCATCAAGCCTGCTGCCGTGGTAATCAGGGCCTTGGAAATCCCCCCGGCGAGCACCGCCGCGTTGGTGGTCATGCCCGACCCCATGAATGAGCTGAAAATATCGATCATGCCCAATACCGTTCCCAGCAGACCGAGCAACGGTGCCATGGCAGCGATGGTGCCGAGAGCATTAATGTAGCGCTCCAGTTCATGAATAACCCGGGCGGCGGCCTCTTCAATGCACTCTTTCATGATCTCGCGGCCATGCTTGGAGTTAGCCAAGCCCGCGGCGAGGATTTCGCCCAAAGGCGAATCAGCGCGCAGTGCCTTGAGTTTTTCCTTGTCCAGTTGCTTGTTCTTGATCCAGCCCCAGACCTGCCCCAATAGATGCTCGGGCGTGACTCGACTGGCGCGCAGGGTCCACAAGCGTTCGGCAACGATGCCGAGTGCGGCGATGGAGCTCAAGATAATCGGCAACATCATCCAGCCGCCGGATTTGACCAATTCCCACACAGTGAATGTCCCCTCGAAAAAGTGCGCCACTTTACCATACAGGTTCGGCAACGGGGTTCGTCAGCCATGGCTTCGCCTGTCGTAGGCTCCAGCCTTATAGTAACGTCGAATTACGGTAACGCTTCGCGCCAAAAACGGCGTTGACTACGCGCAACAATGGGTGGCAGGAAAGCCCCCAATTGCAAGCGCACCGCTCCATGCTCAGCACTGTCATATAACTGGCTGCCCAGCGCCTGGTAGCGCTCAACCACCTGTGGATGAGGATGGCCGAACGCATTGCCACGCCCACGGGAGATCAGCACTGACGTGGGTGCCAGCCGCCGTAGAAAAGGCCAGGATGACGAACTCCGGCTGCCATGGTGAGGGGCTTGCAGCCAATCGGTCCGCACGGCCAGTGGTGAGTCGAGAAATGCCCGTTCGGCGGCGCGATCAATATCCCCGGTGAGCAATAGCCGTTCACCATTGGCTTGGACCTGCAGAACGCAAGACTTTGGATTGCCATTAATAGCCTCAGACCACTGCCACAACTCGAATGACACACCGTCCCACTCCCACTGTTCGCCACTGATACATGGCTGGGCTCCGAGAAACGCTGGCAACCCTTCGGTTTCGCCGCCCACCACCCGCTTGATCGGCACCCCTCGGGCAACAGCCGCTGCCCCACCGGCATGATCGGCATCAGCGTGACTAAGCAACATCATGTCCAGTGACTCGACGCCGAGTTTTTTCAGCGACGGCAATACCACACGAGCCCCAAGATCAACTGTGCCAGACCGCAGGCCGGCGTCGTAAAGCAACGTGTGATGCCGGGTACGCAGAATCAAGGACTGCCCCTGCCCCACATCCAACTGCACCACCTCCACACGCCCATGGGGCACCGGCTCACGCGGTGGAAAGACTGCCAACAGCAACATAGGCCAGCCCAACAGCCGAAACGGCACGCCTTTGGGCAGCAACAACAGCACCGCACCCATCAGACTGATCAGCCAGTAACCCAAGGGCACATCGGCAGGTATCCACGCGGGCACTTGCCCTGCGAGCCATGCCAGACCCAGGAACAACGCATCCAACGCCCCACCCGCCAGCCACAGCAAGCCCTCCCCCAAATATGGCAGCGGCAGCATGGCGGTCCCCAGCAACGCCAGCGGCAACACCACAAGACTGATCCAAGGCACGGCCACCAGATTGGCCAGCGGCGCACTGACGCTGATGGGCAACCCGAGCACCAACAACACAGGAAGCAGGCCAATGGCAATAAACCATTGAGGACGCGTCCAGGCCTGCCAGACACCCCACGGCCCCAGGCGCCCGCCGAAAGCCAGGATCAATACGGCAACAGCCGTAAAAGAAAGCCAAAACCCCGGTTGCAGGCTGGCCAATGGTTCAAGGATCAGTACACCATTGAGCGCCAGCAACAACGGCCACCAGAACCCCAAATGACGGAAGCGCAAACGCCACAGCAGCATCAGGCCCACCATGACGCAGGCCCGCTGGACCGGCACACCGAACCCCGCCAACAGGCCATAACCCAGCGCGGACGCAAACGCCAAGCCACACGCCCACGGCAGCCATGGCCACATTCGAGGCCAGAAACCGTAGCGTGCCAGTAACGCGACCAACCCGTAGATCAGCCCCGCCAGCAGGCCGATATGCTGGCCGGAAATCACCAGCAGGTGCACCGTGCCGGTGTCCTGCAACACCTGCCAATCCTCGGCTGCCAGCCCGGAACCGTCCCCCAGCACCAAAGCTGCCAGGCCCGCCTCGCGACCTTGAGCGTCGACGGCAATCAACCGTTGGCGGACCGTGTCGCGCCAGGCATGGCGGGCCGGCGACAGGCGCTCACCGTCTTTTACCGAGCCAGTGGCGCCAATGCGTTGGGCCAGCAACCATGCCTCTTGATCAAAACCGTGAAAATTTAGCAGCCCGGACGGCCGCTTAAGCGTGACTGCCAGGCGCCAGCGCTCCCCGCTGCGTACCTCGGGCCCACCGTGCCAGGACACACGGATGCGCTTGGGCAACCGGGCGTTACGCGACCGGCTGTCGGCCAGATCGAAACGCACCCCGGTGCCGGTCTGTTGTGGCAACCCAATGACGCGCCCCTCCAACCATCGCGTCTGGCCATCGAGCGCCGGTGGCAGGCGATCATCCAGCGCCCATTGCGCACTGATGCACGCCCAGCTCAAGCCCAGCAGGAAAAACGCCAAGGGAGACGTACGAAATGGCAGCAGCATCAAAACCAGCACCAGCATGGCTATCAGCCATCCAGTGGTCGGTAACTCAGGTAGGAAACGCAGGGCAAGCAAGCCCAGCGCCAGCGCGAACATCCCTGTCTTCATGAATCATCCTTTTCAAGTGATCCACTCAGTCTTAGCTGGGTGCTCGGTACGTCCTATGATGTTTTGTCACAAAGTCTGAATTTTCTGTTTATAGAATGCGGGCATACTTGCCCCTCGAACTGACCTGGACCCCTTATGCCACGGCGCTTATTCAAACGGTACATGCCCGACCCCACCAGTATCAGGGAACACAAGTCATTACAGTTTCTTGGCACGCTGCTGCATGACCCGAACCTCTGGCATCTGAATCGGCACTCAGTGGCGCGCGCCATGGCGGTGGGTCTGTTCGCAGCATTTATCCCCATTCCGTTGCAGATGCTATTGGCTGCGGTGCTGGCAATTACCGTGCGCGGCAATATGCCCATCGCCGTCAGCCTGGTTTGGCTGACAAACCCGATCACGATGCCAGTGGTATTTGTTTGTACTTACATGACCGGCGCCTGGTTGATGAACGTGCCCCCGCGCAGCCTGCCCGATGACTTGACCTGGGAATGGATCAGCGGCCAGTTGAGTACGCTGTGGCAACCCTTCTTGCTCGGCTCAGTGGTGTTGGGGCTGGTGCTGGGCGCATTGGCCTATTGCCTGACGATGGGCTATTGGCGCTGGTGGGTCGCGCGCCAATGGAAGAAGCGCAAGCTGCGCCGGGGCTGAGCCCTAGCGCGCCGGTAACCGCAGGTGTACACGCAGGCCCTGACCGGTGTTTTGCGCCCACAGGCTGCCGTCCTGACGCTGAACGGCATTGCGCGCGATGCTCAGGCCCAGGCCGAAACCACCATCACCGGGCCGCGAGCCGTCCAAGCGCGTGAACGGCGCAAAAATCCGCTCCAGATCACGCTCATCAATCCCCCCGCCCTGATCCTCCAACCACAGGTGCCAGTACTCCCCATCGCGTCGCCCATCCAGACACACAACCCCGTTCTCCGGAGAGTGGCGTATGGCGTTGCGCAGGATATTTTCCAAGGCCTGGGCCAGGGCGTTTAGATTACCGCGCACCCAACAGTCAGCGCCCAGCAGGCACGGCAGTCGCGATGCGGACCAATCGCTTTCAAAGCAGGCATTCTCCCGCAACATGTCCCACAACGCCTGTACCTGAAGATCCTCCTTGGGCAGTGGCGCCCGCTCGGTGTCCAGCCAGGCCAGCTGCAAGCTGTCTTCCACCAGGCGCTGCATAGCGTCAATCTCTCGGCCCAAACGCTCACGCAACTGAGCAAGATCCTGCTCGCTGTCGCAGGCCACGCGCAAGCGGCTCAACGGAGTGCGTAGTTCATGGGACATGTCCCGCAGCAGTTGTTGTTGCAATACAACAGTGCCCTGCAAACGCTCAGACATGTGGTCAAACGCACGGCCCAACTCGCCCAATTCGTCCTGTCGACTGGTGGCGTCAAGGGGCATCCGCGTGTTCAATTGATCGGCACGCCAGGCATTGGCCTGCTCGCGCAGTTGATTGAGAGGCATGATCAGCAGCCGGTACAGGCCGACGCACAGCAACAAGGTAAAGAGGCCTGGAATCACACCATTGGTCACCACGCGCCAGACAACTTGATAACGCCCCGGCATAAAACGCTGTGGCAATTCAATGACCAGCGAACCGGCACCCGGATCTACCGCAAACGGGATCTTGAGCCACGGCAAGCCCTTGACGTGGCGGCTGACCGGCCAATCCAGGCCCCGCAAGAACGTCAGGCGCTGGCTTTCCGTAGCGGTCAGTGGATAGCTGCTCAACGACTGCAAGTCGTTGCCTATTACGCCGATCCACGTGCTTTCCTGTTTGCCCATCGCCTGCAGCCACGCATCAACACCGGCATGGCCGCCACGGTTCCAGGCCTGCTCGGCGCTCACCGCATAACCACTCAGCGTGACCCTCGCCTCGTCGGACAAATACGCGTTCTTTTGCTCCATGTACCGGCCCCAGGACCAACTAAGCCAGATCATCAGCAAACAGAAGGCAATCAACAGGCAGGCGAGCTTCCAAAATAATGAATGTTTGCCCGGCAGCCGTTTCAGCGCCCTTTCAAAGCCCATCGTCGTGACCACTGAGCACATAGCCCTTGCCCCACACCGTGCGCACTTCGCGCTCGCTGTAGCCGATCGCCTTGAGCTTGCGACGGATCTGGCTGATGTGCATGTCGAGGCTGCGGTCATGGGGCGCATAGCCGCGCTGCAACACATGTTGGTAAAGGAATGCTTTGCTGAGGACTTCTTCAGTGTTGCGGTGTAGGGTTTCCAACAGGCGGTATTCGCTGCGGGTCAGGCCTGCCCAGTGTTCCTGATGAAACACATCGCACAGCTCATCGTCGAAACGCAGTGTGCGAGCATCCCCACGCACCGGCGCAAGCGTCGGCAGCGGGCGTCGATCCAGGGCCACCCTGCGCAGGATGGCTTCGATGCGCACGCGCAACTCGACCATGCTGAACGGCTTAGGCAAGTAGTCATCGGCGCCCAGGCGAAAACCGCTGACGCGATCGGCCTCGGCACCCAATGCCGACATCAGGATTACCGGGATCGAATGACTCTGGCGTAGATGAGTCAAGATCGACAAACCATCCAGCCCCGGCAGCAGGATATCCATCAACACCAGGTCGAACGCCTGTTCGCGCGCCATCGCCAGCCCTTGCTGGCCGTTCTGGCACCAGGTGACCTGGAAGCCACAGCGCCCCAGATGCTCGTGGACATAGGCGCCCAGCACGGGATCATCTTCGATGGTCAGGATATTGGGTAGGCCAACTGCTGCGGGATTCATTAGCGTCTGCAAGTCATTCTCAATCGCTGATTATTCAAGATTACCCTGGCGCAGGCAATCGCTACGGGGCCAAACGAGCCGAAGATTGCCCTCTCTCAACAATTTGCGAGATTCCAGGCCGTGCAAATGGCTACACTGCGCAGGTGGCGCGGGCCGGATGCCGGCGCGGAAGATTGATTTCAGTGTGGTAGCAGGAGAGTGGCGTGCTTAGAAGAATGGGGATAAAAGGCCGCGTACTGTTGCTGAGCTTATTACCGACCAGCCTGATGGCCTTACTGTTGGGGGGCTACTTCACCTGGATGCAACTCTCGGAGTTGCAGACCCAATTGCTGCAGCGCGGCGAAATGATCACCGAGCAATTGGCGCCTCTGGTGGCTCCTGCTTTAAGCAGCAAGAACACTGACCTGCTGGAGCGCATCGCCACTCAATCCCTGGAACAACTGGACGTGCGCACCGTGTCGTTCCTTGCGCCGGACCGTACGCCCCTCGCCCACGCTGGCCCGACCATGCTCAACCAGCCGCCGGCCGGCAACAGCTCTCACCTGCTGCAACGCACCGACAATGACGCCACGCGCTATCTGCTGCCGGTGTTTGGCCGCCATCGCAACCTTGCCGGCGACTTGATCCCCGATGAAGCCGACCGCCTCTTGGGCTGGGTCGAAGTAGAACTGTCCCACAACGGTATGTTGCTGCGCGGCTATCGCAGTCTGTTCGCCAGCCTGCTGTTGATCGCCATTGGCCTGATCTGCACAGCAGCCCTGGCGCTGCGCATCAGCCGCACGATCAACGAGCCGATTGGCCTGATCAAGCAAGCAGTGGCCCAGCTCAAGGACGGCAACCTGGAAACCCGCTTGCCTCCTTTGGGCAGCCAGGAGCTGGACCAACTCGCCTCAGGCGTCAACCGCATGGCCGAAACCCTGCAAAACGCCCAGGAAGAACTGCAGCACAGCATCGACCAGGCCACCGAAGACGTACGCCAGAATCTGGAAACCATCGAAATCCAGAACATCGAGCTGGACCTGGCCCGCAAAGAAGCACTCGAGGCCAGCCGTATCAAGTCCGAGTTCCTGGCCAATATGAGCCATGAAATCCGCACACCGCTCAACGGTATCCTCGGCTTTACCCACCTGCTGCAAAAAAGCGAGCTCACACCGCGCCAGTTGGATTACCTGGGCACTATCGAAAAATCCGCCGACAACCTGTTGGGCATCATCAACGAGATCCTCGACTTCTCGAAGATTGAGGCCGGCAAGTTGGTGCTCGACAGCATCCCGTTCAACCTGCGGGATTTGCTGCAAGACACCCTCACCATCCTCGCCCCCGCTGCCCATGCCAAGCAGTTGGAGCTCGTCAGCCTGGTGTACCGCGACACGCCGCTAGCACTGGTGGGCGACCCTCTGCGGCTCAAGCAGATCCTGACCAACCTGATCAGCAACGCCATCAAGTTCACCCGCGAGGGCACTATCGTGGCCCGGGCGATGATCGAGGAGGAACAGGAAGACAGCGTGCAACTGCGCATCAGCGTGCAGGACACCGGCATCGGCCTGTCCAGCCAGGATGTGCGGGCTTTATTCCAGGCGTTCAGCCAAGCCGATAACTCTCTGTCGCGCCAGCCGGGCGGCACCGGGCTGGGCCTGGTGATTTCCAAGCGCCTGATCGAGCAAATGGGCGGTGAAATCGGCGTCGACAGTACGCCGGGCGAAGGGTCGGAATTCTGGATCAGCCTGAACCTGCCCAAAACCCGCGACGACATCGAAGACCTGCCCTGCGCGCCGCTGCTGGGCCATCGCGTGGCGGTACTGGAAAACCACGAACTGGCGCGCCAGGCCTTGCAACATCAACTGGAAGACTGCGGCCTGGAAGTCACGCCGTTCAACAGCCTGGAAAACCTGACCAACGGCATCACCAGCGCCCATCAGACCGAGCAAGCCATCGACTTGGCGGTGCTCGGCGTCACCGCCAACGACATCCCGCCCGAACGCCTCAACCAGCATCTTTGGGACCTGGAACGCCTGGGTTGCAAAGTGCTGGTGCTGTGCCCAACCACAGAACAGATGCTGTTCAACCAGTCGGTGCCCAACCCCAACAGCCAGTTGCAGGCCAAGCCGGCATGCACCCGCAAGCTTCGCCGCGCCCTCTCCGACCTGATCAGCCCGCGCCCGTCGCGCAGCGAACCGGGCGAGCCGCTGTCCAGCCGTGCGCCGCGTGTGCTGTGTGTCGACGACAACCCGGCAAACCTGCTCTTGGTGCAGACGTTGCTGGAGGACATGGGCGCCCAGGTACGTGCGGTAGAAAGCGGTTATGCCGCAGTCGACGCGGTAAAACAGGACACCTTCGATCTGGTGCTGATGGACGTACAAATGCCTGGCATGGATGGGCGCCAGAGCACCGAGGCGATCCGTCAGTGGGAAAGTGAGCGCCATGGCACACCCTTGCCAGTGGTCGCCCTTACTGCTCACGCCATGGCTAACGAAAAACGCGCCTTGCTGCAAAGCGGCATGGACGATTACCTGACCAAACCCATCAGCGAAAGGCAACTGGCCCAAGTGGTGTTGAAGTGGACCGGCCTAGCCTTGCGCAACCAAGTGCCTGAGCGTGTCACTGAAGGTCTGGGCCCAGGGGTGCAGTTGCCGGTTCTGGACCATGAGGAAGGCCTACGCCTGGCCGCGGGTAAAACCGATCTGGCGGCTGACATGCTTGCCATGCTGCTGGCCTCCCTGGAAGCCGACCGCCAAGCCATTCACATCGCCCGCGACGCCAAGGACAACCTGGCGCTGATCGAACGCGTCCACCGCTTGCACGGCGCCACCCGCTACTGTGGCGTACCGCAACTGCGCGCCGCCTGCCAGCGCGCCGAAACCCTGCTCAAGCAGGACGATGCCAAGGCGATGACCGCGCTGGACGAACTGGACATGGCCATCGCGCGACTGGCCAGCGAAGCACGGGTCAGTGTCTGACCCTATTTCATGGCGCTGACCCACTGACAAATTGCAGGGAGCTTTTCAATGCGCGTGATTCTTTTCAGCAGCCAGACCTACGACCGCGATAGTTTCCTCGGCGAGCCACTGCCAGCTGGGCTGGAACTGCAATTCCAGCCGGCCCGACTCAATCTCGACACCGTGGCCCTGGCCGAACACCACGAGGTGGTTTGCGCCTTTATCAACGACGACCTCAGCGCCCCGGTGCTGGAACACCTGGCCAAGGGCGGCACCCGACTGATTGCACTGCGCTCGGCGGGTTACAACCATGTCGACCTCGCCGTCGCCAAGCGCCTGGGCCTGACGATCGTACGGGTACCTGCTTACTCGCCCCATGCGGTCGCTGAACACGCCGTAGCGCTGATCCTCGCACTCAACCGCCGCCTGCACCGTGCCTACAACCGCACCCGCGAGGGTGACTTCAGCTTGCACGGTCTTACCGGTTTCGACCTGGTGGGCAAGACTGTCGGTGTTGTCGGCACTGGGCAGATCGGCGCGACATTTGCCAGGATCATGGCCGGGTTCGGCTGTGAGTTGCTCGCCTACGACCCCTTCCCCAATCAACAGGTACAGGCAATGGGCGCGAAGTACGTGAGCCTGCCCGAGTTACTGGCCCAGGCGCAGATCATCAGCCTGCACTGCCCGCTGACCGCTGACAGCAAGCACCTGATCAACGCCCGTTCCCTGTCGCACATGCAGCCCGGCGCGATGCTGATCAATACTGGCCGTGGCGGCCTGGTGGATACCCCGGCATTGATCGAAGCCCTCAAGGACGGCCAACTCGGCTACTTGGGGCTGGATGTCTACGAAGAAGAAGCCCAGCTGTTTTTTGAGGACCGCTCGGACTTGCCCCTGCAAGACGACGTGCTCGCACGCCTGCTGACCTTCCCCAACGTGATCATCACCGCACACCAGGCGTTCCTTACCCGCGAGGCCCTGGCGGCCATTGCCGGCACTACCCTTGCCAACATTGCTGCATGGGCCGATGGTCGGGCGCAGAACCTCGTCGAAGGATGATCAGCGGTCACATAGCAAGCTCATGATGAGCAGGCACCCGTGATAGGATGCCGCGCCTATTTGGAGGATCCATGGCCGAACACGATTTCCGCTTCAGCTTGCTGAGCCCGCAACACACCCTAATCGAATGCCGAGCCCTAGTGCCGGGCCGTTACCAAGTCACCGGCAACGGTGGTTCGATCAAGCATGGCGATGTCCTGATCGTCACCCTGCGCGGCAGTAAAACCCTGTCGATGCGCCTGACCGTTGAAGGTGACGCGCGCTACTCCATCCGCCCGGCGGGCCAATGGGTCGCCATGGCTCAAGGGCCGAAATTCGGCGAGTTGGAGATTCACACTTGGAAGGTCAACTGCGACAGCTGCGACACCGTGCTGGAGTTTGAATTCGCGGTAGAAACCAAGCTGACCAAAGAACCGCTGCAGCCTGCCGCCAACGCGCGCATCAAAGAGTTGGGCTGGGCCAGTGAAGGCGACAAGCACCGCTGCCCGAAATGCCAGAAGGCTGCGCAATGAAAGGCCTGCTTCTGCTCGCCGCCGTCGGCGTGGCCTTGAGCGGCTGTGCCGGTGATGCGGTCAAGCTCAAGCAGGATCACAGTTACGTGGTGGAGTGGATTGGTGAGCGGCCATTGATGGACTACGCACACCTGACTGTCACCCTCGGCGCCGATGGCCGCGCCTACGGTAATGGCGGCTGCAACCACTGGTTTGCGCCGTACACGGTCGATGGCGACAAACTCAGCTTCGGCAAAATCGGCAGCACCCGCAAGCTCTGCGCCGAGGCCTTGATGGAGCAGGAGCATCGCTTCTTCCAGGCCCTGCAAAGCGTACAACGCTGGGACATCTCGCCGATCGAGCAGACCCGCTTCTGGCCGGCCGAAGGCAAGCCGATTCGCCTGTGGCTGGAAGAAGGCTGATCACGCTGCTTGCGGTCCAAATGTGGGAGAGGGCTTGGCCCCGATGGCGGTGTAACAGTCAACGGATGTATTGACTGAAACACTGCAATCGGGGGCAAGCCCCCTCCCACATTTGATTTGAGTGGTTGCTTTAACCGCGCAAGGCCTTGAGTTTGGCCAGTACCCCTTCCGCCGTCTGTTCGCCCATCAACTGCTCACGCACCTTGCCCTTGTCATCAATGATGTAAGTCACCGGCAATGCCTCGCTGCGCGGAATTTCAAAGATCCCGTCGGGGTTTTGCGCCAGCACGGTGAATTTAATGCCCAGCTTGTCGCTGGCCTCTTTCAGCTCTGCACCCTGCACATTGTCGAAGTTAACCCCGAACACCCCCACGCCCTGCCCCTTCAGCTGTTCCGCCAAGGCATTGAGCTCAGGGATTTCCGTGCGGCACGGGCCACACCATTCTGCCCAGTAGTTGACCACCAGCCATTGCTTGTCCAAGCGCTCGGCCGCGACTTTCTGGCCGTACTGGTCAACGCCATAGTCATTCCCGCAGCCGCTGAGCAGCAGGGTTGTAATGATCGCCAATGCACCGATCAGTCGACGTGTCATGGGGTAATCCTTCGCAAAAATGAACGTTGGCTGCGACCTATCGCCTCTTACGGTTTAAGGACGGGGTGCAGCGCGGGTAGAATACCCGCCACCTTACGCAAGATGCGACCCGCACATGACCGATCTGACGCTTTATCACAACCCGCGCTGCTCGAAATCCCGCGGTGCGCTCGAATTGCTTGAAGCCCGCGGTCTCACCCCAACCGTGGTGCGCTACCTGGAAACCCCGCTGGGTGCGTCGCAAATCAAGGCCTTGCTGGCCAAACTGGGCCTCAGCGCCCGTCAATTGCTGCGTACCGGCGAAGACGAGTACAAAACTCTCAACCTGGCCGACGCCAGCCTCAGCGAAGCCCATCTGATCGCCGCCATCGCCGAACACCCCAAGCTAATGGAGCGTCCGATCCTGGAAACCGCCGACAAAGCCATCATCGGCCGCCCACCAGAAAACGTGCTGGAGATTCTGCCGTGACCACACCGTACGTGTTGGTGCTGTATTACAGCCGCAACGGCTCGGTCAGCGAAATGGCCCGGCAGATTGCCCGGGGCATTGAGCAAGGCGGCATGGAGGCGCGCTTGCGCACAGTGCCGGCGATCTCCACCGAATGCGAAGCCGTGGCGCCGAGCATTCCGGACGAAGGCGCGCTGTATGCCAATCTAGATGATCTGAAGAACTGCTCAGGCCTGGCCCTGGGGAGCCCGACGCGCTTCGGCAACATGGCTGCGCCGCTCAAGTACTTCCTCGATGGCACCAGCAACCTGTGGCTCACCGGCGCGCTAGTCGGCAAGCCGGCTGGCGTGTTCACCTCCACCGCCAGCCTGCACGGCGGCCAGGAGACCACGCTGATGTCGATGCTGCTACCGCTGCTGCACCACGGCATGCTGATCACCGGCCTGCCCTACAGCGAACAGGCATTGCTCGACACCCAGGGCGGCGGTACGCCATATGGCGCCAGCCACCATTCCGGGCCGGACGGCAAGCGCATGCTCGATCAACATGAAATCACCCTGTGCCGGGCACTGGGGTTGCGCCTCGCCACCACCGCCACGCTGCTGGAGAATGGTCGTGGCCAAAAAGCCTAAAGTTCTGCCGCCCCAAGCGTGGCTGGAGCCGCGGGTCAAGGTGGCACGCGCGCTGAGCCTGCTGGCGTTTTTTAGCCTGGTGGGTTTGCTCTGCGTGTATTACCTGTTCGTCGCCGACCTGCATGGCGCACGCCCGTGGGTGATCCTGCTGATCGAACTGGTGCCGCTGTTGTTGCTGGCGCCGGGCATGATCAGCGGCAGTGCGCGGGGGCATTCATGGATGTGCTTTGCGGTGAACCTGTATTTCATCAAGGGCGCGCTGGCGGCGTATGATCCGAACCGCCAGTGGTTCGGGGTGCTTGAGATGCTGGCAAGTCTGGCGGTGTTTTGTACCGCACTGCTCTATGTGCGGTGGCGGCATCAGTTGAATCGGCGGCTGGCTGAGGCCTGATCAACGATTTGCAGTGCATCCGGCTTGTGTGGCGAGCGAGCTCACCACACAAGAACTTGCGCCGACTGGGTCAGTGGTTGACGGTGTAAGCCAACATCATCGACAACTGACACATCGGCCGCCCACTCTCGGCATGCCACTGGTTGAACGCGCCCTGAACCGTTGCCAGATCCCGCAGGCTGGTCGGCGCCTTGTCGACGATCTTCTGCGCATTCAATGCAGCCACTACGTCATCACTCGGCACAAACGTATCCTTGCCCACCATCCGCAAGAATCGCGGCGCCGACAGGCCGCCCAACTGATGGCCGTGCTTGCTCAGGTACTTCCAGAGCCCGACGATATCCGTCACCGGCCAGTCGGCGATAAACGCGCCGAAGCTGCCCTTCTCTTGCTCAATATCCAGAATCATCTGCGCATTGCGCGGCACGCTCTTGAGCTTGCCCAGGTGACGGATGATACGCGTGTCCTGCATCAGGCGTTCCAAGTGCTCGGCGCCCATCAGCACGACTTTTTCCGGATCGAAGCCGAAGAACACCTGCTCAAACGCCGGCCACTTGGCGTCCACTACACTGTGCTTCAACCCGGCGCGAAACACCCGGAGCGCCAAGGTCGACAGGTAGCGATCATCGCTGATCTTGCGCAATTGGGCCGGGGTCTTGGGTGCCGGCAGGTGGGCTTCCAGTTGAGCCGCTGAACCAAAGCGGTTCAGACAATATTCGTGCAGCCACTTGTAATCGCGCATGCCCTCTCCTGGGGATTGAAATGAAAACGGCGCCCTTGAGCGCCGTCTTTCAGAGCGTTGAACTGCTTCAGAGGTTCACTACGTTGACGAAGCGCGAAGCGGCCGTCTCGTCGATTTTCAGGCTGGTGAAGTCAAACAGGTTGCGGTCGGCCAACTGCGACGGCTGCACGTTCTGCAAGCTGCGGAAGATGCTTTCGGTGCGCCCCGGCGTCTTGCGCTCCCAGTCCACCAGCATCTCCTTGACCACCTGGCGCTGCAGGTTTTCCTGGGAGCCGCACAGGTTGCACGGGATGATCGGGAATTGCTTGAAGTCGGAGTAGGCCTGGATGTCTTTTTCGTTGCAATACGCCAGCGGACGGATTACTACGTTGCGTCCGTCATCGGAGCGCAGCTTGGGCGGCATGGCCTTGAGGGAGCCGTTGAAGAACATGTTGAGGAAGAAGGTTTCGACGATGTCGTCGCGATGGTGACCCAATGCCATCTTGGTCGCACCGATTTCATCGGCAAAGGTGTAGAGCGTGCCACGGCGCAGGCGCGAGCACAGCGAGCAGGTGGTCTTGCCTTCCGGGATCAACTCCTTGACCACCGAATAGGTGTCTTTCTCGACGATGTGGTACTCGACGCCCAGCGCTTTCAGGTAAGCCGGCAGCACGTGCTCGGGAAACCCCGGTTGTTTCTGGTCCATGTTGACGGCAACGATGTCGAACTTGATCGGCGCGACCTTTTGCAGGTGCAGCAGCACATCGAGCAGGGTGTAACTGTCTTTGCCGCCGGAGAGGCAGACCATGACCTTGTCGCCATCCTCGATCATGTTGAAATCGGCGACTGCTTCACCCGCCAGGCGACGCAGGCGTTTTTGCAGTTTGTTCTGGTTGACCGTAAGAGTGCCCATGGCGATTGGATCCGCTGGAGGTGTGTGACGAAAAGCCGGGTATCTTACCGATGTCGAGTCCACACATTCAACGTGGCCCCGCATTCCAATCTGCGATTAGGCCCACTGTTTACAGTGCGATTTGCTCTAAAGGCCCTACAGTTATTCCGGTCATCCCTTCCTATACTGCGACGTGAGGTCGCACATCTATATCCAGACCTTTCAGGCCAATTGGCCCGTGGGCGCTCCGATGGGGGGCGATGGTAACAACGACAGGAGTGACTGGCATGATCCATCACGTCGTGGGGCTGTTTACCCATCCCGACCAGGAATGGCGGGAAATCCGTGGCGATAAAGAAGAAAGCATCGGCCACATGTACCTCACTCACACCCTGATTCTCGCGGCAATTCCCGCAATATCAGCGTTTATCGGCACCACCCAGGTGGGCTGGGTCATCGGCAATCGCGCGCCGGTGATGCTGACCCAGGAAAGTGCGTTGTGGATGACCATCATGTCGTACGCAGCCATGCTTGGCGGCGTGGCGGTGATGGGCGCGTTCATTCATTGGATGGCCCGTACCTACGACGCCAACCCCAGCATGGCCCGCTGCGTGGCCTTTGCGACCTACACCGCGACGCCGCTGTTTATCGGCGGGCTGGCGGCGCTCTACCCGCACATGTGGCTGGGTATGGTCGTGGGCACAGCGGCGATCTGCTACACGGTGTACCTGTTGTATGTGGGGCTGCCGACGTTCATGAACATCGATCCGGACGAGGGCTTCCTGTTTTCCAGCTCGGTACTGGCCGTAGGCCTGGTGGTGCTGGTGGCGATCATGGCGTTTACGGTGATCGTCTGGGGCCTGGGCGTAGGGCCGATCTATACCAACTGAACCGCTGAAACCGTAGGCAAGGCCACCGCAAGGTGGCTTTGTGCGTTATGCATGACCATTCGGCGCCTGACAGATTCGGAAACACTCAGCTTTGCGGCATACTGGGCATCTCTGGAGATATGTACAGCATGCCCGAGCAACTCAATACCCGCGTCGAAGATTGTTTCCTGCAAGCCGAATCCTTTTTCAAACGAAGCTTCAAACGCCCCCAGGTCAGCCTCAAGCTGCGGGGCCAGAAAGCCGGTGTCGCGCATTTGCACGAGAACCTGCTGCGCTTTAACCCACAGTTGTACCGAGAAAACAGCCAGCACTTCCTCAAGCAGACCGTGGCCCATGAGGTGGCGCACCTGATCGCCCACCAATTGTTTGGTGAACGCATCCAGCCCCATGGCGAGGAATGGCAGTTGATCATGCGCGGGGTCTACGAACTGCCGCCGGACCGTTGCCATACCTATGCCGTGCAGCGGCGCCAGGTGACCCGCTATATCTACCGCTGCCCATGTGCCGACAGCGACTTTCCGTTTTCGTCGCAGCGCCATGGCATGGTGGCTCAGGGGCGGCGGTATCTGTGTCGGCGCTGTCGGCAGACATTGGTGTTTACCGGCGAAACCCGGGTGGAATAAAGGCCTCATCGGGAGCAACCCCCCTCCCACATTTTGATCGTATTCACAGGCCTGAATGTGGGAGGAGGCTTGCTCCCGATATCGTCCGCCCAGCCACTACATAATCACCTTGGAGCTGCGCAGCTCGCTGATGCGCGGCGGGCTCAAGCCCAGCTCCGCCAACACTTCATCACTGTGCGCGCCCACGGCGACGCCAATGTGCCGGGGCGCTGGCAACCCTTCCGAAAATTTCAACGGGCAGGCAATCTGCGCCTGGCTCGAGCCATCGCCCCTGGGCACCTGGCTGACCAGTGCCCGCGCCTTTAACTGCGGATGGGCAACGGCTTCGCTGAGCGTCAGCACAGGTTCAACGCAGGCATCAACCCCGGCAAACAGCTCGCATAATTCCGCGAAACTGCGCTTCTCGAACTCCACTTGCAAGGCCTGCTTAAGCGCCGCCTGCCGCTCTGGCTTCAAGCCCTGCGCGGCCAGCTCCGGGCGCCCCAACGCTTCACACAATTGCTGCATAAACGCCGGCTCCAGGCTGCCCACCGACATCCAGCGCCCATCGCGCGAGCGGTAGTAATCGTAGAAACTCCCGCCATTGAGCACATGGCCTTCCCATTCCGGCTCCGCACCACAGGCGAGATAACCCGCCCCAGCCATGGCATTCAAGCTGAACGAGCAATCGGTCATGCTTACATCCAGGTATTGCCCGACGCCACTTTGCTGGCGGGCGATAACGGCCGCCAGCAACCCCACCACCGCATGCAGCGAACCCCCGCCCACGTCCGCCAACTGCACACCCAACGGCAGCGGCCCGCTGTCCTGGCGCCCGGTATAGCTGGCCACGCCTGCCAGTGCCAGGTAGTTGATATCGTGGCCGGCGCGATCCTTATACGGGCCGGTCTGGCCATAACCGGTGATCGACACATAAATCAGCCGGGGATTAATCGCCTTCAATGCCTCATACCCCAGGCCCAAGCGTTCCATCACGCCGGGGCGAAACTGTTCGAGCACGATGTCGTAGTCTTTGACCAGCGCCCGCACAATCTCCAAGGCCTCGACCTGCTTGAGGTCCAGCGCCAGGCTGCGTTTATTGCGATTGAGGTAGGCATGGCTTGCCGAGGTGCCCTGATCATGGGGCGGCAAGACCCGCAGCATGTCCAGGCGCGTGGGCGATTCGATACGCAGCACCTCGGCGCCCATGTCCGCCAGCATCAACGAAGCAAACGGGCCGGGCAGCAAGGTGGAAAAATCCAGTACTTTGAGGGACGCCAAGGGACCTGACATGGGGACTCCACTTTCGGTTCGAATGCCCACAGACTAGGCAGCCTTGCGCCTACCGGCAATCGTCAGAACGATCACCGACAGTGACCGTTTTGATCACGGCGGGCTTTTTCGCGACGGCGGCTTTATCATTGGCCTACGTTTGCTTGCCGAGTGTTCCATGAAGTTCGCGATTGCCCTGTATTCCGCCGCCCACGCGCCCTCTTCGCGCCGCGCCTTGCTCTTCGCCCAGGCGGCGTTGGCCGGTGGGCATGAGATTGTGCGGTTGTTTTTTTATCAGGATGGCGTTTACAGCGCGTCCAACAACCTCGTAGCGCCCCAAGATGAGCAGGACATTGCCCGCCAATGGCGTGAGTTTGTCAGCACTCATCAGCTCGACGGCGTGGTATGCATCGCCGCCGCCCTGCGTCGTGGCGTGCTCAACAGCGAAGAGGCCACGCGCTATCAACGCAGCGCAGTGAACCTGGATGCACCGTGGACGCTGTCAGGCCTGGGGCAATTGCATGATGCAATCCAGGATGCCGACCGCCTGATCTGTTTTGGAGGGCCGTGAAATGTCCAAATCCTTATTGCTGATCAGCCGTCAGGCGCCGTGGTCCGGGCCGAGCGCACGGGAAGCGCTGGATATCGTGCTGGCGGGTGGCGCCTTTGATCTGCCCATCGGCTTGCTGTTCATGGATGACGGCGTGTTCCAGCTCGCGCCGCACCAGAACGCCAAGGCCGTGCAACAAAAGGACCTCAGTGCCAACCTGCAGGCATTGGAGCTGTTCGGCATCGATGATGTGTTTGTCTGCCGCCACAGCATGGCCGTGCGTGGCTTGACGCCGCCAACCGAAGCGCAACCGTTGAGCAACGACGCTATTTCCCAATTGATTGACCGTTACGACCAGGTAATTACCCTCTGATGTCGACTTTACACGTGGTGTCTCACTCCCCGTTTACCGATAGCCGCCTCGACAGCTGCCTGCGTATCTGCGGCGCCGAGGACGCGATCATGCTGTGCGGCGACGGCGCCTACGGGCTGCACGCCCCAGCCCTGCAAACCAAGGGCGTGAAGGTCTTTGTGCTGGCCGAAGACATGCAGGCGCGCAACCTGCCATTACCGGACTGGGCCGACAGCGTGGACTATCCCGGTTTCGTGCAACTGTCGATCGACTACGACAAGGTCAACACCTGGCTATGAACACCCTGACCGTGGGCGAGCGCCGCCTCGAACTGGACAAAGACGGCTACCTCGTCGACCTGAACGACTGGTCCACCGAGGTGGCCAACGCCCTGGCCACCGCCGAAAACCTGGTATTGACTGCGGCGCACTGGGAAATCCTCGAACTATTGCGCGGCTTTTACGCCGAATTCCAGCTGTCCCCAGCCACGCGCCCGCTGATCAAGTACACCGCCTTGAAGCTAGGCCCGGACAAAGGCAACAGCCTGCACCTCAACCAATTGTTCAACGGCACTCCCGCCAAACTCGCCGCCAAGCTGGCGGGCCTGCCCCGGCCGACGAATTGCTTATGACCGACTTCTCCCCACTGACCCTGCAAACTCCTGCCGAGCACCCATTTGCGCAATTCGTACGCATCCTGGGCAAAGGCAAGCGCGGCGCGCGTAACCTCACCCGCGAAGAAGCCCGCGAAGCCATGGGCATGTTGCTCGACGAAAAAGTCGAAGACACCCAACTGGGCGCCTTCCTGATGCTGCTTCGGCACAAGGAAGAAAGCCCGGAAGAACTCGCCGGCTTCACCGAAGCCGTGCGCGAGCGCCTGGATGCCCCCGCACTGAATGTCGACGTCGACTGGCCCACCTATGCCGGCAAGAAACGCCACCTGCCGTGGTTCCTGCTGGCAGCCAAATGCCTGGCGCAGAACGGTGTGCGCATCCTGATACACGGCGGCGGCGCCCATACGGCGGGCCGGCTATACACCGAGCAGCTGCTGGATACCCTGCACATTCCCCTGTGCCGAAACTGGCAACAGGTCGGTACGGCGTTTGAGCACGCAAACCTCGCATTTATCCCGCTGGGCGACTGGGCACCACAACTGCAACGCATGATCGATTTGCGCAACACCTTGGGTCTTCGCTCGCCGATCCACTCGCTGGCGCGGCTGCTCAACCCGTTGAATGCCCGTTGCGGCTTGCAAAGCATCTTTCATCCGGGCTACCAGGGCGTGCACCGCGATGCCAGCGGGCTGCTCGGGGATAACGTGATTGTGGTGAAAGGCGACGGTGGCGAGATAGAGATCAACCCCGACACTATCAGCCACCTGTACGGCACCACCGGCGGCGAGAGCTGGGATGAAGAATGGCCCGCCCTCTCCGCCCAGCGCCACGTCAAGCCGGCAACGCTGGAGCCTGAGCACTTGAAGGCCGTATGGCGCGGCGATGCAGAGGACAGCTACCCGCAGCTGGCGCTGATCGCCACCATGGCCCTGGCCTTGCGCGGCCTTGACCACCCGCGGGAGCAGGCGTTCGAACTGGCGCAGCAATATTGGGAAGCACGGGATAAATCGATTTAATCGATCATTCATCCGCAGTCTTTGCGCTTTTAGTTCGAACTCATCCCTTTAGACTGGGCTCCAACGCTTATTAGCCAAGGAGCCAGTCATGGGTTTGCTGATCGAAGGACGCTGGAAAGACCAGTGGTACGAAAGTAGCGCAGACGGCGCTTTCCAACGGGAACAGGCACAGCGGCGCCACTGGGTGACCGCCGACGGCCAACCTGGCCCGAGCGGCGAAGGCGGCTTTAAGGCCGAGGCCGGTCGTTATCACCTCTATGTGTCCCTGGCCTGCCCATGGGCGCACCGCACGCTGATCCTGCGCAAGCTCAAGGGCCTCGAAAGCCTGATCGATGTGTCCGTAGTCAGCTGGCTGATGCTGGAAAACGGCTGGACCTTCGACAAGGCCCACGGCTCGACCGGCGATAAGCTGGATAATTTCGAATTTATGCACCAACGCTACACCGCCGACACAGCCGACTACACCGGCCGCGTGACCGTGCCGGTCTTGTGGGACAAGAAGCTCAAGCGCATCGTCAGCAATGAATCGGCGGAGATCATCCGCATGTTCAACAGCGCCTTCAACGGACTGACTGGCAATACCCTGGATTTCTATCCCGAGTCCCTACGTACAACCATCGATGAGCTGAACGAGCGGATCTATCCGGCCGTGAACAATGGCGTGTACCGCGCAGGTTTTGCCACCTCACAAAAAGCGTATGAAAGCGCGTTTGATGATGTGTTTGCTGAACTGGACCATCTGGAACAGCACTTGGGCGACCATCGCTACCTGGCCGGCGAGTACCTGACCGAAGCGGATGTGCGGTTGTTCACCACGTTGATTCGTTTTGATGCGGTGTATTACAGCCACTTCAAATGCAATCTGCGGCGGATTGCGGATTATCCGAATCTGTCGAATTGGCTGAGGGAAATGTTTCAGTGGCCGGGGGTGGCCGAGACGGTGGATTTTGAGCACATCAAGGGGCATTACTATGCCAGTCACCGCACGATCAACCCGACGGGGGTTGTGCCAAAGGGGCCGTTGCAAAGGTTTGATGCTGGGCATGATCGCCAGCGGTTGAGTGGCGAAGGCGTCTGGCGCTGATTCAGGAAATGCGCTGTGTGTGATGGCCTCATCGAGAGCAAGCCCCCTTCCACATTTGGAACTGTGAATACAGTAAAAATATGGAAGGGGGCTTGCTCCCGATGTTTTTAAAAGGCTCAGACCTGAGACTGGGCGCCTTCAAACCACTTCAGCTTCTCACGCAACATCACCACCTCACCCACGATCACCAGCGTCGGCGCATGCACTTCATGCTCCGCCACCATGCGCGGCAAGTCCGCCAGCGTGCCGGTGAACACGCGCTGGTTGGAGGTGGTGCCCTGCTGGATTAACGCCGCCGGGGTATCAGAAGCACGGCCATGCTTGATCAGTTGCTCGCAGATAATCGGCAAGCCAATCAAGCCCATGTAGAACACTAGGGTTTGCGACGGCCCCACGAGATCACTCCAAGGCAGGTCCGACGTCCCGTTCTTCAAATGCCCGGTGATAAAGCGTACTGACTGCGCATAGTCACGGTGAGTCAGCGGAATACCCGCATAGGCCGCGCAGCCGCTGGCCGCCGTGATTCCTGGTACCACCTGGAACGGGATGCCATGGGCCGCCAGCTCTTCGATCTCTTCACCACCACGCCCGAAGATGAACGGATCGCCACCCTTGAGGCGCAGCACGCGCTTGCCTTGCTTGGCCAGGTCCACCAGTTGCTGGTTGATCTGGTCCTGCGGCACGGCATGGTCTGCGCGACGCTTGCCGACATACACACGTTCGGCATCGCGGCGGCACAGGTCAAGAATCGCCGGGGCGACCAAGCGGTCATAGAGCACCACGTCCGCTTGCTGCATCAAACGCAGCGCGCGGAAGGTCAACAGGTCGGGATCGCCCGGGCCTGCGCCCACCAGGTAGACCTCACCCGGCGCATACGGCGGTGCGCCGTTGACCTTTTCAATCAGTAGACGCTCAGCCTCATCACCCTGCCCGGCCAACTGGCGGTCGGCAATCGGGCCCTGGAACACTTCTTCCCAGAACGCACGACGTTGCTGCACATCCGGATACAAGCCTTTGACCTGGGCACGAAAACGCGCCGCTAACCCCGCCAACTGGCCATAGGTGGACGGAATCCAGGTTTCCAGCTTGGCGCGGATCAAGCGTGCCAGCACCGGCGCATCGCCGCCGCTGGACACCGCAATCACCAAGGGAGAGCGGTCGACAATTGCCGGGAAGATCACACTGCACAAGGCCGGCGCGTCCACCACATTGACCGGTACACAGCGACGCTTGGCATCACTGGACACTTGCGCATTCAGTGGCTCGTCGTCGGTGGCGGCGATGATCAGGGTGCAACCGTCAAGGTCGGCCTCCTGATAACCGCGCACAATCAGTTCCCCGCCACTGCCCAGTACCAATTCACGCAACTGGTCTTCGATCTGAGGAGCAACCACCCGCAACACCGCACCGGCGTCGGCCAGCAGCCGGGATTTGCGCAAAGCAATTTCCCCGCCACCAACGACCAACACACGGCTGCCGCGCAGGTTATGAAACAGCGGCAGAAATTCCATTTAGCCGATGACCTCAACGCCCGCCATGTAAGGCTTGAGCACTTCAGGTACGCGGATAGAACCGTCAGCCTGCTGGTAGTTTTCCAGCACGGCAACCAGGGTACGACCTACAGCCAGGCCCGAACCGTTGAGGGTGTGCACCAGTTCCGGCTTGCCGGTTTCCGGGTTACGGAAACGCGCCTGCATACGACGGGCCTGGAAATCACCGCAGTTGGAGCACGACGAGATCTCGCGGTACTTATCCTGGCTCGGCACCCAAACTTCCAGATCGTAGGTCTTCACGGCACTGAAACCCATGTCGCCGGTGCACAGAGCCAGCACTCGGTACGGCAGCTCCAGCAGTTGCAGCACGCGTTCGGCGTTGGCGGTCAGGCCTTCCAGGGCTTCCATGGAGGTCGACGGCTCAACTACTTGCACCATCTCCACCTTGTCGAACTGGTGCTGGCGGATCATGCCGCGGGTGTCACGACCCGATGCACCGGCTTCACTGCGGAAGCACGGGCTGTGGGCCACGAACTTGAGTGGAAGTTGCTTGGCATCGAGGATCTCGCCAGCGACGATGTTGGTCAGCGACACTTCAGCAGTCGGGATCAGGTACAGATCGGCTTCACCATCGCGGCTGATCTTGAACAGGTCTTCTTCGAACTTCGGCAACTGGCTGGTACCCATCAGCGCCGGACCTTGAACCAGGTACGGGGTGTAGGCCTCTTCGTAGCCGTGCTCGCCGGTGTGCAGGTTGATCATGAATTGCGCCAAGGCACGGTGCATGCGCGCAATCGGACCGCGCAGCAACGCAAAGCGCGCGCCGGACATCTTGGCGGCGGTTTCGAAATCCAGGCCACCGGTCAATTCGCCCAGGGCGACGTGGTCCTTGATCTCGAAATCAAAGGCTTTTGGCGTGCCCCAGCGGCGCACTTCGACGTTGCCGTCTTCGTCTTCGCCAACGGGCACAGACTCGTGCGGAATGTTGGGGATGCCCAGCAGGATCGAATCCAGCTCGGATTGGATCTTGTCCAGCTCGACCTTGCCGTCGGACAGCTCGGTGCCCATACGCTCGACGTCCGCCATCAGCGGCGCGATGTCTTCGCCGCGCTGCTTGGCCTGACCGATGGATTTGGAACGCGCATTACGCTCAGCCTGCAGTGCTTCGGTGCGGGTCTGGACGGTCTTGCGCTGTTCTTCCAGCGCTTCGATGCGCGCAACATCCAAGGCAAAGCCACGGGATGCCAGGCGGTCCGCTACGTCCTGAAGGTTGCTACGTAACAGTTTGGAATCGAGCATGTCGGTCTCTCGTTTATCAAAGTTTGGTCAAGGACAGGCCAGCCCAGGTGGCGAGCAGCCCGCCGAACACGCTGATGCCCAGGTACCCAAAGGCGACCAGGGCCTGCCCGCTTTCCAGCAAGCGCAGCGTATCCAGTGAAAAGGATGAAAAGGTCGTCAGACCGCCTACAAAGCCGACAATCAAGCCGGCACGAATTTCAATCGGTATTTCCGGGCGCAACAGGAACCAGCCGTACAGCAACCCAATGATCAAGCAGCCAACAAGGTTGACCGCAAGGGTTGCGGCATAAAAATGCTTAGGCCAGTTGGCGCTCACCCAAGTACCGGTGGCGAAACGCAATAATGTACCAGCGATGCCGGCTGCGGACACGGCAAGAATCGTCTTGAGCACTACTTTCTCCGCTGTTTGGGGCTGAGGCGATCGAGTTGGGCCAGGTGATTGAGTTTTTCACCGATTTTCAGCTCCAGGCCACGGGGCACCGGCTGGTAGAGCGGCAATGGCTCAAGCTCATCTGGGAAGTAGTCTTCGCCGGCGGCATAGGCGTCCGGCTCATCGTGGGCATAGCGGTATTCATCGCCGTAGCCCAATTGTTTCATCAACTTGGTCGGCGCATTGCGCAGGTGCAGCGGCACTTCAAGGGAGCCGTGCTCGGCGGCAGCACGTAGCGCCGCCTTGAAGCCCATGTACACCGCGTTGCTTTTCGGCGCGCAGGCCAAGTAAGTGATGGCCTGGGCCACCGCCAACTCACCTTCCGGGCTGCCGAGCCGCTCCTGCACGTCCCACGCCGCCAGGCACAGGCTCAAGGCGCGCGGGTCAGCGTTGCCGATGTCTTCGCTGGCCATGCGTACCACGCGGCGCGCCAGGTACAAGGGGTCGCAGCCGCCGTCGATCATCCGCGCGAACCAATACAGCGCGCCGTCAGGGTTGGAGCCACGCACAGATTTGTGCAGCGCCGAAATCTGGTCGTAGAACGCTTCGCCGCCCTTGTCGAACCGACGACGAGTGTCGCCGAGCAGGCTTTGCAACAGATCGACGCCAATCTCGCTGCCATCCTCGGCCAGGTCCGACGCATTCTCCAGCAGGTTGAGAAAACGGCGACCGTCGCCATCGGCAGCGGTGAGCAGGATCTTGAAGCCTTCTTCGCTGACACTCAGTTGGCGCTTGCCCAGGCCCTTGTCTTCACTCAACGCGCGGTGCAGCAGCTTTTGCATCGCCGCTTCATCGAGGCTCTTGAGCACATACACTCGCGCCCGCGACAGCAAGGCGTTATTCAATTCGAAGGACGGGTTTTCGGTAGTGGCGCCGATAAAGATCAGCGTGCCATCTTCGACATAAGGCAGGAACGCATCCTGCTGCGACTTGTTGAAGCGATGCACTTCGTCGACAAACAGGATGGTGCGCTTACCGTATTGCCCAGCCTGCTGCTTGGCCACTTCCACCGCCTGGCGGATTTCCTTGACCCCAGCCAGCACCGCGGAAACCGTTTCGAAGTGCGCATCCGAGACTTTCGCCAGCAGCCGCGCCAGAGTGGTTTTACCCACCCCCGGCGGGCCCCAGAAAATCATCGAATGCAGCGCGCCCTGCTCCAGGGCTTCGCGCAAAGGCTTGCCGCGAGCGAGCAGGTGTTCCTGACCGACGTACTCATCCAGGTTGGTCGAACGCAAACGCGCGGCCAGGGGTTGGGCAATCGGGTCACTTCGAAACAGATCCATGGGCAGCGTTTGAAACCTCTGGTTTATTCCTGGATCACGTCGGCACCCTTAGGGATGTCGAACTTGAACTTGGAAGCAGGCACCGGCTCGTTGGCCTTGACCCCGGAGAACAGGATATCGGTGCGTTGGCCGACGCTGTCGATCAGGCGCATGTTATTGATCACGCCGTTACCGAAAGACAGGTGCAGGCTGTCAAACAGCGTGTCCTTGGACTTCGGCTTGAGGGTGAATTCGATCACGTTGCTGGTTTGCTTGGAGGTGATGTCGAAGCTGTCGTTAATCTTCGACACATCACCCGACAGCAACAGCGCAGGCGTCTGATTCAGGCGCGGGTCGAGCTTCTTGATAGTCGCCTGTTCCAGATCCGGGTCCCACAACGTGACCTTCTGGCCGTCGGAAACGATGGTCTGCTCAGCCTTCCCTTCGGTGTGCCAGTAGAACAGCCCCGGACGCTGCACAGCCATTTCGCCTGCCGTTTCCTGCAAACGGGTACCGCCGGCATCCAGGGTCAGTTGGGAGAAGCGCGCCGTCAGGGTCTTGGATTTGTCCAGCAGGTTGGTCAGGCTGGCGACAGAGGCCGGGTCAGCGTGAGCCGAAACAGCGGTCAGGGCCAGTGCCGGCAACAACAGCATGCGGATAAAGCGCATGGGAGTCCTCATTGAGTCGTAAGGGCGCGCCGCGTGCTGCCACGCGGCGCGGGATCAGTCGCGCATCTGCCCAGGGGCAATGACTTCACGCGAGCCGTTGGTGTTCATTGCGGTGACGACACCGGCGTTTTCCATCGCTTCGATCATGCGGGCGGCGCGGTTGTAGCCGATTTTCAGCTTGCGCTGAACTGCAGAAATCGACGCGCGACGGCTTTCCAGCACAAACGCCACGGCTTCGTCGTAAAGGGCGTCGGTCTCGGCATCGTCGTCGCCACCGCTGCTGCCACCGTCGAAACCGCTGCCAGCTTCTTCGACGCCGGCGAGGATGTCGTCGTTGTATTCGGGTGCGCCGCGCAGCTTCCAGGCTTCCACCACGCGGTGCACTTCATCATCGGAAACAAAGGCGCCGTGTACGCGAATCGGCAGGCTGGTGCCCGGTGGCATGTAGAGCATGTCGCCGTGACCCAACAGTTGCTCGGCGCCACCCTGGTCGATGATGGTCCGCGAGTCGATCTTGCTCGATACCTGGAACGCCATGCGCGTCGGGATGTTGGCCTTGATCAGACCGGTGATCACGTCCACCGACGGACGCTGGGTGGCGAGGATCAAGTGAATACCTGCTGCCCGCGCTTTCTGGGCGATACGCGCGATCAGCTCTTCAACCTTCTTGCCGACGATCATCATCATGTCGGCGAACTCGTCGACCACCACCACGATGGTCGGCAGCTTGCTCAACAGTGGCGCTTCGTCGTGAATACTTTCGCGTTTGTACAGCGGGTCGGTCAGCGGTGTGCCGGCGTCCTGGGCTTCCTTGACCTTGGCGTTGAAGCCCGACAGGTTACGTACACCCATCTTCGCCATCAGCTTGTAGCGGCGCTCCATCTCGGCAACGCTCCAGCGCAGGGCGTTGGCCGCGTCCTTCATGTCGGTGACCACCGGGCACAGCAGATGTGGAATGCCTTCGTAGATCGACAGTTCAAGCATCTTCGGGTCGATCATGATCAGCTTGGCGTCTTCCGGGCCGGACTTGAACAGGATCGATAGGATCATCGCGTTCACGCCCACCGACTTACCGGAACCGGTGGTACCGGCGACCAGCAGGTGAGGCATTTTCGCCAGGTCAGTGATAACCGGCTTACCGCCGATGTCATGGCCCAGCGCCAGGGTGACCGGCGATTTGAAGTTGTCGTATTCCGGCGTCGACAGTACTTCGGAGAAGCGCACGATCTGGCGGTCTTCGTTGGGAATCTCGATACCCACGGTGGTTTTGCCGGGGATCACTTCCACCACACGCACGCTGGTCACGGCCAGGGAGCGGGCCAAGTCTTTGGCCAAGTTGGAGATGCGGCTGACTTTCACACCAGCGGCCGGCTGAATTTCGTAACGGGTAATCACCGGGCCAGGGTGGATCGAGTCCACCGACACTTCGACGCCGAATTCCTTGAGCTTGATTTCCAGCAAGTGGCCGACAGCCGCCAGTGATTCGGGGGAATAGTTGAGCTGTTTCTTTTCAGCCGGGTCGAGAATCGAGATCGGCGGCAAGGTGCCTTCGACAGCGCTATCGACAAACAACGGCGCCTGTTTCTCTTTCTGCACGCGATGGCTTGGCTCGGGGGCCTTGGGCGGCGCAGGTGCAATCACAGGCGGCACCTGCTTCTCGCGGTCGGACATGTGCTTGCTCAGGGCCTGTTCGCGCTCGATCAGGCGCTCCTTGACCTTGGCCTGTTCGCGGCGATCCGGTGTGCTTGGGGCTACGACTTCGTTGACGCGGGTATCCACCTCACGCAACTGAGCCACCATGCGTTTGCGGTCAACACGAGCGGACCACCAACGGTTGGCTGCGCCCTGGAATAATTCGAGCAGGTCGAGGGTGATCTTGCCTGTCACGTCCATCACCTTGAACCACGAGAGGTCGGTGAACACCGTGAGGCCGAACAGGAAAAGCGCAATAAACATCAGAGTGCTGCCCTGGATATTCAGGGTCTTGCGCGCCAGGTCGCCGAGGCTTTCGCCCAAGGCCCCGCCCGCGCCCGCCGGCAAACCGGTGGGCGCATGGAAATGAATATGGGCCAGCGCCGCGCCGGAGAGCACCAGGAACACCAGACCGATCAGGCGCCAGGAGAACAGCCAGCCGCTCCACTGCCACGGCTCGTGACGCTGACGGAAGATCTGCCAGGTCTTGATCGCCAGCAGCAGCGGGAAGATGTAAGCAAAGTAACCCAGCACCATGAAGAGGATGTCGGCGCTGTAGGAACCCACCGGACCGCCGAAGTTTTGCACATCGTCTATCTTGCTGTTGTGGCTCCAGCCCGGATCGTCCTTGCCGTAGGTGAGCAAGGCCATCATCAGGAACAAGCACAGCGCGCCGATAGCGATCAGCGCGCCTTCCTTGAGTCGATAATGCAGGTGCTGGCGCCAAGCCGGCACGACTGCTGCTTTAGGTGTTGCGGCGGATTTCTTCAAAACGGGTCTTTTCCTGCGCCTTTAGCGCGTCCATCTGTTGAATGACTGCAAATACTGCCCAATCCGAGCAGTTGAAAAATAAACGATCGTCGTTGAATGTACGTTTAACACTGGGCAATTGCTGAATGAAAGGACGATAACGCCACAATGGCCGCATTGTACGGGTTTGTACCCCCGATGCCACGCCACTTGGCTTTCTTCAGGCAGCATAGCCAATTGTGTGTCACGACATGTTCAATTTGAGCATGCATTGTCTTTGCTGACAAAGGCTTATGAACTGTTTTTACTAATCCAGACAAGCTTGGCAAATGGCCTGCATGGGCCGGCCCCGAATACGACCACACCCCCGGCATAGAGTTGCAGAAACACCCGCTCACGCTAATACGCATCAATGGCTGATTCAAGCTGGCCCGATGGCGCTGCGTCGACAATAATCAGCACTGCCGAGGCGGGTGTCATACCTGCCACTCCCCTCCCCTTCCATAAGCCTGGATGCCATGCTGACCTGGTTACAACGCAATACCCTGACCTTCCCACCGCTGGCCAAAGCTATGCGCGAACCCAATGGCCTGCTCGCCGCCGGCGGCGACCTGTCGGCCGAGCGACTGGTCCAAGCCTACCGCCATGGCTGCTTCCCATGGTTCTCGGAGGGTCAACCGATCCTCTGGTGGTCTCCGGACCCGCGCACGGTGATCTTCCCTGACGAGCTGCACGTATCCCGCAGCCTGAGCAAGCTGTTACGCCAGCAGCGCTACAGCGTGACATTCGACCAGGACTTCGCAGCAGTCATCCAAGCCTGCGCCGCACCGCGCGCCTATGCCGATGGCACCTGGATCACCGAAGGCATTCAGAGCGCCTACCTGGAGTTGCACAAACGCGGCCATGCACACTCGGTAGAAGTATGGGACGAAGGGGTGCTGGTGGGAGGCCTGTATGGCCTAGCGATGGGCCAACTGTTTTTTGGCGAATCCATGTTCAGCCGCGCCGACAATGCCTCAAAATTCGGCTTCGCCACACTGACACGACAATTACAGGCCTGGGGCTTTGTGCTGATCGACTGCCAGATGCCCAACGATCACTTGCACAGCTTGGGTGCCCGCGCCATTCCTCGCACTGAGTTCGCCGGTTTTCTACGCGACCACTTGGACCAGCCCAACACCGGACCATGGGTTTCTTAGGCGACATCCGCGCACCTGGCTTACACTTATTTCAAAGCTTATCCCGAGGGTTGATCATGACCGAGTTGGCGCGTTTGAAGTTTTATGCCACTCAAGCCCACTCTTGCAGCTATCTGCCAGACGAGCAGGCCACCACGTTGTTCCTCGACCCCAGCCAACCGATGGACGTGCACGTGTATGCCGATCTTTCGGAAATGGGCTTTCGACGCAGTGGCGACCACCTTTACCGACCCCATTGTCAGAACTGCAATGCCTGCGTACCGGCACGCCTGCCCGTGGCGCAATTTCTGCCGGATCGTAACCAGAAGCGCATCCTCAAGCGCAACGCCGACCTGACGGTGACATCGTGCAAGCCTCGATTTACCGAAGAATATTTCGACCTTTACCAGCGCTATATTGAGCAACGCCACGCCGACGGCGATATGTTCCCCCCGAGCCGCGACCAGTTCTCCACGTTTCTAGTGCGTGACCTACCCTTTTCACGCTTCTATGAGTTTCGAGCGGACGGTCGCCTGCTGGCCGTCGCCGTGACCGACTTGCTGCCTAATGGCCTGTCGGCGGTATACACGTTCTATGAACCTGCCGAAGAGCGCCGCAGCCTCGGGCGCTTTGCAATCCTCTGGCAAATCGGCGAAGCACTGCGCCTGGAGCTGGAGGCCGTCTACCTCGGATACTGGATCAAGAACTGCAAAAAGATGAGCTACAAGACCCAATATCGCCCCATAGAACTGCTAATTAATCAAAGATGGGTCACGCTTAACTAGAACCCCTTGGCTTAAACACCCTTTTTCGGGCACAATGCACGCCGCTTTTGCCTGGCGCAGTTGCACCGGGCCATTCACTGGATACCGAGGGCTTTACTGCATGTCGAAAGAAGACAGCTTCGAAATGGAAGGCACTGTCGTCGACACCCTGCCCAACACCATGTTTCGTGTGGAGTTGGAAAATGGGCACGTCGTAACCGCGCATATCTCCGGCAAGATGCGCAAGAACTACATTCGTATTCTTACCGGTGACAAAGTGCGCGTCGAGCTGACGCCCTATGACTTGAGCAAAGGGCGCATCACTTACCGCGCTCGCTAAGCAAGTCAATACAAAACGCCCGGTTATGCCGGGCGTTTTTGTGTGCATGGGATTCTCAAACACCGATGATTCCTGTGGGAGGCGACTTGCCCCCTCCCACACCGGATCTTCATTGTTCTGAGAACTGCATTTCAAGACAGCAAAAAGGCGCCTTTCGGCGCCTTTTGCGTTACTGCAGAACGATCAGGCCATTTCAGCCGTGGTTTCGAACTCGAAGGTCAGCTCGCCATCCTTCAGGTCGATATGCACCACGCCACCATGGTCGGAGAGTTCGCCGAACAGGATCTCTTCGGCCAATGGCCGCTTGATCTTGTCCTGGATCAGACGCGCCATTGGGCGGGCGCCCATTGCGGCATCGTAGCCACCCTCGGCGATCCAACTGCGCGCCGCCTCCGTGACATCCAGCTGCACGCGCTTGTCTTCCAACTGCGCTTGAAGCTCGGTGAGGAACTTGTCCACCACACTCTTGATAACCTCGTGGCTGAGGCGACCAAACTGGATAATGGTGTCCAGACGGTTGCGGAACTCCGGCGTGAAGCTCTTTTTGATCACTTCCATCGCATCAGAGGAGTGGTCCTGATGGGTAAAGCCGATCGAAGCCCGCGCGGCTGTTTCGGCACCGGCGTTGGTGGTCATGATTACGATCACGTTGCGGAAGTCCGCCTTGCGTCCGTTGTTGTCGGTCAGGGTCCCGTGATCCATGACCTGCAGCAGCAGGTTGAAGACTTCCGGGTGAGCCTTCTCGATTTCATCGAGCAGCAATACGCAATGGGGCTGCTTAGTGATCGCTTCGGTCAACAAACCGCCCTGATCAAAGCCTACATACCCAGGAGGCGCACCGATCAAGCGCGACACGGTATGACGCTCCATGTACTCAGACATGTCGAACCGCACAAGCTCGATCCCCATGGCCTTGGCCAACTGCCGCGCCGCTTCGGTTTTGCCGACACCGGTCGGGCCAGCAAACAGGAACGAGCCGACCGGTTTGTCCGGCGACTTGAGGCCCGCACGCGACAATTTGATCGCAGTGGACAGCGCGTCGATGGCTGCATCCTGGCCGAACACAGTGAGCTTGAGATCGCGCTCCAAGTTACGCAGCAGCTCTTTGTCGGAGCTGTTGACGTGCTTTGGTGGAATTCGCGCAATCTTCGCCACGATGTCCTCGACCTGAGGCACGTCGATGCGTTTCACACGTTTCTCGATCGGTTGCAGGCGCTGATAAGCCCCCGCCTCGTCGATCACGTCGATGGCTTTATCCGGCATATGCCGATCATTGATGTAACGCGACGCCAGCTCTGCAGCTGCACGCAGCGCCTCATCGGTGTACTCGATGCCATGGTGCGCTTCAAAACGCCCCTTGAGCCCGCGCAGGATGCTGATGGTGTCTTCAACCGAAGGCTCGGACACGTCGACCTTCTGGAAGCGACGCGCCAGCGCACGGTCTTTCTCGAAGATGCCACGGAATTCCTGGAAGGTGGTCGAACCAATGCAGCGGATATCACCCGACGACAGCAACGGCTTGAGCAGATTGGACGCATCCATCACCCCGCCAGACGCCGCGCCAGCACCAATGATGGTGTGGATTTCGTCGATGAACAGGATCGCCTGCGGGCGTTTTTTCAACTCGCCGAGCAACGCCTTGAAGCGCTTCTCGAAATCGCCCCGGTACTTGGTCCCGGCGAGCAACGCGCCCAGATCAAGGGAGTAGACTACGCTGTTGGCCAGCAGGTCAGGCACCTGGTTATCCACTATACGCTTGGCCAAGCCTTCGGCGATTGCGGTTTTACCCACGCCCGCCTCACCCACCAGCAACGGATTGTTCTTGCGACGACGCGCGAGGATTTGCGCTACACGCTCAACCTCAAGCTCACGCCCCACCAGCGGATCGATCCGACCCTGGCGCGCCAGTTCGTTGAGATTGCTGGCATAGGCATCCAGCGGGTTGCTTGAAGAAGAAGACTCACCGCCCTCGTCGTCCTGCATATCCTGCTCACCCTCGGAATGATCGCCGTGCCCAGGCACCTTGGAGATACCGTGGGCGATATAGTTGACGACATCAATACGGGCAACGCTCTGCTGTTTGAGCAGGAACACTGCCTGGCTTTCCTGTTCGCTGAAGATCGCCACAAGCACGTTGGCGCCTGTGACTTCACGCTTACCGGAGCTCTGTACGTGGAAAACAGCACGCTGCAATACCCGCTGGAAGCCCAGGGTTGGCTGGGTCTCGCGGTCCTCGTCATGCACGGGGATCAGTGGCGTGGTGGAGTCGATAAACTCCTGCAGGTCATGCTTGAGTTTGTCGAGGTTGGCGCCGCACGCACGCAGAACGGTGGCGGCAGCTTCGTTATCCAAAAGTGCCAGCAAAAGGTGTTCGACTGTCATGAATTCATGACGCTTCGAACGAGCCTCCTTGAAGGCAAGATTGAGGGTGACTTCGAGCTCGCGGTTTAACATAGCTTCACCTCATACCCAAGTGGTCGGCGTTAACCGTCCTTCTCGATTTCACAGAGTAGCGGATGCTGGCTTTCCCTGGCGTACTGGTTGACCTGCATGGCCTTTGTCTCGGCGATGTCACGGGTAAACACTCCACATACTGCCCGTCCTTCTGTGTGAACGGCCAGCATTACCTTGGTCGCCAACTCTCGGTTCAGGTTAAAAAACACCTCGAGCACTTCGACCACGAAATCCATCGGTGTGTAGTCATCATTGAACAAAACCACCTTGTACATCGGCGGCGCCTGTAGAGCAGGCTTGGCCTCCTGAACAGCAATGCCTGCAGAACCGTCGTCATCGTGTTCGTGATCCGGTCGATCCTGATTGAATGTTAGTCGAATCTGGCTGATTGCATGCATGGAAAGAAAGGTTCGTCAGTGGTTCAAATACAGTGGTGGGGGCGACCTGTCAGAATTTCAACTCTCAACTGGCCGGTCGCCTTGACTATCGGCGAATCGGTGTTACAACCAATAGAACCCACAGTGGGTAAAAAAGGTCCGCGCAGTCAACCTTAATTTATTCGGGTTAGGACGGATAAACTGGATGATACTCCAGTGATGGAGTCTGGTGCAGAGGGAAATGGGTATGTCCGGCGTCAAGATCAATGGCAAGGTCAAGTGGTTCAACAACGCCAAAGGATATGGCTTTGTTAATGAGGAAGGGAAAAACGAGGACCTTTTTGCGCACTATTCAGCAATCCAAATGGATGGTTATAGAACGCTGAAAGCGGGCCAGCCCGTGAGTTTTGAAATCATTCAAGGCCCCAAGGGACTGCATGCCGTGAACATCGGCGCAGTGAGCGCGCAAGCACCGGAAAAGACCACGGAGAAACACGCTCATAAAGAGAAGAAGCAACCGGCCTGAACCGCCGCCGAGCATGCAGTCTGCGGCAAGAAAAACGGCCATCCCACTCAAGCTGGGATGGCCGTTTTTTGTCGCGTGAGACGTTACATATGCGAGATCAGCGCATCACCGAAGCCCGACGACGACACCAGCGTGGCGCCCTCCATCAGGCGCTCGAAATCATAGGTCACGGTCTTGGCCGAAATGGCGCCATTGGTGCCCTTGATGATCAGATCGGCAGCTTCAATCCAACCCATATGACGCAGCATCATTTCCGCTGAAAGGATCAAAGACCCCGGATTGACCTGATCCTTGCCCGCATACTTGGGCGCTGTCCCGTGAGTCGCCTCGAACATTGCAACGGTGTCAGACAGGTTGGCACCCGGCGCAATGCCGATACCACCCACTTCCGCCGCCAACGCATCAGACAGGTAGTCACCATTGAGGTTAAGGGTTGCAATCACGTCATATTCAGCCGGACGCAGCAGGATCTGCTGGAGCATGGCGTCGGCGATTGCATCCTTGACCACCACATTCCTGCCGGTGCGCGGGTTCTTGAACTGCATCCACGGCCCACCATCGAGCAGGGTCGCGCCGAACTCTTCGGCCGCCACTTCATAGGCCCATTCCTTGAAGGCCCCTTCGGTGAACTTCATGATGTTGCCTTTGTGCACGATGGTCAGCGATTCGCGGTCGTTATCCACCACATATTGCAAGGCCTTGCGCGCCAAGCGCTTAGTGCCCTCTTTGGACACCGGCTTGATGCCAATCCCGCAATCCTGGTCGAAGCGGATCTTGGTAACGCCCATTTCCTCCTTGAGGAACTTGATCACTTTAATAGCTTCCGGCGAGCCAGCCTTCCACTCGATCCCGGCGTAAATGTCTTCGGAGTTTTCGCGAAAGATGGTCATGTCCACGTCGCCGGGCTTCTTGACCGGACTCGGCACACCTTCGAACCAACGCACTGGGCGCAGGCACACATAAAGGTCGAGCTGCTGACGCAGAGCCACGTTCAGCGATCGAATACCACCACCGACCGGCGTGGTCAGCGGACCCTTGATGGACACCACGTAATCCTTGACGGCATCCAGGGTTTCCTGGGGCAGCCAGGTATCCTGATCGTAGACCTCAGTCGCCTTTTCGCCGGCGTACACCTCCATCCACGAGATCTTGCGCTTGCCGCCGTATGCCTTTTCAACAGCTGCGTCGACCACTTTGATCATCACCGGGCTGATGTCGACGCCAATACCGTCACCTTCGATATAAGGGATGATCGGTTGGTCAGGAACATTGAGAGAATGGTCTGCATTGACGGTGATTTTGTCGCCGACTGCCGGAACCTGAATCTTCTTGTATCCCATGCTGAACTCCATCTATGGATTAAACATCTGGCTGCGTTCGAGCCTACTCCAGATAAATGACGACCGAAACCTCACGCCATGTTCATTTGCATCGAAAACAGCATAATTTGTCGCCTACAAGCCTGAAAGCAAAGGGAAAAGCGCCAATCTTGAGCACATCATGCGACTTTAGGCGTACCCCGGTACCTGCGACCTTTAGACCAATGGACGACACACCTTTTGTATGAAGGCTCGGCGTAAGCATAGCGACCTATGTATAATGCCGCCGCTGACCCAAGAGTCACGACGGCTGACCGCTCTAGAATAGGTGCCTTCAGCTACAAAGCCGGACTATTACAATAGTCCACCCGCTTGACGCTCGACTGATGCAACCCAACATCACCGCGAAGAAACCTCGACATTTCGCTCATGGATGACTTTGAACGAACGCGCTCCACCCGGCGCATCTCGAGTTTCTGCGCACGCTTTCAGCAAAGAAGAGAGTTAATCCGAATATGCCCACCCGCTCGAAGATCATCTACACCTTCACCGACGAAGCCCCTGCCCTCGCCACCTATTCACTGCTGCCTATCGTAGAGGCCTTCACCGCTTCCGCTGATATTGCCGTGGAAACCCGCGATATTTCTCTCGCCGGGCGCATCCTCGCAAGCTTCCCCGAGCAACTGGGCAACAAGGCCATACCGGACCACCTCGCCGAACTGGGCGACCTGGCCGTTACCCCTGAAGCCAACATCATCAAGCTGCCTAACATCAGCGCCTCGACCCCGCAGCTGCAAGCGGCGATCAAGGAACTGCAGGCCCAGGGCTACGCCCTGCCGGACTACCCGGAAACCGTAACCACCGACGCGGAAAAAGAAACCCGTGCACGTTACGACAAGGTCAAGGGCAGCGCCGTGAACCCGGTACTGCGCGAAGGCAACTCCGACCGCCGTGCGCCGCTGTCGGTCAAGAACTATGCCCGCAAGCACCCGCACAAAATGGGCGCATGGGCTGCGGACTCCAAGTCCCACATCGCCCACATGAGCAATGGCGACTTCTACGGCAGCGAAAAAGCCGTACAGATCGAAGCCGCTGATACTGTCAAAATTGAGCTGGTCGGCAAGGACGGCACCACCACCGTCCTGAAAGAAAAGACTACCGCTCAAGCTGGCGAGATCCTCGACAGCGCCGTGCTGAGCAAAAACGCACTGCGCTCGTTCATCGCCGCTGAAATCGAAGACGCCAAGAAACAAGGCGTACTGCTGTCGGTTCACCTCAAAGCCACCATGATGAAGGTCTCCGACCCAATCATGTTCGGCCAGATCGTTGCCGAGTTCTATAAAGATGCCCTGGCCAAGCACGCCACGGTACTGGAGCAGATCGGCTTCAACCTGAACAACGGCATCGGTGACCTGTACGCTCGCATCAAGGCTCTTCCGGCCGAGCAGCAAGCGCAGATCGAAGCTGACATCCAGGCGGTCTACGCCGCTCGCCCTTCCCTGGCGATGGTCAACTCCGACAAAGGCATCACCAACCTGCACGTGCCGAGCGACGTCATCGTCGACGCCTCGATGCCAGCCATGATCCGTGACTCCGGCAAGATGTGGGGCACCGACGGCCAATTGCACGACACCAAGGCCGTGATCCCGGATCGCTGCTACGCCACCATCTACCAAGCCGTCATCGAAGACTGCAAGGCCAATGGCGCGTTCGATCCAACCACCATGGGCAGCGTGCCAAACGTTGGCCTGATGGCGAAGAAAGCCGAAGAGTACGGCTCCCACGACAAGACTTTCCAGATCAAGGCTGACGGCGTAGTCCGTATCACCGACAGCAAGGGCAACCTGCTGATGGAACAGAACGTCGAAGCCGGCGACATCTTCCGCATGTGCCAGACCAAAGACGCGCCGATCCAGGATTGGGTCAAGCTTGCCGTCAACCGCGCGCGCGCCAGCAACACCCCTGCCATCTTCTGGCTGGACCCTAAGCGCGCTCACGACGGCGTCGTGGTCGAGAAAGTTCAGGCCTATCTGAAAGACCACAACACCGAAGGTCTGGACATCCGCATCATGTCGCCAGTCGACGCGATGAAGTTCACCCTGGAGCGCACCCGCAAGGGCCTGGACACCATCTCGGTGACCGGCAACGTACTGCGCGACTACCTGACCGACCTGTTCCCGATCATGGAACTGGGCACCAGCGCCAAGATGCTGTCGATCGTGCCGCTGATGAACGGCGGTGGCCTGTTCGAAACCGGCGCCGGCGGTTCGGCACCGAAGCACGTGCAACAGTTGCTGGAAGAAAACTTCCTGCGCTGGGACTCCCTGGGCGAATTCCTGGCCCTGGCCGCCTCCCTTGAGCATTTGGGTGTGACGTACAACAACCCGAAAGCCCTGGTACTGTCCAAGACCCTGGACCAGGCCACTGGCCAATTCCTCGACAACAACAAGTCGCCATCGCGCAAAGTCGGCAACATCGACAACCGCGGCAGCCACTTCTACCTGGCGCTGTACTGGGCTCAAGCCCTGGCCGCCCAGACCGAGGACACTGCACTGCAAGCGCAGTTCGGCGAACTGGCAAAAACTCTGGCCGAGAACGAAGCAACCATTGTTGCCGAACTCAACGCCGTACAGGGCAAGCCAGTGGACATCGGCGGCTACTACGCGCCGAACCCAGAGCTGACCAGCAAGGCCATGCGCCCAAGCAACACCCTCAATGCGGCGATTGCCAAGTTGAAGTAAGGTTGTAAGGATGCAAAGAAGCCCCGGCCATGTGCCGGGGTTTTTGTTTTAAGGCCCTGACAGAGCTGAAGCTATATCGAAAAATGCTAGCGAACTGTAAATGTTGACAGGTTACGCCCTGCCCCCAAAAGAACATTCTGCTCTTGTGATTAATGACCCGAGAACAGGAGTCCATCAAATGTTTCGCACCCACAAACTACTGCCGCTATACCTGTTCCTGCTCGCTTTAGCGCCATTGTCAGATGCAGGTCAAGACATCAAAATAAAGTATTTCCTCCAGGCAAACTTCACCTGTAAAAACGGCATCACGACACCCGGATATAGCGTTTACGTGGTTGGCTCGCGACCGGAGATCGGGGAATGGGTTCCAGCGAAAGCTTTTTTGCTAAGCCCTGCAAACTACCCGACGTGGACAGGCGAGGTGAGTTTTGCAAATGTTGAGCTCAATCAGGAGGTGAAGTGGAAGTGTATTATTCGCAACGAAAATAACCCTCTGGATGTTCAGAAGTGGCAACCCGACCCGGACAATGAGACGACATTGATTTTCTCTCCCTCGGCTCAGACCACCGGCACGTTCTGAGCAGCTTGCTGATGCCAGGCGTATCATGGGAGCTGCCCCGCCTGAATTCGAGACCCGCTTATGACCTGGCAACCCCACATTACCGTCGCCACCATCGTCGAAGACAACGGACGCTTCCTGATGGTCGAAGAACTCAAGGGCGGCCGCGCTGTGCTCAACCAGCCCGCCGGCCACCTCGACCCGCATGAAACCCTCACCGAAGCAGCCGTGCGTGAAACCCTCGAAGAAACCGGCTGGGACGTGGAAGCTACCGGTATCGTAGGCATCTATCTGTACACCGCACCCAGCAATGGCGTGACCTACCAACGGGTCTGTTTCATTGCCAAAGCCCTGAAACACCACCCGAACTACCAACTCGACGAAGGCATCCTGCGCGCCCGCTGGCTGAGCCGTGACGAGCTGATGGCCGTGCGCGAGGACTGGCGCAGCGAGCTGATCATCCACTGCATCGATGATTATCTGGCCGGCCAGCGTCACAGTCTGGAATTGATCCGCCCTTCTCTTTAGCCTTGCGGGCCCAGGCCTGCTAGAATCGCGTCCTTTTTCAAGACACCCGTTGAAACCCTATGCGTGATCCAGCCCCTTCTGACACACAAAAGAAGCGCGTCATCGTCGGCATGTCCGGCGGCGTGGATTCTTCCGTTTCCGCCGTTCTGCTCATGGAGCAGGGTTATGAGGTGGAAGGCCTGTTCATGAAGAACTGGGAAGAAGACGATGGAACGGAATATTGCACCGCCATGGACGACCTGGCAGATGCCCAGGCCGTGTGTGACAAGATCGGTATCAAGCTGCACACCGCCAACTTCGCCGCCGAGTACTGGGACAATGTGTTCGAGCACTTCCTGGCTGAATACAAGGCCGGTCGCACGCCGAACCCGGACATCCTGTGCAACCGCGAAATCAAGTTCAAGGCGTTCCTCGACTACGCCATGATCCTTGGCGCCGACCTGATTGCCACTGGCCACTACGTGCGCCGTCGCGACATCGATGGCCGTACTGAACTGCTCAAGGGCCTGGACCCGAACAAGGACCAGAGCTACTTCCTACACGCTGTTGGCGGTGAACAGATCGCCAAGACCCTGTTCCCGGTGGGCGAGCTGGAAAAACCCGAAGTTCGCAGGATCGCCGAGAAACACGGCCTGGCTACCGCGAAGAAAAAGGATTCCACCGGGATTTGCTTTATCGGCGAGCGCCGCTTCAGCGACTTCCTTAAGCAATACCTTCCGGCGCAGCCGGGTGAGATCAAGACCACCGAAGGTGAAGTGATCGGCCGTCACCACGGCCTGATGTACCACACCATCGGCCAACGCCAGGGCCTGGGCATCGGCGGTTTGAAAGACGCCGGTGAAGAGCCGTGGTATGTGCTGGTCAAGGACCTGGAAAACAACGTGCTGATCGTCGGCCAGGGTAATGAACACCCGCTGCTGTTCTCGGGCGCGCTGCTGGCCTCGGAGATCTATTGGGTCAACCCGATCGACCTGAGCACCCCGCGCCGCCTGACTGCCAAAGTGCGCTATCGCCAAAGCGACCAGCCCTGCACCCTGGAAAAAACGGCGACAGGCTACCGCGCCACCTTTGATGACCCGCAACGTGCGGTCACTCCTGGCCAGTCGGTGGTGTTCTATGACGGCGAAATTTGCCTGGGCGGCGGCGTGATTGAAGTCGCGCAAGCCTGGAGCAACCCGGCATGAGCCCTACCCAAGAGCAATTGACGGCACTCGGCGGGGTATTTCTCTCCGCCGTGCTCGTGGACAAGATCGCCAAGACCGGCCAGGTCACCGAAGCCGGCCTGACTTGCATGCTCGGCAGCCTGCTGATCCGCGACCCCAAGGACACCCTGGAAGTCTACGGCGGCGACGACCTCGCACTGCGTGAAGGTTACCGCGCCCTGATCGGCGCCCTGGAGCGCGACCCCAGCACCCTGCAGCGCGAGCCGCTGCGCTACGCCCTGTCGATGCTCGGCCTCGAGCGCCAACTGGCCAAGCGCGAAGACATGCTGGAAACCATCGGCAAACGCCTGCCACAGATCCAGTCTCAGGTAGAACACTTCGGCCCGGCCCACGAAAACGTGATCGCCGCCTGTGGTGCGCTGTATCAAGACACCTTGAGCACTTTGCGCCAGCGGATCCAGGTTCACGGCGACATGCGCAACCTGCAGCAACCGAACAACGCCTCGAAAATCCGCGCCCTGCTTCTGGCCGGTATTCGCTCGGCGCGGTTGTGGCGCCAGTTGGGCGGCCATCGCTGGCAGCTGGTGATCAGCCGTCGAAAATTGCTCAAAGAGCTTTACCCGTTGATGCGCAACGAATAAGTCGCAGCAAAGGGCTTTTTTCAAGCCGTTACGCGTAATACGCCGGTCAGTTGGCGACGGACCGGCGGATTTTTTCATGTATGATACGCGCCCCATTTCGTTGCCCGACTGTCCGAGAACACCCCATGCAGCTCTCTTCGCTCACTGCGGTTTCCCCTGTTGACGGCCGCTACGCCGGCAAAACCCAGGCCCTGCGCCCTATTTTCAGCGAATACGGCTTGATCCGTGCTCGTGTTCTGGTTGAAGTGCGCTGGCTCCAGCGCCTGGCCGCTCATCCCGCCATCAGCGAAGTGCCGGCGTTCTCTGCCGAAGCCAACGCTGTGCTCAACACGCTGGCGGAAAACTTCTCCCTGGAGCACGCCGAGCGTGTGAAAGAGATCGAGCGCACCACCAACCACGACGTCAAAGCCATTGAATACCTGCTCAAAGAGCAGGCGGCCAAGCTGCCGGAACTGGCCCAGGTCAGCGAGTTCATCCACTTTGCCTGCACCAGCGAGGACATCAACAACCTGTCCCACGCCCTGATGCTGCGCGAAGGCCGCGATGACGTGATGCTGCCACTGATGCGCCAGACCGCCGAAGCTATCCGCGAACTGGCCATCCGTTTCGCTGACGTGCCAATGCTGTCGCGCACCCACGGCCAGCCGGCTTCGCCGACCACGCTGGGCAAAGAACTCGCCAACGTGGTGTATCGTCTGGAGCGTCAGATTGCTCAAGTCGCTGCCGTACCATTGCTGGGCAAGATCAACGGCGCCGTCGGCAATTACAACGCGCACCTGTCGGCCTACCCTGAGATCGACTGGGAAGCCAACGCCCGCGCCTTCATCGAAGACGAGCTGGGCCTGGGCTTCAACCCTTACACCACGCAGATCGAGCCCCACGACTACATCGCGGAGCTGTTCGACGCCATTGCGCGCTTCAACACCATCCTGATCGACTTCGATCGCGATATCTGGGGCTACATCTCCCTGGGCTACTTCAAGCAGCGCACCATTGCCGGTGAAATCGGTTCGTCGACCATGCCGCACAAGGTCAACCCGATCGACTTCGAAAACTCCGAAGGCAACCTCGGCATCGCCAACGCCCTGTTCCAGCATCTGGCCAGCAAGCTGCCGATCTCCCGCTGGCAGCGCGACCTGACCGACTCGACCGTACTGCGCAACCTCGGCGTGGGTTTTGCCCACAGCGTGATCGCGTACGAAGCCAGCCTCAAAGGCATCAGCAAGCTGGAGCTCAACGCGCAGAAAATCGCCGCTGATCTGGACGCATGCTGGGAAGTGCTGGCCGAGCCGATCCAGACCGTGATGCGTCGCTACAACATCGAAAACCCGTACGAGAAGCTGAAAGAGTTGACGCGCGGCAAGGGCATCAGCCCTGAAGCGCTGCAAACTTTCATCGACGGCCTGGACATGCCAGCCGCCGCCAAGGCCGAGCTGAAACTGCTCACCCCGGCCAACTACATCGGCAACGCGGTAGAGCAAGCCAAGCGCATCTGATCATCGCAAGACCCTTGAGACGCCCGGCCGCGCCGGGCGTTTTTATTCCAGTCTGAAAAGTGCTTTCTTTCAATAGGTTACACATGAATCCTGACATCCCTCTTCAACTTCTGGGCGGCATCACGGCACGGGAATTCCTGCGCGACTACTGGCAGAAAAAACCACTGCTGATCCGTCAGGCCATCCCTGATTTCGAAAGCCCGATCGACGCCGACGAACTGGCCGGCCTGGCCTTGGAAGAAGAAGTCGAATCGCGCCTGGTGATCGAACACGGCGAGCGCCCGTGGGAACTGCGTCGCGGCCCGTTCGCCGAAGACGCCTTCGGCAGCCTGCCTGAGCGCGAGTGGACCCTGCTGGTGCAGGCGGTCGACCAGTTCGTTCCGGAAGTGGCCGAGCTGCTGGAGCAGTTCCGCTTTCTACCAAGCTGGCGCATCGACGATGTGATGATCAGCTTCGCCGCGCCTGGCGGCAGCGTTGGTCCGCACTTCGACAACTACGATGTGTTCCTGCTGCAAGCCCAAGGCAAGCGCAACTGGAAGATCGGCCAGATGTGCAACTCCGAAAGCCCGCTGCTGCAACACGCCGACCTGCGCATCCTCGCCGAATTCGAAGAAACCGCCGAATGGGTACTCGAACCGGGCGACATGCTCTATCTGCCGCCACGCCTGGCACACTTCGGCATCGCCGAAGACGACTGCATGACCTACTCGGTCGGCTTCCGTGCGCCGAGCGCCGCCGAAGTGCTCACGCACTTCACCGATTTCCTCGCCCAATACCTGACGGATGAAGAGCGCTACACCGACGCCGACGCGCAGCCGGTCAGCGACCCGCATCAGATCCAGCGCGACGCCCTCGACCGCCTCAAGAGCCTGCTGGCCGAGCACATGAGCGACGAACGCATGCTACTGACCTGGTTCGGCCAGTTCATGACCGAACCGCGCTACCCAGAACTCGTCGCCGGCGAAGAGTTGGGCGAAGAAGACTTCATCAGCACCCTGCAAGACGGCGCGATTCTGGTACGCAACCCAAGCGCGCGCATGGCGTGGTCGGAAGTGGACGACGACGTGCTGCTGTTTGCCAGCGGCCAGAGCCGCTACCTGCCCGGCAAGCTGCGTGAACTGTTGAAACTGGTGTGCTCCGCAGATGCGTTGCACAGCGAAAACCTGGGTGAGTGGCTCGCCGACGAAGACGGCCGCGACCTGCTGTGCGAGCTGGTCAAGCAAGGCAGCCTGGGATTTGCCGATGAATAAAATTCACGTAAGTGTCGCGGACTGGCAAAAGGATATCGCCGAGATTCGGCGCATTCGTGAAGCGGTATTTATCGCTGAACAATCGGTTCCACCCGAGTTGGAGTGGGACGCGGATGACGCTGGTGCGATGCACTTCCTGGCGTTCGAAGGCGACTTTCCAATCGGCACCGCTCGCCTGCTGCCCAGCGGCGAGATCGGCCGCGTATCGGTCCTCAAGGACTGGCGCGGCCTGAAGGTTGGCGACAAGCTGATGGAAGCGGTGATTGGCGTGGCCGAGCAACGCGGCCAGACCAAACAGTTCCTCAGCGCGCAGGTCTACGCAGCGCCGTTTTATGAGCGGTTGGGCTTCAAGATCGTCAGCGATGAGTTCCTGGAAGTCGGGATTCCCCATGTTGATATGGTGCGTGGGGGCTGATCCCTGCTTAAGGGCTTGTCTGTGGTGAGCGGGCTTGCCCCGCGCTGGGCTGCTTAGCAGCCACAAAACCAAACGCCGCGTTCTTTCTGAAAGAACGCGGCGTTTTTTATAGGGGCCGCTACGCAGCCCAGCGCAGGGCAAGCCCGCTCACTACACGCCAGGCCGACAAACTGGCACTATCAAGCCTAAATGACTCGCAGAGATAACGGACATGTCCCTACGCACCCTGCTCACCGCCCTCCTCCTGGCCGTCAGTTGCTCGACAATGGCCGACACCGAAGTCGTCAACCTGAACAACCGCACCAGCGCCGATCTATTGCCGGTGGCGCAGAATTTCATCGGCAAGGACGGCACCGTCAGCGCCTACGGCAACCAACTTATTGTTAACGCCGATCCCAGCAAGCTCCAGGACCTGCGCGCATTTATTGCACAACTGGACACACCGGCCAAGCGCCTGCTGATTACTGTAGACACCAACGAAAACAACCAACAGAACAGTGGCGATAGCCAAACCCGCATCATCAACTACGGTACTGCCAGTCGCGACGGCGGCATCCAGCAGATCCAGGCCAGCGAAGGCGTGCCTGCGCTAATCCAGGTCGGCCAGAGCGTGCCACTGACCACCACCCAACCAGACGCCTACGGCCGCCCGCAGAACCAGACCCAATACCGCAACGTCACCCAGGGCTTCTACGTCACTGCCAGCGTCACCGGCGAGACCGTGCATCTGGCGATCAGTACCAACCGTGACCGCATGAGCCAGGAACGTCCCGATGTAGTGAATGTACAAAGTACCGACACAACCGTCAGCGGGCGTCTTGGCGACTGGATCCCCCTGGCCGGCATCAACCGTGAAACCCAAGCCGACAAATCCTCTACAACCCGCAGCTACTCTACCCAGGGCCGTGATGACCTGACGTTGCGGGTCAAGGTCGACACCCTGAACTGAAGCACCAAAAACTGACTGATGAGTCGTATTAGACTAAAGATGTAGTGCCATAAAAAAAGCACTACAAAACATTTGACGATCCAAAAAAGCATGGGCATGATGGCCTCGCTCCCGCTAATCAGGGGCCCTGGCAAGGGCCTTCGGATCGTCGCTCTAAGCTACCCACCTGAGCCGATTCGTGTCTGTACCGCCCACAAGGTGTGTTTGACGAGGTTGCGACTGGAACGAAGTTGTCCCGAGGGACGGAAGCTAACCAGGTAACCCGGCAACATGCTGCAGAATACCCAAGGGCCCACGATGCCCGAAGACCGTTCTCGGCCAGCCTTTACCTGCCCCCTCTCGATCATCGTTCACCGTCGCCTTCCCCGTCGAACCTGACTTGACCACCTATGCTTCTGGTCAGCGAGCAGCCATACCCCGCAACGATTGCGCGGCTGGCAAATGGATCTTTCCACCTAGACCTATGCGACGAGGTTTTTCCCCATGGCACTGACACGCGAACAGCAAATTGCAGCCCTTGAAAAAGATTGGGCTGAAAACCCACGCTGGAAAGGCGTAACCCGCGCTTATTCCGCTGCTGACGTCGTCCGCCTGCGTGGCTCGGTTCAACCTGAGCACACCTTTGCAAAACTCGGCGCCGAGAAGCTGTGGAACCTGGTCACCCAAGGTGCCAAGCCTTCCTTCCGCCCCGACAAAGATTTCGTCAACTGCATGGGCGCCCTCACTGGCGGCCAAGCAGTCCAACAGGTAAAAGCCGGCATCCAGGCGATCTACCTGTCCGGCTGGCAAGTGGCAGCGGACAACAACTCCGCTGAATCCATGTACCCCGACCAATCGCTGTACCCGGTTGACTCCGTGCCGACCGTAGTCAAGCGCATCAACAACTCGTTCCGTCGTGCTGACCAGATCCAGTGGAAAGCCGGCAAAGGCCCAGGCGATGAAGGCTACATCGACTACTTCGCGCCAATCGTAGCTGACGCCGAAGCCGGCTTCGGCGGCGTACTGAACGCCTATGAGCTGATGAAGAGCATGATCGAAGCAGGCGCCGCGGGCGTTCACTTCGAAGACCAACTGGCTTCCGTGAAGAAATGCGGCCATATGGGCGGCAAGGTACTGGTTCCAACCCAGGAAGCTGTACAGAAGCTGACCGCTGCCCGTCTGGCGGCTGACGTTGCCGGCACGCCGACCATCATCCTGGCCCGTACCGACGCCAACGCAGCAGACCTGTTGACCTCCGACTGCGACCCGTACGACCAACCATTCGTTACCGGCGAACGCACCCAGGAAGGTTTCTACAAGGTACGCGCCGGCCTCGACCAGGCCATCGCCCGCGGTCTGGCCTACGCACCGTATGCCGACCTGATCTGGTGCGAAACCGCCAAGCCGGATCTGGACGAAGCGCGTCGCTTCGCCGAAGCGATCAAGAAGGAATACCCGGACCAACTGCTGTCCTACAACTGCTCGCCTTCTTTCAACTGGAAGAAGAACCTGGACGACGCGACCATCGCCAAGTTCCAGCGCGAACTGTCCGCCATGGGCTACAAGCACCAGTTCATCACCCTGGCCGGCATTCACAATATGTGGCACAGCATGTTCAACCTGGCGCACGACTACGCCCGCAACGACATGACCGCCTACGTGAAGCTGCAGGAGCAGGAATTCGCTGACGCCTCCAAAGGCTACACCTTTGTGGCGCACCAGCAGGAAGTGGGTACTGGCTACTTCGACGACATGACCACCGTGATCCAGGGCGGCACCTCGTCCGTGACCGCGCTGACCGGGTCGACTGAAGAAGAGCAGTTCCACTGATCGATGTGAGTACACAGCCACTGCGGACCCGTTAAAGAGCTAACCGCAGTGCTGCACGACAATCACGCCCCGACTGGTTCGGGGCGTTTTTTTGCCTGAGATATCTGCCCCGGGCCAATGAGAATCCAAATGTGGGAGGGGGCTTGCCCCCGATAACGGTGGATCAGCAACAGCGTTATTGACTGACACTCAGCCATCGAGGGCAAGCCCCCTCCCACAAGGGAACGCACGCAACCTGAAGATTTTGTACAAAACCTTGATCCAGAGCGGTATTCGCTGCGGATAAATCGGTTAAAAGATCCGCTCCGGCAACTTGCGCCAATCAAACAAGTAACGGCAACTTACCCCGCCACATGAGAAACAATCGCTTAAACCCCGCGCAAACAATATTCATTATCATTTAGACCATGAAAACTTCGTTACTGGTTAAACAAAACATAATTGATCAAATGCCCGCTAATCCCCGCCCCGCAAGGGCTACAGCCCCAAGAAGGTGCACTATGTCCTTATTCCATCGAATAATTTCGCTATAGGAATTTTACTTGCCCGGTGTTTAGCCATAAAATCACCGCGATTGACTGCGCTGCGACATATCGTCACTGCATCATTACTTTTTCGAGCTCAGAGACCTTTGCTCTCTGTTAAGGATTTCCAGCATGACCGAAGCGACAGGACTCATGGCCCACAACTGGGGCTTTGCCATTTTCCTCCTCGGTGTTGTCGGCCTTTGCGCCTTCATGCTCGGTGTTTCCAGCCTCCTCGGGTCAAAAGCCTGGGGCCGCAGCAAAAACGAACCGTTCGAGTCGGGCATGCTACCTACAGGTGGCGCCCGCCTGCGGCTCTCAGCCAAATTCTATCTGGTCGCGATGCTGTTCGTGATCTTCGATATCGAAGCCCTCTTTCTCTTTGCCTGGTCTGTGTCCGTCCGCGAAAGCGGCTGGACCGGATTCGTCGAAGCTCTCGTTTTCATAGCAATTCTGTTGGCAGGCCTTGTCTACCTATTTCGAGTGGGCGCCCTTGACTGGGCTCCGGAAGCTCGTCGTAAGCGGCAAGCGAAGCTGAAACAATGAGGCTTTGGCGATGCAATACAATCTCACCAGGATCGACCCGGATGCTCCTAACGAGCAGTACCCCATCGGCGAACGGGAAACCGTTTCCGATCCGTTAGAAGACCAAGTCCACAAAAACATCTACATGGGCAAACTCGAAGACGTGCTGAGTGGCGCGGTCAACTGGGGGCGTAAAAACTCCCTGTGGCCGTACAATTTCGGCCTTTCGTGCTGCTACGTGGAAATGACCACCGCCTTCACGGCGCCCCACGACATCGCGCGCTTTGGCGCCGAAGTTATCCGGGCATCACCGCGCCAGGCGGATTTCATGGTTATCGCCGGAACCTGCTTCATCAAGATGGCGCCGATCATTCAGCGTCTCTACGAGCAAATGCTCGAACCGAAGTGGGTTATCTCCATGGGTTCGTGCGCCAACTCCGGTGGCATGTACGACATCTACTCAGTGGTCCAAGGGGTGGATAAGTTCCTGCCCGTGGACGTCTACGTGCCTGGCTGCCCGCCCCGCCCTGAAGCATTTCTGCAAGGCTTGATGCTGTTGCAGGAATCGATTGGCAAGGAGCGTCGTCCGCTTTCCTGGGTCGTCGGCGATCAAGGCGTTTACCGCGCCGAGATGCCCTCGCAAAAGGAACAGCGCCGCGAACAGCGAATCGCAGTCACCAACCTGCGCAGCCCTGACGAAGTCTGATCCAGCCCGCTTCTTTTATAGAACGAACACCTGGCTTCATTCTTTACGTTGACCGAAAGCGATAAAAAACCATGACTACAGGCAGCGCTCTGTACATCCCGCCTTATAAGGCAGACGACCAGGATGTGGTCGTCGAACTCAATAACCGTTTTGGCCCTGACGCCTTCACCGCCCAGGCCACACGTACCGGTATGCCGGTGCTGTGGGTGGCGCGCGCCAAGCTCGTCGAAGTCCTGACCTTCCTGCGTAACTTGCCCAAGCCGTACGTCATGCTTTATGACCTGCATGGCGTGGACGAGCGTCTGCGCACCAAGCGCCAGGGCCTGCCAAGCGGTGCCGATTTCACGGTGTTCTACCATCTGATGTCGCTGGAACGTAACAGCGACGTAATGATCAAGGTTGCCCTCTCCGAGAGCGACCTGAGCGTCCCGACCGTAACCGGTATCTGGCCGAACGCCAGCTGGTACGAGCGTGAAGTGTGGGACATGTTCGGTATCGACTTCCCCGGCCACCCGCACCTGACGCGCATCATGATGCCGCCCACGTGGGAAGGTCACCCGCTGCGCAAGGACTTCCCTGCCCGCGCCACCGAATTCGACCCGTTCAGCCTCAACCTCGCCAAGCAACAGCTTGAAGAAGAGGCTGCGCGCTTCCGTCCGGAAGACTGGGGCATGAAACGCTCCGGCACCAACGAGGACTACATGTTCCTCAACCTGGGCCCGAACCACCCTTCGGCTCACGGTGCCTTCCGTATCATCCTGCAACTGGATGGCGAAGAAATCGTCGACTGCGTGCCGGACATCGGCTACCACCACCGTGGCGCCGAGAAGATGGCCGAGCGTCAGTCGTGGCACAGCTTCATCCCGTACACCGACCGTATCGACTACCTCGGCGGCGTGATGAACAACCTGCCGTACGTGCTCTCGGTCGAGAAGCTGGCCGGCATCAAGGTCCCGGACCGCGTCGACACCATCCGCATCATGATGGCCGAGTTCTTCCGGATCACCAGCCACCTGCTGTTCCTGGGTACCTATATCCAGGACGTCGGCGCCATGACCCCGGTGTTCTTCACATTCACCGACCGTCAGCGCGCCTACAAGGTCATCGAAGCCATCACCGGTTTCCGTCTGCACCCGGCCTGGTACCGCATCGGCGGCGTGGCCCACGACCTGCCGAATGGTTGGGAGCGCCTGGTCAAGGAGTTCATCGACTGGATGCCCAAGCGTCTGGACGAGTACCAAAAAGCCGCGCTCGATAACAGCATCCTCAAGGGCCGTACCATCGGCGTCGCCGCCTACAACACCAAAGAGGCCCTGGAATGGGGCGTCACCGGTGCAGGCCTGCGCTCGACTGGCTGCGACTTCGACCTGCGTAAAGCGCGCCCATACTCCGGCTACGAGAACTTCGAGTTCGAAGTGCCGGTGGCCGCCAATGGCGATGCCTACGACCGTTGCATCGTGCGCGTCGAAGAAATGCGCCAGAGCCTGAAGATCATCGAACAGTGCATGCGCAACATGCCGGCCGGCCCGTACAAGGCGGATCACCCGCTGACCACGCCGCCGCCCAAAGAACGCACGCTGCAGCACATCGAAACCCTGATCACGCACTTCCTGCAGGTTTCGTGGGGCCCGGTCATGCCGGCCAACGAATCCTTCCAGATGATCGAAGCGACCAAGGGTATCAACAGTTATTACCTGACGAGCGATGGCGGCACCATGAGCTACCGCACCCGGATTCGTACTCCAAGCTTCCCGCACTTGCAGCAGATCCCTTCGGTGATCAAAGGCGAGATGGTCGCGGACTTGATTGCGTACCTGGGTAGTATCGATTTCGTTATGGCCGACGTGGACCGCTAAGCATGAACAGCACGCTTATCCAGACAGACCGTTTCACCTTGAGTGAAACCGAGCGCTCGGCCATCGAGCACGAGCTGCATCACTACGAAGACCCGCGCGCGGCGTCGATCGAAGCCCTGAAGATCGTTCAGAAGGAACGTGGCTGGGTGCCGGACGGCGCCCTCTACGCCATCGGCGAGATTCTCGGCATCCCTGCCAGCGACGTTGAAGGCGTGGCTACGTTCTACAGCCAGATCTTCCGCCAACCGGTGGGCCGTCACATCATTCGCGTGTGCGACAGCATGGTCTGCTACATCGGTGGTCACGAATCCGTGGTCAGCGAGATCCAGAACAAACTGGGCATCGGCCTGGGCCAAACCACTCCGGACGGCCGCTTCACGCTGCTGCCGGTGTGCTGCCTGGGCAACTGCGACAAGGCGCCGGCGTTGATGATCGACGACGACACATTCGGTGACGTGCAGCCTGCTGGCGTGACCCAATTGCTTGAGGGCTACCCATGACCCTTACATCTTTCGGCCCAGCCAACCTGATCAAGCGTTCGCCTGAGACCCATCCTCTCACCTGGCGCCTGCGTGACGATGCCGAGCCGGTATGGCTCGATGAGTACCAGGCCAAGAACGGCTACGCCGCTGCGCGCAAAGCCTTTGCCGACATGGCCCAGGACGACATCGTCCAGACCGTGAAAGACGCCGGCCTCAAAGGCCGCGGCGGTGCAGGCTTCCCCACGGGCGTGAAGTGGGGCCTGATGCCCAAGGACGAGTCCATCAATATCCGCTACCTGCTGTGCAACGCGGATGAAATGGAGCCGAACACCTGGAAAGACCGCATGCTGATGGAGCAACTGCCCCATTTGCTGATCGAAGGCATGCTGATCAGTGCCCGCGCGCTGAAAACCTATCGTGGCTATATCTTCCTGCGTGGCGAATACACCACCGCCGCCAAGCACCTCAACCGTGCCGTGGAAGAAGCCAAGGCTGCTGGCCTGTTGGGCAAGAACATCCTGGGTTCCGGCTTTGATTTCGAACTGTTCGTGCACACCGGCGCCGGGCGTTACATCTGCGGTGAAGAAACCGCACTGATCAACTCCCTCGAAGGGCGCCGCGCCAACCCGCGCTCCAAGCCCCCCTTCCCCGCCGCCGTGGGCGTATGGGGCAAGCCAACCTGCGTCAACAACGTTGAGACCCTATGCAACGTGCCGGCGATCATCGCCGACGGCGTGGACTGGTACAAATCGTTGGCCCGTGAAGGCAGCGAAGACATGGGCACCAAGCTCATGGGCTTCTCCGGCAAGGTCAAGAATCCTGGCTTGTGGGAGCTGCCATTCGGCGTTACCGCACGTGAGCTTTTCGAGGACTACGCCGGCGGCATGCGCGACGGCTACACCTTGAAGGCCTGGCAGCCAGGCGGCGCTGGTACCGGTTTCCTGTTGCCCGAGCACCTCGACGCACAAATGTATGCCGGCGGCATCGGCAAGGTGGGCACCCGGATGGGTACTGGCCTGGCGATGGCGGTGGACAACACCGTGAACATGGTCTCGCTGCTGCGCAACATGGAGCAGTTCTTTGCCCGTGAATCCTGTGGCTTCTGCACCCCATGCCGCGACGGTCTGCCGTGGAGCGTCAAGCTGCTGATGGCCCTGGAAAATGGCGAAGGCCGTGAGGGTGACATCGAGACCCTGTTGGGTCTGGTCGGTTTCCTCGGCCCAGGCAAGACCTTCTGTGCTCACGCACCGGGCGCCGTGGAGCCATTGGGCAGCGCAATCAAATACTTCCGCTCGGAGTTCGAAGCCGGTATTGCGCCTACCAGCGCCGCCGTCCCGCCTCTGGCAAGGCCGATCGTAGTCGGCGCGTAACGCTTTAAAAGGCGAAGGGTCCGTGCCCTTCGTCTTCTCATGGGCTGACGCCGTAAAGGCTGTGTTGATGCCCATGAATAACAAGATTCCATTAGCCACGCCCGCTGACAACGGGCCAACGAAGAACTTTGAACCATGGCCACTATCCACGTAGACGGCAAAGCGCTCGAAGTCGATGGGGCGGACAACCTGTTACAGGCATGTCTGTCACTAGGCCTCGACATCCCGTATTTCTGCTGGCACCCCGCACTCGGTAGCGTCGGTGCTTGTCGCCAGTGTGCGGTCAAGCAATACACCGACGAGAACGACACCCGTGGTCGTATCGTCATGTCCTGCATGACCCCAGCCACCGACAACACCTGGATCTCCATCGAAGATGAAGAATCCAAGGCGTTCCGCGCCAGCGTTGTCGAATGGCTGATGACCAACCACCCCCACGACTGCCCAGTCTGTGAGGAAGGCGGTCACTGCCACTTGCAAGACATGACGGTGATGACCGGCCACAACGAGCGCCGTTATCGCTTCACCAAGCGTACCCACCAGAACCAGGACCTCGGCCCATTCATTTCCCACGAGATGAACCGCTGCATCGCCTGCTACCGGTGCGTACGTTTCTATAAAGACTACGCTGGCGGCACCGACCTTGGTGTCTTCGGCGCCCACGACAACGTGTACTTCGGTCGCGTTGAAGACGGCGTGCTCGAAAGCGAGTTCTCCGGCAACCTCACTGAGGTCTGCCCGACCGGTGTGTTCACCGACAAGACCCACTCCGAGCGCTACAACCGTAAGTGGGACATGCAATTCGCCCCGAGCATCTGCCATGGCTGCTCCAGCGGTTGCAACATTTCCCCGGGCGAACGCTACGGCGAACTGCGTCGTATCGAAAACCGCTTCAACGGTTCGGTCAACCAGTACTTCCTGTGCGACCGTGGCCGTTTCGGCTATGGCTACGTCAACCGCAAGGATCGCCCGCGCCAACCACTGCTGGCCGACGGCACTAAGCTGAGCCTGGACGACGCGCTGGATAAAGCCGCCGACCTGCTGCGCGGTCGTAATATCGTCGGTATCGGTTCGCCTCGCGCCAGCCTCGAAAGCAACTACGCGTTGCGCGAACTGGTCGGTGCCGAGCACTTCTACTCCGGCATCGAAGCTGGTGAGCTGGAACGCATCCGTCTGGTCCTGCAAGTGCTGAACGACAGCCCGCTGCCAGTGCCGAACATGCGCGACATCGAAGACCACGATGCCATCTTCGTGCTCGGTGAAGACCTGACCCAGACCGCCGCGCGTATCGCGCTGTCCCTGCGTCAGTCGGTCAAAGGCAAGGCTGAAGAGATGGCCGACGCCATGCGCGTACAGCCGTGGCTGGACGCTGCGGTGAAAAACATTGGCCAGCACGCGCTGAACCCGCTGTTTATCGCCAGCATCGCTGAAACCAAGCTCGACGACATCGCCGAAGAATGCGTCCACGCTGCACCGGACGACCTCGCCCGCATCGGTTTCGCCGTGGCCCACGCCCTGGACGCCAGCGCGCCTGCCGTCGAAGGCCTGGACACTGAAGCCGTCGAACTGGCCCAACGCATTGCCGACGCCCTGCTGGCAGCCAAGCGTCCATTGATCATTGCCGGTACCTCGCTGGGTTCCAAAGCATTGATCGAAGCCGCCGCCAACATCGCCAAGGCCTTGAAGCTGCGCGACAAGAACGGCTCCATCAGCCTGGTCGTGCCGGAAGCCAACAGCCTAGGCTTGGCCATGCTGGGTGGTGAGTCCCTGGACGCTGGCCTGCAAGCCGTGATCGACGGCAACGCCGACGCCATGGTGGTGCTGGAAAACGACCTGTACACACGCACCGACGCCGCCAAGGTTGACGCTGCACTGAACGCCGCCAAAGTTCTGATCGTGGCCGACCACCAGAAGACCGCCACCAGCGACCGCGCTCAGTTGGTATTGCCAGCGGCGAGCTTTGCCGAAGGCGACGGCACCCTGGTCAGCCAGGAAGGCCGCGCCCAGCGCTTCTTCCAGGTATTCGATCCGAAGTACATGGACGCCAGCATCCTGGTTCACGAAGGCTGGCGCTGGCTGCATGCCCTGCGCGCGACCCTGTTGAACCAACCGATCGATTGGACCCAACTGGACCACGTGACCGCAGCCGTCGCCGGCAGCACACCGCAGCTTGCGCGTATCGTCGATGCCGCACCGTCCGCCGCGTTCCGCATCAAGGGCATGAAACTGGCCCGTGAACCGCTGCGTTACTCCGGTCGTACCGCCATGCGCGCCGACATCAGCGTGCACGAACCGCGTACCCCACAAGACAACGACACCGCGTTCGCCTTCTCCATGGAAGGTTACTCGGGGTCAGTCGAGCCGCGTCAGCAGGTGCCGTTTGCCTGGTCGCCGGGCTGGAACTCGCCACAAGCCTGGAACAAGTTCCAGGACGAAGTCGGTGGTCACATCCGCGCTGGCGACCCAGGCACCCGCCTGATCGAAAGCACCGGTGACTCGCTGAACTGGTTCGCAGCAGTACCGCGCCCGTTCAACCCGGCCCAGGGCACTTGGCAGGTTGTGCCGTTCTTCCACCTGTTCGGCAGCGAAGAGAACTCTTCCAAGGCCGCGCCGGTGCAAAGCCGCATCCCAGAAGCGTACGTGTCCGTGGCCAAGTCCGAAGCCGACCGTCTCGGCGTCAACGACGGTGCCGTGCTCAGCCTGAACGTGGCCGGCCAGACTCTGCGTCTGCCGCTGCGTATCAACGAAGCGTTGGGCGCTGGCCTGGTTGCACTGCCTAAAGGCCTCGCCGGCATTCCGCCTGCGATCTTTGGCAAAACCGTTGACGGTCTGCAGGAGGCAGCGCAATGACCTGGTTCACCCCTGAAGTGATCGACGTGATCATCTCGGTCGTCAAGGCCATCGTGATCCTGTTGGCCGTGGTCGTTGCGGGCGCCCTGCTCAGCTTCGTCGAACGTCGCCTGCTGGGCTGGTGGCAGGACCGTTACGGTCCGAACCGCGTTGGCCCATTCGGCATGTTCCAGATCGCTGCCGACATGCTGAAAATGTTCTTCAAGGAAGACTGGACCCCACCGTTTGCCGACAAGGTGATCTTCACCCTCGCGCCGGTCGTGGCCATGAGCGCCTTGCTGATTGCCTTCGCGATCATCCCGATCACCCCGACCTGGGGCGTGGCGGACCTGAACATCGGCTTGCTGTTCTTCTTCGCCATGGCCGGTCTGTCGGTATACGCGGTGTTGTTCGCCGGTTGGTCGAGTAACAACAAGTTCGCCCTGCTGGGCAGCTTGCGTGCCTCGGCGCAGACCGTGTCCTACGAAGTGTTCATGGGCCTGGCGCTGATGGGCATCGTGGTGCAGGTCGGCTCGTTCAACATGCGCGACATCGTCGAGTACCAGGCGCAGAACCTGTGGTTCATCATTCCGCAGTTCTTCGGCTTCTGTACGTTCTTCATCGCTGGCGTCGCCGTGACTCACCGTCACCCGTTCGACCAGCCTGAAGCAGAACAGGAACTGGCCGACGGTTACCACATTGAATATGCCGGCATGAAATGGGGCATGTTCTTCGTCGGTGAGTACATCGGCATCATCTTGATCTCTGCCCTGCTGGTGACGCTGTTCTTCGGCGGCTGGCACGGTCCGTTCGGCATCCTGCCGCAGTTGGCGTTCTTCTGGTTCTTCCTGAAGACCGCGTTCTTCATCATGTTGTTTATCCTGCTGCGCGCTTCCATTCCGCGTCCACGATACGACCAGGTGATGGATTTCAGCTGGCGCTTCTGCCTGCCACTGACCCTGATCAATTTGCTGGTGACTGCTGCCGTTGTGTTGTTGAACACGCCAGCGGCCGCGGTTCAGTGAGGATTTGACCCATGTTCAAATATATTGGCGACATCGTTAAGGGTACCGGTACCCAATTGCGAAGCCTGGTGATGGTATTCGGTCACGGTTTCCGCAAACGCGACACCCTGCAATACCCGGAAGAAGCGGTGTACCTGCCGCCGCGCTATCGCGGCCGTATCGTGCTGACCCGCGACCCCGATGGCGAAGAGCGTTGCGTAGCCTGCAACCTGTGCGCCGTAGCGTGCCCGGTGGGTTGCATCTCCCTGCAGAAAGCTGAAACCGAAGACGGTCGCTGGTACCCGGACTTCTTCCGCATCAACTTCTCGCGCTGCATTTTCTGCGGCCTCTGCGAGGAAGCTTGCCCGACCACCGCAATCCAGCTGACACCGGATTTCGAGATGGCCGAGTTCAAACGTCAGGACCTGGTGTACGAGAAAGAAGATCTGCTGATCTCTGGTCCCGGTAAAAACCCTGATTACAACTTCTATCGTGTTGCAGGTATGGCCGTTGCCGGTAAGCCGAAAGGCGCCGCACAAAACGAAGCCGAGCCGATCAACGTGAAGAGCTTGCTGCCTTAAGGAAGAAAGATGGAATTCGCTTTCTATTTCGCATCGGGTATTGCAGTGGTGTCCACGCTTCGCGTGATCACCAACACTAACCCCGTGCACGCCCTGCTCTACCTGATCATTTCGCTGATCGCCGTGGCCATGACGTTCTTCAGCCTTGGCGCACCGTTCGCCGGTGTGCTCGAAGTGATCGCCTACGCCGGCGCCATCATGGTGCTGTTCGTGTTTGTGGTGATGATGCTCAACCTGGGGCCGGCTTCGGTCGCCCAGGAACGCGTCTGGCTCAAGCCCGGCATCTGGCTCGGCCCGGTTGTCCTCGCAGCGCTGCTGTTGGGTGAACTGCTGTATGTGCTGTTCGCTCACCAGAGCGGCCAGGCCATCGGCCACACCACCGTAGACGCGAAAGCCGTGGGCATCAGCCTGTTCGGCCCGTACCTGCTGGTGGTCGAACTGGCTTCGATGCTGCTGCTCGCGGCAGCCATCACCGCCTTCCACTTGGGCCGCAACGAAGCCAAGGAGCAATGACGATGCCTGCTATCCCTTTGGAGCATGGTCTGGCGGTTGCCGGCATCCTGTTCTGCCTTGGCCTGGTCGGCCTGATGGTTCGCCGTAACATTCTGTTCGTGTTGATGAGCCTGGAAATCATGATGAACGCTGCGGCACTGGCGTTCATCGTTGCAGGTGCACGTTGGGGCCAGCCTGATGGACAAGTCATGTTCATCCTGGTGATCAGCCTGGCAGCCGCCGAGGCCAGTATCGGCCTGGCGATCCTGCTGCAACTGTATCGTCGCTTCCACACGCTTGATATCGACGCTGCCAGTGAGATGCGCGGATGAACATGATCTTTCTGACTTTCGTATTTCCCCTGATTGGTTTCCTACTGCTGTCGTTCTCCCGTGGACGCTGGTCGGAAAACCTCTCGGCCCTGATCGGCGTGGGTTCCATTGGCCTGTCGGCCATCGTGGCCGCCTACGTCATCTGGCAATTCAACGTAGCGCCGCCGGAAGGTGGTCACTACACCCTGGTGCTGTGGCAGTGGATGTCGGTGGAAGGCTTCAAGCCTAACTTCGCCCTCTACGTCGACGGCCTGTCGATCACCATGCTCGGCGTGGTCGTCGGCGTGGGCTTCCTGATCCACCTGTTCGCGTCCTGGTACATGCGCGGTGAAGCGGGCTACTCGCGCTTCTTCTCGTACACCAACCTGTTTATCGCCAGCATGCTGTTCCTGGTGCTCGGCGATAACCTGTTGTTCCTGTACTTCGGCTGGGAAGGCGTGGGCCTGTGCTCGTATCTGTTGATCGGTTTCTACTACAGCAACCGCAACAACGGTAACGCGGCACTCAAGGCATTTATCGTTACCCGCATCGGCGACGTGTTCATGGCCATCGGCCTGTTCATCCTGTTCCAACAGGTGGGCACGCTGAACATCCAGGAACTGCTGGTGCTGGCACCACAGAAATTCCAGGTCGGCGACTTCTGGATCACCCTGGCGACCCTGATGCTGCTGGGCGGCGCCGTGGGTAAATCCGCGCAACTGCCGCTGCAAACCTGGCTGGCGGATGCGATGGCCGGTCCTACCCCAGTGTCGGCACTGATCCACGCCGCTACGATGGTAACTGCGGGTGTCTACCTGATCGCCCGTACCCACGGCCTGTTCACCCTGGCGCCGGACATCCTGCACCTGGTGGGCATCGTCGGCGGCGTGACCCTGGTGCTGGCCGGCTTTGCCGCGCTGGTGCAGACCGACATCAAGCGTATCCTCGCCTACTCGACCATGAGCCAGATCGGCTACATGTTCCTGGCCCTGGGCGTTGGCGCCTGGGACGCGGCGATCTTCCACCTGATGACTCACGCTTTCTTCAAGGCCCTGCTGTTCCTTGCCTCTGGCGCGGTGATCGTTGCCTGCCACCACGAGCAGAACATCTTCAAGATGGGCGGCCTGTGGAAGAAACTGCCGCTGGCCTACGCCAGCTTCATCGTCGGTGGTGCAGCCCTGGCCGCACTGCCACTGGTGACCGCAGGTTTCTACTCGAAAGACGAAATCCTCTGGGAAGCCTTTGCCAGCGGTAACCAGAACCTGCTCTACGCAGGCCTGGTGGGTGCGTTCATGACCTCGCTGTACACCTTCCGCCTGATCTTCATCACGTTCCACGGTGAAGCCAAGACCGAAGCGCACGCAGGTCACGGCATCTCCCACTGGTTGCCACTGTCGGTGCTGATCGTGCTGTCGACCTTCGTCGGCGCGCTGATCACCCCGCCCCTGGCCGGTGTACTGCCGGAAAGCGCCGGCCATGCCGGTGGCGCCGCCAAGCACAGCCTGGAAATCGCCTCGGGCGCCATTGCCATCGCGGGTATCCTGCTGGCCGCGCTGTTGTTCCTCGGCAAGCGTCGCTTCGTGACGGCCGTGGCCAACAGTGGCATTGGCCGCTTCCTGTCGGCCTGGTGGTTCGCCGCCTGGGGCTTCGACTGGATCTACGACAAACTGTTCGTCAAGCCTTACCTGGCTATCAGCCATGTACTGCGCAAAGACCCGCTCGACCAGACCATCGGTTTGATCCCGCGCGCCGCCAAGGCCGGTCACACCGCCCTGAGCCGCAGCGAGACCGGCCAACTGCGTTGGTATGCAGCGTCCATGGCGGTCGGTGCCGTGCTGGTGATCGGCGCCATCGTTGTCGTGGCGGTCTGACCATGTCTATGTACATTGCGAACTTTGCAAACTTGCGAAAGGAAACGAGCCTGTCATGATTCTGCCCTGGCTAATCCTGATCCCCTTCATCGGCGGCCTGCTCTGCTGGATGGGTGAACGCTTCGGCGCCACCCTCCCCCGCTGGATTGCGTTGCTGACCATGTCCCTGGAACTCGCACTCGGCCTCTGGCTGTGGGCCCACGGTGACTATTCATTCGCTCCGGCACCGGGTGTCGATCCGACTTTCGCGCTTGAATTCAAGCACGTGTGGATCCAGCGCTTCGGCATCAACGTGCACCTGGCCCTCGATGGCCTGTCGCTGTTGATGATCCTGCTGACCGGCCTGCTGGGTATCCTCTCGGTACTCTGCTCCTGGAAAGAGATCCAGCGTCACGTGGGCTTCTTCCACCTGAACCTGATGTGGATCCTGGGCGGCGTTGTCGGCGTGTTCCTCGCCCTCGACCTGTTCATGTTCTTCTTCTTCTGGGAAATGATGCTGGTGCCGATGTACTTCCTCATCGCGCTCTGGGGTCACAGTTCTTCGGACGGCAAGAAAACCCGGATCTACGCGGCGACCAAGTTCTTCATCTTCACCCAGGCTTCCGGCCTGATCATGTTGGTGGCGATCCTGGGTCTGGTACTGGTCAACTTCAACAGCACAGGCGTGATTACGTTCAACTACGCCGACCTGTTGAAAACCAAGATGTCCCTGACCACCGAGTACATCCTGATGCTGGGCTTCTTCATCGCGTTCGCGGTGAAGCTGCCGGTGGTGCCGTTCCACTCCTGGCTGCCTGACGCTCACGCCCAGGCACCGACCGCCGGTTCCGTTGACCTCGCCGGCATCCTGCTGAAAACCGCTGCCTATGGCCTGCTGCGTTTCGCGCTGCCGCTGTTCCCGAACGCCTCGGCGGAGTTCGCGCCGATTGCCATGACCCTGGGTCTGATCGGGATCTTCTACGGTGCGTTCCTGGCGTTCGCGCAAACCGACATCAAGCGTCTGATTGCCTTCTCGTCCGTTTCCCACATGGGCTTCGTACTGATCGGCATCTACTCCGGCAGCCAGCTGGCGTTGCAAGGCGCAGTGATCCAGATGTTGGCGCACGGTGTTTCCGCCGCTGCACTCTTTATCCTGAGTGGCCAGTTGTACGAGCGCCTGCACACCCGTGACATGCGTGAGATGGGCGGCGTGTGGTCGCGCATCGCGTACCTGCCGGCGATCAGCCTGTTCTTTGCCGCTGCCTCGTTGGGCTTGCCGGGTACCGGCAACTTCATCGGCGAGTTCCTGATCCTGATGGGTGCCTTCGTGCAAACGCCTTGGATCAGCGCCATTGCTACTTCCGGCCTGGTATTCGGTTCGGTCTACTCGTTGATCATGATCCACCGCGCCTACTTCGGCCCGGCCAAGTCCGACACCGTCCTGAAAGGGATGGATGCTCGCGAACTGATCATGGTGCTCGGCCTTGCGGTGCTGCTGATCTACATCGGCGTGTACCCGCAACCGTTCCTGGACACTTCTGCCGCAACGATGCATGGCGTGCAGCAGTGGTTCGGCACCGCCTTCTCTCAACTCGCTTCGGCCCGGTAAGAGCGCTATGGAATTCACGATCCAACACTTTATCGCGCTTGCGCCGCTGCTGATTACCAGCCTCACCATCGTGGTGGTGATGCTGGCAATCGCCTGGCGCCGCAATCACTCACAAACGTTCCTGCTGTCCTGTGCCGGTTTGAACCTGGCCTTGCTGTCGATTATCCCGGCACTCAAGGTCGCGCCACTGGCGGTGACCCCGCTGATGATGGTCGATGACTTCGCGCTGCTGTATATCGCGCTGATCCTCGTCGCCACCCTCGCCTGCGTCACCCTCGCCCACGCCTACCTCGGCGAAGGCGGCACCGGCTACCCAGGCAACCGCGAAGAGCTGTACCTGCTGATCCTGCTGGCTGCGGCCGGCGGTATCGTGTTGGTCAGCGCACAGCACCTGGCCGGCTTGTTCATCGGCCTGGAACTGCTGTCGATCCCGACCTACGGCCTGGTGGCATACGCCTTCTTCAACAAGCGCTCCCTGGAAGCCGGCATCAAGTACATGGTGCTGTCGGCGGCCGGTTCCGCGTTCCTGTTGTTCGGTATGGCCCTGCTCTACGCCGAAGCCGGCAGCCTGAGCTTCACCGGTATCGGCCACGCACTGGCTGCCACCAACAGCCCGGCGCCGATTGCCCAACTGGGCCTGGCGATGATGCTGATCGGCCTGGCATTCAAGCTGTCGCTGGTGCCGTTCCACCTGTGGACCCCAGACGTGTACGAAGGCGCCCCGGCGCCGGTGGCTGCGTTCCTGGCTACCGCGTCCAAGGTTGCTGTGTTTGCCGTGATGGTGCGTCTGTTCCAGATCTCGCCTGCTGCCAATACCGGCGTGCTGAGCAACGTGCTGACCGTGATCGCCATCGCGTCGATCCTGTTTGGTAACCTGCTGGCCCTGACCCAGAACAACCTCAAGCGTCTGCTGGGTTACTCGTCCATCGCTCACTTCGGCTACCTGCTGATCGCCCTGGTGGCGAGCAAAGGCCTGGCCGTGGAAGCCATCGGCGTTTACCTGGTCACCTACGTGATCACCAGCCTCGGCGCCTTCGGTGTAATTACGCTGATGTCCTCGCCGTACAAAGGCCGTGACGCTGACGCCCTGTACGAGTATCGCGGCCTGTTCTGGCGCCGCCCGTACCTGACCGCCGTACTGACCGTGATGATGCTGTCCCTGGCCGGTATCCCGCTGACCGCGGGTTTCATCGGCAAGTTCTACATCGTCGCTACCGGTGTCGAAGCCCACGAGTGGTGGCTGGTTGCGTCCCTGGTACTGGGCAGCGCTATCGGCGTGTTCTACTACCTGCGGGTGATGGTCACCCTGTACCTGATCGAGCCAAACCTGCGCCGTGTGGATGCCGAGCTGCATTGGGAACAGAAGGCAGGCGGCGTGATGCTGCTGGCCATCGCCCTGCTCGCGTTCTTCCTGGGCGTTTACCCACAACCGTTGCTCACCCTGGTGCAGCACGCGGTACTGGGCGTTTGATCGCTTAGCGGGATGCAGTAAACAAAACGGCGCCTTCGGGCGCCGTTTTGCGTTTCTGGATGCCCTGCAACAGGGCGTTCACCTCACTCGTTTTGGGCCAAATCGCGGATGGCCCAAAATTGCATATCCAACCCAGGAAACCCGGCGGGTACATGGATCGCAAAACCGCTCGACTGGCTCAACAGTTGCCAATACTCGCTGCTGCGATCAAGTTCGAAATACGTGCAGCCCGCATAGAACGGCAATTGCCGTGGGGCTGCCGGCAAAGGCCGCAGGCCAACACCCGGCAGTTGCAGGTTGACCAGGTCGCGGATTTTCTCCATCGAGCCGATCTTGACCTGGGAGGGGAAACTGCTGCGCACGCTGTCGGCCGCCATTTGAGCCTGAACCACCAGGATGAAGGTGGCCGAGGCCAGTAACGCCCGGTCCGGCAGCACGGCCACACGGATGCCGTATTGGCGCTCTTCCAAGGGAATAGCGATGGCCCGCGTATCCATCACGGTCGAGAGCATCCGACGCAGTTCAAGCATCACCGGAGCAAACGTCTCTGCCAGGGCCGTATGGCGATACACCGGGTAGGCAGGCGTGCGCTTATCGTCGCGGCTAAACGTTGCCAGCTCACCGGCCAGGGCCGAGAGGTCGCGATACAGTTGCTCGGGATGCAGGCCGCTCATGGTCGATAAATGGCGCATCAGCGGCAGGCTGCGATTGAGCACCTGCAGTTGCAGGACATCGGCAATGTCCGCTGCACCACTGCCATCGAGCCGGGCCACGCGCGAGGCCGTGGCTTCGCCCCGCTGCTGCACCAGCCCTGCGACCTCATCGACCATCGCCTTGAGGCATTCGGCCGCCCGGATATCCAGACAGGGCGGGCAGTAGCCGCGATCAAGCACCACACAGTTGTCGGCGCGCTTTTCCACCACGTGGGCGATACCCAGTGAGGTGAAGGCATCGGCCACGTCGCCCTCAAAGGCCAGACGCACGCGCAACTTGCCGACACTCATCAGCGCACTGCTGTCCAGTCCATTACTGTCCCAGACTTCGTATTCAGCGCTGCGAAGTCGGGCGAAATTTTCGATACTGGGGTTGTCGTCAACCTCCGGGATCCCGGGACGTAAGCTTGGTAACGCCAACACCACTGTCAGGTCGCGCGCATCATCGGGGATGGTCAGGGGCGGCGGCATTTCATCATCGAATGGCAGGCCGACAGGCGTTCCATCCGGGAATATACCGCTGTATGAAAGCAACGATACCTTGCCCAGAGCCAGTTGCTGCGGGTCAATGTCCAACGCCGAAAAGCCCCAGCCATACGCACGCAACGCCGTGACCCGTGCCTCCAGTTGGGTTTGCAGGAAACGGTCATGTTGTTGCAGATGCTGAGGCTGCAACAACATGCCTTCGGACCAAACCACTTTGTGTTTCCAGGACATTAAGTTCTTCCAATATTGGCAACGGTAGAAGCAGACAGAGCCGACAACGGCTTACTTGCCATCGTCGGCCTCCTTGGGCGGCAGCGGCACACCCGCAGGCCCGGTGGCCGCCGCCAATGCCGCGGCGGTGGCAGCGGTTGCGGCCTGAGGCAAGGGCACAGGCATGGCCGAAGCGAGAATCGAACCTGGAGAAAAGGTCATAAAGGCCCCACCGACCTTCAAGGTGATGCTCGCGCCGGCTTCGATCACCACGTTCGCCCCGCCCTTGATATGCACATCGGTACCGGCGGTAATACCCGTCTTCATGGCGCCCTCGATAATCATCTCGCTGCCGGCGCTCATCGACACCGCACCGCTGGTTTTTTCATTGCGGTTGCCGTCCACAGAGGAATGACGATCACCGCCGACCTTCTCGCGCAGGTCCTGGTCGATTCTGGAGTGACGGTCGCCGCCTACCCAGTCCAGGGCATCCTTGAGCACTCGCTGGTCGAAGTTTTTCTGGGCGTGCAGGAACACCTGCTCCGAACCCTTCTTGTCCTCGAAGCGCAGTTCGTTGTAGCCACCACCGCCCTTTGAAGAATGGGTCTTGAGGGTCGAGCGGGTGGCATTTTCTGGCAGTGCATAGGGCGGCAGCGATTCCGCGTTATAGACGCTGCCGGTGACCAACGGCTGGTCGGGGTCGCCGTCGAGAAAGCTGACCACCACTTCCTGGCCGATACGCGGGATATGCAGGCTGCCCCAACGCTTGCCGGCCCAGCCCTGGGCTACTCGGACCCAACATGAGCTGTTTTCGTCGCCCTTGCCCTCGCGGTCCCAGTGGAACTGCACCTTGATCCGTCCGTATTTGTCGGTCCAGATGTCTTCGCCCTGTTTGCCCACCACCTTGGCGGTCTGCGGACCGTGCATCCGTGGCTTGGGCGATACGCAAGGTGCTCGAAATGGCTGCTGGTGCGGCATGGCCACGAACTCGCAAGTCAACACGGGCGCGGGCTCGGTCGGTGGCGTCGGCTCATAGGTGTCTAACGACAACGTGTAACGCGCTTCCAGCAGCAAACACTGCGCGTTCTGTTCACTGCGCGGGTGCTCGGCCAAGGTCATCAACGCTCCCGGGAACAGCCCCCGGGCACGAGTGGCACCGCTGATCCGACCGGCGCCGGTCTGCAGCGATTCAATCAAGGTGCGGGCATAGGTTTCGCCCTGTTTGCGCTCGGTGTATCGACCCGGATAGTCGTAACGTTCGTGACGAGACTGCGGGTAGTCACCAGGCATGGCTGACTTGACCATCAGATTGACGCTGGGCTTTTCGAAGTCGAAGTCCTTCAGGGTATAGCCGCCCGGCGCCACCTCGCCGCTCATGTGCCAGGCGTAGATCACCTCGCTTTCGCGCAGGGCGTGATCCTGGGACGGCATGTAGCGCAGTTGGGCATAGCCCGGCGCCGGCGAATGCGCGCCGCAGGAATCGGCAAGTACCAAGGTATGACGGCCAGCAGCGCTTTTGAAGAAGTAGTAGATACCTTCCTGCTCCATCAGCCGGCTGACAAAGTTGAAATCGCTCTCGCGGTATTGCACGCAATAGTTAAGTGCCGCGTAGTCCGCACTCAAGCCCGAGGTGTCGACATCGGCAATGCTGTAAGGCGCGAACACCTGGTTGAGGATCTGCGGCACGCTCAGGCCCTGGAAAATACGGCAGTCGCTGGCCAGTGTCAGGAACCACAACCACGGCCTCAACACCGCTTTGCACGTGGTATAGCGCCCTTGACGACCGGTTATGGAGAAGTGGCTCACATGCCCGCTGAAGTAACGACTACCGCCCTTGGGCAAGTCCACCGCAATGCTCATCGGCGTAGCGAGCAAGTCGTTGATGTCCAGGTCGGCGCGTTCGCTGTACAGCTCCACCTCGTATTCACTGAGACGAGACAGCCCCTCGAATGCCTGCATGCTGCGAAACAGCAGCACATCGTCGCCGAGCACACTGCTGACCTGAATGTCACGATGCATTTGACTGGTTGCCATAGGGACTACCTCGCGGACTCGGAAAAGACATAGGCAAACTCGCCGTTTTCCACGCTGACCCCAACCTGGCTGGCCGGGATGCCCTGTAACAGACGATCGAGGAACTCGCGGCTGATTGCTGGCAGCAAGCAGTTGGTCAGGATTGAGTCAATCATCCGCCCACCACTTTCCAGCTCGGTGCAGCGGCTGGCAATCAACTGCACCACGTCATCGCTGTACGTGAAGGGAATCTTGTGGCTGTCAGCGATGCGCTGCCTGATCCGCTCCAGTTGCAGGCGGATGATGCGGTCGAGCATGGCGTCGCTGAGGGGGTAATACGGGATCACCACGAGGCGTCCGAGCAAAGCCGGCGGGAAGACCTCCAGCAACGGCTCACGCAAGGCTTTTGCGAGGGCTTGCGGTTCTGGCATTGCCAGCGGGTCACGGCACTGGCGGCTGATCAGGTCGGTGCCGACGTTGGTGGTCAGCAGGATCAGGGTGTGCTTGAAGTCGATGACTCGCCCCTCACCGTCTTCCATCCAGCCCTTGTCGAACACCTGGAAAAACAGTTCGTGCACATCCGAGTGCGCCTTCTCCACTTCGTCCAGCAGCACCACGCTGTAAGGCTTTCGCCGTACTGCTTCGGTGAGCACGCCGCCTTCGCCGTAGCCCACGTAACCAGGCGGCGCGCCCTTGAGGGTAGAGACGCTGTGGGCTTCCTGGTATTCGCTCATATTGAGGGTAATGACGTTCTGCTCGCCGCCGTACAACGCCTCGGCCAGGGCCAGGGCTGTCTCGGTCTTCCCCACCCCGGACGTGCCGGCGAGCATGAACACCCCCACCGGTTTGCCTGGATTGTCGAGGCCCGCGCGGGAGGTCTGGATACGTCGCGAGATCATCTCCAGCCCATGATCCTGACCGATAATGCGCTGGCCCAAACGGTCTGCCAGGTGCAACACGTTCTCGATTTCATTCTTGACCATGCGACCCACGGGGATGCCGGTCCAGTCCTGTACTACCGCCGCGACGGCCTGTTCGTCGACGTTGACCAGGACCAACGGAGTCTCGCCTTGCAACAACGCCAGTTGGTCCTGCAATTGACGCAGTTCCAACCGGCCCGCTTCAGGTTCATCGGCATCCACATCGACCAACCGGCTACGCAGACGCAAGATCTGCATGACCAGCGCCAGCTCGCTGTGCCAGCGGCTGCCAAGGACCTTCAGGCGCTCGCGCTCGGTCGCCAGCAACGCATCGACCGATGCACAACGACTTGAGGTTTGCGCCCCCATGGCGCGTTCACGCTGGATGATCGCCTGCTCGGTTTCCAGGCATTCGATACGCCGGCGGCTGTCATCGACTTCCGCCGGGGTGGCGTGCAGGCTGATGGCGACGCGGGCGCACGCGGTGTCGATCAGGCTCACCGCCTTGTCCGGTAACTGCCGCGCCGGGATATAGCGATTGGACAAACGCACGGCCGCTTCCAGCGCCGAATCGAGGATCTGCACCTGATGGTGCTCCTGCAGGCTGAAGGCAAGACCGCGCAGCATCAGCAGCGCACGGCTTTCATCAGGCTCATCGACCTGCACCGTCTGAAAGCGCCGGCTCAGGGCCGGATCTTTTTCGATGTGTTTTTTGTACTCGGCAAACGTGGTTGCACCCAAGGTACGCAAGGTGCCACGGGCCAGGGCCGGCTTGAGCAGATTAGCCGCATCGCCGGTACCCGCGGCGCCACCTGCGCCGACCAGGGTGTGGGTTTCATCGATAAACAGCACCACCGGTTTGACGCTGGCTTGAACCTCATCGATGACCGAGCGCAGGCGCTGTTCAAACTCACCTTTCATGCTCGCACCGGCCTGCAACAGGCCGACATCAAGGGCCAGCAATTGTACGTCCCGCAGGCTAGGCGGCACGTCGCCACGGGCGATGCGCTGGGCGAATCCTTCCGCCACAGCAGTTTTGCCCACGCCCGCCTCGCCCACCAGCAGCGGGTTGTTCTGGCGACGGCGCATCAGGATATCGATGACCTGCCGGATCTCTTCATCGCGTCCGACGATAGGGTCCATCGTGTTTCGCCGCGCCTGCTCGGTCAGGTCGACAGTGAAGCGCTTCAGGCCTTCCTGACGGTCGGGCGCCAGTGCACCGACAGCCTCACCCGGCACCTGGTACCCGTCGCTGGCCGTCATGCGGGCCTCGGGCGAATCCTTGAGCAACGCGCCAAACTGCTCGCTGAGATCGTCGGTCCTGACGTTGTTGAACTCCCGGGACACACCATACAAACCATTACGCAATGCCGGAGTTTTCAGCATCGCCAGCAGCAAATGGCCAGAACGCACCTGGGACTCACCCAGCATCAGGGTCGCGTAGACCCAAGCACGCTCCACGGTTTCCTCGACCTGCGAGGACAGGTCCGTCACCGAGGTCGAGCCCCTAGGCAAACGATCTAGGGCGGCAGTGAGGTCCCGGTCCAACACCACCGGATCAATGCCGTAATGGCGGACCAGGCGCAACAGGTCCGAATCGGTCAATTGCAACAACTGCTGCAACCAGTGCACCAGCTCGACATAGGGATTGCCGCGCAGTTTGCAGAACACAGTGCTGCTTTCAATCGCCCGGTAGCACAGGCTGTTGAGCTTGCCGAAAAGCGCGACGCGACTGATATCAGCCATGGGCAGTTCCTTGAGAAGAAAATGAGGGTCGAGGCTTGATCAGCAATTGCCGATCATCCCGCTGGGGCGCTCTGCTGCTCAGCCAACTGGTCCAGCCCAATGACGTGGACCCCAGGCGCAAGCGAGGCCGGTGTTCTTTCTTGACGATCAGGTTGACGTCCCAGTCCATCGCCATGCCGACGTACTGACGCACCCAATCCTGCACCCGTTGCAGGCTGTCGCCACCGGGCAGCAAACGGCGGGTTTGTGTCAGGTCCAGAGGGCCAATCAGCAGGCGAAACTTGTGTTGGGCATTCCAGACTTTCCGGCCCATGACCGTGGCCTGGCCGAGCACCACCGCATCCGGACCGCTGCGCAAGGTGCACAGCCCGTCACGGGGCAGGGTCATCCAGTGGCCGACAAATTGCTCGACCTCTACGGGAACGCCAAGGTAGTCGCCAAGCAAGGCGGCCAGGCCTTCGGCATTGCGTGTTTGCGGTCCCAGGCGACCGGCGAAATGCAGCTTGGCGAGGTCCACCACGCCGTCGCGCGCCTGCAGCGACGGTAGGCCAATACCGAGCAACGATCCCAGGTAGTTGGCAAACCGGTCCGCCCCCGGACGGTCCAGACTCACCGTTGGCTGGGCACTGGCCCAGGCGCGATAGAACAGGCTGATCATGCGGTGATGAAACACGTCGCAAAATGCCGCCAGCGTAGGGTCGTTGAGGTTGCGTTGACGGTCGCGAATGTATTCGGTGAGGTGAATCGGCAACGGGCCATTGGCGCCCATCAGGCCGAAGAAATTGAGCAGCAGTTTAGGCGTGTCGCCGGGTATGAGGCCCGCAATCATTGCCGGCTCAAACGCCAGCGAAGAATGCTGGCCGAAACGCACCGCCTCGTCCGCCGGGCGCGTGGCCTCGCCGATACGCGGCAGGTGCGCAAAGGCGCACTCCAACTGGCGCAATGCCGCGTAGAAATCAAACCGACCCGGATGCGCTTCAAGCTCGCTGAGCAGGCTCAGAGGATCTCGCATCTGCCCACCCGCGCAGGCCACTGCATGATTACGCCGCGTGACGCGCTCACGATCCGCGTCTCGGTGAATGAGTTGAGCGACACGTACTTGGCGAAAAACTGTTCCAGCACCGAGCCCAATACACAGACGCCTGCACCCTCGAACGCAGACTCATCCACGCTCACACTGATCTGCAAACCTCGCCCATAGGTGACGGGTCCAGACAATGGCAGGCGCCGCACGATGCTCTGCGCAGTCACCGAACGCACGCCTTCGATCTGTTTATGTGCAACGGCATCGTCGACGCGGCAATACAGGCGCAACATGTCACGCAAGGCTACAGCGCCCTGCTCCGTGTCCTGGTCCAGCAGTGACAGGTAGTTAAGGGACAAATGGCTGACCAGACGCCATGCGGTATCGCCTTCGGCATACGACGGCGCGGGCACCGTGGGCCCTGCCACGCAACGTACCGACTGCACCGGCGCAGCGGATTGGACGCTGAAGTCGGTGCTGCCACTGCCCACCGGCATGCTCAGCACCAGGTCGCGGTTGCTGCACAGGGCGTCGATGCCCAATTGGCGCAGGTCGCTGCGGTGAGGAGCCTGCTCGCCGTCCACCAGCGACACGAATACCTCGCTGCCCCCATAACTGGAGCGCGGGCCTCGGCTGCGCTGCTGTTCGGACAAAACCCGCGTGTCGCGCCGTACCTGGTAGTACGCACGCGGCGGCGTGCGTCCCTGCAGGTCGTTGGCGCGGTAGAAGGGTTCGAATGTCTGACTGGCCTCGGCGCCACTGCCGTAACCGGTCACCCCTTCAATTTCGTAGATCTCGTAGTCCATTGACCGTGTGCGGTCGGGGCTCACATGGTATTCAGAGCGCTGTTCATCCAAGTGCACACGCTCGGTGCGCATCGGGAACAGGTTGATCGCCGGCGTGCAATACAGCGCGAAATTGGCGGCACTGAGGTTTTGCTCAAGTAACGGGTCTGCCGTCTTGAACAACACGATCAGCTCCAGTTGCTCGGCGGTGCAGCGGCTGACACTGCTCGCCAACCCCACCACGTCGACGAACATGAAGCGTTGCGGCAAGGCGAAGTATTCCTGCAACAAGCGATAACCCTGGAACGAACGCGGCCCGATGGGCAGCAAGGCTTCGCTGTCGCTATAGCCCACGCTGCGAATCGCACTGTTGGGCAGCAGCTGATGCCAGTCCCCAGACGCTTGCATGGGCATGACCAGAACACCCGCCACTTGGGCCAACAGCTGTTCAAGAACCCGCGCGGGCGTGCCGTCCCCGCCACGGATGTGCAGCCGCAGGGTGTCGAGGGCCAGGTCGCTGAAAGCCAGGCCAGCCCCGACACTCAAGCGCAGGCGCAACGCGGCCTTGACTGCGCCGAGACGTGACAGGTCAACCCCGGCCACCTGCGTGCTGCAGGCGAAATAGCGCGCCTCGACCAACTCCACCGGCCACAGGGTTACCTCATGGGCAGTGCGAAACTCGCAGGCGGTCTGGTCCCCCTTGCCCAACTGGCTGTGCAATGCCGTGTGGCGTGGCACCTTGAAGCCGGCGGCCAGGCTGCCCTCGCCCATGTCCGGGTGCAGTTGCACCACCGCCATCGATGGCGTTGGCGCCAAGTAGTGTGGGTAGATCAGTTCCAGCAGGTGATGGGTAAATTGTGGGAATTGGGCGTCAATCTTCAGTTGCACCCGCGCGGCGAGAAAGCTGAAACCTTCCAACAACCGTTCAACATAGGGGTCGGCACAGGCGTAGGTTTCCAGCCCCAGGCGGCCGGCAACCTTGGGGTAGTCGCGGGCGAATTCACCGCCAACTTCCCGCAGATGCGCCAGCTCACGCTCGTAATAGCGCAGCAGTTTTGCGTTCAACGCACGTCCCTTGTCTCAATATCGAAGATCCGCGCCTCGCCTGCTTCCAGGTCGAGTTCGGTCTTCAGGTACAGGCGCTCGGGCAACGGTTGGCCCCAGAGTTCGCCATGAATTTCAAAGGTCATCTGGTTGGGACTGAGGGTTGCACCCGAGGAGGCAACCGGCACGACACGCAGGCTTTCGCGCAAAATCCGCGGTTCGAAATCCCAGATCGCCTGGCGAATGCGGCGTCCCAACGCTTCACGGTCCAGGCCGGCAGCCGTCTTTCCCGCGAGATCGGGCAGCCCGAAATTGAGCACTGATTGTCCCGCCAACGGGCACTTCCTCAGGTCGCGAAAGCTGCCCAGACTGGTGCTGTTGAGCAGCCACCCCAAATCGCGTAATACCGCCTTGCGCAAGCGGCGCATGGACAACACGCGCTTGTCGCGAGGCTCGAAAACCTGCGCGGTGTCGTCATCACTCAAGCGATCGAGCAAGGACGGTTGCAAACGTTCGAGACTGGTTAGTTCAGCCATGCGCTGAGGCCTCCATCGACAGGACGGCGGGCGGGCGAACCCACCCACCGTCGGGCATCCGAATCAGATCTTCTGATTCTTTTCCAAGTCCCACTTCTTCGGCGTACCGGTGATTACCGTGTCACCGTTGAAGGCGTCATAGGCATAGCTGATGGTGGTGAAGTTGATCGAAAGGGTTTCGGCCGGCCGATCGCCAGTGCTGCTGGCGGAGTAAGCACTGATAATCGCGCCGCCCAGGATGATCTTAAGAAACACTTGCTGTTTTTTGTCCGCGCCACCCGTATGGACAAAGTGGATCTCGGCATCGCCCAGGCTCTTGCCGCACACTGCCTGCATAAACAGATCGGCCGAGGCCACGTCGGCCAGTTTGGTCACGGAAATTTCCGAGAACGAAGGGTTGCTGGTGTCACGGTCAGCACCGCCGCCACTGGAGGAAATCGCTCGGAAAACCCCCATTTGGATAGCGTCGAGGGTGATCCAGTCTTTGTGACCGTCGACGGTGGAAGTGCCTTTGATTGGGGTGCCTTTAAAGTTCAGCAGGATCATGGTGAGTACCTTTCAGGTTGAACAACGGGGTTATGACGCTTGGGTTGAAGGCAGCCTGGAGACCAACCGCAAGGACACGGTCAAGCCTTCAAGCTGGTAGTGCGGACGCAGGAAAAACTTGGCGCTGTAGTAACCGGGGTTGCCTTCGATTTCTTCCACCACGACCTCGGCCCCCGCCAGCGGCTTACGCGCTTTATCGGCATCGGTCGCGGTCGCCGGGTTGTGCTCCACGTAGCGGCCAACCCAGTTGTTGAGCCAGGTCTGCATATCGTCGCGCTCTTTGAATGAACCGATCTTGTCGCGCACGATGCACTTCAAGTAGTGAGCAAAACGGCACGTGGCAAACAGGTACGGCAGACGCGCTGCCAAGTTGGCGTTGGCGCTGGCATCCGGGTCGTCGTACTCCGCCGGTTTGTGCAGGGACTGGGCGCCGATGAAGGCCGCCAGATCGCTGTTTTTTTTGTGCACCAGAGGCATGAAGCCGTTCTTGGCCAGCTCGGCTTCGCGCCGGTCGCTGATGGCGATCTCGGTCGGGCAGGTCATGTCCACACCGCCGTCGTCAGTTGGGAAGGTATGCACCGGCAAGCCCTCCACGACGCCGCCGGATTCGATGCCGCGAATTTGCGAACACCAGCCATAGTGTTTGAACGAACGGTTGATATTCACGGCCATGGCGTAAGCCGCGTTGGCCCAAGTGAAATCCTTGGCGTCGGCGGCGTCGGTGGTTTCTTCAAAATCGAAGTCTTCCACCGGATTGGACTTGGCACCGTAAGGGGCACGGGCCAGGAAACGCGGCATGGCCAGGCCCACGTAGCGTGAGTCTTCACTGGCGCGCAAGCTGCGCCACGCCGCGTGCTCCGGGGTCTGGAAGATTTTGGTCAGGTCACGTGGGTTGGCCAGTTCCTGCCAGGACTCCATGAGCATCACGCTGGGGTCAGCGGCGGTGATCAGCGGGCAGTGCGCGGCGGCACTGACACGCGCGATCTGGGTCAACAGCTCGACGTCCGGCGCACTGTTGTTGAAGTAGTAGTCAGCGACAAAAGCGCCATAGGGCTCGCCACCGAACTGGCCGTATTCCTCTTCATACAGCTTCTTGAAAATCGGGCTCTGGTCCCAGGCCACTCCTTTGAACTTGCGCAGAGTCTTATGCACTTCGTGCTTGGAAATGTTCATCACCCGAATCTTCAGGGACTCGTCGGTCTCGGTGTTACTGACCAGGTAATGCAAGCCGCGCCAGGCGCTTTCCACGGCCTGGAACTCCTCATGGTGGAGGATATGGTTGACCTGTTCGGTGAGCTTTTGGTCGAGGCTGGCGATCAGGCCTTCAATCGTGCCGAGCACGTCATGGGACATCACCTGCGTGCCTTGCAGCGCCTGTTCCGCCAGGGTGCGCACGGCGGATTCCACGGCGTCCCTGGCTTTGTCGGTCTTGGGCTTGAATTCTTTTTGCAGCAGGCTGGCGAAGTCACCGGCGTCGAATGCCGTGGCCGGAGCTCCCTGTTCGGGTTGTTCCGATTGCGTAGTGGACATGACGGTATCCTTGAATTATGGGCAACAGCGTCCCCATACCGGGGCAAACGAGGCGCCGGCAGAGACCACGGTCATTCAGTTAGTCGGGTTGTTGGGGGGCCGCGCACAGGGCCTGCATCACACTCGGATCGCTGAGCACTTTGGCCAGCAATTCTTCGGCCCCTACCTTGCCGTCCATATAGGTCAGCAGATTCGACAGCTGGCGGCGCGCGGCCAACAACTGATTAAGGCTGGGCACCTTGTTGGCGATTGCACCTGGGGAGAAGTCGTCCATGCTCTCAAAGGTGATCTCCACCGGCAGGTTGCCCTCGCCCGTCAGGGTATTGGGCACCTGGAATGCCACACGGGGCTTCATGGACTTGAGGCGTTCGTCAAAGTTGTCCACATCGACTTCCAGAAACTTGCGCTCGGCTACCGGCGGCAAAGGCTCGGCCGGTTTGCCGGAAAGGTCTGAAAACACGCCCATCACGAAGGGTAACTGCACGGTTTTTTCCGCGCCGTAGATCTCCACGTCGTATTCGATCTGGACGCGCGGCGCACGATTGCGGGCGATAAACTTCTGGCTACTTTCTTTGGCCACGGAACTGGCTCCGGTGAGTGGAGTGGATAGATGAACGTTCAGTTGTCGTTGGTGCGGATGCCGCTGACCTGCGCCAGTTGCGCAAGTCCATCGGGCGCCAGGTCTTGCAGCAACTCCATGAAATTCTTGTCGATCAGTGTTTTTGCCCGTTGCAGCAGGAACGGCACCGGGCTCGCGGGCTCATGGGTATGAAAATAGCTGCACAGCCGATCGATGACCTGGCGCGCCTCTTCGCGGCTGCGGATCTCGCCGAACAGTGCCTGCGGTGCGGCCACCTCTGAGGTAGCAACAGTGGCTGCAGCCGCTTCGACTGGCGCAGGTTCAAGCAAGAACCGGCGGACTATTTCAGCGGCGCGACGCAGTGGAGCGACCAGTCCATTGAGGTCGATGGCGCGACCTACGCCGACTTTTTCCGTCAGCCACTGCTCAATCTGCAGGCTGTGCGCCAACGCCTGGGTCAGCGCAAGGTGAATGGCCTGTAGCTGTTGCGCATTGGCATCGACAAGCGCCCCTTCGATCATCGCCAGGCTCGGGTGATTGCCCTCGCCGCCGTGCTCGACAATCGCCAGATCGATCATTCTCAAGCTGACCGCGCCGATGCCTCGTGCGTTGATCAACGGCGCATCCAACACGTCGCGTACCAGGCCGTTGGGGGCACATAGGAACGCCAGGACATTGATGCGCAACAGCGGGTCATGGCCATCCTCCGGGTCGAGCCTGGGGTACAGCCCGTCCCAGCAATTTTCCAACAACCCCTGCACCAGCCCCAGGCCAGCCGACAGGCCGGCGATGCCGTGCACGTTGAGTTCGGCGCGGGTGGCCCAGATGGCCAGGCGCAAATCGCGGCTACGCTCCAACATCGGCAGTGCGAGGGCCATGACGCGCTTCCAGTTCGGCTCGATGGCGTCGGTAACGGTGTCGCCGTACTGAACCTCGGGTTTACCCAGTGCCTCTTCTTCAAGTTCTAAGAATTGCGCCGAATATTCAAAGTTCTGGCCACCGCCATCGGCCTCGCTCAGGGGCAAGCACAACAGGGTGAAATCCAGTGGTTGAGCTTCGGTGGGCGACCCCATTATGTGTCCCTCGGGCAAATGGCTCTGGCAGTAGAGCCGCGAGTCAGGACGTCGAATCCAACGGTTCAGAAAACTGAGCCTGTTGGAGCCCCCCGCTACGCCTACTGCCGAAAATATTCAGCGTGGGCGGATTTATATAGCGATGGGACCACACGAGAATGCAGGCAGTGTCATTGCGGGGCGTAGGATTAAGCTGCGAATGCAGCGCTCGTGAGCAGAGAAAGCGCACTCATAAATAGCGTCGCCTGGCTTTAGGTCGGCCACCCGCCGGCCATTGCTTGAGCCAGTGACGGCTGCACCGGCACGCGAATACCGAAGGTGTCCCTCAGCAAGACCGTTAGCTCTTGCGCGTTGTTCAGCAGCCGTTTTTCGCTGGGCTGATCCAGGGAATGGATCGCGTAATGCGCGTTGTTCAAGGTATGGCGTTTGCCGGGCGCCAGCAGTGCGACTTTCAATTGGCCCAAGAACGGCGAGTTCGGGTGGGTCGAGACATACCAATTACCGATTTCGTAATCGATGGCGGCCTGCACCTGCAAGTCGAACACATACAAACCACGCCACTCCCCGGCCACTTCGGCCCATAAGGTGTAACTGTTCTCCCCTGCATTGAACGTCAGGCGATAGGGCTCATGGGCGGTGGCCTGCACGGCCTCAGTGTCCAACTGCAACGGACTGCTGGGCACCATGCCGCCAAAGCCTACATCGGTGATGTAACGAACCCCGTCCAGGGTCACCAGGCTCAAACGATGGGTGCGTGCCGTGCGCGCGTCCGGCGGTCCGCCCATCACCACCCGACCGGTAATGCCACGGGCCTCGAAACCCAGTTCCTGCAGCAGCGCGAGGAACATCTGGTTCAACTCATAGCAATAGCCGCCGCGGCCATCGAACAACACCTTTTGCTCGACGCTGGGCAAGTCGATCGGCACCGGCAGGCGCAGCAGGGTCGACAGGCTTTCAAAGGCGAAGGTGCACACATGGCGCAGTTGCAGATCCCGCAGAGTTGCCAGGGTGGGCGGTGGCGGCGAATCGTATCCCAGGCGCTGCAGGTACAGATGGCTATGGTTGAGGCGGGTCATGGCACGGTCCTTGGGCGCAGTAAGAGTGCGTCACTATGCCGCGTTCACATGCAAACTGTCATTTTGAATGAACCTTTTTGAACGCTTCAGCCTCCATCTATAACAAGACAGGGAGGCAACATGAGTACCGCAAAAATCTACACCATCCACTACCAACTGCACGGTCAACCGAAGTCCTTTGTGGTGCGTGCCGAAGTGATGAATAACGCCGAGGCCTGGCACTGGGCAGCGGTCGATGCCGACATTGCTCATGTCAGCCGTATCGGCCGCGTCGGCCACGAGCAGGTGAAAAAAACCACCCGGCCCTGGGCGGAGAAGTTCGGGATTACCGACGTTTCCTGGACGCCGCCCAAATAAACGAAGGCCCCGCTCAATGGCGGGGCCTGATTACCTATTACGCTGTTATTTCTTTAAGTCGCCCAACGGATCGTAGGGCGGCTTTTTTTTCGCCTCGTCCTTGTCCTTTTTATCCAGCGGGGCAATCGCCGGACCTACCGGGTCAACCTGCGGATCAGCCACATCCGGCGAGTCGGGGTCAAATCCCAGCTCATCCTTGCCGCTGGCGTGTTCGTTAGAGGGGGGCCCATCCGAGCGCTTGTTCATCATGGTCTCCTGTTAGAGCGGGCGAGCTTTGTCGTGGAGGTTTTCCAAGTCTTCTTCGACGCGCTCCACATCATCATGGTCGTCACGCTCTTTCGGGTCATTGGGGCGCAAGGCATCGTTGTCGCGCTCTTCTTCACCGGGTGTGCGATCAGGGTCGGGTGTACCGGGCGGTGGTTGCTTGTATTCGGGCATGGTGGTTCACCTCAAAGGGACTACATTCGTTTAGAGAAACTGCCACAGATCATGGTTCAACTTGATTGCCCCACCGCTGACCGCTGACCATGAGAAGATGCCACCCCCTACCCGCCCTGGAGACCTGGACCGGATGTTCGAGCTCAAACCCTGCGACCCCGTCACCTACCGCCAACAGACCCGCCGCAGCACGTTGATCGTGGCCGTGCTGTTCATGGCCTTGGCCATGCTGCTGTCGACCCTGGCGGTGATGCTGTTCGGCGAACCCGGCGGTGATAACTTTCGCTTCAATGTCGGCGGTGTGTTCGCGGGGGTGCTGATTACCGTCGCCCTGGTGCGCGGCCCGTTCTGGTCCAAGTCGTGGCTGGCCGCTGCGGTGTACGGCTGGCAGCTCAAGCGCACGCTGATGCGCGTGACCAATGTGATGCACACCGTCACCGAACGTGTGCAGGCCAATGATCCGGCGGCCATGAAAGTGCTGCGTTTCTATCACCTGGGGCTGACGCAGATGCATGCACTGGACGCCAACTCCAGCGCCCAGGCGCAACTGGTCGGCGAAATGGACGCGCATAAAGCCAGGATGCAGACGCTGGGAATCGACACCGAACAGACCCGTTTCGACCCCGCGTGGCTGGACGGTTTGAAAAGCGTTTAAATCATCTGCCTCGCCAGCAGAACAACGCACTCACCGCAATCGCCGCACCCGCCACGCCAAACACCAGCGGCGCCGACGCCACCGGCAGCAGCAGACCCGCCAGCAGCGGCCCCAGGCCAGCGCCGATGTCGCGCCAGACCGCATTGGACGCCAGCGCCGACACTCGCATCGAACCGGGGTTGCGCTCGGCGACCAAGGTAGTCACCAGCGGCAGTTGCAATGCGCGCAGCACCAGCACCGCAGCCGCGCCGACGATCACCCAATAGCTGCCGAATGCGCTCAAGGCCAGGGCACTCAAGAACGAAAACAGCAGCAACATGGCGGTGGCGCCAAATCGCTGCGCCGCGCGACCGCCCAGGGGGCTCAGAAGCATTTCCGAGACGTAGCGCAGGGCCATTAAGCCACCAGCAATCAGCACCGCATCGCCGCCGAGAATTTTCTGGGCCTGGATCGACAGCCCAAAGATAAACAGCCCGTCCAGCGCCACGCCTTCGATAAACGACCACAGTGCCACGCTGTCCGGCCACTTGAAGCGACGCCCTGGTGTGCTGTGCAAATCATGTCCGGCGCTGGGCAAGCCGCGCGCCATCCAAAGGCCTATCAGGCAGCAACCGGCGAGAATCACAAAGATCGGACGCGGCCCGGCCCACAGCGTCAGCCAACCACCGAACGGCAACGCCAGCATCGGTCCCCAGGCGATCAAGGCCCGCGAACGCCCGGCCCGGCGCGCGGCGCCCTCTGGCTCAGCGGTGGCCAATACCTGGGTCGACAGGTTCAACGCGGCGAAACACAGGCCCCACACCAGCCGCAACCCGAGCAACGCGGCGAAGCCGGACAGCACCGAATTGCCCAGAGCACACAGCGCAGCGGCACCGGCGGCGATCATGCAGGTCAGACGATCGCCGTTGCGCGCATAGAAATTCAACACATGCCGGTAACCGAAAATCCGCACCAGGCGGTTGGCCGCCAGCAACACCCCGGCCTGGGCCAGGGTAATGCCAAAGGCCTGGGATTCCATGGGCAGCAGCAGGTAGAGCAACACGTCGCTGGGCAGGCACAATGCCAGGGTCAGCGCGGCGCGGCGGGAGGTGGTGTCGGCAGTGCGTTGGGCCTGACTGGACATAAATCTGAAACATCCCGAAATATTCAGGTCGCCACGGTAGCCTTAGCGAACCGCGCTTTACAACGCCCCGTCACGTCTTTTTCCCATAGGGCAGCAAACGCAAACCGCTGGCCACGCTGCCCACCAGCGCAAATGCACAGCCCAGCCACAACGCAGAGTGCGGGCCGCTGGCCATGAACAGGTGGAAACACAACGCCACCAGCGAGGCGCCCAGCGTCTGCCCCAACAAGCGCGAAATCGCCACGATGCCACTGGCCCCGCCGCTGCGCGCCAGCGGTGCACTGGTCATCAACGCCTTGAGATTGGGCGACTGGAAAAAACCAAAACCGGCGCCGCACAAGGCCATGCGCCAACCGATATCGAAGGCCGACGCGCCGGTGTCCAAGGTCGCCAATGCGGCCATGCCCAGGCTCAACATCAGCAGGCCGATGCCGCACAGCAGGCCCAGGGACACACGGTCGGCCAGGCGCCCGGCGACCAGTGCCATCACCGCCACCACGGCAGGCCACGGCGTCATCAGGAAGCCGGTTTCCACCTGGCTATGGCCGAGCACTGCTTGCAGCAGAAATGGCAGCGACACGAAGGCCAGGCCCTGGGCACTGAAGGCGCAGATCGCAGTGAGAGAAGACAAGGCAAACACCGGCCGCTTGAACAGGTCCAAGGCGAGCATCGGCGCCGGATGACCGGCCTGGCGACGCAGCAACAAGGTGCCGCACAGCAGCGCCACGGCAATCAAGCCCAGGGTCAGTGCGCCTTGAGCGCCGTGCACCGCTGTGCCAAGGCCCAAGACCAACAAGGCGAACAAACCGGCACATAACAATGCCGCCAGCCGGTCAAACGCATGCCCGGTGATGGGGAGAACGGGCAGTGAACGCACGCCGAGTGCCAGGGCCAACAGCCCCAGCGGCACATTGATCAGGTACAGCCAGTGCCAGGTCGCCACTGACAGGATCGCCGAGGCGGCGGTCGGCCCCAAGGTAAAGGCCAACCCCACCACCAACGAGTTATAACCAAGGCCGCGCCCAAGCATTTTCGACGGGTAGATATGCCGCAGCAACGCCGTGTTCACACTCATGATCGCCGCCGCCCCCAGCCCCTGCACCACCCGCGCAGCCGTCAGGGTCTCCAGCGAACCTGCCAACCCGCAAAACAGCGACGAGACGATAAACAGCAGCAACCCGCCAAGGTACACACGGCGATGCCCCAGCACGTCACTCAGCGACGCAAACGGCAGCACCGTGGCAATAATCGCCAACTGGTAGGCGTTGACCACCCAGATCACCGAGGCGGAATCGGTACCAATCCCTTCGGCCAGTGTCGGCAGTGCGGTGTTGACGATGGCCGTGTCCAACGTCGCCATGCCGATCCCCAGGGAGATCGCGATCACGGCAGGCAGGCGTTTGTTGAGAGGCAGGCCATCGGCGGCAGAAGACATGAACGATCCACGCGGGTGATAAGGCTGCCAGATTAAGGGCAGCGCTGATTTTTTTCAGCCGCGGATCAGTTGCCTGTCGACAATTTCATGTTCGCCAGCGCGCTCAGGTCCAAATGCCCGCCTATAACCGGCGGGCACCAGTAGTAACCACCGGTCAACGGCGTGCTGATGCGGTACAACCCGTCGACAATCCCGTCTTCCAACCCGCTCATCCGCCGCAGTTGTGCTTCGAAAGCATCGAACGAGTGGCCGAACGCGAGGAACATCAACCCCGCCTGACCGTTCTCGGCCCATGGCATCGAGCGGCGTACCACGAAGGCTTCCGGGGTAAAGCTTTCCTGGGCGGTGCGTTTGGTGTGGGCGGATTCGGGGGCGTCGTCCAGCTCTTCGTTGTCGCCATGGCGGCGGCCGATGATGTGGTCGCGCTCCTGGGCGGGCAAGGCGGCGAAGCCGTCGAGATCGTGCTGCCATTGCTGGATCGCAGCGAAGCTGGCGCCGCTGTCGGTCAGCGCGGCGTCAACGGCGGCGTCGTCGTGGGGGTTTTCGGTGCCGTCTTCATAGTCGGTGAGGTCAAACCCGGTCTTGTAGCGAAAGCCTTCGGTTGACTGCACCAGGCCAAACGCCGGGGCCAGGGCCTTTTCATAGGCACGGCTGCGCAACAGCAGTTCACCGCGATCCACACCGTGCAGCCACACCCACAGTGCCTGCTGGGTGGACGGATTATTCGCACCCGGGCCGCTGACAGCCGGGAATGGGCGCAGACCATCGATGTGCGTGCCCAGTGCATTTACCAGCGGTTCACCAAAACCGACCACTGCCGCCGAATCCACCAGTTGCACCAGCGCGTCCAACGCGGCCGGTACGGCTTCAAGGGTTTGCACGGCAAAAAACAGATGGCGTGCCTGCAAAGGCACCGGTGCGGCAAGAATGCCCGGCTGGTAGTGACTCATGTGAACTCCTTCAAGAAAGGCGCGCAGTTTACCCGCCGTACGTCATCGTGCGTAGGAGAAAGCGCGCAAGCCTTGCCATAGAGCCCTTTGTTGGGTGACTCTCTAGTCATGTTTTGAAACTATTCCAGGGGTAGCGACATGACCACCAGCAACCTGCTCGCCCAGCTATTTCCAACGTCCGTGGCCGATATTCCCGAGCAATTCCGGCTTGAAGCGCCCATTGAACAGCGTGATTACCTGGTCGATGGCCAGTTGCAGGTGTGGAACGGCCCGCTGGCCCAGGTGCAGAGCCCGGTGCAGTTGGGCGACAGCCGTGTGGTGATCGGCAGCACGCCGCTGCTGGACGCCGACACCGCCCTCACCGCCCTCAATGCCGCCGTGCGCGCCTACGACCGGGGCCAGGGCGAATGGCCAACCATGCGTGTGGCGGACCGTATCCAGCATGTCGAAGCGTTTTTGCGCCGTATGCGCGAACAGCGCGATGCCGTGGTCACGCTGCTGATGTGGGAAATCGGCAAGAACCTCAAGGACTCGCAAAAAGAGTTCGACCGCACCTGCGACTACATCACCGATACCATCAATGCCCTCAAGGAACTGGACCGTCGCAGCAGCCGCTTTGAACTGGAACAGGACACCCTCGGGCAAATCCGCCGCGTACCGCTGGGTGTAGCGCTGTGCATGGGCCCCTACAACTACCCGCTCAATGAGACCTTCACCACGCTGATCCCGGCGTTGATCATGGGCAACACCGTGGTGTTCAAACCGGCCAAGCTCGGCGTGCTGCTGATCCGCCCGCTGCTGGAAGCGTTCCGCGACAGCTTCCCGGCCGGAGTGATCAACGTGATCTACGGCAGTGGCCGTGAAACCGTCAGCGCGCTGATGGCCAGCGGCAAGATCGATATCTTTGCGTTTATCGGCACCAACAAGGCCGCCAGCGACCTTAAAAAACTGCACCCCAAGCCGCACCGCTTGCGTGCTGCACTGGGCCTGGACGCGAAAAACCCCGGCATCGTGTTGCCCGAGGTGGACCTGGACAATGCCGTCAGCGAGGCCGTCACCGGTTCGTTGTCGTTCAACGGCCAGCGCTGCACCGCGTTGAAAATCCTGTTTGTGCATGAGGATGTGGTCGACAGCTTTATCGAGAAATTCAACGCCAAGCTGGCGACACTCAAGCCCGGCATGCCATGGGAAGACGGCGTGTCGCTGACGCCGCTGCCGGAAGTGGGCAAGGTGGATTACCTCAATGATCTGGTGGCCGATGCTCAACAACACGGTGCCCAGGTGGTGAATGCCAACGGTGGCACCAGCCGTGGTTCGTTTTTCTACCCGGCCGTGCTGTACCCGGTGAACCCGCAGATGCGCGTGTACCACGAAGAACAGTTTGGCCCGGTGGTGCCGATCGTGCCTTACCGCGATCTGGAGACGGTGATCGAGTACGTACTCGACTCGGACTTCGGGCAGCAATTGAGCATCTTCGGCACCAACGCCGTGGCAGTCGGGCGTCTGGTGGACACCTTTGCCAATCAGGTTGGCCGGATCAATATCAACGCCCAATGCCAACGCGGGCCGGACACGTTCCCATTCAACGGGCGCAAGAACTCGGCCGAAGGCACGTTGTCGGTACATGACGCCTTGCGGGTGTTCTCGATCCGCACCTTGGTAGCCACCAAGTTCCAGGAGAGCAACAAGGCGCTGGTCAGCGACATCTTGCGCAACCGCGATTCGAGCTTCCTGACCACCGATTATATTTTCTAGAGGAACGCGAGCAGTTGATTAACCTGCATTTGCCTATGTTTGCCCGGCGCCTGCTGCGCCCGTTGCTCGACCCGTACCGTCGCTATCGCCATGCCAAGCTGATCCACGCCGTGCGCGTGTCCATTGGCTTGCTGGCGACGATCCTGCTGACCACCGGCATCAACCTGCCCCACGGTGAGTGGGCGTCGGTGACCATGCTGATCGTGATCGGCGGTTTGCAGCACCACGGCAATATCGGCAAGAAAGCCGTGGAGCGCGCCTACGGTACTTTGATCGGCGCCAGCGTCGGCTTGTTGCTGGTGGTGCAACAGGCCTACTTCGGTCTGCCGCTGTTGACCTATTTGCTGATGTCGGTGGTGTGCGGGTTCTTTTCCTATCACGCCATCGGCAAGGGCGGATACATCGCCCTGCTGTCGGCGATCACGGTGTTTATCGTCGCCGGCCACGGCGACAATCCGATCTCGGATGGTTTGTGGCGCACGGTCGATATCCTGATTGGCATCGTGCTGGCCCTGGCGTTTTCCTTCGCCCTACCGCTGTATGCCGTGTACTCGTGGCGCTACAACCTGGCCAGTGCTTTGCGCGACTGTGCGGCGATTTACAGCAGGATCATCAACGGCCAATCGGTCACTGATGATGAACACCTCAAATTATTGAACCGTTTGAACGCCGCCATGGTGCAACTGCGCTCGCTGATGCCGTCGGTGTCCAAGGAAGTGCGCATCTCCATGACCGAACTGGACGCGATCCAGCGGCATCTGCGCATGTGCATCAGCACCCTGGAAATTCTCGGCAACACGCGGCCGGACCCGCGAGATGAACAGGCCACTGCGCGCATGCAGATGCTGTTGAAGGCCGAGCACCGGCAGATTCGTGTGCAGTTGGTGGGGATGGCGCGGGCGCTGAAGTCGGGGGTGACAGAGCGGTTGGAGCGGCCAAGCCATGCCGGCGTGAGCGAGCCGGCGCTGGATACGCCGGTCTACAGCGCGTTGGACGGTTATCGGTTGCTGACGGTGCAATTGGCGGCGAATGTGGATGGGATGCGCCAGCGGCTGGCTAAGAGCGCCGGGCGCTGGAAGATCTAGAAAGCTGGTCCGTTGACGTGTACCCAGCATCTACACCTTCACACTTTCTCCTACATATTTTTCACGTTTTATTCACATCCCGGGACGTAGGGTGAAGCCTCATCCGTTACAAACGTTGTACATCAAGCCCGCCGCCCCAGCGGGCTTTTTTTTGCCTGGGATTTGACTTAACGCGAGGCCTTGGCAGCGGGCGCGGCCGCTTGCTCACGAATGGCACGCTGGGTATCCAGCACCTTCGCCAACGCGGTTTCCGCTTCCGGGCTTTGCTGCGGCACACGAATCGCCGCCGAGACCAAGGTGATCAATTTGGCCATCACTTCGGCATCCGTCGCCGGGCGGCCCAGGCTCATGGAATTCATCAGCAGGCGCAGTTCGGTGCCGGCCATCACCCCGGAAATCGCCTTGAGGGCAAATTGCAGGCGCACGCCCAGCTCATTGCGCGGCAGATCTGGCAAGGCCAGGGCGAACGCTTCGAAGAAGCGCTGGAACACCGGCTGGTAATGCACCTTGAGGTATTCCTGGATGAACGGTGAGGTGTCGCTGTACACACGACCCAGGAAACGGATGAACGAACGCCCTTCCCCACTCGCACTGGCCGGATCGCTGCGCTCCAGGCCCATGGCCGGGGCGAACAGCACGCCTAGAAGGGTATCGCAATCGAGTGGGCCATCAGACTCGGCTTCGCAGCGCGCCAGCAGTTCCAGGCGCTGCTCGTTGAGCGGTTCCAGGCGCTGCATCAGCAGGGTTTTCATCAGGGAATCCTTGTCCCCGAAGTGGTAGTTCACAGCGGCCAGGTTTACTTGGGCTCGCTCGGTAATCTGCCGTAACAACACTGCGTCATAACCGTACTTAATAAAGAGCGCCTCTGTCGCATCCAGCAATCGAGTCTTGGTAATGTTTGGAGCGCTGAGTTTCTTCGCGACCATAAAGGCTTCCACGGCGGAAATATTGTTTTAAAAAATAATTTGATTTTTTATACCGGGGCGGCCGGTCGAAAGCAAGTGGGGATACACCGCCATACGATTCAAAGCCTTGGCCAGCGGGCATTTTGAGGGTGATCCGGGCAATTTTGGCGGCCCCTCACACCGTCTTATGTAATCGTTTCAAAGGGTAAAACCGCTCTACATCCATGGCTGGCGAAGCGCTGGGAACACGGTTAGTATTCAAACAATATTTTAAAAACAAGAAATAAAACCAGTCCGTGACGCGTACCTGACAACTCCCGAACTTGTTACAAGGATTTACCGGGGGACATGACGGCAGCGTCGAGACTGCAGGCGTAGTCATGATGACAGATACCCCCGCGCACCCAGGCTTGATCTCCCTGCAAGGCATCGGCAAACGCTATCAGTTGGCCGGGCAAGAGCTGTCCATTCTCAATGACGTGTGCCTGTCCATCACCCGCGGTGACAGCTGCGGCATTCTCGGCGCGTCCGGCTCCGGTAAAAGCACCCTACTCAATATTCTTGGCCTGTTGGACTTGCCCAACTGCGGCCAGTACCACTTTGCGGGCCACGATATTTTCAGCGCCACCCCGGATGAACTGGCGGCGATCCGCAACCAGCAGATCGGTTTTGTGTTCCAGAGCTTCAACCTGCTGCCGCGCCTCAGCGCCTTGGACAACGTCGCCTTGCCGCTGAGCTATCGCGGTGTGTCGCGCCACGAATCGGTGGAGCAGGCCCTGCGCATGCTCGAACAAGTGGGTTTGGCCGACCGCGCTCACCATCGCCCCGCCGACCTTTCCGGCGGTCAGCGCCAACGCGTTGCTATCGCCCGCGCGCTGGTGGGCAAACCTTCGGTGATCCTGGCCGACGAACCCACCGGCAACCTCGACAGCAGCACCGCTCAGGACATCATGGACCTGCTGCTGGCGCTGAACCGCGAGCAACAGGTCACGCTGATCATCGTCACCCACGACGCGACTATCGCCGAGCGACTGGAACGCAAGATTCTGGTGCGCAACGGCGTGGTGCACGAGGTCGGTCGCCTATGAGCCTGCGGGTCGAACAGAGCCTCAGCCAATTGCTGCATGAAGCCTTCATCAGCCTGCGCACCCTTGGCAAGCGCTCGGTTCTGGCCCTGCTGGGCATCGTGATTGGCAGTTCGTCGGTGGTAGCACTGATCAATATCGGCCATAACGCGGCAGTGGATGCCGCGATGATTTTCAAGGACATGGGCACCGACACCCTGGTGGTGCAGTTCCCGCCCAAAGGCAACAACAATGTGCCGATGCGTACCCCACTCAACCTGCAAGCGGTGCGCGAGGCCGTGCCAGGCATCGCGCATATCGGCGCACTCAGCCTGTTCAGCGGTCCCATCGTGTTCCATGGCCGCACAGCCAACGCCAACTTCGTCGGCGGCACAGCGGAGATTCCCCAAACGATGCGCCTGGAACTGCGACAAGGGCGTTTTCTGTCGAGCTACGACGCCAACGAAACCTATGGCGTGATTGGCGACCAGGTCGCCCAGGCACTCGGGGCGCCGGGCGATCCCGTGCAACTGGGCGACCGGGTGCGCATCAACGACTACCTGTTCCTGATCGTCGGCATTCTGCACAACCAACCGCGGGCGATGCTGATGCCGGTGCAGGCCAACGAGTCATTGTTCATCCCCGCCGAAGGCATGCGCCGTATCTACGCCACGCCGCAGATCAGCAATGTGATCATCCGCGCCGCGCCCGGCCAGGACATGGAGCACATCGCCCGGGCAGCCGCCGACGCCTTGCAGACCCAGCTCACCGAACACACTGTCGACATTCAGGTGCCCCAGCAAATGATCGACGGCATGACCCGGCAAAGCCGCACCTTCGCCTACCTGCTACTGGCCCTCGGCGCGATTTCCCTGGTGGGCGGTGGCGTGGGGGTGATGAACGTGATGCTGATGAACGTCTCGGAGCGCCGCCGCGAGATCGGCATTCGCATGGCCTTGGGCGCTCGCCAGCGGGATATCCGCAACCTGTTCCTGCTCGAAGCCGTGACCCTCACCGCCGTCGGCGCGCTGTGCGGCGCGGTGCTGGGCATGAGCGCTGCCTGGCTCTACGCCTGGCTGTCGGGCTGGGAGTTCGCGCTGGCGGCTGCCGCCCTGCCCCTCGGCGTGGGCAGTACATTGCTGGTGGGTTTGTTCTTCGGCCTCTACCCGGCAGTTTCGGCCTCGCGATTGCAACCGGTGGAGGCCCTGCGTGATGAGTAAATGGCTCTGGTTGCTCGCGCTAATCAGCCTGCCCGGCGTGGCGGCCGATGTGGTCATCCGTCCCTCGGCCCCCAGCAGCCCCCGCAGCGTGTCGTTGAACGCCCAGGTCACCGCGCTGACCCTTGGCGACGCGGTGTACCTGGGCCTGCGCAACAACCCGGCAATCCGCAGCGCCTACCTGCAACGGGTGGCGCAGAAGTTCGACCTGCGGGTCGCTGAAGACGTGTTCAACCCCAAGCTCACGCTCAACAGCTATTACCGCGCCACCCGCGGTTCCCAGGACAGCGCACGCAACACCAACGTGGCGCCGGCCACCAGTTTGCTCAGTGAGTACGGCACCCGACTGAGCATGGGCTGGACCCAGCAACTGAACAACGCCGACCGCGCCGGCCGTTACCGCAGCGACGGCCTGGACCTGGCGATCATCCAACCGCTGCTGCGCGGTGCCGGCTGGGACGCCACCACCGCGCCGCTGCGCCTGTCGCGCCTGTCGGAACAGGCCAATCGCCTGAACCTCAAGGCCACCGTGGCGCAGACCATCAGCCAGATCATCGCCACCTACCGCGAACTGCTGCGCGCCCAGGAACAACTGCTGATCGTGCAGGAAGCCCTCAAACGCTCCGACACCTTGCTGAACGTGAACAAGGCGCTGATCAGCGCCGGGCGCATGGCCGAGTTCGAAATCGTGCAGACCGAAGCCGATATCGCCACCCAGCAGTTGGGCGTGGAAGAAGCGCAAAACCAACTCGATACCAATCGCATGGCGCTCCTGCGTCTGCTGGCCCTGGACCTGTCCACGCCGATTCGCGCCACCGAAGCCCTGGAGGCCAAGCCCATGCAGATCGACAAGCGCCAGGCTTTCACCCTGGCGCAAACCCAGCAACCGGAGTACCTCGCCGCCCTGCTCGGCAGCCAGCAGGCCGACCTCGACCTGGTGATCGCCAAAGACTCCGGGCGCTGGCAGGTGGATTTGGTGGCCGGCGCGAACCAGATTCGCGACAACTACAATAACGACGCCGGCAGCAGCAATAACCGCACCTGGGACAGCTACGCCGGGGTGCAGGTGCAGATCCCCATCGGTGACATCAGCACACGCCAGGCCGAAGTGCGTGCGCGGGTGAATGTGGAGGATCAGGAAATCCGCATCACCGACGCCCGTCAGGAACTGGAGCGCAGCGTCAACGATGTGGTGCGCGACCTCGGCACCCGTTGGCGCCAATATGAAATCTCCCAGCGTGCGGTGGAGCTGTCACGGCGCAAGATCGAGATCGAGCGGGAAAAGCTCAGTGCCGGACGTTCCACCAACTTCCAGGTGCTGAGTTTCGAGACCGACCTGCGCAACGCCGAAAACGCGCAGCTCAATGCACTGATCGCTTATTTGAACGCCCAGACCCAGCTCGACTTGACTCTGGGCATGACGCTGGAAAGTTGGGAAATCATCCTCAATGACTACTAATCGAAAACGCCTGCTGGGCGCTGTAGTGATCCTGCTGCTGGTCGGAGCGGGGCTGGCGTTGCGCAGTCCTGCTTCCAGTCCCGCCAGTACCGCCGAGCAATGGCTGGCCATAAAACCCGACCCGCTGGTGCACCAGATAGGTCTGGTGGGCAAGATCGAGCCCGACACCACCCTCATCCTCACCGCCCCGTTCGACGGCAACGTGCAGGCCAACCTGGTGGAACAAGGCCAACGGGTCGAGGCCGGTCAGGTGCTGCTGCGCATGGACCCGGCCACCCTCCAAGTGCAACTGCGCGACGCACTTTCCGCCCAGCTCAAGGCCCGGCGTACCGTGCAGGAGATGCAAGACTGGGAGAGCAGCCCGGCAGTCAGCCGTGCCCGCCGCAGCCTGCGCACCACCGAGATGAATGCCGGCAACACCCAGCGCAAACTCACCGAAAGCGACAACCTGTTCAAGCGCGGCATCATCCCGCGCAACGAACTGGACGAACTCAAGCAGCAAGCCCAGCAACAACAGCTGGACCTCGCCTCCGCCCGCAGCGAACTGCAACAGGCGCTCGATCAGGGCAAAGGCGAGTACCGCCAGATTGCCGACATGGAACTGACCAACGCTACGGTGAAATACGAGGCCCTGCGCACGTTGCTCGAAGGCCAGGAGGTCAAGGCGCCGTTTTCCGGCATCGTGGTACCCGCGCCTGGCAATAACACACCCCAAGGCGGCGGCATTACCAACGCACCCATCCAGGTTGGGAGCAAGATCAGCCAAGGCCAGGTGTTGTTCGGGTTGGCGAACATAGAACGGCTGAAAATCGTCGCCAAGGTCTCGGAGTTGGACATCAACCAATTGCATCAGGGCCAAGCGGTGGAGGTCATGGGCGATGGGTTTGATGGCGAGCGGCTGACTGGCTCAGTCAGTGTGGTCAGCGGGTTGGCGATGGCCAGTGACAGCCAGGGCAGTGCGCAGTTTCCGGTGACGCTATCGATCCCCAAGCTGACGCCCCAGCAGTTGCAGCGGGTGCGGTTGGGGATGAGTGCGCGGTTGACCATCATCACCTACAACAATGCGCAGGCGATTGTGATTCCGAGCGAGGCGATCCAGGCAGATATGACGGTGGAGTATCGAGAAGCGATGGATAAGCCGGTGGAGCGAGTGAAAGTGACCACCGGGCAATCGACGGCGCAGGGGGTTGAGGTGTTCGGCCTCAAGCCTGGCTTTGTGAAGACCTCAAGATAAATGGAGATCCCCTGTGGGATGGCGGTGCGACGGTTCGACTTGCTCCCGATGGCAGAGGGTCAGTCAAAGCTGCATAAACTGACACACCGCCATCGGGAGCAAGCCCCCTCCCACATTTGAAATGAGTTCAACTTAAGAACCGGTCGGCTCTCAGGCCGCCACGCTCTTGCTTTTGATCTGAAATCGCCCCGTCAGCCACGATGGCCGGCATTCCGGCCTTTACAAAAGTGACCCGTTGTAAGAGCGGAACCACTAGCCGCCTAGGCTCGGTGTGCACGCACTCAGGCTTGAATCCGTGGGCCACCGCGCTGGGCCATCCATGGCCCAGCGCGGCTAACCCGGCGTCCTGCCGAGTTAGCCACGGATTCAAGCCTGCGTTCGGCCAGCGTGTTTGACGGGGCGCCTAAGATCACAATCAAAAAGCGCAGATCAAAAGACCGCTGAATTCGTCAGCGAAAAGGATGTAAGAGCCAAATCAAAAGCAGATCCAAGACAAGGTGAGGCCTATCTGATCTATGGAGATCAAACTGTGGGAGGGGGCTTGCTCCCGATGGCGGTGTTTCAGTTTATGCAGCTGTGACTGACCCCCTGCCATCGGGAGCAAGCCCCCTCCCACATTTGAAATGAGTTCAACTTAAGAACCGGTCGGCTCTCAGGCCGCCACGCTCTTGCTTTTGATCTGAAATCGCCCCGTCAACCACGATGGCCGGCATTCCGGCCTTTACAAAAGTGACCCGTTGTAAGAGCGGGACCACTAGCCGCCTAGGCTCGGTGTGCCCGCACTCAGGCTTGAATCCGTGGGCCACCGCACTGGGCCATCCATGGCCCAGTGCGTCTAACCCGGCGTCCTGCCGGGTTAGCCACGGATTAAAGCCTGCGTTCGGCCAGCGTGTTTGACGGGGCGCCTAAGATCACAATCAAAAGCGCAGATCAAAAGACCGCTGAATTCGTCTGCGAAAAGGATGTAAGAGCCAAATCAAAAGCAGATCCAAGACAAGGTCAGGCCTATCTGATCTATGGAGATCAAACTGTGGGAGGGGGCTTGCTCCCGATGGCGGTGTGTCAGTCACAGCTGCATAAACTGACACACTGCCATCGGGAGCAAGCCCCCTCCCACATTTGAAATGAGTTCAACTTAAGAACCCGGTCGGCGCTCAGGCCGCCACGCTCTTGCTTTTGATCTGAAATCGCCCCGTCAACCACGATGGCCGGCATTCCGGCCTTTACAAAAGTGACCCACTGTAAGAACGGAACCACTAGCCGCCGTTACCTAAATAACGGATATGCACCCCAAAAAACCGCAGATCTGAAGCAAGCCCTACCCCATTCAGGCCTTCACCAATCTCGAAGCCAGCGCCTTGGCCTGAAGCGCCACATCCGTCACCGCCGTGCTTTCCCACCACATCCCGCGCAATGGCGGGCCCATGGCAAACAGGCGTTCACTGACCTGCCCCTGGGCATCCAGCACTGCGCCGGACACATCCGCCGCAATCCCCAACGCCAACGGTCCAGGCCTGATCAACCCGCGTTTGAGCAACTGCTGCGGCAACGGCCGGGCCACGCGGCGCCAATCGTATTCGATGCCGCTGGAGTTGATCAGCGCTGCCCCCAACACTTGGGTGATCGCCTGTTCGCCTCGATAACGCAAGCGAATGGTTACGCCCTCGCCCGAAGGCTCCAGCCCTTTGAAAGACGCCGCTTGAATCCGCAAGCGCCCTTCCTCATGCAGCCGCGCTACCAACTCTGCGCTCAACGGCGGCGAGCGGTGGTGATGGCTTTCCCACCAGGGCCGCACATGCCGCACGAACTGACGTTTCTCCCGCTCGCTGGCCTGGCTCCACAACCGGCCGATATGAGCACGCACGGTGTCCAGCGGCGACTGCCAATCGATGCCCTGCTCCAGCGCGATCCGGCATTGCCGACGCACTTCGCGCAGCAACTGCCGAGGGCTGCGAAGGCCGTGGTCAGCGGCAAGAAAATCCTCCCAAGCCGGCGGTTGCCGGCGCACATGGGGCAACAAACCGTGGCGTGAGAAAACCTCGATAGGTCCGCGATGCCCGGCCTGTTCCAGGGACACCACCGCGTCGACCATGGTCAGCCCGGAACCGATGATCAGCACCCTAGACTGCGGGTCGAGTTGGGTCATGGCCTGCACATCCCACGGGTCCACCGCCGCGGCGTTCAAGCCGCTGGATTCGGTTTGTGGCGTGCGTGCCGCCGGGAACATGCCGGTGGCCAATACGGCAAACGCACCGCGCAGTTGCTGGCCGTTGTCGAGGGTCAGCAGGGTTGAATCCGCGTCCACTTGCAGGTCGACCACTTGCGCCCTGACATGCTCCACCGTGGAAGCCGACAACACCTTGGCCTCAGCCAACCGTTGCTGCGCATACAGGCCAAAAATCCCGCGGGGCGGGAACAGTTCGCTGATGGGCACGTGCTGCTGGTCCGACTCCGGCCAGCCGCCAGCGCCGATGTAGTCAGTGAGCCATTGAGTCAGGTCATCGGCATTGTCCGGGTCAACACTCATGCGTGCCGCGTTGCCGTTCAGGGTGTGGCCCAACTCCACAGCGCTGTAGGCCTCGCCACGCCCAAGCTCGGCGCGCGGCTCGATCACCAGGATCCGACGCTGACCACCTAGACGCAGCAGTTGCACGGCCAGCATCGTCCCACTCAGGCCGCCGCCGACGATCAGTACATCAGCGTTGCGGATGGATTCACTCATGCAGGTTAGCCCTTACTGTTTACCCAGGTAAATATCATGCAAGTCACCCCGCGCCAACAATTCAGCGGCGCTGCCGCTCAAGGCCACGCGCCCAGTATCCAGCACGTAACCCTGGGACGCATAGGTCAGCGCGACGTTGATGTTCTGCTCGGCGATCAGGAAGCTCACCTGCTGCTCGCGGTTGAGCTGCGCGATGATCTCGAAAATCTCCTGCACGATCATAGGCGCCAAACCCATGGATGGCTCGTCGAGCAGTACCAAAGTAGGACGAGTCATCAACGCACGGCCGATGGCGACCATCTGCTGCTCGCCGCCCGAGGTGAGCCCGGCGCGGGTGTGGCGCTTGGTCTTGAGCCGGGGGAACCAGGCGTAGATGCGCTCCAGGTCGTGCTCCATTTCCTTGCGGCTCAGGCGTCGCACAAAGCCGCCGCTGCGCAGGTTGTCTTCCACCGTCAGTTGGCCGAACACATGGCGCCCCTCCAGCACATGCACCATGCCCTGGCGCACGCGCTGGCTGGGGCCGACATCCGCCAGGTCCTTGCCTGCGTACTCAATCACACCTCGGCTGACCTCGGCGCGCTCGGCCCGCACCAGACCAGAGATGGCCTTGAGGGTGGTGCTCTTGCCGGCACCATTGGCACCAAGCAAAGCGACAATGGCGCCCTTGGGCACGCTCAGCGAGACCCCGGCCACCGCCAGGATCGCGCCGTCGTAGATCACTTCAATGTCATTGACCGTCAGCAGTGACGCGCTTTCGGCTTCAGTGGCAGGCTGGCTCATGGCTTATTCATCCCCCGTGCAGGTGCGTGGCGTGAGGCCTTTTTCCTTGGCGAACGCGGCGGATTTTTCATCGATCAACGGGCGCAGCAGCCCACGGTCGGCAGCGATCCATTCGCTGACCAGCGTCCAGTTGGCGCCGTCCCATTGCTGCACCCGCGCAGAACCGCCGCCTTCATGGTCGCGGCATGACAGCTTGAGGTTCTGCATCAGGCCCAGGTAACCCATGGCCTTGAGGCGTGCGTCGTCGATATTCAGGTGTTCCAGGCCCCAGCGGCCTTCTTCACCATTGAGTGGACGCTTGCCGAACTTGGCCTGACCGGTGCGGATCGCCTCTACGGCCACGGCCGCGTTCACCAAGCCGGAGTTGTAGTACACGCTGCCGAAGTTTTTCAGGTCCTTGAGGTCGCTGTGGCCCTTGTCGAGGATGTATTGCTTGAGGCGTTTGTGGATCTCAAAATCGGCGCCGGCCGGGTATGGCGTCAGCGCCAGGTAGCCCTTGGCGGCAGCGCCAGCGGGCAATACGTCTTCGCTGGAACTGGCCCAGATGTCGCCGATGATATGGTCAACCGGGAAGCCGAAGCGCGCGGCGGTCTTCACCGCCACCGGCGTCGACACGCCCCAGGTGCGCAGGAACACCCAGTCCGGGTTGGCCTGGCGTACCTGACGCCATTGCGCGGACTGTTCATTGCCGGGGTCAGCCACCGGAATCTGGATATTTTCAAAGCCGTATTTCTCGGCCAGCAATTTCAGCGGGCCGAGGGTTTCGCGCCCATAGGCCGAGTCGTGGTAGACCGTGGCGATCTTCTTGCCCTTGAGTTTGTCGAAGCCGCCTTCGCGCTGGGCAATGTAGTTCACCAGGGTCGAGGCTTCGCTGTAGAAGGTCAGCATCACCGGGAAGTTGTAAGGGAACACCGTGCCGTCGGTGGCTTCGGTGCGACCGTACCCGAGGGTGATCAGCGGGATCTTGTCCACCTCGGCCCGCTCGCTCAAGGCATACGCCGCCGGCGCGCCGTTGGGCTGATACACCGCGACCGGCGCGCCATCCAGGCCATTCTTGAAGCGCTCGTAGCACTCGATGCCCTTCTCTGCCGTCCACTCGGTCTCGCATTCCTGCCACACCAGTTTCACGCCATTAATGCCGCCTTCGACCTCGTTGATATAGCGCAGGTAGTCGATCATCCCGGCCCACACCTGCACGCCGCTGGACGCGTAGGCGCCCACCCGGTAAGTCGCCAGGGGGAAGAACTGCTGGTCGGCCGAGGCCATCGCCTGGGGCACGGCAGCGGACAACGCCGCCAACGCAAAGGCCGCACTGACCAGGGATCGTTTTAAGGATGCACGCATGGAAATTCTCTTCTATAGGTCAGAAACGTAGGGGCCACTGACGCAGCCGATCGCGAAGGTTGTGCAACAGGCGAATCAAGCCCTCGGGTTCCTTGATCAGGAACACGATGATCAACACGCCAAAAATGATTTTCTGCAGATTCTGCAACTGCCCCGCGTCCACCGCGCCGCCGAACAGCGCTTGCCCCGCGTGGCTGAGAAAGATCGGCAGCAAGCTGATAAACGCCGCGCCCACGAAGTTGCCGGCGATGCTGCCCATGCCACCGATAATGATGATGAACAGGATCTGGAAGGAGCGATTGATATCGAAGCTGCTGGCGCTGGCCGTGCCCAGGTAGGCAAACGCCCACAGCGCGCCGGCGATGCCGAGGTAAAACGAGCTGACCGCAAACGCCAGGCGCTTGTAGCGCACCACCGGGATGCCGACCACGGCGGCAGCGGTGTCCATGTCGCGGATCGCCATCCAGTTGCGCCCCACTTGGCTGCGCACCAGGTTGACGGCGGTCCAGGTCAACAGCAGCACCGTGACCAGCGTCAGCCAGTAGCGGCCCAGCGGCGTATTAAGGTCATGGCCGAACAGCGCCAGTTTCGGCGCCGAGATAGTCCCGGACGATCCGTAGTTGTAGAACCACGGGAATTTGACGAACAGCCATTCCAGGAAAAACTGCGCGGCCAATGTGGTGACCATCAGGTAGAAGCCTTTGATCCGCGAGCTGGGCAACCCGAACAACAGGCCGACCAAGGCGCTGATAATCCCGCCGCCCAGCAATGCCAGCGGCAATCCCAGCTCCGGCAAGCGCAGCAGAAATCCGTAGGTCGCGAAGGCGCCGACCGCCATGAAGCCGGCCGCGCCCACCGAGGTTTGCCCGGTGTAGCCGGTCAGCAGGTTCAAACCCAACCCGGCCAGCGACAGCACTAGAAACGGGATCAGGATCGCATTGAGCCAATAGTCATTGCCCCACAGCGGCACCACGATAAACGCCAACGCCAGCAGGCCGAGCAGGCCCCAGGGGACACGTCGCGGGACCAGCAACAACGGCGCGGTTTCTTGAGCAACAGGGATCGACATGGTTTCAGACTCGCTCAATAGCGCGCTCGCCGAACAGACCGGCGGGACGGATATACAGGAAGGCCAAGGCCAAGACATAGGCGAACCACGGCGTGATGCCGCCGCCGATCAGCGGGCCGATATACACCTCGGCCAGGTTTTCCGCCGCGCCGACAATCAGCCCGCCGACAATCGCGCCACCAATCGAGGTAAAGCCGCCGATGATCAACACCGGCAATGCCTTGAGCACCACCAGCGACAGCGAAAACTGCACCCCCTGGCGCGCGCCCCACAACAGCCCGGCCACCAGCCCGACAATGCCGGCCACCGCCCAGACGATCTGCCAGATGCGGTTGAGGTTGATGCCGATGGACAGCGCTGCTGTGGTGTCATCCGCCACTGCGCGCAACGACACACCGATGCGGGTCTTGTTGAACAGCAGCGCGAGCACCGTCACCAGCACCACGGCAGCCGCTGCGGCGATCAGGTCGAACTGGCTGAGCATCAGCGGGCCGACAAACAGCGGCACGTCGTCGATGCCCAAGTCCAGGGCGCGCACTTGCGCGCCCATCAAGCCCTGGGCCAGGCCTTCGATAATGAATGACAAGCCGAGGGTGGCCATGAACAGGGTGATCTGAGAGCGGTTCACCAGCGGGCGCAGCACCAGGCGCTCGATGAGCAACGCGCCGACGATCATCACGATCACCGTCAGCAGCAACGCGAGAGCAAACGGCACGCCTTGGTCATGCAGGCTGACAAAGGTCAACGCCGCAAACAGCAGCATCGCGCCCTGAGCAAAATTGAACACACCGCTGGCTTTGTAGATCAGCACGAAGCCGATGGCGACGAGTGAATACATCGTGCCGGCGAGCAGGCCGCCGAGCAGGGTTTCGAAGAAAAAGGTCATCAGTGTACGGCTCCCAGGTAGGCGGCGATCACCTCGGGATTGGCCTGTACTTGCGCCGGCGTGCCGTCGCCGACCTTGCGCCCGTAGTCGAGCACCACCACGTGGTCGGACAGTCCCATCACCACGCCCATGTCGTGTTCGATCAACACCACGGTGGTGCCGAGGTCGCGGTTCACGTCAGCGACGAAGCGCGCCATGTCCTGTTTCTCTTCTGCGTTCATCCCGGCCATGGGTTCGTCGAGCAGCAACAGGCTAGGTCCGGCGATCAGTGCACGGCCCAACTCCACACGTTTTTGCAGGCCGTAGGACAGGTTGCCCACCAGCACATCGCGGTGTGCTTGCAGCTCAAGGAACTCAAGAATGCCTTGGCCCCGCTGGCGAAAGGCCGCGGCCTCGCGGCGCGCGCGTGGCAAGCCGAGGGCCTGCTCGATAAAGCTGCTGCGCATGTGCCGCGACAGGCCGGTGAGAAGGTTGTCGAGCACGCTCATTTTTTTGAACAGCGCGTTGTTCTGGAAGGTGCGGCCAATGCCTCGGCGCGCGGCGCCCAAGGGGTCGATGCGGTGGAAATGTTGCTGTTCGAAGACGATCTCGCCGGCGTCAAAGCGATACACGCCATTGAGCACATTGAGCAACGAACTTTTACCGGCGCCGTTAGGGCCGATCAACGCGCAGATCTCGCCGCGCTGCACGTCAAAAGACAAGGCATTGATGGCCTTGACCCCTTTGAATGACAGCGAGATATCGCGCACCTGAAGAATAGCGTCGCTCATGCGATATCCCGTTTGAGTTCAGCCAGCCACACGGGCTCGGCAGTGGATTTGAGTGGCTGCCAGATAGAGGCCAGGCGCTGGAAACCCAGCAGTTTGCGTACACGGTTCTTCAGTAAACGGCGCAGTCCGCTTTGAGGGTGGGCGATGGCCCAGCCGCACAGGCGTCGGCGCCAGGTGCCGCGGGGTGCAAGGCGGCTTTCGATCTCATCGGCCAGGTGCCGCAAACGCTCCGGCGACAGCAGCAAGCCGGTGGGCGCCACTTCACTGCGATCGCGCTGCGCCGAGGCAAGGCTTTCCGGGAAGGCCAGGCCGTGGCCGCTGCTCAGCCATTGCTCCAGCAGCACCGCCAGACCGCCTTGCCAATGGGTGCCCTCCTCGCTCCACAGTGCGGTTTCGCCGGAGGGTTGCCACCAGCGCTGCAAATGCTGCGCAGGCTCGACCGGGCCGAGCAATTGGGCGAAATCCAACCGCTGGGTGAACGTCCAATCGCGCTGACGACCTTGAGCGTAGGCGTGGCTGGGATGCATACGCCACAGGTGTTGCTCCAGGGCCTGCGGCTCAAGGTCATCGGCCAGCGTCAGCACTTGCGCGCCGACGGAATGGGCCGCCAACGCCAGCAACAGCAGGTTCGGCTCAAAGGCGCCGCTGAGCACCAGGCGAGACTGCTCACTTAAACCTTGCTGGCGCAAACCATCGGCCAGGCGCTCGACGTCGCGCAGGGTGTCAATCCAGCGCCAGGCATACCATTGGCCCTGGCGCTTGTGGCGCAGGGCGATGTGCAACGGCGTGAGTTGTGCCCAGTGTTGCAGGTGTTCCAGGAGGGCCTTGGGTTCGAGCACGCTCATAGGTGTTTGCTCCTAGTGGAGGGTGTGCGTGCGGTGGTCCGCTGGCTTGATTATTTGGATCGACACGGGACAACTGTGGGAGGGGCGGTGCGACGATTCGACTTGCTCCCGATGGCGGTGGGTCAGTTAGACCACCTTTGACTGAGCCACCGCTATCGGCGCCAAGCCCCCTCCCACATTGGATTTATGTGCATTGGAAAGATCGCGATAGCTGGCGCCCGGGTGGTTGGCTCCCAGTCGCGCACCGTCGCCAAACAACTTCTCGCGCAACGTGCCTTCGGCGTATTCGGTCTTGTACACCCCACGCTTCTGCAACTCCGGCACCAGCCATTCCACAGCGTCGATAAAGGTTTCGTGGGTCAGCGCATAGGCCAGGTTGAAGCCGTCGACGTCGGTCTCTTCGACCCATTCCTGCAACAGGTCTGCCACCGTCTCCGGACCGCCGACAAACAGCGGACCGAAGCCACCGATGCCGACCCAGTCCGCCAGTTCATTCGGCGTCCAGACTTTATTCGGATCGGCCGTGGAGAAGGCTTCCACCGCCGATTGAATGGCGTTGGTGTGCACATGCTTGAGCGGCTCATCCGGTTTGAACTGGCTGAAGTCGATGCCGGTCCAGCCGGAGATCAGCGCCATCGCGCCTTCGTAGCTCACATAGGATTTGTAGTCGTCAAACTTGGCTTTAGCCTTGGCGTCCGTTTCGTCGACGATCACCGTCTGCAAATTGAAGATCAGGATTTTCTTCGGATCACGCCCGGCCTCGGCCGCACGACGGCGGATGTCGGCAACGGTTTTTTTCAGCAGCACCTTGGACGGCGCGGCGACGAACACGCATTCGGCCTGCTCGGCGGCAAACTGCTTGCCACGGCTGGACGCGCCGGCCTGGTACAGCACAGGCGTGCGCTGCGGCGACGGCTCGCACAGGTGAATGCCGGGCACCTGGAAGTGTTTGCCGACGTGTCGGATCTCGTGGATTTTGCTCGGATCACTGAAAATCCGCCGCTCGCGGTCGCGCAGTACCGCGCCCTCCTCCCAACTGCCTTCCCAAAGCTTGTAGCAAACCTCCAGATATTCCTCGGCGTAGTCGTAGCGTGCGTCGTGTTCGGTCTGGGCTTTCTGGCCGAGGTTCTTGGCGCCGCTTTCCAGGTAGGAAGTGACGATATTCCAGCCGATACGGCCCTTGGTCAGATGGTCCAGGGTCGACAGCCGACGCGCGAATGGATACGGATGCTCAAACGACAACGAAGCGGTGAGACCAAAGCCCAGGTGCTCGGTGACCAACGCCATCGGCGCGATCAGCGACAACGGGTCGTTGACCGGCACTTGGGTGGCCTGGCGAATCGCCGCATCACCGTTGCCGTTGTACACATCGTAGATGCCCAGCACGTCGGCTATAAACAGACCGTCGAACTTGCCACGCTCCAGAATTTTCGCCAGATCGGTCCAGTATTCCAGGTCCTTGTACTGCCACGAACGGTCACGTGGGTGCGCCCACAGGCCGGGAGATTGATGGCCGACGCAGTTCATGTCGAAAGCGTTCAAGCGGATTTCACGGGACATCACAGCACTCCGTTGAGGTGGTAGTTGCCGACAACCTGGTATTTGTTGCGCAACGGATCATCCAGGGTCGACGGCAGCGCGGTGCGTTGCCCGGTCAGTTCAAATTCCGCGTTACTGGCGGCGATGAGGGCTTCGGCGGCGGCGATCTGCGCCTCGGTGGCGGCCACCGGGCTCGGGTGGGTTTCGGCGCGTTCGAGCAAGGCAGCGGCCACATCCACACGGATCTGCAAGTCGCCGAAGCGGCTGATCACATAGGGGTCAGCGCTTTTTTCGACATGGCGGCGGGTGCTGTCCAGCAGTTGGCGCGCGAGATTCAAGGCAGTCATGGGTCAGGTTCCTCAGTTCCAGGCGTGGCGCGCAGGTTTCACGCCGTTGAGCACGAAGTTGCCGATCAGGTGGTATTTCCAGCGGGCCGGGTCGTGCAGGGTGTGGGTGCGCGCGTTGCGCCAGAAGCGGTCGAGGTTGTGCTTGGCCGTGACCGAACGGGTGCCGGCCAGTTCGAAGAGTTTGCTGCTGGCGAGCAAGGCGGTTTCGGCGGACAGCACCTTGGCTTGGGCGACGATCAGCGAGGCGTTGGCCACGGTGTCTTCGTTCGGTTGCGCCAAGGCTTGGTCAACCGCGATGCCGGCCTTGGCGAGGATCGCTTCAGTGCCGTGCACGCGCCATTCCAGATCGCCGATGGCGGCGATGGTGAACGGGTCCTGCCAGCCGTGATCCTGCTGGCTGTCGATCCAGGGACGGGCCTGGCGCGCGAAAATTTTTGCCTGTTCAAGGGCGCCTAGGGCAATGCCGGTATCCACCGCTGCCTGGATGATTTGCGAAATCGGCCCATCGGCCGTGGGCTGGTCAAACGCCAAGTGGGCGGGAATCACCGCGCTCAAAGGCACAGTCACGCCGTCGAGGGTCACGCCGCCGCTGGCGGTGGTGCGCTGGCCGAAGCCGTCCCAGTTGTCGATCACGGTCAGGCCTGGCGCGTTGCGCTCGACAAAACCAATGAACGCCTGGCCCTTTTCGTTATTGCCCACCGTGGGCACGATATGGGCGAACAGTGCGCCAGTGCAGTAGAACTTTTCACCGTTGATTTGCGCGGTATCACCGTGAAACCGGATTTGGGTGTCAAAGGTGCCGGCGTTTTTGCTCTTGGCCTCGGAGAAAGCATTGCCGAAGCGGTAGCCCGCCAACACCTTGCCGAAGTAATAGCGCTTCTGCTCCTCGGTGGCGGTTTGCAGGAGGATGTCGACGACACCCAGATGGTTCTGCGGGATTTGCCCCAAGGACGGGTCTGCGGCGGAGATCAACTTGATCACTTCGGCCACGGTGACATAAGACACACCGGCGCCACCGTAGGCCTTGGGAACAGTGATGCCCCACAGACCGCTGGCGGAGAACTCGTCGAGTTCGTCTACCGGTAAGCGACGGTCGCGGTCACGCACGCTGGCATCGACGGCGAAGCGTTCGGCCAGGCGCGTGGCGACCTCGATGGCCTCCGCGTCCGAGCGGATGATATGGGCAGGGTGTTGAGGATGGGCTGACATGGGCCGACTCCAGGCTCCAGGGATATGCAGGAGCTACAGCAGAAGTCGTGCCACATGAAAAAAAACTTTAAAAACAATGAGTTAAATTAAAAGCTCGCAAAGAACGGGAGCGCTGTCATACAGCAAACTGTCTAGTCACTGTTCACCTGCAAACAGTAACGTATGGAACACGCTCTATGCAGCGGTGGGAGGAGCCCCTTCGACAATGTACTTACCAAGGTCCGATTTATAAGGCGGCGAAAGCCCTTCCACCTCAAAACTCACATAAACGAGGGGCGTGAAAAAAACCGGTTTTCCAGTCCACGCGGGAATTTCCAAGGTTTCTACCGATTTAACTTCAACCCTGAAGTAACTGGTGCCATTCCCCTCAATCTTCGCATTGATTATTTGACCTTCTGCCATGCCAACGAACGGTTTGATAACCAATTTGAGCTCTTTAGCCTCCACATCAGCATATTGGACGACACCGCCCTGTGATGGCTCCAGGGATGGTGCGGGGTTCACCAGCACGGGGGTTTGTTCGTCTTTCATGGTGCATCCTCCAGTGATTGATCAAACACCGCCAACCAACCACTTCCGGGCAGTGATGCCATAAACCTATGCCCGGTACATGAGACAAACAAGCTGTGAAACTTGACAGGTGCTCATCAGCATCCTTGTAGACAAGGCCGCTAAATCACCACGTTGCGCACAAAGCGCACGGCGACCTCGCCATCGTTGCGATAGGCGTGGGGCTGGTGACTGGCGAACATGAAGAATTCGCCGGCGCCGATGGTGTTTTCCTGATCGCCCACGACCAGCGTCAAGCTGCCCTCGAACACAAACAGCTGCTCGCTCCAGCCTTCCAGGTCGGGGTCCGGGCAATAGCGATCACCGGGTTCGAGGCGCCACTCCCACAATTCAACCTCGCGCCGCGCGGTAGCCTTGGCCAATAGCACCGCCTTGCTCCCGGCAATTTCACCGGCCCAGGCCAGTTCGTTGATGCGGCTGTGATCGCGTACGTCCGGAGCCTGGATCAGGTCGCTGAAGGCTACGTCCAATGCTTCGGCCACGCGGTCCAAGGTGGACAGGCTGACGTTTTTCTCGCCTGCTTCGATGGCCACCAGCATGCGCCGGCTGACCCCGGACTTTTCCGAGAGCGCGGTCTGGCTCAGGTCGGCGGCGTGGCGCAGGCGACGAACGTTTTGGCTGACGTGCTGCAGGACCGAGGCCCGTTGTGGATTTTCTTTGTGCACTATATTGCTCAATAGGTGGGTGTGCGCAGTATACTGCCCAGCGTGCGGCGCATTGTGCGGTCCGTACCTTTCCCTGTGCAAGACCGAGCCGCCATGACCACCACCAAAACCCCTTCGCGTTTCAACCGCTTCAGCAAAGCCGAATGCATTCTGGTGTTTATCACCATGATCTGGGGCGGCACCTTTTTATTGGTGCAGCACGCTATGACGGTGAGCGGTCCGATGTTTTTCGTGGGTCTGCGCTTTGCGGCTGCGGCCATCGTGGTGGGTTTCTTCTCGTTGCGCACGCTGCGCGACCTGACCTTGTTTGAATTGAAGGCCGGGGTGTTTATCGGTGTGGCGATCATGTTTGGCTACGGCTTGCAGACCATCGGCCTGCAGACGATCCTGAGCAGCCAGTCGGCGTTTATCACCGCGCTCTACGTGCCGTTCGTGCCGTTGTTGCAATGGCTGGTACTCGGCCGTCGCCCTGGGTTAATGCCGAGCATCGGCATCATGCTCGCGTTTGCCGGATTGATGCTGCTGACCGGGCCTGCGGGGGCTTCGCTGAATTTCAGCCCAGGTGAAATCGCGACCTTGATCGGTGCCATTGCGATTGCGGCGGAAATCATCTTGATCAGCGCATTTGCCGGTCAGGTGGATGTGCGCCGGGTGACGGTGGTGCAATTGGCCACAGCCTCACTCCTATCGTTTTTGATGGTGGTGCCGATGGGCGAGGCGCTGCCGGGGTTTTCGTGGTTGCTGCTGTTCAGCGCCGTGGGCTTGGGCTTGACCAGCGCGGTAATCCAGGTCGCGATGAACTGGGCGCAACAGAGCGTTTCACCGACACGAGCCACGCTGATCTACGCCGGCGAGCCGGTGTGGGCAGGTGTGGTGGGGCGGATTGCCGGCGAGCGGTTCCCGCCGATTGCGATGCTGGGGGCGGTGTTGATCGTGGTGGCAGTGATTGTCAGCGAATTAAAGACGAAGGGGCAGAAAGCGCTCGCGTTGGCTGAAGAGCTGGAGCAAGAGCGTCAGAACTGAGGTTCGTGTTTTGGAGTTGCCTCGCAGCCCGGCAAGAGCATACGCCCTCGCGACAGGGGTAATTCCAGCCTAATGAAACAATGCCAAATGGGAAGTTTCAGCCTACCTTGTAGGATCCTGCCACATCTTGCCGTTTGGTGATCATCAAAGCGGCACGTATGATGCATCCCAAACTCCCGCAGATTAGAAGCCTATGTCCCTGATAGTTCTACTGCTTCTGCCATTCATTGGCAGCTGTCTAGCGGCCTTGCTGCCGCACAATGCACGTAACACCGAATCCCTGTTGGCCGGCCTTGTGGCCCTGGTCGGCACCATTCAAGTCGCCCTGCTCTACCCCCAGATCGCCCACGGTGGCGTGATCCGCGAAGAATTCATGTGGTTACCCAGCCTTGGGCTGAACTTCGTGTTGCGCATGGATGGGTTTGCCTGGCTGTTCTCGATGCTGGTGCTCGGCATCGGCGCGCTGGTGGCGCTGTATGCGCGCTACTACATGTCGCCGGACGATCCGGTGCCACGTTTCTTCGCATTTTTCCTGGCTTTTATGGGCGCGATGCTCGGGCTGGTGATCTCCGGCAACTTGATTCAAATCGTGTTTTTCTGGGAACTGACCAGCCTGTTCTCGTTCCTGTTGATCGGTTATTGGCACCATCGCGCCGATGCGCGACGCGGCGCCTACATGGCGTTGATGGTCACCGGTGCAGGCGGCCTGTGCCTGTTGGCAGGCGTGATGTTGCTGGGGCATATCGTCGGCAGCTATGACCTGGACCTGGTGCTGGCGGCGGGCGATCAGATTCGCGCGCACGCCCTGTACCCGGTCATGCTGGCCCTGGTGCTGATCGGCGCCTTGAGCAAAAGCGCGCAGTTCCCGTTCCACTTCTGGCTGCCCCACGCCATGGCGGCACCGACCCCGGTGTCTGCCTATCTGCACTCGGCGACGATGGTGAAGGCCGGCGTGTTCCTGCTGGCCCGCCTGTGGCCCTCGCTGTCGGGCAGCGAAGAATGGTTCTGGATCGTCGGCGGTGCCGGCGCCCTCACCCTCCTCCTCGGCGCTTACTGCGCCATGTTCCAGAATGATCTCAAAGGCCTGCTGGCCTACTCCACCATCAGCCACCTCGGGCTGATCACCTTACTGCTGGGCCTCAACAGCCCGCTGGCGGCCGTCGCGGCGGTGTTCCACATCCTCAACCACGCCACCTTCAAAGCCTCGCTGTTCATGGCGGCGGGCATCATCGACCACGAAAGCGGCACCCGCGACATCCGCAAGCTCAGCGGCCTGGTGCGCCTGATCCCGTTCACCGCGACCCTGGCGATGGTGGCGAGCGCATCCATGGCCGGCGTGCCATTGCTCAATGGATTCCTGTCCAAAGAGATGTTCTTCGCCGAAACCGTATTTATCTCGGCCACTCAGTGGGTGGAAATCGCCCTGCCGATGATCGCAACCATCGCCGGCACCTTCAGCGTGGCCTATGCGCTGCGTTTTACGGTCGATGTGTTCTTCGGTCCGCCTGCCAAAGACCTGCCCCACACACCCCACGAGCCACCACGCTGGATGCGTGCCCCCGTCGAGTTGCTGGTATTCACCTGCCTGCTGGTGGGCATTTTCCCGGCCCAGGTGGTCGGCTCGATCCTCGCCGCTGCGGCACTGCCGGTGGTCGGCGGTGTACTGCCGGAGTACAGCCTGGCCATTTGGCATGGCTGGAACGCGCCGATGATCATGAGCCTGGTGGCCATGACCGGTGGCGTGGTGCTCTACCTGATGCTGCGCAAGCAGCTCAAGCTCGGCCGTTTCAAGTACCCGCCGGTCATCAGCTACTTCAACGGCAAGCGCGGCTTTGAGCGCAGCCTGGTGGTGATGATGCGCGGCGTGCGCAAAATCGAAAAACGCATCAGCACCAAGCGGCTGCAGACCCAGTTGTTCCTGCTGGTGATCGTCGCGGTGATCGGCGCCATGATCCCAATGTTCAACAGCGGCCTCAGTTGGGGCGACCGGCCGAAGATCCCCGGCTCCATCGTGTTCGTGACCCTGTGGCTGCTGGCAATTGCCTGCGCCCTGGGCGCCGCCTGGCAAGCCAAATACCACCGGCTGGCGGCACTGACCATGGTCAGCGTGTGCGGCCTGATGACGTGCATCACCTTCGTATGGTTCTCCGCGCCCGACCTGGCATTGACTCAACTGGTGGTCGAAGTGGTCACCACCGTGCTCATCCTGCTCGGCCTGCGCTGGCTGCCACGGCGGATCGAAGAAGTCTCGCCACTGCCCAGCTCGCTACGCAAGGCGCGCATTCGCCGCCTGCGTGACTTCCTGCTGTCTACCGTGGTCGGTGGCGGCATGGCGCTGCTGTCCTACGCGATGCTGACGCGCCAGACGCCCAACGATATTTCCTCGTTCTACCTGAGCCGCGCCCTTCCCGAAGGCGGCGGCAGCAACGTGGTAAACGTGATGTTGGTGGACTTCCGTGGCTTCGACACCCTCGGCGAAATCACCGTGCTAGGCGCCGTGGCGCTGACGGTGTACGCCCTGCTGCGGCGCTTCCGCCCGTCCAAGGAAAGCATGCAGCTGCCTGCACAACAGCGCCAACTGGCGCCGGACGTGGCGACCGACCTGGTCAACCCGCGCCAGGCCAGCGATACCGCCCTGGGCTATATGATGGTGCCGGCAGTGCTGGTACGCCTGCTGCTGCCGATTGCCCTCGTAGTGTCGTTCTACCTGTTTATGCGCGGCCACAATCAACCGGGCGGCGGTTTTGTCGCCGGCTTGGTGATGTCGGTGGCGTTTATCCTGCAATACATGGTGGCCGGTACGCAGTGGGTCGAGGCACAAATGAGCCTGCGGCCAATGCGCTGGATGGGCTTCGGCCTGTTCTCGGCAACGCTGACCGGGATCGGCGCGTTGTTTGTCGGCTACCCGTTCCTCACCACGCACACCTGGCATTTCAGCCTGCCGCTGCTGGGCGATATTCATGTCGCCAGCGCGCTGTTCTTCGACGTCGGCGTTTACGCCATGGTCGTCGGCTCGACCTTGCTGATGCTCACTGCCCTCGGTCACCAGTCGGTGCGCGCGCATAAACCGAGTAACCAGGCCAAAGTAGTCGCCGCAACAGAAGGAGCCGCCTGATGGAAGAAGTCATCGCAATTGCCATTGGGGTCCTGGCGGCCTCCGGCGTCTGGTTGATACTGCGGCCACGGACGTTTCAGGTGGTGATGGGCCTGTGCTTGTTGTCGTACGGGGTCAACCTGTTCATTTTCAGCATGGGCAGCCTGTTTATCGGTAAAGAGCCGATCATCAAGGACGGCGTGCCGCAAGACCTGCTCAACTACACCGATCCCCTGCCCCAGGCACTGGTGCTGACGGCCATCGTGATCAGCTTCGCCATGACCGCACTGTTCCTGGTGGTGCTGCTGGCGTCACGGGGCCTGACCGGCACGGACCATGTGGACGGCCGGGAGCCCAAGGAATGAACTGGGTCAACCAACTGATCGTCGCCCCCATCCTGCTGCCGTTGCTCACCGCAGCGCTGATGCTGATGCTCGGCGAAAAACGCCGCCCGCTCAAAGCCAAGATCAATCTGTTCTCCAGCGTCATCGGCCTCGGCATCGCGATCCTGCTGTTGTACTGGACGCAAAAAGGTGGCCCCGGCTCGATTGGCGTCTACCTGCCGGGCAACTGGCAGGTGCCATTCGGCATCGTGCTGGTGGTGGATCAACTCTCGGCATTGATGCTGGTGCTCACTGGGATTATCGGCGTGAGCGCGCTGTTGTTCGCCATGGCCCGCTGGGACCGTGCCGGTACCAGCTTCCATGCGCTGTTCCAGATCCAGATGATGGGCCTTTACGGCGCGTTCCTCACGGCGGACCTGTTCAACCTGTTCGTGTTCTTCGAGGTGCTGCTGGCCGCGTCCTACGGTTTGATGCTGCACGGCTCGGGCCGCGCGCGGGTGTCGTCGGGCCTGCATTACATTGCGATCAACCTGCTGGCGTCGTCGCTGTTCCTGATTGGCGCGGCGATGATCTACGGCGTTACCGGTACGCTGAATTTTGCTGATCTGGCACTGAAAATCCCGCTGGTACCGGAGGCCGATCGTGGCCTGTTGCATGCCGGTGCGGCGATCCTCGCCACCGCGTTTTTGGCCAAGGCCGGCATGTGGCCGCTGAACTTCTGGCTCGCGCCCGCTTACTCCTCGGCCAGCGCGCCGGTGGCGGCGATGTTCGCGATAATGACCAAAGTCGGCGTGTACACCGTGCTGCGCCTGTGGACGCTGCTGTTCTCCGGCCAGGCCGGCGCTTCGGCGTTGTTTGGTGGCGACTGGCTGGTGTACGGCGGCATGGCAACCATCGTCTTCGCTGGGCTAGCAATGGTGGCGGCGCAACGCCTGGAGCGCATGGCGAGCCTGAGCATCCTGGTGTCGGCCGGCATCCTGCTGTCGTCGGTGGGTTTCGCCCAGCCGAGCCTGACCGCTGGGGCGCTGTTCTATCTGGTCAGCTCGACCCTGGCGTTGAGTGCGCTGTTCCTGCTGGCCGAATTGATCGAGCGTTCGCGCTCGGCCAATGACCTGCCGTTGGATGAAGAAATCGATGCATTGCCCAAGGCCATGGAGTCGTTGCACCCGCGTCCAGGGGTCAACCTGGATGACGAGCAGAAAGCCGTAGTCGGCCAGGTGATCCCCTGGACCATGGCGTTCCTGGGCTTGAGTTTTGTCGCCTGCGCACTGCTGATCATCGGCATGCCGCCGCTGTCCGGGTTTATCGGCAAGCTCAGCTTGCTGAGTGCGCTGGTCAATCCACTGGGCCTGGGTAGCGGCCAGGAAGGCCCGATTCGCCCTGCGGCCTGGGGCCTGATGGCATTGCTGATCCTGTCCGGACTGGCCTCGCTGATCGCCTTCGCCCGTCTGGGTGTCCAGCGTTTCTGGACCCCGGAGGAGCGTCCATCGCCCTTGCTGCGCCGCTACGAATGCGTGCCGATTTTCTTCCTGCTGGGCCTGAGCATCCTGCTGACCTTCAAGGCCGAGCCGCTGATGCGCTACACCCAGGCCACCGCCCAAAGCCTGAACAACCCGGAAAGCTACGTGATGGCGGTCATGGCCACGCGACCAGTGCTCAGCCCTGAAGCCAAGACGGCCGCTCTGGAGGTGCAACCATGAAGCGTCTGCTCCCTGCCCCGTGGTTGTCCCTGGCATTGTGGGTGCTGTGGCTGGTGCTGAACCTCTCCGTCAGCCCTGGCCATCTGCTGCTAGGTGCTGCGCTGGGGGTGCTCGCCCCACTGCTGATGGCGCCGTTGCGCCCGCTGCCGATCCGTATCCGCCGACCTGGCGTAATCATCCGCCTGTTCTTCCTGGTGGGCCGCGATGTGATCGTTTCCAACCTGCAAGTGGCCTGGGCTGTGCTGACATGCGGCTCGCGCCCACCGCGTTCGCGCTTCATCAAGATCCCCCTGGACTTGCGTGACGCCAACGGCCTTGCCGCCCTGTCGATGATCACCACCGTAGTGCCCGGCACCATCTGGTCGGAACTGGCGCTGGATCGCAGCATCCTGCTGCTGCACGTCTTCGATCTGGAGGACGAAGTGGCCTTCATCGAACATTTCAAAAGCGCGTACGAGCGGCCATTGATGGAGATCTTCGAATGAGCGCCCTGCTCTCCAATGCAATCCTGTTCAGCCTGTTCCTGTTCTCCCTGGCCATGGTGCTGACGCTGATCCGCCTGTTCAAAGGCCCTTCAGCTCAAGACCGGGTACTGGCGCTGGACTATCTGTACATCCTGGCGATGCTGATGATGCTGGTGCTCGGTATTCGTTATGCCAGTGACACCTACTTTGAAGCGGCGCTGTTGATTGCGTTGTTTGGCTTTGTGGGCTCGTTTGCCCTGGCGAAATTCCTGCTGCGCGGGGAGGTGATTGAATGATGCCGTTCTGGATGGAAATCGTGGTCGCGGTGCTGCTGGTGTTGAGCAGTGTGTTTGCGCTGATCGGCGCGATCGGCTTGCTGCGCATGAAGGACTTCTTCCAGCGCATGCACCCGCCTGCCCTGGCCTCGACGTTGGGAGCCTGGTGTGTAGCGTTGGCGTCGATCGTGTATTTTTCGGTACTCAAGTCCGGGCCGGTGCTGCACGGGTGGTTGATTCCGATTTTGCTGTCGATCACCGTGCCGGTGACCACGTTGCTGCTGGCCCGTACGGCACTGTTTCGCAAGCGCATGGCCGGTGATGACGTGCCGGCCGAAGTCAGCAGCCGCCGCGCCGATAAAACACCGTAGCTCCGGCACTTTATCAGCGCTAGCTCGCGAAGCTCGTCAACGATAACGCAGCACTTCATGCTGAATCGTGGCGCACTCAGGGTTTCGCGAGCAAACTTCGCTCCAACAGTGATTGAAGGTCCGCCCGCCTCAGGGCGTGCAAGGACTCAAGCGCCGCCACGGCTTGGCTGAACCGCTCAATACAAAGTTCAGGTCAGGCCGATTATTCTGCGTCCAGTGGGCGACCTCGTAGTTGTAACCGTCATAGGACACCTTCTCGTTGGGCGTCGCGTAGGCCTTGCTCGCCACCCAGGCCGGCGCGCAGTTACCGGCTTGTTGGGCTGTGACGTTAACCGTATGACTTGCACTGGCGCTGCGATTGTCGACATCGGTCACCATGAGGTTGATGATGCGTGGGCCAGCCGTGGCAGGCGCGGTAAGGATCGGACCGATCCCGGAGGAAGACGCCGGCGAAAACTCATTCGCCGTCCATGCATAACGCAGGTTGCCGCCACTCGACCCCGCGCCCGACAGAGTCAGCGTCTTGCCTGCCTCCACGGAAATCGGACCGCTGATTATCGCCTGCGGTGCAGGGCTATCCACTGGCTTGGGCTCTATCACGACGTCCTTGGACAGCGAAGTCGGATTGGGGGAACCGGTGCGGTAAACCAGCACCGTAACCCTGCCGGTCGTACTTTGCGTGACCTCGGGCGCCTTCGCCACGATATTCGGGGCGCTCACATTCTGGTAAGCAAACGCCGGCGAAAACGCCCAGCTATAGCCGCGAACATCCCGCAGATCATTGACGACGGCGGTAAAGACAGCCACCTCACCGGACATCAGCGTCTGCGGCCCCTCTACCCTGTCGGGTTCGGGCGTGGGCTCATCGGACTCGACCTGAATGCTGCGCGTGACGGTATTACTGCGGTTCTCGCTGTTGGTCACCGTCAGCGATACCAGGAAACTGCCCGCTTTCTCAGGCGCTTTGAAATCAGGTGCCACTGCGGATGAACTGGATGGCTCAAAATCAGCGGCATTCCACCGATATGTCATCTTGGCCGACGAATGGGGGATCTCTGAACTGGACCCATCCAACTGAAAGGTTTGAGCGCTTTTTATCGACGAAGGTCCCTGGATTTTGGCATAGGGGTCAGTGTCTACGGGTTGCCTGCGCCTGACGACAACGGAGGTCTCCAGTGTCACGGTATCGGCCGGAAGGCTGATTTTTTCAGGATAAGGATCGTTCTCGGTGCCCGGTAACTTCATCAGCGGCGTGACACTGACACTGAACGTAAAGGGCGTACTGACAGAGGGCGTGGGGGCAACGATGCGCAAACTCTTCTGCGTCACGCCGATGGGCTGGGTCCACCCGTCCGGCACGGTCCAGCGATATTGAAATTCGGGGTCCTCTGCGCCTTCGTGGGAGATGTCGGCCGTCAATTCCACCCAGGTCCCTCCGTTAGCGGAAGAGGCGCCAATGATTTCCCCTTTGATCCGCACCGAGGGAAGGACTTTCAGCGTCTCACTCCGGGTGTTCGCCATCTTGCCGTCAGTAATCTGCACCTCGACCGGGTACTCCATGAATTGCGGCGCCGCTGGAGCCTCAATCAACGCGTAACGCCCGTTGACCTGCGGGTTGAGTTCAACAGGGATCTTCCAACGATACGTAAACGGCGCTCCGCCTGCATTAGGCACACTCGTCGATCCCGCCTCCACCGTCAGGGGAGCGCGACTGTTGCGGTAAGAGGACACTATGGGTTCACGTCTCTCCCCGGTTTTTATCTTCATGACAACTGACGGGGCAAAAACAAGCGGCACGTCGTTACCCAGGTACGCATGCAGCACACTGCGAATCTGCCGCTCGTTGACCGCCCCCCAACCAGCCTCGTGACTTTTCACGCCATAACGTCCACCGCCCATGATGCCTTGGGGTACGGGGCCGTACGTACAGTCTTTGTGGATGGTGTAAAGGCCTAACGTGCCAGCTTCAACCGCATTTTCTTCGGTTGGCAAAGGCGTTTGCGGACTGATCAGATCGCCCCACTTGATTTTTTCCCTGTCAGTCTGACGGGTGATATTCGGCGCCGCAGGCTCGACATCGAAGCACGTCTCGCCGGCGCCATAGGACGCATACTCATCCGACAACCCGAACAACGCATGACCGATTTCATGGGGAATCGATGTGATGGCCAGCGGCGTATTGGCAGACGGTTTAAAGATATAAATCCTATTGGTACTGGCGAGGCCGCCGACGCCGTTCTGATGGTAAGTGAACTTTGAAAGTTTAATCGAGACGTCATAGATGCCGTGCCCCAATTGATTACTGTGCCGCATGATCGTTTCAATATTCTTGGTATCCGGCTCACCCGATACCGGCGAAACATGGTCAAAGCGTAAAAAACCCACTTTATCTTTAATCGCATCGAAAACAGTATCACCCATAATAATGTCAATGGCGGCCTGAGTGTCGTCACGAAAGGCCTGCATATCGTCTTGGGCATAACCATCGCCGACAATGGCAAACACCAGCGGTTTTCTCTGGGTGCTACCGTCCGGATTAAGCATGACCACCTTGTCGCTGTCGATATCGCCTAGGACACCACGCAAAGGTGCTCGCTTCGCCAAGCGTTCGATGGCCTGGCGATCGAGTTCCAGTAACGGCTTACGCATCGCTGTGCCATCGAGTGAGTCAACCGCCTTGAGGTCAATACGAAAGATCTTGATCCTGGACACTTGGCTGTCGTAAGGAAGTAATACTTCTTCAGTGCCTTCTACAGCAGATTCCGCACTGACACTTGATATTGCACCTGTTATCTCATTAAAAACTTCGCCGCGACGATAACGACTGTCATTAATGGTGCTGCTATAAAGCGTATTGCCATTGGCGTCCACAGTAATAACTTTCCATCCCCGCTCAACATCGGCATGTTCCGCCAAAATCGCCGGAGGCACCTTGTAATTACCGAGGGAAACTTCAGCAACATCTAGCGCATCGTGCTGACTTTGCAGTTGCATCCACACACTTTGAGCTTGGGAGATCGGCATCCACACCAGTAGCGCCAATACAGTTAATATCTTATTCATTCCAATATCCTTCGTACCGGTGAGGAGATCAAAATTCTTTAAGAGATAAAACTGTTTCGCCGCACACTACGCTAACGTTCTCTGATTTAAGTCAGGATCATAAATTGATGTTTGTCAAGAAAGGTGACTCAGGCACATTGCCGCGAGTCAAACCCGGCAACTGCAATTAGCCTTCATTCGGTACACCAGTCGGCACATAGTGAACACCTGCCAGCCACTCCGCAGAGTGTTTGCGCTGATCGGTGCGACCGGGTTGTTGCGCATGAAGGACGTCTTCCAGCACATGCAGCCGCCTGCCCTCGCCTCGACGTTGGGGGCCTGGTGTGCTGCTGGCCCGTACGGCGCTGTTTCGTAAGCGCATGGCCGGTGATGACGTGCCCGCTGAAGTCAGCAGCCGCCGCTGAGCTCTGAGGCGAACACGGTAAAAATGTGGGAGGGGGCTTGCCCCCGATCGCAGTGGTTCAGTCAGTTCATCTGTTGCAGACTCACCGCAATCGGGGGCAAGCCCCCTCCCACACTTGATCGCTGTTGCCAGGTGGAAAGCAGTCGGCTGTAGACCTCATGGACACAGCCCCCTGTGGGAGATGTCGAGCTTTAGCGAGGCTTCGAAGGCGGCGGCACTGTTGGCAGGTATGTTGGCTGACACAGCCCTATCGGGGGCATGTCGAATCCTCACTCCGTCCCTCCCACACTCGATCGGGTGAGCCGCTCACTAAAAAGGTGCGCAAAAAAAACGCCCCGAACCAGTCGGGGCGTTTTTCATCCAGCGTTTGCCAATCAGGCCTGATCAGCCAACCGCCACGTCGTCCCGCCCTTCCCGTCTTCCAACACCACGCCCATCGCGGTCAGTTGGTCACGGATACGGTCGGATTCCGCCCAGTCCTTGCCTGCGCGAGCCGCCAGACGCGCCTGGATCAGCGCATCAACCTCAGCCGCATCCACACGCCCTTCGGCGCCGGCTTGCAGGAAGTCATCGGCTTCCATCTGCAATACGCCCAGCACGCTGGCCAGCTCTTTCAAGCGAGCAGCTAGGCCAGCCGCTGCGTCGAGATCGCTCTCGCGCAGGCGGTTGATTTCACGCACCATTTCGAACAGCACCGCGCAGGCTTCGGGTGTGCCGAAGTCGTCGTTCATGACTTCGGTGAACCGTGCCACGAACGCTTCGCCGCCAGCCGGTGCAACGGCGGGCAAGCCTTTCAACGCGTGGTAGAACCGCTCCAGGGCGCCCTTGGCGTCCTTGAGGTTGTCTTCCGAGTAGTTGATGGCGCTGCGGTAGTGGCTGGACACCAACAGGTAACGCACTACTTCCGGGTGGTACTTTTCCAGCACGTCGCGAATGGTGAAGAAGTTGTTCAAGGACTTGGACATCTTCTCGCCATTGATGCGGATCATGCCGCAGTGCATCCAGGCGTTAGCGTAGGTCTTGCCGGTGGCGGCTTCGCTCTGGGCGATTTCGTTTTCGTGGTGCGGGAACTCAAGGTCGCTGCCGCCGCCATGAATGTCGAAGGTCTCGCCCAGGCAGCAGGTGGACATCACCGAGCATTCGATGTGCCAGCCCGGACGCCCGGCGCCCCACGGGGATTCCCAGCTCGGCTCGCCGGGCTTGGTGCCTTTCCACAGCACGAAGTCCAGCGGATCCTGCTTGGCTTCGTCGACTTCGATACGCGCACCGATGCGCAGGTCTTCGATCTTCTTGCGCGACAGCTTGCCGTAGCCCATGAACTTGGCGACGCGGTAGTACACGTCGCCATTGCCGGGGGCGTAGGCATAACCCTTGTCGATCAGGGTCTGGATCATGGCGTGCATGCCAGGGATGTGGTCCGTGGCGCGCGGCTCCATGTCCGGCTTGAGGATGTTGAGGCGAGCCTCGTCCTCATGCATCGCGGCGATCATGCGCTCGGTCAGCGCGTCGAACGACTCACCGTTTTCATTGGCGCGGTTGATGATCTTGTCGTCGATGTCGGTGATGTTGCGAACATAGGTCAAGTCATAGCCGCTGAAACGCAACCAGCGGGTCACCAGGTCGAAGGCAACCATGCTGCGGCCGTGGCCGATGTGGCAGTAGTCGTACACGGTCATGCCGCACACGTACATGCGCACCTTGTTGCCATCCAGCGGCTTGAAGACTTCTTTGGTCTTGCTGAGTGTGTTGTAGATCGTTAGCACGACAGTTCCTTAAAACAGAATCACTGGCCCCACGAATCACGCAAGGTCACGGTACGGTTGAATACCGGAGCGCCTGGTTTCGAGTCCTTGATATCCGCGCAGAAGTAACCTTCGCGCTCGAACTGGAAACGGTCTTCCTGCTGTGCGTCGCCAAGCGATGGCTCAGCACGACAACCAGTGAGTACTTGCAGGGAATCAGGGTTGATGTTGTCGAGGAAACTGGCGCTGTCTTCGGCCTTCTCAGGGTTCGGCGAGCGGAACAGGCGATCGTACAGACGCACTTCGCACTCGATGCTGGCCGCAGCCGGCACCCAGTGGATCACGCCTTTGACTTTGCGGCCTTCAGGGTTCTTGCCGAGGGTTTCCGGGTCGTAGGAGCAACGCAGCTCAACGATGTTGCCATCGGCGTCCTTGATTGCTTCGTCGGCGCGGATCACGTAGCTGCCGCGCAGGCGTACTTCGCCGTTCGGTTCCAGGCGCTTGTAGCCTTTTGGCGGCTCTTCCATGAAGTCATCGCGGTCGATGTAGATTTCACGGGCGAATGGCAGCTTGCGCACGCCGAGTGCTTCGTTCTGCGGATGACGCGGCAGTTCGAGGTGATCGACCTTGTCTTCCGGATAGTTGGTGATCACGACTTTCAACGGACGCAAGACGCACATAGCGCGCGGAGCATTCGCGTCGAGGTCCTGACGGATGCTGAATTCGAGCATGCCGAAGTCAACCACGCCATCGGAACGGTTGGTGCCGACCATGTCGCAGAAATTGCGGATCGACGCCGGGGTGTAGCCGCGACGGCGGAAGCCCGACAGGGTCGACATGCGCGGGTCATCCCAACCAAACACGTGCTTCTCATCGACCAGTTGCTTGAGTTTGCGCTTGCTGGTGATGGTGTAGTTCAGGTTCAGGCGGCTGAATTCGTACTGACGCGGGTGCGCCGGAACCGGCAGGCTGTCCAGGAACCACTCGTACAGCGGACGATGGCTTTCGAACTCCAGGGTGCAGATGGAGTGGGTGATGCCTTCGATGGCGTCCGACTGACCGTGGGTGAAATCGTAGTTCGGGTAGATGCACCACTTGTCACCGGTCTGGTGGTGGTGGGCATGGCGGATGCGGTACATGATCGGGTCGCGCAGGTTCATGTTCGGCGAAGCCATGTCGATCTTGGCGCGCAGTACGCGGGCGCCGTCCGGGAACTCACCGGCGCGCATGCGGGCGAACCAGTCGAGGTTCTCTTCCACGGAACGGTCGCGGAACGGGCTGTTCTTGCCCGGTTCGGTCAGCGTGCCACGGTATTCCTTGGCCTGCTCCGGGGTCAGGTCGTCGACGTAGGCCTTGCCGGCCTTGATCAGCTCGACGGCCCAGTCGAACAACTGGTCGAAGTATTTGGAGGCATAGCGCACTTCACCGGACCATTCGAAGCCCAGCCACTTGATGTCGCTTTCAATGGCGTCGATGTATTCCTGGTCTTCCTTGGCCGGGTTGGTGTCGTCGAAACGCAGGTGCGTGACACCACCGAACTCCTGGGCCAGGCCGAAGTTCACACAGATCGACTTAGCGTGACCAATGTGCAGGTAGCCGTTGGGCTCTGGCGGGAAGCGGGTGACGATCTGCGTGTGCTTGCCCGAATCCAGGTCCGCCTGGATGATCGGGCGCAGGAAATTGACCGGGACGGCAGGTCCGGCCTTGGAATTCGAGGTAGTGTCGACAGTGGGCTTGCTCATAGGATCCTTGAACAGACAGGTTCGTGGCCGGTTGGGGCCAGATAAAACAAAGGCCGTATCATAGCTGATGCTGTCAAGCTGCTGACAGAGCGCGGTCAAAAACTGCTGCATTTATTGCTGCTTTTATGACGGGCGCGGTAAAAAACCACCTCGAAATTCCTGCAAGGCACGCTAAACTGCGCGCCTTGGCCGCAGTTTAGCCAAACCGGTAAGGCGCCAAGGCGCTCAAACCCACGAATTTCCTGAAAGAGTAGTGAACATGACTCAAGTCAAACTGACCACCAACCACGGCGAGATCGTCATCGAGCTGAACGCCGAGAAAGCGCCGATCACCGTCGCCAACTTCATCGAGTACGTGAACGCTGGCCACTACGAAAACACCGTTTTCCACCGCGTCATCGGTAACTTCATGATCCAGGGCGGCGGTTTCGAGCCAGGCATGAAAGAGAAGAAAGACAAGCGTCCAAGCATCCAGAACGAAGCGGACAACGGCCTTTCCAACGACAAGTACACCGTCGCCATGGCCCGTACCATGGAGCCGCATTCGGCCTCCGCACAGTTCTTCATCAACGTGGCCGATAACGCCTTCCTGAACCACAGCGGCAAGAACGTGCAGGGTTGGGGCTACGCCGTGTTCGGTAAAGTCACCGAAGGCCAGGACGTTGTCGACAAGATCAAAGGCGTGTCCACCACGTCCAAAGCCGGTCACCAGGACGTTCCAGCAGAAGACGTAATCGTCGAGAAAGCCGAGATCGTTGGGTGATACTGCTGATTTCAGATTTGCATCTGGAAGAGGAGCGCCCGGACATCACCCGGGCGTTTCTGGATCTGCTCCACGGCCGCGCCCGTGGCGCCCAGGCGTTGTACATTCTGGGGGACTTCTTCGAAGCCTGGATTGGCGACGATGGGATGACCCCCTTTCAACGTTCGATTTGCGCAGCCCTGCGCGAGCTGAGCGACAGCGGTACCCCGATTTTTATCATGCATGGCAACCGCGATTTCCTGATCGGCAAGGCGTTCTGCAAAGCAGCAGGCGCGACCTTGCTCAAGGACCCGAGTGTCGTGCAGTTGTATGGCGAACCCGTGCTGTTGATGCACGGCGACAGCCTCTGCACCCGCGACGTGGGTTATATGAAGCTGCGGCGCATCCTGCGTAACCCGATTGTGCTGTTTATCCTGCGTCACTTGCCCTTGCGCACCCGCCACAAGCTGGCGCGCAAGCTGCGCAGTGAGAGCCGGGCGCAGACGCGCATGAAGGCCAACGACATTGTCGATGTAACCCCCGAGGAAGTGCCGCGGGTGATGCAGCAGTTCGGCGTGCGCACCCTGGTCCACGGCCATACCCACCGCCCGGCGATCCACAAACTGCAGATTGGCGAGCAGGCGGCCAAGCGCATTGTGCTGGGGGATTGGGACAAGCAGGGTTGGGCGTTGCAGGTGGATGAGCAAGGGTTTCAGTTGGCGGCGTTTGATTTTGTGAATCCGCAGCTGGCATTGCCTGGCGCCTGAGACCTCAAACATCACTGATCCAATGTGAACAGAGATCAAAATGTGGAAGGGGGCTTGCCCCCGATGGCTGTGGATCAGTCAGCCTATTTTTGGCTGACCCACCGCTATCGGGGGCAAGCCCCCTCCCACATTTGATTGCATTCCAGTCCGTGTGGATCAGTGGCCGCTTGCTTCCGGCCCTGCCTTGGCGCCAAACGGCGGCTTCGCCAGCCACACCAGCAGCATCAATCCCATGAACATCCACCCCAATAACGTGAAGTAATCCACGGTGGACATCATGTACGCCTGGCTGGTGAGGATCTGGTCCAACTGCGCATAGGCCTTGTGCCCTGCCCCACCCAACGCATCCAGCGCATTGCGCGTGGCCGCGTCATAGGTGGTCATGTTCTCGCTCATGTACGCATGGTGCTGGTCCGCCCGGCGAATCCAGATCCAGGTGGTCAGCGACGCCGCAAAACTGCCGCCTAACGTACGCAGGAAGGTTGCAAGGCCCGCACCGTCGGCAATCTGGTGCGGTGGCAGGTCGGACATCAAGATGCTCAAGGTCGGCATAAAGAACAGTGCAACACCAATCCCCATGAACAACTGCACAAGGGCGATGTGGGTGAAGTCCACTTCATTGGTAAAGCCTGCGCGCATGAAGCAGCTCAAGCCAATCGCCAGGAACGCCAGGCCCGCCAGAAGACGCAGGTCGAACTTGTGCGCGTACTTGCCCACGAACGGCGACATCAGCACCGGCAGAATCCCGATCGGTGCCACCGCCAGGCCGGCCCAGGTGGCGGTGTAGCCCATCTGGGTTTGCAGCCATTGTGGCAGGATCAGGTTGATGCCAAAGAAGCCCGCGTAACCGAGGATCAACACGATGGTGCCGATGCGGAAGTTGCGGTAGGCAAACAGCCGCAGGTTGACCACTGGGTGCTTATCGGTCAGTTCCCAGATGACGAACACCGCCAGGGCAATCGCCGAAATCGCCGCGCCGATGATGATGAAGTTGGATTCGAACCAATCCAGGTCATTGCCCTTGTCGAGGATGATCTGCAAGGCGCCGACCCCCACGATCAGGCTTAACAACCCGACGTAATCCATCGGCTGATAACTGGTGACCACAGGTCGCTTCTTCAGCTGAGCACGCACCACCATCACCGCAAAGATGCCGATGGGGACGTTGATAAAGAAGATCCACGGCCAGCTGTAGCTGTCGGTGATCCAGCCGCCGAGGATTGGCCCGGCAATCGGCGCGACCACCGTGACCATCGCCAGTAACGCGAGTGCCATGCCGCGCTTCGCCGGCGGGTAGACCGCAATCAACAAGGTTTGGGTCATCGGGTACAACGGCCCCGCCACCAAGCCTTGCAGTACCCGAAAGCCGATCAGCTCGGGCATCGAAGTGGAAATCCCGCACAGGAACGATGCCAGCACAAACAGAATGGTCGCCCACAGAAACAGCTTCACCTCGCCAAAGCGTCGGCTCAACCAACCGGTGAGCGGCAAGGCGATGGCGTTGCTCACCGCAAACGAGGTGATCACCCAGGTGCCCTGCTCCGAACTCACGCCCAGGTTGCCGGAAATGGTCGGCAACGCCACGTTGGCGATGGTGGTGTCGAGCACCTGCATAAAAGTCGCCAGCGACAGGCCAATGGTGGCCATCAACAGGCTGGGTGGCGTGAACGAGGCGTTATTGCTCATCAGCGTTGCACAGCCTTGGGAGCGGCGACGCTGTTGTCATGGATCAACTGGGTGATCATGGCATCGGCTTCGGCCAATTGGCGGTCATACACGTTGGTGGTGAAAGAGGCCTTTTGTGGCGGCTGTTGCGCCAGCACGGGACCGCTCTGGTCGTGCAGGTCCACATTCACCACGGTGCTCAAGCCAACGCGCAGTGGGTGCTTGGCCAACTCTTCGGCATTGATATGGATGCGCACCGGTACTCGCTGCACGATCTTGATCCAGTTACCGGTGGCGTTCTGCGCCGGCAACAGGGCGAACGCGCTGCCGGTGCCGGCGCCGAGGCTGTCGACGGTGCCGCTGTATTTCACATCACTGCCATAGATATCCGACTCGATGTCCACCGGTTGGCCAATGCGCATGTCGCGCAGTTGGGTTTCCTTGAAGTTGGCGTCGATCCACAGTTGGTTCAGCGGGATCACGGCCATCAATGCGGTACCCGGCTGCACGCGCTGGCCCAGTTGCACGGAGCGCTTGGCGACATAGCCGGTGACCGGCGCGATCAGGGTGCTGCGCGCATTGGTCAGGTAGGCCTGACGCAATTGCGCGGCGGCGGCTTGCACGTCCGGATGGGACGAGATCACCGTGTCATCCACCAGGGCGTTGCTGGTTTTGAGCTGCTGCTCGAGGTTGGTCAGGGCGTTCTTGGCGGCCGTCAGACTGTCACGGGCATGGGACAGTTCCTCAAGGGAAATCGCCCCGCCCTGGGCCAGGGTCTTACGACGGTTGTAGTTGTCCTGAGCGGTCTGCACATCGGCTTTCTGCGCGTTGACCTGGGCTTTCATGCCATCAACGTTGCTGTACAAGCCACGCACCTGGCGCACGGTACGCGCCAGGTTGGCCTGGGCACTTTGCAGGCCGACGGCGGCGTCATTCGGGTCGAAGTTGACCAGCACCTGGCCTTCGTGGACCAAGTCGCCATCGTCCGCGCCGATGCTCACCACGGTGCCGGTGACCAGCGGGGTGATTTCCACCACGTTGCCGTTCACATAAGCGTCGTCGGTGCTCTCGTTGAAGCGCCCGTAGAATTCGTGCCAGGCCCATACGCCGAGGACGCTGAGGATGACGATCAGCGCAAGGCCGATCAGCATGACTTTGCGTTTGCGCGGGTTGTTGTCTTTGGGTTGTTCTGTAGCGTTAGTGTTTTCGGCAGTGGCCATGACAAATACCTCAAATTATTCCGTGCGAGTGGCTGGGGTGGTCGACGCCACGTTGTCGGCGTTGAACCCGCCGCCCAGGGCCTGCATCAATTGAATCGATAGAGCGATCTGCCCGGCATTCAGGGTCGCCAGCTGACGCTGGGCCTGCAGCAATTGCTGTTCGATGCTGAGCACGTCCAGGTAGTTACCGATCCCGGAGCCGTACCGCTGAAGCACCGTGTCGTAGGACTGCTGGGCAATATCGGTAGCGTGTTGCTGGGCCTGGATCTGCCGGCCGGTTTCGCGCAGTTGCGAAAGGGTGTTGCCAATATCACCCAAGGCTTGCACCAGGGTTTTGTTGTATTGGGCCACGGCGAGGTCGTAGTCGGCGTCGCGGGCATCGAGGCCGGCGCGCAGGCGGCCGCCGTCAAAGATCGGCAGCGAGATCGTTGGCGCGATATTGAAGAAGCGGCTGGCCGACCCGAACATCGCATCCCCCAGCAACGACTCGGCCCCGGCGCTCGCGCTCAGGTTGAGGTTGGGGTAGAAGCGCGTCTTGCTGGCCGCGATGTCCTTGCTCGCCGCCTCCACACGCCACCGTGCGGCGATCAGGTCCGGGCGACGGCCCAACAGTTCGGCAGGCAACACCGACGGTACGGCAACGGCAGCGGGTTTCAACACACTGGGACGCGCCAGCTCATTGCCGCGATCCGGGCCTTTACCGAGCAGCACCGCGAGGGCGATCTTGGCACTCTGCAGTTGTTTTTCCGCGTCGATCAATTGCGATTGGGAGCTGGCTTCCAGGCTTTCGGTCTGCTGGTACTGATAGTGGCTGTCGATGCCCGAATCCAGGCGGCGCTTGCTGAGATCGAGCATTTGCCGGGTGCGCTTGAGGTCGTCAGTGGCCAGGTCGCGCACGATATGGGCCTGGCCCAGGTCGCTGTAGGCCTTGGCCACATCAGCAGCCAGGGTCAGGCGCGCGGCCTGTTGATCGACTTCAGCGGCACGGGCCTGGCCCAATGCAGCTTCCCAGGCGGCGCGCTGGCCACCCCAGAGGTCGAAGGTGTAGTTGAAGCTGGCACCGATTTTTCGCACGGTGGAGTACGCATCGCCCTGCCCCAGCGGGTCCTGATCCTTGGCCAGCCGCGAACGGGTCACACCGGCGCTGGCATCCAGGGTCGGCATGCGCGACGCGTCGGCGGCGTAGGCGGCCGCTTCGGCCTGGTGGGCACGGGCGCTCGCCACTTGCATGTCGGGGCTGTTTTGCAGGGCTTCATGGATCAGGCCGTCGAGCTGTGGGTCGCCGAGGCCTTTCCACCAATCGGCGTTGGGCCAGGCCGCACTCGACAGGGTCACGCCGCTCAGGGATTTACCGGCTTGCAGAGTGTTGGCGTCGAGGCGCTGGCCTTGGGTGTCGAGGCCGCTGAAATTGGCGCAACCGGCCATGCTCATGGCGACCAGCACTAGGCATAGGGCACGTGGATTCATCATTTACCTACCCGCTGAAGGGTGATGGGATCACCCGCAGCTATCAGAATTTTCTTGAGGATCTGTTCCAGGGTTTCCAACTCGCCGGGCTCCAATACGCCCGCCAGTTGGTTCAGCGCCTGGGCGCCGATGTGCGGCAGCATGTCCGCCAGGCGCTGGCCGTCGGCAGTCAACACCAACTGCACCTGGCGTCGGTCCAGCTCGGAACGCTTGCGGCTGAGCAGGTTTTTTTGCTCCAGGCGATCGAGCATGCGGGTCATCGAACCGCTGTCCAGGGACAGGTTGCGGCACAGCTCCGCCGGGGTGTCGACGCCGAACTGGGCCATGATGATCAACACCTTGAACTGCGCGGCCGTGATGCCGTGGGGTTCCATATGGGTGTCGATGATGCGGTCCTTGAGGATCGCAGCGCGGCCCAGCAACAGGCCGAGATGGCAGTTGTGGAAGTTTTCGGGGGTGAAATGGGGCATCGAAAGTCACCTTATTGCTGCCTAGGCAGCGAATGTATGACGAGATGTTACTGCTTAGGCAGCGAATGTCAAATGGAATAATTAGCTTGCTTGCTAATTCGACGACAGGCGGGAGCAAATGTGTGAGGGGGCTTGCCCCCGATCACGGTGTGTCAGTCACTACATCTGCTGACTGTCACACCGCAATCGGGGGCAAGCCCCCTCACACATTGGTTGACCGACTAGGACTTAGAAATCGCGCTTGTAGAAAATGTCGAGGGAACTGGCCACGCCACTCGCCACCTCCAGGTATACCTTCTTGCTCAGCAGGTAGCGCAAGGCAATGGTGCTGGCCGGCTCGAACACGCCCACGCCATAGCGCAGGCTGAGCTTCTCGGTGATCTTGCCGCTGGCTACCACGGCGGTGTTATTGCCGCTGCCCTGGGTGTCGAGGTCGAAGTCCTGGATGCCCAACTTGGTGGCGATGTCCGAGGTCACCCCGGCGCTGCCCATCAAACCCAGGCCCAGCGCCGCTTCGGCGAGCATGTTGTTGTCTTCGCCAGTGGTGGTGCGTGAACGCCCCAGTACCAAGTACGACAACGCATCCTCTTGGGCCATCGCCGGCTCGGAGAAAATCTGCGTAGTCGGTTGCTCGGCGCTGCCGCTCAGGCGAATACCGGCGGTCACGGTCCGCGACGGCTCTGTGGTGACACGCACCGCCTCGATGTCCAGGAACGGCTGGTCCAGAGGGCCGGCAAACAGCAAGCGCGCCCGCCGCACATTGAGCCGCTGACCGTAAGCGCGGTAGCGGCCATCGTTGAGCCAAAGCTCACCACGAGTGTCCATGTTGTCGCCGATATGCACATGACCCTGCACCTTGGCGGTGAGGCCGAAGCCTGAGAAGTTGAGCTGGTCTTCGCCCACTGCCACGTCGATATCCATGGCCATGGCCATCGCTGGCTTGCCCTCCTCGGTCTGACTGCCGACGATGATAGTGTCGTCCGAGACCTTGACCGTCGACGGCGGCAGTTCGCGCACGGTGATGTCGCCACGCGGGATCTTCACTTTGCCGGCAATCGCCAGTTTGTCGTCCTTCAAGGTGATCTTCAGGTCCGGCGCCACTTCCAGCGTGGCGTAGGGTTCGACTGTGACCGGCAATTGCGAGCCTTGCAGACTGAGGTCCACGGCCAGGGCCTGCCCCCAGTCGATCTGGCCCTTGAGGCTGCCCTGCCCGGCTTTGCCACTGCGCCAACCACCATTGAGCTGCACGCTTTCGCCAGCGATGAGAGCCTGCACGTTCAGGCCTTCGAGGCTGACGGGCAACTCCGGACCAGAGACTTCGCCGCCGATCAGGTTCACATTGCCGTTGATCTGCGGCGCGAGCAGGCCACCGGAAATCCGGCCGTTGCCGTTGAGCTTGCCGTTGAGGGTTTCCACCATCGGCACAAACGGACGCGCTACCGCCAGGTCCAGCCCGGTGAGGCTGAAATTGCCAGTGATCGGCTTGTTCTTCGGCAGCGGATTAATCTGCGCCTGCAACAGCAATTCACCGAGCTTGCCACCCCGGAAGTTCAACTGTGTGTCGATGCGCTTGGGGTTGAGGGTGGTTTCAAGCTTGAGGGTGTCGTAAGGAAAATCCAGCCACTGGTCCTTGTCCTTGACGCGCAAAGTGCCGCCGCTGGCATCCACCGAAATCAAGCCCTTGGGGCCGCTGTCGGGCAGGTCGAGCTGGACATCGGCATTGAGCCTGCCGCGCCAGGCAAAATCCTTGGGCAAAAAGGCCGCGAGGCTGTCGATTGGGAATTGCTTGAGGTGGTAACGCAACTTGGGCTCGGGCATCAGGCGCTGGTCTTCGCCGCACAGACTGGCGCCGCCGGAGACCCAGCAGTGCGCCGCGAAGGTCAGCTTGCCGTCGGCCATGTAATCGATCTTCGCCGGGGCTTGCAGTTTCCAATCCTGCCCGCCGGCCTGGACATCACCGCTGGCCAGGCGCCCGCGCCAGTTGCCTTTGTCGAGGTTGCCGTCCAGGGCCAGGGCCAGCTTGACCAGCGGACCGGCCAAGTCGAGCTGGACCTTCTGGTTCTTGATGTCGCCTTGAGCGCTGGCGGTCAGGGTGCCGATCTGGGTGTCGCCGCTTTGAATACCGCTGCCTTTGAGGTCGATCTTGGCGCGCTGGGCGCTGTCGAGGGTAGCGCCGAGGCTGAGGCTTTGCAGGCGGTTGTCGGCAAACGCCAGTTGCTGGCCCTTGATGTCGAGTTTGCCCTGAGGCGCATTCAGGCTGCCGGCTACGTCGAGGCGGCCATTGATCTGCCCGCGTAACTGCGGCCAGAGCTGGGCGAGGCGCGCCAGCTTGATGTCGATCTGCCCGGCCAGGCGTTGTTGCAGGCTGCCGCTGCCGTTGATGCGGTTGTCACCCAGGCGAATATCCAGGTTGGCCAGGGTCCATTGCTCCCCTGCACCTTCGGCCTTGGCCGCCAGCACGGCGGTTTGGCCCCGCAGGCGGCCCTTGAGGTCGAGGTCGGCATTCAGCTTGAGTTGCTCGTTCTTGAACTCGCCCTTGCTGCGCAGCGGACCGGCCAACGTACCCGGCAGTTCAGCGACCCAGTACGCCGGATTGAGCGCCGACAGGTCCAGCGCGGTATCCCAGGCGATGCCATCGGCAAACTGCAGGTTCAGGTGGCCTTCGGCCTTACCTTGACCGGCGGTGAGTTTCAGCTCGGGCAGGAAGACTTGCTTGAGGTCGCCACTGAACGGCGTGACCACATTGAACTTGCCGGCCGGGCCGTCGAGGTCGGCCTTGAGGTTGCCCAGGTAGTTGCCGTCTTTATAGGAAATCTCGCCGTTGAACGTACGCACCGTCACTTGGGGTTCGTCGATCACGGGATAGAGGCGATGCCAGGGGAAGTCGAGCCAGTCGATCCTGGCATCGGCTGTGAAGCCTTGTTGCCAATCCAGATTGGCACTCAGCTTGAGGCTTTGCTTGTCACCGGCATTCAGGTCCAGGCCCGCAATTTGCGCGCCGTTGGCGTCGACTTTGCCTTGCAGCAGCAGGTCCACCGGACCTTTCTCTGCCGGTAGCACGGCCTTGCCGAGCAGTTGGTAGCCGTTTTTCAGATCACCCTTGGCGGTGAGGTCCAGTTGATTGAGTTGCAGGGTGTCGGGCAGATCGGCGCTGGGCTTGAAGCCGTCAGCGGTGATGTGCAACTGGGCCGGAAGGTTTTCAGCCAGGGGTTGCAGCTCGCCCTGCAGTTTGGCCGGCAGGTAGCCGCGGCTGTCGGCGTCGAGTTTGAGGGTCTTGAGCAGGTCGCCGTCGACCTTAAGGGCAACTTTCCAGGGCGCGCCGCCGGGCGCGTAAGGCAGGCTCAAGTTTCCGCTGGCGGTCAACGGCCAGTCGCCAGTGGGTTGCAACAGGCCAGACAGGTCCAGCACCAGATCGTCGCGCTGCAGATGCACTGAGTCGATCTGCATGCCGGCGGCGGTCCAATGCGCCGCCAGTTGCAGGCCTTTAAGCTCTTCGCTGCCGTTGAACACCAGGCTACCGACGCGAACGTCGCCTAACTGGAGAGCAACCGGCAATTTCAGATCTGGCAGTACAAGGGGGCCACTGCTTTCTTCGGTGCTGGGTGGAAATTGCAGAATGACCTGATCCACATCCAACCGGTCAATGCACAAGGTCATGCGCAACAGGCAGGCTGGCGACCACTCAAACGTGGGCGCCTTGAGTTCCACGCGACTGCTGTCTTGCTGCCACAGCAGATGATCGGCGCTCCACTGGCCGCCCAAACGGCCCTGGAAATTCTCCACACTCAAACCCGGCACTTGGCCCAACGCCCAGCGGCTGCCCGCCTGGCTGCCCAGTACCGCCCACAGTGCCAGCAACAGCACGGCGAGGATGGCCACCACGGCCAGCCCCGCTATTTTCAAACCACGCATCACAGCTCAGGCCCCATGGAAAAGTGCAAACGAACGCCGCCCGGGTCTTCCAGGGCATGGGCCAGGTCGAGGCGGATTGGCCCCACCGGCGACACCCAGCGGATACCGACACCCACGCCGGTTTTCAGGCTGGGCAGTTCCAGGGTGTTGAACGAGTTGCCCTGGTCGATGAAGGTCGCGATCCGCCATTTTTCGGCGATGGAATATTGATACTCGGCGCTCAAGGCCACCATGTAGCGGCCACCGATGCGATCACCTTGGTCGTTCTCGGGCGACAGCGTCTGGTACTCATAACCGCGCACGCTCTGATCGCCACCGGCAAAGAAGCGCAACGACGGTGGCACCGACTTGTAGCCATTGGTGGCACTGCCGCCGAACTGCGCCCGCGCCAGGAAACGATGATTGTCCCACAGGGTCGTCAGGCCTTTGACCATGGCCGTGCCGTACAGCAAGTTGGTGTCGGAGCCCAGGCCCTCCTTCGCCACCTTCGTGTCGAATTGCAGGCGGTAGCCGTTGTGGGGGTCGATGCGGTTATCGCTGCGCAGGTAGGAATAACTGATGCCAGGCATCAGCAGGTTACTCAGGCCGGAGTCGTTGCCCAGGCGATATTCTTCGCGCTGGTACTTGAGAGAAATCACCCGTGTCCAGCCACTGGGCAATTTGCTGTGCCATTCGGGGCCGACGGTAAGCAATTTACTCAGGGTGTCGGTGTTCGCCAGTTCTTCATTCTGGTAGCCGCCAGCGAAGCGCAGTTTGTCGGTGAGCGGCGGGTCCAGCGGAATGTCGTACCACAGGCCGACGTTCTGGCGCGGAGCCGAGAGTTCGGCTTCCCAGCCATAACTATGGCCCTGGGGGTTAACCCAGTGACGGGTCCAGTTGGCCTTGCCGCGCGGACCGACGTCGGTGGAGTAACCCAGGCCCAGGCCCATGGTGCGCGGCTTGCGTGTGTCCAGATTGACGGCCACCGGGATCACGTCTTGTGTCGAGGCGGTGGGGCTGGCATCCACGCGCACCCCTTCGAAAAAGCCGCTGGCTTGCAGGTTCTGGTTGAGTTCGGCGATCAGTTCGGAATCGTAAGGGTCACCGTTTTTGAACGGCACCATGCGTTGCAGCAGTTCGTCATCAAACGGCGTGTCGCCGGCAAAGCTGACCTTGCCCAGGCTGTAGCGCGGGCCGCTGTCATAAATGAGTTCGATATCGGCGACGCCAGCTTGTGGGTCCACCGCGAGTTTCTGGCTGGTAAAGCGCCCGCTGAAAAAACCGTAGCGCGAGGCTTGATTCTGGATCAGACGCTTGGCGTCTTCGTAGTGGCCGTGGTTGAGCACGGCGCCGGAGATAAGGTCATCGCTGGCAGGCACGCGAAAAGACTTAAGGTTCGCAGCCTCGCCGTCGACCCGAATAGTCACGTTGCGTAAATGCACCGGTTCACCGGGGTCGACGCGGAGGATCAGGCGCGGGTTCTTGCCGCCTTTCACCTCGCTGTCGATGTTTGGCTGATAGAAGCCTAGTGCCTGCGCCGCTTTGCGCGCCTGCTCTTCGGCGCCACGGCTGAACCGCAGCAAGGCCTCTTCGTCACGATCGCCAACCCCGCCGATGTAGCCTTCAATGTTGGCTTTCAACGCGTCGTTTGAGGGTTTGATCCGCACGTCCAATTCGCTTAGCGCAAATGCGCCGCAGCTTGTGAACAGCAGAACCAAGCCGCTGGTAAATCTTCCTGGAAACTTCATAGGCGCGGATGCTACACGAGCTGGGGGAAAACTTAGAACTCAGACGATTCTGAAAAATTCTGCATTAAGCCGTTGCAGCATGTAACAGCTGGGGATTAGGGTGGAAAAAGACATGCTCCAGGATAGGCCCTACAGCGACTTCGCCGATTTCCTCATAGCCCTGGCGCTTGTAGAAATCCAGGTAGCGGGAATTGCCGGTGTCCAGCACCACACCCGAAGAGTGCGGGTCTTCGGCGCACCAGTTATGCACCGCCTCCAGCAACTGTTCACCGTAATGTTTGCCCTGGAACTGCGGGTGAATACCCAAAAGCGGCAGCACATGCACCGATTCGCTCGGCAGGCACGCCAGCACGGCGTGATGATAATCAAGATACCGCCGTGTACCGCGCACGCCAGTGCTCAGCCACATGCGCAGTTGCCACGCCCAGCTCTCGGTGATCCCCAGGCGCCGTTGCGGGGGTGCGATCAAGGCAATGCCGATCAGCCGATCATTCACAAACAAACCGATCGCCGGAAGTTTTTGAAAGAAATGCTGCTTGACCAGCTCACGCACGGTGGCGCGTACCCGCTGCTCATAACCTGGGCGTTCGGCTTCGAAGATGTAGGCAAACGTCGGCTCATGCCGATAGGCCTGGTACAGCAGGGAGCGGGCCTCGCGGGAATAGCCGCTGTTGAGCAAGCGAACTTCGCCAATGGCAGTGTCAGTCATACAATCAATCTCCCTGGGCGCCACTCAATAGATGGCGTTCTTATGGGTACGAACCTACGCAGCACCAGTCGTTCCCAGACATTAGCAGCGCATCTGTCCTACCGCCACGCTGGCCCCCGTCCGACTTGTCCGCTAGCATCGCCCTTTTGCCAGACTGGACCGCCGACCATGAAAATCGTCTCCTTCAATATCAACGGGCTGCGCGCCCGCCCCCATCAGCTGGCGGCGCTGATTGAAAAGCATCAACCCGATGTAATCGGCCTGCAGGAAACCAAGGTCCACGACGACCAGTTTCCTCTGGCCGAAGTACAAGCACTGGGCTATCACGTTTACTACCACGGCCAAAAAGGCCACTACGGCGTGGCGCTGCTTTCGCGTCAGCCTGCGTTGAGCCTTCACAAAGGCTTTGCCAGTGACGAAGAAGACGCCCAGCGTCGTTTTATCTGGGGCACCTTCGCCGATGAAAACGGCAACCCGGTGACCATCATGAACGGCTATTTCCCACAGGGTGAAAGCCGCGACCATCCAACCAAATTCCCCGCCAAGCAGCGCTTTTACGAAGACCTGCAACAGTTGTTGGAAAGCCAGTTCAGCAACGATCAGGCGCTGGTGGTGATGGGCGATGTGAATATTTCCCCGGAAGACTGCGACATCGGCATCGGCGCCGACAACGCCAAGCGCTGGCTGAAAACTGGCAAGTGCAGCTTCCTGCCCGAAGAGCGCGAGTGGATGGCCCGCCTGAAAAACTGGGGCCTGGTGGACAGCTTCCGTCACCTCAACCCGGACGTGGCCGACCGCTTCAGTTGGTTCGACTACCGCAGCCGCGGCTTTGAAGATGAGCCCAAGCGTGGGCTGCGAATCGACCTGATCATGGCCTCCAACGGTTTGCTGCCACGGGTCAAGGATGCCGGCGTGGATTACGACCTGCGTGGCTTGGAAAAACCGTCGGACCATGCGCCGATCTGGCTTGAACTGAGCTGATCCCCCTGACTGTACTCGGGTCAAATGTGGGAGAAGGGGCAAGCCCCCTCCCACACTTTTGATCATTTGAGTGTCAGTCACATTATTGAAATCCTACTGACTTAATCTCGCGGCACTCCCTTTGGCTTGAGAAGGTGCCGGCATGATGCTGCGCGTTCTGTTCCTGTTGTGTTGCGCGTTTTCCCTCTCCGTTGTGGCTGCCCCCCTACCCGTTCCCGATCAAGGCCCGGCCTTGCGCATCCAGGGCTCCAACACCATTGGCGCGGCGCTGGCCCCGGCATTGGCCAAGGGTTTGATGGAGTATCAAGGGTTGCAGAACGTGCACAGCGAACCTGCCGAGGGCGCCAATGAACAGCGCGTGATCGGCAAGACACGCCAGGGCAAAACGGTGACTATCGACGTCGCAGCCCACGGTTCCAGCACAGGCTTTGCCGCCCTGAAGAAAACCAGCGCCGACCTTGCGGCCTCGTCCCGACCGATCAAGGACAGCGAACTGGTAGACCTTGAACTGCTTGGTGACTTGAAAAGCCCCGACGCCGAACACGTGATCGCCATCGATGGCCTGGCAATCATCCTCAACCCGCAGAACCCGCTGAATACCCTGAATACCGAGCAACTGGCGCAGATCTTCAACGGTGAGGTCAGCACTTGGGAGGCTCTGGGCGGCATCGGCGGCGCGATTCATATCTACGCCCGCGATGACCAGTCGGGCACCTACGACACCTTCAAGGAATTGGTGTTGCGCCTGCGCGGCAAGCCCCTGGTTTCTTCGGCCAAGCGTTTCGAGTCCAGCGAGGCATTGTCCGATGCGGTGAGCCAGGACCCTCAGGGCATCGGTTTTATTGGGCTGCCCTACGTGCGCCACGCCAAGGCCGTGGCGATTGTGGATGGCGATTCGCAACCGATGTTGCCGCTCAACAGCCTGATCGCCACCGAGGATTATCCGCTGTCGCGCCGATTGTTCTTTTACCTGCCGCCCACGGCCCATAACCCTTGGGCCAAGGCGCTGGTGGACTTTGCCCAGAGCAGCAAAGGCCAGGCGATTGTGGCGGCCAGTGGGTTTATTGCGCAGCAGGTGCAGGCCATGGCCGTGGAACCGCGCCCGACAATGCCGGATGACTATCAAGCCATCGCTCGGGACGCTCAGCGCTTGACCGTGAATTTTCGTTTCGAAGAAGGCAGCGCCAGCCTGGATAACAAGGCGCGCCAGGATGTACAGCGGGTGGTGGCGTATCTCAAGGGTCACGACAAGCTGGACAAAAAGGTGACGCTGGTGGGATTCGGCGATACCAAGAACGATCCGCAGCGGGCGGCGCTGCTGTCTAAATTGCGGGCGATGGCGGTGCGACGGGAGTTGGTCAAGAGCGGCGTAGTACTGCGAGATATTCGCGGGTTTGGTGCGCAGATGCCGGTGGCGGCGAATACGGCGGATGAGGGGCGGATCAAAAATCGGCGGGTGGAGGTTTGGGTGTACTGAGGACTGCCGGATCTTCAGTGCCTGATCCTGCCTCATCGGGAGCAAGCCCCCTCCCACAGGTGACCGCGTATCTCCAGTAGGAATACTGTCGAATGTGGGAGGGGGCTCGCCCCCGATTGCAGGCGACGCCGTATTACTGCCCGCTGCGCATCAACTCTTTAGGCACATATTTGCCGATTTCAAACTTGCCGATTGCAGCGCGGTGCACTTCGTCCGGGCCGTCGGCCAGGCGCAGTGTGCGCTGCATCGCGTACATGTAGGCCAGCGGGAAGTCGTTGGAGACGCCTGCGCCGCCGTGGATCTGGATCGCGCGGTCGATGACCTTCAGCGCTACGTTTGGCGCCACCACCTTGATTTGCGCAATTTCGCTTTTCGCCACTTTGTTGCCCGCGGTGTCCATCATGTACGCCGCTTTCAGGGTCAGCAGGCGCGCCATGTCGATCTCCATCCGTGAGTCGGCGATCTTGTCGATATTGCCGCCCAAGCGTGCCAATGGTTTACCGAACGCGGTACGGCTGACCGCGCGTTTGCACATCAACTCCAGCGCACGTTCGGCCATGCCAATGGAGCGCATGCAGTGGTGGATACGGCCTGGGCCAAGACGACCTTGGGCAATTTCAAAGCCGCGGCCTTCGCCAAGCAGTACGTTCTCATAGGGCACACGCACGTTGTCGAACAGCACTTCGGCGTGGCCGTGAGGCGCGTCGTCGTAGCCGAACACCGGCAGCGGGCGCACGATTTTCACGCCGGGGGTGTCCACCGGCACCAGGATCATCGAGTGCTGCTGGTGGCGCGGCGCGTCGGGGTTGCTCAGGCCCATGAAGATCAGGATCTTGCAGCGCGGGTCGCAGGCGCCGGAGGTCCACCATTTCTTGCCATTGATCACCCACTCGTCGCCCTGGCGTTCGGCGCGGGCGGCCATGTTGGTGGCGTCCGACGAGGCGACGTCCGGTTCGGTCATGGCGAAGGCCGAGCGAATCTCGCCGCGCAACAGCGGTTCGAGCCAGCGTTGTTTCTGCTCTTCGTTGGCGTAGCGCACCAGTACTTCCATGTTGCCGGTATCCGGTGCCGAGCAGTTGAACGGCTCCGGGCCCAGCAGCGAACGGCCCATGATTTCGGCCAGCGGCGCATATTCGAGGTTGGTCAGGCCGGCGCCCAGTTCGGACTCGGGCAGGAACAGGTTCCACAGGCCTTCGGCTTTAGCCTTGGCTTTCAACTCTTCCATGATGGCGGTGGGCTGCCAGCGGTCGCCTTCGTTGACCTGGCGTTCGAACACCGGCTCGGCCGGATAAACGTAAGCATCCATAAACGCGGTGACGCGTTCACGCAGTTCCTGAACCTTGGGCGAATAGGCGAAATCCATGAGCAGCTCCCTTCTTTGAGAGGTTGTTTAGGTCATGCAATCGATGCTAGAACAGCGCTCATAATTTACCTAGCCTATTCTCGGCGTGTATTAACATTCATCACCGATATATGATCGGCGTCTCAGCACGCAACAAATCGCCACCTAACAATAAGAGCGCAACCCAATGAATCTGAGCAAGGTCGACCTCAACCTCTTTATCGTCTTCGACGCGATCTACACCGAAGCCAACCTGACCCGCGCCGGTCAGATCGTCGGCATCACCCAGCCGGCGGTGTCCAACGCCCTGGCACGCCTGCGCGAGACCTTCAACGACCCGCTGTTTGTGCGCACCGCTCAGGGCATGGTGCCCACGCCGATGGCGCAGAACATCATCGGCCCGGTGCGCAATGCGCTGTCGTTGCTGCGAGTGTCGGTACAGGAAAGCCGTATCTTCAATCCGCAACAGGCGGCCAAGACCTACCGCATCAGCATGACCGACCTCACCGAAGCGGTGATTCTGCCGGCGCTGTTCCAGCGCCTGCGCCGTCTGGCGCCGACGGTAGTGATCGAAAGTTTCCTGTCCAAGCGCCGCGAAACCACCAAAGAACTGGCCGCCGGGCGCCTGGATTTTGCTGTGGATGCGCCGCTCAACACCGACCCGCAAGTGCGCCACGTCAAGCTGATGGAAGACCGCTACGTGTGCGCCATGCGCAAGGGCCACCCGATGGCGGGCAAGGACAAGCTGACCCTCGACGATTACCTGGGGCTGACCCATATCCACATCTCCAGCCGCCGCAACGGCCTGGGCCATGTCGACCTGGCCTTGGGCAAGATGGGCCTGCAACGCAAGATCGCCCTGCGCTCCCAGCATTACCTGATGGCCTCGCAAGTGCTGCAGCAGACCGACATGGTGATGACCGTGCCCGAACGCTTCGCAAGGCGCCATGAGTTGCACTGGGTCAACCTGCCGGTCAACGATGTGCTTGCGGTGGAAACGCACCTGTACTGGCACGAAAGCACCGACCAGGATCCGGCCAACCGCTGGATGCGTGAGCAGATGATCGAGTTGTGCCAGCAGGTTACGGCCCATGAGAAGAAGCTGGACAAACAACAAGCCTGAGGTTGAAGCGCGTTCCCTGTGGAGGGGGCTTGCCCCCTATGGTCAGCGAAGCTGGCCTTGACGTTTACGTCAACCTGCCATTAGCTTAGCGCCAGGACCTTCTTGAGCGCCGCCATGAGCATCACCTACAGCATCTCCGACCTCGCCCGCGAGCTCGACATCACCACTCGCGCCATACGCTTCTATGAAGAACAAGGCCTGCTGACCCCGGAGCGCCGGGGCCAGGAACGCATCTATTCGGCACGAGACAAGGTCAGCCTCAAGCTGATCCTGCGCGGCAAACGCATCGGTTTTTCCCTGGCCGAATGCCGCGAGCTCATCGAACTCTACGACCCCAGCAGCGGCAACCACATCCAGCTCAACAGCATGCTGGCCAAGATCGCAGAGCGCCGCGAGCAGCTTGAGCAACAGTTGCTGGATATCGAACAGATGAAACTGGAACTGGACACCGCCGAAGAGCGCTGCACCCAGGCCCTCGCGCACACCATGAGCCAGGCTGGCCATTGATCAGAAGGTAACTGCCATGTCCCACCCATCAAATCCACTCCCCTCCCATGTGCGCCTGGTCGAAGTCGGTCCGCGCGATGGGCTGCAGAACGAAGCCCAACCCATCAGCGTGGCCGACAAGGTGCAACTGGTGGACGCCCTCAGCTCGGCGGGTTTGAGCTACATCGAAGTTGGCAGTTTCGTCTCGCCCAAGTGGGTACCGCAGATGGCCGGTTCGGCCGAGGTATTTGCGCAGATCCAGCGTAAGCCCGGCGTGACCTATGGCGCACTGGCACCGAACCTGCGGGGTTTTGAGGCTGCGCTGGCGGCCGGGGTGAAAGAAGTCGCGGTGTTTGCGGCAGCGTCCGAGGCGTTTTCCCAACGCAATATCAACTGTTCCATCAGTGAAAGCCTGGAACGCTTTGCGCCGATCATGGCTGCAGCCCGGCAACATGGCATCAGCGTGCGCGGCTATGTGTCCTGCGTGTTGGGTTGTCCTTACGAAGGCGAGATTGCTCCAGAGCAAGTTGCCGCAGTCGCGCGGGAGTTGTATGCCATGGGCTGCTACGAGGTTTCCCTGGGCGACACCATCGGCACCGGCACGGCAGGCTCTACCCGGCGACTGTTCGATGTCGTCGGTGCGCAGGTGCCACGGGACAAACTGGCGGGCCACTTCCATGACACCTACGGCCAGGCGGTCGCCAACATCTACGCCAGTCTGCTTGAGGGGATCAGTGTGTTCGACAGCTCTATCGCGGGCCTCGGCGGCTGCCCTTACGCCAAGGGCGCCAGCGGTAACGTTGCCACTGAAGACGTGGTCTACCTGCTCAACGGCCTGGGGATCGACACCGGCATCGACCTGCAAGCATTGATTGCCGCAGGCCTGCAAATCAGTCAGGTCCTGGGCCGCCCTACGGGTTCGCGGGTGGCCAAGGTCCGTAATGCCGTTTGAGTAGAGCAGCCGTGACAATGTGTTACCGCACGACTACACATCGAGTAACACGGGAACATATTTTGTCGAACTTTGCGTAAGCCAAATCCGAACAAAAAAATAACATGCTGATTTTAAAGGCTTTTTAAAAGTTGGCACGGCTTCTGCTATCTCTATGGCATAACAAGAATAAAAAGCGCCAAACCTAATAAAAATAAGACGAAACGACTCTGACATAACAAAAACAACACGGCAGAGACGCAGCTAACAGATTTTTTTGGAGAAGATGTGCTTCGCAGGGTACGGCTCGCCGAAACCCGCAACCGGTTAGAGAAAAATAAAACTACCTCAGGTAGCTACCCACTGGTTGGATCGGTCACGAAGAAGCAGGTCAGCGCTCAAAAAAATACGTTTGCTCTTGACCCCGCATGGGGGTCGCTAAAAACAGCGGTAAAAGGGTCACGGCTACCAAAAACAACAACAGGCCGCCCTTCAATAATAAAAAAGAGCACGCAACGACAAATTAAAGGGGACCCTCGGGTCCCCTTTGTGCTTTCTGCACATGGCCTTTTCAGACCTCTGTCCCCTGCTCCGCGGCGGCGTTGTTGAGCACCGACCGCGTCAGTGTGCGCATGGCCTGTTCTTCTTGCTCCCACTGCGCCACGCGCAGCAGGTTGAACTGCTCGATATAGAACGCACTTTGCATCGAACCATCCACCAGAATCTCTTCCCTGGGCTTACCCAGCACAGTCATCAGGTTATCGACCAATTCGGTGTGTGTTGCCTGCCACTGCGCCCTGTCCGGCGCGCTATCCTCCAGCGCCTGCCAGTCCGAGACCGCTTCGAGCGCCTCGCCCTTGGCCCGGTTCAGCGCGGTACCGGGCGCCGTCAAGGCCTCAAGCTCCTGAGGGTAGCGAGTGCGCAAGTGCTGTTGCCAGAAACGCCGCTCGGCAAAAAACGCTGACTCATCCGCAACCATCCGCTCATTCGCGAGCACCTGCGTATAGGCCTGGTCGAGTGCTGCCGGGCTTACATTGGCTTGCTGGGGAAACAACATGCCGCGGGATTTGACGGGTAGGTCCAGCCGGTCCGCCAGACCGACCCGATAGGCCAGGATGACTTCGACCTGCTCGGTGAACCCAGGCCCTCGCGCCTCGACGTCCCGTTGCGCAAGGGTGTCCACCAGATGCAGGCGAAACAGTTTTTTCGCGGTGCTGATCAGTGCGCCCTCCGCGTGCGCATCCCCCGCTTGTACCAGGGCCCTTGCGCCGATCAGTTCCCTTTCAAGGTTCATGAACTCCACCGTGGTGCCATCGCCACAGGTGACTCGATCATCTGCGGTGCTGAAGAGCGTTTCGCGGATGTCTTGGCTTTGCTGTGCTGCTTCCAGCATGTCCCACACCCGCGCCGCCAGGGCTGCACGGGTGTTGGGTGAGGCATATTCGGCGCTGCGTGTGGTGTCGGCCAGTACCGTGAAGAACGGCGCCGAGTCGGCACTGGCACTCAGGTCATCCCACAGGATCCCGCGCTCGGCCTGCAGCGCCGTCGGTGTATCGGCCAGCCAGAGTACCCGCGCTTCGTCGGCGGTGACATGGTCTGCCCATTGCGCCTGATTCACCGGAAACTCACCGGGAAGGCGCACCCGGGTAGCCTCCGAAAAGGGGTTGTCATGCACAGAGATCCGTTCCAGATGCTGGAACGCGTACTCCGGCAGTGTCGTGAGCCGATTGGTATGCAGGTCGATCCGCGCCAGTTGAGTCAGTTGCTCGACGCCCGCCGGGAAACGAGTGGTCCCGGTATCGCTCAGATACAGCTGGTTCAGACTGCGCATGTTGCGCACGTCGGCGGTCCATCCCAGGTTGCGATTGCCGGAGAGGTTTAGAATCTTGAGGCCATGCATGGCTTCCAGGCGCGCTCGGCTTTGCTCGGTCAGGCGAATATCGTTGCGGCTCAGGTTGAGCTTGGTCAGCCCAACGCCCGCGTTGGCGAACTCCGGCAGTTGAGTGAGGTTGTTCTCACGCATGTCCAGCCAGCGCAAACCGCCGAAGGACTGCAGAAACGGCAGGGAGCTGTCCGACAGCCCCATGCGCCGTAAAGTCAGGCGGCCCACGTGGTCCATATTGGCGCTGAGCTGCGGAAGCTCGTCGATGACTTCACCAGACAGATCCAGGACATGCCCGATAGACGTGCCATCCGCCGCGAACGCCGTAGCCGACTCGCGCTGCCAGGCGTATCGCACGGTCGCGCTGACCCGACGCCTGGCGCTGCGGTAACCGGGCTCACCTTGTTGCTGCCAGGCGACCAATTCCCGGTCAAGCTGTGCGAACTCTTGTTCAAGCTGATTGAGCCTGGCCACCAGCGCCGCACTGCCACGGCCTTGCAACCCCAGCATCTCGACCACCGCCTCGATGGATTTCGACGGGTACAGCATCATTGCTTTCATCACGCACACCGAGGGCCATTGCTGCGCGCCGCCCACCGGGCTGAGCGGGTAGCCGATGCGCCCGTCGGCCAGGCGCATGGGCGACTTGAACCCCGGCTTGATCGCTTGCAGGCGCAGGGCTTGGCGGCTCGCCTGTTCGCTCAACGGCTGAGTGGTGATCTGTGCCTTCAAGGTCGGCGTCGATTCGCGTATTCGCGGCATGTCGAGGCCCTGATCCTCAGTGGCCACCAGTAGCGCGCTGTAGAACGCGTCTTTATCGGCACGATGGTACGAAGCCACCTGCGGTTCGCGGTACACCGCCCATTCCTTCATGCTGACGCGCACAAGACGCCGCTGTCGCGGGGCGTCCGCACGGCCTATGCGGTCCAGCACCGGCCCGTCATAGGTGCCTGCACGCAACTCAATGCCGACACCGTCGAGGCGGCCGGGCAGTGCCGCCAGCTTGTGCAGCGCCAGGTGTACGCCATCCATGGTCAATTCACTGTCAAACAGCAAGTCGGTATGTGCACGCATGACCCGTGCTTTTTGCAGGTAACAACGAGCCTCTTCGGCCAGACGCAGGGGCAACCGGGATGTGCTGTCCAGGTGCACCAACTCCTCGGGGCTGGCGTGGTTGGCCAGCTCCTCGGCGGCGAGCCGGGGCAGTCCGGGGAAGCTGTCCTGGATCAGCTGTGCATGAGTATTGCTGGGCCTATCACCGGCCAAAACCTCCTCGCGGTACAGCTTGCCCTGGGTGTTCTTCGCCACCTCCAGCAACCGGTCACGGTACCTGAGTGCTCTCGCCTCGGGCGTACGCTGCGCGGGCATCATAAGCTGCGCCTTTGCCTCCAAGTCTTCTCGGCTTGCCGGCCGGGGAATGGGATCGCCTTCCTCGTCCGTCAGCCCACCAAAATCCAGGCGAGTACGGAGATCGTGCAGCACGGCCTCTTCGTCGAGCAGTTGACGGATTTCAGGCTCACTCAATTGTTTGAGAAAAGCTGGCAGCAACATGCCACTGTCGGTCTGCTCGGCATCAAGCTTCACCACCTGGCTGCGCGTCCTGACCCGGTCAGAACGCCAGGTCAGATTGCCTTCGGCATCAAAGATCACCAGCACCCTGGATTTTGGCCACAGGCCATTGTCCACCAGCAATTTCAATTGCAAGGTCGCGTCGACCCGGCCAAACACCTGCGGATCATTGCTGCTCAACTGGTCGATAAACGCCTGGTGCTTGCCCGCCAACTCAAAGCGCCGCAGGGTTTCGCTGAATATCGGTGGCGGCAGTTGCTGCTCGACATAGATACGGCGCAGTTCATCATCGGACACCCCGCTGATCAGCCGAAGCTGCTCCAACTGGTCATCGCTCAGGCGCTCGACACGGGGGCCCATACGGCGCAACAAGGTTGTGCGATCCCAACTCAAAGGCTGTTCAAACTCGTGCACCCACGCGCCTTCGCCGTTATGCCGGATACGCGGTGCATAACGCGTGTCACCGTCGGGATGGATCAGTGTGAAGGCATTGCGGCCCCGTGCGGCCTGGACTTCATAGTGGCCGCCACCTGCAGCCGGCAAGTACAGGCGCCCCTCGTGGGGATAGAGTCCATCGGACTGCGGTACAAGACCGGCCGGCAATGTAACCTGATGCTTGTAGGCACCCGGGCTGAAGTCATACAGACGCGGTCGCCCGCCCATCTGGACATGCACCAGCCGTCTGACCAACGCGGTGTCCTTCAATACCGTCAGCGCCTTGGGGACCGCCAGCCCCGCCACATTCAGCGCCACCGCCGAGAGATGCGCCCAGGCCTGGTGCGTGTCGCCGTCGGACCATGACTCAAGGCCCTCACACACCTCGCGAGCCATCTGTATCGCCCCCACCACCAGCATCACTTCACCGAGCACCGGCACCACGAACGCCGCCAGATTAAGAATATCCAGGGCCTTGCTGCCCCAGGACCAGAGCCAGGCATTGTAGGTTCGCGTAGTGATGTCGTCGGTCGAGACCGCGGCCGGCACTGGCGTTGTTCATGATCGAACGCACGCGCTGCAGCGCGCTGTCGTACCACACGTCTTTCCAGACCTTGCCGTAGTCCCCCTGGCGCTGGACCGGCGTCCTTTTGCTTGCATCAAAATCATCGCTGAAGCTGTACCCCTCTTCAGGGTCAAGCAACATTTTAAGCTTGGCAAAAAAATCATTCTGCTCGGCCAGTGGCACAAATTGGCTGAAGAACGTGCGGTACTGTGCGCGGCACAGGCGTAGGGTCAGTGCTTCGGTGAAAGCGCCCACGTTGTAATAGGCCTTTAGCGGATAAAGCGGATCGCCGGGGATGTAAACCATGCACGGCCGAGGCACGATCTCGGAGTTGACCAGGTACTGCTCCATCACCCGCGGGCCGATGATCAGGATGCTGTCCAGCTCCAGCCCCAGCAGCCGAAATCGACAGAACGCGACATCATCACCCGCCCATTTGCGTCCAACTGGGTCGATCAGGATCTGTTTGATCAGCGCATGCTGAGACGGGTCGATATCCGCCTTCATCAAGGCGATCTCAGCGGCCAGTTCCAGTTGGTTTCGATGGCTGGTGATCAGCGTGCTGTAAAGCTTTCCGGGCGGCGCGCCTGGCACTGCGTTTATGTGTGCATTGATCGTGGCACGCACGTGTTCGAAGTATGACTTGCCCAGGTCAAGCTCCCGGCACAACTGGGCAAAACGATAGGCGTCAATGTCCAGTTTTTGCGCCTGGACACTCCACACAGAATGAATGACGCGTACGCGGTAGCTGTGAAAGTTGTAACAGGTGATCAGGTGGCAATCACCGCACACCGGTGCGGTGGCCTCACTCGCAGTGAAGTTATTCAGCGCCGCTTCAAGCAGGCTCAGGCCTTTATAGAAATAAAACTCGGGCGCCAGTGCATGCTCGCTGTCGGGTTCCAACTCAGCGGGTCCGGGGTTGCATGTGGTGTTCGCCATCTTGCGCGCATAGAACACCTGGCGAACGTCCAGGCGTTTACCGAACGTTTTCTCGATGGCGGCAACCAGTAATGGCTCGGCGTAGTCCGCCGGATTTTGCAGCGAACCAAGCAACTGATCGAGCTGGTTCAGCGAGCGCCGACTGCGCTCGTGAACCTTCTTGAGCCGCTCCTTGGCTGGCGCTTGCGCCTGTTTGTACCAATCCGGAATACGCAGGCCCACGGCGGTCAGTTCGGTTTTACGCGCGTCTACTGCATCGGTGTACCACCCGGGCGTGTTGTCGCGGATTACCGTGACGTGAGGGCCCTGATCCTCCTCAATGTCAGGTGTGGCTGGGTCTGTCATGTGCATCGCCTTCAGATAGCGGAATATCCCGCCACTCTAGGCAATGGGCCCCATACCGAAGCGGTAGCCATGCACCGCGTTTCAGGCGTCGCCCTGCAGCTCCTGGAGACTGATTTCGCGCATCCTGAACTTCTGGATCTTACCCGTCACCGTCATCGGGAACTCCTCCACAAACTTGAAATGCCGAGGCGTCTTGAAGTGCGCTATGCGGTCCTTGCACCACGCCTGCAACTCCAGCGCATTGGCCACATGGCCAGGGTGGAACTTGATCCAGGCGACAATTTCTTCGCCGTAGCGCGCATCGGGAATGCCGATGATCTGCACGTCAGCCACTGCCGGGTGGGTGAAGAAGAACTCTTCCAGCTCCCGTGGGTACACGTTTTCGCCGCCGCGAATGATCATGTCCTTGTTGCGCCCGGCAATGCACACGTAACCGTGTTCATCCATGCTGGCCAGGTCGCCGGTGTGCATCCAACCGGCGTCGTCAATGGCCTCTCGGGTGCCTTCGGGGTTGTTCCAGTAGCCGAGCATCACGCTGTAGCCACGGGTGCACAGTTCGCCGATCTGGCCGCGTGCAACGGTGTTGCCCGCCTCGTCGATGATCTTGTTTTCAAGTTGCGGCTGGGTGCGACCGACAGTGGTCACGCGGCGTTCCAGGTCGTCATTGGCGCCGGTCTGCAGCGACACCGGGCTGGTTTCGGTCATGCCGTAGGCAATCTGTACTTCGCCCATGTGCAGTTCGCTGATGACCCGGCGCATCACTTCAATGGGGCACGTGGCGCCGGCCATGATGCCGGTGCGCAGGGTGGACAGGTCAAAGTCGGCGCGGCCCGGATGATCGAGCATGGCGATGAACATGGTGGGCACGCCATACAAGCCGGTGGCGCGCTCTTCGGCGACGGCGGTGAGGGTCAGCAGCGGGTCAAAGCCATCATTGGGGTAGATCATGGTGGTGCCGTGAGTGATGCAGCCCAGGTTGCCCATCACCATGCCGAAACAGTGGTACAGCGGCACCGGGATCACCAGACGATCCTGCGCGGTGAGGCCCAGGCTTTCGCCGACCATGTAACCATTATTGAGTATGTTGTGATGACTGAGGGTGGCGCCTTTGGGGAAACCGGTGGTGCCGGAGGTGTATTGAATGTTGACCGGTTGATCGAAGTGCAGGCTGGCCTGGCGCGCGTGAAGTTGCTCGGGCGCAACGCCGGCGCCGAGGTTCGCCAGTTGCGACCAAGGCATAAACCCCGCGGGCGGCTCGGGGTGAAGGCTGATCAGGCCGCGCAGGTCGGGGTTCAGTTCCTGCAACATAGCGTGGTAATCGGAGGTCTTGAACGAACCGGCACACACCAGCCATTGGCAGCCGGATTGCTTGAGCACGTAGGCAAGCTCGCTGCTGCGATACGCGGGGTTGATGTTGACCAGGATCACTCCGAGCTTGGCGCTGGCGATCTGGCTGATGCACCACTCCGCGCAATTGGGCGCCCAGATGCCCAGGCGATCGCCGGTCTGCATGCCCAATGCGAGGAACGCGCGGGCATGCAGTTCAACCGTCTCGGCCAATTGCTGCCAGGTATAACGACGTTGCTGATGAAGCACTACCAGCGCTTCGCCCTGAGGGTATTGCGCGACGGTGCGATCGAAGGCCTGGCCAATGGTCATGGCCAACAAGGCCTTGTCCTGAGCGCCACGGCTATAGCTCGGCTGCGGTTGATCCATAACGACCCCTGTTGTCTTTTTTGTAGGTTGACGTAAACGTAAACTACGATTGACAGCACCACAACGCAAGCTTACGTTAACGTAAAGGTGAGCGCCCTCCTCTGATGAGCCCTCCATACAACAACAACGCTGATATTTAAGGTGCCTGTCCATGAGTTACCCGTCCCTGAACTTCGCCCTCGGTGAAACCATCGACATGCTGCGCGACCAGGTGCAGTCCTTCGTGGCCAAGGAGATCGCGCCTCGCGCGGCTCAGATCGACAGTGACAACCTGTTCCCCGCCGACCTGTGGCGCAAGTTCGGTGACATGGGCCTGCTGGGCATTACCGTGGCCGAAGAATACGGCGGCGCCGGCCTGGGTTACCTGGCCCATGTGGTGGCCATGGAGGAGATCAGCCGTGGTTCGGCGTCTGTAGCGCTGTCCTACGGCGCACACTCGAACCTGTGCGTGAACCAGATCAACCGCAACGGTAATCACGAACAGAAACTCAAATACCTGCCCCAATTGATCAGTGGCGAACACGTCGGCGCTCTGGCCATGAGCGAGCCGAACGCCGGGTCCGATGTGGTCTCTATGAAACTGCGCGCCGACAAGCGCGGCGACCGCTACGTGCTCAACGGCAGCAAGACTTGGATCACCAATGGTCCCGACGCCAACACCTACGTGATCTATGCCAAGACCGACCTGGAAAAAGGCCCTCACGGCATCACTGCGTTTATCGTCGAGCGCGACTGGAAGGGCTTCAGCCGCAGCAGCAAATTCGACAAGCTGGGTATGCGCGGCTCCAACACCTGCGAATTGTTTTTCGATGACGTCGAAGTGCCCGAGGAAAACATCCTCGGGGTGCTCAACGGCGGCGTAAAAGTACTGATGAGCGGCCTCGATTACGAGCGTGTGGTGCTGTCCGGGGGCCCTACGGGGATCATGCAGGCCTGCATGGACCTGATCGTTCCCTACATCCACGACCGCAAGCAGTTCGGCCAGAGCATCGGCGAATTCCAGCTGATCCAGGGCAAGGTCGCCGACATGTACACCCAACTCAACGCCAGCCGCGCCTACCTCTACGCCGTGGCCCAGGCCTGCGAGCGCGGCGAAACCACGCGCAAGGACGCCGCCGGGGTGATCCTCTACAGCGCCGAACGCGCCACCCAAATGGCCCTGGACGCGATCCAGATTCTCGGCGGCAACGGCTACATCAATGAATTCCCCGCCGGCCGCCTGCTGCGCGACGCCAAACTGTATGAAATCGGCGCCGGCACCAGTGAGATTCGGCGGATGCTGATCGGTCGTGAACTCTTCAACGAAACTCGCTGAAGGAGCGTCCCATGGCCACCTTGCACACTCAACTCAACCCGCGTTCGGCGGAGTTTGCCGTCAACAGCGCGGCGATGCGCCAACAGGTCGACGCCCTGCACACCTTGCTCGCCCATGTGCAACAAGGCGGCGGCGCCAAGGCGCAGGAGCGGCACACCTCACGTGGCAAATTGCTGCCCCGTGAGCGCATCAATCGCCTGCTCGATCCGGGCTCGCCGTTCCTTGAACTCAGCCAATTGGCCGCCCATCAGGTGTACGGCGAAGACGTGCCTGCAGCCGGGGTAATCGCCGGGATCGGTCGCGTGGAAGGCGTCGAATGCATGATCGTCGCCAACGACGCAACGGTGAAAGGCGGTTCGTATTACCCACTGACCGTGAAAAAGCACCTGCGCGCCCAGACCATCGCCGAGCAGAACCGCCTGCCGTGTATCTACTTGGTGGACTCTGGCGGCGCCAACCTGCCGCGCCAGGATGAAGTATTCCCCGACCGCGAGCACTTCGGGCGGATCTTCTTCAACCAAGCCAATATGAGCGCCCAAGGCATCCCACAGATTGCGGTAGTGATGGGCTCGTGCACTGCCGGTGGCGCCTATGTCCCCGCCATGGCGGACGAAGCGATCATGGTGCGCCAGCAGGCCACCATCTTCCTTGCCGGCCCACCGCTGGTGAAAGCCGCCACGGGCGAAGTGGTCAGCGCTGAAGACCTCGGTGGGGCCGATGTGCACTGCAAGATATCCGGCGTGGCCGACCACTACGCCGACAGCGACGAACACGCCCTGGCCCTGGCCCGACGCAGTGTGGCCAACCTCAATTGGCGCAAGCAGGGCCAGTTGGTGCAACGCGCGCCGGTCGCGCCGTTGTACAGCAGCGATGAGCTGTACGGCGTGATCCCGGCGGATGCCAAGCAGCCATTCGATGTGCGCGAAGTGATCGCACGGTTGGTGGACGGTTCGGTGTTCGATGAATTCAAGGCGCTGTTCGGCACAACACTGGTGTGCGGTTTTGCGCACTTGCACGGCTACCCGATTGCGATCCTGGCCAACAACGGGATTCTGTTTGCCGAGGCGGCGCAAAAAGGCGCGCACTTTATCGAATTGGCCTGCCAGCGCGGGATCCCACTGCTGTTTTTGCAGAACATCACCGGCTTTATGGTAGGCCAGAAATACGAAGCCGGCGGCATCGCCAAGCATGGCGCCAAGCTGGTCACCGCCGTGGCCTGCGCCAAGGTGCCGAAGTTCACGGTGATCATCGGCGGCAGTTTCGGCGCCGGTAACTACGGCATGTGCGGCCGCGCCTACGACCCGCGTTTTTTGTGGATGTGGCCCAACGCACGCATCGGGGTCATGGGCGCCGAGCAGGCCGCCGGCGTGTTGGTGCAGGTCAAGCGTGAGCAGGCCGAGCGTGCGGGCAATGCATTCAGTGCTGAAGAAGAGGCCGCGATCAAGCAGCCGATCCTCGATCAGTACGAAACCCAGGGCCACCCCTACTACTCCAGCGCGCGCCTGTGGGACGACGGTGTCATCGATCCGCAGCAGACCCGCGAGGTGCTCGCCCTTGCGCTGTCCGCCTCCCTGAACGCCCCTATCGAGCCGAGCCGCTTCGGCGTGTTCCGCATGTAATCGGAGCTGTACCCATGAGCGATTTCAACACCCTCGAACTGATCACCGACAGCCGTGGCTTCGCCACCCTGTGGCTCAGTCGTGAAGCCAAGAACAACGCGTTCAATGCCGAAATGATCCGCGAATTGATCATTGCTCTCGACCAGGTGCAAGGCGATCCATCCCTGCGTTTTTTGGTGCTGCGCGGGCGCGGCAAGCACTTCAGTGCCGGCGCGGACCTGGCCTGGATGCAGCAGTCGGCCGAGTTGGATTACCACACCAACCTCGACGACGCCCGCGAACTGGCAGAGCTGATGTACAACCTGGCCAAGCTGAAGATCCCGACCTTGGCCGTGGTGCAAGGCGCAGCCTACGGTGGCGCCCTCGGGTTGATCAGTTGCTGCGACATGGCGATCGGCGCCGATGACGCGCAGTTCTGCCTGTCGGAAGTGCGCATTGGCCTGGCGCCGGCGGTGATCAGTCCGTTCGTGGTGCAGGCCATCGGCGAACGCGCGGCGCGCCGGTATGCTCTGACGGCCGAACGCTTTGGTGGCCAACGTGCGCGAGACATCGGTTTGCTGGCCGAAAGCTACCCGGCCGGTGAGCTGGATACCCAGGTCGAGCAGTGGATTGCCAACCTGTTGCAAAACAGCCCGGCAGCGATGCGCGCGAGTAAAGATCTGCTGCGTGAAGTGGGCAACGGCGCCCTCACCCCAGCACTGCGCCGCTACTGCGAAAACGCAATTGCACGGATTCGCGTCAGTGCCGAGGGGCAGGAAGGATTGAGGGCGTTCCTGCAAAAAAGGTCACCGAGCTGGCAATCCCAGGAGCCGCGCCCATGAGTACACTGACGACCCTGCTGGTAGCCAACCGAGGTGAGATTGCCTGCCGGGTGATGCGCACCGCCAAAGCAATGGGCCTGACAACCGTGGCCGTGCACAGCGCCATCGACCGCGATGCGCGGCACAGTCGCGAGGCGGATATTCGCGTGGACCTGGGCGGCAGCAAGGCCACGGAAAGTTACCTGCAAATCGATAAGATCATCGCGGCCGCCCACGCCAGCGGTGCCCAAGGGATTCATCCGGGCTACGGCTTTTTATCGGAAAACGCCGGTTTTGCCCGGGCGATTGAAGCCGCCGGCCTGATCTTCCTCGGCCCGCCCGCCTCGGCCATCGACGCCATGGGTAGCAAATCCGCCGCCAAGGCGCTGATGGAAACCGCTGGTGTGCCGTTGGTGCCGGGTTATCACGGCGAAGCCCAAGACCTGGAAACCTTCCGCGCCGCCTGCGAACGTATTGGTTATCCGGTGCTGCTAAAAGCCACAGCGGGCGGCGGTGGCAAGGGCATGAAGGTGGTTGAGCACGTCGACCAACTCGCCGAAGCATTGGCCTCCGCCCAGCGTGAAGCACTGTCGTCGTTTGGCAACGGCCAGATGCTGGTGGAGAAATACCTGCTCAAGCCGCGCCATGTGGAGATCCAGGTATTTGCCGATCAACAGGGGCACTGCCTCTACCTCAATGAACGCGATTGCTCGATCCAGCGTCGGCACCAGAAGGTCGTCGAGGAAGCGCCAGCGCCGGGGCTGAGTGTTGAACAGCGCAAAGCCATGGGCGAAGCCGCCGTGCGTGCCGCCCAGGCCATCGGCTACGTTGGCGCCGGTACCGTGGAGTTTTTGCTGGATGCGCGCGGCGAGTTCTTCTTTATGGAAATGAACACGCGGCTGCAAGTAGAACACCCGGTGACCGAGGCCATCACCGGCCTGGATCTGGTGGCTTGGCAGATTCGTGTCGCCCAGGGCGAAGCGCTGCCGATCAGCCAGGAACAGGTGCCACTGATCGGCCATGCGATTGAAGTGCGCTTGTATGCCGAGGACCCGGCCAATGACTTCTTGCCCGCCACTGGGCACTTGGCGCTGTACCGCGAATCCGCGTCGGGCCCGGGGCGTCGGGTGGACAGCGGCGTTGGGCAAGGGGACAGCGTTTCGCCGTTCTACGACCCGATGCTCGGCAAGTTGATTGCCTGGGGCGAGGACCGTGAGCAGGCACGTCTGCGATTGCTGGGTATGCTCGATGAGTTTGCCGTCGGCGGGATCAAGACCAACCTGGGCTTCCTGCGGCGCATCATTGGCCATCCCGCATTTGCGGCGGCCGAACTGGATACCGGATTTATTCCGCGTTATCAGGATGAGTTGCTGCCCGTGCCCGGTGAGTTGAGCGATGAGTTCTGGCAGGCGGCGGGTTCGGCGTTTATGCAGAGCTTGCCGGCGGGTGAAGGGCCTTGGGCGGACACCCGTGGGTTTCGTGCCGGGCTACCCGCCGAGGTTTCCCTGCACTTGAGCTGTAATGGGCAGGATCGCCGAGTGACAGTGGGCGAAGATGTTCCGCGACTGTGCGGGGAGCGCCTGCTGATCGACCATCACGGCGTGCGTCATTCACATCTGGCAGTACGTCGCGAGGGCACCCTGTTCTTGCGTTGGGATGGCGAGATGCATGGCGTGAGCCTGTTCGACCCAATTGCCGCCGTCGAGGCCAACCAGTCTCATCAAGGTGGCCTTACAGCGCCGATGAACGGCAGCATTGTGCGAGTGCTGGTGGAAGTCGGCCAAGCGGTTGAAGCCGGTACGCAATTGGTGGTGCTCGAAGCGATGAAGATGGAGCACAGCATCCGCGCGCCCAAGGCCGGAGTGGTCAAGGCGCTGTTCTGCCAGGAAGGCGAAATGGTTGCCGAAGGTTGCGCGCTGGTGGAACTCGAAACCGCTGATTAGAACTTCGCCGTGGCCTGCACGACGACGCCAAGGATGCGGCAATCCTTGGTGAACAGCCGTTTCGGGTAGGTAGGGTTGAGCGGCACCAGGTAGAGCTCGCCGCTCTCTTCCATCAACTGGCGGAAGGTCGCCTGGGGGCTGTCTGCCCATTGGGCGACCACCAGCCTGCCGGGTTGTGCGGCGATTGCGGGATCCACCAGAATCATCATGCCCGCAGCGATGCTCAGGCCACTAAGCGCAGTCATGGCGTCCCCCGTCACGGGCAGCCAAAAGGCATCTCCGTGGGCATGGTAGTCCGACAGCTCGAAGCCCGCGGCGCCATAAGCGGGGCGCTCTTCGCGCACTTCGCACAGGCCCCTCCACTCGCTGACCGGGTAGCGAAAATACGGTGTGTACTGTTTAGCCTGAATGGGGACTTCGTCGGTTTTCTCACGCACCTCCTGCACCACTTCCAGGTAGCCCAGCCCCAACTCTTCCAGGACCCGGTTCATGTCTGCCAGGCTCGGCACGCGCCGCTTGTTGAGCCAATGGCCCACACCGCCCTGGGACATGCCCAAGCGTTCAGCCAGCTCACCCTGTGTGACCTTGCGGTCTTTCATGTTGGCCTTGACCAACGCTATCCAGTTATCCATGGCGCCAGACAATACGGCAGGTATTTTTCAGGGCAATAAACAGTTTGTAGTAATCCATAAAACGACATAAATACGATACGTACTATTATCAGGCTCAAGGTTTTCGACACCCACACAGAGTACCGCCCCTTATGACAACGAGCCCGTATCTCCTGCCTGAAGCCACCAAGAGTGACGACGTTTACAACCTGCGCAGCAGCGGTGCTGCCCAGAGGGCGCTGGACTTTTACTTGAAAGAAAATATGTCAGCACCCGTCCCGGACGAAGGTTTTTTCACACTCAAACCGGGCATCAGTCAGGAAGAAGCGCTGGTGCACGCCTCAGAGCTGTTGCGCAGCGCCGCCGCTACGGCCTATGAATCGGCGAGCAGCCATCAAGGCAATCAGCGCGACCTGGCGTTTTCAGTGGTGTATTTGATTGATATGGCGAAGGCGATGATAGAGCGGTCGCTGCAGGCATCGGAGGCTCAGACGAACGCGTAAGAGGCGCGAAGGAAAATATTTCTATCACAGGGATAAAAACATTTGACTTGCAAATGATAATGATTATTATTGTGCTCAGCTGATCGCGAGATCAGTCGATAAACCAAGGGACCTTAGGTCGGACTCTTGGAATATCTCCTCATCAGGCTAATCACGGTTTTTGACCCGGCTCTTTGGCCGGGTCTTTTTTTTGCCAGTTTCCCTGGCGTGGCTTCAGGCTAATGAAGACTGTGTGTTGCTCGATGGCGCGCATGGTAGCAAAAGACCATCGCCAAAAGAAAGTCAGTCGGGCGCTCTGGCTCAGATCTCTGCGAAATAGCGCTTGAGAATCAATCTCATAGATTTTAAGCTGCGGCAGCGTCACGGATGACGCCCCCCTTCTCGCAACAATTTTGCGTCCAGTCTTTACCAGACTCCTGTGTAATATAGTCGTCACAACACTCATATTCAGGCAACCAGACTATGACCGTGGCCTTGACTTCCATCAAGATCAGCACCGACTTCGACAGTGGCAATATCCAAGTACTCGACGCCAGCGATGCATACCATTTGTTGCTGGCAATTCGACCCGATACCCGCAGCCACCATTTCCAATGGTTCCACTTCAAGGCCGAAGGCATGCACGTGGGCCACACCCACACCTTTCGCCTGAGCAACGCGGGTGGCTCCTCGTATAAGCACGCCTGGAGCGGCTACCACGCTGTCGCGTCTTATGATCACGTCAACTGGTTCCGAGTACCAACGCGCTTCGACGGAGAGATCCTGCACATCAGCCTCGAAACCCGCGAGAAACATGCCTGGTTCGCCTACTTTGAGCCCTACAGCCGTGAACGCCATGATCGGCTGATAGAGCTGGCGCTGAAATACGCCGGCACTCAACTGCTGGCGACCGGTAAAAGCGTCGAAGGCCGCGATATCCAACTGCTGCGCCGTGGCAAAGGCGGCGAAGGCCGTCGCAACATCTGGATCATCGCCCAGCAGCACCCCGGCGAACACATGGCCGAATGGTTCATGGAAGGCATCATCGAGCGCCTGCAACAGGACGGCGATGCCGAGATGAAAAAACTCCTGGCCGTTGCCGACCTGTACCTCGTGCCGAACATGAACCCCGACGGTGCCTTCCACGGTCACTTGCGCACCAACGCCATGGGGCAGGACCTCAATCGTGCCTGGCAAAGCGCCAGCCAGGAGATCAGTCCAGAAGTACTGTTCGTGCAGCAACAGATGGAAGAGTACGGTGTGGACCTGTTCCTCGATATCCACGGTGACGAAGAAATCCCCTACGTGTTCACCGCCGCCTGCGAAGGCAACCCGGGCTATACCCCGCGTATCGAAGCGCTGGAAAAACACTTCCGCCGCCACTTGAGCGCGCTGACCCGAGACTTCCAGACCACACATGGCTACACCCGCGACTTGCCGGGCGAAGCCAATATGACCCTGGCGTGCAATGCAGTCGGCGAAAAATACGACTGCCTGTCCCTGACCCTGGAAATGCCATTCAAGGACAACGACGACGCCCCCAACCCGAAAACCGGTTGGTCGGGTGAGCGGTCCAAGCAATTGGGCAAGGATGTGTTGAGTACCGTGGCCGATATCGTCACGGTCCTGCGCTAACGCCCCTGCCCTCAGCCGGCATCAGTCCCTGGTGCCGGTCATGCTCTGCAACACCCCGTCACGCCGAATCAGTCCATGGAACAACGCCGCCGCCAAGTGCACCAGCACCGTGAAAAACAGCAGGTAAGCCAGATACCCATGGGCCTTGCGCAGCAGCGCAAACAGCGGCGCGTTAGCCGCCACGAGCGCCGGCAACTGCACCGAACTGCTGAGCATTACCGGATCACCTGCCGCCGAGATCATCGCCCAGCCCAGCAGCGGCAATACCAGCATCAACCCATACAGCACCAGATGGGATGCCTTGGCCGCCAGCACTTGCCACTGCGGTAAGTCAGACGGTAACGGCGGCTGACGGGTGGAAAAACGCACCACCAATCGCACGATCACCAACGCCAGGATCGCAATCCCCAGCGGCTTGTGCAGGTGGATCAACCACTCATGCCGCTCCGACACCGACGCCGCCAGCCCCGCGCCGATAAACAACATGGCGATGACCATCAGCGCCATCAACCAGTGCAGCAGACGTGCCAGGGGCGCAAAAAACCGAGGGTGGGCATTCATGGTTTCGACTCCTGAGGGGCACTGTGCAACGGGCCGACTTCACCGGCACGGCGCAGGTACGAACTGGCATACGCCGCCGAGCGGGCGGCCAGCAGCGGATCATTTGAGGCTTCGATGCCGCTGGGCAGAATCAGCGGGTCAAAGTTGATGTCGCGGCAATCACCGTCGGCCTGAGGTTGGCTGCTTTGCAGCACCAGGGTGCCGGCGTTCAACACTTTGTGCTCGCCGGTCCAGGTCTTACTCGCATCGTCGAGTGGGTCGCCGGGGTTGCCCAGGGTGATGTTCAACTGCCAACGCAATGGCCCTGACGCCAGGCGCTGCGCCAAGTCTTTCTCAAGGAAGTCAGCACCGGCCGGCGCAGTATCCCCCGCCGCGTCCTGGCTCTGCGGCACCACGCCCCAGCGCACGGCCTGGCGCTTGCCATCGGCGCTCACCAGGTAAAACGCGTTGATGCCGTTATAGGTTTCGGTGGCGTAACTGGCCGATGGCTTGGCGGTCTTGACCCACGCCAAAAACGGCGCCGTCTCGGGATGCGCGGCGAAAAACGCCGGCATATTCGCCGGGTTCGGCTTGCCGGTGGCCGGATCGGGCGCACCCGCTTTGAGCATCTGGTAGAACGCCTCGGGCGTGCCTACCGGGAACACCGGCATGCTGTTCATACCCGTGCGCCATTGCTGGCCGTTGGATTGGTTGAACTGCACGGCAAAGCTGCGGATCGGCACACTGCTGTCCGGTGCATATGGGTTACCACTGGGCAACGCAAACCGGCCGACCAGGGGCGTCTTGGCCTCGCTGAACACCTGGGCACTGGAGTACGCACGGGCTTCGGGACTGCTCTCGAAATACCCGGCCACACACACGCCCTTGGCATGGTTACGGCGAAAACCAGGGTGCACGCCGTTATTCGTTTCCAGGGCATTGACCAAGGTTTTCGGCCGCAGCCGCTGTGGGTCGAGCGTGCCGTTGACGTAGGCAAATGCCCCGGCAACGACAGCAACTATGGCCCCAATACCGGCGAGTCGCGCAATCAGGCTCGCAGTGCTCAACGCAGGACGGGGCGGTGATGAGTGATCTACCATGAACAAACTCCAGGGCCAGAGGCCTTAGGGGGTGAAACTTAAGGTCGGAGCATTGAGACGAATGCCGATCTGCTCTATTCCCTGGCCGTGGATTTATTTTTCCTAGCCTGGAATAACCCTTAACGCCGGACGTCTCTCTAGTCCCAGCGTAGTGACCAGCCAGACACCCATGCATGAACTCGACGAACAGTTACGTGAACTCATCCCCAGGCTGCGGCGTTTTGCCGTGTCCTTGACCCGTAACGCCAGCAGCGCCGATGACCTGGTGCAGTCCACCCTGGAACGGGCGATTACCCGCTGGGCCGACAAACGCGTTGAGGGCGATCTGCGCGCGTGGCTGTTTTCGATCCTCTATCGGCAGTTCCTCGACGCCCACCGCCGCACCCGGCGCTATGCACGCATGCTGGAGTTTTTTACCGGCCGCGATGACGCGCAGCCGTCGGTGGAGCGCACCGTGATCGCCCAGTCGACCCTGCAAGCCTTCGATCAACTCAACACCGAACAGCGCGCCCTGCTGTTATGGGTGTCGGTCGAAGGTTTGAGCTACAAGGACGTCGCCGACATCCTCGACGTGCCAGTGGGCACCGTGATGTCGCGCCTGTCCCGGGCACGCCAAGCCTTGCGTCAACTCAGCGATGGCGAAATTGCCAGCCCTTCCCTGCGGATACTCAAATGATCAGCCTGCCCCCCAGCGAACGCGACCTGCATGCCTACGTCGACCACCAGCTCCTGGAGAGTGATCGCCGTGTGCTCGACACCTATTTGGCGGCCCATCCCGACGTCGCGGCCCGGGTCCAGGCCTGGCAACAGGACGCGCAACTGCTGCGCGCGTCCTTGAGCGGCGCCCTGCAACAGCCGCCCAACCCGGCACTGGACCCGGCGCTGATTCGCCAACGCATCAAGCATCAATCGCGCCGCCACTTCGCCACGGCGGCGGTATTGCTGATTGCCGTCAGCCTGGGCGGCCTCGGCGGCTGGCACGCCCGTGAAGCCACACAAGCACCGATGTTGCCGATGGCCGACGCGATGCAAGCGTTCCGCCTGTTTGCCCAGGAAGGCATCATGCCCGCCGACTACAACGGCCAGGACAGCGGCACCATGCAGGCGTGGCTCGACCGCTACTTCAACCAGGCCCACCGCCTGCCGGACTTGAGTCAGTCGGGCTTCAAGCCGGTCAGCGGTCGATTGCTCGCCACCGACCAAGGCGCCGCCGCCATGGTGCTGTACGAAGATCCCCAGGGTCGGCGCATCAGTTTCTACATTCGCCCACCGGGCCCGGACAACGGTTTCCTGCCCCGCGGCCAGCGCACGGCAGATGGGTTACAAGCGCAATACTGGTCCGGCGGCGGCTACAACTATGCGGTGGTCAGCCCGACGGATCAGCCGCCCCCCTCCCTTCAGCCGTTCTAGAACCCCACGTCCAGCACTATATTGTCGAGATAGGTGCCAGCGGGTGGGGTGGTCTGGTCGCTGTAGATTTTCGCGTTGTAGTTGAACACCTGGCTGCCGGTGCCCAAGCCATTGCCGGGGTTGACCTCAGCCGTGGAACTGGCCCGCCGCGCTGCGCCAACACTGCCCCACCGCGTGGTGCCGGCGCTTTTGAAAATGTCGTAGGCCAGGTAATTGCTGCCTGAAATCATGCGCCGCCGCCCACCCGCACTCAGCGGATTCTGGCCGTCGCTCAGGCCCACGGTGTAGGCACTGCCCTTGGTGCAGGCGATGTTGATGGTTTGTCCGGTCACGGCAGTGAACCCACTGATCACCGGAGCACTGCCAAAGCTGATATTGGGCGCGGTGATCTGACAGTCGTTGGTGACGATCATGCTGACCGTCAGGGTCGCGACGGCATTACCAATGTCCCGTCCCAGGCAGACGCCGCCGATGCCGATCCCCGAGCAATAGTTCCAGTTCCAGGCAATGTTCAACGTCTCGGTATATAGCCCCGCTGCCACATTGCTGCCCGTGATACTGCTCAGGTACAGCGGCACGGTTTTCGTCCCTGGCCCTGCGATCAGCCCCAACGCCTGGGCAATCCCCCCGGATCCACCAAAATCGAATTGCGTGCCTCGGGTAATCGGATAGCTGCTGCTGTTGTTGCCGTAAAGGGTGTAACCGATCACGTCACCGGTCGGCCCGACCATGCCACTCTGGGCCGACGTAACGGTGGCGTAGAAGTGGTCCGACGACACCAACAGCGAAATCAGCGCCGACGTGCAACTCAAACCGGCGTTGGCCGTGGAACTGGTCTGCGCGGCAGTGCGCACCGTCATTGAACTGATCGAGCCGAAGCTGGCCGGCGCGGTGGTGACCACCGAGCACGCCGCAATCGCCGGGCCCGCCTGCAGCAGCCCGAGCAGCAACCATGCCCTGCCTCTCACTGGCACACCAACGGCCCGATCAGCGGCACGCCTTGTTGCTGCTCATCGATATCAAAGGTCGCCTGGCAGGTTCGCCCTTGTCCCAACGTCACCTGCAAGGTGTTGTGGGCCGACAGGTTCTCCAGGTACACCAGACCATCCCAGCCCACCACCGCCTGCTGGCCGCTTTGCTCATGGACCACCAAACTGCCCAGGGGTAATTCCTGATGCTGACTGTCCACCAGGGTAACGCTCGCAGCGAGCACTCGCCGCAGCGGGAACTCAAGCAGATAACCCGCGCCACGGCGCACCGAAACTCGTTGTTCCACGTTAGGGCTCTGCACATTGAGCGGCAGGTTCAGCGGATCGATTTCATACTTGCCCCGGTAATACGCACTGCTCCATGGCACCAGCAAATGCCCATTGCGATCGGTCTCTCCCACCAACTGGTTTTCGTAGCGCACCGGAATCCCGGCAAACCCCTGGGTACTCACCACCACAAATGCATCGTTGATGCGGTTGGCAGCAAAGGTGTCGCCGCCCATCCACACCAGAGAGCCACTGGCATCCGCCCAGCGCGTCTCGGCATCGCTGCTGCCGTACACGCCGGCCTGCAATTGCACCGACTGCAAACGCCAGGTCAAGTCAGCTTGTCGATAGCTGGGTGCATCGCCTTGGGCATACCCCAGGTTGTAGCCGAACCCACCTTGGCTGGGCACCGCACTGCTGTAGTTGACGCGCTGGCGACGGGTGCCGTCCTTTCCGCGCTCGGTGCTCAACGCCAGGCTGCCGTTGAGGTCGAACGGGATTACCAGTTGTGCCTGCATGGCCCAATTGCTATCGCCGATCTCGCGGTTGGCCGACAGGTAGAAACTGGTGTTGCGCCACAACGGCTTGCTCCAGCTCAGGTTGAGCAGCCGCGTGCGGGAATCGTCCGCTGCCTGCACGTCGAAATACCCAAGGCCCAGGCTGCCAAAACGCTGCAGATTGAGGCTCAGGGTCACCTGTTCGCTGCGCTTGCTGAGGCTGGCATAGGGCGTGTCGACCAGGGTCAGATCGGCGTAATCGGCGCGCCGTTCTACCCGTTGGTAGGACAGGCTGTAACGGGTGCTGTTGTACTGATAACCCAGGCTCAGTTGCTGGCCGTTGCGGCCTTCAAACTGGCTTTGACTGAGGGCAGTGTTGAGCACGCCAAAATTGCCCAGGCGCACATTGGCGCCCAGCCCGCCGAGGGTCAGATCGCTGGTGGCTTCGGCGTGGCTTTCCAGAGTGAGGTTGTCGGAGTAGCCATAACGCAACGTGGCACTGGTCACCCCTGATCCATAGGAGAAGTCGCGCACGGTGTAGTCGCGGCGCAACGTGCCGGCCGCCACCGAAAAATCCGTCAGGCCTTGTTGCAACAGCGTACTGGTGACGTAGAACGGCACCGTGGTCGACACTTGGCGACCCAGGGCGTCGGTGGTGACGACCACCGCTTCACCCGCGCCGTTGATAAACGGGATATTGGTCAGGGTGTAGGGGCCCGGTTGCAGCAGCGCGCTTTCGGATTTGTAGCCGTTGATGAACAGATCCACCGACGACGGCACTGCCGCCTCGCCCGCAAATTGCGGCAAGGGATAAGTAACCAGATCGGGGCGCACCGCAAAATCGCGCGACAACTGCACCCCGCCCAAGCGTACCGAGCTGCTCCAGGGCAGCGAACCGCTGATCACGTCGCCGGCCTCGTAGGTGAGCAAGCGCTCATCATCCGAGAAACGCCAGGTGGTGTCGTAGCGCCGGTAACCATTATTGAGGGTGCTGTCGTTGATACCGCCGGCCAGGGTCTGGCGATACTGCCCGGTGTTGGACAAGGTGCCCCAGTTGTCGAACAGCCGCACTTCATTCCAAGCCGCGAGGTAGCTGCCGCCTTCATCGGTGTCGTTGAAGTACAGGTCGTAGTTGAGCAAAGCGCCAAAGCTGCTCATGGCCTGGGTACGCGGGTAGGTGTCGCGGTTGCCGATGAACTGCTCCTGCAACCACGACGGCGGCACGTCGATCAGCAGGCGCTGGCCGTTGCTGTCGTAATCGCTGTGCAGGCCGGGGATTGCGTCCAGGGCCACGCTGCCGCTGAGTTCACCGGGCAATTTCATGCCCACGTCCTGCAGCGCGCCGGCCGGCACATAGAGTTGCCCGGCACGTTGATCGACTGCAACGACGCGGCCGGTGTCCATCTGGTTGACCACCAACTCCAGAAATAACTGTGCATCGGCGACAGCCTCCATGCTGCTCGGCGGCGGCGGCAGGTCGCCAGCCACTGCCACGCCCCACAGCCCGCTGACCACCACCGACAGCCATAGATGACGAGCCCGACCACGACTCACCATGGCGTTGTGTCCTTCAATGGACATCTCCATCTGCTTAAAACCCGGAGCTTCCCCGCCCCGTTACACTGCCTTCAACGCTTCGGCGCCAGGCTCTCCAACTGCGCCGCACCATTGACGCGAACCTGCAACGGCTGATCAGCCGACACAGCATCCGGCACCGGCCAGCGCATCGTCGCGCCGGGCAGCACATAACCCAACAAGCCCTCCACCAGCGGCCGCGTCTGTCCGCTCTGCTTGAACGACGCGTCCGTCAGTCGTGCATGCACAGCGCCCTGGTTACGCACCTCGATGTAATTGCGCCCCGCGACGGTGACCTTGTGCCAACTCAGGTCCGGTTTGCCCGCGCCCGCCGGGTCACGCTGACGCGTGGCGTCCTCCTTGCTCCACAGCCCCGCGCCGTAGGCGAATAACGGCACCGAGTAGCGCATCTGGAAACGAATCGCCGCCGCCGTATTCTTGCCTTCCGGCGGCGTGGGCACCTGCAATGGCGAGGGAATTTCATCAATGATGATGCGGTAGGCCAACTCCTGGCCCGGCGGCACTTCACGGGTGCGGGTCAGGCGTACCAGTTGCTTTTGACCCGGTTCGATCCTGGCCACCGGTGGGCTGCCGATCACATCGCGCTGGTTCTGGTACTGCTCGTCAAAGCCACTCTGGCTCCAGGCAAATACGCGAATCTGCAGGCTCGCGGTTTCCGTTCCGCGGTTCTCCAGCCACAGCGCGCTGGCCTGTTGATCAGCTTCCAGCACCGGATCGATAGGCCAGATCAGCACCGAACTGGCGGCCTGCACCAGCCCCGTCGTGCACAACGCCCCCAAGGCAATACCTGCGGCCCACAGCCGCCGGGAAGGTGAACGCATAAAACCACTCCTTTTACCGATAAGCCCTACCACGTCAGCTGCACCTGCAGCGTGTCGCTGTAGGTCCCCCCAGGCTGATTGCCCGGTAAAACCACCCGCCCATAGATCGGCAGACTGATGTTGTTTGCGTCGCTGTACGCCACGCTGACGCTCTGGCTGATCCCCAGGCTCTGGCTGAACGCCGCGTCCCGAAACAGCTGATAAGCCACTCGCGCACTGCCGCTGTTGAGTTGCAGGTTGCGCCCGCTGCTGTTATGCAGGCCGCCGTCGACACTCATGCTTAACGCCACCCCCGGCGTGCATTGCAGGGTCACGCCGCCGGTCAGCGCCGCGGTCACGGTGCTGGTGGCCAGGGCCGAGTAACCGCCGTAGTTCAGCGCACCGTAGTTGGCGCCGCCGCCGACGATCAGGCAGCCCGGCGTAATCGTCGCGCTCACCTGAAAACTCTGGCTGGTCACCGCCGACAACGGCAGCGGCACCACCAGCCCACAGGCCAGCAATGCGCGAAGCCAGCGCATTAGAACGTCAGTTCAACGGCCACGGTGTCCGAGTACGTGCCCGCCGGCAGCCCGGCCTTGCCCACTGCCCGACCATAAAGGTTCACGGTTTGCGCCACACCGGTGCTGGTCGCGAGGGTGATCACGCCGTCAATCGCCAGCAGCGCCGAATGGCCGCTGTCGGTGTAGAAGTCGTAAGGCACGAAGTTACCCGCGCCGTCGGCCAGTGCACGGGTGCCTCCCGGAGAAGCACCATCATGGGCACCGGCACGCACTTTCACTGCTGGCGTGGTGCCACTGGAGCACAGGATCGAGAGCGCGCCACCAGTACCGGTACCGCCCAGCAGTTGGGCGTCAGCATTGGTAAACAGGCTGTTGGTGGTGCCGAAGTTCAAGCTACCGAAGTTGAGACCAGTAGCCGCTCCGGAACCGTTGACCTGGCAACTGGCAATCAGTGTCAGGCTGGAGGTGATCTGGCCGGTCACCGTGGTGGCCGCATTCAGGCTGGAGGCCATCGCCAGACCCAGTGCACAAACGCCGAGTCGAGATACAAGTGCATGCATGATCGTCATCCTTTTGATTTACCAATCCAGTGTCACCGTCAATGTGTCGGTATAGGTTCCTGCAGGGAGGGCCGTGGTATTGGCCACCACGGCGCCCCACACCGGGATGGTCATTTGCGTGCCATTAGCGGCTACAAAACTGCGTTGCTGGCCGATGGTGTAAGGGATACGCCCCCGCGGGTCGGCCATCAGTTGATAAGGGATAGTCTGGCGGCCGTTGCTCAGGCGCCGGGTGGTGCCGACGGCATTGGTGCCGCCGTCGATGGTCACGGTGAAGCTGGCGACCGTCGGGTTGCACGAGACTGTCAGCGGCGCGTTACTGCCGTCTGAGATGTTCGCCCCCAAGGGGTTGCTCCACGTAGGTCCCTGGCTGCCGAAGTCCAGCATGGCGGTGCCGCCCGTCGGGCTGACCGGCGCTGTGTCGTTGCCCTTGCTCACTTCGCAACTGGCGGTGATCACCATGCGCGCCTGGATAAACCCGCTGGCCACCGCCGCGCGGGCGTCTTCAGCCAGCAGCAACAGGCCACCCATGGCCAGCAGGGTCCAGCCACGGTTCACCATGTGACCGTTACCTTGAGCAGGTCGGTGTAACGGCCGACGGCCGGGATGTCCTTGAGCGGTTCGATACGACCATACAGCGGCAGATCGACGGAGCCAGAGTCCGGCACACGGCCGCTGAGCGGGACATTCACTGGCAACGGAACACGCCGCGCGGCGTCGGCATAAATGCGATAAGGAATGGGTTTGCCGGAGGGGATGCCCGTGCTCAGGTAACGTACTTCGCCGGTACCACCGTTCAGGCCGCCATCGACGCGCATCTGGTACGGGGTGTCGGGGTTACATTCCAGGCGCGGCTGGCGCTGGCTGATCAGCGCCGCACTCAACGGCCCGGCCGGGTCATCCAGACGCGGGCCGCTGCCAAAATCCAATACGCCAAGTTGCTCGATGCCAGCGCTGCGGGTGGTGCCCACCAACTGACAGCCCCGTTGCACATCGATGCGCACCACAACTTGCAGTTGCGCCGCGTAAACCGTGCTGCAGAGCATCGCGCCCATGACTGTCAATACTGCTCGTCCCTTCACTGCCCCAAATCCTTATACAGGGGTGACTGCCATGTAGAAGGGTAGTCACTGAGAAAAAATCTGCCAGTGTGGACAGGATTACCTGTGCTCCATGCCGTTTAGAGATAGCTGGCCGCGCCCTTCTGTATTGGTCAAATCGCCCCGAGCGACCTAAAGTAAGCGACCTCGACACACAGAGTGAATCCCATTGGCCGTGCTTCCTTTAATCCGTCGCTTGCTCGGTAAACACACCGACGGCCACGACGACTCGCCCATCCAGACGTTCTTTGAGAACAAGGCCCGGCAACAGGGCTATACCCTCAGCGACGGCCAGGCCCAGGCAATCGCCGCCATGGCGCGCGCGACCCAGCGCCTGCTCGCTGGCCAACCCACCCGCAGCCTGTACCTGCACGGCCCGGTAGGTCGCGGCAAAAGCTGGCTGCTGGACGGTTTCTTCCAGGCGCTGCCCATCGCCGAAAAGCAGCGCGTGCACTTCCATGATTTTTTCGCCCAGTTGCACCGGGGCATGTTCGCCCACCAGAAGGCCGAGGATGCCCTGGCCGTCACCCTGGACGAACTGCTCGACGGCTGCCGTGTGCTGTGTTTCGACGAGTTCCACGTGCACGATATCGGCGATGCCATGCTGATTACCCGGCTGTTCAAGGCGTTGTTCCAGCGCGGCGTACTGGTACTGGTCACCTCCAACTATGCGCCCGAAGGCCTGTTACCCAACCCGCTGTACCACGAGCGGTTCAAACCGGTGATCGACTTGATCGCCACGCGCATGGAGGTGCTGGAAGTCAGCTCGCCCAAGGATTTTCGCAGCCTGCCCCAGGCTCATTCCGTGCAGCGCTTTACCACCGGGCAATACGTGTGGCCGGGCACACCGACCCAGCGTGCGGCGCTCGGCCTGCCGGTCACCGATGGCCCGGCGCAGCACCTGACGGTGGGCAACCGACAATTGATCTGCCGCCAGCATCACGCTCGTACCATCGCGTTTACCTTCAGCGACCTCTGCGAACAGCTGACAGCCGTGATGGACTACCTGCTGCTGTGCGAGGATTTCGATCACTGGATCATCGACGGCCTGCCCCACTTGGCCGAGTGCCCGATCGCTGTGCAGCAGCGCTTTATCAACCTGGTGGACGTGCTCTACGACAAAGACAAGCACCTGATCCTGATCGGCGAACAACCGCTGGCACAGGCGATGAGCGGTCAGGCCATCGACTTGGCGCGCACCGCCAGCCGCCTGAATCAACTGCAACACGCCAGCCCGCAACCGGTGCCCGACCCGGTATCATGAGCGCCATTTACGCCCCCTTGCCGAGTGACCGCGCCGTTCATGAATACCCTCGCCCAACTCAAGGCTGGCCAATTGGCCGGCGTTACGCGCCTGGACCTGTCCTGCGGGCTCACCGAATTCCCAGAAGAAATCTTCGGGCTGGCCGACTCCCTGGAGATCCTCAACCTCAGCGGTAACGCCCTGAGCCGCCTGCCCGACGACCTGCACCGCCTGCCGCACCTTCGCGTGCTCTTCTGCTCGGATAACGCTTTTACTGAGCTGCCGGAATGCCTGGGGCAGTGCGCCAAGTTGAGCATGATCGGCTTCAAGGCCAACCAGATCAGCCACGTTCCCGCCGCCGCTTTACCGCCGCTGTTGCGCTGGCTGATCCTCACCGACAATCGCATCAGCCAGTTGCCCGACGCGTTGGGCGAGCGGCCGCTGCTGCAAAAACTGATGCTTGCCGGGAACCAGCTCGCGGCGCTGCCGGAAAGCCTGGCCAACTGTCACAACCTCGAATTGCTTCGCATCGCGTCCAACCGCTTTACCCACCTGCCGCAATGGCTGTTAGCCCTGCCAAGCCTGACCTGGTTGGCCTATGCCGGAAACCCGGTGGAAATGGCAGTGGATGTGGCGGCAGACGACGCAACGCCGGACATCCCGTGGACAGAGCTGGAATTGGCCGAAGTGCTGGGCGAAGGCGCCTCGGGGGTGATCCGCAAGGCCCTATGGAAACCGCAGGCCAAGCCGGTGGCAGTCAAACTCTATAAAGGCACCATCACCAGCGATGGCTCGCCGCTGCACGAAATGCAGGCCTGCATCGCCGCCGGGCTGCATCCCAATCTGATCAAGGTCGAGGGCCGTATAGTCGGCCATCCCGATCACCAGGCCGCACTGGTGATGGACCTGATTGACCCCAGTTACCGCAACCTCGCCGCCCTGCCGAGCCTGGCTTCGTGCACCCGCGACATCTACGAGCCGACTGCCCGTTTCAGTGCCAATGTGGCCTTGCGCATGGCCCAGGGTATCGCCTCGGTGGCCGCTCATTTGCACAGGCACGGCATCACCCATGGCGACCTGTACGGCCACAATATTCTGTGGAATGAAGTGGGCGATTGCCTGCTAGGGGATTTTGGCGCAGCGTCGTTCCATGCCACGACGGATACCTTGGAAACACGGGCGTTACAGCGACTTGAAGTGCGGGCGTTCGGGGTGTTGCTGGGGGAATTGTTGGAGCGGGTTGAAACGGGGTTGAGCGGTGAACTCTTGGAACTCCAAAAAATGTGCTGTCAGCCGGATGTGTTGGCGCGACCGAGCTTCGAAGAAATCAACGCCTTGCTGGCATCTATCCAACACTCTTAAACCATGTGGGAGGGGGCTTGCTCCCGATTGCAGTGGGTCAGACCCACCGCTATCGGGAGCAAGCCCCCTCCCACAGTTGTACAGCTATAAATTCAATCAGCCCGCCAGGCCCACGAACATATCCTGCACGTCATCATGGTTGTCCAAACCTTCGAGGAAGGCTTCGACTTCAGCCATCTGCTCATCCGTCAAACCGCTGACCGGATTTTTCGAGATGTAGCCCAGCTTGGCCGATAGCACGGTGAAACCCTGCTCGGGCAACGCTTTCTGCACTGCGTCCAAGTCGGTGGTTTCGGTGATGAACAGGGTCGCGCCCTCTTCTTCGCCGTCTTCAAAGTCCTGTGCACCGGCTTCAATCGCAGCCATTTCCGGATCCGCGTCCGGGGTATCCGGCGACGCTTCGATCAGGCCGACATGGTTGAAGTCCCAGGCTACCGAGCCCGAAGCACCCAACTGACCCTTGCGGAACGCCACGCGGATTTCCGCCACGGTGCGGTTGATGTTGTCGGTTACGCACTCAACGATCAGCGGCACCTGGTGCGGGGCGAAACCTTCGTAGGTCACGCGGTGGTATTGCACAGTTTCACCGAGCAGACCGGCGCCCTTCTTGATCGCGCGTTCCAGTGTTTCCTTGGGCATCGAGGCCTTCTTGGCCTGCTCCACCACCAGACGCAGGTGAGCGTTGGTCGCGGTGTCGGCGCCATTGCGGGCGGCGATGGTGATTTCTTTCACCAGCTTGCCAAAGATCTTGCCCTTGGCATTGGATGCCGCTTCTTTATGTTTGACTTTCCACTGTGCGCCCATGACTCACTCTCTTCTATACATCGCGCCGAAACGTCTACTGGCCGGCGCTTTGGGGGCAGAGTTTATAGGGCAAAAACGCTCTGATCCACCAAAAACCGGCCATCCCCCTCAGGTTCGCAAGGGTTTGATCGCAAGACCGCGGTCCGGCACGAAATCCCCGACCTGGGCCAGCACGGCCGGCCTGGCGTTCCAGTAGGGCATCAGCACCAGCGAGGAAAAGAGCGCGGCACCGGCAAACACGATAAACACCGTCACCGTATCGAAGTAGCCCGGCAGCAACCCGCCGAGGATCGCCCCCACCGAACCGCAACCGTTCACAAAGCCTGCGGCTGTCGCCCCCGCCTTGGCGGTGCCGAAGTCGATGGCGGCGGTGCTGCTGATCATTGAGTCCGGCCCGTAGAGGGTCAGGCCCATCACAAACAACAACGCCATCACCAGCAGCACGCTGCCGGTGTGCAGCGCGCCCATGAAGAGCGCCAAGGCCACGGTCAGGGCCAGCAGGCTGAGCACGCAGGCCGGCATGCGTCGGGCGCCGAAGAGTTTGTCGGACGCCAGCCCGATCAGCACTGGCCCCAGCAAACCGGCCAGTTCGAACGCCGTCGGCACGATGGCCGCGCCGACCTTGCCGACCGAGGGCATTTGCTCATACACGATCACCGGGCCCCACAACAGGATCGCGTAGCGCGCCGGTTTCAACAGGAAATACGCCAGCCCCAGGGTCAAGACGGTGCGGTTACGCAAGATGGCCCGCAGCGGTTCCAGCACGCTGATGCGCTTCTCGGCGGCGGCCTCCTCGGCGCTCAACAGCGGCTCCGGTTCCACGGCCGGCAAGTCCACGTCCTGCGGCGTGTTGCGCTGGAAGAGAAAGAACAGCACCGCCACAAACGCTACCACCGCCGCACTGGAGATAAACGCCGCATGCCAGCTGCCGATCAGGGTGTAGGCCCACCACCCGGCAAAGGGCGACGCCACCAGGCCACCGAAGGCGTAGCACGAACTCCATAACCCCAGCACCCGCCCGCGCTGCTGCGCCGGGAAGAAACTGCCGAGGTTCTTGCACAGTCCAGACCAGCCGGTGGACTGCGCCAAGCCCTGGATCAGCATGCAACTTATAAAGATCGGCAAGGTGGCAAACGTGCCCATCACCAGCGCCGCAGCGGCAGAAATCAGTAACCCGCCGAGCACAACGACACGCGGCCCGAAGCGGTCAGCCAGCATGCCCCAGGTGAACTGTCCGACGGCATAGGCCGCCAGGTAAATGCCATCCAGGTTGGCCATCATCATTTTGTCGAGGGGGAAACTCGGGTCGTCGACGATCCCCAGCTTGGCCACGGAAAACGCTTTGCGAGTGAAATAGAACGCGGCGTACGCCAGCCAGGTGATGGCGAAAATCTGCACGCGCCAACGCTTGATGCTACCCATAGGGATATTCATGGTGGTTCTGACCTCAGGTGAGTGTGCCGGCAGAATCGAGAAGCAAATGCCTGTTGTTTTTATGGTTAAGCACTGCAATGCCGAGCCGTGGATGGCGCGGTATTGGTCAGATGAGTCCGGTGTCCCAGAGCCCATGACCACCGGAGGTTGTAGGACTCAACCTACAGTGGTTGAGACATATCAAAGCAATGGCTGACTAATAGGTAAAATCGATTTATCGTATTTCAAATATAAGCTCAGCTTGTAAGAGGATTTGCGATGTCGGTGTCCCATACCCAACTCAAAGCCTTCCATGCCGTGGCCGTACACGGCAGTTTCACCCAGGCCGCGGAACGGTTGTTCCTGACGCAACCGGCGATTTCCGACCAGGTGCGCAAACTCGAAGAGCGATTCGGCGTGCTGTTATTTCATCGCAACAAGCGCTCAGTGCGCCTGACAGACCTGGGCGAACGCCTGCTGAGCATCACCCAACGCCTGTTTGTGATCGAGGCCGAAGCCGAGGAACTGTTGCAGGACTCCCGCGCGTTGCTCACCGGCACCCTCACCCTCGCCGTGGATGCCCCCGTGCATGTGCTGCCGCAGATCGCGCGTTTTTGCCAGCTGTACCCGGGAATCAGCGTGAAGATCGAAACCGGCAACACCGACGAATCGCTGTTTCGCCTGTACAACTACCAGGCCGACCTGGCCTTGCTGGGCCGCGACGTCGACGATGAGCGCCTGCTGTCGCTGCCGTTGCCTGACGACCAATTGCTCGCCTTTGTCGCGCGCAACCACCCGTGGGCCGGACGCGAGTCCATCTGCTTGGCTGACCTGGACGACACGCCGCTGGTATTGCGTGAAATCGGCTCGGTCACCCGTCAGACCCTTGAACACGAAATGAGCCAGGCAGGCTTGCGCATTCGCCCGGCGATCCAGGTGGAAGGCCGTGAGGCCGCGCGTGAAGCGGTGGTGGTGGGCATCGGCGTGGGCGTGGTCTCGGCGGCGGAGTTCGGCGCCGACTCACGGGTGTGCGCCATGCCGATCCGCGATTGCAGCCAGCGCATGAAAGAAACCCTGGTATGCCTCAAGGAACAGAGTTCCCGCCGGGTGGTGGCGACGTTCCTGGAGATCGTGCGCGACAGCCTTCAGCTCGGCGCCAACTCGAAAAACGCCTGAATCAGGCGCAACGAACGGCGCCGCTCCATGCAACCGAGCGTATGCCGGTTGACCAGCCCATCGCCCTCAATCGCCACGGCCTGCACGCGCGGGTCGGGGCTGACTTCCATGGACGAGACCACGCCCACCCCCAACTCAGCAGCGACGGCTTCGGTCACCGCCTCGCGGCTGTCCAGTTCCAGCAGCACCTTGGGCTGCACATTCGCCGCCACACAGGCGTCATCGAAGGTACGCCGGGTGATGGAGCTGGGCTCGCGCAGCACCATGATCACGTCGTTGAGTTGCTCGAGGCGAATACCCTCGGGTTGCTGCGCCCACGGATGGCTGGCCGGCACCAATGCGCAAATCCTCGACTCGTTCAACGGTTGCAGGTGCAGGCCATTGCGCGGCTCCACTTCGGTGAGCACCGCCACATCCGCATGTTCGGATAACAGTGCGGCGAGGGTTTCCTGGGCATTGCCCAGGCGCAGGTTGACGGTAATCCCGGGGTAGCGCGCGCGCAGGCTGGCAATCATCGGCATCACCAAGTGCGGGCCGTCCGCCGCGACTTCCAGACGCCCGGTCAGCAGTTGGCGGTTGGCCTCCAGCATCGTCTGGGCCTCGTCCACCAGGCCGAAGATCGCCCGGGTGATCGCCGCCAGCCGTGCGCCCTCTTCAGTCAACTCAACCCGTCGGGCGGTGCGCCGTAGCAACACACACGGGATCTGGTAGTACTCCTCCAGGGCCTTGATATGCCCGGTCACCGCCGGTTGGCTGATGAAAAGCCGCGCGGCAGCACGGGTAAAACTGCCCTCGCGGGCCACGGCATCGAATGCGCGCAGTTGGAACAGGTTCATAGTCATCGGCCTCACTGATAGCTCGCATAACAACAAACAATTTGATTGATGACAAGCCAAACTGCAATTTAGGCGCCGTAGCTTCAACCCCCGATGCCTTGCGAGGACTTGAGATGACCACTGCCACGCCGATCCTGCTGACCCCTGGCCCCCTGACCACATCCAACCGCACCCGTCAGGCCATGATGGTGGACTGGGGTTCATGGGATGACCGTTTCAACCAACTCACTGCCAGCGTCTGCGAGCAATTGCTGGCAATCCTCAATGGTGCTGAAAGCCACCACTGTGTGCCCTTGCAAGGCAGCGGCACTTTTGCCGTCGAAGCGGCCATCGGCACCCTGGTCCCACGTAATGGCAAGGTGCTGGTCCTGATCAACGGTGCGTATGGCAAGCGCCTGGCGAAGATCTGTGAAGTGCTGGGCCGCGACTTCAGCACCTTTGAAACCGCTGAAGACGAACCCACCACCGCCGCCGATGTGGACCGTTTGCTCCAGGCCGACACGGGCATCACCCACGTCGCGTTGATCCACTGCGAAACCAGCACCGGCATTCTCAATCCGTTGCCGGAGATCGCCCAGGTCGTTAAGAACCACGGCAAGCGCCTGATCATCGACGCCATGAGTTCCTTCGGCGCCCTGCCAATTGATGCCCGCAACGTACCGTTCGACGCACTGATCGCCGCCTCGGGCAAGTGCCTCGAAGGCGTGCCCGGCATGGGCTTCGTCTTTGCCGAGAAGCAGGCACTGGCCGCCGCCCAAGGCAACTGCCATTCCCTGGCGATGGACCTGTTCGACCAGCACACCTACATGGCGAAGACCGGCCAGTGGCGCTTCACCCCACCGACCCACGTGGTCGCCGCCCTGCACGAAGCGCTGCTGCAATACCAGGAGGAAGGTGGCCTGCCTGCACGCCATCGACGCTATGCCGACAACTGCCAGGCGCTTCTGAACGGCATGGCCAGCATTGGTTTGCGCAGTTTTCTGCCGGCCGCAATCCAGGCACCGATCATCGTCACCTTCCACGCCCCCAAAGACCCGCGCTACCAGTTCAAGGACTTCTACGAGCGGGTCAAGGCCAAGGGTTTCATCTTGTACCCCGGCAAATTGACCCAAGTGGAAACGTTCCGCGTCGGCTGCATCGGCCATGTCGACGCAACCGGCATGCAGACGGCGGTCAAGGCGATCGCCGAGGTGCTGCAAGAAATGGAAGTGTTGGACATCTGATTCTCCCCATAACCCACAGGATCTGAACCATGAACTATCAAAACCCCAACACCCTCCAGGCCGTCATCCTCGATTGGGCCGGCACCGTCGTCGACTTCGGCTCCTTCGCGCCGACTCAGATTTTTGTCGAGGCCTTCGCCGAGTTCGACGTGCAAGTCTCCATCGAAGAAGCCCGTGGCCCGATGGGCATGGGCAAGTGGGACCATATCCGCACCCTTTGCGACCAACCGCAAGTCGCCGAGCGTTATCGCAAGGCGTTCGGCCGCACGCCCACCGACGACGACGTGACCGCCATCTACCAGCGCTTCATGCCGTTGCAGATCGAGAAGATCGCCGAACACTCGGCGCTGATCCCCGGCGCACTCGACACCATCGCTCAACTGCGTGAGCAAGGCATCAAGATTGGCTCCTGCTCCGGCTACCCCAAGCAGGTGATGGACAAGGTTGTCGCCTTGGCCGCCACCAATGGTTACGTCGCCGACCATGTGGTCGCCACCGACGAAGTGCCCAACGGCCGCCCATGGCCGGCCCAGGCCCTGGCCAACGTAATTGCCCTCGGAATTGATGATGTGGCGGCGTGCCTCAAGGTCGACGACACCGTGCCCGGCATACTCGAAGGTCGTCGCGCCGGAATGTGGACCGTGGCCCTGACCTGCTCCGGCAATGCCCTGGGGCTTACCTATGAACAGTTTCAAGCCCTCGATGCCGCCACCCTGGCCAGCGAACGCACGCGCATCGAGGCGATGTTCGAAGGCTCACGCCCGCATTACCTGATCGATACCATCACTGACCTGCCGGCGGTGATCGCCGATGTTAACCAGCGTCTGGCGCGCGGTGAAATGCCGCAAAGCCACTGACAAGCGTCAATACAAAGGCATTCGCGCCGGGCAAATCGTTCAAAACAGGCATAAAGTAAAAAGACTCCGTCGCCAAAGAGCGGAGGTTTACCCTGATGAATAAGGAACCGAGCGATGCCGTGGAAAAATTCCGATACGCGCTACAGCACCATGTCGATTGCGCTGCACTGGTTGATGGTGGTGCTGCTGGCGGTGGTCTACGCCTGCATAGAGTTACGCGGCCAGTTCCCCAAAGGCAGCGGCGCCCGCACCTTGATCGTCGAGATGCACTTCATGTTCGGCCTCACCGTGTTTGTATTGGTATGGCTGCGTCTGTTCGCGCGCAGCCTGGGGGTGGCGCCGAAGATCGTCCCCGCCCCGCCGCAATGGCAAAGCCTGCTCGCCACCCTGATGCACGCCGCGCTGTACGCCTTGATGATCGGTATGCCGATTGCTGGTTGGCTGATCGTCAGTGCCGAGGGACATTCGGTGATGTTCTATGGCATGGAGTTGCCGCCGTTAATTGGCGAGAACAAGCCACTGGCCAAAGAGATTGAAAGCTGGCACGTGTTGTTCGGCCAAATCGGGTATTGGCTGATCGGCCTGCATGCCCTGGCGGGGATCTTTCATCATTATGTGATGCGCGATAACACAGCGTTGCGGATGATGCCGGGTAAGCGCGCTAGGCTGTAAGCCCTCGGCGGCCTTGCAGGCCGCCGGTGTGCACAAAGATCAGGCGAGTACCGGGCGCGATGTGCCCGGCCTCGATCTGCTGCTTCAACGCCAGCAGGGCTTTGCCGGTGTACAGCGGTTCCAGCGGCACGCCGCAGGCCTGCTCCGTGGTTTCAATAAAGTCGAGCAACAGCGGGTCGACCTTGGCGAAGCCACCACGGCTGGCATCCAGCAATGTATAGCCACCTTGCACCAAGGCACTCACGTTTTGCGCCACACCATGATCGTCCGGCACGGCCATTGCGCCGAACACCGGATGGGCGCCCGCCTCTGCCAGGACCAAACCTGCCAGCGTGGTGCCGGTGCCTGCTGCCAGCCACCAGCCGTCGTAATCGGCCCAACCCAGGTTTCTCAGTTGTTCACCGGCCTGTTCGACCAACACCCCACACCCGACTGCGCCGGCCAATCCGCCGCCGCCTTCAGGCACGGAATACAGATGCGGATAAAGCGCGCGCCAAGGTTCCCAGAAACCCGGCTCATGGCGCGCACGATAGCCGCCATAACCGAGCCAATGCAGCTGCATGCCGAATGCTTTCAAATCCTGGACGGTAGCCGTGTCTTGCGCATGACCGCGCAACAGGCCGACAGTGGGAAAGCCAAAACGCTTGCCCGCCGCCGCCAGTGCGTGCAGATGGTTGGAATAGGCGCCGCCGAGGCTGATAACGCCGCCGGCCCCCGCCCGTTGCGCCTGGGCCAGGTGCTCGGTGAGCTTGAACCACTTGTTGCCACTGATCAGCGGGTCGATGCGGTCCAGGCGCAGCACGGCCAACTCGACGCCGTTGAGCCAATCCAGTGCTAACGGTTCAAGCGGAGCATGGGGAAGCCAATCGAAAGGACCCATCGGGCGGCATCTGAATAAAAAAAGGGGCGGTAGTCTAACACCGCCCCTTTCGTCGTCTTACAGCTGGGCGGCGAGGCGTGAGCCTTGGTTGATGGCGCGCTTGGCATCCAACTCAGCCGCCACATCGGCGCCGCCGATCAGGTGTACGTTCTGGCCCGCTGCGACAAGGCCGTCGTGCAATTCACGCAACGGATCCTGGCCGGCACAGATGACGATATTGTCCACCGCCAACAGCTGCGGCTCGCCCTCGGCGCCGATGCGGATATGCAGGCCGTCATCGTCGATTTTGAGGTACTCAACGCTGTTGAGCATCTGCACCTGCTTGTTCTTCAAGCCGGTACGGTGAATCCAGCCGGTGGTTTTGCCCAGACCGTCGCCGACCTTTGAAGCCTTGCGCTGCAACAGAAACACTTCACGGGCCGGTGGATGGGGTTGAGGCTTGATGCCGGCCACACCGCCACGGGCTTGCAACTGGGTGTCGATGCCCCATTCTTTCCAGAATGCTTCACGGTCCAAGCTGGTAGACACGCCCTGGTGCACGAGGAATTCCGACACGTCGAAACCAATACCGCCAGCGCCAATCACCGCGACGCGCTTGCCCACCGGCTTGCGTTCAAGGATTACGTCCAGGTAGCTCAGCACCTTGGCATTTTCCACGCCCGCAATCGCCGGCGTGCGGGGCGCGATGCCGGTGGCCAGGATGATCTCGTCGTAGCCGCCAGCCGCCAGCTGCGCGACATCCACTCGGGTGTTGAGGCACAGCTCGACGTGGGTGGTTTGCAACTTGCGCTTGAAGTAGCGCAGGGTTTCAAAGAACTCTTCCTTGCCGGGCACACGCTTGGCGATGTTGAACTGGCCGCCGATCTCGCTGGCCGAGTCGAACAGCGTCACGTGGTGACCGCGTTCAGCGGCTACGGTGGCAGCGGCCAGACCAGCGGGGCCGGCGCCGACCACAGCGATTTTTTTGATCTGCTTGACCGGCAGGTAATTCAGTTCGGTCTCGTAGCATGCACGGGGATTGACCAAACAGGTGGTCAGCTTGCCGCCAAAGGTGTGGTCCAGGCAGGCCTGGTTGCAGCCGATGCAGGTGTTGATTTCATCGGCACGCCCGGCGGCGGCCTTGTTGACGAACTCCGGGTCGGCGAGGAACGGTCGCGCCATCGAAACCATGTCCGCATCGCCTTCAGCGAGAATCTGCTCGGCAATTTCCGGTGTATTGATGCGATTGGTGGTGATCAGCGGGATCTGCACCGCTCCGCGCAACTTGGCAGTGACTTTGCTGAACGCGCCGCGTGGCACCTTGGTGGCGATGGTCGGAATACGCGCTTCGTGCCAGCCGATGCCGGTGTTGATGATGGTCGCACCGGCCTGCTCGATGGCCTTGGCCAACTGCACGATTTCTTCCCAAGTGCTGCCGCCTTCCACGAGGTCGAGCATCGACAGGCGGAAGATGATGATGAAGTTCGGCCCCACCGCTTCGCGCACCCGGCGCACGATTTCCACGGCAAGGCGCATGCGATTTTCGTAGCTGCCGCCCCAACGGTCGGTGCGGTGGTTGGTGTGGGCGGCAAGGAACTGGTTAATGAAATAACCTTCGGAGCCCATGATTTCCACGCCGTCGTACTCGGCGACCTGGGCCAGCAGCGAACAGGTGACGAAATCCTGGATCTGCTTTTCGATGCCCTCTTCGTCCAATTCCTTGGGCTTGAACGGGTTGATCGGCGCCTGGATGGCGCTTGGCGCGACCTGCTTGGGGCTGTAGGCATAACGGCCGGCGTGGAGGATCTGCATGCAGATCTTGCCGCCCGCTTCATGCACGGCCTCGGTCACGATCTTGTGCTTTTGCGCTTCCTCGTCGGTAGTCAGCTTGGCCGCACCGGCGTACACCCCGCCTTCATCGTTGGGGCCAATGCCACCGGTGACCATCAGGCCGACGCCGCCACGGGCGCGCTCGGCAAAATAAGCCGCCATGCGTTCGAAGCCACCGGGTTTTTCTTCAAGGCCGGTGTGCATCGAACCCATCAGAGTACGGTTGCGCAAGGTCGTAAAACCCAGGTCCAACGGGGCCAGCAGGTGCGGGTAGGCAGCAGCGGTCATGGTACAGCTCCACAACGGATCATCACGGGACGTGGAAGGCTCGAATGGCCTGCCATCGGTTTATGTCCCACAGACTAAGAGGCGATCCCCTACCGCTCAATGACCGAAACTCACAACTTATTGATCCAAACGCACAGCGCCCCTTGGCAAGCCGCCGCATGGGCCCTACCCTAGTCAGCGAACCCTGCACTTGGTCTGTTGTCTGTTCCCCCATGCGTAAACTTCTAGCTTTTACCGTCACCCTGGCCCTGGTTGCCGCCGTCGCCGCGTATCTGGTCTGGACCCAGGAGCGCCCCGTGGCGCATTACCTGTCGGACCTGCGCAGCACCCTCGCCGTCAACGAAGGCCAACCCGCCGATCGAGGTAACCTGCTGGGCATCCAGCCGGAGTTATTCCCCGCCGACTACCAGAGCCTGGAACGCCTGCACCTGAAGCTTGCGGCGTACCTGCAAAACGCACGGGACCAGGGCCTGATCAACGAAAAGACCATTGTGGTACTGCCTGAACACATCGGCACTTGGCTGATGCTCACCGGCGAAAAAAACGAGGTGTACCAAGCGCTGCATGTGAAGGACGCGATGCACTGGCTGTCGCTGAGCAATCCCTTGCAATTCCTGCGTGCCTGGATCAGCGCCACGGGCGATGACCGCACCAACGACGCCTACCTGCGCATGAAAGCCCCGGCCATGGCGCGTGACTATCAAGTGCTGTTCGGCGGCCTGGCCAAGGAATTCGGGGTCACGGTGGTCGCTGGCTCCATTGCCCTGCCCAACCCAAGTGTGAGCCAAGGGCAACTCCAGGTCGGCCATGGCGCGCTGTTTAACGCCAGCGTGGTATTTGCGGCAGACGGCTTGCCCGTCGGCAATCTGCAACGCCAGCTCTACCCGATCTACGATGAGCGCGGTTTTATCGAGCCTGGAGACGAAAATATCGTCAGCGTGGTCGACACCCCGGCCGGCCGCCTTGGCGTGCTAGTGGGCAGTGACAGCTGGTACCCGGACAACTACCGCAAGCTCAACGAACAGGGCGCGCAACTGATTGCAGTGCCGGCCTTTGTGCTTGGCCGCGAGACCTGGGATCGACCATGGCGCGGTTTCAAAAGCGTCTCCACTCCACAGGAAATCAGCCTCAAGCCCGAAGAGCTCAGTGAGGGCGAAGCGTGGCGCCGCTTGACCTTGATCAGCCAACAACCGATCAGCCAGGCCAGCGCCGGCATGAGCGTATTTCTGCGCGGGCAGTTCTGGGATTTGGGCACTGCCGGGCAGAGTTTCCTGAGTCACAACGGGCAGATCAACGCCGACAGCGACGCCCGTGGCGCGCGCCTGCTGAATATCTGGCTGTAACGCGGTGAAGCCGGTGCGCCTCGGGGATTTGTCGGTGGGCTTCGTGCACACCCTGGCCGACGCGATCCACAGCCACGGCCTGGACCCGCAACCGCTCTTGCTGCAATACGGCCTGGACCCGGCGCGCCTCGCCGAAGCTGGCGCGCGCTTGTCGATCCCGCGCTATATGCGCCTGGGCCATGCGGCCATTCAACTGACCGGCGACCCCGGCCTGGGCTTGCGCATGGGGCAACTCAGCCGCTTGAGCCAAGCGGGACTGGCTGGTGTCACCGCCGCACAGGCGCCTAACGTACGCGAAGCCGCTCGCACCCTGACGCGCTTTGAGCCGCTGTATGGTGCCAACTATCGCGGGCAATCGAGTTTTCATGAGGATGCCGAAGGCGCCTGGCTGCGTTTCTATTCCATCAGCCCCTACAACGCCTACAACCGTTTTGTGGTGGACTCGATCATTTCCAGCTGGTTGCATCAGCTCGCCAACTTGGCACAACAACCGTTGCTGGCGCAACGAATCGACATCGAGTTCGATGCCCCCGAGTACAGCGAGCAGTACAGCCTATTGGGCGCCAATCAGGTCCACTTCGGTGCCGAGGCCAACCAGTTGCGCCTGAGCCAATCCACCCTGGCAATGCGTAACCCGCAGCATTGCCCAAGTACCTGGCAGCTCTTGCTGCAATTGTGTGAAAGGGAGTTGGAGCAGTTGACCCGCACCCGCAGCTTGCGCGAGCGCATTACCCGGTTGCTCGGGCCGATGCTCAATGGCGGCCGGGAACCCGACCTGGAAGAAGTGGCGGCACGCTTGAAGCTGCCGACCTGGACATTGCGCCGTAAACTGGCCGAAGAAGGCACTCAATTCCGCGCGATTCTCAACGATACCCGCCGCGACCTGGCCATGACCTACATTCGCGATACGGAACTGGCGTTCGGCGAGATCGCCTACTTGCTCGGCTTTGCCTCAGCCCAAGCCTTTCAACGGGCATTCAAGCGATGGAACAACCAGACCCCAGGGGAATTTCGCCGCAGTCAGCGGCATTCCGCCTGAAGTCGGTCTTACAGCTCGGTGGCGTCGTCGGCCGGATCCAGCGGATCGAATTCAAAGGCCTGGTACTCCAGCAGTTCTTCCTGGTAATCGTCCATCATGGACTCCTTCTTGACGTTAAAAGTGGCTGCAGATAAATGACCTGCATCACCAGCCTAAAGTGCCGTCATGACGAAAAAATGTCTGCGCCATGATGTTCCTGCACTTCAAGATTAAACGTAGCAGCGTTATGCGGATTTAGCGCCAGGGCTTTGAAGCGCGATTGCAATCAGCTACGCACTGAAATGGACTGCAATGCATTCCATTGTGGGAGGGGGCTTGCACCCTCGCACATGAGATCTGCATCAGGTTTCAGCTTTGCGTCGGCCACGGGTTTGAACACCCGCCTCCACCGCCATCCCGGCGGTACGCTCCAACGCCTCGGCAAACGCCCGGCGCTGCTCCGGTTCGATCTGCGACAGGAACAACTCGTCCACCGTACTTTCGTAGATCTTCCACATTTTTTTACGCAACGCCCGGCCGGTATCGGTGATCGACGCAAATGCCGCGCGGCCATCGCCGTCGGAGCGTGAACGCAGCACCAGGCCCTCCTTTTCCAGGCGGTCTACCAGGCGCGTGAGGTTATAGCGCTCAATGGCCAATACATCGGCCAACTCGTGCATGCGGCGGGTGCCTTCGGGGCCGCTTTCTAGACCCCACAGTGCGTCGTACCAGGCGTAAGGGGGCAAGTCGGCGGCCGCCAGGCGGCGCTCGATTTCACGGATGACCGTCCTGTGGGCCCTGACAAAACGGAACCATACATCGGGCTCTTTCGACGACATGCAACACCATCCGGTGGATTTCAAGAAGGTTGCAATAGTAGCTCATCCCACGCTAGATTCGGCCATGTAGTTGCAATTGCAATAACATTGACGACGCTCCCACAAGGAGCCCGCCACTTGAAATCCGCCGCCCCTGGAGCCTCACATGACCCCGAATAACGAAGTCAGACGCGACGTCGATCCACAGGAAACCCGCGAGTGGCTGGAGTCCATCGAATCGGTGCTGTCCACCGAAGGCCGCCCGCGCGCCCATTACCTGATCGATCAGTTGCTGGATTTCGACGTGGCGCGGCATGGCGACTTCTATGGGCGGGTGACCACGCCTTACGTCAACACGATCCCGGTGGATCGCCAGTTGCCCTACCCCGGCAACCTGGCCATCGAACGCCGCACCAATGCGTTTATCCGCTGGAACGCCATGGCCATGGTATTGCGTGCAGGCAAACACTCAGGTGTGGGTGGGCATATCGCCACTTATGCGTCAGCCGCTGTGCTTTACGACGTCGGCTTCGACCACTTCTTCCGTGGCCGCACCGACCGCTTCGACGGCGACCTGGTGTACATCCAGGGGCATTCCTCGCCTGGCATTTACGGCCGCGCCTACCTCGAAGGCCGCATCAGCGAAGCACAACTGGATAACTTCCGCCGTGAAGCCGGTGGTGAGGGCATTTCGTCCTACCCCCACCCACGACTAATGCCGGACTTCTGGCAATTTCCTACGGTGTCCATGGGACTGGGGCCGATCACGGCGGCCTATCAGGCGCGTTTTATGCGCTACCTGGAGTTTCGTGACCTCAAGCAACACCAGGGCCGCAAGGTCTGGGCATTCCTGGGGGATGGCGAAATGGACCAGCCGGAATCCCTGGCCGCCATTTCCCTGGCCGGACGCGAGAAACTCGACAACCTGATCTTCGTGGTCAACTGCAACCTGCAACGCCTGGACGGCCCGGTACGCGGCAACGCCAAGGTGATCCAGGAATTCGAAAGCCTGTACCGCGCCGCCGGCTGGAATGTGATCAAAGTGATCTGGGGCGGTGGTTGGGATGCACTGCTGGAAAAAGACACAAGCGGCCTGCTGCGCCAACGCATGATGGAATGTGTGGACGGTGACTATCAGAACTACAAATCCCAGAACGGCGCCTACGTGCGCGAACACTTCTTCGGCAAATACCCGGAGTTGCTGGCACTGGTTGCGGACCTGTCCGACGACGACATCTGGAAACTCTCACGGGGAGGCCATGACCCGGACAAGGTCTACAACGCCTATGCCGCCGCCGTGCGTCACAGTGGCCAACCGACGGTGATCCTGGCAAAAACCGTCAAGGGCTTTGGTATGGGCGAAGCCGGCGAAGGCCAGAACATTAACCACCAACTGAAAAAGATGGGTGCCGACGCCGTCAAGGCCTTCCGCGACCGCTTCGGCCTGGAGGTGCCCGATGAGCAACTTGCTGAAATTCCTTACCTCAAGCCCAAAGCCGATAGCGAAGAAGCCCGTTACTTCGCCGCACGTCGCCAGGCCATGGGCGGCTATGTGCCCGCGCGCCACACTGCGGTCGAATCGCTGCAGATCCCCGAACTGAGCGCCTTCGCCACTCAGCTCAAGGACACTGGCGAGCGCGCGATTTCCACCACCATGGCCTTCGTGCGCATCCTCGGCACCCTGCTGAAAGACCCGCACCTGGGCAAGCTGATCGTGCCCATCGTGCCGGACGAATCACGCACCTTCGGCATGGAGAGCCTGTTCCGTCAGATCGGCATCCACTCCGCCGTCGGCCAACTCTACACCCCACAGGACTCCGGACAACTGAGCTACTACAAGGAGAGGAAGGACGGACAGATCATGCAGGAAGGCCTGAATGAGTCAGGCGCCATTTCCTCATGGATCGCGGCGAGTACGTCCTACAGCAACCACGGCCTGATGACCGTGCCGTTCTATATCTTCTATTCGATGTTCGGTTTCCAGCGCGTCGGCGACCTGGCTTGGGCGGCGGGCGATGCGCGCGCGCGTGGTTTCTTGCTGGGCGCCACGGCCGGGCGTACCACGCTGATGGGCGAAGGCTTGCAGCATGACGATGGTCATAGCCATATCCTCTCGTCGGTGATTCCGTGCTGCATCTCTTATGACCCGACCTTTGCCTACGAACTGGCGGTGATTATTCGCGAGGGCATGCGGCGCATGTACGTTGAGCAAGAAGACATTTACTACTACATCACCCTGCTCAACGAAAACTACCCGCACCCGGCGATGCCCGAAGGCGTGGAAGGCGGCATTCTCAAAGGTATGTACAGGCTCAGCGCCAACCCTGAGGCGCAAGTGCAACTGATGGGCAGTGGTTCGATCCTGCGAGAAGTGATCGCCGCCGCTGAACTGCTGGCCACCGACTTCGGTGTGCACGGCAACGTGTGGAGCGTGACCAGCCTCACCGAGTTGCGCCGTGACGGGCATGCGGTCGAACGCTGGAACCTGCTGCACCCGGAAAGCGAGCCTCGCGCGAGTTATGCAGAGCAATGCCTGGCCGGGCACTCGGGGCCAGTGGTGGTGGCGACGGACTACGTGAAACTGTTCGCCGATCAGCTTCGTCCGTTCGTGCCGGGCCGTCGCTTTGTCGCGCTGGGCACTGATGGCTTCGGGCAATCAGACACCCGGGAAGCCTTGCGTGAGTTCTTTGAGGTGGATCGCCACTTCATCGCCCTGGCCGCCCTGAAGGCGCTGGCGGATGACGGCATGATCGGTCGCGACAAGGTCAGTGAAGCGATCAAACGCTACGGGATCAACGTCGACAAGGTGAATCCCGTAGCGGTCTGAACTACTGCGCAGGCGTTGGCAGGGGCGGAATCGCTTCTGTCGGCGCCGGCAGGTCCGGCGTGGTCGTGGCGGGTGCGGGCTCGGCCTGCGGGGCAATCGGTGCGGCTTCAGGCGCAGGCACAACCGGCTCCGCAGCAGCTGGTACGGCAGGCTCTTCCTTCGGCGCCTCGACTTTCTCCGCAGCGGGTGCGGCCTTCGGCTCCGGCACACCGAGGTCCGCCTTTGGCTGCTCGGGGATATGCTCAGCCTTCTTCACTTCCTGGGGCAGGAAGACGTCCACCAACGCAAAGTAGCGATCGTAGAACTTCGGCGCGGACACCGTTTCACTCGCCACCTTCACCATCGAGTCATCGGTGGAGCCAATCGGCATCGACACCGACCCCAGCACGCCTACACCGAGGCTCGCGGAGTTGTTGACCTTCTTCAGCGCATAGCGATCCTGAAGGGCGTTGGCAAACATCGTCGAGTGCTTTTTACCTTTGCCGTCATCGGCACACACCACGTTGAAGCTGATCTGCAGGTGAGTTTCGCCGGTCTGCTGGAAACTCTTGTTACCCACGACCAGTTTCGGGTCGCTGCTGGTGATGATGTAGCCCTGGCTCAGCAAGGCACGCCGCGCGGCCTCGCACGCTGCTACATCGCTAACGGGGTAATCCCGGGAAAACGTACCGGAGTCGTCGAAGTTCTCATGTTCATAAATAGCGGTCTTGGGTGACGAGCAGCCCGCGGCGCCCGCCAGCACCAGCGCCAGCCCGAGGCTACGCAAGTGGAATGATGTCGACATTGAAGATCCTGAGGAAAACGGTCTGGGCGGTATTGTGCAACAGAACGAGGCCTTGGCGCGCGCATTCCTGTCGGTAAAACGTCACAGGGTTACGCACCGGGGCCTGCAGGGAAAAGCCCGGCGCACATATGGTCAATAAACACGCGTACCTTGGTCGAGGTATGGCGACCGGGCCACAACATCCAGAAACTGCCCCGGTGTTCCAAGTAATCATCCAACACCCGTTGCAAGCGCCCCTCGCCCACGGCCTGGTTGACCATGTAGTCCGGCAGGCAGGCAATGCCCAAACCCTCGAGCACCACGTGGTTCAGAGACTCAATGGTGGTACTGACCAACGGCGTACGTAACAGCGGTTCCGCAGTACCCGGGGCAAGACGCAACGGCCAGGGCTCGAGCTTGCCCGTGGCGCAGAACTTGTGGCGCAGGCAGGCGTGGCCATTCAGGTCCTGTGGTTGCTGCGGGGTGCCGTGTTGGGCGAAGTATCCCGGTGTGGCGACGAGCACCAACTGGTAGTGACCCAGGTGGCGCGCTATCAACCGCGAATCTTCCGGCTTGCCCGTGCGAATCACCGCATCGAAACCTTCCTCGATCACGTCCACCATACGGTCAGAGAAATCCACATCCAACTCGATATCCGGATAGACGCGCATAAAGTCACTGAGTACTGGCATCAACAAGCCACGCACCTGCGGCACACTGATACGCAGCTTGCCCCGTGGGGTTGCACCGGCGTCTGTCAGTTCCTGCTCGGCTGCTTCCACCTCAGCGAGAATCCGCCGCGACCGTTCAAGGAACAGCGAGCCTTCACTGGTCAAGGTGATACTGCGCGTGCTGCGGTGAAACAGCCGCACGCCCAGGCGCTCTTCCATCCGCGCAATGCTTTTGCCTACAGCCGACGACGACACCCCCAGCACACGGCCGGCGGCGGTGAAGCTGAGCGTCTGCGCCACCTGCACGAACACCGAAAGGCTGCCCAAGCTGTCCATGATCCCGCCTTCAGCGATTGCGGACACTTGCGTCCGATAAGTTCGGAACCTTAGCCTGTTTTTCCGTCAACCACAGCCCCCTACTCTGCCCGCTTGCCCTTTTACCTGGATAAAACGTCATGAGCAGCAGCCCTTCACTCGCCGCATCAGCCCAGCGGGATTCATTACCGCTGGGCGGTCTACTGGCCCTGGCCAGCGCTGGCTTTATCACCATCCTCACCGAAGCCATGCCCGCCGGATTACTACCCCAGATAGGCGAAGGCCTAGGCGTGTCGCCCGCCCTGGTCGGTCAACTGGTCACGGTCTATGCCCTTGGCTCGTTGCTGGCAGCCATCCCCCTGACGCTGCTGACCCGCGGCTTGCGCAGACGACCGTTACTGCTGATGGCCATCGGCGGCTTTGCCTTGGTCAACAGCGTAACCGCGCTGTCCAGCCACTACGGGCTGACCCTCGTGGCGCGATTTTTTGCCGGGGTCTTCGCCGGGCTGCTTTGGGCGTTGCTAGCGGGTTATGCGAGCCGAATGGTGTCGCCACACTTGCAAGGTCGCGCCATTGCCGTGGCCATGCTGGGTGCACCGCTGGCGCTGTCACTGGGTGTGCCTGCGGGCACCTTCCTCGGCACCGCCGTTGGCTGGCGCCTGAGTTTTGCAATCATGACCGGGCTGACCTTGGTGTTACTGGCTTGGGCACGCTGGCAACTGCCGGATTTTGCTGGCGAACGGGCGGATAAACGCTTGGGGCTGCGCCAGGTGCTGAACCTGCCAGGAATTCGTCCGGTGCTGTGGGTAACGTTTACCTACGTGCTGGCCCACAACATTCTCTACACCTACATCGCCCCGTTGCTGGTGCCCGCCGGGATCGATGCGGATGTTGACCGAGTGCTGCTGGTGTTTGGCCTCTCGGCGGTGCTTAGCATCTGGTTGGCAGGTGTGTTGATTGACCGGTGGCTGCGCGCCTTACTATTAATCAGTTGTGCGCTGTTTGGCCTGATCGCCCTGGCGCTGGCGTTCTGGATCAATGTGCCGGCAGTCATCTATACCGCCGTGGCGTTATGGGGCCTGGCGTTCGGCGGCCTGCCGGCGCTGTTGCAAACCGCACTGGCCCAATCGGCGGGCGAGTCGGCGGATGCCGCACAATCAATGCTGGTGACCGTGTGGAACTTGGGGATAGCCGGTGGCGGGCTGGCGGGTGGCGTGTTGCTTCAGGGCTGGGGCGTCGCGGGCTTTCCATGGGCCGTTATGCTACTGATGCTACTGGCCTGGGCCGGCGCATCACAGACGGCGCCCCAACAGTTGGCCCGGCCAGCCCGCCAAGTCGAATGTTGAAATGCGCTCGTAGCCACAGGACACATAAAAACGCACCAGATCCCCTGTCCCGCCGCCGTAGCAGTCCACACGCAAACGCGTGACGCCTACTGCCCGGGCCTGATCATCGGCAAAGGCCATCATGCGCCGCCCAAGGCCGCGAACACGCGGGTCACGCGCGGCAATCAACAGGCGCACATACACCTCGGGCTCAGTCGCCAACGGTACATAAGGCATAGGATCGCCCAAAACCAGCGCTCCACGGATACGCCCTGCGGGATCCTCTACCACCCACGCCCCGGGCAACGCGCAGGCTTCAGCCACTTGCGCGACCCGCCGGGGCAACGCCGACCAGGGCTCGGTGCCCCACTGATGGGTATTGCCTATGCCAACGAACCATGCAATCACCTCGTCGAACACCTGGAGCACGGCAGAAACATCCGCCACACGGGCGCGGCGGATCAGCAAGCCGTCCATTCCTTGAATCAACATGCATGGAACTCCTGGGTCGACGATACCGAGCACCCAGTCTAGCGCACATAAAAAAGCCCCCGGTCTTTTCAGGCCGGGGGCTTCTTGTTCAAACCAACATCAGTACTTCTTGATATCAGCCTTGGTTTCCAACTGCTTGCGGTACGCTGCGAAGTCCTGCTGGCCGACACGGGAAGCGAGGAAGCGGCGGTATTGGGCCTTTTCTTCTTCCGATGGGGCTGCAGCTTCATTCACGCCGTTCAAGCGAACGATCGCCAGGCTACCGTCAGCCAGGGTCACGGTGGTGAAGGTCGGCTTGTCCTTGACCGCAGGCTTAGGCATGCGGAACAGGGCTTGCAATACGGCTGGGTCGATCGCTTCCTGGCTACGGGTAGCCGCTTCAGTGACTTTCCACGCCTGACCATCGACCGGCTGGTTCAGCGGTGTCTTGCCATCACGCAGGCTGGCGATCAGCTCGTCAGCGTGAGTCTTGGCAGCCGCGCTGGCGCGCTCCTTGGCCATCTGCGTGCGGATTGCCGCAGCAACGCTTTCCAGCGGCAGTTGCGCAGGTTTGCGGTGCTCTTTGGCACGCAGCACGATGATGGTTTCCGGGTCCAGCTCAATGGCGGTGCTGTTGGCACCTTCATCCAGCACTTCCGGGCTGAACGCAGCGGTGACCACGGCACGGTTGGCCGCGACACCGTCACCACCTTCACGGCCAAACGGTGCGGAGGTGTGCACGGTCAGCTTCAGGTCAGAGGCAGGCTGAGCCAAATCAGAAGCTTCGAATGCCGCATCTTCCAATTGCTTGGTCGCTTCGACAAAACGCTGCTCTACCTGCTGGGCCTTGAGCTCACGGGTCAGTTTGTCTTTCAGGCTGGCGAACGTCGGCACTTGCGGTGCTTCAACGCCCAACAACTTGATCAAGTGCCAACCGAAGGTGCTGCGCACCGGCGTCGAGACCTGGTCCTGTTTCAACGCATACAGGGCCGTTTCGAAGTCCGGATCGTAGACGCCAGGGCCAGCGAAGCCGAGGTCACCGCCGTTGTTGGCAGAGCCAGGATCCTGGGAAAACTCCTTGGCCAGGGCTTCGAACTTCTCACCTTTGGCCAGGCGTGCCTGGATTTCTTCGATCTTAGCCTTGGCTTGCGCGTCGGAAACCTTGTCGTTGACTTCAATCAGGATGTGCGCCGCGCGACGCTGTTCAGCGAGGTTGGCGGTTTCTTTCTGATAGGCCGCCTGCAGTTCATCGTCCTTGACGTTGACCTGGTCGAAGAAAGAAGACTTCTTCAATTCCAGATAGTCGATGACCACCTGGTCCGGGGTCATGAACTCTTTGGCGTGCTGGTCGTAGTAAGCCTTGACCTCTTCGTCGGTGAGCTTCACCGCCGCAGGGTTGGCCTTGATGTTGACGGTGGCGAAATCGCGAGTCTGTTTTTCCAAACGGGCAAATGCGAGCACTTCGGCATCGGTGACAAAGCCGCTACCGGCAATGCCTGCGCGAACCTGACCGATCAGCATTTCCTGGGTCATCATCTGACGGAACTGCAGACGGCTGTAGCCCAACTGACGGATCACCTGGTCAAAGCGTTCGGCGTTGAACTTGCCGTCAACCTGGAATTCCGGCGTTTGCAGGATCACCTGGTCCAATGCAGCTTCAGAGAACCCGAACTTGGAATCGGCAGCACCTTGCAGCAGCAGCTTGCGGTCGATCAGGCCTTTGAGAGCCGCCTCGCGCAGCAGTTTTTCGTCGAGGAGCGAAGCGTCGAAATCCTTGCCCAACTGTTGCATCAGCTGTCGACGTTGCATGTCGACGGCCTGGCTCAGCTCGGTCTGGGTGATTTCTTCACCGTTGACCTTGGCCACGTCCTGCTTGTTAGTACCCGAAGCTTGGAAAATGGCTTCGATACCGGTGAACGCCATCAATGCGACGATGATCCCGATAATGGTCTTGGCAATCCAGCCTTGTGAATTGTCCCTGATATTTTGCAGCATGCGTCCCCCAGAAACGGTTGAACTTCAAAAATTGGCAACCGTGGAGCGTGGGTAGAATCCGGATAGAAGAAAGGCGCATCCGAGGATGCGCCTTCTCGTAACTGGCGGAGCGGACGGGGGGTTGAACTTGCACCCCCGGCGTGGCGACCCAATGGATACGTGGGTCAGCTACCGCTCCGCTGCCAGGCCAGACCTGCGTCCGACCCGGGTAGCAAAGGCTTGAACGAAGCTTAGTTAACGGCTTCTTTCAGGGCTTTACCGGCTTTGAAACCTGGTTTTTTGGCAGCAGCGATTTGCAGTGCTTTGCCAGTCTGTGGGTTGCGGCCAGTGCGAGCTGGGCGGTCAGTCACAGAGAACGTACCGAAGCCTACCAGTACCACGGAGTCGCCGGCCTTCAGAGCGCCAGTGACGGATTCGATTACTGCATCCAGCGCACGGCCAGCAGCAGCTTTCGGGATATCAGCGGATGCAGCAATAGCATCAATCAGTTCCGACTTGTTCACTCTAAGTCCCCTTATATATCTATTGAGTATGATTCTAAGTTTTTTGGTAAACAGCAAAAACCAGTGCTGAATGGCCTACAGACACTTAAGAGCCGCTTTATAACAAGGGCTCTAAAAAGCTGTCAAGGAAGCCTCCAGGCTTATTCACATTAATGCGTGCTAATTCTTTCCTTGGAATCAGACTCTCGTTTTTCATCCTTGGCAACTATCTCCGGAGCCACATCCGGCAAGGGCTCTGGCGCGTATTGCAGCGCAATTTGCAGGACCTCGTCAATCCATTTAACCGGTTTAATCTGAAGATCCTGCTTGATGTTGTCAGGAATTTCCTTCAAGTCGCGAACATTCTCTTCAGGGATGATCACTGTTTTGATACCACCCCGGTGTGCTGCAAGCAATTTCTCTTTCAGACCACCGATGGCCAATACCTGACCACGCAGGGTGATTTCCCCAGTCATGGCAACGTCGGCACGCACCGGGATGCCGGTCAATGCAGACACCAAGGCCGTGCACATGCCTACGCCAGCGCTAGGGCCATCTTTAGGCGTAGCACCTTCCGGCATATGGATGTGAGTGTCATGCTTCTCGTGGAAGTCCAGGGGGATCCCCAGGCTTCTGGCGCGACTGCGCACCACGGTCTGCGCAGCAGTGATGGATTCAACCATCACGTCACCCAGGGAACCGGTCTTGATCAGTTGGCCTTTGCCTGGGATCACAGCAGCCTCGATGGTCAGCAATTCCCCGCCCACCTGGGTCCACGCCAAGCCAGTCACCTGACCGACTTGATCCTGCTGCTCGGCCAGGCCGTAGCGGAATTTCTTCACACCCAGGAAGTGCTCCAAGGAGTCGGCCACCACCTTCACGGAGAAGCGTTTTTCCAGCGCATGCTCTTTGACTGCCTTGCGGCAAATCTTCGCGATCTGGCGCTCAAGGCCCCGCACACCGGCCTCGCGGGTGTAGTAACGCACGATGTCGCGGATCGCTTCGATGTCAAATTCGATCTCGCCCTTCTTCAGGCCATTCGCCGAAATTTGCTTGGGCGCGAGGTACTTGACCGCAATGTTGATCTTCTCGTCCTCGGTGTAACCCGGTAGACGAATCACCTCCATCCGATCCAGCAAGGCCGGCGGGATGTTCATGGAGTTGGAAGTGCAGAGGAACATTACGTCAGACAAGTCGTAGTCGACTTCCAGGTAATGGTCGTTGAAATTATGGTTTTGCTCAGGGTCGAGCACTTCCAGCAACGCCGATGCCGGGTCGCCACGCATGTCGCTGCCCATTTTGTCGATTTCATCAAGCAGGAACAGCGGGTTGCGCACACCCACCTTTGTCATCTTTTGAATCAATCTTCCTGGCATCGAACCGATGTAAGTTCGGCGATGACCACGAATTTCCGCCTCATCACGCACACCGCCGAGCGCCATGCGCACGAATTTGCGGTTAGTCGCACTGGCAATCGATTCGGCGAGAGAGGTTTTACCAACCCCTGGAGGGCCTACCAGGCACAACACCGGACCACGAATTTTCTTCACGCGCTTTTGCACGGCGAGGTATTCGAGAATCCGCTCTTTGACTTCTTCGAGGCCATAGTGATCGGCGTCGAGAATTTCCTCGGCACGTGTCAGGTCCAAACGCACTTTGGTCTGGGCCTTCCACGGCACCTGCACCAGCCAGTCGATGTACGAGCGCACCACGGTCGCTTCAGCGGACATCGGCGACATCTGCTTGAGCTTGTTCAGCTCGGCATTAGCTTTGGTAAGAGCGTCTTTCGGCAGGCCTGCGGCATCAATGCGCTTTTTCAGCTCTTCGATTTCGTTGTGGCCCTCCTCGCTGTCGCCAAGTTCTTTCTGAATGGCCTTCATCTGCTCATTCAGGTAGTACTCGCGCTGGCTGCGCTCCATTTGTTTCTTCACGCGACCACGAATGCGCTTCTCAACCTGCAACAGGTCGATTTCGGCATCCAGCAACGCCAGGACATGTTCAACACGGGCCGACAGGTCGATGATTTCGAGGATGTCTTGCTTCTGCTCGATCTTCAGCGCCATGTGTGCGGCCATGGTGTCGACCAGACGGCTTGGCTCATCAATGCTATTGAGGGAAGACAGGACCTCAGCCGGGACTTTTTTGCCCAACTGCACATACTGCTCGAACTGCGAGAGCAGGCTGCGTACAAAAACTTCGGATTCGCGCTCAGGGGCTTCGACTTCGTCGATCAGCGCCACTTCGGCGCGCAGATGACCATCCACCTCCATGAAACGCTCTACAGCACCTCGTTGCTCGCCTTCTACCAGCACCTTGACGGTGCCATCAGGCAGTTTGAGCAGTTGCAGGACAGTAGCAATTGTACCGACGCGATACAGGGCGTCTTCGCCTGGATCATCATCGGCAGGATTTCTCTGGGCCAACAGCAGGATCTGCTTGTCGCCCGTCATCGCTGCCTCAAGGGCTTCGATAGACTTCTCGCGCCCCACGAACAGCGGGATAACCATGTGCGGATAAACGACGACATCACGCAACGGCAGGAGAGGCAATTCAATGGTTGTCTTCATGATTTCGCCTCTATGACAGTTGAAAAATAAGCTTGAAACCAAGATGGGGGCTGCATGCAAAAAAAACAAGCTTATTGCCAGCAGTTAAACGCAGTAAACGCTTCAAGATAAAAGTCGCACAAAAAACAAAGGGGCCCTAGGGGCCCCTTGTTTGTACCGAAACTGCGAAACGCTTACGCGTCTGGCGCAGCTTTGGCAGTCGGCTCACTGTTCTCGTAGATATACAGCGGCTTGGACTTACCTTCTATAACGCTTTCGTCGATCACCACTTTACTCACCTCAGACTGCGAGGGGATTTCGTACATGGTGTCGAGCAATACACCTTCAAGGATAGAACGCAGACCACGTGCACCGGTCTTGCGCTCCAGCGCCCGCTTGGCTACCGACTTGAGGGCATCAGTACGGAACTCAAGGTCCACACCTTCCATCTCAAACAGCTTGGCGTACTGCTTGGTCAGGGCATTTTTCGGCTCGGTGAGGATCTGAATCAGAGCAGCCTCATCCAACTCGTCCAATGTGGCCAGGACCGGCAAACGGCCAACGAATTCCGGGATCAGACCGAACTTGACCAGATCGTCAGGCTCAACCTCACGCAGGGACTCGCCCACCTTCTTGCCTTCTTCCTTGCTGCGCACTTCTGCACTGAAACCGATACCGCCCCGGGTGGAACGTTGCTGAATAACTTTTTCCAGCCCAGAGAACGCACCGCCACAGATGAACAGGATGTTACGCGTATCAACCTGAAGGAATTCCTGCTGCGGGTGCTTGCGGCCGCCTTGTGGCGGTACGGAAGCAACCGTGCCTTCAATCAGCTTCAACAGAGCCTGCTGCACGCCCTCACCAGAAACGTCCCGGGTGATCGACGGGTTGTCGGACTTGCGCGAGATCTTGTCGATTTCGTCGATATAGACAATACCCATCTGGGCCTTCTCTACGTCGTAATCGCACTTCTGCAGCAGTTTCTGAATGATGTTCTCGACGTCCTCACCCACGTAGCCAGCCTCAGTGAGGGTGGTAGCGTCGGCGATGGTGAACGGAACATTCAGCAGACGAGCGAGGGTTTCTGCAAGCAGGGTTTTACCCGAGCCTGTAGGACCGATCAGCAAGATGTTGCTCTTGCCGAGTTCGACTTCGTCGCCTTTCTTGTCACGCTGGTTCAGACGCTTGTAGTGGTTGTACACCGCTACGGCCAGAACCTTCTTTGCACGCTCTTGACCAATCACATATTGATCAAGGATGCCGCTGATTTCTTTAGGCGAAGGCAGTTTATGCGCGCTGCTCTCGGCCTGTGCTTCCTGCACCTCCTCGCGGATGATGTCATTGCACAGGTCGACGCACTCGTCGCAGATAAAGACCGAGGGGCCGGCAATCAACTTGCGTACTTCATGCTGGCTTTTGCCACAGAAGGAGCAATAGAGCAGCTTGCCGTTGTCCTCGCCGTTGCGGGTGTCAGTCATTCGTTCGATCCAAATCCGATAGGCTTGCAACACAAGATGAAGGCTTATGCGGGCTTTTTCAAGCCCGCCGATGATCGGACACGCCGACCAGCCCTATTTTGAGCGGCTTATATTAAGCGGGGCGCTTTTCGATCACTGCATCGATCAACCCGTATTCACGGGCGGCTTCGGCGCTCATGAAGTTGTCGCGGTTGGTGTCGCGCTCGATTTCTTCCAGCGTGTGCCCACTGTGCTTGGCCATCAGCGTGTTAAGACGTTCGCGGATGAAGAGGATTTCCTTCGCGTGGATTTCGATGTCCGACGCTTGGCCCTGGAAACCGCCCAGTGGCTGGTGAATCATCACGCGCGAGTTCGGCAGGCAGTAACGCTTGCCCTCAGCACCCGCCGTCAGCAGGAACGCGCCCATGCTGCAGGCCTGGCCAATGCAGGTCGTCGAGACGTTAGGCTTGATGAACTGCATGGTGTCGTAGATCGACATACCTGCCGTCACCGAACCGCCCGGCGAGTTGATGTAGAGATGGATGTCCTTGTCCGGGTTTTCCGCTTCAAGGAACAGCAGCTGCGCACAGATCAGGTTGGCCATGTAGTCCTCTACCGGGCCCACCAGAAAGATCACTCGCTCCTTGAGCAGGCGCGAGTAGATGTCGTAGGCGCGCTCGCCACGAGCAGACTGCTCGACAACCATCGGGACCAAGCCGCCTGCGGCCTGGATATCAGAGTTCTGCTGAATATAGGAATTACGGAACATGCTCTGCAGTTACTCCCAAATAGTCATGTCTTGAAAACGCATAAGCCAGCGCGAGGCTGGCTTATGGTTGAATTTCCAACGAGTTGGACAATCAGTCGGCTTGTGCTGCTTCCGCCGGCTTGACTGCTTCTTCGTAAGAGACCGCTTTATCGGTCACCTTAGCCTTCTGCAGAACAGTATCCACAACTTGTTCTTCCAGCACAACCGAACGCACTTCGTTCAGTTGCTGGTCGTTCTTGTAGTACCAAGCCACAACCTGCTCAGGCTCCTGGTAGGCCGAAGCCATTTCCTGGATCATTTCGCGAACGCGATCTTCATCAGGCTTGAGGTCGAACTGCTTGACCACTTCAGCCACGACCAAACCCAGCACAACGCGACGCTTGGCTTGCTCTTCGAACAGCTCGGCAGGCAGTTGGTCAGGCTTGATATTGCCACCAAACTGCTGAACCGCTTGAACGCGCAGGCGATCCACTTCATTGGACAGCAAAGCCTTAGGCACTTCGATCGGGTTGGCAGCCAGCAGACCGTCCATGACCTGATTCTTAACCTTGGACTTGATGGCCTGGCGCAGCTCGCGCTCCATGTTCTTGCGAACTTCGGTGCGGAAGCCTTCGATGCCGGTTTCCTTGATACCAAACTGATTGAAGAACTCTTCGTTCAGCTCTGGCAGCTTAGGCTCGGAAACGCTGTTGACGGTCACGGTGAACTCGGCAGCTTTGCCAGCCAAGTCCAGATTTTGGTAGTCAGCAGGGAAAGTCAGGTTCAGAACACGCTCTTCGCCAGCTTTGGCGCCAACCAGGCCGTCTTCGAAACCAGGAATCATGCGGTTGGAGCCCAGTACCAATTGGGTACCCTTGGCAGAGCCACCAGCGAACACTTCGCCGTCAACCTTGCCAACGAAATCGATGTTCAGCTGGTCTTCGTTCTGGGCGGCACGATCGGCCACTTCGAAACGAGTGTTCTGCTTGCGCAGGATTTCCAGCATGTTGTCCAGGTCGGAATCAGCGACATCAGCGCTCAGGCGCTCGATTTCGATACCGTCGAAACCAGCGACTTCGAACTCTGGGAACACTTCAAATACGGCAACATATTCCAGGTCCTTGCCAGCTTCCAGGGACTTAGGCTCGATCGAAGGCGAGCCAGCTGGGTTCAGCTTTTGCTCAACAACGGCTTCGTAGAAGGAAGCCTGGATCACGTCACCTACAGCTTCTTGACGCGCATCAGCACCAAAACGGCGCTTGATTTCGCTCATCGGCACTTTGCCTGGACGGAAACCAGCGATCTTGGCCTTTTGGGCAGTCTGCTGCAGACGCTTGTTGACCGCAGTCTCGATACGCTCTGCCGGCACGGTGATGCTCAGGCGGCGCTCAAGAGCAGTAGTATTTTCAACAGAAACTTGCATGAATATTCCTCGTTGCACAGACGTTAGCCGGCCGTTTCCGACCCCAGAATCAAGGGCATGCATTCTAGAGGGTCAAACTCAAGAAGTCACCCTACTGGAAACGGGTAAAAAAACAGCAGGCCATTTGTAGGTTCAAGTGCACGCGTGCACCTCATCCCGTTAGCAAATACAGCTCATCACGCCAGGGCTCTGCGCCAACCCTTCTATATATAGAAGGACCAGGAACGCAGCCCCCGGCAGCCAGCCTTGCGAGCAAGACCGGCGACAGGGAAGCAGCATCGAGAAACACAAATACGATGAAGCGCCCCGCCCTTGAAACTCGAAACGCTTAAACGAAAACGGCACAGCCCTTTTCAGGTACTGCGCCGTTATCGCTATTTAATAGCGGTACTGACCCCTCTATAGACGAGCATCAGTCCTACACGTTCAAAACCGGCAACGATTCTAACGCCAAGGCATTGAGAATGCTTGCTTTTTTGACAACCATAATCTCTAGGCGCGTCGCACTACTCGACCGCAACCGCCCACAGAAACAAGACCCGGCTTTTTCCAGATGCAAAAAAAAGCGCCAGATCATTGATCTGGCGCCTTTTCAAAATATGGGGTGGACGAAGGGGATCGAACCCTCGACAACGGGAGTCACAATCCCGTGCTCTACCAACTGAGCTACGCCCACCATATTGCATTAACAAAGAACTCGAACATCTTCTTTGTTGACCCCACCCAGCCTGACGGCTTGGCGAAGCTTTAATTGGTGCGGATGAAGAGACTCGAACTCTTACGCCTCGCGGCGCTGGAACCTAAATCCAGTGTGTCTACCAATTCCACCACATCCGCGTTTGAAGCTCTTAAAGCAAAGGCGCCAGACGATTAATCTGGCGCCTTTTCAAAATATGGGGTGGACGAAGGGGATCGAACCCTCGACAACGGGAGTCACAATCCCGTGCTCTACCAACTGAGCTACGCCCACCATATAGCGCTACTTGTGCCAAAGCTGCCTAATGGCGCACCCGGCAGGACTCGAACCTGCGACCATCCGCTTAGAAGGCGGATGCTCTATCCAGCTGAGCTACGGGCGCCTTATTAATCTGTACTCTTAGAGGATTACAAACTAAGTGCTTCCAGCCTTGCAGTACAACAATTCTGCTCGACCTTCTTAACCAGTGCTAGGCTGTGCCCGACAAGTGCGACGAATAGTATAGAGGGCCCGGAAACCCGTCAAATCTTTTTTGAAAAAAATTCATTTTATTTAAGGGGTTAGGCCAATTTGCAGACCAAGCGCCTTTGCCCTCACGCCGTGGCGTGCGAGAATGCGCGCACTTCTCCTCCCCCTCTCGATGGTTAATCACGCGTAATGACTGCACAACTTATCGACGGCAAATCAATCGCCGCCAGCCTGCGCCAGCAGATCGCCAAACGAGTCACCGAGCGCAGCCAGCAAGGCCTGCGCACGCCTGGCCTCGCGGTGATCCTGGTCGGCAGCGATCCTGCCTCTCAGGTTTATGTCTCGCACAAGCGTAAAGACTGTGAAGAGGTCGGCTTTATATCCAAGGCCTATGACCTGCCTGCCGCCACCACCCAAGAGGCACTCACCGATCTGATCGACGGCCTCAACGACAACCCTGCGATCGACGGCATCCTCCTGCAACTGCCACTGCCCGAGCACTTGGACGCGTCCAAGCTGCTGGAGCGTATCCGCCCGGACAAAGACGTCGACGGCTTCCATCCTTACAATGTCGGCCGCCTGGCCCAGCGCATCCCCCTGCTGCGTCCGTGCACGCCAAAAGGCATCATGACCCTGCTGGAAAGTACCGGTGTCGATCTGTACGGCCTTGATGCAGTTGTGGTCGGCGCGTCCAACATTGTCGGTCGCCCGATGGCCATGGAGCTGCTGCTGGCCGGCTGCACCGTGACCGTTACCCACCGCTTCACCAAGGACCTGGCAGGCCACGTTGGTCGTGCCGACCTCGTTGTCGTAGCCGCCGGCAAGCCGGGCCTGGTCAAGGGTGAATGGATCAAGGAAGGCGCCATCGTTATCGACGTGGGCATCAACCGTCAGGAAGACGGCAAGCTGGTAGGCGATGTGGTGTACGACACTGCCCTGCCCCGCGCTGGCTGGATCACCCCGGTGCCAGGCGGCGTCGGCCCGATGACCCGCGCTTGCCTGCTGGAGAACACCCTGTACGCCGCAGAGACCCTGCACGGTTAATAACCAGTCGTACTGAAAAAGCCCTGCCTTATCGCAGGGCTTTTTATTGCCCGAAAAAAACCTGTTTTTTCTTAGTTTTTAAGCACTTTCGTCTGGTTTTAGAAGAACATTCGACACTCCATCGTCCATACTCCTAAAATGTAACGGCATTTATCAAAGAAACCGTTGCTCAACGGTATTTCCTACTTTTTTAGCGAGTTCATCCGCGTGAAAATTCGTCTTTCTATTGCCAGCCTATTTTTTGCGTTCACAGGCACCTTTGCGCACGCCGCCGAATCCACCCAGGCGCCGCGCGACCCATCCAAACTGCAGATCGCATCCGGCAGCGCCATGCTGGTGGACCTGCAGACCAACAAGGTCATCTACGCCAGCAACCCCGACGTGGTGGTGCCGATTGCGTCGGTGAGCAAGTTGATGACCGGCCTGATCGTGCTTGAAGCCAAGCAGAACATGGATGAGTACATCGACATCAACATCAAAGACACGCCGGAAATGAAAGGCGTGTTCTCCCGCGTAAAAATCGGCAGCGAAATGCCTCGCAAGGAAATGCTGCTGATCGCCCTGATGTCATCGGAAAACCGCGCCGCCGCCAGCCTGGCCCACCACTATCCGGGGGGCTACCCGGCATTTATCGCGGCGATGAACGCCAAGGCCAAGGCGCTGGGCATGACCAACACCCACTATGTTGAACCCACCGGCCTGTCGATCCACAACGTGTCCACCGCCCGCGACCTGAGCAAGCTGTTGGCTGCCGCACGGCACTACCCGCTGCTCAGCCAGTTGAGCACCACGAAGGAAAAGACCGTTGCGTTCCGCAAGCCCAACTACACCCTGGGTTTCTCCAACACTGACCACCTGATCAACCGCGCCAACTGGGATATCAAGTTGACCAAGACCGGCTTCACTAACCAGGCCGGCCATTGCCTGGTGCTGGTGACCAGCATGGGTAATCGCCCGGTGTCGCTGGTGATCCTGGATGCGTTCGGCAAGTTCACGCACTTTGCCGATGCCAGCCGTATTCGCAGCTGGGTCGAGACCGGCAAGGGCGGTTCGGTGCCGGACGTGGCATTGCGCTACAAGGCCGACAAAAATCTGAAGAACCGCTCGAATGCGGCGCAAGCCCACCGTTAAAGGGCGCCGCACCACATTTTTATCGGTGTTCTGACAATACTTTAAGCGCCTGGGCCGCCGCCTGCTCCTGCCCGGCTTGGGCCGTCGCATTTGCCGCCTCGCGCCAACGCTGGGCATCCACATTCGCTGGCAACTGGCTCGGACGCTGGGTGAGGATCGCCCAGTGCCCGGCGCTTGCCCACTTCGATTCAAAGTCGCTGAAGCTCATCAATAAACGCCGGTCCATGCCCGAGCGCAGCAGAACCGTGCTTTTCTGCTGATTGAAGCCCACCACGACGACATAGTGCGCATCCGACCACAGCCCGCCGCCCACCCGCGCCATCACCGGATAACCCGCCGCCACTTGCGCCAGCACGGCCGTCAGTTTGGCATCCAGTGGATACACCATCAGCCCATACTCACGCGCCAACACTTGCATGTTGCGCTCCAGGTCCGCTTCGCCGCCCGGCAAACGCAGCGGCTTATCCAGCAAACCCGGTGTCATGACAATGCCTTGTTGCGACAGCATGCTGGCTAACGCCGTAGGACCGCTCTGATAAGCCTCGCTGCGAAAGGTCGGCACACCATTGAGTTCGACGCGCTCCGGCAAGCCCGGCAGTTTCGAAGGATGCCCGGAACAGGCCGCGAGGCCCATGGCGCAGGCCAGCAACAGGGATGATTTAACGTTCGACCGTAACCGCAATTTTTTACTCTCTTGATCAACTGCCGGTAAGGGCCCTGATCATAGGGCGCTCGGCCACGCGGGTATAGCCCAAAGCCAGGGTTTACCGCCTGAGATAGAGCAAACAAGTTGGATGAACACGACCATTGGTCAATAGCAGGCAACCGTCAGGTAGCTAGACTGTCCATTGAGAAGACTGTGTGTGCCCCGTACTGGGCGAAAGGAGGCCTGAATGAGCCTTGCAACGACGATTGTGATGTTGATCTGCGGTTGGCTGGCGGTTGCCGGCGCCATGTTGTGGGGGGTGTTGCGCATTACCCGTCGGCACCATCACCCCCACGTAAAACCTGCCAAGCCCCTAAAGGCAGCGGCACACCACGCCTAGCCAGGCATGCAATTGAAGTCCCGCGTCGCCGCAACTTCCTTGCCGTGGCCATCCTTTAAGGATGCACGCACGGTGGTGCCCAGGCTGGATTCCACCAGCGTGTAGTGCTCACCCGCCTTAAAGGCTTCGTATTCGACCCGGCCTTGGCAATCCCGCTGATTGTCGTCGCCGGGCTCCTCTTCGTACAACGTAACATCCAGGCTGTGAGCCCCCGGTTTTACCTCGAAATAGCGCCCGTCATCCACACGCTTGCCGTCCACGCGCTCAGCCAGCAAGTCATTCGGCGCATCCTCTGTCAGACCAATCCAGGCCTCACTCGGATCCGCTTTAGGGATCGGGCCGGCGCACGCCGACAGCAGCAATACGACACCCAATGCAGGGATCAACAACAGAGGTTTAAGTGACATGGCAGTACTCCAAAAAGACGATATGTCCGATGGGTGACAAGCGTGACCAGCAGCGCTGCCTGGAACAAATGAATCCATATGAAACGATCTTCAGCCCTTACCTAAATGTTCCTTCACCTGGCTGAAAGGCGCGTGTTAGGTGGGTCGGGCAAGACTGCCGGGGTTTGCAATCCTGCTCCCTCGGAGGTTCACGCATGCTCGGGCTGGTAAAGACCGCACTGCAAAAGCCCTACACGTTTATCGTGTTGGCCATATTTATCTGCATCATCGGGCCGATGGCGGCCCTGCGTACTCCCACCGACGTGTTCCCCGATATCGGCATCCCTGTGGTCGCCGTGGTCTGGCAGTACAACGGCCTGTCGCCGGACGCCATGGCGGGTCGCGTGATCTACACCTACGAACGCTCCCTGAGCACCACCGTCAACGACATCGAACATATCGAATCCCAATCCCTGCCAGGGATGGGCATCGTGAAAATCTTCTTCCAACCCGGCGTCGATATCCGCACCGCCAATGCCCAAGTGACCGCCGTGTCACAAACCGTGCTCAAGCAAATGCCGCCGGGCATCACGCCGCCGCTGATCCTCAACTACAGCGCGTCCACGGTGCCGATCCTGCAAATGGCGTTTTCCAGCCCAAGCCTCTCGGAAGCCAAGATCCGCGACCTGGTGCAGAACAACATCCGCCTGCCGTTGAGCGCCCTGCCCGGCCTGGCCATGCCCACACCGATGGGTGGCAAGCAGCGTCAGATCACCCTCGACCTCGACCCGCAAGCGCTGGCTGCCAAAGGCCTGTCGGCCCAGGATGTGGGCAATGCCCTGGCGCTGCAGAATCAGATCATTCCGGTGGGCACTGCCAAGCTCGGCCCCAACGAATACACCATCCTGCTCAACAACAGCCCCAAGGCCATCGATGAGCTTAACGACCTGCCGATCAAGACCGTCGACGGCGCGCTGATCACCATCGGCCAGGTTGCCCACGTGCGTGACGGCTCGCCGCCGCAGACCAACATCGTGCGCGTCGACGGTCATCGCGCAGTGCTGATGCCGGCGTTGAAAAACGGCAGCATTTCCACCCTGTCGATCATCGACGGTATCCGTGGAATGCTGCCGCGCATCAACGAGACCCTACCACCGTCACTGAAGACCTCGTTGCTGGGCGACGCCTCGGTGTTCGTCAAGCAATCGGTGGGCAGCGTGGCCCAGGAAGGCATCATCGCCGCGCTGCTGACCAGCGCGATGATCCTGCTGTTCCTCGGCAGTTGGCGCTCCACGATCATTATTGCGGCGTCGATTCCTCTGGCAGTGCTCTCAGCGATTGCGCTGCTGGCCGTCAGCGGGCAAACCCTCAACGTCATGACCCTCGGCGGGCTGGCGTTGGCGGTGGGGATCCTAGTGGACGACGCCACGGTGACCATCGAAAACATCAACTGGCACCTGGAACAAGGCAAGGCGGTGAAGACCGCGATCCTCGACGGCGCCGCGCAAATTGTCGGCCCGGCGTTCGTCTCGCTGCTGTGCATCTGCATCGTGTTCGTGCCGATGTTCCTGCTGCAAGGCATTGCCGGTTATCTGTTCCGGCCCATGGCGCTGGCGGTGATCTTTGCCATGGCCAGCTCGTTCATTCTTTCGCGCACCCTGGTACCGACGCTGGCGATGTTCCTGCTCAAGCCGCATACGCCGGAGCAAGGCGCGGGGCATCATCCGGAGGATGAATTCATCAACCACCATGAGGGTGAGCAGCACACGAAACCGCGCACTGCCGCGCTGCAAGCCGTGCTGAATTTCCAGCAAGGGTTCGAGCGCCACTTCTCGAATATCCGCGACACCTACCATGGCTTGCTGACATTGGCCCTGGGTCATCGCAAGCGCTTTATCGTGGGTTTTCTGGCCTGTGTGCTCGCCTCATTCCTGCTATTGCCCAGCCTTGGCCAGGACTTTTTCCCGGCCACGGATGCCGGTGCGTTGGCCCTGCATGTACGCCTGCCGCTGGGCACGCGCATCGAAGAAAGCGCCGCCGCCTTCGACCGTATCGAAGCGCGGATCCGTGAGGTCATCCCTGCCGAAGAACTGGACACCATCGTCGATAACATTGGCATCCCGCTCAGCGGCATCGACATGGCCTACAGCAGCAGCGGCACCATTGGCCCGCAGGACGGCGACATCCAGGTCAGTCTTAAAAAGGACCACGCACCCACCGCCGACTACGTGAAAAAACTGCGTGAAGCGCTGCCGCAAAGTTTTCCCGGCAGCCACTTCGCGTTCCTGCCGGCGGACATCAGCAGCCAGATCCTCAACTTCGGCGCGCCGGCGCCGCTGGACGTGAAAATCTCCGGGCGCAGCGATGAAGAAAACCGCGCCTATGCCGTCGAGCTGGAACGTCGCCTGCAACACGTGCCCGGCATCGCCGACCTGCGCATCCAGCAGTCAACCGGCTACCCGTCGCTGCAGGTGAATGTCGACCGCCTGCGCGCCAACGGCCTGGGCATTACCGAGCGCGACGTGACCAACAGCATGGTCGCCTCTCTCGCCGGCAGCTCGCAAACCGCGCCGACCTTCTGGCTCAACCCGGCCAACGGCGTGTCCTATTCCATCGTCGCCGCCACCCCGCAATACCGCCTCGACAGCCTTCCGTCACTGGAAGCGCTGCCCGTCACCGGCGCCAACGGGCAGTCGCAGATCCTCGGCGGTGTGGCAACCATCTCCCGTGTGCAAAGCCCGGCGGTGGTGACCCACTACAACATCGAACCGACCCTGGACCTGTACGCCAACGTGCAAGGCCGCGACCTCGGCGGCGTAGCCCGCGACGTGCAAAAGGTGCTGGATGACACCGCGTCCATGCGCCCAAAAGGCGCGACGATCAGCCTGCACGGCCAGATCGACGCGCTGCATGAAGCCTTCAGCGGCTTGAGCTTCGGCCTGCTCGGCGCTGTGGTGCTGATCTACCTGCTGATCGTGGTCAACTTCCAATCGTGGGCCGACCCGTTTGTGATCATCACGGCCCTGCCTGCCGCACTTGCGGGAATCGTGTGGATGCTGTTCCTCAGCGGCACCTCATTGTCGGTGCCCGCCTTGACCGGCGCGATCCTGTGCATGGGCGTAGCCACTGCCAACTCAATCCTGGTGGTTAGCTTCTGCCGTGAGCGCCTGGCCGAACATGGTGATGCGCTCAAGGCCGCGCTGGAGGCCGGTTACACGCGCTTCCGCCCGGTGTGTATGACCGCCCTGGCGATGATCATCGGCATGTTGCCCCTGGCGCTGTCCGAGGAGCAAAACGCGCCGCTGGGCCGTGCGGTAATCGGTGGTTTGATCTTCGCCACCATCGCCACCCTGTTGTTTGTTCCCGTGGTCTTCAGCCTGGTCCACGGGCGTCACCCTAGTCGCGCAGTTGCAGGAGAAACCCCACATGTCGTCTGATCACAAACCCTCGCGCAAGCGCCTGATGCTCATGGGTGTCGGCGGCCTGACCGTGGCTGCCCTGTTGGTCGCCAACGGCTTGCATGCCCGCACGCTGCACGAGCAATCGGTCACCGCCTGGACAGAGACCGCCGCCATCCCGCAAGTGATGGTGTTTCAACCCAAGCAGAATGTGGCCGGCGATACCTTGCGCCTGCCGGCGCACCTTGAGGCGTGGAGCAAAGCGCCGATCCACGCCCGGGTCAGCGGTTATTTGAAGGACTGGACAGTCGACATCGGCCGCCAGGTCAAGGCCGGGCAAGTCCTCGCCGAAATCGACAGCCCCGACCTCGACCAGCAACTGGCGCAAGCCCATGCACGCTTGGTGCAGGAACAGTCCAATGCGCGCCTCGCTGCAACCACCGCAACCCGATGGCAAAACCTGCTGGCGAGCCACTCCGTATCGCGCCAGGAAGCCGATGAAAAAACCTCCAACGCCGCGGCCGCCAAAGCCAATGCCCAGGCTGCTGCTGCCGACTATGCGCGGCTGTCCGCACTGGAAGGCTACAAGACAATTCGCGCGCCGTTCGCCGGCACCATCACGGCGCGCAACACCGACATCGGCCAATTGATCAAGGCCGACACCGACAGCGACCCGGAGTTGTTCAGCATCGCGGATACGCACCAGCTGCGCCTTTATGTACCCGTGCCACAGAACTACGCGGCAGTGATTCACCCCGGCCTGGAAGCCCGGCTCACCGTGCCCGAACACCCTGGCGAGCACTTCAAGGCACGGCTGATCGGCGACTCCACTGCCATCGATCGCCGCTCCGGCACCCTGCTCGCGCAGTTCGTGGTCGACAATCCCGACGACGCGCTACTGCCGGGTGATTACGCCGAAGCCACGCTGCCGATTCCGGCCGACACCCATGGTGTGAGCATCCCGGCCAGCGCGTTGATCTTTCGCGCCCAAGGCACCCAGGTCGCGGTACTGGATGGGCAGAACCATGTGCACCTGCAAGCCATCCATATCGGCCTCGACCTGGGCGAACGCCTGGTAATCGACCAGGGCCTGAAACCTGCCGACCGCGTGGTCGATAACCCGCCCGACGCTCTGCGCGAAGGCGACGCTGTGCAACTGGCCGACGCCGGAGGTGCGCATGCGCGTAAGGCTTAAGGTGCGCATGCGCACAGGGCTTAAACCACTCGCTGCGTTGACGCTGCTGGTATTGCAAGGTTGCTCGATGGCGCCGACCTACAAGGTGCCGTCGATTGACCTGCCAGCCAACTACCGCGAACAGACCAGCGACGGCCACTGGCACAGCGCGCAGCCGTCCGACCAACTGGCTCCCGAATGGTGGAAGCTCTACAACGATTCGCGCCTGAATGACCTGCAACAGCAATTGCTCAAGGCCAACCCGGACTTGGCTGCAGCGCTGGCGCACTTCGATGCGTCCCAAGCCTATGCCAGTCAGTTACACGCCGGGCTGTTCCCGCAGATTACCGCCAGCGCACAACCGTTGCGGCAGCGCCAATCTGACTCGCGGCCGCTACGGGGGGAGACGCAGCCGTCGGTGTACAACAGCAACACCGCCGGTTTTTCATTGAGTTACGACCTGGACCTGTGGGGCAAAATTCGCAATCAGGTCGCGGCCGGTGACGCCCAGGCGCAAGCGTCCGGGGATGACCTGGCGGTGGCGCGCCTGAGTTTGCAGCGTCAGTTGGCGACCTTGTACGTGCAGCTCAATGGGCTGGATGCACAGAGCCGGATTCTTACTGGCTCGCTGGAGGATTTCAGCCAGGCACTGCAACTGACCCGCAGCCGTTACAAGGGCCAGATAGCCTCGGAGCTGGACCTGACCCGTGCGCAAAATCAACTGGCGCAGGCCAGGGCGCAATTGGATGAGGTACGCGGGCAACGCAACCTCACCGAGCACGCCATCGGTGAATTGGTGGGTGTGGCAGCCAGCGACTTTACGCTGCCGCCCGGCCAGCAACTGATCGCCCTGCCAGGGGTTCCGTCGCAGCTGCCAAGCCACCTGCTGCAACGTCGCCCGGACATTGCGGCGGCAGAGCGCCGGGTGTTTGCGGCCAACGCGAATATCGGCGTAGCCAAGGCGGCGTGGTATCCGGATTTCAGTTTGACCGGGCTGATCGGCGGGCAAACGCAGGGCGTGGGGAATTTGCTCTCGGCGGGTAATCGGTATTGGGCGCTGGGGCCGTTAATGAATTTGCCGATCTTTGATGGCGGGCGCCTGAGCGCCAATGAACGCCAGGCCAAGGCCGAGTTTGAAGAAGCGTCCGCGCAGTACCGCAGCCAGGTACTGAAGGCCGTGCGTGAGGTGGAAGATAACCTCGCGCAACTGCGGGATTTGCAGCAGGAAGCGCAGGATGAGCAAGCGGCGGCGGACGCGGCGCAACATACGCAATCATTGGCGATGAACAGCTATCAAGCAGGTGCGGTGAGTTACCTGGATGTGGTGACGGCGCAGACGGCGGCGTTGCAAGCGCAACGGACATTGCAGGCGGTGCAGACGCGGCAGTTGCAGGCCAGTGTAGGACTCGTGACGGCACTCGGCGGCGGCTGGCAACCTGGCGCCTGACATCATTCTCGGACCTGGCACGGCTCTAGGTCTGGGAGGGGCGGTGCGACTTGCTCTCTATAACGGTGGGTCAGTTAATGATGCCTTGAATGAAATACCGCCATCGGGGGCAAGCCCCCTCCCACACTGATTCTGCGTCAGACACATAATGTATAAGCACCGCTAAGCCAATGTGGGAGGGGGCTTGCCCCCGATGGCGACCGTCCAGACACATCCTGCCAAAAGCCTGCCCATCAACCTCTTGCTCTCCAATCTAGCCTCTCTAAGCACATCTAGAGAGGGCCAGGGAATGGCAGATTTACCCGCTTCACACCGCCTGCGCATCGGCCGCTTCAGCGAACCCAACCGCATTTACCTCATCACCACCAACACCCACGAACGCATACCGATATTCAACAACTTCCATCTCGCTCGCTTAGTGGTCTGGCAATTTCGGCTGGCTCAGTACCAAGGGCTGGCCAATTCCCTGGCATGGGTGATCATGCCGGACCATTTCCACTGGCTGCTTGAACTGAAAAAAGGCTCGCTGGCGGACTTGATGTGCCAGGTGAAGTCAAAAAGCACCAGGACCGTTAATGGTGCAAGCGGACGCAAGGGGCGGCTTTGGCAAGAGAGCTTCCATGACCGGGCGCTACGCAAGGAAGATGACTTGGTGAAAATGGCCCGGTATGTGGTGGCTAATCCATTGCGAGCGGGCCTGGTGGAGCGGATTGGCGACTACCCACTGTGGGATGCCATCTGGGTCTAACGTCCGGCAACATTAGCTGAAACAACACCGTTCAAATGTGGGAGGGGGCTTGCTCCCGATTGCGGTAAGTCAGTCAGTTCATCTGCAACTGATACACCGCTATCGGGAGCAAGCCCCCTCCCACATTTTTTACCCGCATTTCAGGCGGCGCGTTTGCCGCTGGCGATGGCTGCCGATGCAGCCACCATGGCGCGCAGCAATACCGAGAAAATGGCCCGATAGGTGGTGGCTAATCCATTGCGAGCGGGCTTGGTGGAGCGGATTGGCGACTACCCGCTGTGGGATGCCATCTGGGTCTAACGTCTGGCAACATTAGCTGAAACAACACCCTCCCACATTTTTTACCGGCATTTCAGGCGGCGAGTTTGCCGCTGGCGATGGCTGCCGACGCAGCCACCATCGCGCGCAGCAATACCGTAAAAATGGCCCGATAGGTGGTGGCCAATCCATTGCGAGCGGGCCTGGTGGAGCGGATTGGCGACTACCCATTGTGGGATGCCATCTGGGTCTAACGTCTGGCAACATTAGCTGAAACAACACCGTTCAAATGTGGGAGGGGGCTTGCTCCCGATTGCGGTAGGTCAGTCAGATTATCTGTAACTGATACACCGCTATCGGGAGCAAGCCCCCTCCCACATTTTTTACCGGCATTTCAGGCCGCGAGTTTGCCGCTGGCGATGGCTGCTGAAGCAGCCACCATGGCGCGCAGCAATACCGCACACCCTGCCGCCAGATCATCCGGGGCGGCATTCTCGATCTCGTTATGGCTGATCCCCCCCTCACACGGTACAAAGATCATCCCCGCCGGCCCCAACTCGGCGACGAAGATCGCGTCGTGACCTGCCCCGCTGACGATGTCCATGTTCGACAAGCCCAGCCCATTCGCCGCATCGCGCACGGCGTCAACGCAGCCTTTGTCGAAGTACAGCGGCGGGAAGTCGGCCGTGGGTTCCATTTCAAAACTCAAGCCATGCTTGGCGCAGGTGTCATCAATGACCTTGCGCACCTCGGCAATCATCGAATCCAAGCGCGCCGGTTCCAAGTGACGGAAGTCCAGGGTCATGCGCACTTCGCCAGGAATGACGTTGCGTGAGCCGGGATACGCCTGCAGGCAACCCACGGTCCCGCAAGCATGGGGCTGATGCCCCAACGCCGCCGCATTCACCGCCGCCACCACTGCCGCCGCGCCTACCAGGGCGTCCTTGCGCAGGTGCATCGGTGTCGGCCCCGCATGCGCTTCAACGCCGCGCAGCTTCAGGTCGAACCACTTTTGTCCGAGGGCGCCGAGTACCACGCCGATGGTCTTCTTCTCATCCTCAAGAATCGGCCCTTGTTCGATATGCGCTTCGAAATACGCACCGACCTTGTGCCCACTCTCAGGACGGGTTCCCGCGTAGCCAATCGCATTCAACGCATCACCCACGCTCACGCCATCCGCATCGACTTTGGTCAGCGTCTCCGCCAGGGTGAATTTCTCAGCAAACACTCCGGAGCCCATCATGCAAGGCGGGAAGCGCGAGCCTTCCTCGTTGGTCCACACCACCACTTCCAGCGGCGCTTCCGTTTCGATATTCAGATCGTTCAGGGTGCGCAGCACTTCCACCCCGGCTAATACACCAAAGCAGCCATCAAACTTGCCGCCCGTGGGCTGAGTGTCGATATGGCTGCCGGTCATCACGGGCGGCAGGTTGGGATTACGACCGGGACGGCGCGCGAAAATATTGCCAATGCCGTCGACGGTCACGGTGCAACCGGCGTCTTCGCACCACTGCACAAACAGGTCGCGGGCCTTTCGGTCGAGGTCGGTGAGGGCCAGGCGGCACACGCCGCCCTTGGGGGTGGCACCGAGTTTGGCCAGGTCCATCAGCGACTGCCACAAGCGGTCGCGGTTGATGTGCTGGTGGGTCGATTGCAGAACGTCAAGGGCAGCGTTCATGGGGATCTCCTCAGGCTTGTATTTCTTATGAATTGACAACGACCGGGCTGATTCCGCGCCTGGCATTCAGGCCGTAATACAACAACCCGCCCAACGCCGAACCGGTAAACCAGCCGTAGCTGTAGAACCAGCTGAACGCATCACTGCCCAACGACAGCAACGTCAACACCACCGGCACGCCAAAGGCGATAAAGCCGCTCCAGTTCCACGCCGGGTATACGTCGTCGCGGTACAAACCGGCCAGGTCCAGTTGCTGTTTGCGAGTGATGAAGTAGTCCACCACCATGATCCCGGCAATCGGGCCCAGCAAACTTGAGTAACCCAGCAACCAGTTGGAATACACGGTTTCCAGGCTCACATCCGAGACGATCAGGCCGAGTTTTTTCAGCAGTTCATGGCCCATCAATACCAGCCCGACCAGGCCGGTGAGGATCACCGCCGTGGTGCGGTTGATCAGCTTGGGCGCGATGTTCTGGAAGTCGTTGGTGGGCGAGACGATGTTCGCGGCAGTGTTGGTGGACAAGGTCGCGACGATGATCAGCGCCATGGCCACGGCCACCCACACCGGGCTCTGGATATGACCGATCAGGGTCACCGGATCGGACACGCTGACGCCTACCAGCTTCACTGACGCGGCGGTCATGATCACGCCGAGGGCGGCGAACAGAAACATGGTCAGCGGCAGGCCGAAAATCTGCCCGAGGATCTGATCCTTCTGGCTTTTGGCGTAGCGGCTGAAATCGGGAATATTCAGCGACAAGGTGGCCCAGAAGCCCACCATCGCGGTAAGGCCGGCCATGAAATAACCGGTGAGGCTCGCCCCTTCAGGGCGCTTGGGAGGAATAGCCATCAACTCGCTGATAGATACATTCGGCATCGCCCACACCAGCAGGCCAATGCCCACAGCTACCAGCAACGGCGCCGACAGGGTTTCCAGGCGCTTGATCGACTCGGCGCCACGCAATACGACCCACAAATTCAGACACCAGAAAATCATGAAGCCGATCACTTCACCGGTGCCGCCTAGGGACTTCCACCCCTCGAAAATCGACCCCAGGAACAGGTGAATCGCCAGTCCGCCAAACATCGTCTGGATACCAAACCAGCCGCACGCCACCAGCGCGCGGATGAGGCACGGCACGTTGGAACCGAGGATCCCGAAAGACGAACGCAGCAACACCGGAAACGGAATGCCGTACTTGGTGCCGGGGAAGGCGTTGAGGGTCAGCGGAATCAGCACCACGATATTGGCGAGCAAAATCGCCATCAGCGCCTCGCCCACCGACAACCCGAAGTAAGCGGTCAGCACCCCACCCAGCGTGTAGGTGGGCACGCAGATCGACATGCCGACCCACAGCGCGGTGATGTGCCATTTGTTCCAGGTTCGTTCATGCACCTTGGTCGGTGCCATGTCGTGGTTATAGCGAGGGCTGTCGAGGACGTCGGGGCCGGCGTCGAGTTCGTACAGGCCGTTGCGTTCTATGACTTGCGATCTGTTCTGTTGCATGGCCGCTCCACGGTTTTTTCGAATTATTTTTGCTCACCTGCGTGGTGAGTGCAGGTGGCCGGAGTACCTCGTAAACAACATGACATCACGGGCCCGGCCAGCCGTTTCTGCACTCAATAACCGTGCCGAAAACCGCTACCACACCCTTACCGCTCATATAACTGACTGATGTTAATCAGCTTTCCGATTGAACCTGCGGTACTTGCCACGTGACTCAGGCCGAATAACGTAGAAGTTGCCCGAACTGTCAGGACTCAATCTGGTGCAACACAATTATTTTTATTTCCCAGCCCCGTCAAGAGGCATATCTCAACCGTCTGATTTGCAATAAGAAATGTTGCTCATATTGAGATCCTGTCAAGTGCGTCAAAATGGTGAGAGGCCGCTACATTTTGGTGATGTTAATTTTTAATCCTTATAAATCAGATACTTAATATGGATATAAGCTTATTAAAAATCTTCTTGCTCAATCGAAAAACTCGGGCTAGTTTCTATTCCTGTCACCGATGACAGGAATTAACCGACCATCGGCAGCAGTATTACAACACTTAGAACTGGCACAAGCCGGTCAAGCCTGTGAGGAACTCGACATGTCGCTGTTGATCCGTGGCGCTACCGTTATTACCCATGATGAAAGTTACCGCGCCGATGTGTTATGCGCAGGCGGTCTAATTCGCGCCATTGGCACGGATCTGGATATTCCCGCCGGCACTGAAATACTCGATGGCAGCGGCCAATACTTGATGCCCGGCGGCATCGACCCCCATACCCACATGCAACTGCCTTTCATGGGCACCGTGGCCAGTGAAGACTTTTTCAGTGGTACAGCAGCGGGCTTGGCCGGAGGCACCACCTCCATCATCGATTTTGTGATCCCCAACCCGCAGCAGTCCTTGATGGAAGCGTTTCACCAATGGCGCGGCTGGGCCGAAAAATCGGCATCCGACTACGGCTTCCACGTTGCAATCACCTGGTGGAGCGAACAGGTGCGCGAGGAAATGGCCGAGCTGGTCAGCCATCACGGCATCAACAGCTTCAAGCACTTCATGGCCTACAAGAACGCAATCATGGCGGCCGACGACACCCTGGTCGCCAGCTTCGAGCGCTGCCTGGAACTCGGCGCCGTGCCCACCGTGCATGCCGAAAATGGCGAGTTGGTGTATCACCTGCAACGCAAGTTGATGGCCCAGGGCATCACCGGGCCGGAGGCGCACCCGCTGTCGCGCCCGTCCCAGGTAGAAGGTGAAGCGGCCAGCCGTGCGATCCGTATCGCCGAGACGATCGGCACGCCGCTGTACCTGGTGCACGTGTCCACCAAAGAAGCGCTGGATGAAATCACCTATGCCCGTGGCAAAGGCCAGGCTGTGTACGGCGAAGTGCTCGCCGGCCACTTGCTGCTGGACGACAGCGTCTACCAACACCCCGACTGGCAAACCGCCGCCGGCTATGTGATGAGCCCGCCGTTCCGCCCGCGCGGGCACCAGGAAGCGCTGTGGCATGGCTTGCAATCGGGCAACCTGCACACCACCGCCACCGACCACTGCTGCTTCTGCGCCGAGCAAAAAGCCGCCGGGCGTGACGACTTCAGCAAGATCCCCAACGGCACCGCCGGTATCGAAGACCGCATGGCGCTGCTGTGGCACGAAGGCGTCAATACCGGGCGCCTGTCGATGCAGGAGTTTGTCGCGCTGACCTCCACCAACACCGCGAAGATCTTCAACCTGTACCCACGCAAAGGCGCGATCCGCGTGGGTGCGGATGCCGACCTGGTGCTGTGGGACCCCGAAGGCACGCGGACCATTTCCGCCAAGACGCACCATCAAAAGGTCGACTTCAACATCTTCGAAGGCAAGACCGTGCGCGGCGTACCGAGCCACACCATCAGCCAGGGCAAACTGGTCTGGGCCGATGGCGACCTGCGCGCCGAACGCGGGGCCGGGCGGTATGTGGAACGGCCGGCGTATCCGTCGGTGTTTGAGCAGTTGAGCAAGCGGGCCGAGCATTCCAAACCCGTAGCTGTGAAGCGCTGAGACCGCCATCGGGGGCAAGCCCCCTCCCACGCTTGACCGCATTCATTCAGATACAACTCGGTCGAATGTGGGAGGGGGCTTGCCCCCGATGAGGCCAGTACAGGCAACAAAAATGCCCACTTAGAGGCAATCCAAAAAAACCGTGAGGCCGACACCGTGATCCAGACCCTGACCCACCTCCCCCATCCCCATGAAGACGGGGCCACCCTCGCCAGCCATTTCACCGACCTGGCGCCGCCCCTCAACGCCCGCCAGGCCCAACTGGAAGCCTCGCGCTGCCTGTATTGCTACGACGCCCCGTGCGTGAACGCGTGCCCCAGCGAAATCGACATCCCGTCGTTCATTCGCAATATCCACACCGACAACGTCCAGGGCGCAGCGCAGAAAATCCTCTCGGCCAATATCCTCGGCGGCAGCTGCGCCCGGGTCTGCCCCACCGAAATTCTCTGCCAACAAGCCTGCGTGCGTAACAACAGCGAAGAATGCGCGCCCGTGCTGATCGGCCTGTTGCAACGCTACGCCATCGACAATGCGCACTTCAGCGAACACCCCTTCCAGCGCGCCGCTTCCACCGGCAAGCGCATCGCCGTGGTGGGCGCCGGGCCAGCCGGTCTGGCCTGTGCCCATCGCGCAGCCCTGCATGGCCACGACGTGGTGATTTTCGAAGCCAAGGAAAAAGCAGGCGGCCTGAATGAATACGGGATCGCCAAATACAAACTGGTGGACGACTTTGCCCAGAAGGAGTTGGATTTTCTCCTGCAAATCGGCGGCATCGAGATCCGCCACGGCCAGCGCCTGGGTGACAACCTGACCTTGAGCGAACTGCATCAACAATTCGATTCGGTATTCCTCGGCCTGGGTCTCGCCGCCAGCAAACAACTGGGGCTGCCCCACGAAGACGCCCCCGGCCTGCTCGCCGCCACCGATTACATCCGCGAGCTGCGCCAGGCCGATGACCTGACTCAACTGCCCCTGGCCGACCGCTGCATCGTGCTCGGCGCCGGCAACACCGCCATCGACATGGCCGTGCAGATGGCCCGCCTCGGCGCCCGCGATGTGAACCTCGTCTACCGCCGTGGCCTTGCCGATATGGGCGCCACTCACCATGAACAAGACATCGCCAAGGCTAATCAGGTGCGCCTGTTAACCTGGGCACAGCCCGAAGAAGTGCTGCTGGATGACAAGGGCCACGTACGCGGCATGCGCTTCGCCCGAACCCGCGTGGAAAACGGCCGCCTGCTCCCCACCGGGGAAACCTTCGAACTGGCTGCCGATGCAATCTTCAAGGCCATTGGTCAAGGCTTCGACAACGACGCATTGCACGATCCCCTGGCGCAACAGCTGCACCGCGTGGGCGAGCGCATCTTCGTCGACCAACAGCTACGCACCAGCATCCCTGGGGTCTACGCCGGCGGCGACTGCGTCAGCCTCGGCCAGGACCTCACCGTACAGGCAGTGCAACACGGTAAGCTGGCCGCCGAAGCCATGCACGCCCAACTCATGCTCAATGTGGAGGCTGCGTAATGGCCGATCTCTCGATTGTCTTCGCCGGTATCAAAGCTCCCAACCCGTTCTGGCTGGCCTCCGCGCCGCCCACCGATAAGGCGTACAACGTGGTGCGTGCGTTTGAAGCAGGCTGGGGCGGCGTGGTGTGGAAGACCCTGGGTGAGGACCCCGCAGCGGTCAACGTGTCGTCACGTTACTCGGCGCACTTCGGCGCCAACCGTGAAGTGTTGGGCATCAACAACATCGAGCTGATCACCGACCGTTCCCTGGAAATCAACCTGCGGGAAATCACCCAGGTGAAAAAGGATTGGCCCGACCGCGCGCTGATCGTGTCGCTGATGGTGCCGTGTGTTGAAGAGTCCTGGAAAAACATTCTGCCCCTGGTGGAAGCCACCGGTTGCGACGGTATCGAGCTGAACTTCGGCTGCCCCCACGGCATGCCCGAGCGCGGTATGGGCGCGGCGGTAGGCCAGGTGCCGGAGTATGTGGAACAGGTGACGCGCTGGTGCAAGACCTATTGCTCGCTACCGGTGATCGTCAAGCTCACGCCGAACATCACCGACATCCGTGTGGCGGCGCGGGCGGCCTATCGCGGCGGTGCGGACGCGGTGTCGCTGATCAACACCATCAATTCCATCACCAGCGTGGACCTGGATCGCATGGTCGCCCTGCCCATCGTCGGTACGCAAAGCACCCACGGCGGTTATTGCGGGTCAGCGGTCAAGCCGATCGCCTTGAACATGGTCGCGGAAATCGCCCGCGACCCGCAGACAAAAGGCCTGCCGATCTGCGGCATTGGCGGCATCGGCAACTGGCGCGACGCCGCTGAATTTGTCGCCCTCGGTTGCGGCGCGGTGCAAGTGTGCACGGCGGCGATGCTGCATGGTTTTCGCATCGTGGAGGAGATGAAGGACGGGCTGTCGCGGTGGATGGACAGCCAGGGTTACGCGAGCTTGCAAGAGTTTTCCGGGCGGGCGGTGGGCAATACAACGGACTGGAAGTACCTGGACATCAACTACCAGGTGATCGCCAAGATCGACCAAGAGGCGTGCATTGGCTGTGGGCGTTGCCATATTGCCTGTGAGGATACCTCGCACCAGGCCATCGCCAGCTTGAAGCAGGCGGACGGCACGCATAAGTACGAGGTGATCGATGATGAGTGCGTGGGCTGCAACCTGTGCCAGATCACCTGCCCAGTGGCGGATTGTATCGAGATGGTGCCTATCGATACGGGCAAGCCGTTTTTGAATTGGACGCAGGATCCGAGGAATCCCTACCGGGAGGCGGTGTAGGCCTGTAGGCCGCTATCGGGGGCAAGCCCCCTCCCACAATGGTCTGCATTCTTTCAGACAAAATGCAGTAAAGCCCCCTCCCACAGTTGTCTGCATTCTTTCAGACAAAATGCAGTAAAGGTGGGAGGGGCGGTGCGACAATTCGACTTGCCCCCGATGAGGCCCTAAGCCCCACCACACCACTCAAGGCTCCAACCCAATCCCGCGCAAAATCACACCTGTCACCGTCTGGATCGCCTTCTCGAACTGCATATCCGACAACGGCTGGTGATCATTCAAAATCTTCACTTGGTGGTCAAAGTCGGCATAGTGCTGGGTCGATGCCCAGATCATATACAGCAGGCTCGATGGCTCCACCGGCAGGATGCGTTTGTCTTCCACCCACTGGCGAATTTTCGCTTCCTTCATCTTGGCCCAGTCGTACAGGCTCTCGTCCAGCGCCTCACCGAGTGTTGGCGCGCCGTGGATAATTTCGTTGGCCCAGACCTTCGAACCATAGGGCCGCGTGCGTGAGCGCTGCATCTTGGCGCGGATGTAACTGCTGAGGACCACACGCGGGTCATCGAAGGTTTCGAAGCTCAGGGCGTCCTGTTTCCACACCTCCAGCAGGTCGAACAGCACGGCGCTGTACAGTTCGCTTTTGGTGGTGAAGTAGTAATGCAGGTTAGAGCGCGGCAGTTGCGCTTCTTCAGCAATGTCGGCCATGGCGGTGCTGCCGTAGCCTTTCTCGGCGAAGATTTTCTCCGCCGCCAGCAGGATTTTTTCGACGTTGATCCGACGAATTCCGATCTTGTGATTGCCCATAAGGGCTCCCTGACAAAGACATACGCCAAAGACTACCACCCGCTCTAGATCGGGGCGACAGGCGCAGTCGAAACTTCGTACACTGCCCGCTCCTAACCATTGATGGGTATTGCACAATGTTGATCAAGAAAACCCTGACCACTGTCGCCCTGCTCGCCTCCCTGCTGGGTGCCTCCGCAGCATTTGCCCATGCTCATCTCAAAAGCGCCACGCCTGCGGCAGACAGCACTGTAACGGCCCCCCAGGATCTGCGCCTGACCTTCAGCGAAGGCATCGAAGCCACCTTCACCAAGGTATCCCTGAGCAAGGACGGCACCGAAATCGCCATCAAGGGCCTGGATACCGAAGGCGCCGACAAGAAAACCCTCGTAGTCACCCCGGCCGCGCCATTGGCGGCCGGTAACTACAAGGTGGTGTGGAATGCCGTCTCGGTCGACACCCACAAGAGCAACGGCGAATACAGCTTCAAGGTCGGCCAATAATCCATGGCGACGCTGCTGGTGCTGTGCCGCTTTGTGCATTTCATCGTCGTGTTGCTGATGTTCGGGGCCTGTGTGTTCAGGCCCTGGCTCCTGGGCGCCAAACCGCAGCCCGTGCTGGACCGACAATTGTTGCGCCTGACCCGTGGCCTGGCATGGACTGCCCTCGCGTCGGGTGTGATCTGGTTAATGTTGATCACCGTCAGCATGGCGGGCTCATGGGCGGCAGCGTTGGAACCGTCGACCGTGAAGTTGGTGCTGGGCAAGACCTTTTTTGGCCAGGTATGGACCTGGCATCTGATGTTGAATGGGTTGCTGGCCATCGCCCTGATGACCGAGTGGAAGGCCCCGCGCCTGCCGCTGATCACACTCTTGCTGATGACCCTCGCGCCGGTCGGCCATGGCGCCATGCTCGACGGGCTGAGCGGGCAGCTGTTGATCCTCAACCAGGTGGTGCACCTGATGTGCGTCGGTGCATGGTTGGGTGGGTTATTGCTGCTGGTTATGATCCTCAGGCAATCGAACCGTGATGAGCTGGCACCTGTCCTGCGTCGTTTCAGCGGCGTGGGCTATGGCCTGGTCGCGGGCCTGCTGGTGACTGGCTTGATCAATGTGCGCGTACTGACCGGGCAACTGTGGCCCACGCCGTTGTTCAGTGGTTTTTCCCTGATTCTGTTGATCAAGGTGATGCTGGTGTTGGGCATGTTGGCCCTGGCACTGCTGAACCGGCTGCGCCTTGATCGTTGCGAACAGCAGTTGGGCAGTTTGAAGGTCAGCGTGATGGTGGAGTGGCTGCTGGGTGTTTGCGCAGTAGCCGCTGTTTCGCTCCTCGGCACTTTGCCGCCGATGGTCCTGGCTGACTGAATATACAAGGGGCGGTGCGACGATTCGCCTGGCTTCCGATGGCGGTGTATCAGCGACATCATCTGCGGCTGACCCACTGCTATCGGGGGCACGTCGAATCCTCGCACCGCCCCTCCCACATTGACTGTTCCCGCCTTCACTTAGTCATCGTATAACTTCTGCTTGACACTCCACGAAAACCCCGCAAATATCCGCCCTGGTGTTGTACGACGACGTATAACAAATAATAAAAACAACAAATCAAAGGGAGCGTCACTGTGAGTCAATTCGCCCGTAATTCCTCGTCGTGTATCGGCCTTATCGGTCTCGGCGGCCTGGCCTTCACCCTGCCCCTCATCACCCACGCCGAAGGTTTTGTCGACGACGCCAAAGCCACGCTCAACCTGCGCAACGCCTACTTCAACCGCAACTTCACCAACCCGGCAAACGCCCAGGGCAAGGCCGAAGAGTGGACGCAGAGTTTCATTCTCGATGCCAAGTCGGGCTTCACCCAGGGCACGGTGGGTTTCGGCCTTGATGTGTTGGGCCTGTATTCCCAGAAACTGGATGGCGGCAAAGGCACTGGCGGTACCCAATTGCTGCCAATCCACGATGACGGCCGCCCCGCCGACAACTTCGGACGCCTGGGTGTGGCGCTGAAAACCCGACTGTCGAAGACCGAACTGAAGGTCGGCGAATGGATGCCGGTGCTGCCGATCCTGCGTTCCGACGATGGTCGCTCCCTGCCCCAGACCTTTCGCGGCGGCCAGGTGACGTCCAACGAGATCGCCGGCCTGACCCTTTACGGCGGCCAGTTCCGTGGCAACAGCCCGCGCAACGACGCGAGCATGGAAGACATGTTCATGAACGGCAAAGCGGCATTCACCTCCGACCGGTTCAACTTCGGCGGCGGCGAATACAGCTTCAATGACAAGCGCACCCAGGTCGGCCTGTGGTACGCCGAACTGAGCGACATTTACCAGCAGCGCTACGTCAACCTCACCCACAGCCAGCCGGTAGGCGACTGGACGTTGGGCGCCAACCTCGGTTTCTTCAGCGGCAAGGAAGACGGCAGCGCCCTGGCCGGCGACCTGGACAACAAGACCACCTTCGCCCTGCTCTCGGCCAAATACGGCGGCAACACCTTCTATGTGGGCCTGCAAAAACTCACCGGCGACAGCGTGTGGATGCGCGTCAACGGCACCAGCGGCGGCACCCTGGCCAACGACAGTTACAACGCCAGCTATGACAACGCCAAGGAAAAATCCTGGCAGGTGCGACATGACTTCAACTTCGTGGTGCTCGGCGTACCGGGGCTGACCCTGATGAACCGCTACATCAGCGGCAGCAACGTGCACACCGGGGCGATCACTGATGGCAAGGAGTGGGGGCGTGAGTCGGAGCTGGCCTACACCGTGCAGAGCGGTGCGTTGAAGAACCTGAACGTTAAGTGGCGGAACTCGACCATGCGTCGGGATTTCAGCACCAACGAGTTCGACGAAAACCGGATCTTTATCAGCTATCCAATCTCCCTGCTGTAGAGCTCAGTCTCCCAGCCCAAGAAAATCCCCTGTGGGAGGGGGCTTGCTCCCGATGGCGGTGGGTCAGTAGCAGATGCATTCACTGGCACGCCCTCATTGAGGGCAAGCCCTCTCCCGCATTTTGCTCCGCACTCTGTCCGCAAGAACGTTGACAACCTGGGGGCTCCCTAACAATACTTCGGCATAGTCATACGACAACCTACAACAAAAATTTGGAATCCCCATGACCACGACCACCCCCGCTCCCTTCAACCGCCTGCTGCTCACCGGTGCCGCCGGTGGCCTCGGTAAAGTCCTGCGCGAGCGCCTGCGCCCTTACGCCCAAGTACTGCGCCTGTCCGACATCGCCGCCATGGCCCCGGCTGCCGATGCCTCGGAGGAAGTCCAACCGTGCGACCTCGCCGACAAACAAGCCGTGCACCACTTGGTGGAAGGCGTCGACGCCATCCTGCACTTTGGCGGTGTCTCGGTGGAGCGTCCGTTTGAAGAAATCCTCGGTGCCAATATCAGCGGCACATTCCATATCTACGAAGCCGCCCGCCGCCATGGCGTGAAGCGCGTGATCTTCGCCAGCTCTAACCATGTGATCGGCTTCTACAAGCAGACCGAAACCATCGACGCCCATTCCCCACGCCGCCCCGACAGCTACTACGGCCTGTCCAAGTCCTATGGCGAAGACATGGCCAGCTTCTACTTCGACCGCTACGGCATCGAGACCGTGAGCATCCGTATCGGCTCCTCGTTCCCGGAACCGCAGAACCGCCGGATGATGCACACCTGGCTGAGTTTCGACGACCTCACTCAACTGCTCGAACGCGCGTTGTACACGCCGAACGTCGGCCACACCGTGGTCTACGGCATGTCGGATAACCTCGACACCTGGTGGGACAACCGCCACGCCGCACACCTGGGTTTTGTGCCCAAGGACACGTCCGAAGTGTTCCGCGCCCAGGTCGAAGCCCAGCCGCCAGTGGCAGCCGATGACCCGGCCAAGGTCTATCAGGGTGGCGCATTCTGCGCAGCCGGACCGTTCGGTGACTGAGTTCACATCAACCCAAGGGAATGAGTTGCCATGACTGCTGAATTGATCGTCGACGCCCGCAATGCCGTGGGCGAATGCCCGGTATGGGTGCCTGAGGAAAACGCGCTGTTCTGGGTGGACATTCCCAACAGCGGCCTGCAGCGCTGGAGCGCCGGCAACGGCCATGTCGCCGCCTGGAAAGCCCCGCAGATGCTTGCCTGCATCGCCCGCACCAATGCGGGCAATTGGGTCGCAGGCATGGAAACCGGCTTTTTCCAACTCACCGCACACAACGACGGCAGCCTCGACACCACCCCTCTGGCCAGTGTCAAACACCCGCGCCCGGACATGCGCCTGAACGATGGCCGCTGTGATCGCCAGGGCCGTTTCTGGGCCGGCAGCATGGTGCTCAACATGAGCGCCAATGCGGCGCAAGGCATCCTCTACCGTTATGCGTCCGGTTCAGCGCCCCACGCCCAACTTGACGGGTTCATCACCCTGAATGGCCTGGCCTTCAGCCCCGATGGCCGCACGATGTACGCCTCCGATTCCCACCCGCTGGTGCAGCAGATCTGGGCCTTCGACTACGACATCGAGACCGGCACGCCGTCCAATCGCCGCGTGTTTGTCGACATGAACCATTTCCTGGGTCGACCCGACGGCGCCGCGGTTGACGCCGAAGGCTGCTACTGGATCTGCGCCAACGACGCCGGTTTGGTCCACCGCTTCACCCCCGACGGTCGCCTGGATCGCTCCCTGAGCGTGCCGGTGAAAAAACCCACCATGTGCGCCTTCGGCGGCAGTCGGCTGGACACCCTCTTCGTCACCTCGATCCGTGATGACCAGAGCGACCAGTCCATCGCCGGCGGCGTGTTTGCGCTCAACCCCGGCGTCACCGGATTGCCGGAGCCCACCTTCACCCTCTAGCTGCATCGCTGTGCCTTGAATACAACAATAAAATAACAAGACAGGAGTGACCCCCAATGGACTTCAAACGCACCTTGCTCGCCGCCGCAGTGTTCACCCTCAGCAGCGCCGCTCACGCGCTGGAAATCAAATTCGCCGACATCCACCCCGCTGGCTACCCCACCGTGGTGGCCGAAGAAAACATGGGCAAGGCGCTGACCAAGGAAAGCAACGGCGAACTCACGTTCAAGTACTTCCCGGGCGGCGTGCTGGGCTCCGAGAAAGAAGTGGTCGAACAGGCCCAAGTGGGCGCCGTGCAGATGACCCGCGTCAGCCTCGGCATCGTCGGGCCGGTGGTGCCGGACGTGAACGTCTTCAACCTGCCGTTCGTGTTCCGCGACCAGGCGCATATGCGCAAGGTCATCGACGGCGAGATCGGCGATGAAATCCTCGCCAAGATCACCGACTCCGAGTTCGGCCTCGTGGCCCTGGCCTGGATGGACGGCGGCACGCGCAACCTTTACACCAAGAAACCGGTGCGCAAGATCGAAGACCTCAAGGGCATGAAGATCCGCGTGCAGGGCAACCCGCTGTTCATCGACGCCTTCAACGCCATGGGCGCCAACGGCATCGCCATGGACACCGGCGAGATCTTCAGTGCCTTGCAGACCGGTGTCATCGACGGCGCGGAGAACAACCCGCCCACCCTGCTGGAACACAACCACTTCCAGAACGCCAAGTACTACACCCTCACCGAACACCTGATCCTGCCTGAGCCCATCGTGATGTCGAAAATCACCTGGAACAAACTCACTCCCGCCCAGCAGGACATGGTGAAAAAAGCCGCCAAAGTCGCCCAGGCCGATGAGCGCGTGCTGTGGGACGCCAAGTCCGCCAGCAGTGAGGAAAAACTCAAGAAGGCCGGGGTCGAGTTCATCACCGTCGACAAAAAGCCCTTCTACGACGCCACCGCCGCGGTGCGAGCCAAGTACGGCGCGCCTTACGCCGACATCATCAAGCGTATCGACGCCGTTCAGTAACGCCCCATTCCCTGACAAGGCCTGGCGCGGTCGGCATCGACGCGCCCGGTGACGGTGAACGCCATGAAGAATCTACTGCTGCGCATCAACGACCGTATCTACATGACCTGCATCTGGGTCGCCGGTCTCTCGGTCCTCGGGGTCGCACTGATCATTCCCTGGGGCATCTTTGCCCGCTACATCCTCGGCACCGGTTCCAGCTGGCCGGAGCCCACCGCTATCCTGCTGATGCTGGTGTTCACCTTTATCGGCGCAGCCGCCAGTTATCGTGCCGGGGCGCACATGTCGGTGGCCATGGTCACGGACCGCCTGCCACCTGCCCAACGCCGAATCGTCGGCATTTTCTCGCAACTGCTGATGGCGACAATCTGCCTGTTCATGGCGATCTGGGGCACCAAGTTGTGCCTGTCCACCTGGAACCAGTTCATGAGCGCCATCCCCACCCTGCGCGTGGGTATCACCTATATGCCGATCCCCATCGGGGGCGTGCTGACGCTGATTTTCGTGCTGGAAAAACTGCTGCTGGGTGACCAGAGCAACCGGCGCGTGGTGCGCTTCGACCTGGTAGAAGAAAACGAAGGGGCTGCCTGATATGGACGCATTGATTCTGCTGGGCAGCTTTATCGCCCTGATCCTGATCGGCATGCCGGTGGCGTATGCCCTGGGGCTGTCGGCGCTGATCGGCGCGTGGTGGATCGATATCCCGTTCCAGGCCCTGATGATTCAGGTGGCTGGCGGGGTGAACAAGTTTTCGCTGATGGCGATACCGTTCTTTGTGCTGGCTGGGGCGATCATGGCCGAGGGCGGCATGTCGCGGCGGCTGGTGGCGTTTGCCGGGGTGCTGGTGGGCTTTGTGCGCGGCGGGCTGTCCCTGGTGAACATCATGGCCTCGACGTTTTTCGGCGCGATCTCCGGCTCGTCGGTGGCGGACACCGCTTCGGTGGGCTCGGTGCTGATTCCAGAAATGGAGCGCCGTGGCTATCCACGGGAATTTGCCACGGCGGTGACCGTCAGCGGCTCGGTGCAGGCCTTGCTCACGCCACCCAGCCACAACTCGGTGCTCTACTCCCTGGCGGCTGGCGGCACAGTGTCCATCGCTTCGCTGTTCATGGCCGGCGTGGTGCCGGGCCTGCTGATGAGCGCGTGCCTGATGGTGCTGTGCCTGATCTTCGCGAAGAAACGCAACTACCCCAAAGGCGAAGTCATCCCCCTGAAGCAGGCGCTGAAGATTGCCGCCGATGCGCTCTGGGGCCTGATGGCCATGGTGATCATCCTCGGCGGCATCCTCTCGGGCATCTTCACTGCCACCGAGTCCGCCGCGATTGCGGTGCTGTGGGCGTTCTTCGTGACCATGTTCATCTACCGCGACTACAAGTGGCGCGAGCTGCCCAAGCTGATGCACCGCACGGTGCGCACGATTTCCATCGTGATGATCCTGATCGCCTTCGCCGCCAGCTTCGGCTACATCATGACCCTGATGCAGATCCCGGCGAAGATCACCACGCTGTTCCTGACGCTGTCGGACAACCGCTACGTGATCCTGATGTGCATCAACGCCATGCTGCTGTTGCTCGGCACGGTGATGGACATGGCGCCGCTGATCCTGATCCTCACGCCGATCCTGTTGCCGGTGGTGTTGGGTATCGGCGTCGACCCGGTGCACTTCGGCATGATCATGCTGGTGAACCTCGGCATTGGCCTGATCACCCCGCCGGTGGGCGCGGTGCTGTTTGTCGGCGCAGCGGTGGGCAAAACCACCATCGAGAAAACCGTAAAGGCGCTGGTGCCGTTTTATGCCGTGCTGTTCCTGGTGCTGATAGCAGTGACGTACATTCCAGCATTGTCGCTGTGGCTGCCGAGCGTGGTGCTGTAATGCTGATTGAACTTGAAGACAACCTGACCCACCTCACCTTGAATCCGGCCGTGGGCGGCAGCATCGTCAACTGGACGGTGCGCGCCACCGGGCAGCCGTTGCTGCGCCATAACGATGAGCAGGCGATCCATACCGGTTTGCCGGGCAAGCTGGGGTGCTATCCGTTGGTGCCCTGGTCCAACCGCATTGCCCAAGGCGGTTTCGATAACCCCGACGGTTGGCTGGTGCTCACGCCTAACAGCCTGACCGATGCGCTGCCGATTCACGGTTCGGCCTGGCAACAAGCGTGGCAGGTGGTCAGCCAGTCGGCAGATGAAGTGGTGCTGGAGGTGGTCTGCGAGACGCCTTTTGCCTATCGCGCCGAGCAGCGGATTCACTTGAGCGATGGGGCCTTGCGTATCGAACTGCGCGTGACCCATCTGGCCGAAACAGCGGCGTGGCATGGCGTGGGCTTGCATCCGTACTTTCCGCGTCGGCCGGGTACCCGGTTGCAGGCCAAGGCCGCGCAAGTGTGGATGAGTGACGCGTCCAAGCTGCCGACCGGCTTGGCACCGGTGCCGGACGAGTGGGATTTCCAGGAAATGAATGCCCTGCCCCAAGGCTTGGTGGACAACGGTTTTTGCCAGTGGGACGGGTATTGCCGGATCGAACAGCCGGACCTGGGCTATGCGCTGGAATGCCAGGCCAGCGGGGCCGATTACTTCCTGCTGTACTGCCCGCCGGGGCTGGGGTTCTTTTGCATCGAGCCGGTGAGTCATCCGGTGAATGCTCATCACCTAGCGGGACGACCGGGCCTGAAACTGCTGGAACACAATCAGTCGGTCCAACTCAACTTCACCCTGAAATACATTCAAAATGTGGGAGGGGGCTTGCCCCCGATGGCGGCCTGACAGCCGAACAGGATGCTGGAACAGACCGAGTACATATCCATTATTCAGCCAACGGCCGCTATGGGTTCCGCCCTTACGGCGGCTCGCTTCGCATCGTGATTACCGTTGACTGCTATAAAGTTGTGTAAATACCTATAGTATCGGGGGCAAGCCCCTCCCACAGTTTTGATTTAGGTTTTGTCAGTGATGTCAGGGTGGAGAGTTTTTCAGACGCCCAGCCGTATCGATACTCACGACAACCGACAACCCCGGCCGCAACCGTTCGCTCTCAGCCTGATCCGGGTCCACCGTAATCCTTACCGGCACGCGCTGGGCAATCTTCACAAAGTTGCCCGTCGCGTTGTCCGCCTGCAACAGGCTGAACTCCGAGCCGGTGGCCGGCGAAATATGCTGCACCGTGCCATGAAACTTGCGGTGGTTCAGCGCATCCACGGTAAAGGTCACCGGCTGGCCGACCTGCACATTGTCCATTTGGGTTTCTTTCATATTGGCAATCACCCACAGCTGCTTCGGCACCAGTGCCATCAGCTGCGCGCCAGAGTTGACGTAGGCACCGAGGCGCACGCCAATCTGCCCCAACTGACCGTCGCGGGGTGCGGTGATGCGGGTGTTGGACAGATCGATCCGCGCCAATTCCACCGCCGCATCGGCACTCGCCACCGCCGCTTCCAGGGAGCCGCGATTGACGATCACCGTCTGCAAATCCTGCCGCGCGATTTCCAGGCTAGCCTGGGCTTGGGCGACGGCGGCGACCGTCTGCGCATTGGCAGCACGGGTCACGTCCAGCTCGCGCTTGGACACCGAACCGTCGCTGATCAGCTCCTCGTTACGACGCAAATCCGCAGTGCTTTTACGCGCCTGTGCCTGGCTGTCTACCAGCGCAGCCTGGCGTAACTTGATGGTCGCTTCGGCGCTGTTGCGCTGCTGCACCACATTGGCCAGCGAGGCCTTCTGCACCGCCAGTTGCGCCAAGGCTTGGTCCAGGCGCTGCTTGTAGATGCGGTCATCAAGGCGCACCAACAAGTCACCGGCCTTGACGTACTGGAAGTCCTGCACTGGCACCTCGAACACATAGCCGCTGAGCTGCGGGCCAATAATCGTCACTTGGCCACGTACCAGGGCGTTTTCAGTGGTTTCCACCGCACTGCTGAACGGCGGCAGTTGCCAGGCATACAGCACGATCAGTACCCCGACGATGGCAATCGCGGCGAAACCCATGGACGAAAGGATGCGCACGCGCAATGAGCGCGGCTCGGTGACCGTGGCGCCGGGCGGCATGGTGCCTTCCGGGGTGGATGCAATGGCGGTGGTGGTGGTTGTCGAAGGTTCGGTCATGAAGGTGCGCCGCTGGGTTGAACGGGAGGGGCTGCTGCTTGGGTGGTGCTCATCAGCCACAGACTGCGAATAAATATCCAGAGCATGGTCAGGATCGCGATGATCGCAATCAGCATGAACACATCGTTGTAAGCCATGACATTCGCTTCACGGGTGGCCGCCGTGGCCAAGCTGCGGATACCCATCAGGTTGCGCAGCTCGGGGTCGGCAATGACACCGCCATAGGCCGAGCCACCGCTGCTCACCCGCGCGGCCACACGCGGGTCGAGCAAGGTCAAGTGTTCGACGATCATGCTGGAATGAAACTTCTCGCGCACGACCTGGAACGTTCCCAGCAACGCGGCTCCAATCAGGCCGCCGAGGTTCTGGCAAATGCCGAACATCACCGAAAAACTCACCAGATTGCGCGGGTTCGTCAGCACGTTCTTGGTGCCCAACACCATGGTCGGTCCCAGGAAAAAAGTGCCGCCAAAGCCCAACAGGAACTGGCTGATATACAGGTTTTCGGGCCGGGTCAGGTTGCTGGAGAAACTGTCCATCACCGAGCCCGTGGCCATCAGCGCCAGGGAGATCACCAGCGGCATCAGCAGGTGAGCCGGGTTGATCGTCAGCGCACTGACCGCCAGCCCGCTGATCGCGCCGGCCAGCATCACCACGTACAGCGTATGCATCTGCTGGTAGCTCATGTTCAACATCTGCATGAACCCGACCGCACCGGTGGACTGCTCCGACAGCACCATGCGAATCAGGATCACCGCCAGTGCCAGGCGAATCATGGTGCCGCTGCCCAGCCAACGGGTCATCAACATCGGGTTGGCGCGGTTATGCTCAATGGCCAGGCCGGCCATGATCAACACCAGGGAACAGGCTGACGCGATACCGATCCACGGGGCCTCCAGCCACCAGTCGATGCGCCCCAGGGACAGCACCGCACAGAGCAACGCCACGCCGGTGGCGAGGATGCCGAAGGTCAGGAAGTCGAGTTTCTCAAAGGTCTTGAAGCGGTCACCCGGCGGCAACTTGAGCAAGAACACACAACCCAGGCAGATCAGCGCCATCCCCAATTCAAACAGATACAAACCGCGCCACTCGGCGATTTGCAGCAAATCTTCGGAGAACAACCGCGCCAGCGGCAACGCCAACTGCGCCGTGCCCAACCCCAGCACCAGGGCTTTGAGTCGCCACTTGGCGGGGAACGCCTGGATCATGTAGTACAAGCCCAACGAACTCAGGGCCGCGCCCACCATCCCATGGGCCGCCCGCACCGCGATGGCCGAACTGAGATCGTTAACGAACAAGTGGCCGAAGGTCACCAGCGCGTACAGCACCAGGAACACCTCGGTGAACACGCGCAGGCCGAACTGCTGGCGGAACTTCACCAGCAGCAGGTTCATGCACACGTTGGTCATCACATAGGCGGCGGGCAGCCAGGCCATTTCCGCTGTGGTCGCGCCGAGGGCGCCTTGCAGGTATTGCAGGTTGGCGATGACCAGGGCATTTCCCAGGCCGCCAGTGATCGCGACCAGCACACCGACCAGCGCATACAGCCAACGCTTGTGCGTAGGGTGCCACGGCGTCGACGGCGAACCGGGCAGGCTCGGGCGCTCGTGGGGTTCCCAGGTGTGGGGGGTGTATTTATCCATTCGATGACCTAGATGACCCGACGGGTGAGGTCGGTAAAACCATTACTCAGAGTAGTAAACCTGAGCGGGGTTCATCTTGCCATCTTGGGCATGGAATTGATGCCTGGAGCGGGTACGGTCAAAAGTCGGAGGGGGCTTGCTCTCTTTGGATTGCATGCCCATCCAGAACCGCCTTCCCGATCAGATCCACCCCAACCAACTCCAGTAAGTCGCCGCAAACACCAACATCAGCCCATACCCGATCACCGTCACCAGGATCCCCACCTTGGCGAACTGCCGCGCCGTAAACGTCCCAGTCCCCAGGCACACCATATTCTGCGGCGCATTAATCGGCAGGATAAACCCGTAGCTCATCACAAACCCCAGCAGCATGGTCATCCCCAACCGGTTGAACTCCCCGGGCAAGGTCTGCAACACCGCAATCAGGATCGGCAGCAGCGCCGAGGTCAGCGCCGTGGCGCTGGCAAAGCCCAGGTGGATCACAATCAAAAACGCTCCCAAAATCGCAAACACCCCCAACGGCCCGACCTGATCCAACCCGGTATGCGCCACCACTTGGGAGCCCAGCCACTGCCCGGCTTGGGTCGTCAGCAACGCGGTGCCGAGGCTGATGCCCACGCCGAATACAATCACCGTGCCCCACGGAATACGCGACTGCACATCCTTCCAGGTCATCACACCGATCCCCGGCAACAGCAGGAAGACCAACCCGGCGTAGGTGGTCGAGGTGGTGTCGAAAGGGTGCAGGCGCCCTTCCGTCGCCCACGCCAACAGCAACAGCACCGACACGGTGAGCAAGCGCTTCTGCGGGCCGGTCATCGGGCCGATGTCCACCAGGGACTGGGCCACGGCCTCCTTGCCACCGGGGATGCTGTCGGTTTCCGGCGGCAGCAGCTTGATCACCAGGAACAGCAACACCGCCGACATGATCACCGCCCACGGCGCGCCGGCGATCAGCCAATCGATCCACGACACGCGCTGGCCGAGCATCTTGTCCATAAAGCCCACAGTCAGCAGGTTTTGCGCGGCGGCGGTCTGGATGCCGACGTTCCAGATGCTGGTGCCCTGGGCCACCACGATCATCAGGCCGGCGGCAATATTGGAGCGCTTGTCCACGCCAAACGCGGCGACCACGCCCATCATGATCGGCACCACACAGGCGCTGCGCGCGGTGGCACTGGGCACCACGAGGCTGAGCAGGATGGTCACCGCAATCGCCCCCAGCAGAATGCCGCGGGTGCTGGTGCCGACGCGGGTCAGGGTCACGAGGGCGATGCGCCGGTCGAGGCCGGTGTGGGTCATGGCCGCCGCAATGAACAACGCGCCCGCCACCAAGGCCAGTGCCGGGTTGGAAAAGCCGGTGAGCGCCATGCTGATGGCCGGGCTGGAGCCGATCAGGTGGGCGGGGTCTTGCAGCGACGGCGCCGTGCCCAGCAAAAATGCCATGAGCGAGGTAATCATGATCGCGCTGGCTTCATAGGACACCGCCTCGGTGATCCACACCACCACGGCAAACGCGAGGATCGCCAGCATGCGCTGCCCGGCCACCGGCAGATCGGCGGGCAGCGGCAACAGCAGCACGCCGACCATCGCCAGTACGCCGATCACCAGGCCCAGGGGCAACTTGAAGGATGCTGCGGTTGTTGCGGGGGCGTTCATGGCGGGCTCCGTCGTGCTCTAAATCAGGCAGGCAGCATGGGGCAAAGCGCCGCAACGGGTGTTGACGGGTATCAAGGCCCTAGGTCAATAACTGGCTCAATACCGCCCGCAACTTGCCGGGCTTGAGCGGTTTGTTCAACAACGGCGCGTCAAGGCGGCGCAGCACACGACGGCATTGGTCGGTGCGGTCGGCGGTGATGATCACGGCCGGGATCTTTTGCGCGAAATGCTCGCGCAGATGCTTGACCACCGCAGCGCCCACCACGCCGTGGTCGAGGTGGTAGTCGGCGAGGATCAACTCCGGCGCCCTGCCCTGCAACGCCAGTAACGCGCCGGCCTGGTCGGTGGCGGTGACCACCTCACAGCCCCACTGCACCAGCAGCGCGCGCATGCTTTCGAGGATGCTCACCTCGTTATCGATCACCAGCAAACGCCGCCCCGGCAGCGGGTTGCCCGTGGTCGGCAGCACCGGCAGTTGGCTGATCGCCAGGGGCATCTCTTCGCTGATGGGCACCTCGATGCTGAACATCGAGCCACGCCCCGGCCACGAACGGACCGCCACCGGGTAGCCGAGGATCTCGGCGATACGCTCGACAATCGCCAGGCCCAGCCCCACGCCTTTGCGATCCGAGGCGCGGCCGACGTCGAGCTGGTTGAATTCGAGGAAGATCGCGTCGAGCCGGTCGGCCGCGATGCCGCGCCCGGTGTCCCACACCTCCAGGCGCAGGCGGTCGCCACGGCGGCGCGCGCCGAGCAGGATGCAGCCCTCGTCGGTGTAGCGGCAGGCATTGCTGAGGAAGTTACGCAGGATCCGCGTCACCAGGCGCAAGTCGGTGCGAATCGCATAATGACCGGTACGCGCACGCAGGTTCAGCCCGGCCGCCAGCGCCACCGACTGGAACTCCGAGACCAGCGGCGCAAACAGTTCATCCAGGCGATACAGCGCCACGTCGGGTTTGACCGCCGCCTGGTCGAGCCGCGAAATATCCAGCAAATCGGTGAGTAAATCTTCTGCGCCTTCCAGCGCCTGGTGAGTACGCTCCACCAGCACCTGCTCGACGCTGGGCAAGTTGCGTTCACGCAGGGTGGAGATCAGCAGCCGCGCCGCGTTCAGCGGTTGCAGCAGGTCATGGCTCGCGGCGGCGAGGTATTTGTCCTTGCTGCGGTTGGCAGCCTCCGCGGCGTCGCGCGCATCGCGCAACTCCTGCTCGACCTGCTCACGCTGGGCGATCTGCTGTTGCAGGTTGCGGTTGGCTTCCAGCAGCTCATCGGTGCGCGCGGCCACGCGCTGTTCCAGCTCATCGTTGAGACGGATATAGCGGTTGCGCTCCGCCTCCAGCTCGTCGAGGCGCGCGGTGAGTTCCGGGTAGTGACTCTTGCGTGCCGAGTGATTGCCCAGGCCCAGCAGCCCGGCCAGTGCTTGTTGCTGGTCGTCAGAGCGCTTCGCCATAAACAACCTCGACGTCACGCTGGCTGGACTCACGAGGGTTGGTGAGGATGCAGGGGTCGTCCATCGCATGCTCGGACAGGAACGGAATATCCGCCACGCGCACCCCATGCAGACCCAGGGTTTCGTGGAAGCCAATGGCATGTTTGAGCGCGATCAGGTGGTCGACCAATCGTCCGCAGATCTGTCGATGGTTGAGGCCACGGCAGTCAATGCCAAAGGTCTCGGCAATCACCTTGAAGCGCTCCGGCGCCGAGTTGTAGTTGAACGCCACCACATGCTCCACCAGCACCGCGTTGCACAAACCGTGGGGCAAATCGAGAAAGCCGCCGAGGCTGTGGGACATGGCATGCACGGCGCCGAGGATCGCGTTGGAAAACGCCAGGCCCGCCTGCATGCTGCCGAGCATGATTTTCTCGCGCAGGGCAATGTCCGTGGGGTTGGCGATCATCTGCACCAGGTTGCCGTTGATCAGGCGCATGGCTTCCAGCGCATGGGGGTCGGTCAGTGGGCCGTGGCCGGTGGACACGAACGCCTCGATGGCATGCACCAGCGCGTCGATGCCGGTACAGGCGGACAGGAACGGGTCCATGCTCGCCGTGGTTTCCGGGTCGATCAGCGACACATCCGGCACCACCGCCTTGCTGACGATGGAGAACTTCATGCGCTCCTGCTGATTGGAAATGATCACGAACTGCGAGACATCCGCCGACGTACCGGCGGTGGTGGGGATCAGGATCAACGGCGGGCTGGGCACACGAATGGTGTCCACGCCCTCGAACTCAAGAATGCTACGCCCATGGGCGACCACAATGCCGATGGCCTTGCCGCAATCCATCGGACTGCCGCCGCCGATGGCCACGATCACGTCGCAATGGTTTTCCCGATACACCTCGGCGCCGAGCATTACTTCTTCGACGCGCGGATTGGGCGACACAGCGCTGTACAGGCAGTAGTCGATACCGATGGCTTGCAGGCTGGCTTCCACATCCGCCACCCAACCGGCAGCGATCACACCGGGGTCGCTGACGACCAGCACCTTGCGCGCACCGAAGGTCTTGGCATAGTTACCGACGTTGTGCCGGCAGCCGGCACCGAAGATGATTTCAGGCGAGACGAATTTACGCAGGAGGCTCAGATTGGGGCTCATTGGAAAGCCTGTTCTTATTATTTTTGGGAGATGCGCTTCACACTAACCCATTCGCAGGCGAATGCAATCAGACCAAAGGGTCATTCCCAATACGGCACCGGCCAGCGCGAGGCTGGCCGGAGATGGATCAACGGCTGGCGAAGTACATGGTCACTTCGAAGCCGATACGCAGGTCGGTGAAGGCGGGTTTGGTCCACATGGGGAGAGTCCTCTTGTTGTGCCGGAAGATTCCGGTAGAGGCATTAATGCATGGGGGGATGGGGGTGCGAATGCTACTTTCGAAGTAGCTCGCACCCGCATTGGTAGCGGGTATACGCCGATCAAAATGTGGGAGGGGGCTTGCTCCCGATAGCAATGTGTCAGCCACATCACTGTTGACTGACCCACCGCCATCGGGAGCAAGCCCCCTCCCACAGGGGACCGCGTTGCAATGCGAGGGTTAGAAGAAACCCAATGGATTGATGTCGTAGCTCACCAGCAAATTCTTGGTCTGCTGGTAGTGATCGAGCATCATCTTGTGGTTCTCACGCCCCACGCCCGACTTCTTGTAGCCGCCAAACGCCGCATGCGCCGGGTACAGGTGATAACAGTTGGTCCACACGCGGCCAGCCTTGATCGCCCGGCCCATGCGGTAGGCGCGGTTGATGTCGCGGGTCCACAGCCCGGCGCCGAGGCCGAATTCGCTGTCGTTGGCAATCGCCAGGGCTTCGGCTTCGTCCTTGAAGGTGGTGATACCCACCACCGGGCCGAAGATTTCTTCCTGGAACACGCGCATCTTGTTGTGGCCCTTGAGCAGGGTCGGCTGGATGTAATAACCGCTGGACAGGTCGCCTTCCAGGCGCTCGGCCGCGCCGCCGGTGAGCAGCTCGGCGCCCTCTTCCTGGGCGATCTTGAGGTAGGAGAGGATCTTGTCGTATTGCTGCTCGGACGCCTGGGCGCCGACCATGGTCTCGGTATCCAACGGGTTGCCGCGCTTGATCTTGACGATCTTCTTCATCACCACTTTCATGAAGTCGTCGTAGATCGACTCCTGCACCAGCGCCCGCGACGGGCAGGTGCACACTTCGCCCTGGTTGAAGAACGCCAGCACCAGGCCTTCGGCGGCTTTTTCGATGAATTGCGGCTCGGCCTGCATGATGTCTTCGAAGAAGATGTTCGGCGACTTGCCGCCCAGTTCCACGGTAGACGGAATGAGGTTCTCGGCGGCCGCGTGCATGATGTGCGCACCGATTGGGGTCGAGCCGGTAAAGGCAATCTTGGCGATGCGCTTGCTGGTGGCCAGTGCCTCCCCGGCTTCGCGGCCAAAGCCCTGCACGATATTCAGCACGCCCGGTGGCAGCAGGTCATTGATCAGCTCGGCAAACACCATGATCGACAGCGGCGTCTGCTCGGCCGGCTTGAGCACGATGCAGTTACCGGCAGCGAGGGCCGGGGCGAGTTTCCAGGCGGCCATCAGCAGCGGGAAGTTCCACGGAATGATCTGCCCGACCACGCCCAATGGCTCATGGAAGTGATAGGCCGCGGTGTGTTCGTTGATCTCGGCGGCGCCGCCTTCCTGGGCGCGGATGCAGCCGGCGAAGTAGCGGAAGTGGTCGGCGGCCAGGGGCACGTCAGCGTTGAGGGTTTCGCGCACGGCCTTGCCGTTGTCCCAGCTTTCGGTCACGGCCAGTACTTCGAGATTCTGCTCGATACGGTCGGCGATTTTCAGCAGCACCAGGGAGCGATCCTGGGGCGACGTCTTGCCCCAGGCGTCAGCGGCGGCATGGGCGGCGTCGAGGGCTTTGTCGATATCGGCAGCGTTGGAGCGCGGGAATTCGGCGATCGCTTCACCGGTCACTGGCGAGGTGTTGGTGAAATACTCACCGCTCAGCGGGGCGACGAACTCTCCGCCGATGTAATTACCGTAGCGCTGCTTGAAGCTGACGATAGCGCCAGGGGTGCCAGGTTGTGCGTAGATCATGTTAAAGCCTCTGTCTGGGTCCGGGCCTGTCGGTCAACAGGCGATGACCCGATAGTAAAGAGCCCCCGTTGCCGGGCGAATGCGCCGTTGGCAGGGGGGCACTTGTCATTTGGTCGTAGATTCAGTGTTTGGCGACCAGCTCTTTGGGCAGCTTGAAGGTCCAGAGCATGCCGCCCTGGTTGAAGTCCTTGATGCGCTTGGCCACCTCACCGCCCCACAACGGCACCGCGCCGCCCCAGCCGGAGAGCACCGAGACGTACTGTTCGCCGTCCATTTCCCAGGTCACAGGCGAGCCGAGTACACCGGAGCCGGTCTGGAATTCCCAGACCTTCTCGCCAGTCTTGGCGTTGAATGCTTGCAGGAAACCTTCCGGCGTACCGGTGAACACCAGGTTGCCCTTGGTGGTCAGCACCCCGCCCCACAGCGGCGCGAAGTTCTTGTGGCGCCAGACTTCCTTACCCGTCTTAGGATCGATGGCGCGCAGTACGCCGATGTAGTCTTCGTTCAACGGCTTGATAGTGAAGCCCGCGCCGAGGAACGCCGCGCCTTTCTTGTAGGCGATACCTTCGTTCCAGATGTCCATGCCCCACTCGTTGGACGGCACGTAGAACAGCCCGGTGTCACGGTTGTAGGCCATCGGCATCCAGTTCTTCGCACCGAGGAACGCCGGTGCGACAAACACCGAAGTGCCCTTGGTTTCGCTGCCCGGCGCACCTGGGCGGCTGGCTTCGTTGTAGATCGGACGACCGTCCTTATCCAGGCCGGTGGCCCAGGTGATCTTGTCGACAAACGGGAAGCCACGGATGAACTTGCCGTTGGTGCGATCGAGCACGTAGAAGAAGCCGTTGCGGTCGGCGGTGGCCGCCGCTTTGACTTCCTTGCCACCTTCGGTGTAGTTGAAGGAGACCAGCTCGTTGACGCCGTCATAGTCCCAACCGTCGTGGGGCGTGCTCTGGAAGTGCCACTTGATGGTGCCGTCGTCCGGGTTCAGCGCCAGGCGCGAGGACGAGTAAAGGTTGTCGCCAGGGCGCAGGTGCGAGTTCCACGGCGCCGGGTTGCCGGTGCCGAACAGCAGCAAGTTGGTTTCCGGGTCGTAGTAGCCGCCCAGCCACGGTGCCGCGCCGCCGGTTTTCCACAAATCCCCCGGCCAGGTCTTGCCCGCCTCGCCGCCGGAGATGCCGTTTTCCACAGCCTTGCCGTCTTTGTAGACATAACCCATATGGCCTTCGACCGTCGGGCGGCTCCACAGCAGCTCGCCGTTTTTCGGGTCATAGGCCTGGATCTTGCCCACCACGCCGAATTCGCCACCGGCCACGCCGGTGATCAGCTTGCCGTTGACCACCAGGGGCGCGGCGCTGATCGAGTAGCCTTCCTTGTGATCGGCGACCTGCTTGCTCCACACCACTTTGCCGGTGTCTTTGTTCAGCGCCACCAGCTTGGCGTCGAGGGTGCCGAAGAACACCAGGTCGCCGTACAGCGCCACGCCACGGTTGATCACGTCACAGCACGGGCGGATGTCATCGGGCAGACGCGCATCGTACTGCCAGAGTTTCTTGCCGGTGCGCGCATCCACCGCGAACACCCGCGAGTAGGAACCGGTGAGGTACATCACCCCGTCCTTGATCATCGGCTGCGCCTGTTGCCCACGCTGCTTTTCGCCGCCAAAGGAAAACGCCCAGACCGGGCGCAGTTCCTTGACGTTGTCGACGTTCAGGGTGTCGAGGGGGCTGTAGCGCTGGCCCTGCACGCCCAGGCCGTTGGTGACGATCTGCCCGGGGTTTTTCGGGTCCTGGAGGATGTCCTCATCGGTGACCGAGGCCATGGCCTGGCCGGATAACAGGATGGCACCGAGCAACACACTCAAGGCGAAGGGTTGGCGACGTGCGGGTTGGGTCATGACGGCTACCTCTGCGGTTTTTTGTTATACCCGGGAAATTTTCCCGGTCTGGTGCAGATTCTTGGGCGCAGGGGCCATTGTCACAATTGACCGCAGTATCGAGTTTGCTAGTTCCTTAGTAGCGGTTGCATCTGCTCGCGCTCGTAACGCGGGTACAGGTGGCTGACGCTGCGGATCAGTTCATAGCGGCTCAGGCTGATCGCGGCGAAGCGTTCGGGGATGGGGCTGCGGATCATCTCGGCCATGTCGTTGCCCTTGGCAGCGCCGTCACGCAGCAGTTGATCGAGCCAGGTCAGGTAGTCGCGCATTTGCGTGAAGGGTTGCGCGTCGCTGGCCACCGGGCCATGGCCCGGCACGATCAGGGTCCAGGGCAAGGCTTGCAGGGTGCCGAGGTCGGCCAGCCACACCGCCAGCCCCGGGCTGTTGGGGGTGGTGAGCGCGCGTTGGTAAAACACCATGTCGCCGGCGAACAGCACGCCGGTGCTCTGGTCGAAGATCGCCAGGTCGGCGCCGGTATGGCCGGTGAGCGCGAGCAGGCGCAAGTCGTGGCCGCCGACGCTCAGCACACCGGGTTCCAGCACCTGAGTGGGCAACACCACCTCAGTGCCGCGCATCCAGTCGCCGACCATGCGGTAGAGGTTTTCCGCCATGCCGTCGCCCTGCTCATGCAGCAGCCGCGTGGTCTCGGCCAGGGCGCCGATGGGCACGTCCTTGAAGGCCTGGTTGCCCAGCGCATGGTCAGGGTGATGGTGGGTAATCAGCACCTGGATCACCGGCTTGGGGGTGACGCGGGCGATGGCCTCGCGCATCGCTTCGCCGTAGCGCCGCGACGGCCCGGTGTCGATCACCACCACGCCGGCCTCGGTGACGATGAAGGCGGTGTTGACGATATTGCCGCCATTGGCCTTGGCAAAATTGTCAGTGCTGCCTTCGAGTAGCCAGGTGTCGTCGGCGATCAGCCGGGGCTTGAGGGCGTAGTCGAGATCTGCCAGGGCGGGCAAGCTCAGGCCCAGGCACAACAATAGAATCCAGCGCATGCCGCGCTCCTTCTGGTCAGGGGATGGCCGCGTCGAACTCGTTGCCGCTGTTGTCACGCAGCACCAGTCGGGTGGGCCCCGGCGCGTCGATGTCGAAGGCCAGGTTGGGGTTCTCGCTAACCGCCGGGAACAGCTCAAGATCAGCCAGCACTTGGCCGTCCTGGTCGCGCAGTTGCGCATGGTTGATAAAAAACTCGGGGATGCCGCTGACCATGCCGTTGTCCATCGGGTGCGCCACCTGCACACGCACGCGGCTGAACTCACCACGCGGGTAACGGCCGCCGAGCACTTCGCCGATGTGCTCTTCCCAGCCCGGCTGGGTGCGTACCACGCTGGGCGCGGTGCAGCCGCCACCGGCCGCGTCGATCAGGGTCGAACCCACATGCCACAGGCCGTCATCGGTGAGCACCGCCGCACGCAACGGCGTGGCCTGCTCGATACGAATCCGCAGCGACAGCCACGGCAGCACGCCGGCCTTGGGCTGGAAGTCGACGATTTTCGGCAATGGGTTGAGCTCGGCCCAGGCGAGGATTTTCACCACATGGCCGTTGAAGGCGCGGGCGTCGATTTCCAGCGGCACCTGGCGCGCATCTTCGGCGAACGGCGGCGCGAGCAGCTTGACTCGGTCGTCGAACACGAACGGCGCCTGCGCCAGGAACTGCTTGTGATAGAAGTCCCACATCACCGACGGCACCGGGTCGACCTCCACGGCGTGAGCCGCCAGCGGCAGCCAACACGCCAAGATGCAGCTCAGTCGCCAGTTCATCGCCTGCTCCTATTGATACATCTCGGGGACTTCGTACTGCAGGCCGTAACGGGCATAGATGGCTTGCACCGCGCCGTCGCGGATCAGGCCTTCCAGCGCCTCTTCCACCGCGTAGGCCAACTGGCGATTGCTCTCGTGTACCGCCATGCCGATCTCCCAGCGTTGCTTGCCCATGTTCGGGTAGGCGTTTTCGGCGAGGGCCAGTTGCGGGTCGTGGGCTTCATGCACCTGCCAATCGACTTCGCCGCGCATCGCCATCACCGCATCGACCTCACCGGCTTTCATCGCCGCAAATGCCTGGGGGACGTCGGGGTAGTGATGGGTCTTGGCGGCAAGCATGCCGTTGAACACCGAGGTGAGGTAGAACGACGGCACGCTGTCGACTTCGACGCCAATCGGGTGCTGCTCGAACACCGCCACGCTGGCGACCGTGTCCAGGCGCCGACGGTCATAGGCCACCTGCCATTGTTCGTTCTGGTACGGCCCGAACATCACCACATGGCCGTTTTCCAGTTCGCCCTGGTCGTTGCGCTTTTGTGCGTAATCGCGATCGTAGGGCGCGCGCATCATCAGGTCGGCCAGTTGCTGGTTGTGCAACTGGCTGCCGCGCCAGATGTAGTCGCGCAGGTCGTCATCGAGCTTCTCGCCGGCCGGCGCCCAGATCAACTTGAGCTTTACCCCCAGCGCCGTGGCCAAGGCCTGGGCCAGTTCCACATCGACCCCCCGCGCGTTGGCGCCGTCTTCGAAACTGTAGGGGGCGAAGTCCTTGTACACCGCCACCTTGATTTCGCCGTCAGCGATCATCTGGTCATAGCTGCGCACCTGCGCCTGTGCCGACTGGCAACACAGCAGGGCCAGGCCAAGCACATAAGCGAACAGGCGCATGGCTTACTCCTCGACGTGCACGCTGTCCAGGTAGGTGCGCACCGCCCACAAGGCTTCCTGGCTCAGGTAGTCGGCCATTTTGGGCATGTACACGCGGCCGTCACGCACCGCGCCATGGCGCACACGCTCGACGAACCACTCATCACCGGCTTCGCCCACATCGAGCATGCGCAGGTCGGGGGCGATACCACCGGACTTGGCTTCCAGGCCGTGGCAGGCGGCGCAGTTCTGGTTGTAGGCGGACGAGCCGATTTCCACGGCCCGATCGTGTTCCGGTGAGGTGCGGTACGGATTGACCGCCGCCCAGCCGTCTTCGTTGACCGGCACGCCGGCGTCCTTGATCGAAGTCAGGCCCTTGGTTTCCACCGCTTGCGGGACCACGTTGCCATGGGCCCAAACAGAGCCGGCGCCGAATACACCCACCAACAGGCCAGCCACGAGCCAGGCATTGTGTTTTGTTGTCATTATTTTTGCCCTCAGGATTGCACGCAAAACCTCATTGCAGAGGCTATGGCAACCATCTTAGAAACCCCGAGGCATGGGCCGTATGCTGCTTTGGTGGCCGCCCTCTCCTCCCTTGGTAGTAGGGCTTGTGGGGCACACCTAAAACAGCGGCGGTCCGGGAAGTCTTCCCGGCCACAGCGGGACTTTTTCCGTATCCGCCCGGCGCCCCGGCGTTCCACCCTGTGCAGGCCAAAACCTCCACTGGGAACTGCAACCATGACAATAAGATCGCTACCCGCCCGCTCACCTTTAAGCCTTGCCGTGCAAGCCTTTATGCTGGTGGGCAGCCTGTCCCTCAGTGCTGCAACCTTCGCAGCCGCCGAGCCTGCCAAATCGACACGCAACGTCACCTGGGAAGACATTGCCAACGACCACCTGACCACCAAGGACGTGCTGCAATACGGCATGGGCACCAACGCCCAGCGCTGGAGCCCGCTGGCCCAGGTCAACGACAAGAACGTGTTCAAACTCACCCCGGCTTGGTCCTATTCCTTTGGCGACGAGAAACAGCGCGGCCAGGAATCCCAGGCCATCGTCAGCGACGGCGTGGTGTACGTCACCGGTTCCTACTCCCGCGTGTTCGCCCTGGATGCAAAGACCGGCAAGCGCCTGTGGACCTACAACCACCGCCTGCCCGACAACATTCGCCCGTGCTGTGACGTGGTCAACCGCGGCGCGGCGATCTTCGGCGACAAGATCTACTTCGGCACCCTCGACGCGCGCCTGATCGCCCTCGACAAAAACACCGGCAAAGTGGTGTGGAACAAGAAATTCGGCGACCACGCCGCCGGCTACACCATGACCGGCGCCCCGGTGCTGATCAAAGACAAGGTCAGCGGCAAGGTGCTGCTGATCCACGGCAGCTCCGGCGATGAATTCGGCGTGGTCGGCCAGCTGTTTGCCCGCGACCCCGACACCGGTGAAGAAGTGTGGATGCGCCCGTTCGTGGAAGGCCATATGGGCCGCCTCAACGGCAAGGACAGCACCACCACCGGCGACGTCAAGGCCCCTTCGTGGCCGGATGACCCCACCACCGAAACCGGCAAGGTCGAGGCCTGGAGCCACGGTGGCGGCGCGCCTTGGCAGAGCGCAAGCTTCGATGCCGAGACCAACACCATCATCGTCGGCGCCGGCAATCCTGGCCCGTGGAACACCTGGGCACGCACCGCCAAGGACGGCAACCCCCACGACTTCGACAGCCTCTACACCTCGGGCCAGGTTGGCGTCGACCCGAGCACCGGCGAAGTGAAATGGTTCTACCAGCACACCCCGAACGATGCCTGGGACTTCTCCGGCAACAACGAGCTGGTGCTGTTCGACTACAAGGACAAGGACGGCAAAGTGGTCAAGGCCACCGGCCACGCCGACCGCAACGGCTTCTTCTACGTGGTGGACCGCAACAACGGCAAGCTGCAGAACGCCTTCCCGTTTGTCGACAACATCACTTGGGCCAGTCATATCGACCTGAAGACCGGGCGTCCGGTGGAAAACGAAGGCCAGCGTCCGGCCAAGCCATTGCCGGGTGAAACCAAAGGCAAGCCGGTGGAAGTCTCGCCGCCGTTCCTGGGTGGCAAGAACTGGAACCCCATGGCCTACAGTCAGGACACCGGCCTGTTCTACATTCCGGGCAACCAGTGGAAAGAGGAATACTGGACCGAAGAGGTCAACTACAAGAAGGGCTCGGCCTACCTGGGCATGGGTTTCCGCATCAAGCGCATGTATGACGACCACGTCGGCACCCTGCGCGCGATGAACCCGACTACCGGCAAGGTGGTGTGGGAGCACAAGGAAGCCTTGCCACTGTGGGCCGGCGTGTTGGCCACCAAGGGCAACCTGGTGTTTACCGGCACCGGCGACGGTTTCTTCAAGGCCTTCGACGCCAAAACCGGCAAGGAGCTGTGGAAGTTCCAGACCGGCAGCGGCATCGTCTCGCCGCCGATCACCTGGGAACAGGATGGCGAACAGTACATCGGCGTGACCGTCGGCTACGGCGGCGCGGTGCCGTTGTGGGGCGGCGACATGGCCGAGCTGACCAAACCGGTGGCGCAAGGCGGGTCCTTCTGGGTGTTCAAGATCCCGAGCTGGGATAACAAAACGGCCCAGAAGTAACCCTTCAGGAAATGCCGGGCCGCGTTTTTTTGTGGTGAGCGGGCTTGCCCCGCGTTCGGCTGCGCAGCAGTCGTAGAACCTGAGCGCACGCAGGTGCTGGAGGAATGCCAGGGCCGCTTCGCAGCCCAGCGCGGGGCAAGCCCGCTCACCATAACAATTCCGCTCACCACAGTATCTCCAGAGGTCTCGCAATGAACTACCTGCCCTTGCTACTCCTGTTATCCCTACCCCTGGTCCACGCCGACGATGGCGACGACGCCCCGTTGATCGTCAACGGCTGCACCATCGCCGAACACAGCCAATGCCCCGGCGCCAACCTCAAGGGCGCCAACCTTCGAAATCAGAACCTGAGCAAAATGAACCTGGCAGGCGCTGACCTGCGCGATGCAGATCTGCGCCATGCCAACCTCGACCTGGCCAACCTGGAAAAGGCCCAGCTGCAAGGCGCCAACCTGACCCGCGCCAGCCTGCAACAAAGCAACCTGCGCCTGGCGGACTTTAGCGGTGCCACGCTGATGGCGATCCAGGGTTGGGGCCTGTTCGCCCAAGGCGCGCAGTTCGAAAACGCCAACCTCAGTGCGGCCTACCTGCAATTTGCACGGCTGTCAGGGGCCAAAATGCACAAGGCCAACCTGCGTGCGGCCGACCTGGAGATGACCTGGCTGAGCAAGGCCGACTTGCAAGGTGCTGACCTCAGCGACGCCAATCTGCAGGAAGCGAAGTTCGGCGAGAGCAACCTTGAAAACGCCACGCTAACCGGTGCGCGGCAACATTATGGGAATTTTCAGGATGCCAATATGGAGGGCTGCCAGGATTGCCCAACGACCTGGGATCGCTGAAACGACGCCCCTCCCACAGTGGGTTTGTGCACACCCAATTATCCAACCACCCGCACCACCCCCATGTCGATTCCCAGATGCACCAGCTCGGCATGGGAGCTCACCTGCAGTTTGCTCTTGAGCAAGGTCAGGTGATTGGACACGGTCTTGCTGCTGATATTCAGCTGGTCGGCAATCGCTCGGGTGGGCGTGCCCTTGGCCAGCATCAGGAAGATTTCCAGTTCGCGCGGGGTCATGCCCTGCAAGCGTTGATCACTGGGGGTGTAGGCCAGCTCGGTGGCCAGGGCCTGTTCGATATAGGCGTGGCCGTCGAGGATGCGCCGCACGGCTTCAATCAACACCTCGGGCGCCGAGCTTTTGGTCAGGTAACCGGAGGCTCCGGCGTCCAACGCCTGGCGCACCAGCGGCAGCTCGTCGTGCATGCTGAAAAACAGCACGCGCAATTGTGGCAAGCGCTGGCGCAGGCGGCGCGTGGTTTCCAGGCCGCTGATGCCTGGCAGGCCGAAGTCCATGATCACCAGATGCGGCACCGCCTCCTGCACCCGGCTCAGGGCCTCTTCGCCACTGGCCGCTTCGCGTACTTCGACCGCTGGCAGCAGCGCGCGCAGCAGGCTGGCATAGCCTTGGCGCACCACGGCGTGGTCATCCACCAACAGAATATTCATGAGGCCTCCAACGGCATGTTCAACGCCAGCGCCCAACCGCCGCCGGGGTGGCTGATGATCTTTAATTCGCCGCCCAGGCAGCGGGCGCGTTCGGCCATCGAATACAGGCCCACGCCGGGCCGCTGGGGCGTGACTGCACCGCGACCGTTATCACGCACCCACAGGCGCAGACGTGAACCGCGGTGTTGCAGGCGCACGCGCACCTGGCTGGCATCGGCATGCCGCAGGATGTTGGTCAGCGCTTCCTGGAGCAGGCGGTACAGGTGAGTTTTGTTGGCGCCGGACAACGCCGGCAGGTCGGCACTGACCTGCAATTGACAGGGAATCCCATGGCTGGCCTGCCACTGCGTTACCAGCATCGAGAACGCCTCGCCCATCGGCAAGTGTTGCAACGCCACCGGGTAGAGGTCGTGGACCAGGGCGCGGAAACCTTGCTGCAAGTGCTCGCAATGATCTTCCAGCAGCCCCACCGTACGGGTCAGCACGTGCGGCTGATCGGCGACCAGCCGCAACAGGCAGGCCTGGGCGCGAATGCCGGCCAGGTATTGGCCGAGGTCATCGTGCAGGGTCTGGGCCAGGTGGGTGCGTTCCTGCTCCTGCACCGCCAGCAGGGTCTGGGTGAGCCGGGTGTTATCGGTGCGCGCCTGCTCCAGGGCGTCGGTCATGCGGTTGAAGTGCAGCGCCAGTTGCCGCGCTTCCGGCGCGCCTTCACCGCGCAGACGCGCATTGAGCTGGCCGGCGCACACCTGTTGCAGGGCGCGCAGCAATTCATCGAGCACGCCCATGCCCCGCCGCACGGCCCAGCGGATAGTCAACAGACTCAGGGCCAACGCCAGGGCGCACAGGCCCAACAGTTGTTGCAAGGAATCCCAGACTTCGTCGATTTCATCCCGTGGGTCGACGGCGATGGACACGCGCCGACCGTCCGGCAAGTCCAGCACCTGGGCACTGCGTCGCGCCTCGACGAACAGCAGGCGCCCAAGCCAGGCGTCCAGTCCGTCCGAGGCCGGCGCTTGCGCGGTGTCGCCGCTCGCCAGCCAGTGCACGCGTACATGCCGCAAACTCGCGGTTAGGTGGGGTTGCAGGCTGGCCGGGTCGCGCTCGGCGGTTTCGCTCAGGTAGTGCACCACCGCTTCGGCCGATTGCAACTCGCGCTCCACATCGGCCAGGGCCTGGTGCAGCAACAGCGCGGTGCAGGCGCAGGTCACCAGGGCGAAGAAGCCGCAGACCCATAGATTGATGCGCCACAACGCCGACATAGCCAACTCCCGAACAACACACTGAAGCGTCATGCTAAGACCGCTTCACGCGCTGCGAGCTACTACCTTGGTACTGCCCCAGCGCTACTTTCTGCATATTTGCAGCGACCTTAAGGCTTTCTATGCTGGCGCTTCCTGTCATGGAGTGCCTTATGCGCCAGCTCGCCCCTTACGCCGTGATCTATCTGCTGGCGATTGCTTGCGCAGCCGGGGTGGCCACCGCCAGCCAGGCCGCCGAGCCCTTGCAGGTGCGGATCGGCTACTTGGGTTATCGGCCCGATCCGGGCCCGCTGCTGTCGAATGTAATTCCCGAGCCCACCGATGCCGGGCAGCGCGGCGCTGAACTGGCGATCATCGACAGCAACAGCACCGGCGCCTTTCTCAACCAGCGCTACAGCCTGACGACCGCCACGGTTGATACGCCGGACGCCCTGCTCGCCGCCGCCCAAGCCCAGCATGCCCAGGGCCTGCGTTTGTTCGTGGTCAACGCCCCCGCCGCGAGCCTTCGCCAACTCAGCGCCGCGTTGCCTGACAGCCTGCTGTTCAATGCCGGCAGCCCGGATGACAGCCTGCGCAGCACCGACTGCCTGGGCAACGTGCTGCATACGCTGCCCAGCCGGGCGATGCTCGCCGATGCGCTGGCGCAGTTCCTGGTCGTCCGTAAATGGCAGAAAGCGTTGTTGATCGTCGGCCCCACCGAGGATGACCAAGCCTACGCCGCCGCTCTGCGCCGCGCCGCCAAACGCTTCGGCGTGCGTCTGGTGGCGGAGAAAGCCTGGCGCTTCGATAACGACCAACGCCGCAGCGCCCAGGCAGATATGCCGCTGTTCACCCAGACCGCCGAATACGACGTGGTGCTGGTGGCCGACGAGCGCGGCGACTTCGGCGAGTACGTGCCCTACCAGACCTGGTACCCGCGCCCCGTCGCCGGCACCCAGGGCCTGACGCCCACCGGTTGGCACAAGACCGTCGAGACCTACGGCGCCGCCCAACTGCAGAAACGCTTCGAGGCCCTGGCCGGACGTTGGATGAACGATCGCGACTTCGCCGCCTGGATGGCCGTGCGCAGCGTCGCCAGTGCAGTGAGCAAGTTGCGTCAGGTCGAGCCCATGGCGATCCGCGATCTGGAAATCAGCGAGCAACTGCCCCTGGATGGTTTCAAGGGCCGCAAGCTCAGTTACCGCGCCTGGAACGGCCAATTGCGCCAACCGATTCCCATCGTGCAACCCCGCGCGTTGGTCAGCACATCGCCCCAGGAAGGCTTCCTGCACCCCACTAACGAAATGGACAGCCTGGGCTATGACAAACCCGAGGTGACCTGCCGCTTCCCTTGATCACCTACCCACAATAATAAGGAATCCGCCATGCGCCGCACCCTGCTCTCATGCGCCCTGCTGCTTGCCGCCGGGCACGCCGTGGCCAGTACCGCCTGGGTCTCCAACGAGAAAGACAACAGCCTGAGCCTGATCGACATGCAGACCCTGCAAGTCACCGACACCCTCAAAGTCGGCCAGCGCCCGCGAGGCTTGCTGCTGTCCCATGACAATAAGCTGCTGTACATCTGCGCCAGCGACTCGGACCGCGTGCAGGTGATGGACGTGGCCACGCGCAAGATCATCAAGGAACTGCCCTCCGGCAAAGACCCCGAGCAGTTCGCCCTGCACCCCAATAACCGCTGGCTGTACGTGTCCAACGAAGACGATGCGCTGGTCACCGTGATCGACACCGAGACCTCCAAAGTGCTCGGCCAGATCAACGTCGGCGTCGAACCCGAAGGCATGGCCGTCAGCCCGGACGGCAAGTGGGCGGTGAACACCAGCGAAACCACCAACATGCTGCACTGGATCGACACCAGCACCCAGACCCTGGCCGACAGCACCCTGGTGGACCAGCGCCCGCGCTTCGTCGAGTTCAACCACGATGGCTCGCAGCTGTGGGCCTCGGCGGAAATCGGCGGCACCGTGACCATCCTCGACGTGGCCAGCCGCGCGATCCTCAAGACCCTGACCTTCAAGATCAAGGGCGTGCACCCGGATAAAGTCCAGCCGGTCGGCATCAAGCTCAGCGCCGACGGCAAATACGGTTTTGTCGCCCTCGGCCCGGCCAACCATGTGGCGGTGATTGATGCCAAGACCTTTGAGATTCTCGACTACCTGTTGGTGGGCCGCCGCGTGTGGCAGATGGCATTTACCCCGGACGAGAAACAGTTGCTCGCCACCAACGGCGTGAGCGGTGATGTGTCGGTGATCGACGTGGACAGCCTCAAGGTGGTCAAGTCGGTGAAAGTCGGGCGTTACCCGTGGGGTGTGGTGGTGACGCCATGAACGCCCTGGAGGTGCGCGACGTGAGCTTCGCCTATGGCGCACGGCAGGCCTTGTGCGAGGTGAGTTTCAGCCTGGCGCCAGGGCGTTTTGCGGCATTGCTGGGGCCCAATGGCGCCGGCAAATCCACCTTGATCGCCCTGCTCACGCGGCTGTATGACCTGCAAAGCGGCGACATTCGCGTGGGCGGTCATTCCCTGCGCGATGCGCCGCGCGCCGCCCTTAAGCAATTGGGCGTGGTATTCCAACAAAGCACCCTGGACCTGGACTTGAGCGTTGAGCAGAACCTGCGCTACCACGCCGCGCTGCATGGTTTGTCGCGGCGCCAGACCGACACACGGGTCGACGCCGAACTGACGCGCCAGGCCCTCACCGAGCGCCGCCGCGAAAAAGTCCGCGAACTCAACGGCGGGCATCGGCGCCGGGTGGAAATCGCCCGCGCCCTGCTGCACGAACCGCGCGTGCTGTTGCTCGACGAAGCCAGCGTCGGCCTCGACCCGGCCAGCCGCCTGGCGCTGAACCAGCATGTGCGCAGCCTGTGCGCCGAGCACGGCATAAGCGTGCTGTGGACCACTCACTTGCTCGACGAAGTGCAGGCCAACGATGCACTGATGATTCTGCACCAAGGCCGCCTGGTGGCCAGCGGGCAAGTTGATGAGCTGATACAGCAACAAGGCGGCGACCTGGGCAGTGTGTTCGCCCGATTGACCCGACCCACTGTGACGGGAGCCGCCGCATGAACGCTTACTGGCAATGCCTGCGCGGCATCGTGCTGCGTGAGTGGCTGCGTTTTGTGTTGCAGCGCACGCGCTTTCTCAGCGCCCTCGTGCGCCCGTTGCTGTGGCTGGTGGTGTTCGCCGCCGGGTTCCGTGCCGCGTTGGGCATCTCGGTGATCGAGCCCTACGACACCTACATCCCCTACGAGGTCTACATCATTCCGGGACTGGCCTGCATGATCCTGCTGTTCAACGGCATGCAGGGCTCGTTGTCGATGGTCTACGACCGCGAGATGGGCAGCATGCGCGTGTTACTGACCAGCCCGTTGCCGCGCACGTTTTTGCTGTGCAGCAAACTGTTGGCCACGGCATTGATCTCGCTGTTGCAGGTATACGGATTCCTGGCGATTGCCTGGGTCTACGGCGTGCAACCGCCAGCCATGGGCCTGTTGACTGCCCTGCCGGCGTTGCTGCTGGTGGCGTTGATGCTCAGTGCATTGGGCCTTCTGCTGTCGAACGCGATTCGCCAATTGGAGAACTTTGCCGGAGTGATGAATTTCGTGATTTTCCCGCTGTTTTTCCTGTCGTCGGCGTTGTACCCGCTGTGGAAAATGCGCGACTCCAGCGAATGGCTGTACTGGCTGTGCGCGGTCAACCCGTTTACCCACGCCGTGGAACTGGTGCGCTTTGCCCTGTATGAACGCTTCGCCGGCCTGGCCCTGGCGGTGTGCCTGGGGTTGACCCTGTTGTTCACGCTGCTGGCGGTGCTGACCTTCAATCCCCAGCATGCCGCACTGCGCAAAAAAGGCTGAAGCCGATAAAACTACTACTTTGGTACTGGTTTTCCTGTCTATCGTCGCATTCCCAAGGGCTCGGGACTCACGTGTAATGCGCGCATAACGATAAGGATTGCCCTGCCATGCTGCACGCCCGACTGCCTCTGTTGGCACTGCTGTGCCTGTTCGTCGCCCACGTCCAGGCCGACACCCCACTGTTTTCCGCCGACGGCTACCGCATCAGCCTGTACCGCAGCCCCACGCCCGACCACCTGCCTGGCGCCACGATTGTCGACACCGCGGCCCTGCAAACCCTGCTCGGCCAAAGCCCGGCGCCGGTGCTGATCGATGTGTACCGCCGCCAATGGCTGCAAGGCCGCTTCATCGAAGACCAGCCCCACGCCAACCTGCCCGGCAGCCACTGGCTGGCCAATACCGGCGACGGCGACCTCACGCCGGAGTGGCAAAGCTATTTCGTGCGCCACCTGTATGCCTACAGCGGCGGCGACCTCACGCGACCGTTGGTCTTCTATTGCCGCTCCGATTGCTGGCTGAGTTGGAACGCGGTAAAACGTGCCGCCAACCTCGGCTATACCTCTGTGTACTGGTATCGCGACGGTCTGGATGCCTGGGAGGCGGCGAAGCTGCCGGTGACGGTCGCCCAACCCGAGCCATTTCAAACATCACAATAAGAAAGGTGAACGGCCATGTACAAAATCCTGATTGCCGACGATCACCCACTGTTTCGCGAAGCGATCCATAACGTCATCAGCGACGGCTTTCCCGGCAGCGAAGTGATGGAAACCGCCGACCTCGACAGCGCCCTGGCGCTGACCCAGGAACACGACGACCTCGACCTGATCCTGCTGGACCTGAACATGCCCGGCATGCACGGCCTCAATGGCCTGATCAACCTGCGCAACGAGGCGCCGACCATTCCGGTGGTGATCGTCTCGGCCGAGCAGGACAAGCAGATCGTGCTGCAAGCCATCACCTATGGCGCCGTGGGTTTTATCACCAAGTCCTCGCCACGCCTGCAAATGACCGAGGCGATCCAGCAGATTCTCAACGGCAACGTGTACCTGCCGCCGGACATCATCCGCACCCAGAAGCCTGGCACCCACCGGCGCCTCAACGAAAACCCCGGCTTCGCCCCCGAACTGCTGCAAGCCCTGACACGCAAGCAATTGCTGGTGCTGGAGCGGATGACCAAGGGCGAGTCGAACAAGCAGATCGCCTACACCCTGGAGATTGCCGAGACCACCGTGAAGGCCCACGTGTCGGCGATCCTGCGCAAGTTGAACGTGCACAACCGGGTGCAGGCGATCCTCAGTGCCGGGGATATCGATTTCGGCTCGTACCTGCGCCGCTGACCCGCCTGACACAACAGTGGTAAATGTGGGAGGGGGCTTGCCCCTGATAGCGGTGGGTCAGTCGGCATCTACTTGACTGAAACACCGCCATCGGGGGCAAGCCCCCTCCCACACTTGATCTACGTTTGTCAGGGCCGACCGAGGGGTGGCTCGTGGCAGTCTTGAGCTTCATCGGCCGTACCTGCGGCGCCAATCTTCCAAACACAACACCGGTCAAATGTGGGAGGGGGCTTGCTCCCGATGGCGGTGGGTCAGTCGGCATCTACTTGGCTGAAACACCGCCATCGGGGGCAAGCCCCCTCCCACATTGGTTCTCCGTTTGTCAGGGCCGACCGAGGGGTGGCTCGTGGCGGTCTTGAGCATCATTGGCCGTACCTGCGCCGCCAATCCTCCAAACACAACACCGGTCAAATGTGGGAGGGGGCTTGCTCCCGATAGCGGTGGGTCAGTCGACATCTACTTGGCTGAAACACCGCCATCGGGAGCAAGCCCCCTCCCACATTGGTTCTCCGTTTGTCAGGGACGACCGAGGGGTGGCTCGTGGCAGTATTGAGCTTCATCGGCCGTAACTGCGGCGCCAATCCTCCAGACACAACACCGGTCAAATGTGGGAGGGGGCTTGCTCCCGATAGCGGTGGATCAGTCGGCATCTACTTGACTGAAACACCGCCATCGGGGGCAAGCCCCCTCCCACACTTGATCTCCGTTTGTCAGGGCCGACCGAGCAGGTGGCTCATGGCGGTCTTGAGTTTCATCGGGCGTACTGGCTTGTGCATCAAGGTGTGCCCCAATTCGCGGATCTGTTGCTTCAACTCATTGCTGTAGTTGGCGGTGATCATCAGCGCCGGGATTGCACTGGCCCGGCGTGCGTTGATGCGTGCCACGGCATCTACACCGTTCTGGTCGTCGTCGAGGTGATAGTCGGCGATCAGCAAGTCGGCTTCGGCATGGTAGTTGTCCACCTGCCGTGCCAAATCCTGTTCCGACAAGGCGGTAATCACCCGGCAGCCCCAGCCTTCCAGCAAGGTGCGCATGCCCGCGCAGATCGCCGCGTCGTTATCCAGCACCCACACCCGTGCGCCTTGCAGGCGTTCGAGCATCGGTTCGCTCATGGCCAGCATCGGCAGTGACTTGGGTGCCGTGGCGCTCAACGGCACCTCCACCGAGAACATCGAGCCCTGGCCCGGCCAGGATTTGACGCTGATGCGATGACCCAGTATCCCCGCGATTTTTTCCACGATCGCCAGCCCCAGGCCCAACCCGCGGTCCTGGTCCGGACGCTGCACATCGCCGCGTTTGAACTCCTGAAAAATCTCCTCCAGCCGCTCCTCGGCAATGCCCATGCCGCTGTCCCACACCTGGATCGACAGGCGCTGGTGCTGGCGGCGACATCCCAGCACCACACGCCCTTTGTAGGTATAGCGAATCGCATTGCTCAGCAGGTTGCGCAGAATCCGCGCCAGCAACTGAATATCACTGCGCACCAGCGCCGAGCAGCCGACAAAATGCAGCTCCAGGCCCTCGCTGCGGGCCAATTCGGTGTATTCGGCTGCCAGGTTGTCGAGCAATTCACTCAGGGCAAACGGCGCGATGTCGGCCTTGATCACCCCGGCATCCAGCTTGGAAATATCCACCAGAGTACCCAGCAGGTTTTCCACGTCTTCCAGGGAATTGCTCACGTTGCGCACCAACTGTTCGCTGGGGCGTTCGAGCAAAGCGCTGGTGAACAATCGCGCGGCGTTCAGCGGTTGCAGCAGGTCGTGGCTGACGGCGGCGAGGAATTTGGTTTTCGACAGGTTGGCCTGTTCGGCTTCGAGCTTGGCTTCGCGCAGGCGGGTTTCCATGCGGCGGCGCTCGTCGATTTCCTTGAGCAACTGGTCGTTAAGCGCAGTGAGTTCCGAGGTGCGCTGGGCGACACGCTGCTCCAAGTGTTGATAGGCCTGATGCAGGGCCTCGGCGGTGCGGCGGCGTTCGGTGATGTCGCGGATCAGCACAAAGATCCCCACCACTTCGCCACTGGCCAGCAGATTGGGGACATAGGAGCGCAGCATGTAGCGCTCCTGGTTATTGATATTGGTCTCGGCGAATTCAAAGGTCACGCTCTCCCCCGCCAAGGCCCGGGCGACGTAGGCGTCCAGGCGCTGGCAGTGCTGTTCGCTGTGGACTTCGCGCAGGCTCTGGCCGAGCATCATGCCGCGCGGCCAGCAGTACCATTCTTCGTAGACTTTGTTGGTGAACTCGTAGACCAGGTCAGCATTTAGGTAGCCGATCAGGGCCGGAACGTGGTCGGTGATCAAGCGAATCCAGCGCTCGCTTTCCTGGGCTTTCTGCGCCGCCACCTGTTCGCCACGCAGGGTTTCGGCACGCAACCGGGCGTTGATCAGCAAGTGGTTGCTGGCCTTGAGTTCGGCCATCGCCTGGTTCAGCGCGTCGGTGCGTTCACGCACTTGCTCGGCCAGTACCACCGAATGCTGGAAGGTGGTGTAGGGGTTGTTGCCCTGGGTCACGCCGGACTCGATGCGCTCGATCAGCGCGGCGTTGATCCGCGCCAGCTTGTGGTTGTCCTGTTGCAGTTGGGCAACCTGGGCGAGCAGTTCAGCGCCGGCCTCGGGCAATGGCGACCCCGGTGAAGGTCTGGTTGATATGCATGCCATTGAACTGTTCTCCGTAGGTGTTGAACCCCATCACCCGCTGGTCACGCAGGAAGCCGCCGATCTGTTCCAGATTGTCACTGTCTTCCAGCTCAAGGCGGCGCAGGAAGCAGTCGCAGCCGATGGTCAACAGCAGGTCGCCAAGGCGCGCTTGCAGGCCGTCGAACAGCGTTTGCAGGTTCGGCAGGATCGGCCCGGGCTTCATCACGGTGAGGACGATGCCGTTTTCCACGGCGCAGTAGAAACTCAGGCTCAAGTCGTCGTGCACTTGCTGGATCGCGCGTACGTAATACTGATCGTGGATGCGCACCGCCAGCGGGTGCGCCGCGAACACGCGGTGATCGAGATCGGTCACGGCCACGCCGATATGCCGCGCGTACTCTTCGGCGGCAGGTTCGGCGTTGAGCTCGAAGACCCGGCGCGACGGGCTGTCGGCGCCGGTCACCACCAGCTTTTCACTGCGCGGCAGAATGTGGTGGGTGGTAAACACCTCGAAATCCAGCCAGGTATTGACCAACACCACCACCGCCGCGCCGCTGTGGAAGGCGCCGTTAAAGTACACGTGGGTGTGGGTGAGGAAGTTGTCGTCGCCGGCCGAACCGCCAAAATGCGGGATGTCGCCAAGCGCGGCGCTGAGGGCCGCGAGCACCACCTCTTCACGGCTGGACAGGCCATCGAGCAGGGTCAGGGCGAACGTGTTGCCCTTGATCGGCGCCAGGGTATTGCTGCGGCAACCGCCGACCAGACGTTCGACCATCTGCTGGGCGTCGATCAGGCTGAAGTGTTCCACCTGATCGATCAGCTCGGTGGCGATGGAAAAGTGCGCGTGGTTAAAGCCCATCGCCGTCACGCAATTGCGGCCGTAGCCCTGGGGCGTGATCTCGCCGGCGCTGGTGCAACCCACCACGCGCACGTTACCGAAGCACTGTTGCAGGGCCTGGCCCAACGCCTGCAAATCGTAGGAGGCCGAACAGAAAAACAGCACAAACCCCAGGTAGGGGTGCAGCAGTTGACGGGCCAACTCCTCAGCCGCCTGCCCGGCGTCGGTGGCCTGGGACATGGCGCTGATTACGCCTTCACTGTTATGCATCGTTGATTCCCCCTCTGAGGCATGAGTGTACGAAGGGCGGGGGGTGGGACCTATGCTACTTGGGTACTGGGTGGGGGGATGCGATGGGATGAGTCTCTCCACTGACCGATCCACCCCATCGGGGCAAAGGTATCTACACCTTGCCTAAAAGCCGACACATAACGCTGTGGTGAGCGGGCTTGCCCCGCGCTGGGCTGCGCAGCAGCCCCAATAAAAACGCGGGGATATTTCTGGTAGAACTCAGCGTCTGGTTTGGGGCTGCTTCGCAGCCCCGCGCGGGGCAAGCCCGCTCACCACGAAAGCACTATTTTCCCAGAATGTGTTTTCACCAAAGAGGTGTAGATACCTCTGCCTGTGGGGGGCAAGTCGAATCGTCGCACCGCCCCTCCCCCATTTTTGAATGGCTTACCACGTCAGGACTGCACCTACCGCAAAGGTATCGGTGTCTTCATTCTGCGCACGGGTGTCATGCCCCTTGATCTGGAATTGGTTGTACTCCGCCACCAGCTTCAGGTTGTCGTTCACGTCATGAAACAACGCAATCCCGCGCGTCTCATAATCCGCCCCGCTGCCCACCACGCCGTTGCCGTCGTCCTCTGTCTTGCCGTAGGACAGCGCCAGACGGTTCTTGCCCACTTTGTACGAGCCTTGCACCAGGTAACCGTTGCTGTCCACATTGCGCAGGGTGGCTTCCCCGGCATTGTTGGTGAAGAACGGGTTGATGCCCTTGGCCTGGAAGCCCGAACCGGTCAGCGACAAGCCGCCGATTTTCGCCTGTACGCCATAGCCCAGGCCTTTGGACGTCACCGATTCGACGGTGGAGTCGGTGTTGTCCGAAGTCTGGTAGCTGCCATTGAGCCAGCTGTAGATCTTCGCCCCGCCCAGGTCGAACTGGTAGGTGATCTCGCTCTCGGTGCGCGGGTTCTTCTGGTAGGCCTTGCCCAGTGCGCTGCTGTCGTTGGTGTCCACCGGGTCCATGATGCCGACGGCCACGCGCAGGCCGTCCATCATTGGGGTGCGGTAGGTAATCTGCGAGGTGGGGAACGGGTACGGGTAGCCGCTGCCGATATTGCCGAACGACACACCGCCGCCGTCCACCAAGCCAAGGCTGTCGCTGACCTGGCCGTAACCGGCGAGCAGTTCATCGAGCAGGATATTGGAGCGGGCGAACAGGCCGAAGTCCTTGCCGATCAGCACTTCGCCCCACTCTGGGTTCGCCACGGTGCCGTAAAACTGGCGCACATCGATGGCGGTGTCGGTGCCGTTGGTTTCGCTGTCGTTGATCGTCACCCAAAACGAGGCGCGCGCGCCGAGCTTGAGGTCGTCGACCTGCTTGCCCATGTTGAAGCCCAAGTAATTGGGCAGAAAACCCATCTTCACCCGGGATTGGCGGCGGTCGTATTGGTCGCCGGCGCGGTCCACGTCACTGTTGACGTAGAAAGCGTTGATGTAGCCGTCGGTGGAAAAGGTGGTTTCGTCCTTGTCGTACAGCATGATTTCGGCGTCAGCGAACGGGCTGAGGCTAAGGCCGACGATAAAAGCAGGTAACAGACGCAGGGGGAGATTTTTATTGTTATGCATGGCGCGCTCCGCAACGGGGACTTGATGTCGGAGGCGATTATCGAAAAGCGCCAGGCCACGGCCTACGCTGCCTTGGCCGTGGTTTCAGGGTGCTTTGGACGGGCAGCGGGTGCCCGGCAACTCTGGTGTAAGACGGGCCCGGTCACAGGCCCGGCACTTAGTGCGTAAGACCGGCCTTGGCCAACATGCCCACAGCCACCAGTACACACAGACTGGCAAACCCCACCTGCAAGGTGCGCGCGGGGATCACGGAACACAGGCGCCGGCCGACCAGCATGCCGACGATACTGGCGCCGATAAACACCCAGCCCACCGGTTCGATGCTCACCCCGGCATGCAACGCACCGGCCACGCCGATCAGCGAGATCAGGCTGATCACCATCAACGAGGTGGCGACGATGCCGCGCATCTGCACATCGGTGAGTTGTTTGAACGCCGGCACGATCAGGAAGCCTCCGCCCACGCCGAGCAAACCGGAGACCGCACCGGTCACGGCGCCGAGCGCGGCCAGGGTGGCGCTGCATTTGGCGGTCCAGGCCAGGCGTCCGGTCTGTTGATTGAGCATGCAGTTCTTCTGGCCCCAGGAGGCGGCGCCGTGATCACTCGGCCCGGCCTCGACCTTTTCACGCTGCAACATGCGCCAGGCCACCAGCACCATCAGCGCACTGAACAAGCCCATCAGCACCGGTTCCGTCATTTGGTGAGCAAGAAATACCCCCAGCGGCGAGAACAGCGCGCCTAGCAAGGCGATCAGCAGCGCGGCGCGGTAACGCACCAGGCCGTGGCGCAAGCCATCAATCGCACCGACAGCCGCCGCCGCGCCCACCGCCAGCAAAGACACCGGCGCGGCCTGGGTCATGCTCAAGCCCAATCCCAGCACCAACGCCGGCACCCCAAGGATGCCGCCGCCCGCACCGGTCAGGCCCATGACCAGGCCCATCAACACACCCAACACACTGGCCAGCAGCATTCAGTCCACCTTGCTCAGACGGGTCAGCCACTCGCGGCCCTTGAGCATGCCGTTCCAGTAGAACCACGGCAGCAGCGTAGCCTTGAGGAACCACATCGAACGGCGCGCCTTGGTCGGATCGAGGGCGAAGGTCGGCAGCAACTTGCCGCCGTAACCGAACTCGGCAAGCACCACCTTGCCCTTCTCCACCGTCAGCGGGCAGGACCCGTAGCCGTCGTACTTGAGCGGCAAGGTTGCTTGCTTACGCAGGGCCAGCAGGTTTTCGGCAACCACCACGATCTGCTTGCGCACAGCGGCGGCGGTCTTGGCGTTGGTGGTGCCGCACACATCGCCCAGGCCGAAGATGTGCGGGTAGTGCAGGTGTTGCAGGGTATGGGGGTGCACTTCACACCAACCGGCGGCGTCGGCCAGCGGGCTTTGGCGGATAAAGTCCGGGGCGACTTGCGGCGGGACGACGTGCAGCAGGTCGAAGGATTTCTCTTCAACCGTTGTATTGCCCTCGGCGTCTTTCACTGCAAACCAGGCCTTGCGTGCCGGACCGTCAACTTTCACCAGATTGGAATTAAACGCCAGGCGCGCGTTGTATTTTTCAACGTACTTCATCAACGGCGGCACAAAGGTCGCCACCCCGAACAGCGCCGCGCCGGCCAGGTTGAATTCCACATCAATGTGCTTGAGACGGCCCTGCTTGAGCCAGTGATCGCAGGACAGGTACATGGCTTTCTGCGGCGCGCCGGCGCATTTGATCGGCATGGCCGGCTGGGTGAAGATCGCCTTGCCGCCCTTCAACTGCTGCACCAACTGCCAGGTGTAGGCGGCGTATTCGTAGCTGTAGTTGGAGGTGACGCCGTGCTGACCGAGGGTGTCTTGCAAGCCCTCGATAGCCTCCCAGGCCAGGCGCAGGCCGGGACACACAATCAGATGTTGCCAACTCACGCGCTGGCCGCTGTCGAGTAAGAGGGTTTGCTCGTCCGGCAGCACCTCGCTGACCGCTGCCTGTATCCAGGTGACGCCATTAGGCAGCACGTCGGCCAACGGGCGGCGGGTCTTTTTCAGGTCATAGGCGCCGCCGCCCACGAGGGTCCAGGCCGGCTGGTAGCAATGGTGGTCGTTGGGTTCGATGAGGGTGATGTTCAGGTCGGGGTCGCGCTTGAGCAGGCTGGCCAGCAGGCCGATGCCTGCCGAACCGCCGCCGATGACAACGATATCGCCACTGATGGTTGGGCCCCAGTGTTGTTCGGTCATGGTCTGATGCCTTTTATCGTCAATGCACACAAGGGTCGTTGCCGTATGGCGTCACGCCCAGCTTTTTATGACCGCGCCGCAGTACAGCCCGGACAGGGTTTTCATCACTTGGATCACTTCGTGGCTGGCCAGCCCGTAGAAGATGTACTTGCCTTCCCGACGGGTGGCGACCAACCCTTCGTCGCGCAAGATGCCCAACTGTTGTGACAGGGTGGGCTGGCGCACGCCGGTCATGGTTTCCAGCTCGCCGACGTTGCGCTCGCCCTGGGTCAACTGGCACAGGATCAACAGGCGATCCTCATTGGCCAGGGCCTTGAGCAAGGCACAGGCCTTGGACGCCGACGCGCGCAACTGGGCGACTTCGCCTTCACTCAGAGTAGATTCCATTTGCCTCGGGTCCTTTGCCTCACTTAAGCTCAAAACATTATGTGTAAATGTAAAGTGATTGTAATCACTTTTTTCAGCATCAGGGGCAGCCGTCATGTCAGCGTTGATTCATTCCTTTCTGGACGAGACGTCGTCGACCTACACCTACGTCGTCTATGAAACGGACGGCGGCCCCTGTGCCATCGTCGATTCGGTTCTCAACTACGACCCGGCCTCCGGGCGTACTGACACCGCCCAGGCCGACAAGGTTATTGCCTTTGTGCGTGAGCACAGCTTGCAAGTGCAGTGGCTGTTGGAGACACACGCCCATGCCGACCACCTGTCCGCCGCGCCGTACCTGCGCCGGACAGTGGGCGGCAAGATCGCCATTGGTCAGTCGATCAGCAAGGTGCAAGGCGTGTTCAAGAACCTGTTCAACCTGGAGCCGGAATTTCGCGTCGACGGCTCGCAGTTCGACCACCTGTTTGCGCCGGATGAAATCTTTCACATCGGCAACCTCAAGGCCCAGGCGTTGCACGTGCCCGGCCACACCCCGGCGGACATGGCTTATCTGATCGAGGATCGATTGATCCTGGTCGGCGACACCCTGTTCATGCCCGATGTCGGCACGGCCCGCTGCGACTTCCCTGGCGGCGATGCGCGGCAGCTGTATGCGTCGATGCGCAAGCTGTTGGCCTTCGCTCCCGACACGCAGCTGTACGTGTGCCATGACTACCCGCCCGAGGGTCGCGAGGCAAAATGCCTGACGACCGTGGCGCAGCAGCGAGCGGGCAATATTCATGTGCATGACGGAGTGGATGAAGCGACGTTTGTGGCGATGCGCACCCAACGCGATGCTGGGCTGGGGATGCCCACGCTGTTGTTGCCGGCGATCCAAGTGAATGTGCGGGCCGGTCATATGCCGCCAGCGGAGGCAAACGGGGTGGTTTACTTGAAGATTCCGTTGAACCAGCTCTAAAGCCGCCCCGCATGGCGTCCATGCCATTGAATGTTCCGAGGGTGTTACGCAGGTGTGATCAGGCTACGGCAAATTTCGACACGATCTGCTTGAGGTCCACCGCCAGCCGCGACAGCTCTTGGCTGGCAATCGACGTCTGACCAGCCGCCGAAGAGCTCTGGATGGAAAGATCACGGATGCTGATCAGGTTCTGGTCCACCGAGCGGGCCACATGGGCCTGTTCTTCAGAGGCCGTGGCGATCAACAGGTTGCGGTCATTGATGTCGGTAATGGCGTCGGTGATCTGAGTAATCGCGGCGCCCGCTTCATGGGCGATCTTCAATGAATCCACTGCTTCGTTGCGGTTAAGGGCCATGGAAGACACCGCTTCGCTGGAGCATGTTTGGATTTTCGCGATCATCTGCTCGATTTCCTGGGTCGAGGTCTGGGTTCTATGGGCCAATGCCCGCACTTCGTCGGCGACGACCGCAAAGCCTCGGCCCTGCTCCCCTGCCCTGGCCGCCTCAATGGCGGCGTTCAAGGCCAGCAGGTTGGTTTGCTCGGCAATTGAACGGATCACTTCAACCACTCGGGCAATATCCTGGGCCTGCTTGGCCAACCCTTCGACTTCGACGCCGGTCTGCTGCACCGTGGCGCTGAGCTTCTCGATGGAGGCGATGGTTTGTGTCACACGCTCCTGGCCGACTTTGGCCGAGCGCTGGGAATCCTGCGTTGACTGGGAAGCCGACACCGCATTGCGCGCCACTTCTTCCACGGCCGCCGTCATTTCGTTAACCGCCGTCGCGGCCTGATCGGTTTCCATGCTTTGGCGTTCAATACCGGCGCTGGACTCGCGGGTAATGGCGCTCATCTCCTCCGCCGCCGCAGCCAATTGCCCGGACGCCTCCGAGATATGCTGCAAGGTGCTTTTCAGGTTCATTTGCATAGACGCGGTAGATCGTTGCAACTCGGTCAACTCGTCGTTGCCATTGATGGCAATCGCCACGCGCAGATCGCCGTCAGCAATCTTGCCGGTTGATACCAACAGTTCACGGACCGGAGTAATGATGCTGCGGGTAAACAGGCTTGCAACCACGACGGTGACCATCAAGGAGGTGCCCATCAATATCCAAGTGAACAGACGCGCCGCGTCATATTCGCTGGAAGCCACCTGAACCGCCGTATTGGAGCCACCGGAATTCAACGCGATCAACTCGCTGATGGAACGCTGTACATCAAGGGCAATCGGCCCATTGACGTCACGCAAATAAGTCGACATCTGTTCAGCGGACAGCGTCGAGGATTGCGCGAGGAACTCATCCATCTTCTGGCTGTAGTTCTTTATGCCGGTCAATGCGTCGTTGTACTTGGCTTGTTCTTCGGGGCTTGAGACTAACGGCGCATAACGCTCTGCAATATCAAGGGCTTCCTTGCGCGTCGCTTTGAGCTTCTCAAGGGAGGCCGGATCCTGGCGCCCGATATCCATGGCATAGCGGCGTAGATCAAGACGAAGTTTGTAAAAAGCCGAATCTATTTCACCTGCCGAACGAATACTGGGAAGCCAGTTAGATTCGATTTCAACCGTCGATGAATAAACTTTATCGACTTTTATCAGCGTCATTGCTCCTTGGATCAACAGCAGAAGACACACCACACCAAAACAAAGTGTGGTACGGAAGTTCAGCTTCAAGGCTCTCATGGACATCGCGGCGCACCCCTTTCCTGGGCCGCGAACTTCACGGCCTGATGGGGATTAATGTGTTAAACCAGACGTGAAAAATACGTGACTAATTAGGTATTTTTTTATTGGCAATCCTAAATATTTAAATAGCGAGTTTAGGTGTCTAGCTAACTATTAACGTGCCAAGGGAAACCGCGCCACTTTATTAGACCATCAGTCCATCTCTTGGCAGTGGCAATGCTGTTTTGTAACGCACTTGTTTGAGGGCAAAACTGGAGCGGATATTCGCCACCCCCGGTACCTTGGTCAGAAAGTCCATCATGAACCGCTCCAGCGACTGGATCGTCGGCACCAACACCCGAATCAAATAGTCCGGATCACCGGCCATCAAATAGCACTCCATCACCTCGGGCCGGTCGGAAATCGCGCCTTCGAACTGCTGCAACGCCAGTTCGTTCTGCTTTTCAAGGCTCACATGGATAAACACGTTGACGTGCAGCCCCAGTAAATCGGCGTCGAGCAGCGTGACCTGCTCGCGAATCAGGCCCAATTCCTCCATCGCCTTGACCCGATTGAAACACGGCGTGGGCGACAGGTTGACCGAGCGGGCCAGGTCGGCGTTGGTGATGCGGGCATTCTCCTGCAGAGCGTTGAGAATGCCGATATCGGTACGGTCCAGTTTGCGCATGAGACAAAATCACCTGTTTATTATGTTTATGCAGGTTTTTTATCCGCAATTGATCCCATGCGCAACGAAACAGAGATAAATATTCTTCTACGCCACGCCTATGATTGTTGTAGGACAAGATTTCTTCTACCCGAAGACTGACTGTCAGCTAGCGCGCCCACTACAAGAAATTCACAAGATCGAGCGTAGAAGCCATGACCCAGCAGTACGAACCACTGCGCCTGCACGTCCCTGAACCCTCGGGCCGACCAGGCTGCAAGACCGACTTCACCTACCTGCGCCTGACCGACGCCGGCCTGGTGCGCAAACCCGCCATCGACGTAGAACCCGCCGACACCGCCGACCTGGCCAAGGGCCTGATCCGCGTACTCGACGACCAGGGCCAAGCCTTGGGACCGTGGGCCGAGGGCGTCTCCACTGAGATCATGCGCAGAGGCATGCGTGCGATGCTCAAGACGCGCATCTTCGACAACCGCATGGTGGTCGCCCAGCGTCAGAAAAAAATGTCGTTCTACATGCAAAGCCTCGGCGAAGAAGCGATCGGCAGCGCCCAGGCCCTGGCGTTGAACATCGACGACATGTGCTTCCCCACCTACCGCCAGCAAAGCATCCTGATGGCCCGCGAAGTGCCACTGGTGGACCTGATCTGCCAGTTGCTGTCCAACGAGCGCGACCCGCTCAAGGGTCGCCAGTTGCCAATTATGTATTCGGTGAAAGACGCCGGCTTCTTCACCATCTCCGGCAACCTCGCCACCCAATTCGTTCAGGGCGTGGGCTGGGGCATGGCCTCGGCGATCAAGGGCGATACCAAAATCGCCTCGGCCTGGATCGGCGACGGCGCCACCGCCGAATCCGACTTCCACACCGCCCTCACCTTTGCCCACGTGTACCGCGCGCCGGTGATTCTCAATGTGGTCAACAACCAATGGGCTATCTCCACCTTCCAGGCCATCGCCGGCGGTGAAGCCACCACTTTCGCCGGACGCGGCGTCGGTTGCGGCATCGCTTCCCTGCGCGTGGACGGCAACGACTTTATCGCCGTGTACGCTGCCTCCGCCTGGGCCGCTGAACGTGCGCGGCGCAACCTCGGCCCGAGCCTGATCGAGTGGGTCACCTACCGCGCCGGCCCGCACTCCACGTCCGATGACCCGTCCAAATACCGCCCCGCCGATGATTGGAGCCACTTCCCGTTGGGCGATCCGATTGCTCGTCTCAAACAGCACCTGATCAAGATTGGCCAGTGGTCCGAAGAGGAACACGCGGCGGTCAGTGCTGAACTTGAAGCCGAGGTGATCGCCGCGCAGAAACAGGCCGAACAGTACGGCACCCTGGCCGGTGGCCAGATTCCAAGCGCCGCGACCATGTTCGAAGACGTCTATAAAGAGATGCCGGAGCACTTGAAGCGCCAGCGTCAAGAGTTGGGGGTCTGACATGAACGATCACAACAACAGCATCGAATTGGAAACCGCCATGACCACCAACACCATGACCATGATCCAGGCCCTGCGCTCGGCCATGGATGTGATGCTTGAACGTGATGACAACGTGGTGGTGTTCGGCCAGGACGTGGGTTACTTCGGCGGTGTGTTCCGTTGCACCGAAGGCTTGCAGACCAAGTACGGCAGCTCGCGGGTGTTCGACGCACCGATCTCGGAAAGCGGCATTATCGGCGTGGCCGTGGGCATGGGTGCCTATGGCCTGCGCCCGGTGGCTGAGATTCAGTTTGCCGACTATGTGTACCCCGCCACCGACCAGATCATCTCCGAAGCGGCGCGCCTGCGTTATCGCTCGGCCGGCCAGTTCACGGCACCGCTGACCATGCGCATGCCCTGCGGCGGCGGCATCTACGGCGGCCAGACTCACAGCCAGAGTATCGAAGCGGTGTTCACCCAGGTCTGCGGCCTGCGCACGGTGATGCCGTCCAACCCCTACGACGCTAAAGGCCTGCTGATTGCGTCCATCGAAAACGATGACCCGGTGATCTTCCTTGAGCCTAAACGCCTGTACAACGGCCCGTTCGATGGCCACCACGACCGCCCGGTAACACCGTGGTCGAAACACCCGCAAGCGCAAGTGCCGGACGGTTACTACACCGTGCCGCTGGACGTGGCCGCCATTGTGCGTCCGGGTTCGGCAGTCACCGTGCTGACCTACGGCACCACGGTGTATGTGTCCCAAGTCGCTGCCGAAGAAACCGGCATCGACGCCGAAGTCATCGACCTGCGCAGCCTGTGGCCGCTGGACCTGGAGACCATCGTCAAATCCGTGAAGAAGACCGGCCGTTGCGTGGTGGTGCACGAAGCCACCCGCACCTGCGGTTTTGGTGCCGAATTGGTGGCGCTGGTGCAAGAGCATTGCTTCCACCACCTGGAAGCGCCGATCGAACGCGTCACCGGTTGGGACACCCCTTACCCGCACGCGCAGGAGTGGGCGTATTTCCCAGGCCCGTCCCGAGTGGGCGCGGCGTTGAAACGGGTCATGGAGGTCTGAATGGGCACGCACGTTATCAAGATGCCGGACATTGGCGAAGGCATCGCGGAAGTTGAACTGTCGGTCTGGCATGTGAAGGTCGGCGACATGGTCGTCGAAGACCAGGTGCTGGCGGATGTGATGACCGACAAGGCGATGGTGGATATTCCCTCGCCGGTGCACGGCAAAGTGATTTCCCTTGGCGGCGAGCCGGGTGAAGTGATGGCCGTGGGCAGTATTCTGATCAGCATTGAAGTAGAAGGTGCGGGCAACGCCAAGGAGGCGCCCGTGGTGGCGGAGCCGGTGAAAGCTGCTCCCGTTGTCGAGGCCAAACCTGCACCAGTGGTTGAAAGCAAGCCCGCGCCCGTCGTGACCGCACAGGCCCCTGTGGCCCGCGATGCCGATGAACGCCCCCTGGCCTCCCCCGCCGTGCGCAAGCATGCGCTGGATGCCGGAATTCAACTGCGTCTGGTCCAGGGCTCCGGCCCCGCCGGGCGGATCCTGCACGAAGACCTCGACGCCTACCTGCAACAAGGGGCGTCAAACGCTTCGACGGCAGCCAACCCTTACGCCGAACGCAACACCGAAGAACAGATCCCGGTGATCGGCATGCGCCGCAAGATTGCCCAGCGCATGCAGGACGCCACCCGCCGTGCCGCGCATTTCAGCTATGTGGAAGAGATCGACGTCACCGCCCTCGACGAGCTGCGCGTGCACCTCAACGAGAAGCATGGCGCAACGCGCGGCAAGCTGACGTTACTGCCGTTTATCGTGCGCGCCATGGTCGTGGCGCTGCGGGATTTCCCGCAAATCAACGCGCGTTATGACGACGAAGCCCAGGTCATCACCCGCCTCGGCGCGGTGCATGTGGGCGTCGCCACCCAGAGCGACGTGGGCTTGATGGTGCCGGTGGTGCGTCACGCCGAAGCCCGCAGCCTGTGGGGCAATGCCGAGGAAATCGCGCGTTTGGCCACGGCCGCGCGCAATGGCAAGGCCAGTCGTGACGAGTTGTCGGGTTCGACCATTACCTTGACCAGCCTGGGCGCCTTGGGCGGCATCGTCAGCACCCCGGTGCTTAACTTGCCGGAGGTGGCCATCGTTGGCGTCAACCGTATCGTTGAGCGGCCGATGGTGATCAAGGGCCAGATCGTGATTCGCAAAATGATGAACCTCTCCAGCTCCTTCGATCACCGCGTGGTCGATGGCATGGACGCGGCGCAATTCATCCAGGCCATTCGCGGCCTGCTCGAACAACCCGCCAGCCTGTTCCTGGAGTAAGGACATGACTCAGACATTGCATACCACGCTGCTGATTATCGGCGGCGGCCCTGGCGGTTATGTGGCCGCCATTCGCGCCGGCCAACTGGGCATCCCGACCATCCTGGTGGAAGGCCAGGCGTTGGGCGGCACCTGCCTGAACATCGGCTGCATTCCGTCCAAGGCCTTGATCCATGTGGCCGAGCAGTTTCAGCAAACCATCCACCATAGCCAGGGTTCGCAACTGGGTATCGAAGTGGATGTGCCGACCCTGGACATCCGCAAAAGCGTTGAATGGAAAAACGGCATCGTCGACCGCCTGACCACTGGCGTCGCCGCACTGCTTAAAAAGCACAAAGTGCAGGTGATCCACGGCTGGGCCAAGGTGGTGGACGGCAAGACCGTCGACGTTGGCGACCAGCGCATCCAGTGCGAACACCTGCTGCTGGCCACCGGTTCGAAAAGCGTCAACCTGCCAATGCTGCCAATTGGCGGGCCGATCATCTCCTCCACCGAAGCCCTGGCGCCGACCCGGGTGCCCAAGCGCCTGATTGTGGTGGGCGGCGGCTACATTGGCCTTGAGCTGGGGATTGCCTACCGCAAGCTGGGCGCTGAGGTGAGTGTGGTCGAGGCCCAGGATCGCATCCTGCCGGCTTACGACGCCGAGCTGACCCAGCCGGTGAACGAATCTCTCAAGCAACTGGGGGTGAAGCTGTACCTCAAGCACAGCGTCACCGGGTTTGCCGACAACTGCCTGCAAGTGCGTGATCCGAACGGCGATACGGTGTCGCTGAAGACCGATCAGGTCCTGGTGGCCGTGGGTCGCAAACCCAACACCCAAGGCTGGAACCTTGAAGCGCTGAACTTGGCGATGAATGGCGCGGCAATCAAGATCGACAGCCGTTGCCAGACCAGCATGCGCAATGTGTACGCCATCGGCGACTTGAGCGGCGAGCCGATGCTCGCCCACCGCGCCATGGCCCAGGGCGAAATGGTTGCCGAACTGATCAGCGGTCAACACCGCGAATTCAACCCGGCGGCGATCCCGGCGGTGTGCTTTACCGACCCGGAACTGGTGGTGGTCGGCAAGACGCCCGATGAAGCCAAGGCCGCCGGCCTGGACTGCATCGTGTCGAGTTTCCCCTTCGCAGCCAACGGCCGGGCGATGACCCTGGAGTCGAAAACCGGCTTCGTGCGGGTGGTGGCGCGGCGTGACAATCATCTGATTGTCGGCTGGCAGGCCGTGGGTGTGGGTGTATCTGAGCTGTCCACTGCGTTCGGCCTGAGCCTGGAAATGGGTTCGCGCCTGGAGGATGTAGCCGGCACCATCCACGCTCACCCGACGCTCGGCGAGGCGGTCCAGGAAGCTGCGCTGCGCGCATTGGGCCACGCGTTGCATCTGTAAAACCGTGGTGAGGCCATCGGGGGCAAGTCGAATCGTCGCACCGCCCCTCCCACAGGGGAATGCATTCCACATGTGGGACGGGGCTTGCCCCCCGATAGCGGTGGATCGGTCAATACAGAGGCTGAAGGCGTCCACCCAGTGGCTCCCACACAAGCCAAGAATGAAGTATTGTTGCGCCCATTCAGAAAAAAACCGACTTGACCAAAGATAGAGGGTGTCATGGGTAACGAAAGCATCAATTGGGACAAGCTGGGTTTTGACTACATCAAGACCGACAAACGGTATATCCAGACCTTTAAAGACGGCGAGTGGCAAGCAGGCTCCCTGACTGACGACAACGTGCTGCACATCAGTGAGGGCTCCACCGCTCTGCACTATGGCCAGCAGTGCTTTGAAGGCCTCAAGGCCTACCGCTGCAAGGATGGCTCGATCAACCTGTTCCGTCCGGACCAGAATGCCGCGCGCATGCAACGCAGCTGCGCCCGCCTGCTGATGCCCCATGTGCCGACCGACGTGTTCATCGACGCCTGCAAACAGGTGGTCAAGGCCAACGAGCGTTTCATCCCGCCGTACGGCAGTGGCGGCGCGCTGTACCTGCGCCCGTTCGTAATCGGCACCGGTGACAACATCGGCGTGCGTACCGCGCCGGAGTTCATCTTCTCGGTGTTCTGCATTCCGGTCGGTGCCTACTTCAAGGGCGGCCTGGTGCCACACAACTTCCAGATCTCCACCTTCGACCGCGCCGCGCCACAAGGCACCGGTGCTGCGAAAGTGGGCGGCAACTACGCGGCCAGCTTGATGCCGGGCTCTGAAGCGAAAAAATCCGGTTTCGCCGATGCGATCTACCTGGACCCGATGACCCACTCGAAGATCGAAGAAGTCGGCTCGGCCAACTTCTTCGGGATTACCCACGACAACACGTTCATCACGCCGAAGTCGCCTTCGGTGCTGCCAGGCATCACCCGCCTGTCGCTGATCGAACTGGCCAAGACCCGCCTGGGCCTGGAAGTGGTTGAAGGCGAAGTGTTCATCGACAAGCTGGCTGACTTCAAGGAAGCCGGCGCCTGCGGTACTGCTGCGGTGATCTCGCCGATCGGCGGCATCCAGTACAACGGCAACCTGCATGTGTTCCACAGCGAAACCGAAGTCGGCCCGATCACCCAGAAGCTCTACAAAGAGCTGACCGGTGTGCAGACCGGCGACGTCGAAGCACCAGCGGGTTGGATCGTGAAGGTCTAACAGCCTCAACGCATATCCCATGTGGGAGGGGGCTTGCCCCCGATAGCAGTGGGTCAGTCAATGAATCTGTTGACTGATACACCGCCATCGGGAGCAAGCCCCCTCCCACATTTGCTCTCCGGCGTATTCAAGACTCTTTCGGGATATTCTCGGCAATCTTCTTCCCCATGCTGACCCTCGCCTCCACCCCATACCCCAGCGCCTCGTAAAACCCCGCCACCGCCTCATTGCCACTGGTGATCTGCAGGTTGATCTTCATGCAGCCCAGCGCCGTCAACGCCTGTTCCGCATGCCGCACCAGCGAAGAGCCCAGGCCATGACGCCGGTAGTCCGTGTGCACCGCCACCGAATAGAGCCAACCACGATGCCCGTCGTACCCGGCGAGAATGGTGCCGATCACGGTTTTTTTATCCGTCGCCACGAAGAACAACCCGTCATTGACCGCCAGCTTCTTATCGATCGCCAGGCTAGGCAGGTTATGGGCCGTGTCATAACCAAACGCCGCCTGCCATAGCTCAATCACCTGCGCGCGATGCGGACGATCGCGATATGGCCCGATGGGGTAGCGCGATGACAACGTCTTTTCCATCACCAGCGTGCGCTCGTTGCCATGGTAAACATCGCGCACCGTGTGAAACCCAAGCTTGGTGTAGAACGGCTCGGCAGTCAGCGAAGACGGCACACTTAATACGGTGACTCCTGCTTCGCGGGCGCGTAGTTCGATTTCCATCATCAGCAACCGGCCAATGCCCTGCCCTTGCAAGGTCGGGTTGACGAACACCGAGCGCACCACATTGGCATCAAGTGCCGCCGTGGCGACCACCCTCTGATCCTCAATCGCCACCAGCACGACACGCCGCTTGAGCAAGGCCAACACCGCGTCCGGCGTGAAGTTGCTCGCCACACGGGCAATCACGTCCGCCGGGTAATCCCGCGCATTGCTGCTGTGCAGGGCCGCCAGGATGACCTGGCTGATCCCTTCGGCATCGGTGGGTTGGGCGAGACGAACGGCGGTAGACATGATTCCTCCTGGCTGACGGCGCTATAACAGGCGCCACTGTACCAATGTGGGAGGGGGCTTGCCCCTCCCGCATTTTGACCGCATTCCACCTCTCGCAGCCGATTCGGCTGGCCTACCCCCCTTTTCAGCTTTCCCGGCTGAGCCGCCCCTGGGTTTCAGCCGGGATTCATCCCGCACAAGCCACAAAATAGCCCCACTGCATCTTTGTTCACCGCCTTACTCATGGATCCGTGCACCCATGCAAACCACCAACACCGTCTTGATGATTCGCCCGGCGCGCTTTGCCTTCAACCCGGACACTGCGATCAACAACCGCTTTCAACGCCCGCCCCTTGACCCGCTCAGCGCACAGCAGAAAGCGCTGGAAGAGTTCGACGGTTATGTCGACACCCTGCGCCAGCACGGCGTAGAAGTGCTGGTGGTGCAGGACACTCTGGCGCCCCACACTCCCGACTCAATCTTCCCCAACAACTGGTGGAGCAGCCACGCCGACGGCAGCCTGGTGCTGTACCCGATGGAAGGCCAGAACCGACGACTGGAGCGCAACAAGGGTGTGTTGCAAGTGCTGGAGCAACGTTTTGCGATCAACAGCACCATCGACCTCAGCCACCTCGAACAACAGAACATATTCCTCGAAGGCACCGGCAGCATGGTGCTCGACCGCCAACACCGCATCAGCTACGCCTGCCACTCCGGGCGCACCCATCAGGATGCGCTGCGCGAATTCGCCGAACGCCTCGACTACCGGCTCTGCGTATTCCATGCGGTTGACCGCCACCACGCGCCGATCTACCACAGCAACGTGATGATGAGCGTCGGCCGCGACCTGTCGGTGGTGTGCCTGCAAGCCCTGCCCGACCAAAACGAACGCCTGGCCCTGGAACGCTCCCTGCGCGACACCGGCAAGGACATCCTCGCCCTCGACTTCGACCAATTGGAAGCCTTCGCCGGCAACATGCTTGAAGTCCACGACCGCGACGGCCAGCCGCTGCTGGTGATGTCTGCCAGCGCCTGGGGCGCACTGCAACCGGCCCAGCGCCAGCATGTGGAACGCCATACGCGGCCTGTGGTGGTGAATATCGACAACATCGAACGCATCGGCGGCGGCAGTGCCCGCTGCATGCTCGCGGAAGTGCACCTGCCCGCCCGCCCCTCATTTCAATAAGGAGTCTTGCCATGACCCGCTATATCGACGTCAACGACCTCAGCTACCTGGTCTCGCAAAAAGGCCTGCAAACCTGCATCACCGAGATGGCCGAGTACATTCGCGCTGACTACCTGCGCTGGCAGGATTTTGAAAAGTGCGCGCGCCTGGCCAACCACTCGCCGGATGGCGTGATCGAGTTGATGCCGGTGTCAGACGCGTCGCTGTACGCCTTCAAGTACGTCAACGGCCACCCAAAAAACACCCTCGCCGGAATGCTCACCGTCATGGCGTTCGGTGCGTTGGGCGACGTGGACACCGGCAAACCAGTGCTGCTGGCAGAAATGACCCTGACTACCGCCATTCGCACCGCCGCCACCTCGGCGCTGGTCGCGCGTTACCTGGCCCGAGACAACAGCCGCAGCATGGCGTTGATCGGCAACGGCTCGCAGAGCGAGTTTCAGGCCCTGGCCTTCCACGCCATGCTCGGCATCAACGAAATCCGCCTGTTCGATATCGACGCCAAGGCCACTGCCAAACTGGCAGCCAACCTCAAGGCCTTCCCGGCGATCAGGGTGATCCTGGCCGGCAGCGTGGCGGAAGCGGTCAAGGGCGCGGATATCGTCACCACCGTGACCGCGGACAAGGCCTACGCCACCATCCTCACTGACGACATGATCGAACCCGGCATGCACCTCAACGCCGTGGGCGGCGACTGCCCGGGCAAGACCGAGCTGGACCGACGCATCGTCGAGCGCGCCCGGGTCATCGTCGAGTACGAGCCGCAAAGCCGTATCGAAGGTGAGATCCAGCACATGCCGGAAGACTCACCAGTGACTGAACTGTGGCAGGTGATCAACGGCCAGGTCGCCGGCCGCGAGCATGAGCGCCAGGTCACCCTGTTCGACTCGGTAGGTTTTGCCATCGAAGACTACTCGGCCCTGCGCTACGTGCTCGACGTGGCCAAGGCTCTGGATGTGGGCAGCGAGTTGGAGTTGGTGCCGGACCTGGCCGACCCGAAAGACCTGTTCGCACGCCTGGCCCAGCAGCCACGCGCACAGCACAAAAAGCGCGCGTGAGACCGCTCTGGCCTGCCCCTTTGCGCCGAGGGCAGGCCCGATTTACAGAGCTGAAAAGCCGATTCAGCGGGTGCAACAGCCGATTCCGCTGCAATGCTCGTTTTAACAGCGCAATTTGCGCTTTGAGCACCGGGTAAACGACACAAAAAAAGCACCACCATCAAGCATTCTGAGCCCGACCGAAGAGTCACCGAATGAATGCAAGCCGCACCCTTTTTACTGCCCTGACATCAATTACAAAATATAGGGACTGACACATGATTCCACTGCGATCACTTTTCGCTGCGTTGCTGTTGCCACTGTGCGCCAGCGCCGCCCACGCCCAAGACTGGAAAGAAATCCGCTTCGGCGTATTCCCCGAATACCCACCCTTTGAATCCGTGGCCGCTGACGGCAGCCTGCAAGGCTTCGATATCGAATTGGGCAATGCCATCTGCGCCAAGCTCGAAGTCAAATGCACCTGGGTGCACAACGAATTCGACGGCATGATCCCGGCGCTGCGCGCGCGCAAATTCGACGCCATCATGTCGTCCATGGCGCGTGACGCCGGCCCGTGAAAAAGTCATCGACTTCAGCGACCGGCTGTTCCTCAGCCCAACCTCCGTGATCACCCGCAAAAGCGCCGACTTCGGCGACACGCCTGAATCGTTGAAAGGCAAGCAGGTCGGCGTACTGCAAGGCTCGTTGCAGGAAGCCTATGCCCGTGCGCACCTGGCTAAGCTCGGGGCTCAGGTCAAGGCCTACCAGTCCCAGGAACAGAACTACGCCGACCTGCAAAACGGCCGCCTCGACGCGACCCTCACCGACAAACTCGAAGCCCAGCTCAACTTCCTGTCCAAACCTGAAGGCGCCGACTTCAAGACCGGCCCGGCCTTCAAGGACCCGACCCTGCCGCTGGATATCGCCATGGGGTTGCGCAAGAACGACCAGGAATTGCGTGCGCTGATCAACAAGGGCATCGCCGCCGTCCAGGCCGATGGCACCTACGCGCAGATCCAGAAGAAGTACTTCGGCGATCAGGACATCTACAACGAATAAGCCAACACAATCCCTGTGGGAAAAGATTTGCGTGGGAGGGGGCTTGCTCCCGATAGCGGTGGGTCAGTCACAACTGCATCAACTGACACACCCTCATCGGGAGCAAGCCCCCTCCCACAAAAGCCCCCCCACAGGGGTATGTCTGCGCCCTTTAGAGATTCCCCCCATGAACGAACTCCTCAACCTGCAAGGCTACGGCCCCATGCTGGCCCAGGGTGCCTGGATGACGCTCAAGCTGGCGTTCCTCGCGCTGGCCTTGAGCCTCACCCTCGGCCTGCTCGCCGCGGGCGCCAAGCTGTCCAGCGCCAAATGGCTGCGGGTGCCGGCCACGCTGTACACCACGTTGATCCGTAGCGTGCCGGACCTGGTGCTGATCCTGCTGATTTTCTACAGCCTGCAACTGTGGCTTAACGACCTGACCGAACGCGTCGGCTGGGACTATTTTGAAATCGACCCGTTTACCGCCGGCGTGATCACACTGGGGTTTATCTACGGCGCGTATTTCACCGAGAACTTCCGTGGCGCAATCCTCAGTGTGCCGGTCGGCCAACTGGAAGCCGCCACCGCCTATGGCTTGAGTCGCTGGCAGCGGTTTCATCTGGTGCTGTTTCCGCAGTTGATGCGCTTCGCTTTGCCGGGCCTGGGCAATAACTGGCTGGTACTGCTCAAGTCCACGGCGCTGGTGTCGATCATCGGCCTGTCGGATCTGGTCAAAGCCGCGCAAAACGCCGGCAAGACCACCAACGAGCCGCTGTACTTCCTGATCCTTGCCGGCCTGGTCTACCTGGTGATCACCACCCTCTCCAACCGCATCTTCAAGCGCCTCGAGCGGCGCTATAACCTCGGCATCAAGGGGATGGCGCGATGATCGAATTGTTCCAGCAATACGGCCTGGCCTACCTGTTCAGTGATGGCTCGGGCCTTTCCGGCGTGGCCATGACCCTGTGGCTGTTCATCATCTCGGTGGTGCTGGGCTTCATTCTGTCGATTCCCCTGGCACTGGCGCGGGTCTCGGAGCACTTCTGGCTGCGCTGGCCGGTAGAGGTCTACACCTACTTGTTTCGCGGCACGCCGCTGTATATCCAACTGCTGATTTGCTACACCGGGCTCTACAGCCTTGAAGTGGTGCAGGACAACGCCCTGCTCAACCAGTTTTTCCGCAATGCGCTGAACTGCACCCTGCTGGCGTTTGTTTTGAACACCTGCGCCTACACCGTGGAGATCTTCGCCGGGGCGATTCGCAATATCCCCCATGGCGAGATCGAAGCCGCCCGCGCGTACGGTCTGCACGGCTGGCGCTTGAATCTGTTTGTGGTGGTGCCCGCCGCCCTGCGCCGCGCGTTGCCGGCCTACAGCAATGAAATGATCCTGATGTTGCACGCCACCTCGCTGGCGTTCACCGCCACCGTCGCCGATATCCTCAAAGTGGCCCGCGACGCCAATGCCGAGACGTTCCTGACGTTCCAGGCCTTTGGCATCGCTGCCCTGCTGTACATGTTGCTGTCCTTTGCACTGGTGGGCCTGTTTCGACTGGCCGAACGTCGCTGGATGCGTTTTCTTGTTCCTACCCGAGGCTAACCCATGAATCAGTCCGCGCAGGCCCTGGCCACTTATCCTGTCGATGTTCCCGCTACCAAGGCTGCAACTGCTGCCATCAAGCTGCAAGTCGAAGGCATTCATAAACGCTACGGCGAGCACGAAGTGCTCAAGGGTGTTTCCCTTAACGCGCGCCAAGGCGATGTGATCAGCCTGATCGGCGCCAGCGGCTCCGGCAAAAGCACCATGCTGCGTTGCATCAACTTTCTGGAGCAGCCCGACGCTGGAGTCATCACCCTGGACGGCATCAGCATAGAAATGCAGCAAGGGCGTGCCGGCACCCGTGCCCCGGATCAGGCGCAATTGCAGAACCTGCGCACGCGCCTGGCCATGGTGTTCCAGCACTTCAACCTGTGGAGCCACATGACCGTGCTGGAAAACATCACCATGGCGCCGCGCCGGGTGCTGGGCGTAAGTGCGGCCGAGGCGGAAAAACGCGCACGGATGTACCTGGACAAGGTCGGCCTGCCAGGCCGCGTGGCAGATCAATACCCGGCGTTCCTGTCCGGCGGCCAGCAACAGCGCGTGGCGATTGCACGGGCCTTGGCGATGGAGCCGGAAATCATTCTGTTCGATGAGCCGACGTCCGCACTGGACCCAGAACTTGTAGGAGAAGTCCTCAAAGTCATACAGACGTTGGCCGAGGAAGGTCGTACCATGCTGATGGTCACCCACGAGATGGGCTTTGCCCGCCAGGTGTCCAGCCAAGTGCTGTTCTTGCACCAGGGACGGGTCGAGGAACAAGGCAGCGCCGAGATCCTCGACCACCCCAAAAGCGAGCGCTTGCAGCAATTTCTTTCCAACCGTTTGAAGTGAAACCCATGGATACCAAGGCCAACGGACCCCATACCTCCCCCGCGCTGGATCGCATCGATGAGGCAATCATCGAAGTACTGCGCCATCAGGGGCGGATCACCTATGAAAAGCTCTCGTCACTGGTGCACCTTACCCCCAGGCCTTGCCTGGAGCGGGTGCGCAAGCTGGAGCGCCGTGGAGTGATCCGTGGGTATGGGGCGATCATCGACGTGCAGATGGTCTCGCCAGGGCTGTCGTTGCTGGTGCTGGTGGCCTTGTCCAACCAAAGCGGGCGCTCGGCGCAAAAGGCCTTCGAAGCTTGCATCAAAGCCTGCCCCCAGGTGTTCGAATGCCAGTTGATCAGCGGGCCGTTTGACTACAGTCTGCGCATGCGCTGTCGGGACATGGAGCACTACCGGGTGGTATCGGAGATCTGGCTGAACAATGATGAGTTGCACATTGATAAGTTGGTGGCGCATCCGGAGTTGGCGGTGGTGAAAAATACCGCCATCGAACTGGCCTGAGCCCCTCCCACATTTTTAACCATGCCCGCTTAAGATTTTCTTACCTTGGCGCGCCGCCACCAGCTTCGCCTGCCCATCCTTCTGCTTGCCCGTGCGCGCCTCGCTGATCAACCCCGGTATCAACTTGCCCTCCGGCAGATTCTTCCAGAACCGGCTGGGCAAGTGCCCTTCCATTACCTTGGGATTCAACCGCGCCGGATTGAAAATATGGCTGTAGTAAGTCAGCCACATAGCGCTGTGCGGGTCTTCGACATTCTGCGCCAATTGCTGCCACGCCTCGGGGCACTCGCGCTGATGAATCAGCTGTTCACCGTCGTAATACACCCCATCCAACGGCGTAGCGATCATCCAACGATGACGCCCCATACGCCCGACAAAGTGCTGGCTAGCCGATTTCAAGATGTCATGGGCCGGCTCATGCCAGGCCACATACTCCGGCAGTTCAGGCCCCGCCTCTGCCGGTAACGCTATGAACCGCACAAACGCATGCAGGTGATGGGCTTCACGGCTGACCTGTTTGATGCGCCGCTGCAATTCGCTGCCCAGCTTGTCGCCCGCCAGCATCGCCGTGCGGTCGCCATGGCTGACCCGCCACAGCACCTCATACAACAGGCTCCAACGCTGGTCGCCGTGATAGCAGGACGCAGACTCCAGCAGCTCGATCAGCGCCTTGGGAATCCGCGCCTGAAACGGACCGAGCCCTTCAGGAATCGCCTCGTCAGTGGCGAACAAATCCGCCACTTCGGCCTCACCCCAGCTCACCTGGCTGGGGTCGACCTGATGGCTGAGCAACCAGCGAGCCTGATCGCGCCAGGTGCTGAACAGGTTGTCGCATTCCAGGCTGATCATCCCCACAACCCCATCTGTTGCGGTTGCGGACGATCGCGCAGTTGTTCGCGCAGCAGCACGCTGGTGCTGTCAGCCTGTTGCGGGTGGTAGTCGCTGGTGATGAAAAACGGCTTGGCCTTGGCCAGCACGCAGCGCATGCGGGCCAGGTCTTCGAAGCGAATCTTGCGTTCACGACGCAGGTCCACCAGGCGTTGGGTGGTGCGCAGGCCGATACCTGGGATGCGCGCAATAAGCGTGGGTTCGGCGCGGTTCAGATCAAGGGGAAACACCTCACGATGCTCCAGGGCCCAAGCCAGCTTGGGGTCGATATCCAACGCCAGATGGCCGGGGCCTTCGAACAATTCATTGGCGCTGAAGCCATAGCTGCGCAGCAGGAAATCCGCCTGGTACAGACGGTGCTCACGCATCAAAGGCGGCGCGGCCAGGGGCACGCTTTTCGGGCTGTTGGGGATGGGGCTGAACGCCGAGTAATACACGCGGCGCAGCTTGAAGTTGCCATACAGCGCCTCGGCGCCGTGCAGGATGGTGCTGTCATCGGTATCGTCGGCGCCGACGATCATCTGCGTGCTCTGCCCAGCCGGGGCGAAACGCGGGGCGCGAGGTTCGTTGAACACGGTCTGTTCGCCGGTGTAGATGGTCTGCATGGCCTGCTTGATGGTGACGATTTGTTTTTCCGGCGCCAGGGTGTTCAGGCTGGCCTCGGTGGGCAGTTCGATGTTCACGCTCAGCCGGTCGGCGTAGCGCCCGGCTTCGGCGATAAGCGCAGGGTCGGCGTCGGGAATGGTCTTGAGGTGGATATAGCCGCGGAAGTCATGCTCTTCACGCAATAGCTTCGCCACCCGTACCAGCTGCTCCATGGTGTAGTCGGCCGAACGAATGATGCCGGAGCTGAGAAACAGCCCGCTGACGCAGTTGCGCTTGTAGAAATCGAGGGTCAGGGTGACCACCTCCTCCGGGCTGAAACGCGCGCGGGGCACGTCGCTGGAGCGGCGGTTGACGCAGTATTGGCAGTCGTAGAGACAGAAGTTGGTAAGCAGCACCTTGAGCAACGACACGCAACGGCCGTCGGGCGTATAGCTGTGGCAGATGCCCATGCCATCGGTTGAACCCAGCCCCGCCTTGCCCTCCGAACTGCGCTTGGGTGCGCCACTGCTGGCACACGAAGCGTCGTACTTGGCGGCGTCGGCGAGGATGCTGAGTTTTTCGATCAACTGCATGGAAGGCTACCGATACTGGTTTTTTGTACAGTATCAGGCAGCCCTCCGGGTCACAAGTGCAGTCTGTCAGCTGGCGGTGGCCAACAGCAGGTCCTGCACCGAACGCGCCTTGCCTCGGCTGCGGTCGTATTCATACAACGACGCGGCAATTTCATCCGCGCGAATCGGCAGAATCGACAGCAATGTGTCGCTCAAACCATGGCTGGCCTGGCTGAAGCCCTGGATATAGATACCCGCCTTACAGCGATCGTCGGTCACGATGCGGTAGTCACGAGCCACTTCGAAATCACCCATATACGCTTCCAGAGGCGCCAGCAGTTCGCGGTGCATCTGACGCTCGTAGCCGGTGGCCAGCACCACCGCATCGTAATGATTGACGGTGATGTCACCGTTGGCATTGTTGCGCAGGGTCAACTCAATACCCATCGGGCCGGCCACCGCTTTTTCCACCACGGTCATGGTGCGGAACGCGTGACGGGCGATGCCGGAGACTTTCTGGCGGTAGAGAATCCCGTAGATACGCTCGATCAGGTCCAGATCGACCACCGAATAGTTGGTGTTCTGGTACTCCGCGACCAAACGCTCGCGCTCGGCCCCCACTTGTTGGAACACCAGGTCGGTGAAGGCCGGCGAGAACACCTCATTGACGAACGGGCTGTCATCGGCCGGCTTTAGCGCCGAACCGCGCAGGATCATGTCGACCTGCACCGACGGATAGCTGTCATTGAGGTCGATGAAGGCTTCAGCCGCGCTCTGGCCACCGCCAATGATCGCGATGCGCATCGCCTTGCCGTCCACACAGGGTTGCTGCGCCACGCGGGCCAGGTACTGGGAGTGATGAAATACGCGGTTGTCATCCTTGAGCCCTTTGAACGCCGCAGGCACTCGTGGCGTACCACCGGCGCTGACCACCACCGAGCGCGTCGTGCGCACGTGCTGCTCACCGTGGGCATCGCGGGAAATCACGCGCAGTGCCTCGACCTGCTGCTGATGCAGGATCGGCTCGATGGCCAGTACTTCCTCGCCATAACGGCCCTGGTTCTGGAATTGCGCCGCGACCCAGCGCAGGTAGTCGTTGTACTCCATGCGGCACGGGTAAAAGGTGCCCAGGTTGATGAAGTCCACCAGGCGGTCGTGGGCTTTCAGGTAATTGACGAAGGAGTACGGGCTGGTGGGGTTGCGCAGGGTCACCAGGTCCTTGAGGAACGAAATCTGCAGTTCGCTCTGGGTCACCAGGGTATTGCCATGCCAGCGGTAGTCGGCCTGCTTGTCGAGAAACAGCGCGTCCAGCTTGCCCTGGGTTTTCTCTCGTTCCTGCAGAGCGATGGCCAGCGCCAGGTTCGATGGGCCGAAACCGATACCGATAAGGTCGTGAACCGCGGGCGAAGCAATTGCCTGTGTCATTCCAGTGTCCTCTGGATAAGCCCCTTGGCGATGGGGCAGGAATACCTTCAAGACCTGCACAACAGGTCATGTGTTGATAGGAAACGAGGACAGTGAAATAAAATTTACCTGATCAGCGATCAGTGCCCTTCCCACTCGCGCATCCGCACCCGACAGTGCTTCATGGCGTTGACGATATGTTTTTCCACCAGGGCGCGGGAAATACCCAGGCGCTCGGCAATCTGCAGGTGGGTCAGCCCGTCGAGTTTGCGCAGCAGGAAGCTGTCGCGGCAGGCTTTCGGCAACTCGGCCAGGGCACGATCAAGCAGCTCCAGGCGTTGGCCTTGGTCGTGGCTGGCGTGGGGGGAACTGGGGGAGAAGCGTTCTTCGCTGTCGAGTATTTCCAGCGGCTCGTGCTGGCGCAGTACGTTGCGCCGATGCCCGTCGATCACCAGGTTCAGCGCCGTGCGGTATAAAAACGCGCGGGGCTGGTCGATGGGGACAGCGCTGGAACGCTCAAGTACCCGAACGTAGGCGTCATGCACCACATCTTCGGCCACCTGACGGTTGCCCAGCTTGGCGTTGAGGAAACACACCAGCTCGCGATAGTAGTTTTCCAACATGACTCCCGACCGCCACAGAAAGGCGATATCCGTTCCTTGAGTACCTGAAAATGACAACCCATAGCGTAATGGCAGTTTGGGTGCGTGCAATTTATAGTAATTCTCATCTACTTTTAAACAAGTCTTGCGCCACCGGTCGTTTTTTTTACGCAAACGACCCGTTACACAGTGTGTAACAGCCTAAATCCTCACGCGTTTCTCTCGTTTAACTGTCAGCTCTGCGCAACTGCGCTCCGAACTTTCCTGGCTGGAACCTAAGCATGAAACGCCCTCGACCTGCCCGACGCGCCCTGCTAGTTGTGGCGTGCCTGATTCCCGTCATCGCGGTCGCCGCCTGGCAAGTACTGCCGACCGGCCGCGACACGCTGACCACCGTCACCGTGACCCGCGGCGATATCGAAAACAGCGTGACCGCTTTGGGCACCCTGCAGCCACGTCGTTACGTGGACGTGGGCGCCCAGGCGTCCGGGCAGATTCGCAAGATCCATGTTGAAGCCGGCGACCAGGTGCAGGAAGGCCAATTGCTGGTAGAGATCGACCCCTCGACGCAAAAAGCCAAGCTCGATGCCAGCCGCTACGCCATCGAAAACCTCAAGGCCCAGCTGCAGGAGCAGAAGGCCCAGCACGAACTGGCGCGGCAGAAGTACCAGCGCCAGCAGCGTCTGGTCGCCGGCAACGCCACCCGCGAAGAGGATGTGCAGACCGCCAAGGCCGAACTGAGCGCCACCCAGGCCCGGGTCAATATGTTCCAGGCGCAGATCCTGCAGGCTCAGGCCAGCCTGCGCAGCGATGAAGCGGAGCTGGGCTATACGCGCATCTACGCGCCAATGACCGGCACGGTGGTTGCCGTGGACGCGCGGGTCGGCCAGACCCTCAATGCCCAGCAGCAGACGCCGTTGATCCTGCGCATCGCCAAGTTGTCGCCGATGACCGTGTGGGCCGAAGTCTCGGAGGCCGACATCGGCCATGTAAAACCCGGCATGACGGCCTACTTCACCACCCTGAGCGGCGGCACCCGGCGCTGGACCAGCACCGTGCGGCAGATCTTGCCGATTCCACCCCAGCCCTTGAACGAAACCCAGGGCAGCGGCAGCCCTAATAGCTCCGGCAAAAGCGGCACCGGCCGCGTGGTGCTGTACACCGTGCTGCTGGATGTCGACAACGGCGATAACGCGTTGATGGCCGAAATGACCACCCAAGTGTTTTTTGTCGCCAGCCAGGTCAAGGATGCCCTGACCGCGCCGGTCGCCGCCCTGCTGGGCAGCCACAGCGCCGACAAACAGATCGCCCGTGTTGTCACGGAGAACGGCCGCATCGAGGAGCGCGAGGTGCAACTGGGCATCAGTGATCGCCTGCGGGTGCAGGTACTCGGTGGACTGAACGAAGGCGACCACCTGTTGATCGGCCCGGCTGCTGGCAGCGGGGGTTGAGTTGACCACGCCTCTGATCGAACTCAAGAACATCCGCAAGTCCTACGGCGGTGGCGACAGCCCACAGGTGGACGTGTTGCGCGGCATCGACCTGTCGATCCATGCCGGGGAATTCGTCGCCATCGTCGGTGCGTCCGGCTCCGGCAAGTCCACGCTGATGAACATCCTCGGCTGCCTCGATCGGCCCTCGGTCGGGGACTACCTGTTCGCCGGGGAAAACGTCGCCCACCTGGACAGTGATGAATTGGCCTGGCTACGCCGCGAGGCCTTTGGTTTTGTGTTCCAGGGCTACCACCTGATTCCTTCAGGCACGGCCCAGGAGAACGTCGAGATGCCGGCGATCTACGCCGGTATCAGCGCGTCCGAACGCCATGCCCGAGCCAACGCCCTGCTGACCCGTCTGGGCCTGGCCGAGCGTACCGGTAACCGTCCACATCAACTGTCCGGCGGTCAGCAGCAGCGGGTGTCCATTGCCCGCGCACTGATGAACGGCGGCCATATCATTCTCGCCGACGAACCCACCGGTGCCCTCGACAGCCATAGCGGCGCCGAGGTGATGACCCTGCTCGACGAACTGGCCAGCCAGGGCCACGTGGTGATCCTGATCACCCACGACCGCGAAGTCGCCGCGCGGGCCAACCGTATCATCGAGATTCGCGATGGCCTGATCATCAGCGACTCGGCCGATGACAGTGAAACCGCCCCAACAGCCGCCAGCGGCGCGTTGCAAGCCGTGGACCTGCGTCAACGCCTGGTCGACGGTGCGGAGCATAACGGCGCGTGGAAAGCCGAATTGGTGGACGCGGTACAAGCCGCCTGGCGGGTGATGTGGATCAACCGTTTTCGCACCGCATTGACCCTGCTGGGGATCATCATCGGCGTGGCGTCGGTGGTGGTGATGCTGGCGGTCGGCGAAGGCAGCAAGCGCCAGGTCATGGCGCAGATGGGCGCGTTCGGCTCCAACATTCTTTATTTGAGCGGTGCATCGCCCAACCCACGCACGCCACTGGGCGTCATCACCCTCAATGACGTCGAGGCACTGGGTGCGTTGCCCCAGGTCAAGCGCATCATGCCGGTCAACGGCAGCAAAGCAGGCGTGCGCTATGGCAACGTCGACTACATGGCGTACGTGGGCGGCAACGACACCAACTTCCCGGATATCTTCAATTGGCCGGTGGTCGAGGGCAGCTACTTCACCACCGCCGACGAGCGCAGCGGGGCTACGGTCGCGGTGATCGGCCACCGTATCCGCGAAAAGCTGTTCAAGGGCCAGGTCAATCCGATCGGACAATACATCCTGATCGAGAACGTGCCGTTTCAGGTGATCGGTGTGCTGGCGGAAAAAGGCGCCGCCTCCGGCGATAAGGACAGCGACGACCGTATCGCCATCCCCTACACCGCCGCCAGCGTGCGTTTGTTTGGCAGCTACGACCCCGAATACGTGGTGATTGCCGCCGCCGATGCAGGCAGGGTCCACGAAGCCGAAGTGGCCATCGACCAACTTATGCAGAAGCTGCACAACGGCAAACCCGACTACGAGTTGACCAACAACGCCGCAATGATTCAGGCCGAGGCCCGTACCCAGAACACCCTGTCGCTGATGTTGGGCTCGATTGCCGCGATTTCCTTGCTGGTGGGCGGTATTGGCGTGATGAACATCATGCTGATGACCGTGCGCGAGCGCACCCGCGAAATCGGCATCCGCATGGCCACCGGTGCGCGCCAACGCGACATCCTGCGCCAGTTCCTTACCGAGGCGGTCATGCTCTCGGTGGTCGGCGGCTTGTGCGGCATTGCCCTGGCCCTGCTGGTGGGCGGCGTATTGGTGCTGGCCAAGGTGGCGGTGCAGTTTTCCCTGGTGGCGGTGCTTGGCGCATTTGGTTGTGCGCTGGTCACCGGCGTCGTATTCGGCTTTATGCCGGCCCGTAAAGCTGCCCGGCTCGATCCGGTTAAGGCGTTGACCAGTGAATAAACGATCCATCCCCTCGCAGCTGTCCCTAGTCAGCCTGTGCCTGCTGCTCAGTGCGTGCGCCGGCGATCAACCCGCGGTGGACAGCGATATTGCGCCGCCGGCCGCCTGGCAGTTCGCCGAGCGCGACGCGGCCCAGGCCACCAACCAGCGCTGGTGGACGCAATTCGGCAGCCCGCAATTGAACCGGCTGGTCGAACAGGCCCGGCGTGACAGTGTCGACGTGGCCGCCGCCATGGCCCGTGTGCGGCAGGCCCAGGCCAGTGCAGTGATCGCCGGGGCGCCGTTGCTACCCGAGGTGAAGTTCGACCTCGCCACCAGCCACCAGAAGCTGCTGCACGGCCAGGGCGGACCAGACCTGGACGTCTCGCAGAGCGACGACGCGGTCGACAATTTCGGCGCCAGCTTGACGGCCAGTTATGAAGTGGATTTCTGGGGCGGCCGCGCCGCCGCCCGAGACAGCGCCCTGCAGGGCCTGCGGGCCAGTGAGTTCGATCAGGCCACCGTGGAACTGACCTTGCTCAGCAACGTGGCCGACCGCTACGCGCAAACCCTGGCCGCACGTCAGCGCCAGCAAATCGCCGAGCTGAACCTGGCCAATGCACGCAACGTGCTCGACCTGGTGCAAACCCGCTACGACGCGGGCTCCGCCACGGCGCTGGAACTGGCCCAACAGAAAAGCCTGGTCGCCAGCCAGCGACGCCAACTGCCATTGATTCAGCAACTGGCCGAAGAATCCCGGATCACCCTCGCGGCTCTCCTTGGCCAGCCGGTTCAAACCCTGGACCTGGGCGCCGAGCCCTTCCAGGCCCTGACATGGCCAACCATCGGCACCGGCATGCCCAGCCAGTTGCTCAGCCGCCGCCCCGATATTGCCAAGGCAGAGGCCCAACTGGCCGCCGCGCAAGCGGACGTCACCGTGGCGCGCGCCGCGATGCTGCCAGCCTTGACCCTCGGCGCCACACTGGGCTCCGACGCCTACAAGGCCGTGGACATCCTGCGCAGCCCGTATTACACGCTGACTGCCGGACTGGCAGGGCCGATCTTCAACAACGGCCGTTTAAGCGCCGAACGCGACAAGGCCCGAGCGCGCCAGGATGAGCTGCTGTACGCCTATCGCGGTGCGATCATCAACGGTTTTGCCGATGTGGAAAAAGCCCTCAGCAGCATCACGCGCCTGGACCAGCAGCGCCAATGGCAAACAGAAGAATTGCAGCAGGCCCAGACCGCTTTCCAGATTGCTGAAAGCCGCTACCAAGCGGGCGCCGAGGACCTGCTTACGGTACTGGAAACCCAGCGCACGCTTTATGCTGCCCAGGACTTGAACGTGCAATTGCGACTGTCACGCCTGCAGGCCAGCATCGCGCTGTACAAGGCATTGGGTGGCGGTTGGAAGACTAATATCTGATAAACGAAACTCTTGTTTCGTACACCAGTCGTCTCACGCCCCTACATTCGTCACCTCAGGATCCTTGGTAAAAAGCCGCTTCCACACGGCTGCCCGGGACCTCCTGATGAATGTTGCAAAACACCTCGCATGCGGCTGTCTCTGGCTGATCACTCATCTTGTCCAGGCGGAGTCACTGATCAAACCCACCGCCATCGATTGGCTGCTCGATTGCACCCTCCCCACAGACGAACAGATGGCACCTGAGGTGCTGGCGCGCACCCAGTGCGGCGTCGTGACAGTACCGCGTAACCACGCGGCCCCCGGGGAAGGCACTCAACGCCTGTACCTAACCCGTGTCGGCGCCCGTGAGCCACTGAGTCGTGAAGGTGTGGTATTCGTCCAACCCGGTGACACACTGCAGGAAAACAGCGCAAGTACGTTCAGCATTCACCTCGTCAGCCGTTGGGAGACCTACTACACACAGGCCTACCGCACTCTGCTCAACCGCTACGATGTGATTGAACTCAGCCCTCGCGAACTCACTCAGGCCCATGACGTCGAACAGGCAGTTCAGGACATGGAGTATGTACGCGCACAACTGGGCGACCCACGATTGCATTTTTTGGGTAACGGCCACGCAACCCGCCTGGGCAGCCGTTACGCGGTGCAGTTTCCCGAACGCGTCGCACGCATGGTGCTGGTCAACGCTGAACAGGGCACGGCAGACGCCTTTCAAGTCACACACCTGCGCCTCAGGGAGCCCGCCAAACCGGACGGCGGAGGGTGTATCAGCCGATGGGTGGGCGATTTCCTGGCCCTTGGCAAACAGCCGCCGCCCTCCACTCGCTGTCTTGACGGGCATACCTTGGAGTAGGTCCACCGTTGAATTGCATTCCACGCCCCCCTCTTCAGTGATCAGTTCTACAATGCCCCCCATTCATCCCCAGGGGTTTTCATGGACATCGAACTGGCACGCACCTTCCTCGAAATCACCCGCTGCGGCAGCCTCGCGGCGGCGGCCGAGAAACTGCACGTCACCCAGACCGCCATCACCGCACGGGTCAAAAGCCTGGAACGCCAACTGGGCAGTACGCTGTTCATCCGCAACCGCGCGGGTGCACGCCTGACCGCTGACGGCGAGGCCTTCGTGGTGTACGCCAACCAGTTGCTGCAAACCTGGGAGGCCGCGCGCCGCGACCTGCCGTTGCCCGATGGCTATCGCAATGTGCTGCATATCGGCGGAGAGGTCAGCCTGTGCAACCCGCTGATGCTCGGCTGGGCCCAGGCGCTGCGCGAGCATATTCCCGGCCACGCATTGCGCACCGAAGTGCGTGAAGGCGAATACCTGTTGCGCCAACTGGAACTGGGAGTGCTCGACGCTGCGTTGGTGTTCCAGCCGCAGTACTGGCCGGGGTTGCAGGTGGAGCAGGTGCTGGAAGAAAAGCTGATCCTGGTGCAATTGGTCAGCAAGCCGGCGCCGTACGTCTACATCGACTGGGGCCCGGGCTTTCGCCAGCAACATGACGCGGCCCTGCCCGACAAGGCCCGCGCTGCGGTGAGCTTCAACCTGGGGCCTTTGGCCTTGCAGTACATCCTCGAAAACGGCGGCGCCGGGTATTTCCGCACGCGGGTGGTGCAAAGCTACCTGGACAGCGGTGTGATGCAGCGTGTGGCCAAGGCGCCGGAGTTCAGTTTCCCAACCTACCTGGTGTATTCGCGGGCACGGGATTCGGCGGTGTTGCAGCAGGCCCTTGAGTTACTGCGCGACGTGGTCAAGGCCGAAGGTGACTGGTCGCAACGCTGGGATCCGCTGATGTGAAATGGACTATGGACTCGCACAATCGCGAAGGCGGACTAAGCTCAGTCACCACCCAAAAATAATATGAGTCCCGACCATGCCCGACGCTACCGAGGCTTTCCGTGCCCGCTACCGCGCCGCGGTTTCCGCTCGCTACAACCCCTGGCTTCATGGTTTTTTTGTACTGGGTTACGGCATCGCCTGCATCACCCTGGCCTGGTCCAGCACTGAGCAGATCACAGCGCTGCAATGGCTGACCGTGCCGTTGACCCTGCTGTTCTTCAACCTCTGCATCTACCTCGTGCACCGCCACCTCGGCCATCACAAACACGCCTTCGCGCGCTTGTTTTACGCACGCCATACCGGCGACCACCACAGTTTTTTCACCCCTGGCCACATGACTTACGACAGCCCACGGGACTGGCGGGTGATCCTGTTCCCGGCCTGGTTGATCGTGCTGCACAGCCTGGCCATCACGCTCCCCGCCTGGTGGCTGCTCAAGCAACTGAGCCCCAACGTTGCTGGGCTATTTGCCGGGTGCATGCTCCTGGGCTACCTGTTCTACGAAGTGTTCCACGCCTGCGAGCACCTGCCTGCGGAGCATCCGGTGGCGCGCCTGCCGTGGATTCGCCAGATGCACCGGCTGCATGCCCTGCACCATCGTCGCGAGCTGATGCAGGGGCGCAATTTCAATATCGTCCTTCCCCTGATGGATTACCTGTTCGGCACCCTGCACTGGGAGCCGAACCCCAACGACAACCAGGAATCGTCATGAGTACCCGTCCAAAAAAACTGCGCCATCTGCTATTTGTGTTGCTGCTGGCGGTGGTCGCCTTTCTGCTGCTGATGCCCACCAAGGTACAACCGGTGAACTGGTCACCGCCCAAAGCGCCATCGATGAAGGATGGGCCTTTCGCCGAAAACCAGCGACTCAAGGCTGTACAGAAAATCGGCGCCCAGGACATCGCCGGACCGGAGGCGTTGCTGTTGGATGCACAGGGTTTGCTCATCAGCGGCCTGCATGACGGGCGCATCATCCGCACATCGCCCGACAGTCAAAGCCTGGAAGTACTGGCCAATACGGGCGGTCGCCCACTGGGCCTGGCGATGCACCCGGATGGGCGCTTGATCATTGCCGATGGGGTGAAAGGTCTGCTCGCGCTGGACTCGAACCGCCAACTCACTTCCCTGAGCACCAGCGCCAATGGCCTGCCCTTCGGTTTTACCAATGACGTCATCGTGGACGCCAACGGCCGCTATGGGTATTTCAGCGATGCGTCGAGCCGCTGGGGTTATGGGCAAGACGGCGAAGCGGTGATCGAACATGGCGGCGATGGGCGATTGCTGCGTTACGACTTCAGCAACGGCAACACCGAGGTGTTGCTCGACCAGTTGCAATTCGCCAACGGCGTAGCCCTGGGCCCGGACGAAAGCTACGTACTGGTGAATGAAACTGGCGCCTACCGCATCAGCCGTTACTGGCTCAAAGGCGAACGTGCTGGCAGCCACGACCTGTTTATCGACAACCTGCCCGGCCTGCCGGACAACCTGAGCTTCAACGGCAAGGACCGTTTCTGGGTAGCGCTCTACTCACCGCGCAACCCGTTGCTGGACAGCTTCGCCGGCTACCCGCTGCTGCGCAAAGTGATGGTGCGCGCACTGACGGTGGTGCCCAAGCCCATCGAGCGCAAAGCGTTTGTGTTGGGGTTGGATACCAACGGCAAGGTCATCGCCAACTTACAGGATGGCAGCGCGGGCAACTACTCACCGATTACCACGGCGCGGGAGTATGGCGACTGGTTGTACCTGGGCTCGCTGACGAACACGAGCATGGCGCGCGTGCCGTTGCAACTGGCGTTAAAGCCGGAGTGAAGAGAGGGTCAGTTTGGTCCGGACGGGGCGCCTGAGATCAAAATCAAAAGCAGAGAACAAGCCTAAGCCAGCCGGAGGTCTATCTGATGCATGAAGATCAAATGTGGGAGTGGGCTTGCCCTCGATGAGGGAGTGTCAGTTGATACATCTATGACTGACCCACTGCCACTGGGGTCAGGCCCTATCGCACATCTGGTCTGAGTTCACTAAAAAATCGATCGACTCTAAGGCTGCCGCGCTTCTGCCTTTAATCTGAAGTCGCCCGGTCAACCACGTAGGCCGACAGCTATGTATGCGGTCAAGCTGCCCAATGAGATTCAGTCAATCGGGATGTCGCACCAGCTTCGCCAAACGGCCCAGACGACTGCGGCAATAGTCCAAACATAACCAAGACGATACGGCCACAATGCCCAACGTTTAAGCGCTAAAGGAACAGATGCCAGTTCGGCCTCAGTCACAAGGCCTGCTTTCAGGAAGGCCTTGGGCATCGACAGAATGTCGACCATCAACCCCATGCGATGATACCGGTCGATTCGCTGATTTCTTTTCCAAAAACGCTTATGTCTACGAACCTTTTCATTTTCACTGAAGTAACTTTCCAGCTCGTCGAGCTTCGTATATTCGGCAAACAGTACCAATCCTAAGAAAACAAACGTCCCGACAAACCAGACAACGGTATAGACCAGAAAAAAATCCATGGCTAAGCCCCCTCTGGCTGGAATATCAAGTCACCATCGACCTCTATAGTGTTTTAAAAAAAGAACAGGACGCTTCCCCTATAGCCAAGTGCACCAATAACCTCAACTGATAGCCCAAATCATCGCGAGACGGTATGGCCATACGGCCCAACGCTTAAGTGCCAAGGGAGTGAATGCAGGAGCAGTTTGGTCGCACCCTTTAAGTTTCAGTCAATCGGGATGTCGCACCATCTTCGCCAAACGACCCAGACGACTGTGGCAATAGTCCAAATTAAGCCGAGATAATAGGGCCACAACACCCAACGCCTGAGTGTTAACGGAACAGACGCCAGTTCGGCCTCGGTCACCACACCTGCTTTCACATGACGCGCTGAGTCTGACAGGTACTCAAACATCAACAACATGCGGTATTGCCTGTCGATCCACTGGTTTCGTCTCCAGAATCGCCTATTGTCGCGGACTCTTTCGTTCTGACTGAAATAACTCTCCACCTTGTCCAGTTTTGTGTATTCGGCAAACAGCATCAGCCCCAAAACGACAAACATCCCAACAAAATGCACAAGGGTAAAGGCAAGAAAAAACGACACGATTAAGCTCCCTGTGGCTCGAAGATCAACTCACCATTAACCTCTAGAATCTTTCCACCCAGTAACGCACCTTCATCACCTAGAACAGAGCCTCCCGCGTGCCCCCCCGCAGCGCCTCCGATAACTGCGCACACAAGCGCACCTTGTGACTTCAGGGAAATGCCCAAAAATATGTGACACGCACGATGAGCGATGGCAGCGCCATACTTTCCCCCGACAGCCGCCCCCGAAACCGCCCCCACCAACCTCCCCGTCTCCACATACTTCGCCCTCCGACACTGCGCCTCCCGCCCCGTCACACACGCCTCCTTGATCTCCAATCCCGCCACGCCCACGTCCAGCGCCAACCCCACATACGTGCCTTTGCCCAACCACTTTGACATCTGCGCGATCTCCCGAATCCGCTGCGCGTACCCGGCGATCTCACCCTTCTTCAGATAGCTTTTCGTGGAAATCCCCAGCAGCTTCTTCAACCCCTGATTGCCCTGCAAACCCGTGCCATAGCGCGCCGCGCCTTGCAATTGGGTGTCCAACAGCGACAACAACACCTGGCGCTGGCGAAAAAATGCCTGCCGGTCCAACCCACCGTCCCGAAAGCGCTGATGCAACCGCTCAATGTTCTCCAGCGTATGCGCCACCTCGTCCAGATGCCGCGACCACGCCGACGTCACGCTGCCCACCCCGATCGAGCTGTACGCGAGAAAGCTCTGCAGCAAGTCATAGTTATTGATCACCGCCGTTCCGACTGACGCGTCTTGCGCCAACTGCCGGTGAATTTCTTCCGCCCGGCGCATCAACCAGGCCTCCTCCAACGAACACGTCACGCTGTAGGCATCGGGAATAATCACCATCTGACCCGGCGTCACCAGCCCATGGCGCAGGTGCCGATTCAACACATCAAAATGATCAGAACGCTGCCGGCTCGGAGCACTACCCATCAAGCGGGATTTCACACTCGGATAGTCCATCGTGCGGTCGTTGAGATAGCTCTGCGCCATGCCTTACATCCGGGATGCAATGAAGATGGCGTCGAAATATAAGCAAGCAGATACACCCCGGACACAACCCGAGGAAGGCTGAATAACATTTGGGAAGTTACCTACGTCAACGCGGACATGCCCTTACGGAAGTACCCTCAATACCCGGTCATTTCCAGGTAGCCCACGCCCCCGTCAAACCTCACCGGCCCCTCCCAATACGGAATGCTCAGGTTCATCCAGGCGTTCGGGTTGACGGCTTCAGTGGTGATATCCAGCTGTTTGCCAGGTATTTTCAGCGACCAGCGCGTCGGCAGGTTGCGCCCATCGATGGCCGTGGTTTCCAGCGGTGTCAGCTGGATGTCAGCGTTATGCAAGGTCTCTGTACGTCCCTGGGCGTCGATCCAGGTGCCGGTGAGATAACCGCCGCCGTCCTTCTGGCGTACGCGAAACAGCATCAGTTGCGCGCCCCGGTCGAGGTGCAGGGAGAACCAGTCCCAACCGGTCTGGCTGGCGCTCAGTGGTTGGCTGCTCCATTCGCGGTCGAGCCACGCCGGGCCAGTGACTTGATAGGTTGTGCCATCGATGCTGACGCTGCCATTGGCGGTGAAGAACGGCTGACTGTAGTAATACGACGCCTGGCCCTGGTCGGATTTACGGCTGTAGCCGTTGTCACCTTGCAACACCAATGGACGGCTGGAGGTCAGCCGCAAGTCGTAGGCGAAGTGCTCTGCGCTGGCCTTGAGTTGCATATCCGCCAATGCACTAACCGCGCCAGGACAGCTGGCAAAGTTCCAATCGTCAATCCACGCATTGAACGGCGCTGCCTGGGCACCGGCCTGGCCAATGCCGCCACGGGCCAGCCGTTCGGCGGCGTAATGGCGGTTGGCGGAGGTGACGGCGGCATGGCCGAGCCACACCGTCGAATCCCGCCAGCCGGCCTGGGTCGGCCCGGCTTTCAAGGCGTTGCGAAATAGCGTCCATTGCACGCCAAACACATTGCCTTGGGCGTCCTTCAGATTGGCGGTGACGTACCACCACTCGATGCGAAAGCCGTCATGGGGGCCATGGTCCTCGGGAAAGCTGAACACCTTGCCGGGCAGCACTTGGGCAAAGTCCGCCGCATCGCTGCCCAGGCCTGCAAAGCTCTCTTGGGGCGCGGGGGCTTTGTCACAAGCCGCCAGCAGCAATAACGCGCACATCAACGCCTTAATCTTCATGGGCAAAGGTCCTCAGCAAATCCGCCGGACGGCTGCGGTACAGCTGCCACAACGGCCAGGCCGATGCCAACAATGTGGCGAGCATCGCCAGCCCAAGCAATTGTGCGAGCTGCCACGGGAACACCTGCAGCGGCAGCCGCCAACCAAAGGCCTGCACGTTGATCACCGCGTCCAGGCACCATGCCAACAACACCCCCAGCGGCAACGCCAACATCAGGGTGAGCACCGCCAGCAGCCAGGTCTGGCCCAGGTTCAGCAACATCAATTGTCGACGTGTCACGCCCAGCGCCCACAGCGGTGCGAGTTGGCCGAGGCGGCTCTGGCTCTGGGTCAGCAGGCTAATGAACAGCGCTACGCCAGCCACGCCCAAGGTCAGGCTGTTGAGGGCCGCAGTCGCGGCGAAGGTGCGTTCGAACACCTGGCTCGACCAGCCCTTGAGTTGCTGTTGATCGACGATGCGGCTGTCGTCCAGGGCAAATGCGCGCTGCACTTCTCGCACCAGTGGCGCTACATCAGACGGCGCGACGCGCAGGTTGAAGCGCGCGGGTGAGAGCGTCGGCCAGTGCGCCAGCAGGTGTTCGGAATTGACCAGGATATGCCCCTTGGGATTGCCGTAATCCGCGTAAATCCCCACCACCTTGGGTGACCAGACGCCTTGAGGCGTGGGGATATCAATCGAATCCCCGAGCCTGACTGAAAGCCTGCGCGCCAACTGCTCGCTGAGCATCAAGGTGTCGTCACGCTGCAACCGGTCCCAAGGTGCATCGGCAGCGTCCAACAAGGGCCAGTGCTCGCGATAGGTCGGATCGTCGACCACCCCGAACAGATCCGCTGGCCAGCCCTGCACTTGCACGGCGATCTGCCAGGTAGGCAACACCCTCTGCACCAACGGTTGGTGCGCCAGCCAGGTGCTGAGCTGATCCGCCTGGGCCGGGGTTTGCGGGTTGAGGTACAGCTCGGCAGTGAGGCGTTGTTCCAGCCAATGATTGAAGGTGTGGCGAAAGCCCGAGGTCATGGAGCCCGCGCCGATATTCGCGGCCAGGGCCAGTAGCAGCGCCATCAGTGCCAGGCTCAAAGCCGGCAGTTGTTGGCGGCAATCGGCAAGAAACCACTGGCCAAGCACTGAACGGCTGCGCCCCAACACGGCCTTGAGCAGCCCGTTGAGCAATACCGGCAAGCCCAAGGCCGCGCCGAGCAGTAAGGTCGCCATCAATACAAACCCCGCCGCCAAGCTGTCGCCCAGCCAAAGCGCCAACAGCGCGATCAGCAATGCCGTTCCGGCGACCCAGCCCTGACGCCGTAACCAGCGACCATGGGCCTCGTGCCAGGCCTGGGCGTTGGCCAGCGCCAGCAACGGCAAGCGCGCCGCCCGCCACACGCTGCTGGCACCGGCCAGTAAGGCACCCAACAGGCTCAAGCCCAACCCCGCCAGCCACCACCATGGACTCAGGCTCAACTGTCCCGGTACTTCGGCGCCATACAAGCCGCGCAGGCTGGCAGCCACATCCGGCAACAGCAGGCTGGCCAGAAGGTATCCGCTGGCGACGCCGAGCACGCCGCCCAGCAGCGACAGCGCGCCCAATTCCACCCCAAGCCCGAGGATCAACAAACGCGCACTGACCCCACAGGCACGCAAGGTGCGCAGCAGTCCGCGGCGTTGCTCCAGGGCCAGGCCGATGGCGGCGTGCACAATAAACAGCCCCACCACAAAGGACAGGAAGCCCAGCGCATCAAGGTTCAGGTGGAAACTTTCGGTGAGGCGCGCCAAGTTGCTGTCCTCGCCCTGCCTGAGTTGCAGCCCTGCGGGAGGCGTGGGATGGCTGGCGGCGAAGGCCTTGTCCAGCAGCAGCCGCGACAGCTGCCCAGGCATCTCAAGCAAAGGTTGAGCAAAGCCGATATCGGTCAGTAACAGCCCGGGCGCCATGTCCGGCTGGGCTTGCAGCGGCGGCAGACGTTGCCCGTTCAGCGCCAGGGGTTGCTGCCCTTCGTGCAGCCCCAGGGCCTGCAAGGTTTGCGGCGCGATCCAGGTACGCCCCGGAGGGTCAAAGAAGGCGAGCATCTGCGCCTGACTCAAGCGCTGCCCCGCTACCGCGCCGCTGCCGGGCAACGACAGCGGGTCGAGGCCCATCAATTGCAGGCGCACGTCCTCATGCCCCTTGAGCTGCAACCGCCCCTGCACCACCGGCGACACCGGCCAACCCGCGCGGCGCAGTTCGGCAAACAGCGTTTGCGGGAAACTGGCAGCGTCCGGCGCACTGAGACTGGCTTGGGGTTCGCCGCCGATCAACTGGCTGGCGCGGGCATAGCTGTCGCGCGCCTGACTGTTGAGGGCCTGCACGCCGGTCAAGAGTGCGGTGGCCAGCCACAAGCCGGTGAGCACACTGAAAAACTGCACCGGGTGGCGCCGCCAATGGCTGAGCAACGCGCGCAGTGTCCAATAAAACACCGCCATTTCAGCGAGCATCCGCAGGCAGGACGCGGCCGTGATGCAACACCACCTGCTGGTCCAGCCGTGCGGCGATACGGGGGCTGTGGGTGACCATCAACAAGCTGGTGGGGCTGTCGCGCAACAAGTCCAGCATCAGTTGCAACACCTCGTCGCTGGTGGCTTCGTCGAGGTTGCCGGTGGGTTCGTCAGCCAACAGCAAGCCCGGCCGCGACGCCAAGGCCCGCCCTACCGCGACCCGCTGTTGCTGGCCGCCCGAGAGCTGTTCCGGATAGCGCTTGAGCAAGTCGCCCAGGCCCAGGCGTTCCACCAACTGCGCCTGCCAGAGCGGATCAAAGCGCCCCGCCAGCCGGGCCTGGAACGCCAGGTTGTCGTCGACGCGCAAACTGCCAATGAGGTTGAACTGCTGGAACACCAGGCCAATTTCAGTGCGCCGCCAGTGAGCCAGTTGCGCCTCGCTCATCTGGTCGAGGCGCTGCTCACCCACTTGGATACTGCCGCGATCCAACCGATCAAGCCCCGCCACCAAGTGCAACAAGGTGCTTTTTCCACTGCCCGACTCGCCCATCAACGCCAGGCTGCTGCGTGCGGCCAGGTGCAAATCCACACCTGCCAACACCGCCAACGGGCCTTGAGGGGTGGCATAGCTTTTGAAGACACCTTGCGCCTGCAGCATGGGAGCACTCGATTGATGGGCGGCCATCGAGAATAACGGCTGCGCCTTGGGGCCACGCAAATTTTTCACATGGATTTCACCGGATGCCCACTCGCCCACCTCTAAATTGCCGGTTATGCGTCACGCGTCGACCACTTATTAAGTTGCCACGCCTGATAACTTTTAACCGCCCCATGTTCAGCGAAAAGACAGCAGCCCTGTGACAGCCTCCTGTTTCACTGCGGCTATTCGCCAACACGTTGCGCCTAACTAATACAACATTGCCAACAATGTCCAAGGTGAATGAAGTGGTAGACATTACCCTGACCAAACCGCGCTCGCCCCGGACTTTTTTCAAGCGCCTGCAACGGCTGTATCCAGGCATTGCCGTGATCACCGTGCTGCTCGCTTGCAGCCTGTTCTGGCCGGCCTCGCCACGGGACCTTGGCGTGGGCAACAGTCTGTTGACCTCACAGGTTATGCCGCTGTGGCGTGACGGCGACGTGATCGTGCTGGTGCGTCATGAAGAGCGCTGCGACCGTTCTACCAATCCGTGCCTGGGGCCAGTTGAAGGCCTGACGATCAACGGCAGCGAACACGCCGAAAACCTCGGCAACGCCTTTAAATCATTGGGCATGGAAGGCAGCGACGTACTCGCCAGCCCGGCCATCCGTACCGCCCAGACCTTGCGCTTTATGTTCGGTAAAAACGAGCTGACCTCCGGCCAGCAGGCCGTCTGCGGCGCCGCCATGGGTGAAGAACTGCTCAGCCACAAACAGCCGGGACGTAACCTGGTATTTGTGACGCACAGTGGCTGCATCGCCGACTTCGAAAAAACCCAGGGCTTCCCCCATGCGGCATTCCCCGAGTACGGCAGCGCCCTGTTCGTGCAAGTGTTGCCCAACGGTAAATTCAAGACCCTGGGCATCATGAACAATCCGGACTGGCCGGCTGCGCTCAAACACCTCTAACTCATTGCCTGTGTTCAGCAACAAGACAGCCCTGTTCTGGCATGTTTAGTTGCGCCTTTTAATTAAGCACCCCCCTGACTCTCTCCTGTTACTTAGTGACCGCAGTGACTGTTTGCACGATGAGCTTATTACTTAAAAACCCTGGCCTTAAACGTCAAGGAGCGACGTTTTCATGACGCGTTTAAATCCGCTGTACCTATTGTTACTCGCCTTCGCCGCGTTCTATTTATTGCCATTGGGCCTGCACGGCCTGTGGATCCCGGATGAAACCCGCTACGCCCAGATCAGCCAGGAAATGCTGCAGACCGGTAATTGGGTGGCGCCACACTTCATGGGCATCCGCTATTTCGAAAAACCCGCCGCCGGTTATTGGCTGATTGCCCTGGGCCAAGCGGTGTTTGGCCAGAACCTGTTCGGTGCACGCATCGCCTCGGCCCTCACCAGCGGCTTGAGCGTGCTGCTCGCCTACCTCATCGCGCGTCGCCTGTGGAGCGATCCGCGCAAAAGCTTCGCCTGCGCGCTGCTGTACCTGAGTTTTGGCCTCGTGGCGGGGCAAGCGGGGTATTCCAACCTCGATCCGCAGTTTACGTTGTGGGTCAACCTAAGCCTGGTGGCGCTATGGTTCGCCCTCGACAGCCGCACGTCGCGCGGTCGACTGGGAGCCTGGACGCTATTGGGGTTTGCCTGTGCCATGGGTTTTATGACCAAGGGCTTCCTGGCGTGGGCGCTGCCGGTCTTGATTGCCGTGCCGTACGTGCTCTGGCAGCGGCGCCTGGGTCAGCTGCTGCGGTATGGCCCGCTGGCGATTGGCGTCGCAGTGCTGGTGTGCTTGCCCTGGGTCCTGGCGATCCACAACCAGGAACCGGATTTCTGGCGCTTCTTTTTCTGGAATGAACACATCCGCCGATTCAGCGCCGACGACGCGCAACACGTACGGCCCTGGTGGTTCTTCCTGCCAATCATCGCCGTGTCCTGCCTGCCCTGGGCCGGCCTACTCCCCAGCACCCTGCGCCAGGCCTGGCAGCAAAAACGCGAGCCAGCCATCGGTTTCCTGACCCTATGGCTGCTGTTGCCCCTGGGCTTTTTCAGCTTGAGCAACGGCAAGCTGCCGACCTACATCATGCCGTGCCTGTTGCCCCTGGCGTTGCTGATGGGCCACACCTTGAGCGACCTGCTGCGCAACGGCCGCGCCCGCCAGATCAGCCGCAATGGCCTGCTCAACTTCGTGATCGGCATGGCGGCCATGATCGGCCTGATCTACCTGCAAATCGCCAAGCCCTTGTACAGCAACAGCCATGCCGAAATGTTCAGCCTGTCCCTGGCCTTTATCGTGTTGCTGGTGTGGATCCTCACTAACCTGCTGCAAGCCTTTCGTCCGCTCACGCTGTGGGCCATGCCGGCCTTGGGCATCGGCGTGCTGGTGATCCTCCTGCCGGCGAGCATGCCGGCGCAGATCGCCGATAACGAAATGCCCGACCAGTTCGTGCTGGAACACCTGGACGAGTTGCAACATACCCATGCCCTGTTGAGCAACGAACTGGGCAGTGCCAGCGCCTTGGCCTGGCGCTTGCAACGCGCCGATGTGGCGCTGTATGACACCGAGGGCGAGTTGCGCTACGGCTTGCAGTTCGCAGATTCAGGCACGCGAAAAATCGAGTTGGATCAGGTACAGGCCTGGCTGAACGACGCGCGCCAACACGGCTCGGTGGGCGTGCTGATGCGCGTCAACAGCACCAGTGAAATGCGCGAGGCCGGGCAACTGCCGCTTGGAGGCAAGCGTTATTCCAAGGGGTACCTGGAACTGATCCTGTATCCGCAGTTGCCTGCTCCACATTGACTGCTTTCATATTCAGATCCGCCGCCGACGATTGAGCTGCGGAATCGCCGTCTGCGGCACCTCCACCTTCACCACCTGCGCCACCGTGCACGCAGCCAACTGCGCCAGCGTCGGCTGGCTGAACAACGTCCGCGCATCCACCTCCAACCCCGCTTTGCGCAGGCGCGCCACCAGGTTCACGGCCAATAACGAATGCCCGCCCAGTTCGAAGAAGTGGTCGTGGCGCCCTACCCGCTCCAGCTTGAGCACCTGCGCCCAGATCCCGGCCATCAAGGTTTCCACTTCGCCCTGGGGCGCTTCATAGGCGCGGCTGAGGACCGCCTCCAACCCCGGTTCTGGCAGGGCCTTGCGGTCGAGTTTGCCGGCGGGGTTGAGCGGTAGTTCATCAAGCTGTACGAAGGCCGACGGCACCATGTATTCCGGCAACTGCGCCAGCACATGGGTGCGTAAGTCTTCCAGGCTCGGCGCCGGGCCGCGCACGGTGAAGTAGGCAAGCAGACGCTCATCACGAATCAACACCGCCACCTCACGCAGCGCCGGATGTGCCAGCAGGCACGATTCGATTTCCCCCAGTTCCAAACGGACGCCGCGCAGCTTGACCTGGAAGTCGTTACGCCCGAGGAATTCCAGGTTGCCGTCCGGCAGGTAGCGCACCAGGTCGCCGGTGCGGTACAGCCGATCCCCTTGTACAAACGGGCTGTCGATAAAGCGCTCGGCCGTCATTTGCTCCAACCCCAGATACCCACGGGCCACGCCGACACCGCCGATATGCAACTGGCCGCTGACGCCCATGGGCACCGGCGCGTCGTGTTCGTCCAGCACGTACAGGCGCGTGTTGTTGATCGCCCGGCCGATGGGCAATTGCAGCGCGGGCACCGGCGCGCCGGGCTCCAGGGTCCAGGCGCTGCTGTCTACGGTGGCTTCGGTGGGGCCATAGACGTTGTGCAGGCGCACCTTGGGCAAGCGCGCCTGCACGCCACGGGCCAGGGCTTCGGTGAGCTCGCCGCCGCCACACAGCACATCGGTGAGGCTGGTGCACAGGGCGGATTCTTCCAACTCAAGGAACTGCTGCAACATCGCCGGTACGAATTTGATCACGGTGATCTGTTGCTCGCGAATCACTTGCGCCAGGTAGGCCGGCTCACGATGACCATCGGGCCGCGCCAGGACCAATCGCATGCCATTGGCCAGCGGCCAGAACAGCTCCCAGACCGATCCGTCGAAGCTGAACGGCGCCCGCTGCAACAGCGCTCCGCCCTCGGCGTTAGGGCACAGTTGCGAGCCCCAGTGCATCAGGTTGCCCAGGCCGCGATGTTCGATCATCACGCCTTTGGGCGTGCCGGTGGAGCCGGAGGTGTACATCACGTAGGCCAGGTTGGCGACGCTCAGCCCCGGCACCGATGGGTTGCCCTCCGGCGCGTGGCTCCAGGCACAGTGGTCAAAGTCGATCACCGGGATGGCGACTTCACCCGGCAAGTCGCGGGTGGCCGCGTGCACCAGCAGCGCCACCGGTTGGCTGTCCTGGAGCATATAGGCCAGGCGTTCGCGGGGGTAACCGGGGTCCAGCGGCACATAGGCGCCACCGGCCTTGAGGATGGCGAGCAACCCCACCACCAGGTCCAGGCCGCGCTCGACGCACAGCGCCACGCGGGAATCCAGCTGCACGCCACGCTCGCGCAGGTAAAAAGCCAGCCGGTTGGCGCGCTCGTTGAGTTCGCGATACGTCAGTTGCTGCTCGCCGGCCTGCACCGCCACCGCGTGCGGAATGTGGCGGGCGTGGGCTTCGAACAGCGCCTGGACGGTAAGGGTTTCGGGGTAGTCGGTTGCGGTGGCGTTGAAGTCCAACAGCAGTGTCTGCACTTCACGGGCGGGCAGCACCTGCACGTCCCGCAACGGTGCTTGCGGTGTATTTTCCAATGCATCCGCCAGGTTGATCAGCGTCGTTTCCAGATAGTCCAGGATTCGCTCGGCGCCGACCTTGCGCGGTGCCTTGGCCTTGAGATGAAAACCGCTGGCGGTGTCGTCCACGCTGAGCATCAGCGGGTAGCTGAGGATGTCTTCGGCGCTGACCAAAGCGATGCCCGGCACCAGGACGAGGTCGCGCTCGGCATCGGTATGACGGTAATTGAGCAGGCTGTTGAACAGCGGCGTCGCGCTGCTGCAACGCTGGGCCAAGGCCAGCGAAGCTTGCTCATGGGCGAGCAAGGCGCTGAGTTGGCGATGGGTGTCGCGCAATGCGTCCGCGACGTTTTGCCCGGCCAGATGCAGACGCAATGGTAGGGTATTGATGAACATGCCCAAGGCCCGGTCGGCGCCCTCGCCTGCCTGCAAACGGCCGAGCAACACGGTGCCGAACACGCCATCATCACGGCCCGCTACACGGCTGAGCACCTGGGCCCAGGCCAGGTGGAACAGGCTGGCAGCACTGACGCCCAAACTACGGGCCTGAGCACGCAAGCGCAGATTGAGGTCATCACTCAGGGCACGCTGGGCTTCTTCGGTGTCGCTACGATTGGCCTGGCGCTCCTGCAGGCCGAAGGCCAACGTAGGCTCGTCCACATCCCCCAGCAGTTCACGAAAGAACGCCTCATGGGCCGCCTGGCGCGCCGGTGAACGAGACTGCGCCACCACCGTGCGATATGGCACCGGCGTCGGCAATTGCGCTTGTTGGCCGAGCAGATGGGCGCGAAGTTCCTGCATCAGAATAGTGGTGGACGTGGCGTCGTTCACCAAATGATGAAAGCGCAATCGGGCGACCCAACCCGCGGGCGCTTCGGCATAGTCCAGCGCCATCAACGGTGCCTGGCGCAAGTCCAAAGGCCTATCACCCTCACGCCACGGTTCAACACGCAAGCGCGCCGCGCGCCACACCACCTGCATCGGCTGCTCCAAGGCTTCCCAGGCCAGGCTGGTGCGCAAAATATCGTGGCGGTCGATCACCTGTTGCAAGGCTTGGGCAAAGGCGTCCAATTGCTCGCGCCGTTCAAAGCTGAACAGCGCCTGTTGCTGGTACGGGTCGTGCTCATCGGTGAGGTGGTGGTAGAGCAAACCTTCCTGCAGCGGCGCCAGGGGGTAGATTTCCTGCACGTTGGCCGCGCCCCCGGGAATAGCCGCGACGATGCCGTCCACGCTGGTTTGATCCAGCTCGGCCAGCGCCAGTAAATCCGAGGTGATGTGGCGGCAGTCAGCAGGGATGCGATTGGCCGGCACTTGCACCTCGCTGCCTTCACTCACCGCCGCCAACGCCGCCAGCGTCGGCTGGCCGAACAGCACTTGCACATCGGCGCGCAAACCAGCCTGGCGCATGCGCTGCACCAATTGCACCGCGAGCAACGAGTGCCCGCCCAGTTCGAAGAAATGGTCGTGACGGCCCACGTGCTGCACCTGCAACAGCTCGGCCCAAAGCTGCGCCAGGACGGTCTCCACACCGGAGCGCGGCGCTTCGAACCGTCGAGTGACGAATGCCGCCTGGGTCGGCGCCGGCAGTGCCTTGCGGTCGAGTTTGCCGTTGGCGGTCAGGGGCCACGCGTCCAAGGGCATGTAGGCCGCTGGCAGCATGTAGTCCGGCAATGAGTTTTGCAGATGGGTGCGCAGGGTTTCGATGTCAACGGCCTGGCATGGGATAAACCAGGCGAGCAATTGCCCGTCGCGAGACTGCACCACGGCTTCCTGGACGTCCGTGTGGGTGGCCACGGCCGATTCGATCTCCCCCAGCTCGATGCGCATGCCACGGATTTTCACCTGGTCGTCATTGCGGCCCAGGTATTCAAGCTGACCGTCGGCCAGCCAGCGCGCAAGATCGCCGGTGCGGTACATCCGGCCCGGCGCAAAGGGGTTGTCGAGAAAGCGTTCGGCACTCAGTTCCGGGCGGTTCAGGTAACCGCGCGCCACGCCTTTACCGCCAACGTACAACTCCCCCGCCACGCCGATGGGCACCGGGCGCTGCTGGTCATCCAACAGGTAAACGGTCGCGTTGGCGACGGGCGCACCGATGTGCAACGGCTGGCCCGCATCGACGCGACCGGAGGTGGCAACCACGGTGGCCTCGGTGGGGCCGTAGTTGTTGATCACGTCAAAGGTTTGTGCGCGTGTGAAGCTGCGTAGGCGATCGCCGCCGATCAGCAAGGTGCGCAGGGTCGGATGCTCCAAACGCTGGCTGAAGGCGTATTCGGCCACGGGGGTCGGCAGGAAGCACACGTCCAACGGCTGCGCGCGCCACCAACCGAGCAGCGCGTCGATGTCTTCCGCACCGTCATGGGCCGGCGGCAGGTGCAACGTGGCCCCCACGCACAACGCCGGCCAGACTTCCCACGCCATCGCGTCAAAACCGAAGCCGGCGACGCTGGCGGTGTGGCTGCCCGCCTGCAGATTAAAGGCCTGGCAGTGCCAGTCCACCAGGTTACAGACGCTGTGGTGTTCGACCATCACGCCCTTGGGCAAGCCGGTGGAGCCGGAGGTGTAGATCACGTAGGCGAGGTTCGACGGTTTGACCGCAACGTGCGGGTTGGCGCCCACCTGCAACGTCGGTCGGTCCAACTCAACCACCGGCAGCGCCAGGGCAGACAGGCGATGCCGCAAATCGTGCTGGGTGAGCACCGCCACCGGCGCGCTGTCTTGCAGCAGATAGCTCAAGCGCTCAGCGGGATGGGCCGGGTCGACCGGCACGTAGCAGGCGCCGGCTTTGAGGATCCCCAGCAGGCCCACCAGCGTGTCCAAACTGCGCCGGGCCAGAACCGCCACGCGATCATCGGGCTGCACGCCCAGCTCAATCAGTTGATGGGCCAATCCATTGGCTTTTTGATTGAGTTGGGCATAGGTCAACTGACGGCCCTGGTAGATCGCGGCCACTGCGTCCGGCGTGCGCACGGCCTGGGCTTCGATGCGTGCGTGCAGGGTGTGCGGCTGCGCAATCGGCTGTGCGGTGGCGTTCCACTCGTGCAGTCGGGCCTGTTCGGCGGGCGTGACCATGGAGAACGCACCGACAGGCAACTCGGTGTTATCCAGCCCTTGCTCCAGCAACCCGGTAAAGCGCTGGGCCAAGGCGAGCACCTCGTCGTGCTGGAAGTACGCCTCGTTGTACACGCAATGCAGCGTCGCGGTGCCCTGGCAGCGGTTGCTGCGCAAGTGGATGGCAATCGGCAGCGGTTCATGGTGGTTGGACACCTTGATCGCGCGGGCCTGGGTGGCGCCGTAGCGCAGTTCATGGTCGTCCTGTTCGAAGGACACCGACAGGTCGAACAGTTGGGCGCGATCCGCACGGCGCAGGCCCAGTTCGCGGTTCATCTCGCTCAACGGAAACCGTTGGTGACGCAAATCCTGCTTGAGCTGGTCGCGCACGCCGCGTACCAAGGCGCCGAACGGCAGTTGTTCATCGAACTGAAAACGCACCGCACTGACTTGGGCAAACAGCCCTACGGTGGCGCGAAAACGCGCGTTGGAGCGGTTGAGAATCGGCAGCCCGACCACCCAATCCGGGCGCTGGGCGGTGCGGGTGAAGTACACATACATCGCCGCCAACAGCACATGAAACGCCGAGGCCTGATAACGGCTGGCCACCTGTTCCATGCGGTCAAGCAAAGCAACCGAAAAGGGTTGCGCCAGGGTGTTGCTGGTCGCGTTGGCGAGGTGCTTGGGCGTGAGCAACGGTTCCGGCAGCACCTGGTATTTGTCCAGCCAGTAGGCGCGGTCGCGGACGAAGCGAGACGAGTTGCGGTAGCGCTGGTCGGCGTCGATAAAGTCGATATAAGACGGTGCCGCCGGCTCCGATGAACGGCCTTGTTCAAGGCCGGTGTAGAGCTGCGCCAGGGATTGCAGCATCTGGCCAAAACCCCAGCCATCAAGGATCACGTGATGGGCCTGGGTGCCGAGGCGGTAGTGGTTGTCGGCGAGTTTGACCAGGAAGAAGTGGAACAGCGGCGCGCCCTCCCTCTGATAAGGCCGCGCCATGTGCGCCTGCATCAAGGCCTGGCTGGCGGCCTGTGGGTCGGGCAATGCGGATAAATCGTACTGCGCCACTTCGGTCAACAACGCGGGGGCGAAGGTTTGTCGAGGCAAGCCGTGGTCGTCACTGTGCAGTTGAGTGCGCAGCGCATCGTGCCGGGCCACCAACTGCTCGACAGCTCGTTGAATCAATTCAGGCACCACCGCACCTTCGAAGTCGACATAACCGCCGATGTTGTACAGCGGCGAATCGCCCATCCGCAGTTGGTCGAGCCAGATGTCCTGTTGGGCCGCGGTGAGGGGAAAACTGGCCGGCAGGCTGGAAAATTGCTGCATAAGATCCTTCTCATGGGTGTCAGGCACTGGCCGCGCAGGGAGCCCCATTACGGCGAAATTGCCGGATTTGAGCATGGGGGGTTGGGGCTGTCTGTCACCCTAAACCCGGACATTTAAATGGATGGATCCCGGTTGACTGAAGGTTCACAGCTGAAACGATTAAAGAGCTGTAGGAAATTGGCTATACGCGGTCGCTACTGATTTTTTACAACCTTATCTCGATAAGTATATTTTCTATTTAAATCAGCAAGTTAAGTTAAATTCAAAAAGACTCAGCCGTTCACTTAGTCGGAAACAGCTCTCAGAAACGTCGAATTAATGACGTGGTTTTTATGGCAGTTTGTGTCCCTCGTTTCCGCTACATACGTAGGAAGAATCCCCTGGCTAAATAAAATCTCGAGTGCCGACTCTCGTTCATGAGGAACGGATCGCCCCCCAGAGGCCCAGGGAGTTCGTTGACGGTTTTCGACATCAAGGATGAGATGGCTATGAGTTTGAAGCGCAGCATGGGTAACACACAGAGCCCGAATTTCTTCGCTGAAATGGGTGAATTGATTGCACACAGCGGCCATGAGGCGTTTGCCGACCATATGCTGCATCTGGTCAGCAAATGGGTGCCGATCCACTTGGTGGACCTCAGTGAGTGGACCCTCGACGAGCTGCGCGATCGCGTGCTCGATATCAAGCTGCTCGGCAGCGCCGGCCAGAAGCAGGACTTGCCGCCGCCCCTGGCGGTGTGCCAGTTGGATGACCACCCGCTGCTACTGCAAATGCTCAGCATGCAGGACCCACTGCTGATCCAGATGAACGCCAGACCCAACAGCGCACACCCGCGCGGCACCTCGCACCAGTGCAACCTCGTGTCACGCCAGGGTAACCGGCGCTGCGTGATTTCGTTCTACCGGCCGCCGACCCAGCGCGGGTTTTCCCTGGCCGAGTTGTCGTTTCTCAAGTGCCTGTCGGACACGCTGCTGCCGCTGATCGAACGCCACGCCCAGATCCTGCGCCAGGCGCCGCACGACCAGTCCGAGCCGGGCCATACACTGCTTGAGCAATCGCAATTGCAGCGTGAGTTCTATAAGCGCCTTTCTCTCGGAGACATCACCCTGTCGGCCCGCGAGCAGGAGGTGTGCCTCGGGCTGTTGACCGGCGGCACCGTGCCGCAGTTGGCGGAAAAACTCAGTGTTAAAAACAGCTCAATCGAGACCTACCTCAAGCGCGCCGCCGCCAAGCTGGGTGTGAGTGGCCGGCATGGTTTGGCCAAATGGATGGTAGGCGCTTGATGAAAAAACTCACCCTCACCGGCATGGTCTTCGTGCTGGGTGGCTGCTCGCTGATCCCCGAGTACCAGCGGCCCGAAGCACCGACGCCTGGCCAGTACCCCCAGAGCGGTGTGTATGCGCTGGCACAGGCCGGCACGCTGACGCCCTCCTCGGACTGGCAGCAGTTGTTCCATGACCCCGCACTGCAACAGCTGATCCGCGAGGCGCTGGTCAATAACCGTGACCTGCGGGTGGCGGCGCTGAACGTCGAGGCCTTCCAGGCGCAGTACCGCATCCAACGGGCCGATCTGTTCCCGGCGGTGTCCGCCACAGGTGCCGGCACCCGTCAGCGTGTGCCTGGGGCTGTGAACGGCACCGGTAAACCGGCGATTACGTCCACCTATTCCGCCACCCTCGGCATCAGCGCTTATGAGCTGGATTTTTTCGGCCGCGTGCGCAGCCTCAGCGAACAGGCGATGCTCACTTACCTGGGCACCGAAGAGGCACGGCGCAGTGCGCAATTGAGCCTGGTGGCCAACGTCGCCAATGCCTACCTCACCTGGCGCGCCGACCAGGAACTGCTGGCCCTGGCCCAGCAAACCTTGGCGGCCAACGACCACAGCCTGCACCTGACCAGCCGCAGCAAATCGGCGGGCAAAGCCTCGGCCCTGGACGTGGTGCAGGCGCGCACCAGCGTCGAAAGCACCCGCGCCAGCGTGGCACGCTATGAGCGCCAGGTTGCGCAAGACCTCAACAACCTGGCCCTGCTGGTCGGCGGCCCGGTGGACCAAACCCTGCCGTCCCGTCCGCTGGCGGATGACCTGGTAGCCCGCGTGCCCGCCGGGCTGCCGTCGGACCTGTTGCAACGCCGCCCGGATATCCTTCAGGCCGAATACCAGTTGCGCGCGGCCAACGCCAATATCGGCGCCGCCCGTGCGGCATTCTTCCCGTCGGTAAGCCTTACGGCCAACGCCGGCAGCACCAGCACCGAACTGTCAGGGCTGTTCAAGGGCGGCTCCGGCAGTTGGACCTTCCAGCCGCAAATCAACCTGCCGATTTTCAACGCCGGCAGCCTGCGCGCCAGCCTCGACTACGCCAAGCTGCAAAAAGACATCGGCGTGGCGCAGTATGAAAAGTCCATCCAGACCGCCTTCCAGGAAGTCGCCGACGGCCTGGCGGCCCGGCAGACCTTTACCGACCAACTCAACGCGCAACGGGACTTCGTCGCCGCCAACCAGGCGTATTACGACTTGGCCCAACACCGCTATCGCAGCGGCGTAGACAGCAACCTGACCTTCCTCGATGCCCAGCGCTCGCTGTTCAGCGCGCAACAGGCATTGATCGTGGACCGGCTGGCGCAGCTGGTGGCGGAGGTGAACCTGTATACCGCGCTGGGCGGTGCATGGGGGGATGGGGCGGTGTTGACGAGCCAGCGCTAGCGGAACTGTCGAGTGAGTGCTGTCGAGCGGGCCTACAGTGGTGAGAAGGCCTACTGTGGTGAGCAGACTTATTGTGGTGGGCAGACTTATTGTGGTGAGCAGGCTTGCCCTGCGCTGGGCTGCGCAGCGGCCCCAATACTGAGGAATGCCGCTTGCCAGGCACTCCGCGGTGATGGGTTTTGGGGCTGCTGCGCAGCCCAGCGCAGGGCAAGCCTGCTCACTACGAAAGCCCGCTCACAACGATGATGGAGAAGCCCTACTTCAGCGTAATCACCGCCTCCGCCTCGACCTCGATCAACCATTGCGGCAACGACAAGCCGCTGACGATAATCCACGAAGAAGGCGGCGGGTTATGGGGAAAGCGCTCACGCAAGGCCTCAGCTATCGGCTCCTGCTGATCACGTGCGGACTCGACGATATATAGCCGCAGCATCACCACATGGGACAGGTCACCACCGACCTCGGCCAAGATCTTTTCGATATTGTCCAGCGAGGTAGCAACTTGCTCGGCCATGCCTGGGCCGACCGTACGCTCCTGGGCATCCACCCCGACTTGGCCTGAAAGCAGAATGCGCCGGCCAACAGGAACCTCAATTGCCTGGCTGAAGCCATATTGCAGAGAGTTGAATACGCTTGCGGGATTGATGACATTGCGTTGCATAACGGGTCCTTGTTGTTAGTTGGAGCATAAGGCTGACTCAAACAGTTTCATGTCTCAATAAGCGATACATCTGCCAGGCAGCAAAGCCAATGAGACAAACACCGCTCGTTCGGTTAAGCAGAATAAAGTCCGGGTTTTCGACACGCATTCTTCTGATCGTCGCCCCACCCAGCGCGTACAGCAGCTGCGCTGAAAATGATCCCAAAAGAAAGCCCGGCAAATGAAAATACCACCCAATGCCATCCAGTTGCGCACGGCTGGCAATCACACAAGAAGAAGTGGCCGCGATGGTGAGTGGGCTTGTGGTGGTGAGCAGGCTTGCCCTGCGCTGGGCTGCGAAGCGGCCCCAGTACTGAGGAATGCCGTTTGCCAGACACTCCGCGGTGATGGGTTTTGGGGCTGCTGCGCAACCCAGCGCAGGGCAAGCCTGCTCACTACAAACAGCCCGCTTGCCACAACACAATGTGTGCACTCGCGACGCTGAGCACTGCAGATCGTAATCGCCCTCAGGACTTCACTGCCATCATCCAGCCATTACTCCCCACATGGACGTGAGCAGGTTTACTGTGGTGAGCAGGCTTGCCCTGCGCTGGGCTGCGAAGCGGCCCCAGTACTGAGGAATGCCGTTTGCCAGACACTCCGCGGTGATGGGTTTTGGGGCTGCTGCGCAACCCAGCGCAGGGCAAGCCTGCTCACTACAAACAGCCCGCTTGCCACAACACAATGTGTGCACTCGCGACGCTGAGCACTGCAGATCGTAATCGCCCTCAGGACTTCACTGCGATCATCCAGCCATTACTCCCCACATGGACGTGAGCAGGTTTATTGTGGTGAGCAGGCTTGCCCTGCGCTGGGCTGCGAAGCGGCCCCCAGTACTGAGGAATGCCGTTTGCCAGACAGTCCGCAGTGATGGGTTTTGGGGCTGCTGCGCAGCCCAGCGCAGGGCAAGCCTGCTCACTACACAGAGCCTGCTCGTCACAACACAAGGTGTGCACTCGCGACGCTGAGCACTGCAGATCGTAATCGCCCTCAGGACTTCACTGCTATCATCCAGCCATTACTCCCCACATGGACGTCACTATGCGCCTGATCGCAGCTCCCGCACTTGCCCTGGCCCTTACCGGCTGCAGCATCACGCAAACCGTCACCCCAGTTTCCCTGTCCACCACCCAGTCCCCGGAGATCTGCACGATCCCCGCAGAAGGCCTGCGCGAAGGATTCAACACCACCTACACCGCGCAACTGCGCAGCAAGGGTTTTCACACCCGCGAATTGCCGCCCGGGAGCCCGCCTGCCAGCTGTGCGTTGTCGACCACCTACATTGGCAAATGGAGCTGGGACATGGCGCTGTACATGAGCTTTGCCCAGATCCAGGTGTTCGAGAACGGCCGCCAGGTCGGCCAGGCGCTGTACGACTCGACTTCAGGTGGCGCGCGGATGGGCAAGTTTATCGACGCACAGAACAAGATCATCGAGATGACCAACCAGCTGTTCCCGGAAGTGGTCTACGGTACGACCCGGCCTGACCTTCCCTCAGTGCCAGACTGAATTCAACAGACAAGCACCTGAAGCTCTACGTCTTAAAAGTCTGTGATATTGAAGTCCAGCTCGACCTCGTACCCACGCCCCACGCGTGTTCTTGTTTTAAACCACATCTTTCCGCTGATCGGTTTTGCAGGGTAGGCGCTTATCAGCTTAACCCAACCCTCAATCCCTTCGTAATCTGTGGTGACACCGGTGTCTCGGATAAAAGTCATATAATCCAACCTCAGCGTCACAGGGGTTGCGCCGATACTATCGGTGTCGCTGGGAGCGCTCTCAGGGTTTACACCAATACTATAGGTGCCGCTGGGAGTGCTCTCAGGAGTAAGCTCCAGCCCAATGAGCGATGTTCGACCAGGGCTTTCCAGATCATCCACTGTGCCATGGAAACGCAACATCCCATTTAGGTTGTCACGGTAGATCCATGTCGCCTTAAAGGGATACGTTTGATCACCGCTCAGGGTTTCGACCGTGCCGTTCATGGTACCGGTGGCCGTCCCTTTATTAGACTTATGCAGTTCGATGTCTTCAAACATGTTGATCTCCCGCTCCACTATCAATGTGAGGTCGCCGCGCGTTCAACCGGTATTGAAGTGGAATAAACGTGAGTTGTAACCTGTGACTTATGACAGGTTTAAACACGCGTTTCTTATTACCTGTGGTCATTAGTACAGGGTTCACTTCGACCAGAACGGCACGCGCACTACCACCCCCCCATCGCCAGACTGAACGGCGAAAACTGCTCAAACTCCCAACGCAACGCCAACGCCGCCGGGCGCCTTACCACGTGTTCCACGGTCACCGTCCACAACCGCTGCGCGCCTTCAAACGCTGCCACGTCGGGACCGCTGAGGATCAGCGAGGTGCTTCCGGCAATCTGCAATACGTCGCCCGAGTCAAAGTCGATGAACAGCAGACCCGCCACCGGGTTGGCTGCCAGGTTGCCCAGGGTGTTGAAGAACAGGTTGCCGGCGAAGTCCGGGATGGTCAGCACGTTGCCGTCGACGCGCACAAAGCCGGTGTTGCCGCCGCGATGGGACACGTCCACCGAACGTTCGCCTTCAGCGTCCACATAGCTGGCGACGAAGAAGGTGTCGGCGTTGCGGATCATCGCTTGGGCGCCAGCGTCGAGGCTGCTGGAGCGCTCGGCCACGGTGCCGGGTTTGCGCGCGATACCGTCCACCGGCCGCAGTTGGATGTATTTAGGGCAGTTGCCGAAGGTATGCACCACGTCCACCGAAAAACCTTCGTGATCGAGGGCGCCGATGCGGCCGTTCATGCGGTTGCGACGGCGGGTGTTGAGGTCGATGCCCAGCAGCCCCACGGACGCTCCTTGCCGCACGGCATTGCGAGCGGGGTCGCTGGTATTGGGCAGACTGTCGATTTGCAGGGTCTGCGGCTCGGGCGAATGGGCGAAACCCGGTGCGCCCTCAACCATCGTCGCCCAGGGAATGCCCTGTTCGTCCACCACACCCAGCAACAGGTATGGCAGCAAAGGGTAGAAATCCCGGTGCTGCTCAGGCAAGTGATCACGAATCACTTTGGGCCCGACCACAGCCATGCGCTCAGCGACGCCGGCGCTTTCCTGCATCTGCCGTTCGCCGGCATGCCAGGGGGATAGTTCGATTGGATTCATGGCGATGACCTCCCGTTAGATGCTGCGATGCTGCGCCCTGCCCGCCAACAGAGGGAATAACCACCCCAGACAATCCACTGTTACGCCAACTGAAATGCTGGGTGTTCCCGCAACGCCGCCACGCAATGGTCGACAAAACTGCGCACACGCATCGGCGCGTTGCGGCCCTCGCGATACACCACATTGACTGGCAGCGGCGGCCCTTCATAGGCCGGCAAGATCCGGCGCAATTGCCCGCTGCCCAACGGCCCGTGCAGCGGGTAGCTCAGGCAACGCACCACGCCCGCCCCCTGCACCGCGGCATTGATTGCGCCTTGTACCGTGGAGCAACTCAACCGCGCACGCGCCTTGAGCAAATAGCCTGGAAAATCCCAATGCACGTGCTCGGCACTGGCGATCAGCCGATGCTGCTTGAGCTCGCTCGGGTGCCGGGGCTCGCCGTGGGTGGCGAGATAATCGGGGCTGGCGCAAAGGAGTTGCCGCACCCACCCGAGCGGCCGCGCGATCAGTGACGAGCTGGGCAGCTCGCCCAACAGGATCGCCACGTCCAGGCCCTCCTCATGCAGGTTGGGGTCATAGTCGTGATAACGCGCCACTACGCGCATGTCGGGGTAACGCTCCAGATAGTCGGCCAACACCGGCGCCATCAGGTAACGGCTGAACAACAGCGGCAAGAACACCCGCAGATTGCCCTGAGCCTGCACATGCGCGCCCTTGGCCGAGGCTTCGGCGGCGTCCACGCTGGCCAGCAGTTGCAGGCAGTCGGCCAGGTAGGCGCTGCCGGCGTCCGTAAGGCTCACGCCTTGGGTGCTGCGTTGCAGCAACGTCAGGTGCAGGCGTGCTTCCAACCGCGCAATGGCACGTACCAAGGTCGGGCCGGAGACGCACGCACGGCGCGCCGCCGATGCCAGGCTCGGTTGCCCGGCCATGGCGGCGAACAGTTGCATATCGCGAAAGCGCTCCATCAGCCGTGCCGTTGGAGCGCGGCGTCCTGGCCCAGGCGCTGGCTGAGAAAATCCACAAACGTACTGACCTTGGCCGGCACACGCCCGCTGCTCTGGAACACCACCTGGATCGGCAGCGGCGCCGGTTCAAAAGCCTCCAGCACAATCTCCAGTTCATCGGCCGCCACCGCTGCCGCGACTTGATACGACAGCACACGGGTCATGCCCCACCCCAGGCGCGCCAGGTTAATCGCCGCGTTGTTCGCCGAGACCACCAAGCGTGGTTCGATGGGTACCGTCAGCGGCTGGCCGGCGTCGACAAACGCCCACTCACTGACCAAATGGCTGGAGGATAGGCCGATGATTTGCGCTGCACGCAATTGCTCGGGGTGCAGCGGGCGACCGTGCTGGTCGAGATAACCAGGCGACGCGCACACCACACGGCGCACCTCGCCCACCTTGATCGCCTGTTGCCCCGGTTCATGCAGATGGCCGATACGCACAGCCACATCAATCCCTTCGTCGACCATGTTGACCACCCGATCCACCAGCAAGGCATTGATGTTCACCTGGGGAAAGCGGTCGAGATAGTCACCCAGCACCGGCGCCACAAACAGCTCGCCAAACAGCACCGGTGCGGTCACCGTAAGGTGGCCGCAGGGGATCGAATAACTGCCCGCCGCCGCTTCTTCGGCTTCGTCCAACTCGGCGAGGATGCGCCGGCAATCTGCGAGGTAACGCTGGCCGGCTTCGGTCAGGTGCAAGCTGCGCGTAGTGCGCGCCAGCAGCTGGGTGCCGATGCGTTGTTCCATGGCCGCGATGGCGCGGGTCACGCTGGGCGGCGAGGTGTTCAGGCGGCGCGCGGCGGCAGCGAAACCCTCCTCCTCGGCCACCGCCAGGAACACCTGCATTTCGTGAAATCGGTCCATCGATGCGCCTCAGGAAGGTTACTGTGATTGCAAACCTACCGCCGTACGCGGCATGCCCACAAAACCTGGCAGGGCCTCAATACTGGCAAGCCAGGCGCGCACCTTAGGGTAGTCGACCAGCGAAACATTACCTTCCGGCGCATGGGCCACGTAGGTGTAGAACGCGATATCTGCAATGCTCGGCTGCTCGCCAGCCAGGAAGCGGGTTTCGCTCAGTTGCTGTTCCACCAGTTCCAACAAGGCATGGGCGCGACTGATGGCGGCCGCCGCGTCCACGTCGGCGCCAAATACCGTGGCCAACCGTGCAGTCGCGGGCCCGGCATGCAGCTGCCCGGCAGCCGCCGACAACCAACGCTGTACACGCGCCTGCCCCACCGGGTCGCTTGGCAGCCAGTGGCCGTTGCCGTATTTCGTGGCGAGGTAGACCAGGATCGCGTTGGAGTCCGCCAGCACCGTGCCGTTATCGTCAATCGCCGGCACCTGGCCGAAGCGATTGATCGTCGCCGTGAAATCAGCGGATTTATGGGCGCCTTGCTTGAGGTCCACCAGGATGAATTCGGTGGGCAGCCCCAGCAGGGACAGCATCAGCTCGGCCCGATGGGAATGGCCGGACAGTGGAAAACCATAGAGTTTGATCGCAGGCTGGGACATGTAAGGCTCCAAAAGGTGGGGGTTCCGACACCTGAGATGTTCTACCGCTGCGTCGATCAATGGAATCACCAGGTTTTACAATCCAGCATTTCACCGGGTGAAACAATCACTCGCCAAACAGTTCAACGATCAGCGTAAACAGCGTGGTCTTCACTGCGCTGTCCAACTCGGTCCAAGCCAACCCCGTGCTGGCCTGAAACGCTCCCAATACCAGCGGCCGCGACACGCAGTTGGCTGGCAACGCCCGCGCAGCCTGCTGCGGCAAAACGCCGACGCCCAACCCGGCACAGACCAGCGCGAGCATGGTGGTGAACTCGCCCAGCTCGGACGCGATCTGCAGCGGGATGCCCACGGCCTGGATAAATTCGTCGTAGAACCCCGGCGCATAGCGCCGCGCGAGGATGTACACCGGCACGTCGAGCAGATCGCTGGGCTGGATCGAATCCTGTGCGGCCAACGGATGATCCATCGGCAAGGCCACACAGAACGGCTCGCGCAACACCACACGGGTCTGCACACCGGGGTAGGCGGCGGGCAGGCGCATCAAGCCGAAATCGAGGCGGCCATGCTTCAACGCGGCGGCTTGATCGGGGCCGGGCATGTCCTTGAGTTCCAGCTCGATACGCGGGTAGCGCTGATGCACCGCGCGGATCAACTCGGGCAACAGTTGCGGCAATACCGACGACACAAAGCCCAGCCGCACTCGGCCGATTTCCCCCCGGTTGGAGGCCCGCGCCGCCTCCGCCGCACGCGCGGCCTGGTGCAGGGTCGCCTGGGCTTCCGGCAGGAACACCCGACCGGCATCGGTCAACGTCACCGAGTGCCGATTGCGGTCCAGCAGGCGTACGCCCAAGCCACTTTCGAGTTGCTTGATCTGCATGCTCAGCGCCGGTTGCACAATCGACAACTGCCCCGCCGCCCGGCCGAAATGCAGCTCCTGGGCCAGTACCACAAAGGCGCGCAAGTGCTTGAGTTCCATCCAGCCCTCCTGGTTATCACGGATATTGATCAGCCGATCATAAATGAACATTGGACCTGCGCCCTACACCGAGGTGAAGTTAAGCCCATCAGACAGCGTTTTGATTATCACAAGCGCGCGCGGAGAAATATGCCCATGCAAAGCGTTCTAGACACCTTTCGCCTCGACGGCCGGCTGGCGCTGGTCACCGGTTCCAGTGCCGGTATCGGCCTGGCCATCGCCCGTGGCCTGGCCCAAGCGGGCGCACGGGTGGTGCTCAACGGGCGTAACCGCAGCACATTGCGTGACGCCGCCGCCCTGCTGACCCTCGAAGGCCTGGAGGTGCACACCCAGGCCTTCGACGTGACCGACAGCGCAGCAATCCAGGACGGGGTGGCAACGATCGAGGAACGCTTCGGCCCCTTGGACATCCTGGTGAACAACGCCGGTATGCAACGCCGTGGGCCGCTGGAAGACTACAGCGAGCAGCACTGGCGCGAACTGATCAGCACCAACCTCGACAGCGCCTTCCTGGTGGGTCAGGCCGTGGCGCGGGCGATGATTCCGCGCAAACGGGGGCGCATCATCAATATCTGTTCGGTGCAAAGTGAATTGGGCCGCCCGGGCATCGCGCCGTATGCGGCGAGTAAAGGCGCGTTGAAGATGTTGACCAAGGGCATGGCCATCGACTGGGGCCCGCACGGGCTGACGGTCAACGGTATCGGCCCCGGTTACTTCAAAACCGAGTTGAACGCCAACCTGGTGGCCAACCCCGAATTCAGCGACTGGCTGGTGCAGCGCACACCGAGCCGCCGCTGGGGCGACGTCGCCGAGTTGGCCGGTGCAGCGGTGTTTCTGGCCAGCGACGCCGCAAGTTTCGTCAACGGTCATATCCTGTATGTCGACGGTGGCATCACCGCGTCGCTGTAACCCTGGAGAACCTTATGCACGCCATTGTCTGCCACGCCTCAAAAGACCTGCGGGTGAGCCCCCAGGACGAACCCCCTGCTCTGGGGGCCGAGCAACTGCGTGTACGCATCGCCCGCGGCGGTATCTGCGGCTCGGACTTGCACTATTACCAGCACGGCGGCTTCGGCACTGTGCGCCTGCGCGAGCCGATGGTGCTCGGCCATGAAGTATCGGCAGTGATCGACGCCGTGGGCTCGGACGCCGGCCTGTTCAAGGTCGGCCAGCGCATTGCCGTATCGCCGTCACGCCCGTGCGGCGCTTGCCGCTATTGCCATGAAGGCCTGCCCAACCATTGCCTGAACATGCGCTTCTACGGCAGCGCGATGCCCTTTCCGCATATCCAGGGCGCGTTTCGCCAGAGCCTGGTGATCGAGACGCATCAGGCACATGTGCTGGCCGATCACGTCAGCCTCGCCGAAGGTGCGCTGGCCGAGCCGTTGTCGGTCGGGTTGCATGCGATCCAACGGGCTGGCGCGGTGTTCGGCAAGCGCGTACTGGTGACCGGTTGCGGCCCCATCGGCAACCTGCTGATCGGCAGCCTGCGCGCCGCCGGCGCCGCTGAAATCGTCGCTGTGGACCTGTCCGCCAGCGCACTGGCCTGTGCGGAAAAAATGGGCGCCACGCGCACCCATAACATCGCCGACGGCATCGATGCGCTCAAACGCTACACCGCCGAGAAGGGTTACTTCGAGGTGATGTTCGAAGTCTCCGGCAGTGCCCAAGCCCTGCGCAACGGCCTGGACTGCATCGCCCCGCGCGGCGTGCTGGTCACTGTCGGGTTGGGCGGTGAAGTGTCGCTGCCGCTGAACCTGCTGGTCAGCCGCGAGATCGACCTGCGCGGCACCTTCCGCTTCCACAGTGAGTTTGCCCAGGCGGTGGACTTGCTCAATCGCCAGGTCATTGATGTACGGCCGGTGATCTCCCATACGGTGCCGTTCGAACAAGCCGTGCAGGCGTTTGAACTGGCAGCGGACAAGACCCAGGCGATGAAGGTGGTGCTCGATTTTGGTGTGGCGGAGGTGGATTGAAGCGGTGGGCCAGATAACCTGAGGTTGCCTGATCGACCGCCATCGCCGGCAAGCTGGCTCCCACAGGGGCTGGTTTGTCAGCGCTCTTCCAGTCGCTCGCGCAAAAAGCGGTGGCTCACCGAAAACAACCGCCGATAGGTAAGCAACACCGCCCCTACCGTGCCCAACGCCGATGACGCGGCGATCAAGAACATGATCACGATTTGATACCGCACCGCGTCCACAGGGCTCTCTCCGGCCAGCACTTGGCCGGTCATCATGCCGGGCAGACTGACGATGCCGACCACGGTCATCTGGTTCAGCGTGGGGATCATCCCGGCGCGCACGGCCTGGCGAATGGCTTCCTGGGCGGCTTCCCAGCGTGAGCCGCCCAGGGCCAGGATCATTTCGATGGTGTTGCGGCCCGAGGTAAGTTCCTGGGTCATGCGCTCAATCCCTAAGGACACGCCGGTCAAGGTGTTGCCGAGGATCATGCCAAGGATCGGGATCGCGTATTGCGGCTCGTACCATGGGTGAATGCGGATCACCGCAAACAAGCCCACCGCCGTCACCAGCCACGAACTGCCCCATACCGACAGAATGCTGTCGACCCGCTGCCCCCGATACGTACGCCGCCCGCGCCCCGCCGCCGAAAGCCCGGCGATCAGGGTCATGGCGCACATCAGCGGCAGCACCACGTACCAATAGGCGAATTCAAACACCCAGCCCAGCAGGTAACCGATGGCCAGCAGTTGCACCACGGTGCGCACCGCCGCCCATAACAACTGGCGTCCAAGGCCCAGGCGCAGCAGCAACGACAGCGCGCCGTTGACCAGGATCAGCGACGCGGCAATGCCCATGTCCAGGGCAGTGAGGTTTTGATAATTCATGGTTGGGCCGCTCCGCTGAGGACACCGGCACTCATGTGCAAGTGGATGTCACTCATGCGCTGTGCCTGATCCAGATCGTGGGATACCCAGATATAGGCGCGGGACTTGTTACCGGCGAACCAGGCGTCGATCAGCGCTTCCACGTCACGGGATGACGCAGGGTCGAGGGCGGCGGTTGGCTCGTCGAGCAACAGCACTTCGGGGTTCAGTTGCAGTGTGCGGATCAGCGAGACCACCTGGGACTCACCGCCCGACAGGTCCAACGCGTTCTTGGTCAAAAAATCCGCCGCCTTGCCGGCATGCCCCAACAAGGTCGTCACCACGTCCTGGTCAAAGCGGCGTTGGTGGAGCGTCTTGAGACTGAACGGGAACCTGAGGTTGTCCTCCACCGTGCCTTCGAGCAACGCCGGGCGTTGAGACAGGTAGCTGATATGGCTGCGGTAATGGGGGATCTGCGCGTTGACGATCGGCTGGTTATTCCACAGCACTTGCCCGGAACTCGGCGTATCGAGCAAAGCCAGCGCACGCAGGAAGACGCTTTTTCCAGAGCCCGATGAGCCGGTGATGGAGACACGGTCGGCGCGCTTCAAGGTGAAATCCGTGGGTTGCAGCAAAGCCACCTGGCGACGCTCGTCGATACGCGTGAGGGCGCGGGTTTCTATCAGGGCGCTCATGGACGCGGTATTCCTCTTAAAACCTGTTGGGCGCAATGGTGAAGCAGGCGCAGGAAGTTTTCATGAAAAAATTCAAACTATCGCCACCCACGTTGTTCAGAAACTCAGGTTCAACGTTAAGTAGGAGACGACATGCAATACCGACAACTGGGCCATTCGGGCCTGCTGGTATCCGAAATCATCCTCGGCACCGTGCCCTTTGGCGGTCGCGCCGAGTTTGAAAAATGCGGATCGGTGGACGTGCCCCAAGCCAAGCGCATGTTCGATATCGCATTCGATGCCGGGGTCAATATGGTCGACACCGCCGACCTCTATTCCCACGGTCTGGCCGAAGAAGTGGTCGGCAAGGCCCTGGGTGACAAACGCAACGATATCCTGCTGGCCACCAAGGGCCGCAGCCCGGTAGACAGCAACCCGAACAACTCCGGCTCCTCGCGCTACCACCTGATTCGCGCCTGCGAAGCCAGCTTGAAGCGCCTCGGTACCGACCACATCGATCTCTACCAATTGCACAACTGGGACGGCATGACGCCCATCGAGGAAACCCTCGAAGCCCTGCGGCTGTTGGTGGGCTCGGGGAAAATCCGTTACTTCGGCACCAGCAACTTCACCGCCTGGCAGATGATGAAAACCCTGGGCAAGGCCGAACTGCACGGCATGCTCAAGCCGATCACCCAACAGATCTACTACACCCCGGAATCCCGCGAGGCCGAGTACGAGTTGCTACCGTTGGCCCTGGATCAGAACGTCGGCACCCTGGTGTGGGGGCCAATGGGCGAAGGCCTGCTAACCGGCTCCACGCGCCGTGGGCAAAAACCGCCGGCCAATACCCGCCAGGGCAGCGACTGGCCGGAACCCTACGTCCATGACCAGGAGCGTGCGCTGGACATCATCGAAACCCTCGCCACCGTGGGTGATGAACACGGCGTGTCGGTGGCGCGTACCTGCCTGGCGTGGCTCAAGGATCGTCCGGGGATTACCTCGCTGATCGTCGGCGCCCGCACTGAAGCGCATCTGCGCGACAACCTCGCGGCCACCGAACTGAAACTCACCGACGAACAGTCCTCGCGTATCGAAGCGGTGACACGGCGCCAACCGTTGTATCCGTACTGGCATCGTTTTACGGCCGGCATTGATCGCTTTGATCCGGCGGAGCAGCCGTTCCTGGCCGAGCATCAGAAAACCATGGATGCACGCAAAGACAAGTAACCCCTGACCCCCTCAACGCCTGGGCGACAGCCCCACTGCGCACGCCACCAAGGCCGGGTCACCCTGGAAGCGCGCCGATGCTGGATTGGGGCTGTCAGCAACGCGCAAGGTCGGCCGCTTACCCACGCGTATGCGAGGGGCAGGATCGACGATCCCCATGCAATGCTGCAGCGCGATAAAGTCCGGCAAGTGCGGCACTGAGAGGTGCAAGGTCGGCTGATTGCCCGCTACCAGCACATGCGGTGTGCATTGCCCATCGTAAATCAGCGTGTGGCGAATCAACGGGTTGGCGTGGCAGTACTCCAGCAGGTTCTCCTGCGGCGAACTCACCAATGCGCTGTTGATGATCAACAGGTCGAATGCCACGCCTCCCGAACGCGTCAGCACCCGCAACTCATCGAACGAGCTCAAAGGCGCAATGCGGTGATAGCCCATCAGGTTGAGCATCTTCTCAATCCTGATCCGCTGCTGAAGGTCAGCATCGGCAATCAAGAGGCGGAGCGTTTTAGTGGACATAGGGTAACCCTGACAGTTGGGCAGCAACGTCGATCATTCAACGGTGCACACGGTAACCGTCAGCGGGAGCGCATGACTTTAAGACGATTCTTAAACCCTATCGGGGGCGCATACCTGATTTGCAATCGAGCGCCACACTGCCTATATTTCCCGCCTGGCGCTCTCTACGCCACCTTCCGCGGAAAGGGCAGCGCCCAAGACACTCAAGCTTCACCTCATTTCTACGACTCCCAACCTTAAAGCGGAAAAGGTCTGTGCAAGGAGATCGTATGTCGCAACGCCCCCTATCTTCCAACACCGATGGCCGTCTCAACCTTGAGCAGCAGCGCAAGCGCGCCAAGGAACTGTTGCGGCACCTGAAAAGCCAAGACCCGGCTGCCACACTGTCCCAGGCCCAATGGCAGGTGGCCAAACAACTGGGTTTCAGCAGTTGGCCCAAGCTCAAGGCCCATATCGACGCCATTGACTTCGCCGCCCGCCATCCCGACTTTGCAGCCAGCGATGAAGCGCGCACCACCCACTGGCGCTGCGGCAATGACATCGCCCATAGCCTGCAGGTGGCGGGGTTCAAGGGCCGGTTCCACATGCTCAGCGACCCGCTGTGCATGGGTCCGGTGCGTGATCTGCCCAGCCCGGCATTTCGTGCGATGCGCAGTGCCTTTATCAGCCAAGCCTTTGCCATCAATGAGACGGATGCAGCGCGCCGCGTCGACGATGAATACAACCACCTCGAAACCCTGGCCAGCGCCGAACACAGCGTGTTGTGGTGTGAGGCAGATGCCTATGACCAGTTGTTCCTGATCCGCGCCTTGGCCGGTCTTGAACAAGCACCGGGCAAACTGGAGCTGATCGAGGTGGACCGCATTCCCGGCGTCGAGCGCTTTATCGGCATCGGCCAACTAGCGCCGGACGTGCTCGCCTGGCTCTGGCCGCAGCGCAGACTGATCGGCGACGAGGCCGTGCAACTGGCCAAACGGGCCTGGGTAGCCTATTGCGACAGTTCACCCATCGCATGGGCAGCGTTGGCCCACGGCAAACATCCCGCCCTGCCCTTGCTTGCCCCGGCGCTGTTGCGCCAGTTGCAGGAATTGCCGGGAACACACGATGGTCTGTCGCTGACCGAGCGCCTGTCCCTCACCTACCTCGCCGAAGCTGGGCCGTTGCCGTTCGGTCGCGTGTTCGCCGAATTGATGGCCAAGCGCGACCCGCTGCCGTCCATGGGGGACATGATGTTTCAGGTGCTGTTGCGGCCATTGATCGATGGCGACAAGCCGTTGCTGACCGAGACAGACCCGCAAAAACCATGGCCGCAACGCATGTTGGCGCTGACCCCCTTGGGGCAGGACGTGCTCCATGGCCGAGCCTATTGGCCCGACCATGCAACGCATGAGCGCTGGGTCGGCGGCGTGCGTATCACACCTGGCCAGCCGCACTGGATGATTGATGAGGATCTGAACCCTGTCTGGAGCACCCAGTAAAAAAGCCCGCCGTGCATCACACACGGCGGGCTTTTTTGTGACCGATTACCCTTAAGGCAACGGCTCGAACTTCAACGCGCTCAAAGGCTGCACCTTGTCCTCGCGCACCATCTTGTACTCGGTGTTCGGGCCGATCCAGCGCTCCCAGATCGCGTCGATCTCCCCGGCCTTTTCCATCGCCATCAGCGACTCATTGACCTTGGCCAAAAACGCGGGCTCGTCGCGGCGCATACCGGCACCAATCGGCTCCAGGGCCATCGGTTCGTTGGCAATCGCCAGTTCCACACCACCGGCCTTGGCCTGATTGACCAGCTTGAGGGCGGTCATGGTGTTGGTCACCAGGCCCACGACCTTGTTCTGTTGCAGGGCCATGTAGGCCGAGCCAGTGTCCTGGAAGGTCACCGGGGTGGCGCCAGCAAGGCGGATCGACTGTTCGGAGGTCGAGCCCTTGGTGGAGCTGATGCGCTTGTCCTTGAAGAAGCTTTTCGGCTGGTCGGCATTCGCCGCGCGCACCACCAGGGTTTCCTTGGCGATGTAGTAAGGGTCGCTGAACTGGATCTGGTCGGCGCGGGTCTTGGTGTAGGCCAGGTTGGCGAAGATCACATCGACACGGCCCATTTTCACTTCAGGAATACGCGCTTCAACCGACAGTGGCTTGAGTTCCAGGGCTACGCCGAGTGTCTTGGCCAGGGCTTTGCAGAGGTCGACGTCCATGCCGACCAGCTCGCGGGTTTTCGGGTCCGGTGCGGAAAATGGCGGGACGTCGGCGTACACCCCACAGCTCAAGGATTGCTTGGCCATGATGTCGCTCAGTTGGTCGGCCTGTGCGACCGCGATTGCCAGTGGCCCCAACGCCAGCGCAGTAAACAGATGCTTCATACCCATGGGAAATCTCCAGAAAGTTGGACCAGCAAAATGGCAGAGGGAGCAAAACCGCCGCAGCTCAATGGGCCCGCAGGTCGGCGATGAAACGTTGCGCTCGCGGGTGCGAGGGCTGGGTGAAGAAGGCCTCGGGGCTGCTCTTTTCCAGAATCTGCCCCGCATCCATAAACCAGATGGTGTCGGCCACTTCGCGGGCGAAATTCATCTCGTGGGTCACGCACATCATGGTCATGCCGTCCTTGGCCAAGCCCTTCATCACGCTCAGCACTTCGCCGACCATTTCCGGGTCGAGGGCACTGGTGGGCTCGTCGAATAGCATCACCGGCGGCTCCATCGCCAGTGCGCGGGCGATTGCCACGCGTTGCTGTTGCCCGCCGGACAACTGCGCCGGGTAAGCACCGGCCTTGTGGGCCAGGCCGACACGGTCGAGCAGTTCCATGGCTTTTTGCTTGGCCGCCGCGCCCTTGAGGTTGCGCAGTTTGTTGGGGGCCAGGGTGATGTTTTCCAGCACCGACAGGTGCGGGAACAGGTTGAAGCTCTGGAACACAAACCCCACGCGGCTACGCAGGCGGTTGATCTGCGCGTCGGTGCCGTGAACGTCCTGGCCGTCGAACAGGATCTGGCCGGCCTGGATGTCTTCCAAGCGATTGACCGTGCGAATCAAGGTGGATTTGCCCGACCCCGAAGGGCCGCACAGCACCACCACTTCGCCGGGTTGCACTTCGGCCGTGATGTCAGTGAGCGCCTGGTACTCGCCGTACCATTTATTGATTTTCGAAAACATGATCATTGGATGCATGAGCGCAGCCCTCTTCAATTATCGGTGGCCAGCAACGGTTGGCCAGGCAGGGTTTGCCCTCCGTCGCCCAGGCGCTTGCGCGCAATGCGCTGTTCCACATAACCGGCCAGGCGGGTCAGGCCGAAACACAGCAGGTAGTAGATGATCGCCAGGATGAAAAACACCTGGAACGGCTTGGTCAGCAGTTGGTTGTTGACTTGGTTGGCGGCAAACGTCACCTCCTGCACGTTGATCACGTAGCCCAGTGAGGTCTCCTTGATGATCGAGATGAACTGGCTGATCAGGCTCGGCAACGCGTTGTACAGTGCCTGGGGCAGGATCACCCAGAGCGTGGTGCGCACGTAGCCCAGGCCGAGGGCGCGGGACGCTTCGTATTGCCCACTCGGCAAGGCCTGGATGCCGCCGCGAATGATTTCGCACAGGTAGGCGCTCTGGTAGATCACCAAGGTGCAGAGCATGGTCATGAAGCCGGTGATGTTATGGCCGATCAGCAACGGCACCAGGAAGTACGTCCAAAAGATCACCATCAGCAACGGAATACCGCGCAGCACGTAGACCCACACCGTGGCGACCCAGTACAAACCTTTCCACGGCGATACCCGCGCCAGCGCCAGCAGCAAGCCGAACGGGAACGCCAACAGCAATGCCAGCGCGGCCAGGATCAGAGTGCTCGCCAGGCCACCCAATGGGCCGTGGGGGTATTGACCGATGAGGAACAACGTCCAGTTGTTCTGCAGGATTTCAACGATATCGAACATCGCCATCTACCTCGCCATGGCTTTGCTGAAGTGCCGAGCGAGCAACGCCCCGGCGCCCATCAGCAGCAGTGAAAACACCAGGTAGAACACCGTGGCCACCAGGTACGACTCGAAGGTGCGGAACGTATAGTTCTCCACTTCGCGGCTGGCGTAAGTCAGCTCCATCACGCCAATCGCCATGGCCAGGCTGGTGTTCTTGAACAACAACACGGTGTGGTTGATCAAGGACGGAAGGCAGTTGCGCACCCCCTGAGGCAGGATCACGTAGCGCATTGAGCGCACGTAGCCCAGTCCCAGGGCTCTGGACGCTTCGGTCTGCCCGGCCGGAATGGCGCGCAGGCCGCTGCGCATGTCTTCACAGAAATACGCGGCCTGGCACAAGCCCAGGGCGATCACCGAAAACAGGTATTCGGTGTTGTGGTTGGCCAGCCACAGTTGCGCGGACTCGCTGAGCAACGTGGGCACGCCGAAGTACCACAGCATCAGTTGCACCAGGGTCGGCACGTTGCGGTGGTAGGACACGTACCCCGCCACCAGACGGTCGGCCAGCTTGTTGCCGGTCAGGCGCACCGTAACCAGCGTCAGCGCCAGCAATATCGCCAGCAGCCAGGCGAACAACGCCAGCTGCAAGGTCATTTCGATGCCCTTGACGATCAGCTCGGCATACTCGCCTTGCAGAATCGCGGCCAAATCGAAGTCTTGCTTCATGGTCAATCCCTATCGGCATTGGGCTAGGGCAGAAATCAAAGTCACCCGGCGTGGCCGTGGCGCGGTGCAGCAATGACGGATCGATCCGTTCTGTTTTAGAGGGCTGGTTTCAGCCCTGATAATCCTGAGGTCGCGCGGTAGAAAGCCCGCCCGGCACTTGCAGGGTGGGGGTGATTTCCATATGCCCGACGTTGACGGCAATCGGCGCGGCAATCGCGAAGGCAATGGCGTTGGCGATGTCTTCGGCCTGGGGCAATTCAAAACCTTCGACGAAGCGTTTGTAGGTCTCCTCGGAGTCGCCATGCACATGGGCAAAGATGTCCGTGGCCACTCGGCCTGGGCAGATCTCGGTAACCCGCACGCGCTTGCCGAAGGCATCAATGCGCAATTGACGCGAGAGCATGCTCACCGCGGCCTTGGTCGCGTGGTAGGTAGAGTTGCCGCCAAAGTTGTAGGCCGCTGCAATCGAGCTGATATTGATGATGTGCCCGCAGTCGCGCTCGACCATCCCCGGCAACGCCAGGCGCGCCAGGTGCAACACCGCGCGAAGGTTGACGTCGATCAGCAGGTCGATACCGTCGGCATCGGCCTTGAGCAAGGAGCCGGGTTTATCGACACCGGCGTTATTGACCAGGATGTCGAAGGTGTTTTCGGCGAACAACCGAGTCAGGCCGGCAATATCGGTCACGTCGATGGCGTGGGGAATGCAGCCGGTCTTTGCCGCCAGTGCCTGCAACTTGTCGGCACTGCGGGCCAGGGCATGCACCTGCACGCCTTCCTGGCACAGACGCTCCACAACGGCGGCACCGATGCCCGATGAGGCGCCGGTGACCAGTGCGGTTTTGTAGTCGGAAAATGGCATGGGGTGATCCTTGTGTCGCGGGTTATGGTTCGACTCTATCCAGCCTTCAGGCGCTGGACCAAGACGCGATGATTGTGTGGCGATAAGGCCTGCTTATGACGCCGCCAGCAGCTGGGAAATCGGGGTAATCCGCCCGCCCAATTGCTCGATTTCCTGGCGAATGGTGCGCGCCAGGTCGACCGCGCCAGGGGTGTCGCCGTGCAGCAGGATCGAGTGGGCCGGCACCCGCAGCACCTTGCCGCTCAGGGCGGTCACGGTGCCCTCCTCCAGCAACTGCCGCACCCGTTGCAAGACTGCCGCAGGCTCCTTGATCACCGAGCCCTCGACCTTGCGTGGCACCAGCAGGCAGTCATCGTCATAGGCGCGGTCGGCGAGGAACGTCGTGGCAACGCGCAGACCACATTTTTCGGCCGCGCCTTCGATGGCGCGGCTGCTGGAAGAGCTGATGATCAGCGTGGGGTCGAACGCCGCCACCGCCCGCACCAACGGCTCGGCCAGCGCCGCATCGGCGGCGGCCATATTGCCCAGGGCGCCGTGGAAGCTCATATGGGTCATGCGATGGCCATTCACAGCCGCCATCCCGGCCAGCGCACCGAGCTGGTAGATCACATAGGTGGCCAGTTCCTTGATCTCGATGTTCATCTGTCGACGACCGAAGCCCATCAAATCCGGGAAGCCCACATGCGCGCCCAGGTCGATGCCACCGGCTTTCGCCAGGCGTACGGTGGTGTCCATGATCAATGGGTCGCCGGCGTGATAACCGCAGGCGACGTTGGCCGAGGAAATCAGGCTCATCAGTGCTTCGTCCTCGCCCATGCGCCACGGGCCGAAGCCTTCGCCGAGGTCGGCATTCAAATCGATCTTCATACCGGGTACTCCAGGCCCAGAAAGGCTTCGCCGTAGCCGACGGTGGTGCCGCACGGCACGCGTATATCCACGACCTTGGCGGCTTTCGGGCTGCGCTGAGGCAGCAACAGGTCACCCACTTGCAGCACGGCCACCAGTTGACCGGCGCTAAGCTGATCGCCCACAGCCACGAACGGCTGGTTTTGTTGCGGATGAGTCAGCAGTAGACGACCCAGGCCGGTGGTGCGCAGCACCTTGTCATCCACTGTCGCAGCCGCGACTGGCGTGACCACACTGACGGCAGGCGCACCGCGCTTGAGGGTCAGGTGCACGCCAGGCCTGCTCACCTCTGCGCCAGCCAAGTGGTGTTCCTTGAGCCACAGCGCCAGTTGGCGAATCTCTTCAAGCGTCATGCTTTCACTCCTTGACGGTGCAGCTCCACCAGACGGCTGACTTCACGCAGGTAACGTCGATTGGTTTCTAAGGCATCGACGGCCTCTTCATAACTGCACTCGATAAAGCGCACTTTGCTGCCGATCGGCGCCTGCCCCAAACGCCATAGGTCAGCCTCGATCACGCTGCCGAACTTGGGGTAGCCGCCGCTGGGCTGCGCGTCGCGCATCTGGATGATCGGCTGACCGCCATGGGGCACCTGGATCACGCCGGGCACGATGCCGTGGGAGCGAATTTCCATCGGTGCGATGGGCAGCAGCGGTTCACCTTCCATGCGGTAGCCATAGCGATTGCTCTGGGTGGTGATCTTCCACTCGCCGGCCCAGAACGCGGCGCGGGAGGTTTCCTGGAAGCGCTCGTATTCAGCGGCGGGCAGCACGCGCATCGCGGGCACGCCGTCTACCTGTAACGGCAGCGAGAGACTGGGCGCCAAAACGCCGAAGTCCAGCGCCAAGGTGCTGAGGCCTGGTCGCAAGGCAGCGAGTCGATCGCCCTGCTGCAACGCTCGGCCGTCCAAACCACCGAACTCGCCACGCAATTGCGTGCTGCGTGACCCCAGCACCGACGGCACGTCCACGCCCCCCGCCAAACACAGATAAGCGCGGCTGCCAGACGTCGGATACCCCAGGCTCAACACTTGACCCTCTCGCCCTTGGCAAACCCAGTTCGGCGGCAACGGCTGGCCGTCCAGCGTGGCGTCGCAGGCGGCGCCGGTCAGGGCAAAGGCGCAGTCCTGCAGCAGGCGAACTTCAAACGCAAACAGCGGGATTTCAATCGCAGCGGCGTCTTCGGGATTGCCCAGCAGCAAGTTGCCCAAGGCCAGGGCCAGATGGTCCATGGCGCCAGAGGTACCTACGCCGTAACCCAGGCTGCCGAAACGACCGAGGTCCTGCACGGTGGCCAGGGCGGTGGCCGATAGAATCTCGATCATCGAATGATCCTCTCGATGCGCAAGCGCAGGAAATCACCCGGCCGCAAGATGGCAGGCGGGGTTTGGGCGGGGTCGAAAAATGCCATCTCGGTGCGGCCGATGGTGTTCCAGCCGCTGGGGCCGGCCGAGGCGGAGACGCCCGTCTGCACGCCGCCGATGGACACCGAGCCCGCACCGATATTCAGCACCGGCACCTGGCGACGGGGCGTGGCCAGGCGTGGGTCCATGCCACCGAGGTAGCAGTAACCGGGGTGGCTGCCCAGGGCGTACACCGGGTACAGCGGCTCGCAATGCAGGTTGGCAATGGTCTCGATATCCAGCCCGGTGTGGGCGATCACGTCTGCCATGTGCGGGCCGAATTCGCCGCCGTACACCACCGGCAACTCGACAATTCGCCCTTCCAGGGGCAGCGGTTGGCTCTGTTCCCAGGCATCCAGCAGGCGCTGGCACACGCTGTTGAGTTCACGGGGCGGCGTGAGGAACGTCAGCATCAGGTTGTTCATGCCCGGCACGGCTTCGTGGATTTCCGGCCATTCGCCCGCTTGCAGGGCCAGGCGCCAGATACGCTGCTGCGGGGCCAGGTCGAGCTCGCCCGGCGCCTCGAACAGTAACGCGCTGGAGCCCAGCAGGCTGATGGAAGGTGCGGTGTTCATGTCGGGCTCCTTTGCTGCAACCAGCGCTCCAGGTGATGAATGTCGACACCGCCGGCGCAGAATGCCGGATCGTCGAGAATGTCTCGGTGCAACGGGATATTGGTGCTGATGCCGTCCACGATCATTTCGCTCAGGGCCAGACGCATCCGCGCTAACGCCTCTTCCCGCGTGGCGCCGTGGGTGATTACCTTGGCCACCATCGAGTCGTAGTACGGCGGGACGCGGTAGCCGGTGGTGACATGGGAATCAACCCGCACGCCAAATCCGCCGGGCACTTCCCAACGCTGAATCAAGCCGGGTGTGGGCATAAAGGTGATCGGGTCTTCGGCGTTGATCCGGCACTCCAGGGAGTGGCCGTTCAACTGCACATCCTCCTGGCGCAAGCCCAACACTTCGCCGCGGGCCATGCGCAGTTGCTGCTGCACGATGTCGATGCCGGTGGTCATTTCAGTGACCGGGTGTTCGACTTGCAGACGCGTGTTCATCTCGATGAAAAAGAACTCGCCGTCTTCGTACAAGAACTCAAACGTGCCCACACCGCGATAGCCAATCTGGCGGCAGGCCTCGGCGCAGCGTTCGCCGACCTTGGCGATCAATGCGGGATCGATGCCCGGTGCGGGCGCTTCTTCCAACACTTTCTGGTGGCGGCGTTGCAGGGAACAGTCGCGGCAGCCGAGCCAGATCGCATGGCCGTGGGCATCACACAGCACCTGGATTTCCACATGCCGCGGGTGGCCTAGGAATTTCTCGATATACAGCTCCGGGTTGCCGAACGCCAACCGCGCCTCTTCACGGGTGAGCGCGATGGCAGCGAGCAACTCGGCTTCGGCCTGCACCACACGCATGCCGCGACCACCGCCACCACCGGCGGCTTTGACGATCACTGGGTAACCGATCTCGGCAGCGATGGCGAGAATGCTGGCGTCGTCGGCAGGCATTGTCGAATCAGGCCCCGGCACGCACGGCACACCGGCTTCACGCATGGCACGCTTGGCGGCCACCTTGTCGCCCATGGTGCGGATGCAGGCTGCGCTCGGGCCGATAAAGGTCAGGCCGGCGGTTTCGATGCGCTCGGCAAACCCGGCGTTTTCCGAAAGGAACCCGTAGCCAGGGTGGATCGCCTGGGCGCCAGTGACCTTGGCGGCGAACAGCAACGCCGTCTGGTTGAGGTAGCTCATGCCCGGCGCGGCCGGACCGATGCACAGCGATTCGTCAGCGTTTTGCACGTAGTGGGCGTGACGGTCCGCTTCGGAAAACACCGCCACGGTCTTGATGCCCAGGCCATGGCAGGCACGCTGAATGCGCAGGGCGATTTCGCCACGGTTGGCGATCAGCACTTTGTCGAACATTGGATTCACCTGAATAACGAATACGCGTAAGGGTCAACCGAGCCGGAACAGCGACTGGCCGGCGTCGACTTCAACCCCGGCCTCGACCAGGATCTCAACCACCTGGCCCGCCACCTTGGCCTTTACCGGGTGGAACATCTTCATCGCCTCGATCACCGCCACGGTCTGGCCGGCCTCGATGCTTTGCCCCACGGTCACAAAAGGCGGCTCACCGACGGCGGGCGTCAGGTGCAGCACGCCATAAAGGCTGGCTTTGACTTCAACGGCGCTGGCAGCCGGTGCAGCTTTGGGGGCTGCGACCACGGTGGGTGCAACGCTGGTAGTCCCCTGCCCCGCCTGCTTGAACAGCCGCAGCGTGCTGTCGCCTTCGGTGAGGCTCAGTTCCAGCAGATCGGATTCGGCCAGCAAATCCATCAACCCCTTGATACGTGCTGAATCCATGTATGGCCCCTGCCTGTCGAGCGTGTCTTGAGTGGATGAGCCCAATCTACCGAGCCCCTCGAAACGCGGCCAAGACGCTTTGGCTTTGGGGTGATAAGCCGACCTTATGACGCCTCACACGGCGCTGCCACGCATCTGCGCCACCAGCTCCAGCAGAATCGCCTTGACCGCCTGGGCCGGCACGGACAACGGCAAATGCCCGGACAGGCACAACGCCAACGGCGCCTCCACCTCGGGCTCGACGATGCGGCACATATGCACCGAAGGGTCCGCAGCCATGACCCGCGCCGACGACTCAGGCAGGATGGTCGAACCGAAGTGGTCGGCCACGGCGGCGGTGAGCGTGGTGGACGATTCAATCTCGGCCACGACTCGCACACCCAGGCCGATACGCAGGAAGGCTTCGTCCACCATCCGACGCATGACGTTGTAGGGGCGCGGCAACAGCATGTCCATGTCGGCCAACTCGGCCAGCGGGATGTCTTCGCGACTGGCAATGGCCGGGTCGGCACTCACCAGGTACAGCGGCTCGCGCAGCAGCGAGACAAAACTCAAACCATGCACCTCCCGCCCGCCGTAAAGCACGGCCATGTCCATGCGGCCGTTCATGATCAGTTCGCTCAACGTGGTGCCGAAGTTTTCATTGAGGTACAGCAGAATGCCGGGGTGACGTTCGCGCACGGTGCGCAGCAACGGCAGCGACAACGTCGACGCCGCCGTCCCCGGCGCCAGCCCCACCGACACCTGCCCGGACAAGGCATGGCCGGTGGCATTGATATCGCTCTGAGCCTGTTCGCACTGGCGCAGGATAATTTGCGCATGGCCATACAACACCTTGCCCGCCTCAGTCGGCGTCACCCCGCGCTTGGTGCGGATCAGCAATTGTTGTTGCAACTCGGCTTCCAGGGTTGCCAGTTGCTGACTCAACGCCGGTTGCGCCACATGCAACACATCAGCGGCCTGGGTCATGCTGCCGATGTCGACCAGTTTTACGAAATACTTCAATCGACGCAGGTTCAAAATGGCGGTGCTCATGCAAGGGACAAGTGATGCCTTAAATGTGGGAGGGGGCTTGTTCCCGATAGCAGTGTCAGTGGATGCATCTGTGACTGGCACACTGCTTTCGGGAGCAAGCCCCCTCCCACATTTGGTTTTGTGTACACCTGGCAGGTTTGCAAAAGACAGGCCACCCGCATAACCAGCCATAAGGCTTTGCTATGGTTGCTCCTGATCCCCCACCCAAAGCACCCGCTCGGAGCAGCCAGGCCTGGACGCACCTGCTTGGTGCAAGCCCAACCATAAGCACTGCCTATCAACCCAGAACAAACTCGTCTTATGGCCCCCTCGCCCGGCCCTCGTACTGTGACGCCATCAACGCCATCATCGAGGAACGCCCGTGACCGCCTCCCGCATCGCCGCCCGTGTGCAACGCATCAAACCATCGCCCAGCAGCGCCGCGTCCGACCGCGCCAACGAGCTGCGTCGCCAAGGCCAGTCCATCATCAACCTGGTAGTGGGCGAACCGGATTTCGATACACCCCCCCACATCCGCCAAGCCGCCAGCGCGGCCATCGAGCGCGGTGAAACCCGTTACACCCAAAACGCCGGCACCCCGGAACTGCGCCAGGCCATCGTCGATAAACTGGCCCGCGAGAACGGCCTGAGCTACACCGCCGCTCATGTACTGGTGACCAGCGGCGCCAAGAGCGCGATCTTCAACGCCTTCGCCGCCACCCTAGGCGCCGGTGATGAAGTGCTGATTCCTGCGCCCTACTGGGTGTCGTACCCGGACATGGTCCTGGCCTGCGAAGGCGAGCCGGTGACCCTGGCCTGCCCGGAACACAACGGGTTCAAGCTGACCCCAGCACAGTTGCGCGAAGCGATCACCGAGCGCACCCGCTGGCTGCTGCTCAACTCACCGAGCAACCCCACCGGCGCCAGCTACAGCCAAGCCGAACTGCGCGCCCTGGCCGACGTGCTGCTGGACTATCCGCATGTGCTGCTGATGACCGATGACATCTACGAGCACATCCGCTTCGACGGTCTGGACAACCCACACATCCTGGCCATTGAACCGGCCTTGAAGGACCGCACCCTAGTGGTCAACGGCGTGTCCAAGACTTACGCCATGACCGGCTGGCGCATCGGTTATGCCGCCGGCCCCGCCGACCTGATCGGCGCCATGGCGACCCTGCAATCCCAGTCCACCAGTAACGCCTGCTCAGTCAGTCAGGCGGCGGCATTGGAAGCGCTCAACGGCGACCAACACTTCGTCAAACACAGCGTCGAGGTGTACCAGCAACGACGCGACCGTTGCCTTGAACTGCTCAATGCAATCCCCGGCCTGAGCTGCCGCAAGCCGGACGGCGCGTTCTATCTGTATGTGAACTGCGGCGGTCTGCTAGGTAAAACAACCGCCGAGGGTAAAACCCTCAACAGCGACAGCGAAGTGGTGATGTACCTGCTCGAAAGCCAGGGCGTGGCGGTAGTGGCGGGCACGGCCTATGGCCTGGCGCCGTTCTTTCGCATGTCGATTGCTACCGACATCAGCACCCTCGACCAAGGCTGCGCGCGCATTGCCGCTGCCGTTGCCGCGTTGCGCTGAGGATCGACGATGACCGCGGCGGCCCACCCTCCCCTGAGTTTCAAGCAAGCCTTGCTGGCGATGATTGGCATCTCGTTGGTGCTGATGCTCTCGGCGCTCGACCAGACCGTGATCGGCAACGCCTTGCCGAGCATCGTGGCCGAGCTCAACGGCTTTGAACTCTATGCATGGGTCGCCACTGGTTATCTGTTGGCGTCCATCGTCACCATCCCGATTTTCGGGCGGCTGGGGGATTACTACGGGCGTAAGCCGTTCGTACTGGCCGCCACGTTGATCTTCACTCTGGCGTCCCTGGCCTGCGCCCTGGCCAACGACATGCTGGTGCTGGTGATCGGCCGTGCGTTGCAGGGCATTGGCGGCGGCATGTTGATCGGCACCGCGTTCGCCTGTATCCCCGAACTGTTTCCCGACACCCGCCAGCGCCTGCGCTGGCAGATGCTGTTGAGTGCGCTGTTCAGCGTGGTCAATGCCATCGGCCCGGGGCTGGGGGGCTATCTCACCGGCGCCTTCGGCTGGCGCTCGGTGTTCTATATCAACCTACCGTTGGGCTGCCTGGCGCTGTTGATTGCCTGGCGTTTCCTGCCGTGGTATCGCCCGCAACAACACAGCAGCATTCGTCTGGATTGGCCCGGCGCACTGTTGATCGCCCTGGCGTTGGGCAGTCTGCAATTGTTTGTGGAATGGCTGGGGCATTCGAGCCTCGCACTCAGCGCGGCGTTAGGTCTGGGGTGCATCGCGGCGATCATTGCGTTGTGGCACTGGGAACGGCGTTGCCCGCATGCGCTGTTGCCGGCCGCGCTGTTCATCCTGCCGAGCCTGCAGCTGCTGTTCACGCTGTCGGTGGCCGCCGGGGCGATCATGTTTTCGCTGCTGTTTTACCTGCCGCTCTTACTGCAAGGCGCCTACGGGTATTCGCCTCAGGACGCCGGTGTGTTGATCACACCGCTGGCGTTGAGCATCACCCTCGGCGCCATCGTCAACAGCCGAATCGTGACCCGTTTGCGCAACCCAAACTGGTTGCCGCTGGCCGGTTTTGTCGCGTTGTTGCTGGCGTGCCTGGGGTTGGCAGTGGTCGGACGAAGCGCGTCGTTCAATGAGTTGCTTGGCTTGATTCTACTGGCCGGGTTGGGCCTGGGATTCATCCTGCTCAACCTCACGGTATTCACCCAGACCCTGGCCGAACGGCAGTTCCTCGGCATCGCCACCGCGCTCACTCAATCCCTGCGTCTGGTGGGCGGTTTGCTCGGCACTGCCGGCATGGGCGTGCTGGTCAACCTGCTCTACAGCACCCATCTGCAACGGGTGTTTCTTGCGGCGGGCCACGCCGAGGGCATTGCCCTGTATGCCGACCCACAAGTGCTGTTGCACGCCAATCTCGACGCCACGCCATGGCTGGAGCTGGCCCGCGATGCGCTGGCCCAGTCGGTGGGCGTGGGCCTGCTGCTGTGCGCGGGGATTGGCGTGCTCGCCCTGTTCATCCTGTACCGCTTACCGCCGGTGCGACTGCACGTCGTGCCGGCCACCGTTGCTCCCGCTCCTGAAAAAAAATAGAAAACTTTCACTGCCGCTTTTGACTGCCCTCAAAAAACCAATCACACATGGGGATGACACCAATGGAGCTTTTCAATCGCGCACCAACCGTACTCGCCGGCCTCTGTGGCCTGATCATCGCCCAGCAGGGCTACGCCGCAGGCCTGGTGGAAGACAGCAAGCTAAATGTGCTGGCCCGCAACTTCTTCAGCAACGCCGACAACCGCAGCGGCGCCGCCGCCCCCAACTACACCCAGGAATGGGGCCAGGGTTTTATCGCCAACTTCGAGTCCGGTTACACCCAAGGCACCGTGGGCTTCGGCATGGACGCCATCGGCATGTTCGGTGTGCGTCTGGACTCCGGCAAGGGGCGCCACTACAACCCGCAAAGCACCGCGTTCAACGGCAACGTGTTCCCCACCGACAGCGATGGCCGCGCAGTGGATGAGTTCGGCAGCCTGGGGCTGACGGCCAAGGCGCGCTTTGCCAAGACCGAGCTGAAATACGGCACTCTGGTGCCGATGCTGCCGGTGGTGATGTCCACCGACCGCATGTTGCAACAGACCTTCAATGGCGGGCAGGTGCAGTCCAAGGACCTGGACCATTTCACCTTCACCCTCGGCCAGTTGGAACACGTGAAGGGCCGTGGTTCAAGCGACCAGATGGGCATGTCGATTCCCGGCGCCAACAACGCGCGTACCGGTGAGTTCGTCAACAAGTTCTACTACGGCGGCGTCGACTACAAACCGACCAAAGACCTGACCTTGCAGTACTACTACGGCAACCTGCAGGACTTCTACAAACAGAACTTCCTGGGCCTCAAGTACGACTGGCAGATCGGCCCGGGCACCCTGCGCACCGACCTGCGCCACTTCGACAACCGCTCCGACGGCGCCAACGGCAACGACCCAGCGTTCTACACCTTCGGCTACTACGGCGACGGCGTGACCAAGGGCAAGGTCGACAGCCGCCTGAGCAGCGCCCAATTCACCTACCTGGTCAACGGCCACACGATTGCCGCCGGCCTGCAACAGGTCAGCGGCGACAGCGATGCGGTGTGGTTGAACCAGGGTGACGGTTCCACGGCCTACTTCATGACCGAGTCGATGATCGGCAAATTCCAGCGCGCCGGGGAAACCACCTGGCAGGTGCGTTACGGCTATGACTTCGCCTCGGTCGGCGTGCCAGGCCTGAGCTTTATGGGCATGTACGAAAGCGGCTCGAACATCCGTACGCCCACAGGGGATAAAAGCGAGTGGGAGCGCAACCTGACGGTGAGCTACGTGATCCAGCAGGGGCCGTTGAAGAACCTGAGCATTGCCCTGCGCCACGCGTCGTTGCGCACTGAAGTGACGACCCAACGGGACAGTGATGAGCATCGGGTGATTGTCAGCTACCCGTTGAACATCCTCTAAGCACAGGCGGCGCCGCTGGGCACGTGGTCAGTGGGTCATGCTGGGCGCCCTCGCCCACCTGCGGCATGCAGTCGAAGGTGGGCACATTGTGTTCGATGCGCAGCGGCATGGGGCTGAGGAACAGGCGGTTGAGCTGTTTGGTGCCCAACGCTGCCATCGTCGCATTGCCGTCGAGCGGGTAGACAACCGGGTTGGCGGCAAGGGATCAGACTTTGACGTTCTGCCGAATATTCCAGCCAAACTTCACCGGCCCACCGTCCTTGGCGCCATCCGCCTTCTGCGGCTGGTAGCTGACGTCGACGGTGGCGAAGTTCAAGGCGATGCTGTCGTACAAAACATCATCGGCCGTGTCAGCGCGGGTGCTGTACGACACCACCATGACTTCCTTCAAGGTAATCACCAGATACTCCACCGGGCTGGTTCCGCCGGCCTTGCGCACCACCAATTTGGCCTCGGGATAATGCTTGCCGGTGGCGCACGCCATCATCAGGTTGGGGCTGGATTTATCCAGGGGTTTGGTCAGGTTCAGGTTGGTGAAGTCGGCCTTGCCCGAACCGCCTCCCGTACCGGAATGCATCGAGCCCGTTTGCGATAATCCCCACCCCCAGTTGGTGATATCGATCTCGTCACGATGGGCCAAGTCTTGCGATTCACCCTTGATGTCGCCCAGTTTCAAAAACATGTCGACTGCCATGTTGGCTCCTTGTCCTGTGGTCCGCCGGAAGTGACGTGGCGCGCACTTTTCCTCAATCAGGAGCGGGCATACAAGACGTCAACATCGCTTCAGGACGTACCCGACTGTAAATGGCGAAGCTTCCGACATTCATCCCAATTGCCGCGTCTTTACTCTCTCAGCTCCCAAAAAAAGGAGTTAAGGAATGACGGCCGCTCTGTTCAAGGATGGATTCCCCTCAGCCCACCGTACTACACGCCAACGCATTGAAAGCAGCCTCGACCTGCGGCGGTTGTTCTTCGCCATAGACGCCGACCCGGCGTTGATCGGTGCGGGGGTGGTGTATATCGATGGGGATTTCAACGTGGTGGTACTGCGGGAGTTCCAGGCGATTTGCAGCGTGCGGCCGATCAAAGTGGTGCTGCGGGAAGCGCCGAGGTATGTGGGGCCGGTGGAGTTCAAGCGGATGTTGGAGCATGAGCCTCGGGAGTCGAGGTTGGCGGTGGAAGCTATAAATACGGCAATTGCGTGCACCGGAGTAGTGTTGAGTTGGATGGTCATTGCGAGTGGGGCTGCGCTGATGCCTTTTACAGCTGGGGCTAGCTCGATAATTTCGTTTATCGGTAAAGCTGCTGCCGTTGCAAGTACAGTTCAATGCATCGGTGGCGCTTTACGTACAGCATCAGAGTTAGCCTTTCCGGAAGTTAATGACTACTTGGATAACGAGACGTGGTATGAGGCCGCAACAGCAGTGTTGGACGGTATTGCTTTGATGGGTGTTGCCAGCTCGGCATTCGTCACCGTGAAAGTCGTCACAACGACCACAAAAGTAACCGGAAAAACAGCTAGGCAAGTGCTTAGAGGCCTGACACGGCAAGAACGGACAAAATTGAACAATGAGCTGCTTAAAATCCGAGATCCAAGACTGACGACCAAGTTGCTCAAGCTGGAAAAAGCCTCTGGCAACGTGACCAAACGTATCAGCGCTATTCAAATGCAGCGTGCAACTGCCGCGCACAAAATGGATATAGCTGCGGCCTTGCTCGGCTTTACCAGCAGTACAGTCTCTGGAAACGTAAGAACTCTGGCGTTGGGCATCTACGAGGAAGTTAACCAGTGAGCCAACAACGGAAGATAAAAGACCAATATTACTCATCACTCTTTATTGAGGATCCTTGGCAACTCCTCAAACGGTTCATGCCCGTGATTGGAGGTGATGCATTGGCAGGGTGTTTCTCGATAGCGTTGACAACGATCTTGGCGATGCTTACGTATTTGCCTACTTACCCCGTAGATTTTGTCGCCAAGACATGCTTTTTCAGCGCCGCGGGCTTGGGCGCAGTTTTCGCCCTGGCCAAATACGAAGTGCTCTACGGCCGAATCCATTGGGTATGGATAAACGTCGCGATCTACCTCCTCTGCCTGCTGATATCCCTACCCGCCGTCCTGTGGCGCCCCAACACCTATCTCTACACACTGGCCCTACTCGGCCCACTTGTCGGCCTGCTGATCCTCAACAGCAACCGCTGCCGCGAACTGCGGCAAAAGTCGGTAGAGCTACGCCACAAACGCGAAGCCATCATCGCGACCCTGAAACAACAGGGCCGCTGGAAATGGTGGTAACCCTCAGGCCGCCTCGCTCCGCGCAGCCGTGTGCCGATTCACCGGCACCGGCAGCCCAAGATGCCCACGCAAGGTGCTGTGGCTGTACTCACTGCCGAAATAACCCACGCTCACGCAACAACGGCAGCACCTGGTCGGTAAACCGCGCGAAGTCATCCGGTGCGCCCACGTGGATGTTGAAACCATCCACGGTGGCGAAGCTCAAGGTGATGCTGTCGTACAACACCATGACTTCCTTCAAGGTAATCACCAGATACTCCACCGGGCTGGTTCCGCCGGCCTTGCGCACCACCAATTTGGCCTCGGGATAATGCTTGCCGGTGGCGCACGCCATCATCAGGTTGGGGCTGGATTTATCCAGGGGTTTGGTCAGGTTCAGGTTGGTGAAGTCGGCCTTGCCCGAACCGCCTCCCGTGCCGGAATGCATCGAGCCCGTTTGCGATAATCCCCAACCCCAGTTGGTGATATCGATCTCGTCACGATGGGCCAAGTCTTGCGATTCACCCTTGATGTCGCCCAGTCTCAAAAACATGTCGACTGCCATGTTGGCTCCTTGTCCTGTGGTCCGCCGGAAGTGACGTGGCGCGCACTTTTCCTCAATCAGGAGCGGGCATACAAGACGTCAACGTCGCTTCAGGACGTACCCGACTGTAAATGGCGAAGCTTCCGACATTCATCCCAGTTGCGGCGTATTTACTCTCTCAGCTCCCAAAAAAAGGAGTTAAGGAATGACGGCCGCTCTGTTCAAGGATGGATTCCCCTCAGCCCACCGCACCACACGCCAACGCATTGAAAGCAGCCTCGACCTGCGGCGGTTGTTCTTCGCCATAGACGCCGACCCGGCGTTGATTGGTGCGGGGGTGGTGTATATCGATGGGGAGTTCAACGTGGTGGTACTGCGAGAGTTCCAGGCGATTTGCAGCGTGCGGCCGATCAAAGTGGTGCTGCGGGAAGCGCCGAGGTATGTGGGGCCGGTGGAGTTCAAGCGGATGTTGGAGCATGAGCCTCGAGAGTCGGAATGGATGAGCGAGGCACTCATTACGGCCGTGACGTGTACAGGGGCGCTGCTGAGCTGGGTGGTGATCTGGAGTGGGTTTATGTTTATGCCATTCACTGCGGGAGCCAGTGCGGTGATCTCCTTTGTCGCCACAGGAGCTGCGGCTGCGAGTGCTGCGCAATGTCTTATCGGATTAGGCAGAACCGGTGTTGAAGCATTTAGCCCGCAAACGATAGATCGTCTCGACGGCGAGGATTGGTATCAAGCGACAGTCGCTGTACTGGACGGCATTGCACTACTAGGGGTGACTACATCCGCCCTAACGGCGGTAAAAACTATCAGCTTAAGTACGAAAGTCACGGGAAAACCCATTCAACAAGTGTTAAGAGGGCTTACCCGACAAGAACGAGTAAAACTCAACAACGAGCTGCTCAGAATCCAAGACCCGCGCTTGACCACAAAACTGCTCAAGCTGAAACAAGCCGCTGGAACCGCCACCAAACGCATCAGTGCGACAAACATGCAACAGGCCACCTCCAACCATATAAAAGATGTATTGGCTGCAACGCTTGGATTTTCAAGCAGTATGGCCTCGGGGAACGTTAAGACGCTCGCTATCGGCCTCTATGAGGAGTTCAAACAATGAAAAAACGGAGAGCGTTGAAAACCCTCGAGAAGTTAGGGTACGACAGTAGTAGCAGTAATTTTCCTGACTGGAAAACGATGACTGGAAAAGATCTCTATTACTCTATTTTTTATATAGAAGATCCACGACCACTGCTCAAACGCTATATGCCAGTCATCGGCGGCTGGATGCTTGCCGGGTGTTTTTCAATTGCCATGACCGGGGTGCTGATATTGGGCACTTATCTATCCGGAGCGCCTAAGGGTACGATGTTACGAAATTGGTTCTTTATCGGCTTAGCAATAAGCGCGGTGTTTTCTATTTCCCAGTTACAGGTGCTATACGGCCGCCCCCGCTGGGTCTGGATAAACGTCGCGATCTACCTCACCTGCCTGCTGGCATCCCTTCCCACCATCGCCTACAGCCCCAACACCTATCTCTACTCTATGACCCTCGTCGCCCCCCTGGTCGGTCTGCTGATCCTCAACAGCAACCGCTGCCGCGAACTGCGGCAAAAGTCGGTAGAGCTACGCCACAAACGTGAAGCCATCATCGCGACCCTGAAACAACAGGGCCGCTGGAAATGGTGGTAACCCTCAGGCCGCCTCGCTCCGCGCAGCCGTGTGCCGATTCACCGGCACCGGCAGCCCAAGATGCCCCCGCAAGGTGCTGTGGCTGAATGCATGGTATGACGCTGCAATGACTGTCCTGGATGGTGTGGCGTTGCTCGGCGTCACAAGCTCGGCGCTTGTAACGGTTAAAGCGGCTAACACTGCTACGCGCGTGACAGGAAAAAACCTGCGGCAAGTCCTTAGCGGTCTATCCCGACAAGAGCGGGCAAAACTGAACAACGAGTTGCTCAGAATCCGCGACCCACGCCTCACCACTCAGCTACTCAAGTTGGAACAGGCAGCAGGTCGGGCGTCCAAACGCATTAGCGCAACCGAAATGAAACAAGCCACCGCCAACCATATAAGAGATACCTTGGCAGCAACATTGGGGTTTACCAGCAGTGCAATGAACGGAAACGTCAAGACACTCGCAATCGGTCTATACGAAGAGGTGACCGAGTGAATAAGCGAAGAAAAACCAACAGTCTGAACAACCTTAAAAGCATAAACGACGGGAAAGGGATGACAGGAGAAGATACCTATCACTCAGAGCTCTTTATCGAAGATCCGCGCAAACTCCTAAGACGCTTCATGCCAATAATAGGCGCCGACCTTATTGCAGGATGCTTTTCAATAGGGTTGGTAACGCTGCTGGTCGCAATGACCTATTTTTCTGCACTTCCTATTCATACATCCACTAACGCATCCTTTATTGGCGGCATGGTAGTCGCCGCAGTTTTCGCCCTGGCCAAATACGAAGTGCTCTACGGCCGAATCCATTGGGTATGGATAAACGTCGCGATCTACCTCCTCTGCCTGCTGATATCCCTACCCGCCATCCTGTGGCGCCCCAACACCTATCTCTACGCACTGGCCCTACTCGGCCCACTTGTCGGTCTGCTGATCCTAAACAGCAACCGCTGCCGCGAACTGCGGCAAAAGTCGGTAGAGCTACGCCACAAACGCGAAGCCATCATCGCGACCCTGAAACAACAGGGCCGCTGGAAATGGTGGTAACCCTCAGGCCGCCTCGCTCCGCGCAGCCGTGTGCCGATTCACCGGCACCGGCAGCCCAAGATGCCCACGCAAGGTGCTGTGGCTGTACTCACTGCGAAATAACCCACGCTCACGCAACAACGGCAGCACCTGGTCGGTAAACCGCGCGAAGTCATCCGGTGCGCCCACGTGGATGTTGAAACCATCCACCGCACCTTCGACAAACCAGCGTTCGATCTCGTCGGCCACGGTCTTGGGCGAGCCAACAAAGCTGGAGAACGGCTTGGCAAAACGCAACGCCGCCTGGCGCAGGGTCAAGCCCTGATCACGGGCGACTTGCTTGATGTTTTCGGCATGGCCGCGATAGCCGTTGCTGCCCAGGTCGCCCAGCTCCGGGAAGGGTTCATCCAATGGGTATTGGCTGAAGTCGTGGTAGTTGAACGGCCGCCCCAGTTGCACCAGCGCTTTGTCCAGGTCCAGCTCGCCATTGCGCTCGCGGTCGATGGCCTGGGCCTGTTCGTCGGTGTCGGCAATGATCGGCGAAATGCCCGGCAGGATGGTCACGTGATCAGGGTTACGTCCGGCGGCAGCAGTCCGTTTTTTGATGTCGCTGTAATACGCCTGGGCGTCTTCGAAATTGCCCACGCCGGCAAAAATGCCTTCGGCGTAATTCGCTGCCAGGCTGCGGCCGGACTCGGAAATACCCGCCTGGAAAATCACCGGCTGGCCCTGGGCTGAACGCGCGATGTTCAACGGGCCGGTCACTGAGAAAAACTCGCCATGGTGGTCGAGGCGATGCTGGCGTTGCGGGTCGAGGAATACGCCGCTGGCCTTGTCGCGCACGAAGGCGTCGTCTTCATAGGAATCCCACAGCCCCTGCACCACGTTCAGGTGCTCGGCCGCGCGGCGGTAGCGCTCGGTGTGATCAATATGCTGCTCACGGCCAAAGTTGCCGGCCGCGCCTTCCAGGCCGGTGGTGACTACGTTCCAACCGGCGCGGCCGCTGCTGATCAGGTCCAGCGAGGCAAACTGGCGGGCGACGTTGAAGGGTTCGGTGTAGGACGTGGTCAGCGTAGCCACCAGGCCGATCTTCGACGTCGCACCGGCGATGGCCGAAAGCAGGGTCAGTGGCTCCAGACGGTTGAGGAAATGCGGCGCGGAATCCGGTGTGATGTAGGGGCTGTCGACGATGAAGACCAGATCGAATTTGGCCGCTTCTGCCTGTTGCGCCTGGGCACGGTACCAGTCGATATCGACACTGGCATCGCCGGGGATTTGTGGGTGCAGCCATTCGTTTTGCGCAGTGCCGACGCCGGTGAGGATGGCACCGAATTTGAGTTGCCGGGGTGAGGTGGACATAGGGATTTCTCCATAACGGACATGAGGACTGACTGGCAAAAAACGGATCCCACTGTGGGAGGGGGCTTGCCCCCGATGGTTGCGGGTCAGTCAAAGAGGCATCAACTTACACGCCCTCATCAAGGGCCAAGCCCCCTTCCACACGTTTAACCGCGTGAATCAGGCTGTGCGGGCAGCGATGGCTTCGACTTCAACCAACGCTCCGGGCAATGGCAGCGCGACGACTTGCAACGCCGTCCGTGCCGGTTTGTTCGGCTGCTCCGGCGTACCGAAGAACTGCGTATACCCACGCTGCAACCCGGCAAAATCCAGCTTGCCGTCGGTCTCTTCAGCCCCCACCAAAAACACCCGCAATTGCACGATATCGCCCAGATCCAGGTCCTGCTGCTGAAGAACCTTGCGCAGTTTGTTGAATACCGAAACCGTCTGTACTTCGGTGTTTCCATAGACCCCCGGCACCTGAGGATCGGCAGGGTCCGGCAAGGTCCCGCTGACAAAGATCAGGCTGGCGGACGCCGGCACGGTGACGGTCTGCGAGATCGGAAAATCGCCGACGCTGGTACGTTGAATGCTGTCGCTCATGGTGTGTCTCCTTAAGAGGCGGCGAGTGCCGCGACCTGTCGTTGTTGGGTTACCCGTTCGGCCAGTTGCGCGATCACATGCCGCGCCGAGTTGGCAGCCGATTCCTGCCAGATACCCACGCCGCTTTGCACCAGGCCGTCGCCGGCGAAGTACACACGGCCATGGCCGGCTTCGAGCAGGCTGCTTGCGTCAGCCGGGAAGTGTTCGCGTTGCAACCACGGGCCCTCGCTGTAGGGGATCTGTTCCCAGGTCACGGCCAGCGGGTTACGCAGGTGTTTGGAGAAACCGGGGTGCAGCAATTCAACCGCTTCTCTGGACGTGGCGTATTGCTCGGTGAAGGGTTTTGCGCCAAACGCATCGGCGCCCTCGCCGGTTACATAGCCGGCTACGAGCAGGCCTTCGCGGGTATTGAGGTCGTTGCTCGGGTACCACAACAGGCGCGCGGGGTGTTCGATCCACGACAGCCCGCCATAGGTGCGGTAGTCGGTTTCCCAGAAGCGCGGGGATTGCCACGCCACTTTGGTCGCCTGGTCGCTGCGGGTGCTGAGCAGCGCGGCTTTGATCGGGTCACTGAAGTCGGTATCGAGTTTGGCCAGCAACGGCAGCGGCAACGTCGAGATCAGGTAATCGGCACGCACCACCTGTTCGCGGCCACTGTGCCGGTCGTGATAGGTCACCGCCACGCCGTCCTCCAATTGGCGGATCTGACGCACCACGGCCCCCAACTGCACGTGATCACTCACCCGTTGATAGAACGCGTCGGTGATGCGGTCCATGCCGCCGACTGGTTGGAACATGGTCGCCGAAAACTCCGGAAACTCGGTGTGCAGCAATGCGCCCCACAGTTCCGGGTGCAGCAGTTGATCCAGCGACAACGGGCTGCGACTGGCCGGCAACGCGCCCGGATGGGCAGGAGACTCAAGGTGCCCCGAGCGAATCGTGCCCTCAAAGGCCAACTCTTGGGACAGGTCGCCGTACACCTGCAAAAACGCCAGCAACCGCGTGCGTTCCTCAGTACTCAGCACATCATCAAGGGCATCACGCTGCACGGCTTTGGCCAGCAGGCCGGACAAGTGCCCGCGCGCATCATTGATCGCCTGGCCAACGCTGAACGCCGGCTTTTGCACATCGGGCCTTACCTGGGCGCCATGGCTGCTGTTGACCAGCACTTCCAACGGCACGCCAAGCTCACTGCAATAGTCGAGGATCGTGCGGTGCTGGCTGGGAATACGGGCCGGGCCGGCGTTGAAGTAATGCCCTTGATCGAATGCCGCCGTTTGCGTGCGGCCATCCTTGTAGTCCACGCGGTCGCCATGGCGCAGGGTCCAGGTGCGCCCACCGACCCGCTCACGCGCCTCCAGCACTTGCACGTCAAACCCGGCGCGGGTCAGCTCCAAGGCGGTGACCAGACCGGCGATCCCGGCGCCCAACACCAGCACGCGGGTGCCTTGCCCCAAGCCTTCTTTGAGTTTCAACGGTTGCGGACGGCGGTGCGACGACGGCCCCAAACCTAATGCCGCCAGTGCATCCTTGACGGCTTTTTCGCCGCCTACCGCCGCTATGCTCGACAACGCTTCACGTCGTGTCAGTCCCATGTCGATTGCTCCTTAATCCGGCAGGCCCGGTGGGTTGATCAGCGACTTGTCGACGCGCTCCACATCCAGGCCCCAGCGTTGCAGCACCTGTTCGTATTGGCCGCCGGCAATCGCGCCTTCCAGGGCGGTGTGGATAGGCTTGACCAGGCCGTTGTCCTTGCGCGTGGTCACAGCGATGTCGGCCTGCAACGGCCAGCCACCGTTCACCGTGCCGACGCGCTTGATGCCCCCGGTGATCGCCGCCGAATAGGCGTACACCGAGTTAGGCCCGAACAGCGCATCGCTGCGCCCGGACTGCACCGCCAATTGCGCGGCGGCCTGGTCGTCGAAGTACTGCAACAGCGCGGGTTTGAGGCCGGCCTTTTCATTGGCTTCGTTCCAAGCCAGCAGGACTTTTTCCTGGTTGGTACCGGAGCCGACGATGATCTTCAGCCCAGCAATATCCGCAGCCTGTTTGATCTCAGAGATCTTGCTGGTGGTCTTGACGTAGAAGCCGAGCACGTCCTGGCGATAGGTGGCGAAGTCGAAACGCTTCTTGCGCGCCTCAGTCACGGTGACGTTGCTGATCACCGCGTCGTACTTGCCCGAGCTGACGCCCAGGGGCCAATCCTCCCAACTGGTCTGCACCACGTTGAGTTGCAGGCCAAGGCTGTCGGCCACCAATTGCGCGGTGTCGGCTTCGCTGCCGATGGTGGTTTTGTCGTCACTGGCCAGCAGCGCCAGGGGTGGTCCGGCCACGCCGGACACGGCCACGGTGAACTTGCCCGGCTGGGCGAACTTGAAACCCGGTGGGATCTGCGCGATGGCCGCCTCGTTGCGCGGCACATGAACGCGCACGCGGTCGGGGCTGAGGTCGACCTGTTGCACAGCAAATGCGCTTTGTGCGGTGCTGACGGCAAGCGCCAATAGGCCGATACGAGCGGTAGAGATAAACATGGGCAGTCACTCCGTTAACTAAAGCACTTTGCCGAGAAAGGCCACGGTGCGGGGATGTCGGGGTTGGCGGAAAATCTGTTCAGGCGGGCCTTCTTCGATCAGTTGGCCGTCGCAGAGAAACACCACGTGGTCGGCCACTTCACGGGCAAAGCCGATCTCATGGGTGACGATGACCAAGGTCACGCCCAGTTGGGTCAGGCCCTTGATCACGTCGAGGACTTCCCCCACCAACTCGGGGTCGAGGGCCGATGTGGGCTCGTCGAACAGCAGCACCTTCGGGTCCAGCGCCAGGGCACGGGCGATGGCGACGCGCTGTTGCTGACCGCCGGAAAGCTGGCGCGGATAAGCATCGACCTTGTCCGCCAGGCCGACCTTGGCCAACAGCTCTGCGGCCTTGGACTGCGCCTCAGCCTTACTCCAGCGTTTGTGGGCCAAAGGCGCTTCGGCGACGTTTTCCCAAGCGGTGAGGTGCGGGAACAGGTTGAAGTTCTGGAACACGAAGCCCACGTCGATACGGCGCTTGAGAATCTCCCGCTCCTTGAGTTCATACAGCAGGTCACCTTTGCGCCGATAACCGACGTATTCACCGTCGATGGTGATGTGCCCGCTGTCGATTTTCTCCAGGTGGTTGATGGTGCGCAGCAAGGTGGACTTGCCCGAGCCGGACGGCCCGAGAATTACCGTGACCTTGCCGGGGTCGATGGTCAGGTCGATGTCCTTGAGCACCTGCTGGCTGCCAAAGCGCTTGCCCACGCCCTGGATCTGGATACGTCCTGCACGCGCTTCACTCATGGGATTTCTCCTTGAGCCAACCGCGTATGCGCTGCAACGGCGTGGGCGGCAGCACCCTTGCCGTTCCCCGTGCGAAATGACGCTCGACGTAATATTGAGCACTGGTCAGCACGGTGGTGATGATCAGGTACCACACGGTGGCGACGATCAGCAGCGGGATCACCGCCTGGGTGCGGTTGTAGATGACCTGCACGGTGTAGAACAGCTCCGGCAGGGCCAGCACGTAGACGATGGACGTGCCCTTGACCAGGCCGATGATCTCGTTGAAGCCCGACGGCAGGATCGAGCGCAATGCCTGGGGCAGGATGATCCGGAAGATGCGGCGTGATGCAGGCAAACCGAGCGCCGCTGCCGCTTCATGCTGACCGGCGTCCACACCGATCAGGCCGCCGCGAATGATCTCCGCCGCGTAGGCCGCCTGCATCAGGCTCAAACCGAGAACCGCCGTGGTGAACTGGCTGAGCACGTCCACCGTCGACCACTCGGCAAACACCACGCTGGTGAACGGCACACCGAGCACAATGTGGTCATACAGGTAGGCAAAGTTGTACAGGATGATCAGCACCAGCAACGCCGGCATCGAACGGAAAAACCAGATATAGCCCCAGGCCAGGGCCGCCAAAAGCGGCGAGCCGGACAGTCGCGCCAGGGCCAGCGCCGTGCCGAGGATCACGCTGAACACCGTGCTCAACAGTGTCAGCAACAACGTTTGCCCGAGCCCGCGCAGCACCGACGGCGAGAAGAACCACTGGCCGAACACACCCCACTCCCACCGCGGGTTGGTGGCGAGGGAATGGGCGATCGCGAGCAGCACCAGAGCGGCGAAGATCGACCCGGCCCAACGCCACGGGTGCCGGGCAGGCACCACTTGCAGGGCTTTGATCGGTGGGGAGACACGGACCTGGCGAACCTCGCGGGGCTGGTCAATCAGGTCATAGGGTTTGGCAACAATAGGCATGGTTTATTCCTCGGCCTTAGAAGGCATAGGTCAAGCGGGTGTAGTAGTACCCGCCGGTGAATCCGTAGGGCGAATAGGTGCCGTAGCTGCTGACCATGGTGCTGCTGGGCACGCCTTGTTTCTTGGGGTAGACGTCGAACAGGTTTTTGGCGCCGATGGCCACGTTGAGGTCTTTGGTGAGGTTGTAGCCAAGGTCGAGATCGGTGATCCATTTGGCCGCGTAGACCCGGTCGAGGCTGCGGTCGGCGGACACATTGACCTCCTTGTAGGAGCCGTAGCGGGTCAGGGCCAGGTTGAGGTTGAAGCGATCGATGCTCCAGTCACCGCCCAGGATCAGCTTGGTGCTGGGCTGTACGCCGGTGATCAGGTTGCGTGCCTGGCGGTCCATCAGGTCGTAGGACGTGCCGAGGATCGTGGTGGACTCCTTGTAGTTGAGGATTTTGGTCTGGTTCCAGTTGAACGCTGCGGTCCACTTCAGCGCGCCGTACTGGCCCAGGTCCTGGCTGTAGTTGCCGACCAGGTCGAGGCCTTTGGTGCGGGTGTCGGCCCCGTTGATAAAGTATTGGCCGCCGGAGGTGGAAGTGATGCCGTTGCCTTGCAGCACCTGGGTGATTTCCGGGCCCAGCAAGGTGCCGGTCAGGGTGATGCGGTCGCGCAGGTTGATCACGTAGGCGTCGGCGGTGAAGCTCAGGCGGTCGGTGGGCGTGAGGGTGAAGCCGAGACTGAAGTTGGTCGAGCGCTCGGGTTTCAAATCCTGGGCGCCCAGGGCTTGGGCAGCCGCCGAACCGGTGGGCAGCACCCCGTAGTTGATCGACTGATACACCCCGTCCACCACGCCATAGGTGGTGGAACGCGCACTGAACAGGCTGTTGGCCAGGGACGGCGCGCGGAAGCCATTGCTCACCGTGGCGCGCACGGCGAACTGTGGAGTGAAATCGTAGCGAGTGGTCAACTTGCCGCTGCGGGTGGCGCCCACGCCCTGGTTGTAATGCTCGTAGCGAAACGCGGTGCCCACGTACCAGTCCGGCACCGGGTTGAAGCCCACATCGACGTAACTGGCCAGGCTGCTGCGCGAGGCGCTGCTTTCTTCATCCGGCGAAATACCGTTGGTGACCTGCGCCCCGCTTGATGCGCAATTGCCTGGGGCTACGCAGTAACCGCCGTTGGCATAAGACTCGTAATCACCGGCCTGCACCTCATAGGTATCGCGCCGATGCTCGAAGCCGTAACTCAGGTCGAGCGGCTTTTGCAGGCCGATATCGAAGCCGCGCTTGAAGTCGAGGTTGGTGGTCAGCTCGGTGCTGATCCAAGTGCCGGAGGTGAAGCTGTTCGGCGTGGCCTCGCCCAAAGACGGGTTCTGGTTATGGGTGGTGCCCTGCTCCGCTTCGTTGCGCCCGTAGGTGGTGGACAAATCCCAGTCCCACTCGCCGACGGTGCCCTTGCCGCCAAACGCAGCCTGGAAGTCGTCCTCATCGATGTACCAGGTCGGCGTGTAGCCGCCGGGGTAACCGTTAGGCCCGGTGGTGATGGTGTTGGTGATGGTCGGCAGGCGGAAATTCTGCCCCTGCTCGGCCTTGCGCCGTGAATAGGTGGTGAAGGAATACAGGCTGAAATCGTCGTCGATAGGCAACTCGGCGTTGTAGCCCAGGGTCAGCAGGTTGGTCTTCGGCGTGCCGTAGCCGCCATAAGTGGAACGGCCGGCTTGCTCATAGGCCTGTGCGTAGGTGTAGCCGTTGGCGCTGGCCTTGTTGTCATCGTTCTGGCTGCGGGCATCCAGTGCCAGTTGCACGATGCCGCCGTTGCCGATCTCAAAGCCTTTGTTGAGGCTTTGTTGCACGGTCTGTTTTTTGCCGTCATAGCCAAGGCCGGCATTGGTCACCGAAGTGCCGCTGGTGTCGGCCTTGAGGATCACGTTGATGACCCCGGCGATGGCATCGGAGCCGTACTGGGCAGCGGCGCCGTCACGCAACACTTCCACATGGTCGATGGCGCTGATGGGGATCAGGTCCAGGTCTGCCGGGGCGGCGCCGGTGTTGATGCCGTTGATATTCAGCGTGGCGGCGGTGTGGCGGCGCTTGCCATTGACCAGCACCAGCACTTCGGCGGCGCTCATGCCCCGCAGGTTCGGCGCGCGGGCAATGCCGCTGGCGTCCCAACCGGTTTTTTCCGGCAGGGTCAGCGATGGGATCACCGCACTCAACGCCTCCATCAAACCCGGCTTGCCGGTGCTTTGCAGTTGCTTGGCGCTGACCACATCGATCGGCACCGGACTGCTGGTGACCGTGCGCTGCTCAGCACCACGGTTGCCGGTGACCACCACGGTGGACAAGGTGCTGTCGTCCTGGGCATGGGCGGTGTTGGCCAGAATTGCCAGGGCCAGGATGGCGGTGGGTTTTGACGTTTGCTTCATAGGCGTGCCTGTATTTCCAAATCGCGAAGTCGGGCAGTCACGCGGCGATGCGCGGTGCTCGGTTTTATGGGGCTATTGCGGCGATTTGGGGTTAGGGCGACTGCGGGGATTGAATTGGCAACATACGTTGAACTCACTTCCAACGATTCTGCTGCGGGGGATGATCACCCGGTTATGGCGCGCAGAATCTTGATTACGCTGGGTACCATCCGAGGTCAGGGGTAGGCTGTTGCGATCAAACATAACGGAATGGGTTTTGAAAATATAATGCTGTTTTGATATAAGCTAATATTCTCTAATTTCATTATTTATTAATTACTTTATTCATAATAATGATGTTTTTTTGGGTGCGAGGGGTTAGGTGGATTGGGGGGATATCCGTTGTTGGAGTAACGGCGGGTTATTGGTTCCGCCCTTAAGGCGCGTCACTTTGGAAAAGAGCCGGAATGTCGGCCCATCCCAAAGTAACCAAGGACTCTTGCCCAGCACTCGGCACCTCGCCTAGGCTCGGTGTGCGGCCAGCGTGTTTGACGGGGCGCCTAAGATAAAGATCAAAAGCAGATCAAAAGCAGAACAGCAGGCTAGGACCTATCTGTCTGGTCTACGGAGATCAAACTGTGGGAGGGGGCTTGCTCCCGATGGCGGTATGTCAGCCAACAGAGCTGTAACTGAACCACTGCAATCGGGAGCAAGTCGAATCGTCGCACCGCCCCTCCCACATTTGGAATGCGGTCGGCTCTGAGGCCGCCGCGACCTTGCTTTTGATCTGGAATCGCCCCGTCAACCACGCTGGCCGGCATTCCGGCCTTTACAAAAGTGACCCGCTGTAAGAGCGGAACCACAAGCCGCTATTACCTGAATAACGGATATGTACACCGACAACCCGTAGATCCGAAGCAAGCCCCACATCAACCACATACCCAGACCTACCGAGCCGGCCGCAACAACTGCATCTGCTGCCGATAATCATCCGTCACCTGCCGCGCCTGACTACTGCTGGTAATCACCCTAGGCGTAATCAACACAATCAACTCCGTCCGATCCTTGGACTTGCTCGTATTCCCAAACAACCACCGCAACCCCGGGATCTTTCCAAGGTAAGGCACCGCACTCACCGACTCGGCGTTGTCCTGCTTGATCAACCCGCCCAGCAACACCGTCTGCCCACTCTGCACCGCCACTTGGGTGGACACCGACCGCGTGGAAATACGCGGATTAGTAGGCGTGTCGCTGTTTACTCGACGCCTGATCCTGCGCATCACTGACCTGCTGCTGAATATCCATGTACACCAATCCACCCGGATTGATCCGCGGCACCACGTCGAGGATCACCCCGGTCTGCACATATTCAACACTGCTCAAGGTGGTATCCGAGGTACCCGTGTTAACCGTGGTCTGGCTGATGGGAATGTTGTCCCCCACCTGAATCTGCGCTGGCTGGTTATTCATCACCACCAGCGACGGCGCCGACAGCACTTGGGTGCGACCGTTGGTTTCCAATGCATGCAGCGCCACTTGCAGGTTGGTGCTGACGAAGGAGTAGAACAACGAATCCGCGCCTAGCCCAGCACCGCCACCCCCCAACGCGCCTTGGCTGCCGGAGGCATTGGCCACAGTGGTGCTGGTGGAATTGCCCGCCAGGCGCCCCAGGTACCACTGCACGCCAAGGTCCAGTTCACCGGTGAGTTTGACTTCGAGAATGCGCGTCTCGATCTGCACTTGCAGCGGTGGATTGTCGAGACGTTTGATCGCCGATTCGATCTCTTTCCACTGCACCGGCCGGGTGCGGACCAGCAGTTGGTTACTGCTTTTTTGCGCGGTGATCCGGGTGCCGGCGTCGAGGCTTTTGGCCGGGGCGTCTTCGGTCGCGCCCTGCTCGGCGGTGTCCTGCTCGACTTCGGGCTCCTGCTCCTCATCCTCTGCGGCGGGTTGGTTGCCATTGAGATTGTTGCTCAGGCCACCCGGCGTGCTGCCGGACGTGCTGTTGGTGCCCGGCGACGACAATGTTGCCGTGCGCAAACCGGGGGCGACTTTGGCCGGGGTATCGTCCTTGATCGCGCCTGTGCCGTAGATCTGCCGCAGGTACTTGGCCAGGTCGGTGGCCTTCATGTTGCGCACGTCATACACATACATCTGCGGCTCGTTGCCGCCGCCTTCGTCGATGGTGTGGATCCAGTCGCCGACTTCACTGAGGTACTGCGGCTGCGACGAAATCGCCACCACCGAGTTGGTCCGCTCGATAGGCAGAAAGCGCACCATGCCCGCCAGGGGCATGCCGCTGTCGGGGCCGAACATCTTTTGCAGTTCGGGCATCAGTTCGGCCACCGAGGCGCGTTGCAGGCCGAACACGCCCACCGACATGCCCTTGAGCCAGTCCACGTCAAAGGTGTCGATGGTGTCCTGGTAATTGGCCAGTTCTTCGGGGGTGCCGGCCAGGCTCAGCACATTGCGCGCCGGGTCCACCAGCAGGAAGGCATTTTCGCGGGCGAACGGCTTGAGCAGTTTCTGCATTTCGGTGGCGGAGATATAGCGCAGCGGAAACAACCGCGCCGACAGGCCACTGGACGGTTGCGACACGCGCATTTCGGGGACCAGTTTTCCCGCCACCGCCTGATTCGCCGGCAGGATCACATAACGACTGCCCTGCTTGATCATCGCGTTGTCGGTCCAGGACAGCAGGGTTTCCAGAATCGACAACGCCTGCTGCTTGTTCACCGGTTTGGAGGTGGAGAAGCTGACGTTGCCCTTCACGCCCTGAGCGATGCTGTAGTTCTCGTGCAGCAGATCGCCCATCACGCTGTTGATCACCGCTTCAATCGGCTGGTCGGCAAAGTTGAACACGATGTCGCCGCCGCCCTCCTCCTTCGCAGACGGTGCCGCAACCGGTTGCCGCACAAACTGTTGGTTGCCGCGAATCAGTTGGCGCTGGGGCGGCGTTTTTGTCTGGGGCTGGCCGCTGTCGACCGGCGCCTGTTCGCTGGCCGGGTCCACGGGCGGACGTTGCGAGCCGGTGCCCTGCATTGCTTCGTGCAGCAGGGCCTCGTCCGGGTCGAGGTGGTCGGGGAATGTCCCGCAGCCACCGAGGGCGACGGCGGTGGCCAGGCAAAATGCGGTGGTGCGCAAGGCGCCAGGGAAGGTATCGATCAAGGGGTGGACTCGCGAGGAAGGGTAATCGGCGGTGTGCTGGACGGCGGCGGCAAACGCAGGGCCCGCAGGCTCAGGGTTTGGCTGCGGCCGTCGAGTACGAAACGGGCGTCGCGGGGGGTCAGGTGCTCCAGGCGCCAGCCATTGGGCAGGGTCTGGTCCTGGTGGACTTTCAACGGGGGGCCGTCGGCGCGCTTGAGCAGCGCCACGCGCAGGTCACCGTCGAGGACGATGCCGGTCAGCGTGAGGCTCGACAGGCTGGAGACAGTGCCTTGGCCCACCGCGCGGTCGGGGCTGCGGTCGGGGCTGAACAACGGTGCCTGCCAGGTGCCGGCCAGGCTGTCCAGGGTTGCGCTCGGGGCCACCAGCACCTTGGCCGCAGCATTGGCGCGTGTGTCGGGCGCGGGCGGCGGCAACCACTGCGGCGCATCGCCGATGCTGCTGAGGATGCCGGCCATCAGCAGCCCCAATAGGCCGGCCACGCCGATCAAGCCCCACTCCAGGGGACGCAAGGTGCTGATCATCGGCGCACCTGCGCGGCGGCAGCCGGTTGCAGGTAGCCACGCACCAACAGGTGCACCACCAATTTGCCGGCGCCGCCACTGGCGGGTGCATCCGGGGCGCGGCGGATACTCATTTCATCGACAAACAAAAACGGTCGCTGGTACTCCAGTTCATGGAGGATCGCGGTTAAGGGCTCGATGGCGCAGTTGAGGGTCAGGCTGACTTTGACCTGGCGATAGGGCTCGGCATCGTCCTGCTCCGGGGTGATGGGCATGCGCTGGGTCAGGCTGCAGCCGCCACCGAGACCGGCGCGGCTATTGATCAGGTCGGCGATGCGCTGCATCAAATCGGCGGCCACCGCGCTGGGGTCATCGCCGGGCAACAGGCTGGTGCTGCTGGCCGGGTCCTGGCGCGCTTCTTCCAGTTGCTGGCGCAAGCTGTCGCCCTGGCGCAGCACGCCGGCGTAGCGTTGCTGCTGTTCGCGCAGCTGCTCGGCCTGTTCGCCCAGGGTACGCAACGGGCCGGCGAACCAGCTGTCGATCAACAGCCAATACGCGCCGCCGAGCACCAACGCGAGGACGATCAAGGCCGCGCCACGGCGTTCACGGGGTGTCAGTGGTCGGCGCATCGGCGGCCTCCTGGTGCAGGTGGGCGCGCAAGGAAAACTGATCCTTGCCGGTTTGCGCATCGGGTTGGATAACCCCTTCGAACTGAGCGTTTTCCAGGCTGCGGCAGTTCTTGATGCGGGTGATCAGGGCACTGGCCTTGGCGCTTTGCCCGGAGAAGGACACGTCGGCACCGTCGTTGACTTCCAACTGGTCGATCCAGGTGTCAGGCGGCAGGCAGGCGGTCAGTTCATTGAGCAATGCGGCCAAGGGCGGCTGCGCGGCCTTGCGGCGGATCAAGTACTGCGCGGCGCCCCGGGTGTTGAGCAGTTGCTGGCGCAGGGCCTGGACCTCGGCGACCTGGGCCTTTTGCGCACGCACGCTCTGTTGCATGGCGTCGAGCACGCGCTGGCGGTCGTTGAGCCACAGCACCATGGCGGCAATCAGTAAGGCGCCGCACAGCCACGGCAGACTGCGCTGCAAGCCCTTGCCCGCCGGGCGCTGGCGCGGACGCAACGGCGCCGGCAGCAGGTCGATGCCCATGGGCACGCCCGCGCGGTCGTATACGTCCACGGCGTGGGGTTGCAAGCCGAGTGCCGCGCAGTCATCGAGGATCTGGTCCAGACGCTCGCGCAGGATCGCCACCAGCGTCACCTGTAGATGGGCGGCCGTGCGGCGTTCCTGACGCGCGACAAAGTACAGCTGGGCGGCGTCGAACGGAGTGAAGCGGTCCAGTTCGTAACCGACGACCGTGGACAGGTTGCGTGCGGCGGCCACAGGCAATTGCAGGCTCTGCACCAACACGGCGTCCGGTGCCAGCAACAACACCTGGCGCGCCTCGCCGGTGAGCTTCACCACAGGCACAGTGATCGGCCACGGGTAGACGTGCTCGGGAATGTCATGGGGCAACAACCACCCCGGCAGGCAGCCACGCAGCTCCTTGAGCCACAGGCGCCAGCCTTGTTGCAGCAGGCTGCCGTGCCAGCGCCGGGCGAGCGGCTGCGTCAGCAGGTGCAGCCGCGCGGTTAAGTGTTCATTCATTCTTGCCAACGTAGTACTCGATAAGGTTGTGCGCTGCCTTGCGCGGGGCTCAATAACACCGTGGCTTGCAGCTCGGCGTGGTAACCGCCGGGGCGTTGGGCGCGGCTGCTGACCACCAGCACATCACCGGGGTCGGCACCCACCGCACTTTGGTGCGGCAGGTTCAAGGCACGGCGCATCAACGGGCTCGCGAACGCCGGATCGGGCCGATCCAGGCCGCTCCACAGGCTGATTTCCGGCACCAGCGCGCTGTACAAGGCCTGGGTCATGCCCGGCAGTTGTCGCACTTCTTCCACCACCCGAAACGGTGCAAGGCCCTGGTTGCGGCGCACTTCCAAGTCCCTGGCCAACTGCTTGGCCTGGGTCTGTGTGGCGCCGCAGGCCAGGGCCAAGCGGGCAAAATCCCCCACTTCGGCGCTGTTGAGGTACAACTTGCCGCGCTCGCTGCGCAGGCTCACGTGCAGTTGGGCGTCGTCGAACACCAGCGGGATTTCACGCCCGTCGGCAATCCACTGTTTGCGCTGTAACGGGTCGGCCACGGCTTGCATCGCCAGCGCCACGCCCGCCTCCGCCGCCAGCACGGCCTGGGTGTGCTGGCGATGCCACGCGGCCTGGCGCGTTTCCAGCTGTACCCAACCGGCCAGCCCGCCCAGCAACAAACTGAGCAAGGCCAGCACCCAGAGCACCAGCAGCAGGGCCACACCCCGTTGGTGCTTGATCATTCGGGCGCCCCGCCGGACAGGTTCAGGCGCAAAGCAACCACCTGGGGCACCCACGGCACCGGGCCGTCGACGCGGGCAGCAATCCGCACCGCGTAGGGCAGGCGTTTGGTCCACGGCCACTCACTGATCCAGCCGGTGGCCTGGCCCTTGGGCGACAAGCCGCGATAGCTGAATTGCAGGTCTTCGACGCCCTTGAGCAACACCTGTGGCTCGCTGCGTGACGCCGGCACGCTGACCTGCGCCAGGGACTCAAACCGCGCAAACGCCACCTGCAAATCACGCTGCGCCTCAGGGCCAGTCAGTTGCAGGGTGAAACGCTGAATGCCGCCACCGAGTACACCGGGCAAGGTCGCCACAAACTGCATGCGCTGCGGTCCGCCCGCGAAAAAACCATCGACCTGGCTGTCGTCCTCGGTCACATCCAGCGGTAACGCCTCGCTGATGGCGGTGCGCAAAAATTGCTGGGCAGCACGCATTTCATCCAGGCTGACCGTGTAGCGCTGGGCCTTGAGTACCGCGCGATTGGCACCGAGCAACGCGCCGCCGACCAGGGTCAGCAGCACCCCCAGCAGGCTGAGCACGATCATGATTTCGAGCAGGGTAAAGCCCTGCTGGCGCCGCTTCACAATCCAGCCCCGGCGGCGCGCAGTTTCAAGGTGCTGAAGCTCGCCTGGCGCGGGCCTTCGCTGACACTCAGGTCCAGGCGAAACAAATGCGCCTGGCCGATGCGGCTGGGCTGTTGGGCGATGCGCAGTTGCCAGGCGATGCCGTCCAGTTCGCCCTGGCGCGTGCCGCTCGCCAGAGGCCCGGTACCCTCCTGATCCATTACGCTCAAGGCGGCATGGGTAAGGCGGTCGCTATGGGCTACCTGCAACAACGAGCGCGCGCTCTGGCCGAAGGCGACCAGCAGCACCGTGCTACAGATCGCCATCAGCGTCAGCGCGGCGAGCATTTCCAACAGGGTAAAACCGCGCTGGTCCTTCATGGCAGGGCCTTGGACTGGACGCTGCCGGTCAGCCAGCCAATGTCGATGCGCCAACGTCGGCTGCCGTTGACCAGCAGCACGTTGCCGCCGGTGGAGCTGCCATCAGGATAGAAATCCACCGCCGAGCCCGCTTGCTCGGCGGTGTGCAGCGTTACCTGTAGCTCGGCGGGCCAGTGTTTTTTCGGGCGACCGGGCGCCTGGAAACTCAAGTCGCGCAAATCGAAGACGGTGCTTTCAGTGGTGCCACCGACAATCGCCCGGGCCCGCGTGCTGCGCAGCGCCTCGACGATCTGCCCGACCGCCTGGCGCTCTTTCGCCGCACGCAGGCCTTGTTGCAGGCCAAAACCGACCAACCCGGCCGCGATGCTGATCAAGACGATCACCACCAGCATCTCCAGCAGGGTAAAGCCGCGTTGGGCGTTGGGCATGGTCGTGGGTTATTCCCAGTTGCCCAGGTCGGCGCTGTAGCCTTCGCCGCCGGGTTGGCCGTCCTGGCCGTAGAAGATCAGGTCAAACGCGCCGTGCTCGCCAGGAAAGCGATAGCCAAAGGCATGGCCAAACGGGTCTTTGAGGTCCGACGGCTTGGCGTACGGCCCGGCCCAACCGGCGCTGTTGCCCGGTTTTTCGACCAGTTGCTGCAAGGTCTTGGGCGGTGAGCCGACATCCAGCCCGTAGCTTTCGATTTTCATCGAAAGGCTGGCCAGTTGCGCCTTGCCCGCGCCGTATTTGCCCTTGTCGACGTTACCGCCGACCTGGCGCACCACGATGGTCGCGACGATGCCCAGCAGTACGATCACGGCGAGCATTTCCAACAGGGTGAAACCGCTTTGGCGGCGTGCAGGTTTTGAGCGCATGGAGGTGGGTCCTTGAGGGTTCATATATTGCTGGTCAGGCTCATCAGCGGCAGCATGATCGCCAGCATGATCACCGCCACCAGCACCGCCATGACCACGGTCAGGGACGGCACCAGCGCAGCGAGCAAGCGGTCGATGCCGCGTTTGGCTTCAACGTCGAATACGTCGGCGACCTTGAGCAGCATGCTGTCCAGTTCGCCGGCCTGTTCGCCGACTTCAATCATTTGCAAGGCCAGGTCCGGCAGCAGCGGCTGCGAGCCAAAGGCACTCGCCAGGGTGCCGCCGCCCTTGACCGACTCGGCGGCCTGGGCGACTTGCGCTTGCAGGGCGCGGTTGGTGCAGACCTGCCGGGCGATGACCAGGGCTTGCAGCAGGGCCACGCCATTGCTCAGCAAGGTGCCCAAGGTGCGCGCCAGTCGGGCGGCTTCGACCCGTTGCAGCAGTGGGCCGATGAGGCGAATGCCCAACACGCGGCGATCGTATTTTTCGCGGCGCCGGGGGTCCCGCAGGCGAGCGACCAGGGTCCAGATCGTCACGATCAACCCGGCCAACACCGCCAAGCCGTAGGCACCCAGGAATTGGCCGAGATTCAGGATCACTTCAGTGATCAATGGGATCGGCACGCCCAAGTCTTTGAAGATCGGCACGAACTGCGGCACCACATAGGCCAGCAACAGCGCCAGTGAACCTAGTACGCCGACCACCAGAAACGCCGGATAGATCAACGCATTGATCACCTCGCCCCTTAACAGCTGGCTGCGCTCCAGATAGTCGCTGAGCTGACGCAGGGTGTTTTCCAGGGCACCACCCGCCTCGCCAGCACGCACCATGCTCAGGTACAGCGGCGAGAACTGGCTGCCCTCCTCTTCCAAGGCTTTGGACAAAGGCTGACCGGCTTTGACGCGCTCACGAATGCGCTCGATCAACGCGCGGGTCTGGGGCTGGCCGGGCTGTTTGAGCAAAATGCCCAGGGAGCGTTCCAACGGCTGTCCGGCGCCCAAAAGCGTGGCCAGTTGCTGGGTAAAACTGACCAACGCCGCGCCGTTCAACTGGCCGCGCCCAAGGGCGTTGCGCAGCCCTTGAGCGCCGGCCACATCAATGTGCAATAACAACAAACCGCGCTTGTGCAGCGCGGCGACGGCGGCATCCTGGTCCTTGGCTTCCAGGGTGCCATTTTGCGGCGTGCCCTGGCTGTCGAGGGCGCGGTATTTGAACAGGCTCACGTGCCCTCCCCTCGGGTAACGCGCAGCACTTCTTCCAGGGATGTAACCCCGGCTACGGCTTGGCGCAGGCCCTCTTCATGCAAGGTGCGCAGGCCGCCGCGACGGGCAGCCTGTTCCAGGGTGGCGGCGTCGGCCTGACGCATCAGCAGGCTGCGCAGTTCATCGTTCATCACCAACAATTCAGTGATTGCACTGCGGCCGTGGTAGCCGCCGCCGGGCGCGTCGGCGCGAGGGCGATAGAGCATGATCGGGCGCTGCTCGGTAAAACGATCCAGGCCATGTTCGGCGATCAATTCGGCCGGTGCTTCGAAGGCTTCTCGAGTAGCCGGATCAAGACGGCGCACCAGGCGTTGGGCGAGGATGCCGTTGACGGTCGAGGCGATCAGATAGCTCTCAACGCCCATGTCCAGCAAGCGCGTGATACTCGCCGCCGCACTGTTGGTGTGCAGGGTCGACAGCACCAAATGGCCGGTCAACGAGGACTGGATGGCGATGCGGCAGGTTTCCAGGTCGCGGATCTCGCCGATCATGATCACGTCCGGATCCTGACGCACGATGGAGCGCAGTGCGCCGGCAAAGTCGAGGCCGATGGCCGGTTTTACCTGGATCTGGTTGATGCCTTCGAGCTGGTACTCCACCGGATCTTCCACGGTGATGATCTTGCGCTCGGCGGTATTGAGCCGCGACAGCGCGGTGTACAGCGTGGTGGTCTTGCCCGAGCCAGTCGGACCGGTGACCAGCAGGATGCCGTGGGGGCGTTCGAGCACTTCGAGGAAGGTTTCCAGGCGCTGGCCATCGAAGCCCAGGCTCTGAAAATCGAACTGCACGGTCTGGCGGTCGAGCAAACGCATGACCACCGACTCGCCAAAACTGGTGGGCACGGTGGACACACGCAAGTCCAGTTCCTTGCCCTGGATGCGCAGCATGATGCGCCCGTCCTGGGGCAGGCGGCGTTCGGCGATGTCCAGGCGCGCCATGATCTTTACCCGCGAAATCACCGCCGCCGATGAACTGGACGGCGGCGCCTCCGCCTCGTGCAGCACGCCGTCGATGCGGTAGCGCACCTTGAGCTGATTTTCGAAGGGTTCGATATGGATGTCCGAGGCGCGATGTTCAACCGCGCGCTGCAGGATCAGGTTGACCAGGCGAATCACCGGCGCTTCGGAGGCCATGTCCTTGAGGTGTTCGATGTCTTCGAGCGCGCCGCCCTGTTCGTCGAGGTTTTCGATCAGGGTACCCATCGCCGAGCGGCCCTGGCCGTAGTAGCGCTCGATCAGGGTATCGACTTCATTGCGCGGGCCCACCGCCAGCCACACCGGCACACCGCAGGCATAAGCCATGGCCTGGAACGGATAAACCAACGCCGGGTTGGCCGCCAGCACCCGCAACCCGCCCTGGCTCCAGCCCACGGGCACCACTTGGTGATGGCGCATAAAACGCTCGGTCAGGGCCGGTAACGGGTCGAGCAACGGCGGCGCTGCGTCCGCCAGCAACAGCGGTGCGCCAAGCAGGTCTGCCCAGGCGCGGGCCAACTCCACTTCGGAGACCAGTCCCAGGCGGGTGAGCAGGCCGAGTAATTCGGTGTCGTCAGACTCCTGGGACAGGCGCCGGGCGCGCTCCAGGTCAACGGTTTTCAAGCCGGCGTGCTGCATCAGCCACGCGCAGACCTGTTCGGTGTGCGGGATGTGCATCTGGCAGGCGTTGATGGGCGTTGAGGGACTTGGCATGAGTAGCTATCTGAGGGGCGATGTTCTAAAGGGCTATTGGGAACCCCTGTGGGAGTGGGCTTTCCCCTCCCGCAGGGGGCCGCGTTTCGCCGTTAGTTCGAGGTCTTCGGCGCGGCCTGGCTGCCATTCAACGGTCGGCCACCCTTGGTCGTTTCAGCCTTCTGCTTCTTGGCAGCCTTGGCATCGTGGGACTGGGTCAACACGGTGGAATCGGCAGCGCCGGACTTGGCATCCGCGTCGGTGGCTTCAGCCGCAATGGCCGCGCCGCTCAATGCAACGCCCAGCACAAAACCGGCACCCAGCAGGGACTTTTTCATAAACATTCTCCAGATAAAAAACTGCGAAACGCTCACGTGGCGCCTTGAATCGGTTCAAGACCCTACAGCAAAGCGTTGTGTATGACAGCGTGTATAAAACATGGCCTTTTAGAACTACCGAGCAACGCCACTAGTTCGCCATGCCACCATCTATTTTCTTAAACCAATCGACTGGTAGGTTTAGTCTTAGTTCAAAATCGTAATGAAATATTTCTTATTTCACGCAAAAATTAGCTTTCGTTTGACTTATAACCGCAAGAATTGCCTTAATTATCACGTTTTCGCGGTTCAAAATGCCATCTAGTGATATCGCCAAGACATCATCCACAACAATAATTAACACAATTATTAAACTTACAGAATCTGCAAAACCCGCCAAGTAATTGCAATTAGCCATCGGTTAAACATTGCGATCAAGGCGAACTATTGCCCACGAAAAAGTGACGAGCGTCACCCTATTTTTACTAAACAGTTGTCGGAGAAACCCCATGAATAAACGCAAGATGATCGGTGCGCAGTCGGCGTTTGCCCTGCTGGCGCTGGCCGTGTCCCAGGTGCACGCGGCCACCAGCCCTGCCTTGGACGAAGGCCGGGTGAACCGTGCAGAAAAGGCCGCGGACAAAACCCTGGCGAAGATGACCATGGAAGAAAAACTCGCCTACATCGGCGGCACCGGTGGCTGGGACGTCAAGCCGCTGACCCAATACGGCATCCCACAGATCCACGGTGCCGACGGCGGCGTCGGTGTGCGCTACACCAGTGAAGGCAACGCCCAGGGCGTGGTCTACCCTTCCGGACCGAACCTGGCCGCCAGTTGGAACCCGCGCCGTGCCATCGACCTGGGTCGTGCACTGGGCTACGACACCGCCAGCGGCGGTTATCAGTTCGTCACCGGCCCCGGCGTGAACCTGTACCGCATGCCCTACAGTGGCCGTGCGTTCGAGTATCTGTCCGGTGAAGACCCGTTCCTCGGCGCCAGCCTGGGGCCGGCAGTGATCAACGGTATCCAGTCCCGTGGCGTGTGGGCCAACGCCAAGCATTTCGCGGCCAACGACCAGGAAAGCAATCGCTTCCACCTCGACGAAATCATCAGCGAGCGTGTGCTGCGCGAGATGACCCTGCCGCCCTTCGAGTCCGCCTCGAAGAACAGCAAGGTGGCGATGATGATGTGTGCGTTCCAGAAAGTGAACGGCGAGTTCGCCTGCCAGAACAAACACCTGATGCGCGACATCCTGAAGACCGAATGGGGCTATCCAGGCTTCGTGCAGAGTGACTACAACGCGGTGGTCAACGGCTTGCCGGCGGCGCAGGCCGGCACCGACCTGGACATGATGGGCTACCAGATGAACAGCACGGTGCTCAAGCCGTTCCTGGACAGCGGCGAGCTGAGCAGCGCGACCATCGATGACAAGGTGCGGCGCATCCTCAAGCAGATCTACCTGTACAAGTTCGACAGCAAAGCGCCGTTGACCAGCCACAACATGAACAGCGCCACCAGCAACCGCGTGGCCCTGAACGCGGCGCGCGAAGGCATCGTGTTGCTGAAAAACCAGAACAACCTGCTGCCTCTGGATGCCAAGAAGGTCAAGACCATCGCGGTGGTCGGCAACCTGGCCAAATACGCCCCGCCCACCGGTTTCGGCAGCGCGAATGTGATGGCGGCCAACTACATCAGCGAGCTGAGCGGCCTGCAGCAATTGGCGCCGGGTGCCAAGGTCGAGTTTATCGACGGCCTGTCCCTGGACCCGACGGCCTCCAACTGGACTCACACGGACAGCGACGGCAACAGTGTCAAAGGCGTGAAGACTGAGTTCTTCAACAACACCAACTGGTCCGGCGACCCGGCGGCCAGCCGCACCGATCGCCATGTCGACCTGGACTGGTCCACCGACAGCCTGCCGGTGAACGGCGATACGGCGGCCACTTCGATTCGCTACAGCGGCCAGATCACCCCGACCGTCAGCGGCGAACAGGTGTTCAAGATTCGCGCCGACGGTGCCGTGCGTCTCTACGTCAACGGCAAGAAAGTGCTGGATAACGGCGACGGCAAGCCGCTGCCCAACAACAGCATCCCACCGACCATTCCGGTATTCGCCAAGGTCAATCTTGAGGCTGGCAAAGCCGTCGACATCAAGCTGGAATACTCGCGCCGCAACGGCTACCTCTCGACCATGGGCGGTTTGGTGGGCGTGCAGATGAGCTGGGCCTCGCTGGTGGCGCCACAGGACCTGGCCAAGTACGACGCCGTGCTGGTGGCTGCGGGCAACAGCAATGAATACGAAGGTGAAGGCTTTGACCACAGCTTCGACCTGCCGGAGTTCCAGGGCCAACTGATCCAGAGCATCGCCAAGGTCAACCCCAATACTGTCGTCACCCTGCACGGCGGTACCGGGTTGAAAATGAGCGACTGGATCGACCAGGTACCGGCCGCATTGCATGCGTTCTACCCTGGGCAGAACGGCGGCCAAGCATTGGCGGAGATCCTGCTGGGCAAGGTCAACCCGTCGGCCAAGTTGCCAATCAGCATCGAGCGCAACATCGAAGACAACCCGATCTACGCGACCTTCCCCAAGTTCGACAACCAGGAAACCCTGGCTGAGATGAGCTACAAGGACGACCTGTTCCTGGGCTATCGCGGTTACGAGAAAAAAGGCATCAAGCCGCTCTACCCGTTCGGCTATGGCTTGTCGTACACCACCTTCGGCTACAGCAACATCAGCGTGACGCCAGGGGTTGCAGTTGCAGGGGCGCCGATCAAGGTGTCGTTCGACCTGGCCAACACCGGCAAGGTGGCGGGCGCCGAAGTCGCCGAGCTGTACGTGGGCCAGAACAATCCGAAAGTCGAGCGGGCGCTCAAGGAACTCAAGGGCTACAAGAAAGTGTTCTTGAAGCCGGGCGAGAGCAAGCGCGTGACCATCGAGCTTAACGATCGCTCGCTGGCCTACTACGACGTCAAGAGCAAGCAATGGGTGGTGGACGCCGACAGCTTCAACTTGTCGGTGGGCGCGTCGTCTCAGGACATTCGCCTGAACGCCAAGCTGGTCAACCCGTTCCGCCAGGAACTGTCGACGACCACCAGCAACCCGTTGCCGCGTTCAGCGCTCAATTCGACGTTGCGTGAGCTGCCACAGGTGAAGACTGGCGGTGTGCTGCATCAGAATGAAGGCGACAGCGGCACCAGTGAAGGTGATGGCTATGACATGAGCGATGACAGCAGCCAGGGCAGTGCTTCCGGTAACTGATCCCGACTCGGTCTAATGTGGGATGGGCAAGCCCCCTCCCACATTTTTGACTGTGTTTGACTCAGGTTCGAATGGCCGCTTCAACCCGCGCAATGTAGGCGTCGAAGCGCGCCACCAGATCCACCTGCTCGGGAAACCGCAACCACTGGATCTGCAGGCCATCCATCATGGCCAGGATCTCCTCCACCAGCCCGGCGATGTCCACGTCGCCGCGCACCTCCCCCGCCGCCACCAGGTCGGCAAACTGTCCTTGCATGCGTTGGTGAATCGCCGCGTAGCGCGCCTGGAACCACGCCCAGGCCGGCTGGGTATCCAACAGACTTTCGGCATTCAAGATGGTAAACGCGCGCACCACGCCAGGCGCCGTGGCATTTGAACGATTGATTGCGCGCAGGCTGCCGAGCAAACCATTGAGGGTTTTCTCCGCACGCACTTCATCGGCAATCCGCTGATTGACCTCATCACGCCGCTGCAACACGCCCATCAACAGCGAGATCTTGCTCGGAAAATGGTGCAGCAACCCGGCCACGGAAATCCCTACGATTCCCGCCACCTGCGCCATCGAGGCACCGCTGTAGCCTTCCAGGGAAAACACTTGCAAGGCCGCATCCAGCAGCTCTTCGCGGCGTTTTTCACCTTTGGGTGCGCGGCGGGTTTTCGGCGGCGACTCGGTCATGGAAAAGTCCTGGAGGAAGAGGCTTGCACCGTATCCAAAATGCCACCGCGCCGCAAATAAACCTCGGGCGAGCGCCGGGGTTTCAATGGAACGCTCTGGGCAATCCATGCCAATCAATGCTCGGACTTGTCCCAGATAACCCGAGTAAGACGCCATGATCGCTTCAAGACTATTCACGCCTCCGCTGCCCGCGCCACCCCCCTCGCCCGCCAAGGACGGCGACAGCATTCAACCGACCGAACGCCTCTCCCGAAGTCGCCGCGATGTGGGTGAGCCCGATAAATACTGGCCGCAGCACAGTACCCTCAAAATCGCCATGTATGACTACGAGATGGACGACCCTTATGTGCAGGCGGTCAAGCAGGCCGCCAGCGAGTGGCTGCCCCATATCAACCTCAAATTCGAATTCGTCAGCGGGGAAGAAGGCGATGTTCGCATCTCGGGGGTGCCGATTCATCAAGGTTCCGGGGTCTCAATGGTCGGTACCGATGCACAAAAAGTCTCCCCCGGAATGCCGACCATGAACCTGCCGATAGACTACTCGTCGACTTCATTCGTCCACACCGTGTTGCACGAATTCGGCCACATGCTCGGCGCCCGGCATGCCCATCAGCATCCTGACGCGAATATCCCGTGGGACCTGGCCAAACTTGACCGGCATATACCCCATCACTACCAGCAAGCCAACTTGCTGCCCCTGCCGCGCAGCGCTGCCTATGATTTTCTGCCGTATGACGAAGACTCAGCCATGCACTACGCGATCAACCCCGCGTTGACGACGAGTAATACCTTCCACTCAAGAAACTCGATGCTCAGCCCAGGCGATATCGCCTGGGCAAACAAGGCCTACCCGAAGGCAACTCGTCGGACCGGCACATAAGCATACGAGCCCGCGTGAGTAGCGCCCGGTTGTGTCAGGCACTCTCACGCGCGATCAACTGACATTGCAAGAAATTCAGCCGCTGGACGTCCTCCGCAACCGGTAAGACCCCCAGGCTTTCCAGGACCCGCGTCGCCGCCAGCACACCAATCTCAAGCGCCGGCGGTTTGATGGTGCTCAGGCTCGGCAGCAGCATTTCTGCAAACGGGTAATCACCGAACCCGAGCACCGCGCACTTCAATCCGGAACGCTGCCCGGCCAGCAGGCCACCGGCGGCCAGGTTGTCATTGGCGAAGAAGATCGCCTCCGGTGGGATGGCGTGGCTCATCAGCGCCTCCATGGCCTGCTTGCCCGCCTCGAACGGTGCGCGGCCGGCGTCCGGGACGAACACCTGGGGCTGCACGCCCAGCTCGACCAGGGTTGCCGCAAATCCTTCCCCACGCTCATGGGCGCTGAAGTCACCCGCCACGCTGTTCTGCACGAAGGCCATGCGCCGATAGCCCTTGCCATGCAGGTAACGCGCGGCGCTGACGCCGACCTGGTAGTGGGAAAAGCCGATCTGTACCGGTGCGCGCTCGGGCACGTAGTCCCAGGTTTCCACCACCGGAATGTCCGCGTCGGCAATCATCTTTTCGGTCGCCGCACTGTGGAAGCGACTGGTCAGCACCAGCGCCGCTGGCGACCAACCCAGAAACGCCCGCACCGCGCTTTCTTCTTGCTCAGCGCTGAAGTAACTCGACGCCAGCAACAGTTGGTAGCCATGGCGACTGAGGGTATCGCTGAACCCCTGAATGGTATTGGCAAAAATCGGTCCGGAAATGTTCGGGATCACCATCGCCACGATCCGCCCACGCGCCGACGCCAATCCGCCGGCCACCAGGTTGGGCACGTAACCCAGCTCGGCGACTACTTGGGCAATGCGTTCGCGGCGTTCTGGGGACACCTGTTCCGGCTGGTTGAAATAACGCGACACGGTAATAGCCGACACGCCAGCCTGGCGCGCCACGGTATTCAAGGTGACACGCCCGGCGCCACGGCGCTTGCGCGGTTTTTCTTCGCTCACGGGAGAATCCTGTTAACAACCAAAAAGAATATGAGGCTAATTTTTAAGTATTTGACGCTCTAAAGCAGAGCTAACAATAATGCCGATGTTAGCGCTAACAAAGCGCGCTGTCTGCTACTCGCTCAAGCGAATGCCCAAGACAGTTTCACAGGCGCTGACGGTCGTAGAACCGCAGCGGACCAGGGCATTTTTTTGAGCGGGCACAACATGCACAAACACACTCACTTGTTATTCCTCGCCGGTTTGACCGCACTTCCGGCAGGCGTCGCCGTTGCCGCCGACGAGCCGCAAGCCACCCTCGAAGCGGTGACCGTCACCGCCACCCGCCGCGAAGAATCCCTGCAGAAAGTCCCGGTGGCGGTCTCGGTACTCGATGGCGAGCAACTGGAGCGCGACAACCGCAACGGCGTAGCGAGCATCGCGCAACAGGTGCCGTCGCTGAACTTCCGTACCGGCGCATCGAACAAGGACACCTCATTATTCGTACGCGGCGTGGGTACCATCTCCACCTCCCCCGGCGTGGAGCCGACCGTGGCCACGGTGATCGACGGCGTGGTCTATGCGCGCCCCGGCCAGGCCACCCTCGACCTGCTGGACCTGGAACGCATCGAAGTGCTGCGCGGCCCCCAAGGCACGCTGTTCGGCAAGAACGCCTCGGCCGGTGTGCTCAACATCACCAGCAAGGCCCCCACCGCCGAGACCCACGGCTACATCGACCAGTCGTACTACAGCGGCAATGAAAGCCGCACCCGTTTCGGCATCGGCGGCAGCCTGGTGCCGGACGTGCTCAAAGGCTCGGTCAGCACGCTGTTTGGCAGCTATGACGGCAACGTCGACAACCAGCACAACGGTCAGGAGGTCAACGGTTACAACCACAAAGGCATTCGCGGCAAGTTGGAATTCACCCCCAACGACGACGTGACGCTGACGCTGATCGCCGACTACATGCAGTCTCACGACGATGCACCGAATGGTGTGGTCAGTAAGTCATTGACCCCGGCATTCAGCAACGCCTTGAGCCCGGTGCGGGCCTCCAGCGACAACCGCGACATCAACACCGATACGCGCAGCCATGTCGAGGACACCAACAAAGGTTTGTCCGCCCAGTTGGACTGGAACCTGGGCGACTACACCCTGACCTCAATCACCGCCTGGCGCGGCTGGGACAACACCCAATACCAGGATGGCGACCGCCTCGGCAGCGTGACCGCCGCGTTTCCCGGCACTGCCGACAAGGGTGAGCTGGCCTTCGACCAGTACTCTCAAGAGTTGCGCCTGGCCTCGCCCAAGGGTGAATTCCTGGAGTACGTCGGCGGCCTGTTCTACATGCATGGCAAGGACGAAGAGACTTACCAGCGCACGCTCACCACCACCACGCGCACCGACCGTGGCGTCGCCGACTACAGCACCACCAGCGACAGCTACGCGGTGTTCGGCGAGACCACGCTCAACTTCACCTCGCGCTTTCGCGGGATCGCGGGCCTGCGCTACACCCATGACGACTTGAAATACGATCACCGCCGCGTATCCACCTCGGCCACCACCGTCAGTGGGATTCAACCGGCCACGTCCAGCTCGGGTTCAGTGGACGAAGATGGCTGGTCCGGGCGCCTCGGCGTGCAGTACGACCTGACCGATAACATCACCAGCTACCTGACCTACTCGCGCGGCTACAAAGGCCCGGCCTACAACGTGTTCTTCAACATGCAGCCGCGCGATACCGATGCGCTCAAGCCGGAAACCTCCAACACCTGGGAAGCCGGGATCAAGGCCACGGCCTGGAACAACCGACTGACCACCAACCTGGCGGTTTTCCACAGCGACTACGACAACTACCAGGCCAACTTTTTCGACTCGGTCGCCGGCCAAGTGGTGACCCGCCTGATCAACGCCGGCAGCGTCAGCACCGAAGGCGTCGAACTCGATTACGCCTTGCAGGCCACCCAGCAACTCAAGCTCTCCGGCGCCCTGGCCTACACCCGTGCACGCATCGACGAATTCGCCTGCCCGGCGGGCGCGGCGGCCACCTGCAACGTCAACGGCAAGCCGCTGCCCTACAGCCCGGACTGGAAAAGTTACGTACGCGCCGACTACACCATCCCACTCGATAACGGCCTGGATATCGAACTGGGCACCGACTACAGCTGGCAGAGCGAAGTGCAGTACGACATCAGCCAAAACCTCGACACCAAACAAGGCGCCTACGGCATCTGGAACGCCAGCGTGGCCCTGGCGGACTACAGCAATGGCTGGCGCGTGGCGCTGCTGGCCAAAAACCTCGCCGACAAGTCCTACTCGCCATTGCTGGCCAGTGGCGGCAACTACATCTACCGCGCCGTACCTCGTGACGATGAACGTTACTTCGGCGTGCAACTGCGCAAGGATTTCTAACATGAGCCGTCAGCTGAAACTCGGCGCCTTTCTCATGGCCACCGGGCACCATGTGGCCGCGTGGCGCCATCCGGACGTACCGGCAAATGCCGGGCTGGATTTCGCCCAGTACAAACACTTGGCGCGGGTGGCCGAAGCGGCCAGGTTCGATGCACTGTTCGTAGCCGACAGCATTGCCGCGCCCACGGGCGAGATCGCCAGCCATATGGCGCGATCGGATCATTTCGAGCCGCTGACCCTGCTCTCGGCGTTGAGTGCGGTGACGGAGCATATCGGCCTGATTGCCACGGCGACCACCACCTACAACGAGCCCTACCATGTGGCGCGCAAATTCGCCTCGCTGGATCACCTGTCTGGGGGGCGGGGCGGGTTGGAACCTGGTGACGTCGGACGCTGCTGCAGAGGCGCAAAATTTCGGCCGCGATGAACACGTGGGCCATGCCGAGCGCTACAGCCGCGCCCGCGAGTTTCATAAGGTGGTGACGGGCCTTTGGGACAGCTGGGAAGACGACGCCTTCGTGCGCGACAAAGCCAGCGGCACCTACTACGAGCCGACGAAGCGGCATGTGCTCGATCATGTGGGCGAACACTTCCGGGTCAAAGGCCCGCTGAACGTGGCGCGCTCGCCTCAAGGCCAGCCGGTGATCGTGCAGGCGGGCTCTTCGGAAACGGGCCGCGATTTGGCGGCACAGACCGCCGAGGTGGTGTTTACCGCACAGACTTCGCTGGCCAATGCCCAGGCATTTTATGCTGATCTCAAAGGGCGCCTGGACGGGTATGGACGTCAGCCGGATTCGCTGAAAATCATGCCCGGCGTGTTTGTGGTGGTCGGGCACACCGAGGCCGAGGCCCAGGCAAAATTCGAGACATTCCAGGATCTCGTGGAGCCCGAAGTCGGCGTTGCCTTGCTGGGGCGCATGCTGGGCAATTTCGACCTGTCAGGGTACCCACTGGATGGGCCGTTGCCGGAGCTGCCATTGACCGACAGCGGGCAACGGAGCCGTCAGCAATTGCTCAGTGATTTGGCTCATCGCGAACAGTTGACCCTGGGACAGCTGGGGCGGCGCATCGCCGGTGGTCGCGGGCATTACAGCCTGATCGGCACGCCCGCGCAGATTGCCGATGAGCTGCAAAACTGGTTCGAAAACGGCGCGGCGGATGGTTTCAATATCCTGGTGCCTCATCTGCCCGGTGGGCTGGAGGATTTCGCCCAGTGGGTGGTGCCTGAACTGCAACGGCGTGGCCTGTTGCGCACCGAATACACCGGCACGACCTTGCGGGAAAACCTCGGTTTGGCGCGCCCGGAAAATCGCTTCAAGGAGACTCCGGCATGAAGATCCCGGCACTGTTGTTGGCCTTACTGATGACCCAAACCGCGTGGGCGGCCGAGCCGGACACCCTGCGCATCGGCTACCAGAAAGGCTCCATCGCTTTGGTCCTGGCCAAGGAACATGGCCTGTTGGAAAAACGCTTCCCGCAGACGGATGTGAAGTGGATCGAATTCCCCGCCGGCCCGCAGATGCTTGAAGCGCTCAACGTGGGCGCACTGGATGTGGGCTCCACCGGCGACATCCCGCCGCTGTTCGCCCAGGCGGCGGGCGCCGACTTGGTGTATATCGGCGCCGAGCCGCCCAAGCCCAGCGCCGAAACCATACTGGTGCGCAATGACAGCCCACTGCATTCGGTGGCGGATTTGAAAGGCAAGAAAGTTGCCTTCCAGAAAGGCTCCAGCTCCCACAACCTGATCCTGCGCGCGCTGAACAAAGCGGGCCTTAGCTACAAGGACATCCAGCCGGTGTACCTGCCGCCCGCCGATGCCCGCGCGGCGTTCGAACAAGGCAGCGTGGATGCCTGGGCGATCTGGGAGCCCTACTCGTCCCTCGCCTTGAGCCAGAGCCCCAGCCATGTGCTGGCCAATGGTGAAGGCTTGGGGTTGTCGGGACCGGTGTACACCGCGCGGCGTGAATATGCCCAGGCCAACGGTGGATTTATCCATGATCTGCTGGGTGAGTTGACCAACGCCGAAGCACTGACCCGCAGCCAGCGTGAGGACAGTTTGAAGGTACTGACAGCCTTCATGGGCCTGCCCGGTGACGTGATCGCCCGCTATATGGATAACCGCCCGCCATCGCCGATTTTGCCGATTGATGAGGGGATTATTCAGGCGCAGCAAGCGACGGCGGATTTGTTTTTCCAGAACCGGTTGTTGCCCAAGGCGATTGAGGTGAAGCAGGCCGTGTGGAAATCCGAAGTCCACTGAAATCAAAATGTGAGAGGGGGTTTGCTCCCGATGGCGGTGTGTCAGTCACTTGATGTTTTGACTGTTGCACCGCCATCGGGAGCAAGCCCCCTCCCACAGTTGAGTGGATTCCAGTCCGGCAATGTGTTGATCGTGAATGCGTAAAGATAAAGCTAAGTAACTGCCCCCCTAAAGATCAAAATGTGGGAGGGGGCTTGCTCCCGATGGCGGGGTGTCAGTCACTTGATGTTTTGACTGTTGCACCGCCATCGGGAGCAAGCCCCCTCCCACAGTTGAGTGGATTCCAGTCCGGCAATGTGTTGATCGTGAATGCGTAAAGATAAAACTAAGTAACTGCCCCCCTGAAGATCAACATGTGGGAGGGGGCTTGCACCCGATAGCGCTGAGTCAGTCACTTGATGTTTTGACTGTTGCACCGCCATCGGGAGCAAGCCCCCTCCCACAGTTGAGTGGATTCCAATCCGGCAATGTGTTGACCGTGAATGCGTAAAGTTAAAGCTAAGTAACTGACCCCCTGAAGATCAATATGTGGGAGGGGGCTTGCTCCCGATGGCGGTGTGTCAGTCACTTGATGTTTTGGCTGTTGCACCGCTATCGGGAGCAAGCCCCCTCCCACAGTTGAGTGGATTCCAGTCCGGCAATGTGTTGATCGTGAATGCGTAAAGATAAAGCTAAGTAACTGCCCCCCTGAAGATCAACATGTGGGAGGGGGCTTGCTCCCGATGGCGGTGTTTCAGTCACTTGATGTTTTGACTGTTGCACTGCAATCGGGAACAAGCCCCCTCCCACAGTTGAGTGGATTCCAGTCCGGCAATGTGTTGATCGTGAATGCGTAAAGTTAAAGCTAAGTAACTGACCCCCTGGAGATCAATATGTGGGAGGGGGCTTGCTCCCGATGGCGGTGTGTCAGTCACTTGATGTTTTGGCTGTTGCACTGCAATCGGGAACAAGCCCCCTCCCACAGTTGAGTGGATTCCAGTCCAGCAATGTGTTGATCGTGAATGCGTAAAGATAAAACTAAGTAACTGACCCCCTGAAGATCAAAATGTGGGAGGGGGCTTGCTCCCGATGGCGGGGTGTCAGTCACTTGATGTTTTGACTGTTGCACCGCCATCGGGAGCAAGCCCCCTCCCACAGTTGAGTGGATTCCAGTCCGGCAATGTGTTGATCGTGAATGCGTAAAGTTAAAGCTCAGTAACTGACCCCCTGAAGATCAACATGTGGGAGGGGGCTTGCTCCCGATGGCGGGGTGTCAGTCACTTGATGTTTTGACTGTTGCACCGCCATCGGGAGCAAGCCCCCTCCCACAGTTGAGTGGATTCCAGTCCGGCAATGTGTTGATCGTGAATGCGTAAAGTTAAAGCTCAGTAACTGACCCCCTGAAGATCAACATGTGGGAGGGGGCTTGCTCCCGATGGCGGTGTGTCAGTCATTTGATGTTTTGACTGTTGCACCGCCATCGGGAGCAAGCCCCCTCCCACAGTTGAGTGGATTCCAGTCCGGCAATGTGTTGATCGTGAATGCGTAAAGTTAAAGCTAAGTAACTGCCCCCCTGGAGATCAATATGTGGGAGGGGGCTTGCTCCCGATGGCGGTGCTTCAGTTGGAACAGCTTGTACTGACTCAGCGCTATCGGGAGCAAGCCCCCTCCCACATTTTTAACGCGTCAGGCTTGAGTGCGGGTGCTTTTTTCCACGACGCACATCGGCGTACCGGAAACCGGCTCATTGATGATCTGCACCTGCACCTCAAAGACCTCCCGCATCAACTGCGCACTGATCACCTGCCCCGGCGCGCCATCGGCGACCAGATGACCGCCGTGCATCACCGCCAAATGATCGGCATAGCGGCACGCCTGGTTGATGTCGTGGAGCACGGTGATCACGGTCTTGCCTTCGGCGGCCAGTTCGCACATCAAGTCCATGAGTTCGACCTGATGACTGATGTCGAGATAGGTCGTCGGTTCATCCAGCAATACCACCGGCGCGTTCTGCGCCAGCACCATCGCCAGCCACGCGCGTTGGCGCTGGCCACCGGACAGATCCGCCAGGGCGCGGTCGGCCAGGTTGTCCAGTTCCAGGCGCTGCAGGGCCTGGTTTACCTGGGATTGATCGCTGCCGCTGAGGCGTCCCCACAATGAGTTGTGAGGACTGCGGCCGTAGGCAACCAACTGGCGCACGCTGACGCCTTCCGGCACCGGCAATACCTGGGGCAGAAACGCGATCTGCCGTGCCAGCTGGCGGGCGGACAAGGCGCTGTAAGGCTGGCCGTCGAGCGTCAGTTCACCCTGCGTAGGTTTGAGAATGCGCGCAAAGGCCTTGAGCAACGTGGACTTGCCGCAGCCGTTGGGCCCGATCAGCGCGGTGACTTTTCCCACCGGTGGCGCAAACGAAAGCCCCTGCACGATGCGTGTGCCGCCGTAGCCGATATCAAGCTCGCGGGCCTGGAGAATACTCATGTCATCAACCCTTGAACCGTGCCAGCAACCAAAGAAAATACGGTGCGCCAATCACCGCCGTCAGCACCCCGGCGGGGATTTCGCTGGGCGCGATCAACGTGCGCCCGAGGGTGTCGGCCAGCACCAGCAACAGCGCGCCGACCAGCATCGCCGCCGGCAGCAGGTACTGGTGATGCCCGCCCACCAGCCGCCGCGCCATGTGCGGTGCGACCAGACCGATAAACCCAATCGGCCCGATCACGCCTACGCCCAGGCTGGTGAGCAGCACCGCGCAAGCCATCGCCAGCCAGCGCGTGCGACTCAATGCGGTACCCAGGCTGTGGGCCGCTTCATCACCGAGGGCGATCAGGTTCAGCGGTTTGGCCAGGCATAGCCCCAACGGGATCAGCAGCAGGAACGGCAACACCAGCGCCACATGGTGCCAGTTGCGGCTCCACAGGCTGCCGGTGAGCGCGAGCAGCGCGGTGTTGATATCCAGCGGATGGGACAGGATCAGAAACTCGGTGACGCTGGACAAGGTCACCGCAATCGCCACCCCGGACAGCGCGAAGCGCACACCGGAAAAACTCACGCCGGTGTTGTACAACGCCAGCAGCAAAGCGCCGCCGGCACCGCCCAGGCAGGCCACCAACGGCAGCCAGGCAATCGGCAGGTGCGGCCAACTGATGATCGCCACGGTCAGCGCCAACCCCGCGCCTTGGGTCACGCCGAGGATTTCCGGCGAGGCCAGCGGGTTGCGGATCACGCCTTGCACGATCGCACCGGCCAAGCCGAAGGCTGCGCCTGCGAGGATGGCGATCAGGCTGCGCGGCAGGCGGTGGTTCCACACTTCGAAGTCGAGGGCGTCATGGGCCAGCAGGCGATCGAAGACGGTCGCGGGCTTGAGCCACAACGTGCCGGCGCTGAGGCTGACGAAGGTCGCCAGCAGCAACAGGCCGAGCAGCAACCACAGGCGAAAACGTGGGCGGATCATAGGGCGCGCCTGGCAAGAAACAGAAAGAACGGTGCGCCGATCAGCGCCGTGACTACACCGGCCGGGGTTTCCACCGGAAAGGCCACGGCGCGGCTGAGCAGGTCGGCGCCGAGCACGATCACCGCGCCCAACGCCGCACTCAGCGGGATCAGCCAGCGGTAATCATTGCCGAGAAACTGGCGCAGGATATTCGGCGCAATCAAGCCGACAAAACCAATCGGCCCCACCGCGCAGACACTGGCGCCCACCAGCAACAGGCTGGCAATGAACACTTGCAAGCGCAGGCTGGTGATGCCCACGCCCAACGAGCGGGCGGCGTCTTCGCCAAGGTTGATCAGGTTCAGGCGTGGCGCACACCACAGCGCCCACAGGCCACCGATCAAGGTGCACGGCCACAGCAGTTGCACTTGGGCAGCGCCCACATTGGCGAGGGAGCCGGCCAGCCAGTTCAATACGCTTTGTGCCTGAGCCTCCACCAGAATCACCGTGAGCCGGGTCAAGGCAGCGCACAACGCCGCCACCGCCACGCCGGCCAATACCAAGCGACCTTGGGCCGTGGTCGGCGACCAGGCGCCACCGAGGCTGAACACCGTGACCCAGGCCAACGCGCCACCGATGCAGGTCATCAGCAAGGCGCCACCGGCAAACGGCGGTGCAACCAATCCTGTCGAAAACAACGCCAGCCCCAACGCCGCTCCCGCCGTCACGCCAAATAACGACGGCGAGGCCAGGCGGTTACGGGTGATGCCTTGCATCAGTGCCCCGGCAAGGCCCAGGCAAGCACCCACCAGCGCCGCACACACCGCGCGCGGCACCCGCAATTGGGCAACGATATAAGCCATATTGCCGCCGACAGCACCTTGATGAACCAAGCCATTCCAGGCATCTGTCGCAGTCAGGGTGAACGGTGACCAGCTGTACAACGACAACCAGAACAGCACGGCGCCGAGCAGCACAATGCCCGCCGCCGCGAGACTACGCGCCATGTTTATTGGCTCAGTACGGCGTTGCCGCCCTTGAGAATCGCCAAGGCGTCTTCGGCGATCTGCTCCGAAGCGAGCACGCCACGGTTGCGCGCCCAGCTGTCGCCATCCACTTCGGCCACATGCTTGTTACGCACGGCACCGAGCACTTGCCAGAGTGGCTGCTTGCTCCACGTGTCGACGATGCTCGGGCGACGGTAATGGCCGACCAGCAACCAACCGGGGTCAAGGGCCAGCAGTTGTTCCAGGCTGACGAATTCGGTGGGGGCGGCATTGGCGCGCACCGAAGGCACTTTCAGGCCGATGGCTTGGAGCACGCTCCCGGCGTACGAATCCGGGCCGTGCACCGAAAAGCTGTCTTCGCGGGCGACACCGAACAGCACGCTGGCACCGGCGGGAATCTGTTGGGCAATTTTTGTCAGGTTCGCGCGGTTCTGGGCGATGCGCGCTTCCATCTGCGGGCTTTTGCCCAAGGCTTTACCGATCAGCTCGGCGGACTTGAGGCTGCCCTCATAGTCCTCACCGCGCGAAGGCAGCAACAAGGTTGGCGCGATGCTGGCCAAGTCGCTGTACAGCGCTTGATGGCGATTGAGGTCGGCGACGATCAAGTCCGGCTTGAGCCGGGCGATTTCCTCGATACTCGGCTGCGAACGCAGGCCCACTGACGTCCATTGGCCGATGGCCTGGCGCACACGGGGCAAAACGCGGTTGGCGTCGCCATCATCCGCTGCACCGACGGGGGTTACGTCAACGGCGGCGAGGCTATCGAGAAAGGAGAACTCCAGCACCACCACACGCTTGGGCGCATCGGGCAGATGCACAGCGTGCTGGCCGTCGTTGAGATCGATGGGGGCAGCACTTAACAGGCTTGAAGAGAACGCCAGCAGGCAGGCAGCAAGGATGGGGATGGAGCGCAACAGTTGCATGAAGGGACCTCGGCGTTAAAACACCCCGGCTGGACCGGCTGGGGAAAACGGCGGGTACTATTCCATATCAGCGCGGCGTGATCAAAAAACATTCTCATTTGTGGGAGGGGACTTGCCCCTCCCCCATTTGATCGGCCTCTAGAAGTCGACGGTGGCAGAGAGCAGATAGGTGCGCGGTGTCGACAGGGTCAGCCCCGGCTCGCTGTCATCCGACGCACCCGCCGAGCTCCAATAGCGTTTATCGGCGATGTTCTCCACATTTGCCCGCAGGGTGATGTGCTTGTCGTCGACCTTGAACCCATACCGGGCACCCACGTCGATACGGTTCCAGGCGTCGATTTCCTTGACGTTGGACTGGTCCAGGTACTGCGAGCTGGAGTGGATGCCACGGCTGGTCAGGGTCAGGCCTTCGAGCATCGGCACGTCCCATTCGGCACCAACGTTGACGTTGTACTTGGGCGTGGCCGGCGCGCGGTTGCCGTCGTAGGTGCCGTTGGTGGTGTCCTTGAGTTTGCTGTCGATGTACATCACGCCGCCGAGCAGGCGCACACCCTTGAGCGGCTCGCCGAACACACTCAGTTCCGCACCGGAGTTTTCGCGCTTGCCGTTAGGCCCGAACAGCCTCGACGTGGCGTTGGTCTCGTAGGCCGGTTGCTTGATGCGGAACACGGCGGCCGTCACGCCGAAGGCACCGGCGTCGTACTTGGCGCCCACTTCCACCTGGCGACTGACAAACGGCGGGAAGATCTCGTCTTCGTTGCGCGACGTGGACGGCGCGATCTTGCCTTGGCTCAAGCCTTCCATGTAGTTGGCGTACAGCGACAGTTTGTCGGTGGCCTTGAACAGCAAGCCACCGGATGGCGAGAGTTTTTCTTCGTCGTAGTTGGTTTTGCCTTTGACCCCATCGCTCCAGTCGTCGACTTTCACCCGCTGCCAGCGCGCGCCAAGGGTCAGCAACAAGCGGTCTTCGAAGAAGCCCAGGGTGTCAGACAGGGCCACGCCGCTGAAACGGTTTTCGGTGTAGACCTTCGCATCCTGGCGCGTGGCCGTAGACGGCGTCGGGGTTTGCACAGGGTTGTAGAGATTGCTCGTGCCTTCTGGATAACGCGCGCCACCGTTAGTGAAGTCCATATAGAAGTCGCTGAGTGCCAGGTTGACCTCATGACTCACCGGCCCGGTATGGAACCAATTGCGTACACCCGCCGTGGCCGTTCGCACGTTTTCATCACGGGTGAAATCCCGGGGCTGCACGCGGAAGTCACCGGCCGCATTGCTCACCGACACCGCATGGCGCAGGAACTCGTGATTACTTTTACGCGCGCCTACACCGCCGTAGAGCATCACCGAATCGCTCAGGTCATATTCGGCATTCACAGTGCCGAAGGTGTCCTTGGTGCGGGCCTTGCTCCAGGATTGCGCGTAATTGCGGCGCACATCGTTGGCGCTCGGTACCGGCGCGGCGGGCGCTACCTGCACACGTTCCTGGGGCGCATCGGTATCCCGTTCGGTGCGGCCAATATCGGTGGACAACCGCAGGCGCTCGCCCCGGAAATCCAGTCCCAGCACGGCCATCTCGCGGTCGACACTCTGGTGATCCCATTCGGTGTCGCCGGACTGCTTCACGCCGTTGAAACGCAAGCCGAACTTGTTGTCCTCGCCAAAGCGCCGGCCCACGTCCACCGCGCCACCGGCTTGGCTATCCGAGGCCCAGGTGCCGGTAAACGAGGTGATGTCTTTGTCGGTGGCGCGCTTAGGCACCACGTTGATGCCGCCGCCCACACTGCCGCGCGGCGAGATGCCGTTGATCAGTTGGGTCGGACCTTTGAAGATGTCGACGCGGTCGGCCATTTCCATGTCGATGGTGTAGGTCGGCAATACGCCATAGAGGCCGTTGTACGACACATCACTGTTGAACAGGCTGAAGCCACGAATGGTGAACTGCTCATAACGCCCACCGGCCGGGTTGGTGGCGCGTACCGAGGGGTCGCTGTTGATCAGGTCGCCGAGGGTGCGCGCCTGCTGATTCTTCACCGCATCGGCGGTGTAGGTGGTCATGCTGAACGGTGTTTCCATGAAGTCCCGCGTGCCCAGCAAACCTTGGGAACCACGGCGCGCCACTTGGCCACCGGCGTAAGTATCGCCGTCGTACAGGCCGGTGGTGCCGAGGATAGAGGTCGGCGCCAGTTCCAGGGTGCCGCCGTCCGGCGCTGGCACCAACATGTAGGCCTGCTCGCCCATGGGTTGCAGTTGCAGGCCGGAGCCTTGCAGCAAGCGCGCGAAGCCCTCCTCCACGCCGTACTCGCCGGATAAACCACTGCTGCTGCGCCCGCTGACCAGCGCGGGATCCACTGACAGGTTGACGCCCGACAACCCGGCAAAACGGGTCAACGCTGCGCTCAGGCTGCCGGCCGGCACCTGATAGCTGCGACGCGCCGCGGCGTCTTCGGCAAAGCTTGTAGGCACAAACAATGGGCTGGCGCTGAGGCTCAGCATCAGGCTCAGTTTGAGCAACGGGCGCAAACGCAAGGGTAGGACTGCGGACATTGGAGGAAGCTCTCGATTTTGTTCACTTGCCTGGAATGACAGGCGAGGTAAAAAAAGGGGACAGGCTTCGAGAGTTATTTTTTAGCCAATGGGCACTTCCAGCCCTACCTTGACGCGATCCAGCGCCACCAATGTCTTGAACCACTTCACGTTGGGGTTCTCGGCGAACAGCCGGGCGGCGAGATCCTGGTATTCCTGCATGCTGGCAACGTTCAGCACCAGCACGAAATCCGCTTCGCCGGTGACGTAATAACACTGCTGCACCTGGGGCACGGAGAAGCTGGCCTTGGTCGTCGACAGCGCGTCGATGCTGGTACGTTCGACGGAAACCTCGGCAATGATGGTGATCGGCTTGCCGGCCTTCACCGGGTCCACCAGGGCCACATTCGCGATGATCACTCCACCCTCTTCCAAGCGCTTGATGCGGCGTTGCACGGCGGCGGTGGAGAGGTTGACCTTCTCGGCGAGAGTACGCAGGGGCAAGGCGTTGTCGCGCTGCACCAGGGCCAGGATGGACCAGTCGAAGCCGTCCAGGTCCAGCGTGTAAGAAGCGGGTTTGGCCATTCGGTGCGTGCTCGACGGGGTGAGAAATTTTATCGAAAACAGCCTCGACTCAGAGACCAATGACGACCAGGGCCTCAATACTATCCCAACTCCTTCAGCATGCAGAAATGGAGCGTCTCATGGTTTTTTTGATTCACCTGTCGCCGATGTTTCCGGTGATGTCGAAGGGTTCCGTCGCCACGCAGCGGCCGGGCATGCTGCGCCCTACCACACCGCGATATGGGAATCCGCACGTGGTTCGGTGCCGCCACACAACACGCCGCTGACCGGGTCACGCAGGATAATCTGCCCGCGCCCGTAATCGGTCAGGTCGCTGTCGGTCTGCACGGTATGACCACGCCGCGCCAGTGCATTGACCAGGCCCCGCGAGGCGCCGTGTTCGATGCCGACCTTCATGTCACCCAGCCATTGCCAGCGCGGCGCATCCAGCGCGGCCTGGGGGTTGAGGCCGAAGTCCACCAGGTTCATCACCATCTGCACATGACCCTGGGGCTGCATATACCCCCCCATCACGCCGAACGGGCCGAGTGCCTGGCCGTCCTGGGTGAGGAAGCCGGGGATGATGGTGTGAAAGGTCTTCTTGCCCGGTGCCAGGTGGTTGGCATGGGCCGGGTCGAGGCTGAATTCCTGCCCACGGTTCTGCAGCGCAATGCCGCTGTCGGGCAACACAACGCCGGAGCCGAAGCCGTGGTAGTTGCTCTGGATAAACGAGACCATATTGCCTTCGGCGTCCGCCGTGGCCAGGTACACCGTGCCGCTGGCGTGGGGGTCGCCGGGTTTGGGCGGCTGCGCCTGCTCGCTGATCTGGCCACGGCGGCGGCTGCTGTAGTCGTCGCTGAGCAGGTCGGCCACCGCCACGCGCATGTGCGCGGGGTCGGTGATGTAGTGCAGCCCATCGCTGTAGGCAAGTTTCATCGCCTCCAGTTGGCGATGCCAGGTCTGCTGGCTGTCGCGGTGATCGAAGGTGAAGCCTTCAAGGATTTTCAGCGCCATCAACGCCACCAGGCCCTGGCCGCTGGGCGGAATTTCCCAGACATCCACGCCGCGGTAGTTGATATGGATCGGCTCCACCCACTGCGCGCGGTAATCCTTGAGGTCGCTGGCGCGCAGGTAGCCTCCACTGGCGCGCGAGTGGGCGTCAAGGCGCTCGGCCAGCGCGCCGCGATAGAGGCTTTCGCAGCAGGTAGCGGCCAGTTCTTCCAAGGTGCGGGCCTGGGCCGTGTTACGGAAGATCTCACCGGCGCGTGGCGCGCGACCGTCGATCAGGAAGGTATCGAACCACGCGTCCAGCACTTCGTCACGGTGCGGGCTGAATTCGTTCATGGAGATCTGCCATTGATGGGCGACCACCGGCGACAGCGCAAAGCCTTCCCGCGCCAAGGAAATCGCCGGTTGCAGCAACTCGGCGAACGGCAACTTGCCGAAGCGTTGCGACAACTCAGCCCACGCCGACGGGCAACCCGGTACCGTGACTGGGGTCCAGCCATACAGGGGCATCTGTTCATGCCCGGCGGCCTTGACCGCCTCAATACTCAAGGCCGCCGGCGCGTGGCCGTTGCCGTTCAGGCCGTGCAACTGGCCCTTGCACCAGACCAGGGCAAACGCATCGCCGCCCAGGCCGCAACCGGTGGGCTCTACCACCGTCAGGGCGGCGGCTGTGGCGATGGCGGCGTCGATGGCGTTGCCGCCTTTTTGCATGACTTCGATACCGGCCTGGGCGGCCAGGGGTTGCGACGCGGCGACCATGCCGCGACGGGCAAACACGCTCTGGCGTTGCGACGGATAGGGGTACTCGTGAGGAGAAAATTTCAACATGGCAAACGCTCTTCAAAAAAGGGTCATAACACGCGACTGAGAAAGGCCCGGGTACGCGGATGGCTGGGGTGGCTGAAGATCTGTTCCGGCGGCCCCTGCTCGATGAGCTCGCCCTGATCGAGCACCACCACGCGGTCGGCCACTTCACGGGCAAACCCCATTTCATGGGTGACCACCACCATGGTCATGCCCTCCTCCGCCAGTTCCTTCATCACCTGCAAGACCTCGCCGACGGTTTCCGGGTCGAGGGCACTGGTGGGTTCGTCGAACAACATGGCCTGGGGCTTCATCGCCAGCGCGCGGGCAATCGCTACCCTTTGCTGCTGGCCGCCGGAGAGCATTGACGGGTAATGGTTGGCTTTGTCGGCCAGGCCGACCCGCGCCAGCAAGCCGCGCGCCTGTTCCAGCGCCTGGGCACGCGGGGTGCCGAGCACCTGGATCGGCGCCTCGATGATATTTTCCAGCGCAGTCATATGGGGGAACAGGTTGAAGCGTTGGAACACCATGCCGATGTCCCGGCGCTGACGGGCGATGTTGCGCTCCGAATCGCGTACCAGGCTGCCGTCGCTGCGTTCGCGATAGCCCATGGCGCGGCCGTTGACACGAATGCGTCCGCCCTGGATATCTTCGAGCAGGTTGATGCAGCGGATAAAGGTGGTCTTGCCAGAGCCGGAGGCGCCGATCAGCACCACCACTTCGCCCCGCCGCACTTGCAGAGAGATACCCTTGAGAATCTGCAACTCGCCGAACGACTTCTGAACATCCAAAGCCTCAATGATCAGCTCTTCACTTTGGTGCGCCATGGTTAACGTCCCCTCAGCAATTTCAGGGTGCTGCGACCGAACATACGGCTGGCGGCCGGCGGTGGCGAGGAAGGTCGATCGGACTGGCCGAAGCGATTTTCGAGCCAGCGCTGGAAGAAGCCCCACAGGGTGGTCAGCGTCAGGAAATACAGGGCGACCACCAGGTACAGCTCGAACACGCGGAAGGTCGCCGAGGTGATCATCTGCGTGCTAAGCAAGAGTTCCTGCACGCCGATCACGCTGACTAGGGTGGTGTTCTTGAGCATGACGTTGAACTCATTGCCCAACGGCGGCACGATCACGCGGAACGCCTGGGGCAGCACGATGCGCCGCATCAGTTTGGCAAAGCCCATACCCAGGGAACGCCCCGCTTCGTATTGGCCTTTGTCCACCGCGCCGATACCGGCGCGGATGATCTCGGCCATGTACGCACCTTCGTTGAGGCCCAGTGCAATGATGGCTGCCTGGATATTGCCGGGAACGATCAGGCCGAACAGCTCGATGTCTTCGAAGCGGAAAATCCCGCCAGCCGCCAGTGCGGTGTACAAAAACACGATCTGCACCAGCAACGGTGTGCCGCGCATCAACCACACGTAAAAGCGCACCGGCAGGTGCAGCAGCGGATTCTTCGACAGGCGCAACAGCGCCGCCGCCAACCCCAGCGCACAGCCCAGCAGCATCGCCAATATGCTGATCAGGCAGGTCAGCCACAGCCCGGTGAGGTACACCCCACTGGGCTGGAGCAGGTACTGCCAGAACACATCCCAATTGAAATTCATCGTCGGTGCGCCTCAGTCGAGTGTGTCGCTGCTGACATGCCATTTGTTAAGCAATTGCACGTAGCTGCCATCGCTGCGCATGTCGCTGATCACCTGCTGTACGGCGGCGGTGAGCTGCGGGTCGTCCTTGCGCATGCCCAGGCCGGTGAGGATGCGGCTGAACGCGGGCACACCTTCCTGGAACAGATCCGGGGCCATTGCGGCGTAGTAGCCGGCGGTTTCCACGGTGGTGCCGTATGCGTCGACCTGGCTGATGCGCAGAGCCTGAAAGGCATCGGTGTCGGTGTTGTAGACCACCAGTTTCATCGGCGGCTTGCCGGCCTTGGTCAGGCTTTCATTCTGGGTATCGAGCAGGGTCTTGATGGTCGAACCGTTGAGCACCGCGACCTTGTGCCCGGACAAGTCATCCAGGGTCTTGATGCCCTTGGGGTTGCCCTTGGGCACCACCACCGACTGGCTGGAATACATGTAGTTGACGATGTCGATCACCTGGCGCCGCTCGGGTTTGTCGAACAGTTGGTCAACGATCATGTCGCACTGCTGGGCGAGCAACGCCGGCACCAGCCCGGAGAACGGAATCACCCGCCATTGCACGTGCTTATCGCCCAGGCGTTTGGCTATTTCCAGCCCCAGATCGACAGTGAGCCCGCGCGGTTGCTGGGTTTCGTCGAAGGACACCAGGGGCGGTGAATCCATCCCCGAGCAGTAGGTGAGTTTGTCGACTTTCTGCAGGCGCTCCGGCACCTGGGGCGCAGCAAAAGCCCATTGGGTACAGAGGCCGAGGGAGACAGCCATCAGCAAGGCACGGCGTTTATGCATGACCAGACACTCCAGTTCGTTAAGTAACGGGGGCAGGACTCAACGTCAACACACGACAGCTTTCTTATTGTTCGGATTGCAGGAATTGGATCAGGGCGGGCACGGTGCCTTCGATGTGTTCGCGCACCACCGCTTCAGCGCGTGCCCCATCACCGGCGCGGATCGCCTCAAGGATCACCGCGTGTTCCTGACGTGCGCTGAGGGGTTTTTCGCCGTGTTGCAACCACAAGCGCATGGGCGCCTCCACCAGCGAGTACAGCGCCGAGATTTGCTTCATCAGGCGCGGGCGACCGCTGAGGCTGCACAGGTATTCGTGGAAGGCACGATGACGGCTGACCCACACGGCGCTTTCATCGCGGTAGTCGTCCATCTCGTCGAGCAGGCGCTCCAGCGCGGCGAGTTGCCGCTCACCGATACGGCCCACCGCTACGCGCACCGCCAGACCTTCCAGGGCGCTGCGCATCTCGAACACTTCGTGCAGTTCATCGATATCCAGGCCGCTGACGATGGCGCCACGGTTGGGACGCAAGGTCACCAGGCCCTGGGCGTCCAGGCGACGGAACGCCTCGCGCACCGGCATGCGGCTCATGCCGATCTCGCTGGCGATATCCTCAGCAATCAGCCGGTCGCCCTTGTGGTAGCGGCCACCGCAGATGGCGTCGAGGAGGAACTTGTAGGCCTCCTCCTCGGCAGTGAGAGGCTGGCGATCAACGTAAGCGGGGGCGAACTGCATCGGCTGCACCTTTTGAATTTTTGTATCCAATTATCCACGGATACATAAATGCAGAATGCGTGCCAATCGTTCATGGGGTAAGCCAAGTGATTGATTTGGATGAAATAGGTCGCAAGTGCCTGACGGCATACGCAAAGACGGTGTAGGAATGTGCTACCAAATGGCTCAGAAAATGCCCCGTGCCGGGGCAGTGCGGTCGCCGGTAACAGCCACATGCACGTGCAGAATCAGACGGATTCGGCCGAATAGATGATGGTTTGTGCGGTGTCTTGCGCAACGGTCTGACGGGTGAAGTAGGTGTCGCCTTCGTCAGTCAGGATCTCGTAGTCGACTTTTCGGGTGGCGCTGGCGTGCTTGATGATCTTCAGCACGCGCTGGAATTTCACGCTCTGCGTTCCGTTCTGGCTGGGTCCGGTGAGGACGCTGACGCTTTGAAACCATCCGGCGTGCTGCTTGTTGCTCAACAGGGCGCCGGTCATTGCTTCAAAACGTTCGAGCCGGGTGAAACCCCATAAGGTCTGCTCCTGCACAGTCGCATCCGGCGTGGCCGCGCCGGTAAACACAAACAGATTGATCGCCGGGCTGTCTTCACAAAAGAAGTCATAGGGGACCAGGCCATCGACCATTTTCCTGCCGGGCACAAAGCCTTTTTTATGCACCTGAAACATCGCCACCTCCACTCAATCAATGGTGACCAGTCTAAAGAGGTGCGACGTACAGGGCGGTCAAGCCAATGTAATGTCGTGTAAAGATCGCGCGCTGTGCAGGTTGACCTCCACCGTCAGTCCCCCGGTCGGCTCGTTGCGCGCCACAATATTGCCGCCATGCATTTGCACTGCCCTGGCCGCAATGGCCAAGCCCAGGCCAAAGCCCACGCTGGCGTCCCCTGCACCGCGCTCAAACGGGTTAAAAATGCTACGCAGCCGGCGGTTTTCGACGCCCGGCCCCTGGTCGGTGATGTGCACGCAGAGGCGGTTCCCATCGCTACTGATCCGGGCCGACACCTGCACCGTGGTGCCAGGCCGTGTGTAGCGCACAGCGTTGCGGATCACGTTTTCGAAGCAGCGGTACAGCAATTCGCCGCTGACACAGGCAATAAATGGCGGACATGCCCCAAGGTGCACGCGGCAGCCTTTGATGCCGGCTTCGAATTGCGCATTCTCGACAATCATCCCCAGCAACTCGACGATGTCCACGGCGTCACGCTCAATGCTTTCGGGGCGCCCCTGCAGACGAGCCAGGGTGAGCAGCGCCTCGATCAGCGTGTCCATGCGCTCGGATTCGCGCTCGATGCGTTCGAGCATTTCCACGCGCGCCACATCCTGGCGCAACAACCCGATGGCGGCCTGTATGCGCGTGAGGGGTGAACGCAGCTCATGGGAGATATCGTGCAATAAGTGCTGCTGAGCCTCCACCAGCACCTTCAGCTGGTTGGCCATGCGGTCGCAGTCTTCGGCCAAGTCGACGATTTCATCTCGGCGCTTGCCCATGGCGGGCTTGACCCGGGTTTCAAAACGCCCTTGGGCCGCGTCGCTCATGGCCCGCTTAAGATGAGCCAGGGGCCAGGCCAGGTAATACGCCATATAACCGCTGAACAACGCACTCATCAGCGTACCGATAATCAGCGGGATCTGGCGCCAGGGCCTGCCGTGATCGTCGGGGGCATGGGTGGACTTGACCGACAGCGACAGCCCTTCCTTACTGATGATTGATCGCTCATAGACCGGGTTCAGCACCGTTGAACCGGCCACCAGGTGGCCCGCGCTGTCATACACCCCAATGGCCTCGTCCGAGGGATGCTCCCACACGTTAAGCAGTTGGGTGGCCGCTTCGACACCGAATTGCTCCAGCAGTCTTTCTTCGCTGGTAAGAATGGCTTCCACGTGCGGATCACCCGCGCGAAAACTGCCCAATTCAATCACGCCGACCCCCGCCAGGAACGTCAGGCTGGTGGCCAACCAGAAGGCCAGGAACAGCTTCCAGAACAGCAGGCTGGGCTTGGTCATTCGGCAATCAACAGGTAGCCGAGGCCGCGCACACTTTGAATCCACGCCTTGGCATCCGCGCGTGGCCCGAGTTTTTGCCGAATGCTGCTGATGTGCACGTCGATACGCCGGTCGTAGCGGGTCAATGGGCAACCCAAGGCGTTCAACGACAGGTCCTTTTTACTCACCACCTGGCCGGCACTGCGGGCGAGCTCTTCGAGCAGGCTGAACTCGGTGCTGGTCACGCCCAGCTCAACCCCTTTCCATATTGCCTGGCGCTTGCCCGGCCACAACACCAGTGAGCCGGTCTTGATCATCTCCGAAGTCGGCTGGCCGGCTGGCTGCACCCTGCGCATGATGGCGCGCAGGCGAGCGACCAGCTCACCGGGGGAGCTGGGCTTGGGTACATAATCATCGGCACCTAGTTCCAGGCCGGTGATGCGGTCGATGTTGTCGCCACGGGCGGTGAGCAAGACCACCGGCACCTGGCTGACGGCGCGAATGCGCCGGAGCACCTCGATCCCCGAGCGCTGGGGCAGCATGACGTCCAGCACCACAATGCTGTAGCGCCCCGACAACGCCTCTGCTTCACCCTCCTCGCCCGTGTGCACGGCGGTCGCAGCAAATCCTTCGCGCTCCAGGTATTGGCTCAGCATTCCAGTGAGTTCCTGGTCATCGTCGACTAACAGTACGGAGATCATCGCGAGCTCGTCAGTGGGTGGTCGCGCATTATTGGCCCTGGCGCGTTTTTGCAGGCCAACCTTTACCTAACTTGACATTCGGTTAACCGCACCAAACGCCGCACGCTCTTAAGCTGCCTGTTCACCCGTCCGGCTGCGCCGGCGCTGTATTCTGGAAAAGATCTTGATGAATTTTTCGCGCCTGCTCTGCTCGGTTGCGCTGCTGCTCAATACCTCACTGGCGCTCGCCCAGGGTTTCAAAATCTCGGATATCCGAATCAACGGCCTGCAACGGGTCTCTGCTGGCAGCGTGTTTGGCGCATTGCCGCTGAACGTAGGCGATGAAGCGGATGACCGGCGCCTGGTGGACTCGACCCGCGCGCTGTTCAAGACCGGGTTCTTCCAGGACATTCAACTTAGCCGCGAAGGCGACGTGCTGATTATTAATGTAGTTGAGCGGCCTTCGGTTGCCAGTATCGAGTTCGAGGGTAACAAGGCGATCTCCACCGACGACCTGATGAAAGGCATGAAGCAGTCCGGCCTGGCTGAGGGCGAGATTTTCCAGCGGGCCACGCTGGAAGGCGTGCGCAACGAATTGCAGCGCCAATATGTTGCCCAGGGCCGCTACTCGGCCTCGGTCGACACTGAGGTCGTGCCCCAACCGCGCAATCGCGTGGGCGTGAAGATCAAGATAAATGAAGGCGAAGTGGCGTCGATCCAGCACATCAATGTGGTGGGCAATACAGCATTCCCGGATGAAGCACTGATCGACCAGTTCACGCTCAAGACCAGCAACTGGCTGTCATTTTTCAAGAACGACGATAAATACGCTCGGGAAAAACTCTCCGGCGACCTCGAACGGCTGCGCTCCTACTACCTGGACCGTGGGTATATCAACATGGATATCGCCTCGACCCAAGTCTCCATGACCCCGGACAAAAAACACGTGTATATCACCGTGAACATCCAGGAAGGCCAGAAATACAGGGTCCGTTCGGTGAAGCTGAGTGGTGAGCTGAAGGTGCCTGAGGATCAGGTCAATTCGCTGCTGCTGGTACAAAAGGGCCAGGTGTTTTCGCGCAAGTTGATGACCACCACTTCGGAGCTGATCACCCGTCGCCTGGGAAACGAGGGCTATACGTTCGCCAACGTCAACGGCGTTCCGCAGGTGCATGAGGAAGATCATACGGTTGACGTTACCTTCGCCGTCGACCCCGGCAAGCGGGCTTACGTCAATCGGATCAACTTCCGTGGCAACACCAAGACAGACGATAAGGTGCTGCGCCGTGAGATGCGCCAGATGGAAGGTGGCTGGGCGTCGACCTACTTGATCGACCAATCCAAAGTGCGCCTTGACCGTCTGGGCTTCTTCAAGGAAGTGAACGTGGAAACGCCGGCGGTGGCCGGTGTGGATGACCAACTGGACGTGAACTACGCCGTGGAAGAACAGGCGTCTGGATCGATTACCGCCAGTGTCGGCTTTGCCCAAAGTTCGGGCCTGATCCTCGGCGGCTCGATCAGCCAGAGCAACTTCCTGGGCACCGGTAATTACGCCAGCCTGGGGCTGACCCGCTCGTCGTACCAGAGCAAATACAACATCGGTTTTACCGACCCCTATTTCACTGCCGACGGCGTGAGCCTCGGCTACAACGCGTTCTACAGCAAGACTGACTACAACGACTACTACGATGATGGCGTTTCCTATTACGCAATCAATAGCTTTGGCCTTGGCACAACCCTGGGCTACCCGATCAACGAAACCTCTCGCCTGAGTTTTGGCCTCACGGCGCAACACGACAGCATTGAACCGGGCACCTACAGCGCAGACGAGATCTACGACTTCGTCGACCGCGAAGGCAAGGAGTTCACCAACTTCAAGGCCAACCTGGGCTGGTCGGAATCGACGCTGAATAAGGGTGTACTGGCCACCCGCGGACACTCACAGAACCTCAACGTGATGGTGACAGTGCCCGGCAGCGACCTGAGCTTCTACAAGATCGACTACTCGGGGCAGACCTTCCTGCCTATCACCAACAGCACGTCGCTGCGCTTCCATACCAAGCTTGGCTACGGCGGCGGCTATGGCTCGACCGATAGCCTGCCCTTCTACGAAACCTACACGGCAGGCGGCGAAGGTAGTGTGCGTGGTTTTGAAAGTGGCACCCTCGGCCCACGCAACACCCCGGCCACCGGCGCCTACTCCAGCGCCGGCCAGGCGTACTACACCGACCGCGACACCGAGGCTTTGGGCGGCAATATCCTGATAACCGGCGGGGCGGAATACCTGTTCCCGGTGCCGTTTATCAAAGACAACAAATCTGTACGGACCTCAGTGTTCTGGGATGTAGGCACGGTGTATTCGGACAAGTGCTACCTCAGCACCACCCAGGGCTGTGGCAGCGTGGATTTGAGCCAGATGGCCAGCTCGGTAGGCGTGGGCGTGACGTGGTACAGCCCTTTGGGGCCGCTGAGTGTGAACTTGGCGTATCCGATTCGAACGCCGGAGAATGCAGATAAGCAGGTGTTCCAGTTTTCCATGGGGCAAACGTTTTGATACGTGCGCGTTAGGCCTGATTGAGCTTCTCCTTGGCCGAGATGGATGCGCCGGATATGGGAAATTTTTCCAGCCCAGCAAAATCACCGCGCCCGCGCTGCTACCCTGGGCTGATTAAACAAAAGGGGCGCGACGACGAATGGAATCATGGAAGGCAGCAATCATCGCAGGGCTGGCGTTATTTTCCACTCAAGCGATGGCAGGAGAGATCAAGAAACCCGGCGACCGCGCCATGTTCTGGACGACATCGGGGCCCACCTTCTTCAGCTCCTTCGCCAGTGATGCGACAAGCCATCCCAGCAAATATTTCGGCGCCGCCAAGGCCGATGCACTGGCGTTTATCGGTTCAGAGGGCGAGATCCGCGGCGCCCAGTTTGAGCAGGCGTCCAGATACTATCACTCGACCTACAGCCCACCGTTCATGCCTGATATGCAATTAGCACAGGTCATCGCCACAACGTACTGAGGGAAGCTCTCGGTATAGCGCTAAGCGGTGATGGACGAGGTTTGCTGCCGAGTAAGAAATTCAGGCATGAAAAAGCCCAAGTGTTTCCACTTGGGCTAAGTCATTGAATTATATGGTCGTGTGGGGAGGTGGCAGGTTTGGCACTGGTGAGGAAGTCGGCGGGAAGAAGCGGGATTATCCGAGACAAAACGAGCTAAGCCAGGTAGATCAAGGGTTTCCGGCCTGCACCTCTTATCAACTCAACCCTGAATCAGTGCCAAAGACGCGCTAAACAAAAAAGACGACATTTAGATAGGTATCGCACCCTTTTGCAGATTCTTTGGCATACGTTGCTCTTCATCTAATAATCATTAAAGAGCCCGAGAACAAGGCCTCTTGACCCACTTCCCGACCATCAAACTGGTTCTTTTTCTAGCGGAAGAAAAGGATGCGAGCATCTTTTCTGTTTCCATCGTTTCGTTTTGATATCAAACCATTGTTTTATAAAGGTTTATTTTTACTTTCGTGTTAATGGTCAGGTGATTTAAAACGGATGCAAAAAGAAACAGACGCAACGCATTTCCCCCGCCACTTTTCTATCCCCTACGAAACGTTAGCTCTTGCCGATCACATGGGAAACCGCTAATGTCCACATGTCGCTGCACATCAGCGACCGGGTTTGACGGCCCGAGCAAGTTGGCGCATAAGCGCCCACCATTCGACAGCAGGCGCTTTTTTTGTGCCTGCCGTTTCGTGTTATGGCGGCTGTGCGTGGGGCACCTTCGGGTGCGCTGGGTGCCAACTTTCCCGGTCCGTCAACCCGCGCACAGCTGCCACCCTAAATCGTTTGACGGCGATTGGTGACAGCTCCACATATTAAGTTGGAGCAACACCCCATGAAGCAACATACCCGAAATCCGTCCGCGCTTAGCCGGGCAGCAGCCCTCAGAGCTATGGCTCTCTCCGCCCTGCGAGCAGACTCATCACTTTCCGTACGCCTTGGTCGTTACAACGCCGCGATGGAAAAGGCCCGTGCTCTTGAATCAAGCCACGATGTTGCGGAGGTGACTCATGGCTAACTTCAAGCCTCTCGACTCCAACTCACAAGGCTCTTCAAACCCAGTCCTTTACCTCAATGACAGTGCAACTCGACGGGATCTGATGGACGCTGCCGACTGGCGTCTAGGTGCCGTTAAAGACCTGCTTTCTGTATTGAGCGTTTGCAATGCAGATGACACTGGGGCTCGGGACATCGCGAAGGTTTCGCGTGCTCTACAGCTACTCGTTGAAGATGCTGACTCTCTATACCAGGCCGCTCGCCAAGCAGCATAGCGATAGCTACAGGCCCTGGCGCCAATGGCACCTGGGCCTGTCGTCCGGTAACGAAGCAGGAGGTCTGCTGATGCAAAGCTGGTACACCGCCAAAGAGCTCGCCGGTTTAACTGGCATGCCAAAAACGACTCAGGGCGTTAGGAAAACTGCATCGCGTGCGGGCTGGAAAAGCCAGCTTAGGCAAGGCTCAAAAGCACAGGAATTTCCATTCTCTCAATTACCGGTCGATACCCAAACAGCGCTAATTGCCCGTTCAGTCACAACGCTGCAAACGTCACCGAGTGCCAATACCCACCAAAATTTATTAGAGCGTGACACTGTTTTTCCGTCACGTTTAAACGAAGGCCAACGCTCTGTAATGACGGCCCGCCTAGCCTTTGTGCGCGAGATCGAGCGATTGAATCACGCCATCAGTCAGCAACGCGCTATCGAGACTCTAGTAAGTCTGGCGAAAGCCGACCAACTCAGCACGTACCTGACCGGCCTCGTGGAACGGGCGAACAACCGTAAATCCGGCGAGCGATCTTTGAGCGAGCGCACGCTAAAACGCTGGCTGGCCGACTATCGTAAACAGGGTGAAATCGGGTTGGCTCCAGCGCGCCGCCAGAAAGAGTTGAGTCTGCCAATATGGTCAGCAGCATTCCTAACCTGCTATCAGCGCCCGACCAAGCCCAGCGTCGAAGCAGCTTATGCCGAGTTCGCCCTAAAGCATCCAGTCGAGCGCCCGAGTATTCATGTCGTCCGCCGCTTCCTTAATAAGTTGAGCGCCGAGGCCCGTGAGCGCGGCCGTCGCTCGCCGCAGGAGCTGAAGGCCCTACAACCCTTCAAGCGCCGGTCCACAACAAACCTGCTCCCATGCGACGTGCTTACCGCCGACGGCCACAAGTTCGACGCCGAGGTATTGAACCCGCGCACCGGCAAGCCTTACCGCCCGGAAGTAACCACCGTCCTAGATGTCGCAACGCGCAAGGCACTGGGCATTTCCATCGGTGAGGCCGAGTCAACCATCGGTGTGATGGACGCCCTGCGTGACGCCATGCAACACGGCATGTTCGCCATGTTCTACGTCGACAATGGCTCAGGCTTTCATAACGACACCGTCCGTGAAGTGGTCGACCGTCTCGGCGGCACCATGACCCACGCACTGCCCTATAACAGCCAGGCACGCGGTCTTATCGAGCGCTCCCATCAAACGATTTGGGTCAACGCGGCCAAGAAACTAACCAGCTATATCGGCGCCGACATGGACAAGCATTCTGGCACCAAAGTGCATCGGATCGGCCGCAAAGAGCTACGCGAAACCGGCCGCACCCGTTTGATTCCGACCTTTGCCGAGTTCATGGCCGGTGTCGAATACGAGATTGAAACCTACAACAATAGCCCGCACCGGGGGCTTGCCAAACTCCGCGATCCGCTGACCGGCAAGATTCGCCACATGAGCCCAAATGAGGCCTGGAGGGCAGCCATTGCCGCTGGCTGGGAGCCGATTGTGGCACCCGCCGAGTTGTTGAATGACCTGACACGCCCGCAAGTTATCCGCCCGACACGTCGCGGCGAAGTTACCTGGGCCGGAGAAACCTATTTCCTGGACGCTTTGCGTAACTTTCAGGGCGAGCAAATCCGCCTGGCATACGACGTGCGCGATTCATCCCGCGTTTGGGTCCGCACGCTGGACGGGGAGTTGATCGGCGAAGCAACCCTCGACGGTAATGCCAGCGATTACATACCGAAATCCATGATTGAAAAGGCCTATGACAAACGCGAGAAAGGCCAGATGAAACGTGCCGTGGACAAGCTGGAAACGCTGACCGGCAGTCGCGTAGAAATGATCACTACCTCCCCTGCCCCGTCCGCCGACCTCAGTGCCGAGCAACTGGCCGACGCTCATCGCTTTGCCGCAAGCCTTACGGTTCCTAAAACCAACAGATTCGAATTACCCAGCGACCCGATAGGTAGGTATCGACTGTGGGAAGCACTCAATAAGCGCTTCCAAGCCGGGGAGATTCTTAACTCAGAAGAAGGTTTATGGCATGAGCGATACCCGCGCCATCTCGACTTTACCGCCATCAAGCGGATGTATGAGCACACCAACTCGTAGGGCCATCGCCAACGCTGATGGCCGATAGCAAGAAAACAGCATGGAGAAGCACGGAATGAGCGCACCGAAGATAGTCCCCCTGACGAACGTCGGCTTGCTGGCCAGCGCAGTTGAGCGTGCTATGGCACGACCATCCAACTTACCCGGATTAGTGGTGATGTACGGTGCTAGCGGGCTAGGCAAAACCGTGGGAGCAACATTCGCGGCGAACATCTATCGCGCCTATTACGTCGAATGCCGGGACACTTGGACAAAGAAGGCCTTTCTCGCCGCCGTTTTGCGGGAGATGACGATAGTGCCAAGCCGCACCATGTCGGAGATGGTTGATCAAATCGCAGATCAATTGTCACGGAGCGGGCGCCCTCTCATCGTCGACGATGCACAGTACCTTCTAGAAAAGGCAGCGGCCAACGTTCTGACCGACATCTATAACGCCAGCCACGGAACCATTGTTCTGATCGGAGAAGAGCGCGTACCGTTCAGCCTAGCCAAGCTTGAGCGCCTACATAATAGGGTATTGGAGTGGGTGCCAGCACAACCTGCCACACAGGAAGATCTGCGAACATTGTCAGCCGCCTGCTATCCGAATCTCCAGATTCATGACGATCTTCTTGAAGACTTACGAAAAGCCGTGCGTGGCTGCTTACGTCGAGTGGTGGTAAATCTTTACCGCCTTCAATCCGAAGCCCAAGCGTTCGGCTGGGACTCTGTTAATAGTGCTCAGTGGGGAGACCGTGGCTGGTTCACCGGTGAGGCACCATTGCGGAGAGCGCTCTAATGGGCATTGGCCGGAAGCCCGCGCACATGGTCATTCAGGACGGTAAAAGCAATCGTCAGCGTGTGTGGGAAATGATTAGAAAGCATCCTGAGGGGATTAGTTGTTACACCATCAGTCGGCGCACTGACCTCAACGATGAGACCGTTCGGACATACATAAACAGCCTGAGAAAAGCTGGATACCTGGAACGCGGCAATGGTGTTGGGGATAGAGCTGAATTCCAATTGGTTCGTGACGTGGGCGCCGAGGCTCCCCAGCTTCGATTGGACGGCACCCCAAGCCAACAAGGTCGCGGCACAGAAGCAATGTGGCGCACGCTCAGGATACTGGACGAAGTCAACGCGACCGAGCTTGCGATGTACGCCAGTACAGCAACGCCGACAAGTATTGCCACAGCAAAAAACTATCTCAAGTGGTTGAACTGGGCTGGTTATCTGAGCGTTGTCACTCCAGCGCAACCTGGGAAGCAAGCACGTTATTGCCTTGCATATGGCATGTACACAGGACCTATAGCACCCATGATTCAGCGTCAAGGACAGGTCTTTGACCCAAACACTGGAAAAGTAACGGTTGTGCGCAAACTCAAAGAATCGCGCAGATAGAGCCACTGATAGCCACCGCTGCTGGCGTCTACCCCGGCTTTCTGCTGATTGAAGCGCATGAACAGGAGGCGACCGACCGGAGAGTTGCATTCCACTTGACCACCCGTTTGCATTGCCATTGAGCATTCATTTGCATTTGACCTGACCAGGCATTTGCATCGGATTTGACCAGCATACTGAATATCCTTGACCGGCAGGTGTCGGCCAGAAGCGGCTGCTCCGAACATTTTCCAATGCTTTCTACAACTAAAGCATATCTTCAGTTTTAATATCTGGCTGCAACTACGAACATTTTAACTTTCTTCACGTAACTCTTCCTCCCCTCTAAATTTTATACGAGGAGTATTATCTTTTCCCGCAGAGGTAGGTCGCTTGGCTTTTGCCATTGCGGTTGGAGCTTTAGGGGCGTCCGGTATATTTCCTTGCAGTTCGACGCCACCTTCAAGAGCCTTCATAGCTATAAAGCCTCGAAGTATGTTTTCCCTGTATGTGTAGATCCCTTTTCTGTCTAGAGCGTTCTCAATTATCTCGCCATACTGCTTCTTCTTCAAATCGCGCAGCTTTGCTAGAAAGCTTGACTGAGATAATGGGAGATATTCCGCGGACGGGGTTTTTCCGTGCAGCTTTTCATGTATGCGAATATATGAAAAAAAGATACTCTCGCCGTATCTGATAATATCCTCCGAATCACTTGTCGCCCAAAGTATTTCGGTGTAGTCAGGAGATCTATGAGATGTTGCTTGCTCATAAGGCCGCTTGAGATGGGCGCCGATACTCAAAATCGCATCTTCCAGTGCCTTTTCAAAAATCGTAACGTCCAGATGACTGATAGAGGATTCTTCGTTAAATGCTAGCCAGAGAAGTTTTTCCGTAATTAGATGTGCATAATATGGAAAGCCGTTAGAAATCTTGGCAATTTTGAAACACACGTCGTCATCTACCGAAAGTGAGAACGCAGCAGCAGCATCTCGAACAATGTCCTCTCGCGCTGACCATCCTAAACGCTCAAGTCCAATGGTATGGAGCTGTCGGAAGCTCGACTCGTGTGAACCTAAGAGCTTTTCAAGTGATGTAGACACCCCAGTGAAGATGAACTTTACATTCACCCCTCTATCCCCAAGATCTTTGAGGAACGTCGCAAATAGCTTTCTTTCGACCTCTGAATCTATCTGATCAAACTCATCAATAATTACCACAGGGTTTTCAGAGTGATATTTTGCTATCTCCTCAGTGGCGTTGACCGCTGAGTACATTGAGTCCACCTTAGGCACCTCAACCTTTTTGGCAGTACTCTTCCAGCTAATAGAATAGATCTTGATATTAACAGACTGGCTAATTACGTGTTCATACTTACCCTCAAGCGATTTCATCACCCTATCGACTAAGTTCTCAATAGTTTCATAAAATCTAGTATCAGGCCCACAACCTATCTGTATAGGTGAATTGTCCGGGGACTGATACTGGGCGGCAGCGGCGGCTGCCAATGACGATTTCCCTACGCCCCTATCTCCATAGATAAAAACATGACGCCCATTGGCATATAGAGCCTCCTCTATTAAAGATAGCTCTTTTTCGCGTCCAAATAGCTGTTGTATGCTCTTAACCGGGCCTGATGCTGAGATGTGCTCATTCAGTTTGGTCGTAAAGTCGGTTTTATTCTCAAAGCCTGCAATCGACATAAGACCCCTTGTCAGCACATGGTTAGCGTTCCTGGACGGACAGGTTAGCAGCTTAGAACTGGGGCGCACAGTCACCCAAAGCAGTTGGACTATCCCGAATTGCTGCCAGTCTCCGATTGACTGTCTGAGCGTCCGCTTCGGGTCGACTTCTGTCTGTCAATAACACGCAGTGTGCTGGTCAAACCCGATGCAAACAACCGGTCAAGTCGAATGCAAGTAGGTGGTCAAGTCCAAGCAATTACGCAACCAACAACGCCCTGGGCGAACGGGGCGCGGTATCGAGTGGGTGTTTGTCTCAGGATCAGCGCTCAATCATGTCGGCAAGGTTCGCCTTGATACGTGAGATCCAGGGCATGAGTCAGACGGTCAGTCAGCAACGCGCCATCTTGACCCTGATTGGTCGAGCAGAGGACGGCACGCTCAGTGCCTAGTTGACCGCAAGAATGGCACTGCAACGACCGCAAGGGCGAGGATCGAACGTTATCCGAGCGGATGCTCAAGCGCTGGCTGGCGGAATGTCGTGAGTCTGGGGTGATTGGCCTCGCGCCCTTGCGACCTCAACAGACAGTAAGCCCGCAGGTTTGGGCTGGTGCCTTCTTCGAGCACTACTGGTGTCCTGCCCAGTGTCAAGACTCCCTATACAGTCTTTGTGAGCAAGTACCAGGGCGAGTGCCCAAGCCTTCATCAGGTTCGAAGTTTGCTCAGGAGGTGCAAGTAACGCCTCAGATCGCGTGTAAGCGTTTTTTGTTATGAGGTGGTGGCTCTGCCTACCTTAAGCACCGCTCTCCATTTCTAACGCGGGTCTAACGCCCTTCATGGCTGTGCAACGCAGTCACGCTCTATACGTTTTTCCCGCCAATACAGAATATCGTGATTCACGGTATCTCTCGAAATCGTTCCTCTATATAAAGCGGCGCTGTTGACCGGCGCCGAAAACCTTAAACCGTCCTGATATACGAACCTCTAAGAGAAAGCGTTTCAATGATTCCTGTCGACGCAAGGTTGGTTGGAGACATTGAAATGCAGGAAACCGAGAAAAAGGCCGGACGAAAGAAAGACTTGAATCCTTTGCCTAAGAGCATGATAGAGATGCTCGAAATAATAGAGCACTCCATTAATAAAGAAATGGAATTCGATGCCTCACCCCATCACTTGGCTAAATCGGCAGTTGTCGCTATATGCGATGTGATGGGCGGAGGAATGATTTATCTCCCACGCGGTACAGCACTAAAGAAAAAGCTCAGAAGTGAGGCTCTTTACGCCGACTTTCTGAATGGCATGACCCATGAAGACCTAATCAGAAAGTACGCGGTGGCGTCACAGACGGTGTACGACATTATCACTAATGAACGTGCATTGAGTCTTGCGACAAATTTTAAACACTGAAGGGGGCTGCGTGAGCGAAGAAAAAAAACAGAGTAAGAAGGGAAGGCGCATTCCAAGTGGAACTTGGGAAGGAACCGCGCTCGAACTTTTCAAGTCGATTGAAAGCTCAATAGCATATGCCTTGGAGCATGGGGTGACGCCAGATCACCTTGCAAGCAACGTGGTCACAGGACTCTCCATTAATTTTGGCGGGCGAGTAATTTATATCCCAAGAGGTTTCAAATACGAACTAGCGCAGCGTAATGAGGAAATTTATGCTGCTTGGAAAAGCGATATTCCAATTGTCGATATATCGAAGAAATACGGACTCACATCTGCAACAACTTATGACATCGTTGCCAACTTCGCAAAAGAAGAAGGCTTGAAGAAATCAAAAAATAGGTTTATCAAATGATCGTTACACAAAACACCATTAATGCACTATTCGTTGCTTTTAAAGCGGTATTCCAAAAAGCACAAACAGGCACGCCGACCGATTGGCAGAAAATTGCCACAGTCGTACCGTCCTCGACTCGCAGTAACACCTACGCTTGGCTGGGACAGTTTCCAGCATTCCGTGAGTGGGTGGGAGACCGCGTATTGAAGGATATGGCGGCTCACGGATACACCATTGATAACAAGAAGTATGAAAGCTCCATCGTTGTATCGCGTACCGATATCGAAGATGACCAAATTGGCGTTTACTCTCCGCTGATCGAGGAAATGGGGCGAGCGTCAACAGCCCACCCGAACGAATTGGTCTTCGCCTTGCTCAAGGCCGGCCTCACTACAAAGTGCTATGACGGCCAAAACTTCTTCGATACCGATCACCCGGTTTATCCGAACAGCGACGCGACCGGGGACGCGGTCTCGGTCAGCAACTTCCAAGATGGCGCTGGCCCTGCCTGGTATCTGCTCGATGTCAGTCGAGCGATCAAGCCCATCATCTTCCAGAAGCGTCAGGACTATGACCTTAAAGCGATGACCCGTGTTGATGATGAGTCGGTGTTCATGCGCGATGAGTACCGCTATGGCGTGGATGCGCGGGTTAACGCTGGGTTCGGTTTCTGGCAGTTCGCCTACTGCTCGAAAGCACCTCTCACTGTCGAGAACTATGAAGCAGCTCGCGCCGCGATGATGGATTTCAAAAGCGACGGTGGCCGACCTCTGGGTGTTGTTCCGGGCATGTTGCTGGTGCCGCCAGTGCTTGAAGGTAGAGCCCGATCGCTACTCGTCAAAGATGCCAGCGGTGGCAATCCCTGGGCAGGTACTGCGGAGCCTCTGGTCAGTACCTGGTTAAGCTGATTTAGGAGTTGTCACGATGACTAATATTGATAAGCGTTGGGAAGGCTTGACCATCGGCGGTGAGCTAGCAGTCGGCGTGTACTACGCCGGGTTGCGGCACAAGACATTCACCATGCGTATTCCGCTGGCAGGTGATTTGATCGACGTCCAGAGCGAACATCCTGAAGCGTCGTTGCATGTGGCGACCATGGCTATTTATCACCGCCAATTGTTGTCGCTTGGTGATATTCCAGCCGAGGCGCTGACCTTCGATTTGTTGCGGGCTGAACTGGCAGAAACCGACTTGGCATTGCTGGGTGCCGCCGACGAAGCGCTGGAAAAAAAGCTCGCGCTGCCGAGCGCAGCAAGCACGGCTGGCGACAAGTCGAACACGCCCTTGTCCGATTCGGCTACCGACTCGACGAAATAAATCGTATGCCTAAATCGGAGGTCGAAGCACGTCTCGACCTGCTCATAGGCAAACAAAAAACAGGTACTCGCTACGTGAGTAAACGACGTAAGAAAACCAAGGGGTAATTCATGTCCGCCGATCTACGCGTCGCATTACGTATCCAGGCAAATTCGGGCAACAGCCGACGCGAGATCGCGGGCTTGAATCGTGACCTGCGCCAGGCTGGTAAAGAAGGCGCTCGTGCCCTGGCAACTGAAGGCCAGAAAGCACAAACATCTATTTCAGGTATTGGCCGTGCAGGCGTCGGCAGCTTTAAAGCGATTCGCCAGGCGATGCGGGACAGTACCAAAAGTGGACGCGAGTTCCGCACCGAGGTAATTCAGACAGGTGCTGGGCTTAAAGACATGGGGCAGGCAGCTCGCCGCGCCTCTCAGGAAACCAAGGCAACACTACGCAGTGCAGAACGCGAGGGCATCACACCGCTTCGCACTGGTGTTGATCGCACCAGTACGAGTTTTCGGCAGCTGGCTCGTGCTGCCACCAGCAGCTTGCGGACGATCAAGTCAGTAGCCGCCGCCACGCGGGCCGAGTTCAGTAGGGTCAAAGGCATGATGACAGGCGTTAATGGTCACTTAGCCGGTGCAGGGTTGGGTATTGGTGTTGGACTTTCGGTAGCGAGCAGCGCCAAGACTGACCGCAGGATGATCCAGTTAGGGCAGACAGCCAACATGTCGCCTGCTGAAAATGAGGATATGCGCAAAGAGGTATTCCGAGTATCTAAGTCGTATGGCAATGATCCCGACTCTATTCTGGGCGGCGCAGAAGCCTTGTTGGCTGGTGGTCTCAGTCCAAAAGCAGCGAAGTCGAGTATTGATGCTATTGGTCAAGCCAGCGCTCTACGCAACGCTGATCCTACGATTCTGGCGGGCGCCGGTATGGCAGCAAAGGAGGCATACGGCTTTGACCTGGAGAACCCGGCAACGATGCTGGATATTCTCCAAAAAATGACCATCGCGGGGGATGCGGCCAAGGCTGAGTTGACTGACCTGGGCGGCATCTTTAACAAGGTCGGGGCCAATGCCAGCGCTGCGGGATTTAAGTTCCATCAGTCCCTTGGTCTGATCGAGTCTTTGTCCAACGTCGAGCCCAACGCCGACAACCTGCGCACGATGGTCGGAAGCTTCCTGACGGTATTCAACACTGGCTCCTATCAAGAGCAAGTATCCAAGACCACCGGTATTGAGTTTTTCAACAAAGACAAGAGCCGTCGCGACCCTTTTGAAGTCGTCGCGGACATGCGCAAAAAGTACGACAAGCTGCCTGATGATAAGACCCGCGCTAGCTTTTTCAACGTGGTGTTCAAAAGCATGGATCGCGATGCGGTCACCGCCTGGCGGTGGATGCTCTCAGGTGATCGGCAGGACAACATGGTTGGTATCTCTGATCAGGTTCATAACGCAGCACCTATTTTCAACCAACAGCTCAAGGAGAACACCAGCAGCGCCACCGGGACAGCTGGACGCATGCGTGCCACATTACGCGACGCCACCGACCGCATGTCGCGCCCGATCAACGAAGCCTTCGCCAGCATGGGCACCTATCTGCTTGATGACCTAAATCTCTCCGGTGAACAAATGATGGGGCTGGGCGCTGCTACAGCAATCGGCGGCTATTACACAGGTCGAGGCCTCAAGAAAGGGGCCGGGGCACTGCTGAACAAGCTGCCAGGTGTAGGGAACCCACTGGAAACCATGCAGGGAATCGCGGTAGGTAAAGTGCTAGAAGAAGCCACAGGCGTTACGTCTGTGTTTGTCACCAACTGGCCTAGTGGTATGCCTCTCGGCGGTGGTGTTCCGGACTTGTCGGTAAGAGCTGGAAAGGTCGCAGAACCTGCCAGCAGAGGGGCAGTAGCTGCAACAGCAACCTACTTGATGCGTCGATCCCCTTACATCGCAGGAGCATTTATCCCTGGCTCCACACCTCAAGACGATGATTCGCGGCTTGACCAGGCTCAACGAAACAAACTACTCAACGATGACCAACGAACCTATCAAACTTCCTTCTACCGTAACCGTATGGCTCTGGCCGACAAGAATCCTGACCAGTCATCAGATTGGCTGTCATCGGAAGCCCAGCGTCTAGCACACCATGAAACGGGCCTGACTGCATCAGGCTTACCGATTGAAGGTGCGAATAGCTGGGCGGCAGGAATTGCAGGACGTGCAGTGAATGCTGGTATGGCGACTCAAGCAGCGAATGCGAGGTTGCAGGCAATGATGACGCAATCCAGTCCTACCGACTGGATGTCGGCGCAAGCCCAACGGTTGACTGGCTCAAGCTCTTTGGGACAAGGGGGCAGCCAGCCCAATGGGAGCCTTAACGGGATGATTGGCAACGAGGGTGCAGCGGGCGGCGTCAATGGCCTCAATAGCGCTATCAGCCGCTTGGAGGGGGTACTCAATCGTCCCTTTGTATTTGAGGTAAGAACCGATACCAATACGGTGTTTGCAGAGTTTGAACGACGAGTGGGTATGCAGGTGAGACGTGGAGGCTAGGAAGCAGCTGTAGCAGGAAGGGATGGTTTTACTTCTCCGTGGGTCCATCCCGTCGTACCTTGGCCTTGGACGCTTGGTTAGCGTTCCAAGGTCTTTTTAATTCTGGTATCACAGTGCTAGTAAGGAAACGTTTGTTTGCCCTACCCTAGCGTTCCTATTGAATGATCAGCCGCCGACGCGACCTCCACGCCTACAGCCAGAGAGCGTCATGTGTGTTGATGTCACATTAAGCATTGATCACGTTGACACTCATACTTCGATAGCATCCAAACTAACTGAGAGGGTAACGCCTGTTATTTTTCAAGCAGGCGTAAGGACTGAAATATGCCAAGAAAGACTGAAAAACGCCCCAATACCGTGGCCTGTGGTAATCCAGAATGCTCTCGGAGCAACCTCGATTTCGACGCTTACCAGTCCCGGCATCCTGGCGACCACGTGGAGCAGGAACGCATTCATTGGCGGGCATACCCCGCAATAGGCGGTAGCGCAGTTCTCTGCACCTGTGGGCACTTCACCGTTTTCTACAACCCTTCCGAACAAGAACCACGTCCCAGCCGATAAGCGCAGCTAGGCAACGTCAATGACCTGCTCGACAAATGCTAGACGAATCATCATCGCTGATTGAGCGCTTGGTACGTTCAAATTTGAAGGTGCCAAACAAAGTGCAAATTTTGCGGATTACATCAGCGAGGTGTTGTGCCAAACATCGTGCAAGGTAGTGCCAAAACCGACGCCTCCTTACACCCGCCCACGCGGCAGCCGTGAGGATTCCACCCAGATGTGAGTTAGCAGCGGATTTGGCACCGACCAGGACCTTGCAAGAGATTCCGAGCTGACCGCTAGAAGCCGCGGCCGACGGATCTTTCGAGGGTTCAGCGGCACTCAATCGGTGCCAACTACCTGCAAAATGGTTTGTCACCAAAACAGCAAGAAGTCGGGTGAATTTGCGGTCTGTTTGGCACTGCGGTTTGGGCCCAAAAACGTCGAATTTGGAGGTATAGGTCAGGCTCTCGGACGCGATGGTTTGATTCCAAATCGGCCCCTGGGCCTTGTGATCAAAGGGTCGTCAGAAGGCCCACAGCCCGTCAGCAATCAATTCGAATAGGATGCGCCCTCCCCGCGCTCTGTTCCGTTTCCCTAGCGCACAATCGGAAGTCCGGCTTTCGCTGCTTCCGTTTGTCTTCAAAGGCACGGCCCGCGTGACGTACAGCCGGTTTCGCTGATTTAGGATGGTGACCTTTAAGAACGAAGAATCGGAACTGAGCTTCCAGGGTTTAGCGCCGCGGAGCCCTGAGGAAAAACGCCCTAATCGCCCGGAAACAGTGCGCTTTCCAAGGCTATCTGACATGCGAAAAAGCTGAGAAAGGAAGAGAATTATCAAACAGGATTGGTGCCAAAGGCAGCGCGAAAAAGGGCCAAAAACGGCGTGAACTCACAGGAAGAGAATTATCAAACAGGATTGGTGCCAAAGGCAGCGCGAAAAAGGGCCAAAAACGGCGTGAACTCACAGTATCAGCAACCGACTCACGCGCACCAGCGCTGACGATTCTGAAAAGGAGGGAAGCATGATGAAAAACGCCAGGGTCACTTGGAAAGTCACTATGGCAAAAACAACAAAGCCGCTCGAAAGCGGCTAAGTCATTGAATTATATGGTCGGGACGGAGTGATTCGAACACTCGACCCCTAGCACCCCATGCTAGTGCGCTACCGGACTGCGCTACGCCCCGACTAGGCGTTTTACTGGGTTCGCTTCTGAACGAAGCGATCAGGAATATACCGCAAGCTTTTGAAATGTGGAAGTATTTTAAAAGCCTGTATTACTTCTTCAAAACCACCAGCACATCTTCGAGTTCGGAGATCATCTGGCGAATCATTTGCTTGTATTGGGTGGTATCGTCTTTGGCCTCATCACCGGACATGCGCTGGCGAGCGCCGCTGATGGTGAACCCCTGGTCGTACAGCAACGCGCGGATCTGTCGGATCATCAGCACATCCTGGCGCTGATAATACCGACGGTTCCCAGTGCGTTTGACGGGGTTAAGTTGAGGAAACTCCTGCTCCCAGTAGCGCAACACATGCGGTTTTACCGCACAGAGCTCGCTGACTTCACCAATGGTGAAGTAGCGTTTGCCTGGGATGACGGGTAGCTCGTCGTTATGACTTGGTTCCAGCATAAGCCTCAACTCGGGCCTTCAACTTCTGCCCTGGACGAAAGGTGACCACACGGCGAGCCGTGATCGGGATTTCTTCTCCCGTTTTTGGATTGCGGCCAGGCCGCTGGCGTTTGTCACGCAGGTCAAAGTTGCCGAAACCGGACAACTTGACCTGTTCGTTGTCTTCCAGAGCGTGTCTGATTTCTTCAAAAAACAGCTCGACCAATTCCTTGGCCTCGCGCTTGTTCAGACCCAACTCTTCGTACAGACGTTCCGCCATCTCAGCTTTCGTCAAAGCCCCCATACGTCACTTCCTTAACGTGGCGTTCAACCTTTGTTCGAGCGAGGTGAGGATATTTTGTGTCGTGGTATTCACCTCATCGTCATTAAGAGTGCGCGATGGATGCTGCCAGGTCAAGCCAACTGCAAGGCTTTTTCTATGCGGATCAATGCCTTTACCTTGATAGACGTCAAATAGCCTGAGGTCTGTCAGCCATTCCCCTGCATTTTCACGGATAACATCCAAAACGGCAGTGGCGGCAACTTCACGGTCAGCGATCAGTGCCAGGTCGCGGCGCACTTCTGGGAAGCGCGACAGCTCGCTGAATTTAGGCATCTTGCCCGAGGCGACTTCAGCCAGGACCAACTCGAAAACGAATACTGGACGGTCGAGACCGAGGGTTTTCGACAATTCTGGGTGGATAGCACCGACGAAGCCTACCAAGCGACCTTCACGTTCAATACGTGCAGTCTGCCCTGGATGCAGCGCCGGGTGGCTGCCAGGAACGAAGGTGAACGCATCCAATGCACCAGCAAAGCCAAGGACGGCTTCCACGTCAGCCTTGACGTCGAAGAAGTCCACAGCATCGCGGCCCTGCGCCCAGCCCTCCGGCAAGCGACTGCCGCAGACAACACCGGCCAGCATCGGCTCTTGCTTCAAACCGTCCAACTGACCAACGAAACGCAGACCACTTTCAAACATGCGCACGCGGTCTTGCTGGCGGTTCAAGTTGTGGGAAAGGGCCTTCACCAGACCAGGCCATAGAGACGAGCGCATCGCGGCCATGTCGTTGGAGATCGGGTTGGCCAGCAACAGGGGCTGGACACCAGGGTTGAACAGTTCGAACTGTCTCGGATCGATGAAGCTGTAGGTCACCGCTTCCTGGTAACCACGGGCAACCAGCAGACGACGCAACTCTGGCAAGTGCGCACGCGCCTCGGCCTTGGGTTGCGGTGCCAGGCGCGCTTGCGGATAACGAACCGGCAGGCGGTTGTAACCGTACAGACGAGCCAACTCTTCGATTAGATCGACTTCCAGGCTGATATCGAAGCGATGGCTTGGCACTTCAACATGCCACTGCCCTTCCCCGCCCGCAGAGATGTTCAACCCGAGGGCCGACAACAGTTGCTCGATTTCAGTCGGTGCGATGACCAGGCCAAGCATTTGCTCAACGCTCTTGGCGCGCAGGGTGATCGGCGCAACGCACGGCAGATGCTGTTCGCTGACAATCTCAGTGATCGGGCCGGCTTCGCCACCGGTGATTTCCAGCAGCAGGCCAGTGGCGCGCTCCATGGCTTCACGGGCGAGCTTCCAGTCTACGCCACGCTCGTAACGGTGCGACGCATCGGTGTGCAGGCCGTAGGAGCGGGCCTTGCCAGCGATGGCGATTTGATCAAAAAACGCGCTTTCAAGGAAGACATCGCGAGTGGTCGCGGAAACACCGCTGTGCTCGCCACCCATTACGCCGGCGATCGCAAGAGCGCGGGAATGGTCAGCGATCACCAGGGTGTCGGCGCGCAGGCTGACTTCCTGGCCGTCGAGCAGAACCAGCTTCTCGCCTTCTTCAGCCATGCGTACGCGGATGCCGCCATTGATTTCGGCGAGATCGAAGGCGTGCAGCGGCTGGCCCAGTTCAAGCATCACGTAGTTGGTGATGTCGACGGCAGCGTCGATGCTGCGTACGTCGGCGCGGCGCAGGCGCTCAACCATCCACAGCGGAGTTGGCTTGGACAGGTCGACGTTGCGAATTACGCGGCCCAGGTAACGTGGGCAGGCAGCTGGCGCCAGCACCTCAATCGGACGCACTTCATCGTGTACCGCAGGCACGGCGGCAACTACTGGACGGGTAACCGGGGCGTTGTACAGCGCGCCCACTTCACGGGCCAGCCCAGCCAGGGACAGGCAGTCGCCACGGTTTGGGGTCAGGTCGACCTCGATGCTGGCGTCTTCCAGTTCCAGGTAGACACGAATGTCCTGGCCAACAGGCGCATCCGCCGGCAGCTCCATCAAGCCGTCGTTACCTTCGCCTACCTGCAGCTCCGCCTGGGAGCACAGCATACCGTTGGACTCAACGCCGCGCAGCTTAGCCTTCTTGATCTTGAAGTCGCCTGGCAGTTCGGCACCGATCATGGCAAACGGAATCTTCAGACCCGGACGCACGTTTGGCGCTCCGCACACAACCTGGAAAGTTTCCGCCCCGTTGCTGACCTGGCACACACGCAGTTTGTCGGCATCAGGGTGCTGCTCGGTGCTCAGCACTTCGCCCACAACCACGCCACTGAAAACACCGGCGGCCGGCGTTACGCTATCGACCTCAAGACCGGCCATCGACAGACGAGCAACCAGCGCGTCGCGATCTACCTGCGGGCTTACCCAGCCGCGCAGCCATTGTTCACTGAATTTCATCCTGCTCTCCTAAAGATTCGTTACGACTAGCGAAATTGCGCGAGGAACCGCAAGTCGTTGTCGAAGAACAGACGCAAGTCGTTCACGCCGTAACGCAGCATGGCCAGACGCTCAACGCCCATGCCGAAGGCAAAGCCCGAGAACTCTTCCGGATCGATCCCGGACATGCGCAGCACGTTGGGGTGAACCATGCCGCAGCCCATCACTTCCAGCCAACCAGTCTGCTTGCAGACTCGGCAGCCTTTACCGCTGCACATCACGCATTCCATGTCGACTTCAGCGGAAGGCTCGGTGAACGGGAAGAACGATGGACGGAAACGTACCGCCAGCTCTTTCTCGAAGAACACTCGCAGGAACTCTTCGATGGTGCCTTTGAGGTCGGCGAAGTTGATATCGCGATCAACCAGCAGGCCTTCGACCTGATGGAACATCGGCGAGTGGGTGATATCGGAGTCGCTACGATAAACGCGACCTGGGCAGACGATGCGGATCGGCGGTTTGTTCGCTTCCATGGTGCGGACCTGTACCGGTGAGGTATGGGTGCGCAACAGCATGTTCGCGTTGAAATAGAAGGTGTCGTGCATCGACCTGGCCGGGTGATGGCCTGGGATGTTGAGCGCCTCAAAGTTGTGATAGTCGTCTTCGACCTCAGGGCCTTCGGCAATGCCATAGCCTATATGGGTGAAGAACTGCTCGATACGTTCCAGAGTCCGGGTGATCGGATGTAGACCACCCGAGGCCTGGCCACGGCCAGGCAAAGTTACATCAATAGACTCGGCGGCGAGTTTGGCCGCAAGATCGGCCTCCTCCATCGACGCCTTGCGCGCATTGAGAACCTCTGTGACGCGCTCCTTGGCAACGTTAATCAGCGCGCCGACTTGCGGGCGCTCTTCGGCTGGCAAATTCCCCAGGGTCTTCATCACCTGAGTCAATTCACCCTTTTTGCCAAGGTAGTGAACCCGGATTTGCTCCAGGGCATTGATATCTTCAGCGCTTTGCACAGCCTCAAGAGCTTGAGCGACGAGCGCGTCCAGGTTTTCCATGTACAGACTCCAGATACAAAATAGGGGAAGAGCTTGAAGGCTCTTCCCCTATTTATGACGTTTACCACCTTGGGCTACAGGAGCAGCCCAAGGTGACTGTCGGGGGTACTTAAGCCAAGGAGGCTTTAGCTTTCTCGACAATCGCAGCAAACACCGCTTTTTCGTTCACGGCCAGTTCAGCCAGAACCTTACGGTCGATTTCGATGGACGCTTTTTTCAGGCCAGCGATGAAACGGCTGTAGGACAGACCGTTAACACGCGCACCGGCGTTGATACGAGCGATCCACAGAGCGCGGAACTGACGTTTTTTCTGACGACGGTCACGGTAGGCGTATTGGCCTGCCTTGATTACCGCTTGTTTGGCAACACGGAATACGCGTGAACGCGCGCCGTAGTAGCCTTTAGCAAGTTTCAGAATTTTTTTGTGACGCTTACGGGCCATGACGCCACGCTTTACACGAGCCATGAGTTACTTCCTCTATTCTTGATCCAAAATTAACGAAGGCGCAGCATGCGCTCGACTTTTGCCACGTCAGACGGATGCAGCAAGCTGCTACCGCGCAGTTGACGCTTACGCTTGGTCGACATTTTGGTCAGGATGTGGCTCTTGAAAGCGTGCTTATGCTTGATACCGTTAGCAGTTTTCAGAAACCGCTTAGCAGCACCACTTTTAGTCTTCATCTTTGGCATGTTCGGATACTCCGCATTCAGTTGATAAACATAATCAGAAGGCCTGCCGTGCCCTGTTGATTACTTCTTCTTTTTCGGGGCGATGACCATGATCAGTTGGCGTCCTTCCATCTTAGGATGCTGTTCGACCGAACCGTACTCAAGCAAGTCAGCTTCAACCCGCTTGAGGAGTTCCATCCCCAGCTCCTGGTGGGCCATCTCACGGCCGCGGAATCGCAAGGATACCTTGGCCCTGTCCCCATCACTCAGGAAACGTACCAGGTTGCGCAGTTTTACCTGGTAATCCCCTTCCTCCGTCCCTGGACGAAACTTGATTTCTTTTACTTGAATCTGCTTTTGGTTCTTCTTCGCCGCGGCAACCTGCTTCTTCTTTTCGAAGATCGACTTGCCGTAGTCCATCACCCGACAAACAGGTGGGATTGCATCGGCGGAGATTTCCACCAAGTCCAGCTTGGACTCTTCTGCAATACGAAGCGCTTCATCAATCGAGACGATGCCAATCTGCTCGCCGTCAGCGCCAATTAACCGAACCTCGCGTGCCGAGATATTCTCGTTGATCGGGGCTTTCGGTGCAGCTCGTTTATCTTGTCTCATTTCACGCTTAATAATAATTACTCCGAATCTGGGCGACCACGCCGGGAAACCGCTTGCGCGAGGAACTCAGCGAACTGGGCGACGGGCATAGAGCCCAGGTCAGCACCTTCACGAGTACGCACAGCGACAGTCTGCATCTCGACTTCCCGATCTCCAATAACCAAAAGATAGGGGACCTTGAGCAAAGTATGCTCGCGGATTTTAAAGCCGATCTTTTCATTTCTCAAGTCGGACTTGGCACGAAATCCGCTTTCGTTGAGAGTTTTTTCAACTTCAGCGGCAAATTCTGCCTGTTTATCAGTGATATTCATGATCACTGCCTGGGTCGGAGCCAGCCACGCGGGGAATGCACCCTCGTAGTGCTCGATCAGGATCCCGACGAACCGTTCGAACGAGCCGAGGATCGCCCGGTGCAGCATAACCGGGTGCTTACGACTGTTGTCTTCGGAGACGTATTCGGCTCCCAGACGGATCGGCAGGTTAAAATCGAGCTGCAGGGTACCACACTGCCAGACGCGGCCAAGGCAATCTTTCAGCGAGAACTCGATCTTCGGACCGTAAAACGCGCCCTCCCCCGGCTGCAGGTCGTACGCAAGCCCCGCACTATCAAGCGCTGCGGCCAGTGCTGCTTCGGCGCGATCCCACAGCTCGTCGGAACCGACACGCTTTTCCGGACGAGTGGACAGTTTCATCTCGACGTCGGTGAAACCGAAATCGCGATAAACGTCCATGGTCAGCTTGATAAACGCAGCGGATTCAGCCTGCATCTGCTCTTCTGTGCAGAAGATGTGGGCGTCGTCTTGAGTGAAACCGCGCACGCGCATGATGCCGTGCAGCGCACCCGACGGCTCGTTACGGTGGCAAGCACCGAACTCGGCCAGGCGCATCGGCAACTCGCGGTAGCTCTTCAAGCCCTGGTTGAACACCTGCACATGGCATGGGCAGTTCATTGGCTTAATGGCGTAGTCGCGGTTTTCCGACTGGGTGGTGAACATATTGTCGGCGTAGTTGGCCCAGTGCCCGGATTTCTCCCACAGACTGCGATCAACGACCTGCGGGGTCTTGATCTCCAGGTAACCGTTATCACGCTGCACCTTGCGCATGTACTGCTCAAGCACCTGATACAGGGTCCAGCCGTTCGGATGCCAGAACACCATACCCGGCGCTTCTTCCTGGAGGTGGAACAGATTCAGGCGCTTGCCGATCTTACGGTGATCGCGCTTTTCAGCTTCTTCGATGCGCTGGACATAGGCGGCCAGCTGCTTCTTGTCAGCCCAGGCAGTGCCATAGATACGTTGCAACTGCTCATTCTTAGCGTCGCCGCGCCAGTAGGCGCCGGACAGCTTGGTCAGCTTGAATGACTTGAGGAAGCGTGTGTTCGGCACGTGCGGACCACGGCACATGTCGACGTATTCTTCGTGGTAGTACAGGCCCATGGCCTGCTCGTCCGGCATCTCTTCCACCAAACGCAGCTTGTAGTCCTCACCACGGGAAGTGAACACTTCGATCACTTCGGCGCGCGGGGTGACTTTCTTGATGACGTCGTAATCTTTCTCGATCAGCGCGTGCATGCGCTGCTCAATGGCAGCCATGTCGTCCGGAGTGAAAGGACGTTCGTAGGCGATGTCGTAATAGAAGCCTTCTTCGATAACCGGACCGATTACCATCTTCGCGGTTGGGTACAACTGCTTGACCGCATGGCCAATCAAGTGCGCGCAAGAGTGGCGAATGATCTCCAGCCCCTCTTGATCCTTGGGCGTGATGATTTGCAGACTGGCGTCAGAGGTGATCAGGTCACTGGCATCAACCAGTTTGCCGTCGACCTTGCCGGCCACAGTAGCCTTTGCCAGACCGGCACCAATGGATGCGGCGACTTCGGATACGGATACAGCATGATCGAATGAACGTTGACTGCCATCGGGAAGAGTAATAGTTGGCATGGCGCCTCCTCTCCTAGTGGTGACCCCTACCAAAGGTCACGTGGGTTGGGATGAGCCAGTACAAGATCCAATACCAGGCCGTTCAGTGATGAACGCCTGCCTTACAGCGGCAGGAGCCTTTCGGCCAACCGATAATCGAACCAGAGTGACTGGAGTGAACAAAAAGAACATGGCGAGGCGGCAAATGGCGCGCCCGGGAATAGCCAGGAGAGCGATGCTAGCACAGATGAACGGTCATCGCGCCGGCGCCAGGCCAGGTAACTACTAATTCCAGCCTTTATAGCTGCAAAACGGAACTTGAGCTGTACGCACTACCTCAAACCCACTGAGAATCGCTGTTTGTCCTCGACCCAAAGGAGCATCCCATGATGCGTTTTACTTCTACCCTCGCTCTCGCCGCTACCCTGAGCCTCCTTTCCATCGGCGCGCAGGCTGCTGCGCCCTCCAATTGGCCGGCCGGTGCCCGTGACAGTTTCATCAACGACTGCAGCGCGGCCGCCAGCCAGAACGTTGACGTCAAAACGGCCAAAGCCCACTGCGAATGTGGCGCCGACAAGATCAACGCCGAATTGAGCAGTTCCGAAATCAAGGAATTGATGACCAATCCGAACGCCAGCGCACCACTTAAAAACAAAGCGGTGGCTGCAATTTCATCCTGCAAAGTCGTGAAGAAAAAGTAAGATCGGCGCCAGATCAGACGGCCGCTCTGCTGGAAAAATCGCCCGAAAACTGCCATTTCTCACAAATTACGCAGCTTTTACGGCTTTTTTTAACAGCTGATATTTCGCGCCAAAGCCCCGTAGACCGGGGCTTTCAGCCGACCTAAGCACTAAATGCAACGCTATTGATTGGCAAACAATGCCTTGGGGGGGCTCCCAAGCCGAACATTTCGACTATGATAGCCCGGTGTGCCCAGTTGGCCTGAGCAGCACAGCACTACTGAAAATATATGTTTCTTGGAGATACACCATGTCTAATCGCCAAACCGGCACCGTTAAATGGTTCAACGATGAAAAAGGCTTCGGCTTCATCACTCCTCAAGGTGGCGGTGACGACCTGTTCGTACACTTCAAAGCTATCGAAAGCGACGGTTTCAAAAGCCTGAAAGAAGGCCAAACCGTTTCCTTCGTGGCTGAGAAAGGCCAAAAGGGTATGCAAGCTGCACAGGTTCGCGGCGAGTAATTCTCCGCTGAGCTAAAAAAACCCCGTCCATGTGGCGGGGTTTTTTATGGGCGCTGCAAAAGCAGCGATCAGCCGCAATTGACGCGAGTGATCACCAAGTTGTCGTCAGCGTTTAGGTTCAAGCGGTCGGAGCGGTATTCCAAAGTGATCATATCGTTGGGCTTGAGGATGCGAGCATTCTGCGCACCGGCACGGGCCCGGGCTTGCTCCAGCAACTGAGGCGAAGCTTTCTGGCCGATTGTGAACTCGGCAGCCTTTGACTCACAGCGGCTATGACCTGCATCGGTCACTGCGGCGTCTTTGGCTGGCTCAGAGGTACCCGGGGTGCTGCAACCCGCCAACGCGAGTGCTGCCAACAAAGTACCGAATGATGCGAGCTTCCAAGGCATGAAGCCTCCTATTGAAAAAATGAACAGAGATCGTGCGACAACCGCCTTGCAGATTGGTTTCAAGACGTAAATCGCCGTCGGGCAAGTCTGCCTGACTATCAGCAGGCATTCGCCCGATCAATCGTGACCAGATATGAACATAATCAGTAGATGTCGATGTAGTCAAAAGGTGGCTTGGGCCAGTTTTGCTTCAGCGCGTTGAAAACCTGTGTGACCCAGACCTCGTCGCTGGCAGCGACATTTCCGACGTAACCGGAGCCCTTTGCCCAGGTCTCAAGACGAAACAACAGGCCATCTATGTCAGTGCCCCCGACTACCCCAGATGATAGGTAGGCGATACCGGCCTTAGTCACACGCAATTGAGTATGTTCGTCATCACTGGCACTGGCGATCAATTGGCGCACGGCGGCCAGGGTGAGATTCTCGGGGTCATTCAAATCGATCTGCACGCGGTATTCCCCGGCAATTAAACAGGAGCACAGTGTCGCACAGCACTTGCTTCATGCCTAAGTAGCAGTGCCAAACGCCGCGCAAAATGCTTAACTGCGCCCGGTAAAACCGCGCCCCAGCGCATTACCCAGTATTTCAGCTCGTGAGACTTCCATGACCACCGTAACGCTCCAAGCCGACATCAAAGCCAAGTGGCCCCAAGGACAAAGCTCCTACAGCCCCGGAAGCCCAGAGGAACTGGCAATCATCGGTATAGACCTGCTGGTCAAGGAACTCGGCACTCAGGCGGCACAAGCCTTCATTGGCCAGGTATTCGAGAAATACCCGGCCGATCACATGGGGGCACACAACCCCGAGCGCGAATAAGAACCGGCCGACGAACGTCGACCGGCAATCGATTTACTTCAGCCGCGCAAGGCGCTCAGTCAGCAGATCGAAGAAGCCCTGAGCGTCGCCGTTCTCAACCCAGAACGCATTCTTTGGTTGTTTCAGACCGTCGTACCAATCGACGATGGTCTGCCCGAATGTCGGGCCTTCACGGCTGTCCACCACCACATTGACCTCGCGACCACTGAACAGCGAAGGCTTGAGCAGGTACGCAACAACGGTGGCGTCATGTACCGGGCCGCCCGGGATGCCATAGTGCTCCATATCGCCTTTGACGTATTCGTTGAGAATATCGCCGACGACCTTGCTGGCGTTGTTCTTGAGGTCGGCAATCTTTTTCAGACGCGCCTCACTGGTCAGTACCTTGTGGGTCACATCCAGCGGCAGGTAAGTCAGCTTGACGCCACTCTTGAGCACGATCTCTGCAGCAATCGGATCGGCGAACAGGTTGAACTCGGCAACCGGCGTGATATTGCCTCCATTGAAGTGCGCGCCGCCCATCACTACCACTTCTTTGATGCCCTGGGTGATTTCCGGATCCTGAGTCAGTGCCAGCGCCAGGTTGGTCTGCGGACCCAGCATGGCGATAGTGATGCTGTGAGGCTTGGCAGCACGAAGGGTCTTGATCAGGTAATCAACGGCATTGCCTTCGGCCAGGCCCTTTTTAGGCTCATGCACGGTGACGCCGGAAATGCCCTCCTTGCCATGGATGTTTTCGGCATAGATCGGTTTGCGCAGCATCGGCGCTGGTGCACCGGCGTAGACCGGAATGTCCTCACGCCCCGCCCACTCGCGGGCCAGGCGCGCGTTACGCGAGGTCTTGTCCAGGCGCACGTTACCGGCGACGGTGGTCAGCGCACGGATGTTCAATTCGTCCGGGGAAGCCATGGCGAAGAGCAAGGCCACTACATCGTCGGCACCTGGGTCAGTGTCGATGATGAGGTCGATTTTTTCCGCCGCGTGGGCGCTTGCAGCAGTGAGCGCGGACAAAAGCAGGACACTCCGAAACAGATTTCTCAGGATTGGAAGACCACGTTGCATAAAACACTCCTTGTCGTTGGGGAACTCTAGAACGTTACGCCGGACACCAGCGCGATATTGCAGTAAGGCTGGCATTCGCCGGTGCGCACAACCGCGCGCGCCTGGCGACTCAGTTGCTTGAACGCTTCATGACTGAGCAGACGTCGCTCGCCGAGGGCGGCCTGTTCACTCAGCACGTTCAACTGCGCCAGCGCAGGTGGCTGCTTGAGCAGGATTTCTTCCGCCAGCACGTGGCTTTCCACCTGCATCTCACTGAGCACGATACGCAAAGTGCTGATGAAATCAGGAATACCTTTTGTAAGCGCCAGGTCGATCAACTCGACGCCGGGCGGCACCGGCAAACCAGCATCGCCGATCACCAGAATGTCGCCATGGCCCAGGGAAGCTATCAGCCGCGACAGAGCGATATTGAGCAGAGGGGTCTTTTTCATAAAGGTACAAAACCTTGAACGTCATGCAGCGTAGGAATGGAAGGTTGCGCACCCGCACGTGTGACTGACAATGCTGCAGCGACCTGACCAAAACGTATGGCCTCGGCTTCGCTTTTACCGCTGGCAAGGGCCGCCGCAAAACCACCGACAAAGGTATCGCCGGCAGCCGTGGTATCCAACGCCTTGACCTTGGGCGCCACCAAGTGCTCAAAGCCACTGCTATCCGCAAACAATGCACCTTGGGCGCCCAGAGTGATGATGACTTTGCCGGCACCGGCTTTAATCAGTTGCGTGGCAGCCACTTTGGCACTGTCCAGAGAGTCGACTGTCACACCGCTCAATGCGGTGGCCTCGCTTTCGTTGGGAATCAGATAATCGACCGAGGCATACCACTCGGCGGGCAACGGTGCGCTGGCCGGCGCAGGGTTGAGGATCACGGTCTTGCCCAGTTCACGACCGCGCTTGAGCGCATAGGCCACGGTAGCCATCGGCACTTCCAGCTGGCAGATGATCACATCGGCGGCCTGCAGCACCGCATCAGACGCCTGCAGTGACGCGGGCGTCAGCTCGCCGTTGCTGCCGGCAACAATCACAATCGCATTCTGGCTGCTGTCATCCACCACGATCAACGCCACGCCACTGGAACCGTCCACGGTACTGACGGCCTGGCAATCGATACCTTCCACCAGCAATGCGTCACGCAACTCAGTGCCGTAGGCATCGGTGCCGACACAGCCAATCATCGCCACACTCGCACCCAGTCGCGCCGATGCAACGGCCTGGTTGGCACCCTTGCCGCCCGGCACCGTGGAAAAAGTTTGGCCAATCAGGGTCTCACCGGCACGGGGCAGCCGGCTGGCGCGGGTGACCAGATCCATGTTCAAGCTGCCTACTACCACTACTTTTGCTGGCATACATCAGTACTCATCAATTCGGTTCAGCGGTATTGCGCGAACACACCGGCGACGGGCGCCGTCGACTCGCGCAATACGATGCTCGGCGTCACGATGCGTTGATCGATCGGCAGTTGGGGTGTTGCAATTCGTCGCAGTAAAAGCTCGGCGGCCGTCTCGCCCAGTTGCAGGATCGACTGGCCGACCGTGGTCAGGGCCGGGTACACATAGCGGCCCATTTGAATATCATCAAATCCGATCACCGACAGCTCGCCGGGCACGCGGATATTACGCTCAGCTGCAGCACGCAATACGCCGAAGCCGATCATGTCGTTACTGGCAAAAATCGCGCTGGGCGGGTTCTGCGCCAGCAATTGCACGGCAGCAGCATAACCGCCGGTGCTGGTGAAGTCGCTTTCCCGGGTGCGATTGGGCGCAACGTCCACACCGGCCTCGCGGAGCGCGCGCTGGTATCCCGCCAGGCGCATTTGCGCGACACGGGTGTGGGCCGGGCCGCCGATACAGGCGATGTCCCGATGCCCCAGCTCAAGCAAATGCCGGGTCGCCAGGTAGGCGCCCTCTTCATGATCGATGCGCACCAGATCGACATCAATGCCGTCCAGCGCCCGGTCGACAATCACCATGGGCGTGCGCACCGCGCTCAACCCAGCGGCGAGGCCGCTGTCATCACCACCCACCGAGGTCACGATCAAGCCGTCGATGCGCTTTTCCAACAACACCCGCAAATAGCTGCGCTGTTTTTCAGCATTGTCGTCGGAGTTGCAGAGGATCACGCAGTAGCCGTTACGCTCGCAGTAATCCTCGATGCCTCGTGCCAGCTCCGCGAAATACGGGTTGAGGCTGTTGGGTACCAGCAAACCGATGGTGGCCGTGGTCTTGGCCTTGAGCGAGCGCGCGACGGCGCTGGGCACATAGTCGAGCTGCTTGATGGCCGCTTCGACCTTGACCCGTACCGGCTCACTCACTGGGCGCGTCTTGTTCACCACATGGGACACGGTGGTGTAGGAAATTCCTGCAAGCGCCGCCACATCCTTGATCGTTGCCATGGTTCAGCCCCGCCGACTAGCACGTTGGCTGCGGTACGTATCGAGAACCACGGCAATCACGATCACAGCACCGGTGATGATGCGCTTCGTGGGCTCCGTGGCGCCGATCTGTGCCAGGCCAGCGGCCAATACCGAGATAATCAACACGCCAAAGAAGGTACTGATTACCGAACCGCGCCCGCCCATCAGGCTGGTGCCGCCGATCACCACCGCGGCGATCACTTGCAGCTCCAGACCGGAGCCAGCGTTCGGGTCCGCTGCTTCCAAACGCGAGATCTGGAATAACGCCGCGACACCGGCCAGCAGGCCCATGAGACTGAACACCAGAATCTTGTAAGGCTTGGGATTGATACCGGCCAGGCGCACGGCCTCTTCGTTGGTGCCGATACCGATCAGGTAACGACCGAACACGGTGCGGGTCAATACTAGCTGCGCAGCGATGATCACCAGCAAGGCAATGATGAACGACGGCGAGATACCAAACGCAATCGGGTTGGACAGCCAGGCAAACGAATCACCGATGTAGGCGGTGCGCGAACCGGTCATTTGGTACGCAACGCCCCGCGCCATTTCCAACACACCGAGGGACACGATAAACGACGGGATCCGCCAGGCCACGGTGATCGAGCCGGTGATGGTGCCGGCCAACGCGGCGCAGCCCATGCCGAGCAGAGCGGCCGGCAACACGCTCCAGCCCCACCCAAGAATCGCCACGCTGACTGCCGACGCCGCCAGGGCCAGCACCGAGCCCACCGACAAGTCGATACCGCCGATGATCAGGATGAACGTCATGCCCACCGCCAGCACCATCAGGTCCGGGATCTGGTTGGCCAGGGTGCTGAAGGTGTCATAGGACAGGAAGTGGTCACTGAGCACCGAAAACAGCGTAATCATCGCGAGCAAGGCGCCCGCTAGCCCCAGGTAGGTGCCCAGTCCGTAGAAGTTGCCGCCCGCTTTACCGGAGGTAGTTGTGGTTTTCATGGGGTATCCCTAAGCACTGCGTCATTGAGCAGCGCATCACGTTTCTGATAGCCGGCAAAGGCGGCCGCGAGCAATTCGTCCTGGGTCCAGCTGTCACGCTCAAAGGTCTCGATCAGACGCCCGGCAGACAGTACGCCGATGCGGTCGCAGATCAGCATGAGCTCACGCAGGTCGCTCGATACCACCACCAGCGCTTTGCCCTGGCGGGTCAATTCGCCGAGCAAGGCATAAATGTCGAACTTGGCACCCACATCAATTCCGCGGGTGGGTTCGTCGAACAACATCACCGAGCAGTCGCGCTCCAGCCAGCGGCCAATCACCACTTTCTGCTGATTGCCGCCGGACAGTTCCGACACCAGTTGCGCCGGGCTGGAACTGCGGATGCGCATGGCGTCGATCTGGCGCTTGGCCAACGCGGTTTCATCGCGGCTGTTTACCACGCCGCCGCCAGAGATTTCCGGCATGTTGCCCAGGGCAATATTGGCACTGATGGACTGAGTCAGCAGCAGGCCTTCACCCTTGCGATCTTCAGTGATCAGGGCGATACCATGCCCTACTGCATCCACGGGAGAGCGAATGCTCACCACCTTAGCCGGTGAGCCCAGGGCCACGGTGCCGCTGTCGGCCAGATCGGCACCAAAGATCAGACGCAGCAATTCGGTACGGCCAGCGCCGATCAGGCCGGAAATGCCATAGATCTCGCCGGCACGCACTTCAAAGGACACGTCACGGACTTTGTCCGAGCGGCTCAGGCCTTTCACAGTTAGGGCCGGGCCGCCGATGCTGCGCGGCCCCAGGTCGATGTGTTCACCCAGCTCGCGCCCCACCATCAAGGTGACCAATTGCTCACTGTTGTAATTGGCCATCGGTTCGACGCAGACCAGCTTGCCGTCGCGCAATACCGCAATGCGCTGGGCAACACGGGCCAACTCTTCCAGCCGGTGCGAAATGTAAATAATCGCCACGCCCCGGGCCTGAAGGCGGGTGATTTGCTCAAACAGCATCTCGACTTCACGCGCGGTGAGCATGGCCGTGGGTTCGTCGAGGATCAGTACATGGCAGTCGCCAATCAAGTTACGGGCGATCTCAACCATTTGCTGGTGACCGATGCCCAGGCTGCCGACCAGCGTGTCAGGGTCGATGGCGTCCAGGCCAACTTGGGCCATGGCCTCGATCGCGGCTTTGCGCAGTTGCTTGCGGCTGATCCAGCCACAGTGGCTGGGCAGGTTATCCAGGAACAGATTTTCGGCCACGGTCAGCGTCGGCAGCAGGTTGAGTTCCTGCATGACCATGCGCACACCCAACGCTTCAGCCTGGGTACGGCTGGCAGGACAGTAATCCTGACCATTGAATTGCATGTGCCCGGTGGTCGGCGTGACCAGCCCGCCGATGATCTTGGACAGGGTGCTTTTGCCTGCACCATTCTCGCCGGTCAGCGCCAGCACTTCCCCACGGTTGAGCGTGAGGGTGATGTCGGACAGAACCGGTTGGGCATAGGTCTTACCGATACCGCTGACCGAGAGGACAGCGTTCGGGGCGGAAGATGACATAGGAAAATCTCCAGGCGCCCGCTCAGGACGAGCGGGCGCTGTTGGGTGCCGCCAGAATTACTTCTTGAGGACGAGTTCGACCGGGGTTTCGATCACGCCGTCTTTGGCATCGACTTTCTCACCCTTGACCAGCTTAAGGGCGTTCTGGATACCGAATACCGCTTGCTGGGCAGCTGCCTGGTCGGCGGTAGCCAGTACGCGGCCGTCCTGCAACATCGGCTTGATCGCTTCGATATTGTCGTAACCCACGACCATTACCTTGCCCGCCTTGCCTGCCGCACGCACCGCGGAGACAGCGCCCAGGGCCATGTTATCGTTACCGGCCAACAAGGCCTTGAGGTCCGGGTATTCGCTCAGCATGGCCGAGGCGACTTTCTGGCCCTGGTCGATTTCCCAGTTGCCGGATTGAGTGGAAACGATCTTCATACCGGCAGCGTCCATCGCATCTTTGTAGCCGGCGGTGCGCTGTTGGGCGTTGGTGGTAGTCGGTACGCCTTCGATGATGCCGACTTTGTCACCTGCTGCCAGTTGCTTGGCCAGGTAGTCGCCCACGAGCTTGGAGCCCTTGCGGTTGTCGGGGCCAACGAAGGGAATATCGAGATTTTTGCTTTTCAGTACACCGGGGTCCAGGCGGTTGTCGATGTTGACGACCTTGATACCGGCGTCGGAGGCTTTCTTCAGTACGGTGACCAGTGCCTTGGAGTCAGCAGGCGCGATGACGATGGCGTTAACCTTGGCGAGGATCATTTGGTTGACGATATCGATCTGCGCGCTGGTATCAGTTTCGTTCTTGATGCCGTTGGTGATCATGTCGAAATCGGCGGCATGGTCTTTCTGGTAAGCCTTGGCACCGTCCTGCATGGTGACGAAGAATTCATTGGCGAGAGATTTCATCACCAGGCCGACCTTGGGTTTGGCGGCGGCGTCGTCAGCAAAGGCAGAGGACAGAGGTAAAGCGGCGGATGCGGCAGCAAGCACAGCGACAGCAAGAAGACGTCCAGCGAATGGCAGCTTCATGGGTTCACTCCGATCTTATGATTATTGTAAGCAACGCTTGCACCGAAGAGTCCTTCGGCAGCCATCCCACACGGGTGGCTGATACGATCTTTCAGAGCACTCAGGGAGCACCGTGTGAAACATCTCGCAAACGTTTGCGTTAATCAAACTATGAGAACCTTGTCGAGATTTGTCAACGGTAGAACACAGCCTTTCATCTAAGGCCTCTAGCCTCTGTCCTCCCGTCCAGCGAAAGGACGTTATTAAACATTCCCTCCAACGCTTCGTTCTCTGAAACGACAGACCTCTTCATGCGACTCAGTATTTCCCGATGATCATCTTCGGACAACCGAACGCAATCATGCAGCGTGTTCGGAAAGCCGGACAGACGCATTGCGGGACCTGCCATAATAACGACAATTATTGTTATAAATCAGATAGTTAATTTATATCCAAGAACTTAATCAGCCTGGTACAAATCCTGCTCCTACCCAGCACCTCGTGGCATTCAGAACCGCCCGGGCGCTCTAGATGAACCTGCTACAGCACTCATCAAAAACCAGAGAGAAAAACAATGAAATCTGCACTGAAGAACTTTGTTCCGGGCGCGTTAGCCCTTCTGCTGCTGTTCCCTGTTGCCGCTCAGGCAAAGGAAGTTGAATCCAAGACCAAACTGGCCAACGTGGTAATTCTCGCCACCGGTGGCACCATTGCCGGCGCTGGCGCCAGTGCGGCCAACAGCGCTACCTACCAGGCGGCCAAAGTCGGTATCGAGCAATTGATCGCCGGTGTTCCTGAACTTAGCCAGATTGCCAATGTGCGTGGCGAGCAAGTGATGCAAATTGCATCCGAAAGCATCAACAACGAGAACCTGCTGCAACTGGGTCGGCGCGTCGCGGAACTGGCTGACAACAAAGACGTGGATGGCATCGTAATCACTCACGGTACCGACACCCTGGAAGAGACCGCCTATTTCCTGAACCTGGTGGAAAAAACTGACAAGCCAATCGTGGTAGTTGGTTCCATGCGCCCAGGCACCGCCATGTCGGCCGACGGCATGCTCAACCTCTACAACGCCGTGGCTGTAGCCGGCAGCAAGGACGCGCGCGGTAAAGGGGTGCTGGTGACCATGAACGACGAGATCCAATCGGGTCGCGACGTAAGCAAGATGATCAATATCAAGACCGAAGCCTTCAAGAGCCCATGGGGCCCAATGGGCATGGTGGTTGAAGGCAAATCCTACTGGTTCCGCCTGCCTGCCAAGCGCCACACCATGGATTCGGAATTCGACATCAAGAACATCAAAAGCCTGCCGGACGTCGAAATCGCCTACGGCTACGGCAACGTAAGCGACACAGCCTACAAAGCCCTGGCCCAGGCTGGTGCCAAAGCAATCATCCACGCGGGTACTGGCAATGGCTCGGTATCTTCCAAAGTGGTGCCTGCCCTGGTGGAACTGCGCAAGCAAGGCGTGCAGATCATTCGCTCCTCCCACGTGAATGCCGGCGGCATGGTGTTGCGTAACGCTGAACAGCCTGACGACAAATACGACTGGGTTGCTGCCCTCGACCTGAACCCGCAGAAAGCGCGGATTCTGGCAATGGTTGCCCTGACCAAGACCCAAGACAGCAAAGAGCTTCAACGGATTTTCTGGGAATATTGATTCCTGACTGAACCCTGTATGTGGCGAGGGAGCTTGCTCCCGCTCATGTACGCAGCGCCCGAAAGCTTCTTTTGGGGCCGCTTCGCGGACCAGCGGGAACAACTTCCCTCGCCACAACAACCTACCTATCCCTCTCCCCCCGCCCTACACCCAACCCCCTAACTCGCCGCCAGACGAATCTCTTAAATTTTAAGCAGTTGCGAAATTGCCCACACTTAAATACTGTATGCACGTACAGCTTATTAAGGAATGCTCCGTGGCAAAGTCATCTTCCGCAGTACCTACCCCGCCCGATGCCTACACACGCCTGGCCATTCGCGTGCAAAAAATCATCAACTCCACCAATGCCCAAAAAGCCAAGGCAGCCCTGATCTTCCGCTTGCCGGAGGAACCAGAGGACGATTGGCAGCGCTTGTTGGAGGAGATTGCGGAGAACGACAACGTCACCCTAGCCTACCGGGATGACGGTGGCGTGCAGATTTTCTGGGTTGTGCCGAAGGAAGATTGATTGAATGAGTGCCCGTTTTATTGCTGTGTGTTGCCTGTTTTTTGCCGTTACCGCTCACGCTCAGGCGCCCCGAACCTTCAGTGAAGCCAAAAAAGTTGCCTGGACACTCTACGCCCCGCAATCCACCGAGTTCTATTGCGGCTGCAAGTACAGCGGCAACCGCGTTGACTTGAAAGCCTGCGGATATATCCCACGCAAAAACGCCAACCGCGCCGCACGCATCGAGTGGGAACACATTGTTCCGGCCTGGCAGATCGGACATCAGCGCCAGTGCTGGCAGAATGGCGGGCGCAAGAACTGCACGCGCCATGATGACGTGTTCAAGCGTGCCGAAGCAGACCTGCACAATTTGGTGCCGAGTATCGGCGAGGTCAATGGAGACCGAAGCAACTTCAGCTTTGGCTGGCTGCCAGTGCAACGCGGGCAGTACGGTTCATGCCTGACCCAAGTGGATTTCAAGGCCAAGAAGGTGATGCCGCGACCTTCCATACGCGGAATGATCGCGCGAACCTACTTCTACATGAGCAAACAATACGGCTTGCGCCTGTCGAAACAGGATCGTCAGTTGTACGAAGCCTGGAACAAAACCTACCCGGTCCAAGCCTGGGAGCGCCAGCGTAACCAGACGGTGGCGTGTGTGATGGGGCGTGGCAATGAGTTTGTCGGCCCGGTCAACCTGAAAGCCTGCGGTTGAAGATGGGCGGCGCTGCCGCCCAATCGGCCCGTTACTGCGCAGGCTGGTGTTCGATGACCTCAGACACCGTGTCAGTTTTCTTGGCACGAGCCATCTTTTCGTTAAGCAGGGTCTGCTTTGCCTCGGCTTCGGCCTTAGTTGCGAACGGCCCCAACAGCACTTCGTCCTTGCCGTCGACCTTCACGATATAAAAATTAAAACCATGTTCCAGCAACCAGGCGGTCAGGTCGGTGATCGCCTGCAGTTTGTGGTCCGGCGGACCTACTCGCAGGTCCCACTCCTGGGCGGCAATCGCGCCGGTTTGTGGCTGGCTTTCGGTCACGGCAGGCTTGGCCTTGGGGGCGTCGACGCGTTTGCCTTCACCGCAACCGGCCAGTGCCAACACCGCAATTGCCATCGCTACTTTACGCACTGCCCTGCTCCTCTAAGGATAAAGAGGCAACTTTATCATTCACTGTCTATTCTGGCCGTCATAAACGTTGGCTTAAACAATGCGAATGATGTATCCCAGACCTGTATGATGCCGCCATGGGAATTAATGTCGCCTCTATGCGTCCTAAAAGAGGCAGTCACAGGGAAGCGCTTAGCAGTAAGCTACACACATCCGACACCTGCCCTGTCTGAAACATGTGTCCTAAAAGCAATCAAGGAGAAGTCCATGCTTATACTCACCCGCAAAGTCGGTGAAAGCATAAACATCGGTGATGACATCACGATCACCATCCTGGGCGTCAGCGGCCAGCAAGTAAGAATCGGCATCAACGCCCCCAAGGATGTTGCCGTGCATCGCGAGGAGATCTACCAGCGCATCCAGGCCGGCCTGACCGCTCCGGATAAAAACCAGACGCCTTGAGGCGCACTCAGTAGCCAGCCCTTTCGTTCATGTAACGGCTGGCGAAAGCCTATTGGACTGTTCTTGGGCTGAATGAGTGATTAGCGTCGTCCAAAGTCCATGCGCCCCAAAGATGAAATTATCCTCGCGTCTGGAACTTGTTCCACTATCCAAAGCCGAATCTCCTGACTGACATACTTCCATCCGTGTGGACTCAGGAGCACGTCGATGAGGCCTATTACCGCGCAGCCATTTTTTTCCAGATCCTGGATGATTGCCCTGCTGATTGGGCTGGCCTTTGTGGGCGTAGAATATGGCCTGGGGCTGGAAGTCGAAGGTTCGGACCCCGCCTATCCTAAGTCCTGGTTTGATTTGGCACTGCTGCTGTGTGCGTACCTGTTCATGTTCTGCCTCAAGCCTATCCAGAAAGCATTGCAGCGTCAGCTGTGCCGGCGGGCCGAAAATAAAACTGGCGGCTGACCAAGCGAACCAAGCCGAGACCGGAGACGGACTCGGCTTTTTTGTGTCAGTCCACTGCGCTCTGCAGGTACAACAAGCCATCAGCGCTGCGACGCACCTGCAACTGTTCATACCCTTCAATCGATGGATGCTCCGTGGGCATGGGCTTGAGGTGCGTCGATGTTACGACCAGCACATCCGCACCCGCCGCCTCCCCCGCACGAATCCCCACCGTCGCATCCTCAAACACCAGACAATCCTGCACCGGCACACCCAGGCGTTGCGCACCCAGCTCATAACAGGCGGGGTTCGGTTTTCCGATGGCCACATCCTCGGCCGTTACCAACACCGCCGGTGGCGCGATACCCGCGGCCTGCAACCGACGCAATGCCAACGCCTTCGGCGCAGAGGTGACCAATGCCCACTGATCACCAGGCACGCTATTGAGAAACTCGACGGCACCGGGAATCGCCACGACGCCTTCTACATCGTTGATTTCAGCCTCGGTAATCCACTGCGCTTCAACTTGCGGGTCGACGCCGGGCAATGCCTGGCGCGTGATAGTGTCAATCGCCCGCGCACCATGAATGGTGGTCAGGAAGGCCTCCACGTCCAGCCCATGACGTTCAGCCCAGATGCCCCACACACGTTCGGCAGCGGCAATGGAGTTGAGCAGGGTTCCATCCATATCGAACAGGAAGGCGCGGTAAAGGCGGGCTGATACAGCTGAACCTCGGATAGACACTGCGGGGTTTCCTCGTAAGCTGAAACGAATAATCGGCCCGATGCAATCTACGGATCACCCACTGGGTTGTAAACGCTGACGCCCCAACAGCCAGCCAATCATTACGAATTTGTCATCATCCTGTTGGCTGGCTGTTTGAAGTACGGGGTTACCGTGAGCGCACTGGCACGACTCAAGTACCCAGTGCAGGCCATGGCCTGCGCCAGTGACAATTGATCGAGCTACACTGGCGCCACGTATTGAATCAAGGCATTTCACATGAACATCCTCGTTGTCGAAGACGAACCCAAGGCCGGTAATTACCTCCTCAACGGTCTGCAGGAACTGGGCTACTCCGTAAGCCTGGCAAGGGACGGCGTGGACGGCCTGCACCAAGCACTGGAAACGCCGTTCGACGTGATCGTGCTGGATGTGATGATGCCGAAAATGGACGGCTGGGAAGTACTGCGCCGCCTGCGTAAAGACTCCGACACCCCAGTGCTTTTTCTGACAGCTCGCGACGATATTGCCGATCGAATCAAGGGCCTGGAGCTGGGTGCCGATGATTACCTGATCAAGCCCTTCTCTTTCGCCGAGCTGGTAGCACGCTTACGCACCCTGACCCGTCGCGGCCCGCTCAGGGAAGAAGAACACCTGCAAATCGCAGATTTGCACATCGACGTACTGAAACGCCGCGTCACTCGCGCCGGTACACGCATCACCCTGACCAATAAGGAGTTCGCACTGTTGCACCTGTTCGCCACCCATCAGGACCAAGTGCTGTCGCGCTCGCTGATCGCCTCGCGGGTATGGGACATGAACTTCGACAGCGACACCAACGTGGTGGACGTGGCCGTACGGCGCCTGCGCCTGAAAATCGACGACCCGTTCACGCTCAAGTTGATCCACAGCGTGCGGGGCATTGGCTACCGTTTCGATACCCAACCATGACCCACCGTCGCCATTATTCCCTGACACTGCGCCTGGCCCTGATCTTCGCCCTGCTCGCCTTTGCACTGCTCGCTACCGTCGGCGTGGCGCTGTACCGCGAGTTGGAGCGCGAGCTGATCCGCCGCGACGATGTGCAATTGATTTCCCGCGTGGATCAACTACGCAACCTGCTTAACGACAGCAACACACTGGACTTGATCAAGACCAAGCCGGAACTGTTCCAGAATATGTTGGGCAACCGCGAATCGGTGCTGAGCATCGCCGCACCCGGCCAAAAACCGCTGCTGCTGGTAAACCCCGCCAACATCGATCTGCCAGCAGTCGAGCCGGTCCCCAAAGGCCACATCCTCACGCTGAGCGATGTGCAGCATCTGCCGGGCGTAAATGGCGTGCCCTTTTCCACCTTGGCCGCATCCATAGACTCCGGCGACCTGGGGAGCCTGCAAGTCACCAGCGGGCGCCTGATGACCGAGCGTACCGCCATGCTCGCCAGCTATCGGTTGAGCGTGTACGTCCTGGCGAGCATCGCCGCGATCTTCCTCGCACTGGTGGGCTACCTGTTGGTGCATCGCGGCCTGCTACCGTTACGTCGACTGGCCCGACACGCTCAAGGGATCGGCGTCGGCAACCTGGCCGAACGCATCGACGGCCAGGGAGTACCAAAAGAACTGCTGCCGATGATCGAGTCGTTCAACACCATGCTTGAGCGCCTGGCCAAGGGTTTTGCGCAACTGGGCCAAGTATCCACCGACATGGCCCACGAACTGCGCACGCCGATCAACAACCTGCTGGGGGAAACCCAGGTTGCCCTGCAACAGAACCGCAGCATCGAAAGTTATCAGCAGCTCTTGGCCTCCAATGTCGAAGAGCTTGAGCGCCTGGCGCGAATGCTCGACAACATGCTGTTCTTGGCCCGCACCGACCCGGCCAGCGCCCTGCGCCAGCGCCAGGCACTCAGCGCCACCGATGAAGTGGCCCGCATTGCCGATTACTTTGAAGGCTTGGCAGGCGATGCGGACATCAGCATTCGTGCCGAGGGTGAAGGCGTGATCTGGGCCGAACCGATGCTGCTGCGCAGGGCCCTGGCGAACCTGTGCGCCAACGCCATCAAATACGGCGCACCGGGTTCCGAGTTGTTGATCCAGGCGATTGCAGACGCCGAGGGCATCCATCTGCGAGTCAGCAACCAGGGGGAAACCATCCCTGCCGTGCATTTATCGCGACTGTTTGAGCGGTTCTATCGGGTGGATGAATCAAGGGAACGTTCGGCCCAGTCCAATGGCCTGGGCCTGTCGATTGTGGCGACCATCATGCAGTTGCATCACGGCCGGTACAGCGTCAGCAGCAAGGACGGCGTGACCTGTTTCGAACTGTTTTTCCCTGGCCGCGAGGCGTAAACAATCGCCTCTTGCCGTCACCGGCAAGCCGAAGTGTCATCCCTGGGGCGGCGTCAACTGACCTGACCGCCCACTTCCACCACGTCTACCGGCGTGTTCCACGCCGTAGCTACTGCGACGCGCAACCCATCGACCAAGCTCGACAGCGCCATCAATGGCTGGTTGGGAACGTGAATAAAACCACTGCGAACATCCGTGCCCGCAAGCACGTGCTGCAAACGGTAGAACACCTGATTGCAGACAAACGTGCCCGCCGTCTGGGACACCGCCGCGGCTATCCCCGCCCCACGCACCGCCTTGACCATGGCCTTGATCGGTAGCGTCGAAAAATAGGCCGCCGGGCCATCCACGACAACTGCCGTATCGATGGGCTGATACCCCAGGTTGTCGGGGATACGCGCGTCGTTGATATTGATCGCCACCCGCTCGATGGAAATCTCGCCGCGCCCCGGCGCCAGACCAGTGGCGATAACCATGACCGGACGCAGTTCATTGATCAGTTGCACCAGACACTCGGGGGCGGTGGTGAACGCACAGGGCAGCCGACGCGCAACAATCTGCACATCCTCGGCGAGCTGCACGCCGTCCAATTGGCACGCGGCCTCCCAGGACGGATTAACCGAATCTTGATCAAAGGGCTCAAAGCCCGTCAGCAGTACGGTACGCATACAAGACCTCACATCAACAGGTAGAGCAGCACAATATTGACCACCAGCATCATCAGCGCCGTCGGCAACTGGGCCTTGATCACTGCGTTCTTGTCCGGCAATTCCAGCAACGCCGCCGGCACGATGTTGAAGTTGGCGGCCATTGGCGTCATCAGGGTCCCGCAGTAACCGGAGAACATGCCGATGGCGGCCATCACTGCCGGGTTGCCGCCGTAAATGCCCACTAACACCGGCACACCGACGCCGCCAGTCATCACCGGGAAAGCGGCGAAGCCATTGCCCATGATCACCGTAAACAGTGCCATGCCCAACACATACACCATCACCGCGACCAACTTGAAATCCAGGTTGATGTAAGTGGTGGTGACATGGGCGACAGCCGTGCCGACGCCCGCTTCATTGAACAGCAGCCCGAGCATCGCCAGCATCTGCGGCAACACCATGGCCCAGCCCAGGGCTTCGGTGAGGCGGCGTGATTCGCGCAAGGCCTGCACCGGCGTATCGCGGGTCAGCCAGCAGGCCAGGCCGAGAGCGATCAGACAGCCGATACCGAGAGACACGAAGGTGGGTGTTTTTCGGATCCAGCAACGGTATACCGCCGATCTCGGTGTGCTTGAGCAATACCGAGCCGATTACCGTGGTCAGGGGAATGGCCAGCGCCGGTATAAACAGCTTGTGGCCCAGGCGGCCAGCACTGGCGCGCGAGGCCTTGTCGTGCAGCTCGACATGGGTGCCACGCCCCACGCCGCCGAACCCTGCTATCAATGCCATCACCACCACACCCGCACCGATCACCACCGATGGCAGGCGCTCGCCCACCAGAAACGGTATGGCAAACAGCAACCAGAACAAGGCACTGGACCAGCGCTTGGGATGGGTTCGGTCCAACAGAATCATGCCTGCGGTGATCAGCAACAACACACCAGCCAGCCAGTAGAGGTATTGAATGGAAATAATCATTGGGAGGCCCCTGCCGGCGTGGCGACGGGAGTCATCTCACGCGTCAATCGTCGATCAAACCGATGCAAGCGGATCGCATGGATGATGAAGGCGCAGATCGCCGTCGGGATACCCCACACCGCGATGTGCAGCGGCTCGACATCAATCCCAGAGCCCAGCAGGAACGTGTGCATCAATGCAATGGCGCCAAACGCAACGAAAATGTCTTCGCCAAAAAACAGCCCGACGTTGTCCGTCGCCGCGCACATGGCCAGCACTTTATGCCGCAACTTGTCCGGCAGCTTGCCGTAGCGCTTTTCCGCCGCACCTTCGGCCATCGGTGCCAACAGCGGGCGCACCATCTGCGGGTGCCCGCCCAGACTGGTCAAGCCCATGGCGGCGGTGGATTCACGCACGAACAGATAGATGATCAGCAGACGCCCGACAGTGGCACGCTCAAACCGTGCAATCCAGTTTTGCGCATGCAAGCGCAAGCCATGGCGCTCCAGCAAGCCGATGACGGCCAGAGGCAACAACAGGATCAATTGCAGGGCACGGGTCTGAAGGAAGCCATCACCCATGGTGGCGAGGATTTTTTCCAGCGGGAAGTGGGCAGCAAGCCCGGTGGCAATAGCCGCAGCGGTGACCACCAACAGCGGATTGAAACGTAAAACAAAGCCAACCACGATCACAAGTACGCCGATCAACGGCCATAAGTTCACAACAGTTTGCATGGCGGAGAGGTCCTTAAGTGCGCGCTGCGGCGCCATTACAGCAGGATGTGAACAAAGGGTTCACAGCAGGAAGTGGCGTGCAGTCGGCTCGGTTTTTTTATTGTTGACCCGTCAGGGCGAGCGTCAGTGGCAGCAACTGTGCTGCCTGAAAGCGGAAGGTGTCCAACAAGAAAAATTGTTGCTGCGAACCAATAAATTTTGTCGGCGACTGGAGTCCACACCGTTAACAACCTGTAGACAGTCCGCGACAGATTCGCGCATCGTGGCGCCGCGTGCTCATGGCGCCTTCATTACAACTTTAAATATGGAACGGCTGAGACCGACGCCAAGCAGCCATCCCTCATCCAACAAGGGGAAATACCGGTGACCTCATCCACAGCCGACACCGGCCTCAGCACGCAAACCCGCCTGATCGCCCTGGTGGTCGCCGTGACTTTTTTTATGGAGAACCTCGACGCCACGGTGATCGCCACCGCGCTGCCAACCATGGCCGCGGCATTCGGCGTGACGCCGGTCGACATGAACATTGGCATCACCGCCTACATTCTTGCCGTGGCGATCTTCATTCCGCTGTCCAGCTGGATCGCCGACCGCTACGGTGCACGCCGGGTATTTGCTGGCGCGATCATTGTTTTCACCCTCGCCTCGCTGCTCTGCGGGCTCAGCCAAAGCCTCGAAATGTTCGTATTTGCCCGCGTCCTGCAAGGCATCGGTGGCGCACTGATGGTGCCGGTCGGGCGTCTAGCGGTGCTGCGCAATACCGATAAAAAAGACTTGGTGAAGATGGTCGCAGTGATTACCTGGCCTGGCTTGGTGGCGCCGATTCTTGGGCCGCTGGCGGGTGGACTGATCGTGACTCATGCATCGTGGCCATGGATCTTCTACGTGAACCTTCCATTGGGCGCCCTGGCCTTGGTCGCGGCACTGTGGCTGGTACCGGAAGGCCGCGAGGCGGATGTGCGCAAGTTCGATACGAAGGTTTTTTTACTGCTGGCAGGCGCCTGCGTGGCCCTCTTGGGCGGGCTGGAATGGCTGGGCAGCCAGGCAGGCGAAATGCTCATCCCGGGCGCAGCGCTGGTTGCGGCAGGTTTACTGCTGACGGTATGGGCCGTGCACCATTGTCGGCACTACAGCGCTCCCCTGTTGCCGCTCGATACACTGTCCATCAACACCTTCCGCGTGAGCATCTACGGCGGCTCACTGTTTCGCCTTGCCATCAGCGCCCTGCCTTTCCTGCTGCCCCTGCTGTTTCAGGTCGCATTTGGCCTGTCGCCAGTGGACGCGGGGCTGTTGGTACTTGCGGTGTTTGCCGGCAACCTGGCGATGAAACCCTTCACCACCGCCATCATGCAACGCTACGGCTTTCGCAGAGTGTTGTTGGTCAATGGGGTAATCGGTGTGGTGTCTATAATGGCGTGCGCGCTGTTCACGGCACAGACGCCGTTTTCGCTGATTGCGGCCGTGTTGTTTGTGGGCGGGCTGTCACGTTCAATGCAGTTCACTTGTTACAACTCGATTGGCTTCGCAGATGTGCCCAAGGCACGCATGAGCGAAGCGTCGGCGTTGTTCAGCCTGTCATTCCAACTGGCCATGGGCATGGGCGTGACAGTGGCTGCGCTGTTGTTGCGCGCATCCATGACCGTGCAAGGCCATGAGGTTCAGGCGCAGCCGGTGGATTTCCGCGTGGCGTTCATCGGGGTGGCGTTGCTGGGGATGTGGGCGCTGGTGGATGTGTATCGATTGCCCAAGGGTGCAGGAGAAAGTGTGCTGAACCGCGGATAAAAACGGCGGTTCAACACACTTTTCTGCGATCAGGCGGTGGTGCTGACCATCGAACCGGACGCGCTGCCCCCCTCATCCGTGACGGCCTGCAATAGCGCCGAAGTTGCCGTCTGCAATGCGGCAGCAGTGCCTGCAATTTGCGTTTGAGCCGCGGCTATAGCGGCAGCCTTGGCGTCTGCGCTCTGGCTACTGGACTGAGCCTTCTGAAGGGCCTGCTGCTGTTCTTGAAGCTGCTGCTGCAACTGCTCGATCTGTTTTTTCAACTCTTTGACCCGATCGGACTCCTGCGAGCTCGATGAGGCCAGGCCGCCGCCCGCGCCGGCCGCACCTTTAGTTTCACCGCTCGCGCCAGCGGAGGAACTGCTGGCGGTACGTGCACTTTCGGTGGTGGCGGTATCCATCGACGTGACAGTGCTTGGAGTGCTTGCTACGGAAACGGTAGTGCTAATGTTGATAAGCATGCCAAATATCCGACGTTCAGAGATTTGAGAATGCATCGGCCTGCCAGGCAATTACTTTAGACAAGCGTTGCACGTTTAGTCGCAGCAGCAAAAAAAAGCCCAACACAATGTTGGGCTTTTACTGGTCACGCCAATGCGATCACTGGCGAGGAATCCGAACAAGGATCTGCTTGCCCTTTTCCTCGATAGTGATGTCGATCTCATTTCCGTTATCGAGCAAGGCGCTCGCACGATAGAGACCACTTTTAATCTCGTCATCAATCGTCACGGCAACGCACGATGACGTTTGGTAAAACTGCTTATGAATGATGTCGGTGACAATTGGGCATGCCGCTTCTTCGATAGCGGACTGGCCACCGAACATTCCCAGCACGACCGATACAACGAACGCCGCCACCCAACCGTAAAAATAGTGCTTTTCCTGCTTCAAAAGCGCCGCTCGCTTCCAAAGATAAACAGGAACAATCAACGCCCACCAGCTTTGTGGCGCGGCATGACCGGCTGCTTTCAAACGCTTTTCGTCGACAACACACAGGGCTACGTTGAAGATCACAAAAACCCACCAAATACTCATACCGGAAAAGTATTCGATCAACCCACCCGCCAACTGGACGCCCGCCAACGCCCATACAAATCGGTTGTCTATTTCTGTTGCTGCAAGAGGTGGTGGGCCCGAGGGGCGTGGAATGCTTTGGGCCAAGTCAGTGTCTTTCAACGCGACCCAATCGCCCTCGCCCGGCCATACTTTTGTTTGCGCGCTGATAGTGTTCGAACTCAAGAAACCTTGCATTTGCTCAAACGTAAAAGGTCCCTGTCGCGAACCGCTCAGCGCGTAATACCACTCTACACCCGACATTTTGCTTCTCCCTGTTTTAACATCACCCACCCAAAAAGATGGCACTACGACAGTATCGACACCCGTCAAAGATCTTGAGATTTCAGCTGTAGAAAGTGAACGCGCAAGGGCTGGCATTGCAAAAAAGAAATCCAAGCCCGAACTGGCTGGATTGGCACGGATGAGGGAATGAAGAAGACTATCTAGTGAGAGGCAGGCAACGAAATGATACTTTTCAAATCGCAGACAACAAAAAAGGGCCCACCTTTCGGTGAGCCCTTCTAGACCGCCCAGCAGAGCGGATTTTGTTTGGTAGGCGCGATTGGACTCGAACCAACGACCCCCACCATGTCAAGGTGGTGCTCTAACCAACTGAGCTACGTGCCTGCTGTGAGGCGGCATTCTACGGAATTCCGGAGGGGTGTCAACATCTTTTTTGCAGCTAAGCCTATGAATATGCGAATTTTTTATTTGCGACCAACCTACCTGCATTTTTTGGGTGGCTGGCAGGCAATTTTCAACTCAGGTAGGATCGGCGCACTCGTAAAAAATATAAAACAGAGGTTCCAGGATGGCGAACACCCCCTACCCACAGTCGTATTACGCCGCTTCCGCGAATGCCGTTCCGCCGCGCCCGATGCTGCAGGGTGAAGTCGAAACCGATGTGTGCGTCATTGGTGCCGGCTATACCGGACTCTCAAGTGCGCTGTTTCTCCTAGAGAACGGCTTTCGCGTTACCGTGCTGGAAGCTGCCAAGGTGGGCTTTGGCGCGTCGGGCCGTAATGGCGGGCAGATCGTCAACAGCTACAGCCGCGACATCGATGTGATCGAGCGCAGCGTAGGTCCTCAGCAAGCTCAGTTGCTGGGGCAGATGGCGTTCGAGGGCGGCAGGATCATTCGCGAGCGGGTAGCCAAGTACCAGATCCAGTGCGACTTGAAGGACGGCGGCGTGTTCGCCGCACTCAACAGCAAGCACATGGGACACTTGGAATCGCAGAAGCGCCTGTGGGAGCGCTACGGCCATACTCAGCTGGAGTTGCTGGACGAGCGTCGCATCCGTGACGTGGTGGCCTGTGACAACTACGTAGGCGGCCTGTTGGACATGAGCGGGGGCCACATCCATCCGCTCAACCTGGCACTCGGCGAAGCCGCGGCCGTAGAATCCCTGGGCGGCACGATCTACGAGCAATCGGCGGCAGTGCGTATCGAGCGTGGCGCCAATCCGGTCGTGCACACAGCCCAGGGCAAGGTCAGGGCCAAGTTCATCATCGTCGCGGGTAATGCCTATCTGGGCAACCTGGTACCGGAGCTTGCAGCCAAGTCGATGCCCTGCGGTACGCAAGTGATCACCACTGCACCGCTGGGGGATGAATTGGCCAAGACCCTTCTGCCGCAGGATTACTGCGTAGAGGACTGCAATTACCTCCTCGACTACTACCGCCTCACCAGCGACAAACGCCTGATCTTCGGCGGCGGCGTGGTATATGGCGCGCGCGACCCAGCGAATATCGAAGCGATCATCCGCCCAAAGATGCTTAAGGCCTTCCCGCAACTCAAGGATGTGAAGATCGACTACGCCTGGACCGGCAACTTCCTGCTGACCCTGTCGCGCTTGCCGCAGGTGGGGCGCCTTGGCGACAACATCTACTACTCACAGGGCTGCAGCGGCCATGGCGTGACGTACACCCACTTGGCGGGCAAGGTACTGGCGGAGGCATTGAGAGGTCAGGCAGAGCGTTTTGATGCGTTTGCCGACCTGCCGCATTACCCGTTTCCGGGCGGGCAACTGTTGCGCACGCCGTTTGCGGCGCTGGGGGCTTGGTACTACGGCTTGCGCGACAAGCTGGGATTCTAACAATGCCGCAGGAGCCGGCTCGCCGGCTCTAGCAACACACCACCAAATCGCAGACACAAAAAACCCCGATCTTTCGACCAGGGTCTTTGCTATCGGATCAAAGTAGCCAAAGGCTTACTTTGTGCTTCAAGGCGTTCAGTGGGCCTTGAGGCAGATATGGCGCAGCGGACGGGACTCGAACCCGCGACCCCCGGCGTGACAGGCCGGTATTCTAACCGACTGAACTACCGCTGCGTATCGCTTGATCAGTTGAGCAAAACACCTCAACCGTCTTTAAACATCTGATCAATCAGCCTTGGCTGTTCAATCTCAAGCCTGACAAGTCAGACCTGGAAAATATGGCGCAGCGGACGGGACTCGAACCCGCGACCCCCGGCGTGACAGGCCGGTATTCTAACCGACTGAACTACCGCTGCGCGTCGGTGCAACTTTTAACGTTGCGTTTTACCCGAAGGTAAAACTCTCAAGAAGTGGTGGGTGATGACGGGATCGAACCGCCGACCCTCTGCTTGTAAGGCAGATGCTCTCCCAGCTGAGCTAATCACCCTTTGCTTCGTTGAGGCCGCGAAATTTACGCAGGTAGCGGACCTAAGTCAATAGCCTGCTTGAAGTTTTTCTGAAAAAGACAAAATTGCTTCAAGACCCCACTACTCGCTGTAGATCATCTTCTTGCTCATACCACCGTCCACCACGAACTCCTGGCCAGTGACAAACCCGGCCTGGCGCGACAGCAGCCACGCCACCATTGCCGCCACATCCTCCACTACCCCCACCCTGCCCGCCGGATGCTGGGCATGATCGGCGTCAGTCAACGGCTCGGCACGCCGCGCAGCGGGGTCACGGGCATCGATCCAGCCAGGGCTGACCGCATTCACCCGCACTTCCGGCCCAAGACTCATCGCCAAGGCATGAGTCAGGGCCAGCAGGCCGCCCTTGCTCGCCGCGTAAGCCTCGGTATCAGGTTCCGATTGACGGGCCCGAGTCGACGCCAGGTTGACGATGGACCCGCCGTGAGCACGCAGGTAAGGCGCACAGTGCTTGGCCAGCAACATCGGCCCGCTCAGGTTCACCGCCAGCACGCGGTTCCAGTAAGCCAGGTCCAGGCTTTCCAGGGTGATATTGCGCGGGTCGGCCACCGCCGCGTTACACACCAACGCGTCCAGGCGGCCGAATTGCCCGAGCACTTCAGCAACCCCTTGGGCAACCTGCTTCTCGTCGGCCACGTCCATGGTGATAAACCAAGCGTTCTCGCCCAGCACCTTAGACACCTTGGAGCCGCGCTCGCGATCCAGGTCAGTCAATACCACTTGCCAGCCTTCGCTGATCAGCCACGCGGCAATCCCGAGGCCAATACCTCGCGCCGCGCCAGTCACCAGTGCGACGCGCCCATTACTGGCCGCTGCAGCCTCCATGGACCATTCGATCACAAGGCAGCCAGCCCGCGGGCCAGGTCTGCCTGCAAGTCGGCCACGTCTTCCAGGCCTACCGCGATACGGATCAGGCTGTCCCGAATGCCGGCCGCTTCACGCTCCTGCGGCGCCAGGCGCCCGTGGGAGGTGGTGCTCGGATGGGTAATGGTGGTTTTGCTATCCCCCAGGTTGGCCGTGATGGAGATCAGACGCGTCGCGTCGATAAAGCGCCAGGCGCCCTCTTTGCCACCCTTCACCTCAAAGCTCACCACGGCACCGAAACCACGCTGCTGGCGCTGGGCCAACTCGTGTTGCGGATGGCTCTTGAGGCCGGCGTAGTGCACTTTCTCGATACCGTCCTGCTGCTCCAGCCACTCGGCCAGAGCCTGAGCGTTGGCGCAATGAGCTTTCATGCGCAGGCTGAGGGTTTCCAGGCCTTTGAGGAAGATCCATGCGTTGAACGGGCTCAGGGTTGGGCCGGCAGTGCGCAAGAAACCCACCACTTCCTTCATCTGCTCGCCGCGACCGGCGACCACGCCACCCATGCAACGACCCTGGCCGTCGATGAACTTGGTAGCCGAGTGCACGACGATGTCCGCGCCCAGCTTGAGCGGCTGCTGCAAGGCCGGCGTGCAGAAGCAGTTGTCGACTATCAGCATCGCGCCCTTGGCGTGAGCCACTTCGGACAGCGCGGCGATATCCACCAGCTCGGCCAGCGGATTGGACGGGGACTCGACGAACAGCAACTTGGTGTTGGCCTTGATTGCAGCGTCCCAGCCGGACAAATCTGCCAGGGGCACATAGTCCACTTCGATACCGAAGCGCTTGAAGTACTTCTCGAACAGGCTGATGGTCGAACCAAACACACTGCGCGACACCAACACGTGGTCACCAGCGCTGCACAGACTCATCACCACCGACAGGATGGCCGCCATGCCGGTGGCCGTGGCCACCGCTTGCTCAGCGCCTTCCAGGGCCGCAATGCGCTCTTCGAACGCGCGCACGGTAGGATTGGTGTAGCGCGAATACACATTGCCTGGCACTTCGCCCGCAAACCGCGCAGCCGCATCGGCGGCAGTGCGGAACACGTAGCTGGAGGTGAAGAACATCGGATCACCGTGTTCGCCCTCTGGCGTACGGTGCTGGCCAGCGCGCACAGCCAGGGTATCGAAAGCTACGCCATCGAGGTCGCTGTCCAAGCGACCGGCATCCCATTCCTGACTCATGCTGCGACTCCTTACTCAATTCTTTATTTAAGATACAAAACCGGCCCCTCAGGGCCGGTGTTTACTCAGTTGTTGTACAGATCGATGATCGCGCTCACCGCCTGGGTCTTGATCTTCGACGAGTCGTTACGCGCCTGTTCGATCTTGTTCAGGTAAGCCTCGTCGACGTCACCGGTCACGTACTTGCCGTCGAACACAGCGCAATCGAACTGGTCGATCTTGATCTTGCCACCGCCGACAGCCTCGATCAGGTCCGGCAGATCCTGGTAGATCAGCCAATCGGCGCCGATCAGGTCGGCCACGTCCTGGGTCGTGCGGTTGTGTGCGATCAATTCGTGAGCGCTCGGCATGTCGATACCGTACACGTTCGGATAACGCACGGCAGGCGCTGCGGAACAGAAATACACGTTCTTAGCACCGGCTTCGCGGGCCATCTGGATGATCTGCTTGCAGGTGGTGCCGCGCACGATGGAGTCATCCACCAGCATCACGTTCTTGCCGCGAAATTCCAGCTCGATGGCGTTGAGCTTCTGGCGTACCGACTTCTTGCGCGCTGCCTGGCCCGGCATGATGAAGGTACGGCCGATGTAGCGGTTCTTCACGAAGCCTTCGCGGAACTTGACGCCCAAATGGTTCGCCAACTCCAGCGCCGCAGTACGACTGGTATCCGGGATCGGGATCACAACGTCGATGTCGTGTTCAGGACGCTCACGCAGGATCTTGTCGGCCAGTTTCTCGCCCATGCGCAGGCGTGCCTTGTATACCGAAACGCCGTCGATGATCGAATCCGGACGCGCCAGGTAGACGTGCTCGAAGATGCACGGGGTGAGTTTCGGCGCTACGGCGCACTGACGGGTGTGCAACTTGCCGTCTTCGGTGATGTACACCGCTTCGCCCGGCGCGAGGTCGCGGATCAGGGTGAAGCCCAGCACGTCGAGGGACACGCTTTCGGACGCGATCATGTACTCGACGCCTTCGTCGGTATGACGCTGGCCGAACACGATCGGGCGGATGCCGTGCGGGTCGCGGAAGCCGACGATGCCGTAGCCGGTAATCATCGCCACGACGGCATAACCGCCGACGCAGCGGTTATGCACGTCGATCACGGCGGCGAACACGTCTTCTTCGGTGGGCTGCAGCTTGCCGCGCTGGGCCAGCTCGTGGGCAAACACGTTGAGCAGCACTTCCGAATCGGAGCTGGTGTTGACGTGGCGCAGGTCAGACTCGTAAATCTCTTTGGCCAGTTGCTCAACGTTGGTCAGGTTACCGTTGTGCGCCAGGGTGATGCCATAAGGCGAGTTGACGTAAAACGGTTGAGCCTCAGCCGAGGTCGAGCTACCAGCAGTCGGGTAACGCACATGGCCAATGCCCATGTGTCCGACCAGGCGCTGCATGTGACGCTGATGAAACACGTCACGTACCAGCCCATTATCCTTGCGCAGGAATAACCGGCCGTCGTGGCTGGTCACAATACCGGCAGCATCCTGGCCGCGGTGCTGGAGGACGGTTAGCGCGTCATACAGCGCCTGATTGACGTTCGACTTACCGACGATACCGACGATGCCACACATGCGACGCAACCCCTACTTAATGAATCTTGACTGAACACAGCTTACTGAGGCGTTTTGGCCGGTAAGAGGTGTTCCTTGAACGGAAGATCAGCGGGTACGCTGATCCCGCTGGCCAGCCACTGACTGCTCCACCCCAAGATGAGGTTCTTGGACCAATCTGCAACTAATAGAAATTTTGGCACGAGTACCGACTCCTGCCACCACGAATCCTGCTGTACCGGCCCCAGGCTCAACAGCCCGACCGCCACGACCACCAGCAACGCGCCACGCGCGGCGCCAAAGGCCATGCCGAGAAATCGATCGGTCCCGGAGAGACCGGTGACACGTATCAATTCGCCAATAAGATAGTTGACCATTGCTCCCACCAGCAGCGTGGCGATGAACATGATGGCGCAGCCCGCGATGACGCGAGCCGAGGGTGTCTCTATGTATCCGGCCAGGTAGACCGACAGTGAACCACCGAACATCCAGGCTACGACTCCTGCGATGATCCAGGTCAGCAACGACAGTGCTTCTTTTACGAAGCCGCGGCTTAGACTGATCAAAGCGGAGATGGCGACGATTGCAACAATCGCCCAATCAACCCAGGTAAATGGCACGTTTGAGCCTACGGACAGATAAGGCGGCGCATTTTAGCAGAGCGCCGGGCTATCGGTAAGCTGTGATTGCAGCTGCTTTGCAAATCAATAGTTTGTGGCGAGCCAGCACCATTTCAACCCATTGAAAAACCAATGTGGGAGAGGGCTTGCTCGCGATGGCGGCGGATCAGTCAATTCATCCGTTGACTGTCACAACGCCATCGAGAGCAAGCCCCCTCCCACATTTGATCGCATTCCAAGCCAAAATCGATACGAACTCAGCCGCGCTCAGGTTGGAAACGCGTAACGAACCCCTTCAGGTTTTGCTGGCGATCCAGCAAGTCACGCAGGCGGTCGGCCTCGGCACGCTCGATCAGCGGCCCGATAAACACGCGATTCTTGCCATCGGCACTGCGGATATAGGCGTTGTAACCCTGGCTGCGCAGCTTCTTCTGCAAGGCATCGGCACCTTCGCGATTGCCCAGGCTAGCCACCTGGATCGACCAACTGATCGGCAAACCGTTAGGATCGATACGGCTCTGACCCACGTCCGGCTTGCCCGGCGCGGCAGGTTGCGGCGCTACCGGCTTGGGCGCAGGCACCGGTGCGGCAGGCTTGGCGGCTACGACTGGAGCCGGAGCGGGCTTGACCACCGGCACGCTCGGCTGCACCGGCGTAGAGGGCGCCGCCATTTCCTCATCGGTCGGCACAGGCTCTTCCTCAGGCAAGGCCTGGGGCTCAGGGACCACAACCGGCTCAACCTGCACCTGCGGCAATGACGGTGCCTCGGGCGCAGCCGGGGCCTCGACGACCACTTGGCGCTGTTCGTCCTGACGGGAAAACAGCATCGGCAGGAAAATCACCGCCAATGCCACCAATACCAGGGCGCCGACCATTCGCTGCTTGTATGCGCTATCCAGTAATGCCATGTGCAGCTTCCTCCGTGGAGCGCCGGGCCAACCACTCAAGCGCCTCGGCAACACAATAAAATGATCCGAACAACAGAATCTCGTCCTCGGCCGTCGCTAACGCGCACTGCGCCTCAAGGGCAGCGGTCACGCTTGCATACGACGTCACGGGCGCACCAAGGTTCTGCAACGCAACTTTAAGCTCTGCGGACGGACGGCTGCGCGGTGTATCCAGCGGCGCCACCGCCCACGCCTGAACACTGCCCTGCAACGGTGCAATCACGCCGTCCAGATCCTTATCGGCAAGCAACCCAAAGACGGCCAGACGACGCCCCACCGGCGGCGTAAGCGCCAGGCGCTGCGCCAGGTACTCGGCCGCATGAGGGTTATGACCTACATCCAGCAACAAGTTGAGGCGTTTGCCCTGCCACTCGAATGCGCGACGATCCAAGCGGCCCACCATTCGGGCTGCCAGCAAAGTCGCAGCAATCTGCTCGGCATGCCAAGGCAGATCCAGCAGCAGATAGGCTTGCAAGGCGAGCGCGGCGTTTTCCATCGGCAGGTTCAGCAGCGGCAGATCGCGCAGCTCTACAACTTGGCCACGGGCATCCCGCCCTTGCCACTGCCAGTGCTGCGCGCCGATTTCAAGATTAAATTCGCGACCACGCAGGTAGAACGGGCAATCCAGCTCGCGCACCTTGTCCAGCAAGGGCTGCGGCGGATCCAGATCACCACACAGCGCGGGCTTGCCTTGGCGGAAAATTCCGGCCTTTTCGTAAGACACCGACTCGCGGGTATCCCCTAGGTAGTCAGCATGGTCAACACCAATACTGGTCACCAGCGCCAGGTCGGCATCCACCACGTTGACTGTGTCCAGACGCCCACCCAGACCGACTTCCAGAACCACCACATCCAACTGCGCACGCTCGAACAACCAGAACGCCGCGAGGGTGCCCATCTCGAAGTAAGTCAGGGAAGTCTCGCCCCGGCCGGCATCCAGTGCGGCGAAGGCTTCGCAGAGTTGCTCGTCAGTGGCCTCAAGGCCATTGAGTTGCACCCGCTCGTTGTAGCGCAGCAGGTGCGGTGAGCTGTACACGCCTACCTTCAGCCCTTGGGCTTGCAGCAGCGCGGCGACAAAGGCGCAGGTAGAGCCTTTGCCGTTGGTGCCGGTCACCGTGATCACACGCGGTGCCGGACGGCTCAACCCGAGGCGGGCCGCTACCTGTTGCGAGCGCTCCAGGCCCATGTCGATGGCGGACGGATGCAACTGCTCAAGGTAGGCGAGCCACTCGCCCAGGGTACGTTGGGTCATAGGTTCGCAGGCACTGGCGGTACGACGATAGGCTCGACTTTAGGCGCGACGTACACAGGTGTCGGCAGGCCCATCATTTGCGCCAACAGGTTACCCAGACGTGGACGCAGTTCACCACGCGGGATGATCAAGTCGATTGCGCCGTGCTCCAGCAAAAACTCGCTGCGCTGGAAACCTTCCGGCAATTTCTCGCGAACGGTCTGCTCGATCACGCGCGGGCCGGCAAAGCCGATCAGGGCTTTTGGCTCGCCGACGATCACATCGCCCAGCATCGCCAGGCTGGCAGAAACACCACCGTAGACCGGGTCGGTCAGCACGGAGATGAACGGAATACCTTCTTCGCGCAGACGCGCCAGCACCGCTGAGGTCTTGGCCATTTGCATCAGGGAGATCAGGGCTTCCTGCATACGCGCACCACCGGAGGCGGCGAAGCAGATCATCGGGCAACGGTTTTCCAGGGCGTAGTTGGCGGCGCGCACGAAGCGCTCGCCGACGATCGCACCCATGGAGCCACCCATGAAGGAGAACTCGAACGCCGAGACCACCACCGGCATACCCAGCAGCTTGCCGCTGACCGAAATCAGCGCGTCCTTCTCACCGGTCTGCTTTTGTGCAGCGGTCAGGCGGTCCTTGTACTTCTTGCCGTCGCGAAACTTAAGGCGATCCACTGGCTCCAGGTCAGCACCCAGCTCGTTACGGCCGTCAGCGTCCAGGAAGATGTCGATGCGGGCGCGGGCGCCGATACGCATGTGGTGGTTGCACTTTGGGCAAACGTCCAGGGTCTTTTCCAGCTCCGGACGGTACAGCACCGCGTCGCAGGAAGGGCACTTGTGCCACAGACCTTCAGGAACCGAGCTTTTTTTCACCTCGGAACGCATGATCGAAGGGATCAGTTTGTCTACTAACCAGTTGCTCATGCTTTCTTTCTCCAGTACCGGTGGCTTGAACACAGCCCCGCGTATGCCCTTGAGCTAAATTCATATGTGGCGATGACGCCGGCTGGACGGGGTCAGACGTTCGACCTGCCATTTCCAGCCTGCATCCTCAGCCTTCCAGACAACCTGCCAGCGCAGGGTTGCCACTTCATTTCCGGGCCATCCTCAGACGGCACCGGGCTGTTTTACACAGTGGTAGTTATGGACGGCGGCAGACTGCCAGCCGTCACATCCCGCGCACAGCCTGCATAAATGCGCGAATCTTGTCGTGATCCTTGAGACCCTTGCCCTGCTCCACGCCACCGCTGACATCCACGGCGTAAGGGCGAACCTGCTCAATGGCTGCCGCAACGTTCGCGGGATTGAGCCCACCTGCCAGGATGATCGGCTTGCTTAAACCCTCAGGAATCAGCGACCAATCGAACGCTTCGCCAGTGCCGCCGGGCACGCCTTCGACATACGTATCCAGCAAAATCCCGCGGGCGCCACCGTAGGCGGCACACGCGCTGGCGATATCGTCCCCAGACTTCACGCGCAGCGCCTTGATATACGGACGCTGATAGCTTTCACATTCGTCCGGGGTTTCGTCGCCATGAAACTGCAACATGTCCAGTTGCACGGCATCCAGGGTTTCATTGAGTTCACAACGACTAGCATTGACGAACAAACCCACGGTAGTCACGAACGGTGGCAATGCGGCAATAATCGCCCGCGCCTGCAACACATTCACCGCCCGCGGGCTCCTGGCATAAAACACGAAACCAATGGCGTCCGCCCCCGCCTCGACTGCCGCCAGCGCATCTTCTATGCGGGTAATCCCGCAAATCTTGCTGCGAACGACGGGCATATCGTAGAAACCTCAGGGTTGGACCGAGAAAGTCCCGGATGGTAACAAAAGCTTTTCCGGGCGTCAGCCGCCAAGTTCGCTGAATCCGGTAAGGAAGTGCGGCCCGATAAATCGCTGGGGCAGTTCGAACTCGTCGCGGTACTCCACATCCACCAGATATAGGCCAAATGGATGCGCAGTTACCCCGCCGGTACGGCGAACCCTGCTCTCCAGCACTTCCCTGGCCCATTCGACCGGGCGTTCGCCGGTACCGATGGTCATCAGCACACCGGCGATATTGCGCACCATATGGTGCAGAAACGCGCCAGCGCGTATATCCAGCACGATCATCTTGCCGTGGCGGGTCACACGCAGGTGGTGGACTTCCTTGATAGGCGACTTGGCCTGGCACTGGCCGGCACGGAAGGCGCTGAAATCATGCACACCCACCAGATGCTGCGCGGCCTCGGCCATGCGCTCGGCATCCAGCGGACGGTGGTTCCAGGTGATTTCTTCGTTAAGGTGCGCCGGGCGGATCTGGTCGTTGTAGATCACGTAGCGGTAACGCCGCGCAATCGCCTTGAAGCGCGCATGAAAATGCGCTGGCATGACCTTGGCCCAGCTGACGCTGACGTCGTGGGGCAAATTGATGTTGGCGCCCATCACCCAAGCCTTCATCGTGCGCTCGGCCTGAGTATCGAAGTGGACCACTTGGCCACAGGCGTGCACACCGGCGTCGGTACGTCCGGCGCACATCAGCGAAACGGGCGAATCGGCGACCTTGGACAGGGCCTTTTCCAGGGTTTCCTGTACCGTCAGCACGCCAGACGCCTGGCGCTGCCAGCCGCGATAGCGCGAACCTTTGTATTCCACGCCCAGGGCGATGCGGTAAAAGCCTGCGGCCGCCATTTCGGCGGCCGCGTTATCTATATTTGCCAAGAACTGAGAGCCTGATGAATTGCGCAAAGGCGGCCATTATAAATGCGGCAGCCGTGTGACGGGCGCTTTTGTTAGGGATTGACGCAGACCACATGTGAAAAGGGGCTTGCTCCCGATAGCGCGGTGCCAATCAGCACATGTAAGGCTGATCCACTGCTATCGGGAGCAAGCCCCCTCCCACATCAGAGCGGTATCGACCTTCAGATTTTGCCGAGCATTTTCTTGGCTTCGCCGCGCTGGGACTCGTCGCCCTCGGTCAGCACTTCGGACAGGATGTCCCGAGCGCCGTCCGCATCGCCCATGTCGATATAGGCCTGGGCCAAGTCAAGCTTGGTAGCGACCTCGTCAGTGCCGGACAGGAAGTCGAACTCGGGCTCATCATCACCCAAGGCTGCGTCTTCAGCAGTGAAAGATGGCTCGATGGGTGGATGCTCAAGGCTCTGGGACAGGCGATCCAGCTCGGCGTTGACATCGTCCAGCTCCGATGCAAACGCGTCAGGCTTGACGACTGCGTCCGGCTCATCGGCAAGTGACAGATCAAAATCTTCCGGCAGGTCGAAGTCATCCACGGCCGCAGGCGTCAGCGTAGGCGGCTCAACGGCAGGCACGTCGTTCATCTGATCTTCAAGGCCGGACAGGAAGTCATCATCGGACTGAGCTGACGTCGGCGCATCCAGCTGCAGATCCAAATCAAAGTCAGACAGGTCATCCGAGGCCGGCTTAGTGGCGGTTTGCTCTCGCAGCAGCGACTCGAATGTCTGCTGATCGTCCTTGATCTCGGCCGGTGAAGCAGCCTCCAGATCATCCAGGCTCAAATCAAAATCGGTGTCAAAAGCCTCTGGCTTGGGTGCTGCCGGTTTGTCTTCGAGCAAGTCCTTGACGTACTGAGCATCCAGCGCAGCGGCAGCAACCGCCGCACTGACGCCTGCCGCCAACACCGCCATCGCCGGAAAGCGCGACTTCAGTTGCTCGACCTGGGCGTGGTTTTCACCATTGGCTACCAGTTGACGCTCCTGGGTCACGAAACCGTCTTTGTCGCTTTGCAGGCCATAAACCTCCATCAGCTTCAAACGCAGGTCGCTGCGCTTGGGCTCGTGCTTGATGGCTTGTTCGAGCACATCAGCGGCCTGGTTCAGATGACCACGGTCGATATGGGACTGGGCTTGCACCAGTGCGTCGTTGGCGTTTTGCGGCGCAACGGCAACGGCCAGCGGTGCGAGCACGGAGGCGACCGTCGGCACTACCACTGCAGGCTCAACCACTGGAGCGGGCGCCGGAGCGGCGGACAGCTTGACGTTCGGCGGCGGGACTTCAAGCCCCTCGAAACTATCCGAAGGAAGGTCGTGTTCGATATCAGAGGTAAATTGCGGCTCTTCGGCCAATGCACGCGCCATCCGCAGGTGTTTTTCCTCTTCGCGACGGGCATTGCGATGGCGCAGCCACAGCAGCAGGAGCAACAACACCACCAGGCCCGCCGCACCACCGATCACAGAGAGGACAACCGGGTTGGTCAGCAGGTCATTGAACTTGCCTTCGGGAGCGTCAGCTGCGGCAACCGGTGTAGCCGCTTCCGGTGCGGGAGCAGCTACCGGAACGGCCGGCGTTGGTGCTGGTGTTGCCGCCTGTTCGGCGGGGGTTGCCGGAGTGGCTGCCGGTTCGCTGGCCAACTGCGCGGGCATCGCCGCTGCAGTCGTTGCAGCCGTTGCCTGCGTCGCCGGGTCGCCTTTTTCCGCCTGCAAACGGGCCAACTGATCATTCTTCAATTGAATCAGTTTTTGCAGTTTATCCAGCTGGCTTTGCAGGTCAGCTGCACGGCTCTTGAGTTCGTCGTTATCGCGGCGAGTGGTATCCAGCTGTTCCTGGGTCATCGCCAGCTTGTCGCTCAGACCCTGGCTGTCGCCCGCCTTGCCCTTGCCGCCCTTCTTGGCCGCCTCGGCCGAAACCAGGCTCAAGTTGTCCTGGGCATTGGTGGTCGACGGCGCACTGCCCGCCTGGGTACGCTTGGTGGCGTCCAGTTGTTGCTTGCCGGCGGCCTGGTTGGCTGCCGTGCGACGCCCCTGGCGCCAGGCATCATTCTGCGCGCGAACTTCGGCAACCGCCTGGGGTTGCGGCAGTGCGGTGCTTTGGACAGTGTCCGGCAGGCGCAGCACCTGGCCGGTTTTCAGGCGGTTGATATTGCCGTCGATAAAGGCGCCAGGGTTAAGCGCCTGAATCGCAAGCATGGTCTGCTGCACCGAACCGCCATTGCGGTGTTTCTCGGCGATTTCCCATAGGGTGTCGCGGGAGGTGGTGGTGTGCTGGGCCGGTTTGCTTGCGGCAGGCGCGGCGCTGGCAGGTGCGCCCAAGCGTGGGGCTGGCGCCGCTGCGGCCGGGGTCGACCGGTCGAACTTGGACGGATCAAGCAATACGCTGTAGTCGCGCATCAAACGACCATTGGGCCATTGCACTTGCAGCAGAAAGCGAACGTAGGAGTCAGGCAGCGGCTTGCTGGAGGTGACACGCACCACGCTGCGACCGTTGGGGTTGATCACTGGGGTAAATGTCAGGTCATTGAGGAATGCCTGGCGATCGACGCCGGCATCCACAAACGCCTGCGAGGACGCCAGGCTAGGAGTGATCTCGGACGCGGTGAGGCCGCCGACATCGAGCAATTCGATTTCCACCGACAGCGGCTGGTTCAACTTCGACTTGAGGGTCATTTCCCCCAGCTGCAGCGCCTGCGCCATACCGGAGGACAGCGCCGAGGCGGCCGCTATTGCTAACACCAGTTTGCGAACTTGAACCATAGCCTCATCCTTTGTTTGAACACTCCCCGGCCTGCGAGAAGGTTGGTAACCGCTTGCCATAAGGCATGGCGAGCCGATAGGTTACCGACACGCTTCTGTTGCACTTCGGGCCAAGCATAGCGCCTGGCTAGAATCAATCTACAAATTGCGGCCAAGTATCTTTTACGCAAGGCCTTTTATCAACAACTGCGCCAGTTGCACGGCGTTAAGTGCAGCGCCTTTGCGTACGTTATCTGACGTCAGCCACAGATTTAGTTCCGCCGGGTCATCCACACCGGCGCGAACCCTACCGACATAGACCACGTCCTGGCCTACCGCATCACCAACGGCTGTTGGGTAATCCCCCTCCTCCACGAGTTCTATACCCGGCGCAGCGTCGAGCGCACGGTTGACCGCAGCAAGGTCGACCGGCGCAGCCAATTGCAACGACACCGTCAGGCTATCGCCAAAAAACACCGGAGCTTGAACGCAGGTCGCAGAAATCTTTAGTGACGGTAATTCAAGCACAGCACGCAGTTCGTGTACGAGACGCTTCTCAAGGGCTGTATGACCTTGGGCATCTGGCGTGCCGACTTGTGCCAACAGGTTGAAGGCCATTTGCCGGTCGAAGAATTTCGGCTCCAGCGGGCGTACGTTTAGCAGCTCGGCGGTCTGACGGGCCAGTTCGCTGACGGCTTCACGTCCTTGAGCAGACACCGCCAGGTTAGCCGTGACGCTGACGCGCTGGATATCCAGCAGCCCACGCAACGGCGCCAGCAATACCGCCAGGTTGGTCGCGGACGGGCTCGGGCTGCCCAGCTGGAACGGTTTTTTCAAGCCCTTCAGGACGTGGGCATTGGCCTCTGGCACGACCTGTGGCGCCTGTTCGGCGGGCAATGCACCGGACAGGTCGATCACCGAACAACCCGCCGCCGTGGCACGTGGGGCGAAGCTCAGGGTAACGGCTGGACCGGCGGCGAAGAACGCCAGTTGCACCTTGCTGAAATCGAATTCATCAACTTCCTTGACCCGCACGTTCTTGCCGCGAAACGGTACCGACGCACCGGCGGAATTATTGCCGGCCAACAAGTACAGGGTGCCGACCGGGAATGCCAACTCTTCGAGAATCTGCACCAGGGCTTCGCCAACAGTGCCGGTGGCGCCGATCACGGCAATTTCAAAGGTCTGGGTCATGGGGGCTGCCTCGGGCATTGCGGGGGGAGCGGCACTTTACCGGGTGGCTGGAGGTGAGGCAATTAACCTGGGGGGGGGGCCATGGCTGACGTCGCTATCGGGGGCAAGCCCCTGCCCACAATGAACAGCATTTCAACGTTGGAATTCGGTCGAATGTGGGAGGCGGCTTGCCCCCGAAAGCCTCCGAAAGAACAATAAAAAACCCGCGCCTGTCACCAGAACGCGGGTTTCTATTATTGCTTCAAGCGATCAACGCTCCAGCAAAATCCGCAGCATGCGGCGCAACGGCTCAGCCGCGCCCCACAGCAGTTGGTCGCCGACGGTAAACGCGCCGAGGAACTGGCTGCCCATGTTCAGCTTGCGCAGACGGCCCACCGGTACATTCAGGGTGCCAGTGACCTTGGTCGGGCTCAGCTCCTGCATGCTGATGTCGCGGTTGTTCGGTACCAACTTGACCCACGGGTTGTGCTGGCTGATCAACCCTTCGATATCGGCGATTGGCACGTCTTTGTTCAGCTTGATGGTCAGCGCCTGGCTGTGGCAGCGCATGGCGCCGATGCGCACGCAGATGCCGTCAACCGGGATCGGGCTCTTGAAACGGCCGAGAATCTTGTTGGTCTCGGCCTGGGCCTTCCACTCTTCGCGGCTCTGGCCGTTCGGCAGCTCTTTGTCGATCCATGGGATCAAGCTACCGGCCAATGGCACGCCGAAGTTCTCGGTCGGGTAAGCATCGCTGCGCATGGCTTCGGCCACACGACGGTCAATGTCGAGGATTGCGCTGGCCGGGTCGGCCAGCTGATCGGCGACGGCCGCGTGGGTGGCGCCCATCTGCTTGATCAGCTCACGCATGTTCTGCGCGCCGGCACCGGAGGCCGCCTGATAGGTCATGGCGCTCATCCACTCGACCAGACCCGCTTCGAACAGGCCACCCAGGCCCATCAGCATCAGGCTGACGGTGCAGTTGCCACCGACGTAGTTCTTGGTGCCGGCATCCAGTTGCTGGTCGATGACCTTGCGGTTGACCGGGTCGAGGATGATCACGGCATCGTCCTGCATACGCAGGCTCGACGCGGCGTCGATCCAGTAACCCTGCCAGCCCGCTTCGCGCAGTTTCGGGAAGACTTCGCTGGTGTAGTCGCCACCCTGGCAGGTCACGATCACGTCGAGTGTCTTCAACTCGTCAATGCTGTAGGCATCCTTGAGCGGGGCAATATCCTTGCCCACGGACGGCCCTTGGCCACCCACGTTCGAGGTGGTGAAAAACACCGGCTCAATAAGATCGAAATCCTGCTCTTCCAGCATCCGCTGCATGAGCACGGAACCGACCATACCGCGCCAACCGATCAGACCTACACGTTTCATCGCAACTACACCTTGTTAAAAAGTGGGCCGTCTTGCAGCAACAACTGCAAGCGGGCCGGAGAGATTACAGATTCCGCAGCGCGGCGACTACTGCGTCGCCCATTTCTTGCGTACCGACTTTGGTGCAACCCTGCGACCAGATGTCACCGGTGCGCAAACCCTGATCCAGCACCAGGCTTACGGCCTTCTCGATCGCGTCCGCCGCATCGCTCAGGTTGAAGCTGTAACGCAGCATCATCGAGACCGACAAAATGGTCGCCAGCGGGTTGGCAATGCCCTGGCCCGCAATGTCCGGCGCCGAACCGTGGCAAGGCTCGTACATGCCCTTGTTGTTGGTGTCCAGCGACGCCGAAGGCAGCATGCCGATAGAGCCGGTGAGCATCGACGCCTGGTCGGACAGGATGTCGCCGAACAGGTTGTCGGTGACGATCACGTCGAATTGCTTCGGCGCGCGCACCAGTTGCATGGCGGCGTTGTCCACGTACATGTGGCTCAGTTCGACATCCGGGTAGTCCTTGGCCACTTCCTCGACGATTTCGCGCCACAGTTGGCTGGAGGCCAGTACGTTGGCCTTATCCACCGAGCAGACTTTCTTGCCGCGCACGCGGGCCATGTCGAAACCGACACGGGCGATACGGCGGATTTCGCTCTCGCTATACGGCAGGGTGTCGTAGGCCTGGCGCTCGCCATTTTCCAGTTCGCGCACGCCGCGTGGCGAGCCGAAGTAGATGCCGCCGGTCAACTCACGCACGATCAGAATATCGAGACCAGCCACCACTTCCGGCTTGAGGCTCGACGCGTCGGCCAGTTGCGGGTAGAGGATCGCCGGACGCAGATTGCCGAACAGGCCCAGTTGCGCGCGGATCTTCAGCAGGCCGCGCTCAGGGCGGATGTCACGTTCGATTTTGTCCCACTTCGGACCACCCACGGCGCCGAGCAGCACAGCATCGGCAGCACGGGCGCGGTCCAGGGTTTCATCGGCCAGTGGCACGCCGTGTTTGTCGATGGCGGCGCCGCCGATCACGTCGTGGCTCAGCTCGAACCCCAGGCTGTACTTGCTGTTGGCGAGTTCCAGGACTTTGACCGCTTCGGCCATGATTTCCGGACCAATACCGTCGCCAGGGAGAATCAGAATCTGCTTGCTCATGGGTTCCTCATTTCATCGAGCGACCTGCCCGTGGGCAGGTCGGGAAAATTAATCAGCGTTCGGCCCATACCACGAGCACATCGGTGCTGAAGGTGCCGTCGGCTTGAATTTCGTAGTAATCGCGCACTTCCTGGCCCATCGCCTGCTGCAACTCCAGGATCGCGGCGCGCAGCACTTGCGGTGTACGCATACGTTCGACCCACGAGGTGTATTCCAGGCGCAGGCGCTGGCGGCTGCTGTTGCGTACATGCAAACCGGCTTCGCTGAGCTGACGCATCCACTCGGCGGCGGAGTAATCGCGCACGTGACTGGTGTCGCGCAGCACCTCGACGGTCTGCAGGTAAGTGTCCAACAGCGGACTACCCGGTGACAACACGTCAACAAAGGCCGCCACGCCGCCCGGCTTGAGCACGCGGCGCACTTCACGCAGGGCCAGGCCAAGGTCGCTCCAGTGGTGGGCCGAGTAGCGGCTGAAAACGAAGTCGAACTCGCCATCGGCGAACGGCAGGCGCTCGGCGGCGCCATTTACGGTGCTGATATTGGTGAAGCCGCGATCTTGCGCAGCGGCAGCCACCACATCAAGCATCTGCTGGGACAGGTCATAGGCCACCACTTCCTTGACCAGCGGCGCCACATTGAAGCTCACATGACCGGCACCGCAACCGAGATCCAGCAGTCGCGCACTTCCCTGCCCGGCCAGTTCTGCCTGCAGCAGCGCGAATTCGGTGCCTTGGGCGTGCACGGCACTGCTCAGGTAGGCAGACGCCTGTTCGCCGAATTGTTTTTGCACGACTTGGGTGTGGGCGGTGTTGGTCATGGTGGCATCCTTCAAGGGTTGCGTTGCTAGTACCGGCCCTATCGGGGGCAAACCCCCTCCCACAGGGGAACGCATTCCAAATGTGGGAGGGGGCTTGCCCCCGATGAGGCCGGTCCTGCCTATATCAATTTAGGCGTCGCGAAACAGCCAAGGCTGGCTCGCCCGGTGCTTGGCTTCAAACGCCGCAATCGCATCACCGTCCTGCAAGGTCAGGCCGATATCGTCCAGGCCGTTGATCAGGCAGTGTTTACGGAAGGCGTCCACCTCAAAGTGGTACACCTTGCCGTCCGGACGGGTCACGGTTTGCGCAGCGAGGTCGACGGTCAACTGGTAGCCCACATCGGCTTCCACTTGCTTGAACAGCTCGTCGACTTCTTCGTCAGTCAAGATGATCGGCAACAGGCCGTTCTTGAAGCTGTTGTTGAAGAAGATGTCGGCATAGCTCGGCGCGATGATGCTGCGAAAGCCATATTCTTCCAGGGCCCACGGCGCGTGCTCGCGGCTGGAACCGCACCCGAAGTTTTCCCGGGCCAGCAACACGCTGGCGCCTTGGTAGCGTTCGGCGTTAAGCACGAAGTCCTTGTTCAGCGGGCGCTTGGAGTTGTCCTGGTAGGCGTAGCCCACGTCCAGGTAGCGCCACTCGTCGAACAGGTTAGGGCCGAAACCGGTGCGCTTGATCGACTTCAAAAACTGCTTTGGGATGATCTGGTCGGTGTCCACGTTGGCACGGTCCAACGGCGCGACAAGACCTGTGTGTTGGGTAAAAGCTCTCATCGGGTATTCCTCAGATCAATTCGCGAACGTCGATGAAACGACCGTTGACGGCAGCGGCGGCGGCCATGGCCGGGCTCACCAGGTGGGTACGGCCACCGGCACCCTGACGCCCTTCGAAGTTACGGTTGGAGGTCGACGCGCAATGCTCGCCCGACTCCAGGCGGTCCGGGTTCATCGCCAGGCACATTGAGCAGCCCGGCTCGCGCCATTCAAAACCGGCTTCGAGGAAGATCTTGTCCAGGCCTTCGGCTTCAGCCTGGGCTTTAACCAAGCCTGAGCCCGGAACCACGATGGCCTGCTTGATGGTCGAGGCGACCTTGCGCCCCTTGGCGATCACCGCCGCAGCGCGCAGGTCTTCGATCCGCGAGTTGGTGCAGGAACCTATAAACACGCGATCCAACTGGATGTCGGTGATTGCCTGGTTGGCCTTCAAGCCCATGTACTTCAAGGCGCGCTCGATGGAACCGCGCTTGACCAGGTCGGCTTCCTGAGCCGGGTCCGGCACGTTCTGGTCGACGGCCAGGACCATTTCCGGCGAAGTACCCCAGCTGACTTGCGGCTTGATCTGGGCAGCGTCGAGTTCGACCACGGTATCGAACACCGCATCAGCGTCGGAGACCAAGTCTTTCCAGGCTTCGACGGCGGCATCCCAATCGGCACCAGCCGGTGCGAAAGGACGACCCTTGACGTATTCGACGGTCTTTTCATCCGCCGCCACCATACCCACGCGGGCACCGGCTTCGATGGACATGTTGCAGATGGTCATGCGGCCTTCGATGGAGAGGTCGCGAATGGCGCTGCCGGCGAATTCGATGGCATGGCCGTTACCGCCAGCGGTGCCGATCTTGCCGATCACAGCGAGGACGATGTCCTTGGCGGTGACGCCAAACGGCAACTTGCCTTCGACGCGCACCAGCATGTTCTTCATTTTCTTGGCAACCAGGCACTGGGTGGCGAACACGTGCTCGACCTCCGAGGTGCCGATACCGTGAGCCAGAGCGCCGAAGGCACCGTGGGTCGACGTGTGGGAGTCACCGCAAACCACGGTCATGCCTGGCAAGGTGGCGCCCTGCTCCGGGCCGATCACATGGACGATGCCTTGACGCACATCATTCATCTTGAATTCGGTGATGCCATATTCATCGCAGTAATCATCGAGGGTCTGCACCTGCAACCGCGACACAGTGTCGACGATGGCGTCGATGCCGCCCTTGCGCTCCGGGGTGGTCGGTACGTTGTGATCCGGGGTGGCGATGATCGAGTCGACGCGCCAAGGCTTGCGCCCGGCCAGTCGCAGGCCTTCGAACGCTTGTGGCGAGGTCACTTCATGGATGATGTGACGGTCGATATAGATCAGCGACGACCCATCATCGCGCCGTTTCACTTCATGGGAATCCCAAAGCTTGTCGTAAAGCGTTTTGCCGGCCATCAGTCGGTCCTCATCAGCGGTATTTCATTCGCCGGGCTTTTCAATAACCCTTTGGCTTGTGAGGCTGATGGTATGGCGCTACATTAAATAACTCAAATTCATATTTTTTATGCTTTGGATTACCAACTGGAATACCACAATGGACTTGGCCAACCTCAATGCCTTTATCGCCATCGCCGAGATCGGCAGCTTCTCCGGCGCTGGAGAACGCCTGCACTTGACCCAACCGGCCATCAGCAAACGTATCGCCGGCCTGGAACAGCAATTGAAGGTGCGACTGTTTGATCGCCTGGGCCGCGAAGTCGGCCTGACCGAGGCCGGACGCGCCTTGCTGCCGCGCGCTTACCAGATTCTCAATGTGCTGGACGACACCCGCCGCGCCCTCACCAACCTTACCGGCGAGGTCAGCGGGCGGCTCACATTAGCCACCAGCCACCATATAGGCCTGCATCGCCTGCCGCCTATCCTGCGAACCTTTACCCGGGAATACCCGAACGTGGCGCTGGATATTCAATTTCTCGATTCTGAAGTGGCCTACGAAGAAATCCTCCATGGCCGCGCTGAAGTGGCAGTGATCACCCTGGCGCCCGAGCCCCACAACCTGGTGCGCGCCACGCCAGTGTGGGACGACCCGCTGGACTTTGTGGTGGCGCCGGAGCATAGCCTGATCAGTAACGGCTCCATCAGCCTGGCTGATATTGCCGGCCATCCGGCGGTTTTCCCTGGCGGCAACACGTTTACCCACCATATTGTCAGCCGGTTGTTCGAGGCCCAAGGCCTTACCCCGAACATCGCGATGAGTACTAACTACTTGGAAACTATCAAAATGATGGTGTCTATCGGCCTGGCCTGGAGCGTGTTGCCGCGCACCATGCTCGACGATCAGGTGGCAAGTATCGCTTTGCCAGGCATACAACTCAGTCGCCAGCTAGGCTATATCGTGCACACCGAAAGGACGCTGTCGAATGCTGCGCGGGCTTTCATGAGCCTATTGGACGCACAGATGGATTTGCCAGGGATACCGGCATGACACTGTGCGGCCTCGGGTTCTGAGTAAAACCGTGCTGTTTGCCCATCGAATCAAGGCCCTTTGATAATGCGCAACCCCGTCGACCCCGTGCCACCCCTACCCCGCATTTACGCGCTGGACCCTCAACAGGCGGAACAAAGCTGGGAGAGCGCGCCACAACTGCTGGCAGCCCTTAACGCCGCGCGGCTGGGCGCATGGTGCTGGGAAATAGACACCGGCCGCATAAGTTGGTCACGGGGCACCCAGGCGTTGTTTGGTTTTGATCCGCGCCAACCGCTGCCCCAGGACCTGGACTACCTTGATTTGCTGGCCCAGTCGGATCGCGCCCGAGTGGTACGGGCTTTTCACGCCGTACTGGCCGGCGAGCCGCTTGAGCAGGCCATGCATCACCGCATCCAATGGCCTGACGGCAGCTTTCACTGGCTGGAAATCAACGGCAGCCTGCAGCCGGACAAAACCGGTCGGCGCCGCATGATCGGGGTGATCCGCGAGGTTACCCACCAGCGTGAACGTGAAAACGCCCTCGGGCACTCCGAAAAACGCTTCGCCACGCTGTTTCACCTGTGCCCGAACATGGTACTGCTGACGCGCCGGGCCGACGGCCTGATCAGCGAAGCCAACCAGTATTTCGAGATGCTCTTCGGCTGGCCCTTGGGCGATGCCATCGGCCGCACGACCCTGGAACTGGGCCTGTGGCGCCACCCGGAGCAACGCGCACAATTGGTCAAGGCCACGCAGCGCAAGGGCGAGCCCATTACCATGGAGGTGCAGTTTTGCGCCAGCAACGGCCAAGTCCACAATGGCACGCTCAGCGCGCAAAAAGTCGAGTTGGAGGGTGAGGCCTATCTGATCAGCACCTTCCTCGACACCACCGAACGCAAAAATGCAGAGCAGGCGCTCAAGGACAGTCAGGAGCGCCTCGACCTGGCGCTGGACTCGGCACAACTGGGTACTTGGGACTGGCACATTCCCAGCGGCATGCTCTATGGCTCGGCGCGCGCAGCCCAATTGCACGGTCTGCCGTCCGAACCGTTCCACGAATCCTTCGACGCCTTTTTCGAAGGCATGCCCAACGAGGAACGGGACAACATGCGCAACGCCTACCGCACCCTGCGCGAAGGCCCTGCCGGAAACTACCAACTGACCTACCGCGTGGCCATGGAAGATGGCAGCTCGCGCTACTTGGAAAGCCGTGCTCGCCTGTACCGCGACGAGCGAGGTTTACCCCTGCGCATGGCCGGTACGCTGCTCGATATCACAGACCAAGTGGAGCGCGAACAACGCCTGAGCGCCTCCGAAGAAAAATTCGCCAGCCTGTTCCAGGCCAGCCCCGACCCGATCTGCGTCACAGGCCTGGAGAGTGGCGCCTTTATCGAGATCAATCCGGCCTTTACCCAAACCTTTGGCTGGAGCGCTGCCGAGGTAATCGACAAGAGCGCTGACCAGATCGGCCTATGGGATGATTCCAGTCAGCGCCTGGAGCGTATCGAGCGGGTCATTCGCGAGCAGTCGTTGAGCAACGTGGCCGTGGTGGTGCATCACAAGAATGGCCACAGCCTGACCTGCATGATTTCCAGCCGCCTGATCAAGGTCGGAGATCAAGCGTGCATCGTTACGACGTTGCGCGATATCACCCAACAACAGCGCTCCGAGGCCGCGCTGAAGGCCAGCGAGGAGAAATTCGCCAAGGCCTTCCATTCCAGCCCTGACGCGATTTCCATCACCGAGCGCGACACTGGCCGCTATGTGGAGGTCAACGATGGCTTCTGCCGCCTGACCGGCTTGCGAGCTGAAGAAGCTATTGGCCTGACTTTTTATCAGATCGGCATCTGGGCCGATGAGAACCAACGCTCGGCGCTATTGGCCGAGTTGCAGATCAAGGGCCGGATTCACCACCTGGAAATGCTCTGGCACAACAAACGCGGTGAAGTGCTGGCAGTAGAAGTCTCGGTCGAGCCCATCACCCTGAATGAAACCCCGTGCCTGCTGCTGACCGCGCGGGACGTGAGCCTGCTGAAAAACGCCCAGGCGCAGATCCGCCATCTGGCCTACCACGACCCGCTGACCAACCTGCCCAACCGTGCGCTGTTGATGGACCGCCTGAGCCAGCAGATCGCCCTGCTCAAGCGCCATAACCTACGCGGCGCGCTGCTGTTCCTCGATCTTGACCACTTCAAGCACATCAATGACTCCTTGGGCCATCCGGTCGGCGACACCGTGCTGAAAATCGTCACCGCGCGGCTGGAAGCCAGCGTGCGCATGGAAGACACCGTGGCGCGCCTGGGTGGCGATGAATTCGTGGTGCTGCTCAGCGGCCTGGATGGCTCGCGCCAGGAGGTCAGCAACCAGGTGCAGGAACTGGCCGACACCCTGCGTGAATTGCTTTCGGAGCCGATGTTCCTGGACGGGCACAGATTGCAGGTCACGCCGAGCATTGGCGTGGCGTTGATTCCCGATCACGGCTCCACACCGGCCGACCTGCTCAAGCGCGCCGACATTGCCCTTTACCGCGCCAAGGACTCAGGGCGCAACACCACGCAGATGTTTCACAACAGCATGCAAAAAGCCGCCAGCGAACGCCTGCGCATGGAAACCGACCTGCGCCTGGCCCTGGCGCGCGGCGAATTCAGCGTTCATTACCAACCCCAGGTGGATGCGCGCGGTAACAAGATCGTAGGTGCGGAGGCACTGGTGCGTTGGCAGCACCCACAATTGGGTGCGCAGTCACCGTCGGAATTTATCAAGGTGCTGGAAGACAGCGGCCTGATCCTTGAAGTGGGCACCTGGATCCTTGATGAGGCCTGCGCCGCCTTTGGGCAACTGATCAAAGAAGGCTTGGTGGACCCGCTGAATTTCAGTCTATGCGTGAATATCAGCCCCCGGCAGTTTCGCCAGAACGATTTCGTAGAACGGGTGGAGCACAGCCTTAAGCAGCATTCCTTGCCCTGCAGCCTTCTGAAACTGGAAATCACCGAAGGTATCGTGATCCAGAACCTGGATGACACCGTCAACAAGATGCGCCGCCTGAAGAAGCTCGGCGTGAGCTTTGCGATGGATGACTTTGGCACCGGTTACTCTTCACTGACATACCTCAAGCGCTTGCCGGTGGACGCGCTGAAGATCGATCAGTCGTTTGTGCGAGACGCGACCCATGATCCAAACGACGCGGAAATCATCAGGGCGATCGTGGCGATGGCTCGCAGTTTGAATCTGGAGGTGATTGCCGAGGGTGTGGAGACCCCCGAGCAACTGGCATTCCTGCAAGCGTTGGGGTGTCATCTGTATCAAGGGTTCATTTACAGCAGGCCGCTACCGCTGAAAGAGTTCAGGCAATTGCTGATATAACTATTAAATAGTCGACTGCTACTTTCATGACGAACAGCGACAGTCGATTATTTTTCAGGCCAACGCCAATACATTAATCAATTGCTAAAACATTACGCTTTAAAAAACGACTTCAATCCGCTCATGGCCCCACCCACCTTTTCAAACATCGAAGCAGCAAGTGAACCACCGATACTAACCGCACCGGAAATCGCCAACCCGACCGGACCTAATAACGGCGCCGCCAGACTTATCAGCGGACTAAGTGCTTTTACTACTCCCCCCAACACCTTACCAATCCCACTGAAAACACTGCCGACTTTGTCAAAGACTTTTCCGAAAAAGCTGCCAATCTTGGAAAAAAAACTCTGCTTCTTCGGAGCTGGCTTACAAGGCCTGCAAAGCTTTGGCGGGGCTGGCTTGCAGGGTACACAGTATGTTGGCGGGGGCGGGTTATAACACCCAAACCGGATGCCGCAACCAGGGCCTGAGGCACGGATGGGCAACGTCGCACTGGAACCGCAGTTAGGGGAGTAAACGGAATTAACGCCATAGGTACGGCTCACAACTGGATCACGCATAAGAATTTTAGTCCTATATTTATCCGAGTTAAGACGGCAGATAGCAGCAATACAGAAGACCAGTATTTTTTACGCACTAACTACCTGACGCCCAACCCTTACGTGGCCATCCCCCCAAAAAAGTTCCTTGATCAATGCCAACCGCTCACGTTGAATTTGTCATACAGCCCGAACGACTTACATCAACATTTAAAGCACGTCAGGATGACTCATACCCAATAGACAACTTACCTGCCGCACATCCGTCTCGCGACGAAGGGCGGTAAACAGTTCCACCGCCTGCGGGTAATTACGCGTTAACATCGCCAACCATTGTTTCAATCGGCCAGGCGCCTGTTTTTCAGTCAGTTGCGCTACCGACTGGGTCCAGAACTCGCGGAGCATGGGCTGCATCTCTGCCCACGTCATTTCGACCACTTCCTCGCCTGCGCGCGCTGCTGCAATCTGCCGCGCCAGGTCAGGGCGCGCCACCAGGCCACGGCCAAGCATGATGTCCTCTACGCCGCTGATCTCCCGACAGCGGCGCCAGTCTTCGACACTCCAGATATCGCCATTAGCGAACACCGGCACCCTGACCACGTCCTGGACCCGCGGGATCCACTCCCAATGAGCCGGCGGCTTGTAACCATCGGCCTTGGTACGCGCATGCACCACGATATGCGCCGCACCGCCTTCGGCCAGGGCCGTGGCGCACACCAGCGCGCCATCCGGGCTATCGAAGCCCAGGCGCATCTTGGCAGTCACCGGGATATGGGCAGGCACCGCACGCCGCACGTGTTCAACGATCTGGTTGAGCAACTCCGGTTCCTTGAGCAGCACGGCACCGCCTCGGGACTTGTTGACGGTCTTGGCCGGGCAGCCAAAGTTCAGATCGATCACTTGCGAACCCAGCTCACAGGCCAGTGCGGCATTCTCCGCAAGGCACACAGGATCGGAACCGAGCAATTGCACGCGCAAGGGCACGCCCGCAGCGGTGTGGGCACCGTGCAGCAGCTCTGGAGCAAGTTTGTGGAAGTACGCCGGGGTCAGCAGGCGGTCGTTGACGCGGATAAACTCGGTCACGCACCAGTCAATACCGCCCACACGGGTCAACACGTCCCGCAGGATGTTGTCGACCAACCCTTCCATGGGCGCCAAAGCAATTTGCATGGAAAACACTCAACAAAAATCGTGGCGCAGTTTACTGGGTTTCCTACGGCAACCGTTAACCCCCTGTCAGGGCGGGGCCATAGCCATCGAGAAACTCGGTCGGCATGCGCTTGGGCTTGCCCGTGGACAGTTCGATGCAGACGAAGGTGGTTTGCGCGCGCAGAAGGGTTGCACCGTCACGCGGGCGGACCAGTTGAAAACGGCGGGTCATCTTCAGACGCTGGTCCCAATCGACGATCCAGGTGGCCAGTTGCAGCTCGTCGCCTTCGTAGCCTGCCGCCAGGTAATCAATCTCATGGCGCACCACCGCCATGGCGCGGTCCAGACGGCGATACTCGGTCAGGTCCAGCCCCAAACGCTGGGAATGACGCCAGGCACAGCGCTCCAGCCAGGACACGTACACCGCATTATTTGCGTGCCCCAGGCCGTCGATATCCTCAGGGGCGACCTGCAGGTCAATGATAAACGGCGTTGCCAAATCCCAGCCCATGCCTTGCTCCCAGTCGATTAATGGCGGCGGGAGGCAGTGTATCAGGCGCTTTGCCGCGCCTGTAGACGGCAACCCGCCAACAGCGCCAGCACGCCATCGATCACCCGCGGATCGGCCAGTACTTTCTGGTGGCCGCCTTGTTCAAGGCGCAGCAGGCGGCTGTCGAACCAGGCTTCGTGAATGGCTTGGGAGGCGTTGACGGGGACAAAGGTATCGTCTTCAGCGTGCACGATCAGCCCGGGAATATTCATTTGATAGTGGGCCACATCCAAATGCTTGAGTGGCATTCCGAATGTTTGCTCCACCTCCTGAATAAACACCGAACGCGCCTTCGCTGGCAAACCGACCATTTGGGTAAAACCACGCAGTACATCCAGGAAACGCGACGGTGCAGCGATACTGACCAGCGCCTGGGTACGCAACCCCAACTGCACCGCCAACATTGCACTGGCGCCACCCATGGAATGGCCGACCACTGCATGCAGGGGCGGCAACTCGGCCGCCGCCTCCAGCATGGCGCGAGCAAACAGCAGCACATGAGCCTCACGCCCCGGTGAGCGGCCATGAGCAGGCCCGTCCAGAGCAATCACGGAGTAACCGTTGTCGACTAAGGCGGTGATCAGACTGGCAAACTGGGTTGGCCGGCCTTCCCAGCCGTGCATCAACAAAACTGCCGGACCCTGCCCCCAGCGCAGGGCCGACAAGCCAAAGCGCAAGGTGATGCGCTCCGATTGCGCCAGCAGCGGTAACTCCCAGTCACGGGGCGGCAGGTCGCGGGGCGTCATGAAGGCTCGACGCATCTTGTTGGCCACCGTGTGCGGCGCCAGGTACCCCAGCGTGCCGTTGAAGCGACGAATCCAGGTTAACGCGCCCATTCTGCGAGCCCTCTTCCTATCGCACAGCCGACTTGGCAGCGCGCAACACTCGGTCCGACAGCTCACCCGGCCCCAAGGCGCGGGCCAAGGCCAGGCCACCGATCATTAATGCCATATCGGCTAAGGCCTTGTCGGTGTCTTCAGGGCTTGCGGCAAGCTGAGCAGCCATCAACTCGACATGTTCGCTCAGCGCGTCGCGAAAGGCGTCCGGCAGGCGAGCCATCTCCCCTACAGTCGCTGGAATCGGGCAGGCCTGCGCGGTGGAGTCGCGATGCTTGCGCGAGAGGTAAAACGCCGCAACCAACCCCCTGCGTTCTTCTCCGGTCAACTGCGCGTCCATATCGTCAATGGAGGCGCGACGCCGTGCCAGCAGTTGCGTAAAGGCCTCCAGCATCAACGCATCCTTGCTTTCAAAGTGCGCGTAGAAGCCGCCGACGGTCAGCCCCGCCGCGCCCATGACTTCACCGACACTCGGCTCGGCCGGGCCGCGCTGGATCAACGCGGCGCTGGCGGCCTGCAGAATGCGTTCGCGGGTTTGCGCTTTTTTATCGTTCATCAAAGCCTCCGACTCTCATGGGTTGAATATTATTACCATAATAATATTTAGCAAGCGACAGTCATGACCACTGGTCAGAACAGGAAGAAAGGAGATGATGAGAGAAGTGGTCAAACGCCAGACAAACAAAAGGGCCATTCAATAATTGAATGACCCTTAAAAATCCCGCAGAGCGGGTAATCGTGGCGTCCCCTAGGGGACTCGAACCCCTGTTACCGCCGTGAAAGGGCGGTGTCCTAGGCCACTAGACGAAGGGGACACAAACCTTCTATACAACTGACCGAGCTGAGATCGGTCGATTCAAGGACGGTGTGGCCGGAACCTTGAACCTGTAAATTGGTGGAGCTAAACGGGATCGAACCGTTGACCTCTTGCATGCCATGCAAGCGCTCTCCCAGCTGAGCTATAGCCCCAGATTTTTCGCCTCGCGGCGCAGCAGACCTTTCGATCTGCTTGTTGAAAATGGCGTCCCCTAGGGGACTCGAACCCCTGTTACCGCCGTGAAAGGGCGGTGTCCTAGGCCACTAGACGAAGGGGACAAAACCTTCTGTACAACCGATCAGAGCTGAGACCTGATCTATTCAAGGACGGTGTGGCCAGACCTTGAACCTGTAAATTGGTGGAGCTAAACGGGATCGAACCGTTGACCTCTTGCATGCCATGCAAGCGCTCTCCCAGCTGAGCTATAGCCCCTCATCGGTGAGGACGGGGCGAATCTTAATGGCGGCTTGGAAGTGTGTCAAATTTATTTTCAACATTTTCCAAATTTTTTTGCCGGGATAACAATCACTTACCGACGAAACCCCGGAAAACCGGGGTTTCGTCACCGCAACGGCCTGCTTAGGCGATAGCGCCCAGCAGCTTTTCCCACTCTTTGTTTTCTTTCTTCGAGACACCACCAAGCAAATCAAGGGCTTGGCGCAGACGGAAACGGGTGAGGTCCGGACCGAGAATTTCCATCGCATCGAGCACCGACACCGAACTGGCCTGCCCGGTAATCGCAGCAAACATCAGCGGCATTGCATCACGCAACTTCAGTTCCAGGGATTCAACCACCGCCTGAATCGTCGCAGTGATTGCATCCTTCTCCCACTGACGCAGGCTCTCCAGCTTCCACAGGATCAACTGCATCAACTGACGAACCTGGTCGCCAGAGAGCTTCTTGGACTCGAACAGCTTGGCATCCGGGTTAACGCCCCCGGCAAAGAAGAAACTGGCCAATGGTGCAACCTGGCTGAACGTTTCCACCCTGCCCTGCACCAGCGGCGCGATCTTCATCATGTACTCGGGGTTCAACGCCCACTGCTGCACGCGGCTGGCAAACTCTTCCACCGGCAGATCGCGCAACCACTGGCCGTTGAGCCAGGACAGTTTCTCGACATCGAAAATCGGACCGCCCAGGGACACGCGTGACAGGTCGAAGTTGTCGACCATTTCCTGCAACGAGAACTTCTCACGCTCGTCCGGCATCGACCAGCCCATACGGCCCAGGTAGTTGAGCATCGCTTCCGGCATGAAGCCCATGCGCTCGTAGAAGGTCACCGAAGTCGGGTTCTTGCGCTTGGACAGCTTGCTCTTGTCCGGGTTACGCAGCAGCGGCATGTAGCACAGCTGCGGCTGTTCCCAACCGAAGTATTCGTAAAGCAGGATCAGTTTCGGCGCCGACGGCAGCCACTCTTCGCCACGCAGTACGTGGGTGATGCCCATCAGGTGGTCGTCGACCACATTGGCCAGGAAGTACGTCGGCAGGCCGTCGGTCTTCATCAGCACTTGCATGTCCATGCGATCCCATGGGATCTCGACGTCACCGCGCAGCATATCCGGCACCACGCACACGCCTTCGCTCGGCACTTTCATGCGGATAACGTGCGGTTCGCCAGCAGCCAGGCGCCGAGCCACTTCTTCCTTGGACAGCAGCAGCGCGCGGCCATCGTAGCGCGGGGTTTCGCCACGGGCCTGTTGCTCGGCGCGCATCTGGTCCAGTTCTTCGGCGGTGCAGAAGCACGGGAACGCATGACCCATGTCGACCAGTTGCTGTGTGTACTGCTTGTAAATGTCGCTGCGCTCGCTTTGGCGATACGGGCCGTGCGGCCCGCCGACGTCCGGGCCTTCAGCCCAGGTAATGCCCAGCCAGCGCAGGGCATCGAAAATCTGCTGTTCAGACTCGCGAGTGGAGCGCAGTTGATCGGTGTCTTCGATCCGCAGGATGAATTCACCGCCGTGCTGCTTGGCAAAACAGTAGTTGAACAAGGCGATGTAGGCGGTGCCGACGTGGGGATCCCCAGTAGGCGATGGCGCAATGCGCGTGCGGACGGTGGTCATGGCGGGTCTCGAATGGGCGATAAAACTTAAAATTGAAACAAGGGGCGAATGGTAACAGCCTGGGTGATTTCTGGAAAACCGAGGCGTAGCCATCGAGGGCAAGTCGAATCGTCGCACCGCCCCTCCCACATTTGACGGTGTTCACAAGTCAAAGCGTGGGAGGAGGCTTGCCCCCGATGAGGCCCGCTCAGCCACCGCAGATCAGACAGCCAGCAAGCGCTCGCGCAACTTGCCAATCTCATCCCGCGTCTGCGCCGCCGCCTCGAACTCCAGATCCCGCGCCAACTGGTACATCTTCTCTTCCAACTGGCGGATCCGCTTGGTGATCTCACTCGGCGAGCGCAGTTCGTTCTCGTACTTGGCGCTTTCCTCTGCGGCCTTGGCCATGCCCTTGCGCTTCTTGCTGCGCGAACCGGGCACGGTGGCGCCTTCCATGATGTCGGCGACGTCCTTGAACACGCCTTTGGGCGTGATGCCATTTTCCAGGTTGAACGCGATCTGCTTGTCGCGACGACGCTGAGTCTCACCAATCGCCCGCTCCATAGAACCGGTGATGCGGTCCGCGTAGAGAATCGCCCTGCCATTAAGGTTTCGCGCCGCCCGCCCGATGGTCTGGATCAGCGAGCGTTCGGAGCGCAGAAAGCCCTCCTTGTCCGCATCGAGGATCGCCACCAGCGACACTTCCGGCATGTCCAAGCCTTCGCGCAGCAGGTTGATGCCTACCAACACATCAAAGGTACCCAGGCGCAGATCACGGATGATCTCAACGCGCTCCACGGTGTCGATATCCGAGTGCAGATAGCGCACCCGCACGCCGTGGTCGGCCAGATAGTCGGTCAAGTCTTCGGACATGCGCTTGGTCAGCGTGGTGACCAGCACCCGCTCTTCCAGAGCGACACGCTTATTGATCTCGGACAGCAGGTCATCGACCTGGGTCAGCGCCGGGCGGATTTCAATTTCCGGGTCCACCAGGCCGGTCGGACGCACCAGTTGCTCAATAACGCGGCCGGCATGCTCGGCCTCATAGTTACCCGGTGTGGCCGACACAAAAATGGTCTGCGGGCTAATAGCCTCCCACTCGTCGAAGCGCATCGGCCGGTTATCCAGTGCCGACGGCAGCCGGAAACCGTACTCCACCAACGTCTCTTTACGTGAGCGGTCGCCCTTATACATAGCGCCCACTTGCGGCACGCTGACATGGGATTCGTCGATCACCAGCAGCGCGTCATCGGGCAGGTAGTCATAGAGCGTCGGCGGCGGCGCGCCGGATTCGCGACCCGAGAGGTAGCGCGAGTAGTTTTCGATGCCGTTGCAGTAGCCCAGCTCCAGGATCATCTCCAAGTCAAACCGGGTGCGCTGCTCAAGACGCTGGGCTTCCACCAGTTTGTTATTGGCCCGCAGGTATTCCAGGCGCTCGGCCAACTCCACCTTGATGCCCTCGATGGCACCCATCAGGGTTTCACGCGGGGTCACGTAGTGACTTTTCGGATAGAAGGTGAAGCGCGGCAGCTTGCGGATGACCTCGCCGGTCAACGGGTCGAAGGCTGAGAGGCTCTCCACTTCATCGTCGAACAGCTCGATGCGGATCGCTTCCAGATCGGATTCGGCCGGGTAAATATCGATCACGTCGCCGCGCACGCGGAAGGTGGCGCGGGCAAAGTCCATGTCGTTGCGGGTGTACTGCAAACTCGTCAGGCGGCGCAACAACTCCCGCTGGTCGAGTTTGTCGCCACGGTCCACGTGCAGCACCATCTTTAAATATGCTTCCGGGCTGCCCAGGCCGTAGATACACGACACCGTGGTGACAATGATCGCGTCCTTGCGCTCCAGCAGCGCCTTGGTCGCCGACAGCCGCATCTGCTCGATATGGTCATTGATCGACGCATCCTTCTCGATAAAGGTGTCGGAAGACGGCACATAAGCTTCAGGCTGGTAGTAGTCGTAGTAGGAAACGAAGTATTCCACTGCGTTATTCGGGAAGAACGCCTTGAACTCGCCGTAGAGCTGCGCGGCCAGGGTCTTGTTTGGCGCCAGCACTAAGGTGGGCCGGTTGATCTGTGCGATCACGTTGGCAATGCTGAAAGTCTTGCCTGAACCGGTCACCCCGAGCAGCGTCTGGTGAGCCAGGCCGGCCTCGATGCCTTCGACCATCTGGCGAATGGCTTCTGGCTGATCGCCAGCGGGTTCAAAGCGGGTGACTAGTTGGAAATCCGACATAACGTACCTCTTGAAGTCACCCCGGACTGTAAACCCGTCGGGGAAGAAATAGACCACCACCCGCGAACTTTCAGAGCGAGCAGTAGGAAAAAACCATGATAGCCATAGAAGTGGTGGCGAATGTGACGGGTTTCAAGGCAATCGTCCTGCCTGCCATCTGGGATCGACGTTGCAATAAGACTAACGGTCAGCAAATAAACCGAAAAACTTGGCCGAAAAGCCGTTTCGGTTGTCGCCCTCAGCCGTGATGGCCTCTATACTAGCTCCCCGTTTGTGCACCGCTCTAGTGCATTCGGCTGGAGCGCGACACGTCCCTCCCTTCCCCCATAGAGCTGCCGCAAAAATGAGCCTGTTCTCCGCTGTCGAAATGGCACCACGCGATCCTATCCTGGGCCTCAACGAAGCATTCAACGCCGACACACGAACCACCAAGGTCAACCTTGGCGTAGGCGTTTACTGCAACGAGGAGGGGAAGATTCCACTCTTGCGTGCCGTTGCCGAAGCGGAAGCCATTCGCGTGGCGCAACACGCCGCCCGTGGCTACTTGCCGATCGACGGTATCGCCGCCTATGACAAGGCCGTTCAAACCCTGCTGTTCGGGAACGACTCGCCATTGCTCGAAGCTGGTCGTGTCGTGACCGTCCAGGCCGTTGGTGGCACTGGCGCCCTGAAGATCGGCGCTGATTTCCTCAAGCAACTGCTGCCAGACGCCGTCGTCGCCATCAGCGACCCGAGCTGGGAAAACCACCGTGCGCTGTTCGAAACCGCTGGTTTCCCGGTGCAGAACTACCGCTACTACGACGCCGCCACCCACGACGTGAACCGCGCCGGCCTGCTCGAAGACCTCAACGCCCTGCCGCCGCAGTCCATCGTGGTGCTGCACGCCTGCTGCCACAACCCGACCGGCGTCGACCTGAGCCCGGCCGACTGGCAAAACGTGCTGGACGTGGTCAAGGCCAAGAACCTGGTGCCGTTCCTCGACATGGCCTACCAGGGCTTTGGCGATGGCATCCACGAAGACGCCGCCGCTGTGCGCCTGTTCGCGGAATCGGGCTTGACCTTCTTTGTCTCCAGCTCGTTCTCCAAGTCGTTCTCCCTGTACGGCGAACGTGTGGGCGCGCTGTCCATCGTCGGCGACTCCAAGGAAGAAAGCGCGCGCATCCTGTCCCAGGTCAAGCGCGTGATCCGCACCAACTACTCCAACCCGCCAACCCACGGCGCAGCGATCGTTGCCGCCGTGTTGAACAGCCCTGAACTGCGCGCCCAGTGGGAAGCCGAACTGGCCGAGATGCGCCTGCGCATCCGTGGCATGCGTGAGCAGATGGTTGCCGAACTGGCCAAGGCTGCGCCGGGCCACGACTTCAGCTTCGTCGGTCGCCAGCGTGGGATGTTCTCCTACTCCGGTCTGACCGTTGAGCAAGTCACCCGCCTGCGCAGCGAGTTTGGTATCTACGCGCTGGATACCGGGCGTATCTGTGTGGCGGCGTTGAACCAGTCGAACATTGCTGCGGTCACACAGGCAATCGTTCAGGTGCTGTAAACCTGCTAGCGTTGCACAGAAGGGGAAGCCATGGTTTCCCCTTTTTTGTGTCCAGCCCCTAGACTGAACCCTGACCGCCCCTTTGCTGTGAGAGCTCTATGAGAAACGACGACTTGGACCTGCGCGCCGACCGCGACGAACTGCACGACTACACCCCACGCGCGCCGCAGGTGAAGCGGCAGAAGAGTTTGGTGTTGCAGGTGGCCCTCGGTGTATTCCTTGGTGGTTTGGCGTTGTGGCTGGTGCAGCTGGGTGCGACAGCAATCATGGCGAAACTCGCCATGGGCACCTTCCAGTTCGGCGGCTGATAAAAAAACAGGTGGGACGGGACTTATCCCCTCCCACAGTGGATTCAGGCGGCTACCAGCCCGCGCTCTTCCAGCAACTTCACAAAGCTGTTCAAACTCTGCGAAACAGTCCCCCGCCGCCAGATCAACCAAGTGTTCAGCAAGCGAAAGCTGTCCATCAGCGGCCACACACTCACCGCAGCGAACCCGGGCATGCTTTCCAACATACTGCGCGGCATCAGCGCCAGCCCAGCACCGGCGCTGACGCAGGCGAGCATGCCGTGGTAGGACTCAATCTCGAAGATCTTGCCCGGCACCGCGCCGTCCTGTGAGAACCAGCGTTCAAAGTGATGCCGGTACGAGCAGTTCGAGCGGAACGTATAGATGTTCTCGCCATTTACGTCCTGCCCCCGGCTGATCGGCGCATGGTGCAGTGGCGCGATCACCACCATCTCCTCCTCAAACACCGCCACGCCCTCCAGGGTCGAATGCAGCACCGGCCCGTCGACAAACGCGGCGGTCAGGCGCCCCGACAATACCCCTTCGATCATGGTGCCCGACGGCCCGGTGCTCAGGTCCAGTTCGACCTTGGTGTGCTTCTGGTTATACGCCGCCAGCAACGCCGGGATACGCACCGCCGCCGTGCTTTCCAGGGAGCCGAGGGCAAACGCCCCCTGAGGTTCTTCCCCCGCCACCGTCGCGCGGGCCTCTTGCACCAGATCGAGAATGCGCCGCGCGTAACCGAGGAAATTCCAACCCGCCGGCGACAGGCGCAGTCGGCTCTTCTCGCGGATAAACAGCTCCACGCCCAGATCCTGCTCCAGTTGCTTGATCCGCGTGGTCAAGTTTGACGGCACCCGATGAATCAACTGCGCGGCGGCGCTGATGCTGCCTTGTTCGGCGACGGCCTTGAAGATTTCCAGTTGCACGAGATCCAATTCATTCTCCATTCGTGAACGTATTGCTTAATATTATTCAGTTTCCAGAAAAGATCCAGCCCCGTACGCTGACCTCCATTCCCAACGTACACAGGACGGTGCCATGAACGCGAACACCCACGCCTTATCGATCAACCCCGCCAACGGCCAAACCGTCGGCAACTATCCCTACGAAACAACAGCGCAGCTGGATGCCGCCCTCGACCGCGCCACCAGCGCCTTCCGCACCTGGCGCCGCCAGCCGGTGAGCCAGCGCGCCGAGCTGCTGTTAGCCCTGGCCGCCGCCTTGCGCGAGCAAGCCGAAGCCATGGCGCAGATGATCACTCTGGAAATGGGCAAACCCATCGCCCAGGCACGTGCCGAAGTCGAAAAATGCGCGCAACTGAGTGAATGGTACGCAGCCCAAGGCCCGGCCATGCTCGCCCCGGAACCGACCCTGGTCGACAACGGCACCGCCCACATCGAATACCGCCCGCTGGGCCCGATTCTCGCCGTAATGCCGTGGAACTTCCCTGTATGGCAGGTACTGCGCGGCGCCGTGCCAACCATGCTCGCCGGCAACACTTACGTGCTCAAACACGCGCCGAATGTGATGGGCAGCGCCTACCTGATCCAACAAGCGTTCCGTAAAGCCGGCTTTGCTGAAGGCTTATTCGAAGTGATCAACGTCACCCCCGAGGGCGTGTCCAAAGCCATCGCGGACCCACGTATTGCCGCCGTGACCCTCACCGGCAGCGTGCGCGCCGGCATCGCTATCGGCTCCCAGGCCGGTGCAGCGTTGAAAAAAAGCGTGCTGGAACTGGGCGGCTCCGACCCGTTCATCGTGCTCAACGACGCCGACCTCGACGCCGCCGTGCAAGCCGCGCTCATCGGCCGCTTCCAGAACAGTGGCCAAGTCTGCGCCGCCGCCAAGCGCTTGATCATCGAAGCCGGTGTTGTGGAAGCCTTCACGGCCAAGTTCGTCGAAGCCAGCCGTGCCCTGGTGATGGGCGATCCCACATCAGTTGCCACCTACATTGGCCCAATGGCCCGCTTCGACCTGCGCGACGAGTTGCACGGTCAGGTCCAGGCCACCCTGGAGGAAGGCGCGACCCTGTTGCTCGGCGGCCATAAAGTCACAGGCGACGGCAACTACTACGAGCCCACCGTACTCGCCAACGTCACCGACCAGATGACCTCGTTCAAACAGGAACTGTTCGGCCCCGTGGCCTCGATCATCACCGCCCGCGACGCCGACCACGCGGTGGCCCTGGCCAATGACAGCGAGTTCGGCCTCACCGCGAGCATCTTCACCACTGACGCAGCGAAAGCACGGGATATCGCCAATCAGCTGGAAACCGGCGGGATCTTCATCAACGCCTTCAGCGTCTCCGACCCACGGGTGGCGTTTGGCGGCGTGAAGAAAAGTGGATTCGGTCGCGAGCTGTCGCACTTCGGCGTTCGCGAGTTCTGCAATGCGCAGACGGTGTGGCTGGATCGAAAATAACCCCGGCTGCGCAGCGGGCCTTTCATGGCAGGTGGCCGTGTTGTGGTGAGCGATCTGATCGCGCATTTAGGCGGGATCAAGCAAAAAACGGATTGCGAAGCTACTGACGAACACACATTGGCCGCCTCCTTTTTGCGAGGCGCGAACGTCCTAGCGACTTTTTAACGATAGACCCCATCACTTGGCGCGACATCGAAGATCGCGCCACCGGCACGCAAACTGAAGCTCAGCCTCCCTCTGCGAGGCTGAATCAACTACCATAGCGCCGCCGGTTCCCCCATGGGACTAATAGGGAATTCGAAACGCCGCCCGCGGCGTCAATCGAAACTGCCCCCGCAACTTTAGGTGCCGAGCCTGCTCCTTAACGCCACTGGACCTCGTCCGGGAAGGCTGGAGCGTGGCGAAGACGCATCAGTCAGGAGACCTGCCGGCCCAGCACAATCACTAACCGGCGGGGTGTCCGGGAAGGACATCCTTGCCTGCCCGACCGGCAGCGTTCAAGGGCGTATTTCCGAGCCGTACTGCCCCTGCTTCACCTACGGTTCACACGGAGATCGCCCCATGCTGCCACGCGTTACTGCCCTGATCACCGGTCTGGGTTTCTGTGCCCTGGCTCAAGCGGCGCCCACTCACTACCCGCTGACGGTCCAAAACTGCGGCAGCGCCGTGACCTTCCCGCAAGCCCCCGCACGCAGCGTGACCATCGGCCAGGCCGCCACCGAAATGCTGTATGCCCTGGGCGTCGGCGACAAAGTGGTCGGCACCTCGCTGTGGTTCAACAGTGTGCTGCCCCAGTACCAGGCGCAGAACGACAAAATCGAACGCCTGGCCAACAACGAGCCAAGCTTTGAAGCCGTGATCGCCAAACGCCCGCAACTGGTGGCTGCCGAGCTGGAATGGGTGGTCGGCCCGCAAGGCGTGGTGGGCACCCGTGAGCAATTCCACGAGTTGAAGATCCCCACCTACCTGCTGCCTTCCGACTGCGAAGGCAAGGACAATCTGGTGGGCGCCGACGGCACGCGGCTAGAGCCGTTCCGCATCGAGACCCTCTACAAGAGCATCAGCCAACTGGCCGAGATTTTCGACGTGCAGGCGCGCGGCCAACAGCTGAACGACGACCTCAAGGCGCGCCTGGCCAAGTCCGTTGCCACGGCGCAGAGTAAAGGCCTCAAGCAAGCCAGCGCGCTGGTGTGGTTCTCCAGTTCCGAGATAGCCAGCGACCCGTACGTGGCGGGCCACAAGGGCATCCCCGAATTCATGCTCGAAACCCTCGGCCTGCACAACGTGGTGCAGTCCGATGAAGAGTGGCCCGCCGTTGGCTGGGAAACCATCGCCAAGGCCAACCCGACGTTCCTGGTGATCGCCCGCATGGACCGTCGCCGCTACCCTGCCGACGACCATGAAAAGAAACTCGCCTTCCTGCGCAGCGACCCGGTCACGCGCAACATGGACGCCGTCAAACACAACCGCATCATCATCCTCGACGCCCTGGCGTTGCAGGCCAGCCTCCGCACGTTCGATGGCCTTGAACAGCTGGCCGGCGCCATCGACGGCTACGACCTGCGCAAATGAGTAAAAGCGTGATCCGCACCCTGCTCGCCCTGACCCTGCTTTCAGCCGCCCTACTCGCGGGCGTGGCCATCGGCGAAACGTCCATCGATCCGCAGGTGGTGCTTCAAGTGCTCGCCAATAAGCTGTGGAACGCCGGCTATCTGCTCGATCCAATCGACGAAGGCGTGGTGTGGAACTACCGCCTGACGCGCGCCCTGGTCGCTGCCGCGTGCGGTGCGGGGCTGGCCACCTGTGGGGTGATCTTGCAGTCGTTGCTGCGCAACCCGCTGGCCGATCCCTATCTGCTGGGTATCAGCGCCGGCGCCTCCACCGGCGCGGTGTTGGTGGCGCTGATGGGCGTGGGCGGCGGGTTGATTTCACTGTCGGCCGGCGCGTTTGTCGGGGCCATGGCGGCGTTTGCCCTGGTGATCTTGCTCGCGCGGGCCAGCGGCTCTATGAGCGGTACCGGCCAGATCATCCTCGCGGGCATTGCCGGTTCGCAGATGTTCAATGCCCTGACCGCGTTTCTCATTACCAAGTCGGCCAGCTCCGAGCAGGCCCGCGGCATCATGTTCTGGCTGCTGGGCAACCTCAGCGGTGTGCGCTGGCCTTCGGTGTGGCTGGCGGTGCCGGTGGCGGTTGCCGGCTTGGCGGTGTGCTTGTGGCATCGGCGTGCGCTGGATGCGTTTACCTTCGGCAGTGACTCGGCGGCGTCCCTCGGCATTCCGGTGCGCCGCGTGCAATTTGTGCTGGTGGGCTGCGCGGCGTTGGTGACGGCGGTGATGGTGTCGATTGTCGGCTCCATTGGCTTTGTCGGCCTGGTGATCCCCCATGCGGTGCGCCTGTTGCTGGGCACCGGGCACTCGCGGTTGCTGCCAGCCAGCGCCTTGGGCGGCGCGCTGTTTTTGATCGCGGCGGATGTGCTGTCGCGCACCTTGATCAAAGGCCAAGTGATTCCTGTGGGCGTGGTCACTGCCCTGGTCGGCGCGCCGGTGTTCGCGTTGATCCTGATCGGGCGGAGGAATGCGCGATGAAAGTGCTCAGTTGTACGGGCCTGGGTTTCAAAGTGCGCGATGCCGAGTTGCTACGGGATATTCATCTTGAGGTGCAGTTGGGGGAAACCTTGGGGATTGTCGGCCCGAACGGCTCCGGTAAATCCACCTTGCTCAAACTGCTGGCGGGGTTGCGAACACCCGCCTCTGGTGAGGTAAGGCTTGGGGGCACCCGTTTGGGCGACCTGTCCCGCCGCGCCATCGCGCAACAGCTGGCAGTGGTGGAGCAACAGGCCGACACCGACGACGCCATCCGCGTATTCGACGCCGTGGCGTTGGGGCGCACGCCATGGTTGTCGGCGCTGAGCCCGTGGTCACGCGAGGACGACGCCATCGTGTGCCAGGCCCTGCACGATGTGGACGCCACCCACCTGAGCCAACGCGCCTGGCGCAGCCTCTCCGGCGGCGAACGCCAACGTGTGCACATCGCCCGCGCCTTGGCGCAACGGCCACAGATTCTGCTGTTGGATGAGCCGACCAATCACCTGGATATTCAACATCAACTGGCAATCTTGAAGGGTGTGCAAGGGTTACCGGTGACGACGCTGATCGCGCTGCATGACCTTAATCAGGCCCTGACCTGTGATCGATTGGCGGTGCTCGATCACGGACAATTGGTGGCGCTGGGCACACCGCTGGACGTGCTGACACCGCAGCGGTTGCAGGAGACGTTCGGTGTGCAGGGGCATTACCTGACGGACCCGTTTGATGGAGCGCAGATACTGCGGTTGCGTTCTAACTGAGGCGCTCGGTGAGCACCGCAGATGGACGTTAAGTGACCGATGAGCCTTTTGTGGTGAGCGGGCTTGCCCCGCGCTGGGCTGCGAAGCAGCCCCAATAAAGCCACCGCAATTTCGCAGAAAAACCGCAGTGCCTGGTTTTAGGGCTGCTGCGCAGCCCAGCGCGGGGCAAGCCCGCTCACCACAGAGAGCACTTTCAGCACATAAAGCTCTTCCTCCATAGCAAGTACTTTCACCACAGACAGCACTTCCACGCAGATGGGCGTTATGTGACCGATGAGCCTTTTGTGGTGAGCGGGCTTGCCCCGCGCTGGGCTGCGCAGCGGCCCCAATAAAGCCACCCCAATCTCTCAGAAAAACCGCAGTGCCTGGTTTTAGGGCCGCTGCGCAGCCCAGCGCGGGGCAAGCCCGCTCACTACAGAAAGCACTTTCACCAAAGGACACACGTTCAGCACAGGACGTACTTTCACCACAGGAAATACTTCCACCACAAGAAGCCCTCTGACCACAACGAGCGCGCTCACCGCAAACCTATAAACTCCGCTGCATATGCGTCGTCTGCCACACCGGGTCGGCCTCGACATCCACAATCTCAAACCCCTGCCGTACCCAAAAATCAATCGCCCCAGGCAGGAATGGGTGGGTATGCAGATACACCACGTCCACGCCGTCCGCCCGCGCCCTGCCCTCCAACGCGCGGTATAACTCCCCCGCCAGACCGAAGCGGCGAAAGGCCGGAAGGACGAACAGGCGCACCACTTCCACAGTCTTGCGGCCTTGGTAATTCAATTGGGGGAAACGATCGTCGTAGGGCAAATAACCGATGGCGGCGATGATCTGGTGGTCCTGGCGAGCGATCAGGAAGTGCCCATCGCCGTGAAGGTAAGTGGCCTCGAATTGCGCCAGGTCGGCGGGCATGCTGGTATCGCTGAGCTTGGGGAACAGCTCGGCACGGGCTGCCAGGACGAAGGCCAGAACCTCTGGAATGTCGGCAACCGTGACCGTCTGGATATTGATCATTCACTCACCCGCTCGTACCGCAAATACCCGTTGGCCGCTGTTCCCACACACACGAACCCAGCCGCCTCATACATTAACCGGGCCGGGTTGTCCGCCCGCACGCACAAGCTCAACCGCGCATAACCAGCCTGCCCCGCCGCCGCCCGGTAGGCCTCCAGCAATGCACGCCCAATACCCTTGCGCCGATATGCCTCGCCGACGTTGATTGTGCACAACTCGGCAAGACCGTCCTCGGGCATCCACATCGAATAACCGGCGAACTGTCCGTCGAGCATGGCCACCGTCAATCGCTCAACGTTGTTGACCCAACGTGTGAGGTGCCGTTCCAACTGATCTTGCCAGGCCACTTCGTGTGCAGGCTCCCAACGCTGGATATATCCCCGCTCACCCCGGTAAACCGCGGGCAGGTCGGTGATCCTGGCCGGCCGTAGCGTCAGCTCGTTCACTCAAGCAACTTGCAGAATGAAGTGCCCTTCAGGGCTGCAGGCGGACAGGCAGGATGGGGCTGAGCGCTTGAGGCCGGGTTGAAGAAGCTCATGTACATCCCTTCGTTTGAGTGGGAGGCGAAAGGTTACCCGGCCAGTCATGCATCCTCCAGCTTGTCGCGCAAAAACTCGATAAACCGCTGGGTCTTCGCGGGCAGCAGCCGCGTTTCGGTCAGGGCATAAACTGAAACCGACGAGCCATGCCAGTCGGGCAGTACTCTGCACAGTGTCCCGCTGACCACATCCTGCTCGGCAATGCCTTCGGGCAGCAGCGCAATCCCCAGGTTCAACGCGGCCAGGCGTCTGAGCATGCCCACGCTGTTGAGCTCAAACCGCCCGCTCACGTCGACGTCCACCTTCTCCGACCCCGACTCTAAGACCCATCGATGCGCCCTTGACCCGCGCATGCGCAAACATTCGTGATGCGCCAGATCTGCTGGCTGAGCTGGCAGTCCGGCGCGTTCCAGGTACTGGGGCGAGGCGTAAAACGCTCGCCGCATATTCGCGAGTTTGCGCGCGATCAGGTGGGAATTGGCGGGCTCGCCCATGCGAATGACCACGTCCACTGGATCGCTGATCAAGTCGACCTGGCGCGGCGTTAAGTCGAGTTCGAACGTGATGTCCGGATACAACCGGGAAAACTCGGCAATCAACGGCGCCAGGTAGACCATCGCGAAATCCACCGGCAACGAAGCGCGCAGCACGCCGTTGGGTTGGGCGAGCATTTCGCCGAGTTGTTCATGGGCCAGCCGGGCCTCGTCGACGATGCGCTTGCACCGCTCAAAGTACAACTGACCCGCCTCAGTGGGCTCGATCTTGCGCGTAGTGCGGTGCAACAGCCGCAGGCCGATACCTTTTTCCAATTCGCTGATGCGCCGGGACAGCGTCGAGTTCGGCATGCCCAGGCTTTCGGCCGCGCGACTGAAACTGCGTGCCTTCACCACCTCGACAAACAGCGCCATATCGTTGAGAAATTCCACAGCATTATCCCATCAGTGGATTAGTCATTTCGTATTTCAGACATTTATCCCGAAATCGGATTGATCAATCATAACCCCATCACTGATGAGGAACACCGCCATGAATGCTCTTTTCTCTCCCCTTTCCCTTGGTCGCTACACCCTCGCCAACCGCCTGATCATGGCGCCGATGACACGCTCGCGCGCCAACGACGCCGGTGTGCCTTCCGACCTTGTGACCACCTACTACGCCCAACGCGCCACCGCCGGTTTGATCATCTCGGAAGGCGTATTTCCCGACGCGTCGGGCAAAGGCTACGTCCGCACTCCAGGTATCGAAACCGCCGAACACGTGGCCGCCTGGAAATCTGTCACCCAAGCCGTGCACGCCCAGGGCGGGCACATCTTCATGCAACTGATGCATTGCGGGCGAGTCTCTCACCCTTCACTGCTGCCCGACGGCGCGCTGCCGCTGGCCCCTTCTGCGATCAAACCGGCGGGCCAGACCTGGACCGCGAACGGCCTGCAGGATTTCGTCACGCCCCATGCTTTGAGCGTCACGCAGATCGGTGGCGTGGTCGACAGCTACCGTCATGCCGCACGCCGGGCAATCGAGGCAGGCTTTGACGGGGTGGAGTTGCACGCCGCCTCCGGTTACCTGCCCGAGCAATTCCTCTCCAGCAGCAGCAACCAACGCGAAGATCAGTACGGTGGTTCGGTGGAAAACCGTAGCCGCTTCGTAATGCAAGTGCTCGCCGCAATGGTCGATGAAGTAGGCAGTGATCGCGTGGGCATCAAAATTTCCCCGGAGATGAACTTCAACGACATCAGCGATGCCAACCCGCAGGAAACCTTCACCTACCTGGTCAAGCAACTGCGCGAGCTGAAACTGGCCTACTTGCATGTGGCACTGTTCGGGGCGAGCTTCGACTATCACGCTGCGTTGCGAGAATTGTTCGAGGGCCGCTACCTGATCGGAGGCGGCCTTACACGGGACAGCGCCGACACCTTGATCGCCGAGGGCAAAGCCGATGCGGCGGTGTTCGGCGGCGCGTTCCTGGCCAATCCGGACCTGCCCGCGCGCTTTCTCAGTGGTGCCGCTTTGAATGTGCCCGACAAAGACACCTTCTACACGCCAGGTGCCGAGGGTTACATCGACTACCCAGCACTCTGAAGCGTAGAACCTTCAGCCACTTGTCTGATACGGGACGGTTGGTGAATGGGGGTCCAGTTGTGGTGAGCAGGGCTGCCCCACCAAAACACCTATTCACCACTGATCCTCGTCGAGATCCACCGTCGGCTATACGCCAACACCGCCTCGCCCATCGCCACTGGAAAATGGATAAATCCATGGGCCGACTCCGGCAGCAGATGGGCCTCTGCCTGTGGCCACCGTTCAGCGATTAACAGTGTGTCGTCTTTGAGCGGGTCCAACTCACCCACAAACATCAACGCCGGTGGCAGGCCGTCGAAGTCGCCATACAGCGGCGACAACGGCGCCTGTCTGCGCTCGTCATCGCTGAGACCTGGCGTCAGCATGCGCAGCGCATCGACCATTCCTGGTCCGTCCAGCAACAAGGTCTCAGGCCCGGCGTTGCGCACACTCGGCGTACCGGTCAAATCGTAAACACCGTAATACAGCACCGCGCCGCTCACACGCTGGAGCAACTCCGGCCATTGCTTGAGCGCCAACAACGTCGCCGCCGCAAGGTGCCCGCCGGCCGATTCGCCGACGACGAAGACCGGCAGCTGTTTGAACTCATCCTCACAGAGCAACCAGCGCGCCGCCGCCAGGCAATCCTCCATCAGCCCTTCCACCGGCGTATCCACCGCCAGCCGGTAATCCACCGACACCACCGCCACGTCGCATGCGTTAACCATGCCGAGGTTAAGATCGTCGTCCATCTGCGCATTGCCAATCACCCAGCCGCCGCCGTGGATATCCAGCACCACGCCTTTAGGCTTGCCGACTGGCCGCAGGATGCGTACGGGGACGTTGTCGACAATTTTGCACTGCGCCGCGGGGGCCTTCTTAAGGGTTTGGCTGACGCGCAACAACCCCTGGATCAAACGCGGCGTCACGCGGTTACGGATCTTGAAGCGCGGCATCCAGGCGAGCTTTTGATTGAAGCGGCGCATCTGGGCCAAATCCGACTCGCTGGCCGGCCAAGGTTGGTGGGCCATCAACGGTTATTCCGCAGGATCGAGAAATTCAACGCCGCCGCTACGCACAGCCACGCCAAATACGGGAACAGGATCAAGCCGGTGATCAAGTCCAGACGCACCGCCATCACCACCATCGTCGCCACCGTTACCCACAGCACCGCAATAATCACCATCCCCGCAAAGATGCGATGGGCGCCGAAGAACACCGGGGTCCACAATGTATTCAATGCGATCTGCGCAGCCCACAGCGCCAATACCATTTCGCTGCCAGGGATCAGTGTGAGGCGATAACCGGCCCAGGCCAGCAGCAGGTAGATAATCGTCCACGCGACCGGGAACAGCCAATTGGGCGGGGTGAAGCTGGGTTTGACGAGGGATTCATACCAGGCGCCAGGTTTGAAAAGGATGCCGGTGCTGGCGGCGGCGGCGCAGGCGAGCAGGAAGATGAAGAAGGTCATGGTCGGTCCTTGAGGTCGGTTGAAAGAAAACCACGCATAGCATCAGTGACTCAAACCGCCGCAGATAAATTCAATCAACCACACAAAAATGGACTGCACGGTGCTCAAACCGGCTCCACAATCCTCAGCCACGGCCACCGCACCTGATAACTCCTGGCTTTGCGCGCAAACAATTCAGGCTCCGGGTGCAGTGGGTTAATCCGAAGAATCCCCTGCTCCACATCCGCCAGCCCATAGGGCGCATACACCTCACCGGTGGCGATCTCCAACCCGATGCACGTCCCCGCCACCAGGTAACGGTCCACCCCCTGTTTAGCCGAGTGCAACTGCGGATATGGTCGGCCAAACCGCTGCCCATACCAGAGGTGAACCCGCGCCTGGTTCTTGACCTCAACATTCACGCCCAAATCCTGGAACAACTGCTCGGCCCTGCGAATCACAGCGTCCTCGGCCTCGTAGGACAAGTCGGTGTCGAAGTAGAAAACGTCGTAGTCCTTTACGCCCTGCGCGGCAGGGAGATTGGACTGATGATTCCACACCGCCTGGAACAGACATCCCGCCGTGAGCATGCATTGCTCCACCCCGAGGTCGGGCAGACGCGCGGTGATTTCGGCGTTGATGGGGTTGGCCATGGCCAGGTTGAGCAAGGTGTCGACGGTCAATGTCATGGGATCCCTGAGTTAATCAGCCCTTTGGTGGAAGTCGACTGTACAACATCAGGGAGGGCGTTGAGGTTTACCCCTTCAACTCACTGGCCCGATGACTCGCCGCATCGTCATAAGCCACATACAGCGACTCAGCGATCTGGCTCTTAATGGCCTTGGAAGCCTCCAGACCCAACACAAACCCTTCCGCCTTACCGCCCGCGCGGTTGAGTTCTTCATGGGTGGACGCGCCGGTGATGGCGTCGAGCAGCTTGGTGGCATGCGGGCCGACGCCCTTGGGGAGGCTGATTTGGTCGATGGACATGAGGCGATACCTTGCGAGAGAGAGGTCGGTAGCGCGTGGAACCACTGCCGGGGGATGGCATGGTAGACCGATATGCCCTGCAAAGGGGTGTTTGCGAGTCAACCGGTTTAAAACTCAAGATGCCTTCATCATGGCATTTCATTGTCATGCAGCGCTCGGCACCGCATCACCGCGCGCCTGAGCAGGCATCATGCGAGGACTCAAGGGCGAAGACGCACGGCAAATGCGCGACACGATACGTGTGGTGCGTTACACCCACGCCAACGACACACCGAACCCAGCGTTCACCCTTGAATATGACCGCTACCTGGCATTCCGGGCCGGGAAACGCGTGGCGTTCTCGGCTTAAGGTATTCTCCATGGCGTTAATGCCGACCTCGGCCGCCAATCGCTGCCCCTCAAGGCGCTTCAGGAGATTTGCATATTGATTGGGCATCGCTTCGAGCGCACCACGCAGGGTGACTTGCACATCCACTCGCGCAACGGGGTGCAAAGCGCATTGGTACTGCTGACAGGCGCAATGGCGTTCACCCTGCCATTGGCCTTCGTCGTGTTTTGGCTCACCGATAGCAGCTCGCAGTGGGCGGACATGGACCCGCTGACCTCGCTGCTGATCGTGCTCGGCCTGCTGCTCATTCCTGCCCTTGGCCTGCTGCTGATGGTGTACACCGGCATCCGCGAGAGCTTGTTGTTGTCGCGGGCCAACGGTGAGGGTGAGCGCCGCACTCGAAACTTTTTCGGTGGCCGCGAGCGTGTGCAGTCAACCTTCAGCATCGATAAAGCCCACCACCTCGAACTGCGCCGCCGTCCACAGGCAGAGCCGGCCAGCACCCAGGTGTGGCTGGTGATGCGCGACGGCACCGAGCAGCGCTTGACCACCGACAACGTGCCCGTGATACCGGGGAGCACACGCACCGATATGTGGCTGCGAGAACTGGCTGACTATCTGAACGTGGCCGTGCCCACTGAGGTGCACGTTGGGTCGGCGGCCGCGGCGCCCTACAGGCCTGCGCCATCACCGGCAAAGGTCGCCCGGCGGCGCAAATCCGAGGGGCCGGCACCCATGACTGAGTCCACCGACAAACTCGGCAGGCCCGCACGCGCCCTGCTTTCCCTGCTGGGTGTTTTCCTGGCGGTGCTGGAGCTGACGCATGTGATCGCGTTGGTGCGCGCGCTGTTTACCGGGCGGCTGCGGGTCAGTGGCATTCGATCGGGTTCGACAAGCTTCTATTGGGCCGAGCAACCTCTGGTGTTTTCATTCAATGTGCTGGTGGGTGTCGCCGAGGTGCTGATTATCGGCGTGATCGCCTGGGGGTGTTTGCGTACGGCGATTCTGGGGCGGCTGAAATCCAACTCGTGAAGGAGGCCAGTTGGGCACCGCGCCCGCGCACTGCTAATCTGCGGCCTTTGTGCCTGTAGCAAAAGGAAGGTTTACAGCGACATGGACATTCAACAAATCAAGCAACGCCTGGCCCGCCCCGCCGTGAAGTTCATGGCCGGCGGCTTTCGCCCTCTCGGCACCGATGAAGAAAGCTGGCTGGGGAATGTCTTCCTGTTCCGCCCGGATGAAGGCGTACCCACCAATCAGGCCGGACAACCCTTGCTGCCCTACGCGCAGTTTTACCTGCCCGCCCTGCCCTTCAACAGCCCGCTGCTGGCGGGGGTTCGTGTGCTGACGCTGTTTATCTCGGACCCGTTTCCTGAAGACTTTGAGCCGATGGGAAATAACTGGGTGATCCGCGAATATGGTCCCGATGACGTATTGGTGCGCAAGGCGCTGCCGGTACCGGGCACATTTCTCAAACCTTTCCCGTTGAAGGCAGAAGCGGTGCCGGAGGACTTCCCACTGTGGGATGGCGGCGGTGTCCCCGCGGACCTTGAGCAAGCCATTCTCACGCTGGAGCGCGCGGGCGAGATACAGAGCTATTACGACTTGATCACCCATACTTACGAACACAAGATCGGCGGTTACCCCTCGTTCTGCCAGTCGGGGGTGGATCCGGGTGAAGGTTTCGAGTTTGTGTTCCAGATTTCGTCGGACCCGAAGATCAACCTCAACGTGATCGACAGTGGCAGCCTGATGTTCTGGAAGCACAACCAAACCGGGGAATGGGCGCTCTATTATGATTTTTACTAAGGTGCTGGGAGGCCCGAATGACTGACTACCGTGGATTGATCTTCGACGACACCCGAGAAAGCGCATCCGACCACGCCCTCGCGCAATTGGAAGCCACCCTCGGCGCCCGCCTGCCGGACGATTACCGGCAGTTTCTCAAGACCTGCAACGGCGCCACCGTGGAATACGACGTGCTGGCGACCATGAGCAATGGCGATAAAGAGCTGCTGAGTTTCTTGCTGTATGGCCTGGCCCCCAGCGAGCAGTATGAATCCAACCCCTTTGAACTGGAGCAACTGCGCCAGCAACCTGGCTTCCCCGCGACAGGGTTATTGCCGATCGGCCGCGATGGCGGCGCCAGCGTGTTGCTACTTGACCTGCGCGAGGGGCGCCAGGATGTGGGGGCGATGGTCGCAGGTTTACCCGCCTGGACGGGGCGTCGCCAGCAAGGCGATGAGTACGTGGTGCTGGCGGACTCGTTCAATGCCTACCTGGACTTGCTGCACGTGTCGCAGGAACGGATCGCGGAGCACATCAATCACTTCGTCATCAGCGACGACACCATTGACGCGACGCTGGCGTGGCTGGATCAAAGCAGTCCCGGTTGGCGGGAGCGCTATCGGGACCTGTGGAATGCGCGGGTGGTGGACAGGCCTATTTGAAGCCGGTGTCAGGGCGTCGCGCATTGTGCTGGCTGGAGGAAGTCTTTCAGCGCTGCCTGATACAGCGTGAGTGGCTGGTCCCGGGTATCGAGCATGGCAAATGGAATCGCGGTGATATGTGAAAACGTCTGGGCACTGATTGAATAGGTTTTCTGCCTGCACACGCCGTGATTGCCATTGAGCATGAACTGAAACGTGAACAGTTTCGGCCGGGTACACCAGCTGGGAATCAAGCCAAGACTCAAGCCCGTCAGGTACTCCTGCGTACACGCGCCGCCCGATGAAAACTCCGAGATTTTTATGGCTAATACAGGGCGCGACGACGCGAGCGGTGCTGAGCTGATGTCTTGCGCCGCTGGGATTATTTCCTGTGTGGCCTGGTAGGCGCGCTTGCCGAAGCGGCTGTCCTTCCAGGGCGCGTCAACTTCATAAGTGAAGCTTGGGATGCTTTCGGTTTTGGCGGCTTCAACGCGGTCGTTGATGATTGGCTTGGACGCGTAGGTGGTGCATCCGGCGCCGGATATCGCCATGGTGAGAAGCATCAGACTGTTAACGAGTGCGCCACGCATCTTGGGTTTTCCCTGGCTATGAATTGGGCCGACTTCATCCAAGTCGGTCAGGAGGGTGAGCGGGCTTTCCTGTGATGTGCAGGTTTCCTGTGGTGAGCGGGCTTCTTGTGGTGAGCGGGCTTGCCCCGCGCTGGGCTGCGAAGCAGCCCCAATAAGGCCACCCCAATTTCTCAGAAAAACCGCAGTGCCTGGTTTTAGGGCTGCTTCGCAGCCCAGCGCGGGGCAAGCCCGCTCACCACAGAAAGCATACTCAACACAAAAAAACCCAAGCGACTCACGGTAAGCAGACTTTCCTGTGGTGAACAGGCTTCTGTGATGAGAGGGCTTCTTGTGGTGAGCGGGCTTGCCCCGCGCTGGGCTGCGAAGCGGCCCCAATAAGGCCACCCCAATTTCTCAGAAAAACCGCAGTGCCTGGTTTTAGGGCTGCTTCGCAGCCCAGCGCGGGGCAAGCCCGCTCACCACAGAGAGCCTACTCAACACACGAAGTTCGCTCACCACAGAGAGCCTACTCAACACACAAAGTTCGATCACCACAGAAAGCCCGTTTACCATGAGAGATCAGCGCACCAAAAAAGCACCTCACCAAAAAAACCCCAAGCGACTCACGCCTGCGCACTGAACCGCTGCGCCGCACGCCGCTCATACATCGCCGCTTCCGTCTGCTGAGTCGCCCGCTCACCCTTATAGGCCAACTGCGTCAAAAACTTCGCATCCCTGAACTCTGCAGGGACCATGCTATGCGTGTCTTTGAACAGCGGCGCCAAATCAAGGGAGCTGGCGAAGTTTTCCTGGGTCAGGCTGTAGTAACCCATGATGCTGCCGGACCAGGGCGAGCTGGCGTCTGTCATGTCGATGGCAGCATCTCGGTAGGCGACGGCTGCGGTTTTGAGACCCAGGGATTTGTTGAGCAGATCCGTGAGCCGCTGGGTGTCCGAGCTGTTGAGCTGGCCGGCGGTATTGAGCACTTTCAGACTGCCGTCAGCGTCGACGGTGAAGCCGTATTTTTTGCTGGCAAGGTCGGGGGCTGTAGTCGACAGAGTTGACTGGAAGGCCTGGAAAGAGGCTTTCAACGTGTTGTGCGCACCTTTGAAGATTTCGGCGAACCGAGGGTACTCCGGCGATTCAGAGCGACCCACCCAGACGTCGACGACCTCCAGTGGTTTCGACGTGGTGCTGGTGTCTTCACTGGGATGGTAGATGGCGGCTGGCGCGGCGTTTGCCAGGGCTTCCTTGGCGACATCCGTCAGCGGCTGGGGCGTAAGCGTCTGGTTGGAAGGCGCAAGGGTGACATTGGCCGGCGAGGGATAGGCGGAACTGACGGAGAGAGCCATTTAATCGGTCCATGATTGGCGGGTTCCTCAAGGTTATCGACGGTGCTGGAGCAACCTTTAGCTCAGTGACCCGCCTAGCCTCTCAGCGCACTGATGATGAACGCGTGAAGACTATTGACGGCGTTGGCCCCGCGAGAAGCTCGGCTGCGCAAGATCGAAACTTCCATCGGCGCAATGTTCCCCACCCCCTGCTCACTGCCCAAGACCTGCAGCGATGCCGGCACGCTGCACTGAGTGATCGCGGCAATTGCCAGTCCACCTTCGACGGCGGCCACTTGGCCAGCGAGGCTTGAGCTGTTGTAGACCACTTTGAATTGGCGGCCCTGGCGGGTCAGTGAGTCGACCGCATAACGCCGAGCCAGGCTTTCACTTTCGTAAACAGCGATGGGCACCGGCTCTCGACGCCACAGTTCGAACTGCGGTGAGCCCACCCACACCATGGGTTCCTTGAACAGAAACGTGCCGCTTTGCGGCGAGTCCCTGGACACCAGTGCAAGGTCAAGATCGCCGCTTCGCACACGCGGGATCAAGGTGGTCGACTGTTCACAGGTCAGCTCTATGTCCACGCCTGCGTAGCGCGGTGCAAAGCGCTTGAGCAGCGGCGTGAGGTACTTTGCCGCGTAGTCCTCGGCGACGCCCAGGCGGATGCGACCGGTCAATGCTTCCCCATGAAAAGCCGCCTGGGTTTCAGCATGCAGGGCGAGCAGGCGGCGGGCATAGCCCAGCAGCGTCTGGCCATCAGCGGTCAGTTGCAGGTGGCGCGGACCACGGTTCAACAGTTGCCGTCCAAGCGCGGCTTCAAGCTTTTTCATCTGCATGCTGACGGCGGACTGGGATCGGTTCACCTCGTGCGCAGCACCCGACAGTGAACCAGCATCCACCACAGCCACGAAGCACTTGAGCCAATCAATCTGCAGATCGCTGGCGAGCATGGGGCTACCTCTATGCGTTAATCGAATGACTGCGATGTGAATTATGCGCTTTTCAGGATAACCGCCCAGCCCTAATGATGATTCGCCTGAATCACCACTGCGGGATTTGAACATGCCATTCGAGACCTGGTTGCTCTATGTGTTTACCTGCTGCGGTATCGCAGTCGTGCCGGGGCCCAATGCGTTATTGGTGCTGACCCATGGTGCCATTCACGGGCGCCGCAAAACGCTGTTCACCATCACCGGCGGAGTGCTCGGTTTTGCGGTGGTGCTTTCGTTTTGCGCGCTGGGCCTGGGCGCACTGATTCAGGCGTCGTCCGCGTGGTTCAACGCGCTGAAGGTGGCCGGGGGGCTGTACCTGATCTGGCTGGGCTTCGGACTGTGGCGGGCTGCGCCGATGACGCTTGAGACTGCCGATACGGCTGGCTTCAGCGGTTGGTCACTGTTGCGCCAAGGCCTGGTATCGGCCCTTTCAAATCCCAAGGCGTTGCTGCTGTTTACCGCGTTTATCCCACCGTTCCTGGATCCGCACAGGAGCCTGATCGCCCAGACGGCTGCCATCGCACTGACCTACGCCGGGGTGGAGTTTGTGGTTGAGTATCTGGTCGCCAGCGCGGCGCACCGGATCAGGCCTTGGTTGGCGAGGACCGGGCGCCGGTTCAATAAAGTCTGTGGTGGTTTTTTTGTGCTGTTTGGCTTGGCGCTCCCCATTCGTGCCTGACAGCTTCATGGTTGCCCTTGCAGGATCGTACAAGCCCACTGACCCGCAACGTGAGTAGCCTTGGATCTCCCACCCCACCCGAGGATCCACCATGGCCCAGCACCCGGTAAATCTCACCCAAAAAGCCTCGCTCATCGATCAACTGTGGAGCCCGCGAGTGGTCGCGCAAATGAACGACTACCAGTTCAAGGTCGTGCGGATCGAAGGCGAATTCATCTGGCACTCGCATCCGGAAACCGATGAGGCCTTTCTGGTGCTTGAAGGCACTTTGCGTATCGACCTCCCGGACGGCCCGGTGTATGTGGCTCCGGGCGAGCTGTACGTGGTGCCGCGTGGCGTCGAACACAGGACGGCGGCCGACGGCGAAGCCAAGCTGATGATGATCGAACCACGCGGCATCCTGAACACCGGGCATGAAGGGGGTGAGCGCACTGCCGAGAATGATCAGTGGATCTGAAACGTCGCGGCCCCCAGCAACCCCAGCAGCTCATTCACCAACTCAACCGCCTCCTGCTGATAGCCTTCACGCCAGCGCGCCGACCAATCATTCGGTCGGCCGTCTTCTTCCCACTCAGATAACGCCAGGCCGTTGACGATTTCCAGCTCAAACCACTGGCGTTGCCAAGCGTCAGCGTCGGTGACCAGGGTGATGTCCTGCCACAGAAACTCGGTATGGGCGACAAAACGACTCCAGCGGAACAGGTCCTCGGTGGCCTGCTCTGCGAGTAGGATCAGTTGGGCTTTTTGGTCCATTGCGGGTTATTTGTCCTTGATCTCTTCCAGCCGTCCGCCGCAGGCGATGAACTTGTCGGTATAGCCTTCACGACAGGTGTTGCTCTGCACTGACGCCACGCCGCTCGGCTTCAAACCGGAGCACGGATCGGGGTTCGAGGCGCTCGACGAAAATTGATGAGTGCACGTTTGGTAGCTGTTTCTTTGCGCCTCATCCAACACGCGCTGGCCCTCGGCGCTGTCTTTTGCGCGCTGTTCGCAGGCGTTGACGTTGGCATCCAGTTCGGCCACGCACTGCTGGCCCTGTGGGGTTTCAGGGTGGATGTAGCGGTACTGCGTGCAAGCGCCGAGGAGGAGAAAGGCAAGTGCGGCAAAAGCTTTGGTCACGGATTCCATATCCTTCAGGCGTGAATGTCGCGAGGTTGGACGTGGAAAAGGGCCCTAGGTTCTGCCATTGTCGCGCCGTTGTTTGTTTTTCCTGCACCCCCGGAGCCCTTATGCCACCGACCAAACGCGACAGCGCCCGCATTGAGCGCCGACTCGTCGCCACCCTGACCGACGCCTGCGAAACCGCCAAAGCCGAAATCCCCGGCTTCGAATGGTTGACCCACACTGTCGATTACACAGCCTTTCCCCAAAGCCTGCAGGTGATCTGGGTGTTCGATACGCACGCCAACAAGGACCACGCCCTTGCGACCGGTGTCGACCAGCGCATGCGTGAATTGACCGCTGCGGCGCTGGATGACGCCGAGGTAGCGCCCGTACAGGTTGACCGCTGTGTGCGTTTTGACTCTGAAGAGGAATGCCAGCGCCAGCACGGTGGCGATTGGCGTGTGCGCCTGCAACGCTAGTGGCTGCCTCGTAATCTCTGGATAATGCCCTCCTCCCGCCCCGATACGGAAATCCCGCTCAATGAAGTCGCCCGCCCTGCTTCTCGCTTCTGCCCTCTTGCTGCCCGCCATCGCCCACGCCGACGACGCCGCATTGACCGAGACGCTCAAGGCCTTCACGCGCTGCGACGCGACCTTCTTCAGCAGCCTGAACACGCACCGCGCCGCGTGGCAGGCCTATGCGCCGCTCAAGCAGGACAAGGACTTCACCTGGATCGCCGTTAAAAACCGTGCCGACCGCCAAGCCAATCAGGTGCCCGTCAGCGCGCCGCCCATCGCAGGCCTGAAGCTGTTGTCGTACGCCGACGAGGCCGCCGACCTCGATCAGTTGGGACGCTACTATTACTGGGGTTTTGTCGTGCAAGGCGGTGTGGACGAGGTGGCCCAGCACCTGGCACCACTGCTGGACGTGCCCGCGCGGCTGCAAAAAATCGACGGGTCTTATATTCGCAGTGAACTCAAGGTCGGCGACCGCTGGCAGGCGATCAAACCGCAACCGGGTAAGGCACCGGGCACACGCAACGTTGAGCGCGTGCTGATTGTCGAACCCGATGGCGAGCAAACACGCGTCAGTTGCTCGGTTCAGGGCGGCGTCGATGCTGCGCTGCTGGCCTGGCTGCGGCCGGACATTGCGCCGGTTGACTACCCGCGTACCGTGGTAGAAACCAGCATCAACGATGTCGACGTACCTGCCAGCGTGCTCCAACGCCTTGATTCACCGCTGTTGCAGCCGAAATTCAAGAGGTTGAGCTACTCCTACCTGTCCAAGAAAGGCGACGGCAGCCAGGACAGCCCGACTTCGGTCACCTTCACCGCCGACGGCGGCTTGCTGAAGAAGAATGAGGTGTACGGCAACGCCTTCAACGTCGATCGACTGGTGCTCGCCGACTTGATCCAGTTGAAGTCGAAGATGAACGGCGTCGGCGATGGGCGAGTGCTGCAAACCCTCGCAGTCGAGTTGAAAGTGCCGAGCAGTTGGGCCCCTGGCCAGATCTTGCGCGCAGACATGCAGATGCTGAACGTCCCCGCCAAGCCCACCGACACCCCCACCGACACCTCATTGATCTGCAAGGTGGGTGAGCGCTTCCCGGCGCGCCAGGTGTTTGCCTCCTTGACCGGCGACGCCATCAAGCTTGAGTGCGACCAGGGCGACTACAAGACCTCGCGTGCGTTTATCGAGGACTTGGGCGTGGCCCTGACGCTGGAGTCGACGTCGAGCCAGTTCCACTACGTGAATCAATACACCGCGCTGGATGTCGTGCGCTGATCAGCCCAACGCCAGGACGCTGGGATCTGGGGCACTCTGCGCCAGCCCAGCGGTCTGTTGATGCACACCCCCTGCCCCGTGGAGTTCCCATGATCATTGTTCACCACCTCAACAACTCACGCTCGCAGCGCATCCTGTGGCTGCTGGAAGAGCTTGGCCTGCCCTACGAAATCAAGCGTTACCAGCGCGACCCAAAGACCAACCTCGCACCGCCTGAACTCAAGGCAATCAACGCCCTGGGCAAGTCCCCGGTGATTGAAGACGGTGCCAATGTGGTGATCGAATCCGGCGCCATCGTCGACTACCTGATCCGCCGCCATGGCGACGGCCGCCTGCAACCCGATCCCGCCTCGGCCGACTACGATAAATACGTGCAATGGCTGCATTTCGCCGAAGGTTCGGCCATGTTGCCGCTGATGCTTAACCTCTACGTGGGACGCCTGGGGGATGCCGGTGCACCGTTGCATCCACGCATCGAATCCGAGGTCGCCAACTATTTGGGCTATCTGAACGATGCACTGGGGCACGCGCCGTATCTGCTGGGTGATGAGCTGAGCGGTGCAGACATCCAGATGAGTTTCATCGGCGAAATCGCCAAGGCCCAGGGCAAGTTGCAGGCGTACCCGCACTTGTCAGCGTGGGTGCAGCGGTTCCAGGCGCGGCCGGCGTATCGCCAGGCGCTGGAACAGGGCGGCGAGTATGCATTTGCCAACTAAGTAAACCCGGGCACGGTGGGTGTGCGACTAGCCCACCATCTGCCACAACGATGCGCCCACCCCGGTAATGCTCTCCCCGGCAATCAACCCCGCCGCTGCGGTAATCGCAAAGCGCTCAGTGATACTTGGCCAACGGCAACTCACCAACCAGGTGAGCACCGCGCCCATCGCCATCATCAACGACACCGAAGCCGGCAGGACAAAAGCCAACCCCAACGCGGCGGCACTCGGCAAGTAGCGGGAACGATGGGCCGGCAACAGGCTGTCGAGCACGCCCAACAACACGCCTGCACCGCCGCCAATGGCAATCGCCCAGCGGATGCTCGTCGACAATGAATCCAGCCCGTGGGTCAGGGTTTGCGCCACGGCTTTCCACGTCGCCACCGCGGGCGCCGGCCACTCTTCGGTAAGCAGCATGGACTGCGGATCCGGAATCAGCGCCAGGTACGCAAACACGCCAACGATGCTGCCGATGAAAATCCCCAGGATCTGCGCGATCACTTGTTTGTGCGGCGTAGCACCAATCGCTTTGCCCACCTTGAAATCGTTCATCAAGTCCGTACATTGCCCCGCCGAGCCGCCAGCGGTGTTGGCGCTCATCAGGTTGATCGGCACCTGGCCGGGAGCAACGATGCCAAAGCTCAGTTGGGACAATTGCCCGATGGCGCCAATCGGCGGAATACCGGTGGCACCCACCACGCGGGCGGCCACGGCCGCCAGGCAGATCGCCAGGGGAATGGTCAGCAATGCCATCCACAGATTGATGCCGAACAACAGCGCTTGCAGACTGACTACCAAGCCTATCGACAGGATAAAACCAGCGGCCGGTCCGGGCTTGGGCACGCTCCACATCTTGCCGCCGTCAGCTTTCGTGGAGGAGCGCAACGCCCACAAACGAATCGTCAGCGAGGCCAAGGTGGAACACACCATCAGGCTCACACCGGGCCACAGCAACCATTCCACCAATGCAGCGAATTGCGGGCCGCTGCTGTCTGCCGGCAACGTCACCAGGTTTTGTGCCAGCAGCCACGGGCCCAGGCCACCCCACGCAATCAAAGCGCCGAGCAGCAGAGTCAGGCCGACGCGAATACCGATAATGCCGCCGAACCCCAGCAGCAACAGCGAAGGATCGGCGGTAAAGGTCAGACGCTCCCAAGAGGCTGTCGGCGACCAGCGCGGAAAGGCCCACATGAAGGTGTCCACCCACTTCACCAATCCGGACAGCAACGCGGCGCTGAGCAGCACCTTCAAACGTGTCGCGGCTTCGCGTCCGTGGTTGTAGATGTGCAGCAGGGTTTCCAGGGTGGCCATGCCTTCGGGGAACTTCAGCGCCTTGTCATTGAGCAACGAGGGGCGCAGGTACCAGGCGATCCAAATGCCCAGGAAACTCACCGAGAACACCCAGGCGATCATCGGCAACGCGTCTAACTGGTTGCCGGTCAACAAGGTGTAGGCCGGAATCGGCGCCACCAAACCGCCAGAGATGATCGAAGCGGCGGCCGAGGCGACGGTCTGGTTGATATTGCTCTCATGCAAGGTCCACGGCAGTTGCTCGGTGGAACGCTTAGCCAAGCCTTGCCAGATCGCATAACCCACCAGCAGGGCGATGATCGACATGTTGAACGACCAGCCGATCTTCAAGCCGGCGTACACATTGGATGGTGTGAGCAAAATACCGAGCACGGTGCCGGTGACGACGGCACGCAGGCTGAGTTCGCGTTCGACGGGGGCGTACTGGGGAATGGCTGGCGAGGCTGACAGCATGCGGATTCCTTTCGGCAATGAAACAGGGCGACCTAACAAGTGAGCCCTGTGGGCCCTGAAGGTTCCTGAATCGGCAAGAAGGAACAGCAGCACAAAGCACGTCCGCTCTTGTGATGTGCGGGCTTTTTTTGGTCAGCCTGCGTGTAGGTGGCACATAAGCTTTTTGTGGTCAGCCTGCTGTAGGTGGCAACTAAGCTTTTTGTAGTGAGCGGGCTTGCCCCGCGCTGGGCTGCGAAGCGGCCCCATCAAGAGCACCGCGTTTCGTCAGGTAGATCGCGCTGGCAGGTTTTGGGGCTGCTTCGCAGCCCAGCGCGGGGCAAGCCCGCTCACCACAAAAGCCACTGCTCACCGTAAGAGGCCTGCTCACCAGAGAAGCCTGCCAAACACAGGAGTTCGCCTGTTCTCAGGTGGCAAGTGAGCTTTTTGTGATCAGCCTGCTTGTGGGTGGCAAGAAAGCTTTTTGTGGTGAGCGGGCTTGCCCCGCGCTGGGCTGCGAAGCGGCCCCATCAAGAACACCGCGTTTCGTCAGGTAGATCGCGCTGGCAGGTTTTGGGGCTGCTTCGCAGCCCAGCGCGGGGCAAGCCCGCTCACCACAAAAGCCACTGCTCACCATAAGAAGCCTGCTCACCAGAGAAGTCTGCCAAACACAGGAGTTCGCCTGTTCTTAGGTGGCAAGTGAGCTTTTTGTGATCAGCCTGCTTGTGGGTGGCAAGAAAGCTTTTTGTGGTGAGCGGGCTTGCCCCGCGCTGGGCTGCGAAGCGGCCCCATCAAGAACACCGCGTTTCGTCAGGTAGATCACGCTGGCAGGTTTTGGGGCTGCTTCGCAGCCCAGCGCGGGGCAAGCCCGCTCACCACAAAAGCCACTGCTCACCATAAGAAGCCTGCTCACTACAGAAACCTGCTCACCAGAGAAGCCTGCCCACCACAAAAACCTGCTCACCAGGGAAGTCTGCCAAACACAGGAATTCTCCCCTTTTATTCATAGCCACGCCGCATCCCACAACGAATAATCCCCCACGCGCTCCACCAGGCCAGCTCGTAAAGGGTTGGCAATGATGTAACGCGCCATCTTGCGAAGATCATCGTCCGCACGCACTGCCCTATCGTGATAGCCGGGTTGCCAAACACGCTCTTTACTTTGACGACGCTGGTTAATGACCAGCGTACTGCGCGACTTAATACGTCGCACCACGTCTGCCAACGCCTTTTGCTTCAACTCAAACAACCAGTGAATGTGGTCAGGCATGACGACCCAGGCCAGTGAATCGACCAGTCCCAGTTCATGAGCCTGCCGGAATTCGGCAACCAGCAGGCGACCCAGGTAAAGGTCAGTGAATAAGCGCTGGCGCTGATGAACCACGGCGGTGATGAGGTAGCTGCGACCGTGTTCCGAGTAACGGCCGTGACGCAGACGGTGTGATTGAGGTGTGGGGCGCATCCGCTGCTCTACGTGAAATGCCTGAAGAGCCTTAACGCTAGCGCGCCGCAGGGGACGAGCAACTGTCGCTTGTTGACCACATGTAACCCTGTGGGTCAGGCATACCGGTGCGTCGCAAGAGACACAACCAAGTGAGCCCAAAAACCAACTATTGCGGAGAAAGAAATACAGTCATACGATGACTGATCACAAACATAACAATAAAGGCTCACTCGTGAATAAACCCCTCCTCATGGCCGCCGCCATTGCCTGCGGACTCAGCGCACACGCCAACGCTGCGACCTTCGCGTACATTTCCAGCCCCGGCGATGGCCTGATTTCCCAGTATCGGCTGGACGAGAGCAACGGCGCGTTGAGCCTGGTTGACCAGGTAACAGCCGGTGATCAGGTCAACCCCATGGCCCTGAGCCCCGACGGTAAAACCTTGTATGCCGCGCTGCGGGTCAAGCCGTTTCAGGTGCAGAGCTTCAGCATTGATCCAGCCAGCGGGCGGTTGACGCCACGCTCCAAGGCCCCGCTGGCAGAAAGCATGGCCTACCTGGCCACCGACCGCGCCGGACGTTATCTGCTCGCGGCCTCTTACGGGGCCGACACCCTCAGTGTGCAGCCCGTCGATAAGCCCGAGCCGATCCTCACCTACAAGACCGGCCCCCACGCGCACTCCCTGCGCACCGACCCCAGCAATCGCTTTGCCTACGCCGGCAACTTGGGCAACGACCACGTGCTGCAATATCGCTTCGAGGCAAACACCGGCGCACTCACGCCGATCGGCACCGGCTACGTGAGCGTGCCGGCCAACACCGGGCCTCGGCACTTGGCGTTTTCAGCCAACGGTAAATACCTGTATGTGGTCGGCGAAATGAGCGGCACCGTCACTGCATTTTCCATTGACGACAGCACCGGCGCGCTGACGCAGATCGGCGTAGCCAACGGCATTCCCGCGCGTTTGAAACTGGCCCACGGCGAAGTGCGGGACGCGCGCAACAATGATTTGAAGGACGACCCGACGCCACGCATCTGGGCCGCCGACCTGCGCCTGTCGCCGGATGGCACCCTACTGCTGATGAGCGAGCGCACCAGCAGCTCGGTGTCGGCGTTTGCGGTGGATGCGGCTACGGGTGGCCTGACGTTTCTCGACAACTACCCGGTCGAAGAGAAACAACCGCGCAATATCGCCTTCTCTCCCAATGGCCAATGGTTGCTGGTGACCGGCGAGAAAAGCGACAAGGTCGGTACCTACGCGGTCAGCGGCGCAGGTGCGTTGAAGCGCGTGGGTGAGGCGGCTTCAGGCAAAGGTGCGCTGTGGATTGAAGTCCTGCGCACCGCAGCCAAATAGCACTCAGCTCAAACGAAACCGCGCGGTGTTGTCACTCAACGCCTGGCTGCCCTTGCTCAAGGTGTCCGCCGCCCGGTTGACCGCTCGCGCGCCATCCAGCAAACGTCCTGCCGCCTGATCGACTTGCTGGATGTTGCCGCTCACTTCGTCCGCCGTCGCCGCTTGCTCTTCCACCGCTGTGGCGATCTGCGCCAGGGTGTCGGTGACGTTCTGCACCGCGCCGGCAATCTCGCCCAAGCGCGTGCCCAGGCCGGTGACGGACTCGGCGTCGGTCAATGCTTGCTCGCACGCAGCGCCCATCAGCGTAACGGCCTGGCTCACGGTCGCGCGCAGGCTGTCGACGGTGCCGGCGATCTGCGCCGTGGAGGCCTGGGTGCGTTGGGACAGACTGCGCACTTCATCGGCCACCACCGCAAAGCCCCTGCCCTGCTCGCCGGCGCGAGCTGCTTCGATGGCCGCGTTGAGTGCGAGCAGGTTGGTCTGCTCGGCGATGCCGCGAATCGTGTCGACCACCGACTGAATCTGCTGCCCCTGCTGACTGACTTGCTGCAAAGCATCAGCCGTATCGGTAAGGCGTTGGTTGAGTTGCTGGATGCTGGCCGTGGTGCGTTGGCTGTCGCGGCTGCTGTCTTCGGCGATGCGTCGTGTTTGCTGGGCACTGCCCGACGCTTGTTCACAGCTTCTGGCGACGCCCATGGACGTCGCGGCCAACTGCGTAGCGGCGGCGGCGATCTGGCTGATTTGATGCTGCTGGTCTTCGACTTCGCTGAGGGTGCTGCCCGATTGCGAATTGAGGGTGAGGACCGCCGAGCCGAGTTGCTGGGTTTCGTGGTTGACCCCCAGCAGGCTGGTGCGCAGTTGCACCACCGCCACGTTCAGCGCGGTGCTGATCAGTGCCAGCTCGTCCCGCCCTTCCACCGCCACTTCGACGCACAGGTTACCGTCGCGCAAGGATTCGGCCAGGGTGGTGATGCCTCTTGCGCTGCGCTGTATGGAGGCTTGCAGGCACATGAACAGGTACAGCGCGGCCAGGGCCAGCACGCCGAAGGTCATCGCCAGAGGAATGAAGCGTTTGTTCGCGTCGCGGTGGTAGTAGCTCAAGCGCTCGTCCAGGGAGGTCAGCGACTGCACGCGCAGTGCGCTGAGCGAACCGAGCATGGCGTCGACACTGCGCTCGAAACCGGCGATATCGAGCTTGATGGTGCCGCCGAAGACGCCGTCGTCCAGAACTTTAAGCTCGTTATCCAACAGTTGCAGGCTGTTGTCGTACTGCGCAGTCCAGGGCTCCATGCCGTCGAATTGCTTGGCCTTGAGCGCAGCCGCCGCCTTGGCCAACTGGTCGCGCGCGTCGCCAATGCGGCTGCGCAGGTCGCGCATCTGCAAACGGCTTTGCAAGGTGAACTGCCCCGAAGCAATGGACGACTGCCCGACGCCCGCCATACGACCGATACGCTCGATCAAGTCTGGCGTCTGCTGTGTGCCCATCTGCATGAGCATGTAGGTTTCCAGCCAGGGGTCGAGGATCAGCCCGGCGTCCAGGGTGATCTGTTCGCGCAGGGTTTGCATCGCGCTCAGCGCCGAGGTGAAACGGTCGTAGCCATCCGGCCACCAACCCACGGTGCGCAGCGAAGCGGAGTCCATGCCTTTGACGGTGGCCTGCAACGCCTCGTAGCGCGCGAGGATGTCGGCGCTGGCGTTCTGCGCTTTGAGCTCATCGCCCAAGGCTTGCAGGCTTTGCTGGATCAGCGGGAAATTCGTATCGACCTTGTCCATCGCCGCCTTCGCCGCCGGCGTCGGCGCGTGCAGGATGTCCGCCGCTTTCCAACGCGCAGCCAGGTTGCGCTGAGCCGTCAATTGACCGTCCAGTGCATCCAGGGCCAACAGTTGGCGCACGCCGGACTGCTCGGTGGAAATCACGCCTAATTTATCGCGATAGTCCTGGCCGATCATCCAGAGGCTCCCAGCCAGGGGCAGCATGAACAGGAAAAACAACACTTGGAATTTGCGCGCAAACCCCATACGTCCGAGCAGGCGGATACCGGGTGATAACAAGCTGTGCATGTCCGACTACTCCCTCAAACAACCCACGTGGTGCACGGTGGGCCAAGCCGTGAAATGACTAACGGCAAAGTGCCATGTCATTGATTAGCTTGGCTCTAGCAAGATACGGGCCGCCGAACAACAGCCCTGAAACAGGGCGGGCGGCACGCTTTTGGAGCCGATGGAGTGCTCGAAAATGGGGCAAAAGCACTCAGTGTTGGCAAGACTGCTGTAACCGCCGGAGACGACTGGCCCAGGTGCAGTCCAGAACACCTTTATTCACAGGCATCCTATCGGCAGCAAACCAGCCAAACTTGAAGGGCGCCGCGCTTTATGTGAGAGGCAGTGAGCAATGACTATTTGGCCTGCATGTAGCGACTGAAGTTCTTGATGTGATCGTCCAGGTTGTCCTCAAGCATCAACCGATACTGATCACAAAAATACTTGAGCATCGCCTCGCGCTCCTCGGCCATGTGCTCACCGGACTTGAAGTTGCGTGCGCACGCCCAGGCGTTGAACCGCGTCGTGCCGAACATCATTGAAGCGCTGACTTGGCCGAGGTCTTCGAAGGTTTTCAGCTGTTCGTTCGACAGTTCGATGTGCGCGTCGGCGCGATCGTAGAAGGCGTGGTCGGTAGCGTCTGCCATTGCGGGGTTCCTGATTTATCACGGTTGAATGGGTGTGTATCAAGCCAGCAGTGTGAGCATCCACCGGATCTGCTGGCTAATCTCTTGGAGCTTCGCCTCGGGCACCGCCTGCGCACGCTCAAAGGCAGCCAAGGTCTTCTGCCTCAGGCGTAACGCGCGCTGCCACTTGGCCAAAAACACCGGGCTACGGGCCTGCATCAGTAACGGGCCGAAAAATAGTTGTTCGGCGGTATACACCACAGGGTCTGCGCGCTCAGCGACGATGATTTCGTAGTAAAAGCGGTTTTCATGCAACAGCTCTTCGCTGACGATGCGATAGCCATTGCGCATTAACCAAAGGCGCAGTGGTTGCTCACCGCCATTGGGTTGCAGGATCAGCCGCTCAGCGCCGCTCAGGTGGGCTTTGCCGGCCTCAAGGATGTCGCGGATCGTCTCGCCGCCCATGCCGCAGAGGCTGATGGCCGTGATGCCGTCACGCGCTTCGATGGCCGCCAAGCCATCGGCCAGGCGCACAGTAATCTGCTGCTCCAGGCCATTGTCACGCACGGTCCGTTCGGCCGCCTGGAACGGTGTGGTCGCGACCTCTCCCGCCAGCGCCGCGTCGATCACGCCACGGCGCACTAACGCCACCGGCAGATAGGCATGGTCCGAGCCGATATCGGCCAGGCGCGCGCCATTCGGCACATGCGCTGCCACGCGCTCCAGGCGCATGGACAAGGTGTGTTCGTTCAACCTGTGTTCCTTATCATTCCCCGGAAAATCGATCCCGGCTGTTAGTCAGATGCAACACCATGGCGGCGCGTGCGGCGTCCGGATCCTGGCGTTTGATCGCATTGAAAATCGCCTCATGCTCCAGGTTCGCCAATTGCCCGAGTTTGGCAAAGTCCGCCCCTCCACGTTCGTCCACCTTCACCTGAGTTCGCGGAATCATCGCGTTACCCAGGTGCAACATGATTTCGGTGAAGAAGGTATTGCCGGTGGCTTCGGCGATCTGCTGGTGGAAGCGTTTGTCCTCTTCCACGCAGCTGTCGTTGTTGGCGAGAGAGGCCTGGTAGTCGTCCAGTGCTTCGCGCATGTGGGCCAGTTGAGCATCGGTGCGACGCAGTGCAGCCAGCGCCACCGCTTGCACCTCCAGGCCCAGGCGCAGTTCCAACATGTTGCGCACGCTGGCGACCGTGTCCACATGCAAGCGCAAGCCTTGTTGGGCGCTCTGCTCCAGCACAAAGGTGCCGATGCCGTGACGCGTCTCTACCAGCCCCGAAGCCTGCAACTTGGAGAGCGCCTCGCGCACCACCGTCCGACTGACGCCATGCTCCAGCACGATGGTGGATTCCGACGGCAGCTTTTCGCCGGGTTTCAACTGGCCGAGCAGGATGCGCTGGGTCAGGGCGTCGACCACGCCCTGGGCCAGGTTGGTGGAGCGTTTACGCACGGGGGTTGGGGTTTCATTGGGCATTACTGCAAGTCCACGGGGTTGGGCTGGAGCGAGCTTAACACCCAGACAAAGGACGCCGCCGAGGTTGATTGAAAAACCATCCAACTTGTATGACAACCAATCTGATGGCGGACCCGCTCGACGGTTACCGTCACCTTCAATAAGGTGTCATTTAAACGCCTAAAACCCGGACAAAACCTCAATAAACATTGGCTAATAACAAAAAAATCATTCCAGCAACGACCTTATAAACACAAAAACATTAATCACTGGATTGCGAATTCCAGAAATCAACTTGTATGATGTCTATCAACAAAACACGCAAACCCGCATAAAAATAATCAGGGGGAGTTTTGAATTGTGAACAATTCAAGCCATGCATCTGCCGCTCCACACAGTGATCCGGTCCTCGCGCGCGCCGTGCGCAAAGTGAAGAGCCATGTGCTCCCACTGTTCGTGATCATGTTCATCCTCAACTACATCGACCGGGTCAATATCGGCTTTGTGCGCACGCACATGGAGCACGACTTGGGCATCGGCGCAGCGGCCTATGGGTTCGGTGCCGGGCTGTTCTTCATCGGTTATGCCCTGTTCGAAGTGCCCTCCAACATGCTGCTGCAAAAGGTCGGCGCGCGTATCTGGCTGACCCGCATCATGTTCACCTGGGGCATCGTCGCGACGATGATGGCCTTCATCCAAAACGAAACCCACTTCTACATCCTGCGCTTTCTGCTGGGCGTGGCCGAAGCCGGCTTCTTCCCAGGAGTGATCTACTACTTCACACGCTGGTTGCCGGGCGCAGAGCGCGGTAAAGCCATTGCGATTTTCCTCAGCGGCTCGGCGGTGGCCTCGTTGATCTCTGGCCCGCTGTCGGGTGTGCTATTGCAGATCGAAGGCTTTGGCTTCCACGGTTGGCAATGGATGTTCGCCATCGAAGGCCTGGCCTCGGTGGTGATCGGTTTCTTCGTGTGGTTCTGGCTGGACTCCAAGCCCCACGACGCCAAATGGATGACTCGCGAAGAACAGGACGCACTGGTCGGCGCCATCGACGAGGAACAACGCCAGCGTGAGGCGCTGACCAGCGTCAAACCGACCCTTGGCAAGCTGCTCAAGGACCGCCAGATCCTGCTGTTCTGCGCCCTGTACTTCTGCATCCAACTGACCATTTACGCGGCGACATTCTGGCTGCCGAGCATCATCAAAAAGATGGGCGACTTGAGTGATGTGCAGGTGGGCTTCTTCAACTCGATTCCGTGGCTGATCTCGATCATCGCCATGTATGCCTTCGCATCGCTGTCGGGCAAGTTCAAGTTCCAACAGGCCTGGGTCGCGGCGGCGCTGTTGATTGCAGCGGCCGGCATGTTCATGTCCACCACCGGCGGGCCAGTGTTTGCCTTTGTGGCGATCTGCTTTGCGGCCATCGGGTTCAAGTCGGCGTCTTCGCTGTTCTGGCCGATCCCCCAGGGTTATCTGGATGTACGCATTGCCGCTGCCGTGATCGCGCTAATCAACTCCATCGGCAACCTGGGCGGCTTCGTTGCGCCGACTACTTTCGGCTTTCTGGAGCAGACCACCGGCTCGATCCAAGGCGGCCTCTACGGCCTGGCCGGTACCTCAGTGCTGGCGGCGATCCTGGTGTTTTTCGCCAAGACCGCGCCCTCTGCCCCATTGACGTCGCCAGACGTAGCGCCAACCGGCGCGGCCCTCAGCAAACCTCTTTGAGCCTCTTTAGGAATTTGCCATGAATACTCCAGTCGTCACCCACTTCCAGGTCATCCCCGTCGCCGGCCACGACAGCATGCTGCTCAACCTCAGCGGCGCCCACGGGCCGTTTTTTACCCGCAACATCGTGATTCTCAAGGACAGCTCGGGCAACACCGGCGTTGGTGAAGTGCCCGGCGGCGAACGCATCCGCGAAACCCTGGAAGACGCCCGCAGCCTGGTGATCGGCCAACCCATCGGCCAATACCAACGCATCCTCAACCAAATGCGCAGCACGTTTGCCTCACGGGATTCGGCTGGCCGTGGCCTGCAGACCTTTGACCTGCGCATCACCATCCATGCCGTCACCGCGATGGAGGCCGCCCTGCTCGACCTGCTGGGGCAGTTCCTCGAAGTGCCGGTGGCCGCATTGCTCGGCGAGGGCCAGCAGCGTGACGCGGTGAAGATGCTCGGCTATCTGTTCTATGTGGGCGACCGCAACGCCACCGACCTGGCCTACCGCAACGAGGCGGACAGTGACGACGAGTGGTTCCGCCTGCGCCATGAAAAAGCCCTGACGGCCGAAGCCGTGGTGCGCCTGGCCGAAGCCGCCAAAGCCAAATACGGCTTTAACGACTTCAAACTCAAGGGCGGCGTTTTAAGCGGCGACGAAGAAATCGAAGCCGTCACCGCCCTCGCCGAACGCTTCCCCGATGCACGCATCACGCTGGACCCAAACGGCGCCTGGTCGCTCAAAGAAGCCATCCGCCTATGCCGCGATCAACACCACGTGCTCGCCTACGCCGAAGACCCCTGCGGCGCCGAAAATGGTTACTCGGGCCGCGAAGTCATGGCTGAATTCCGTCGCGCCACGGGCCTGAAAACCGCCACCAACATGATCGCCACCGACTGGCGCGAAATGGGCCACGCGATCCAGTTGCAATCGGTGGACATCCCCCTGGCCGATCCACACTTCTGGACCATGCAGGGCTCCGTGCGCGTGGCGCAGATGTGCAACGACTGGGGCCTGACCTGGGGATCGCACTCCAACAACCACTTCGACATTTCCCTGGCGATGTTCACCCAAGTGGCCGCCGCCGCACCGGGCGACATCACCGCCATCGACACCCACTGGATCTGGCAGGACGGCCAACGCCTGACCAAGGAGCCGCTGAAAATCGAAGGCGGTTATGTGAAGGTACCCGCCAAGCCTGGCCTGGGCGTGGACATCGACATGGACGCCGTGGCCAAGGCCCACGAGGTGTACAAAGGCATGGGCCTTGGCGCACGGGATGACAGCGTGGCGATGCAGTTTTTGATTCCGGGGTGGAGTTTTAACAACAAGCAGCCTTGCCTGGTGCGCTGAAGAGCTGGGTTCTAAGGGAGGCCCGACCTCCAAAACACAATCAATCCAATGTGGGAGGGGGCTTGCTCCCGATTGCGGTGTATCAGCCAGAAATGTATCGACTGACACTCCGCTATCGGGAGCAAGCCCCCTCCCACAGGGGGCCTCGGTGTTTTCAGGGTTGTGGTCGCTCGCTAAACCACGTGGCAGGGTTTACCGGCCGCAGCCCGCTTTGCCCTGGCGGTTTTCTTGCTTGCCACCGCCGCAATCGGCTGCACCGTCAGTTCCACGCCTAACGACAGCATCAGTTTCTGAATCGTCTCATAGCGCGTTTTAGAACCGCCTTTCAGCGTTTTATACAGGCTCTCGCGATTTCCCCCGCCGCCTACGGGCGCACGAACGCAAGCACCCGCTCCAGCATTCGGTCACAGGCCTCCAGTTGTTCCACGCTGATAAATTCATCCGGCTTATGCCCCTGCTCCATGCTCCCCGGCCCGCACACCACGGTGGGAATGCCAGCTTGATCAAACAACCCGCCCTCGGTGCCAAACGCAACCGTGCCGAAGTCTCGCGAGCCACAAAACTGCGCGATCCATCCGGCGGCCTGGCTGTCCAGAGAAGTCGCCAGCCCCGGGTAGCTGGACAGCTCGCTGATACTGATCGCGCACTGCCCGTTCACCGCCTGCATCGCGGGCAGCAGAGTCTGTTCGGCATAGGCGCGTAACTGCTGCGCCACCTGCCAGGGATCCTGGGCCGGCAGCGCGCGCACTTCAAAATCAAACGTGCAATTCTGCGGGACGATATTCAACGCCTTGCCGCCGTTGACCAGTCCGGTCTGAACCGTGGAAAACGGCGGATCAAAACGTTCATCCAGATGCCGCGGTGCCTTGAGTGACTCGCCGAGCCGCACCAGCTCACCGATCAACCGCGCGGCATATTCGATGGCATTCACCCCGGACGGCGCATACGCCGAATGGCAGGCCGCGCCATGCACGTCACAACGCATCGCCAACTTGCCCTTGTGGCCGAGCACCGGCTTGAGTTCGGTGGGTTCGCCGATCACACACAGCAACGGCTTGACCGCCTGCCCATGAAAACGCTCAAGCAACGAACGCACGCCGAGGCAACCCACCTCTTCGTCATAGGACAGCGCGATATGCACCGGCATACGCAGCGGCGCCTGTACCAACGCCGGCACCAACGCCAACACGCAGGCGATATAGCCCTTCATATCGGCGGTACCACGCCCGTACAACTTGCCGCCTTTCTCCGTCAGCTCGAACGGCGCCACGCTCCAGCGCTGGCCGTCCACCGGCACCACATCGGTATGCCCGGACAACACGATGCCGGGCACATCAGCCGGGCCGATGGTCGCCAGCAGGTTGGCCTTGCTCTTGTGTTCGTTGTAGACCAGCTCGCAGGTCACACCGTGGTCCTGCAAATAGGTGCGAACACAGTCGATCAAGGCCAGGTTGGATTCGCGACTGGTGGTGTCGAAGCGCACCAGTTGCGCCAGCAGGTCGCGACTGCTGGTCATCGGTCATCCCCTGGTACCGCATAGCCGGGAGCAATGTGCGGGTTGAGGGCGCGGTCGATGTAGTCCTGCAATTGCGGGCGATAGGCCTGCCAGAGTTTGTCGAGCGTGCCGATAGGGTCTTTATCCGCCCAATCGACGCGCAGGTTGACGATGGGCCAGAGCACGTCGTCGACCACCAGCAGCGCCGCCGAATGCACTGGCCCCGCCTCGCCGCCTTCAGCCACCGCCGTGTGCATCGCCGCCAGCAGTCGGTCGGCAAGGTGCCCCGAGGCCTGTTCGAAAGCCCGCACCATGGCGCCAATCACGCCTGGATTGGCCAGCATATTCCCCGCCGCCACACACTGTTCACCACTGACCGCCGCGTGAATCCCCAAGGTCTGCGCACCGCTGAAGTGCGCGGTACGGCCTTGGCGGTCAATCACCGTCACCTGGCGATAATCACTGTGCTCCTGCCCTGCGAACACTGCCGCCAGCGCCTCACTCGGCGCCATGCCCTGCTCCAATAAATCCAGCACTTGCGGCCCCAGGCTCGGCAAGGTGATGTTCTGCGACGCTACCGCGCCCACACCCGCACGCAGCCAGGGGCAACGCGCCCCCACGGCAATGCTCGACGAGCTGATCGCAATGCCCAACTGGCCGGTCTCGGCGCAGCGGGCGACAACGGAAAAGGTCATGGGGCGTTCCTCAATCGAGTACCGAGGGGTCGGCGTCGATCATCATTTGCTTCATTTCTTCAAAATGCCGGCGTGAGAAATCCGCGATGCCTTCCCAGCTCCGCGCAGTTTTCTCCGCCACTTCATCGGACAACAACCGCAGCGGCTGCCCGGTGGACCAGGCCGTCACGAGGATCTGGCAAGAGCGTTCCAGGGTCCAGATATCGTCAAAGGCTTCACCGATGGACGCAGCGGTCACCATCACGCCGTGGTTACCCATCAACAGCCGGGTTTTGCCATCAAGCAGGCCGGCCAGGCGCGCGCCTTCCGCCTCCGTATCGGCCATGCCGCCGTAGAGTTCATCCACCGCCACGCGGTTGAAATAGCGTGCGGTGTTCTGGTCGATCGGCGGGATATGCGGCGTGGCCAGGCACGCCACCGCGGTGGTGTACACCGGGTGCAAATGCAGCACGGCGCGGGTGTGCGGCAGCAGCCGATGGATCTGCCCATGGATCGACCAGGCCGTCGAATCCACATTTTGGTTGTCGGCACAGGCGGGATCGTCCGCGTTCAACAACACCAGGTCGCTGGCGCGAATACGCGAGAAGTGCTTCCACTTCGGGTTGAGCAAAAACTGTTTGCCATCGGCCGACACCGCGGCGCTGAAGTGGTTGGCCACCGCTTCATGCATGCCTAGGTGGGCGATGATGCGAAAGGTCGCCGCCAGGTCGATGCGTGTCTGTTCTTCGAGGGATAACGCCATGGATCGGACTCCTCAGAGCGCGACCGCAAGGCTGCGGCCGCGCGGTAGGGTTACTTCGGCATCAGCGCCGCGAGGTCGGCCTCAGTCGGCGCCTCGAAGTTGTACTTCTTCAGCAAGGCCGCGTATTCAGGCGTGGCGCGGTATTTCTCCAGACCGTCGAGCAAGGCTTGCTTCACCGTGTCATTGCCCTTCTTCACACCGAAGCCGTTCAGCACCGGATAGATCAGGGTGTCGGAGGAAATCACCACGCGGCTACCGAGCTTGTCGATCACACCGCGGGCCACGGCGGCGTCGGTAATTTGCGCTTCCACCGCGTGGGCCAACAGGGCCTGGGTGGTTTGTGGGTCAGTGCTGTATTCGCTGATCAGGATCGGCTTAAAACCCTTGGCCACGCAGTACTCGGCCGACAGCTTGTTCATCTGCGCCAGCCACGAGGTAGCGCCCATGGAGCCGATCTTGTGGCCGCAGAACTCTTCCGGAGTCTTGGGCTGGAAGGCGCTGTCCTTGAGGGCCAGGATCGATTCGCCGCTCTTGAGGTAAGGGATCATGTCGATGACCTTGACCCGCTCGGCGGTGATGTACATCGACGAGTTGGTCACATCGAAACGCCCGGCTTGCAGGCCGGTGATCAAGTTGGGGAAGCGCGTGTCGAGGGTCTCGACCTTGCGGCCCATGACCTTGCCCAGGCCGTCCATGAACTCGATATCAAAGCCCGCAGGCTTGTTGTTATCCATGTACTCATAGGGGAAGAAGGTCACGTCGGAACCGGCGATGATCTTGCCTTCCTGCTGGAACGCCGAAGCCGCCAACGAGGTCATTGCAACCGCAGCGCCCAGCAGGCACACGGCAAGGGGGCGAACACTGTTACGAAACGCTGTCATGGTCATTACCCGCAAGGTTTTAGGAGGTTAGGCAGTGGCAGAATCTTGTCCGGCCTGTTGCACGAAGAACGACGCACCACGGGGTTTCTGTGGCAGGCGCATATGGTTGTTGGTGGAACGCACCAAGCCACTTTCTTCACCGGCCACCAGCAGGCCGGCGTGTGTACTGGGCAACGGGTTTTCGCCGAATGGCAGCGCGTCTTCAGCGGCATAGACGCTGATGAACAGGGTGCGCGGCAGTTCGGTCTCATTAGGGCTGGAAGCATGCAAAAGACGCGTGTGCATAAAGCACACGGAACCGGCCGGGCCGTAGCAGGCGACCGGATGCTGGCAGTGTTGCGCGACCACGGCATCGTCCACCGAACCGGTGAAACGCTGATCCTGCCAGTGCGACCACAGCGAGCCTTTGTGGCTACCGGGGATCACATTCAGCGGGCCGTTCTGCGGGGTCACTTCACTGACCATCAGCAACGCGGTGACGATGTCGTCGTTGCTGTGGGGCGTGAACAGGAAGTCCTGGTGCCACTTCACCTGTGTGGCGGTGTGGGGCAGTTTCGAGTTGATCTTGCTATGGTGAAAACGCGCGCCGCTGGCGCCGACCAATTGCGCGGAAATCGCCGCCATGCGCGAGTGCAATGCCACGCGCTGATACGCCGGGGAAATCTCGGTGGGCGAACTCACCCGGCGCAACGACGGGTGATCGGCGCGGTGGTCACCCTCCAGGTCAAAGCGCGCGCGGCCATCCACGGTGGCGCCCCAGCCTTGGTCATGGCTGCGGCTCTCTTCTACCCACTGGTCGAAGTCATGCTGCAGCGCGGCCACTTCGTCCAGCGACAACACGCCTTCTACCACCAGGAAGCCGTCGCGCTGGAATTGTTCGATGTGTGCTTGCTCAATCATGTTGTTTTTTCCTGAACGTTAAAGAGATCACGCCAGCGAGACGTCCTTGAGGAACGCCTCCACGCGTGGGTTCTGGCCGCGGCGCAACACCTCGGGCGTGTCATCGCAGACCACACGCCCCTTCTCCATAAACACGATCCGATCAGAGACCTTGAACGCGAAATTCATCTCGTGCGTGACGATCACCATGGTGATGCCCTCCCCGGCCAGGGCTTCGATCACCTGCAGCACTTCATTGACTTTCTCCGGGTCAAGGGCCGAGGTAGGCTCGTCGAACAGCATGATTTGCGGGCGCATCATCAAGGCGCGGGCGATGGCCACGCGTTGCTGCTGGCCGCCGGACAACTGGTGCGGGTACTTCCAGGCATGGTCGAGCATGCCGACCTTGTGCAGCAGCGCGTAGGCCTGTTGCTTGAGCGCGTCGGTGCGACCCAGGCGGTGGTACTTCGGCGCCATCAGCAGGTTGTCGAGCACGCTCAAATGCGGGAACAGGTTGAAGCTCTGGAACACCATGCCGATGTTCAGGCGATGCTCGGCGTGCTCGATGTACTGGGGCTTTTGCGCGCCCACCTTGTTCAGGTGGATGAACGGCAGGCCATTGATATGAACCTCACCATTGTCCAGTTGCTCGAGGCCGTTGAGCAGGCGGATCAGCGTGGTCTTGCCGGAGCCCGACGGGCCGATTACCGACACCACTTCACCCGGCTGAATCAGCAGGTTGACCGAACCCAGCACCTCGATGTCGTTGTAGGCCTTGTGCAACCGCGAGGCTTTCAGCGCCGCAGCGCCGTTACTTTCCGGGCGTTGCAGGGCGGTGCGCTGTTGGGTAGCCAAGGCCAGCACGTGTGCATCCGGCACGCGGGAGACATTGCGCTGGTTGACGTCGAGAAAGCGCTCCAGGCGTTTGAGCAAAAAGTCGAACACCGTGACGATAAACACATAGAAGAACGCCACCGCCGCCATGGTTTCGATCACCAGGAAGTTCTGCGAGTACAGGCGCTGGCCGACCATCAGGATCTCGGTCAGAGAGATCACCGACACCAACGAGGTGAGCTTGACGATGGAAATGTATTCGTTGGCCAGCGACGGCAACGCCACACGCAGCGCCTGGGGGATCACCACGCGCCATTGGGTACCGAAAAACCTCAGCCCCAACGCCCGCGCCGCTTCGCCTTGGCCCTTGGGAATCGAGAGCAAGCCACCGCGATGGATCTCGGCCACATACGCCGTTTCGCAGATCACCAGCGCCAACAAGCCGGACCAGAACGGGTCGGCCAGCACCGCCGAGGTGCCCGGCAATGCCTGGGGCAAGTTGTAGATAAAGATCAGCAGCACCAACAGCGGCAGGCTGCGGAACAACCAGATATACCCCCGCGCCGGCACGCTCAGCAGGCCATGCTTGGACTGCTTGGCCAGCGCCAGCAGAAAGCCCAGGCCGATGCTCAACACCCAGGTCAGGGTACTGAGCTTGATCACCGTCCACGTCGCACGCCAGAACTCGGCATCAGCCAGCAAACCAAACATGTAATTCCAGTCGAATGTCATCGTCGCTGCGCCTTGCAAAAAATGAAGTGGGTCTGCCTCGATGGGATGAGAGTCGTGGCGGCGGGGTCTTGGGGTCAATTCGTAAAAGCCGGGGCACTGGGTAGGCAGAACCTATGCAGTCCTGAGCGAAGCAAAAATCCACTGTGGGAGAGGGCAAGCCCGCTCCCACATTTGCCCTGCTGTGTTCTGGAGAGAGCATGCACTGGCCGAAATGGTGCGCGTCTGAATTCGCCTCCCCGCCCACGCCATCTATTGGTGCAATCTCAGCTCACATCACTCAACACCCGCACCGCATGCGGGTCAAAAAAGCTCGGCGGCGCCATGCCGGGGATGTACTGGTCGGAGACAAACATGCGGCAGCGTTCGGCAAACGCCGACACCACACGGGACAACTGGGTGTTGCTCGCCGTGGCGTAACCCAGCTTCATCGGCCGATGTGTACCGGCCAGGCGCAGGCGGATCACGCGTTTGCCGTCCTGGGACATATTCGATTTGGGCCGCGCGTTCGCAAACGAATAGCCAATGCCATTGCCGACCATGGCGCGCACCGTTTCGAGGTTGGTGGAACGCATGATGATGTTCGGCGTGGTGCCCGCCTGGATGAACAGGCTGAGGAAATAGTCGCGGCTCCAGGGCGTATCCAGCAGCACCACCGGGTAGGCCTCGAGGTCTTGCATGCTGACCGCGGGCAAGCTCGCCAGCGGGTGATACTCGCCCACCATCACATACGGCGGCAGGTGCGCGAGGGGTTGGAAGTCGATATCCGGACTGGTCACCAGGTCGTAGGTCAGGGCGATATCCAGTTCGCCACTGCGCAGTTTTTCCAGCAGTTCCTCATGATTGCCTTCGGCCTGGGTCAAGCGCACACCGGGGAACGCACGGCCGAAACCGAATACCAATTCCGGCGTGATCATCGGCGCCAGCGACTCCAGGCATCCGACCCGCAATGGCCCGCGCACGGTGTTCAGTGACTCCGAAGCGATGGTGTAGAGGTTGCTCATCTGCTCCAGGATCTGCTTGGCCTCCAGCATCACCAGACGCCCCACCGCCGTGAGGGAAATGCCCTGGGCGTGGTGGCGGATAAACAACTGGATGCCCAACTCAGCTTCCATATGGGTGATCGCCGCCGAGATCGACGGCGACGACACATGAATGCGTTCGGCCGCAGCACTGATGCTGCCCGCCTCTCCCGACGCGACGAAATACTCCAGTTGACGCTGAGTAATACGACTGAGCATGACGCCTGCCCCTCAACAATGACTGTACGGCGAGCGCTGCAGGGTTCGTGCCGGGTCATGGGCGAGCCGATGAGTTACAGGGGCTTCGGTTTTTCCTAAGCACTACCCCGCGCAAATGCTGGTTTCGCCCGAGAGGGGGCGATGTGAAGCTGGTTTCATCCCGCTTACGACGAGCCCTTCGATATGCCTACCCACACCCGCATCCGCATGTTCAACACCAAACAGACTTATCCCAACCAGGCGCTGGACAACGACCTGTGCCAGGCCGTGCGCGCCGGCAACACCATCTATGTGCGCGGCCAGATCGGTACCGATTTCGACGGCAACCTGATCGGCCTCGGCGACCCGCGCGCCCAGGCCGAACAGGCGATGAAGAACGTCAAGCAACTGCTCGAAGAGGCGGGCTCGGACCTGTCGCACATCGTCAAGACCACCACTTATTTGATCGACCCGCGCTACCGCGAGCCGGTGTACCAGGAGGTCGGTAAATGGCTCAAAGGTGTGTTCCCGATTTCCACCGGCCTGGTGATTTCCGGCCTGGGCCAGCCGGAGTGGCTGATGGAGATCGATGTGATCGCCGTGGTGCCGGACGACTGGACCGTATCCGTATGAAAGCGGTGATTGCCCGTGAGCCCGGTGGCCCTGAAGTGCTGCAGGTGGTGGAACGCCCTATGCCGGCTTTGCAACCCGGTGAGGTGCTGATTCGCGTCGTGGCGGCCGGGGTCAATCGCCCCGACCTGATGCAACGCAGCGGCTCAGCAATCCCACCCGGCGTTACCGATGTGCTGGGCCTGGAAGCGGCGGGCATTGTGGTCGCGGTGGGCAGCCGCGTGGATGAATGTGCGGTGGGCGATCGCGTGATGGCCTTGCTCAACGGCGGCGGCTACGCCGAGTACTGCGTGGCCCAGGCGGCGCACTGCCTGCCGGTGCCGGCGGGATTATCGCTGCACGCTGCCACTGCGGTTCCGGAAGCGGCGTTCACGGTGTGGCACACCCTGTTTGAGCTCGGGCGCCTGCGCAGCGGCGACAGCGTGCTGATCCACGGCGCCGCCAGTGGCGTCGGCAGCTTTGCCGTGCAGTGTGCGCAGGCTGCGGGGGCGCGGGTGATCGCCACCGCAGGCGGCCCGCAAAAGGTCGCGATGCTGCAAGCGCTGGGTGTATGGCGTGCGATTGATCGCCATTTGGAAGACTTCGTCGCGGTGGTGCACGACTGCACCCAAGGACGCGGCGTCGACGTGGTGCTGGATAACGTCGGCGGCCCCTATGTCGCGCGCAATCTGGCGGCCATGGCCATGGGCGGGCGGCATGTGAGCCTGTCATTCCTGCAAGGCGCGAACATCGAGTTGGACTTGCAGGTGCTGATGCGCAAAAACCTCAGCCTCACCTCCTCCACCCTGCGCCCCAAAAGCCACGCTGAAAAAGCCCGCCTGGCGGCGTGTATCCGCTCGCGCGTGTTGCCCTGGCTGGCGGCCGGTGTGGTGCGCCCACAGATCCACGCGCAGTTGCCCCTGTCTCAAGCGGCCGATGCCCATCGCCTGCTGGAAGCCAACGCCAACGTCGGCAAAGTCGTGCTGACCGTCGCCGAATAACCTGGAGCCCGTCATGCCCCACCGCGTTTACTTCCTCAATGGCCCTAATGCCAACCTCTACGGGCTGGACAAGCACGGCACCTACGGCAACGAAAGCTTCGCCAGCATCGAAGCCCGCTGCCAACGCCACGCCGGCGAGTTGGGCCTGACCCTGGACTTTCGCCAAAGCAACCACGAAGGCGTGCTGGTGGACTGGATTCAAGAGGCGCGCCTGAACAGCGACGCCCTGGTGATCAATGCCGCCGGCCTCAGCTACAGCTCAGTGCCGATCCTTGACGCGCTGCTGGCCTTCGGCGGCCCGATCATCGAAGCGCACATGAGCAATATCTGGAAGCGCGAGCGCTTTCGGCATCACTCCTACGTGTCCAGGGCCGCCACCGGTGTGATCGCCGGGCTGGGGGCGTTGGGATATGAATTGGCGCTGACGGCGGTGGCCGAGTTGCTCAAGCCTTAAATGCGAACTCGAAAACACAGCAGACCCAATGTGGACCCTCGGTGTTGCTAATAAACCTCTTACTTTCCAGGAAACGCCAATGACCGTCGAAACCATCAACACCCTAGTAGTCGGCGCAGGCCAGGCCGGCGTCGCCATGAGCGAACACCTGTCCCTGATGGGCGTGCCCCACATCGTGCTCGAACGCCACCGCATCGCCGAACGCTGGCGCTCCGAGCGCTGGGACTCCCTGGTCGCCAACGGCCCCGCCTGGCACGACCGCTTCCCCGGCCTGACCTTCGAAGGCCTCTCCCCCGAAGCCTTCCCGCCCAAAGAACGCATGGCCGACTACTTCGAAGCCTACGTCGACAAACTCCAGGCTCCGGTGCGCACTGGCGTAGAAGTGCAACAAGTAGAGCGCCACCTCGGCCGCCCCGGCTTCAAAGTCACGACCTCGGCGGGCGTGATCGAAGCCACCAACGTCGTCGCCGCCACCGGCCCGTTCCAACGCCCCTCAATCCCCAACATCGTCCCCACCACCGCACCGATTCACCAACTGCACTCGTCCACCTACAAAAACCCCGGCCAACTCCCCGAAGGCGCCGTACTCGTAGTGGGCGCCGGCGCCTCAGGCTCACAAATCGCCGAAGAACTGCAAAAGGCCGGCAAAACCGTGTACCTCTCCGTCGGCGAACACTATCGCCCACCCCGCGCCTACCGCAGCCGCGACTACTGCTGGTGGCTGGGCGCATTGGGTTTGTGGGACGAAGTCAAAATCCAGCCGAAGAAAAAGCACGTGGCGTTTGCAGTGAGTGGCTATGAAGGCGGCAAGACCGTCGACTTCCGCCGACTGGCGCACCAAGGCATTCACCTGGTAGGCGTTACCCAGAATTGGGAGGACGGCGTCATGACCTTCCAACCGGGCCTGGCCGAAAACGTGGCCGAAGGGGATCGTGCGTATTTTGATGTACTGCGTGATGCGGATGCGTATATCGAAGCCAACGGCCTGCCATTCCCGCTGGAACCGCAAGCCTGGGAACTGCTGCCCGACCCGGAGTGCCTGCTTGATCCGATCCTCAGCCTCAACCTGGCTGAAGCCGGTGTAACCACCATTCTCTGGGCAACCGGCTTCAAGTTCGATTTCAGCTGGTTGAAGGTGGATGCGTTTGATGAGAAAGGCGAGCCGTTCCACAAACGCGGAATCTCGGCGCAAAGCGGCGTTTACTTTTTGGGCCTGCCGAATCTGGTGAACCGTGCGTCGTCGTTTATCTATGGGGTGTGGCACGACGCGAAATACGTGGCGGACCATATCGTGCTGCAGAACGAGTACAAGGCCTACAAGAAGCCGGAGTAAAGGGGGAGCCGGTGAGGCGGCAAACGATAGAGATGGGGCCCAAGGAAAACGTCCTACACAGCCGCTTCACTTTGCGTAAAATGCGAGCCGTTCTCGATCAGGAAAACTCAACCCAGGATGGGTAACGCTTGAAACCGCTTGACACCCACGCGCCAAAACACGCCGACACGGCCATCACACGACTTAAGCTCAAAGACCAACTGGCCGTAGACCCTTACAAGGGATTGGCATTGCTGGAAAGCACCCTCCTCTGTTTGGTAACGACGGCCCTTATGCTGTTCGTTGCACAAAGCGTCGGCATAACCGACACATTCAAGAGCAACGTCCTCTATAGCGGCACACTGGGCGCATGTATAGGCGCGACGTACTGGATGTACCACGACGCGGCACTTTCCGAGTGGAGCATTGCCCGGCATATCAGCCCCACTGCACTGCAAAACGCGATGCTCGCCTTGAAGTATTCCGAAACGCAGGAAGGCGTTTACTACCCGAAAAAACGCATGTTCACCCCATTCCATCGGTGCGATTCAGAGCGGATCACGCTCACCACACTGGATGGGGGCACGCGCTTCGCAGGCCCCTATTTCAAGCTGAAAGCGCTGTCGGCCAGGCTGATGGAGCAGGAAGGGATTTGAATCAACCGGACTTGGCCATTCCTACCTAACGAGCGATGGCACTTGGCCAAAGCACTGAAATGGCGACTTTTCTGACGACAAGGACGTAGGCAATGATGACCACGCCGGCCATCCTGCATGCCCTGTGTGCGTTTTTTTCGCCATTTGAGGCTTGGACATATTCGTCCTTGGCTGGGCGCAGGCGCTCAGGGAGCTGACCCCGATGACGCCCGCTTGGGCAACTTCCAATTCGGCCGGATGAAATGGCAGGTATACCCGTTCGGTATCCGCTCCAGATAATCCTGATGCTCCGGCTCCGCCTCCCAAAACTCCCTGGCGGGTTCAATTTCCGTGACCACACGTCCCGGCCACAGCTTGGAGGCATCCACATCAGCCGCGGTATCTTCGGCAATATCCCTTTGCTGTTCGCTCAGGTAGTAAATCGCCGAACGATAGCTCGGCCCAAGATCATTGCCCTGCCGATTCGGCGTGCTGGGGTCATGGATCTGGAAAAAGAACTCAAGAATCTGCCGGTAGGAAATCACCGCCGGGTCAAACACGATTTCAATCGCCTCAGCATGGTTGCCATGGTTGCGATAGGTGGCATTCGGCACATCGCCACCGGTGTAGCCGACTCGCGTGTGCAGCACGCCGGGGTAGCGTCGCAACAGGTCTTGCATGCCCCAGAAGCAGCCGCCGGCGAGGATGGCGGTTTCGGTTGGGTTGGTCATGGTTTGTCCTTGCGGTTAATGGAGACAGAGGTAGTTATGGGGCAATCCTGGGCAATACCAAGTTCAATCGAGCAAAAACGGGGATGGCCGCTTCACTTTACGTAGAATGCGAGTTGTTCTCGATCAGGAAAACTCAACCCAGGAGGGGTAACGCTTGAAACCGCTTAACACCCACGCGCCAAAACACGCCGACACTGCCATCACCCGACTTAAGCTCAAAGACCAACTAGCCGCTGACCCTTACAAGGCATTGGCACTACTGGAAAGCATCCTCCTCTGTTTTGTAGCGACGGCCATTCTGCTGTTTGCTGCACACATCATGGGCATAACCGACACATTCAAGAGCAACGTCCTTTACGGCGGCACCCTGGGCGCATGCATAGGGCGGACTTACAACATGTACCGCGACGCCGCACTTGCCGAGTGGCGCGTTGCCAGTCGTATCAGCCCCGCTGCACTGCAAAAAGTGATGATCGCCTTAAAGTATTCCGAGACGTCGGAAGGCGTTTACTACCCAAAAAAACGCATGTTCACCCCATTCCATCGGTGCGTTTCAGAACGGATCACGCTCACAGTACTGGATGGCGACACACGCTTCACCGGCCCCCATCACAAGCTGAAAGCGCTGTCGGCCATGCAACTCGCTGACGAACCAGAAACGCCAGTATCCGACTCCACACCACCACGGGTGCAAGGCTGAGGAACGATCCCGACCTGAAACTGAATCAGGCGGCGCATCGTGCGATTGATCACTACCTCAACGCGGGGGCAGAACCGCTGGAGACGCCTCCCCCGCACACGACGACGCTATTCAGCGTTGCTGACGATGTTCGCAGTGAAGTGTTGATTGCTGATAGCTATGAGACTTTTTCTTCGGTTACTGCGTTGTTGCTTGGCCTGTCGGATGAGCTGAAGGGAAACAGCGGGATGTGGCGTTGGCGATTCACCAACTTAGTGAACTAGACGTGGTATTGGTCGATCAGTTGATGACACGCGAGACGGACCATCGCTAGACACGCCAATCACGCGAGGTCGTCGAGTAGTAGCACCTCACGCACTGGCTCGGTGACCACGTTGCTCGGTATTGCCAATGAGGCCAGCAGGGAAATGCTCATCGGCAACAGTACCCAAGTCTTTCAGGCTTTATGTGTTTTCATCAGCGTCGATGAACTTCTTTCGATTTACCATCCAGGGTAACGCCGGCTGACTGCGTATTCTCTTGCACCGGTTTTTTGTAAATTCATAGGTCACAAGATCAACGAAGTGGCGGTTGCCTTTAACTACGTCGTAGGTGATCAGAAAATAAATCAAGGGGCTTTTAGCATCGATCCATGTGTTCAACGCCTGGTCTAAAGCCTTTTGAACGTCTTCTACACGGCTGTACCCAATGAACGTCTGAAATGCTGCCTGACCGGCCTTGCTATGCAGCTTTTGGATTTCATTGATGTCCGTGTGGGCACGCTTCCACTCCCATTCCACGAAAGTCAGAATATCCTTTTCGGAGTACTGAACCACCGCATCGGTACGCCCGCCCGATTCGAAAAGAGCCCGTGCACCCATCAGGCTGGCACATTGACGAATTACGAGGCCCATATGGATCGTCCAGTTGGCCCTATTCGCTAGGCCAGCTTTTTCAGTAACGGGAAAATCCTTGTACCAGAGGTAGTTGAACAGCGTAACGAAGTCTCGCTCAATCCGTTTCATTATGGCTTCCGTATGTCTAATGAATAGCTGTAATTAACTTTCCAGCCATGACCCCAAACGTCCTCTAGGTTTTCGTTAGAAATCCCTGAGCACATCGCAATACTCGCGCCTGTATCGGCACGACGGCGCTGTACTTTACCTTTCTGCACTGCTGCCCCGACGGGCCAACTGAGCGCTGTTGGTGAATAACCATCAGGCATGCGGGCCCTGTCAGCCGGATTACTGACTTAACAAATGAGAGCAAACGCAGGGCGTTTGGGCTTGAGCGCGGACCTTTTTGAATTCTTAGCCATCGGCTTACCACACTGGATTGCACGCCTGACGCCGAGTAGCCTATCGCACCTCTTTACCCCCAGCATTTGGAATGCCTAATGGCCCTGCACGACGCAATCGCCCTTGAAATCCACGCCGGCGCGCTACCGCTAAAATTCCGCGCTGCAGACCTTAAAACCCCTTGCCGTAAGGTCTACTTAAACCCGACCGATACCAACGAACGCTATCGCGTGGGCTTGGACTTCTTCGCCGCCAACACAATCAATACGCAGTTGGCAAACCTGTGTGAGCTCACCGGTTACTGGGCGCGCAGCGGCCAGGTGGCACGTTACCGGCGTGTGGCCGAGGGCTTGTATGAGTTGCTCGGCATGGACGAGACGCAGGAGCTGACCGCTGAAGTCGAGCCCGCTGCTGAGGCTGCCATGGGTTGCCATGACTTGAGCCCCTGGGAAGCGCGCTTTGCCTTCTACCTTAAACATGAACCCTTTCAAATTTACGATCGTCGCCGCCGGAAGGTTTACCCAGCCCAGGCAGCTCAGGGACTGGATGCAAGATTGAGCAGCTACTTCTGGCCCTCGCCGGGAGTAAGCTTCGTAGCAACAGAGCAAGTGCTACAGGGGTTTATTGCTCAGGCGCGAGTGCTAAGTCTTGACCTTGCCGGTAATGCCGATGCGGTGTTGGCATTATTCGCGTCTATCTGCCAGTGGGGCGGAGTGCGCCTGCCCACGCGGGATGCCGACGCGGTCGTCGCCAACCTGCAACGTGCTGCTAACCGCAATGCTCAGAACCCAGCTGCAATGAACAGCGCATGGACGAAGCTGTACGCCATGTTTTACCCAGACGACTTTGTGATCTATGACTCGCGTGTAGCCACCGCATTGGTGGGTATTGCCGAGGCCGTGTTCGTTGACGCCGAACTCGATTCCTTCAAAGCGCACTACCCCAACCTAGGCCTGATCGCTGGACGTGGCGGTAGTCGGCCACGAGCGACTCGTACCGTGTGGCGCAATGCATATATGTCATGGCCAGCGCAGCTCGATGCAAATCGTCTTGTAGCATCCATTGCGCGGTCGCTTAGCACGCGATCGGGCTTGGCCTACAACGTACGCCAATTGGAGGCAGTGCTATTTATGGAGGGATATTGAGCGCGCGATACACGCCAGGCGACGCGGATTTTGAAGGGCATTGTCCCCGCATGACGACCCGCAGTTTACGTAGCGAGGCAGCCAACCAACGATCAATCTCGCGGAGCCTGACCAGCCGAATTTTCAATACTCGCGATAAACATCCTGGCCTCTCGATTAGACCGCAGATAAACCACGCGGCAGGTTGATGGTGCAGTTGCCACGAGTTGCTGCATCTTTGCTCGCGCTGTTTTTTTCGTCCGCCACATGAATCTAAAAAACTCCGGCAGGTTCGCCAGCAGTTCGGGGCAGTTCTCGGGCAAGTCAGGCCGAGATTGACCCCGTTGGAGCAGCGTTCTGCGCAGTACGCGCAAGAATCGAAGCGTCGCCGAACGATCAATCCAAATTAAAAGATCTGCACGGGCCATCCGATTTTCCCAAGTGGCCGAATGGCCCCCTTCGAATATCCAGCAATCACGGGCCTCGACATCGAGGCAAAGCTGCGTTTTCTCGTCCCGGCTTCGTTCTATCCAACCTGGCTGCCAGTGAATAGTGTCGATATGAACGACCGGCAAGCCCGTGCGCTGACCAAGCTCGCGCGCCAAAGTGCTTTTGCCAGACCCAGGTTGACCAACAATCATCACCCGTTGCATCGAAGCTCCTTCTCGCTATGCACGCTGATTTTTTGGGGGTGGCGATTTTACGTCAATGCCTATATCGGTCAACAACAAGGGGTCAGAGCGACAGGCAGCTTTCGCCCAGAAGACTTCAATCAACTGGAGGGCATGGGGTGGTTGGGATGTACCAGTGAGCTGCGGAGTCGAGATGAACGTGTTTCTGCTTTAGAGGGAAAAACGGGGTATCGAGCGTACCCAATGCTATTGAAACCCAACTGGCAAGCTCGCCTTGAGACCGTGACCAAAACAAGGCCGAACCACACTGCACGCAGAACTCGCGTGATACCGTCGTTGAAGAAGCATAGGTTTTGATATGGATGGAGCCGCTAAGTATTTGCAGCGCGCTACGCGGAACGCTGCCGTAAGAAGCAAATGCCGCCCCATGACCTTTGCGACACTGGCTGCAATGACAGTGACTCACTGCTTGCGGTGTGGTGGATAGCTCATAACGGACAGCGGCACATAAACAGCTTCCTTGGTACACCTCTGTCATACGCTCTTCCGTGCATGCTAAAACGCCAGCGTAACCGTCCCGGTCTAATCAGTCGACTGACAGGTAGTGGCTAGTAACTGGCTATCATGAAGGGCAGCTATCGGCCAGAAGCGGTCATTCATGCGCGTCTACCAAGTTGGCATTCAGAACGGCGCGACAGGCTAGAACCCACTATTCAGTGCAGTCGTCCTGTAAATCGCTCTTCAGGGAATCCGGCAGCTAAAACGGCTTCGGCTTTTATCAGCGTGCCATCGAAATCTGCCGGCTTATCCAGCCCTGTCCGTGCGCTGGTGCAGTAAAGCGTTTCATAACCAGGTCCCGCTAACACCGGGCAAGTGGTCTGAATACACGGGGAGTCGATCACGCTGTCAACTTTGCCGTCAGTCGCGTAACGCACGACTTTGCTACCGCCCCATTCCGCATTCCAGAGAAAACCCTGCGCATCAATACAAGAACCGTCTGGAGCACCCTGACCTTTGACTGTAGTGAATACACGCTGGTTTTCTAGCGACGGGTAATCGCAGCAGAAAATGCATCCTTGCAGGGAGTCCGCGTAATACATGGTGGAACCGTCCGGGCTAAAACAGATGCTGTTCGGGATCGCCACTTCGGGAAGGTCCAGCGTTTCAGTCTTGAGCGTCGCGGCATTGAACCGGTGAAATCGCCCTATAGTTTGCACCGGCTCACCGGCATCCATAGTGCTAAACACAAAGTTGCCCATACGGTCGCAGCGGCCATCATTGATCCGGGTTCCGGGTACTCCAGGCGTGATGGTAATTTTGGTGAAGCGACCAGTACTCAGGTTGTAATAACCCAGGCAGGAGGCCAATCCCATTAGCAATACGTCTGCATTTGTCGTAAGGGCGAACGACCCCAGCGGCTCCGGCACTCGCCAGCGCTGTACTTCACCGCTTACGGGGTCCAGAGCAAGCAGTTCGCAACCTGGGATATCGGTCCAGAACAGGCGTTCCGTTCTTTCACACCAGACAGGGCACTCGCCAAGAAGACTGGTGGTGTCGGTTAGGGTTTTAAACATGGTTGCGTCCTACGAAACAGGATGGGGTAAACAAGTCAGTCAGTTGGGGAAAAGCGCTGACCACCTGTCACTGAACAGGGCGATGGCCAGGCCTGTGAGCATCACCATTGACCCGGCCAACTTGACGAGAGACACCGGTCTTTCCGATGCCCCCATCAATCCGAAATGATCGATAACCAGTGACGAGACAATCTGCCCTGCGATAGCGAGGCCCAGCAGGGCTGACAGACCGATTTTTGGCGCAAGCACCACATAACTAAGCAAGGCACCGGCACCCAGCAGACCGCCCAGCAGGCTCCACCAGGGCTGGGCAGGTATAGCCGCCAGTGAGGCCACTATCCCGCCGCGCATCAATGAAAAGACGCCCAGGCATACCGCACCGGCAGTAAATGAGAACAGCGCCGCCGCTACGGAATCTCCACCCACACCTTTAGCGAGTTGACCATTCAGCGTGGTCTGCAGGGTAATGCCAAGCCCCGCGGCGATGGCCAGCAGGTAGTAAGCTGCGTTCATTTCGCGCCTCCTTACTTGGCTGACTCAAGCGGCATGAATGTCTCGGCAAAAATATCCGGCTGGTAGCCTGCGGCAGCAAACAGATGCTCACGGGATTCGTCGATTGCTGCACGCAGCCTTTCGCTGTCCACGCCCAGCACCTTGCCGCCGCGCTTGACGATGCGACCGCCAATGATGACCGTGTCGACATTGCTGCGTTCGGCCGCGTGTACAACGGTGCCGAATGCGTTGCCTGACGGGTAAAGGTTGATGTCCTGCGCGTTTATAAGGATCAGGTCGGCCTGTTTGCCGGGGGCCAGGCTGCCGACTTTGTCCTGCAATCCGGCACAGGTAGCGCCGTCGAGAGTGGCGGCTTTGAGCAGGCCATGAGCAGGTAGGGTCACCGGATGATGTTCTGCGCCGCAGCAGCGCTGCTGGTGCATGCCCATGACGCGCTGCAGGTAGAACGCCACCCGCATCTCCATGAACATGTCACCGCTGTAGGAGGTTTCGTTATCGACACTCAGCCCCGGGCTGATGCCGTGGCGCTGGGCCGACTGCATGGCGAACATTCCATCTTCAATGCCGTAGTGGGCATCTGAACGCGGGCATACGTTGACCCGCACGCCAGCCTCGCGAAGAATTTTCCAGCCGGCGTCCGGCAGCGAGGTGCAGTGGTTGAAGATGTTATCGGGGCGCAGCAGGCCCTCGCGATGCAAACCCTCCAACTCAGCTGCCATGTCCCCGCCAAAAAATTCGGTGATGATCGGCAGCCCCAGACGCCGGGCCTCGGCCCACAGCTCAGGTTCCAGCTGCGCCATCACCGCCAGCGAGAGCAGCGGGTTGTCACCGTTATTGACGTATTTTTCCTGGAGACGCTCCAGGTTGCCCGGCCAGTGGGCTTTGTCCCACTCACCGGAAACTGGCGCACCGGAGGCGTGTACAGACCGGATACCAGCATCGAGCAGCGCCTCGACCGCGGCATCGGAGTGAGCGCCGGTGCGGCTGTTGTGCGAGTTATCGACCACGGTCGTGATGCCCGCATCGATGCAGCCCAATGCAGTCAGCAGATTGCCGATATACATGTCAGCCGGGCGATAGTATTTGGCGAACGAGAAGTGCGTTGCGTTGCAGTAGTCTTCTAGGGTTTCGGCATTCGGATTGATTCGACGCAGTTGGCCTTCCCAGGAGTGACGATGCGTATCGACCATGCCGGGCATGGCAATCATGCCGGATGCCTCGATAACAACGGCGTCGCCGGCCTCGATGTTTTCACCTATGGCCGTGATGGTGCTGCCTTCGATAAGGATATCGCCGCGCGCCAGATTGCCGATATCACCGTCCATGCTTAGCACAGTGGCGCCGCGGATAAGGGTGCGGGCGGCCGGAGCGGCCGGGGCCTGCACAATGCTGCGGTTATATTCAGCCATTTTCTGTACACCTCTTCAAATTTCGTTGGAAGCAATGTACGCAATGCGGTACTGCGGGAAAAAGATGGTTAAACTGTTTTTATTATTCAATATTTACGAATAATAACGACTTCCCCCGATCACTGCTTTGAGGCTGCTAACAGTCATGGACCGTATTCAAGCGATGAAGGTTTTCGTGCGTGTGGCTGAAGCAGGAAGCTTTATCCAGGCGGCGCAGACGCTCTCTCTGCCGGCCTCGACAGTTACCAGCAGCGTTAAAAATCTTGAGAAGTACTTGCAGGTGCGCCTGCTGAACAGAACAACGCGGCGGGTCAGCCTGACCTCTGAAGGCGCACAATATCTGGTGCAATGCCGGGAAATATTGGAGCTGATCGAACACACAGAGACCAGCCTGACGGATTCCGTAAAACGGCCACAGGGGCGTTTGCGTGTCGATATGCCCGGTGGCATTGCACACTTCATCGTCATGCCAAACCTGCAAGACTTTTACAGGCGCTACCCGGATATCTACCTGATGATAGGCGTCAACGATCGGCAGGTTGATCTGGTTCAAGAGGGTGTCGATTGCGTTATTCGTACAGGTGAGCTCGATGACTCAACGCTCGTTGCGCGCCCCCTCGGCCGGTTTCGCTGGGTAACCTGTGCGTCTGTCGCCTATCTCGAAGAAAACGGTACTCCGCAAACTCCGCTAGATTTGTCTCACCACCGGGCCATCCATTACTTCTCGGGCCGCGCAAGGCAAGCAAGCGAAATGCGCTTCGCCCGTGGCACCGAAAGGGTCTCAGTCCCGGTGAACGGCACAGCGGCTGTCAACGAGACTGGGCTCTACATCAAAATGTGCCTTGAAGGCTTCGGGCTAGTGCAACTCGCCGAGAACGTGGTTTCCTCGCATCTGCGAGAAGGGCGGCTGGTCGAAGTGCTTGCTGACTGGCGGCCGGATTCGGTTCCTGTGCACCTGCTATACCCGCCATCAGCGCTTTCTATCGCCAGCTGTGAGCGCATTCGCTGACTGGATTGCAGGGCTTGTTCGCGACGATGATTCAGCAGATTCAAGTTGAACGTTGCGCCCGGCCAGCATGCCGGTGAATGCGCCGGCTACGGATATTGCGGCTATGATCAGCAGCGGTGCTGTCCAGCCACCGGTCCAGTCGTGCAGTTGGCCCAGCAGCAAGGGGCCTGCGGCTGCCATCAGGTAGCCGACGCACTGCGCCATTCCTGAAAGTGCCGCCGTGTCACCGGCATTTTGTGTGCGCAAGCCGATGAAGGTCAGGCCGAGCATCATGCTGGCACCAGAGCCGAAGCCCAGGACCGCGGCCCACAACATGGCGTAGTCTGGCGCGTAAATGAGCCCGATCAGGGATGAGGCGGTTAACAGGCTGACGGTAGCGGCTGCCAGTTTCTGGTCTTTGAGACGGCGAAGCGTGGCCGCCAGAATCAAGCCGGGAATGGCCGTGGTCAGTTGAAGCGTGCCGTGTACCGTGCCTGCTTGCTCCGGGGATATGCCATGGTCCATCAGAATGGTCGGCAGCCAGCCGACGGCGACATAAAAAGGCATCGCGTTCAGCCCCATGAACAGTGTGACCTGCCATGCCAGCGGCGAACGCCAGACGGCCACGGTTGGCGCTTGTTTTGGACCTGACAGATTTACGTATTCGTGTTTTTTCAACTGCGGCAGCCACACCACCAGCGCCAACAACGGGGCTGCGACCAACAAACTCAGGGCAATCGGCCATCCCCATGATTGGGTCAGCGGAATTATTACGGCAGAACCGACAGCGCCCGCTGCACCCATCGTGATGGAATAAGCGCCGGTCATGGACGCCATTTTTGTCGAGAAGTCGCGTTTGATCAGGCCGGGCAGCAGCACGTTGCCCAGGGCGATCCCAGTGCCTATCAATATCGTACCGGCGTACAACGCCCACGCGCTGCCTGTGGAGCGGAGCAGGATGCCCGCTGAAATGACCAACAGTGCACCGAAAAGCGTGCGCTCGATGCCGAACCTGCGGGCGACCGATGCGCTGAGCGGGGAGAAGGCTGCAAAGGCAAGTAATGGCAGTGAAGTAAGCAGGCCTAGAGCTGAGGCGCTCAAGCCAAAATCATTCTGGATCAGCGGCAAAACGGGCGCGATGCTGGTAAAGGGAACGCGCAGGTTCACGGCGATAAGCAGAATGCCTGCGACGAGCGCGATGGCATGCCACTTGTTTTTTGTATCTGACATATTCTCTATCTGTCCTCTTGAAAGAAGACAACTGTAGAGAACTTCAGGCCCGTACAATATAGATATCAAGACGCCCGATACCTAAATTATGCCAAGCTCAAAAAATATCGTTTCCTCGCCGGAAGATTTCGATTCAGACCTTTTCGCCCAGGCAGCGATTGCCCTCAAGGTTGCGCCTGACCTCAATGATTCGGGTGCCCGCCCGCATGATCATCGTAAAGGCCAGCTGATCCTGTCTTTGCACGGCGCAGTGAGCTGTGAGGTGCAAAATGCACTCTGGCTTGTCCCTCCCCAGCACGCCATATGGATCCCTGGCGGCACGCCGCACAGTTGCCGAGTGACCGCAAACGCCCGGACCTGCTTTCTGTTCGTTGAGCCCGGTGCGGCAGCCATGCCTGAAGAATGCTGCACGGTTGCCATTACGCCCCTTGTTCGGGAGATGGTCCTGCATCTCGCTGAACAGGAACCTGCTTACCATTCCGAGGGCAAGACAGCTCGGCTGGTTGCAGTGCTGCTTGAGCAGCTTTCCGATGCTCCGCTGAAAGAGCTGCATTTGCCTATATCAGACCACCCCAAGATCAAACAAATCGCGGATACGCTCTTCTCAGATCCAGGCGACCGAACCACGTTGCGCGAGTGGGCCACTCGGCTTGCAACCAGTGAACGAACGCTGGCCAGGCTTGTAGAAAGCACGACCGGGCTGAGCTTCGGACGCTGGCGTCAACAATTGCATTTGATGATCGCACTGAGTCATTTGGCGGAGGGGGTATCCGTGCAACGTGTAGCGGGCATCCTGGGATATGACTCTGTTAATGCATTCATCACGATGTTCAAGAAAGCACTGGGTAAACCGCCTACTCAGTATTTTTCCTCTCTGCGCTAGCGCTCTGCTGGCTGATACAAAGCGCCGAGGCTGTAGAACGATCTGTCTGCTATTGGCCGAAAGCTGCCTATCAGTAATAGGAAAACTCCCCACACCCGCGTCCATCCGTCGCATCCCCCACCCTCCAGTCCCCACCCAACCTGCCGATAACCCTACTAACCGCATGCCTACCCCTGCATCACCACTCGATCGAGTCCACCACATGAACCCACTCTCCCTTCTAAAAAAAGCCCGGGCCGATCGTCAAGGCACCGCCACGCTCACCAGCACTGCCAACGACCTGGACGCCGCCCTCACCGCCCTGCGCATCACCCCTACTCTGATCACCGGTTTTATCTCGCCGCATCTGGACATCGATCAGGTCGCCGCCAAGCTCAAACGCCGTTTCCCACAATCCACCATCAGCCTGTGCACCACTTCCGGCGAACTCTGCAATGCGCCCAATTCGCTGTATTGCGCCACCGGCGAGCGCTGGGACCGGGTGGTGTTGCAGCTGTTCGACGACAGTCTGATCGCCTCGGCCGAGGTGGTGATGGTGCCGCTGGAGTGTGAGGACATTCGTGGCGGCGGTAAGCGGTTGGGGATGCAGGAGCGCATTGCCAAGTTGGTGGGGCATATCAAGCGGGTGCAGGTGCGTACGCCGATCGATCATCGCGATACGTTGGCGTATGTGGTGTTCGACGGGTTGTCAGCGTCGGAGTCGTTTTTTATGGAGGCGCTGTATGAGTCGGGGCGGTTTCCGTGTTTGTTTGTAGGGGGATCGGCCGGGGGTAAGTCGGATTTCCAGAAGACGCTGATTCATGACGGCCAGCGCAGTTATCAGAATCATGCGCAGATTGTGTTTGTGAAGACGGCGGCGCAGGTGCGATTTGGGGTGTTCAAAAGCCAGAATTTCAAACCGGCGGATTTGACCTTCAGTGTGCTGACGGCCTCGGTGGAGGACCGCACGATTGACCAGGTGATCGACAGCGCCGGCAATATCAAGAGCATGGTGCAGGCGCTGTGTGATGCGTTTAATTGTGCGCCGCAGGCATTGGAGTCGAAGCTGGCGGATTATTCGTTTGCGATTCGGGTAGGCAGTGAGTTGTTTGTGCGGTCCATCGCGCGTATCGACTTCGAGCAGCAGATCGTGCAGTTGTTTTGCGACGTGGCGCCGGGCGAGGAGTTGGTGATGGTGCGGCGTACGCCGTTGCGTGAGGCGACGCGCCTGGACTATGAACAGTTCCTGCGTGGCAAGGGCGGCCAACCGGTGGCGGGGATTTTGAATGACTGCATCTTGCGCCGGCTGAACAACGGCGCCGAGTTGGGCAGCATGGCGGGGACGTTTGGCGATGTGCCGTTGGCGGGATTCTCGACCTTCGGGGAGATTCTGGGGTTGAACCTGAACCAGACGCTGACCGCGATTTTCTTCTTCCGGGTGGCCAAGGGCGCAAGTTTCAGTGACGAGTATGTGGACAATTTCATCGCTCATTACGGCGAGTTCAAGGCATTTTTCCTACGCCGTCAGGTGAAGAAACTGGCGGGATTGAACCATGTGGTGGTCAAGCAAATTGCTGCGTTCAAGAACAATGATTTCTCCAACACCCTGAACACCCGTGGGCTGGATAACAATATCCTGCCGGTATTTGAAGGCCTGGCGGACTTGGGCCAGGTGCTGGCCCAGGCTGAGCAACAGCAGGAAGAAATCGCGGCGCAGCTCAAGCATTACTCCGGTGAGTTGCACGCGTCGATGGATGACTTGGTCAGCACCATCGACCAGCAGAACAGCGTATCGGCCCAGGCCGGGGCCACGGTGGAGGGGTTGTCGAGCCAGGCGGATGTGGCGGTGGAAGGTGCGCGCACGCTTGCCGGGTCGAGTTTGCGGATCCAGTCGATTGTGCAGGTAATCCAGCAGATCGCCGGGCAGACCAACTTGCTGGCGCTCAACGCGGCCATTGAAGCAGCGCGCGCGGGCGACTTGGGCCGGGGCTTTGCAGTGGTGGCGGACGAGGTGCGCAAGCTGGCGGAAATCACGCGTAAGAATGCGGCGGAAATTGGCGTGGATATTGACCTGCTGTCGAGTGAGATCCAGCGGGTAGCCCAGCAGATCGAAGACCAGTCCACCGGTGTGGGCGCACTGCGAGAGATGCTGGACGCGTTGGAAGCGTCCAGCCGTGCGACCGAGGGCACGGCGCAGCGGACGAAGACGATTGCGGATACGTTGACGGGGTTGACGCACGCGTAGGCGTTATTGAAATCGTCAGCTTTGGAATCTCATTGAGGCATGAGGACTGTGCGGTGCCTTAGGGCATCGCTTATCAAGTCCTCATAATTATTGGTTTTTCATCAGCATGAAAAAATGGCCGGGCCAGATTCTTCGCATGGCGAATGCCTCACGGTCACCGGCAACAAAGTCCGGGAAGTAGCGTTTGGGCGATTGGCGAATAATGTCGTCCAAGACTGAGCGTTGTGATGTCTGACTGTCGAAAGAGGCGACCGGCTTGCTTATCCGGCCAGTGGTTTTGTCCAGTGTGTAGCCTTCTGCCTTGCCGTGTTCGGTGAGGGTCCAAACGCCGTTGACGTTATCCGTGAGTGCCTTGAAGGGCGGTAGCCTGACGTCCTTGTTGGTGGTTTGGACAATATGGTCCTCGTACCTGACTTTGTGGTAGGTGGCGAACTGGCTGGCGAGTGGGGGCTGATCAGCCCCTTCATTAGAGAATTTTTTTACCATCTTCTCCAGGAACGGTATGCCACCAATGTTTGTAAACGCACCTTGGGCCGGGTCCAGAATGTGTCGCAAGAAACCCTGGTCGATACGGGTGCTGTTGATCGCCGAACCCTCCAGGACGCTTGACGCGATTGCGGCGTCCTCTGGCTTGAAATCGAACGTCACCTGATACCCTTCCCCGTCATAGCGAACGTTACTCCCCCCGAATTGAAGGCCGTCGCTGTAATGACGATAGGTACCGAGTGCTATGGCCACGTGATCTACAAAACGCAGGTCAGCACCCTCCGCTGCTGCGTAAGCGTACATATCCGAGATCAAGGCACGATCCTCAGGGTTGAGGAAATCGGCGTGGTTTTGAGTGCCGTTATAGACGGTGGCAGGTGGCTTGGCGACCGGCGGTTCACCCCCCCCGTACAAACGCGAAATCAGGTGATCACGCCCATTTGCAGGTTGCAGTTTCGGGTTGGCAGCCATTGGGGTTGCGGTTGCTTGCAACTCTTCCCACGCTGAACGTCGCTCATTGAGCGTGAAGGCACCGCCAACGTCGCTAGCAATCAGGCTGAGCTGATCGCGCGCAAGCCCTTTGAAAGGGTTGCTGTCAGTGCCATCGACGAAGCCGTTGGCCTGCCGGGCCCGAGCCAGGAGTTCCGGGTTATCGGTATTGGGAAGCGCTGCACCGTGTTGTTTTTTGTTGGCAATGTAGTTATCGCCGGTAATCGAGTGGAACGGGTTTTCGCTCTCCGAGCCCGCGCGTTTTTCAGCACGCGCTGCCGCTTCGCTCAACTGGTGAGCCAGGATTGAGACGGTGCTGTTGGTAACTTCACCGTTCGAAGTTGACGCGGCAATGGGCTCTTCTTTATCTGACGAAACCGCAAACACGGGCTCGGCGTTGGAAGTACTACTTGTTGCCATACGATTAGTGGCTGACGACGCATGAAGATTAATAGATATCATGGATCACTCTTCCTAAATAGGAGGACAGCGCCGCTGCCACATCATTAATATCATTGTTTTCCATGTAAAAGAGCCAAAAAACCAAACGGACAAAATAATTTTCAGTTGATTAATAGCTATATTTTAATACGACTGAATCGACGCCAGCAGGACGCGTATAGCGAGGTGTGCCCCCGTATACATCATGATAGATTCTAACTCGCGAGCCATTACCAAACGACTGAGTGTTAAAATCCTGCACTGTGCCAGACGAACGCGGAGTGATTCTCCTGCAATCCTCTTGAGAGCTGAAGGGCCTTGAATAGCAAAGCCTCACATCCTCCCTGATGCTGTCAGGGTAAAACGTTGTACTCCATTGAATTTCCACTAACTGTTTGGGATCAATGAGCGTTCCTGGGGGAAAGTCCGAGCTAACAACACTGAAACTCGCAAACCCTACACCCGGATGAGTATCGGAATTGGATAACACCAACACGGGACTGGGGTCCCCAGACTTTGAAATAGACCTTTCCTCCGCAACGACCACCCCACTGGCCAATACCAGCAGAGCAGTAACAAGGGCACGCACAGGCTTGTTTGCATTTACGGAGCAACGAATCACTATCGAGCTACTCATAATCGCCACCATCACTTGAGGAGTTAATACGTAAGAGCCCAATGGATCCAGCTGTAAGAATCTCACTTCTACCATTGCACGATTCATTAACCGTAGAAACCCACGCACTTCCTAAAACAATGAAGGACAGCTCTGTAATACTAATAAGTAGGAATACGCAGGTATTTTCCTAATCCCGCATGCCCGCTATTTAATTTGGACTTTGTAAGGCTACTCAGGCGAGTCAAGCAGGCTGAACAGATTGTTCATCCAGATCGCTCGCTTGGCGGGCGGATCGTCGCTGTCGGCAAGGGCATCCATAAGGGAGCGACTCTGCGCGGAACCAACAGAGGTTTCCAGGATGAAGCCCTGCTGAGCTTCATCCTCTGGAGGCATTGTTGGTCGGTGCAGCTTGCCGGTAGCGGTGTCCAGCGTGTAGCCAGCGGACTTACCCAGTTCGGTCAAGCTCCACACGCCATTAACGTTGGTGGCAACTACCTTTGAGGGCGGCAGTTTGGTGTCCGTGTTCGTCGTGACCAGGACGTTGTCCTTGTTTTCGATCCGGTTGAAGGTGGCGAATTCGCTGCCGAGCGCGGCTTGTGAAGCACCTTCAGCAGAGAACTTGAGCACCATCTGTTCAAGGAACGGTATTCCGCCGATGTTGGAGAGAGATCCGTAGTCCGGGTTCAGAATATGCCTTAAGAAGCCTGGGTCGATACGGGTGCTGTTGATGGCCGAACCATTAAGAATGCGCGAGGCAATAGCCGCGTCCTGCTCCTTGAAGTGGAAGGTGATGCGATAACCCTCCGAGGTATAGCCATTGTTGTGGCTCAGCTGCTGACCGCCGTCGCTGAGATGTCGATAATGGCCGAGCTGCCAGGCCAAGTCATCGACGAAGGCCAGATCAGCACCTTCAGCCTGCGCGTAAGCGTACATCTGCGAGATCACGGCACGATCATCGCGGTTGAGGAAATGATAAGAGCTCTGAGTTAGGTTGTAGGAGGTCAATGGTGGCTGGGCCACCGGCGGCTCGTAGTTGCCGAACACGCGAGCGACCATCAGAGCATGGCCGTCAATCGATGCCTGACTCGCGCTGCTCGCCTGGGCGGGTGCCGTAGATTCCATCTCTTGCCATGCGGCACGGCGTTCGTTGGTGGTGAATGCGCCGCTGTCGTCATGGGCGATCAGGATCAACTGATCACGTCCCAAGCCCTTGAAGGGGTTGCTGTCGGAACCGTTGATGAAGGCGGTTGCCTGTCGGGCGCGGGCCAGGAGCTCTGGAAGATCGGTGTCTGGGACCTCGGCGTCATGCTGCGCTTTATCCGTGAGGTAGCTGTCGCCGATGATCGAGTCCGGCGGATCGGCGGGTGCCTCTGCGGTGCGGGTGTCGGCGCGCACTGAGGCTTCGCTCAACTGACGAGCCAAAACCGATACGGTGTGGGGCGCACTATCAGTGTGTGTAGCGGTAGATGCACCAGCCGTGTCTGCCGTTGTCTGCATTGCTGGCGAGGTTGCGGCATTAACCGGACTGCTAGCCAAGCGATTGTTAGGCACTGAGGAATAAGCGTGGATAGTTGCCATGAGAATTCACCCTGTAGAGGCGGCTAAAATTTGACCAACTGCACGTTTTTATTTATCAAAGCAGAGGTCACCGTAATAAGTGACCCTTGCACGGTATTACGAGTTAGTACCTATATCGAAAAGTCACTGTATCAACGCCAGCAGGACGACTGTAGGGTGGTGTGCCACCTAAGACATAATGCTTGATGACAACACGTGATTCGTGATTGAAACTCTGGGCATTAAATTCATAGATAACGCCAGATGAGTTAGGAGCGATATCCACGCAATTAGGTTGAGAACTATAGGGGCGAAAGTAACAGAGTTCGACCTTTGAATTGGCACTTTCAGGGTAGTACGTTGTACGCCACGCGATCTCTAGTAACTCTTTCGGATCAGGCAAAGTACCACTGGGAAAGTCCAACGAATTCGCGTAGAAATTGGCTAATCCAACACCCTCATTGGACAAAACCAGCACAGGACTTGGCGTATCATCTTTAGTGAAAGATCGCTCTTCAGCCAACGCCAAACTAGCAGACACAAACAGCAAGAGCGCAAACAAAACGAGCATGAACTTACGCACATTCAAACCAAGCATTAAAGTCAACATCCCGATTGGAATCTTCATAACCCTCACCTTATTAATCAACGGTAGGAAGTACGGCACTACCGTCGCACGCTTTTTTAACCGAAGTAAGATAGCAACGTCCTAAATTCACGAAAGAGCGATCTGTAATACTAATAAGTAGGAATACGTCGGTAACGTCCTAGTCCCGCCTCCCCTCTACCAAAACCGCTTGTTTCAGGTCATGCTTCGCCGCTCATTTCAAGGACGATAACAACAATGAAAACCGCTCTACGCGCCCTGTTCCTGATTTGCCTCACCGCTCCCGCCTTCGCCGCCGAAAACCTCGTCGGCTTCAAGACCACCACCCTGCCCGATGCGCAAAACAACCGACCACTCGAACTGGTCGTCTGGTACCCCGCTACCACCACCACCCAACCCAAGCTGATCGCCGACAACGCAGTCTTCATCGGCGCCCTCGCCGTACCCGATGCACCACCCGCCGGCGGCGAACATCCACTGGTCGTGCTCTCCCACGGCTACGGCGGTAATTGGGGTAAACAGACGTGGCTGGCCAGTGCGTTGGCCCATCAGGGCTATATCGTCGCGGCGGTCAACCACCCCGGCACCACCACCAAGGACCGCAGCCCGCAAGCAGCCGCGCAGTTATGGCAGCGCCCGGCGGACTTGAGCCGTGCTATCGATGCAGTGTTGGCTCAGCCCACGCAATTCGGCGCGGTGGCGAACAAACAGATCGCCGCTGTAGGCCATTCCCTCGGCGGCTGGACCGTGCTGGAAATCGCCGGTGCACGCTTCGATCCTGACCTGTTCGCCAAGGAGTGCAGCACCTATCCCAAGCTGGGCGGTTGCATTGGCTACCACGAGATGAATCCCGCTGCCACGCCAGAGGGCAAGGCCAAGCTGGCCGCTGACTTGAGCGACAAACGCGTCACCGCCATTGTGTCGTTGGACCTGGGCCTGTCGCGCGGCTTTACCGACGCCAGCCTCGCCGCATTGCCGGTGCCGGCGCTGGTGATTGCGGGGGGTGTGCCAACGGAAGATATGGCGCCTGAATTGGAGTCCGCCGATATGGTCCGGCGGATGGCAAAAGCTTCGACGCAGTATGTGGAGATCGCCGACGCTACCCACTTCAGCTTTATGTCGATCTGCAAGCCGGGGGCGATTGCGTTGATTGAAGAGAGCTCGCCGGGGGATGGCATGATTTGCCGGGATGGCGAAGGCGCTCGGGCGCGGGGAGTGATTCAGCAGCAGGTTGTGGGGCTGATTACTGGTTTTTTGAGTCGGTCGTTTCGGAACTGATTAAGGCGGAACACTCAACTCAAAGTGGTATGGATGGGAGCGGCCCAAGGTCCTCACATCGATACCACTGATGATTACTATCGAACCGCTCGCCTATAGGCCGACCAACGGCCCTTCCTATAATCGCTTCCCACTTCTTCTTCCCATGCGCCTGGCCTCAGGCGACATCCCCCCTTGGAACCCAGCATCATGCCAAGCGCCCTCCAGGCCCCCAGCGGCCTTCCCGAACATAATCAACAAAGTGTCAAACAGCAGTGGCTGGCGATTCTCTCGGTCGCGGTAGGTGCTTTTGCCCTGGTGACCAGTGAATTCCTGCCGGTGGGCGTGCTCAACGATGTCGCCACCGACCTCGGTATCAGTGCCGGCCACGCGGGTTTGATGGTGACGCTGCCCGGCATCATGGCCGCCCTCGCTGCACCGTTTCTGTCGGTGAGCATTGGCGCGATGGACCGTCGCTATCTGCTGATCGGCCTGACGTTGATCATGATCATCGCCAACTCGGTCGTGGCCTTTGCCAGCGACTTCAACCTGCTGCTGTTCGGCCGTGTATTGCTGGGCATCAGCATCGGCGGTTTCTGGGCCACGGCCATTGCCCTGAGCGGTCGCCTGGCGCCCAAGGGTGTGGGCGTAGCGAAGGCGACTTCGATCATCATGATGGGCGTGACCCTGGCCACCGTACTCGGCGTGCCCGTCGGCACCTGGCTCAGTGGCCTGATGGGCTGGCGCATGACGTTCCTGGTGACCGCGCTAGTGGGCATTCCAGTGCTGTTGGCGCAGATGTTCCTGCTGCCAAGACTCACGCCGGAGAAGGCCATTCGCATCAGTGATCTGCCGGCTTTATTTATCAACCCACAAGCGCGGGTCGGCTTGATCGCAGTGTTGCTGATCGGGCTGGCGCACTTTGCGGCTTACACCTATGTCGCGCCGTTCTTCAAACACAGCTCTGGCTTCGACGGGCCGACCATTGGTTCGCTGTTGCTGATGTATGGCGTCGCAGGCGTGATGGGCAATATTTTTGCCGGGTTCGCGGCTAACCGCAGCGTGCGCAATACCTTGCTGCTGGTGGCGTTGATGATCGGCACCAGCACCGCGCTGTTCCCGTACTTCGCCACCGGCATGACCGGCGCGGCGATGCTGATCGCGCTGTGGGGCTTTGCTTTTGGCGCCTTCCCGGCGTGCGCGAGTATCTGGATGTTTGTGGTGGCGCCCAAGGATGTCGAGCGCGGCATGCCGCTGTTCGTGGCGTTGTTCCAAGTGATCATTGCCCTGGGCTCGTTCTTTGGCGGGCAGATCGTCGACCAGATGGGCAGCGCGGTGCTGTTGAGCCTGGCCACGGCGCTGGTAGGTTGCGGTTTTGTGACGGTGCTGGTGTTGGGACGCAGGGTCAGCAACAGCTTGGCGGCGCAGCCTTGCTAGCCATTGGCTGCGATTTTTAAGCTGGTATCATCCGGGCACGTTTAACCCAGGTAGACACCCATGAATCGCCAGAAAAAACTGCAGCAGCTGTTCAAGGCCAAGGCCAAAAAGGCCAGCGCCAAATTGGCGCCCAAATCCAAGGACAGGTACATCAGCAAAGCAGAGCGGGAAAAGCTGGCGGCTGAAGCGGATCAGGCGCCAAGCGTTTCCCCGCAAGACTGACTCAGCAGCCGCTCAGCGCCACCTGACGGCGCTCGCCCACAAAGAAAAATGGCCGCAGGCGCACGCCTACGCTGTTACCGATAAACGCCGCCACCAGCCACACCCAGCCATGCAGGCTGCCCGAGGCGATGCCGCTGAAGTACGCGCCGATGTTGCAGCCGTACGCCAGGCGCGAACCGTAACCGAGCAGCAGGCCGCCGATCACCGCAGCGATCAACGAGCGGGCCGGGATCTTCAGGCTGGGGGCGAAACGCCCAGCCAGGCCGGCGGCCAACAGCGCACCAAGGACGATGCCGATGTCCATGACGCTGGTGATGTCCTCCCACACCGGCGCCGCCAGGGCCTTGGCATTGCCCGGCATCTGCCAGAACGCCCAAGCGCTTACGTCCACACCCAAACCGCTCGCCACCTTGGCGCCCCACAGGGCGAACGCCGAAGTGATGCCCCACGGCCGCCCGGCCAGTGCGAGGGTGGCGTAGTTGAGCAACGCCAAACCAATCGCGCCCCACACCAATGGCCATGGCCCACGCAGGAAGCGGCGCAAGCCCTGATGTTCGCTGGTCACGCCTTCTTCAAGCTGGCCGTGGCGGCGCTTCTCCAGACGCACGGTGACGGCCGCGATAAGCGCAAACATCGCCAGGCTGGCGAGCAACGCGGGCACTACGCCGAAGCTCTTGACGATGGACACCGCCGGGAACGCCGGCAACGCAAACCACCAGTCCACATGGTGTGTGGCGATCAGCGAGCCGCAGATAAAGAACAACAACGTCACCAGCATCCGCGCATTACCGCCGCCCACGGTGAACAGCGTGCCCGAAGCACAGCCGCCACCCAACTGCATGCCGATGCCGAAAATAAACGCACCAAACACCACCGACACCCCGGCCGGCGCCACCAGCCCGACCACTGGCTGCCCGAACAACGTGCCCGCCCCCAGCGCCGGGAAAAACAGCAGCACTGCCAGCGCGAGCATCACCATCTGCGCCCGCAAGCCAGCGCCACGGCGCTCATTGATGAACACGCGCCAAGCGGAGGTGAAGCCGAAGGCAGCGTGGTAAAGGGTCAAGCCCAGTGCGGCGCCGACCACCAGCAACAGCACCTGGCGCGAACCGACGCTGTTTTGCAGGAACAAGGCGCCCAGCACCAGGATGACAAAGGCCACCAACGGCGCGACTGGCTTGCGCGCGGGGGTGATAGGGAGAGAGGTGCTCATGGGGTATCTCGGTTTGTTTGAAGGGGGGGATTGCGAACGGGCGAGTATAGCCTGTGGGAGTTGTGGAGCTTTAGCTAGGCTGCGATAGCGGAGTGTCAGGCAACGTAGAGGTTGGCAATGCCGCCGCTATCGCAGCCTCGCCAGGGCTCGACAACTCCCACATTGACCGTCACTGTGGCTGAGTACTGCGCCGGCAGCGCCTGTTCAAATCACCTCGTCCTGTTTGAGGAGTCACGAATACCGCTATGAGTTTCCTCGGCACCTTCCGCTCCCTGCGCAGCCCCAACTACCGCATCTGGGCCGCCGGGGCGTTGGTCTCTAATGTCGGCACCTGGATGCAGCGCACCGCGCAGGACTGGCTGGTGCTGACCCAGTTGACCCCGCACAACGCTGCGGCGGTTGGCATCGTGATGTCGTTGCAGTTCGGGCCGCAGTTGCTGTTGCTGCCATGGACCGGCTTTGCCGCCGACCACTACGACCAGCGCAAATTGCTGATGGTCACTCAGGCGCTCATGGGTCTGCTGGCGCTGACGTTGGGGGTGTTCACCGTCACCGGGTTTGTCGAACTGTGGCACGTGTATGTGTTCGCGTTTTTGTCCGGCTGCGCGTCGGCGTTCGATGCGCCGGTGCGGCAGGTTTTCGTCGCGGAACTGGTGGCCGAGAAGGATTTGTCCAACGCCATCGCACTCAATTCCACGTCGTTCAATATGGCGCGCATGATCGGCCCGGCCGTGGCGGGCCTGACCATCGCCTCGGTGGGCACCGGCTGGGCATTCCTGCTCAATGGCAGCAGTTTCTTTGCGGTGCTGGTTTCGCTTTTTTTCCTACGGGTGTCGGGACAGCACGCCAAAGTGCGGGCACTGCGCACCAAGGGCAGCCTGACCGAGGGGCTGCGCTATGTGTGGGCACGGCCGGACTTGAAGGCGATCCTGCTGATGTTGTTTCTGATCGGCACCTTCGGCATGAACTTCCCGATTTTTATCTCGACCATGGCGGTAACTGCGTTCCATACCGATGCGCGCGCCTTTGGCCTGCTTTCCTCGACGCTGGCCATCGGCACCATTGCCGGCGCCCTGCTGGCCGCCGGACGCGAGCGGCCACAGTTCAAGTCGTTGCTCAACGGTGCGGCGATCTTCGGCATTGGCTGCACGCTGGCGGCCCTGGCGCCGAACTATTGGTTGTTCGCCGTGGCGCTGGTGATCATCGGCGTCGGTGCCATGACCTTCAGCAACACCACCAACAGCCTGATGCAACTCACCACCGAACCCGCCATGCGCGGCCGAGTGATTGCCCTGCGCGTCGGCGTGGCCTTGGGCGGCACACCGATCGGTGCGCCTATCGTCGGCTGGGTCGCGGACCACCTGGGCCCGCGCTGGGCACTGGGTGTCGGCGCGTTGTCGGGCATCCTGGCAGTGGGTGTGGCGGTCTACACCCTGCGTCATCGGTTGGATCGGCCCAAGTAACCCTCGCTTCGGCGTCCTTGTATAGGGGGGTGGGGTATGACACCATCCGCCCCACTATAGGTAGGGGGGGTATATCGTGAGCCATATCGCAGCCAACAAAGACAGCCTGATAAAACGGGTTAAACGCATCGCCGGGCAGATTCAGGCGGTGGAAAAAGCCCTGGAGTCGGACGCTGACTGCGCCAAGACCCTGCACTTGGTGGCCGCTACGCGCGGCGCCATCAACGGCTTGATGGAAGAGATCATCGAAGAGCACGCCAGGGCGCACGTGGCGGATCCCTCCCTCAGCGAGGAAGAACGCAACAAGGGTGTCGAAGAACTGCTCGAAGCCATCCGGCGTTACGCCAAATGACGCTCATGACAAACCACGCCCACGAGCATGTGTTCCTCGGTGCTGCCCACGAAGAGAACGCCAGGCGCACCCTGTGGGTGGTGATGCTGACAGTGGTGATGATGGTGGCGGAAATTGCAGCCGGCTACCTCACCGGCTCCATGGCCTTGCTGGCTGATGGTTTTCATATGGCGACCCATGCCGGTGCCTTGGGCATTGCCGCCGCAGCCTATGCCTATGCCAAACGCCACGCGCGCAGCCCGCGCTACAGCTTCGGCACCGGCAAAGTGGGCGACCTGGGTGGCTTCGCCTCGGCGCTGATCCTGGCGCTGGTGGCCCTGGGCATTGGCGTCGAGTCGGTGATCCGCCTGCTTGAACCCACCGCGGTGCAGTTCGGTACCGCGACCCTGATTGCCATCGTGGGCCTGGTGGTGAACATCGTCAGTGCGCTGTTGCTGGGGCACGGCCACAGCCACGAGCATGACCACGAGCACCATCACCACAGCAACGACAACAACCTGAAATCCGCCTATGTGCATGTGCTCGCCGATGCGCTGACCTCCGTCCTCGCCATTGCGGCGCTATTGGCCGGGCGTTACCTGGGCTGGGTGTGGCTTGACCCGGTGATGGGTATCGTCGGCGCCATCGTGATTGCGCGTTGGGCCTGGAGCCTGATGGGCGTAACCGCCGGCGTGCTGCTGGATCAAACCGATGAGCACGTCGCCGCCGAAATCCGCGAGCGGGTCGAGCAACCCGGCGACGCCAGGATTACCGACCTGCACGTGTGGCGCGTCGGCCCCGACGCCCACGCGGCGATTGTGAGCGTGGTCGGCCAGGCGAGCACGGATGCCGACAGCATTCGCGAGCGCCTCAAGCCGGTGCATGAAGTGAGCCACCTCACCGTTGAGTTTCGTTTGGCGTGAGTGCGCCCCCTTTACCCCATCTCCAGGTGACCTCTTGGCTAAAGACATCGAAAACCCCTGCGTCTCCACCTGTCAGCTCAGCGGCGACCTGTGCGTCAGCTGTGGACGCAGCAAGGACGACATCCGCAAGTGGAAACGCATGAAACGCCCCGAGAAAATGGCCGCGGTGCAACGTGCAACCCAACGCTTGAAGGCGTTGAAAAAGGCTAAGTAAGCCGCGTATTCAGGAGCGCCCAATCGACCCCGACACCGGAAGATTACCCAGCAGTTTGAGCCCGGTGCTTTTCACGAAGGTGTCGTAGTCCATCGGCTTCTGGATGCGCGTTTCAGCGTTGGGCAGCACGTAGGCCCAGGCGCGCTGGCTGGAGGCGTCGTACACCAGCTTGAACAGGCGCGTCGGCACCCAGACCTTGTTGTCGCCGATGGTGCTGTAACCCTGGTCAAACAGCGGCCCGGTAAACACATACACATCACCGCCGGCGCGCTTGGCAAACTTGCGCACGTCCGCCTCGACCTTGCTCCAAATCTTGCGGTTGTTGGTGGGGTCTTGGGGCACCATGTTCGACAGCGCAAACGACTGCGCCATGGCGCGGGCGTTGGGAGCATCGGCGGCCGGAGCCTGGTGGCCGCGGTCAACGGCCGGGTGCTGGCTGCGGTAGTCGCTCAGCTCCGCGCGGCCGCCTTTTGGAATGCGCGGGTCGGCATAGAACTGGTTGGTGCGCTCCTCGCCTTTGGCATCTTTCAACTGCGCAGCGTTCAGGCGTTCGACCACCACCAACGGGGTCTTGCTGGTCTGTGAGTAGAGCACCGCAAACGTCTCGGAACACAGCGCCAGGGGTTTCATCGACGCCGGAACGGTGGCTGTCTTAATTGGGGCGGCGGCAGGGAAGAGATCGGCACAGCCATCGAATGAGGCGCGTTGTTCGGTGGGGGTGTAGGGGTTTACCAGACTGCGGGCATCTACAGCGGTAGAAAACAAAACAAGGGCCGACAGCCCGACAGCGATACTGCGTAGGTACATGCTTTAAATCTTATGGTGAGGGTAACGGAGAAGCGCGAATGTTCGTGCGGGGCTTATGGACCCTGATTCGTCTGTTTGGTGCCGCGAGACTCACGGATAAGGTTGAACCTCTCCTACGCGCAGGGGCTCAGAAGCCTACATCCTCGGGAGAATTTTATGACCCAGACAGCACTCGTCGTAGGCGCCAGCGGCATCGTTGGCAGCGCCATCACCCAGCTACTGCTTGAACAACAATGGCAGGTCGCCGCGCTGTCCCGCCAGCCATCACAGGTGCCGGGCGTGATTCCAGTCGCCGCCGACTTGCAGGACCCGGCATCGCTGCAACAGGCCTTGGCCGATCTGAAACCCACCCACGTATTCATCACCACTTGGTCGCGCCAGGCCACCGAAGCCGAGAACATCCGCGTCAACGCCGCCATGGTGCGCAACGTGCTGGATGCCGTGCGCCCCGCCGGCAGCGTGCAGCATGTGGCCTTGGTCACCGGCTTGAAGCACTACCTCGGCCCGTTCGAAAACTATGGCAAGGGCAGCCTGCCGCAAACCCCGTTCCGCGAGGAGCAAGGCCGCCTGGATGTGGAGAACTTCTATTACGCCCAGGAAGACGAAGTGTTCGCCGCCGCCAAAAAGGACGGCTTCACCTGGAGCGTGCATCGCCCGCACACAGTCACCGGCGTGGCCGTGGGCAATGCGATGAACATGGCGACCACCCTCGCCGTCTACGCCAGCGTCTGCAAACACACTGGGCGCCCATTTGTATTCCCAGGTTCCCGCGTGCAATGGGACAGCCTCACCGACATGACCGATGCGCGGCAATTGGCACAACAACAGCTGTGGGCCGCCACCACGCCGGCGGCGGCCAACCAGGCGTTCAACATCACTAACGGCGACGTGTTCCGATGGAAATGGATGTGGGGGCAGATTGCCGATTATTTTGGCCTTGTACCCGCAGACTTCCCGGCCAAACCCTCGCCGCTTGAGAGTCAGATGGCCGACGATCAGGCCGCCTGGAGCCAGCTCGCTGCGGAGCATGGGCTGAAGGAAACGGACATCAGCCGCCTCGCCTCGCCCTGGCACACCGATGCCGACTTGGGGCGCCCGATCGAGGTGGTCACGGACATGTCCAAGAGCCGGAAGATGGGGTTCACCGCCTACCAGGCGAGCGACCAGGCATTTTTCGAGGTGTTCGATAAGTTGCGCGAAGCACGGTTGATCCCTTAACGCACCAGGGGCAGCGTCACCACAAATTCGCTGCCCTTGCCATGCCCATCACTCATCCCCGTCACCTTGCCGCCGTGGGCTTCGACCAATTCACGCACTACCGTCAAGCCAATGCCCAGGCCCGTCACGTTGAAGCCGATGGCATGCGTGTCTTGCACGTACGGGTCAAAAATGAACGGCAGTGCCTTGGCTGTAACACCGATGCCATTGTCGGCAATACTGATCCGCAACACTTTGGCGGTCACGGTGGCCGTCATGCTGATGGTGCCGCCTACGGGCGTGTACTTGGCCGCGTTGGCCAGCAGGTTGTGCAAAATCTGCGCGAGTCGGCCCGGGTCGCCGTTGACGATCAGAGCAGCGTCAGGCAGCTCGACATCAAACTGTTGCTTTCGCGCAATCATCACCGGGCTACAGGCATCAACGGCGGCATTCAGAATACGCAGCATGTCCACTTCACTGCAGTTGATACGAAGCTTGCCGGTGCTGGCGCGCGAGACATCCAGTAAGTCGTCGACCAGTTGGGAAATATGCTGGACTTGGCCCTCGATCAACTCGCGCATGCGCGGCAGTTGATCACTGGGCAGCCGTACCATTCGCTCGGCAATCAGCTTGATGGGGGTCAGCGGATTACGCAGTTCATGGGCGACCATCGCAAGGATGCCTTTCTGCTGGTCCAACGCTCGCTCCGCTGTCGCCTGCAGGTCCTGGGCGCCGAGCGCTGCGATGACCAGTTGCGCGTTGGCCTCACGCAGTTCCTGAAACAGTTGCTCTTCCATGCCCGGCATGGCGACCGGTACGGATTGGGCCAGGAGTATGGCGAGCACCAACTGCTGGTTGGCCTCGATCAACTGCTCGACGTGCTGGGAATCCTCCAGGCAACTGTTGGCGTCACTCAGTTGCTGCTGCAATGCGGCCAGTACCGCTCGGGCTTCAACGGTTTTCTGGCCGAGCAGGAAGAGTTCGTGGGCAGCATTGGCTGCTTCACGCTCGTCCTCTCCAGCGCGTTTACTCATGGGTCAACTCAGACATTATCGTTCCTTAATTGGCTGGCTAGTCGGACGACCACCGAGCAGCCCTTCCTGGTCAGCGAGCATCTCGCCGATCTGCAGGCCATCGTCATTGATGTGATATTGGCGCAGCTCATCGCTGTGGGCACTGGCACGCACCTTGACCACGGCCATGATGCGCAACAGGCGGCTGCGCACTTCGATGTAGCGCTGCACGATGATCGCATCGGTCAGGAACGCCGTGCCGTAAGGGCTGAAGCGCAGATCGGTGTAGCGGTCTTCCAGCTCCGAGGTCATCAATACACTGACCCCGGCGCGGGTCAACGCGGTGACCATGCGTGACAGCGACTCGCGGAAGTCCGCACGAAAGGTCGGCGCCAGGGCCAGCTCAAAGCCCGACAGCGAATCGATGACCACCCGCGTGGCGTTCAAGCGGCTGATCTCGCTCAGCAACAGTTGGACGATTTCGTCGATGGACAAATCCGGCGCCCGGCTGTCCACCAGGCTGACCCTTCCGCTTTGGATCAGGTCTGCCAGGGTAGCGTTTTGCGAGCGGTTGGGCCGTTGCTCGAACACCGCGATAACGCCGGTTTCGCCATTGCGCGCACCCTCGGCCAGAAAGGTCGCCGCCAGGATGCTCTTACCCGACCCAGAAGGCCCCGCCACCAGCAGCGAATAGCCGCGAGGCAAACCGCCACCAAGCATTTCGTCGAGGCGTGGCACGCCCATTTTCAAGCGCTGCATCGGCAGCGTCATCGGTATCTCGACCGGGTTGAGCGGCGCAGGTGCGAACACATTGATGCCGGAACTGGCGATGCGGAAGGTATGCAAACCCGGCAAAGTCGGTTGGCCGCGCATCTTCATGACTTCCATCTTGCGCACCATGGAATTGCGCTCAACACTCTGGCGCAGCCAGATCAACCCGTCAGCTACGGTGAATATCGGGTTGGTGTCGGTTTCGGTGAAGTACTCACCAATCAGGAAGGTGGTCGCCTGCCAAGTGGTCATCAACATGCCCAGTTGTTGAACGAACTGCGGCAGGTTGTTGTTGGGGTTGTGCTGAGTCTGGCTGGCCAGCACCACCGAACGAAAGGAATCGACAAACACCAGCGACGGTGAATGCGCCTCCACTTCGCTGACGATGCGCCGGAGCACTTCATCCAGGTCACCTGCCAGCGTGTCGTCAGCCAGGTTGATGTAGCGAATCGAGTGGTTGATCGCATCGTTGTCGAAAAAGTCGAACTGCTGCTGATAACGCAACATCTTCAACGGCGGCTCACCCAAGACAGTGAAAAACAGCGCGGGCCGCTCAGGTGTCGCTAGGGCGAACATCATCTGATGCGCCAGCGTGGTCTTGCCGCAGCCGGGAGGGCCGGCGATCAGGTTGAACGAAAACTCCGGCAATCCTCCGCCCAGCACCTCGTCCAGCCCTGGCACGCCGGTAGCCAGGCGGTTGATAGTTACTTTGGTGCTCATGGCGAATTTTCCTGCGAAGGGGTGTCGCTCAAAGAAGGTTTCCATACGTCGCGCAGCAAACGGGCAGTCAGCGAAGGCCCAATCAGCGTGGTCAGCAGCGTGTAAAAGGTGATCAGCAGCCCTTCACCGAAAAGCAGGGCATCCGCTTCACTTTGCTCAACCAGCACGGATTTGAGGCCGAGCAGATCCGGCGCCGCCTGCGCACGTTCAAACGTGCTGGTCAGGTGGGGATGAATGGAGGCGCTCAGGTGGATGCTACGGCGTGTCAACGCAACAACGCCCTGCTGGCCGATGATCGGCGTCAGTGCGGCATCCATGCCTTGCAGTATCGACACGATCACTTCGGCGATACGCGCGGTATCAGCGCTGGGACCAACACGGTGCGCCAGAGAAGCTACGATCTGGCGGCTCTCTTCGCTTAGCGTGGACATGACGGGCTTATATCCGATGAATTGAGACCCAGCGTACACCCTATGGCGCTCGACCGAAGGTTTATTGAGTCGCTGTCTCAACACCAGCCCTTCGCCCCGGCCTGAAACCATGGGCACGCGCCGCCCAGACAATTGCCAGCGCCACGCCGATCAACACGAGCATCGCCCACGCAAACGAGGCCACGCCCCAGGTATCCAGCAGCACACCGCCCACCACACCGCTGCCGGCGATTGCGCTGTTCCACGCCACCACGTTCAGCGACAACGCCACATCCGCCCCCTCGCCCGCCGCGATCAGCCAACTTCTGATGACCTGGGATATCGCCGCCTCGACGGTGCCGCGCCGTAGCAATCCGTCGAAATAACCGGCTTGCCTGGGCTGGATTCCCCATCGGTTAGTCAGCCCAGGCGATATAAATTCAGCAGGCCATGCTGGCCACGCTTGCTTTCGCTGATGGCACACCGCTAATCTTGCGAATAATTCTTATCCGCAGACGTATGCTCCCATGTCGGCACGCCACCTTCCCTTGAACCACGCCGTCCATGCGCTCTACACCGAGCACCATGGCTGGTTGTTCGGCTGGCTGCGCAAAAAGCTGGGCTGCCCCCATAACGCCGCGGATCTTTCCCACGATACGTTTGTGCGAATCCTCACCTCCCGCGACGCCCTTGGTGGCATGCGCGAGCCCCGGGCGTTTCTCACCACAACGGCGCGCCACCTGATCATCGACCGCGCACGCCGGCGTCATCTGGAAGACACCTACCTGCGGGAATTGGCGCTGACCGTCGAGATGATGGAGCAGTGCCAGCAGTCGCCGGAACAGATCCTCGTCACCTTGGAGGCACTGGAACAGATTGCCTTCGTGCTCGACGGCCTGGCCCTGAATGCGCGGCAGGCGTTCCTGCTGTACTTCCTCGAAGGTCTGCGCCAAAGCGAGATCGCCAGCCGTCTGGGAATTTCCGAGCGCATGGTGCGCAAGCACTTGATGAACGCGCTGATGCACTGCAACCACGCGCTGGACGTATGAGCGCCGACCTCGACCAGCAGGCTGCCAACTGGGTGATCCGTCTGAATGAAGGCAACCTCAGCGAGCGCGAGCAACAGCAATTCGAACGCTGGAAGGCCGCCGACCCACAGCACGTGGCCGCGTTTGAACGCTTGCAGGGTTTTGTCGGGCGTTTGCAGGCGTTGCGCCCGCAACAGGCGCCGGTGCAGGCCGCGCTGGAGGCCGCCCGGGTACGTCGGCGCAACCCGGCCGGCCGCGTGCTGCTAGGCGTGCTGCTGGCGTTGCCGGTGGCCCTGGCGCTGCGAACTTACCCGCCCAGTTACTGGCTGGCCGACCAGCGCACCGCCCGGGCGCAATGGCAGCAGGTCAATCTGGAAGACGGCTCGCAATTGACCCTCGGCGGCAACAGCGCCGTCGACCTGACCTTCAACGGCCAGCAGCGCCAGGTGCGCTTACTGCGCGGCGAAATCCTCGTGCAAGTGGCCCACGATGCGACGCGGCCGTTTACGGTGGTGACCGACGACGGCCAGATGCGCGCCCTCGGCACGCGCTTCACGGTCAAGCGCGAAGCACCGGGTACGCTGCTGAGCATGCTCGAATCGACCGTCGCCGCCACCGACGCCAGCCAGCATGACGCTGTGCAGGTGAGCGCCGGCGAACAGGCACGCATCACCCCGGACGCGGTCGCGCTGCTGGGCAGGATCGACCCGCGCGCCACGGAGGACGCCTGGAAACACCATCAATTGGTGGTGCAGGACCGGCCGTTGCCGGAGGTGCTCGATGAACTCGCGCGCCAGTACGGCGGCCATGTGCAGTTCGATCGCCAGCAGTTGGCCGACCTGCGCGTGTCCGCTGTGTTGCCGCTGAATAACCCGCGGCGCGCCTTGCAATTGATTGCCGACGGCCTGCCGGTGCGTATCCGCGCGTTCAGCCCGTTGTGGTTGCAGGTCGATCGCCTGGAAAAATAGTTTCGCCTGCCGGGTTCCGCTTTTCACACCTGCCCCGTCAAGGAAGAAAGCACCTTAATAACAGGAATTTCTTCCATGCCACGCCACCTCAAGCGTTCTCCCTTACCCCTCGCCCTGGCGATCAACCTGGTCAGCCTGGCTGCGCTGAGCTTAGGCGTGTGCAGCCCGGTGGCGGCGCAGGAGGCGGCGCGTTATGCCATCGCCGCCGGGCCCCTGGGACCTGCGCTGAACCTGTTCGCCCAGCAGGCCCATGTGGCGCTGCTGTTCGACAGCACAACCGTCGCAGGCCTGAACACCAGCGGCCTGCAGGGCGACTTCCCGGTGGCCCAGGGTTTTGCCCAGTTGCTGCGCGGCAGCGGCTTGCAGGCGATGCAAGGCGCCAATGGCTACGTGCTGGTGCCGATCAACACTACAGGTTCCTTGGAACTGGGGCCCACGTCGATCACAGGGCGGATCGAAGAAAGCAGCACCGATCACGTCCAGGGCTATGTGGCTACGCGCAACCTCAGCGCCACCAAGACCGACACGCCGATCATCGAAACCCCGCAATCGCTGTCGGTGGTCACCAGCGACGAGATACGCGACCGCCAATCGGAAACTCTGTCGCAGACCCTCGACCTGACCCCGGGCTTCACCAGCCAGCCCACCAGTTTCAACCGCACCTCGGACCGCTTCCGCATTCGCGGCTTCGATGTGGAATCGGCCACCGGCGGCTCCCTGCGCGACGGCCTGCGCTTGCAGAACAACTCCTACGACGGCGTGCAGGAACCCTATGGCCTGGAACGGGCGGAAGTGATTCGCGGCGCGGCGTCGGTGCTGTATGGCCAACTGTCGCCGGGCGGCCTGATCAATACCGTGAGCAAGCGCGCCAGCCAGACGCCCTACCACGAGATCAACCTACAAGCCGGGCAGAACGACCGCAAGCAACTGTCCGCCGACTTCACAGGCCCGTTGGGCGACAGCGACACCTTGAGCTACCGTCTGACCCTGCTCGATCGCAAGAGCGACACCGCCGCCGACCACATCAACAACGACAAGATCTATGTGGCCCCAGCCCTGACCTGGCAACCAGACGACGACACCTCGCTGACCCTGCTGTCGTTCTACCAGAAGACCGAAACGGGCTTCTCCGCGCCGCTGCCCTATCAGTTAACCAAAGGCGTCGGCGAAGGCCGGTTCCAGATCGGCCGCCACGACTTTATCGGCGAGCCGGACTACGACGAAATGAACGGCGAGATGTCGGCGCTCGGCTATGAGTTCGAACACCGCTTCGATGAACACACGCGTATCAGCAACAAGCTGCGTTACTACCAGTCGGATGTGACGTGGCGTTACCTGCAAGTCAACATCGCCGGCGCCAACATCGGCACCGCGCAAACCACCGGCCTGCTGCGGCGCCAATACAGCGACCGCCAGGAACGCTCGCGGGGCCTGGCCAGCGACACCAATATCGAGAGCAAATGGCAGTTCGGCGACTGGCAGCACACCTTCCTGCTGGGCTTCGATGGTTACGACACCAGCTACGACTCGCACAACTTCCGTGGTACCGCACAGCCGTTGAACCTGGCGACCTACCAATATGGCCAGCCGGTGGTAGTGAATCGCAACCCGGCCGCGGACCGTGGCTCGCAGATCGACACCCTGCAAAAAGGCATCTACTTCCAGGACCAGATCAAATTCGACGAACGTTGGATTCTGCTGTTGGGCGGCCGCCATGACTGGGCCAACCAGGACACCGAACTGTTCCGCAATTCGGCCAAGAGCAGCAAGCGCGATGAAGCTACCACCTGGCGCGCGGGGCTGGTGTACAAGGCCGACAACGGCCTGGCGCCTTACATCAGCTACAGCGAATCGTTCTTCCCGGTGGCCGGCACCGACAAGGCGGGACAAAGCTTTGTGCCCACCGAAGGCAAGCAGTATGAAATCGGTATCCGCTATCAACCCGAAGGCAGCGCCACGCTGCTGAGTGCAGCGGTGTACCAGTTGGAACAGCGAAACGTGCTGAGCCAGGACCGCACCGACCTCAATTTCTCGGTACAGGTCGGCGAAGTGCGTTCCCGTGGTTTCGAGCTTGAAGCCAAGACCGAAGTCACCCCCAACTTCAGCCTGATCTCGTCCTACGCCTACATCGACGCACGCATCACCAAAAGCGATATCGCCAGTGAAATCGGCCAACGCAGCGAAGATACGCCCTACCACCAGGCCGCCCTCTGGGCCGATTACCGCCTGGCGGCGCTCGGCATCCCGCAACTGCGCATCGGCGGCGGCGCCCGCTACAAAGGCACCACCCAGGCTTCCGGCGTGCCGTCATCGATGCCTGCCTATACCCTGTACGACGCCCGCGCCAGCTACGAGATCGACCCGCATTGGGAAGTCGCGCTGAACGCCAATAACGTCACCAACAAGCGCTACACCTATTGCGAATTCGCGATTTGCCGGTATGGCGATGAGCGACAGTTGGTCAGTTCGTTGACGTATCGCTGGTAATGCTCACCGGCACCGGCTCGGCAATGGTCAGCAGCACCAGCAAGCTGGCGAACGAGCCGATGGCCATGAACAGGTCCGTGGTTAACCTGCGCCCGCAGCCAGGCTGAGTGCGTGGATCTTGTCGACAATCTGCCGTGAAGCCTTACGGATCGCCGTCGTCGTGTTGCCTGCGATATGCGGTGTCAGTTGGGCATTGCTGATGCCTGCCAGTGGCGAATCAAAACGGTCTTTTTCGTGGACAAAGGTATCGATGGCAACCGCTTTGATATGCCTGGGAAACGCGGTCATGAAGCTTGCCAACTGGGCTTCGTCGACGATGCCGCCGCGAGCGGTATTGATCAGTATCGAGCCTTGGCGCATCCGCCTGAACTGGGCAAGGCCGAACAGGCCTTGGGTGAGCGGTGTCAGCGGTACGTGGATAGAAACCACGTCGGCCTCGCCCAGCAATTGTTCGAGGGTTTGCCGTCGCTCAAGCCCAAGGCTACGCGCGACCTGCTGCGTAAAACGCTCTGAACCGCTGGCGATGACATTGATACCGAGCGATCCCGCTTTGCGTGCGACGGCTTGGGCAATGCTACCGGTGCCCACCACCCCCAGCGTGAGTTCGCCGAATTCGAGGCCGGGCGCCAAGGTGCCCTTGGACCAGCGGCCGTTGTGCGTTTCGGCGTTGTAGTGGTCCAGGTCCCTGGATAAAAACAACGCCTGGGCGACGACGTATTCGGCGACCGCCGACGCGTTGGAGCCCGGCGTGTTGAGTACGGTCACGCCACACCGCTCAGCCTCTTGCCGGTCGACATGGTTAACGCCTGTACCCGCTTGGGCGATGGCGCGCAGCGGCGTTGGCAGGGCCGATGATGCCGCGGCGCGGATCAGTTCGCTCTCAATGGGAATATTCAGGCGCGTCTTCAACACGCTATACCCCCCGACCTGAGTCACGGCGTCGATAAAAGCTTGCCGGTCGTGGCCATTGATCTCGGTGTACCGGATGCGCTCGCCATAGTGCTCACGGATACTGTGTTTATCCGTGAAATAGTAGAGATTCAGGGTGACGATCAGGCCCAACTCAAGGAATCGGTCGACTTCCTCGAACAGCAACGGCGGGCCGGGAGCATCCAGTATCAGGGTGGTGAATGCCATACCTGTGAGCCTCTTTAAAGGGTGTTCAACCGCACCGATACACTAGCACCGCGCCACACTGGTTCTAAAACAGTAACCGCGAAAAATCACAGCAGGCCTGCGCCAGCCGCGCCACGTCCTGGTTCAAGCCGAATTGACGGTCCACCCGGTGCAATGCCACGTACTGGATACTCGGCAACTCCGGCTGCGTGACCAGCGCGCGTAATGCGCCGTGCTCGATCAGGTGCGACAAACACGCCTTGGGCAAATAACTCACGCCGATCCCCGACAGCGCCAACCCCACCTGCACCAGCAGGTTATGGCTGGTGAGCGTGCGCGGCATCTGCACGTTGTGCGCGGCCAGCCAACGCTCGTAGATCAAGCCGGTGCCCGACTGCGAACCCTGGGTCAGGACGGTGTAATCGGCCAGCACTTCCAGGCTTACGGGGTCTGGATGGGGGATCAGGCCCGGCGCGCAGATCCAGGCGTTTTCGACGCTTTGCAGCGCGGTGCTATGGAAGCGCGGGTCGCTGTAAACGTCCGGCACAATCACCAGGTCGAGTTGGTCGCTTTCCAGCTTGCGAAACAGTTCGCTGCTCAGTTCCACCGACGGTTCGATCTGCACTTTGGGGTAGGCCTGGCGCAGCGCTTCCACCAACGCCGGCAGCCAGGTCAATGCGGTGAGTTCGGTGACGCCGAGACGAAAACGGCGCACCAGCACTTCGCGGGCGCTGACCCGTTCGAGCAGTTGGTCGCGACTGTTGAGCAGGTCGCGGGCGTAGTCGAGCAGCTCACCACCCTTCTCCGTCAGCCGGGCGTTGCGCTTGCTGCGGTCGAAAATCTCGACGTCGAAGGTGTCTTCCAACTCCTGGATGCGCTTGGAGATGGCCGACTGAGACATGTTCAGCTTGTTCGCCGCCGCTTCAAAGCTGCCGAGTTCGGCAATCCAATACAGCGCATCGATTTGCTTGAAGGTGATCATGGCGACCAATTCATGAGAAAAAGCGATGCTATCACATCATAAAATATCGCTAAAACTCTTCGGTCATCACTCCTAAGATCCGGCCATAGCCCATCGCTATCTAACAATTCTGGAGATTTGCCATGTCCTTGCCCGGTTCACGCATCCTTCCCAACGCGCCCATGGCCCCGGCCGAACTGGTCGAGGCGTTTGCCCAGGTGGTCACGCCGCATATCAGCGACAACCTCGGCCGGCATATCGGCGCCCGTGGACTCACGCGCTACAACCGCAGCGGCAAGCTGGTGGGCACGGCGATCACGGTCAAGACCCGTCCCGGCGACAACCTGCTGATCTACAAGGCCATGAGCATGCTGCAACCCGGCCATGTGCTGGTGGTGGACGGCCAAGGCGACACCAACAACGCGGTGATCGGTGAGCTGGTCAAGCTCTACGCCCAACAGCGTGGTTGCGTGGGGTTTGTGATCGACGGCGCGATTCGCGATGTCGCCAGCTTTGAGGACACCCCTTGCTACGCCCGCGCCGTGGTGCACACCGGCCCTTACAAAACCGGCCCCGGCGAAGTGAACGTGCCGGTGTCCATCGGCGGCATGGTGATCAATCCCGGCGACCTGTTGGTGGGTGATGAAGACGGCTTGGTCGCGTTCTCCCAGGCCGACGCCGCCGAAGTGCTGCGCCGCGCCGCGCAACATGCCGAGCACGAAGAAGCGGTCAAGGCCGAAATTGCCAGCGGTGCGGTGCGCCAGAGCTGGATCGACAAGGCCCTCAACAATGCCGGCCTGGTGTGAAGGAGTCCGAGATGAGCACTGCATTTTTGTCGGACCGTGTCCTGGGTATCGCGCCCTCCCCCAGCATTGCTGCCAACGCCCTGGTCACCGAGTTGCGCGCCCAAGGCCGCGACATCGTTAACTTCACCGTGGGCGAGCCGGACTTCGACACCCCAGCGCATATTCTTGAGGCCGCCAGCCTGGCGATGCACAACGGTGATACCCATTACACGGCCACCCCAGGCACCCTCGCGCTGCGCCAGGCCATCTGCCTGAAACTGCAGCGCGATAATGAAGTGGTGTATGGGCTGGACGAAGTCGTCGCCGGTTGCGGTGGCAAGCACATCATTTATCACGCGTTGGCCGCCACGTTGAATCGCGGCGATGAAGTCATCGTGCACACGCCGTATTGGGTCTCGTACCCGGACATCGCACGGCTCAACGATGCCACGCCGGTGATCATTCCTGGCGATGAACGCCTGGGTTTCAAGCTGTCGCCCGCCGCGCTCGAAGAGGCGATCACCCCACGCACCAAATGGGTGATCCTCAACAGCCCGAACAACCCCAGCGGCGCGGTGTACAGCGAAGCCGAGCTGCTGGCCCTGGCGCAGGTGTTGCGCCGCCATCCCCATGTGCTGGTCATGGCCGATGAGATCTACGAACACTTCGTCTACGGAGACGCCCGGCATGTGCCGTTGACACGCCTGGCGCCCGACCTCAAGCCACGCACGCTGATCGTCAACGGCGCGTCCAAGGGCTATGCGATGACCGGTTGGCGCCTGGGCTTTGGCGCGGGGCCGGCGTGGTTGATCGCGGCCATCGCCAAGTTGCTGTCACAGACCACCACCTGCCCCAGCTCATTGAGCCAGGCGGCAGCGGTGGCCGCGTTTGCGGGTGATCAAGCACCTATCGCCGGCATGCGCGGGGAATACCAGCAACGCCGCGCGCGGATTCTGGCGCTGCTTGAGGGCATCCCCGAATTGGGCGTTACACCACCGGATGGCGCGTTTTATGTATTCGCCAACGTCAGCGGCCTGATGGGAAAGCTCACCCCCCAAGGTGATCGCCTCGACAGCGACACCCAACTGGTGGACTACCTGCTGCGCGACTACGGCCTGGCCACGGTCAGCGGCGCGGCCTACGGCATGTCGCCGTATGTGCGCCTGTCGTTCGCAAGCTCCCTGGACGTGATCGAAGAAGGGTGCCGTCGCCTCAAAGACGCATGCCACGACCTGCGCTGACGGCCACCCGTAACACCCGGCGACCAGCGGACGGACGCCTTTTGACTGCCTAGAACAACAATTTAAAAATCATTGATCTCAAATGAGGCATTCCCATGCACACGCCCCGTATCGCGCTGGTCTGGCAAATCATGATCGGCTTGCTCGCCGGTATCGCCATTGGTGCCCTGCTGCACCGCTTTCCCGAATCCCGACCATGGCTGGTGGACAATGTCCTGCAACCGGCGGGCGACATCTTTATCAAGCTGATGAAAATGATCGTGGTGCCCATCGTGTTTTCCTGCATGGTGGTGGGCATTGCCGGGCACGGTGACGGCAAATCCCTGGGCCGTATCGGGGTCAAATCCCTGAGCTATTTTTTCTGCATCACCACCCTGGCGATTATCATCGGCCTGGTCATGGGCAACCTGCTCAAGCCAGGCGCCGGCACTGAACTGTCCAGCCTGCACGCGGCGAATATCACCCTGCCCACCAGCAACGGCGCCGGTCATAGCCTGGGGCAGATCATCGTCGGCATCATCCCCGACAACGTGGTCAACGCCATGGCCCAGGGCAGCCTGCTGTCGGTGCTGTTTTTTGCGGTGATGTTCGGCCTGGGCGTGGCGCGCCTGCCCGCCGAGCGCAAAGACCCGGTCATCGCACTGTTGCGCGGCGTCAGCGATGCGATGTTCAAGGTCACTTCGATGATCATGGCCTACTCGCCCATCGGCGTGTTCGGCATGATTGCCGTGACCGTGGCCAACTTCGGCTTCAGCTCGTTGCTGCCACTGGCCAAGCTGATCATGGTCAGCTATGCGGCCATCGCCTTCTTTGTGCTGGTGGTGCTCAACCTGGTGGCGCGCCTGTGCGGGATCAACCTGTTCGCGCTGATGCGTCATATCAAGGATGAACTGGTACTGGCCTTCTCCACCGCCAGCTCTGCGGCGGTGATGCCGCAACTGATGAAGAAACTCGAGACCTACGGCGTACCACCTTCACTGGTGAGCTTTGTGGTGCCGGTGGGTTACTCGTTCAACCTCGACGGCGCCTCACTGTTCCTCGGCATCGGTACCCTGTTCGTCGCGCAGTTGTACGGCATTGATTTGAGCCTGGGCGATCAGGCCTTGCTGGTGGTGACCATGGTGCTCACCTCCAAGGGCGCGGCTGGGGTGCCGGGGTTCATGTTCGTGATTCTTTCGGCCACCCTGGCCAGCGCCGGTTTGCCGTTGGAAGGCATCGCGTTTATCGCCGGGGTGTACCGCTTGATGGAGATGCCGACCACAGCGCTGAATGTGCTGGGCAATGCGTTGGCGCCGTTGGTGATTGCCAAGTGGGAGGGGCGGGCTGGGCAGCAGCAGAACGCGCAAAATGTGCAGATGCAATGAAGCGGCGGCTGTGCTTTTGTGACGAGCCCGCTCACCACAAAAGCGGCTAATTTTGACCTCGCCACATCGAATAAAGGCGCTCCGAAGAGCGCCTTTATTCATTCCAGCCTTACTGCTCGCTGATGGATTTCACGTCAGCCTTGGCCGCACCGCCAATCGCAATGCGCTTAGGCTTCGCTTCCTCCGGGACCACCCTGAGCAGATCAATGCTCAGCAACCCATTGGCGAGTTGCGCGCCCTGCACTTCAATGTGGTCGACCAGGCGGAATGACAGACGGAACGCGCGCTGGGCAATGCCTTGGTGCAGGTAAGTGATGCCCTCATCGTGTTCACGCTTGCCACCGGCGACGGTCAACACGCCTTTTTCCACCTGGATCTCCAGGTCATCCTCCACAAGTCCTGCGGCCGCGATGACGATCCGGTAATGATCATCCCCATGCTTTTCGACGTTGTGAGGTGGATAGGTGGTACCGGCCTCGCTGCGAAGCGCCGATTCAAAAAGGTCGTTGAACCGGTCAAAACCAACGGAATGACGGAACAGTGGGGCCAACGAGAGAGTAGTAGCCATTGCAAAATCTCCTGAGTTTTCTCCAAGTGATTTGATACGCGACCCGCATTCGGCATCGCGTAAAATCTAAGTAGGATCAGGGAAAAAAATTTCAAGCGGCGCCCACAAAAAAATTTTACTCGCACCGAGAATTGCGTGAAGACCGGCTGACGCACCGGCGCGTCAGGGCCATCGCGGGAGCCACCAGCAATACAGGGCTGATCAAGGTCGATTGAACAATCCTTAAAAGGCACATAGCGAAACGACAATTGCTGACTAGACTCATGGGCGCACTGCACTGGCCATGGGAATCGTTGGATGAGTCAAACAAACACGCAGGCCGGCATGTTTTCCAGCCCTTGGCGACACAGAGAACTGTTGGTATCCATGGTCCAACGGGATGTAATTGGTCGGTATCGTGGCTCCATCATGGGGCTGTTGTGGTCGTTCCTGAACCCGCTCTTCATGTTGCTGGTGTACACCTTCGTGTTCAGCATGATGTTCAAGATGCGCTGGCCCCAAGGCAGCGGCTCCAGAACGGAGTTTGCGTTGCTGGTGTTTGCCGGCCTGCTGGTGTTCAACGTGTTTTCCGAATGCGTGAGCCGTGCGCCGGGCTTGATCATCTCCAACGCCAACTACGTCAAGAAAGTCATGTTCCCCCTGGAGATCCTGCCGTGGGTAGTGCTGGGCGCGGTGTTGTTCCATACCCTGGCCAGCCTGGCGATCTGGCTGGTGTTCCACCTGGTGTTTTTCGGCCTGCCACCGTTGACCAGCCTGCTCTTGCCCTTGGTGCTGCTGCCACTGGTGCTGTTTACCCTGGGCATCTCGTGGCTGCTGGCCTCGCTGGGCGTTTACCTGCGCGATGTCGGCCAGATGGTCGGCGTGCTGACGACGGCCTTGATGTTTGTGTCGGCGATTTTTTACCCTACCAGCGCATTCCCCCAGGCCTACCAAGGCCTTCTGCACCTCAACCCGCTCACTCGGGTGGTCGAGCAGACCCGAGACGTATTGTTTTGGGGCATCGTGCCCGATCCCTTCACATGGGCCTGCGGCCTGGTGGTTGCCAGTGGCGTCGCCTGGCTGGGGTTTATCTGGTTCCAGAAGACCCGCAAAGGATTTGCCGATGTGCTCTGAAATCGCCGTGCAAACGGCCAACCTGAGTAAGAGCTACCACATCTATGACACGCCCAGGGATCGCCTGTGGCAGATGCTATCCCGAGGCAAAAAACATTTTTATCGAGAGTTCTGGGCACTCCAGGATGTGTCGCTGGAGCTGCGCAAAGGCGAGACGGTGGGCATCATCGGTCGCAACGGCAGTGGCAAATCGACGCTTCTGCAACTGATCTGCGGCACGTTGAGTGCCACGTCCGGCAGCCTTCAGAGCCATGGCCGCGTCGCCGCGTTGCTGGAGCTGGGCTCGGGCTTCAATCACGAGTTCACCGGCCGCGAAAACGTCTACATGAACGGTGCCGTGCTGGGGCTGAGCCACGCCGAAATCGAGGCGCGATTCGCCGAAATCACAGACTTTGCCAATATTGGCGACTTTATCGACCAGCCGACCAAGACCTACTCCAGCGGCATGCTGGTGCGGCTGGCCTTCGCGGTGGCGGTGTGCGTGCAACCGGACATCCTGATCGTCGACGAAGCCCTGGCAGTGGGGGATGCATCCTTTCAATTCAAATGCCTCAATCGTCTGGAAGCACTGACTCAACAAGGGACGACACTGCTGTTCGTGTCCCATGACATGGGCATGGTCAAACGTTTTTGCAATCGGGTGATTTACCTGCGTGAAGGCAAGGTGCGCGCCAGCGGTTCTCCCGAAGAAATGGCCGAACTCTACCTGCTAGAAATGCGTGACGAGCAGCGCCGCTGGGCCAGCGGCGGCACGGTGCCCGTTGCCCCCAAGCCGTTTCTCGCCAAACAGGGTGGTATCGCCTTTGGCACGGATGAAGGCCATATTGTTGCGGCCTGCTTTACCAACACTGACAGCCTGTATTCGAGCTTTGTGTATGGCGAAACCATCGAGCTGCGCATCGAAACCCGGGTGCGTGAAACCATCGAGCTGCCGACCATCAGCGTGACAATCCAGGAAGCCCGACTGTTGGTGATCGGCGGGGCCAATCTGCCGCTGCACATGGAGGTCGCGCAAGACGGCTGGCGCAGGGCGACGATTACCGTCCGCTTCCCCGCCAGCCTCGCCGCGGGCAAGTACCACATCACACTGAAACTGATGAACGGCCACACCGAAGAAACTGCGCAGTTGATCGAGAAGCAGGTTGCGCTATTGGCCTTCGACACCTTGCCTGGCACCAAGGACTTCCTGGGCTTCGTCGACCTGGGAATAGAAGCCAGCCCCGGCGCTCAAACGGTCCAATCCGGGGAGTTGCAATGAGTCGAAAATGGCAGGTCGGGATCTTCGGCACCTTCGATGTCGCCAATTACGGCGACTTATTGTTCCCCATCCTCGCCGAGGCGGAGTTGACCAGGCGTCTGGGCCCGATAACGCTTCACCGATTTTCCTATCACGGCAAAGCCGAGACTGAATGGCCTTACGCGGTCACCTCAGTGACCCAACTGCCCGACATCGCCGCCCAGCTTGACGGGGTATTGATCGGTGGCGGCTTCATCATTCGCTTCGACAAAGTGGTGGCCACCGACTATTACCCGCCGGACGCGTCCATCCACCACCCCACCGGTTACTGGCTGACGCCGGCACTGATCGCGTTGCAACACGGCGTCCCGCTGATCTGGAATGCGCCGGGCATGCATTGCAACGACATACCGCCGTGGGCCGAGACGCTGGTGAAGCTGACCCTGGATCACAGCCCCCACATAAGGGTTAGGGATGCGCTGTCGCAGGCGGTCTTGGCCCGCGTGTCGGAAACAGCCTCGGTGCAGGTGCTGCCCGACACCGCCTTTGGTCTTCCTCGGCTGCTCGATCCCCAATCACCGTCAGCCGAATTCCTGGCATTACGCGCCAGTGCCGACCTGACCAAACCCTATGTGGTGGTGCACGCCATGTGGGGGCTGGACAGTTTCCTGGCGATGTGGCGAACACATGCCGCCTTGTTCGAGGACCTGCAACTATTGCTGCTGCCCATCGGGCCGGTGCTGGGCGATCACCCTTCAGTCCTGGGCGATGATCTGGAGCGCTCGCGGTGCCTGCCGTATTGGCCCACCCCCCTGCTGCTGGCCGAGGTGATCGCCCATGCCGAAGGTGTGATCGGGCACAGCTACCACTTGGCGATCAGTTCGCTGGTGTTTGGTGTACCGATCTTCTGCTCGGCAGACCTGGGCACCGGCAAATACACCGCACTGCCCAGCCATGGGCGAATCTTCCAATTGCGCCGGGACCAGGCGATTGACCCGCAGTGGTTTCGCGCTCAGTTGGGCAAGCAGCCGATATCTGCCGTCACCGCCTCGGCGATGGAACAGGTCGACGCGCACTGGGACCGTGTGGCAGAGCTGGTTCGCGAAGGTCGCAGGCCCACCCCCCCGGCCCTCAACCGCTACTGGCAAGGCTTGCCCGGTGTTTTGGAAGATCTATACATAGAGAGCCAGCGTCAGGCCGTCGAGCGGGGTGTTTTCGAAGATCTATACGTAGAGAGCCAGCGTCAGGCCGTCGAGCGGGGTGTTTTCGAAGATCTATACATAGAGAGCCAGCGCCAGGCCGCCGAGCGGCAAGCCGAACACGAACACCATCAACAGGCGCTTGAAAAGTTGTATCGCTCCAACTCTTTCAAGCTGACGGCGCCGCTGCGCCACGCTCGCCGTACTTTGCAGAAATGGCTGGGAGCCCTTCGACATGATTGACCTGAGCAAACTAAGTGCCCGTCGCTTGCACACCGCCCCGTATGCCTGGGCCGAGATCGGTGAGTTATATACGCCGGAAGATGCGAGGGCGCTGGCCGAAACCTACCCGCACGATCACTTCAAGACGGTCTCCGGCTACGGCGGGGCGAAGGACTACGAATACGAGGCACGGCAGTTGATCGCAATGGGCAGCCACGAGGTGGTCAACCCACAGACGTTAAGCCGCCAATGGCTGGCATTGACCCACAGCTTGCGTTCGCCGAAGTACCGCCAGGCGATGTCCGCGTTGACCGGCGTGGACCTGACGCAGGTGCCGATGGAGGTCAACGTGTTCCATTACGGGCCTGGGGCCAACCTGGGACCTCACCCGGACCTGGGCGACAAGCTGGTCACGCACATCCTGTATTTCAACCAGACGTGGAACCCGGCCGAGGGCGGTTGCCTGCAAATCCTCGGCTCTGCAGCCCCCACCGATATCGTCGCGCAAGTGGTCCCGGTGATCGGCAACTCAGCCATTCTGGTTCGCTCAGACCATTCCTGGCATGCCGTTTCACGGGTGGTGGACGGTTGCCGCTCCTCTCGGCGCAGCGTCACCGTCACGTTCTATCGACCTGGCTCCAGCAGTTCGATGTGGCCCGCCGATGACCAGACACCGCTGCACGCTTATGGCGAGCAGAACAACCCAACACGTTCGTGAAGGCCAACGACATGGATAAGGACAGCCAAGCTACCCTTGAGCAAGACCTCATGCGCATGGAGCGTGATGCAGCCAGCCGGCAGCGAGACGCAGCAATTGCCTATATCGCAACGTTAAAAAACACGCGCTCCTGGCGGATCACCAAGCCGTTGCGAGCACTGCTTCATTGGTTGCGATACCGATCACTGCACACCGGCCCCGACACTCCCGACTTCCTGCACCAGGACAGTTTTCCTCTTAGCAGCCCGTCGATAAGCAACGGGTCGCCAGCGCCTGACGAAGCTTCGTCAGAGAACCGCTTCGACATCCTCTGCTTCGCCAATATCGACTGGGCCGCGCGTTTCCAGCGCCCCCAGCAGTTGATGAGCCAGTTCGCCCGGCATGGCTACCGCGTCTTCTACATCGTGCCCTCACGCAGTGCCGAGCCCGGCCATGCCTATAGCTGCCTTGAAGTGGCGCCCGGCGTCTTCGAGATTGCGTTACAGCGCCAGGAGTTCGTGGACTGCTACAACGACCGCATCGGGGAAAAAAATCTACTGGCCTATTCGACGGCGATTGAGCAACTGGCCGAGGACTTGCGCATAAAGACGGCGGTGTCCGTCGTCCACCTGGCCTTCTGGGCACCACTCGCCGCTCAGTTGCGCCGAGACCATGGCTGGAAAATCCAATACGACTGCATGGATGACTGGGTGGGCTTTCCGGGCATCGGCAAGGTGTTGCTGGAGGAAGAAGAAACCCTGGTTCGAGACGCCGACTTGGTGACCGTCACCGCCGCCCTGCTGCACGAAAAATGGGCAACGACGAGCAGTAACTGCCTGCTGTTGCGCAATGGTGTGGATTTCGGATTCTTCGAACGCAACTGCGTGCCCAACAGCCTGCTGTCGGACATCCCACGGCCCTTGATCGGTTTTTACGGGGGCCTGGCCGAGTGGGTGGACTTGCAGTTGATCGCCACCATCGCCCGGCAGCGTACAGACTGGAGTTTCGTGTTGATCGGCGACATTTTCGTCAAGGACCTGGCCGGCCTTGACCGTTTGCCCAATGTGCACCTGCTCGGCAGAAAGCCCTATGCCCAGATGCCGTTGTACCTGTACCACTTCAATGTCTGCCTGATCCCATTTCGGCTGTACAACGTGACCCACGCGGTCGATCCGGTGAAATTCTACGAGTTCATCAGCGCGGGTAAACCGGTGGTGTCGGTACCGCTGGAAGAAATGAAGATCTACGACGACTACGTGTATTTCGCCGATGGGCCGCAAGCGTTCATCGAGCAGATTAACCGTGCCTTGAGCGAAACCGATCTCGCGACGCCCACCGAGCGAGTGGCACTCGCCAGCGCCAATGACTGGCGCAATCGCTTCGACGCCAACCTCAGCGCACTGAAGGCGTTGCATCCGAAAGTGTCGATCGTGGTCGTCACCTACAACAATGTCGAGCTGACCCAAGCCTGCGTCGAAAGCCTGCTGCGCAACACCACCTACCCTAATTACGAGCTGATCATCGTCGACAACGCCTCCTCGGACGATACGGGCAACTACCTGCGTTACCTGGGCCGCACCCACGCCAACCTCACCCTGGTGCTCAACGACCGTAACCTGGGCTTCGCCGCCGCCAATAACCAGGGGCTCAAATTGGCAACCGGGGATTACCTGGTGCTGCTCAACAACGACACTGTGGTGCCCAAGGGCTGGATAGACCCGTTGCTCCGCCACCTGCAAGACCCACAGATCGGCCTGGTCGGCCCGATGACCAACTCGGTGGGTAACGAAGCCAAGATCAGCGTCGACTACGCTGACATTGCACACATGGAAGCCTTCGCCGACCGCCACGTCGCGCAGCACCGAGGCCGTACGTTCGATATCAGCATGCTCGCCATGTTCTGCGTGGCCATGCGTCGCGACGTGTTCGAGCGCATCGGCTGGCTGGATGAGGCCTTCGGCATCGGCATGTTCGAGGACGACGATTACAGCCGGCGTATCCAGGCGGCGGGCTTGCGGACCGTGTGCGCAGAGGACGCCTTCATCCATCACGTAGGCCAAGCTTCCTTCAAGAAGCTGATTGTCAGCGGTGAATACCAAGCGCTGTGGGACAAAAACCAAGCGTATTTCGAAAGCAAATGGGGGGCTTGGACACGTCCGCAGCCACAGCGACAACCGGATACGCACTGACCCACCCAAGGAGGACTCCGTGTTCAAGCGAATCATGAGCAAGCTCAGCGGTAAGCTGGAAGAGATAAGCGCCGACAAGCAAGTGACGGCCGATCACTGGTCGGAAAACATGGCCGGCTCCGATGCCTTTTCTGCGGATGTCTACTGGCTCGCCGTTCCGGCGGTACAGCGGCGCCATCAGCGCAAGGCAACGGCTGGCAGCGGCCACCCCGGCTGGGTGCAGTACTGCCTCAAAGAGTTCCTGGGCGACCCGGTGCAAGGCGCTCGGATGCTCAGTATCGGCTGTGGCACCGGCACCCTGGAGCGCGAGCTCTACAGGCTCCACGCATTCGAACACTGCGACGCCGTGGACATCGCGCCGGGCGCACTCGACGCCGCCAGGGCAGAAGCGCTGGCGATGGGTGCGTCAACAATCAATTACTCGTTGTGCGATATCGAAAAGACTGACCTGCCTGCCAATCAATACGATGCGGTCTGGTTCAATGGTTCGCTGCACCATATCCGTGAGCTGGAGGTGGTCTGCCAGCGCGTTGCCCATAGCCTGAAACCCGGCGGCTGGCTGTTCTTCAATGAATACGTCGGGGCCAACCACTTCGCCTTTGATGCGCAGCAACGTGCAGCCATCAGCCACGCGTTCGGCTTGATTCCCGAGCAGTTTCGCCGTTCATTCGTGCAGGGTTCATACGGCCAGGTGCAACACGCCGTGCCATTACCCGACCCGGCCGACGTGGTCAAAGTCGACCCTTCGGAAGCCGTGCGTTCGGCGGATATTCTGCGGGTGGTGGGAGAGCACTTTGATATCCGGGCACTGAACCTTTGCGGCGGCTCGCTGCTGCAGTTCCTGATGCACGGTATCGCCGGCAATTTCAAGGAGGACAATCCACAGTCGTTACGGGTGCTGCAAATGTTGTTCGACATCGAAGACGGCTTGATCGAATCCGGCACGCTGAAAAGCGACTTCGTCATCGTCGCCGCCTCACCGCGAAAGTCCTGATAAGGCAGCCCGCCCCTATGCTGACCGATCGGCGTCCTTCACGCTGGAACCGCTGGCGCGTGGCCTACCACCGGCTGCCGCTTCCGGCCAGTATGAAAAAACTGCTCGCGGCCTTTTACCGAAGGGCAGTGCTCAGAGCAGTTCGCGCGCTGCGCAGCGCCCTGAACCCCGGGCAGGGTTTCGTCAGCCCTTCGCCAGCCCCGCAGCCACCGCAGGCCGGGCTGGCGGACTACATTATCTGGGGCGCTATCGACTGGGACTTCCGGCACCAACGCCCTCAACAACTGGCCCTCGCGCTGGTCGCCACGGGACGGCGGGTTATTTACGTTTCGACGTCACTGATAGATGCCAGCCACGCCGGCTTTGAGCTTGAGGCGCTGGACCAAGAGCACCGGTTGTTCCAGGTCCACTTGTTCACGCGTGGCGCGCCGCTGATCTACGCCGCGGCCCCGAGCACCGCGCAGGTTCAACAGCTGTGCAGCAGCATCGGCGAGGTGCTGCTTTGGGCCGGCTGCGCACGGGTGATTTCATTGGTGCAACACCCGTTCTGGTGCGACGTCGCCGCTGAGTTACCCGATAGCCGATTGATCTACGACTGCATGGACCATCATCAAGGCTTCGGCGACAACGCAGCGGACATCCTGCTCCTTGAGCAGCGACTGGTCCGGGACGCCGACATCCGACTGTTCACCTCCGACTGGCTGGCCCAGCAATGGCCGGTCCAAGCCAACAGGCCCAGCGCCGTCCTGCGCAATGCCGCAGATTTCAGCCAGTTCTCCAGCGTGCCGGCGTCGATCTACCGTGATCGCTTGCAACGCTCGGTGATTGGTTATTACGGCGCCATCGCCGACTGGTTCGACCACGCGTTGGTGGTCCAGATCGCCAAGGCCTTTCCCCAGCATGTCGTGCTACTGATCGGCGCCGATACAGTAGGGGTTCGTGCCCGATTGCGCGGCTGCCCGAACGTCGAATTTATCGGTGAAGTGCCCTATACCGAACTGCCCTATTACCTGCACGGTTTAGACCTGTGCATCGTGCCGTTCAAGGTGACGCCGCTGACACTCGCCACCAACCCGGTCAAAGTCTATGAGTACCTGAGCGCCGGCAAACCAGTGGTTACGGTGGATCTGCCAGAAATGCAGCAATTCGGCGAACAAGTGCAGGTCGCGCGGGATACGCCAGGGTTTATTGCGGCCATTGCCCAAGCGCTGGTGCCGTCAACCATTGAACAGATTGCCCAACGGCAGGCGTTCGCCGCCCAACAAACCTGGGCACACCGTGCCGATACGCTCATAACCCTGGCCGAACACAGCGAACACGCCCCACGGACCAGCGTCATCGTGGTGACCTACAACAACCTGGCGCTGACCCGCGCCTGCCTGGACAGCCTGGAGCGCAACCGCGAATCCCCCGCGCTGGAGATCATCGTGGTGGATAACGCCTCCAATGATGGCAGCGCCGAATTTCTCACCGAGTGGGCTGCCGGGAGCGGGCAGACACTCATACTCAACACCGACAACCGTGGCTTCGCTGCCGCAAACAATCAGGGTTTAGCGGTTGCCAACGGCGATTACCTCGCGCTGCTCAACAACGACACGCAGGTGACGTCGGGGTGGGCAAGTACATTGCAGCGGCATTTGCAACGCCACCCCGAACTCGGCCTGATCGGCCCGGTGACCAATAACATCGGCAATCAGGCCAAGGTCGACATTGACTACGCCAGCCTCGTGGACATGCCGCAGGCGGCTCGGCGCTATACCTGCCGGCACCTGGGCGAAGTTGTCCGGCTGCCGACCCTGGCGTTTTTCTGCGTGATGATGCCGCGCAGTACCTACACACGCATCGGCCCGCTGGATGAGGCGTATGGACGGGGATTCTTCGAGGATGACGACTACTGCCGACGGGTCGAGCAAGCCGGATTGGTGAGCGCCTGCGCGCGTGATGTGTTCATCCATCATCACCTGTCGGCGTCGTTCAAACTCATGCACCAAGGCGAGCGTCTGGCGCTGTTTGAACGCAACAAGGCGCTTTACGAAGCGAAGTGGGGCCCGTGGGTGCCCCATGAGCATGAGTGACTAACGCAGTTCCTGTTCCGACAGCAAAAACGTCCTGGGCACAAAGCCAAGGTCCCGCGCTGCATCCCCATGATCGAAGACCAAATCCTGGTTCATGCGCTGCGCCATCGCCGCCGACCACTTACGATAGCGCGGAAGGCAGCGCAGCAGCGGCACGGCAATCCTGAATACCCAAAGCGGCACCGTGAGCAAACGCGGGCGCCGGTTCAGGGCGCTGAACACTCGGCTCACCATGTCCCGGTACGCCAGTGTTTCCCCGCCTGAAAGGTTATAAGCGTGACGGCACACGTGGGGCGCCTGCACTGCACGCACACAAGCCATCGCCACATCCTCGGCGTGCACGGGTTGGCGCAGCCCCATCGCACGGCCAAACACCGGAAAAAAACCGAACCGGCGGATAAACCGGGCAATCTCCGCGATGTTTTTGTCGCGCCCGTCGCCGTAGATCAACGTAGGCCGCAGGATGCCCCAGTGGACCTGGTGATGCAGCGCCCAATCTTCAACGCGGACCTCGGCGTCGCGCAACTGGCTGGCCAGGTGCTGCTCGTGCAGGTCATCGGAGTGGCTTTTGGTAAAGCAACTGGTGGAAGACAGAGCGATGACTTTGCGCGCACCGCAGGCCTGCAGTAGCGCAAAATACTGCGGCAGCACCCAGATCGGCGCCACACAGATCCACAACGAAATAGTCTGCACAGGCTCAGGTTTCGCCAGTTCGGCTAAACGTTGCCAACGAATCGTGCCACTCTCCGTACCGTGCTGTTCCTGCCGGGAAAACGCGACGACCTTGCAGTGTTCGCGCGCAAGCAACGCCAGTACATAACGCCCCACCAAGCTGCTGGCCCCCAGCACCCCCACCGTGACCTCAGGCACGCCCAACGCCCAGTCGAGCCAGCATCAACTTGACGCCATAGTAGGTTGAGACCATGCCGAAGCGCAGCCACACCCCCATCACCACCCACCACCACAGCACCTTGGGATACTGCGCCCTGAAATACGTCTCGTAGAAACGCACCATGCCACGGTGTTTGTGCCATTCGACAAAGAATGGCCGGCTCCGGCTGCACGCACCCCGCCAGTGCATGACGCGCGCCTGGGGCACGAACACCACGCGCCACTGTTTCAATCGGAAACGCATGCACCAATCCAGGTCTTCGCAGTGCAGAAAATAGCCTTCGTCCCACAGGCCTACATCGACGAGGGCCTCACGTTTGACCAGCATGCAGGCGCCAGAAATAGCTTCCACGGCGACCGGTTCGTCGGGCAGTGGCTCGCGATGCAACAAGAAGTCCGAGCATAAAGAAGGAAACAGCCAGTCCAGGCGGGACAACCCAAACGCCCGTACGAATGCACGCCTTGGCGTGGGGAACACCCGTCGTCCGCCCGGCTGTTCGGACCCGTCGGGGTTGCACAGGAACCCACCCACCATGCCCGTGGCAGGATCGCTGTGCAGCACGTCCATCATGTGCCCTAGCGCCCCCGGCATCAGCACGCAATCGGGGTTCAGAAATAACAACGTACCCGCATCGCAAACGCCCGCGCCGGTATTGCAGGCCGCGGCAAAACCACTGTTGTGGTTGTTCCTGATGATGCTTACGCGGGCATCGGCCTCATACGCCTTCAAGTGCGCCAGGCTCCCATCGCTCGAACCGTTGTCCACCACGATCACACGCAAGGCGCCTTCCTTCAGCGCCGACGCGACGCAGTCGCCGATCAGCTTGCCAGCGTTGTAGTTAACTACGATCACATCACAGTTATGAATAAAGCTTGGCGGCATCAAAACGCGCCTCCCATGAGTGTTGCCGTGCAAAGGCACAGGCTTCATCGGTATCGCGTTCACACTGCAAAGCGGCCTCAGCCAACGCAGCAAGATCAGTCAGCGAGTGGCTGATAAAAACCCCCGGCAGGTCACCACGCTCATGCATCTCGCCGAAATCAGTCGAGATCACCGGCAACGCCAAAGCTCGGTATTCGTAGTATTTGATAGGGTCGACGGCTGCAGTCAGCGCGTTCTGCTTGAACGGAATCAACCCCACATCAAACTCGGCCATAGCACTCAGCGCGGCCCCATGGTCACAGGCGGGCAACACCACCACGTTGGGCGGCAGTCGAGCGCCCAGCGACCCGAAGACCGGCCCGATCAAACGAATTTCATCGTTCGGCCGGGCCTTGGCCAACGCGGCGACCCAGTCCCAGTCAAACCAGGCCGCCATCGTGCCGACGTAGCCGAACACTTTGCGTGCCGACGCGACCGGGGCGGGTTGCACGGCGGAAATCGCCGACAGGTCGAGCCCGTTGAACACCCGTTGTACCTCACGTCGATAACGCCTCCACTGCGCATCGAGGCCGGAACTGGACGCCCAAATAACGTCCACGCGTTGAGCGATCAACCGCTCACAGCGCGCCAACGCAGACTGGGACAGGCCGGTATAAAACGCCGGGAAGTCATCCATGGCGTCGTACAAAGACGCGCAATGAGGAAGCCGCCGCAACAGCAAGTGCGCAAGCGCTGAGGGCTTGCCGATGACAAGCAATGCAGGGACGTCGTGGATGAATGCATCGATCTGCTTCAGCGTGTTTCGCCACAAAAACTGATTCACCCAACCGACGCCTGGCAGCGGCTCGATGGGCAAACCGCCGGGGTTGATCACGCTAAGCCACGACGGCATGCCGGCAGGCTGGTGCGTAGTTGGGGCTACCGATGAGCGCCTGAGATCGCTCCACCGGGGAAGTCGCGTGGGATAAGGGTCTACCCACAGCACCTGCGCGCCCGTGCGGCGGTGAACCCATTCGACAAACTTGTGCGGCCGCTGGGCGAAACTGTCCCAGGGTAACGGCGAGAGGAAGACCAGACGCTTCACGAAAAGTGCTCGCGTAGAACGCTGACAATGCGCCCGGCCGCCTGCCCATCGCCATAGGGCGAGAAACCACGTGCCATGGCGCGATAGGCGGACTCATCGTCCAGTAGGCGCTGCGCCTCTTCAACGATGCGCTCACAGTTCGCGCCCACCAGTTTTACCCCGCCCTGCTCCACTGCTTCCGGCCGCTCGGTTTCATCACGCATGACCAGCACCGGCTTACCCAACGCAGGCGCTTCCTCCTGGACGCCTCCCGAATCGGTCAGGATGAAATACGCCGCTTTCATGGCAGCCACGAACGCCGCGTAATCCAATGGCGCGCACAATCTGAAGTTCGCAATACCCGCCAAGGACGCCTGGGCGACTTCCTGGATATTCGGATTCGGATGCACGGGATACAGAAACTGAACCTGCGGGTTGTTCTCTGCCAGGGTTCGCAACGCTCGGCAGATGCTGCGAAAAGGTTCGCCAAAATGCTCTCTACGGTGAGCCGTCACCAGCACCAGGCGCTTGCTCGGGTCAAGCTCAAGGCCCAGTTGCGGAGCCAGGGTGGCCGTCGCGAGCAGCGCATCAATCACGGTATTGCCGGTGACAAAAATGTCCGCGCTGCAGACGCCCTCTTTCAGCAGGTTTTGCCGGGCACCTTGAGTCGGTGCGAAGTGCCAACGCGCCAACTCACCGGTAATGACCCGGTTGGCTTCTTCGGGAAAGGGCGATTGCTTGTCCCAGGTGCGCAGGCCGGCTTCAACATGGCCCAGCGGTATACGCTGATAAAAGCATGCCAAGGCGCAGGCCATCACCGTCGTGGTATCGCCTTGCACCAGCACGACATCGGGCTGCTGTTCCAGCAGGACCGTATCCATGTCGAGCAATAACTGGGCGGTCAGAGTGGCGAGGGTTTGACTTGGCCGCATGATGTTCAAGTCAATATCGGGCTCGATCCCGAAAAAACGCAGGAGCTGATCGAGCAAATGACGATGCTGCGCTGTGGCAACGACCCGCACATCGGCCCAACGCTCTTTTTTCAAGGCCAGAATGACCGGGGCCATTTTGATGGCCTCGGGACGCGTCCCGATAACACAAAGGATTTTTTTTGCCGACACAGACCTGTTTCCCTATTCGAAGGAAGCTCAATCACTGCGCTATTCACCAGCCGTTTTGCCCACACGTTCCGTTGTGCCTTTCGATGTAGCTGCCTTCAGGGACCCATACGCACACTGCAGAGAAGATCTTTGGAATATTTTGATACTAACGAAGCCAGCATAGGCACAGATTGCGCGACCTGCACGGTGCAACGGCGCAACAATCGACGAGATCCTGCTTTACGGGGCAGTTAAAAACACAGAAGGCCCGCGCGATTGCTCGCAGCGGGCCTTTCTTTGTCGGCGGGCACACAGGGCCTTACCAAATTCAACGCAAAAAAAAAGCCTGCATCTCTGCAGGCTTTCTCTATCTGGCTCCACGACCTGGACTCGAACCAGGGACCCAATGATTAACAGTCATTTGCTCTACCAACTGAGCTATCGCGGAATGCGCCGTATGTTACTGATTGAAAAGGAGAAGTCAAGCTTTCCATGACATTTTGGGCGATTAATCCGGATGGCCGGTTGAAAGCTGTGACTCCTTGGCCAATTCCAACCAGGCCCGAGCGGCGGGTGGCAAGTGGGCGCTGGCGCGCCAAGCCAGGGCGATGTGCCAGTCGGTATGAGGTTCGTCCAGGGGGATCAGGGCGATGCCGGGGTGTTGGTGCTTGTGCGCGAGCATGCGCGGCAGGAAGGCCGCGCCGAGGCCGGCGGATACCAAGTCGACGATAAAGTCGATCTGGGCGCTGCGCGCTGCCACACGCGGTTGCACGCCTTTGCGCTCGCACGCGGCGAGGATTTTGGCGTTGAGGGCGAAGCCGGCTTCGAACAGGATAAACGGCGAATCTGCCAGGTCGGTGAAGTCGATTCGTTTGCGCTGGGCCAGGGGGTGGCTGATCGGCAGGACGGCCATCAGCGGTTCGTTACGCACGGGTTGGTAGTCGAAACCTTCGTCTATGGGCAGCAAGAGGGCCGCCAGGTCGACCTCACCTGCTTCCAGGCATTCACGCAGTCGTTTACTGCCGTACTCGGTCAGTTCGATGTCGATGTCGGGGTAGCGTGTGCGATAGGTGGCAAACATCGTCGCAAACAACACGCCACAGCCCACCGGCGGCAGGCCGATGCGCAATACACCGCGTTTGAGACCACGCAAGTCATTGATCTCAGCGACCAGATCGTTGTGTTCGGCCAGCAAAACCAGGGCGCGGCTGTAGGCGATTTCGCCAGCGGCGGTGAGTTCATTGCGATGGCCAAGGCGGTTGAGCAGTGGCATGCCCAGTTCGTCCTCCAGGGTTTTGATCGCCTTGCTCACACTCGACTGGGTCAGGGACACCACTTCAGCGGCTTGAGAGAAACCGCCTTGGCGAACCACTTCGACAAAGGCACGCAGTGTTCTCAGGTTCATCAGTATTCCTTTTTCGACTGACTACTAGCGATAAAAGTTGTTTTTATCATGACAGAAGTTTGCCTATCTTGGAGGCACCTTGCCTTGCCGAGATTCCGTGCATGATCATTTCGTCCGCCTCTGACTACCGCGCTGCCGCCAAGCGCAAGCTCCCGCGCTTCCTGTTCGACTACATCGACGGCGGCGCTTACGCCGAGCACACGATGCGCGCGAACAGTTCGGACCTGGCCGAGATCAGCCTGCGCCAGCGCATCCTGCGCAATGTCGACAACCTGAGCCTCAAGACCACGCTATTCGGCCAGGAACTGGACATGCCGGTGATCCTCAGCCCCGTGGGCCTGACCGGCATGTACGCGCGGCGCGGCGAAGTGCAGGCGGCGAAGGCGGCGGCCAACAAGGGTATTCCGTTCTGTTTGTCGACGGTGTCGGTGTGCCCGATCGAAGAAGTGGCCTCCCAGAGCTCGCAGTCGATCTGGTTCCAGCTCTACGTGCTCAAGGACCGCGGATTTATGCGTAATGCGCTGGAGCGCGCCCAGGCGGCCGGCGTCACCACGCTGGTGTTCACCGTCGACATGCCCACGCCGGGCGCACGCTACCGTGATGCCCACTCGGGCATGTCCGGGCCGTTTGCGGCGCAACGGCGCATGCTGCAGGCGGTCACAAAGCCGCAATGGGCCTTCGACGTGGGTTTGATGGGCCGTCCACACGACCTGGGCAATATCTCCAAATACCTCGGCAAGCCTACCCACCTGGAAGACTACATCGGCTGGCTGGCGAACAATTTCGACCCGTCCATCAGTTGGAAAGACCTGGAGTGGATCCGCGAGTTCTGGAAAGGCCCGATGATCATCAAGGGCATCCTCGACCCCCAGGACGCTAAGGACGCCGTGAGTTTTGGCGCCGATGCCATCGTGGTCTCCAACCATGGCGGCCGCCAGTTGGACGGCGTGTTGTCCACCGCCAAAGCGTTGCCACCGATTGCCGAAGCCGTGGGCGATGAGCTGACGGTGCTGGTGGACTCCGGCATCCGCTCCGGGCTCGACGTGGTGCGCATGCTGGCCCTAGGTGCCAAGGCCTGTCTGCTGGGGCGTGCCACCGCCTACGCGTTGGCCGCCGACGGGCAGCATGGCGTGGAGAACCTGCTGGACATCTTTGCCAAGGAAATGCGCGTGGCGATGACACTCACTGGCGTCACGTCAATTGACCAGATTGACCACACCACTTTGGTTCAATCAGCCAAATAACTGACGTCATGCGCCGATGGCCTTTTGCTGCGTGAAAAAATACCGTTGATTTATAAGGATTATTTTTAAAGTAAACGAAATGGCATGAATCTCGCTCTAACCACGTTCAAGCAGGCTAAGCGATGACATGACGTGCGGGGGCACCCAAGGGTTATAACGCTTTGCAAAGCGGTCTAAACTGTTCCCAATGTTTTACGGAACTGAAGGAACAGTTAGACGCTTGGCACTCGCCACTCTCATCGAGCCTGTAAGACAGCTAAGAGCTTAGAGGCCGATCGCTTATGAAAACACCTACCCAGACCAACGCAATTGACTTCGACAGTGCCAAATTGCAACGCCTGGGATTTGGCCAGCCATCGCTCCTGCCTCGCCGCCCGACGACCGTCGCGCAACTTCGCCAGCAACTGGGAATGCAATTGCAGACCAGCCTGGAGCCGGATCGCATCCTCGGGTTGTTCTTCCGTGAGATCCAGCGCTTGGTGCCCCTTGATGCCCTGCACTATCGCCATCAGGCCAGTGATCTGCGGCTGGAGTTCGGCCAGCGCGGCCACCACTCGGTGAATTACAGCCTCAGCCATGAAGGCGAACACTTGGGTGAGCTGATCTTCCGTCGCAACCAACGCCTCGCCGAAGACGAACTCGGTCAGCTTGAGTCACTGCTGGCCACCCTGCTCTACCCGATGCGCAATGCCCTGCTATATCGCGCCGCGACCCGTAGCGCGCTGCGTGACCCCCTGACCGAGACGGGCAATCGCATTGCCATGGACCAGACTCTGCAACGGGAAATAGACATGGCGCGCCGGCACCTGCACCCATTGTCCTTGCTGATGCTGGACATCGACCACTTCAAGGTAATCAACGACACCCACGGTCACGCGGCCGGCGATACCGTACTGCGCACCGTCGCAGCGGCCATCAAGGCCCAGTTGCGTAACGTAGACATGGTGTTTCGGTTTGGCGGGGAGGAGTTTCTGATCCTGCTCTCCAACACCGGCCGGGATGCGGCGGCGATGGTGGGCGAGCGGCTGCGGCAGGCAGCACAGGCTCAGGATTACTGGGCGGATGGAAAGCGGATCGAATTGACGGTAAGCCTCGGTTGTTCGACCTTGCTGGCCGCCGAGTCGGTCGAAAGCCTGTTGCGCCGGGCCGACAACGCGTTGTACGTGGCCAAGCGCGAAGGCCGTAACCGCTTGGCAATGGCGGGGTAGAACCCCGCCATCGCGTTACATCAAGCTTCGCTGGCGACGCGCAGCGGGCGTTCACGCACGGCGGTGGCTGGCTTGTCTTTTTCCAAGCGCATGCAGCTTTCCAGGAACAGGTACATGTAGTCATAGCTCTTGCACACGGCCTGGCGCAGCTCTGCCTGCAACGCCTTGGTCGGGTTCATGCCGGCCAGGGTGCAGATGATTTCCAGGGCTTCCCAAGGGTGAGCGTCGTCGTACTGGGCGTGCATCTTCAGCCACTTCATCGCACGCTTGCGGTCTTCCTCGGGGAAAGCCGCCGCGTACACGCCGGTGGAACAGACCACGGCCGACCACTCCCCAGTCGCCCCCTCGATGGCATAGTTAGTCGCAGCCACGGCCACGATCAACGAATCGGATGAGCTGGTGTGCCAGCACCAATGACTCAGCGCATGCAGCTCCGGCGGTACATTCTGGGCCTGCAGCTCTTCGAGGCTGACTCCGTGGGCGCGGGCCCAATGCACCCAATAGTCGGCGTGGTTCAGCTCCACGCGGATATTGCGCATCAGCCAACGTCGCGCCATGTCCTCTCCTGGATGGCGCGCAAATTTGGTCTTGGTGAGGTTCTGTGCCATGTACAAGGCAAACTGTTCCACCACAGGCCAGCCACCAATGAGGTAGTGACGCATGGTCTTGGCGCTGAGCGTGTTGTCACGCATGCGTTGGTACAGTTCGTGCTCGACAACTCGGCGCTTGCTCTCGCTACAGTCCTGGATCAATTGCTGAGCCCAGACGGGGTAGCTTGAGGCTTCCATAAGCGGGCCGGTTCTGTTGAAGGTGTCGATCACTGTTAAGGCTCCTTTTTAAGTGTGATTTACAGACCAGCAAATGTTTCAGCGGAATGTGCCGGGCGCCTTCAATAACAGAGGCTGCGGCCGCACAGGTCGACACTGCAAACTATCAAAGGTAAACAATTGCGGTCGTTCAATCAGGTAGCCCTGAGCGTAATCCACACCAATATCGAGTAACGCCTGTTCGATGTGCGGTGTTTCAACAAACTCGGCAATTGTGCGCTTACCCATGACGTGGCCGATGTGATTGATCACTTCGACCATTGCGCGGTTAATCGGGTCGTCCAGCATATCCTTTACGAAACTTCCATCGATCTTCAGGAAGTCTACAGGTAAATGTTTCAGATACGCGAACGAGGACATCCCGGCGCAAAAGTCATCCAGGGAGAAATGGCAACCTAAGGCCTTGAGTTCATTAATAAAGCGAATGGCACTGCCTAAATTTGCTATTGCGCTGGTTTCAGTTATTTCAAAACAAATCATTTCTGGCGGGATGCCGTAAGTGCCGAATTTCTCATGTAAAAACCCGAGAAAATCATCATCGCCAATGGTGATTCCTGACAGATTTATCGCACACATGGCCATAGGCCGGCCCGGACGCTCGTGCATGCAACGGGCGATGATCTTGAACACGTTCTCGACCACCCAACGGTCGAGGGACGTCATCAAACCGTAACGCTCGGCGGCAGGGATAAAGCTGTCGGGGAGGATGGTTCGACCCGCCTCATCATGCAGGCGAAGCAGGATTTCGATATGCCCGTTGCCAGCATCGGTATTTCCCAGCGGTGAGATTTCCTGTGCGTACAGGCAAAACCGGTTCTCCTCCAGTGCCATGTGCAGGCGCTGCACCCAGGCCATCTCGCCAAAACGCAGGGACAGCTCCGAGTCGTCAGCGTGATAAACCTGCACGCGGTTGCGGCCTTTTTCCTTAGCCATGTAACAGGCCATATCGGCGGCGCGCAGCGAAGTCTCCAAGGTGGTCGGGGTTTGCGAGATATGCACCAGGCCAATGCTCACGGAGGTCATGAACGGCCGGCCCTTCCACACAAAATGCAGGCTCTGCACCGTGTGGCGCAGGCTCTCGGCGATTTTTTCCGCCGCAGCCGCCGGGCAATTCTCCAGCAGGATGCCGAATTCGTCGCCGCCCAGGCGCGCCAGGGTGTCGCCCTCACGCAGGTCCGATTGCAGCAGCGCGCAGATATGCCGCAGCAACTCATCTCCCGCCGCATGGCCGCAGGTGTCGTTGACCAGCTTGAACTGGTCGAGGTCGAGGAACATCAACGCATGCCGCCCGCCCTCAGGTTGCTGCGCCATGTGCAGGACCTGTTCCAGCCGGTATTCAAATTCGCGGCGGTTGGCCAGGCCGGTCAAGGCGTCATGCGTGGCCTGCCACGACAGGTTGGCAATGTATTGGCGCTCCTGGGTCATATCGTGCAGCACCAGCACCGCACCGCTGATTTTGCCGGCGCTTCTGATCGGTGCGCCCACCAGGGTGACGGATACCGTACTGCCGTCCAGGCGCTGGATGGTTTTTGAATGCTCGCTGCCCCCCTTAAACTGCCCCTTGACGATGTGCTCGATCAGGGTAAATCCATCGGGTTGAGCGTCGTCATCCAGCAGGTTGAACAGCGCCGCCAGGGGCAGGCCCTGAGCCTGGCCAGAGTTCCAGTGGGTCATGGCCTCGGCGGCGGGGTTCATATAGGTGATTGCACCGTCTACATCGGTGGTAATCACCCCGTCGCCAATTGACTCCAGGGTGATCTGCGCCCGCTCCTTCTCGGCCTGCAAGGCATCGGCGAAGGCATGACGCTGCGTCAGCAGCTTATGGGTACGCAACAGCGCCAGCACGATCAGGCCCAGGGCGGTCGCCAGGTTAGTGATCAGCAGCAACCGCAGAATCATGCGCGAGCCTTCGCCCAGAGCATCGCTGAAGGCCTTGGCAGCCGGCGTCACGCCTTCGTTGATGGCCGTGATATGGGCCTTCCACTGCCGCACATCGTTAGGGTTGACTTGATCAGCCCTGATTGCGCTGTGCATCTCGCGGGCCAGTTCATCCAGTTGAACCAGGTAGCCATCCCCTACCGTCCACAGTTCGATGGCTTTTTCCAGGTAGCTGAAATGTCGGAAGTTGAGGTACAGCCAGATCAGGCTGTTGACGTCATCCGGGTGGTTGCCGCCCTTGAGAATGCCCAGACGTGCGGCCTCCAAGTCTGGCGTGGGGCGGTCCAGGGCAATGCGCAGTTCGTGCCCGCCCTGAGGCACGGCGATGGCTTGCTGGTATTTGAGGTAGGTGGCTTGGTCGCGGTTGTCGGCATAGAGCGTCAGATAATAGATGGCGTCCTTCTGGCCCTTGGACCATAAGCTCTCGCCGCCCACATAGCCTCGTACCGCTGAGAGCATGTAGAGACTGACGCAGCCCAATAATGCCTGGAACAGCACGACGGCGATAAAGGGCCAGACAATGCCCAACAGCCTAGGCGTTCCTAGAGTCCGCTTTTGCTTCATGAATTCCCTTGCATATGCACTGCTGGATACGCACGCAAAACACTCATTCGGATAGCACAGCCTAGGCTAAATCAACGTACTTGTTGCAAATGCCCATACAGTTTTGCGTACAAACCACCATCGGCAATCAACTGCTGATGGTCGCCATCCTCAGCGATATGACCACCGTCAAACACTAAGACTCGATCGGCTTGTTTTACCGCCGACAGACGGTGCGCGATGATCAGTGTAGTACGCCCGCTGAGGAACCGCGCCAGCGCCTGATGCAGGTTGTATTCAGTGGCGGCATCCAGGGCGGAGGTCGCTTCGTCGAGTATCACCACTTTGGGTTCGGCCAACACCATGCGCGCAATCGCCAGGCGCTGACGCTGACCACCGGAAAAACGCACCCCGGAACGCCCCACTACGCTGTCCAGACCCTGAGGCAACGCTTTAACCGTAGCCTCCAACTGGGCAATTTCAAGGGCCTGCCAGCAGGCCTGGTCAGTGCGCTCGCGGCCCATGGTCAGGTTGGCACGCACGGTATCGTTGAACAGCGCCGGGTGTTGCAGCACCACCGCGACGTGCTCGCGGATAGTCTCGAGGCCGATCTCCTGCTGGGTTGCACCGCCAAATCGGATAGTGCCCGCCTGCGGCGTGTACAGCCCGAGCAGCAGTTGCACCAGGGTGCTTTTACCGCCACCGCTGGCGCCGACAATCGCGACTTTTTCGCCGGGAGCAATTTGCAGGTTCAGTTGATCGAGCACCAGATCATCGCCATAACCGAAATCCAGGCCGCGCACTTCGATGCCGACGGTTTCACGCCCGGTAAACGGGTCTTCACCCCCGGCGTATTGCGGCTCGTCGGCACGCGCCAGCAGTTCATTGATGCGCGTCAGCGCCCCGCCCGCCGCGTAGTAGGCGTATTGCAGATTCAATAATTGTTCAACCGGGCCGATCATGAACCACAGGTAGCTGAACACCGCGAGCATCTGGCCGATGGACAGGTCGGAAAACAGCACGGTGAGCATTGCCGCTGCGCGGAAGATGTCGATGCCGAACTGGAACAGCAACCCGCTGGCGCGGCTGGACGCGTCGGTTTTCCACTGGGAATGGATCGCGTAGTCACGCACTTCCTGGGCGCGCTGGCCCAGGCGCCCGAGGAAAAAGCCCTGGCGGTTGCCGGCGCGGACTTCCTGGATAGCGTCAAGGGTTTCAGTCAGGGCTTGGGTGAAGCGTGAGGTGCTGTCGTTTTCCAACTTCTTGAGGTGTTTGACGCGCTTGCCCAACTGTACCGTGGCGTAGATCACCAACGGGTTGAACAGCAGGATCAGCAATGCCAGTTGCCAGTGCATCCATACCAGGATCGCCGAAGTACCGACCAGCGTCAGCATCGCCACCAGAAAGCGGCTGAGGGTTTCGCCGACGAATTTATCCAGGGTATCCAGGTCGGTGACCAGGTGAGTGGTGACCGTGCCGCTGCCCAGGCTTTCGTATTCGCCCAGGGAGATGCGCTTGAGCCGCTCGATCAGACGCACGCGAATGCGGTACACAATGTCCTTGGCCAACCGCGCAAACAGCCGCGCCTGTACCACGTTGAACACCAGTGCGCCGCAACGCAGGGCCAGGGTGACCACCAGCATCAGGCCGATATAACCGGCGGCCTTCTGCCAACCCAGGGGCAATGCGTGATTCATCACCTTGAGCGCGGCATCACCATGGCCCAGCAGCACTTCGTCCACCAGCAACGGCAACAGCAAGGGGATGGGCACACTGCACAAGGTCGCCAGCACGGCAACGCCATTGGCGATCCACAGGGATTTCTTGTGACGCAAGGCCAGGCGGCGAATTTCCGCCCAGGTCAGACGGTCAATGCGTTTAGGCTCATCCTGCACAGGTTGCTCGCTCCAGCCATCGGGCGAGCAATGGCGACAGTTCCGTCAGCGGCTGATAGCCGTTGGTGAGCAATGCCAGTTGACCATTGCGCTCGGCCAACAACGTCGGGAAACCGGCGATACCCAGGTCCTGCACCCACGTAAAGTCCGCCGCCGTGGCCGCGTGCTGCTCGGCGCGGTCAAACGCACCGGCAAACTCGATACGCGGGATGCCCGCCTGCTCGGCCAGCTCAACCAGCACGCTGGCAAGGGTCACGTCGCGCCCCTCCACATAAAACGCACGTTGGATCAGGCCCAGCAGTTTCCAGGCACAATCCGGCGCCAGGCTACGGGCGGTGACGATGGCTCGGCAGGCCGGCTCGGTGTCATACACAAAACCGTCGGGCAGCGCGCCTTCGCGCTTGAACGGCTGGCCCGTGGCTTCAGTGACGGCCTGCCAGTGTTCGAGGATGTAGCGTCGGGTCGTCGGCTCCAGCGCCGCGCCACTGCCGGTGCGCAAGCCGCCCACCACCAGGTGCACGTCCACACCGGCCGCTTGGGCCTGCTCAACCAGCGCCTGCGCCACCGGGGCAAAGCCCCAGCACCAGGAACACATCGGATCCATTACATAGAGCAGGCGCGCGGACATAGGTCAGGCCTCGGAAGGGGTTTGCTTGTAGTTGAAGCCAATCGGGTGCGGCATATTGCGGGCCTTGGCCAGTTCAATCTGCTTTTGCCGGTCGATCGCGCTGCGGCGGGTTTTTTCCGGCAGCTTATCCCAGCAATGAGGGCAGCTAATGCCGGCCACGTAGTGCTCGGAGGCGCGGTCTTCGACGCTCACAGGTGTGCGGCAGGCATGACATTGATCGTAGTCGCCTTCGCTCAAGTCGTGGCGAACGGTCACGCGATTATCGAAAACAAAGCAGTCGCCCTGCCACTTGGTTTCTGCCTGAGGCACCTCTTCGAGGTACTTCAGGATGCCGCCCTTGAGGTGGTAAACCTCGCCATAACCTTCGCTGAGCATGTAGCTCGACGCTTTCTCGCACCGAATACCGCCGGTGCAGAACATGGCGACTTTCTTGTGCTTGGCCGGGTCGAAGTTGGCTTTGATATAGTCGGGAAATTCGCGAAAGCTGGTGGTTTTCGGGTCGATTGCGCCTTCAAAGGTGCCAATGGACACTTCGTAATCGTTACGAGTGTCGATCAGCAGCACTTCCGGGTCGCTGATCAGGGCATTCCAGTCTTTCGGGTCGACGTAGGTGCCGACCTTTTTGTTCGGGTCGACGCCTTCTACGCCCAGGGTCACGATCTCTTTCTTGAGCTTGACCTTGGTGCGGTAGAACGGTTGGTCCTCGCAGTACGACTCTTTGTGATCGATGTCGTCCATGCGTGGGTCGTTCTTCAGCCAGGCCATCAGGCCATCAATGCCTTCGCGGCTACCGGAAACGGTGCCGTTGATGCCTTCTTCGGCGATCAGCAAGGTGCCTTTGATGCCGTTGTCGACCATCGCCTGCAGCAAGGGCTCGCGCAGAGCGACGTAATCTTCGAGGGTGACGAACTTATACAGTGCCGCCACGACAATCGGTTGAGTCATGGGTGTTCTCTCCAGGTGGCTACCCTCGTAAAGGGTGAACCGGATGCAAAAAAAACGCGCCGGCTAAGCGGCGCGTTGCGGATTCTATCAGGGATAACCCGTCAATGTCCGCCGGCGCAGGTCGGCGAGGCCGGGGCTGCGTCGATTGTCGCCCATTCTTCAGGCGTGTAGGTATGCAGCGCCAGCGCATGAAACTCGCTCATCAGGTCACCCAGGGTGGCGTAGACCTTCTGGTGGCGCTTGACGCGATTGAGCCCTTCGAACTGCTGACTGACCAGCACGGCCTTGAAGTGGGTCTGCAACCCACGGCTGTGCATATGGCTTTCATCCAGCACGCTCAAGTGTTGCGGGTCCAGGGCGGCGAGCGCCGTTTCGATACGCTGTTGCATGATCATTCCTGCTTACTTCTTCTTGGCCGGAGCGGCTTTAGGCGTCAGCTCGTTGGTCATGTCTTCCAACAGCTTGTTGACCACCGGAACGGCGCTTTCCAGCTTGGCCTGAGTCATCTGGGCCGATTGCTGGGTCAGTTGCGGCATTTTTTCCAGGACTTTCTTGCCCAGTGGCGACTGGTAGAACGCTACCAGGTCCTTGAGCTCGGATTCGCTGAAATTGGTGGTGTAGAGCTTGACCATGTCCGGCTTCAGCTTCGGCCAGCCGATAGCTTGGTCCAGGGCGGCGTTGGCCTTGGCCTGGTAGCTGTCCAGTACGGACTGCTTGGCGGCAGGCGCCTTAGTCTGCTCGAAACGCTGGGCGAACATTTGCTGCACTTGCATGTACACCGGGGTACCCAGCTTGTCGGCATGGGCCAGGGTAAGGAAGGCTTCGGCACTGGCGTTGTGGCTGGCGGTATCGGCAAAAACCTGGCCGCTGGCGCAAACCAGAGCAACCGCGGTACAGATGGCACGAAGACGAGTCATCGAGTTTCCTTTCTAGCTGGCGAGGTAAGACCCCAAGGGCGCCCATTCTGCGCCTAAAAAACCTCGCGGCTCAACCCCAGGCCTTGCCGGGCGCGGATTGCCCGATGAAAAGTCTTTTAGGGAACCCACCAGGTCAATCACGGCCTAAACTGCGCAAACGAACCTAAGGAGTGTGCCCGATGAGCCGTATCGAAACCGACAGCCTGGGAGAAGTGCATGTCCCGGATGACGCTTACTGGGGCGCCCAGACCCAACGCTCGCTGGTGAATTTCGCCATCGGCGACCAGCGCATGCCCTTGCCGGTATTGCACGCCCTGACCCTGATCAAAAAGGCAGCCGCACGGGTCAACGACCGCAACGGCGACCTGCCCGCCGACATCGCCCGCCTGATCGAACAGGCCGCCGATGAAGTCCTCGCCGGCAACCATGACGACCAATTCCCATTAGTGGTGTGGCAGACCGGCAGCGGCACCCAGAGCAACATGAACGCCAATGAAGTGATCGCCGGCCGTGCCAACGAACTGGCAGGCAATCAACGCGGCGGCAAGAACCCGGTACACCCGAACGACCATGTGAACCGTTCCCAGAGTTCCAATGATTGCTTCCCGACGGCCATGAGCATTGCGGCGGTGCAGGCCGTCCATCAACGTTTGTTACCGGCGATCGCTACGCTTTCCGGCGGTCTGGCCGAGCAAGCCGCGCGGCATATGAAGCTGGTCAAGACCGGCCGCACGCACATGATGGACGCCACGCCGATCACGTTCGGCCAGGAACTCTCGGCGTTTATCGCCCAACTCGACTACGCCGAACGCGCCATCCGCAGTGCCCTGCCCCAAGTGTGTGAACTGGCCCAGGGCGGCACGGCCGTGGGCACCGGGCTCAATTCGCCCCATGGTTTTGGCGAGGCCATTGCAGCCGAGTTGGCAGCGCTCTCGGGGCTGCCATTCGTCACCGCACCGAACAAATTCGCCGCCCTCTCCGGCCATGAGCCGCTAGTGACGTTGCACGGCGCCCTGAAAACCCTGGCCGTGGCCCTGATGAAAATCGCCAACGACCTGCGCCTGCTCGGTTCCGGACCGCGCGCGGGGCTTGCGGAAGTGAAGCTGCCGGCCAACGAGCCGGGCAGTTCGATCATGCCGGGCAAGGTCAACCCGACGCAGTGCGAAGCGCTGTCGATGCTCGCCTGCCAAGTACTGGGCAACGACGTGACCATCGGTATCGCCGCGAGCCAGGGACACTTGCAGTTGAACGTGTACAAGCCGGTGATCATCCACAACCTGCTGGAGTCGATCCGCCTGCTCGCCGATGGCTGCAATAACTTTCAGGAGCATTGCATTGCCGGCCTGGAGCCCGACGCCGAGAAAATGGCCGAACACCTGGAGCGCGGACTGATGCTGGTGACGGCGCTCAACCCGCATATCGGCTACGACAAATCAGCAGAGATCGCCAAGAAAGCCTACGCCGAGGGGCTGACGCTACGGGAAGCCGCGCTGGAGTTGGGCTACCTCACTGACGAAGAGTTCGACCAGTGGGTACGCCCGGAAAATATGCTCGAAGCCGGGCATTAAGACGCCAAACGCAGCCGCCGGGCCTTGAGCCCGGCGAGCAACGACGGCGCCAGCGCGACAGTCGCCGACCCCAGCACCACCACCAGCGCCCCGGCATAGCCCAGGGCGTTGATCTCTTCGGCCTGCACGTAGTCCGGCCATAGCCAGGCCGCCAAGGCGACCGCCACAAAGGTCACCAGCGGCGTGAGCGCCAGGGTCGCACTCACCCGCGAGGCTTCCCAATGGGCCAGGGCTTCGGCAAACGCGCCGTAGGCCACCAGCGTATTCATGCAGCACGCCAACAGCAGCCAGCCTTGCAGCGGGCTCAGTTGCAGCGCTTCCAGCGGATGGGCCCAGGGCGTGAGCAACAAGGCGCAGGTGAGGTAGATCACCATCATGACTTGCAGCGAATTCCACACGGTCAGCAATTGCTTCTGACCCAGGGCATAGAACACCCAGATCGACGTAGCGAGCAGGATCGTCAGCACCCCGGCGGTGTAAGTGCCGAGGGACGTCAGCAATTCCTCCAGGCGCTGGTTGAAGAACAGGCCGAAGCCTGCGATCAAGACGACCAATCCCACCACTTGCCCGCGGCTGAAACGTTCCTTGAACACAAACACGCTGGCGATCATCAAAAAGATCGGCCCCATCTGCACGACCAACTGTGCGGTGCCGGGGCTGAGCGATTTCAGGCCCACCAGGTACAACACGTAGTTGCCCACCAGGCCGCATACCGCCATCGCCACCAGCCAACCGCCCTTGGGGCCGAGCACTTTGCGGCTGGGCAAACGCTTGGTGGCCGCAAGGTAGACGAACAGACAACCGCCGGCCACGGTCAGGCGAAACCAGGTGACGGTGATCGGGTCCATCACCTGCAGCACTTGCTTGAGTTTGATCGGCAGAATGCCCCAGAGGAACGCGGTCAGCAGGGTCAAGCCAAAGCCATAGACCCAGCGGCCGGAAGAGATGTGCATGAGTGCCCCAGAAGCCAGAGGAAGTGGAGACCGCATTCTAGAGGCAAGTGGACGAATTTGGATATGGCGCTGCTCACCTGTGGGAGGGGGCTTGCCCCCTCCCACATTTTGCTTAGCGAACGGCTTCGAACAGTCCGGTGGCGCCCATGCCGCCACCCACGCACATGGTGACGACGCCATAACGCAGGTTACGCCGTTGCAACTCACGCACCAGATGCCCCACTTGCCGCGAACCGGTCATGCCGAACGGGTGGCCGATGGAAATCGATCCGCCGTTGACGTTGTATTTGGCGTTGTCGATTTCCAGACGATTGCGCGCGTACAGGCACTGCGAGGCAAACGCTTCGTTGAGTTCCCACAGGTCGATATCCGCCACTTGCAAGCCACGCGCCTTGAGCAGCTTGGGCACTGAAAACACCGGACCGATGCCCATTTCGTCCGGCTCGCAGCCAGCCACAGTGAAGCCACGGAAAAACGCCTTGGGCTTGAGCCCCAGTTCCAGGGCTTTTTCCAGGCTCATCACCAGGGTCATCGAGGCGCCGTCGGACAGTTGCGACGAGTTACCCGCTGTCACCGAGCCGTCCTCGGCGAACACTGGTTTCAAGCCTTGCAGGCTCGCCAGGGTGGTGTCGGGGCGGTTGCAGTCGTCGCGATCGACCACGCCGTCGAGAATCTGCACCGCGCCGGTGTTTTTGTCCTCGACCTTGTACTTGACCGCCATCGGCACGATTTCGTCATTGAACAAACCATCGGCCTGGGCTTGGGCGGTACGTTGCTGGCTTTGCAGGGCGTAGAGATCCTGTTCTTCGCGGCTGACGTTGTAGCGGCGCGCGACGATTTCGGCGGTCTGGCCCATGGGGAAGTAAATGCCCGGTACTTGCTCTTTGAGCAGCGGGTTGATCAGGTTGTCGGTGTTGACGCTTTTCATGGTCAGACTGATGGACTCGACGCCACCGGCGACGATGATGTCGCTGCAGCCCGAGGCGATCTGGTTGGCAGCGATGGCAATCGCCTGTAAGCCCGATGAGCAGAAACGGTTGAGGGTCATGCCCGCCGTGCCAGTGCCCAGTTGCGACAGCACCGCCACGTTACGCCCGATGTTGTAGCCCTGGGCCCCCTCATTGGAGCCCGCGCCGACGATGCAATCTTCAACCGTCGCCGGGTCGATGCCGTTGCGGGTGAGCAGCGCGTTGACGCAATGAGCCGCCATGTCATCCGGACGGGTCTGGTTGAACTTGCCGCGAAAGGACTTGGCCAGGCCGGTTCGTACGCTGTCGACGATGACTACTTCACGCATGGGCTACCTCGATCTTATGGTTGTTGGGCGATGGATCGAGGATAGATCCAGGCCCAGGCAACCGCGATGATCATTCACCCGGCATATACAAAACCATGGCTGACTGAAGCAGTGGGACTTTGGGGTGGGACCGCTTCGCGCCCCGGCGCGGGGCAGGCCTGCTCACGACAAAAAGCAAAGTCACCACACACAGCCGGTTCCCCCCAAAAAGCACAGTCACCACAAAAACGCCTGCTCTCCTCAACCATCACGGGTGGGGTCGTTTGTTGAGGTGAACAGACTCTTTGCGGTGAGCCTATACCTGATGGCGAACACAACCTTTTTGTGGTGAGCAGGCTTGCCCTGCGCTGGGCTGCGAAGCGGCCCTAAAACCGGCCATTGGGTTCTGCCTGGAGAAACGCGGCGACTGGATTGGGGCCGCTTCGCGCCCCAGCGCAGGGCAAGCCTGCTCACTACAAAAAGCAAACTCACCACACACTGCTGGCGCACCACAAAAAGCAAAGTCACCACACACCACACACAGCCGGTTCACCACAAAAAGCACAGCCACCACAAAAACGCCTGCTCTCCTCAACTCGCACGAGTGGGGTCGATTGTTGAGGTGAACAGGCTCTTTGCGGTGAGCCTATACCTGATGGCGAACACAACCTTTTTGTGGTGAGCAGGCTTGCCCTGCGCTGGGCTGCGAAGCGGCCCTAAAACCGGCCATTGGGTTCTGCCTGGAGAAACGCGGCGACTGGATTGGGGCCGCTTCGCGCCCCAGCGCAGGGCAAGCCTGCTCACTACAAAAAGCGAACCCACCACACACAGCCGGTTCACCACAAAAAGCACAGCCACCACAAAAACGCCTGCTCTCCTCAAGCCGCACGGGTGGGGTCGTTTGTTGAGGTGAACAGACTCTTTGCGGTGAGCCTATACCTGATGGCGAACACAACCTTTGTGGTGAGCAGGCTTGCCCTGCGCTGGGCTGCGAAGCGGCCCTAAAACCGGCCATTGGGTTCTGCCTGGAGAAACGCGGCGACTGGATTGGGGCCGCTTCGCGCCTCAGCGCAGGACAAGCCTGCTCACTACAAAAAGCAAACTCACCACACACTGCTGGCGCACCACAAAAAGCAAAGTCACCACACACCACACACAGCCGGTTCACCACAAAAAGCACAGCCACCACAAAAACGCCTGCTCTCCTCAACTCGCACGAGTGGGGTCGATTGTTGAGGTGAATAGGCTCTTTGCGGTGAGCCTATACCTGATGGCGAACACAACCTTTCTGTGGTGAGCAGGCTTGCCCTGCGCTGGGCTGCGAAGCGGCCCTAAAACCGGCCATTGGGTTCTGCCTGGAGAAACGCGGCGACTGGATTGGGGCCGCTTCGCGCCCCAGCGCAGGGCAAGCCTGCTCACTACAAAAAACGAACCCACCACACACTGCTGGCGCACCACAAAAAGCAAAGTCACCACACACCACACACCACACACAGCCGGTTCACCACAAAAAGTACAGTCGCCACAAAAAAGCCTGCTCTCCTCAAGCCGCACGGGTGGGTTCGTTTGTTGAGGTGAACGGGCTGTTTGCGGTGAGCCTATACCTGAATGGCGAACACAACTTTTTTGTGGTGAGCAGGCTTGCCCTGCGCTGGGCTGCGAAGCGGCCCTAAAACCGGCCATTGGGTTCTGCCTGGAGAAACGCGGCGACTGGATTGGGGCCGCTTCGCGCCCCAGCGCAGGGCAAGCCTGCTCACTACAACAAGCGAACCCACCATACAAAGCCTGCTCACCACAAAAAGAAAACTCACCACACACAGCCGGTTCACCACAAAAAGCACAGCCACCACAAACACGCCTGCTCTCCTCAACCAGCACGAGTGGGGTCGTTTGTTGAGGTGAACAGGCTCTTTGCGTTGAGCCTATACCTGATGGCGAACACAACCTTTGTGGTGAGCAGGCTTGCCCTGCGCTGGGCTGCGAAGCGGCCCTAAAACCGGCCATTGGGTTCTGCCTGGAGAAACGCGGCGACTGGATTGGGGCCGCTTCGCGCCCCAGCGCAGGGCAAGCCTGCTCACTACAAAAAGCGAATCCACCACACACAGCCAGCTCACCAAAAAAAGTCTGCGCTCCCCAACCAGCACGGCGCGCAAACCACGTAGTTATTTCTTCTTCTTTTTATCGTGCTTGTCGGACTTGGCGAACGCTTCTTCTAAAGCAAGGTTAATCGTGCGAAGCACCTTGACCCGCGCCCAGCGCTTGTCATTGGCCTCCACCAGGGTCCAGGGCGAGATTTCGGTGCTGGTACGGTCAACCATATCGCCCACCGCAGCGCGGTAGTCGTCCCACTTGTCGCGGTTGCGCCAGTCGTCTTCGGTGATTTTGAAGCGTTTGAAAGGGATTTCCTCACGGGCCTGAAAGCGTTCCAGCTGCGTGTCCTTGTCAATCGCCAGCCAGAACTTGACCACGATCACGCCCGCATCACGCAGTTGTTCTTCAAAGTCATTGATCTCGCCATAGGCGCGCATCCAGTCCGCCGCAGAGCAGAAACCTTCGACTCGCTCCACCAGCACGCGGCCGTACCACGAGCGGTCGAACACGGTGAACATGCCGCGCGCCGGGATCTTCTGCCAGAACCGCCATAGGTACGGTTGGGCGCGTTCGTCCTCACTGGGCGCGGCAATCGGCACGATATGGTATTGGCGTGGGTCCAGCGCCGCTGCAACCCGGCGAATCGCGCCGCCCTTGCCCGCCGCATCATTGCCTTCGAACACCGTGATCAAGGCGTGCTTGCGCATGCGTTTGTCACGCATCAGGCCAGAGAATCGCGCTTGCTCGGTGATCAGTTGTTCTTCGTAATCGTCCTTGTCCAGATGCTGGCTCAAGTCGAGGCTGTCGAGCAGCCCCTTCTTATCCACCGACGGTATCAGCGGCGCGGGGTTCATGCCGCTGGCCTTGCCTTTGGGCAGTTTCAACGCGGTTTGCATGCCTTCGAGCAGTAGCTTGCCCACGGTGAGGCTGCGGTAATTGCTGTCGACACCTTCGATCACATGCCACGGCGCGTAGTCGCGGCTGGTGCGACGCAGCACCCGCTCGCCAAAGTGCACGAACTTGTCGTAGGTCTGTGATTGCTGCCAGTCCAGCGGGCTGATGCGCCAACTGTGCAGTGGGTCGTCGGCCAAGGCCTTTAGCCGCGCCTTCATCTGTTTCTTGGAAAGGTGAAACCAGAATTTGAAGATCAGCGCACCTTCATCACAGAGCATTTTTTCCAGGCGCTCGGCACCGGCGATGGCCTGATCGAGACGCGCGTCCTTTATCTGCCCATGTACGCGGCCTTGCAGCATCTGGCTGTACCAGTTGCCGAAAAAGACACCCATGCGGCCCTTGGCGGGCAACTGCCGCCAGTACCGCCAGGCCGGCGGGCGGGCCAGTTCCTCATCGGTTTGCTGATCGAAGGTACGGACTTCGATCAGGCGCGGGTCCATCCACTCATTGAGCAGCTTGACGGTCTCGCCTTTGCCAGCACCTTCGACGCCATTAATCAGGATGATCACCGGGAAGCGCTTTTGCTGTTGCAGCTCGTACTGCACTTCCAACAACGCTTCACGCAGGGCCGGCACTTCGGCGTCGTAGGTGTCTTTGTCGACGGCGTGACCAATTTCTGCGGATTCGAACATGGGCAACTCCCTTCCAAGATCAATCAAGACTAGCGGATTGGGCTGCACCACGGGCAAGCAATTGAATAGCGCTTGCCATGGATCAATCAGCAACCCTGCCGGCTAGTCTTCAGGTAGATGGCAGATATCCAGGTCCTGATACTTCATCATCTGCTGGGTCAGCCGCTCCATCACCTCGTTGATCGCCTGCCTGCGCGGCGCGCGCAGGCCTTCCATTTGTGCCAGGTATTCACCATCGGTGAGGTTCTGACTGTTCTCGAAGAGCGCCTGCTGTTGACTGTCAAACGGCTCGGCAGCGCGCCTGAACGTCTCGGGAAACTGCTGTTTGAGATGGGCCTTCCAGAACGAGAGCTGGGCAATAAACCGCAAAAATACCGGCGACAGCTCGGCAATGAGGACTTGCTCATGCGCCCGCTCCAGGTTCTCGCTGGTCAAGTCAGCCAATGACCCGTAGCGCATGTGCTTGGGTTGCCCCGGCAACTGCAGGATCTTCGCCAAACCGACCCGATACGCCAGGCTGACCTCCAGCGGGTCTTCGCTGGCATGTTCGGCGGCGTAAGTGGCGGCAATCTTTTCCAGCTCACTGAGGCGAAACAAGCCGCGCCCCAGGGTCAGCAGCACCCCGGAGTTGCCTTGCCCACGGCCGGCCTGGCGCGTGGCGTTCGCCACGGCCTTGAGCACTTCGACCTGGCTGAAAATCTCTGTCGCGCCATCGACACAGTTCGCCGGATGGGCTACCAGTTGAAACACCTGCTCGCGTAACTCGACGCTGTCATGGGTCGCCTGCAGGACCTCCCAGACACGCCGGGTCATGTCCTCACGCACGTAACGGCTGTCGGCGGCGCCGGAGAGTTGCGCCAACAACGTCATCAGCGGCACCGATTCCGGATCGTCGCGCAGGTTGGCCCAGATCGCCCGCTTGCCGGCATCGGCGGCCGCTACCTCGTCCGGCAGCCAGGTCCGCCTGGCCTTCAACTCGGTGAAACGTGACTGATCGTCCTCCACATAGCCCATGCCAATGCCCACTGCATCGCGGTAGCGAATCAGCGCCGTCATTGTCGTCGAGGACAATGGGTTGCCACCCAGATTGATCGCCTGGCTGTACCTGCGTGTCGACGCAAACAACCAGTCGGGCAATACCGTGATCCAGTTGCTGCGCAGGTCGACCTGTTCCAGATGGGCCAGGCGTGCGATCCCGACGGGCAGGTCCACCAGCCTGGCGTCCTGCAGTAACAGGGTTTGCAAATCGCGCATGTTACTCACGTCCAGATGCGCCTCGATGGGGTTGTGGCTCAGGTCCAACAAACGCAGCGTGTGCATATCAGCCAGTTTTCGCTGGGTATACGTCGTCAGCGCCAGTTGATTGTGGGGCAAGGACAAACTGGTCAGTTCGGGCATCCGCGAGAGGTATTCCGGGAGCCGGCTCAGGCGGTTGCGGTCCAGGTTAAGGCGCCGCAGCCCCTTGAAGCACTTGAGGAAATACGCCACATCATCGCCCAGACGCATGTTTTTCAGGGACAGTTGCCGAACATGGTCAAAGCGGATTTCGGGGGGCAGGTTCGGCAATGCGCCCACGCGCATGCCATCCAATATCAGCCCCGGCACGGGCACTTGTTGATCGTCGAGGACAAAGCTCTGGCGGCGCCAGCAGGCTTCAATCCGCTCGGCCACTTGCTGGCGGCTCTCGCGGACATCCCCCATGCCCGGCTGCGCCGCCAGGTCGCCGACGTTGCTCTTCCAGTGTTTGAGGACCGTGCGCAGGCGTTCCAGGTCAGCCTGCAGACGGGCAACGGCCTTGGCTTGGGCCAGGGCATCCGTCCCCAGGCTGCGCAACAACTCTGCTGCCTGTACGTCACTGAACAGCGGATAGATTTTGCGCACCTTGCGCACCAGAGGCGAAGCGAGCGGCAGCGGGCTGGTCGGAGAGTCCGCCATGCGGCAGGAGACCTCCTGTTCAAGTGGCTCGCCAGCCTTGTCGGAAAACGCTTCGCCCGCCACCACACGCTCGCTCTGCGCGCGGGCCGCCACCCTGCGGCGCAGCCTCCATCCACCTTCGCTCGGGTTCAGCGGCAGTTCCAGGGCGCTGCGCTGGGTGTCCGAGAGCGTTTGTATAATCGCCTCGAACAGCCCGTCGGAACCGGCCTGGGTCGGCCCCATACTGGCGCCGTTGGCGTCGAACGGCGCAAAGCCCGCCGCCGAACTGACCACCACTCGACGTACGCTCGCGCCCTCCCTCGCGCCCAGGGCCAACAGTGACCCGGTGGGCGAATCCTGGCGCAATTCCAGTTGCAACGCGCTATCCCAACCTTCGACGCGCGGCAGCATGCGCACCGCCACACACTGGGTGTCGAGACCGGCCAACTCCGGCTGCTCGAAACCGGCCAAAGCACGATCCAGGCGCTGTGTCTCCGCGCTCAAGCGCACCGCTTCTGCCAGGGCCATTGGCACACGCTGAGTGTCACGCAGGGCTTGACGCTCAACGGAGGACGCCTGGGCCATCAGCTCGCGCATCACGCGGGTGGGCAGTTGCGGGCAGGCCTGACGCAGCGGCGCCCACTCCTCGGGCACTGGCCCGTCGTAGGCCTGATACAACTGTTCAAACAACGGTCTTCGATCAGCCTTGAGCTGTGCGAGCAATTGACGCGCCAACGCCGCGTGCTCCTCATTGGCGGACACGCCTTCACCCAACAGTCCGACCTTTTGTTGCGTATCCAGGCCTGACAGCAACACGTCAAACACCTGCCCTTCACCCACGGCCTGCTCGCTGAGGCGCAATGCCTGAGACGCCTCAAACGGGCCGGCGGCGGGATAACGCGCCGTGACGCCACCTTGAGCATTCAGCACCTCAAAATAACGACCTTGGGGCCAACCCGGTAGCAGCGGCAACGCGTGCATTTGCGCGGTCGCACTTTGCCCATTGCGGTACCCCCCGCGCTCCAACAGCCACACCAGGTCGCGTATCGACTGCTCCAACCGGAAACGCTCATACAGATCACGAAAGCGCGCCGCAAAGGGCAGGCATTCCTGCGCCAGGTGATACCCCCAGCGGTGGGGCTTGTCGATGATGTCGTTAACCAGCCGCAGCTTGCGCGAGTCCAATGCGGGGTGACGACTGCTCGGCTCCAGGCGGGAAAACAAATAGTCCTGATCTTCCCACTCCTCGGGATCTTCGAATGAAAAACGCCAGGCCCCCTCACCGTTGTGCAGCATCACCGGACGATAGGCCGTCTGCCGCGTACGGTGGCTGGCTCGCCACAGTCCCTGCTGCGGCTCATAGGTCACCTGATGCAGGTTGTCGCCGACTTTGACGTATGAGCGAGCGCCCACCTGGTAGAGGCCTTGCGCGTCGGCAGCCACGTCGTCGATCAGGTGATGATCGTGGGAATACTGTCCGATGTCAGGCCGCCACAACCGTGGCTGCCCATCCCTCGAACGCACCGCTTCCAACGTTTTGAAGTAACCGGCATAGCTTTGTCGGGTGCGCTTGAAGACCTTGCCCACCACCTTGGCCCCCGCAGCGAACAACACCATTGACGTGATGTCCTGCGCCACGGCCACCAACTGTCCGAGCGCCTCCTCCTTGTCGCCACGGCGCCAGTCCTCGATACCGTCGTACACCTCGCCGAGCATCTGTCCCACCGCCACGCTGGTCATCAACAGGCCCAATGCCGGGACTATAAAACCAGCAAGGTTGAGCAACGTCAGCCCGGCGTCCAGATACTCCTGCAGACGCTGTTTGCGCACCTGCTCGTCGACATCCACCACCGGGACCGCCAGGGTGCGGGCGTCTATTTGCAATTTGCCCGCATAGGTCGCAAAAAAGTGCTGCGCCAGGCTAGTGGTGATGGCCCTGGCCGCCAACACGCCCAAGGTACGGTGCTGGTCAAAACGGCTGAAAAAACCGACTCGGTCTATTTCGCCCAGGTAACGCGCAAAGAACGTGCGGTAGGTGCTGACTTCCAGCTTCAAGTCCAGGTAGACCTTGAAATCGTTGAGCGATGGGTACTCAAAAAACGGTCGCCCCGGCTCATTGGGCATGTACACCACACAGGGCTCCTGCGGGTAATCGGCAATTGGCCAGCCGGAAAACACCAGCACGCTCCACAGGCAGCAATCCAGCGCATTCAAGCCTTGCCAGATGACCTGGCGCCCTTGAAACAACAGACCCCTGGCCTGCTCAGGATCCATCTTCCGATCCAGCAGTGTGCATAACAGGTCATAGGTCTCGCGGGTGATATCGCCACGCATGCAGGCAATGTGCGCGTCGATTTTCACATCCAGGGTTTTCATCCAACCGATGTCGAGCGCTACACCATTGAGGTAGGCGTTATCTCCCGGCGCGCCAGCGTCAAGGTTGAACACGTCACTGATGTGCTGCTGATACAAGCCGCCTACATCAAGGTCGCGACAGCCCTTGGCAAATGCCTGCACGGAGACGGGGATCACCCCACGTGAGGCTGAGCCGAATTGCAGCCGCGACTGCTGTGGAAAATGCGCCTCTTGCGTCTCGTCCTCGGTAAAGTTCTGCAGGGCCATGTGCAGCAGGGTCTGCTGTTCCAGCTTGATGGTCCTGACATAATCCAGCGGCAGGACTTCTTTCTGGTATTCATAGAAGGCCCGCACGAACAGGTCCTTCTGCGGTTCAATCGTGACCTGCCAGTGCTTCTGGCAGTAAGCCTTCAATTGCGCACTGCAAAACTCATCCAGGGAGCGTAATGGGAGCAAGCGTCCGGCGACTGCGGCCCTGGCCTCATCAATCTGCGCCGCGTCCCGTTCCAGTGTCTCCAGTACACCTTTGGGGGCGTTTATCATCCAGCCCGGCAGGCGCTTTTGCAGGACCTCGGCCTTGGGCAGGTCGCTGGTGATTTCCAGTAGCGCGGCTTGCAACTGGCGCTGCGTCAATTGGGTGCATGTCTTGGTCAAATCATCCTGGTCCGGCATCTGCAATATCCCTTATTGCCCATTAATCAGTCATTCACCATACCCCGACGCAAGCCTTTGAATTTACGCAGATAGTTGATCGTTACCCGGACCGATTCGGGCATTTTTTGCATGCAAGTATCAGCGGGCTACCACCACCGCCCAGCGCGGATCGGTAGCCACCGCCACGATCGGCTAGAATGGCCGCCTTGCCTTTGCCGAGTTGCCCATGAACCCCGTATCGCCACATGCCCAACTTGACTGGGACGACCAGGGACGCCCGCGTTCGCGGGTCTTCGACGACGTGTACTTCTCCGATCAGTCGGGCCTGGACGAAACCCGTTATGTGTTCCTTGAACAGAACCACCTGCAACAGCGCTTTGCCGCGCTTCCCGTGGGCGGACGATTGGTGATTGGCGAGACCGGCTTTGGTACCGGGTTGAATTTCCTGTGTGCCTGGCAGTTGTTTGATCAGCACGCCGTGTCCGGCGCCCGCCTGCACTTTGTCAGCGTGGAGAAGTACCCCCTGAGCCACGCCGACCTGCAACGTGCTCTGGCCCTGTGGCCAGAACTCAAGCCCTGGGCCGAGCAGTTGCTGGCGCAGTATGTCGCCATCCACCAGGGCTTCCAGCGTCTGGTGCTGGACAATGGCCGCGTCACCCTGACCCTGTTGATCGGTGATGCTCTGGAGCAGCTACCGCAACTGGATGCGCAGATCGACGCGTGGTTTCTCGACGGTTTCGCCCCGGCGAAAAACCCCGACATGTGGACCGCCGAGCTGTTTGCCGAGCTGGCACGCCTGGCCGCGCCGGGTTCGACCATCAGCACCTTCACCAGCACCGGCTGGGTGCGGCGCCTGATCAACGCCGCCGGGTTCAAGATGAAGCGCACGCCGGGGATTGGCCACAAGTGGGAAATCCTGCGCGGCGAGTTCCTTGGCTGGCCGGCGGAGACACCCGCGCCGGCTGCCATCAAACCCTGGTTCGCGCGACCACCTGCATTTAACGGCGAGCGCCGCGCCCTGGTGATCGGCGGCGGCCTCGCCGGTTGCGCCAGCGCGGCCAGCCTGGCGGCGCGCGGCTGGCAGGTCAGCCTGCTGGAACGCCACGCCGGCTTGGCCGAAGAGGCATCGGGCAACCCGCAAGGCGTGCTGTACCTCAAGCTATCGGCCCACGGCACAGCGTTGTCGCAGATGATCGTCAGTGGCTTCGGCCACACCCGGCGCCTGTTGGAGCAGTTGCAACGCGGGGTGGATTGGGACGGCTGCGGCGTGCTGCAACTGGCCTTCAATGCCAAGGAAGCCGAACGCCAGGCGCAATTGGCGCAGGCGTTTGCACCAGACCTGCTGCATCTGCTGGACAAGGATCAGGCCCAGGTCCGGGCCGGCATCGTGCTGCAAACCGGCGGGCTGTTTTTCCCTGAAGGTGGCTGGGTGCATCCGCCCGCACTGTGCCAGTGGCAAGCCACACAACCGGGTGTTGAGTTGCTGGCCCATCGTGACGTACTGCAACTGCGCAAAGTCGACGACCACTGGCAGGCCTGGGACGGTGAAACCCTGCTGGCCAGCGCGCCGGTGGTGGTGCTGGCGGGCGCCGCCGATGTCACGCGGTTTGCCGCCTGTGCGGAGCTGCCACTCAAACGCATCCGCGGGCAGATCACGCGCCTGCCGCAAACCGCCGCCAGCGCAGCGCTGAGCAGCGTGGTGTGCGCCGAAGGCTACGTGGCACCGGCTCGCCTGGGCGAACATACCCTGGGCGCCAGCTTTGATTTCAAAAGCCAGGACCTCACGCCCACCGCCGCCGAGCACGCGGGCAACCTGGCGCTGCTGCACGAGATCTCCCCAGACCTGGTACAGCGCCTGCACGCCGACGCCCTCCCGGCCGAGGACCTTGAGGGTCGCGCCGCCTTCCGCTGCACCAGCCCCGACTACCTGCCGATTGTCGGCCCGCTGGCAGACAGCGCACCGTTCGCCGACACCTATGCCGCGCTGCGCAAGGATGCCCGCCACGTGCCGCAGGCGCCGTGCCCGTGGCTCGACGGCCTGTACGTCAACAGCGGCCACGGTTCGCGCGGGTTGATTACCGCACCGCTATGCGGCGAGCTGCTCGCCGCCTGGCTGCACGACGAACCGCTGCCACTACCGCGCAGCGTGGCCGAGGCGTGTCACCCCAATCGCTTCGCGGTGCGCGCGCTGGTGCGCAGCAACGTGAACACGCCCGCGCGCTGATCGCCGCCGCTACAGCGGCGCCAGCGTGCACACCGGGCTCGCGTCCTCCGATTGCAGCGCCTCGCGGGTCAGGCGCTCCAGTTCGGTCCTTTCGGCTTGTTGCTGCTCGCGCAGGATTTCGTCCATGCGGTCACGGTACTCGCCGTCGGCCAGGCTGGTGCTGCGCTCAAACACGTCGAGCATGCGCTGGTCGAACGGCTCGTTCATGCTTTCGAACGCGTGCTCGAAAGAGCGTTTGAGGTAACGCACCCAGAACGGCAGATCCATCAGAAAGCTCAGCAGTTCAGGCGACAGTTCGTCGGCCTTGACCTGCACCTCCGCCGAGTTCAATGCCTGTGGCGTGACCCCGGCCAGGCGCGAAAACCGCATATGGCGCGGTTGCCCCGGCAAATAAAACCGATCAACCAGCCCGGTCCGGTACGCGAGGCTGACTTCCAGCGGGTCCGTGCCGGGGTGCTGCGCACTGTGCACGCGGGCCATGCGTTCAAGGCGGTCCAGCCGAAACAGGCCACGGCCCAGGCGCAACAGCCATTTGGAATCGAGGATGCCGTTTTCCACCTGTTGCGAGGCCTCGTGGATTTCCACGATCACTTCCAGGTCGCTGAAACTCACCGCGGCGGCGTCGTCGCAATTCAATGGGGTGGCGGCGCGCTCGAAGATCTCCGCGCGCAAGCGCGTGTCGTCACCGGCGGCCTGCAGCACGCGCCAGACCCTGCGCGTCATGTCTTCACGCACATTCATGGAGTCCGCCGTGCCACCCAGCTCCGAGAGCAGCTTGAACAGGCCATCCGAACGCGGTTCATCCCTGAGGCCCTGCCAGGTGGAGATGCTGCGCGAATCGCGCGGCAAGCGCTCGTTCAGCCACAATTCGCGGGCTTTCTGCTCGTTGAGGCGGGTGATGTCGTCTTCCAGGTAGCCCATGCCAACGCCGACACTGTTGCGATACTTGAGCAGCAGTTCACGGCTGCGCTGGCCCAGGGGGTTGTGTCGCAGGTTAATGACTTCGCCCACCCTCCGAGGGGCAGTGAACAGCCAGTCGGGCAACGCCACGATATCGTTCTCACGCAGATCGACATGTTCCAGGTAGGGAATCCCCAGCAGCCCGCCCGGCATCTCCTTCAACCGGCAATTGCGCAGCGCGAGGGTGCGCAGCTCTAACATCCGGTTAATCGGCGGCGGGTCCACCAGAGGGTTGTTGTTCAGATTGAGCAGCCTGAGGTTCTTGAGGTTGCCGAGTTTGGCGTGGGTATGTTCGGTCAATTGCAGGCGGTTGTTATCCAGGTACAACACCTGGAGTTGGGGCATGTGCGACAGCACTTCGGGCAAGCGCGTGATTTGGTTGCCGGTGAGTTCCACAGTTCGAGCCTGCTTGAAGTGCTTGAGGAAATACGCCACCTCGTCGCCCAGCTCCATGTGGTTCAACGACACCCACTGGACATGATCAAAGTTGGCCCCGGGCGGCAAGGTAGGCAACGTGCCCAATGCCATGCCATCGAGCATCAGGCCGGGCACCCGCACGCCAATGACGCCTTCGGGCAACATTGAAGCGTACTGCCAGCTGCGCTCAATCGCCTGCAAGGCTTGCAGACGACTGAGACGATAGTCCGCCGAGGTGTACGCCGAAGTCGATTCGACCCGCTCACTGGCCCAGACTTTCAAGGTGCGATGCAGGTGTTCAAATTGCACTTCCAAGGCTTTGACCGCCTGGGCGCGGGACAGGTGATCAGTGCCCAGCCCTTGCAGGAATGTCGCGATGCGCGAATCGTCGAACAACGGGTAGAGCCTGCGGACCCGGCGCACTAGAGCGGAGGGAAATTCAGGCGGCTCCGTCCCTAGGGCCTGGACGCAGGACGCCGGCAGCTCGCTGGGCACTGCCCGCTCGGGCCAGACAAGCCGCGTGACCGGCTTGCGCGCCTTCTGCGCTTGGGCAATCACGCGAAAACGCAACTGGCTGGGGGTCTGCACATCCATATCCAACAAGTCGCGGGCAGGCACGGCATCGCAAATGGCGTGGTAAAGACCTTCGCGGCCCTGACTCATGGGACCCAGCGGCGCACCCTGAGCATCAAATGCGCGGTAGTTTTCACCGACCTTGACCAGCGTGCGCCGAGTCTCGGCGGCATCACTTCCCGCCTCGGCCAGCGGCCGCCCCACCAGGCTGGCGTCGCGCAGTTGCAGGCGCAGCGTCGCCGGCCAGCGTTCCAGGCTCGGGACCAGGCCGAAGACCACGCGCAGCGTCGCTTCGTTGGCGAGCTCGGGCAGATACAAGCCCAACAACGCCTGATCTTCGGTCAGCGTGTCCAGTGTCTGGCGCGCCTGCTGGGCCACTCGCAGCGGCACCCGCCCGGTCTGGCGCAGATGCAAGCGATCGGCCGCCGAGGCCTGGTCCATGATTTCCCACGCCAAGCGCCGTGGCAGCTGGGGGAAATGGCCCTTGAGCAAACCATGATCGGTCTGATCGATGACCTCGCCATACTGGTACAGCGCTTCGTAAATGTGGCGGTGGCTGTAAGCGAGGGCCGCCAACAAGCGCTGCTTCATCACGTCCTGCTCTGCGCCAGCCTCTACCGCGCCACCCAACAGAAACGCCTTGTCGTCCTTGTCGAACGCGGCCAGCGCCGTCGACATTATTTCGCCGGCCCTCATCTGTTGCTCGGTAATGTGAATACTCATGTCTTCGTAGTCGAACGGCGCCGTGTCGGGGTAGCGCTCGATCAGGTTGCCGTCCTTGTCCAGCACCTCGAAAAACCGCCCCTGGGGCCAGCCCTTCATGAGCGGTAGAGCCAGTAACTGCGCTTGGGCGGTAGCGCGGTCGAGCGGCGCATCGTGCTCCATCTGCCAGCGCAGATCGCGGACTTTCTGGTTCTGCCGGAAGCGCACCACGCAGTCACGAAAACGCTCCGACAGTGTGCGGTTTTGCCGAACCAGTTGCTGCAAGTGCGCAAGCCGGGTGTCAGTGATGGCCGTGATGTCTTGCAAGTGCCCAGTCGGCAGCGCCTCAAGACTTGGGTCGAGGCGCTGCAAAATATAGTCGGGATCGTCCCACGGCTGCGCGTGCTCAAACGTGAACTGCCAACCGCCTTGGTGGTTATGCCGCAGCAAGGGTCGATAGGCATCGGCACGCTTCGGATGCCGGGCGCGCCAGGCACCAAACTGGTCATCGTAGGCAACGGAATAGAACCCGCCGTCGACCTTCACAAAGGATTGGCCATAGGCCTGATACACACCTTTGGCATTCGCCGGAACGCCTTTGAGCTCCAGCGACTGACGGTATGGCGTCTTGTTGTTGCGCCACAGGCGCACGCGGTCGTCCGCGAGCTTGACGGCTTCCATCTGGTCAAAAAACTCCGGGGAGTTTTTCAGTGCGCGCCGAGCCGCGCCCACCACCTTGGCTCCCGCGGCAAACAGCGCCATGGAGGCAATGTTCTGCGCGACGTTGATCAGGTGCTCAAGGGCCTGGGCGTTGTCATGGTGCGACCAGTCCTCGACGCCCTCGAACACCTCGCCCAGCAACTGCCCCACCGCCACCCCCATCATCAGTTGCCCCAGCACCGGCACCACCAGCCCGGCGAGGTTAAGCAAGGTCAAACCGGCATCCAGATAATTCTGTAGACGCTGTTGGCGCGCGTCCTCGTCGACCTGCGCGACCGGCACCGCCAGTACGACTGCATCCAGTTGCAGCTTGCCGACGCAGCTGTTGAAAAAGAACTCGGTCAGGTTGCCGGTGGCTGGCAAGAGCGCCATCGGCTCCAGGGATTTATTGCGATCAAACTGCTCGAAAAAACTGAAGCGCTCCGACTCGTCCAAGTAGCGCGTAAAGCTGTTGCGATAGCTCGTCACTTGCAGTTTCAGGGTCAGGTAGGTGGTGAAGTCCTGCCACGTCGGGTATTCGAACACGGGCCGCACCGGTTCGTTGGGCATATACACCACCACCGGACCCACGAGTGCGTTGCCGGGCGAATCGCCGCGAAACACCAGCGCGTTCCAGATGCACGCATTGCGAATGTTCAGGCCGTGCCATACCAGCGAGCGCCCATCGAACAATAAATGGCTGAGCTCGCTGGCCGGCCTGGCGCTGCTGATCACCTGCAACAGCAGGCGGTAGGTCGACTCGCTGATGTCACCTTTGGCACAGGCGATGTGCAGGTCGACGTTCATGTCACTGCAACGGGATTGGCCGATGTCCTCGACCGCCGGGTTGTAGCCGCGTCCAAGCGCCACCACGCCCTCACCCGGCTGCGGCAGATTGAACACATTGCGCAGGTAAGCCTGATAGGCCCCGCCCAGGTCGAGTTCGCGGCAGTAACCGGCAAACTCATGGGCCTTGAGGCCCTTCAGCACCTGGCGCCGGGGCCCGAACCGAATCTGCGCAGTGCGTGGCAGCCCATCGGGTTCGGCGCGTTCCTGCGGGAAATTCTGCATCGCCGCCTGCAACAGACTGTGTTGCTCAACGTGCGCGGTGCTGATCACCAAACCGCCCAGATCAGGGCTGACGCCGCTGATCGTGCGCCGGGGGATTTCCAGCAGGTCGTACTCGACGTCCAGATAGCTGAAGCCCTCGCCGGCCAGAAAGGTCTTGAGCCGCTCCCTGCAAAAGGCATCGAGCGGCGTCAGTTTCTTCAGTAGCCGGGCCGCGCGTTCACGGGCACGGCGGCCTTGGCTGTAGCTTTCGTCGATGGCGCTGAGCAATTCCGGCGAGGTCTTGAGCATCCAGGTCGGCAGGGTGTCGTGCAGCACCTGGGCCTTGTCCAGGTCGCCGCTCAGATCCAGGAGTGCGCCCAGCAATTGATCCTGGGTCAAAGGCTCGGTGGCTTGAGCCAGGGTTTGGGGGTGTGTCATCGGCAAGCGTCCTTGAGGTAGCGAATGAGGACTGCCGACACTAAACCGGCGATGTCGGACAAAAGCGGTATAAAAACCCCGCTTGCTGCGCTGCGGTTTTGCGTAGGCGCCTGGCTGATGCGCGACCTACGGCCTTTTGCCTTATAACAGATTGATCTAAAACTCCGCCGATGCACCCCGGTCAGTTTCTGGGTACCCGCCATTTGTGCGCGGTGACCTTTTCTCTCCCCAACGGAAAAACCGGTAAGGAATTTATGTGCGGATTAGCTGGCGAGTTACGTTTCGATCACCAACCTGCCGACCTGGCAGCGGTGGAGCGAATCACCCATCACTTGGCGCCACGCGGCCCTGACGCGTGGGGCTTCCATGCCCAAGGGCCGATTGCCCTGGGCCATCGACGCCTGAAAATCATGGACCTGTCGGACGGCTCCGCCCAACCGATGGTCGACGCCCAATTGGGCCTGTCCCTGGCGTTCAACGGCGCGATTTATAACTTTCCGGAATTGCGTGAAGAGCTGGAAGCCCTTGGCTACGCCTTCTATTCCGGTGGTGACACCGAAGTGCTGCTCAAGGGTTACCACGCCTGGGGCGAAGCGCTGTTGCCCAAGCTCAATGGCATGTTCGCCTTCGCCATCTGGGAACGCGACGCCCAGCGCCTGTTCATCGCCCGTGACCGTCTCGGCGTAAAACCCCTGTACCTGTCGCGCACCGGTCAACGCCTGCGCTTTGCCTCAGCATTGCCGGCGCTGCTCAAGGGCGGCGATATCAACCCGATCCTCGATCCGGTAGCGCTTAATCACTACCTGAACTTCCACGCCGTGGTGCCTGCGCCGCGCACCTTGCTGGCAGGCATCGAAAAACTGCCGCCAGCGAGCTGGATGCGCATCGACGCCAATGGCAACACCGAACAGAAAACCTGGTGGACGCTGCCATACGGTCCCCATGAGGACGAGAAAAACCTCACGCTGGAAGACTGGACCGACCGCGTACTCGACAGCACCCGCGAAGCCGTGGCGATCCGTCAACGTGCTGCCGTGGATGTCGGCGTATTGCTCTCCGGCGGTGTGGATTCAAGCATGCTCGTTGGCCTGCTGCGCGAAGTCGGCGTGCAGGATCTGTCGACCTTCTCCATCGGTTTTGAAGACGCCGGTGGCGAGGCCGGCAACGAGTTCCAATACTCCGACCTGATCGCCAAGCACTACGGCACCCGTCATCACCAGTTGCGCATCGCCGAAAGCGAGATCATCGATCAACTCCCGGCCGCCTTCCGCGCCATGAGTGAACCGATGGTCAGCCACGACTGTATCGCCTTCTATCTGCTGTCGCGGGAAGTGGCCAAGCATTGCAAAGTGGTGCAGAGCGGCCAGGGCGCCGACGAACTGTTCGCCGGTTACCACTGGTACCCGCACGTCGACGGCGCCAGCGACCCGTATGCCGCCTACCGCGAGGCGTTCTTCGACCGCAGCTACGACGACTATGCCGCCACCGTCGCACCCAAATGGCTGACCGCCAACGACGCCGCCGGCGACTTCGTACGCGAACATTTCGCCATGCCCGGCGCCGATGCGTCGGTGGACAAGGCTTTGCGCCTGGACAGCACGGTGATGCTGGTGGACGACCCGGTCAAACGCGTCGACAACATGACCATGGCCTGGGGCCTCGAAGCGCGCACGCCGTTCTTGGATTACCGACTGGTGGAACTGTCGGCACGCGTGCCGGGCAAGTTCAAGTTGCCCGACGGCGGCAAGCAAGTGCTCAAAGAGGCCGCACGCCGGGTGATTCCGAGCGAAGTCATCGACCGCAAGAAAGGTTACTTCCCGGTGCCCGGCCTCAAGCATCTGCAAGGCGACACCCTCAACTGGGTGCGTGAATTGCTGCTGGACCCGAGCCAGGATCGCGGCCTGTTCAACCCGGCCATGCTTGACCGCTTGCTGACCGACCCCCAAGGCCAATTGACCCCGTTGCGCGGCTCCAAGCTGTGGCAATTGGCAGCGCTGAACCTGTGGCTCAGCGAACAAGGAATCTGATTGATGAAACCCCACGCAGCGGCTTACAGCCAACGCTTGCTGAAGGGCCAGGCGCCAACCTACGAGCGCCTGCAAGCCCGACTCGCCGAAGATGGCAGCCCGCTGGCCGCCGAGCCCATTGCCGTGCATTGCGGCTGGGGCCGGCTATTGATCGGCCATACGTTTCCGGACCCGGCGAGCCTGGCGGGGGAACTGCTCAACGAACAACCCGGCGAACGCGACATCGCGCTGTATGTGGCCGCGCCGCAGCAGATCCTCGGGATTGATCCGCAGCAGTTGTTCCTCGATCCCTCGGACACTTTGCGCCTGTGGTTCACTGACTACCGCCCCGCCACCCGGGTGTTTCGCGGCTTTCGTATTCGCCGCGTGCAGACCGAGGCCGACTGGTTGGCGGTCAACCAGTTGTACCAGTGCCGTGGCATGTTGCCGGTTGACGCCGAGCGCCTGACGCCGCGCCATCAAGGCGGCCCGGTGTACTGGCTGGCCGAGGACGAAGACAGCGGCGCAGTGATCGGCAGCGTGATGGGCCTTAACCATCAAAAGGCTTTTCACGACCCGGAAAACGGCTGCAGCCTGTGGTGCCTGGCGGTCGACCCGCAGTGCACGCGCCCCGGTGTGGGCGAGGTGTTGGTACGCCACTTGGTGGAACACTTTATGAGCCGGGGCCTGAGCTACCTCGACCTGTCGGTGCTGCACAACAACCGCCAGGCCAAGAGCCTCTATGCCAAGCTCGGGTTCCGCGCGCTGACCACCTTTGCGATCAAACGCAAGAACGGCATCAACCAGCCGCTGTTCCTCGGCCCTGGCCCGCAGGCGGGGTTCAATCCCTATGCGCGGATCATTGTTGAAGAAGCACACCGGCGCGGTATTGATGTGCAGGTGGATGACGCCGACGCCGGTTTGTTCACCCTCAGCCACGGCGGGCGGCGCGTGCGTTGTCGTGAGTCTTTGAGCGACCTGACCAGCGCGATCAGCATGACGTTGTGCCAGGACAAGAGCCTGACCCACAAGGCGCTTAAAGCCGCCGGTTTGAAGCTGCCGTCGCAACAATTAGCGGGCAGTGCTGATGACAATCTGGAATTCCTGGATGAACACCAGCGCATCGTCGTCAAGCCCCTGGATGGCGAGCAAGGCCAGGGCGTGGCGGTGGATCTGCACAGTATCGAAGAAGTGCAGCAGGCCATCGAGGCTGCGCGCCAATTTGACAGCCGCGTGCTGCTGGAAAGTTTTCATGAAGGGCTGGATTTGCGCATCCTGGTGATCGGTTTCGAGGTGGTCGCCGCCGCTATCCGCCGCCCTGCTGAAGTCACCGGTGACGGCCAGCACTCCATCGGCGCGCTGATTGAAGCGCAGAGCCGACGACGTCAAGCGGCGACCGACGGCGAGAGCAAAATCCCGCTGGACGCGGAAACCGAACGCACCCTGCACGCCGCCGGTTATGACTACAGCAGTGTCCTGCCCCGTGGCCAGACCCTCGCCGTGCGTCGCACCGCCAACCTGCACACCGGCGGTTGCCTGGAAGACGTCACCGCAATCCTGCACCCGACCCTGGTCGACGCCGCCGTGCGCGCCGCCCGTGCCCTCGACATTCCCATGGTCGGTCTGGACCTGATGGTGCCCGCTGCCGATCAACCTGAGTACGTGTTTATCGAAGCCAACGAGCGGGCCGGCTTGGCCAACCATGAACCGCAACCGACGGCAGAGAAGTTTGTGGACCTGTTATTTCCCCATAGCCAGCCGACGGCTCAATAACCCTGTGGTGAGCGGGCTTGCCGCGCGGGGCTGCGAACCAGCCCCAAAACCTGCCAATGAGTGTTGACTCGAAGCGCGCGTTGCCTGGACTAGGGGCTGCTTCGCAGCCCAGCGCGGGTCAAGCCCGCTCACCACAAAAAGCCCGCTCGCCACTACAGCCCCACGGGTTGCCCTTATTTCATCAGGAGTCTTTATGAGCCGAACCATCCCCGAACCGGATCTCAACTACCTGCAAAAAGTGCTGTTGGAAATGCTCGCCATTCCCAGCCCTACCGGCTTTACCGACACCATCGTGCGCTACGTCGCCGAGCGCCTCGAAGAGCTGGGTATCCCATTTGAAATGACCCGCCGCGGCACCATCCGCGCAACCCTCAAGGGCCAGAAAAACAGCCCCGACCGTGCTGTGTCGGCGCACTTGGACACCATTGGCGCCGCCGTGCGTGCGATCAAGGACAACGGCCGCCTGACCCTGGCGCCAGTAGGCTGCTGGTCCAGCCGTTTTGCCGAAGGCAGCCGCGTCAGCCTGTTCACCGACAACGGTGTGATTCGCGGCAGCGTGTTGCCGCTGATGGCCTCCGGGCATGCGTTCAACACCGCCGTGGATGAAATGCCGGTGAGCTGGGACCACGTAGAGCTGCGCCTGGATGCTTACTGCGCAACCCGCGCCGACTGCGACTCCCTGGGGATCAGCGTCGGTGACTACGTGGCCTTTGACCCGCTGCCCGAGTTCACCGAGAGCGGGCATATCAGCGCACGCCACCTGGACGATAAGGCGGGCGTCGCCGCCCTGCTCGCCGCGCTCAAGGCCATCGTCGACAGCGGCGAGCCGTTGCTGATCGACTGCCATCCGCTGTTCACCATCACCGAAGAAACCGGCAGCGGTGCGGCGGCAGCCCTGCCGTGGGATGTGAGTGAGTTTGTCGGCATCGACATCGCCCCGGTCGCCCCCGGCCAGCACTCCAGCGAACATGCGGTGAGTGTGGCGATGCAGGATTCCGGCGGGCCGTACGACTACCACCTGTCCCGTCACCTGCTGCGCCTTGCATCGGAAAATGACCTGCCAGTGCGCCGCGATCTGTTCCGTTATTACTTCAGCGATGCACACTCGGCGGTGACGGCCGGGCACGATATCCGTACAGCGCTGCTGGCGTTTGGTTGCGACGCGACCCACGGCTACGAGCGCACCCATATCGACAGCCTGGCGGCGCTGAGCCGCTTGCTCGGCGCGTACATCCTCAGCCCGCCGGTCTTTGCCAGCGACGCGCAGCCGGCCCAGGGTTCACTGGACCGCTTCAGTCATCAAATCGAGCATGAAACACAGATGGAAAGCGACACGCGCGTGCCGTCGGTGGACAGTCTGGTGGGCAACAAGTCCTCAGGCGAGTAACAGCCACTGCTGGCAACCCGGGTCCCGGCACAGTAGCATCGCCGGGATTCTCTATCTGAGGCTTGTATGCTGATTCCCTACGACGCTCTTGAAGTCGACACTCTGACCCGCCTGATCGAAGACTTCGTGACCCGCGACGGCACCGACAATGGCGACGACACGCCCCTGGAAACCCGCGTGCTGCGCGTGCGCCAAGCGCTGACCAAGGGCCAGGCCCTGATCGTGTTCGACCCGGAAAGCGAGCAATGCCAGTTGATGCTTAAGCACGATGTGCCCAAGCATCTGTTCGACTGAGGGTGTTCTAGGGGTTGGTGGCGGGTTGGGGTTGAGTGGCTTGGCGTTCGAGCATTTTCTGATGCACCTCGGCGCGGTGCACATTGATCCCCGCTGGTGCGGCAATGCCGAATTTCACTTGGTCGCCGTTCAGTTCCAGGATGCGCACGGTGATCTCATCACCGATGGAGATGATTTCGCCTACAGCGCGGCTTAAGACCAGCATGGCGGTTGTCCTTTTGGAGTGACAGGACCTCGACCATGCGCGCTGAAGTTTGATGCAGCAATGGCACGCAGCTAAATCAGGCAACACCTACACCAGTAGGTAATTTGCCTGACAGACCAACACCTGATTAGCCTTTAACAGCCTGTGCCTTGGCGCGCATCTTGTCGGCCATGGTAGTCATTTCGTCGTAGAGCAATTGCGGATTCTTCTGCTTCAACGCCCAGGCCATCCGGCCCTGCTCGTGGGGCAAGATCATGAATTCCCCTTCGGCGACACGCTGATAGATGTAATCGGCAATATCCGCCGCCGAGATCGGCGAACTCTCCAACAACTTGCCCACCTGGGCCTTCATCGCCGGCGTCGGCCCACGGAACGAGTCCAGCAGGTTGGTCTGGAAGAACGACGGGCATACCACATGCACGCCAACTTCCTGCTGCTTGAGCTCCACCAGCAGGCTTTCCGACAGCGCCACCACACCGGCCTTGGCTACGTTGTAGTTGCTCATGGCCGGCCCTTGCATCAGCGCCGCCATAGAGGCGATGTTGATGATGCGGCCCTTGCTCTTTTCCAGCAGCGGCAGGAACGCTTTGCAGCCTTTGACCACGCCCATCAGATTGATCGCAATCTGCCAGTCCCAATCCTCCAGGGACAGTTCGGCAAAGAAACCACCCGAGGCGACGCCAGCGTTATTGACGATCACATCGATGCCCCCCAGCTTCACTTCGCACGCCTGGGCAAACGCGGTGAGCTGGCTGTAGTCGCGCACGTCGCAACGTTGGGTAAAGCCATCGCCCCCGGCCTCGCGCACGAGCTTGAGGGTTTCCTGCAACCCTGGCTCGCTGACATCCGACAAGGCCAATTGCCAACCCTCGCGGGCCCAGCGCAGAGCGATTTCACGACCCAGGCCGGACCCGGCGCCAGTGATCATCATGCGATTTTGCATAGGAAGCAGCCTTGTGGTTCACAGAAGAAGTGATCGGCAGTGTAGCGAAGGTTTTTCCTGCACCCACGCACCATCAGATTGATGAATGCCCCAGGCAAACCGTGGGCCGGGTCGGATGCCTGCGCACAGCCTAAGTTCAATCTTTTTCAACTAGTACGACGCAGCTGCGAGCGCATTAAAAGAAATAAGCGTGTTTGCAAAATGCTTTAAAAAAACACGGAATTTTATGCGAAGCGCAGGAGTCGGAGTTGTTAAGGCGTTCGTAATTAAACCTGCGGTCGTAACGTTAAATCATCAGTCCTTGCACAAGGCCTATAAGGAAATAAAACCATGAGCCTCATTCTAATCATCATCCTGATCCTGCTGCTGGTCGGTGGTCTGCCAGTCTTCCCGCACTCCCGCAACTGGGGCTATGGCCCGTCGGGTATCCTGGGTGTTGTTCTGGTTGTCCTGCTGGTGTTGTTGTTGCTCGGCCGGATATAAAAACCGCATAAAAAAAGAGGCCTGAAAAGGCCTCTTTTTTATTGCCGGTTAATTAGTCCGGCTTGCCGTCAACTACGCCGGCGGTGTTATCCAACAGGCTCTTGGTGGCCGTCTGCAGGAAAGACTCAAGTTTCTGCTTCAACGCAGCCTCGTCCGGCGATTCAGGAATCACCTTACCGGTCGGGTTAGCGCCCAGTTCGTATTCCCACAACTTCGGTGGCATCTCCTTGGGCAAAACAAGGATGCGGTCTGCGGTGACCAAGGCCACGGTCTGGTCGCTGCCCGAAGGCTTGATCACGCCAAAGCCTTTGTCGCCTTCCGGCAGGTTCAGCAGATCACGACCCCAGCATTGGTGCAGGGTGTCGCCACCGAGGCGGCCCATAATGGTCGGCACGATGTCGATCTGGGTGCCCACGGTGTGGTCACGCTCGCCGAACTTCTCCTGCATGCCCGGTGCAATCATCAGCATCGGCACGTTGAAGCGGCCCAAGTCCATCTCGGTGATCTGCTGTTCGTTGCCGAAGCCGTGGTCGCCCACGATTACAAACAGGGTTTCCTTGAAGTACGGCTCCTTGCGGGCCTTTTCAAAGAACTGGCCCAGGGCCCAGTCGGAGTAACGCATGGCCGTCAAATGCTCGTTGAGGCTGCCACGGTCAGTGACTTTCTCGACGGGCAATGGCGTCGGCAATGCGTACGGCGTGTGGTTGGACAGGGTTTGCAGCAGTGCGTAGAACGGCTTGCCGCCTTCGCGGGCTTTCAACTCTTGCAGGCCACGGTTGAACATGTCCTGGTCGGACACGCCCCACGTCGGATCAGAGAACACAGGGTCGACGAAGTCGTTGCGGCCAATGAAGTTGGTCATGCCCTGGTTGCTGAAGAAGCCCGACTGGTTGTCCCAGGCGAAGTCGCCGTTGTAGACATACACGTCGTCAAACTGACGCGCGCTGAGCAACTGCGGCAGGCCCGACAGCTTGTGGCTGCCTTCCGGGGTCTGCATCAGGTATTCAAAGCCTGGCAGGTTCGGGAAGCAGGCCATGGTGGCGAACATACCCTGGTGGGTGTGAGTGCCGTTGGAGAAGAAGCGGTCGAACAGCAGGCCTTCCTTGGACAGTTTGTCGAAGGACGGCGTGATGTTGCCCGGACGGCCCAATGCGCCTACCGAGTGACCGGCGAAGCTTTCCATCAGGATGACCACGACGTTCTTGATCGGCAGGGTCTTTTCGGCCGGCGGCATGTAGTCACGGCGCACGGCGGCGGTGTCGGTATCGACCAGTTTCTCTTGGGGCAATACCAGCATGTCGCGCACGGTCTGGGTCGCCAACGGCTGATCCAGAGTGGCCTTCCAGATATTGGCGCGGTCCTCACCGAACCGAGCCTTGGCCGCCGCGATCAGCGACAAGGTGCCATTGAGGCCCAACTGGTTGGCGAAGTTGGAATCGGTGGTGTACACGTCGCCCCAGCGCAGCGGCGGGCCCTGACGCAGAGTGCCACGGGCGGCAACCACAGCGATCAGCAGGCAGACCACGAACACCGCGATGCGGCTGTACCACGGCGCGACCTGGCGGGTGCCGATACTGCCACCGCTGAATGGGCCGCGTGGGCGCGTCGCGCGATCAGCGCCTTTGAAGGCGATGCTCAGGATCAGCGTGCCTACGGCCCAGGCCAGCAGGTAGCGCACCACCGGAAAACCGTACCAGAGCATGCTCATCACGGTTTTCGGGTCTTCCTTCACGTACTGGAAAACCAGGCCGTTGAGGCGCTGGTGGAACTCGCGGTAGAAGTCCATCTCCATCAAGCCCAGGAACAGGGCGATGCTGGACGCAATGGTCAGCCAGAAACGGAAGAACCCACGCGCGGCCATGGCCCGTACGCTGAACAGTGCCAGCAGCAGCGGGATCAGCAGATACACCACCAGGCGTATGTCAAAACGCAGGCCGTTGGCGAACGCTTCCAGGAAGGTCGAGGCCGGGGTGTCGAGGATCATCTCGCGGTTGTACACCAGCAGCGCCAGGCGCAGCAGGGAGAACATCACCATCATGACCAGTGCGCAGAGCAGCGTGTATGCCAGATGGGATTTGACGGTCGGTTGCAGCAGGCGATTAGAAGCTCGCTGCTGACTCAGGGCGTCCGGGTTTGCCATGTCGTTTCAGGACCCATTGGAAGTTTAAGTGACGAAATATCGCGGTGGCGCGAATGGTGCCCGATCAATCACAGCAAGGCTATTAATTACTGAACGTGCACCGCTGCACCGCCTTTAATAGCAGGCAGAAAAAGCCGGAGAATTGTCTTGGATGGGTTGTGAAAATTCTGTACAGCGAATATTTCGATACAAAAATCACAGGCATCATGAAACGAAATGTGGGAGGGGACTGACTCCCGATCGCGATGTGTCAGTGCCAGATGAGTGGCTGATACACCGCTATCGGGAGAAGCTCCCTCCCACATTTACTGTGCCCACTCCAGACGGAGTGAAGCGATCAAATCCGCACGTTACCCCGTGGCCCGGCAATCGCCCAGATGATCAGGCCCAGGACCGGCAGCAGCAGGATCAACAGGATCCACAACACCTTGGCGCCAGTGCTCGCGCCGCTTTTAAACACATTGATGATCGCCCAGATATCCAGCGCGAGGATGATCAGCCCAATCAAGCCATTAAATGTGGAACCCATGGTGTCGCTCCTAAGTGAGGGCATGCACTTGTAGGATAGTCAGCCCTGGCAGGGGTTCCGTTTTATTTCAGACGTGGACCTCCACCTTCAGCGCTTCCAGGGACGGCTCCGCCTTGATGCCGACTTCGGCGCACAGCTCCAGCACCCGAGGCAGGTCGTTGCCAAACACCAATACGGTCTGGATTTCGTCATCCAAGGGCAGGCTGAAATCAAGCAGCACATAGCCGCCATCCTCCGGGCTCAGGGCGCTCATCTGGATCTGGATGCGGTTCAGCGCGGTGAGGCCGTCAGCCTTGGCCAGTTGCTTGGGCTTGAGGTTGAACGCGACACCCGGACCGAACGAGGCGACGATCTGCGCAAACAGATCGCCATAGGTGTCGGCCTGGAACAGCACGGTCTCTGGCAGGCTGCCGACCACCACCCACTCCCCCAAAGGAATCGGGAAGGTGTCGTCGTAGTTGATGTCTGGGTTGGCTGCCAGAAATGCAGCAGGATCGGCGTAGGCCTGGGCAGCCTCATCAGCGATGCGCGCGACCTCGTCCTCGCCCATGACCCCGGCGCTGATTTTGCTGATAAGTTCGACGAGGGCGGTTTTCATGGGGCGATCCTGTAACGGGCTGGTTTTTGAGGGCGCAAAGCCTACACCAGTTTCTGCAACTGCGCCGCCGTATCCACCGCGCCCATGGTCTGGGCCGCTGCCAGCGCGGTCGCGCCCTGGGCATCTGTGGCCTTGGGGTTGGCGCCCTGACCAAGCAGGTAATCGACCATGTCAACGCGGTTGAACATCGCCGCCATCATCAGCGCGGTGCGACCGTCTGAGGACGCGGCTTCTACCGGCGTCCCACCCTCGATCAGCGCCTTGACCACCGGCAGGTTGCCCTTGAAGGCGGCACCGGCAATCGGCAGTTGGTTCTTGTCGTTCGCGATCAGTGGATCGGCCTTGAACTCCAGGAGCACTTTCACCGCCTCGGCGTGGCCGTGGTAGGCCGAGAGCATCAGCAGGGTGTCGCCATTGTGGTTGCGGAAATTGGCCGGCAAGCCTTTGGCCAACAGCGCGGCAAGCATGGCCGCGTCGCCGCGGCGGGCCACGTCGAAGACTTGCTCGGCAAATTCGGCGGCTTCGTCTTCGGTCATTTGTTTAGGCTGGTCGGACATGTGGGGCTCCTTATCTGGTACTGAATAGGCGCCAGTGTCGCGAGGGAGTTCCCACCTGTCATGGCTTTTTTGTCAAAAGCCCCCATAGCCACAATCAATAGCGGAACTGACCGCCCTGGATCTGCGCGAGTAATTGCCCGGTGACCGGCACGTAGCAGTCCGAACCCGGCAGCCAGGCATACACCGGGTCATTGCCGGCCTTGTCCGGATCGAAAGCCTCCTCCTTGAGCTTGACCTTCTGGTACTTGAAGGTACCGGTGGTTTCCATCTTGACCTTGATCCGCAGGAACAATGGCACCGCATAGGCTGGCAACTGGCCGTGGGCGAATTGCAGCAGCTCGCGCATGTCCAGCGCGGCCAGGGACTCGCTGGGGGTGATGGCGACCATGCCCGCGCGCCCGTTGGTGTTCTCGATCTCAACGCCATACGCCACCACTTCGGCGATCTGGGGGTGTTGCAGCAGGACATTCTCGACCTCGGTGGTGGAGACGTTTTCACCCTTCCAGCGGTAAGTGTCCCCCAGGCGATCGACAAATTGCGCATGGCCGAAGCCGATGCTGCGCAACAAATCGCCGGTATTGAAGTAGCGATCGCCCTTTTCAAACACGTCAGTGAGCACCACCCGGCGATTTTTTTCCGGATCGGTGTAGCCGTCGAAGGGCGATTTTTCATCGATCCTCGCCAGCAACAGCCCCTGCCCGCCCGAGGGCACCTTACGCATAAAGCCATCGCTGCCGCGCAGCGGCTCGCCGCCTTCGTGGTCATAGTCCACCAGAGCCCAATGCTGCAGGCAAAAGCCGATGGTGTTGTCGAAATTCAATACGTTGGTAAAGCCGATATTGCCGTCGCTGGCCGCGTACAGCTCGCAGATATGCTCAACGCCGTAGCGCGCCTTGAACTGCGCCCACACGCCAGGGCGCAGGCCGTTGCCGACCATCTTGGTGACGCGGTTATCACGGTCGTTTTCAGTGGGCGGCTGGTCGAGCAGGTAACGGCACAACTCGCCGACATAACCGAGGGTGGTTGCCTTGAATCTGCGCGCATCGTCCCAGAACTGGCTGGCGCTGAACTTGCGGCGGATGGCAAAGCCTGACGCGCCGACAATTGCAGAGCCCCAGCACACGCACAATCCGGTGGCGTGGTAGAGCGGCAAGGTGCAATAGAGGACGTCATCCGGCCCCATGTCCAGGGCGATACTGCCGAAGCTGACGGCCGTTTTGGTCCAGCGGCCATGCTTCATAATCCCGGCCTTGGGCAGGCCGGTGGTGCCGGAGGTGTAGATATAGAAGCACGGGTCATTGAAGAAGACCTGCGCGGTGCTGGCCGGATTCTCCAGCGGGCACTCGGCACTGACCGCCATCAGGTCGATATAACCGTCGGGCACCTCGGTGGATTGCTGATCGGCGACGAACCAGGTTCGATCAGCCTTGATCGCGACCTGATCACGCACGGTTTCATAGGAGGCCACCAGTTCCGCACCGACAATAATGGCCACTGGGCTCACCAGGTTCAGGCTGTGCACCAGCGCCGCCTGGGTTTGCGCAGTGTTGAGCATCGCGCAGATGCCACCCAGCTTGGCCACGGCGAGCACGTTCAAAAGTAATTCGGGGCGATTTTCAACAAACAGAGCCACCACGTCACCCTTGCCGATGCCCTGGGCGTGCAGATGATGGGCGATACGGTTGGCACGCTGGTTGGCTTCGGTATAGCTGAGCACCTGATCGCCATACAACAAAGCGTTGCCATCCGGATTGCGCAGGGTGGCTTGCTCAAAGTGCCAGCCCAATCCGCAAGGCTGCGCGGGGTCGGTGACATTGGCGGCACGCATGCCACGCACAACGCGTGGCAGGGCACGAACAATGGAGGGCACCTTACGCAACAGCTTGCCCCAGGTGATCATGTCGTTCTGCGGGTGGCTCATGGTGGAACATCCTTTTTCTTATTGTTCGTATGATCCAAAAGCACCCATTTCTCCGTAAGAAGGAGGCCGAGTGCATTGAAGGAAAATACGTCAGCCCTTCTTCGACTGTACACGCGGGATTTGAAAAGTTTTGTATCCCAACAGACGACGACTGAAAAAGGGAATTTAGCCCCGCAAAGGGAGTCTTTATGGATAGCGGCACGCCCATCCGGCCGCGCCAAGTAACGCAAAATGCAGGATGCATGATGGCCCTTCATGCAATTTGCACGAATCTGAAAATCTCAATTTTTTATAAGCCATTGATTTAAAAGGATATTTAAATAAATCAGGAGCTGGCACAATCACTGCACCTATCACTCCATGCTTGCCAAATTGAGCCAACGGAGCTGATAGACATGAGCCTGATCCAAGATAAATTCGCTTCAGTATTCTCCAACTACGACGTCACCACCCAGCCACGTCCAGACGGCGGCATCCTGCTGACACTGCGCAATGGTGAGGGCAAACAGGTCAAGCGTTCGATCTCCTACCAGCAGTTGCACACTGCCGACCAACTTACCTGGGTGATCAGTGCCATTCGCCGCGACCTGGCCGAACAAGCCAGTGACCTGCCGCAAATTTCGATGCTGCAAAGCCAGAACCGCTTTGCCCTGCCGACTTACCATTCGGCTTAAGTACTGCACATAAAAAAGGGCCGCGACGCCGTTGAGCGTCGCGGCCCTTTTTCGTTGAGGTCAGCACAGGCCTTGGCGCGCGGCCTCGTTCATCGCCTGTACACGGTTGGTGACTTCCAATTTGCCGTAGATATTGCGCAGGTGAAATTTGACGGTAGCCTCGGACGTCGCACGGATCTGACTGATTTCCCAGACGGTCTTGCCCTCGGAAGCCCAGCGTAAGATCTCCAATTCCGCTGGGGTCAGCGGCTTGCCGGACAAGCTCAGGCGTCTCCTGAGCGCGTTGGGCACGAAATACGGCGGCGGACACGGCTCCTCTGGCCCATTCATTACATTTCTCCTTCTTTTTGGCTGATCTCCTATCACCCTTCGGATTCCTCCTATTGACAGGTGATACAACTGGTGCCGCAAAGAGTTACATAACGAATGGTTTCAGTGCGCATTGGCCGCGATAAACAGCCAAGCCCTACAAGCAACTAAGCCTCTTCCCACAACAATTTCCAACTTGGCGGGGTTGAACATTCCAGCTGCCTGGTTTCAATCATCCAAACCTGGGAAACGGCTGGCAATATCATCGCCGGTGAATGCCGGGTCCGCCCCTTGCACCGTTTTAGCTAAGTGCAGTGTGACCAAGTGGGGGTTCTCGCCCATATCAAACCAGTGCGCCATGCCGGCCGGGATCGCCAGCAGGTCGTTTTTCTCACAGCGCACGGCATATACGTAGTCGCCTATGTGCAGGCTGAAAAGGCCCTGGCCAGCGATGAAAAAACGCACTTCATCTTCGCTGTTACGGCGCTCAGAGAGGAACCGAGCCCGCAGCTCGTCCTTCTGCGGGTGGTCGCTTGTGACACTGAATACTGCCACCGAGACGTCGCCCAGCGCGTCGATCTGCGGCTGATAGGCGGCAATCATTTCAGCCTCGCTGGCGCCCTTCTCGATCGGGCTGGGCTGCCAGCGCTCGAACCGCACACCGTGCTCGGCCAGGGTCGCAGCGATGTCTTCGGCATGGGTCAAGACCTTGTTCGGCGTATCCGGTGAAGCGACGTGGTAGACAGCGACATAACTCATTGAAGGGTTCCTTGGTTCTGTTCGTGCAATCGAAGACCCATGATAACGGCCGCGGCCAGGGCGGCGACGCTGGCAATACTAAAGGTGAAGGTCGGCCCCAACAGGTTCCAGCTATAACCGGAATACAGCGCGCCCAGCGCACCGCCGGTGCCGGCCAAAGCGGCGTACAGCGCCTGGCCCTGGCCTTGTTGTTTATCGCCGAAGCTGCGTTGCACAAAGGCAATCGCCGCTGCATGAAAGCTGCCGAAGGTAGCCGCGTGCATGACCTGCGCCAATAACAGCACCCAAAGAAATTCGGCAAACGAGCCCAGCAGTAACCAGCGCAGCGCCGCCAACAGGAAACTGGCCATCAACACCCGACGTACCGAGAAGCGCGTGAGGATGCGGCTCATGGCCAGGAACATCAGCACTTCGGCCACTACTCCCAAGGCCCACAGCATGCCGATCACGCCACGGCTGTAGCCCAAGTGCTCAAGGTGGAGCGTGAGAAAGGTGTAATACGGCCCGTGGCTCATCTGCATCAGCGCGACACAGGCGTAAAAGGCCAACACGCCTGGGCTACGCAGTTGCTTGAGGAAACCCTCACCGGCAAGGCGATTACCCTGGCTGGCAGGCTGCGCATTCGGCACCCACAGGCTGGCGCCAATAATCCCGGCCATGATCACCACGACCACCACCGGGTAGATATCCAGGCTCAGCCAGTCGAACAGCCGGCCCATGATCACCACGGTGAGGATAAAGCCGATGGAGCCCCACAAACGTACCTGACTGTAGCGTGACGTCTGTTTTTGCAGATGCGCGAGCGTGATCACTTCAAACTGCGGCAGCACCGCGTGCCAGAAGAACGCATGCAGGGCCATCACCAAAGCCAGCCAGGCGTAGGTCTTGCTGACGAAAATCAGCGAAAAGCTGACCAGGGTGCACACTGCGCCAAAACGCACGATGGCCAGGCGGCGGCCGGTATAGTCGCCCAGCCAGCCCCACAGGTTGGGCGCCACGCAGCGCATCAGCATGGGGATGGCCACCAGCTCGCCGATACGCGCGCTGGAGAAGCCCAAGTGATCGAAGTACAGCGCCAGGAACGGCGCCGTCGCCCCCAGCAGGGCGAAGTAGAACAGGTAGAAGCTGGAGAGGCGCCAATAAGGGAGCGCTGTCACAACCAGCCCGTCACAGCTGGCCCAGTACCGGAGTGCTCACCTGCACCTCAGCATTTTGCCCACGGTTGCGCAGCAGGTGGTCCATTAACACGATGGCCATCATTGCCTCGGCAATGGGCGTAGCCCGGATGCCAACGCACGGGTCGTGGCGGCCCTTGGTGATCACATCCACCGGGTTACCGTTGACGTCAATCGAGCGGCCTGGGGTGGTGATGCTCGACGTGGCCTTGAGCGCCAGGTGCGCAACGATTGGCTGACCGGAAGAAATGCCCCCAAGGATGCCACCGGCATTGTTGCTGAGGAAACCTTGTGGGGTCATCTCATCGCGGTGCTCGGTGCCGCGCTGGGACACACACGCGAAGCCTGCGCCGATTTCCACGCCTTTTACGGCGTTGATGCTCATCAGTGCATGGGCCAGTTCTGCATCCAGACGGTCGAAGATCGGCTCGCCCAGGCCTGGCTTGACGCCCTCGGCGACCACAGTGATCTTGGCGCCGACGGAGTCCTGGTCGCGGCGCAACTGGTCCATATAGGCTTCCAGTTCCGGCACTTTATCCGGGTCAGGACAGAAGAAAGCGTTGTCATCCACGCTGTCCCAGGTCTTGAACGGGATTTCAATCGGGCCCAACTGGCTCATGTAGCCACGGATCACGATGCCCTGGGTGGCCAGGTATTTCTTGGCGATGGCGCCAGCGGCCACGCGCATGGCGGTTTCGCGCGCGGAACTGCGGCCACCGCCACGGTAGTCGCGTTCGCCGTATTTGTGGTGATAGGTGTAGTCGGCGTGGGCCGGTCGGAACAGGTCCTTGATCGCCGAGTAGTCTTTGGACTTCTGGTCGGTGTTACGGATCAGCAGGCCGATGGCGCAACCGGTGGTACGACCTTCGAAGACGCCGGAGAGTATCTCGACTTCGTCAGGCTCCTGGCGCTGGGTAGTGTGGCGACTGGTACCGGGTTTGCGGCGATCGAGGTCGCGCTGCAGGTCCTCCAGGGACAGTTCCAGGCCGGGCGGGCAGCCGTCGACAATGGCGACCAACGCCGGGCCGTGGCTTTCGCCTGCGGTGGTGACAGTGAACAGCTTGCCGAAGGTATTGCCAGACATGCAGGGCGCTCCGTGAAATCAGTTGTAATCACTCGGGGGTGATAACCAAGCGCGCCAGTATACGCGGGCCAACCGACTAGTTCATCCTCGAAACCTTACCGGTCGGCACAGGTCCAACCGACACTTCACCAATGATGGCGCGATGATGCTGCGAGTTTTGCTGTTTACCCTCACCCTGTTTACCGCCGTGGCCCACGCCGCGTCCCCCGTCGTACTGCAACGGCCCATCAGCCTGGACACCGGCAGCGGCGAGCTGTTTGGTTCGCTGCTGCTGCCCCAATCCGACCATCCGGTGCCCGTGGTGCTGATTATCGCGGGCTCCGGTCCCACCGACCGCAACGGCAACAGTGCCGACGGCGCGCGCAACGACAGTCTCAAGCGCCTGGCGTGGGTGCTGGCACGACACAACATCGCCAGCGTGCGCTACGACAAGCGCGGTGTGGCTGCAAGCCTCGCCGCCACACCTGACGAGCGTAACCTGACCCTCGACGCCTACGTGGCCGACGCAGTGGCCTGGGGCAAAATGCTCAAGGCCGACAAACGCATGGGCCCGCTGATTGTGCTGGGCCACAGCGAAGGCGCGCTGGTCGCCGCCCTCGCCGCCCCGCAACTCGACCCGGCCGGTGTAATCTCCCTGTCAGGTAGCGCTCGTCCGGTGGACCAGGTCATCCGCCAGCAACTGGCCGATCATTTGCCCCCTGCCCTGCTGCTGCGCAGTAATGAAATCCTCGATCACCTCAAGGCCGGTCAGGTGGATGCCGATGTACCTGGCCCGCTGGAGGCTATTTTCCGACCCAGTGTGCAGCCTTACCTGATCAGCCTGTTCCGCGCCGATCCGTCCGCGGCCTTTGCCAAACTGCGCATGCCGGCACTGATCGTCCAGGGCACCAACGATATACAGGTCGGTGTCGGTGACGCCCAGCAACTGAAAAGGGCCAAGCCTGATGCCGAGCTGACGGTGATCGAAGGCATGAACCACGTCATGCGCATCGTGCCCAATGACGTGAAGCAGCAATTGGCCTCCTACAATGACCCGCAATTACCCCTCGCCGCAGAGCTGGGTAACCGCGTGGTGCGCTTTATCGCCGGACTTCAACCCCGTTAAGCGACAATTTGCCTCCAGTCCTCGTAAAAACGGCCGATAAGCCAAGAGTCGACAGCAAAAAGACTGTCGGCTGGCTGGGCTTGGACAGGATCGCGCCGCATGACAACCACTGAAGCAACACCAGAACCGACCGCCGACACCCCGGCTGAAAAAACCGAGGCCGTCGACGCGGCGCCTCTGCCGTGGGCGGATGTCCAGGCCGAACATTTCAAGATGCTGCGCCTGGCCCCCCTGGCCACAGACCGCGCCACTGGCCTGCGGCCGTTGAGGTTCGTGCAGTTCGGCTATGCCGAGCGCAATGACAAGCAACACAGCCTGTTGCGCATGGTCATTCAGTTGCCCGGCCAGCGTGTGCGTCGCGAACAAAACCACTTGGATATCTGGGTCGACCACGACACCCATCGCGTGCATTTCGGTCCGGGCAACAGCCTGGAAATCGAGCCGGCCAACCGGGGCATCGGCCGTTTCCTCGTTGCTCAAGGCGCTGCCTGGGCTAAGAAGAAGTGGTCGCACTACCGCGTCGACGGCGTCGACCTGGCCAACAAGGACGCACTCAACGAAGCCACGCGCCTGCGCCGCGACCACTTCTTGCGCATTCAGGGTTTTGATGTGGCGTATGCCGATGTGCAGCACCTCAAAGGCAACGTACAGCCAGGCAAGGTCGGTGATGTGCTGGACAGTTGGAACACTGAGAAGGTGCAGTTCGTCGAGATCCTCGAAGCCGCGCAGATGCTGCAACAGGCCGAACAGAACCTGTTGGAACAGGAAGTGAAGCTGCGCAAGGAAGAGGAAAAAGTCACCAAGTTCAAGCGCGAGGACAGCGGGCTACGTTTCACCATCACCTGTCTGGTGGCGTTTACGGTGTTCCAGGCAGGGCTGTTGATCTGGATTGCGACACACCGCTAATAGGTTGCACTGCAATAAAAATGTGGGAGGGGGCTTGCCCCCAACAGCGGTGTATTCAGTCATGAATGTGTTGACTGAGACACTACCATCGGGGGCAAGCCCCCTCCCACACTGACCGCATGACCCACTCAGACCCTGGCGGCAAAGACGGCCTGATGCGCCCGGCACTGCTCGGCCGTGAGCATGAACACCCCGTGCCCGCCCCGCTGGAATTCCAGCCACGCAAAGTCCACCTCTGGGTACAACGCCTCAACGTGCACCTGGCTGTTGCCCACTTCTACGATCAGCAAACCCTTCTCGGTCAGATGGTCCGCCGCTTCGGCGAGCATCCGACGTACCAGGTTCAAACCGTCATCGCCACAGGCCAGTCCCAGCTCCGGCTCATGCTGGTATTCGTCCGGCATGTCGGCGAAGTCTTCAGCGTCCACATACGGCGGGTTTGACACGATCAGGTCGAAACGCTGGCCTGGCAGGCCGTCGAAACCATCGCCCTGCACGGTGTATACGCGCTCGTCGACGCCATGACGCTCGATATTCTGGTTGGCCACTTCCAATGCTTCGAAGGACAAGTCACCCAACACTACCTCGGCGTCCTGGAACTCGTAGGCGCAGGCGATGCCGATGCAACCTGAGCCGGTGCACAGATCGAGGATGCGCGCCGGTGGTTGGGCCAGCCACGGTTCGAAGCGGTTTTCGATCAGTTCGCCGATGGGGGAACGCGGGATCAACACACGCTTGTCGACGATAAACGACATGCCGCAGAACCAGGCCTCACCCAGCAGGTAGGCGGTCGGCACGCGCTCATGGATACGGCGGTGAAGCAGGCGTTGCACATGGGAGACTTCCTCTTCTTCCAGGTTGCAGTCCAGGTAACTGTCGGCAATTTCCCACGGCAGGCTCAAGGCGCCGAGCACCAATTGCCGGGCTTCATCCCAGGCGTTGTCGGTGCCATGGCCGAAAAACAGGTCTTCCCCATGGAAACGGCTGACAGCCCAACGGATATGGTCGCGCAAGGTGCGCAGGCGGGAAGTGATCACGGGGGCAGACTCCTGGAAAAAACGACTGGCGATTCTAACAGCCTTCGCCTGTACCTACGATGTACGAAAACTTGGCGCCACCCATCGGATTTCATCCAATTTGCCAGCATTGTGTTAAACAAGCCCGCCTCTTGACATGGCTGCACGCCAGCAACGGCGTAGCTTACGATGGTAGCGATTCACAGAACTGCTCAGCCAGTGGACAATGTCGCAAAAGCCCCCCTCACAGGAGCCCCAGAATGTCCGTTCCAAAGACGATGTTTCAACTCAGCGGTCGCGGTTACGCAGCAGCCAACCTGAACCATGCGACCCTCGTGATCATCGACGCCCAGAAGGAATACCTCAGCGGTCCACTCGCCCTCTCGGGCATGGACGCGGCGGTCGACCATATCAAGCAGCTTGTGACCTCAGCGCGCAACGCTGGCCGTCCGATCGTGCATGTGCGCCACCTGGGTACCGTCGGTGGCCTGTTCGACCCTCAGGGCGAACGCGGTGAGTTCATTCCCGGCCTTGAGCCTCAAGGCGACGAAACCATTATCGGCAAGCTTCTGCCCAGCGCCTTTCATGGCACCGGCCTGGAAAAGCACCTGCAAGACCTCGGTTCCCTGGACCTGATCGTCTGCGGTTTCATGAGCCATTCCAGCGTCAGCACCACCGTGCGCGCGGCCAAGAACCTGGGCTTTCGCTGCACCCTGGTGGAAGACGCCTGCGCCACCCGCAACCTGCCTTACAAAGGCGGCATCCTGACTGCCGAGCACGTACAGCAAACCGAAATGGCCATCATGGCCGACAACTTCGCCACCCTTGCGCTGACCAAAGATCTGATCTGATCGCCCTTCTGATGAGCGGCGCGGCAATGTTTATTGCCCCGCTCATCCGCTAAGCCTTTTGATTTGGCGCATTTGCCTCGGGTACAGGAACAAGCTGCGTATCTTCCGGTCGAAGGGCCGATACCCTGGAGGAAAGGTCGGAATGAAGATATCCGATGGTTTTGACGCTCGTCGCTTGCGCCCAAAGGGCCCGAGTAACTGGCGTCTGCGTCTGGTGGCCGGCATTGCCGCGTTGCTGGCGATTGTAGGTTTGTTGCTTGCGGGCGCTGGTGGCGCCGGCTTGTTTGGTCATTCACCGGCCCTTGGCGAACTGAATGCCAGCCCCGGTGGCTCTGCCCTCCTGCTGGGCATCGGCGTGCTGGTGCTGTGGCTGGGCGTGTGGTTGTGGCGTCGTAGCCGTCGGAAAATGCGCCAGCCGTTATCACTGAATATCGCTGCACACCTGATGAAAAAACACGACTGATGGCGCTTGGATAGCGTTTCCTGCGCCCGGCCGCCGCGAATTAGGTAAACTGCCCGCCCTTCGCGGAGGCCGACATGCAAGACGACGATTTTTCCCCTGTTCAAAAACGAGCTGCGCGGCGTCAAGCCGATCAAGCACGACCGCGCCGATACCGGCAAACCCAAGGCTGATCGGGCGCAAATCGCCAAACTGCGCCAGGCCGCGACCGTGCGCACCGATGCCACCACCGTGGATGGCCTGTCGGACCAATTCGTGATCGACGTCGGCCCCGAAGACGAGTTGATGTGGGCCCGCGATGGCGTGCAGGAAAGCCAGATGCGCAAGCTCAAGGTCGGCCAGATCCCCTTCGAAGGTAGCCTCGACCTGCACGGCATGACCGTGGAGAAAGCCCGCGAAACCCTGTGGGCCTTTCTCGCTGAAGCCACCAAATTCGAAATCCGCTGTGTACGCGTCACCCACGGCAAAGCCGTGCGGCTGGACGGTAAGCGACCGATGATCAAAAGCCACGTCAACACCTGGCTGCGCCAACACGCTCAGGTGCTGGGCTTCACCTCCTGCCAGGCCCGCCACGGCGGCGCGGGGGCGGTGTATGTGATGCTCAAGCGTACGATGATGGAAGGCCGTGACGAGTAACAAGTGACATCGTCAGGCTTGCAGCGATGTGTCCGCCACCGTAACCTTGCGCTTTGCGAAAATCCCACAGGTAGTTTCATGTCCCTGGAACAGAATTACACCGAGATCCTCGGCCAACTCGGCGAGGACGTCTCCCGCGAGGGCCTGCTCGACACGCCAAAACGTGCCGCCAAGGCGATGCAGTACCTCTGCCGCGGTTATGAGCAGACGCTGGAAGAAGTCACCAACGGTGCCTTGTTCAGCTCCGACAACAGCGAAATGGTGCTGGTCAAGGACATCGAGTTGTACTCGCTGTGCGAACACCACCTGCTGCCGTTTATCGGCAAGGCCCACGTCGCGTACATCCCGAGTGGCAAAGTGCTGGGCCTGTCCAAGGTCGCGCGGATTGTCGACATGTATGCGCGCCGCCTGCAGATCCAGGAAAACCTCAGCCGCCAGATCGCTGATGCCGTGATGCAAGTGACCGGCGCCCTGGGCGTGGCGGTGGTGATCGAAGCTAAGCACATGTGCATGATGATGCGCGGTGTGGAGAAACAGAATTCGTCGATGATCACGTCTGTGATGCTGGGTGAGTTCCGCGAAAACGCGGCCACTCGCAGCGAGTTCCTCAGCCTGATCAAGTAATAGGCTGCGCAGAAAAAGACCGGCGTTCATCGCCGGTTTTTTTTCGCCTGCAGAATTAAGGTAAGCTGCGGCCCCTTCTTCATGGGCAAGAGGTTTCAGCCATGTTCGTCAAAGCACTTCGAGTGGGCCTCGGCCACGTCATCATCGCCGGCGACTTACTTACCCGTCCGCGCAAAAAGCAGCGCCCTGCCGAACAACAGGCGCAGGTGAACGCAGCGGCCAAGGACCTGACCCTGTATCAATTCCACGCCTGCCCGTTCTGCGTGAAGACCCGCCGTACCCTGCACCGCCTGAATGTGCCGGTGGCGCTGAAGGATGCGAAGAACAACGAGCAGGACCGCCAGACCCTGCTGGAGCAAGGCGGCAAGATCAAGGTGCCGTGCCTGCGCATCGAAGAAAACGGCCAGACCACTTGGATGTATGACTCCAAGGTAATCATCGATTACCTCGATAAGCGGTTTGCCGCGATCTGACAAACACCGCAAAACTAATGTGGGAGGGGGCTTGCCCCCGATGAGGGAGTGTCAGTCACTGGATTAGCCGGCTGACACTCCGCTATCGGGGGGGCAAGCCCCCTCCCACATTCAGTCCAGTGTTATCAATTCCAGATCCAGCAGCGCCGAGCCCAGGCACTTGCCGTGCGCATCCAGCGCCAGCGAGCGAGTCACCCCGCCACGCAGAATCCCCGGCAGCACAAAGTTCAACGCCTGCACGTTCGGCAATTCATAGCGTCGAACCGGTGCCGCACCCGACTCCAACAGCCCGGCGAAGTACGCAGCCACACGCTCGGCCGTGAGCTGCTCACGCAGCAACGGATAATCCTCGGCGCGATAGGCAATGATTGAGACGTTTGAGGTGTCGCCCTTATCCCCGGTGCGGGAATGGGCCAGCGTGTGCAGTTTCATGCTTCGATCCTCGGGCTGACCGCGTCTCGGGGCAGCAGCAACGAGGCCACCGCCACCACTTGCCGTACGCTTTTACTGGCACCGCCGCCGCCGGACGGGCCGTTGGTGTAAAGGGTTTCCACTTCATTACCGACGCGCACCGCGTCCCCTCGGTCTTCACAACGCGCCGCCACGCGCAGACGCACTTCCCAGGGCTCTACGCTGCTGCGTGGACCGTGGAGCGAGTCCATGCCAATCAGTTCGGCGCGTAGGTCTTGCATCTTCACACCCATCAGTTCCAAACGCTTGAGTACGACATCCCGCGCCAGTTGCGCCCGTGCGACTGCACCCGGGCCGCCGTAGGACATCTGCCCCTCACCGATCCAGCCGTCGAGATAACCGACGCTGACCTTCAGTTGCTCGGGTCGCGCACGGCCATTGGCCCCTTGGGCACGCACGCGATCAACCCCCTCTTCGACGAACCCCACCTGGGAAAAGTCCGCCGTCACGTCCGGCGTCAGGTACGCCGCCGGATCATGCACTTCGTAGATCAGTTGTTCGGTACACGTCGCGCGGCTGACCCGCCCGCCGGAGCCCGCAACCTTGGTGATCACGGCCTCACCGTCGGCATCGATCTCGGCCAACGGGAAACCCAGGCGCGCCAAATCGTCCACATCCTTGAAACCAGGATCGGCAAAATAACCACCGCTGACCTGCCCTGCACACTCCAGCAAATGCCCGACCAATGTGCCACGGCCCAGGCGCAGCCAATCGTCCGCCGTCCAACCGAACTCAAACATCTGCGGGGCCAGGAACAACGACGGATCTGCCACGCGCCCGGTAATCACCACGTCCGCCTCGGCGTGCAACGCATCGATAATGCCGTCGACACCCAGGTAGGCATTCGCGGAAATCAACCGCTCACCCAGTGAGCCAACGGTCTGTCCGTTATCGAGCACGTGATCGGGCTGCAACACTGACAACACGTCGTCACCCACCACAGCTACAACGTTGAGGCTCAACCCCAATTCACTGGCAATCCGCCGCACTTCAAGCGCCGCCGACACCGGGTTGGCCGCGCCCATATTGGTGATCACGCGCAAGCGACGACGCGCGGTCTGCCTTCCAACAAACGGCAACACGCGGCGCATGCGCTCACTCAGCAACGGATCGTAGCCCCCCTGTGGATCGCTGATACGGGCCTGTTGCGCCAAGGCGATGGTGCGTTCGGCCAGGCATTCGAACACGAGGTAATCCAGGTCACCGTGTTCGGCCAGTTCCACGGCAGGTTCGATACGGTCGCCGGAGTAGCCGGCGCCGGAACCGATACGCAAGGTTTTCATCTCAGATCACTCCCAGGAGCAACGCAGTCAGGGTCATCAACACTGACGCGGCAAACAGAAAAGGGATGGTAAAGCGCTGGTGATCGGCCAATTCGATCTTACACAGGCCCACCAACAGGAAGGTCGCAGGGGTCAGCGGGCTGACCGGGAAACCGGTGGTGTGCACGCCCAGCAACGAGGCTTGGGCCACTTGCAGCGGGTCGACGCCCAAGGCCTTGCCGACTTCGGCGATCACCGGCATCACGCCGAAATAGTAGGAATCGGGGTCAAACAACATGCTCAGCGGCATCGACAGAAAGCCCACGACTGCCGGGATCAGCTTTCCGTGGCCGGCCGGAATCTGCGCCACCGCCACTTCGGCAATCGCCTTGAGCATGCCGGTGCCTTGCATGATGCCGGTGAACACCCCGGCGGCGAGCAGGATGCTGGCCATGGTCAGGGCAGTTTTCGCATGGGCGTCGATGCGGGCGCGCTGGGCGTCGACATTCGGGTAGTTGATGCACAGCGCCACCACGGTGCCGAGCATGAACATCACCACCGGGTCGACCCAACCGGCAATCATCACCACCATCACCAGCACAGTGAGGATCAGGTTGACCCAGAACAGGCGCGGCCGACGCAGCTTGATGTCGTCGTCGCTAAGCACCCGTTGCGGCATCGCATCCACGCTGGAGCCAGCGCCCAGGCCCAGGCGTTTTTCTTCACGCTGGCCGAGCCACCAGGCACAGGCGAAAACAAAGATCAGGCCGACGATCTGCACCGGGATCAGCGGTTGGAACAGGTCCGCCACGGGCACATGCAACGCTGCCGAAGAGCGCAGCACCGGTCCGGTCCAGGGCAAAAAGTTGACGCCGGCGGCCATAGCGCACACACAGGCGAGGATGCGTTTGTCGATCCCCAGCCGCGTGTACAGCGGCAGCATCGCGGGCACCGTGACCAAAAACGTTACCGCGCCGGAACCGTCCAGATGCACCAGCAGGGCCAGGGTCGCGGTACCGACGACGATGCGTGTTGGACGCGTCCCGACCGTACGCAGGATGCGATCAATGATGGGGTCGAGCATGCCGGCATCGGTCATGATCCCGAAAAATAGAATCGCAAACACAAACATGCCCACCACCGGGGCGACGTTCTTGATCCCCGTAATGATGAAGGCACTGGTTTGCAGGCCGAACCCGCCGAGCAGCGCGGCGATGATCGGCAAGGCGATCAGGGCCACCAGTGGTGAGAGGCGTTTGCTCATGACGGCAGCGAGCAGGCACAGGATGGTAATGACACCCAGGGTTGCGAGCATGGGTTACTCCAGAACGGCCTTTTTGGCCGGTTATTGTTTTCCCTGGAGTATTGGAAGCGCGTTACTCTTTGTAAATTGGAATATTCACCACCGTATGTTCGGAAAAACAAAATGAAGCCGCGCCTATGAAAAATAGCATCCAGCATATTCAAGCCTTCCTCGCAGTCGCCCGTACCGGCAGCTTTACCAAGGCGGCCAATGAGCTGCATCTGTCGCCTTCGGCACTCACGGTTCAAGTTCAGCAATTGGAAGATTGGCTGGGTGTCACCCTGCTCGACCGCAGCCCGCGCCATGTCAGCATCACCGCTGCCGGCCATGAGGCGCGTGGCCCCATGGAAAAATTGCTGCTGGACCTGGACAACATTGTCACCGGCTCGCGCGACCTCGCCGCCCTGCGCCGAGGGGTGGTCACCATCGCCGCCCTGCCCTCAGTGTGCGCTGGCACTTTACCGCCGGCCTTGCGCCTGTTTCGCGAACGCTTCGCCGGCATCGAAGTACGGTTGCATGACCTGGTCGCCCACCGCATTCATGCCCAGGTGCGCGCAGGGGAAGTGGATTTTGGCATCGGCGTACGTGCACGACTCAGCCATGGACTGGATTTTCTGCCGGTGCTGAATGATCGGTTGTGTGCGTTTGTACCGCTGGATCATCCCCTCGCCCACCATCGCCAGTTGACCTTGGAGCAATTGGCAGACCAGCCGATCATCCTCACCGGGCGCGACAGCAGTGTGCGTGAGCACGTGGATGCGCTGTTTGATGAAACACGGCTGACGCTGAACGCCGGCATGGAGGCCAACTACATGTCGACGGTGCTGGCGTTGGTGCGCCAGGGGCTGGGAATCAGTGTGCTGCCGGAGTCGGCGGCGGACAGTCTGGAAGGGTTGAAACGCATCAACATCGATCATCCCGGAGTGAACAGGGAGATCGGGTTGATCAGTCGAAGCGGGATGGGGCTGAGCCCGGCGGCCCAGCGGTGTTTTGAGCTCCTGAGCCAGACACTGCCCGGCTGATGCACTATCACGGCTATGCCGTGTATTTTCCCTGCCGGCACTGGCGCGTTTCAGCAAACTGAATCGGACCCCACCGGCGCACAACACGAGATTTAAGACATGGAAGAAACACTGATACTGGTGGACGGGAACGATCGTCAAATCGGTACTGGTTTAAAGCTGCAGGTGCACCGTGAAGGGCTGCTGCACCGAGCGTTTTCCATTTTCATATTCGACCACAAAGGTCGGCTGCTCCTGCAACGGCGCGCTGCTGGCAAATATCACTCCGCGAACCTATGGACGAATACGTGCTGCGGGCATCCGCGCCCCGGCGAAGAGACTGAACACGCAGCCCATCGACGGCTCGGTGAAGAGATGGGTTTGGCCTGCCCTTTGCGTGAGGTCATGACGCTGACCTACCAGGCCCGCGTCCCAGGGAATTTGATCGAGCATGAGTTCGATCATATTTATATCGGCACGTTTGATGGCGAACCGCAGGCCAACCCAACCGAGGCCTCTGAATGGCGCTGGATAGAAATCCCGGCCTTGCAGCAGTGGGTCGACACCGCGCCCGAAGCGTTGACCGCCTGGTTCAACGCCATCCTCGCTCACCCGGCCTGTCGGCTGGAAGACTGGCGACTGCAGGCCATGATGGAAAATCCCCGCGCGCCTTTCGCGTACCAGGATGAAATCCTTCCCCAGGTATCGCGCACGTTTGCCTTGACCATTCCTCAATTGCCGGCCGAACTTCGCCCGGCAGTAGCTAATGCCTATCTGCTGTGCCGAATGGCAGACACGATAGAAGACGAACCCGGTCTCACGTCCGCTCAAAAACGCTATTACCAACGTCGGTATTTTGAGGTGATCAGTGGCCAGGGGGACGCAAAATGCCTGAGCGATGAATTGACTCAGCACCTGACGGAGCAAACCCTTGCAGCCGAGCGCGAGCTGATCAGACATATGCCTTTGATATTGGCCGTTAACGACACGCTCAATCCGGCCAAGCGAAGGGCGATCCTTGATTGCCTGAACATAATGACCACAGGGATGGCCGAGTTTCAGGACAAGGCCGGTCTACAGGGATTGGCTACACGCACGGAGTTGGACCGCTACTGCTATTACGTAGCGGGCGTTGTCGGAGAGACACTAACCGAGTTTTTCATCGACTTTGAGCCGCAACTGTCAACGCAACGCGAAACCCTGAAACACCTGGCACGTTCATTCGGCACCGGGTTGCAGTTGACCAATATTCTCAAGGATCAGTGGGAGGATCGCTCCCGGGGAGTTTGTTGGCTGCCGCAGGATCTACTGGCCGAATATCATCTGCAGCCTTGCGTTTTGCAGGCCGGAGTCCGTGATCCCAAGCATGTCCAAGTTGTAAGGCAAATGGTTGGCACCGCCAACGCTCACTTACAGCGAGCGCTGCAGTTTGCGTTGCTGATCCCAGCCAGGCATCCAGGTATTCGTCGGTTCATGGTCTGGACCATCGGCTTGGCGTTGCTGACACTGCGCAACGTCCAGGCACACCCGGAGGCCCCCTCGAAGGTATCCCGCGCAGAAGTGGCCTGGATCATGGGCCTGACGCGATTATCCCAGCGCTCTGACACAGGCCTGCGATGGCTTTACACACTCGCTGCGCGCCAATTGCCTTTCACCGCGCTGGCGCCCGAGCAGCCATCGCCCCCAAATCCATAGCCTGTCAGTCCAGCATTGCCACGTGCTTGGGATGGCTGGCCACGCGCTTCAACCAGGCCTGCACAGCCGGGTACGGCGCTAAATCAAAACCACCTTCATGGGCCACATGGGTGTAGGCATACAGCGCGATATCGGCAATCGAATACTGCTCGCCCACCAGATAGGGCGTGGTTTGCAGTTGACGCTCCATCACCCGCAATGCCTTGTAGCCGCCTTTGTGGGTGGTTTTGTATTCCTCAAGGCGATCCTCTGGCATGTTCAGGTAAAGCTGAATAAACCGCGCTACCGCAATGTAGGGCTCGTGGCTGTACTGCTCGAAGAACTGCCATTGCAACACTTGCGTGCGCAAACGCGGTTCGATCGGCAAGAACTCGCTGCCGTCGGCGAGGAAGTTGAGGATCGCGTTGGATTCCCACAAGCAAGTACCGTCTTCCAGTTCCAGCACGGGGATTTTGCCGTTGGGGTTCTTGGCCAGGAATTCGGGGGTTTCGGTGTCACCCTTGAGGATGTCCACATCCACCCATTGGTACGGGACGCCCAAGAGGTTAAGCATCAGTTTGATCTTGTAGCAGTTGCCCGACTTGTAATCGCCATAAACCTTATACATGGGGCTCCCCTTATGCCGCTTGCGCGTGCTGTGCTTGACGGACCACCGCGGCCAGGCGCTTGAGACCTTCGTCCAGGCGGGCCGGGTCGATATGGCTGAAGTTGAGTCGCAACGAGCCGAGGTGTTGGTCCGGCTCGGAAAAGAACGGTTCACCGGGCATGAACGCAACGTTCTGGCCCAGCGCTTGGGCCAATAAGGTGCGGGTATCCAGCGGCTGTTTCAAGGTCAGCCAGAAGAATAATCCGCCCTGGGGCACTTGCCAGTCGGCAAGATCGCCAAAATGGCGCTCCAGCGCGGCCTGGAATGCATCGCGGCGCTGGCGGTAAAAACTGCGCAGTTCCACCAGGTGTTGTTGGTATTTTTCGCTGCCGATCCATTGCATCGCCTGCCATTGGCCTACGCGGTTGGTGTGCAGGTCCGCCGATTGCTTGAGCTTGAGCAGGTGCGGGAACAAGTCCGGGCTGGCGATCAGGTAGCCGACCCGCAGGCCAGGCAACAATGTTTTGGACACAGTGCCGGTGTAGATCCAACTGGCCCTTTGCAGGCGACTGACGATGGGGCGCGCACTGCCGCCGTCGAAGGTCAGTTCGCGGTAAGGCTCGTCTTCGATCAGGGTCACACCGAACTCATCGAGCAACGCGGCGACCGCCTCGCGCTTGGCCTCGCTGTAGCGCACGGCCGACGGGTTCTGGAACGTGGGGATCAGGTAGATAAACGCCGGGCGATGGCGTTCGAGGCTGGCGCGCAATGCGCTGAGGTTCGGCCCGTCGGCTTCCAACTGGACAGTGAGGCATTCGGCGCCGAACAGTTGGAAGATCTGCAACGCCGCGAGGTACGTCGGGCCTTCCAGCAGAACCTGCGTGCCTTTGTCGATATACAGCTTGGCCGCCAGATCCAGGGTTTGCTGGGAGCCACTGACCACCATGACCTGGCTGGCCTCGCACGGCACGCCCAGCGCTCGCGCCTCGGCGGCCAGTAATTCACGTAAGTGTGGTTCGCCTTCGCTCATGCCGTATTGGCCGATATTTAGCGGCATGTCATCCCAGTTCAGCGCAGGCAGCATGGCTTCGGCCGGCAGGCCACCGGCGAACGACATCACTTCCGGACGCTGGGCTGCGGCGAGGATTTCACGGATCAAGGAGCTTTTAAGGCGCGTAACACGTTCGGAGAAGGCCATGGAGGTCACCGCTAGCGAAGGCTGTGGGAAATACGTCAAACTGGTTGACCGAAATTACGACAGCTTGAGCGGATACGTCAACATGCTTGACCTTAAAAACCAAAACAGCCAGCAACAGGCCATGGAAGCGTTCTTCTTCGGCTACCAGGCATTTACCGCCAAGGCTGACGAAATGCTCGAACGTCGAGGCCTGAGTCGAGTGCACCAGCGCATCGTGTTTTTTATCTCGCGCTACCCGGCCTTGAGCGTGAAAGAGCTGCTGGAGTTGCTCGGTGTGAGCAAACAGGCGCTGAACATTCCGCTGCGCCAATTGCAGGAAATGCACTTGGTCGACAGCGTCGCGTCCGAGACCGACAAGCGCAAACGCTTGCTGGAATTGACCGAGGAAGGGCTGCGTTTTGAGCAGTCATTGCGCCGTGAACAGGTGAAGCTGTTGCAACGAGCGTTCAATGAAGCCGGGGAAGAGGCTGTGAATGGATGGTTGGCGGTGAACCAGGCACTGTCTGGTCAGCCGTAACCCCTGTGGCGAACGGGCCGGTTGTGGCGAGCCCGCTTGCCTCACGAGTTGCCTTTCATCTCTTTCGCACACAAAATAGAAAACATTATTTGCTTTCTTTGTATACAAAAGCATAATTCGCTTCGTGCGAGTTCTTGACCTATTGGTCAACAAAGCCCGCCAGTACCTCAAAGCGCTGTTGCCCACTCATGTGACCGGCGCTGGAAATAACAATAAAACTCTTGAGGAGTACTCGCTGTGGATAGCCGCAAATCCGAAGCCCCGACGCTGGACCTTGCCCCCTCATCGAACGGCTGGCTGGAACGCCTGTTCAAGCTGCGCCTGCATGGCACCACAGTGAAGACCGAGCTGATCGCCGGCCTCACCACCTTCATCACCATGGCCTACATCATCTTCGTCAACCCCAACATCATGGCCGACGCCGGCATCGATCACGGCGCGGCGTTCGTTGCTACCTGCATCGCCGCCGCACTCGGTTGCCTGCTGATGGGCCTGTACGCCAACTGGCCGGTTGGGCTGGCGCCCGGCATGGGTTTGAATGCGTTTTTCACCTACACCGTGGTCGGCACTATGGGCTACACCTGGGAAACCGCGCTGGGTGCGGTGTTTATTTCCGGGGTATTGTTTATGGGCCTGACCCTCTCACGCGTGCGGGAATGGCTGCTCAACAGCATCCCGGTCAGCCTGCGCCATGCCATGGGCGCCGGGGTCGGCCTGTTTCTCGGTGTGATCGGCCTGAAAACCGCAGGCATCATCGTCGAAAGCCCGGCAACGCTGATCAAGCTCGGCTCGCTGCATGAGCCGGCGCCGCTGTTGGCGGCCGTGTGCTTCCTGCTCATCGCGATCCTCAGCTACCACCGTGTGTTCGGCGCGATTCTCATCAGCATCATCGCCGTAACCCTGGCCGGCTGGGGCTTGGGCCTGGTGCACTACAACGGCATCCTCTCCACCCCGCCGAGCCTGGCGCCGACCTGGATGGCGATGGACATCAAGGGTGTGTTCAATGTGAGCATGATCAGCGTGGTGTTCGCCTTCCTGTTTGTGCACATGTTCGACACGGCCGGCACGCTGATGGGCGTTGCGCAACGGGCCGGGCTGGTGAAGGCTGACGGCAAGATCGACAATCTGTCCCGCGCCCTCAAGGCCGACAGCGCCTCCAGCGTGTTCGGCGCCATGGTCGGTGTGCCACCGGTAACCAGCTACGTGGAAAGCGCCGCCGGGGTGGCCGCAGGTGGTCGCACCGGGCTGACTGCCGTGACCGTGGGCGTCCTCTTCGTGGCGGCGATGTTCTTCGCGCCGCTGGCCGGTATGATTCCGGCCTACGCAACCGCCGGTGCGCTGATCTACGTGGCGATGCTGATGATGGCGAGCATGGCGCACATCAATTGGGATGAGGCCACCGACAGCATTCCGGCGATCGTCACCGCGATCATGATGCCGCTGACATTTTCGGTGGCCGACGGCATCGCCTTGGGCTTTATCACCTACGTGGCGCTCAAGGCCGGCACCGGAAAATACCGCGAGATTTCCGCCAGCCTTTGGGTGCTGTGCGTGATTTTTATCGCCAAGTTCGTCTTTCTATAACAAGGAGCAAGCAATGAGTCTGGAAACCTGGCTGCTGTTCAGCGGCGCTGCGCTGGTAGTGATCCTGATCCCGGGGCCGCTGTCGTTGCTGATGATCAGCAACAGCCTCAACTACGGCCTGCGCCGCTCGTACCCGGCGTTTCTGGGCGGGGTGTTTGCCTCGATCTGTCTGCTGAGCGCTTCGGCGCTGGGCCTGGGCGCATTGCTGCTTGCGTCGGAAAAGGTGTTCAACGCGCTGAAGATCGTCGGCGCGCTGTACCTGTTCTACCTGGCGTGGCAGAGCTGGCAGCAATCGCGCCAGCCTTCCCAGGGCGCGACAGTGCCCCAGGCTGCGCCAGTGCCGCGCTTTCGCGCGCTGTTTGGCCGGGCCTTTGTGCTCGGGGCCAGCAACCCCAAGGACATCCTGTTTTTCGCCGCCTTCCTGCCGCAATTTCTCAGCAGCCAGCACGCCTTCCTCCCGCAACTGCTGATCATGATCGCCACGTGGACTCTGCTCGACCTGGCCTGCAAGCTCGCCTACGGCCTCGGCGCCCATGGCGCTGCGCGGTACCTACGCAGCGGCGCGGGCCAGAGCTGGTTCAACCGCATCAGCGCGAGCCTGTTCGGTGGTGCCGGCGTTATTTCACTGGTCAACGCTCGCGCGGGCTCACTTTGACGAAATACACCGTGGGCGGGCGATTGCCATGCCTCGGCCATTGAATGCCGGCCATCATCCGCACGAGGCGCTGTTCGCTCAGCGCCTCCCGGACCGACGCGGCCATGGCGGAAGTCCGATGTTGTTTGATGGCTTGATTGAACCATGCGTGGGTGAGCTTTGACCTGAGCAAGATGCTGCCGCGATCCAACCACTGGAAGGTGATGTAGTACAGCGCGTTTGACTGGGGGTGGGTCACCAGCCACTCGGGACTGCGGACCGTGCCGCGCTTTACACTCCACTCCTGCACCCTGAAGCCCTGCTGCTCCAGCGTCGCGCGGGTGGCTGCACCCTGGGCAATCTGCCTCTGAGCCGAATGCTGCGCGCCGCCGGCCTTGAGCACCTCGTCAAGCGCGATAGTGGGCGTGAAGTCAACGCGTGTGAAGCCCGGCGCCCGGCCTTCGAATCCGATATAGGTATAGCCGCCGTACCGTTCGGTGGGTCGCAGCATGCGCAGTAGGTCATCGGTCTGGCCAAGTTGCACGGGGCTTGGGGTTAACCAGCTGTCCAGCGTTGCGCGCACGTTAAGCAGATGGCTGGCGGTGACTGAACGGGATGAGTCCGCCAACTCGATCAGCCTTGCCACCGCAAAGGTTCGGCTGCTGCTCGTCAGCGTCGGGAACGCCCTTTCGACCGACGGCTCCAATGGCCCATCGAACAGCGGCGCATGCAGCTGCCATTCGCCCGTTGACGTACGCGACACAGGAATCGGCTGTTCATCGAGGCCGCTGCTGGTCCAGTGTTCAATATCAACGCGAGCCCTGGACACCAGCGGCTCGTTCCTGGAAATAAAGGCCATGTCGCTCAAGGGCACGTGCTCACCCTGATGCAACAACCGGTAGTAGCCAATAGCCGATTGCGTCGGCGTGTCATAGCGGCTCCCGACATAGATGGCATCGTAAGGGAATCCCGGAGGATCCATGTGTACATGAAACACGCCGTTCACCGAGGACCCGACGCCCACATCATCGGCGCCGTGCAGGCGCCAATCGAACCAATGACGGGACGCCACGCTTGAGCGGTGAATCCGTTCCCGGGTCGCAGTGGGTACCACCGGTGGTTGCCAATCCGACTGCGTGGCAGCCGCGCGCCACGGATTGAGTACTGCCGAGCTCGGGCCGGCGACCGGCGCGTCCGCCCCCAGCAGCCACTCGCCGGGTTCGTGCAGCGTCAGGATTAATTCATCCTGCCCCGCCGCGTCCTTGCTCTTCAGGCGGAAAAAACCTTCACCCTCGCGGCGGTAGACCGGGTAGTGATGCGTTCCGTCCACCACGAAATGCTCGCCGCGCTTCACGTAGACACCTTTTTCACCCGCCCCCTTCAAGGCGATCGCGCCTTGGGGCAGGCCCTGGACGCGAAAGCGTTCCAGGGGTTTGAGCGCCGTACCCGCACCGGGCAACTTGGGCACGTGCGCGACCTGGCCAAACTCCGAGAACGCTGCGCGATGCAGGCGGTGCAGACCCGTGCCTATCGAGCGCAGCCCCGGACGGGCGAGGTTCCCCGGTTTGAGTTTGGGCCCAGGGACAAAGGTCAGCAGCAGGTCAACTGCCAGGAACACCGCACCAAATGCCACCGCCACCGCGTCCCGAGGGTCGCCCTCGCGGTGATAACGCCGCGACGTCAGCAGCAATTCATACAGCTGGTTACCCAGGCCGAAGAACGGCACGGCAAGCGACAACAAGGCACGCCGACGGCTATCGCTGCGCTCCTCCAATCGCTGCTCTCGGTGTTTCTCCAAGGTCTTGCCGGAGTTGCTGATGGCCTGCGCCCGGCGCTGCTGCTCAAGCACCCGCGCCTCATACAACAGGGCGCGAGCGTCCCAGTGTGCGGTCGGCACCAGTACCAGCCAGTTCGTCTGATCACTGTCGATCTGCTCACGGATTTGTTGCTCAATCTGCTCGACAAGCGCCGTGGGTTCCAGGTGCCTGACCTTGAATGAACGCACGAACTCGGCGACGTGCCACAGCCCTTGCAACATGACGAAAGTCGGCACGAAATCCAACGGGCCGGGTAACCGTGACCCCTTGCTCGGTTTGCGGCCGTGGTGGTCGATCGCTTCGAACGCCCAACCGGGCGCGACGTGCCGGGCCAACGCCGTGACATTCGCGGGCAACGAACTCATGCCATTGAGATGCTCGCGCGCCAATTGCAGGCTGGCATATTCGCTAAGGCTGCCTGCCTGCGGCGCGGTGGGCCAATACACCACACAGGCCTGGGAAATCTGGTCATGGATGACCACGATCCCTGCGATGTAGCGATCATGCAGGAGGGTGTGGCCGGCCAGATGCACCACATAGAGCTGCACGTGATGGCCGTTTCTGCGCAGATCTTCGGGGGCGCGGGCGCCGATCGCCGTATTGAACAGACTCAGCCCCTGCTCGCTTACCCCCTGCCTGAGCGCCGAATAGCGGTCGGCGTCGATACCCGCCCCCAACGCGCGCCTCAACAGTGGCGGAACGCGCCCCTGCTCACGCGGGTCAGGCGAGTGGAACGTGCGCTGGATCAACGCCTCGTACTGGCCGCCGATGTCCAGCGAGGACACCATATTGACCAAGTAGCTGACGCTCAGGCGTTGCTTCCATGCCGGTTGCAGATAGGTGGCGTGCCGGAAGCGCCAATAGGTGGGCCGCATCTTCGGGTCCAGGTTGTGCAGCGCCAGTTGCAGCAGACTGAACTGCGTGCGCGTCGCGCTGGGAGTAAGGGCTTCGTTGCGATCGCCCACTGTGCAGGTGCTTTCCCAGCCACAAAACCTGCCATCGACCTGATCGGGCATTTCGATAAATGGCGTGTCGATGTTCAACTCCGGGTACAGGCCGTCTTCCCGCAAACGCGCGATCAGCAGGTCGCGGGCAAAAGCGTGCACATCGGGCAAGCGCTGCTGGAGGCGCTCTTCATAGGCAAATACGCTGCTCAGGTAACGACCTTGCACACGCTTGAAGCGGTTGACCTGCGCCGCCGTCGCGTCAGTCAGCCACGATGGCAGCTTTTTTTTCGCTTCTGCGGCTTTGCGGACCAGATCAACATGGTCGCGTGCTTGGATCAACGCCTGGTTGGCCGGGGCAAGCAGGTGCTCATGCAACTCGACCGCCAGCAATTGGCGGCTGAGTTGAGGGTCTTCAATTCCATTGAAAATATTCGCGCTGTGCTGCAGCAGAACATAGCTCTTGAGCAGCCTTTTGAGTGCCAGCAGCAGGGGGTTGCCGTCGATGGCGTGATAGCTCACTTTCAGCGTGCGCGCGGCAACTCGTGCGCGTAAGGCTTGACGCTGTTGTCGCTCGACGTAACCCCATAACAGCGACGTATCGCGACTGCCGAGGCTGGCCTCGACGCTGCGGGACAACTCCCCCAGGCTGGAAAACCCAGCCACACCGCCCTCGCGCCCGAGTGCACACAGCACCACCGGTTCTCGCCGCTCGGGAGCATCCAGCGCAGCCTGGCGCGTAACCGCAAACACGCTGTGCAGCGGCCAGTCATCGCCCACCCGCACGGACAGCACACGGGTAAGACTGCCCTCGCGCTTGCTGGCCAACGGTGCCTCCAATACTTCGAGCAGCAGGTCTCGATGGGGCGCGCGCAGACGCTTGAGCCGGTGCTGCAGTTGAACTTCAACGCGCAACAGGTCCTTCAGGCCGAGGATATAAGCGCTCGCGCGCTTGAGTTGGCCGCTGGGGCGTTCCCCCCAGTACGCCGCCTCGAACAGCCGCAGTTGCGCGTCCTGCACCTGTGCGGCCAGGGTGTCCTCGTGGGCCTTGAGTTGTGCTTCAAGCGCCACATATTCCAGCCAGGCCGGCGTGTCCACCACCGGGTCGCTGTGATCGAGCAGCGCCATCAGGCCCTTTTCGTAACGCTTGACCTGGCGCAGTGCCGTGTTGATCGCCAGGCTCGACGCGGTGCTGGCGAAGATGATTTCCTGGCGTCGTCGATGCTGGTCCCAGTCCAGCAGCTCACGGCGCAACCGCTCCAGCCGTGGTTTACCGACCCAGTGCCGGCGTGCCCGTTCAATGTAGGCGAGAAAGCGTGTGGCGTTCGTCACCGCAGGCTGGGGCGTGGCGGAAAACACCTGTTTGAGGTTGATCGACACAGCGCAGGCCAGTTCGTTTTCCCATTGCGCGTCCAGTACCGCCTGCGCGCTGTAGGCCAATGCATCGCCCGACAACCGTACGCCACGACCCGCGGCAGCGGTCGAGGCCGGCTCACACACCTCGTGCCGACGTCGCAGGGGCAGGCATTGCCACAGGTCGTCGAACAGCGCGCCGTTGATCAGCGCCACCAGGGCGCACTGCAATTGGTCGAACGAGGGGTACTCATAAAAGTTGCGCTGCACGCCCGGCAGATACATCACATGGGGCATGCCCATCGGGTCGCCCTCACGATAAATATGCAGGGCGCCAGGGATCGGCATCAACCGCGGCCCGGCGCCAGGCCACATCAACTCGCACGCTTGCACACTGGCCCAACGCTCGCCCGCACGCTGGCGCGCCTCCACCGTCGGCGCATCCACCAACGCCTGGACCATGACCCGCCCGGCGCTCGACAGCTCGTCCAATTGACGGGCGATGAAGGCCTGGTGGGCGAACAGTTGCTGATGCACCTGCACCCAACGCTCCTGACGCGTCAGCCAGGTGCCGGCAGCCAACCCCTGCCAATAACCGTTGTGCGCCTGGGCGAGCCGGTCAAACAGGTTGAGGGCGATCACCCGGCGCAGCGCCTCCAGGGGCGTGAACGTGAAGCGGCGGTTCGGGTCGTCCTTGTCGCTCAGGGCGGTGAACTGATTGAGGTTGATCGACACCGACGGCAACACCATCAGGCGCAAGGCGCGGTCGGTCAGGCTGTCGGTTTTCTGCGCGACGGCGGGCGGCTTGGGTTCGGTAAAGAGCAGGCGGTCCGGGTCCAGTTCGAATGCTTTGCGCAGCTCGGCACGAACCACCCGCAGCACCCGGGGCGCAGCGCTGATAAGACGGCTGAGGGTACTCGCCGCTTCGGCGCAGCCCAAGTCCGCCAGCGCGAGTCGATTGACCAGGCGACTGGGATGGAGGCTGCTGTTGATACGCAGCGTGAGCTGGGTACGCAGGGCCTGTAGCGCGTCGTCATCAGGGTCGGTAAGTGAGGTCACGGCAGTGTCTTCGTCGAGGAAAACACCTAGCCTATTGAGCAATCACGCCAATAAGGCGCTAGATAATTGAACGTTTCTGCGCGCAAAAAAAAGCCCGCTGTGTGCGCGGGCGAAACCAACGAAGAGCTTTGGGGGTGTGAAGCGAGGTGACGACTCAGCTACCGCGATAGGTAGAGTAGCTGTAAGGCGAAATCAGCAGAGGCACGTGGTAGTGATCCTGTTCGGCACTGATACCAAAACGCAGTACGACGACATCAAGGAAGGCCGGCTCCGGCAACTGCACGCCACGGGCACGGTAGTAATCGCCGGCGCTGAATTGCAGCTGGTAAACACCCGTGCGGTAGTCATCGCCTTGCAGCAGCGGTGCATCGCAACGACCGTCGCTGTTGGTCAGGGCGCTGGCGACCAGCTCCAACTGCGTGCCTTCGACGCGGTACAGTTCAACCTGGATGGCGCTGCCGGGGCAGCCGTGGGCGGCATCGAGTACGTGTGTGGTCAGTCGTCCCATGGAACGGAGCTCCCTTGAGTAGAGTGAAAATAGGCCGCACCTTTACAGGGCATGCAAAATCCGGCGATGCGCTGATTAAGACACTTTTAATAAAAATTGTACACAATAAAAATTACAAACTTTTACTCACCACTTTGCGCAGCTATCCTCACTGCAAATTCTCAGCAAGCCTTGCTTTTAAACGCCCTTTCATCCATTTACTGACCAACCAGGCAAGTTTCTTGCAAAGCTAATCGGTGGCAACCGCCTGGAAAAAATGCAGAAATACAGGCTTACAAAGTGACCATCAAGTTGTATACAATCAGCTCATCGCTGTGACGCCACCAGGTTTTTCTACCGGTCGCCACGCACTTGCTACCACGAACAAGAAGGAAGACTGCAGTGAGCGCTGACTACCCACGCGACCTGATCGGTTACGGCAGTAACCCTCCTCACCCCCACTGGCCGGGCAAGGCACGCATCGCGTTGTCTTTCGTACTCAATTACGAAGAAGGCGGCGAGCGCAATATTTTGCACGGCGACAAAGAGTCCGAAGCCTTCCTATCGGAAATGGTCTCGGCCCAACCGCTGCAAGGCGCACGCAACATGAGCATGGAGTCGCTGTACGAATACGGCAGCCGTGCCGGCGTGTGGCGCATCCTCAAGCTGTTCAAAGAATTCGATATCCCGCTGACCATCTTCGCCGTGGCCATGGCCGCCCAGCGCCACCCGGACGTGATTCGCGCCATGGTCGAGGCCGGCCATGAGATCTGCAGCCACGGCTACCGCTGGATCGACTACCAGTACATGGACGAGGCCCAGGAGCGCGAGCATATGCTCGAAGCCATCCGCATCCTTACCGAACTGACCGGCGAACGCCCGCTGGGCTGGTACACCGGCCGCACCGGCCCGAACACCCGTCGCCTGGTGATGGAAGAAGGCGGTTTCCTGTACGACTGCGACACCTACGACGACGACCTGCCCTACTGGGAACCGAACAACCCAACCGGCAAGCCGCACCTGGTGATCCCCTACACCTTGGACACCAACGACATGCGCTTCACCCAGGTGCAAGGTTTCAACAAGGGCGATGACTTTTTCGAATACCTGAAGGATGCGTTCGACGTGCTGTACGCCGAAGGCGCCGAGGCACCGAAGATGTTGTCCATCGGCCTGCATTGCCGTTTGATTGGCCGCCCGGCGCGCCTGGCTGCGCTGAAGCGCTTTATCGAATACGCCAAGGGCCATGAACACGTGTGGTTCACCCGCCGCGTCGATATCGCCCGTCACTGGCATGAAACCCACCCGTACACGGGAGCGGCCAAATGACTGCATTCAAGACCCTGAAGCCATCGACCTTGAGCCGCGATGAGTTTGTCGCCGCCTTTGCCGATATCTACGAACACTCGCCATGGGTGGCCGAAAAGGCCTTCGACCTGGGCCAGGACCCTTCGATCGACCAGATCGAAACCCTGCACCAGCGCATGAGCGACATCCTGTTGAGCGCTGATCACACCAGTCAACTGGCCCTGATCAACGCCCACCCGGACCTGGCCGGCAAAGCTGCCGTCCAGGGCCAACTCACCCAAGCCAGCACTGATGAGCAAGCTGGCGCGGGGATTCACCAATGCACGGCCGAAGAGTTCTCGCGCTTCACCGAGCTGAACGATGCCTACAAAGCCACGTTCAAGTTTCCCTTCATCATGGCGGTGAAAGGCAGCAACCGGCACCAGATCCTGGCCGCATTCGAGACGCGCATTCACAACTCGGCGGACGCCGAATTCAAATGCGCCCTGGCCGAGATCAACAAGATCGCGTTGTTCCGTTTACTGACCCTCTAAACGACCATCCCCAGCCACTCTATATAAGGCAGACAAGAAGAATGAAAGCTTACGCCGTACCTTTCGAGAAGTTCGTCAACCTGGCCGACGCCCGTCTGGGCACCAAGATCCTTTCGGTGACCGATGACTGGTTCGCTGACGCCAACCGCCTGTTCCAGCCGACCCCGGCCGTGTGGAAGGAGGGCGTTTTCGATGACAACGGCAAGTGGATGGACGGCTGGGAGTCACGCCGCAAGCGCTTCGAAGGCTACGACAGCGCAGTGATCCGCCTGGGCGTACCGGGTTCGATCAAGGGCGTGGACATCGACACTTCATTCTTCACCGGCAACTTCCCGCCGTCGGCGTCCCTGGAAGCCTGCTTCCTGGCCTCGGGCGACCCGGATGACAACACCCAGTGGACCGAAGTGCTGTCGGCCGTCGAGTTGCAAGGCAACAGCCACCACTACCACGAGATCAGCAACGATCAGGCGTTCAGCCACCTGCGTTTCAACATCTACCCGGACGGCGGCGTAGCCCGTCTGCGTGTGTACGGTATTCCGTTCCGCGACTGGTCGTCGGTGGGCGACAACGAACAGGTCGACCTGGCGTCTGCCCTGAACGGCGGCCGTGCACTGGCGTGCTCCGATGAACACTTCGGCCGCATGAGCAACATTCTCAACCCAGGTCGTGGCATCAACATGGGCGATGGCTGGGAAACCGCTCGTCGTCGTACACCAGGCAATGACTGGGTGATCGTCGCATTGGGCCACCCGGGCGAGATCGAGAAGATCATCGTCGACACCCTGCACTTCAAGGGCAACTACCCGGACACCTGCTCGATCCAAGGCGCCTTCGTGAAAGGCGGCACCGACAGCCAGATCGAAACCCAATCGCTGTTCTGGCGCGAACTGCTGCCGGCGCAGAAGTTGGAAATGCACGCCGAACACACCTTCGCCGAGCAGATCAAGGCACTGGGCCCGATCACTCACATCCGCCTGAACGTGTTCCCGGATGGGGGCGTGAGCCGCCTGCGTGTACTGGGTAAAGTCGCCAAGTAAACGCTGAATCCTGTGGCAAAGTAGCTTGTTGTGGTGAGCGGGCTTGCCCCGCGTTGGGGCGCGAAGCGACCCTGGATGCAGACACCGCGTTTTCACAGAAGAAACGCAGTGATCTTGTTGGGGCCGCTTCGCAGCCCAGCGCGGGGTAAGCCCGCTCACCACACACGTTCATCACACCCACAAGCAACCGCATAACCAACACAGAATCCGGATAAGAAGACAGCCATGCGCACACTGATGATCGAACCCCTGACCAAAGAAGCCTTCGCACCTTTCGGAGACGTTATCGAAACCGATGGCAGCGATCACTTCATGATCAACAACGGGTCGACCATGCGCTTTCACAAGCTGGCAACGGTAGAAACCGCACAGCCTGAAGACAACGCCATCATCAGCATCTTCCGCGCCGACGCGCTGGATATGCCGCTGACCGTGTGCATGCTGGAAAGACACCCGCTGGGCAGCCAGGCTTTCATACCGCTGCTCGGCAACCCCTTTCTGATCGTGGTCGCGCCACTTGGCGATGCACCTGTATCGGGCTTGGTCCGCGCCTTCGTCACCAACGGCAGGCAGGGCATTAATTACCATCGCGGCGTCTGGCACCACCCGGTGCTGACGATCGAAAAGCGGGATGACTTCCTGGTGGTTGATCGCAGTGGCACAGGCAATAACTGCGATGAGCATTTTTTCAAAGAGGATGAGCGGTTGATCCTCGCCCCCCACCAATAAGAGAAGGCCGGATCACCCGACAACAAGGGTGACAGGCGAGAGGTAAAGACTGTGGAAGCACATCTGTTGGAATGGCTGAACCTTAGCGTGCGCTGGGTTCACATGATCACTGGCGTCGCCTGGATCGGCGCTTCGTTCTACTTTGTCTGGCTGGAAAACAACCTCAACCGCGTCAACCCCAAGAGCGGCCTCGCCGGTGACTTGTGGGCGATCCACGGTGGCGGTATCTACCACCTGGAAAAATACAAACTGGCCCCGCCGACCATGCCGGACAACCTGCACTGGTTCAAATGGGAAGCCTATTTCACCTGGATGTCGGGCGTCGCGCTGCTGTGCGTGGTGTTCTACCTCAACCCGACGCTGTACCTGCTCGCACCTGGCAGCAGCCTCAGCGGCACCGAAGGCGTATTGCTGGGCATTGGCTCACTGTTCGCCGGCTGGTTCATCTACTCCTTCCTCTGCGACTCGGCCCTGGGTAAACGCCCTGCCCTGCTCGGTTTCATCCTGTTTGTGCTGTTGATTGCGGCGGCCTATGGCTTCAGCAAAGTGTTCAGCGGCCGTGGCGCCTACCTGCACGTCGGTGCGGTGATCGGCACTATCATGGTGGGCAACGTGTTCCGCATCATCATGCCGGCGCAGCGCGCGCTGGTGGCGGCCATCGCCGAGAACCGCACGCCTGATCCGGCCCTGCCGGCCAAGGGATTGCTGCGTTCGCGCCATAACAACTACTTCACCTTGCCGGTGCTGTTCATCATGATCAGCAACCACTTCCCGAGCACCTACGGCAGCCAATACAACTGGCTGATCCTGGCGGGTATCGCGGTGGCGGCGGTGTTGGTACGGCACTACTTCAACACCCGTCACAACAGCCAGAAGTATGCATGGACCTTACCGGTCGGCGCGTTGGCGATGATCAGCCTGGCATACGTCACTGGGCCAAAACCGGCAGAGCCGATTGCCAAGGCACCTGCGGCCATCGAATACCAGCCACTGCCTGAAACGGCGTTGGGTGGTGGTTTGAAACCCGCGGCTCCAGCAGCTCCCGCCGCCGAGCCGGCACCCGCCCAGGCGACGATTGATTTCGATAAGGTGCATGGGGTGATCCAGGAGCGTTGCGCCGTGTGCCATTCGGCCAAGCCCACCAGCCCGCTGTTCAGCACCGCTCCGGCTGGGGTGATGTTCGATACCCCGGCGCAGATTCAGCAACAGGCAGCACGCATTCAGGCGCAGGCCGTGGCGAGCCAGATCATGCCGCTGGGCAACATCACCCAGATGACCCAGCAGGAGCGGGATTTGATTGGCACGTGGATCAACCAGGGGGCGCGTACCAACTGACAGATTCACACAGTTCCAATGTGGGAGGGGCTTGCCCCCGATAGCCGTGTGTCATTCAAAACATCAGTGACTGAACCACCGCAATCGGGGGCAAGCCCCCATCCCACCGGGGACTTGTAGTGATTTAGAGATTGCGTTCCACACAACACAAAAATAAAAAAGATCCGAGGTGTTGCATGACCGAGTTAGTCGAACCGCAGATTCCTGCCGCCCCTGCCATGGAGCGGCTGCCCCTCTTGCAACTGATTCTGGTAGGCCTGCAACACGTCTTGCTGATGTACGGCGGCGCCGTCGCCGTACCCCTCATCATTGGCCAGGCCGCGGGCTTGAGCCGTGAAGAAATCGCTTTCCTGATCAACGCCGACCTGCTGGTGGCCGGTATCGCCACCATGATCCAGTCATTCGGCATCGGCCCGGTGGGCATTCGTATGCCGGTGATGATGGGCGCCAGTTTTGCCGCCGTCGGCAGCATGGTCGCCATGGCCGGCATGCCGGGTATCGGCTTGCAGGGTATCTTCGGCGCGACCATCGCGGCGGGGTTCTTCGGGATGATCATTGCGCCCTTCATGTCCAAGGTGGTGCGCTTTTTCCCACCGTTGGTGACTGGCACCGTGATCACCGCCATCGGCCTTTCGCTATTCCCCGTGGCCGTGAACTGGGCCGGCGGCGGCAGCGCGGCAGCCACATTTGGCTCGCCGATCTACCTGGCGATTGCCGCGCTGGTACTGGCTACCATCCTGCTGATCAACCGCTTCATGCGCGGTTTCTGGGTGAACATTTCGGTGCTGATCGGTATGGGGCTTGGCTACGGCTTGTGCGGCATCATTGGCATGGTCGACCTCAGCGGCCTGGCCCAGGCGCCGTGGGTGCAGGTGGTGACACCGCTGCACTTCGGCATGCCGAAGTTCGAGTTGGCGCCGATCCTGTCGATGTGCCTGGTCGTGGTGATTATCTTTGTCGAATCCACCGGGATGTTCCTCGCCCTGGGCAAGATCACCGGTCAGGAAGTGTCCCCCAAGATGCTGCGTCGGGGCTTGCTGTGTGATGCCGGCGCGTCGTTCTTCGCCGGGTTCTTCAACACCTTTACCCACTCCTCATTCGCCCAGAACATCGGCCTGGTGCAGATGACCGGCGTGCGTTGCCGCTCGGTGACGATCATGGCCGGCGCGTTCCTGATTGTGCTCAGCCTGTTGCCCAAAGCGGCGTACCTGGTGGCATCGATTCCACCGGCAGTGCTCGGCGGTGCGGCGATTGCCATGTTCGGCATGGTCGCAGCCACCGGCATCAAGATCCTTCAGGAAGCTGACATCGCCGACCGCCGCAACCAGTTGCTGGTAGCGGTGAGCATCGGCATGGGCCTGATTCCCGTAGTGCGCCCGGAGTTCTTCGCCCAACTGCCGTTGTGGATGAGCCCGATTACCCACAGTGGAATCGCCATGGCCACCCTCAGCGCGTTGTCGCTGAATATCCTGTTCAACATCCTCGGCGGTTCAGAACGCCCTGCCGTCGCTCATACGCATTGATTCCTTCGTTACGACAACAAAAACAATACCGAACAAGGAACCCCACCATGCACACCCTCCACCTGGGGGCGGCCATCAGCCGTGCCCCATTTATGCCCGACACGCTCTGTAAGAGCGCACTTGAGCCAAGGCTTGGGAGCCAGTATTCTCCGCGCCCGCTCGAATCGACTCAAAAAAAAACAGCGAATGTAAAAGCTGACTGCAAGGCCAACTTATCCCGGCCTAATGTCTGCTGCCACGGTGCACAAAACGCCTCTGTATTCGACTGCATTTGTTGCAGCCGACGGGGATTTTTTGGCGTTTCAAACACCTTGGCGCAGCTCTTGCTAAAAGCACTAAAGCTGACCAAACAGACGATTTTTGCAGCGAACCAAAAGGCGCCACACCAGAGCGCCTGCGTAGAAGAAAAACCACAAAACCTTAACTCGGGAGCAACCGAATGAAACCTATGTTCAAAGGCCTGATGCTGGCAGGATCCCTGCTTGCGGGTGGTCAGGCCGTGGCCGGTGACTTGTTGCAGTGGCAGAACAACAGCCTGACGTACCTGTGGGGCAAGAGCTTTACCGTCAACCCGCAGATCCAGCAAACCGTCACCTTCGAACACGCCGACGCGTGGAAGTACGGCGACAACTTTGTGTTCGTCGACCGTATCTTCTACAACGGCAAGGAAGACGGCAACGTCGGCCCAAGCACCTACTACGGCGAGATCAGCCCACGGTTGTCATTCGGTAAAATCCTCGACAAAGACCTGTCCTTCGGCCCGATCAAGGATGTGCTGCTGGCCTTCACTTACGAGTTCGGCGAAGGCGATAACGAGTCGTACCTGCTCGGCCCGGCGTTCGACTTGAACATCCCTGGTTTCGACTACTTCCAACTGAACTTCTATCAGCGCCAGACCGAAGGCAATCGCGCGGGTGATGGCGTTTGGCAAATCACTCCGGTGTGGGCCTACACCATTCCCGTCGGCAGCTCCGACATCCTGATCGACGGCTTCATGGATTGGGTGGTGGATAACGACAAAAACGCCCGTGGCACTTACCACGCCAACCTGCACTTCAACCCGCAGGTTAAATACGACCTGGGTAAAGCGCTGCATTGGGGCGATAAGCAGCTGTATGTGGGTTTTGAGTACGACTACTGGAAGAACAAGTACGGGATCGAAGATTCGGGTGCATTCAAGACCACCCAGGACACGGCGAGCTTCCTGGTCAAGTATCACTTCTAAAAGCCAATGCAAGACAAATGTGGGAGGGGGCTTGCTCCCGATAGCGAAGTGTCAGTCACTCTATTTGTTGACTGACACACTGCTATCGGGAGCAAGCCCCCTCCCACATTCAGATAGGCGGCAGGCCCAGGAACCGCATGATCTCCTCACGCTTGGCCAGCGCATCTTTTCTGCCCAACTCAATCAACTCGCTGCAATACCCCGCCTCGAACAGCAAGTAACTCAGCACCCCCGCCCCGCTCGTCTTGGTCGCCCCCGGCCCACGCAAGAACAACCGCAACGCCGCCGGCAATTCCTGCCGATGCCTTGCCGCGATTTCATCGATCGGCTGGCTTGGCGCAATCACCAGCACTTCAACCGGTGCCAGGCCTCGGGCCGCGCTGTCGGCTGGCTGGTGATGGCTGAACTGGTTCAGACGCTCCAGCAATTCGATATCACTTTCCAGGCTGTCGATGAACGTGCTGTTGAGCATGTGCCCACCGATCTGGGCCAGGGTCGGTTCCTGACCGGTGTAGGTGCGCTGCACCGACGGCTCATTGCCCCGCGGGTTGCCGCTGACGCCCACCACCAGCACGCGGGTCGCCCCCAGGTGCAGCGCCGGGCTGATCGGGGCTGATTGGCGCACCGCACCGTCACCGAAATATTCCTGGTCGAGTTTCACCGGGGCAAACAGCAAAGGGATCGCTGAACTGGCCAGCAGGTGCTCAACCGTCAGTTGCGTCGGGACGCCGATACGCCGATGGCGCAACCACGCATCAATGGTGCCGCCACCTTGATAGAAGGTCACCGCCTGCCCGGATTCATAGCCGAACGCGGTGACCGCCACCGCGTGCAAATGCTTGTTTCGGATGGCTTCGTCGATGCCGCCCAGGTTCAGGCGCTCTTGCAACAAGTCCCGCAGCGGAGAGCTATTAAGCAACGCTACCGGCACTTGCGCGCCCAGGCCCAACAGGCTGTGGATGAGGAAACGACTCGCCTGGCGAATAACCCCCGGCCAATCACTGCGCAACACCAGATGGCTGCGAAAGCCCTGCCAGAAGGCAGTAAGACGCTGGATCGCCGCCGTGAAATCCATCGCGCCACTGGCCAGTGTCACCGCATTGATCGCCCCGGCCGAGGTGCCGACGATCACCGGAAACGGGTTGGGCGCCCCTGGTGGCAACAGCTCGGCAATCGCCGCCAAAACACCCACCTGATACGCCGCTCGCGCCCCGCCGCCGGAAAGAATCAAGCCTGTTACCGGTTCAGCTGGGCGCATCGCATCACTCCGTGTGGGGAAAATCTCGCCTTATCGGCGGCTTTTTTCGTACAACTTGGGTTCGCCCGGTGGCCGGCTCTTGAAGCGGCGGTGGGTCCACAGGTATTGCTCGGGGCATTCGCGTACAGAGGTTTCGACCCACTGGTTGATGCGCAGGCAGTCCACCTCATCGCTTTCGCCGGGAAAGTCGGTCAACGGCGGATGGATCACCAGGCGGTAACCACTGCCGTCGGCCAGGCGCTCCTGGGTGAACGGCACCACCAGCGCCTTGCCCAGGCGGGCAAACTTGCTGGTGGCGGTGACGGTGGCGGCCTGGATGCCGAACAGCGGTACGAAAATACTTTGCTTGGCGCCATAGTCCTGGTCCGGTGCGTACCAGATGGCGCGGCCAGCGCGCAGCAGCTTAAGCATGCCGCGTACGTCTTCGCGCTCGATGGCCAGGGAATCAAGGTTGTGGCGCTCGCGGCCACGGCGCTGGATAAAGTCGAACAACGGATTGCCGTGCTCGCGGTACATCCCATCAATGGTGTGCTTTTGGCCCAACAGCGCCGCGCCGATTTCCAGGGTGGTGAAATGCAGGGCCATGAGGATCACGCCCTTGCCATCGAGTTGGGCCTGCTTGAGGTGCTCCAGCCCTTCGACATGGGCCAGACGCGACAGGCGCTGGCGCGACCACCACCAACTCATGGCCATTTCAAAGAAGGCGATGCCTGTGGAGGCAAAGTTTTCCTTGAGCAACTGCTTACGCTCTTTAGCGGTTTTTTCCGGGAAGCACAGTTCCAGGTTACGCGCGGCGATGCGGCGACGCTCGCTGGCCACACGGTACATACCCGCGCCCAGTAACCGACCAATGGCCAGCAGCGCGCGGTATGGCAATTGGGTGACCAGCCACAGCAGGCCGAGCCCAAGCCATAGCAGCCAGAAACGCGGGTGAAAAAATGCAGCTCGAAAACGCGGGCGATCCATTACAGATTCCGGTAAAGACAGGGCCGCGCATTCTACAACGGTTCGACCCGGCTTGCGGCCAGTGGATGTTCTCGTTATAAGTCTCGACACTTTTCGTGACAAGCCGCTTTATGCCGACCATGAGCCAAACCGAACCGCTAGACCAAGATCCCGTGTTCCAGCTGAAAGGCAGCATGCTCGCCATCACCGTGCTGGAACTCGCCCGTAACGACCTCGACGCCCTGGACCGCCAGCTCGCCGCCAAGGTCGCCCTGGCGCCAAACTTCTTTAACAACGCCCCGCTGGTGCTGGCCCTGGACAAACTGCCGGCCGGCCAGGGCGCTGTCGATCTGCCCGGCCTGATGCGCGTGTGCCGCTCCCATGGCCTGCGCACTCTCGCCATTCGTGCCAGCCGTATCGAAGACATTGCCGCGGCCATCGCCATTGAACTGCCAGTACTGCCACCGTCCGGCGCACGCGAGCGTCCGCTCGAACCATTGGTCGGTGAAGAGAAGAAAAAACCGGAAAAACCACCGGAGCCGACGATAAAGCCTACAAAGATCATCACCTCTCCCGTACGCGGTGGGCAGCAAATTTACGCCCAAGGCGGCGACCTGGTTGTCATCTCCTCGGTCAGTCCCGGCGCGGAACTTCTCGCCGATGGCAACATCCATGTATACGGCCCGATGCGCGGACGTGCCCTCGCCGGCATCAAGGGTGATACCAAGGCCCGTATTTTTTGCCAGCAGTTGACCGCTGAGCTAGTGTCCATCGCAGGCCAGTACAAGGTTTCCGAAGATTTGCGCCGTGATCCGCTGTGGGGGGCCGGGGTGCAGGTCAGCCTGTCGGGCGATGTGTTGAACATCATCCGTCTTTAACGGATACTGCCGCATTTTCCAAGCATCTCTAGACTCTGATAGCACAGCGAAACCGGCAATACTTGTGTAGGAACATCTGAAGGTTGGCGTTTTTCCTACGCTAACCCGTCTTTTTCCTACAAAGACCGTCCGCCTGCAGCGAGTTCCAAGAGATGTTTTTCAGGGACTGAAAAGTCCTTTTTCCTTAGGGGTGAAACACCTTGGCCAAGATTCTCGTGGTTACATCCGGCAAGGGTGGTGTGGGTAAGACCACCACCAGCGCCGCTATCGGTACCGGCCTCGCTCTGCGCGGCCACAAGACAGTCATCGTCGACTTCGACGTCGGTTTGCGTAACCTCGACCTGATCATGGGCTGCGAACGCCGTGTGGTGTACGACTTCGTCAACGTGGTGAACGGCGAAGCCAACCTGCAACAGGCCCTGATCAAGGACAAGCGCCTTGAGAACCTGTACGTACTGGCCGCCAGCCAGACCCGTGACAAAGATGCGTTGACCAAAGAAGGCGTAGGCAAAGTCCTCGCTGAACTGAAGGAAACCTTCGAATACGTCGTCTGCGACTCCCCGGCCGGCATCGAAACCGGTGCTCATTTGGCGATGTACTTCGCCGATGAAGCCATCGTGGTAACCAACCCGGAAGTGTCCTCCGTACGTGACTCGGACCGCATGCTCGGCCTGCTGGCCAGCAAGTCCCAGCGCGCAGAGAAAGGTGAAGACCCGATCAAGGAGCACCTGCTGCTCACCCGCTACAACCCTGAGCGCGTCAGCAACGGCGAAATGCTCGGTGTCGAGGACGTCAAGGACATCCTCGCGGTGACCCTGCTGGGCGTGATCCCGGAATCCCAGGCCGTCCTGAAGGCTTCCAACCAGGGTGTCCCGGTTATTCTTGACGACCAGAGCGACGCCGGCCAGGCGTACAGCGATGCGGTTGATCGCTTGCTGGGCAAGACCGTGGAACATCGCTTCCTCGATGTTAAGAAGAAGGGATTCTTCGAGCGTATCTTTGGAGGCAACTAAACAATGAAATTTCTCGACTTCTTTCGCGCCAACAAAAAGCCAAGCACCGCGTCGGTCGCGAAAGAGCGTCTACAGATCATCGTGGCGCACGAACGCGGCCAACGCAGCACCCCGGACTACCTGCCAGCCTTGCAGAAGGAACTGGTCGAGGTGATCCGCAAGTACGTCAACATCGGCAACGATGACGTGCATGTCGCTCTGGAAAATGACGGCAGCTGCTCGATTCTGGAACTCAATATCACCCTGCCTGATCGTTGATCGAACAGGCGGCCGCCACGGCGGCTCGCACACCTTGATCCCATAGCGGGAACCGGGTGGGCGAGCCGCCGTTGGCGTTTGTTACGAGGCTGTTTAATGCCGCTGTCCAATATCCATATCCTGCATCAGGACGACGCTGTCCTGGTGGTGAACAAGCCGACCCTGCTGCTCTCGGTGCCTGGCCGCGCTGACGACAACAAGGACTGCCTGATCACCCGCCTGCAGGAAAACGGCTACCCCGAAGCCCGCATCGTCCATCGCCTGGACTGGGAAACCTCGGGGATCATCCTGCTCGCCCGGGATGCCGATACCCATCGCGAACTGTCCCGCCAGTTTCACGACCGTGAAACCGAGAAGGCCTACACCGCATTGGCCTGGGGCCAGCCGGAGCTCGACAGCGGCAGCATTGATCTGCCCTTGCGCTACGACCCGCCGACCAAACCACGGCATGTGGTGGATCACGAGTTCGGCAAACACGCGATGACCTTCTGGAGGGTGCTGGAACGTTGCGGCGACTGGTGCCGTGTGGAGCTGACGCCGATCACCGGGCGCTCACACCAGTTGCGCGTGCACATGCTGTCGATCGGTCATCCGTTGCTCGGCGACGGCCTGTATGCCCATGAGCAAGCCCTGGCTGCGTGGCCGCGCCTGTGCTTGCACGCAAGCATGCTGAGCTTTACTCATCCGCAGAGTGGCGAGCGTTTGCGCTTCGAGTGCCCAGCGCCCTTCTAAAGCTGTGAACACAGAACAAATGTGGGAGGGGGCTTGCCCCCGATGGCGGAGAATCAGTCACTGTATTGTTGACTGACCCACTGCAATCGGGGGCAAGCCCCCTCCCACATTTGTACTGTGCACTTCCCGTCACCGAACGGTAAACTCCGCGCATTGCTGTCTGGAGCTATTTATGCGCGAAGCGTTGAATCAAGGCCTGATCGACTTCCTCAAGGCCTCCCCTACTCCTTTTCATGCCACTGCCGCCCTGGCCCAGCGCCTGGAAGCGGCCGGTTACCAGCGTCTCGACGAGCGCGAAACCTGGGCCACCGAAGCCAACGGTCGCTACTACGTGACCCGCAACGACTCCTCGATCATCGCCTTCAAGCTCGGCCGTCACTCGCCGCTGCAGGGCGGGATTCGCCTGGTGGGCGCCCATACCGACAGCCCGTGCCTGCGGGTCAAGCCCCAGCCCGAGCTGCAACGCCAGGGCTTCTGGCAGTTGGGCGTGGAAGTCTACGGCGGCGCCTTGCTGGCGCCGTGGTTTGACCGCGACTTGTCCCTGGCAGGCCGCGTGACGTTCCGCCGCGACGGCAAAGTCGAAAGCCAACTGATCGACTTCAAGCTGCCCATCGCCATCATCCCGAACCTGGCCATTCACCTGAACCGCGAAGCCAACCAGGGCTGGGCAATCAACGCCCAGACCGAACTGCCGCCGATCCTCGCGCAGTTTGCCGGTGACGAGCGCGTGGACTTCCGAGCCGTGCTCACCGAGCAACTGGCGCGCGAGCACGGGTTGAACGCTGATGTGGTGCTCGATTACGAGCTGAGCTTCTACGACACCCAGAGTGCAGCTGTAATTGGCCTCAATGGCGACTTCATCGCCGGCGCGCGCCTCGACAACCTATTGTCGTGCTACGCCGGCCTGCAAGCCCTGCTCACCAGCGAGACCGACGAAACCTGCGTACTGGTGTGCAACGACCACGAAGAAGTCGGTTCCTGCTCGGCCTGCGGTGCCGATGGCCCAATGCTGGAACAGACCCTGCGACGCCTGTTACCGGAAGGTGATGAATTCGTACGTACCATTCAGAAATCCCTGTTGGTATCGGCGGACAATGCCCACGGTGTGCACCCGAACTACGCCGACAAGCACGACGCCAACCACGGCCCCAAGCTCAATGCCGGCCCGGTAATCAAGGTCAACAGCAACCAGCGCTACGCGACCAACAGCGAAACCGCCGGGTTCTTCCGCCACCTGTGCATGGCCGAAGAAGTGCCGGTACAGAGCTTTGTGGTGCGCAGCGACATGGGCTGCGGCTCGACCATCGGCCCGATCACCGCCAGCCACCTGGGCGTGCGTACCGTGGACATCGGCCTGCCGACGTTTGCCATGCACTCCATTCGTGAACTGTGCGGCAGCCATGACCTGGCGCATCTGGTGAAGGTACTGGGTGCGTTCTACGCCAGTCGCGACCTGCCTTGATCCAAAGGCTGAATACAGCCAGAAATGTGGGAGGGGGCTTGCCCCCGATGCGGTGGGTCAGCTAAAAACAAGCTGACTGACAGACCGCTATCGAGGGCAAGCCCCCTCCCACATTTGGTTTACGTACACCTGACCTATATCACCTGCACTTCCCGCAATCCGACCTAGACTTGTCAGTATTCCCACTCCGACAAGGCCGTCGCACCATGATCTCCATGTCCTCCTTCCACGCCATGCTTATCCCTATTCTGATCGGCATGATCATGCTCGCGGTCGGCTTCAACTTTCGCGACAAGCCCCTCGGCGTGTTCGGCATGTGGATCGGTATGCTGCTGATCCTGGGCACCGTGGTGTACAAGATCCTCGCCAAACTGGCCGAATGACGCGTGCACTCGTACACTCGCTCAACCCGTCGTTTCCAAGGTTGACCGCCTCGTGCTTTCCCGTCTGTTTGCCCTGCCCTGCTACCTGCTGATCGCCCTGTTCACCCTGCTGCCGCTGACTTCTGCCCAAGCAGTCGGTTTGCCCGGCCTGCTCGGCAGCACTAACAAGTCCCAGCCCCAGGCAGAAGTGCCCCTCGGCCAATCGCTGGACGAGGTGATCAAGACCCTGGAAAACGACCAGCAGCGCACCCAACTGCTGAGCGATCTGAAAAAACTCCGCGCCGCCACACAAAAAGCCCAGCCGGCCGCCGAACAGGGCGTGCTTGGGCTGATCGGCAGCACGCTGTCGACCCTGGAGCAACAGTTCTCCGGCAACGACAGCCCGCTGGGGCGTTGGTCCGATGAGATCGACCAGGCCAAGGACGAACTCGACGCTTTGATGCTGCCGGCCAACGAATGGCTGCCAATCATTTTTGGCTTTGCGCTTATTCTCGCGGTGTGGAGCCTGCTGGCCTACGTGCTGATATGGCTCAGCCACCGCGTCCGCGAACGGTTCGGCCTGCCTGAAGAACTGCCGCAACACCCGCGCACCTGGGACATGGTGCGCTTTGCCCTGCGCAAACTGGGGCCGTGGCTGATCGCGCTGGTGATCACCGTGTACATGAGCTACGCACTGCCCTCTTCCCTGGGTAAATCCCTGGCGATGGTGTTGGCTTACGCGCTGGTGGTCGGTACCTGTTTCTCAGCCATCTGCGTGATCGCGTTCTCTTTGCTCGACGGCCCGCACCGCCATCGTGCGCTGTATATCCTGCGGCACCAGGCCTTTCGTCCGCTGTGGTGGATCGGCAGCTTTGCCGCTTTTGGTGAAGCCCTGAGCGACCCACGCCTGGTAACCGCGCTCGGCCAACACCTGTCTCACACCGCCGCAACCGTCGCCAATGTGATGGCGGCGTTGTCCACCGGCGTGTTTATCCTGCGGTTTCGCCGCCCGATCGCCCACCTGATACGCAACCAACCGCTGTCGCGCCGCCTCACTCGTCGCGCCCTCAGCGACACCCTCTCGATCATCGGTTCGTTCTGGTACCTCCCGGCCTTGCTGTTGGTGGGCATTTCGCTGTTTGCCACGTTCGTCTCTGCCGGCGACACCAGCACCGCCCTGCGCCAATCGCTGCTGTGCACGGTGTTGCTGGTGTTGTGCATGGTCATCAACGGCCTGGTACGCCGCCATGCTCTCAAGCCGCAACGCGGGCACAAGCGCCATGCGCTGTACTCCGAGCGTTTGAAAAGCTTCATCTACACCCTGGCCCACCTGGCGGTATGGCTGGTGTTTATCGAGCTGGGCCTGCGGGTCTGGGGCCTGTCGCTGATTGGCTTTGCCGAAGGCGAGGGGCATGAAATCGCGGTCAAACTGTTCGGCCTGGCCGGTACGCTGCTGTTCGCCTGGCTGATCTGGATCCTCAGCGACACGGCGATCCACCACGCCCTCACCCGCTCGCGCAAAGGCCTGGCCAATGCGCGGGCGCAGACCATGATGCCGTTGATCCGCAACGTACTGTTCGTGACGATATTCATCATTGCCGCCATCGTCGCCCTGGCGAATATGGGCATGAACGTCACACCGCTGCTGGCGGGTGCCGGTGTGATCGGGCTGGCCATCGGTTTTGGTGCGCAGTCGCTGGTGGCGGACTTGATCACCGGCCTGTTCATCATCATCGAAGATTCCCTGGCGATTGATGACTACGTGGATGTAGGCGGCCACCTCGGCACCGTCGAGGGCCTGACCATCCGCACCGTGCGCCTGCGCGACATCGACGGGATTGTGCACACCATTCCGTTCAGCGAGATCAAGAGCATCAAGAACTACTCGCGAGAGTTCGGCTACGCGATCTTCCGGGTGGCAATTCCGTACAACATGGACATTGATAACGCGATCAAGCTGATCCGTGATGTCGGCCAGAAAATGCGCAATGACCCGCTGCAGCGCCGCAATATCTGGTCCCCGCTGGAGATCCAGGGGGTGGAAAGCTTTGAGTCAGGCAGCGCGATCCTGCGCGCCCGGTTCAAGACGGCGCCGATCAAGCAATGGGAAGTGTCACGGGCGTTCAACCTGTCGCTGAAACGACATCTGGACGAGGCCGGGTTGGATCTGGCAACACCTCGATTGAGTGTGCAGGTGGTGACGGGAGCTTCGGGTGGGCTGGAGAAAGAGAAGGACGCTTGAAGTCGTCGCACCCACCTTTGCCGAGCGGCTTGTTGTGGTGAGCGGGCCTGCCCCGCGCTGGAGCGCGAAGCGGTCCTGAACGGGTGGAATGCGGTGTATCTGATACAACTCAGTGGCTGGAGTGGGGCTGCTTTGCAGCCCAGCGCGGGGCAAGCCCGCTCACCGCACCAGGCCCGCTTGCCACAATACGCGCGCTCACCCCATAGAGCCTGACTACCTGACACAAACCGCCATGTTTAAACGAGCGCTGCTCCATCCATCTTCTGGCGCAAGCTCAACGGGCGCATATCAGTCCAGGTTTCTTCGATGTAGGCCAGGCACTCTTTCTTCATGCCGCTCTTGCCCACGGTGCGCCAGCCTTCCGGCACGACCTTATAGTCGGGCCAGATGGAATACTGTTCTTCATGGTTGACCACTACCTGAAACAGGATGTCGTCGCGGTCAAATACTGAGGTCATTGCTGTTCTCCATCGCAAAAAGCTGGCTGCGCACCACGCGCAGCACTGATATCTGTAGAAACGTACCAAGCCATCGAAAAATTAGAGGCTGTCCACGGCGGCGGCCAGGGCACGCCCGAAGATCTCGGCCACACGGTCGACTTCAGCGGCGGTGATCACCAGCGGCGGCAGGAAGCGCACCACGCTGCCATGGCGACCACCCAGTTCCAGGATCAGCCCGCGCTTGAGGCACTCGCGCTGTACCAGCGGCGCCAATTGGCGGTGCACCGGAGGGTGGCCCTGGGTATCGAGGGTGCCGTCCGGGTCGACCAGTTCCACACCGAGCATCAGCCCGCGACCGCGAATATCCCCCAACTGCGGGAAGTCGCGTTGCAGAATGCGCAGGTGTTCGCCGAGGCGCTCGCCCATAACTGTTGCGTGGCCGGGCAGGTCGTGTTCCTTGAGGTAGCGCATCACCGCCGAACCCGCCGCCATAGCCATTTGATTGCCACGGAACGTGCCGGCATGGGCGCCCGGCAGCCAGGTGTCGAGCCAGTCGCGGTACACCACCACCGCCAACGGCAAGCTACCGCCGATGGCCTTGGACATCACCACCACATCCGGAATGATGCCCGCGTGTTCGAAGGCGAACATCTTGCCGGTGCGGCCAAAACCGCTCTGGATTTCGTCGACAATCAACGCCACACCCGCCTGCTCGGTGATGCGTCGCAGGCCGCGCAGCCAGTCGAGGTCGGCCGGGATTACGCCGCCTTCACCCTGCACCACTTCAACAATCACCGCCGCCGGCAGCAACACGCCAGCTTCCGGGTCGTTAAGCAGGTTTTCCAGGTAGTGCAGGTTGACCCGCACACCTTGCGCACCGCCCAGACCAAACGGGCAGCGGTAATCGTAGGGATACGGCAGGAACTGCACGCCATTGCCAAGCAACGCCCCCAAGGGCTTCTTCGGCCCCAGGCTGCCCATCAGGCTCAAAGCGCCTTGGCTCATGCCGTGATAACCGCCCTGGAACGACAGCACGGTGCTGCGCCCTGTGGCGGTACGGACCAGTTTCAGCGCGGCTTCCACCGCATCGGTGCCAGTGGGCCCGCAAAACTGGATCTTGGCTTCCCGCGCCAACTCGGCTGGCAACAGACCGAACAAGTCCTGCACGAATTGATCCTTGACCGGCGTAGTCAGGTCGAGGGTGTGCAACGGCAGCTCATCACTCAGCACTTGCTGGATAGCGTCGATCACCACCGGGTGGTTATGCCCCAGCGCCAGGGTGCCGGCCCCGGCCAGGCAGTCGATGAACTGGCGGCCTTCCACGTCTTCCACGTAGATGCCCTTGGCGCGTTTGAGCGCCAAAGGGATACGCCGCGGATAACTGCGCGCATTGGATTCCTGCTGGCGCTGACGGGCCAGCAGCGGTGTTTCGTCGAACTGGTAGAGCGTTTCCACAGGCGCCGGGCTGACATGCACTGGGGCGCTTTCGATACGGCTGGTAGCGACAGACATCTCTCTATCCCTCAATACGCTGATGATGGTGACCAAACTGCCAATCCGTTGGCGTCTGGCCCAAGGGCATGCGCACGGATTTCCTGTTCTGGAAACGCATCAGCGGCTGAGGGATTTAGGGCTGGTGATCGTTAACTGATGCCGTTGAACGGTGCTTTGCGTCAAAGTCCTCGGTATTTCTCATTCAAGGCATACAGGATCGCGCACGTCTCGGCATCCAATACGCCACGATAATCCCCCGGCCGAAAGTGCATCTGAAACGCCCGCGTGCGCAGCTCAAACGCCTGTCGATTCTGCGCCGGTCTATACCCATATCGCTGAAACGCACGCTCCACTTCCACTTCCGGCGGCAGCCCTACACAAAATCGGCGTTGATACATCGCCCGCGCCGCCTCATCGAACCAGGCACCTACACCGGCGTCGTACAAGCACCGCCAAGGCAGTCGAGGCCCTGGATCACTCTTGCGCCAATAGGCCACGTCCGAATGCCCGAGAATGTCGGTCGGGCCGATCTGCGGGTAGCGTCCGAGGATGTCGCGCACCAATGCACTCAACACTTCAATCTGTTCGTGCGAGTACTCAGGAAAGGTAAAGACACCCGCATCGTCCCGTGCCAGGTTGACGATCTCGATGCCAATGGAGCGGCTATTGAGGTTGTCCCACCCTGCCCATTGGCTCGCACCGGCATGCCACGCAGACTTGGTTTCATCCACCAGGCGAAACGCGCGCAGTTCGTCATACCCGGCAGCGCGGTAACCAGGCTCATCCGGGTCGGGCAAAAGATAGTGAGCGCTGACCCCCTCCTGCGTCAGCGTCTGCAAGGAGGATGTGAAGGGAGCTGCGGTGTAATGCAGGATCAACTGCCGCACGGTTTCACCGTTGCGTTCATTGAAGCCTTTGGCAGGAAAAGTGGTATCGATGACTAACATAAGAACTGTCCTTTTCAGTACAGGCCGAGTCCTTCGGCCCGTTCAAGTGCAAAAAAATTACCGCCATCCTGAAGCGCTGAACTTCAAGAGGGCGGTAACTATTTGGCAGATGAAAAAAGATCAGCGCCGTAACGGCATACCCAGCTCGACGCGCAGGCCATCCGCCTGGCTGTCGAACGTCAACGAGCAGGAACAGCGCTGCACAATCGCTTGCACGATTGCCAAGCCCAGGCCGCAGCCTTCGCTGTTGCCATTACGCCAGAAGCGTTGGGTCAAGTACTGCAGGTCTTCGCTGGAAATCTGCTTGCCGTGGTCACGCACGCGAAACACCACGTTGCCTGCCTGGGTGAACAGACTAAGTTCCACGCGAGTGTCCGCCGGGGTGTGGCGCAAGGCGTTGTCCAGCAGGTTGCGCAGGGCCGCAACCGCCAGGCCAACGGGCATTTCCACCGGAGCGTTGGAAAGGTTGTCCGGCAGGATCAGGTCGATGCGTGAGTTATCGCCAGCATTGGCATCCTGGATCGCCAGCCGTGCGACGTCTTCGGCGCTGGACTGCACGCCATCGTCAAACGACAGGCTGCCTTCCACTCGCGCCAGCAACAGCAATTGTTCCAGGGTGCGATGCAGGCGGTCGGCGCCCTCCTCAGCGTGGGCCAGGGACTGGTCGCGGGCCGCACCTTCGGTCATGCGCGCCACTTGCAGGTGGGTCTTGATCGCCGTCAGCGGGCTGCGCAGTTCGTGGGCCGCGTCGCCAGTGAGGCGACGTTCGCGCTCAATGGTCTTGGCGATACGCTGCAACAGTTGGTTCTGGGTGTCGAGCAGCGGTTTGAGTTCGCTGGGCAGCGGGTGGATCTGAAGGGGTTCAAGAGAGTCCGCACTGCGCCGCATCAGCGCATCGCGCATACGGTTGAGCGGCAGCAGGCTCTGGCCAATGCCCAACCACAGCAGGCACAGGCAACCGAGCATGGCCACGCCCACCGGCACCGATGCCGCCAGCAGGATCGACATATTCAACGCCTCGCGCTCCACCTGGCGGTCGGCGGTGGTGATCAGCAGATCGCCACGGGACAGGGTAAAGCTGCGCCAGCCCACGCCGTCGATCTCTTGGTCGCGAAAACCGCTGCGTTGGGACTCCAGGCCCTGATCCGGCGTGGTGTGGCTTCGCGCGAGGATTTCCCCGCGCAAGGAGCTGACCTGGCAGGCCATGCCGCCCGGCACATGCAGTTGCTCGGCACTGAAATGCGCGCCGCCGCTGACACTGGCCAGGCCCGGCATCTGCTCGGTCAGCCCCGCCACCATGCGCGCCGACGCCACCAGGCGCTGGTCGAGAGAGAACATCATCTGGTTGCGCAGGTCGTTGAGCATCCAGGCCGCTGCCAGGGCCCAGATCAACACGAATGCGGCGCCGAGCTTGAACGTCAGGCGCAGGCGCAGGCTCTTCACGAAACGTTCTCTCCATCATCCGCCGGGCCCAGGCGATAGCCCAGACCACGCACGGTCTCGACAATGCCATTGCCCAATTTGCGCCGCAGGTGGTGGATATGCACGTTGAGTGCGTTGCTTTCCAGCTCATCGTTAAAGCCGTAGACGCTGTCCTTGAGCTGCTCACTGGACAGCACACGGCCCTTGTTGTGCAGCAGGGCCTGCAACAGCGCCTGCTCACGCCGGGACAAATCCACCGGCTGGCCACCCAACAGGGTTTCACGGCTGCTGGGGTCATAGGTCAACCGGCCGTGTTCGATCAAGTTGACGCTGCGCCCTGCCATCCGGCGCAGCAGGGTTTGCAGGCGGGCGGCTAATTCGCGCAAGTCGAAGGGTTTGAGCAGGTAGTCATCGGCGCCGGCTTGCAGGCCGTCGACGCGGTTGGTCACCGAGTCCCGCGCGGTGAGGATCAGCACCGGAATCTCCAGGCCCTGGCTGCGCAGTTGCTGCAACAGCTTGAGGCCGTCTTCGTCGGGCAGGCCGAGGTCGAGCACCATGATGTCGAAAGTCGCCGCTTTGAGCATCGCACGAGCAGCCGCAGCCGTAGCCACGCGCTCGACGGTAAAACCCTGGGCGGTGAGGCCGGCCACGATGCCGCTGGCGATCAGTTCGTCGTCTTCACAGACCAGTACGTGCATGGTGAACCCTTCATAAAAGATGGGAGAGATTAAAGGTGCAGCGGATTAAGCGCAGATTATGCCGTGAAAAGAGGCAAGCTCAGATAATCCCTACACTTTAGAATAGCGCCGGTTAATCATCGGTTAATCAACGCCACACATTGTGTGCCTCACTTGTATCGGACTAAGGCTTGACCATGCGGCATCTTTTTACCTTTCTGCTGGTGTTGTTCGCCGGGTTGGCCCAAGCCGCGCCGGGCAACCCGTTTGAGACCAAACCCGATTTCCTCCCGGTGGGCAAAGCTTTCACCTTTACCTCCGAACGTCTTGAAAGTGGCGAGACCCAGCTGTATTGGCAGATTGCCGACGGTTATTACCTGTACAAGCAGCGCATGAAGTTCGAGGGCCTGACCGCACAGCCGGCACTGCCGCAAGGTGAAGCCCATAGCGATGAGTTCTTCGGCGAGCAGGAAGTGTACCGCCAGGGCCTGGAAGTGAAGCTCCCTGCTGGCGCCACCGGCCAGATCAAGCTGGGCTGGCAGGGCTGCGCCGATGCTGGCCTGTGCTACCCACCGCAGTCGATCACCGTGGACCTGGGTGGCAATCCTGCCGTAGCGGCCACCGCTCAAGCCCAGGACCAGAGCCTGGCCAGCGGCCTGCAACAGCGCAGCCTGGGTTGGAGCCTGCTGGTGTTCTTCGGCCTGGGCCTGCTGTTGGCGTTTGCACCGTGTTCGTTGCCGATGCTGCCGATCCTCGCCGGCCTGGTGGTGGGCAGCGGCGCCAGCCCTCGCCGTGGTTTTGCCTTGGCCAGCAGCTACGTAGTGTGCATGGCGCTGGTGTATGCCGCGCTGGGCGTACTGGCTGCGTTGCTCGGCGCCAACCTCGCCGCCCTGCTGCAAACGCCGTGGATATTGGGCAGTTTCGCCGCTCTGTTTGTGCTGCTCGCCCTGCCGATGTTCGGCTTCTTTGAACTGCAACTGCCCGCCTTCCTGCGCGACCGACTGGACAACGTCAGCCGCCAGCAAAGCGGTGGCAGCATGATCGGTGCCGGTGTGCTTGGTGCGCTGTCCGGCCTGCTGGTCGGCCCGTGCATGACCGCGCCCCTGGCTGGCGCCCTGCTGTATATCGCCCAAAGCGGCAACGCCCTGCACGGTGGCTTGATCCTGTTCGCCATGGGCATCGGCATCGGCATCCCGTTGTTGCTGCTGGTGACCGTCGGCAACCGCTTCCTGCCCAAGCCGGGCACTTGGATGAACGTGCTCAAGGGCATCTTCGGCTTCCTGTTCCTGGGCACCGCCGTACTAATGATTCGCCCGGTAGTTGGCGAAAGCCTGTGGGTCGGCCTGTGGGGTGCATTGGCCCTGGTGATGGCCTACTGCGGTTGGACCCTCGCCCGCGAGTACGGCCTGGCGGCCAAGGTATTCGGCGCCGGCTCCCTGGTGCTGGGCCTGTGGGGCGCGGTGCTGGTGGTGGGTGCGGCCGGTGGCAGCGACGACCTGTGGCAACCGCTGAAGGTGTACAGCGGCGCGAAGGTCGCCGGGGCGCCCTCCGCCCATGACGCCTTCATGACCATCAGTGACCCCGCCGTGCTGCAAAACCAACTCGACAGCGCCAAGGCCCAGGGCCAATGGGTGCTGGTGGATTACTACGCCGACTGGTGCGTGTCGTGCAAGATCATGGAAAAACAGGTGTTCGGCAAACCCGCAGTTCTCGACGCACTGAAAGACGTGCGCCTGCTGCGCCTGGACGTCACCGCCGACAATGCCGCCAGCCGCGAACTGCTGGGCCGCTACAAGGTGCCGGGGCCACCGAGCTTTGTCTGGATCGGCCCCGACGGTGAAGAACGCCGCGCACAACGTATCACCGGCGAAGTGAATGCCGATGCCTTCCTGCAACGCTGGACGCAAACCCGGGACGCCCTCTGATGCTGACCCTGACCATCGGCACCTTCGCCATCGCGCTGAATCACATCCTGCTGATCAGCGCGTTGATTCTCGCCACCCTGGTGGGCTGGCGCGTGGCCAAGCGTGGTGGTGAAAACCCGGAGTCAGTGCTGTTCAGCCTGTTTCTGCTGGGCATGCTCGCGGCCCGCGTCAGCTTTGTGCTGATGTACTGGAGTTACTACAGCAGCGACTGGCTGCAGATGGTCGACCTGCGCGACGGCGGCTTTCTCGCCTGGCCCGGCATCATCGCCCTGCTCATCGGCGCAGTGCTCTACGGCTGGCGGCGACCGGCGCTGCGTAAGCCGTTGAGCGCCGGGGTCATCACCGGCCTGCTGTTCTGGGGCATGACCAGCCTGTCCTTGAGCGTGTATGAAAAAGGCACACGCCTGCCGGACATCACCTTGCGCAACGCCAATGGCGAAGTGGTGCAACTGGCGGACTACCAGGGCGGACCTCTGGTCATCAACCTGTGGGCCACCTGGTGCCCGCCATGCCGCCGCGAAATGCCGGTGCTGGAAAGCGCCCAGCGCATGCGCCCTGACGTGACCTTCCTGTTCGTCAACCAGGCCGAAAGCATGCAAAGCGTCAGCACCTACCTGGCCACCCAAGGCCTGAACCTGGACAACGTGCTGTTTGACGCCAGCGGTCGCCTCGGCCAGGCCGTGGGCTCCATGGCCCTGCCGACCACCTTGTTCTACCAAGCTGATGGACGCCTCATCAACAGCCACTTGGGCGAGTTGTCCCAGGCCAGCCTGGCCCGTGCCATGGAACCCTTCGACACCGCCCCTGCTGCCACAAGGAAACCCACATGCGAAGCCTCCGCCACCTGTTGAGCCTCTTACCACTGACGCTGGCAGCCAACCTGGCCCACGCCGATGACTGGCCGGCACCGATCAAACAGATCGAAGCCAAGGGCGCCAAGATCATCGGCAAGTTCGACGCCCCCAGCGGCCTCACCGGCTATGCCGCGCAATACCAGAATCGCGGCATGGCGCTGTACCTGACCGCCGACGGCAAACACGTGATCGCCGGCAACCTGTACGACGCCCAGGGCGATGACCTGAGCACCGCGCCGCTGGAAAAACTGGTGTACGCGCCGATGGCCAAGGAAGTCTGGGCCAAGATGGAAAAAAGCAGCTGGATCCAGGACGGCGACAAAAACGCACCGCGTATCGTCTACCTCTTCAGCGACCCCAACTGCCCGTACTGCAACATGTTCTGGGAACAGGCCCGGCCGTGGGTCAAAGCCGGCAAGGTGCAGTTGCGCCACATCATGGTCGGCATCATCCGCGAAGACAGCGCCGCGAAATCGGCCGCCCTGTTCGCCGCCAAAGACCCGCAAAAAACCCTGGAAGAACACGAAGCCGCCGGCAAGAGCAGCAAATTGCAGGCACTGCCGAAAATCCCGGCCGATATCGAAGCCAAGCTCGATGCCAATATGAAGTTGATGGATGAACTGGAACTGTCTGCCACCCCGGCGATTTTCTACCTGGATGACAAGGGTGGGCTGCAGCAACAGCAGGGTGCGCCGTCGCCGGATAAGTTGGTGAAGATCATGGGGCCGAAGTAAGCGGCGCCTGGTCTGACGCCATCGGGGGCAAGTCGAATCGTCGCACCGTCCCTCCCACAGTGGTTTGGGTTCACACATTTCTATTGGTGAATACATTCAAGTGTGGGAGGGGGCTTGCCCCCGATAGCAGTGGGTCAGCCAAAGATGCATCAACTGACACCCCCTCATCGGGGGCAAGCCCCCTCCCACATTTTTAACCCAGTACACCAGACCCAACTCCGGTCGGCTCCAGAGCCTTCGTTCGGGCACACCGAGCCTAAGCGAGGTGCCAAGTGTTGGGGCACAGACCACTGAAAGTTGTGTAGATACCGATGAGGCCCTCAAACCCAGCGAAGATTAAAGCCCCTCCAACTCCGCCATCAAATCACTCAACCGATCCACCTTCTCCGCGCTGATCTCATTGGCCGCTAATCCCTCGATGTACTCGGCCAATTGCGACACCGTGCTGCACTCGAACATCGCCCGCAGTGGCACATCGCGCTGCAAGGTCTTCTGCACCCGTGAGGCAATCTGCGTGGCCAGCAACGAGTGCCCGCCCAGTTCGAAGAAGTTGTCCTGTACCCCTACCCTTTCGACTTTCAGCACCTCGGCCCAGATCGCGGCCAAGGTGGTTTCCAGTTCGTTGCGCGGTGCCAGGTAATCCTGGCTGTGCAACTGGCCGATTTCCAGTTCCGGCAAGGCCTTGCGGTCGAGTTTGCCGTTGGCGTTGAGCGGCAGGCGGTCGAGCCATAGCCAGTGCAGCGGGACCATGTATTCCGGCAGATCGGCGCGCAGGCGTTGCTTGATGCGGTCCAGGCGCTCGCTTGGGTTGAGGGTTTCATCAGCGGCCACCAGATAACCCACCAGATGCTTGCCGTTGACGCCTTCCTGCACACCCACCGCTGCATCGCGCACTTGCGGTTGCTCGTGCAGGCGCGCTTCGATTTCACCCAGTTCGATGCGGTAGCCGCGAATCTTCACTTGATGGTCGATACGCCCGACGTACTCCAACACACCATCGCTGCGCCGACGCGCCAGGTCGCCGGTGCGATACAGGCGCTCGCCCGGTGCGCCGAACGGGTTCGGCACAAACACTTGAGCGGTGCGCAACGGATCGCTGACATAACCACGCCCCACCCCCGTGCCGGCTACACATAACTCGCCGACAGCCCCATGGGGCACCAACTCCAGCGCGCCATCCAGCAGGTACAGGCGGTTGTTGTCAGTCGGCGTGCCAATCGGCAGATAGGTGCCACGGGTCGATGCCAAATCAACGCGGAAGAACGCCACGTCATCCGAGCATTCCGCAGGGCCATAAGCGTTCACCAAACCGATCTGCGGGTAACGCAGCAACCATTGGTGCGCCAGTTCCGGCGGCATCGCCTCACCGGTGGGCAGCATCCAGCGCAAGCCGTCGAGGCTGATGCGGTCCTGGGCCAGCATGCCCTGGATCAGCGACGGTACGCTCTCCAGCACGGTAATGCCTTGTGCCTCAACGTGGGCCAGCAAACCTTGGGGATCGTGGGCGATGGTGTTCGGCACGATGTCCACCCGCGCGCCGAACAGCGGCGCGGCGAGGAATTGCCATACGGAAATGTCGAAACTTTGCGACGCGGTTTGCGCGATCACGTCCGCCGCGCTCAGGTCCAAGTACGGCAGTTTGCTCAGTTGGTTATTGAGCATGCCGCGCTGCTCGACCATCACGCCTTTGGGCAAGCCCGTGGAGCCCGAGGTGTAGATCACATAGGCGAGGTTGTCCGGGCCACTGTAGATGCCTGGGTTCTCACCACGAGCCGGCACTTCTTCCCACACCAGCAACTGGCAGTCAAAACCGTCGAGCAACTCAATGGCCTGCTCGCGGCACGCCTCGGTGCACACCAGCAACGGCGTACGGCTCATGTCGATGATGCGGCTCAAGCGCTGGCTTGGCAGGCCCGGGTCCAGCGGCAGGTAACCCGCACCGGCCTTGAAGCTGCCGATGATCATGCCCAGCAGGTCGAGGTTACGCTCGGCCAGCAAGGCCACCGGTTGATCCAGGCCGACACCCGCCGCGATCAATGCATGGCCCAAGCCGTTGCTGCGGCGGTTGAGTTCGTCATAGGTCCACTGCTGTTCCAGGTAACTGGCGGCGATCCGCTGCGGATGCTCGCTCACTTGCGCTTCGAACAGCTCGATATAGCTACGGTCCAGCGGATAGGCGTGTGCGCTCTGGTTGCAGCCTTCAACCAGGAATTCACGCTCCTGCTCGCCAATCAACGGCAGGTCGGCCATGTCGCCATGGAACCCCTGCACCAGCGCCAACAGCAGGCGCTTGAACTCGCCGAGCATGTTTTGCACGGTGGTTTCGTCGAAGTAACGCTGGTCGTAAGACAGGTGCAAGCCCAGGTCATCGCCGGGGTAGCACACGGCGGTCAGCGGGAAGTTAGTGTGGGTGCGGCCGGAATCCGAGGTGGCATTCAAGCTTTGTGCGCGGTCCAGCACCGAGGTTTCCACCGGGGCGTTTTCGAACACGAACAGGCTGTCGAACAGCGGTTGGCCTTTAGGCAATTCGCTGTGTTCCTGGATGGTCACCAATGGCAGGTATTCGTACTCGCGCAATTGCATGTTGCTGTCGAGCAAGCCGTTCAACCACTGGCGCACGCTGCAACGTTGACCGTCTTCCGGCAGCTTTACCCGCAGCGCGATGCTGTTGATAAACAGGCCGACGGTGCGTTGCATCTCCGGCATTTCCACCGGACGCCCGGCGACGGTGACGCCGAACAGCACGTCGCGATCGCCGCTCAAGCGGCGCAGCACCAGGGCCCATGCCGCCTGGGCAAAGGTGTTGACGGTGAGTTGGTGGGCCTGTGCCAGTTCACGCAGTTGCGCGCCATCGCGGGCATCAAGACGGGTGTAGCAGTCGCCCACCACCATGCCGCCGCTGTGGCCCGCATGTTCGCGCAGGAACGGGCGGTCGCTCGGGATCGGCGTGGTGCGCTCAAAGCCTTGCAGGTTCTGTTGCCACCACTGGCGCGCTTCATTCAGGTTCTGGCGTTGCAGCCAGGCGATGTAGTCGCGATAACGCGGCGCCGTGGCCAACTGCGCGTCGTGGCCTTCGCCCAGGGCCATGTAGATCTCGAAAAAGTCATTCATCAGCAGCGAACGGCACCACGCATCGATAAGGATGTGGTGGTTGCTCATCATGAACCAGTAGCGTGCTTCGCCGACGCGGATCAGGCGCAGGTGGAACGGCGCCTGGTTGAGCAGATCGAAGCCGGCTTCACGCTCGGCCTTGAGCAGCGCTTGCAGACGCGGCTCTTGCTCAGCCTCGGGATCGTTGCTCCAGTCCAGGTATTCAATCGGCGTGCTGCCGGGTTTGTGGATCACTTGCAGCATGTCTTCGCCAACGTTCCAGCAGAACGAGGCACGCAAGGCTTCATGACGGGCGATCACCGCTTGCCAGGCCTGGGCGAAACGCTCAGGGTCCAGGGCACTGTTGATGCGGTAGCGGTCCTGCATGTAGTACAGACCGGTGCCCGGCTCCAGCAAAGTGTGAAGCAACAGGCCCTCTTGCATCGGAGTCAGCGGGTACACGTCTTCGATGGCACTGGCCGGGACCGGCAAGCTGTCGAGTTGCGGCTGGGTCAATTTCGCCAGGGGGAAGTCGGACGGTGTGAGACCACCGGCATCATCCTTGAGGCAATGGGCGATCAAGCTGTACAGCTCGGCGACGTAGGCCTCGGCCAACTCGCGGATGGTGTCTGCATCGTGGCGCTCACGGCTGAAGGTCCAGCGCAGCACCAGCTCACCGCCATACACCTGGCTGTCGACGCTCAGGGCGTTGGGCAGCGGCGCATCTGGGTCATGGGCCAGGCCCGCCGACTCATCCAGCGGGTGGAACAGCGCCTCGCTGCCGAAGCTCTGGTCGAACTGGCCGAGGTAGTTGAAGGTGATGTCGGCGGTTGGCAGCGCGGCCATGGCCTGCTTGCACAGGTCGTCCGCCAGGTAGCGCAGCACGCCATAGCCCAACCCTTTGTGGGGTACCGCCCGCAGTTGCTCCTTGATCGCCTTGATCGAGGCGCCCTGCCCGGCCGCTTCTTCGATTTGCACGGGCGTCAGGCGCAGTGGATAGGCACTGGTGAACCAGCCGACACTGCGGGTCAGGTCGATCTCATCGAACAGGGTTTCGCGGCCATGGCCTTCCAGTTGGATCAGCGCCGAGTCATGCCCGCTCCAGCGGCACAGCACGCGGGCCAAGGCGGTCAGCAACAGGTCATTGACCTGGGTGCGGTATGCGCTTGGGGCTTGTTGCAGCAACTGACGGGTGTGTTCGGCATCCAGGCGCACGCTGACCGTGTCGGCATCGCGATTGCGCAACGTGCCCTGTGCACGGTCCACCGGCAACGCCACCGTCGGGCCCGCCAAGTGGTCCTGCCACACGCTCAATTCTTCACGCAGGGATTCGCTGCTGGCATAAGCCTGCAAGCGCGCGGCCCAGTCACGCAAGGCGCTGGTCTTGGCCGGCAGGCTGACGGACTCGCCCTCGCTCAGTTGGCGATACACGTTCTGCAGGTCTTCGAGCAACACACGCCACGACACGCCGTCCACTACCAGGTGATGAATCGCGATCAGCAGGCGTTGCTGGCCTTCGGGGCCATCCACCAGCAAGGCGCGCAGCAGCGGGCCGTGTTCAAGGTCGAGGCTGCGTTGGGTGTCGGTGAACAACGCGGTGCACTGGGCCATATCGCGCACTTGCGCCTGCATCAGCACGCCGCCCTGGGGCACGGTCAAATGTTCGGCATGCCATTGGGCATTGCGCCGCGTGAAGCTCAGGCGCAAGGCGTCGTGGTGCTCCAGCACCGCCAGCAGCGCTTGCTCCAGGCGATGGGGTTCGAGCAATTGCAGCGGCTTGAGGACCAACGCCTGGTTCCAGTGCTGACGCGCCGGGATGTCGGTGTCAAAGAACCAATGCTGGATCGGCGTGAGGCCCGAGCTGCCAGTGAGTACGCCCTGCTCCGCCGTGACCTGCTCGGAGCGCGTGGCCACAGCGGCCAGGGTTTGCACCGTCTGGTGCTGGAACAGGTCGCGGGGGCTGAAATGAATTCCTGCCTGCCGCGCACGGCTGACCACCTGGATCGACAGGATGGAGTCGCCGCCCAGTTCAAAGAAATTATCGTCCAGGCCGACTTGTTGCACGTTCAACACCGCGCACCAGATCGCGGCCAAGGTGCTTTCCAGTTCGTTGCGCGGGGCTAAGTACTGTTGGCGATTGGCCTCGGGGTCCGGTTGCGGCAAGGCACGGCGGTCGAGCTTGCCGTTGGCGGTCAACGGCATGCTGTCGAGCACGATCAGGTGCGCGGGCACCATGTAGTCCGGCAGTTGCGCCTTGAGATGCGCCTTCAGCGCCTCGCGCAACGGGCCGTGCTCTGCGTCGCTGACCAGGTACGCCACGAGCTGTTTGCCGCTTGGCGAATCCAGCGCCAGCACCACCGCTTCGCGCACAGCTTCGTGCTCCAGCAGGCGGGTTTCGATCTCGCCCAGCTCGATGCGGAAACCACGGATTTTCACTTGATGGTCGATACGCCCCAGGTACTCCACCAGACCATCGGCGCGTTGGCGCACCAGGTCGCCGGTGCGATACAGGCGGCCACCATTGGCGGCAAACGGATCGGCGACAAAACGCTCCGCCGTCATGCCCGGACGCTCGTGGTAACCCTGGGCCAGGCCCGCGCCGCCGACATACAACTCGCCGGTCGCACCTTGGGGCACCAAGGCCAGGTCGGCGTCGAGAATGTAGGCCACACGGTCGCCGATAATGCTGCCGATCGGCACGCTGCCGGCGCCCTCCTCCAAGTGCTCCGGCGCCAGGCTGGCCAAGGGCATCACCACGGTTTCAGTCGGGCCATAGGCGTTGAAGAACACCTCTGGCTGGAAGGCTGCGCGAATGCGCTGCAGGTGTTCGCCGGTCAGGGCTTCACCGCCGGTGATGCACATGCGCACGGGCAGGGTCTGGTGTTGAGTCGCCAGCCACTGCGCCAACTGGCTGCCATAGCTTGGGGTGAAGCCGAGGATATTGATGCGATGGGTGCGGATCAGCCCACAGATTTCCTCCGCATCCCATTGGCCTTGGGCCCGCAAGACCACCTGCGCGCCGCTGAGCAACGGCACCAGCAAACGCTCGGTGGCGGCGTCGAAGTTGATCGAATAGAAATGCAGTTCGCAGTCGTCCGGGCGCATGCCGAAACGCTCGATCACAGCCTGGCAATGCATGGCGATTTCGCCGTGGGACACCACCACGCCTTTCGGTTTGCCGGTGGAGCCGGAGGTGTAGATCAGGTACGCCTGGTGTTGTGGCAGGCTGATAAATGGCAGCTCATCGGCCGGGTAATTCACCAGCACTGGCGAGTCGTCTTCCAGGCACCAGCACGCCACCGAGGCCGGCAGTTCACCCAAGGCTTCGAACATCGCCGCGTCGCTGAGCAACAGGCCGATGCCGCTGTCTTCGATCATGTAGTGCAGGCGGTCCAGCGGGTATTCCGGGTCCAGCGGTACATAGGCGCCGCCGGCCTTAAGGATCGCCAGCAGGCCAATGACCATTTCCAGGGAGCGTGGCAGTGCCAAGCCGACCCGCACCTGCGGGCCAACGCCGCGTTCGCGCAGCATCCAGGCCAGGCGATTGGCGCGTGCATTGAGTTCCGCGTAAGTGAGGGTTACGCCGGCAAAGGTCAGCGCCGGAGCCTCTGCACGCGTTCGCGCCTGCTGGCTGAACAGCTGATGAATGCACCCGTTGAGACGATGCAAACCGGCCTCAACGCCCAGGCTGTCCTGCAATGCGCGTTGTTCGGTGGCGGTCAGCAGCGGCAGTTCGCTGAGGCGTTGATCGGGGTCTGCAATCAACGCTTCCAGCAGGTTGCGCCAATGTTCAGCCATGCGCGCAATGCGCGGTTCGTCGAACAGATCAGTGCTGTAAGTCAGGCAGCAACCCAGGCGATGGTCGAGGTCGGTCACTTCCAGGTTGAGGTCGAACTTGGTCGCGCGAGCATCGTTGGCCAGGTATTCGACGGTCATGCCGGCCAGTTGACGGCTCTGCTGGAATTCCCAGCGCTGCACGTTGCACATCACCTGGAACAACGGGTTGTACGCGGCGCTGCGCGGAGGTTGCAGGGCTTCCACCAGATGGTCGAACGGCAGGTCCTGGTGGGATTGGCCCTCGATCACGGTGTGGCGTACTTGCTCGAACAACTCGCCGACATTCATCTGACCGTTGAGCTGGCAACGCAGCACCTGGGTATTGAGGAATGCGCCGATCAGCCCTTCGCTTTCCGGGCGAATACGGTTGGCCACGGGGGCGCCGATGCGCAGGTCGGTCTGGCCGCTGTAGCGGTAGAGCAACACGGCCAGGGTCGCGGTCATGGTCATGAACAGCGTGAGGCCGCGTTCGGCATTGAAGGCGCGCACGCGGGCAGCCAACGCGTCGCTCAGATCGAAGCGGTACAGCTCGCCCTGGTGGCTTTGTACCGGTGGTCGTGGGCGGTCGCCGGGCAGTTCCAGCAAGGGGTGTTCGGTGCCCAGTTGCGCGGTCCAGTAATCCAACTGGCGTTGACGCTCGCCGGACTCCAGCCACTGACGCTGCCACACGCTGTAGTCGAGGTATTGCACCGGCAACGGCGACAGTGGCGACAGACGCTCGTCGATAAAGGCTTCGTACAGCGCGCTGAGTTCACGGGCAAAGATGTCCATGGCCCAGCCTTCAGTGACGATGTGGTGCAGGGTCAGCACCAAGTAGTGTTCCTGCTCGCCGGCCTTGACCAGGCACGCGCGCAGCAACGGGCCGGTTTCCAGGTTGAACGGCGTGTGGGCCTCGTGATCAGCCAACTGCTGCAAGCGCTGCTCGCGCTCGGTTTCATTCAGCTCCGAAATATCCTGCCAGTCCATGCGCACGCCGGTCTGCGGCGAGACCTTTTGATAGGCCACCCCGTCGACACTGGGGAACGTGGTGCGCAGGGTTTCGTGGCGCATGATCAAGGCCTGCAACGCCGCCTCGAAACGCCCCACATCCAGCACGCCCCGCAGGCGCGCCATGCCACCGACGTTGTAGGCCGGGCTGTCCGGCTCCATCTGCCAGAGGAACCACATGCGCTGCTGGGAATAGGACAGCGGCACCGGTTGGCTGCGGTCGACTTTGGCAATCGCGGTTTGCTGGTTGCGCTGGCCCGAGGCCTGGATCAGGCCGACTTGCTCGGCAAACGCGCCCAGTTCACTGGCTTCAAACAAGGTACGCAGCGGCAGCTCAACGTCACAGGCCTGGCGGGTGCGGGAGATGATTTGCGTGGCCAGCAATGAGTGGCCGCCGAGGGCGAAGAAGTCATCGCGCAGGCCGATTTGCGGCAGGCCGAGCACTTCGCGCCAGATTGCGGCGATCTGCTGTTGCAACGGGGTTTCGGGTTCAATGTGTTCGCGGGTTTGCCACACCGGCTCCGGCAATGCGCGGCGGTCCAGCTTACCGCTGGGGCTCAGGGGCATGGCGTCCAGGCGCATCAGTTGCGCAGGCACCATGTACTCGGGCAGCTCGGCTGCCAGGGCGGCTTTCACGTCCTGTTCGTCCAGCGCTCTGCTTGCGGTGTAGTAGCCGATCAGTGTGGCATTGCGCACCAGCACCACGGCTTGGGCGATACCGTCCAGCGCCAGCAGGCGCGCTTCGATTTCTTCCGGCTCCACGCGGAAGCCGCGCAGTTTGACCTGCTGATCGAGACGCCCCAGGTATTCGAGCACGCCGTCAGCATTCCAGCGCACACGGTCGCCAGTGCGATACAGGCGCGCACCCGCCTCGCCCAGCGGGTCGGCGATAAACCGTTCGGCGGTCAAACCGGCACGCCCCAGATACCCCCGCGCCAGGCCAATGCCACCAATGCACAGTTCGCCCGGCACACCGGCCGGCAACAGGTTGAGATGATCGTCCAATACGCGGCAGATCACATTGCCCAGCGGGCGGCCAATCGGCGAGCGCTCGCCATCTTCAGCGGTGCAGTGCCAGTGGGTGACGTTGATCGCGGTCTCGGTCGGGCCATAGCGGTTGTGCAACTGCGCCGCCGGCAACTGAGCCAATACGCGGTTGCGCAGTTCGGCTGGTAACGCCTCACCGCCGGAGAACAGGCGACGCAGGCTGGTGCATTCGGGTACCAGCGGCTCGTCGATGAACAGCTGCAACAGCGGGGGCACAAAGTGCAGGGTGGTCACGCCATGTTCCTGCACCAACTGCGCGATGCGGTGCGGGTCGCGATGTTCGCCAGGGCCGGCCAGCACCAGGCGGCAGCCGGTGATTAACGGCCAGAAGCATTCCCACACCGACACGTCGAAACTGATCGGTGCCTTTTGCATCAGCACGTCGGTGTCGTTCAGTTGGTAAGTGGCCTGCATCCACTGCAAGCGCTCGGCCAGGGCCCCATGGGTATTGCCGACGCCTTTGGGCTGGCCGGTGGAACCGGAGGTGTAGATCACGTAGGCGAGGTTGTCGCCGTGCAGGTGCAGGCCCGGCGCCTGGGTCGGCCAGCTTTCCAGATGCAGGCTGTCCATGGCGATGACACACACGCCGTCAGCGCTCGGCAGTTTTTCCAACACTGCGGTCTGGGTCAGCAGCAGTTGCACGCCACTGTCCTTGAGCATGTAGGCCAGGCGCTCAGCGGGGTAATCCGGGTCCAGCGGCACGTAGGCGCCACCGGCCTTGATGATCGCCAGCAGGCCGATCAGCAGTTGCGGCGAACGCTCGGCGGCGATAGCCACGCACACGTCCGGGCCCACGCCTTTGTCGCGCAGGTAATGGGCCAGGCGGTTGGCTTGGGCATGCAGTTGGGCGAAGGTCAGGCTGCCGTCCTGCCAGACCAACGCGGTGTTGTCCGAAGTCTGCTGATTGAGCAGCTCGGGCAACCACTGCTGGGCGGGCGCACACGGCGCTTGGCTCCACGGTTGCTGTTCGTCCGCTTGCAGCAAACGCAGGTCGCCGAGGGCTTGCTGGGGTTGCTCGCAGATGGCGTGCAGCAGGTTGATGAAGTGCTCGGCGAGGCGCTGGATGGTTGCGCCTTCAAACACTTCATCGGCGTAGTCGAACGCCAGGCTCAGGCGGCCGTTGCGGTCTTCTTCGGTATGCAGTTGCAGGTCGAACTTGGCTTCGCGGCTGTGCCACGGCAGCTCATCGGCGAGCATGCCCGGCAGGCGGCGCAAGGCGCTGAGGTCGCGTTGCTGGTGGTTGAACATGACCTGGAACAAGCCCTGCTCGCGGGCCTGAGAAAAGGCTTCCAGCAGTTGTTCGAAGGGCAGGTCCTGATGGGCTTGGGCACCCAGTGCGGTCTCGCGGGTGGCGGCCAATAGCTGGTTGAACGGCAGGCGCCCGTCCAGTTCGGCGCGCAGCACCAGGGTGTTGATGAAAAAGCCGATCAGGCCTTGGGTTTCCTGGCGCGGGCGGTTGGCATTGGGCACGCCGATGCGGATATCGCGCTGGCCGCTGTAGCGATAGAGCAAGGTCTGGAACGCCGCCAGCAACAGCATGAATGGCGTGGACTCATTGGCCTGGGCGGTCTGGCGAATCGCTTCGCTGAGGCCGACGCTCAGGCGCACGCTATGGCGCGAAGCACTGCGGATGTGCTGCACGGAGCGCGGATGGTCGGTGGCCAGGCTCAGGGTCGGGTGCTCGTCCCCCAGTTGGTTTTTCCAGTACGCCAGTTGGCGCTGACCTTCACCTTCGGCCAGCCATTGACGTTGCCAACTGCCGTAGTCGGCGTATTGCAGGGCCAGGGCCGGCAGTTCCAGGGATTGTCCCTGGGAGGCCGCGGCATAGAGGCGCGAGAACTCGTCGATAAGGATGTTGAGCGACCAACCATCGGCAATGATGTGATGCAGCGTCACCAGCAGTTGATGGTCTTCGTCGTCCAGGCGCACCAGTGTCACCCACAGCAGCGGGCCTTTTTCCAGATCAAATTGAGTGCGTGCTTCGTCTTCGCGGATCTGCTGCGCGCGGGTTTCGCGCTCGGCAGCGGGCAGGTCGCTGAGGTCGATGACTTGCAGGTCGAACGCCACGTTGGCTTCAACACGCTGGAAGGCCTGGTCGTTGCGCTCGTAGAAGCGAGTGCGCAGGGCTTCGTGGCGCTGGATCAGGTGCTGGAAACTCAGGCGCACTGCGTCTTCGTCCAGCTCGCCACGCAGGCGCAAGCCGCCGGGAATGGTGTAGGCGCTGCTCTGAGGGTCCAGTTGCCAGGTGATCCACAGGCGGTTCTGAGCCAGGGACTGAGGCAGTTCGTCCTGGCGTGACAAGGCATGAATTGCACCTTGGGCCACGCCGCCGTCCTGCTGCAATTGCGTAACATTGGCGGCAAACGTCGACAGGGTCGGCGCCTCGAACAGCATGCGCAGGTTCAGCTCCAGGCCGAGGGTTTCACGCAGGCGTGCGACCACTTGGGTAGCGGTGATGGAGTTACCGCCGAGCAGGAAGAAGTGATCGTCGGCAGCAACGGTCGCGACCTGCAACTGTTCGCACCAGATCGCCGCGATCTGCTGTTGCAGTTCGGATTCCAGCGCAGCATCGCCCGCCAGTCCTTGCAGATCGGGGAACTGCGCATAGCTGTCGAGACTGCCGTCGGCGTGACGCAGCGCGCAGGCCGCACGCTGCACCTTGCCGCTGGAGGTCTTGGGCAATGCGCCGGGGTTGAGCAACACCACCACACTCGGCGCTTCTTGGTAGGCTTCGGCCACGGCTTGGCGGATGGCTTTGATCAACGCCTCGGGCGGCAGGATTTTCTGCACGCTGCGGCTGATTTCAGCGGCGATGCCGATGCCTTCCAGGCCCTGGTCATTCACCGCAAACGCCGCAACCCGGCCTTTGCGCACCACTTCCACTTCGCGCTCGATAGTCTGCTCGATGTCTTGCGGGTAGAGGTTATGACCGCGCACGATCAACAGGTCTTTCAGGCGGCCGGTGATGTACACCTCACCAAAGCGAATAAAGCCCAGGTCGCCGGTGCGCAGCCAGGTCCGCCCGGCATGCTGGACGAAGGTCTTGGCCGTGGCTTCGGGGTTGCGCCAGTAGCCGTGGGCGATGCTCGGACCGGTGGCCCAGAGTTCGCCGACGCGGTTGTCGGGCAGCTCACTCAAGGTGTGGGGATCGACGATCAGCACCGCGTGTTCCGGCTGGCTGGTGCCGCAACTCATGATCGCACTGCCCTGCCCCGGTTCGGCGCGGTTGGCGGCCAGCGCCGTCTCGTCGACGCGCAGCGCCGGGATGCCCTGACCCCGGGTGCCGCCAGCGACAAACAGCGTGGCCTCGGCCAGGCCGTAGGACGCAAAGAAATTGTCTGAGCTAAAACCACAGGCGGCGAATTTCTCGGCGAAGCGGTCCAGGGTGTCGAGCCGGATCGGCTCGGAGCCGGAATAGGCCACGCGCCACGTGCTCAGGTCCAGGCGTTCCAGGGCTGACTCACTGACCCGTTCACTGCACAGCCGGTAGGCGAAATCCGGGCCGCCGCTGATGGTGCCGCCGTATTGGCTGATCGCTTCCAGCCAGCGCAATGGCCGGCCAAGGAAGTACGCAGGCGACATCAGCACGCACGGCACGCCACTGAAGATCGGTTGCAACAGGCCGCCGATCAGACCCATGTCGTGGTACAGCGGTAGCCAGCTGACAATCACGTCGTCGGGGTTGAGGTCGATGCCAAAGCCACGGCGGATCAGCACTTCGTTGGCCACCAGATTGCCGTGGCTGACTTGCACGCCTTTGGGCAGCGCTGTGGAGCCGGAGGTGTATTGCAGGAACGCGATGTCGTCGGGCTGTAGGTCGGGGGCGATCCAGGCATCGGCCACTGGCGCATCGAGGGTATCGACACTCAACACCGGCGGCGCATTTTCTATCTGTGCCAGGCCATCGGCAAGACTGGCAATGGTCAGCAGCAGGCGCGGTTCGGCGTCGCTGATGATCGACAGCAAACGCTCTTGGTGATGACGGCGGGTGGACTCCGGCGGGTAGGCCGGCACTGCGATCACCCCGGCGTACAGGCAGCCAAAAAACGCCGCGACGTAATCCGGACCGCTGGGGAACAACAGCACTGCGCGGTCGCCCAGCGCGGCATTGGCCTGCAGGGCGCTGGCAATGGTGCGGGCGCGTTGGTCGAGGTCGCGATAACTGAGCACAACGCTGTGCTCGGCGGACTCGGCGAGGAAGCGCAGAGCCACCTGGTCCGGGGTCTGCGCGGCGCGACGTTGAAGGGACTGGACCAGGGTGCGGGGAAGTTCGAAGGCGTCCATCATGGGGTTCCTGCCTGAAATCGGCTTACGGGAAATTCGGAAATTGAGTAGCTATCAGCCGGCGACCAGCTGCCGCGCCGCGCCATTGCGCCAGCGGGCCAGGTGTTCGTCGGCGTAGCGCCGCAGGCAGCGCAATACGGTGCTTTCGTGCTGCATGAGGAAGAAGTGGTGGCCGTCGAACATATCGAGGGAAAAGCCGCTGGCGGCATCGAGTTGCCAGTCGAGCAATTGGTCGGCGCGTACGCTGTCCTGCTTGCCACCGAATACATGGATCGGCATGCCCAGCGGCTCACGCTCGCCGTAGGTGAAGCTGCCGCACAGCAGGAAGTCAGCGCGCAGGATCGGCAGCATCAGTTGCATCAATTCGGGGTTGGCCAGGGCCGCTTCGGCGGTGCCCTGCAGTTCGCGCAGACGGGCGATCAGTTGCTCATCCGTCTTTTCGATGGCGTATTCGCTGACATCGCGACGCGCCGGGCCGGCAGTGCCGGAAGCGAACAGCGCCAGCGGCGCAGGGACGTTGCGTGCGTTTAACGCATGGGCCAATTCAAAGGCGAGCAGGCCGCCGAGGCTGTGGCCGAACAACGCGTAGGGGCCGCTCAAGTCGTGGCAGATTTCGTCCGCCAGTTGCGCAGCCAAGGCCTTGATATCGCGCTGCAAGGGCTCGTCCATGCGCATGCCACGACCGGGTAATTCCAGCGGGCATACCTGCAGCCACTCGGGCAACACCCGGCGCCAACGTGCATAGACCATGGCGCTGGCGCCTGAATAGGGCAGGCAGAACAGGCGCAGTCGGGTCGGCGCGCTCATCGCTCGAAGACCCCAAACTGAAACACGCTGTATGCACGATAAAAACCCATCTCGTCCTCCTGCGGGTGCTGATCCTTGGCCGCCTGACTAACGGACCTTTCACCCAGAAGAACGGACGGCACCGGCAAATAATTAGTCGCCGGGCATGAGCGAGACGTGGTTCACGCCGAACAAGAAAGCATAAGATTAGTTCGTCTTCTCATTTGACAATCATTATCATTCAGCCTAATTTGTTGCCCGATGTGTAGGAGGCCTCAGCAAGGACGCCCTCCCCCAACCTATTTTTCAAGGTGATTTCCATGACGGAACAAGTATCCACAGGCAGGTGCGACTCACCACTTCTCCAGGCATTCGTCGACAACCGACTGATTCTGGTGAAGATCGCAGCACGAATTACCGGCTGCCGCTCCCGCGCCGAAGACGTCGTGCAGGATGCCTACTTCCGCCTGCAATCGGCGCCGACGATCACATCCTCGTTCAAGGCCCAATTGAGTTACCTGTTCCAGATCGTCCGTAACCTGGCCATCGATCACTACCGTAAGCAGGCCCTGGAGCTCAAATACTCCGGGACGGAAGAGGAAGGCTTGAATGTGGTTATTCACGGCGCTTCACCGGAAACCTCCCACATCAATTTCAACACCCTGGAAAACATCGCCGACGCCCTGACTGAGCTGCCCCAGCGCACCCGTTACGCGTTCGAGATGTACCGTCTGCACGGCGTGCCGCAAAAGGACATCGCCAAGGAGTTGGGGGTGTCACCAACGCTGGTGAACTTCATGATTCGCGATGCGCTGGTGCACTGCCGCAAGGTGTCGGGCAGCCATAGCGATACATTTGCACGGCGCGTCTGATCGACACGGATCTGCCCATAATGGGGGCGAGCACGCCCGCCCCCACCGCTCACACCAGCCCGCACCGCTCAAAAAACCGCTCCCGCCCCAGAATCATCAGCGCCGCACGCTTGTGCGGGAAATCGAACTCCTTTTCACAGTGGAAACACTGGTTGTGCATATGGCCGATCATCTTCGCGTTATCGGCGCGCGGTTCTGCCACCACACGTTGGGTGCGAGGGTCATCCAGGAACAGGTAGTGAACCAGCGCCGATAGCCAACTGGCGACCTTGTGCGGACCGCGATGATGTTCCTCCCCCACCAGCATGTGGATGCCACGGTCGTAGTCAGCGGCATCGTAGAACGGTGCGATACGGTCTTCCTTGGCCCAGTAGGCTTCGAAATAGGCAAAGGGTTCGTCATCAAAACAGCCGATCAGCGTGAGGGTGTGCGGATCGGCGGCGAGCTTATCCAGGTATTCCCGGTGCTGCTCCAGGCTGCCGGTTTCCTGCCAGAAACTCGCCACGCGCGTGCTGTTCTGCCAGCGATTGAAGCGCGCCAAATCCACATCGACCTCAACGGTGCGCAGGGAAATCCAGGCCCCAAGACGTGCGTCATAACGCCGGTAAACCTCACCCCGAGGCTTCGGCGCACGGACGGGGTGGCGCTTGCCGGCACTGATGATCATCTGCTGCGGGTAGCTGCCACTGGGCGAGAGTCCCAACCACGGCTGGGGCAATTGCCAGAACAGGGTGCGCTCACATCGGTACTGCCCGGCGATCTCGCTAGCCACCAGCAAACCACTGCGCAAGGCGTCTTCAGGCGCATGCTCAAGGTGCCAGGTCAGACGTTGCCGAGTCGGCTCCTTGGTAAACAACCAGTAGCAGGCAGCCCACAAGGCGCGGGGGGAAGGCACCTCGGCGGGGGTCTGCAAATGCACCTGCAGGTCCTCGCCACGCTCCAGGCGCAAACGCGCCAGCGGCTGGCCTTCCAGGGTCAGGCTCAGGTGGCTTTCGGTTTCATCAGCATTCAAGGCAGGCCCGGCCGGTAACGGCAGGACCGACAGGTCATTCAGATTGGACATGGGAGGGGCTCACGGTAACCGTCGACAGATAAAGAAGTGACGTGAGCCGGGAGAGGAAATTTAGCCGATCAAGGTACCGGCATCACGTCGATGCGGTACGGCTCGAAAATCTTCAGCATCTCGCCGTCATCGCGCAGACGCTTGAGCAACGCGGAAAAAGCCTGGCCCGTGATCGGCGCCTTCGGCCGCAGCAAGGCGTAATGGTGATAAACCTGATCGATACGCTCAGACACCAGGAACTGCGCGGCCATATCCGCATTGCGCACCATGAAGTCACTCAGGTACGAACGGGTCACCAAGGCAATGTCCGCACGCCCGCGCGCAACCATCAGCAGGTTGCTGTCGTGGGAATAGGTCAAGGTGGCGTTGAAGTGCTCGGCCATGTTCTTGGGGTCGGGGTTGAAGCTGGCGAAGGCGTAGTGATAACCGCTGAACACCGCCAGGCGTTTGCCCGCAAGGTCGGCGAAATAGTCCTGGGCGCGACCCGGTTCACGCTGAGCGACGAAGATTTCCGCGTCCTCCAGCCCCATGTCGACGCTGGTGTGGGGAATTTTCTGCCAGCCCCACGCGGGGTTTTCGAAGATGGCCATGTCGATCCGGCCCTGCTCGAAATCGCGGAAACGTCGAGGAATGGAAGTCGGCACCAGCACAAATTGGTAGTCGGTTTGCGAGGCGTTCAAGGCCTCCACCAGTTGCGGCAGCAATCCCGTGTCGGCGCCCTGCTCCGGGCGCACCGTATAAGGAGGGAAATGCGCCGCGCCGATGCGCACCAATTGCGCAGCCGACGCCGGCATCCACCACGCAGTGCCCAGTGCCCAAAAGGTAAGTCCTGCAGCCAGCCGCCATGGCGAAAACATCAAGGCACACACCGTTCAAAACTCTGATGGCGATAAGCTAGGCGTTTTTGTCTGGCGAGACAACTTTCCGCCAGCAAATTAATAGCTTGCGCCTCAGTCGGCTTTCAGAACCATCAACAAAGCTTCTTGGGCCAACTGCTCCAGCGTCATGCTGCCCTCGGCGCGAAACCAGGTGGTCGTCCAGGACAATGCGCCTGTGAGGAAGCGGCGCGCGATAAACACATCGCCCTTGATGTAGCCAGCAGCCTTGACCTCGCCCAGCACTTGCAGCCAGAGGTCTTCATACACGTCGCGCAGCGCCAGGACCTGGGCCTGGCCGTCCGCCGACAGTGAGCGCCATTCATACACCAGCACTGCCATGGCTTCGCCGCTGCCGCCCATGATCGACTGCAACTCGCAGCGAATCAGCGCCAGCACACGTTCGCGCACGTTTGTCGCCTCCTCCAGCGAAGCCCGCATCAGCGCCGTGTTGTAGTGGATGGTTTCCTCCATCACCGCCCGCAGGATGTCGTCCTTGCTCTTGAAGTGATGAAAGATGCTGCCGGACTGAATGCCCACCGCACTGGCCAGGTCACGCACGGTGGTGCGCTCGAAACCCTTGTTGCGAAACAGGTGGGCCGCCGTTTGCAGCAACTTGCCCCGGGCGCTGTCGGGATCGGTCAATTGGCCGCCATCGACCATGGTGCGCATCACCCGCAGGGCTTTGTGCTCATCCATGCTGCTCTCCTCTACTTCTACTGACGTCTTGGCCGGCAATTTAGGCCGTGGCCGCCAACCAAGCAAGCGCTTGGCTAAAACTTGTGACTGGAGTTTACAAACCAAGCGCTTGCTTGGTAGTCTCGCCAACAGCCATTCGAGGAAGGATTTCTCATGAGCAAGACGGTTCGTATCGGCTGTGCCAGCGCCTTCTGGGGCGACACCTGCACTGCCGCCGCCCAGTTGGTGCACGGCGGTAAGCTGGATTACCTGGTGTTCGACTACCTGGCGGAAGTCACGATGTCGATCCTTGCCGGCGCACGGATGAAAGACCCCCAGGCCGGTTACGCCACGGATTTTGTCGAGGTGCTGACGCCGCTGCTGGCCGATATCCAGGGCCAAGGCATCCGCGTAATCAGCAACGCTGGCGGCATTAATCCCCAAGGCTGCGCCGCAGCCCTGCAAGCGGCCTGCGATAAAGCCCAGGTACCGCTGAAAATAGCCGTTCTGCTGGGCGATGACCTGCAACCCCAATTGAAAAACCTCACGGGCACGACCGATATGTTCAGCGGCACACCGCTGCCGCCGGTGTGCGTGTCCGCTAACGCTTACCTTGGCGCACCGGGCATCACCCAAGCCTTGGCGCTGGGCGCCGATGTCGTTATCACCGGCCGCGTGGTCGACAGCGCCGTGGTCAGCGCAGCGCTGGTGCATGAATTCGACTGGTCCTGGCACGACTACGACCGCCTCGCCCAAGCGGCCCTGGCCGGGCATATCATCGAATGCGGCGCCCAGTGCACCGGCGGTAACTTCACCGATTGGCGCGATGTGCCGGACTACGAACACATTGGTTTCCCCATCGTCGAGGTCAGCGCCGACGGCCAGTTCACCGTAACCAAGGTCGACGGCACCGGCGGGTTGATCAGCGAACTCAGCGTGGCCGAACAGTTGCTGTATGAAATCGGCGACCCACGCGCCTATCTGTTGCCCGACGTGATCTGCGATTTCAGCCAGGTCAAACTGCAGCAGCAGGGAAAAAACCGCGTGCACCTGCACGGCGCCAAGGGTTCGCCACCCACCGACCAGTACAAGGTCAGCGCCACGTATCCCGATGGCTCGCGTTGCACCGCCAGTTGCCTGATTGCCGGGATCGACGCGGTGGCCAAGGCCGAGCGGGTCAGCCAGGCGATCATCAACAAGACCTCGCAACTGTTCAGCCAACGCGGCTGGGCGCCGTACACCGAGGTGAATATCGAGCTGCTGGGCAGCGAAGCAACCTATGGCGCACATGCGATGCGTCATGACTGTCGTGAAGTGGTGGTCAAGTTGGCGGTGCGACACCCGAGCAAGCAGGCGCTGGTGCTGTTCGCGCGCGAGATCGCCCAGGCCGCTACCGGGATGGCGCCGGGGTTGACCGGAATCGTAGGGGGTCGCCCGACGGTGTATCCGTTGATTCGGTTGTTTTCGTTTCTGATCGACAAGTCCTCATGCGAGTTACTGATCGACTTCCAAGGTGAACGCCACGCTTGCGCGCTACCCATCACCGATGCCCCAACCCTGCCCGCCGCGCCGATGGATCCACCCAAGCCCCAAGGTCGCGCCGACGCCAGCGTGCCCCTCGTGAAACTCGCCGTGGCACGCTCCGGTGACAAGGGCAATCACAGCAATATCGGCGTGATCGCCCGTGATCCCGAGTACCTGCCATGGATCGCCGAAGCGCTGACGCCCGCGGTGATCGTCGACTGGATGAGCCACGTGCTCGACCCGCTGCACGGCCGCGTCGAGCGCTGGTATCTGCCCGGCAGCCACAGCCTGAATTTCCTGCTGGAAAACGCGTTGGGCGGCGGCGGCATTGCCAGCCTGCGCATCGACCCCCAAGGCAAGGCTTTCGCCCAGCAACTGCTGGAAATTCCCATTGCGGTGCCGCAACACATTGCCGATCAATGCCAATAACAGGAGCGTTGCCGTGGCCTTCGACTCGATCTTCAAAGCCGACCTATTCCAGGGTCACACCGTGATTGTCACCGGTGGCGGCAGTGGCATTGGCCGCTGCACCGCCCATGAGCTGGCAGCGCTCGGCGCCCAGGTGATCCTGGTCGGACGCAAGCCGGACAAGCTCGCAGCGGTCGCGGCGGAAATTGCCGAAGATGGCGGCATCGCCCATTGCAGCGCCTGCGATATTCGCGATGAAGAGGCGGTGAAGACGCTGGTCAGCCAAATCCTGAATGACCACGGCCAGGTCCACGGTTTGGTGAATAACGCTGGCGGCCAGTACCCATCACCGCTCGCGTCGATCAATCAGAAAGGCTTTGAAACCGTTCTGCGCACCAACCTGGTGGGCGGTTTCCTGATGGCCCGCGAAGTGTTCAACCAATCCATGAGCAAACACGGTGGCGCCATCGTCAATATGCTCGCCGACATGTGGGGCGGCATGCCCGGCATGGGCCACTCCGGCGCCGCCCGTGCCGGCATGGACAACTTCACCAAAACCGCCGCCTTCGAATGGGGCTGCGCCGGGGTTCGGGTCAACGCCGTGGCGCCGGGCTGGATCGCCTCCAGCGGCATGGACACCTACGAGGGCGCGTTCAAGGCGGTGATCCCCACCCTGCGTGAACACGTGCCGCTCAAGCGTATCGGCACCGAATCGGAAGTCAGCGCCGCCATTGTGTTCCTGCTCAGCCCCGCCGCTGCATTTATCAGCGGCAGCACCCTGCGCATCGACGGCGCCGCCAGCCTCGGCAGCCGTGCCTGGCCGCTGCACAAGGCCCAGCCGCCGAGCGAACCGTTCAATGGTTTTCACCGCGCTTACCTGCCGGACGTGCTCAAGGAAGGGAAATAAATCATGCCGGTGATTGAAAGCCTGATCGACGCCCACAGCGCAGCGTTCGCACGCAACCGTGAGGCCATGCTGGACAGCATTCAGCACCTGCGCCAACTGGAGCAAAACCTGCTGAGCAAGGCCCAGGAAGCCAAGCCCAAGTTCGACAAACGGGGCCAATTGTTGCCCCGCGAGCGCCTCAACTTGCTGCTGGACCCCGGCGCGCCGTTCCTGGAACTGGCCAGCCTGGCCGGCTACAAACTCCACGACGACAAGGACGGCAGCGCCGCCGGGGGTGGGTTGATCGCAGGAATCGGCTACGTCAGCGGCGTGCGCATGTTGGTGGTGGCCAATAACAGCGCGATCAAGGGCGGCACCATTTCTCCTACCGGGCTGAAAAAATCCCTGCGCCTGCAGCAGATCGCGCTGGAGAACAAATTGCCGGTGGTGACCCTGGCCGAAAGCGGCGGCGCCAACCTCAACTATGCTGCCGAGATTTTTGTCGAAGGCGCACGCAGCTTCGCGAACCAGGCGCGCATGTCAGCCATGGGCCTGCCGCAGATCACCGTGGTGCACGGTTCGGCCACGGCGGGTGGCGCGTACCAACCGGGGTTGTCGGATTACGTGGTGGTGGTGCGCGGCAAGGCCAAGCTGTTCCTGGCCGGGCCGCCGCTGCTCAAGGCGGCGACGGGCGAAGTGGCCACCGATGAGGAACTGGGCGGCGCCGAGATGCACGCGCAAACGGCCGGCACCGCCGAATACCTGGCGGAAAACGACGCCGATGGCGTGCGTATCGTGCGTGAGATCGTCAGCCTGCTTCCCTGGGATGACCGCCTGCCGTCTGCGCCAAAACGCACCTACAAAGAACCACTGTACTGCGCCGAGGAACTGTTGGGGCTGATCCCCGATGATCCGAAAAAACCCTACGACGTGCGCGAGATCCTGGCGCGGCTGGCTGACGGTTCCCAATTCCTTGAATTCAAGGGCGAGTTCGATGCCCACACCGTCTGCGGCCACCTGCATATCCAGGGCCGCGCCATTGGCGTGATCGGCAACAACGGCCCCATCACGCCCAAAGGCGCGAGCAAGGCTGCGCAGTTTATCCAGCTGTGCGACCAGAGCCGCACGCCGCTGCTGTTTTTGCACAACACCACTGGCTTTATGGTCGGCACCGAGTCAGAGCAACAAGGCGTAATCAAGCACGGCGCGAAGATGATCCAGGCGGTGGCCAATGCGCGGGTGCCTAAACTCACCGTGGTGGTCGGCGGCTCCTACGGTGCGGGCAACTATGCGATGTGTGGCCGGGGTCTGGACCCACGCTTTATCTTCGCCTGGCCCAACAGCCGCACGGCGGTGATGGGCGGCGCGCAGGCGGGCAAGGTGCTGCGTATCGTCACCGAGGCCAAGCAGCTCAAAGACGGCTTGGTGCCCGACCCCAAGGTGCTGGACATGCTGGAACAGGTCACCGCGCAGAAGCTCGACAGCCAATCCACCGCCCTGTACGGCAGCGCAAACCTGTGGGATGACGGGCTGATTGATCCCCGGGATACCCGCACGTTGCTCGGCTTTTTGCTGGATATTTGCCATGACGCCGAGGTGCGGCAATTGCAGCCCAACAGCTTCGGTGTGGCGCGTTTCTAACAGGAGAACAAGAACAATGATCTTCACCCAGGAACATCAGGAACTGCGCCGCACCGTCCGCGCCTTCGTCGATCGCGAGATCAACCCCTACGTGGACGAATGGGAAAAAGCCGGGCGCTTTCCCATCCACGCGATCTTGCGCAAGGCCGGCGACCTCGGGCTGCTGGGCATTTCCAAACCCGAACAGTTCGGCGGCATGGGCCTGGACTACAGCTATTCGATCGTCGCCGCCGAAGAATTCGGCACCATTCGCTGCGGCGGCATTCCCATGTCCATCGGCGTGCAGACCGACATGTGCACCCCCGCCCTCGCCCGCTTCGGCTGCGATGCACTGCGCGACGAATTCCTGCGCCCGGCCATCAGCGGCGAGCAAGTCGGTTGCATCGGCGTCTCGGAAACCGGCGCCGGCTCCGACGTGGCCGGGCTCAAGACCTACGCACGCAAGGACGGCGATGACTACGTGATCAACGGCAGCAAAATGTGGATCACCAACTCGCCCAGAGCGGACTTCATGTGCCTGCTGGCCAACACCTCGGACGACAAGCCGCACATCAACAAATCGCTGATCATGCTGCCGATGAACACCCCCGGCATCAGCGTCAGCCCGCCCCTGGAAAAACTCGGCATGCACAGCTCCGAGACCGCCCAGGTGTTCTTCGACAACGTACGCATCCCCCAGCGCAACCGTATCGGCCACGAAGGCGCGGGCTTCATGATGCAGATGCTGCAATTCCAGGAAGAACGCCTGTTCGGCGCGGCCAATATGATCAAGGGCCTGGAGTACTGCATCGACAGCACCATCGAGTACTGCAAGGAACGCCAGACCTTCGGCAAAGCGCTGATAGACAACCAGGTGATCCACTTTCGCCTGGCCGAACTGGCCACCGAAATCGAATGCCTGCGGGCGCTGGTTTACCAGGCCACCGAGCAATACATCAAAGGCCAGGACGTGACCCGCCTGGCCTCCATGGCCAAACTCAAGGCCGGACGCCTTGGCCGTGAGGTCAGCGACAGTTGCCTGCAATACTGGGGCGGCATGGGCTTTATGTGGGACAACCCCGTAGCCCGTGCTTATCGCGATGTGCGTCTGGTATCGATTGGCGGCGGTGCCGACGAAATCATGCTGGGCATCATCTGCAAATTGATGGGCACGCTACCGGGGAAAAAACCATGAGCACCTTGCTGCTGGAGCCCCATAACGGCGTGCTGCACATCACCCTCAATCGGCCCGAATGCCGCAACGCCATGAGCCTGGAGATGGTCCACGAACTGCGATCGGTAGTGGCCCAACTCGACGACCAAGTCCGCGCGGTGGTTCTGAGCGGCGCCGGCGGGCATTTCTGCGCGGGAGCCGACGTGAAGGACCTGGTCAGCGCAGGCGATCAATTGCAGGCGCTGAACCGGGCCTTTGGCACGTTGCTGCAAGAGGTTGAAGCCGTGTCGCAAGTGGTCATCGTGGTGCTGCAAGGCGCGGTGCTCGGCGGCGGGTTTGGCTTGGCCTGTGTGAGCGACATCGCGATTGCCGATCACCAGGCGCAGTTCGGTTTGCCGGAGACCAGCCTGGGGTTGCTGCCGGCGCAGATTGCGCCGTTTGTGGTCAAGCGGATCGGTCTGACCCAGGCGCGGAGACTGGCACTGACCGCCGCGCGATTTGATGGGCAGGAAGCTGAACGGCTGGGGCTGGTGCACTTCACCGAGCGCGATCCGCAGGCGTTGGCGGAGCGTTTGGATGAAGTCCTGGGGCAGGTGCTGCGCTGCGCACCAGGCGCCAACGCGCGCACCAAGGCGTTGTTGTTGGCCAGTGTGGATGAGCCGATTGGGGTTGTGTTGGATCGCGGGGCGCAGTGGTTTGCCGAGGCGGTCAGCGGGGCGGAGGGAGTTGAGGGGACTCGGGCTTTTTTGCAGAGGCGTCGGCCTGAATGGGCTCGTTGATTGGGGGTATATCCGTTATTTGGGTAACGGCTACCTATGGTTTGGCCCTTACGGCGACTCACTTTTGGAAGAGCCGGAATGCCAGCCCAGCCACACACAAGCAAAAGGCTCTTGTCCCAACACTCGGCACCTCGCCCAGGCTCGGTGTGCGGCCAGCGTGTTTAACGGGGCGCCTGAGATCAAGATCAAAAGACCGCTGACTTCGTCAGCAAAAAGGATGTAAGGGTCAGATCAAAAGCAGGTCAAAAGCAGGGTGAGACCTATCTGATAGGTGGAGATCCAAATGTGGGAGGGGGCTTGCTCCCGATGGCGGTGTATCAGCCAACAGATGTGTAACTGAACCACTGCTATCGGGAGCAAGCCCCCTCCCACATTCGAACTGCGATCGCCCAGTCAAACAAGCTGGCACACCGAGCCTCGGCCGGGTACCGAGTGTTGGGGCGAAGGCCACCCTTTGTAAGCGCGGAACCATAGATTGCCGTTACCGAAGAAACGGATATGTACTCAGTCCCAGGGAAAACACCTATGCCGCAGTTCAACAAGATCCTGATCGCCAACCGCGGTGAAATCGCCTGCCGCATCCAGCGCACGGCCCAGGCATTGGGCTACCGCACCGTCGCCGTCTACAGCGACGCCGACGCCCAGGCCCTGCACGTGCAGATGGCCGACGAAGCCGTGCGCATCGGCCCCGCCCCGGTACAACAGTCCTACCTCAACATCCCGGCCATCCTTGAGGCCGCCGAAAAAACCGGCGCCGACGCCATACACCCCGGCTACGGCTTCCTCTCGGAAAACCCCGGTTTCGCCCGCGCGTGCCAAGACTCCGGCCTGATCTTCATCGGCCCCAGCGTCGAGGCCATCGAACTGATGGGCAGCAAGCGCCGGTCCAAACTCGCCATGCTGGAAGCCGAAGTGCCTTGCATCGCCGGCTACCAGGGCAGCGCCCAGGACGACGCCACCCTGCAACACCAGGCCGACCGCATCGGCTACCCGCTGATGATCAAGGCCAGCGCCGGCGGCGGTGGCCGAGGCATGCGCCTGGTGCACAAACCCGAGCACTTGCTGGAGCAATTGCGCACCGCCCGCTCCGAAGCGCAGAACGCCTTCGGCAGTGACGAACTGATCCTCGAACAGGCACTGATCGACCCGCGTCACGTCGAAATCCAACTGTTCGGCGACAGCCACGGCAACCTGATCTACCTCGGCGAACGCGACTGCTCGATCCAGCGTCGCCACCAAAAAATCATCGAAGAAGCGCCCTGCCCCGTCATGACCCCGGAACTGCGCCAGGCCATGGGCGAGGCGGCGCTCAAGGCCGGGCGCGCGGTGAATTACGTCGGCGCCGGCACCGTGGAATTTCTGCTCGACCGCAACGGTCAGTTCTACTTCCTGGAAATGAACACGCGCCTGCAAGTGGAGCACCCGGTCACCGAGCTGATTACCGGCCTGGACTTGGTGGCCTGGCAACTGCTGGTCGCCGCCGGCCACCCACTGCCATTGAGCCAAAAAGAGGTGACCCTGAGCGGCCATGCCATGGAAGTGCGCCTGTACGCCGAAGACCCGGCCCAAGGTTTCCTCCCGCAAACCGGTGAGGTGCTGCGCTGGGAGCCGGCCGCAGGCGTACGTATTGACCATGGCGTCAGCGAAGGCCAAACAATCAGCCCGTTCTATGACGCCATGCAAGCCAAGATCATCGCCCACGGCGCCACCCGCGAAGAGGCGCGGCGCAAGCTGCTGCGCGCCGTGGAAGACACCGTGCTGCTGGGCGTCAATACCAACCAGCAACTGCTGGCCGACCTGCTCAAGCAACCGGACTTTATCGACGGCCATTTCAGCACCGGGTTTATCGCCGAGCACTTTCGCGAAATACCGCCGCCCGCCGCGTCGAAAGAACAGCTTGCCCTGGCCGCCGCGCTGTTTTATCACCACAGCGCCGACCAGCACGCCCTGGGTCTGGCGGGATGGCGCAATAACGCAAGCATCCCCTGGACATACCGCCTGGAGGTCAACGGCGACCTTCAAACGGTCACCGTTGACGACCTGCAACTCAGCACCGACGGCCGCTACGCCACGCGCGTGCTCAACGGGATCCGGCGCCGTATCGCTTACCACCTCGACGGCGACCAATTACGGCTACCTGGCCTGACCGTGACCAACCGCACCCAACAGGTCGCCCGCCGCCAGGCCGACGCCAGCAGCGGCACGGTCAAGGCGCCGATGGATGGCGCCATTGTCGATGTGCGGGTCCGTGCAGGCGAGCGTGTCGGCAAAGGCCAACTGCTGCTGGTGCTTGAAGCCATGAAAATGGAGCACCCGCTCACGGCGGGCATCGACGGTGTGATCAAGGCCGTGCAGGTAATGGCGGGCGATCAGGTGCGTAATCGGCAGGTATTGCTGGAGATCGAATAGTCCCTAGGCGGAACTACAGGGCCGGGCTACGCTCTATCCCCATCAGGAAGGGACGAGTACGGGAACCTGCACAATGCCTCATTGGCTGATTATTGACCTTGAAGCCACAACGGATGAAGGCGGCTGGCCCGTGACGGAGATGGAAGTCATCGAGATCGGCGCGAGCCTGGTGAACCGCCAGGGCCGCGAACTGGACCACTTCCAGCGCTTTGTGCGGCCATTGCGGCGCCCATTGCTGACGCCCTTTTGCCGCCAGCTGACCCATATCACCCAGGCCAATATCGACACCGCCGCGCCCATCACCGAGGTGTGGCCGCTGTTCGAACGCTGGCTGGGCCAGCATCAACCGCGCCTGGAAGGCTGGGCGAGTTGGGGTGACTATGACCGCGCGCAGCTTGAGCTCGAATGGCAGCGCAACAGCCTGGTGAGTGCACTCGCCAAGACACCTCATGTGAACCTCAAGCAGCGCTTCGCCAAGGCCCGGCGCCTGGACAAGCCCTTGGGCCTCAATGGCGCCCTTCAATTGGCGGGAATGCAGTTCCATGGCCAGCAACATCGGGCGCTGGAAGATGCACGCAATACCGCGCGCCTGTTGCCGCTGATTTTACCGGTCTAGGCAGCTCCCCTGCCCTTGGGCATACTGGCCGACCTTTCCAGACCCTTTTTCCGAGGATTCGCCCATGTTCAAAGTCAACGAGTACTTCGACGGCACCGTCAAGTCGATCGCTTTCGGCACCGCAGAAGGTCCGGCGACCATCGGCGTGATGGCCCCGGGTGAATACGAATTCGGCACCGCCCAGCGTGAAATCATGCACGTAGTCTCCGGCGCCCTGACCGTTAAACTGCCTGACGCCAGCGAGTGGGAAACCTTCGCCGCCGGCAGCCAGTTCCACGTACCGGCCAACAGCAAGTTCCAACTGAAGGTCGCCGTGGATACTGCTTACCTGTGCGAGTACCGCGGCTAAGCATTCGCCCGGTCAAAAAAATGCCCGTCTCGTGGGAGACGGGCATTTTTTATGGGCGCCGAAGGCTATTCGAGAATAGTCACTGGCATGCCCACTTCCAGGCGACCATTACCATCGTTGACCAGGTTCTGGCCGAACATCGCGCCGTCCTCCGTCTTGCGATAAGCCTCCAACGTGACAAACGGTTCACGGTCGGCGCTGCGTTCACCGGTTTGCGGGTCGATGGTGGTGAGAATGCAACGTGAGCAGGGTTTCACGGCGCGAAACTCCACATCACCAATGCGCAGACGCTTCCAGCCATCTTCCGCGAAAGCTTCGCCGCCCTCGATCACGAGGTTCGGGCGAAAGCGCAGCATCTCCATGGGGCGGCCGATTTTTTGCGAGAGGTCGTCGAGCGACGCTTGCCCGATCAGCAGCAACGGATAACCATCGGCAAACGCCACCTGATCATCATCACGCCCGAAACCGGCCTGGGTGGTGCGGGCGCGGTCCAAGGGCATCTGCACCAGCCGTGTCGTCTTGCCGATAAAGTCGCTGACCCAGGCGGCAGCTTCATCACCGGCGTCCGGTACGCGCAAGGTGTCGCGCCAGATGGTCACGCCGCGCAACTCGGCGTCGCTGCCGGGCAGCGCAACGTCCAGCGGCGCGTAGCCAGGCGAACTCAAGGTCAGGCCGCCCGTGCGGTTCCACAGCGCAGAGAGTTGGCTCATCTTCGCCACCGCCCGCTGCGTGAGGAAACGCCCGCTGGCCTCGTCCACCAGCATCCAGCGTCGATCCCCATTCAACCCGAGTTTATCCAGGCCGATGTGCTGCAAGGTTTCGGCCTTGCCGGACTTCAAGGGGTAACGGTACAACGCGCTGAGACGAAGCATGGGCCTGCATTCCTGAGGGGCAAAGATGCAACCCTAAGGTCAAGCGGTGGCTTCGTCCAGCATCAGTCGCTGGCGCACCACATCCACCAGTTTGTCGGGCTGGAATTTGGACAGGAAGTTGTCGCACCCAACCTTCTTCACCATCGAGTCGTTGAAGCTGCCCGACAGCGAGGTGTGCAGCACCACGTAGAGCTTGCGCAGGCGTGGATCGTTGCGAATTTCGGTGGTGAGGCGGTAGCCGTCCATCTCGGGCATTTCGGCGTCGGTGAAGATCATCAGGAGCTTGTCGGTCATCACGTGGCCGGCGTCGGCCCAGGCCTTGAGCATGTTCAGTGCCTTGAGGCCGTCGCTGGCGATGTGCATCTTCACACCCAGTTGACCCAAGGTGTCGCGCAGTTGCGACAGGGCGACGTTGGAGTCGTCCACCAGCAGCACTTCGCGGCCACGGGCACGTTCCAACACCGGGTCTTCAAGTTTTTCACGGGAAACTTTGGCGTTATAGGGCACGATCTCGGCGAGGACTTTTTCCACGTCGATGATCTCCACCAATTGGTCATCGACCTTGCTGATGGCGGTCAGGTAGTGCTGACGCCCGGCGCTGGTCGGCGGCGGCAGGATGGATTCCCAGTTCATGTTGACGATGCGGTCCACACCACCCACCAGGAACGCCTGTACCGAGCGGTTGTACTCGGTGACGATGATGGTGCTGTTCGGGCCCGGTACCAGTGGGCGCATGCCGATGGCCTGGGACAGGTCGATCACCGGCAAGGTCTGGCCACGCAGGTTGACCACGCCGCACACGAAGGGGTGACGCTGAGGCATCAGGGTCAGCTTGGGCAGTTGCAGGACTTCCTGCACCTTGAACACGTTGATTGCGAACAGTTGCCGCCCGGCCAGGCGAAACATGAGGATCTCCAGGCGATTCTCACCCACCAGTTGCGTGCGTTGGTCTACTGTGTCGAGAATGCCGGCCATCAAAAGCTCCTGGTGTGCGCAGCTAGATGCGCGAAGGGATTGTGCAATTCATTACTGCTGTTATCGGCGGCGAAAGCCAGACCTTGACCCCCTGCTAAAATGCCACGTAAATTCATTGATGTCACACTGACATCATGCTCTACTGCATGAACCTCTCCAGACAGCGGTACATCGGCGTTGCCGGACATTCAAAGCGATGTAAAGTTCCGCCATGTAAGGGATTCCCCTATAAGCAATCAGGCCCAACCTGATATTCGCTTTATCTAATAGTCATTAATGTGACGCCATTCTCATTGCATGAATGGAGTCAGGCTTTGTTTGCCATCCCAAGCCCTCGTTCCACGGGTCTACCAGACACTCACGTCGCGGCAACTGAAGGTGTGCAATTGAGCCCGCTCACGAGGGCCGCGCGCAGCCGTCGCCATCATTCAAATAAACGTCCTACTGAACGCTCAGAAGCAACCTACAGACTCCAGTTATCTTTCAGCAGTAGTTTTACGCCACTCACCCAATGCGACCTCTCATCACCCCACCTTATGTTGTGGAGACTTGCATGATGAACGACGGTAACGAGTGGCAACTTGCACTTCCCGAATTCCTGCACGAGGCTGAAAACCTGCTGGCCAAGTCGGAAGAGTGCCTGAGTCACCTGCATCTGATTCGCAACGACAGCGACGCCATCGACTGCATGAAAGCCAGCCTGATCAAGCTCGCCGAAAAAGCCGATTGCCTGGCCCTACAGGCGATCAGCGAATTTTCGCGGCATATCCAATACGTGATCGCCAACGCCGAAAACCCGTTGCAGCTGCATGATCAGGCCCTGAGCGCCCTGGAAGATTGCCTGAGACTGCTGGCCTGGCAACTGGAGCTTATCGATGCAAAGACAGGCCTATTGGCACTGGATGAATCGGAACAAACCTCATTGATTGCTACGGTCACACTGCAAATCCCACAAAAGGATTTCAGATATAAACCGCAGCAGCGTTTACACCCCTCGTCCTGAGCGGTTATGAGGTCGTAAATAACGCGCAGTTTTCTAAAAACGACAGGTTTAACCAACCCATTGAAACTGAATGGCGCACGCGTAGATATCAATTAGCCATAACCCCTACATTCCTGTTGAAGTAATACATCCCCACCTTCATTAACTTTGGGACTATCGTCCCTGAATATTTGCGCGCTTAGATAATCCCGCCAGACAGGCGCCTGGCGACCGACGGTAAGAGTAGTGGTACTATCACCCCCTCAAAGTGATTGAATTTATTAACTTTGAAAACGATTCAATAACGTATCTCAAACAGCGCCCGGTCAGTGTCGACCGGTCTTCCCGCAGCGAACCTTTATTGGCTCCATCCGCTATGCATGCCAGCCTCAAGACATTCATCGCAAGGTCCGCGTCCCGCAGCAATGCACGCCGTTTGATCCTCACGCTATGCCTTGGCTCACTGCTGCTGAGCCTGTGGGCCTACGCCCATTCCGCAACGCTGCCGCTGATGGTACTGCTGCTCAACCTGGCCACCTTATTAGTGGTAGGCCTGCAACAGTGGTACTCGCGCAAATCCATCAAGTTCCAGCCCCAGGAATTGGCCGATCGCCTGCTGCAAGTGCAGGAAAACGAACGCCACCGCCTCAGCCGCGAACTGCATGACGACATCGGGCAACTGTTGACCGCCGCCAAGCTGCAAAGCGAATGGCTCAAGCGCCGTATGCCGGATGAGCTGCAAACCCAGTGCAACGTCTTGTGCAATACCTTGAACGAGACCCTGGCCAAGGTGCGCGACGTCTCTGCCATCCTCAACCCCCGACAGCTCGCCAGCCTGGGCCTGGAAGCCAGCCTGCGCGCGCACCTGCTCAAGACCCTGGAAAACACCCCGGTACACTGGAGCCTGGAATGCCAGCAACGGCTAACCGGCATCCCGGAAGAAATGGCCGTGGCGGCCTTTCGCATCACCCAGGAAGCCGTCACCAACATGCTGCGCCACGCCCAGGCACACAACCTGCTGGTGCGCCTGCAACGTCTACCCGAAGGCCTGTCGCTGAGCATTTGTGATGACGGCCAGGGTTTTTTGCCCGCCATCAATCCCAGCCTGGAAGGCCAGCGGGGCATGGCCGGCATGTCCGAGCGGGTTGATCAGCTTGGCGGCACATTGTCCGTGAGCAGCCAGCCAGGTAACGGGACGCGCATCGAAGCGCTCTTCCCCTGGGCGCCCCGCGCCCTCGAACGGGCCAGCGCCCCTAAGGTTATCGAGTGACCTGCACATTACTTCTGGTGGACGATCATGCCCTGATCAGGGCAGGCGTGCGTGCGCTGATCCAGGATATTCCCGGCTACACGGTGACGGGCGAAGCCAGCGATGGCGCCCAGTTGCTGGAGCAGTTCAATCGCTTGTTGCCGGACATTGTGCTGCTGGACCTGTCGATGAAGCACACCGGCGGCCTCGACGCTTTAAAGCAACTCAAGAGTGCGCACCCCAAGAGCAAGGTGCTGATCCTGTCGATGCACACCGACCCGGAGTTGATCATGCGCGCGCTGCAAGCCGGTGCCCATGGCTACCTGCTCAAGGACACTACCGCCAATGAGCTGGAACACGCGCTGCAGGCCTTGCGCAACAACGAGCGCTACCTGAGCCCGGCGATCGCCCACACCGTGATCAACCAGGCGCTGGTGCGCAGCCAGGGGCCGATCACGCCCGCCGGTCAAAGCCATAACCTCACGGCACGCCAACTGGAAATCCTGCGCCTGATCGTGCGCGGCAAATCCACCCGTGAGATCGCCCACGGCCTGGGCCTGAGCATCAAGACCGTAGAAGCCCACCGTTCGCAAATCATGAAGCGTCTGCAGATATTTGATGTGGCAGGCCTGGTGTTATTCGCTGTGCGCGAGCAGATCATCAGCCTGGACGACTAGGGGCGAATCCACCGGCAAATGCACGCGAAGCGCTTTGGGCAACGCCTCGAAGTGCAGGTCGTCACCTTCCAGCGGCTCGCCATCGAGGTTGATGTACAAGCCCTGCGCCACCTTGATATCGACCCACGGCAGGCGCGCCCGAACGAACATGTTGTCGATCCCACCGTCGCTCACCAGATTGAGCAGCGTGCCGACCACTTCCTGAGGCGCCGGCAGAATGCTGACGTCGAGCAAACCATCATCGGCCAATGCGCCGGGGCACAGTATGTGCCCCCCGCCCGCCTGGCGGCCGTTGCCGATACCCAGCGCCAGCAACTCGCCCTTCCAGTGAAAGTCCGGTCCTTCCAGCTCACCGTAGGCGGCCTTCAACTCGCTGAAGCGCGTCAGGCCGGTAAACAGATAAGCAGCGCCGCCGAGGACTTTCTTCAAATCTTCGGAGGTATTGGCCGTGACCTGGCTACCAAAGCCGCCAGTGGCCATGTTCAGGAAAATCTGCCCGCCGACCTGGCCGAGGTCGATTGCCCTAGGGGGCACATCCAGCAATGCCAGGGCCTGGGCAGGCTCCAACGGCACGCCGGCAGCCTTGGCAAAATCATTGGCGGTGCCCAGGGGCATCAGCACCAGGCTGGCGTCGCTCTTGGCCTGGGCCATGGCTTCGGCCACGTCGCGCAAGGTGCCGTCGCCGCCGCCGGCAATGATGTGGGTGTAACCGCCGTCCACAGCCTCCTTGACCAGCCGTTGAGCGTCACCGCCCTCCCACGTCACCCGCACCGCCAGCTCCAAACCCAACTCGCGCCGGGCCAGCACGGCCGCGCGTACGTCCTCGTTGAGGGCTTGCTTGCCGTGTAGGATCAACAGTGCCTTGGGGGTGGTCATGGGGGGCGTACTCCTGGAGTCAATGGTGCTTGAAGGATGTTGACCTTTGAGGAGTAGGAAAAAGTCATTAAGGTCGAAAAATAATTGGCTCGCTAGAAATTATCCATCGCGTTGCACATCGACACCTTGCCCTTGGGCGCAGGCTCCACCTCGACCCATTGCTTACCGCCCGGCGGCAGCTCGTGCAGCTGGAACGAACAGCTCGCATAGATGGACGCCTGCACCATGTAGTCCATCCCCGGCCGAGGCACAAAGGTCATGGTGCTGGAGCATTGCCGGGAATACTGCAGTTTCCCCAAGTAATGAAACGCGATCGGGGTGTTCGCCGGCACCACCAACTCCGACGATACGGCAGCCGCCCACGAGTAAATCGGCCCAGGCATGCCCAGGCTCTCGCCGTTGTGATCGGGGAAGCCCGCTTTCGTCGACGCCATCACCCCAGCGCCCGGTACATTCCAGTCCAGGCAATCACGCCCCGGCACCGCGCGCACCAGACCATCGGTGATCAACCGCACGCGGGCAGTCTCGCCAGACGTTGGTGCGACGTAGCCGGTAGACAAGGAACGGATATTCGCCACTTGGCCGCAGCCTGTCAGCAGCACCAGCAACGCCACGGGAACCCCACGTAAAACGCTCATCAGCAGTCAACTCGCAAAGGAATAAAGGGCTGTTTACGGCTGACGGCAATTCTGGCTGACCGACAACTGCGGTGCAGGCTCGTACTTCACCTGCTGCAAGCCATCGGCGCCCTGAAAGATGAAGTACTTGATGCGGCAGTCCTTGAACATCGACGAGTAACCCTCCGCCCGGAAGCCTTCGCCATCGACCTGCTTGGTCACGGCGTTGTTGCGGCTGACCACCGCGAGCACCTGTGCATAGCTCTGGCCCATCCTCACCCCCGGCTCGCCGGTGACCGTCATCGACGAGGCGCAACCGCCCAACCCTGTCGCCGCCAATGCCAGCGCGGCGCCGTACAGTCCATTGCGTAAATCGTTCATTCCTTGCTTCCTTTTAGGGATGGGTTACCGACGGCCTTCGCACACCGGTGATTCGCCGATACGGCCAAGCTTGCACATGTCCAAGTTATCTTTGCGTGTGAAGCCCGCATCTTTCATGCAGTTGAAGCTCCTAAGCCGCTCATCGATTGAGCCGCCGCCCGTGCCCGCCACATTCTCGTACCCGCACGCGAGCATACTGCTCTTGACGCCCTCTACAGAGACCCCACTCTTTTGCCAATAGACAAAATCAGGCGGCGGCGGCTGAAAACCCCTGCCTGTGCAGCCGACCAGCAGTACAGCGCAAACACTCAACAGCAGCCCGCTCCTGGACATAGGGGTGTTCCTTAAGGTTTGCGTAAATCGTTCATTCCCTGCGACCTTTCAGTGATCGATTAACGGCGGCCTTCGCACACCGGTGATTCACCAATGCGGCCTTCTTTGCACAGGTCAATGTTATCTGTGCGCTTGAAACCCGAGTCTTTCATGCAATAAAACTGTGTGAGTACCTGGTCAATAGGCGTTGTGTCCCCCGTGCCTGTCAGGTTGATATACCCGCAAGCTCTCATCGCACTCTTGACGCCTTCTTGGGAGACCCCACTTTTTTTCCAATTGGTGAATTCCGGCGGCGGCGGTTGAAAGCCCCTCCCCGTGCAGCCGGTCAGTAACACAGCGCCAATAGTCAACAGCAACGTACTTCTCAACATAACGTTCTTCCTTATTCTCCGGCGCGCTTAAAGTGTGGAACGCCATCGGTTGAATCTTTCCAGAAGGGCTTGCAGGCGGGCCCTCCATTGCCGTAGCAGTTGTGCACTGTCTTATCGCCGCCAAGCACTTTCAGCCATTCCCATACACGCACGCTGCCGTCCGGGACCGTACCGCCCGTAGCGGGGTTGAACCCTACGAGCGGCAAGCGCGCAACCGGATCGAGATTGTGATTCTGGTAGCGCAGCTCCATCGCCTCGCGCTGTGATTCGGAGCTCACCCCTGAACGACTCTGTAAGACCCCTAACAACGAGTCGGCCTTCTGCACGCTGTAGGCAGCACCGAAGAAGTTCATCGACGTTTTGCCGAGAATGCCCACGTTGGCCGGATCACGGGCCAGCGACTCCATGGCGCTGCCAGTGGTCAACGTGCCCCGGCTGTGACCATCGATGTGCAACCCGCTCTGGCCGAACTGCGTCATGTAGTCTTTGGTTTGCACCGTTGCATTGGACAACCCCCAGAAATCATTCTCCAGATTCTTCTGATAAGCAGCGATCATCAGCTCGGAAGTGAAGTTGTTGGCTTGCTCGAAGTGGATCAAGTATTGCGGCCCGCTATCAGCCGAACTGTGCTGCTCGGCGTATTTGGCCGCACCATCGATATCGTTGAAAATGCCATTGTTGGCGATATGCACTTTGCCGTCCGGCCCTTTCTTGAGGTTCATTTTCTCTTCGTCGCTCAGTTCGCGACGTTGAACTTTGCCCTCCTTGTCCTTCGAGACCTCATACACCCGCGCCTTCTCGATAAAGATCTTGCGATACGCCTCATCCGCCAGCAGCGAGACCTGATGATAGAACTCACGCTTGATCTCCTGCTCAGCCGCTACCTTGCGCCCCATTTCCGCCACATCCAACCGTCCCACGGCGACATGGGCGGCCTCGGTGTTGCGGTTCAGGTTGGCAATTGTCTGGTCAACCGTCATGCCGCCAACCACACGCTGGCGCTCGGCATTGGTGATCACCAAGGTGCCGGCGCTGATCGCGCTGCGGGTGTCGCTGTCGGCGGAGTCGGAGTCCGAGCCGTTGTTGATGCTGTTGGCGAGCAGCGCCTTGGCCGTGCCCAGTTTGCCGTCGAGCATGTCCGAACTCAGGTCGACGCCTGAAGTTTTGGCGCTGGCTTCGGACACGTTGTGGATGTCGGACACCGTCAGCGTGCCGGTGGTCAGGCTGTTTTTGCCGTCGGCAATGGCCTTGTCGGAACTGGCGATCACGCCACCCTTGAGGTCGGTATTGCCGCGCACGTTGATGTCGAAACCACCGTCGCCGGCACGTATGCCCGATTGTTCGATCACGCTGGCAAAGTTGGACTTCTGCTTGGCGTTGGTGGAGCTGAAGCTAGCGGTCGCCGCACCGGCACAGACCGGCGGGATACAGATGCTGATCCCAGCGCTCATGCTCTTCTGCTCGGACGCGAAGGTGCTGGTGTCCTGCAGGCTCTCGACATTCAGGTCGCCGCCGATATCGGCCTTGACCGTCTCACCCGACACCACCGCACCACGCAGGGTGGTGTCCTTACCGGAAATCAGACTGACCTCTTTGCCAGCAGTCACGTGGGTATTGCTCCACACCAAGTCATTGCCATCGGCATTGCCACGGCTCTGAGAGGCGGACGCGTTGAAGCTCAGACCGTTTTTCTCGCTACCAAACGAGATGCCGATGCCAAGGCTGCCGTTGACGCTTTTGTTGGTGCTGTGTTGCTCGATGGTGTTCTGCGCACCCGCCAGCAGGATGTTGCCGTCAGCTTTCAACAACGCATTGTTGCCCGCCGTGATCTCACTGCCCTGCACGGTCAGGTTGTTGTTGCGCGTGCCGCCCGAGGATACGATCGTCACATCCCCTCCCGCCGCGACCGTCGAAGCGGCTGCGGTGTTGCTGGTCTGCTCGCTTTTGCTCTCGCTCTTGTTCATGCCCAGGGCAATGCTCAAGTTGATACCGCCCGCCGCCGCCGGGTCGGCCATGACCTGAGTGTGCGCATCGCTGGCGGCCCACACAGTACTCAGCGCCGCCAAAGTTTTCATACGTTTGTCATCGGTACGTTCAGCGGCTTTGTTCATGCGCTGGCCGGTCTGTACCGCACTCACGATCGGGTTGGTCAGGGTCAGGCTCACGCCGGTCTGCTTGAAGCGCTGCTCCTGCTGCTGCGCACTGAGGTTGCGCGCTTCGAGGATATTGACCTCGGACGCGTCGATCGACACATCGCCATTGGGCGCGTTCACATTGCTGCCCACCTGACGGTATTCGCCGCCGGCGCTGATCAGCACGTTGCCGTCGGTTGCGCCAATGTTGCTCGCGGCCGCCGTAGTCTGCTGACTACTGTCTTTATTGGTCTGTTGCTTGGAACCAACGGTGACGGCAATGGCGCCCCCGCTGAACATACCGCTGGTCTTCACATCCTTCATGTGTTTTTCGTCAAGTTGCTCGGTGGCTGCCAATACCTTGATGTCGTTGCCCGCCGCCAGCACCGTGCCCGATGTGGAAACCACGTTGCTACCCGTAATCGTGATGTTGTTGCCGGCCTGCATCACCGCCTGCTCGCCACTGAAGGTCGAGGCCTGTGCGGTGGTCTGGCTGACCGTGTCGCGGGTGGTGGTGGTCTTGCTCGAAAACATCCCGTTGCTGCCCTTGACCTTGTGCGCTTCGTCGGCGCTGTTGAAGCGCTCGCCGGCCTCGACATTGATGTCGCGCACCGCACTCACAGCAACAGCCCCCGCGTCGCTGTTGACCATCGCCCCGCGCACCTGCACGTCACGCCCGGCGCCCACGCGAACATCGCCGTTGGCCTGCACCGAACTGCCGACTTCATTGCGTCCGGCTTCCTTGCGCCAGTTGTCGCCATCCCACTGGTTGGACTGGGTGTAGGACTCTTTCACTGTAGTCAGGGTGATGTCGTTGCCCGCCACCAGCGACGTCTTGCCGCCGACGCCGGTGTTGCTCACTTGCGCGGCTTGCAGGTTGATATCGTTGCCGGCGGTGGCAATCAGGTTCGCCGCCGGTGCCGACACGTACAACCCCGCCACCCGCGACAAGCCGGTGCGGGTGCCCTGATCGCTCTCGCTGTCGGTGGTGACCGAGCGCACATTGATGTCGTTGCCGGCGCTCAGGGCCAGACGGCTGTTGGCGCTGATCAGGCCGCCGATGTTGTTGATGTCCTGGCTGGCGGTCAGGGCCACGTCGTTGCCCTGGATACGGCCGCCGAGGTTGTCGAGGTTCTGCACGCTGATGTTCACGCCATCGCGCCCGGACAGGCTGCCGGAGTTCACCAGATCACCGCGCACATCAAGGTTCAACGTGCGCCCAGCCATCAGTGCGCCGGAGCCATCCAGATCACCTTCGCGAACCCGCACATAGACTTGCGGCACGAGCACCTGACGGACTTCACCGCTCGCCAGCGTGACGTCCTTGGACACCAGCCAGACGATGTCGCTGGTCAACTGCGCCATTTGTTCGGCGGTCAGGGCGACACCAGGAATCAGTTTCCACTGATCCGCCAGGGTCACGGCGCTGTCGATCATGCCGCGATACTGTTCCTCATCACTGGCGTAGCCGTCGAGAAAGCGCCGGCCGGTGAGTTGCGCGATTTGCTCACGGATCAGCTTCTGTTCGTAGAAGCCGTCGCCGAGACGCTGCTGCGTGGCCGCCGGGTCGAGGTTCAGGCGCCCGAGCATGTAGTCCGAAGACAACCACTTGCGGTAGTTAGCGAAGCGCGGGTCGGTCTCCACCAGATAACCGGCGGTGCTGTTCGGGTTGGTCTGGAACAGGCTGCTGTTGGGCAGGTCGGGGTTGAAACCACCCGTGCGGATCTGCTCCACCGCGCCTGCCGCGTCCAGTTGGGTCAGTGCCTTCACTTCACTGATCGGGCTCACGGCGTGGGTGCGGCCAGCGCCCGCCAGCTCACCGGTACCCGCAGTGCTGTCGGTAACGTTGGCCAGAACCAGCGCGCCAACCTGGGTGCCGCTGCCGTTGATGGCCGCGTACTCGGTGTACACCGTGGGTTTAAGGGAGATCTGCTCGATCAGCGGCGCCGGCGTATAACCGGTCAGGCCGACGCCCTGGCGGTCACGGCCCTTGCGCTGGATGCGATAGTAATTGGCCACGCTGCCGTTGTCGGCCGTGACCCGTTCGCCGGTCACTTCGGTGTTGATCACTTGGCCGATGCTGCCGTTGAGCGCCTGCCCGGCAATGATCCGGCTCTTGTCGTTGAGCACCTGGTCGGCGATCAACGTGAGGTTGCCACCGGCAAGCATCTGCGCAGGGTCGGAGCTGACAATTTGCGTCTCGGTGACGCTGCGTGTGTAGTCATAGCGGTTCCAGCGCGTGCCGTAGCCTTCCGGCGTGACCAGGTGCAGCACCTCGTCGTTGTACAGCGAGATCTGGTCCGGCGTGTAACGGTTGGTCGAGCCCGACAGCAGGTACTCCTGCAGCACTTGGTTGGACACCAGCACGCGGTCGGTTGCGAAGTGTTCGTTGGTGTTGTTGATCTGCTTGGCGTTGACGCTCAGATGGCCCAGCGCTTCGACGGTGGCGCTCGCATTGTTGAGCACCTGTGCCTGGCCGCTGGCCTGGTCGTTGGCGTCAAGCAAGCCGCCGATCACCGTATCGCCGGCGCTGAAGATCAATCCGTGCTCACGGTTGTTGATGACCTGAGCGCCGATATCCAGGCGGTTGCGTGCCGCGATGGTCGCCGCCGTTGCGCCTTCGAGGATGTTGTTGAGCGTACCGGCGGTGATCGACAAATGATCACCGTAGAGGCGCCCGGTGCCGAGGTTGTTCAGGGTCGAAGCACTGAGGCGGGTCGTCTCGCCGTCGACCACGCCACGGTTGTCGAATTGGTTGACCGCGTTGGCCTGCACACGCCGCCCACTGATCACGCCGTTGGCACCGTTGTCGATAGCGCCGGCATCCACGCGCACCAGCGCGCCGGACTGCACCGCCCCCTGGTTGGTCATCGTGCCGCCAGTCTGCAGCGACAGGTCGCCGTTGCTCTGCACCAGGCCGCTGTTGATGAAGTTTTGAGTCAACCGGAAGGTCAGGTCGCCGAGGCTTTGGACCTTGCCGGCGCCGCTGTAATTGGCACTGTCGAGCAACACGGACTGGCCCCCAATCAGGGTGCCCGCGCCGTTGTTGATGGCCAGGCTTTTCTGCGCCGGGTTGCGATCGGCCAGGGTCAGCACGCTGCCCGCCGAAAGGATGCCCGCGTCGTTGTCCACGCTGCCGCTGCCCTTCACGTTCAGCGTGGTGTCGGACACGATTGAGCCAGCGCGGTTGGTCAGCGTATCGGTGTCGAGATCGACGCTCTGGCCCTTGATGCCCTGGTTCGCGCCCTGGGTCGCGCTGTTGTCCACGCTCGCGGCGGTCAGCAACAGATGCCCGTCGGCGCGCAACAAGCCCGCCTGGTTGCTCAGTTGCTGGGCGTTGATGTCCAGGGTGCGCGCGCTGCCGATAAAGCCTTGGTCGTTGAACACTTGACCGGCGCGCACGGTGACGTCGCGCTGGCCGAGGATGCCGCCGGTGCTGCCGGAATTGCGGTTGCTCAGCTGTTGGCCGTGGGTATCCACGCGCAGGTCCGACTTGGCCTGCATGATGCCGCCGTCGTTGATCAACGCGCCGCTGTCGACGCTCAGCGTGTCGCTGGCGTTAACGGTGCCTGCACTGTTGTCGAGTTGCTGGCCCTGGGTATTGAGCAGCAGTTGCGCGCCGGTGATCACCCCACCTTGGTTGTTCAGGCCGAGTGCATTGAGGGTCAGCGCCTTGGCTGCCTCCAGACGCCCGCCACGGTTGTCGAGCACGCTAGTGTCGCTGTTGAGGATCAGGTCGGCGGCCACCGAACCGAGGGTACCGCCCTGGTTCTGCAGGCTGTCGGCCTTGACCGTCAAGGTTTGCGTGGCCGCGACGGTGCCATTGGCGTTGTTCAACTGCGCGGCCTTGATCCCCAGCGCACCGCCGGCAGTGATCTGCCCGCTGCTGTTGTCCAGGGTGCCGCCGTTGAGGGTCAATTGCGCGGCGGTGACCAGCTTGCCCTTCTGATTGTTCAGGTGCTGGCGCGCGGTGACGGACAAGTCGCCAAGGCCACCCGACTGCACCAGGCCATCCGCGTTGTTCAGGGTGTCAGCGCTGACGACGAGGGCGCCACCGCTGGACAGCGTACCGCCACTGTTGTCGAGGCTGCGCGCGACGGTCATCTGCATACCGTTGCTGCCGGTCTGCACCCACTTGCCGCCGACGTTGGACAGGTCCAGCGCGGTCACGCTGATCTGTGCAGCGCCTACCTGTGCAGCATCGCTGAGCACGCCCTGGTTAGCGTCGGCCGTGAGGGCGCGGCCGGCGGTGACGCGGCTGCGACGCAAGTCGAGATTGCCGGCGGTGCTGGTCAACTCAACGGTCTGGGCGGACGTCTGGCTGTCACTCAGGTCGACCTGGGCGGCGCTGGCCTTGAGGGTCTGCGCGGCGAGGTTCTGGCCTTTGGCGGTCAAGGTGCCAGCCGAGGTCAGCGTCAGCGAACCGCTGCTGCCGAGCTTGCCGGTACTGTCCACGCCCGCGGCCAATGCGGAACCTGCGTGGCTGCGAATAGCCGAATTGGCGCCGGTGGCGGTCAGCGCGGCATTGCCCTGGGCGGACACGATGCCACGGTTGTCGATATCACCAGCGGTGTGCACGGCCAGGTTGCCTTGGGCGTACAGCGTGCCGTCGTTGTCGATGCCCTTGTCGGCGCGGGCGGTCAAATCGGTGGCGCTGCTGATCTGGCCGTGGTTTTCGATCCGGCCGTCGGTGCCGATCACCACTTCACCGGCGCTGGAGCCGATCTGCCCGGCATTGCGCACGCCCACGCCTGCGCCATTGCCGACCAAGGTGATCTTGCCCGCGTACATGCCGCCCAACTGCGCCACGTCGATGGCGACGGTTGGCGTGTCGGTCGGTGCCGCGCCGGTGGTGCCGGCCTTGATGGTCAAGTCTTTGGACCAGATGCCCGCGTTCACCTCGACCGTGCGCGCGATGATTTCGGTGTAGTCGGCGCGGCTGGTGTCCATGCCTTCGCCGCCGATGCTGATCTTGCCGCCCGAGACTTCATAGCCGCTGATCAGGCCGTTCTCGAACTGCGCGCGCCCGGTGGTCAGGGTCGCGCGGTCGGCGTTGATAAACCCGCAGCCTTCACAGGTGATGCCCGATGGGTTGGCAATTACCACCTGCGCCTTGGAGCCCCCCACTTCGACAAAGCCGCGCAACTGACTAGGGTTGCTCGAATTGACCTCGTTGAGAATCACCCGTGCGCTGCCGTTGGCCAGGTTGCGGTTGCCTTCGATCCACCCGCCCAGTTGAGTCTGGCTGTTGGTCACGCCGTTGTTGAGGATCACCCCGCGCTTGTCCACGTCGAACTGGGTGTAGGTGTTGCGCGACACGCCCGCGCCGCTTGGCCGGGTGATGTCCACCACCGTGGTGCCGTTGCCGGCGGCGCCGATGGTCGGGCGCTGGCCCGCCGGCGCGGAGCCATCGACCACCACCTGCGCTTGTACCGGCGCCGCCAGCGCGACCCAGCCCATGCCCAGCATCAGCGCAAACCGCAGCGGCGTCAGCGTGGCAACCGCCGTACCCGGGCGCGCTACGGCGCCGGTCGTGCCGGGAGCCTTGCACGCGCTCTTGACGTTTTCGGCCACCACCATCAGCAGGCCGCGAGCCTGGTTGAAAACAATTCGATACAGATGCTTATTCATGCAAGTCCTTTGCGCGGTGGCTGATCAGAGCGCGTCGCTGGGTAACGGGTGAGTGGCAAACCAGGCTTGCGCCTCCAGGTCCAGGACGGCGATACCCTGGAAATTCATGACGCGCAGTCCGCGCTCATCGCCTCGGTGGTACAGCGAACGGAAGATCCGCCCGGGCCACAGCCGCCGTCGCAACAGGCCGCTGACTCGTCGGGTATGCCCGAACGGCGCGACCCAGTCGTTGATCCACAGGCGGTCGCCGCTGTCCCAGTCCGCGGCAGGCAGGCAGACGGCTGGTTCGCGCAGGTAGCGCGCCTCGGCCTCGGCACTGAGGTTGAGCCACGACAGGAAAAACACCGGGCGCCCCGCTTCGCTGATCAGGATGAACTGACGGCGCTTGATCGCCGGCAGCAACAGGGTCGACAGGCTGTGCAATGGCGCATCGCGATGCGCCGCCGAGTGCATCCACAACCACACCGCCGAACCCAGCACCTGGGCTTCGTCGATGGGACTGTCGGGCCCGGTGGGCGCGAGCACTTCGAGGGTGTCATCCGACATGCTGGTCTCCTTCAAAATGACCAGTTGGCGCTGAAGCCACTGGTCACGTCGGCGGTCTGGAAACCCTTGGGTTTTTCCAGAGGTTTGCCGGTGTAGATGTCATAGGAAAACTGCTTGTAGCCGCCGCGCAGGCCTACCACCGCACCGGCCAGGCGGCGACCCAGCAAGTACTCGGTGGAATGCCCGCCAACCTGGCCGTAATCCACGCCCAGATAGAGCTCCTGACCGGTGTTGCCCAGGCTCAGGCCGAGGTCGTTGCTGAAGGTCCAGCCGCGTTCCGCCGACAGAATCTGCTCGCCATCAAAGCCGCGCACGGTGTAGCGCCCACCGATTGAAAAGCGGTCCTGGGGAATCAGCGGCGTGCGGTTCCATTGCCCGCGCCAGCCGCCGATGTAACGCAGCTTCTGCTGGCCGACGCTGAACGGCACTTGCAATTGCGCGTTGGCGGTAATGATCTGCGAGCGCGACGTGCCTTCGCCGTTTTCTTCCTCGGGCGCGCGCAAGGCATCGCGCGCACCGGTGCCACGGCGATAGCCGACGCCAAGGTCGAGGGTGTTCGCACCGATAAATTCACGGTGATTGATCCCGGCCTGCCAACCGGCCATGCGCCGGCGCTGAAATTCGATTTCGGTGTCTTCGATGTAGTTGCTGGAGGTACGGCTCCAGCCACCGAGGGACACGGTGGTCTTACGCACCGCGTCGCGATAGATCACGCGCGACAGCTGCACCTCATTGGTCCGGCTGCGGCCGCTGTAGGAATACGCCTGGTTAACCCCGGCGATCGTCTGGTGGTAGTCGTATTCGCTGGAGGTCAGGCTCAACTGCCAATAGTCGTAGGGCACCGAGTAGTGAATGGTGTGGCCCTTGGACCCACGGTCGCCGCTTTCGCCGCCGCCGAGGTCGTGGTTGAAGCTGATGTAGAACAGGTCGTTGAGGGTCGCCAGGTTATCCAGCGACAGCGCGACGTTGCCCTGGTACTTGCCGGTCTGCTTGCTGCCGGAGTCGTCCACCGACAGGCTGACCCGTACGGGCACGGCCTGCTTCCAGGCGATTACCACATCGCTTTCACCTGGCTGCGCATCGGCGCCTTCGGCGGGAGTGATCTGTACGTCGGCTTCGGCGGTGGGCACGCGCTTGAAGTTTTCCAGCGCCTGTTCGATGTCGCGCAGGTTCAGCACATCGCCATCGGACGCGGGCATCGCATTCCAATAGTTGGCGCGGGCCGAGGTGCCGGCGGCAAAACGGATGTGTTTGATCCGGCCGGGCACCACCACCAGCGACAGGGTGCCCTGATTCAAGTCCTGGGCCTGGGCCAGCACGCGGGTGGTAATAAAACCTTTGGCGATGATCGCATTCTGGATGCGCTTCATGGTCAGGTTGATCCCGCGCGCGCCAACACAACGCCCTTGCACCGGATCATCGGACGGGTTGGCGGCACGCAGGGCCCACTGGAAATCCTCGGCCTGGTCGCCACTGAGCACCACGCGGTCGATCTTGAAGCACGGCGTTTCATCACGCGGCAGGCGCAGGCTGGCTTCGGTGTCTTGGGGCGCTTGCAGGCGAACGTCGGGCGACGGTTCCAGCTGCTCGCGTTGTGCACGCTCGCGCTGTTGCTGCTGGATCAATTGCTGGGCCGGCGCTTGCGGCTCGGCCGCAAACGCAGCCGCGCTGGCTAGCAAACCAACTGCAGTACAGGTGGAAACGCACGACTGCAGCAAAACTGATGGTTTTGTTCTAGATACAGCGACGAGAGACATTTCGCATCCTTGTGAGTGAAACTTCCTACATGCGCAGGCTTTGTCACCACAACGACACAAAAGTGCCCCAGCAAAACATGGCACTGTGACTTGATTCGCAAAAGCGGCCACTGCAGACCGCCAGGACTGTCACATTGCAACGCTCTAACTCAAGGGTTATAGCGGTTTTTCAGGTGTAAAAATTAATCCTCAGTTTTTGTGCAATTTGCTCATCAATTGCGCCTCAGCCTGAGTCAAACCGCAGGATTGGGTCAGTTCATCCACCGTCGCGCCCATGCCCACCAGCTTCGCTGCCTGGGCAAACGACAGGCTCGCAGGGTCGCGCTGCTCAATCTGCGCCAGCTTGTCCGGCAACGGCGCGAGGATGGCGCGCAGTTCATGCACCTCATCCCCGACCCTCACCGCACTTTGCTGGAAGTGATCGACCCGCTTGACCAGCTCCAGAATGCGCCGGTCGCGCAGCGCATCGCGCTCGGCCTGTTGCATGGCCAATTCTCGCTGCTGGCGCACATAGCGCAGCATAAACGCCAGCGTCCCGGCCCACAGCAGGGCCAGGACAATCACTGCTGCTTCAAGGAACAATCAGATGTTCTCCAGATCCGACCACTCTTCTTCGCTCATCATCTTGTCCAGCTCAACCAGAATCAGCAGTTCGTTGTTCTTGTTGCACACGCCCTGAATGAACTTGGCTGATTCCTCGTTACCCACGTTCGGCGCGGTTTCCACTTCCGATTGGCGCAGGTAAACCACTTCGGCCACGCTGTCGACCATGATCCCGACCACTTGCTTGTCGGCTTCGATGATGACGATGCGGGTGTTGTCGCTGACTTCGACGGTATCCAGGCCAAAACGCTGGCGGGTGTCGATCACCGTCACCACGTTGCCGCGCAGGTTGATGATGCCCAGCACGTAGCTCGGCGCACCTGGAACCGGGGCGATCTCGGTGTAGCGCAGCACTTCTTGCACGCGCATCACGTTAATGCCGTAGGTTTCGTTGTCCAGTTTGAAGGTAACCCATTGCAGGATCGGATCATCCAAACCTTGTGCAGATGCTGACTTATTCATACCCATGACCCCTTCAAATGCCGTTACGAACGGCGTGTGTGCTTCGTCGACCGCACTCGCGTGCGGCCCTTATTGTTCAATCAACTGCGTATGTTCACGGGCATCGACTTGACGGCACCGCTGGCGATCAACTCGGCCAGTTCGGCGACGTCGAGCAACGCGCACATGTGTTCGATTACAGTGCCCGCCAACCAAGGCCGCTGGCCCCGGTGGCTGCGCCATTTGATTTCGTTAGGGTCCAGGCGCAACGAGCGGCTGACTTGATGCACCGCCAGCCCCCACTCGTAACCCTGCACCGAGATCACGTATTGCAGGCCTTGGCGGAAGTCGTCGCGGTAGCGATCGGGCATCACCCAGCGCGCGGTGTCCAGCACCTTGAGATTACCGGCCTGGCTCGGCAGGATTCCGAGGAACCACTCCGGTTGCCCGAACAGCGGCGTCAGTTCCTGGCCGGACAGGGAGTAGATCGAGCCCAGGCACACCAGCGGCACCGCAAGGGTCAAGCCGGCGACGTCGAACAGCAGGCATTCGAAAGGCTCCGCCGCCCAGGCGGGACGACCATCGCCGCTCACGGGCGGCGGCGTAATATTCGGTGGCAGGTGCACTTCCACCACGGGCTCGACCACCACCGGCGCGACGGGCATGACCACTGGGACGGCGACCGGCACGATCACCGGCGCGACGTAGGCATCACGCGCCTGCTCTTCCAATACGGCCAACTGGAACTCATCCAGGGTACTGGACGACGGTTCTTCTACCGCAGGTTCCAGGACCAGGATCGGTTCCGGCAATTCTTCTGCGGTGGCTTCCTGCAACAAGGCATCCAGGTAGGATTCCAGTGCCAGTTGCGGCCGGGTCTTGAGTTCGACAGGACGATTCATCACGCCACCTGCGCAACAAGCTGCTGGGACAGCAGGTGCTTGAGCAATGCGCGGTAGGCCAACACACCACGGCTTTTACCGTCGAACTGCGAAGGCGTCAGCCCGGCGCGGCTGGCATCGCGCAGGCGCGTGTCCACCGGGATGTAGCCGTTCCAGATGGTCTGCGGATAGGCGTCACGCAATACGCGCAACGTGCCCAGGGACGCCTGGGTACGGCGATCGAACAAGGTCGGCACGATGCTGTACGGCAGCGCCTGTTTACGCGAGCGGTTGATCATCGCCAGGGTGCTGACCATGCGTTCCAGGCCTTTGACCGCCAGGTGCTCGGTCTGCACCGGGATCACCAACTGCTGGCTGGCCGCCAAGGCATTGACCATGAGCACGCCGAGCAACGGCGGGCTGTCGATGATCGCGTAATCGAAGTCCTGCCACAGTTGCGCCAGGGTCTTGGCGATCACCAGGCCCAGGCCGCTCTGCCCCGGCGACTGGCGCTCAAGGGTGGCCAGCGCGGTGCTGGACGGCAGCAGGGAAATGCTCTCGTTACTGGTCGGCAACAGCAGTTGGCCGGGCAAGTCGCTCGGCACGCTGCCCTTGTGCAGGAACAGGTCATAGTTGCTGTGCTCCAGCGCGTCCGGGTCGTAACCGAAATAGCTGGTCATCGAGCCGTGGGGGTCGAGGTCGACCACGACCACACGCTTGCCCGCCTCGGCCAGCAAGCCGGCTAAAGCGATGGAGGTGGTGGTCTTGCCGACTCCACCTTTTTGATTGGCAACTGCCCAGACTCTCATTCGGATGGTTCCTCCCGGTGGGCACGTGCGCGACCGAGACATTGCATAGGTTATTGAGCCGGTGACGGAGAATTGACGGCACTCTGCCGAACCGGCGGCTTTGCAGGGGCCGGTGCAGTTTGTGTGCCAGCGCGCCTCAAGGCCGCATCCGGTGTTGCATTGGCGGTGCCGGTGCCGGTCAGGCTACGGCGCACATCCAGGTTGCGTGAGACGACCAACACCACCCGACGGTTGCGCGCGCGGCCTTCCAGGGTGGCGTTATTGGCCACCGGCTGGAACTCGCCATACCCCACCGACGCCAGGCGCCCGGGGTTCACACCCTGCATCGCGAGCATGCGCACGATGCTGGCGGCACGGGCCGAGGACAGCTCCCAGTTGGTCGGGTACTGCGCGGTGCTGATCGGCACATTGTCGGTAAAACCTTCGACGTGGACGGGGTTTTCAAACGGTTTGAGGATCGCCGCCACCTTGTCGATGATGGTGAACGCCTGGTCGCTGGGCAACGCATCGGCACTGGCGAACAGCAGGCTGGAATTGAGCTCGATCTCCACCCACAACTCATTGCCGCGCACGGTCATCTGGTTGGAGCTGATCAGGTCGCCAAACGCGGCACTGATGTCATCGGCGATGCTTTTCAGCGGATCGCTGGTGCCGCCCACGCCGGCAGCGGTTTCGTCGCTGTCGTTGACCAGCGGCTTGGCCGGGGGTGACGCTCTTGGGCCGCTCTTCGCCAATGGGGATCGGCTTGAGCGAACGGTCGGCGTCGTTGAACACGCCGATCAGCGCCTGGGAAATGACTTTGTACTTGCCTTCGTTGATCGACGAGATGGAGTACATCACCACGAAAAATGCGAACAGCAAGGTGATGAAGTCCGCATAGGACACCAGCCACCGCTCGTGGTTGACGTGTTCCTCAGGCTCGCGACGGCGACGGCTCATTGGCATTACTCCCCATCAATCCATGAAGCCCTGAAGCTTCAATTCGATGGAGCGCGGGTTCTCGCCCTCGGCAATCGAGAGAATGCCTTCGAGCAGCATCTCGCGGTAACGGGACTGGCGCATGGCAATGGATTTGAGCTTGCTCGCTACCGGCAACAGCACCAGGTTGGCACTGGCCACACCATAGATAGTCGCGACGAACGCCACGGCGATGCCGCTGCCCAATTGCGAAGGGTCGGCCAGGTTGCCCATCACGTGGATCAGGCCCATGACTGCACCGATGATGCCGATGGTCGGCGCGTAGCCGCCCATGCTTTCAAAGACTTTGGCGGCGTTGATGTCGCGGCTTTCCTGGGTGTAGAAATCCACTTCCAGGATGCTGCGGATCGCTTCCGGCTCGGCACCGTCGACCAACAACTGCAGGCCTTTACGCGAGTAGCTGTCGGGCTCGGCATCGGCCACGCCTTCCAGGCCCAGCAGGCCTTCCTTGCGTGCGGTGAGGCTCCAGTTGACCACCCGGTCGATGCCACCGGCCAAGTCGACACGTGGCGGGAAGATGATCCAGATCACGATCTGCATCGCACGCTTGAACGAGCTCATCGGTGACTGCAACAACGCAGCGCCCACGGTGCCGCCAATCACGATCAGCGCCGCCGGGCCGTTGGCCAGGGCGCCGAGGTGGCCGCCTTCGAGGTAGTTGCCGCCGATAATGGCGACAAACGCCATGATGATGCCGATCAGGCTCAATACATCCATCAGAGGCAGGCCTCCACCAGATGCTTGCCGATGTCGTCCAGGCTGTAAACGGCGTCGGCCAGGTCAGCCTTGACGATGGCCATGGGCATGCCATAGATCACGCAACTGGCTTCGTCCTGGGCCCAGATCGCACTGCCGCCCTGCTTGAGCAGGCGCGCGCCTTCACGACCGTCGGCGCCCATGCCGGTGAGCACCACCGCCAGAACTTTGTCACCGTAGGACTTGGCCGCCGAACCGAAGGTAATGTCCACGCACGGCTTGTAGTTGAGGCGCTCGTCACCCGGAAGGATTTTGATCGCGCCACGGCCATCGACCATCATCTGCTTGCCGCCTGGGGCCAGCAACGCCAGGCCAGGGCGCAGGATGTCGCCATCCTCGGCTTCCTTGACGCTGATGCGGCATAACTTGTCCAGACGCTCGGCAAACGCTTTGGTGAACGCCGCTGGCATGTGCTGGATCAACACAATCGGCGCCGGGAAGTTGGCCGGCAATTGGGTCAATACGCGCTGCAAGGCCACCGGGCCACCGGTGGAAGTCCCAATGGCAACCAGCTTGTAAGCCTTGCGCTTGGGCGCTGGCGAATGGGCATGGGCGGCAGCCGGTGCCGACGTGCGTACCGGCGGCGGCGCAGGCCGGGTAACCGGGGCAGGCGCCGGGCGACTGAACGAGGAACTGGTGGGCGCAGACGGCGCAGCTACCGGCGCCGGGGCGGGTGCTGGGGCGCTGAACAGGCTGCGACGGTTACTGCGGGAAATACTGTGGACTTTCTCGCACAGCAGTTGCTTGACCTTATCGGGGTTGCGCGAGATGTCTTCGAAATTCTTCGGCAGGAAGTCCACCGCACCGGCATCCAGCGCATCGAGGGTCACTCGGGCACCTTCATGAGTCAGCGAGGAGAACATCAATACCGGGGTCGGGCAGCGCTGCATGATGTGCCGAACTGCCGTGATGCCATCCATCATCGGCATCTCGTAGTCCATGGTGATCACGTCCGGCTTTAGCGCAATGGCTTGATCAATCGCCTCTTTACCGTTGGTGGCCGTACCGACCACCTGGATGCTTGGATCGGCGGAAAGAATTTCCGAGACGCGGCGGCGGAAGAAACCCGAATCGTCCACCACCAGGACCTTGACTGCCATAAACACTCCGTTAGGCGGGGCGGGCATTACCGCCCTGCCCCGCCAGAATCAAATACGCCGTGCGGCGTAACGCTTGAGCATGCTCGGAACATCGAGAATCAGCGCGATCCGACCGTCACCGGTAATGGTCGCACCCGACATGCCCGGGGTTCCCTGCAGCATTTTGCCCAAAGGCTTGATGACCACTTCTTCCTGGCCAACCAGTTGATCGACGACAAAGCCGATCCGCTGAGTGCCCACCGAGAGAATCACCACATGGCCTTCGCGCTGCTCCTCATGGGCAGCCGATGCAACCAGCCAGCGCTTGAGGTAGAACAACGGCAGCGCTTTATCACGCACGATCACCACTTCCTGACCGTCCACCACGTTGGTGCGCGACAGGTCGAGGTGGAAGATCTCGTTGACGTTGACCAACGGGAAGGCGAACGCCTGGTTGCCCAGCATCACCATCAGGGTCGGCATGATCGCCAAGGTCAACGGCACCTTGATGACGATCTTGGAGCCCTGGCCCTTGGTCGAGTAGATGTTGATCGAGCCATTGAGCTGGCTGATCTTGGTCTTCACCACGTCCATGCCCACGCCACGGCCCGACACGTCGGAAATCTCGGTCTTGGTCGAGAAGCCAGGGGCGAAGATCAGGTTGTAGCACTCGGTGTCGGTCAGGCGGTCGGCGGCGTCCTTGTCCATCACGCCACGCTTGACGGCGATATTGCGCAAGATCGCCGGGTCCATGCCCTTGCCGTCATCGGTGATCGACAGCAGGATGTGGTCGCCCTCTTGCTCCGCCGCCAGAATCACCTTGCCGCCACGGGACTTGCCCGAGGCTTCGCGTTCTTCAGGGGTTTCGACGCCGTGATCGACAGCGTTGCGCACCAAGTGGACCAGCGGGTCGGCCAGGGCCTCGACAAGGTTTTTGTCGAGGTCGGTTTCTTCACCCACCAGTTCCAGGTTGATCTCTTTCTTCAGCTGGCGCGCCAGGTCACGAACCAGGCGCGGGAAGCGGCCGAAGACTTTCTTGATCGGCTGCATCCGGGTTTTCATCACCGCGGTTTGCAGGTCAGCCGTCACCACGTCGAGGTTCGATACGGCCTTCTGCATGGCTTCATCGCCACTGCTCAAGCCCAGGCGCACCAGGCGGTTACGCACCAGTACCAGCTCGCCGACCATGTTCATGATGTCGTCCAGACGCGCGGTATCAACCCGCACGGTGGTTTCGGCTTCACTGGCGGGTTTTTCCGCCGGTGGTGGCGCAGCCGCACGCGCAGGAGCTGGAGCCGGGGCTGCGGGCTTGGCCGCTGCCACAGGCGCAGCCGCTTTAGCAGCAGCCGGTGCTGCCGTGGCGACTGCAGCCGCTGGGGCGACTTCGCTGAACTTGCCCTTGCCGTGCAAATCATCCAGCAGCGCTTCGAATTCGTGATCAGAGATCAACCCATCGTCCGCAGGCTTGGCACTGGCAGCCGCCGCAGCAGCAGCAGGCGCTGCCGCCACTTCCGGCAGGGCGTCGACCGCAAACGTGCCTTTGCCGTGCAACAGGTCAAGCAAGGCTTCGAATTCGTCATCGGTGATGTCGGTGCTGGCCGGGGCCGCAGGCGCTTCGGCAGCCGCGACAGGCGCCACCGCATCGGCGGCGAACTGGCCTTTACCGTGCAACTGGTCGAGCAGGGATTCGAACTCGGCGTCGGTGATGTCTTCACTGGTCGGTGCCGCTGCCGGGGCAACGGCGGCCGGTGCTTCAGCTTCGGCCTTGACGGCACTGAGGGAGTTGAGCAGTTGTTCGAACTCATTGTCCGTCACATCCGCTTCAGGCTCCGCCACCGGCTCAGGCGCGGCCTCAACCACCGGCGCTGCCGTGGTGTCGGCTGGCTCTGCATAGCGCGCCAGGGCGGCCAGCAGTTCCGGGGTGGCAGCCGTGATCGGGGCGCGTTCGCGAACTTCGCTGAACATGCCGTTGACCGCATCCAGTGCTTCGAGAATCACGTCCATCAATTCCGAATCAACGTGACGCTCACCCTTGCGCAGGATGTCGAACACGTTCTCGGCGATGTGGCAGCACTCCACCAGCTCATGGAGCTGGAGGAAGCCGGCGCCCCCTTTTACAGTATGAAAACCGCGAAAAATTGCATTGAGCAGGTTCGCATCATCCGGTCGGCTTTCCAGCTCGACCAGTTGTTCGGACAGTTGCTCTAAAATTTCGCCGGCCTCTACAAGGAAATCCTGAAGGATCTCTTCATCGGCGCCGAAGCTCATGTGGGTGCTCCTTAGAAGCCTAAACTGGATAACAGGTCATCTACGTCATCCTGACCTGACACAACGTCTTCACGTTTATCGGCATGAATCTGCGGACCTTCACCCTTGGCGAGATGTTTTTGTGGATCTTTTTCAGAGAGGATCGCTTCGCGGTCATGTTCGATGCCGGCAAAACGGTCTACCTGGCCAGCCATGAGCACCAATTTGAGCAAATTGCTTTCCACTTCGGTAACCAACTGGGTTACACGTTTGATCACCTGACCGGTGAGGTCTTGGTAATCCTGGGCCAGCAGAATGTCATTGAGGTTGCTAGAAACAGTGCGGTTTTCCTGTTCGCTGCGCGACAGGAAACCGTCGACCCGACGGGCCAATTCACGAAACTCTTCAGCCCCGACTTCGCGACGCATGAAGCGGCCCCAGTCAACGCTGAGGGCCTGGGCTTCATTGGCCATGCCGTTGACCAGAGGCGTGGCATTTTCCACCAGGTCCATGGTGCGGTTGGCCGCGGCTTCGGTCAGCCTGACCACATAGGACAGGCGTTCGGTGGCATCAGTGATCTGCGAGATTTCTTCGGCCTGGGGCATGTGCGGGTCAATCTGAAAATTGACGATCGCACTGTGCAGCTCGCGTGTGAGCTTGCCCACTTCCTGGTACAGGCCGCGGTCACGGGTCTGGTTGAGCTCATGGATCAACTGCACCGCGTCGCCGAAGTGGCCTTTTTCAAGGCTGTCGACCAACTGGTGAGCATGCTTTTTCAGGGTCGACTCAAAGTCTCCCTGTGACGTTTCTTTATGCTCCATAGCTCCCCCGCGATGGCATTAGCCGTGGATGCGTTCAAAGATCTTTTCGATCTTCTCTTTCAAGGCCTGTGCAGTGAATGGCTTGACTACGTAACCGTTGACCCCGGCCTGGGCGGCTTCGATGATCTGTTCACGCTTGGCTTCGGCGGTCACCATCAACACGGGAAGGCTGCGCAGTTTTTCGTCGGCACGCACGTGGCGCAACAAGTCGATACCGGTCATGCCCGGCATGTTCCAGTCTGTTACCAGAAAGTCGATGCTCCCGCTGTTGAGGATCGGAATCGCCGTAAGGCCGTCATCCGCCTCGACCGTGTTTGTGAACCCAAGGTCACGCAACAGGTTTTTTATGATCCGCCGCATCGTTGAGAAGTCATCAACGATGAGGATTTTCATGTTCTTGTCCAATTCGACCTCCAAGCAGTCTTAAACGCGCCCAGCACCTGGACGCGCCATTTCAATCAACAGGCATTACACAAAAAGGACTGCCGGGGGCACCACGGATCGAACCCACGAAGGCCTATCACCTTCGCGGTATCGCTTTGCAATGCTCCCCACACTGCCTGTCAGCGCGCTCGCCACTCTCCCAAACGCCCCCGCAAGCGGGCTGCGCATTGGCTGTGCAACTGGCTGACACGCGATTCGCTGACCCCCAGGACCTCACCGATTTCCTTGAGGTTCAGCTCTTCGTCGTAATACAGCGCCAACACTAACCGCTCGCGCTCGGGCAAGTTGGCAATGGCGTCCGCCAATGCACCCTGGAAGCGTTCATCTTCCAGGTCGCGTGACGGTTCCATATGCGCGCTCGCGCCGTCCTCGTGCAGCCCTTCGTGTTCGCCGTCCTGCAACAGGTCGTCGAAACTGAACAGGCGGCTGCCCAAGGTATCGTTCAAAATCCCGTAATAATCGTCGAGACTCAATTGGAGTTCGGCCGCAACTTCATGATCTTTAGCGTCGCGACCGGTTTTTGCTTCAATTGCACGAATTGCGTCGCTGACCATGCGCGTATTTCGGTGCACCGAACGCGGCGCCCAATCACCTTTACGCACCTCATCAAGCATCGCGCCACGGATACGGATACCCGCATACGTCTCGAAACTCGCGCCTTTGCTGGCGTCGTATTTGGTCGACACTTCGAGCAAGCCGATCATGCCGGCCTGGATCAGGTCCTCGACCTGCACGCTGGCGGGCAGGCGAGCCAGCAAGTGATAGGCGATACGCTTGACCAGCGGCGCATAGCGCTCAATCAACTCACCCTGACTGTCACGGGCAGATTTCTTGTAGGCGTTGTAGCCATTCGCTGTCATAGCACCGGTCCTGCGCTCGTCTGATGTACCAATCGCTCGACGAAAAACTCCAGATGCCCACGAGGGTTGGCGGGCAACGGCCAGGTATCGACCTTCTGGGCAATAGCCTTGAACGCCAATGCGCATTTGGAACGAGGGAACGCTTCGTAGACTGCACGCTGCTTTTGCACAGCCTTGCGCACGCACTCGTCGTAGGGAACTGCGCCGACGTATTGTAAGGCGACATCGAGGAAGCGATCCGTGACCTTGGTCAACTTGGCGAACAGATTGCGCCCTTCCTGCGGACTCTGGGCCATGTTGGCCAGGACGCGGAAGCGGTTCATGCCGTAGTCACGGTTAAGCAGTTTGATCAGGGCGTAGGCGTCGGTGATCGAGGTGGGTTCATCGCAGACCACCAGCAGGACTTCCTGCGCGGCGCGCACGAAGCTGACCACGGACTCGCCGATCCCGGCGGCGGTGTCGATCACCAGCACGTCGAGGTTGTCGCCGATATCACTGAATGCCTGGATCAGGCCGGCATGCTGCGCCGGGCTCAGGTGCACCATGCTCTGGGTACCGGAGGCAGCCGGCACGATGCGGATCCCGCCAGGGCCCTGGAGCAGCACGTCGCGCAGCTCACAGCGCCCCTCGATCACATCGGCAAGGGTGTGTTTGGGCGTCAGTCCCAGCAGAACGTCGACGTTCGCCAGCCCCAGGTCAGCATCCAGCAGCATGACGCGACGGCCAAGCTCTGCCAGGGCCAGGGACAAATTCACTGACACGTTAGTCTTTCCGACGCCACCTTTGCCGCCGGTCACCGCGATCACCTGTACGGGATGCATGCTGCCCATTTTATTTCTTTACCTTGTCTTGCTTAGACGCAGGCTACATGGCTTGGCCGCGTGAATCGCTTGCAGACCATCAATGTAGGTACATTTCACGGTGTTCATCCTGACTTCAACCGACCCGTTTTGCCGGGTTGTGGTAGAGGTCGGCGAACATATCGGCCATCGCTTCCTCGCTAGGCTCTTCTTGCATTTGCACGCTGACGGCACGGCTGACCAACTGATGACGGCGCGGCAGATGAAGATCATCCGGGATCCGCGGCCCGTCGGTCAGGTAGGCAACCGGTAATTCATGACTGATAGCCAGGCTCAACACTTCACCCAGGCTGGCGGTTTCATCCAGTTTCGTGAGGATGCAACCGGCCAGGCCACAGCGTTTGTAGCTATGGTACGCAGCGGTAAGAACCTGTTTTTGGCTGGTGGTTGCAAGCACCAGGTAATTTTTCGACTTGATGCCACGCCCGGCCAGGGTTTCCAGTTGCATGCGCAACGCCGGGTCGCTGGCTTGCAAGCCGGCGGTGTCGATCAGCACCACGCGCTTGCGCAGCAGCGGATCGAGGGCGTTGGCCAGGGACTGGCCCGGGTCGACGTGGGTCACCGGTACATTGAGGATGCGGCCCAACGTCTTGAGCTGCTCCTGGGCGCCGATCCGGTAGCTGTCCATGCTCACCAGCGCGATATTATTCGCGCCGTACTTGAGCACATAACGCGCTGCCAGCTTGGCGAGGGTGGTGGTCTTGCCCATGCCGGCGGGGCCGACCATGGCGATCACACCGCCCTCTTCCAGGGGTTCGATTTCCGGGGTAGCGATCATCCGCGCCAGGTGGGCCAGCAACATGCGCCAGGCCTGGCGTGGTTCTTCGATTTCGGTGGTCAGGGCCAGCAGGTCGCGGGACAACGGGCCGGACAAGCCAATGCGTTGCAGGCGACGCCACAGGTTGGCCTGTTGCGGTTTGCTGCCTTGCAGCTGCGTCCAGGCCAGCGAGCCGAGCTGCACTTCCAGCAGTTCGCGCAGGCCGTTGAGCTCAAAGCGCATCGAGTCGAACACACGCTGGTCAACTGCGGCGGCCGGGGCTGGCGCGGCAGGACGCGGCGGCTCGACGAAAGTCGGCTCAACCAATGGTTCGGCAGCGGTCAGCGGCAGCCCGGCGAACAACTGGCGATTGGTGGTGGTATCGCTGTCGCCACGCATGCTCAGCTCAGCCTGGGCCGAGACGATGCGCGAAGCGGTCTTGCGCAGCTCGTCTTCGAGCTCCATGTTCGGTACACGCGGCGCCAGCGCCGAGGGGGTGTAATCCAGGGCAGCCGTCAGCTCGACACCGCCGGCAATACGACGGTTACCGATAATCGCGGCGTCGGCGCCCAGCTCATCACGGACCAGTTTCATGGCCTGACGCATATCGGCGGCGAAAAAACGCTTAACTTGCATAACCCACTACCCTCAGCCGTTGGGCCCTACTGTCGCGACGATAGTCACTTGCTTGTTGTCAGGAATTTCCTGATAAGCCAAAACGTGCAAATTCGGTACTGCCAAGCGTCCAAACCGCGACAACATCGCGCGGACCGGACCTGCCACCAGCAGAATCACCGGTTGGCCCTGCATTTCCTGACGCTGTGCAGCGTCGATCAACGAACGCTGCAGCTTTTCAGCCATGCTTGGCTCCAGCAGAACGCCCTCTTCCTGGCCTTGTCCTGCCTTCTGAATACTATTGAGCAATATTTGTTCCAACCTTGGTTCCAAGGTGATCACAGGCAGCTCGGAGTCAAGCCCTACAATGCTTTGCACGATTGCACGGGACAATCCGACACGCACCGCAGCCACCAGCGCGGCGGTATCTTGACTCTTGGCGGCGTTGTTGGCGATGGCCTCGGCAATGCTGCGAATGTCGCGTACCGGCACCTGTTCGGCCAGCAGCGCCTGCAACACCTTGAGCAATTGCGACAGCGACAGCACGCCGGGCACCAGCTCTTCCGCCAGTTTTGGCGAGGCTTTGCCCAGTAAGCCCATCAATTGCTGGACTTCTTCGTGGCCGATGAGCTCGTGAGAGTGCTTGTACAGAATCTGGTTGAGGTGGGTCGCGACGACCGTGCTGGCGTCCACCACGGTATAGCCCAGTGACTGCGCCTGGCTGCGCTGGCTGATTTCGATCCACACCGCCTCCAGGCCGAAAGCCGGATCTTTGGCGGTAATGCCGTTGAGGCTGCCGAACACCTGGCCTGGGTTGATCGCCAACTCGCGATCCGGATAGATCTCGGCTTCGGCCAGGATCACCCCCATCAGGGTCAGGCGGTAGGCGCTCGGAGCCAGATCGAGGTTGTCGCGGATGTGCACGGTGGGCATCAGGAAGCCCAGGTCCTGCGAGAGCTTCTTGCGCACACCCTTGATCCGCGCGAGCAATTGGCCGCCTTGGTTGCGGTCCACCAGCGGGATCAGGCGATAGCCGACTTCCAGGCCGATCATGTCGATGGGGGTCACGTCGTCCCAGCCCAACTCCTTGGTTTCCTGGGCGCGGGCTGGCGATGGCAGCAGTTCTTGTTGACGCGCAACTTCTTGCAGGGCCTGGACCTTGACCGCGTTTTGCTTCTTCCAGAACAGGTAGGCACCACCGCCCGCCATGGCCGCCATGCTCAGGAACGACACATGGGGCATGCCCGGGACGATACCCATGATCGCCATGATGCCCGCCGCCACGGCCAACGCCTTGGGCGATGCAAACATCTGCCGGCTGATCTGCTTGCCCATGTCTTCGGAGCCCGACGCACGGGTCACCATGATGGCTGCAGCTGTAGATAACAACAGTGATGGCAATTGCGCCACTAAACCGTCACCGATGGTCAGCAAGGCGTACACCTTGCCCGCATCGCCGAAGGTCATGCCGTGCTGAAAGATACCGACGGCCATGCCGCCGATCAGGTTGATGAACAGAATCAACAGGCCAGCGATGGCGTCACCGCGCACGAATTTGCTGGCACCGTCCATGGAGCCGTAGAACTCGGCTTCCTGGGCCACTTCCAGGCGGCGGGTCTTGGCTTGATTCTGGTCGATCAGACCGGCGTTGAGGTCGGCGTCGATGGCCATTTGTTTGCCGGGCATGGCGTCGAGGGTAAAGCGTGCGCTCACCTCGGAAATCCGCCCGGCGCCCTTGGTGACCACCACGAAGTTAATGATCATCAGGATCGCGAACACCACGATACCGACCACGTAGTTACCGCCGATCACCACCTCACCGAAGGCCTGGATCACCTTACCGGCGGCCGCGTGGCCGTCCTGGCCGTGGAGCATGACCACGCGGGTGGACGCCACGTTGAGCGCCAGCCGCAGCAGGGTCGCCACCAGCAGGATCGTCGGGAATACCGCAAAGTCCAGCGGCCGCAGGGCGTAAACGCACACCAACAGAACCACGACCGACAACGCAATGTTGAAGGTGAAGAACACGTCCAGCAGGAACGGCGGCATCGGCAACATCATCATTGCCAGCATCACCAGCAACAACAACGGCACACCCAGATTGCCCCGCGAGAGGTCAGTCAGGGTCGTACGGGCCGTGCCGAGCATTTGAGAGCGATCCACCACCGGTATTCCTCGTTTCCTTGAAGCAAACTTTTGACGCCGGAAGGCGTCCTGGAGGCGGTATTGCAAGAAGCCTTCCAACTTTTGCTTTAAAAAACGCGGATTGCTCCCAAGCACGCTGGAGCACTATCAAGCCGGGCAATTCAACTGACGATTTGCACTTCGGTAGCCTGATCACCCTTTTGACCTGTTTCTACTTTGAACTCCACTTTCTGCCCCTCCTCAAGGGTTTTATAGCCCTCGCCCTTGATCGCCGAATAGTGGACGAAGAGATCTCCCCCACCATCCTGACTGATAAAGCCATAGCCTTTTTCCCCGTTAAACCACTTCACCGTACCTGTCGACATTGCCGCTCTCCTGACCTCGCTCAGCACACCACACGAGACTCACTGGATAATCTTGATATGGGACGCGAATACGCCCTCAGGGCGGTGGATCCTCGTAAATTGCACCCTTAGGCCCTCTCTGAGCCAAATCCCTGCAGAACTCGTGAGATCCACCAACACGTGTTCGTCGCCGCCATCCATTGCAATCACTCCCTCCCCTGTTTTGCGGTCGTATTCCTCGACCGTCCCTTTAACCACTTCCATTGCAACACCCTCTGCCTCACGCACAGCAATGTGCGTGGAAAACCCAGTGTTATGGAACCGCGATAAAGGGACGGCAGCTACTGTCAAAGTTGACAGGTAGACGACCGACAACGACGAGTGGTAGGGGGAAGAATGGAGCCGGGAGGGAGAGTTCGGGGCAGCTGATAATCAGGAATCGCGGCGCAATTCCGGCGGGATCGGCAGATCCTTGAGCGGGTCCGGACGCTTGCCCTTGCCCGCGCGGTATTGGCGGATCTGATAGACATACGCCAACACCTGAGCCACGGCCAGGTAAAGCCCGGCGGGGATTTCCTGATCGAGATCGGTGGAGTAGAAGATCGACCGCGCCAGTTCCGGCGATTCGAGCAACAGAATGTCGTGGGCCACGGCGATTTCGCGGATTTTCAGCGCAGTAAAGTCGCTACCCTTGGCCAGCAGCATCGGTGCGCCACCCTTCTCCGGGTCGTACTTGAGGGCCACGGCGTAGTGGGTCGGGTTGGTGATGACCACGTCGGCGTCGGGCACCGACGCCATCATCTTGCGCTGGGACATTTCCCGCTGCAGCTGGCGGATGCGTTGCTTGACCTCGGGCCGCCCTTCCTGATCCTTGTGTTCGTCGCGCACTTCCTGCTTGGTCATCAGCAGTTTCTTGTGGCTTTCCCACAGCTGGATCGGCGCATCCACTGCCGCAATGATGATCAGCCCGGCGGCCATCCATAGCGCACTCCAGCCGACCACCTGCACGCTGTGGATGATCGCCGACTCCAACGGTTCGTGGGCGATACGCAGCAGGTCGTCGATGTCGGACGACAACACCATCAGCGCCACAAACAGAATCAGGATGAACTTGGCCAGGGCCTTGAGCAGCTCCACCAGGGCCTTGGCGGAGAACATGCGCTTGAGCCCGGCCCCCGGGTTCATGCGGCTGAACTTGGGCGCCATGCTGCTCGCGGCGAACAGCCAGCCGCCGAGGGCTACCGGGCCGATCAGCGCGGCCAGCAATAAGGTAATCAGGATGGGCTGCACCGCCAGGATCGCGATCTTGCCCGAGTGCAACAGGTATTGCCCCATCGCATCCGGGTTGAGCAACACCTCACGAGGCAAGGTGAAGTTGTGCTTCATCAGCTCCAGCAAGTCGAGCGCCAAACCACCGCCGTAGATCAGCAAGGCGCCGGCACCGGCCATCATCGTCGCAACGGTATTGAGCTCTTTGGAGCGCGCAATCTCGCCCTTTTCCCTGGAGTCCTTTTTACGTTTCTCCGTGGGGTCTTCTGTTTTGTCCTGACCACTCTCGCTCTCGGCCATGGCTCAGCGCGCCCGTGCCAGATCACGTAAGAACTGCAAGGCGTCGGTCGCCAGCGGTTGATACTGATTGAGAATGTCGGCCAGGCCGATCCAGAAAATCCCCATGCCCAATACCAGGGTCAACGGGAAACCAATCGAAAAGATGTTCAACTGCGGTGCCGCACGGGTCATCACGCCAAACGCGATGTTGACCACCAACAATGCGGTAATCGCCGGCAGTACCAGCAACAGCGAAGCCCCCAGCACCCAACCGAGGCGCCCGACCGTTTCCCAGAAGTGATTGACCACCAACCCCGACCCCACTGGCAGCGTGGTGAAGCTTTCGGTCAGCACCTCGAACGCCACCAGATGCCCGTTCATCGCCAGGAACAGCAAGGTCACCAGCATCGTCAGGAATTGCCCGATCACCGCGGCCGACACACCGTTAGTGGGGTCGACCATGGAGGCGAAGCCCATGCCCATCTGGATCGAGATGATTTGCCCGGCAATCACAAACGCCTGGAAGAACAGTTGCAGGGAAAAACCCAACATGGCACCGATCAGGACTTGTTCGGCGATCAGCATCAGGGCACTCAGGTCCAGGGCATTCACCGACGGCATGGGCGGCAAGCCCGGCACCAGCACCACCGTGATCGCCACCGCCAAATACAGGCGCACCCGGCGTGGCACCAGGGTCGTGCCGAACACCGGCATGGCCATCAACATGGCGGTCACGCGGAACAACGGCAGGATGAACGACGCCACCCACGTGCTGATCTGGGTGTCGGTCAATGCCAGCAGGGAATTCACCCGATCAGCCGATCAACTGAGGAATACTGCCGTACAGCTGCAGGATGTATTCCATAAAGGTTTGCACCAGCCACGGGCCGGCGACGATCAGGGTGATCAGCATCACCAGCAGGCGCGGCAGGAAGCTCAAGGTCTGTTCGTTGATCTGGGTGGCAGCCTGGAACATCGCCACCAGCAGGCCCACCAACAGGCTCGGCACCACCAGCACGGCAACCATCATGGTGGTCAGCCACAGCGCTTCTCGGAACAGGTCGACGGCTACTTCTGGCGTCATTGCGCTATACCCCGCCGAAACTGCCGGCCAGGGTGCCGATAATCAGCGCCCAACCGTCTACCAGCACAAACAGCATGATCTTGAACGGCAACGAGATGATCAGTGGTGACAGCATCATCATACCCATGGCCATCAGCACGCTCGCCACCACCAGGTCGATGATCAGGAACGGGATAAAGATCATGAAGCCGATCTGGAACGCGGTCTTCAACTCGGAAGTCACAAAGGCCGGTACGAGAATGGTCAGCGGCGCCTGGTCCGGGGTCGCGATGTCGGTACGCTTGGACAGGCGCATGAACAGCTCAAGGTCACTGGAGCGGGTCTGCGACAGCATGAAATCCTTGATAGGGACCTGTGCCCGGTCAATCGCCACCTGGGCGGTGATGGTTTCCGCCAGATAGGGCTGCAGGGCTTGCTGGTTCACCTTGTCGAACACCGGCGCCATGATGAACATGGTCAGAAACAACGCCATGCCGGTGAGGATCTGGTTCGACGGCGTCTGTTGCAGGCCCAGGGCCTGACGCAGGATCGAGAACACGATGATGATCCGCGTGAAGCTGGTCATCAGCATCACAAACGCCGGGATAAAGCTCAGCGCGGTCATGATCAGCAGGATCTGCAGGCTGACCGAATACTCCTGGGCCCCGGCCGCGTTGGTACCCAGCGTAATCGCCGGGATCGACAACGGGTCGGCGGCAAACGCCAACGGCGCCGCCAGCCACAGCATGAGCGTCAATAACACGCGCATTACTTCTTATCCTTCTGATCCTTGCCCAACAGTTCCATCAGGCGCTGAGCGAATTCGGGCGTGGCGGGCTTGGACTGATCCACGTTCACCGGGGTCTTGAGCACATGCAACGGGGTGATGCGGCCAGGAGTGAGGCCCAGCAGGATCTGCTCTTCACCCACTTGCACCAGCACCAGCCGATCACGCGGGCCGAGGGCGCGGGAGCCGATCATCTCGATCACCTGCGCGTTACCCGGACCCACCTGCTGTACGCGGCGCAACAGCCAGGCCAACACGAAGATCAGGCCAACCACCAGCAACAGCCCCAGCACCAGTTGGGTCAACTGGCCACCGAGGCCGCTGCCGACCGGCGCCGCCGCGGCGGCCGCCTGGGCCACCGGCTCTGCGGCCCAAGCGCCCAATGGCAGCGCGACCAACAGTCCCACCATCAGCCGCTTCATATCAGCGCAACTTCTTGATGCGTTCGCTTGGGCTGATCACGTCCGTCAGGCGGATGCCGAACTTTTCGTTGACCACCACCACTTCACCGTGGGCAATCAGGGTGCCGTTGACCAGCACGTCCAAGGGCTCACCCGCCAGGCGATCCAGCTCGATCACCGAGCCCTGGTTGAGTTGCAGCAGGTTGCGGATGTTGATGTCGGTGCTGCCCACTTCCATGGAAATCGACACCGGGATGTCGAGGATCACGTCCAGGTTCGGCCCATCGAGGGTCACCGGGTCGTTGTTCTTCGGCACGCTGCCAAACTCTTCCATCTGCAGGCGGTTACCTGCGGGGGCAGTGGCGGCATCGGCGGCCAGCAGGGCGTCGATATCGTCCTGGCCAACATCGCCGGTTTCTTCCAGGGCCGCAGCCCATTCGTCAGCCAGAGCCTGGTCTTCGGCGGAAGTGTTTTCGTGTTCGGTAGCCATTACATGTCCTCGGCGGAGCAAACATTCATAAATAGGGGATGCATCAGCGACGGTTGATCGGCTCAACCACTTGCAGCGCCAGGTTGCCCTTATGGGAACCCAGCTTGACCTTGAACGACGGCACGCCGTTGGCGCGCATGATCATTTCTTCCGGCAATTCGACCGGGATGATGTCTCCCGGCTGCATGTGCAAAATATCCCGCAGGCGCAATTGGCGACGGGCTACGGTGGCGCTCAGCGGCACGTCGACGTCCAGCAAGTCTTCGCGCAAGGCCTTGACCCAACGCTCGTCCTGGTCGTCCAGGTCGGACTGGAAACCGGCATCAAGCATCTCGCGCACCGGCTCGATCATCGAGTACGGCATGGTCACGTGCAGGTCGCCGCCGCCGCCATCGAGTTCGATGTGGAAAGTGGACACCACAATCGCTTCGCTCGGGCCGACGATGTTGGCCATGGCCGGGTTCACTTCCGAGTTGATGTACTCGAAATTGACTTCCATGATCGCCTGCCAGGCTTCCTTCAAATCGATGAAGGCCTGCTCCAGCACCATGCGCACGACGCGCAATTCGGTGGGGGTGAATTCACGGCCTTCGATCTTGGCGTGACGGCCATCACCGCCGAAGAAGTTGTCCACCAGCTTGAACACCAGTTTGGCGTCGAGGATGAACAGCGCAGTGCCGCGCAACGGCTTGATCTTGACGAGGTTAAGGCTGGTGGGAACGTACAGCGAATGCACGTACTCACCGAACTTCATCACCTGCACGCCGCCCACCGCCACGTCCGCCGAGCGGCGCAGCATGTTGAACATACTGATCCGGGTGTAGCGAGCGAAGCGTTCGTTGATCATCTCCAGCGTCGGCATGCGTCCACGGACGATGCGATCCTGGCTGGTCAGGTCATAACTTTTGACGCTGCCGGGCTCGGCAGCCATTTCGGTCTGTACCAGACCGTCGTCGACGCCATGCAACAGCGCGTCGATTTCATCCTGGGACAGCAGGTCTTGCACGGCCATGTCGTGATCCTACTGCAATACGAAGTTAGTGAAGAGCGCCTGCTCGACCACGACTTTGCCGAGCTCCTTCTGGGCCACTTCCTGCACGCTGGCAGTGACCTTCTGGCGCAGCATTTCCTGGCCCACCGGGGTGGCCAAGGTGTCGAAGCTCTGCCCGGAGAACAGCATCACCAGGTTGTTGCGGATCACCGGCATATGCACTTTGAGGGCATCCAGGTCCGCCGCATTCCGTGCCAGCAAGGTGATGCTCACTTGCAGGTAGCGTTGGCGACCGTTCTGATTGAAGTTGGCGACAAAGGCCGGAAGCATCGGCTCGAAGATTGCCGGTGGCTTGACGTTACTGGCGGTTTCGGCGGCAGGTGCCGGTTTGCTTGCACTGCTATGCATGATGTACCAAGTGCCGCCCACCGAGGCCCCGATGGCCAGGAGCAGGCCCACGACTATCATCAGGATAAGCTTGAGCTTGCCTTTGCCTGCCGGTGCGGGTGCTTTTGCTGCGTCGTCGCTCTTCGCCATGCCAATAATCCGTCACTATTCGGGAATTCATAGATCTACGGATAGGCAAGAGCAAGTGTTATGCCAGAGTTGTCTGGCAGGCAGAGACGAACGAACACCACAAAACAAATGTGGGAGGGGGCTTGCCTCGATGAGTGTGTGTCAGTTCATACATCGGTTGACTGATACACCCTCATCGGGGGCAAGCCCCCTCCCACAATTTGGATCTGTACGCGGCTCAAGTCAGGCGTAGTAATCGACGGCGCTGGAGCCGATCACTGTAGAGCTCACTGGCACCACGGCTTCAGCCACATCAATGTGGTTGCCACTGTCGCCGCTGTCAGCCCCTCGCCCGCTGCGACTCACGCCACTGGTCTGGGCCTGCTGCTGTTGCTGCTCCTGACCACGGGATTGGTCGGACACGTTGACGTCCACCTGCCCCATACCCTGTTGCGCAAACATTTCCCGCAGGCGACCCGACTGGCTTTCCAGCGCTTCACGCACCACCGGGTGGGCGCTCATGAAGTTGACCTGGGCTTGCTGGTCGGCGGTCATGTTGACCTTGATATCCAGACGGCCGAGTTCAGCCGGTTGCAACTGGATCTCCGCCGACTTGAGGTTGGCGCTGGACAGGTACATCACCCGATTGACGATCTCGTCGGTCCAACCGCTCTGGTGCATGGCCAGTGGCGCATTCGTCACCGGCGGCAAAGCGTTGGCCGTTTTCGGCGTGGCCGCCTGGGTCAATGCCGCCAAACGATTGGCGAAATCATCGACACGGGTGTCGCTGGTGGCGTTTTTAAGGTCTTTGAGGCCGTCTTCGATCAAGCCGCTGAAGGCCTTGTCACCGCCTTGGTCAGTGCTGTCTTTGGTGGCTTGCTGGTCGACCATTGTGGCCAGGCCAGCGGCAAAGTTCTGCGCGGCGGTTGGCTGGTCCTGGGTAGTCGTCGGTGCGGTTTTGGCCGGCGTCTGGCTGCTGGCCGACACATGCCCGCCCTGCTCCATCGCCAGGCGTACGGCCGGCATGGCATCCAGGGGATCAGCCTCAGGATCGAAGGCCGGCTTGACCTCCTCGGTCGCCACGATGGGCACAGCGACCAACGGCAGGGCCTTGTCGTCCTGGGCGGCAGCGGCGGGTTCCGGGGTTTCCACCGGCACGACCACCGGCAAGACCACAGGCGTGACAGCGGCAATCATGGCCGGGTCGACGACGGGATCAGTCGGGGGCTGCTGCGCGAGTGCTGGATCGGCGGGTGCGTCGTCATCCTTATTGGCGCTGTCGTCGGACGGCTTGGCAGGCAAGGTCTTGCCGCTATCGGCAACCGCCGGTGTACTGGCGGCAGGCTTGTCGGTACCGGCAGCCGGCTTGGCGCTGGCGTCGACAGGCTTGTCGCGTGTGGGTTTAGCCGCGTTGTCGTCGGTTTTGACCGACGGTTTCGAGCCTTGGCTGGCGAACACTTGAGCGAAGCCAGGGCCCTTGTCCCGTGGGTCCGCAGCCGCTACCTGGGGGTTGGCAGCGGGCGCTTGAGGCTTGGCCGCGGGGGCAGCCTGAAGAAGCGAATTGGGGGCGACTGGCATAGGTAAAGGTCTCCACTGCATGGGGGTCGGGGATGCAGTATCTGGAGATAGAGCAAGAGTTGGGCCAGGTTTGTTGGATTGCGGTTTTTTGGGTGGGCCTATCCGTTATTCGGTAACGGACAGGTCACCCATCAAAGTTGAAACCGTTGCCTTTCGTGCTCATACAACGGCCGCACCAACGCAAACTCCCGATCAATCTGATCCACCAACTCCCCCAAGTCCGAAGCCGGCTCAGAAGACCTGGCCTCAAGCGACTGACACAACTGCGCCAACCGCAGCGCCCCAAGGTTCCCACTGCTCCCCTTGAAACTATGCGCAATCCGTCCCAACGCCTTGGCATCATCCCGCGCCTGGTGCAGGGCCTCGATGCGTTTCTGGGAGTCATCAAGAAAGGTATCAAGCAGCTTGGGATACTCGCCCTCCATAACCTCCTGCAAACCCGACAACACCTGCGGGTCCATATGAATCTCTGCCACTTGCTCGCTCCTTGATCAAGAATCGGCGGATTATGCCAGAGCCCCCCAGCAAAACTCCACGCAGACACTGCGCCCGCCGTCAGACCAGCGTACGTCGCTGCTCAACTGGCGCACCAGGCTAAGGCCCCGACCCGACAGACGATCGACGTCCAGCGGCCGTGCCAGCATCTGTTCAACGTCGAAACCCGGCCCGCTGTCTTCCAGGCGCAACGTCATTTTGCCGCCCATGTGGGTGGGCACCACCTGCACATGCACCCGCACGTAACCGCTGTTCAACTTCGCCAGGCGGTCATTGCGCTGGCGGTAATATTCGGCAAACCCCTGGGCATTGCGCTTGAGCCGCGAGTCCAGCCCCAGCACACCATGTTCCAGGGCGTTGGAATACAGCTCAGCCATCACGCTGTAGAGCGCCCCGCTCTGCTCGCGCAGGCCGTGGATCTCAAGCAGCAGTTGCAGCAGATAGGGCAAAGGGTTGTAGCGCTTGAGGGTCTCGGCGCGAAACTCAAAGCTCACCGACCAATCCAGCGGGCAGGATTGGCCGCTGTCGGCATACAACGGCCCGGTGGCGCGCAGGGATTGGCCGTGCTGCAGGGTGATTTCCACCATGCTCACGTCGTCACGCGCTTCACCGCGAAACGCCGCCAGGGCCTGTTCGATGTCTTCAAACAGACGATTGGGCTCGCGATTGGCCGCAAAGACCTGCTGTAAACGCTCGGCGCCGAACAGTTGATCGTTGGCATCTGCGGTATCCAACACGCCGTCGGACAGCAAGAACACACGGTCGCCCAACGCCATGGGCCAGACTTCGGTGCGGTCATCAAAGGCTTGCGCCGACAACACCCCCAACGGCAAATGCCGCGACTGCATCGGGGTGCGGTTGCCGCTGGCGATGTCATGCACATAACCGTCGGGCATGCCCCCGTTCCACACCTCCACCACGCGCCGCTCGGTGCTCAGGCACAACAGAGTGGCGCAGCAGAACATGTCCACCGGCAGGATGCGCTTGAGCTTGGCATTCATCTCCCGAAGGATCTGCGTCAGGCCATAGCCCTTGGCGGTCATGCCGTAGAACACTTCCGCCAGGGGCATAGCGCCCACCGCCGCCGGCAAGCCATGGCCGGTGAAATCGCCGAGCAGCACGTGCATGTCGCCTGACGGCGTGTAGGCCGCCAGCAGCAGGTCGCCATTGAACAGCGCATAGGGCGATTGCAGGTAGCGGATGTTCGGTGCGGCATTGATGCAGCCGGAGTGGGCGACCTTATCGAACACTGCCTTGGCCACGCGCTGCTCATGCAGCAGGTAGTCGTGGTGCTTGGCAATCATGTCGCGTTGCTGCAACACCGTGGCTTGCAGGCGGCGCAGGCGGTCCATGGCGTTGATCTTGGCCGCCAGGATCAGTTGGTTATAGGGTTTGGGCAGGAAGTCATCACCGCCGGCATCCAGGCACTCGGCCAGGGCAGCGCTTTCGCGCAGGGAGGTGAGGAAAATGATGGGGACCAATTCTTCCCCCGCCAGTTGCTTGATCCACCGCGCAGCGCCGTAGCCATCCATCACTGGCATCAAGGCATCCATCAGCACCAGCTGCGGCCGTTCGCGGGCAAAGACTTCGACGGCTTCCTCGCCGTTGGTAGCGGTGAGCACCTGATGCCCCTGGCGCCGCACAATGGTCGACAGCAACAGAAGATCGGCAGCGTTATCATCGGCGATCAGGATCGTCAGCGGCTCAACCGCGGGGGCCTGGGCGCTCACTTGATGTCGAACAGCTTGTCGAAGTTGGAGATGGCGAGGATCTTGCGCACATCGGAGTTGGTGTTGATCACCTCAACCTGCGCCTTTTCGCCGCCAGCATGGTCCCTCAACAGCAGGAGCATGCCCAAGGCCGAGCTGTCCATGTACGTGGTTTCTTTCAGATCGACCACATACAGCTCAGGCACTTTGTAGTAACGCTCGTAGGCGTCACGAAACGTCTGATGACTGCCGAAATCAAATCGTCCCTTGATAGCGATCGTCAACTTCTTCCCGTCCAGGGATACTTCTGACTCGATTGACATGCGACTGCTTCCTTGTCATGGGCATAGACACAAGGTGTAGCAGGCGAATGAGATCCGGGCAACACCGCAGGTCAAATGCGGAAGAGGGCCTGGTCCCGATAGCCGTGGGTCAGCCAACAAATTCAGTGACCGATCTATCGCTACCGGGGGCAAGCCCCCTGGCACATTCAGAATTGTGATTGGCGGGGAAGACGTTGTGATAGCTCATCGAGCAACTTCTGCTCACGCTTGTCTTCCAGCGCCCGCGCTTCATCGATATAGCGCTGCACCAGCTTGCGCAAACCTTCGACCCGGGCAAACGCCTCTTGCCAACTTTCGCGGGCCTTATCGAGGTTGTTCTGGTGCCAGGCCAGGCTCTGGCGCTGTTGGCCCACGGCGGTTTCCAACTGGTTGAGAAAGCCCTGGTAGCCCATCAGCCACTGACCCGAAACGCCCTTGGTGCCGCGCTCGATCCATTGCTGTTGGTACTCGCCGCGAAAGCGTTCCAGGTCACCCAACTTGCTTTCCGCCAAGCGCACTTGGCCCTGGAAATAACCCAGGCGCTGTACGGCGGTTTTTTCGGCCTTTTCGGCCATGTCCACCACGGGGGCCAGGCGCGCGGCGCGGCTGTTGGCCATGGCTTAGCCGCCTGGCGCAGGGGCGAAGATGGAATGCAGATGCGCTTCGCTTTCACCCATGCTGATCTTGTCGTTGAGGCCTTGGCGCAGGTAAGTCACCAACTGCGGTTGCAGCGCGATCGCCAGGTCGGTGTCGCGATCGCCACCGGCCACGTAGGCGCCAACGCTGATCAGGTCGCGGCTCTGTTGATAGCGCGACCACAACTGCTTGAACTGTTGCGCGCGGACCATATGCTCCGGCGTGACCACCGCCGGCATGACCCGGCTGATGGACGCTTCGATATCGATAGCCGGGTAGTGGCCTTCTTCGGCCAAACGGCGCGACAGCACAATGTGGCCGTCGAGCACGCCCCGCGCCGAGTCGGCGATAGGGTCCTGCTGGTCATCGCCTTCGGACAACACCGTATAGAACGCAGTGATCGAGCCGCCACCGGCCTCGGCATTGCCGGCGCGCTCCACCAGTTTCGGCAACTTGGCGAACACCGACGGTGGGTAGCCCTTGGTCGCCGGCGGTTCGCCGATGGCCAGGGCGATTTCCCGCTGGGCCTGGGCAAAACGGGTGAGCGAGTCCATCAGCAACAGGACGTTCTTGCCCTTGTCGCGAAAGTATTCGGCGATGCGCGTGCAGTACATCGCCGCGCGCAAACGCATCAGCGGCGCATCATCCGCTGGGGAGGCGACGACGACGGAGCGCTTGAGGCCTTCTTCACCGAGGCTGTGCTCGATGAATTCCTTAACTTCCCTGCCCCGCTCGCCGATCAGCCCCACCACGATGATGTCGGCCTCGGTAAAGCGCGTCATCATGCCGAGCAACACCGACTTACCCACACCGGTACCGGCGAACAGGCCCAGACGCTGGCCGCGGCCGACCGTCAATAAACCGTTGATGCTGCGGATGCCCACATCCAGCGGCACGCTGATGGGGTTGCGGTTGAGCGGGTTGATGGTGGGGCCGTCCATCGGCACCCAGTCTTCGGCTTTCATGCCGCCCTTGCCGTCCAACGCACGACCGGCGCCGTCCAGCACCCGACCGAGCATGCTCATGCCCATGGGCAGGCGGCCGGTATCGGCCAGCGGTACCACGCGGGCGCCGGGGGCGATGCCCGCCAGGCTGCCGACGGGCATCAGGAAGATCTTGTTGCCGGAAAAGCCCATCACTTCCGCTTCGACCTGCACCGGATGGTAGCTGTCATCGTTGATCACCATACAGCGGCTGCCCATGGCGGCGCGCAGGCCCTCGGCTTCGAGGGTCAGGCCGACCATGCGCAACAGACGCCCTTCAAGGATCGGCTGGCCGGGCAATTCAGTGGCCTCGACGTAGCCGCTCAGGCGCTTGACGAAGCTGGTGCGATCAAGGCGCATCGGCGGCGTCCAGGTCGACGCTGAGGTCAGGTTCGGCTGGGTTCAACACCTGCTCGTGGACTTGATCCAGCAGCTTGGCCATGATCTGGCTGATGCGGGTTTCCACCGTCGCATCAATGCGGCTGTGTTCGGTCTCGACCCGGCAACCACCGGGCTGCAGCGCTGCGTCTTCGACGATGCGCCAGGTTTCTTCATGGCGCTCGCGCAGGGCTTTGACCTGTTCGAAATCCTGCGGGTTGATGTACAGCCGCACATTGCCGACACCCAGGGGCAGCAGCTTGAGTGCTTCGCGCATCACGCTTTCGATATGGCTGGAGTCGAGTACCAGTTCGCGCTGGATCACCTGGCGTGCAATATGCTCCACCAGGCCGACCATGGATTTTTCAATCTGCGCATCCTGCTCGGCGATAGGGTCGAACAGCACACCCATCAAACGTTCCAGGCTGGCCAGCTTGACGCTCAGCGCCGCTTCGGCCTCTTGGCGCACCTTGAGAGTGGTGCTGCGAAAACCGTCTTTTTCACCCGCAGCGAAGCCTTCGTTGTAAGCCTCCTGGCGGATGCTTTCCAACTCTTCCAGGGTCAGTGGCTGGACTTCTTCCAGCGGCACTTCTTCCATTTCCACCGGCGTTTCTTCAACGGGTTCCGGCTCAGGCTCGGGCACATGCGGGTCGAAGCTGGGCAACGACCAGATGTCGAACCCACCGACATCCCGTGCGCGAATCAGATCGCTGGGCGCCTCATCTTTGTTCGACATCAGGGGCGCCTTAGATCATTTCTTCGCCGCCCTTCCCACCGAGAACGATTTCTCCGGCTTCGGCCATACGGCGGGCAATGGTGAGGATTTCTTTCTGCGCGGTTTCTACGTCGCTGACGCGCACCGGGCCTTTGGCTTCCAGGTCGTCGCGCAACAGTTCGGAAGCACGCTTGGACATGTTCTTGAAGATCTTCTCTTTGACGCCTTCGTCCGAGCCTTTGAGGGCAAGCACCAGCACGTCGGAGGACACTTCGCGCAGCAACGCCTGGATGCCACGATCGTCGACATCGGAGAGGTTGTTGAACACGAACATGAGGTCTTCGATCTGGCCGGACAGGGTGTCGTCGATCTCGCGGATCGAGTCCATCAACTGGCCTTCGACCGAGCTGTCGAGGAAGTTCATGATGTCTGCCGCACGCTTGATACCACCCAAGGTGGTCCGCGAGGCATTCGAGTTGCCGGAGAACTGCTTCTCCAGGATGGTGTTCAATTCTTTCAGGGCCGCCGGCTGCACGGTGTTCAGCGACGAGACGCGCAGGATGATGTCCAGGCGCACTTTATGGTCGAAATGGCCGAGCACTTCACCGGCCTGGTCCGGATCGAGGTACGCCACCACGATGGCCTGGATCTGCGGGTGTTCAAAGCGGATCACGTCGGCGACGGCGCGCGGTTCCATCCACTTGAGGCTGTCCAGACCACTGGTGTTGCCACCCAACAGAATGCGGTCGATCAGGCCGTTGGCCTTGTCTTCGCCCAGGGCCGAGGTGAGCATCTTGCGGATGTAGCTGTCGGAGCCGACGCCCAGGCTGGTCTGGTCGCCGACGATCTCGACGAACTCGCTCATCACCTGCTCGACTTGCTCACGGTGCACATTGCGCATCTGCGCCATGGCCACGCCCACACGCTGGACCTCTTTGGGCCCCATGTGGCGCAGCACTTGGGCGGCATCGGTTTCACCGAGCGACAGCAGCAGGACTGCGGCTTTGTCGACCTTGGTGAGCTTGGCAACAGCGGCTCGATCACTCATCTGCGTTAATCCACTCTTTCACGACCTGGGCCACACGGCCCGGGTCTTCTGCTACCAGACTTTTGATTGCGTTCAACTGAGCGTCGTAACCTTCGCTCGGGCTTGGCAACAGGATGCTTTGCGGGCCGCCGAGGCTGACGCGGTCGTTGGCCAGTTCGCCGTCCAGGCCGCCCATGCCACCCAACTCGACGTCACTGCCGCCAAACGCCGCCAGCTGTTTGTTCTTGCCGTTGCCGGTGATGTTGTTGAGCACCGGACGCAGCACACCGAACACCAGCACCAGGATGAACAACACACCCAGCACTTGCTTGACGATGTCCCAGAACCACGGCTGGGTGTAGAACGCCGCTTCGGCGATGACTTCACCGCGCTCGGCGGAGAACGGCATGTTGATCACGCTGACGCTGTCACCACGACTGGCGTCAAAGCCGACGGCGTCCTGCACGAGGCGAGTGAAGCGCGCCAATTCGTCGGCGCTCCACGGCGCACGGGTAACGGCGCCATCCGCCGCATTGACCTTGACCTGGTCATCGACCACCACCGACACCGACAGGCGATTGACGCGACCCTGCTGCTGCTTGGTGTGGCTGATGGAGCGATCGAGTTCGAAGTTCTTGGTGGACTGGTTACGCTTGTCCGCCGGGTACGGGGCGAGCATCGGTTGGCCGGTGGCCGGGTCCATGATCTGCTGGCCGTTGGCGTCCAACAATGGCTGGCCGGGCTGGATCGCGCCAGCGGTGGCAGCAGCGCCACCGGTGGTTTGCGGGGCCGAAGCCGGGGCTGGTGGCTGGTTGCTCAGGGCACCCGGCACACCTTGCGGACCATTGCTGGCGGTGCGTTGTTCGCTGGTGGACTGTTCGCTGCGCAGCGCTGGCTGGTCCGGGTTGAACTGCTCGGAGGTCGACTCGACGGCACTGAAGTCCACGTCGGCGGACACCTCAGCCTTGTAGCGGTCGTTGCCCAGCACCGGTTGCAGGATGTTGTGCACACGCTGGGTGAGCATGCTTTCCATACGGCGGCTGTAGTCAAATTGCTTGCCGGCCTGGGTCAGGGCGGAGTTTTCCGCCATGTCGGACAGCAGGTTGCCCTTCTGGTCGACAACGGTGATTTGCGACTTGCTCAGTTCGGGAACGCTGGTGGCCACCAGGTTGATGATCGCCAGAACCTGGCCAGGCTCCAGCGAACGGCCGGAAAACAGTTCCACCAGTACCGAGGCACTTGGCTTGCGCTCGTCGCGCACAAATACCGAGCTTTTCGGAATGGCCAAGTGCACACGGGCGCCCTTGACGTTGTTCAAGCTGGAGATGGTGCGGGCCAGCTCGCCTTCCAGGCCACGACGGTAGCGCGTGGCTTCCATGAACTGGCTGGTCCCGAGGCCCTGGTCCTTGTCGAGGATTTCAAAACCGATATTGCTGTCGGACGGCGTTACGCCGGCAGCGGCAAGCTTCATGCGCGCACGGGCCACGTCATCGGCCTTAACCAGCAGCGCGCCAGAGTTAGGCTCTACGGTGTAGGCGATGTCGGCGGCGGCGAGGGTTTCCATGATCTGCTTGGAATCCATGCCCGCCAGGCTGCCGTAAAGCGGACGGTAATCGGGTTGTTGCGACCACAACACCACGGCGAAACCAATCGCCACGCTGGCAGCCAGGCCGACCATCAGGCCCACCTGACGCAACATGGTCATTTCCGAGAGGTTTTCCAGGAACGACAGGCCAAACAGCGGCGGCTTGCCGTCTGCCTTGGCGGGTACGTTGTCGGAGACTGCTTCTGCCATGACTTAAATCTCGCCCTTAAACCGGCATCTGCATGATGTCTTGATAGGCCTGAACCAACTTGTTACGCACTTGGGTCAGAGCCTGAAAGGAGACGCTGGCCTTTTGCGAGGCGACCATCACATCGGTGAGGTCCACGCCGCTTTTGCCGATCTCGAACGCGGTGGCCAACTGGCTGGAAGCTTGCTGGGTGTCACTGACTTTGTTGATGGCCTGGCCGAGCATGTCGGCGAAGCTGCTTTGGCCCAATTCCGGCGCTGGCGCGACGGATTTCGGTTGAGCCATGGCATCCATTTGCATGGAGCGCATATCCAACATCAACCGATTGAACTCAATACCCTGGCTCATGAACTTCTCTCTCCAACCCGCAAATTTTTGACACTACGCAGCGATTACTAGGGGAGGTAGCAACAAGGGTGCCAGCTCTGTATCAACTCGTAAGAAAAGGCGACAAACCTTATCGACGTTGTTACCGGTTATGTGGCGAACAGATACGCCTCGACGTCCATCCCGGCGTCGCGCATCTGCGCCAGCTTGTAGCGCAGGGTGCGCGGACTGATGCCCAGACGCTCGGCGGCCTCTTTGCGACGGCCGCGCTCGGCGCGCAGGGTGTCGATGATCATCTGGAATTCGCGGCGACGCAGGTCGTCCCCCAGGGCACCGGCAGACTCAGCCTCTGCAACCACCGGCGTGGGCGCCAAGGTAGGCAATGGGGCCGCACCACTGCCCATGGCCAGGCAGAAATCCTGGGGCTGGATCAAGCCACCCTGTTGCAGAATCAGCGCGCGCTGGATGGCGTTATCCAACTCGCGCACGTTGCCCGGCCAGGGATAGCTGATGAGACACGCTTGCGCCTCGGCCGAGAGCCGCGCCTGGGCGTGCTTCATTTTTTTGACGTGGTTGTTCAGCAACCGCTCGGCCAGCGGAATGATGTCCGCCGGACGCTCACGCAGCGGGCGCCAGGCCAGGGGGAATACTGATAGCCGGTAGAACAGGTCTTCGCGGAAGCGCCCCGCCGCCACTTCGCCAGCAAGGTCGCGGTTGGTGGTGGCGACCACACGGATATCCAACTGGATCGGTTTACGCGCACCGACGCGCTCCACTTCGCGCTCTTGCAGCACCCGCAGCAGCTTGGCTTGCAGGCCCAGAGGCATTTCCGAGATTTCATCCAGCAGAATGGTGCCGCCATCGGCCTGTTCGAACTTGCCGGCCTGGGCCGCGATGGCGCCAGTGAACGAGCCTTTTTCATGACCGAACAAGGTGGCTTCAAGCATGTTGTCGGGGATCGCCGCGCAATTGATGGCGATGAACGGTTGTTTGGCGCGAGTGGATTGCTGGTGGATGTAACGTGCCAGCACCTCTTTACCGGTACCGGACTCGCCGGAGATCAGCACCGTGGAATCACTGCGCGCCACCCGGGCCGCCAGTTCAAGCAGTTGCGCACTGGCCGGTTCGAAGGCAATCGGGCCTTCGCCTTCGTTGGCAGGGATAACACCCAGGGCGTGCCGCGCCACCAGTTCGATCAGCGCCTTGGGCTCGAACGGCTTGACCAGGTAATCCGCCGCGCCTTGGCGCATGGCGTCCACCGCACGCTCCACCGCGCCGTGAGCAGTCATCAGCAACACCGGCAGTTGCGGTTGGCGCGCGCGCAGCAAGGCCAGTAACTGGTGGCCGTCCATGCCGGGCATGTTCACGTCACTGACCACCAGGCTGAAGGTTTCCTGCTCCACCGCGTCCAAGGCGTCCTCGGCAGAACCGACCGCCCGGTAGTCATGACCCGCCAACAGCAGCGTGTCCGCCAATGCTTCACGCAGGGCGCGATCGTCTTCCACCAACAGAACCTTGATAGCCATTACTTTTTACTCCGCGCTTGCCGCGCATGAAAACAGCGGCAAGCTCATCAATGCACACGTGCCACGCCCCAGTCGGGAATGCAGCTGCAATTCTCCCTGATGGGCACGCGCCACAGCCTTGACCACGGTCAGGCCGAGGCCGGTTCCATTGGTCTTGGTGGTGAAAAAGGGTTCGCCAAGGCGCTTAAGCACCACAGGATCGATGCCGGCACCGCTGTCGCTGATGCACAGGCGCAGGGTTTGCTCGCGGTTGTACAGGTGCACCTTGAGCCGTGCGCCCGGGCCGCTGGCCTGGATAGCGTTTTCGATCAGGTTGAGCAGCGCGCCCACCAGGGTGTCGCGATTGCACAGCAACTCGCCAAGGTGGCTGTCGCACTGCCAACGCACCTGAGTGTCTTGAATATGGGTGACCGCCGCCGCTTGCAGGGCCTGCATCAATTGGGCAGGTGTCACGCGGTCGGTCAGCGGCAATTCGCCGCGGGCAAACACCAACATGTCGCGTACCTGATGCTCCAGTTCGTGCAGGCGCTCTTTGAGACGGCCAGCAAAACGCTGCTGCGTGGCAGCGGGCAATTGTTCATCAGTCAAATGACTGGCGTAAATCAAGGCCGCCGACAACGGCGTACGGATTTGATGCGCCAAAGAAGCGACCATTCGGCCCAACGAGGACAAACGCTCGTGGCGCGCCAACTGGTCTTGCAGGTGACGGGTTTCGGTCAGGTCGTTGAGCAGCACCAATTGCCCCGGCTCTGCGTCCAGGGAACGGGTAGCGATGGACAGGCGGCGCCCGTCTTTAAGGGAGATTTCGTGACCATCATCCTCGCGCGGCGCAAAGCAGCGGGTAATGACGTGGCGCCACAGCTCGCCTTCCAGCGGCAGGCCGAGCATGTCGCAGGCTGCCGGATTGGCTTCGCGCACGCGGCCCTCTTCGTCAATGACGATAACGCCACCGGGCAGCAGCGACAGCAGGTTCTGCAGACGGTTGGCCAAGCGCTCTTTCTCGGCCAGCTCTTGCATGCGCTGGGCGCTAACCACCGCCAGTTCGCCTTTCAGCTCGCAGACCCGGGCCTCCAGCAGGCTGTAGGAATCAGTCAGTTGGCTCGACATCTGGTTGAACTGCGAGAACGCTTGTTCAAGACCCTGGCGGGTCTGCGGTTCTACAGGCGCAATCAGTCCCTGGATGGCAGGGGCCGAAGATAGTTGGGCGGCGTGGGGCATCATGCTCTCTCGCTTGGCTGACCGTCAGTTAAACGGAACGTTGCGAGGGCTGTAGCAATACTTGTGCCGAAAAAAAACCGCTGATTAATCAGCGGCTTGAAAAACAGGCGTCAATCATCTGCCTGTTCATCACCTTCTCGGCGGCTCATACCGTACTTGCGCATCTTCTCCACCAGGGTGGTTCGGCGAATGCGCAGGCGTTCGGCGGCCCGGGCGACGATGCCGTTGGCGTCGTCCAGGGCCTGTTGGATCAAGCCTTGCTCCAGGTTGCCGAGGTAGTCTTTGAGGTCGAGACCTTCCGGCGGCAGCATGGCGGTAGAACCGAAGTCCGAGGTATGGCCGTTGATGGCGACCCGCTCTTCCATGTCACTGCGCAGGCTGTCGACCATCTGCTCGTCTTCGTCGTCGACGTAGCGGAATTTCTTCGGCAGCTCGACCACGCCGATCACACCGTAGGGGTGCATGATCGCCATGCGCTCGACCAGGTTGGCCAGCTCACGGACGTTGCCCGGCCAGCCATGGCGGCACAGGGACATGATCGCAGCGGAGTTGAAGCGAATCGAGCCGCGCTTTTCGTGTTCCATGCGCGAGATCAGTTCATTCATCAGCAGCGGGATGTCTTCCACGCGCTCACGCAGCGGGGCCATCTCGATTGGGAAAACGTTTAGGCGGTAGTACAAGTCTTCACGGAAGCTGCCCACCTCGATCATGCTTTCGAGGTTCTTGTGGGTAGCGGCGATGATGCGTACGTCGACGCTCTGGGTCTTGTTGCTGCCCACGCGCTCGAAGGTGCGCTCCTGCAATACGCGCAACAGCTTGACCTGCATCGGCAGCGGCATGTCGCCGATTTCGTCAAGGAACAGGGTGCCGCCGTTGGCCAGCTCGAAACGCCCGGCACGGCTGGTGATCGCCCCGGTAAAGGCGCCCTTCTCATGGCCGAACAGTTCGCTTTCGAGCAGCTCTGCAGGGATCGCCCCGCAGTTGACCGGCACAAATGGCCCGTCGCGGCGCTTGGAGTGGTAATGCAGGTTACGCGCGACCACTTCTTTGCCAGTGCCCGACTCGCCGAGGATCAGCACGCTGGCGTCAGTATCGGCCACTTGCTGCATCATCTGGCGCACGTGCTGGATGGCGCGGCTGGTGCCGACAAGGCTGCGGAATAGATTAGGTTCGCGGTGGCGACCGCGCTCGCGGGCCTGGTCGTACATCTCGCGATAGACCTGGGCACGGTGCAGGGAATCAAGCAATTTGCTGTAGCTGGGAGGCATTTCCAGGCTGGAAAGCACGCGGCGGCGCTGGTCTTCCGGCAGCTCGACAGAAGAAATATCACCAATCAGCAGGACGGGAAGGAACTCATCCCACGTAGACAGTGTCTTTAACAAGCCCAAAACAGCGCCTGGAGCGTTTACTGTCCCGATCAGCACACAAATGACATCACGGCTCGATGACAATGAGCTGGCCGCCTGCTGCCAGTCATGGCTACCGCAGGGCAGATTTTCTTCGCCAAGAAAATTCAAAATCACCGCCAGGTCGCGGCGGCGGACGCTATCGTCATCGATTAGCAGAATTTTGGTTTCACGCCACATGCAATAGCAACTTCCCTAGTAAAACTTCCTGCCCCGAGATTGAGGGCAATCGAGGCGCCTGTAAGACTTCTTACCTTATAGACGTCTGAAATCTGAAAACAGCACTAGTTAAGTCAAAAATGCTGGCACGGTCAAATTTATGACGCGCCGGTAGGATTAACTTCGACTGTTCAGCCGAACAGATGGTAAACCTTTGACGCATTTTTCGCTTGGTTGATCTGCGACATCTCTTCGAAAATCGCCTGGCGTTCGCCGGTCGTCACCTCAAGCAATTGCTGGTATACCGCCAACAGACTCTCAAGCTTTTCACGCAACGCATCCTCATCCACCGGTGCTTCGCTGAGCACCTGCTCGATCACGTCGCGACAGCCCATATCCAGCTCGCCAATGGCGTCCCAGTTACGGTCTGCCAGCGCGCCCATCAGCGCCTCACGGGTTTCATCAATGCGTTGCAGTGCTTGGCTCATGACGTGTTCCTCAAGGCACCCAGGCCTTATTCTGCTGCAGCCTGTGGCGCGCCAATCGCATCCCAGCCTTCTTTAACGGTAATCATCAAACGAGCAACTTCGTCGATCATGTCAGCGTCGTTATGCAGGTTGGCTTCCATCAGACGGTTGGTCATGTACGCATACAGACTTTCCAACTGCTGAACGTAAGCCGGGTTATCACTCTTTTCAGCGTTCAGGCCGTCACGCAGGCCGATCACGATATCGATGGCCTTGCCGAGCATCAGCCCCTTCTGGGCGATGTCGCCACGCGCCAGCGCGCCCTTGGCCTGGGCCATGCGGTCGAGCCCGCCTTCCATCAGCATCTGCACCAGGCGATGAGGGCTGGCTTCGGAGATCTGAGCATGGGAATTGACCTTCTGGTATTGGCGAAGGGCTCTCATGGGATTCATGTTTCTACCTCGTGACGGGCGACAGCGAAAAGGATTCTAGTAACCAATATGTCGACGGGTTCGCAAAAAGCTTTAGGGCCAGTTGTCCCGCGATAAAAAAAGGCCAGGCAGATTGCCTGGCCTTTTTCATGCGCAGGCATCAACTATTGGTCTTGACGTTGTTCAATGCGTTGAGCGTGGTCATGACGCTGGTGCTTTGCTGGCGCAATTGGGCGACCAGGGTGTCCATGGCGTTGTATTTGGCCGACAGGCTGCTGGTGAGCAGGGTCATGCGCTCGTCCAGGGACGACTGCTGCTTGGTCAGGTCTTTGAGTGTGTCGGACAAAGACGTGGAGCGTGTCGCCAGGATGCCCGTCGTAGACTTGGCGTAATCATCCGTAGCGCTTTTCATGCGCGCCAGCATGCCGTCAGGGCCGCTGAACATACTGTTGATATCGGCTGCGTTGGTTTTTACCGCCGCGTCCCACTTTTTGTCGTCCAGGGCCAACAAACCGTTGCTGGAACTGGTGGTGACACCAAATTGAGCCAGGGACTTGAACTTGCCTGTTCCCGACAGCTGGTTGAACTCGTTACGAATTGCCGCCTGCAACGAGCGCATGGTGGAGTCACCGGTGAGGCTTGCCGCCGTGGTGCTGCCATCCAGGTTGGTAGTGACCTTAGTCTCGGCGTTCATCGCAGTAATCAGCGCATTGTAAGTATCTACAAAACCCTTGACCCCTGATTTGAGTGCCGCGTTGTTGGTGCTTACAGTGATCAGCGTGGCGGTTCTATCCGGATCCTTAGCTGTGTCACCCGCCGTCTTGAGCGCCGACACCGATACCAGCTTGATATTCACGCCGCTCAATGCGCCTTCGATGCTATTGGTCTTGGAGACCGAAGCAACACCGTCGATGCTGTAAAGCGCATCCTTGGGCTCATCAACTACTGTAGCGCCGACATCCAACCCCGAATTACCTGAAAGCTTCAGATCCGACCCCGTACCCATGGTCGTCGAGGTCAGAATCAGCCGCGAACCATTGGAGTCGGTCTGGATGTTCGCACTCAATCCCGAAGTGCCGAATTGAGTGTTGATCGAGTCACGCACCTGCTGCAAGGTTGCACCGACAGGAATGTTGACATCATAAGCTTTGCCCGACTGCGAGATGGTCAGGGTGGTTGGTTTGTCGGTGGCATTCACCACCGTCGACGTGCCGCCAGCAAAGTTCTTGCTCGACAACTTGGACGCTTGAGCCAACTGATTGACGATCAGGCGGAAACTACCGTTGGAGGCAGTATTGCTGGCAGTCATGGTGGCGACCTTTTCATCCGAGGACGAGCCGCTCAACCCCGTAAAGCTCGAACTCGTTGTCATGGTGTCCAGCGCACCACGAAACGCATCCAGCGCCGCCTGAATCTTGCCGATCGAAGACAGCGTGGTGGTCGCCTTCTGAGACGCGGTATTGATCTGCGTTTGCTTGGGCACCTTTTCGGCGTTAACCAAGGATGTCACGATCGCTTGCGTATCGATGTTCGAACCGATACCACTTACCGTTGAACCCGCCATCATCTATCTCCTGTTCGGTGGCTGCCGTTATCTTGACTTATTACGCCTCAAGACCGGACAGCAACAAGTTTCATGCCAGCTCAGGCCTTGTCGTCAAACAACAGGTTGCTTGCGCTGCTGAGGTTCTGTGCCAGCTTCAATGCTGTTTCCGACGGAATCTGGCGAATCACTTCACCATTGTCGGTATTGATGACCTTGACCACCACACGGTGGGTGGAATCATCAATGGAAAAATCGAGGCTACGCTGGGTAGCTTGAACGAAATCGCGAATATCGGTGACTGCTTTTTCCAGGTCGGCGCGTGCGGGCTCTTGGCTAATCGCGGGCGTTGCCTGGACATTCAGAACATTGTTGTCAGCCACTACCTTGGCAGGTGCGCTTTGAGGTGCAACCGGCGGATAAGACTGGTTCAGCTTTACACTCATGTCCATGTCCAATCTCCTCTAAACCGAAAAAACGGAAGGGCACGTAGACGCGCCCTTCCGTTAGTTACCAAGCGCTGGGATTACTGAAGCAGCTTCAGTACAGCGGATGGCAGCTGGTTAGCCTGCGACAGGATCGCGGTGGAAGCCGACTGCAGGGTTTGTTGCTTGGTCAGTTCGGCGGTTTCGGAAGCGAAGTCGACGTCCTGAACGGTGGAACGTGCAGCGGTGGAGTTCTTCTGAATGTTCTGCAGGTTGTCTGCAGTGGTAGTCAGACGGTTCTGGGTAGCACCCAGGCCCGAACGCACGCTGTCGATGGTGCCGATGGCCTTGTCGATTACAGACAGGGCGTTTTGAGCGTTGTAGGCGTCAGTCACGTCGGTCATAGCAACGGTGGTCTTCTGGGAAGACGCGTCAGCTTTGCCGAACAGTGCGTTAGTGCCTGCGTCTGCGATCGAGTAGCCTTTGGACGAATCCAGGGAAACCTGGCCAGTGGCAATGATCACGTCAGTGTCAGCAGCGCCCAGTTTGGTTGGGGTCTCAACGCCAGCAGCGTCAGCGGCGTATTTGCCGTTGCCGTCTTTGACGTTAATCGAGATCGCATCAGCGCCCACACCAACGGCCTTGAAGGACAGGTTTTCGCCGGTGTCGGATTTGACTTCCAGGGTGCCCTTGGCTTCGTCGTAGTTAACGCTGATGCCCAGTTTGGCAGCGTTGGACTTCAGTTGGTCAGCCAGACCAGCAGTGTCGGTTACACCTACGAACTTAACGGTGGAAGAACCCACACTCAGTTCGAAGTTGGCAGGTACACCAGCAACAGCTGGAGTAGCAGTTGGGTCGCCTTTGGTCAGCGTCTCGTTAACCGAGAACTTGACTTCGGTGCTGGCAGTAGCGCTCAGGCCACCGATTGCGCCGTTCAGGCCGGCAGCGATGGTCTTGGCCGATGCGCCAGCTTTAACGTCGACGTCTGCAGTCTGGCCGTTACCAGTCACTTTCAGGGTGGTAGCACCAACGCCGAGAGCGGTAGGAGTAATGGCAGTCGACTTGATCTGCTGCGAACCAATGTTCTGGGCCGAAACGTTTTCCAGGCTCAAGTTGATGGTTTCGTTGGCGTTGGCGCCAACCTGGATAGCTTTGGTACCGTACGAACCGTCCAGCAGCTTCTGGCCACCGAAAGTTGTGGTGGTGGAGATACGGGTCAGTTCCGAAGTCAGAGCCTGGTATTCGTCGTTGTTCGACTTACGGTCGTCAGCGCTGAGGGAGCCAGTAGCGGAAGACAGAGCCAGGGTACGCATTTTTTGCAAAATGTCGGTCGAAGCCTGCATCGCGCCTTCAGCGGTCTGAGCGATGGAGATACCGTCGTTCACGTTTTTTACTGCTTGACCCAGGCCGTTGATTTGGCTGGTCAGGCGGTTAGCGATCTGCAGGCCAGCTGCGTCGTCTTTAGCGCTGTTGATACGCAGGCCGGAAGACAGGCGCTGCATGGAAGTGGCCAGGGCGCCGCCAGCTTTGTTCAGGTTGCCCTGAGTAGTGATCGAAGCAATGTTGGTGTTTACTGTTAAAGCCATGACGAAATCCTCGTTGGATGGATACTGCGGCTTCCGGCCCTGGCAACCGCCGGGTGTGGCCTGAGAACCTACGTAATAGTTATCGTCGTGGTAGGCAGTTGCTTGAGGATTTTTTTGATTTTTTTTACTGGCGCCGTGCCACCCTTTGCAATTCAACGGCTTACATCAGCTCAAAACCCCGGATTCATTGGCTTTTCTGGCGCCAAATAAAAAACGCCGATGATTTCTAAATCATCGGCGTTTTTTTATGCAGCCTATTAAAGCGTCACGGGCGATACAGAATCGCCGAACCCCACGACAGACCCACACCAAAACCGCTGATTGCCACGCGCTTCCACTTGGCGTCCATCACATGCTTTTCCAGCAGCAGTGGAATGCTCGACGACACGGTGTTGCCGGTCTCGACCATGTCCTTGATGAACTTGTCCACCGGGGCATCTTCAAAACGGCGCGCCACGGCGTCAACGATGGCCGCACTGCCCTGATGAATGCAGAACGCGTCGATCTCATCAGCCTTGAGGTCCGACTCGTTGAGCAGCTCGTGCAAATGCGCCGGCACCTTGAGCAAGGCGAAGTTGAAGACCTGGCGACCGTTCATGAAGAACACGCCATCACTGACCTTCAAGTGCGGTGCGCCGGAACCGTCGGTGCCGAATTTGGACTTGCCCAGCAACCACGGCGCGTCTTCACCCATCCAGGTGGCGGTAGCGGCATCGCCGAACAGCATGGTGGTGTTACGGTCTTCCGGGTCGACGATCTTCGAATACGGGTCGGCGGTGATCAGCAGGCCGTTTTTCAGGCCAGTGGCTTCCATGAAGCCCTTCATCGCGTAGATACCGTAGACGTAGCCGGAGCAGCCCAGGGAAATATCAAAGGCCGCCACATGCGTCGGCAGGCCCAGTTTGTCCTGGACGATCGCGGCGGTGTGGGGCAAACCCTCTTCATCACCGTTCTGGGTGACGACGATCAGCGCATCAATCGATTCGCGCTTCAGATCCGGGTTGTTGGCAAACAAAGCGTTGACCGCCTCGACACACAGATCGGAGGTTTCCTGCGCGGCTTCCTTGCGCGGCAGGAACGCAGAACCGATCTTGCCAATGATGAATTCTTCATCCTTGGCGAATTTGGCACCCTGGGCGTAGTTATCGATCCCGTCTGCCGGCACGTAACTGGCGATGCTTTTTATGCCAATCATTGTGGCTTCCCAATACTAAATAGCTGGAGAACACCCCGAGGACTGCGCCCGGAGTGCTGACAATAAAGGGGATAACCCCATAAAAATCTCGCTGAAAGCCGCCCCGCAAGGACCCTGTGACGACTTATCCTTTTCACACGATACAGTGAAGATGCGCTTTATGACTCACAGGTCACTCAATTTTGTGCGCTTTATGCAAAACGTTTCAACAATTTAACCCCAGAAACGACAACGGCCCGCCCTGTTTCCAGAGCGGGCCGCTTGACTTGGCGCCACTTACATCTTGTTGAACAGGCTCAACTGCGAGACTTTCACGAATGCCAGCTGCGAGGCTTCGAGCATGGTTTGCTGAAGCGTCAGGTTGATCGCCGCCTCACCCATGTCGACGTTGGCCAGTGCACTCATGGTCGTGGTGTTGGCCAAGCTGATGCTAGTGTTTGCGCTGGCCTGCACCGTCAACGCATTCTCACGCGCACCGATGGAGCCACGTACGTTGTCCACTTGGTCGGCCGAGCTGGTCAGGTTACTGACGGCGGCATTCAAGGCGTCCTGAAGTTTGACCCGCGCGCCCGGAATGCCGTCTGCCGGTTGTTCCAGAGCCTTGCGCAGTTGACCTAGCGTATCGAGGGCGTTCTGCGTCTTCTGGGTGGTGTTGCCCACCGAAAACTGGTCGCCAACGTTCGGCGTGCCGCTCAGTTCGAAGGTAACGCCTGCCGCCGTGATGGTGCTCGGGCCCGGCGGGGTGCCGGTGCCGGGAGTGATGACGCCATTGTCCACGATCGGTTTGCTGCCGGCGGTATACGGCTGGGCATAGACCTTGTAGGCCGTCGGGTCGGTGTCGTCGAACTTGATCAATACGCCGCTGTTAGGAAACGTGCTCGAATAGTTGGCCGCACTGCTGACACTGGCATTGGTCAATTGCGCGCTGGAAGTGTTGCTCGCGGTTCGGGCGATGTTGAACCCGTCAGGCTTGGCGCTGAGGCTGAACTCACGCCCCTTGACCAGCGCATCGGCATCAGGCCCGGTAGCAACGTCGGTCAGGTCTACCGTGATATCGAACTTGACGCCACGCAGGTTGACGCTGGCATTGCCTTCCTTGGTGGAGTCGAACGTCCCGTTACCGGCAACCTGCGAAGTAATGTCGTTGTTGTCTTTGTCGGTAATGACGTACTGGGTGCTACTGGTGAACGTCAGTTTGTACGGCTGGCCGTCGGCAAACTGCCGGGTGTAGTCGGAACCCGAAGTCACAAGGCCGCTCGATAAGGCGACCTTGTGGTCGTCGACCAGCGGCGGCGAAATCGCAGGCGCCACCGGCGCAGTGGCAGGCGCGAGGTAATTGGACTGGGTGCGACTGGTATTGACCGCCCCTTCCAGGATGGTCTTGCCGGTGTCGCCGGTGCGAACCGTCAGGGTCTCGGATACCTGCAGGCTCAGCTCGTTCTCGTCGCCCTGATAGCTGTAAGTACCATCGTTGTTACGCGAGTACGGCGGCGTGTCGGTCTTTGAGCCTGAGAACAGATAGTTGCCGGCCGAGTCCTTGCTGTTGAGCAAGCCCAACAGTTGATCCTCAAGTGCGCCCACCTCAACCGAAATGGACTTGCGGTCAGCATCACTGGTCACGCCACCGGCACGCAGCGCCAGTTGGCTGCCGGCCTGGATCGTGGTGTTGATCGCATCCAGGATGCTTTCTTCGTTAGTCAGCTTGTTCTGAATACTGGTGATATTGCCGCTGTACTGCGACAGCATATCTTTCTGCTGTTGCAGCATCAGCAAGCGCTGGGCAGCCACCGGATCATCGGCGGCGGTCTGCACACGCACGCCGGAGCTGGCCTGCTGCTGGGCCTGCACCACACCTGAATAATTGTTCTGATACTTGCTGGCACTGGTGTCGAAATACTGCTGTGTAGAAATGCGCATCGTCCCAGACTCCCTTAAAGACTATTGATCAGCGTGCTGAAGGTTTCTTGCGCAGCCTTGATGATCTGCGACGACGCTGTGTAGTACTGCTGGAACTTGATCATGTCGCCCGCTTCTTCATCCAGGTTGACCTGGGATACGGAGTTGCGTGCGTTCTTGTTGGCCGTCAACAGCGCGTTGGTCGCCGTGGTGTCTGTGGTGGCCGCTGCAGCCTTGGCGCCGACGGTCGAGACCAACTTGCTGTTGGCCCCCACCAGGCTGGTGCCGCCACTGCCATCGGCCGCGAGGCCTACGGTTGACTTGGTCTGCAGGCTGAGCAGAGCCTGGGCGTTACGGTTGTCGGACTTGCCGGAGGCATTGAACGAGAAAGAGGTGCTGTCGCCGTTCGCTGGCGAACCGCCCACCGTGGTGTCGAAGCTGAAGCTCTTGGCTGGCGACAACAAGACACCGCCGGCATCGCGCATCGGCACGCTGATGCTGATCTTGTTGGCCTGGCCTGGAATGATAGTGCCGGAGCCGATCGGATCACCCTGGGCGTTGCTGAGGGTGTAAGCCTGAGTGCCATCGGCCGCGGGCTTACCAAAGACCATCGTCACCGGCATCGAGTGCTCAATGCCCGTACGCAATTGCGCGGTGTCGGCGCCACCCTGGATATCCAGAGGCACTGTGAGGGTCGGCGGCGTAAAGGTGCCGGTGCCCTGGTTGGTTTTACCCGCCTCGCCCTGCAACGGCGCGGCAAAGGCAATCTTGCTCGGATCGCTGAGCACGGTGCCGATTTCCTTGGCGCCGTTGGCGGTCGGGCTGACCTTGAAGCTGTCACCCGCCTGCACTGCGCCGCTCTGGACCGCCAGGGTGAAACCGTCGATAACCGGCGGCGGCGTGGCACTCAGGTCATAAGTGCCCATAGCCTTGCCGTCGGATCGCAGGACCGTCACCTTGTTGAGATTGGTCCCATCGTTGAAGCTGACCTTGTAATCGAAGTTGGTCAACTGGCTGCTGTCTTTGATCGTCACGCCCAAGGCGCCGTCGCCCAGGTTGCCTTGGGCCGCCTGGCTGCGCAGGGCAACGGAGGCTGCGTTATTGATGTCGGTGAACATCGAGGCGCCGAACTCGCCATTGAGGTCCAGGCCTTGGCCCAACTGGCTGTTGAGAGCATCGGCAGTGACAATCGCGATACGCCCCAAGTCATTGATTGCCGGCATCAGCGCATCGCTGCGATAACGCAGCAGGCCACCGATGCTGCCGCCACTGATCACGTTGCCCAAGTCCAGGGCGGTACCGCCCGGCGCATTGAACTGGATCGTGTACTGGCTGGTGTCGCTCTTGCTCGGCACCGCGGAAATGCTGCTGGACTGATCGCCCAGCACCAGGGACTGGCCACTGCCGGTGCTGAGGCTGAACACGCCGTTCTTTTCCGTGGCGGTCACGCCGATCAACTCATTGAGCGAGCGTACAGCCTCGGCACGGGAGTCCAGCAGGTTGGCCGGGGAAGTGTTCGACGAACCCTGTACCTGGGCGATCTGCTTGTTAAGGGACGCAATCGACGACGTCAGTTGGTTGACCTGATCGCTCATCGAGGTCAACTGGCTGTTGATGGTCTCTTTCTGCTGGCTCAACTGGCTGGAGATGGTGTTGAACCGGTTGGTCAGGGTCTGGGCATTCGTAAGCAGGATCTGACGGGCCGAAGCATCGTTCGGACTGGCCGAGGCGGTCTGCACCGCCGCGAAGAACGAGCTGAGCACGGCGGACATGCCGGTGGTCTTGTCTGACAGGGTCTTGTCGACCGCACTGATCTGGTCCAGGTAAGCCTTGGCATCGCTGTTGAGCGAGGTGCTGTTCTGGTAAGCGGTGTCCAGGTATTCGTTGTAGACCCGGCGCACGTCGGCCAGGGTGGTGCCGCTGCCGATGAACACGCCGCCGTACTGATTCGACGCGTTCGCGCTCTGGGTGGTCTGCTGACGCGAATAGCCCGCGGTATTGGCGTTGGCGATGTTGTTACTCAAGACCGACAACGATCCTTGAGCGGCGTTAAGCCCCGACATCCCGATATTGAGCAAACTCATGGTTCAGACCTTATAAATGAGTGGTCGCGCCCGCGGCAGCGTAATTCTGATAACTGTTCATCGTTTTTGCGATCTGCGAAATCTTGCTGGCGTAGGCCGGATCGGTGGCGTAACCGGCTTTTTGCAACTCGCGCACAAACTGTTCCGGGTTGTCGGCCGACTTCACAACTTCTTTATAGCGATCATTGCTTTGCAGCAATGTCACCAGGTCGTGGAAGCTGTCCTGGTAGGAGTCGTAGGAACGGAACTGCGCCGTTTCCTTGACCATCGCGCCATCGCGAAACTCGCTGGTGATCGCACGCGCCTGACCGCCCTGCCAACTCTGGCCGGCCTTGATGCCGAACAGGTTGTGACTGCTGCTGCCATCTTCGGCGCGCATCACCGATTTGCCCCAACCGGTTTCCAGGGCGGCCTGGGCCACCAGGTACTTCGGATCAATACCAATGCGCGCCGCAGCCGCCTTGGCCATCGGCAGCATGGTCGCGACAAATTCGTCCTGCGAACTGAACGCCTTCTTCGCCGGTGCCAGCGGCGGCTGGGCCACGGCGCGGCTGTAGATCTGCATACGGTCGCTGGGCACCGCAAAACTGCGTGCGGTGCTATTGACGACGTTGTCATCGGAGGCACTGTTACGCAGCGGCGCGGCCTTGGCCTCGGTCGCCACTTGGGTGCTCGGAACGATGCCGGCGAGCAGGCGATCGGTCAGCTTGCTTGGCAAGGCGATCCGACGCTGGTTCATCAGCTCCATATCGTTGCTATGGGCAGCAGCGGCACCGGCCTGGGGCTCTGCCACGCGGTAGGCCCACAACGGACGCTGGCCATTGGAGCGACCCAGCGGACCCTGGGCCTGGGTGCCGGCGGCAATTTCCGTCGGCACGTCGACTTTCTTAAACGGTTCAGCGGCTGCCGGGCCCTGCAAAGTGGCCGCAGCGGCGTCCACCGGTTTGTTCTTCTGCATCTGGCGCATCAGCACGTCGGCGAGGCCGATACCACCGCCCTCACGGGACAACGACACCGCCAGTTGCTGGTCGTACATCTCCTGATATTGCTTGGCCGCAGGCGTGTTCATCGGGTTGTCTTTGCCCAGGGCCTCTGTGGCCGAGCGCATCGACTTGAGCATCTCGCTCAAGAACAGCGACTCGAACTCCTGCGCCACCTTGCGCATATTGCCTTCGCTGTTCTTGTCGTCGCCGACCTTGAGCTGGTTAAGCCGGTTCAAGTCGGAGTAAGACCCCGAGTCCGCCGTGCTGCTGATCCCGCTCTTGCGCATATCCATGGCCACGGCCTCAGATTACGATCAGGTCGGCTTGCAAGGCGCCGGCCTGTTTCAGGGCTTCAAGAATTGCCATCAAGTCGCCTGGCGCAGCGCCCACCTGGTTCACCGCGCGGACAATCTCATCCAACGTGGTGCCAGGGCCGAACTTGAACATCGGCTTGGCTTCCTGCTGAGCATTGACCCGCGAGCGCGGCACTACCGCCGTCTGGCCATTGGACAACGGCCCAGGCTGGCTGACGATCGGGTCTTCGGTGATGGTCACGGTCAGGCTGCCGTGGGTCACCGCTGCCGGCGACACCTTGACGTTCTGGCCGATCACGATGGTGCCGGTGCGCGAGTTGATGATGACTTTGGCCACCGCCTGGCCTGGGTCGACTTCAAGGTTTTCCAGGATCGACAGGTAATCCACACGCTGGCTTGGGTCCAGCGGCGCAGTTACACGGATCGAGCCGCCGTCGATGGCCTGGGCCACGCCAGGGCCGAGCATGTCGTTGATCTTGTCGACCACGCGCTTGGCGGTGGTGAAGTCGGAACGGTTGAGGTTCAGGGTCAGGCTGTTGCCTTGGTTGAAACCACTGGGCACGGTACGTTCCACCGTGGCACCGCCAGGAATGCGACCGGCCGATGGCACGTTGACGGTAATCTTCGAACCGTCACGACCTTCGGCGTCAAACCCACCCACCACCAGGTTGCCCTGGGCGATGGCATAGACGTTACCGTCGATACCTTTAAGCGGCGTCATCAGCAGCGTGCCGCCGCGCAGGCTTTTCGAGTTACCGATGGAGGCCACGGTGATGTCCACCACCTGACCCGGCTTGGAGAACGCCGGCAAGTCGGCACTGATAGACACGGCCGCGACGTTCTTGAGCTGCACGTTACCCGAGCCCGCCGGCACCTTGATGCCGAACTGCGAGAGCATATTGTTGAAGGTCTGCAGAGTGAACGGAGTCTGGGTGGTCTGGTCACCCGTGCCGTTGAGCCCCACTACCAGGCCGTAACCGATCAACTGGTTGGAACGCACGCCGGAGATGCTCGCAATGTCTTTCAGGCGCTCGGCCTGGGCGACAGCGCTTAACGAAAGCAGGAGTGCGGCAGCCATCAGCTGTTTGAGTTTCAAAGTGGCCACCTAGAAAGGGAACAGCGGGCTAAGGAAGAAACGGTCGAACCAACCCGGCTGGCTCGCATCAGCAAACGAACCCGTACCCGAGTAGGTAATGCGTGCATCGGCAATCCGTGTCGACGGCACGGTGTTGTCGGTGGCGATGTCATCGGCACGGACCATGCCGGCGATGCGCACCAGTTCATCACCGGTATTGAGGGTCATCCACTTTTCACCGCGTACCGCGATGATGCCGTTAGGCAACACGTCGGCCACGGTCACGGTGATCGAACCGGTCAGTGTGTTGCCTTGCGCCGCAGCGCTCTTGCCGTTGGTAGCACGGTCGCCGCTGTAGCCGGCATCGAGGCTCAAGTCACCGCTGCCCAATGGGTTATTGGTGTTCGGCACACCGCCGAACAGCGAGGACAGGCCAATGCTGGCCTTGCTGGTCTTGCCGATCTGCGAGTTGGCGTTCTTGCTGGCCTGGGTCCGCTCGTTCAGGGTGATGGTGATGATGTCACCAACCCGGAACGCCTTGCGGTCGCTGTACAGGTTCTGTTCGAAACCCGCCTGGTAGATCGAGCCATTGTTGGCCGCCGCCGGCAACGGCGTGCGCGGCAACACCGGCGCGTAGTACGGGTCATTGGGTTTGGGCGTCGGGGCGACACAGCCCGCGAGCACGGCAATCCCACTCAATGCCAAAACGGAAACATAGCGATTCATGACCCATACCTCACGGTGTTGCAGGCGCCTTCAAGAGCGCCCCATAGACTTGATTACAGATTCTGCGTTACGAACGAGAGCATCTGGTCGGCGGTGGAAATCACCTTGGAGTTCATCTCGTAGGCGCGCTGAGTGGTGATCATGTTGACCATCTCTTCAACGGTGCTCACGTTGGAGGTTTCCAGGGTGCTTTGCAGCGTGGTGCCGAAACCGTTCAGGCCAGGGGTGCCGATTTGCGGCGCGCCGCTGGAGGCGGTTTCCAGGAACAGGTTATTACCCATGGCCTGCAGGCCAGCCGGGTTGATGAAGTCGGCGGTTTGCAGGTTGCCGATCACTTGCGATGCCGGGTTACCGGCCACGGTGATGGACACGGTGCCGTCGTTGCCGACGGTGAAGGTCTGGGCGTTGTTCGGCACGACGATGGCCGGTTCCAGGGCGAAACCGTTGGCCGTCACGATCTGGCCGTTGGCGTCCAGGTGGAACGTGCCGTCACGGGTGTACGAAGTGGTCCCATCCGGTTGCAGGATCTGGAAGAACCCCTTGCCGTTGATAGCCATGTCGAGCGGCTGGCCGGTTTGCTGCAGGTTACCGGCGTTGAAGTTCTTCTGGGTGCCGACGATTTGCACACCGGTACCCAATTGCAGGCCCGACGGCAATTCGCTGTCCTGGGTCGACTGGGCGCCTGGCTGGCGCTTGATCTGATAGAGCAAGTCCTGGAACTCGGCGCGGTCACGTTTGAAGCCCGTGGTCGACACGTTGGCCAAGTTGTTGGAAATGGTGGTCAGGTTGGTGTCCTGGGCGGACAGACCTGTTTTGGCAACCCATAGAGCCGGAAGCATGGTGTTCTCCTTCGTGCGCCTGTTTGTTGGCGCCGTTTAGCAAATTAGTGAGTGAGCGCTGATCAGCTCATCTGCATGACGCGAGTCATGGCCTGGTCGTCTTCTTTGGCGCTGTTCATCATCTTGATGTGCAGCTCGAACTGCTTGGAAAGCGCCAGCACTGCCGTCATTTCTTCCACGGCATTGACGTTGCTTGCCTGCAGGAAACCCGAGGTCAGCTTGACACTCGCATCGGCCACGGCCGGCTGGCCATCTTTGGTGTGAATGGTGCCATCGAGGCCTTTATTCATATTCTTCAGGTCAGGCTGGACCAGCTTGATCCGGTCCACTTCAGCCATCACCCGTGGGCCTTCGCCCATGGCGCGGATGCTGATGGTGCCGTCGGAACCAACTTCGATCTTCTGCTGGGGCGGCACGGCAATCGGGCCACCGTTGCCCATGATCGGCATGCCGTTACCGGCGCGCAGCACGCCCAACGCATCGACGTTCATGCTGGCGCTGCGCACATAGGCTTCGCTGCCATCCGGGGTTTGCACCGCCATCCAACCGTCGCCGTTGACCGCCACGTCCAGATCACGACCGGTTTCGATCATCGCGCCGGGAGTGAAGTCGGTGGCTGGACGTTCGGTCAGGGCAAACGCCCGCGCCGGAAAGCTGTCACCGAACACCGGCATCGAACGCGCCTGTTCCAGGTCACGTTGAAAGCCGTTGGTGGAAATGTTCGCCAAGTTGTTGGCATGGGCCTTCTGCGCCAGAGCATTCTGGCTGGCGCCGGTCATTGCCACATAAAGGTACTTGTCCACATTCTTTCCTCTTTCTGACGCAGGCTTGCCGCCCACCGCTGTACTGATGAGGCTTAAGCAATTTGCGAACCAACTTTTAAAAAAAGGGGAAAGACCAGGCAGGACGGGGGTTTGCGTTGAGTCAGCAGGATTTGAAGGACTGGGGATAGTCGAAAAAACGGCGGACTACTGCCGCTTACGGCAACGACGTAGATCAAATGTGAGAGCGAGCTTGCTGTGGTGAGCGGGCTTGCCCCACGCCGGGCTGCGAAGCAGCCCCCCCAACCACACAGGTTATTTATCAGCCTTCAGAATTTCGTAATCGCGCAACTTATTGGCTATGGTGGTGTGCGATACCCCAAGCCGCTTGCCCAACTGCCGGCTGCTCGGGTGCTCGGCATACAGGCTCTCCAGCACCGCCTTCTCGAACCGTCCGACGATCGCCTCCAACCCACCCTCCAGGGAAAAATCGCCAAGCGGCTGACGCACGCCATAATCCGGCAAGCGAATATGCTCGGCCTTGACCGTCCCGCCCTCGCACAACGACACGGCCTGGAACAGCACGTTTTCCAACTGCCGCACATTGCCCGGCCAGTGGTAGTGACTGAGTCGCTCCATCGCCGCCGGCGCCAGCTTGGGCAGTGGGCAGCCGATCTGACGGCTGGCCTGGTCAAGAAAGTGGTCAACCAACGGCCCCAGCCCATCAAGGCATTCGCGCAGTGGTGGGATGTGCAACGACAGCACGTTGAGGCGGTGATAAAGGTCCTGGCGGAATTCGCCACGGGCGCAGAGTTCGGACAAATCCACCTGGGTTGCGCAGATCACCCGCACATCCAAGTACACCTCCTCATCACTGCCCACCCGACGGAAGCAACCATCCTGCAGGAAGCGCAGCAATTTCACCTGCAAGCGCGCACTCATTTCCCCCACGCCATCGAGAAACAACGTACCGCCCGCCGTCAGCTCCAGCAGCCCGAGCTTGCCTTCGGCCCGCGCGCCTTCGAACGCGCCGGGGCCATAGCCAAACAACTCGGTCTCAGCCATCGACTCCGGCAGACCAGCACAATTGAGCGCCATCAGCGGCGATTGCCCACGGGGGCTGGCCAGGTGGCAGGCGCGGGCCAGCAATTCTTTGCCAGTGCCGGTTTCGCCTTCTATTAATAGCGGTGCGTCCAACGGCGCCATGCGCCGGGCTTCACGTACCACCGCCGCCATGACTTTGGAGCTTTGGAAGATGCTGTCAAAGCCGCGCAGTTCCTGCTTGCGCACGTTGTAGATGCGCTCGCCCACGCGGTCGGCGCGGTGCAGGGTCAGCACCGCGCCAGCCATGGCCTCGCTGTCGTCGTGCTCGGAGGATTGCAGTGGCGCTATGTCCGCCAGGAACACGTCACCCTTAACCTTGACCCGCAGACCATTGATCCGCGACTTGCTCGCGCGCACCAGTTCCGGCAAGTCGAAGTCCTCGGCGTAGCGCGACAGCGGAATACCCGGAACTTCGTCCACGCGCACCCCGAGCAACTGCGCCGCCGCGCGGTTGGCGGCGACAATGGAGCCGCCCATGTCGATGGACAGCACCGGAAACTCCAACGCACCGAGCAAGGCATTGAGCTCCATGTGCCGGCGCTCGCTGGGCATCAGCCCTACCCTTTTCACGCCAAACACCCCGGCAATGGCTTCGAACTGCGGACGTAATGCCTGGAACTGCATGTTCACCAGGTTCGGACAAAACAGGTAAATGGCATTTCCATGCTCACCACCGACCTCGCCCTTGGCGACGTTGACGCCGTACTCCACCAACAGATTGAGAATGTCCCGCAATATGCCGATGCGGTTTTGGCAGTGCACTTTGATACGCATGAAAGGGCCCGAAAAAGTGGGTAGGCGCCGCGTCTTTTTGTCGCTGGGCGCAGATAGTCGTCAAGATTATGTGACAGCTTATGTGCTTTTCACAGCCCAACGGCGCGATGAACCACACAAGCGTAACGATTAATTTACGAAAATCGGTATTTTTTCCTACAATATCCGCTCACAAACAGATGGAATCCTGCTCCGCGCGGGTTATCAATAGGTTCATCGCATGACATAACAAGAACGAATGCCTAGCAGGAGAGCCGTATGAAGCAGACGCACTACGTGGCCCGCGAGCCCGATGCGCAAGGTTTTATCCACTACCCGCCGGAAGAACACGCGGTGTGGAACACTCTGATCACGCGCCAGTTGAAAGTGATCGAAGGCCGCGCTTGCCAGGAATACCTGGACGGTATCGACAAACTTGGCCTGCCCCTGGACCGCATTCCACAGTTGGGCGAAATCAATAAAGTGCTGGCCGAGACCACCGGCTGGCAAGTGGCCCGGGTCCCCGCGCTGATCCCCTTTCAGACCTTCTTCGAATTGCTCGCTAACAAGCAATTTCCGGTGGCGACATTTATTCGTACCCGTGAAGAACTGGACTACCTGCAAGAGCCGGATATTTTCCACGAGATCTTTGGCCACTGCCCACTGCTGACCAACCCCTGGTTCGCCGAATTCACTCACACGTACGGCAAGCTCGGCTTGGCGGCCAGCAAGGAGCAACGGGTGTACCTGGCGCGCCTGTACTGGATGACCATCGAGTTCGGCTTGGTGGATACGCCCGAGGGTCGGCGCATCTACGGTGGCGGGATTTTGTCGTCGCCCAAGGAAAGCGTGTACTGCCTGTCGGACGAGCCCGAGCACCAGGCCTTCGACCCGCTGGAAGCGATGCGCACGCCGTATCGCATCGACATCCTCCAACCGCTGTATTTCGTACTGCCCAACCTCAAGCGCCTGTTCGAAGTCGCGCAGGAAGACATCATGGGCATGGTCGAGCGCGGTATGCAGCTTGGGTTGCATGCGCCGAAATTCCCGCCAAAACCCAAGGCCGCATGAACCGTGGCTTTTAAGGCCAGGTGAGTCTGTTCCCTGGCCCCGCGTTGCTTTAGGGTGACGCCACTGACGACCGTTTTTAAACACTCGAATTCAGGACACCACCACATGACCACCTTGAACCAAGCCCACTGCGAAGCCTGCCGCGCCGATGCCCCACAAGTCAGCGATGAAGAATTGCCGGTGCTGCTCAAGCAGATCCCAGACTGGAACATCGAAGTCCGCGACGGCGTGATGCAGTTGGAAAAGGTTTTTCTGTTCAAGAACTTCAAATTCGCCCTGGCCTTTACCAACGCCATGGGTGAAATCTCCGAAGCCGAAGGCCATCACCCGGGCCTGCTCACCGAATGGGGCAAAGTCACCGTGACGTGGTGGAGCCACTCCATCAAAGGCCTGCACCGCAACGACTTCATCATGGCCGCCCGCACCGACGAAGTGGCCAAGGACGCCGAGGGCCGCAAGTAATGCATTTCGATGCCATTGGCCGCGTGCCCGGCGACCCGATCCTCGGGCTGATGGACCTGTATGCCCAGGACACCAACCCGAACAAGTTCGACCTCGGCGTGGGCGTCTATAAAGATGATCAGGGCCTGACGCCGATTCCCCATTCGGTGAAGCTCGCCGAACAGCGCCTGGTTGACACCCAAACCACCAAAACGTACATCGGCGGCCACGGCAATGCAGCGTTCGGCACATTGATCAGCGAGCTGGTCCTCGGTGCCGATTCTGCACTTATCCGTGAACGCCGGGCCGGCGCCACGCAAACCCCGGGTGGTACCGGTGCTTTGCGCCTCAGTGCCGACTTCATCGCTCAAAACCTTCCAGGACGCGGCGTGTGGCTGAGCAACCCGACCTGGCCAATCCACGAAAGCATCTTTGCCAAGGCCGGGCTCAAGGTCAGCCACTATCCGTATGTAGGCGCCGACAACCGCCTAGATGTGGAGGCGATGCTAGCGACCCTTTCCACCGTGCCAAAAGGTGATGTGGTGCTGCTGCACGCGTGCTGCCACAACCCCACCGGGTTCGACCTGTCCCAGGATGACTGGCGCCACGTGCTGCAGATCGTGCGCGAGCGCCAACTGCTGCCACTGATCGACTTCGCCTACCAGGGCTTCGGCGATGGCCTGGAGCAGGACGCCTGGGCGGTGCGCTTGTTTGCCAGAGAGTTGCCGGAAGTATTGGTCACCAGCTCGTGCTCGAAAAACTTCGGCCTGTACAGCGACCGTGTTGGCGCGCTGATCGTGTGCGCTGCAGACGCCGAGAAGCTGACGGATGTACGCAGCCAACTGGCGAATATCGCGCGTAATCTGTGGTCTACGCCGCCGGACCATGGTGCGGCAGTGGTCGCGACTATCCTCGGTGATGCCGAGCTGAAAAAGCAGTGGAGCGAGGAAGTCGAAGCCATGCGTGCGCGGATCGCGCAGTTGCGTTCCGGACTGGTGGAGGCGTTGGCGCCCCATGGTTTATCGGAGCGCTTTGCGCACATCGGCGCACAACGCGGGATGTTTTCCTATACCGGTTTGAGTGCCGAGCAGGTCAAGCAACTGAGGGAAAAGCACAGCGTGTATATGGTCAGTTCGGGGCGAGCCAACGTGGCGGGTATTGATGCGACACGCCTGACACTCCTGGCCGAAGCCATCGCCGACGTATCCAACTGACGAAACCGGGACTGAAAATGTGGGAGGGGGCTTGCTCCCGATGGCAGTGGGTCAGTGACAGGTGTACTGGCTGACACTCCCTCATCGGGGGCAAACCCCCTCCCACATTTTGACCGAGTACACCCTTCAGCTGGCGACCATCTCGGCTTTCAGCAGCGCCTCTTTCGCCTGCGCGTCCGCCAACCGATACAACTCGATACTCCCATCCCAGTGCTCGATCAATGCCGTGCACGACTCCACCCAATCCCCGCAGTTGAGGTAATCCACCTCGCCCACTTTGCGAATCTCCGCATGGTGGATATGCCCGCACACCACACCGTGCAACTCGCGTTTGGTCACCTCATGGGCGATGGCCTCTTCGAAATCGCTGATAAAGCTCACGGCCGTTTTGACCTTGTGCTTCAGATACGCCGACAACGACCAATAGCCGTAGCCATACCGCGCACGCCAATGGTTCAACCAGCGGTTCAACGTGAGGGTGAATTCGTAGGCAGAGTCGCCGAGGAATGCGAGCCAGCGGTGATAACGGGTGATCACATCAAACTGGTCACCGTGGATCACCAACAAATGCCGGCCATCGGCGGTGACGTGCACTGCTTCATCGACCAACTGGATATTGCCCAGGATCAGCTTGGAATAGCGCCGCAGGAACTCATCATGGTTGCCGGTGACGTAGATCACCTCGGTGCCGCGCTTGGCCATGGTCAGCAGGCGACGGATTACGTTGGTATGGGCCTGGGGCCAATACATGCCGCCGCGCATTTTCCAGCCGTCAATGATATCGCCCACCAGGTACACCTTGTCGGCGTGGTAACCCTTGAGGAATTGCGACAAATGTTCGGCCTGACAATCCCGGGTGCCCAGGTGCACGTCGGAAATCCACAGGGTACGTACCCGTTGCTTGCGGCTGGGCTTGGTGAACTCGGCACTGGTCATGGGCATCACTCGACGCTGTTTTCGCGAGCTTGCGCCATGGCGATTAATAGCCCATGACAACTGTGCGTCAGTCTGATGACAAAGCCCGTGTTCGCGAAGCGTTGTAGACTGGCGACCTGCATAGGAGACCGCGATGAGACCTACCCTCACCCTGCGCCACTACCTCGAAGCGCCCATCGCCCATAGCCATGAACATGCGCAGTTGGTGTTCGGCCTGTCCGGTCATCTGGACCTGGAAGTCGATGGCCGTGGCAGCCAGGTGCGTGAAAGCAGCGTGATGGTCCTGCCCTTCTCTGCCCACCATGCCTGCGGCAGTCGCGATGGCAGCCGCTGCCTGGTGCTGGATGTGCCCACGGAGCATTGGGTGCTGCAATCGTTGGGTGAACACGCCGATGCAAGCCGCCGCTTGCTGGATCAACCGGCGCGCCTGGCGTTGGATTCGCGACAACACCAACTGGTGCAATGGCTGGCCCATAGCCCGGTGGATGACCCACTGATCGTGCAACAGGGCGCGGTGCTGTTGCTGGCCAGCCTCAATCATTCACTGGCCCAACCGGTACCTGGCCGGCGCCTGCCGTATGCGGCGTTCAATACGCATATAGAGCGCCACGTCGCCCATCCGCTGCAGGTCGCCGACCTTGCGCGGATTGCCGGCCTGTCGGTGGCGCGCCTGCATGCGCGCTTTGTGACCGAGTGCGGCCAAACACCCATGGATTACATCCGCAGCCGTCGCCTGCAACTGGCCCTGAACCTGCTGCGCGAAACGCCATTGCCCATCGGTGAAATCGCCGAGCGTGTCGGCTACACCTCTCAAAGTGCCTTTGCCGCCGCTATGTTGCGCGAGTTTGGCGCCTCTCCCGGCGCGTTGCGGCGCTCGGCATAGGGCGAGGCTGGCGCTAAAAATCGCGAGCTGCGCGACAGACGTGCGTAGTAGCACCCTCTAGACTGCGGTCCTGTCACTCCCGTTGGTTCAAGGATCGCAATGACTCCCCGTTCAGCCCTCGGCGCCCTGCATATCGGCGCACTGATGTTTGGCCTTACCGGCGTATTCGGCAAGCTGGCGGCCGCCTCACCGGCCATTATCGTATTCGGTCGCGCCGCGTTTGCCGTGATTGCCCTGGCAGTGTTTGCGCGCTTCGTCAGCAACGCACCCTGGAAAACGCTGGAACTGCGCGACTGGAAACGCCTGCTGGTCAGCGGCGTGTTGCTGGCCGCGCATTGGGTGACGTTCTTTATGGCGGTCAAAGTCGCTGGCGTGGCCGTCGCCACGCTCGGGTTCACGGCGTTTCCGGCGTTTACCGTGATCCTTGAAGGGCTGATCTTCCGCGAGCGTATCCGCGCCAATGAAGTCGTGTTGGTGGCGCTGGTCACCGTTGGCCTGGTGCTGGTGACGCCGGACTTCAACCTGGCCAGCGAAGCCACCGGCGGCCTGCTGTGGGGCATCGCGTCGGGGCTGCTGTTCTCTTTATTGTCGCTGAACAACCGTGCCAGCTCCGGGCGCATTCCTGCCGTACAGGCAGCCCTGTGCCAGAACGTGGTCGTTGCGGTGTGCCTATTGCCCGTGGCCGCGCCGGGGTTGGCGGATGTGCGTGCGCTGGACTGGTTGTGGATCGGCCTGCTCGGCGTGTTCTGCACAGGCTTGGCCCACAGCCTGTTTGTCGCCAGCCTCGCAGTAATCAAGGCGCGTACCGCCTCCGTGGTATTTGCCATGGAGCCGGTCTACGGCATTACCGCGGCCTGGCTGCTGTTCGCCGAAACCCCGACGCTGCGCATGCTGCTGGGGGGCGCGCTGATCATCGTCGCCATCGTGCTCTCAGGGCTGATGGGCAGCGCCAGCCAGGCCAAACAGCCGACTGCAACGACCTGATCTATACTTTAAACATCCGCAACAGTCTGGAGTCGTTCAACGGATAACTGACCGCTCGACGACAGCCTTGGTGTGCCCTGCAGTTGCTGCAAGCGAGTAGTCACTCCTTAAACGCGATGCAGAGGCTACATCATGGAAATGTTTATCAGCTTACTGGTTCAAATCATCAGCGGTGCCGTCGGCGGCAATTTGGCCGGCATGACCAAACAAAGCCTGGGGACCGGGCTCAATACCATGCTGGGCGGTGTCGGCGGGCTTGTACTGGGCCAGATCGTGACGGCACTGACGGGCGCTTCGGGCGGTGAGGCGCTGGATGTGGCGGCGGTCGGCAGCAATATTGTCGGCGGCGGCGTCGGAGGCCTGGTGCTGACGTGGGTCGTGGGCTTCATCAAAAGCAAAATGGCCGCCAAGTAGCGGCCTCCATCAGTCACCGTCAGCCGATGGCGGTGACCTTCACTGTGTACGGTCGTTGTGCCCCAGGTCACGCTGCGGGTCGATCTGATCGCGCACGCGCTGCTTGAGCACCTTGGCCTCAGGGAAACCACCGTCAGCCTTACGCTCCCAAAGCTGCACGCCATCGCAGGTGATACGAAACGCGCCGCCAGTCGCTGGCTCCAGCGACACTTTGCCCAGGTCATCGGCAAAGGTGCTTAACAGTTCCTGAGCCAACCACGCGGCGCGCAGCAGCCACTGGCACTGGGTGCAATAGGTGATAACGATCTCGGGTTTGCTGACGGACATCATTTGACAAGTTCCTGGCATGACGAGGGATGAGGATCGAGTGGCTATAATACCGGCCTTTATCGCCCAGCCCTGAGATTCCTGATGCGCCGCCTGCTGTCCTGCCTGTTTCTGTGCCTCGTCCCCCTGCTTGCCGACGCCATTGAACCACCCCGACCGAAAATCGGCCTGGTGCTGTCCGGCGGTGCCGCCCGCGGCCTGGCGCACATTGGCGTGCTCAAGGCCCTGGAAGAACAGGGCATCCATATCGACGCCATTGCCGGCACCAGCATGGGCGCGGTGATTGGTGGGTTATACGCCTCGGGCTACAAGATCGACGAGCTGGAAAAGCTCGCCCTGAGCATCGACTGGCAGCAGGCGTTATCCGACGCGCCGCCGCGTGAAGACGTGCCGTTTCGGCGCAAGCAGGATGACCGGGATTTCCTGGTCAAGCAGAAGCTCAGCTTCCGCGATGACGGCAGCCTCGGCCTGCCCCTGGGCGTGATCCAGGGCCAGAATCTGGCGCTGCTGCTGGAAAGCATGTTCGCCCACAGCAGCGACACGCGTAATTTCGACAAGCTGCCGATCCCCTTTCGCGCCGTGGCCACCGACATCACCACCGGCGAAAAAGTAGTGTTCCGCAAGGGCCACCTGCCCCAGGTAATCCGCGCCAGTATGTCGATCCCGGCGGTGTTCGCCCCTGTAGAGCTGGATGGCCGGCTGCTGGTGGATGGCGGCATGACCGATAACATCCCATTGGATGTGGCGCGTGAGATGGGCGTGGACATCGCCATCGTGGTCGACATCGGCACCCCGCTGCGCTCACGCAAGCAACTCGCGACCGTGGTAGATGTGCTCAACCAGTCCATCACCCTGATGACCCGGCGCAACTCAGAAGAACAGCTCAAGGCCCTCAATCCCAAGGACGTACTGATCCAGCCGCCACTGTCCGCTTTTGGCGTGACCGATTTCGGCCGCGCCAAAGACATGATCGACGCCGGCTACCGTGCCACCCGCGCCCTTGACGTTCGCCTGGCCCATTTGCGCCCTGCCGAACCGGTTGACCCCGAATTGGTGGCCGCGCGGACTCCAGGCGAGCGAACCCCGGTGATCACCGCGATCAAGCTGGAGAACGATTCGAAAGTCAGCGACGACGTGATCCGCTACTACATCCGCCAACCGTTGGGCGAACCGTTGGAGCTTGGCCGTCTGCAAACCGACATGGGCACGTTGTACGGCCTGGATTACTTCGAGCAGGTGCAATACCGCGTGGTGAAAAAAGGCCACGACAACACCTTGGTGATCAGCGCGCGGGGCAAGCGCAGCGGCACCGACTACCTGCGCCTGGGCTTGAACCTGTCGGACGATATGCGCGGCGACAGCGCCTTCAACCTCGGCGCGAGCTACCGCATGAACGGCATCAATCGCCTCGGTGCCGAGTGGCTGACCCGCGTGCAGATCGGTGATCGGCAGGAGTTGTACAGCGAGTTCTATCAACCGATGGACGCTGGCTCGCGCTACTTCATCGCACCCTATCTCAGCGCCCAGGCGCAGAACGTCGAGCTGATTCTGGACAACGACCCCATCTCCGAATACCGCCTGGAACGCTATGGTTTCGGCCTGAACGTGGGGCGGCAGATCGGCAACAGCGGCGAGATCCGCTTCGGTGTCGGCGAGGCCTGGGGCAAGGCGGATGTGCGCATCGGCGACCGCGACCTGCCGAGTGTGAGCTTCAGCGAAGGTTTCTATGAACTGAAGTACTCCTTCGACACCCTGGATAACGTGTACTTCCCGCACACCGGTGAGGACATCGGCCTGGCCTACCGCGAGTTCGAACCGGGACTGGGTTCGGACCAGCGCTATCGACAATGGGAATTCAAGCTGGACAAGGCCATGAGCCATGGCCCGGACACGCTGGTGCTGGGCGGCCGGTATGGGCGCACCCTGGATGATTCCGATGTGGTGATTTCCAGCTTCCTGCTGGGCGGTGCGCGACAGTTGTCGGGCTTCCGCCAGGATGCGATTTCCGGGCAGAACATCAGCCTGATGCGCGCGGTGTACTACCGCCGACTGACGCCGCGCTCGTACTTACCGTTGGATTTCCCGTTGTACCTGGGCGCGTCTCTGGAGCGGGGCCGGGCATGGAACAACGACAATGAGTTCGACAGCGGTTATATAAACGCTGCGAGTATTTTTCTGGGGTTTGATACACCGTTGGGGCCGCTGAATTTCAGCTACGGGTTCAACGATGATAATCAGAAGGCGGTGTACCTGAACCTGGGGCAGACGTTCTGAGACAACGCTGAATCAGTGTTGGAGCGGCTAATTGTGGTGAACGGGCTTGCCCCGCTCACCACAATTAGCCCCACACACGTTGATCTTCACTGCACTTGGGTTCAGGACTTTTCCAGATTCGCCAGGATGTGCCCGTGCACGCGCATGCACACACTCAAATCCGCTTCATCCACGCCCACGAACAGCTCGTGACGCAACTCAGTGGCGATGGTTTCAATCTGTTCGATCAGCGGCCGCGCGGTGTCACACAGCAGAATGCGCTTGGCGCGGCGGTCTTCAACCACTGCCTGGCGTTGCACCAGGCCCTGGCCTTCGAGACTGTCGAGCAAGCGAGCCAGGGTCGGCCCTTCTACGCCAACGCTTTGCGCCAGCTCACGCTGAGTGGGAGCTTCTTCAAAACGGGCCAAGTGCAGCAGCACCAGCCAGCGCGCCTGGGACAAGCCCAGCCCCGCCAAACGGCGGTCTAGCTCGGCGCGCCAACCTCGGGACATTTGCGCCAGCTGCATGCCAAATCGGTGTTGATCGGTTAACGGCATAAAAAACTCATGGGTTAGACTGAAAATAAAGTGTGGCTAATTATTAGCCAGCTAAGCATGAGCCATGCCACTAGGCAAGAGTTGCTATGAACTGAATCGTTACATTGTCGTAATTGGCACACTAAATTTCGAATTCAGACTGCAAAGCGGCCCGCACGCAGTACAAAACACCCTCTGGAACACGTCCTGTGAACAGTGGCGCAATCTCGGCTACCGGTGGCAGTTCGCCTTCTCCGTCGAGAAATGCATCCTGGATTTCACCGAGCAAATCTTCCGGCAAATCAAGGGCCTGCTCCAGGGACAACTGCTGCTTGCCAATGGATTCAGCAAGCAGGGTGTAGACGTTTTTCTCCGAGCATTGCAGTTGGCCCGCGATCTGGATCGGCGTCATGCCAGCGCGCGCCAGGCTGATCAGCTCGTGCCGAATGTCGGCGATTTCCTTCGGTGCTTCGGCCTGGCCGCCGAGCACTTCGAGGAACGCCTGGCCATAGCGCTCCAGTTTGCGTGCACCGACGCCGCTGACCCGCGCCATCTCGGCCATGGTGGTGGGCTGCTCGCGCAGCATCTCCAGCAAGGTGGAGTCGGGAAAAATAACGTAAGGCGGCACACTGTGTTCCTGTGCCAATTTGCGCCGCAGGGTGCGCAAGGCTTCCCACTGCTCGCGCTCCTCGCCTCGCACGAGCTGGCTGGCCTGGCTGGTGCTGGTCTTGGCAGTGGTTTGCGGTTTGAGGTCGCGACGCAGTTCCAGGCTGACCTCGCCCTTGAGCAGCGGGCGGCAACTGTCATTCAGACGCAGGCCGCCGTAGCCTTCAATGTCGATATCCACCAGGCCGCGCGCGACCATCTGGCGGAACAGCGAACGCCACTCGCCCTCAGCGCGGGCTTTACCGACGCCGTAGACCGAGAGTTTTTCGTGACCGAAGCTGCGGACTTTTTCGTTGTCCTTACCCAGCAACACATCCACCAGATGGCCCACACCGTAACGCTGACCGGTGCGGTAGATGGTCGACAACGCCTGGCGTGCGGGCTCGGTAGCGTCCCAGGTCTGCACGCCATCGATGCAGTTATCACAATGGCCGCAAGGCTCCGGCATGTCTTCGTCGAAATACGCCAGCAAGGTCTGACGGCGGCAGCGAGTCTCTTCACACAACGAGAGCATGGCGTCGAGTTTGTGCTGCTCCAAGCGCTTGTGCCGTTCATCGCCTTCGGAGTTCTGCAACATCTGCTTGAGCATCACCACGTCCTGCAGGCCGTAGACCATCCACGCATCCGCCGGCAAACCATCACGGCCAGCACGCCCGGTCTCCTGGTAGTAAGCCTCAAGGGATTTTGGCAGGTCCATATGGGCGACAAAACGCACGTTGGATTTATCGATGCCCATGCCGAACGCGATGGTCGCCACCATGATCAGGCCTTCCTCGTTGAGGAAGCGCTTCTGGTGAGCGGAGCGCGTTTCATTAGGTAGACCGGCGTGGTACGGCAGCGCCGGGTAGCCTTGCTCGCAGAGGAACGCGGCCACCTCATCGACCTTCTTGCGCGACAGGCAATAGACAATGCCCGCGTCGCTGCGCCGTTCAGAGAGGAACGCGAGCAACTGCTTGCGCGGCTGCTCCTTGGGCACGATGCGGTAGAAAATATTCGGTCGGTCGAAACTCGACAGGAAACGCTCGGCGTTCTGCAGGTGCAGGCGCTCGACGATTTCTTCGCGGGTGCGCTTGTCGGCGGTGGCGGTCAGGGCGATGCGCGGAACGTCCGGGAACAGCTCCGCCAGTTGACCCAACTGCAAATATTCGCGGCGGAAATCGTGCCCCCATTGGGATACACAGTGAGCTTCGTCGATGGCGAACAGGGCAATTTCCAGGCTCTGCAAAAACGCCAGCATGCGCGGCTGCACCAGGCGTTCGGGGGCCAGGTAGAGCATTTTCACTTCACCGCGCTTGATGCGTGCGGCCAGGTCACGCTGCTGCTCGGCACTGAGGGTGGAATTCAAGGCGGCGGCGGCGACACCAAGTTCTTCCAGGGTCGCCACTTGGTCGTCCATCAATGCAATCAACGGCGACACCACCACGGCCAGCCCGTTGCGCAACAATGCAGGCACCTGGAAACACAACGACTTGCCGCCGCCGGTAGGCATCAGTACCAGGGCGTCACCGCCTTTGGCCACGCGCTCAATGATCGCACCCTGGCGGCCACGAAAGCTGTCGTAGCCGAAGATGTCCTTGAGGACGCGTTGAGCCTGATCGAGCATGTATAACTCCAACAAAATAGTGCCGAAATCCCTCTGTACAGGCTGGTCGAAAAAATCCGACCTCACGGAAAATAATCCGTAAGTGGAGTTTTCTCGACCTGGCGCTTGGCCTGCTGGGGCATCACAAAACGCGGCAGTATACCCGAGCACCATCCGGCAAAGGGCGCCGCTGACGAATTGCAGCCCGTCTCTAAAACCGGGCAAATCTGCATGCCGACTGGCTTGGGCGCGCAAGAACGCCTAGAATTCAGCATCGTTTATTCCCAAGGTAGTCCTTCAATGTCCTTCGCTGAGCAACTAACCCGCCTGCAAGCCTTCCTCGACGCCGATGAGCTGCATGACGAGGCGCTGGACTATGTGGCCGCCCACGGCTACCTGACCGCCCTTTCGATCTGCTCCGACGTCGTTCCCGACCGTGAATGGATTGACGCGCTATTCGCTGAAGAGCCTCATTACGCAGACGACGCCCAGCGCGAAGAAATCGAATCCACCCTGCTGGCCCTCAAGGCCCACATCGCTCGCCAACTGGCCTCCGATGAGGAATTCGAACTGCCATGCGAGCTGGACCTGGGCGAAGATCCGGACGACTCCGACCTGCGCGGCTGGTGCATCGGTTTCATGGAAGGCGTGTTCCTGCGTGAAGCTGCCTGGTTCGAAACCGCCGAGGAAGAAGTCAGCGAAATGCTGCTGCCGATCATGGTCGGTTCGGGGCTGTTTGAAGAAGAAGCTGAGTTTTCCGACATCGCCGCCGACGCCAACCTGATGGACGACATGATCGTACAGATCCCGGAAGCCCTGACCGCCCTGTACCTGCTGTGCAACGCCCCTGACGAAAAACCGGCGATCCTCAAGCCTCGTCACCACTGAGTCCCTTGCCCGTGACACCCATGGGCAATCGCTCGCTCCTCCTGCGTTACGTGCTGCTAGCCATCGGCTGGTTAAGCGTAGCGCTGGGGGTAATCGGCATTTTCCTACCGGTATTGCCGACCACGCCCTTCCTCCTGCTCGCCGCCGCCTGCTTCGCTCGAAGCTCCCCGCGTTTCTACCAGTGGCTGGTGGAACATCCGCGCCTGGGCCCCTGGATTCGCGATTATCTGGACGGCAATGGCATCCCACTCAAGGGTAAGGTCTACGCCATTGGCTTGATGTGGCTGAGCATCGGCCTCTCGTGCTACTTGGTGCCGCTGCCGTGGGCACGCGGGTTCATGCTGACCAGTGCGGTACTCGTCACGATCTACATCCTGCGCCAGAAAACCCTGCCACCGCGCTAAGTGTCGCCCTGCGACATTAGATCCCACACGACCTTGGTCGACACTGACTAACCTCAGCCATCATGCGAGACTGTCCAACCGGGGCAGGAATACCCGGGTGTTTCTATGCTCGGAGTTACCATGACGCTGTCCAGCGGGCTGATTGCAGCCGTTGCCCTGGCCTATATGGCCATTATGTTTGCCATTGCCTTCTACGGTGACCGCCGTCGCGCGCCATTGCCGCCGCGCGTGCGCGCCTGGGTGTACAGCCTGTCTCTGGCGGTGTATTGCACCAGTTGGACGTTCTTCGGCGCCGTAGGCCAAGCCGCCGAACAGTTGTGGGCGTTTTTACCGATCTACCTGGGACCGGTGCTGTTGCTTGTGTTGGCACCCTGGGTGCTGCAGAAGATGATTCTGATCAGCAAGCAGGAAAACATCACCTCCATCGCAGACTTCATTGCCGCGCGCTACGGCAAATCCCAGTCCCTGGCAGTGGTGGTCGCGCTGATCTGCCTGGTGGGCGTGCTGCCCTATATCGCCCTCCAACTCAAAGGCATCGTGCTGGGGGTGAACCTGCTGATCGGCGCGGGCGCCGATACCACCGGCACGCGGGCCCAGGACACGGCACTGATCGTGTCCTTGGTGCTGGCGCTGTTCACCATTGTGTTTGGTACGCGCAACCTCGACGCCACGGAACACCACCGTGGCATGGTGCTGGCGATTGCGTTTGAATCCCTGGTCAAGCTGTTCGCTTTTCTTGCAGTGGGCGCGTTCGTGACCTACGGCCTTTACGACGGTTTCGGCGACCTGTTCAGCCAGGCAATGCTCGCGCCACGCTTGGAGGAATACTGGAAGGAGACCGTCAACTGGCCGTCAATGGTGGTGCAGACCGGCGTAGCGATGATGGCGATCATCTGCTTGCCCCGACAGTTTCATGTGACGGTGGTAGAGAACATCGACCCGCAGGACCTGCGCGTAGCCAAGTGGGTATTCCCCGCCTACCTGATCCTCGCCGCTCTGTTCGTCATCCCCATCGCTCTCGGCGGCAAGATGCTGCTGCCCGGCTCCGTATTGCCGGACTCCTACGTGATCAGCCTGCCCATGGCCGAAGCCCATCCGGCGTTGGCGGTGCTGGCATTTATCGGCGGCGCCTCAGCGGCCACCGGCATGGTGATTGTGGCGAGCATCGCCCTGTCGACCATGGTCTCCAACGACATGTTGCTGCCGTGGCTGTTGCGCCGTTCCAGCGCAGAGCGCCCGTTCGAGGTGTTCCGCCACTGGATGCTCTCGGTGCGCAGGGTCAGCATTGTGATCATTTTGCTGTTGGCTTACGTGAGTTACCGCTTACTGGGTTCTACGGCAAGCCTGGCAACTATCGGACAGATCGCTTTTGCCGCCGTGACCCAGCTCGCCCCGGCCATGCTTGGCGCGCTGTATTGGAAGCAGGCGAACCGCCGCGGTGTGTTTGCCGGCTTGGCGGCGGGCACATTCCTGTGGTTCTACACCTTGGTCCTACCCGTAACGGCGAAAAGCCTGGGCTGGTCCCTCAGCCTTTTCCCTGGGCTGACGTGGATGCATTCCCACCCGTTGGGTTTATCCGTCACGTCGCTGACCCTGGGCACGGTGTTCTCCCTCGCGGGTAACTTCACGCTGTTCGTGTGGGTGTCGATGCTGTCGCGCACGCGGGTGTCGGAGCACTGGCAAGCCGGGCGTTTTATCGGCCAGGAAATCAGCCAGCGCGCCAACGCCCGCTCAATGCTGTCGGTACAGATCAGCGACCTCCTCAGCCTGGCGGCACGTTTTGTTGGTGAAGAACGTGCCCAGCAGAGCTTTATCCGCTTTGCCTACCGCCAGGGCAAAGGCTTCAACCCCAATCAGAATGCCGATAATGACTGGATCGCCCACACCGAACGCCTGTTGGCCGGTGTACTCGGCGCCTCTTCGACGCGTGCGGTGGTAAAAGCTGCGATTGAAGGGCGGGAAATGCAGCTGGAGGACGTAGTACGCATCGCCGATGAAGCGTCGGAAGTGCTGCAGTTCAACCGTGCGCTGCTGCAAGGGGCTATCGAAAACATTACCCAGGGCATCAGCGTCGTCGACCAGTCGCTCAAGCTGGTGGCCTGGAATCGACGCTACTTGGAACTGTTCAACTACCCCGACGGGCTGATCAGCGTCGGCCGGCCAATCGCCGACATCATCCGCTACAACGCCGAGCGCGGCCTTTGTGGCCCGGGCGAGGCCGAAGTGCATGTGGCGCGACGCCTGCACTGGATGCGCCAGGGCCGCGCGCACACCTCCGAGCGTTTGTTCCCGAATGGACGGGTGATTGAGCTGATTGGCAACCCGATGCCCGGTGGTGGATTTGTCATGAGCTTCACTGACATCACCGCGTTCCGCGAAGCCGAGCAGGCGCTCACCGAAGCGAACGAAGGCCTTGAGCAGCGGGTGACCGAACGTACCCATGAACTGTCGCAGCTCAATGTGGCGCTCACCGATGCCAAAGGCGTGGCCGAATCCGCCAGCCAGTCGAAGACACGCTTTCTCGCAGCCGTCAGTCATGACCTGATGCAACCATTGAACGCCGCCCGCCTGTTCTCAGCCGCCCTCTCCCACCAGAACGACGGCCTGTCCAGCGAAGCCAGGCAACTGGTGCAGCACTTGGACAGTTCGCTGCGCTCCGCCGAAGACCTGATCAGCGACCTGCTGGATATCTCGCGCCTGGAAAACGGCAAAATCAATCCGCAACGCCAGCCCTTTGTGCTCAACGAGCTGTTCGACACTCTGGGCGCGGAATTCAAGGCACTGGCCCAGGAGCAAGGTTTGCGCTTCCGCCTGCGCGGTAGTCGCCTGCGGGTCGACAGCGACATCAAGCTGCTGCGACGAATCCTGCAGAATTTCCTGACCAACGCTTTCCGTTATGCCGACGGCCCGGTGCTGCTTGGCGTACGCCGGCGCAAGGGCGAGTTGTGCCTGGAGGTGTGGGACAGAGGCCCCGGTATTCCGCAGGATAAACAGAAGGTGATCTTCGAAGAGTTCAAGCGCCTGGACAGCCATCAGACCCGCGCCGAGAAAGGCCTGGGCCTGGGCCTCGCGATTGCCGACGGCCTGTGCCGGGTGCTGGGCCATCGTCTGAGCGTGCGCTCGTGGCCGAGCAAAGGCAGCGTGTTCAGCGTGCGCGTGCCACTGGCGCGCAACCAGGCCAGCCCGCAGCCCAAGCCGACAGCGGATAACGGCCAGCCATTGAGCGGCGCGCAAGTGCTGTGCGTGGATAACGAAGAAAGCATCCTGATCGGCATGCGCAGCCTGCTGACGCGCTGGGGGTGCGAAGTGTGGACCGCCACCGACCAGGCGCAGTGCGCGGCGTTGTTAGCCGAAGGGGTGCGGCCGCAACTGGCGCTGGTGGATTACCACTTGGATCATGGAGAAACCGGCACTGAATTGATGGGTTGGCTGCGCGCGCAGTTGGCGGAGCCTATTCCCGGTGTGGTCATCAGTGCCGACGGCCGTCCGGAGATGGTTGCCGAGGTGCATGCGGCTGGCTTGGACTATCTGGCCAAGCCGGTGAAGCCGGCGGCGTTGCGGGCGTTGCTGAGTCGACACTTACCTCTATAAACCGGATGCGCCCCCCACATTTAGCGCTGCGTTTATTCGGGAAGGTGTGCGACGCCGTCTGAATCGGTCATCGCCCGCTCCAGCAAGTCCGCCGGCAGGCTTTTGCTCGCGCGAGCACCCAGCAGCCTTAATTGCTCGGTGCGGCTGACCAGATTTCCGCGTCCATCTGTCAGCTTGTTTCGCGCGGCGCTGTAGGCCTTATCCAACTGCTGAAGACGGTTGCCCACTTCGTCCAAGTCTTGGATAAACAGCACAAACTTGTCATACAGCCAACCAGCGCGCTCGGCGATTTCCCGGGCGTTCTGGCTTTGGCGTTCCTGCTTCCAAAGGCTGTCGATCACCCGCAGTGTCGCAAGCAAGGTCGTAGGGCTGACGATCACGATATGGCGGTCGAAGGCCTCTTGAAACAGATTCGGCTCGGCCTGCAACGCAGCGGAAAACGCCGCTTCGATCGGCACGAACAGCAAGACGAAATCCAGGCTGTGCAGGCCTTCCAGGCGCTTATAGTCCTTGCCGGCCAAGCCTTTGACGTGATTGCGCAGCGACAGCACGTGCTGTTTCAGCGCCGCTTGGCCAATCACTTCATCATCAGCCGCAACGTACTGTTGATACGCCGTCAGGCTGACCTTGGAATCCACCACCACCTGCTTGTCGCCAGGCAACATGATCAGCACATCCGGCTGAAAGCGTTCGCCGTCCGGCCCTTTGAGGCTGACCTGGGTCTGGTACTCGCGCCCCTTCTCCAGTCCCGCATGTTCCAGCACGCGCTCAAGGATCAGTTCGCCCCAGTTGCCCTGGGTTTTCTGGCCCTTGAGGGCGCGGGTCAGGTTGGTGGCTTCGTCTGACAGACGCAGGTTCAGTTGCTGTAAGCGCTCAAGCTCCTTGGCCAGGGAAAAACGCTCACGCGCCTCGTTCTGATAGCTCTCTTCCACACGCTTTTCGAAGGACTGTATGCGTTCCTTCAACGGATCGAGCAACTGTCCCAGGCGTTCCTGGCTGGTTTCAGCAAAGCGCTGTTCACGCTCGTCGAAGATCTTGCCGGCCAATTCGGCGAATTGCGCGCGCAGTTCATCTCGCGAGCCTTGCAGGTCAGTCAGACGCTGTTGATGGCTGTCCTGTTGCTCACGCAGTTCGGCGCGCAAGCCGGCCGCCAGGGCGTCGAGGCGCCGTAACTCGGTGTCTTTTGCACTGCGGTCGAGGTTCCAGGCGTGGGCGGCGTCGCGGGCGTTGTCACGGTCGATCTGCAGCAGTTCGACTTCACGGCGCACAGCGGCGAGGTCGGCCTGCTTGGCGGCGTTGGCCTGGCTCAGGTCGCTGATTTCATCGCGGCTGGCATCCAGTTGCGCGGCGAGGCCTTCCTGGGCCAGTTGCGCAGTGGCCAGGCGCTCTTCAAGCAATTCCCAGCCAGTGGTGCGCGCGGTCAACCGCCGCTGGAGCTGCCAGCACACAGCCAACAACGGCACTGCAGCGCCTGCAAGGCCCAGGGCAATACTGGTCCAGTCAAAAGCCATAGCCATTTCTGCCATCACCGAAAAGGAGCAAGGTTAACCAAGCATAGGGCGGGAAGACAGCTCAGTCTTCGACCTGGCCCAGTTCGCGTTGGGCGCGCAGGTCACCGGCACGGGCGGCCATGCGCAGCAGGTCGTGACCGATACGGCGGTCGCGGGCATTGCCGCATTCACGGCACATCAATTGGCCCAGGCGGCTTTGTGCGGCGACGACGCCTTCACGAGCCGGCTGCTTGAGCAAGCGTCCGGCGAAGTGTTTGACGTTGCTGCTGTGTCCCAGGCGCGGGCTGTCGAGCAACCACAGGGCCACTTTCAATGAGAAGCGCTTGGGTGCGGTAACAGTCTGTAGGGTGTCGGTAACAGAAGGTGATACTGAGCGAAACTTCATAAAGCACTGTGGGACAGAACGGAAGGCGCGCCACTCTACTCTTTTTTTCGTACAGGTAAAGCTCAAAAAACCGTGCACGCCCGTGCTAGAGCAAGCGCTTGGGACAATCCACAGAAGCTGTGGATAACTCAGTGGACAACCTACCTTAAACTCGCGCAAAGGCCCATGGAGCGGGGCTCGCAGTCAAACTGACGATTTTTTCACCAATAAAAAAAAGCCAGATTTTTCATTGACTTAAATTTCCATTACAGGCAAATGGCGAGGCTGCGATGCGATGGACAGCCTGGTTACACCTGCCGCAACCAATGTGCACAAGTACCGATCCGATGGTTATATCCCCGGCTTTTTTTGGAGCGACTGCCTTCAAAAACGTTACCGCGAAGCCAATTGGGGACTTTTCAAATCTTTACCGGCTCTCCACACTGCCCGACGGGCAACGCAATGCGGACTAGGTCGATGAAAGGAATTCTGTTATTCGCTGTGCTGTTACTGGCCATCTGCGCCATCTCATTGTGGATTAATGCCGCGCTGCCATCGCCAGATGGCGCGCTGTTCGCCATCGCTATCTTGCTGTCGGCCGCTTTCACGGCCATAAGCCTGTGCATCGAGCTCGGCGAAGGCCGCATCAACGATATGCGCGATGTGATGAAGGTCGTTGAGACCGGCCAATCACTGCGCCTGACCTTAGCCGCCTATGGGCTGGGCTGTTCGATGGCCGCAGCTATCACCGTACTGGTCTACCGCAGCCTGCTGGCTGGCTGATTGAAGTTTTTTTGGTAACACACTTCCATTACCTGTTTCATTCCGTTACTATCCGCGGCGTTAGTACCAAGCTGAAAGTCAATTCTGGTCGAACAACTCCCCTGAACAACACGGGATCGACCACCTCGAAGGTTTCCAGGTATCACTTGCGACGACATTGCCTTTGAACAAGCAAAGGGTGTCGCGAAGTTTCCATACTCTGACCGAACCAACCTGCAAATTGATCAGGATCTTCACCCTGGGCCCAGAACCTTTGCCCCTGTTGTGCTGCCTGCCCTCCTAAGTACCTACCTGCCAGCCCAAGCGCGCCTAACTTATTAGCGCTTCAAACTGGCTGCTTTGTTCCAGTCAGGTTCTTCGTTTGATCAATGGTGATCAACGTTACTGGAACGTTTTAACGTTGCACGGCTCTTAATCCGTGTCATTTGTAGGAACACCAATAATATGAACGCTCAAATCCATACTCAGGATGCCATTCGCACCCTCACTAATGCTTTTGCCCCAATGAACTGCCTGATCATGGCCGCTCGCAAAGGCTGCTTCAGCTTCACACTGGTCAACGAACACGGCATCGCTCGTCACAGCGAACGCCTGTACCCCGATCAATACTCCAGCGCAGAACCGCTGCAGGCCGTGATCGAGCGTACCCGTCAGGCACTGGTTGCCTGATCGACCCGAGTCGCTGAAACACAAAAAACCCTGTTTAAAACACAGGGTTTTTTATTGCCTGCGATTCCTGAATTGCGAAGTTTTACTAAGTTCAAATCGATATAAACATTATAACTGGTTGAATAAGATGTTTTAAAAACAGGCCTTTACATCGCGAATATGACACTACACTTCAACTCAAGCGGCGTGATCCGCTTCCGGCGAGCCTGAGATCCGATCCACTGCTGCCAAGCCCCCTCCTTCTCAGGTCTCGTCGACCACTTTCACGGATTGAGGCTTGTATGGGTATCGCTGCCAGTGAATTGTGTCGTTATGTAATCCGGCCGACGCTGATGTACCTCGACCGACAGAGCCCAACGGCAGAGTCTCTGCTCCTGGGTATCGCGGCCAGCCAGTCGGAATTGGGTTCCGCCTTGCACGATCGACGCGGTCACGGCCTGTACAGCATCACCGAACCCCGTCATCGCGCCTTGTGGGACACCTACCTGGCACTCGACCCCGAGCGTGCCAGCCTGGTGCGCGGGCTGGCCAGCCAACACGCCTTTCTCAGCGCCCCACAATTGGAGCTCACCGTAAACCTGCGTTACGCCACCGCCATCGCATGGCTTCTGGTGGAACAACATAGCCCTGCCCTGCCTCAATCCGGTGACGTTTTAGCGATGGCACGTATCTGGAAAGAAATATTTCATCCGCAAGGAAGGCTGCGAGATTTCACCCAAACCTGGCAAACCTGTGTTTCACCCATGAATCACGTGGCCTGCTGACCGGGCAATTTGCAAGATTCGCCAAAAACGCTGAATTTTGGTCGGATTGTCCTACAAAAACGCTCTATCTCCGACATTACAGCCTATAGCGCGATGTTAATTTTATTGGTACTTTCCGCAGCGGTGATCACCACGGAGTTCTAATAATGAAAAAAGTAATGCTCAAGACCACACTTAGCCTCGCCGTTGCCATGGCATCCTCCCAACTGTTCGCAAGCGGCTTTGCACTGAACGAACAAAGCGTGAGCGGGATGGGTACGGGTTTCGCAGGTCGCTCCTCTTCTGCCGATGATGCAAGCACTGTTTACGGTAACCCTGCCGGTATGGCTCGCCTGAATGGCCAGCAGATCACGGGCGGTGTTGCTGCCATTGATGCTTCGACCGATATCAAGGACGCAAGTGGCCGCCCAAGCGGCTCCAACAAAGGTGATATGGTTCCGTTCACTGCGGTGCCATTCGGCTTCTACACCAACAAACTCAACGATCAGTGGGCCATCGGCTTCGGCGTCTATGCACCGTTCGGTCTGGTGACCGACTACGAAAACGGCTTCCAGGGCCGTGGCTTTGGCAGCAAGAGCGAAGTGAAGGTCATGACCTTCCAGCCGACTGTCAGCTATGCCTTCAACGACAAGGTTTCCATCGGTTTTGGTCCGACCATCAACCGCATCTCCGGGGTGTTGGAGTCGGACAAGACATTGGTAATCGGCGCGCCTTTCTCGGACACCAACGTCAAGATCAAGGGTGATGACACCGCACTGGGCTTCAATGTTGGTGTGCTGGTCCAGGCAACCGATACTACCCGCGTCGGCCTGACCTACCACTCCAAGGTCAATTACAAGCTTGAGGGGCACACCACCGTCAGCGGTCCGGCCCAGACTCAAGGCGCGCTGCGTAACAACCGTTACGACGCCTCCTTGAAAATCGAGACCCCGGAATCCTACGACCTGTCGGTCACTCAAGACCTGACCGATGCCTGGAAAGTGTACGGCGGTGCAACCTGGACACGCTGGAGTCGCCTGAAAGAGATCACCGTCAACAACGAAGGTGTGACTGGGACAAACGGTGGCGCCCTGGCCCCTAGCCGAATCGCCAACATCACCGAAGAACAAAACTGGCACGACACCTGGGCCTATGCCGTGGGTACCTCATACCAGTTGACCAAGCAGGTGGTACTGCGTACCGGCCTGACCTTCGACCAGTCGCCAACCAACAACACCGATCGTTCGCCACGTATTCCTACTGGCGACCGGACGATCTTCAGCGTGGGCCTGGGCTACAAGGTCATGGATAACATGACGGTCGACCTGGCGTACTCCTACCTCAAGGAAGAAGACGTCAAGGTCAATAACACCTCGCTGCCGTCCAACTACAGCGCCAAGTACGAAAACAGTGCCAACGGTTTCGGCCTGGGCATGACCTACACCTTCTGATTCAGGCAGGTGTAAAAAAGCCCCGCTCTCCTGCAAAGGAGGCGGGGCTTTTCATTGGGCGCGGATCAGGGTTTAGACGCTATCGCCTGCTCCACCGCCTTGATCAGCTCCGGGCTGTCCGGCTTGGTCAGGCTGGAAAAATCGGCAATCACCTTACCCTGGCGATCCACCACGTACTTGTAGAAATTCCACTTCGGCGCGTTGCTCTGCTGTGCCAACACCTTGAACAGATTCACTGCATCCGGGCCCTTGACCTTCTGCGGCTCAGTCATGGTGAAGGTCACGCCGTAGTTCACGTAGCAGACCTTGGCGGTCTCCTCGCCGGTCTTGGCTTCCTGCTTGAAGTCATCGGACGGCACGCCGATCACTTCCAGCCCTTGATCCTTGTAGCGTTGATACAAGGCTTCGAGGCCTTTGAACTGCGGGGCGAATCCGCAAAAGCTCGCGGTGTTGACGATAACCAAAGGCTTGCCGGCAAAGCGCTGGCACAGGTCGATGGATTCCTTGGCGCGCAGTTTGGGCAATTGGCCTTCAAGCAAAGGTGGGCAATCAGCAGCCAACGCCACACCGCCAAAAGCCGCCATCAGCACAGGTACAGCCAGCCAGCGCATCTGCATGTCGAAACGTCCTTTCAAGAGTTCAGGGATCGAACTTAACAGATCGACATACCCAGTTGCATCAATGCCAGCCCGCCGCGCTGCCAGCCCCACCATGCCAGCACCAGCAGGATGAGCCCCGCAATAATCAATAAACCCTGTGCTTTCAGGCTCATGCCGCCTCCATTTGCGCCTGTAGACGCGCCACCGGCCGCTCGCGTACCGGCCAATTGAGGGCGGCTGCGAGCAGGCTCAACACAATGGCACCTTGCCAGATCAAATCGTAGTTGCCGGTTCGATCATAGACCACCCCGCCCAACCAACCGCCGAGGAACGAACCAATCTGATGGAACAAGAACACAATCCCACCGAGCATCGAAAGATTTCGCACGCCAAACAAGGTGGCTACGGTGCCGTTGGTCAGCGGCACCGTGGACAACCACAGCAAGCCCATCGCCATGCCGAACAGGTAGGCGCTGAGTTGGGTCACCGGCGCCCAAAGGAACAGCACAATCACCACCGCTCGCAACAGGTACAACCCGGTCAGCAGACGCGGCTTGGACATACGCCCACCCAGCCAACCGGCGGTGTAGGTACCGACGATATTGAACAGGCCAATCAATGCCAGCACGGTGGTGCCTGTGGTGGCCGGCAAGTGCTGATCCACCAGGTAGGCCGGCAGGTGCACACCGATAAACACCACCTGGAAACCACAGACGAAAAAGCCAAAGGCCAGCAGCCAGAATCCGGAGTGTCCGCAGGCTTCGTGCAATGCCTCGCGCAAGGTCTGCTGCCCGGCCAGTACCGGCAGCGGCTGATCCTTGAGCATGCTGACCAGCGGCAAGATCAACGCCACCATCAGGCCCAACGCAAGCAGTGCTGCGGACCAGCCCAGCCAACTGATCAAGCCTAAGGTGCCGGGCACCATAGCGAACTGGCCGAATGAACCTGCGGCGCTGGCAATACCCATGGCCATGCTGCGTTTTTCCGGCGCCACGGCACGGCCGACGACCCCAAGAATCACCGAAAACGAGGTTCCAGAGAGACCGATACCAATCAGCAGACCGGCACTCAGCGAAAGCGACCACGCGGAATCGGACAGGCCCATCAACACGAGGCCCACGGCGTACAGCACTCCACCTACAAATACCACTTTGGTCGCGCCGAATCGGTCGGCCACCGCCCCCGCAAATGGCTGCGCCAGGCCCCAGATCAGATTCTGCAGCGCAATCGCCAAGGCGAACGTGCCTCGACCCCAGCCGAATTCACTGCTCATTGGCGCAAGGAACAAGCCGAAACCGTGTCGCACCCCCAATGACAACGCCAGGATCAGCGCACTCCCCACTAGGATCCAACCACTGGTGCGCCACATCGAGGTCATTTCTTATTCTCCGCTCGCGGGTATATACCCGCTTATGTTCGAACAAGCTCGCCTTCAGGCGAGCTCATCCAGCAAGGCCAACAAGGTTTCGCGTTTATCCGCGCCGAGTTGATCGATCAATTTCTGTTGCGCTGCTTCCCAGGCTGGCAAGGCCGCAGCCAGCCGTTCTGCACCCGCCTCGGTCAGCAGCACCAGGCGATTTCGCAGGTCATTGCCCTCGACCAACTGGACCAATCCTTCGCACTCCAACACCCGGAGATTGCGCCCCAAGGTGCTGCGGTCCAGCCCCATGGCGTCCGCCAGGCTGGAAATGCTCGGCTGATCAAGGCGCTGCAGGTTACACAGCAAAGAATACTGGGCAACGTTGATCCCGAAGCCGTCGAGGGCGCCGTCGTAGTGCCTGCTGACGCCACGGGCGGCGCGTCGCAGGTTGGTGCATAAACATTGGGAGGCAAGCATGGAACGTGTATATACCCGCGATTATTGAAATGCAAGAAAGTGTTACAGCGCCAGACCGACCAATACAGCGACTTCCAGCAGCTCCAACAAGGCCCCAGCGGTGTCGCCGGTGGTGCCGCCGAGGCGATTGACCATCAACTGGCGCAGACCAATGAAGCAGATCGCCGCGAGCAGCACCGCGATCCCACCACTGAATCCCCCGATAAGAATGCAGGCCAGACCACTGAGGATTAGCACCTGTTGGCCGACGAGCCGAGGTAAATGATCCGACAATGCCTGACCCAATCCGCCAGCACGCACATAACGAGTGGTCAGAAACAACGCCAGCATCGAGGCCCGCCCGATCAGCGGTGCCAAAATGAGCGCAGCGCCGTTGTGTTGCTCAATCAAGGCCACAAGTGCACTGAACTTGAGCAGCAACACCAAGCCCAGGGTGACTACCGCAATCGGTCCACTGCGGGGGTCTTTCATGATGGTCAGGGTGCGCTCACGGTCGCCAAAACCACCGAGCCAGGCGTCCGCGCTGTCCGCCAGGCCATCCAAGTGCAACCCGCCACTGAGCAGCACCCAGGCCGTCAGCAGCAGCGCGGCATGCAGCAACAATGGCGCCCCCATCAACGCCGTATTCAGCCCCCACAACAGCAACCCGAACAGCAGCCCGACTACCGGATAAAACAGCAACGAGCGCCCCAACTCCTGCGGCTGCGGCATGCCCGGCAAGCGAATCGGCAGGCTGCTGAGAAATTGCAGGGCAATCCAGAACGGCAGCATCGTCAGATTCCTTCCTTCAACACGCCATCGGCAGCGACCTGCAAGCTGAACAGCCCACCATGGCCGACTTCGACATTCAGCAACTGCTCGCGGGGCAAGCCTCGGGCCTGGGCCAATAGCAAACGCATCACCCCGCCATGACTGACTAACAGCACGCGCTCACCAGCATAGGCCTGATGCAAGCGTGAGACGGCGCTCAAAACACGTTCGGAAAATTCCCTGACCGGCTCACCCTCAGGTGGCGTGAAGCTATAGGGATCGGCCCAGAACAGGCCCAAGCCTTCGGCGTCGGTTTCCATCAACGCCGCCGCGCTCTGTCCTTCCCAAGCGCCGAAGTGCAGCTCTTGCAGGTCCTTTTCCAAGCTCACCGGCACCTTCAGCCGCGCCGCCAACTCATCAGCGAAGCGCGCGCAGCGTTGCAGCGGCGAACTGATGAGCCGGTCCCAAGGCCCCTGCGCTATGACGGCGGCGCGCATCTGCTCCCAGCCTTTGGCGGTCAAGGCGTCATCCAGGCTGCCACGCAGGCCGCCGCCCAGCTCGGTTTCGCCGTGGCGCAGCAGGTCCAGGTGCAAAATCATGCCGGACGGTCTGCCACGGCCGCTTCAGCAAAGGTCGCCATCTGCCCGTGCAGCGCACACGCCAGGCGCAACAACGGTACCGCCAACGCGGCGCCGCTGCCTTCGCCCAGGCGCAAGCCGAGTTCGAGCAACGGTTGAGCATCAAGGCTTTGCAGCACATGACGATGACCCGGCTCAGCGCCCCGATGGCCGAACAACAGCCAATCGCGGCAGTCCGGATTCAGACGCGTGGCCACCAGTGCGGCGACCGTGCAGATAAACCCATCCACCAGCACCACCACGCCTTCTTGGGCGCACGCCAGATAAGCTCCCACCAACGCAGCAATCTCAAAGCCGCCCAGGTTGAACAGGGTGTGCAGTGCGTCACCACGCTGCCCGCCATGCAACGCCAATGCGCGTTCGATCACGGCAACCTTGTGGCTCACCCCTTCAGCGTTCAACCCTGTACCCGGGCCGGTCAGATCGCTGACGCGGCAATCGAGCAACGCGCACGCCAACGCACTGGCAGCGGTGGTGTTGCCGATGCCCATTTCGCCGCCGATAAACAACTGCGCACCGCTTTCACGGGCACGCAGCACGCTATCGCGACCCGCTTGCAATGCCAATTGCCCCTGAGCCACGGTCATTGCCGGGCCCTTGACGAAGTTGGCGGTGCCCGTGCCGATATTCAGGTGACGCACGCCCGGCAGGCTCAGCGACGGGTTCACCGTACCGAGGTCGACCACCTCCAACTGCCCATCCAATTGCCGCGCCAGTACGCTGATGGCCGCACCACCGGTGACAAAGTTATGCAGCATCTGCCCGGTCACTTCCTGGGGATACGCCGACACACCTTCGGCAACCACGCCGTGATCCCCGGCAAAAATCGCAATCCACACGTGATCAACCGACGGTTTGACCTGGCCCTGCAAGCCAGCCAATTGCACGGCCAGCGCTTCCAACTGACCGAGGGAACCGGTCGGCTTGGTCAATTGCTGCTGGCGCGCCAGGGCCTGTTCGTACGCCGAGGCGTTAATCGCCTTACAAGGGTTGAGCCACCAGGTGTCAGTCATAACGCAATACCTTTCAAAGTCAGGGGCAGGCCGGCAACCGTCAGGACAACACGCTGACACCGCTCGGCCAAAGCTTGATGCAGCCAACCGGCTTCATCCACATAGCGGCGAGTCAATTCGCCCAGCGGCACGACACCCATTCCGGTCTCGTTGCTGACAAAAATGATTTCCCCCGGCAGCGTGGCCAGGGTTTCCAGCAATTGATCGCGCTCAAACGCCAAGCGCTCTGCGTCTTCGAGCATCAGCAGATTGGTCAGCCACAGGGTCAGGCAATCCACCAGCAAGCAGCGACCGGGTGCGGCGTTTTCGCGTAGCACACGCGCCAGCTCGACAGGCTCTTCGATCAAACCCCAATGATCAGGGCGACGCTCGCGATGCGAGGCAACGCGGGCATTCATCTCGCCGTCAAGCGGCTGACTGGTGGCGATATAGATGACGGGCAAAGCGCTGTCGCTGGCGAGCTTTTCGGCCAGGCGGCTTTTACCGGAACGAGCGCCGCCTAAAATCAGTTGAAGCATGAGACACCCCCTACCCACCCACCCATCCACGATGCGAAGCGAGTCGTTTTTGATCCTGCTTTTGATCTGAAGTCGCCCCGTAAACCACGCTGGCCGAACGCAGGAATGGATATGTACACCGAAAGCCCCCTCCCACCTTTGAACCGTGTGTACACCATTAAATCCCACACAGTTTGCGCAACAAATCGGTGTCCAAATGGTTCTCCACCAGATCGGCCAGGCGTTCGATATCGCGCTCGCGCAGGGCGTGGTAGTCCACCTCCTGCACATCCTGCAACCCTGCCCAACGCAGCAACGCACTGCAGGCCGCCGGGGTCTCGAACAAGCCATGCAGATACGTGCCGAGAATCTGCCCGTCAGCACTTTGCGCGCCGTCACTGCGACCGTCCTCCAGCAGCACGGCGGCGTTCGACAGGGCAGCGCCACACGTCACACCCGCATGAATCTCGTACCCTCTGACCTCAGCATCCTCCAGCAACAACCGCCCCCGCACATTGCGCAGTTGCTTCTCTTCTTCCAAAGTCGTGCTGAACGCCAACAACCCCAACCCGTCACTGGAACCCGCCGCTCCTTCCAGCCCCAATGGGTCATGCACCTGCTCGCCCAGCATCTGCAACCCGCCGCAAATCCCCAGCACCTTGCCGCCATACCGCAAATGCCGTGCTACGGCGGTATCCCAGCCATTGGCACGCAGATACGCCAAATCACTGCGCACGCTTTTCGAGCCCGGCAGGATGATCAGGTCGGCGGCAGGAATCGACCGGCCCGGACCGACAAACTGCAAATCCACCTGAGGATGCAGGCGCAGTGGGTCAAAATCCGTGTGATTGCTGATGCGCGGCAATACCGGCACCACCACCTTGAGCACCTGCGCCGCCTTGTCGATCTGACGCTGGTCGATGCCGTCTTCAGCCTCCAAGTGCAAATCCATCACGTAGGGCAAAACCCCCACTACCGGTTTGCCAGTGCGTGCTTGCAGCCAATCCAAACCGGGTTGCAACAGCGCGATATCGCCGCGAAAACGGTTGATGACGAAGCCCTTGACCCGCTCTTGTTCGGTGGGCGAAAGCAATTCCAAGGTGCCGACCAGATGGGCAAACACACCGCCGCGATTGATGTCGGCGATCAGCAACACTGGGCAGTCAACGGCTTCGGCGAAGCCCATGTTGGCAATGTCATTGGCGCGCAGGTTGATCTCCGCCGGGGAGCCTGCGCCTTCCACCATCACCACCGGATAGGCTTCGCTCAACCGTGCGTGGGAGGCCAGCACTGCCTGCATGGCGATGGCTTTGTAGTCGTGATAGGCCACGGCGTTCATGGTGGTCACGGCGCGGCCGTGGATGATCACTTGGGAACCGGTGTCGCTGTTGGGTTTGAGCAACACCGGGTTCATGTCAGTGTGGGGCGCCAGATTAGCTGCCTGGGCCTGCACCGCCTGGGCGCGGCCGATCTCGCCGCCTTCGGCCGTCACGGCACTGTTGAGCGCCATGTTCTGCGGCTTGAACGGCACCACTGCGACGCCCTGGCGCACCAGCCAGCGGCACAGCGCGGTCACCAGCGTACTTTTGCCGGCGTCGGACGTGGTGCCTTGCACCATCAGCGTACTCATGAAGCATCCTTATAGGCGGCCAGTGCGGCGTCGAGGCGCAACCAATCGGCCTCGGTGTCGGGCAGGCCGAAGCGCAGGCTGCTGTCGTGGACGAACAGGCGCAGCAGGATGCCGCGCTGGGCCATGAATTCGTGCATGCGTTCGGCGTGCGGGGTGATCAGCCATTGGAACAACGCGCAGCCGCCCTGAGGCTGAAATCCGTGGCGCTCAAGCAGCGTGAACAATCGCTCGCCAGCCTCGACGCAACGCGCCCGCTGACGGGTATGCCCGGCAGTGTCGCGCAGGCACACTTGCCCCAACACGCGTGTCGGTCCGCTGACGGCCCAAGGCCCGACCTGTTCAGCGAGCAACTTGAGCAACTTGCGTTCGGCCAGCACAAATCCCAGACGCACGCCGGCCAGGCCGAAGAACTTGCCGAACGAGCGCAACACAATCAGACCGACCTGATGAGCCTGGCCTGCCAAACTCAACTCCGGCGTCACGTCCATAAACGCTTCGTCCACCACCAGCCAGCCGCCGCGCTGGGCCAGCCGTGTGTGCCAGTCCAGCAGGCGCTGGGGAGTCAGGCTCTGGCCTGTAGGATTGTTGGGATTGACCACCACCAAAACGTCGAGGCTATCGAGGAAGAAGTCGACTTCCTGTTCCTGCACCTCGCGCACCACATACCCGGCGCGGCGCCAGGCTTCGGCATGCTCGGCATAGCAAGGCGACAGCACGCCGACTTTGCCGGATCGGCGCAGGCGCGGCAGCAACTGGATCGCCGCCTGGGAACCGGGCACCGGCAATAAATGCGCGGCCCCGTAGTACTCGCTGGCAGCCTGTTCCAAGCCGTCGTCGGTCTCTGGCAATCGTGCCCAGGCACGCAGCGGGATCGGCGGGATCGGCCAGGGCCAAGGCGCGAGACCGCTGGACAGGTCAAGCCAGTCGGCCTCGGCAATCCCGTATTGAATGGATGCTTTACGCAGTCGGCCACCGTGTTCAAGCATAGAATTGCGCCCCCGCACATAGGATCAGCAGCCACAACCATACGCCGCGCTGCACCAGTTGCCAGCCTCGGTCGATGGAGTCGGCATCCGCCGCCGGGCCTTCGCCCAATGGCGGACGCTGGTGTACTTCGCCGTGATAAATCGCAGCACCACCCAATTCAACACCCAAGGCGCCTGCGCCGGCAGCCATCACCGGCCCGGCGTTGGGGCTGTCCCAGGTCGGGCCCTGGGTGCGCCAGCATTTGAGGGCCAGGCGGGTTTTGCCGAGCACGGCGTAGGTCAAGGCCACCAGGCGTGCCGGAATGTAGTTGAGCACGTCGTCGATTTTCGCTGCGGCCCAGCCGAAGCGCTCGAAGCGCTCGTTGCGATAGCCCCACATGGCATCAAGGGTGTTGCTCAATCGGTAGAGCACCACGCCCGGTACGCCAGCGACCACGAACCAGAACAGCGCGGCGAATATCGCATCGCTGCCGTTTTCCAATACCGATTCGGTGGCGGCGCGGGCGACTTCGGTGCGATCCAGCTCGCTGGTCTGGCGGCTCACCAGGTAACTCACCCGCGTGCGGGCTTCATCCAGGTCATCGCTGCGCAACGCCTGGGCCACCGGCATCACATGCTCGCCGAGGCTGCGCATACCGAGGGCGCAGTACAACGCCAGAATCTCCAACACCCAGCCGATATAAGGCGCCCACGACAACGCGGTGGCCAGCAGCGTCAACGGCACCACGGCGATAAACCACGCCGTCACACCGTGACTGCGCCAGCCACGGCCGCCACTGTTGAAACGTTGCTCGATGCGCCCGGCAAAATTGCCGAACGCCACCAGCGGATGCCAGCGCCTGGGCTCGCCCAGTAGCGCATCCAACGCCACTGCAGCGACACACAGCAAGGCCACACTCATTGACTTACTCTCCACGTATTCTCAAACAACATGTCACTCAGCGGACGCGGTTCGGTCCAGCCTTCGAGCTGCAACATCGGTGCCGGATAGAACTCGACGACCGGCCCCAGGCACAACACAGCCAGAGGTTTTGCGCCGGGCGGCAGGCCCAGCAAATCGGCCAGGGCCTGGGGCTCAAACAACGAGACCCAGCCCATGCCAAGGCCTTCCACGCGAGCGGCCAGCCACAGATTCTGGATCGCGCAGGACAGCGAGGCCATGTCCATCTCCGGCAAGGTGCGCCGGCCGAAAATATGGCGCTCGCGATCATCCATCAATGCCGCCACCAGTACTTCGGCACAGTCATTGATGCCTTCGACCTTAAGCCTCATGAACTCATCGGTGCGCTCGCCAAGGGCCTCGGCTGTGCGCACGCGCTCTTCTTCCACCAGTTGCTGGATCTGCCCGCGCAGGTGGCGGTCGCTGATGCGGATAAAACGCCAGGGCTGCATGAGGCCGACACTCGGCGCCTGATGCGCGGCCTGAAGCAGGCGGTGGAGCAATTCAGGGGCGACAGTGCCACCGCTGAAGTGACGCATGTCGCGGCGTTCGGCAATGGCGCGGTAAACGGCATCGCGGTCGGCCTGGGGGAAGGCGTTGTCAGTCATGGCGCTATCGTGGGTAAAAACAATGCGGCCACAGCAGCCGGATTCGACGGAAAGTAGAAGTGCACGTAAGAGGCCGTCATCCGCCCCTGTCGGTAGACCGCTTCGGCCCCGCGCCCACCATTGGGGCTCAAACCACGGGCAATCGGTTGCCATTCGGTGCTGGTCAGGGAGTGGTGATAGGTATGGCCGCGCAGTACGCCTTCCGGCAATTCGACGCTTTGCAGCGCCAGGGCCGCCAGTTTCTTTTGCATCACTGCATCACCCTGCAACAGGCCGAGCAGTTCGGCGCGGTTGCCGTCGACGTCGGTGAGGGAGTTCAGCAGGTAGAGCATGCCGCCACACTCAGCGAGCAACGGCTTACCCGCCGCATGGTGAGCACGGATGGCGTCGAGCATCGGAGTATTTTCCGACAACGCCTGGTGGTGCAGTTCCGGGTAGCCACCAGGCAGATACAGACTGTCGGCGTCAGGTAATTCGCGATCGTGGATCGGGGAGAAAAATGTCAGCTCAGCGCCCATCGCCCGCAACAGGTCAAGACTGGCGCCGTAGGTGAAGGCGAAGGCTTCGTCGCGGGCCACGGCAATGCGGACACCGGCCAACAACGGCTCAGCTTCGATCACTTCAGGCGCGGCGAAGGTCACGGGCGGCGGTAAAGCGACTTCGCAACTGCTGCCCAAGGCTTGGGCGGCGGCGTCCAGGCGTGCATCGAGGTCATTCAGTTCGCTGGCTTGAACCAGGCCCAGATGACGGCTCGGCAGCTCGATTCCCGTCTCGCGGGACAGCGCGCCGTACCAGCGCAGGCCTTCAGTGAGGCTACCTTCGAGCAATTGCGCATGACGCAACGTGCCGACGCGGTTGGCCAACACGCCCGCGAACGGTAGATCCGGCTGGTAGCGCGCAAGGCCTAGCGCCAGAGCACCAAAGGTTTGGGCCATGGCGGTGCCATCAATCACGCCCAGCACCGGCACGCCGAAGTGCCGCGCCAGGTCGGCACTGGAGGGCGTGCCGTCGAACAGACCCATCACGCCTTCGATCAGGATCAGGTCGGCCTCCCCCGCCGCTTCCCACAGCAGGCGGCGACTTTCCTGCTCGCCCACCATCCACATATCCAATTGATACACCGGCGCACCGCTGGCGCGTTCGTGGATCATCGGGTCCAGAAAGTCCGGACCGCATTTGAACACGCGCACCCTACGTCCCAGATTGCGGTGCAAACGGGCCAGGGCGGCGGTGACGGTAGTTTTGCCTTGGCCGGACGCCGGTGCGGCGATCAATACGGCCGGGCAATGACGGGGCTGATTCAAAGTTCGACGCCCTTCTGTGCCTTGATACCGGCCTGGAATGCGTGTTTGAGCATGCCCATTTCGGTGACGGTGTCGCCCATCTCGATCAGCTCCGGCTTAGCGCCACGGCCAGTGACCACCACGTGTTGCATCGGCGGGCGGGCTTGCAGGTCGCTGAGCACTTGGTCCAGGTCGAGGTAGCCGTGCTTGAGGGCTATGTTCAGCTCGTCCAGCACCACCAGGCCGATGGTTGGGTCTTGCAGCAGTTCGCGGGATACCGCCCAGGCTGCCTCGGCGGCGGCGATATCGCGCTGGCGGTCCTGGGTTTCCCAGGTAAAGCCTTCGCCCATGACGTGGAAACGCACTTGCTCGGGGAAGCGGCGGAAAAACAACTCTTCGCCAGTGCTGTTACGCCCCTTGATGAACTGCACCACACCGCATTGCATCCCATGGCCCATGGCGCGAGCGAGCATCCCAAACGCCGAGCTGCTCTTGCCTTTGCCGTTGCCGGTGAGTACCAGCAGCAAGCCGCATTCGTTAGGGGAGTTGGCGATGCGCTCGTCGATCACGGCTTTTTTGCGCAGCATGCGCGCCAAGTGGCGTTCGTCGCGGTCGGGGGTATCGGTCATGGCAGCTCTCCGTTGGGGCTGGACAAAAACGGCGGGCAGGAAAAAGAAAAAACAGACAGCCAAGCATCGCCCACCGTGATGCTGTTGGATGATCCAGGCCGGTCTCCGGGCTCATGAGTGGCGCAGCTCTTGTAGAGAGCAAGCAGGCCAACGCTGCGCCTTCCCATATCGCACGCGATACAGTGGCAAAAGCAGCGTCTTGACTCATTTACCGTTGCGGGGGCAGCGCCGGAATTGCGGCGGCGCTGTGTACAAGCGCGCTCACTCACCGGCTTCCCTGTTTCACTCTGTCGACCCACGGGTCACAGAGCACCTGGAACAAGCGGCGAAGGTTAGTGGGTTGGGGGTGGAGCGTCAATGAAAGCTAGTCGAGTACTTGAACCATCGCACCACCGCCCTCCTCTACCCTTACAGGTATCAAGGAGAACACCATGCATAAAACCAGACTCGCCCTGTTAATCATGCTTGCCGGCACCCTCGCGGCGTGCGGAGAAAGCTCAACCCTGAAGGTTTCCGACGGCACCGGCCCCTCGCCCCGACTGCCGGAACCGAACAAAACGCTGATCCCTACCGTCAACATCGCTCCAGCCATCGGCTGGCCAGATGGCGCGAAGCCAACGGCAGCCCCCGGCACCCAAGTGGCCGCGTTCGCCGAGGGCCTCGACCACCCGCGCTGGCTGTATGTGTTGCCCAATGGCGATGTGCTGGTGGCGGAAACCAACGCACCGCCCAAACCGGATGACGCCAAGGGCATACGCGGCTGGGTCATGGAGAAGGTCATGGGACGTGCCGGCGCCGGGGTGCCGAGCCCGAACCGTATCACTCTATTGCGCGATGCCGACCACGACGGCGTCGCCGAAACACGTACGGTGTTCCTGGAAAACCTCAATTCGCCGTTCGGTATGACCCTGGTCGGAAACGACCTGTATGTGGCCGACTCGGACAAGCTGCTGCGTTTCCCCTATCAGCCAGGCGAAACTGCCATCAAGGCCCAAGGCTCCAAGGTGGTCGACTTGCCAGGCGGTCCGCTGAACCATCACTGGACGAAAAACGTGGTGGCCAGCAAGGATGGCAGCAAGCTGTACGTGAGCGTCGGCTCAAACAGCAATGTCGGTGAAAACGGCCTGGAGGCGGAACAGGGGCGTGCCGCGATCTGGGAAGTCGACCGCGCCAGCGGCCAGCACCGTATTTTCGCCTCCGGCCTGCGCAACCCCAATGGTATGGCTTGGGAACCGCAGAGCGGCAAGCTGTGGACAGCGGTGAACGAGCGCGACGAGATCGGCAGCGACCTGGTGCCGGACTACATCACCTCGGTCAAGGACGGCGGTTTCTATGGCTGGCCGTTCAGCTATTACGGCCAGCATGTGGATGTGCGCGTCACGCCGCAGAACCCGGACCTGGTCGCCAAGGCCATTGCGCCGGACTACGCCGTAGGGCCGCACACCGCTTCTTTGGGCCTGACGTTCGCCGAGGGCAGCAAACTCCCGGCGCCGTTCAGCAACGGCGCATTCATCGGCCAGCATGGCTCGTGGAATCGCAAGCCGCACAGCGGCTACAAGGTGATTTTCGTGCCATTCGAGGCAGGCCAGCCTAAAGGTCAGCCGGTGGACGTGCTGACCGGCTTCCTCGATAAAGATGAGAAAGCCATGGGCCGCCCAGTGGGCGTGGTGATTGATCAGCAAGGGGACTTGCTGGTGGCGGATGACGTGGGGAACAAGGTATGGCGGGTGTCGGCGGCCAAATAAACGCCCCCAGAAGCATCACAAAACCAATGTGGGAGGGGGCTTGCTCCCGATAGCAGTGGGTCAGGCACAGATACTGTGACTGATACTTCGCTATCGGGGGCAAGCCCCCTCCCACATTTAGTTAGGTATTGGGTTCAGGGATTACGTGCCAGGTTTGCTGGCAATACCCGCTTGGCGCTCAGATAGGCATTCTGCCAATACGCCTTGGACAGGGTATCGAGCTTCACCGTACCGCCGGTTTGCGGCGCATGGACAAAGCGGCCCTCGCCCACATAGATCCCAGCATGGCTGACCTGCGAACCACCACCGGTGGCGAAGAACAGCAGGTCACCTGTTTGCAGGTTCTGCTCACTCACGTCCTGAGCGCGCATCACGATCAGCTCACGGGTAGTGCGTGGCAGGGAAATGCCGGCGGCGTCACGGAACACAAAGCCGATCAGGCCACTGCAATCAAAGCCCGAGTCCGGCGTGTTGCCGCCCCAGCGATAAGGCGTGCCGACCAGGCCCAGCGCACGGAAGAGCACGTCTTCGGCAGCAGGCGAGAAATTCTGGGTGGCGTAGTTGAATACCGGCTTGGGCTTGGCCGCGACAGGAGCAGGCGGCGGACGGCTGGCGCAGGCGCTGAGCAGCGCGGCGCAAACGAGAAGAACTAGGCGGGCTGACGTCGACATGTGCAGAACAATCCTGATCTGGATGCGGCTTTCGCTGCCGAACGCTGAAAACCAGAACGCGCAAGCAAGGCTCGCGCGAACGGATTACAACAATGTCCAGGGATTCTAGCGCTTACACGTCAAACTTCAAGTATCACTTTAAGTTTACTTGCTAGCGGTAACGGTCGTCGGGGCCATGGCGAGTGCACGCTTGGCTTCGATGAAGGTTTTGCTCCAGTAACTGTCGCCCAGGTTGTCGACTCGGACACCGCCACTGCGACGGCTGCTGGAGTGGATAAACTGGTTATCACCCAGGTAAATACCGGCGTGACTGACACGACCACGACCTGCAGTACTGAAGAAAAGCAGATCACCGGGCTTGAGGTTGTTGCGCGCGACCAACGGTGCGTTCACGTTGATCATTTCGCGAGTGGAGCGTGGCAAGTTCATGCCAGCTTCTTCACGAAACAGATAGCCGATGAAACCGCTGCAGTCGAAACCGGCTTCGGAAGTACCGCCAAAACGGTAACGGGTACCGATCAGGGACATGCCGCGTTCGAGAATGCTGTCGGCCAGAACTGGAAGCTGATAAGGCTTGCTGCCGGAGAAATCGGCCAGTTCTTTCTCTGTTGCAACTTCTTCCTCATAGACAGTGGAAGACTGCGCTGCAACAAATTTTGCCTGGGAATGTTGTTGAGGCTTTTGCTGCTCAACCACCTGCTGAGGGTGGGAGGCGCAACCAAACAACAGGGTAACGAGTGCGAGAGGCACGAGGGGTGCGAAGCGATTTAGCATGGGCACGACCGTGGCTGATGTGTAAAGAAGCCGAGACTATGCCCTCTATCACATCGATTTGCAAATTCAATCGTGATCTATGTGACTTCCTGTTTGGACTATGACATCTAAGCCCTTAACACCCTATAAGCGCCTTTCGCGTGGCCAAACCGGCTCAAACGCGGGTTTTCTGACGCCTGGAATTTGCCAAAACCCCTGCAAACAAAGGGGTTGCTACCAGCCGAGGGTTTCTTTGAGAAAGGGAATGGTCAGTTTACGCTGGGCCTGCAAAGAGGCTTGATCGAGCTGTTCGAGCAAATCGAACAACGCACTCATGCTGCGAGTGCCACGGGTGAGGATAAAGTGTCCGACTTCGTCGGTGAGGTGCAGGCCGCGGCGAGAAGCACGCAGTTGCAGGGCGCGCAATTTGTCTTCGTCGGAGAGCGGGCGCATCTGGAAGATCAGCGCCAGGGTAAGGCGCGACTTGAGGTCGGCCAGTTTGACGGGCAACTCGCGGGGCGATGTGGAGGCAGCAATCAACAAGCGCCGTCCGCTGTCTCGCAGGCGGTTGAACAGATGAAACAGCGCCTCTTCCCAATCGGCCTTGCCAGCAATCGCCTGTAGGTCATCCAGGCATACCAGCTCGTATTGCTCAAGGTTGTCGAAGATCCCGATACCGCGGTCCATCAATTCAGCCAAAGGCAGGTACACCGCCGGCTCGCCCATTTGCTCGAAGCGCAAGCAGGCGGCCTGCAACAGGTGAGTACGCCCCACGCCGTGCTTGCCCCACAGATAGATCAGGCTTTCAGTCCACCCGGCGTCGGCTTCGCAGAGCCGCTCGACATAGCCGAGTGCAGCGGCATTGGCGCCTGGGTAGTAATTGATAAAGGTGGCGTCATCACGCAGACGCACACCTAAGGGCAGCTGAATCGGTTTCATGCTGACTGAACGGCTCCCATCGAACCGCTAGTGGCCTCTGTGTAAAGTTTGCAAAGTTTATACCCGTGACGCGGGGCGCACAATGCAGCAGACCACAAGCAAAATCAAAGGTTTGCGTTAACTTGCCGGTTTTACGCGGATTGTTTGACGCCATCCCCCCATAAACAACAAACCCGGCCGAAGCCGGGTTTATGAAGCAGCGGTTACAGGTCGGGGTCTTCGACGCCCGTGTACACATCCGAATCCTTGTACAAATCGTGCATATGGCGCACCAGCACCATGATCACCGCCGCCACCGGCAATGCCAGCAAGATGCCGGTAAAGCCAAACAGCTCGCCCCCCGCCAGGATCGCAAAGATTACCGCCACCGGGTGCAGACCGATCCGGTCACCCACCAACAACGGCGTCAGCACCATGCCCTCAAGGGCCTGGCCGACCATGAACACCGCGACAATCCCGAGCATCGGATACAGATCACCACCAAACTGGAACAGGCCAGCCACGAGCGCCGCGCCGATGCCGATCACAAAGCCCATATAAGGAACGATAGCCGCCAGGCCAGCGATCAGGCCGATCAACAGGCCCAGCTCCAGGCCGATGGCCATCAGGCCGGCGGCGTAGATAACGCCCAGGGCCAGCATCACCAGCAACTGGCCACGCACGAATGCGCCAAGGACTTCATGGCACTCACCGGCCAGGGAGACGATGCGCTCCTCACGATCACGCGGCAGCAAGCTGCGGATCTTGGCCATCATGATGTCCCAGTCGCGCAGCAGATAGAACGCCACCACCGGGATCAGCACGAGATTGGTCAGCCAGCCGATCAACGCCAGGCTCGACGCAGTCGCCTGACTGAGGATCACACCGACGATATCGGTGGTTTGCCCCATATGCTCACTGATCGCCGCCTTGACCTTATCGAACTTCCAGAAGCCGTCCGACAACCCCAACTTGGCCTGGGCCCACGGCATTGCCGTGTGCTGCAACCAGTCGAGCATCTGCGGCGCCAACTCATAGAGACGAAACAGTTGCTTGGCCAGCATCGGCACCAACACCAGCACCAGCGCGGTGATGATCAAGGTGAACAGCGCAAACACCGCCACTACGCCCAAGGTCCGCGACAGCCCGGCTTTCTCCAAACGATCCACCACCGGATCGAACAGATAGGCCAGCAGCAACGCAACCAGGAACGGCGTCAGGATCGAATGCAGCAAGAACACAAAAACGCACAGCAGGACGATCCCGCCAAGCCACACCCAACGACGCGTATCCGCCATAAACCACTCCATTGCTTCTATATAAGGAAGAACTGTTACCAACGAAAACGCAGTTGCGCCTGAGGCTCAGGCGCAGCGGCCGGTTGCGCGCCCTCAGCGACTGGCTGCGTAGCCGGCGACTCGCCCGCAGGGATCTCCTGCAGCTTGGCCAGGCTCAACTGGGTGCGCAACTGATCGGCGCTCCCGTTAACCCGATACACAATGCGATTGCCGTCAACCCACTGCGGCTGGCCACCAAACGGCTCCAGCAGATGACCCAGTGCCGCGTAGCGCTCCAGGGTCATCCCCTGCACTTCCAGCAGTTGTTCGGTGCTCACGCCAGGCTTGACCGCAAAACGCGGCGCCAATTTCTGGCTGACCGCCAGCATCACTGCGTCGGCCACCGCGCCGGTGTCGGGGCCTTGGGCTGTGCCCTGTTCGCTCTTGTCGCCCAGCCACAGGCGCCATTTGGCCTGCCATTGGTTACCTTCCTGACGCGCGTGCACGGCAAGCAACGCGTCGGCGCCGTAGCGCTCGGATGCGGCGCGCAACGGTGTGGCGTCGGCACTCTCCAGGTTCGGCGCCGTGGCGACGACCTGCTCATCCAGATCGCCCAGCGGCAGACGCAACGGCAAGCCACGGTGCTGGGCTGCATGACGCAGCGCCTGGGCGACGGTCTGGCCATCCCCCACCAGGCTGCTGCCTTCAGTGGAATCGTTCAACCACCAGCCGAGGATCGACGGCCGATTGCTGCCCCAGATCGACAGGCCCGCATCACGCAGAGCGCGGTCGGTGCTGACCGGGTCGAAATCCACTTGCAGACTCTCGGGTGGGCCGGCGTCGTAACCGTATTGCGTGATGATTTGCTGCGGATCCTTGCGAATCGCCGCCAGGCCTGGGCCGTCGGCGGCTTTGGCGTCGCCGGTCAGACGGATTACCAGGGTCTGCACCGCGCGCTGGGTGGCCTGGTCGCGCTCTTGGGGCGATTGGCTGCTGACGGGTTCAAGTACTTGATAAAGACCATTGAGGGTTTCGGCATGACTCGCCAGGCTGACCAACGACAAGCAGCCCATAAAGAAGAATTTACACAGACGCATGGAAGATTCCCGAACGACAAATTTAGCGGCTGGAACAGACCGCGTGAACTCGGTTTGCCAAGGCTGTGACCACGGCAACCGGTAAAACATTCACAGAGTCCTGGTAAGTTTTCATGCTGTCATAACGATAGCGGGTTCAAGGCTATACCTTAATACGTGCCACGGCTGACGCGATTAGCATTTTTTTAACCTATATGGCCCTGCCCGTCGGCCCGAGGATGGCCGCTGCCCCTCAAGCCTGATAAAATCGCGCGCCTTCGCAGACCGTCATCGGCTGGGCCTTTTACCAAAAGCCCCTGCCCGCTCGGTCGTTACCCCTGAATCCCCCCTAAAGGCCTGGATCATGAGCAAGCAACCCTCCCTGAGCTACAAGGACGCCGGTGTAGACATCGACGCCGGTGAAGCATTGGTCGAACGCATCAAGAGCGTCGCCAAGCGCACTGCGCGCCCCGAAGTCATGGGCGGCCTGGGCGGTTTTGGCGCCCTCTGCGAAATCCCGGCCGGCTACAAGCAGCCTGTTCTGGTTTCCGGCACCGACGGTGTGGGCACCAAGCTGCGCCTGGCACTGAACCTGAACAAGCACGACAGCATCGGCATCGACCTGGTGGCCATGTGCGTCAACGACCTGGTGGTATGCGGCGCCGAGCCATTGTTCTTCCTTGACTACTACGCCACCGGCAAGCTCAACGTCGAGACCGCTACCCAAGTGGTAACCGGCATTGGCGCGGGTTGCGAACTGTCGGGTTGCTCCCTGGTAGGCGGCGAAACCGCTGAAATGCCAGGCATGTACGAAGGCGAAGACTACGACCTGGCCGGTTTCTGCGTGGGTGTTGTAGAGAAAGCCGAAATCATCGACGGTTCCAAAGTGGCTGCCGGTGACGCCCTGCTCGCCCTGCCATCCTCTGGCCCGCACTCCAACGGCTACTCGCTGATCCGCAAGATCATCGAAGTGTCCGGTGCGGACATCGAGAACATCCAACTCGACGGCAAGCCACTGACCGACCTGCTGATGGCCCCGACCCGCATCTACGTCAAGCCACTGCTCAAGCTGATCAAGGACACTGGCGCGGTCAAAGCCATGGCCCACATCACCGGCGGCGGCCTGCTGGACAACATCCCGCGCGTCCTGCCAAAAGGCGCTCAGGCGATCGTCGACGTGGCCAGCTGGCAGCGTCCTGCGGTATTTGACTGGCTGCAAGAGAAAGGCAACGTCAATGAAACCGAAATGCACCGCGTGCTGAACTGCGGCGTGGGCATGGTGATCTGCGTAGCGCAAGAGCACGTTGAAACTGCGCTGAACGTCCTGCGTGAAGCCGGCGAGCAGCCTTGGGTCATCGGCCAGATCGCCACCGCTGCCGAGGGCGCGGCCCAGGTTGAACTGAAGAACCTCAAGGCTCATTGATGTCTCAGACCTGTGATGTTGTGGTGCTGCTCTCCGGCACCGGCAGTAACTTGCAGGCCCTGATCGACAGCACGCGCACCGGCGACAGCCCGGTGCGCATCGCTGCGGTGATCTCCAACCGCAGCGACGCCTTCGGCCTGCAACGTGCCAGGGACGCGGGTATCGAAACCCGCTCGCTGGATCACAAGGCTTTCGAGGGCCGCGAGGCCTTCGACAGCGCCTTGATCGAACTCATCGATGCCTTCAACCCCAAACTCGTGGTACTGGCCGGATTCATGCGAATCCTCAGCGGCGATTTCGTGCGGCACTACGACGGGCGCCTGCTGAATATCCACCCTTCCCTGCTGCCCAAATACAAAGGCATGCACACCCATCAGCGCGCCCTTGAAGCCGGTGACAGTGAGCATGGCTGCAGCGTGCACTTTGTCACCGAGGAACTCGATGGCGGGCCTCTGGTCGTACAGGCAGTGGTTCCGGTAGAGTCTGACGACTCGGCGCAGACACTTGCGCAACGGGTTCATACCCAGGAACACAGGATTTACCCGCTGGCTGTGCGCTGGTTTGCCGAGGGGCGGTTGATTCTTGGTGACCAGGGTGCATTATTGGACGGTCAGTTACTTGCGGCCAGCGGCCACTTGATTCGAACCTAGGAGATTTTATGCGTCGCGCCTTGCTTTTCGCTGTTGCGCTGTTCGCCTTGCCTGCCGTGCAGGCAGCCGACCTTCACCCCTTCTCCGCCAGCTACACCGCCGACTGGAAACAGTTGCCCATGAGTGGTTCGGCTGAGCGCAGCCTGACCAAGAACGACAACGGCTCGTGGACCTTGAATTTCAAGGCATCCATGATGATCGCCAGCCTGACCGAAACCAGCGTGATCCGCTTCGACAAGGACACCCTGCAACCCGTGAGCTACAGCTTCGAACGTGGCGGCCTGGGCAAGGCAAAGAAAATCAACCTGGACTTCGACCAGACCGCCAAGAAAGTCACCGGTTTTGAAAACAAAGACCCAGTGAACGTGGCCCTGCAAAGCAACATGCTCGACAAGTCGACCTACCAGCTCGCATTGCAACGCGATGTGGCAGCCGGCAAGAAAAGCATGAGCTACAACGTGGTTGAAGGGACCGACGTCGACACCTACGACTTCCGCGTGATCGGCCCGGAAAAGGTCCAGACCAAGGTAGGCTCCATCGACGCGATCAAGGTCGAGCGCGTGCGTGACCCGACCCAAAGCAAGCGCATCACCCAGATGTGGTTTGCCAAGGACCAGGGCGGCATCCTGGTCGCCCTGCGTCAGGTTGAGACCGACGGCAAGGAATACAACATCATGCTGCAAGACGGTACCGTTGACGGCAAGGCTGTCAAAGGCAACTGATTGCGCGGATGAGCTGAACAAGAGCCTCGCTGAATGCGGGGCTTTTTTTCGTCTGGGGATTTTGGGTTCAAGTGTCTGCCATCATCGGGAGCAAGCCCCCTCCCACATTTGAACTGCGAACACTTACCCCTGTGGGAGGGGGCTTGCTCCCGATGGCGCCGGCATGACCAACACAGCCCTATCAGGCTGCCGCCCAACATGAAACTTCTGTCATAAACCGCCAAAGCGGTTTACTTAGCAAGCTAACAAATCGTATAAAAAGACCTGCGACGACTTGCCGCATACCCACCAGAAATTGGAGCAAGCAGATGACTGTAAAAGTAACTGAACGCGACGATGCACATATGTCCCACGAAGCGCTGGGCCATGGGATTCACATCTGGGATGTACACCAACAAGACCTGCTGGTCGGCATGTTTCACAACGAGAGCGACGCTCACAATTATAAAAACGAGCTTGAGTCGCTTGAGATGAAACGCCAGGCACAAAGCTCCTGAATATTCGCAGGATTTCGGCACAAGGCCCACGCAGCCCGACGCCTGAAAACACAAACCCCGCCTTTTGAGCGGGGTTTGTTGTTTTGAGAGGTACTGCTTACCACTCAGGTGCTTGAACGCTTTACCACATCAGATCATCCGGGATCTGGTAAGCCGCGTACGGATCGTCCTCATCCGACACCTGGCTTTCTGTGAGGATGTTGAGTTGCACAATGCGCTCTGGTGCGCGCTCCTGAATCTTCAGCGCCGCTTCACGCGGGATCACTTCGTAGCCGCCGCCGTGGTGCACGATCGCCAAGGAGCCGTTGCTCAGCTTGTTACGCATCAGCGTGTTGACCGACAGGCGCTTGACCTTCTTGTCATCCACGAAGTTGTAGTAATCCTCGGTGGTCAGCTTGGGCAGGCGCGAGGTTTCGATCAATTGCTTGACCTGAGCCGTGCGGGCCTTGGCCTCGGCTTTTTCCTGCTGCTGGCGATTCAGCTCCTGGTCACGTTTGACCTTTTCGGCGTGTGCCTCGGCAGCCAGGCGTGCCTGGGTGTCATCGACCTCGGCTTGGCCTTTGTGGACCAGGCGCTGCTGCTTCTGTTTCTCTTTGCCGACCTGCTTGGCCTGCTTTTGGTTGACCAGACCTGCTTTGAGCAACTGGTCGCGAAGGGAAAGGCTCATGGTGCTTACTCACTTAGGCAACTGCTCAACCGCAGCTGGACACATTCTTTTCCTGACGTTTGGCTTCGCCCCATAGGGCGTCCAACTCTTCGAGGGTGCAATCTTCTATGGGACGACGGGTGTCGCGCAATGCCTGTTCGATAAATCGGAAACGTCGTTCGAACTTGGCATTGGCGCCACGCAGTGCGGTTTCCGGGTCAACCTTGAGGTGACGGGCCAAGTTGACCGCCGCAAACAGCAGGTCACCGACTTCATCGGCAATGGCTACCGAGTCATTATCGGCCATGGCTTCGAGCACTTCATCCAGCTCTTCGCGCACGTTGTCCACCACCGGCAAGGCAGACGGCCAGTCGAAACCGACCTGGCTGGCGCGCTTTTGCAATTTGGCGGCACGGGATAAGGACGGCAGCGCCGTGGGCACATCATCCAGCAGGGAAAGCTGCTCTGGTGCGTCGGATTTTTCCGCACGCTCCTCGGCTTTGATCTGCTCCCAGCGCTCCTTGACCTGCTCTTCGCTCAACTGTGGGATATCTAATGGCGCATACAGATCACCGGTGGGGAACACATGGGGATGACGCCGGATCAGCTTGCGCGTGATGCTGTCGATCACGCCGGCAAATTCGAAACGCCCCTCTTCCCCCGCCAACTGGCTGTAATACACCACTTGGAACAACAGGTCGCCCAACTCGCCTTGCAGGTGATCGAAGTCGCCGCGCTCGATGGCGTCGGCCACTTCATAGGCTTCTTCGAGGGTGTGCGGGACGATGGTCGCGTAGGTTTGCTTGAGGTCCCACGGGCACCCATATTGCGGGTCTCGCAGGCGGCTCATCAGGTGCAGCAGGTCTTCAAGTGAATACATCTTTCTGTGTCCGATCAGTGTGGGAGGGGGCTTGCTCCCGATAGCGGTGCGTCAGCCACCAGATGTATCAACTGACAGCCTGCTATCGGGAGCAAGCCCCCTCCCACATTTAGCCTGCATTCATTCCGCGAATCATGGTGTGCGGTTACGCCGTGTCTCGATGATATTCGGCAACTGGGAAATCCGCCCCAGCAACCGGCCCAATGCGTCCAACCCCGGGATCTCGATGGTCAGGGACATCAACGCGGTGTTGTCCTCTTTATTCGAGCGGGTGTTGACCGCCAGCACGTTGATCCGCTCATTGAGCAGCACTTGCGAAACGTCACGCAGCAAACCGGAACGGTCGTAGGCACGGATGATGATGTCCACCGGGTAGGTGAGCACCGGCACCGGGCCCCAGCTGACCTGGATAATCCGCTCCGGCTCGCGCCCACCCAGTTGCAGCACCGAGGCGCAGTCCTGGCGGTGAATGCTCACGCCACGGCCCTGGGTGATGTAACCGACGATCGCATCCCCCGGCAGCGGCTGGCAGCAGCCGGCGATTTGCGTCAGCAGGTTGCCCACGCCCTGGATCTGGATATCACCGCGCTTGCCAGGCTTATAGCCGGTGGCTTTACGGGGGATCAGCTCAAGTTGTTCGTTGCCGCGTTCCGGCTCGACCAACTGCTGGGCCAGATTGACCAGTTGCGCCAGGCGCAGGTCGCCGGCACCGAGGGCGGCGAACATGTCTTCGGCGATCTTCATGTTGGCCTTTTCGGCCAGCTTGTCGAAGTCCACCTGCGGCAGGCCCAGGCGAGCCAGTTCGCGCTCAAGCAGGGTCTTGCCGGCGGCGACGTTTTGGTCGCGCGCTTGCAATTTGAACCAGTGGACGATTTTCGCCCGTGCCCGCGACGTGGTGATGTAGCCCAGGTTCGGGTTCAGCCAGTCGCGGCTCGGCGTGCCGTGTTTGCTGGTGATGATTTCGACCTGCTCACCGGTCTGCAGGCTGTAGTTGAGCGGTACGATGCGCCCGTTGATCTTGGCGCCCCGGCAGTTGTGGCCGATCTCGGTGTGAACGCGGTAGGCGAAGTCCAGCGGCGTCGAGCCCTTGGGCAGGTCGATGGCGTGGCCGTCGGGGGTGAAGATGTAGACCCGGTCCGGTTCGATATCCACACGCAGTTGTTCGGCCAGGCCGCCGATGTCGCCGAGCTCTTCATGCCATTCCAGCACTTGGCGCAGCCAGGAGATTTTCTCTTCGTACTGGTTGGACCCGGCCTTGACGTCGGTGCCCTTGTAGCGCCAGTGCGCGCACACGCCCAGCTCAGCCTCTTCGTGCATGGCGTGGGTGCGGATCTGCACTTCCAGTACCTTGCCTTCGGGGCCGATCACGGCGGTGTGCAGAGAGCGATAGCCGTTTTCCTTGGGGTTGGCGATGTAGTCGTCAAACTCCTTGGGAATGTGACGCCACAGCGTATGAACGATGCCCAGCGCGGTGTAGCAGTCGCGCATTTCCGGCACCAGCACGCGCACCGCACGCACGTCGTAGATCTGGCTGAAGGCCAGGCCCTTGCGCTGCATTTTGCGCCAGATGGAATAGATGTGCTTGGCACGGCCACTGATGTCGGCGTCGACCCCGGTGGCCTGCAACTCGGAGCGCAACTGGCCCATCACGTCGCTGATAAACCGCTCGCGATCGAGCCGCCGCTCATGCAGCAGCGTGGCAATCTGTTTGTATTGATCGGGTTCCAGGTAGCGGAAGGACAAGTCCTCCAACTCCCATTTGATATGGCCGATGCCCAGGCGGTGAGCCAGGGGGGCGTAGATGTCGAAGACTTCGCGGGCAACGCGGTTGCGCTTTTCGTCGTCGGCGGTTTTTACCGCACGGATCGCGCAGGTGCGTTCGGCCAGCTTGATCAGGGCGACGCGTACGTCGTCGACCATAGCGACCAGCATCTTGCGCAGGTTCTCGACTTGGCCCTGGGTGCCCAGCACCATGGACTGGCGCGGACTGAGGCTCGCGCTGATGGCCGCCATGCGCAGGACGCCGTCAATCAGCTTGGCCACCACTGCGCCGAAACGCTGGCTGACCGTCGGCAACTGGATGTGCCCTTCACGAACGCCGCGATAGAGCACGGCGGCGATCAGCGAATCCTGGTCCAACTTGAGATCGGCAAGAATCTCGGCGATTTCCAACCCGGTGCGAAAGCTGGAAGTGCCTTCAGCCCACAGGTTCTTGGCCGCATTGTCTTGCTGCTCAGACTCGCGAGCGAACTCGCAGGCTGCTTTCAAGGCTTCACGGTCCAGTGCCGGGTCGACACTGATGGCATGATCCAGCCATGCCTCCAGGTTGATACTGCCGTCGGTGTTGATCGGCTGGTGTGCTCTCACCTGTACCATCTTGCTTACCTTCCCTACGACGCACCTTGGATGCGCCAAAAATCATGCCGACCTTTTGCTGCAAACTCCCTGGCAGTTCACGGCCTTGGAGAATGCAGGCCAGTCGGATTAAACGGGCATCCTAGCCCGCTTCAAATAACGCCATCGCCTCGACATGCGCCGTCTGCGGAAACATGTCGAGGATCCCGGCCCGTTTTAGCCGGTAGCCTTGCTTGACCAACTCAACCGTGTCCCGCGCCAGCGTCGCCGGGTTGCAGGACACATACACCAGGCGCTTGGCCCCCAGGGTGGCGAGCTTGCGCACAACCTCTTGGGCACCATCGCGGGGTGGATCCAAGAGTACCGCAGAAAAGCCCTGTTTGGCCCAATCCGCGTCAGTCAAAGGCTGGGACAAATCGGCCTGAAAAAACTGCGCATTATGCAAATTGTTGCTGATGGCGTTCTGTGCAGCCCGGTCCACCATGGTCTGCACCCCTTCCACTGCCACCACCTCACGCACCTGTTTGGCCAGTGGCAGGGCAAAATTGCCCAAGCCGCAAAATAGGTCCAACACCCGTTCATCAGGTTGCGGCGCCAGCCAGTCCAGGGCCTGGGCAACCATCGCCTCGTTGACCCCGGCGTTGACCTGGACAAAATCCCCCGGCCGATACGCCAACTCCAAGTCCCATGCGTCCAATCGGAAACCTAGTGACTGATCGGCCTCAAAGGGTTCCGGCTGGCCTTCGCCATGCAGCCACAACTGGGCTTCATGGAAGCTACAAAATTCTTTCAGGATCAGCAGGTCCGCCTCCGACAACGGCGCCATATGCCGCAGCAACAAGGCGACGGACGAGCCACTGAACAACTCAACATGGCCCAGTGCCTGAGGTTTGCTCAGACGACGGAGCATGTTGGGCAAGCGCTGCATGATCGGCTGCAAGGCCTGTACCAGCACCGGGCAATCATCGATGGCGACGATGTCCTGGCTGGCAACGGCGCGGAAACCCACGTCGAGTTTTTTTGCCTTGGCATCCCAACGCACCGCCACGCGGGCACGGCGCCGGTAACCGAACTCCGGGCCGCTCAACGGTGCGGCCCACTCTTGCGGTTCGACACCGGCCACGCGGGACAGTTGCTCGGCGAGCATGCGCTGTTTCAGGGCGAGTTGTTCGTTGTGGGGCAAGTGCTGCACGCTGCAACCGCCACAGCGGCCGAAGTGCGCGCACGGTGCAGGACGGCGCAGTTCACTGGCCTTGAACACCCGCTCGGTGCGGGCCTCGACCACTTTGCCGTGGGTACCCAACACCCGCGCTTCGACTTCTTCGCCGGCCAGCGCGCCATTGACGAACCAGGTGCGGCTTTCAAAAAAGACGATGCCACGGCCATCGTTGGCCAGGCGCTCAATGGTCAGGCGTTGTTTCTTGCCCACTGGAATCTGTGGGGCCCGGCTGCCGCCCGTCGGTTGGAAGCGCAGGCCTCTCTCGTGCTTGGCCATCAGTTGGGTTCGTCGAAAATGCCGGTCGACAAGTAACGGTCGCCTCGGTCACAGATGATCGCGACGATCACCGCGTTTTCCACTTCCTTGGACAACCGCAACATACCCGCCACGGCACCGCCGGACGACACGCCGCAGAAGATGCCTTCTTCACGGGCCAGTCGGCGGGTGGTGTCTTCGGCTTCACGCTGGGCCATGTCGATGATGCGGTCCACGCGCGTCGCGTTGTAGATCTTCGGCAAGTACTCTTCGGGCCAGCGGCGAATACCTGGGATAGCCGAGCCTTCCATCGGTTGCAGGCCGACGATCTGGATCGCCGGGTTCTGCTCCTTGAGGTAGCGCGAGTTGCCCATGATGGTGCCGGTGGTACCCATGGAGCTGACGAAATGGGTGATGGTGCCTTGGGTCTGGCGCCATATCTCCGGGCCGGTGGTGGTGTAGTGCGCCTCGGGGTTGTCCCCATTGGCGAACTGGTCCAGCACCTGGCCACGGCCTTGGGCGGCCATGCGCTCGGCGAGATCGCGGGCGCCCTCCATGCCTTCTTCCTGGGTCACCAGCACCAACTCGGCGCCATAGGCGGTCATCGCCGCCTTGCGCTCGGCGCTGCCGTTGTCGGGCATGATCAGCACCATCTTGTAACCCTTGATCGCGGCGGCCATGGCCAGGGCGATGCCGGTGTTACCGGAGGTGGCTTCGATCAGAGTGTCACCGGGCTTGATCTGCCCACGCAGCTCGGCGCGGGTGATCATCGACAGCGCCGGGCGGTCTTTTACCGAGCCGGCCGGGTTGTTGCCTTCGAGCTTGAGCAAAAGGGTATTGCTGGTTTCACCCGCCATGCGTTGCAAGCGGACCAGGGGCGTGTTGCCGACGCAATCGGCGATTGTAGGGTACTGCAAGGTCATGGCGTATTCGCAATCCAGACTGCGGGGCGCACATCATACCGGGAAAGGCCGGCGGGCCATATCACGCAAAGTGTGGTGCTTATGGCTTAAAGGAATAAGCGGAAAAGAGGGTGAGCTTGGGGACCCCATCGGGAGCAAGCCCCCTCCTACACTGGACCGCATTCTCATGCTGGAACTCGGTCGAATGTGGGAGCGGGCTTGCTCCCGATGGCCGCGCCTCGATACCCCGCCTAGCCCAAATGCCCATCGCCATGATTTCTCCGAAAGACCTCCTCACCCATCGCCGCAATCTGCCCTTCGATCAATGAATCAAACGGCTTGAGCAGCGGCTCAAACGAAACCGGCGCCTCCAGCACCTGCAGCGCCTGCACAATCGCCTCCACCGTCGACAACGCCCCTGGCCCGGGCGCCTTGCGCAGTCGATAGCGGGACACGGCGGCCTCAGCCAGCGTCACCCGAGGCAACGCCGCCAGCAAGGGATTGAGGTGCAACAACTTGCGCGCCTTGCGCCAAGTGCCGTCAGGCACCACCAGCAACAGCGGCTGAGCCCCTGGCGCGTAGGCTTGCAGCGGCTGGGCATCGTCAGCAGGAAACAACAGCCTCGCCTGGTAGCCGGGCGGGTTCAACAGGGCCTGCAAGTCATCAAAGACCTCGCCCACCACCAACTGCGCATTGTTCAATCCCAGCGCCGCCAACCGCGCGGTATTGAGCGCATGGTTGACCTCGCTCGGGTGCTGCAACAGCAATACGCGGGTGCGGCTATCGAGGTTGGGGATCAGCGCGCACAAGCAATGGGCAGTGGGCCTGAGGCAACGGGAGCATTGGGGTCTGGACATGGTTCTTCAGGCCTGATTGAGCTGGGCTTTGAGCAAATCGCGGAAGGTCTGGATCAGCGGCTCACGGCTGCGGCCCCGGCGCATGATCATCGAAAATGGCGCTTGATAGCCAAAGGTGGCTGGCAGCAATACGCGCAGGTCACCCTTGTCGGCCCAGGCCTGGGCGTAATGCTCCGGCAGGTAACCAATATAGGCGCCGGACAGCACCAAGATCAGCTGCGCCTCCATACTTTCCACCGTGGCGGCGCTGTGCTTGAAGCCGTGGCGCGCGAGTTCCGCCTGGCTCCAGTAGCCGCGTCCGACCATGCGTTGCTGGGTGATCACTTGTTCGGGAATGCGTCGCTCATTGAATAAAGGATGCCGCGTGCTGCAATACAGCCAATGCTGCTCGCGATAAAGCGGCATGTAGATCAGCCCGCTCATACGGTTGGAGAAGGCGCCGATGGCCAGGTCGAGGCGGTTGTCCTGCACACCCAATTGCAATTCGTACGGGCTCATCACCGAGAGATGCAGATGCACCGCCGGGTGTTCCAGGCTGTAGGCGCCGATCACTTCGGCGAACGGCAGAGCCTTGTCGCTGACGGTGGAATCGAGCACGCCGAGCTTGAGAGTGCCGCGCAACTCCCCTTTGAGCGCGGCGGCGTACTGCTCGAAGCCTTCCAGTTCACCGAGTAGGCGCAAGGTTTCCTGGTGAAACAACTCGCCCTTGCTGGTGAGGCTGAAGCCGCCGCGCCCGCGATGGCACAGCACCAGGCCCAACGCGCTTTCCAACTGGCTCATATAGGTGCTGATGGCCGACGTGGACAGGTTGAGTTCGTGCTGGGCGTTGGCGAACCCCTGGTGGCGCACGACGCTGACGAAGATGCGCAGGAGTTTGAGGTCGGGCAAGGCGTTGGCCATGGTCGGCTCCGGGTAAGGACCGGGGCAGTTTACTCGCGTGCATTAGTTTAGAAAAACCTGAACTAAGTATTTGCCTCTGCCGATTCTTCCCTTCCTTCGCATTTCGCAGAATCGGCCCCTAATAAACAAAACAACGATGAGGCAATCCCGTGGACAAGATCTTCCACCAACCACTGGGCGGCAACGAAATGCCGCGCTTCGCCGGCATCGCCACCATGATGCGTCTTCCCCACCTGCAATCGGCCAAAGGCCTGGACGCTGCTTTTGTCGGCGTGCCCTTGGACATCGGCACCTCGCTGCGTGCCGGAACCCGCTTCGGGCCGCGTGAAATCCGCGCCGAATCAGTGATGATCCGCCCGTACAACATGGCCACCGGCGCAGCACCGTTCGACTCGCTTTCCGTGGCTGACATCGGCGACGTGGCGATCAACACCTTCAACCTGCTCGACGCCGTGCGCATCATCGAAGAAGCCTACGACGAGATCCTAGAACACGATGTGATCCCCATGACGCTGGGCGGTGACCACACCATCACCCTGCCGATCCTGCGGGCGATCCACAAGAAACACGGCAAGGTCGGGCTGGTGCACATCGATGCCCACGCCGACGTCAACGACCATATGTTCGGCGAGAAAATCGCCCACGGCACCACCTTCCGCCGCGCCGTGGAAGAAGGCCTGCTCGATTGCGACCGCGTGGTGCAGATCGGCCTGCGCGCCCAGGGCTACACCGCGGAAGACTTCAACTGGAGCCGCAAACAGGGCTTTCGCGTGGTCCAGGCGGAAGAATGCTGGCACCACTCCCTCGCGCCGCTGATGGCCGAAGTGCGGGAGAAAGTCGGCGGCGGCCCGGTGTACCTGAGCTTCGACATCGACGGCATCGATCCCGCCTGGGCCCCCGGCACAGGCACTCCGGAAATCGGCGGGCTGACCACTATCCAGGCCATTGAGATCATCCGTGGTTGCCAGGGCCTCGACCTGGTTGGTTGTGATCTGGTAGAAGTTTCGCCGCCCTACGACACCACCGGCAACACCTCGCTGCTCGGCGCCAACCTGCTGTACGAGATGCTCTGCGTACTGCCCGGCGTGGCGCATCGCTGATGAGCACGCACGAGGTGCTGCAAGCCGCCGCCGACCTGGTGGCGGCCTTCGCCCGCAATGACCGCGCCGCCTACTTCGGTGCGTTCACGGCCGATGCCAGCTTTGTGTTCTACACCCTCCCCCAACCGCTGCTCAGCCGCGATGCCTACCAGGCGTTGTGGGACAGCTGGCGCGCGGACGAGGGCTTCGAGGTGCTGTCCTGCACGTCGAGCAACCCGTCTGTCAGCCTGCAAGGTGAGGATGTGGCGATATTTATTCATGACGTGGCCACCGAGTTGCGCATGAACGGGGAGCAATTTTTCAGCCAGGAACGCGAGACCATTGTCTTCAAACGGCAAGGGCTACGCACACAACAAAAACAAGGCCTGTGGCTGGCCTGTCACGAACATTTGTCCGCTGTGCCGGAAGGGCTGCCGCCCCCTTAGCCAATGTGATCGGAGCTGATCATGAATAATAAAAACAACGAAAACAGTATTCGCAAGATTGAAACCAACGGGGTCGAACAGATTCCGGACCACGAACGTACCGCCAACCCCAAGGATCTGTTCCGTCTGATCTTCGGCGGTGCCAATACCTTCGCCACTGCCGTGCTGGGCTCGTTCCCAGTGCTGTTTGGCTTGTCATTCCAGGCCGGCGTCTGGGCCATTGTGCTGGGCGTGCTGCTGGGTGCTCTGATCCTGGCGCCTATGGGCTTGTTCGGGCCGATCAATGGCACTAACAACGCGGTGTCTTCCGGTGCGCACTTTGGGGTGCACGGGCGGATCGTCGGTTCGTTTCTGTCATTGCTGACGGCAATTGCCTTCTTCTCACTGTCGGTGTGGAGTTCAGGCGATGCGCTGGTCGGAGGTGCGAAACGCCTGATTGGCCTGCCGGAAACCGACCTGACCCTGGGCCTGGCCTACGGCCTGTTCGCCCTGCTTGTCCTCACGGTGTGCATCTACGGCTTTCGCTTCATGCTGTGGGTCAACCGAATTGCGGTATGGGCGGCGAGCCTGCTGTTTTTGCTGGGGATCTTCGCGTTCGCGCCAGCCTTTGACAGCCACTTCTCAGGCAGCGTCGCCATGGGCCAGACCGGCTTCTGGGCCGCGTTTATCGGCGCTGCGCTGGTAGCCATGAGCAACCCGATTTCCTTCGGCGCGTTCCTCGGAGACTGGTCACGCTACATCCCCCGTGAGACGCCGAAAATGCGCATCATGCTGGCAGTGGTCCTGGCGCAAATCGCTACTTTGATCCCGTTCCTGTTTGGCCTCGCCACCGCGACCATCGTGGCGATCAAGGCACCGGATTACATCGCAGCCAACAACTATGTCGGTGGCCTGCTGGCGGTGGCGCCCACCTGGTTCTTCCTGCCGGTGTGCCTGATCGCGGTGATCGGCGGCATGTCCACCGGCACGACCTCGCTGTATGGCACGGGGCTGGACATGTCCAGCGTATTCCCGCGCCTGCTGTCGCGGGTCAAGGCCACGCTGCTGATTGGGGTGATGTCGATTGCCTTCATCTTTATCGGACGTTTCGCCGCCAACCTGGTGCAGAGCGTGTCGACCTTCGCCGTGCTGATCATCACCTGCACCACGCCGTGGATGGTGATGATGATCATCGGCCTGATCGTGCGCCGCGGCTTCTACTGCCCGGATGACCTGCAAGTGTTCACCCGCGGTGAAACCGGCGGGCGCTACTGGTTCAGCCATGGCTGGAACTGGCGCGGGCTGGGGGCCTGGATTCCGAGCGCGTTGGTGGGCCTGTGCTTCGTCAACCTGCCGGGGCAGTTTGTCGGGCCGCTGGGCAATTTGGCCGATGGCATCGATATCAGCCTGCCGGTAACGCTGGGGTTGGCGTCAGTGGTTTACCTGACGTTGTTGCGAGTGTTCCCGGAGCCGGCCTCTGTTTATGGACCGACTGATCCACGCAGCAAGAGCATGGATTCGCTCGCTAAACCGGCGATGCAACACGCCGCCTGACCTCATAAAAAAGATAATCGGAGACTCGCCGTCATGGCTTTGGATTTATTCGTCGTACTCATCTACGCCGCCGGCATGCTCGTGCTCGGCTATTACGGCATGCGCCGCGCCAAGACCCACGAAGACTACCTAGTGGCCGGGCGCAACCTGGGCCCGTCGCTGTACATGGGCACCATGGCCGCGACGGTATTGGGCGGCGCGTCCACCGTCGGCACCGTGCGCCTGGGTTATGTGCATGGCATCTCCGGCTTCTGGCTGTGCGCCGCGCTGGGCATGGGAATCATCGCGCTGAACCTGTTCCTGGCCAAGCCGCTGCTCAAACTGAAGATCTTCACCGTCACCCAGGTGCTGGAAAAACGCTACAACCCCATGGCTCGCCAAGCGAGTGCGGTGATCATGCTGGCCTACGCGCTGATGATCGGCGTAACTTCGATCCTGGCCATCGGTACCGTGCTGCAAGTGCTGTTCGGCCTGCCGTTCTGGATCTCGGTACTGCTGGGCGGCGGCGTGGTGGTGGTGTACTCGACCATCGGCGGCATGTGGTCGCTGACCCTCACCGACATTGTGCAGTTCGTGATCAAGACCGTTGGCCTGATGTTTATCCTGCTGCCGATTTGCCTGTACCGCGTAGGCGGCTGGGATGAACTGGTAGCCAAGCTGCCGGCGTCGAGCTTCAGCTTCACCGCGATCGGCTGGGACACGATCATTACCTACTTCATGATCTACTTCTTCGGCATCCTGATCGGCCAGGACATCTGGCAACGGGTGTTCACCGCCCGTGATGAAAAAGTCGCCAAGTACGCAGGCACCTTCGCCGGTTTCTACTGCATCCTTTACGGCCTGGCCTGTGCGCTGATCGGCATGGCGGCCCATGTACTGATTCCGGACCTGGACAACGTCAACAACGCGTTTGCGGCCATCGTCAAACTGTCGCTGCCGGACGGCATCCGTGGGCTGGTGATCGCGGCAGCACTGGCGGCGATGATGTCGACGGCCAGCGCCGGCTTGCTGGCCGCCTCCACCGTACTGACCGAGGACCTGCTGCCGCGTTTGCGTGGTGGTAAGCAGTCGAGCCTCAACATCAACCGCCTGTTCACGATGCTGACCGGTATCGCCGTGCTGGGTATCGCGCTGGTGGTCAGCGATGTAATCAGCGCGCTGACCCTGGCCTATAACCTTTTGGTCGGCGGGATGTTGATCCCGTTGATTGGCGCGATCTTCTGGAAGCGCGCGACCACGTCGGGGGCGATTACGTCCATGACGCTGGGCTTTGTGACGGCGCTGGTGTTCATGTTCAAGGATGGGCTGGATGCGAACACGCCGATTTACTACAGCTTGGCGGTTGGGCTGGTGAGTTTTGTGCTGGTCAGTTTGTTGTCCCGGCGGCCGGAGGCGATGGCGACTCGGGTGGTTTGACGCCTCACAGAATCAAGAGCGGTTTCTTCAGCGGGCGCGACGTCGGATGTCGCGCCCGTTTTTTTATCGCCCAACTGACAGGTTTTGGTTTGCCTGGATGATTTCCTGGACCAGGGAGGCCCATACCAATCCTTGGGTTGTGCCTCCGGCGGCGATTTGATGATGGGCGGCCCAATAAACGATCGAAAGTCCATCTGAGGTGCCGGGCCTGACACATTCGACAATATGCAAGTCGCCACTTTCGATTGCACTGCAATAAGACATTGGAAAGTGAAGAGAAACAGCGGCCAGACAGGCTGCCAGGATCTGCTCTTTGTGCTCCGGCGTCGAATCGGGCGGGACCTGTCCACCGGAGACGAGAATGCAGTGCCCGTCCAAGCGGCAATTCATGACACCAATTGGCAGATCGTATTGAAGCTTGAGCCCCCGCATTTCAGCGCCTTCATTACCCACAGCAGGCAGCTTGAAAAACCAGCCGATGATCGCGATAACCTCTGGCTCCTCTACGCCCATGGCACTGACGACGAAATGTTCTTTGCTCAGCTCAGCAATTTGGACACGGCTCAGATGCTGAGGCTGGAACTGAACCCCAGAGCACTGCAACAGCACCTCAATCTCATCCATTAGGTAAACAAATTCCACATCGTAGCCTGATACTTCAATAGCCCTTCCGACTCCATGGATGCCACAAAGCGCGTGGAGTTGTTGTGGGCTGATTTCTCTGAGCTCACCTCCAGGTTTGCCACTAGGCCACGGTCTGCTTTCGATCTCGCGCTGCTCGCGTATTGCGGCATCTACTTCACTGGTTGTCTCCCTATAAGCGCGCACAACCCGCGCTCGCGCAAATTGCTCCAGTGATGGGTTGTCAGCCAGAAATTTTTCAAACAACTCAATGCCGGCGCGGTTGCACTCAATGGCCAGATACTGATTTCCTGGAAGTAAATAGTCGTTATGTGGCGGCTTTGCAGTCGTCTCAGTTGCTGAAAGATGGCGCATATTCATACGCTTATGGCTGGCACCATCACTGTCCCGATTGCCTCCATAGACTGTTACCTGATAATTCGCCAAGCGAAACATCACGGCCTGGAGCAGGCCGTTGATCCCTCTGCCGATGATTGATACACGGGGCGCATCGGCATGTGCATGCAGTGTGGGGATCGTCAGTGAGCGTGCAAGTTTGCGCCTGACAAGGCCACGCAGGGCCATCAAGCTCAATTGAACAGCGACGGCATAATCAAGGTCGCAATGGCAGGCTTCGGTGGTTGCCGCCTGTGCAGTCAGCGTCGCCGGTCTCCGCCAGGTGGCGACACTGCAACCGAGCGCTTGTGTACGTATCCGAAACGCCTCCAATGTCGCAGGCCCGTAATCCAAGACAAGTTGGACGTCGTCAGCCAGTGAAAGGGATTGCAACGCATCGTCGCTGAACACATCTGGTTTGGCGACGCAGATCAGACGCGCCTGCCTGTGCATACATTGAATCAGGGCCCGATCAATGCGATGGGCAGAATCATCATTCAGGGATAAACAAATGGCGATAGAACGAGCCCCTTGCAGTGCCTCGGACCAGTCCGACACAAATGAGACTCGGCTATCTGGACACGCCTGGCTGCGTGGACTCAACACTTTGATCCGAACATGCGGATCTCGATCAAGTAACAACTTGACCAGCTCTTTCCCCACATTTCCGTAACCCAGGACACAGATGTCTTGGGGTGTAGAGCCATCGGCAAGTGTCAGCCAGTGCGCGATATAAGCCGCAACGTGCGGCGCGTTGACCCCAGGAGTGTTGACCACTCGAATGCCGTTTGACTCGCATAAATCCAACCGCACCTTATCCAGACTTGTGCCTCGGCGAATCAGACAGAGATCTCCAAATGGGTGGCTTAAACGCCATAGGTCAATGACCTCCCCATCGATAACCTGATCTCCAATAATGATCGTTGATGGGCGCACGAGCCCGATCTGTAGCAGCAGCGCTTGCTTGGTTGAGTTCGGGGGGAAAAACACTACGTTGCTGGGTGCATCAGCCTTCCAACGGCTCGACGTAGGTGCGATATGTAAAATATTTTCGGTAGTGGCGATGAGTGACGCGGCAACTGGCGGAACGTGAGAGAGCAGCATAGTTTCGTCTCCAACAATTCTGGCTGACTAATGCCTGGAGATAGGAGTTAAATAAGTTGGGGCCAACACTTTAAATACTTAAAGCCCTAAAACTCACTCTTCATAAACCCGTTTTCTTCAGGAAGCTTTATATCAGTAAGCGGTACAAATCATTACTTAACGAAACTCAAACTACTCCGATATTTCAAACTAACTAACCCAACCGCTTCTGATAAACGGGTAGTCCAATTCCGGTCTTAAAAAAGCACAGCCTGAATGGCACGCTCACTTTCGTACTACAACCCGTGTCTACGAGGCGTTACCCAACGAATATGTTCGGGAGGAATTTACTGCATCAGATGCACGCGGATGCTGCACCTGTTTTCCCTGAGCTCACCCAGCTGCCATTAGTCGGAACTGATCGTTATCACAGTAGAAGGACCGCTGAGGGCCGTAATAGCCTGACATGGCCATTTCAAATCTGAAGAAATTGGCTTGGCTACCCGATAACCCATGAGGTGATGAAATGAAACAGCGCGATCCTAGCTACCCCGCTGCGTCAACAGTTCCACCGCAACTTAAGACAGGCGACCGCGTGCATATAAACGGCCCCCACGCAGGCGTCTGCACTGGAATATACAAGCTCATGTTTTATAAAAACGGGACTTCATTTGCCACACTGCCCATAGAACGAGCATTTAAAGACTGGTTCGGCTTTGAAGTTCACGGAAGTTTCAATGGTGAGATGGAGGTAAAGGGCCATTATCACGATTGCGCCACTGGCGAGGACCACATACATAGCTTCGGGTTTACCGAAGTCAGTAAAGGCGAATGACGCAACTCACACGTCGTACAGCCATCCGATTTACCTGGCAGCGCTCCCACGACATAGAGAGGTATTCATCGCGCGAGCGCTCCCCGGGGCCTCATCTGCGACGTGGGCGACGCTGCTCGTCATCCGTACGAATCGGCACCGGCTGCAGCGGAGGCTCGATCAAGCCCAGTGCAACGCCCAGATCATGGAGCCAGTTTTGGATTTTCTCTTTCATGGTTTGCCCCCTTTGAGGGTAATGCTTGTAGGCGCAAGCTATGTCGCCTTTTCCTACACTGATAGTAGCCCTAAGTCCTACATATTGCTTGAACGAAACCACAACGAACTATTACTGAATTCATCCGAATTCTGACGGACCGGTCAGGCAATGGCGCGGGTGTCTTTCATTACCGTCGCCTGGCCCTCTTGCTGCAAGTCGATCCACGCATTGAGGTTAGCGCCGAGCATACCCTTTCGCCACATCAACCAGGTGGTCGCAGTGGCAAAATGCCCTGTCAGTGGATGAACGGACACGCTGTCCTTGCCTGGCAGGCTGTCGAGCATGGCTTGGGACATCAACGCCACTCCTGAACCAGCAATCACGCAAGCGAGCATGCCTTGATATGACTCGATCTCAATCGCCCGTCCCATGGCTACGCGCTCGTGGGAAAACCAGCTTTCCAGGCGTGTGCGATAAGCGCAACTGCGTCGGAACGTAAACACCGAACGGCCGGCAACATCCTGGGGACCACGCACGGGTGGGTGGTCGGCTTCACAGATCAGCACCAGTTTTTCCTCGCATAACTGCACGCCGTCCAGGCTGGCGATGGTCAGCGGGCCGTCCACAAACGCTGCGTCCAGACGCCCCGTGATCAGATCTTCCAGCAACTCACCACTGGGCGCTGACTGCACCTGCAGATTCACCATTGGGTAGGCCTTGTGATAACGCGCCAGCAGCTTGGGCAAATGCACTGCTCCAGTGCTGTACATGCTGCCCAGAACAAAGTCGCCGGCCGGTTGCCCACCTTGCACGGCGCCATGGGCTTCATCGTGTAGCGCCAGCAGACGGGTGCTGTAGTCCAGCAATATCTTGCCCGCCGGAGACAGCTGCAAGCGCTGACGTTCGCGCAGGAACAGCTCTACACCGAGCTGTTCCTCCATCTGTTTGAGTCGGGTCGATAGGTTTGACGGCACGCGGTGCAGGCGCTCAGCCGCGCGGGTGATGGACCCCTCTTCCGCCACGGCCTGGAAAATGCGCAATTGACTGAACTCCACGACTTTCTCCAAAACTGAATAAGTTACTCAATATTATTCAATTTTACAGAAAGTCAACACACCTTAGGCTGAGGGTCATTCGTTTCTCAGCAGGACACCTGACCATGTCACCCCTGATTCGCTTACTCGCCAGCTCCATCGCCCTGATGATGGCCATGGGCATTGGCCGCTTCGCCCTCACCCCACAAATGCCCCACATGCTTAGCGAAGGGCAGATCGACCTGACCGACGCCGGCCTGATCGCCGCCGCCAATTACCTCGGCTACTTCGTGGGCGCGGTGGATTCGATTTTCGCCCGCGGTCACCGTCATGTACGCGGTCGGCTGTACGGTGGGCTCTGGTTATGTGTGCTGCTGACCTTTGCGTCCTCCTGGGCCCATGGGTTCTGGCCCCATCTGCTGTTGCGCTTTGGCACTGGCGTGGCAAGTGCCTGGGCATTGGTGATGATCACTAGCTTGAGCCAGCCGCTGGCGCTTACCGCCGGACGCCCGCGTCTGGGTGCTCTGGTATTTGCCGGGCCGGGCCTGGGGATTCTGTTGACCGGGCTATTGGCGCTCGGCTCAAACCTGCTGGGGCAAAACTCCGCCACGTTATGGTTGATCTATGGCGCTGTGGCGCTGCTCATGCTGCTGGCGATCCTGCCGTTTTTGCCGCAGCCTTGTGCCAGCGCCCCTGGCGCCGGTCATAGCGACGCGGGCAGCAACGGCAGCATCACGCACCTGTGCTGGATTTATGTGCTATTCGGACTGGGTTACATCATTCCAGCGACCTTCCTGTCACAGATGGCCAGCGCCCAGTTCAAAGGGGCCTGGCAGGCCGATCTGTTCTGGCCGTGCTTTGGCCTGCTGGCAGCGATTGGCGTGGGCGTGGCGACTCTGCGTCGCAAAGATCCAGACGCTACTCGCCGCTGGCTGATGACAACGCTGTGGCTGCAAGCGGCCGGAGTGTTCACGTGCTTGCTGGGCAATGGCTGGGGGTTGGCACTGGGCGTTCTGCTTTGCGGCGGTCCGTTCCTGGCCTGTATGCAATTGGTGATGGCGCGCTTGCGGGATGTGGCGCCCCACGGCTACCAGCGCAGCACCGGTCTGCTGACCGCCAGCTTTGCCATCGGCCAATTGAGCGGGCCCTTATTGGCGTCGGCGAGCAGCCATCTAAGCGGCGGCCTGCAACCGGCATTGGTGATTGCCGGTACAGGCCTGTTCTTGGCGGGGGGGATATTGGTCAGCCAGCAACCAAAGGCGCTTGCGTGCGCACCTGTTCGCGCCGTGACAGCGCCAGGAAAAACAGCCCTCCCAGGAAGCAGCCGGTAAACCAGGCGAAGTTGGCCATGCCCTGCAACGCCGGTGTGAAGGTGATCGCGACGCCCACCAGTGTCGCGGGCACCAGCGCCTTGACCGCTGTCCAGTTCACGCCGCCGTCGAAGTAATAGCGCCCGCTTGGGCTGTCATCGAACAGCGCATCTACATCGATTTTCTGTTTTTTGATCAGGTAGAAATCTACCAACAGAATCCCAAACAGCGGCCCGATAAACGCCGCAAGGATATCCAGGGTGTAGTGGATCATCAGCGGGTTATTGAACAGGTTCCATGGAGTGATAAAGATCGAGGCTACTGCTGCGATCATGCCCCCGGCACGCCAGCTGATTTTGCTTGGCGCGACGTTGGCGAAGTCAAACGCAGGGGACACAAAGTTGGCGACGATATTGATACCGATGGTCGCGGTCACAAAGGCAAATGCGCCAAGCAGCACGGCCATGTTGTTGTCGATACGCGAAACCGTGGCGATCGGGTCGTGGAGCATTTCGCCAAACACCGGCAAGGTGCCAGAGACGATCACCACCGTCACCAGGGAAAACGCCAGGAAATTCACCGGCAGGCCCCAAAAGTTTCCGCGTCGCACATCCTGCATGCTGCGGCAGTAGCGGCTGAAATCGCCGAAATTCAGGGTTGGCCCAGAGAAGTACGACACCACCAGCGCCGTGGCTACGATCACTTGGCCGAACGCTTGCCAGCCCGACAGGGACTTTTCCGACAGAGTAAAGCTGATGTTCGACCAGCCAGCCTTCCAAACAATCCAGCCAGCCAGGGCAAACATCACCGCATATACCACCGGCCCCGCCCAATCGATAAAGCGGCGGATAGACTCCATGCCGGCCCAGAAAACTGCAGCTTGCAGTACCCACAGGCTGAGGAAACCAAACCAGCCCAGGTAGGACAGACCGGCGAAATGCGGTTCTGCATACACCGCCATCTGTGGAAAAAAGCGCAACACCACGATGATCAAAGCGCTGGACGCCAGATAAGTCTGAATCCCGTACCAGGCCACGGCAATCAGGCCACGAATCACCGCAGGAATATTCGCGCCAAACACACCAAATGCGAGCCGGCAGATGACTGGATAAGGAACGGCGGCCTGCTGGCTAGGCTTAGCCACCAGATTGGCGATCAATTGCACGATGCAAATACCCGCGAGCAAGGCGATCAACACCTGCCAACTGGCTAGCCCCAAGGCGAACAGACTGGCAGCGAATACATAACCACCGACGCTGTGCACATCACTCATCCAGAAGGCAAAAATGTTGTACCAGTTCCACTTCTGCGGCAGTGGGCCCAGATCCTGGTTGTACAGGCGCGGGCTATAGCCTTTGGGCAATTGTTCGGTCATCGCTGGGCTCCTCGTAATACCGGCCTGCGCTTCCGTCACGGGGATGCATACGGGAGGCGGCCAGGTTTGTATACGAAACAGTCAGCAGAATGCGTGCCAATGGCACACAATCCCTCTACGACGGTGCTCCAAAGGCGCTTATGACGGTTTAGTAGCGGGGACCGCGCTCAGCAACGGTGCACATAAATCCTGTACACAATCATCGGTGCACCCGATGTGCACACACGTGTCCAACCGTGCAACAGACCGCTGTCAGGAAGGTGCCCCAGGCCATGTCCATCAGGGCCAAGCTCGCAGACCAGCCTTGCAGTGTGGCCCAGTTGCTCAGGTCATAGGTGCCATAGGCCACCAGACCCAGCAAGGCACCCAGACGCGCTGCGCGTTGCCAGTTGATGCTTGGCAAGACCACGAACACCACACAACCGAGGACATACAGGAGATAGAACAGCACTGCGGGCAACAGGCGGGGCTGATCAAGCATCAGCGGGCCCAGCAAGGATTTGTAGGTAGGGCCCATGAGGACGCCGAGCCAGAGGCCGTCGAGCACCAGAAAAGCAAGCAAGGTGCCGAGGTAGGCGAACAACGATTTTTTAGACATCAAGCGGACCTCTGTAGGAGCGAGCTTGCTCGCGAAAATATCTCAGGCCCATCGCGGTATCGGATGTACCCTTTTCGCGAGCAAGCTCGCTCCTACAGAAGAGCAAACCCTACTCAGCTTAGTTCAATGCGATCCGCGTGAATCACGATCTGACCCTGCTTGTAGAGCGCACCAATAGCCTTCTTGAAGTTACCCTTGCTCACGCCGAACAAGTTGCTGATTACTGCCGGGTCGCTTTTATCGCTGACCGGCAACGTGCCGTTGTTTTCGCGCAACTTGGCGAGGATCTTCGAGTTGAGACTGGAGGCCGCTTCCTGGCCGACCGGTTGCAGGCTCAGGCTGATGTTGCCATCGGCGCGGATCTCTTTGATGAAGCCTTTCTCTTCCTTGCCGGGACGCAGGAACTTGAACACTTCGTTCTTGTGGATCAGCCCCCAGTGTTTGTTGTTGATGATCGCCTTGAAGCCCATATCAGTGGCTTCGGCCACCAAAAGGTCGACTTCCTGGCCCACAACGTAGTTGGCCGGCGTCTTGTCCAGGTAGCGGTCAAGGCGCGCGGTGGCGGTAATACGCTTGGTGTGCTTGTCGAGATAGACGTGCACCACGCAGTATTCACCGGCGGTCATCTGACGTTTTTCTTCCGAGTACGGAAGCAAAAGATCCTTTGGCAGACCCCAATCGAGGAACACGCCAATACTGTTGACTTCCACCACTTTCAAACTGGCAAATTCGCCGACTTGAACTTTGGGTTTTTCGGTGGTGGCGATAAGTTTGTCATCGCTGTCCAGGTAAATAAAAACGTTAAGCCAGTCTTCATCTTCACTGGGAATATCTTTTGGGATATACCGATTAGGCAAGAGGATTTCGCCATCTTGCGCACCATCAAGGTACAAACCGAAGTTAGTGTGTTTAACCACTTGTAAGCTGTTGTAGCGCCCGACTAGAGCCATTTCCAATACCCTCATTGCGTGGGCGGCATTCTACCCGAGTTGCGCCCGCGACGCGCGCACGCCTGAAAAATCGCGGCCTGGCATGGCCCTACGATGGCATCGCTCCGCTCGTCCGATCATTCGACTGAGTTTTGCCCTTCCACCAGCACTGCTTTGCTAGGTGGTTTCGAGTCAAAACAGTAAGTTAGGGCCTAATTTCAACGATGAACTTCGTTTATTTCCAGCCGCGCTACTTATTCCCAGGGGATATTTGCCAAGCAATTGTCAAGTATTTCCTGTACGATGCCTGGCCAAGTTAATTTTCTACAGGTTAGTGGCCGCCATGCGCGTAAAAGCATCCAACAGCAAAGCAAAGCCAGCTCCAGCCGTTGAAACCAGCGAATCGATCAACAGCCAAATCGCTGCTTTCCTCAAGTCCGGTGGCGAAATCCAGCAAATTGCAAAAGGCGTGAGCGGCCAGACTTTCGGCCCGTCCAAGCAGATCAGCCTGGGTAAAAAGTAACACCGCGCAAAATACCTGGTCCCTAAGCGTCTTGCCTCCAAGGCGCTAGGACTAGAGCCCGAAACACCCTCCTTCTACATTCAATATTGCGTTAATCGACGAACGGGCCTCATCGCCTGGCATTCGCCGGTATCCTTGCACACGTCTAGCACGGGCATCTGCCCGATTTTCTCCGTTACTGCTCCTCGCTTTTCATGGAGTGAAGCATGCTCAAATCCTGCATTTTTCTGGTCAGCACATTAGTGGCTTGCCCCCTTGCCGAAGCGCAGATCTTCCAGCGCGAATTGGGCGACTTCGACCTGAAATTAGGCACCACCCCCAGCCGCAGCATGGCACAGGGCCTGGTCAAGCCGACCTCGCCGGGCAGCGACTCTTTCCACGGGGGGTTAGACCTCAGCCACAACAGCGGCCTGTACTTCGGCCAGTTCTCGCCAAACATGGGCCTGTCTTCGGCAAGCACCCTCGAAGTCGACTCCTACATGGGCTTCAAACACCCCTTCGACCAGACGCTCGGCTACGAAGTCGGCTTGATCCACTACAGCTACCCCAAGCTCAGCCCCCTCGACAGCCAAGAGTTCTACGGCGGCTTGAACCTGTTGGGCAATCGTTTCGGTGCCTCCTTCAGCAACGACCCGGACCGCCAGGACAGCACGATTTTCGCCGACCTCGGCGGCACCCAACCCTTCGGCATCGGCGTCAGCATGAAGTACACCACCCACCAATTGGGCACTCCAGCTTCGGTGGACGGCGGCACCATCAGCAGCTTCAGCGACTGGTCGGTTCAGTTCTCCCGCGCCTGGAAGGGCATCGACTTGGACCTGATTTACAGCGACTCCAGCCTTAGCGGCGGCGACTGCTCGGCGTACTCCGGACACAATTCGCAATGCGACGGGCTGTTGACGTTAAAGGCCGCGCGGTCGTTTTATTGATGGGCTGAACTGTAGCGCCTGGCGCGGGTTCACATGCATTGAATCCCTCTGCCCAAGGAAACGCCCATGCTGCGTCGGCTCAAACTGTTGGTGGCCCTGCTGACCCTAAGCCTGGCACTCGCCGGCTGCAACCGCGTGGGCCTGGCCTACCGCAACCTGGACGTGATCATCCCCTGGACCCTCAATGACTACCTGGACATGAACGCCGGGCAGAAGAGTTGGTTCAACGATAAGCTCAAGGAACACCTGGCCTGGCATTGCACCACGCAGTTGCCGGGTTATCTCGATTGGCTCGATCGCCTGCAACAGATGGTCGACGAAAACCAGGTCACCGATGCTGCATTGAAAACGCGCACCGCCGAAGCCGAACAGGCAATCGCTGAAGTCGCCCGCGAAATCACCCCCTCAGCCATCGAATTGCTCCAGGGATTGAATGATCAGCAGGTCAAAGAAATGAATGACGCTCTGGCCAAGGATCTGCGCAAACGCCAGGACGACTACCTTAAGCCGCCCCTCGCCCAACAAATCAAGGACCGCGCCGAGCGCATGAACAAACGCCTGGACACCTGGATGGGCCCACTGAGCGCTAGCCAGCAAAATCGCGTCACCGCGTGGTCCGTCGCGCTGGGCGAACAGAATCAGGAATGGATCGGCAATCGCGCCCATTGGCAGGCGCAATTTATCGAAGCGGTGCAGCAACGCCACAGCGCCGAATTCCCACAGAAGATGCAGCAACTGCTGGTGGACCGCGAAAGCCTATGGACCCCGCAATATCGCGCGGCTTACGCCCAGACCGAAGCTGCGGCGCGCAGCCTGATTGTCGACGTGATGGCCGAAAGTACGCCGCAGCAACGCCTTAAACTCACGCAGAAAATTGACGGCGTACGCAGCGACTTCAAGGCACTCAAATGCCTCAAGGCCGCCGGGATTTAATGTGGGAGGGGCTGCCACCCACACTGGGTCCGCGCATACCCGTCAGGCAATCTGCGCTTTGGACGCCACTTCAGCGAAGGTTGCCGGGTCCAGTGCATCCGACTGCTCATCCAGCACTTGGCGCGGGTGATCGTTGCCGGGAATGGAACTGTCGATCAGCGCCAGCAGTTGGGCACCCAATTGCGTCAAAATGAAGTTCTCACCATTTCCGCCCTCTGCCTCGGGGCGCGATTCAATAAAACCGCGCTTGAACAGCAGCGCTTCATAATCCGCTGCGGTCTTTTTCAGCGCATCCAGATTGCCGGTGTTCTCACCCGCCGTGGCCTTCTCGGCCGCTTCCTGCTCGGCGTATTTGCGCGGGGCAAAGCTGCCTTCGCCGTTCTGCACTTCGTGCAGCAGACGTTCGATTAGATCCCAGTTGTAAGTCGTCATCCTGATTCCTCCTGCAGGCCTAAGAAAAAGTAGCCCGTCAAAAGGTGTGACATGCCACACCTGCCACCGTTCAGCCCGCCAGACGGACGTCATTTCTCTGAACTTTCCAGACGTTCGCCCCCTCAACCGCACATCATCACCAAGGAGGTACGTACCATGAACACCTTGAGAAACCTGGCCATCGCCGCCGCCCTGCTCACGGCCCTGCCCGCCTGGGCCTGCACGCCCGAAGAGGCCACGGCGAAACGAGAGCAGTTGGCGACGGAAGTGACCAAGCTCACCGAGCAGAACCCCACTAAAGCCAAAGAGATGAACGACGAGCTGCAGAAGATGGACCTGGACACTGAAAGCGCGGAATTCCCTGACAAGTGCCAGCTGATCGACGCGCGCCTTAAAGAATTGAAAGAAGCTGCGGCAAAAGCCAAAAACTGAAGGCATAAAAAAACCGGACAATGTCCGGTTTTTTCACATCAGCGCTGGCTTATTCAGCAGCCGGTGCTTCGGGCTTGCGGCGTTTAAGCGGGGCCATGCCGTCTTTGCTGACCAACGACAGGTTATCGGTCTTCGGACGGTTGGCGATCTTGCGCTTGGTCGGCGACTTGGCGCCTGTCTTCTTCTTGTCGCCCTTGGCGTCAGTCTTTTTCTTCTTCACGCCAACAGCCTTGCCCGACGCCTTGACCTTCTTCGGTCCGGTGTAGGTGCCTTTGACTTCCTTGATGGTGCGGCGCTCGAACGACTGCTTGAGGTAGCGCTCGATGCTCGACATCAGGTTCCAGTCGCCATGGCAGATCAGCGAGATGGCCAGGCCATCGTTGCCGGCACGCCCGGTACGGCCGATACGGTGCACGTACTCGTCGCCGCTTCGTGGCATGTCGAAGTTGATCACCAGGTCCAGGCCATCAACGTCCAGGCCACGGGCAGCCACGTCGGTAGCCACCAGGATCTTCACGCCGCCCGCCTTGAGGCGATCGATGGCCAGCTTGCGGTCCTTCTGGTCTTTCTCGCCGTGCAGCACGAAAGCCTTGTATTCCTGGGCAACCAAGCGACCGTAGATGCGGTCGGCGGCAGCGCGGGTGTTGGTGAACACGATGGCCTTCTGGTAGGTCTCGTTGGCCAACAGCCAGTTGAGGATCTGTTCTTTGTGCACATTGTGGTCAGCGGTGACGATCTGCTGGCGCGTGGTGGCATTCAGGTCGCTGACATTGTTGACCTGCAAGTGCTCAGGGTTGTTCAGCACCTTGGCGACCATTTCGCGCAAGGTCGAGCCGCCGGTAGTGGCGGAGAACAGCATGGTCTGCTGGCGATTGACACATTCGGCAACCAGACGCTGAACGTCGTCGGCAAAGCCCATGTCGAGCATGCGGTCGGCTTCGTCGAGCACCAGCACTTCGACTTCCTTGAGGTCGAGGTTGCCGGCGTTGAGTTGCTCGATCATACGGCCTGGGGTGCCGATCAAGATGTCCGGCACCTTGCGCAGCATGGCGGCCTGGACCTTGAAGTCTTCGCCGCCAGTAATAATGCCGGACTTGATGAAGGTGAACTGCGAGAAGCGCTCCACTTCCTTCAAAGTCTGCTGGGCGAGCTCACGGGTCGGCAGCAGGATCAGGGTCTTGATGCTCACGCGGACTTTGGCCGGGCCGATCAGACGATTCAGAACCGGCAAGACGAAAGCGGCGGTTTTGCCGCTGCCAGTTTGAGCCGTCACCCGCAGGTCACGCCCTTCGAGCGCGAGCGGGATGGCCGCTGCTTGCACAGGCGTAGGCTCGACAAATTTTAGCTCGGCCACGGCTTTGAGCAGGCGTTCGTGCAGGGCGAATTGGGAAAACACGGGTGCTACCTCGAAGAAATACAAAATATCAGCTGCATAGGGTAACGGTTTCGGGCGCCCAAACCGAGTTTCTTTACGCGAACGGTGCGAATCAGGTGCTTTTTTGTCAGGGCATTTGTCTACAACGTCAACTTTGTCGCACTTAGATGCTCTAATCGCGCCGTCTTGTCTTACAGAGGAATCGGTTTCACCCATGGATATCAAACAGCTTTGGCTCAACGTCCAAGACCTATGGGGCGCCCTCGACCAACACCCGGTGCTGCATGCCAGCCTTGGTTTTATGGTGTTGCTGGTGGTGGCCCTGCTGCTCGGACGGGTAGCGCGATACCTCACCCTGCACGCCGTCAAATTGCTCGGCCGCCAACCGTCGCTGCACTGGCTCAATGATCTGCGGCACAACAAAGTCTTCCACCGCCTGGCGCAAATGACGCCGTCCCTGGTGATCCAGTTCGGCCTGTACCTGGTGCCGGATTTGAGCAAAACCGCAATTCTGTTCATCGGCAACGTGGCACTGGCCATCTCCATCCTGTTCCTGGTCCTGGCCATGAGCGCCCTGCTCAATGCCCTGCTGGACATCTATGCCCGCACCGAACACGCACGCACCCGCTCAATCAAGGGTTACGTGCAGTTGGCGAAGATGGTGCTGTTCGTGTTCGGCGCGATCATCATCGTCGCCACCCTGATTGACCGCTCGCCGCTGTTGCTGCTGTCGGGTTTGGGTGCGATGTCGGCGGTGATTCTGTTGGTGTACAAGGACACGCTACTGTCGTTCGTCGCCAGCGTGCAGCTCACCAGCAACGACATGCTGCGGGTCGGTGACTGGATCGAAATGCCCCAGGTCGGCGCCGACGGCGACGTGGTGGACATCACTCTGCACACGGTCAAGGTGCAGAATTTCGACAAGACCATCGTCTCCATTCCTACCTGGCGCCTGATGTCCGAGTCGTTCAAGAACTGGCGCGGCATGCAAGCCTCCGGCGGGCGTCGGATCAAGCGCAGCCTGTTCATCGACGCCAGCGGCGTGCGTTTCCTGCGCGATGACGAAGAGGTGCGCATGACCCAGGTGCACCTGCTCACCGACTACATCGGACGCAAGCAGGCAGAACTCAAGGCCTGGAATGAAGCCCAAGGACACAGCGCACAACTGCTGGCCAACCGTCGCCGAATGACCAACCTCGGCACCTTCCGCGCCTATGCCCTGGCCTACCTGAAAAGCCATCCGGACATCCAGCCGAACATGACCTGCATGGTGCGCCAGATGCAAACCACGGCTCAGGGCGTGCCACTGGAGATCTACTGCTTCACCCGCACCACGGCGTGGGCCGATTACGAGCGCATCCAGGGGGACATCTTCGATTACCTGCTGGCGGTGTTGCCGGAGTTTGGACTGAGTCTGTACCAGCAACCGAGTGGCACCGATCTACGGGCAGGAATTCTGGCGCTGACACCCAGCCCCCAGAGCACGCCAGCCCTGCAGTGAGCCCGAAGCCGGCGAGGTGAAAATACGCACCTCGCCGGCGCAATATCCCGCTAAGCGCCGGCAACTATGTGTAGCCGCTGCGACCGAATAATCAACTGACGCAAACAATAAAGAAAATTTCTCCTACGCCTTTAGTGATTTTCACTACTTGTGCGCACTATTTCTAATCTGTTTTTAAAAAAACCAACGCCTTAGCATTTGGCCATCAAACAACGCCAGATAAAGGCCATCCCTCATGTTATGGACAACTCAGCTTTCTGATAATGCGGCAGACTTTGTATTAACTTCGAATGCCGAAGCGTTGACCCACTATTGTGGTGCTAGTGCCTTTGCTCAACCTCGCGATTTTTATACCACTAGTCCCTATCAGCGACCTTCCAGGCCGCAGGACGTGACCGACTCGATCATCACCACCAGCCTGACCAGCGACCAACTTTCAGACAGTCAGCATTTGTTGGCACAACGCTTGTTATTGAATATCTACGAGCAAGACTTAGTCTTCTTGCCCAAGCCGCCATTAGAACTCGACTTAAAGGCTTTCAAACAGTTTTATGACCCCCAACATGCCGCCAGTGGCAAAAAGATCCGCCCGTTACTGGAACACTACTTATACAACTGGCTTAAGGAAGAAGTGCACATCAATGGTCCTTGGTGCCTGGACTCTTTTGTCGCCCACACCGATAAAGTCTTGGATGATGTAGCCCAAGCCGACTCCAAACTGCATGAGGTGCTGACCACCAGCCGCAACCCCCAGCGTGCCGCGCGTTTTTTCATGACCCAATGCGCAGGGGATTTCCTCAGTGAAGCCTCGGCCATGGCGCGCAATGTTTTGGGTAACTGCGGTGTGTACACCAGCGAGTTGTTCAAGATCCTGATCGACGAGTATGGCTACGGCGTCGACAAAAAGAAGCACAGCACCATCTTTGAAGACATGCTCCAGGACATGGACATGTCACACCACGTGCACCATTACTGGCAGTTCTACACGCCTGCGTCGCTGTCGCTGACCAACTATTTCCACTATGTGTCGGCCAACCACGGCGAACTGTTCCGCTACATCGGCGCCATGTACTACACCGAAGCTACGCTGGCGCTGACGACCAAGCACCAGTCCCGTGCGATCAAGACCATCTTCGATGGCCAGGTCTCCACTGCCTACTTCGATGAGCATGCTCATATCGATGTGCACCACGGCAGAATGGCACTTCAGCGCCTGATCATTCCCATGATCAAGCAGTTCGGCACCAAGATCATCCCCGACCTTATCCGCGGCTTTGAAGAGTTCAAGCTCCTTCAGGACATCGCCGACGAAGAACTGTATGCCCATATCAAATGGCACGACGAGCTGGATGAACATCGCGCCAAGGCTTCGCAGCTTCAGGGCCAAAAGCCGGTGGACCTGCGAATCACCGAGGCTGAACACGAGCTCTCGGTGCTGCACACCCACCCCAATGACGAACTGTTCTGGGTCGAATCCGGCGAGCTGGAGTTTGTCGCCAGCCCCGAATTGACTGTGCGCCTCATCGCCGGCGAAGGCGTCGTGATTCCCAAGGGAATGCTCCATGGCACGCGCATCGTCAGTCCGTCCTGCACGTACACCGTCACCGCCATCTGAATGGGCCACCCAATGAAAGCCATCAGCCTGAATATCACCCACGCCCATTACGTGGCCGTGGAGGACAGAACCTATTTTCTGAAGCGTCACGCGTATTCGACGCAATTGCTGCCCACCTCGTGCCCCCATCGTGGCGGCCCACTGCACATGGGCGAAGTGACGGGCGACGGCCAAAGCGTGATCTGTCCCTGGCACGACAACGCCTACAAGGTCTGCAACCTGGAAAAGAAGGCGCTGCCCACCGTGCGCGTCAGAAACCAGATCAGCACCGTGGTCGGCGACACCGAACGGTGCGTGCCGCTACTTAAACTCTCCCGTTACGACGGATGAAGCCCATGAAGACTAATTCGACACTGACCGCGTTCTATTCAATCGTGACCCTCTTCACCGGCCTCGACATGGCGATTGTGATCGCGATGGTCTGGTTTGGCCTTGAGACCACCGGCTCGACATTCCTGGTAGGCGCCACCTTGTGTGTAGCGACCGTGGTGCCCTATTTATGTGAACAGTACATCGGCAAGTTCTTCACGATTGAACTCAGCCTGAAACGGCTGCTGTACATACGCCTGGCTGCGTTCGCCGCCGTCCTGGGATTGTCGTTTACCCAGGCCGCCTTGCTGCCGATCGGCTTCCTGGCGATCGCGTTTGTGGTGGGCGTCACCGACTACTTCACCATCAGTACCCTGGAATCGAAAAACACCAAGCTGGTGCTGGCAGGCCTCACCGACAGCGATACCTGCGCGCGGTTGATGCAAACCTCCATCCAGATCGGTGCCTTCGGCGGCGCGCTCCTGGGCGGTTTGATCGTGGATGTGTTCTCGGTCAACGAGACGCTGCAAATCATCAGCCTGGCGGCGATTGTGTCACTGGCGGGCGTCTACTTGGTGGCCGACAGCCCCAGCGCACATGGCACCGATCAGACCGCAGCCTCCACCGCCGCCGCGCCGCTGGACCTGCCGCGCAACCTCTACATTCTGATCATTGTGCTGAGCATGATCGGCTTCCATATCGGCGCGTTCAACAGCCTGGTGCCTATCGTTTTTCAAAAGCTCAATGAGTGGAACGCCACCCTGTTTGGCGTCGCCAGTGGCCTGGCCGGCCTGGGGGCCTTCAGCGCCGCCGTGCTTCCGCGTATCAAACTCAACAGCTATGGGGCCATCGCACTGGTGATTCTGGCGGACGTGGCAATCGTCTACTTCCAGAATCTCTACGTGATGATGGCCGCTGCGTTCCTGCTGGGCTTTTGCATCAACAGCCTGCGGATCCAACTGCGTAAAACCCTGATTGAATCGGCGCCCAACGACCGGGTAGCCGACGTCATCGCCGCGAAAAGCTCGCTCTACTACCTGCTGGTCAGTGGCTCGGCACCGATGATCCTGACGTTCTTTACCACCTCGGGCTTTCTCGGACTCGAAGGCGCACGGCTGTTGATGATCGTCTCCGCCGGCCTGTTGGCCACTGCCGTACTGGCGTGGAACCTGACCCCCGCAGCCTCGCCTGCCGCGACCACGGAATAAGGATTGCACGACGTGAAAACCGTACTGATTGTTGACCCATTCTCCACGGGCAAGCTCTATGCGCCCCTGCTCAACGCGCAGGGCATACGGTGCATCGCCGTGATCTCCACACGCGCCTTGCCCGAACACTTCACCAACGACCTGGTCGCTGAGAATTTCCATGAGGTGTATCACTGGGAAGAGAGCCTGCTGATCACCCTGGAAACGTTGTCTTTGAGCGCAGTAATCGCCGGTTGCGAAACCGCCATCTACCTCACGGACTACCTGACGGAGTTGCTCAGCATTCCGGGTAACAGCCGTATCACCAGCGACCTGCGGCGCAACAAATTCTCCATGCAGCAGGCGCTGAAAAAACACCAGTTGGCGCACATCGACTCGCACCTGTTGAGCTCGCCAAGCCGCATTGGCGAAGTGGTGGCCAAGCTGGAAGAGTCGGCCACCTATGTGGTCAAGCCGCTGAATTCGGCCGCCACCGAAGGCGTGGTGTTTGCCCAGGGCAAAGGCGAAGCAGAGACCGCGTTGAGAAACGCGGCCTGGCAGCAGAAGAATGACCTGGGTGAGGTCAACCTGGGGTTTATCGTGCAGTCGTTTATCGCGGGGCCGGAGTACGTGGTGGATATGGTCGCCTTCAACGGCACGTACATCATTGCCAGTGTCTGCAAGTACACCAAGATTCAGAAGAACGGCAGCATGTTTGTCTACGAAAGCCTGGACACACTTGATCCCCAGGCTGCGCACCTGCAACCGCTGACCGATTACGCCCGCCAGGCAGCCGCGGCGCTCGGCGTGCGGGTCGGGCCGATTCATATGGAGATCATTTGGTCCGATGCCGGGCCGGTGATGATTGAAGCCGGAGGTCGCTTGCACGGCGGCATCGCGCCCCTTCTGTTTCAACAGGTCTATCACCCCGACTTGCTGTCGCTGTCGATCGACAGCTACCTCGGCCACCCACGCCCGCAAGCTGATGCAGCGAGCCAGATCAGCCATGGCCGGATCGGTTTCTTCTGCTCCGATGCACAACGCACCTTCGATCCTCCCTCTCCCCAGGCCCTCCAGAGTGCCCAAGCGGACGAGGCCTATTGCGGCCACCGGTACTTCATCGCTCCCGGTCATACCACGCCGGTCACGATTGACTTCGCCACCTGTCCGGGGCTGTTCTGGCTACAGAGTCCTTCGGCGCTGCAACTGGACACCAGTACCGCGAACCTTCGAAAACTACTCTGGGGCTAAGGTTATGCAAAGTCGCTTGATCATCAAAAAATCAGCCTGTGAGCTGGGCATCAATAATGCGTGCGCCGCGGTTATCGAAGACATCACCGTTTCAGACGACCAAAGCTTCGTCGGGGTGTTGCAGAGCAACCTGAACCACGTCGCATCCCGCCTCAATGAGCTGGACTCGAACATCGTGTATGAAGGGTTTGCCAAGCAGCTCAAAAAACTCGGCTACGAAAACACCGTCAGCGCCAACGAAAAGCTGCTGCGGCGCTTCATCGCCAAGGGCGTATACCCCATCAACAACATCGTTGACGCCTATAACGCAGTCTCCATCCGTCATGGGGTCAGCATCGGTGTGCACACCTATCATCAGAAAGATGACATCTACGTGATGCGCTCTGACAAACCAAGGGTTCTACGCCCACTGTTTGCCAAGAAGGCCATCACCATTCCCGTTGGCGATATCGTCTATACCTGCGGGGATGTGCCGTTGGCGAGCATCGGCAAGGTTGACGCCGACGCCCATGACTTCCGGCTGACGAAGGACTCGTCAAGGCTTCTGGTGGTGATCCTGGGGCATGACGACACGTCGCTTCAATTCAACCAGGGCGTCATCGAAGAGCTGGTGGACACGCTTCGTCAGAAAATGCCGAACCTGAGCCATCACTTCCTTGAAACGGTTCGCGATCACGCCTGAAGCCACGAGTTGAAGAAACGGCCGGCGCCTAGCGCCAGGCCTTCAGCACGGGGTTGACCACGACTTCCTTCACATGTTCGATGTTCAGCAGGCTTTCCTTGAAGACCATCAGTTCTTCAAAGCTCCTGTAGCGAACGTCGAGCATCATGTCCACGTCGCCAAACAGTGAGTAGGCGTGCACCACTTGGCTGAACTGCTGGATCTTCGGAAACACCAGGTGGCAGTTGCTGCCATTGAGCGTCAGCATCAAGAACGCCGCTTGCAGGGTCTCATCGCCCTCGGCTACGTTGATGGTGAAGCCTAGGATGATGCCCTTTTCAATCAACTTCTGGACACGCGACTCCACCGCTGTTCGCGACTTATGAACTTGCCGCGCCAATTGCGCCAGGCTGACCCGGGAGTCGTCCTTCAAGGCTGCAATGATCAGTTCATCAATCTTGTCCACTCTGCCGCCCCCACACCGTTCTTTTCTATAACAGACTTTCATTGCCGCTCACGCATGCCTTGGGGCCATCACGTCGCAGACTTTACGCCAGGCGCAGGCTTTATGCCCAACCGACTGATCCACACCGCCCCGAGAATCACCAACCCACCCAACGCCAGGCGGCCCAGGGGTTCGTGTTGGTTCCAGATCAGCAGGTTCAGCAACAACCCCACTGGTACATGCAGATTGTTCATCACCGCCAGCGTGCCGCCATGCACCAAACACGCGCCCTTGTTCCACCAGTACATGCCCAGCGCCGTGCTGACCAGCCCGAGGAACACCAACACACCCCATTGCAGCGGCGCTTGCGGGAGAAAGTCGGCCTTGGCGAACAGCAGGAACGCCGGCAACACCACCAGCAACGCACCGAGGTAGAAGTAACCGAAGCGCCGGTAGTGCGGCAGGTCACTCGGATAACGCGCTACCAGGTGCTTGTACATCACTTGCCCGGCGGCGTAGGTGAAGTTGGCCAGTTGCAGCAGCAGGAAGCCCATCAGGAAGTGAGGCGTGATCTGATCGAAACGAATCACCGCCGCCCCCGCCACTGCCACCAAGGCGGCGACCAGGGCCCACGGGTTGAAGCGCCGGTTAAGTGCATCTTCGATAAGCGTCACGTGCAACGGCGTGAGGATGGTGAACAGCAACACCTCCGGCACCGTGAGCACGCGAAAACTCAGGTACAGGCACACGTAGGTCACGCCAAACTGCAGCGCGCCGATCACCAGCATGCCTCGCATGAAGGCCGGCTCTACCGAGCGCCAGCGGGTCAGCGGGATAAATACCAGCCCGGCCAGCACGACGCGTACCAGCACAGCGAAGTAACTGTCCACATGACCGGCGAGGTATTCGCCGATCAGACTGAAGGAAAATGCCTGAATCAGGGTGACAACCAGTAGATAGCCCATGTGTGCCTCGCTTCGAATGGGCGCGACATTAAAGGTTTTCAAGGTTTGAAGAAACTCAGGGCAAAAAAAACCCGACCTCGCTAAAGCGTCAGTCGGGCAGGAGCACTTAGGAGCAACAAGTGCAAAGGGAGGTTCGTACGCGTACTTGAAGGGTTTGCGTGGAGCGATATAAACACCGCGCGATTATCTGACGATTAAAGGATCAAGCGGCTCATGCCACGAGCTGCACCAGCAGGGCCTTGGCGTGGTTGATGCCCTTTTCCTGGAAGTCACCGCTCAGGTTCACCCCTTCGGCGTGAATAAAGGTGACGTCATGAATCCCGATAAACCCCATGACCTGGCGCAGGTACGGTTCCTGGTGATCGGAGCTGGCGCCGGTGTGGATGCCGCCGCGCGCGGTCAGGACAATGGCACGCTTGCCGGTCAACAGACCCTGTGGGCCGGTGGGGGTGTACTTGAAGGTCACACCAGCGCGTAACACGTGATCCAGCCAGGCCTTGAGGGTGCTGGGGATGGCGAAGTTGTACATCGGCGCGGCCATCACCAGTACGTCGGCAGCGAGCAGTTCGTCGGTCAATTCGTTGGAGCGGTTAAGGGACACCTGCTCGCTGTCGTTGCGCTTATCCGCAGGTTTCATCCAGCCGCCAAGGAGGTTGGCGTCCAGGTGTGGCACCGGGTTGAGGGCCACGTCGCGCACGGTGATCTGGTCTGCCGGGTGGGCGGCCTGCCATTGGCTGATGAACTGCTGGGTCAGTTGACGGGAGATCGAGTCCTGTTGGCGGGCGCTGCTTTCGATGATCAGAACGTTGGACATGGCTTCGTAGGCTCCATCTGTAAATGCTGTAAGTCGATGGAGAAAAGATTAACCATGGCTCATTCGATAAAAAAGCGCAAAAAACTGCTATAACCCATCTAGAAATTTGTTGATATGCGGAGTATTCCTGTAGACATGCTCCGCTACCCCTTTATTTTGGCGCGCAGTCCAAGGCAATCCGCATCTTGATAATGGCGCGGTTGAACTTGACCGTGGTGTTGGTGCTTTTGCCTGCCGGCACCGAGACCGTGCGTCGGCGGGGTGCCTCCGGGCCATTGGTGAAGACTACCGAGCACAGGGCATCGTTGGTGCCGTAGTTGTTTAGTTGAATCGAACTGATGTCGCCGTCCACGTCTGAGGCGGTGTAGTCCACGCTCACGCCACTGATCTTTTTTGTCACGTCGATGGGGTACGCAAACGCGCTCATCGGCAGCAGGGCCAACAGCACATAACAAAATTTTCTCATTCGGCAGTCTCCAATAAGGACCGCCAGCTTAGGACAAGAGGAACCTATCTTGAAAGCGCCCCGCGTTACCCTCGATCAATGGCGCACGCTGCAAGCCGTGGTCGACCATGGCGGCTTCGCCCAGGCGGCCGAAGCGCTGCACCGTTCGCAGTCTTCGGTGAGCTACACCGTGGCCCGCATGCAAGACCAGCTTGGCGTGCCGCTGCTGCGCATCGACGGGCGCAAAGCCGTGCTCACTGACGCCGGTGAAGTGCTGTTGCGCCGCTCCCGGCAACTGGTGAAAAACGCCAGTCAGCTGGAAGACCTCGCCCACCATATGGAACAGGGCTGGGAAGCCGAAGTGCGGCTGGTCGTGGACGCTGCCTACCCCAACGCCCGCCTGGTGCGCGCTCTCACGGCCTTTATGCCGCAAAGCCGTGGTTGCCGCGTGCGCCTGCGTGAAGAGGTGTTGTCCGGCGTTGAAGAGTTGTTGATCGAAGGCGTGGCCGACCTGGCGATCTGCGGCTTCAGCATCCCCGGTTACCTGGGCACGGAAATGAGCGACGTGGAATTCGTCGCCGTGGCCCACCCCGAGCATCCGCTGCACCGTATGAATCGCGAGCTGAGCTTCCAGGACCTGGAAAGCCAGATGCAAGTGGTGATCCGCGACTCCGGCCGCCAGCAGCCACGGGATGTGGGCTGGCTCGGCGCCGAACAACGCTGGACCGTCGGCAGCCTGGCCACCGCGGCCGCCTTTGTCGGCAGCGGCCTGGGCTTCGCCTGGCTGCCGCGGCACATGATCGAACGCGAACTCGCCGAGGGCGTGCTCAAGCAACTACCCTTGGAACAGGGCGGCAGCCGTCACCCCGCGTTCTACCTGTACTCGAACAAGGACAAACCCCTGGGGCCAGCGACGCAGATCCTCGTGGAGTTACTGCGCACGTTTGACACGGCGCCCCTGGACGCACCTTTCGCCGCCCCCCAACAAGCCTGAAACGGAGTTCATCCATGGCCTGGTTCGACCACGAAGGATGCAGCCTGCACTACGAGGAATACGGCCACGGTACACCGCTGGTGCTGATCCACGGCCTGGGCTCCAGCAGCCAGGATTGGGAATTGCAGATTCCGGTACTGTCCAGGCACTACCGAGTGATCGTGGTGGACGTACGCGGTCATGGTCGCTCAGACAAACCGCGTGAGCGTTACAGCATCCCAGGGTTCACCCATGACGTGGTGGCGCTGTTCGAGCACCTGAACCTGCCTGCCGCTCATGTGGTGGGCCTGTCCATGGGCGGCATGATCGCTTTCCAGTTAGCCGTGGATGAACCTACGTTGGTCAGAAGCCTGTGCATCGTCAACAGCGCACCCGAGGTCAAGGTGCGCAGTGCCGATGACTATTGGCAGTGGGCCAAGCGCTGGACGCTGGCCCGCGTGCTCAGCCTGGCCACCATCGGCAAGGCCCTCGGCGACCGGCTGTTCCCCAAACCTGCGCAGGCCGACCTGCGCCGCAATATGGCCGAACGCTGGGCAAAAAACGACAAACGTGCTTATCTCGCCAGCTTCGATGCGATTGTGGGCTGGGGCGTGCAGGAACGACTTTCGAGGATTACCTGTCCAACCCTGGTCATCAGCGCCGACCACGACTACACCCCCGTGGCCCAGAAAGAAAACTATGTAAAACTGCTGCCCGATGCGCGGCTGGTGGTGATCAAGGATTCCCGCCACGCCACGCCCTTGGACCAACCCGAAGTCTTTAATACCACCCTGCTCGATTTTCTAGAGACAGTCGAAACCACTACCCAGGATCACTGACCCATGCTGAAAAAAATCGCCTTCTTTGCCGGTTCCGTTCTGTTCGCTGCCAACCTGATGGCGGCCGAACCCGCCAAGGCGCCACACGTATTGATCTCCACCACCAACGGCGACATTGAAATCGAACTGGACCCGGTCAAGGCGCCGATCAGTACCAAGAACTTCCTGGCCTATGTCGACAAGGGTTTCTACACCAACACGATTTTCCACCGTGTGATCCCGGGCTTCATGGTCCAGGGTGGCGGTTTTACCCAGTCGATGTCGCAAAAGCCGACCGAAGCACCGATCAAGAACGAAGCCAGCAACGGCCTGCATAACGTGCGTGGCACCTTGTCCATGGCGCGCACCAATGACCCGAACTCGGCGACCAGCCAGTTCTTCATCAACGTGGCTGACAACGCCTTCCTCGATCCGGGTCGCGATGCCGGTTATGCCGTGTTCGCCAAAGTGGTCAAGGGCATGGACGTGGTTGATGTGATCGTCAACTCGCAAACCACTACCAAGCAGGGCATGCAGAACGTGCCAATCGATCCTGTGTACATCAAGTCGGCCAAGCGCATCGACTGAGGTAGCAGGTAGTTCCGCGCGCGGCCCACAAGGCGGCGCGCGCATTTGAAAGGAGAGCCCGCACAGCGGGCGTCATACTCAATGCTCTATCGTCGTTTTGAACAACTGATCGATATTTTCCGCGACGCACCCAGCGAAGCCCCTCCCGATAAAGTCCTGCCCTTCTACCTCTACTACCTGCGCCAGGTGTGGCCGCACTTTGCCGCCTTGCTGGTAGTGGGACTGATCGGTGCGCTGATCGAAGTCGCGCTGTTCAGCTACCTGAGCCGCATCATCGATCTCGCCCAAGGCACCCCGCCCGCTGACTTCTTCCAGGTCCACAGCACCGAGCTGATCTGGATGGCCGTGGTCGCCCTGTTGCTGCGCCCGATCTTCGGCGCACTGCATGACTTGCTGGTGCATCAGACCATCAGCCCCGGGATGACCAGCCTGATTCGCTGGCAGAACCACAGCTATGTGCTCAAACAGAGCCTCAACTTCTTCCAGAATGACTTCGCCGGTCGTATCGCCCAACGCATCATGCAGACCGGCAACTCCCTGCGCGACTCCGCCGTGGCGGCGGTGGATGCGATCTGGCACGTGGCGATCTACGCCATCAGTTCGCTGGTGCTGTTCGCTGAGGCCGACTGGCGCCTGATGATCCCGCTGGTGACCTGGATCATCGCCTACAGCCTGGCACTGCGTTACTTCGTGCCACGGGTGAAGGAGCGCTCGGTGATTTCCTCCGAGGCGCGCTCCAAACTGATGGGCCGCATCGTCGACGGCTACACCAACATCACCACCTTGAAGCTGTTCGCCCATACCCAATCCGAACAGGAGTACGCCAAGGAAGCGATCATCGAGCAGACCGAAAAAACCCAGTTGGCCAGCCGCGTGGTGACCAGTATGGACATCGTGATCACCACCATGAACGGCCTGCTGATTGTCACCACCACCGGCCTCGCCCTGTGGCTATGGACCCAGTCGCTGATTTCCGTGGGCGCGATTGCCCTGGCCACCGGTCTGGTAATCCGCATCGTCAACATGTCCGGCTGGATCATGTGGGTGGTCAACGGCATCTTCGAAAACATCGGCATGGTGCAGGACGGTCTCAAGACCATCGCTCAGCCATTGGCGGTGATTGACCGCGACAACGCGCCCCGCCTGACAGTGCCCCGTGGCGAAGTACGCTTTGAGCAGGTGGATTTCCACTACGGCAAACAGAGCGGGATCATTGGCGGCCTGAACCTTGAGATCAAGGCCGGTGAAAAGATCGGCCTGATCGGCCCGTCCGGGGCGGGCAAATCGACCCTGGTCAACCTGCTGCTGCGTCTGTACGACCTGCAAGGCGGGCGCATCCTGATCGATGGCCAGAACATAGCCGAGGTCGCCCAGGAATCCCTGCGCGCCCAAATCGGCATGATCACGCAGGACACCTCGCTGCTGCACCGTTCGATCCGCGACAACCTGCTGTACGGCAAGCCCGACGCCACCGACGAAGAGCTCTGGGCCGCCGTGCACAAGGCTCGCGCCGATGAGTTCATCCCACTGCTGTCAGACTCCGAAGGCCGCACCGGGCTGGATGCACACGTGGGCGAACGCGGGGTGAAACTCTCCGGTGGCCAACGTCAGCGTATTGCCATCGCACGCGTGCTTCTCAAAGATGCGCCGATCCTGATCATGGACGAAGCCACTTCGGCCCTGGACTCGGAAGTGGAAGCGGCGATTCAGGAAAGCCTGGAAACCCTGATGAAAGGCAAGACCGTGATTGCGATTGCACACCGCTTGTCTACGATTGCGCGGATGGATCGCTTGGTGGTGCTGGAGAAAGGCCAGATTGCCGAAAGCGGCAGCCATGCCGAGTTGCTGGCCCATAAGGGCTTGTATGCGCGGTTGTGGCAGCACCAGACGGGCGGGTTTGTCGGAATCGACTGAGGATTTCAATCCTATACACCGTTCAAATTGTGGGAGGGGGCTTGCCCCCGATGAGGGTGTGTCAGTTGCTGCATCGGTGACTGACACACGGCTATCGGGGGCAAGCCCTCTCCCACATTTGCTCACAGCCATTCAGTAGCCACCCCCTCAGTAGAATGTGCAGTTCGCGCCAACGCCCACAGCCCTTTGGCGCTTTTTCATCGCCTGGATTTGTGTAAAAACCGTGCTGTACTGAGTGCAGTGCCCAGACGGGCGCTGAAGTAAATCTGCAGGGAGCATCATTGATTTACTGATTCGGTAGAGTGATCTATCAAGGACGTGCTGCATGTCTTTGTTCAAGCGTTCAGTCACAGAGGGGCTGGGTACGTTTTGGCTGGTGTTGGGCGGTTGCGGGAGTGCGGTGTTGGCCGCCGCGTTTCCTGCTGTCGGGATCGGGTTGTTGGGCGTGTCCCTGGCGTTCGGGCTCACGGTGCTGACCATGGCGTTTGCCATTGGGCATATCAGCGGTTGTCACCTCAACCCGGCGGTATCGGTGGGGCTGGTAGTGGGCGGGAGGTTTCCGGCCAGGGAGTTACCGGCGTACATCGTGGCCCAAGTCATTGGCGGGGTAGTCGCCGCCGCATTGTTGTACTTCATCGCCAGCGGCAAGCCTGGCTTTGAATTGGCCGGCGGGCTGGCCTCCAACGGCTATGGCGAGCATTCGCCGGGCGGTTATTCGATGGCGGCGGGGTTGGTGTGCGAGCTGGTGATGACGGCCATGTTCGTGCTGATCATCCTCGGCGCCACCGACCACCGCGCCCCGAAGGGCCTCGCGCCCATCGCCATTGGCCTGGCGCTCACCTTGATCCACTTGATATCCATCCCTGTCACCAACACCTCAGTCAACCCAGCTCGCAGTACCGGGCCGGCACTGATCGTGGGCGGGTGGGCGATCCAGCAATTGTGGATGTTCTGGCTCGCGCCGATCCTCGGTGCGGTCATCGGCGGTGTTACCTATCGGTGGCTAGGCAGGGAGGACTCAGCCTGAAACCAGCGGGGGTCAGCCCTGCCGATAAGGCAGGGCGGCCCTCGCCTCTTCGGCATACGCCAGAATCCCTACCCGCTCACGCTCAAGAAAATCCTCCACGGCATTCTTCAACCCTGGATGGCGCAAGTAATGCCATGAGTGGGTGATCACCGGCTCAAACCCGCGAATCAATTTATGCTCGCCCTGGGCGCCAGCGTCGAAGCGTTGCACGCCGTGGGCAATGGCGTAGTCCATGCCCTGGTAGAAACAGGTTTCGAAATGCAGGCGGTCGAACTCCGCCAGGCAACCCCAGTAGCGGCCGTAGAAGCTGTCACCGCCGATCAGGCTGAAGGCCATGGCCACCGGCCGCGCGCCTTGTTTGGCCAGCACCACCCGGATTGCCTCGGGCATACGTTCGGCCAGCAGGCTGAAAAACGCGCGGGTCAGGTAGGGCGATTGGCGGCGCACCGCGTAGGTGTTGGCGTAGCAGGCGTAGACAAAATCCCACTGCGCCTCGCTCAACTCATGGCCTTGCAACCATTCGAAGTCGATGCCCTGCCCCGCCACCTGCTCACGCTCTTTGCGCATCTGCTTGCGCTTGCGTGAACTCAGGGCGTCGAGGAAATCCTGGAAGTCACGGTAGCCACGGTTCTGCCAATGAAACTGGCAGCCCAGGCGCTGCATCCAGCCCGGTTGCAGGGCTAAGGCCTCATCGGCCAAGGCATCGGTAAAGTTGATATGCGCACTGGAGAGCCCTTCGATTTCCAGGTAGCCCGGCAGGCTGTTGAGCAATTCGAAACCGTCCTGTGCGTTGGCCGCCAACAGGCGCGGGCCACTGACCGGACTGAACGGTACAGCTGTCAGCAATTTGGGGTAGTACTCGATACCGGCCCGCTCGCAGGCATCGGCCCAACCGTGATCGAACACGTATTCGCCATAAGAATGCCACTTGCGATAACCCGGCAGTGCCGCCACCAGCCGATCACCTTCCCAGTGCAGTAAATGCTCCGGCTGCCAGCCGGAGTGCGGGCCGACGCTGCCGCTGTCTTCGAGGGCGCTCAGGAACGCGTGCCGCACGAACGGTTGGGCCTGAGGCACCAAGGCATCCCAGGTCTGCGGGGCTATTTCGGACAAGCTTTGCAGGCGTTGCAACGGCATCGGCATCCTCACTACATCAGGGCGTAAAAGCTCCGCGAGTATCGCTTATCGCTAGGTTTCACACACCCTCAAATCGCCCGACAAGGCTCTAAAACAATAGTTCCGAAGCAAAAGAATTTGTCACACAGATGACATCACTTCGCCACTGCTGCGTCATAAACCATCGCGATACTGACGCCTGTTTTTAGAGCGCCTGGTTCTACCAGTCGGCTATTTTTCCGTCCGTCATCGGTCGGTTGTGTCCTGGATGGTTTGCCATCCCTCCTCACTTTCGGAGATTGATATGCGTCTTGCTTCCACTAAAACTGCGGCGGCCCTGTGCGGCGGCCTGTTACTGGCCCTGAGCGTTCCGGCCAGCGCTGCAGTCGACGCTAAACTGCTCGACATGCTCAAGGCCAACGGCCAGATCACCGCTTCGCAGTACACCGAACTGCAAAACGAGTTGGCCAAAGACCAGAAAGAACAGCAGATCGCCCGGCAAGCTCAGCAAGAGAGCAACGAACAGATCGCGGCCACCGCGAAAAAAACCAATGAGCTGAGCAGCTTCGACCAGAAGCTGGCTTGGGCAGCCAAGACACAGTTCAAGGGTGATGTACGTTTCCGCCACGAGACCATCAAGATCGATGGCACCCCCAACAATGGCGGCAAGGACAAGGACCGTGAGCGCATCCGCGCGCGTCTGGGCGCCTACACCGAAATCAACCCACAAGTGGATACCGGCATCCGCATTGCTACCGGTAGCAGCGACGATGCCCGTTCCACCAACCAGGACCTGGATGGCTACTTCAACAAGAAGTCGATCTGGCTGGACCTGGGCTACATCGACTACCACCCGGACCAGATCAAAAACCTGCACGTGATCGGCGGCAAGATGCTGCAACCGTGGGTCAGCATGGGCGACGTGATCTGGGATAGCGATATCAACCCGGAAGGTCTGGCCCTGACCTACAAATACCCACTGGGGAGCAGTGCCGAGCTGTTCGGCAGCCTGGGTAACTACAACCTCAAAGACAACGTCAATGGCGACGGCGTGCAATTTCGCAATGACCTGCGCATGACCGCCGGCCAGTTGGGCTCGCGTTTCACCCTGACCGACAACCTGAAGCTGACGCTGGGCGGCAGTGTCTATGCGTTCCAGAATGACGAAGACAGCCGCTGCCCGACCGCCGGTTCCTTCCAGTGCCTGACCCCGGCTGAAACCGTGGCGAACACCACGGCCGGCAATGCCAGCGAATACCGCCTGTACGAAGGCTTCAGCCAAATCGATATCGGCGGCCTGGCCGTACCGTTGTCGTTCTACGGCCAGTACGTGCAAAACACCAAAGCCACTGATAAAGACAAGGACACAGCCTGGTTGCTGGGTGCCAAGTCCAAGGTGTTTGGCCTGAACCTGGACTACAACTACCGCGATGTGCAGCGTTACGCGGTGGTGGGTGCCCTCACCGACTCGGACTTCGCCGGCGGCTTCACCGGTGCACGGGGTCACAAGTTCAAGGTCGGTTACGACATCGACAAGAACTTCGCCATCGGCGCGACTTACTTCCTGACCAAGGCAGACTACGCCAGCGTCGCAGGTTACCGCGACGCCAATGCCAATACTCTGCAGTTGGACGCAGAAGCCAAGTTCTAACAGTACGTGTAATAAGCCTTGGGCCAGGACGGCCCGAGGTGGTTGCAACAGCCTTGCGTGGCGAGATCGATCCCCATCATCCGTTCGATCGCGCCACGCGAGTCTGCTTCTACCCCGCCTTTATTGATCCTTGAGCCGCTCGGCAGCCAGCCGTTGCGCCAAGGCATCCACATCCTTCACCGGCTCATCCGGCATGATCTTCAGGGTCGCCTGCATCAGGCGCATCTGACGGATAAACCGGCGGCAGTTCGGGCAGAACATCAAGTGATGACGCACCAGCAAGCGCTCGCGAAAGGTCAATTGCCCATCGAGATAGTCACTGGAACGTGCCACTTGTTCTTTACAGGTCAACATTCGCCCGTTTCCTCAAAATGCTCCACAGTGGCAAAGACTTTAAGCCGTGCTCGATGCAACAGCACACGGACATTGGAGAGTGAGAGCGTCAGGAGATTACAAATCTCCTCCAACTCCAGGCCCTGGCGTTCACGCAGCACCAGGACGCTGCTTTGCAACTGCGACAAACTCAGCAACGTATGCTCCAGGCAATCACGCAGCTCATCCTCGGTCAGCAAGGCTTCCGGCGTGTCCTGATGCCAGGCAAAGGGGGCGACCGCCCAGTGGCCATCGTCGGGGGTAAAGCGGTCATCGCCGATGGTGCCGTGGGGCGAAGGCAAATCGTCGAGCAACACCTCACGACGATTCTGCTTGTAGCGCCCCTTGGCGGCGTTAGCGGTGATGGTCAGCAGCCAGGTCTTGAGGCTGGACCGGCCTTCGAATTTGGAAAGGTTGCGCACTACCGACAGCCAGGCGTCCTGGACGATTTCATCGGCATGGCGCTGGCCGACGATGGCATATGCCACCGCCCGCATGGCGCTCTGGTAGGTGGTGACCAACTCCTTGTAAGCCCGTTGATCACCCTTGAGCAGGCGTTCAAGCAGATGCGCGTCGTCCGCTGCTGCCATTGTCTACCTCGATTTCACTGCAAGGCCTGTCGCAGGATCAACGCTTGCGCAGGATCACGCTGCCGATGGAATAACCTGCACCGAACGAACTGAGCACCGCAACCGACCCCTTGGGCAGGTCATCCTGGTAGGTGTGAAACGCAATCACCGAGCCAGCAGAGCTGGTATTGGCGTAAGTATCGAGAATCACCGGGGCCTCTTCTACCGTGGCTTCGCGGCCCAGCAGTTTCTTCACGATCAGGTGGTTCATGCTCAGGTTGGCCTGGTGAAGCCAGAAGCGTTTCACATCGGCCACGTTCAACTGGTTTTCTTCGAGGTGCACGCCGATCAGCTCGGCCACCATCGGGCATACGTCGCGGAAGACTTTGCGGCCTTCCTGCACGAACAGCTTGTCGGGCGCGCCGATGCCCTCTTCCGCCGCACGGTTGAGGAAGCCGAAGTTGTTGCGGATGTTGTTGGAAAACTTGGTCAGCAGCTTGGTGCTCACCACATCGAACTGGTGCTCGGACGTTGCCAGGTCGGCACGTTCCAGGATCACAGCAGTAGCGGCGTCACCAAAGATGAAGTGACTATCGCGATCGCGGAAATTCAGGTGGCCGGTGCAGACCTCCGGGTTGACCATCAGGATCGCCCGGGCCTGGCCGAGTTGGATGCTGTTGGCGGCGTTCTGGATGCCGAAGGTCGCCGAGGAGCACGCCACATTCATGTCAAAACCGAACCCGGCGATACCCAGGGCTTCCTGGACTTCGATGGCAATGGCCGGGTAGGCGCGCTGCAGGTTGGAGCAGGCGACGATCACGCCGTCGATGTCGGCGGCGGTCTTGCCCGCACGCTGCAGGGCTTGTTCGGCGGCGCCAATGGCCATCTGGCAGAGCACCGACCATTCGTCGTTGCTGCGCTCAGGCAGGCGTGGGGCCATGCGCTGCGGATCGAGAATGCCGTCTTTGTCCATCACGAAGCGGCTCTTGATGCCCGACGCCTTTTCGATAAAGGCCGCGCTGGACTCAGTCAGCGCCTGCACCTCGCCACGCTCGATGGCAGCGGCGTTGTCAGCATTGAACTGCTGCACGTAGGTATTGAAAGACTGCACCAGCTCTTCGTTAGAGATGCTGTTGGCAGGGGTGTAAAGGCCAGTGCCGCTGATGACGACGTTATGCACGGTCGTTCCTCTAAATCTGTCAGGCAGAAGATATTGGTACCGTCGTACCAAACTGTGAGTAGTTCTATTCCGCCCAGCGGACATCAAACTGGCATCGCTTTATTCCATCGCGTCGCTGCTACGACGATCCCGGCATTTATGGGCGCGAAGTTTGCCACAAACGCTGGGGTTTGGCGCCACTTCCCAGACAAACACCTTTTTAATGTGTGGTAGGAGCTTGCTCCCGATAGCGGTGTGTCAGTTACAGAATTTGTTTCTGATAGACCGCCATCGGGAGCAAACCCCCTCCCACATTGAAACCTTGTCGATGCTGGAAATCGTGAAGGGATCAGGCCTCGACCAGCGTCCACTGCTTGCTCAAGCGCTTGTCGGAAATTGGCACTTTGGTGCCCAACTGCTGGGCAAACAACGACACCCGATATTCCTCCAGCCACCAGCGATAAAGCTCCAACTGAGGATCACGCTTACCTTCCTGGGCATGCTTGTTCAGGCGGTTCTGGTATTGCGCCCACAGCCCGCTGAGCTCGCTGCTCCACACCCGATCTTTTTGCACCTGGCTCGGCAGTTTTTCCAGACGCAACTCAATGGCCTTGAGGTAACGCGGCAGCTCCTTGAACCACTGCGCCGGGGTTTCCCGCACAAAACCTGGATAGACCAGGTTACTCAGTTGCTGCTTGATGTCATTCAAGGCCACCGCCTGCGCCAGGTCGATCTTGCCTTTGAAGCGCTTTTGCAAGCCGTGCCAGAGTTTCAGCACCTCCAGGGTCAAGCGCGCCTGGCGTTCGGCGTGTTCGGTCCAACTGCCGCGCTTGCGTTCGGCCAAAGCGGCCAAACCAGCGCCATCACGCGGCAGGCTGGCTTCGCCTTCGAGCACGCAGGTGTCTAGGCTCCCCAGCAGGATGTCTTCCACCAGCGCATCGATACGCCCCAATTCACGGTACATCAGCCCCAACTCGGTGAGGCCGGGTAACTTGCCGCGCAGGAATTTCGCCGGTTCCGCCAGTTGCTGCATGAGCAGACGCTGCAACGCGCGGCGATGCTGGAACTCAGCCTCGGCGGCGGTGGAAAAGCGACCTTCCTTGACCGTACCGTTTTCTTCCACCAGCGCCGGGTACACCGTCATCGACAGCCCAGCGATCTTTTGCTGGGTTTTCTCGGCCACAGCGGCGAACACCTTGGCTTCCACCGGCTGCTGGCTTTTCGCCGTTTGCGGCACGGCCAAAGCGGCTTGGCTGGCTTCGGCAAAGCGTGCGGTCAGCTCAGCCAAGTCGCGACCTTCGCCGAGGAACTTACCTTGGCCGTCGACCACTTCCAGGTTCATCTTCAGGTGGCTTTCCACCTGCTGCGCCGACTCGGCCCAAGCTTCATCGCTGACCCGCGCGCCGGTCATGCGCAACAGTTCACGCCCCAGCGCCTGGGGCAGCGAGCCCTGACCGAACTCGATGCGTTGCAGTGCGGCCTTTACGAAGTCCGGCACCGGCACGAAATTCTTGCGCAGCGCTTTGGGCAGGTTGCGCACCAGGGCGATGCACTTGGCTTCGATCACCCCCGGCACCAGCCATTCCAAACGTTCCGGCGGCAAGGCCGGCAACAGCGGCGCCGGTACGCGCAGGGTCACGCCGTCGCGCGGGTGGTTGGGTTCGAAGTGGTAACTCAGGGCCAATTCCAGGTCGCCCAAGTGCAGGGTGTCCGGGTAATGCGCGGCGGTGACTTCACTGGCCTCACGGGCGAGCACGTCTTCTTCGCGCATGATCAGCAGTTGCGGATCTTTCTGGCTGTTGACCTTGTACCAGCTGTCAAAGGTGGCGGTCTGGTGGATCTCCGCCGGCAAACGCGCGTCGTAGAAGGCGTACAGGGTTTCTTCATCGGCCAGGATGTCGCGGCGGCGGGCCTTGGCTTCCAGTTCGTCGAGTTGTTCCAGCAGTTGCTGGTTGGCCGTGAGGCACTTGGCGCGGGATTGAATCTCGCCGCGCACCAGGCCTTCGCGGATAAACAGCTCGCGGGACACCACCGGGTCAATCGGCCCGTAATGCACCGGCCGGCGCCCGACCACAATCAACCCGAACAAGGTGATCTGCTCAAACGCCACCACTTGGCCGCGCTTCTTCTCCCAATGCGGCTCGAAGTGGTTTTTCTTGATCAGGTGCCCGGCCAGCGGTTCGATCCAGTCCGCGTCGATCTTGGCGACCATGCGCGCGTACAACTTGGTGGTTTCCACCAGTTCGGCGGTCATCAGCCATTGCGGACGCTTCTTGCCGATACCCGACGAGGGGTGAATCCAAAAGCGCCGCTGGCGCGCACCGAGGTAATCACCGTCTTCGGTCTTCTGCCCGATCTGGCTGAGCAGGCCGGAGAGCACCGCTTTGTGCAGTTTCGGGAAGTCAGCCGGTTCTTTGTTGATGGTCAGCTGCATGTCACGACAAATCAGGCTCAGCTGGCGATGGGAATCACGCCACTCGCGCAGGCGCAGGTAGTTGAGGAAGTTCTTGCGGCACCAGTTGCGTAACGGGCTGGCCGTGAGCTCCTGGCGCTGTTCTTCAAAGCCGCGCCATAAATTGACCAGCCCGGCGAAGTCCGAATCGGGATCTTTCCACTGTGCATGGGCCTGGTCGGCGGCCTGTTGGCGCTCCGGCGGACGCTCGCGCGGGTCCTGGATCGACATGGCGCTGGCGACGATCAGCACTTCCTGCAAACTGCCGAGCTTGGCGGCTTCCAGCAACATGCGCCCCATGCGAGGGTCCACCGGCAGGCGCGCCAGTTGGCGGCCCAGCGGGGTGAGTTGGCTGTTGCGGTCCACGGCCGAGAGCTCTTGCAACAGGTTGAAACCGTCGCTGATCGCCTTGCCATCCGGCGGTTCGATAAACGGGAAGTCGGTGATTTCACCCAAGCGCAGGTGCAGCATCTGCAGGATCACGGCGGCGAGGTTGGTACGCAGGATCTCCGGATCGGTAAATTCCGGCCGCCCGATAAAATCTTCTTCGCTGAACAGACGGATGCAGATACCCGGCTCGACCCGGCCGCACCGACCTTTACGCTGGTTGGCACTGGCCTGGGAAATCGCCTCGATCGGCAGGCGCTGCACCTTGGCGCGGTAGCTGTAGCGGCTGATGCGCGCGGTGCCGCTGTCGATCACATAACGAATGCCAGGCACGGTCAGCGAGGTTTCCGCGACGTTGGTCGCCAGCACCACGCGCCGGCCCGGGTGGGATTGGAAAATCCGCTGCTGCTCGGCCGGTGACAGGCGCGCGTACAGCGGCAGGATTTCCGTGTGCTTGAGCTGGGCCTTGCGCAGCATCTCGGCGGCGTCACGAATCTCGCGCTCGCCCGGCAAAAACACCAACACATCGCCGGGGCTGCGCCGTTCGCTGCGCTCGTAAGCGGCAATTTCATCGAGGGTGGCGAGAATCGCCTGGTCAACGGTCAAGTCATCCTCGACGCGGTTGCCCTCTTCGTCCTGCTCCAGGGTAAGCGGGCGGTACCACGTGTCCACCGGGAACGTGCGACCCGAGACCTCGACAATCGGTGCATCGTCGAAGTGCTTGGAAAAGCGCTCCAGGTCGATGGTGGCCGAGGTGATGATGACTTTGAGGTCCGGGCGACGCGGTAGCAGGGTTTTCAGGTAACCGAGCAGGAAGTCGATGTTCAGGCTGCGTTCGTGGGCTTCGTCGACGATGATCGTGTCGTAGCGTTCCAGGTAACGGTCGTTCTGGGTTTCCGCCAGCAGGATGCCGTCAGTCATCAGCTTGATCAGGGTGTTGGAATCGCTCTGATCCTCGAACCGGACCTGATAGCCCACCAACGCGCCCAAAGGCGTGGCCAACTCTTCGGCAACCCGGCTGGCAACGCTACGCGCGGCAATTCGGCGTGGCTGGGTGTGACCGATCAAACCGTACTGGCCGCGACCGATTTCCAGGCAGATTTTCGGCAACTGGGTGGTTTTACCCGAACCGGTTTCGCCGGCAATGATCAGTACCTGATGTTTGTTCAGCGCGTCCTTGATCTCGTCGCGCTTGGCGGCAATCGGCAGGCTGTCGTCGTAGCGAATCACCGGCAGGCTGGCGCGCCGTGCCGTGACCTGGGCGCAGGACGCCTGCATGCGCGTGACCCACTGCGCCAGTTTTTCCTCGTCGGGCTTCTTGCGCAGCTCAAGCAACTGCCGCCGCAAGCGGTGGCGGTCGGCGAGCATGGCGTGATCGAGGTTTTTCAGCAGTTGGTCAATAGCGGGCGCTTGGTCAGTCATCAGGGCGGCAAGGGTCTTTTGGGTGAGGCAGGTGAGGCCTGCGCAGCATCAGTCGATGGAATGGACGCGATTGTCGCAGATTTCGACAGGACGGGAGACGTTGCGTCATCGGGTAACGGCGCTGGCAACCCCATCACAAGGACGGTTCCTACAAAAAACCGACCACCGTTCCCACGCGTTAAAGCTGAAATCCGATGTATTGAGCGAGCGACGCGGGGTTCAAATCTGCCCCCCCAAGAGGATTTCGTATGCCTATTAATCCCCATCGCTCTACCAGCGGCAGTTTCTCGCATTCACACGCCAACACACATCACGACGTCACGCCTTATAAAGGCTCGCCGTTACCCTGCTGCACTTCCGTTGGCTATGCGCTGCTGAACAATACAAAAGCGCGGGACCTGAATGCGGAGCTGCACCTGGCAGGCGCGGCGCTGAACCCCAAAAACCCCAGAGGTCAGTTGGTGAACGTCAATCAGCCAAAAGACCTGAAGATCCTGGATAAACCGACTTCGTTGAATAAGTTTGTGCTTACCCAAGGCGGCCAATTGGTAGTCGGCAACATCGACAAAAACGTGCCACCCAAGTGGATGTCTCACCCCGCCATTGCCGAAATCGGCGCTGGCCCCGGTCAGTCGCAGAAGATCGTCAGTGCCGGGTACATGAAAAAAAACCTGCTGGGGAAAGTCTGTCTATCCAATACGTCAGGCCATTACTTACCCAAGCAAAGTGACTTGAGGCCCGCGCTGCAACATTTAAGGAGCATGGGCGTGGAGGCAACCAAGGGCGTATGTGTCATCGTCTGACGCCAGCCGACTCAGGGCGGGGGTTCCAGCATACCTCGCCCTTCAGGAGTAACCGCGCTCCTTGCGTCGGTACGGAAACACATCAATCACCTTCCCCGCGCGAATCGCTTCTTGCAGTCCCTTCCAGTAGTCGGCGTTGTACAACTCGCCATGCAATTCATCAAATAGCTTGCGCTGCCCGGCGTCGGCGAACAGGAACGGCGGGAATTCTTCTGGGAACACGTCCAGCGGACCGATGGAGTACCAGGGTTCCGACGCCATTTCATCCTCGGGCGTGCGTGGCTCGGGGATGTGGCGGAAATTGGCTTCGGTGAGAAAGCAGATTTCGTCGTAGTCATAAAACACCACGCGGCCGTGGCGGGTGACGCCGAAGTTCTTCAGCAGCATGTCGCCGGGGAAGATATTCGCCGCCGCCAGTTGCTTGATGGCCAAGCCGTAGTCCTCCAGGGCTTCGCGCACCTGGGCGGGGTTGGCGTTTTCGAGGTACAGGTTGAGCGGGGTCATGCGCCGCTCGGTCCAGCAGTGACGAATGAGCACGGTGTCGCCCTCTACTTCGACGGTGCCGGCGGCGACTTCCAGCAACTCGGCCAGGCACTCGGGCTCGAACTTGCTCAAGGGGAAACGGAAGTCGGCAAACTCCTGGGTATCGGCCATGCGCCCCACACGGTCGACGCTTTTGACCAGGCGGTACTTCTCGATCACCGTGGCGCGGTTGACGTTTTTCGACGGTGAAAAGCGGTCCTTGATGATCTTGAACACGGTGTTGAAGCCTGGCAGCGTGAACACACTCATGACCATGCCACGCACGCCCGGCGCCATGATGAATTGGTCGTCGGTGGTGGCCAGGTGATTGATCAGCGCGCGATAGAACTCCGACTTGCCATGCTTATAGAAGCCGATAGAGGTGTACAGCTCGGCAATGTGCTTGCCCGGCAAGATGCGCTTGAGGAAACCGATGAACTCCGCGGGCACCGGTACGTCGACCATGAAGTAGGAACGCGTAAACGAAAAGATGATCGACACATCGGCTTCGTCGGTGATCAACGCATCGATCTGGATGCCCTGCCCTTCGCGGTGCAACAACGGAATCACCAGGGGCCATTGTTCCTCTCGGGTGTAGAGGCGACCTACAAGATAGGCGCCTTTGTTGCGGTAGAGCACCGAAGAAAACAACTCGACCTTGAGGTCCGGGTCCTTGCATACCCAATCGGGCAGGTTTTCCCGTAATTGCGCTTCGAGGCGCTGCAGGTCTGCGTTCAGATCGGCGTAGGGCTCGCTGAAACGGTAGTCCGCAAAGATCTGCGCAAGCATCTCGCCGATTTTACCGGCGGGCGTATAGGTGCGGGTCTGCGCTGCCCGCGCCCGGCGCAGGCTGGGCCGAGTGGTGTGGATAAACATGCAGCCATCGCTGATCAGGTCGTGGCTGAACAGGCCGCAGAAGATCGAGTTGTACCAAGTCTCGGACAGCTCATCGTCGAAACGCAGGTCGATCAAGTCGATGTAGGCGCTTTTGACCAAGGGCCACAGGTCGACATCCAGTAAGTCCGCGTCTTCGAAACGGGCGCGCAGGCCAGCGATCACCTCAGAGACCTTCTCTTCGTACAGGTTGATCCGCGCCGCAGACGCCGCCTGGCCCTGCTGCCACTGGGCCTTTTCGAAACGCTCGCGGGCGCCATCGGTGATCTGGCGAAAGTGCTCACGGTAATCGTCGAAGCCGTCGAGGATCGTGCGGGCGATAGCGAGGGCGGGCGTGGGTTGCGACATGCGGAAAACCTCGAACGAGCATCGGGAAGCCCTGAGCTTAGCCAGTGTATGTAAGCAGGAGAAGGCTGATTTTTTGCGCTGCGTTGTACAACTTCGTTCACATCGTACATTTGTTTTCAATTTTTTTAATTCGACCATACGGTCAATAAAAACACCTATTAGTCGTCATCCGTTTGACCAATAGCCGCTAACGGCGGGGCTTGGCACTTGGTGCCAGAAATAGCGGTGCCAATTCCAATTTTGATCCCGCCTCAAGCGTTGGATCCAACTAAGGGAAACCCCGATTACCACCTTGATAGCACTTTGATATACAGCGCGCCCTCTCCCACCCTAACAAGGTCAAAAGACCGATCCGGGAGCAGGTTCTAATTGCCCAAGGAGCATTGAGATGTCATTGAGGAACATGAGGATCGGTCTGCGTGCCAGTCTGAGTTTTGGGGTGTTGGCCAGCTTGCTGGTGATTGTTGGCCTGTTCGGCCTGGGGCAGATGGCCAAGCTGCGCGAAAGCGCGCTGGTCATCGAGCAGTCGTGGATGCCGAGCATCGAGAATATCCACGACAGCGCGGCCTTCGCGGCCAGTATCCGCCTGGAGGCTTTGCGCCTGGTGACCACCGATGAGTCCCGGGTGCGTGACAACAGCAGAAACCTGATTACCCTGCAGCGCAACGAACTGCAAACCCTGCTGGCCCGCCATGAAACCCTGCTGACCAATGACGAAGAGCGCGAGATGCTCAAGCAGGTCAAAACCGACGTGGCCGGCTACCTGGCGATCGTCGGCCAAATGGTTGATTTGATCGATAAGGATCAGCAACAAGACGCTATTGACCTGCTCAACAACCGTCTTGCGCCTCAAGGCACCCTCCTCACCCAGAGTTTGGAAAAGCTGATCGTCTTCAATCAGAACGGTGTCGAAGCCGCCGCGGACTCCGCTGCACAGATGTATTCGAGCGCGCAATGGGTGGTCGGCCTGATCATCGTGATTGCACTGATCGCCACTTTGCTGCTGGCGTGGCTGCTGACCCGCAGCATCACCGCGCCTCTCAGCCAGGCGCTGTCCGTGGCGCGCACCATCGCCGCCGGCGACTTGAGCCAACCGATCAACGTCAGCGGCAATGATGAGCCGGCCCAACTGCTTGGCGCCCTGGTCACCATGCAGACGCAGTTGCAGACCACCATCCGTGGCATCAGCGAATCGGCGCAACAACTGGCCTCGGCCGCAGAAGAAATGAGCTCGGTGATGGAACAGAGCACGCGCGGCCTGCAAGCGCAAAACGATGAAATCGAACAAGCCGCCACCGCCGTTACCCAGATGAGCGCGGCCGTGGACGAAGTGGCGGGCAATGCGGTGTCCAGCGCCGAAGCGTCCCAGGCCTCGGATGAAGACAGCAAGCACGGCCACTACCAGATCAGCGAAACCATCAGCTCGATCCAGAACCTGGTGGATGAAGTACTCAGCGCCTCGAACAAAGCCGAAGGCCTGGCGGTACAGGCCCAGGACATCAGCAAGGTTCTGGAAGTCATCCGTGGCATTGCCGGGCAAACCAACCTGCTGGCCCTCAACGCTGCGATTGAAGCGGCGCGCGCAGGTGAAGCCGGGCGCGGTTTTGCGGTGGTTGCCGACGAGGTGCGTTCCCTCGCGCAGCGCACACAGGATTCCACCGAAGAAATCGAGCAGATGATCAGCGGTATCCAGCAAGGCACGCAGGACACCGTCGAAGCGTTGAACAGCAGCGCAGAGCACGCTGGCCAGACCCTGCAACGGGCCAACAGCGCCGGCAGCGCCCTTGAGAAAATCACCGCCGCCATCTCGCAGATCAGCCAGCGCAACCTGGTGATTGCCAGCGCCGCCGAGCAACAGGCGCTGGTGGCCCGCGAAGTGGACCGCAGCCTGGTGAATATCCGCGACCTGTCCACCCAGACCGCCGCCGGCGCTACCCAGACCTCGGCCGCCAGCCAGGAATTGTCGCGCCTGGCAGTGGACCTCAACGGTTTGGTGACGCGGTTTGTCGTGTAAACAGTGATTGTGTCGGACAGGTGACTGGGCAACACTCGCGGCCTTATTGATGTAGGAATATTCCGTGAGACCTGTCGACACCCTGTACCTGTTGGGGCTGGCTGCCATTTGGGGCGCGAGCTTTTTGTTCATGCGCATCATCGCCCCGGAAATCGGCCCCGTGCCGACCGCGTTTTTCCGCGTATCGATTGCCGCTGCCGGCCTGCTGGTGATGCTGGCAGTAATGCGAGTGCGCTGGGATTTCCAGGGCAAGTTCAAGACAGTCCTGTTGCTCGGCGTGATCAACTCCGGGATCCCGGCGACCATGTACTCCGTGGCCGCCCAAGTGCTGCCGGCCGGTTACTCGGCGATCTTTAATGCCACCACGCCGCTGATGGGCGTATTGATCGGCGGGCTGTTCTTCAGCGAACGGCTCACCGCTTCAAAAATCGCCGGGGTGAGCCTTGGCCTGCTTGGTGTAGGCGTACTCACGCGCGCCGGGCCGGTGGCCTTTGACCTTGAGCTGTTGATGGGCGCAGTGGCCTGCCTGGTGGCGACCACCTGTTACGGCTTCGCCGGCTTCCTCGCGCGGCGTTGGCTGGACCAGCGTGGCGGGTTGGACAGTCGCCTGTCCGCCTTGGGCAGCATGCTCGGCGCGACGTTGTTTCTGTTGCCGCTCTTCGCCTACAGCGCCGCCCTGCATCCGCCCGCGAGCTGGGGTGGCTGGGAGGTGTGGGCATCGTTGCTCGGGTTGGGGTTGGGGTGTACGGCGTTGGCGTACGTTTTGTACTTCCGGTTGCTGACGGCTATTGGACCGGTGAGGTCGATGACCACTACCTTCCTGATCCCGCCGTTTGGGGTGCTGTGGGGGGCGTTGTTGCTCGACGAACCGTTATCGATGGCGCATCTATACGGCGGGGCGTTGATTGGGGGGGCGTTGTGGTTGGTGTTAAGGGTGGGGAAGGTGGGCAGGATACTGTAGGGGGGACTTGCTGCCGGATCTCAACAAAGGCGCGAAATTACCCCAGAGTAGTTCACCACCGAAGCCTTGCCATTCCCGATGAACCCGAATCATGACAGACAGCTATCGGCTTCTGGCTACTCCTAGCCAGCCCGTAGATCGAATAACGACCCGAGCGACAAGGCCACTAATGGAAATTCGAATGTCGACCGACTTGGGGTACAGGTAGCATTTACGATTTTGGCGTCAGGTCGCTTCGCAAGGGGATGGCTCCAGAAGAGATTGGGTGCGCAGCATCAGATTTCAACTTTGGTTTTTGAATGTGTGGATGATGGATCGCTTAAAAAAATCGGAAGTATGGCTTTAGCTCACGTTTCATGCTGAACGCCACGGTTTGTTCATTCGGAGTGTTGTGGGTAATTGGCGAGAATATAGAACATATCAAACACGGGCTTGCAGACTGTAGGGAGAGAACGAAGGCTAGCTTGAATTACCTCAAACAACCGGCATCATCCGTGACCAGAAAGTGTCAGTTCTCCTTTTAGCAATAAGTAAACTCATTCTCTAGGGCATTGCAGTAGTGTTCAGTTAGTGTGAAGGGAGTGCAGCACAAAGTCATGAAGTGTTTGTCAGCATTTCCCTGGCTAAGCGCGCCCTCCATAGGGTCGGTTGATTTCATAGATCGCGTACAGCCCTCTGTCATACACTTGGCGATGCATCGTGCATGACTCGTGGGCCAAGCATTTTCGCTATACTTTCTCTCGTGGGGGGGCTTCACAGTGCACCGCAGCTCGGCTAGCACAATAAGCAACCCGTGAAACCCTTGCTTCGAGTTCAATTTAGCAAGACTAAATGGACTTAAATCAGTACCATGCGAAAATCAAAAACAATGCGATAGGGGCAAATCTGCATGACGTGTGTCGCGCAATCAAAAGTCAATAAATTATCGACATCACAGCAAAAAAACTATAGACCGGATATAGATGGGCTCCGAGCGATAGCTGTTATCTCTGTAATTTTTTATCATTTTAACGTCAGCTTATTTTCCGGTGGTTTTGTTGGCGTCGACATTTTTTTTGTGATCAGTGGTTACCTGATTACTAAAGGACTCCTTGAAAAACAGTATGATGGGAAATTTGATTTTTATGATTTTTATTATCGGCGCATACGACGCTTAATACCGGCACTACTAACAACCATTGTCGCATCTTACATTGCAGCATATATACTATTCTCCCCCGCCGACTTTAAACAAATGTCAGGCTCTACCGTATATGCACTCAGTGGGCTATCAAATTTTTTCTTCTGGATGGAGAGCGGATACTTTGACACATCCTCAATTGTCAAACCACTACTACACACTTGGTCGCTCAGTGTAGAAATTCAGTTTTATATTATATGGCCAGTATTACTTCTCCTCATAACAAAAGTAACACAAAGAACACTTTTTGCCACTTTACTCCTGACAATTTTTGGCGCCATCTCAGCGGTACTTTACTTAAACAAGGACTCTTCAGGAGCTTTCTATTTAACGCCTTTTAGAATTTACGAATTCTTGTTCGGCGCCATAATTTTATTAGTTGAGCGCTTTAAAAGCCACAAGCACATATATGATGCCGCATATCTTTTTGGGCTAGGACTTATAATATATTCAATAACTTTATTTAACATCAAAACCACTGTATTCCCTGGATTGTCTGCTATGGTGCCAGCAGCCGGGGCGTCACTTATGATTTATGGAGGAGCCAATACTAAATTCTCGTTACCGCTTTCCTCTACACTAGCTACCAAGATTGGAGAGATTAGCTATTCCTTATATCTCGTCCACTGGCCGTTACTCGTTTTTACGAGCTATGTTGTTTTTGATGAAATCTCAGCAACCGGGACGTTCGCACTCTTCGCAACGACGTTCGCACTTGCCCTCTGCCTTTACTTTTTAATTGAAAAACCATTCAGAAGCACAGCGAAGTCCAAACTCAGCCGGCCTAAGTTTGGAATGGCGATAATGAGCGGCACTGCGATTGTAATGTCTATCTCAGCGAGCAGTTGGGCGATGGATGGCTGGGACTGGAGACTGCCCGATTCTATTAGGAACATCACCCAAATCAACCGTGGCGAACTCGATAAGTACGTATGGGAGCGTCACGATGCACTAAATCTTAAAGAAGGTTTTGATCTAAGCAGCAATAAAGAAAGAATACTGGTAATTGGCGATTCTCAAGCAGCAGATCTTGTCAATATGCTCGCAGAGGGTGGTCATACGAAAGAATCAGATATAGTTTCTAGATCTTTATGGTCTAATTGCAGCACATTTTATGTGGAGAAGGGGGACGAAGAAAAATTCTTTACCAAAATAAACACCATGACAATACAAAGTCCAGACCTTATTGAGCCGTGCAAAGTGAAGATGGCTAGAGCCATGGACCCTAAATTACTGGACAATGCAGATAGAATATATATAGCATTTCGCTGGAATCCGGAGACTATTGACTACAATGAAAAAGCGTTTGAAAAAATCTCATCTATGACTAAAGCAAAAGTCTACGTATTTGGTCGGAAAAACTTATCAAAAAGCAGCATCGATATCGTTACGGCTCTTGGTCGAACCTCCGGAATCAGTCATTTTGCTGCCCGCTTTAAAGATGAAGAAACGAAATCTCTAAATGAAAAACTTTCAAAAACCAGGCACATTATATTTGTGGATCTAATGCAAATAATCTGTCCCAATAACACAAGTTGCGCTGTGCTCAGCCCGAAAGACAGACCTTTATTTTTTGATACAGCACACCTGACACAGGACGGGGCTCAATATTTTGGAGCAGATATAGGCACATTAATCGAGTCTTCCAAGCGAAGTGATTAAATCAACGGGTATGCCCCATCTTAAATACTACGGAAGGTCTGCCCAGCCAACGCGCAAGCAAATGCATTGCGCGCAAGTAGAAAACCGCGCGGCGCGCTAAACGTCGGTGAAGTTTTCAGGCCGGTTCAACGTCTGCCAGCGAAGACCTGGCGGGCGTTGAGCCTCCATTTGAACTATTGCACAACTTCTTCGTCTCGAAAAAGAAGTGTGATACCTCAAGATCCGCGACCATAAGCTCATTCACGAGATAACCCGGCCAAGCCAGCTCGCTTGACGACTTGATTGAGACCAAATGGCCGCCCTCGAAGCCTACCTTGAAATCCTGGCTCTAAAGGCCACACAGCCATCAGTCCCTCAACGACCCAAACTCACCGATTTGCGTGCCGACTTTCCTCGCATGCTTTTCCATCACAGGTCCGAAAACACTTGCTGTCTCTGCGGTTGCACCCCAAAGCACATCGTCGAAGACTCAGCGATGCACGCCGGGCGTGTTCCGCGTTGCGCGGCACGTTCGTGGCAAGTGGATCTGCGATGACTGCAAAACCTAGACCCAGACCCCGGGGCGAGCGCATATCATCGATAAAGTGATACCGACCGCTGGCCTGTTGACCGATGTGCAGCTGCAGCGACTTGACGATGCCCTGACGAAGTTCGCAATGGGACTGGACGCTCGTCGACGAATACGTCAGGAAAATCAGTGCCGCTATGGCCGCATTTGATGTCCGGATGATTGTCGAGGGCGAGCTTTTGCATGAAGTTTTAAGGATTAAGGAGGCGAGTGGTTAACGCCTCAAACGCTAGGCGGTGTTTAGTCGTTATCTGGGTAATTGAACGGTGCCGATAGACTACGACCATATCGAGCAGAAAATCCGACCCAGGGATCTTGGAAAAAACTGGTTATTCGCCTGTTCGCAACGCACTAGCAACCGCGCTGCTGCGCTCATGAGTTTGATCCAATCGGCATAACTCAATGATCATGATGCGTAAGCCTGTTTGAAGGACGTTTTTCACTCGCCTGCTAGCGCAGCAGGCGAGTGAAACTGGCGAGTTGTTGACGCATCGTTGGCAACCGGCTTGGTTGTGCAAGACGGGATGTCAGGGCGCAACTATTGGACGTTCCCGTGGACCTTAAAGTCTTTATTTGATTTGGAGTTCAACAGGAGGGTGAGGGCAGCGAATTACCTGCCCGTTTCGCTCCATGCCCAAGCTCAGCTGATAACGACCTTGCAGTTCGGTCACGTCAATATAGCTCAAGTAACCCGACATAAGCATTTGTGGAGCATTGAAGTGATCCGCGACATCTGCACGCGCCTCGCTAACAGCATTCGCCATGAGCAAGCCCTTAACACCCTCAATAAACACAACACGCTTTACGTGATCCATGCTCGAATCAGGTCTCTCAGCGCTCCAGCCTCGAAGCGAAACGAAATTATTGACCTTGGCTATACCGTTAATTACCGGACCTCCATTGATAGCGTCCAGTGAACCGACACACTCCCCTGCAGCAGGTTTCTCGGTATGTTTAGGCTTTTCGATCTGCAGCAAATCTCTAGCGTGTTCACTTTGCGGGTTCTTCATGCCGTAGAAGTTCACTGTTACCGCATCCAGCCAACCACGATCATTATCTTTTTTACTGTATATCGCGACACTCTCAACTCTCTTTACATCGAGAAACTCAGGACTCACATACATTGACAAAAATTCTTTCGAACTCTCTACTAATGGTGATATCAAAAACGGTGTCTGCATCATTCCTGAAATCACGCGGTAATCTAAAGCGCGACCATTTTTTAACGTTACCCGCCCTAGCAAGTAGCTTGGTTTAAATATCAATGATTTAAGTTTACCCAGCACGCTAGGTCTGACGTTTGCAGTCATGTAAACCTGACCATCAAAGTCGGGAATTTTAAGTGACTGTCCCATCCGAGCATTAACTCGCCCAAGGTCAACAAATGTCGGAACCGGGCTATCATTGCGCGACAGTATGACCCTCTTACCAGCCATTGCTTGTGGTTCATACTGCTGAAACAGAGCCGGCCAGCTCGCCCCATCGTCCAGGGAAGCAAGACGTCCGTCGATGGGCTCAACATTGAAAACGATATTTGTTGGCGCTCGACTGCTCTGCAGGAAATCAGCGTTTTTTTGAAGTAATGTTGGCGTGTACGCCGAGTAACTTTGAAAAACCGGCCTCGGTGACCACTCATTATTAGACGCCAGCAAGGCGGCCTGAGCGTAAGAGTAGATGTCAGTCGAACCATTCAGTTTAGGAATGGGATCACTCGCCGCGATCTGCTGCTTTGTCGCTTCGTAATCTGCTTTGAACACACCAGGATCAAATGCACGAACCATAGCGCCATTCAAGCTCGAGTCTGCACGCGCAAAAAAGTAGCCTGTGAGTGCAGCTGGATTGGTGGATAAACTCAAGAAAGCTACTGCTGAACCGGCGGCAACCGCAAAGACCGTCGTTCCAAGCGTGCGTAACGAATGGACCATGGGCCAGGCTAGTAGCGCGAGGGTCATCATTCCAATACCGGTCATCGAAGGGTGCGTGTCTTGCCGGACAAAGCCAGCCTTGAAGACTAGAAATAAATAGGCCGCACCCAGTATGGCCGCGGTCGATGCCAACAACCTCGGCAACTTAGTCGTGCTGAGAATTCCGTACAGAATAAAAGCTGAACCCACTAACGCGACAGCAGGTAGTACTAAGCTATCGTAAAGAGCCATGGCCTCCGTATATCCGGAAATTATAGGAAGGGCATTAAGTATATACATTGGTAATTCAGCAAGCTTTTGCCCGATCACTACCCAAAGCCCGACTAGCGTAACGACAGGAATCAGTAATACTGCGGCTAGCCCCTTATATTCACGCTGCCGAATAAGTAACAAGCCCCCTAGCAAGGCACTGAAGCCGCAAATCGCTGAAAAACTGAGCTTAATAAGCGGCAGGATTCCTAACGCAGGAAGTAAGACGATCAGCGCATACAGACGACGCCCTTTAAGTTTCTCGCCCTCCAGATTCGACCCAATCAAATTAAAAATTGCAATAACGGGGATCGCCATAAGGAACGCATCTTTTCGGAATCCGAACCACGCAAAAATCATGGCTAACGCTAAGACTGGAATGAAACGATGTTTATCAACGAATAGTGACCACGTGCCAAAATACATTGCGATAGCGAGATACAGGGACAATATAAAATAGATGCTTCCGTACTTTTCGGAATATACCCACGTATACACGTTAGCTAATGGACCATAGGTAAAAACTATATCTTTACCCAGGCTAATTCCGGTATCAACTGCATGGCTTATGCCCCATGCCCAAGAAGGGTCCAGATCGTTCTGCGGCATTTGCGGTGCGAAAGAAGCTAAGGACATCAGAATCATGAAAAACAAAAATGTACATGATGCTATCCATACTTTCCGCGATGACATGAGGGGCATTTGCCCAGTACTACTCATTTTTTAACTTCTCCAAATCTTGAAGTGCATTATGCCCATCGCAACATCCCTACTTCTAAAAAACCGAGCGAAGAATATGTCACGTCATTTGAACAGCACCATCTTGCAGCAGTCACTATTTGCCGTGCCTTGAGTAGCTACGGCAATTGCTATGTGTGACCAAATGCGTGCAGTTCAGCGGAATGACCAGCGTTTGTGTCCTAAGTAACTGGTAAAAACCGGTACGACAACACCGACCGCATGAGCAATTTCATCAACAAACGTCTCGACGCCAAGGGCTGGCAACACGTAAAACGCCAACCCCATACTGATCAACCATGTTTGCAGAGCGGCGACAATATTAACCAACACGAAAATCATCGCCGATCGTTGGACCGACTGTTCACTTTCCTTGAAAACGAACAGCTTCGCGAGGACAAACGCCGTGATCATGCCGGTGATGTAGGCAAGGATCACGGCGCTCGAAAAACCGCACCATTGGCTATAGATAATTCGCGAACCAAAGTTGACAGCTGCCGCCGTACCTCCGGTGAACAGAAAAGTCAAAAATTGCCGGGACATGAATTGCTGAATCACTTCACCGCATCCCGTGCCATTTTTCGCCCGAAATCAATGCTTTCAGAGATACCGCGATCTTCCGGGTAGTAGTAAGAAGTATCGGCTACCCACAGCCCCTCGACAGGTAACGAAACGGGAGGAAGCCTCTCTAAATAGCTTGGGTCACAAATCGGCTGCGCATACCGATAGCGGCTGGCACGGAGGTCGAGAAAATCATCGTCCACCAGCGATGGATTGATCTTTTTAAAATACCGTCGAACTTTTTCGAGAAAGACGTCATCCGGCTCGGCAAATTTTGGATGTTCACCCGGCACATAAAACGGAACATAAACGATGTGCTGATCCAAAGGCCTCAGGTTGCTGTACTCAACCAAACCAGGAATGTCCATGTCAGGATCATTGGTGTTCAGCCAAAAATTTTCAGTCAATGGTTTGCGCAGCTTTGCGATTACGCAAACAACTGCGACGTTCTTCAGCGCTTTGAAGCGCTGCAGGATGTCATCGGGCAAGTCCGGCATAACCTTAGGCACATAGGGCAATGGGATAGTACTGATCACTTTGTCAAAATGTTCAACTTCACCATTTACCTCGACCCCTTGAATCTTTCCACCGTCCATCAGAACTTTCGTGACAGGTGACTTCAGTCTAACTTCGCCACCGTTGGCTTCGATATCCCGTTTAATCGCCTGCAGCAGTGTCTCTGAACCGCCGTCTAAATAACCCAGCTTCTCCCGGAACAAGCTATACCGTGAGCGGCCGATCCGGCGAATGCGACTCCAAATCCACGCAGCGGAAAGATTGCTTGCATAACCGTAGAACTTGTAGTCGAACAACCGACGCCATAAAACTTCCCAAGCCTCTTCACCGACCCAGCGACGGATCCAACCAGTGGCCTCAACATCGTCCAGTGGCTTCCAGTCATTACGCTTTGTGCAAAGAAAAGCGTGCAGGCCGTAGCGAACCTTGGCAACCAGACTCAACCCCTTGAACTTGAGCAGCGCGATGGGATTTCCCCATGGCTGAAGGCGGTTTTGATACCAATACCCCATCTTGGTTTCTACCCAGCGCATCTGATCCGCCAGGCTCAACTCATCCAGCATGGTGAGGAACGCATGGTCGGAGATGCAATGAAAGTGGTAATAACGTTCAATGGTCAAACCGGAAAAATCAAACGCTGCCGTCATACCACCGACGCGATCATCCGCCTCAAAAATAACTGGAGTGTGCCCGTCACGTGCCAATTGGTACGCTACGGCAAGCCCCATAGGACCCGCACCCAATACCGCAATTCGCTGCCCCATACTCAAAACTCCAGAACCACTTTGCCGTAAGTTGGATCGTTAAATGTTTCTTCCACCGCTTCGGCAAAGGGTGTGTACGGAACTCCGAAAATACCCGGCCAATCGATTACTTCGAACTCGTCCTTGGTACTCAAGGCCGCTAACTGCTGAGTCGTGAAGGGCGGGTTTTTATCGAACACCCCCCACATCCAGATCAAGCTGTAGAACAATGTGTACGGAATTCGCACAATCGGGGTTTTGGTGTTTATGACCGTTTTAATGACACGAATCATATCGATATAATCGATTTTTTCATGCCCTGAAATATTGTAGATGCCGTCTTTAATATTATTTTCTATGCAACTGATGATGACATTACTGAAGTCACCCACATACAGGGGTTGACGCATATAGCGGCCATGTCCTGGAATCGGAAAAACCGGGACTTTCTTCATGAAGCGCGACAGCCAACCCAAATGCTTACGGTCAAACCAGCCAAACATCAGGGTCGGACGCAGGATAGGGCATGGGATACCGCTGTCGAGCACCATTTTTTCCTGATCTTTTTTAGTCCTCGTATAAAAGTCATCTGCCATGGACTCAACAACAGACGAACTGATGTGCACCAGGCAAGGGACATCGTTCAACTTGATGGCTTCAAGGATCAACGCAGTGGCGTCGACGTTATTGCGCACAAAATCCTGATAATCGAGACCACCAATCTGCGCCTGAAGCATCACTACGACCTCGGCACCTACGAAGTGACGCTGCCATTCGCCTGGCTCAGCAAGGTCGGCGTACTCAACAGTTACATCGGGTTGAACCTGTTTCAGCACCTTAAGGTTCGCGCGGTGCTTATCCAGCACCACAATATCGGTGTAGCCCTTTGCCTTGAACCGGGCAACCAGATTTTGGCCCACGAGGCCGGCACCGCCGGGAAGAATAATTTTTTTGTTCAGTGTTGCTTGCATTGAATCTACCTCACTCGTGGGCGAAAATTTAGTTGTGATCAGTCTTAAGCGCTATCGCAGACCACTCGCCCCAAGCATCGCCGTTATCTGAAAGCTTTATGGTGTAACTGTCAGGGAATCGCTTGTCGGAAAAATCCAGCGCTACCCATTCAGTCGCAATGGGAAGAGTAGAGATGGTACTGGGGTCCCCGTTCAGCTCAAGTATCTGGCGACCGCCTGTAGGACCTGATCTATACAGCAACTTATCGCCTCGTTTTAGGCGCAATACGATCGACCCCGTATCGCCATCTGATTGTCGAAAACTGCCCATTACGGTCAGGCCATCAATCTTGGAATGCCATGAATCGCTGCCGCTCCATTCTGTTCCCTTTACCACAGCCGAGGTCCCCACAGCAGTGGCATTCACATCTGCGTTGACTGAACTGAAGCTATAAAGAATCGGGGTGGATAGGACATTAAAGTAACAGGAACTACTGGAAATGACTTTTAACTGAGCGCCCAAACTGCTTTTTAGTACATATCCCTCAAGCTTGGAGTGAATGGCGCTAGCGCCTTCACGCCGAGCTATATCAGTTCGGACGCCTCCCGTTACGGCGTAACCTACAACGACATTTTTTTGATCAAGGATAACGACTGAATGCGGAACCGTCTCAGTCTCCTCGTCAAAAATCCATCCGCTTACAGCACCCCAACGCTCCTCGCCAACAACGGGAGAAATTTGATCGATAGTGCCTAAACACTGTTTCCCTTCAGTACGGTTGCTTACAGTACCCATTTTCTCATGAGCACCAATGATAGGTTTACTACTAAAAATTGAAACATTATTTTCAACAGCAACTTTAGCAACATTAAGAGCCCGCTCAGCTCTCGGATAGACATGAGTGATCTGAGTGCTGTCATTGACATTTAGTTCAAGCGCCAATGCGGCAACGAGCCGTTCGAAATGCTCATTTTCTTTCGATCCAAGCGCCCGCGTCTGCCCTAACAACAGGGCCACGGAGAGCACCAGAAAAACAGCGAGTACAGTGCGATATTTTTCCGCCCAGCGAGCCAAGATCGGCATAAGCATCACAAACAGAGCCGCCCACAGCATAAGCGCCGGCGTGGTATATCGACTACTCGACGCCTGCTCGATACCCAACTGCAACCGCCCGCCCGCAGTGCCCAACGCTGTTCCGCCGATATAGAGGACAAATAAAAGCAGACTGAGATGGAGGTAGTTTTTCTGGGTGGATCGAATGTTCGAATAGGCGACGCCGGCAACTGTAACTATAAAGAAAAAGCCAGCCAATGCAGCAACAGTCACCTTCAGCGAGTTACTTGAAAAAGGAGCAATATAATAAAATGGGCTGCCCACATATACAAATATATAATGCGCAATACCCAATGGATCGCTCAACAAGGTATGCAGCAGAGAGCTTTCCTTTGCTGGCGCCTTGTAGAAGTAGAAACCAATACAAACGGCCGAGAGGAAACAAAGCACCGCGTTTTTGCGCCATCCAATCCTACAGAACACCCCATAAAGAACCAAAAGAGGCATGGTGATAACACCATTCGCCATTGTACCTACAGCCAGCACCCCAAACAGCGCAGAACATATAAAGTATCGTGTCGCTTTTTCAGGAACAATGGACATTTTATAAATAAAATAGAAAGCACACAGCGGCAACAACTGCGCCATGAAAAACTGGCTCTGGAATCCAACCGTGAAATTTTCATATTGAGACCAGCAAAACAACCAACTCACAAGCACACACGCAAAAAAAGGTCGAGTGCTTTTATTGGGGAGCTGTCGGAAGGCCTCATTTAAAAATTGAACAAACACTACGCAGGCCGCCGCAGCAAGCAGGTAGTTAACGACAATAAGCGAGTAACTTAATCCACCAAACCAGCGTAGATCGCTCCAAAAGAAGAGTCTGGACAATATAATTCTATGTTCATTATGCGGCACCCACCAAGCGGAATAATCGCCCGCCTGAACTTTTGAGTAAAAGTCTATATAGCCGTCCCACATATCCCAATAGGGCACGGGGGAAAATGAAATTACACCGCCTATGAGTGAAGTTATTACGATGGCAATGCATAGAAGCAACGCGGCGACCGTAAAATTACGAATACTATTAGATTTCAAAATATCCCTCCCCAATAAAGCCCAACGCAACAAGATAAAATTAAAGGTTGAGCCTTTTAAAAATTACACTTGGTACACTTTTTATAATCAGCATGATTAGGCGCCAAAACCCCGGCACATACAGTGTGTCTTTTTGCTTTTCAACGCCTTTGATGATAAGAGCCGCCACTTGTTCTGGCGTCGCCAGCAGCGCAGCCGGCAAGGCCAGACCACGAGTCATAGGCGTGTCAACGAACCCCGGCTTGATTGTCATCACATGCACGCCGACCTTGAACATCCTCGCGCGTAACCCCTCACAGAAGGTCGACACCGCCGCTTTCGCCGTACCATAAAGGTAGTTCGAAGGCCTGCCGCGGTCGCCTGCCACAGATGAGATCACCGCTAACGTGCCACAGCGCTGGGTCTCAAATTGATTGGCAAGAAGCGAGAGCAGACCAATCACCGACGTTCCGTTGTTGCTGAGCTCTGCCAATGCAACAGAGACATCCCGCTCACACGCTTTTTGATCTGGCAAAGTACCGTGTGCTATGAGCGCAACATCAATTTGTTGCAGCGTAGCGGCACAGCTTTCGAGCATCGGGCCATGGGCAGCAAAATCGATGGCATCCATGCAGTGAACAGTCACTGTTTTTGCACCGCGCGCGGTGAGATCCGCCGAGACTTGTGCGAGCTTGTCGGCACTGCGAGCGACGAGAAAGAACTCGCTGCCTTGTTTTGCCCAAAGGCGAGCGCAAGCAGTGGCGATGGCCGATGTAGCGCCAATAATCAAAATTCGTTTCATTGAGTAACTCGTTTCCAAAAGTGGGAATTCAGCGAGGGATCACGCAACGCTTCCAGTCGCTCCCAGCCAGGATAGGCCTGGCGAAAATCGGCGCCGCTCATGTGAGCATCCTTGGCCGGGTACAGACGCCCTCCTCCTTCGCGAACGATGGCATCCAACCGGGTGAACAGACGCGCCAAATCCGCCTTGTGGGGGAAGTCGAGGGCCAGGGAAGTTCCAGGCAGCGGAAACGAAAGCAGGCCCGGAGAAGCGATGTCTCCACAGCGTTTGAGCACGGCTAGAAACGAGCCCTGTCCTGACTCGGCAATAGCGCCCAGCAGGTCGCGCATGACCACGTCAGCGACTGCGTCAGGAATCACACACTGGTACTGCTGGAACCCACGGCGGCCATAAATACGGTTCCAATGCAGGATGCGGTCCAATGGATAAAAAAACGGTTCGTAGCTGCTACGTTTGCGTGTGCTCTGCGCAGGATGTACCCGCCAATACAAATCATTGAAGGCACGCAAGGACAGATTGTTTATCAGCGAAATTGGCGGTGTCAGCGGAACACTCAACTTTGTCCGCGCGTCCACTTCCAGTGAGCCATAACGGGCATGGTCACCCACGATGAATACACCGCGCCCAGTCTGGGGGCCCTTCGCCAGGCAATCGATCCAGGCAACACTGTATTCATGCTGATGATCCAGTTCAGCGGACAAATTGAAGAACTCCGCCAGGTTCTCGAATCGAACCACTTTGCTATCTATCTGGCTCGCGCGAATCGGGATCAACTGAATTTGCGCCCAGTTAATAATCCCCGTCAGGCCCAGGCCGCCAATGGTCGCAGCGTAAAGCTCTGTATTTTCAGTTGGGGAACAGCTCAGATGTTCTTCGTTGTGTCGCAACAAACCGAAGGAACGTACGTGGTTGCCGAAAGTGCCGCGCAGGTGATGGTTTTTTCCGTGGACATCGTTCGCAATCGCACCGCCTAGTGTTGCGAACTGCGTGCCTGGCGTGACGGACAAGAACCAGCCTTGTGGTATAGCGATTGCCAGTATCTCGGCGAGGGTTACACCTGCTTCGGCGGTAACAATGCCTTGCTGCCAGTCGGCCTGGATGAAGCGATCAAGGCTTCGCATATGCAAAACATGATTGCTATCGGCCATGCAACTGTCGCCATAACTGCGTCCGTTACCATAGGGCAGCGTGCTGCCCTGCGCCGCGACCACTGCATCCCGTAGAGCGGCGACATCGCTAAGCCAGCTAAACGCGTGTGCAGTTTGAGGCGTGCGCGGATAGCAGCCCCAGGAATAAAGCGCACGGCTCATGCAGCCACCCAGAACACCAGCCCAAACAATGCGCCGACAATCAAGCTAATACGGTCGCGGATCGCGAACACCACGGGATCGTCATGCATTTGTCCGCGATGCGTGAGCATCCACACTCGGGTTATCCAGAACAGCAGCAACGGGCAGGCCAACCAAATGACTTGCGGATGGGCGTAAAGGCCAGTGGTGGCCTGGTCGTGAATGTACAACGCCAACACCATGACCGCCAGATAGCCGGAAGAGGCTCCCAACGAGGAGATCATTTCCAGATCCGCCGGGTAATAGCCTCGACCACGAGTCTTCCCGGTATCGCCCTTTCGCTTCGCTTCGCGTAGCTCTGCGTAACGCTTAACCAGCGCGAGGCTCAAGAAAATGAACATTGAAAACGCCAGAATCCAGAAGGTCAGCGCCAATCCAAATGCTGCCGCCCCTGCAATTATGCGCAAGGTATAGAGAGCGGCCAGTGCGATCACGTCGATAGCCATTTGTCGCTTCAATAAAAGCGAATAGGCCAGCGTCAATATGTAATAAACGACGAGCGCGCCAGAAAACGCCCAAGGCAATAGCCATATGGCGCCGGCAAAAGCGCCAAGCAACAGTAGTGGAAAGACGAGCACTCCGTATTTGATCGACAATCGTCCCGACGCAAATGGTCGGTTTCTTTTGGAGTGATGATGTCGATCATCTGCGAGATCTAATAAGTCATTGAGCACATAGACACTTGACGCGCAGAGCCCAAAAAACAAAAAGGCCAGAATGCCCTGCCATAGGAGCAATGGGCTGGTCAGTTGGTGAGCCGCGATCAGAGGAACAAAAATCAGCGCATTCTTCATCCACTGGTGAAGCCGAAAAGCCTTCAGCCAGTCTTTTAGACCAGATGTATTGGAATGAATGACTTGTTGCACATTACCGTGGGACTGAGCTCGACGCTCAACGCCTGACTCCGGGTTGACGACATAGGCCTTGCGGGCTGAAGCCCACACGAGGATGTCATCATGGGAGTTGCCCACGTAATCGAAGCCACCTTCGCCGTACTGCTCGACCAGAAGGTCTCTCTTGCGATGAGCGGACAGGTTGCGGTTGGCATCCGACGCCAGCACCAAGTCAAATAATTGGAGGTGCTCTGCAATACTTTCGGCAAGGCTGTGATGACTGGCCGTAGCCAGAACAATGGTACGACCTTTGCGTCGCTCATCCTCGATCAGCTCAATCACTACCGGATCGAAAGGTAAGACACTGACATCAATAGGGTTGGCGAGGGCGAGCTCCTCTTTCAGGACAGCCTTTCCCTTGGTCAGCCATCCAAAAACCTTGAATAGACTCAAGGGCTTATGGCGGACAAAAGCCATACCTGTTTCCAGCAGCATGTCGGAGCGCAGCAGCGTACCGTCGAGATCGACAACTAGCGGAAAGCCGGGAGATGCAATATGGACAGTCACGAGAACTCTTCCCTGAACATTGGGTAACCTACTACAAAATAAACTTATGAAAATAACGGGAAGCAAACGCTAAGGCATACTCAAACACAGTGCCTTTTATTCGCGGGCAACGTTACCACAGACGAAACATTTCTTCATAAAAGGGACCACGAAGATAGCGCCAGGAAAAACGGTGGTCACGCAACATAGCGCATGCTCTGCTGGCCCGATCACCCTGACTACCTTCCCAATGCCCTCCGAAGGCGAGCCGCTTCCGCGCGTAAATCATGGCCTTACGATCCTGATCGAGTACGCGCAGATTCCGTCACCCCGTTAGGGCAGCGGCGATAGTGATTGACAGGTCACTGCCGCTGCACAGGCCAACTTCAAGAGTCTTTTACTCGCCAACAGAGCCCTATTTCAGATCAGACAGCGATCCCGGTGGATTAAAGTTTTACCCTAGGTGGCCAGGCCAAGCCAAAATCCTCATGGTCCAATGTCAGGTTCGGGCTGTAGGCGTAGTCTTCCAAAATATTCGGCCAGCGGCTTTGAATATAAACAACCTCATTAGAAAATCTTTCCTTTTTCTCAGGCGTATCTTCCAAGCCACGCGTCGCGGACTCGTGGTGATAGAGCTCTGCAAAAGGGGTCCACACATTGATGTAGCCCGCCTCCTGCACCCTCAAGCAGAAGTCGACATCGTTGAAGGCAATCTTAAGGTTTTCTTCATCCAAACCGCCTACCTGTTCAAAAATGCTTTTCTTGATGATTAGGCAAGCCGCGGTCACAGCAGAAAACTCTTGAATCAGCGCCGCCCGGCAAAAGTAGCCGTAGTCACCTTTTGGCAAGTATTTGTGCGAGTGACCTGCAACTCCCCCCACACCCACCACGACGCCACCGTGTTGCAGGCGATCATCGGGATACCACAGCCGCGCCCCTACTGCTCCAACGTTCGGCTGTAGTGCGATTGACACCATCTCATCCAGCCATTGCGGCGTGATGACTTCAATGTCGTTGTTAACAAGGCCAATCAGCTCACCGCGCGCCATTCTGACGGCGCCATTGTTCAATGCGGAATAATTGAACGGCCCATCGTCACGCAACACGCGAACGTTGTCCTGTTGGTCGAGCGCTGCAAAATATTCGATAGAAACCGGATCGTCCGATCCATTATCGATCAAGATAATTTCATAATGACTGTAGGTAGTCAGCGCCTGAATACTGTCGATGCATTGCTTGACCAACGAGTGGGCGTTGCGCGTGGGAATAATCAGAGTAACCAATGGCGGCGTCACGGGAGGCGTGTAGTGAACGCGATACATGCCCATCGGTAAAAGCTCTGTAGTACCGATATCACCTTTGCGCTGGAGATGTTCATCTAGGGCTTTGACACCAGCGAGCGCGGCATAAGGCTTCTCGTCGCCAGCCATGGCGGTACTGCCAGCGTGCATACGCCAGTGATAGAGAATGCGAGGGATGTGTACGATTTGATTGCGGTCGAGTTTCTCGATGCATCGCAACGCCAGATCGTAGTCTTGGGAGCCTTCAAACCCTGTGCGGAACCCACCGACAGCTTTCACCAGATCCGAACGGTATACGCCCAAATGGCAAACCATATTCTGGGAACGGAACAAGAACTCATTCCAACCCGATTTGAAATAAGGCGAGCTTCGTTTACCGGCAGTGTCGATTTTGTCTTCATCTGAATAGATAACGCCAACATCCGGACAATCATGAACAGCACGGGTCACCCAATACAATGCGTGTTCGGCGAGCAAGTCGTCATTGTCCATCAGAGCGATGTACTGCCCCGACGCCAATTCCAGCGCCGAATTACTGGCATTGGAGATATGACCATTTTGCTGGCGGAACACCACTTTAATACGCTGATCCTGCTGCTTCAGCGACTTGAGATAGGCGATGACCTCAGGATCATTGGAAGCGTCGTCCGCGATACACAGCTCCCAGTTTTTGTAGAGCTGGGACTTAACGCTCTCGACCGCCTCACGCAACAAGCCCAAAGGCGGGTTGTAGACGGGCATAATGATCGAAATGAGTGGCTTGGTTTTCCACTTACGAATTTCTTCGCTGATTTTCCAGCGACCATTTTCATCAAGGGTGTCGTAGTACTGAACCCATCTGGAATAATCGTGGCGATCTGGAACCTCACGAGTTTCCTTGCCTACAAATGCAAAGTTGCTCGCACCAGCAACCCACACCACCCGTGCCTTCAAGCCAGCAATGCCTTGTTGACGCCAAACTGCAATAGCCTTGCGCATGGTCCTGCGCAATCCACCGCCTCGACGGATAACCGCGGGCAACAGGCGCCATAAACTCTTAGCTTGTCTAACGCTCTTAACGAGTTTTCGCAGGGGTGAAGTAACCTTCCAACTTGACGATGACTGCATCGCGATGATCTGCAGGTTCAAGTTATGGATATGAGTGTCTTTCTGTACCTGCTGTACACGCAGTCGTTCTTCAAGACTGGCGATATGAACATCCTTCTCCAGCAACGACTCTTGCCACTTGGCCAGCGTGTGTTGCAGTGCCTCGTCTTTTAGAGACGCCTGTTGATGCAATGTCGCAAGGATCTGAAGCCGCTCGGCCTCTGAATGCGCGTGTTCAAGTGCAGTCGCTGCGATGAACTCTTCAATCTGGGAGTCTTTCTCGTCCAGTTCTAATTTTTTCTGCTCGCTCAAAAGTTGAACGAATGCCTCGTGTTCCTCAGCCTGCTGTCGAATTTGTTCGACGACGACTTGAACCTCTTCATCTTTTTCGCGAATGATTCGGGAAATCACATCCGCATTGTTGGATGCTATCGAAGCCTTTACCAACTCCAGAATATTTGTAATTTCTTTATTTGAGTCAACTAGCAGGTCAAGTTTGTTATTTGAACCCAGGATAACGTCAAGCTTACTGTTTGAGTCAGCAATCAAATCCAGCTTGCTACTTGAGTCTAAAAACTGTTCGAGTTTATTTTGCAATTCAGCATTATTGCGTGTGAGTCCAGATTGATTCAGCACTTCGATCTCTTGAGCCAGTTGCTCTTCCGTGAATAAGGTGAAGCTTACTTCTAGCTCTAGTTGATCGGTACCACTAAGCGTTTCTGCTTGCAGAGGAATCATCACGCTCGGATCGTCACTCAGCGCTAGATAAAGCGTGTCGCGCCCGACTTCGGAAATCCGCATCGCGGACGCAATGACAAGCGGCTGACTGATGTCATCTTGCCACTCCAAAATCTTTTCGGCGCTAGAGTACACCCTGATCGAGTGAATCGAAAAGCTTTGACGTCTATTGATGGGGTCAAACCGCAGCAATCCCCCCTTGGGCAGCGCGCGAGGAAGGGTAAACCTGATTAGTTGAGGTCCATCATCTACCACTCGGAGCAGGGCGGACTCCTCTGAAAGATTCCCTGCCTCGTCACTTATATAGAGCTTGGCGTGCTTGGACGGCATATGCGTCACGCCGAGCTTATGGACCATCGCATCGGGAGACCAATTCAGGAAGCGATTCGCGTCAGCACCGGTTACCCGCTCCTGAAAAGCCGCCTCGGTACCGATGTAGCGCGCAAGGTCTTCAGGGCTAATGTCCATACCAGCACTTGCCAACAGCTGGGTGACGAACTCCTGCCGACTGACCGAAGAAGTACTCGGATAGAAAGGACTTGCTGCTGCCATGAGCAGCAGAAGCGCCCGCATCATCAAGTAGCCGAGCTCAACGCCCTCAGAACTTTCCCACTCAACATCTATGAATTGTGGAACGTCGCCCGCTCCGACAACTATGTTTTGAGGGACCGCATCGATAAAACGACCCGGAAGCAGAGACTTGGCCGAGAGTAATTCGAAGTCGGCCCCCTCCTTTTTGAGGAGCGTCCTCAGGCACGCGAGATACTTTTGTAAAAATGGCGTAAAACCTTCCACGCTCCAGTCGCGACGTGCCGCGAGATCAAGAAATTCAAGACTGAGCACGCTGCCCTTGGCATAGGCGTCCACACTTGGAAGCACATATTTGAAGCCATCCTCAAGGCTCGCTTCCGTCACATCGCTAGCAAGAGTTCCCAGCTTTCTGTAACGGACCTGAATACCTTGCGGTGTTTTGACGAACACTGATTCCTTGCAGTAACGGGTCCTCCTGCCAGTGCTGTAGTGGTAGGCAAGCACGTCAACGTCAAGCGGTTCATTTTTCCCGCAGGACGCCACAATCAGAAAGGAGTTCGCCAGATCCATGCCTAGACGGTTGTCAATGACGACCGACCAAGCTTTTTCCAAGTTAAAGGTGGTCTGCTCTGGAAGCTGCGGATCCTTCTTAACGTTTTGCCATGCCAAGGCCGCAGCGTCGAACTCGTCACTCTCGAAGCCACCCTCCGTGATGATCGAATTGGGCAGTTTGTAATCCGGGCTGGGGGCCAGGAAGCTGGAAGAGCTAAACCCCGCGCTCGTGATTAGATCTTTGAGCTCTTTCCTGCCGTAGGTTTTGGGTTGGCCATGTTCGTAACGGCCTTCAATTCCATACATGGTGATACCGACATGATCTTCGGGAGCCCCCGCAAAATACTTCAACCCCAACTGATTTTCGATGGCGATAAATAGATGCCCATCGGGCTTCAATAGTTTGCGAACTCGCGTAAGCATTGCTAAGGCCGGATCATCGGCATTACTGAACATGCTGGCGTATTCAAGCACGCCAATCAGAGTGACCACGTCGAATTGCTCTTCGACTTTAAAGTCATCGAACCGCTCGGCCAGTACCGTGACGTTATCCAGATCCCGCGTGCGACTCGCTGCAATGGCCGCTCGACGCGGGCTTCCTTCGAGGCACAACACGTCCGCTCCGCATTCACCAAGGTAACGGCTGATGGCGCCACAACCGGCACCGATCTCTAGCACGCGAGACTTTAATAAGTGTTCAAACGGACGCAGGATATTAGCCCGCGTCGCACTCAAATGATAAAGCTTTGCCCAATCGGTGCAGTACTGCGGGAGTTCATCCGACAATACAGAAACGTCATTTGCGTTATGGATGATGCTCGCCAATTCAGTTTCGGCACTATCACCATCACTGTAGGCGATGCCCTGAAAATCAGCGCGAACCCATACATTCGTCGCATCATCCTTGGTATAGCCATAATCATCGAGTTTAAACATTTGGATCTACCGGATCGATTGTCATGGCAGCTGCAAGGTCAATCAGCCCCAACAGTTTAGGGGTAGGCTCGACAATCAAGTGAATAGAGTCATAACGTCGGTCATGAGCAATGATGTCTTCGCCCTCTCGGGAGGCGATCCCTAGGGATATAAAATAATCACCCGTCGCTAGTCTATTTATAAATCTGACACTGGCAGTCGCGGCGCTACCGGATTCTCCCATGGAGCGTGTTTCCACACACTCCAATAAATAAGAGTTAGTGCCGTAAACCGTGACCCCTTCCTTGGTTTTAATGGTGAAACCCAGAATCGGATTGATCACCGGGCGGTTAAATCTGAATGCAACACTCAGTACGATCTCTTCACCGGTTTCCGCACTGGTGGGAAACTCCCTAGCACTGGCTCTTAAATGGAAATCAAGCAGAGTGGCGGCACCGTCGCCCCAGCGATACTCATGCGGGTTGTACCCAACGCGCGATGCATAGACATCGTTATCCAGGTTAAGCAATGCATGGGGAGTTACTGGCGCTACAGACTCTTGAGTGGTACTCGCAGGTGCGCATGAATGGCCATCTTCGGGGCCATCACTGGCATTACGACCAAAGAGGATATCGGTGTAGCGGTTTATAACCGGGCGTGACGCACCGATCATTTCGACCCGACTTTGCTCCAACAGAATTGCACGCGAGCAGTGCGTGACCACCTGCTCGCTGGAGTGCGTCACTAACAGAATGCTTGTTCCATTCTCTTTGAGCTGGCGCAGGCGCTCAAAGCATTTGGCTTGAAACCGAGCATCACCTACCGAAAGAGCCTCGTCCACCACTAGAATCTCAGGGTCCACTTGTGCCTGAACGGCGAAAGCGAGTCTGACCGCCATGCCACTGGAATAAGCTTTGACCGGCTGATCGAGAAACTCTCCGATATCCGCAAAACCCGCGATAGCATCGAAGCGATCATCCACTTCCTCACGGGTAAGACCCAGTACAGCACCGTTCAGATAGACATTCTCACGCCCGGTGAACTCCGGATTGAAGCCTGAACCCAACTCGAGAAGCGCGGCGACACGTCCGCGGGTTTCAATCTCGCCAATCGTCGGCGCAAGTGTGCCGCAGATTATCTGCAGCAAGGTCGACTTGCCCGATCCATTTCGACCGACGATGCCGACTGTTTCGCCTTTGCTGACCTCAAAACTGATGTCACGCAATGCCCAAAATTCGTTGCCGTACGTGGTCAACGGATCGCCCACCCAACGCTGCAGACGCGGCACAATCGCTTGCTTCAGGCGATCGCGTGGCTTGTCGTATGTGTAAAAACATTTGGAGACATTCCGAACGCTGATTACCGAATGATCAGATGACATCAGCGAACCCTTTACGTGTTTTTTGGAAGAACCAGAATCCAACGCAAGCCATCACTGCTCCAATGATGACCGCGACCCCCAAGCTCCCCCAATCAGGCAGGTTTCCAAAAAGCAGCACGCTTCGACTCTCCTCAATGATGTAAGTCAAAGGATTGAGCTTTAGCCACGGTTTGTAGGCCTCAGGCAGCGCAGCGGTCGGGTACAACACAGGGGAAAGAAAAAGAAGCACGGTCGTGAGTACCGTTATTACGTGCCCCACATCCCTCAGGTAAACCCCCAGCGACGCCAGGAACCAACTAACGCCGAGCGTCGCCAATATCAAGGGCACCAGGACCAGCGGGAACAAGAGCGCCGTCCAATGGATCTGGCCCATGATCAGAAACTGAGCGGCCAGCAACACGATCAGGCTGATGCAGCTATGAAACAACGCGGACCCCAGCGTAATCACCGGCAGAATTTCCAGCGGAAATACTACTTTTTTTACGTAGTTGCTATTGGTCATCACAAGCGATGGCGCACGATTAGCACATTCTGCAAACAATCCGTGAACAATCATGCCAACAAATAGCAGAACCGCGAACCCGCCTTTGCCTGTTTCCACCCCAGCCCATCGAGCTTTGAAAATCTCGGAGAACACGAAGGTATAAACCGCAAGCATGAGGATCGGATTGAAGAACGACCATGTCAGGCCCATCACCGAGCCACGATAACGACCAATGACCTCGCGAGTAGTCATTTGCGAAATCAACGAACGATTTTTCCACAGGCTCGCAGCCAGACTGAATGGCCCCGCGGAAGGTGCGCGATGAGGGTTCACTAGGCAAACACCTCAGCATCAATCAAGCGAGGTGCACTGGCATCTTTTGCGGAAAGCGTCGGGGCTTCGCAGATCGGCCAGGCAATCGCCAAATCAGGGTCGTCCCAGGCAACACTCCGCTCGTGCTCCGGCGCCCAGTAATCCGTGGTTTTGTAGAGAAATTCTGCGCTATCGGAGAGAACAACGAAACCATGCGCAAATCCCTCCGGTATCCAAAGCTGGGATCTGTTGCTTGCACTCAGGAAGGCGCCCGCCCACTTGCCGAAAGTCGCCGAGCTTTTACGCAAATCAACAGCAACATCAAACACCTCACCGTGGGTGACACGCACAAGCTTTCCCTGGGCCTGTTGGATTTGATAGTGCAGGCCGCGAAGTACACCTTTGACTGATCGGGAGTGGTTGTCCTGAACGAAATGAGCTGGCCTTCCCAGTGCTTCTTCAAAAATTTTTTGATTGAAACTTTCGTAGAAAAAACCGCGCTCGTCCCCGAACACTTTCGGTTCGATTAGAAGAACTTCCGGGAGAACGAGTGGGGTAACTCTCATCTTTACAATATCTCCAAAATGTATCCAGGCCGACAGGGCGACGCTGCAGGTCAAAAAAAGATCTTAGGGCAAGCGCCTTGGAAGGCAGATTGCAGCAACGTGCTTCAAAAGATCTTCTCATGCAGTAAACGTTTGAGATATTGGCCATAACCGTTCTTGGAAAGCGGTGCAGCCAGCTTCTCCAACTGCTGCGCATCGATCCACTTTTGCCTGAATGCAATTTCTTCCGGACAAGCAACTTTGAGCCCTTGGCGACGCTCCAGCGTGGCAATGAAGTGACTCGCCTCAAGGAGAGAATCGTGAGTACCGGTATCCAGCCAGGCATACCCTCGGCCCATGATTTCTACAGACAGCTTGCCTCGTTCCATATAGATACGATTGAGGTCGGTAATCTCCAGCTCACCTCTAGGTGAGGGTTGAATGCTTTTAGCAATATCAACCACTTCCTGGTCATAGAAATACAGACCTGTTACGGCATAGCTTGATTTTGGCTGGAGCGGCTTCTCTTCCAGGCTCATCGCCCTGCCTTGGCTATCGAACTCTACGACCCCGTACCGCTCAGGATCGTTAACGTGGTATGCGAAGACACTGGCGCCCTCTTCCCGAGCCATTGCGTTTCTCAACAGCTCATTAAAGTGGTGACCGTGGTAGATGTTGTCACCCAGCACCAACGCCGACAGGTCGTTACCGATGAAGTCTTCACCAATAATGAATGCCTGAGCCAGGCCATCCGGGGAGGCCTGCACCGCGTAGGAAATATTCAGTCCCCAATTACTGCCATCACCCAACAATTGCTCAAAACGCGGCGTGTCCTGGGGGGTGGAGATGATCAGGATGTCGCGAATACCGGCCAACATCAGTGTTGTCAGCGGGTAATAGATCATCGGTTTATCGTAAACAGGCAACAATTGCTTGGAAATGGCCAAGGTCGCCGGGTGCAGGCGCGTGCCCGAGCCGCCAGCCAGAATGATTCCTTTACGTTTGAGCATGTTCATTTCTCTAGTGTTTCAATAAGCATCCGTGCCACACCGTCTTGCCAATCCGGCAAGAACAATGAGAAGGCGTTCTGCAGTTTTTGGGTATTAAGTCGCGAATTGCCGGGGCGTTTAGCCGGCGTTGGATAGGCCGCTGTCGCGATGGCGCCGACTGAAGCTGGGCCAACCTGAAGCTCTACCCCTGCCGCTTGCGCTTGCTCAAGTACGAATCGCGCATAGCGATACCAGGTGGTCTCACCGGCTGACGCGAGGTGGTAGAGCCCGCCCAGGTGTGACTGCTGCCTTACCGCGCGAATGGCGTGCGCAGTGACATCCGCGAGTAAATCGGCGCCAGTCGGCGTGCCGAACTGATCGTTAATGACGTTCAGGCTGTCGCGTTCCTGCGCAAGGCGCAACATGGTCTTGGCGAAGTTGTTGCCCCGTGCGGCATACACCCAACTGGTGCGAAATATCAGGTGCGAACAACCCGACGACTGAATCGCCTGCTCACCGGCAAGCTTGGTCGCGCCATAGACACTAAGAGGGCCGACCGGATCGCTTTCCTGCCAAGGCGTTTCGCCATCGCCTGCGAAGACATAGTCAGTTGAATAGTGCACCAATAAGGCATTGAGCTTCAGGGCCTCTGCGGCCAATACAGCCGGTGCCTCTGCGTTAACGCGCCGCGCCACGCCAGGCTCGCTTTCTGCCTTGTCCACGGCGGTATATGCAGCAGCGTTGACGATGACATCTGGAGCAAACCGCTGCACGGTCGCAGCAAGCCCCTCTAGGTCGCTAAGGTCACCGCAGTAGTCGAGGCTTTTGGAATCCAACGCGAGCACTTGGCCCAGCGGGGCCAAACTGCGTTGTAACTCCCATCCTACTTGGCCATTCTTGCCAAGCAGAAGGATCTTCATACAGAGCGTCCGGAATAGTTTTTTTCCACCCACTCGCGGTAAGAGCCGGATTGGATATTACTGACCCACTCCTGATTATCCAGGTACCACTCCACGGTCTTGCGAATTCCAGTCTCGAAGGTTTCTGCCGGTTTCCAGCCTAACTCGCTCTCAAGCTTACGCGCGTCAATGGCATAGCGACGATCATGCCCTGGGCGGTCTGTTACGTATGCAATCTGTTCGTTGTAAGGCTTGCCGTCCTGGCGAGGACGCAGCCCATCAAGCAAGGCGCAGATGGTATGAACGATGTCCAGGTTGGGCTTTTCGTTCCATCCCCCTACGTTATAGACCTCACCCACCGTACCGGCCTCCAGTACACGGCGGATGGCACTGCAATGGTCCTTGACGTACAGCCAGTCGCGAATCTGCTGGCCGTCGCCGTACACCGGCAGTGCCTTGCCCGCCAGCGCATTGACGATCATCAACGGAATCAGTTTTTCCGGGAAGTGATAGGGGCCATAGTTGTTCGAGCAATTGGTGGTCAGGACCGGCAAACCATACGTGTGGTGGTAGGCACGCACAAGGTGGTCGCTAGCGGCCTTGCTAGCTGAATAGGGGCTGTTGGGCTCGTACTGGTGAGTTTCGGTGAAGGCGGGATCGTCCTTGGACAAGGAGCCATAGACCTCGTCTGTCGAAACATGCAGGAAACGAAAAGCCTGCTGAGCATCTGTCGGCAAGCCTTTCCAATAGGCGCGCACCGTTTCCAGTAAGCGGAATGTGCCGACAACATTGGTCTCGATAAAGTCTTCCGGGCCGTGAATGGACCGATCCACGTGCGACTCGGCAGCGAAGTTCAGAATGGCGCGTGGCGAATGCTTAACGAGCAAGCTTTCGACTAATTGTGTATCGCCGATATCGCCATGTACGAACACGTGACGCTTATCACCCTCAAGAGAGCTGAGGTTCTCCAGATTGCCCGCATACGTCAGTTTGTCCAAGTTAATGACAGGCTCGTCCGCTTGCGCCAACCAGTCCAATACAAAATTCGCACCGATAAAGCCTGCGCCGCCAGTTACCAAGATAGTCATTTATTCAGATCTTTTTCAGTAGTGTTGCGAGGATTAGGCCGAGGTTGCCGAGCAGGGTCTGTCGATACAAGCCGGCTAGCCGCATTCCCAATAATCTTCGAAATAATGTTTGGTTTCTTGCATGTTTGAAGCGGGCAAGCGTCGCGCGGTGCTCATCACAAAGACGATGCTGCATGGATTCGAGCGCATGAATATTCTGCTCATTCCACTCGTAAAACCGTCCTTGAAAAACCATGCGCAAACGCACCCGCCGAGCAGACCAGCCTGAATTGCTGCCTATCAAGTTTTCACTGTGCTGGCGATAACGCACTTTGGGTTCAGGGTCATAGTTGACGACCCCTCCCGCACCCGAGACCAACTGATACGCCCACCAATCGTGAGCAGGAACGCTGATATCGGCACCCGCTTCCCGGATAAGATCACGGGCTGCCTGGTTAAAGACCATGGTGTTGCCACCAGCGATACTTTGAACCAGTGCATTGGCAAAACCTGACGGCAAACGGAACAGGGGCGATACCCCTAACGGCACCCCTGATTCACTGATCAGTTGGGTACGGCCGCAATAGAGAGCAGGAATATGCTGAGGAATGGTTTGCAGCCAAGCGAGCGCCACCTCGATTTTGTCTTGATCCCAGATATCGTCCTGATCAGACCACGCAAAAAAATCAGCGTCGATGTCATCTCGAGTAGTCAGCGATAAAAAGTTGGCCGCAAAGCCTCTCTTGGGTCCACGTACCACTCTAAGGCGCTCATCCCCCCAGTTATTTCGGTAGCCATCCAATAGCGCCAGGGTTCCGTCTTGGGAATCGTCGTCTGATACAACCAGGATCCAATTACCATGAGTTTGGCGCTCAAAGGAATCAAGCTGCTCGGCCAGAAAGGATTCGCCGTTGTACGTGCACATCAATACGGCGACTTTTGCATGGCAAAAATCGTGCACATCAAGAAGAGAGGCACTACTGGAAGCAAAAATAGACACGAAACTCCCTTCGTGGCGAACATTTCTGTAGGAAATGCGGACATGTGTCGTAGGAAATGATGAAGTATACAGTTATCTTCTGTAGGCACAATCCAACTCTTGATCAATGGCCACCCTCCTCCGTTTGAAGCTCCGCGCACTCCAAGTACCGACACAGCCATGCATCACTGAGTCAGCGACTGGGCAACCGGACAAACAGTCGAGGATTAATATTAAAGTGCCACATCCCTCCCCCTCCCGACTCGCTTAAACAGCCGCAACCGTCGCTGCACTTTTTACTGAGCCACGTGAAATTCAAAAACGAGACCGCCTATTCATTGATGGGTATTTTTGGGGCATGGGGCCAGAAGAATGCTTCAAATTGAAGCGGTTACAGGGAGCAACAACGCCGCTTATACCCCACAGATCGCCCCACAACCTCTTCCGCGCAGCAACGCGGCATTTCAGAAGGCGATGATCGCGCCTAGGCCAACAAGGCAAATCGGCCGCATCACCAAAACGCGTCGCAAAGACGATCAAACGGGCACAATAGTCGCTGCTATACATTCCAAAAATCTGAAAAATACGAAATAGCTAATTCTTCCCCCTAAACTCCAAGAGTGTATTTAGCAGTGATCCACGGGTCATGTTTTAACTAGCCAGCCATACATCTAAAAGCTCAAAAAGTTCAAAAATATATTCAGCTATTTCAATAAACTCTTTGATAGCTATCGAGCGACTCCCCTTGTCGAAATAGTGCCAAGACAATCAGCTCCTCCAGACTAATTACACCTATCAACAAGTGGCTAAACCGATTTACTGATTCCGCCCGATTTCACCTGAGTCCAAGCCACCCTGAAGGCGGTTTTGTATTTACCTGCCCTTGCAAAATGCCTTACCTGTCCGAACGGTCAGTACTCGCCCGCTTGCCCGTTGGGCTGAATCGTCCACAGCCCTTTCGTGCCTGAAGCAACGCATAAACCCCGATTGCTACCCGTTAAATGCCTGACGCTGCGCTGAAGGCAGTTGCCACGTAATAAACACACGCCACTTCATCTGGATATCCGAGATGTCTTTGTCGATATCCCTCGGCAAACGCCTCGTGCGACTGTTCTCCCGTTTGGAAAGCCCCCCAGCACGCGATGCAGGCCAACCAGGTATCACCTGGCTTTTTGGATTACTTCTCAGCTCGATATCTTGGCAAAACCTTTTCAACGCACATCCACGGTGTCGACGATATGTTTCTTGAAACGCCCTTCGATCCAAGTACGCCCAACCCATCCTCACCCCACTGAAGATTGTCTGAGCAGGCAATATCGGCAGGAGCCAAGGCTTGGAAAAAACTTTTCCTCCACTGGCTGAATAGCTGGCATACAGCGCGTTTTTATGTGATCGGCGACGGCATTACGATGAAGAAGTTGAGCGAAGCACTCATCAAAAGGCCGTCACGAATGTCGAACTCATTCCCCCGATATCTCGTGACAAATTGATTCACTATTATCAGCACGCAAATGCGCCGTTCTTGCACCTGAATAGCTTCAATGGCTCTTGAAAAATCGTGCCCTCCAAACTGCTCGAATACGCAGCCACCGGCAAACCAATCCTGGCGGGCCTGGGCGGTTATTCAAAAAGGTTCACCATTTACATCATCCCCAATGCTTCTGTATTTGCCCTCGCAAACCCGGATGCCGTGGTTGCCGCACTCGCCAAGCTGACCCTGGGCGCTACTGACCGTGCTGCATTTATCCAGGAGTACTACGGCAGCGACGTTCAATAGCCTATGGCGATCGACATTCTCAATACCGGAAAACTCAAATAGAACAGTGAGGTGGCGTCCGACCGAGGGATTGTTGCAAAAATAAGTTAAATAAACCCCCGTTCCGGTCGATACCCCCTGAAAGCCTTGCGGATTGAACAACCATGCGTAATAACCAACCCGTTACCCAGCGCGAACGTACCTTCCCCGCTCAGCAACGGTTGATCTCAACCACAGATGCCAAAGGCGTGATCACCTACTGCAACGATGCTTTCGTCGAGATCAGTGGGTTTAGTCGCGAAGAACTGGTACGCGCCCCGCACAACCTGGTTCGTCACCCGGATGTGCCGGCGGCGGTGTTCGGGCATATGTGGGCCACGCTCAAACAAGGCTTGCCATGGATGGGCATCGTTAAGAACCGCTGCAAGACGGGCGATCACTACTGGGTTAACGCCTATGTGACGCCGGTCTTTGAAGGCAATCAGGTAGTCGGCTACGAATCGGTGCGCATCAAGCCCACCGCCGAGCAGATCCGCCGGGCCGAAGCGCTCTACCAACGTATCAACCAGGGCAAGTCGGCCGTTCCCCAGCGGGACAAGTGGCTGCCGGTGTTGCAGGACTGGCTGCCGTTTATCCTGATCAGCCAGTTGAGCTTCATGATTGGCGTGTCGCTCAACTCCCACTGGGGCTTTGCCCTGGCGGCGGGTTTGTCGGTGCCGTTGGGCCTGCTGGGCCTGAGCTGGCAACAGCGCGGTCTCAAGCGCCTGCTGCGTTTGGCCGAGCAGACCACCTCCGACCCGTTGATCGCGCAGATGTACACCGACAGCCGTGGCGCTCAGGCGCGCCTGGAGATGTCGATCCTCAGCCAGGAAGCGCGTCTAAAGACATGCCTTACGCGCTTGCAGGACACTGCTGAGCATCTCAACGAGCAAGCGGCGCAGTCCAACACCCTGGCCCACAACAGCTCCAGCGGCCTGGAACGCCAGCGCGTGGAAACCGAACAGGTGGCCACGGCGGTCAACCAGATGGCGGCGACCACCCAGGAAGTCGCCAGCCATGTGCAGCGCACGGCTGACGCCACCCAGGAAGCCAATCGCTTAACCGGTCGCGGCCGCGATATCGCCGGGGAAACCCGCGAGGCCATTCAGCGTCTGTCGGTTGCCGTAGGTGAGACGGGCGTGACCGTCACTCAACTGGCCAAGGACAGCGATGAGATCGGCGGCGTTGTTGACGTGATCAAGGGCATTGCCGACCAGACCAACCTGTTGGCATTGAACGCCGCTATCGAAGCCGCTCGTGCCGGCGAGATGGGCCGTGGCTTTGCCGTGGTAGCCGACGAAGTACGGCAGCTGGCGCAGCGTACGGCCGAGTCGACCGGGCAGATCCATGCTCTGATCGCCAAGCTGCAACACACCGCCGCCGCCGCCGTGCAAACCATGGACGCCGGGCATCGCCAGGCCGAAGAAGGCGTGGCGCGGGTGATGGAGGCGGATCAGGCGTTGGTGGGCATCAGTGAGGCGGTGGCGCATATCACTGACATGACCACGCAAATTGCAGCGGCGACTGAAGAGCAAAGCTCGGTAGCCGAAGAGATCAGCCGTAACATCAGCACCATTGCGCTGTTGGCAGATCAGACCTCGGAGCAGGCGATGAACTCGGCGCAGTTGAGTGAGGAATTGACGCATACCGCCAACACCCAGTACTCGCTGGTGGAGCGTTTTAACCGCTAGACCGCTATCGGGGGCAGGGTTATCTACACAACGCCTAAAGGCAGACACATAACTCTGTGGTGAGCGGGCTTGCCCGCGCTGGGCTGCGAAGCAGCCCTAATCCAGACACCGCATTTTTTCAGCAACACCCGACTGGCAGGTTTTGGGGCTGCTGCGCAGCCCCGCGCGGGGCAAGCCCGCTCCCCACAAGAGCCTTGTTTTCTCAGGGTATGTTTGCATCAAAGATATATAGATACCTACGTCCCGATACGGCCCTAACAGGCGCCGAGAAACCTGGCGATCTGCACCGCCGCAGCCTCCAAATGCTGCTCATGACTAAACCCCGAAGCCTTCAACGGCTTCAAATCATGATCCCCCGCCACCAGCCACATCACCTCGATGCTCGGTGACAACACATACCCCTCCACCGTCGCCCGATTGCCCAGCGCATCGCGCTCGCCCTGCACAATCAACGTCGGCGTCTTTAGCTCGACCAAATGCTCGACCCTCGGTTTTTCCGGCTTGCCCACCGCGTAGAACGGATAGCCCAGGCACACCAACGCGTCCGCAGCCAATTCATCGGCCAACAGACTCGCCATGCGCCCGCCCATGGACTTGCCACCAATGGCCAGTTTCCCAGCGACATGACGTCGCACCTCGGCATGCACTTCGCGCCAGGCTTCCAACAGTTTCGGCGCCGGGTTGGGTGGGCGTTTGCCACCGTCCAATCGACGCTGGGCCATGTAGGGAAACTCGAAGCGCAACACGTTGACGCCATGCCCGGCAAGGCGTGCAGCCATGTCGTTCATGAAGGATGAGTCCATCGGTGCGCCGGCGCCGTGGGCCAGGATCAGCGTCACCGGTGTACGCGCGATAGACCCTTTCGCGACATCCCACAACCAGCCGTGTTCCCGCACACACTGCGCCCATTGATCCCCGTCAATACTGGCCTTGTGCTCTTTGCCCATGCTTGCCTCGCTATTTAGTCTGCCTATAACTCCAGCCCAAGTGCCGCATTTGCTTGGGTTGAACCGTGGATGGGGAACCATGAACACTACTTTAAGTACCGCCTATAACTACAAGGTGGTCCGCCAATTCGCCATTATGACGGTGGTGTGGGGCATCGTCGGCATGGGGCTCGGGGTTTTTCTCGCCGCCCAATTGGTTTGGCCCGCACTCAACTTCGATTTGCCCTGGACCAGCTTCGGCCGCTTGCGCCCGCTGCACACCAACGCGGTGATCTTCGCTTTCGGCGGCTGCGCACTGTTTGCCAGCTCGTTCTACTCGGTGCAGCGCACCTGCCAAACGCAGCTGTTCGCGCCGAAAATCGCCGCGTTTTGCTTCTGGGGTTGGCAGTTGGTCATCCTGCTGGCTGCGATCACCTTGCCGCTGGGCTACACCAGTTCCAAGGAATACGCCGAGCTGGAATGGCCGATCGACATACTGATCACCATTGTCTGGGTGGCCTACGCCATCGTGTTCTTCGGCACGGTGATGAAGCGCAACACCAAGCACATCTACGTCGGTAACTGGTTCTTCGGTGCGTTCATCATCACCGTGGCGATCCTGCATATCGTCAACAACCTGGAAATCCCGGTCAGCCTGACCAAGTCCTACAGCCTCTACGGCGGTGCGACGGATGCCATGGTGCAGTGGTGGTATGGGCACAACGCGGTAGGCTTTTTCCTCACCGCAGGCTTCCTGGGGATGATGTACTACTTCGTGCCCAAGCAGGCCGAACGTCCGGTGTATTCCTATCGCTTGTCCATCGTGCACTTCTGGGCGCTGATCACCCTGTACATCTGGGCCGGTCCGCACCACTTGCACTACACCGCACTGCCGGACTGGGCGCAGTCCCTGGGCATGGTGATGTCTCTGGTACTGCTGGCTCCGAGCTGGGGCGGCATGATCAACGGGATGATGACCCTCTCGGGCGCCTGGCATAAGTTACGCAGCGACCCGATCCTGCGCTTTTTGGTGGTGTCCCTGGCGTTCTACGGCATGTCGACCTTCGAAGGCCCGATGATGGCGATCAAGACCGTCAACGCCCTCTCCCACTACACCGACTGGACCATCGGCCACGTACACGCCGGCGCCCTCGGTTGGGTGGCGATGATCTCCATCGGCGCGCTGTACCACATGATCCCGAAAGTCTTCGGTCGCGAGCAGATGTACAGCCTCGGCCTGATCAACGCGCACTTCTGGCTGGCCACCATCGGCACCGTGCTCTACATCGCCTCGATGTGGGTCAACGGCATCGCCCAGGGCCTGATGTGGCGTGCGATCAACGAAGACGGCACCTTGACCTACTCCTTCGTCGAAACCCTGGTGGCCAGCCATCCAGGCTTCATCGTGCGGCTGGTGGGCGGTGCGGTGTTCCTCAGCGGCATGTTCCTGATGGCTTACAACACGTGGCGCACCGTGCGTTCGCCGCAGCCTGTCGAAGCCGCCACCACTGCGCAGCTGGCCTGAGGAGTCTGTGATGAAACACGAAACTATTGAAAAGAACGTCGGCCTGTTGATGCTGCTCATGGTGCTCGCCGTGAGCATCGGCGGCCTGACCCAGATCGTCCCGCTGTTCTTCCAGGACGTGACCAACAAGCCGGTGGAAGGCATGAAGCCCTACACCGCGCTGCAACTGGAAGGCCGCGACATCTACATCCGCGAAGGCTGCGTGCAGTGCCACTCGCAGATGATCCGTCCGTTCCGCGCCGAAACCGAACGCTACGGCCACTACTCGGTGGCGGGCGAAAGCGTGTGGGATCACCCGTTCCTGTGGGGTTCCAAGCGCACCGGCCCGGATCTGGCCCGCGTTGGCGCCCGCTACTCGGACGACTGGCACCGCGCGCACTTGTACAACCCGCGCAACGTAGTGCCCGAGTCGAAGATGCCGGCCTACCCGTGGCTGGTCACGGCCCAGGTCGACAGCAGCCACACCGAGAACAAGTTGAAAGTAATGCGCACCCTCGGCGTGCCATACACCGACGACGACATCAGTGGCGCCGTGGCCAGCCTCAAGGGCAAGACCGAGATGGACGCGCTGGTTTCGTACCTGCAAGTACTCGGCACTGCCATCAAGAGCAAGAGGTGAGCCATGGGATTTGAATTCGATGCGGGCACCATCCGCGGCCTTGGCACGCTGGTCGTTGCCATCGCCTTTATCGGCCTGTCGCTGTGGGTGTTCAACAACCGGCGCAATGAGGAATTCGAGCAGGCGCGCCTGCTGCCCTTCGCCGATGAACCTTCTCCATCCGACGCTCAAGAAGAGCCTGCAACAAGGAGCAATCGGCCATGACCCTATTCTGGAGTACATGGATCTGCGTACTGACCCTCGGCAGCCTGATCGGGCTGACCTGGCTATTGATCGCCACCCGCAAGGGCGAGACCAAGGGCAGTGTCGACCAGACCATGGGCCACGCCTTCGACGGTATCGAGGAATACGACAACCCGCTGCCCCAGTGGTGGTTCATGCTGTTCGCCGGCACCCTGGTGTTTGCGGTCGGCTACTTGGTGCTCTACCCGGGCCTGGGGAACTGGAAAGGTGTGCTGCCGGGCTATGAAGACGGTTGGACCTCGGCCAAGGAGTGGGACAAGGAGATGGCCAAGGCCGACACCAAGTTCGGGCCGATCTTCGCCAAATTCTCGGCCATGCCCGTTGAAGAAGTCGCTAAAGACCCGCAAGCGCTGAAGATGGGCGGTCGCCTGTTCGCGTCCAACTGCGCGGTGTGTCACGGCTCGGACGCCAAGGGCGCGTTCGGCTTCCCTAACCTGGCAGACAACATCTGGCGCTGGGGCGGCTCGGCTGAGGCCATCAAGACCACCATCCTGAACGGTCGCCACGCGGCGATGCCGGCCTGGGGTACGGTGCTGGGTGACGACGGTGTGAAAAACGTCGCTGCCTATGTACGTCACGATTTGGCCAAGTTGCCACTGCCGGCCGATAGCACTGCCGACCTGGATGCGGGCAAAGCGGCGTTCAACACCACCTGCGTGGCGTGCCATGGGCCGGAAGGCCACGGTATGGAAGTCATGGGGGCGCCGAACCTGACGCTGCCAGGCGGCTATATTTACGGCACCAGCCTGGCGCAATTGCAGCAGACCATTCGCCACGGCCGTCAGGGCCAGATGCCGGCGCAGGAACTGTTGCAGGGCAACGACAAAGTGCACCTGCTCGCAGCTTACGTGTACAGCCTGTCTCACAACGCTGATGGTGCAATGCCAGAAAGCGCAGCTCAGTAACACCTGACTGCCGCCCCAATTTGGGGCGGCAGCTCTACCGCGCTACGCGACCAAGTGTCACACCCCTCCAAAGCACAACTTTCCCCTACTGCCATTCGGGTCTACGCTTGCTTGCACAGCGGACCGATCTTGGCGTACGCGACGACAGTCGTTGCGACCCCCAAAATTTCCTGTCCACTCGATCAGCTTTCGATTTCTGATTTTGTCCTTACGCCAAACATGGAAAGGGCGCAGAATCTGGCGTGGAACGCATTGATCCAGGTCAGCCATTGCGTTGCAATGGCCCCTCGCTTTCTACATACTTGCGGCCGATTTTACCTATAAAAAAACCTAAACCGTGGAACCTTAGAATGAGCACAGCAATCAGTCCGACTGCTTATAACTATAAGGTAGTCCGCCAGTTCGCCATCATGACGGTGGTCTGGGGGATCCTTGGCATGGGGCTCGGGGTGTTCATCGCCTCGCAACTGGTTTGGCCGGAATTGAATTTCGACTTGCCATGGACGACCTTCGGTCGCCTACGCCCGCTGCACACCAACCTGGTGATTTTCGCCTTCGGCGGATGTGCATTGTTTGCCACCTCCTACTATGTCGTGCAGCGAACCTGCCAGACGCGACTGATCTCCGATGGCCTCGCCGCCTTTACCTTCTGGGGTTGGCAGGCGGTCATCGTCGGCGCCATCGTCAGCCTGCCACTGGGCTACACCACCACCAAGGAATACGCCGAGCTGGAATGGCCGATCGCCATTTTGCTGGCGATTGTGTGGGTGACCTACGGTGCGGTGTTCTTCGGCACCATCGTCAAGCGCAAAACCAAGCACATCTACGTGGGCAACTGGTTCTACGGTGCGTTCATCGTGGTCACGGCGATGCTGCACATCGTCAATCACGCATCGCTGCCGGTCAGCCTGTTCAAGTCCTACTCGGCGTATGCCGGCGCGACGGACGCGATGATCCAGTGGTGGTACGGGCATAACGCCGTAGGCTTTTTCCTCACCACCGGTTTTCTGGGGATGATGTACTACTTCGTGCCGAAACAGGCCGAACGTCCTATTTACTCGTACCGTTTGTCCATCGTGCACTTCTGGGCATTGATCACCCTCTACATCTGGGCCGGCCCGCACCACTTGCACTACACCGCACTGCCGGACTGGGCACAGTCCCTGGGCATGGCGATGTCGATCATCCTGTTGGCTCCGAGCTGGGGCGGCATGATCAACGGCATGATGACCCTCTCGGGTGCCTGGCATAAATTGCGCACCGACCCGATCCTGCGCTTCCTTGTGGTATCCCTGGCGTTCTACGGTATGTCGACCTTCGAAGGGCCGATGATGGCAATCAAGACCGTCAACTCGCTCTCCCACTACACCGACTGGACCATCGGCCACGTTCACGCCGGTGCCCTCGGTTGGGTGGCGATGATCTCCATCGGTGCGCTGTACCACATGATCCCCAAACTGTTCGGCCGTGCGCAGATGCACAGCGTCGGGCTGATCAACACGCACTTCTGGCTGGCCACCATCGGTACCGTGCTCTACATCGCTTCGATGTGGGTCAACGGCATCACCCAAGGCCTGATGTGGCGTGCGATCAACGATGACGGCACCCTCACCTACTCGTTCGTCGAAGCGCTGCAAGCCAGCCATCCGGGCTACATCGTCCGCGCCCTGGGCGGTGCGTTCTTCGCTGCTGGCATGCTGTTCATGGCCTACAACGTCTGGCGCACCGTGCGTGCCTCGGACCCGGCAGAAGCCGAAGCCGCCGCCAAGATCGCCGTTGTGGGAGCCCACTGATGAAGCATGAAGTAGTCGAGAAGAATATCGGCCTGCTGGCCTTCTTCATGGTCATCGCCGTGAGTATCGGCGGCCTGACCCAGATCGTTCCGCTGTTTTTCCAGGACGTGACCAACAAGCCGGTGGAAGGCATGAAGCCGCGCACCGCCCTTGAACTGGAAGGCCGCGACGTCTATATCGCCAACGGTTGCGTGGGCTGCCACTCGCAGATGATCCGCCCGTTCCGCGCCGAAACCGAACGCTACGGCCACTACTCGGTCGCAGGCGAAAGCGTATGGGACCACCCGTTCTTGTGGGGTTCCAAGCGCACCGGCCCTGACCTGGCCCGTGTTGGCGGGCGTTACTCCGATGACTGGCAACGTGCGCACTTGTACAACCCGCGCAACGTGGTGCCTGAATCGAAAATGCCGGCGTACCCGTTCCTCGTGGAAAACAAGCTCGACGGCAAGGACACCGCGAAGAAGATGGAAGTCTTGCGCACCCTGGGCGTGCCCTACACCGACGAAGACATCGCCGGTGCAGCCGCAGCCGTAAAGGGCAAGACCGAAATGGACGCATTGGTGGCCTACCTGCAAGGCCTGGGCACCATCATCAAAAGCAAACGGTGACTCTTCATGGATATCGGGATGATTCGTGGCCTGGGCACCGTTGTGGTGATGGTGGCCTTTATCGGCCTGGCGTTGTGGGTGTTCAGCCCCAAGCGCAAGTCGGAGTTTGAAGACGCGACCTTGCTGCCCTTTGCGGATGATCCCGAAGCCATCAAGCACGTCGAGCAAGCTTCTAGGAGTAACAAAGAATGACTACGTTCTGGAGTCTGTACGTCACAGTCCTCAGTCTGGGTACCATTTTCGCCCTGACCTGGCTGTTGCTGTCGACCCGCAAGGGCCAGCGCGCCGAGCAAACCGACGAGACCGTCGGCCACTCGTTCGATGGCATCGAGGAGTACGACAACCCATTGCCCAAGTGGTGGTTCATGCTGTTCGTCGGCACCATCATTTTTGCCCTTGGCTACCTGGTGCTGTACCCAGGCCTGGGAAATTGGAAAGGCCTGCTGCCGGGCTACAACTACCTCGACAACGACAAACAAACCCCCTTCGCCAACGGCCAGACCGGCTGGACCGGTGTGCACGAATGGGAAAAGGAAATGGCCCGGTCGGACGCCAAGTTCGGTCCGATCTTCGCCAAATTCGCCTCCATGCCCATTGAGGAAGTCGCCAAAGACCCACAAGCCCTGAAGATGGGTGGCCGCTTGTTCGCGTCCAACTGCTCGGTGTGCCACGGGTCCGACGCCAAGGGTGCCTACGGCTTCCCCAACCTGACTGACGCCGACTGGCGCTGGGGTGGGGAGCCGGCGACGATCAAGGAAACCATCATGAAAGGCCGTCATGCCGTGATGCCGGGCTGGCTGCCGGTGCTGCAAGAAGAGGGTGTCAGCGACGTGGCGGCCTACGTGGTCACTCAACTCGACGGCCGCAAACTGCCCGAAGGCGTCAAGGCCGACGTAGCCAACGGCGAAAAACTCTTCGCCGCCAACTGCGTGGCCTGCCACGGCCCAGCCGGTAAAGGCACCCCAGCAATGGGCGCGCCCGACCTGACCCACCCCGGCGCCTTCATCTACGGTTCGAGCTTCGCCCAACTGCAGCAGACCATCCGTTTCGGCCGCCAGGGCCAGATGCCGGCGCAGGAACAATTGCAAGGCAATGACAAGGTGCACTTGCTCGCGGCGTATGTTTACAGCTTGTCCCATGGGGATAAGAAGGCCGAGGAGCAGTAAGGCTACCCCCTTACCCAGAAACACCAAAAAACCCTTGTGAGAGGGGGCTTGCTCCCGATGACGGTGGATCAGTATTAGTGACTCTGACTGACACGCCGCTATCGGGAGCAAGCCCCCTCACACATTGGATCTTCGGCTTTTTGAAGGTTGAGCCCGCAAAAACCGTCCATACTTCACAAGTCAATTGATCCAGATCACGTACACCATCAATTGATTTTCCCCAACGCGACCAAAGGTCGCACCCCTTGCGCAGCATCGGGGGCGTATCATTACGCCACTGCAAGACCCCTAATTTGACCCCGGTTGGCACGTACTGGCCGAGGCAAATCTCCACCGCCGTGGGATGCAATGATGAGCGACCAAATACCGGTACATGACGTTACCCCGCCTGCCAAACACTCGACCGCCACCGTCGACCTCTATGCCCCGCGCGAGAAAATCTACACCCGCGCCTTTACCGGCCTGTTCCGCAATTTACGAATGCTCGGCGGCGCTGCTTTGTTCCTGCTCTACTTCGGCACGGTGTGGCTGAACTGGGGTGGCCACCAGGCCGTGTGGTGGAACCTGCCGGAGCGTAAGTTCTTCATTTTCGGTGCGACCTTCTGGCCCCAAGACTTCATCCTGCTCTCGGGTATTCTGATCGTCGCGGCGTTTGGCCTGTTCTTCATCACGGTGTACGCCGGCCGCGTGTGGTGCGGTTATACCTGCCCGCAAAGCGTGTGGACGTGGATCTTCATGTGGTGCGAAAAAGTCACCGAAGGCGACCGCAACCAACGCATCAAGCTGGATAAAGCGCCGATGGGCGCCAACAAATTCCTGCGCAAATTCAGCAAGCACAGCCTGTGGCTGCTGATCGGTTTTGCCACCGGGATTACCTTCGTCGGCTACTTCTCGCCGATCCGCGAACTGGTGTTCGATTTCTTCACCGGCCAGGCCGATGGCTGGTCGTATTTCTGGGTCGGTTTCTTCACCCTCGCCACCTACGGCAACGCCGGCTGGCTGCGCGAACAGGTGTGCATCTACATGTGCCCGTACGCGCGTTTCCAGAGCGTGATGTTCGACAAAGACACACTCATCGTCTCTTACGACCCACGTCGTGGAGAGCTGCGTGGCCCGCGTAAAAAAGGGATCGACTACAAGGCCCAAGGCCTGGGCGACTGCATCGATTGCACGATGTGCGTGCAGGTGTGCCCCACCGGCATCGACATCCGCGACGGTCTGCAAATCGAGTGCATCGGCTGCGCCGCGTGCATCGACGCCTGCGACAACATCATGGACAAGATGGAGTACCCGCGCGGCCTGATCAGCTACACCACCGAGCACAACCTGTCCGGGCAGAAAACCCACAAGCTGCGCCCACGCCTGATCGGGTACGCCCTGGTGTTGCTGGCGATGATCAGCCTGTTGGCCGGGGCGTTCTTCATGCGGTCGCTGGTGGGCTTCGACGTGAGCAAAGACCGCGTGCTCTACCGCGAAAACGCCGAAGGCCGTATCGAAAACGTCTACAGCCTGAAGATCATGAACAAGGACCAGCGCGACCACACCTACGTGCTCGACGCATCAGGCCTGCCAGACCTCAAGCTGCAGGGCCGGCGCGAGATCAAGGTGGCTGCCGGCGATATCGTCAGCATGCCAGTGGAACTGTCGAGTGCGCCGGAACAACTGCCGTCGAGCACCAACGAGGTGAAATTCACCCTCACCGATGCCGATGACGCCAGCGTCAACATTGAAGCCAAGAGCCGATTCATCGGCCCACAAGTTCGATAAAGAGAGAACGGAACAATGCCCTTAGCCACTGCCGCAAGTCCTTGGTACAAGCACCTCTGGCCCTGGATCATCATCGGGATCCTCGCCTGCTCGGTGACCTTGACCTTGTCCATGGTGACCATCGCGGTAAACAACCCGGACAACCTGGTCAACGACAACTACTACGAGGCTGGCAAGGGCATCAACCGCTCACTGGACCGCGAACGCCTGGCGCAGACCCTGCAACTGCGCGCCAAGCTGCATTTGGACGAACTGACCGGTGAAGTCGAGCTGAAGCTCACCGGCTACAGCAACCCGAACACCCTGGAGCTGAACCTGATTTCCCCGACTCAGCCGGAGAAAGATCGCAAAATCAATCTGGCCCGCAGCGACAGCGAACCCGGCCGCTACATCGGCCAGGTCACCGACAAAGTCGAAGGCCGCCGCTTCGTGGAACTGCTGGGCGTGGAAGGCGACAAGACCTGGCGGCTGTTCGAGGAAGAAGAAGTCAGCCACGACAAAGACTTGCTGTTGGGTGATGAACCGTTGCAGGGTGCCGAAGACCTGAAAAAATAAACACCTGCGCTTCGCGCATCGCCGGCAATCCGGCTCCTACAGACCCACACCCCTCTCGTAGGAGCCGGCTCGCCGGCGATGGGGCCTTCCCAGCCACCAAAGATCCCGAACCATGACCACCCCCACTCCCTGCTACCACTGCGCCCTGCCCGTACCGCCCGGCGGCCGGTTCACCGCCGATATCCTCGGCGAGCGCCGCGAACTCTGCTGCCCGGGCTGCCAGGCGGTGGCCGAAGCAATCGTCGCCGCAGGTTTGGAAAGCTATTACCAGCACCGCAGCGAAGCCTCGGCCAACCCCGAAACGCTGCCGGTGCAACTGGTGGACGAACTGGCGCTGTACGACCGCGCCGACGTGCAAAAACCCTTCGTGCACCACCAAGGCGAACTGGCCGAAACGACCCTATTGATGGAAGGCATCAGCTGCGCCGCCTGTGGCTGGCTGATCGAAAAACACCTGCGCAGCTTGCCCGCCGTTGCAGAGGCGCGGTTGAACCTGTCCAACCATCGCTTGCAGGTGCGCTGGGCCGACGGGCAATTGCCGTTGAGCCAAGTGCTCAGTGAGCTGCGCCATATCGGCTATGCCGCCCATCCTTATCAGGCCGACCGCGCCGCCGAGCAACTGGCCAGCGAAAACCGCCTGGCTTTGCGCCAACTCGGTGTCGCCGGGCTGCTGTGGTTCCAGGCAATGATGGCAACCATGGCCACCTGGCCGGAATTCAATATCGACCTGAGCCCGGAGCTGCATGTAATCCTGCGCTGGGTGGCGATGTTTCTGACAACCCCCATCGTGTTCTACAGCTGCGCGCCGTTCTTCAAGGGCGCCATGCGCGACCTGCGCACGCGCCACCTGACCATGGACGTTTCAGTATCCCTCGCCATTGGCGGGGCTTATTTGGCGGGAATATGGACCGCGATCACCGGCGTCGGCGAGCTGTATTTCGATGCAGTGGGCATGTTTGCACTGTTCCTGCTGGCCGGTCGCTACCTGGAACGCCGTGCCCGGGAGCGCACGGCGGCGGCCACTGCGCAGTTGGTCAACCTGTTGCCCGCGTCGTGCCTGCGCTTGAAAGACGACGGCCAGAGCGAACGCATCCTGTTGAGCGAACTGGCCCTGGGCGACCGCGTGCTGGTGCATCCGGGCGCGGTGCTGCCAGCAGACGGCGTGATCCTCGATGGCCAGTCCAGCATTGATGAGTCCCTGCTCACCGGCGAGTACTTGCCGCAACCGCGCCAAGTCGGCGACACCGTCACCGCCGGCACCCTCAACGTCGACGGCGCGCTGACCGTCGAAGTGCGCGCCCTTGGCCACGAGACCCGCCTGTCCGCCATCGTGCGCCTGCTGGAGCGCGCCCAGGCCGAAAAACCGCGACTGGCGCAAATCGCCGACCGCGCCGCGCAGTGGTTCCTGTTGTGTTCGCTGATCGCCGCTGCGCTGATCGGCCTGCTGTGGTGGGAACTGGACTCATCACGAGCGTTCTGGATCGTGCTGGCGATGTTAGTGGCGACCTGCCCATGTGCGTTGTCCCTCGCTACACCTACCGCCCTGACCGCCGCCACCGGCACCCTGCACAAACTCGGGCTGCTGCTGACCCGTGGCCATGTGCTGGAGGGCCTGAACCAGATCGACACGGTGATCTTCGACAAGACCGGCACCCTCACCGAAGGTCGCCTGGCCCTGCGCGCGATCCGGCCGCTGGGCGAATTGGGCAGCGACGACTGCCTGGGTCTCGCCGCCGCCCTGGAAAACCGCTCAGAACACCCGATTGCCCGCGCCTTTGGCCGTGCGCCACTGGCCGCTGAAGAAGTGCTCAGTACGCCCGGTCTCGGTTTGGAAGGTCGAGTGGGCGAGCGTCTGCTGCGCATCGGCCAGCCGGGCTTCGTCTGCGAACTCAGTGGCTGCCCGATCCCCGCTCCGCCGGACGACGCCGGGCAATGGCTGCTGCTGGGCGACCGCAGCGGCGCCCTCGCCTGGTTCGTACTGGATGATCGCCTGCGCAGCGACGCCCCCGCCCTGCTCGCCGCTTGCAAGGCGCGCGGTTGGCGCACACTGCTGCTGTCCGGGGACAGTTCGCCGATGGTCGCCAGTGTCGCCCTTGAGCTGGGCATAGACGAGGCCCACGGCGGCCTGCGTCCCGACGACAAGCTGCACGTGCTGCAACAGCTGCACAAGGAAGGTCGCAAGGTGCTGATGCTCGGCGATGGCGTCAACGATGTCCCCGTCCTCGCCGCCGCCGATATCAGCGTGGCAATGGGCTCGGCCACCGACCTGGCCAAGACCAGTGCCGATGCGGTGTTGCTCTCCAATCGCCTCGACGCTCTGGTGCAGGCTTTCAGCCTGGCGCGGCGCACCCGACGAGTGATTATTGAAAACCTGCTCTGGGCGGGCCTATACAATGGCCTGATGTTGCCGTTTGCTGCTTTGGGCTGGATCACGCCAATCTGGGCGGCAGTCGGCATGTCCATCAGTTCGTTGACCGTGGTACTCAACGCCCTGCGCCTGACTCGCGTGCCGAGCGCACAGTCCGCCAGCGCCCCCTCAATCACCCGCCCGCTGCCCGCGTGAGCCGCGCGGGCATGGAGTGCAGATGCCAGCTTTATACGTGATGATTCCGGCGGCGCTGCTGATAGTGGCCATCGCTATTTACATCTTCTTCTGGGCCGTGGACAGCGGCCAGTACGATGACCTCGACGGCCCGGCCCACAGCGTGCTGTTCGACGACCAGGACCCGAACCACCTGGCCGCCATCGACGAAGCCAACGGCCCGGAACAACCGCCCAAAGACCCACCTCATGCTTGAATTGGCGCCGCTGCTGGTCTCCGCGCTGATCCTAGGCCTGCTGGGCGGCGGTCATTGCCTGGGCATGTGCGGCGGGCTGATGGGCGCGCTGACTTTGGCAATTCCCAAGGAGCAACGCAGTCGCCGGTTTCGCCTGCTGCTGGCGTACAACCTGGGGCGAATCCTCAGTTACGCCACGGCTGGGCTGTTGATCGGCCTGGCCGGCTGGGCCGTGGCCAATAGCCCGGCGGCGATGTTCATGCGGGTACTCGCCGGTCTGCTGCTGATCTGCATGGGCCTGTACCTGGCCGGTTGGTGGAGCGGCCTCACCCGTATCGAAAGCCTCGGGCGCGGCCTGTGGCGGCATATCCAGCCCGTTGCCACCCGTTTGCTACCGGTGTCCAGCCTGCCTCGCGCTTTACTGCTGGGTGCGCTGTGGGGCTGGTTGCCGTGCGGGTTGGTCTACAGCACCCTGCTGTGGGCCGCGAGCCAGGGCAATGCGCTGGACAGTGCCTTGCTGATGCTCGCGTTCGGGTTGGGCACCTGGCCCGTGCTGCTGGCGACTGGGCTGGCCGCCGAACGCGTCACCGCGTTATTGCGCAAACGCAGCGTGCGCATGGCCGGTGGATTGCTGGTCATTGTGTTCGGTATTTGGACCTTGCCAGGGCCGCACCAGCACTGGCTGATGGGCCACTAAAAGGCCATGTGGCATAGCGCCGCTGCTCGTTGATGCAAATCAAGATGCCCTCTGCCCCACGCCTCTAGACTCGGCCCACTAGCCTATCCGGGGGACGCCCGCATGCTCGACGCCATTCGTTGGGACACCGATCTGATTCATCGCTACGACCTGGCGGGACCGCGCTATACGTCCTACCCCACCGCCGTACAATTCGACAGCCAGGTCGGCACATTCGACCTGCTACACGCCCTGCGCGACAGTCGCAAGGCTGTGCGCCCATTGTCGCTGTATGTGCATGTGCCGTTCTGCGCGAACATTTGCTACTACTGCGCCTGCAACAAGGTGATCACCAAAGACCGTGGCCGCGCCCAGGCATACCTGCACCGCTTGGAGCAGGAGATCCAAATGGTGGCCTGCCACCTCGACCCGAAACAGCCGGTGGAGCAGTTGCATTTCGGCGGCGGCACGCCGACGTTTCTCAGCCACGACGAACTGCGTCAGGTCATGGGCTCCCTGCGCCAGCACTTCAATTTGCTCGATGATGATTCCGGCGACTACGGCATCGAAATCGACCCGCGCGAAGCCGACTGGGCCACCATGGGCCTGCTGCGTGAACTCGGTTTCAACCGCGTCAGCATTGGCCTGCAAGACCTCGACCCCGAGGTGCAGCGGGCCGTTAACCGCCTTCAAAGCCTGGAAGAGACTCGCGCAGTAATCGATGCGGCGCGCACTTTGCAGTTTCGCTCGATCAATATCGACCTGATCTACGGCCTGCCCAAGCAAACGCCGATCAACTTCGCGCGCACCGTGGAAGAAGTGATCAAGCTGCAACCGGATCGCCTGTCGGTGTTCAACTATGCGCACCTGCCGGAGCGCTTCATGCCCCAGCGGCGCATCGACAGCGACGAGCTGCCAGCACCGGCGGAAAAACTGCTGATGCTGCAAACCACCATCACGCAATTGACCGAGGCGGGTTATCGCTACATCGGCATGGACCACTTCGCTCTGCCGGATGACGAACTCGCCATCGCCCAGGAAGAAGGCACGCTGCAACGCAATTTCCAGGGCTACACCACCCACGGCCATTGCGACCTGATCGGCCTGGGTGTGTCGGCGATCAGCCAGATCGGCGACTTGTATTGCCAGAACAGCAGTGACCTCAACGGCTACCAGAACACCCTGGCCGGCGCGCAGCTGGCGACCAGCCGTGGCTTGGTCTGCACCACAGACGATCGACTAAGACGGGAAGTGATTCAGCAGTTGATCTGCAATTTCAGCCTGGTATTCGAGCGTATCGAACAGGCCTTCAATATTGATTTTCGCGGGTACTTCGATGAGATCTGGCTGCAACTTGAGGCCATGGCCAAGGACGGCCTGATCGCGCTCGACGCCCAGGGCATTCGGGTGCTGCCCGCAGGGCGCTTGCTGGTGCGCTCGGTGTGCATGGTGTTCGACGCGTACCTGGAACACCAGAACCGGCAACGGTTTTCACGGGTGATCTAGTTACATCGACCTAGTTACATCGACAACGAAGCGGCCTTGAGCGCCTGATCGGCACTCATGGTTTTCATGGCCTTGGCCAAGGAGATTTGGGCCGTCATCAAGCCGGCCTGCAAGGAACTGATGGCACCTTGCACGTTAGCGACCTTGGCCTGAACCTCCTCCGGCGTCAGGCTTTTGTCCGCGGCGATGGCCTGAAGCTCCGCCAATTTTTCGGCGATCTGCTGCTTCAACTGACGGATCATTTTAAGAACTTGCTTAACGTTGTCGTCCAGACCGCTGTCGTCGATATCGGCGTTGGCACTTTTGGCCGCACCCGCAGCCTTGAAGCCATCCGGCGAAATGCTCACCTTCACGCCTTCGCTCGTGGCAGGCGTTGACACGGCATCCTGCGTCTCAACCGCCGCAGCGGGCGGGGCCGGCTCTGGGTTTGGCACACGGATGGAGGGGTTGTTGGCGGCGATGATCAACATGCGCTGAGCTCCTGCTCATGAACGTACACATATGTATCGGCACCGATACACAAAGCTTTATACGGCTGTCTGTTTTTTGTACACGCTGGCCTCACTGCCCCCCAGTGCGTTACCCTTACGTCTTATGTGTGTTTTCCCACAAGGATTTAAGAAATGTCCGAGCCAGTCAAACTGCGCGCTCACAGCCAGGCTCACTGCAAGGATTGCAGCCTGGCCCCCCTCTGCCTGCCACTTTCGCTGAATCTGGAAGACATGGATGCGCTGGACGACATCGTTAAACGTGGTCGCCCGCTGAAGAAAGGCGAGTTCCTGTTTCGTCAGGGCGATCAGTTCGACTCCGTCTATGCAGTACGTTCGGGCGCGTTGAAGACCTTCAGCCTGAGCGACAACGGCGAGGAGCAGATCACCGGTTTTCACCTGCCCAGCGAACTGGTGGGTTTGTCGGGCATGGACACCGAGATGCATCCCGTGTCGGCCCAGGCGCTGGAGACCACGTCGGTGTGCGAAATCCCCTTCGAACGCCTGGACGAACTGGCCATCCAATTACCTCAACTGCGCCGCCAGTTGATGCGCGTGATGAGCCGAGAAATTCGTGACGATCAGCAGATGATGCTGCTGTTATCGAAGAAAACCGCCGACGAGCGCATCGCGACATTCCTGGTCAACCTGTCGGCCCGGTTCCGGGCACGCGGTTTCTCGGCCAACCAGTTCCGCTTGAGCATGTCGCGTAACGAAATCGGCAACTACCTGGGTCTGGCGGTGGAAACCGTGTCCCGCGTGTTCACCCGTTTCCAGCAGAACGAGTTGATTGCCGCCGAAGGCAAGGAAGTGCACATTCTCGACCCGATCCAGCTGTGTGCGCTGGCGGGTGGTTCTCTAGAGGGTTGATGCAGACACTTGTGGCCGCGCCAATCGGTGAGGCCGCAGGTATACTTCGAGTCCGTTTTCCTCCCAGGACTCTTCGACGATGACCTTCGATTCGTTCGACATCAAATCCCTGATCCGCCCCGTCATCGACTTCCCCAAGCCTGGGGTGATCTTCCGTGACATCACGCCGCTGTTCCAATCGCCCAAGGCCCTGCGCCTGGTGGCCGATACCTTTGCCCATCGCTATGTCGAAGCCGATTTCACCCACATCGGCGCGATGGATGCCCGCGGGTTTCTGATCGGTTCGATCATTGCCTACCAACTGAACAAACCGCTGATCCTGTTCCGCAAGCAGGGCAAGCTGCCGGCCGATGTCCTGGCCGAGGGTTATCAGACCGAATACGGCGAAGCTTTCCTGGAAGTGCACGCCGACAGCCTGTGCGAAGGCGACTCGGTGCTGATGTTCGATGACCTGATCGCCACAGGCGGGACCTTGATCGCTGCGGCGAACCTGGTGCGGCGCATGGGTGCGAAGATTTTTGAAGCCGCGGCAATTATTGATTTGCCGGAGCTGGGTGGCTCGCAGCGTTTGGAAGACATGGGAATTCCGACGTTTTGCCTGACGCAATTTGCGCTGTCCGAGCGGTAATATTTGGCTGGACTGACGCTATCAAGGGCTGCCCCCTCCCACACTTGAAGGTGTTTACACATCAAAATGTGGCAGAGGGCTTGCCCCGATGAGGCAGGTAAGCCGCCTCAAAGCCCCATCTGTTTGCTGATGATTTCATTCATCACTTCACGAGTGCCGCCGCCGATCGACAGGATACGGTTGTCGCGATACAGCCTCTCCACCAGGCTGCCGCGCATATAGCCCTGGCCGCCGAGGATCTGCACGGCGTCATAAGTCACCCGATCGGCGGTATCGGTGGCCAGGTTCTTGGCCATGGATATCTCCTTGATCACACTCTTGCCAGCGGCCATCTTGGCGGCTTGGCGGTAGGTGAATTCCCTGGACACTTCCACAGCCGTCGCCATTTCCGCCAGGCGATGCTTGAGCACCTGGAATTTGCCAATGGGCTTGCCAAATGCTTCACGCTGCGCGGCCCATTTGAGGCTTTCCTCAAGCGCAAGCTGCGCGGTCATATTGGCCATCAACGCCAGCGCCAGCCGTTCACTCTGAAAGTTGCCCATGATGCAGGCAAACCCCATGTTCTCGGCGCCGATCAGGTTGCCTACGGGCACTTGGCAATCATCGAAGAACAACTCTGCCGTGTCCGACGCCCACCAACCCATTTTCTTCAGGGGCTGGCCGACGGTGAAACCCGGGGTGTCTTTTTCGATGAGCAACAGGCTGATGCCGCCAAAGCCTGGCCCGCCGGTACGAACAGCAACGGTGTAGAAATCGGCGCGGTTGCCGCTGGTGATAAAGGTCTTGCTGCCGCTGACCCGGTAAACGTCGCCATCACGCACGGCGCGGGTGCGCAGGCTGGCTACATCGGAGCCGCCGCTGGGTTCGGTGACGGCCAAGGCGATGATCTTCTCGCCCGAGAGCACTTGCGGGGCCACACGTTCGCGCACTTCGGGCCGCGCCCATTTGATGATGGGAGGCAAGCCGATATCCAGCGAGCCCAATCCCGCGACCACGCCGCCGGAGCCGCAGCGCATCAATTCCTCGCTGACGGCCACCTTGGCGAACAGATCGCCCTCGTGACTGCCGCCCAAGGATTCGGGATAACCGATACCGAGGATCCCCGCCGCACCGGCCTTAAGGTACAACGCTCGGGGAAAGCTCTCCGCCTCCTCCCATTGCTCGATGCCCGGTAACAGCTCCCGCTCGACAAAACGGCGCACGCTGTCGCGGAGCAATTGGTGGCTGGGGTCGAAGTAGTCCTGATAGGCAGACATCGGCAAGCTCCACGGAGAGGTGGAGCGAAATTACCAAGCGCTTGCTTGGTTAGCAACACAGATCTCAATCACACCGCAAAACCATTGTGGGAGGGGGCTTGCTCCCGATAGCAGTGTGTCAGCCAATAGATTCATGGCTGATCCACTGCCATCGGGAGCAAGCCCCCTCCTACATTTGGCTGGTGTTTATTGTTAGAGCGCGATCGGCTTGCGACCGGCGAACGAATGCGCCAGCGTGCCGCCATCCACCAGCTCCAACTCCCCACCCAACGGTACGCCATGGGCGATACGCGAAGTGATCAGGCCTTTGTTGCTCAGCAGTTGGGCGATGTAATGGGCGGTGGCTTCACCTTCCACGGTCGGGTTGGTGGCCAGGATCACCTCGGTAAAGGTGCCCTGCTCTTCGATACGTGCCACGAGTTGCGGAATGCCGATGGCCTCCGGACCCAGGCCGTCCAGCGGCGACAGGTGGCCCTTGAGCACGAAGTAACGCCCGCGATAACCGGTCTGCTCCACCGCGTAGACGTCCATCGGGCCTTCCACCACACACAGCAACGTGTCGTCGCGACGCGGGTCGGCGCATTGCGGGCAAAGGTCTTCTTCGGTGAGGGTTCGGCACTGGCGGCAGTGGCCGACGCCCGTCATGGCCTGGCTCAGGGCCTGGGCCAACCGGGTGCCGCCGCTGCGATCACGCTCCAGCAGTTGCAGCGCCATGCGCTGGGCGGTTTTCTGGCCGACACCCGGCAACGTGCGCAGGGCGTCGATCAGTTGGCGAATCAGGGGGCTGAAGCTCATGGGGCAATGGTCCGACAAAACAACGAGACGCGGTTTATACCCGCGCCCCGGATTAGCGTCAAATCCTCAATCCTGCGCGACCCGCACCACCAACTTGCCGAAGTTGCGCCCTTCAAGCAGGCCGATAAAGGCTTCGGGCGCCTGCTCCAAGCCATCGACCACGTCCTCGCGGAACTTGATCTTACCGTCGCGGACCCAGGGCGCCATGGCACTGAGGAACTCTGGCTGACGATCACCGTAGTCATCAAACACGATAAAGCCCTGGATGCGCACCCGCTTGGTCAGCAACGTGCGTTGCAGCGCCGGCAAGCGATCAGGCCCGCTGGGGGCTTCGTGGGCGTTGTAGCCGGCAATCAGCCCGCACAAAGGAATGCGTGCCTTGGGGTTGAGCAAAGGCACCACGGCGTCGAACACCTTGCCACCGACGTTCTCGAAATAGATGTCCACGCCGTTGAAGCAAGCCTGGGCGAGTTGATCGGCGAAGTCTGCGCTCTTATGGTCGATACAGGCATCAAAGCCCAGTTCATCCACGACATAGCGGCACTTGTCCGCACCGCCTGCAATCCCGACCACGCGCAGGCCCTTGAGCTTGGCGACCTGGCCCACTACCGAACCGACTGCGCCGGAGGCAGCGGCGACCACCAGGGTTTCCCCAGCCTTGGGTTGACCAATGTCCATCAGGCCCATGTAGGCGGTCATACCCGGCATCCCCAATACGCCCAACGCCATGGACGGACTGGCGAGACCTTTGGGCACCGGAATCAGGTTGCGGCCGTCGGAAATGCTGTGGCTCTGCCAACCGGTGGCGCCGACCACCAGATCACCCACTTCGAATTTAGGGTTACGGGATTGCTCGATACGGCTGACAGCACCGCCGGTCATCACCTCATCGATTTCCACCGGGGCGGCGTAGGAAGGTGCGTCGCTCATGCGCCCGCGCATGTAGGGGTCAAGGGACAGGTAGAGGGTCTTGAGCAGCACTTGGCCGTCCGCCAACTCCGGCAAGCTCACGCGCTCCAGGCGAAAGTTTTCCGGAGTGGGCGCGCCTTGGGGCCGCGAGACCAGCACGGTGCGTTGGTTCAGGGTCAGTTCTTGAGGCATCAGGGGCTCCTTATCGAATTCATCGGTATAGGTTGCAGACCATGGGTGCCGGGCCAGGGTTCGATCGGGATTCGATTGAATAGGCACAAACAAAAATGCCAGGCACTGGGCCTGGCATTGGAGTCTAGCTAACGCTGGAGAATCAGAACGGCATCTTCATGCCCGGTGGCAGTTGCATGCCAGCGGTCACGCCGGACATTTTGTCCTGGCTATTGGCTTCGATCTTGCGCACGGCGTCGTTGACGGCCGCGGCGAACAGCGCTTCGAGCATTTCCAGGTCATCTTCACCCACGCCTGGCAGCACGCTTGGGTCGATGCTCACGCGCTTGATGTCGTGACGCCCAGTCATCACCACGCTGACCATATCGCCCCCGGCTTTACCGGTGACTTCGGCGTTGGCCAGTTCTTCCTGCATCTTGGCCATCTTTTCCTGCATCTGCTGCGCCTGCTTCATCAGGCCGGCCATGCCACCTTTCATCATGGGAATCACCTCAAAAGTACGTGGATCAATTAATAGCCCGGTGTCATGACGCTTGGGTCACCGGGGCTTCGACAGGTTCAATAGTATCGTGACGAACGACCGCACCAAACTGTTGCATCATTTGCTGGATGAGCGGGTCTGCGTGGATCGAATCCTCAGCCTCGCGCTGACGGTTGATACGCCGACGGGTTGCGGCTTGGGCCGGGGTTTCCTGCTCGGGCTTGATCAACTCGATGGTGATAGTCAGCGTGCGCTCATGGTACTGGTTCAGGGCATCGTTGAGGCGCCGTTGCTGGGTCGCGTTGAACAGGGCACTGTGGGCCGGATCCAGGTGCAACAGCCAATGGTCGCCGTCGACGGAAATCAGGGTGCAGTTGGCGGCAATACTGCCGGTCATGCCGGAGATCGGCAGTTTCGGGAACAGTTCCAGCCATTGCAACGCCAGGCCGGTGGCCGGGGCTGCCGCGGGTTCTGCTTCGGGCTCGGGGGCCGGTTCGGCGGTGTGTTCGCTGGCCAAATCGTCCAGGTAACTGTAGGCCGAATCCATGTCCGGCTCGATGTAGTCTTCGTCCAGCGGCGGCTCGTCGTCGAGGTCGATGCCTGGGGTTGCGGCCTCAACCTGGGCGACTGTCGGCTCGGGAACCGGTGCTGAAACCCACTCAGGAGCGGCTGGCACCACGCTGTCCGGTGTCGGCGCAGGCATAGGCGTCAGCTCAGGCTGCTCGCTGGCGGTTTCGAGCACGGGCTCAACATAGGGCTGCTGTTCGACTTCTTCGACCTCGGCTTCTACCGGGTCATTCCAAGGCAAGTCGACGACAGGCTCGGGCTCAACCACCGGCTCCGGCTCAACCACAGGTGCCACCACCACAGGGGCTGGCTCAGGCGCCGGCGCAACCGGGGCAGCAACCACTGGCGCAACCACCGCCGCGCCAGCCACTGGTTTGGCGGAATCAACTGTGGCCTGGCTGATCCCCACTGGCTTTAGCGGCTGTCTCGGCGCATCGGCCGAATCAGCTGGCCGGAACGCCAGCATGCGCAGCAGGACCATTTCAAAGCCCCCACGCGGGTCCGGCGCCAAAGGCAAGTCCCGACGACCGATCAGGCCCATCTGGTAGTAGAACTGCACATCTTCGGCCGGCAACGCCTGGGCCAGGGCCAACACGCGGTCGCGGTCGCCATGGCCGTTGTCGACACCTTCCGGCAAAGCCTGGGCGATAGCGACGCGGTGCAGGACGTTGAGGATTTCCGAGAGCACGCCATTCCAGTCCGGGCCTTGCTCCGAGAGGTGGCGCACGGCTTCGAGCAACGCCTTGGCATCACCTTCGATCAATGCATGCAGCACATCGAACACCTGGCCGTGGTCGAGGGTGCCGAGCATGGCGCGCACATCGGCGGCCATGACCTTGCCTTCACCGAAGGCGATGGCCTGGTCGGTAAGGCTCATGGCATCACGCATCGAACCATCGGCGGCACGGCCGAGCAGCCATAGCGCGTCGTCTTCGAACGGTACGTTCTCGACACCCAACACGTGGGTCAAATGCTCGACCACGCGCTCGGGGGTCATGTTTTTCAGGGAGAACTGCAGGCACCGCGACAGGATCGTTGCAGGAAGTTTCTGCGGGTCGGTGGTGGCCAGGATGAATTTGACGTAGGGCGGCGGCTCTTCCAGGGTTTTCAACAGCGCGTTGAAGGAATGGCTGGACAGCATGTGCACTTCGTCGATCAAGTAGACCTTGAAGCGACCGCGGCTAGGCGCGTACTGCACGTTGTCGAGCAACTCGCGGGTGTCTTCGACCTTGGTGCGGCTCGCGGCGTCGATCTCGATCAGGTCGACGAAACGCCCTTCGTCGATCTCGCGGCACACCGAGCAAGTGCCACAAGGCGTCGAAGTGATACCGGTTTCACAGTTCAGGCATTTGGCAATGATGCGCGCGATGGTGGTCTTGCCCACGCCCCGGGTACCGGTGAACAGGTAGGCGTGGTGCAGCCGCTGGCTGTCCAAGGCATTGATCAGAGCCTTGAGCACATGGGTCTGGCCGACCATTTCGCGGAACGAGCGCGGACGCCATTTACGTGCAAGAACCTGATAACTCATCGAAAACCGTCGCAACTGGGAAGCGGAAGCCGGTAATGCTAGCGGAGCAAGGGGGAAATTGCATCCGGCACGCTCGCCTAATCTGACTAAGCTCTGCTGACTGGCCTCCAAAAGGCCTGAACCCGGAGAGTGTATGCGCGTAGTCCTGGGCGCTTTATGGATGATGACCACGGCTTGCCTGGCGGCGCCTGCACCGCTGCGCTTCTCGGTTTCCGACAGTTGGGCGATGCCTATGGTGCAACTGGAGAACGGTCGGCCGACCCAGGGCATTTTGTATGACGTGATGCTGAGCCTGGCCACTCAGGTTGGTCATCCGGCGCAGTTCCACGTGCTGGCCCGGGCACGCATCTCTGCGGCCATGGGACACGGCGACATTGATGTGCGCTGTTATGTCACCCAGGCGTGGGTCGACAACCTGTCCGGCGACTACCTCTGGAGCTTGCCTTTAATGATGCAGCGCAATGTGCTGGTCAGTGCGCAAAACCAGCCGGTACAGGTGCTCAAGCTGGCACCTCAGCCGATCGGCACGGTGCTCAACTATCGCTATGCCGCCCTCGACCCGCTGTTTGCCAACGGCCAACTCACCCGCGACGACGCCCATAGCGAAGAGCTGGTGCTGCACAAACTGGTGGCGGGGCGATTCAACTATGCGGTGAGCAACGAATGGATCGTCGACCGTTTCAACCAGAAAATGCCGATCAGCCAGCGGCTGCACAAGGTCGCGTTGATTGACGAGCAAAACCTCGGTTGCATCGTGCGTAACGATCCCGACGTGCCAGCGCAAAAAATCCTGCGCACCTTGTTGCGGATGAAAATGTCCGGCGAAATCGACGACATCATCAAGCTGTACACCGGCGAAAACCCGGCACCCCTGCTCGCCCCTGACAAAAACTGACAGGCGCTCCTTATAGGCTCGGGCTCTGGTCGAGCCACAGTCCAGCTTACAGCCGGCGGTGAAGTGGGCTTCTTGCTGCACGACCGATGGGTAGAACGCGGCGCCGTCCTTATCCAGTCACCGCTGGCCCTGGACTTCGATGGCCACCGTTTGCGTGCGTTTTGTCTGAACGATTGACCGCCAGCGCCCTTCCAGACTGATCGCCGCCACGCTGGCCAGCACGATCACACCGCCCATCATCACCTGCAAGGCAATGTGTTCACCCAGCAACGTCGCGGCCATCACCATCGCCACCGGCGGGATCAGGTACATCGCCACCGACGCGCGACTGACTTCCACATGCTTCAACACATAACCCCAAGCCAGATACGCCAAGGCGCTGGGAAAAATACCGAGTACCAGCACCGCGACGTTCTCCGCCAACGGCGCCTGCACCACCGCAGCAGGCAGGCCCGGCAGGTTCACGCACAGCATCAGGGTGCCCGCCCACACCATGTAGCACGCCATAGTCAGCGGACTGTAGCGGTGGGCATAGTGTTTCTGCAGGGCGAAATACACACTCCACGACACCGCCGCCAGCAGGATCAACAAGCCACGCGGGTCGATCTCACCCAGCCCCTGATCCCCCCAGATCACCACCAGCACGCCGAGCAGCCCCAGCAATACGCAGGCCCAGCGCCAAGCGCTGACCCGCTCCTTCAGGCAGAAAAACGCGATCAGCACACTGAACAGCGGCGCCGACTGCGCCAGTACGCTGGACGCCGCTGCCGTGACCCATTGCTGCCCGTAGTTGAGGCTGGTGTGGTGCAGGAACACGCCGAAGAACCCCAGCACCAGCAACCACGGAAAATCCCGCAAGCGCGGCCGACCGATGCCCATCACCAGTGCCACACCGCCCATGAACACCGACGCAATCAAAAACCTTAACAACGCCAATTGTCCGGGGCTGTAGCTGTGCAGCCCCATGTGCACGCCAATCGGCGAATAGGCCCAACACAGGATGACGCTGGCGATGACTAGCGTAAGCTTTGCGGGTGAAGGGTTATTCATCGACGGCGTCCAGAAACTGAGAAGGTGTGCCGTCAGTCTTGACCCCCGTAAGGCGCAGGACAATTAACCGTTTCTGACTTCTGCAATCACTGGAACTGAGCAATGGAACTGGCCCAACTGAAAATGGTGCGAGCCGTGGCACAAACCGGCAGCGTGGCCCAAGCAGCCGTGCTGCTGCATTGCGTGCCGTCCAACATCACCACGCGCATCAAGCAGCTGGAAGGCGAGCTGGGCACACCACTGTTCATCCGCGCCGGGCGTGGGCTGGCGATCAGTGCCGCCGGTGAGATTTTCCTGGAGTACTGCGAGCGCATTCTGGCGCTGGTGGATGAGTCCAAACGCGCCGTGGACGCCAGCGCCATTCCCCGTGGCACTTTGCGTATCGGCGCGGTGGAATCCAGCGCCAGCGGACGTTTGCCGCCGCTGCTGGCGGAGTATCACCGGCGCTACCCGGATGTCAGCCTGGAACTGGTGACAGGCGCCTGGGGCCCGTTGCTCGACGACCTGCAACACCATCGCCTGGACGTGGCGCTCGTGGCCGCCGGCAACAAACGCTCCAAGCTCGAACACAGCGTGGTCTACAGCGAGCGCCTGGTGCTGATCGCCAGCGCATCCAGTGCACCCATCAATGGCGCCGAGGACCTCGCCGGCCGCACCTTGCTGGTCTGGCCGCCTGGCTGCCCGTATCGCGCAGCACTGGAAAACTGGGTCAAGCCGCACAACTTCAAACCGACCATTGCCAGCTATGCCAGTTGGGGCACGATCATCGGTTGCGTCAGCGCCGGGATTGGCGTGGCATTGGCGCCGGAAGGCATCCTGGCGCGCTATGAGCAGGCCAATCAGCTGGCGTCTTATCGATTTGAAGAGCTGGCGGCCGTGGATAACCTGCTGTTCTGGCACAAGGACACCCAACGCCACCTGGCACGGGATGCATTCGCGGGGCTGTTGCGGGAGACTTTCGGCTAACTCGCAACATGTTGTTTCGGTTATCCTCTTACGAAATTAATTCAAAATGTAAGGGACTACCATGAATTACTTCCGCCTGTTGTTGGCGGCGGCTGCTCTGAGCCTGCCTACCGCACCTGCCGTTGCTGCTGCCTCGCCTGCCCCCGTTGAAGCCAGTGCCCCCGCCGAAACGGCCGAGCACTTTCTGGCGTCACTTAAGCAAAAGACCGGCACCGTCACGCTGCCAAGTGGCATTGCCACCCTCAAGCTCAACGACGAATTTTATTACCTCGATCCTGCCGACACTGAGCGCTTGCTCACCGATGGCTGGGGCAACCCGCCGGGCTTCAAGACCCTGGGCATGATCGTGCCTAAAGCCGTCAGCCCACTGTCGGAACGCGGCTGGGGCGTCATCGTCAGCTACAAGGCCGACGGGCATATTTCCGACGAAGATGCCGCGAAAATCGACTACTCCGACCTGCTCAAGCAAATGCAGGAAGAAGACGAAACAGACAACAAGGAACGCCAGAAACAAGGCTACGCGGGCCTGCATCTGGTGGGCTGGGCCGAGCCGCCGCGCTACGACGACACCACCCACAAGATGTACTGGGCCCGTGAACTGAAGGCCGACGACGCCGACCAGAACACCCTCAACTACAGCATCCGCGTGCTGGGCCGTGAGGGCGTACTGGAACTCAACGCCGTCGCGGCGATGGCCGACCTGCCGACCATCAAGCAGGAACTGCCCAAGGTCCTGGCGTTTACCAACTTCACCGACGGCAACCTCTACACCGACTTCAACCCGAAAACCGACAAGCTCGCCACTTACGGCCTAGCCGCGTTGGTTGCCGGCGGGATTGCCGCCAAGGCCGGGTTATTCGCCAAGATCGGGATCTTCCTGCTGGCCGCGAAGAAGTTTCTGGTGGTGGGTGTCGTGGCGTTGTTCGCGGTGATCCGCAAGCTGTTCAACCGCAACAAGGCCTGACCGCCGCACACAAAAACGCCGCAGCGTGCTGGACACGTTGCGGCGTTTTTGTGTGCGCGGTTCTGCTCAGTTTTTTGCAGTGGGCGCGGCCAGACGACTGTATTGATCCTGGGTGATCCAACCCTTAAACGAGCGGTCTTCAGCATTGATGAACTCAACCTGAGCCCAGCCATCCTTAAACGCCAGCACCCCTACCACATCGTTCTTGACGATATACGGACGCTTGGCCACCTTGGCGCCGGGGGTTTTCTGCAGGTAAGCCTTGTCGGCAGACACTGTGACCAGGCCGATCCACTTCTTACTGGCGGTCTGGGTCAGATCAAGGCCGGTGGCGATTTCCGGCATCAGTACGTTGATGCAGCCGGGGTGCTGACGGCCTTCTTCCACGGTCAGGGTCACACCGTCGGACGACGGCGCCACGCTGCCAGGGTAGGCGTCGTCGAGCCAAGTGGTGAGCGCGTCGGGCTTACCTTGCAGGTAGAACGCACAGCTGCGCGTCACGCCCTCACCCATTGATTCCGTGTAAAAACCTTCGACCTGATGCTCCGGCGTCACTGCCAGCATCAGCCCTTCGTACTTGCCCGAATGCAGCGCGGCCGAACCAGCCATGGCAGGTGCCACGGCGCACAACGACAACACACCTATCGCGAGTAAACGGATCATCCTATTTTTTCCCTTCAAGTTTTTCGTAGGCTTTTTGCATAAGGACGTCGTAGTTGCCGTAGTCCTCACCGTTATAGTTACGCGCCATTCCAGTAAAGTCTTTGGCCTTCATGGCCTTCATCAACGCAGGGCTCTTACTGCAAAAGCCGAGGAACGCCTTTAGTTGGTTGCCAGCATTCACCTTTAATGCCGCCGAAAACTCAAATACCGTCTTGTACCCGCACGACGCAAAGTTGAAACCCATGATCTGGAACATGCCCCACGATGCCGACATCAATGCGGCTTCCTGATCCAGGGCGAATGCGGTAGCCATGGTTTCCCAGGCCTTTGTCTGGTCCTTGTTGTTCGCCTGCCACTGCGGCCCTGCTTTTTTCTTGTAGGGGTAGGACAGCAGCGGGTGCGCCTGGTCATAGATGTGCTTGGTGTATTTGCGAAACAGGTGACCTTCAAAGGCGATCACCGGCAGCTTGGCCGGCCCGAAGCCGGAGCGCCCGCCAGATTCCACGGTGGCGAAGGCCTTGATGATATTCACCGAAATACCGCTACCCAGTTGCGTAGCGGCGTTCTGGAAGTCCGTTTCGCTAAGGGTCATGCCCCCGTCGCACGTGGCCTGGAGCATCAATTGCCGGTTACGCCGCTCGGCCTCAATCATCGCGCGCATGCGGTCCAGGTACACATTGACCGTGGCCTGCACCGCGTCGCCCTGGCTGTTGCCAAATGCGTTGAGAAAACTCGGTATACGCATCGTCGGGAAGGACTTAACCGGCACCTTCACCGCCTCTTCGATCAGGCTGTTGAACGTGCGACCGGTGGGGTCGACCACACCATCTGGGTGGGCGTATTTGAGATGGCGAAACTGGTACTGGCTGATGCACTGCACCAACTGACCATCGCATTTGCCGTTTTCGGCCAACGGGAAACCCATCTTGGGAATGATCAGATTGAATAAATATTGGATGCACTGCACATCGGCGGGCAAGTTGCGGGCTTTACCCGGAGCGCCTACCGAAGCACTGATAAGACGAGGTAAACCTTGCAGGCTTTTCATCACAGACATCCTTGTTAGTTAAAGAAGTGATAGCACTTCAATATCAATTCAGCGCCATTGTCATATTCTGAAACAAGTGGCCGGCGCAAACTAACAAGGCGGTTTAGGGTTGTCCAGCGGGGGTTTGGAAAGTTGTGAAACAGCCGTCATCGACTGCGCAATAAAGATCGGCAGTTGGCTGAAAATAAGAAGTTTTGATTTGAATCGAAGGGGTATTGCAAGGAGGAGCGTTATGGAGGCAACCCCACCAGCCACACCCCGGCACACAATGTTCCCGCTGTGGCTGCTGCCTTCCGGCTCTGACCAGGTTCACGGGTAATCGTTGCGGGGGGACCGATGGGGTCACCATAACGACGCCTGCCTCTCGGCAAGCGGGGCCATTGTACCGATCTCATCGGAAGTTACAACCGTTGGTGACGGATTAAAAATATGAAGGGGTTCAAGCACTTGCCATGGCCATTAGCTTCCCCGCCATCCCCTGTGGGAGGGGGCTTGCCCCGATAGCGGACTGCCAGCCAATAAATCAGTGACTGACCCAACGCTATCGGGGGCAAGCCCCCTCCCACATTGGTTCGTCATTGCGCCTGCAACACCTCATCCGCCCGGCCGCCCTCTTCCTGGATCACCAAGTGAATGAAGTGCAGCTTGGCGATCACCGCCGGTGGTAGCACGAACGGGTAGAAATCCGGCTGGCCCATGGCGCGCGACAGCTCATTGAGCATGCCCGCCAGTTCAATCCAGGCGTTAACGAACGACAGGAACGCAGGACCGCTGGGATGTTGGGGGTCAAAAAGCGTAGTAAGGGGGAACGGCTGGTAATCCAGGTCCATCTCGCGGGCGCTCATGCCAAAGCCCAGGGCAGTGTCGACGGCGTCCATCATGTGCAAGTAATGAGCCCAGGTTTCGGCCCAGTCTTCCCAAGGGTGCATGGTGGCGTAGGCGCTGACGCAGGTTTGCTGCCAGTCAGGACGCGGGCCGTTTTGGTAATGCTGGTCAAGGGCGTCGGCATAACTGGCGCGTTCGTCGCCGAACAGGGTGCGAAAGGAGTCCTGCCAGTGGGTATTGGCGATCAGGCGATCCCAATAATAGTGGCCGACCTCATGGCGAAAGTGACCGAGCAAGGTGCGGTAAGGCTCGCGCATCTGCACCCGGATTTTTTCGCGGTGGGCGTCGTCGGCTTCTTTGATGTCGAGGGTGATCAAGCCGTTCGAATGGCCCGTCATCGGGGCGTTGCCTTCCAGGTCGATGCCAACGAAATCGAAGGCCAGGCCGGTGTCTTCGTCAACGCTCTTGGGCACGACGCTAAGGCCCAGGCTGATCAGTTGCGCCACCAACCGGCGCTTGGCGGTTTCTACCTTGCGCCAGCGCTCATGGTTTTCCGGGATCGACAGGTCGGGGATCGTGCGGTTGAGACTACAGGCCACGCACAGCGGTGCGGTGCTGTGGGCCGGAATCAGCCAGTTGCAGGCGGCAGGCGTGTCAAGGTTGGCGCAGCGGCGAAAGGCGCCGGCGTCGAGGTTATCGTCCTGCAGCCAGGTGCCTTCGACGGGGCCGGGTTGCAGCGAGGACAAGCGACTTTGCCGGGGTTGATAGCCCAGCAGCGCTGCGCATGCCAGGCATTGGCTGTTGCGAAAGAATAGGGACTGGCCGCAACGACATTGCCAAACCTTGCTGTTGCGCGAGGATTCGGCCATGAACGGTGCGGCAATGCGCGAACTGAGTTGCTCGAAGTAGCGGAACATGGCGATCTCTTCCTGGGGTGACCAAGACTAGATCAATTCCCTTCGAAGATCGTTCCAAAAATGGGATGACATCCCTATAGGCGTCAGGCGTGCCGACGATGGCACTCCTTGGCGCGCGATCGCCGGCAAGCCGGACGCCTACAGGTGAGGGTCAACTGACTGGAATGTTGTGCGTGGCGAGAAAGGCCACGAAGGCCTCTTCGTCCAGCACCTTCAAGCCTAACTCGCTGGCCTTTGCCAGTTTCGAACCAGCACCCGGCCCGGCCACCACGCAGTGGGTTTTCGCCGAGACGGAACCGGCCACCTTGGCGCCGAGGCTTTCGAGCTTTTCCTTGGCCACGTCGCGACTCATAAGCTCCAGGGAGCCAGTGAGTACCCACGTGTGTCCGGCTTCAGGCAAGCCTTCTACGACCTTTTTCTCGCTTTGCCAGTGCATGCCGAAGTCCTTGAGCTGCTGCTCAATGGCCAAGGCGTGCTGGGCGTTGTCCGGGTTGTCGAAGAAGTCGCGCACGGCCTTGGCCTGCTTTTCGGGCAGCGCCTGGCGCATGTCCAGCCAGTCGGCCTTGATCACGCCTTCCAGGCTGCCGAACTTGTCCGCCAGCTTCTGCGCAGCGCCTGGGCCCACGGACGGTACGTGCAGCTTGTCGAGCAAGCCGCCCAAGGTGGTGCTAGCGGCGAACTCGGCGCTGAGGTCGCCCTGATCCTGCAATTGCAGGCCGCACTTCTCCGGCGACAGCAGTGCGCCAATCACTTCCTGGTTATGACTGTCTTCAAAGAAGCTGTGGATCTCGTGCGCCACTTCAAGGCCCACGTCGGGCAAGTACGTCAGCACCGGCGGCAACGCCTGCTGCACGCGCTCAAGGGCCCCCAGCGAGCGTGCCAGCACTTTGGCGGTCTCCTCGCCTACGTCGGGGATGCCAAGCGCGTAGATAAAACGCGCGAGGGTCGGAGTCTTGCTGTTCTCGATGGCGGCGATCAGCTTCTTGCTGGAGATGTCGGCGAAACCTTCCAGGTCGATGATCTGCTCGTACTTGAGCGTGTAGAGGTCGGCTGGCGAACCGATGAGTTTTTCATCCACCAGTTGCTCGATGGTCTTGTCACCCAGTCCATCAATGTCCATGGCCCGGCGCGAGACAAAATGAATGATCGCCTGCTTGAGCTGAGCGCCACAGGCCAGGCGCCCGACGCAGCGGTACACGGCGCCTTCGCTGACGGTTTCCTTGCCCTTGCTGCGCTTGACCAGTTGAGTGCGCTCCACGTGGGAGCCGCACACCGGGCAGCTCTCGGGAACCGGTACCGCGCGGGCATCGGCCGGACGTCGCTCAAGCACTACGGACACCACTTGAGGGATCACATCCCCGGCGCGCCGGATGATCACGGTGTCGCCAATCATGACGCCCAGACGCGCCACTTCATCCATGTTGTGCAAGGTGGCGTTGGACACAGTCACACCCGCGACCTTGACGGGCTTCAGACGCGCTACCGGGGTGACGGCGCCGGTGCGGCCGACTTGGAATTCCACGTCGAGCAGCTCAGTGAGTTCTTCCATCGCCGGGAATTTATGGGCGATGGCCCAGCGCGGCTCACGGGCGCGGAAGCCCAATTCACGCTGAGCAGCAATGCTGTTGACCTTGAAGACAACGCCGTCGATCTCATAGGGCAGGCTGTTACGCCGCTCGCCGATATCGCGGTAGTAATCCAGGCAATCCTGAATACCCTTGGCCAGCTTCAGCTCATGACTGATGGGCATGCCCCATTTTTGCAACTGCTGCAGGTTCCCGATGTGGGTATCGCTGATGTCAGCAGTTACCTGGCCAATGCCATAGCAGCAGAATTCCAGCGGGCGGCTGGCGGTGATTTTCGAATCCAACTGACGCAGACTGCCGGCGGCGGCATTGCGCGGGTTGGCGAAGGTCTTGCCGCCGACTTCCAGTTGCGAGGCATTGAGCCGTTCGAAGCCGGCCTTGGACATAAAGACTTCGCCACGCACCTCCAAGGTCGCCGGCCAGCCGCTGCCGTGCAGTTTCAAAGGGATATTGCGCACGGTGCGCACGTTGACGCTGATGTCTTCGCCAGTGGTGCCGTCACCTCGGGTGGCACCGCGCACCAACTCACCGTCCTGATACAGCAGGCTGACCGCCAGGCCGTCCAGTTTGGGTTCGCAGCTGTACTCCACCTCGGCACCAGCGCCAAAAAGGTCGCCCACCGGCAAGTCCAGGCCTTCAGTCACCCGGCGATCAAACTCCAACATCGTGGTTTCATCAAAGGCGTTGCCCAGGCTGAGCATCGGGATCTCGTGCTTGACCTGAGTGAACGCCGACAACGCCGCGCTGCCGACCCGCTGCGTCGGCGAATCCCGCGTGATCAGTTCCGGATGCTCAGCTTCCAGAGCCTTGAGCTCGTGGAACAGCCGATCGTACTCGGCGTCCGGAATACTCGGCTCGTCGAGGACGTGGTAACGGTAGTTGTGCTGATCCAGTTCAGCGCGCAGTTCGAGGATGCGGGTGTGGGCGGCGGTCATGGGTGTTCTCTCATAAAGCAAAAGAGCAGCCGAAGCTGCTCAAATGTTGGTGCGCTTAATTCTATCGACAACGCTTGAAGCCAAACCTCAGCGTTTCTGTGTCAGGGCGCGACGCTCGAATTCGACGATGCGCTGACGGTAGTGTTCGATGGTCTGGGCGGTCAGGACGCTACGTTGGTCGTCCTTCAGTTCGCCGTTCAACTCCTGGGACAGCTTGCGGGCTGCAGCCACCATCACATCGAACGCTTGTTTCGGGTGACGCGGGCCTGGCAGGCCAAGGAAGAAGCTCACCGCTGGAGTGCTGAACAGGTCGATGTCGTCCAGGTCGAAGGTGCCAGGCTTGACTGCGTTGGCCATGGAGAACAGCACTTCGCCGTTGCCTGCCATGCTTTCGTGGCGATGGAAAATATCCATCTCACCAAAGCGCAGGCCGCTTTCGAGGATGTTCTGCAAAAGAGCCGGGCCTTTGAAGCCGGCGGCGTCGCGGCAGATCACGCTGATCACCAGCACTTCTTCAGCAGCAGGCTGATCGTTAACCGATTGGCGCGGCGCGTTCTTGCCAACGTTTTCGTCCGGGAAGTCATCGTCACGGCTGCTGAAACTCGGGCCTTCGTCGACGTCGAGGTTCAGGTCGCCCTGATGGGGCTCGGCCACGGCGGCATTGGCGCGCTTGCCACGTTTGGAAGACGGTTCACGGGCTTCACGCAACGGCGCGCTCATCGACGGCAAGTCGTGCTCGTCCAGTTGCGGCTCTTTATGCGTGTCCAGCACACGGGGCGGCCCCAGCAGCTCGGCGCTGCCGTCGTCGTCAGGCAAGTTGGACAGGTTGCGGTCCAGACGGAATTTGAGCTTGCCCTTGCCCACCGCGCATGCGGCGCCAGCCATCAAAAAGAATACCGGCAATGACAATAATGCCGATGACGATCAGCCACTCGCGCAGACCGATTTCCATGTAATCCCGTGCCTCTAATAAAAAATGCTGAAAAATAAGGGGTTTAGCACCGTGCAAACCGCTTTAAAACGTGGCGCCAACTCTATGTTCTGACTGACGTTTTGCCCACGCACACGAAAAATTGACATTAAACTAGCACGACCAAAGATAACTTTACACCGTCTGTCAAAATGCCTTGAACAAATATGTCCATTTGCCACTTTCACCTGACCGCTAAATCACCTGACATCGCATGAAAACTATCTCTCATGGCGCAGCTCAGGATTCCACCATCGCCATCGCTTCTTCGACATCCACTGCGACCAAACGCGAACAGCCCGGTTCATGCATCGTCACCCCCATCAACTGATCAGCCATTTCCATGGCGATCTTGTTGTGGGTGATATAGATGAACTGCACGGTCTGGGACATCTCTTTGACCAGTCGTGCATAGCGTCCAACGTTAGCGTCATCCAATGGGGCGTCAACTTCGTCGAGCATACAGAACGGCGCCGGGTTCAATTTGAAGATGGCAAATACCAGGGCCAATGCGGTCAGGGCTTTTTCGCCGCCGGACAACAAATGAATGGTGCTGTTCTTCTTGCCTGGAGGCCGCGCCATGATCGTTACCCCTGTATCGAGTAGATCTTCGCCCGTCAGTTCCAAGTAAGCGCTGCCACCGCCGAAAACTTTCGGGAATAACGCCTGTAAACCGCTATTAATCTGATCAAAGGTATCTTTGAAGCGATTACGGGTTTCCTTGTCGATCTTGCGGATCACGTTTTCCAACGTATCCAGGGCTTCGACCAGGTCGGCGTCCTGGGCATCCAGATAACGTTTACGCTCGGACTGCTGCTGATATTCATCGATGGCCGCGAGGTTGATCGCGCCCAGGCGTTGGATACGTGCAGCAATCCGCTCAAGTTCTTCCTCGGCTTCTTTCTCGTTGGCCTGGGCGGTCAGGGTGTTGAGCACGCCGTGCAGGTCGTAGCCGTCTTCCAGCAATTGGTCTTGCAAGGTTTTGCGGCGCACGGTCAGGGCTTGCCACTCCATACGCTGTTGTTCGAGTTGGCCGCGAATCAATTGGGATTGCTGCTCGGCCTGGGTTCGGCGTTTTTCCGCGTCGCGCAATTCGCGGTCGGCGTCTTCCAGGGCGATCTGCGCAGTCTTGAGTTCTTCGTCGACGGTCATGCGCTTGTCGAGCAACTCTTCGAGCTTGAGGCGCAGCTCTTCCAACGGCGCTTCGCCCTCCTCCAGATTGAGGCTCAGTTGCTCGCGCTTTTCGGTGAGGCGTTCGGATTGCATCTCCAGGCGTTCAAGGGCCTGGCGTGTGGAATCATGCTGGGCGCGCAGCGAGCCGAGGCGTACCGCCAATTGGTGCGCGTGATCCTTGTGCTGCCGCGCTTCCTGGCGCACGCGGTCAAGGCGTTCGCGCAAGCTGTCGCGCTGGGCCAGTAGCAGTTCGCGCTGCTCGGTATCGAGGGCCATGCTGTCGAGCGCCTCCTGCAAGTGCAGGCGCGCTTCGCCGATCTGTTCATGTTCCAGGGCGCGTTGCTCGCCCATCTCGGCGACTTCTTCATCAAGACGGGTACGGCGCAGGGTCAGTTGTTCCGCCTTGGCTTTGCTCGCCGACAGTTGCGCCTTCAACTCGCCTTGCTGACGCGCTTCGTCCTGCAACAGACGGCGCAGGTGTTCGCGGCCGGTCTCTTGCTGGCGCTGGGTGGCGCGCAGGGTTTGCAGTTCGGTTTCCAGGCTTTCGAGGGTGGCTTCACGCTCTTCGCGCTCAGCGATCAGGTTGACGATTTCCTGGCCACGGGCCAGAACGCCACTTTCCGCTTCACTGGCGCGGCGAACCCGCAAAAAGTGCCGGCCGACCCAATAGCCATCGCGGCTGATCAGGCTTTCGCCGGCTGCCAATTGACCGCGCTGGGCCAGGGCCTGCTCCAGGGAGTCCACCGGTTTGACTTGGCCCAACCACGGCGACAGGTCAATGGCGGCCTCGACCTTATCCAGCAGGCTGCCCGGCACCCGCGCACCATCGGCGGCGGGGCTGAGCAAACGCAGATCGCCTTGGGCAAACCCGGCCAGGTCGAAACCGCCAAAGTCATCCACCAGCACTGCTTGAAGATCGGCACCGAGCACGGTTTCCACTGCCAATTCCCAGCCGGCTTCGACCTTCAGGCCTTCCGCCAAGCGTGGCCGCTCTGCCAAATGCTGGTCGCGCAGCCATTCGGCGGTGCCGGTACCTGGGTCCAAAGCCGCTTGCTGCAAGGCTTCAAGGGATGCCAGCCGACCATTTAGCCGCTGCAAATCGCCCTGTGCCTGCTGCTGGGCCTGGGTCGCCTGTTGCAACTGCTGACGCAATTGTTCAAGGCGCTGTACTTGCTGTTCTTCGCTGGCTTCCAGCTCTTCCAGCGTCATTTCGCTTTCGGCCAGTTGCTCGCTGAGGTCCATGATCGCGGCGTCTTCCGGATCAGCGGCGAGCAATACGCGCTCTTCCTGCAAGCGGCGCTGGCGCTCGGCCAGGCGCTCCATGCTGGTTTCCAGTTGCTGGATGCGCGACTGCTGCACCTCGGCCTGGCGACGCGGCTCGGCGGATTGCAGGTTGAAAGCGTCCCACTGTTCCTGCCAGCCATGCATGGTAATTTCAGATTCTTCCAGGGCGGCGGCGGCTTCTTCGGCGGCGGCGCTGGTGATTTCCTGCTCTGGGGTGAGCATGTCCAGCTCTTCGCCCAGGGTCAGCAGCAAAGTGCGGTCATGGCCCAGGTGAGATTCGGTCTCCAGACGCGCGCGTTCGGCTTCCTTCAGATCGTCCTGCAATTGGCGCAGGCGCTGCTGGCCGTGCTGGATGCTCTGCTCGACACGGGCGATGTCGCCGCCTACCGAATAGAAGCGGCCTTGCACCAGATTGAAGCGTTCGGACAGATCATGGTGCCCGTCGCGCAGACGCTCGATGCTGGCGTCGGCGTTACGCTGCTCCGCCACCAAGGCTTCAAAACTGATTTCCTGGGTACCGATGATCGCTTCGCGCTGCCCCACTTGCTCATTCAGCGCCTGCCAGCGCAGGGCCGAGAGTTGTGCCTTGAGCTGGCGTTCTTCGCCCTTGTATTCCTGGTATTTCTCGGCCGCCTGGGCCTGGCGGTGCAGGCGCTCCAACTGGCGCTCCAGCTCGTCGCGCAGGTCGGTGAGGCGGGCAAGGTTTTCGTGGGTACGGCGGATGCGGTTTTCGGTTTCGCGGCGGCGCTCTTTGTACTTGGAGATGCCGGCCGCTTCTTCGATAAAGTTACGCAGGTCTTCGGGCTTGGCTTCGATCAGCTTGGAGATCATGCCCTGCTCAATGATCGAGTAGCTGCGCGGGCCCAGGCCGGTGCCAAGGAAAATATCGGTGATGTCACGTCGACGGCACTTGGTGCCGTTGAGGAAGTAGCTGTTCTGGCTGTCGCGCGTGACTTTGCGGCGGATGGAAATTTCCGCGTAGGCCGCGTACTCGCCGATCAGGGTGCCATCGGAGTTGTCGAATACCAACTCGATACTGGCCTGGCTCACCGGCTTGCGGCTGGTGGAGCCGTTGAAGATGACGTCGGTCATCGACTCGCCGCGCAGGTTTTTTGCCGAGCTCTCGCCCATCACCCAACGGACGGCGTCGATGATGTTCGACTTGCCGCAACCATTGGGCCCGACCACCGCCGCCATGTTACTGGGGAAGTTCACCGTGGTCGGGTCGACGAAGGATTTGAACCCCGCCAGTTTGATGCACTTGAGCCGCACGCTTAGCCGTCCGCCAACGCTGCGATGACCAACGAGCTGCTGCGCTGGCAGTAGGCCGACAGCACCAGGCGAATCTGCGGCACGTCACGGGCCAGTACGGCGGCGAGCAGTTGCTCGAACAGCGCCAGGTACTCGCTCATGGAGGCCTTGCGCTGATCCAGGGCCAGGTAATAAGCGCGGTTCATCGCCGGTTGCAGGTTCTCGACGGTTTCCTGCAGGTACGGGTTGTTGGCAAAGGGGTACGCGGCGCGCATCACGTTAAAGCATTCTTCGACGAAGGCGCGGATGTCCTCACGCTCGAAATTGGTCACCAGGCGCTGCTGGATCTGCACGAACGGCGCCATGTCGGCCTGGGTCTGCCAGCCTTCGGCGACGGCATTGCCGAGCAGGATGTACAGCTCGCTCATCAGCGTGCACAGGCTCTGCACTTTGTGCGCGGTGAGCTCGGTCACGTGGGCACCACGGCGCGGCAGGATCGCGATGAGGTGGCGCCGTTCGAGGATCAGCAAGGCTTCGCGCACGGAACCACGGCTGACATTTAGCGCCAGCGTGACTTTCTGTTCCTGGATGCGCTCACCAGGCTTGAGATCGCCGCGAATAATGCGTTCGGCGAGGTGGTGAGCGATTTGCTCGGCGAGACTGTCCGGCGCCTTGAACGTCATGTTTTCCCTTCAAAATCTTCTATCGGTACAAGCGCGGCAGTGTAGCGCATTGGCTGGCTGATGGCGCTACGCCCACCGTGGCGAATTTGGCATGAAATAAGCAGCGGCTGAGCAGCGTAAGCCCGCAAAAACGCCGGTTCCAAAAGACTGGACCATAATTGAGAGTGTTGCGATCGCATTTTCTTGACCTGCTGGTCAGAAAATCATTGACCGAAAAGTCAGACATGACTAGATTCGGCGAAAAGCGGTTAACAACAATAATGAGTCTGCGAGGCCTTCCGTGATCCAGTTTTTACTCAACCAGGAACTCCGTAGCGAGCACGCCCTGGACCCCAACCTGACCGTGCTCAACTATCTGCGTGAGCACGTGGGCAAATCCGGTACCAAGGAAGGCTGCGCCAGCGGCGACTGCGGTGCGTGCACCGTGGTGGTCGGCGAGCTGCATCGCGACGATCAAGGCGTCGAGCAGATTCGTTATCGCAGCCTTAACTCGTGCCTGACCTTTGTGTCGTCGCTGCACGGCAAACAACTGATCAGCGTCGAAGACCTCAAGCACCAAGGCCAACTGCACAGCGTGCAGCAAGCCATGGTTGAGTGCCACGGTTCGCAATGCGGCTTTTGCACCCCAGGGTTTGTGATGTCGCTGTTCGCCCTGCAAAAGAACAGCGACGCTCCCGACAGCCAGAAAGCCCATGAAGCCCTGGCCGGCAACCTGTGCCGCTGCACCGGCTACCGCCCGATTCTTGCAGCCGCCGAACAGGCCTGCTGCAACAAGCCCCAGGATCAGTTCGACAGCCGCCAGGCCGAGACGATTGCACGCCTCAAAGCCATCGCGCCGACCCAAACGGGCGAGCTCAACAGCGGCGACAAACGCTGCCTGGTGCCACTGACCGTGGCCGACCTGGCCGACCTCTATGACGCCTACCCCCAAGCCCGCCTGCTGGCCGGCGGCACCGACCTGGCGCTGGAAGTCACCCAGTTTCACCGCACACTGCCAGTGATGATTTACGTCGGCAATATTGAAGAAATGAAGCGCGTCGAATCGTTCGACGACCGCCTGGAAATAGGCGCCGCCACCGCCCTCTCCGACTGCTACACCGCACTGCATCACGAATACCCGGACTTCGGCGAGCTACTGCACCGCTTCGCCTCTCTGCAAATCCGCAACCAGGGCACGTTGGGCGGCAATATCGGTAACGCCTCACCCATCGGCGACTCACCGCCACTGCTGATCGCCCTGGGCGCGCAGATCGTGCTGTGCAAGGGCGACGTACGCCGCACTCTGGCCCTGGAAGACTACTTCATCGACTACCGCGTGACCGCCCGCCAGGACAGTGAATTCATCGAGAAAATCATCGTACCCAAGGGCCATAAGCTGTTCCGTGCGTATAAGGTTTCCAAGCGCCTGGACGATGACATTTCCGCCGTCTGCGCAGCCTTCAATCTGAAGATCGACAACGGCGTAATTCGTGAGGCACGCGTCGCGTTCGGCGGCATGGCCGCGACACCAAAACGCGCGAAAAGCTGCGAAGCCGCATTGGTCGGCGCCACTTGGAACGCCGCCACCGTGGAGAAAGCCTGCGCCGCCCTGGCCCAGGATTTCACGCCGCTGTCGGACTTCCGCGCCAGCAAGGAATATCGCCTGCTCAGCGCGCAGAACCTGCTGCGTAAATACTTCATCGAACTGCAAACGCCGCACATCGAGACTCGGGTGACCGCTTATGTCTAACCATCACGCCGTGGAAAAAACCCAGGCCGAACTCGCCGAGCTGTTCGCCCAGGACCTGACCTCCGGAGTCGGTCGCAGCGTCAAGCATGACAGCGCCGCCAAGCACGTCAGTGGTGAGGCGCAGTACATCGATGACCGCCTGGAATTCCCCAACCAGTTGCACCTGTATGCGCGCATGTCTGACCGCGCTCACGCTCGAATCATCAGCATCGACACCGCGCCCTGCTACGCCTTCGAAGGTGTGCGCATCGCTATCACTCACGAAGACGTACCGGGCCTGAAAGACATCGGCCCGCTGATGCCCGGCGACCCGCTGCTGGCCATCGATACCGTGCAGTTCGTTGGGCAAGTGGTACTGGCGGTTGCCGCCCGTGACCTGGACACCGCACGCAAAGCCGCCATGGCCGCCGTGATCGAATACGAAGACCTGGAACCGGTGCTGGACGTGGTCGAGGCCTACCGCAAAAAACACTTTGTGCTCGACAGTCATACCCATCAACGCGGCGATTCGGCAGGCGCACTGGCAACGGCGAAAAACCGTATCCAGGGCACTCTGCACATCGGCGGCCAGGAACACTTCTACCTGGAAACCCAGATCTCGTCGGTGATGCCCACCGAAGACGGCGGCATGATCGTCTACTGCTCCACACAAAACCCCACCGAAGTGCAGAAACTGGTAGCCGAAGTACTCGATGTGTCGATGAACAAAATCGTCGTCGACATGCGCCGCATGGGCGGTGGTTTCGGTGGCAAGGAAACCCAGGCCGCCAGCCCCGCCTGCCTGTGCGCAGTGGTGGCGCGCCTCACCGGCCAGCCGACCAAAATGCGCCTGCCGCGCGTGGAAGACATGCTGATGACCGGCAAGCGCCACCCCTTCTATATCGAATACGACGTGGGCTTCGACGACAGCGGCCGCCTGCACGGGATCAACCTGGAGCTGGCCGGCAACTGCGGCTGCTCGCCGGACCTGTCCAACTCGATTGTCGACCGTGCCATGTTCCACTCCGACAACTCGTATTACCTGGGCGATGCCACGGTCAACGGCCATCGCTGCAAGACCAATACCGCGTCCAACACGGCTTACCGTGGCTTCGGCGGGCCCCAAGGTATGGTCGCTATCGAAGAAGTGATGGACGCCATCGCCCGCCATCTGGCGCTGGACCCGCTGGCGGTGCGCAAGGCCAACTACTACGGCAAGACCGAGCGCAACGTCACCCACTACTACCAGACCGTCGAGCACAACATGCTCGAAGAGATGACCGCCGAACTGGAGGCCAGCAGCCAATACGCCGAGCGGCGCGAAGCGATTCGCCTGTACAACGCCCACAGCCCAATCCTGAAGAAAGGCCTGGCGCTGACACCGGTGAAGTTCGGCATCTCGTTCACCGCCAGCTTTCTGAACCAGGCCGGTGCGCTGATCCATATTTACACCGACGGCAGTATCCACCTGAACCACGGCGGCACCGAGATGGGCCAGGGTTTGAACATTAAAGTGGCGCAAGTAGTGGCCGAAGTGTTCCAGGTGGAAATCGACCGCGTGCAAATCACCGCCACCAACACCGACAAGGTGCCCAACACCTCGCCGACCGCCGCTTCCAGCGGCGCGGACCTGAACGGCAAAGCCGCGCAGAATGCCGCCGAAACCATTAAGCAACGGTTGGTGGAATTTGCGGCGCGCAAATACGACGTGAGCGAGGCGGACGTTGAATTCCACAACGGCCATGTGCGCGTGCGTGACCAGATCCTGACCTTTGAGGCACTGATCCAACAGGCCTACTTCGCTCAGGTGTCGCTGTCGAGCACCGGCTTCTACAAGACCCCGAAAATCTTCTACGACCGCAGCCAGTCACGCGGGCGGCCGTTCTATTACTTCGCCTTCGGCGCAGCCTGCTGCGAAGTGATCGTCGACACCCTGACCGGCGAATACAAAATGCTGCGCACCGACATCCTGCATGACGTAGGGGCCTCGCTGAACCCGGCCATCGACATCGGCCAGGTGGAGGGCGGCTTTATCCAGGGCATGGGTTGGCTGACCATGGAAGAGCTGGTGTGGAACAACAAGGGCAAGCTGATGACCAACGGCCCAGCCAGCTACAAGATCCCGGCGGTGGCGGACATGCCGTTGGATCTGCGGGTGAAGCTGGTAGAAAACCGCAAAAATCCGGAAGACACGGTGTTCCATTCCAAGGCCGTGGGTGAACCGCCGTTCATGCTCGGGATTGCCTCGTGGTGCGCGATCAAGGACGCGGTGGCGAGTCTGGGTGACTATCGCCATCAGCCGAAAATCGATGCGCCAGCGACGCCGGAGCGAGTGTTGTGGGGGTGTGAGCAGATGCGCAAGTTGGCTGCTGCGAAGGTAGTTGAGGCTGACACCGAGATGGCTTCGCTCTAGACCGAGGCGCTGCCATCGGGGGCAAGCCCCACTCCCACATTTTGAGCTGTGATTACTTTCAAATGTGGGAGGGGGGTTGCCCCCGATAGCGGCCTGACTGACAACAGTAATGTTGAGGTAAACATGAACAACTGGATCAGCGCCCTCGCCGACCTGCAAAACAGAGGCGAACCCTGCGTACTGGTGACCATCATCGAAGAACTCGGCTCCACGCCGCGCAATGCTGGTTCGAAGATGGTGATCAGCGCCGCGCAGACCTTCGACACCATCGGTGGCGGGCACCTGGAATACAAGGCCATGCAGATCGCCCGCGACATGCTCGCGCGCGGCCAGCAAAACACTCATTTGGAGCGCTTCAGCCTCGGCGCCAGCCTGGGCCAGTGCTGCGGTGGCGTCACCGTGTTGCTGTTTGAACCCATGGGCCAGGTGCAGGCGCAGATTGCGGTATTTGGCGCAGGCCACGTCGGCCGCGCGCTGGTGCCCTTGCTGGCGAGCCTGCCGTGCCGGGTACGCTGGATCGATTCCCGCGATCAGGAGTTCCCGGAACATATCCCCCAGGGCGTGCGTAAAATCGTCAGCGAAGAACCGGTCGACGAAATTGCTGACTTGCCGGCGGGCAGTTATTGCATCGTCATGACCCACAATCACGCGCTGGACCTGGAACTCACCGCCGCCCTGCTCAAGCGCAATGACTTCGCCTACTTCGGCCTGATTGGCTCCAAGACTAAGCGCGTCAAGTTTGAACACCGCCTGCGTGACCGTGGCTTCGACGCCGTGCAGTTGCAACGCATGCGCTGCCCCATGGGCCTGACCGAGGTGAAGGGCAAATTACCGGTAGAAATCGCCATCTCCATCGCCGGCGAAATCATCGCCACCTATAACGCTAATTTCGGCCAGCACACCGCGAGCGCCGAACCCATTGCCAAACTGCTGCCGGTGTCACGCCGCAGCCAAGCCACGAATTGAGATAACCATGCCTTTGACTCGCAAAGCCTACCGTGCCGCCATCCTGCACAGCATCGCCGACCCCGCCATCGTTGGGATCGAAGCGTCCTATGAGTATTTCGAAGACGGCCTGCTGGTGATCGACAACGGCCAGATCAGCGCTGTCGGCCATGCTGGCGACCTGCTGCCGACCCTGCCGGCCGACATCGAAGTCACCCATTACCAGGACGCGCTGATCACCCCAGGCCTGATCGACACCCATATCCACCTGCCGCAGACCGGCATGGTCGGTGCTTATGGCGAGCAGTTGCTGGACTGGCTCAACACCTACACCTTCCCGTGTGAAAGCCAATTCGCCGACAAGGCCCACGCCGACGAAGTCTCGGATATTTTCATCAAGGAACTGCTGCGCAACGGCACCACCACGGCGCTGGTGTTCGGCAGCGTTCATCCGCAGTCCGTGAACTCATTCTTCGAAGCGGCCGAGAAACTCGACCTGCGCATGATCGCTGGCAAAGTGATGATGGACCGCAACGCGCCGGACTACCTCACCGACACTGCCGAAACCGGGTACCAGGAAAGCAAGACGCTCATCGAGCGCTGGCACGGTAAGGGCCGTCTGCACTATGCCGTCACGCCGCGATTCGCACCGACCAGCACGCCGGAACAACTGGCATTGGCCGGGCAACTGCTGGGCGAGTACCCGGACCTGTACATGCAGACGCACATCAGTGAGAACAAGCAGGAAGTCGAATGGGTGAAGGAGTTGTTCCCGGAGCGCAAAGGCTATCTGGATGTTTACGACCACTACAACCTGCTGGGCGAGCGTTCGGTATTTGCCCACGGCGTGCACCTGTGTGATGACGAGTGCGCGCGGCTGGCAGAGACCGGCTCGGCGGTGGCGTTCTGCCCGACGTCGAACTTCTTCCTCGGCAGTGGGTTGTTCAACCTGCCAATGGCCGAGAAGCACAAGTTGAATGTGGGCCTGGGCACTGATGTGGGCGGCGGCACCAGTTTCTCGCTGCTGCAAACGTTGAACGAAGCGTACAAGGTCATGCAACTACAAGGGGCGCGGTTGAGCCCGTTCAAATCGCTGTACCTGGCGACCCTCGGCGGAGCGCGTGCACTGCGCCTGGAGGACAAGATCGGCACGTTGCAGCCGGGCACGGATGCGGACTTTTTGGTGCTGGATTACAACGCCACGCCGCTGCTCAGCTATCGCTTGAAACAGGCGAACAACATTGCCGAGACGTTGTTTGTGTTGATGACGCTGGGGGATGATCGGACGGTGTTGCAGACCTACGCTGCCGGCCAACTCGTGCACCAACGCTGATCTCAACCGCTACACAAAACCAAACGTGGGAGGGGGCTTGCTCCCGATGGCAGTGGTTCAGTTAGTCATGTGTTAACTGATCCAGCGCTATCGGGAGCAAGCCCCCTCCCACATTTGTTTCCGGGTGAAACGGGGAAATTACAGTTTGACCGAAGAACGCCCCGGCTTTTTGGTCTGGAGCAAATGCGAAAACACCGCATGCAAATCATCCGACGCACTTTCCTCGTCGAGGTTGAGCTTGCTGTCGATGTGATCCATGTGATGCATCATCAAATTCACCGCCAGTGTCGCGTCCCGCGCTTCAATCGCGTCGATCAACTGGGTGTGCTCATCATACGAACAGTGCGAGCGGTTGCCGCTTTCGTACTGGGCGATGATCAGTGAGGTCTGGGACACCAGGCTGCGCTGGAAGCTGATCAGCGGCGCGTTCTTTGCCGCTTCGGCCAGCTTGAGGTGGAATTCGCCGGAGAGGCGGATACCCGCACCGCGATCACCACGGGAGAAACTGTCGCGCTCGTCGTTGACCATCTGGCGCAGCTCGGCCAGTTGTTCAGCGGTAGCATGCTGCACCGCCAACTCGGTGATCGCCCGCTCCACCAGACGCCGTGCCAGGAACACTTGGCGCGCCTCTTCCACGCTTGGACTCGCCACCACCGCGCCGCGATTGGGCCGCAGCAGCACGACGCCTTCATGGGCCAGGCGCGACAGTGCGCGACGAATGATGGTGCGGCTTACGCCGAAGATTTCGCCCAGTGCTTCTTCGCTCAATTTGGTGCCGGGCGCCAGGCGTTGTTCGAGGATGGCCTCGAAGATATGCGCATAGACGATATCGTCCTGGGTTCCGCTGCGACCGGCCTTGCCGGCTCGCGGTTGTTTCTTGAGAGGTTGCAACTGTTCGTTCATGGGCACTCGGGTTTGGAGAACGGCGGCGAATTAACGGTAATACGGCAAGCGAGGGTCGCTGGCAAGTATCACCTAAAAACACGGCACATTGTACACAACCCAATGCGCCAACACACTGTACGGCTGATTGCGCCGGCGGCTGTATTGCAATGAGTAGTTACGTTTGAGTTTAGGCTTGAATCTGCGCCGTCACCGGCAAATACCCAGGTAAAAGGAACACCTCTCCATGACCGAAGCCACTCAAGCGCCTTTGCGCCCGCTGGCCGACACTTCTCCATCGGCCATCGTCGCGGGTTTCATTGCGATGATGACCGGCTACACCAGTTCCCTGGTGCTGATGTTCCAAGCCGGGCAAGCCGCCGGCTTGACCACCGCGCAGATTTCCTCATGGATCTGGGCAATTTCCATCGGCATGGCGGTGTGCAGCATCGGCCTGTCCCTGCGCTATCGCACACCGATCACCATTGCCTGGTCCACGCCTGGCGCGGCGCTGTTGATCACCAGCCTGGGCGGCGTGAGTTATGGCGAAGCCATCGGTGCCTATATCACCTGTGCGGTGCTGGTGACGATCTGCGGGCTGACCGGCAGCTTTGAAAAACTGGTCAAACGCATTCCTGCCTCACTGGCGGCGGCCTTATTGGCAGGGATCCTGTTCAAGATCGGCAGCGAGATTTTCGTTGCCGCTCAGCATCGCACCGGCCTGGTGCTGGGGATGTTCTTCACGTATCTGATCATTAAGCGTCTGTCGCCACGTTATGCGGTGCTGGCCGCGCTGGTGATCGGCACCGCGCTGTCCGGGGTGATGGGGCTGTTGGATTTCAGCGGCTTCCACCTGGAAGTCGCGACGCCGGTCTGGACCACGCCGCACTTCTCACTGGCCGCGACGATCAGCATCGGCATTCCGCTGTTTGTGGTGGCAATGACTTCGCAAAACATGCCCGGCGTCGCCGTGTTGCGCGCCGACGGCTACAACGTGCCGGCATCACCACTGATCACAGCCACCGGCCTGGCCTCGCTGGTACTGGCACCTTTTGGCTCCCATGGCATCAACCTGGCGGCGATCAGCGCAGCCATCTGCACCGGGCCCCATGCCCACGAAGACCGCAACAAACGCTACACCGCGGCCGTGTGGTGCGGGGTTTTCTACGGGGTTGCAGGCGTGTTCGGCGCCACGTTGGCGGCATTGTTCGCAGCATTGCCCAAGGAGCTGGTGCTGTCGATTGCGGCATTGGCGTTGTTTAGCTCGATCATCAACGGCTTGAGTATCGCCATGAATGAGCCGAAGGAACGGGAAGCGGCGCTGATCACCTTTATGGTCACCGCGTCAGGCTTGACGTTGTTTTCCATCGGGTCGGCGTTCTGGGGGATTGTGGCGGGGGTATTGACGCTGCTGATTCTGAACTGGCGCAAGGCATAAAAAAACGGCGACCCTCAGGTCGCCGTTTTTTTCAGTATCACTTAGCCGCGTTGATCGGCTTTTCCGGATACCACACGTCCAGCAACGGGCTGACTTCAGCCTTGGTCAGCTCGGAACGGGTTTTCAGCCAGGCTTCAACAGCAGCGCGCTGCTCTTCGGAGACCGAGCCACGCTTCTGCAGGCAAACCAGACCGAAGTCATCGCCGCCGACATAGCCCAGACCGTTGGCTTCCATGGCTTCTTTGATGAATGCTTCGAGGAAAGCGTCGATAGCTTCTTCACTCAGGCCTTCGTTGAAGTCCAGGTTCAGTTCGAAACCCAGCTCTTGAAATTCATCAACGCACAGTTTTTTGCGCAGACGCTGGGAACGGTTAGTCGCCATTGGAACAATCCTCATAAGTAATAACGGGCGGCACTTTAGCAGTTTAAGGCGACGATTGCCCGACTCTCTGGGACAGGCGGCACTTTGCCTGTAAAAAAACGCTGATTTCCAGCTATGGTTCAGCCACAAGCGCGCCCACCTTGGGGCATAATGCCGACACTTTCATGACCAATGAGGGATTTTTCCTATTTACCCCTCGCCTCTTTCACCCTCCTCAGCAGTAGGGTTTCATTTCTTATGATCAAATCTTTACGTTCAGTCTTGCTAGCCGGTCTCCTCTTGCCACTGGCCCTCAGCGCCACAGCTGCCCCAGTCAATAACACCCTCCCCCCGAATGTTCAGCAGGCCCTGGCCAAAGCCAAGCTGCAAAACACCGCGCTGTCACTGGTGATGATCCCCCTGAACGGCCCTGGCACCCCCACCGTCTTCAACGCTGACGTCTCGGTAAACCCCGCTTCCACCATGAAGCTGGTTACCACCTACGCCGCCTTGGAAATGCTCGGCCCTAACCACCAGTGGAAAACCGAGTTCTACACCGACGGCACCCTCAGCGGCGGCGTGTTGCATGGCAACCTTTACCTCAAGGGCGGCGGTGATCCCAAGCTGAACATGGAAAAACTCTGGCTGCTGATGCGCGACCTGCGCGCCAATGGCGTACAGCAGGTCACAGGCGACCTGGTGTTGGACCGTGGCTTCTTTATCCCGCCACAACTGCCGGAATTCAATGACGACGGCAACGACGAGAACAAGCCCTTCTTGGTTAAGCCCGACGCCCTGCTGGTCAACCTCAAGGCCCTGCGCTTTGTGACCCGCAACGACTCAGGCCGTGTGATCGTATCGGTGGAGCCGCCGATCGCCAGTATTCGCATCGACAATCAGGTCAAGGTTTCCAACGCCAAGCAATGCACCGGCGACGTGCGCTACAACCCGGTCACTGCCGCCGATGGCAGCGTGACGGTCACCGTCAGTGGCCAACTGGGCGACGGCTGCAGCTCCCAGACGTACCTGTCACTGCTCGACCATGCCACCTATACCGCCGGCGCCGTGCGGGCAATCTGGCAGGAGTTGGGCGGCAGCATCCAGGGCCGTGATATCCAGGCACCCGTGCCCAAGGATGCCAAGGTGTTGGCCCGCGCATTCTCGCCGGACCTGGCGGAAATCATCCGCGACATCAACAAATACAGTAACAACACCATGGCGCAGCAGTTGTTCCTGAGCCTGGGCGCGCAGTTTCGCAACGATGCCGACGGCGACGACGCCAAGGCCGCGCAACGTGTAGTGCGTCAGTGGCTGGCGAAAAAAGGTATCACTGCACCGCATCTGGTGATGGAGAACGGCTCCGGGCTGTCCCGTGCCGAACGGGTCAGCGCCCGCGAGATGGCCGCGATGCTGCAAGCCGCCTGGAAAAGCCCTTACGCTGCCGAATACATCAGTTCGATGCCGATTGCCGGCACCGACGGCACCATGCGCAAACGCCTGAAGACCACTGCGATGCGCGGCGAAGCCCACGTCAAGACCGGCACCTTGAACACCGTACGCGCCATTGCCGGGTTCAGCCGCGACAACAACGGCAATACCTGGGCGGTGGTGGCGATTCTCAACGATCCGAAGCCATGGGGCGCTTCGTCGGTGCTGGATCAGGTGCTGCTGGACCTGTATCGCCAACCTAAATTGGCGGCTTCAGCCCCAGTACTCTGACGCTGAACTGGGGCCTGTGGTGAGCGGCTTGCCCGCTCACCACAAAGGTCACTCAACACAGCGGCGTCGCCTCTACCCGATCCCTGCCCGCCTGCTTGGCGACATAAACGGCCGAGTCGGCGCGCAACAACAACCCATCAATGCCTTCGTCGATCCGCCAACTGGCCACACCAAAGCTGGCAGTGACGATGCCCACCGCTTCCATAGGCTCGTTGCGCAGCGACTGCCACAATTCCATCGCCAGGCTGTAGGCCTGTTCGCCACCGGTGTTGGGGCAAAGCACCATGAATTCCTCGCCACCCAGCCGACAGAAAACATCGGAACGACGCAAGCGTTGGCCGATGCGTTTGCACAACTCCTGTAACACCGCGTCGCCGACCGCGTGACCATGCTTGTCGTTGATGCGCTTGAAGTGATCGATATCGAGCATGATCACCGACAATGCCCCGCTGGTCCGATTGAGCCTCACCATCTCGGCCCTGAGTCGGTCCTGAAAATAGCGGCGATTGTGAATTCCGGTCAGGGAATCAGTGATGGACAGTGCGCGTAGCTCCTCTTCAACCCGCTTCAAATCGGAAATGTCCGACACGTAGCCATGCCACAGCGTACCGCCACCCGGTAACTCTTCCGGTGTGGCTTCGCCGCGAATCCAGCGCAGACCCCGTTGTGGCAACTGCACCCGGTACTCTTCGCGCCAATGGCTCAACTGCAACGCCGACAGGCGAATCGAGGCTCGTACCCGCTCCACGTCCAGCGGGTGGATACGCTCGAAAACTTTCTTCGCGTCCTGTTGCAACACACCGGTTTCGATTTCATAAATGTCGCGCATACCATCGCTGGCATAGATGAACCGCCAGTTTTCGCGGGGTTCCAGGGTGAACTGGAAGATACCGCCGGGCACATGGGCGCTGAGTTTCTTGAGGAGGCGGTCACGGGCCGCCAATGCTTCGTAAGCACGTTTTTGCTCGGTAATGTCCAGGTAAATCGCCAAGTGCCCGATCCACAAACCGTGATCATCCAGCAACACAGTGGCCAGCATGTTCACAGTCAACTGGCTGCGATCCTCGCGCACCAAGGTCCATTCCCGGGCTTCGTGCAGGTTATCCGGGCTCTCGACCAGCATCGCCTGACTGGCAGGGATTCGCTTGCCCAAGGCCACGCTCAGGCTAGCTGCACGGGCTTCCAGTTCCGACGCCAAGTGCAAGCTTTCGAGGGTCAACTTACCCACCACCTGCTCGGCTGAGAACCCGAGCATTTGTTCGGCACCGGCATTGAAGGTGTTGATGACGCCGCGTAAGTCGGTGGCAATGATGGCGACCTGGGTCGCCGCATTCAGCACGCTGCGCAGTTGGCCATGGGCACCGCGTAACTCCTGCTCACGCAGGCGCAACTGCACGGTACGCTGTTCCACCAGCTTCACGGCGCGCTGGCGTTGGCTCACCAGCACATAGAGCAAAGCGCTGAGCAACAGGCTGAGCAACCCGCCCATCGTCAGGATCGTGATCAACGAAGAATGGTTAGTCTGGTCGAACACCTGGCTCGGACGCAGGGTCAGGGCATAAACGTGGTCCCCCAAGGTAAGACGGCGCGCACCGATCAGGTCGCCGTTTGCCACGCTATTGCTCGATTCGTAGAGCACACGTTTCTGTAGGTCGGAGGTATCGACGATCTGCATCACCAGGTTGTCCCGTTCCGGCTTGGGCAAGCCGTCAGCTACTAACTGGCGCATGCTGATCACGGCCATCACGTAGCCAAAGGGCTCATGCTGGGACTGCTCGGAAGTGGACAGGTGACTGACCGGCGCCACCAGCAATACGCCAGTGGCATAAGCAGGCTCAACGCCTACCAGTTGCATGGGCTGGGAAACCGCCAGCTTGCCGCTTTTTTGTGCGCGCTCAAGGGCTGAGCGCCGCAGGGGCTGGGCCAGCAGATCAAAACCCAGTGGCGAGCCCAGCAGACTTTGAGTCTGGCTATAGAGCACCGGCACGTATTCATCACGCTCAGGCGCCGGGGCCAGTTCTCCGGCGCTATTTAACTCACGGATGACAAAGGGCGCACCACGCTGGCGGGACACCTCTTGTTCGAACTGGCTGCGTTGATCGCGAGACACGCGCGGCGCCCAGGCGTAGGCCCGGGTGCGCAATAGCAAAGGCTGGGCGAAACCATCGAACTCTTCACGGGACACATCGTCGGAATTGACGAAGAACCGCCGCAGGCTGTTCAAGCGCTGTTCCTGATCTTCGAAGCGTTCCTGCAGGCGGGTGTACCGCTCGTTGACCAGCAACTGGAAACGCTGGCGCACCTGTTGTTGATAGAGATCGAAGGACGCCCAGGCGACGATGAGCGTCAGGGTACAGCCCGCCAGAAACACCACCAATGCCACCAGCCAAGCCGACGCCTGTTCACTGATAAAGCCTAGGATTTTCGGGCGAACGGCTTGCATCGGCATAAGCAACACTCACAACGCCAGCGTGCGGGGGTGTCACTTTGGCTAGGCCTTAAGTTATAGCTATCGGCCCAGAGTTTGACCAGCGTAAAAAAGCCGCAAGACCGGATTAAACCAGGCTTGCGGCTTCAGGCTGTTGGTTAACCGCGAGCGGTGATTTTCCAGGCCCGATGGATCTTGGCGTTGCGCGCAAAATCCGGATCGATGGTCTTGTCGCTGATTTCCTCGACCGTGTAGCGCTCGCTGAGGTTTTCCTCCAGCGCGAACTTGCGGAAGTTGTTCGAGAAATACAGCACACCACCCGGTGCCAGGCGTGCCATCGCCAGGTCCAGCAACTGCACGTGGTCACGCTGCACGTCGAAAATGCCTTCCATGCGCTTGGAATTGGAGAAGGTCGGCGGGTCGATGAAGATCATGTCGAACTCATCGCGGCTGGCCTCCAGCCAGGCCATCACGTCACCCTGCTCCAGGCGGTTCTTGTCGGAGAACCCGTTGAGGGAGAAGTTACGACGCGCCCAGTCCAGATAGGTCTTGGACAGGTCAACGCTGGTGGTGCTGCGCGCGCCACCCTTGGCGGCGTGCACACTGGCGGTGGCGGTGTAGCAATACAGGTTAAGGAAACGCTTGCCGGCCGCTTCCTTCTGGATACGCATGCGCATCGGGCGATGGTCTAGGAACAGGCCGGTATCGAGATAATCGGTGAGGTTGACCAGCAGCTTCACGCCGCCTTCACTGACTTCGGTGAACTTGCCTTGGGCGCTCTGGCGCTCGTACTGCTTGGTGCCGCTCTGGCGCTCACGACGCTTGACCACCACGCGGCTCTTGTCGATGTTCAGCGCCTGAGGGATCGCCGCCAGCGCATCGAACATACGTGCAGAGGCTTTTTCCGGGTCAATGGACTTCGGCGCGGCATATTCCTGCACATGCACCCAATCGTGGTACAGGTCGATGGCCATGGAGTATTCGGGCATATCGGCGTCGTACACGCGATAGCAATCCACCCCTTCACGCTTGGCCCACTTGCCCAGCAGCTTGAGGTTCTTCTGCAGGCGGTTGGCGAACATCTGCCCGCCTTCGCTCAGGCGCGCCTGCTCGACCACAGGGGCCGGGGCTGGCTTGATCGGGTTGCCGTTCTTGTTGTACTGGCGCTCTTGTGGCTCGACCGGGGCTTGGTCGTAAACGGCCTGCTCACGTTCAGCCTGGCGCTGTTCCGGGGTACGACGCTCGCCGGTAACGAACTGATCCGGGTTGACCTTGATCAGCAGCAATTTGCACGGCAACGCGCCGTTCCAGAACGAATACTGCTTGTGGCTGCGAATGCCCATGCGCTTGCCCAGGTCCGGTGCGCCGGTGAACACCGCGGCTTCCCAGCCCATGCAGGCCTGGCGCAGACGCTCGCCGAGGTTCTGGTAGAGGTACAACAGGCTGGCTTCGTCACCCAGACGCTCGCCGTAGGGCGGGTTGCAGATCACCAGACCTTTTTGGTTCTGGTCCGGGCGCGGCTCGAAGGTGCCGACTTCGCCCTGGTACACCTTGATCCAATGGCTCAGGCCAGCACGCTCGATGTTGTTGCGCGCGGGCTGGATCAGACGCGGGTCAGCCTCGTAGCCACGCACCCACAGCGGGGTTTTGTTCATGCCGATGGCGGCACGTTCAGTGGCTTCTGTATGAAGTTTCTTCCACAGCGCCGGCACGTGGCCAAGCCAGGTGGTGAAGCCCCACAGTTCGCGGTTGAGGTTGGGGGCCATGTCGGCGGCAATCATCGCGCCTTCGACCAGGAAGGTCCCCACACCGCACATCGGGTCAGTCAGCGCGCCGCCTTCGGCAGCAATACGCGGCCAGCCGGCACGAATCAGGATCGCCGCCGCCAGGTTTTCCTTCAACGGCGCCGCGCCCTGCTGCAGGCGGTAGCCGCGCTGGTGCAGGCTGTGGCCGGAAAGGTCGAGAGACAGGATTGCTTCGCCACGGTCCAGGCGCAGGTGAATGCGCAGGTCCGGGTTGATCTTGTCGATGGACGGGCGTTCGCCGGTCGGGGTACGCAGCTTGTCGACGATCGCGTCCTTGACCTTCAGCGCGCCGAAGTGTGTGTTGTCGATGCCCGAACCGTGACCGCTGAACTCCACCGCCAGGGTGCCGTCGGAGACCATGTGGTCGGCCCATTCGATGTCCAGCACGCCGTGGTAGAGGTCTTCGGCATCCTTCATCGGGAAGCGCTTGAGCACCAGCAACACGCGGTTGGCCAGGCGCGACCAGAGGCACAGGCGATAGGCGGTTTCCATGTCGGCCATGCCGCGCACGGCCGAGGTGTGCTCGCGGGCTTCCTCAAGGCCAAGCCCGACGGCTTCCTCGATCAGCAGGCCTTCGAGGCCCTTGGGGCAAGTGAGGAAGAGTTCAAAACGGTCCGACATGGGGCATTCCAGGCTTTTCAGCAATAAATGAACGGGCGACGCATCGCCGGTTCGGTTTTCAATCAAGCACTTTTCTCGAAGAGTGCTCGCGTGGCACGAATGTGCCGTCCCACCCCGTCTGACGGGCCCTTGAGCCTTTATTGACGGGGCAGAGTGATTTTTTTAAGCAACAAAAAGAAATATTCCGACCCTTCGTCGAATAGTAACCGACCGCAACGGGCCAGCATTCTCACTAAAGGATTAAACCCATCCTCTTTGCAGGGTGCATCATAGCTGGCTTTGCCTCAAAAAAGGGGCGAAAAGCCATCCCAGCTTATGGCTATAGCATCGTAATCGTTACGTGCTTATGACAAAACGATCATTGAATCCGTGTGACCTATTGGTTAGAACTCAACACAGGTTGGCGCCGTAACGACGCCAACACCTAGGCTCGCCACGCCGGCAGCGAGCCCACCAACGGCAGAAAAACTCTGCCCGGCCTCAGACGAGGCCGAAGGATATCAAGACAGTCAACAAGTGAGGGAAACACCCTATGAGAAGACTTAAGCGTGATCCGTTGGAAAGAGCTTTTTTACGCGGATATCAATATGGCGTTCATGGCAAATCCCGTGAGCTTTGCCCATTTACTCTACCGTCGGTACGCCAAGCCTGGATCAACGGCTGGCGAGAAGGACGAGGCGACAACTGGGACGGTATGACTGGCACTGCGGGAATCCACAGACTCAACGAACTTCACGCCGTCGGCTAATCAAGGGCACTTAATTCCGACACCACCACGAATAGATGACGACTTAACCACGCACGCCCTCTCAAGGCGGCGGGCTTCGGCCCAGGGGCTCCTTTTAAGGAGCCCTTTTTATTGGGCGATCTTTCAACGCAATGCCGCTATCGCATCCACCGATTGACGAATAAGCGCCGGGCCTTTGTAGATAAACCCGGAGTACAACTGCACCAGGCTCGCGCCGGCAGCGATCTTCTCGGCAGCGTGCTTGCCTTCGGTGATACCGCCCACTGCAATGATCGGCAAACGCCCGGCCAACTCAGCAGCCAACACCTTGACGATATGGGTGCTCTTGTCCCGCACCGGCGCACCTGACAGGCCACCGGCTTCGTCGCCATGGGCCAACCCTTCGACGCCGACACGGCTGAGGGTGGTGTTGGTAGCGATCACTGCGTCCATACCCGAATCCACCAGGGCTTGGGCCACCAGTACGGTTTCCTCGTCACTCATGTCCGGGGCGATCTTGATGGCCAGCGGCACGCGCTTGCCATGGCGCACTGCCAAATCTTCCTGGCGCTGGCGCAGGGCTTCGAGCAACTGCTTAAGGGAGTCACCGAACTGCAGGCTGCGCAAGCCCGGTGTGTTCGGCGAGCTGACGTTGACGGTGACATAGCTGGCGTGGGCGTAGACCTTGTCCAAGCAGATCAGGTAGTCGTCCACCGCTCGCTCAACCGGTGTATCAAAGTTCTTGCCGATATTGATGCCGAGGATGCCCTTGTACTTCGCAGCCTCAACCCGCGACAGCAGGTGATCGACGCCGAGGTTGTTGAAACCCATGCGGTTGATGATCGCCTCGGCTTCAGGCAGGCGGAAGATCCGCGGCTTGGGGTTACCGGGCTGCGGCCGTGGCGTCACGGTGCCGATCTCGACAAAACCGAAACCCAGTTGCGCGAAGCCATCGATGGCCGCGCCGTTCTTGTCCAGGCCAGCGGCCAGTCCGACCGGGTTGGGGAAGTCGAGCCCCATCACTGATACCGGCATTTTTGCGGGTGCCTTGCATACCAGGCCGTTGAGCCCCAGGCGGCCACCGGCGCCGATCAGGTCCAGGGACAGATCGTGGGAGGTTTCCGGGGAGAGTTTGAACAACAGCTGGCGGGCCAGGGTATACATGGGCGGGCTAGACTCGGATGGCGGCGAAAGGTGGCGGCGATTATAGCCGGGGTGACGGGGTGCACGCGAGGCGTGCTACCCAAACATCAATAGCGCTGCTGTACGAGCAACTCATAGCGTGCCCAGATTTTCTCTGCATAGCGCATGCGCAATGCGTCGCGCTGAGGGCCTGAGCCAGCGCCAACATTGTAGGAACCTACCGCCGTCCAGTTGTAGCCAAAGCGCTGAATGAAATCGGCCAGTATGGAAGCGCCTACTTCCACTGAGAGGCACGGCTCACTCAACAGCCGCTCCTCGGTAATGCCCAGCTTGAGCAAGCGGGGCAAATGGATACTGTTGATCTGCATCAGGCCGATGTCACGCGTACCATTTTGGTTTGCGTGGTTGATCGCATCTGCACGAAACCCCGACTCCACGGCAGCGATAGCCTGCAGCAATTCAGGCTCGATACCGTAGCGACTGGCGGTTTCCTCCCAGCAGTAGGCAAACGCCTGGTTTGCGCTGATCAATAGGCCGAGCAACAGCAGCCTGCGCCACAGCTTAGCCACGCCTGAGCTGACCACAGGCCGAACACAGGTGCTGCGCGGCATCCGTATGCCCAGCCCCATGCCGCTCAACGTTCACGGGACAGGTGAAGCGATACCCACGACCGTAGATGGTCTTGATAAACCCCTTGTCGGCTCCAAGATGCTTGCGCAGCGAGTAAATGCAACGGGTCAGTGACTCCTCCGCGACCTCCCCTTGTGGCCAGGCCAGTTCAAGCAAATGATCCTTGGTCATCAGGACACCGCCAGAGGCAAGCAGCAACCGCAAAACATGCAGCTCCTTGGGCGGCAACTGAACATCGCTGACTTTACCGCTTAGACGACCATCGCCATGCAGTATCCACTGGGAGAAATACAGGGAAGTCGCAGTCAACCCATCATTCACGACGGCCATATCCACCTCGGCATCCGACTCATTCCTTATTTCCAGTACTGGCTCTTGTGCCCACGTCATGACTATAAAAAACCGCCTTGCAGCCCACGCTAGGAAAAAACCCATACAGCCGCCGCTTTTCAACATCACCCTGTAAGACCGTTCATTTACAACTGTCAGATGCCCCTTTTCGATAGACCTCGTGCAATTCAATCCCCAGGCGATCCTCCAACTGCACCAACTCCCCCAACGCCAATAGCCTGCCGTTAACCCGAACCTCCACGCAGTGGTTGATTCCAGGCGCCAATGGCAGCACCTTCCCAGGCGCAAAGGCTGAAAGGCGCCTGAAACTGACCAGTTGTTCCTGTAGAAGAATTTCCATATGCACGGGTTAGCACCTTTTTCACGGAGAGATATCGCGACCCGGGTGCACAAACGCACGTTGCACTCGTTCGTATTGCGCCGCAGTCAACGGCGGCGCACCAACGCCTGCCGGTAACGCCTTCTCGCTACCCACGGCCCGGGACTGAATCACAAACAGACGAACCTTGGCCGAGCTATTTGATACGGCGTTGCGTCCCTGCTCATTGGCCTCACGGCTAAACGGCCCCAACCACAGGCGCTTGCCCTGCGGCACTTGCACCACGCTACTGACACTCACTCGCCCGACCGCGCTCGGTTTGCCGCGCCGACCGGCCTGGCTCATCTGGCGACCATCCTCAACGTGGAGAAGCATCTCGATCTGATTCGCTTCGGCAAAACGCGGTAACACGCTGACTTGGGAGCCGTAATGCACAGGCTTCCAATCAGCATGATCCTGTCCGGGAGCGGGCAGATAGAAGGTGTGGTTATCCTGAAATACCGCTGGCACGTTCTCTTGGGTGAGAATCACCGGTAACGTCATCACTTTCGCTCGCCGCCGATGCTCCAGCGTGGCGATTTGCGCCATCAAGCGGTTATCGTCAATCGGTTCCAGGATTCGCGTGGCCTGACCCTTCGCCTCCTTATCCCAGGCAGGCTCCAGTTTTTTCAGGTCGTCACGCTCCACGTCCACCATCCAGAGCGAGACTTCGACAGACCGCTTGGGTGTGTCCAACTCGGCGATCAATCGCTCGATGAAACCCAACTGTTCAGGCTCGCCCTTGATCAGCAGGCTGTTGGTATCCAAATAGGGGATCACCGCCAGACTCTGGTCGGCCAGTGGTCCGTCCTCCTCAGACGCCAGCAGGGTGTCGATCAGCGACGCGATCCCCGGCACCGTGACCTTTTCCGGGCCCATGGAGTACACCCGGTCAGCAACATGGGTGTTGAGTACCTGGACGACAGCAAACGCCTGGGTACCCACGCGCAAATCAGCACGTTCAAGGTCCATCAATTGGGCCAGATGCAACACCTGATCGACATAATTGGGCGGGCCCGACACAGAGAATGTCCGAGTTCCGCTGATCCTAAGGGGGTAGCGCGTTTCATCAACCCCCGAGCGGCGCATGAGGGCGCGAAACCTGTCGACGGATATATGCAACAACGTCACGGTCGAGCTTTTTGCTTCGCTGACGTCATAGAGGTAGAGCGCCTGCCCATCGCCGTACCAGATCAAGCCGTATTGCAATGCAAGCGTCTCCAGGGCGTGTTGAGGTGTATCGAGGTCAATGACTTCACTGATGCGTGTGCGCGCCACTTCACTGCTCACGACAATGGGCAGGCCCATAGGCACGGACAAGGCAGTAAAGACGGTATGCAGGCTCTCGTCCTGCGCCTGATAGGTTTCGCCATGGGCATCGGCACCTCCCAGCATCAGCGCGGCAAGCAGTAGCCAGAGGCAGGGAGTCGTTAAGGGGAAGTCAGCGTACACCGTAGGTTTCCTGGGCGGCCTGGCAGTGAGAGGCGGCCATACTGAGAGGCCGTCCATTTTCAATCTTGATGGAAAGGTGACGGCCGACAGCGCTTCCAGGCCCGTGGCATGTGCCTTGCTTTGCACTCGTTATCAGAGCGCACTCCAACGGCGGAGCGAGCTTACGGACAAAGGCGTCGTTACCCGCAATGGCCTTGCATCGCCATCTGAGGGAACGGCGCTTTTTTTTGAAAGAAAAGGTAGGTGTTGATGAACGATTCGGTTGGCAGCAGCCCGACAAGAGACCCACTGGCCTGGGTCAACGGCAGTGATGCTCCGGAAAAGAGCAGCCTCGACCTGGGCTTCATGGCTTTGAGCGACTGCGCCTCCTTGGTGGTGGCGGCAACCCAGGGCTTCGCTCAACCTTATGGCCTGACGCTAAACCTCAAGCGCCAATCCTCGTGGGCCAACCTGCGGGACAAACTGGTCAGCGGTGAACTGGACGCCGCCCACAGTCTGTACGGGTTGATCTATGCCGTTCACCTGGGCATCGGCGGCGTCGCACCCACCGACATGGCGGTGCTGATGGGACTGAACCAGAACGGTCAAAGCATCAACCTGTCCCACGCCCTGCAACGACAAGGGGTGGTCACTCCTGAGGCATTGGATCGCCACGTGCACCAAAGCCGAACAAAACTGACCTTCGCACAGACCTTTCCCACAGGCACCCACGCCATGTGGTTGTACTACTGGCTCGCAAGTCAGGGCATTCATCCGTTACAGGATGTGGACAGCGTCGTGGTACCGCCCCCACAAATGGTTGCGCACCTGCAAGCTGGTCGGATTGATGGCTTTTGCGTCGGAGAACCCTGGAGTGCCAGCGCAGTCGCGCAAAACCAGGGCTTTACACTGGCAACCACCCAAGCGATCTGGCCGAACCATCCAGAAAAGGTGCTCGGCTGCACACAGGCCTTCGTCGACCAATACCCCAACACCGCCCGCGTATTGGTCATGGCTATTCTCGAAGCCAGCCGTTTTATTGAAGAAAGTATCGAAAACCGACGTTCCACCGCGCAGTTGCTCAGCGGCCGCGAGTACCTTGACGCGCCTCTCGACTGCATCGAACCCCGCCTGCTGGGCATTTATGACGATGGCCTGGGCAACCACTGGCAGGATCCCCATGCCCTGCGCTTTTTCGCCGATGGCGAAGTGAACCTGCCATATCTCTGCGATGGCATGTGGTTCATGACCCAGTTTCGACGCTGGGGCCTGCTGCGCGAAGACCCTGATTACCTGGGCGTTGCCCGCCAGGTCCAGCAACTGGCGCTGTATCGCCAGGCGGCAGACGCGCTGGGCATCAATGCGCAACGCCAGGACATGCGCAGCAGCCAACTGATCGACGGCAAGGTGTGGGACGGCTCGGACCCCGTCGGCTACGCCCGCAGTTTCCGATTGCATGCCATCGCCGACCACGCCAACCGCCAAGCCTTGCGCTGACAGGAGCACTTCTATGCTGCGAATCCTGTTGATCAATGACACCCCGCGCAAGGTCGGGCGCCTGCGTACGGCGCTGATCGAAGCTGGCTTCGAGGTGATCGATGAGTCCGGCCTGACCATCGACTTGCCGGCACGCGTCGAAACAGTGCGCCCGGATGTGATTCTGATCGATACCGAGTCACCGGGCCGCGATGTGATGGAGCAAGTGGTGCTCGTCAGCCGCGACCAGCCCCGGCCTATCGTGATGTTTACCGACGAGCACGACCCGAACGTGATGCGCCAGGCCATCAAGTCCGGTGTCAGTGCCTATATCGTCGAGGGCATCCAGGCCCAGCGCCTGCAACCGATCCTCGACGTGGCCATGGCCCGCTTTGAAAGCGACCAAGCCTTGCGCGCCCAGCTTCAGGCGCGGGACCAGCAGTTGGCCGAGCGCAAGCGCATCGAACTGGCCAAGGGCATGCTGATGAAAATGAAGGCCTGTAATGAGGAAGAGGCCTACACACTGATGCGCCGCCAAGCCATGAGCCGCCAACAGAAACTGATCCAAGTGGCAGAGCAAATCATCGCCATGAGTGAACTGCTCGGCTGATGTGGCGCGGGACTTGCTAAACAATCATCACAGGTAACCAACGGCGGTTGCCCCTCCACGACAAAGACGTCGCACATCCGGTTTGCCCTCGCGAACCCGATGGCGGCGTTTTTTCGTTTTGGCCCCAGCAGCACGGGGCCGGTGGGGCGGCCTCAGCCGGCTGCTCCATCACCAGGCCTTCTTACAAGACTCCCAACCGTTGAGGTGCGTGATGAAATCAAGCTTCTGGAAATCCGGGCACACCCCGACCCTGTTTGCCGCGTTCCTGTATTTCGATCTGAGCTTCATGGTCTGGTATTTGTTGGGCCCGCTGGCGGTACAGATTTCCGCCGACTTGCACCTGACCACTCAACAACGCGGCTTGATGGTGGCGACACCGATCCTTGCGGGCGCTGTGTTGCGCTTCCTGATGGGCATGCTGGCGGACAAGCTATCCCCAAAGACAGCCGGGCTGATTGGCCAGGTGATTGTGATTGTCGCGTTGTTCGGCGCCTGGAAACTGGGGGTTCACAGCTACGAACAAGCCTTGTTGCTAGGGCTGTTCCTCGGTATGGCCGGCGCATCCTTTGCAGTGGCGTTGCCGTTGGCGTCCCAGTGGTATCCAGCCGAACACCAGGGCAAGGCCATGGGCATCGCCGGCGCCGGTAATTCGGGCACAGTGTTCGCTGCATTGTTGGCCCCGGTACTGGCGGCGGCCTTTGGCTGGAGCAACGTGTTCGGCTTCGCACTGATTCCGCTGATCCTGACCCTGATCGTGTTCGCCTGGCTCGCGAAAAATGCGCCTGAACGCCCTAAAGCCAAGTCCATGGCTGATTACTTCAAGGCTCTGGGCGACCGCGACAGTTGGTGGTTCATGTTTTTCTACAGCGTGACCTTCGGTGGCTTTATCGGCCTGGCCAGCGCCCTGCCCGGCTATTTCAACGATCAATACGGCCTGAGCCCCATGACCGCCGGCTACTACACCGCCGCCTGCGTGTTCGGTGGCAGCCTGATGCGCCCACTGGGCGGCGCCTTGGCCGACCGTTTCGGCGGGATCCGCACACTGCTCGGCATGTACAGCGTCGCAGCAATTTGCATCGCGGCAGTCGGTTTCAACCTGCCCAGTTCCTACGCGGCGCTGGCGCTTTTCGTCTGCACCATGCTCGGTTTGGGCGCAGGCAATGGCGCTGTGTTCCAACTGGTACCACAGCGTTTTCGCCGTGAGATCGGCGTGATGACCGGCCTGATTGGCATGGCCGGCGGCATCGGCGGTTTCGCCCTGGCGGCGGGCATGGGTGCGATCAAGCAGAGCACCGGAAGCTATCAATTGGCCTTGTGGTTGTTCGCGAGCCTGGGCGTATTGGCCTGGTTCGGTCTGCATGGCGTCAAGCGCCGCTGGAGAACTACTTGGGGTTCGGCCGCTGTGACCGCCGCGCGCGTCTGATGAGCCTGCAACTGAGCATCGCCCACGCCAGTGCCATCGGCCCACGGGCGGAAAACCAGGATGCGCTGCGGGTGGTTACCCCCGCTGCGGAACTGGCGGCGAGCAAAGGCTATCTGTGCGCCATGGCCGACGGCGTGAGCCAGTGTGCAGACGGTGGCCTGGCCGCCCGCTCAACTCTGCAGGCCCTGGCCCTGGATTACTACGCCACGCCGCAAACCTGGGGCGTGGCACAGGCACTGGAGCGGTTGCTACTCGCACAGAACCGCTGGCTGCAGGCCAATGGGGGAGGTCAACCGTTGCTGACCACCCTCAGCGCCTTGGTCTTTCGCGGCCAGCGCTTCACCCTGGCCCATGTCGGCGATTGCCGGGCATATCGCTGGCTGGACGGCGAGTTGCAGCGCATCAGCGAAGACCATGTGTGGGAACAGCCGGGCATGCAGCATGTGCTCAAGCGTGCCCTTGGCCTGGATCAACATCTGGTCCTGGACTTTCTCGACGGTCAATTGCGCGAGGGTGAGTGTTTCCTGCTGCTCAGCGATGGCGTGTGGGCAACCCTGGCCGATCACAGCATCAGCGCGATCCTGCGTGAACAAACCGACCTCGACCTGGCGGTAAGCACCCTGATCAACGCCGCGCACCTGGCGGGTAGCCAGGACAATGCCAGCGCCCTGCTGGTGCGTGTCGACACGGTCGGCGAGGCCACACTCGGTGACGCCTTGGTGCAGCTGCAGCAATGGCCCTTGCCACCGCCGCTCAAAGCCGGGCAACACTTTGAAGGTTGGCAGGTCGACGCCGTCCTGGCACACAGCAGGCAGTCATTGTTGTACCGGGTACGCGATGCCCAGCAGCAACCCTGGCTGCTGAAAACGCTGCCCCTGAGCCGCGATAATGACAGCGACGGCGGTCAGGCATTGTTGTCGGAAGAATGGTTTCTGCGACGGGTTGCCGGGCGGGCGTTTCCGGAAGTCCATACGGCCAGCGGGCGTCAGCATTTGTACTACGTGATGCGTGAATATCCCGGTATGACCCTCGCCGAGCTCTTTCAGCGCCAGGGCCCACTGCCCCTGGCGCAATGGCAGTCCGTCGCCGAGCGCTTGCTGCGCGCGGTGGGCATGCTGCATCGACGGCAGATCCTGCACCGCGATATCAAGCCGGAAAACCTGCTGCTGGGGGACGACGGAGAATTGCGAGTATTGGATTTCGGTCTGGCGTATTGCTCCGGCCTGTCAGAGGATCGCGCCCATGTGCTGCCCGGCACTCCGAGCTTTATCGCGCCTGAGGCGTTCAATGGCGACCGTCCTACAGCACAACAGGATTTATATAGCGTTGGTGTGACGCTGTATTTCCTGCTGACCGGGCACTACCCATACGGTGAAATCGAAGCTTTCCAACGACCTAGATTTGCCCAATCCGTCACCGCCAGCCGCTATCGTCCGGACCTCCCGGACTGGCTCCCTCTGAGCCTGGAACGCGCTGTGGCAGCGCAGCCGACGCATCGCTACGAGACTGCCGAGGAATGGCTGCTGGTGCTGGAGCAGGCTGACCGCCAAGAGCTGAGCATCCGTCCGAGGCCACTCCTTGAGCGCGAACCTTTGAAGGTTTGGCGCACCTTGGGCCTGGTCTCGATGCTGATCAATCTGATTCTTCTGTATTCACTCTTTCATAGCTGACGTCAGCTCTAGACGAGGAAAAACACATGAACGCAAAAGTCTGGCTGGTGGGCGCAGGCCCCGGCGACCCAGAACTGTTGACCCTCAAAGCCGTACGGGCAATGAACGAAGCCGATGTAGTGTTGATCGATGATTTGGTCAACCCGGCCGTACTGGAGCACTGCGCCGAGGCTCGTGTGATTACCGTGGGTAAACGCGGTGGCTGCCGCTCAACCCCGCAGGATTTTATCCATCGCCTGATGCTGCGTTACGCCCGCCAAGGCAAGTGCGTGGTGCGGCTCAAAGGTGGCGATCCGTGCATTTTCGGACGCGGTGGTGAAGAGGCCATGTGGCTGCGCGAGCGTGGCGTCGAGGTGGAGTTGGTCAACGGGATCACCGCAGGGCTGGCGGGTGCGACGAACTGCGCGATTCCTCTGACATTGCGCGGTGTCAGCCGCGGCGTGACGTTGGTCACGGCCCACACTCAAGACGACAGCAGCGTTAATTGGCGCGCGCTGGCAGAAGGTGGAACGACATTGGTGGTGTACATGGGGGTGGCCAAGCTGGAGGAGATTCGCCAGCAATTGCTCGGAGGCGGGATGGCAGCTGATATGCCAGTGGCGATGATCGAAAATGCATCACTGCCCCAGCAGCGCGAATGCCGTAGTGAGCTGTCACGCATGCACGAGGATGCTCATTCCTTTGCCTTGAAGAGCCCTGCAATCCTGGTGATTGGCAGTGTTGCCGCCACCGACCAAGTGGCCTACATCACGGCAGCGGCCAGTGCCTGAGGCAAATTCCAGGCGAAAAAAAGCCCGGCCTGAGCCGGGCTTTTTTCTACTCAGTAATTACTGAGCTTGAGCTTCAACCGACGCTTCTACGCGACGGTTAACAGCACGACCTGCTTCAGTTGCGTTGTCAGCAACTGGGCGGGATTCGCCGTAACCAACAGCAGTTACACGGCTAGGAGCAACGCCGTCTTTAACCAGAACTTGCTTAACAGCGTCAGCACGACGCTGGGACAGCTTCTGGTTGTAAGCGTCTGGACCTACGGAGTCAGTGTGACCAGCAACTTCTACGTTGGTAGCTGGGTACTGAGCCATGAAGTCGGCCAGGTTTTTCACGTCGCCGTAGCTGTTAGGCTTAACAACGGATTTGTCGAAGTCGAACTTAACGTCCAGCTCAACACGAACAACCTGAGCAACTGGAGCTTCTGGCTCTGGAGTTGGCTCTGGAGCTGGTGCTGGAGTAGGAGCTGGAGCAGCTGCGCCAGCGTTACCGCCGAAGTTTACGCCCAGGCCGACCAGTGCGGAGTAGTCCCACTTGCCGTTGTCCAGACCGTAGTCAGCTTCAACACCGGCACGAGCGTACAGGTTGTTGGTGAAGTAGTACTTCACGCCAGTACCGACGGTAGCGAAAGTGGTCTGATCGCGACCGCTGTGGCCGTCAGCTTGTACGTTGCCACGGCTCTGGTGGCCGAAACCGCCTTCAACGTATGGACGCAGGCTGTCAACACCAGCTTGACCGAAGTGATACTGGGCAACCAGGCTGCCGGTATCGCCTTTGATCTTCTGGCTACCAGTACCGTCGTTCGAACGGGTGTGGTTGGTTTTGTCGTAGGACAAGTTCAAGGACAGGTCGTCGGTCAGGAAGTAACCGATGCGAGCGCCAGGATTGAAGCCGTCTTCGATGTGCTTGACGCTATCGTTGTACTGCTTCTTGTAGAACAGCTCGCCTTCAACTGCGCCTTGGCCTTGTGCCAGAACGCCGAAAGAAGTTGCGGCAATAAGAGAACCAATGGCCAAGCCCAAGGTGTTTTTCAGTTTCATCCGTTAAATCCCCATCTGGTGATTGTAAAGCAGTCCCACAAACCGGGGGACAACTCGGCGACAAGTCTAACAGAACTTGCCTACACGTAAGAGATATTTGCCACGCACTAAGTTTCAGTCTCGCCCGCAAATTTCTCACGTAATTTATCTAGAGCACGTTTGTAACGCATTTTTGTAGCACTCAAACCCATGTGCATGATGTCAGCGATTTCCTGGAACTCGAGCTCTGCGACAAATCGCAGCACCAGAATTTCCCGGTCAATCGGGTTCACATACACCAGCCAGCGATCGAGTCCGCCCTTTTCCTCGGGTGCCGGCGACTTCTCTTCAGTCGCCTCCTCAAGGGGGTCCAGACTCAAAGCGTCCATCAAGCGACGCTTTCGCCGTTCCTTCCGATACTGCGTGATGCACTCGTTGTACGTGATGCTGTAGAGCCAGGTCTTGAACTTCGATTTACCCTCAAAGTTCTTCAGGCCGTACAACACCTTGAGCATCACTTCCTGACAGACATCGTCCGCATCTCTATCGTTCCCTAAATACCTTGAACAAACGTTGAACAGAGTGCGTTGATATCTGCGCATCAATTCTTCGTACGCGCGAGTGACGTGAAACAGCTCCGTGTGCGAGCGCGCGACCAACTCCTCATCAGAGAGCTCACGGGGGTCATAGCGCGTGGACAGCGTTTGGGCTTTATTCAAAACAAGTCGTGCCGACAGTCAGGTCAATGTCCGCTACAGCCCGGTCAGCCGAGCTTGCGGCGGCGTACATTAGCAGGGTTTACCGGATTAGCGGCTACTGACCTGCTGCTCCAGGAGAATCCGATTGGACAACGACACCAGGTCACCGTCATCGGTCAGCACCGTCGTCTTGACCGTGCCGATCTCCTCGATTTGCCCTTCGACCTCGCCTACACGCACCTGTTGCCCAACTTGATACAGCTCGCGCACATAGATTCCCGCAAGAATCTGACCCGCAATTTCCCGGCTTCCCAAGCCCATGGCCAGCGCAACGGCCAGACCAACGGTAATCAAAACGATCACAATTACATGGTTGAGCAGGTCAGTCTTGACCTCCAACTGGCTGATCGCGACCGAAATACTGATGATGATCACCAACCCCTGGGCAATTCGCCCCAGGCCAGCAGCATAATCCAGCCCCACGCCTTCGGCAGCGCCGCGCACCAGCCCATTGGCCAGTTGCGCCAGCAGAACACCTACCAGCAGTACCAGCGCGCCGCCGAAAACTTTCGGTAAATACAGCGCCAGCATGTCGAGCGTAGCTGAAACTCGCTCAAGTCCAAGGGATTGAGCCGCAGAAACCAGAAAAATCAGCAAAACGAACCAATAGACGATCTTACCGATCAACGTGGAGATCGGCACTTGCAGCCCGGCACGCCCCAGCAGTTTGGTCAGGCCAGTGCCTGCCATCAGGCGATCAAGCCCGAGTTTAGCGAGCAATTTGGACAGCAGGGTATCGAGCAGCTTGGCTACGACAAAGCCCAGCAATACCAGGACCAGAGCACCAAACAGGTTGGGAATGAAGTTCGCCACCTTGGTCCACAATGCGGTCATTGCAGTGACCAGGCTCTGGGTCCAGAGATCAAGTTCCATATTCAATCAGCCTTATCAGCAGTGCGAGCAAGAGGTTTACGACGGGAAACCGGTGAAACGTGGGCCGAACCGTTGTTCAAGGCCATCATCAACGCCGGCACCCAGCGGCCGAGCAGACCGAACAGGTCACCCGCGCCCACCTGGCGGTTAGCGGTTTTCAACACGCGGCCCAAGCAGGCATCGTCGTCACGGTTGGACGGCGAGGCATTGAGCATGTCACGTAAAGACTGTTCGAACGGATCGTGCATAAAGACCTCTCGCAAGTGTTTTAAAGACGAGGGGAAAATTCCTGGGGTCACATAGGACCCTTCCTACATTCAGGTGATATTCAGCTCAAACCCAGCGTAACCGCCGAAATAGCCACCATTGTCCGAGAGCCACCGACACCATCAACAGGCACGCAATGATGAAGCCATAGGGGCTCTGAGAGAAAGGTATGCCTCCCACATTTATACCCAGTAAGCCGGTCAAGAAGCTCATGGGCAGGAAGATTCCAGTGATGATCCCAAAGCGATACATCGTGCGGTTCATGCGCACGCTCAAGCGCCGGTCTTCGGCCTCCAGCACAAGCCCCACGCGCTCGCGGGTCAATTCGAGCTCTTCCAGATAGCGGGTCAGGCTGTTGTTCAATTCGTTCCAATAGTCGGCATCGTCATCGCAGAACCATGGCAATTTGATCCGCGTCAGTTGAGCAAAAATGTCCCGCTGCGGCGCGAGGAATCGCTTGAGCCCTGCCGCTCGTCGACGGATCTGCAACACGCTGCCGTGCTCCGGAGTATACCGTTCGTCGGTATCGAGTTTTTCTTCCTCGGAATCCACGACTTCAGAGAGGTCCGTGACCAGATCCTGCACTTTATTGGTCAGGTACTGCGCCATATAAAGGATGAGTTCAGACGCAGTTCTTGGCCCTTTTCCCTCCGCCAGTTGCACAAGCAGTTCATCGGTAGCGCGCAGCGGGCGCAGGCGCAAGGAAATCACGCGGCTGGCGGCGGCGAAGATACGCACCGACACCATGTCTTCGGGCTCTGCACCCGGATTGAGGTTAACCCCGCGCAGGAACAGGAGAAGCTCGCCCTCTGGCAGCGGCAACAAGCGCGGGCGGGTGTTCTCCTCCAGCAGCAGGTCGCAGGCAAATTCGCTCAGGCCACTGGATTTACGCAGCCAGGTCTGGGTCTGCGGATGGCTGCGATCCCAATGCAGCCACAGGCTTTCCTGGGGCTGCAGTTGCAAGTCGTCGAGCTCAGTCCGGGCAATCGAACGCGCACCGCCTTTACCGTCCAGCACCAGGGCATGCACCAGCCCCCATTGCGCGTTTTCTTCCTCGAACATCCTCACCCCGTCGGTTATTGCAGTTTATTCAGGCATTTTCAGCGGGCTTGGCGACACAATCACGCCATTATTATCCGCATAGATGTACTCACCCGGACGAAAGGTCACGCCGGCAAATGTGACCACCACATTCAAGTCACCGATGCCGCGCTTGTCGGTCTTCATCGGGTGGCTGGCCAGGGCCTGGACGCCAAGATCGGTCTGCGCGATGACATCGACATCACGGATGCAACCGTAGATCACCAACCCTTCCCAGCCGTTTTTTGCGGCTTTCTCGGCAATCATGTCGCCCAACAACGCGCGCCGCAGGGAACCGCCCCCGTCGACCACGAGCACCTTGCCGGCGCCCGGCTGGTCGGCTTGCTCCTTCACCAGCGAGTTATCTTCGAAGCACTTGATGGTGACAATCTCGCCGCCAAAGGAATCTCGGCCGCCAAAATTACTGAACATCGGCTCGACCACCTGCACCAGATCCGGGTAGGCGTCGCAGAGGTCGGGGGTCACGTAATGGTTCATCGAAAAATTCCTTTCTGCCAGAGAAGTGTCTTTCAAAGAAGTACCGGCCGAAGCGGACGGGGAACATCCCTTTCGCCTCGCCGCAACGCAAGAGCCACTGCGCGACTGAATATGACCAGAAGCGTTCAGCGCGTCATATCTTAGCCGCAACCTCGCACAAGCGAAACGCCCTTGGCAGAGGGCTGCGTCAAACCGTCGCCACTGTATCGACCGGGGCGCCAAGCAACGGTGTGAGCGGATCTTTTAACCATTGCGCCACCAGCGGCCACACTTCGGCCTGGGCGGCCTTGCTCACCAGCATTTCCACGTGCCCGAAATCCTCGGTAAAACCTTGCTGGCGGCCCAGGCAAAGGTATTGCCGATGCTCAGAACCGATTTGCTCGAACAACTTGCGACATGCCCAATCAGGGTCCTGTTGATCACCGGCAGCACTGACGGCCAACAGCGGCACATCGACGGTTGCCAGGCCTTTCCACCAGTCCTGCTTACCCTCGCCAAAGCGTCCAAACAGGCCATTCCAACGCATGGCTTCGATCAGCACGCCTGCGGGCTCATCCTCCGGACCGCGCTTGAGGCGCGAGCCGGACAATTCCCCGAAGCGTTTCAGAAGCAATCGACCGGTCCACTCCACCGGAGGAAGCTTCAATGGCCAGTGGGTGCGACTGACCTGGCAACCAAACAAGGCCACGGAAGCCACTGCCGGCGCGCCAAGGTGCTCACCACCCAGCGCCGCCGCCAACGCTGTGCCGCCCAGGGAGTGCCCGATCCAGTGGGGGATCTGCGCACTTTGCTCTCTCACAAACGCGCCGATAGCCGGCAAATCATAGCGCGCGTAGTCGGCGACTCGATTTTTGGCGTAGTCATGATTGCGCTTGGACAAACCATGGCCGCGCATTTCCGGTATCCACACATCGAAGCCCTGGCGCGCCAGGAAAGCACCCAAGCCGATGCCTTTAGGCGAATACCAGAAACGCCGATTAGAAAAACTGCCGTGCAACAAAATAACCGGGATGCCCCGGTTTTCCGGGACATCGGCAAGGCCCAAACGGGTAACTGCCAGCTCAACGGTGCCGTCGGGGCTATTACCGGGTTTGAGGCGATATACATCTTCACTCAGGTCGCCACGACGTTCAGCGCTGATCAGGGCGACGGGAAACAGATTGCTGCTGCTTTGCATAATGCTCTTGCACAAAAAAGGGCGGCGTCCGGAAGGAGATCCGCCCTGCACAGATAAGAATGCCGGTCACCCACAACGAGTGACCGGCACTTTTGACGTAGCGACTTTAGGCGGACGCTTGGCCTTCCGCCAGGAAGAACCAGGTTTCCAGCACGGAGTCGGGGTTCAGCGAGACACTTTCGATGCCCTGTTCCATCAGCCAACGGGCCAGGTCAGGGTGGTCGGAAGGGCCTTGGCCGCAGATGCCGATGTACTTGCCGGCCTTGTTACAGGCCTGGATAGCATTGGACAGCAGCTTCTTAACCGCAGGGTTACGCTCGTCGAACAGGTGAGCGATGATCCCGGAATCGCGGTCCAGGCCCAGGGTCAGTTGGGTCAGGTCGTTGGAACCGATGGAGAAACCGTCGAAGAACTCCAGGAACTCTTCGGCCAGGATGGCGTTGGACGGCAGCTCGCACATCATGATGACGCGCAGACCGTTTTCACCACGGGACAAACCGTTTTCAGCCAGCAGGTCCACCACTTGGCTCGCTTCGCCCAGGGTTCGGACGAACGGCACCATGATCTCGACGTTGGTCAGCCCCATCTCATTACGTACACGTTTCAGCGCGCGGCATTCCAGCTCGAAGCAATCACGGAAAGCTTCGCTGATGTAACGCGAGGCGCCACGGAAACCCAGCATTGGGTTTTCTTCTTCCGGCTCGTAAAGCTTGCCGCCGATCAGGTTCGCGTATTCGTTGGACTTGAAGTCCGACAGGCGCACGATGACCTTTTTCGGGTAGAACGCCGCCGCCAGGGTGCTGATACCTTCCACCAGCTTCTCGACGTAGAAGCCCACCGGGTCGTTGTAACCGGCGATGCGCTTGTCGACGCTTTCCTTGATATCCAGCGGCAGGCCGTCGTAGTTCAACAGCGCCTTGGGGTGCACGCCAATCATACGGTTGATGATGAACTCCAGGCGGGCCAAGCCCACACCGGCGTTCGGCAACTGCGCGAAGTCGAAGGCACGGTCCGGGTTGCCGACGTTCATCATGATCTTGAACGGCAGGTCCGGCATGGCGTCGATGGAGTTTTGCTTGATGTCAAAGCCCAGTTCGCCTTCGAAGATGAAACCGGTGTCGCCTTCGGCACAGGACACGGTCACGCCTTGACCATCCTTCAACAGTTGGGTGGCGTTGCCGCAACCTACAACTGCCGGAATGCCCAGCTCACGAGCGATGATCGCCGCGTGGCAGGTACGCCCGCCACGGTTAGTGACGATAGCGCTGGCACGCTTCATCACTGGTTCCCAGTCCGGGTCGGTCATGTCGGAGACCAGTACGTCGCCTGGCTGGACCTTGTCCATCTCGGACACGTCCTTGATGATCCGCACCTTGCCGGCGCCGATGCGCTGGCCGATGGCACGGCCTTCCACCAGCACGGTGCCGGTTTCCTTGAGCAGGTAGCGCTCCATGACGTTGGCCGAAGTGCGGCTCTTCACGGTTTCCGGACGGGCCTGCACGATGTACAGCTTGCCGTCGTCGCCGTCTTTGGCCCATTCGATGTCCATCGGGCACTTATAGTGCTTTTCGATGATCATCGCTTGCTTGGCCAATTCGCTGACTTCCGCGTCGGACAGGCAGAAACGTGCACGCTCGGCCTTGTCCACATCAACGGTTTTCACCGAACGACCGGCCTTGGCCTCGTCGCCGTAGATCATCTTGATGGCTTTGCTGCCCAGGTTGCGGCGCAGGATGGCGGGACGGCCAGCTTCAAGGGTGTGCTTGTGTACGTAGAATTCATCCGGGTTGACCGCGCCCTGTACGACGGTTTCTCCCAGGCCGTAGGCGCCGGTGATAAACACCACGTCACGGAAGCCCGACTCGGTATCCAGGGTGAACATCACGCCGGCGGTGCCGGTTTCCGAACGCACCATGCGCTGCACACCGGCAGACAAAGCCACCAGCTTGTGGTCGAAACCTTGGTGTACGCGGTAGGAAATGGCGCGATCGTTAAAGAGAGAGGCAAACACTTCCTTGGCGGCGCGGATCACGTTTTCCACGCCACGAATATTAAGGAAGGTTTCTTGCTGACCGGCGAAGGAGGCGTCGGGCAAGTCTTCGGCGGTGGCCGAGGAGCGCACGGCGACAGCCATGTCCGGGTTGCCGGCCGACAATGTGGCGAAGGCGGTGCGGATTTCTTCGTTGAGCTTCTCGGGGAACTCGGCGTCCATGATCCATTGGCGGATCTGGCTGCCGGTCTTGGCCAGGGCATTGACGTCATCGACGTCCAGGGCGTCCAGCGCGGCGTGGATCTGAGCATTCAGGCCGCTCAGTTCGAGGAAATCGCGGTAAGCCTGGGCCGTGGTGGCGAAACCACCGGGCACCGAGACACCAGCGCCTGCAAGATTACTGATCATCTCGCCGAGGGATGCGTTCTTGCCCCCCACGTGCTCTACATCATGGACGCCGAGCTTATCGAGGGAAACTACGTACTCTACCAAGGTGATCTCTCCACTTTCTGTGTTGGAAAAGCTCAGGACGCCGGCGGCTCAGTAGGAGCTAACGCCCGCGCTTGTGGCCTGGACCTGGAAAATAAGTGAGAATGCGGCCCACTGCGGGACGGCAAAATCGCGCCTATCATATCCAAGATTCGCCATCAGCTTAAGGCCCAGGGCTCAAATGAAACGATCTGCTTTCTTTATCTCCGACGGCACCGGCATTACAGCCGAAACATTGGGTCAGAGCCTGCTCGCGCAGTTCGAAAACAATACCTTCGCAAAATTCACGCGGCCCTATATCGACAGCGTGGATAAAGCGCGGGCCATGGTACAACAAATCAATCTTGCGGCTGAAAAAGACGGCTTTCGGCCGATCATTTTCGACACCATCGTCAATCAAGACATCCGTGAGATTCTCGCAACGTCGAATGGTTTCATGATCGACATCTTCTCGACCTTCCTGGCGCCGTTGGAGCAGGAGCTGAGCGAACACTCCTCCTACTCCGTAGGAAAGTCCCATTCCATTGGGCATAACTCCAACTATATGGAGCGTATCGAGGCGGTGAACTTCGCCCTCGACAACGACGATGGCGCCCGCACGCATTACTACGACAAAGCCGACCTGATCCTGGTGGGCGTGTCGCGCTGCGGCAAAACGCCCACCTGTCTGTACATGGCCATGCAATTCGGCATCCGCGCGGCCAACTACCCGCTGACCGAAGACGACATGGAGCACCTGACACTTCCGGCCGCCCTGCGCGCTCATTCCCACAAGCTGTTCGGCCTGACCATCGACCCGGACCGACTCACCGCCATCCGCAACGAGCGCAAGCCCAACAGCCGCTATTCAAGCTATGCCCAGTGCGAGTTCGAAGTGCGCGAAGTGGAAAATCTGTTCCGTCGCGAGAATATTGCGCACATCAATTCCACGCATTTTTCGGTGGAAGAGATTTCCGCGAAGATTCTGGTGGAGAAAGGTGTGGAGCGCAGGTTCAAATAACCTGTGGGAGGGGGCTTGCTCCCGATGGCGACGTGTCAGTTGACAGATTAATTGACTGATCCACCGCCATCGGGCGCAAGCCCCCTTCCACATTTGGGTCGGCGTACATTCAACTCTACAGATGGAACCTGCCCCCACCCTGCCCCAACGCCGTCGCCAACGCATCAAACCCCGCTCGCAACAACTGATCATCTCCCGAGGTATTGCAGATACTCGCCCGAATAAACTGCGGGACCGCCGTCTGCCCTACGGCAAATGCTTCGGCGGTGGCGATCAGGTAATTGTTCTGCTTGAGCTCCGCCTCGATTTCCGACGCACGCCACGGCTCCGGCACTTCAATCCAGAAGTGCGGGCTGTTGAGGTGGGTGCGGTATGCCAGGCCTTCCAGCAGGTCACTCACCAAGGCTTTACGCCGGCTGATCTCGTTTATCTGTTGGCGCAGCAGATACTCGGCCGTGCCATTTTCGATCCATTGCGTGGCCAGTTCTAAGGTCACCGGCGTAGCCATCCAGCACGTAGAACGTAAGGCCGCCGAAATACGGCTGACCAACGCCGGCGGCGCATGCACATAGCCCACGCGCAGCCCGGCGGAAACGGCTTTGCTCAGGCTGCTGATCAAAATCGTGCGCTCGGGTGCGAAATGGCTGAGGGGCGGCGGCCGGTCTTCGACTAATACACCATGAGCTTCGTCTTCAAGGATCAGCAGATTGTGCTCGCGGCACACCTTGACCAGCGCTTCGCGGCGCGCCACCGATAACACGGCGGTGGTGGGGTTCTGGATCGTCGGCGTGCAGTACAGCGCCGAAATCCGGTGGTTTCGACAGACTTCGTCCAGCGCATTCGGCAACACGCCCTCGTCATCCATCTCCAGGCCGATCAGGCGGATGCCAAGCATGCGCGCCGCGGTGATCAGGCCTGGATACGTCAGTTGCTCGGTCACCACCGTATCGCCGGCACGCAGCAGCGCCATCATCGCGCAGAGCAGGCCGTGCTGGCCGCCATTGACGCAGATGACCTGCTCGGGAATCGGATGAAAATCCCTCTGCACCAGCCATTGCGCACCCGCTTCGCGGTAGCGCGGCAGGCCAGCGTCCGGGGTATAGGCGCTGATGTCCTGAAGGAACTTGGCGTTGGTCGATAAGGTTTGGAAGCTCTGGGCCAAGAACGCCGTCTCCTGCCCGGGGATATGCATGTTGCGGCTCATATCGAAGTACTGGCGCGGCTCCTCGCTGACGTTGCGAAAGCCTTCATCGCGCTGGCGCTCCATCCCACGCTTGCGCACGAATGTTCCGTCACCGACTCGCGCAACCACCAAGCCAAGGCGCTCCAACTCACCGTAGGCCCGGCTGATGGTGCCGATGGTCACACCCAGATTGTCGGAAAGCACCCGATGGGGCGGCAGTTTTCGTCCCGGCTCAATCAAGCCTTCGAGGATGCCCCGTTCCATGACATCGGACAGGCGCTTGTACTTCACGCCCTGACCGTTGGACAAGCCCTCACGCATAATTGACACCATGTCAATATTTGTTTTGACAGCCATCTTTCGCCCTAATAGTGTGCTTTTACGGGTTCAATCGCCGAATTTAATAACTCATTACAAGTTCAATATAGAGTTCAATTCCGGCTCAGGGAAGCAATAAACGATGCCAATGTCCGCCGCTATAGAAAACACCGCCAAAACCAACACCCAAAAACAGTGGTTGGCCGGGCTGATCACCAGTGTGATGTTCCTGATCGTGTGCCTGAGTTGGGGCACGACCTGGCTGGGCATCAAAATTGCCGTGGAAAGCGTGCCGCCACTGACCTCTGCCGGCCTGCGTTTCCTGATCGCGTTCCCGCTGTTCCTGTGTTTTGCCATGGTGCGGCGCGAGCCGATCCTGTTTCCCCGCGAAAGCCGCTGGTTCTTCGTGTTCGTGACCCTTTCCTACTTCAGCGTTCCCTACTACTTGCTCAACTATGGCGAGATGCATGTCTCGTCCGGCCTGACCGCCCTGCTCTTCAGTTGCATGCCGGTATTTATCCTGATTTTCTCCGCGCTATTTCTGCGCGAGCGCATCTACTTTTCCCAAGTGGTCGGCATCGGCATCGGCTTCGGCAGCCTCTACATGATCATCAGGAGCCAGGGATTGCACCTGGACCACGCCGAGTTCTTCGGCGTGCTGGCGATTCTGACCGCCGCGATCATGCATGCCTTGTGCTACGTGATTACCAAGCAGAAAGGCAGCGCCATCAGCGTGATCACCTACAACACCCTGCCCATCGGCATCGCCGGGCTGATGCTGTTCGTCGCCGGGCTGTGGTTTGAAACACCCACCTTTGAAGACATCACCCTGCGCTCCTGGAGTGCCCTGTTCTACCTCGGACTGGTGGCGTCGGTGGGCGGGTTCATCGTGTACTTCATGCTGCTCAAGCGCTTGAGCCCGATCATCCTGTCGTTCGTGTTCATCATCTTCCCGGTGTTCGCGGTGATCATCGGCGCCTGGTACGAAGGCGTGGCGATTTCACGCGACCTGATGCTGTATTCGGCCATCCTGCTGGCTGGCTTTGCGATCACCAAGTTGCCGATTGAAAAACTCATGGCCAAGAAAAATTGACCCACAACCAACGCGAGAGAAACATGGAAGTCCTCCGCCCCACCGCCCTGGAACAGATCTACGCCCACGCCAGCCGCAGCTATCCCGAGGAATGCTGTGGCTACGTCTTTGCCGACGGCAGCGTGTACCTGGGCAGCAATATCCAAAATGAATTGCACCACAAGAACCCCGAGATGTACCCGCGCAGCGCGGCCAGCGGCTACACCTTCTCGGTGGCCGACACCCTGCTGCTGAACAAGGCATTTCGCGGCGACAACCCCGTGGTGGTGATCTACCACTCCCACCCGGACGTCGGCGCGTATTTCAGCGACGAGGACCAGGACAAGGCGCTGTTCCTGGGCGAGCCGATCTACCCCGTGAGCTATCTGGTGGTGGATGTTCGCCAGGGCCAGGCCCTCGGTTCCAAGCTATTTGCCTGGGATGGCAAACATTTCGCCCTTCAACCCTTCAACGACCTGCACACGGAGTTGTCCATGAACGCTGTCTCTTTCCCCGATATCCTGGTTCGCGTGGCTAAGCTGCCGGAATCGACCCTTGAGAGCACCGGATCGACATTGCGCGAAGTCATTGAAAACCTCTGCTGCAGCCACCCGCAGTTGCGTGCGCACCTGTTTCACGAGAAGAACAACCAGCTCAAGGAACACTTCCTGTTTACCGCCGAAGAAGAGCTGATCGGTGCCGACGAACCCTTGCCGGAACAAGCCAAAATCGAAGTGCTGCTCGCCACGTCCGGCGGCATAGACCTCGACACTCTGAGCAACGAGGAAGTACAGCGTTACGTGCGCCACATCACCCTGCCGGGCGTCGGCCGCGAAGGCCAGTTGAACCTGAAAAAAGCCAAGGTATTGATCATCGGCACCGGTGGCCTGGGCTCACCCATCAGCCTGTACCTGGCGGCGGCCGGTGTCGGCACTCTGGGCCTGGTGGATTTCGATGTAGTAGAAAGCAGCAACCTGCAACGCCAAATCGTCCACGGCAACAGCACCCTCGGCATGCCCAAGGTCGAATCCGCCAAGCAACGCCTGCAAGACCTCAACAGTCATATCCAGATCAACGCCCACGACACCGCCCTGAATGCCGACAATGCCCTGGAGTTGGTGGGTGCCTATGACCTGGTGATCGACGGCACCGACAACTTCGACACCCGCTACCTGGTCAATGACGCCTGCGTGCAGCTTGGAAAACCCTTGGTGTATGGCGCCATTTACCGTTTCGACGGGCAGATCAGCGTCCTCAACTACAAGGGCGGGCCGTGCTACCGCTGCCTGTTCCCCAGCGCACCGCCCGCAGAGCTGGCACCCAATTGCAGCGCCGGTGGCGTGATAGGCGTACTGCCCGGCGTGGTGGGGATGATCCAGGCCACCGAGGCAATCAAGTTACTGATCGGCATTGGCGAGCCGCTGTCCGGGCGCTTGATGCGCTTCGATGCGCTGGCGATGAAATTCAGTGAAATCCGCTTCAAACGCCGCGCCGACTGCCCGTGCTGCTCCGAACTGCGCCACAGTGAAACGGTCGCGCCAGCCGTATGCGCCGACACCATGCCCAGCGCACCGTCACTCGCCGAAGAGCGCTACATCAAGCCGCGCGTTCTCAAGCAATTGCTCGAACACCCGCGCAGCGCCGACGTGCTGCTGGACGTGCGCGACGCCAGCGAACTGGAGGTGTGCAAGTTACCGGGGGTGGTGCACATCCCCCTCGCCGAGCTGGACGGTCAACTCGACCGCCTCAGCCGCGACAACACTCATTACCTGATCTGCTACGCCGGCACCCGCGCCGAGCAAGCGGCCAGTACGCTGCTCGCGGCAGGTTTTGCCAACACCAAAGTCCTGCAAGGCGGCATGAAGCACTGGGTTCGCGACGTCGAACCCGACATGCCCTTGTACTGAGTTGAGGACTGACTGATGTTGCATAACTCGATCCTCGATGCCATCGGCCACACGCCCATCGTGCGTCTGGCGCAGTTTTCCGAAGACCTCGGCATCGAGGTCTACGCCAAGCTCGAATCCCTCAACCCCGGCGGCAGCCACAAGGCGCGCATCGCCCTCGGCATGATCCTCGACGCCGAGCGCCGGGGCGTGCTGATGCGCGATTCCGGGCAAACCATCATCGAGCCCAGTGGCGGCAACACCGGCATCGGCCTGGTGATGGCCGGTAACGTGCTGGGCTACAAGGTGGTGCTGGTGATTCCCGACAACTACAGCCCTGAAAAACAGAAGCTGCTGCGCCTGTACGGCGCCAAGGTGGTGCTGTCGGACAGCCGCCTGGGCAACAATTCCCACGGTGAAAAATGCATGGAGTTGCAGCTGGAAAACCCCAACTACGTGATGCTCAACCAGCAACGTAACGGCGCCAACCCGCAGACTCACCGCGACACCACCGCGCCGGAAATCCTCCGCGCCTTTGGTGATCGCCGCGTGGACTACTTCGTCAGCGGCATCGGCACCGGTGGCCATATCACCGGTATCGGCGAAACCCTCAAAGCCGCCTGGCCGGCACTACGCGTAATGGGCGTGGAACCGGAAGAATGTGACCTGCTGAAAAACCAACACGCGCCGCACCATATCCAGGGCCTGTCGATTGGGCTGATCCCGAGCATCCTCAACCTCGATGTGATTGACGGCATGCTCAAGGTTTCGCGCCAAGACTGCATCGACATGATGAAACGCATCATGCGCACCGACGCCATCAGCCTGGGCCTCTCCTCCGCCGCCAACATGGTGGCCGTCGCCAGGCTTGCCCCCGAACTGCCGCCCGAAACGGTGGTGTTGACCATGGTCTACGACAATGCCGACAGCTACCTGCCCAGTTTCGAATAACCGGTTTTCCAACCAGCCAGAATGCGGGGGTTCCTCCATGGGCGGCTTTATCGACATGCAACACCTGCATGATGAGTTGCTCACCCAACTCATCAAGACCCTGACGCCTGCGCAAATGAAACAGTTGGAACCGCACCTGGCGCCGCTGATCCAGAGCGCCGCCCGATCAGTGGCCGAAGACCTGATCGCCTATGCCTACCGCGACCCGGCTTCACGCGGTCGCGGCGAGCTGATTCTGGAATCCTATGCCTCGTTCAAGGCGGTGCTGTATTACCGGCTTGCGCACCTGGTGTGGAATTTCCCCGACCAGACCAACGGCGTGTTCTCGCGCATCGCCCTCAAGCTCAGCAACCAGGGCAAAGTGCTGTCCGGCGCCGAGATACACCCGGCGGCGCGCATCGGCCGGCGCTTTGTACTGGACCACGGCTACGGCACGGTCATCGGTGAAACCTGCGAGATCGGCAACGACTGCTACATCCTCTGCGGCGTGACCCTCGGCGCTCGAGGCATTGCCAACAACCCTGACGGCAAGCGCCATCCACGCCTGGGCAACAACGTCGAAGTCGGCTCCGGTGCCCGGGTGCTGGGGTATGTGTTAATTGGCGATAACGTGTTTATCAGCCCGTCCTGCGTGATCACCCAGGACGTGCCCGCCGGGACCAAGGTCAAGGTGGTCAACCAGATCCAACTGCAGAAAAACGATGAATCGGACCACAGCAGCTACCTTGGCGCCTTCGCCCTGGAGGAGCGCTTGCACGTGGTCGGCGAGGTCAACGCCAGCCACAAGGTGACGGTGCTGGACGCCGACTTCCACCCTTTGCCTGGGCTGATGCTGGAGCCGACAGTGAAGGAGCGTCATCACCTCCAATTTCGTCTGCACCGGGTGGAAGCCGGCAATCAACTGCCGCGCCTGCCGCTGAACCTGAAAATCTGCGGCCCGGAATTTGAAATAACCCTGCTTTCCCCCCCTGGCTTGAGTGCAATGGTGCGCCACCTGTTGCAAGCCAGCCCACTGATCGTCGGAGGTTGAACATGTCCGTGCACTCCATGGAAACCCTGGCGCTGTATGACAGCGCGCCCTACCAGAACGCATTCAGCGCCCGGGTGATTGCCGTAAGCGAACACGGCATTGCCCTGGAGCACACACTGTTCTACCCCACCGGCGGCGGACAGCCGGGCGATACAGGCCACTTGACCTTACCCGATGGTACGCGGGTCGAAGTGATCGGCACCGTACGCGACCAAGTACTGCGCTCGATCATCTGGCACCAGGTTGAACACTGCCCCGAGCAACTGGTTGCCGGAGTACAGGTGGATGCCGGGCTGGATTGGGCACGGCGCTACCAGCACATGAAAATGCACACCTGCCTGCATTTGTTGTGCTCGCTCATCGATGCACCGGTAACGGGCTGCAGCATCAGTGCCGACAAAGGTCGCCTGGATTTCGACCTGCCGGAAATGACCCTCGACAAAGACAGCATCACCCGCGACCTCAACGCGCTGATCGAACAGGCTCACCCGGTGAAAACCCTGTCGATGGCTGCCACGGAATACTCCACCCTGTTGCAGATCACCCGCACCCAAGCGGTCGCCCCCCCGGTGATCCAAGGTTCGGTACGGGTGATTGAAATTGCCGGGATCGACATCCAGCCGTGCGGCGGCACCCACGTGATCAACACTGAGGAAATCGGCCGGGTGTTCTGCGAAAAGATCGAGAAGAAGAGTAAGCACAATCGCCGGGTGATCCTGCGGTTCGAATGAACGCAATTCAAATGTGGGAGGGGGCAAGTCGAATCGTCGCGCCGCCCTCCCACATTTTTAGTTTTGCGTCGCCTGCTAGATCACGAACAGGTCCATGAAGCGGTTTACAGCTGTGGCCTCAAGCTTCGCCTGGTCCTTGCACAACGCAAAGATCTCGGCGCTGCGTTGCGCGGTAAACCGCGTCGCCAGGTTGGCCTTGAACTTGTCTTCCAGCAACGGAATGCCATCCACGCGACGGCGACGATGGCCGATGGGATATTCCACCGCCATCTGCTGGGTGCTGGAGCCATCCTTGAAGAACACCTGCACTGCATTGGCGATGGAACGTTTGTCGGCCTCCAGGTATTCGCGGCTGTAGCGTGGGTCTTCGACAATGACCATCTTGTCGCGCAGCTCATCAATGATCGGGTGGGCTGCATGGAATTCATCTTCGTACTGCTCGGCCACCAGATTGCCGAACGCCAGAGGCACGGCGGTCATGTATTGCAGGCAGTGGTCGCGATCAGCGGCGTTGGCCAACTGGCCCACCTTGGAAATGATGCGGATCGCCGACTCATGGGTAGTGATCACAATGCGCTCGATCTCATGCAGTCGATGTTTGACCTGCGGATGCAAAGTCACCGCCGCTTCGCAGGCTGTTTGCGCATGGAACTCGGCGGGGAAGCTGATCTTGAACAGCACGTTTTCCATCACATAGGTGCCGTACGCCTGGGAAAGACTGAACGCGCGCTTGTCCTCGGGCTTGAGCGCCAGGTCCTTGTTGGTGTGGCTGAACAACACGTCGTAAAAGCCCCACTGCGGCGCGCTCAAGACACCGGGAATGCCCATCTCGCCACGCAGCGCGATATCCGCCAGGCGCACGCCACGGCTTGATGCATCACCCGCCGCCCAGGATTTGCGCGAGCCGGCATTCGGCGCATGGCGGTAAGTGCGCAGCGCTTGCCCATCCACAAACGCGTGGGACAAGGCCGCCAGCAGTTGCTCACGGGTGGCGCCCATCAGCTTGGCAGTGACCGCCGTCGAGGCGACTTTGACCAGCAGCACATGGTCGAGGCCGACACGGTTGAACGAGTTTTCCAGCGCAATAACGCCCTGAATTTCGTGGGCCATGATCATCGCTTCCAACACCGCACGCACGGTCAGCGGCGCATCACCATTGGCCACACGTTTTTGCGACAGGTGATCGGCCACGGCCAGAATGCCACCGAGGTTATCCGAAGGGTGGCCCCATTCAGCGGCGAGCCAGGTGTCGTTGTAGTCGAGCCAACGCACGATGCAGCCGATGTCCCAGGCGGCCTTGACCGGATCCAGGCGCAACGACGTGCCCGGCACTCGCGCACCGAACGGCACCACCGTGCCCTCGACGATCGGCCCCAGGTGCTTGGTGCACTCGGGAAAACGCAGCGCCAGGAGGCCGCAACCGAGGGTGTCCATCAGGCAGTTGCGGGCAGTGTCGAGGGCGGCTGGGGAGTCGATCCGGTAGGTGAGGACGTAGTCGGCGATGTCCTGCAGAACCTGGTCGTAGTCGGGGCGGTTGTTCTGGTCGACGTTGGTGCTCATGGCAGATCTCCAAAGTGAGTTAGGGTTGTTGCATCCTCAGGGTCAGGGTTGATCGTTTCGCAGGTCTGAATGCCTGCTTATGACTGTGGGGGGGGCGGTGCGACAATTCGACTTGCCCCCGATGGCGATGGGTCAGTGATGAATGTGTCGACTGACACACCGCTATCAAGGACAAGTCGAATTGTCGCACCTCCCCTCCCACAAGGGATTGGTGTTGGACTTTAGAAAGAGTCGCCGGGTACGCGGACGAAACCTTCCATCAACACCCGTGCACTGCGGCTCATGATGGCTTTCTTCACCACCCACTCACCGTTCACCTGGGTGGCTTCAGCCCCCACGCGCAACGTGCCGGACGGATGCCCGAAGCGCACCGCATTACGTTCAATGCCGCCTGCGGCGAGGTTGACCAATGTCCCGGAAATCGCCGCTGCCGTACCAATCGCCACGGCAGCCGTGCCCATCATGGCGTGGTGCAGCTTGCCCATGGACAGGGCGCGCACCAGCAGATCCACATCGCCAGCCTTGATCGCCTTGCCGCTGGACGCCACGTAATCCGCAGGCTTGGCCACAAACGCGACTTTCGGCGTGTGCTGGCGCTGGGCGGCTTCGTCCAGGTGTTTGATCAGGCCCATGCGCAACGCGCCATAGGCCCGCACGGTCTCGAACATGGCCAAAGCCTTGGGGTCGCCGTTGATCGCGCCTTGCAGCTCGGTGCCGGTGTAGCCGAGGTCTTCGGCGTTGATGAAAATCGTCGGGATGCCGGCGTTGATCAGCGTGGCCTTGAAGGTGCCGACACCGGGCACTTCCAGGTCATCGACCAGGTTGCCGGTGGGAAACATCGAGCCGCCGCCGCCCTCTTCTTCTGCCGCCGGGTCCATGAATTCCAGCTGCACTTCGGCGGCCGGAAAGGTCACGCCGTCCAGTTCGAAGTCGCCGGTTTCCTGCACAGCGCCGTCGGTAATCGGCACGTGGGCGATGATGGTCTTGCCGATATTGGCCTGCCACACACGCACCACGGCCACGCCGTTGTGCGGAATGCGAGCCGGGTCGACCAACCCGGCGGTGATGGCGAACGAACCCACCGCCGCCGACAGGTTGCCGCAGTTGCCGCTCCAGTCGACAAAGGGTTTGTCGATGGAGACTTGGCCAAACAGGTAGTCCACGTCGTGCTCGGCGCGGGTGCTTTTGGCCAGGATCACGCTTTTACTGGTGCTCGATGTGGCGCCGCCCATGCCGTCGATTTGTTTGTCGTAGGGATCGGGGCTGCCGATCACCCGCAACAACAAGGCATCGCGGGCAGCGCCCGGTACCTGCGCCGAGGCGGGCAGGTCCTGGAGGCTGAAAAATACGCCCTTGCTCGTGCCGCCACGCATATAGGTGGCGGGGATCTTGATTTGCGGTACGTGTGCCATGGTCGTCCTCTTAAGCGGTCGCCGCCGATTCCAGGAAGTCCTGGGCAAAACGTTGCAACACGCCGCCCGCCTCGTAGATCGACACTTCTTCGGCGGTGTCGAGGCGGCAGGTCACCGGCACTTCGACACGTTCGCCATTCTTGCGGTTGATCACCAGGGTCAACTGCGCACGCGGGGTGCGCTCGCCGACCACGTCATAGGTTTCACTGCCGTCGATGTGCAAGGTGTGACGGTCGGTTCCCGGCAAAAACTCCAGGGGCAACACGCCCATGCCCACCAGGTTGGTGCGATGGATGCGCTCGAAACCTTCGGCGGCAATCGCCTCCACACCGGCCAGACGCACGCCCTTGGCCGCCCAGTCGCGGGACGAGCCCTGGCCGTAATCGGCACCGGCGATGATGATCAGCGGCTGCTTGCGTTCCATGTAGGTTTCGATGGCTTCCCACATCCGCGTAACCTGGCCTTCCGGCTCGATGCGCGCCAGGGAACCCTGTTTGACCTTGCCGTTTTCCACCACCATTTCGTTGAACAGTTTCGGATTGGCGAACGTTGCGCGCTGCGCGGTCAAATGGTCGCCGCGGTGGGTTGCGTAGGAGTTGAAGTCGACTTCCGGCAGGCCCATTTTCGCCAGGTATTCGCCGGCAGCGCTGTCGAGCATGATCGCGTTGGACGGCGACAGGTGATCGGTGGTGATGTTGTCCGGCAGCACCGCCAGCGGGCGCATGCCCTTCAGCGGACGCGCTCCGGCCAGCGCACCTTCCCAATACGGCGGACGGCGGATATACGTGCTCTGCGGACGCCAGTCGTACAGCGGCGCGACTTTGGGGCCGGTGTCTTCGTGGATCGCAAACATCGGGATATACACCGCGCGGAACTGCTCCGGCTTGACCGAGGCCTTGACCACCGCGTCGATTTCTTCGTCGCTCGGCCAGATGTCCTGCAGGCGGATTTCCTTGCCGTCGGCGTCGAGGCCGAGCACGTCCTTCTCGATGTCGAAACGGATGGTGCCGGCAATCGCATACGCCACCACCAACGGCGGCGACGCGAGGAAGGCTTGCTTGGCGTAAGGGTGAATGCGCCCGTCGAAGTTGCGATTACCCGACAGTACGGCGGTGGCGTACAGGTCGCGGTCGATGATCTCTTGCTGGATCACCGGGTCGAGCGCGCCGGACATGCCGTTGCAGGTGGTGCAGGCAAACGCCACCACGCCGAAACCGAGCTTATCCAGTTCGTGACCGAGGCCGGCTTCTTCCAGGTACATGGCCACGGTTTTCGAACCGGGTGCCAAGGAGGATTTGACCCACGGCTTGCGCTTGAGCCCCAGCTTGTTGGCATTGCGCGCCAACAGCCCGGCGGCGATCACGTTGCGCGGGTTGCTAGTGTTGGTGCAACTGGTGATGGCGGCGATGATCACCGCGCCATCAGGCATTTGCCCTGGCACTTCATCCCACTGTCCGGAGATACCTTTGGCCGCCAGGTCGCGGGTGGCGACGCGGGCGTGGGGATTGCTCGGGCCGGCCATGTTGCGCACGACGCTGGACAGGTCGAAGGTCAGGCCGCGCTCGTACTGCGCGCCTTTCAAATCATCCGCCCACAGACCGGTGTGGCGCGCATATTGCTCGACCAGCGCGACCTGTTGATCTTCACGGCCGGTGAGTTTCAGGTAGGCGATGGTTTGTTGGTCGATATAAAACATCGCTGCCGTGGCGCCGTATTCCGGGGCCATGTTGGAGATGGTCGCGCGGTCGCCCAAGGTCAGGTTTGATGCGCCTTCGCCAAAGAACTCCAGCCATGCGCCGACGACTTTCTGTTGGCGCAGAAACTCGGTCAGCGCCAGCACCATATCGGTGGCGGTGATGCCCGGCAGCAGCTTGCCCGTCAGCTCGACACCGACGCTTTCCGGCAGGCGCATCCACGAGGCGCGACCGAGCATCACGCTCTCCGCTTCCAGGCCGCCGACGCCAATGGCGATCACGCCCAGAGCATCCACGTGGGGCGTGTGGCTGTCGGTGCCGACGCAGGTATCCGGAAACGCCACGCCGTCACGCACCTGGATCACTGGGGACATTTTCTCCAGGTTGATCTGGTGCATGATGCCGTTACCCGGCGGGATCACGTCGACGTTCTTGAAGGCCTTTTTGGTCCACTCGATAAAGTGGAAACGGTCTTCGTTGCGACGGTCTTCAATGGCGCGGTTTTTCTCGAACGCATCGGGGTCAAAACCCCCGGCTTCGACGGCCAGGGAGTGGTCAACGATCAATTGGGTCGGCACCACCGGGTTGACCTGGGCCGGGTCGCCGCCTTGCAGGGCGATGGCATCGCGCAGGCCGGCGAGGTCGACCAGCGCGGTCTGACCAAGAATGTCGTGGCACACCACACGCGCCGGGAACCAGGGGAAGTCGAGATCGCGCTTGCGTTCGATCAACTGGCTCAGGGAAGCATTGAGAGTGGCCGGGTCGCAGCGGCGCACCAGGTTTTCTGCCAGTACGCGGGAGGTGTAGGGCAAGGTGGCGTAGGCGCCAGGGGTGATTGCTTCGACTGCCGCACGGGCGTCGAAGAAATCCAGGCGGCTGCCGGGGAGCGGTTTGCGAAATTCTGTGTTCATCGTCAGGACTCGGTCACGGTGATTACAAAAGGAAGACCTGGGCCGATCCAGAATTGAAATGCGATTCAAATGTGGGAGGGGCGGTGCGACGTTTCGACTTGCCCCCGATAGCGGTTTATCAGTTGCCATAGGTGTTGAATGACATACCGCCATCGGGAGCAAGCCCCCTCCCACACTTTGACCTCATTCCAATCCTGGGATCGTCAGCCTTCAGCGACGTTCGATTGGCACGAACTTGCGCTGTTCGACGCCGGTGTACTCGGCGCTTGGACGGATGATGCGGTTGTTGGCGCGTTGCTCGAATACGTGAGCTGCCCAGCCGGTAAGGCGCGAGCAGACGAAAATCGGCGTGAACAGCTTGGTCGGAATGCCCATGAAGTGATACGCCGAGGCATGGTAGAAGTCGGCATTAGGGAAGAGTTTTTTCTGTTCCCACATGGTCTTGTCGATGGCTTCGGAGACAGGGAACAGCACGGTGTCGCCCACTTCGTCAGCGAGTTTTTTCGACCAGCCCTTGATCACTTCATTACGCGGGTCGTTGTCTTTGTAGATCGCGTGGCCGAAGCCCATGATCTTGTCTTTGCGCGCCAGCATGCCGAGGGTGCCTTCGACAGCCTCCTCTGCCGAACCGAAACGCTCGATCATTTCCATCGCCGCTTCGTTGGCGCCGCCATGCAGCGGACCGCGCAGGGAGCCAATGGCGGCAGTGACGCAGGAGTAGAGATCGGACAGGGTCGAGGCACACACGCGAGCGGTGAAGGTCGACGCGTTGAATTCGTGCTCGGCGTAAAGGATCAGCGAGACGTTCATGACCTTCTCATGCAGCTCGCTCGGTTTCTCGCCGTGCAGCAGGTGCAGGAAATGACCACCGATACTCGGCTCGTCGGTCACGCAGTCGATGCGCTTACCGTCGTGGCTGAAGCGGTACCAGTAACACATGATTGCCGGGAAGGCGGCGAGCAAGCGGTCGGTGACATCGCGCTGCACGCTGAAGTCTTTTTCCGGCTCGATGTTGCCCAGGAACGAACAACCGGTGCGCATCACGTCCATCGGATGGGCGTCGGCGGGGATGCGTTCCAGCACTTCCTTGAGCGCTTGCGGCAGGTCGCGCAGCTTGCTCAGCTTCTGGCTGTACGCGGCCAATTCGGCTTTGGTCGGCAATTCGCCGTACAGCAGCAGGTAGGCGACTTCCTCAAACTGCGCATCGGCAGCAAGTTCGCGAACATCGTAGCCGCGATAGGTCAGGCCGGCACCGGCCTGGCCCACGGTGGACAGTGCAGTTTGCCCGGCGACCTGGCCACGCAGGCCGGCGCCACTCAGTACTTTTGCTTCAGCCATGGTTTTTCTCCAATTTTGTCGTTATTCAGGGAGACGTGTTCGTCACTTCTTCGCGGCGAACAGCGCGTCGAGCTTCTGCTCGAAGGTGTGGTAGTCGATGCGATCGTAAAGCTCCATGCGAGTTTGCATGGTGTCGATCACGTTCTGTTGGGTGCCGTCGCGACGGATCGCGGTGTAAACGTTCTCGGCGGCCTTGTTCATGGCGCGAAAGGCCGAGAGCGGATACAGCACGATGGAAACATCAGCAGATTTCAACTGTTCGGTGGTGTACAGCGGCGTCGCGCCGAATTCGGTGATGTTGGCCAGGATCGGCGCTTTCACACGGGCGGCGAACAGTTTGTACATCTCCAGTTCAGTGATGGCTTCCGGGAACACCATGTCGGCGCCAGCCTCGATGCAGGCGGCGGCACGCTCCAAGGCGGACTCCAACCCTTCGACGGCCAAGGCATCGGTACGCGCCATGATCACGAAGCTGTCATCGGTGCGCGCATCCACGGCGGCCTTGATGCGGTCGACCATTTCCTGCTGGGACACGATTTCTTTATTCGGACGATGGCCGCAGCGCTTGGCGCCGACCTGGTCTTCGATATGAATCGCGGCGGCGCCGAACTTGATCATCGATTTGACGGTGCGCGCCACGTTGAACGCCGAGGAGCCAAAACCGGTGTCCACGTCCACCAACAGCGGCAGGTCGCAGACGTCGGTGATACGGCGCACGTCGGTGAGCACATCATCCAGGCCAGTGATGCCCAGGTCGGGCACGCCCAGGGAACCGGCCGCCACGCCCCCGCCTGACAGGTAGATCGCCTTGAAGCCAGCGCGCTTGGCCAGCAGCGCGTGGTTGGCGTTGATTGCGCCGACTACCTGCAACGGCTGTTCACTGGCGACTGCGTCACGGAAACGCTGGCCGGGTGTGCTTTTATTGTTCGAACTCATGACTCACCTCTATCAGGGGCGCCGTCCGGGAAGTGACGGGCAATGTTGCGTTTGGACGCGCCGATATGACGGCGCATCAGCAGTTCGGCCAGTTCACCGTCGCGATCGGCAATCGCGTCAAGAATGCGGTGATGCTCGGCAAAAGCCTGGCGTGGACGATTGGGGGTGGTGGAGAACTGGATGCGGTACATGCGCACCAACTGGTACAGCTCGCCGCAGAGCATTTGGGTCAGGGTGCGGTTACCGGCGCCTTGAATTATCCGGTAATGAAAGTCGAAGTCGCCTTCTTGCTGGTAGTAGCCGACGCCGGCCTGGAACGCAGCATCCCGTTCGTGGGTGTGCAGCACTTGGCGCAGCTCTTCGATTTCGGCGTCGGTCATGCGCTCGGCGGCCAGGCGGCAGGCCATGCCTTCCAGAGATTCGCGGATTTCATAGAGTTCGATCAGCTCGGCGTGGCTCAGGGACACGACCCGCGCGCCCACATGGGGCACGCGCACCAGCAGGCGCTGGCCTTCCAGGCGGTGGATCGCCTCACGCAACGGGCCACGGCTGATGCCGTAGGTGCGGGCCAGTTCCGGTTCGGAGATCTTGCTGCCGGGGGCGATCTCGCCTTTGACGATGGCGGCCTGGATGCGCCGGAAAACGTTCTCCGACATCGTTTGGGATTCGTCCGACACGACTATCGGAGCTTCAGGCTGAACCAGCATATTGTCGACACCTTAAAAAGCAATGCCGCAAAAACTAGCCAATCAGGCCTGGATAGTCAAAGAATAAATACACATTGTCGACAATCGTCTAATAACCCTTGTTGCACGCGTTCGGAGCATGGCCGCCTGCCAGCGGTGGCGCCAAAAAAGCATCATGTTAGAATGCCGCCGCATTTGCCTGACATCGCTTGATGAAACGGCGCACGAGGGAGTTTGCGCAGCAATGCCAGTCGCCTTGAATTGAACATCGCACTGCACCGCCTCAGGATCTATGAGACTCAAGCCCTTCCCCCTGTTTTGCCTACTGTTCATCCCCGGCCTTGGCGTTGCCGCCGAGAAGACCGTGTATGGCCTCAATGAATATGCCCAATTGGCTGGCATCGACCTTGAAGTGGCCGCCAAGCTGGACACCGGCGCCAAGACCGCCTCCCTCAGCGCCCGTGATATCAAGCGCTTCAAGCGCAACGGCGAATCCTGGGTGCGCTTCTACCTGGCCATCGACACCGCCCATTCCCACCCCATCGAACGGCCCCTGGCCCGCGTCAGCAAGATCAAGCGCCGCGCCGGTGACTACGACCCCGATGAGGACAAGAACTACACCGCCCGTCCAGTGATAGCCCTGGATATCTGCATGGGCACCGCTTTACGCAGCATCGAAGTGAACTTGACTGACCGCAGCGCATTCCAATATCCGCTGCTGATCGGCTCCGAAGCGTTGAAACGCTTTGATGCGCTGGTCGACCCCAGTCTTAAATACGCAGCAGGCAAACCCGCCTGCGCCGCCGACGCTCATACCGCCGAGTAAACCGAATGCGCTCTCTTACCCTGCACCTGAAAATCCTGATCGCCATCCTGGTGGTGCTGGGTATTTCGGTCACCGCCTACCAGATCTTCGTGCTGGGCATTCCTGTCACCGAGGACGCGACCGACGATTTGTGGAACATCGACGCCAAGGTCGAGTTCGTCGCCAATCCGAAGGACCCGGTGAAGATCCAGATGTTCGTGCCGCCCCTGAGCCGCGACTTCGTCAGCCTTAATGAGAGCTTTATCTCGAACAACTATGGGGTGAGCGTCAATCGTATTGATGGCAACCGTAAGGTCACCTGGTCGGCACGCCGCGCCAACGGCAACCAGACCCTGTATTACCGCCTGGTGCTGACCAAGCGTTACAGCGGTGAAAAAACCAAGATCAAAGGCCCAACGTTCCGCGACAGCATCGCGGTGGAAGGCCCGGAAAAAATCGCCGCCGAAGCCCTGCTGGCGCCGATCCGCCAGCATTCGGCCGACGTCGAAACCTTCATTACCGAAGCCATCAAGCGCACCAACAACCTCAACGACGACAATGTGAAGTTGTTGCTGGCCGGCGACCCGTCCACGCCGCACAAGGCCAAGATCGTCGAGTTGCTGCTGTCCATCGCCCACGTGCCGGTGGAAAAGGTCCACACCATCCGCCTGGTCGCCGACCAGCCGCAAACGCCCGAACTCTGGCTGCGCAGCTTTAATGGCAATGACTGGCTCTACTTCAACCCGGAAACCGGCGAACAGGGCCTGCCCAGCGACCGCTTGCTGTGGTGGACCGGCGATGAAAACCTGATCACGGTCGACGGCGGCAAGAAAGCCATGGTGACGTTCAGCCTGAACAACAGCGAAATGAACGCGATTCGCCTGGCCAAGCTGACGGATGAAAACACCGACGCCAACTTCCTCGAATACTCGCTGTACGGCCTGCCACTGCAAACCCAGCAGACGTTCATGATCATGGTGATGATCCCGATTGGCGTGCTGGTGATTCTGATCCTGCGCAACCTGATCGGCCTGCAGACCCTGGGCACGTTCACGCCAGTGCTGATTGCCCTCGCGTTCCGCGAGACGCAATTGGGCTTCGGAATCGTGCTTTTCACCATTATTACGGCACTGGGGCTGTCACTCAGGTCGTACCTGGAACACTTGAAGCTGCAAATGCTGCCGAGGCTGTCGGTGGTGCTGACCTTCGTGGTGGTGCTGATCGCGGCCATCAGTCTGTTCAGCCATAAACTGGGGCTGGAGCGCGGGCTGTCGGTGGCACTGTTCCCGATGGTGATCCTGACCATGACCATCGAACGCCTGTCGATCACCTGGGAAGAGCGCGGTGTCAACCATGCGTTGAAAGTGGCGATTGGTACGTTGTTCGCTGCCTCCCTGGCGCACTTGATTATGAGCGTGCCGGAGTTGGTGTACTTCGTGTTCACCTTCCCTGCGATCCTCCTGATCCTGGTGGGCTTCATGCTGGCCATGGGTCGTTATCGCGGCTACCGCCTGACCGAGCTGGTGCGTTTCAAGGCGTTCTTGAAGGCTGATAAGTAATGTTCGGTTTCTGGAAGACCTGGAAAGCCCTGGAAGCGCGGGGAATCATGGGCATCAACCGGCGTAACGCCGATTACGTGCTCAAGTACAACAAGCGCAGCCTGTACCCGATCGTGGATGACAAGATCATCACCAAGGAACGGGCAATCGCGGCGGGTATCCACGTGCCGGAAATGTATGGAGTGATCTCCACCGAGAAGGAAATCGACAAGCTCGATGAAATTATCGGTGGGCGCAGCGACTTCGTGATCAAGCCGGCCCAGGGCGCCGGCGGTGACGGCATTCTCGTGGTGGCCGACCGTTTTGAAGGGCGTTACCGCACGGTGTCTGGCAAGATCATCAGCCATGAAGAGATCGAGCATCAGATTTCCAGCATCCTCACCGGCCTGTATTCCCTGGGCGGCCACCGTGACCGCGCGCTGATCGAGTACCGCGTGGTGCCCGACCAGATCTTCAAGAGCATCAGCTACGAAGGCGTTCCGGATATCCGCATCATCGTGCTGATGGGCTACCCGGTGATGGCCATGCTGCGGTTGCCGACCCGCCAGTCCGGCGGCAAGGCCAACCTGCACCAGGGCGCGATTGGCGTCGGTGTGGACCTTGCCACCGGCCTGACCCTGCGCGGTACCTGGCTGAACAACATCATCACCAAACACCCCGACACCACTAACGCGGTGGATGGCGTGCAACTGCCCAACTGGGACGGTTTCATGAAGCTGGCCGCCGGCTGCTATGAGCTATGCGGGCTGGGCTACATCGGTGTGGACATGGTGCTGGACCAGGAAAAAGGCCCGCTGATCCTGGAGCTCAATGCGCGGCCAGGGCTGAACATCCAGATCGCCAACGATTGCGGCCTGACCTTGCGCACCCACGCGGTAGAAGCACGACTGGAAGCACTCAAAGCCGCCGGCGTGACGGAAACCCCGGAAGAGCGGGTGAAGTTTGTGCAGGAAATGTTTGGGCATATTCCCCCCGTAGAAGGCTGATCCGGTCTTCGAACTGTCTATCGCCGACATCCCCTCTAGGAGCAAATCCTACAGGGGACTACAATCCCCTCTCCCGCGCCTTGGCTGATCCACCCTCGCATGTCGACCTGTTCAGTACACCCGCTGCCCTATCGGGCCAACCCCGCCGAGTATTTTGCGGCGATTCGCCATGCACCCGGCGCGGTCCTGCTCGACAGCGGCCGACCTGCTGCCGAACGCGGTCGTTATGACCTGCTCAGCGCCTGGCCCGAGGCGACCCTGGCAGTGGATCCTGACGAAAGCGGCAGCAACTTCCTGCGGCGATTACGGAAAAACCTTTCACAGTTGGGTGAAGCGAAATTGCCCGACGGCTATGAGTTGCCGTTTGCCGGTGGCTTGATCGGCTACCTGAGCTACGACTTTGGCCGGCATTTGGAACAGCTGCCGCACTTGGCGGTGGATGATTTGCACCTGCCGGATGCGCGTTTTGGACTGTATGCCTGGGCGCTGATCAGCGACCACTTGGCACAGACCAGCCAACTGGTATTTCACCCGGCGCTGGCCGATAGCGAACGGCAGCGACTGATCACGCTGTTCAGCGGTGACGCCGCCACCGCCCCTGCAACCTTCAAATTGCAGGGCCCCATGGCACCGGATCTCAGCGTCGAGGCTTACCAGCAGGCCATTGAGCGCATCCAGGATTACATCCAGGCCGGCGACTGCTACCAGGTCAACTTCGCCCAACGTTTTCGTGCGCCGTGCAGCGGTGATCCTTGGGTCGCCTATTGCGCCTTGCGCGAAGCCTGCCCGACGCCCTTCTCCGGATTCCAGAGCCTGCCCAATGACGGCGCGGTATTGAGCCTGTCACCGGAGCGTTTCGTGCGCGTCAGCGAGCGCCAGGTCGAAACCCGCCCGATCAAAGGCACCCGCCCACGCGGTGTCACGCCTGAAGAAGACGCCGCCCACGCCACGGAACTGCTGGCCAGCCCCAAGGATCGCGCCGAAAACCTGATGATCGTCGACCTGCTGCGCAACGACCTGGGGCGCAGTTGCCGCACCGGCTCGGTGAGCGTGCCGGAGTTGTTCAGCCTGGAAAGCTACCCCAACGTGCACCACCTGGTGAGCAGCGTCATCGGCACACTGGCCGACGACAAAGACGCCCTCGACCTGATCGCCGGCAGCTTCCCTGGTGGCTCCATCACCGGCGCGCCGAAGATTCGCGCCATGCAGATCATCGACGAACTGGAACCCACCCGACGCGGCTTGTACTGCGGTTCGCTGGTGTACCTGGACGTACGCGGCGAGATGGACAGCTCCATCGCCATTCGCAGCTTATTGGTCAAGGATGGGCAAGTGTGCTGCTGGGGCGGCGGCGGGATTGTCGCGGATTCGCAGTGGGAGGCCGAGTATCAGGAGTCGCTGACGAAGGTGCGGGTTTTGCTGCAAACGCTGGAAGGGTTGTAGCAGGTAGACCTCTTGTGGCGAGCGGGCTTGCTCGCGTTGGACTGCGCAGCAGTCCCATTCCGGGGGCAAGCCCGCTCGCCACAATCCGCTTTAGAGGCTCAGCGACCGATTCGACGCCTTGATGAACTCTTTCTTCAAATCCTCAAACGTATGCACCGCCGGGAATTGCGGGAACTCGCGAATCACATTCTCCGGCGCATGGAACAGAATCCCACGGTCGGCCTCGCCCAACATGGTGGTGTCGTTGTAGGAGTCACCAGCGGCGATCACGCGGTAGTAAAGAGTCTTGAACGCTAATACCGACTGGCGCTTGGGGTCTTTCTGGCGCAGTTGGTAGCTCACCACCCTGTCGGATTCATCGGTGATGAGGCGGTGGCACAGCAGAGTCGGGAAACCCAGTTGGCGCATAAGCGGCTGGGAAAATTCGTAGAAGGTGTCGGACAGGATCACCACCTGAAAACGCTCGCGCAGCCAGTTGACGAACTCGATGGCGCCGTCCAAAGGCTTGAGCGTGGCGATCACTGCCTGGATATCGGCGAGCTTAAGCCCGTGCTCGTCGAGAATGCGCAGGCGCTGCTGCATCAGCACGTCGTAGTCAGGAATGTCCCGGGTGGTGGCCCGTAGCGATTCAATACCGGTTTTTTCGGCGAAGGCGATCCAGATTTCCGGTACCAGTACCCCTTCCAGGTCGAGACAGGCAATTTCCACAAGACACTCCTATTGGATGTTGTTAGTTGAGCGAGCAAAAGGACTGCCGAACTCTAGCGATTCAAGCTCGCCGCCGCAACGCGGAGCGGATTTTGATACCATCGCTCCCCTATAGAGCGCTCAGCGCCACTGACCTGTAGGAACCGTCCTGATGAACCAAGCCTTCGACGTCGCTGAACTCGCCGCGACTTACGCCAACAAATCCGCCCAGGACATTCTCAAGCTGGCGTTCAGCCAGTTCGGCGATGACCTGTGGATCTCCTTCAGCGGCGCCGAGGACGTGGTGCTGGTGGACATGGCCTGGAAGCTGAACAAGAACATCAAGGTGTTCAGCCTCGACACCGGCCGTCTGCACCCGGAGACCTACCGGTTTATCGAGCAGGTGCGCGACTTCTACAAGATCGACATCGAACTGATTTCGCCGGACCAGAGCAAGCTGGAGCCCTTCGTCAAGGAGAAAGGTCTGTTCAGCTTCTATAAGGATGGTCATGGCGAATGCTGCGGCGTGCGCAAGATCGAGCCGCTGCGCCGCAAGCTTTCGGGCGTGAGTGCCTGGGCCACCGGCCAACGCCGTGACCAGAGCCCTGGCACCCGCAGCCAAGTGGCGGCGCTGGAGATCGACACCGCCTTCTCTACCCCGGAACGCACCCTATACAAATTCAACCCGCTGGCGCAGATGAGCAGCGAAGAGATCTGGGGCTATATCCGCATGCTGGAGCTGCCATACAACAGCTTGCATGAGCGCGGTTTTATCAGCATCGGGTGTGAGCCGTGCACCCGGCCTGTGCTGCCGAACCAGCATGAGCGAGAGGGTCGTTGGTGGTGGGAAGAAGCCACGCAGAAAGAATGCGGGCTGCATGCCGGGAACATCATCAGCAAGGCCTAAGGGCTGACGCGGTTAGAAAATGTGGGAGGGGGCTCGCCCCCGATAGCGGCCTGTCAGTCAACCTATGTTTGACTGGAAAACCGCTATCGGGGGGCAAGCCCCCTCCCACATTTGTCTTGTGTTGAGTGTTGGAGATGTACACATACATGTAACCATCGGTGCCATTTATGTGTGCAATTCTTATTCGGCCGCACCATAACGTAACACCTCTCCCCTCCCCTCGATTGGCCTGGCGAATCGCATACTGGCAACCCAAAAATAAATAGCTGTTCAGTCGGTCAATTTATATCTCTTTAAATTCAGCTATTTATTTAACCAACCTATAAAAACGAAATTACCCAGGACTTTCATAGATCCAAAACTGGCACGCATGTGGCTTAAGGTGAATTGCGCTTTGTATACAATAAATACAAAACCTACATACACTTTGCCATCTGCCTCTTCCCGGCAGATATGCTGGAGCCTGCCGGAATGCGTACAAGCCTCTCGAACAATATCGCACTGGATCTGCCCTCCTCCGCCCTGAACCCGGACGCCGCATGCCCCGGCCCGTTAGTGCTCAGCCCACGCCTGCACAATAAAGACCTGGCGCCGACCAAGATCGAAGGCCGTCGATGGGGGCGCTACAGCATCTTTGCGTTGTGGACCAATGACGTGCACAACATCGCCAACTATTCGTTCGCCATTGGCTTATATGCACTGGGCCTCGGCGGCTGGCAGATCCTGTTATCCCTGGGGATCGGTGCGGCGCTGGTGTACTTCTTCATGAACTTGTCGGGGTATATGGGGCAAAAGACCGGCGTACCGTTTCCGGTCATCAGCCGTATCAGTTTTGGCATTCACGGCGCACAGATTCCCGCGTTGATCCGTGCGGTCATTGCGATTGCCTGGTTTGGTATCCAAACCTACCTGGCCTCAGTGGTTTTCCGCGTGCTGCTGACGGCAATTCATCCAGGGTTTGCCGACTATGACCACAACTCAATCCTCGGCCTGTCATCCCTTGGCTGGGCGTGTTTTGTGGCGATATGGTTCGTACAACTGGTGATCCTGGCCTACGGCATGGAGATGGTACGGCGCTATGAAGGCTTCGCCGGGCCGGTGATTTTGCTGACTGTGGCGTCGCTGGCCGGTTGGATGTACTTCCAGGCCGGCGGCAACATTGCCTGGTCGATCCGCGAACCGCTGAGCGGTGGCGAGATGTGGCGCAATATCTTTGCCGGCGGCGCGCTATGGCTGGCGATCTACGGCACGCTGATCCTCAACTTCTGCGACTTTGCACGCTCTTCGCCGTGCCGCAAGACCATTCTGGTCGGCAACTTCTGGGGCTTGCCCGTGAACATCCTGGTGTTTGCCGCAATCACCGTGCTGCTCTGCGGCGGACAATTCCAACTCAATGGCCGGGTGATCGAAAGCCCGACTGAAATCATCGCGGCCATCCCCAATACCTTCTTTCTCGTGCTGGGCTGCCTGGCGTTCCTGATCGTCACCGTGGCGGTGAACATCATGGCCAACTTCGTTGCGCCAGCCTTTGTGCTGAGCAACCTGGCGCCCAAGTACCTGAACTTCCGCCGTGCGGGTCTGATCAGCGCCACCGTGGCTGTATTGATCCTGCCGTGGAACCTCTACAACAGCCCGCTGGTGATCGTGTATTTCCTCTCTGGCCTCGGCGCACTGCTAGGCCCGTTGTACGGGGTGATCATGGTCGACTACTGGCTGATCCGTAAAAGCCAGGTGGACGTACCGCAGTTGTATAGCGAAAACCCGAATGGCGTTTATTACTACAGCCGTGGGGTGAATATGCGTGCAGTGGCCGCGTTTATTCCTGCGGCCATCATCGCCATCCTGCTGGCGCTGTTGCCGGGATTTGCCAGCGTCTCACCGTTTTCCTGGTTGTTTGGCGCCGGTATTGCAGGGTTGCTGTACCTGCTGATCGCCAAGCGCCAGCCGTTCTACGCCGATGTCAGCGGCGAAAGCATTGCCGTCGATAACGTCAGTCACTGAGTAAGGACCTTCCATGCGTATCCTCGTGGTCAACGTCAACACCACCGAATCCATCACTGAAACCATCGCCCAGCAAGCGCGGGCCGTGGCCTCGCCGGGCACTGAGATTGTCGGACTTACCCCGTACTTCGGCGCGGAATCGGTTGAAGGCAATTTTGAGAGCTACCTGGCCGCCATCGCCGTGATGGACCGGGTAATGGCTTACGACCAACCGTTCGATGCGGTGATCCAGGCCGGCTACGGCGAACACGGCCGGGAAGGTTTGCAAGAGTTATTGAATGTGCCGGTGGTGGATATCACCGAAGCGGCGGCCAGCACGGCGATGTTCCTGGGCCATGCCTATTCGGTGGTGACCACCCTGGACCGCACCGTGCCGCTGATCGAAGACCGCCTGAAACTTGCCGGCCTGTACCAGCGCTGCGCTTCAGTTCGGGCCAGTGGCATGGCGGTTTTGGAGCTGGAAGAAGACCCGTTGGCCGCGATGGAAGCCATCGTGCGCCAAGCGGAACTGGCCATCCGCGAGGACAAGGCCGAAGTGATTTGCCTGGGTTGCGGCGGCATGGCCGGGCTGGATGAGCAGATTCGCCAGCGCACCGGGGTGCCGGTGGTGGATGGCGTGACGGCGGCGGTGACCATCGCCGAATCCTTGGTGCGGCTGGGGTTGTCGACGTCGAAGATCCGGACTTACGCGACGCCTCGGCCGAAGAAGGTCATTGGCTGGCCGACCCGGTTCGGCCGCTGAAAATCAAATGTGGGAGCAAGCCACCTCCCACATTTCGAGCTGCGTCTGGTTTTAGATTGCGCTGAACCTTTGCCCCAGTTTTTTTTCGGCAAACTGCTCAATGATGAAGTCCACAAACGCCCGGGTCTTGCCGGGCAGCAGTTTGTGCTCGGCGTAGTAGATGGAAATATTGCCGTCGTCGACGTACCAGTCGGGCAATACCCTTACCACCTCGCCGCTGTCGAGGAACGGCACGGCCATGGGCATGCTCACCAGCGCAATTCCCAAGCCTTGAGCGCTGGCGCGGCAGGCGGCTTCGGAGTCGCTCATGGTCATGCCGGGTTTGAGCACCAGCGGGCGGCATTCACGTTCGACACTGGTCAACTGCCAGGAACGGATACGCCCGGTTTGCGGTGAGCGGATCAGGATACCTTTGCACCGCGACAGGTCTTCGGGCTCGCGCACCGGTGGGCGTTGCGCCAGGTAACCCGGTGAAGCCACCAGCACCCGGTGCGCGGGCGTCAACTTGCGCGCCACCACGCCTTGGGGCAGTTCAAAACCGCCGCCAATCGCGGCATCAAAGCCTTGGCCGATCAGGTCCACCTGGCGGTTATCAAAATGCCAGTCCGGGCTGATATCCGGGAAACGCCGCATAAACTCCCCCAGCAGCGGGACCACATAGCGATTGCCGAATACCGTGCCCATGCTGACCTTGAGCGTACCCACCGGTCGCCCTTCGGCGCTGGCCAGGTTGGCGACGGCGTTCTGGATAGTGGTAAGGCTGGCGCTGACCTCTTCTAGAAACAGCTTGCCGGCTTCAGTCAGCGTGAGGCGCCGGGTGCTGCGCTGGAAGAGCCGCACACCGAGGCGCGCTTCCAGCTTGGCGACGCTTTTACCGACCGCCGCCGGGGTCAGGCTCAAGTGCCGCGCCGCTTCGGCAAAGCTGCCACCTTCGGCACTGCGCACGAAGCATTCGATACTTCCAAAGCTTTCCATCACGCCCCACTCTAAACTTTTGGTTTACACAGACTATAGCAATCACGGTCTACCGGTAGGGCTGGGTGAAGTCGATACTCGGCTCCAACAACAAGGCAGCCTGCCTTGAACAGCCAGGAGATCGACATGACCACACTCAACCTCAGCGGCAAAGTCGCCTTGATTCAAGGCGGTTCCCGCGGTATCGGCGCCGCCATCGTCAAGCGCCTCGCCGCCCAAGGCGCAGCGGTCGCCTTTACCTATGTCAGCTCGGCCGCCAAGGCAGAAGAGTTGCAGAACAGCGTAATCAGCGCCGGCGGCAAAGCCCTGGCGATTCACGCCGACAGCGCCGATGCCACTGCGATCCGCAACGCGGTCAATGCCACCGTGGAAGCCTTTGGCCGCCTGGACATCCTGGTGAACAACGCTGGCGTGCTGGCCATCGCACCGCTGGAAGACTTCAAGCTGGAAGACTTCGACCAGACCTTGGCGATCAACGTGCGCAGCGTGTTTATCGCTACCCAGGAAGCCGCCAAGCATATGGGTGAAGGTGGTCGGGTGATCAACATCGGCAGCACCAATGCCGAACGCATGCCCTTTGGCGGAGGTGGCCCGTACGCGATGAGCAAAGCGGCGCTGGTGGGCCTGACCAAGGGGTTGGCGCGGGATCTGGGGCCGAGGGGCATCACCATCAATAATGTGCAGCCTGGGCCGGTGGACACCGATATGAACCCGGCAAACAGTGATTTTGCCGAGAGCCTGATCGGGTTAATGGCGGTGGGGCGTTACGGACATGTGGAAGAGATTGCCAGTTTCGTGGCCTATCTGGCCGGACCGGAAGCGGGGTATATCACCGGTGCCAGCCTGACCATTGATGGTGGGTTCAGCGCCTGATTTTCTGAATACCTGCAAAACCAAATTTTCTGAATCCCAGCAAAAACAAATGTGGGAGGGGGCTTGCTCCCGATGGCGGAGTGTCAGCCAGCTCAATGGTGACTGACACTCCGCCATCGGGAGCAAGCCCCCTCCCACATTTTTTACCGAGTAAGGTCAGGAGATTGGCGGCAAGCCATAGGCCGCCAGGTCAAAGTCCGCAAGCTTGCGGATGATCTGGTCGGCATGCTGGTACTTGCTGTCGGCCATGGCTTCGTCGGGCACGGCGATGGCGGTCATATGGGCGGCCTTCGCAGCCGTTACACCAAAGGGCGAATCCTCGAACACCAGGCAATCCTCAGGGGCAACGCCCAGGCGGCGTGCAGCGGTGAGGAAAATATCCGGCGCGGGTTTCGCGGCGCCAACTTCGGGGTCATCTGCGGTAACGATGGTCCCAAACAGGCTAAACCACTCGCGGTGCAACGTGGTTTTGTGGCCAAACGAATTGCGCGACGAACTGGTGCCCACGGCAATCGGAATGTTGTGTGCCTTCAAGTGCCGAACCAGCGCCTCGGCACCGGGCATGCCCAGGGCCTTTGGAAAGCGCTCGCTCATCAACGGTTCGCGAATTTCCAGAAACTGCGCCGGTGTGATCGGCAAGTCCAGTGCCTTGACCACGTAATCGGCCAGGTCCTGGGCGCCACGGCCAATAATATGCTGCTTGATCCCCCAATCATAAGTACGACCGTAGCGCTCGGCGATGATCTGCGTGACTTCGGTGTAGATGCCTTCTGTATCGAGCAACAACCCGTCCATATCGAAAATCACAGCCTTGATCGGGGCAACGGTACGTGGCGAATTCATCACAACAGATCCTTGGGAGGAAGGACTAAAAGGATTCAGCACAATAACGGTCCCGCTTACCTGCGGGCAACCCTTAGACTACGCCCTCCCCTTTTTGAAGCGCGCACAATGCTCTACCGTCTAGCTGCCGACAGCCTCGTGCTGTTTCACCTGTGTTTTATCCTGTTCGTATTATTCGGCGGGCTGCTGGCCCTTAAGTGGCGGCCGGTTATCTGGCTGCACTTGCCCGCTGCCGCGTGGGGCGTGGCCGTCGAGGTCTTTCACCTGCCGTGCCCACTCACGCGCTGGGAAAACTTGCTTCGCCATCTCGCCGGTCAAGACGGCTACGGCGGCGGATTCATCGAACACTACATTCTTACGCTCATCTATCCGGCTGGCCTGACTCCGCAGATTCAACTGGCGCTGGGTGCATTGGTGTTAGTGATCAATATCGCGGTGTATACGCGGCTGATTCGGCGTTACGTACAGCCTTGAGACAGCCGCACGGGTGAAGAATCAGACTCCCTCAGTCCCTTCATAGCCGCCGCCATGTCCGAAGCCTTCGAAGTCCCCAGCCCCCACGAAAAACACATCGAACACACCACCGAACATGCCCACGCAAGAGGAGACCGTTTCGCCAGCCGAATCGCCGTCATGACCGCGCTGATGGCCACTCTCGGCGCCATGCTCAGCTACCAGGCCGGTTCCACCGAAAGCGAAGCGGCGATGGACAAAAACAACGCGGCCATCATCAAGACCGAAGCCGCCAACCAGTGGAACTACTACCAGGCCAAATCCAGCCGCCAAAACCTGGCGGAGCTGGCCACCCATATTCCCGGCGTAGACGCTGCGCATTACAAGGGCGAGATCGAGCGCTACAAAAGCCAGAAGGAAGACGTGCGCCAGCAGGCAGAAAAGCTTGAGGCCACCTCGCGGGAATGGGATGAAAAATCAGAACAGGCGTTGCACCAGCACCACCGCTGGGCCCAGGCGATGACCGCGATTCAGATCGCGATTTCGCTGGCGGCAATTACGTTGCTCACAAGGAAGGAGTGGTTGAAGCGCATGGCGTATACGGCGGCGGGGGTGGCGGTGGTGTTAGGTAGCCTGGCGTGGTTGCACATCTGACGACGGGAAGATTGATTTCAATCCCCTGCCGGGGCGATTAAAGTACGCCCCCCGAGAATTGAATCTCGGGCTTTAGTCCATGGAGTTTCCCAGTGAAGTACATCAGTAAAGTGGTTGCAGCAGCCGTTCTCGGTTTCACGCTTGCAGGCTGCACCGGCACCGCCATCAAATCCCCGCAATACGACAGCAGCCAATACACCGTCCTGGGCCACAGTGAAGCCAGCGCCACCGGCATTATGCTGTTCGGCGTGATCCCGATCGGCCAGAACAGCCGTTTCGTGCGCGCACAGGATGCCGCCATCAAAGCAAAAGGCGGCGATGCGCTGATCAACACCCAAGTGCAGGAAAACTGGTTCTGGGCCTGGGTCCTCAGCGGTTACACCACCAAGATTTCCGGTGATGTGATCAAGCTGAAAACCGCGCAGTAAATCCGCTCGGGCTTTCACCTGAGCCCGCGACGTATCATGGGCCACCCTTTCGAGGATGCCCCATGAACCTCAGTATCCTCTGCGCACTCGCCGCCGCCGCCCTGTTCGGCGCCAGCACCCCGCTCGCCAAAAATCTCGGCCTGGGCCTCTCGCCCGTGCTGCTCGCCGGCCTGCTCTACCTCGGCAGCGGCGTCGGTCTCGCCTGCGTGCGCCTGATCCGTGATCGTGGCTGGAAACCCAGCGGACTGACCTCATCGGAATGGCCCTGGCTGCTCGGCGCCATCGCATTCGGCGGCATCCTCGGGCCTGTCGCGCTGATGTTCGGCCTGACCCGCACGGCCGGCGCAACCGCCGCCCTGATGCTCAACCTGGAATCAGTGCTGACCGCCGTCATCGCCTGGGTCGTGTTCAAGGAAAACGCTGACCGTCGCATCGTCCTGGGGATGATCGCCATCGTGCTGGGCGGCGTGGTGTTGTCATGGGCCGACGGCGGTGGCACGAGCCATGACTGGACGGGGCCGCTGGCGGTTGCCGTGGCGTGCCTGTGCTGGGGGATTGATAACAACCTGACGCGCAAAGTGTCTGCGTCGGACGCGCTGTTTATCGCCGGGACCAAGGGGTTGATTGCGGGGCTGGTGAATGGCGGGTTGGCGCTCTATTTCGGAGCGCAAATCCCGGGTATGGCGCAGCTGACGCCTATCTTGCTGTTTGGTTTTCTGGGCTATGGCATCAGCCTGGTGATGTTCGTGCTGGCGCTGCGCGGACTGGGCAGTGCACGCACGGGAGCCTATTTTTCCACCGCGCCGTTTCTGGGTGCCGCGATTGCGGTGCTGATGTTGGGTGAGTCAGTGACATTGGCTTTCTGGATTGCATCGGCGTTGATGGCCATGGGCGTTTGGCTGCACCTGACGGAACGGCATGCCCATAATCATCAGCATGAGGCCATGGAGCACGGACATCGGCATGTGCATGATGAACATCACCAACATGAGCATGGGTTTGAGTGGGATCCGGCTGAGCCCCATAGCCATGTGCATGTGCACAGTCCGCTGAGGCACAGCCATGCGCATTTTCCGGATGTGCATCATCGGCACAGGCATTGAGGGGCGATGGGCATGGCTCTGAGACCAACAGACGCCCGATCGGCTGGCTTTTATCCGCTAACTCAAGGTGCCAATAGCCCACATCGTGCCACTGACCGAGCTTATAACCGACTTGAGGATAGGTACCGATGTGTTGGAAGCCAAACCGCTCATGCAACTTGACGCTGCCTGAATTGGGCTGAGAAATGCCAGCATAGGCCGGACGATAGCCCTGCCGAACCAGAAGCTCGGTGCTGACTTGCATAAGCATATGCCGACCACCTTGCCTTCTCGAACCGCCACCAGATATGGATAGATCCGCAGCGTTAGCTCAATGCGCTGCTGTATCTCTTCAATACTAGGCGGCACCTCTTCAAAGGAAATAGCCGAGCCGGTCACTACCGAGGCATAGATAGCCTAGATAGCAACAGCATCTCCAAGCCGTGCCGCTCTGATTTCAATGGCCATTATTGAACTCAGATTGAACGCTGGTTCACGCGCGCCATGAGCTGTTCCGCGCTTTCCTTGCGTTCCGAGTAACGATCCACCAAAAACGCCTTTTGGTCACGCAGCAACAGGGTGAACTTCACCAGTTCCTCCATCACATCGACCACGCGATCGTAAAAAGCAGAAGGCTTCATTCGGCCTGCCTCGTCGAACTCCATATAGGCTTTCGGTACAGAGGATTGATTGGGTATCGTGAACATGCGCATCCAGCGACCCAGTACCCTCAACTGATTAACCACATTGAAGGACTGTGAACCACCGCAGACCTGCATCACGGCCAGGGTCTTTCCCTGGGTGGGGCGAACAGCGCCGAGTTCAAGAGGCACCCAATCGATCTGCGCCTTGAACACCGCTGACATCGCGCCATGCCGTTCTGGTGAACACCAGACCTGACCTTCCGACCACAACATCAGATCCCGCAGTTCCTGCACCTTAGGATGATTCACCGATGCGTCGTCGGGCAGTGGCAACCCACTAGGATTGAACACACGGGTTTGCGCACCAAAGTGCTCCAGTAAACGCGCAGCTTCTTCGACGAGGAGACGGCTGAAAGAGCGCTCGCGGGTCGACCCATACAGCAAGAGAATTCGAGGCTTTTGATCTTTCGGGCGAGATGCAATTGGCAGGGGGTCGAACAGAGAGAGGTCTAGGTTGGGCAGTTGCTCTGACATATGTCCTCCTTCTCAGTGTTTGCTGATTTGATCCAGCTCGCGTTTGAGTTCATCGCGGCTGAGGCTGTTGAAGGGAAGCGCAAAGAACGCTTTACAGCGTTTTTCGATGCAAGCGAGCGTGGCTCGGAAAGCGGCATCAACTTCTTCTTCGTCCCCCATCACATCGGAAGGATCTTCCAGGCCCCAATGAGCTTTCACGGCTGGGCCGAAATACACCGGGCAAGACTCACCTGCTGCCTTGTCGCATACGGTAATGACGATATCCGGAGGGTTATCTTCGAACGCTTCGTTGCCCTTGCTGCTCAAGCCTTCGATGGAAATGCCCGACTGGGTCAAAGTAGTCAAACTGCGAGGTAGCACCTGCCCCCTGGGAAAGCTTCCGGAGCTCACCGCTTTGAGACCCTCCGGCGCCAGGTGGTTGAACATGGCTTCTGAAAGAATGCTTCGGCAGCTGTTGGCCGTGCACATGAACAAGACTCGCATTAATTACTCCTTCCACTCTTCGCAGGCATTAAACACTTAGGCGCAGCGCCAGCTTCGATAGGGTTAACAGTTGGGATTAGCAGCAGGCAACATCGCGGACAGGGCGTCCATCCATATTCTGTAGACGGGAAGTGTCGCCCTGCAGCCAGTGAACGTTGGCTCGTAACGTCACTTGCAGGATCTCGTGCACCCAGCTGGGAAGGTCCGGATTTAAGCGGTAGTAAACCCAGAGTCCCTGCCGACGATCCAGCAGGAGACCAATGCTGCGTAACTGTGCGAGGTGACGGCTGATCTTCGATTGGCTGTCGCCGAGAGCGCACATCAGTTCGCAGACGCAGAGTTCTCCTTGGGAGGCAATCAGCAAAGTAGCGCGTGCGCGAGTTTCCTCAGCAAGGCTCTTAAACACTTCTGGAGGCGTAATCATGTGGGCCACTTGCTATATGTGAATAACCGAATATACGGATACACACATATTTAAAGCAAGCTATCGATCGGGTGGGTTTCTTTGGGGCGATGGTAACCGTACGCAGGACCTTCGTGAGCGCCCATACGAGATGACCCTGTCGCAAACCCGCTAATGGGGCTTTTTTTGAATGCCAAAAACCACAAACCCCCGACTTTCTCTAGGAAAATCAGGGGTTTGTGTTTACTTAATGTGGCGGTGAAGGAGAGATTCGAACTCTCGATACAATTTCTTGTATACACACTTTCCAGGCGTGCTCCTTAAGCCACTCGGACACTTCACCGTATCTCGTCAAACCAGTTCAGTCTGTCGAGGCGCGCTAATGTAGTCGAAAGCCTTTCTGATGGCAAAGGTTTTTTTCAGAATTTTCATGCGGTTAGACGGTTATACCGGAATGGGTCCGCGGGAGGACGGTGATTATGCCAATCTCGGGGAGGGTTCAGAGGGTCTTCGCTGGGTACTGTGCCCGGCTGCAGGCCATTTTCGACCAGGGATACGGGAAAAGGCTGACTGGCCAGTCAGTCATTGCGCTTTACCGGAACGGGCGTGGTGGGTAACGTCTGCTGCATTCTTCTATAACAAGTCCTACAAGGAACCGCGTCATGAGTGAGTTGATTGCCTACCACCTCGAAGACGGTATCGCGACCCTGACCTTGAGCAACGGCAAGGTGAATGCCATTTCTCCGGATGTTGTCAGTGCGTTCAATACAGCGCTGGACCAAGCCGAGAAAGATCGGGCGGTGGTGGTGATCACCGGCACGCCGGGGATTTTGTCGGGTGGTTATGATTTGAAAGTGATGACGGCAGGCCCTAAAGAGGCCATCGGCCTGGTCACGTCGGGCTCGACGTTGGCGCGTCGTCTGTTGTCGCACCCATTCCCGGTAATTGTGGCGTGCCCTGGGCATGCCGTGGCCAAGGGCGCGTTTCTGTTGCTGTCGGCCGATTATCGGATTGGGGTGGAAGGCCCGTTCAGCATCGGCCTGAATGAAGTGGCAATCGGCATGACCATGCACCACGCAGGGATCGAGCTGGCGCGGGATCGTCTGCGCAAGTCGGCGTTCCACCGCTCGGTGATCAATGCCGAGATGTTTGACCCGCAGGGCGCGTTGCAGGCCGGTTTCCTCGACAAGGTGGTGGCGCCTGAAGAACTGCACGCAGCGGCACTGGAAGCGGCGCGCCAGTTGAAGAAGATCAATATGAATGCCCACAAGCACACCAAGTTGAAAGTGCGTAAAGCGCTCCTGGAAGCCTTGGACGATGCAATTATCCAGGATCAGGGCCACAACCTGAGCTAAGTCCCTACACCTGCTGTGCCAGAGCCCGACCTTGTGTCGGGCTTTTTCTTACACGTAAATCCGAAACGCCCCTAGCCGCTCTAGCCAGCCAGTGTCGGCACATGTTGAAACATACGCTTAAACATCGCCTATCTCCGACCTCTACCTGGGTAATTGCCGAAGTCAGTGCACATCCGTACACTGCGCCACCTTTTGTCCCGATAGGCCGTGTCGATGCTTTTTCTGCTGCGTATGTTGTTGATGGGCCTGCACTTTATGGTGGCGGGTGTGCTCGGGGTTTTTCTAGGTATCTGCCGGCCGTTCAACCCGGACAACAGCCGCCTGTGCGCGCGCCTGTATGCGCTGCCCGCGATGCGCATCTTGCGATTGAACGTGAAGGCCGATGTCGACTCGCTGCGCAACAAGCCCGGCACCTGCGTGGTCATCGCCAACCACCAGTCCAACTATGACCTGTTCGTGGTGGGCACTGTAGTGCCCCATCGCACAGTGTGTATTGCCAAAAAGAGCCTGAAATGGGTGCCGTTGTTCGGCCAGTTGTTCTGGCTGGCAGGCAATGTGTTGATCGACCGCGGCAATGCGCACAAGGCGCGCCGTGCGATGCTGACCACCACCCATACGCTGCAACACAAAGACACGTCGATCTGGGTGTTCCCGGAAGGCACGCGCAATCTGGGCAAGGGCCTGCTGCCGTTCAAAAAAGGCGCGTTTCATATGGCGATTGCGGCGGGTGTACCTATCGTGCAGGTGTGCGTCAGCAATTACGTCGTTCATATGAAGCTTAATCGCTGGAACAGTGGTGATGTGCTCATACGTTCTTTGCCACCCGTTCCTACAGCCGGGCTGACAGCGAATGACGTCCCTGCATTGATGCAGGCGTGTCAGGCGCAGATGGATGCATGCATTGCAGAACTGGACCGCGAAGTGCAGTCCGCCTGAACACGTTATTTGGGCGCTCCTTCCCCATCGCGAGCAACCTCGCTCACCACACAAAGCTCGCCGCAACGACGTCTACAACGGAACGCCATTCAAGCTAAGCTGCCCAACATCTGTCCTCCAAACAAGAAGTGATCAGCACCATGGGTAGAGTTGTTGCGGCAGCCGTCTACAGCGCCGGTAAGAAAGTCTCTGATATCACCCTTGATGAAGGCGCCGCCTGGGCCGCCAAGCCCGGGCATTTTGTGTGGATCGGCCTGGAAGAGCCCGATGCCCAGGAGCTAGCCAACCTGCAGCGCCAGTTCAACCTGCATGAACTGGCCATCGAAGACGCCCTGGAAAAACACAGCCGCCCCAAGCTCGAAACCTTCGGCGATGCGCTTTTTATCGTCACCTATTCGCCAGTGCGCGAGAACGGCAAGCTGGAGTTTATCGAGACCCACATCTTTGCCGGCACCGGCTATATCATCACCGCCCGCAACGGTCACTCAGCGTCCTACGGCTTTGTGCGCCAACGCTGTGAGGCGCGCCCGCTGTTGCTGGAGCATGGGGAAGATTTCGTACTCTATGCATTGCTGGATTTCGTCACCGAAAACTACCAGCCGGTCAGCGAGGCGATCCACGCCGAGATCGATGAACTGGAGCGCAACGTACTGTGCAGTTCACTGAGCGAACGCGATATTCAGAAGATCCACGGTCTGCGCCGCGATGTGCTGCGGCTCAAGCGATATGTCGCGCCGATGGTGGAGATCAGCCAGGAGTTGCAGAAGCTGAGCTTCCCGTTTATCGACAAGAACATGCGCCCGTATTTTCGTGATGTGCAGATCCACGTGACACGCCAGATGGAGGACCTCACCACCCTGCGCGACATCGCCAGCCAGACGATCGAAATCGGTGTGTTGCTGGAGGCGTCACGCCAGAGCGTGGTGCAGCGCAAGTTTGCCGCGTGGGCGGCGATCCTGGCATTCCCCACCGCGGTGGCAGGGATTTATGGGATGAACTTCCAGAACATGCCCGAGCTGCAATGGCACTATGGCTATTTTGCGGTGCTCGGGTTTATTGCGGTGGGATGCACCAGCCTGTGGGCCAGTTTCAAACGCTCGGGCTGGCTTTAAGCTTTGTGCGCCACAAACCGCATCATCCATTCCGCCACGGTGGCGCCGTGGTGGTCGCGCTCCAGGCTGGCGACACCATTCGTGTAAACCGTTTCCCCGAGGGTTGTCTGAAGAATCTCCAGCAACTCGCGCGAATAGTCGTGGATAAATTCCGGGTGGCCTTGGAAGCACAGCACCTGGTCGCCAATGTGATACGCCGCGAACGGGCAAAAATCGCTGGAGGCGATGACCGTGGCATTGTCCGGCAAGCTAGTGACTTGGTCCTGGTGACTGATCAACAGCGTCAACTCAGGCACCTCAGGGCTCATCCACGGGGCCTTGGCATCGAGTTTGTAGTCATGAATGCCCATCCCCCAGCCTTTGCTGGCGCGCTCAGTCTTGCCGCCGAGCAGCAATGCCAACAACTGGTGACCGAAGCAGATACCGAGCAATTTGTCGCCACGCTCATAGCGCTGCAGCAAGTAGGTCTTGAGGGTCTGGATCCAAGGGTCGGTACCGAAGGAATCGGCCTTGCTGCCGGTAACGAGGTAGGCATCAAACACTTCAGCGTCTGACGGATATTCGCCCTGCACCACGTTGTAAACCACAAACTCGGCAGCAATCGGCTGCTTGGAGAACAGGCGCTTGAACATCTGCCCGTAACCTTGGTACTGATCGATCAAGCCTGGACGCAGGATATCGGTTTCCAGGATGCAGACGCGTAGCGACATAAAAAATACCTGACACGGCGATGGGAATATTGAACACCCAGAGCCTGCCTTGAAACACCCCTTCAAGGCAAGCCCCTCCATTAATCACCGAAACACTTCACTCCTCGCCGCTTTCTCCAGCAACAACACTGGCGGCGCAAAGCGCTCCCCATATTGCTCAGCCAGATAACGCGCACGGGCGATGAAGTCGTTCAAGCCGTACTGATTGATAAACTGCAACGCCCCACCGCTCCACGCCGCAAAACCAATGCCGAAGATCGATCCCACATTGGCATCAGCGGTGGACATCAACACGCCCTCCTCCACACAGCGCACAGTTTCGATGGCTTGGATAAACAGCAAACGGTCGCGCACATCCTGTGGCGAAATCTGCTGGCCCGGCCGTTCAAAGCGGGCTTTCAACTCCGGCCACAGGTACTTCTGCCCTCCAGCGGGATACTCGTAAAAACCGCCACCCGCCGCCTTGCCCGCGCGTTTGTATTCATTCACCAACAGATCGATGACCGCCGTTGCCGGATGCCCTGGCACCGTCTTACCTTCGGCCTGCAAATCCTTGGCCGTCTGCTGTCGGATATGGCTCATCAGGCTGAGGGACACTTCATCGGACACCGCCAGCGGCCCCACCGGCATACCGGCCTTGCGCGCCTCGGTCTCGATCATCGGCGCGGCCACACCTTCACCGAGCATGGCGATGCCTTCATTGGTGAACGTGCCGAACACCCGCGAGGTGAAGAAGCCGCGGCTGTCGTTGACCACAATCGGAGTTTTCTTGATTTGCAGGACGAAATCGAAACCTCGGGCCAGGGTTTCGTCCGAGGTCTGGGCGCCCTTGATGATTTCAACCAGAGGCATCTTGTCCACCGGGCTGAAAAAATGCAGGCCGATAAATTTGCCTTGATCCGCCACAGCTCTAGCAAGGCCGGTGATGGGCAACGTTGAGGTATTGGAGGCGATCACCGCGTCGGCTCCGACCACATGTTGCGCGGCGGCCGAAACCTTGGCCTTAAGTTCACGGTCTTCGAAAACGGCCTCAATGATCAAATCGCAGCCGACCAAATCAGCATCCGAGGTAGTAGGGTAAATCCGCGCCAAGGTGGCTTCCCGCTGCTCGGCGGTCAATTGCCCACGGCTGACCTTCTTGTCCAGCAGCGCGGCCGAATGTGCCTTGCCCTTCTCGGCGGCGGCCTGGGTGACGTCCTTGAGCACCACCTCGATCCCCGCACAGGCGCTGACATACGCAATTCCAGCCCCCATCATCCCGGCACCAAGCACACCCACTTTGCGTGTCACGTAAGGTGAAAAACCCTTGGGTCGCGAGCTGCCGGCGTTGATTTCATTGAGTTGGAACCAGAAGGTGCCAATCATGTTTTTCGCCACTTGCCCGGTGACTAGCTCGGTGAAGTAACGGGTTTCGATCAGGTGCGCGGTGTCGAAGTCCACCTGAGCGCCTTCAACGGCAGCACAGAGGATTTTCTCTGGAGCCGGAAAACAGCCATTGGTTTTGCTGCGCAGGATCGACGGTGCAATCGCCAGCATCTGCGCGACTTTTGGGTTCGATGGAGTGCCGCCGGGAATCTGGTACGACTTGCTGTCCCAGGGTTGTTTAGCCTCGGGATTGCTGAGAATCCAAGCGCGGGACTTGGCCAGCAGCCCATCGCGGTCCACCGCCAACTCGTTGATCAACCCCGCCTGGAGTGCCTGTTGCGGCCGTACTTTTTTACCTTCCAGCAAATACGGCAGGGCTTTTTCCAAGCCGAGCATGCGCACCATACGCACCACGCCACCGCCGCCCGGCAGCAAGCCGAGGGTGACTTCCGGCAATCCAAGCTGCACCGATTTGTCATCCAGCGCGACACGGTAATGACAGGCCAGGCAAATCTCCCAGCCGCCGCCCAGCGCCGCGCCGTTGATCGCGGCCACGACCGGCTTGCCGAGGGTTTCCAAGCGACGCAACTGCGCTTTAAGCACCAACACGCTCTCATAGAAATCCTTGGCGTGGGACTTCTCGACCTTGATCAATTCATTGAGGTCACCGCCCGCGAAAAAAGTCTTCTTTGCAGAAGTGATAATCACGCCGGCAATGTGGTCCTTTTCCGACTCAAGGCGCAGAACCGCAGCGGCCATGGCATCGCGGTAAACACCGTTCATGGTGTTGGCGCTCTGGCCGGGCATGTCGAGAGTCAGCACCACAATTTGGTCCTGGCCTTTTTCGTAACGAATGGCATCGGTCATTAGAAATTCCTTAGGCTCAGAGACGTTCGATAATAGTGGCGATGCCCATGCCACCGCCGACACACAGGGTGGCCAGGCCGTAGCGCTGCCGGCGCACTTCAAGCTCGTCAAGCAGAGTGCCAAGGATCGCGCAACCAGTGGCGCCCAACGGGTGGCCCATTGCGATGGAACCGCCGTTGACGTTGACGCGTGCGGCATCGATGCCCATGTCCTTGATGAATTTGAGCACCACTGAGGCAAAGGCCTCGTTGACCTCGAACAGATCGATGTCTTCCACGCGCAAACCGGCCTTGGCCAAGGCTTTTCGTGTGGCTGGCGCGGGCCCCGTGAGCATGATGGTGGGATCAGTGCTGGTAACCGCCGTGGCGACGATGCGCGCCCGCGGTTGCAAACCCAGTTCGCGACCCTTCGCTTCAGAGCCGATCAACATCAGTGCGGCGCCGTCGACAATGCCGGAGCTATTACCCGGGGTATGTACGTGGTTGATGCGTTCCACATGGCTGTAGACCCGCAGAGCCGTAGCATCGAAGCCCATTTGCCCCATCATCTCAAAGCTCGGTTTGAGATTGCCCAGGCCTTCAAGGGTCGAGTCGCCACGGATAAATTCGTCATGGTCCAGCAGGACAATACCGTTCTGGTCCTGCACCGCGATCAACGACTTGCTGAAGGAACCATCGGCACTGGCCCTGGCCGCTTTCTGCTGGGACTGCAGGGCAAAGCTATCGACATCCTGGCGACTGAAACCCTCCAGGGTGGCGATCAGATCCGCGCCGATGCCTTGGGGTGTGAAGTGGCTGTGCAGGTTGGTCTGCGGGTCCAGCACCCAGGCACCGCCATCGCTGCCCATGGGCACACGGGACATAGACTCGACTCCGCCGACCACCACCAGGTTTTCAAAGCCGGAGCGCACTTTCATCGCCCCCAGGTTCACTGCTTCAAGGCCCGAGGCGCAGAAGCGGTTGACCTGTACGCCAGCCACGCTGATCGCCCAGTTCGCTACCAAGGCGGCGGTCTTGGCGATGTCGGCGCCTTGGTCGCCCACTGGGGTGACGCAGCCGAGCACGATGTCATCCACTTGGTGGGTGTCGAGGTCGCTGCGTTGCGCCAGCGCCGTGAGCAGACCTGCCACCAGATTTACCGGTTTCACGCTGTGCAAGGCGCCGTCTGCCTTGCCTTTGCCCCGGGGCGTGCGTATCGCATCAAAGATCAAAGCTTGGGTCATGACATCCTCGAACCATTGCGCAGTAGTGCCCTTACCTTAGGCCCGATTGACACGGTTTCAATGACGGATGCGCTCATTGCTTTTGACCCCCACGCTCGGACGAACGGTAGGCCCCTAAGCGCATAGGCTGATTAATCGTTTTAGCTGTCTAGCCAAGGCATTGGCGCCAAGATGGCGTTCTGCCTCATGCCTTTTTAAGCTGAAATCCTGATTAGCTGATATGAAATGGATCTAAGCCGCGAAGAACGAGGGCTCTAAGGTTCAATCAGTAAGATGTTGCTGCCGGGTTTTGCTGGAGCAACTGTAAGAAAAGTGACACGTCATAGCGCCATACTGAAATAAAACGGCACGTATTTGACGCTCAGGAATAACAACAAAAGGCAGTCAGCCATGTTCAAGCATTCGAAAGTACGTCAGGCGGGACTTATTCTGTTCGCCACCACACTGATTCTGATCCTGCCCAATTTGACCAAGGTCATTGGGTGACCCTCTATCCTCCGCGCTTTGTGCATCAGGATTGCAGCTTTTTGGCAGCACCTGCCGGGACTTCGTGCATAGCGACCCCGTTGCAGGGGCTGCCTTTTTACGCGCGTTTTTCCGGTATCGTGAGCCCCATCGCCACTTAACCCGGGGCCTCTGTCTTGAAACCGATCTTCGCACTCTTAGCCTTGTTGCTTGCTCTGCCCGCAGACGCGGCGCAATTGACTATCGAACTGGACCACACCCGCAAGACCTGGCAGACCGCCGACCTGCTCAAGCATCCGGATGCGCAGACGGTGCAGATCGTCGATGACGTTTCCTACAAGCGCAATATGACCTATCGCGCGGTGCCGCTGGCGGTGCTCTTACCAGGCCTAACGCCACAGAGCCATGTGCAAGCGGTTGCCCTGGATGGCTTCGCTGCAGAACTGACCGCCGCACCGCTGCTGGAACAAAACGGCGCGCGCGCGTGGTTGGCCGTGGAAGATCCGGCCAAACCGTGGCCCGCCCTGGCCGATGGCAAACACAGTGCCGGCCCGTTTTATCTGGTGTGGACCGACCCGCAGGCGGGGCACATCAGCCCCGAGCAGTGGCCGTTTCAAGTCTCGACAATCAAGCAATTGAAGACCGTAGCCGAGCGCTTCCCCGCGCTGCTACCCGATCCGGAACTGGCGGCGAATGATCCCATCAACCAGGGCTTTGCACTGTTCCAGAAAAACTGCCTGGCCTGCCATCGCCTCAATGGCGCAGGCGATGCGCAGGTGGGTCCGGATCTGAATATCCCCTACAGCCCTACCGAATATTTCGGTGGGGATTTCCTAAAGCGCTATATCCGTGATCCGCAGAGTTTGAGGCATTGGCCCCAGGCGAAGATGCCGGCGTTCGCTGCCAGTGTATTGCCTGACAGCGAGCTGGATTTATTGGTGGGGTATTTGAAGCATATGGCGGGGCGTAAGCAGCAGCCCTGAGCCAGCCTCCTTCGAAAGACAGTTTCGTGTAGTGAGCGGGCTTGCCCCGCGCTGGGCTGCGCAGCAGCCCCAATACAGCAGAATTTTGTCGGGCAGGCATTACGCGGCGGATGGTCTTGGGGCTGCTTCGCAGCCCAGCGCGGGGCAAGCCCGCTCACCAAAGAAAGCTCTCTCCCCCCAACAAGCCACGACCCACTCATCATTTATTGCTGCTGCACAGAAACCACCGGCGTCGGCGCCACAAACACCTTGGCGTGCATTTGCTCATGCCCGCCGCCACGACGCATGCCGCGTACGGGGCAGGCATCCAGGTAATCCAGTCCCACAGCCAGCTTGAGATGCCGCTCCGGGCGCGCCAATTGGTTGGTCACGTCAAAACTGTACCAGGCGTCATCCAACCAGGCTTCGGCCCAGGCGTGGCTGGCCAGATGCGTACTGTCTTCGGTGTACAAATACCCCGACACATACCGCGCAGGAATGCCCAGGCTGCGTGCGCAGGCCAGGAACGCGTGGGTGTGGTCCTGACACACGCCCGCAGCCCCAGCGAAGGCCTCGGCGGCGCAGGTGTCGACCTCAGTAGCGCCTGGCGTGTAGACCATCGCTTGGTTGAGCGCGTGCATCAGATCGATTAGCGCGGTGCGATCGCGACGCTGACGACAATGCTGTGCGGCAAAGCCACGCAAGGCGTCATCCGGTTCAGTCAGGCGCGTGCAACGCAGGAACGGAAACGCCGACTGGCTCTCATGCTCGGCTTCGCGTAATTCGTCGATATCCACTTGGCCACGGGCGCCGATGATGATGGCGTCATGGGGTTCGTCCAGAGTCAACACGTGCAGGATATTGCCGAAAGGGTCCACTTGGGCGCGCACCGGGCGCGGCAGGTCCAGTTGCCAACTGAGCACGTGCTGACGCTCGCTGTCATGGGGCGTCAGGCGCAGGTATTGGATGCTGGCGCGAACCTGGTCCTCGTAGTGGTAGGTGGTTTCGTGGCTGATGGAGAGTCTCATGCCGCCTCCAGGTAGGAACTGTAGATGGCGTCGCCCAATTGGCGGACCAGGGGGATAAAGTCGGTCAGCCAGGCGTGCAGGCCTTCCTCAAGGATTTCATCGATCGCGGTAAAGCGCAGGCGCGCGTCCATTTCGGCGGCCAAGCGCTGGGCCGGTCGACCGTTGAGGCCGGGCAGGCTGGCAAGGATCTGGTCGATTTCTTCACTGCAGGCGCGCAGCGAGCGCGGCACATCGGCGCGTAACAGCAATAATTCGGCGACTTGCCGGGCGCCAGGGGCGTCGCGATAGATCTCGGTGTAGGCCTCGAACGACGACAACGCCCGCAGCAAGGCACTCCATTGATAGTAGGCGTGGGCCGTGCCATCGGTGACGGCTTCAGCACGGTCGCCGGCCATTTCATAGCGCGCATCAAGCAAACGCAGGGTGTTGTCAGCGCGTTCGATAAAGGTGCCCAAACGAATGAAACGGAATGCATCGTTGCGCATGATGGTGCCGTAGGTCGCCCCTCGAAACAGATGGGAGCGTTCCTTAACCCACTCACAGAAGCGACTCATACCGTAGCGGCTGAGACCTTGCTGAGCGATATCGCGAATATCCAACCAAGTGGCGTTGATGTTTTCCCACATGTCGGCGGTAATTCGCCCACGCACCGCATGGGCGCTGGCCCGCGCCGAGCCGAGGCAACTGTAGATGCTCGCCGGGTTGGCCGCGTCCAGGGCAAAGAAGTGCAGCAGGCGTTCGGCATGCAATTCACCGTGGCGCTCGCGGTAATCATCCAGGGTGCCGGTGATCAGCAGCGGCATGGCTAATTCATGCAGGCCATCGCCGCGCCCATCCTGAGGCATCAGCGACAGCGAATAACTGACATCGAGCATGCGCGCGAGGTTTTCCGCACGCTCCAGATAGCGCGACATCCAATACAAATCCGAGGCAGTTCTACTCAACATGGCATTCAGTCCTCAACCACCCAGGTGTCTTTGGTGCCGCCGCCCTGGGACGAGTTGACCACCAACGAACCTTCGCGCAGCGCCACGCGGGTCAAGCCGCCCGGCACCACACGGGTTTCCTTGCCGGACAGCACAAACGGGCGCAGGTCAATGTGGCGCGGGGCGATACCGTTTTCGACAAAGGTCGGGCAGGTGGATAAACAGAGCGTCGGCTGTGCGATATAGGCATGAGGCTTGGCTTTGATTCGCGCCCGGAACGCTTCGATTTCAGCCGCCGTGGACGCCGGCCCCACCAACATCCCGTAGCCGCCGGAGCCTTGGGTTTCCTTGACCACCAGGTCCGGCAGGTTGGCCAGTACGTGGGACAATTCGTCAGGCTTGCGGCATTGAAAGGTAGGAACGTTCTTTAGGATCGGTTCTTCATCCAGATAGAAACGGATCATCTCGGTAACGAAGGGGTACACCGACTTGTCATCCGCCACCCCGGTGCCGATGGCGTTGGCCAGCACCACGTTGCCGGAGCGATAGGCCGCCAGTAGGCCCGGCACACCGAGCATGGAATCCGGGTTGAAGGCCAGCGGGTCGAGGAACGCGTCATCGAGACGGCGGTAGATCACGTCCACCGCCTTAGGTCCGTCAGTGGTGCGCATGAAGACGCGGTCATCACGTACGAACAGATCGGCGCCCTCCACCAGTTCCACACCCATTTCCCGGGCAAGGAACGCATGTTCAAAGAACGCGCTGTTGAAGCGCCCCGGCGTCAGCACCACCACGCTGGGGTTATCCAAAGGACTGGAGCTTTTAAGGGTGTCGAGCAACAGGTTGGGATAGTGGTCGATGGGCGCGATGCGCTGGGCGGCGAACAGTTCGGGGAACAGGCGCATCATCATCTTGCGGTCTTCGAGCATGTAGCTCACGCCGCTCGGTGTGCGCAGGTTGTCTTCAAGCACGTAGTAAGTGCCGTCGCCATCGCGTACGAGGTCGACCCCGGAGACGTGGGAATACAGGTCGCGATGCAGGTCCAGACCCTGCATCGCCAACTGGTATTGCTCGTTAGCCAGCACCTGTTCGGCGGGGATGATCCCAGCCTTGATGATGCGTTGCTCGTGGTACAGGTCGGCAAGGAACATGTTCAGCGCCTTGACCCTTTGGATACAGCCGCGCTCCACAATTCGCCACTCACTGGCGGGGATACTGCGAGGGATGGTGTCGAAAGGAATGAGGCGTTCGGTGCCCTGCTCGTCGCCATAAAGCGTGAAGGTGATACCGGCGCGATGAAACAGCAAATCGGCTTCACGCCGGCGCTGGGCCAGCAGTTCTGCAGGGGTCTCGGCTAACCAGCGGGCGAACTCGCGGTAATGGGGGCGGACCTGCCCCGCTCCATCGTACATTTCGTCGTAATAAGTGCGGATCATGCCGTACTCCTTGTCACCCGGACGCAAGAACCATCGCAAGGCCCGTGCCAGCGGCATAAACACTTAAAAATCAGTGAGTTAAATAAAATCGAAGCGCTGATCGCACCGTCCTGGTGCGCAGAACGCCCGTCGTATTGCTGCACGCTTCATCGCAATGCAGGCTTTGACTATCAACAGCATAGCCAGAGTTGATTTCACTGCCCGACGAAGGGTGCGGATAATCGCCTCCATCAGCTGAACAGGATCTTTCCTACAGCTTTACCCCTTGCACACTCGGTACCGTGACAGCTCGTGTACTGACTGACTCCTAAGGTCTTCCCTTTCAGCCATCCTTTTAGGATGGCTTTTTTTTTGGTGCACGAAAAGGCAGCGCAAGTTCCAGGAATTTTCTCGCAACCCATACAAAATCGGCCGACCCGAAGGTCAGCCGATACGCTGCGTTACTCATACAATTGCGCTACATGGGTAACCCACGCACCTCCTGCTTGACGCCCCATCCTTCGATGATCCCGCCCAGCGGCTCGACCACCGCCTCAAAGTCCTGCTCGAAGTCTCCTATGCCGTCGTAGGTGGCGAACATGATTTTGCTCAGTTCCAGGTACCAGGCGCCATCGTCGCGCGCGCTGACCTGGGCATTCAGTGATTCTCCACGAAACTCACCCGCAGCCCTGCGCGCCCGTTCCTCATCCGGGAAAATGGCGTAGAACTCGATGGGGTGGAAGCGTGAAAAGTCGAAGCCGCCCTCTTTCATGCGGCGCAGAACGTTGGTGCTGATGTCTTCTTGATAGGCTGTGCTCATGAAACGTCCTCCTCAAACTGATGGATAGACTTTCCGTGCTTCCCAAAGCCCCGCGCGCTGCTGGCGCGGGCACCACGGCAATAACATCACCGCAGGAAAACAAGCATGTAGCTGACAAGACCAGACCTTAGCGATTCATTCGCTGATCTCACTTGCAGAGTAGCGCGAAGCTATCACCTCCACCAGAGGCGCATGGATGGCATAGCGGGAATGTTCAGACGGCGGGCGAGATATCGAGGATCTGGATACTGTTCTGGTCTTTCAGGATCTTGACCGTAGGCTCGGGCTTGCGGCCCTCCAGGTCATTGAGGTCGAGTTCTGCTGCGACGGGGACCAACTTGTTGCGAATCATGTGTGCCGCATCTTCGAGGCTGGGCTTTTGGTCGCAGGTGAACTGCTCCACGGACTGGACGCCGTGATCATCAACGAAGGTAATCTGCCACTTTTGCATCGGTGCCTCCTCGATAAAACCCGTGTTTGGGCTTACAACTATCTGGACCTTGAGGGCTCGGAAAACGTTCCGCTCAAGTCCGGAGACACCTGATCAACTGCACTTATTTTTCAGCGTGTTCTTTCAAGGCTTTCAAAGTGTTGAACGGCGCGTCCACCACAAACTTGTTCGCCAACCACGAAGGCACGCTGCCGCCCGGCTCGGTGTGAACCTGATAAGTGACTTCGGTTTCATTGGCGCCTTTAGGCACCAGCTTCCAGAAACCCTCAACCTGGGCAACACGCACGTAACCTTTCTCTTCAGGCTTGTAGGTAGGCACGCCCTGCAACTTGCGGGTCACGCTGCCATCGGCGTCCTTGGTGGTGGTGACATGGATATACGAATCGCGATCGGTCACCGGGAACGGCGCCTTGAACTGGGTGTAGGTCCAGGCCTCATCGCCTTTCCTGTCCACCAACTTCTGGGATTTACACTCATGAATCCATGAACAGGCGCCTGCCACATCTTCCTGCAGGGCCTGGATCTTGGCCACGGGGGCCTTGATCACGGTCACACCGCGATACGCCTTGTACTTGGAGCCGGCAATTTCGCTCAGGGAAATCTTGATACCGTCCTCATCCTTCGCGACTTGCCAATCCTCAGCCTGGGCAGTGGCAGCGAACAACACCGTAAACCCGCACAGCACAGCCATTCGTTTCAGCGAACCCATTGTTGTATTCCTTATTGTTGAAGTTCCGATAGTAAAGCCCATCAAGCCGCCGTCATCTGCTCCCACCAGCCGATCAACCGGATCGCGTCGGCTTGGTCGGTGCCGCAGACATCGATATCCGCCTTGAAATCACTGCACACCGCCGGGCGCTCCGGTTGGCCGAACAGTTGGCACAGCTGTTCGACCGACAGGTGCAGGCAGCGTTCGCCCGCCGGTTTGCCATGGGGCATTCCGGGTAATGGCGAACTGATGGAGGGAGCGATGCAGCAAGCGCCACAGCCTTCACGGCAATTCATGACCAGCAGGTCCTCGACGACTCAATAGGGATGGCCGGGCTAGAGTACGCCCTTAAACAGCCGTTTTAAAATGGTCTAACAGGGGTTTTTCGCATAAAAAAAACATGACTGACCAGTCTGCGACAGATGGTCATTGGCCTGCGTCACGTCGATGGGAAACGTTTATTGCTTGAACTCGAATTCCAGCGCGGCACCTTCCACGTCACGGCGCTCTTCGTTCCGCAGTTGTAGCTTCATCTCATTGCTGAGCAGACGGCCATTGATCTGGAAGGCACTGTTGTCGGTGGGCTTTTCGCCAAACATTGGCGGCAGCAACGGCACGCTCTGGGGCTTGGGCATGGTGCCGAGGGGCTGCAGGTGCCTGACCATGTCCGACGGCAGCGAAAGATCCAACTGTGCCGGTGGCAGCTTGGTCTGTGCCACTTCCTGGGCTGACTTGGACTTTTTCGCCTTCGCTGCACGCTTTTTCGCCGTGGCGGCTTGTTTCTTCGTAACGGAGGCTTGCTTGGCGGGGCTTGGTTTCTTTGCCGGAGCGTTCTGCTCGGTAGTGGCAGCAGGCTTATTTTCAGTCACAGGTGCCGCCGCCAGCAGTGTGCTGACGTTGCACAGGCTTAACAGGCCAATCACCAAAACAGCACGAACAATCGAGGTCATATCGCCTACAGCATTAACGGCAGAGGGCCATATGCTCGCTTGTTGTGCGCGCCATGACAAGGGCGGTGATTAGCCAGCTATCGGAGTTGTCCCCTTTCAGCGCCTCAAAATCCTGCCGCGGTTTCCTGACACAACTGGCTGGCCAGCATCCCCAACGTCATCAGCGCCCGCTCTGCCTCGCGGTTCCAAGGGGTGCCGCAGTTAAGGCGAATACAGTGGTTGAACTGCTCGGTGTTACTGAAGATCAACCCCGGCGCGATGCTGATGCCCTGTTGCAGGGCGCGCACGTGCAGTTCCTGGGTATTGACGCGTCCGGGCAAACTGACCCACAGGATAAAACCGCCGGTCGGACGGGTCATCTGGGTGCCTTCGGGGAAATACTGCTGCACTGCCAGTTGGAAGGCGCTGAGATTCTTGCGGTACTCCTGGCGGATGTAGCGCAGATGCCGGTCGTAGCCGCCGTTCTCCAGGTACGCCGCCACGCCCATTTGAGTGACGCTGCACGCCGAGTGGGTGCTGAACATTTGCAGGCGCTGAATTTCCTGCTGGTACTTACCGGCGATCATCCAGCCGATACGCACACCCGGCGACAACGTCTTGGAGAAGCTTGAGCAATAGATCACCCGGTCCAGGCGGTCGTAGGCCTTGAGGGCCTTGGTGCGACCGATTTCGAACATCAACTCGCCGTAGATATCGTCCTCGACAATCTGGATATCGAAATCCGACGCCAGGCGCAGCAACTGTTTCTGCCGCTCCTCGGGCATGGTGCCGCCCAAGGGGTTGCTCAGGCGCGTGGTCAGCACCAGGGCCTTGATCGACCATTGGTTGGCTGCCAGTTGCAGGGCCTCCAGGCTCATGCCGGTGGACGGATCACTGGGGATCTCAATGACTTTAAGGCCCAGCAAGTCGGCCAGTTGCAGCAAGCCGTAATACGTCGGTGATTCAGCCGCGATCAAGTCGCCGGGGCGCGTCAGCACGCGCAAAGACATCTGCAATGCATCGACACAACCGTGGGTGATGACTACTTCGGACGGGTCCACCACAACGCCCGCATCGCGCATGCGGATCGCCACTTGGCGGCGCAGCGGCTCGAAACCAGGGCTGAACATATAACTGAACGCGCGCGGGCTCTGGAACCGCGTGACCTTGGCCAACTGCTGGTGCAGCGCCCGCACCGGCAGGTAGTCGACACTCGGCACGGCGGCGCCCAGCGGGAACACGCCTTCGCGGCGCGATTCGCCCAAAACCTGCTGAATGATGCTGCTGCGCGTAACCAACCCCGGGCGCTCGACCCGTGCGATGTCCGGTGTCGGCGCCGTGAGCGCTGGCGTCTGGTGCACGTAGTAGCCGGACTGCGGCCGCGCCCGGATCAGCCCCTGGTCTTCCAGGTTGGCGTAAGCCTGCAATACCGTGGCGTGGCTCACATTGAGCTGGGAGCTCATCTTGCGCACCGAGGGCACGCGCTCACCCGGTTGATAGACACCGCGTCGGATGTCCTCAGCCAGTTGCTGGGCGATACGTTGGTAGAGCAACAGATTGGTCATGACGCAGCACTCGATTTCACGGGTATTTTATTTTTGTGTGAAACATACCGGCACAGTTTGAAAGTGTACGGGGACAGTTGCCACAATAGTCGAGCGCGCGCGGGAGTGACAGTAAAAACTGTAAGGGTGGCGGATAGAATTTTCAGGTGTATACGAAACAGCTGTGGGAGGGTCTGGCTCCCGATAGCGGTAGTTCAGTCAGCTTTTTCGGTGACTGATATTCCGTCATCGGGGCAAGTCCCCTCCCACAGTTTTGATCGGGGCAAGCCTTTAGCGAGCGGCGCCCAGTTGGCCTTTCTCGTCGGAAAACACAATCTCGACCCGACGGTTCTGCGCGCGACCTCGTTCGGAGGCGTTGGCTTCCACCGGGTATTGGTCACCATAGCCTTCAACCTGGATACGCTTTTCATCGATTCCCAGATCCACCAACACATCGGCCACCGATTGCGCGCGGTCACGGGACAGTTTGAGGTTTTCCTGCTGGCCGCCGGTGTTGTCGGCGTAACCCTCAATGCGCACTACGCGCTTGGGGTTCAATTGCAGGAACTGCACGATTTTCAGCACGGTGCGGTTGGCCGAGTTCTTCAACTCCGCTTCACCGGTATCGAACAGCACATCGCCCAAGGTCATCACCAGGCCACGATCGGTCTGGGTGGTGGTCAGGCTGGCTATCTGTTCTTCCAGCCATTTGCCCTGTTGCTGCACGCTGATCAGCTTGCTTTCACGCAGGGCCAGTTGCAGGCGTTGGCGTTCCAGTTCGAGCTTGGCGGCGCGTTCCTCGTTGAGTGCCTGTTCGGTGTGTTCACGGGCGATGGCACTGTAGCGCTGGCTCAGGTAAGCGTAATGCACCACGTCGGCGCCGCTGCCCCAGTAGCTGGACAAGCGGTCAGCCCGCGCCAGGGATTCACCGGCGCGAATCACGTCTTTAGGCGCGATGCGCAGCACGTTGGCGTCTTCCTTGACCTTCTGGAAGTCGCTGCCGGCCTGTTGCAAGGCTTGCTCGCCATTCGGGTGACTGGCGCAACCGCCCAGCACCGAACTGCCCAGCAGCACGGTAAAACCCACTCCACGGATCATCCGACTCATTGGGCTTCCCCTAACTGCAATTGCTTGCGCAAGCGCGTGATGCGGGTGTTAAGCACGTTCAGTTGTTCCTGGCTCTTGCGAGTCAGCACCTGGGCTTCGGCCAGACGCGCGTCCAACTCGGCCTGTTCGGCCTGCATGCGCGCGTCTTTGTAGGATTGGTCGGCCATTTCGGCCTTGGCCTGGGCGAATTTGTCCTCGGCCAGCTTCAGTTCAGGGGATTCATCGGCGCTGGCGCCCACCGCGTTGGCTTGCTCCAGGGCTTGCTGGGTGAGGCGAATTTGTTCATTCGGCGCAGGATCGGCCGCACATCCCGCCAGAGCGACAACGGCGAGGGCCGCGAAAAAAGGTCGAAGAGTCACTGAAAATCCCTACTTTGTTGGGGTGCCGACGGGTTGTTGCAATTGCGCTTTCCAACGCTCCAGATTGCGCTGCAGCGCGGCTTCCGTCACACCAGACCCGGGCAATTCTGTCATCTTTTTGGTGAGCTGTCCGCGCAACCACGGATCATTGCAGGCCGAGTTGTGGGAAATCGCCAGGTACAGCCCCGGCTGATCGATCGGAACATCGCGGGCGATCAGGTCGTTGCTCATGCCCAGTGTCTGAGCCATGGCCATTGCGGAATAACGTCCCGCCAGCACGTACTCCACCTCCCCCAGCAGCAGTTTCTGGAATGCCGGAGTCAACGTCGGCAGGCGCTGTAAGGTCAGTTGCTCACCGGCGAACGTTTCGAATCCGGCACTAAAACGGGAACGCTCCGATACTGCACCCTTGTGCCCGTGCAAGTCGGCAGCTGTGGTGTAGACCAGTGCCGAGTCTTTGCGCGTCCAGACGAGATAATCGGTCTGCACCAACGCCGGGTGGATGTAATCAAGATTTTCCAGCTCGCCGAGGTTTAGCGGCGTATCGGCGAATATATCCATACGGCCGCTGCGCACCTCATCCAAGGCCTGGGAACGCTTGCCGCCGTAAAGCAGGTCGATTTTCAACCCTAGGTCCTTTGCCACTTGCTGGAGCACGTCGGCGGTGGCGCCGATCAGGTGCGTGGGGTCTTGGGGGTCGCGCCATAACAAGGGCGGTGCGTCAGGGCTGCCGGTGATCACCAGGCGCTCACATTTGCCAGCGGCCAAGGTCAGGCTCGGCAGCAGCGACAGGCCCAGCAATAGTGCCCAGGGACGCAGTTCCATGGCGGTTTCTCCGATATTCAAAAAGGCCGGACAAAAAAAAACCCGGTCGCAAGACCGGGCTCTTTATAAGTGAAGCGGCTGGATTAGACCAGCTTCTCCAACTCAGGTACGGCTTCGAACAAGTCCGCTACCAGGCCGTAATCAGCCACCTGGAAGATCGGTGCTTCTTCGTCCTTATTGATCGCAACGATCACTTTGGAGTCTTTCATACCGGCCAGATGCTGGATCGCGCCGGAGATACCGACGGCGATGTACAGCTGTGGCGCCACGATCTTGCCGGTCTGGCCGACCTGCATGTCGTTGGGTACGAAACCTGCGTCGACGGCGGCGCGGGAAGCGCCAACCGCAGCGCCCAGCTTGTCGGCCAGGGCGTACAGGTGCTTGAAGTTGTCACCGTTCTGCATGCCACGACCGCCGGATACGACGATCTTGGCAGCGGTCAGCTCAGGACGGTCCGACTTGGCCAGCTCTTCGCCAACAAAGCTGGAAGTGCCAGCGTCGTGGGCAGCGGAGACGGCTTCAACGGCAGCCGAACCACCATCAGCAGCAACCGGATCGAAACCGGTGGCACGCACGGTGATGACTTTGACGGCAGCAGTCGATTGCACGGTGGCAATGGCGTTACCGGCGTAGATCGGGCGCTTGAAGGTATCGGCGCTTTCAACCGAGATGATCTCGGAGATCTGGTCAACGTCCAACTGCGCGGCAACGCGTGGCAGGATGTTTTTGCCGTTGGAGGTAGCGGCAGCCAGGATATGGCTGTAGCCAGCGCCCAGCTCTGCAACCAGTGGAGCGACGTTTTCCGGCAGTTGGTGAGCGTAAGCGGCGTTGTCGGCCAGCAGTACTTTGCTCACGCCAGCCACTTTGGCAGCGGCTTCAGCCACGGCGCCAGCGCCTTGGCCTGCTACCAGCACGTGGATGTCGCCACCGATTTTGGCGGCAGCAGCAACAGTGTTCAGCGTGGCCGGGGCCAGCACTTTGTTGTCGTGTTCTGCGATTACCAAGATAGTCATGGTTAGATTACCTTCGCTTCGTTTTTCAGTTTCTCGACCAGTTCAGCCACCGACTTGACCTTGATGCCCGCGCTGCGTGCAGCCGGCGCTTCAACTTTGACGGTCTTGTTGGTGGAGGCGGTGGAAACGCCCAAAGCGTCCGGAGTCAGCACTTCGAGAGGCTTCTTCTTGGCTTTCATGATGTTTGGCAGGGACGCGTAGCGCGGCTCGTTCAAACGCAGGTCGGTGGTGACGATGGCCGGCAGTTTCAGGGAAACCGTTTGTGCGCCGCCGTCGATTTCGCGGGTCACGGCAACGCTGTCGCCGCTTACTTCGACTTTCGAGGCGAAGGTGCCCTGGCCGTAACCGGTCAGTGCAGCCAACATTTGGCCAGTCTGGTTGTTGTCGCTGTCGATGGCCTGTTTGCCGAGGATCACCAGCTGAGGCTGTTCCTTGTCGACAACAGCCTTGAGCAGCTTGGCAACGGCCAGGGAGGTCAGGTCTTCAGCGGATTCGACCAGGATAGCGCGGTCAGCGCCCAGTGCCAGGGCGGTACGCAGCTGCTCTTGAGCAGTGGTAGGACCGATGGAAACCACGACGATTTCAGTCGCTACGCCTTTCTCTTTCAGGCGTACGGCTTCTTCCACAGCGATTTCACAGAAAGGGTTCATCGACATCTTGACGTTAGCAAGATCGACGCCGGAATTGTCCGCCTTGACGCGAACTTTCACGTTGTAATCGACAACGCGTTTGACAGCTACAAGAACCTTCATGGATTCCTCGTTACTCTCCGGTGAAAAGAAAGTCGCCTAGGCGAACCTGGCGGTTGATGCTCATCGGCACACAAGGGCACCTCCAAAAACCTGGGCAAATGACCTTGCTCACGGGAAATGACGACCGTTCGTCAGTGGTGACTGAGAGGTCATTCTTTATCGCGGCGTGTAAACTGCGCGCCGGTGTTTAGGCGCGCGTCACCTGTTTCGCTTTTGGACGTGCTCTTGAAACCTGCTGTCTGCCTACGGTAAGCGCAAAACCGACCGTATATTGACCGGAACGCCTATTCTGGTCAATACGGCAAAATGGCCAGTCATAAGCCGCGTTGCTTTGATTTTCCTAGCCTGCGGGCAATTCAAACAAACGTTTGTATTGGACGCTGACAGTGGTCTATATATAATGCGCCACCTAGAGAGAAAGGTGGGTCTTGCCGTTGCCGCAAGACGACACCGAACCTCCACCCATTAGAAAAAAAGCCTGTTGAGCCTTGAGTAGGAGATAGCCTGTGGAACGCGAATACATGGAATTCGACGTGGTCATCGTCGGCGCTGGCCCGGCTGGCCTGTCCGCCGCCTGCCGACTGAAGCAGAAGGCCGCCGAAGCCGGTAAGGAAATCAGCGTCTGCGTGGTCGAGAAAGGCTCCGAAGTCGGCGCACACATCCTCTCCGGTGCCGTGTTTGAACCACGGGCCCTGAACGAACTGTTCCCGGACTGGAAAGAACTCGGCGCCCCGCTCAACACACCCGTGGTGCGCGATGACATCTATGTACTGCGCAGCCCCGAAGCCTCCACCAAAGTGCCTGACTTCTTCGTGCCCAAGACCATGCACAACGAAGGCAACTACATCATCTCCCTCGGCAACCTGTGCCGCTGGCTCGCCCAGCAGGCCGAGAATCTGGGCGTGGAAGTCTACCCAGGTTTCGCCGCCCAGGAAGCACTGTTCGACGAGAACGGCGTGGTGCGCGGGATCATCACCGGTGACCTCGGCGTCGACCGCGAAGGCAATCCTAAAGAAGGCGTGTACACCCCAGGCATGGAACTGCGTGGCAAGTACACGTTGTTCGCCGAAGGCTGCCGCGGGCATATCGGCAAGCAGTTGATCCAGCGCTTCAACCTGGACAGCGACTCCGACGCCCAGCACTACGGCATTGGTCTCAAGGAAATCTGGGAAATCGACCCGGCTAAGCACCAGCCAGGCCTGGTGGTCCACACCGCCGGTTGGCCGCTGGACATCATGAGCAACGAGAACACCGGCGGCTCCTTCCTTTATCACCTGGAAAACAATCAGGTGGTCGTGGGCCTGATCGTCGACCTGTCCTACAGCAACGCTTTCCTGTCGCCCTTCGATGAGTTCCAGCGCCTCAAGCATCACCCGGTGCTCGCACAGTACCTGGAAGGCGGAAAGCGCATCAGCTACGGCGCTCGCGCCCTGGCCAAGGGCGGCATCAACTCGTTGCCGAAAATGGTCTTCAAGGGCGGCGCTCTGATCGGCTGCGACCTGGGCACCATGAACGTGGCCAAGATCAAAGGCAGCCACACCGCCATGAAGTCCGGCATGCTCGCCGCCGACGCCGTGGCCGAGCGCCTGCTGGCAGAGTCCGAAGGCGGTGATGAACTGACCAATTACGTCGACAGCTTCAAAGCCAGCTGGCTCTACGAAGAACTGTTCGCCACCCGCAACTTCGGCCCGGCGATGCACAAGTTCGGCCCGATCCTCGGTGCGGGCTTCAACTGGTTCGACCAGAACATCCTCGGCGGCAAGATGCCGTTCACCTTGCACGACACCAAGCCGGACTACGCCTGCCTGAAGCTGGCCAAAGACAGCACGAAGATTGACTACCCCAAGCCAGACGGCAAGCTGAGCTTCGATAAGCTGAGTTCGGTGTTCATCTCTGGTACCAACCATGAAGAAGAGCAGCCGTGCCACTTGAAGCTGAAAGACCCGAGCATCCCGATCGGCACCAACCTGCCGCTCTACGATGAACCGGCACAGCGCTACTGCCCGGCCGGTGTGTATGAAGTGATCACCAAGGAAGACGGCGAGAAGCGCTTCCAGATCAACGCCCAGAACTGCGTGCACTGCAAGACCTGTGACATCAAGGACCCTTCGCAGAACATCACGTGGGTCACGCCGGAAGGCGCAGGTGGACCGACTTACCCGAACATGTAAGACGATTGCCTGAAACACAAAAAGCCAACGCCCAAAAGCGTTGGCTTTTTTGTTTGCGTCAGCTCAGCAGATAAACCGGAAAGCACTCGCACAGATGCATCACCCGGCGCCGGGTGTTCTCCAGCAGTGTCGCGTTGTTCGGCTGCTCCAGCAGGTCGGCGATCAGGTTTGCCACTTCAGCACACTCCGCCTCCCCAAAGCCCCGGGTGGTCAGCGCCGGCGTACCGATGCGAATGCCGCTGGTGATCGCCGGTTTTTGCGGGTCGTTGGGAATCGCATTCTTGTTCAAGGTGATGTGCGCACTCTCCAGCAACGCTTCGGCATCCTTGCCAGTGATGTTCATCGCGCGCAGATCAAGCAGGAACATATGGCAATCGGTGCCTCCCGACACCACACGCAAACCACGGCGAGTGAGGACGTCGGCCATGGTACGGGCGTTGTCGATCACCCGTTGCTGGTAATGCTTGAACCCATCGCTAAGCGCCTCATTGAACGCCACAGCCTTGGCTGCGATGACATGCATCAGCGGTCCGCCCTGGTAGACCGGAAAAATCGTCTTATCAAGCAACGCCGCGTATTGCGCCTTGGCCAGGATCAAGCCGCCGCGCGGGCCACGCAGGGTTTTATGAGTGGTCGAGGTGATGAAGTCGGCAATGCCGACCGGCGACGGGTACACGCCCGCCGCGATCAAACCGGCGTAATGCGCCATGTCCACCATCAAGTAGGCGCCTACCTCATCGCAGATCTTGCGAAAGCGCTGGAAGTCCAGGGTGCGCGAATAGGCGGAGGCCCCGGCGATGATCATCTTCGGTTTGTGCTGCCGGGCCAGGGCTTCCATTTCGGCGTAGTCCAGGGTCTCGGTGTCAGGGTCCAGGCCGTAGGAAAACGCCTGGTAGAACTTGCCCGAGAAATTCACCGATGCGCCATGGGTCAGGTGACCACCATGAGCCAGGGACATCCCCAGAATGGTATCGCCGGGTTCCAGCACCGCGAGAAACACCGCCTGGTTGGCCTGCGACCCAGAGTGCGGCTGAACGTTGACGTATTCACAATTGAACAGTTTGCGGGCGCGTTCGATGGCCAGGTTTTCGATCTCGTCGACGACCTTGCACCCACCGTAATACCGCTTGCCCGGATAACCTTCAGCGTACTTGTTGGTGAGCACCGAGCCCTGGGCCTGGAGCACCTCGTCGCTCACATAATTTTCTGAAGCGATCAGCTCCAGGTGGGTTTCCTGACGATTGCGTTCACGGTCGATCAGGCGGGCAATGGCGGGGTCGAAATTTTGCAGGCTCATGGTGGGATTCCTAGGTCAGCAGGTCGGCCAGGGGCTGGGATTGCACCCGTGTCTGGCCCCTGGTCGAGTTGGAGAGAAAAATGGAGGTGTCTTTCAAACCGCTGCCGGTGATCAGGATCACGGCGGTCTGCGGGGTGTCGGGGTGTGCTTCGGCGTACTTGAGCAGCCCGGCGAAGGCACTCGCCGCGCCGGCCTCGGGAAACACACCGGTGCTGGCGGCCAGGCGGGAAGCCGCCGCGACAATGCTCGGATCGCTGACGCAAATGAACTCGCCGCCGCTGGCCGTCACGGCGCGCATGGCTTTGAGACGGTCGCGCGGCAAGGCCACATTGATGCTGCTGGCCAGGCTGGTGGGGGCAATGCGTTCAATCTGCTGCATCGGCCGGTCACTGCGCCAGGCCCGGTACATAAAGTTGCTGTGCTCGGCCTGGACGCCGATTAGCCGTGGAATACGCTCGATCCAGCCCATTTGCAGCAGGTCGAAGAACCCCTTGTAGACCGAGCCCAGAATGCAGCCATTACCGACCGGCACGAACACCAGATCCGGCACCTGCCAGTTGAGCTGCTCGCACATCTCGAAGGCCACGGTTTTCTTGCCTTCGCTCATGTACGAGTTGATCCCGGTGGTGCGGTTGTACCAACCGTGGGTTTCACAGGCGTTGAGGCATTGTTCGAAGGCTTCGTCGTACTGGCCATCGACCAGTACAATCTCGGCGCCATAGCCTTGCATCTGAGCGAGCTTCTCGCGGGGCGCACTTTTGGGCAGGTAAATCACGTTATGCAGGCCCAGGCTTGCACTCATCCCGGCCAGGGCCGAGGCGGCGTTGCCGGTACTGGCCACCGCCACGGTGCGTGCACCGGACTGCATGGCATGGGCAACCGCCAGGGCGCTGGCGCGGTCTTTCAGCGAGCCGGTGGGCTGGCGCGATTCATCTTTGATATAGACCTTGATCCGCGCGCCCCTACCGAGCAGTTCCGGGCGCGAATACAGCGGCGTGTTCCCCACCAGCAGCGGCGGGATGAACTGCGTCGAACGCAATGGCATCAGCCGGTCATAACGCCACATGCCTCGGGCGTGATCATGGACCAGGGTGTCCCTGGACCACTCGCGCTTGAGCGTCGAATAATCGTAAAGCGCATCGAGGGCACCGTCGGTTTTGCAATGAGGGCAGTAGTAGCTGACCTCATGCGGCTGGTAGCTGCGATCGCAGACCAGGCACTGCAACACATACTCGCTGTACGAATGTTTCATGACCAACCCCCTGAAAATACGCGGTGCGGGTGCTTTTGCTGCCGACGTCGGTCCACTGCCCCGGACCGACGGGCACTGCACGCAGAGAGTGGGCTTCAGACCACCATGATGGCGTCGATGGCGACCAGGGTATTGCGCGCCAGGGCGCTGGCCCCGGCAGTGGTGCGCGCCGGGTATGGCTGGGTGAAGTACTCCTCCATCACCCGGTTGAGGGTCGGGAACTCGCTCAAGTCCGTGATGAACGCCGTGACCTTGACCACGTTCGCCAAAGTGCCGCCTGCGGCCTCGGCCATTTGCTGCAGATTGTCCAGGGTCTGACGCAACTGGCCTTCGAAGTCCTTGGCCAGCACCTCGTTGTTCAGCGCCGAGACGGGAGTCTGTGCCGACAGGTAGATGGTTTGCCCGTGACTGACCTTGATCCCTTGGGAATACGTGCCCAGGGGCAGCGGCGCCTTGTCGGTGAAGATCACGTTTTCTTCGCCCAGGAAAGGCTTGGCGACGGACTGGTGTTGAGCGTTGGTCTGCATGGTGACGTTCCTTGTGAAGTGGGTGGAGGGTTAGTGCAAATCGGCAACCTGTTTGACGGCCAGGCTGGAAAACGCCTCGTCGCGGCAACGCGCCGGGGAGAAATGCTGGTAGTTGAGTTGCAGCGCCGCCAGATCGGTCGGCATGGCGATGCCCAACGCCGCGTGACTGCACAGCCGGGCAATGGCTGGCGCGGCTTGAATACCGTAGCCACCGAGGGCGGCTAGCCAGATAAAGCTCTCGTGTTGCGGATCCTGGCCGAGCACCGGGGACCGGTCGGCAACAAAGGTACGCAGGCCTGCCCACTTGTTGATGATCGAGCGTGGACGAAGGCGCGTAGTGCTTTGCAGACGGTCCATGGTGATCGCCAGGTCCAGCTCGTCAGGCAGCGCGTCACAGGGCAGCGACGGGTTTTCATCGCAGGGCGAGACAATCAGGCGCCCGGCTTCCGGCTTGATGAAAATGTCTTCGTCCACCGTGCCCAGGTACGGCGTGTGGTGCACGTCGCACTGCGGATCCACCGCCAGCACCGTGCGGCGCAGCGGCCGCACACCAACCTTGGGCACCCCGCAACGCTGGGCAAACTCATCAGCCCAGGCGCCGGCAGCGTTGACCACGATCGACGCCTCTAACCGTTGGCCGTCAGCGGTGTGCAAGGTCCAGTGATCGTTGCGGTGTTCGCCGCGCACCACTTCGGCTTCGCGCTTGACCACACCGCCGCGCACCCGCAGGCCGCCGAGGTAGGCGCCATGAATGCCATGCACATCCAGGTCGAACGCGCTGGGCTCATAGATGCCTGCGCTCCAGGCGCCTTCGGCCAGGTAGGGCACCAGTTCGAGCACCTGTTGGTCGTCGAGGAACTTTGCCGTGGGCACTTGCCCGAGCACTGCGGTAAACCGCGCAGCCAGTTTGTCCACCCGCTGCGCTTGCGCCACGATCAAGGCACCGCGTGGCGACCACAATGGGTGTTCGGCCAGGCCTTCGGGCGGGTTCTCGAAAAAGCCTCGGGAAGCGCAGGTCAGCGAGCGGATCTGCTGGTTGCCGTAGCTTTCCATGGAGATCGCCGCCGAACGGCCAGTGGTGTGATAGGCCAGTTGCTGCTCCTGCTCCAGCAGGCAAACGCTGCCGTGGGCCGCCAGCTCATACGCCGCCGACACGCCAGCGATGCCACCGCCCACCACTATGAAATCGTAACGTGCGGTCATGGACGGCTGCCCTCAGCCATCGCGATGGCCTTGCTTTCTCGGGTGTAGGTCAGCACGAAGTGGGCGACGAGACCAAAGATCAAGCCCCAGAACGCCGCGGCCAAGCCGAGGAAACTCATGCCCGAGGCGGTGACCAGGAAGGTGATCAACGCGGCTTCCCGTTGCTTCTCGTCGGCCATGGCACCGGTCAGCCCGGCGCTGATCGCACCGAACAGGGCCAACCCGGCGAGAGATGCAATCAACTCTTTAGGCAAGGCGGAAAACACCGAAGCCAGGGTCGCGCCGAAGGTGCCCATCAGGATGTAGAACACCCCGCAGGCGATCCCGGCGATGTAGCGTTTGTCGCGGTCCTCGTGGGCTTCGCGGCCGGTGCAGATGGCAGCGGTGATCGCGGCGAGGTTGAAGCCGTGGGAACCGAACGGTGCCATCAGCACCGAACCGATCGCCGTCACCGAAATGATCGAGCGCGCCGGGGTGTTGTAGCCCGAAGTGCGCAACACTGCCATGCCCGGCACGTACTGCCCGGTCAGTGTCACCAGCGCCAACGGCAGGCCGATGTTGATGATGGCGTGCCAACTCCATTCCGGCGCGATAAACACCGGGTGCGCCACGGCGATGGTGATTGCCGTGCTGTTCAACTCTCCAAACGAGGCGGCGACTGCACAGCCGATAATCAACACCGAAAGAATTGCGTAGCGCGGCGACAGGCGTTTGAAGATCAGGTAGGCCGCGATCATCGACAGTACCAGCGCGGGTTGCAGCTTGATCGAGGTAAACAGCTCGGCGCCGAAGCGGAACAGAATGCCAGCAAGCATGGCAGCGGCGATGGCCTTGGGCAGTCGACTCATCAACTTGTCGAATGCGCCGGACAACCCCACCACGGCAATGATCACCGACGCCACCACATAGGCACCGATGGCCTGTGGCAGCGTCACCGTCGGCAGCATCGAAACGAGCAATGCCGCGCCAGGTGTGGACCACGCGGTAATCACCGGAACCCGTAGGCGCCAGCTGAGGAACAGGCCAGTGATGCCGCTGCCGATGGAAATCGCCCAGATCCACGAAGACACCACGTCATTGGGCAGGTGCGCTTCCTTGGCCGCCTGAAACACGATGATCAACGGGCCGGCATAAGAAATGATCACGGCAATAAAGCCCGCGATGACGGCTGACAGGGATAGATCCTTTCTGAGTGTGTCCATGATGTCTCGACTTGGCGCGGCGGGGCCGGGCAGTGAACAGGGGAAGATTGAGTCGATTGCTTCGATTCGAGATGAGTGTATTTGAAGGAATTGAGTTGATTCAATAGCTGGCGAGGTTGTTACGGGATGTTTTTTTGCTATGCGTGCCTATTTTCGCGCCATTACGCATTTAATTATTTGATTTATAAGGCGATTAAAAAACCAAAAAATATCTGAACCTAGCGATCAATATCGATTCAATCACGGGATCAATCGAATCAATTCGCCAATTGTGTCGATTTATTAGTTGCCTAACCTCCATGTGATATGCTCGGATATTCATCATTTCTACGATGGGCAGTGATCATTCATGTGGGTTCCCCAGCTAAGCGAATTCGGCCAGCCGATGTATTTGTCGATTGCCGATGCGTTGGCACGCGATATCGGCAACGGCGTATTGAACGAAGGTGATCGCCTGCCGACCCTGCGGGAGCTGGCCACGACGCTGAATGTCACGCCGGGCACCATCAGCCGCGCGTACAGCGAAGCCCAGCGGCGTCGCTTGGTGCAGGGTGAAGTGGGGCGCGGCACGTATGTGCTCAATCAAAAGCAGTTGGAACTGCCGGCGAGTAACAGCGCGTCCGTACCCTTGAATCTTGGGCAGTCCGAACTGCTCGATCTGTCGATCATCAAGCCCTACAGCGAAACCCTGGAATACTGGCTGCGCGATGCATTGGTGAGCATGGCCAAGAGCACCGATTTCGCGCGCGCCCTGGACTACGCACCCGATGGCGGCCACCCGGCTCATCGCGAGGCGGGTGCACAGTGGTTGCGGCATTCGTTGCCCGATGCGCAGTGGCAGCAAGTGATCATCACCGCCGGGGCCCAGCATGGCTTGATGGTGGCCATGAGCGCCCTGACCAACGCCGGCGACCTGGTGCTCTGCGAAGCGCTTTGCTACCCCGGCATCATTTCCCTGGCCCACGGCCTGGAGCGCCGTCTGCGGGGCGTGCCGATGGATGACGAAGGCATCATCCCCGAGGCACTGCGCGAACTGTGCCAGCGCGAAAAACCGGCGATGCTGGTCTGCGTGGCAACCTGCCAGAACCCGACGGCGGCGATCATGTCGCAAAAGCGTCGGGCGCAAATCGCGGCGCTGGCCGAAGAGTTCGACTTCATCATCCTCGACGATGACATCTACGGTTTTCTCGCCACCGACCCGTCAATCAAACCGCTGTCGGCGTTCGCCCCGGACCGTTCGGTGTACCTGACCAGCCTGTCGAAGTCGGTGATGCCTGCGCTGCGCATCGGCTACCTGTATAGCCCGCCAAAACTACTGTCACGCTTGACGTCGATGGTCCGCAGCAGCGTGTGGATGCCGTCGCCACTGACTGCGCAACTGGCCAGCAATGTCGTCACCGAAGGCCTGGACAAAAAACTGATCCGTATCCAGCGCAACGAAGCCGCCGGGCGCCAAGCGATTGCCCAGGAGATCTTCGCCAATTACGAACTCAAGACCCAGCCGTACTCCTACCATGTCTGGCTGACGCTGCCAGAGCCCTGGACCAGCGACGAATTCACCATGCTGGCGCGGGCCAATGGGGTGCTGGTGCTCAGTGGCACTCAGTTCCAGGCCGAACGTTCCGGGGTGACGCGCAGTGTACGGCTGGTACTGATGTCGCCCACCAGTCAGGACGAGCTGCGCTTCGCCCTGACCAAGTTGGCCAGCCTGATCGATTCTGACCCGCGACGTTACTACTAAGCCGCGCGCTCTTCCCCCGGGTTGCGCTCGAAGTAGCGCTTGTATTCGCGACTGAACTGCGACGTGCTCTGGTAACCCACGTTGTGCGCCGCCTGGGCCACGCCCATGCCTTCCACCAGCAGCAATTGCTGGGCCTTGAGCAGGCGCAGACGCTTGAGGTACTGCACCGGCGACAGCAAGGTGCATCGCTTGAAGTGCTCATGGAAGGTCGACGCACTCATGTGCGCATACCCGGCTAACGTCTCGATATTGAGCGGCTCGGCGAAATGGGCATGCAGGTGACTCAACGACGTGGCAATCCGAGAGAATTGCCCCTGTTGCTCTACCAACGCACGCAGCACATCCGCCTGCGGCCCGCGCAGCGCGGTGAACAACAATTCGCGCACCCGCGCTGGCCCCATGATCCGGCTTTCCAGCGGATCGTGCAGGCACTGCAACAACCGTTCGACGCAACCGCGCATGGCGTCATCCAACACCACCGAACTCATCGACTCCAGGGTTTGCGGGGTCGGTGGCGGCCCAGCCTGCATGCCCATGGCCATCACCAACTCCCCCAACACCACACGGTCGATACCCACCGACACACCCAACAGCGGTGCTCCGGGCGCCATGGCGAATGTCTCGCACTCGAACGGCACGGGCATCGCCTGGATCAAGTAATGCCCAGCGCCATACTCCAGGGTCCGCGGCCCCAGATAAGCGAGTTTGCTGCCTTGGGCCACGAACATCAGGCTCGGCTCATAGATCTGCGGGCCGCGCGCCACGTCGCAACTGGCGCGCAGCACCTTCACACCGGGCAGATGGGTAGGGGAAAAACCGTCACAGGGCGTGAGCCCCTCAATCAGGGAAACCAACGTGGCGTTGGCGTCGAGATGGCGGGTCAACAACATGGCAAAAAACTTCGCGAAAAAGGGATGAGAGCATCATCGCAGGTCTGGCGGCACATAAATCCAAACAAGGGGCACTCCCGGACGAATAGGCATGAGACTCGGAGCAATCGCCATGGTCGCCTCGACGGTCGATGGGGAGAATGGCCCGCCTCACTTGTCACTGCTTTTTGCGAGGTTTCACCATGTATACCGCCATCGGTTATGCCGCCCAGTCGGCCACCACTCCCCTCGCCCCCATGTCGTTTGAACGCCGCAGCCCGCGCGCCGATGACGTGGCGATCGAGATTATGTACTGCGGCGTCTGCCACTCCGACATCCACCAGGCGCGAAACGAATGGGGCATCGCTGTGTACCCGCTGATGCCCGGTCACGAAATTGTCGGCAAGGTCACTGCCGTCGGCGCCAGCGTTACCGCGCATAAAGTCGGCGACCTCGTCGGCGTAGGCTGCATGGTCGATTCGTGCCGTCACTGTGAAGCGTGCAAATCGGACCTGGAGCAATACTGCCTCGAAGGCCCGACCATGACCTACGCCACGCCGGATCGTGTGGATGGCAGCAACACCATGGGCGGCTACTCCGACAGCATCGTGGTCAGCGAGCACTTTGTGGTGAAGATTCCGGCCAAGCTCGACCTGGCCAGCGCCGCGCCGATCCTGTGCGCCGGCATTACCACTTACTCGCCGCTCAAGCACTACGGCGTAAAGGCCGGCGATAAAGTCGGGATCCTGGGCATGGGCGGTCTGGGCCATATGGGCATCAAGTTCGCCAAGGCCATGGGCGCTGAAGTCACACTGTTCACCCGCTCCGCGAGCAAGGCTGAAGAAGGCCGTCGCCAGGGCGCCGACCACGTGATCGTGTCCACCGACGCCGAGCAGATGAAAGCCGCTGCCGGGCACTTTGATTTCTTGCTGGACACTATCCCAGTGCAGCACGACCTGAACCCCTACCTCGACGTGCTGCGCTTTGACGGCGTGCACATCCTGGTGGGTTTGATCGAGCCAGTGGACCCGCCGGTGAATGCAGCCAAGCTGGTGCTGGGCCGTAAAGTACTGGCCGGCTCGCTGATCGGTGGCATTGCCGAAACCCAGGAAGTCCTGGATTTCTGTGCCGAGCATGGCATCACCTGCGACATCGAAATGCTCGACATCCGCCAGATCAACGAGGCCTATGCCCGCATGATCGCCGGTGATGTGAAGTACCGCTTTGTCATCGACATGGCGACCCTGAAGGTCTGATCAGACCTTCGCGCCCAACTCCGCTGAAAGCCGCGCTGCGACTTGTTTGATGACAGGGATCAGCTCGGCCATTTTCTCCAGCGGCATATAAGGCACGGTACTGGCGATGCTGATGCCGGCGACGATTCGCCGGCTCGCATCGCGCACCGGTGCCGCCACGCAGCGGATCGACGGTTCGTTGTCTTCCAGATCGAACGCATAACCGCCCACCACATATTCATGCATACGCTGCTCGAACTGTGCCCAGGATTGCTCCGGGTGCTGCGGCCACTGCAGGTTCTTTCCTCCCGCCGGCAGGCTGGTTTCGTACAAGCGTTGCCACTCTTGCACCGTGTCATCCAGCAGCATTGCCTTGCCTACGCCCGTGCGCGCCAACGGCATGCGATGGCCGACCCGTGAACGCATTTCCGGGCCATTACGGCCGGGGTTCTTGTGCAGGTACAGCACGTCGTCAAATTCGCGAATCGCCAGGTGGATGGTGTCACCGGTCAGCGCGGACAACTCGTCCAGGTACGGCACCGCCAGGGTCACCAATGGCAGCTCTTCCCGTGCCTGGAAGCCCAGTTCAATCAACTTTGGCCCCAGCAGGTAACCGACTTGCGGCACTACGCGCAGGTAACGCTCATCCACCAGGCAACTGGCCAGGCGGTGGGTGGTGCTGCGAGTGGTGCCGATGCGCTTGGCGATCTCTTTCAGATCCCGCGCACCGGCCGCCACTGCCTGCACCACGCCCAAGCCACGCAGCAGGGTCTGGGTGCCGGTGGGGGCGGCGTCTTTGACGGGGGTGTGGGCGTTTTCCTGCATATCGGGCCTATAAGTATGAAAGCGCGGGCATTATGGCAAATACCGCCCGTCAATACAGTTGAGATCTATAGGTGGGAGGGGCTTGCCCCCGATGGCGGTGTGTCAGAGACAAATGTGCAAACTGACACTCCGCTATCGGGAGCAAGCCCCCTCCCACATTCGGCTTTCATAGGGTTTGGATCAGCGTTGTTTCATGCGGTCGATGCCCCCCGCCAGTAGCAGGATCAAACCGCAGATCACGCATTGATGAACCCAATACAAACTTACAACCAGAACACCGTGTTCAAATTCTCCGCCGATTAAAACTGTGGGAGGGGGCTTGCTCCCGATGGCGGTGTGTCAGCTACATATTCATTACCTGACCCACTGCTATCGGGAGCAAGCCCCCTCCCACATTTGGCCTTCATAGGGTCTGGATCAGCGTTGTTTCATGCGGTCGATGACCACCGCCAACAACAGGATCAAACCGCGGATTACGTATTGATGAACCCAGGACAAACTTACAGCCAGAACACCGTATTCAAATTCTCCGCCGATTAAAACTGTGGGAGGGGGCTTGCTCCCGATGGCGGTGTGTCAGCTACATATTCATTACCTGACCCACTGCTATCGGGAGCAAGCCCCCTCCCACATTTGGCCTTCATAGGGTCTGGATCAGCGTTGTTTCATGCGATCGATGACCACCGCCAGTAGCAGGATCAAACCGCAGATCTCGTATTGATGAACCCAGGACAAACTTACAGCCAAAACACCGTGTTCAAATTCTCCGCCGATTAAAACTGTGGGAGGGGGCTTGCTCCCGATGGCGGTGTGTCAGCTACATATTCATTACCTGACCCACTGCTATCGGGAGCAAGCCCCCTCCCACATTTTGGGCTTCACATGGCGAGGGTTTAGCGTTGTTTCATACGGTCGATGACCACCGCCAACAACAGGATCGAACCGCAGATCACGTATTGATGAACCCAGGACAAACTTACAGCCAAAACACCGTATTCAAATTCTCCGCCGATTAAAACTGTGGGAGGGGGCTTGCTCCCGATGGCGGTGTGTCAGCTACATATTCATTACCTGACCCACTGCTATCGGGAGCAAGCCCCCTCCCACAGTTTGAGCTTCACGTGGCGAGGGATCAGCGCTGTTTCATGCGGTCGATGACCACCGCCAGTAGCAGGATCGAACCGCGGATTACGTATTGATAAAACGTGTCGATGTTCTTCAGGTTCATCGCGTTCTCGATGATCGCCAAGATCAACACCCCCGCGATCACATGGCGGATCATGCCAATCCCACCACTCAACGACACCCCGCCCAGTACACAGGCCGAGATCACCGTCAGCTCAAAACCCTGCCCGATCATCGGCTGGCCTGAGGTCATGCGCGAGGCGAGGATCACGCCGGCCAGCGCGCCGATCAGACCGTGCACGGCGAAAATCAGGATCTTGGTGCGGTCAACGTTCACCCCTGCCAGCAACGCCGCTTCCGGGTTGCCGCCGATGGCCATGGTGTTGCGCCCGTAGGTGGTGTAGTTCAGCAGCCAGCCGAAAAACACAAAGCACACGATGGTGATCAAAATAGGCACCGGCACGCCGAACAACTGGCCGTTGCCGAACACAAAGAACTGCTCCTGGGACACGCCAACCGCCTTGCCGTCGGCAAAGATGTAGGCCAGGCCGCGCACGATCTGCATCGTGGCCAAGGTGGTGATCAACGCATTGACCCGCAGCTTGGCGATGACGATGCCGTTGATCAGCCCGACGATCAGGCCCATCAGCAGCGCGGCGCCGATGCCGAGCATGACGCTCTCGGTATCGCGCATCACAATCGCCGCCACCACGCCGGCACAGGCGATTACCGAGCCCACCGACAAGTCGAAGTGCCCCGACGCCAGGCAGAACAGCATGGTGCACGCGGCAATGCCCACGGTGGAAATCGCCAGGCCCAGGCCGCGCATGTTCAGCGGTGAGAGGAAGTTGTCGATCAGCAAGGCGCACAGCACAAAGATGCTCACCGCCGCCAACAGCATCGCCCAGTTGTCGAGCAGTGCGCGCAGGTCGAAGGGTTTGCGTGCGGTGGGCAACGCGTTGTTTTGAGTGTTCATGGTCGTCTCTCAGTTCGTCACGCGGCGCGGCAGGGCCAGCTGCAGCAGGTTGGATTCGGTGGCGTTTTCACGGGTTTGTTCACCGCGCAGGGCGCCTTCGCACAGCACCAGGATGCGGTCGGAAATACCCATGACTTCCATCAAGTCGCTGGACACTACGATCACCGCAATGCCGCTGGCCGCCAGGTTATGGATGATCTGGTAGATCTCCGACTTGGCGCCGATGTCGATGCCCCGCGTCGGTTCATCCAACAGCAAGACCTTCATCGGCATCGACAGCCAGCGCCCCAAAATGGCCTTCTGCTGATTGCCGCCGGACAGGTACATGATTTTCTGTTGCGCATCCGGGGTTTTGACTTTCATCGCCTTGATTTGCTGGTCGGCGTTGCCTTTCTCCCAGGGCTCGCGCAGCAACCAGCCGAACGAGGAATGGGCACCACGGGCGCTGATATTGATGTTCTCGGCGACGCTGGAAAGCGGAATGATGCCTTCCTTTTTGCGGTCCTCGGGACACAGCAACACACCGGCGGCGATGGCGTCGCGAGGTGAGCGCAGTTGCAGGTTTTCACCGCACAATTGCAGGCTGCCAGCGCTGCTGCGTTCCAACCCGCTGAGCAAACGAAACAGCTCCGTGCGCCCTGCCCCGACCAACCCGAACAAGCCAAGAATCTCGCCTTTGCGCACGTCGAAACTGATCGGCTCACGCAGGCCAGGCCCCAGCAACCCGTCGACCTTGAGTGCGACCTCGCCATGCTCTCGCGGGCGGTAGTCGTAAATATCCTGAATGTCGCGACCGACCATGCAGGTCACCAACTGGTCGTGGCTGAGCGCACTCATATCATCAAAGGTGCGCACGTAACGCCCGTCTTTGAACACCGTCACGGCATTGCAAATCCGGAACACCTCTTCCATGCGGTGCGAGACGTACAGCACCACTTTGCCCTCATCCCGCAGGCGCGTGATGATCGCCATCAAACGGTCGATCTCCCGCGCCGACAGGCTGCTGGTCGGTTCGTCGAACGCGATCACATGGGCGCCACGGGACAACGCCTTGGCGATTTCCACCAGTTGGCGCTGGCCCAGGGACAAGCGCCCGAGCTTTTCTTCAGGATCGATTTCATCGGCCAGACCCTTGAGGCACGCCAGGGCCTGCTTGCGCAGCAGGCTCCGGTTGACCACCCCAAAACGCGACGGAAGGTGCCCAAGGAAAAGGTTCTCGGCCACGGTCATTTCCGGCACCAGGTGCAGCTCCTGGTGAATCACCGCGACGCCGCTGGCGATGCTGTCCGCAGCGCATTTGAACGCCATGGTCTGCTCGCCGATCTGCACCGTGCCGCTGCTGGGAATGTAGGCGCCGCCGAGGATTTTCAGCAGCGTCGACTTGCCCGCGCCGTTCTCGCCCATCAAGGCATGCACCTGCCCCGGCTGGGCGCTGAAGCTGATGCCGTCCAGCGCCTTGACCCCGGGAAAGGTTTTGCCGATACCCTCAAACCGCAGGGCCGCCGCACTCATTTCCACAGCCCGATCTTGGTCAGTTCTTCCTGGAAGTTGGCGCGGGTGATCAGGGTGACTTCATCCATCGCGGTGTACTTCGGTGGCTCGGTCCCTTTGGTGACCCACTCGTACATCATCAGCGCCGTGTTATAGCCCTCGATATGCGGGCTTGGCAGCATGGAGCCGAAGAAGCCGCTGTCGGCCTTTTTCAGTTCGCCGATGGCGTCGGTGCCATTGATGCCGATGCCAATCACGTTGGCCGCTTTGAAGCCTGCGCTTTCGGTAGCGCGCACGCCGCCGAGCACGGTGTTGTCATTCATGCCGCCGATGATCAGGTTTTTCGCACCGCTGGGCAGCTTGACCAGCGCCGAGTTGGTGGCGTCCATGCTGCCGGGGACGTCGAGGGTTTTCAGTGCGGCGGTGAGGATGTGGTCTTTCGGAATGCCGGCTTCTTCAAGGGATTTGATCGAGCCGTCGGTGCGTTTTTTACCGGTGTCGAGTTCGTTGAAGGTGTTGATCACCGCGTAGGTGTCCTTCCAGTCCCAGCCACGTTTTTTCGCTTCGGCAGCCATGGCGGCGCCTTGTTTCTGACCGACTTCAAAAGCGGCCATGCCCAGGTACGGCACGTCCTCCATGAAGTTGCCTTTGGCATCGACGAAGCGGTCATCCACGGCCATGACTTTCAAGCCATTGAGCTTGGCCTTGGCCACGATGGCTGGGCCGAGGGACACGTCCGGCGGGCAAATCACAAAACCTTTGGCACCGTTGGCGGCCAGGCTGTCGATGGCGGAAAGGGTTTTCTCACCATCGGGCACGGCGATTTTGATCACGGTGAAACCGTGTTCCTTGCCGGCTTTTTCGGCGAAGGCCCATTCAGTCTGGAACCAGGGTTCTTCGGCTTGTTTAACCAGGAAGCCGATCTTCACTTCTTCGGCGGATGCGAGGCTGCTGAGGCTGCTTAAAGCAACGGCGGCGGCAAGGACGCGTAGGGCTTTTTTCATGAACGACACCTTTTATTGTTATTGAGCGGTAAAAGTTCTAGTCGTGATACATCACAGACCGCCCGCCATCGATCATCAGGCAGGTGGCATTGATAAAGGGCGCCTCGTCGGTGGCCAAAAACAGCGCAGTCATCGCCACCTCCACCGGCTGGCCGATGCGTTTGGGCGGGTGCAGGTCAAAGGCGCGCTGGCGCTCGGCGTGGGGGTCGGAAAAACCGTTCCAGTAGTCGACGTTGAGTTGGGTTTCGATATAGCCCGGCGCGATAGCGTTAACGCGAATGCCCTTGGGCGCGTATTCGATACCGAGGGCGCGGGTGAGGCCGAGCAAGCCATGCTTGGCGACGGGGTACGGGAAGCAACCAGGAATGATGTGGCTGGAATGGGTGGAGGCGATATTGATGATGTTGCCGACGCCCTGCTCAATCATGTGCGGTAGCACCGTGCGGCAGCCAAACCAGGCGCCGTCGAGGTCAATGGCGAAGCAGCGGCGCCAATCTTCGTCGGTCATCTCCAGTGGGTCGCAGAACACGTTGACGCCAGCACAGTTGACCAGCACATCCACGCGACCAAAGCGCTCAATGGCCACATTGACCAGCGCCTGCCATTGCTCTTTTGAAGTGATGTCGACGGCTTGCGCGTAAATCTGCGCACCGCGTTCGCGCCAATGGGCGGCCACCTTCTCGACTTTTTCACCCTGAATATCGGCGATAACCAGGCGCGCCTGCTGGGCCTGGAAACACGCGACGATCGCTTCGCCAATGCCTTGGGCGGCGCCGGTGATGATCACCACCTTGCCTTTGAGCCGCTCGCCGTAAGTGGGCTCGGGCACAGCGGGGAGTGACAACGGTTGTGCCTGCATCGCTTCACCTGTTTTATTTTTGGTAGTGAGTGCTGATGTCGCCGACTATAAACCCAGATCCCGAAACATCTCAATATATAAATTTGCATCCCACATTGTGAGCTTTGACATAAAAAAACCGACCCTGGATTGGCCGGTTTTGTGGGCGAAATGACAATCAGCCGAGGGCGAAATCCCGTAATGCATCACCTTCCATGCGATAGCGAACCCACTCTTCCTGGGGCTGGGCGCCGATGGATTTGTAGAAGGCAATCGCTGGCTCGTTCCAGTCCAGCACGCTCCACTCGAAACGCGCGCAGCCGTTATCAAACGCGATCTTGGCAAGGTGGCGCAGCAACTTCTTGCCCGCCCCGCCACCGCGCTGCTCGGGGTTGATATAGAGGTCTTCCAGGTAGAGGCAGTTGCTGCCCAGCCAGGTGGAATAGCTGAAAAAGAACACCGCAAAACCAATCGGCTGGCCATCGCGCAAGCAGATCAGGCCATGGGCGGTGGCGCCCTCGCTGAACAGGCTGCGCTGGATATCCACCACGCTGGCGATCACTTCATGCCGGGCTTTCTCGTACTCGGCGAGTTCGGTAATGAACGTCAGGATCTGCGCAGCATCGCTGGGCACGGCGGGGCGAATCTCGATGGTCATGGGCAAGCCTTGGGCAATTTCAAAGCCGACATACTAAGGCGCTTTGATGACTGATTGCAGCGCATTTTCATGGGCCGTGCAGTTACGCCGGCCTGCGCTGCTGCAAGCACCCCGCACGCACACGACAAAGCAGGGGGTGGCGCGGCGGGAGTGGTGAGGGGCCGCGCCACACAAAATCTTACAGGCGCGCTGATACCGTTCGTCGCCATCAAGGCACCATCAACAAACGGCAACTGACCAATAGAGGGTAAGGACATTAATTCTATGGAGATATCCTCATGAAGCCTTCCAAGTTTGCTGCCTTCGCCCTCACCGGCCTGCTGTCCGCCGCATCGCTGAGCGCCGTCGCTGCCAGCTCGACCACCGGCCCGACCGATCCTACGCCTGACGCCACCACCGAATCGCAAAAGTCCATGGGCACCGGCCTGGACACCAATGGTGGCGCAGTCATTGATAACGCCAACGGCGCCGACCCGCATACCAAGGGCCACGACACCGAGCGCCAGGCACCTGCCGCAGTCGGCAACGGTAAAATGGGCCCGTCGATCAATGAGCCGAAGATCAACAAAGGCGACGACTCGAATCTGCCCGGCGCGCCGAAACAACCTGCGCCTTAAGCACTCGACCGCAAGATGAACACCCGATCATTTCCCAGTGAAGAGGTACGCATGAACGTCGATAGAAACCTTGAAAAAGAAGTCCTCACCCGCCTGCTGCACGCCCACCCACAAGGTTTGGGCAAGGAGGTGCTGGATAACTACCGCGGCGAAAAGGAGGTCGCCAGTGTGTTGGCGTTCCTACAGGACCGCGGGTTTATCAAGGATGGGCATGTGACCACCGACGACGCCGGTGAATACTCGCTGAACTTGCCGATCAAGCTGACGGCATCTGGAGTGGATGAGGCGCGCAAACTGGACGCCGGTCAGTAGCCTCCACACCAACCAAATGTGCGAAGGGGCGTGCTCCCGATAGCAGTATGTCAGCCACCTGTTCATGGGCTGATGCACTGCAATCGGGAGCAAGCCCCCTCCCACATGTCTGCTCCGCGCTCAGTGAGTGAGCAAAGAATCAACTTCGTCGGTGCCGGGCGAGGTGGCCGGGCCCCAACGGGTCACCGCCAGCGCCGCCGCCGCATTCGCCCGACGCGCTGCCTCACACGGTGTCAAACCCGCAGCCAAACCTGCGATAAACACCCCCGCATGCGCATCACCCGCGCCATTGCTATCCACTGCCCTCACCTTAAAGCCTGGCACATGGTCGGCATGTCCGTGACGACTGACCCAACAGCCATTCGGCCCATCACGCACCACCAGCAGCGCGCCATCAGGCAGATGCCGATTGAGGTCTAGCAGTGCGTCCGCCAGTGTTTTCGCACCGGTAAACGCCAAAGCTTCCGGGCCATTGCTGGTCCAGATGTCGATACGTGGCAGCAAGGCAATCATCAGTGCAGAATCGGGCGCCTTGACCAGCGGGCCCGGGTCGAACACCACGGTGATAGCGCGGGGTAACGCCAGTAACCAATCGAGCAACGCCTGCGCTTTGCCTTCCAGCAGCAGGCTGTAGCCGCTGACGTATACATAATCATCAGCCTGGGGAACGACGCGCGCCAGGTCATCGGCAGTCAAGTCACCTTCAGCGCCGATATGGGAGATGAAGGTGCGCTCGGTGGTGGCCTCGGTCAGCGAGACACACAACCCGGTGTCCTTGCCCTCACTTGCCGCCTGGGCCATTTCCACGCCCTCGGCCTGCATCGCCGCGCGGGCCAGATCGCCAAAGCGGCCGTTGCCGTGGCGCCCTACGTAAACCACCGGCAACCCATTGCGTCGTGCCGCCGCCATTACATTGAAGCCGCCGCCGGCTTCGAAACCGGCGGACTTGGCGAGCACGTCGCCGCCAGTGGCGGGCAAGGTATCGAGGGCCATGACCAGGTCAACAATGACCTGGCCGGTGTGCAGCAATCTAGACATTGGGGCTCTCAACTAACGCTGGGCGACGATCAGCCGCGCCGCCCAGTACGGCATAAATCCCGCCGGCCACCAGAAAGGTGACGATCCAGCCCAGGCCGTTGTGGCCCAGCCAGGAGTCGGACAGCGGCCCGGCGAACCAGATATTTTCGGCGGTGGTACCGATGGTGGTGAAGCTAAAGCCCAGCACAATCGCCACGGCCCACGCGCCGAACGCACGCCACTCCACACCGCCGCGATACCAGTAGGCGCTGCTGGGGCTGACGTCCAGCAGATCCTTGGGGCTGTAGTAGTGACGGTGGATCAGGTCGACCACAAAGATCCCGACCCACGCGGTAATCGGCACCGCCAGCAACGAGATGAAGGTGATGAACGGACCGTAGAAACTGTCGGCAATCAACATGAAGTAAATCGAACCGGCGAAGATCGCGACGATGTCGACGATCACTGCGTGCACGCGCTTGACCTTCAAACCGAGGGTCAAGGTGGTGAGACCGGCCGAGTATACCGACAGGTTATTGGACAGCAGCAAACCGCCGAACGCGGTGATCAGGTACGGCACGGCCATCCAGGTAGGCAGCATGTCGCGGATCGCGATGATCGGGTCGGTGGCCGAGGCCAGGTCGTTGTTGCCCACCGACAGCAAGCCGCCGAGGGTGATGAGCAGTACCAGCGGAATGCCCGCACCAAACGCGGCGGATGCCACCAGACGCACGGCCTTGACGCTGCGGTGCTGGTAGCGCGACATGTCGGCACCGGCGTTGGCCCAACCGATACCGGTGCCGGCGGCCATGGTGCCTATGCCGATGATCATTGCGCTCAGCGGTGCGGGTGTGGCGTTGAACACGGCGCTCCAGTCGATGGTGGCGCAGAGGAAGCCGCCGACCAGGATATTCAACGCACCAAACACGTACGTGGCCCACTTCTGGATGACCAGCAGGGTGGCATGGCCCAGGCCGGAAACGGACAGGGTCAGCAACACGAAGATGGCAATGAAGATCAGGGTCAGCATCGGCGCGCTTTTGGCCTCGACCGGCGACCCGAACAGGATCGAGCACAACGACAGCAGCACAAAGGCGGCGGTGGTGGTGTTGACGGTTTCCCAGCCCAGGCGCGACATCAGCGACACCAGCGTTGGGCCGATATTGCCGCGCACGCCGAAGATAGCGCGGGACAGGGTCAGGCTGGGAGCCCTACCACGACGGCCAGCGATGGAGATGATGCCCACCACCGCGAAGGAGCCTGCTGCGCCGAGGATCGCCACGATGATCGCCTGCCAGATTGCCAGGCCACGGAACGCCACCAGCGTCGCGCCGAGCGGCAAGCCGAGGATGCTGATGTTGGCGGCGAACCACACCCAGAACAGTTGCAGCGGATGGCCATTGCACTCGCCTTCGGGGACCGGTTCGATGCCGCGTGTTTCCAATTGTCCGGCGCTTTGGCCGGAAGAGGTGCTGCTCATGAGGGGGTGCTCCTGGTGCCGGTATTGTTGTGGTTGTGGCAGGTGTGCAAGGTGAATCGGTCTTCCCAACTGTCCTGACTCAGCGCATTTTCAACAGATCTTCAACCAACGGCTGCAAGTCCAACCCATTAACGGCCTTGATCTGTTCGATCATTGCCGCAGGCCAGCACTGCATGCCTAAACAGGCGCCGAGCATTGCACCCAGAATCGCCGCAATGGTGTCGGTGTCACCGCCAAGGCTGGCGGCCAGGCACAAAGCCTCGAAGGCGTTCATATCCCCCACTGCCACTTGCTGGGCGAGGGCAAACGACACCACCACCGACTCCTGGGAGGCGACTGAGGTGCCGATCAATTCGTAGAGCAGTTCAGCAAACAACGCTTTGTCGCCGCTGCCGACACTCAGAGTGCGCGCCCAACTGATACGGGTGGAGATACGCCCGCCAGCAATCCAATGACCGTGGCCTTCCGCCTGTCGGGCGATCTGGCCGCCAATATTCAAGGCTTCGCCGAGATCCGCACCGTTGATACCGGCTGACACCACCGCCGCCACCGCCGCTGCACTGGAGATGCCCAAGGTGGTGTTGTGGGTGACCTGGCACGCCTGGATGACCGCCTGGATAAACGCTGCCGGGTCGCTAACATCGGCGGCGATTCCCACCGGCGTGATGCGCATGGCAGCACCGTTGGTGGTGCCGTAGCGGCCGGACTCTTCCGGGGTATGACCGGCAAGGATCATGTCGATGGCACGCTTGGTCGACGGGCCGAGCAGGTCCTGGGAACCCTTGGCACGCATCACCGCTTCCCAGTCGATCAGGCGCTGGGCGAGCACGGTGGGCTCAATCTTGCCTTGGCCTTCAACCAGCAACTCGCCGACCAGAATTGCCTGTTCGGTGTCATCGGTAATGGAACCGGCGGGCATGTTCGGCGCGATAGGTTGGTCGGCACCGGCATTTTCCAAGGTGGTGATAGCACCGAAGCGCTGTCGCACCTGCTCGCGGCTGAGGGACTGAGTAGGCATGCCCAGGGCATCACCCAGCGCGAGACCGTAGAAAGCGCCAACGGCGCGGTTATTCGAGGTCATTTCGACGATCCAAATTGCAGGTGCAGGCGAAAGTGCAGAGGGTCAAGCAAGCTTTCGACGTGCTCCATGAAACGCTCGCGCCGGTCATAGGTGGTGCGCGATGCCTTGAGGAATACGGTCCCCGCCGGGCGACCGAGCAGTTGGGCGTCTTCATCGCTGAGGGGTTCGGCGCCGATCCACTGGTCACCTTCGGCGCCGACATAGCCGTAGGCCGCCAGGGTGATGGTCAGGGAATTGTCGATCAGGCCGACGCGGGGCAGGCTTTCCAGGCCACCGGACGCGGGCATCAACGAACGTTCAAGGGACACGGCGGTACCATCGGTGGTGCGCCGGCGGCGGTCGAGGGCGATAAATTGATCGGTGCCGAACCGGCTGAACAGGTCGGGGCGCGTCACCGCTTCCAGGCGCAGGACATCGGTGGTCACCAAGGCGCCATTGTCCGCCAAGGCCTGGGCCCACCCGCTGTTTTGATCGAGCACCATGCCGTCAAATGTGACGATGGAGCCGACGCCGCTCTGGGTCGCAATGTAATTGCGCCGCTTGAGCTCGGCCAGGGCTTCGCGCAGGGTGCCGCGGCTGACCGCAAATTCTTCCGCTAGTTGGTGCTCGCCTGGCAGCAGGAAACCGTCGGCCATCACCCCACCCTCGATACGGCGGATGAGCTCGTCGACGACGCGTTTTTTCTTATCAAATCGAACATGTCTAATCATGTACAAATTGATAACCGAAAGCGCCCGTTAGCAGCAAGCTTATTATTTCAAGAAGGTGAAAAAACCGGCCTCAAGGTTCCACGCCGATCGGGAAAAACTCGCCACCGCTCCACACGCCCAGCCAGTTCTGACCGTTGATCGGACGGCTTACAGCAAGCTCGACCAATTGATAGAACACGTTGCGGTGCACCAGCGCTTCGAGGTTGGTACGCACCCGTAGATAGGGCGCAGGTTCCTGGGTGACGGGGTCGATGACCACCCGCATCGGGTGTTCGATATCGGCTTCGATCTGTTCATCGACGTTGGTGGTGAAGCGCAGCAACTGGCTTTCACCGTGCCCTTCAACTTCCAGGGTCAACGCGACAAAGGGCGCATCATCGACGGTGATGCCGACTTTTTCCACGGGAGTAATCAGGAAATAATCATCGCCATCGCGGCGAATGATATTGGAGAACAACTTGACCATCGGCTTTCGCCCAATAGGCGTGCCTTGGTAGAACCAGGTGCCATCGCGGGCGATGCGCATGTCGATGTTGCCGCAGAAGTCCGGGTTCCACAGGTGCACCGGCGCCGGTCCCTTGCCTTTGGGCAGTTGGGCCAACAGGTCGTTGGCCTTGGCGGAATCGGTCATGGGGTTCTCCCTTTTTTTGATCTGGCCTTACTGATCGCTCATACCCAGCAGGCCTCGGGCGTACTGCGCCAGCGGGCGGGCAATCAAGTCTTGTGGCCGATTGTCGTGGAACGTCAGTAAACCGCCACGACTGCGAATGCGTGCAGTATCAATCAAATACTGGGTACTGGTCTCGATCAACATGATCTGGATTACGCCACTGTCTAGCCCTACCCGGTCCAGAGCCTCTTGATCGGCCCATTCGTCGGCGTTGCCGATGCGGTCATCTGCCTTGGCGAATCGGCAGTACAGCAGGTAATGGGCACCCGCCGCACGAGCTTCGGCCATCGCCTGCTCCAGACCTTCGGGCTGACGGGCGCGGCGCACCATGGGGAAGTATTCGACGAATCCGTTGAAGGCTTCTTCGGCCACCACGTTCGGTCGCGGATAGGCGCTGCCCGGCGGCACGAAGGCACCCTGCGCGATGAAAACAAAGGAGTCCGGCTGTATGCGAACCGAGGCGGTACGGCGGGTGTCGCTGTGGTCAAGCAACCCGGCGTCGCTCATCTGATAGCGGGTGCCTTCGGCCATATCGCTGACGGTCATGCAACCACTCAGCGTCAATGACGCCAGCAACAAAACCAGATTACGCATCCTAATCCTCCAGAAGCCGGTGACGGAAAACCGGCGAATGGGCGTGAGATGCAGGTTCTGCGCCAGCTTGAAGGCAACTCCCATATTGGGTGATGTGTAATCTGGGGATAGCGTTAGCCGCCGATGATCTTCATGATCGTCGCGCCGCCGGAAAATGCCACTTCCTGTTTGTCGCCCAGGGCCTTCATCAGCAAGCCTTGCAGCGCCGGCAGTGCCTGATGGCGCGGTTTGTCGAGCAGGTCGCCGACATAGTGGCGGTTGCTGGAAGACAAGCAGCCATGCAGCCAGCCTGTGGACGACAGGCGCAACCGTGAGCAGGTACGGCAGAATGGAACGCTCTCGTTGGCGATCACGCCAAAGTAGCCTTTGCCCGGTACCTCGTAGCGAACTGCGGTGGCGTCCACTGGTGCGTTGGCTTGCAGGTATTCGTGATGTTCGCCAATCAGGCTGAGCAGTTGCTGCAGGCTGACGAATTGCTGCAGGAACGCGTTGGAATCCTTGGCCAGGTGGCCCATGCGCATCAACTCGATAAAGCGCAGCTCGTAACCACGCTCCAAGCAGTAGTCGAGCAGCGGTATCACTTGGTCGAGGTTCTGGCCGCGCAACGGCACCATGTTGACCTTGATCTTGATTCCTGCAGCGCGCGCTTGGTCCATGCCATCGAGCACGGTGGCCAAGTCGCCACCACGGGCGATGCTGCGGAAGGCGTCCGCGTCCAAGGTATCGAGAGAGACGTTGATACGCCGAATGCCGGCATCCACCAACAGCGGCAGTTTGCGCGCCAGCAACTGGCCGTTGGTGGTCAAGCTGATATCGCTGAGACCCATGCCACCGACTGCGCTCATGAAGGCTTCCAGCTTGGGGCTGACCAGCGGCTCGCCACCCGTGATGCGCAGTCGGTCGATGCCCGCCGCTTCGATCAGGTAAGCCACACCACGGGCCATGGCCTCGGCCGAGAGTTCGTCTTGGGCAGCCACCAGCCGCTTGCCGTTGGGCACGCAGTAGGTACACGCGTAGTTGCAGGCTGAAGTCAGGCTGATCCGCAAATTGCGAAAACGCCTGCCTTGACGATCAACGATCATGGATCACTCCGGCAGAGGATGATTCGGGCGCGCTAAAAACTGACTGATAAATCAGCTTTTAGCAAGGTCCTTGCCTGAGTATATTCCTGGGGTACTACGCCTGGCAGTAAAGATTACGACGCCGGCGTCTCCACGGGCGAAGACTCTACGGCTGCTGGCTCGGCGCTATGCTTGCGCTTGTTGCCCATGCGTACGCCAATGTCCATCAGGAACTGGAAGAAACCTTCCTGGTCTTCCAGCACATTGCTCCAGAATGGCGAGTGGTACAGCGCCACGGCGCCGTGCACCAAGGCCCAAGCCGCGCAATAGTGGAAATAAGGAGGTACGTCTTCAAGCTTGCCTTCACTGATACGGCCCTTGATCAACAGGGTCAGGCGTTCGAAGTTCGAGGCGCGGATCTTGTGCAGCTCTTCGACCATCTCTGGCACCTGATGGCCCTTGACGACCTTCTCCTCCAGGCGGTCGAACAGGCGATAGCGCTGCGGATCACGCATACGGAACTCGAAGTAAGCGCGGGACAGCGCTTCCTTGTCTTTATCGACATCGGCCGAATGCAGCAGCTCGTTCAAGTCGCGCTCGTAGTCGAGCATCAGGCGCAGGTAGATCTCCGCCTTGGACTTGAAGTGCTTGTAGATCGTGCCTTTGCCGATACCCACGGCATCCGCGATCATCTCGACGGTGACGCTGTCTTCGCCTTGTTCGAGGAACAATTTGAGTGCGGTGTCGAGAATTTCCTGCTCACGGCGGCGAAACTCACGGACCTTACGGGGTTCTTTGTGCATGAGGAAGAGGTCTGCAAAGGTCGGAATAGGGAGGGTTGCGCATGACCAAGATTACATGGCGATACGATTTACCCAGTGCGAGGGATTATCCCGACTGAACGGTCGTTGGGCAACGTCTATGTGAACCCGCCATGCACTTTACTTTCAGACTGCCAACGATTTCATGGCTATCAGTCAGAAATAATACGCAACAACTGCACCCGTGCACCGGCCTAATGAGAACTCAAGCGAAGCGCGTGTATTCCAAATCTGTTTAAAAAACGATCAGTCGCGACTGGACTGAATCAGATACTGATCAATACTTGAACTGTCGGCGTGACATCTCCCCCAAGTGAAGCGCCGACCTGGGTACCGACGGACTGTGTGCCCTTGCTTTACTCCTAATGGTCTTAACCCGGATTCACCCCCCAGAACCCGGGTTTTTTTTGCCCGCAATTTGACCCTGGATCTACGAAGCGACGTGAGCCAATGGAAACAGGCGCTTGAAGTTCTCGGTAGTCTGTTGCGCAAAACGCTCGTAGGACTCACCCCGCAGCATCGCCAGATAATCCGCCACATCACGCACGTACTCCGGCAGGTTCGGCTTGCCGCGATGGGGGATGGGCGCCAGGTACGGCGAGTCCGTTTCCACCAACAGGCGATCGGCCGGGACTTGGCGGGCCACGTCACGCAACGCGTCGGCATTGCGAAAAGTGACGATACCCGACAGGGAGATATAGAAACCCAGGTCCAACGCAGCCTTGGCCATGTCCCAGTCTTCAGTGAAGCAGTGCAATACGCCGGCCTGGGGCAACGCGGCTTCGCGCAGCAAGGTGAGCGTGTCGGCACGGGCGCCGCGGGTATGGACAATCACCGGTTTGCCCGTCTGCTGGGCGGCTTGCAGATGCAGGCGAAAGGATGCCTGCTGCAACTCGGCAGCTTCGGGTTCGTAGTGGTAATCCAGGCCGGTCTCGCCGATGGCCACTACACGCGGATGGTTGAGTTCGCCCAGCAGCCAGTCGAGGGCCGGGGCCTCGCCTGGCTTGAGGTCCAGCGGGTGGATACCCACTGAGCAATCCACGTCGGCATAACGATCAGCCAAGGCTTTGACGTCGGCGGCGTTGTCGGCGCTGACGCCGATGCACAGGAAATGCCCGACTCCGCGCTGGCGAGCCGCTTCCAGGGCGGCATCGAGGGAGCCGCCGTGCTGGGCGAGGTCAAGACGATCAAGGTGGCAGTGGGAATCTACGAGCATAGGAAGTTACAACTTGAGTCACGGAAAGTGTCTGGCCGACGATACATCCGTCGGCCACGGAAATTAACGGCGGCCGAGCAAGCCCACCCACTGCACCAGCAGCGCTTCAAGCAACAGCACACGGTTGAGGTTGGCCTTGCCGAGCACTTTCTGGCGCTGGGCGAGGATCCAGTCCTGGATGGACAGCACCTTGTCCTGCGCGCTTTTCTGCGCGAGATACTGCACCACCTTGCGCATGTCCTGCAGGCCCAGGCCATTTTCATCCTGGGTCAACTGATACCGCAGGATCAGGCTCGACCAGTCGCAGAACCAGTCGAACAGCAGCAACAGGGGAATGTCTTTCCAGGCGCTTTCGGCCAGTTGTGTCGCAGACAGTTCCTGCTTGAGCAGTTTTTTAACCCCATCCACCACCAGCGCGCGCTGGTCACGCACGCCTTGGGCTTGCAGCTTCACGGCCGCCAAGGGCGAACCGGCGGCCAGGGTCAGTAGTTCGACACGTTCATCGGCGGAGCAGTCTGGCAGTGCCTGCGCCAGCCATTGCAGGCTAATCGCCTCGCTTGGCAGCGGACAGGCCTGCTGCACGCAGCGGCTGCGGATGGTCGGCAACAGGCGGCTTGACTGGTGGCTCACGAGCAACAGCACAGTATCGCCAGAGGGTTCTTCCAGGCTTTTGAGCAGGGCGTTGGCGGCGTTGATGTTCATCGCTTCTACCGGCTCGATCAGCACCACCTTGCGCCCGCCCATCTGCGCGGTTTGCACCACGAAGCTGACGAGATCACGCACTTGGTCGACCTTGATCGCCTTGTCGGCTTCCTCGGGCTCCAGCAGGTAATTGTCCGGATGGCTGCCAGCCTTAAGCAACAGGCAGGATTTGCACTGGCCACAAGCCTCCAAGTTAACCGGACGCTGGCACAGCAGGCTGGCCATCAGGCGCTCGGCAAGGGCCCGTTTACCAATACCGATTGGCCCATGCAACAAGTAGGCATGGGCGTGCTGGGCGCGGCCGGCTAACTGCTGCCAGAGACTGTCCTGCCACGGGTAGGCTTCAGCCACGGGCGCGCTCCAACAGTGTTGGCAACAAGCCGTCGATGGCCTGCTGCACATTGGCCAACGGCTGGGATGCGTCAAGCAGGTGATAGCGAGCAGGTTCGACCTGAGCACGTTTGAGAAACGCGCTGCGCACAGCATCGAAGAACGCCTGGCCTTCGAGTTCGAAGCGATCGAGACGACCACGAGCACTGGCGCGGGCCATGCCCACTTCTACGGGCAAGTCGAACAACAGGGTCAGGTCAGGACGCAAATCACCTTGCACGAACGTTTCCAGGGTAGCGATGCGCGCCAATGACAAGCCGCGGCCGCCGCCCTGGTAGGCGTAGGTGGAATCGGTAAACCGGTCGCAAATCACCACGGCACCGCGGGCCAGGGCCGGGCGAATCACTTCGGCCAGATGTTGTGCCCGGGCAGCGAACACCAGTAGCAGCTCGGAGTCCGGGTTCATCTGTTCTTCGCCTGGGGCCAGCAACACTTCACGGATGCGCTCGGCCAAAGGCGTACCGCCGGGCTCACGGGTCAACACCACCTCGATGCCTTCGGCACGCAAGCGCTCTGCCAAGTAATCGCGGTTGGTGCTTTTGCCGGCGCCTTCCGGGCCTTCCAGGGTAATAAACAAGCCAGTCACAGGCAGTCCTTAGTCAGAGTCATTGCGGGCTTTGCGGCGCGGTGGTGTCCAGCACGGGCTCAGCGGGCGCTTCCGTTGGCGGCGTTGCATCTTCCGGCGGTTTTACCACCGGTGCCGGACTCGAGCGGTAATCGGCACGGCGTTTGAGCTGGAACTCACGCACGGCGGCATTATGCGCACCCAGGTCATCGGAGAAAATATGACTGCCATCGCCACGGGCGACGAAATACAGGCTGCTGCCAGGCACCGGGTTCAATGCGGCATGGATAGCCTCGCGACCGACCATGGCGATTGGCGTCGGCGGCAGCCCGGCAATCATGTAGGTGTTGTAAGGGTTAGATTCCTTGAGGTGAGCGCGCGTCAACTTGCCGTTGTAACGCTCACCCAGGCCGTAGATCACCGTAGGGTCGGTCTGCAGCAGCATGCCGATCTTCAGACGGCGGACAAACACACCGGCAATCTGGCCACGCTCCTCAGGCACACCGGTCTCTTTTTCCACCAGAGACGCCATGATCAGCGCTTGATAAGGGTCGGTGTACGGCACATCGGGGGCGCGCTTGCTCCATTCCTGGGCCAGTACGTCGTCCAGGCGGTTGTAAGCTTTTTTAAGGAATTCGACGTCGGTCATGCCGCGCACGAATCGATACGTATCCGGGAAGAATCGCCCTTCGGGAAACACCCCAGGGTGACCAAGTTTCTCCATCACTTCGCTGTCACTCAGGCCGGAGAGGCTCTGTACGATCTTTTCATGCTTGGCCAGGGCCGAACGCACTTGGCGGAAGTTCCAGCCTTCCACCAGTGTCAGACTGTATTGCACCACGTCGCCACGCTGCCAGAGGCCGATCAGGCCTTCGGCGGTCATGCCGGGCGTCATGCGGTATTCGCCGCTATGCAGCGGTTGGCCGTCGAGGTTAAAGCGCCAATACAGACGCAGCCAGAAGGCTCCATCGATCACGCCGTCGGCTTCCAGTCGATTGACGGTGCCGGTCGGAGTCGCCCCTGCCGGCACATCGAGCAACTGCTCTTGGGTCAGATTCAGCGGCTGCTTCAAGGCAGCGTCGTATTTCCAGGCGCAGACCCCCAACAGCAAAGCCGCCGAGAACAGACCGATCAGCAGCAGTACAACCAGTTTTCGTATCAACTCAGATATCCAATAGCGCGCGAACAATGCCCTGCAGTTTACGGGTGAGCGGCCCAACCGGCCAGCTCATCGCAGCACAGCCGCGCACCGGCCAAATGCCATACACGCTGTTACAGACAAAGACTTCGTCGGCCTGCTGCAGTTGCTCGACAGTGATGTCGGCCACGGCCACCGGGATGCCCAGCGATTGTGCCTGGTCCAGGATCTCGGCACGCATCACGCCCGCGACACCGCAACGCTTCAGATCGGCGGTTAGTAACAAGCCATTACGCACGAGAAACAGATTGCTGAATACGCCCTCAATGACGCGGCCGGACATATCCAGCATCAAACCTTCGGCATGTTCGACATCTCGCCATTCGGCACGCGCGATCACCTGCTCCAGGCGGTTAAGGTGCTTCAGGCCGGCCAGCAAGGGCTGCTCCGCCAAACGGGTAGCGCACGGAAACAGGCGAATGCCGTCGGTTCCATGGGTGTGGGGATAGGTTGCGGGCGGACTGCCCTGCAGGATACGGCGCACAGGTGCGTCGGGATTGATGCCGTAACCGCGCAGGCTGTCGCCACGGGTAAGGATCAGCTTGAGGACACCGTCACCGAGGGAGGCGGCATAGGCAAGCACTTCGTTGCGGATCAACCCGAGATCGACCACGAACGCAAAGCGCCTGCAGCCCTCATCAAGGCGCTGCAGGTGGCGGTCGAGTAGCAGGGGCTGCCCGGCCTTGACGGCGACGGTCTCGAACAGGCCATCGCCATACGCCAGGCCGCGATCTTTCAGGGGCACGCTGTCCGCTGGCTGACCGTCGACCCAGCTGTGCATCACTCGGCGTACCGGCGGAACACCAGGGAACCGTTGGTGCCACCAAATCCGAACGAGTTGGAGATCGCAACGTCGATCGGCATCTGTTGCGGCTCGTGCGGTACGAAGTTCAGGTCGCAGCCTTCATCCGGCTCATCCAGGTTGATGGTCGGCGGAGCGACCTGATCCTTGATGGCCATCACGCTGAAGATCGCCTCGACCGCGCCCGCCGCACCCAGCAGGTGACCGGTCATGGACTTGGTGGAGCTGACAGCCAGCTTGTACGCGTGCTCGCCGAACACCGACTTGATGGCCTCAGCTTCCGCCAAGTCACCGGTCGGGGTCGAAGTGCCATGGGCGTTGATGTACTGCACCTGATCGACATTGACCTTCGCATCACGCAATGCGTTGGTGATGCAGCGCGCAGCGCCGGCACCGTCAGACGGTGGCGAGGTCATGTGGTAGGCGTCGCCGCTCATGCCAAAGCCGATCAGCTCGGCATAGATAGTGGCTCCGCGCGCCTTAGCGTGCTCCAACTCCTCCAGCACCAGGGCGCCAGCACCATCGGACAGTACGAAGCCGTCACGACCCTTGTCCCACGGACGGCTGGCGCGGGTCGGCTCGTCATTGCGGGTCGACAGCGCACGGGACGCGCCAAAGCCGCCCATACCCAGGCCGCAGGCTGCCATTTCGGCACCGCCGGCGATCATCACGTCGGCTTCGTCGTAGGCAATGTTGCGCGCTGCCATGCCGATGCAATGCGTGCCGGTGGTGCACGCAGTAGCGATGGCGTAGTTCGGTCCCTGTGCACCCAGGTGGATGGACAGGAAGCCGGAAATCATATTGATGATCGAGCCAGGCACGAAGAACGGTGAAATTCGACGAGGGCCAGTATCGTGCAACGTGCGGCTGGTTTCTTCGATATTGGTCAGACCACCAATACCAGACCCCATCGCCACGCCGATGCGTTCACGGTTGGCATCAGTGACTTCCAGGCCGGCGTTACGCACTGCCTGAAAACCGGCTGCCAGGCCGTATTGAATGAACAGGTCGAGTTTGCGGGACTCTTTGATCGAGAGGTATTCCTCGACATTGAACCCCTTTACCGAGCCGCCAAAACGGGTGGAATAGGCAGAAAGGTCCGTGTGTTCGATCAGACCAATACCACTGCGGCCAGCCAGAATGCCCTGCCAACTGCTCGGCACATCCGTACCCAGTGGCGACAACATACCCATACCGGTGACTACGACGCGTCTACGCGACACAGCACTCTCCTTTTTCTAATGACGACACTTTGCTTCAGAGCTTACTTTTTCATCACCGCTAAAGAAAAAACCGCACGCCGTTACAGCAGTGCGGTTTTCCCTAACAGCAAGCGACGACTACAAACTATTACGCCTGGTGGGCAGTAACGTAGTCGATAGCAGCTTGAACAGTAGTGATTTTTTCAGCTTCTTCGTCCGGGATTTCGGTCTCGAATTCCTCTTCCAGAGCCATCACCAGCTCAACGGTGTCAAGGGAATCGGCACCCAGGTCTTCTACGAAGGAAGCAGTGTTGGTCACTTCTTCTTCTTTGACGCCCAGTTGCTCGGCAACGATTTTCTTGACGCGCTCTTCGATGGTGCTCATACCTTGTTTAACTCCTAATGGACAAATTCAGGCAGCTGGCCAGTGGGTAAGTGTATAGAAAGCCTTTTCAGCTTTTCAACTGAAAGCTTCACCCTGTACCCGGTCCGCCACCTGCCTATAAATTAAGTTGCAGCTTTATAACGGATTTTAGACAGCTCGTATGACATTTTTTTGAAGCGATCCGTCACAATTTAACTCATGTACATCCCGCCGTTCACCGGGATTGTAGCCCCAGTCACGTATGCCGCACCGTCGGATGCCAGGAAAGTGACCACATTCGCGATCTCTTGAGCCTGGCCCAGACGGCCCAGCGGAATCTGCGTCAGCAAGCCTTCACGCTGTGCTTCCGGCAGTTCGCGGGTCATATCGGTGTCAATGAACCCTGGGGCCACCGAGTTGACCGTAATCGACCGCGAGCCGACCTCACGTGCCAAAGCACGACTGAAACCTTCCAGACCAGCCTTGGCAGCTGCGTAGTTTACTTGGCCTGCGTTGCCCATGGCACCCACTACGGAGCCAATATTGATAATTCGACCCCAACGAGCCTTGGTCATGCCGCGCAAAACGCCCTTGGACAGGCGAAACAGACTGTTCAGGTTGGTATCGACCACGTCGTACCACTCGTCGTCTTTCATACGCATCATCAGATTGTCGCGCGTGATACCGGCATTGTTCACCAGAATAGCCGGTGCGCCGAACTGTGCAGTGATCTCGGCCAATACAGCAGCCACAGACTCATCGCTGGTCACGTTCAGCTCAAGGCCAGTGCCTTGAACGCCATTTTCCTTCAGGGTCGCGGCGATACGCTCGGCGCCCGAAGCGGAAGTGGCGGTGCCGATCACAACGGCACCCTGACGGCCCAGTTCCAGGGCGATAGCCTGGCCAATGCCACGGCTCGCGCCGGTAACCAGTGCAACTTTACCTTGCAGACTCATGCAGGCTTCTCCTAAGTTCGGGGATCAGGCCAGCGCCGCACGAGCGGCAGCGAAGGCATCCGGGGTATTGAGGTTGGCAGTCGACACGCCGTCGGCGCAACGCTTGTTCAGACCAGCCAGGACTTTGCCTGGGCCGCACTCGACCAGCTCGGTGGCGCCGTTGGCGGCCAGGGTTTGGACCGACTCGACCCAGCGCACAGGCTTGTAGAGTTGCTCCAGCAGGTCCCGCTTGAGCGTGTCGAGGTCGACCGCCACGGCCGCGCTGACGTTCTGCACCAGGGGAATTTGCGGTGCCTGCCAGTTGATGGCTGCGATGGACTCGGCAAAACGCTCGGCCGCCGGGCGCATCAGCTCGCAGTGGGACGGCACGCTCACCGGCAACGGCAGCGCACGCTTGGCGCCACGCGCCTTGCAGCCTTCGATGGCGCGCTCGACTGCCGCCTTGGCACCGGCGATCACCACCTGGCCAGGGGAGTTGAAATTCACTGCGCTGACCACTTCGCCCTGGGCCGCTTCGGCGCAGGCTTCGATCACTACTGCGTCGTCCAGGCCCAGAATAGCGGCCATGCCGCCCTGCCCGGCCGGAACGGCTTCCTGCATCAGTTGACCACGACGCTCGACCAGCTTGACCGCTTCGGCGAGGGTCAGGCTGCCCGCAGCAACCAAGGCGCTGTATTCGCCCAAGCTGTGACCGGCGACGAATGCCGGGCGCGCGCCACCTTCGGCCAGCCACAGGCGCCACAAGGCGATCGAAGCGGTCAGGATGGCCGGTTGCGTTTTATCGGTTTGATTGAGCTGCTCTTCCGGCCCCTGCTGGGTCAGCGCCCACAGGTCGTAACCCAGGGCCTCGGAAGCTTCCTTGAAGGTATCCAGGATCAGCGGGTATTGCGCGCCCAGCTCGGCCAACATGCCGAGGGACTGCGAACCCTGCCCTGGAAAGACGAATGCGAGGGATGTAGACATGTAACAAGCCCCTAATGATCTGGTCGTCAAAAATGCGCGCGCCGACTATGGGAGCGCGCGAAACTGACAGATTGGATGGTCAATTGAACTGGCCGGTCACATTTAAGCACTCCAGAGCCAATTCGCCTAAGGCAACAGATCCTCAAGACGGCCGTGCAAGCGTTGCGGCAGGTTTTCCTGAATCTCGATCAAGGCCCGCGCAATAGCACTTTGAAAGCCTTCAACACCGGCTGAACCGTGACTCTTCACCACAATCCCCTGCAACCCCAGAAAGCTCGCACCGTTGTGCCGCGCCGGAGCCAGGTCGGCCTGCAGACGCCGCATCAACGGCAGCGCCAGAGCACCTACGATGCGCGATACCACATTGCGCCTGAACAATGCCTCAATGCGCACGGCGATCATGGTCGCCAGGCCTTCGCTGGATTTAAGCAGGATATTGCCGACAAACCCATCGCAGACCACCACATCCGCTTCGCCGCGGTAAACACCGTCACCCTCGACAAAACCGATGTAATTCAAGCCCCGCGCGCCCTGCAACAGACTGGCGGCAAGCTTGACCTGCTGATTGCCCTTGATGTCTTCAGTGCCGATATTCAGCAAGGCCACACGCGGCCGGGCTATACCCAGCGCTTCTGCGGCCACCGAGCCCATCACGGCGAACTGGAACAAGTGCTCGGCACTGCAATCCACGTTCGCACCTAAGTCCAGCAGTTGGCAGTAGCCTTTCTGCGTTGGAATCGCCGCGACCATCGCGGGCCGGTCTATGCCAGGCAGCGTCTTGAGCACATACCGTGACAGTGCCATCAACGCCCCGGTGTTACCTGCACTGACACAGGCTTGCACCTTGCCATCACGCAATAACTCCAAGGCCACTCGCATTGAAGAGTCAGGCTTGCCGCGCAGGGCCGAAGCAGGCTTGTCATCCATGCTGATGGTTTCGCTGGCCGGCGTAATCGTCAGGCGCGCGCGATCCACAACCGGATGGCTGGCGATCAATTCTTCAAGGAGTGAGGGTTGACCGACGAGGGTCAGGTGCAGCGAGGGCGTAGCAATCAGGCTGGCAATGCAGGCCTGAACAATGCTGCGGGGACCGAAGTCCCCGCCCATTGCGTCAATCGCGATGACTTGAGCAGACAAGTGATTACTCGTCAGCGCCCTTGTCGATCACTTTACGGCCACGGTATACGCCTTCTGGCGATACGTGGTGACGCAGGTGAATTTCACCGGTGGTTTTTTCTACAGACAGAGTGCTCGCCGTCAGGGCATCGTGCGAACGACGCATGTCACGGGCGGAACGGGATTTTTTGTTCTGCTGAACAGCCATAATTGATTAACTCCTAAACGTTTGGGTCACGCTTTAACTGCGCCAATACACTGAACGGGTTGGACCGCGTTACCTCGTCCTCGCTCGGCTCGGCCTCGTCATCGAGACCCTCCGGCTGCTGGCATTCTTCCGGATGATGAGCAGGCACAATGGGCAAGGCGAGCAGAAGCTCTTCCTCGATCAGTGCATGCAGATCCAAAGGATCTTCGCCCAGTTCCAGCACGTCATAACCTTTCGGCAACGACTGGGTATTCGCACCCTCCTTTACCACGGCATAACTGCACTCGCTGTGGATCGGCAGGGTGACCAGCTCAAGACAACGCTGGCAAACCATTTTGACCTCGGTGTCGATAAAGCTGTGGATTACCACAGATCTACGTTCATCTCGTTCAAAAACGAATTTGGCCTGCACCGTACCGACAGTGTCGGAAAGCGGGTCGCAGAGTCTCTCCAAATCGGCCAGCAGCAATTCACCTTGAAGGGAAGTGCCACGATCAGCCAATTTGCGCGGGTCAACGTGAGGTGGAATCGGGTCATTCAACATAGGCGCAGCATTATAGGGATGCACCCAGCCATGTCAAAGGAAATTCAGCCCTGTGCGTCAGCCGGTCGCCCCGCTAGAATCGGCGACTGCCTTGAGGAGTCGTACATGCTGCCTTTATTACTCGCTTCCAGCTCGGTTTATCGCCGGGAATTGCTCAGTCGCCTGCACCTGCCATTCATCTGCAGCTCGCCGGATATCGACGAAAGCCATGCTGCAAATGAGTCCGCCATCGAGCTGGTCAAGCGCCTGGCCGAAGCAAAGGCGCGCGCCCTCACCGCCAGCCACCCAGGACACCTGATCATCGGTTCAGACCAGGTCGCCGCACTGGAAGGCCGCATCATCGGCAAACCTTACACTTTCGAAAATGCGCGTGAGCAGTTATTGGCCGCCAGCGGCAAGCGTGTCAGCTTCCTCACCGGCCTGGCCCTGCTGAATAGCGAGACGGGGCACTGCCAGGTCGACTGCGTACCCTTTACCGTGCACATGCGCGAGCTGGATGCAGCGCGCATCGAGCGCTACCTGCGTGTCGAACAACCATATGACTGCGCGGGCAGCTTCAAGGCGGAAGGGCTGGGCGTGAGTTTGTTCCAAAGCACCGACGGGCCAGATGCGACCAGCCTTGTCGGCTTACCGCTGATTCGCTTGGTAGATATGCTACTCAGCGAAGGCGTGCAACTCCCTTAAGAACACCGCATACCAAATACGGGAGAGGGTTTTCCCCGCTAGAAGCGTATCAGCCAACCTTGGATTGACTGATCCACCGCTACCGGGGGCAAGTCGAATCGTCGCACCGCCCCTCCTACATTTTGACCTACGACAGACTTGAGATATTAGCGCAGCGTCGGCCCCTGGAAGCCCATGTAAAGCGCCAGCTTCTCAGCCACGCTGGCACCGAGCTTCTTGGAGAAGCGATCAAACGGCGATTCCTCAACCGTGAAATCCACCAACTCCTTCTCGCCAATCACATCCCGCGCCACCGAACTGGCACTGCCCAGGCCATCGATCAAACCCAGCGGCAACGCCTGCTCACCGGACCACACCAACCCCGAGAACAGCTCGGGATGATCTTTATCCTTCAGACGATCCCCGCGCCCCTGCTTCACGCTGGCGATGAACTGGCGATGAGTGGTATCCAGCACGCTCTGCCAGAATTGGGTTTCATCGGGCTTTTGCGGCTGGAACGGATCCAGAAACGCTTTGTGCTCGCCCGAGGTGTAGGTGCGGCGCTCAACACCCAGCTTCTCCATAGTGCCAACAAACCCATAACCGGCCGCCGTCACACCAATGGAGCCCACAAGACTGGCCTTGTCGGCATAGATCTGATCAGCGGCACTGGCGATGTAATAAGCACCCGAAGCACCCAGATCGGAAATCACGGCGTACAGTTTGATATCCGGGTGCAGGCCACGCAGGCGGCGAATCTCGTCATACACATAACCCGATTGCACCGGGCTACCGCCCGGGCTGTTGATGCGCAGGATCACCCCTTTGACCTTGGGATCTTCGAACGCAGCACGCAGGCTGCCGACGATGTTATCGGCGCTTGCCGGCTCCTTGTCGGCAATTACACCGCGCACCTCGATCAGCGCGGTGTAGTTCGCGCCACGGGTTGCACTCTTTTCCATATCCATCAGCGGACTGAGCAGCGCCAGCATGAGCAACAGATAAGTAAAGGTCAGCAGCTTGAAGAAAATCCCCCAGCGCCGCGCACGACGCTGCTCCTGGACGCTGGCCAGGAGCGTCTTCTCCAGCAGCTTCCAACTCTTGTCGTCACCGCTTCCAGCCTTTTCAGGCGCTTTCCACTCGTCACTCATGCCATCAACCCCAGCAAAAACTTATTGAGCCCGACCGAGCCAGGCCTGCAATTCAGAAAAATGATCAATCGTGACCCTAGGCTCGTATTGCTGTAACGCCTCAGCGGACTGGGCACCATAGCTGACTGCAACGCTGTCCATGCCGGCGTTGCGCGCCATCATCAGATCGAAGGAAGCATCACCCACCATCAGCGCCTCACGCGGCGACACGCCGCAATGGGCAAGGATCTGCTCCAGCATCAGAGGGTGAGGTTTGCTGGCGGTTTCATCCGCAGCACGGGTGATGTCGAAGTAATCTTCCCAACCATGAGCCTTGAGCACCCGATCCAGCCCGCGACGAGCCTTGCCGGTAGCAACTGCCAAGTGGTAGCCCTGCGCCCGGAACGCCGCCAGCGATTGCACAACGCCCTCAAACAGCGGCGAAGGCTCTGCCTCCAGCGCAATGTAGTGATCGGCGTAATGCTCGCGAAACGCTGTCAGTTCAGCGTCACTGATTTCGGGATACAGGGTACGGATGGCTTCAGGCAGCCCCAGACCAATAATGCCCTTGACCGCCTGATCGCTGCACAACGCAAAGCCTGAACGGGTGGACGCCATGTGCATCGACTCGACAATGCGACCAATGGAGTTGGCCAGCGTCCCATCCCAATCAAAAATCAGCAGCTTGTAATCAAGGTGCGACACTCAAACGCTCCACGGTCTTGGCCCACATCTCATCGACAGGCGCCTGCAACTTCAGCTCGCCACCATCAGGCAGCGGCACAGTCAGCATGTAGGCATGGAGAAACAGGCGCTTACCGCCCAAGTCTCTAATTTCCTTGGAAAAGTCTTCGTCGCCGTACTTGGTATCACCGGCAATGCAATGGCCCGCATGCAAGGTATGCACGCGAATCTGGTGGGTACGCCCTGTGACCGGTTTGGCCTCGACCAGGGTGGCGAAGTCACCGAAGCGGCGCAGCACCTTGAACAGGGTCAGGGCTTCTTTACCCTCCTCGTCCACTTCGACCATGCGCTCGCCCGAGCGCAGATTGCTCTTCTGAAGCGGCGCGCGAACGCTTTTGATTGAGCTGGCCCAGTTGCCACGCACCAACGCCATGTAGCGCTTGTCCACGCCATCACCCCGCAGGGCGGTGTGCAGGTGCCGCAACATGCTGCGCTTCTTGGCGATCATCAACAGGCCGGAAGTATCGCGATCCAGGCGATGGACCAGTTCCAGCTCCTTGGCATCCGGGCGCAACTGGCGAAAGGCTTCGATCACCCCAAACGTTAGGCCGCTGCCACCATGCACAGCAATACCACAGGGCTTGTTGATCACGATTAGTTTGTTGTCCTCAAAGACAATCGACGCCTCAAGGCGCTGCAGCAGCCCTTGCGCGAGGGGAACAGGCTCGTCCCGCTCAGGCACGCGCACTGGCGGCACACGGACGATATCGCCCGCCTGCAGCTTGTACTCGGGCTTGATACGACCCTTGTTCACGCGCACCTCGCCTTTACGCAAGATGCGGTAAATCAAGGTCTTGGGCACGCCTTTGAGCCTGGCCAGGAGAAAGTTGTCGATGCGTTGGCCGGCATATTCCGGCGAGACCTCAAGCAGCTGGACGCTGGGGGTCTGGGGGGCGGTAGTCGTCATGGCGGCGATGATAACAATTTTTTATGGAATTGAAGCACTTAATCATTACTGCTATAGTCGCGAACGCCGCCAAAAGCGGCCTGGACAGAGGACTTGCGGCAAGCTGCCGGCCCTGACCATCGCAATTCATCAGGACGCGAGGCCGTCCTACGGGGCTTTCGCCACCCTGGAAGGTTCGAGATTGTAACAAGCGCAGGTGACATGAGGCCTGAAGCGAGTGCAGAAAGCAGAGTGAATACTCGCATTCTGCGCCGATATTTACGGCCAGTTCACAAAGTGCAGTCAGTCTTGTGCCAGACCACGGCGAATGCTTCGGAAACAACGCCTGTTAAGAGCTGAGTGAGAGCGCAGTCGCCCACATTCAGTCTTGTTTAGCCATGAGCGTGAACTCCCCATTGGAGTACACGGTAAATGCCAACCCGCTGCGGATTCTGCGCGCGGCAGCACCCGAATTATCAGGGATACGTGTAGGGTGGAGATGCACAACCGTCGGACCGTGTAGCACTAGGCTTATATTTAGACGCTTCATCTCGTCCACAGTCGCCGGTTGATTCCTCCTCCTGACCTTAGCTTTTGTTGAAGTGGTGCCTTTGTCACCACCGCTAACAAGCAGGACGCGTCCGTCGCGATACCGGCCCAATTGGCCGATTTTGCTGGACACTGGAGTGGCCAACCACTCTTGACGCACCTGACACCGACCGTGAGAAGTCGTGTGTGCCGAACGCCGTTTCCGGCAGCCCGGAAACCGACGGTACAACATGAAAAGAATGCTGATTAACGCAACTCAACCCGAAGAGTTGCGTGTTGCACTGGTAGATGGCCAACGCCTCTACGACCTGGACATCGAATCCGGTGCACGCGAGCAAAAGAAGGCCAACATCTATAAAGGCCGTATTACTCGCATCGAACCAAGCCTTGAGGCTGCCTTTGTCGATTTCGGCTCCGAGCGCCACGGCTTCCTGCCCCTCAAAGAAATCTCCCGCGAATACTTCAAGAAAGCCCCCGAAGGCCGCGTGAACATCAAGGACGTCCTGAGCGAAGGCCAGGAAGTCATCGTCCAGGTCGAAAAAGAAGAACGTGGCAACAAGGGCGCCGCCCTGACCACCTTCATCTCCTTGGCCGGCCGTTACCTGGTGCTGATGCCGAACAACCCACGTGCTGGCGGCATTTCCCGCCGCATCGAAGGCGAAGAACGCAACGAACTGCGTGAAGCGCTGAACGGCCTGATCGCACCGGCCGACATGGGTCTGATCGTTCGCACTGCCGGCCTGGGCCGCAGCAGCGAAGAAATGCAGTGGGACCTCGACTACCTGCTGCAACTGTGGACCGCTATCAAAGAAGCGTCCCTGGATCGTTCCGCGCCGTTCCTGATCTATCAGGAAAGCAACGTGATCATCCGCGCCATCCGCGACTACCTGCGCCAGGACATCGGCGAAGTGCTGATCGACAGCGTTGAAGCCCAGGACGAAGCCCTGACCTTCATCCGCCAGGTGATGCCGCAGTACGCCAGCAAGATCAAGCTGTACGAAGACAGCGTTCCGCTGTTCAACCGCTTCCAGATCGAAAGCCAGATCGAGACCGCTTTCCAGCGCGTCGTCGAACTGCCTTCCGGTGGCTCCATCGTGATCGACCCGACCGAAGCACTGGTGTCCATCGACATCAACTCGGCGCGCGCCACGAAGGGTAGCGACATCGAAGAAACCGCCCTGCAGACCAACCTGGAAGCGGCTGAAGAAATCGCCCGCCAACTGCGCCTGCGTGACATCGGCGGCCTGATCGTGATCGACTTCATCGACATGACCCCAGCCAAGAACCAGCGCGCCGTGGAAGAGAAAGTCCGCGAATGCCTGGAAGCTGACCGTGCCCGCGTGCAAGTCGGCCGCATCTCGCGCTTCGGCCTGCTGGAAATGTCCCGTCAGCGCCTGCGTCCATCCCTGGGCGAGAGCAGCGGCATCGTCTGCCCGCGTTGCAACGGCACCGGCATCATCCGTGACGTTGAATCGCTGTCCCTGGCGATCCTGCGCCTGATCGAAGAAGAAGCCCTGAAGGACCGCACCGCCGAAGTCCGCGCGCAAGTGCCGATCCCGGTCGCCGCTTTCCTGCTGAACGAAAAACGCAACTCGATCACCAAGATTGAACTGCGCACCCGTGCCCGTATCGTCATCCTGCCGAACGATCACCTCGAAACGCCGCACTTCGAAGTACAGCGCCTGCGTGACGACAGCCCGGAAGCCCACAGCGGCCAGTCCAGCTACGAAATCGCTGCTGCCGCTGCCGAAGTGGAAGAAGTCCAGCCAGCCGCCGCGACCCGCACTCTGGTTCGCCAGGAAGCTGCTGTGAAAACCGCGCCAGCCCGTGCCAACGCACCAGTGCCGGTTGAAGCTGCCGCACCGGTTGCTGCACCAGCCGCCCTGCCTGAGCCGAGCCTGTTCAAAGGCCTGGTGAAATCGCTAGTCAGCCTGTTCGCTACCAAAGAAGAGCCTGTGGCCCCGGTTGTAGTTGAAAAACCAGCCTCCGAGCGCCCGGCACGTAACGAAGAACGTCGCAACGGCCGTCAGCAGAGCCGCAACCGCAACGGTCGCCGTGACGAAGAGCGCAAGCCGCGCGAAGAACGGGCACCGCGTGAAGAACGCGCACCACGTGAAGAGCGTGCGCCTCGTGAAGCACGTGAAGAAACACCAGCCGTAGCCCGTGAAGAACGCGCACCGCGTGAAGAGCGCGCACCTCGCACCCCACGTGCTCCGCGTGAAGATCGCAAGCCACGTGGCGAGCGTGAGGAACGCGTACGTGAACTGCGTGAGCCGCTGGACGCTGCGCCAGCCGTTGCTGCTGCCGCTGCTGCGACTACCGAAGAGCGCCCGGCCCGCCAGCCGCGTGAAGAACGCGCCCCCCGTGAAGAGCGCCAGCCGCGCCCTCCGCGTGAAGAGCGTCAACCACGCGCCGAGCAAGCTGCTTCCGCCAGCGAAGAGGAAGAAGTACTGACCGGCGAAGAGCAACTGCAGGAAGATGGTCAGGACAACGCCGAAGGCGATCGTCCTCGCCGCCGCTCCCGTGGTCAGCGTCGTCGCAGCAACCGTCGCGAGCGCCAGCGTGATGCCAACGGCAACGTAATCGAAGGCTCGGAAGAGACCGGCGAGAACGCTGAGGGCGCAACCAACGAAGCTAACGAACCGACGGGTGTCGAACTGGCTGCCGGCCTGGCCGTTACTGCTGCCGTTGCCAGCTCGGTCATCAGCGCTCCTGCTGAAGCCCAGGCTCACGAGCAAGCTGAACGCGCTACTGCAGCCGTTGAAGAAACCGCTGCTGTAGAAGCACCAGTTGCCGAGACCCCAGCGGTTGAAGCATCGGTCGTTGAGGCCCCCGCTGTTGAGGCAACTACCCCGATCGAAGCCCCAGTGGTTCCGGAAGTGGAAGTAGCCCCGGTTCGCGACGCCCAGCCAGAAACCGAAGCGGTCGCCATTGAACCTGCGCCGGTTGTTGAACCTCAGCCAGTGGTTGAAGCCGTAGTTGAAGCTCCGGCTGTCGAAGAAGCTGCCCCAGCGGTGCGTGAAGTTCGCGAAGAACAGACCGCCTTCCAGTGGACTGCCGAACCTGCCGCCCCGGTCGAAGCTCCCGCGCCAGCGCCTGTTGTAGAAGAAGCGCCAGCACCGGTGGTTGAAGTCGTGGTTGCCGAGCCTGCACCAGTGGCTGTTGAAGCCCCGGTTGTTGCTGAAGTTGAAGCACCCGTGGTTGAAGCTGCTCCTGCCAGCGCCTTGAGCGAAAACGGCCGTGCGCCGAACGATCCACGTGAAGTGCGTCGTCGCCGCAAGGAAGCTGAGGCAGCCGCCGCTGCTGCTGCCGCCGCCGCTCCGGCTGTAGTCGAAGCTGTCGAAGCGCCTGCTCCGGTTGCTGAAGCCGTGGTAGAGCACAAGGCCCTGGAAGAAGAGCACGAGCCTAAACCCCTCGTCTGATTCCATCAGCCACTAAAAAGCCCCGCCTGAGTGATCAGGCGGGGCTTTTTTTTGTCTGCCGGTCAGCGGTAATGCAATAACGCGGGCACATCCACATCCCACAAAACACCGGAATCCTCCACCCGCACCTCCTTCAAAACAGCCTGTACAAATAACGCTTTGGCACCACGATCGCCACTCAGCGCCATCAAGGCGGGCCCAAATGCACGGGCAAAGGCAACCGGGTGGCCATACTGACCGGCATGTACCGGCACATTGATGCTATCCAGGCCGTCTATCACGCGCTCGATCGTCGACGCTTGAATAAACGGCATATCCCCCAGTACCACCAGCCAACCCTGCGCCGAAGCACTGGCCGCGACAGCTGCGGCAATACTGTCGCCCATGCCAGCCGACTGCAGCAGCAAGACCTTGCAGCTATACACCTTCGCCAACCGAATGACCTCCGAACGATCTGGCGAGGTCACCACCCAGCGCTCCACTACGTCTGCCGGCAGATTCAACAGCACCTGCTCGATCACCGGTCGCGTCACGCCATCGCGACCTACACAGAGCGCCAGCAATTTATCCTGGTCGGCCCCAGCTTCTGCGCGAAAGCGGCTGCCCTGCCCTGCCGCCAGCACAATCGCCGTCACGGTCACTCAGCTACCACCGGCAAAGGCTTTTTCTGCATAGGCGCCACGCCGTTCTTGATTGCGACAATTTCCGCCATCAGCGACAGCGCGATTTCCGCCGGCGTATGGCTGCCGATATGCAAACCAATCGGCCCATGCAAGCGGGCAATCGCCTCCGCCGACAAACCCAGTGCGGCGAGGTTTTCACGGCGCTTCTGGGTATTGACCCTTGAACCTAGCGCGCCGATATAGAAGGCATTGGAATTCAACGCCGTCAGCAACGCCATGTCATCCAGCCGCGGGTCGTGTGTGAGGCAGACAATCGCCGTGCGTTCGTCGGTCTGGATATTCAATACTGCCTCATCAGGCATACCCGGCACAAAGCGGCCATGTTGCTCTTCCCAGCCATACACGAACTCTTCGCGCGGGTCGCAGATCAGCACTTCGAAATCCAGCAAACGCGCCATTTCCGCCACATAGCGCGACAGTTGCCCGGCGCCGATCAGCAGCAGGCGCCAGCGTGGTCCATAGATGGCGCGCAAGCGTTCACCGTCGAAACTCACCACATCAGTCTTGCTCGCGCCGCTCAGGGTCACTTCGCCGCTTGCCAGGTTTAGCTCCCGAGCAACAATCTGATGATCCTCGCAGCGCGCCAGTAACTTCTCTACCCAGCCCCAGTCATCCACCCTCTCCTCGGTCAAGCGCAGCGTGCCGCCGCACGGCAACCCAAAACGCGCAGCTTCGTCGCGTGTAACGCCGTAGGTCACCATCTGCACCGGCGGGCCGTCATGAGGCAAGCGGCCGTCCTGCAACCGCGCGATCAAGTCATCCTCGATGCAACCACCGGAAACCGAGCCAATCACCACGCCGTCGCCCCGCAGGGCTAGCATTGCCCCCGGCGGACGCGGTGCACTGCCCCAAGTCTGGACCACGCTGTACAACACCACTCGCTGTCCAGCGCGGCGCCATTCCAGCACGCTGCGCAGGACATTCAAATCCACACTGTCCATTCAGTCTCCCGCCAGCGTTGTTGATGAAGTATTCATTTACTGTAAAGCAAAGCGATTCAAAAGTGGCCGAGCAGAAACGCAAACGCCCCGAACCAGTCGGGGCGTTTGCGTATAGCTGCTAGCGTGGGCTCACGCCTTCAGCGGCTTACTTGACGACAGGTGCAGGGCCTTCGGCCACGCCCAGGTCATCGATTTCGCGGGTTTCGGAGATACCGGTACCGCCAGACGCCAGCTCGCTTTGCAGCTTGTCGGTGTCCAGTTCCTTGACCCACTTAGCCACAACGATGGTGGCAACGGCGTTACCGACCAGGTTGGTCAGTGCGCGGGCTTCGGACATGAAGCGGTCGATACCCAGGATCAGCGCCAAGCCGGCAACCGGCAGGTGGCCTACAGCCGACAAGGTTGCAGCCAAAACGATGAAGCCACTACCGGTCACGCCAGCAGCGCCTTTGGAGGACAGCAGCAGCACCAGCAGCAGAGTGATCTGGTGGGTGATGTCCATGTGGGTGTCAGTCGCTTGAGCGATGAACACGGCAGCCATGGTCAGGTAGATCGAAGTACCGTCAAGGTTGAAGGAGTAGCCAGTCGGGATTACCAGACCTACTACGGATTTCTTGGCACCCAGACGCTCCATCTTGATCAGCATGCGTGGCAGTGCGGACTCGGAGGAGGAAGTACCCAATACGATCAGCAGCTCTTCACGGATGTAGCGGATCAGCTTGATGACGCTGAAACCGTGAGCGCGGCAGATACCGCCCAGCACCACCAGCACGAACAACAGGCAAGTGATGTAGAAGCAGATCATCAGTTGGCCCAACTGCACCAGCGAGCCTACACCGTAGGCACCGATGGTGAACGCCATGGCGCCCAGGGCACCGAGTGGCGCGAGCTTCATGATCATGTTGATGATGTTGAACATCACGTGGGCGAAGCGATCGATGAAGTCCAGCACCGGCTTGCCGTAGGCACCCAGGCGATGCAGGGCAAAACCGAAGATCACCGAGAACATCAGCACTTGCAGGATGTCGCCGTTGGCGAAGGCGCCGACGATGGTGTTCGGGATCACGTTAAGCAGGAAGCCAACGATGCTCTGGTCTGCGCCAGCAGTCACATAGGCAGCGACTTTGGAAGCGTCCAGGGTCGCTACGTCGATGTGCATACCGGCGCCCGGTTGCACGACGTTCACCACGATCAGGCCGATCAGCAGGGCGACGGTGGAAACGATTTCGAAGTACAGCAGCGCGTAGCCGCCGGTTTTGCCGACCGATTTCATGCTTTGCATGCCAGCGATGCCGCTGACAACGGTGCAGAAGATGATCGGGGCGATGACCATTTTGATCAGTTTGATAAACCCGTCACCCAGTGGCTTAAGGGCCACACCGGTTTGCGGGTAGAAGTGACCGAGCAAAATACCGATAACGATTGCAACGATCACCTGGAAATACAGGGATTTGTAGATTGGCTGACGAGTCGTCATTGCAAAATTCCTCAATCGTCCCGTGTGGCAAATATCCGCCATTGCCCACGACACTTGAATTGCGAACCCTCCTGCACTGGAGGGATTTGTTGTTTGCGAAGCCTGTAGGTCCAGGCCTGCGCTGTAATCCTTATCGCAAACGCCGTGCCACTTTGCTCAAAAGCCCTAAAGGCCTTTAGGCATCAGGGCTGATCGTTTTCAGACGCCTCGCCAGGCGCCAAATCGGTTGGCGAATTTCCGCCACCGCACCCAATCGCGTCCTACAATTTGGCGGATATCCGCCTTGTCGCCTTGCCAGGTGCTGACTACCATCCGCCATTCCATGGACGAGGGCCCCGCATGCGTGAACGCACCATCGCCAGTCACTACGCACGGGCCGCCCTGGGCGGAGCGCGTCGGGCCGGTTACGATTATTCGGGCCTGCTGCAACAGTTGGGCATCACCCCCGAGCAGTTGACTGAACCTCGCGCCCGCATTGCGCCGGAGCAATTTACCCGGTTGCTCCAGATGCTTTGGCTGGCGTTGGACGACGAATACCTGGGCTTTGCCGACGGTCCGAGCAAACGTGGCACTTTCGCCATGATGTGCCATGCGTTGATCCACTGCCGCACGCTGGAGAAAGCCCTGGAACGCGGCTTATTATTTTATAGCCTATTCCCACAAGGCCCGCGTTGGCAGCTCACACGGGAAGGCGAAATGGCCCGCCTGAGCCTGGATGACTCCCAACTGTGGGACCCGGATCACTTCCTCAGCGAATGCCTGCTGGTGATCTGGCACCGCCTGGGCAGTTGGCTGATCGGCCAGCGCATCCGACTGCACCAGGCCACGTTCAGCTACCCGATGCCGGCCCACTCCAGCGAATATGACCTGCTGTTCCCCTGCGACCGGGTGTTCGGTTCGCCGAACAGTAGCCTGGTGTTCCCTGCCCGCTACCTGAACATGCCGCTGCTGCAGGATGAGCGCACCCTCAAGCACTTTCTGGAGCGCTCTCCCGCTGACCTGCTGTCACGCCCGGATGAAGGCGATAGCTTGAGCAGTCAGTTGCGACGCCTACTGAGCCGCGATCGCACGCCGTGGCCGGATCTGGAAGCCGTCGCTCAGCACTTGCACATCAGCCCACAAACCCTTCGCAGGCATTTGCGCGAAGAAGGCACCAGCTTTCAGGCGCTCAAAGATGAGTTGCGGCGGGACATCGCCATCTACCATCTGGGACGGGCGGATTTGTCGTTGCAGGAGATTGCCGAGCAGTTGGGATTTTCCGAACCGTCGGCATTTCATCGGGCGTTCAAGAAGTGGACAGGGTTAACGCCGGGGGCCTATCGCGCACGGGAGAGTTAGAGAGGCGTTGTGTGTGAGGGCCTCATCGGGGGCAAGCCCCCTCCCACCTTTGACTGCGTTTACAAAGTTTGATGCGTGAATAAATTCAAAATGCGGGAGAGGGCTTGCCCCCGATAGGGCCAGCCCAGCCAGTGAAGATCACACAGATGGAAAGTGGATCTTGAACGCCGCGCCACCCAGCGGTGAATCTCCCAGGGTCAGTCGCGCGCCGTAGCTTTCTATGATGTCCTTGACCACCGCCAACCCAATCCCCTGCCCCGGATGCTGGCGGTCCAGCCGCTCGCCCCGTTGCAAAATCCGCGCGCGCTGATCTGGCGGCACGCCTGGTCCGTCATCTTCTATGCACAACTCAATGCCTTCGAGGTTCTCGACCAGACTAACGCGCACTTCACTCAGGCACAGCCGATAGGCGTTTTCCAGCAGGTTGCCGAGCAATTCGAGCAAGGCACCCTTTTCGATCGGCACATCGCAGGCGTGCGGCAGTTCAAAGGACACCCTGACACCCTTGTCACGGTAGACCTTGCCCAAGGTATCGCACAGGCTTTGCAGCACCGGTTCCAGGCGCACTTGATGGCGCACCAGGCCGCTTTTGCGCAAACTGGCGCGCTGCAACTGGTAGCTGATCTGCTGGCTCATGCGTTCGATCTGCGATTGCAGCACCCAGGCCTGATCGCGGTCTTCCGGGCGCTTGGCCATGTCTTCACTCACGCCTTGCAATACGGCGAGCGGGGTTTTCAGGCTGTGAGCCAAGTCATCGAGGGAGTCGCGGTATCGCGTACGTTGTTCACGCTCACTGTGCAGCAAGCGGTTGAGGGAGCCGGTAAGGCGCAGCAATTCACGTGGGTGTTGTTCGGACAGGCTTTCGCGGGTGCCGCCTTCGATCTGGTCAAGCTCCTGACTCAGCCGCCGCAGGGCTTGAAGGCCCCAGGTCAGGCCCAGCCACAGCAACGTCAGCAGCACCAGTAACGCCGCGCCGAAGCCCAAGTAGAGGTTTTCGCGCAGGCCTTCGAGGGTCAGTTGGTATTCGCGCACCGGTTGCAGGGCGACGATACTGAACGCCGCGCTCTTGCCGCCGAGCAGCTTGACCTCCACGTCATAGACGAAGAACTCCTGGCCGTCCGCTTCGCGAATCCTGGCGAATTCATTGCCTCGCCCGTCATAGCGCGGCTTGTAGTTGATATTTTCTTCCCGGGTAGCCCTCGAGCGCCACACCAAGTGGCCTTCGCGGTCGTAGATATAGCCGAGCAGACGGCTATCGGTCAGGTTGAAACGTTCGTCCGGCAACTGCGCAGGCATCAGCAGGCGGTTGTTTTCGACCCGCGCGGCGGAGATCAGCGTCGTCACGTCCGACGCCAGGCGCTGTTCGATGGAGTCCTGCAGCGCCAGACTGAAAGCGCCCTGCATGGCCGGCAACAAGCCCAGCATGAACAACACGGCCAGGGTCGCTGCCGCCAGCATCAAACGCACACGTAACGAGCGGATCAACGGCAGCGCTCATTGAACAGGTAGCCCAGGCCACGCACGGTGTCGATCGGCTTGAACCCTGTGGGGCCTTCCAGCTTGCGGCGCAGGCGGCCGACCAAGACTTCAATGACGTTTGGATCGCGCTCGTCGTCGTCGGGGTAAAGCTGTTCCATCAAGCGGTCTTTGGCGACAACTTGCTGGTGGTGGCGCATCAGGTATTCAAGGATGCGGTATTCGTAGGCGGTCAGCGCCAGGGGCTGTTCGTCGAGGGACGCTTGCTTGCGGTTGAGGTCCAGCAGCAAGGGCCCGGCAACGATAGTCGATTGGGTGAACCCGCTGGAGCGGCGCAGCAAGGCGTTCATGCGCGCCTCCAACTCTTCGAACTGGAATGGTTTGACCACGTAGTCGTCAGCGCCGGCGGCCAGGCCTTCGACCTTGTCCTGCCAGTTGCCGCGCGCGGTGAGGATTAGGATCGGAAACGTTTTGGCCTGGCTGCGCAGTTGGCGGATCAGGTCCAGGCCGCCCATGCCGGGCAGGCCCAGGTCGATAATCGCCAGGTCATGGTTGAATTGACCGACCTGGTAAAGCGCCTCTTCGGCGTTGGCCACAGCTTCGACCACGTGGCCGCTGTCGGTCAGGCGGGTAAACAGGTGATGACGCAGCAGCGCCTCATCTTCCACCACCAGCAATTTCATAAGGCTCTCCAAAGCAAATCAACTGTCCGACAGAGGGACATCATAGCGGCCCTGCAGGTCTTGCGGGCGCAGTTTAATGCCATTGAACTGGCCACTCAGGTGCGCGTAACCGGTGCGGTAGGCTGGCTGTGGGGTAGCAAGGCCCAGGGACTGGCCCCAAGGCGTAGGCTGACTGCTCGCGTCTTCGAAACTGACACGTTGAATCAAGGTGCTGGTTTTCTTGGTTTTCTCGCGGCCGAATGCGGCAAAGTCATCATCAGAGGCCTGGACCCCTGCGGTAGCACTGAGCATGGTCAACGCCAACATCAGCTTTTTGATCGCAGTCATGGTGTTACCTCATACGCGTTTGGCTGTTGGGGTCAGCCTACGCAAAAGCCCCTGAACTCCCCCTGAACAGGCGGTGCGCCGCAGCGGGCTATCCTCTGGCGCCTCAACTCGGCAAAATACCGGCCATGAATCTTCTGCCCGCTTGCTGCACACCACTCGACGCCCATTGGCCACTGCCCGAACCATTACCGGGAACAGTGTTTCTCGGCACTCACTTCGACCCGGCATTGTTGGCAGCCGCTGATTTCCAACGCTGCGCAGTGCCGGCACCGGCGAGCATCCAGCGCTCAGTGGCCAAGCGCCAAGCCGAGTTTCTGGCCGGTCGCCTGTGCGCCCGCGCCGCTCTGCAACACCTCGATCAGCTTGACTGCATCCCGGCTATCGGCGAAGACCGTGCACCGGTCTGGCCCGCGCACATCAGTGGCTCGATCACACACAGCACCGGGCATGCCGCGGCGATTGTCGGGTACAAGGCGCAATGGCTCGGGTTGGGGATGGACCTGGAAAATGTACTCACGCTGGAGCGCGCGGAGCGTCTGGCCGGGGAAATTATGACAGCCGACGAGCTGCAGCGTATGGGCGATGTGGCGCGAGAGCAGATTACCCTGCTGGTGACGCTGACGTTTTCGGTCAAAGAGAGCCTGTTCAAGGCGCTTTACCCAATTGTGCACAAGCGCTTCTACTTTGAGCATGCCGAGGTGGTGGAGTGGACCGAGGCCGGGCATATAAAGCTGCGGCTGCTGACTGACTTATCGGATGAGTGGTGCCATGGCAAAGAGTTGGTTGGGCAGTTTGCGGTGAATGATGGGCAGCTCTTGAGCCTGGTGAGCATCAGCGCCTGATAGGTCAGGTTTTATCCTGCCCCCTCGGCCAACTCAAACTGAAACACGCCCCACCCAGGTTGTTGCTCTTGCTGATCAATGCGCGCCCGCCGTGCCAATAGATGATCCGCCGTACAATCGACAAGCCCAGGCCATGGCCCCCGGACGCTCGGGTGCGGCTGTCGTCGAGCCGCAGGAAGGGCGTAAAAATACGCTCCCAGGCGTTTTCCGGCACACCGGGGCCATCGTCCTCGACATCGATTCGACAGCGTACCTGACCCACCTGATAACTGATCAGCACTTGGCTCTGCGCGTGGCGCATGGCATTGCTCACCAGATTTTGCAGGGCACGGTGTAAATAGCGGGGTTCGGCGTCGACCCAGGCGTTATCCCAGTGGGCCGATGACAAGCAGATACCCCGCGCCACAGTCACCTGTGGGCGCAGTGGCGATAATTCGCCAATCACCTGATCAAGCAACGCATCAAGGTCCACTCGCTGAAAACTCAGCTCGGGTGCGCCCTGCTCCAGCCTGGCGTAGGTGAGCATTTCATCCACCAGGCCATCGAGGTCCTGGATATCGCTGTCCATGCCTTCCAGGTACTTGCGCCGGGCCTCTGGGGTAGCAGCGTCGCCGATCATCTCCAATCCGAAGCGCAGGCGCGCTACCGGCGTGCGCAGTTCGTGGGACACCGCACGTACCAGTTCGCGCTGAATCGCCAGCAATTGCTGCAAGTGCTCAGCCATGCCATTGAAGGCCGCGGCGAGGCGACCCACCGAGTCCGCTCCCCGGGCCGGCACGCGCACTTCCAGATTGCCCTTGGCAATGCGTGTCGCGGCCGCCTCCAGGCCACGCAGCCGGCGCTCAAGCTGACGCACCAGCAGATAGACGATCAAGCCGATCAAGGTAAGGCCAATCAAAGCAATCAGGACCAGCCACTGCACCGGGTACGGGTTCATTTGATACAGCGGACCGAGTTCCAGCACCCAGGGCGTACCGACAATGCCGGAGAACACGCGGATCGAGTCGCCCCCCTTGCCCAGGGCCATCACCGTATCGCCCTCCGACACGCGGCGGCGCTGGTCGTCGTCCATATCGGCCTGGTCGAGGGTCATCAGGTGCATTTCGAACCCAAAGCCCTTGGCTTCTTTTATATCCGCCAACCTTTGCGGCTGCTCGGCCACGGGGAAGCGCACCAATTCGTCAGCCAGCAGGTAAATGGTCGCACGGGCCAGTTGTTCGCTGATCTGCTGCACCTCGCCCGTCAGCACCCATTGCTCTTTATCGCTGACCAGGCGCAGAACACGGGCGGCGTGAGGGCCGGTCTGCTGCACCAGAACCTGGCCGCGTTGCAGGCTGTTGCGCTGGCTGAGGTCCAACTGTGCGTCGGTGAGGCTGCGCAGTTCCAGGGGGATCCCCAGCAAGCGCTCCCACACCGCCAAGGCACGTTGGCGTTCGATAGCGCTCATGGGTTGCAGGTTGTCGCCCATCAAGGCAAAGGTGCCATGGGCGAGGCGCTCGCGGTATTGGCCGCTGCGCACCTCGTTAAGCAGGTGCAAGGCCAGTACGCCCAACAGCGCCACCAGGATGAGGGCCGCGCACATGCCGCCGTAGATACGCAGGAAGATCGAGTTCACAGCGACATATCGGCGGCGGCTTCAGGGACGAATAAGTAGCCTTTGCTACGAATGGTCTTGATCAGACGCGGATGGATCGGATCGTCGCCGATTTTCGGGCGAATTCGTGAGATGCGTACATCGATGGACCGGTCTTGGCCGTCATAGCCGATACCGCGCAGGGCGATAAAGATTTCTTCGCGGGACAGGATGCGCCCGGCATTCGCCACCAGCAGCCACAGCAGGTCAAATTCAGCGCTGGTCAGTTCGATACTGCCGTCGTGCAGCCAGGCTTCGCGCAGGGCGTTGTCTACCACCAACGGGCCGAATTCCAGGCGGCGCTGGTTTTCTACCGTTGCGGATTCGGCGGGCTCACTGCGCCGCAGCAGCGCCTGGATACGCGCCAGCAACAGCCGGGGGCGCACGGGTTTGCATACGTAGTCGTCGGCGCCCATGTCCAGGCCCAGCACCTGGTCCATGTCGTCGGTGCGCGCGGTAAGCATGAGGATCACGCCCTCGTAGCGCTCGCGCACCTTGCGGCAGATGCTCAGGCCATCTTCGCCGGGCAGCATCAGGTCGAGGATCACCAGGTCTGGTTGCTCGGCGATGATACGCGCTGCGGCCTGGGCGCCATCGCCTTCAACCGAAACACGCAGGCCGTTGCTTTCCAGGTACTCACGGGTCAATTCGGCCAATCGCTCGTCGTCCTCGACGATCAGGATTTGCCAGGCTTCTTGCTCCATGCGCTACCTCGATTCTAATTATTGTCATGTACGGGAAGCACAATACTGCCTCTATTGAAGGCCGATTGTAGCCATGCCCCAACCCTGGAACACAAGCCGGTAAATCCATTCGGTGATCGCGTTTTTTTGTGGTAGGGTTCGCGCCCTCAAAAATCCAACCGGCTGTTTTTATATTGGAATATTCGGTGACAAACGGCCGAATCCAGCAGTACTGCGGCCTACACGGGCGTTCCACGTTTCATACACATTTTACCCACAGCGTTATCCACAGGTCGTGCGTTGCTAAGCCCCCCAAAACGCATTATCTTGTACCTCGGCGCTAAAAAAACCCTACATGTAGGGTTTTGAGCGAAAAGACCCAACACAAGTCAGACAAGAAACTCAAGCCCTTTCTTGCTCCTGTTTGGTCGAACCCAAGCATTTTTTGAAAGCCCAAACCGCTCAAGCGGATGGCAGCCGTTTTCAAGCTCCAATAGCAGAAAACGGTACGGGTGTTGCAGTGCTTGAACCTGGCAACTGTCACCCACCAGGAATACGGCCAAGGGCATTAAAGCCCCGAACCGAAGACTTCGGCATGGAAGCGGCGCGAACAGCCCCCCTTCCTCCTGTCCCGAAGTTGTTATGCCAGGCCAACGCCTGCTGTAAGTGCTTCAGGACGGAACGGTGGGCACCGTGATGGTGCCCAAATAAATATAGAATGTGGAGACAACCCCCCATGCAAACCGACACAACTCGCGAGAACCCGCAGGGCTCCGTGCCGCTGGCAGCAGATTCGAATATGGATCTGTCCGCCACTGCACCAGGGCAACTGCGCGTGATCAAGCGTAACGGCACTGTCGTTCCTTACACCGATGACAAAATCACCGTCGCCATCACCAAAGCGTTTCTTGCAGTTGAAGGCGGCACCGCTGCCGCTTCGTCGCGCATCCACGACACCGTTGCCCGCCTGACCGAACAAGTCACCGCGACCTTCAAGCGTCGTATGCCGTCGGGCGGCACTATCCACATCGAAGAAATCCAGGACCAGGTCGAACTGGCCCTGATGCGTGCCGGCGAGCAAAAAGTTGCGCGCGACTACGTGATCTACCGTGACGCCCGCTCCAAAGAGCGCGCCGTGCGCTCCCCGGCCGAAGAAGCCGCCGTACAAGCTCACCCGTCGATCCGCATCACCCTGGCCGACGGTACGTTTGCACCGCTGGACCTGGGCCGCCTGAACACCATCATCACCGAGGCCTGCGAAGGCCTGGAAGAAGTCGACGGTGACCTGATCCAGCGCGAAACCCTGAAGAACCTGTACGACGGCGTGGCCCTGACCGACGTCAACACCGCCCTGGTGATGACCGCCCGTACCCTGGTTGAACGCGAGCCGAACTACTCGTTCGTGACCGCGCGCCTGCTGATGGACACCCTGCGTGCCGAAGGCCTGGGCTTCCTGGGCGTGGCCGACAGCGCCACCCACCACGAAATGGCCGACCTGTATGCCAAGGCCCTGCCTGCCTACGTCGCCAAGGGTATCGAGTTCGAATTGCTGAACCCAATCCTGGCCACTTTCGACCTGGAAAAACTCGGCAAGGCGATCAATCACGAGCGCGACCAGCAGTTCACTTACCTGGGCCTGCAAACCCTGTACGACCGTTACTTCATCCACAAGGACGGTATCCGCTTCGAACTGCCGCAAGTGTTCTTCATGCGCGTAGCCATGGGCCTGGCGATTGAAGAGAAGCACAAAGAAGACCGTGCGATCGAGTTCTACAACCTGCTGTCGTCCTTCGACTACATGTCGTCGACCCCGACGCTGTTCAACGCCGGCACCCTGCGTCCACAGCTGTCGAGCTGCTACCTGACCACCGTGCCGGATGACCTGTCGGGCATCTACCACGCGATCCACGACAACGCCATGTTGTCCAAATTCGCAGGCGGCCTGGGCAACGACTGGACTCCGGTGCGGGCCTTGGGTTCGTACATCAAGGGCACCAATGGCAAGTCCCAGGGCGTCGTACCGTTCCTGAAAGTCGTGAACGACACCGCGGTAGCGGTCAACCAGGGCGGCAAGCGCAAAGGCGCTGTGTGTGCCTACCTGGAAACCTGGCACATGGACATTGAAGAGTTCATCGAGCTGCGCAAGAACACAGGTGATGATCGTCGTCGTACCCACGACATGAACACCGCCAACTGGATCCCTGACCTGTTCATGAAGCGTGTCTTCGATGACGGCCCGTGGACCCTGTTCTCGCCATCCGAAGTGCCGGACCTGCACGACCTGACCGGCAAGGCTTTCGAAGAACGCTACGAGTATTACGAAGCCCTGTCCCAGTACCCAGGCAAGATCAAGCTGTTCAAGACCATCCAGGCCAAAGACCTGTGGCGCAAGATGCTGTCCATGCTGTTCGAAACCGGCCACCCATGGCTGACCTTCAAGGACCCATGCAACCTGCGCAGCCCGCAGCAGCACGTGGGCGTGGTTCACAGCTCGAACCTGTGCACCGAGATCACCTTGAACACCAACAAGGACGAGATCGCCGTTTGCAACCTGGGTTCGATCAACCTGCCGAACCACATCGTCAACGGCAAGCTGGACACTGCCAAGCTGGAGCGCACCGTCAACACCGCAGTTCGCATGCTCGATAACGTAATCGACATCAACTACTACTCGGTGCCACAGGCGCAGAACTCCAACTTCAAGCACCGCCCGGTTGGCCTGGGCATCATGGGCTTCCAGGACGCGCTGTACCTGCAGCACATCCCTTACGGTTCGGATGCAGCGGTCGAGTTCGCCGACAAGTCCATGGAAGCGGTCAGCTACTACGCGATCCAGGCTTCCTGCGACCTGGCCGACGAGCGCGGTGCCTACGAGACGTTCCAGGGTTCGCTGTGGTCCAAAGGCATCCTGCCGCTGGACTCGCAACAGATCCTGATCGAGCAACGTGGCCAGAAGTACATTGATGTTGACCTGGAAGAATCCCTGGACTGGGCGCCGGTACGTGCCCGCGTGCAGAAAGGTATTCGTAACTCCAACATCATGGCCATCGCACCGACCGCGACCATCGCCAACATCACCGGCGTGTCCCAGTCGATCGAACCGACCTACCAGAACCTGTATGTGAAATCGAACCTGTCGGGCGAATTCACCGTGATCAACCCGTACCTGGTTCGCGACCTCAAGGCTCGCGACCTGTGGGACTCGGTCATGATCAACGACCTGAAGTACTACGACGGTTCCGTGCAGCAGATCGAGCGCATCCCGCAAGAACTCAAAGAACTCTATGCGACCGCCTTCGAAGTGGACACCAAGTGGATCGTTGACGCCGCTAGCCGTCGTCAGAAGTGGATCGACCAGGCTCAGTCCCTGAACCTGTACATCGCTGGCGCTTCGGGCAAGAAGCTGGACGTGACCTACCGCATGGCTTGGTACCGTGGCCTGAAAACCACTTACTACCTCCGTGCCCTGGCCGCAACCAGCACCGAGAAGTCGACCATCAACACCGGTAAGCTGAACGCTGTATCCAGCGGCAACCATGGTGATGACTCGGTACTCGCTGCTCCAGCCGGTCCGGCACCCGTGCCAAAGGCCTGCGCGATTGATGAGCCGGATTGCGAAGCTTGCCAATAAGCTGAGCAGGTAAGCGCCCAATAGCGCTTACTCGAAACCCCCGATCAACCCTCTGGGCTGGTCGGGGGTTTTCTTTTGCCTGCGGTTTGATCGCTCTCACGCGTGGGGACCGTTTCAAACACACTTTTCTTACATCCACAAAAAAGCCCCTCTCACGAGGGGCTTCTTGTGGAGCATTACAGCATCAGGTCATCTGAATGATGGTCTGCATGATGGTGCTCTGGGTGGAGATGGTCTTGGCGTTCGCCTGATAGTTGCTCTGGGCCTTGATCAGGTCTACCAGCTCGTTGGTCAGGTTGACGTTGGAGTTCTCCAGGGAGTTGGCCACAATCGAACCCAGGGTCCCGGATTGCGGGGTGTCGTAACCCGGCTGGCCCGAGGAGAAGGTCTCTCTCCAAGCGGTGCTGCCCGCAGGCTGCAGGCCCTGTTCGTTGTTGAAGCTGGCCAGGGAGATCTGGCCAATGGCCTTGCTCTGCTGGTTGCTGAACGTGGCGAACATGACGCCGTTGCCGTCGATTTTCAGGCCGGTGATCTGGCCGGTGGCATAGCCGTCGGTAGTCGGTGGATTGCGGTAGCTGGCCGAGTTGTACTGGGTGATATTGCCCATATTCACGGCAATTGGCCCGGCGGTCGCTTCGTTTGGCGTCCAAACGCCATCGGTCACCGATCCTGGGACCCAGCCAGTGAGCGTCAATGTCTTGCTGCTCACGCCACCGGTAACAACATCTTTAAGCTTACCGGCACCATCAAAAGTGATGGTCGATGGCACAGGTGCAGTGGTGCCGGTCGTTGTCGGCTTGGAACCATCCAGGTTACGACCATCGATCAACGTGTAGGCATTCCATTCGTTGGCGTCGGTTTTCACCATGTACTGCACCATGGCGTGCGAGTTGCCTTGGGAGTCGTACAAGGTGGTGCTGTACTGAGTGGTAAAGGTGGTGGTGTCGCTTGGGTCGAACGGCTTGTCGGTCTGATTGATCACCGGCTCCGACGAGTTCAGGTTACTGGTGGAATCCACTTTGGTGGACGCCTTCGGCGGCAGGTAAGACAAGTTCAGTTGCAGGTCGGTCAAGCCACCCTTGATGATCTTACCGTCTTCATCCGCTGCGTAGCCTTGCAGGCGCGAGGTGCCGGTGTTGTTGGTGATATAGCCGTCTTTGTCGGCACGGAACGCACCACTACGGGTGTATTCCAGCGAACCGTCGCTGCCCTTCTGCACGAAGAAGCCACCGCCCTGGATCGCCATGTCCAGCACGCCGCCGCTGTTGTTGACGTCACCTTGGGTGAACTGCTGGGACACCGCCGCCAGGTTCACACCATTGCCGATGCTGTTCTGGCCGGTGCCCAATTTGGACGCGGCGTAGATGTCGGCGAATTCCGCACGGGACGACTTGAAGCCAGTGGTCGCGACGTTGGCGATGTTGTTGCCAGTCACGTCCAATTGTTTGTTGGCCGCATAGAGGCCGCTAAGGCCGATATTAAAAGACATGTTTCTCTCCCTCTGCCGTAGTTAGCCGGCTCTATGTACCGATAGTCTGAATTTGCGACAGCTTGACGCTGCCCATGCCACCCGCAAGGTTCAGCAGCATCTCGCCACCGGTCTTGCTCAAAGTCACGCTGGTCACCGTTGCCGGCAACGAAGTGGCCAGGGCCACTGAATCGCCAGCGTCATTCTTGGTCGTGGCCGCGAAGGTGTAGGTGCCCGCTGGAGCCACCTCACCCGCATCGTTCTTGCCATCCCAGATGAAGCTCGCGGTGCCGGCGCTCTGGGCACCCATATCAATGGTGCGCACCAAGTTGCCATCTTTGTCTGTGATCTTGATGGCGACGTTGCCGGTGGCTGCAGTCACAGCTACCGAACCGTTCATGCTCTTGCTCGTATCCACCAGGGCCTTGTCGGTCTGGGTAATGATCGAACGCCCAACCAGCGACGAAGCCTGCAGCGCCTGGGAGGAGCTGAAGTTGCTGGAAATTGCATTCACCGAGTCGTTGAGGGTGTTGATGCCTTCCAGGCTGCTGAACTGGGCCAGTTGGGCCACAAATGCACCGTTGTCCTGAGGCGACAGCGGGTCCTGGTTTTTCAGCTGGGTGACGAGCAGCTGCAGGAATGCATCTTTACCCAACGACTGATTGCCGGTAGCAGCAGCAGCCGTACTCGCGACATTGTTTGTTGCAGTGCTGACCTTGGAATTGAAAAGGTCTTGGACTGCCGAATTAGTAGACGTATCAACGATGGCCATCATTTGGCGCCCCTTATCACTGACCCAGGGTCAGGACCTTCTGCATCATGGTTTTGGCGGTGTTCATCATTTCCGCATTGGTCTGGAACGAGCGGCTGGCGGAAATCATGTCGGCCATTTCCTCGACCACGTTGACGTTCGGGTAGTACACGTAGCCTTTTTCGTTCGCAGCCGGGTGGTTCGGCTCGTAGCGGGCTTCGAGGTTGCTCTGGTCTTCGACCACGCCGAGCACCTGCACGCCAGAGCCTGCTGCGCCCTGCTCCTGAAACAACGAATCGCTGCCGCCGTTCTGGCCGCCCTGGAACATGGTGGCGAAGACCGGGTGACGCGCACGGTAGGTCTGGTCAATGCTCGAAGACACAGTCTCGGCGTTGGCGATGTTACTGGCGACGGTGTTGAGACGCGTGGTCTGGGCGCTCATGCCACTACCGGCAATATTGAAAACACTGGACAGGGACATGGCTTACTCTCCACGAAGGGCCGACATCAGCCCTTTGAATTTGCTGTTGAGCAGCGTAAAGCTGGCTTGGAAGTTCACCGAGTTCTCGGCGTAGGCCGATTGCTCCAGCTGGGCGTCGACGGTGTTCTGGTCGATCGACGGCTGCATCGGCGTGCGATACAGCAGCGACTCGTCACCACTGCTCAGACCTTGTGCTTCGATATGACGGTTGTTGGTCATGTTCAAGGCGAAGGTGCCGTTCTTGGTCTTGTCCTGCTGTGCGGCAAGCACGGCGGAGAAGTCCAGGTCCCGAGCCTTGTAGTTCGGGGTATCGGCGTTGGCAATGTTGTTGGCCAGGACTTCAGCACGCTGGGCGCGGAAGCCCAGGGCTTTTTCGTGGATACCGAGCGCTTTATCGAAGCTGATGCTCATGGCGGAAACCTTTAGGCTGACCTGCTGTTCGTTAACTGGGTTATAGCAAAGCGCATGCCAGTTTCTGAAAAGCCCATGAATCAAGGGTTTACGGGGATATTGCCGGCGGCAATGCCAGAAAAGCGGCAACGGGTCTCCGCGTAGCGCCAGTAAAGCGGCAATCCGGCTTGCCGCTATCCTGAGGATTGCCGCACAAAAAAAATGTGGGAGGGGGCTTGCCCCCGATAGCGGTGTATCAGTGATAGATGCATCAACTGAACCACCGTTATCGGGGGCAAGCCCCCTCCCACATTCTTGACCGCGTACGCTTTATTACTTGGCCTGGTAGATGATCCCAGGGCTGCACTGCACCATCTGGAAATGATCCGGCAGGCCATTGAGCGCCTCGGAAGCACCGAGGAACAAGTAACCACCACGCTTGAGGGTGCCGTGGATGCGCAACAGGATGTCTTTCTTCACTTCGGCCGAAAAGTAGATCAGCACGTTGCGGCAAAACACCATGTCGAACTTGCCAAGGCTGGCGTAGCTATCAAGCAGGTTGAACGAGCGGAACTCAACGCGGCTCTTGATTGGCGCCTTGATCGCCCAACGCCCCGCCCCTTTCGGGTCGAAGTAACGTTGCAGTCGTTCCTGGGACAAACCACGCCCCAGAGCCAGGCTGTCGTACTCGCCGGTCTTGCAATTAGTGAGCATGGTGCCGGACAGGTCAGTGGCAACAATTTGTGCCCCGGCCTTCAACTGACCCATGTTTGTCCGCTCGAACTCATCAATGGACATCGAGATAGAGTACGGTTCCTGCCCCGAGGAGCAGGCTGCCGACCAGATGCGCAGACGCTGGCCCGGGCTGGCCTTGATAGCCTCCGGCAGCACTTTGCTCTTGAGCACTTCAAAGGGGTACGTATCACGAAACCAAAGGGTTTCGTTGGTGGTCATGGCATCGACCACCATTTCTTTGAGACCACTGCGCGGCTGCCCCTGGATCCGTTGAACCAACTCGCCCAGGGACTTGATGCCCTGCTGCTCCATCAGTTTGTTAAGACGGCTGGATACCAGGTATTGCTTGTTTTCACCGAGCAATATGCCACAGGCTTTTTCCAGGAAGACCCGGAACTGTTCAAAATCCAAATTACCCGTAGACACTGATACCGCCTCTAAAATCGTAAGACCGCCAGGGCAACAAGCCCTTAGCTGTGATCTGCTGCCTTGATCCGGTCGACTACCCGGGATGCCAGGTCATCAGGACGGAATTTGGCCAGGAAGTCATCGGCACCGACCTTCTTGACCATCGCCTGATTGAATACGCCCGACAACGAAGTATGCAGGATGATATGCAATTTTTGCATGCGTGGATCGCTGCGTATCTCAGCCGTGAGGGTGTAGCCGTCCATTTCCGGCATCTCGATGTCGGAGATCATCATCAAGAATTCTTCTTCCGGTTTCTTGCCTTCATCCACCAGCTTGCGCAGGTAATCCAGCGCCTGGCGACCATCATTAAGCGCCACCACTTCCACGCCGACGGTTTGCAGGCAACGGGTCACCTGCTTGCGTGCCACCGAGGAGTCATCCACCGTGAGCACACGCAGCGAGACCGCCTTATGCGCCGTTTCGGCATCCACCACGCCCACGGAAATCGATTCCGAGGTCGGCGCAACTTCGGCGAGGATCTTCTCCACGTCGATGATTTCCACCAACTGGTTATCGACCCGCGTCACCGCCGTGAGGTAGTGGTCGCGGCCAGTGCCCTTGGGCGGCGGATGAATCTCTTCCCAGTTCATGTTGACGATGCGCTCCACCGAGCGCACCAGGAAGCCCTGGGTCTTGGTGTTGTACTCGGTGATGATTACGAACGGGCTCTCGCGGTCCTGCAGGCCAGCCGAACCGGTGGCCAGGGCCAGGTCAAGAATCGGGATGGTCGCGCCACGGATGTTGGCTACGCCACACACCACAGGGCTGGACTTGGGCATGATCGTCAGCTTGGGACATTGCAGCACTTCCCGCACCTTGAACACATTGATGCCGTACAGCTGTTTGCCATCCAGGCGAAAAAGCAACAACTCCAGGCGATTCTGCCCTACCAGCTGTGTGCGCTGGTTTACTGAATCCATTACTCCTGCCATGCCCAGACTCCTACGCTAAAACCTTGAAGGTGCGACGCGCACCCAACACTAAACGGCACGAGCTTTGCTATTTATTGGCCATGGATATTAAAACGACAGTTTCCCGACGCCTTCGATTCCCACAGTACCGCAGATTGCTCTGCGCCTCGGTGGCATTGCTTGCTTTCTGCCTCGGCGCCACGGCCCGCGCAGATAACGTCACCTTGCCTGATCTACTTATCGGCGTCACTCAGGGCTTTCTTGAGTTCACTGTAGAAGATTATCTGGCGACCACCCAGACACCGGGGCGTTATGAAATCCAGGTCAACCAGTTGGACCCGCGCCTGCGCATGCCTATGTGCGACAAGGAATTGACAGCGACCCTGGAAAGCCCTGCTCAGCCTATCGGCCGCGTGACGGTGCGGGTGCGCTGCGATGGCGCCTCGCCCTGGACGGTGTTTGTGCCGGCACAGGTCAAGCTATTCCGCGATGTAGTGGTGGTGGCCCGACCGCTGAAACGCACCGGCATCATTGGTTTTGAAGACGTTGTGCTGCGTGAACGCGACATCAGCCTGATCAACCAGGGCTATCTCACATCAGTGGACCAAGCCATCGGGCAGAAATTGACCCGACCAGTGGTCACCGATCAGGTGATTACGCTGGTGCATCTGGAACAGGCCGAGGTCATTCGCAAGGGCGATCAGGTGGTGATTTCCGCGAGCAGCGGGGGATTGAATGTGAAAATGCCTGGTGAAGCACTGTCCAACGGCGGCATGAGCGAACAGATTCGAGTCAAGAACCTCAACTCCAACCGCGTGATCAAGGCGCGGGTGACAGCCCCAGGGCAAGTCGAGGTCGCTTTATAGATTACTGGTACAGGACGCTGGGTTTTCCTACACTGTGCACGAGAAGTCCCGTGCGGAGATTTATTGTCATTCGCGCCTAAAGTTTGTCCGGGTATGGCCGAAAACATGGCAAGCGTCCAAATACCCAGAGGTTTTTTTATCATGGTCATCGATTTCAGCCGTTTGAATAACGCCCCGACGACGTCAGGCACTACGCGCACCACCAGCACCAAGGACAGCGTAGAAGCCAAGGCCCCGGCGCTGCCCGTCAAGGCAGAACAGGCCAGCCAGAGCGGGGAATCCGTACACCTGAGCAATGAGGCTCAACAGTTGCAGAAGGTCACTGACTCGCTGCGCGATCAACCCGTGGTCAATAAAGCCCGTGTGGCCGAATTGAAACAGGCAATCGCCGATGGCAGCTATAAAGTCGACAGCAACCGTGTAGCCAGCAAGCTGCTTAATTTCGAAGCCGAGCGCTAGGCAAAGGCCTGCGCAGGGCTTTTGGACGCTTAAAACCCAAGGCCAGCCATGCATCACGACGAACATTTGCTGCAACTGATCATTGATGATCTAGCGCCGACGCAACAATTGCTGGAGCTGCTAAGAGAGGAATCACTGGCCCTTTACGGCCGGGATATGCCGTTGCTGGAAGAAATTCTGGCGCGCAAACAGTCGCTGATTGTCCTCTTGGAACAGCACGGCAAAAAACGCAGCCAGATCCTGATCAGCCTTGGCCTGCCGGCAGACCACGACGGCTTGGCGCAACTGGCCAGCCACTCCTCGGTCGGCGATCAGCTCCTGAGCCAGAGCAAAGAACTCAACCAATTGCTCGCCCAGTGCCAGGAAGCCAACCTGCTTAACGGTCAGTCGATCCAGCTTCAGCAAGCCACGACTGCCAACCAGTTGCGCATACTCCACGGCGGAGAGCCGCCGGCACTGTATAACGCCCAGGGATCAACCTCGCGCCTGGTCAAGCCAAGCACCCGCAGCCAAGCCTGACGCCAGTTTACTGTGCGCCCTATCCAAGGCGCGCCACATGCTGGCAAAATGCCGGTTCTTGCGTGTAGTCGTATTTTGTCTGGAGATGGAAGAACCGTGTTCAACGCCCTTAATGCGGAAGATGCGCCGCAGCCACCCAAGGTGCTCACCACGCCTCTGGAAATCGCAGGCACCTTGCGGATGCTGCAAGACAGCCATGACCCGCTGATCATCACCTTCCATGAGCGCAGCCAGCGCTTCCAGAGCTATCTGGTGGACGTTAACCGTGACAGCAGCACGCTGGCGCTGGACGAAATGATCCCCCGTGATGGCGAACGCCACCTCGAAAACGGCGAACCCTTCCGTATCGAAGGCTTCCACGACGGCGTGCGCGTCGCCTGGGAAAGCACCGGCAACCTCAAAATCAGCGAAAAAGATGGCCACCGTATCTACACCGGCAGCCTGCCGGACGAGGTGGTCTACCATCAGCGCCGCAATGCATTTCGCGCCGCGCTGAAGCTGGCACAACTGGTGAACATCGAGCTCGGCGGCGAAAAACTCAAGGCGCCGGTCAACGGCAAATTGCTCGATATCTCCGCCACCGGCTGCAAACTGCGCTTTGAAGGCGACATCTCCGAACGCTTGCAACTGGGCCAGGTCTACGACCGCTTTATCGCCGCCCTGCCGTTTGGCAGCATGACCACTTCGGTCGAGCTGCGTTACCTGCACTTCGAAGAGAAGATAAACACCACCTTTGCCGGCGTGCGCTTCCACAACATGAGTGGCCTGGTGCAGCGCCAAGTCGAACGTTTTGTGTATCAACTGCAGCGAGAAGCGCGGCGCTTCGACAAGGACGACGATTTTTAATCATTAAAGATCGCGGTAAAAAAACGGGCAGATCCTTTGGGGATCTGCCCGTTTTTACTTTCAGGGGCGCGCCCTGCTCAAGTCATGCGGATGCTCTTCCGGCCCCAGAGGTTCCGGCGGCCCGACAAAGGCTGGCTCATCTACTGGCGGCTGGGGATCAGTTTCCGGCTCAGGCTCAGGATCAGGGACATTCTGCATCTGCTCCTGCACCACTTGCTCATCGACCCGTGGATCAAGCGCGGCCACCAGCGGCGAACTCGACATGCTGTCGGGCATCGCCACGTGATGCAGGGGGGCATCCTCCACCTGATGCAAATTGGTCACCGCCTTCGGCCGGATGCGCCATACCAGGATCAACGCACACAGGCTGAAGAAGGCATACAGCATTTGGCTGCCGAACATCTTCATGATCACGCCTGCCAGCAACGGCCCGATACTCGCACCAACGCCATAAGTCACCAGCAGCATGGCAGTCAGCGATACTCGACGGTCGCCTTCCACATGGTCATTGGAAAACGCCACCGCCAGCGGGTACAGACAGAACTGCACCAGCGAACACAGGAAGCCCGCGACAAACAGCACTTCCAGCGGCACCTGAGTCATGATCGCCAGCGGCAAGGCCGCTACCGCCAGGCACAAGGCAAAACAACGAATCAACAGCGCCCTATCATAACGATCCGACAACCAGCCCAGAGGCCACTGCACCAGCAGCCCGGCAAAAATACAGCTACCCATGAACAGACCGACTTGCTCCGTCGTGAGCCCCTGCTGGGACGCATAAAGCGGCGCCAAACCGTAAAACGAACCGACAATCAGCCCCGCACCCAACACTGTACTCAGCGACTGGGGCACGCGCTTGATAAAGAAACGCGGCTCCATCGGCGCGGGGTGTAAGGCCGCCGGGTGAATACGTCGAGTCATGGCCACCGGCACCAGGCACAGGGCAAAGCACAGCGCCACCAGCATCAGCAACTCAAGGCCAAGCTGGGGATGCATGACCAGGATCAATTGACCCAGCACCAGCCCCAGGTAGGACGCGATCATATAGCCGCTGAATACCACGCCCCTCTGCTTGGCATCCGCCTGCTCATTGAGCCAGCTCTCGATGACCATGTACTGGCACATCATTCCGAGGCCGACAATCATCCGCAGCACGATCCAGGCCGGCAACCAGTCGATCAGGCCATGGCCCAGCACCGCCGCGCCGACGATACCGGCGCAGGTGGCATAGGCACGGATGTGCCCGACTCTCGCAATTAAGCGGTGCCCGATCTTGCCGCCCAAAACCAGGCCAAAGTAGTTGGCCGCCATCAGCGCACCCACCCATAGGCTGTCGACATGGTCGGCCGCCAGACGCAAGGCCAGGTAGGTACTGAGCAGGCCAGAGCCGATCAGCATCATCAAGGACGCGAAATAAAGGGCTCGAAAAGATTTCCAGATCTGACGCATCGGCGTTCCGAGCGGCTCCTTGCAGTGAGAGACAGGGCTATCGGCATGATAGTCCTGGGTGGCCGGTTCCGGACAGGCGGTATGAGCTGTTTCCGGGGATTAATTTGCTTGAACAGCTCAGACGACACGGGGCGTCGTAAGAGGTACACCATCGCGAAAAATACCCGACAGCACCTGCTGTGAACATTGATCGGCGGCAAGGTTCGATTGTTGTTTGAAAAGACCGAGCACGCACAAAAAAGCCCCGCCCAGAATAGTCTGTGCGGGGCTTTGGAACTGGTGTCCCAGGGCCGGTTCGAACGGCCAACCTTCCCCTTAGGAGGGGGATGCTCTATCCAATTGAGCTACTGGGACAAATGACAGCCGTCGGGCCAAGGGCATTGCGACGGACGGCGTGCATGTTAACGGCCGAGTTAGGTTTTGTCATGTCGTCCGTGGGCTTTTTGAGTGTAGGAGGATCCGCGCCCCGGAGGTCGCGGTTTCGACCCGCAAATACGGGCACTCAGGCTAATCGTGCAAAATGCACTCCCCCAAAATGCCAGCATTGCAAATTGCAAGCCTTTGACATCTTTATCAAGACCTAAACCATTGATTTTATTGAATTAATAGATTGGCACGACACCTGCAATACTTCTCCCATACCACCCCTTCAGCCACGGCGTTAAGCGGAGAACATGATCATGAACAGTGCCCTTTTGTTAACCCTTAACGCCATCGCTCTGGCTACGCTGGTCACATTCCATTTTCAGTCGGCGGGCGATAATGACCCAGCACAGATCAGCCAGGCTGTTCCGCACCACTTGCAACAACGCCCGCAGCTGGCAGTCATGACGCCGAACGCGCAATCCCCGGTACGCTTGACTCAAGGCACTCAGGCCGCCCCGGCCTCCGAACACTGGGTTTTTTAAGGTAACCGCTCATGACCAAAACTGCCTGGCTTTTTCTGTGCCTGACCACTGTCACTGGCATCTACGGCTTGGGTGCCGAGTCCCAGGACACTCAACTCAACGCACTGATTGCGAGCGGTGTCTGCGCCTGCATTCTACTGCTGACCCTTGTTATGGGTCGCCGCATCAAATTCGACCCGGTTTTGCGCTGACCCCTCCCCCCTCGTCCTACCTTATGTCGCCTCGCCCTAGTAAATCGGCAAATTGCCACTAGTCTTAAACGCAGGGGCAAAAGGCCACTTTGCTATACGATGTGCCGCCCGAATGCCCCGTTGCGGCCCGTTCTACGGGAAGATCGTCAAGCGCCCCTCTCGCAGAAAAGTTTTCCAACCAGTCCGCAAAAATGCAAATCAGTGCTGGCATAAAGCCTTTAGGCAGTTCAATATTTGTCACAGAATTGACGCCAAGGAACTGGCAAATCTGAGGCATGATGCGGCCTCTTTGCAATTCGGGTTGAACTTTGGTCGTGAGTCTTGTCTTAACTCTCATCGCTTGCGGCCAATTCCAAAAACCGCTCCCCTGAACTAACCGGTTAAATATATGCGCCCATTGAAACAGGCAATTTATTCCAGCCGTACGGCTGACAAGTTCGTCGTACGTCTGCCAGACGGAATGCGGGAACGCATTGCCGAGGTGGCTCGCAATCATCACCGCAGCATGAACTCCGAAATCATCGCGCGCCTGGAACAGAGCCTTATTCAGGAAGGTGCGCTAGGTGACGAGTTGAGCATGCGTCTGGATAGTCCTGAGCTGTCACTGCATGAACGCGAACTGCTGCAGCGTTTTCGTCAGCTCTCCCATCGCCAGCAAAATGCCCTCGTCTCGCTTATCGCGCACGACGTAGAGGCGGCCGCAGAAGCCAATTGATCTGCAACTGAAAGCCGAGGCCAGCCATGTGCTGGCTTTTTTTTGCCTGGAATTTAGAAAGGTAATGCGAGGCTGGAGGGCAAATTTGCCCCCACCGTCGGAAGGGATCAGAGCAGGAAGATCGTCGCCAGACCCAGGAAGATAAAGAAGCCGCCACTGTCGGTCATGGCGGTGATCATCACGCTGGCGCCCATGGCTGGATCTCGGCCGAGGCGCGCCAGGGTCATGGGGATCAGCACACCCATTAGCGCTGCCAGGAGCAAGTTGAGCGTCATAGCGGCGGTCATCACCACCCCCAGCGACCAGCTGCCATAGAGCAAGTAAGCCACCAGACCAATCACACCACCCCACACCAGGCCGTTGATCAGACCCACTGCCAGCTCCTTGCGCAGCAGGCGCGAAGAGTTGGCGGTACTCACCTGATCCAGCGCCATGGCGCGCACGATCATAGTAATGGTCTGATTACCGGAGTTACCGCCAATACCTGCCACAATCGGCATCAACGCAGCCAAAGCCACCAGTTTTTCGATAGACCCCTCAAAAAGCCCAATCACACGAGAGGCTATAAATGCCGTGATCAGGTTCACCGCCAGCCAGGCCCAGCGGTTATGCAACGAACGCCAGACCGACGCAAAAATATCTTCCTCTTCACGCAAACCCGCCATGTTGAGGACTTCGGTTTCACTCTCTTCACGAATAAGGTCGACGATTTCGTCGATGGTCAGACGGCCGATCAGCTTGCCGTTCTTGTCGACCACGGGCGCCGAGATCAAGTCGTAGCGCTCAAAAGCCTGCGCCGCGTCGTAGGCGTCTTCGTCCGGATGAAAACTGACGGTATCGCTAGCCATCAGGTCAGCAACCCTTTTTTCAGGATCGTTGACCAGCAGCCGCTTGATCGGCAGCACGCCCTTGAGAATGCCTTCGTAGTCAACCACGAACAGTTTGTCGGTATGACTCGGCAGCTCTTTCAAACGACGCAGGTAACGCAACACCACTTCAAGGCTGACATCCTCTCGGATGGTGACCATCTCGAAGTCCATCAGCGCGCCGACCTGGTCCTCGTCATAGGACAACGCGGAGCGCACGCGCTCACGCTGTTGGCCGTCGAGTGCCTCCATCAGCTCATGGACAACATCACGGGGCAGCTCAGGGGCCAGGTCAGCCAGTTCGTCGGCGTCCATTTCCCTGGCCGCAGCCAGGAGCTCGTGATCGTCCATGTCGGCGATCAGGGTTTCACGAACAGAATCGGATACTTCGAGCAGGATGTCGCCGTCGCGGTCGGCCTTGACCAACTGCCAGAGGGTCAGTCGATCATCGAGCGGCAAGGCTTCCAGAATGTAGGCAACGTCGGCGGAGTGCAGATCATCGAGCTTGCGCTGCAATTCGACGAGGTTTTGCCGGTGAACCAGGTTTTCGACGCGGTCGTGGTTTGGACCTTCCTGGCGATGCGTAAGGTCTTCGACCACGCGCTGGCGCTGCAGCAGCTCAATGACTTGAGCCAAGCGATCTTGCAGGCTTTCTTGTGTTTTCTTTACTTCTACTTCGGTCATAGGCGAACTCCACTCCCAGCAGCGGGGCACGCCGGAAGGATCAATCAGTCAATTCATGATTGGTAAAGCGGGGTACTGAGTAACTACTGGGTAAGTCCATGGAGATATTCCACAAGCCCCGGCGGGGCTGACGGGCGCAATGATACACCGACCGACCATCTTAAATGTCAAAAAACTGGAAAGAACAAGCGCTTGCGAGCCAAAGCTGAGTATTGGCTGCATCTTAGAACTGCGACGCCACGGCGCGAAGGGAAAACACACAAGGAAGGAGAAAAAGATAAAGTCCGACACAAACCCCAGACGGCAAAAAGCCCGCACTAGGCGGGCTTTTTGTTTGTATGGTGCACTCGACAGGATTCGAACCTGTGACCGCTCGGTTCGTAGCCGAGTACTCTATCCAGCTGAGCTACGAGTGCAGATTGTGTTTTTAGACCAGATCACAACTGGTTGAAGCCAAGTTAACCGCATTACTGCAACTAACTCTTAAATGGTGCACTCGACAGGATTCGAACCTGTGACCGCTCGGTTCGTAGCCGAGTACTCTATCCAGCTGAGCTACGAGTGCATTTGTTGCCGCGCATTATAGGCCGTTCAATCTCTATGTAAAGCTATTTTTTCGTTAATTTTCAACAACTTACCGAAAAAACCAGATTGCAACGTACTAAGCAAATAATGGCGGAGAACGGGGGATTCGAACCCCCGACACCCTTTTGAGGTGTACTCCCTTAGCAGGGGAGCGCCTTCGGCCACTCGGCCAGCTCTCCGCAACACGGGGCGTATATTAACCACGTTCCTCCCCGTTTGCAAACATAAAAAACGATAAAAATTAAAGGCTTGGTTCTTCGTCCTTCTCTTTCTTGATCCGCAGGTAGATTTCCTCGCGGTGGACCGCTACCTCTTTCGGAGCATTAACCCCGATACGTACTTGATTGCCTTTGACGCCGAGCACGGTCACGGTGATTTCGCCATCACCGATAATCAGGCTTTCTGCGCACCGACGAGTCAGAATCAGCATACCTTTCTCCTCACGCATTTCATTTCAGGAACAACAGTCTGCAAAAAAAAGGCGTTCGACCTACGACTCGAGAGTCATAGCCCTAACGACCTAAGTATTGTCGAGCGCACACAAAAGACCATGCGCCCTACAAAAAAAGGAAAGGCGCGGTAGACCGCGCCTTCCTGGCACTACATCACTCGCCCTGTCGGGCCGGAGCGTCTAGCTCAAACGCGGTATGCAGCGCGCGCACAGCAAGCTCCAGGTACTTCTCTTCGATCACTACCGAGACTTTGATTTCAGACGTGGAGATCATCTGGATATTGATGCTTTCCTTGGCCAGAGCCCCAAACATACGGCTGGCAACGCCGGCATGGGAACGCATGCCCACACCCACGATCGACACCTTGGCAATCTTGATATCGCCGACCACTTCACGGGCGCCAATCTCGCTCGCGGTGTTCTCCAGGATTTTCAATGCCGCATCGTACTCGTTGCGGTGCACAGTGAACGTGAAATCGGTGGTGTTATCGTGCGAGACGTTCTGCACGATCATGTCGACTTCAACATTCGCATCACTGATCGGGCCCAGAATCTTGAAGGCCACGCCCGGGGTGTCTGGCACGCCACGGATCGTCAGCTTGGCTTCATCGCGGTTGAAAGCGATGCCGGAAATGATCGGCTGTTCCATGGATTCCTCTTCATCAATAGTAATGAGGGTGCCCGGACCCTCTTTGAAGCTGTGCAATACGCGCAGCGGAACGTTGTACTTGCCGGCGAACTCCACCGCGCGGATCTGCAAAACCTTGGAACCGAGGCTGGCCATTTCCAGCATCTCTTCGAAGGTGATTTTGTCCAGACGCTGGGCCACGGAAACGACACGCGGGTCAGTGGTGTAGACGCCATCCACATCGGTGTAGATCTGGCACTCATCAGCCTTGAGAGCTGCCGCCAGAGCCACGCCGGTAGTGTCCGAACCGCCACGCCCGAGGGTGGTGATGTTGCCGTGTTCATCCACACCCTGGAAGCCCGCTACAACTACCACGCGGCCAGCTTTCAGATCAGTGCGAATTTTCTGATCATCGATCTGCAGAATGCGCGCCTTGGTGTGCGCACTGTCGGTGAGGATACGCACCTGGCTGCCCGTGTAGGACACCGCAGGAACGCCACGCTTGTTCAGGGCCATGGCCAGCAAGGCGATGGTCACCTGCTCACCCGTAGAGACGATCACGTCCAGCTCACGCGGGAGCGGTTGCTGGTCGCCACTGATTGCCTTGGCCAGCTCGATCAAGCGATTGGTCTCGCCGCTCATGGCCGACAGCACCACCACCAGGTCGTCGCCAGCATCGCGGAATTTCTTAACCTTGTCGGCAACCTGCTCGATTCTTTCGACAGAGCCGACCGAGGTGCCTCCAAATTTCTGTACGATCAAAGCCATTTCTAAGCCGCCTCAGCCCGTAAAGGGGCGCCTAAATATCCAATCAACCAGCACCGAACAAGCCCGCGACTAGACCACGGGCCAGTTAACAGCGCCTTAAATACCTGCCTCGACAAACGGCACGGTCAGGGCCAGGGCCGCATCCAGAGCACCGGCATCGACACCACCGCCTTGCGCCATGTCCGGACGACCACCGCCCTTCCCGCCCACCGCCGCGGCGGCTTGCTTCATCAAATCACCGGCCTTGAGTTGGCCAGTCAGGTCTTTGGTTACACCGGCAACCAGAACGACCTTATCCTCATGGACACCGCCGAGCAGGATCACTGCGCGGCCGAGCTTGTTCTTCAACTGATCGACCAGGGCCAACAGCGCCTTACCATCCTGACCATCCAGGCGCGCCGCCAGGACTTTCACGTCCTTGACATCCACCGCAGAAGACGACAGATCGTCGCCCGCCGCACTGGCTGCCTTGGCCTGCAACTGCTCCAGCTGTTTTTCCAGAGCACGGTTGCGCTCCAGCACGGCGGACAGCTTGTCGATCAGGTTGTCGCGGCTGCCCTTGACCAGGCTGGCCGCTTCCTTGAGTTGTTCTTCGGCAGCATTGAGGTAGGACAGGGCCGCAGCGCCAGTCACCGCCTCGATACGTCGCACACCGGAGGCCACACCGCCTTCACTGATGATCTTCAGCAGGCCAATGTCGCCGGTGCGGTTGGCGTGGATACCACCACACAGTTCCACCGAGAAGTCGCCGCCCATGCTCAGTACGCGCACGTTGTCGCCGTACTTCTCGCCGAACAGTGCCATGGCGCCCTTGGCCTTGGCGGTCTCGATATCGGTTTCCTCGGTTTCAACCGGGGTGTTCTTGCGCACTTGTGCATTGACGATATCTTCCAGGGCCTTGATCTGCTCCGGCTTAATCGCTTCGAAGTGGCTGAAGTCGAAACGCAGACGCTGGCTATCGACCAACGAACCCTTCTGTTGGACGTGCTCACCCAGCACCTGACGCAATGCAGCGTGCAGCAAGTGAGTGGCCGAGTGGTTCAAGGCGGTTGCATGCCGTACTTCGGCATCGACCTGCGTGTCCACTGGCGCGCCGACCGTCAAGTTGCCCAGCACCAACACACCGTGATGCAGGAACGCACCGCCGGTCTTGGTGGTGTCACGCACTTCAAAACGCCCCGATGTCGAGCTCAGGAAACCACAGTCACCGATCTGGCCACCCGACTCGGCGTAGAACGGCGTCTGGTCCAGGACCACAACGGCTTCGTCGCCTTCATTTAGAACGTCGACCGACTTGCCATCTTTATAGAGGGCAACGATCTTGGCCGAGCCAAGGGTCGCCTTGTAGCCAGTGAACTCGGTAGGCACATCAACTTTGACCAGGGTGTTGTAGTCCAGGCCAAAGGAGCTGGCGGAGCGAGCACGTACGCGCTGGGCTTCCATCTCACGCTCGAAGCCGGCTTCATCAATGGTCAGCTCGCGCTCACGGGCGATGTCAGCGGTCAGGTCCATCGGGAAGCCATAGGTATCGTAAAGCTTGAACACCACATCGCCCGGCACCACGGTGCCTTTGAGCTCAGCCAGGTCCTGTTCCAGGATCTTCAGACCGTGCTCCAACGTCTTGGTGAACTGCTCCTCTTCAGCCTTGAGCACGCGCTCGATGTTGCCCTGCTGCTGCTTGAGTTCTGGAAACGCTTCGCCCATCTCGGCCACCAAGGCGGCAACGATTTTGTAGAAGAAGCTGCCGGTGGCGCCCAACTTGTTACCGTGGCGGCAGGCTCGACGAATGATGCGGCGCAGCACATAGCCACGGCCTTCGTTGGACGGCAGCACACCGTCGGCAATCAGGAAGCCGCAGGAACGAATATGGTCCGACACAACCTTGAGCGAAGACTGGCCCTCATTGGCGCAACCAATGGCCGCCGCCGACGCGCTCAGCAGGTTGGTGAACAGGTCGATTTCATAGTTGGAGTGAACGTGCTGCATCACCGCACTGATCCGCTCCAGGCCCATGCCGGTGTCCACCGACGGCGCTGGCAGCGGATGCAACACGCCATCGGCGGTGCGGTTGAACTGCATGAATACGTTGTTCCAGATCTCGATGTAACGGTCGCCGTCTTCTTCCGGCGAGCCCGGCGGGCCACCCCAGATGTCGGCGCCGTGATCGTAGAAGATCTCGGTGCAAGGGCCACATGGGCCGGTATCGCCCATCGTCCAGAAGTTGTCGGAGGCGTAGGGCGCGCCCTTGTTGTCGCCGATGCGAATCATGCGCTCGGCAGGCACACCGATTTGTTGGGTCCAGATGTCATACGCTTCATCGTCCGTCGCGTAGACGGTGACCCAGAGTTTTTCCTTTGGCAGCTTCAGCACGTCGGTCAGGAAGGTCCAGGCGAAGGTAATCGCATCTTTTTTGAAATAATCACCGAAGCTGAAGTTACCCAGCATTTCGAAGAACGTGTGGTGACGGGCGGTATAGCCGACGTTTTCCAGGTCACTGTTCTTGCCGCCGGCACGTACGCACTTCTGGCTGCTGGTGGCGCGGGTGTAGGCGCGCTTTTCCTGGCCCAGGAAGCAGTCCTTGAACTGGTTCATCCCCGCGTTAGTGAACAGCAGGGTTGGGTCATTGCCTGGGATCAAAGAGCTGGAGGCGACACGGGTGTGACCTTGCTCTTCGAAGAAGCGAAGGAAGGCTTCACGGATTTCTGCGCTTTTCATTAGGTTCTTCCACGGAGGCTGCGGCCAAAGGCCAGTGCGCAACATCATCAGACGGAGCGACGGCAAAAGGCCGCATTATATCGGCCCTTTGCCGGGGGTACAGCGTGTTTATGCGATAGAGACGCTCAATTAGACGGTCTGCACGATCATTTGCGCGAAAATTCGACGAATGTCGCGAGCACCTGCTCGATCTGCGCCCGGCTGACATCCAGATGAGTGACCATACGCAGGCGTGGCGCGGCGCTCAACTTGATCCCGCGCTCGGCAGCAAAGGCCTTCAAGGCCTGGGCCTGATCGCCGATCTGCACGTAGACCATGTTGGTCTGCACCGGCTCGACCTCATACCCCGCTTTGCGCAGCTCTTCGCCCAGCCACTGAGCGTTGGCGTGGTCATCAGCCAGGCGTTGCACCTGATGATCCAAGGCATACAGCCCCGCCGCAGCCAGGGAACCGGCCTGGCGCATACCGCCACCGACCATCTTGCGCAAACGCCGGGCCTTGGCGATCAACATCGTAGAGCCGCACAGCACCGAGCCGATAGGGGCACCGAGCCCCTTGGACAGGCACACCGACACCGAATCGAAATGCTGGGCGATCTCCCGCGCATCCACCCCAAGCTTGACCGCCGCGTTGTAGATTCGCGCGCCATCCAAATGGAGGGCCAAGCCATGTTCACGGGTAAACGCCCGCGCCTGGGCCAGGTATTCCAAGGGCAGCACTTTGCCTTGCATGGTGTTTTCCAGAGCCAGCAAGCGGGTGCGGGCGAAGTGGAAATCGTCCGGCTTGATCGCGTCCCGTACATGGTTCAAATCCAGGGAGCCATCCGCCTGCACTTCCAGCGGCTGCGGCTGGATCGAACCCAGCACCGCTGCACCACCGCCTTCATATTTGTAGGTGTGGGCCTGCTGGCCGACGATATATTCCTCGCCGCGCTCACAATGAGCCATCAATGCCAGTAGATTGCTCATGGTGCCGGTGGGCACGAACAACGCCGCAGCAAACCCAAGGCGCTTGGCCAATTCAGCTTCCAGCAGATTGACGCTGGGGTCTTCACCGTAGACGTCATCGCCGCTGACGGCAGTGGCCATCGCGTCCAGCATGCCGGGGGTGGGTTGGGTCACGGTATCGCTGCGCAGGTCAATCACGGTCATGAAACAGGCCTCTAACAGGTTGAGTACGTCCTTTTATCGATGATTACTGCGGGCAAAGCCCCGGAATATCAAGCCCCGTTTACATTCAATCGAATACCAACCAAACAAACCGATATAGGTTATCGATACGGCGTCCGTGCAGTTTTTGAAAAACCATGTTAAAAATCTCCCCGCCACCAGGGTTCTGGTGGCAACGTTCTCAGGGCGGGGTGTAATTCCCCACCGGCGGTAATTACACGCAATGTGTATAGCCCGCGAGCGCTTGGCGCCTCGAACTGCTCACGCGGGACGGCGACAAGGTCAGCAGACCCGGTGTGATCCCGGGGCCGACGGTCATAGTCCGGATGAAGAGAGAACGGGATTGAGACCTAAGGGCCGCGCGCCTATTGACGCATGCGTACCCTTAAATCCCATTCGATTCATAACGCCCTGTTTTTTTCTTAAACAGGAGTCAGAACATGCAACCCACCGCTATCGACAGCAAAAGCAAAAACCACTACGGCGAGCGCGTCGCGTTTATCCAAGCCTGCTGGCACAAGGATATTGTCGACCAATCCCGTAAAGGCTTCCTCGCCGAAATGATCGCCCAGGGCTACCAGGAATCGGACATCGATTTCTTCGAAGTCGGCGGCGCCTTTGAAATGCCCCTGCACGCCAAGCTACTGGCCAAGACCGGTCGTTACGCAGGTATCGTTGCCGCCGCGCTGGTGGTGGACGGTGGCATCTACCGCCACGAATTCGTCGCCCAATCGGTGGTGAGCGGCCTGATGCAGGTGCAACTGGAAACTGAAGTGCCGGTGTTCTCGGTATCGCTGACGCCGCATCACTTCCACGCGGGCAGCGAACACCACGCGTTCTTCCATGATCACTTTGTGCACAAGGGCCAGGAAGCGGCGAAGACCTGCGCAGATACCCTGCACAAGGTACGGGCGATCCGTCGTAGCGAGCCACGGGCGGTAGCGGTCTAAGCAACACTGCAAAACAAAATGTGGGAGGGGGCTTGCCCCCGATAGCAGTGTGTCATTCAGCTCATCTGTAGCTGAGACACCGCCATCGGGGGCAAGCCCCCTCCCACATTTGCATCCGGTTACGCCTTGAGACCTACGCCAGGCCAGCGTCCGTGGTCGGCACAATCAATATCCCTGCCCGCAAACCATTCTTCACCTTAGGGTTGGGAAAGATGATGCGTGCGCCCTCCTCCTCGATCACCCAACGCGTCTTGGCCACATCTTCGGCCAGCAGATAACCCTTTTCCAATTCCGAAAAGTTTTCCACGTCAGCCGGCAAGTGCAGCAGGAAGGCATCACTGTGCTTGATGACTTCACGCGACACGGCGAACAGTTTCAACCCGTCCAGGCTGTCAGTCTCAGGCTCCGTGCCTTCGATGATCTGTTTGAGGCGCAGCTCCAGGCGGGAAACATTCACCCCCTGGTTCTGCCCGAACGGCCGCGCCTTGCCCAGTTCCAGGGTGAAAGCTTCGGCGTCCAGTTGCTCATAGGTAAACGCCGTGAAGGTGATCGATGTCTTGTTCTGCAGTAGCACCGCTTCCATGCCGGCAGCGTTCAAACGCGCCAGTTCGCGACGCGAATGCTGGCGCCCGTCTTTCCAGGGGTACAGGGCGAACTGCTCAATCTTCGAGCCGCGAATGGCGGTGTGCAAATCGTAATGCAGGCGCGAACGGTCAGGCTGGCTGAAGAAGCTACGGGCCAGTTGTTCAAGCTCGGCGGCGCGCATGGCTTCGGGGCCGATGTTTTTTTCGTGACGGCCGTTGAACAGCCGGTTGACGTCCAGTTCGAGGTAACGCTCGCCGCGGCGCATCGCCTCGGGGTTGCCGAACAGGAACAAAATACGAGTGCGGGGTTTGATCTCCCCACGGGCGATGCCATGCAACAAGCGGTCGAGCAGTTCGATCGGCGCGGTTTCGTTGCCATGGATGCCGGACGACAGCAGCAGGTCGCTGCCATTGTCCCGTGCTTCAGGAGGACGCACTTCAAGCGCGCCCTCGCTGAGCCAGCGCATCTGCACGCCGTCGACAGTCGATTGAATTTTTTGCGCCGGTTCACGACCGGCGAGGGTCAGTTCAAGCAATTTGCCGAGGGCGAGCATACGCAGCTTCCTTAGTGGTTGCAGCCTGGGCCGTGGACGTGATCGTCGTCATCACCTTCAACGTCGGCCGGTTCCATTTCCAGCTGCAGGCTCATCAGGTTGGTGGCCAGTGGGCGCATCAGCAGGTTGGCGTATTCGGCATCGCCTTCTTCGACGTCCACACCGATCAGCAGTTGGCCACGGCCGTCGTGCTGGATCCAGATTTCCTTGCCCTGCCAGACCACGGCGACGCGGGTGCAGGATGTTTCCAGCTGGGTGCCGTCGGTGTCTTCAAGGATCAGCTTCAGGGTGTCGGTGGTCATAAAATAGTTCTCAGCCGTGCGGCGTTAATTGATCTGGAAAGGATAAACCGAGCCCAGTTTAAGGATTTGCGTCAGTTCATCCAGTGCCGTCCGGCACTCAAGCAGCAACTGCGGGTCAGCCAGGTCGGTTTCACGCAGGCTGTCGCGGTAGTGTTTGTCGACCCATTGGGTCAGCGTGTCGTACAACGGCGCGGTCATGATAACCCCTGGATTCACCGCCGCCAGTTCCGTTTCGTTCAGCGCCACGCGCAAGCGCAGGCACGCCGGGCCGCCGCCGTTCTGCATGCTCTGCTTGAGGTCGAAGACCTTCACTTCGCGGATCAGCCCACCCGCAGCGGTCAGGCCTTGCAGGTAATGCCACACGCGCTCATTGGCGCGGCACTCTTCTGGCACGATCAACAGCATCGAGCCGTCAGGTCGGGTCAGCAACTGGCTGTTGAACAGGTAGGAACGCACTGCGTCCTCGACGCTGACCTGGGCGCGCGGCACGCACACCGACTGGAAGTTGCCGCCCACTTTGCCCAACTTTCCTTGCAGTTCGGCGAGCATCTGTTCGGTATTGAGGAACGCATCCTCGTGATAGAACAGCACTTCGCCGTTGCCCACCGCGATCACGTCGTTGTGGAACACACCCGCATCAATCACGGCCGGGTTCTGCTGGGCGTAGACCACGCCGTCGTCTTTCAAACCGTGCAGACGGGCGACGGCCTGGGAGGCTTCGAGCGTCTGGCGTGCCGGGTATTTCTGGGGGGCCGGGTAACGGGGATCGAACGCGCTGCGGCCGAACACAAAAAACTCTACCCCGGCCTCGCCATATTCACGGCAAAAACGCGTGTGGTTGGCCGCGCCTTCGTCTCCGAACTGCGCCACCGCCGGCAATGCGGCGTGATGGGCAAAGTGTTTCTGGTCAGCAAACATCGCGCCCAGCACGCGGCTGGTGGTCGGGTGTTCAATGCTGCGGTGGTACTTGCAGTTGAGGTTGGCGGCGGTGAAATGCACGCGACCATCCGCCGTGTCGGCGCTCGGGCTGACCGTGGCGGCGTTGGCCACCCACATGCTCGACGCAGAGCAACTGGCGACCAACAACGGCATGGCCTGCTTGGCCGCCTGCTGGATCACCTGGGCATCGGTCCCGCTGAAGCCAAGGCTGCGCAAGGCGGCCACGTCCGGGCGCTCTTGGGGCGCGAGTACGCCTTGCACAAAGCCCATGTCCATCAGGGCTTTCATTTTTTGCAGGCCCTGCAACGCTGCTTCCTTGGGGTTGGAATGCTGCTGGCTGTTGCTCTGGGACGCGACGTTGCCGAAGGACAAACCGCCGTAGTTATGGGTCGGCCCCACTAGACCGTCAAAATTGACTTCATAGGATTTCATCGGCGAGGCTCCACGAACATCTGTTTTTATAGGCATCAAATTACTTGAATACACCACTGAACCCCTGTGGGAGGGGGCTTGCCCCCGATAGCGGTGGATCAGTCACCTGATTCATCAACTGACACACCGCCATCGGGAGCAAGCCCCCTCCCACATTTAGATCAGCGTAATGCCGGGGGTTAGCGTGGCCGGCACCACCAGGCTTGGCGTTTCAAGCGACGCCACCGGGTACGCACAATAATCCGCCGCGTAATACGCACTGGCGCGATGGTTGCCCGACGCCCCCACCCCACCGAACGGTGCGGTACTCGCAGCGCCGGTCAGTTGTTTGTTCCAGTTGACGATCCCGGCGCGGCTTTCCAGCCAAAATTGCTGGTAACGCGCCTCGGAGTCCGACAACAAACCGGCGGCCAGGCCGTACTGGGTGTTGTTGGCCTCGGCAATCGCCGCCTCAAAATCAGCGTAGCGGATCACCTGCAACAGCGGGCCGAACAGTTCTTCGTCTTCGCGCTCGGTCACACCGGTCACGTCGATGATGCCTGGGGTCAGCAAAGCGGCCTGATCCTGCGGCTGGGTCATTTCCAGCAGCGCGACAGCGCCATTTGCCAGCATCAGCTCTTGGGCATCCATCAGCGCTTTCGCAGCGCCGAGGGAAATCACCGAGCCCATGAACGGCGCCGGTTGCTGGTCGAACGCACCGACTTCAATCGTCGCACTCACCGCCACCAGCCGCGCCAGCAATGCATCGCCCCAGGCGCCTTCCGGTACCAGCAGGCGACGGGCGCAGGTACAACGTTGGCCGGCAGAGATAAACGCCGACTGGATAATGGTGTAGACCGCCGCATCCACATCGGCCACTTCGTCCACCACCAGCGGGTTGTTGCCGCCCATCTCCAGGGCCAGGATTTTGTCCGGGCGTCCGGAGAACTGCTGGTGCAGGTGATTGCCGGTACGGCTCGAACCGGTAAAGAACAAACCGTCGATGCCTGGGTTGGCCGCCAACGCGATACCGGTTTCCCGCGCACCTTGCAGCAGATTCAACACACCCGCCGGCAGACCGGCTTCGATCCAGCACTGCACGGTCAGCTCGGCGACTTTGGGGGTCAACTCGCTCGGTTTGAACAGCACGGTGTTACCCGCCAACAAGGCCGGGACGATATGACCGTTGGGCAAATGCCCAGGGAAGTTGTAAGGGCCAAACACCGCGACCACACCGTGGGGTTTGTGGCGCAACACGGCGGTGGCGTCACCCAGGGGGCCGCTCTTCTCGCCAGTACGCTCCCGGTAGCTTTGCACCGAGATCGCAATTTTGTTGGCCATGCTGGTGACTTCAGTGGCCGATTCCCACAACGGCTTGCCGGTTTCCTCACCGATGCAGCGGGCGATTTCATCGGCGCGACGTTTAAGGGTCGCGGCGAAGGTTTCCAGCACGCTGATGCGCTCTTCCAGCGAACGCTTGGCCCAGGCCGGGAACGCCTGGCGCGCGGCCTGCACAGCGGACTCGACCTGCTCGGCAGTGGCGCCGTTGCCGGCCCACAGCACGTCTTGAGTCACCGGGTTGCGTGATTCAAACAACTCACCCTGGCCAGACAGCCAGCTACCTGCGATATACAGCGAATTCATTATTTCGACTCCCGAGCAGCAGACAACGGTACAGCGCGCACTTGATCACCCACCACCAGTTGCAGGCGCTTGGCAGTCTGCGGATCGACCACCAGCGTGCCTGCCGCCAGGCGGGCCGGTGCGGCGGTGATGCGACACTCTTCGCGCTTGCGGTTATGGATCAGGAACGGCGTGGCGTCGTCCCCCGGCGTGCCGATGGCCAATACCAGCGACTGGCTGTCGCGCACCGCACGGATTTTGCTGGTCTCACACTCCACTGCCGGGCCGGCGTCGAAGATATCGACATAGCCCTGGTAGCTGAAGCCTTCGCTCTTGAGCATGCTCAGCGCGGGTTCGGTGTCCGGATGGACCTTGCCGATCACGTTGCGCGCGTCTTCCGACAGGAAACAGCTGTACAACGGAAACTTCGGCATCAGCTCGGCGATAAACGCCTTGTTGCCCACGCCGGTGAGGTAGTCGGCCTGGCTGAATTCCATCTTAAAGAAGTGACGCCCCAGGCTTTCCCAGAACGGCGAACGCCCGGCATCGTTAGACACGCCGCGCATCTCGGCAATGATCTTGTTGCCGAACAACTGCGGAAACTCAGCGATAAACAACATGCGCGCCTTGGCCAACATGCGGCCGTTGAGGCCGTTGCGGTAGTCGGCGTGCAGGAACAACGAGCACAACTCGGAATTGCCGGTGAGGTCGTTGGCCAGGAACAGCGTCGGAATCTCGCGGTAAATGTTCAGTTCCTGGGAGGCGCTGACGGTCAGGCCCACCCGGAAGTTATACCAAGGCTCACGCAGGCCAACGGCGCCAGCGATGGCGGAAATCCCCACCACGCGGCCTTCGTCGTTTTCCAGCACGAACAGGTAGTCCGCGTCGCCACGCCCGGCGTCGCCGCGAAAGGTTTTTTCCGCCCAGCCAACCCGATGGGTCAGGCGCTCTTCGTTGGCCGGCAAGGTCGTGAGGCCGGTGCCGGTGCTGCGCGCCAGATCAATCAGGGCCGGTAAATCGCTGCTGCGTACGGGACGAACGATCATGCTATCTCCTCAGACGGGCCGCTGTTGTCAGCCACCCGCGAAACTCAGTCTTTATACCGCTACCAAGCGCACACTCGCGCCTTCGCCAACGCCCAAGGCTTCGGCAGTTGCCAAGTCCAGGGTCACCGGTTTGCCGGGCGCGTAGTCCAGTTCCAGCATCACCGCACGGTAATCCTGCAACTGCGCGTTGCTCACCAGGTATTGGCGGCCGACACCCTTGACTATCTCGCCGATCTTCACCGGAACCACGCGGCTCTGGGCAATAGAGCGAATCCCCGAAACCCGTGCATGCAGCGTGGGGCCGCCATCGAAGATGTCGATGTAATGGTCGGTCTCGAAGCCCTCGCGCATCAGGATGTCGAAGGTAATCTGCGCACGCGGGTGCACCTGGCCCATGGCTTCCTGGGCTTCGTCCGGCAACAGCGGTACGTAGATTGGGTAGTGCGGCATCAGCTCGGCGAGGAACGTACGGCTTTTCAGCCCGCACAGACGCTCGGCGGCGGCGTAGTTGAGGTCGAAGAAGTTACGGCCGATGGCATCCCAGAACGGCGAATCACCGTTCTCGTCGCTGTAGCCGACAATCTCGGTCACCACCGAGTCGGCAAAGCGCTCGGGGTGGCTGGCGACGAACAGCAGGCGGCCACGGGAATTGAGTTCCGACCACGGCGAACCGACCAGCTCGGGCACCACGTAGAAACTGGTAAGCAGGCTGTTGCCGGTGAGGTCGTGGCACTGGGAAAGCACGTGGATCTTGTTGTGGATCTTCAGCTCGCGCGAGGCGTGCACGAAGGTCTCGTTACGAAAACTGTAGAAAGGCTCCGAGTAGCCGGCCGACGCGACGATGGCCGAGCAACCGGCGAGCTTGCCGGTCTCGGTGTCTTCGAGCACGAAGAAATAGCTTTCTTCACCGTTGAAACTTACCTCGGCCGCGAAGGACGCTTCGCTGGCGGCGATCTTGTCGCTGAGGCGTTCCACATCATCCGGCAAGGAGGTGACACCAATCGGGCTGTCCGCAGCCAGACGCTGTACCTCGCCCAGATCAGCCATTTGCGCGGGGCGCATCACCAGCATGGTGTCACTCCTTAACTCTAAAACTCATAGGGGAAAATTACCGGACATAGCTGGAACAACCATATTCCAATGTGGGAGGGGGCTTGCCCCCGATAGCGGTGTATCAGTCACCGGATGTATCAACTGAAAGACTGCTATCGGGGGCAAGCCCCCTCCCACATTTTTGACCCAGTCCGGCCGGCAGAAGGTGTAGTTATCAGGCTTGTGTCAGGGTTTTTACTGCACGTTCGAAGCGATCCAGGCCTTCGTTGATGTCCGCTTCTTCCACCACCAGGCTCGGCGCGAAACGCACCACGTCCGGACCGGCTTGCAGGATCATCAGGTTTTCTTTCTCGGCCGCGTTGAACACGTCCTTGGCCTTGCCTTTAAACGCATCGCTCAATACGCAACCGATCAGCAGGCCCATGCCACGCACTTCGGTGAAGATGCCGTACTGCTTGCCGATCTGTTCCAGGCGCGCCTTGAACTGGCTGTGTTTGGCGTTGACGCCGGCCAGCACCTCAGGGGTGTTGATCACGTCGATGACCGCTTCGGCCACCGCACACGCCAGCGGGTTACCGCCGTAAGTGGTGCCGTGGGTGCCGACCACCAGGTGCTTGGCCAGGTCTTCGCGGGTGAGCATCGCCGCGATCGGGAAACCGCCGCCCAGGCTCTTGGCGCTGGTGAGGATGTCCGGCGTCACACCGTAGTGCTGGTAGGCAAACAGGTGGCCGCTACGGCCCATGCCGGTCTGCACTTCGTCGAACACCAGCAGCGCATTGTTGGCGTCGCACAGTTCGCGGGCGCCTTGCAGGTAAGCCAACTCGGCCGGCAGTACGCCGCCTTCGCCCTGGATCGGTTCGAGCACCACGGCGCAGGTCTTGTCCGACACGGCGGCTTTCAGCGCAGCCAAGTCGTTATAAGGAACGTGGGTGATGCCGGTGATTTTAGGACCGAAGCCATCGGAGTACTTCGACTGACCACCAACGTTGACGGTGAACAAGGTACGGCCGTGGAAGCTGTTCAGCGCGGCAATGATCTCGTACTTCTCGGTACCGAAACGGTCGAACGCCACGCGACGGGCCAGCTTGAACGCGGCCTCGTTGGCTTCGGCGCCGGAGTTACAGAAGAACACGCGCTCGGCAAAGGTGGCGTCGATCAGCTTATGGGCCAGGCGCAGGGCCGGCTCATTGGTGAACACGTTGGAGACATGCCACAGCTTGTTGGCCTGTTCGGTCAACGCACCGACCAGCGCCGGGTGGGCGTGGCCCAACACGTTGACCGCGATGCCGCCGGCAAAGTCGATCAGCTCGCGACCCGCCTGGTCCCACACACGGGAGCCTGCGCCACGCACGGGGATGAATGCGGCAGGTGCGTAGTTGGGAACCATGACCTGGTCGAAATCGGCACGTTGCACCGGGGCTTGCTCAACGGACATCGGAGTCTCCTGAAGAGGAACGCCTGCCTGGAACTGGCGGGCGATGCAGGGATTGTAAGGACAGTTTTCAGAGCGGCCTTGCCGCCAAGCGACAACTTCTTATAGCGCCAACCCGCGTTTTCAGCGGGTTTACGCCAATGCGACAAATAGCGTCGCAAAGGCGCAGTTTAAACCGTGCGCAGGCCTCGTGGGCAGGGGATGACAGGATCTTCGCAAATCTGCCCCAGCGCGCTGCGCTAACTGTCTACCGCCCAACGACAAGCCCGCGCTGTTTTGCTGAGCCTCCTCAAAATCCATCAAGGAACGGCCCATGGCGCAGCATCCTGAAACCCAGACACCACACCTCGACATTCTCCGCGACGCTATCCCTCCTTGGTTGGGCACGGCCAGTGCCGCCAAGCGCGTGGCGTTGAAAGCCTGCACGCCGTTGATTGCCGACTGGTATACCCGTGCAACCGAGTCGCAACATGCACAGCTCAAAGAACTCAACGCCGCCGCCTGGACCGCGCAGAACCTCGTGGACAAGGCTCTGGCGGCACTGAAAAGCCCGGAGCAGTTCGGCGCCGAACGCCTGCACGCGGCACTCAAGGACGAGTTCGGCATCGACACTGATGTGCGCACCACCTACCTGCAACTGTACGTACCGTTGACCGTCGTCGGTTTTACCGTCAAGCAGGGCGCGGCCAGAACCTGGTCGGTCTCACTGCTGGAAGCGGCGCTGCACAACTTCGAAGCCGACGAGACCTACGCGCAGCACTCGGGCTTCAGCACGCAACCCACGGCCACAGGGCAGTTCAGCCCCCTGCCCGACCTCGACGCGAAGATCAGCGTCGCGCAATTCACCCAGCTCTGCCGGCGCCTGGACATCGGCGGCCAATACCAACGCTACCTGGACGAGTACCTCGACCTGGGCAACCCCGTGGCGCGCAACGCCCTGGAGCACTGGCTCAAACAAAGCCACTTGGGCGCGCTGAAATTCGCTCTGTACATGGCCTTGCTCAAGGACGAGCTGCCCGCCGCCAGCCACACCGCGGTACTCAATCTGATCGAAAACGGCGACGCCACGCACAACGGCTGCCCACCGCTGACGGCCCATGATTTATTCATCATGGATTGTCGCCTCACTGGCGTGGTGCTGTTCGCTCCGGATCTGGAGAACAGCCGCGATGCAGTCCCGCTGATCGCCTATATCCCCGACGATCCGCAACACCCGATCAAACACTACCCCAGCAGTGCCGCGTTCATGCAGAGCCTGGTCGCCCGGCTGCGCTCGAAGGACTTTCAAGGGTTCTTCAGCCGTTTTGTCCGCCATGAAGACGCTGCGGTGTTCTTCGCCAACCTCAATCAACGCCTCAACCAAGTCACCTGGCATGCGCATAAACAGGGCGATCCACTGCCCAGTTGGCGTGACACCCCGACCCAGAGCCCCCAGCTGCAATTTCGCAGCCTCAGGATCAACGGTGACCTCTTCGCGCATCTATTCCAGATGCACCTGAGCAAGCTGCTGGCAGACGCGCAGAGCCGCGCGGTCTCCACCGCCAAGGTCGACCAGAACGCACGTTGGGAACGCTGGGAATTCCTGAAGAAAATCGGCGATACCCTGCTGCAGATCGTTGCCTTCGTGGCACTGCCGTTCGTGCCGCCGCTGGGCGCACTGATGCTGGCGTATACCGCCTATCAGGTGCTCGACGAGGCCTTCGAAGGCATCATCGACTGGGCTGAGGGCCTGCGACATGAAGCCCTGGGCCATGCTTTGGGCCTGCTGGAGCAGATGGTCCAACTGGGCCTGTTCGCCACCGGATTGCCCATCATCGAAGGACTGGTGCGCGAAGCATTGCCCGCGCAGCTGCTGGCCTTCATCGAGCGCTTGCAACCGGTCAAACGGCCCAACAGTCAGCGCCGTCTGTGGCAACCCGACCTCAGCCCCTATCGACAGGAGGTGACACTGCCCGCCGAGGCACGCCCGGACGCGCAAGGCCTGCACCTGCACGCAGACAAAAACATCCTTAGCCTCAATGGCGAGCGCTATCACGTGCAGAAAGACGCCGACCGCTATTTCATCCAGCACCCCACGCGACCTTCGGCTTACCGTCCGGCCGTGATGACCAATGGACAGGGCGCCTGGGTCACCGAGCTGGAAAACCCCTTGAGCTGGGATAGCACTACGCTGATGCGCCGCCTCGGTTACCAGACCGATTCATTGAGCGACGCGCAATTAGCGCAGGTCCGCGACAGCAGCGCTACCCATGACAACACGTTGCGCAAAACGCACAGCACCCAGCAGCCGCCACCACCGCTACTGGCCGACACCCTCAAGCGCTTCAAGATTGACCAGCAGTTGCAGGAGTTTGTGACACAGATGAACAGCGACGACCCGGCGATCTACGCCAAGGCAGATCCGCAGACCCAATTGCAGTTGCTGATCAGCTATGGCCTGTGGCCCTCCGGCAAGACCTTGCGGGTGGTGGATGCCAGCGGCAACACCCTGTGGGAGTTCCTCGGAGAATCCGGGGCCAGCACTGTGCAGGTACTTGAGGAGCAATTGCGCAACGGCGACCTGCTGCCCACCCTGATCGACAGCCTGAATGAGCCGGAGCGCAAGGAACTACTGGAAGAAGAATTCGGGCTGCCTCCCGCCTCCAGCCGCACCCGCGCAGCCGCTTTGCGCAAGAAACTTGCGCGTATTGCCCAGGACAAGCGCTTCTCACTGTTCGACTCACGCTACCGCGGCCAGGACCGCACCAGCGACCCACGTGTGCAAAAGCTCATCGACAGTGCCTCGCGCCCCGGCCTGCCGACGCCGGTTGCCGAGGAGTTACTGGCCGGTGCCAGTGGCGAGGAGCTCAAGTCGATCGACGCTGGCAACGTACCGACGCGCCTGACCGAACTGGCCGAATGGTCGTTGCATGAAGTGCGCACCACACGCGCCTATGAAGGCCTGTATCTGGACGCTGTGGAAAATCCGGACACTTGCCGGCTGGCGCTGCATTCGCTGGAAAACCTCAATGGCTGGCCCGAGTGGATTCGTCTGGAACTGCGCCAATACCGCGCTGACGGCGAGTTGCTCGACGCCATCGGGCCTACTTACGCGCCGACCAAACGTACGCTGGTGGCCACACCGGACGGCCAATTCATCCCCGAGAACGGCCAGACCGCACTGTTTGGCAGCACCGACTTCTTCACCGCCGTCCTGCAGGCCCTGCCTGACAGTGCACGCAATGCGCTGCAACTTCATATCGGCCAGGGCCCACGCCTCAAGCAGGCGATCGGCGATGCCCCGGTGGATCGCCCTACCTTGCGCGACATATTAAAGAGCGACCCGCACAACAAACCCAGCTACGACCCCAATGTCATGCGTTTGCGCGGCGGCATGGACGGTTACCCGCCAGCCATTCCCGAGGTGCCGGGACCCAGCCGCGGCCCCTCGCTCGAACAACAGCTGCAGACGCTGCGCCCGCAACTGTCGCGTGCAAGAATCCGCGACATGATCGCCGCCCTGCAAAATACCCCCGGCGGTGCACAACTGGCCTTAACCCGGTTGCGCAACGAATACATCCAACTGGACCTGAACCTGGTGGTCTGGGAATCCCAGACACCCCGTGTACACCCCACAACCGGCGCTACGCTGAGCGCGCTCCAATATGAATACCTGCGGCGCGACCGCAATTTGTTTGCCCACCAACTACGGCGAGCCTGGCGCCAGGAAACCGAGCTCGATAACTTCTATGAGCCGCCAGCCATCAACGGTCATATCCTGCGACTGTCAGCCCCCCTGCTGGGTGAGTTGCCCACGTTGAGTGCACGCTTCGAACATGTCTCTCACCTGGAATTGCAGGGTGCGCACCAACGCATGGAAATCGACGGATTCCTGCAGCTTTTTCCAAGCTTGCGTCGGCTGAACATCCGCAATCTTGCCGTGGACGAACTGCCGCCCAGCCTGGCCTCGATGAACACGCTCAACGAATTGATCCTGAGCAGCTGCAACATCCGCCTCACCGAGCAAAGCCATGCGGTCATCAACAACATGACGCGCCTGTTGACCCTTGACCTGTACAACAACCCCCTGACGCTGACTCCCAATGTGGAACAGATGCCGCAGTTGCAATACCTGGACCTGGCCAACACCGACATCGAGCAACTGCCCGAAGGATTGCTGAGTCGCAGCCACCTGACGCTGGCGATGCTGTCCAATAACAGGATCAGCGAGTTGCCTGCCGCCCTGTTCGATTTGCCCGTCGACATCACTCGGCATTTCGACCTGTCCAACAACCCGTTGTCCGAGCCGACACTGGAGCGCGTCAAAGCCTACTTCCAGCGTACCCAACACTACTTGGAAGCGATCCCGGCCAGGGTCGACGCGGAGCAGGCCAAAAGACTGTTCCCCTCGTTCAACGGTGACCAAATCAACCGCTTCATTTTTGGCCTGCCAGGGGACCTGGCAGCCGGTCGCGTCGAGATGAGTCGGCTGGAGAACGAATTTCCCACTATTCGTCAGGATTGCCTTGGCTGGGCCAACGACAGCAGCGTCACCGCCGAGGAACAGGCCCTGCGCCACCGATTCATCGTTGCCCTTGAGGCAGGCTGGCGACGCGATATCACCTCGGGCGATGTCAACTTCGGGCTGCCGATGCTCAGCTACGAATTCAGCCTTTTCCTCCCGGTGAGCGGCGATTTGCCCGCCCTGCGCACCTCGTTCAATCATGTGTCCGTGCTCGCCTTAAAGGGCTTGGGCTCACCGTTGGGCCTGGATGCGTTCCTGCGCAGTTTCCCGGCGCTGACTGCGCTGCATATCGAAAACTATGCACTGAGTGAACTGCCGCGACTCGGCCACCTGCCAAACCTGTCGTACCTGGTGCTGGACCGCTGCACGCTGCAATTGTCGCCATCCGCGCAGCAAGCCTTGCAGGGCATGCGTGAACTCAAGCACCTGAACCTCGATAACAACCCGCTGGCGCGACTGCCGGATTTCAACCAGCTGCCCAACCTGGTCAGCCTGTCACTGCGTAACACTGGCTTGAGCGAACTGCCGCGCTCGCTGATTCAGCCGGCGGTATTGCGTGCCCGCGTGGACTTGAGCCAGAACGCTTTGCGCGAGCTGCCTGATGAGGCCTTCGAACTGCCGCGGGCGGCCAGCAACGCATTCGACCTGTCGGCCAACCCGCTGTCGCCCTCGACCTTGCACGCGATCAAGCGCTATTGCCAAGCCAAGGGCGAACACTGGAATGCCAGCATTCCCGATGCACAATTGCAGCGCATCAACGCGCTCTACCCCAGCCTCACGGAGCGAGACACCAAGCGCATCTTTTTTGAGCTACCCGGCGAACTGGAGGACGCCGACGCGCAAATCAGCCGCCTGAGTGCCGAATACGAGCGGCTCGACAGCGACCTGGAGGAATGGGTACTCAACGTCCCCGCCATGGACCAGCTGGCCAACCCCCTGCTGATCGAAAATGCCCGCGCCGAGGAGCAGGTGCGTCGCCTGGCATTCAAGGAATTGATACTGCGCTGCTGGCGCAGAGAAACCGATCTGGATGAAAACGAATGGCCCGCCCGAAACACTCACAAGCTGATTTTCAACGGCCAGCTTTCCGGAGATCTGCCAGCCCTGAATGCGCGCCTGGAACATGTGACGCTGATGGAACTGACGGGCGACAAGCGCCATGTTCGCGTAGGCGAATTCCTGCAGGCGTTCCCAAACCTGACTGCGCTGACAGTGGAGCAGCACGCCCTGCAGCGGATTCCCGACCGAGTGTTCGAACTCAAGCAATTGCGCCTGCTCAAGCTCAGCAATAACCAGATCCGCCTGACGCCGAACAGCATCGAGCAACTGTCGCGCCTGACGGAGCTCACTTACTTGGATCTGAGCGACAACACCCTCACCCAAGCGCCGGACCTGCGCAACATGACGCGACTGACGATGGTGTACCTCCACAACTGCAGGCTGCGCGACATACCCACGGGGATCTTCAGCCTACCGCGCCTGCGGGCCGTAGACCTGAGCGACAACCTGATCGAGCACTTGCCGGACGACCTGCTGGGAATGCCACTGCCGCTCGACGATGACTCGGATGTGAGCGGCAACCCCCTGTCTCCCGAAAGCCTGACGATCTTGCGTACCTATTACCGGCAGACGGGTTATGAGTTGGGCGTGGAGGAAGCGACATACGACGAAAACATGGAGGACATAACCCCGCCCGGCACACCGGAACCCATGGAGGAGTGAGACAGTCGCGTACCTGTTCGGGACAACCCGGTTTCAGCCGCGTTCGGACGGCACCGATGACAACTCGAACGGGCTGCTGCTGCGCCGTTGATTGCGGTCTTCACGCGGGGTGGCGCCGAAGAAGTTACGGTAGGCACTGGAGAAGTGTGGCCCCGAGGAGAAGCCGCAGGACAGGCCGATCTGGATGATCGACTTGCTGGTTTGCATCAGCATTTGGCGGGCCTTGTTCAGACGCAGCTCCAGGTAATACTGGCTGGGGACGCGGTTGAGGTACTGCTTGAAGATCCGCTCCAGTTGGCGTCGCGACACACAGACGTGCTGGGCAATTTCGTCAGTGGTCAGCGGTTCTTCGATATTGGCTTCCATCAGCAACACTGCCTGGGTCAGCTTAGGATGGCTGGAACCCAGGCGGTTTTGCAGGGGAATCCGCTGGCGTTCGCCGCCTTCGCGGATGCGTTCCACCACCAGTTCTTCGGAGACTGCACCCGCCAGTTCGGCGCCGTGGTCACGGGCCAGTACCGCCAGCAGCAAGTCGAGTACCGACATGCCACCGCAGGCGCTCAGGCGATCACGGTCCCAGTCGAACAGGTGGCTGGTGGCGATAACCTTGGGAAAACGTTCGGCGAAGTCATCCTGCCAGCGCCAGTGCACGGCAGCGCGATAACCGTCGAGCAGACCGAGTTGGGCCAACGGGTACACGCCGGCCGACAAACCACCGATCACACACCCGGCCCGCACCAATTGCTTGAGGGCCGTGCTCAGTTGCGAGGCAATAACCGTTGGCGGCTCGTCGGCCAGCAGAAACAGTTTCTGAAAGCCTTCGAGCTTGCCGGCCCATGGTTCGCCCGGCAATTGCCAGGCGCCTTCGGTGGCAGGCTCCGCGAGCAAAAACGACAGCTCGTAAACCACATCCGGATGCACCCGCTGAGCAACGCGTAAGGCCTCCTCAGCCAGCGCAAGCGTGAGTGCCTTTGTGCTGGGCCAAATCAGGAAACCAATTTTATGGGCGGTCATGGAGTGCTATCCGAAGCCTGTAACAGTAATGAAGACAAGGGCCAATGCTAGCCCGTAAACCAACACAAAGCTTAAAAACGATAAAGATCCAACTGTAGAACCCCAATGTAGAGATCCATGTGGGAGGAATTATTTCAAGCTGCCGGACAGGAACTGCTGCAACCGCTCGGACTGCGGGTTCACCAGCACTTCCCGCGGGTTGCCGCGTTCTTCAACAATCCCTTTGTGCAGGAACACCAACTGGTTCGACACTTCGCGGGCAAAGCCCATTTCGTGGGTGACCACCACCATGGTGCGGCCTTCCAGGGCCAAGTCCTGCATCACCTTGAGCACTTCGCCGACCAGTTCCGGGTCCAGCGCCGAAGTCGGTTCGTCAAACAGCATCACCTCAGGTTCCATCGCCAAGGCACGGGCAATCGCCACACGCTGCTGCTCGCCGCCGGACATATGGCCAGGGAACGCATCCTTACGATGGCCCACGCCGACTTTAGCCAGATAGTGCTCGGCCTTTTCACGGGCATCTTTCTTCGACATGCCCAACACGTGCACCGGGGCTTCCATCACGTTTTCAAGCGCGGTCATATGCGACCACAGGTTGAAATGCTGGAACACCATGGACAGGCGCGAACGCATGCGTTGCAGCTGCTTGGGATCAGCGGCCTTCAGGGCGCCGTCCTTGTTGGCCACCAGTTTCAGCTCTTCGTTATTGAGCAGAATCTTGCCGGCGTGGGGTTGCTCCAGCAGGTTGATGCAGCGCAAAAAGGTACTTTTGCCCGAACCACTGGAACCGATGATGCTGATCACATCACCGGCCGCAGCGGCCAGGGAAACGCCTTTGAGCACTTCATGACTGCCATAGCGTTTATGCAGGTCTTGGACTTCAAGTTTGTACATGCGGTCGGTTCTCACAAAAACAGGTGGTCAGTCGTTGAGCAAGCGCCCGTGTCGCAGCGCGTCGCGCCCCGCCACCTTGGCCAGCCAGAAACCCGCTTGGGCATAACGTAGCCGTTCAACGGCAAACAACACCCCCGACGTACCGGCGCAGATAATGCTCACGCGGTCTTGCAGGGGGTCAATCACTTCAAAAATCGGTTCGCCGGCGTCCACCCAGTCTCCGGCTTTGCGCAGGTAACTGATCACCCCGGCGTGGGGCGCGAAGAGCAACTCGGTGCCTTCAAACGGCATGCCTTCGCACGCTTCGTGCTGCGCAGCCGGCCATTCGCCGTTGATCAGGCCTTGCTCGGCAAGGAATGCGAGGATGCCCTCGGCGTGAAAGATTGCTTCATCACGCCCGGTGTCGGCTTGACCGCCCAGTTCCAACGTCGTCGCGAGGCACGCCAACGGGATCTGAGCGTCCGGAAACATCCGGGACAAGCGCAACCATGGCAGCGAGCAGGCTTCATCAAACGAGCTGCCACCGGAATCCTCCGCCAACAAGCCGACCTTCACATTCAGATGCGCCGACAGCGAACGCCACTGGGCCCAGTGCTGGGGCAGCGCGTACATATGCAGCGCGGCTTCGGCGTCGCAATGCAGGTCGAGGACGATATCAGCGGTGCACGCGTGGCTCAGCAAGACGCGCTGCATGCCTTGCAACTGGCTGCTCGGCTCGGGCAAGTCGCTGAGCGCATCGCTCATGGCCTGACGGATCAGGCGCACATTGGCATGGGGATCATCCCCCAGCTTGCCTTGAAGCAATGCGGCAACCGGTTCGCTCAACTCGACGAAATCGCGGTTGAAATTCTTGCCACTGCCTACTTCGAAACGCCCCTGGTGGCTGCCTTGCAACAACTGGCCCAGGCCCATCGGATTGGCCACCGGCACCAGCTCAATCACACCGTTGAGGGCGCCTTGCTGTTCCAGTTCTGTCAGACGTTTTTTCAGTTCCCAGGCGGCGCGCATGCCGGGCAGTTCATCGGCGTGCAGGCTGGCCTGGATATAGGCCTTGCGCTCGCCGCTGCCGAAACGGAACACGCTCAGTTGGCGCTCGCAGCCCAGGTGGCCCCAGGGCAACAGGTGGTCGATACGTTCCATATCAGTGCTTCCGTGGAGCCAGGTAGCTCAGCCAGCGGCGCTCGGCCAACTTGAACAGGCGCACCAGGATAAAGGTCAGGCACAGGTAGAAGACGCCAGCGGTGATATAGGCTTCAAACGGCAAGTAGAACTGGGCGTTCACCGTGCGTGCGGCGCCGGTGATGTCGATCAGGGTGACGATGGAGGCCAGGCTCGTGGTCTGGAGCATCATGATCACTTCGTTGCTGTACTGCGGCAGCGCACGGCGCAAGGCCGACGGCAGCAGGATGCGGCGGTACAGCTTATAGCGCGACATGCCCATCGCCTTGGCCGCTTCGATCTCGCCATTGGGCGTGGCCTTGAGGCTACCGGCAATGATCTCGGCGGTGTAGGCGCTGGTGTTGATCGCAAAGGCCAGGCACGCACAGAACGTGGCGCTGGACAGCAGGGGCCACATAAAGCTTTCGCGCACCGCTTCGAATTGCGCCAGACCGTAGTAGATCAGGAACAGTTGCACCAGCATCGGCGTGCCGCGGATCACGTACGTGTAGAGCCAGGCCACACCGTTCACGACAGGCTGCTTGGACACACGCATCAACCCCAGGGGCAAGGCGGCGAGCAGGCCGAAAAACAGCGAGATGGCGAGCAATTTCAGGGTAGTCAGCAGGCCGCCAAGGTACAGCGGCATGGCCTCCCAGATGACGTTGTAGTCGAAGATCATAGATCAGCCGCCCTTACGCCTACCGAGTAGCGCTTCTCAAGATAGCGCAGCGCCAGCAACGATACGCTGGTGATCACCAGGTACATCGCCGCCACTGCGAGGAAGAAGGTAAAAGGCTCGCGGGTGGCATCTGCCGCCTGCTTGGCCTTGAACATCATGTCTTGCAGGCCTACCACCGAGATCAGCGCGGTGGCCTTGGTGAGTACCAGCCAGTTGTTGGTGAAACCAGGGATCGCCAGCCGAATCATCTGCGGCACCATCACCCGGAAAAACACTTGGAAACTGCTCATGCCATATGCAAGGCCGGCTTCGGCCTGTCCCTTGGGGATGGCCATGAAGGCGCCACGGAAAGTTTCCGAAAGGTAGGCGCCAAAGATGAACCCCAGAGTGCCGATACCGGCGGCCAAAGGGTTCAAGTCGATATAGTCGTCGTAGCCGAGCATCGGCGCGACGCGGTTGAGCAGGTCCTGGCCGCCGTAGAAAATCAGCAGGATCAGCACAAGGTCAGGGATCCCGCGGATCACCGTGGAGTACAAGTCACCCAGCCAGGCCAACCAGCGCACCGGCGACAGGCGTAACGCGACCCCGATCAGACCCAGAACAATGGCCAAGGCCATGGACGACAAGGCGAGCTGAAGCGTCAACCATGCGCCATCGAGGATGACGGCCCCGTAGCCTTTCAACATGATTCAGGTCCTCGAAAAGGGGGATGAAAAAATGGCGCAAACCGCAGGAATTCTGTTGCTTGCGCCATTTAGGACAGACCGCTGCGACGTTTTACTGGGCTTCTGGGCCGTAAATGTCGAAGTTGAAGTACTTTTTCTCGATTTCTTTGTATTTGCCGTTGGCACGGATCGCAGCGATAGCAGCGTTGATGCGGTCCAGGTTTTCCTTGTCGCCTTTACGTACCGCGATGCCTATGCCGTCGCCGAAGTATTTGGCGTCAGTGAAGGATGGGCCAACGAACGCGTAGCCTTTACCAGCGTCGGTCTTCAGGAAACCGTCTTCCAACAGGGTGGCGTCGGCCACGGTACCGTCGAGGCGGCCAGCGGCCACATCCAGGTAGATTTCGTTCTGGGTGCTGTAACCCTTGATGTCAGCGCCTTTTGGAGCCAGGACTTCACGAGCGAAGCGGTCGTGGATCGAACCACGTTGCACGCCGATCTTCTTGCCTTTCAATTCATCCAGACTGTCGCTGACAGCGGTGCCTTCCTTCATCACCAGGCGTGCTGGGGACAGGTAGTAGCGATTAGTGAAATCAACGGACTTCTTGCGGTCTTCAGTGATGGACATGGACGACAGGATGGCGTCGATCTTGCGCACTTTGAGCGCAGGGATCAGGCCGTCGAACTCTTGCTCGACCCACGTACATTTGACCTTCATCTCTTCGCACAGGGCGTTGCCGATGTCGTAGTCAAAACCAACGATGTTGCCATCCGGCGCCTTCGAGGCAAACGGAGGGTAAGCCGCTTCGATACCAATTTTCAGAGGCTTGCCTTCAGCGAAGGCCTGCATGGACAGCACGGACAGCGCCAGGGCGCCCAACAGCACGAGTTTCTTCATCTTGGGACTCCATCGGTATAGGGCAAAACAGCAGTATGAGCCATGGCCCACGATGCGGCGAAGGTGAAACCGAATAGCGGTGCTGCGTCCGACACCAATTCAACATCGGCGACGACGAGCGAGTGATCGGCATTCTAACGACAGGCCGGAAGCCGATATTTCCTCAATGCGACAACAATTTACAGAAGCACAGAGAAAGCGGTTCCAGCTCATTGACAGCCCCTGGATTTTATGCAGAGACAAAAGACATTAAACCTGTAGACGCTGCAAATTGCGGGCCTATTATTCGCAAACCCTTCTGGCACGGCAAGTCTGGCGTTTAATCTTATTTCTTGGGGTGTCTGGAATGGGGTTTTTCGGGGCACGGGCGTAGCGCTTTGCCTCATGTGTGGACATGGGGTTACACATTTGCCCCACCCGGTAACATTCAGAAACCTCCTACGCAATAAACCGATATTTATTCGGGTGGCGCAGATCCAAACGTGGGAGGGGGCTTGCTCCCGATGGCGGTAGACCCTTGACAGCTGTATTCACCGACCCACTGCAATCGGGGGCATGCCCCCTCCCACACTGGATCCCCACCGGCTCGAAGCGAACATAAAAAAGCCCCACCCGGCTCACACCGAATAGGGCTTTGTCCAACCAACCTCGCCTTAAGCGACGTTCATGGTCTTGTGGGTTTCAATCAAATGCGCCACTACACCTGGATCCGCCAGGGTGGAGATATCGCCTAACCCGTCGTACTCAGCCGTGGCGATCTTGCGCAGGATACGGCGCATGATTTTGCCCGAGCGGGTCTTCGGCAAGCCCGGCGCCCACTGGATCACGTCCGGCGAAGCAATCGGCCCGATTTCTTTACGCACCCAATTTTTCAGCTCCAGGCGCAGCGCTTCGTTTGGCTCTTCGCCATTTTTGAGGGTGACATACACATAAATGCCCTGCCCCTTGATGTCATGCGGCACCCCAACCACCGCTGCTTCAGCCACTTTAGGGTGGGCAACCATGGCGCTTTCAATCTCGGCAGTGCCCATGCGGTGGCCGGAAACGTTCAACACGTCATCCACACGTCCCGTGATCCAGTAGTAACCGTCCTCGTCACGACGAGCGCCGTCACCGGTGAAGTACATGCCACGGAAGGTCTTGAAGTAGGTATCGACGAAACGGTCATGATCGCCAAACAGCGTACGCGCTTGGCCCGGCCACGAATCGAGGATCACCAGGTTGCCTTCGGCAGCCCCTTCGATCAGGTTGCCCAGGTTATCCACCAAAGCCGGCACCACGCCGAAGAACGGCCGTGCAGCCGAGCCTGGCTTGAGCGCATGGGCGCCCGGCAGCGGGCTCATCATGTTGCCGCCGGTCTCGGTCTGCCACCAGGTGTCGACGATTGGGCAACGGGATTGACCGACGTTCTTGTAGTACCAATCCCACGCTTCCGGGTTGATCGGCTCGCCAACGGAACCGAGCAGGCGCAGGCTGCTGCCGTCAGCACCTTCAACGGCTGCGGTGCCGGAGGCCATCATTGCGCGGATGGCGGTCGGCGCGGTGTAGAGGATATTGACCTTGTGCTTGTCGACGATCTTCGCCACCCGAGTGATGTCCGGGTAGTTAGGCACGCCTTCGAACAACACCGTGGTCGCGCCATTCGACAGCGGACCATAGACAATATAGGTGTGGCCGGTGACCCAGCCGACGTCGGCAGTGCACCAGTAGATTTCGCCCGGGCGATAGTCGAACACGCGCTCGTGGGTGAGGCCGGCGTAAAGTAGGTAGCCGCCGGTGGTGTGCTGCACGCCTTTAGGCTTACCGGTGGAACCGGAGGTGTAGAGGATAAACAGGGCTTCTTCGGCGCCCATTTCTTTTGGCGCGCATACGGTGCCCGCCACTTTCATCAGGTCTTCGTACCAGATGTCGCGATGCTGGTTCCACTTGATCTGGCCATTGGTGCGTTTGCACACGATGACCTTCTGGATGCTGCTGGTTTCCGGGTTGGTCAGTGCGTCGTCGACGTTGGCCTTGAGCGGAATCTTCTTACCGGCGCGAATGCCTTCGTCGGCAGTGATCACCACCTTCGACTTACAGTCGATGATGCGACCGGCCAGGGCTTCCGGCGAAAAACCACCAAACACCACCGAGTGAATCGCACCGATGCGGGTACACGCCAGCATGGCGACCACGGCTTCGGGGATCATCGGCATATAGATAGTCACCACGTCGCCGCGGTGCACGTCCTGACCACGCAGGGCGTTGGCGAACTTGCAGACTTCTTCATGCAGCTCGCGGTAAGTGATGTTGCGGCTCTCGGCAGGGTCATCGCCCTCCCAGATGATCGCAATCTGGTCGCCACGCTCGGCGAGGTGACGGTCCAGACAGTTATAGGACACGTTCAGGGTGCCATCGGCGAACCACTTGATGTCGACATGGTGATCGTCGAACGAGGTCTGCTTCACCGTGGTGAAAGGCTTGATCCAGTCAAGACGCTTGGCTTGCTCACGCCAGAAACCGTCGGGGTTGACCACCGACTGCTGGTACATGGCCTTGTAGGTCGCCTCATCGGTCAGCGTGTTGGCTGCTACTTCGGGGCGAACGGGGTACAGGGAAGCCGCACTCATCTTTCTTACCTCGGTGACAATAGTTGTTTTTGTATGCCCTGTTGTAGCCGGGGCGACCCCATAGAACCATTCGACGATGGTAGTAACAAGCCCCTACACATTGCCCTGGTATCGGCTGACAGGGCTCTGGGCCAAGGGCTGCAAGGCTTCTGGAGCTGTGTGAAAAAACCTTTACCACGGGATTGTTACAAAAACCGCCAATAGTGTTTATCAAAAGCACGGGTATATGAATATAACCCGCAGGCCTAAAATCAACTCCGTCAACACGACGCCGTGGTTTACACGGCAGTGATTAACAACGTAACAGCCCCCACGAAGGCAACGTTAATCCGAACTAACCAATCCTAAGTTACACACGTGGCCTCACAAGGGCCCCGTGACCCCTTTCGCCCTGAAGAAGGTAAGTAAAGAAATGAAAGCTCTCGTAGTTATGGCCCTCAGCAGCTTGTGCGCCGCCGCCGCCCTGGCCGACGAAGCCCCGACCGAGCTGGCCGGCCAGAACGCCCCGATTGTTGAAGATTACACCTACAGCACCCACTTGGACGTTGCCAAAGTATTGTCCATGAGCGAAGTTCCGAATGTATGTGAAGTTGTACCTGCGAAGATGGAATATGAAGATTCCCAGGGTCAACGCCATATTCTTAATTACAAGATTATGGGCAACGGTTGCTCTAACGGCTAACAACTTAGTCAGTTAGAAAACACCCGAATCTTATTCGCCGCAAGAAATCGTTCTTGCGGCAAAGAACCGGCTTGAGGCACCACGCAGTCCAGATGTGGGAGGGAGCTTGCTCCCGATAGCGTCAACCGCCGCACCTCTCTATTACGCCCTACGTCCCGTCCCCTGCCCCCACCCGCAAAAAGCCGCTCATCGCTCCTCAAAAAAAACCAACCCCAGCAAAGCCTCGCAAACACACGCTTTGGCCGAAAACCACGCCATTTTGACCCTCGCCCGTGACCATCCACCGCAACACAAAACCGAATTTTTCCCTATAATGCGCGGGTAAATCGGGCCTGCAATATCCCTTTACACTGGGACGAAGAGCCAGACCTGAGGCCTCCGCGCGAGCTTGCACCTACCGCTGCGCACCTCAAGCCTCAAGCAGAGTACCCGTAACCCTATTCCGTTTAATGCCTGCGCTAGCTGCTGCAACAAACGATTCCTTAAGATCCACCGCGGCCCTAGGGCCGTGTGAACACCCAACCATCCGGTTTCACACGGGCACCTTTGAGCCCTCACGCAGGAGACGACACGTCATGCTGAGCTGGGACGAATTCGACAAAGAAGAAGAAGGCGAAGTAGCCACCAAAGGCGCCAACGCCGGCCACGCCACCGAAGCCAACATGGACCGCCTCGACGGTGCTGGCGCAGCTGCCGCCATCGAAGCCCGCGCCGTCACCGCCAGTGACTCCGCCGCCATCGTGCGCGCCAAGGCTGCCCTGGACAAACTCGACGTCGCCGAAGGCCTCGCCGAGCTGGAAGGCTCCGCCGCCCGCGTCGCCGTTGACGAAAAGCGCATGATCAACTGCCGCGCCGACCTCAACCAACTCGTGCCCTTCAAGTACGACTGGGCCTGGCAGAAGTACCTCGACGGCTGCGCCAACCACTGGATGCCGCAAGAGGTCAACATGACCGCCGACATCGCCCTGTGGAAAAACCCCGAAGGCCTGACCGACGACGAACGCCGTATCGTCATGCGCAACCTGGGCTTCTTCTCCACCGCCGACTCCCTGGTTGCCAACAACCTGGTGCTGGCCGTATACCGCCTGATCACCAACCCGGAGTGCCGCCAGTACATCCTGCGCCAGGCCTTCGAAGAAGCGATCCACACCCACGCCTATCAGTACTGCATCGAATCGTTGGCCATGGATGAAGGCGAGATCTTCAACATGTACCACGAGATCCCATCGGTCGCCAAAAAGGCAGCCTGGGGCCTGAAATACACCCGTTCGATCTCCGATCCGAAGTTCGAAACCGGCACCGTTGAGACCGACAAAGAACTGCTGCGCAACCTCGTTGCTTACTACTGCGTGCTGGAAGGCATCTTCTTCTACTGCGGCTTCACCCAGATCCTCTCCATGGGCCGCCGCAACAAAATGACCGGCGTCGCTGAGCAGTTCCAGTACATCCTGCGCGATGAGTCGATGCACTTGAACTTCGGTATCGATGTGATCAACCAGATCAAAATCGAAAACCCACACCTGTGGGATGCCGAGATGAAGGAAGAAGCGACCCAGATGATCCTGCAAGGGACTCAGCTGGAGATTGAATATGCTCGCGACACCATGCCGCGCGGCGTATTGGGCATGAACGCGGCGATGATGGAGGATTACCTCAAGTTCATCGCGAACCGTCGTCTGTCGCAGATCGGTCTTAAAGAAGAGTATCCAGGGACCACTAACCCGTTCCCATGGATGAGCGAAATCATGGACTTGAAGAAAGAGAAAAACTTCTTCGAAACCCGTGTGATCGAGTATCAGACTGGCGGCGCGCTGAGCTGGGATTGATTCCTTAGCACAGCAACACCAAAAAGCCCTGACTTGTTCGGGGCTTTTTTATGCGAGCTCACTAAAGACTCTCCTTACAAAGCAGCGAATTTACCAAAGTAGCTGACCGCCAAATCCTTCTGGCTCGTAGGAAATTTCGTAGACGCAATAATGGCTACTCAGTATCGTCCGAGGGTTTTCTACCCTCGGCGGTTGTATGGACATTACGAAAGACAAAACGGACTGGAGCGACGCGGAGTTGGCAGCTGCGGTCGAGGCGTACTTGAAGATGCTGGCCTGGGAAAAGAGCGGCCAACCGTTCAACAAAGCCCTCGAAAACCGCCTCCTGCGCGAAGGCCCAGTGGCAGGCCGTGCAAAGGGCTCCATCGAATTCCGCATGCAAAACATCTCCACCGTGCTTGTGCGTATGGGCTGGGACCGCATCGAAGGCTATAAGCCTGCGAAGAACGTGGGCACAGGCGTGGAGCAACGCATCCGCCAAGCACTTGCCGCGCAGGGTGTATTCGAATCCGAAGACGCCGCCCAAACAGCAGACGAGCAAACGCTTATCCGCCGTGCGTCCAAACTGCAGCAGCAACCTTTCACTCAGCGACCGGACGGCATTGCCCAGCCGCAGCAGGTCTCGACCGTCAGCACCGCTTTTGTTCGCGACCCAAAGGTACGCGCCTGGGTACTGAAAGAGGCCAAGGGCGTCTGCGAAGGCTGCGGCTCTAACGCGCCGTTTGAGGTCGACGGTTTGCCATTTCTTGAAGTACATCACGTCAAGCACCTAGCCCAGAAGGGTTCGGATCGCATCACCAATGCTGTAGCCTTGTGCCCCAATTGCCATCAGCGTTGTCACCGGTCGAGTGACCGGGAGGCTTTCACCGAGGGGCTTTACGCCAAGGTCGGAAGATTGGCACGGGAGTAAACTCCTGCTGTCACACCTGATGCACGCTCAAAAAATACTAGATAGGACCGAGGCCAACCCGTGAACCCAGACATGCTCGAAGCCGGCCCCGCTGACGCCAAAGTACTTTCCGTCTTTGACTTCGACGGCACCCTGACCCACCACGACAGTTTCGTGCCCTTCCTCAAGTTTGCCTTTGGTACCGGCGAGTTCTATGGCCGGATGGTCAAGCTGGCGGTGCCTGGGCTGCGCTTTTTGGTTCGGCAGATCAGCCGGGATGAGTTGAAAGCGCAGTTGATCCGCACGTTTATGACAGGGGTGGAGAAGACGTGGGTGCAACAGAAGGCCGAGGAGTATTGCCAGCGCAATTGGGCGCGGTTGATGCGCCCGGCCGGGGTGTTGTCGGTGGAGCAGGAGTTGGGCTCCGGCGCGGAGGTGACATTGTGTTCGGCTTCGCCTGCGTTAGTGTTGCAGCCGTTTGCCAATCGACTTGGGATCAAGTTGATTGGCACCGAGCTTGAGGTAGTCGACGGGGTGTTGACCGGCAAGCTCACTGGAAATAACTGCCGGTGTGAGAACAAGGTGCTGCGGCTTGAGGCGGTGTACGGAGACCTGGGGGAGTATCGGCTCCGGGCCTGGGGAGATACGCGCGGGGACCGGGAGTTGTTGGCGGCGGCGCAGGATGCGCATTTTCGACATTTTCATGCGAAGAAGAAGCGGGCGAAAGCGCTGCGCTGACCATTGTGGTGAGCGGGCTTGCCCCGCGCTGGGGCGCGTAGCGGCCCTAAAACCAAACGCCGCATTCTGTCTGACAGCATGCGGCGTTTTTATTGGGACTGCTGCGCAGCCCAGCGCGGGGCAAGCCCGCTCACCACAGGTTGATCAGACACAGGTTTTGAGGTCTACGCCCAACGCCGTCGCAAAGGCTTTTACCATCGGGCTGCGTGGGACGCTTCGGCATTTTCATGCGAAGAAGAAGCGGGCGAAAGCGCTGTGCTGACCATTGTGGTGAGCGGGCTTGCCCCGCGCTGGGGCGCGTAGCGGCCCTAAAACCAAACGCCGCATTCTGTCTGACAGCATGCGGCGTTTTTATTGGGACTGCTGCGCAGCCCAGCGCGGGGCAAGCCCGCTCACCACAGGTTGGTCAGACACTGGTTTTGAGGTCTACGCCCAACGCCGCCGCAAAGGCTTTTACCATCGGGCTGCGTGGGACGTTTCGGCATTTTCATGCGAAGAAGAAGCGGGCGAAAGCGCTGTGCTGACCATTGTGGTGAGCGGGCTTGCCCCGCGCTGGGGCGCGTAGCGGCCCTAAAACCAAACGCCGCATGCTGTCTGACAGCATGCGGCGTTTTTATTGGGACTGCTGCGCAGCCCAGCGCGGGGCAAGCCCGCTCACCGCAGGTTGATCAGACAGCGGTTTTGAGGTCTACGCCCAACGCCGTCGCAAAGGCTTTTACCATCGGGCTGCGCGGAGCGTTGTGGCGCAGGATGAGGTTGAAGGCGGTGCTCAGGTGAACTTGCTCCGGGCACAGTGCGCGAAGGCGCCCTTCTCTTACCATGGGCTTGGCGTAGTGTTCGGGCAAAAAACCGAGGAAACGGCCAGTAAGGATCAGGATCGCGACGGCTTCGACTTGCGAGGCGGAGGCGGACTGGCTGTCGTAATTGACGAAGTTAGTCTTGTCGCGATGGATCGCATAACGATGGTTGACCACTTCATATTGGCGCAGCACCTCCGGCGTAATGTCGCTCGCAGTAAAGAGCGGATGTCCTACGGCGCAGTAGGCCTGGGCCTTTTCTTCGTACAGCGGGAAGTAATCGAACTCTTCACGGCGCTGGTACACGGGAACGATACCGACGATTAACCGGCCTTCCACCACGCCGCGTTCAACTTCGTCCAACTGTGAAGCCTGTAGGCGCAATCTTATTTTTGGTGATTCGCTATGTAATTTTCCCAATGCGGTAATAAGCGGGGAATTAACATCCGACACGGTGTTATCAATAACCCCGACACTAAGGTCACCAATAAGCTCGTTTTGCGCCGAACTAAGCTTGTCTCTGAAACTGTCCACCGAGGTAAATAACTCGATGGACGCTTGATACACTAACTTCCCTTCTTCGGTCAGCCCGAAACCTTCTCGGCCCCGTGTACACAGGCGCATGCCGATACGAATCTCGAGGTCAGAGATCTGTTTACTGATGGCCGCCAGCCCCACGTTCAGTTCGTTTTGCGCAGCACTGAAGCCGCCAGCTTCGACCACGGCCATGAATACCCGCAGCAATTTGAAGTCCAGTCCGCTCAGTTGCAGCGGTGGTCTTGTGCCCGGTTTGGGTGGCAGGTTTCCAGAAGTGGAAAGTGGAGTTTCCATAATACGCGTTGACCTCAAGTACCATATTCAACAGGCTTCAACCCAATCCTTGAACATAGCCAGGCGGCGATAATGAACATAAACATCCGCCCTTGGCAACCTTGAATACGGCGCGTCAGACGCTGATTCAGTTTAGTTGAAAACCTTTTTTTACTGCCTCCGACTCTTCTAAAAACAAGCGTGAGGAATACCCATGTCTCAGCCCACCGACCGCCTTTGGGGCGCTCGTTTCAAGACCGGTCCGTCTGCTGCGTTGGCCGCGTTGTCGCGTTGCCCAGAGCGCTATTTTCGCCTGACGCCCTACGACCTGGCCGGCTCCCGTGCCCATGCCCGTGAATTGCAGCGCGCCGGTTTGCTGGATGAATCGGAGACGTTGCGCACCCTCGAAGCCCTGGACCGCATCGGTGAAGACTTCGCCGCTGGCCGCCTGCATCCAACCCAGGATGACGAGGACGTACACACCTTTATCGAACGCGTCTTGACCGAACGCCTGGGCGCCTTGGGCGGCAAGCTGCGCGCCGGGCGTTCGCGTAATGATCAAACCGCCAACGATTTGCGCCTTTTCCTACGGGACCATGCGCGAACCATCACCACCGAGGTGTTGGGTTTGCAGCAGGCGTTGGTGGAACAGGCCGAGCAGCATGTCGAGAGCATCTGCCCCGGCTTTACCCATTTGCAGCAGGCGCAACCCATCGTGTTCGCCCACCACTTACTGGCTCACGCCCAGTCGATGCTGCGCGATGTGCAGCGTCTGGTGGATTGGGATGCACGTACGGCGTTGTCGCCATTGGGCGCCGCAGCAATGGCGGGCTCGGCGATTGCGCGGAGGCCGGAGCATTCGGCCAAGGAAATGGGCTACACCGGGCCGTGTGAAAACTCGATCGACGCTGTGGCCAGCCGCGACCATGTGGCGGAGTTCCTGTTTGTGGCGGGCATGCTCGGGGTGAATATTTCGCGGCTGTCGGAGGAGTTTTGCCTGTGGTCGTCGCGCCAGTTTCGCTGGGTGGTGTTGGACGATGCCTACGCTACCGGCAGCTCGATCATGCCGCAGAAAAAGAACCCGGACATTGCCGAACTGGCCAGGGGCAAAGCTGGGCGTTTGATTGGCAACCTGACCGGGTTGATGTCGACGCTCAAATCCTTGCCGCTGTCGTACAACCGCGATTTGAGTGAAGACAAACACAGCGTGTTGGACAGTGTGGACACGTTGCTGCTGGTACTTCCAGCCATGGCGGGGATGGTGGCGACCATGAAAGTCCAGGTGGACGAACTGCGGCGCCAGGCACCGATGGGTTTTACCTTGGCGACCGAGGTGGCGGATTGGCTAGCCACCCGTGGTGTGCCGTTCAAGGAGGCCCATGAGATTACCGGCGCGTTGGTACAAGCCTGTGAGAAGCATGAGATTGAGTTGTGGGAAGCCTCAACGGCGATGTTGGCCGAGGTGGATGCTCGGCTGCTGCCTGAGGTGCGGGATTGCTTGACCCTGGAAGCGGCGATTGCGGCACGCAGTGGCTGGGGTGGGACGGCACCGGAGCGGGTTCGAGAGCAGATTGGACGTTTGAAGATTGCATTGGCGGCTCAGCAGCAGTGGGCTGAGAGCTATCAGGGCTTTCGGATTTAAGCCTGTCAGAGGTGTGGTGCGGGGGCTGACGCTTTCGCGAGCAAGCCCGCTCCCACATTTGGACCGAGTACATCAGTAGTAGCGTCATCAGTTTTGGAGAATCACCATGAACCAAACCCCGGCCGAGCGCTTGGAAATAGAGCGCAAGCTGTCCGAGAACCAGTTCGACATAACCCAGTACGAACACGTGCCGCGCCGCTATTACGGACGGATGTTTTTTGCCACATTGATCGTGATTGTGTTGGCCGCACTGTTGCGCGCCTTCGCCAATGGCCAAATCGAATGGTCCTACATCGGTCAGTTCCTCACGTCTGAGGCCATTCTGTGGGGCTTGGTGAATACCATTGTCATGTCGATTCTGGCGATGGCGCTGGGTGTGGTGATCGGTGTGATCACGGCAATCATGCGCATGTCGGCCAACCCGATTCTGCGCTATGTGGCCATCACCTATACCTGGCTGTTCCGCGGGACACCGCTGATTTTGCAGCTGTTGCTGTGGTTCAACCTGGCGCTGATTTTCCCGGTAATCGCGATTCCCGGCCTGTTCAGCATCGACACCGTTGACCTGATGACGCCGTTCGTGGCCGCCCTGCTCGGCCTCAGCATCAACCAGGGTGCCTATACCGCCGAAGTGGTGCGCGCCGGTTTGCTGTCAGTGGACACGGGCCAGTACGAAGCCGCCAAGTCCATCGGCATGCCGAGCTTGCAAGCGCTGCGTAGGATCATTCTGCCGCAGGCCATGCGAGTGATCATTCCGCCTGTAGGCAACGAGTTCATCAGCATGGTGAAAATGACCAGCCTGGCCAGCGTCATCCAGTACTCGGAGCTGCTGCACAACGCGCAAAACATCTACTACGCCAACGCCCGGGTCATGGAGCTGCTGATCGTTGCCGGTATCTGGTACTTGGCGGTGGTGACTGTTCTTTCATTTGGCCAGAGCCGTCTGGAGCGTCGTTTCGCTCGCGGGCGCCGGCAAGCGTTCGTAAGTTTGGGTTGAGGAGATTTGCCCCATGAGAAGCATCGTCAAGGCCGTCAACCTGAACAAGTATTACGACCAGTATCACGCGCTGCGCGACATCAATATCGAAGTCGAGCAAGGCGAAGTGATGTGCATCATCGGCCCGTCCGGGTCGGGTAAAAGCACGCTGCTGCGCTGCGTCAACCAACTGGAAAAAATCGATAAGGGCGGCCTGTGGGTCGACGGCGAACTGGTGGGTTACCGGGTCGTCGGCAACAAGCTGCATGAGATGAACGAATCGCAGATCGCCCGACAGCGCCTTGCCACCGGCATGGTGTTCCAGCGCTTCAATTTGTTCCCGCATATGACCGTGTTGCAAAACATCATCGAAGGCCCGTGCCAGGTGCTCAAGCGCTCGCCCAAGGAAGCCATCGAAGATGCATTGGAACTGCTGGCCCGCGTGGGCCTGGCGGACAAACGCAATGCCTATCCGGTGGAATTGTCCGGCGGCCAGCAGCAACGCGTGGCGATTGCCCGTGCGCTGGCGATGCGTCCCAAGCTGATGTTGTTCGACGAACCCACGTCAGCCCTCGACCCGGAGCTGGTAGGAGAAGTGCTGTCGGTGATGCGCGATTTGGCCACCACCGGCATGACCATGATCGTGGTCACCCATGAATTGGGCTTCGCCCGTGAAGTGTCCAACCGCATGGTGTTTATGGACGCCGGCCAGATTGTGGAAGCCGGCAGCCCCGAAGAAATTCTAATAAGCCCACAAAATCCGCGTACCCAAAGCTTTATTTCTGCCGTTCGCACTTAACTAAAAAACTAACGAGAACGCCCCCATGAAAAAATTGTTTATCCCAACGATGCTCGCAGGCCTGATGGCCTCCACCTGTGTATTCGCGGCCTTGCCGGCGGCCATCAAGGACAAGGGTGAGATCAGCGCGGCTATCGTGCCGAACTACCCGCCGATGGATTTCAAGGACCCGGCCACCAATAAACTCACAGGCTTTGACTTCGACCTGGGCAACGCTCTGGCCGAGCGCCTGGGCGTGAAGATCAAGTGGCAGGAAACCGGCTTCGAGCAAATGCTCAGCGGCCTGACCACCAAGCGCGTGGACATCGTGCTGTCGGGCATGTCGGACACCGCCGAACGCCAGAAATCCGTAACCTTTGTCGACTACTTCACCAGTGGCCCGCAGCTGTACACCCTGGCCAAGCGTGAAGAGATCAAGGAACTGACTGACCTGTGCGGTAAAAAAGTCGGCACCAGTCGCCGGACTACTTGGCCGTCGGAAATTGCCGCGTGGAGCAAGGAAAACTGCGAAGCGGCCGGTAAGCCGGCGATCGTGGTGATCGGCACCGAAGGCTCGGCGGATGCGCGGGCGCAGTTGCAGCAGAACCGTTTGGATGCCGCAATGCAGGGCAGCGAGACGATTCCTTATCTGATGTCGTTGGATAAAGGTAAGTACAAGCCGGTTGGGCTGGCGATTTCCAAGCAGTTCACCGGGCTGGGGATTGAGAAAAGCAACACTGAACTGGTGACCGCGATCAGTGAGGCGCTGCAGGGCATGATTGATGATGGGACCTACGGCAAGATTTTGAAGAAGTGGGATCTGGAGCAAGGGGCGGTCGAGAAGATCACCATTAACGCTGGCCAATAACTCGGTCTAAAAAATGTGGGAGGGGGCTTGCCCCCGATGGCGGTGGTTCTGTCACCTGATGCTTGGCTGTACACCGCTATCGGGGGCAAGCCCCCCTCCCACACTGGATTTTTGTTGTTCAAAAAAGATAACAAGGACATCCGCCCCACCGTGGCCACCTACTCCCTGGTAATCCGCCGCCTGATGATTTGCTCGGTGACCATCGTGGTCAGCCGCGCCATGACCAGCCCGTTGCTGGCCCTGCTGCTGAGCACGCGCCTAGGCCTCAACCAGCAGGACATCGGTCTGCTGATGGGGATCGCCGTGTTTATCGCCACGCTGCTGGGCCTGTACGGCGGCTACATCATTGACCGCCTGGAAAAGCGCAAGCTGCTGATCCTGGCCATGCTCTCCAGCGCCATCGGTTTTCTGTTGCTGACCTTTGCCAGCAACCTCTACCTGACGACACTGACCCTGGTAATCACCGAAGCCGCGTCGGCGCTGTTCCTGATTGGCTCCAAAGCGATCATCAGCGAAAACCTGCCAGTGGGTGAGCGTGCCAAGGTGTTTTCCCTGCGCTACACCCTCACCAACGTCGGCTACGCCACGGGCCCCATGGTGGGTGTAGTAATTGCGGGGCACATGCAGTTGGCGCCGTTCCTGATCGCCAGCGCAATTGCCTTCTGCAGTGTGTTCCTGATGATCGGCATCCCACCGACTCAACGGGACGAAAGCAACAAACCGCTGAGCTTTCTCAGCACCCTGCGCACATTGCGCAACGACCGTGCATTGATTCTGTTCACCGGTGGCAGTCTGTTAAGCACCATTGTCCACGGGCGCTACACCCTGTATCTGTCGCAATTTCTGCTGGTGGCCTACAAGCCTGCGCAAGCTCTGAAGATTCTCTCGGCGGTGCTGGCATGCAATGCCATTACGGTGATTTTGATGCAGTACCAGATAGGCCGGTTTCTCAAGCGTGAACAACTGCGCTACTGGATCGTGCTGGGGACGTTGCTGTTCATTGCCGGTTTGATCGGTTTCAGCCTGGCGGACAGCTTGGTCACCTGGTGCCTGGCGATGTTTGTATTCACCTTGGGCGAGATGATCATCTACCCCTCGGAGTTCCTGTTCATCGACACCATCGCCCCCGACACCCTGCGCGGCAGTTACTACGGTGCACAGAACCTGGCCGCCTTTGGCGGAGCGTTGAGCCCGGTGATTTGTGGGTACTTGCTGATCAATGCGGCGCCCACCAGCATGTTCTATGCCTTGGGCGCACTGACAGCTGTGGGTGGCACCTTGTGTTTCCTGAGTGGGCGGCGGGTTGCAGGTTCTTGCTGATATTTACATGGGATCCCGCTATTAATAGCGAAACTTCTCACGGACCCGAGCCTCATGAAATTCGACACGGCCTACAGTTTGAGTCTCGATGACAAGCTGTCGATCTACGACGTGCGTGACCTGAATTTCGACGAAACTGCCGTATACGACTCCGACACTGACCATTTCCTCTGCCCCAACGATGCGTGCCGAGGGACGTTCGATTCGGGCAATGCGTTAAGCACATTCAATGCAAAAAACGTCAACTATGTGCGCACGCCGCACTTCAAGAACAAAACCAGCACCCAGCATATCGAGGGCTGCCGCTATGCCAGCACGCACAGGGGCGCGGCGGGTGAAACTGAAGGCGAGCGCGAAGACCATTTCCCGTCGGAATTTGTACTGACCCGACGAACGTACCCGCGCAACACTCCGGTGACCGGTGCCGAAGCTCAAATCCCAGCGTCACCTGCGAAAGCACCTTCAAACCGAACCAGCACGTCCGTCAGTTCCAGCGACACCACCCCGGATAAAACCAGCGTATTCGCCCACCCGGTGGAATGTTACGTGTCCAACATCGACGACAAGGACACGCTCAAGCGCATGCCGCTGAAAATCGGCGATCACACCGCGACCTACTGGACGTTTTTCAAGAAGATCGAATACCTGCAAGACAGCAAGGGCCTGATCTATTGGGGCAAGATCAAGGCGATCAAGGACTACACCAGCAGCTTTCGCATCGACTTCGAAAAGAAGGTGTGGCTCGACAAGAAGCCCTACTCGGTCAACGTTTATCTGAGCAAAAAACTCATCGAAAACTACCGCAAGCGCACGGCGTTCCTAGAACAGATCAAGGCGGCAGTGGACAGTCAGCGTGCGCTGTATTGCTTCTTCTACGGGGTGACGCCAGAGCTCAAGCATGTGCCCAGCAAGAAGAATCCCGAGCAAACGTTCGGGGTGTTCAGCGCGGATATCGAGAACCTGGATCACCTGATTATTCGGGAGGCGCCGGGGTTGGAATAGTCAGTGGTAAAAAGCCATCGGAAAATCCAGTTGATGAGCGGTCAAAACAACTGTACAAAAACACAGTATAGTTTGTCCTCCCCCGTCGAACCCTGGAGAAACCCCATGTCCTCTCTGGCAATGAGCTCTTTCGTAGAACAGCAGATCGTCCTGCACCAATTCACCGCCAAACACAGCGCACAGGCCCGCGCGATGCTGGGCTGGAGTCGGGAAGACCTGGCCCGTCATGTCGGTGTGGTGGTGGAGGCTATTCAACGGTTTGAAAGCCAGGGTGACAGCGATGATGCAACGCGCCTGGCGCTGGCGTTTCGGCTGGAGGCTGAAGGGCTGGTATTTTTCCCAGGCTTTGCGCCGGGCTGGGGAATGAGTGCGCGCCGCCTTAATATCACGCCACCTGAACCCGTGGCACAGGGCATCATGTCTCGGCTGATGGGCTCAACCACCGCATCAATAGACTCTCCCAATGCCCAACCGAATGGTGCGTAAAGCCTATCCAAGTCAGCGGACCAGCCGGCACCTTTAAACCAGGTCTCATGCCGGCGCACGCTACGTAGGGAGATCAACGAGTTGGATTGCCCGACGCCACAGTCAGCCCCTACCGTGCATCTGCATGGCCACGAACACTGCGATACCCCTGCACCAGGACTGCCAGTGAATCCTTCGACCATCTTGCACCGTAGAACCACAACGTAGCCCCGGCTCCCAAAGGCTCGCCCAGCCTTGGGTATCCACTCCAACACGCCTGATGGAACGCGGCACTCTGACTGTCCGAGACCAGCGCATCCAGCCGATGCTCAGTCATAAGGTCGTCGATTTCATTACGCGTGTGGAGGTCGAATTGCAGCGAGCCATCGACCTGTTGTGCAGACACCGGTACAAGGAGCGCCCCGGCTTGTCGTAATTGCTCCAACGCTCGCAGGAACACCGCCCGATGCTTGAGGGGTTCTTGATCACCGTTGCGCTCATATCGGTCGGCAAAACCTACGCGCCGGCCAGCCAGCATGCTGAGGGCAGTAAAAGTGCTGTTGTTCTGCACCAGAGGCACCTCCACCATCACCGGTCCCTCGGGTTCGATGCCGCTCAAGGCAATCAGCGTCAATGAGGGGTCACGCACGGGTTTTATCGGCAGGGCCGGCGCGTTATATCCGGGGATCAGGACGCCATCCCTGGGATGGACTTGAACGTGTGGATCGCCACAAAAAGCGATGTTGCGGGGAGGGGGCTGCTCAGAGGACGGAGCGTGGCACGACGTTGCCCGACCGGCTATATCCATGAGTGCAGCCAGCGGCTGCCCTAACTGGCAAACCGCCTCTGTTCGCGGATGTTTACTGCATTTTTTTTCCACCAAAACTCTCCCCTGAACCGTGATTTTCCGGGGATCATCGCATCCTTCACTGGCGTGTGTCGCAGCCCTGAAACAACATGAAAACTCCTTTTTCCCACACCTCTTCCATCAGCTCAAAAGCTGCTCTTGTGCATCTTTTTGAGTTTCAACTTCCAGCCACCATGCATACCCACGCTCAGGCTGATTCAAGCTGAACGCCTGGCCCATGGGTGGCGTAGTGATCGACACATTGCGCTCCCAAGCCAGCGCCATGATGCGGTCAAACGGTTCATGCCAGGCATGAAACGCCAGGTCGAAGGTACCGTTGTGGATCGGCAGCAACCAGCGGCCCTTGAGGTCGATGTGCGCTTGTAGGGTTTGCTCCGGCTGCATGTGCACATGGGGCCAATCAACGTTGTAAGCACCGGTTTCCATCAGCGTCAGATCGAACGGGCCGTATTGCTCGCCGATGCGCTTGAAGCCATCGAAGTAACCCGTGTCACCGCTGAAGAAAATCCTCCGCGCACCGTCGATCATCACCCACGAACACCATAGGGTCTGATTGGCATCAAACAGGCCACGCCCGGAAAAGTGCTGAGCCGGCGTGGCCACAAAACGGATGCCGTCTACCTCGGTGCCCTGCCACCAGTCCAGTTGGCGAACCTTGCTGGCGTCGACACCCCACTTGATCAAAATGTCACCCACGCCAAGCGGTGCTAGAAAATGACGGGTCTTGTTGGCCAATTGGACGACAGCCTTGCGGTCCAGATGGTCGTAATGGTTGTGGGAAAGAATCACCGCTTCGAGATCAGGCAGCTCTTCAAGGCTGATCGGCGGCTGATGGAAGCGTTTGGGGCCGGCCCAACTGAATGGGGAGGCACGCTCGGCGAACACCGGGTCGGTCACCCAGAACTTACCGCGCATTTTCAGCAATACAGTGGAATGCCCCAAGCGAAATACGCTGTGATCAGGCGCCGCCAACAGTTGCTCGCGCGTCAGCGGCTTTACCGGAATCGCCCCCACCGGTCGCGTGGTGCGCGGCTTGTTAAACACCATGTTCCAAAAAATACGCAGCGTTTTGCCAAGCCCGCCATGTTGCACAGGGGCGTCGTTGCTGAAGTGCGCCTTGCCCTGCTCTGCTGGCTTGAGCGCTGCAGACGTGCGGTCGACGCGGGGTGAGATGGTGGCCATTGCAGAGTGACTCCTACGGTCCGCTCATAAATTACACTGCACAGTGTAGTTTCAAGATTGCAACAAAACAGGGAGCAAGTAAACTACCGAGTGTAATTTTCCTTCAAGAGCTGAGCGCCCTCCATGACTGCCCCTCAACGCCTCACCGACCGCAAACGCCAAGCCATCGTGGCTGCTGCCATCGCTGAGTTTCGCGATAACGGTTTCGAGGTCACCAGCATGGACAAGATCGCCGCCACCGCCGGCGTTTCTAAGCGCACGGTGTACAACCACTTTCCCAGCAAGGAAGAGTTGTTCGCCGAGATTCTCCACCAGCTCTGGGCCAGCAGCGTCGCTCAGCTCGACGTCTGCTATGCCAGCGACCGGCCGCTGCGTGAGCAATTGCGCGGATTGCTGGAGGCAAAGATGAAGATGATGTCGGACGCCAACTTCCTCGATCTCGCCAGAGTCGCCATCGCGGCTACCATTCATTCGCCGGAACGTGCGCAAGACATGGTTACCCGCCTGAGCCAGCGCGAAGAAGGCTTCACCCAGTGGGTGCGCGCCGCCCAGGAAGACGGCCGTCTCTCCTGCACCGACCCGGCATTTGCCGCCCATCAGATCCAGAGTCTGCTCAAAGCCTTCGCATTCTGGCCGCAGATTACCCTCGGCCAACCAACCTTGGACGCCGCCAACCAGGCCAGCGTGATCGAGTCCGCCATTGACCTGTTCCTGGCCGGCTACGAAGTCAGGCCCACACCCGCCCAGTAATGCCTGTTGTGTAAGCGACACTTAAGGTCGTATTTGACGCTTTCGCCCTCTGTTTTGCGTAAATGGCCTGGAAGGACACTGATTATTCCCACGGGAATAACTGACAATATTCATCGGCCTTATCCGATCAACGGTTCATCCAGCGAACGTGCGCCTTCATATAGGTAGAAAAGCAGCTCAATCAGGACTTTATGGAAAACAGACAAGGCAAAGGACTCTCGTTTGCCAGGCGCATCTACAGGCCCAGAATCATCGGCTCTGCCATGTGCAGCATCAGTGTAATAGCCGCCCTGTATCCGTTGGCGATGCCGGGGTGGGTCTGGGCAGCGCTGTTGGCCAATGGTTTTGTCTGGCCGCACCTCGCGTATCAACTGGCGACCCGCGCCAAAGTCCCCTATGACGCCGAGCGACGCAATCTGGTGTACGACGCGTTATTCAGCGGCTTTTGGGTCGCGACGTTGCAGTTCGCGCCGTTAACCACCGTGACCTTGCTGTCCATGGTGTCCATGAACAACGTCGCCGCCGGCGGCAGATACCTGCTGTTACGCGGAGCACTGGCGCAACTGCTCGGCGCCGGCGTCGCGATTTTGCTGTTTGGCCTGCACTTCAACCCTGGCATCAGCGTGGTCCAGGTCTACGCGTGCCTGCCGATGCTGACCTTCTACCCCATGGCCATCGGCATGATCTGCTATCAATTGGCGATCAAACTCTCGGACCACAAACGCGCCCTCCGTGCCTTGAGCCGCATCGACAGCCTCACGGGATTACTCAATCACGGGTCCTGGAAAGACTTGCTGCACCTCAAGTTCCACAAGTGCCAGCAACAACAAACCCACGGCACCATTGTGCTGATCGATATCGATCACTTCAAACAGATTAACGACACTCATGGCCATATCGCCGGCGACGCCGTGCTGCGCCAGTTGAGCTTGGAATTAAGGCGCCACTTGCGGGAAAACGACTTGGCTGGACGTTACGAGGGCGACGAGTTCTGTGTGATTCTTCCGCGAATGAACCAAGAAGAAGCCGCACAGGTTATGGAGCGCATGCGCGAAACCTTCAGCAACTACCGCGCCCCACACATCCCTGAGCTGCGCGTGAGCCTGAGCATTGGCTTGGCGGACTTTCAGCCCTCCTTCACCAGCGCCGCTATGTGGCTGAATGCGGCAGATCGAGCGCTATATGCAGCGAAAGATAACGGCCGCAACAGGGTGAATGTCAGCGACGAAAGAGTCGCCTATTCGGCCTGATACAGCCTCCAGCGCACCCGCGGAGATAGCACAGAGCCACCATCTGTCGCCTACCCAAAAAAGGTCCTGCCATTGGGGCGAACTTCTTGGCAATCTGATCACTCTGAATCCCTTGTTCCACCTCCCTCTGTCGGCAGCAGGAAGCCGACAATGAGCACGTCAACCGTAGGCCGAGCGCCGTACGGGGCAGGCGCCTATACATGGAAAACTCAGACGCTGCCTGCCCGAGCCGCCACCATGCTATTCAACACCCATAAAAAAACCATCAACGCCCTGCAAAACACAGTTTCCCACCAGGCCAGCATGCTGGATGCCATCGAGCGCTCCATGGCGGTGATCGAATTCGATCCGCAAGGCAATGTACTGCGGGCCAATGACAATTTCCTTAACACCATGGGCTATCGCGCAGAGCAAGTTGTGGGCAAGCCCCATCGAATGTTCTGCACACCGGCGTTCGCCCGCAGCACCGAGTATCACCAGTTGTGGTCGAACCTGCGCAATGGCCAATTTCAGTCCGGAACGTTCGAACGCCAGGCGAGCAATGGGGAATCGGTGTGGCTGGAAGCCAGCTACAACCCAGTCCGTGATGAGGCAGGGCACGTGATAAAGGTGGTTAAGTTCGCCTTGGACGTGACCCCGCGCCTGCAAGCCGAGAGCGAAGCCAGCGCCAAATTGGAGGCGATCGACCGGGCCATGGCGGTGATCGAGTTCAACCTCGACGGCACCATCATCACGGCCAACGCTAACTTCCTGCAGCGCATGGGCTATAGCCTCGCGCAAATCCAGGGCAAGCATCATCGCCTGTTCTGTTCTGCGGAGCTGGCCAACAGTTCGGCCTACACCGAGTTCTGGAAGCGCCTCAACCAAGGTGAGCTGTTCAGCGGCCAATTCGAACGCGTGGATAAGAACGGCCGGACGGTGTGGCTTGAAGCCAACTACAACCCGGTATATGACGCCAGCGGGCGCCTGTGCAAAGTGGTGAAATTTGCCTCGGACGTGACCGCCAAGGTGGAGCAACATGCTGCCGATGCGGCGAGCGCGTCTCAGGCGTATCACATTTCCCTGAACACCCAGGACATCGCGGAAAAAGGCGCCGAAGTGATTCAGCAAAGTGCCAACGGCATGCGCGAAATTGCCTCAGACATCGACGGTTCTTCGCAACTGATCGCCAAGCTGGGTGAGCGTTCGCAGCAGATCACCGCCATCGTCAACACCATTGGCGGCATCGCCAACCAGACCAACCTGTTGGCGCTCAACGCGGCCATCGAGGCGGCGCGCGCGGGTGAGCAAGGGCGTGGGTTTGCCGTGGTGGCCGATGAAGTTCGGCAACTGGCCGCACGCACAAGCCGTTCGACGGCGGAAATTTCCAGCATGATCGCAATGATCCAGAACGAAACGCGCCAAGCCATCGACAGTATGGACGGTACCCGCGACCGTGCAGCCCAGGGCGTGGACTTGGCCAACCGCGCCGGGACCGTGATCCTGCAAATACGCCAAGGCACTAACGAGGCATTACAGGCGGTGAGTGCGTTTGCCAATGACCGTGTCCGCCACTAAGTAGGATTTGGGTTATTCATGTGTAAGACAGGTCGCCAGGACTATAGTGAACCAACGTCTTAACCGTGATGACCCGAGCCCGCCATGACCTCAGAGAAGCCTGAAACCGCACCTATTGACCACCTGCGTTTCCACCGCCCCCACGCTCACCTGGCGCCGACTTTCGGTAACGATACCTTCGCGCTGAAGGCCGAAGCCTTCGCCCGTTTCTTCGGCACCCCGACCTTCCTAGGCGCGCAAACCGCGATTGTGGTGCTGTGGGTGGTTCTGAATGCGACCGGCATCACTCACTTCGACGTGTACCCGTTCATCCTGCTCAACCTGGCGTTCAGCCTGCAATCGGCCTATGCCGCGCCGCTGATCCTGTTGGCCCAGACTCGCCAGGCTGCGCGAGACAAGGCGCAGTCAGACGCCGACGCACAGCATCGCGAAGCCTTGGCCACTGCCAATACCGAACGCCAGGCCCAGGCCGCGCAGACCACCAAACAGCTGCTGGAATTGCTGGAGCAAAACACCCGACTGACGGAGATGACCAAGCAACTGACCGAGCATATCGAAAGCCTGACGTGCGAAATGCATGAGCACTTCGTACGAAAAACCTAACGATCCGGCAACCGTACATGCTGTCCCAACTCATCAAACAACGTGACCACCGAGCGCAATGCCCGGCAATCGGGACGTGTGAGCAACCACAGCGCCGTGTCATACCCTGCCAATGCAGGGCCCAGTGGTTGCAGACCCTCATCAAGCAGAAAGTCCGGCAACGCCGCCACACCCATTCCCGCCCGTACCAATTCGGTCACCGACAACATGCTGTTGCAGCGATAGCTGGGCCGAATTCCAGGCAAGTGTTCGCGGCGCCAGGCGACGGTGGGATGATCGGGCAGGCAGTCATCCGGCGCGATCCAGGTCAGGTCGGCCAGTTCACGGCCTGCATGACGGCGGGCATAGTCGGCGCTTGCGTAGACTTGGTACGACACGGTGCCGAGGCAACGTCCTACGAGATGCTCAGGCGGAGTCTTGGTCAGGCGTAGGGCGATATCTGCATCGCGGCGGCTGAGGTTGGCGAAATCATTGGAGGTGCTCAGTTCCAGGATCAGCGCAGGGTAGTCCGGCATGAACTGCGCCAATGCTGGCAGCAACAGACCTTGCAGCACCGAATCGGTACAGGTCAGGCGCACTGTGCCGCTGATCACCTCGCCCCCCTGCTCCACCCCGATGCGCGCCGCTTCGAGGGCCAGTTCGGCGCGTTCAGCCTGCTGCGCCAAGTTGTTGGCCAGGCTGGTGGGCAGGTAGCCGGCGCGGCTTTTTTCAAACAGTGTCTGGCCCAGTGCCGCCTCCAAGCGTCGTATCGCTCGAAACACCGTGGACACATCCACCCGCAACAACGCTGCCGCCCGCGCCAGGGAGCCACCGCGCACAAGTGCAAGGATCAGCGAAAGGTCAGGGTAGTCAATTGAATAGTGCGTCGGTGCATTGAGCATATGGGCAAACGCCAATATTGATTGCGTGAACGCCAATCTATAGTGCGCCTCAGCCCACAACAAGCCATGGAACGCACACGATGAAAACCACCCCCTTACGCCTCGCGCTAATTGGCGATTACAACCCGCACGTCACCGCGCACCAAGCCATTCCCGTGGCCCTGCAACGGGCGGCCGATACGCTGGGCATGACTGTTGATGTGCACTGGCTCGACACCGACACCCTGCCTGAATCCCTGCACGATTTCGACGGTTTCTGGTGTGTACCCGCCACCCCTTACCGGGATGCCGATGGCGCACTCCGGGCGATCCGCTTTGCCCGCGAGCAGCGCCGACCGTTGCTCGGCACCTGCGGTGGTTTTCAACATGCATTGCTGGAATATGCCCGTAACGCGCTGGGTTGGGCCGACGCCGAACACGGTGAAGTGGCTCCTGACGCAAAACGCGCCTTGATCACACCCTTGACCTGCGCGCTGGTGGAGGCGACCGACACCGTACGTTTAATGCCCTACACGCGCATCGCCGAGGCCTACGGCACCCTTGATCTTGAAGAAGGTTATCGTTGCCGTTACGGGGTGAACCCCGAATTCGCCAGCGCGTTGCTGGAGGGCGACCTGATCGCCACCGGCCACGACTGCGCAGGGGACCTGCGAGCAGTGGAATTGCTCGGCCATCCGTTCTTCGTCGCCACTCTGTTCCAGCCCGAACGCGCGGCGCTCAAGGGCATCGCGCCGCCCCTGGCGATCGCCCTGCTCAAGGCGTGCCAGGAGCAATCGGCATGATCGCCAAGACACCCACCCCGCCCTACTACGCAGTGATTTTCAGCTCACTGCGCACCGAGGGCGATCACGGCTACGGCGAGGCCGCCGCACACATGCTGGAACTGGCACGGCAGCAACCTGGTTTTCTGGGCGTGGAATCGGCGCGGGAAGATGGCCTGGGGATTACCGTGTCGTACTGGAGCAGCGAAGCGGCAATCCTGGCGTGGAAGCAGCAGGCCGAGCACCGGAACGTGCGTGAGCTGGGCCGCGCCACCTGGTACTCGGCATTTCAGACACGGGTGTGCAAGGTGGAGCGGGCCTACGGTTTTGAAGCGAACTAGCTCACAAGACTGCGCAACGCACTGATCTGTGGAATCTCAACCCGACGCATATACACGCGCAGCGGCTCAGTAATGTTGATGCGGTCATCGATGTTTTGGTCCAGCAGCAACTGAATGCGTTCACGCGATAGGGTCATGGTCTGCTCGGGGGCGGGCAGCCAGACAAATTCGGCGGTAGGAATGATCCCGTCATCGGCCACGTCCATGCCGAAGGAGTCTTCGCTGAAACGTACGATGTACTGGCCAGTCTTGCGATTAAGGCCCACAAATCCGTGGAGTTGGTCGGCGGCCTGGCAGATAAGCTCGGAAGTGATGCGCATGGTAAACCTCACTGAAAAGTCCCACAGGGACTGGAAAGATGGTTTACACGCGTGGCGGAAAGTACTGCCCTCTAGCGGGGCGGCTGCGGTCAAGAGTACTGCAATGCCTGGCAAAAAAACCGAGAAAATTGACCGGTGCGCACGTTAATGTCGGTTTGGTGATAGCGCCTTTCGCAATCAATTGTTAAAAAGGAGGCCTTCTAAAAGCTACCTCCACGAAAGGACTTCGCATATGCCTGTCACGTTTACCAAGAGCGCCCTGCTGCTGGCCCTGATGCTCGGCCTTGGCCAGGCGCAGGCTGCCGACCCGATCAGCCCGGCTGAATTGGCAACCAACGAAGGCATTCCCCACCCTGCCGTGATCGCTCACCGAGGCGCCTCCTACGACGCTCCGGAATCCACCGCCGCCGCCTACAAAGTTGCGCGCGACCTGGGTGCCGACTACCTGGAACTGGACCTGCAGCGCAGCAAGGACGGCGTGTTGTTCGCCCTGCACGACAACAACCTGCAGCGCACCACCGATGTGGCCACCAAGTTTCCCGAGCGCAAAGACGCGCCGGCCAACGAATTCACTTGGAAGGAACTGCAAAGCCTCGATGCCGGCAGTTGGTTCAACGCCGCCTACCCGGACCGCGCGCGTCCAGGCTTCGTCGGTCTGAAGATCCTGAGCCTGGACGACATCATCAAGATCGCTGAAGGCAATCCGCAGCACAAACCCGGCCTGTACATCGAGACCAAGGAGCCCAAGCAGTTCCCGGGCATCGAAGCCGACCTCAAAAACAAGCTGTTGGATAAAGGCTGGTTGAGCTCCGCCGGCTCCAAGCTGGGCAAGAGCAACACCGGCGTCGGCCAGGGCAAGGGCCGCGTAGTGCTGCAAACCTTCGAGACCGCCAGCCTCAAAGAGCTGCAGAAAGAAATGCCGAACACCCCGAAGATCCTGCTGTTGTGGGTGGGTGAAGGCAGCATCGAGCCGAAATCCAAGCAGACCTTCGCCGAATCCGGCGAGCCGACCAAGGCCGCCTACTACGCCAAGCAAGAACCGAAAGACGCCGCCGAGTTCGAAAAATGGGTCGACGAAGCCAAGAGCCTCGGCGCTATCGGCACCGGCCCATCCGCCGAGCTGACCGACCACGGCGACCAGAGCTATTCGGACCTGGTGAAGCCTGAAATGAACAAGCTGACCCACGACAAAGGTCTGCTGGTGCATGTCTACACCGTGGATGAGCCAGTGGATTTCGAGAAAGTGATGAAAGCCGGCGTCGACGGCATCTTCACCAACCGCGCCGCCGAGCTGCTGAAGTTCTACAAGCGCTGGCCGTCGTCCAGCGTGCAGGATTTGCTCAACGACTATAAGTACTGAGGCATAGTTGGTGTCAGTGCGCCATTAAGGATGAATTAAGTTGCGCCAGTTAATCTGGCGCCACTTAAACAGCTCACCAAAGAAGGACATACACCATGAAAACTTTGACCACTTTGTTCGCCGCAACTGCCCTGACGCTGACTGCCGGCCTGGCCCAAGCGGATGTTCGTCCGGATCATATTGAAGGCCTGGTCAAATCCGGCGCAGTGATGCCTTTTGACAAGCTCAACGCCGCGGCCGTAGCCACTCACCCTGGCGCGACAATTACCGACACCGAACTGGACAACAAACACGGTGTAGCCGATCAATATGTCTACGAAGTAGACCTGACCGACACCGCTGGCAAGAAGTTTGAAGTCAAGCTCGACGCCAAGACCGGTGCCGTGCTGGAAAACAAGCAAGACACCTGAGTTGAATCCTCAAAACCGCGCCACCTTCGGGTGGCGCGGTTTTTTTATGGGCGCTCGTCAGTAATGCCTGGAAAAAGCGCCGTCGCGATGAATCAAATTCCCCCGACTCAATTCAAGGTCGTTAGACTTCCCCGCATCAGCCAGGGCATTACGCCATCGCACAGCACACCGAGAACACGTCATGGAGCAAAAAGCCGTCGACATTGCCACCATTGGCCGAATCAGTGCCGTTCCCGCAATGCTCCAAGTGATCAGCGACATGACTGGCCTGCGCTTTGCCGCCGTTGCGCGGGTGACCGACGAAACCTGGACCGCCTGCGCCGTACTCGACCGCCTGGGATTCGGCCTCGGCGTCGGAGGCGAGTTGGACCTGACCACCACCATTTGCCACGAGATTCGCGGTTCCCATATCTCCGTGGTGATCGACAAGGCCAGCGAAGACCCGGTCTACCACGACCACCACACACCGCGCCTGTACCACTTCGAAAGCTACATTTCGGTGCCGGTATTCCGCACCGACGGGCGCTTCTTCGGCACGATCTGCGCCTTGGACCCCAATCCCGCCATGCTGCGCAGCAGCACGATCCGATCGACCATGGAATCGTTTGCGCGGGTGTTGTCATTGCAGATCGAAGCCGAAGAAGCCGCGCAGCAAACACAAGCGCAATTGCAGGAAGAACGCAGTACCGCCGAACTGCGTGAGCAATTTATCGCCGTGCTCGGCCATGACCTGCGCAACCCGTTGTTTGCAATTAACTTCGGTGCCGAACGACTGCTGCGTAAATACCCGGACCCCGCCACCGATACCCTCGTGCGGCACATTCTCACCAGCGGCCGACGCGCCGCGCAGTTAGTGGAAGACGTGCTGGATTTCGCCAGGGGCCGCATGGGCAGCGGCATCCCACTCAACATCGGCGACTGCCAAGGGTTACAGGCGGCGTTGCAGCATGTGGTATCGGAAGTGCAGAGCGTGCACCCGCAGCGCGAGATTCGTGCGGATATCGGTGATCTGCAAGGGGTCAGTGGCGACCGAGACCGCTTGGCGCAGTTGCTCTCTAATCTGGTGGCCAATGCCATTCACCATGGCAGCCATGACGGCCCGGTGGAGGTGCGCGCGCAGGTTGAGGACGACCATTTCCACCTGTCAGTGAAAAACGCCGGCCAGATAAGCGCGCAAGCCTTGCCCCGGCTCTTTGAGCCTTACTCACGCCCAGCGACGAACACGCCCCAGGCCGGCCTGGGCCTGGGGTTGTATATCGTCAAGCAGATTGCCGAAGCTCATGGCGGTGAACTCAAAGTGTCCACCACCGCGGAGCACGGCACGATGTTTAGCTTCAGCCTGCCAACCGGCTGATCAGGCGCCCAGGCGCGCCGTCACCTCATTCAACTCACCGGACAAACCGCGCAGATTGTGGCTCGCGGCTTCGGTGCGTTGCACGTTGTCGAGGTTGGCCGTGGCCACGGTGGTGATCTGGGTGATATTGCGCGAGATGTCCTCGGCGACCGACGTCTGCTCCTCAGCCGCGGTGGCGATCTGGCGGTTCATGTCGCGGATCGCTTCCACCGCCTGAGTGATGTGGTCGAGCATGGCGCCGGCCTGGCTGACTTTTTCCACGCTGTCATCACTGCACGACTGGCCGCTGACGATCGCCTCGGCCGCATCGATCGCGCCGGTCTGCACCGCCTGAATAATCTGGTTGATCTCGATGATCGACGCGGCCGTGCGTTGCGCCAGGCTGCGGACTTCATCGGCGACGACTGCAAAACCACGCCCCGCCTCGCCCGCCCGCGCCGCCTCGATAGCGGCGTTGAGCGCCAGCAGGTTGGTTTGCTCGGCGATGCCGCGAATCACTTCCAACACTTTGCCGATGCGTACGCTGTCAGCTTCCAGGCGTCGGATGATGGTGCCGGTGTTGAGGATTTCCGTGCGCATCTGGCCGATGGTAGCGATGGTGACCTTCATCACTTCACCGCCTTCGCGGGCCGAGTGATCTGCCTCGTCGGCCGCGCGCGAGGCACTGGCAGCGTGGCGTGCGACTTCCTGGGCGGTGGCCGACATTTCGGTCATGGCCGTGGCCACTTGGTCGGTACGGTTGAATTGTTCTTGGGTGCCGGTAGCCATCAGGCCGGCAATCGAGTTCAACTCGCCGCTGGCGCTGACCAAGTCGGTGGCGCTGCGCTGCAAGCGGCTGAAGGTTTCAGCGAGGAAGTCGCGCAGCGTATTCGCGGCGGCGGCCAGGTGGCCCAGTTCATCCTGGCGACGGCTGGCCACGCGCTCGGCAAAGCGGCCGTGGCTGAGTTGCGTGACGTAGTCGATCAAGCCACGAATCGGCAGGATCAGGTTGCGGTTGATCAGCCACAGGCTGAACAGGCCGATCAGCACACCAGACAGCAACATAATCGCCAGCCCCACCAGCACGGTGCGCTCGGCGTAGGCACTGATGGCCTGAGATTGCTGGCTGCCTTGGGCACGCAGGTCGCTGACCAGAGCGCTCATCTGCTCACTGGCGGCGCGGTCTACGCCTTTGACTGCCGTATCGCCGACGGTTGCATCACCACCCGCCGCCATATAGGCATCACGTCCCTTCTGATAGGCAACGCCCAGTTGCTGGTGCTCCAGGCGCAGGGTTTCGATGCGTCGGCTCAACGGCGCGTCGCTGCTGGTCTGGGTGACCAGGCGAGCGAGGATACTTTGCACATCGCGCTGGCGGTCCTGGAACTGGCCCCAATATTTCTCCATATCCTGAGGCTGCTTGCCGCGCAGCAGCACGTTTTTCCATTCCTGCACCTGCACCTTGAACTGCAGGTTGGCTTCGTCGATCAATTGCGAAGTGAGCAACGGCCCGTCAATCAAACTGCGATAACTCTGCACCCCGTTGGAGAGGAAGTTGAAACAGGCCAGGGCGATCAACAATATCGCCAGCAAGCTGCCACCGAGCAGCGACAGGATTTGTGCTCTCAAGGAGGTTCGCAAAACATTCATCGGGGAAAGCCTCGATACAGGTAAGTGGCGTGTGCACGCCTTGACCTCCCTGTCGACAAAGACACCGCACATCCCTAACGGTTGTTAATGAGCTGAATCGGCCGGAATAGAGCCTTCTTGAAGGGATTCGGACAAATGGTCAATAAAATGTCACGAATGCGAAATAAACCAACGACTGTCATAAAACTGTCAAATAACCCTGTAATTATTCGCCACGCGACCTGTGAAATGTCCTACAGGCCTTTTCTCTGCGAGCCTCCATGAATCACAGCATCGATCACAGCCATCAGGACTCCGATCTGTTTGGCTTGCTTTACGGTTTTCGTTTTCGCCCAGGTGTTAAGGGGGAGCAGATTGACTCGGCTACCGCCCTGGCGGCATTGAAGCAACCGCAGGACCCGGAGGAGTTCTTGTGGCTGCACCTGAACCTTGCCCACGCCGCCTGCGAGCGCTGGATGCAGGCGCACCTGGAACTGCCTGAAGAGTTTTTCGAGGCCCTTCACGAGGGCTCGCGCTCCACCCGCATCGAACACGTCGACTCGGCCTTGCTGGCGGTGGTCAACGACGTGGTGTTCAACTTCAGCAGCATGGTCTCGTCGGATATTTCCACGCTGTGGGTATGCGCTCGCAGCCGCCTGTTGATCAGCGCGCGGCTGCAACCGTTGCACTCGGTGGACAAGTTGCGCTCGTCGGTAAAGGCCGGAGAACACTTTCGCTCGCCACTGGAACTGTTGGTGCATTTGCTGCGCGACCAGGGCGAAGTGCTGACGCAGATCGTGCGCAAGACCAGCATCAGCGTCGACCATATCGAAGACCAATTACTGTCCTCGCGCCTGTCCACCAACCGCGCCGAACTGGGTGCCGCGCGCCGGGTGCTGGTGCGCCTGCAACGCTTGCTGGCGTTGGAGCCGGGCTCGTTGCTGCGCCTGCTCAACCGACCGCCGCAATGGCTGCAAAAGGAAGACGTGAAGGAGTTGCGCAAATCCACCGAAGAGTTTGCGCTGATCATCAACGACCTGACGGCTCTGGGCGAACGCATCAAACTGTTGCAGGAAGAGATCGCCGCCAACCTCAACGAGCAAAGCAGCCGCACACTGTTCACCCTTACGGTGGTGACGGTGCTGGCACTGCCGATCAACATCATCGCCGGTTTTTTTGGCATGAACGTCGGCGGCGTGCCGCTTTCACAAGACCCGGAAGGCTTCTGGATTTTGGTGGCGCTGGTCGCGACCTTTACCTTGATTGCCGGGCGTTGGGCGTTTCGCAGATTTTCAAATTGAAATGAGATCCGCTGTGGGAGGGGGCTTGCTCCCGATGAGAGTGTGTCAGCCAACACCTCTGCCAGCCCTGCCGCCGCTATCGAAGCCTCGCTGAAGCTCGACATCTCCCACAGGGATCGGTGGTGCCTATGAGTTTCGCGGCTGTGTGCGCTGCAAGACAGACTAATGGCGTGCCTGATTGACCAAACACTGACCTGCGGCAGCACCGTTGTAACATTCTGCAATGACTATGAACGACATCCTTCATCACCTGGATGCTCCGGCATGGCCACCCCTTCCCTGACTGCCTCCACGCACTCATCTTCCGTCGATTCAAAACCGCGCCTGGACAAGAAACCTGGCCTGGTGACCGTGATCATTTTCTTCGCCGTCCTCGCCATGGGACTGTTGTTCACCGCCTACAGCCTGATGCATGACATGCACGAACTGGGCACGGTGGTCACCACCTGGACGCCGTTCCTGCTGCTGGGCGTCGCGTTGTTGATCGCTCTGGGCTTCGAGTTCGTCAACGGTTTCCACGACACCGCCAACGCCGTCGCGACGGTGATCTACACCAACTCGCTGCCACCGCATTTCGCGGTGGTGTGGTCGGGCTTTTTCAACTTCCTCGGCGTGCTGCTCTCCAGCGGCGCGGTGGCGTTTGGCATCATCGCCCTGCTGCCGGTGGAGCTGATTTTGCAGGTGGGCTCATCGGCCGGTTTCGCGATGATCTTCGCCCTGCTGATCGCTGCGATCCTGTGGAACCTCGGCACCTGGTGGCTGGGTTTACCGGCCTCGTCCTCCCATACGCTGATCGGCTCGATCATCGGCGTCGGCGTGGCGAATGCCTTGATGCACGGACGTGACGGTACCAGCGGGGTAGATTGGGCCCAGGCGACCAAGATTGGTTATGCGTTGCTACTGTCCCCCTTGATCGGCTTTGCGTTTGCAGCCTTGTTGCTGCTGGCCATGCGCGCCTTTGTGAAGAACCGATCGCTGTACAAGGCGCCCAAAGGCAACACTCCGCCGCCGTGGTGGATTCGTGGCATGTTGATCGCCACCTGCACCGGCGTGTCGTTCGCCCACGGCTCCAACGATGGGCAGAAAGGCATGGGCCTGATCATGCTGATTCTGGTCGGCACATTGCCCATGGCCTATGCGTTGAACCGCACCATGCCCGCCGAGCAGTCTTTGCAGTTCGCGGCGGTGGCCGAAGTGACCCAGGCCGCCCTGATGAAAACCACGGCGCAGGCATTGCCCGGCGACCCTCGCCCCGTCCTGTCGACCTACGTGCGCACCAAGCAAGCCACACCGGACCTGGTGCCGGCCCTCGCCGCGCTCACCGGGCATATCGGCGAAGAAGTCAAAGGCTACGGCTCCCTGGCCAAAGTCCCCGCCGAGGCGGTCGGCAACGTGCGTAACGACATGTACCTGACCAGCGAAACCATTCGCCTGATGGACAAGGGCAAGGTCGGCAATTTCGACGCCGACACCCAAGACAAACTGCAGCTGTTCAAGCAACAGATCGACAACGCCACGCGCTTTATTCCGCTTTGGGTGAAGATCGCGGTGGCCATTGCGCTTGGCCTGGGCACCATGGTCGGCTGGAAGCGCATCGTGGTCACGGTGGGCGAGAAAATCGGCAAGACCCACATGACCTACGCCCAAGGTGGGGCGGCGGAAACAGTGGCGATGCTGACCATCGGGGCCGCAGATATGTATGGGTTGCCGGTGTCGACAACCCATGTGCTGTCATCCGGTGTGGCGGGGACCATGGTGGCCAATGGTGCTGGGTTGCAGATGCGGACGATCCGCAATTTGCTGATGGCGTGGGTGCTGACGTTGCCGGCGGCGATTCTTCTGTCTGGCAGCCTCTACTGGCTGTTCACCCAACTTTTCTGACACAACATAGATTGAAACTGTGGGAGGGGGTTTGCCCCCTCCCACAGTTGGATGTGTGTTGTGTCAGTTGTTGAAAAGTCCCGTCATGGCCTTGAGCCGCTTCTTGTACACCCGCCGCGCCTCAAGGGCCTCCTCCAGCGTCACCGCCACAAAACCCGCGCGCTGGTTGGGCTGCATTTGCCCGATCAAATCCAGATCGGCACTGATCACCGTGCCGATCATCGCGTAACCTCCGCCCGACACTGCATCTCGATGCAACACAATCGGCTCCAGCCCCGCCGGTACCTGGATCGAACCGATGGGGTAGCAACTGTCGACAATATTCGACGGATCCGAGCCCGCGCCAAACGGCTGTTCCCGTGGTTCAAAGCTCAACGCGCTACCGCCCTTGAAGCGATAGCCGATGCGGTCCGCTTCGGAACCCACGGTCCACGGTTCGGCAAAAAAACTGCTTTTGGCGGCATCGGTCAGGCGCTCGTAATACAGGCCAGGCACCACACGCAGGGTGATATCGCCCCCTACCGACCGGCGCAAGGCCATGGGCAAACTGTTGCCCGCCCGCCCCTGCCCGCAGAGCTCACCGATGTGCAATTCATCACCCTCCTGCAAGCGCCGACCTTTAAACCCACCAAGCGCGCCCAGGGTGTAAGTGGAGCGACTGCCGAGCACCACGGGCACATCAATGCCGCCGGCCACCGCCAGGTAAGTCCGTGCGCCGGCCTTGGGGAATTCGAAACGCAGCACCTGCCCGGCACGCACCTGGAACGCGGTGTCCTGATGCACCACTTCACCGTCAAGGCGCGGCGACATGAGCGCGCCGCTGAGTGCCACCAACGCATCCTGTTGGAATTCCAATTCAGGCCCGATCAAGGTGCATTCCAGGCCCGCCGCACCGACCGGATTGCCCACCAGATGGTTGGCCGCGCTCAGCGCGTATTGGTCCAGCGCCCCCGACGGCGGAATGCCCAAGTGGTAATAACCTTCGCGGCCAAGGTCCTGCACAGAGGTGGCGAGGCCGGGTTTGAGGACTTTGATCATGCCAGCGCCTCCTGCAGGGTTTTCGGATAGCCCACCGGGTCGGCCAGAAAGGCGTCGAGGGAAAATTCCACCGGGCGGATGCGCAGGTCGAAACGTCCTGCGTCCACCTCGGCGACGGCCAGGTCGTAGGCATCACGTTCTATGGGTTTGAACTGCACGATGTCACCGGGGCGAAAGAACACCATGTGCTCCTTGAGGTAGACCAACTGCTGCGCCGGGTCGTAGATCGGCGCCGGGGTCACGCCGAACATTTGGTAACCGCCAGCGCCGCGCACCGAGTAGATACACCCAAAGCAGCCACCATGGCCGAGGGTGAGTTTGGGCGTGTCGGTGCGCGGGCGCAGGTATTTGGGCACCTGCAACTGCCGCTCACGCTCGACCATTTGGAACATGAACGGCAGACCCGCGACAAACCCGACCATCGACACAAACCACGGCGCGCCGCTGTGAGCGGCGATAAACGCGTCCACATCCGCCAGACCATTGATGCGCGCGGCGTACTCCAGGTCGGTGCCGCTGGGGTCTTGATGGCGATCGCGAAAACGCATCAGGGTTTCATGGGTCCAGGGGTCGTTGTACAGCACCGGGATTTCGATGATGCGCGTGCGCAAGGTGCGTTCGGCCACGGCCTGGGCTTCGGCGCTTTGCACGGCGTCGAGCAACACATGGGGCGCGATGCGGTCGGGGTCGAAGCGGATCTGGAACGAGGCATTGGCCAGGCACACATCCAGCACGCCTTCCAGCGCCAGGCGCTCCACCACTCGAGTCACCGCCATGCCCTTGAAAAAGGCCTCCAACGACATGCTGTCGCTGACCTCGGCAAACAGGTGTTCGTCACCGCCGAAGCTGTAGCGGATGGGGGTCGTTTCAGCCATGTCGCTTCCTCTTGGAATGGTTATGGAAAGGCAGGCAAAAAAGTAAGGGGTCGATCTTATTAGGGTGTTTTGACCGTGATACCCGCCTGGTCCAAGGCTTCGCGGGTGGCTTCCACCAGTTCCAGGGCGCCGGGAGTGTCGCTGTGCAGGCAGATGGAATCGAATTCGATAAACAGGTCTTCGCCTTCTACGGTGCGCACCAACCCCGTCTGACAAGCCCGCAGGACACGTGCCGCCACCGTTGCAGGATCAAGCGCGCGAACAGTGCGAGTAAACACGATGGAGCCCGTCAGATCGTACTCACGATCGGCATAAAATTCCCGGACCACCGGTTGCCCCAACTCCTTGGCCACCCGCCAGATCACCGAGTTGGGCATGCAGTACAGCAACAGCGTCGGTTCGATGAGTTGCAGGTTTTGCACCAGCAGCCGGGCCGCTTCTTCGTCACGGGCCAAGTGCATGTAGAGCGCGCCGTGAGGCTTGATATGTTGCAGCGTCATGCCTTGGGCGCGGGCGATTTCCCGCAGGGCACCGAGTTGGTAGAGCATATCGTCCACCAGTTCCTGGGCCGGTGCGTTGATATGCCGACGGCCAAAGCCGACCAGATCACGAAAGCCGGGATGGGCGCCGATGGCCACGCCCAGTTGCTTGGCGCGTTCTACGGTGCGGCGCATGGTGCCGGGGTCGCCGGCGTGGAAGCCGGTGGCGATATTGGCCGAGCTGATGTAGGCCATCAGCTCCGCGTCGACGCCATCACCGATGGTCCAGGGGCCGAAACCTTCGCCCATGTCCGAATTGAAATCCACTGCCTGCATCGGGGTCGCTCCGCCAGAAATGATGTTGGAAAAGTAGGCTGCGCCTTGACCCCTTGGGAAGATCTATTATCAGATGCCCTATCTTCTGAAAAACAGATATCGCTCATGTCGCTGACCTTGCGCCAAATCCGCTACTTCGTCGCCACCGCTGAGATCGGCCAGATTTCTCAGGCAGCGATCCACCTGAACATCTCGCAGTCGGCGGTGACCACGGCGATCAAGGAGTTGGAGGCGATGCTCGGCGTGCAACTGTTTGTGCGCTCGGCCCAAGGCATGAACTTGACCGATGCCGGGCGGCACTTTCTCAACCGAGCCTATGTGATTGTGCGCAGCGTGGACGATGCGCTGAACAGTCCATTGCCCGACTACCGCGCCAGCGGCGTCCTGCGGGTAGCGGCCAGTTACACTGTGCTTGGTTACTTCCTGCCCCATCACTTGCAGCGCATGGAGCATTGGCATCCGGACGTGACCATCGAGGTCTTCGAGCAGGAACGCCAGGCGATCGAACAAGGTCTGCTCGACGGCCAGTTCGACATGGCCGTGGTGCTCACCGCCAACCTGACTCACCCGGCGATCGTTTCCGAGATTCTGTTCAACTCGGAACGTCGCCTGTGGCTGCCCAGCCATCACCCATTGTGCGAGCGCGGCGCCGTGAGCCTGGCGGATGTCGCGCAGGAGCCCTACATCCTGCTGACCGTCGATGAAGCCGAACACAGCGCCATGCGCTATTGGGAACAGGCCGGGCAAACGCCTAAGGTGCGACTGCGCACCAGTTCGGTGGAGGCAGTACGCAGCATGGTCGCCAATGGCAGCGGCGTGGCGATTCTGTCGGACTTGGTGCACCGCCCGTGGTCACTGGAAGGCAAGCGCATCGAAACCCTGACCGTCACCGACCCGGTCACGCCCATGAGCGTCGGACTGGCCTGGCACCGCGAGCGGGCATTTACCCCGGCGATGCAGGCGTTCCGGGATTACTTTCACGACGCGTTCCTGGCGCCGCAGCAACTGTCGGCGCGCCGTTAAAGATGGGCTTGCAGGGTGGCCGCCAGCCAGTCCATGAACACGCGCACCCGCAACGGCAAATGCCGCTGGCCCGCGTAGAGCAAGGACACATCCAGCGGCGGCGCCGGGTAGTCCGGGAGCAGGGCCACCAACTCGCCACTGGCGAGCAAGTCACGAATACCCAAGGCCGGCACCTGAGTAATGCCAAAACCGCCCAGGCACGCCACGCGATACGCATCCGTGCTGTTGACCGTCACCCGCCCGGCCATGGGGATGCGCTGCACCTTGTTGCCTTGCTGATACTCGAAACCGGCCGAGCGTGAACCCAACGGCCGCACGTAATGCACCAATTGATGCTGCGCCAGATCGGCCAAGGTCGCGGGCACGCCGTAACGTTGCACGTAACCCGCGCTCGCGCAGTTGATCATCGGCATGCGGCACAGCACGCGTGCGACCACGCTGTGGTCCGGCTGGGCGCCGACGCGCAGTACGCAGTCGAAGCCTTCGGCGAGCAGGTCGACCTGGCGGTCGGTGCAACTGATCTCCAACTCGATCAACGGGTGCGCGTCCATGAACTGCGACAAGCGCGGCAGGATCAGTTCCCGCGCCATCACGTTAGGCATGTCGACGCGGATGCGCCCGCTCAGTTGCGCTTCGTCCTGGCGAAACAGCCCTTCGAGTTCCTCCATATGCGCGAGCAGGTCCTTGCTGCGCTCGTACAACACGCGCCCGTCCTGGGTCGCCTGCACTTTGCGTGTGGTGCGCTGCAACAGACGCGCGCCGAGCAGTTCTTCCAGCGCCTGCACATGCTCGGACACCGTGGAACGCGGCAGCCCCAGACTCTCGCCCGCCTGGGTAAAACTCGACAGTTCGGTGACCCGCACGAAGGTGCGCAGCAACTCAAGTTTGTTCATGGGATTGTTCGCCTTATCCGGCCAGTGATTCCGGTGTGGCCCTGTTTATCACGTTAGCAGCGGACAAATACACTCAGTCCCACGTTCACATCTGAAGAGGACTGCACCATGACCCGCAAAATCGCATTGATCACCGGCGCCAGCCGTGGTTTGGGTAAAAACGCTGCGTTGCACCTGGCGGCGCAAGGCGTAGACATCATCGGCACCTATCACAGCAAGGCCGACGAGGCGCAGGCATTGGTGGCCGAGATCGAACAATTGGGTGGCCGCGCCGCCATGCTGCAATTGGATGTGAGCCAAAGCGCAACATTCGAAGGTTTTGTCGGCGACGTGGCCGGCGTGCTCAAGGATGTTTTCGCACAGGATCACATCGACTTTCTGATCAACAACGCCGGGATCGGCATTCACGCCAGTTTTGCCGAGACCACCGAAGCCCAGTTCGACCAACTGGTGGCGATCCAATTCAAGGGTCCGTTTTTCCTGACGCAGAAGCTGTTGCCGTTGATCCGCGACGGCGGCCGCATCCTCAACGTCTCCAGCGGCCTGGCGCGTTTCAGCCTGCCGGGCTATGCCGCCTACGCGGCGATGAAAGGCGCCATGGAAGTGCTGACCCGCTACCAGGCCAAAGAGCTGGGTGGGCGCGGGATCAGCGTCAACATCCTGGCCCCTGGCGCGATCGAAACTGACTTCGGCGGCGGCGCTGTACGCGACAACGCCAACCTCAATGCCATGGTCGCGAGCAACACCGCCCTGGGCCGCGCCGGCTTACCGGACGATATCGGTGGAGCGATTGCCAGCCTGCTGGCCGACGGCAGCCACTGGATCACCGGCCAGCGCATCGAGGCGTCGGGCGGAATGTTTCTGTAGGAGCTTGTCGCGCAGTACGTCATAGCCCCAGTGATACACATAGGTGTACGGCAGGAAGAACAGCAATACACCTATGTCGAGGATAAATGCCTGCATCAGGCTGATATTCAGCCACGCCGCAATCAGCGGTACGCACACCAAAATCAAGCCACCTTCAAACATGAGCGCGTGCAACACACGGGTCCAGCCATTGTTGGCCAGTTGCAGGCGTGCCTTGAGTCGGTCGAACAGGCCGTTGAAGATCACGTTCCAGGTCAGCGCCATCAGGCTGATCGCCAGGGTGACCATGCCCATTTCCAGGGCGGGTTTGTCCATGATCCACGCCAACAAAGGGGTGCAGATCAACAACGCCAGGGCTTCGAAACCAACAGCCTGGCAAACGCGTTCAGTGATGGATTTGGTAGGGTTCATGACCCGTCTCCGAGAGTGACGACGGTTGCCATCATTACCCTTTGAATCGATACTTCATAACCAATAACCATCGATCAAGGCGATAGTCATGGCCTCTAATGAAGTGCTGCAGGCGTTTGTGCAGGCGGCCACACAAGGCTCGTTTTCGGCGGCGGCGCGCAAACTGGGCAAGAGCCAGTCCACCGTCAGCGCGGCGGTAGCCAGCCTGGAGATTGACTTGGATGTTGTGCTGTTTGATCGCAGCAGCCGCAAGCCGACGCTCACGCCCGCCGGCCTGGTGTTGCTGCAACGCGCCGAGCAAGTCCTGGAAGCCAGCAGTCGCCTGTCGCTGGCCGCGAGTCAGTTGGCCATGGGATTGGAGCCGAAAGTCACGATTGCCATGTCCGATACCTATCAATCTGAGCGCTTCGAACTCGCGCTCAAGGCCTTCGAGCAGCGTTACCCGGACCTTGAACTGGAATGGCTGATCGCCGAGTGCGAAGACTTGATCGCGCTGGTGCAGAGCGGTCGTGCGCAGATCGCATTTGTCGAAGCCCAGGCGCATTACCCACCCGACCTCAGCCGCGCGCCCGTGGCTGAACGCACGGAAATCGCGCTGTTCGTCGCGCCCGAGCATCCGTTGGCCACGCTGCCGAACATCGACGTGCAGTGCTTACAGCAACACCGCGAACTTCGGCTGGCGAGCATCATCAACCCGAATGAAACCCGCCCCAGCGGCCGCGTTTGGTCGGCGCCGAGTTTTCTGATGCTGATGGAAATGGCCCAGCTCGGTTTCGGTTGGGCCGAGCTGCCGCGTTGGCTGGTGGAACGCTTTGGCAACACTGGGCTGGTGGAACTCCCAGTGCGCGGTTGGCCGCGACTGGTAGCGGTGGATGCGCTGTGGTCGCGGCAGTATCCACCGGGACCGGCGGGCAGCTGGATGCTGGCGCAGATGCTGGATGAGTGATCAGGCTCAGAGTATGTGGTGAATTGGCGCGCCTCGCTCAGGGCCAGCCCGCTTATCACTAAGCACTGTGTCGCCCTCAAACCCGCTAGACTGCGCGCTTCCTTGCAGCCGTTCGGACGTTCCGATGCAAACCCGCCTTGTCGCCTACGAAGCGCTCACTGCTGTGCAACGACAGCAAGCCAGCGCCATCGAAGTTCATCCCGAACAACTGCCGTTTTGCGGCGATATGTATTGCGCGCTCAATTCGCTGCTGGCCAAACCGAGCCCAGGCGTCAAAGGGTTCGCCCTGCTGGCCGATGACATTCCGGTGGCCTTCCTCTTGCTCAAACGCCCGCCTTGCCTGCCCCATTGGGCCGATGCACACAGCGCCACGCTGCATGCGTTCCAGGTGGATCGGCACCAGCAAGGGCGAGGGTTCGGCAAGGCGTGTTTGCAGGCATTGCCGGCGGCAGCGCGCCAGGAATGGCCACAAATCGAGGCACTGGAACTGTCGGTGGACAGCGCCAATGTGGCGGCGATGGGGTTATATCTGCAAGCGGGCTGGTTGGATATCGGCGAGGCGTACAAGGCGCGGGTGGGGTATGAACGCAGGTTGAGTCTGATGTTGGGTGGAGCGTCTTTGACACACCTTACCTAGCGAAAGTGATACGGCAGTCGGCGCAGGCTTTAGCCCCCGTTGCCTACTGTCAGATCTCACAGCTATACGCACGCACCTCGATGCCTTTTACTGTAACGCCAAGGTTGTCGCTCACGGAATATGACGAGCAGGAGTGGAAACGTTTTACGTCCAGTGCGGAGACATTCCATGAAGACTTCATCGAGCAGTACTGCAGTAAACACCGCAGGAAGCGCGGATCTTTCGTTTGGTAACGCAACCCCCAAGAACGGCACTGTGATCTACAGAAATACGGTGGGGATTTCCCGCGCCCTCAGTAATGGCTCGACCCTTACAGCGGGCCTGTTTACTTACCAGAACAATCACTTCATCGGTCTCACCAAACACACACCGACCGGAGAGGAGGATATCAACTTCGGGTTCTGGCTCACGCCGGCTGAAGACCGCGACGTCCTTGTCGACATGCTGATTCAGCCGGATAACAAACCCCTGCTGCTAGCGGCAAATACTGACGGTGAAGCGGCGTTTGTCACACGATTCCGGGTCGATAACGGCGACGTAGATAAGTCGTTTGGCACTAACGGTCAAGTTGTGCTGAATCAAGCGATCAATCTCGGTGAAACCAGCAAGGCCGGTCTTGCGGTGCAGGGTGATGGCAACATCATCGTTGTATTCAATGACGGCACCAAAAGTTTCGTTTACCAGCTCGACGAAAGTGGCCGATTTATCAACTTCGGAAACAACGGGCCACTTGAAGTCCATGGTGTTCTCCTGAGTGCGGTCTTGACGACAGCGCAGGGTTTTGTACTGGCGGGTACCAGCAATGGCAAAGCCCACCTCAGCGGGTATACGAACAAAGGGGAACTGAACACAGGATTTGGCAACAACGGACTTGTCCATTTGCCGCTTTCGGGCAATCACGACGAACAGGTTACTGTGCTGGCGAGCGGCCCAGAGGGGCGCATTGCCGTTGTCGGCGGCATTGCGGTGGTCGGCGACAGCCACAAACTCCCACATCAAATGAACTTCGTTGCCAGCCTGCTTGCCAACGGTCAACTGGACACGTCGTTCAACGCAGGACAGCCGTTGGAAACCGAAACCAACCATGGCAACTATGCCAGTGTAACGGTCCAGAACGATGGGAAGATTGTCGCGTTGGCGCGTAATGACAGCGGAAATCTGGTCAAGCTGCTCAGACACACCGTGACCGGCCAATTGGACGCCGACTTTGGCGATCAAGGCGTCGCAATAGCCTGGAACGACACGCAATCAAGGCCGCAGCCTTCCTATATCGACAAACTCGAGCGCGTTTTGGAGGAAGAGCGCCTGCAAAGCAGTGGCACGCTCGGCGGCAACGCGTCCTTCATCGGGCGGCTGCTCAGCCGTTGACACACGCGACTGAGCTGCCCCGGCAGCTCAGTCATGCGCCATCAGGTATTGGCTACGACAGGCAACCAGATCTCCACCGTCCCCGTGCCTTTCCTCACGTCAAAATCAGCGCTGTAGCGTTCAAAATCCGGCCCTGCCACTTTGTAGCCCGAATGTGGCAACCACTCGAACATGATGCGCTCGTACGTCTGTTCCAAAGCCTGCACCGGTCCGTAATGGGGGAAAACCGCATAGTTGAGCGGTGGAATTTCAATGGCTTCGAAGTTGCTCGGGACGTCGCTTTTGCTCGGGACTTCCACCCCCGCCATGTAATCGAATTCGCCGTGATTGGGGTTATGGCAAACGCCATAGGTCACACCGCCGATGCGCTTCTTGATGTCCTTGATGCAGGTGTCGAACAACTCCCACAACTTGGGAATATCGCCCACCGTCGCCTTGGAATAACGCCCTTGTACCCCAGCAATCACCAAGGCCTTGCCTGCTTCCATGCGTGGCTCTAACGGTTGTTTTGTCTGCTGATCCATACGAACAGTCTCCTTCTTATGAGGGAACAAACCCGCATCGAGTATAGGGGTATATCCGTGCCGTACTCCATGCAGAAAATTTTCCTACGCATATGGACAACTGGCCATCATCGACCGTATTGTCTGCTCCGCAGGCCACCGCAGTGGCCGACGTCGCTCGGACGGTTCCGGGCGCTTACGTACTCTCGAGGCAACAATGGCCGACCAAGGTTCGCCGCGCCGCTTTGCGCGCATAGATCGACTCCCCCCTTACGTTTTCAATATCACTGCCGAGCTGAAGATGGCTGCGCGTCGGCGCGGCGAAGACATCATCGACTTGAGCATGGGTAACCCCGACGGTGCCACGCCTCCCCATATCGTGGAGAAAATGGTTACCGTCGCCCAGCGTGAAGACACCCACGGTTACTCCACCTCCAAAGGCATTCCACGTCTGCGCCGGGCGATTTCGCGCTGGTACAAAGACCGCTACGAGGTGGACATCGACCCCGAGACGGAAGCCATCGTCACCATCGGTTCCAAGGAAGGCCTGGCGCATTTGATGCTGGCCACCCTGGACCAGGGCGACACGGTGCTGGTGCCCAACCCGAGCTACCCGATTCATATCTACGGTGCCGTGATTGCCGGCGCCCAGGTGCGTTCGGTGCCGCTGATTCCGGGCGTGGACTTCTTCGCCGAGCTGGAACGGGCGATTCGTGGGTCGATCCCGAAGCCGAAGATGATGATCCTCGGCTTCCCGTCCAACCCGACTGCGCAGTGCGTGGAGCTGGATTTCTTCGAACGGGTGATCGCCCTTGCCAAGCAGTACGACGTGCTGGTGGTGCATGACCTGGCCTACGCCGACATCGTCTACGACGGCTGGAAAGCCCCGTCGATCATGCAGGTGCCGGGGGCGAAGGACATTGCGGTGGAGTTTTTCACCCTGTCCAAGAGCTACAACATGGCCGGCTGGCGCATCGGTTTCATGGTGGGCAACCCGGAACTGGTCAACGCCCTGGCACGGATCAAGAGTTACCACGATTACGGTACCTTCACCCCGCTGCAAGTCGCCGCGATTGCTGCGTTGGAAGGCGATCAGCAGTGCGTGAAGGACATCGCCGAGCAGTACCGCCAGCGCCGCAATGTGCTGGTCAAGGGCCTGCATGAGTTGGGCTGGATGGTGGAGAATCCCAAGGCATCGATGTATGTCTGGGCGAAGATTCCCGAGGCGTATGCCGCCATGGGTTCGCTGGAATTTGCCAAGAAGCTGCTGCTGGAAGCCAAGGTCTGCGTGTCGCCGGGGATTGGATTTGGCGAGTATGGGGATGATCATGTGCGCTTTGCGCTGATCGAAAACCAGGACCGGATTCGCCAGGCGGTGCGCGGGATTCGCGGGATGTTCCGGGCGGATGGGCTGGTCGCTAAAGCCTGACCCGATCCACCTGAACAAATGTGGTCAACATGTGGGAGGGGGCTTGCCCCCGATAGCGGAGGTTCAATCACTGCATCTGGTGACTGACCCACCGCCATCGGGGGCAAGCCCCCTCCCACATTTACATTGGGTTTTCACCCTTGCTGCTGGTGTGTCTGTTAGACCACCAACGACAGCAGCATGATGAAGATCAACGCCACCACAGACAGAATGGTTTCCATCGCCGTCCAGGTCTTGAACGTCTCGGCCACGGTCATGTTGAAGTACTGCTTCACCAGCCAGAACCCCGCATCGTTGACGTGAGACAGGATCAACGAACCCGCCCCCGTCGCCAGCACCAACAGCTCACGGTTAACCCCTGGGATCATCCCCACCACCGGCACTACGATGCCCGCGCCGGTAATGGTCGCCACGGTCGCCGAACCGGTCGCAATACGAATCACCGCCGCCACCAGCCAGGCCAGCAGGATCGGGTTGATCTGCGCATTCACCGCCATATGGCCGATCACGTCACCCACGCCGCTGGTTACCAGCATCTGTTTGAAGCCACCACCGGCACCGATGATCAGGATGATCGCGGCCGTCGGCGCAAGGCTGGCGTCGAGCAGCTTGAGGATTTGCTTGGAGTGAATGCCCTGGCGGCTGCCAAAGGTGTACAGCGACAGCAGGAGCGCCAGCAGCAAGGCGGTGATCGGGTGACCGATCATGTCCATCCAGTTGCGCACCACGTTGCCTTCGGCAAAGGCGATGTCGGCGAAGGTTTTGAGCAGCATCAGAAACACCGGCAGCAGCACGGTGACCAATGTGATGCCGAAGCTTGGCAGCGACTTGTTATCGGTCTCGCGGGCCAGTTGATCCACCAGTTCCTGGGAGGGATTACCGGGGATGTACTTGGCGATGAACGTACCGAAGATCGGGCCGGCAATGATGGCGGTCGGCAGTGCGACGATCAGGCCATACAGGATGGTCTTGCCGATGTCCGCGCCAAACACGCCGATAGCCAGCAGCGGGCCCGGGTGCGGTGGCACCAGGCCGTGCACTGCCGAGAGGCCTGCGAGCAGCGGGATGCCGATCTTGATCAGCGACACACCGGTGCGGCGCGCGACGATAAACACCAGCGGGATCAGCAGCACAAAGCCGATCTCGAAGAACAGCGGGATGCCCACCAGGAACGCGGCGAACATCATGGCCCACTGGACCTTCTCTTTGCCGAAGGCGCGGATCAGGGTCTGGGCAATCTGATCGGCACCGCCGGATTCGGCCATCATCTTGCCGAGCATGGTGCCCAGCGCGAGGATGATGCCGACAAAGCCGAGCACCCCGCCGAAACCGTCCTGGAAGGCCTTGATGATCTTGTCCACGGGCATGCCCGAGGTCAGGCCGAGGAAGCCGGCCGCGATGATCAGTGCAATGAACGGGTGGACCTTGAACTTGGTGATCAGAACGATCAACCCGATGATAGTGACGACTGCGTCTAGCAGCAGGTACGACTCGTGGGACATGCCAAACATGGGGGGTCTCTCCTGTTTGTTGTTGTTATTAAAGCGGGTGTTGAATTTCTTGCCGGGGATAGCGCTATCTTTTCCGGCAAAAAATTAATGAGTTCGTTCAAAGCCGTGTTGCAGCCACCAAGCGTTGGTCTGCTCGGCCAACGCCTCGACACTGTCTTCACTGGCGTTGAGGGCCAGGGTCAGTGGCTCGCCTTTGGGCGATTCAAGGGTGGCGAACTGGCTGTCGATCAGGCTTGCCGGCATGAAATGGCCGGGGCGATGGGACACGCGGTCCGAGGCGACTTCACGGGTCAGTTCCAGGAATACGAAACCCAGACCTGGCGCGGCTTCGCGCAGGTGGTCACGGTATTTCTTCTTGAGAGCCGAACAGGTGAGCACCGGATGTTCACCCGCTTTAAGCGAGCGGCGCAGTTCATCGCACAGGATGTCGAGCCAGCCGGCGCGGTCGTCGTCGTTGAGGGGGTGGCCGGCGCTCATCTTTTCGATGTTAGCGGCAGGGTGAAAGCTGTCGCCTTCAATGGCGGTGGCGCCGTTCAGCCGGCACAAGGCCTCGCTGACACTGGTCTTGCCACAGCCGGCAACACCCATGATGACCAGGGCGGTAACAGGTTGACTCATGAAACACCTCAAGACGCAGATAGCGCTACCTTCACACGCTGTAAGGCACGTGCAAAAACAGGCTTTTCCCGCGCCGTCTTGTCATTTTTATGGAGTGACGCGTGCATCCGCTCCAATCATTTGAACCGGATCAGGCAACCCAAAGTTCAATAATTTGCAGCCATTTGGAGACAGCGCTACCTTAGTGCCTCGATTTTTGTTTGGCAAGCCGCCTGATGACCTCTAAGAACGATAAAAATACGCGCACCACGGGTCGCCCGACCCTCAACGAAGTTGCCCGCCTGGCTGGCGTCAGTCCGATCACCGCTTCACGCGCCCTGCGCGGCATCAGCACTGTGGCCATCGAACTGGTAGAAAAAGTCCAACAGGCAGCTGCCGAGCTCAACTACGTGGTCAACCCCGCCGCCCGCGCCCTGGCCTCGGCTCAAAGCCATTCGGTGGTGGTGTTGGTACCGTCGTTGTCCAACCTGCTATTTATCGAAACCCTCGAAGCCATCCATCAGGTGCTACGGCCTAAAGGCTTTGAAGTGCTGATCGGCAACTCTCACTACTCCCGCGATGAAGAAGAAAACCTGCTGCGCAACTACATGTCCTATCAGCCACGGGGCTTGCTGCTGACGGGCTTCGATCGCACCGAAAGCGCCCGACGAATGGTCGAGGCCAGCAATGTGCCTTGCGTTTACATGATGGACCTGGACCCTAACGCTGGCGTGAATTGCGTGGGCTTCTCGCAATTGGCCGCCGGTGAAACAGCCGCGGCGCATTTACTGTCCCGTGGCCGCAAGCGCCTGGCCTATATCGGCGCGCAATTGGACCAACGTACCTTGCTGCGTGGCGAGGGTTTCCGCCGCGCCCTGCAACAGGCCGGAATGTACGACCCGGCGCTGGAGCTGCTGACGCCGCGTCCTTCTTCCGTGGGCCTGGGCGGTGAGTTGTTCCTACAGTTGCTGGCCGCCCATCCGGACGTGGATGCGATCTTCTTCGGCAACGACGACCTGGCCCAAGGCGCGCTGCTGGAAGCCCTGCGCCATGGCATCAAGGTGCCAGAGCGCGTGGCGGTGCTGGGTTTCAACGACTTGCCCGCGTCGTCCTTTATGGTGCCGCGCCTGAGCAGCATCAGCACGCCACGCGAAGCCATTGGCCGCCGTGCGGCGGAGCATCTGCTCACGATCATGGCGGGCAACAAGGTCGCCAAGCCGGTAGTGGACATGGGCTTTGCGTTGCAGGTGCGGGAAAGCACCTGACCTTCAAGCCGAACGTGATCCATCGAGGGAGCTAGCCTGCCGGTTCCCTCAATTTGACCGCGCTCGCTTAACCTCCCCGGCCCCTGCTAGATTGTCCCTTCTCCACTGCCAGGGAAGCACCATGGGACACTCACTGAAAATCTTGGGCCGCACCTCTTCCATCAACGTACGCAAAGTCCTGTGGACATGCCACGAACTGGGCATCGAATACGTACGCGAAGATTGGGGCATCGGCTACACCCCCACCCAATCCCCCGAATTCCTGGCCCTGAACCCTAACGCGCAAATACCTGTGCTCATCGACGACCACGGCGTGCTGTGGGAATCCAACACCATCTGCCGCTACCTGGTCAGCCTCTACCAACGCCACGACCTCTTGCCCGCCGAACCCGCGCCACGGGCCAGGGTGGAGCAGTGGATGGACTGGCAAGCCACCGAGCTCAACCCTTCCTGGGGTTACGCGTTCCAAGCGCTGGTGCGTCAGAGTCCTGAGCATCAGGACCCGCAACGAATCGCAGCCGGCGTACAGGGCTGGAATGACAAGATGGGCCTGCTGGAACAACAGCTGACCAAAACCAACGCTTACGTCACCGGCGACGAATTCACCCTCGCCGACGTCCTTATCGGCCTTTCGGTGCACCGCTGGCGCATGACGCCCATGGAACATCCGCCCTACCCCGCCATCGCAGCGTATTACGAACGCCTCAGCCAGCATCCGGGCTTCCAGACCTTCGCCCTCGACGGCCACAACTAAGGACATGCACGTGAAAGGACTCAACATACTGCTCACCGGCGCCTGCGGCAGAATCGGCAAGACGTTTTTCGAAGCCTCGAAAGACCGCTACCGCTTTACGCTTACAGACCGCGTCACGCCGGATTTTGAACTGGGCGACCATCGCTTCGTACACGCCGACTTGAGCGATAAATCCGCGCTCGTCGCGCTGCTCGATGGCATCGACGTGATCGTGCACCTGTCGGGCATCCCCCATGCCAGCGCCTCGTTCGACGAACTGCTGCCAAACAACATCCTCGCCACCACCTACCTGTTCGAAGCTGCCGTGGCCGCCGGGGTAAAGCGTCTGGTTTTCGCCAGCAGCGCCCAGACCATCGAAGGCTACCCGGTGGATCGGCAGATCACGCCTGGCATGCCAGTGCTGCCCGCCAACCTGTATGGCGTGAGCAAATGCTATGGCGAGGCGCTGTGCGGCTACTACGCGGCGAAAACGCCACTGTCGACCATTGCCCTGCGCATTGGCGCCTTTGAATTCCCCGAAAGCCACGACCTGAACAACGCCCGCGACCTCAGCGCTTGGCTCAGCCCACGGGATGCAGTGCAATTGCTGCAACGTTCGGTTGAAACTAAAGACGTAAAGCACTTGATCGCCCACGGCATTTCCAATAACCGTTTCAAGCGTCTGGATTTGAGCGAAACCACGCGTGTGCTGGGCTATCAACCGGTGGATGATGCGTTTCAGACATTCGAGATTCCCATCACCTACTGAGTTGCAGGCGGCAATGGCTGGCCGTCGATGGGCCAGCACTTGCCGCAACAGCCGAGCCGCCCCCAGCAAAACCTGGGCTTTGGCGCCCGGCACGCTATTTGCTCCAGCTGTAGCACCGTACATTTCCTCCAGGTGCCCGATCATGCTGGTTAACAACAACACCCAAGCCGTATCGACCGTCCAACAACTCAAACGCCCCGATATGGATCCAGCCAACGCTGCCGCCAGTGCGCTTTACAGCGGCGCCGTTCAAGCCGCGCAGCAAAGTGTGGCCGTACCGGTCGCGCAGAAGGACCTGGACAAAGCCACCGACCGTATCGACGAAGCCTTCGCCAAGACTCGCGTGCAGTTGCAAGCCTCCACCACGGCAACCACCTCCTCGACCGAGACGCCTGCCACCACATCCACCTCTGGCGCGCGCTCGGAATTCACGGAGTACATGAGCAAAACCCCGGCCGAACGCATCCGTGAGCAGTTGCTCAAGGAGCAGGGTTTGACTGAGGCGGATGTACAGAACATGTCCCTGGAAAAACAGGACGCGATTTCCAAGCAAGTGGCCGACCGGTTGAAGCAGCAACAAGAGCAGCAAGTAGCGGCGAAAGCCACTGATCCTGCGCACTCGGTGAAAGAAACCCTGGCGGCAATCTAAGCCACACTTCGGATCAACCTGTGGGAGTGCTTGCGCCCTCCCACAGGGATTGGCTTTCCAAATTGGAAATGGATAGGTTGGCTATTGCAGTTGAAGCGTCGAATTGAACTGCCCGATCGCATCCACCACATGCCGTGACCCTTCCTGAATCTCCAGGATCACCTGCCCCGCCTCGTTCGCCAGTTCCACCCCCAACCCCGTACGGCTCAAGCTCGACTGCATGCTCGACACTGCGCTCAACGACAGATCATGGTTCTTGCGCACCACCTCCACAATCTCCACCGTGGCGTGGCTGGTACGTGCGGCGAGGCTGCGCACTTCGTCGGCCACCACCGCAAACCCGCGTCCGTGCTCACCGGCTCGTGCCGCTTCAATCGCGGCGTTGAGCGCCAGCATATTGGTTTGCTCGGCAATGCTGCGGATGGTCTGCACAATGGCGCCAATGATGTCCGACTGCTTGCTCACCGCGTCGATGCTCTGTGCCGCCTGGTTCAAATTGTGAGAAATCTCTTCGATGATCTGCACGGTTTGCTGCACCACCTCCGATCCTTTGCGCGCGCAGGCGTCGTTTTGTACCGAGGTGGCGTGAGCCGAATCGGCGGCGGTGCGCAGGGTGGTCACTTGGTCGGTGATGTCGCTGGCGAATTTCACCACTTTGTACAGGCGCCCGTTGGTGTCGAAAATCGGGTTGTAGGACGCTTCCAAAAACAGGGTTTTGCCGTATTTGTTTTTGCGCTCGAAGCGGTGCGAGTGGTATTCGCCGCGATTGAGGGACGCCCAGAACGCTTTGTACGCCGGCGACTCCACTTCGCTGCGATGGCAAAACAGGCTGTGGTGCTGGCCGACGATTTCATCCAGTGAGTACTGCACGGTCTTCAGAAAGTTGTTATTGGCCTTGAGAATCTGGCCTTGAGGGGTGAACTCGATCATCGCCATGGAGCGGCTGATGGCGTCGATCAGGCTCTGGTTTTCATGTTCATGGTGGACCCGCGCGGAAATATCGGACGCCACTTTGATCACACTCTGTACGTGGTTGTCGCTGTCCAGCACGGGCATATAGCTGGCTTCGAGCCACACCTCTTGGCCGTGCCTGTTAAAGCGTACGAACGTGCCGCTGAGGGCCTCGCCCCGCGCCAGATCGCGCCAGAGCTTGGCGTAGGCGTCGGTATGGGTGTAGGCCTCGTCACAAAAGATCCGATGATGCTGGCCGCGAATTTCCTCGGCGCTGTAGCCCATGGTTTTGCAGAATTTGTCATTGGCATCAAGTATCACCCCATCGCGATCAAATTCGATCATGGCCATGGAACGGCTGATAGCGGCGAGTTTGGCGTTGGATTCGGTGAGTGCACAGGAGAAACGCTGGATTTCAAGCAGGTCAGACTTGTGATGGAGGTTGAACATGTCGGACACCCTTAAGTAACCCGCGCCTGGCTAGGCGCATTCCATTCATCAGTTGGATAGTGCTGGCAGACCTTTATGGGATAACCATCCGAAACGCTTTACACGCCGAGCGTCATCAACGGTTCTGGGTGAGCATAGACAGGGCTTGGCGCTATGCAAGGCCACCAGTCAGCCATTAGTTATGGCAAGGCGGGGCAGGAAGGGAGGTTGAGCGCGGGGCAGGGAACGGCCAACAGAGAGGGTTGCGTTGGCCGCTTAAAATCCTTCAGTTGAACGGTGATCAGTGACCGAACAGGCCGCTCTCGGATTTCTTGGTTTTTTTGTCGGCGCGTTTTTCATCGGCGGTCTTTGCCGGTTTCTTCTTCGCTGCTTTCTTTGAATCCATACCTTTGGCCATGATGCGTGCTCCACTGAAAGGGGATGTAACACTGGGTATAACACCGATCACCCGCCAGAAGGGGTTTATAATCCGCGCCCCTTTATAAAGCCTGTCTGAACACCATGACTGAGTTGTCCATTGATCTGCTGGCAGAGCCTCTGTGGCCGCTGCTGAACAAGTTCTACCGCAGCCACGACTCGTCGATGAAGGCCCTCAAAGGCGGGCGTTTATGGGTGGCGCGCAATGGTGAAATTGTCGCCGGGCTGTGCCTGTCGCCGGTGGTAGGCGGGCAATGGCTGACCGGAGTGTTTGTGGCTCCGGCGTATCGCCGCCAAGGGTTGGCGGCGCGCTTGATTCTTCAGGCAATAGCTGATGTGCAAGGCACGGTATGGCTGCTGTGCCATCCAGACCTGGAAAGCCTGTATCAGCGCATTGGATTCACCCAGGATACGATCCTGCCCCAATCCCTCAGCGAACGGCTGGTGCGTTACAAGCGCAACAAACCGATGATCGCCATGGGCTTAGAACCGTTGGTGAGGTCGACCTCAGATAATGTGTGATCGGCCGGTAAAGCGCCCATGCTAGCCTCGGCAGCACAGTGGCCTTTACCAGGATGATCATGAAACCGACGCTTGCAGCCCTCTGCCTCACCGCCCTCCTCGCCCCGGCCTTGAGCCAGGCAGCCGACGCTCCCATCAGTGCCCAGCAATACGCCAGCGTGCTCGCCGGCAGTTGGCGCGACCCGGCAAACAGCGCCCGCGATGGGTATCGGCATCCACAGCAGACCTTGGAATTCTTTGGCCTGGGCGCCAAACAGAGCGTGATCGAAATCACCCCCGGCGGCGGCTGGTACAGCGAGGTGCTGGCGCCATTGCTCAAGGACCAAGGGCACTACATCGCTGCGGTGCAGGCCGCGAGCAGCAGCGCTTACGCGCGTACGTCCGAAGAAAACCTCAAGAAAAAATTTGCCGCCGACCCTACGCGTTATGCCAAGGCCGAGGTGATCGAGTTCGACCCCAAGGCACCGGTATTCGGCAAACCGGCCTCGGTCGATACGGTGCTGACATTCCGCAATGTGCACAACTGGGTGCTGGCTGATACCGACAGGGCCACTTTCAACGCGTTCTACAAGGTGCTTAAACCCGGTGGCGTGCTAGGTGTTGTGGATCACCGCGCCAAAGACGGAGCGTCGCTGGAAGACATCAAGCACAGCGGCTATCTGACCACAGCGTATGTGGTAAAACTGGCCACCGACGCGGGCTTCAAACTGGAGGGGCAAAGCGAGGTGAATGCCAACCCGAAAGACACCAAAGACTACCCGGAGGGCGTGTGGACATTGCCGCCGGCATTGAAGCTGGGAGAGCAGGACAAGGCCAAGTATGTGGCGATTGGCGAATCGGATCGGATGACGTTGAAGTTCGTGAAGCCGACCCGATAACCCGATGTGAAGCGCGATTCAAATATGGGAGGCGCTTGGCCTCCCACATTTTTTCAGTGTGTCTGGGGATTACTCGTCAGCCGTTGGGTCCATGTCGGGGAACATCACTTCGATAAACCCGAACTTGCTGAAGTCGGTGATCCGCGACGGATACAACCGGCCAATCAGGTGATCGCACTCGTGCTGCACCACCCGCGCATGAAAGCCGTCGGCAGTGCGGACGATCGGCTCACCCTTGGGGTCGAAACCTTCGTAGCGGATCTGCTGGTAACGGTCCACTGCGCCGCGCAGACCGGGTACCGACAGGCAACCTTCGTAGCCTTCTTCCAGCACTGGGCTGAGCGGCGTGATCAACGGATTGATCAGGATAGTCTGCGGCACCGGCGGCGCGTCCGGGTAGCGCTCGCTGGCTTCAAATCCAAAGATCACCAGTTGCAGGTCGACGCCAATCTGCGGCGCCGCCAGACCTACACCGCCGACGTGCTCCATGGTCTGGAACATGTCGTCGATCAATTGCCACAGCTCGGGGCTGTCGAACATCTCCGGCGGAACCGGTGGCGCGATACGCAGCAGGCGCTCATCGCCCATTTTCAGGATTTCACGAATCATTGATCAGGCTCAACGGGGGTGGGCTTGGAGTGGTCACGGCCTAGGCCTGAGACGTGCTGTTTTTCATCAGTGTGGCCGGGGTCATCGAACTCTTTTTCACCGGGATCTTTACCCTCGGCCGACATGTGTTCGATCACGGCATTCATCTCCGCGCCGAGCAGCAGCACGGCAGCGGAAATATAGAAGTACAAAAGCAGGACGATGATCGCACCGATACTGCCATACATGGCGTTGTAGTCGGCGAAGGTTTTGACGTAGTAGCCAAACCCCAGGGAGGCCACGATCCACACCACCACTGCGAGCACCGAGCCTGGGGTGATAAAGCGGAATTTCTGCTCGACGTCAGGCATCACGTAGTACATCAAGGCCACGGCAAACATCAGCAAAATCACAATCAGCGGCCAGCGCAGGATGGTCCACAAGGTGACCACGAACTCCTGCATGCCGATCTGCCCCGCCACCCATTCCATCACTTGGGGGCCGAGCACCATCAACGCCGCAGCGGCCAACAGCATGCCGGCGATACCAATGGTGTAGAAAATCGACAGCGGAAAACGCTTCCAAATCGGCCGGCCTTCCACCACGTCGTAGGCTGCGTTCATGGCGCTCATCATCAACCGTACACCAGCCGAAGCGGTCCACAGCGCAATCACGATACCCACCGACAGCAGGCCACCCTTGGACTGCTGCAACTGGTCGATCACCGGGTTGACCTGCTCCAAAGCCTGGGGCGGCAACACCAGTTCCGACTGCAGGCGCAGCCAGGTAAAGAAGTCAGGCAGGTGCAGGAAACCGATCAGGGCAATCAGGAACAGCAGGAAGGGAAACAGCGAGAACAGCATCTGGTAGGCCAATGCAGACGCGTAGGTGGACATCTCGTCGTCGACGAATTCCTTGACGGTGCGTACCAGCACCTTGTGCAGCTTGAGACCATCGAGAACCGGAAAGATCATAGCGTCTCCTTTCGCCGCAAAGAGGGTGAGATCGTGGGCGACTCAGGGGCCGTTTTCTACATCAAAGTAGCCCATATGGCGACTTTGAAACAATTTCGAAAGTTTAGTTGCAATAAGGGATACAAAAACGGCCATCCGTGGATGGCCGCCGGGCTGTACGAATACAGCCAGTGATACAGACTTACTTGGTCGCTTTTTTGACCGCATCTTTGGTATCGCCGACTGCTTTCTGCACTTCGCCTTTCTTTTCCTGAATCACACCTTCAGCTTGAAGCTTGTCGTTGCCGGTCACTTTGCCGACGCCTTGCTTGATGTTGCCGATCGCTTCGTTTGCCAAGCCTTTTGCCTTGTCCGATGTGCTGCTCATGGTATTTCTCCGAAAGAACAATCAAGGGTTTTGGTGATTACACAAAGATTGACCAGAGGCCGTTCGGCAGAGTTTCAATTATTTTCAGCGGGCATTTCGTCCAAAACGGCAGGTTTGGCTTTATGTTTGTCGACCAACCCACGAGAATGCGCGGCACATTCAGGCTATAACGCTGAATAACAGATCCCGTAGGAAGGTTATGAAACTCAATAAAGCACAGGCCATCGCCCGTAGAAACCAGGAACTGGGCGGTGCCGTACTCGGCGTCAACAACTGCCATTTCACCGACCTGGACCGCAAGCGCAATATCTGGTGGTTCGACCTGCCGCTGGGCCGTATTGCGGTGGGCCATTACGAGTGGATTCACTTGTTGATGCACAACGCCGAGACGGACCAGTTGCTGCACCTGAAGGTGCCGACGGCGTTCCTGCGCGAGCATATCGAAGGTCTGGTGGTGCGCAATTCGGGCAAGCGCAAGCCCGAGATTACGTTGGAATTGAGCGCGGACAAGGATTCGTTCCTTAAAGACGTACGCCCAGCCGGCGCTAACGTGAGCTTCGCGCATTTCGCCCTGTAAGCACCGGATTTAAAGGTGGAAGGCGCGGTGCGACGATATGACTTGCTCTCGATAGCAGAGTGTCAGTCACTGAATCTGGTGACTGATCCCTCCCTATCGGAGGCAAGTCGAATCGTGGTACCGCCCATCCCACATTGGATTGCATTCCAATCCAGTCATTAAAAAACCCGCATCGGCGGGTTTTTTATCGGCTTACTTTTTCAGGCCCAGCTTCTTCAACTCTTCATCACGCAATTCACGACGCAGGATCTTACCCACGTTGGTGGTCGGCAATGCATCGCGGAACTCGACAGCCTTGGGCACCTTGTAGGCGGTGACGTTGGCGCGCATATGCTCCATCACCTGATCCTTGGTGAGGGTGGCGCCCGGCTTGACCACGATGAAAAGCTTGATGATCTCCCCCGATTTCTCGTCCGGCACGCCGATGGCCGCGCATTGCAGCACACCTGGCAGCCCTGCCAGTACGTCTTCCAGCTCATTGGGGTACACGTTGAAACCTGAGACCAGGATCATGTCCTTCTTGCGGTCGACAATACGCATGTAGCCGTCCGGCTGGATGATCGCGATGTCGCCGGTCTTCAGCCAGCCTTCGCTGTCGAGCATCTCGTCGGTGGCGTCCTGGCGCTGCCAATAGCCCTTCATCACCTGCGGGCCCTTGACGCACAGCTCGCCAGTTTCGCCCAGCGCCAACTCGGTGCCGTCATCGGCAATGACTTTGCACACTGTGGACGGCACCGGAATGCCGATGGTGCCGATCTGGATGTGCTGGATCGGGTTCACAGTGGCTACCGGGCTGGTTTCGGTCATGCCGTAACCTTCGCAGATGCCACACCCGGTCACGGCCTTCCAACGCTCGGCGGCCGCCAGTTGCAGGGCCATGCCGCCCGACAGGGTGACCTTGAGTGCAGAGAAGTCCAGCTTGCGGAAGCCTTCGTTATTGCACAGCGCCACGAACAAGGTGTTGAGACCGACAAAGCCGCTGAACTTCCACTTCGACAGTTCCTTGACCATTGCCGGCAAGTCACGCGGATTGCTGATCAGGATGTTGTGGTTGCCGATCAGCATCATCGCCATGCAATGAAAGGTGAACGCATAGATGTGGTACAGCGGCAGCGGCGTGATCAGGATCTCGCAGCCTTCATTGAGGTTGGAGCCCATCAGCGCCTTGCACTGCAACATATTGGCAACGAGGTTGCGATGGGTGAGCATCGCGCCCTTCGCCACGCCGGTGGTGCCGCCGGTGTATTGCAACACGGCCACGTCACTGCTCGCCGGGTTGACGTCGTTGACTGGTTGGCCGTTGCCCTTGGCGAGTACGTCGTTGAACTTGATCGCCTGTGGCAAGTGGTAGGCCGGGACCATTTTCTTAACGTACTTGATGACGCTGTTGATCAGCAGGCGCTTGAGCGGCGGCAACAGGTCGGCGACTTCGGTGACGATCACATGCTTGACGGCGGTCTTGGGCACGACCTTTTCCGCCAAGTGGGCCATGTTGGCCAGGCAGACCAGGGCCTTGGCACCGGAGTCGTTGAATTGGTGTTCCATTTCCCGCGCGGTGTACAGCGGGTTGGTGTTGACCACGATCAGGCCGGCACGGATGGCGCCGAATACCGCGACCGGGTATTGCAGGACGTTGGGCAGTTGCACGGCGATGCGATCGCCGGGTTTCAAGTCGGTATGTTGTTGCAGGTACGCGGCGAAGGCGCCGGACAATTCGTACAGTTCACCGTAGGTGATTGTCTTGCCCAGGTTGCTGAAAGCCGGTTTGTTAGCGAAGCGCTGGCAGGACTGTTTCAGTACCGCCTGAATATTTGGATACTCGTCTGGATTGATTTCTGCAGCAATCCCGGCGGGGTACTTATCCTTCCAAAAGTCTTCGTTCATGGAAGCCCACTCCTCAGCGACGCGAATTCATCATCGCATTTGATGCGATTATTATTGGTGTATGTTTTTTTAGGTGAATCTGGCGCTTTCAAGCAGGCCTAGACGTCACAAAGCGCGCCGAGAGTAGCAGCTTTGCCAAGGGCCGACTAGAGCCAAAAGCGGGCCTTACAGTCATAAACTCGACTGTAGGACAATATTTAGTCACAATTATTTTGGCGCTCGAATTACCTACTGAAAGGCTCTGGAATGGGGTCTTCAGAACAATCAAAAACAAATAAGGGAGGGGGCTTGCTCCCGATTGCCGTGGTTCAGTCAATACATTCAGTGACTGATACACCGCTATCGGGAGCAAGCCCCCTCCCTCATTTGATTGCATTTCAATTCATGGTCAGGCGATGTCGCGTAGCTCCCTGCGCAGAATCTTGCCCACTGGCGTCATCGGCAACGAGTCTCGTAACACAATCTGCTTGGGCACCTTGTACCCCGTGAAGTTGGCCTTGCAGTAGGTCTTCAACTCCTCAAGGCTCACGCCTTCGGCACGCGCCACCACAAACAACTTAACCGCCTCCCCCGTGCGCTCGTCCGGCACGCCGATCACCGCGCAGTTGGCCACGGCCGGGTGGGCCATCACCACGTCTTCGATCTCGTTGGGGTACACGTTGAAACCCGAGACGATGATCAGGTCTTTCTTGCGATCGACAATGCGTACAAAGCCATCCTCATCGATCACCGCGATGTCGCCGGTCTTGAGCCAACCCTCAGCGTCCAGGCTCTCGGCCGTGGCGGCCGGTTGCTGCCAGTAGCCCTTCATCACCTGCGGGCCCTTGATGCACAGCTCGCCGCGTTCGCCCAGAGGCAACTCCACGCCTTCGTCATCAATCACCTTCATCGCGGTAGCCGGAACGGGAATGCCCACGGTACCGAGGCGCGATTTGTTGCCATAGGGGTTGGTGCACGCCACCGGTGAGGTTTCTGTCAGGCCGTAGCCCTCGCCAATCGTGCAGCCGGTGACTTGCTGCCAGCGTTCGGCCGTGGCCTTGATCAGTGCCGTGCCACCGGAGTTGGTGAGTTTGAGGTGGGAGAAATCCAGGGTCTTGAATTCCGGATGGTCCATCAACGCCACAAACAGCGTGTTAAGCCCCAGCAACCCGGTAAAGCGCCACTTTTTCAGCTCCTTGATAAACCCGCCGATGTCCCGCGGGTTGGTGATGAGTACGTTGTGGTTACCCGTGACCATCATGCACATGCAGTTCGCGGTGAAGGCATAGATGTGGTAAAGCGGCAGCGGCGCGATCATCACCTCCTGCCCTTCCTTGATCAAAGGATGGCCGTCGTCGCCGACCTGAGACATGCACGCACGCGCCTGCTGCATGTTTGCCACCAGGTTGCCATGGGTGAGCATCGCGCCCTTGGCCAGGCCGGTCGTGCCGCCGGTGTATTGCAGCACGGCGATGTCATCCAGGGTCACGGGGTGACGGGTCACCGCCAGGCCCGAGCCCATGCGCAGGGCACGCTTGAATGACACCGCGCGCGGCAGGCTATAGGCCGGGACCATCTTCTTGACCTTGTCGACCACGGTGTTGACCAGCCAGCCTTTGGCGGCGGGCAGAAAGTCGCCCATCTTGGCTTCGATCAGGTAGTCGATCTCGGTGTCGTTGCACACTTCCTGTACCCGCGAACCAAACAGGTTCAGGTAGACCAGCGCACGCACGCCGGCGTCCTTGAACTGGTGGCGCATCTCGCGCGGGGTGTACAGCGGGTTGGTGTTGACCACGATCAGCCCCGCGCGCAAGGCGCCGAACACGGCAATCGGATAATGCAGCACGTTGGGCATCTGCACTGCGATGCGCTCGCCGGGCTTGAGGTCGGTGTGCTGTTGCAGGTAACCGGCGAACGCCGCACTCTGGCGCTCAAGCTCGGCGTAGGTCAGGGTGATGCCCATGTTGCTGAATGCCGGACGGTCGGCAAAGGCCTTGCACGAGCGCTCGAAGACTTCGATCACCGACTTGTAGGCCGTGAGGTCGATATCGTTGGGAACGCCCGCCGCGCGTTTGTCATTCCAGAAACCAGGTTGCATTATTCTTGTCCCCTTACCTGAGTATGTCCGGCCGCTTATAACAAGCGGAGCTTTGGGGACGTTAGCAGCTATGACCAAACAGGCAAATACGCTAAATCGTGTCATTGATTGTATGAATCTTGCCGCTGATGCGTAGGCAGATACCCCGCCCCTCGGCAGATCAGCTATACACTGCAACGACCCATAGCAAAGGAAGCGCCATGAACCACAGCACCTTCTGGCTGACCGCGAATGACCGCAGCCGCCTGTACGTCAATCAATGGATGCCCGACGGCCCGGTTCACGCCGTAGTCATGCTGTCCCACGGCATGGCCGAGCACAGCGGGCGTTATGGACGCTTGGCCGAAGCGTTATGCAGCGCAGGCTATGGCGTGTATGCACCGGACCAGCGTGGCCATGGACGTACCGCCGACGAAGGTACGCTGGGGTTGTACGCCGAGAAGGATGGCTGGAACAAAGTGGTAGGCGACCTGGCAAGCCTCAATCAACACATCGGCCAGCAGCAACCAGGGCTGCCGATCATCCTGCTGGGCCACAGCATGGGCAGCTACATCGCCCAAGCCTACCTGCTGCACCACAGCGCCAGCCTGCACGGGGCAATTCTCAGTGGATCGAATTTCCAACCGGTAGCGCTTTACCGCGCAGCGCGGATGATCGCTCGGGCCGAACGTCTGCGCCAGGGTGTAAGGGGGCGAAGTGCGCTGATCGAGTTCCTGTCGTTCGGCTCGTTCAACAAGGCCTTCAAGCCCAACCGCACGGCGTTCGACTGGCTCAGCCGTGACCCGGATGAAGTGGACAAATACGTCAGCGATCCACTCTGCGGCTTCCGGTGTACCAACCAGCTGTGGATCGACCTGCTTGGCGGCTTGCAGCAAATCAGCAAAGCGTCCAATCTCGCCCAGATTGATCCGGGCCTGCCGATCCTCGTGATGGGCGGCGAATGTGATCCGGTGAGTGAGGGCAAGCGTCTCAAAAACCTGGCCCACGCCCTGCGTGAGGCCGGCTGCCAGCATCTGCAATTGAATGTGTACCCGCAGGCGCGTCACGAAGTGTTCAACGAAACCAACCGCGACGCCGTCACCGCGGATGTGCTGACGTGGCTCGACCAAGCCCTGACCTTGCGCAGGCCAGCCCGCTGCGAATAACTTTTCTTTTAAAATCAGCCGTTTAAAATCGGCCGATAATTACCGTTTAGCCACAGGATGCACCTTTAGATGACTCAGGTAACCAACACCCCGTACGAAGCCCTTGAAGTCGGCCAGACCGCCAGCTACAGCAAGACCGTCGAAGAGCGCGACATCCAGCTGTTCGCCGCCATGTCCGGTGACCACAACCCGGTGCACCTGGATGCCGAATACGCCAAGGCGACCATGTTCAAGGAGCGTATCGCCCATGGCATGTTCAGCGGTGCGCTGATCAGCGCGGCGGTGGCCTGCGAGCTTCCTGGGCCGGGCACTATCTATATCGGCCAGCAGATGACCTTCCAGAAGCCGGTCAAAATCGGCGATACCCTGACCGTGCGTCTGGAAATCCTCGAGAAGCTGCCGAAGTTTCGCGTACGTATCGCCACTCGCGTGTTCAATCAGCGTGACGAGTTGGTAGTGGATGGCGAGGCGGAAATCCTCGCGCCACGCAAACAGCAGGTCGTGACCTTGACCGAGCTGCCGCCGATCAGCATCGGCTGAGTCTGGTTTCAAGGCCAACGCCATACAAATGTGGGAGGGGGCTTGCTCGCGATTGCGGTGTGTCAGTCATTGAAATATCGACTGATCCACCGCTATCGGGGGCAAGCCCCCTCCCACATTTGTTACACAGCAGGGCTTACGACTGAGCGCGAGCCTGGTTACGCAGGGCTTTCACCTGGTCGTGGTTGCGCTGTACGCCGTGGTACTGACGCTCAACCAAGTCACGAATGCCCAGCAGGTTGTGCTTGTTGATCTTCTCGATCGCTTCTTTATAAGCCTTGAGTGCGTGGTCTTCGCCGCGCTCGGCTTCGTTCAGAACAGCCTCTTCATCTTTACCGGTAACCATCGACTTCACGTCGACCCAGCCACGGTGCAGGGCGCCGGCCACACTACCCGAATCTTCCGGATCACCACCCAGAGCACGCACGGCGGTTTTCAGCTCGGCGGCGGCGGTTGCACAGTCAGCGGAACGCTTGGCAAACAGCGCCTTGAGTTCTGGGTGTTTGATGTCTTCGGCGCATTCTTTGAAACCTTTCTGGCCGTCGATGCTGGTCTCGATCAGGTCATTGAGTACGGAGATCGATTCTTTATTGATGTCAGTCATTTTTCAATTCCTTAGGCAGGTTACGAAGGGTTGTCTTAATGATTGCAGCGCTCGTGCCAGGTTTTGAAAAACAACTTTTATGTTTAATTTCAACAACTTAAAAATATTTGAACGATCTGTATGTACGTTATTTGCATGATCTGTCATTTGGCCTTCATGCAGAATGCCTGTATTTTCGAACGTCTCGACTCACGCCATTGAATCCCCCCATGAACCCCGAAAAACTCGAACTGCTGATCACCCGCGAAATGCCCTTCGGCAAATACAAGGGCCGGATCATCGCCGACCTGCCGGGTCCTTACCTGAACTGGTTTGCCCGCGAAGGCTTTCCCCACGGCGAGCTGGGCGGTTTGCTGGCCTTGATGCAGGAAATCGACCACAACGGTTTGTCGGAACTGCTCGAACCCTTGCGCACTAAACACGGCAAGCCCGCCCCGCGCTATTAATCAGGAACTGCGCCATGCAAGGGAATGCAAACAACGAACGTCACTGGCACGCCATCGCCCAGCGGTATGACCTGGAACCGGGTCCGATCAATCTGGAAAACGGCTACTTCGGGCGCATGAGCCGCGCAGTACAGGCGCAGTATCTGGACCATGTGGCGTTTATCAACCGCAGCAATTCGCTGCACGTGCGCCAGCGCTTTGAACAGGGCGAGAACGTCGAGATCCGCCGCCAATTGGCCGAACTAATCGATGTAGATCCTGAGTCGGTGGCCTTTACCCGCAATGCCACCGAAGCGTTGCAGTCGCTGATCCGCAACTACAACCGTCTGCAACCGGGCGACCAGGTGTTGATCAGTGATTTGGAGTACGACACCGTCAAGGGCGCCATGCGTTGGCTGGCCGGGGTTCGCGGTGTAGAGGTGATCGAGCTTTCCCACACGCACCCGGCCAGTTTCGACAGTCTGTTGCAGACCTATCGCAGTACCTTCGCTGAGTACCCGCGTTTAAAGCTGATGGCGCTGACTCACGTCACCCACCGCACCGGCCTGGTGATGCCCGTCGCAGCCATCGCCAAGGCGGCGCGTGAACATGACGTCGACGTGATCCTCGATGGCGCCCATGCCCTGGGCCAGATCGACTTCAACCTCGCCGAGCTGGGTATCCAGTTCGCCGGCTTCAACCTGCATAAATGGATCGGTGCACCGCTGACCCTGGGTTTTCTGTATATCGCTCCGGAACGCCTGGCAGACATCGATCCGGACATGGGCGAATTCCACTACCCCATCACGGATGTTCGCGCACGCACGTCTTACAGCACGCCGAACTTTCCGGCGCTGATGACACTGCCACTGGTATTTGAAGAACATCGGGCATTGGGTGGCGCAGCAGCCAAAGGTGCTCGGGTGAATTACCTGCGCGATTTATGGGTAAGTCAGGTGCGACCACTGAAAGGCATTGAGGTCCTGACCTCGGATGATCCACGGCTGTATTGCGGGATTACCGCGTTCAAATTCGTCGGCCGCAATCAGCAAGGCATGGTCGATCGGTTACTCAAAGAGTACGACCTGTTTACCACCACGCGAACCGGAGCAGCGTTTGGCACGTGTATTCGAGTGACGCCAGGGTTGGTGACCTCCGCGCAGGACATTCATGCGCTGATCAACGCTATTACCGAGTTGAGCGCCGAATAAGCGCTTTTCTACAGGCAAAAAAAAGCGGTACACCGACCAAGTGCACCGCAAAAATGCCGTTAAGCACAGCAACAACGATTCGGTAAATCAGATCAATCCAGCAGCGCCAGCGCCTCGGCGGTGACTTCCTGGATACGGGCCCAGTCGCCGTTCTTGATCCACTCAGGGTCAAGCATCCAGCTACCACCTACGCACATCACATTTTTCAACGCCATGTAGCTCTTGATGTTGGCCGGGCCAACGCCGCCGGTCGGGCAGAATTTCACTTCGCCGAACGGGCCACCTAGAGCCTTGATCGCCGCCACGCCGCCGCTGACTTCGGCCGGGAACAGCTTGAAGCGGCGGTAGCCCAGGCCATAGCCTTCCATGATGCCGGAGGCGTTGCTAATGCCTGGCAGCAAAGGAATCGGGCTGTGCACCGAGGCTTCCAGCAGGTCGCGGGTAATCCCGGGGGTGACAATAAATTGCGAGCCAGCCACTTCGGCCGCTTCGAGCATGTGACGGTCGAGCACGGTGCCGGCACCAGTGCACAGTTCCGGACGCTGCTCGCGCAGTACCTGAATGGCCTTGAGGCCGAACTCGGAACGCAGGGTCACTTCCAAGGCGGTCAAACCACCGGCTGCCAGGGCATCGGCCAGCGGCAGGATGTCCTGTTCGCGGGCGATGGTGATCACCGGCAGGATCCGCGCCTTGGCGCAGAGGCTGTCGATCAAGGCAACTTTATCCGCCATGGACACGGTCGGTTGGGGGCTTTTCATAGCGGCTGATCCTTGGCTCATGGGCACCAGTAAATCTCTAAAGTAGGTTGCAAAAACGCGCGAATCGGCATGGCAGCAACGTCGTCACTGGCCAGGGCGGCGCTCAAGGTGGTCAATTTCGAACTGCCGGAAATCGACAGCACGGTGTAGTTGGCTGTGGCCAGCAACGCGCGACTCATGGTCAGGCGCTGGTGCGGCACGGTCGGCGCCAGCATCGGCCAGCAACGACGGGTACCGTCGGCCTGCAACGCTTCGGCGAGGTTCGGACTGTTGGGAAACAGCGATGCGGTGTGACCGTCATCGCCCATGCCCAGTACCAGCACATCAATGGCTGGCAACTCGGCCAGCAGGCGATCGGCCTGCTCGGCAGCGTCTTCTAGATTGGCGGCGGCGCTGTACAGACTCAAAAACTTGGCCTTGGCGGCCGGGCCTTGCAACAGATGCTGTTTCAACAAGCCAGCATTGCTGTCGGCGTGTTCCACCGGCACCCAGCGCTCGTCGGCCAGGGTAATCGTGACCTTGGACCAGTCCAGGCCTTGCTTGGCCAAGTTCTGGAAAAACGCCACAGGGCTGCGGCCACCGGACACAACCAGGGTCGCTTCGCCACGGGCACTGATGGCCGTGCGCAGTTGCTCTGCCACGTCATTGGCCAGGCCGTCCGCCAGTTGCACTGGCGTGCGGTACTCATGGGCAGTTACGCCACGAGGCAGTTTCAATTCAGATATCGCCATACCAAGACCTCCCATCCCGCGTGATCAGTGCAATGGAGCTCATCGGCCCCCAGGAACCCGCCGCATACGGCTTGGGCGCATCACCGGATTTTTTCCACCCGGCGATCAACTGGTCACACCACTTCCACGCGGCTTCGATTTCATCTTTACGGACAAACAGGTTCTGATTGCCGCGCATCACTTCCAACAGCAAACGCTCGTAGGCATCGGGGATGCGCGCGCTGCGATAGGTGTCGGAAAAATTCAGTTGCAGAGGCCCGCTACGCAGTTGCATTCCCTTGTCCAGGCCCTGCTCCTTGGTCATCACACGCAGGGAAATCCCTTCGTCCGGCTGCAAGCGAATGATCAGTTTGTTGCTGATCTGCAAGCGCTGCTCGGGGGCGAAGATGTAGTGAGACGGTTCCTTGAAATGGATGACGATCTGCGACAGCTTCTGCGGCATGCGCTTGCCGGTGCGCAGATAGAACGGCACCCCGGCCCAACGCCAGTTACGAATATCGGCCCGCAGTGCGACGAACGTTTCGGTGTCGCTCTGGGTGTTGGAATTCTCTTCTTCCAGGTAACCCGGCACCGCTTTACCGGCGCTGTAGCCGGCGATGTACTGGCCACGTACAACCTGAGTGGTCAGGCCATCCGGGCTGATCGGCGCCAGGGCCTTGAGCACCTTGACCTTCTCGTCACGGATGCTGTCGGCCGACAAATCGGCCGGTGGGTCCATGGCGATCAGGCAAAGCAGTTGCAGCAGGTGGTTCTGAATCATGTCCCGCAACTGGCCTGCCTTATCGAAGTAGCCCCAACGGCCTTCGATACCGACTTGCTCGGCCACGGTGATTTCCACGTGGGAGATGTAGTTCTGGTTCCACTGGGTTTCGAACAGGCTGTTGGCGAAACGCAGGGCGATCAGGTTCTGGACGGTCTCTTTGCCCAGGTAGTGGTCGATACGGTAGGTGCGGTTTTCCGGGAAAAACTGCGCCACGGCATCGTTGACCTTGCGCGAGGACTCCAGGTCCGAACCGATGGGTTTTTCCAACACCACACGGGTGTTTTCCGCCAGGCCGACCTTGGACAGGTTCTCGCAGATAGCGCCGTACACCGCGGCCGGGGTGGCGAAATAAGCGATCAGGCGTTGCTCGGTACCCGCCAGTTCAGCCAGGGCCACGTAGTCGTCGGCCTTCATGAAGTCGACGTGGACGTAAGTCAGGCGCGCCAGGAAACGCTGGGCGATGCTTTCGTCCAGTTCGTTGCCGACATATTTACGCAGTTCTTTTTCGATATGAGCCAGATGCTGCTGTTCGGAACCGGCTTCACGGGCCAGGGCCAGGATGCGCGTGTCGTCGTGCAGCAGCCCAGCGCCATCAAGTTGATAGAGGGCAGGAAATAACTTGCGCAGCGCCAGATCACCCAAGGCGCCAAACAGGGCAAAGGTGCAGGGTTCTACGGTTATCGAAGGCATGATGTTTGTTCTTTTATCAAGTTAAGCTACAAATACCTTTTTTCAAGGCATCACTCAAGGAAAAATGTAGTAATAACCACAACATTTTCCCGAAATACGCATTCCGAGTGGTGGTGTTCAGCTACCCTCAGTAGGATAGGCCACCGCGAAAAGCCACTCGTCGATTGGCTGCCGCCCTTTATTTGCATCGTCGCCCGAAGGAAAGACTGAATGGACCGCGTGCGAAATCTTCTGGAACAGATCCGGAACCGCCTCGAAGAATTGAACAAGGCTGAGAAAAAAGTCGCCGAGGTCATCCTGCTCAACCCGCAGCAGGCGACCCGCTTCTCTATTGCCGCCCTTGCCCAGGCCGCTTCGGTCAGTGAACCGACGGTCAACCGTTTCTGCCGTTCGTTCGGCGTCAGCGGTTACCCTGAACTCAAATTGCAGTTGGCGCAAAGCCTGGCCAGTGGCGCAGCTTATGTCAGCCGTGCCGTGGAGGCCGATGATAACCCCGAGGCCTACACCCAGAAGATCTTTGGCAGCGCCATTGCGTCCCTGGACAGCGCCTGCCAGGCCTTGGACCCGAACCTGATAAGCAAGGCCGTGGACTTGTTGATCCAGGCGCGGCAGATCCACTTCTTCGGCCTGGGCGCGTCTGCGCCGGTGGCCATGGATGCGCTGCACAAGTTTTTCCGCTTCAACCTGTCGGTGACCGCCCACGCCGACGTGCTGATGCAACGCATGATCGCCTCAGTGGCGCACACCGGCGAGTTGTTCGTGATTATTTCCTACACCGGGCGTACCCGCGAGTTGGTGGAAGTAGCGCGTATCGCACGGGAAAACGGCGCATCGGTGCTGGGCGTGACTGCCGAGAATTCACCGCTGGCAAAGGCCAGTACCGTGAGCCTGAACATTCCGCTGCCGGAAGACACCGACATCTATATGCCGATGACCTCGCGGATCATTCAGCTGACGGTGCTGGATGTGCTGGCCACCGGCATGACGTTGCGCCGTGGCGTGGATTTCCAGCCGCATCTGCGCAAGATCAAAGAGAGTTTGAATGACAGCCGGTATCCGGTTGGGGATGAGTTCAACTAAGCCAGTCTGTGTGTTGGCTTCACTGGCCTCATCGGGGGCAAGCCCCCTCCCACATTTGAAATGTATTCACAAATCAAACTGTGGGAGGGGGCTTTCCCCCGATAGGGCCATCAGCCACACCGCTAAACCCCAGCCCGCGCCTGCAAGCTGAGATGCGCCCGCTCCCCCGGCGCCAGACTTGCGCCAGCCATCGCCGACTCCACGCACACAAACCCCGACGCCTCGTTAAAACTGACCCCCAGCAACGGCCGGCTGCCTGGATGCCACACCACGGTGTCCGCACTGTCGCCAGTGTCGATACACAGTTCACGCTGCCAGGCGTGATCCTTGAGCTGCAGTTCACCTTCGTGCTGGAACACCCGCTGGCACCCACCGTCCACCCGCAATTCGCCTTCCTGCTGACAAGCCTGACGATTGAGCTGGTCATAACCTTGGGCGCCGTCGAGCCCAGACAGCGCTATCTCGTCGACGTGACCAATACGCCAGTAAGCGTGCAAAGCATGGCTCAACTGGCATGGGAGTTCGTCTTGATGCTCGGTGCTCAGGCGCAGTTCCAGGGTTTCACCCAGGTGCGCGTGCAGGTCGACCTGCCAGTCGCACAACTGCAATTGCCAGTGCAGGCGTACACCGTCGTCGTCGGTGCTGCTGTCGAGCAGTTTCCAGTCGATCAATCGCGCCCAGCCATGGGATGGCCACGCGTTCTCGCTCGGGTGACGGCCGTACCACGGCCAGCACACCGGCACGCCACCACGGATGGCGCCGACTTGCGGCCACTTGGCCGCGCACCACAACCAGGGTTTCTGGCCACGGGGTTGGAAATGCAACAGTTGCGCGCCCTGCCGGCTGAACACCGCCTGACACAGCGGATGGTCAATCACCAACACATCGCGCATCTGAAAGCGCTCCCAGGCGAACACTGGACGCTCGCGCAAGGATTTGAAAAAGCGTTGCAGCGGATGCTCATGCATGTGCCACGGTCCCGAATATCACAGTGCCACCCAAAAAAAAGCGGATAGCCATGGCTACCCGCAAATGCGCACAGAGAGAAGGAGCTTATCGCAACAACGTTAGAACGTAGACTGAATTTTCAGGCCAGCCACCAACGCGTTGTCGACTTTATCCACGCCGCCCGGTTGGACAACGTATTGCAGGTTGGGACGCACGGTCAGCCAGTTGGTGACGTGGAAGCCGTAGTTGATTTCGAAGTTGTACTCGGTCTCGCGAATCGGCGTGTACTGCGCACTGTCATAGTCACTTACGCCATTATCGGCGTTCAGCAGCTCAGCGTTCTTCTTCACATCATTGTTGACGTGCAGACGAGCAGCACCAATGCCGACGTCATCTTTTGGACGCGCGTCGAATGGACCTTTGTACACCAGCATCAAGGACTGGTAGTTGTCGACCAGGTTGGTTTCCTTGTCGTGGAAGGTGGCGTTCGCTGCGATGTTCAGGCCGCGCGAAGCATCGCCGTTGTGCGTAGTGAGCTGCTGTTGTGCAACGAACCAGTAGCCTTTCTTGCTGCTGCGGGTACGGAAGTCTGCGCCAGTGAGGACCGCATTGCCGCCGTTGACGTCTTCACGCACGTCCGGTGCATCAGCCGCGCTCTTGTAGTAACCCACACGGTATTCGCCCGGCAGGTTGTTAACTTTCGGCGACCAGACCAATTCCACCGGAATCACGGTGCCCTTGGTGCCACTGCCGCTGAGCTTGAAGCCGTTGCCGTGCTCAAGCTGCGATGGGTTCTGGTTGTAGGCACCGATCTGCGCGTACAACTCAGGCGTGATGTTGTACTTCACGCGAATGGCCGCCTGGCTGACAGGCCAGTTGTACCAAGTGTTCACGTAGTTACCGACTTGCGAGCCGCAGAACGACAGGTTCTGGAAGTCGCATGGGAAGGTGTTGAAGTCTTCGCCTTCACCGAAGTAGCCGAGCTTCACATCCAGCTTGTTGTCGAACATCTGGTGTTGAATCCAGAACTGGGTCAGACGCACCATGTGGCCACGACCGTAGACTTCCATCGACGAGCTCAGCGTGCCGGCACGCGGATCGCCAATGCGGTCGTTGGAGATGTTCTGGCCATTACGGTTGGTCAACTGGATCTTGGCCTGAGTGTTATCCCAGCCCCACAGCTTTTGCAGATCCAGTGCTACGCCCAAACCAAACTGGTCGGAGTAACGACCAGTCTTGTCGTCGTTGTAGCCACCATGCAGGTTGGCGCCCATCTCCCCAACGTAGTCGGCCTTGATATCGATACCTTGCTCGATCAGCTTGGTACGCTCGCCGCCCCAATCGCCGGTCATCCACTTGGAATCGGCGCTGAATGCATCGGCCGCCATCGCATTGGCGGACAATACCAGGGCTGCTGCTGCTGACAGTTGGCAGATCAGCCGAGTGTTGTTGTGTTGCTTTTTCATCCCTACATCCTCGTCTTTATTGTTATTAAACTGTTTTTATCTAACGCGGGTTACATTTTTTAACTAAAACAACGACTTATATCGTTCAGCGGCCCTTGAACTGAGCCACGTTATCGGCATGTCCCTGTGTCGGCACTGAGGCAGCAGTGCCCAGACGCTCCCCCGTCTTGGCGTCGAACAGCAACACCTTGGCCGGATCGAATTGCAGGGTCAGGGTCTCGCCCACCTGGGGTGCCACATCGGGCGCCAGGCGGCAGCAGACCTTGGTGTCATTGAGTTGCACGAACACCAGGGTGTCCGGTCCGGTTGGCTCGGTGACCTGAACTTCGGCACGAATGCTCGATGCGCTGTCGCCCTCGCCTGTCGCCAACATGATCTGCTCCGGGCGCAGGCCCAGGATCACGTCGCGGTCTTCAAGACCCGCATCCGTCACGTTCAGCGCCAGCTCACAACGGGCCTGGCCGCTGTCGAGCAGTGCCACCAAGCGACCGTCCTTGCGTTGCAGGCGCAGAGGTACGAAGTTCATCGGCGGCGAACCGATGAAGCTCGCCACGAACTGGTTGGCCGGGTTGTTGTAGATCTCTTTCGGCGTGCCGAACTGCTGGATGATGCCGTCCTTCATCACCGCCACTTTGTCGCCCAGGGTCATGGCTTCGATCTGGTCGTGGGTCACGTAGACGGTGGTGGTTTTCAGACGCTGGTGCATCAGTTTCATTTCGGTGCGCATCTCGACGCGCAGCTTGGCGTCGAGGTTGGACAGCGGTTCGTCGAACAGGTAAATCTTCGGCCGACGCGCCAGGGCACGGCCCATGGCCACGCGCTGTTGCTGACCGCCGGAGAGTTGGCCCGGCTTGCGGTTAAGCAGGTGTTCGATTTGCAGCAGCTTGGCCACGCGCGCCACTTCGGCGTCGATGTCGGCTTGCGGCATCTTGCGGATCTTCAGGCCAAACTCGATGTTCTCGCGCACGCTCATGGTCGGGTACAGCGCGTAGGACTGGAACACCATGGCGATGTCGCGATCCTTGGGGCTCATGCCGCTCACATCCTGATCACCGATCATGATCGCACCGCCGGTGATGGTCTCAAGGCCGGCGATGCAGTTCATCAGCGTGGATTTACCGCAACCCGAAGGGCCGACCAGGATCAGGAATTCACCTTCCTTGATCGACAGTTCGATGTTCTTCAAGGTGTCGGGCAGGCCGGCGCCATAGGTCTTGTTTACATTGCGAAGTTCAAGCGTAGCCATGATTACCCCTTGACCGCGCCGGCCGTCAGGCCGCGCACGAAATACTTGCCTGCGATCACATAGACCAGCAGGGTCGGCAGCCCGGCGATCATCGCCGCCGCCATATCCACGTTATATTCCTTGGCCCCGGTGCTCGTGTTGACCAGGTTATTCAGCGCCACCGTGATGGGCTGGGAGTCGCCACTGGAGAACACCACGCCGAACAGGAAGTCGTTCCAGATCTGAGTGAACTGCCAGATCAGGCAGACCATGATGATCGGCGTCGACATCGGCAGAATGATCTGACGGAAGATGGTGAAGAATCCTGCACCGTCCAGGCGCGCAGCCTTGATCAGCGCATCCGGAATGCTCACGTAGTAGTTACGGAAGAACAGCGTGGTGAACGCCAGGCCGTAGACCACATGGATGAACACCAAGCCTGTGGTGGTGCTGGCCAGGCCCATCTTGCCGAGGGTGAACGACGCGGGCAGCAGCACGGTCTGGAACGGCAGGAAGCAGCCGAACAACAGCAGACCGAAGAACAGCTGCGAGCCACGGAAGCGCCAGAACGACAGCACATAACCGTTCAATGCGCCGATGGCGGTGGAAATGAGCACAGCCGGAACGGTGATCTTGATCGAGTTCCAGAAGTAACCATCGACGGTGTCCCAGGCCTTGACCCAGCCGATGCCGGTGACCACGGTGGGCCAGCTCAGCAGGTTGCCGTTGGTGATGTCTTCCGGGGTCTTGAAGCTGGTGAGCAGCATCACCACCAGCGGCACCAGGTACAGCAGCACGGCGAGGATCAGCACCGCGTAAATCGCGATGCGGCTCAGGCTGATGGACGGTTTAGAGGCGAGACTAGTCATTACGTTTGGTCCTCAGCTCGGAGTAGAGGTAAGGCACGATGATCGCGAGGATCGCACCGAGCATCAGGATTGCACTCGCCGACCCCATGCCCATCTGGCCACGGCTGAAGGTGAACGAATACATGAACATCGCTGGCAGGTCGGACGAGTAGCCCGGACCTCCAGCGGTCATCGCCGCCACCAGGTCGAAGCTCTTGATGGCAATGTGCGCCAGGATCATCACCGCACTGAAGAACACCGGACGCAGGCTCGGCAGCACCACGCTCCAGTAGATGCGCGGCAGGCTCGCGCCGTCGATCTGCGCGGCGCGGATGATCGATTGATCAACGCCACGCAAACCGGCGAGGAACATCGCCATGATGAATCCGGAGGCTTGCCACACAGCAGCGATTACCAGGCAATAGACCACACGATCCGGGTCGATCAGCCAATCGAGACGGAAGCCTTCCCAGCCCCAGTCACGCAGGAGTTTGTCCAGGCCCATGCCCGGGTTGAGCAGCCATTTCCAGGCGGTACCGGTGACGATCATCGAGAGCGCCATCGGGTACAGGTAAATGGTGCGAATGAAGCCTTCGCGGCGGATTTTCTGGTCGAGGAAAATCGCCAGCGTCACGCCGATCACCAAGGTGATGCCGATAAACATGCCGCCAAACAGCGCCAGGTTCTTGCTCGCCACCCACCAGCGATCGTTGTCGAATAAACGCTCGTACTGCGCCAGACCCGCCCATTTGTAGCTTGGCAGGAACGTGGATGTGGTGAACGACAGCACAAACGTCCACAGGATGTAGCCGTAGAAGCCCACCAAGACGATGAACATGCTGGGCGCCAGCACCAGTTTGGGTAGCCAGCGCTGCAGTGCATCGAACGGCGAGGCTTTGCTGAACACAGCAACAGAACTCATGGGGAAATCCAATACAGGGAAAAAGGACTACAGGAACAGGCCTTGTGAGGGGTTAGGGGTCCCCCTCACAAGGTCAGCTTTTACTTGGCTGACTTGATCGCAGCGCCGAGTTTCTTGGCGGTGTCGGCCGGGTCTGCTTTCGGGTCGTTGATGAAGTTGGTCACGACATCAAAGAACGCGCCTTGCACGGCCAGTGTGGTGGCCATGTTGTGCGCCATGCTTGGCTGCAGGCCGCCAGACTTGGCGTCTGCCAGGAAGTCTTTGGCAGCGGTCTGGGCGCAGGAGTCAAAGCCGAGTTTGTCCATTTCATTGAGCATGTCGGTACGAACAGGGATCGAACCCTTGTTGATGCTGAACACTTTCTGGAAGTTTTCACCCAGCACGACTTTGGCGATGTCCTGCTGACCGGCAGCGGTGCCTTTGTCTTTCTGCTTGAACACCGCCAGGGAGTCGATGTTGTAGGTGAAGGCTTTGTCGGTGCCCGGGAAGGCTACGCACTCGTAGTCTTTACCGGCGACTTTCTTGGCGGCAGTCCATTCGGACTTGGCCCAGTCACCCATGATCTGCATACCGGCCTTGCCGTTGATGACTTTCCCAGCTTCGAGGTTCCAGTCCTGGCCTTTGCCATCGACGTCCATGTAGGTCGCGACTTTCTTAAGCTCGGTGAGGGACTTGACCATTTCCGGGCCGGTCAGCGCGGCGTTATCCAGGTCAACCAAGGCTTTCTTGTAGCCATCGGCACCCATCACCGAGAGCACGACCGCTTCGAACACGGTGCTGTCCTGCCAAGGCTGGCCACCGTGGGCGAGCGGAATAAAGCCCGCAGCCTTGAGCTTGTCGCCGGCTGCGTAGAATTCTTCGAGGGTGGTTGGGTTCTTGGTGATACCGGCTTTCTTGAAGACTTCCGGGTTGATCCACAGCCAGTTCACACGGTGAATGTTGACCGGCACGGCGACGTAGTCACCGTCGTACTTCACGGTGTCGGAGACTTTCTTGTCGAGCAGGGAGTCCCATTTTTCTTCTTTGGCGACGTCTTTGAGCACGTCAGTGTCGAGCAGGCCAGTGGACGCCCATTCCTGGATATCGGGGCCTTTGATCTGGGCAACGCCGGGAGGGTTACCGGCGACCGCGCGGCTTTTGAGCACGGTCATGGCAGTGGCGCCACCGCCGCCTGCAACGGCACCGTCTTTCCAGGTGAAGCCGTCTTTCTCGACTTGGGCCTTCAGGACATCTACAGCCGCTTTTTCGCCACCCGAGGTCCACCAATGCACAACTTCAACCGTACCTTTGGAGTCGGCGGCAAATGCACTGAGGGGAAACAACGAGGCAACGGAAATAGCTACGGCGAGGCGATTAATCGCGTTCATCTGAATACCTTTTCTTGTTGTTATGCATGCAAGTCTAGAGCTTGCGCTGCACGGAGTTTAAACATGGTTTTTTCGAGCGCGGGTAACAAAGGGACGCACAAATGTCACCAGTTGGTGACATAGCGCCCAGCGCTTAATGCGCTGGTCATGCTTGGTGCCAAGGGCAGTGCAGGCAGCACCACCGCTTGCCAGGCATGGTACAGGTCCGGCTTGCCCCCCCAGATAGTGCTGCTGGGCTGGTTATGCGGGTTGAGTTCGTGGTGCCAACTGCCGTGGATGCGGTCGATAAAGTGGGTTTCGCAGAACTCCCAGAAGCGCCGATACCAGGTTTCGTAATGCAGTTCGCCAGTGCGTTTAAGCAAGGCTTGGGCTGCGGCGCAGGCTTCGGCGTGGGTCCAATGCAAGCGTTCGCGCACCACCGGCTGGTGATTCCAGTCCAGGGTGTAAACGATGCCGGGGGCGCCATCCACGGCCCAGGCGTATTCGCAGGCGCTGGCGAACAAGCCTTTGGCGTCGCTCACCAACCAATCCGGCGTGGCCAGCCCCGCTTGCAGACGGGCGGCCTCGAGGTGCAGCACCAGCCGCGCCCATTCAAAACCGTGACCTGGGGTGATGCCGTAGGGGCGGAAGCCGTCGGCGCGGTTATCTTCGTTGTAGTTCAGCAACGGGCGCCAGTGCGGGTCGAAATGCTCGATGACCATAAACTGGTTACTGGCGGCGTGGGTGTGGATCACGCGCTCGACTATACGCAGTGCACGGTCCAGCCAGCGGGTATCGCCCGTCACATCGGCCAATGCAAGGAAGGCTTCGGTCGCGTGCATATTGCTGTTGGCGCCGCGATAGGCTTCGACGCCGCTCCAATCCTGAGCAAAGGATTCGAGCATAACGCCCTCCTCTTCGCTCCAGAAAAACTGGTCGATGATGTGGGTCGCATCATTGAGCAGGTTTTGCGCACCAGGCGCGCCCGCCACCACGGCAGAACTGGCTGCCAGGGCGACGAAAGCATGCAGGTAGGCGGCCTTACCGGTATTGCCATCGAAGGCCTGAGGCGTGGCGAACCAACCGCCGTGTTTGCTATCACGCAAAGGGCCACTGAGAGCCGCAACACCGTGCTCAACCAATTCGGCATAGCCCGGCAAGCCCATGGCATGGGCCATGGCGAAGCTGTGGGTCATGCGTGCGGTATTCATGGTTTCGGCGTGGGCATTGGCTGGCAGTTGGCCTTTTTCGTCGAGGTTGCCAAAACCTTCAGGCAGACGCGAGGCCTTGGCGAATGCCAGCAAGCGCTGCCCTTCGGCGGCGAGCCAAGCGTGATGGGCAGGTGCATTCAGCCAACTGCTGGCAGGCAGTCGTTGCGTAGTCATGGGTGGCCCTTATTATTTTTTGTGGGGTGACCGGAGTCTAAACAAGGGCGAGATGAGGGCAAGTAACGAAGGGGAAGGTAAATGTCACCAAGCAGTGACAATGTTAAAGGTGAGCATTATTCCACCCTCAGCATCCAATCCAAATGTAAGAGGGGGCTTGCTCCCGATAGCAGAGTGTCAGTCGTTACATCTATTGACTGATCCACCGCCATCGGGACCAAACCCCCTCCCACATTAAGGCTGGTTTTGATCATTGACCCAGAGGGGTGATCTTCGCCGGTGCGTTGAGCTGTTGTTGCAGGTTCTGCACCTGGCTTTGCAGGGTAGTGATATTGCGGGTGGTCTGGATGCGGAACACATCGAACTCTTTATTGGTCGGCGCATCGTTATTGGCCGGCTGGTTGTCCTGCGCACTTTTGAGCACAACCAAATCCTGCTCAAGACGGGCGATGGCGGCGCTTGGGTTGCCTTGTTTTTTCAGCGCGGCAACGTCGGCGACCAACTCTTTTATCTCACCGTCGCGCTTGCCTGCATCACCTTGCGCAGCCTTGAGGCTGGCTACGGCGTCGGTCAGGGCCTGCACCTGACCTTGCAGCTTGGCATTGGCGCTCGACAGCTCGTTGGTGCTGGACGTCATTTGTGCGAGACGCTTGTCCAGTTCGGTGGCCTGGCCGGCTACGCCGAGTTGCTGCTTGCCCTGCTCCAGCAGTTGGCTTTCCAACTGCTTGATCTGCAGTTTCAATGCTTCGCTGCCGTTGTTCACGCTGGCTTCGCTGGCCACCACTTTGCCGGAGATATCCTGCAGGCGCCCCGCCGCTTCTTCGCTGATCCGCGCAAAACTTTCCTGGGTGGCAACCAACTGCTGGCCCATCAGGGATATCTGCTGGAAGCTCCACCAGGCCAGGCCGGCAAAGGCGATCAGCAGCGCGCCGATCAATGCCCACAGCGGGCCGGTGCTGGCGCCCTTGACCTTGACGACCGGCACGTTGCGCGAACGCACCGAGGTGGCCGGGGAAGGTTCGAAATCATCGTCATCCCCATGATCGGCCCGCAGGCTGGGAACGTTGTCGAAATCGTCTTTAGCATCGTTACGCATGAATCAACCCTGAATCGGTGAGTTAGCTGGCTGGTGGCCGAGCGACGGGAGTATAAACCCCAGCCCCGTCGCACTGATCGACCCGGAACCCTGAATTCGGTTCCCGATGTGTTGCCTGGTGTGACCTTATTTGAGCCCCGGATCCTGCGCCTTCCACCAACTGCAGAACTCGTCGAGGGCGGTCCACAGGCTGACCTTCGGCTCGTAATCCAAATAATGCCTGGCGCGGCTGATGTCGAGGGTGAAATCTTTGTTCATCACCTGCATGCCCAGACGCGTCAACGCCGGCTCCGGGCGCCCGGGCCACAGTGCGCAGACTGCCTCGTTCAACGCCGCCACGCTGTAGGACAAGCCGTAGGACCGATACCGGGTGACCTGAGGCAGTTCCATTTGGCGCATCACGTAGTTCACCACATCCCACACCGGCACTGGCGCGCCGTTGCTGATGTTGTAGGCCCGCCCCAACGCCGAACCGGGGGCCAGCAAACTGCTGAGCAGGGCTTCGTTGAGGTTATGGATACTTGTGAAGTCGACCTTGTTCAGGCCGTCGCCGACGATCGCCAGGCGCTTCTTGCGCTGCATTTTCAGCAAGCGCGGGAAAATGCTCATGTCCCCGGCACCAGTAACGAAACGCGGGCGCAGGGCGAGCACTTCAAGGCCGAACTCCTGGGCACCGAAAACCTTTTGTTCCGCCAGGTATTTAGTCGCAGCGTAGGGATGTTTGAAGCGTTTTGGCACTTGTTCTTCAGTCAGGCCCAGATGATCGCGGCCATCAAAATAAATCGAAGGCGACGACAGGTGCACCAGGCGCCCAACCCGCTGTTTAAGGCAGGCTTCAACGACGTTTTCGGTGACCAGCACGTTGCCCTGGTGAAAGTCCTGGTAACGCCCCCACAGTCCCACCGCACCCGCGCAGTGCACCACGGCTTCGACATCGCGGCACAGGTCGCGCACCAGGTCGGCGTCGTTCAGATCACCCTGGATAAACTCGGCGCCGCGCCGTACCAGGTGTTCCACACCCTCGGCGCGCCGCCCGTTGACCCGCACGTCCAGGCCCTGCTCCAGGGCGAAACGCGCAAAGCGCCCGCCGATGAAGCCGCTTGCGCCGGTGACCAGAATCTTCATGTATTACCCCGTGTTCTTTCGTTTTTCATCGCTGTTGCCTTGACGACCGCTCTCAGTCCAACGGCACCAACCATTGGCCACATGCGTGGGCCAAGTGATCGGTCAGCAGGCCCAACAACTGCCCGCCACTGCGCCAATGATGCCAGTACAACGGCACATCGATGGGCTTATCTGGCAATAACTCCACCAGCACACCCTTTTCCAGCTGGTCGCGAACCTGCAGTTCAGGCACCAATCCCCAGCCAAGCCCGGATTCCGCCAGGCGGATAAAGCCTTCGGACGATGGGCATAAATGGTGTTCGAAACCACCGTCCACGCCGAGGGATGCCAGGTAGCGGTGCTGTAGGAAGTCATCCGGACCAAACACCAGCGCTGGTGTGCGGGCCAGTTGATCGGCGCGCACTCCCTGTGGAAAGTGACGGGCAATAAAGGCCGGGCTGGCGAGGGCCCGATAGCGCATGGCGCCCAACAACAGACTGCGGGCGCCGGCCACCGGACGTTCGCTGGCGCAGATACACGCAGCCACTTCACCGGCGCGCATGCGTTTGAGACCAACGGTCTGGTCTTCCACAATCAGATCCAGCAGCAAATGCTGTTCGGCGCAGAAGTCACTGACGGCCTCAGCCCACCACGTGGCAAGGCTGTCGGCATTGAGGGCGATGCGCAGGCGTTCGGGCATGCCTTCTTCGTCCAGCGCGGGCACCTGGCTTTGCAGATCGCGCTCCAGCAAGCGCACCTGCTGCACATGGTTAAGCAGACGTCGGCCAATATCGGTCGGCGTCGGCGGTGAGGCGCGCACCAGCACCGGCTGGCCGATGCGCGCTTCCAATAATTTGATGCGCTGGGAAATCGCCGATTGCGACAGCCCCAGCACTTGGGCGCCTCGTTCAAAGCCAGCCTGTTCCACCACCGCCGCCAGGGCGGAAAGCAATTTATAGTCGAACATCAGTTTCTCTAATGAGCGATCAGCAGTATTGGTTTTTCTTATACAGGTAAGCCCGTGAGAATGACCAGCATTGCTTACCTCTATCAAGGAATCTCACATGGCTGGCGAAACCGCCCTGGCAACCCTGTTGCGCAGTATGAGCCCTCACCTCAATGACGGTGATTACGTGTTCTGCACCCTGCCCGATCACAACATCCCGGCAGGATGCGAAGTGATCGGCAGCTTCCGTGAACAGGAAGGCCTGACGCTGATCCTGGAACGCCAGCAAGCCGAACACGCTGGGTTGGCCTTCGATTACGTAGCCGCCTGGATCACCCTGAATGTGCATTCAGCCCTGGAAGCCGTTGGCCTGACGGCCGCCTTCGCCAGTGCGCTGGGCAAGGCTGGGATCAGTTGTAACGTGATTGCCGGCTACTACCACGACCATCTATTTGTCGGCCGGGCCGATGCAGAACGCGCGATGCATGTGTTGCGGCAACTGGCTACGGACTCGGAGTAAACCCTATGTGGCAAAGCTATCTGAATGGGCTGTTGGTGGCGCTGGGCCTGATCATGGCCATCGGTACGCAGAACGCTTTTGTATTGGCGCAAAGCCTGCGCCGTGAACATCACCTGCCGGTGGCGGCGTTGTGCGTGGTGTGTGATGCGCTACTTGTGGCGGCCGGGGTGTTCGGCCTGGCCACGGTCCTTGCGCAGAACCCGCTGCTGTTGGCAGTTGCCCGCTGGGGCGGCGCGGCCTTCCTGTTGTGGTACGGCACCTTGGCACTGCGTCGGGCGTTCTCGACACAGAGCCTGGAACAAGGCGGCAACCTCAAAGTGCGCTCGTTGCGCGCGGTGATGCTCAGTGCCTTGGCGGTGACACTGCTCAACCCTCACGTTTACCTGGACACGGTGCTGCTGATCGGCTCACTCGGCGCGCAACAGACCGAACCTGGCGCCTACGTAGCAGGGGCCGCAAGTGCATCATTCCTGTGGTTTGCCACCCTGGCACTCGGCGCCGCGTGGCTGGCCCCTTGGCTCGCACGCCCGGCCACATGGCGGCTGCTGGACTTGGTGGTGGCAGTGATGATGTTCAGCGTGGCTTACCAATTAATAAGCGCGCCATGAACTTATTCCAAAAGGCTCTGGAACCTCTATCCCACACAGTTGTTGCGTGGTTTTGCCGCACCCCCGGTGCTATGATCCTGCCCCTGCGCCGCAAAGAGTACAAACTCCCCGGCGCTTGTTTGGCCGCCCGTGATCGGCCTTGCGCTCACCGCAACTGACCTGATTAGGAGAATCATCATGGCTTTCGAATTGCCGCCGCTGCCCTACGCACACGATGCCCTGCAGCCGCACATCTCCAAGGAAACCTTGGAGTTCCACCACGACAAGCACCACAACACCTACGTCGTGAACCTGAACAACCTGGTGCCTGGCACCGAGTTCGAAGGCAAGACTCTGGAAGAGATCGTCAAATCTTCTTCGGGCGGCATCTTCAACAACGCCGCTCAGGTCTGGAACCACACTTTCTACTGGAACTGCCTGGCGCCAAACGCCGGCGGCCAACCAACCGGCGCGCTGGCTGAAGCCATCAACACTGCGTTCGGTTCGTTCGACAAGTTCAAGGAAGAGTTCACCAAGACGTCCGTCGGCACCTTCGGTTCCGGTTGGGGCTGGCTGGTGAAAAAGGCTGACGGTTCCCTGGCCCTGGCCAGCACCATCGGCGCCGGCAACCCGCTGACCAGCGGCGACACCCCGCTGCTGACCTGCGACGTTTGGGAACACGCCTACTACATCGACTACCGCAACGTACGTCCAAAGTATGTGGAAGCGTTCTGGAACCTGGTCAACTGGAAGTTCGTGGCTGAGCAGTTCGAAGGCAAGACCTTCACTGCCTAAGCAACCCTTGCAGTAGAAAGAGCCCGGCGATTGCCGGGCTTTTTTGTGGGCGTCGACTCTGGACCGACCGGGAAGTGCGGAACTCAATAAGCGGAATACGCCACCCAACCGGTGAGAGGAATACACCTCTCACTCAATGTCGGAGAATCAGTGATGAATCCAATGTCGATGATCGGCGGCGCAGCCTCCGCGCTCTTGCCTGTCCTGGGTAAAGCGGCGGAAATAGGGATGGATGTGGTTAAGGACATATTGGGCGCCAAGGCTCCTCAGTTAGGGGCGGATCAACAGCCACCAGCCCCGCCAAAGATTGAGTTTTAATCCGCCACCCGCTTGACGCCCCTTCGCACTCGCACGCGTAACAAATAACGGCGGATCAAATCCGCCGTTTTCCTGCCCCCTGCCCGAACAAAACATCCATCCCCTTCTCACTGCAATGTTCCTTTGACTGCCATCACCAGATTGCCAATACTCATGGCATATTGAAGGCCACCCGCATGAGACAAGGAATGCCCCTTTGAAGCTGGAACTCAAAAACAGCTTGTCGGTGAAGTTGCTACGGGTTGTGCTGCTGTCGGCATTGATCGTGGGCGTTGCGCTGAGCGTGGCGCAGATCGTTTTCGATGCCTACAAGACGCGCCAGGCCGTGGCCGAAGATGCCCAGCGCATCCTCGACATGTTCCGCGACCCCTCGACCCAGGCTGTCTACAGCCTGGACCGCGAGATGGGTATGCAGGTGATTGAAGGTCTGTTTCAGGACGATGCCGTGCGCATGGCCTCCATCGGCCATCCCAACGAAACCATGCTCGCGGAAAAAAGCCGCGCTTTGCAGCATTCCTCCAGCCGCTGGTTGACCGACCTGATTCTGGGACAGGAGCGCACGTTCACCACCGCATTGGTCGGCAAAGGCCCCTACAGCGAGTACTACGGCGACCTGAGCATCACCCTCGACACCGCCACCTATGGCAAAGGCTTTATTGTCAGCTCAGTGATCATCTTTATTTCCGGGGTATTACGCGCATTGGCCATGGGCCTGGTGTTGTACTTGGTGTATCACTGGCTGCTGACCAAGCCGCTGTCGCGGATTATCGGGCACCTGACGTCGATCAACCCGGACCGCCCCAGCGAACACAAGATCCCGCAGCTCAAGGGCCATGAACGCAACGAATTAGGGTTGTGGATCAATACCGCCAATCAGTTACTCGAATCTATCGAACGTAATACCCATCTGCGCCACGAAGCAGAAAGCAGCCTGCTGCGCATGGCCCAGTATGATTTCCTGACCGGCCTGCCGAATCGCCAGAAACTGCAGGAGCAGCTGGACAAGATCCTGATCGACGCCGGCCGCCGTCAGCGCCGCGTGGCGGTGTTGTGCGTGGGGCTGGATGATTTTAAAAGCGTGAACGAGCAGTTCACCTACCAGGCCGGCGATAAATTGCTACTCGCCCTGGCCGACCGTCTGCGGGCCCACAGCGGCCGCCTCGGCGCGCTCGCCCGCTTGGGGGGTGACCAGTTCGCCCTGGTACAGGCCGATATCGAACAGCCTTATGAAGCCGCCGAACTGGCGCAAAGTATCCTCGACGATCTGGAAGGGGAATTCGCCCTCGACCACGAACAGATTCGTCTGCGGGCCACGATCGGCATCACCCTGTTCCCGGAAGACGGTGACAGCACCGAGAAGCTGCTGCAAAAAGCCGAACAGACCATGACCCTGGCCAAGAGCCGTTCGCGCAACCGCTATCAGTTTTATATCGCCAGCGTCGACAGCGAGATGCGCCGTCGCCGTGAGTTGGAGAAAGACCTGCGGGACGCCCTGGGACGTGACCAGTTTCACCTGGTGTACCAACCGCAGATCAGCTATCGCGACCAGCATGTGGTCGGTGTGGAAGCGCTCATCCGCTGGCAACATCCAGAACACGGCTTGGTGCCGCCGGACCTGTTTATCCCGCTGGCCGAACAGAACGGCACCATTATTGCGATCGGCGAATGGGTGCTGGACCAGGCTTGCCGGCAATTGCGCGAATGGCATGACCAGGGTTTCATCGACCTGCGCATGGCGGTCAACCTGTCCACCGTGCAGTTACACCACGCCGAATTGCCGCGGGTGGTCAATAACCTGATGCAGATTTACCGTTTACCGCCGCGCAGCCTGGAGTTGGAAGTTACCGAAACCGGGCTGATGGAAGACATCAGCACCGCCGCCCAACACCTGCTGAGCCTGCGCCGCTCCGGGGCGTTGATCGCCATCGATGACTTTGGCACCGGCTATTCATCGCTCAGCTATCTCAAGAGCCTGCCGCTGGACAAGATCAAGATCGACAAAAGCTTCGTCCAAGACCTGCTGGACGACGACGACGATGCCACCATCGTGCGGGCGATTATCCAACTGGGCAAAAGCCTGGGCATGCAGGTCATCGCTGAAGGCGTGGAAACCGCCGAGCAAGAGGCCTACATCATCTCTGAGGGCTGTCATGAAGGTCAGGGCTACTACTACAGCAAACCCTTGCAGGCCCGGGAGCTGGCAGTTTTTCTGAAGCAGGCTGAGCGTAATAACGCAGCCATTCTCTGACGTGGCAAAACGATACTGAATATTTCCCGCGTTTAACCCTTTACACAAAATGCAAATCTTTCGCATTATGTTGCAGTTTTGCGCGCCCCCGCGTGCCCTATTAACAACCGAAGCAGGATGTTCGCCATGATTCGTATGCCCCTGGCCACCGCCAGTCTGCTGGCCATTGCCATTTCTCTCGTCGGTTGCGGCGAAGGTAAAGACAAGGCCGCAGTGCCCCAGGCGCCGACCCCGGCCGCCAGCACCACCGCTCCAGCGGCTGCCACTCCTGCCGGTCAGGTCGACGAAGCGGCTGCCAAGGCCGTTGTCGCGCATTACGCCGATATGGTCTTCGCGGTGTACAGCGATGCCGAATCCACCGCAAAAACCCTGCAAACCGCGATCGACGCCTTCCTCGCCAAGCCCAACGACGAAACCCTGAAAGCCGCCCGTGCCGCTTGGGTTGCAGCGCGCGTGCCGTACCTGCAGAGCGAAGTGTTTCGCTTCGGCAACACCATCATTGATGATTGGGAAGGTCAGGTTAACGCCTGGCCCCTGGACGAAGGCCTGATCGACTACGTCGACAAATCCTACGAGCACGCCCTGGGTAACCCAGGCGCCACTGCCAACATCATCGCCAACACCGAGATCCAGGTCGGCGAAGACAAGATCGACGTGAAGGACATCACCCCGGAAAAACTCGCCAGTCTTAACGAGCTGGGTGGTTCCGAAGCCAACGTCGCCACCGGCTACCACGCCATCGAATTCCTGCTCTGGGGCCAAGACCTGAACGGCACCGGCCCTGGCGCCGGCAACCGTCCTGCCTCGGACTACCTGACCGGCGATGGCGCCACTGGCGGCCACAACGAGCGTCGTCGTGCCTACCTCAGCGCCGTGACCCAATTGCTGGTCAGCGACCTGCAGGAAATGGTCGGCAACTGGAAACCCAACGTCGAAGACAACTACCGCGCCACCCTGGAGGCAGAACCTGCCACCGACGGCCTGCGCAAAATGCTGTTCGGCATGGGCAGCCTGTCCCTGGGCGAGCTGGCCGGTGAGCGCATGAAGGTTTCCCTGGAAGCCAACTCGCCGGAAGACGAACACGATTGCTTCAGCGATAACACCCACAACTCGCAGTTCTACGACGCCAAGGGCATCCGCAACGTCTACTTGGGCGAATACACCCGCGTCGACGGCACCAAGATGACCGGCGCGAGCCTGTCGTCCCTGGTAGCCAAGGCCGATCCGGCTGCCGACACCGCTCTGAAGGCCGACCTGGCTGCGACCGAAGCCAAGATGCAGGTCATCGTTGATCATGCCAACAAGGGTGAGCACTACGACCAGTTGATCGCGGCCGGCAACGACGCAGGCAACCAAATCGTGCGCGACGCGATTGCTTCGCTGGTCAAGCAGACCGGTTCGATCGAAGCCGCAGCGGGCAAGCTGGGCATCAGCGACCTGAACCCGGATAACGCTGATCACGAGTTCTGATCAGTGCCGTGTTGAATGAGGCGACCTTCGGGTCGCCTTTTTTTTACCTGCCTTTCACAGCAGTACCACCACCCAGGAACCAATGCGGGAGGGGGCTTGCCCCCGATAGCGCTGGTTCAGCAGATATTTCCTTCGCTGACACACCGCCATCGGGGGCAAGCCCCCTCCCTCATTTGATTTGCGTCGCTTTCAAGGCCCGGTTTACATGCCCTGCACCCTAGGTAGAATGACGCCTCTGCCCTATTTCGAGCTCATTTCATGGCGTTGCCGACCCTACGCATCATCGGTTTCATCATCGGCATCTTCCTGATCACCCTCGCGATCGCCATGGTCGTGCCCATGGCCACCCTGGTGATCTTCGAACGCACCAGAGACCTGCCCTCGTTCCTGTGGGCCAGCCTCATCACCTTTATCGCCGGCCTTGCCCTTGTAATCCCCGGTCGCCCGGAGCACGTGCACCTGCGCCCGCGGGACATGTACCTGCTGACGGTCACCAGTTGGGTGGTGGTGTGTGTGTTCGCCGCGCTGCCGTTTTTGCTGACCCAGCACATCAGCTACACCGACTCGTTTTTCGAAAGCATGTCCGGCATTACTGCCACCGGTTCTACGGTGCTCAGCGGGCTGGACAGCATGTCGCCGGGCATCCTGATGTGGCGTTCGCTGCTGCACTGGCTGGGCGGTATCGGCTTTATCGGCATGGCGGTAGCGATCCTGCCGCTGCTGCGCATTGGCGGCATGCGCCTGTTCCAGACCGAGTCCTCGGATCGTTCGGAAAAGGTTATGCCCCGCTCTCACATGGTGGCGCGGCTGATTGTGGCGGCGTATGTAGGCATCACCATCCTCGGCAGCCTGGCGTTCTGGTGGGCCGGCATGGGCCTGTTTGACGCGATCAACCACGCGATGTCGGCGATTTCCACCGGTGGGTTCTCTACCTCCGACGAATCCCTGGCCCACTGGAAACAACCGGCGGTGCATTGGGTCGCGGTGGTGGTGATGATCCTCGGCAGCCTGCCATTCACCCTGTACGTCGCCACTTTACGCGGCAACCGCCGGGCGCTGCTCAGGGACCAGCAGGTACAGGGCTTGCTCGGTTTGCTGGTAGTGACCTGGCTGGTGCTCGGCACCTGGTACTGGTGGACCACCAACCTGCACTGGCTGGATGCACTGCGGCACGTGGCGTTGAACGTCACCTCAGTCGTCACGACCACCGGCTTTGCGCTGGGGGACTACAGCCTGTGGGGCAACTTCTCACTGATGTTGTTCTTCTACCTGGGCTTTATCGGTGGCTGTTCAGGTTCCACCGCCGGCGGGATCAAGATCTTCCGCTTCCAGGTCGCCTATATCCTGCTCAAGGCCAACTTGAACCAGCTGATTCACCCGCGCGCGGTGATCAAGCAGAAGTACAACGGCCACCGTCTCGACGAAGAGATCGTGCGCTCGATCCTGACCTTCTCGTTTTTCTTTGCCATCACCATCTGCGCTATCGCGTTAGCCCTGTCGCTCCTGGGCCTGGACTGGATGACCGCACTCACCGGCGCCGCCAGTACCGTCTCCGGCGTCGGCCCTGGCCTTGGGGAAACCATCGGCCCGGCGGGCAACTTCTCCAGCCTGCCGGATGCGGCCAAGTGGATCCTGTCCCTGGGCATGCTGCTGGGCCGGCTGGAGATCATCACAGTCTTTGTTCTGTGCATCCCGGCGTTCTGGCGTCACTGACGGTCGACGTCTCTTGCAACCGCGCCCGGTATTCGCCGGGCGTGGTATCAAACCAGCGGCGAAACGCGCGGAAGAAGTTGCTCGGATCGGCAAAGCCCAGCAGGTAGGCAATCTCCAGCAGCGTCATGCTCGGCTGTGCCAGGTATTGCTCGGCCAGTTCGCGGCGGGTGTCGTCGAGCAAGGTCTGAAAACTCGTGCCCTCCTCCTGCAGACGCCGCTGCAAGGTGCGCTGGGACAGGTGCAACGTCTGGGCCACCACTTCACGCTTGGGTTCGCCTTGGGGCAGCAGACGACACAGCACTTGCCTCGCCTTGTGGGTCACGCGGCTCTCGGAAAAGCGCGCCAGGTATTCACCGGCAAAACGGTCGTGCAACAACGCCATCGCCTCGTTGGCTGTAGGCAGCGGTGCGTCCATGTCGGCGCGTTCGAAAATCAACGCGTCATAGGGCGCGTTGAACTCCAATGGTGCATGGAAAGCTTGCTTATAAGGCTCCAGGTCCGCCGGTTGTTCACCTTGCAACATGACTTTACGCGGCTGCAAGGTACGGCCGGTCAGCCAGCCGCATAGTGCCAATGCACAGGCCAGAGAGGCTTCGGCACTTTGCCTTGTGGGCGGCAGATGATCGCCATGCACCGTCAGAATCAGCGCATAGCCTTCGGGTAGCAATCGGAAACTCAAGTCGGCGCTTTCGGCAATGATCCGCTGGTAACGCACCAGCCGCATGAAGCCCTCGGCCAGGGTGTTACTGGACATCAACGCATAACCCGCCACATGAAACGACGCCGGGCGCACTACCTTGCCCATGTTCAGGCCAATCGCGGGGTTGCCCGACAGCTCGACCGCCCGTTGCCACAGGCGCGTCATGGAGTCTTGCGGGAACCGAGCATCGGGGTCATTGAGGGCGGCGTAGTCAAGGCCCAGTTGCTTGAACAGGGCGCGGCAATCCAGACCATCCATTTCCAGTGCCTTGACTATCCCCATCGCCCAGCTTGCAGAAGTTGTTCGTTCGCTCATGGCGTCTTCTTAATAAAGCAGGCTCATAACGGCAGCCAGGAATCCAAGGATACTAAAGTGGCATCTAATGTCACTGGCTGTTACCACTGATCACTCTAGACTCAAATAAGCTCCCCGCCGAACATCTGTTGGGCGGCACAACAATCAAAAGGGCCGGTCACCGTGGAAAACGTCAAGCGATTCAATAGCTTCGCCGAGTTTTACCCTTACTATTTGGCCGAACATGCCAACAGCACCTGCCGTCGCCTGCACTTTATCGGCACCACCCTCGTGATCGGTATTTTGGCCTATGCCATTGGCAGGGGGTCGTTAGGCCTATTGCTGGCAGTGCCGATTGCCGGCTACAGCTTTGCCTGGATCGGACACTTCTTCTTCGAAAAGAACCGCCCGGCAACCTTTCAGCACCCGTTTTACAGCCTGCTGGGAGATTTTGTGATGTACCGCGACATGATCCTGGGCAAGGTGCCGTTCTGAACGGTGTGACCTCTTGTCACTTGCGTAAAGCCATAAAGGTTCGTGCATCCGCCGATATAAAAGTCTTTTTGTCATTTACAGTGCTGTATCCTGCCAAAGCTTTTTGAGAGCGCGGAATCACCTGCGATTGAAAAAACAGACCTTGCGAGGAGCGACGACGATGCACGAGATACCTAATCTCCCCTTCCCAAGCCTGCACGAAACTGAGCAGCCAACACCGCAGCAGGCCAGCGCGAAGCAGCCTGAGGCCAAAGAAGCAAAACCAGTCGACAGCAAAAGCCAGGACTGACGCCGTACCAGACCGTGTGGAAAGCGCAGCTTTGAGCGCTTTCCACACTGCCTGAATCCTCCGAGATCCCCGCCATGACCGATACCCTCCCCAATACCCCGGACACCGCCGTACTCGACGCTGCCTTGCAGATGGTCGAGGTGTGGAACCGCCTCAGCGCGGACAAGCAAGCCGTACTGCTCAAGCGCTTCGGTACCCAGGAAAACGCCTTGGCTGCTCTGGTCACCACCCAATTACTGGCTCCGACCAAAACCTGACGTCTTTTTGATCCGACGTTTTTGCGTTTTACCGCCCTGCACACGTCAAAGCACCGGTATCATTAGCAGCCTATCTTTACCTGCTGCGACAGTGGACCTCTCCCCATGCCAGATACCCAGCGCCCCATGGCGGTCACGCTGCAAGTTGTTTCCATCGTGTTGTTCACCTTTATCGGCTACCTGAATATCGGTATCCCCCTGGCCGTGTTGCCGGGCTATGTCCACAGTGAGTTGGGCTATGGCGCGGTGATCGCAGGGCTGGTGATCAGCGTGCAATACCTGGCCACCCTGCTGAGCCGTCCTTACGCGGGCAAAATCATCGATAACCTGGGTAGCAAGCGCGCGGTGCTGATCGGCCTGGCGGGCTGCGGCCTGAGTGGCGTGTTCATGTTGCTCGCTGCGTGGTTTTCAAACCTGCCGGCTGTCAGCCTGGGCAGCCTGCTCGTCGGTCGATTGGTACTGGGCAGCGCAGAAAGCCTGGTGGGGTCTGGCGCCATCGGCTGGGGCATCGGCCGAGTTGGCGCGGCGAATACGGCCAAGGTCATCTCCTGGAACGGCATTGCCAGCTATGGCGCGCTGGCCGTCGGCGCGCCGTTGGGCGTAGTGCTGGTGAAGAATTTCGGGCTGTGGAGCATGGGCGTCAGCATTATCCTGCTGGCCGTCGTCGGCCTGTTGCTGGCCTGGAACAAGGTTGCCGCGCCGATCGTGGCCGGTGTGCGCTTACCGTTCATGAACGTGCTGGGCCGCGTATTGCCCCACGGCTGCGCGCTGGCTTTGGGGTCCATCGGCTTTGGCACCATCGCCACCTTCATCACCTTGTATTACACCACTCAGCACTGGGATAACGCGGTGTGGGCCCTGAGTCTGTTTGGCGCCAGTTTTATCGGCGCACGGCTACTGTTCGGGAATTTGATCAACCGCATCGGCGGCTTTCGCGTGGCGATTGCGTGCCTGTCAGTAGAGATCCTCGGCCTGCTGTTGCTGTGGCTGGCGCCTGACGCCAACCTGGCCTTGGCCGGCGCGGCATTGAGCGGGTTCGGGTTTTCCCTGGTGTTTCCGGCACTGGGGGTGGAAGCGGTCAACCTGGTGCCCGCGTCCAGCCGCGGTTCGGCGGTGGGCGCCTACTCGCTGTTTATCGACCTGTCCCTGGGCATCACCGGTCCGTTGGCCGGGGCCGTGGCGGCAGGCTTCGGTTTTGCGTCGATCTTCCTGTTCGCCGCCCTCGCCGCCCTCGGTGGCTTGCTGCTGAGCGTGTACCTCTACCGGCAAGCACCCCTGGCCCGCGAGGCACGCGGCGACTAAAAGTCGACCTTGCCACGCCCCGCCTTGATGCTGCCGCGCTTGGTCTTGGATTCCAGGCGCCGCTTCTTCGAACCCAGGGTAGGCTTGGTCGGCCGGCGCTTTTTCTCCACCTTGGTGGCGCTGAGGATCAATTCCACCAGACGTTCCAACGCATCGGCACGGTTCTGTTCCTGCGTGCGATATTGCTGGGCCTTGAGTATCAGCACCCCTTCGCTGGTGATCCGGCTGTCGCGCAGCGCCAGCAACCGCTCCTTGTAGAACTCCGGCAACGACGACCCCGGAATGTCAAAACGCAGGTGCACCGCGCTCGACACCTTGTTGACGTTCTGCCCACCCGCGCCCTGGGCACGGATGGCGGTCAGCTCGATCTCGGCGTCGGGCAGGTGCACGTTGTTGGAAATAACCAGCATCAATCAAAAACCTTACGAAACGGAAAAGCCCTACTCGGACAACAACATCGACGCCTGGGCTTTGGAAATCACGGCGCCTTTGAACAGTTTGGCATCATTGAGACGAAATCCGCTCAAATCACCGCCCCGCCAACAAAAAACCCGGCAAAGCGCCGGGTTTCCTGTTTATGCCAGCGGGCTTACTTCAGCACACTTGCCGCAGTCAGCGCCGCTTCGGCACTGCGCTTGTTCTTGATCCAGTAACACACCGCCATAAACGCCACCCACACCGGGATCGCATACACAGACACCTGGATCCCCGGAATCATCAGCATGATGACCAGGATAAACACCACGAACGCCAGACACACATAGTTGCCATACGGGTACCACAGCGCCTTGAACAGCGGCACTTGGCCGGTGCGGTTCATGTGCTGGCGGAACTTGAAGTGGGAGAAGCTGATCATCGCCCAGTTGATCACCAGCGTGGCCACAACCAGGGACATCAGCAGTTCCAGGGCATGTTGCGGGATGAAGTAATTCATCAGCACGGCCACCAGGGTCACGGTCGCCGAGGCGAGGATGGATCGCACCGGTACACCGCGTTTGTCGATCTTGGCCAGGGCCTTGGGCGCATCGCCCTGCTCGGCCATGCCCAGTAGCATGCGGCTGTTGCAGTAGGTACCGCTGTTGTACACCGACAACGCTGCGGTCAAGACCACGAAGTTGAGGATGTGCGCGGCGGTGTTGCTGCCCAACATCGAGAACACTTGCACGAACGGGCTGCCGCTGTAGGCATCGCCGGACGCATTAAGGGTCGCCAGCAGGCTGTCCCATGGCGTCAGCGACAACAGCACCACCAAGGCGCCGATGTAGAAAATCAGGATGCGGTAGATCACCTGATTGATCGCCTTGGGGATCACAGTGCGTGGCTGATCGGCTTCGGCGGCGGTGAAGCCGAGCATTTCCAGGCCGCCAAAGGAGAACATGATGATCGCCATGGCCATCACCAAGCCACCCACGCCATGGGGGAAGAACCCGCCGTGTTCCCACAGGTTGCTCACCGAGGCTTGTGGGCCGCCGCTGCCGCTGACCAGCAGATAGCTGCCCAAGGCGATCATGCCGACGATCGCCACTACCTTGATGATGGCGAACCAGAACTCGGCTTCACCGAAGACTTTGACGTTGGCCAGGTTGATCAGGTTGATCAACACGAAGAACGCCGCTGCCGAGACCCACGTCGGGATCTCCGGCCACCAGTAGTGCACGTATTTTCCGACGGCGGTCAGCTCGGACATGCCCACCAGGATGTACAAAATCCAGCAGTTCCAACCCGACAGGAAGCCGGCAAAACCGCCCCAGTACTTGTGGGCAAAGTGGCTGAAGGAACCGGCGACCGGCTCTTCGACGATCATTTCGCCGAGTTGGCGCATGATCATGAAGGCGATGAAGCCGCAAATGGCATAGCCCAGGATCATCGACGGGCCGGCGGACTTGAGCACCCCGGCCGAGCCGAGGAACAAGCCGGTGCCGATGGCGCCACCGAGGGCGATCAACTGGATGTGCCGATTTTTCAGGCCGCGTTTCAGCTCGCCTGAAGAGGAATTGGGTCCACTCATGAAAAGGGTCTCACGCAAGGTTTGATGATGTGAATGCACGTGGCTGACTTGAATTCCGCCTCAAGCAGCGCCGCTCAAACCCCAGCGAAGGCACCAGGAGTACAGCGTCTTTCTAACGGTCATGCGTCACCTGTTTGTTTTTATCTGTGACGAAATCGAACCCGCCAGGCTCGTGGCCAGGCGGAATGATCAGGGTCGGCAAACCCCGAGGTCTTGGCCTTTTGCGGGTTACGCAAAGGGGGTCACAGTAAAACGCGGCGCATTGTACACCGCTCGACAGCTTACGCCCGCCCCCGAACGGTGCGTGCGACGATCTGTCAGGGATTCCTTACAGCCTTGAGTTGACCAACAACGCCGAGACTTACTCGTAAACTAATCGTTACATACCGGAAACACTGCGTTACAGCTGTCATCTTTGGAAAAATTGGCGGTAAGAAATTTCCGCGCAAAAGGCGCTGGCAGCTCACTGTATTTCCTCAGAAAAAACGCCCGCTAAAAAAACAGAAGAAAAAATCCAAATGAAACCGTGTCAATAAATATTTTGCATTAAACAACAGGGTCTCCTAGGTTCATTCCACTTGCCAGCGACGCCCGTTGGCAGGCCGTTCTCAAACACCGTCCTCTAGGAGATACACCATGCAAGCACTGGAAAACGACCTGGAAACCGAACTGCAACTCGACGACTGGTTTGAAGCGCCGACCCATGAGGCCGCCGTAGAAATGATGCAAGCTGATGCCGTAGTGCCATTTGGCACCGCGATGTGGCCTTTCTAACCGGCAGGCATCCGGCAGGTGCTGTGCACGGCGCCTGCCCCCTTACCCCAGGCACACAAGGACAGACGTCATGGACAAGGCCCGCGCCGTTGAACACTTTCTCTACTACCTCGCCCACCACCCGGCCCTCAGCGGCCTGAACTGCCCAAACGTACTGCTGGGCCATACTGAGCGCTACGATGCCATCGCCCAAGCCATCAACCACAGCAACGCCGCACGCTTCAACTTCCAGGTGCAGCGCCTGGACCTGACCGCCAGCGACACCCTGGCCGAGGCTATTGAAGGCTGTGACCTGTATCTGTTTCTGTACGATTCCTCGACCCTGCCCAACCCTCGCGCCGAAGGCCCTGACTTTATCCGTGCCCTGCAGGGTGTGATGGCTGAACACTGGAAGAAGTCCTTGCTGTTCAAGGATTACGGTGACTACTTCTACGACACCTTCAGCGTCGAACCGCAACGCATTGCCGACCTCAACGCCACGCTGATCCGGCGCATGGGCCAGGCCACTGTGCTGAGCTTTACCGACAAGCACGGCTCACGCCTTGAGGCGCCGCTGAGCAGCATCAAGAAGTGGACCAATATCAACGGCGTGGGCAACCACGACCTTGCCCCCGGTGAGATCGCCACTCACAGCGAGGCCATCAACGGGCAGGTACGGTTTGTCGGCACCTTTCTCAGCACCATCCCGTTCGCGCGCAAATACGGCGTGCTGCAATCACCGCTGGAGCTGTGGATTGAGAATTCGACCGTCTGCAGCGTGGCCAGCGATGTGCCCGGGCTGGTGGATGACTTCAACAAATACTTGAACGCCAACCCGTCCAATCGTCGGGTGGAGGAATTGGGAATTGGCACCAATGAAGGGGTGAAAGACTTGTATGCGCGCAATGCCGGGTTCGAGGAGCGCCACTGTGGACTGCACTTGGGTCTGGGTGGAGGGCAGAAAGGCAGCCATCACTTGGACCTGATCTTCGCCAGTGGGGTGCTGGCACTGGATGACAAGCCCGTGTTCGATGGCACCTTTGCGTTCTAACGATATTCCCAGTATGGGTTTGCTCGCGAGGCCGTATGACAACGCCTGTGTAAAGCGCCTGACACACCGTCTGCGCGAGCAAGCCTGCTGCTGTTTTCTTGATCGATCAGGTGTGTCAGAGGAAAGTCACACGTTCTGCGAGCCCATCTCGCATGTCGTCAGCGTCGGCGAGCCGAGGGATGCGGGTACTGAGGTGAACAGACCGTAGGTGTAATCCAGACTCTCAGTCGTGATCACGCTGTCAACAGTCCAGGTCTCCGGCCAAGGAGCGGGATTGTTCGGAGCATGGAAGACAAGTGTGGCCTGACGATCCAGCCCAGGCATATCCGATACCGGATAATAGGGCAAAGAGGTGGGATGCTGACGCTTCCAGCGCTCCCACAACAGGTCAAGGTAACAGTGGTGCAGGAAAAACACCGGATCGTTGGGTGAGGACGGCATCGACATGTTACCGCCCACCCAGCGATGCACAGGGTCATGCAGCACGCCTTCACAGAAATTGCCCCAACTGTCCGGCCCCGGGGCATACGGCGTCTTGGCCAGCGCATCCAGCACTTGTTCGGAGTTCGGCAGATGCGCGCCGGGCCCTGCGCCCAGTTCGCGGCGCAAGCCCTTATCCCCCTCCGGAACCCCCTGGCGAATTTCAAAGCGCCCGTCCTGATAAGCGAATGGGCCCGACGTTACACGCTGGGCTTGAGCACTGTCGCCGTCGCCGCCCAAAAAGCCAGGCGTGAATGGATTGCTTGAGCCCTCCATCGACCAGTCCCAGAATGGCAGGGTGACGCTGGTATCGTTAACCGCGCTTTGCAGATCCCGCTCGAATTGACGCAGGAATACGCGGTGCCAAGGGAAAAACAGCGGCGAGCGGTGCGGCATCGGCGTGAAAGCCTCCGGGCCGTCGAAGGCGTTGCTGTGAACCTGTACGTAATCGTCATAGCGCATTTGCTGTCCGGGACGCAGGACACTTTGGACGTCGTTTTTCAGCAGCAGGATGGCCTGGATAAAAAGGGCTTTCTGTTCACGGGTCATGTAGCGGTGATTGATGCGGATATCCATGGTCGTCGCCTCGTGGCATAAGTGAGTGCAGGGCTCAATCTAGTGCCGCGGTGGTGAACGCCGGTGGTAACTGTTTAGCCCACACCGCACACCATCACTCGACGAATAACGATCCGGTGAAACGCTCCAGGCGCAAATCCCGCCGCAAAAAAAAACGCCAACTTCAACAGTTGGCGTTTTTTTATGCAGCGCTTATTGCATCACTGCGGCTTGTTGCGACCAAACCCCGGACGCTGACCCGAACCCGCTGGAGCGCCACGGCGCTTGCCCGACGGCTCGTCCGCGACCAGTTTCGGGCCGGGACGCTTGTTCGCCGCCGGCTTGGCTGGGCGCTTGGTGCTGGCGTTGTCGGCCGGGCGATCCGTTTCGCCACGGTTGCTGCGACCACCGGCCGGCGCAGGACGCGGTGCACGCGGTGCGCGCTCGCCTTCCTGACGCGATGGGGCCGTTGGACGACGCTCACCTTCAATATGCGGCTGACGGGAGATACGCCCGCCGGTCGCCGGAGCATCCAGCGCCGGGCGCACAGTGCGCGCCACGCGCTCGGCACGTGCCACAGGACGCGACGATTTACGCTGCATGCGCTCAAGCTTGTCTTTGCTCTTGGCGTTCATCTGCGGCATGGCAACCGGCGTCAGGCCCACTTCGGCGCTGAGGATGTCGACTTCGTACTGGCTCATTTCGCGCCAGCGGCCCATCGGCAGGTCGGAGTTCAGGAACACCGGACCAAAACGCACGCGCTTCAGGCGGCTGACCACCAGGCCCTGGGATTCCCACAGGCGACGTACTTCACGGTTACGGCCTTCCATCACCACGCAGTGGTACCAGTGGTTGAAACCTTCACCACCTGGAGCCTGCTTGATGTCGGTGAACTTGGCCGGGCCGTCTTCGAGGACGACGCCAGCTTTCAAGCGCTCGATCATCTCGTCATCGACTTCGCCACGTACACGTACCGCGTATTCACGGTCCATCTCGTAGGACGGGTGCATCAGGCGGTTGGCCAGTTCACCGTCGGTGGTGAACATCAGCAAGCCGGTGGTGTTGATGTCCAGACGACCGATGTTGATCCAGCGGCCTTCTTTAGGCTTAGGCATTTTGTCGAACACGGTCGGACGGCCTTCCGGGTCGTCACGGGTGCAGATCTCGCCGTCGGGCTTGTTGTACATGATCACGCGGCGCACCGATTCGGCGGCCTCTTCACGCTTGATGACTTTGCCATCAATGGTGATTGCATCGTGCAGATCGACGCGCTGACCGAGGGTAGCCTCGACGCCGTTGACCTTGATGCGCTTCTGGGTGATCCAGGCTTCGACGTCGCGTCGCGAGCCCACACCGATACGCGCCAGCACCTTTTGCAGCTTTTCGCCTGCAGGGCCGATTTCCTGGCTGTCGTTCTGGTCTTTATCGTTCATCTTAAGCACCTCCCGGTGGGTCGATTCAGGCGTGGCCTGAAGAGTGTTGAAAGCGGGGCTTTGCCCGAATAGGTCGGCAAAGGGTCGCGAATCATACGCGTAAGGCGCGCGTTGCGCATCACAGACTAGTCGATATGCGCCAAGTCATTTGTTTTTCCGCCGACCGGTGGCGCCCAAGGCCAACAAACGCAGTTCGGCTTCGGCCAGGACAGTGCGCTTGTCGGTCTTGTCGAGTTTCTTCCAGGCACGGATTTCGCGTTTGCTGCGACCGCACCCGACGCAGATCTCATCGCTGAATTTGCAGACGCTGATGCAAGGGTCTTTGGGTGAACTCATGTCTTCTCACATCCCGCATTGACCGCATCAGTCTTCAAATTTGCGGCGTTCCGCCTCAATAGCTTCGGCCAATGCACGGGCTTCGTCTTCTTCATCGCTCAGCGGCGGCGGTTCGAGAGCGGCAACGGCAGCCAGGAGTTTCTCGCGGGCTTCAGCCACGCCAAGGATATCTTCCTCAGGTTCAGCTTCGACTTCAGGCTCAACTTCAACGTTCACTTCGGCTTCATGCTCAGCCGCACCATCACGCAGCAAATCATCGAAGTCGGTCTTGATCCCCTGCTCCATGTCGTCCAGTTCCAGCAAAAGGGTATGGAAACTGGTTTCGTCTTTCGGTTCTTCAGGCTCGGCCGTGGCATCGGCAAGTTCCTGCAAACCTGGCGGCACTGGGGCGTCGTCGAAGTCCAGCACCGGCTCGGCTTCCATCTCACGCAATTCGGCCAGCGGCGGCAGGTCGTCGAGGTTTTTCAGGTTGAAGTGGTCGAGGAACACCTTAGTAGTGGCGAACATCGCCGGTTTGCCCGGCACGTCGCGGTAGCCGACGATGCGGATCCACTCGCGCTCCAGCAACGTCTTGACGATATGGCTGTTGACCGCCACGCCCCGCACATCTTCGATTTCACCCCGAGTAATCGGCTGGCGATAGGCGATCAGCGCCATGGTCTCCAACATCGCCCGTGAATAACGCTGCGGGCGTTCTTCCCATAGGCGGCCGACCCACGGGGAAAATTTCTCACGAATTTGCAGGCGATAACCCGACGCCACTTCGCGCAGCTCAAACGCGCGGCCTTCACAGGACTTGCGCAAGATCTCCAGCGCTTTCTTGAACACCGGCGGCTCAGGGCGCTCAGCCTCTTCAAACAGTTCGAACAGGCGCTCCAGGGATTGCGGTTTACCCGAGGCCAGGAGAAAGGCTTCCAGCAACGGCGCCAGTTCGCGGGGTTCAGTCAGATTCATCGATTCAGCTCTTTATTCGGCTCGCGCCCGCACGTGGATAGCCGCAAAAGGCTCATTCTGGACCAGCTCGACCAAGGATTCCTTGACCAATTCGAGGATCGCCATAAAGGTCACCACCACCCCCAGTCGCCCTTCTTCTTTGGTGAACAGCTCGACAAACGGCACAAAGCCGCCGCCCTTGAGGCGCTCCAGCACATCGCTCATGCGTTCACGAGTAGACAGGGCCTCGCGGCTGACCTGGTGGTGTTCAAACATATCGCCCCGGCGCAGTACCTCGGCCATGGACATCAGCAACTCTTCCAGGCTTACGTCCGGCAGCAGCTTGCGTGCGCGAGCTTCGGGAGCATCCAGCTTGGGCACCACCACGTCGCGGCCCACGCGGCTCAGACCGTCGATGCCTTCGGCGGCCGCTTTGAAGCGTTCGTACTCTTGCAGGCGACGGATCAGTTCGGCGCGCGGGTCGTCCTCTTCGGCTTCCACCGTCTCCGAACGCGGCAACAGCATGCGCGATTTGATCTCGGCCAGCATGGCGGCCATCACCAGATACTCGGCTGCCAGCTCCAGGCGCACCGACTGCATCAACTCGACATAACCCATGTACTGCCGGGTGATTTCCGCCACCGGGATGTCGAGGATGTTGATGTTCTGCTTGCGGATCAGGTACAGCAACAAATCCAGCGGGCCTTCGAAGGCGTCAAGGAAGACTTCCAGGGCGTCCGGCGGAATGTACAGATCCAGGGGCATTTCCAGCACGGCCTGGCCGTACACCATCGCAAACGGCAGCTCCTGCTGCGCACCTGCCTGGGGGTCGACGGTTTCCACTGACGACATTCAGGCCTCGACCATAAAGGGCGCCGGATCGCCACAACCCACACGGATCACTTCAGGTTCGCCGTCGGCCAGGTTGATCACGGTGGAGGCTTTGCCGCCGCCGAAGCCGCCATCGATGATCAGGTCTACCTGCTTTTCCAGCAATTGGCGCATTTCGTACGGGTCTTCCAGCGGCTCGGTGTCGCCGGGCATGATCAACGAAACGCTCATCAGCGGTTCCCCCAGCTCCGCCAGCAACGCAAGGGCAATCGGGTGCTCCGGCACACGCAGGCCGATGGTGCGTTTTTTAGGATGCAGCAGAAGGCGCGGCACTTCGCGTGTGGCGTTGAGAATGAAGGTGTAAGGCCCCGGCGTGTGGGCCTTGAGCAGGCGGAAAGTACCGGTATCGACCTTGGCGAAAAGCCCCAGTTGGGATAGATCGCTGCAGATCAGTGCAAAGTTATGCTTGTCGTCCAGCTGACGCAGGCGCCGAACACGTTCGACCGCGCCCTTGTCACCGATCTGACAACCGATGGCGTAGGACGAATCTGTTGGGTAGATCACCACGCCGCCGGCGCGAATAATCTCCACGGCCTGTTTAATCAGGCGCGCCTGGGGATTTTCCGGATGAATCTGGAAGAATTGACTCACGAGCTCTACCTGTTCAGACGGTGGCAACAATGGGGTCATGCTTGAATCGCCCCCACAAAAGCGGCAAATCTTCCGGGATCGCGCGGTACTCGCCGATCTCGGACCAGCCGCCTGGGCCATGAAAGTCACTGCCGGCACTGACCAGCAGACCAAATTCGCGGGCAAGAATCGCCAGGCTGCCGACCTGTTCGGCGGGTTGATGCCCGTTGACCACTTCGATTGCGTGGCCACCCGCTCCAATATAGTCGCTGATCAGCTTGCGGCGCTTGCTGCGAGTGAAATCGTAATGCCAGGGATGCGCCAGGCTGACCCAGGCCCCGGAGGCCCGCAGGGTCTCGACGGTGTCTTCAAGGGTCGGCCAATGTTGCTTCACATCGCCCAACTTGCCGGCGCCCAACCATTTGCGAAAAGCCTCGGCGCGGTCTTTAACAAAACCTTCACGCACCATCCAATCGGCAAAGTGCGGACGGGCCGGCGCATTGCCGCTGTCGCCCAGCTCCTGCTGGATCGCGCGGGCGCCGTCGAGGGCATTAGGCATGCCTTTGAGGGCCAGCTTGCGGCTTATTTCTTCGGACCGCAGCCAGCGGCCATCGTGCAATTGCGCGATAGCCTCCATCAACGGCGCGGCGTTTTGATCGAAACCATAACCGAGCACATGAATGGTGGCCCCGCCCCAGGTGCAGGACAATTCGACACCGTTGACCAGTTGCATGCCCAACGAATGGGCGGTTGCGCGCGCTTCGTCAAGACCTTCAAGGGTGTCGTGGTCGGTCAACGCCAGGACTCGCACGCCTTTTTCAAACGCACGCGCAACCAGTACCGCAGGCGCCAGGGCGCCGTCGGAGGCCGTGCTGTGGCAGTGCAAATCAACATTCACGGGAGTGTGTAACCTCAAGTCAGCTGGCGCTTTCGCAACCAAGGATGTTTGTTATTATGCCGCCACATCCAGCTTCTGGCTCTTACTGTGAAACAATTCATCGACTTCATCCCGCTGTTGCTGTTCTTCATCGTTTACAAACTCGACCCTCGGGTCATCGATCTGGCCGGCCACGAGCTCACCTTCGGCGGCATCTACAGCGCCACCGCTGTGCTGATCATCAGCTCTGTCGTGGTCTACGGCGCTATCTTCATCTCCCAGCGCAAACTGGAAAAAAGCCAATGGCTGACCCTGGTCGCGTGCCTGGTCTTCGGCAGCCTGACCCTGGCCTTCCACAGCGAAACCTTTCTTAAATGGAAAGCCCCGGTGGTGAACTGGCTGTTTGCCCTGGCGTTTATCGGCAGCCACTTCATCGGCGACCGCCTGCTCATCAAGCGAATCATGGGCCACGCGCTCACCCTGCCAGAACCGGTCTGGACGCGCCTGAACATCGCCTGGATCGTGTTTTTCATCTTCTGCGGCGCCGCCAACCTGTTCGTGGCCTTTACCTTCCAGGATTACTGGGTCGACTTCAAAGTGTTCGGCAGCCTGGGCATGACCGTGTTGTTCCTGGTCGCCCAGGGCATTTATCTGTCGCGCCACCTGCATGATGCCGAGACCACTACGCCGAAAACCGAGGACTGACATGCTCTACGCAATCATTGCTACTGACGTTGCCAACTCGCTGGAAAAACGCCTTTCCGTTCGCCCGGCACACGTCGAGCGCCTCAAAGTGCTGCAAGCCGAAGGCCGCATCGTACTGGCCGGCCCGCACCCGGCCGTAGACAGCAACGACCCAGGCGACGCTGGCTTCACCGGTAGCCTGATCGTCGCCGAGTTCGCCTCCCTGGCCGATGCCCAGGCCTGGGCGAAGGCTGATCCTTATGTCGCGGCGGGCGTTTACGCCGATGTTGTGATCAAGCCGTTCAAACAAGTCCTGCCTTAACCCAAGCTGCGCCGAACCGATTGCGTTCGGCGCGCTGCTTATTACTCATTATTCTCGGTAACCTGCCGACAACGTTCTGAATATTCGTGTGGAATCAGGAGTTCCGATGCGCTTACGTCAGTTTTGTCTGTTGGCAGTGTTAACAATCGGGGCTACGGCCCACGCTGAAGAAACCTCGAACACCGGCAGTTCCACGCCCTTGTCCTTGAGTGCCGGCAGCCAGATCAGCGAGCTGCAGCAACGTTTGAAAGAAAGCGAACGGCAGCGTGAAGCACTGACCAAACAACTGCAAAGCGCGGATGCTATGCGCGAAAGCGCCCAATTGAGTCGCCTTCGCCAAGAGAACCAAAAGCTGGCCCAGCAACTCAAAGATTCACAGGGCGGTACCTTGAGCCGATGGCTGACCGAGCAACAGCAGTGGTTTGTCACCGGCGGGGCCGTCGCACTGATCGCCTTGCTGTGCGGGATCTTCGCCAGCGGGGGGCACCGTCGCCGTCGACAATGGCTAAATTGAGTGAGTCATGAGCGAGCTGTTACTGATAGATGATGACCAGGAGCTCTGCGAGCTGCTGACCAGTTGGTTGAGCCAAGAAGGCTTTCAGGTGCGTGCCTGCCACGATGGCTTGAGCGCGCGCAAGGCCTTGGCCGAGAGTGCTCCGGCAGCGGTCGTGCTCGACGTAATGCTGCCAGACGGCAGCGGCCTGGAGCTGCTCAAGCAATTGCGCAACGATCACCCGGAGCTGCCCGTGCTGATGCTATCGGCCCGGGGCGAACCGTTGGACCGCATCCTCGGTCTGGAACTGGGTGCCGACGATTACCTCGCCAAGCCCTGCGACCCCCGTGAACTGACCGCCCGCCTGCGCGCGGTATTACGCCGCAGCCACCCGGCCGCCGTGTCCAGCCAGCTTGAGCTGGGCGACCTGTGTTTCAGCCCGGTGCGTGGCGTGGTCAGCATCGATGAACAGGAATTTACCCTCACCGTCTCCGAAAGCCGCCTGCTGGAAGCTTTGCTGCGCCAGCCCGGCGAGCCCTTGGACAAGCAGGAACTGGCGCAGATCGCCCTGGGCCGCAAGTTGACCCTGTACGACCGCAGCCTCGACATGCACGTGAGCAACCTGCGCAAAAAGATCGGCCCGCACCCGGACGGACGTCCACGGATCGTGGCGTTGCGCAGCCGAGGCTATTACTACGCCCCCTGAAAGTTTTGTCAGTTAGCACAAAATCGTCTTTACCCAAGCTTTACGCTCCCCTGACTGCCGCTGACCTTGATCTGGGTAATCTACTCACATCCGGACTCACCGGAATAGAGACAGGAGAATCACCATGCGCAAGACCCTTATCGCTTTGATGTTCGCCGCTGCCCTGCCAACCGTTGCCATGGCCGCGATGCCCGAAGGCCCAGGCCCGATGGGCGGTCCTGAAGGCCACATGATGGGCGGCCCGGGCCACGGCGGTGAACACGGTCCGCGTGGCAAAGGCGGCCCTTTCAGCCAACTGGACCTGAGCAAGGAACAGCGCCAGCAGATCGGCAAGCTGATGGGCGACCAATGGCACGCTCGCAAAGACCTGACCAAAAAGTACCTGGACAAACTCCCGGCCGCTGACCAGAAAGCCATGCAGGATGAAATCGCCGCCGGTAAGCAGAAAACGCAGGCCGATATCCGTGCCGTGCTCAAGCCTGACCAACAGAAGAAGTTTGACGAGATCGTCAAGAAGCAGGAACAGCGTCGAGCCGAATGGAAGGAATTCCAGGCCTGGAAAGCGCAACAGCCGCAAAAAGCGCAATAATGCTCCCGCGTTAAAGCTCCCAGCCCAGTGGCTCTCGCCACTGGGCTTTTCCTGTTTGAGGGTTTCCTGTGCGTTCATTGTTCTGGCGCATCCTGGCCAGTTTCTGGCTTGCCATCGCCTTGGTTGCCGGGTTGTCGATCTTGCTTGGGCATATGCTCAATCAAGACGCCTGGATTCTCAGCCGGCACCCTGGCCTCAAAAACCTGGCCGAAGAGTGGACCCAACTCTACGAAACCCAGGGCGAAGATGCTGCCCAGGAATTGCTGCAACAGCGCAAGCGCCAGTATCACCTCGACGTGCAAGTGCTGAACGAAAGCGGCGAGCCAGTGGTGCGTGGCACCTTCCCGCGCCGCGCCGCCGCCTTTGAAGCCCGACAGAACGACAGCAAGGAAGGCCACCTTCCCTGGCGCCGTCTGACCGCCGAGTACACCAGCGAGAAAACCGGCGACACATACCTGCTGATCTACCGCATCGCCCATCCGGAGCTCGACGAATGGCACCGCAGCAGCCTGACGTGGCCATTGAGCGCCTTGGCCATTGCCCTGGTGGTGCTGACCCTGTTCAGCCTGTTCGTCACCTTATCCATCACCCGCCCGCTGAGCCGCCTGCGCGGTGCGGTGCATGACCTTGGCCAGGCCACCTACCAGCAAAACAGCTTGGCGCGCCTGGCCAATCGGCGTGATGAGTTCGGTGTACTCGCCACTGACTTCAATCGCATGGGCGCGCGCTTGCAAAGCCTGATCGGCAGCCAGCGCCAGTTGCTGCGCGATGTGTCCCACGAGCTGCGCTCGCCCCTGGCCCGCCTGCGGATCGCGCTGGCCCTGGCCGAACGCGCCGGGCCCGAAGAACGAGAAAAACTCTGGCCGCGCCTGACTCGCGAATGCGACCGCCTGGAAGCTCTGATCAGCGAGATCCTGGTACTGGCACGCGTCGATGCCGACAACGCCAGCGCTGAGGATGTCGACCTCAACCCCCTGCTCAAGACCCTGCAAAAAGACGCCCAGCTCGGCGCGCCAGACCAAGTGGTCCAACTGGCCAGCGAACATGACCTGCAGCTCAAGGGCTGGCCGACCATGATCGAACGCGCCGTCGACAACCTGCTGCGCAATGCCCAACGGTTCAACCCGCCAGGCCAGGCGATCGAGTTACGGGCGCAGCGCCACGGCGAGCGCATCCTGATCAGCGTGCGCGACCATGGCCCCGGTGTTGACGCCGAACACCTGAGCCAACTGGGCGAGCCGTTCTACCGCGCGCCCGGCCAGACTGCTCAAGGCCACGGCCTGGGCTTGGCGATTGCGAGGCGTGCAGCCGAACGCCATGGCGGCAGCCTGATCCTGGCCAATCATCCTGACGGCGGCTTTATCGCCAGCATCGACCTGCCGTTGGAACCAGGGGTTGCAACGCCGGTGTGATGATCTTCTATAGTGGCCCTTCTCTTACGGAGGGCCTTCGATGACTGACCTGCTGACTCCCATCCAAGCCGCACTCGATCTACCCCACACCCCGCTGACCTTCACCGAGGCTGGCGCCCTGCCCTCGACCTACGCCGTCACCGAACTGGCCAGTGCCAGCATCGGCGCTGCCGGGCAGGCCGTCGCACAACTGATCCAGCAACAGACCGGGCGCTTACCCAGTGTGAGTGTGGACCGGCGCCTCGCCTCTTTCTGGTTTTCTTCCTCGATCCGCCCGATAGGCTGGCAAGTGCCGCCACTGTGGGACCCGGTAGCCGGCGACTACGCCAGCGCCGATGGCTGGATTCGCCTGCACACCAACGCGCCCCATCACCGCGCCGCCGCCGAACGTGTACTGGGCAAGGTCGCCGACCGCGCCGAGATGGCCGGCAAGGTCGCTGCGTGGAACGCCGCCGAATTGGAACAGGCGATTGTCGACCAAGGTGGCTGCGCGGCGCAGATGCGTGCGTGGCGCGCCTGGCAGCAACATCCGCAAGGGTTGGCGGTGAACGCCGAGGCGTTGGTCCAACGCCGGACTTTCAAAACCACAACCGACAAACCCTGGCTCGGCTCGGCGGCACGCCCGCTGGCCGGCCTCAAGGTGCTGGACCTGACCCGCGTATTGGCCGGCCCCGTGGCCAGTCGTTTTCTTGCCGGCCTCGGCGCGGATGTACTGCGCATCGACTCCCCCACCTGGAACGAACCCGGCGTGGTCCCGGAAATGACCTTGGGCAAACGCTGCGCGCGCCTGGACCTGAAAACGCCCGAAGGCCGGATGATTTTCGAGCGTTTGCTCAAGGACGCCGACATCCTGCTCCACGGTTACCGCGCTGACGCCCTGGAGCACCTGGGCTACACCGCCCCAGAACTGCAACACATCGCCCCCGGCCTGATTGACGTCAGCCTCAACGCCTATGGCTGGAGCGGCCCGTGGCGAAATCGTCGGGGCTTCGACAGCCTAGTGCAGATGAGCAGCGGGATCGCCGAGGCGGGCATGCTCTGGAAACACGCGAATAAACCGGTGCCGCTGCCGTTGCAGGCGCTGGATCACGCGACCGGGTACCTCATGGCGGCCAGTGCGATTCAGGCGCTGGGCGAACGGTTGCAGTCCGGGCGCGGTGGTTCGGCGCGGTTGTCGTTGGCGCGCACCGCGACGTTACTGGTGGAAGCAGGCCAGGCTCCGGAGCAACCGGCGTTGCGAGAGGAAGAACCTGGAGATCAAGGCCTGGTCGTGGAACAAACCGCCTGGGGCCAGGCCCACCGGCTGCTGCCCCCGCTGACCATCGGCGGTACGCCATTGCAATGGGATTTGCCGGCTGGAGAATTGGGCTCACACAGGCCGCAATGGTGACTTGACCTCCGCCATGGGGAGCAAGCCCTGAGTCTTGCATAAACCATTTCAGACGAGCGCATTCCTGTGGCGAGCGGGCTTGTCCTAATGCCAGTCAGTTAAGGAGGAACACCGTAACTGTGGCGAGCGGGCTTGCCCCGCGTTGGGCTGCGAAGCAGCCCCAAAACCAGGCACAGAAGAGTGCCTGATACACCGCATTCGTCTTAATCAGGGGCGCTTCCCCCCCAACGCGGCGCAAGCCAGCTCGCCCGTTTGCTACGCGACAGCGCTACGTCGAAAAGGTAGTGGGACCTCCCACATTTTGAATAGGTTCACCCATCAAAATGTGGGAGGGGGCTTGCTCCCGATGAGGCCAGCACAGTCCCCCCACTACAACGACAATACCCCGCTGTACAACCCATACGCCGCCAGCCCTGCACCGGCGATCACGCAGCTGAAAATGCCCTTCTCAACATGGGTAAACAACGGCTGGCCCTGTTCGCGCTTGGCCAGGGCGAACAGGATCACGCCCGGCGCATACAGCAGCGCCGACAGCAGCAGGTATTTCAGCCCCCCCGCGTAGAGCAGCCACAGGGCGTAGCCCAGAGCGATCAACCCCACCAGCAGGTCCTTGATGCGATGGCGGTGGGCACCTTCATAGGTTTCTCCCCGCCCGCTCAACAGCACGGCATACGCCGCCGACCACAGGTACGGCACCAGAATCATCGACGACGCCAGGTAAATCAGCGTGGTGTAAGTGCTGTGGGAAAACAGCGTGATCACCAGGAAAATCTGGATCATCACATTGGTCAGCCACAAGGCATTGACCGGCACCTGGTTGGCGTTTTCCTTCTTCAAGAACGCCGGCATGGTCTTGTCGTGAGCCGTGGCGTAGAGGATTTCCGCGCAGAGTAACGCCCAGGACAGCAATGCGCCCCAAGGGCCGACAATATGCTCCAGCACGCCCGCCAGGGAGGGGTTTTGCAGGCTGGCCAGCTCTGGCTGGCTCATGATCCCAAGGGACAGCACATTCACGAGCGCCAACAGCGCCAGCACGCCAAGAAAGCCAATCACCGTGGCGCGCCCGACGTCCGAGCGTTTATCGGCCCGCGCCGAATAGACGCTGGCGCCTTCGATGCCGATAAACACGAACACCGTGACCAGCATCATGTTGCGCACCTGATCCACCACGCTGCCGAGCTGCGGGTTGCCCAGGCCCCAAATGTCACGGGTGAAAATATCGGCTTTAAAGGCCACGGCCGCGATCACGATAAACATCAGCAGCGGCACGATCTTCGCCACGGTAGTGATCTGGTTGATGAATGCCGCCTCCTTGATCCCACGCATGACCAGGAAATGCACCGCCCACAGCAACAACGATGCACAGCCGATGGCAACCGGCGTATTGCCCTGGCCGAATACCGGAAAAAAGTAGCCAAGGGTACTGAACAGCAACACGAAGTAACCGACGTTGCCCATCCAGGCACTGATCCAATAGCCCCAAGCCGACGAAAACCCCATGTAATCGCCAAAACCGGCCTTGGCGTAGGCATACACCCCTGAGTCCAACTCGGGTTTGCGATTGGCCAGGGTCTGGAACACAAACGCGAGGGTCAGCATGCCGACGGCGGTGATCGCCCAGCCGATCAATACCGCGCCCACCTCGGCACGGGCGGCCATGTTTTGCGGCAGGGAAAAGATCCCGCCGCCGATCATCGACCCCACCACCAAGGCGATCAGGGCGCTGAGTCGAAGTTTCTGGGCCGGTTGAGACATGAACACTCCTGACTGAAAAACCGAGTTGAGCTGACAACTGAGCACTCAACTAATTAAATCAGCGAGTGTAGCGTTTATTAGGGATGGCGATTAAATCAATCCGTTCATAACCAAATGGCATTTAAATTAACAACATTAAGGCTTATTTAGATTTTAAATAGTGCATCAACTCTTAATATTTATGGCGAATAAGTGAAACACCGCTCAAATAGTTTGCACATCCGGCAAAAAGGTTTAGCTTCAAACGTCCATCTCACCGGCCAAATAATTAAATTTAATGGGGTTAACCGCTCTGCGCAGCGCGTTTCCAAGGATTTTTATCGCCCACGAGTTTCCAGCCTAAGTCATTTATTCACAATGGGATGTGCCAATGAAGTGATCTGAGTCAGCTGTTTGATTAGCACACGGAATTATTCTGTGGTCTCTCTTCTCCTGCATTGGAGTTATGCAATGTCTGAATCCCCCGGAAAACTTCGATTAGGTGCACTGGTTGCACTTGTCGTGGGCTCAATGATCGGCGGCGGGATCTTTTCCCTGCCGCAAAATATGGCCGCCAGCGCTGATGTTGGCGCGGTATTGATCGGTTGGGTGATTACCGCCATCGGCATGTTGACCCTCGCGTTCGTGTTTCAGACCCTGGCCAATCGCAAGCCCGACCTCGATGGCGGCGTGTACGCCTACGCCAAGGCCGGATTCGGCGACTACATGGGTTTCTCGTCAGCCTGGGGCTACTGGATCAGCGCTTGGCTGGGCAACGTCGGCTACTTCGTATTGCTGTTCAGCACACTCGGATACTTCTTCCCGATCTTCGGCGAAGGCAACACACCCGCAGCGGTGATTGGCGCGTCGGTGTTGCTGTGGGCCGTGCACTTTCTGGTGCTGCGCGGGATCAAGGAAGCGGCGTTCATCAACCTGGTGACCACGGTCGCCAAGGTGGTGCCACTGGTACTGTTCGTGTTGATCGCCGTGTTCGCGTTCAAGCTGGACATCTTCACCGCTGACATCTGGGGCGTAAAAAACCCGGACCTGGGCAGCGTGATGAACCAAGTGCGCAACATGATGCTGGTCACCGTGTGGGTGTTCATCGGCATCGAAGGCGCGAGCATCTTCTCGTCCCGTGCGGAAAAACGCAGCGACGTCGGCAAGGCCACCGTGATCGGCTTTATCACTGTGCTGTTGTTCCTGATGCTGGTGAACGTGCTGTCCCTGGGCATCATGACCCAGCCGGAACTGGCCAAGTTGCAGAACCCGTCAATGGCTGCGGTGCTGGAGCATGTGGTAGGCCACTGGGGCGCGGTGCTGATCAGCGTCGGCTTGATCATCTCGCTGCTGGGGGCGTTGCTGTCGTGGGTGCTGCTGTGTGCGGAGATCATGTTCGCCGCCGCCAAGGACCACACCATGCCGGAGTTCCTGCGTAAGGAAAACGCCAACCATGTGCCGGTCAACGCCCTGTGGCTGACCAACGCCATGGTCCAAGTGTTCCTGGTGATCACGCTGTTTTCCGCCAGTACTTACCTGTCGCTGATCTACCTCGCCACCTCGATGATCCTGGTGCCTTACCTGTGGTCGGCGGCCTACGCGCTGCTGTTGGCGGTGCGCGGCGAAACCTACGAAAACGCCCTCAAAGAGCGCAAGAAAGACCTGTTCATCGGCGCAGTCGCGCTGATCTACGCGGTCTGGCTGCTCTACGCCGGCGGCACCAAGTACCTGCTGTTGTCCGCCCTGCTCTATGCCCCCGGCGCGATCCTGTTCGCCAAGGCTAAGCATGAACTGGGCAAACCGATTTTCACCAACGTCGAGAAGCTGATTTTCGCCGCAGTCGTCATTGGCGCCCTGGTGGCAGCCTATGGCCTCTACGACGGCTTCCTGACTCTGTAACTGTTGCTCCTTGGAGGATCTGTAATGACCACGGAAAAAGTGAAGTACGGCGTACATTCCGAAGCCGGCAAACTGCGCAAAGTCATGGTGTGCTCCCCAGGCTTGGCCCACCAACGGCTGACCCCGAATAACTGCGATGAACTGCTGTTCGATGACGTGTTGTGGGTGGCCCAGGCCAAGCGCGACCATTTCGACTTCGTGACCAAAATGCGCGAGCGGGATATTGATGTGCTGGAAATGCACAACCTGCTGACCGATATCGTTGCCATCCCCGAAGCCCTGGACTGGATCCTGGAACGCAAGATCACCTCCAACACCGTGGGCCTGGGCCTGGTCGATGAAGTCAGCTCCTGGTTGCGCAGCCTGGAGCCGCGCAAGATCGCCGAGTTCCTGATTGGTGGCGTGTCGGCCGATGACCTGCCGAGCAGCTTCGGTGGCAAGACCATCGAGATGTTCCGCGACTTCCTCGGCCACGCCAGTTTCATTCTGCCGCCGCTGCCCAACACCCAGTTCACCCGCGACACCACCTGCTGGATCTACGGCGGCGTGACGCTCAACCCGATGTACTGGCCGGCGCGACGCCAGGAAACCCTGCTGGCCAGCGCCATCTACAAATTCCATCCCGAGTTCACCAACGCCGACTTCCAGATCTGGTACGGCGACCCCGATCAGGAACACGGTGCCGCCACACTGGAAGGCGGTGACGTCATGCCCATTGGCAATGGCGTGGTCTTGATCGGCATGGGCGAGCGTTCGTCCCACCAGGCCATTGGCCAACTGGCGCGCAATCTGTTCAAGAACAAAGCTGTGGAACGGGTAATCGTTGCCGGCCTGCCGAAATCCCGCGCGGCGATGCACCTGGACACCGTGTTCAGCTTCTGCGACCGCGACCTGGTGACCATCTTCCCGGAAGTGGTCAACCAGATCGTACCCTTCACCCTGCGCCCTGACGACAGCAAGCCCCACGGCATCGACATCCAACGGGAGAAAACCAACTTCCTCGAGACCGTTGCCGCCGCGCTCAACCTCAAGGCCCTGCGCGTGGTCGAGACCGGCGGCAACAGCTTCGCCGCCGAGCGCGAGCAGTGGGACGACGGCAACAACGTAGTGGCCTTGGAGCCAGGCGTGGTGATCGGCTACGACCGCAACACCTACACCAACACCCTGCTGCGCAAGGCTGGCGTGGAGGTCATCACCATCAGCGCCGGTGAACTCGGCCGTGGCCGTGGCGGCGGCCACTGCATGACCTGCCCGATCATCCGCGACCCTATTGACTATTAATTTTTGGCCTTGGCCGCTGCTTATCCAGCAGCAGCCGAGGGGATAACCGAAACCTAAGGAGATCCACCATGGCTTTTAATATGCGCAACCGCAGCCTGCTCTCGCTGATGCACCACACCACTCGCGAGCTGAACTACCTGCTGGACCTGTCCCGCGACCTCAAGCGCGCCAAATACACCGGCACCGAGCGCCCACACCTCAAAGGCAAGAACATCGCGCTGATCTTCGAAAAAACGTCGACCCGCACCCGCTGCGCGTTCGAAGTGGCGGCCCATGACCAAGGCGCCCACGTCACCTATATCGACCCGGTTTCGTCGCAAATCGGCCACAAAGAAAGCATGAAAGACACCGCCCGCGTTTTGGGCCGCATGTTTGACGCCATTGAATACCGTGGCTTCGAACAGGAAATCGTCGAAGAACTGGCCAAGTTCGCCGGGGTCCCGGTGTTCAACGGCCTCACCGCTGAATTCCACCCGACCCAAATGATCGCCGACACCCTGACCATGCGCGAGCACAGCGACAAGCCGCTGCATGACATCAGCTACGCCTACCTGGGCGACGCCCGTTACAACATGGGCAACTCGCTGCTGATGATCGGCGCCAAGCTCGGCATGGACGTGCGCATCGGCGCGCCGAAAGCCCTGTGGCCCCATGAAGATTTCATCAAGCAATGCCAGGCGTTTGCTGAGGAAAGCGGCGCACGCATCACCATCACTGAAGACCCGAAAGAAGCAGTCAAAGGCGTGGACTTCATCCACACCGATATCTGGGTGTCCATGGGCGAGCCGGTGGAAGCGTGGGACGAGCGCATCGAGCAACTGCTGCCGTACCAAGTCAACGCCAAGATGATGAAAGCCTCGGGCAACCCACGCGTGAAGTTCATGCACTGCCTGCCGGCGTTCCACAACAGCGAGACCAAGGTCGGCAAGGACATTGCCGCACGGTATCCGAACCTGGCCAATGGCGTGGAAGTGACCGAGGAAGTCTTCGAGTCGCCGGCCAACATCGCCTTTGAGCAAGCGGAAAACCGCATGCACACCATCAAGGCGATCCTGGTGTCGGCACTCGCGGATATCTAAAGGCTACACGGTCAAATGTGGGAGGGGCGGTGCGACGATTCGACTTGCCCCCGATGGCGGCGGATCAGCTACAGATAAGTTGCCTGACATACCGCTATCGGGAGCAAGCCCCCTCCCACATTGGCCTCTGTGCTCACACCCATAGAAGGATTGAATTATGCGCATCGTCGTAGCCCTGGGCGGCAACGCCCTCCTGCGCCGTGGTGAACCCATGACCGCAGACAACCAACGCGCCAATATCCGCATCGCCACCGAACAGATAGCCAAGATTCACTCCGGCAACGAGCTGGTGATCGCCCACGGCAATGGCCCGCAAGTCGGCCTGTTGTCGTTGCAGGCGGCCGCTTATACCAGCGTCTCTCCTTACCCGCTGGACGTGCTTGGCGCCGAGACCGAAGGCATGATCGGCTACATCATCGAACAGGAACTGGGCAACCTGCTGGACTTTGAAGTGCCGTTCGCCACCCTGCTCACCCAGGTGGAAGTGGACGCCAAGGACCCGGCCTTCCAGAACCCCACCAAACCCATCGGCCCGGTGTACTCCAAGGCGGAAGCGGAAAAACTCGCCGCCGAGAAAGGCTGGGCCATTGCCCCGGATGGCGATAAATATCGCCGCGTCGTCGCCAGCCCACGCCCCAAACGCATCTTTGAAATCCGCCCAATCAAGTGGCTGCTGGAAAAAAGCGCCATTGTGATTTGCGCCGGCGGTGGCGGTATCCCGACCATGTACGGTGAAGACGGCAAGCTCAGAGGTATTGAAGCGGTCATCGACAAAGACCTGTGCTCTTCGCTATTGGCCTCGCAACTGAACGCCGATCTGCTGGTGATCGCCACCGACGTCAACGCAGCGTTCATCGACTTTGGCAAACCGACGCAAAAGGCCATCGGCCAGGCCCATCCCGATGACATGGAAAAACTCGGCTTCGCCGCCGGCTCCATGGGGCCCAAGGTGCAGGCCGCCTGTGAATTCGCCCGTCAGACTGGCAAAACTGCGGTCATCGGTTCACTCTCGGACATCGAAGCCATCGTCCAGGGCAGCGCCGGCACGCGCATCAGCACGGCAACACCTGGCATCACCTATCTGTGAAGTAGAGGAGATACGCCTATGGCCACCTTTGAACCCGGTCACCTGCACGTCGAACGTCACGCCCTTAACAAGGACGACTACAGCTACAACCTGTGCATTGACTATGAAGTCAGCCAGGACCCAAAGGAAGGCACGGGCATGCTGTTCAAGCTGCACGGCTCGGTGCAGGGTAAGGACATCAACGAAGAGTTCTATCTGCCCAAGGACCAGGCCTTCGACTTCGCGCGGCACGCGATGAACATCGCGCAGAAGTACGGGATGCCGAAGATCGCGGTGTTGAATGGCTCGATGCACAAGCAGTACGACCAGATGTTCGAGGATGTGCGGCATCAGCTGGATGTGAAATCCGGCGACCCGATCAAGCCTGAGCACTTGGAATAACTGACACAACCCTGCTCCAAATGTGGGAGGGGGCTTGCTCCCGATGGCGGTGTGTCAGCTGAAAATAAGCTGACTGACACCCTGCTATCGGGAGCAAGTCGAATCGTCGCACCGCCCCTCCCACATTTTGATCTACATCCGCGCCAAGGCATACTTGCCGCCTCCCGCTCCCCAGAATTGTTAGCGCCCCATGCGTATCCACGTCAGCTTCATCGACCGCGTCGGCATTACCCAGGAAGTCCTGGCCTTGCTCGGTGGGCGCAATCTCAACCTGGATGCGGTGGAAATGGTGCCGCCCAACGTCTATATCGACGCCCCGACCCTGAGCGCCGAGGTACTGGAAGAGTTGCGCGACGCGCTGTTCAGCGTTCAGGGCGTGCAGGCGGTGACGGTGGTGGACATCCTCCCCGGCCAACGCCGCCACCTGCAACTCGATGCTTTGCTGGCAGCGATGACCGACCCGGTGCTGGCCCTGGACAGTGCGGGCAAGATCCTGCTGGCCAACCCGGCGCTGATTGCGTTGTACGGACGCGAACCGGCCGGGGAAAGTATCGCCGAGCTTTTCAATGACACGGCGTTGCTCGATACCTTGCTGGAGCAGGGCTTTCGCCTGCCCTTGCGCGAGATCAGTATCAACGGTCAGACCTGGCTGCTGGACGCCACGCCGATCACCGACGCCGGCGCCCTGCTCACGCTGTACCAACCCAACCGCATCGGCGAACAACTGTCGGCGCTGCACCACGACCACGCCGAGGGCTTTGATGCGCTGCTCGGCGAATCACCGGCGATCCGCACCCTCAAGGCACGTGCCCAACGGGTCGCTGCACTGGATGCGCCACTGTTGATCCAGGGCGAAACCGGCACCGGCAAAGAGCTGGTGGCGCGCGCCTGCCACGCTATCAGCACGCGCCACAGCGCACCGTTTCTGGCATTGAATTGCGCGGCGCTGCCGGAGAACCTCGCCGAAAGCGAGCTGTTCGGTTATGCCCCCGGCGCCTTCACCGGTGCACAGCGCGGCGGCAAGCCGGGGCTGATGGAGCTGGCCAACCAGGGCACGGTGTTCCTCGATGAAATCGGCGAAATGTCGCCGTACCTGCAAGCCAAGCTGCTGCGCTTCCTCAATGACGGCAGTTTTCGTCGGGTGGGTGGCGACCGTGAAGTGAAGGTCAATGTGCGCATCCTCAGCGCCACCCACCGCGACCTGGAAAAAATGGTCGCCGAAGGCACGTTCCGCGAAGACCTGTTCTACCGCCTCAACGTGCTCAACGTCGAAGTACCGCCGCTGCGCGAGCGTGGCCAGGACATTCTGTTGCTGGCGCGTTACTTCATGCAGCAAGCCTGCGCGCAGATCCAGCGTCCGGTCTGCCGCCTGGCGCCAGGCACCTACCCGGCGCTGTTGGGCAATCGCTGGCCAGGCAATGTGCGCCAGTTGCAGAACGTGATCTTCCGCGCCGCCGCCATCTGCGAAAGCAGCCTGGTGGACATCGGCGATCTGGACATCGCCGGCACCTCAGTGGCACGCCAGAGCGACGGCGAAGTCGACAGCCTCGAACAGGCGGTCGAGGACTTCGAACGCGGCCTGCTGGAGACGCTCTACGTCAGCTACCCCTCGACCCGACAACTGGCCAGCCGCCTGCAGACCTCTCACACCGCCATCGCCCATCGCCTGCGCAAGTACGGCATTCCCGGCAAATCCTGAACCCAATCGTCACCAGAACGCCCGCCGCCCTCGGTGCTTGACCGAGTCAGTTGCGCGAAAGAACAGCCGCTCGGCCATGGGCGCGCTGATGCGCGAGTAATAGATCGCGACCACATCCGAATCGGTCTTGTCGGCCAGGCTGCGGAAACTAGTGAAGCGCTGCTCCGGAAGTTTCAGATGCCCGGCCTTGAAATCGGCATCCGCTGCGGTGGGCGTCAAATAATGAAAGTGCGCGTACGCCAGCACCCTGCCCTGCTTGTCCTTGACCACATACTCCTGCAAAAAATCATCGACGCGCTTGAGGGCAATACGCCCCTCGATGCGCACGATCTGCAGTTGGTCTTGAGCATGAAGCCAGGCGATCCCGCTTTCATTGGGCGGCATACGCTTGATCATCTCGATGCGCAACGATCGCCCCTGTTCTAGGTACCGCCGCGCGACCTTCTCCAGATCATCCAACAACGTCTGCGACACAACATCGGGCGCGGCTGGCAGCGCCTTGCGCAACTTGTCGGCAACCGCCCGGACGGTCGCGGATTGCCGCGTCAGCCGCGCCTCAACGTTCTCCGGCGGGGTATTGCCGAGCGCCTCGTTGCGCGCCTGTTGCAGCACCATGGGTTCGCGTTGCAACAAACGGCGGGCGTCGCCCTTGAGGTTTTCCAGGGAACGTGTCGGACGCGGCACAACGGGCGCCGCCTCGGCGATCGCTTCGAACTCAGTTGAACCGGCCCGCTCCTGCAAACTGACCACCACGCGCTGATCAACCGGGCTGATCAGGTCGACGATCTCTTCACCCGAATCCGGCGTACGCGCACGCACCCGCCCCAGTTGGTAGCGTTTTTTCGAGTCACGGACCAGCCGTTGATCGGCGCCAGGGCGTCGCAATGCCGTGGCCTGGGGGCTACCCTCCTGTTCGCGCAGCAGTTTGGCCAACGATATTCGCGACTCTTGATCCAGACTGAGGATTGTCGACTCCACAGGCACTTCAATGTCGCTGTGAATCACCTCCGGCAGTGCTTCGCGGTACTCCGCGAGTATCGCCAGGGTGCTGGCGTACTCGTGAAGAATCGCCCGAATACCTTCAATGCGCTGCTGCACACTGAGCACGCCCGCTTCATCAATGGTTTTTTGCGACTGGGCCGATTGAATCGCCTCGTCGATCGCCCCCTTGACCCGCATGCAATCGTCGTGTTCTTCGGGCGTCGGCCGTCGACGCCAGATCATCTGTTTGAGGGTCTGCAACTGCAGCGTCCTCCAGTCGAGCGGCGCACCATAGGACGAAGGCGCCAAGTCGCCGACGAAGGATTTATAGCCAGGTATACCCTGCAAACGCTGGTAGAACACACGCTCCCAGAAGCTCAGGTTAACCATGGATTGCTGGAACTCGCCGATCTTATGCGCTTCTTCGTTCAGCACACGCTCGGCGGCCTGGGACACCGTCACGTCAGCATCCTCAAACTGCGCGGTCACTTGCTCTATGCGCGCTGGTGGCAACTGCTCCTCACGACGATTGAAGGTCAATACGTACATGCGTCGGCGCATGGTTTCCAGCATGGTCTTCAGTTGCGCGCAATGCTCTCTTTCAAAACCATCCATGGGCTTAATGCTGTTCTTGCGGATAAGCAGATTGAGTTGTTTTTGTTGCGCGCCCTCTTGTTTTTCCATTTCCGCCAAAAAGCGCATCCTGGCATCGCGCCGGTGCTGGTCGGTAAATAGCCCTTCAGCGCTTGAATGGGCCTTTTCGCACAGGCTTTCGGCTGCCTTCACTTTGCGTTCGCACGCTATGAGTTCAGCGACAGCCGCGTCGTACTCATCCTTAATCAAGAGACTCTTGCGCTCGACTTGCGCATAGCGCCGCGCAGCCGGGCTTCTCTTCTGCCCACCGAGCAAGCGCAGGCCGAGGTCGACTTTCCATACGTCATCCGGGCTTTTCCTGAGCCACGGCCCCAGGCGCTGGGGATCCCTGAGATCAGCTATTCGCCAGCCACCTTCCACTGCCGTCACGCCGTATACCTTGCTGTCGAGCAACGTGTAGTTTTCCTGGCTCGCAGCGCCACCGTCGCGCAGCACCTGGACCTGCCCGCGCACCGGGCTGTCGGCCGAGAACACCGCGGGCCTGTCGGGCCCACGCTCTCCCCGACCAGGCGCCCACTGGAAGGTCTCAAGCTTTGCCTGCTGCTGCGGATTGAGCTTGAGCCGTGAATTAGCCCAGGAATAATCCATGGCGGTGATATCCGCGAGCGAACGCGGCCAGGCAAACGTCGACGTTGGTTGGCGAACGTGGCCGACCGGGATGACGTCCGTGGTGTGCACCGTGCCGGTGGTGACGGATTTGCTCGCACTCAGGCCCAAACGTTCATCCAGTTTGACCACCGGGCTCAGGAGCAACCCGGCCAGGCTACCGATCAGTTCGGTGAGGGCAGCGGCGGCGTCTTCCTGGCTGGCGTCTGGCGGCAGCGCCAGGACCGCGCGAAACGTCTTGAAGGTTTGAAACAGCCAGCCCGCGACCGCCACCGGCCCGCGAATCATGGGCAGCAGCGCATTGAACAATTGCCACAGATCATTCTTGAACACGGCCCAGCGCAACGCCTCGTTGGACGCCGACTGCTTCACCGCCAGTTGCCAGAGGCTGTGGGCGTTTTCATCAAACACGACCGCCAGAAAATCACCGGTTATCACTTCATCACTGAGCAGGACCGGGCTTGAAGTGGGCTGCGCGTCGTATTCATCCCCAGGCAGAAAACGCTGAACGTGGGGCCGCAGAAAACCGCCATTGCCGAACAACGCCCGACTGGCGTCCGGCAAGCGTTGCAGCACCAGGCGCTGCAGATCGCTGTCGACGCGGGCGATTTCATCAAGTAGCGCCTGGCGACTGGGGAATTGTTGCAACACGGCGTCGACGTGATCCGGCCGATAAAGAATGTGGGGCAGCGGGCTGTTATCGCGCGGGCCGATCACAAACAGGTTGTCCGCCTTGTGGGCACGCCCGCCGGCATGGAGCAGGAACGCCAGGGGCCGCGCCACAATCACCTCGCCACTGAGCACACGCTTGAGCGGGTCGTCCTGCAGCATCGTGCGCACCACCAGGGCGCCGGTCCGGGTAAAACCGTGGCGCCGGCGCAGGCTGTTTTCAAAGGCGCGCATGGGCAGTTGGATCGTCATCTGATCAACAAACAAGCGACGCCGACGTGGGCAGTCCACAGGGTCCGAAATCAACGCGCGCTCAAGCAGCGTCGGATAGTGCTTGCCCACGTCCACGCGTTCGATCAGTTGCTTGAGGTACGCAGCTGTCAGCCAGCCGGGCACGCTTTCCGGCTGGGTCTGATGGCTGATCTGCACGCTGGCATATGCCGTGACGAAGGGGTTTTCCAGCGACCATTGGGTCAAGGTCCTGGCGGTGCGTTGGGTCCAGCCAACGGTGCCGCCCTGGGTGCGCTCGAAGGTCAGTTGGTAATCATCCGGGTCGATGATCGCCTGGCCGGGGCGGTCCAGGCGCATTTGCCGGCGCAGGGTGTTGCGCGCGTAGACATCTATTGGGTCGAGGCCATCCAGAAATGATGCGCCACCGGTGGTTTGCTGCAGGCGCTCAAGCCACTGGCCATAAACCAGACGATCTGCGCTGCCGGCCAGTTGCAACCAGAGCGGCAACTGTTCTTCGTGGGGTTGTTGCAGTGCGTCGGGGTCGAACCAGGCCAGCGGTGAGGTGAGTGAAATGAACAACTGTTCATAACTGCCAATCTCCGGCAGTGCCGACCAATCGACCCGATACAGGCTGCGTAACTGGCGCTCCAACAACGTCTGGGCCAGGGCATCGAACACGTTGCCCTCGGGCTCACGCAGCACCCAGTGGACGGGAACCCCGGGCAAATAGTGGTTCATATAGCGCGGCAACAGATTGCCCAACGCGTCGAGGTTATCGAGCGTCAGCAGGTTCAGCGCCGGGACGTACAGCAGCGTGACACGCTGGCCCTGCACCTGACGTTGCAACACCAGCAAAGGCAGCCATTCGCCCTGGCGTTCGTTCTGGACCGCAAACACCTGATAGATCCGCAATACATGCGGCTGGCCCAACGCTTCGCGATCCGCGCGGTCGCTCCAGACCTGGGTATGTTCATCGCCCTGCCCCAGCAGCGCGCGCGCGTGCTCCGAGCTTAGTGGCGGGTTCTGCCGCGCCGTCATCAGGCACGCACGCAATTGGCGGCCGACCGCGTCCCAGCGACTGTGCGCCGAACCGTCCGACACGCGCTCGTTCCAGTAGTCCACCAACCGCTCGGCAAACCCCTCCAGCACACCGGGGGCAAGGGCGTTGAGCATCTGCTCGATGTCGTCCACGGTGATCGCGTCGGTCACCGCCTCGAACACCCGCTCGCCCGAGCGAGTCAGCAGTTGATGATGGCCTGGCGTGTAGTTCAGCGCTTCGCCGCTCATGCAGCGTTTGATCAGCGCATCGCTCAACGTGATGAGCTGTGTGTAACCACCGCCAGCCTGTATCACACCGATCCAAGCAGTGTGCGCCCGCAGGCGCGCACCGACGAACCGCTCCTCCAGCCAGCCCTGGATCATGGACTGGGCCACAGCGGTCAGGCTCAAGCGATGGGCAAACACTTTGGATAAGTAATCGCGGGACATCCGCGCCTGGGTGAGCTCCGGAGAATTTGCAGTTGAAGCACGCATGGGATGCATCCTGATAACGAGATCACGGCACGTTAAAGCGTCAGGGAACGCCCAAAGCAGTACATCTATCTTGCACAAAGGGCTGAAAGCGACCTTCACCGTACTGAAAGCGCTACAGCGGAACGATATCGCTACAGCCCTGCTTTTTACGCGCCATGCAAGGCTTTGATCCACATAGGCTTTTTTTCGCGCACCGCGCTGTATCGAAATCGCTACAGCCGCCATCGCCAACGTCGCAGCCAAAATTATTAAGCTATTGATTTATAAGTGATTAATAACATTGGCCGCGATCTTGCTAAGTAACTCCCCATTATTCCAATCCCGTCCACCAGACGAATCTGGCCCTGAGGAATTTCCATGAGCGAGTTGCGTTTTACTGAAGATCACGAATGGCTGCGTGCCGAAGCCGATGGCAGCGTCACCGTGGGCATTACCGCATTTGCGCAGAACGCGCTGGGTGATGTGGTTTTCGTGCAACTGCCTGAGCTGCAGACCTATGACAAGGGCGCCGAAGCGTCCACCGTGGAGTCGGTAAAAGCTGCCAGCGGTGTGTACATGCCGTTGGACGGTGAAGTCCTCGAAGTGAACGACAAGCTCGATGGCAGCCCGGAACTGGTCAACGAAGATCCAATGGGCGAAGGCTGGTTCTTCCGCTTTAAACCGGCCGATGCCGACGCAGTGGCTAAGCTGTTGGATCAGGATGCGTACGACCGCCTGATCAAAGCCAACGCTGAAGCCTGAGGAGCGCACCATGACGATCAATCTCAGCACCGCTAACGAATTCATCGCCCGCCACATCGGCCCGCGCCAGGAAGATGAGCAGCACATGCTCGCCAGCCTGGGCTTTGACTCCCTGGAAGCCCTGAGCGCCAGTGTGATCCCGGAAAGCATCAAGGGCACCAGCGTGCTCGGCCTGGAAGACGGCCTGAGCGAAGCCGAGGCCCTGGCGAAGATCAAGGCCATCGCCAGCCAGAACCAACTGTTCAAGACCTACATCGGCCAGGGCTACTACAACTGCCACACGCCGTCACCGATCCTGCGCAACCTGCTGGAAAACCCGGCCTGGTACACCGCCTACACCCCGTACCAGCCAGAAATTTCCCAAGGCCGCCTGGAAGCGCTGCTGAACTTCCAGACCCTGATCAGCGACCTCACCGGCCTGCCGATCGCCAACGCCTCGCTGCTGGACGAAGCTACTGCCGCTGCCGAAGCCATGACTTTCTGCAAACGCCTGAGCAAGAACAAAGGCAGCAACGCCTTCTTCGCCTCGGTGCACAGTCACCCGCAGACCCTCGACGTGCTGCGTACCCGCGCCGAACCGCTGGGCATTGATGTGGTTGTGGGCGATGAGCGTGAACTGACCGACGTCAGCCCGTTCTTCGGCGCCCTGCTGCAATACCCGGCCAGCAACGGTGACGTGTTCGACTACCGCGAACTGACCGAACGCTTCCACGCCGCCAACGCATTGGTAGCCGTGGCCGCCGATCTGCTGGCCCTGACCCTGCTGACCCCTCCGGGCGAATTCGGCGCCGACGTGGCCATCGGCAGCGCGCAACGCTTCGGCGTGCCGCTGGGCTTCGGTGGCCCTCACGCGGCGTACTTCTCCACCAAGGATGCGTTCAAGCGCGACATGCCGGGCCGTCTGGTCGGTGTGTCTGTTGACCGCTTCGGCAAGCCGGCCCTGCGCCTGGCCATGCAGACCCGCGAGCAACATATCCGCCGCGAGAAGGCCACCAGCAACATCTGCACCGCTCAAGTGCTGCTGGCCAACATCGCCAGTATGTATGCCGTGTACCACGGGCCTAAAGGCCTGACGCAGATTGCCCAGCGCATTCACCAACTGACCGCGATCCTCGCCAAGGGCTTGACCGCGCTGGGCCTGAAGGTCGAGCAGGAACACTTCTTCGACACCCTCACCCTCAACACCGGCGCCCACACCGCCGCCCTGCACGATAAGGCCCGCGCCCAGCGCATCAACCTGCGTGTGGTGGACGCTGAGCGTGTTGGCCTGTCGGTGGACGAAACCACCACCCCAGCCGATATCGAAACCCTGTGGGCGATCTTCGCCGACGGCAAGGCCCTGCCAGCCTTCGCGGCAACTGAGAGCACCCTGCCGGCCGCGCTGCTGCGCCAGTCGCCGATCCTCAGCCACCCGGTGTTCAACCGTTATCACTCCGAAACCGAGTTGATGCGCTACCTGCGCAAGCTGGCAGACAAAGACCTGGCCCTGGACCGCACCATGATCCCGCTGGGCTCGTGCACCATGAAGCTCAACGCCGCCAGCGAAATGATCCCGGTGACCTGGGCCGAATTCGGTGCCCTGCACCCCTTCGCACCAGCCGCACAAAGCGCCGGCTACCTGCAACTGACCTCCGACCTGGAAGCCATGCTCTGCGCGGCCACCGGCTATGACGCGATCTCGCTGCAGCCGAACGCCGGTTCCCAAGGCGAATACGCCGGTCTGTTGGCCATTCGTGCCTATCACCAGAGCCGTGGCGAAGAACGCCGCGACATCTGCCTGATCCCGTCTTCGGCCCACGGCACCAACCCGGCCACCGCCAACATGGCTGGCATGCGCGTGGTCGTGACCGCCTGCGACGCACGTGGCAACGTGGACATTGAAGACCTGCGCGCCAAGGCCATCGAGCACCGCGATCACCTCGCGGCACTGATGATCACCTACCCGTCTACCCACGGCGTGTTCGAGGAAGGCATCCGCGAGATTTGCGGCGTCATCCACGACAACGGCGGCCAGGTGTACATCGACGGCGCCAACATGAACGCGATGGTCGGCCTCTGCGCCCCGGGCAAGTTCGGCGGCGACGTGTCCCACCTGAACCTGCACAAGACGTTCTGCATTCCTCACGGCGGTGGCGGCCCGGGCGTTGGCCCGATTGGCGTCAAGTCCCACCTCACGCCATTCCTGCCGGGCCACGCGGCCATGGAGCGCAAAGAAGGCGCGGTCTGTGCGGCACCGTTCGGCAGCGCGAGCATTCTGCCGATCACCTGGATGTACATCAGCATGATGGGCGGCGCGGGCCTGAAGCGCGCTTCGCAACTGGCGATCCTGAATGCCAACTACATCTCCCGCCGCCTGGAAGAGCACTACCCCGTGCTCTACACCGGCAGCAACGGCCTGGTGGCGCATGAATGCATCCTCGACCTGCGCCCACTGAAAGACAGCAGCGGCATCAGCGTGGATGACGTGGCCAAGCGCTTGATCGACTTCGGTTTCCACGCACCGACCATGTCGTTCCCGGTGGCTGGCACCTTGATGATCGAGCCGACGGAAAGTGAATCCAAAGAAGAACTGGACCGCTTCTGCGACGCCATGATCGCCATTCGCGAAGAAATCCGCGCAGTGGAAAACGGCACCCTGGACAAGGACGACAACCCACTCAAGAACGCTCCGCACACTGCGGCGGAACTGGTGGGCGAATGGAGCCACCCCTACAGCCGTGAACAGGCGGTGTATCCGGTTGCTTCGCTGATCGAAGGCAAGTACTGGCCGCCGGTTGGTCGGGTCGACAACGTGTTTGGTGATCGCAATCTCGTATGCGCATGCCCTTCAATCGAGAGCTACGCGTAACCTGAGGCTGAACTCAATCAAATGTGGGAGGGGGCTTGCTCCCGATGGCGGTTTTACATTCAACATCTCTGTTGACTGACGCACTGCCATCGGGAGCAAGCCCCCTCCCACACTGACCGAGTACACCCAAAACATAATAAGAAACCGGAGAACCACTCATGTCTTTAAGCGTGTTCGACCTGTTCAAGATTGGCATCGGCCCCTCCAGTTCCCACACCGTCGGCCCCATGCGCGCCGCCGCTCGATTCGTCGAAGGCCTCAAACGTGACAACCTGCTGACCACCACCTGCAGCATCAAGGTGGAACTCTACGGTTCCCTCGGTGCCACCGGTAAAGGTCACGGCAGCGACAAGGCTGTGTTGCTTGGCCTGGAAGGCGAACACCCGGACACCGTGAACACTGAAACCGTCGCCGCACGCCTGGCACAGATGCGCAGCGATGGCCGCTTGAACCTGCTCGGCGAACACAGCATTGCGTTCAACGAGAAAGAACACTTGGCGATGATTCGCAAGCCCCTCGCCTACCATCCCAACGGCATGATTTTTCGTGCCTTCGACGCTGCCAACATCCAGATTCGCAGCCGCGAGTACTACTCGGTCGGCGGTGGTTTTGTAGTGGATGAAGACGCCGCCGGTGCCGACCGGATTGTCGAAGATGCCACGCCGCTGACATTCCCCTTCAAGCACGCCAAGGACTTGCTCGGCCATTGCGCCACTTACGGCCTGTCCATCAGCCAAGTGATGCTGACCAATGAAAGTGCCTGGCGCCCTGAAGCGGAAACCCGCGCTGGCCTGCTGAAAATCTGGCAGGTGATGCAGGACTGCGTGGACGCCGGTTGTCGCAATGAAGGGATTTTGCCCGGTGGCCTGAAGGTCAAACGCCGTGCCGCCGCGCTGCATCGCCAACTGTGCAAGCACCCGGAATCGGCGCTGCGTGATCCGTTGTCGGTGCTCGATTGGGTCAACCTGTACGCGCTGGCGGTCAACGAAGAAAACGCCAACGGCGGGCGCGTGGTCACGGCGCCCACCAATGGTGCAGCCGGGATCATTCCGGCCGTGCTGCATTACTACATGCGCTTTATCCCAGGCGCGAACGAAGACGGCGTGGTGCGCTTCCTGCTCACCGCCGCCGCCATCGGGATTTTGTACAAGGAAAACGCGTCGATCTCCGGCGCCGAAGTCGGTTGTCAGGGCGAAGTCGGCGTGGCCTGTTCCATGGCTGCCGGCGCGCTGTGCGAAGTGCTGGGCGGCAGCGTGTCCCAAGTGGAGAACGCTGCCGAGATCGGCATGGAACACAACCTCGGCCTGACCTGCGATCCGATTGGCGGCCTGGTTCAGGTGCCGTGCATCGAGCGCAACGCCATGGGCTCGGTGAAGGCCATCAATGCGGTGCGCATGGCTTTGCGCGGCGACGGGCAGCATTTCGTTTCGCTGGATAAGGTCATCCGCACCATGCGCCAGACCGGTGCCGATATGAAAAGCAAATACAAGGAAACCGCCCGTGGCGGTTTGGCGGTCAACATTATCGAGTGCTGACGCCTAAAGGCGCGGCAGCACGTTTTTCAGGAGCTGAATATGTCCACCGAAACCCTGTTGAAAACCCCATTGCACGCCCTGCACATCGAACTGGGCGCACGCATGGTGCCCTTCGCCGGCTATGACATGCCGGTGCAATATCCACTGGGTGTGATGAAGGAACACCTGCACACCCGTGAACACGCCGGGTTATTTGACGTGTCCCACATGGGCCAGATCCGCCTGACCGGCGCCAATGCCGCCAAGGCCCTCGAAACCCTGGTGCCCGTGGACATCATCGACCTGCCCGTAGGTATGCAGCGCTACGCAATGTTCACCAACGAGCAAGGCGGCATCCTGGATGACCTGATGGTCGCCAACCTGGGCAACGACGAACTGTTCCTGGTGGTCAACGCCGCCTGCAAGGACCAGGACCTAGCGCACCTGCGCAAACACATTGGTGATCAGTGCACCATCGAGCCGCTGTTCGAAGAACGCGCCCTGCTTGCCCTGCAAGGCCCCGCAGCGGTGAAGGTGCTGGCGCGCCTGGCGCCGGAAGTGACCAAGATGACCTTTATGCAGTTCGCTTCGCTGCGCCTGCTGGGTGTGGACTGCTACGTCAGCCGCTCCGGTTATACCGGTGAAGACGGCTTTGAAATCTCCGTGCCTGCGGCCAATGCCGAAAGCCTCGCGCGCAGCTTGTTGGCCGAGAGCGAAGTACAGGCCATCGGCCTGGGCGCCCGCGACTCCCTGCGCCTGGAAGCCGGCCTGTGCCTGTACGGCCACGACATGAACACCGAAACCACACCGATTGAAGCCAGCCTGCTGTGGGCCATCTCCAAGGCCCGCCGTGCCGATGGCGCACGCGCCGGCGGCTTCCCGGGTGCCGACCGAATCTTCACCCAGCAGCAGACCGGTGTAAGCCGCAAACGCGTCGGCCTGTTACCCCTGGAACGCACTCCGGTGCGCGAAGGGGCAGAAATTGTCGATGAGCACGGCACTGTGATCGGCAGCGTCTGCAGCGGCGGCTTTGGCCCAAGCCTCGGCGGCCCTTTGGCCATGGGTTACCTGGACAGCGCATTCATTGCACTGGATACCGAAGTCTCTGCGTTGGTGCGTGGGAAAAAGGTGCCGCTTCGTGTAAGTAAAATGCCATTCGTGCCACAGCGTTACTATCGTGGTTGATTGACTGTTCCTATAAGTAACGCGGTTGCGTTAACGTGCACTAATCTGTAACGCAACCGCCATAAAACAGTGCATTCACGATAGTTATTGTTATAGGTGTACAGCTATAACAAGTGAGCGAATCTATCGAATAAGTCCGCTCTACATTATTCAACGAAGTGTCATGCGGCCGAGCAAAACATGGGGTTTTGCAGGGCTTGTTTTTTCTCTATTAGTTGGCGTAGAGTTTGCCCACTGTGTTTGCATGGGTCGCTTGGAACCTGGACCTGGGCAGTAGCTGAAGTAGTTGTGCTACAACCCGTTCGACGTCTCTTACTTTCCTGCAACCCAGCCCAGTACTCTTTCATGTGAAAGGGGCTGTCATTAATTTATAGCGTCAAGGAAATAAGAAAATGGCTGATCGTCAGAGCGGTACCGTCAAGTGGTTTAACGACGAAAAAGGGTTTGGTTTTATCACTCCAGAAAGCGGTCCGGATCTGTTCGTACATTTCCGCGCTATTCAGGGCAACGGGTTCAAGAGCCTCAAAGAAGGCCAGAAAGTGACATTCGTTGCGGTGCAGGGCCAAAAAGGCATGCAGGCTGACGAAGTACAAGCAGAAGGTTGATCCTTACTGCGACAAAAAGCCCCTGATATGACATCAGGGGCTTTTTTATGGACGCGATTCCGTAAAATGCGTTTTTTCCTCAGAGAATCCTGCCATGTCCAAACCCCTGCTGAGCCCCCAAGGCGAATTCCCCGCCGTTGGCCTGGGCCGTCGCCTGGCAGCGATGTTCTATGACTTCCTGTTGTGCACCGCCCTGCTGATCGTCACCGCATTTATCTACAAGCTGGTGTGGATGGCATTTCTAGGCGAAGCCAGGATGCGTACCCTCACCGAATCCGGTGCCCTGGACGGCGACCCGCTGCTGTCGACGATTCTGTTCTTTGTGCTGTTCGGCTTCTTCGCCAAGTTCTGGACCCATTCCGGGCAGACCCTGGGCATGCAGGTGTGGGGCGTGCGCGTGCAGAACGCCGATGGCTCGCGCATCAGCCTGTGGCAGGCGCTGTTGCGCTTTGTGGTGTCGATTGCGTCGTGGTTGTGCGTGGGGCTGGGGTTTATCTGGGCGTTGTTCGATAAACAGAAACGCGGCTGGCATGACATCTATTCGGACACCCAGTTAGTGCGCATCCCGAAGCAAAAGAAATAAAACCCTTCTTAATTAAAGATCTACATGTGGGAGGGGGCTTGCCCCCGATAGCGGCTCTACATTCAATATTTCTATTGACTGACACACCGTCATCGGGGGCAAGCCCCCTCTCACATTTTTAACCGAGCTCGCCTCGGTTCAGGCGTTGCCCGCCAGCTTCAGACGCGCCGCCTGAGTGAAATCCAGCATGCGCTTGAGCGGTCGAACAGCGTGAGGAATCACCGACGGCTCGACGAAAATCTCGTTGCTGCCCTCACGCAGGCACTGCAACGTGCGCTCCAGCGTGTTCATCGCCATCCACGGGCAATGCGCGCAACTGCGGCACGCCGCGCCGTTACCGGCCGTGGGCGCTTCGACGAAGACCTTGTCCGGGCACAGCTGCTGCATCTTGTAGAAGATGCCGCGGTCGGTGGCGACGATAAAGGTTTTGTTCGGCAGTCGTTGCGCCGCAGCGATCAGTTGGCTGGTAGAACCTACGGCATCCGCCAGTTCGATCACTGCGGTCGGCGATTCCGGATGCACCAGGATCGCTGCATCCGGGTATAGCGCCTTCATGTCTTCGAGCTGCTTGGACTTGAACTCTTCGTGGACGATGCAGGCACCGTCCCACAGCAGCATGTCGGCACCGGTCTGACGCTGGATGTAAGTGCCCAGGTGCTTGTCCGGTCCCCAGATGATGGTCTCGCCGTTGTCCATCAGGCTTTCGACGATTTCCAGCGCGCAGCTGGAGGTCACCACCCAATCGGCTCGGGCTTTAACTGCCGCCGAGGTGTTGGCATACACCACCACCGTGCGCTCGGGATGCTGGTCGCAGAACGCCGAAAATTCATCGACCGGGCAACCAAGGTCCAGGGAGCACGTGGCTTCCAGGGTTGGCATGAGGATGCGTTTTTCGGGGGTGAGGATCTTGGCGGTCTCGCCCATGAAACGCACACCGGCGACCAGTACGGTCTTGGCCGGGTGGGCGGCGCCGAAGCGGGCCATTTCCAGGGAGTCGGAGACGCAGCCGCCGGTTTCTTCGGCCAGGGCCTGGATCACCGGATCGCAATAGAAGTGGGCAACCAATACCGCGTCCTGAGCTTTCAGCTCGGCGGCGATGGCGGCACGCAGGCTCGCCTCTTCATCGGCGCTGAGGGCCTTGGGCTGCTTGGCGTCGAGGTGGGCTTGAACCAGTAGGCGTTCAGATATCTGCGTCATGTTCGCAAGACCTGCAGGCGCAGTAGCGCGAAAGTCGAGTGTACCACCGGCTCTGGAGCCCTTCGGGCGCCGCCGGACGAAGTGATTGTGTTCATCAAGCACGGCTAAAAGTGAAGCTGCGCAAGGCTACAGAATATCGAATGGATTCAAAAGCCTAATCTGGCTTTTGACGCGTTCGATTGTCCGACAAAAAAGGGTAATGGCACATTGACTCTCCCCCTCAGGGGAGGGTTTACGCTGCGCCGCCTTCACACATCACCTCAAGCAAATGGCCCCTCAGCGCCACTGCTTAGCCCCCCATTCACGCGTTATAGGGAGATAGCCGATGAACAATCCATTGGACTTGAACAGCGTCATTACCACTACCCGCGAAATCCTCGCGCAGCTGTTGGTGATGGACCTCACAGAGGTGAACGAACACAGCAGCATCGTCGAGGACCTCAATGCCGACTCCCTGGATATCGTCGACCTGAGTTTTCAGCTGGGTCGCCATTACGGCTGCACATTGCCCAAGACCAGCGTGCTGGACCATGCGGTTGCGGTGTTTGGCGACGTGAGCGAGCTGGTCGAAAAAGGCCGTATCACCCAGTCCGGCGTGGACCTTCTGGAGCAAAGCCTGAGCGCATTTGCGCCCGGCCAATTGCGTCCAGGCATGCAGCCGGCAGATGTGTTCGCGGCCACGACCGTGCGCAATTGGGCCGAACAGTGCTACCGGATGTTTGACCACCTGCCCGCCACCTGCCCTGAGTGCAACGCCGAGCAGGCACGTCTCAATGAGCGTCGCCAAGTGGTGTGCGGCGGTTGCAGTGCGCGACTGACGCCGCTGGAAGGCGACGAAATTTCTCGCCAACTGGTAGAGCAGTTTGCCGCGTCCCGTTTGCCAGAAACGGCCTAGGAGTTTTTCATGGGGCCGCGAGAGGTTTTAGTCACAGGCTACGGGCTGGTAGCGCCCACGGTACTGGACGCTGCAACGTTGTTTTCGCAGATCAGCTCCAAGCGGTCGTGCATTCGTCAACACCCGGTGTTTGCCGAGCTGGGTTTTGCGGTAAACGCCGCAGGTTATATCGATCACGATCAGTGGCACGCCATTGGCGCTCAGGTTGCGGTGGGCGCCACGCCACTGCCCCGTCAGTGCCTGCTCGCCGAGTTTGTTGCCAGGCAAGCGCTCCAGCAGGCCGGCCTGGTTCCCGCGGACTTCTCCCGCGCGGCCAGCGGTGTGTTCCTCGGCGCCAACAAGCATTGCGTGAGCCGTGACCTGCAAGAGGCCAGCCGCTATATGGACGACGCCGGCAGCGTCGACCTTGATCGCTACTTGGATCAGCACACACTGGCGGGCGGCCCGTTTGCTCGACGGATTGATCAGCAGACTTGGCACATCGCCAACCTGCTCGGCATTCGCGACCATATCAGCACCCATTCCGATGCCTGCGCGGCCGGCACCATGGCGATCGGCAGTGCGTTTCGCGCCATTGAGCGCGGCGAGATCGACTTGGCCATCTGTGGCGCCGTTGAGTTGATGGCCCATGAACTGTCCTATTACAGCTTCGACGGCCTCGGTGCCATTTGCCAGCGGGCCGACCTCACTGCCGAACAACAGAGCCGCCCGTTCATGAACGACCGCTGCGGTTTCGTCCTCGGCGAAGGCGCGGCAATGATCGTGCTGGAGTCCAGGGAACATGCCGAACGACGCAAGGCCACCCCGATCGGCCGCGTCCTGGGTTACGCCAACTATTGCGAAGCGCAGAAAATCACCTCCAGCAGCCGCGATGGCAGCCATTACGCCCACTGCATGCAAGCCGCCATCGTGAATGCCGGCTTGGACTGCGACGCCGTCGATCACGTCAATACCCATGGCACCTCGACCCAGGCCAACGATCGCAGTGAAGCCCTGGCGATTGAGCGGGTATTCGGCACCGCCGTGAGCACGATGACATTCACCGCCAACAAATCGGCCATTGGCCACTCCCTGGCGGCCAGCGGCGCCATTGAGGCTGTGCTGTCACTGATGAGTCTGCAGCAAGGCGTGCTGCTCCCCACCCTTAACTATGACCCGGCAAATGCCGAGTTCCCTGAGTTGAACTTCCTGACCGAAGCCCAGCAACAGCCCATCAAGGTGGTGCTGTCCAATTCGTTCGGCTTCGGCGGCGTCAACAGTTCGCTGGTGTTGGGAAATGCATGAAATGAACAGCCTCCAGACAAAACCCGTCTACTTGATCGCTGCGTCGGTGTTCAACCACGCAGGCACTGAGTGCGCCGATTTACATGGCCCGGTGCGGGCCGCCCAGCCGTTGGATTTTGCCCCGGACCACCTGGCCTATCCCGTGACCGTACCGCGACTGCCCACCACGGTGTTCGACCGCAAGATTCAACGCAGCGTCGAACCTCAGGGCGCCCGTTTGCTGTATTGCGCCGGGCAGCTTGCCGGCCCGTTGAATGACTTGCAGCTGCCTGGCGAGCGCGTGGCGCTGATGGCCGCCATTCCGGAAGTGGACGGCCCCAGTTCCTGCTGGGAAGCCGTGCAGGCCATCGCCGAACAACCGGACGCACTGCTCGCACAACTCTTCGCTTATACCCCGCCGCTGCACGCACTGATGATGCTCAACAGCAGCGTCATGGCCTATGTAGCCGAGGCGCTGCACTGCCGTGGCCCGATGGGCGGTTTCTGCTCACAGGGAAATGCGGGAGTCGATGCGCTGATTGAGGCGTTCGAACACATCGCCGGTGGCCGGGCCGACGCCGGGGTTGTGGTCAGCAGTAGCCCGAACCTCTCGCCTGCGCTGTACCTGCGCGACAGCACCGAACAGCCTGCACTCCCGGCGCCGGATCGTTATGGGGAAGGCGCAGCGTGCCTGTTGCTGACGTCGTGCACGCCAACCCACGGCGCCTTGCGCATCGCCGGGTTCGCCCGTGGTTACAGTGCTTGCCCCGAACGCTCGAACGCCGTGGCGCACAAGGTCATCCAACAAGCATTAAGCCGAGAGAAAGTAGGTTTGCGCGACGTAGCACACGTCGTCGCCGCGCCGGACACCCCCTTCCTGCGGCTTCTGCTCGCAGACACCCAGGCGACGCTTCACAGCTCCCGGCCCATGACCGGCGACCTGGGAGCAAGCGCCCTGTTGACTGAAATCGCCCTGACCCTTCACGACCAGCGCGATGGGTACACATTGCTGCTCAATCACAGCCGTGCGGGTCATTGGGGCGCCGTATTACTGGCCAAAGAAGCCATGGAGAAACAGGCATGAGCCCACCAAGGATTGTGATAACCGGCCTGGGTGCCGTGACCGGTTTCGGTTTCGAATGGCAATCAATGTGGGCGCAGATGCTGCGCGGTGAGCACTGCATCCGCCCATGGCAACCCGAAGGCGTGGCCGACGGTAGCTTCCCGGTGCGTTACGCCGCGCCAGTAGACACCCGCCAACTGCCGGACTACTTGAAAGGCCATCGCGCCTGGCAGATGCCCCTGGAAAAACGCAGCCAGTTGGGTTGGGTGGCGGCCAGCCAAGCGATCACCGACAGCGGCCTGAGCGCCGCACAACTGCGCGATGCGGCCGTACTGTGCGCGTCCGGCGCACCGGCCCACAACATTCAGGACATGCTGCTGACCGTGTCCGGCGAGCAGCAGGCTTGCCCTGCATGGCGCCACTTGATGGCCAAGGCTGACCAGGTCAGTGCGGCCCACTCGCTGTGCCAGAGCAACGACCGGCTGGCCAGGGTGATCGCTGACGACAGCGGTTGCGAAGGCCCGGTGATCAACATCAGCAGCGCCTGCGCCGGGGCGTCCCAGGCCATCGGGAATGCCTTCCAGATGATCCGCCGGGGTGAAGTCGACGTCGCTGTCGCCGGCGGGGCCGACTCGGTGTTGAGCCTGGACACCATGACCGCGCTTTACCTGTTGGGCGCAGCCAGCAGCGAGCAACGCTGGGGCGACGGGCTTTGCCGTCCATTCGATCGCCATCGCAGCGGCCTGGTTGCTGGCGAAGGCGGTGGTTTTGTAGTGCTCGAAACCCTGGAGAGCGCCCTTGCCCGTGGCGCCGTGCCCTATGCCGAAGTGCTGGGGTTTGGCAGCAGCCTGGACGGCTACAAGGTCACCGCACCCGACCCGCAAGGGCGAGGCGCCGCCCTGGCGATGCAGACGGCCTTGCACGATGCCGGCATCCGCCCGCAACAGGTGGACCTGATCAACGCTCACGGCACGTCCACCCCGCTCAACGATGCCGCCGAAACCCTGGCCATCAAGTCGGTATTCGCCCAGGACGAGCACTATCGACGGCTGGCAATCAGCGCCAACAAGTCCCAGTTCGGGCACTTGATCGCGGCCGCTGGCGCACCCGAGTTCATCGTCACCGCACTGGCCTGCCAGCACGACCGGATTACCCCGACCCTCAACCTGCACAGCGCCGCCGACGACTGTGATCTGGACTACTGCGCCCATCAGACGGTCAACCGCCGGGTTGACGTGGCGCTGAGCAATTCATTCGGCTTCGGTGGGCTCAATACCTGCCTGGTGCTGGGCAAATACCAGGAGCACGCACAATGAGTGCCGCACAAACACCCATCGCTATCGCCGGCAGCGGCTGTGTCCTGGCCAGCGGATGGGGCGTGGACGCGTTCTGGACTGCGGCCTGCGAGTCGCGCAGCGGGATCAAGCCATTGCGCTCCTTGCAGTTTCACAGCGAGCGGGTCACGGCCTTTGGCCAGATCCACTATGACGATCATCAACGCAGTCGTCAGGACCTCGCGCAGAACCTGCAACGCTACTGCACGCCCGCCGTCATCTGGGGTGTCAGCGCGGTTCGTCAGGCACTGGCCGATGCCGACCTGACACCCGGTGCAGACGGCCTGACCTATGGGCTCTATTGCTGCCAGGGTGGATACACCCATCCTTCTCTGGCGTCCTACGGCGAATTGCTCCACGAATGCCGCCAGGGCGAAGGGGCAGACATGCACCTGCTGGCCCGACGTATTTTGCAGGAGCGGGCGCAGGATCCCTTCCTGGTGCTCAAGGGCCTGAGCAATATCCTGCTGGGCGTGACCAGCCTGGCGCTCAAGCTGGAGTGTGAATGCAACGCCTACATGCAGGGCGTCTCCGGCAACCTGGCAGCCTTGCGTGAAGCCTGTGCCGCGTTGCAGAGCGGGCGCATTGATGTAGCGATCATTGTCGGTGCGGGCAGCGAACTCGATGCCCTGGCACTCAGTGCCTTGGTACAGGCCGGCACTATCAGTGCGGACGGCTCGGAGACCCTGCGAGCTTTCGACGCGCAAGGCACGGGCGGTATCGCGGGTGAAGGCGCGGCAGCCCTGGTGTTGCGCCGTCGCGAGGATCTGGGGGACGAACCCCAGGTCTGCCTGCAAACAATGACCGCCCATGTCTCTATCGAGGCACTGAACCTGCCAGACCAGCCAACCGATCTGCTGGTGTGCACTGGCACCGGCACGCCCGACAAAGATTGGCAATTGAGCCACGTACTGGGCCGCACCGGCGGCGCCCACATCACCAGTGGCGTGCCGGTGACCGGCCTGCTCAGTGCGGCTCCCAGCCTGGCGGACCTGATCCTGGCCCGCTGCGCCCTGCTCGCCCAGCGTGTGCCACCGATTGCCGGGCTAAGCCAACCCGTGGCCGCGCACCTGCCCTTTGTGATGGGCGCTCCCTATTCAACGACGCTCACCGATTGCCTGGTGCTCAACCGCGACGACAACGGTTTCAGCGCTTGTTACCAATTGAAGTACAGCGAGCAGGCCAATAACGCCTGACGTTTTTTGTACAACACCCTCCTCTTTTATAGGACATGGATGTGATGGATTACCGTGATTTTGTTCGCCCAAAGTTTGTAGATCTGCTCCAGGCCCTGGGGCTTGAGTGTGAGTTCAAACGCGCACTGGGCAGTCAATTGTTCTACCGCAACCGCAAGGGTGACGAGGTCACCGTGACGGATTTTCTCGGTGGCTATGGCGCGGCGTTGTTTGGTCACAACGACCCGCAGTTTGTCGAACAGCTCTGCACACTGTTGCGCAATGACGTGCCCTTTAACGCCCAGATGTCGATCCGCGGCACGGCCGGAGCCCTAGCGCGCGCGTTGAGCGAAGCCTTCAATCGCGAGCTGAAGAACAACGAACAATACATTTCGACCTTTTCCAACAGTGGTGCCGAAGCGGTCGAAATTGCCGTCAAGCATGCCGAGTTTCGTCGTCAGAAAAACCTGCAACGCCAGTTCGACGAACTCGACTTCACCCTGGCCCAATTGACCTCCAGCGACCGCGCCTACCGCGAAGTGGATGTCGCTGACCTCGACTTGCCGGCAGGCCTGCTGCCCGCGCACCTGAACACGGCCACGGTGCGCCAGGTGGTTGAAGCGGTGCGCCAGCACAACCTCGCCGAATTGCATGTCGAGCCGGTCTTTGTCGCTTTGCGCGGCAGTTTTCACGGCAAGCTGGTCAACACTGTGCAACTGACGTACGGCCGCCAGTATCGCCAGCCGTTCGCGCGTTTCGGCCTGAACGTGGAGTTCATTGACCCCCAGCAACCCCATCAACTCCAGGAGCTGCCCGCGCGCCACACCCGACATTGGCTGAGCCTGCAATGGAGCGGGGATCAACTGCTGGTCAAGCGCGATGCGTTCAGCGCGATCACCGCCGTACTGATGGAGCCGATCCAGGGCGAAGGCGGCATCATCGAATTCTCGACTGATTTTTACCGGGCGTTGCGTCGCCTGTGTAACGAGCAGCAGTGCCCGCTGATTATCGACGAAGTGCAGTCGGGCTTCGGACGGACCGGCACCTTCCTGGCCAGCAGTCATTTCAATCTGCAAGGCGATTACTACTGCCTGTCCAAAGCGCTGGGCGGTGGCCTGATGAAGATCGCGGCCACCGTGATTCGCAGCAGCCACTATGAAAAAGACTTCAGCTATATCCACAGCTCGACCTTCGCCGAAGACGATGCCTCCTGCCACATCGCCCTCTCGGCGCTCAATCGTCTGTTTGCCGATGACCAAGCGATGCTCAAGGACGTGCACACCAAGGGCGAATACCTAAAGGCCTCACTGCTTGAGCTCAAGGCGGCCTACCCGGGGGTGATCGCCGATGTGCGGGGCCGCGGCCTGTTGCTGGGCTTTGAGCTGCATGACCAAAGCACCAACAGCTCGCTGGTGCAGGCTTCAGCCCAGTACAACGACGCCTTGGGTTACCTGATTGCCGGCTACCTCTTGCAGTTTGAAGCCCTGCGCGTGGCGCCTTCGGGCAGCAACTCCAATGTGATCCGCCTGGAGCCGCCCGCCTGCATCACATTCGCCGAGATCGACGGGCTGATCAAAGCCCTGCAAAAGGTCTGCGACATGCTGCAACGCGGAGATGCGTTCCCGTTGGCCGCTACCATTTGCAATGACCTGATCCCGGCGGTCGCGCCGCGCGACACCGGCTTCCAGGTCAACGCCCTGCCCAACGCCCCGCAGGACACCCCCATCGTCGCCCGCGTGGCCTTTATCAATCACTTGATCGATGCCGACATCCTCGGTGATGTCGATCCCTCACTCGGCCAACTGAGCACCGAACAAAAATGTGTGTTCATGCAACGCACCGCACCGGAACGCCGGGCGGCCCCCGTGGGCCCGGTGGTGATCCGCTCGAAGCTGGGCATGGCCGTGGAGTTCACGTTGTACCCACTGTGCATGGACTCCAACGCCATGGCGGACTACATCATCAGCGGCGATCTCGACGTGATTCGCAAAGAAGTCGGCAATCGCATCCTGGACGCACGCGCCGATGGCTACCGCGTTGCCGGGTTGGGGATGTACACCTCCATCGTGACCAACAACTGCCAGGCCCTGAAAATTCCGGACATGGCGCTGACGTCCGGTAACGCCTTGACCATCGGCATGGGCCTTGAGGCCATCGAGCAAGGCTGCAAACAACAGGGGCTTGAGTTGCACGCACAAACGGCAGCCGTGGTCGGCGCGGCCGGTAACGTGGCGTCGACCTATGCGTCGCTGCTGTCAGCCGCTGTCGACCACGTGATCCTGATTGGCAGCGGCCGCGATGGCTCGCTGCGCCGTCTGGAAAAAACCGCCCATCTGATTTACGCCGACGCGGCCCGCTCGATTCTCAAGGGCACGGCCAGCGACGACTTGCTGGCGCAGCGCCTGCTCGACATCGACGGCATTCACGCGCTGCTAAAGGACTTCGGCAGCAGCTCGCAGTTGGGCCTGCAGGTCTCGCGCCTGGTGCAAGAACGCCTGGGGGCCAACGCCTTCATTACCGTCACCGATGACCTGCAAGCACTCAAGCGCGCACGCATCGTGCTGTGTGCGGCAAACGCAGCGCAGCCGTTTCTCGACGCTGGGCATTTCGCCGAACACAGCGTGATCTGCGACATCGCCGTGCCGCTGAACGTTGACCAAGCGATCGGCACCCAGCGCAGCGACGTGCTGTACATGCACGGTGGCATTGTCCAGACGCCGTTCGACGACGGGCTCGCGCCGAATGTGCGGGCCTACCTGAAACAGGGCCAGTTGTATGCCTGCATGGCCGAGTCGGTGCTGATGGGGCTTGCGGGAATTACCCAGCATTACTCCTACGGCGACATCAGCCGCGAACAAGTGCAGCAGATTCGTGCGTTGGCGGCGATCCATGGCTTTGGCCTGGCGCAGTTCAAGACCCACAACTCACTCTAAGGAACGGCCATGACCACTAAAACAGCGGTAGTCACCGGAGGCAGTCGCGGCATCGGCAAAGCGGTTGTCCTGGCACTGGCCGAGGCCGGCTACCGGGTTGCATTCAACTACGTGCGTGACGAAGCGGCGGCCCTGGCGGTGCGCGATGAAGTCGAAAAGATGGGCGGCGAATGCCTTACCGCGCAGTGCGACATCAGCGACGCCCACAGCATCAAGGCGTTTTTCGAACAGGTTGAACAACACTTCGAACGCATCGACCTGCTGGTCAACAACGCCGGGATTACTCGGGATGGTTTGCTGGCAACGCTCTCGGTCGAGGCCATCAGCGAGGTGATCCAGACCAACCTGATCGGCACACTGCTCTGCTGCCAACAGGTGGTGCCCGGCATGATGCGCCAGCGTCAAGGCTGCATCATCAACCTGAGTTCGGTGGCGGCGCAAAAGCCCGGCAAAGGCCAAAGCAGCTACGCCGCCGCCAAGGGAGGTGTGGAGGCGCTGACACGTGCCCTGGCGGTCGAGTTGGCGCCGCGCAATATCCGCGTCAACGCGGTGGCGCCGGGGATCGTCAGCACCGACATGACCGCCGCCTTGCTCGAAACCCACGAGCAGGAGGTCCAGTCGCGTCTGCTGATCAAGCGCTTTGCCGTGCCAGGGGATATCGCCGAGGCCGTGCTGTACCTGGCCGACCGCGCCACCTATGTGACCGGCGAAGTGTTGTCGGTCAATGGCGGGTTGAAAATGCCATGAACGCATCTCGAACTTTTTTGATTTCCGGTGCCGCCAACGGCATTGGCCGCGCAGTCGCGGAACACTTCGCCACCGACGAAGCCCATCGCCTGATCCTGGTGGACCGTGACTTGGCCCAGCTACAAAGCTGGGTCGGCAACGGGGCATTTGCCGCAAGCATCGAAACCCATGGCGTCGATATCGCCGACCTTGCGAGCGTGCAAGCGTTATTCAACGACCTGTCGGTGCGCCTCGGTTACATCGATGTCCTGGTCAACAGCGCCGGTGTCTGCAACGAGAACGAACCGGAGGACTTGGACAACTGGCACAAGGTGATTTCGGTCAATCTGAACGGCACCTTTTATGTCACTTCGCTGTGCCTGCCACTGCTGGCGGACCGAGGGCGAATCATCAATTTGTCGTCGATCCTGGGCCGCATCGGCAAGGTCCGCAACACCGCTTACTGCGCCTCCAAGCACGGCATTATCGGCATGACAAAAGCACTGGCGCTGGACCTGGCACCGCGCCGGATTACCGTGAACGCGATTTTGCCAGCCTGGATTGATACGCCAATGCTTCAAGGCGAATTGGCGACTCAAGCCAGTATTGCCGGAATCAGTCAGGAGCAGATCCTGCGCAATGCCAAGAAAAAGCTGCCGTTGCGCCGTTTTATCCAGGCTGATGAAGTCGCCGCCATGGTGCGTTACCTGGTCAGCCCGGAGGCCTCCGGCGTCACGGCCCAGAGCCTGATGATCGACGGCGGCGCCGGGTTGGGGATGTAGCCATGAACACAGCATTGCTCACACGCAGCCTGTTGCTTGGCCTGATGTCGCTGGCGCCACGCCTGGCGGGTGCGGACCTGCTGCCGACCCATGCCGACGCGGAAGTGGGATTGGCCAGTGCCCTGCGCTTGCACGGGGATGATCCGGTCACGCAGAAAGCGGTGTATTTCAAGGCCAACCTGGAAGACAACTGGGACAGCGGCTACTACAAGGCCAAGGGCCGGGTACGCTACGACGCGCGCTATGACGGGCATAACCCTTATAGCCAGGAGGCACGGGATGACTACCGTTTCAGTGCCGACTGGCGGCATCTGTATTGGGGCCATTACCTGGGTGACGGTGAGGTCACCGTGGGTTGGCAGCAAGTCGTCTGGGGCCGCGCCGATGAGTTGCGGGTGCTGGACCAGGTCAACCCTATCGATTACCGCGAAGGCGTGACGGCCTTGCTTGAAGACAGCCGCATCGCGGTGCCAATGGTGCGTTTGACCCAACCCGTGGGCGAGTGGGAAGTAGAAGCCTTGTGGATAACCGATTTCCTGAAAAACCAGGCGCCGGCCCAAGGCAGCGAATTCGACGCTCCGTTGTTCGCAGTACCGGACCCGGACCTGTTCCTGGTCGGTTCAAAGCCGGACTACAGCGGGCAAAAGGGATTCTCCTATGGCATGAGCGCCAACGGCAGGATCGGTTCGGTGGACGCCAGCTTTGTCGCCCTCAACGCCCGCCAGCAAGACCCGGTGTATGCCGTCGAAGGTATCGCTGACGATCAGCGCGTGGTTCTGGAGCGCCAGTTCCCCCGCTACAGCATGGGCGGTGCCGGCTTGGCGATCGACGCCGGCCACAGCATCGTGGTGCGCAGTGAGGTGGCCTACTTCGACCGCTGGCACGTCACCAATCCGTACCGTAACCACGGCAGCAGCCAGAGCCCGATGGTCAAGTCCTTGCTGGGCGTGGACTACCTGCTGCGCAACTGGCTGATCTCCGTGCAATGGCAGGAGCAGCAATTGCTCGACTGGCAGCAGGGCATGGTGCAGGACAAACGCGAGCCGCTGTTCACGCTGTCCGCCGAAGGCACCCACCTGCGTGACCGCCTCAAATCCCGCCTGGTACTGGCGATGTCCCCTCCCGCCAAGGACGACGCCTTGCTGCAAGGCATCTTCACGTACACCCCCGTGGACTGGCTGAAGCTGGGGCTGGAGGTGGATGTGTTTTTTGGCAAAGAAGACCGCACGTTTGGCCAATACAGCCAGCGCGACCAACTGCGTGTGTCGGCGGGTTATCTGTTCTGAGCCCCGTTCCGACCTCAATAAAAAAACCACTTCAAGAAAAGGAAATTTCTATGTTGCCGCCCCTCAAGGTCCTGACCGCCAGCCTCCTGATGGTCACCAGCATGGGGGCACTGGCCGCCCCGAACGCCGACGAAATCATTCGTCAGGCCCGTGACCGCAATGACGGCAAAAGCTTCATGTCGCAGGTTTCGCTGATCCTGCTGGACAAGCAAGGCAACAGCCGGGTGCGCGAGTTCAGCTACCTGCAAAAGGATTACCCGGACAGTGACAAGTTCACCATGTACTTCTCGGCCCCCAACGATGTCCGCAACGTCGCCTTCCACATCGAAAACCCCCACGAAGCCCTGAGTGCCGAGGACAGCCAATGGATGTACCTGCCGGTCAGCCGGCAAACCCGCCGGATCTCGACCACCGACAAGCGTGGCGCATTCATGGGCAGTGATTACTCCTACGCGGATTTGGACAAGATCCGGGCCGATGACTACAGCCAGACACTGGTAGGCGAAGAGACCATTAACGGGCGTGAATGCTACGTCATCGAGCGCACGCCGGTGTCTGCGCAGATCCTGGCCAAAACCGGCTACAACCAACTCAAGGTCTGGATCGACAAGCAGAACAGGCTGGTCATGCGTCAGGATTTCTTCGACGTCAAAGGCGTGATGTTCAAGCAGATGCGGACGCTGAAAGTCGAGACAGTCGATCAAATCGACAGCATCACCCTCAGCGAAACCGAAGACTTCATCGCCGGCACGCGCTCCCAACTGAAGTTCAACCAGTTGCAGTACAACGTCGAACTGGACGACTGGCTGTTCAACCAGACCGCGATCAAACGCGGCCTCAAAACTGGCGACCTGCCTGAATTTGCCGTCTCCGCTCGCTGAATACTGCGCCTGCCTTTCGTGGAACCGATTGAACTATGGAACGATACCTGAACTTCGTTGAGCGCTATGCGCGCACGATTGTATTTGTGCTGGTGGCGATCACGGCCTACTTCACCTATGCCCTCGGCTCGCTGATGTCGGACACCAATCCCTATTTGCTCAAGGAAAGCCATCCAGCGCGAAAAACCATTATTGAACTGCAACACGAGTTCACCGGCACCTATGACTCGGTCATGGTGGCCCAGAGTAATGCGCACAGTGTGTTTAACACTCAGTCGCTTAACGCCCAGTTCGAAATCTCCCAGGCCCTTCGCCGGCTGATGCTGGCCAATGCCGACGATGAGGTCGAGTTGCGCCGCATTGTCGGCAAACACGAAAGCGACAGTCGCGCCCAGCTGTTGGCCAGCGATATCCTCGGCGACGGGTTCAGCCAGAACGATTACGCCCAAGCCAAGGCCCTGCGCGATCACGCCCGCAGCCAGGGCTGGGAGGAGCGCGATCAGCAGTTTCTAGCCTTCCTGGCAGAACGGATCAATCCGATCCAGGAAATGGCCTCGATGGCGGACTTGGAAAACATCAGCCTGAGCGCTGACGGCGAACTGTGGATTCACAAGACACTGCACGCCTTGGACATGGACCCGCAACTCGTCGAAGCCCAGATCATGGGCAATGAGCAAATGGTCGGTGGAGTGGTTTCCCCTGACAGGAAAGTCGCGGTGGTGGTGGCCGAGTTAGGCACCAAGCAAGACGATGCTCAGGCGCAACTGCGGGCTTACCAACAGGTTCGCCAGATCGTCGCTGACTATCAGAGCAAACATCCGCAGTTCACCGATGAAGTGTTTATCGCCGGAACCCCGATCTTCATCGCCGCCCAACAAGAGATCATCGATCACGACCTGGCGCTGCTGTTTCCGATCGTGTTCCTGCTCGTGACCTCCATGCTGGTGTTCTTTTTCCGCAAGCCCTTGGGCGTGTTCCTGCCGCTGTTCAATATCCTCTTCTGCACAATCTGGACGCTGGGGCTGATGGCATTGTTGAAGGTGCCCATCGACCTGCTTACCAGTGTGCTGCCGGTATTTTTGTTCACGATCTGCTGTGCCGACGCGATACACGTGATGGCTGAGTACTATGAGCAACTCAATGCGGGCAAGACGTACCGCGAGGCCAACCGCGAGACTATGCGCCGCATGGTGGTCCCGGTCGTGTTGACCACCGTGACCACCATCGCCACGTTCATGATCTCCACCACCAACAACATCGTCAGCATCCGCAATTTCGGGGTATTCATGTCCATCGGGCTGACGGCCGCGCTGATCATCTCGCTGCTGTTGATTCCGGCGTGGATTTCCATCTGGGGTAAAGACCAGCCGTTGCGTAAAACCGTACACAAAGAGTCGATTATCTCGCGCTACCTGGTGGCTTTTTGTGCCCGCCTGATCCGCTGGCGCAAACCGGTGCTGTTGGTCAGCTTGCCGATGTTGGCGCTGATGACGGTGTTTACCTTCATGGTCGATATCGAAGACTCGGGCATCGCTTACTTCAAGAAAGACAGCCCAGTGCGTGTTTCCGATGAGTTCATCAACCGCTCACGGATCGCGGGCACTTCCCCTGGCTGGATTGCGTTCGATACCAAGACTCCGCGTGGCGCGCTGACCACTGAGACCGTGCAGTTCCTCGACAAACTCGACCACTTTCTCAAGTCCCAGCCCAACGTCAGCTATACCTATTCGGTGGCGGCCTACGTCAAGCGCATGAACCTTGTGCTCAATGACATGAACCCCGAATACCTGCGAGTACCGCAAGCCGTGGAGCAGGTGACGTCAGTCAACGATGAGGGGCAGGCGGAAACCTTTGAAGTCGACGGAAACTCGCTGATCGAGCAACACATCATGATGTTCGAGAACGGCGGCGGCTCAGACTTGCAGAACGTGCTCAATGCCGACTACTCCAAGGCCTTGACGCTCTACACCATGACCTCTTCGGTGGCCAGCGACTACAAAGACATGCTTGATCGCCTGGACGCCTGGCTGTTGGTGAACAAGCCGGCCAACCTGCAGGTGACCCATGCCGGTACGCCGAAAATCTGGACCGGCATCCTGGCGGAGATCACCCAGGGCCAAGTCCTGAGCTTCTCGCTCGCGCTGCTGGTGGTCACGCTGATGATGATGTTCTGGTTGAAATCCGTCCGGCTGGGGATTCTGGGCATGCTGACGCTGCTGACCACCTCGGTGACGGTGTACGGCTTTATGTACCTGCTGAACATTGAGCTGAACATTGGCACGACACTGGTAACGTTCCTTGTAGTGGGCGTGGTGGATTACGCGGTGCATCTGCTGTCGCGTATCAAGTTGCTGGTCCAGGAAGGTATCCACGTGGACGAGGCGATTTTGACGGCTATGCACAGTGTCGGGCGTTCGACGGTGGTCAACGTGGTGATTTTCTCCGTAGGTTTCCTGGCCCTGCTGTTTTCCGCCTACAAGCCGGTCATTGACTTGGGCACGCTGGTCGCGCTGGCTCTGTTCTCCAGCGGTGTGATGACCATTTTGTTAGTAACGCTGATATCTCCGTGGTTCTTCGCAGCCATTGTGCCCGAGCAACGGGGAGATGAACGCGAACACCCAGAACGCCAGGGCGCTTTGGGATAGACGCTGAAGAGGACGACGCCGGCCATATCCATTGAGCAACCACGGATTGCCGGCGTTTGCGAAGCGCACACACCGCTTCATGAGATTGTGCAGCACGTTCGTTCAGGCCGTTTTGGACAGATGTTCAAACTGGCACTGGTACTGGGCGTCCTTGAGGCTGCTTTCGAACTGTTCAAGGCCGTCGTAGATGCTTTGCAACCCTTCGATCTGAGTCTTCAGTTCCAGCTTTTTATCCGCAATGGCCTGGTTGGCCAAATCCCACGGCAACTCCTGGCCGCGGTGATCCTGAAGGATCGCCTGCATTTCCTTGAGTTTGAAGCCAAGCTGCTGCGCGCATTTGATGAACGTCAGCAGTTCAACGCTTTGCTGGCTATAGACCCGGTACTTACCTTCGCGCGCAGGCGGTGGCAGCAAACCAATGTCTTCATAGTGGCGGATGGTCTTGACTGTCGTGCCCGACAGCTGGGCTGCTTTGCCGATATACATGTAAAAGTCCTTTTTTATGGCACAGACGCGGGGTGCGCACTTTGGCGCGCCGCATCTTCACACATGTGTGCGGCGTCTGAAACCCGACAGTGTCAAAAGGCTATGCAGTGGCAGAGATGAAGCAGGCATCGCCTGTTGCAAGGCGATGCTGTACAGCGGTGTGTCAACGAGCAGCGATCTCCTGAGCTTGCTTGAGCCAGGCTTGCCGCTGGGAATCGCCGGAACCGAGGATCGGCCCGAACGTGAGGGTCTTCAACGGTTTGATGCCGCAGAACTCCAACGTGGTCTTGCGCATCTGGTGCAGCCCCGGCATGCGATAGAACCATTTGTAGTACCACGGCGGGGTATCCATCGTGACCAGCAGGTGAGCGGTGCGCCCCTTCAAGAGCTTGTCGGGAAAGGCTTTGCCTTCGCGGTACTTGAAGGCGAAACCGGGAAGGAATATCCGATCGAAAAAGCCTTTCATCAAGGCCGGAATCCCTCCCCACCAGATGGGATACACAAACGCCAGGTGCTCAGCCCATGTGATATCGGCCTGCGCCTTGAGCAGATCAGGCTCCAAGAGCTGAACCTGCTTGTAGCCATCGTGCAGCACGGGATCGAAGCGCAGCGCATCCAGCCGTAACAGACGCACCTCATGCCCCGCACGTGTAGCCGCCTCCACATAAGTGTCGGTCAGTGCTCCACAGAAACTGTCGGTTGAGGGATGCCCCAAAATCACCAGAACTCGCTTACTCATCATCACTTCATCCTGAAAGTTGAGCGTTCAGAATAGGGTGTGCCCGTAACGGGAGAGTCAACAGGGAGGTTTGCCAAATGCTGGTATAGCCGGGTGCATTGCGCACCGGCAGGTAAGCTCCAAATCGCAGGCAAAAAAAAACCCGGAAATCCTCACTTACGTGGGCCTTCCGGATTTTCTAAACCGCCAAAAATGGTGGGTCGTGTGGGATTCGAACCTACGACCAATTGGTTAAAAGCCAACTGCTCTACCAACTGAGCTAACGACCCGCTGTGTGGTGGCGCGTATAATACTGATTTCTAAGGATTATTCAACACCTTATTTGAAATAAATCAGAAATAACGCGTTGGGTCCGTAATTCCGGCCATTTTGAAGCCCTCTGCACGCAGCCGGCAGCTGTCACATTTCCCACAGGCACTACCGCCTTCGTCTGCCTGATAGCAGGAAACAGTCAGCGCGTAATCGACGCCAAGTCCTACGCCAGCCTTCACGATATCGGCCTTGCTCATGTTTTGCAGCGGCGCCTGAATACGAAACCCCTGCCCTTCTACGCCGGCCTTGGTCGCCAGGTTGGCCATGCGCTCGAAGGATTCGACGAACTCCGGACGGCAGTCCGGGTAACCGGAATAATCCAGCGCATTGACGCCGATAAAGATGTCGCGGGCGTTAAGCACTTCGGCCCAGCCAAGGGCCAGGGACAGGAACACTGTGTTGCGTGCCGGTACGTAAGTGACCGGGATGCCTTCCGAGGGCGCTTCTGGCAGGTCGATGGTGTTGTCGGTCAACGCCGAACCACCCATGCCGCCTAGATTCAGGCCAACCACCTTGTGCTCGATCACACCGAGGTCGCGGGCGACACGCGCAGCCGCGTTCAACTCGGCGCGGTGACGTTGGCCATAATCGAAGCTCATGGTGTAACAGCTATAGCCTTGCGCTCGCACCATGGCCACCAATGTGGCGGAGTCGAGACCACCGGATAGCAGAATGACTGCGCGCTTTTGATCAGTCATCTCAGCGCCCCGGCTCGTCGTTCCACAGGTATTTATGCAGCTGCAATTGCAGGCGTACGGGCAAGTTATCGGCAACCACCCAGTCGGCCAGATCGCGTGCGTTCAGGTCATGGTGGCTGGGGGAGAACAGCACTTCACCGGCACGGCGTTCGAGGCCGTACTGGATCAACTTGGAGTTAGCCCAGTCGTAATCCTCACGAGAACAGATGACAAACTTGACCTGATCGTTGGGCGTCAGCAGTTCGATGTTCTCGTAAAGGTTGCGGTGCGCTTCCTTGGAGCCTGGGGTTTTGAGGTCTAGCACTCGGCTCACACGCGGGTCTACCGCGGAGATATCCAAAGCACCGCTGGTTTCCAGGGAGACTTCGTAACCGGCATCACACAACTGCTTGAGCAAAGGAATGGCGTTGGGCTGGGCCAGGGGCTCGCCGCCTGTCACACAGACGTAACGCGGCCGGTAGCCGGCAACCTGCTCCAGAATGTCTTCAAGGGTTCGAACGGTGCCGCCACTGAAGGCATAGGCGCTGTCACAGTATTGGCAACGTAACGGGCAGCCGGTCAGGCGCACAAATACTGTGGGCAGGCCGGCGGTGCGCGTTTCACCCTGTAACGAGTAAAAAACTTCGGTGATGCGTAATGTGTCTTGCATAGTCGCCACGGGCGTAACAGCTAAACAGGCTGTCCGCCTCCGTCAGGCACTTCAAGGAACCCCGCCAACGCGTAGGCCCCAGGAAGCGGGTGTCATAAAAGGGGGTGGATTCTAACGAAAAAACCCGCGCCAGGCGCGGGTTTCTTCTAAACGGGCAGCATCGCTTACAAGCGTTGCAGATCCCGTTGAGCCAACTGTGCAGCAGAAGTGCCCGGATATTGGGCAACGACCTGCTGCAGAATGCCTTTGACCTTGTCGGTATGACCCAGGCGGCGCTCTACGTCAGCGAGTTTGTACAGCGAATCCGGCACCTTGGCGTGCTTGGGGTACAGCTGGCTGACCTTGGCAAATGCCTGGCCCGCCCCCTGCAAATCACCCTTTGCCAGGTTCACCTCGCCCAACCAGTACTGGGCGTTGCCCGCGTACTGGCTGTTTGGGTATTTGCGCAGGAAGGCGGTAAACGCCTGGCTGGCCTTATCGAAATCCTTGGCTTTGATCAGGTCGAAGGCTGCATCGTAATACAGCTTTTCCTTCGCAGGATCACCCGGTTCACTGCTGGCGGCAGGGGCTTGGCTCGCGGCCGCGGCCCCTACTGCTGCACCACCGGCAGCGGCGCTTGGCGCGCCACCGGCAGAAGAATTATCAGGAGTAGCGGCAGGTGTAACGCCGGCTCCTATGCGTCGATCAAGATCCTGGTAACGCTCCAGGCCTTCTTGCTTCAGCTGACGCACTTCATTCTGCAGAACTTCAATGGTGCCTTGTTGCTGCGCCAATTGATCCTGCATGCGTTGCAGCTGGTTGAACAGTTCGCCCTGTGCCGAAGGGGCGGACGTAGCCGCCCCCCCAGCATAGGCGCCGTTCGTGCCATAACCTGCTGGCGGATAGCTGCTCCCGCTATTGTTATAGCCAGAGTTGCTATCTTCCACAGGAACCGCAGCCCACACCGCAAGCGGTGCGAAGCTGAGAGCCAATACAGTTAGAGCACGACGGCACGTTCGCATGACGAATTACTTACGCAGTTCGACGCGACGGTTTTGAGCCCAGGACTGCTCGTCGTGGCCAGTAGCAACTGGACGCTCTTTACCGTAGGAAACCAGTTCCAGTTGGCCTGGAGCAACACCTTGCAGTACCAGGTAGCGCTGAACGGCTTTCGCACGACGCTCGCCCAGTGCCATGTTGTACTCACGAGTACCACGTTCGTCGGTGTTACCTTCCAGAACAACGCGAGCGCCGTTAGCTTTCAGGTCCTTCGCGTGAACGTCCAGAGCGCGCATGGCTTCTGGTTTCAGGTCCGAACTGTCGTATTCGAAGTAGAAAGTGGTGATAGCGCGCAGAGCAGCTTCTTCGCTCAGGGAGCCGTCAACTGCACCAGTGTTAGCGCCGTAACCAGCGTTTGGATCAACAGCTGCGCCTTCACCGGCATTGTCGCCGCCTTTAGACGAGCAACCAACGGCTACGGACAGAGCCAGAGCCAGAGCAGCAAACTTACCAAACTTCAGCATTTCCATCGTGAAACTCCTAATGAACCCCAGTGTGTTAAGTACTTCTTTTTGTAGCGCCGCGTCAGTTCAGGTAAGGGGACCAGGACGGTTCTCTGACTTCGCCTTGAGCGGTAGGAAGCGGGAGCCTCACGCGTCCATTAATGGACACGAGCATCAAGACTCCCCGGCCCTGCTGGCGGGTGGCGTAGATTACCATGGTGCCGTTGGGCGCAACAGTAGCTGACTCATCAAGGTTGGTATCTGTGAGGATTTTTACGGTTCCACGCTGCAAATCCTGGGCCGCAACCCGGAAATTAGTGAAGCCATCCTGACGGTGAATCATCACCAACGTCTTTTCATCAGCCGAAAGCTTAGGGTTAGCGTTGTAGTTACCAATAAAGGTCACTCGTTCCGCGCCGCCACCACTAATGCTCGATTTGTAGATTTGTGGCTTGCCGCCCCGGTCAGAGGTGAAATAGATGGTCGAACCATCCTTGCCCCAGAACGGTTCAGTATTGATACCCGGGCCACTGGTAACACGATTGATCTGGCGCGAAGCCATGTTCATCACGTAGATATCCGGGTTGCCGTCTTTAGACAGCACGAATGCCAGGCGCGAACCATCCGGCGACCAGGCTGGCGCGCCGTTGAGGCCTTCGAAGTTGGTGATCTGCTCACGACGACCAGTATCGATGTGCTGGACGAAAATGCGCGGACGCTTCTGTTCGAACGACACGTAGGCAATGCGCTTGCCGTCCGGCGCAAAGCGCGGCGACAGGATTGGCTCACGCGATTGCAGCAACGTCACGGCACGTGCGCCGTCGTAGTCCGAGCGCTGCAGAGTGTAGCGAGTGTTATCTACAGAGAAACGCTCAGCCGTTACGTAAAGCAGGCGTGTCGAGAACGCCCCTTTGATACCGGTGAGTTTTTCAAACGACTGGTCCGAGATGTAGTGGGCCATGTCCCGCAGTTGTTCGGTGGTGCCCGAAACGCTGCCGGTCAGGACCTGTTGCTCGGTGGCCACGTTGAACAAGGTGTATTGGATTTGCAGGCGACCGCCGGCCGGCACGATGTTGCCGACCATCAGGTACTGGGCGCCAACGGCTTTCCAGTCACGGAACACGACTTCGCTGGCCTGGTTCGGCTGGCTGATCATGTTGCCTTTCGGAATCGGCGCGTAGTAACCGGAGTTGCGCAGGTCGTCGCTGACGATCTGGGCCATGTCGTCCGGCAGCACACTGCCGCCCTGCCAACCGAACGGTACAACAGCGATCGGGGTGGCCCGGTCGCTACCGCTGGTTACCAGGATGTTCTTTTCATCCGCCGCCGCTATCCCTGCCATACAGCAAATAACGACAAGCATTCCTCGAAGAAGGTTTCTCACAAGGCTAGATCCTCAGGTGTGAATGTCATCTTGAATGAACGATAGGGAGCGAAGTCGCTTGGTTTCATTCCCTGCATCTCGGTCAACCGGCCAATGTTCTTGACTGCGGCAACCGCCGAACTGTCGAACGAACCATCACCACTGGACTTGGCCACGCTGACCGAAGTCACCGTACCGTCCGGCAACATGCCGATCTGCAGCACTACTGTCATGCCTTTGCGCGCCGAAGGTGGACGTGTCCAGCCTTCTGCTGCCCGTGCCCGAATCAGGTCGTCGAAACTGCCCGCGACTTCATCACCACGCTCATCGGCCAAGGCTTGCTGACGCTGCGGCGTGTCGGAGAGCAAATCTGCCAAGGCCTGGGCCTTTTTCTCTTCGGCGGATTTACGCGCTGCTTCCTGGGCCTTTTTCTTGGTGGCGTCGGCGGCAGCTTTCTTCTTCGCGTCGTCGGCGATCTTCTTCTTCGCCTCGTCTGCTTCAGCTTTTTTCTTGGCGTCTTCGGCGGCTTTCTTCTTCGCGTCTTCGACTATCTTTTTCTTGGCCTCTTCAGCGGCCTTTTTCTTGGCCTCTTCTTCGGCAGCTTTTTTCGCTTCTTCTTCAGATTTCTTCTTGGCTATATCAGCCAATTGTTTCTCTTCAGCCTTTTTAGCTTCGGCAGCTTTCTCGGACTTCTTGGCTTCATCAGCCTTTTTCGCCTCGTCGGCCTTCTTCGCTTCGTCAGCCTTTTTCGATTCCTCGGCCTTTTGAGCCGCCTCTTCTTTCTTTTGTTCCGCAGCAGCCTTCACCGCTTCCTGCTCGACCTTCTTCTGTTCCATCTGTTCGACTTCAGTCTGGCGCGCAGCCGACTTCTGGGCCTCACCCGCAATCTTCTGATTGGTCTGGGTGGTGGCCTGACTTTTCGATTTCAGCTGATACAGGGTCGCCTGCACGATCGGCTTGGCTGGCGGCAAGTCCGGGGTCATGGCAAAGCTGACGAACAACATGCCAAACACCAGGACGTGCAGGGCAATTGCCCAGACGCTAGGCCAGAAGTAGCTTTCCGAGGCGGACGGCTCTCGCTGTTGCTGCATCAGGGCGCCTCGGTAATCAAGCCAACGTTACCGACGCCGGCCTTCTGCAGCCCGCCCATGGCGCCCATGACGGAGCCGTAGTCGACCGACTTGTCGCCGCGAATGAAGACCTGGGTGTGCTTGCCGCCTTCGTTGCCGGAGCGAATGATCTTGGTCACAGCATCAGTCATCGCCGGCAGGGTCAGAGCCTTGTCCTGCTGCTTCTGGGTGTCGACTTCGCTGCCAAGGTTCCAGTAATAGGTCTTGTCAGCCTTGATCGAGATGGTCAAGACCTGGGTATTGTTGTCCTGAGGCAAGGCTTCGCTGGAAACCTTGGGCAGATCAACCTTCACACCCTGGTTGAGCATCGGCGCGGTCACCATGAAGATCACCAGCAGCACCAGCATCACGTCGATGTAAGGGACTACGTTCATCTCGGCGACCGGCTTGCGCTTGGTTCGAGCTCGAGTGATTAAAGCCATCGGGGAGTACCTGCTTATTCTTCGCTGGTGTGCACTTTACGGTGCAGGATCGCCTGGAATTCATCGGCGAAGGTGTAGTAACGGCCAATCAGGTTCTCGCCGCGCGCGGCAAAACGGTTGTAGGCGATAACAGCGGGGATAGCGGCGAACAGGCCGATCGCGGTAGCGATCAGAGCTTCGGCGATACCTGGGGCCACTGTGGCCAGGGTAGCTTGCTGGGCCTGGGCCAGGCCTCGGAAGGAGTTCATGATCCCCCACACGGTACCGAACAGGCCGATGTAAGGGCTGACGGAACCAACGGTGGCGAGAAACGGCAGGCTCTGCTCCAGCTTCTCTTCTTCACGGGAGATGGCGACGCGCATGGCACGAGCCACACCTTCCATCACTGCTTCCGGATCAACACCCGGCTGCTGACGCAGACGCGAGAATTCCTTGAAGCCGGCACGGAAGATTTGCTCCACACCCGAATCCGGGTCCGGGTTGCTGCCGGCCTGGCGGTAGAGCTTGGACAGGTCGATACCCGACCAGAAGCGCTCTTCAAAGCTCTCCAGGGCACGTCGACCGGCACGCAGCAGGTTGCTGCGCTGAAAAATCATGACCCAAGAGGTAACCGATGCGGCTACCAGGATCAGCATCACCAGTTGAACCACAACACTGGCATTGCTGACCAGGCTCCACATGGAGGAATGGTCGACGACGGTAGGTTCCACGCTAAATCTCCTGCTTTGATTGTTTACCCGCGCCGCTCACGGCGGCAAAGGCCGCACGTAGAGTTTCGGGAATGGCCCGAGGTTTCAAACTGTTGGTGCGTACACACGCCACCAGGAACTGCCCCTCACAGAGCAGCGTTGCATCCGTTGCCCGCCTGACCTGCTGCTTGAAACGCAGGCTGGCACGGTTCAATTCGATTACTTCAGCGCTAACCAGAAGCTCGTCGTCCAGTCGCGCCGGCGCGTGGTAACGCGCCTCGCTGGAATGCACGACGAATAACAGGTCCTCCCCTGCCAGCTGGGATTGGGCAAAGCCCAGCTCCCGTAGCCGCTCGGTTCGAGCCCGCTCCATGAACTTGAGGTAATTGACGTAATAAACGATGCCGCCGGCATCGGTGTCCTCGTAATAAACGCGACAGCGATGTGCGAACGACTGATCCCCGTTTTGCGCGCGCATACTCTAGTGCTTACTCCTGAGGTTGCCAATCCGGCTGGGCAACTGTTTTTTCATTCTTTGAAACATTTGCAGTGACTGAATGACGACGCCAGACACTGGGACAGCACAAACATCGAATAAATCGACTCCCATGAAGCTTTTAATCGTCCACTGCATCGAGGAATTCGTCTACCACGGGCATCTCACCCAATCGTGACGGAATGTTTAACCCAAAGTGCAGATAAGCGTGACGCGTCACCACCCGCCCCCTTGGCGTACGCATGATGTAGCCCTGCTGGATCAGGTACGGCTCAAGAACATCCTCAATCGTATGCCGCTCTTCACTGATGGCCGCAGCCAGGCTGTCAACGCCCACCGGGCCGCCGTCGAATTTCTCGATCATGGTCAAGAGTAGACGTCGATCCTGGTGATCGAAACCATGCTCGTCCACGTCCAGCAAGTTCAGCGCCAGGTCAGCCACTGCCTTGGTGATATGCCCCTTGGCCCGCACTTCAGCAAAATCGCGCACACGACGCAGCAATCGGTTGGCGATCCGTGGCGTGCCGCGGGCACGACGCGCAATCTCAAACGCGCCTTCCGGGTCCAGGGGCAAGCCAAGTATGCTCGCCGAACGGCTGACGATGGTCGCCAGATCCGCCGTGCTATAGAACTCAAGACGTTGAACAATGCCGAAACGGTCTCGCAATGGGTTGGTGAGCATGCCCGCACGAGTCGTCGCCCCCACCAGGGTGAACGGTGGCAGGTCGAGCTTGATCGAGCGCGCCGCCGGACCTTCGCCGATCATGATGTCGAGCTGAAAGTCCTCCATCGCCGGGTACAGCACTTCCTCAACGATGGGCGACAACCGGTGAATCTCGTCGATAAACAGTACGTCGTGAGGTTCAAGGTTGGTGAGCAGCGCCGCAAGATCACCCGGACGCTCCAACACCGGGCCGGAGGTGGATTTGATCGACACCCCCATTTCCTGCGCAATGATATTGGCCAGGGTGGTTTTACCCAGCCCCGGTGGACCGAAAATCAATGTGTGATCCAGGGACTCACTGCGCCCGCGCGCGGCCTGGATAAACAACTCCATTTGCTCACGCACGGTGGGCTGGCCGATGTAGTCGGCCAGGCTCAGGGGGCGGATGGCCCGATCCTGAACTTCTTCACGGTCGCGCGGACCAGTGGCCGCAATCAGACGATCAGCTTCAATCACTTAAATCATTCCCTTCAGGGCTCGGCGGATCATGTCTTCGCTGCTCAGGTTCTTGTCTTTAATCGCCGACACCGCCTTGCTTGCCTCCTGCGGCTTATAGCCCAGAGAGATAAGCGCGCTGACCGCATCGCTTTCGGCGCTCGCTACTTGGCCCGCCGGCATATCCGGTTGGTTCGGCACCAGGGCGAACATGCTCGGCACAACCTCCCAGGCCTTGAAGCGGTCTTTGAGCTCGACCAACAGGCGCTCGGCGGTTTTCTTGCCCACACCCGGTACCTTGGTCAAAGCCGAGGTGTCCTGGGCCGAAACGGCACGCACCAACTCGTCTACTTCCAGGCTCGACATCAAGGCCAGCGCCAGTTTCGGCCCTACGCCATTGAGGCGAATCAGTTCGCGAAAAAAGTCTCGGTCACGCTTGCCGATGAAACCATAGAGTAGTTGCGCGTCTTCGCGCACCACCAAATGGGTATGCAGCGTTATCGGCTCACCGACCGACGGTAGGCGATAGAGTGTGGTCATGGGCACTTCGAGTTCATACCCCAACCCGTTTACATCCAGAATCAGATGCGGCGGCTGTTTCTCAGCCAGGGTGCCGCGCAAGCGTCCAATCACGGTTCAAATCCTTAAAGCGTGGGGGTCAGATCGAGGCCTGACCGCAAATTTCGATTGCGCTGATGCTATCAGAGACGCAGCCGCCCGCCACGACTGCGTGCTGTGCCCAACCCGTGGGGCAGCAGGCTGGAACGAGTGTGTGCATGGCAAATGGCAATAGCCAGGGCGTCAGAGGCATCAATCTGCGGTTTTGAGGTGAGCTTGAGCATGTGCATGACCATCATCTGAACCTGCTCTTTATTAGCGGCGCCGGTGCCGACCACGGCCTGCTTGACCTGAGTAGCAGTGTATTCCGCGATTTCCAGGCTCTCTTCGGCGCCGGCGACGATGGCAGCGCCACGGGCTTGGCCGAGCTTCAACGCCGAGTCAGCGTTTTTTGCCATGAACACCTTTTCAATGCCCATGGTCACCGGCCCGTAGGTCTGGATCACTTCGCGCACGCCGCGATAAACAATCTGCAGGCGCTCGGCTAACTCGCCCGCGCCGGTGCGGATGCAGCCCGAGGCGACATAGACGCAGCCGCGCGGGGTGTGTTGCACCACACCAAAGCCGGTGATGCGCGAACCGGGGTCGATACCTAGGATTAAAGTCATAACGCCTGCAGGTTGGATAAACACATTTTTTGATACACCGTAGTTCCAATGTGGGAGGGGGCTTGCTCCCGATAGCAGTGTGTCAGTCAGCTTATGTCTAACTGGACAACCGCCATCGGGAGCAAGCCCCCTCCCACATTTGGATCTACGTCATTCCTCAGCCTAGCTGTTCGGCCACGGATTCCGGAATATCGGCGTTGGAATACACGTTTTGCACATCATCCAGGTCTTCCAGCATATCCAGCAGCTTCAGCACCTTCTGCGCGCCATCCAAGTCCAACTCGGCGCTGGTGGTCGGCAGCATCACGATTTCCGCGTCGGTGCCTTTGAAACCAGCAGCTTCTAGGGCGTTGCGCACGGCATAGAAGCTGGCAAACGAGGTGAATACATCGATGGAACCGTCTTCGTTGGTCACCACGTCGTCGGCATCCGCTTCCATCGCGGCTTCCATCAGCGCATCTTCATCCGTGCCAGGCGCAAAGGAAATCTGGCCCTTGCGCTCGAACAGATAGGCCACCGAACCGTCAGTCCCGAGGTTGCCGCCACACTTGCTGAACGCGTGACGCACAGCGGCGGCTGTGCGGTTGCGGTTATCGGTCATGCACTCGACCATCACCGCCACGCCGCCTGGGCCATAGCCTTCGTAGGTCAGCTCAACCATGTCGTCGGTATCGGCAGCGCCGGCACCACGGGCCACAGCGCGGTCGATAATGTCGCGGCTCATGTTGGCGCCGAGCGCTTTGTCGAGTGCCAGGCGCAGACGCGGGTTGGAGCCCGGATCACCACCGCCTTGACGGGCAGCGACGGTCAGCTCGCGAATCCACTTGGTGAAAATCTTGCCTTTCTTGGCATCCTGACGCTCTTTGCGGTGCTTGATGTTCGCCCACTTGGAATGGCCAGCCATAACACAACTCCGAAATTCTCTAGAAACCTTGATCAACCCCGCCCCAGGCGGGATACAGCTCTTTAACGCAAAGGCGCATCCGAAGATGCGCCTTTTTGACTGCGTAAAACCCTATAGCGCTTTCACGCAGCAGCCTTACTCAGCCTTTGGCGTCTCGCGCAGACGGATGTGCAGTTCGCGCAGCGCCTTGGCATCCACCACACCCGGAGCCTGGGTCATGACGTCCGCAGCACTCTGGGTTTTCGGGAAGGCGATCACTTCACGGATCGACTGGGCACCGGTCATCAGCATCACCAGACGGTCGAGACCGAACGCCAGGCCACCGTGAGGCGGCGCGCCGTACTTCAGGGCGTCGAGAAGGAAGCCGAACTTCTCTTCCTGCTCCGCTTCGTTGATGCCCAACAGGCGGAATACCGCTTGTTGCATCTCTTTGCGATGGATACGGATCGAACCGCCACCCAGTTCGGTGCCGTTGAGCACCATGTCGTAGGCACGGGACAGTGCGCCAGCCGGGTTGGCTTCCAATTCCTCAGGCGAGCACTTCGGCGCGGTGAACGGATGGTGCAAGGCGCTGAAGCTGCCGTCGTCGTTCTCTTCGAACATCGGGAAGTCGACAACCCACATCGGTGCCCACTTGCAAGTCAGCAGGTCCAGGTCGTGGCCCAGCTTGATGCGCAGCGCGCCCAAGGCTTCGCTGACGATCTTGGCTTTGTCTGCACCGAAGAACACGATGTCGCCGTCGACCGCGCCCACGCGATCAAGAATCGCGTTGAGGTTGTCCAGCGGAATGTTTTTCACGATCGGCGATTGCAGACCGTCAACACCGTTGGCGCGCTCGTTGACCTTGATGTACGCCAGGCCCTTGGCACCGTAGATGCCGACAAACTTGGTGTAGTCGTCGATCTGCTTGCGCGGCATGCTCGCGCCGCCAGGCACGCGCAGGGCCGCGATGCGGCATTTAGGGTCGTTGGCCGGGCCGCTGAAAACTTTGAAATCAACTTCTTTCAGTTGGTCGGCAACGTCCACCAGTTCCAACGGGTTACGCAGGTCTGGCTTGTCGGAGCCGTAGCGGCGCATGGCTTCTTCGAAGGTCATGTGCGGGAATTCGCCGAACTCCAGGTCCAGCACTTCCTTGAACAGGTTGCGGATCATCTGCTCGGTCAGGCCCAATGATCTCTTTTTCATCGAGGAAACTGGTCTCGATGTCGATCTGGGTGAATTCCGGCTGGCGGTCGGCGCGCAGGTCTTCGTCGCGGAAGCACTTGGCGATCTGGTAGTAACGGTCGAAGCCGGCCACCATCAGCAGTTGCTTGAACAACTGCGGCGATTGCGGCAGAGCGAAGAACGAACCGGCGTGGGTACGGCTAGGCACCAGGTAGTCACGCGCGCCTTCCGGGGTGGCCCGGGTAAGGATCGGCGTTTCTACGTCAAGGAAGCCGTTTTCGTCGAGGAAGCGGCGGATGCTGGTGGTCATGCGCGAACGCAGACGCAGCTTCTCGGCCATTTCCGGACGACGCAAGTCGAGGAAGCGGTAGCGCAGGCGGGTTTCTTCGCCGACGTCGGAATATTCATTCAGTGGAAACGGCGGAGTTTCCGACTCGTTCAGCACTTCCAGCTCATAACCCAGCACTTCGATCGCACCGGACGCCATGTTCGCGTTCACGGCACCGGCCGGACGCAGGCGAACCTTGCCGGTGATCTTCACGACGTATTCGCTGCGCACACGGTCAGCGGCGGCGAAGCTCTCGGCGCGGTCCGGGTCAAATACCACTTGGGCCAGACCATCACGATCACGGATATCGAGGAAGATCACCCCGCCGTGGTCGCGGCGACGGTGAACCCATCCGCAAAGGGTAATTTCCTGACCTTCCAGGGTCTCGTTCAGTTGGCCGCAATAGTGGCTGCGCATCATGGTCGTGGTTTCACTTCTCGTAATTCGAAATTCGGTGGAGGCTTGCCTCGTCACCGCACAGTTAAGCAGGGGACGGATAATGCAGTAGCCTGCGCGTGGAGTTCAACTCAGTCTGTTTTGTCGCCGCCGGCCAGATTCTTCTTCGAGCCGGTCTTGAAATCGGTCTCGTACCAGCCGCTGCCGCTCAGGCGGAAGCCTGGCATGGACAACATCTTCTTGAGCTCGGGTGCCTGGCAGGCCGGGCAATCGACCAACGGCGCGGCGCTGATCTTCTGGATGGCTTCCAACTGATGTCCACAGGAAGCACATTGATAGTCGTACATGGGCATGGCGATGTCTCGGCGATCGATCGTTACTGTGCCGCGCCCGCTCTTGGAGTAGAGCAGAGGGAGAAAGCCCCGGCAGCAGCAAAGCGCGAGATTATATCTGGTAAATCGAGGCAGCGCAGCCGGCTTTCTGCCCGGAGCCTGGTCCACTTCGACGGCGGACCGGCCCCAAAGCCGACCGATCACTCAGGGTTTGGCGAGGCAACACGGCCTTTTAATAGATGAACCACGCACACAACCCTGACCAAGCCACTGAAGTTCTTCACACCTCCATACCGCAAGTGCACTTCCCGATCGACATAGGACAGCAGCGCACTGACAGAGCAGGCATTGATCCTGGCTATTTCCGTGAGGATGTTCCAATAGATCTGCTCGAGCCGCAGACAAGTGGAAAACCCATTGAGCCGTACCGATCGGGACATTGGCTTGGCCAGCCCCATATCGAACCCCTTGGCGAAGGGGTCGACGTTTATCTTATGAAAACCACCGGTTTCCATTACTCCAATATCCACTCCACGTGACATACACCTGACACTCCATTGCCAAACAGCAGCCCACGGGTCCTCCCATTGGGCAGTGACCCTATAAAACAGCAGGACGAGGCAGGCAGCCAGAAGACGGGACGTTGAAAGGCGTAGGACAACGCCAGGAAATGCATGGAAACAAGCAAGTGGCGCCGCGATGGCGCCACTCCGGGTCAACGACTACTGATTTTCGAGAAGAGAGCGCAGCATCCACGCGGTTTTCTCGTGAACCTGCATACGCTGAGTCAACAAGTCTGCAGTCGGCTCATCGCTGACTTTATCAAGCAGCGGGAAAATACCCCGCGCGGTCCGTGTGACAGCTTCCTGGCCCGCCACCAACTGCTTGATCATCTCTTCTGCGCTGGGTACGCCCTCTTCTTCCTTGATGGAAGACAGACGGGCATAGATCGAATAGGCGCCCGGCGCCGGAAAACCCAGGGCACGGATACGCTCGGCAATAGAGTCAACCGCCAGCGCCAGCTCGTTGTACTGCTCTTCGAACATCAAGTGCAGCGTCCGAAACATGGGGCCCGTGACGTTCCAATGGAAGTTGTGGGTCTTCAGGTACAGTACATAGGTATCGGAAAGCAGCCGTGAAAGCCCATCGACGATGGATTTACGATCTTCTTCACTGATACCGATATCGATTGCCATGTTTATCCCCTTCAATTGACAAGCATTCATTGATCAGGTGCAGGACCACTGTAGCAAGAGTGCTGCTGACGCGCAGCCCGCCAAGGACACGGTGCGGCAAATGGTCCTGCGCTTTACGCCCTCTTCGGCGGCAACCAAGCCCTTTGAGCTACGCAGGAAAATTCCCGCCAACCGCCCAAAAAACACCTGCACCTGTCTAGGACCAGCGTTTCACGCAGAAATGCCCCGCACCCTGCAAAGCACGAAAATGCTTGATTTGAGTAGGCACAGCCTTTGCTGTTAAATAGGCAGCGTGTCGCCGCCGTTTTTTCACGGCGAGCGGCATAGGCTGATACCCGTGCACGTGCCCAACGCCTCCCATTGTTCAGAAGCGAACCGTGCCAGTCAGCTCTTCCTTGTGATCCGTCTTAACGTGAGTTAATCAAAATGTTGAAAATCGTCCACCTGCTAACGGGCGTTGCAGCGTTGCTGCTGTCCTTTATCCCGAGCCTGCAGCCTGAAAGCCTGCCCTACCTGCAACAACATGACGCTCTGTACCTGGCCTTGTTCGGCCTTCTTAACCTGACGCTCGCCCCAGTAATCCCTTACTGGAACAAAGGCACGCGCCATCAACTGCAAAACCTGGTCAGCGCGCTGCTGGTACTGACCGTTGTCGTACAAACCCTCACCCTCCTGGCACCCATGCCTGAAGTCGGCGGCCACCCGGCCATCCTGCTCAGCCTGGTAATTGCTGTGGTCGCCATCGCTCTTCACCTGGCTATCAGCTTCTACCGCTCGTCCCCCGCGGCCGCGTCGCAAAACTACGACATGACCAATCGGGATACCGGTACCGTCAAGTGGTTCAACACATCCAAAGGCTTCGGCTTTATTTCCCGTGATTCGGGCGACGATATCTTCGTCCACTTCCGGGCCATTCGCGGCGAAGGCCATCGTGTTCTGGTTGAAGGCCAGCGCGTGGAGTTTTCCGTGATGAATCGCGACAAAGGCCTACAAGCCGAAGACGTGATCGCTGCATTGCCGCGTCGCTGATTCCAGCCGTCGCAGCAAAAAAACCGCGATCCAGCCTGGCTGGGTCGCGGTTTTTTTATTGCCTGTCGATCAGTAGTGAGGCGGCGGCGCTTCTTCTTCGGATGACTCGAATTGCCCGCCCATTTCTTCCTGGCGCTTAAGCAGCGCGGTCATCTGCAACTGCAGCCGTTCGACGGCCCGCTGCTGGGTGACCAGGATGTCATTCAGGGTTTCGATGGTGTCGTCCTGGAAGGCCAGGCGGCTTTCCAGTTCAGTGACGCGGTCTTGCAGATCCATGGTTCAGCCCTGGGTAAAGATAAAGTCGGCGGGCAGCAGCTCGCGCAGACGCGAACGAATGGCGGCCAGTTGCTCTTCAGTGTACGGCTGGGCCGGATGCTTGCCCCACACTGGAGCAGGCCAGGCAGCGTCATCACGCTTGCGTACGATCACATGCACATGCAATTGGCTGACGACGTTGCCCAGCGCGCCAATGTTCATCTTGTCGGCGGCCAACCCTTCGTTCAGCCACTGCGCCAAGGCCGTGGTCTCTTGCCACAGGGTATGTTGATCTGCGACATCCAGCTGAAACACTTCGCTGATACCGTTGATACGCGGCACCAGGATGAACCAGGGGTAGTTCGAATCATTGGACAGCAGCAGGCGGCACAGCGGGAAGTCCCCGATGACCAGTGTGTCTTGTTGCAAACGTTGATCTAAGGCGAACACCACGGGCACTCCGTTCGGAAGGTCAGTTTCAGGCGCCAGCATACCTATGAACGCGCCAGGCTTCACGGCGAATGGCAGCAACGTAACGCAAACCGATAAAAACCTGCACTCTTAAGAGGCAGGCAAATATTTGAGCTACGCTAATCCGGGCCTTTCAAGGGCGCACCAAAATGACCCACTTGTGCATCAAAGGGATCCGCCGACTACCCACTTGTAGGGTGAACCGGTAACGTTTTTCTCTGGCACAGTGTTTTAGTACCACCGAACAGGCGTAACCCATGCACGTCAAGCCCAAACAAAACGGCGTAAAAACCCCGTACTTATGAGGTTTTTACACGCCCACCACGCTTTTCACGAAAAAATGACATTCGGTTACCGGTTTGGGCGCGCTTGTTGCATTCACACTCACATCGTCGGCAACGACACCCGTTTGGAAGCAGGTGTTTCGCGATAAAAGAACAGCAGCGTTTCGATGCGCCCCACGGAAGGTTTCAAACTTCGAAAGAGGTCTGAAAACAGCATTGAAGTTGTCAGTCCCGTAACATTCAGGACTGTGAATTTGCGACATGGAGCTAGCAATTTACGACAGCCTCGTAAAGAAGCTGAAAGGAAAGTTTGGTAAGTATCGTCATTAGAGTCTGCGTGATATAACTTTGCGCCGACACAAAAAAGAAAGAGCCGCCCAGATAAAAATACAGGTGGGACGGCAGTACTCTTCCGAAAACCAAAGGAGCAAATCACGATGCGCGTGATGAAGTGGAGCATGATCGCCCTGGCTGTTTCTGCAGGCACCTCGCAGTTCGCAATCGCGTCCTCTCAGGACGACGCAAAGGGCTTTATCGAAGATAGCACCCTGACCGCGAAAACCCGTGCAATGTACATGAACCGTGACTACAAGGACGGCGTGGGTAACGTGCGTCGTGGTAACGGTACCTACACCACCGGCACCGACGACAAAGTCAGCGGCTACCGTCAAGACACCGGTATCAGCGAGTTGCTCACCTACCAATCCGGCTTCACCCAAGGCACCGTCGGCTTCGGCGTCGATGCCATGGCCATGGGCAGCTATAAGCTTGATGGCGGTGCGGGCCGTGCCGGTAACGGTCTGTTCGCAACCAATGGCGCTGGCGAGCCAGAATCCACTCAGTCCAAAGTGGCTGGGGCAGCGAAACTCCGCATCTCCGACACCGTGCTGAAATATGGTAACCAGTTCGTATCCAGCCCGGTTTTCACTACCGACGACGGCCGTCTGCTGCCTGAAGTCGCCACCGGCACCTTGATCACCAGCAACGAGATCAAAGGTCTGGAATTGACCGCTGGCCGCTTCACCGCACTGAGCGCGCAAACCGGCATGGGCCGTGACAGCATCAACGGTCGCAGCCGTGTTACCGGCAAGCAAAACCCAGGGCTGAGTGCAGCGAATATCGCTGGCTTTACCTACTCGGGCCTTGAGAACTTCATTTTCGCGTTCCACGCCTCCGATGTTGAAGACTACTGGAAGAAGCAGTACGTCAACGTCTTCTACACCCTGCCGCTGAGCGACAAGCAATCGTTGAGTTTCGACTTCAACGGCTACCGCAGCAAGGACGACGGCAAAAAGCTGAACGGCGACCTGGACAACCGCGTCTGGAGCCTGGCAGCTGCGTATAGCATCGACGCACACAAGTTCACCCTGGCTTACCAGCAGTCCTCTGGTAAAACCGGTTACAACTACGGTGTCGACGGTGGCGGTACCGTTTACCTGGCCAACTCCGTGCAAATCTCCGACTTCGTTGGCGAAGACGAGAAGTCCTGGCAGGCTCGCTACGACCTGAACATGGCCTCGTTCGGCGTGCCAGGTCTGAGCTTCATGACCCGTTACACTCGCGGTAGCAACGTTACCGTTGCAGATTCCAGCGATGGTAAAGAGCACGAGTGGGACGTGGAAGCCAAGTACGTACTGCAAGAAGGCCCGGCCAAAGGTCTGTCCTTCCGCGTTCGTAACGCAATCTACAGCGGCACCAATAGCGATTACCGCGCGACCAACTACGACAACCTGGTCGACACCCGTGTGATCGTAGAATACCCACTGAGCATCTTGTAATTTCAGTGGTCAGCTGATTGCGCTAACGCGTAACGCTAATAAAAACCGGCGCCCTTAATCAGGTCGCCGGTTTTTTTATGACCTACAAAAAGCGCTTCAATTTTACATAGCAAGCTAACTAAGAAAACCTAGGCTTACTAGTTGTGTTACTCGGCGTCGATTAAAACTTGATAGTTGCCAAAGGGGAGTGACAAAAAACAAGGGGCATGAAGCCCCTTGTCTTTAACAGCAATAGCTGACCAAGCGGCCAAGTTAATAAAGCAACTGATTACACAGCCGCTTCCTGAACCACACGAATAACCCGTTGCGGAAACGGAATATCAATCCCCGCCGCCTTTAAACGATCACGCGCCAGTTCATTGAGCATGAAGACTACATCCCAATAATCCGGGGTTTTGGTCCAGCAACGCAGGGAAACCGTGATAGAGCTATCGCCCAAGGTCGAGACCACCGCAACCGCTGCAGGATCAGTCAGTACACGGGGATCTTTTGACAGTTCCAGAAGCACGTCACGGGCTTTTTGCAGGTCGGCGTCATAATCCACGCCCACATCAAACACCACCTTGCGGGTCGGCTGACGGTTGGTGTTGGTGATGATGCCGTTGGACAGGATGCCGTTAGGTACGATCACGGTCTTGTTGTCGCCAGTGCGCAGCACGGTGTGGAAGATCTGGATGCTGTCGACAGTGCCCGAGGTGCCTTGGGCTTCGATCCAGTCACCAATGCGGAATGGGCGGAACAACAGAATCAGCACGCCACCGGCGAAGTTGGCCAGGCTGCCCTGCAATGCCAGGCCAATGGCCAGGGTCGCGGCACCGATGGCCGCCACGAACGAGGTAGTCGCCACGCCGATCATCGACGCGACACTGACAATCAGCATGACCTTCAGCGCAATGTTCGCCAGGCTGGTGATGAAGTGTTGCAGCGCCAGGTCCGCGTTACGCAGAGCCAGCAAGCGACCTACACGGTGGGTCAATACGTTGATCAGCCACCAGCCAATGGCCAGGGTGATCACTGCCAGTAGTACTCGGCTGCCGTATTCCATGATCATCGGGATCCACGACTGTGAGGTCTTGATCAGGTGATCCACTTCAGCATTGAAATCCATCTATCGTCTCCTGTTTGGCGGATGTGCGGCTTTATTGACGGCCTAAAAACGCAAATGAGCCCCGTAGGGCTCAAGTGCAGGCACAGGTTATGGGGCGTGGGACGTCAAAATCGCCCGCTGGTTCCCCAAAATGCCATCAGTCGCGGAAGTTATTGAACTGCAGCGGCATGTCAAAGGTTTTGGCGCGCAGGGCAGCGATGGCCTCTTGCAGGTCATCACGTTTCTTGCCAGTGACGCGAACCTGCTCACCCTGGATGGCCGCCTGGACTTTCAGCTTGGCGTCCTTGATATGGGCGACGATCTTCTTCGCCAGCTCCTTGTCGATGCCTTCCTTTAACACTGCTTCCTGCTTCATCAGCTTGCCGGAAGCGTAGGCGTCCTTGATTTCAAGGCATTGCGCGTCGATCTTGCGCTTGACCAACGACAGCTTGAGGATCTCGATCATCGCTTCCAGCTGGAAATCGGCTTCAGCGGTCAGGTTGACGGTCAGTTCCTTTTCCTTGAACTCGAAGCTGCCCTTGCCCTTCAGGTCATAGCGACGGTCCAGCTCCTTGACGGCGTTCTCGACGGCGTTGGTGACTTCGTGTTTGTCCAGTTCAGATACCACGTCGAACGAAGGCATGTGATTTCTCCAATATAAGGGGCGGGTTCAGTAGAGATGGAGCGCGCCCGAGCTAAAATGCCGGGGCATTATAGCGGTTCTTTCGCCCCGTTCACCGCAGGCGACCCTACGGAGCACAAACTGATGTCGACCACCTGGCATATTCTCGGCGCCGGCAGCCTTGGCACACTCTGGGCCACGCGCTTGGCTCGCGCCGGCCTGCCTGTGAGGATGATCCTGCGCGATAAGGCGCGCCTTGCCAGCTATCAGGCCGGTAAGGGGCTGACGTTGGTCGAACACGGTATAGAAAAGACTTATCCGGTGATTGGCGAAACGCCTGACAACCCCGAGCCGATTCATCGCCTGCTGGTTGCGTGCAAAGCCTACGACGCCCAGAGCGCCGTCGCACATTTGCAGCATCGCCTGTCGCCACACGCCGAGCTGGTCCTTTTGCAAAACGGCCTTGGCAGCCAGGACGCAGTGGTTGCTCAGTTCCCCCAAGCACGCTGCATCTTCGCCTCCAGCACCGAAGGCGCGTTTCGCGACCGTGACTGGCGCGTAGTGTTTGCAGGCCATGGCTACACCTGGCTGGGAGATGCAGCCCACCCTGCCCCACCGCTGTGGCTGAACGACCTTCACGCCGCCGGGATCCCCCACGAATGGAGCACCGACATTCTGACCCGGCTATGGCGCAAGCTAGCGCTCAATTGCGCGATCAACCCGCTGACCGTGCTTTACCAGTGCCGCAACGGCGAACTGCAAACCCATCAATGTGAAGTGGCAACCCTGTGCGCTGAACTCGGTGAGCTGCTGGAATGTTGTGGCCAACCCGCCGCCGCGCTGGACCTGCAACACGAAGTGGAACGGGTGATCCACGCCACAGCCGCTAACTACTCTTCCATGTACCAGGACGTCGCCAACGCCCGCCGCACCGAAATCAGTTACCTGTTGGGCTATGCTTGCCAGGCGGCCGCACGCCACCAATTGAACCTGCCGCATTTGCAGCAGTTGCAGGTGCGTTTGATTGATCAGTTAGTTGCACGCGGATTGCCCCGCGACTGAGCCACGCGCTACCCTGCCCGCCTGTCTATCACCTGGGATAACCCTGATGCCGCTGCGCCAGCGCCTCGAAAATCTACCGGTTGGGCAGAAACTGCTGGCCGCCCTGTTGGTGTTGTTGACCACCGTATTGCTGGTGGCCAACCTGACCTTTATCAGCGCCGCGTACTGGATTTCCCAGGAAAGCATGGCACCTCAGGCGTTGCAGGCCATCGGTCGCCTGGTATCCAACCCGGGCCTCGCCGCCGAAGCGCTCGAATCCCCCGCCCAAGCCGATGCCCTGCTCAGTGAGCTGACCAGCTATTCGCCATTACGCGCCGCTGCCCTGTATGACGGCGAAGGCAACCGCCTGGCGCAGATGCAACACGGTGATCGCCTGCACTTGCCGGACAACTATCGGCATATCGAGGCGTGGCGTGTTACCGAGTTTCGCAGTAACCAGATCATCACCCTGCCCCGGGCAGGCCAGCCTTCCGGGCATTTGCTGCTGGTGGCCAGCAGCGAACTGCCGGTGGCCTTCTACACCGGCACGCTGACGGCCAGCCTGGGTATCCTGATTTTCAGTGTGCTGCTATGGCTGATCATCGCCCGGCAGATCAAGCGCCTGATTACCCGGCCGATCCACGAATTGGAAGAACTGTCGCGCCAAGTAACCCGCGAAGAGAACTACGCCCTGCGCGCCGGCCGTGGTAACCGCGATGAAATCGGCAGCCTGGCCGAAGCCTTCAACACCATGCTGTCGCGTATCGAAGCTCGCGAACAGCAGCTCAAGCGCGCACGGGACGACTCCCAGGCCGCTTACGACCAAGCCCAAGGCCTGGCCGAAGAAACACGCCATACCAACCGAAAGTTGGAGCTGGAAGTCCAGGTTCGCAGCAAGATCGAGAAAAAACTCACCGGTTTTCAAAACTACCTGAACAGCATCATCGACTCGATGCCCTCGGCGCTGATCGCCCTGGACGAACAACTCTACGTCACCCAGTGGAATCAGGAGGCCAGCGCGCTTTCCGGTACGCGCCTGGATGAAGCGCTGAATCAGCCGATCTACCTCGCTTTTCAACCGCTCAAGCCGTACCTGCCGCAGATCAAGGCTACGGTGGAGCAGCACACGGTAGAACGCATCGAGCGTGTCACCTGGATCAAGGATGATGAACCCAAGCATTACGCCCTGACCTTCTACCCGCTAATGGGCGGTGCCGGGCGGGGCGTGGTGATCCGTATCGACGACATCACTCAGCGTCTGTCCCTGGAAGAAATGATGGTGCAGTCGGAAAAAATGCTCTCGGTCGGTGGGCTTGCCGCCGGTATGGCTCACGAGATCAACAATCCGCTGGGGGCGATCCTGCATAACGTGCAGAACATCCGGCGCCGGCTGTCGTCCGACCTTCCCAAAAACCTGGAATTCGCCGAGCAGGCAGGTATCGAACTGGAAAAGATCAACCGCTACCTGGAAGGCCGTGAGGTGCCACAACTGCTGGATGGCATCCAGCAAGCCGGTGCGCGAGCGGCCAAGATCGTCACTCACATGCTCAGCTTCAGCCGCCGCAGCAACCGGCAGATGGCGCCTTGCGACCTGCCGGCGCTGATCGACCAGGCCGTGGAAATTGCCGGTAACGACTTCGATCTGGCCATCGGTTTCGACTTCAAGGGCCAGGCGATCATTCGTCAGTTCGACCCCCAACTGGGCCCGGTGCCCGGCACTGCCAACGAGCTGGAACAAGTACTGCTCAACCTGCTAAAAAACGCAGCCCAGGCCATTCATCTGCGTGAAGACGATCGCGAACCGGGGCGCATCATCCTGCGCACACGTCTTAACCCGCCGTGGGCAGAGATTCAGGTGGAAGACAATGGTATCGGCATGAGTGAGAACGTACGTAAACGCACTTTCGAGCCGTTCTTCACCACCAAAGAGATCGGCCAGGGCACTGGGCTTGGGCTTTCGGTTTCTTACTTCATCGTCACCAACAACCACAAAGGGCAGATGGAGGTGCATTCCACCCTCGGTCAAGGCACCTGTTTTACCCTGCGCTTACCCTTGGCGGGCAGCCAACTGCCGCCCAATGAACTGACCCAACTGGAGCACTGACCATGGGCTTTCGCCTGTCGAAGATTTACACCCGTACTGGAGACACAGGCGAAACCGGCCTCGGCGACGGTCGCCGTGTACCCAAGGACCACCCGCGAGTTGAGGCCATCGGTGAAGTCGATTCGCTGAACAGCCAACTGGGATTATTACTGGCGGGCCTGGAAGAGCAGAGTGGCAAGCATCCGGAACTCAAAGATGTGATCGAGGTACTGACCCCATGCCAACATCGATTATTCGACCTCGGCGGTGAGCTGGCGATGCCGGTGTACAAGGCGCTGAACGCAGCGGAAGTGGATCGGCTGGAGGCCGCGATTGATCGCTGGAATGAAGAGGTCGGGCCGCTGGAAAACTTCATCCTGCCCGGTGGCTCGGCGTTGATCGCCCAGGCCCATGTGTGTCGCAGCCTGGCGCGCAGTGCGGAGCGGCGCTGTCAGCACCTCAACGCGGTGGAGCCGTTAGAGGGAGTGGGGTTGGCGTATATCAATCGGCTGTCGGATTTGCTGTTTGTGGCGGCGCGGGTGATTGCCAGGCGCCAGGGGGTTGCGGAGATTTTGTGGCAGGCGGCGGCTAAGCCACACTGATGATGATTCGCTGACTGACAGGGCCTGATCGGGGGCAAGTCGAATCGTCGCACCCGATGAGGCCCGCCAGAGCAGCTTCAAACTTGTGGCCAGAACGCCCTGATACCCGCTACACCCTGAGCCCCAACTTCCCAAGCCTGTTCCCGATCAGCAGGTCCAACCCCACCCAACAGAAACACCGGTTTGCTGAAGCCACGGATCAACTCTGCCGCCTGCTCCCAACCCAAAGGCATGGCATCAGGGTGGGTTTGGGTCGGCTGCACCGGCGACAGCGTGACAAAATCCACGTCCATCATTTCTGCCAGCGCCAGTTCTTCAGCGTTGTGGCAGGAAGCAGCCAACCAACGGTCTTTCGGCAGCGGCCGGCCCTTGCTCGCGTATTTGCGCAGTTGCGCCGAGGTCATGTGCCAACCGGCGGCAGGAAAATCCCCCAGCCATTCAAACGGTCCTTTAAGCATCAACTGCGCCTTGCCAGCGCACAGACCCACCGCATCTACCGCGAGGTCGCGGTATTTGGGATCGTAACCGTTCGGCGCACGCAGTTGGACCAGCTTGATGCCGCCCGCGACAGCCTTCTGAATCCCGCGTAACAGCGTCGGGGTTTCGAGTTCGCCGGGGGTGATCAGGTAATCGGCAGGCAAGCGCGCGGCGGCAACGATTGGAGCGTTAGCGGCCGGGAACTCGTAGTTGAGCAAATCCCGAGGCGCCACCCATTCCAGGGGTTGCCCTTCGACACCGTGGGGCTCGCCGGTAAAAGCCGAGACTTCCCAGACATCCAGCAAGATCTGCTTGTCCGGATAGTCATGCTGCACCTTGATCAACGGCCGAGCCTTGGCGACCTGGATACCCAGTTCTTCCTGTAATTCACGGGACAGGGCCGAGGCGACCGACTCACCGGCCTCCACCTTGCCACCGGGAAACTCCCAGAGACCGCCCTGATGCTGGGTATCCGCGCGGCGCGCCAGCAGGATCCTGCCGTCGACACCGCGGATCACCGCTGCTGCTACATGCACTCGTTTCACCGCGGTTATCCTCTTCTATCAGGTACGGTATTCCGCGTTGATCTTCACGTACTCGTGGGACAGGTCGGTGGTCCAGATGGTTTCGCTGCAATCGCCGCGGCCCAACTCGATGCGGATGGTGATTTCTTCCTGCTGCATCACCGCCGAGCCCTGTGCTTCGGTATAGCTCTCTGCACGGGCGCCACGGCTGGCGATGCACACGTCACCGAGGAACACGTCGATCTTGCTCACGTCCAGATCCGGCACACCAGCACGGCCAACGGCGGCGAGGATGCGGCCCCAGTTGGGGTCGGAGGCGAACAGTGCCGTCTTGATCAGCGGCGAGTGGGCCACGGTGTAGCCGACATCCAGGCATTCCTGGTGATTGCCGCCGCCGTTGACTTCAACCGTCACGAACTTGGTGGCGCCTTCGCCGTCACGCACGATGGCCTGGGCCACGTCCATGCACACTTCGAACACAGCCTGCTTCAATGCCGCGAACAGCGGGCCGCTGGCCTCGGTAATTTCCGGCAGATCAGCTTTGCCGGTAGCGATCAGCATGCAGCAGTCATTGGTCGAGGTATCGCCATCGATGGTAATGCGGTTAAACGACTTGTTGGCGCCGTCGAGGATCAGGCTGTGCAGCACGTCGCGGGAAACTTTGGCGTCGGTAGCAATGTAGCCGAGCATGGTTGCCATGTTCGGGCGGATCATGCCCGCGCCTTTACTGATACCGGTCACGGTGACGGTCACGCCGTCGTGCACGAACTGACGGCTCGCGCCTTTCGGCAGGGTGTCCGTGGTCATGATGCCAGTGGCGGCGGCCGCCCAGTTATCCACAGACAGGTCGTCCAACGCGGCCTGCAAGGCGCCTTCGATTTTCTCAACCGGCAGCGGCTCGCCGATGACACCGGTGGAGTAAGGCAACACTTGGCTGGCATCCACGCCAGTCAACTGGGCCAGCTTGGCGCAGGTACGCGCAGCAGCGACCAGACCAGGCTCACCGGTGCCTGCGTTGGCATTGCCAGTGTTAGTCAGCAGGTAACGGATGGAGCCGGCAACGCGCTGCTTGGCCAGGATCACCGGAGCGGCACAGAAGGCGTTGAGGGTGAAAACACCGGCGACGGTCGAACCTTCGGCACAGCGCATCACCACCACATCCTTGCGCCCCGGGCGCTTGATGCCGGCCGACGCGATACCGAGCTCAAAACCGGCAACCGGGTGCAATGTGGGCAAAGGACCAAGACCAACAGCCATGAACGCGCTCCTTAAAGATAAATGATGTCTGTGCCGTCGTGATCGACGGTGAAATTAATGGCAAAACGCCGCGACGGCAGAGGCCGGTCGCGGCGCTAGGTATTGCAGCGTCAGGCGAAAATCTTATTCGATCTGGCCGTGGCAGTGTTTGAATTTCTTGCCCGAACCGCAGTAGCACAGTTCGTTGCGGCCCAGCTTCTGGTCATTGCGAACCGGCGCCTGAGCCAAGGCCACATCGACCTCTTCGCCCAACACCTCAGGCGCTTCCAGACCCGGCGCTTCGTCGTGCTGGAACTGCATGCGCGCAGCCAGTGCCTCGGCCTCCTGACGCAGGCGAGCCTCTTCCTCGATCGGGTCTTCGCGGCGCACCTGAACGTGGGACAGCACGCGAATCGAATCGCGCTTGATCGAATCCAGCAACTCGGAGAACAGCGTGAAAGACTCGCGCTTGTACTCTTGCTTCGGGTTCTTCTGGGCGTAACCACGCAGGTGGATGCCGTGACGCAGGTGGTCCATGGTCGACAGGTGGTCTTTCCACAGGTCGTCCAGCACGCGCAGTACGATTTGTTTCTCGAAGGTGCGCAGTGCTTCGGCACTCGCCTGCTCTTCTTTCTCGTTGTACGCGGCCAGCAGCTCGGCCATCAGCTTCTCGCGCAGCGTCTCCTCGTACAGGTGATCGTCTTCGTCGAGCCATCGCTGGACCGGCAAGTCGACACCGAAGTCGCTCTTCAACGCGGCTTCCAGACCAGCAACATCCCACTGCTCTGGCAGGGACTGTGGCGGGATGTGTGCACTGACGGTCGCGTTGAGCACGTCCTGACGGAAATCGGCGATGGTCTCGCCAATGTTGTCAGCGGCCAGCAACGTGTTACGCATGTGATAAATCACTTTACGCTGTTCGTTGTTGACGTCGTCGAACTCAAGCAGTTGCTTACGAATATCGAAGTTACGGCCTTCAACCTTGCGCTGGGCCTTCTCGATGGCGTTGGTCACCATACGGTGCTCGATCGCTTCACCGGACTGCATACCCAAGGCTTTCATGAAGTTCTTCACCCGATCCGAGGCGAAGATGCGCATCAGGCTGTCTTCCAGAGACAGGTAGAAGCGGCTGGAACCGGCGTCACCCTGACGGCCGGCACGACCACGCAGTTGGTTGTCGATACGGCGCGATTCGTGACGCTCGGACGCGATCACCTGCAAACCACCGGATTCGAGCACGGCCTGGTGGCGTTTCTGCCAGTCAGCCTTGATCTGGGCGATCTGCTCAGGGGTAGGGTTGTCCAGGGAGGCGACTTCCACTTCCCAGTTACCGCCCAACAGGATGTCAGTACCACGACCGGCCATGTTGGTGGCGATAGTCAGTGCGCCTGGGCGACCGGCCTGGGCAATGATCTCAGCTTCTTTTTCGTGGAACTTGGCGTTAAGAACCTTGTGCTCGATACCTTCCTTGTTGAGCAGGTTAGACACGTGCTCGGAAGTCTCGATGGTGGCGGTACCCACCAGGATCGGGCGGCCCTGGGCCATGCCGTCCTTGATGTCGTTGATGATCGCCGCGTACTTCTCTTCGGCGGTCAGGAACACCAGGTCATTGAAATCTTTACGCGCCAGCGGCTTGTTCGGTGGGATCACCATCACGGCCAGGTTGTAGATCTGGTGGAATTCGAACGCTTCGGTGTCCGCAGTACCGGTCATGCCGGACAGTTTGTTATACAGACGGAAGTAGTTCTGGAAGGTGGTGGAGGCCCAACGTCTGGCTTTCGGCCTGAATGTTGAGCATTTCCTTGGCTTCGATGGCCTGGTGCAGGCCTTCGGACAGACGACGACCCGGCATGGTACGGCCGGTGTGTTCGTCAACCAATACCACTTGGCCATCTTGCACGATGTATTCGACGTTGCGATGGAACAGCTTGTGGGCGCGCAGGCCCGCATACACGTGGGTCAACAGGCCCAGGTTGTGCGCCGAGTACAGGCTCTCGCCCTCAGCCAGCAGGCCGATCTGGGTCAGCATGTCTTCGACGAACTGGTGACCGGCTTCGTTGAGTTCGACCTGGCGGGTCTTCTCGTCGATGGAGAAGTGACCTTCTTTGGTCACAACGCCTTCCACTTCTTCGATGTGCTGCTCCAGACGCGGGATCAACTTGTTGATCTCTGTGTACAGGCGCGAGCTGTCTTCGGCCTGGCCGGAGATGATCAGTGGGGTACGGGCTTCGTCGATGAGAATGGAGTCGACTTCGTCGATCACGGCAAAGTTGAGTTCACGCTGGAATTTTTCATCCATGCTGAACGCCATGTTGTCGCGCAAGTAGTCGAAACCGAATTCGTTGTTGGTGCCGTAGGTAATGTCGCACGCGTAAGCAGCGCGCTTCTCTTCCGGCGGCTGGAACGGCGTTACTACGCCGACGGCCAGGCCGAGATATTCATACAGCGGGCGCATCCAGTTGGCGTCCCGGCGAGCCAGGTAGTCGTTCACCGTCACAACGTGCACGCCCTTGCCGGACAGTGCGTTGAGGTAAACACCCAGAGTAGCTACCAGGGTCTTGCCTTCACCGGTACGCATTTCGGCAATCATGCCTTCATGCAAGGTCATGCCGCCGATCAACTGGACGTCGAAGTGGCGCATGCCCATGACACGCTTACCGGCTTCACGGGCAACCGCAAAGGCTTCGGGAAGCAGCTTGTCGAGGGTTTCACCTTTGGCTATGCGGGCCTTGAACTCTTGGGTCTTGGCGCGCAATTGCTCGTCCGACAGGGCAACCATCTGCTCTTCGAAGGCATTGACCAGCTGCACCGTCTTGAGCATGCGTTTGACTTCGCGCTCATTCTTGCTTCCAAAAAGTTTCTTTAACAAAGGCGCAAACATATCGGCAGGTTCTTCCACACATAGGGATGGAGGGCGCACCGTGAGTGGCCCGAGCAGCCCTCACGGCCGCATGCGAACGCGCATTCTACCCGGAATCGTGGGTGAGGAAAGTGGCGTTGTTCCCCGATGCTGGCATGGTGCTGTGAGAGGGCTTGTTTAAAATAAGGGCTTTTGCGCGAACTTCAACCCATGGAGCCGATTGATTTCCTGGGAAACCGCCCGGCAATGCATTGTCAGGGGCCGCGCAGACGCATTCTGCTAAGATGGCCGCTCTGTTACTTAAGGTGTCCAATCATGGCATTTCGCCCTCTTACAGCCCGCGCGCCCAGCGTGTTGCTTCGCGAAGCCAAGCCGCTGAAAGCCATCTTTGGCCATGCGCAACGCTTGGGCCATTTGCAACGCATGCTCGAAAGCCAACTACAACCCGCCGCCCGCGAGCATTGCCACGTGGCGTCGTGGCGTGAAGGTAATTTGCTATTGATTGTCACAGACGGTCATTGGGCGACCCGTTTGCGCTATCAGCAAAAACGCCTGCAGCGTCAATTGATGGCATTCGATGAGTTCGCCAGCTTGACGCGTATCCAGTTCAAGGTACAGCCACCGACCGTCCAGCAAGGCGCAGTCGGACACACTCTGGACCTGTCGGAGCATGCGGCCGAGACGATTCAGGCCACGGCCGACGGCATCAACGATCCAGGCTTGCGCGCCGCGCTTGAGCGCTTGGCCGCCCATGGCAAGCCCAAGGCCTGAGGCACTACTTGCGCTTACTGCCGCCCAGCAAAGACCCCAACAAACCACGCACCAATTGACGCCCCATCTGGTTGGCCGCCTGCTGCATCGCTGACTTCAGCGCCTTGCCTGCGGTTGTTCCAAGGAACGCCCCAGCTTTGTCCGTGAAGCTGGGCTCCTCGGCGCCCTGCCGGGGCTCTTCGTTAGGCCCAAGCTCCTTGCGCGCCATCAACACTTCATAGGCGGACTCCCGATCAATCGGCTTGTCATAGCGACCCTGCAACGGTGAAGTGGCCACCAATGCGGCACGCTCTGCCGCACTGAGCGGCCCGATGCGCGATTGCGGCGGCGCGACCAATACGCGCTGAACGACCTCCGGCGTGCCTTTTTCCTGCAGCGTACCCACCAATGCCTCACCGGTGCCCAGCTCAGTCAAAACCGATAACGCATCGAATGTCGGGTTGGGGCGGAAGCCGTCCGCTACCGCCCGCAAGGATTTCTGCTCTTTCGTGGTGAACGCCCGCAGGCCGTGCTGCACCCGTAAACCGAGTTGCGCCAGCACGGTATCCGGCAAGTCGCCCGGCGATTGAGTGACGAAATACACCCCCACCCCCTTGGAACGAATCAGCCGCACCACTTGCTCCAAGCGATCTTGCAAAGCCTTGGGAGTGTCGGCAAACAAGAGATGCGCTTCGTCGAAGAACAGCGCCAGCAGCGGTTTGTCCGCATCACCGCGCTCCGGAAGTTGTTCGAACAATTCTGCCAACAGCCACAACAGGAAGGTCGCATACACCTTCGGCGCTTCATGCACCAGGCGGCTAGCGTCCAACAAGTGAATACGTCCGCGCCCATCGCCTGTGGGCTGCAAGATGTCTTCAAGCTGCAAGGCCGGCTCACCAAACAACGCCTCGGCACCCTGCTGTTCCAAGACAGCCAAGCGCCGCAACAGCGCCTGACTGGAGCCTGTGGTCATCAGCGCCGCGTCTTCGCCAAGCAGTTCCGGGTGGTAGCGAAGGTGATTGAGAAGTGCCTTGAGATCCTTGAGATCCAGCAGCAATAGGCCTTCGCGATCCGCCACCTTGAATGCGGCATAAAGGGCCGACTGCTGGCTGTCAGTCAGCTCCAACAAACTGCCAAGCAACAACGGCCCCATCTCACTGATGGTGGTGCGCAACGGATGACCGGACTGCCCATGGATATCCCACAGCGTGACGGGGTAAGCCTTGGCCGTGTAATTAAGGAAAGGCATCCCGGCAATGCGCTCGGCCACCTTGCCCTGAGGGTTGGCGGCGGCACCCAGGCCACAGAGGTCGCCTTTGATATCAGCCGCAAATACTGCGACGCCCGCATCACTGAAGGCTTCGGCCAGGCGTTGCAACGTGACGGTCTTGCCTGTGCCCGTGGCGCCGGCGATCAACCCGTGGCGGTTGGCAAGGCGCATGGCCTGGGCAATTGGCTGGCCATCAAGACCGGCACCGATAAGAAGTTGTGTGGAGTCAGGCATTTCGTCACCCATGGTTAATCTTTAGTGCCGCCAGGTCGATAAGAGAGATGTGAGACCCATAAAGTCTAAAAATCGCTCAGATATCTCCTACAGGGACCAACGGAAATATCAAACTTTTTTACGCTACCCTTCCGCGTGTTCCACAAGGACGCGCTTTGGATATTAAGACCTTAGCGGACCCTTCAAGCTATGAATAAAAATCTGCGTTTCAGCCACAAGATCCTGCTTGCAGCCTCCCTTATCGTCATCGCGGCCTTCGCTCTATTCACCCTCTACAACGACTACCTGCAACGTAACGCCATTCGTGAAGACCTCAACAGCTACCTGCACGAAATGGGCGATGTCACCGCAAGCAACATTCAAACCTGGCTCACCGGGCGTATTGCGCTGGTGGAAAACGCTGCACAAAACATCGCTATCAACCCTGAGCCTTCGACCGTTGCCAGCCTGCTGGAACAGAAAACCCTGACGTCGTCCTTCATGGCAACCTACGTTGGTGACAGCAAAGGGGCCTTCACCATTCGCCCCGACACCAAGATGCCGGATGGCTTCGACCCACGTGTTCGCCCCTGGTACAAGGGCGCCCAGAGCAGCAACGGCTCGACCCTGACCGAGCCGTATATCGACGCCGCTACAGGTCAATTGATCATTTCCATCGCCACCCCCAGCGCCAAAGGCGGCCAGAGCATTGGCGTGGTGGGCGGCGACCTGAGCCTGCAAACCCTGGTGGATAACATTGGCGCGCTGAACTTCGGTGGCATGGGCTACGCGTTCCTGGTCAGCGCCGACGGCAAAGTGCTGGTACACCCGGACAAAAGCCTGGTGATGAAAACCCTGGCCGACATGTATCCAAAAAGCACGCCGAAGATCAGCGGCGACTTCAGTGAAGTTCAAGCCAATGGCAAGGACAACATCGTGACCTTCACACCGATCAAAGGCCTGCCGTCGGTGAACTGGTACCTGGGTATTTCGGTGGATAAAGACAAATCCTTCGCCATGCTCAGCGAATTTCGCACCTCAGCGGTGATCGCCACGATCATTGCTGTAGTGATCATCATTGCCCTGCTGGGCATGCTGATTCGCGTCCTGCTGCAACCGCTGCATGTGATGACCCGCGCCATGCAGGACATCGCCGACGGCGAAGGTGACCTGACGCGTCGCCTGACCATCCAGAACCACGATGAGTTCGGCATCCTGGGTAATGCCTTCAACAGCTTCGTGGAGCGTATTCACACGTCCATCCGCGAAGTGTCCTCGGCCACCGAGCAGGTGAATGAAGTAGCACTGCGGGTTGTCAGCGCATCCAACTCGTCGATGGTCAACTCCGACGAACAGGCCAACCGCACCAACAGCGTGGCTGCTGCCATCAATGAACTGGGCGCCGCAGCTCAGGAAATCGCGCGTAATGCCGCGCAAGCCTCCAACCAGGCCAGCGATGCGCGGCATTTGGCCGAAGACGGTCAACAGGTGGTTGAGCGCAATATCAAGGCGATGACTGAGTTGTCCGCGATGATCAGCGCCTCCAGCAGCAATATAGAAGCGCTTAACAGCAAGACAGTGAACATCGGCCAGATTCTCGAAGTGATCACCAGCATTTCCCAGCAAACCAACCTGCTGGCGCTGAACGCTGCGATTGAAGCGGCACGTGCCGGTGAAGCAGGACGCGGGTTTGCAGTCGTCGCCGACGAAGTGCGCAACCTGGCACACCGCACCCAGGAATCGGCGCAACAAGTACAAAAGATGATTGAGGAACTTCAAGTCGGCGCCCGAGAGTCGGTCAGCACCATGAGCGAAAGCCAGCGACACAGTCATGACAGCGTGGAAATCGCTAACCTGGCCGGTGAGCGTCTTAACAGCGTCACCCAACGTATTGGGGAAATCGACGGCATGAACCAGTCAGTGGCGACTGCTACTGAGGAGCAGACCTCGGTCGTAGAGTCGATCAACATGGACATCACTGAAATCAACACCCTCAATCAGGAAGGCGTGGAAAACCTGCAATCGACCCTGCGCGCGTGCTCCGACCTGGAACAGCAGGCGGCACGGTTGAAACAATTGGTGGGCAGCTTCCGGATCTGATTCGCTTTATTTTGCGGCGGGATCTGACTTGGCCTGCTCGCGTTCCCATAACTCGGCGGCACCGGGAAATTCGGTGCCGTCCTCACTGTCCAGATCTTCCGGGTCGTAACGGCTCAAGCACCCCTCACCTAGTGTCGACGGTGCTTTGGAGGTGGCTTTTTCCAGTGGGTCACTCATCGATCAATCCTCAACGACAGACAAAGAAAAAGGGCCTGCAACGATTTAACGCCCAGGCCCTTTTTTCTTCAATCAAAACGGCTTGATCAGAACACGACGGTCTTGTTGCCGTGCACCAGCACGCGGTCTTCCAGGTGGTAACGCAGGCCACGGGCCAGCACCATCTTCTCGACATCGCGACCGAAGCGCACCATGTCCTCGATGCTGTCGCTATGGCTGACACGCACCACGTCCTGCTCGATAATCGGGCCGGCATCCAGCTCTTCGGTGACGTAATGGCAAGTTGCACCAATCAACTTCACGCCACGCAGAGACGCCTGATGGTAAGGCTTGGCCCCCACAAAGGACGGCAGGAAGCTATGGTGAATGTTGATCACCTTGCCGGCGTATTCGCGGCACAGTTCCGGCGGCAGGATCTGCATGTAGCGCGCCAGCACCACCACGTCAGCCTCATGCTGCTTCACCAGGCGAGAAACCTCGGCGAATGCAGGCTCCTTGTCCTGAGGGTTGACCGGCACATGGTAGTAAGGGATGCCATGCCACTCGACCATGCTGCGCAGGTCGTCATGGTTTGAGATTACGCACGCGATCTCGCAGTCCAGTTCGTCACTGTGCCAGCGGTGCAGCAAGTCGGCCAGGCAGTGAGATTCGCGGCTTGCCATCAACACCACGCGCTTCTTCTGCTCGGTGTCGGTGATATGCCAAGTCATCGAGAACTCTTCAGCGATTGGCGCAAATGCCTCGCGAAAAGCCTCAAGGCCAAAGGGCAGTGTGTCGGCACGAATTTCGTGACGCATGAAGAACCAACCGCTGAGATTGTCCGAGTGATGGCTCGCCTCAGTAATCCAGCCGTTATGGGAGGCCAGAAAATTACTGACCTTGGCAACGATGCCGACCCGGTCCGGGCAAGCAATCACCAGCCGAAAAGTGCGCATTAGGGGGAAACTCCAGAACTTCGCAAAGGCCGCCATTCTAGCGATTGTGCAGAAAAACTGCAGTATTCAATGAGCCTTATTCTGATCCGCCCCCGAGGCACATCCCTTAATAGCGTATGGTTTTACCACCCCTATATGAACGAACAGCGCAGGCTGACGCAGTTATACAAAAAATTAACGGCATTATCTTCAGGTGCATCACCTACTTAATTAACTCGATTGCATAGCGCATTCACAAACATTCAAAGTAATTCACCTAAATGCAGTCTTAAATGTTTACTTGAGCAAATCGCCTGACTATTATTAGGCCACTATCCCTGTCAATCAGCGTTCTACATAAGGTAGTCCACATGTCTCTGATCAACGAATACCGCGCCACCGAAGAAGCTATCAAAGAGCTGCAAGCTCGTTTGAAGAACCTGTCCCAAGACGACAAACTGAAAACCGAGCTGGAATTCGAAGGCAAACTGCGCACCCTCATGGGTGAGTACTCCAAATCCCTGCGTGACATCATCGCGCTGCTGGACCCAGAGTCGAAAGTTAAAGCTCCACGTGGCGCTGTGAAAACTACCGGCACCAAACGTGCTCGCAAAGTCAAACAATACAAAAACCCGCACAACGGCGAAGTGATTGAAACCAAAGGTGGCAACCACAAAACTCTGAAAGAGTGGAAAGCCAAGTGGGGCGGTGACGTGGTTGAAGGTTGGGCTACCCTGCTGGGCTAAGCTTCACCAGGTCTGCGCCTGATGCGCGACCCATTAAAAACGCCAGCTTGCTGGCGTTTTTTATTGATCGTATTTTTTACAAACCTCTATCACAGGTCCATACGAGCAGCTAAAGAGTCGGCATATTCCTGCCATTGCTCCAGCACCTGCTGCTGAAACGGCGTCGCACTAACCATCAACTCCAGTCGCGCTTGATTAAATGCCTCAAGGGTATTCGGTGCGCCAAATTCGGAATTTGACAAACGCTGCTGACAGAAAAATTTCCAGCGTTGTAGCTCTTCGCTGTTCAACGTATCGGGGAAGTTACGCGCCCGGTAGCGAAACAATAATTCAGGCAGACGGTGATCATCAAAAGGCCACTGCTGACGAGCTAATTGCGCAGGTTCAGCCGCGCGAATTTGCTCACATAACCGTCGATCACGATCCCCGATAAAACCCTCGTAAAGCTGCTGTTCGGGATCGACACTCGGTGCAAAATCTTCCTCGCCGTAAATAACTGCCAATTTATCGAGCCAAAGTTCCTGTGCGTCAGTTAGCCGCAGAGCCCGTGACTGGAAAACATTCATGTCCAATTGCAGGCGCTCACGATCTTCGACCCGCAGTACGTTCAAGGGCGCAACCACGGGGCAGCGGTTGATATGCACCAGTTTGAGCGGTACCGGCAACTCACCTTCTGCGAGCTCATCACGGCGGGTGTACAAGCGTCGACGCAAAATGTCGGCATCCATATCCAACAGCCCCTGAGGATCGAGCCCAAGGTCGCAGACAATCAGCGCGTTGCGGTTGCGGGGGTGCCAGGCCAGGGGCAGCACAATGCCCAGGTAATGACGTTCGGCGGAAAACCGCCCGGAGATATGCACCATCGGTTGCAGCAATCGCACTTGGTCCATTACCCGTTGTTTGCTGCGTAGTTGAAACAGCCAATCATAGAGCTTGGGCTGTTTCTCGCGCACCAATCGAGCCAGGGCGATTGTGGCGCGCACGTCGGATAACGCATCGTGGGCCTGACCATGGTCGATACCATTGGCGGCAGTCAGACGCTCAAGCTTGAGGGTCACGCGCCCGTCCTGCTGCGGCCACTCGATACCTTCCGGGCGCAGGGCATAAGCGGTGCGAACCACGTCGATCAAGTCCCAACGACTATTACCGCCCTGCCATTCGCGCGCATAAGGGTCGAAAAAATTGCGATACAGGCTGTAGCGCGTCATTTCATCGTCAAACCGCAACGTGTTATAGCCGGCACCGCACGTCCCCGGAGCCGCCAGTTCGGCATGTACGCGAGTCATGAAATCAGCCTCCGCCAGGCCCTTTTCGGCCAGAATGGCAGGGGTGATCCCGGTAATGGCACAGGCGGCGGGATGGGGCAGGATATCGTCGCTGGGCTGGCAGTAAATGTTGACAGGTGGGCCGACCTCGTTCAGTTCGAGATCCGTACGAATGCCAGCTACCTGGAGCGGTCGATCGCTACGCGGGTTGATGCCGGTGGTTTCGTAGTCGTACCAGAAAATGGAGGTCACGGGCTATTCCTGTGCTGAAGATCCACAAAGTCTAGGCGTTGAGCCCTGTTCGGGGCCAGCACCAAATAACCTGTACAAACATCCAGCAAAACCTTGAATAGTTGCTTCCATCGCCGACGCTGTTAGCATCCGTGCCACCCAGCCGCTCTGCACTGCCAAGGATCGCGATGCCATCAATCCCATTGGATACCCGCTACCAGATCGAGACCCCAGAAGGAATCGACCTGCCACTGCGCCCCGCCGGCTTGGTGCCACGGGCGCTGGCATTTGCCTTCGACCTCGTCGCCCGCGCAGTGATAATGGGCGTACTTCTGGTGCCACTGGCCCTGCTCGGCAATATTGGTATCGGCCTGGGCTCGCTGCTGCTGTTCCTGGTCAGTTGGTGGTACATGGTGCTGTTCGAGGTGCTCAATCAGGGCTGCTCACCGGGTAAACAGGTTATGGGCTTGCGGGTCGTGCAGGACGACGGCACGCCCATCAGTTGGTCAGCCTCGCTGATCCGCAACTTGCTGCGGTTTGTCGACATGCTGCCGTTCGGCTACTTTCTTGGCGCGATCAGTTGCCTGCAACACCCTCACTTCAAACGCCTTGGTGACCTGGCCGCCGGCACCCTGGTGATCTACCGAGAACAGCCCCTGAAACGCCCCCAGGTGCCTCAAGCTGTAGCACTGCGCTTACCGTTTGCCCTGGACCTGAGTGAACAGCGGGCGATCCTGGGTTTCGCGGAACGCCAAGGCGAACTCTCCGCCGAGCGGGTACACGAACTCGCTTCCATCCTCGCAACGCCGCTTCAAGTCTCCCCCGCCCGTGCCGTGGAGCAACTCAATGGCTTGGCCCGTGGCCTGTTGGGGCCAACATGAAACAGAGCCTCTTCGAAAGCCGTTACCAACCGCAATGGCAAGCCTTTGCCGAACAACTGAAACAGTTGGAACAAGGCAAGGCCAAGGCCGGTGACATGGCCGATTTCCCTCACCAATACCGGCGTCTATGCCAGCACCTGGCCCTGGCCCAGGAGCGCGGTTACAGCAGTTACCTGGTGGACCCGCTGCAACAACTGGCGTTGCGCGGACATCAACAACTCTATCGCCACCGCAGCCAATTGGCGGCGAAAGTGCTGAGCTTTGTGCTGGCCGACTTTCCGCGACAGGTGCGGGAACAGTGGCGCTTCGTGTTGATTGCCAGCCTGCTGTTCTTTGGCAGCCTGCTGAGCATTGCCTTGCTGGTCTATCTGTTTCCCGACCTGATCTACAGCATTGTCAGCCCCCAGCAAGTGGCGGAGATGCAGGGCATGTATGACCCCGATGCCAGCCGCTTGGGTCGAGCCGCCGAGCGAGCATCGAGCGAAGACTGGATGATGTTTGGCTACTACGTGATGCACAACATCGGCATCGCCTTCCAGACATTCGCCGCCGGGTTGCTGTTCGGCTTGGGCAGTGTGTTTTTCCTGATATTCAACGGGCTGATCATCGGCGCGATTTCCGGGCACCTGACTGAAATCGGCTATGGGCAGACCTTCTGGTCATTTGTCATCGGCCATGGTGCCTTTGAGTTGACGGCTATCGCCCTCGCTGGCGCCGCAGGCTTGCAACTGGGCTGGGCGCTGATTGCACCTGGGCAACTGACACGAAGCGAATCCTTGCGACTTGCCGCTCGCGAGAGCGTGCAACTCCTGTGCGGCGTCATGGTGTTTCTACTGATCGCAGCCTTTATCGAAGCCTACTGGTCTTCCACCACCCAGGTAGCCCCTTGGATCAAATACCTGGTGGGCGCTGCACTGTGGCTGTTGGTGGGCGCTTACCTGACCTTTGCCGGAAGGGCTCGCCATGCGTCTGAGTGATGCCAGCGTAGTGATTCGCCCACGCACCGCTTGGGAGGCCATGGATCTTGGCGTATTAATGGCCCAGGAACATCGCTTGCTGTTGATGGGGAGCTGGGCGCTGGTGACCCTTCCGGTTTTTGCGTTGCTCACCGCACTGCTATGGAATTACCCCTCCATGGCTATGTTCCTGTTCTGGTGGTTGAAACCGGCTTTCGACCGCTTACCTTTATATATCCTCTCCACAGCCCTGTTCGGCGAAGCGCCTAGCCTCAAGCAGGCTTTGCGCCAATGGCCAAAACTGCTTAACAACCAACTGCTGGCCAGCCTGACCTGGCGCCGACTCAGCCTCAGCCGCAGTTTTGTGATGCCGGTCAGTCAGCTTGAAGGCATGGACGGCCAGGCGCGTCAGCAACGCCTGGGTGTACTGCTGCAGCGCAACGCCGGCGCCGCTCGCTGGTTAACCACTGTCGGGGTGCACCTGGAAATCGGCCTATGGTTTGGCTGCATGGCGCTGTTCTATCTGCTCATCCCGCAACAACTTGAACTGGATTGGGATTGGCAGCGGTTGGCGCTGGCGACCGGCTCCGAAGCGGTGTGGCTGGAGCATCTGGGCAACGCGTTCTACGCCTTGATTCTGGTGTTTTGGGAACCTGTCTATGTCGCCTGTGGCTTCAGCCTTTATCTCAATCGTCGCACCGTGCTGGAAGCCTGGGACCTGGAACTGGTATTCCGCCGCCTACACCAGCGCCTGAGCAATGTGGCGTCACTTTTATTACTGGCGTTAGGGCTGACATTACTGCCATACACCCCACCCGCCATGGCTGATGAAAGCAAACCGCTGAGCCCTGAAAGCGCAAGCCAGTCAATCCATTCGCTGCTGGAAAAGCCCCCGTTCAAAAACCCGGAAACCGTCACCCGCTATCGCTTTGGTGAGGAAAAGCCCGCCGTTAAAAACAAGGCACACGGTGACGGCAAACTTCCGGCGTGGCTGCAGACACTCTTGGATAACCTCAACAGCGATACTTTCAAGCATGTGGCCCAAGGCCTGGAAGTGCTGCTGTGGAGCGTACTTATCTGCGGCCTGGCCCTGTTGGTGTGGCGCTATCGTGACTGGCTACGCACCTTTGTCACCCGGCGCGGACCACGCGGCCCCAAAGCAGCCAGGCCAGTGCCCGCACAACTTTTCGGCCTCGAATTGGGCACCGAGACCTTGCCCACGGATATCGCCAGCACTGCAGAACAACTCTGGCCTAGCCAACCACGGGAAGCCCTGGGTCTTTTGTATCGTGGTCTTCTGAGCCGCTTGTTGCATGACTTCAACCTGCCACTTAAAAACGCCGACACTGAAGGCCAGGTGCTGCAACGCGTTTACCTGCTGCAGCAACCGCAACTGCTGGCGTTCAGTGAAGAGTTGACTCGGCACTGGCAAAACCTAGCCTACGGCCATCAACTCCCACCCGCCTCAGCACAGCAAAAATTATGCAGCGATTGGCGTGCCCTGTTCAGCTCGGAGGGCGCCCGATGAACCGTTTTTTATTAGGGATAGGATTGCTCCTGGCATGCCTGCTTACTGCGGGCGGATTTTACGCCTGGAGCAAAGCGACCCCCTATGAAAAAGTGGTGGACCGCGGCCCCGCCCCGGAAGCCCTTGCCAACCCCTATCTGGCTGCCGAATATTTTCTGCGCCAGCAAGGCCTGGCCGTGGCACATGCCAATAGCCTCGAACGCCTGGCCACCCTGCCCGCCGCCGGCAATAGCCTGTTGTTACTGGGCGAACGTAGCAACATGTCGCCACGCCAGGTCGGGCAACTGCTGGATTGGGCCAAATCCGGCGGACATCTATTGTTAGTGGCCGAAGCGCTGTGGGATGAAGAGACCGGCAAGAGCGGCGACCTGTTGCTAGATCGCCTGCATATCCACCAGACGCTGAGTGACGACCCCGAAGAACCCGCACCGGCCCGTAAAAACAAAACGCCAGACCTGACCAAGCTCTATGTCGACAATGACACCGCTCCGGCCTACTTCAGCTTCGACACTGACTTCAACCTCATCGACCCCAAGCACATGGCACAATTTTCAGCCAATAGCGCCAGGTCTAGCCACCTGATGCAACTTAACCTCGGGCAAGGCCGCGTTACGGTAATCACCGACAGCGAACTGTGGAAAACACCCGATATCGGCAAACACGACAATGCCTGGCTGCTGTGGCACCTGAACCAGGGGACTGCCGTGACTTTGTTGTTCAACAGCGACGTGGATGATCTGTTCACCCTGCTGTTGCGATATTTCCCCCAGGCGGTGGTAGCACTCATTGCGCTGATAACCCTCGTACTCTGGCAGGCGGGTATGCGCCAGGGCCCGATCCAAGCCCCCGCCTCGAAGGCGCGCCGGCAGTTGCACGAACACCTGAAAGCCAGCGCCGACTTCCTGCTGCGCCGCAGCGGCCAAGGCACGCTACTGAAGGCTTTGCAGCACGACATCCTACGTGCGGCCCGACGCCGCCATCCAGGCTTCGAACATCTCGACAACTCAGAACAATGGCGGGTACTGGAACACCTTACGCGCCAACCCTCTCACGTCATCAGCCAGGCCCTCGGCCCACTCCCGGCAAAACGGCTTTCCAGCGCCGATTTCAGCCGGCAGGTGGCATGCCTGCAAACTCTCAGGAATGCCCTATGAGCGAAATTCCCAGCGCTAACACCCTGTCCGGTGAAGCCTTACAGCACGCCAGCCAGCAAGCCCAGGCCTTGCGCATGGAACTGCGCAAGGCGGTGATCGGGCAGGATCAGGTGATCGATGATGTGCTGACTGCACTGATCGCCGGCGGCCACGTATTGCTTGAAGGTGTACCCGGGCTGGGCAAGACCTTGCTGGTACGCGCCTTGGCCCGCTGCTTTGACGGCGACTTCGCGCGGATCCAGTTCACCCCTGACCTGATGCCCAGCGATGTCACTGGCCATGCCGTGTACGATCTGCACACCGAGCAATTCAAGCTGCGCAAGGGACCGGTATTCACCCACCTGCTGCTGGCCGACGAAATCAACCGCGCCCCGGCCAAGACCCAGGCCGCCCTGCTCGAAGCCATGCAGGAACGACAAGTAACCCTCGAAGGTGAAGCGCTGCCCATCGGGCAACCCTTCATGGTGCTGGCCACCCAGAACCCTATCGAGCAGGAAGGCACCTACCCCCTGCCAGAAGCCGAGCTGGACCGGTTCATGCTCAAGGTACGCATGGACTATCCCGACGCGCAGCAGGAACTGGATATGGTGCGCGAAGTGACACGCTCTTCACGGGCCGACATGCTGGATGTGCAACCGTTGCGCACCGTGCTACAGGCCGAAGATGTGCTGCAACTGCAACAGATCGCCAGTGAGCTAGCCCTGGATGAACACGTACTCGACTATGCCGTGCGCCTTGCACGAGCCACCCGCAGTTGGCCAGGTCTGGCCATCGGCGCAGGCCCGCGAGCTTCCATCGCACTGGTCCGCGGCGCCCGCGCTCGAGCATTGTTGCGCGGGGGCCAGTTCGTCACGCCGGATGACGTCAAGAGCTGCGCTCTTGCAGTACTCCGTCATCGCGTACGTATAGCGGCAGAACTGGACATCGACGGGCTGGAGGTCGACCAGGTACTCAAACAGTTACTCGACCAGATTGCAGCTCCCCGGCAATGAATCGCCCATGAAACCGACCCGTCTGTTATCAGCTTGGCTTGGCGTACTGCTGGGCTTGAGCATCCTGCTAGGCACTGCAACCGCCTTGCAGTTCAAGGTGCCCGCCACCTTGCACTCGGTGGCGTGGGGCTTGCTCCTGGCGCTGTTGCTGCTGGCCTTGCTGGACGCCGCGCGACTGCGCCGTCGACCGTCGCCTCGTGTGCATCGGCATATGCCCGGCAGCCTGGCGCTGGGTCGCTGGGGCGAAGTACGTCTGGCCCTGGAACACGACTCCTCGCAGGCGCTGACGGTTCAGGTGTTCGATCACGTCCCCGATGGGTTGAGCATGGAGAACATGCCCCAATCCATTGAGTTGCGCCCCGGTGCACGCAGTGAAATGGGCTATCGCCTGCGGCCCCTGCGGCGAGGGCATTTTACGTTCAGCCGCTGCGAAATCCATCTGCCCAGCCCATTGGGGCTCTGGTCCGCCAGGCGCTTCATCGAAGTCGAGGATGCCACCCGCGTCTACCCAGACTTCGCTCGCCTGTACGGGGCACAACTGCTGGGGGTGGATAACTGGTTGAGTCAACTGGGAGTGCGTCAACGTCAGCGTCGCGGTTTGGGGCTGGAGTTTCATCAGCTGCGCGAGTTTCGTGAGGGCGACAGCCTGCGGCAGATCGACTGGAAAGCCACGGCGCGGCAACGTACCCCCATCGCAAGGGAGTATCAGGACGAGCGCGACCAGCAGATCGTGTTCATGCTCGATTGCGGCCGACGCATGCGGAGCCAGGATGATGAGCTGTCCCATTTCGACCACGCACTCAATGCCTGCCTGCTGCTCAGTTACGTGGCCTTGCGCCAGGGCGATGCCGTGGGGTTGTGCACCTTTGCTTCTGAACAGCCACGCTACTTGGCGCCGGTCAAAGGGAGCAGTCAGTTGAACCTGCTGCTCAATGCGGTATATGACCTGGACACCACCCGTCGAACTGCCGACTACGAGGCGGCGGCCAGTCAACTGCTCTCTAGGCAAAAGCGTCGGGCATTGGTGATTGTGGTCAGTAATCTGCGAGACGATGACGATGAAGCGCTACTCTGCGCCGTCAAGCGCATCAGTCGCCAACATCGGGTAATGGTGGCCAGCATGCGAGAGGAAGTGCTCGATCTACTGCGCCAGTCCCCTGTGCAAACCTTGCCCGAAGCCCTGGCCTACAGCGGCACTGTCGACTACCTCAATACCCGGAATGAACTGCACGACCGCTTGAACGCCCACGGCCTGTCGGTGTTGGATACGTTGCCATCAGACATGGGAGCAGCCTTGGTGACACGCTATCTGGATTGGAAGAAAGCGGGAGTGTTCTGAAAAAAGCGTACAACTACGGCTGGACAGCAACACCCCAGCCGCGTCGACCGCTCGCTGCTTCTTAGGCTGAAGCCTGCAATGAGTCAAAGCTGAAATACCGCAACAACAACTTGATCAGTTGCCCATATTCCGCTGGAGCCTGAAGCACGCTGAACCCGGAGTCGTAACGCTGCGGGTTGATATCTTCACGGCTCCACAGGCAGGTTGCCGTGAGGTCAACGGCATGGAAGGTGTCGTCAGCCCCGGGAATTTTCAGGCGCAGCTCGAAATCAGCATCGACCATCATGGGCAACTCGCTGATCAACATCAGCCCGTCGCAAGAGACGTTGCCCAAATAGCCGATGGGCTTGTCGGTAACACGGTTAAACACCTGGAGGAAATAACGTAGTTGATGCCGCTCAATCCGTCGGTCGGTAAACATGGTGAGATTGCCATGCAGTGGCCATGGTTGTGGCCGGTCCAGTGATTCGGAACGAGCGTAATTGCTCGCTCTCCCTGGATCTCGGTATGACAAAAGACAACGCTCTGTCACTAGACAGCTGCCGAATCCGGGCCCTGCCTCCATTTGAATAGAAACCTATACAAACGGACATCCAAAGAATAGCCCAAGACTGGCAAGAGGCCAGTTATAAAGTGGCGAATCTCATCACAGTGAGGCTGGACGCGGCTGTGCAACACTCACGCCGCGGTAGTGACCCAGTTGTTGCAGGGTGTCCAACCTTGCGCGTGCTCGGTAGGCGTATTCGCTCGACGGGTACTGATTAATGATGAATTGGTAGGTTTGCACCGCGTCGACAAACAGTTTCTGTCGTTCCAGACATTGCCCGCGCAACATCGAGACCTCTGGCTGTACATAACGCCGGGTGCGGCTCTCGCGGTCGACCTGGGACAATTCCAAGGTGACACGCTCGCAGTCACCGACCTTGTAAGCGCGGTAGGCGTTGTTCAAATGGTGGTCCATCGACCAGCGGGTGCAGCCGACAACACTGACGGCCAGGGCAGCAATGAGCAAAATTCGCATGAAGGTTCTCCTGTCTTGTGCAGTGTATCGACCCCTCGTCCAAAATCTTCAAAGATGTTCATCTATTCAATCGGCGCGAAAACAAGTGAATCGGCGATAAGTAGTGCAAACGAACAATGACTACAACCAAAGAGCATAGTAGCCTTCCTCAGCGCTTGAACTCAGGAGTCTGTGCATGTCCGTCCGTCGTACCAAAATCGTCGCCACCCTTGGCCCGGCCAGTAACTCGCCGGAAGTCCTCGAACAGCTGATTCTGGCTGGTTTGGACGTTGCCCGTCTGAACTTCTCCCACGGCACCCCGGACGAGCACAAGGCTCGCGCCAAGCTGGTGCGTGACCTGGCCGCCAAGCACGGCCGCTTCGTCGCACTGCTGGGTGACCTGCAAGGCCCGAAAATCCGTATTGCCAAGTTCACCAACAAGCGTATCGAGCTGAAGATCGGTGACAAATTCACCTTCTCCACCAGCCACCCGCTGACCGAAGGTAACCAGGACGTCGTGGGTATCGACTACCCGGACCTCGTCAAGGATTGCGGCGTCGGTGACGAGTTGCTGCTGGATGACGGCCGCGTGGTAATGCGTGTCGACACCGCCACCCCGACCGAACTGAACTGCACCGTGATCATCGGCGGTCCGCTGTCCGATCACAAAGGCATCAATCGTCGCGGCGGTGGCCTGACTGCCCCGGCCCTGACTGAAAAAGACAAGGCCGATATCAAGCTCGCTGCTGAAATGGAAGTGGACTACCTGGCCGTGTCCTTTCCGCGCGACGCCGCTGATATGGAATACGCCCGCAAACTGCGCGACGAAGCCGGCGGTACTGCCTGGTTGGTGGCAAAGATCGAACGCGCCGAAGCCGTGGCCGACGACGAAACTCTTGACGGTCTGATCAAAGCGTCCGACGCCGTGATGGTTGCCCGTGGTGACCTGGGTGTGGAAATCGGTGACGCCGAGCTGATCGGTATCCAGAAGAAGATCATCCTGCACGCACGCCGCCACAACAAAGCGGTGATCGTCGCGACCCAGATGATGGAGTCGATGATCCAAAACCCGATGCCGACCCGCGCCGAAGTATCCGACGTGGCCAACGCCGTGCTCGACTACACCGACGCCGTGATGCTCTCGGCTGAAAGTGCCGCCGGCCCGTACCCGCTGGAAGCTGTGCAGGCCATGGCGCGCATCTGTGTCGGCGCGGAAAAGCACCCGACCAGCAAGACCTCCAGCCATCGTATCGGCAAGGTCTTCGAAAGCTGCGACCAGAGCATCGCCCTGGCAGCCATGTACACCGCCAACCACTTCCCGGGCGTCAAAGCGATCATCGCTTTGACCGAAAGTGGCTACACGCCGTTGATCATGTCGCGCATTCGTTCCTCGGTTCCGATCTACGCGTTCTCCCCTCACCGCGAAACCCAGGCCCGCGCGGCCATGTTCCGTGGTGTGTACACCGTTCCGTTCGACCCGGCTTCGTTGCCGCCCCATGAAGTCAGCCAAGCGGCCATCGACGAACTGATCAAGCGTGGCGTCGTGGAGAAAGGCGACTGGGTCATCCTGACCAAGGGCGACAGCTACCACACCATCGGCGGCACCAATGGCATGAAGATCCTGCACGTTGGCGACCCAATGGTCTAAGTGACACGCTGAAAACAAAAGCCCTGCCATGCGAATGGCGGGGCTTTTTGCTTTTAATGTGGGTTAGCGTTTGGCGATAAACCCCGATAACGCCGCAATCGCCTCCGGTGACTTCAAGCGCTGGACGAACAACGCGCCCTCCTCCTCGATGACCTGGCGTAACTGATCACGGTCCACACTTTTCATTAATTGCTTGGTCACCTGCACCGCCCCCGGCGCCAGGATTTCAAAACGCTCGGCCATTTCCCGCGCCCTGGCCAACGCCGCTTCACCACTGCCCAACGCCTCAGTGGCGATGCCCCAGGCGGCAGCCTGCTCCCCGGTAAACCCCTCGCCCAATAGCAAAAGTTCAGCTGCCTTCGCATGCCCAAGCAAACGCGGCAGGATCAGGCTCGAACCAAACTCCGGGCACAGCCCCAGGTTGACGAACGGCATACGCAAGCGCGCATCACGACTGATGTAAACAAGGTCACAGTGCAGCAGGAGGGTTGTGCCAATCCCCACCGCGACTCCCGCCACTGCCGCGATCACCGGCTTACGGCAGTTGAGTAGGCTTTTCATAAAATGAAACGCTGGGCTGTCGAGATCACTGGGCGGCTGTTCAAGAAAATCGCCGATGTCATTACCGGCGGTAAAACACTCGCTGCTGCCCTGGATCAGCACGGCGTTGATCGCTGAGTCGGCATCCGCCTGCTCCAGCGCCTCGGCCAGTTGCGTGTACATGGCGCGGGTCAGGGCGTTTCTCTTATCCGGGCGGTTGAGCTGCAGGGTCAGCAACCCGCGCTCGCGGTGCAGCAGGATGGCGTCGGTCATGGTGAGTCTCGCGGCTGTAGAGTTCAGCGCTCAACCACGGGGCAGGAACACATCGGCCAGCAGTTGATTACGCGGCAGTCCCGCCAGAAACAGGCGCTTGGAAAACGCCTCGACACTGGCGGGGTGTCCGCAGAGTAAGGCGAGCGTTTGCCGGGAAACAAGCCGCAGTTGCGCCAATGCCTGGGCCGACTCGGCCGCGGTCCACAGTTCCACCGTAAGGTTCGGATGACGTGCACCCAGCGCTATCAGGGGTTCAGCCAGATAATGGCCGTCGGCATCATGGGCCAGGTGAATCACACGAATGGCGCCTTGGTGATCCTGGCGCAAAGCCTCGCGCAATACGCCCCACAACGGGCCGAGGCCAGTGCCGGAGGCAAGCAGCCAAAGCGGCCGGGATTGCCAGTCGGGATCGTATTGCAAAGCGCCGCCGCGTAGCTCGCCCAGGCGCAGTTGATCCCCGACCTGCAACTGCCGGGCAAGATCACTGAATTCACCGGGCTGCCGACAATCGATATGAAACTCCAGAAATGCATCTTCCTGGGGCAGGCTCGCCAGGGAGTAAGGCCGCGCGACGTGCCCTGCCCACAGCACCAGGTGCTGTCCAGCCCGATAACGGAGACCGCGCTCAGGTTGCAGACGCAGGCGCACTACATTCGAGTTCAGCCAATCAGCACCTACCACCAGGGCGGCCAAACCGTCACGCAGCGGGTCAAACGCCTCGACCTGCAGATCGCCCGTCACTTGGCACTGGCAGGCCAACCGCCAACCGTCCTGGCGTTGCGCGGGGCTCAGGGCATCGGGCTGCTTGTCCTCGACCTCGCCCCGGCAGCGCACCAAACATGCATGGCAACTGCCCGCCCGGCAACTGTAGGGCACGGCCACACCCGCCTGGTTCAAGGCATCCAGCAGATTGCTGCCGGCAGTTACCGACCAATGGCGTTCGCCGACGTACAGTTCAGGCATATAAGGACTCAATTACAGGGGACGCGCACAGGGAATCATGCCTGCGACAGTTTGACCATAGTCGGGTGTATCGGCCACCGCGTCGGGTTATACTGCCGCGCCTTTTTAGCGTCGCGCCTGCACCACTTTGGCGTGCCTTGGAAAGGTGGGCTCAGCCGACCGATGTACCCCACTGAGCCCACCTTTATTGAATGTTCCCTTATAGAGGAGCGCGACTCATGACCGTGATCAAGCAAGACGACCTGATTCAGAGCGTTGCCGACGCCCTGCAATTCATTTCCTACTACCACCCCGTTGACTTCATCCAGGCGATGCACGAGGCCTACCTGCGCGAAGAATCGCCGGCAGCCCGTGACTCCATGGCGCAGATCCTGATCAACTCGCGCATGTGCGCCACCGGCCATCGCCCGATCTGCCAGGACACCGGTATCGTCACCGTGTTCGTGCGCGTGGGCATGGACGTACGTTGGGATGGCGCCACCATGGGCCTGGACGACATGATCAACGAAGGCGTGCGTCGCGCCTACAATCTGCCGGAAAACGTCCTGCGCGCATCCATCCTGGCCGACCCGGCCGGTGCACGTAAAAACACCAAGGACAACACCCCGGCCGTGATCCACTACTCCATCGTCCCGGGTAACACCGTGGAAGTGGACGTGGCGGCCAAAGGTGGTGGTTCCGAGAACAAATCAAAAATGGCCATGCTCAACCCGTCCGACTCGATCGTCGACTGGGTGCTCAAGACTGTTCCGACCATGGGCGCCGGCTGGTGCCCACCGGGGATGCTCGGCATCGGCATCGGCGGCACCGCCGAGAAAGCCGCAGTGATGGCCAAAGAAGTGTTGATGGAGTCCATCGACATCCACGAGCTGAAAAAGCGCGGCCCGTCCAACCGTGTCGAAGAGATGCGCCTGGAGCTGTTCGAGAAGGTCAACCAACTGGGCATTGGCGCTCAGGGCCTGGGTGGCCTGACCACCGTGCTCGACGTGAAGATCATGGACTACCCGACCCACGCCGCCTCCCTGCCGGTGTGCATGATCCCCAACTGCGCCGCCACCCGTCACGCGCACTTCGTGCTCGACGGCTCGGGCCCTGCGTCGCTGGAAGCGCCACCGCTGGACGCCTACCCGGAAATCGTCTGGGAAGCCGGCCCGTCGGCTCGTCGCGTCAACCTCGACACCCTGACCCCGGAAGAAGTCCAAAGCTGGAAACCGGGCGAAACCGTGTTGCTCAACGGCAAGATGCTCACTGGCCGCGACGCTGCGCACAAGCGCATGGTCGAGATGCTGAACAAGGGCGAAACCCTGCCGGTAGACCTCAAGGGTCGCTTCATCTACTACGTCGGCCCGGTTGATCCGGTGCGCGAAGAAGTGGTTGGCCCGGCTGGCCCGACCACCGCGACGCGGATGGACAAGTTCACCCGTCAGATCCTTGAGCAAACCGGCCTTTTGGGCATGATCGGCAAATCCGAGCGCGGCCCGACCGCCATCGACGCGATCAAGGACCACAAGGCCGTGTACCTGATGGCCGTGGGCGGCGCCGCTTACCTGGTGGCGCAAGCTATCAAGAAGTCGCGGGTTGTCGCGTTCGCCGAACTGGGTATGGAAGCGATCTACGAGTTCGACGTCAAAGACATGCCGGTCACCGTTGCAGTCGATAGCAAAGGCGAATCCGTGCACATCACCGGTCCTGCCATCTGGCAGCAAAAGATCAGTGAAAGCCTGGCGGTAGAAGTGCAGTAAGCACTTTCCCTCAAGGATAAAGGCGACTGCGGCCCCATGGCCCAGTCGCCTTTTTTATGGCGCGTGGTATGGTGCTTGCCCCTTACCGTGCCTGCTCATCACCGTATGATCGCGATCCCTCGCCCCCTGCGCCTGACCTTCTACGCCCTGTTGATCATCGCTGGTGCGGTGCTGGCCGCTGCATTGGCCACGCGCCAGGCCGAACGCCAGGCCCTCGTGGATGAGGCCGCCCGCGCCAACCAACAGCTCGCGTTATATGCCAACTCGCTGCACACCCTGATCGAACGCTACCGCGCCCTGCCCGCCGTGCTCGCACTGGACTCGGAAATGATCAGCGCGTTAAAAGGCCCGTTGGACACCGCTACCCAGGACGCGCTTAACCGCAAGCTCGAACGCATCAACGGCGCCGCGCAGTCGTCCACCCTGGAATTGATGGACCGCACCGGCCTGGCCGTGGCTGCCAGCAACTGGGCGCTGCCGAGCAGTTACGTCGGGCACAACTATGCATTTCGGCCGTATTTCAGCCAGACCAAAAGCCAGGGCACCGGGCGCTTTTACGCGGTGGGTGTGACCACCGGGATTCCGGGTTACTTCCTTTCCAGCGCGGTGCTCGATGAACACGAGCAGTTCCTTGGCGCCATGGTGGTGAAGCTGGAGTTCCCTGAGCTTGAGCAAGAATGGGCCCAGGGGAATGACTTGCTGCTGGTCAGCGATGCGCGTGGCATCGTGTTCATTGCCAACCAGCCTGGCTGGCGCTATCGGAACCTGCGGCCGCTATCGGCCAATGACCTCGCTGAGCTCAAGGCCACCCGCCAGTACGACAAGAAACAACTGCTGGCGCTGGAAACCGACACCCTGCAGCACTTCGACGAAAACAGTCACCTGATGCGCGTCAACGGCCCCGACGGCAGCGCCCAATACATCTGGGAATCCCTGCCATTGAAGGCAGAAGGCTGGACCCTGCACCTGCTGCGCAAACCGCAATTTCCTTTTGAAGACCAACGCAACGCGGGACTGGCCGCCGCCGGTTCCTGGCTGGCGCTGGTGTTCCTCGCGCTGTTCCTGAGCCAACGCTGGCGCCTGGCCCGCTTGCGCCAGCGCAGCCGTGAAGAGCTGGAGCAACTGGTGGAAGAACGCACCCAGGCCCTGCGCACCGCCCAGGATGGTTTGGTGCAATCAGCCAAGCTGGCGGCGCTGGGGCAGATGTCCGCCGCCCTCGCCCAACGAAATCAACCAGCCACTCACGGCCCAGCGCATGCAGCTTGCTACCCTGCGCCTGTTGCTGGATCACGGCCGTGTGGACGACGCCTACAAGGCGCTCACGCCGCTGGACGACATGCTCACGCGCATGGCCGCACTCACCGGCCATCTCAAGACCTTCGCGCGCAAAAGTCCTAGTGGCCTGCGCGAACGCCTGGACCTGGCCACGGTGGTCGACCAGTCCCTGCATCTGCTCGACGCGCGCCTGCGCGATGAAGCCATTGGCGTCGTGCTGGACCTGACACGCCCGGCTTGGGTGCGCGGCGATGCCATCCGCCTGGAACAAGTACTGATCAACCTGCTGCGCAACGCCCTCGACGCCATGGCCGACAAACCGCGCAAGCGCCTTGAGATCCGCCTGCACGCCGACCAACAGCTTTGGCTTTTGACCGTCAGCGACAGCGGCGGCGGGATCCCCGAAGAACACCTGAACAACGTGTTCGATCCGTTCTTCACCACCAAGCCGGTGGGTGACGGCCTCGGTTTAGGGCTGGCGGTGTCCTTCGCTATCGTGCACGAACTGGGTGGACGCCTGATCGCCGATAACCAGGGCGACGGCGCGACTTTCACCCTGACCTTGCCCATCGCGCTGGAGACGCCGGACCTATGCTGAATGCGGTGATTGTGGTCGATGACGAAGCCAGCATTCGCACGGCCGTGGAGCAGTGGTTGAGTCTCTCCGGGTTTGAGGTGCAGTTGTTCAGCCGCGCCGAGGAATGCCTGGCGCATCTGCCCAAAGACTTTCCCGGTGTGATCCTGAGCGACGTGCGCATGCCTGGTCTAAGCGGCCTGGAATTGCTCGCCGAAGTACAGCGCCGCGACGCCGACTTGCCGGTGATATTGCTCACTGGTCACGGCGACGTGCCGATGGCCGTCGAAGCCATGCGCGACGGCGCCTACGATTTTCTGGAAAAACCCTTCAGTCCCGAGGCCCTGCTCAACAGCCTGCGACGTGCATTGGACAAACGCGGGCTGATCCTGGAAAACCGTCGCCTGCATCAACAGGCCGATCACCGCTCGCAGCTTGAATCCAGCCTGCTCGGCGTGTCCCGCGGGTTGCAGAATCTGCGCCGCCAGGTGCTCGACTTGGCCAGCTTGCCAGTCAACGTGTTGATCCGTGGCGAGACCGGCAGCGGTAAAGAACTGGTCGCGCGCTGCCTGCATGATTTCGGCCCGCGGGCCAAGAAGCCGTTTGTGGCGCTCAATTGCGCGGCAATTCCCGAGCAGTTGTTTGAAGCCGAGTTGTTTGGCCACGAAAGCGGCGCGTTCACCGGCGCCCAGGGCAAGCGCATCGGCAAGCTGGAGTACGCTCACGGCGGCACGCTGTTCCTGGATGAAATCGAAAGCATGCCCTTGGCCCAACAAGTGAAACTGTTGCGGGTATTGCAAGAGCAGAAACTGGAACGACTGGGCTCCAACCAGAGCATCCATGTGGACTTGCGCATCATTGCCGCGACCAAGCCTGACCTGCTCGAAGAGGCCCGCGCCGGACGCTTTCGCGAAGACTTGGCCTATCGCCTCACCGTCGCACAATTGCGCCTGCCGCCCTTGCGCGAGCGTCGTGAAGATATTCCGCTGCTGTACGAGCACTTTGCCCACAGCGCTGCCGAACGCTTAGGCCGCACGCCCGAGCCGTTGAGCGGCCCAGCCTTGGGGCGCCTGCTCAGCCATGACTGGCCCGGCAATGTGCGTGAACTGGCCAACGTCGCCGAGCGCCAGGTATTAGGCCTTGGCGAGCCGGAGCCGGAGGGCATCGAGGCCGGGCAATCACTGGCTGCGCAGCAGGAAGCCTTTGAAGCCCATTGCCTGAAGGCCGCTTTGACCCGGCACAAGGGCGATATCAAGGCGGTATTGACGGAGCTGCAACTGCCCCGCCGGACGTTCAATGAAAAGATGCAGCGCCATGGCCTTGCACGAGACATGTTCCTCAAGGAGGAATGAGCGGATTTCCGCTCATTGGCCCCGAATCTTCAGCAAGTTTCCGCTCAAAAAAATCTGCAAACCCTTCTAGATCGGGCCTTCATCTACCTGGCACAGCTCCTGCTATAGCCCAGCCAGGCAGCGCTCGCGCCGCTCCATAAAAACAACTAGATGAAGGATCCTTCAATGGATAACTCCAACTCCCTGCCTCTGGGGTCGGCGGCAGCGCCGGCAAAAGAACGCACCACCTCCAGCCGCATCAAATCGATCTTCAGCGGATCGGTCGGCAACATGGTCGAGTGGTACGACTGGTACGTCTACGCCGCTTTCTCGCTGTACTTCGCCAAAGCCTTCTTCCCGAAAGGCGACACCACCGCCCAACTGCTCAACACCGCCGCGATCTTCGCCGTGGGCTTCCTGATGCGCCCGATCGGTGGCTGGCTGATGGGCCTGTACGCCGACAAGGTCGGGCGTAAAAAAGCCCTGATGGCCTCGGTCTACCTGATGTGCTTTGGCTCGCTGCTGATTGCCCTGAGCCCGGGCTATGAATCCATTGGTATCGGTGCGCCCATCCTGCTGGTGTTTGCCCGTTTGCTGCAGGGGCTATCAGTCGGCGGCGAATACGGCACCTCCGCCACCTACCTCAGCGAGATGGCGACCAAGGAACGTCGTGGCTTCTACTCCAGTTTCCAGTACGTAACCCTGATCTCCGGCCAGCTCATCGCGCTGGCGGTGCTGATCGTGCTGCAACAGGTCCTCACCACCGAGCAACTGTACGCGTGGGGCTGGCGTATCCCGTTCGCCATCGGCGCCCTGTGCGCAGTCGTCGCGCTGTATCTGCGTCGTGGCATGGAAGAAACCGAGTCCTTCACCAAGAAAGAAAAAGCCAAGGAAAGCGCAATGCGCACCTTGATGCGTCACCCCAAGGAACTGATGACCGTGGTCGGCCTGACCATGGGCGGCACCCTGGCGTTCTACACCTACACCACCTACATGCAGAAATACCTGGTGAACACCGTCGGGATGAGCATCTCCGACTCCACCACCATCTCGGCGGCAACGCTGTTTCTGTTCATGTGCCTGCAGCCCATCATCGGCGGGCTGTCCGACAAGGTCGGCCGTCGTCCTATCCTGATCGCCTTCGGCATCCTCGGCACCCTGTTCACCGTGCCTATCCTCACCACCCTGCACACCATCCAGTCCTGGTGGGGCGCGTTCTTCCTGATCATGGCCGCGCTGATCATCGTCAGTGGCTACACCTCGATCAACGCGGTGGTGAAGGCCGAACTGTTCCCGACCGAAATCCGTGCCCTGGGCGTGGGCCTGCCGTATGCACTGACCGTGTCGATCTTCGGCGGTACGGCTGAATACATCGCGCTGTGGTTCAAGAGCATCGGGATGGAAACCGGCTACTACTGGTACGTGACTGCGTGTATCGCGGTGTCGCTGATGGTCTACGTGACCATGAAAGACACCCGCAAACATTCGCGGATTACCACGGACTAAACATGTGGGAGGGGGCAAGCCCCCTCCCACATTGGTTTTACATCGCTGGGTTAATCAGGACAGTTCCGCCACCTCGTTGCGCCCATACCGCCGCTGCGCATACGACGCCCCGGCAATCATCACCACCAGCACCGCCGCCAATACCGCCGATGATCCAATGGTGCCGAAATCCAATCCGCCCTTTTCATGGGGCTTGGTCAGGAAGTCGCCCAGGGTTGCACCAAACGGCCGGGTCAACACAAACGCCACCCAGAACAACAACACCGACGAGATTTGGGTGAAGTACTTGAGCGCCACCACCGCAGCGATGGTCGAGCCAATCAACAAGGCACCACCGGCGAAGCCGAGACCCGAATCATCCGCCAGGAAGTCGCCCAATGCGGTGCCCAGTGTGTTGGAGAACAGGATCGCCATCCAATAGAACAACTCACCCCGGAAGGTCTGCACCTTGTTCACGTTCAGCGAGTCACCGCTGAGGTGCCACAGCGCAAAAATGATCATCAGGATCACAATCAGGATCATCGACCCCGTGGCGTAACCCAGCCCCAGGGTACGGTCCATGAAGTCGGACATCGTGGTACCCGCAGTGCTGGTGGACAAAATCACGATCCAGTACAGCACCGGGTTGTAGGTTTTGGACCAGAGTTGCGTCACCAGGGTGACCAGGAACACGCTGATCAAAATCATCGAACTGATCGCATAACCGACATTCAGGGTCATCGACAACAAGTCCCCGGCGGTTTCGCCCAAGGTGGTTGCGCAGATTTTCATGACCCAGAACGCCAGGGTGATCTGAGGAAGTTTATTCATAAGGTAGAAGGCTCCGAAGCTCAGTCTTTCGATGGCCGACTTATAGGGGTGTCGACCTTGTGCGCAGACTGAACGGGCCGCTGTGAAAAATAGGTGGGCGATGAATGAAAATTCCATGGCTTGATGGAAATTCGCTGCCACGGGTTGCACTATGACCGCCTCCCAGAATTGCGTAGCAGGAACCCCGGCTCATGTCTGACGATATCCATTTCTACGAACCCGCCAACGGCCACGGCCTGCCACATGACCCGTTCAACGCCATCGTTGGCCCACGGCCAATCGGCTGGATCTCGTCGCACGACAGCGCAGGCCGCCTGAACCTGGCGCCCTACAGCTTCTTCAATGCGTTCAACTACATTCCGCCGATCATTGGGTTTTCCAGTGTCGGGCGCAAAGACAGCCTGAACAATATCGAACAGACCGGCGAGTTCGTGTGGAACCTGGCTACCCGCCCGCTGGCCGAGCAGATGAACCAGAGTTGCGCGGCGGTCTCGCCGGAGGTGAATGAGTTCGAGTTGTCCGGCCTGACGCCCGTGGCCTCGAAAATCGTCGCCGTGCCACGGGTGGGCGAGAGCCCGGTGTCATTTGAATGCAAGGTGACGCAGATCATCCAGCTGCAACGCGCCGACAAAGGGTTGGTGCCGAGCTGGCTGGTGCTGGGCGAGGTGGTCGCGGTGCACATTGCTAAGTGGTTGCTCAAGGATGGCATCTACGACACCGCCGCCGCCGAGCCGATCCTGCGTGGTGGCGGCCCGGCGGACTACTTCCAGCTGGGGCCGGAGGCGCTGTTCAAGATGTATCGCCCAGGCGCCAGCAAACCCTGACTGAAATACAACAAAAATGTGGGAGCGGGCGTGCCCCGATGGCAATGGCACATTCAACATCTTTGTTGACTGACACACTGCTATCGGGGGCAAGCCCCCTCCCACATTAGATTGTCGGCGTTGTTCAGATGGCGGCGCTCGCCCAGGTCAGCTGCCCCTCTTCATCCACACCGATCAACCGCTCAAGCTGCACGGTGGCTGCATCATCGGCGTCGGAGGCGGTCTTGAACGTCTGTCCATCCAGGATCTTGTGAAACTTCGGTGCCCCCATACCATCCAGTGCCTTGACGGCGACGGCGGCGCTGTAGCCCCCTTCACCCGGTACTACGGCGGATACGGCTTCGTGGTGGGCAAATTGTTTACGTGCCATGTTGCAGGTCCTGGCCAATGGAAAGGCGGCCATTCTAAACCTGTTCACCCAGCGAGTTGCAGGTACTCGCCATAGGCGTTAGTGGCGGATGCGTCGGTGAAGGTTTGGAAATCCATGCTGCGCACCACCATGTCGTTCAACAGCTCGGTAAAGATCATCAGGGCCGGCGAGCTGAAGTAGGCACTCATCGCCTGCTCGCTGCTCCAGAAACCCGAGACCAACCACACATCGGGATCGACCTGGGAATGCTGCAACGAGAATTGCAGACAACCCTGAGCCTGGCGACCCGGTTCGATCAAACTGCTCAAGCGTGCACCGAGTTCGGTGCTGCACCCGGTGCGGGCGCGGATAAAGGCCATATGGCTCGCGGGAATGGGGGTGGACATGTTCGACTCTCCCGTTGAGAAGTGATGCTCGGCAAACACGGTGAGGGTGTGCTGCCACAGGATCAAAGATAACGGCGCGCAGGTAGGCGCGGTTAGTCGATTCCTGCCGGCTTATTGCACAATCCTGCGAGAAGCGTAAACCGGGTACTCGGCTCACTGGTTTTGCGCCATGCACAAACGCAGTATTTCAGGGAGATGACAGGCCTCACGCTTGCCTGATTGGCGATACGCCGCAGGATCAGGCAAGGATTGTGCAGAATCGACCTAACACTATTTGAAAAGCCGCCGCTAAGCTGACCCCATCAAAGCCGCCTGCAGAGGACGCTTCATGTCGTCGCCCGAATATCAGTCCATTCCTCTCGATGCCGAGATGGAAAAGCAGCGTGCCGAACTGGCCAGTATCGTGCACAGGCATACTTGGGAAGATGGCTCCTACGGTACCGCGATCACGTCGCTCTACCTGAACCGCCACAACACGCCACGCGACTTTATGCCGGTGCTGGTGGAACCCGCGCTGTGCATCCTTGCCAACGGCAGCAAGGAAGTGCGCCTGGCGGATGAAATCTTTGCCTACGACCCGCTCAATTACCTGGTGTTCTCGGTGGCGATGCCAGTGGCCGGGCGGATCATCGACGCCACGCCCGACGATCCGAACCTGTCGGTGCGGATCAATATCGACCCGGCGCAGCTGACCGCCCTGATCGCTGAAGCCGGCCCCATGGGCGTACCCACACGCCCGACATCACGCGGCATGTACGTGGACCGGATTGACAACCAATTGCTCGACGCGGTGCTGCGCCTGGCGCGCTTGCTGGATACGCCCAAAGACATCGCCATGCTGGCCCCACTGATCAACCGGGAAATTCTTTACCGCTTGCTACGTGGGCCGCAGGGTTATCGCCTGTATGAAATTGCCGTGGCCAACAGCCAGAGCCATCGGGTGAGCCAAGCGATCAAGTGGCTCAATGGCAACTACGAACAACCGCTTCGCATTGATGATCTGGCCAAGGAAGTGAACCTGAGCGTTTCGACATTGCACCACCGCTTCAAGGCAATCACCGCCATGAGCCCCTTGCAGTACCAGAAGCAGTTGCGCTTGCAGGAAGCACGCAGATTGATGATCGCCGAAGGGCTGGAAGCATCAGCGGCGGGGTATCGGGTGGGGTATGAAAGCCCGTCGCAGTTCAGTCGGGAATACAGCCGATTGTTTGGGGCGCCGCCGCTGCGGGATCTGGCCCGCCTGCGCCAAAGCATCTGACCGAATGAAGATCAAAATGTGGGAGGGGGCTTGCTCCCGATAGCGGTGGATCTGCTTTAGATACCTGACTGAGACACTGCCATCGGGGGCAAGCCCCCTCTCACATGGGTCCGCGAGCATTCAATCCAGGGTGCGCGGTAGTTGCAGAGTCACCCGTAACCCCCCCTCCCGCAAATTCTGCAAACTCACTTCACCGCCATGGCTGTGGGCAATATTGCGCGCAATCCCCAGGCCCAACCCATAGCCCTGCTGCTGCCCGGAAAGGCGGAAGTGCGGCTCGAATACCTGTTCCAAACGCTGCTCCGGAACGCCGGGACCTTCATCGTCGACGTGCAGGACAAACTGCGCACCATCATCCTCGATATACAAATGCGCGTTCTGCCCGTACTTCAACGCGTTATCGATCAGGTTGCCGATACACCGCTTGAGCGCCAGCGGCTTGCCCGGATAGGTCGCCAATGCAGCGCCATCCAGGGTCACACGGCCGTTACCGTTTGGCGCCACATAAGGCTCTACCAGGCATTCGAGCACATGGTTAAGGTCGACCGGCTGGATGTTCTCGTGGATATCGGTGTCTTTCACACATTGCAGCGCGCCCTTCACCAGCAACTCCAATTCATCCAGGTCACGGCCGAATTTGGTTTGCAGGTTTTCGTCTTCGAGCAGTTCCACACGCAGACGCAGGCGGGTGATCGGTGTGCGCAGGTCGTGGGAAATCGCGCTGAACAGTTGGCTGCGCTCGGTCAAATAGCGGCTGATGCGCTCGCGCATGGCATTAAACGCGCGGCCCACTTCCACCACTTCACTGCCGCCGCCTTCGGCCACCGGCTCCACATCGGCGCCGAGAGACATGTCTCGCGCCGCCCGCGCCAAGCGCTTGAGGGGGCGGCTTTGCCAGTGCACCAGCAGGCCAATGAACAACAGCAGAAAACCGCTGGTCAACACGATAAACCACACCTGCTGGGACGGTAGGCCCTGTTCTTCAAGGCTGGTGTAGGGCTCAGGCAGCAACGAGGCGATGTACAGCCATTCGCCGGGGGCGAGTTGGATCTGGGTCACCAGCACCGGCGGGTTTACCGGTTCCAGGGTCAGCGCGTAATGGGCCCAAGAGCGCGGCAACTCATCGAGCTTGAGGCCCGCGTTGAAGATGCGCAGGTCTTCGGCGCTGACGAATTCCACCGAGATGTGCACGTCGGCGCCCAGGGTCTGGCGCAGCACTTCGTCCACGGCCACCAGCACCGCCTGCTTGCGTGGGGTTTCGGGCAATACCTGCATGTCCAGCGGACGGTCATTAAGGGTGACTACAAACCGGGTGCCGCCCATGCTACGCAATTGGTCGAGAACCAGCGGACGATAGGCCACCGGCAACGAACGGAAGTAACTCACACTGGCGGTCATCGAATGGGCCAGGCTGCGAGCGCTGGTGACCAGGCCCTCAAGCTGGGTAGCACGCAACTGCGAAACCCAAATCACGCTGGACAACGCCTGGGCGAACAACACCGCAAGCAATGTCAGCAGCAGCATGCGTCCCAGCAGCGAGCGCGGTACCGGGAAGCGGCGCCGGCGTTCGGTCACGGGCTCAGTGGACATTGCCGGCAACCACGCTGGCTGCCAGTTGATAACCGCTGCCACGTACGGTGCGGATCAGCCTCGGGGGCTTTTCGGTGTCGCGCAGGCGTTGGCGCAGGCGGCTGACCGCCATGTCGACGATGCGGTCCAGCGGCATCAGGTCGCGGCCACGGGTGGCGTTGCCGATAGTGTCGCGATCGAGAATTTGTTGCGGATGGTCGAGAAACAACTTGAGCAGTGCGAAGTCGGCACCGGAGAGAATCACTTCCTCGCCGTCCACGTGGAACAGCCGATGGCTGATCATGTCCAGGCGCCATTCATCGAACACCAGCACATCGCCACTCCCACTGCGCTCCTGGCCAAACTGGCAGCGGCGCAACAGGGCCTTGATCCGCGCCTGCAACTCGCGAGGGCTGAATGGCTTGCCGATATAGTCATCGGCGCCCAGTTCCAGGCCGATCACGCGGTCGGCTTCGTCAGAACTGGCGGTAAGCATAATGATCGGCACCTGCGCCTGGCGCGGGTGCTGGCGGATCCAACGGCAGAGGCTGAAGCCATCTTCGTCCGGCAGCATCACATCGAGGATGACCAGGTCGCACGGCGCCTCGTTCATCGCCTGGCGGAACCCCGCGCCATCCGGCACGCCACGCACCTGGAAGCCGGCGCGACTGAGGTAGGTTTGCAGCAATTCGCGGATTTCCTGGTCGTCGTCGACGAGGAGAATCGATTTACTGATTACGCTCACGGGGTCCTCCTTGTTGTTATGGGGTGTTCTTGATGGCCTCATCGGGGGCAGGTCACTGCCTACGCAAATGCCTGCTCTAACGCCACACCCGCCCCGGTCAACCCGGAATACGGCGCGGTCACCAACCACACCGGAATACCTTTGAAGTAGTCGCTCATGCAGCCTTTGTCGCTGAAACTCTTGGCAAAGCCGCTGTTGATGAAAAAGTCGGCAAACCGCGGAATCACCCCACCCACGATATACACACCACCGCGTCCACCGGTGGTCAGCACGTTATTGCCCGCCACTCGGCCCAGCCAGACGCTGAACTGCTCCAACACTTCCATCGCCACCGGGTCGCCGGCCAAGCCTGCAGCCGTGATGGCTTCGGGCGTGTCGAGCACAGGCGCGTGACCGTCCACCGCACAAATCGCGCGGTACAGACGCGGCAAGCCGCCACCGCTCAACGCCGTTTCAGCGCTGACGTGGCCAATCTCGTTGTAAATGTGTTGCCACAACTGGGTTTCCCGAGGGCTGCTCAGGGGCAGGTCGACGTGGCCGCCCTCCCCCGGCAACGCCGCGTAACGACCTGCGCCGAGATCCAGCAGTGTGCCGACGCCCAGGCCAGTGCCAGGCCCGATCACCACCGCCGGGCGCAACGGCTCCGGCGTGCCCTCACAAACCACGCGAAATTCGTCGGGTTGCAGGCGGGTCATCCCCAGGGCCATGGCGGAGAAGTCATTGACCAGCAGCAGTTCATCCAGCTGCAAGGTCTTGCAGAACGCCGTCTTGCTCAGGCGCCAGTGATTATTGGTGAATTTGAATTCATCGCCACTCACCGGCCCGGCCACCGACAGGCACACCGCGCCGATGTCCCCGATTTCCAGGCCCTCTTCCTTCAGATAGACCTTGATCGCCTCTTCAGGGGTTGGGTAATCCGCCGTGGCATGCACCCGAATCGAATGCAGTGCCGAATCCCGCCACACTGCAAAACGGGCGTTGGTACCCCCGATATCACCGACCAGCGCTAACTTCACTTAAGCGTCTCCAAGGCAGAGGTAAAGGCGCTGGCGCCCTGCTCTGCGGAGCTTGCGGCCAAGCGCATAAATCCAAACAGCTCGCGGCCGGCCCCCACGTTATTGCCCAGAAGGCCCGTGGCAGGCGTGCGCGCTGCAAATTCTTCGGCGTCCACCTTAAGCTCCAAGGTGCCGGTAACGCCATCCACACGAATGATATCGCCATCGCGTACTCGCGCCAGCGGCCCGCCGCTCTGGGCTTCGGGGTTGACGTGAATCGCGGCGGGAATCTTACCCGACGCGCCGGACATACGCCCGTCTGTCACCAATGCCACCTTGAAACCACGGTCCTGCAGCACACCCAGGAACGGCGTCATCTTGTGCAGCTCGGGCATGCCGTTGGAGCGCGGGCCCTGGAAGCGCATCACCGCGACGAAATCTTTTTCCAACTGACCAGCCTTGAACGCATCGGCCAGATCCTGCTGATCCTGGAACACCACCGCCGGCGCTTCGACGATCTGGTGCTCTGGGGCTACCGCAGAGACTTTCATCACACCGCGGCCGAGGTTGCCTTCCATCACGCGCAGACCACCTTCCGGCGAGAACGCACGGGCCACGGGCCGCAGGATGGTTTCGTCGAGGCTTTCGATAGGACCGTCACGCCAAACCAGCTCGCCGTCGACCAGGAACGGTTCCTGGATGTATCGGCTCAGGCCCTTGCCGGCCACGGTGTTGACGTCTTCGTGGAGCAGGCCCGCTTCCAGCAGCTCACGGATCAGGAACGACATGCCGCCCGCCGCCTGGAAGTGATTGATATCGGCCTTGCCGTTTGGATACACGTGGGACAGGGTCGGCACCACCTCGGAGAGGTCAGCCATATCGTCCCAGGTGAGGATGATGCCTGCCGACATGGCGATGGCCGGCATGTGCAGGGTGTGGTTGGTGGACCCGCCGGTCGCGTTGAGGGCGACGATGGAGTTGACGATGGATTTCTCGTCGACGATCTCGCCGATCGGCGTGAAGTTGCCGTTGGCCTTGGTCAGGCGCGTAACCTGATGCGCGGCTTCACGGGTCAGCGCGTCACGCAGCGGCGTGTACGGGTTGACGAATGAAGCGCCCGGCAAGTGCAGGCCCATCACTTCCATCAACAGTTGATTGGTGTTGGCAGTGCCGTAGAAGGTGCAGGTGCCGGGGCTGTGGTAGGACTTCATCTCCGATTCCAGCAGCTCTTCGCGAGTGGCCTTGCCTTCGGCGTAGCGCTGGCGCACGTCGGCTTTCTGCTTGTTGGAGATACCCGACGGCATTGGGCCGCCCGGTACGAAGATCATCGGCAGGTGACCGTAGCGCAGCGCGCCCATCATCAGGCCGGGGACGATCTTGTCGCAGATGCCCAGCATCAGTGCGGCGTCGAACATGTTGTGGGACAGCGCCACCGCCGTGGACATGGCAATGACTTCACGGCTGAGCAGGCTCAGCTCCATCCCCGGCTCGCCCTGGGTCACACCGTCGCACATTGCAGGCGTACCACCAGCGAACTGGCCGACCGAGCCGACTTCACGCAGAGCTTTCTTTATTTGTTCAGGGAAATGTTCGTACGGCTGGTGCGCCGACAGCATGTCGTTATATGAGGAAACAATTGCCACGTTGGCGGCATTCATCATGCGCAGGCTGTTTTTGTCTTCGGTGCCGCAACCGGCCACGCCGTGGGCAAAGTTGGCGCATTGCAGCTTGCCGCGCATCGGACCGTCGCTGGCGGCGCCGCGAATGAGCGCAAGGTAAGCCTCGCGGGTGGCGCGGCTGCGGGCGATAAGCCGTTCGGTGACCTCAAGAACGCGGGGATGCATGTGTAGAACTCCAGGCTAACGGATGTGGCGACCTGAGTGTCTATGCTGATCAAACGCCCGCAGCTCATGGGATGGCAGGGTGTCGTTTGAATCATCGGACCAGTTGATTCAGGTCACTCGTTGTAGATTGAACAAAATATTGCCACTAAAAAGGCTTGTTTTCTATTTTTATGCGAATAATCTTGTAATTCTTACAACAAATCGACGACAGGCACTCTCCAATGACTCTTCGTATCGCAATCAATGGTTTTGGCCGTATTGGCCGTAATGTCCTGCGCGCACTGTATACCCAAGGCTACCGCCAGGATTTGCAGATCGTCGCCATCAACGATCTGGGCGACAGCTCGATCAATGCCCACCTGCTCAAATACGACACCGTACATGGCACATTCGACGCAGAGGTCGCCCACGATCAGGAAAGCCTGACCGTCAACGGTGACCGGATTGCCGTGAGTGCCATTCGCAACCCGGCTGACCTGCCATGGGCTGCACACAAGATTGACGTGGTATTCGAATGCACCGGTCTGTTCACCGACCGTGACAAGGCCGCCGCCCATATTACCGCCGGCGCGCGCAAGGTGATCATCTCGGCACCGGCCAAAGGCGCGGACGCCACTGTGGTGTATGGCGTGAACCACGACATTCTGCGTCAGTCCCACCAGATCATCTCCAACGCCTCGTGCACCACCAACTGCCTGGCGCCGGTCGCCCAGGTGCTGCACCGCGAGCTGGGCATCGAGAGTGGCCTGATGACCACCATCCACGCCTACACCAACGACCAGAACCTGACTGACGTCTACCACACCGACCCGTACCGCGCGCGCTCCGCCACCCAGAACATGATCCCAAGCAAGACCGGCGCTGCCGAAGCGGTGGGCCTGGTGCTGCCGGAACTGGCGGGCAAGCTGACCGGCATGGCCGTGCGCGTGCCGGTGATCAACGTGTCCTTGGTAGACCTCACCGTAACGCTGAAGAAAGAAGCCACTGCCGAAGAGGTCAACGCGCTGCTCAAGGAAGCCAGCCAGCACTCGAAGATCCTCGGTTACAACACCCTTCCGCTGGTTTCCAGTGACTTCAACCACAACCCGCTGTCGTCGATCTTCGACGCCAATCACACCAAGGTCAGCGGCAAGTTGCTCAAAGTATTGGCCTGGTACGACAACGAGTGGGGCTTCTCCAACCGTATGCTGGATAACTGCCTGGCGCTGTGTAACGCCGAATAAAGCGATCCTTTGGGAGGGGCGATTCGACTTGCTCCCGATGGCGGTGTATCAGGCAGGAATGTGTTGGCTGACACACCGCTATCGGGGGCAAGCCCCCTCCCACATTGTTCTAAGTAGGCCCAGAGAAATAGCCACTTGCCATTTGAGTTGATGATAAGCATTATCATTTGCTGCAAATCGGTCTGGTATCACTGTGAGCCAATCTCGCTTCAACCAAGTCTTTCTCACCCAACGGGTGATTCTGCTACGCACCTTGCAGCGGATGGTGAATAACCACAGCACCGCCGAGGACCTGCTGCAGGAAACCTACCTGCGCGTCACACGGGCCCTCAGCGAGCGGCCGATCGATCACCTTGAACCCTTCGTTTATCAAACAGCACGTAACCTCGCGCTGGATCACCTGCGCTCACGCAGAATCCAGGCCCGCACGCTGCAGGAAGATGTCCCGCTGGACATCCTGCAAAGCGTCGCCGCCCCTATCAGCACCCCCGAAGATGCGACTCAGGCCGAGCAACTGCTTGAGCACCTGAGCGTCAGCCTGGGCCAATTGAGCGCCCGCCAGCAGCAGATTTTCATCCTCAGCCGCCTGCATGGGTGCAGCTATCAGGAGATTGCCGATCAGTTGGACGTGTCCCTGAGCACGGTGCAAAAGGAACTGAAATTGATCATGGCCATCTGCGTAGGTGTGGCCGACCGGCTGGATCGGCCTTAAGCTGCACGCGACAGAAATGTCGACCCGAGCTGTAGGAATAATGAATAGAACGTGGCGAAGACCCGAGGAACACCGTGACGGACCCCAATAAACTGCGCCCTCATGAGCTGGCTCATGAGGTGCTGCAAGACACGGCTATGGACCAGGCCCTGGATTGGCTGATTGCCTTGCAGTGCCCGCAAGCTGGGCAGCAGGCCGAGTTTGAAGCCTGGCTGGCCCGCGACCCGGCCCACGTCAACGCCTTCGCCAAGGCCCAGGCCGCCTGGGGTGGCGCGCCGGTTCACAGCGCCGCGGTGGCCCTGGCCGCGCCGCGCAAGCCCAGCGCCTGGCGCCGAATGAAACCCCATTGGAAACCGCTCGCCACCGCCGCCGTGTTGCTGATCGGGCTGTTCAGCTTCAGCAACCTGCCGGTGCGCCTGCAGGCCGACCACCTCACCGTGGTGGGCGAACGACAACGTCTGCAATTGGACGACGGCTCGAAAGTATTGCTGAACACCAACTCGGCGTTCTCCAGCAGCATCAAGGACCACCAGCGCATCGCCCGCCTGTACCAGGGCGAGGCTTTTTTCGAGGTTGTGCCCAACCATGGCCAGCCCCTGGAAATCGACGCCGGCCCGGTACGCGCCAGCGTGCGCGACACCGCCTTCGCCGTGCGCTACCTCAATGGCGAGGCCCAGGTGCAAGTGCAGCGCGGTGATGTCGACCTCAGCAACACTTTCGACGATGCCCGCGTACGCCTGCGCGCCGGCGAAAGTATCCGCATCGGCCCCAAAGGCTTCGGCCAACCGGCCAAGCTGGACGCCAATAAGGACCTGGCCTGGGTGCAAGGCCGGTTGATTTTTGAAAACTGCCCGATGAGCGAAGTGCTCGCCGAGTTGCGCCGCTATTACCCCGGCTGGATCGTCAACACCAACGACCAACTCGCCAGCGTCGCGGTCACCGGCAATTACCGGCTCGATCAACCCCTGGACGTCGTGCGTTCACTGGCGCACATCACCTCTGCCAAGCTCTCGGAATACCCGGCGCTGGTCATCCTGAACTAAATGAGAATTATTTTTACTCGATAACCTTCGGCGGTACGTCTCGTCTTAGCCAATGCAACTGATTCCTATTTGATTCGGTTCGCAACTATAAGATTCGTCCCCCGGAGCGCTTTCGATGTCCTCTCGTTTCAACCGCCGGTCTTCTTCGCCCGTCCTGTCCTTGTTGACTGCCGCCATCCTGCTGGCCGGCGCGCCGGCCATGGCCGCCACCGCTGCCGAACCGGTTTCGCGCAGCCAGGGCAACTACACCTTCAGCATCGAACAGCAGCCGCTGGTCTCGGCGCTCAATGCCTTTACCGCCGTGACCGGCTGGCAAGTCGGCCTGCCCGCAGAGCTGGGCCAGGGCGTGTCGTCTCCTGGCGCACGCGGCCCGTTGTCGCCAGAAAAAGCGTTGGACCGGCTGTTGGTGGGGACCAACCTGAGCTACCGCAAACTGGGCAATAACAACATCGTGCTGGAAAAGCGCGCAGCGGGCAGCACCCTCAACCTGCAACAGGTGACCATCAGCGCAACCCGTAACGCGCAGGATGTGAACAGCGTGCCGAGTACCGTCAGCGTGCATGAGCGTGAGGAACTGGACCGCCAGAACGTCAACAACATCCGGGAACTGGTGCGCTACGAGCCCGGCGTCTCGGTGGGCGGCGCTGGTACACGAGCAGGTAATGCCGGCTTCAACATTCGCGGCATCGATGGCGACCGTATCCTTACTCAAGTGGACGGTGTGGAAGTGCCGGGCAACTTCTTCAACGGCCCCTACGCCAAGACCCGCCGCAACTACGTCGACCCGGAAATCGTAAAGCGCGTGGAAATCCTGCGCGGGCCGGCGTCGGCCCTCTACGGCAGCAGCGCCATCGGCGGCGCCGTCAGTTACTTCACCCTCGACCCGGTTGACATCATCAAGCCAGGCCAAGACTTCGGCGCCCGCCTGAAGACCGGCTACAGCTCCGCCGACGAAAGTTGGCTGACCTCTGGCACCTTCGCCGGCCGCGTTCAAGACTTCGACGGTTTGCTGCACCTGAGCCAGCGCAACGGTCACGAAACTGAGTCCTACGACGGCAACAACGCCACCGGCCTGGATCGCACAGGCGCCAACCCGGAAGAAGCGCGCACCACTAACATCCTGGCGAAGCTCGGCTGGAACTATGGCGATGACAACCGCCTGGGTCTGACGTACGAGAAGTACAAGGATGATCGCGACGTCAACCTGAAGAACGCGGTGGGCGGCCCGTTCATCGGCGGCCGAGGCTTCAACCTCTACCGTGATCGTCGTGGTAACGACACCATCACCCGTGAACGTTTCGGCCTGGAAAACAGCTTCGCCCTTGAGTCGCCGATTGCCGACCGCATCAAGACCAGCGTCAATTACCAGATCGCCAAGACCGACCAGACCACCGCCGAAATCTATCAATCCGGTCGTCGCGTCCTGCGCACACGCGACACGCTCTACCAGGAAAAACAGTGGGTTTTCGATGCACAGTTGGACAAAGCGTTCAGCCTCGGTGAAACCGATCACCAAGTGACCTACGGCACCACCCTTAAGCAGCAGAAAGTCACCGGCTCGCGCGAGGGCAGCGCGACCTGCGTGGCCGTCGGCAGCGGTTGCACCGCCATCGGCGCGCCCAGCCCGATGGCCTCCGATAGCGTGAAGAAGGCCAGCGACTTCCCCGACCCGACCATCAACACCTATTCGCTGTTCGCACAGGACCAGATCACTTGGGACAAATGGACCTTCCTCCCCGCCGTGCGCTATGACTACACCCAGCTCAAACCCAAGCTGACCCAGGAATTCCTCAACACCGTCAACCCGACAGGTGCGGAAACGGTGAGCGACAAGAAGAAAACCTGGCACCGCGTGACGCCCAAGTTTGGCCTGACCTACGCGCTGACGGACCAATACACCTGGTTCGGCCAATACGCCGAAGGTTTCCGCACACCGTCCGCCAAATCGCTGTACGGCCGCTTTGAAAACTTGAACCTGGGCTACACCGTCGAACCCAATCCGGATCTCAAGCCGGAGACCAGCAAAGGCATCGAAACCGGGATTCGCGGCAAGTTCGACGAGGGTTCCTTCGAGGTGGCGGTGTTCTATAACAAATATCGCGACTTTATCGACGAAGACAACGTCGTGGTCGGCGGCACTGCCGAGCAGTTCCAAGCCGTCAATATCAAGCGCGCCAGCGTCAAGGGCGCCGAAGCCAAGGGCCGCCTGAACCTGGATGCATTCGGTGCCCCACAAGGCCTATACACCCAGGGTGCGGTCTCCTATGCCTACGGTCGCAACGACCAAAACGGCGAACCGCTGAACAGCGTCAACCCGCTCAAGGGCGTGTTCGGCCTGGGCTACGACCAGGACAATTACGGCGGCCTGCTGAGCTGGACCCTGGTGAAGAAGCAGAATCGCGTAGACAGCTCCACCTTCCACGCGCCGGACGGCGACACCAGCGGCCCATTCAAAACCCCCGGCTTCGGCGTTGTCGACCTGACCGCCTACTACAAAGTCACCAGCGACGTGACCATCAATGGCGGCCTCTACAACCTCACCGACAAGAAGTACTGGAACTGGGATGACGTACGCAGCTACGACAGCGTCGGCGAAGCCGCGGTAACCGGCCCGGCCAACCTCGACCGCCTGACCCAGCCCGGCCGAAACTTTGCGATTAACGTGATCTGGGATATCTGACCAAGCCCCTCTCACCTCGTCGAAATTTCAACGACGAGGTGAGGATTTTTTACTGTGCCGCGTCTTCTTGTTCGTCTAGTTGATAACCGCTCTCTTTCGGGCACCAAGGCGCTCCCCTTCTCAAGGACTTTTTCATGACCGCTTCTCCTAACGCAGAACGTCCAAGCCTGCGCTCCCAGCGCCTGAACCAGATCACCAACGAGCCGCACACCAAGCTGGATGCACTGGTGAAGGCCCATGCCCCGTTCGAAACCCAGGCCAACTTTGCCCGTTTCGTGGTGGCGCAGTACCTGTTCCAGTCGGAACTGGTGGCCCTGTACAACGACGCCGAACTGATCAAGATCGTGCCTGACCTCGCCGCACGCTGCCGCGCCGAAGCCGCCAAGCTGGACCTCGCCGACCTGGACACCGAAGTGCCGGCTGCGGTGGCCGGTGCAGTGAGCAACCCGAGCAAAGCAGAAGCCCTGGGCTGGCTGTTCGTCTCGGAAGGCTCCAAGTTGGGCGCCGCGTTCCTGATCAAGCGCGCCGTAGGCCTCGGCTTGAGCGAAACCTTTGGGGCCCGCCACTTGGGTGAGCCAGCCGGCGGTCGTGCCGAAGGCTGGAAGAGCTTCACCCGCACCCTCGACGGCCTGCAATTCAGCCCCGCGGAAGAGGCCGCAGTAGAAAAAGGCGCGGTGGATGCGTTTGTGCGCTTCACCGTGTTGCTGGAACAGGCGTACGCTAGCGCCCCTGAACTGGCCTGATCCCGCAAATTGAAATGCAACCCAATGTGGGAGGGGGGCTTGCCCCCGATAGCGGTGCATCAGCCAACAAATAGGTAACTGACCCAGCCCCCTCCCACATTTTGATCGCATTTGAGTTCGGACTTTTTTGTAAACCTTCCCCAAGAAAAGCTTCACCATGACCGGCAAAACCCAATCCACCTCGAAAATCGCACAGATCCTGTTTGGCCTGCTGGCCTATGTCAGCCTGGGCATCGGGCTGGTGGCGATTGTGATACCCGGTTTGCCCACCACCGAGTTCATCCTGCTGGCCGCCTGGGCTGCGACCAAAAGCTCGCCACGCCTCAGCGCCTGGCTGGAAAACCACCGCCTGTTTGGGCCGATCCTGTTCAACTGGCGCAACGGCAAGATCATCGCGCGCCGGGCCAAAGTCAGCGCCACCGTGAGCATGCTGTTGTGCGCGATCCTGATGCTGGTGATGCTCGACCATGGCTGGCCCATCTACCTGGCGATTGCCGGGATGAGCCTGGGCAATCTGTGGATCTGGTCACGCCCCGAACGGCTCGCACAGCCCGTATAACCCTACCTGTAGGCGTTTTCCTACCGCCCATCGCCTTCTGCTCATGAAAGCCCCTACCGCGCCGATGCTCCGGATATAGCGCTGAATGGACTTGGCCGTGCTGTGCATTCCAACAAGACCATTCGTGAGTGAACCTATGTTCGACACCCTCTCTATCCGCTTGAAAATCGTGCTGCTGTCCGGGCTTTGCCTATTGGGCGTGATTGCACTGGTGGTCGGCATCAATATCTACACCACTAACCAGAACGATCAGTTAGTCAGTGATTCAAGCTCACGCATGCTCACCGCTGGCGTGGAACAGTTGCTGCAAGCCAAGGCTGCGGAGCAGGCCGTGCAACTGCAGAAAACTTTCGGTGACAGTCAGGTAGCGTTGACAGCCCTTGCCGACCAGATCAAAGACCTGCGTAACTTGGGGACCAAACGTGCCCTTGAAGCCGGCGCCCTGCGCGAAGAACTCAACCAGAGCGTAAAAACCGCATTCGAGCGCAACAACAAGGTGCTGGGCATCTGGCTGTCATTCGAGCCCAACGGGTTGGATGGCAAGGACAGCGAATTCGTCGACGACAAGGCTCGCGTGTCCAACGAAAAAGGCCGCTTCTCCAGCTACTGGAGCCGAGCCGGTGGCGCAGGCCTGAACACCATAATGGTCGAGGACGACCTGACCAAGACTACCCTCAACCTCAGTGGTACGCCCTACAACATCTGGTACACCTGCCCGCGCGACACCCGCAGTACATGCCTGTTGGACCCGTATGAAGACACAGTGGCCGGCAAACCCGTGCTGATGACCACCATTTCGATGCCGCTGATCGTGGAAGGCAAAGTCATCGGTATCGTTGGTGTCGATATCGCCCTTACCGCCCTGCAAGCGTCCACCGACGCCGCACAGAAAGACTTGTTCAATGGCGCGGCGCACCTGGAGATTCTCTCCAGCACCGGCCTGATTGCTGCGTACAGCGGCGAACCAGCCAAGGTCGGCAAGAATCTTATCGATACCCTCGGCGCCGAAGGCAAAGAGATCGTGCAACTGCTGGCCAGTGACAATCACGTGATCCGAGAACAGGGCGATACCATTCGCGCCGTATACCCGGTCAAGCCGATTAGCGATGCCAAATCCTGGGGCGTGGTGATCAAGCTGCCAAAAGCCGTGATGCTGGCCGATAACGTCAAGCTGCAAGCCGTGCTCGATGATGCGCAGGCGGCTGGTACGCTCAAAGCCTTACTGGTAGCGGCTGCCGCCGCGTTGCTCGGCCTGCTGTTGATCTGGCTGACCGCCACCGGCGTAACCCGCCCGATCAACAGCGTGGCCGCGATGCTCAAGGACATCGCCAGCGGCGACGGCGACCTCACCCAACGCTTGGCCTACAGTAAAAAGGATGAACTGGGCGAACTGGTGAACTGGTTCAATCGCTTCCTCGACAAGCTGCAACCGACTATCGCCCAGATCAAGCAAAGCATCACCGAGGCCCGCGGCACGGCGGACCAGTCCTCGGCCATCGCCCGCCAGACCAGCGAAGGCATGCAGGTGCAGTTCCGTGAAATCGACCAAGTGGCCACGGCGTCCAACGAAATGAGCGCAACCGCCCATGACGTCGCCAACAGCGCCTCGAATGCCGCCAGCGCGGCACGCGGTGCCGATCAGTCGGCGCGCGAAGGCATGCAGATCATTGAAAAGAGTACGCGGGATATCACGGTCCTCGCCGAAGAAGTCAGCAGGGCCGTGGGCGAAGTCGAAGCCCTGGCAGTCAACAGCGAGCAAATCGGTTCGGTGCTGGAAGTGATCCGCAGCATTGCCGAACAGACCAACCTGCTGGCGCTGAACGCGGCGATTGAAGCGGCACGCGCGGGCGAAAGCGGCCGCGGCTTTGCGGTGGTGGCCGACGAAGTCCGTAACTTGGCCAAGCGCACCCAGGATTCCGTGGAGGAGATCCGCCTGGTGATCGAACGCATCCAGAGCGGCACCCGTGGCGTGGTCGCGACGATGCACTCAAGCCAAAGCCAGGCCCAGAGCAATGCCGGGCAGATCCATCAGGCCGTGCAGGCCTTGGGCAAGATCAGCGACGCCGTGACGGTGATCAGCGACATGAACCTGCAAATCGCCAGCGCCGCCGAACAACAGAGCGCGGTGGCCGAAGAGGTCAACCGTAACGTCTCGGCGATCCGTACCGTGACCGAAACCCTCACCGGCCAGGCCACCGAATCGGCGGCTATCAGCAGCCAACTCAATGCGTTGGCCAGCCAGCAGATGAAACTCATGGATCAGTTCAAGGTTTAAGAAACACCACAGGTGAAATGTGGGAGGGGGCCTGCCCCCGATAGCAGTGTGTCAGTCAGCAGATTCATTGACTGAGACACCGCTATCGGGGGCAAGCCCCCTCCCACATTTTGATCGCGTACTGCTTAGAGACCCGTCCAAGCCTGCACAAACGCCGCCACATCTTCCTTCGGCGCCGTACGCGGCGGGTTCTGCGGGGTACCCAAATAGAGGAAGCCAATCACTTCCTCATCCGCCGTCAGCCCCAGGCCTTTGGCAACGTGGGCCGAGTAGGACAACTCACCCGTACGCCACACCGCACCAATCCCTTGGGCATAGGCCGCCAACAGAATGCCGTGGGCCGCACAGGCCGCCGCCAGCAGTTGCTCAGACTTGGGTACCTTGAAGTGCTCCTGCAAACGGGCGATCACCACCACCACCAACGGTGCGCGCAATGGGCCGTTCTGGGCCTTGTCGATGGCGGCTTGCGGGGCGTCGGCGTCTTGCAGGCGTGCAGCCTCGGCCAGCAGCGTCCCCATCTGCTCACGGGCGGCGCCTTCTACGGTGAGGAAACGCCAAGGGCGCAATTGACCGTGGTCGGGTGCACGCATGGCAGCGGCGAACAGCACGTCGCGCTGCTCCTGGGTCGGTGCCGGCTCCAGCAAACGCGGCACGGAAACACGGTTGAGCAAAGCGTCGAGAGCCTGCATTGGCCACCTCCAGAAAAAATGTGCGGTCATTCTAGCGGGAATAAACCGGCGACCACCAAACGATAATTGCTCTTATTCATTCCCCCCGGCCCTGTTAGACTTTGCGACCATATTTTTCACGCTCGTTCAGGAAACTCGATGTTCCGTTCGCTTCTTCGTCTGTCCGTCGTATGCATGGCCTTGGGCCTGACTGCGTGCGATGACGCCCCCAGGTTCACCAAGGCCGAGCCGGGTGAATCGCGGGCAGGCGGCGCGACGACGGTGAATAAGCGCGACCAGAACGCGTTTTCCCTGCCGTCGGCCAACTTGTCGCCGACGCGCCGCTTGGACTTCAGCGTCGGCAACAGTTTCTTTCGCAGTCCTTGGGTGATCGCGCCGTCCACCACCACCGCCCGTGATGGCCTGGGCCCGTTGTTCAACACCAACGCTTGCCAGAACTGCCACATCAAGGACGGCCGTGGCCACCCGCCGTTGCCCGACGCAGCCAATGCGGTCTCGATGCTGGTGCGCCTGTCGATCGCCCCGCCAACTCAGGATCAGCAACCCTACGCCAAACTCATGGAGCAAGCAGGCGTGGTGCCAGAGCCGACATACGGCGGGCAATTGCAGGACATGGCCGTGCCCGGCGTCACTCCGGAAGGCAAAGTGCGGGTCGACTACACACCGGTCAACGTCACCTTCAAGGACGGCACCGTCGTCGAACTGCGCAAGCCGGACCTGCAGATCACCCAACTGGGCTACGGCCCAATGCACCCCGACACCCGTTTTTCGGCGCGCATCGCCCCGCCGATGATCGGCCTTGGCCTGCTTGAAGCCATCAGCGACGCGGACATCCTGCGCAATACCGACCCCAAAACCGCCGATAAAGAAGCCATCGTCGGCCGCGCCAATCAGGTCTGGGATGACGCCGAGCAAAAAACCGTGCTCGGGCGTTTTGGCTGGAAAGCCGGACAACCCAACCTCAATCAACAAAATGTTCACGCGTTTTCTGGTGATATGGGCCTCACTACGTCCCTGAGACCCTTCGATGACTGCACCGACGCCCAAGTGGCCTGCAAACAGGCGCCCAACGGCAATGGCGCCGATGGCGAGCCGGAAGTCAGCGATAACATTCTGCGCCTGGTGCTGTTCTACACCCGTAACCTTGCCGTGCCCGTGCGCCGCCAGGTCAACGATCCGCAAGTCCTGGCCGGGAAAAACCTGTTCTTCCAGGCCGGTTGCCAGGGGTGCCACAAGCCGACGTTCACCACCTCAGCCAATGCCGCCGAGCCTGAATTGGCCAACCAAGTGATCCGCCCCTATAGCGATTTGCTGCTGCACGACATGGGCGATGGCCTGGCCGACAACCGCAGCGAATTCAAGGCCGGTGGCCGCGACTGGCGCACGCCGCCGTTGTGGGGCATTGGCCTGACACACACCGTAAGTGGCCATACCCAGTTTCTGCATGACGGTCGCGCCCGCAACCTGCTGGAAGCCGTGCTCTGGCACGGCGGTGAGGCACAAGCGGCGCAGCAGCATGTGTTGTCCTTTAATGCCGAACAGCGCGCTGCGTTGCTGGCGTTCCTGAATTCTTTATAAGCTTCGCCCCACTTACAGAAGGGAGCTCGACATGTTCCGTCCCAAGTTGTTGTTCACCAGCCTGGCCGCCCTCGCCCTGGGCGCCTGCTCGCCACAAGACCCGCAAGCCGTGACCTCTGCTGCGATCGCCAAACAAGTGATCCTGCCGACCTACAGCCGCTGGGTCGAAGCCGACCGTCAGTTGGCCGCCAGCGCCCTCGCCTACTGCCAGGGCAAGGAAAGCCTGGACACCGCCCGCGCCGACTTCATCCATGCGCAAAAAGCCTGGGCCGAGTTGCAACCGCTGCTGATCGGCCCGCTGGCCGAGGGCAACCGTGCATGGCAAATACAGTTCTGGCCGGACAAGAAAAACCTGGTCGGGCGCCAGGTCGAGCAATTGGTCACCAGCCAGCCGCAGATCGACGGCGCCGCCCTGGCCAAGTCCAGCGTAGTCGTGCAAGGCCTGTCGGCCTACGAATACATCCTCTACGACGCCAAGACCGACATCGCCGACGATGCGAACAAAGCCCGTTATTGCCCACTGTTGGTGGCCATCGGCGAGCGTCAGAAAACCCTGGCCGAAGAGATCCTAGCCAGCTGGAACAGCACCGATGGCATGCTCGCGCAGATGACCAAGTTTCCGAACCAGCGCTACGCCGATTCCCACGAAGCCATCGCCGACCTGCTGCGCGTCCAAGTGACCGCCCTGGACAGCCTGAAGAAAAAACTCGGCACGCCCATGGGCCGCCAGACCAAGGGCATCCCGCAGCCGTTCCAGGCCGACGCGTGGCGCAGCCAGTCGTCCCTGCAAAGCCTGGAGGCCAGCCTTGCTGCCGCCCAGACCGTATGGGTCGGCGTCGACAACAAAGGCCTGCGTGGCCTGCTGCCGTCGGATCAGAAACCATTGGCCGACAAAATCGACGCCGCCTACGCCGCGTCCCTGAAACTGTTCGCCAGCAACCAGCGCACCCTCAACGAACTGTTGAACGATGACGCCGGTCGCCAGCAACTCAACGACATCTATGACAGCCTCAACGTCGTCCACCGCCTGCACGAAGGCGAACTGGCCAAGGCGCTGGGCATCCAACTGGGCTTTAACGCCAACGACGGTGACTGATGATGCTCAGGCGACAGGCTTTGGCGGTTGGCAGCGTACTGCTCAGCGCACTCACACTGGGTGGTTGGACGTTGTTCAAGCAGAAAGACAAGGGTCCGCTGCTGCTGTCGGCGCGCGATGATGCAGACGGCAAGCACTACGCCGTGGGCTATCACTTGGACGGCAAGCAAGTGTTTGCCACTCAGGTCGGCCAGCGCTGCCACGACATCATCAACCACCCGACACTGCCGATTGCGCTGTTCGTCGCCCGTCGCCCAGGCACCGAAAGTTACTTGATCGACCTGCGTGATGGCGCGCTGCTGCAAACCATCACCTCGAACACCAATCGCCACTTCTACGGCCATGCGGTGATTCACAAGAGCGGCGACTGGCTGTACGCCACCGAGAACGATACGTCAGACCCCGGCCGTGGCTTGCTCGGTGTGTATAAGTTCGAAGGCGAGCGGCTGGTGCACAGCGGCGAACTTTCCACCCACGGCATTGGCCCGCACCAGGTGTCGTGGATGCCCGACGGCGAGACGTTGATCGTGGCCAATGGCGGCATTCGCACCGAAGCCGAAAGCCGCGTGGAGATGAACCTCAATGCCATGGAGCCGAGCCTGGTGTTGATGCAGCGCGACGGCACGCTCATCAGCAAGGAAACCCTGGCTCAGCAGATGAACAGCGTGCGCCATATGGGCATCGCCAGCGATGGCACCATCCTTACCGGGCAGCAGTTCATGGGGCCGTCCCAGGAGCGTTCCGAGTTGCTGGCGATCAAGCGTCCGGGGCAACCGTTCGTGGCGTTTCCAGTGGCAGACGAGCAATTGCAGGCCATGGGGCATTACACCGCCAGCGTCGCGGTGCACAGCGAGTTGCGCCTGGTGGCATTGACGGCGCCACGTGGCAATCGCTTCTTTATCTGGGACATGGACAGCGGCGAACTGCGTCTTGATGGTCCGTTACCCGATTGCGCAGGGGTCGGTGCAGTAGAGGATGGATTTGTCGTCACCTCCGGCCAAGGCCGTTGCCGCTACTACGATTGCCGCCAGAAACAGTTGGTCGCCAAACCGCTGGAATTACCAGCAGGGCTCTGGGACAACCATCTCCACCTGATCTGACATCCCCCTGTAGTCGCCCGATTTGCCGGCAATGGTGTACTTCAAATCGCCGCAGGGCTTGAAGGCGCCATCGCCGGCAAGTCGGGCTATTACAGGGCCGTTGACCTGTCAAAAATACCGTCTGGAATCCCCACTACACTCGGAGTAATGTTTCGAGCTTGTCTGTTTTCGTCTGTCTCAGTTTTTCCAAGGAACCGGAATATGCTGCGCCGTCGCATGCTGATCATGTTGGGTGTCGTCCTGTTAATCGTCCTGCTGCTGGCGGGCTATAAAGCCTTTTCCATCTATCAGCAGATCCAGGTCTTTTCCAAACCCAAGCCGCCCGTGAGTGTCGCCGTCGCCACCGCTGTCGAACAGCCATGGCAGCAACGCCTACCGTCGGTGGGCACGCTCAAGGCTTTGCAAGGCGTCAACCTGAGCCTGGAAATTGCGGGAACGGTCAAAGACGTGAAGTTCGAATCCGGGCAGAAGGTCAAGGCCGGGCAACCCCTGGTGCAACTGGACAGCGCCGTAGAAAGCGCGCTGCTGGAAACTGCCCAGGCCGACTTGGGCCTGGCCCAGCTGGACTACGGACGCGGCAGCCAGTTGGTGGGCAGCCAGGCGATTTCCAAGGGCGAGTTCGACCGCCTGTCCGCGCAACTGCAAAAGAACAAAGCCACGGTCAACCAGCTCAAGGCCTCGCTGGCGAAGAAGCATATTGTCGCGCCGTTCAGCGGCACCATCGGCATTCGCCAGGTGGACGTGGGCGACTACCTGGCCAGCGGCACGGTGATCGCCACCTTGCAGGACATCAGCAGCCTGTATGTCGACTTCTATATCCCCGAGCACGCGGTGCCCAAGGTCGCCATCGGCCAAACCGTGCAGGTGCAGGTCTCAGCCTACCCCGGGCAGCAATTCCCCGGTCGCATCAGCGCAATCAACCCCAAGGTCGAGGACAGCACACGCAATGTCCTGGTGCGCGCCACCCTGGCCAACCCGGACAACACACTGCTGCCCGGTATGTTCACCAGCCTCGACGTCTTGCTGCCCAACCCCACCGCACAGATCGTGGTGCCGGAAAGCGCAATTACCTACACCCTCTACGGCAACTCGGTGTACGCCGTGGCCGAGAAGAAGAACGAGAGCGGCGAGCTGGAAAAGGACGCCAATGGCCAACCGCTGCTGGTCGCCGAGCGACGCTTTGTCGAGACCGGCGAACGACGCGGCGGCCTGGTGCTGGTGAGCAAGGGCTTGAGCGCCGGTGAGCAGGTGGTCAGCGCCGGTCAGCTCAAGCTGGATAACGGCACGCCCATCGCCATCAGTCCGGACAAAAACCTGCCGGCAGGGCACTGAGCCATGAAGTTCACAGATGCCTTTATCCGCCGTCCGGTGCTGGCCATGGTGGTCAGCCTGCTCATCGTGCTGCTGGGTTTGCAGGCCTACAGCAAGTTACCGCTGCGCCAATACCCGACCATGGAAAACGCCCTGATAACGGTGACCACCGCCTACCCCGGTGCAAACGCCGAAACCATCCAGGGCTATATCACTCAGCCGTTGCAGCAAAGCCTGGCCAGCGCCGAGGGCATCGACTACATGACCTCGGTGAGTCGCCAGAACTTTTCGGTGATTTCCATCTACGCGCGCATCGGCGCCAACAGTGACCGCTTGTTTACCGAGTTGCTGGCCAAAGCCAATGAGGTAAAAAACAAACTGCCACAAGACGCCGAAGACCCGGTGTTGAGCAAAGAGGCGGCCGACGCTTCGGCGCTGATGTACATCAGTTTCTCCAGCCAGCAATTGAGCAACCCGCAGATCACCGACTACTTGTCTCGCGTCATCCAGCCCAAGCTCGCCACCCTGCCGGGCATGGCAGAAGCGGAGATCCTCGGCAATCAGGTGTTCGCCATGCGTATCTGGCTGGACCCGGTCAAGCTCGCCGGTTTCGGCCTCAGCGCCAGCGACATCACCGACGCCGTGCGCCGTTACAACTTCCTGTCCGCCGCCGGCGAGGTGAAGGGTGAGTTCGTGGTGACCAGCATCAACGCCAACACCGACCTCAAGTCCGCTGAAGCCTTTGGCGCCATCGCCGTTAAAACCGACGGTGACAGCCGTGTGCTGCTGCGGGACGTGGCCCGCGTAGAAATGGGCGCGGAAAACTACAACGCCATCAGCTCGTTTGGCGGCACGCCCTCGGTGTACATCGGCATCAAGGCTACCCCCAGCGCCAACCCGCTGGAGGTGATCAAGGAAGTGCGCAAGATCATGCCAGAGCTGGAAGCCCAGCTGCCGCCTACCCTCAAGGCAGAAATTGCCTACGACGCCACGCTATTTATCCAGGCCTCCATCAACGAAGTGGTCAAGACCCTGTTTGAGGCGGTACTGATCGTCATCGTGGTGGTGTTCCTGTTCCTCGGCGCGTTGCGCTCGGTGGTGATCCCGGTGATCACCATCCCGCTGTCGATGATCGGCGTGCTGTTTTTCATGCAATTGATGGGCTATTCGATCAACTTGCTGACGCTGCTGGCGATGGTATTGGCCATCGGCCTGGTGGTGGACGATGCCATCGTGGTCGTAGAAAACATCCACCGGCATATCGAGGAAGGCAAGACGCCATTGGATGCGGCGCTGGAAGGCGCGCGGGAAATTGCCCTGCCGGTGGTGTCCATGACCATCACGTTGGCCGCGGTGTATGCGCCCATTGGTTTTCTCGAAGGGCTCACCGGGGCGCTGTTCAAGGAGTTCGCCCTGACCCTGGCCGGGGCGGTGATCATTTCCGGCATTGTCGCTCTGACCCTGTCACCGATGATGTGCGCCTTGCTGTTGCGCCACGATGAAAACCCGAGCGGCCTGGCTCATCGCCTCGACCGGATTTTTGACAGACTCAAGCGGCGCTATCAACGCATGCTCCACGGCACCCTGAATACGCGGCCGGTGGTGATCGTGTTTGCGCTGATCGTGCTGTGCCTGATCCCGGTGTTCCTCAAGTTCACCCAGTCGCAACTGGCCCCGGACGAAGACCAGGGCATCATCTTCATGATTGCCAGCGCGCCGCAGCCCACCAACCTGGACTACCTCAACACCTACACCGACGAGTTCATCAACATCTTCAAGGAGTTTCCGGAGTACTACTCTTCGTTCCAGATCAATGGCTTCAACGGCGTGCAATCGGGCATCGGCGGTTTCCTGCTCAAGCCGTGGAACGAGCGTGACCGCACCCAGATGCAAATCCTCCCCGAGGTGCAGCATCGCCTCGAGCAGATTCCCGGCCTGCAAGTGTTCGGCTTCAACCTGCCGTCCCTGCCCGGCACGGGTGAGGGCCTGCCGTTTGGCTTTGTGATCAACACCGCCAATGACTATGAGTCGTTGCTGGAAGTGGCCAACCGCGTGAAAAAGCGCGCGATGGAGTCGGGCAAGTTTGCCTTTGTCGACATCGACCTAGCCTTCGACAAACCCGAAGTGGTGGTGGATATCGACCGCGCCAAGGCGGCGCAGATGGGTGTGTCGATGCAAGACCTCGGCGGCACCCTGGCAACCCTGCTGGCGGAGGCGGAGATCAACCGGTTCACCCTCGATGGGCGCAGTTACAAGGTGATCGCTCAGGTAGAACGCGCCTACCGCGACAACCCCGACTGGCTGAACAACTACTACGTGAAAAACACCCAGGGCGAATTGTTGCCGCTGTCGACCCTGATCACACTCACCGACCGCGCCCGACCGCGCCAGTTGAATCAGTTCCAGCAACTCAACTCGGCGCTGATATCAGGCTTTCCGATCGTGAGCATGGGCGAGGCCATCGACACCGTGCGCCAGATCGCCATTGAAGAAACCCCACCCGGCTATGCGTTCGACTACAGCGGTGCGTCCCGACAATTTATTCAGGAAGGCTCGGCGCTGTGGGTAACCTTTGGCCTGGCCCTGGCGATTATCTTCCTGGTGTTGGCGGCGCAGTTCGAAAGCTTCCGTGACCCGCTGGTGATCCTGGTGACGGTGCCGTTGTCGATCTGTGGGGCGCTGATTCCGCTGTTCCTGGGCTGGTCGAGCATGAACATCTACACCCAGGTGGGGTTGGTAACGCTGATCGGCTTGATCAGCAAGCACGGCATTCTGATCGTGGAATTTGCCAACCAGTTGCGTAAGGACAGGGGCATCACGCCCCGACAAGCCGTGGAGGAAGCCGCATCGATTCGCCTGCGACCAGTGCTGATGACCACAGCCGCCATGGTGTTCGGCATGGTGCCGCTGATTTTCGCGACCGGGGCGGGTGCCGTCAGCCGGTTTGATATCGGGATGGTGATTGCGACGGGGATGTCGATCGGTACGTTGTTTACGCTGTTTGTACTGCCCTGCGTTTATACCCTCCTGGCCAAACCGGATAAGGCTTGAAGCAAAAAAAAGGGCCTCGCATCGCAAGGCCCTTTCGGGGTGGTTTAAATCGTTTCAACTCTGCGGCCTCATCCCTTGAGACATTCCAAACATGAACAGGAGCAACTCGTGATCAGGCTTGGCCGCCACACTCGCCTTGACGACGCGCGGCAACAGGCATTGCGCCCCGTCCTGCGTCGCACTGAGTACCTGTGTGCGAGGCTGTTCCCACGCGGCCAGGGCCAAGGCTGCAACCCCTAACGCCCCCACCAGAAACACACCTCGTGCTATTTCTAGCTTCATTTGGTTAAACCCTTGATAGCGCTGCCAAACGCCGTCTCGTAAAGGTAGCTGAGTTTTGCCCAGTCGCTATCGTTCCACGACGAATGGCGGCGCAGTTGCAGCATGTCGTGGGACGCTGCCTTATGAGCGGTAATGCGCTGGCGGCACTTCTCAAAATCCAGCAGTGCCACTTCCACGTTGGCCGCGTCGCCCTCGCCCGTCACCCTTACAAAGATATGCTTGATGTACAGGCAACCGTGCTGCCAACGCCCCTTGTGCATACGTGCCAGGGTGCAGGCCAATTCCTTGAGTACGCGCTCGTGGACTAATTCGCCGTAGCGTTCACGGCCACCCGCGGAGTACCAGTTTTCAATTTCGTCAAAACCGTCTAGGGACGCGGTGACCAGCAACGCCTGCCACTGGTGCTCAGCATCGCGGCGCGCCTCGCAGAACACCAACTCCGGCACCCGCACATCCAGCAAGCGCAGCCCTTTGAGGGCATCACGCTCGCGCAGCACCGTGGGGCGCCCAAAGGGGTGCAGCCAACTGCGGTAGATGTGGCCAGTCTGGCGCTTGCTGTAGAGCAGACGCCCATTGGCGCTCATCACTCGCTGCACACCACTTTCACCGCCGCGACGACGATTGGGCTCTTCGACCCACTCGCCTTGTTGGCGCCAGAAATAATCAAATCTTTCTTCGGGAGCTACGTGACTGCCTGCTACGCACTCAACTGCCATGCTCTTACCTCTTGCGCAATACATACACTCGCCACATGGCGTACAGCGGGATGAAATCCAGAGAATCCTGAACACGGAAACCCGCTTGCTCAAATTCTGCTTCAACAGTAGCAGCTGGTAACACAAATCTGTTTTGGTAACCTTCTTGCTCACCGTTCTTGCGTCGCTGCCCTTCAAGGCGTTTGCGTTTCCAGGCTTTGAAATTGCCATCGACCCACAGCGAAATGATCACGCTGTCGCGGGTAACACGCTGAAACTCCCGCAATATCGCCAGTCGGTGCGCCGGATCACCAATGTGGTGCAACAGGCGCATACAGAAAATGCTATCGACCGAGTTATCCGGCAAATCGATATCAAAGGCAGATGTCTGCAAAGGTCGTACCCGTTTCACCACATCCGCCGGTTGGGCGGCGGTTGCGACCTTCAACATCGACGCGGAATTGTCGGCGCCAATAATCACACGGTTGGGTTTTTCCGCCAGCAACGGCCAGAAGCGCCCCGCACCACACGGCAAGTCCAGCACCAGGCTAGGCTCACCCGCCATCGCCAACGCACCACGGGCCAATTGTTCGTCGCGCTTGTGGGACAAGCGGCGGGCCAAATTGTCCTGATGCTTGAGCAAATATTCGTGGGCGTGTTCGTCGTCGTACTTGTCGGAAAATTCGAGTTTGATCGGGGTAGGCATCAACGGATCTCCTGTTGCTGATGCCTACAACCTTAAGCAGCGTCCTGTGATCAACAGGTCAACCCATTGTGAAAAACTTGTCCTGTCCAATCTCATATATTTCAAGACTTTACAGATACAAGCAATATCATGGGGCCATCTTCGCCGAATTACGGCGATCTCTGGCAGGATAACGGCAGGGGAAACGGTCAGGCGTTGACCTGACTCAACTGAACATGAAAGCGACAGCCATTGGGTTCCATAGTGCTGAGGGTAACGCTCCAGCCCTGGTTCTCGCAGATGCGCTGGACCAGTGACAAACCCAATCCGAGGCCCTCACCGCGCTTCTCACTGCCGCGAACAAACGGCTCGAACATCGCTTCGCGCTTATCTTCGGGAATGCCGACGCCGCTGTCTTCCACCACAAACCCGGTCGGCTCCAGCGTCAGCCGGATAAAACCGCGTTCGGTGTAATGCAGCGCATTGCGCAACAGGTTGCCCATCACGGCATGCAGGAAGGTCGCGTTGTAGCGGGTATCCAAAGGGTTGCCCGGTTGGTAGATCAACTCCAGGCCCTTGTGCTCAATGGGCTCGCGCCAAATGCCAAGCAGATCATCAGCCACCTGCGACAGGTTGACCTTGGGCGACATGCTGCCATCGTCATGTTGGGCACGGGCGAGCATCAGGAAGGTTTGGACCAGTTCACGCATTTCTTCACAGGCACGGGCGATTCGCTCGACCTGGTTACGCCCACGCTGATCGATCGCGGGGTTTTCCAGTAGCAGTTCGCAGGAACTGGCCAGCACCATCAGGGGCGTGCGCAGTTCGTGGCTGACATCGCTGGTAAACAACTGCTCGCGTGACAATGCCTGACGCAGGCGCCCCAGCGTGGCGTCGAAGGCCACGGCCAACTCCCCGACTTCGTCGGCGGCATAGTCGGGCGCCAGGGGCGGCGCCAGGCCAAGCAACTGGTCACGGTGGCGCACCTGACGAGCCAGGCGCACTACCGGCGCCATTACCTTACGGGCCAGCACCCAGCCGAGGAACACCGCCAGCGCCAGGCTGAGCACGAAGCCCACCAACACCACGGCAAACAGCACGCGCTCGCGCTCTTCGAAATCGCTTTGATCTTGCAGCAGCACATAGCGCCGACCGTCGACTACTTCGACCATAGCGTGGTACGACAGCGCCTCACGAAACACCTCATGAAACCCTGGCTCCAGATGGCGCAGGTCCTTGGGCAATTCAAAATCGCCGGGGCCACCGCTGAAGTAAAACAGCTGATCGGGCTCGGGCCGGTGCCGCCAGTCCTCGACGGTGTCCATCAGCAGCAGGCGCTGCAAGTCACCGCCCAAGCCTGCCGAGATCAACTTCTCTTCCACCAGGTGCACGGTCGCGATGATGCCCATGGCGAAGGCGCCCGCCACCAACGCACTCATCAAGGCAAAGGCGATGATGATCCGCTGGGCAAGGCTTTGCTTAAACTCCATCACGGCCCTCGGCCAAGCGGTAACCCACACCATGCACCGTTTGCAGCAGCGGTTTGGCGAACGGCTTATCGATCACTTGGCGCAACTGGTGCACATGGCTGCGCAGGCTGTCGCTGTCCGGGCAGTCATCGCCCCACAGCGCCTCTTCAAGCACTTCCCGACGCAGTACGTGGGGACTCTTCTGCATCAAGACCGCGAGCAGCTTCAGGCCGACCGGGTTGAGTTTGAGCAGGCGCCCTTCGCGGGTAACTTCCAGGGTGTCGAGGTCGTAATTAAGATCGGCCACTTGCAGGGCGCGACGGCCGCCACCTTGGGCACGCCGCAGCACGGCTTCGATACGCGCGGCCAATTCCGACAGGGCAAACGGTTTGAGCAAATAATCGTCGGCGCCGGACTTGAAGCCCTGCAACCGGTCATCCAACTGGTCGCGAGCGGTGAGCATGATCACCGGTGTGTCGCGGCGGGCGTCTTCACGCAGGCGTTTGCACAAGGTGTAGCCATCGATGCCAGGCAGCATGATGTCGAGCACGATCAAGTCGTAGTGCTCGGTTGCGGCCAGGTGCAGGCCCGACAAACCGTCCTGCGCACAGTCCACGGTGTAGCCTTTTAGCCCCAGGTAGTCGGCCAGGTTGGCCAGAATATCGCGGTTGTCTTCAACCAATAGAATTCGCATGGGCAGTGTCTCCGTACGCGGTAACAGCCGTGTTGGCTCGCGCAGCTTAAGGCCAAGTGTGGCTAAGGGATAGAGCTGAGAGGTACGACGATAAAGGTTTTCAACCTTGTAAAGAGTTGAACAAGTTTTTCACTATAGCTTCACAAACTGACTACAGTGTCAGGCAGAAGATCGCCACCCATTGATATAAGGAACATAGACATGGGGTTTCTCAAGATGGCGCCAATGCGCTATTTGCTGTTGGTAACCGGTGCCTGGCTGGTTATTTTCCTGCTCACTCGCAGCGTACTGCTCATCACCCACCTGGATGAAGTCGGCGGCAACCTGCTGCCGGTGTTTGGCGTGGGCCTGCTGTACGACCTGGGTTTCCTGGCCTATGCAGCACTGCCGCTGGGGCTGTATTTGCTGCTGTGCCCACCCGCGCTGTGGCGCCGTCGCGGTCACCGCTGGTTCCTGCAGGCGGTGCTCACCGTCAGCCTGTTCGCCATGCTGTTTACCTCAGTGGCCGAGTGGCTGTTCTGGGATGAGTTCGGCGTGCGCTTCAACTTTATTGCCGTTGACTATCTGGTGTATTCCGATGAGGTGTTGAACAACCTGTTGGAGTCCTATCCGATCGGTAAACTGCTGAGCCTGCTAGCCATGCTGGCGATTGTGCTGAGCCTGGCTTTGCGCAAGCCGTTCAACGCGGCGATGAGCGCCCCACTGCCGACAATGCGTGGCCGGCTGGCGAATGCCTTGGGCCTGTTGATCGTCACCGGGTTGAGCCTGCAACTGATCAGCCAAGACAGCCCGCGCGCCCAGGGCGGTAACGCTTACAAGAACGAACTGGCCAGCAATGGCCCGTATCAGTTCTTTGCCGCCTTCCGTAATAATGAGTTGGATTACCCGCAGTTCTACAAAACCCTGCCAACGGATGTCGTTGCCCAGCAAATGCGCACCGAACTCAGCGAGCCCAACGCCCGTTTTATCGGTCAGGACCCGCTGGATATTCGCCGCGCCATCACCAACCCGGGCACGCCGCGCAAACCCAATATCGTGCTGGTGACTATCGAAAGTTTCAGCGCCAAATACATGGGCAGCAACGGCGACGAACGCAACCTCACGCCTTACCTCGATGCGTTGCGCAAACAGAGCCTGTATTTCAATAACTTCTATGCCACCGGCACCCGCACCGACCGTGGCCTGGAAGCAATTACCCTGGCGATCCCCCCTACGCCCGGGCGCTCGATCGTCAAGCGCATTGGTCGTGAAAGCGGCTTCGCCAGCCTGGGGCAGCAACTCACGGCCGTCGGTTACGACAGCGTGTTTGTGTACGGCGGGCGCGGGTACTTCGATAACATGAACGCGTTTTTCAGCGGTAACGGTTATCGCGTCGTGGACCAGAGCAGCGTGCCCGAGTCGGAAATCTCGTTCAAGAACGCCTGGGGCATGGCTGACGAGGACCTGTACAAACAAACCCTGAAACTGGCCGACACCGACTACGCCAAGCAGCAGCCATTTTTGCTGCAGTTGATGACCACTTCCAACCACCGCCCCTACACCTACCCGGATGGGCGCATCGACATCAAATCCGGGAATGGCCGCGACGGCGCCGTGAAGTACACCGACCATGCCATCGGCCAATTCCTGGAAGCCGCCCGTCAAAAACCCTGGTTCGATAACACGATCTTCATCTTCGTCGCCGACCACACCGCGGGCAGCGCAGGTAAAGAAGATCTGCCCATCACCAACTACCAGATTCCGCTCTTCATCTATGCGCCCAAGCTGATCGACCCACGAGAAAGCGCGCAACTGGCCAGCCAGATCGACTTGGCGCCTACGCTGCTGGGCCTGCTCAACCTGAGCTACGAATCAACGTTCTTTGGCCGTAACCTGCTGCAGGAAAACCCACTGCCACCTCGGGTCGTGGTCGGTAACTACCAGCACCTGGGATTGTTCGACGGCAAGGACCTGGCCATTCTCAGCCCGCGCCTGGGCCTACGCCGCCACGACCAAGCCCTAGGTGAAAGCAAAGAGCTGCGCGTCGGCAGCGATGATCCGTTGATCCAGCGGGCGATCAGCTACTACCAGGCTGCCAGTTATGGTTTCAAACAACAGTTGCTGAGCTGGAGGGCGCCCAAGGAAGAGGCCCCGGCATTGAGCACGCGCTAACCAAAACGTCCCGTACAGGTCAGTACGGGACTGTTTCACCAGGGTTCACCATGCGAACCACTCCCGCCGTACCGGCTTCCAAACCTCTCAACTTATGGCTATGCCTCGGCATCCCTGGCGGCGCTGCGCTCCTATTGCTGTTGCTGGAGCTGACCTCGCTGGACATGGACCTCGCCAAGCTGTTCTACAACGGCGCGGAGGGCGGTTTCATCGGGCGTTACAGCTTCTTCCTCGAAGACATCCTGCATGACCGCGCCAAAGAGTTGGTCATCCTGTTCTCGGTCTTGGCGATCCTGGGATTTGTCGGCACGTTTGTCCTCCAACGGCTCAAACCCTATCGCCGCGAACTGGGCTGCCTGGTGCTCTCACTCGGGCTGGCGACGGCGTTTGTCTCTCCGCTGAAAACCATCACCGGCGTCCAGTGTCCATGGAGTGTCCAGGAGTTCGGCGGTCAGGAAACCTACAGCAAACTGCTGAGCCCTCGCCCGCCCACCGATAAACCCGGGCGCTGCTGGCCAGGCGGTCATGCCGCCACCGGGTTCGCCTTGTTCGCGCTGTTTTTTGCACTGCGTGACAGGCAGCCGCGCAGGGCTCGCTACGCATTCATCTTCGCCGTCGGCTTGGGCAGCGTCTTTTCCGTCAGCCGTATGATGCAAGGCGCACACTTCTTTTCCCATAACGTGTGGACGGCGATTTTCTGCTGGCTGATCTGCCTGGGGCTGTATTGCATGTTGCTGTACCGGCCATCCAAGCGCGCAACGCACACCTGAACCCAAAGCAACGCCCACAAAAAAGCCCCGCCTGCATCACTGCAGGCGGGGCTTTTTCAGTACAGGGGTAAGGCTGGCTTACATCATGCCGCCCATGCCACCCATGCCGCCCATGTCTGGCATACCGCCACCGCCAGCGCCTTCAGCCTTCGGCTTGTCAGCAATGGCAACTTCGGTAGTCAGCAGCAGACCAGCGATCGAAGCGGCAGCTTGCAGTGCCGAACGGGTGACTTTGGTTGGGTCCAGGATACCCATTTCAACCATGTCGCCGTATTCGCTGGTTGCAGCGTTGTAACCGTAGTTACCTTTACCGTTCTTCACTTCGTTGACCACAACACTTGGCTCGTCGCCGCTGTTGGAAGCGATCTGGCGCAGTGGGGATTCAACGGCGCGACGCAGAACAGCGATACCGACGTTCTGGTCAGCGTTATCGCCTTTCAGGTCAACCAAGGCTTCCAGAGCACGGATCAGCGCAACGCCACCGCCAGGTACCACGCCTTCTTCAACGGCTGCACGGGTTGCGTGCAGGGCGTCTTCAACGCGGGCTTTCTTCTCTTTCATTTCAACTTCGGAACCAGCGCCAACCTTGATCACTGCAACGCCGCCGGACAGCTTGGCCAGACGCTCTTGCAGTTTTTCACGGTCGTAGTCCGAGGAAGTCTCGGCAACCTGGGCGCGGATCTGATTGATGCGGGACTGGATGTCGCCATCAACGCCAGCACCGTCAACGATGATGGTGTTTTCTTTGGAGATGGTCACGCGCTTGGCACTACCCAGGTTTTCCAGGGTGGCGCTTTCCAGGCTCAGGCCGATCTCTTCGGAGATTACGGTACCGCCGGTCAGAACAGCGATGTCCTGCAGCATGGCCTTGCGACGGTCGCCGAAGCCTGGAGCCTTGACGGCTGCAACCTTGACGATGCCACGCATGTTGTTCACAACCAGAGTCGCCAGGGCTTCGCCTTCAACGTCTTCGGAAACGATCAGCAGTGGGCGGCCGGCTTTGGCAACGGCTTCCAGCACTGGCAGCATTTCGCGGATGTTGGAGATCTTTTTGTCGACCAGCAGGATCAGCGGGCTTTCCAGCTCGGCAACCATGGTTTCTGGCTTGTTGACGAAGTACGGGGACAGGTAGCCACGGTCGAACTGCATGCCTTCTACAACCGACAGTTCGTTTTCCAGGCCAGTGCCTTCTTCAACGGTGATCACGCCTTCTTTACCGACTTTTTCCATGGCTTCGGCAATGATGTCGCCGATGGAGCTGTCGGAGTTGGCGGAGATGGTACCTACCTGAGCGATAGCCTTAGTGTCAGCGCATGGCTTGGACAGGTTTTTCAGCTCGGCAACAACGGCGATGGTGGCCTTGTCGATACCGCGCTTGAGGTCCATCGGGTTCATGCCGGCAGCGACGGCTTTCAGGCCTTCGTTGACGATCGACTGAGCCAGAACGGTGGCGGTGGTAGTACCGTCGCCTGCGTCATCGTTGGCACGGGAGGCAACGTCTTTGACCAACTGCGCGCCCATGTTTTCGAAACGGTCTTCCAGTTCGATTTCTTTAGCTACAGAAACGCCGTCCTTGGTGATGGTCGGAGCGCCGAAGCTCTTCTCGATGATCACGTTACGACCTTTCGGGCCCAGGGTAGCTTTTACTGCGTCAGCCAGGATGTTGACACCGGTGAGCATTTTTTTACGGGCGGAATCGCCGAATTTAACTTCTTTAGCAGCCATGATCGATATTCCTTAAATACTTTGTAGTAACGGGAAAATGAGCGGGGAAATCAGTCTTCCAGAACAGCGAGAATCTCGTTCTCAGCCATAACCAGCAGGTCTTCGCCGTCGACTTTCACAGTGTTGCTGCCGGAGTAAGGGCCAAATACAACCTTGTCACCGACTTTAACGGCCAGCGCACGTACGTCACCGTTTTCCAGAGTCTTGCCTGGGCCTGCAGCGACGATCACACCGTGGTTGGCTTTTTCAGCAGCCGAACCTGGCAGAACGATACCGCCAGCGGTTTTCTTTTCTTCTTCGCTGCGACGGATTACGACGCGGTCGTGCAGAGGACGAAGCTTGCTCATTGTCGATCTCTCCTAATTGTGTTTTTCATCGGCCGGTGTCAGTACCGGCAGGTTGTTATCCGGCTGTGCCGGTCGCGCCTCGCCAAGCAAGACGCGGAAGTCTGTCTGGTGTCACCACCAGAAACCTTGCGGTGACCGTTACATAAGGGCGCATAAGCTTATTACAAGGGCGCTCGGCGGAATTTTTTGCAGTTGCCGAGCGATAAAAGCAACACGGCACCCGCAGGTGCCGTGTCAATAAAGCGGTTATTTGCTGTCGCGGTGTTCGAACTCACCTTCGATCACATCGCCTTCACGCCCCAAAGGCTGGCGCGGAGCCGGGCCACCACGGGGTTGCAGGTCGTCTGCGAACGCACGCTGGCGAATCGCCGCCTCTTCGGCGCGCTGGCGCATCTTGCCCGCCAGAAGTTTGCGAGTGAACGGCAGCAGCAGGAACAGCCCGACAACATCGCTGACGAAACCCGGCAGGATCAACAGGCCACCCGCCAGGGCCATCATCAGACCTTCAAGCATGGTCTGGGCCGGTAGTTCGCCACGGTTCAGGCTTTCACGGGCACGCAGTGCCGTTGCCAGGCCGGCGACGCGCAGCACCAGAACGCCAAGCATCGAGCCGAGAATGATCAGCAACAGGGCCGGGAAAAACCCGATCGCACTGCTGACTTGGACGAATACGAACAGCTCCAACACCGGGAACAGCAGAAAGAGCAATAAAAAAGGGCGCATCAAATGGTTCCTCAACGCAAGAATGCCTTGCCAGTCCACCTTAGATGACGTCGCCGTTTCGTGAATTCAAGCGTCAGCCGCGGCTTTTTTCGGCCAGGCTTCGGCGTGGGCCAATGAAACCAGGGCTTCACGTACTTGTGTCGGCGTGTTGCAAGGCTCGGCAAACGGCAGCCAGTACAGGGCTTGGCCGATACGCAGGTGCATGCCTTCGCTGTCGATACCGGCCAATTGCGCGGGCTCCACGGCAGGCAGGCCGGCAAGCTGGACGTAATGGGCGATGGCCTTGGTGTGATCGCTGTTCATGTGCTCGATCATGCTTCGCTCAGCCTTGCCCGCGAACGGGTTGGCGAGGGTCAACTGGTCGACCCAGTGAATCGCGCCAAAGCCGCCGATGTAACGGTGGCGCACCGGCTTGAGCACCCAAAAGTCGAAATCGTGAGCTTTATGGTAGTTGGCAGAATCGGGAAAGTAGCGGTAATAGCGCTCGGCGGCAGCCTCGATGGCGGTGCCCTCCTCCAACTTCTCGGCTTCACCCAGGTAGGTCAGACGCCCAACGGCCTGCACATCATCGGCCTCACGTTCGCCCACCAGCAGCGAGCACTTGGGGTCTTTTTGCAGGTTGTGGGTGTGCTGGGCGATACGGCTGATCAGGATCAGCGGGCGACCCTGTTCGTCCAGGCAGTACGGCACGACCGAACCAAAGGGAAAACCCGGCATGGCTTTTGACTGTGTGGCGAGAGCCCCACGGTATTCCTTGAGCAATAGCTCTCGGGCGTTCTTGGCAACGTGCGCGCTCAACGTGTGACTCCTCGGATATTCAGCCGCCCAACCCATATGGGAATGGATCGCAACACAAGGTAATCAATATCCGCGCAGGTTGCCAAGCAGGTTTTATGCAGCCTTATTACCAGGCCACGCCGAAGCCTGCGGTGTAGCGGGTCTTGCTCAAACTGCTTTCCGAGTCGCCACTGATAACGTCGCGCTCGGCCTTGAGATTGAGGGAAGCCCACTCGGTGACCTTGTAGCGCAGGCCGACTTCCGCATCCAGAGAGTAATCCGCGGGCGCATCGATAGGCTTGCCCAGTTCGCCAGTGGTGAAGAACTCGACGGTCTTGCCCACCAGATAGCGGTTGTAGTTCCACTTCATAGCCAGGGAATAGAAGTTGTCCTTACCGCCATCGGCATATTCGTAATCGGTGCGGTTGACCAGCGACCCCAGGGAGAACGCACCCAGTTCGTCGTCCCAGAACTGGTAGCCCGGACCGGTACCGACCGTGCGTTGACGCGCAAGGTCTTCCACTTTGTCGCGCTTGTAGGTCAAACGCCCTTGCCAGAACCAATGCTCGGTGATGAACCGGTCCAGGTCGTATTCCAAAGCCCAGTTGTCGGTGGTGGTCACGTCGTCCTGGAATTCGCGGTTGTACTCACCTTGACCGGTATGCCGCCACTGGCCATGGCGGGCAGTGGTTTTGAAGTCGATATCGTAGTCGTTGGTGTCGTTCTCGGCGCGTTTGTAGTCCAGCGCCATGTCGACGTTGCCCTTCCACACCAGGTCTTCGATCACAGGCTTGGGCTTGATGATCTGCTGGATGCTGGCCAGTTCTACAGTCTTGGGCGCTTCGCCATTGGCCAGCACCACTTTGCCATCATCCGCAGCCTTGAGGGATTTGGCCTTCTCGCCAGTGTAGGCGTCCTGCTTGACCAACAACTCCTGGTCGCTCTCCAGGGTTTTAACCTGCTTCCAGTCCACCGGGATTGCACCCGCGTAGTCGGTCTGGATCAGCAGCTTGCCACCGTCAAATACCTTGATCTTGCCGGTCAGGCGGTCACCGTTCTTCAACCAGACGGTATCGGCGAGCAAAGGTGTTGAGGCACTGAAAACAGCAAGGCACAGCAGGGTTCTGGACAACATATGCGGATTCGAGGCTCGGTTTTGGCGAAAAGAGGGCATTATCGTCTTAGATGACGTGTTAGCAAGGACTGACTCAAGGATCTGTATTGAGTTCAATTCTCAACACCCTGCTTACAGCATATTTCTTACAGATATGCCGACATTTTCAACGGATAGCACCTCAGTGAATCAATCTGCCGACACCCCGCAAAACGCGGCCGAGATGCGCCGTACCGCGTTATACCTGACATTGGCGCAAGTCCCCGCCGGCTGCGTGGTGAGTTACGGCGAGCTGGCGCAACTGGCCGGGCTGGGCCGCGCTGCACGCTGGGTGGGGCGCACCTTGAGCCAACTCCCAGAAGGCACCACATTGCCCTGGCATCGCGTGCTGGGTGCCGGCGGTCGGATAAGCCTGCCGGTGGGCAGCGCCTCGGGCGACGAGCAGCGCGCGCGTTTGCGCGATGAAGGCGTCACTGTCCGTAATAATCGCGTGGATATTCAGCGCCATGGCTGGCGCCCGGTAGAGCACAGCGGTTAGAGTGCGCGCTTTGTTTCCGCAAACCTGAGGCAGACTCCAGCCCATGCCCCGTAAAACCTGGCGCGCCGCGCTCGCCGCCTATGCCAGCCCCTCGACGTTAGTGCTGTTGTTGCTCGGCTTTGCCGCCGGCATGCCTTACATGTTGGTGTTCTCGACGCTTTCGGTGTGGCTGCGCGAGGCCGGTGTGGCCCGCGAGACCATCGGCTATGCGAGCCTGATTGGTCTGGCGTACGCCTTCAAATGGGTCTGGTCACCACTGCTCGACCAATGGCGCCTGCCGCTGCTCGGCAAACTTGGACGGCGTCGTTCCTGGCTGGTATTGGCCCAGTCGCTGGTGATCCTTGGATTGATCGGCATGGGTTTCTGCGACCCGCAGAAACATTTGTCCTGGCTGATCGCTATTGCCGTCGTCGTCGCCTTCGCGTCCGCCACCCAAGACATCGCGGTCGACGCCTACCGCCTGGAAATCGCCGACGACAGCCGCCAGGCCGCGCTGGCCGCCAGCTATATGTCCGGCTACCGCATAGCCGCCCTGCTGGCCACGGCGGGTGCACTGTTCTTTGCCGAAGGCTTCGGCTCCACCGGTTTCAACTATAAACACTCGGCGTGGACCGGCACCTATGTGCTGTTCGGCGTGCTGATGATCCCGGCGCTGCTGACCACCCTGTTCATGCGCGAACCCAATGTGCCATTGCGCACCCAGTTGCAGGCTGGGCGCTACAGTTTCATGCACCAACTGATGTCGGTGTTTGTGCTGATCGTTCTGCTGGTGTCAGTGCCCGCCATGTTTACCCAGTTGTACAACACCGACTTCGGAAGCGTGGTGTTCCACGACACTAGCGTGTGGGACCTGCTGATGGAGGACCGCGCGTTCCTGCGCGCCATTCTCTATATCATCCTCACCGCCCTGTGCCTCTCGACCATGGGCCGTCGCGGCCTGGCGCCGGTGCTGACACCGGTCAACGACTTTATCCTGCGCTACCGCTGGCAGGCACTGCTGCTGCTCGGGCTAATCGCCACCTATCGCATGTCCGACACCGTGATGGGCGTGATGGCCAATGTGTTCTACATCGACCAGGGCTTTACCAAGGATCAGATCGCCGGGGTCAGCAAGATCTTCGGCCTGATCATGACCCTGCTCGGCGCCGGCATGGGTGGTTTGCTGATTGTGCGGTTCGGCATCCTGCCGATCCTGTTTATCGGCGGTGTCCTGTCGGCCGGCACCAACCTGCTATTCGTGATGCTCGCAGACATGGGCCCCGACCTGCAGATGCTGATCTTCACCATCTCCCTGGACAACTTCAGCTCCGGCCTGGCCACCTCGGCATTTGTGGCTTACCTGTCGAGCCTTACCAACCTCAAGTTTTCCGCCACTCAATATGCCTTGCTCAGTTCGATCATGCTCCTGCTGCCGCGCCTGATCGGTGGGTATTCGGGGGTGATGGTGGAGAAGTTCGGATATCACAACTTCTTCCTGATCACCTGCATGCTGGGGGTGCCGACGCTGCTGCTGATTGCGTTGCACTGGTTTCAGGAGAATCGGCGGATTCGGTTGAATCCGCCGGCAGAAGACTGATTTTGGGGGCCCTTTAAAAGCCAGACTGCGGCGCCACCATCGCGAGCAAGAACTAGGCGTCCCCCTCGCTCCTACAAACAGCCCTATATTCTGATGCCTGTACGGCGGCAGTTTGCGCCCGTACAATCCCAAGTCATTTCAAGTCCAAGCAACCGACAACGGCCTACCATGCGTACCAGTCAATATTTGCTCGCCACACAGAAAGAAACGCCTTCCGACGCGGTCGTGATCAGCCATCAGCTGATGCTGCGCGCCGGCATGATCCGCAAACTGGCCTCCGGCCTGTACACCTGGCTGCCCATGGGCTTGAAGGTGATGCGCAAGGTCGAAGCCATCGTTCGTGAAGAAATGAACGCCGCCGGCTCTCTCGAAGTGTTGATGCCGAGCACCCAACCGGCTGAGTTGTGGCAGGAATCCGGGCGCTGGGAAGAGTACGGCCCTGAGTTGCTGCGCTTCAAAGACCGTCATGGCCGCGACTTCTGCGCTGGCCCGACCCACGAAGAAGTGATCACTGACCTGATGCGCAACGAGCTGAGCAGCTATAAGCAGCTGCCGCTGAACCTGTATCAGATCCAGACCAAATTCCGTGATGAAATCCGCCCACGCTTCGGTTTGATGCGCGGCCGCGAATTCATCATGAAGGACGCCTATTCGTTCCACGCTGACCAGGCATCGCTTCAGGTCACCTACGATCGTATGCACCAGGCTTACTGCAATGTGTTCACGCGCTTGGGCCTGAAGTTCCGGGCAGTTGAAGCGGACAATGGCTCCATCGGCGGTGCCGGTTCCCACGAGTTCCACGTACTGGCTGAATCCGGCGAAGACGATATCGCGTTCAGCAACGGTTCCGACTACGCGGCCAACATCGAGAAAGCCGAAGCCGTGCCGCGCGAAACCTCGCGCCCAGCGCCGGCTGAAGAACTGCGCTTGGTGGACACGCCAGAAACCAAGACCATCGCGGCCCTGGTGGAAAAATTCAATCTGCCGATTGAAAAGACCATCAAGACCCTGATCGTGCGCGCCGAGGAAGAAGGCAAGCTGATCGCCCTGGTGATCCGTGGCGACCACGAACTCAACGAAATCAAGGCTGCCCAGCAGCCTGGCGTGGCCAGCCCGCTGGTCATGGCCACCGATGCCGAACTGCGCGACGCCATTGGCGCCGGCGCCGGCTCCCTCGGCCCGCTGAACCTGCCGCTGCCGATCATCATCGACCGTTCCGTCGAACTGATGAGCGACTTCGGTATCGGCGCGAACATCGACGACAAGCACTATTTCGGCGTGAACTGGGAACGTGACCTGCCAGTTCCGACCGTAGCGGACCTGCGCAACGTCGTCGCCGGCGACCCAAGCCCGGATGGCAAGGGCACCCTGGAAATCAAGCGCGGCATCGAAGTCGGGCACATCTTCCAGCTGGGCAACAAGTACAGCAAGGCGATGAAGTGCGAAGTGCTGGGCGAGAACGGCAAGCCGATCACCCTGGACATGGGGTGCTACGGTATTGGCGTATCCCGCGTGGTTGCCGCTGCCATCGAGCAGAACAACGATGAAAAAGGCATCATCTGGAGCGACACACTGGCGCCGTTCCAGATCGCCCTGGTACCCCTGCGTTACGAAACCGAGCAAGTACGCGAAGCCACCGACAAACTGTATGCCGAACTGACGGCCGCCGGTTTTGAAGTGCTGCTCGATGACCGGGACAAGAAAACCAGCCCGGGCATCAAGTTCGCCGACATGGAATTGATTGGCATCCCGCACCGGATCGTGGTCAGTGACCGCGGCCTGGCCGATGGCAATCTGGAATACAAGAGCCGGACCGAAGCCGAAGCCCAACCGTTGCCGGTGGCTGACGTGCTGTCTTTCCTTCAGGCGCGTATTCGTCGCTGAAAACCAGATCAAGAGAAGTCATGTTCAAGCGAAACACCAGAGCCCTGGGGGGTGCCGCCTTGTGCGGCGCCCTGCTGGTCAGCGGCTGCGCCAACCAGATGTCGCAACGCAGTGAGCACGAGGAGCGGGTCGAGCGTAAGTTGCTCGACCACAGTCTGCAGATCGATGTAGGCGATCCCAAAGTGCTGGAACTGCCGCAACGCCGGGTTCGCATTCACGAGCAGAAGACGTTCGAGGTCACCGAATTCGAAGTCACCCGTCGCTACGACCGTTACACGCCTTACCAGCCCTGGCGCAAACTCTATGAGTTGCCCCTGGGTGCGGTGGCATTGGTGGCGGGCGCGGGAGCCAACGTGGCGAATATCTTCGCCCTCGGCAACCTGCCTACCAGCATGACCCACGACTGGCTGACTTATGGCGTGGACGGGCTCAACCCGTTCATGAACGTGCAATCCCACGGCCGGGCGCAACAGAATCTGGCAGGTATCGATGAAGTCCAGCGTGACAAGCGCGTGGAGTATTCAAGCCTGCCCTGGAGCGAACGACCGGTACAGGTCACCGCCGGCAAAAAGATTCACGAGCTGACCACCGACCGCAACGGCGTCCTGCGCCTGAACCTGTTGGACAGCCCGTTTGCCGAGCAGGACCTGAATCGCATCACGACGCTGAAGATCAGCGTGGAAGATGGCCAGGACGACGTACATTCGGACTCGACCCTGGCAATCAGCAGTACCTTGCGCGGCAAGTTGCTGGAAGCCCACGGCCTGATCTACGACGACCTGGAAGACGACGAAGTCAGCCAATGGGTGCACCGGGTCAAGCGTCTGTCGGAGCTGGGCTTGGAAGAAGAAGCCAGTGAACTGGAACAAAGCCTGATTGAGCTGACCCGAAATGATCCGGAGCTACAGCAGGAATTCCTGCAGGCGCTGACCAAGGACGCGGGGCGGTTAGTCGCAGATCCCGGAGCACGCTGAGACTTCGAAAACACTGTAGATCCAAATGTGGGAGGGGGCTTGCTCCCGATTGCGGTGCATCAGTCATGCTTGTACGTAGCTGACCCACCGCTATCGGGAGCAAGCCCCCTCCCACATTTTGTTTCCGGTTTCTACCAAGAGAACTCTAACTGTTCGTGGCCGCCACTTAGGTCCAGCAACCGCACGCCAATACCCAACAATCGCACCGGTTTATCACCACGATTAAACGCCTGGGTCATCAGCTGTTGATAACTCTCCAGATCCCGCCCTGCCCCCGCCTGCTCCAAGGTGGTCTGGGTAAAGTCGTGAAACTTCACCTTAACGAACGGCTTGCCCGCACGGTAACTGCTGTCGATGCGCGCCATGCGCCCAGCCAGGGTCTCCATCAGTTCAGGGAGTTTTTCCAGGCAGCTTGAGAGATCCGGCAGGTCCACATCGTAGGTATTTTCCACACTGATCGATTGCCGACGATTGTCGTTCTGCACTGCGCGTTCATCGATCCCACGAGCCAGGTTCCAGAGTCGCTCGCCAAAACTACCGAATTCCCGTACCAACGCCAGTTTGCTCCACTCGCGCAGTTGCAGGCAGTCTTCAATACCCAAACGAGCCAGCTTGTCGGCCGTGACCTTGCCGACGCCGTGCAACTTGCTCACGCGTAACTGCGAGACAAAGTCTTCGACCTGGTCCGGGGTGATCACAAACAGGCCGTTGGGCTTTTTCCAGTCGCTGGCGATCTTGGCCAGGAATTTATTCGGGGCCACGCCGGCGGATACGGTGATGTGCAATTGGTTGGAGACCCGCCGACGAATGTCTTGGGCAATACGCGTGGCACTGCCGCCAAAATGCGGGCTGTCCGAGACGTCCAGATAGGCTTCATCCAGGGACAATGGCTCAATCAGATCGGTGTAGTCGCGAAAGATCGTCTGAATTTCCTTCGACGCTTCTTTATAAGCATCCATGCGCGGCTTGACGATGGTCAGGTCCGGGCAAAGCTTCAAGGCATGGCGCGACGACATGGCTGAGCGCACCCCGTACGCCCGCGCTTCGTAATTGCACGTAGCGATCACGCCCCTTCGGTCCGCCGAGCCACCCACAGCCAGAGGCTTTTGCGCCAGGCTCGGGTTATCGCGCATCTCGATAGCAGCGTAGAAGCAATCACAGTCGACGTGGATGATTTTGCGCTGCGTCATATATAGAGGGGTGAAATCCTACGGGTGGGCAGTATCGCACTCGCACCTGTATATAGCACCAGTAGTTTGAATCTTCTGCCTAAGCGGTAGGAAATTTCACAAGTGGATTTATTTTTTCAATCGAAAACAGCATCCCGATAGAGCCGAAACCCTTGGCCCGCCTGGCTCGCGCGGCCCCTACAAGGCTTTCTGGAGAGCTAACCGATTGAAGCACAAGCGCTTTTCTTCAACTCACAGGTTGACACACTCGTGATCCTCTGTAGAATGCCGACACACAGACGCGGGATGGAGCAGTCTGGTAGCTCGTCGGGCTCATAACCCGAAGGTCGTCGGTTCAAATCCGGCTCCCGCAACCAAACATCAAAAAAGGCTACTCGAAAGAGTGGCCTTTTTTGTGCGCGTGTGTTTTTCAAACCTGGATCACTTGCACTTCATTACGAACGCTTCGCGCCCGACGCGGAGCAAGCCTGCTCACCACAAAAAGCCTTCTCAATCGAGAACTTAGGTTGCATGGGCGGTTAATTCACACTTATTTGCACCATCGGTTGATTAACGGTTGACACCTCGCCGCTTGGCTGTAGAATGCCGCCCACAGACGCGGGATGGAGCAGTCTGGTAGCTCGTCGGGCTCATAACCCGAAGGTCGTCGGTTCAAATCCGGCTCCCGCAACCAAACATCAAAAAAGGCTACTCGAAAGAGTGGCCTTTTTTGTATCCGGTGAAAAAGTTCTTCTGAAACAATGGGATGGCATCTTTCATGAAACCGTACACGGTTTGTAGAGTCCATCTCATCGCACGCTATGCTTACTCCTCTACGACCAAGGGCCGCTGTCGCCGCCCCCGGTGATACGCGTTAATATTTGTAATTATTTTGTCCATAGGGATTGGTAACTTGGCTGGATACCCCCATCCTGTCGCGCACAATCCACGAGGTGATTGATGCGCGCCAACTCGTCTGAACCAAAAGACACCGTCACAGCAGAACAACCGATCACGCCTACCCGATTGCGTTGGCTGGATCTGATCAGCAAGTACCGGCAACCCCTCGGGCTGGCGGTCACCCTGTTGCTGTTCGCCATCGCCTTGATCGCTTGCCGCCACCTTCTGCTGGAACTCGACCTGTACGCACTTCACGACTCGATCCTGGAAGTGCCCAAACCTGCACTGCTGGGAGCATTTGCCGCGGGCGTCGCAGGGTTTGTCATTCTTCTCGGCTATGAGTTCTCCGGCGCACGCTATGCCGGCGTGAAGCTGCCCGCCAAGACACTGGCCCATGGCGGCTTCACCGCCTTTGCCATTGGCAATGCGATTGGCCTGTCGATGCTCTCCGGCGGCTCGGTGCGCTACCGTTTATATGCACGCCATGGCATCGGGGCCTCGGAAGTCGCCCATATGACTGTGTTCGCCAGCCTGGCCCTGGGCTGCGCCCTGCCCCCGCTGGCCGCACTCGCGACACTGAGCAACCTGCCTGCGGCGTCGACCTACTTGCATCTGTCGCAAGGCCTGCTCGGCGCGATTGCCGGTGCCGTGCTGCTGTTGTCGGCCGCGCTGTGTATCGGCATTTACCGCCGCCGCTTGCCGGAGCAACCTTACCCGGACAACCTGCTGGTCAAAGTCGGCCGTCGCACCCTGCGCCTACCCGGCCGGCGCCTGACGCTCCTGCAATTGGTCATCACTGCCCTGGATGTCGCCGCCGCCGCCACTGTCCTCTATCTATTGCTGCCAGAAGCGCCGCCCTTCGGTCCATTCCTGCTGGTTTACCTGCTGGCCCTCGCCGCTGGCGTGCTCAGCCACGTACCGGGCGGAGTCGGGGTGTTCGAAGCGATCCTGCTCGCCGCATTTGCAGACAAGCTCGGCGCCGCACCACTGGCCGCTGCCCTGCTGCTGTATCGGATGATCTACGTAGTGTTGCCGCTCCTGATCGCGTGCGTGTTCCTGCTGATCAACGAGGCGCAACGACTATTCCAGACCCAGCAGAGCCTGCGCGTGGCCTCAGGTCTGGCGGCGCCAGTGCTGGCCGTACTGGTTTTTTTGTCCGGCGTGGTCCTGCTGTTTTCAGGCGCCACGCCAGAGATCGATTCACGCCTGGAAAACATCGGCTTCCTGATTCCCCACCGCCTGATTGATGCCTCGCACTTTGGTGCCAGCCTGATCGGTGTACTGTGCCTGTTGCTGGCCCAGGGCCTGCGTCGACGTTTGTCGGCGGCCTGGATGCTGACCATGGTGCTGCTGCTGGTGGGCGCCCTGCTCTCGCTGCTCAAAGGCTTCGACTGGGAAGAAGCCAGCCTGATGACCATGACGGCGGTGCTGCTGGCGATCTTTCGCCGCTCGTTCTACCGCGCCAGCCGCCTGACAGAACTGCCGTTCTCACCGCTGTACCTGGTGTCCAGCGTCTGCGTGCTGGGTGCCTCGATCTGGCTGCTGCTGTTTGCCTATCAAGATGTGCCGTACAGCCATCAACTGTGGTGGCAGTTCACCCTCGATGCCAACGCCCCACGCGGCCTGCGCTCATTGCTGGGAGCCGCCGTGCTGCTGGTGATCGTATCGCTGACCTGGCTGCTGCGCACCGCCCGCCCGGTGATCCACCTGCCGACCCCGGATGAGCTGGAGCGCGCCTCGAAGATCCTGATGGCTTCGTCCCAACCCGACGGTGGCCTTGCGCTGACCGGTGACAAGGCGCTGCTGTTCCACCCCAACGACGAAGCCTTCCTGATGTATGCCCGTCGCGGCCGCAGCCTGGTGGCCTTGTACGACCCAATTGGACCGACCCAGCCAAGGGCCGAGATGATTTGGCAGTTCCGCGACCTGTGCGACATCCACCACGCGCGTCCGGTGTTCTATCAGGTACGGGCGGAGAACCTGCCCTACTACATGGACATCGGCCTAACCGCGATCAAGCTGGGCGAAGAGGCGCGCGTCGACCTGAAACGCTTTGACCTGGAAGCCAAAGGCAAAGAGATGAAGGATCTGCGCTACACCTGGAACCGTGGCACCCGGGACGGTCTGTCCCTGGAGATCCATGAACCGGGTACGGCGCCGATGGATGAATTAAAAGTCATCTCGGACGCATGGCTTACCGGTAAGAATGTGCGCGAAAAAGGGTTTTCCCTGGGACGCTTCAGTGACGACTACCTCAAGCATTTTCGGATTGCGATCATTCGCTTCGAAGGACGCCCGGTAGCCTTCGCCAACTTGCTTGAGACTTACAATCACGACCTGGCCAGCCTCGACCTGATGCGCGCCCATCCGGATGCGCCCAAGTTGACCATGGAATTCATGATGGTCGGTCTGATTCAACACTATAAGAGTCACGGCTACGCCCGTTTCAGCCTCGGCATGGTGCCGTTGTCGGGCCTGCAACCGCGACGCGGCGCGCCACTGACCCAGCGTTTGGGTTCGATGGTGTTCCGTCGTGGCGAGCAACTGTATAACTTCCAAGGTTTGCGCCGCTTCAAAGATAAGTTCCAGCCAGACTGGGAACCCCGTTACATGGCCGTGCCCGCAGGACTTGATCCGCTGGTGGCACTGGCCGATACCGCCGCCCTGATCGCGGGTGGCTTGACTGGATTGGTGAAACGCTGATGATTCGACGCTCCTGGCGGTATGTATTGGCCTTTGTAGTGCTGCTGGCCCTGGTTCTGGGTGGCGGCTTTTGGTATTTGAAACGCCCTGCCCCGCAGCCGACCCTGGAGCAACTGCCCCAGGCCGATGGCTCGGTAATGACCCGCGTGACCCCAGCCGGCAACCCGAAAGCCCGTGTGGCCGTGGCGGTGATGGCCGACGAAACCCTGACCGATAGCCAGTTGTTAACCCTGAGCCAGGGTGGCAAAGCGCAGATCGTCCAGGTGGTCTTGCCAAAAGATGACTGCAAGCTGCAGGAACAAGCGCTGCAAAGCGCCTTGAGCCAGCTCAAGGGCCCAGCGACGCTGGTCAGCGGCATCGGCCCTGGCGCGGCGCTTGCCTGGCGCTGGCTGGCCACTCAGAACGACGACAAGGCCAATGCCATCTCTGTCGGCTTCGCTCTGGCGCAGGAAGGCTGCAAAGATCCACTGCCGAAAACTGCAGAGCACGGCAACTGGCTGGTGGCGTGGAACGACAACCCTGACGACGAGAGCGCCAGTTTCGTACGCGATACACCACGCGCCACAACCAGCATCAGTGACTACGACATTCACTACCCGCAAGTACTGAACAACGAACTGCGCAAGCAACTGGTGGGTTCGGATAACGGTGGCCTGGCGATTCCCGTGGTGGAAGTCCCGGCAGGCCAGGCTAAGGACACCGTGACCCTGTTCCTCTCCGGGGACGGCGGCTGGCGGGACCTGGACCGCGACGTGGCCGGTGAAATGGCCAAGATCGGCTACCCAGTGGTCGGCATCGATACCCTGCGCTACTACTGGCAGCACAAGACGCCGGAACAAAGCGCCAAAGACCTGACCGAGCTGATGCAGCACTACCGGCAAAAGTGGGGCACCAAGCGCTTTGTGCTGACCGGTTATTCGTTCGGCGCCGACGTGCTGCCAGCGATCTACAACCGCATGCCGGAGAACGAGCAACAGCGCGTCGATGCGATCATCCTGCTGGCCTTCGCCCGGACCGGTAGCTTTGAGATCGAAGTGGAAGGCTGGCTGGGCAACGCCGGCAAAGAAGCCGCGACCGGCCCGGAAATGGCCAAGCTGCCGCCTGAGAAAGTGGTGTGCATCTACGGCGCCGAAGAAGTCGACGAGAGTGGCTGCACCGACAAGACCGCCGTGGGCGAGGCTGTGAAGCTGCCCGGCGGGCATCACTTCGATGAGAACTACCCGGCGCTGGCCAAGCGGTTGGTGGATATCATCGTCAAGCACCAGGCCAAAAGCGAATAACCCCAGGCCTTACACAAATCAAAATGTGGGAGGGGGTTTGCCCCCGATAGCGGTAGGTCAGTCACAGCATTGTTGACTGACACTCAGCTATCGGGGGCGAGCCCCCTCCCACAGTTGTTTTGCGGTGTTAATAAAATCTAGCGCGGTTCGATGTGGGCAATCATCAACTGCACGGTTTCATTCCCACGAAACTCGTTCACGTCCAGCTTGTAGGCCAACTCCACCCATCGCACGGTCGGATTCGGCCAGACCTCACGGTCCACGCCAAAGGCGATGCCATCGAGCTTCACTGACCCGCATTCGCTCTTGAGCACTACTTTTAGGTGCCGCTCCCCCACCACACGTTGCTCCACCAACTGAAACACACCGTGAAACAGCGGCTCGGGGAAGTGCTGCCCCCAAGGACCGGCGTGCCGCAGGGCGCGGGCCAGCTCCAGGTGAAACTCCTCAACCGCCAGTGTGCCGTCGGACAACAGGCGACCGGTGAGGTCTTCTTCACGCAGTTGACGACGCACTTCGGCATCAAAAGCTTCGGCAAACAGAGGGAAATTCGCCTCTGGCAATGTCAGACCCGCCGCCATGGCATGGCCGCCGTACTTGGCGATCAGAGTGGGATGCTGGCTGGCGACCACCGCCAGCGCATCACGGATGTGAAAACCCGGCACAGAGCGCCCAGAGCCCTTGAGCAGGCCATCACCCGCATCGGCGAAGGCGATGGTCGGGCGGAAATAACGCTCTTTCATGCGCGACGCCAGAATGCCGATCACGCCTTGGTGCCATTCAGGGTCGAACAGGCACAGGCCAAAGGGCATTGATTCCACCGGCAAGTCCTTGAGCTGGGCCAGAGCCTCGCGCTGCATACCTTGCTCGATGGATTTACGGTCCTGGTTCATGCCGTCCAGTTGCGCCGCCATTTCCCGCGCCGCCGCGAAATCCGTGGTGAGCAGGCATTCGATACCCAGGCTCATGTCGTCCAGGCGCCCGGCGGCGTTGAGCCGCGGCCCGATAATAAAGCCTAGGTCGGTGGAGGTGATGCGCGCCGCATCGCGCTTGGCCACTTCAAGGATCGCCTTGATCCCCGGCCGTGCGCGACCTGCGCGGATACGCTCCAGGCCTTGGTGCACCAGGATGCGATTGTTGGCGTCCAGCGGCACCACGTCGGCGACACTGCCCAGGGCGACCAAGTCGAGCAGATCGCCGATATTCGGCTGCGGCTTGTTCGCGTACCAGCCCAGATCACGCAAGCGCGCGCGCAGCGCCATCAGCACGTAGAAAATCACGCCAACACCGGCCAACGCCTTGCTCGGAAACTCACAGCCCGGCTGGTTAGGATTGACGATGGCGTCTGCCGCCGGCAACTCGTCACCGGGCAAGTGGTGGTCGGTGACCAACACCTGCAACCCCGCCGCCTTCGCTGCGGCCACGCCTTCGACGCTGGAGATGCCGTTGTCCACGGTAATCAGCAACTGCGGCTCGCGCTGCAGGGCCACGGCAACAATCTCCGGCGTCAGGCCGTAGCCGTATTCGAAGCGATTGGGCACCAGGTAATCGACATGGGCGGCACCGAGCAAACGCAGGCCCAGGGTGCCTACAGTGCTGGCGGTGGCGCCATCGGCGTCGAAGTCACCAACGATGAGGATGCGTTGGCGTTGCTCCAGGGCCGTCACCAAAAGGTCTACGGCGGCGTCGATGCCCTTGAGCTGTTGATAGGGAATCAACCTTGCCAGGCTTTTATCCAGCTCGGCCTCGGACTGCACCCCGCGTGCGGCATAAAGACGGGTCAACAGCGGTGGCAGTTCACCGAGAAATGGCAGGACAGCGGGCAACGGACGAGGATCAATACGCATGGGGTGATGGGCGCTTCTCTTTGATACGACGGTTAAACGACAACGCTGAAGGCAACACGGAGCACATGTGGAAGGGGCAAGCCCTCCCTGCAGTGTTCAACCGCGCTCGCCGACCAGCCATTGCAGTTGCACTTCATGCTGGCCACGGTCATCAGTGACGAAGATCGTGCCTTCGCTGATCATCACGTCCCACTTGATTACGCGGGGCATGTCCTTGGCCAGAACCTCCAGAATCTCCTGGGGCACCGCAGCGATGTGTACGTTTTTCAGATTATTCGCCACCGGCACCACTTTGCCTTCCCATACACGCAGGCTGCCATAAGCCAGCAGGCTGGTACGTTCAGTACGGCGCGAGCACCAGGTCAGGCGGTCGGCATCGGGCTGGCCGACTTCGATCCAGTGCAAAACCCGATCATCCAGGCTTTTTTCCCACAGGGCCGGTTCGTCTACATCTGAAAGGCCACGACCGAATGCCAATTGCTCATTGTAAAAAAGGGCGTAGGCCAGCAGGCGCACGGTCATGCGTTCTTCGGTTTCCGAAGGGTGGCGGGCGATGGTCTGTTTGACGCTCTCGTACACCGAACGGTCAAGGTCGGTGAGGTTGAGTTCGAATTTGTAGGTCGTGGACGGCTGGGCCATGAACGGGCTTCTAGAGACAGGGAAAGGCGGCCAGTCTAACTGATGGTGGTGCCATTCAACGAATCCTGCGCTGTTTCACGCTTATCCCTGGCCGCTCGCCTATGTTAAAAGGCATCACACACCCGCTCCGCGCAGACAAGGATCCCCATGTCGTTTAATGCCAAACCGCTTGCCGGCCTGAAAGTCATCGAACTCGGCACCCTGATCGCCGGCCCGTTCGCTTCGCGTATCTGCGCTGAATTTGGTGCAGAAGTGATCAAGGTCGAATCCCCGAATGGCGGCGATCCGCTGCGCAAATGGCGCAAGCTGTACGAGGGCACCTCGCTGTGGTGGTTCGTGCAGGCACGCAACAAAAAATCCCTGACGCTGAACCTAAAGCACCCGGACGGTCTGGAGATTCTCAAGAAACTCCTGACGGACGCCGACATCCTCATCGAGAACTTTCGCCCCGGCGTACTGGAGAAACTCGGCCTGAGCTGGGAAACCCTGCACGCGCTGAACCCGAAACTGGTGATGGTGCGCCTCTCGGGCTTTGGCCAGACCGGACCGATGAAAGACCAGCCGGGGTTCGGTGCAGTCGGTGAATCCATGGGCGGGCTGCGTTACATCACCGGTTTCGAGGACCGCCCGCCGGTGCGCACAGGGATTTCCATTGGCGACTCCATCGCTGCGTTGTGGGCAGTAATCGGTGCACTGATGGCGCTGCGTCATCGCGAAGTGAATGGCGGCGTAGGCCAAGTGGTGGATGTGGCGCTGTATGAAGCTATCTTCGCCATGATGGAAAGCATGATTCCTGAGTTTGACGTGTTCGGATTCATCCGTGAGCGCACCGGCAACATAATGCCCGGCATTACACCGTCGTCGATCCATACCAGCGCGGACGGCAAGCATGTGCAGATCGGCGCAAATGGGGATGCAATCTTCAAACGGTTTATGAGTGCCATTGGCCGTGAAGACCTGGCGAATGATCCGCAGTTGGCGAGCAATGACGGGCGCGATACCCGTCGTGATGAGCTGTATGGCGTGATTGATCGTTGGGTCAATTCGCTGTCACTGGAGCAGGTGGTGGAGCAACTGAACAAGGCCGAGGTACCCGCCAGCCGGATCTACAGCGCCGAGGACATGCTTGGCGATCCGCAATTCCTGGCGCGGGAGATGTTCCTCAAGGCGCAACTGCCAGGCGGCAAGGACTTTAAGATGCCGGGCATCGTGCCCAAGCTGTCGGACACGCCCGGGAGCTGCGAGTGGGTCGGGCCGCAGTTGGGCGAGCACACCAACGTGCTGCTTAACGAGCTGGGTTACGACGCGGCCGCGATCACCCGGCTACGTGAACAAGGCGCGATCTGATGGCGCACTCGCAATAATGGCGCGGCGTTGGCTCCTGGGTGTTTGTGCACCGTTGCTCGGGCTTCTGCCGCTGTCTGCCAAGGCAGCGGACACCTTGACCTGGTTAATCCGCGACCTGCCCCCGATGACCATCCTCGACGGCCCGCAAAAGGGCCAGGGCGTCATCGACGAATTGCTGCCGATGCTGATGGAGCGCCTGCCCGAGTACCAACACAAGATTTTGCACGTTAACCGTGCACGCGGCCTGCAGATACTTCAGACCCCCGCACTGACCTGCGACCCCACCATGCTATGGACCGCAGAACGGGCCAAGTGGGTGGTGTATTCGCGCCCGGCTTTTTCCATGGTCAGTAATGGGGTGGTGGTACGTCAGGACCGCCGTGACGTGCTCGCGCCGCTTGTCGCACAGCAAAGGGTGGACCTCGCGGCGCTCCTGCTGGATAAGCGCGCACGCCTGGGCGTGGTGGCCGAGCGCAGCTACGGGACGCTCATCGATGAAATGCTGGACCAAACGGATGCGCATACACGCGTGCTGCACTACGGAAACGACGCCCTGGGCAGCCTGCTGCAAATGCAGCGATTGGGTCGCCTGGAAGCCGTGCTGGGCTACTGGACTGAAATTCGCTATCACGCCCTGCGCCAGGGGATTGATCCGCTGACCTTGGCGTTCTATCCGATTGCTGGCGTCATGCCCTACCAACGTGTGCATATCGGCTGCTCCGATACGCCTGAGGGCCACCAGGCAATTGAACACATCAACCAAGTGTTGAACGAGCTGCCCCAGGCTCAACTACTGCACGCCTATGCCGCCTGGCTCGACCCTGCGCTGCGCACGCAATACCTGACCGACCATCTCCAGTTTTACCAAGACGCGCCTATGCCCTGACAAATCGCGGGCAAAAAGAAACCCCGAAGCGTGGGGAGACACTTCAGGGTTAAACGTGGCCAACAAAGACCAGTACAGCAAGCCACAAACACCGGAGCACAATGTTTGCTCTTGCTGTTACAAAATCTGACCGGCCATGCCGTAGGAAGTTTCCATCGATGAACAATTCTTCATGCGCGGGCAATGCCACGGGTCTGGGCGGCATTGCGTAAGGCGGCGATGACCGAGGGTTCCAATCGGCCTTCTGCAATTTTGATGTCACGCAGCAGGCAGTCCACTACGTCCACCAGCACGCGTTTATCCATCAATTGGGCACGGTCAACTTCACGCTCGACCACAATAGCGCCAGTAGGGTTCTTTACTGTCACCAAGCACTCGTCCTGAACACCCGCAGTGGTCAGCGTAACCTGATAAGGGGTCAGTGCTTCTTCGAGCAATAGGCTGATACTTTCCATCTCGATCACCACTCAATAGTTCGGGAACAATCGTTTCAACGGGAACTGCATCTATCCTAAGTGACTGGTTATGACGTAGGAAAGTTCGCTTTTTCGTATTTACGGGGGTTACCGGGGGATGAGGTTTCCAGCATGCGCTTGCAATATGACAAGCAAAAAACGGCGACACATAAATGCTTGCGCAATGGGCGGTGGTTTGGGGTTTGGCCGGGCGCTATCGCAGGTCGCCCCTTTACTTAATGAGCGCTGCCAAAAAACAAAAAACGCCGCTGACCCAGCAAGGGAAAGCGGCGTTTTTGTGTACGCGGTCTGCCTTACAACGGCTTACCACGATTGCCGTGCTGGCTGACAAACGCCTGCACCGCTTTCAAGTCATTGGCCAACACCGTGCAACGCTCTTCGCGCTCGAACAGGTCGGTCAAGTGCACCGGCAGCTCCAACGCCTTGCCGACACCGGCTTTCTCCACCGCTTCCGGGAATTTGACCGGGTGCGCGGTACCGAGGATCACCATTGGAATATCCAGGCTGCGACGGCATTCGCGGGCGGCCTTCACACCGATGGCGGTGTGCGGGTCGAGCAGTTCGCCGGTCTGGGCATAGACTTCGGCGATGGTCTCGCAGGTCTGTGCATCGTCCACGGCCAGGGAGTCAAAGAGCTTGCGGGTTTCGGTCCAGCGCTCCTCATCAACGCTGAAACCGCCGCCGCTCTTGAAGGTGTCCATCAAGCCGGCAATCGCCGAACCGTTGCGACCGTGCATGTCGAACAGCAGGCGTTCGAAGTTCGACGAGACCATGATGTCCATGGAAGGCGACAGGGTAGCGTGCAGGGTTTCCTTGACGTACTGATTGCCGCTCATGAAGCGGTGCAGGATGTCGTTGCGGTTGGTGGCGACGATCAACTGATTGATCGGCAGGCCCATGTTACGCGCCAGGTAACCGGCGAAGATATCGCCGAAGTTGCCGGTCGGCACCGAGAACGACACCGAACGCGCCGGGCCGCCCAACTGTAGGGATGCGTGGAAGTAGTAAACGATCTGGGCCATGATCCGCGCCCAGTTGATCGAGTTCACCGCGACCAGGCGGGTGCCCTTGAGGAAGCTCTGGTCAGCGAAGCTGTTCTTGACCATTTCCTGGCAGTCATCGAAGTTGCCTTCGATGGCGATGTTGTGGATGTTCTCGCCAAAGATGGTGGTCATCTGACGGCGCTGCACTTCCGACACACGCTTGTGCGGGTGCAGGATGAAGATGTCGACGTTTTCGCAGTGCTTGCAGCCTTCGATGGCGGCCGAACCGGTATCACCGGAGGTGGCGCCGATGATCACAACGCGCTCGCCGCGCTTCTCCAACACATAATCCAACAGGCGACCGAGCAGTTGCAGGGCAAAGTCCTTGAACGCCAGAGTCGGGCCGTGGAACAGTTCCAGCACCCACTCATTGCCGTTCAGTTGGCGCAACGGAGCGATGGCGCTGTGGGAAAACACGCCGTATGTTTCTTCCAGAATCTTCTTGAAGTCCGCATCTGGAATGCTGCCGGTGACGAATGGACGCATCACTCGGAACGCCAGTTCGTGGTACGGCAGCCCGGCCCAGGAGGCGATTTCTTCCTGAGTGAAGCGTGGCAGGTTTTCCGGCACATACAGGCCGCCGTCAGTGGCAAGGCCTGCCAGCAAAACGTCTTCGAAATTCAGGGCCGGTGCCTGGCCGCGGGTGCTGATGTAACGCATGACTGGCTCCTCTAAAACATTCTCGAACAGAGGCCGCCGAACGCGCGGGGCCCCTGGAACAATCGGTTAGTTCAGGTGTTCAACACGAATACGAACGACCGGGCCGACAACGCCTTGCAAGGCTTCCAGCGCGGTGATGGCGTCGTTGATGTGCTGCTCAAGCACGCGGTGGGTCAGCAGGATCATCGGCACCTGGCCATTTTGCTCCTCGACTTCCTTCTGCATGATCGACTCGATGTTGATACCGCGCTCCGACAGGATGCTGGCGACCTGGGCCAACACGCCCGGATGATCCTTGGCCTGGATGCGCAGGTAGTAGGCACTTTCGCACGCTTCGATAGGCAGGATCGGGTGGGCCGACAGTGAATCAGGCTGGAAGGCCAGGTGCGGGACGCGGTTTTCCGGGTCGCTGGTCATAGCGCGAACCACGTCTACCAAGTCGGCGATCACCGAGGAAGCGGTCGGCTCCATACCAGCGCCGGCGCCGTAGAACAGCGTGGAACCCGCAGCGTCACCGTTGACCATCACTGCGTTCATGACGCCGTTGACGTTGGCGATCAGGCGATCGGCGGGGATCAGCGTCGGGTGCACACGCAGCTCGATACCAGCCGGGGTGCTGCGCGCTACGCCAAGATGCTTGATGCGGTAGCCCAGGGCTTCGGCGTAGTTCACGTCGGCCGTGGTCAGCTTGGTGATGCCTTCGGTGTAGGCCTTGTCGAACTGCAGCGGGATACCAAAGGCGATGGACGCCAGGATGGTCAGCTTGTGGGCCGCGTCGATCCCTTCCACGTCGAAAGTCGGGTCGGCTTCGGCGTAACCCAGAGCCTGGGCTTCTGCCAGCACGTCTTCGAAGGTACGGCCCTTCTCACGCATTTCGGTGAGAATGAAGTTACCGGTGCCGTTGATGATGCCGGCCACCCAGTTGATACGGTTGGCGGACAAGCCTTCACGGATCGCCTTGATCACCGGGATACCACCGGCTACTGCGGCTTCGAACGCTACGATCACGCCCTTCTCACGCGCCTTGGCGAAGATCTCGTTGCCGTGCACGGCGATCAGCGCCTTGTTGGCAGTGACCACGTGCTTGCCGTTCTCGATGGCTTTGAGCACCAGCTCACGGGCAACGGTATAGCCGCCTACCAGCTCGATGACGATATCGATCTCCGGATTGGTGGCCACGGCGAAGACATCGTTGGTAATCGCAATACCGGTCGTTTCGAACTGAGGCTTTGGCGAACGCGTGGCAATTTGCGCCACTTCAATCCCGCGCCCTGCACGGCGGGAAATTTCTTCAGCATTACGCTGAAGTACGTTGAAGGTGCCGCCACCGACGGTCCCTAAACCACAGATGCCTACTTTGACCGGTTTCACTGAAGAACTCCCCATGAAACGGCCGACGCTAGGTCGGCCGTGGAAAACAGCCGCACAACTGCGGCTTTCAATTAATGACCCGTCGACTGATCAACGAGCCATGATCGTCAAAGGTTCGACGATGCTGGTTTATTTGGCACTCAGCGCCAGTTTGGCAACTTGTGGCGCCGGCTGGTAGCCCGGAATAACCTGGCCATCAGCCAAAACGATAGCCGGTGTACCGTTCACGCCAATGGACTGGCCCAATGCGAACTGCTTGGAGACCGGATTGGCGCACTTGGCAGCCTTGATTTCCTTTCCGTCGACCATCTTGTCCATGGCCGCTTTCTTGTCGGCCGAGCACCAGACCGCCTGCAATTGCTCGTCACCCGGCGAACCCAGGCCCTGACGCGGAAACGCTACGTAGCGCACTTCCACACCCAGCTTGTTCAACGCAGGCACTTCGGCGTGCAGCTTATGGCAGTACGGGCAGGTGGTGTCCGTAAACACGGTAATGTGAGTCTTGGTCTCGCCGATGGCCGGGTACACCACAGTTTCGGCCACCGGAATGCCATTGATCAATTTGGACACGCCCAGACGCTCGGCTTTCTCAGTCAGGTTGACCGGCTTGCCGTCTTTCAACTGGAACAGGTAACCCTGGACGATGTACTGGCCATCGGCACTGGCGTACAACACGCGGCTACCCTTGAGCTTGACTTCATACAGGCCGGCCATCGGGCTGGCGCTGATGCTTTCGATCGGGGTATCAAGTTGCAGGTTGGCCAGGCTCTTGCGGATGGTCTGCTCGGCAGCATCATCGGCGACGGCAAAGGTGGAAACCAACGCAATGGCTGCGGCGGCAATAATCTGGGTCAAGCGCATGGGAACTCCTGAAGGCAGATGCAGGGACGGGAAGGAACACCGCTGTCTCTGTAGACACGGGTCGGGACCGTCACCTTTGCTAACCGGCAAAGCCTACCACAGTTGGGCCGCAGGGCAGCCCGCGGCGGGATAAATTGGCGGTTTTCAGCCTCGCGGGTGGTGCTTGGCGTGCATATCCTGCAATCGCGCACGCGCCACATGGGTGTAGATCTGGGTGGTGGATAAGTCGCTGTGCCCGAGCAGCATTTGCACCACGCGTAAATCTGCACCGTGGTTGAGCAAATGGGTGGCAAATGCATGGCGTAGCGTGTGGGGAGACAGGCTCTTGCCAATTCCCGCGACCTTGGCCTGGTGCTTGATGCGATGCCAGAAAGTCTGGCGGGTCATTTGCTCACCGCGCAGGCTGGGAAACAGTACATCGCTGGGGCGCCCACCAAGCAACTCGCCACGGGCATCGCGCATATAACGCTCGACCCACACAATCGCCTCCTCTCCCATCGGCACCAGCCGCTCCTTACTGCCCTTGCCCATCACACGCAGCACGCCCTGACGCAGGTTAACCTGCTCCAGGGTCAGGCTGATCAGCTCGGTAACCCGCAGCCCGCATGCGTACAACACTTCGAGCATCGCGCGGTCACGCTGGCCGATGGCTTCGCTCAGGTCAGGGGCGGCGAGCAAGGCGTCGACGTCGGCTTCCGATAGGGATTTGGGCAATGGCCTGCCCAGTTGCGGCATGTCGACTTGCAAGGTCGGGTCCAGGGCAATCAGCTTTTCCCGCAGCAGATAGCGATAAAAGCCACGTACACCAGATAGAAAACGTGCAGTGGAGCGCGGCTTGTAATTCTGATCCAGGCGCCAGGCCAAGTGATCGAGGATCAGCTCACGGCCAGCGCTGATCAGTTCAAGGTTATTCTCCTGCAGCCAGCCGTTGAACAGCGCCAGGTCACTGCGGTAAGCCTGGCGAGTGTTGTCCGAAAGGCCTTTTTCCAGCCAGAGGGCGTCGAGGAAGCGGTCGATCAGGGGGTGGTCGATAGCAGGCATGAGGGCTCGGGGCTGAAAAGAATAGGGGGATGCTACCGCATGTAGAAGTCGGCTTGCCGGCTCCTACAAAAGGATGTTTCAGTTTGCAAATCCCGGCAGCACAGGTACTGGGCGCTTGTCCGCATCAATCGCGACAAAGCTGAACACGCCCTGGATCGCCTTTTCACGGCCATCGGCACTCATGCTCTCGACGAACACTTCCACCTCAACCTTGAGACTGGTGTTGCCGACCTTGATCACACGGCCGATCAGCTCAACGATGGAACCCGCCGGGATCGCATGATTGAAGTCGATGCGGTCGGTAGAAACCGTCACCAACGGCAAACGGCAAAAACGCGTGGCAGTGATGAACGATACTTCATCCATCCAGGCCAGTGCAGTGCCGCCGAACAAGGTGTTGTGGTGGTTGGTCGTCGGCGGGAATACAGCCTTGGTCACATGGGTGACAGAGAGGTCAGTACGGCGCTGAATTTCTTCGAGGCGAGTAGTCATGGGCAAATACCGGAAAATGGACAAATTTCAGGCACAAAAAAGCAGCCCGTAGGCTGCTTTTTTCTGCATCGGAAAGCTGGACTTAAGCCAGTTTTTCCTTGATGCGAGCTGCTTTACCGGACAGGTCACGCAGGTAGTACAGCTTGGCTTTACGTACGTCACCGCGACGCTTAACGGCCATGCTGTCGATTTGCGGGCTGTAGGTCTGGAAAGTACGCTCTACGCCAACACCGTTGGAGATTTTACGAACAGTGAAAGCACTGTTCACACCACGGTTACGCTTGGCGATTACCACGCCTTCGAACGCTTGCAGACGCGAACGGTCGCCTTCCTTCACTTTCACCTGAACGACAATAGTGTCGCCCGGGGCAAAGGTAGGGATCTCTTTGGTCATCTGCTCTGCTTCGAGTGCAAGGATGATTTTGTTAGTCATGCTGTGCTCCTAAGGTAAGTCAATGGACCTACCATCGATACGTTGTTAACTATCGTCCCGCGCGAGGATGTATTCCTCGAGCAGCTTCTTCTCTTCTCCAGAAAGCGAGCGGCTTTCCAGAAGATCGGCGCGTCGTTCATAGGTCCGACCAAGGGACTGCTGTAAACGCCAACGCCGGATGTGTGCGTGATTGCCACTTAGCAATACGTCGGGAACACGCTGATCCGCATACACCTCCGGACGGGTGTAGTGCGGGCAATCCAGCAAACCATCCGTGAAGGAATCTTCCTCCGCGGAGTCCGCATGCCCTAAAGCTCCAGGCAGCAGTCGTGTAACCGCATCTATCAGGACCATCGCCGGCAGCTCGCCGCCAGACAGGACATAGTCCCCAATCGACCACTCTTCATCGACATGAGCCTCAATAAAGCGCTCGTCAATGCCTTCATAGCGACCGGCAATCAGGATTAATGCTTCCTCATTCGCCAGTTCGCGTACCGCCGCCTGTTTCAGCTGACGGCCTTGAGGGGACAGGTAAATTACCTTCGCCTTCTCCCCAGCAGCTGCCTTGGCCTGAACCAACGCGTCTTCCAGGGGCTTGATCTTCATCACCATGCCCGGGCCACCGCCAAATGGGCGATCGTCCACAGTGTGATGTCGATCCGTCGTGTAGTCTCGCGGGTTCCAACAGGTGAGCTGCAACAGCCCCTGTTTCACCGCCCGACTGGTGATGCCGTACTCGCTGATGGCGGAGAACATCTCGGGAAACAAACTGATCACTTCAATGCGCAAATTAGCCACGCTTAGAAGTCCGCGTCCCATTCCACCTTCATCTCGCCCGCTGCCAGGTCAACAGCCAACACGCATTGCTCCGTATAGGGCAACAAGCGTTCGCGATCATCCAGGCTGCCAGCACAAGGCTTGACCACCATTACATCATTGGCGCCGGTTTCCAGAAGATGATCGATTTTCCCGAACAATTGCCCGAGTTGATCAATAACCTTCAGACCTTCCAGCTGGTACCAGTAGTACTCGCCGTCGGTCAATTCAGGGAACAGGTTGCGCGGCACGCAGATCTCATAACCAGCCAGAAGACGAGCTTCTTCACGATCATCAAGACCCTTGAGCTTCGCGACCAGGAACTTATCGCTCCCACGCCCACTGACCAGCTCGACCTGTTTCACACTACCTTCGCGCTTGAGCGTCCAGGTTTTGTACTGCAACAGGTTTTCTGTCGGATCAGTAAAGGAATACACCTTCACTTCGCCGCGAACGCCATGAACAGAATAAATCTTGCCGATAACGATCAAATCATCAGCAACAGTTGGCGTCGCGTTCATATTGCTCAGGCTGCGGCCTTAGCCGAGTCCTTCAACAGTTTTGCAACGCGCTCGGATGGCTGTGCGCCAACGCTCAGCCAGTAGGCTACGCGCTCTTGGTTCACGGACAGACGAACTTCTTGACCACGAGCAACAGGGTTGAAGAAACCAACCTGTTCTTTGTGCGAACCGTCGCGCGGGTTGCGGCTGTCGGTTACGGTCAAGTGGTAAAACGGGCGCTTTTTGGAGCCGCCGAGGGCAAGACGGATTGTTAGCATGTGAAGATCGTTCCTGTAGTCGGTGCTGCAAATCTAAATGCACAGCGGGCATAGGTGCCCGAAAGGCCGCATATTCTAAGGAATATCCGGACTTTTGCAAATGTCTTTTTCTGGCGCCTATCAGCGTGCCATTCAGATCTGCTATAGAGCCGTCGTTTAAAACGGCAGGTCAGCCCCCGCCAACGGCGGGTTTGCTGGAGATCCCACATCCCTGTGGGTCGGAGCGCAAGCGAACTTGCGCTCGAATTCTTTACATTTTCGGCATGCCGCCGCCGGGCAACATACCGCCCATGCCGCGCATCATCTTGGCCATTCCGCCTTTGGCGGAGAATTTCTTCATCATCTTCTGCATCTGCTTGTGCTGCTTGATCAAGCGACCGATGTCCTGCACCTGGGTGCCGGAACCCATGGCGATCCGACGCTTGCGCGAACCGCTGATCAGCTCAGGGTCGCGGCGCTCGGCCGGGGTCATGGAGTTGATGATGGCTTCCATCTGCTTGAACTGCTTCTCTGCCGCGCCTTGGGCATTGCCCATTTGCGCCAGGTTCACACCGCCGATGTTCGGCAGCTTGTCCATCAGGCCGCCGAGGCCGCCCATGTTCTTCATTTGTTGCAGCTGGTCGCGGAAGTCTTCGAGGTCGAAGCCCTTGCCCTTCTTCAGCTTCTTGGCCAGTTTATCGGCCTTGTCCTTGTCGAGGGTGGCTTCGGCCTGTTCGATCAGGCTGAGCACATCGCCCATGCCGAGGATACGCGAGGCGATACGCTCAGGGTGGAACGGTTCGAGCGCTTCGCTCTTCTCACCCATACCGATGAACTTGATCGGCTTGCCGGTAATGGCGCGTACCGACAGCGCAGCACCGCCACGGGCGTCGCCATCGACCTTGGTCAGGATCACGCCGGTCAGCGGCAGCGCATCACCGAAAGCCTTGGCGGTGTTAGCCGCATCCTGGCCGGTCATGGCGTCGACCACGAACAGTGTCTCGACCGGATTGATCGCGGCATGCAGCGCCTTGATCTCGCCCATCATCTCTTCATCAATGTGCAGGCGACCGGCGGTATCGACGATTACGACATCAATGAACTTGAGCTTGGCCTCTTTAATAGCTGCGTTGGCAATGTCGACTGGCTTCTGGCTCAGATCGGACGGGAAGAAGGTTACGCCCACTTCGCCCGCCAGCATTTCCAACTGTTTGATGGCCGCAGGACGGTACACGTCGGCCGACACAACCATTACCGACTTCTTCTTGCGCTCTTTAAGGAAGCGCGCCAGCTTGCCGGCGGTGGTGGTTTTACCCGCACCTTGCAGACCGGCCATCAGCACGACGGCCGGTGGCACGGCGCTGAGGTTCAAATCTTCGTTGGCGGCGCCCATCAGGCTTTCGAGTTCGGCCTGGACGATCTTCACAAAGGCCTGGCCCGGGGTCAGGCTGCGGGACACTTCAGTGCCGACCGCACGCTCCTTGACCGAGTTGACGAAGTCCTTGACCACAGGCAAGGCCACGTCGGCTTCCAGCAACGCCATGCGTACTTCACGCAGGGTGTCTTTAATATTGTCCTCGGTCAGCTTGGCCTTGCCGGTTACGTGGCGCAGCGTCTGCGAGAGACGGTCAGTCAGGTTTTCAAACATGCGCGATCCTTTCAGGCCCTATTCATCGAAATGCATTGTAGACCGAGGTAATGGCGGCCCAGGCTGTGGTAAATCGCTATTAAAAACAGCGCTCAGCGAGCCTGCGGCGTGGGCAGGTCGCGGATTATAGCGAAGACTGCGCCCATGCACACCCGCTGTCTGGTCCGGGAGTCTTTCGTGGAACGCAGGTGTATGCCAAACTCAGCGCCTTTCGGGCTTGTCTATCAGGATTTATGGTCCCCTTGTCACCCAGTTTGCTACCCAGTCTCGCCGCCGCCCTCTTATATGCCGCTGCGACCTTCTATCAGGGCACTCGTCTTGCCCAAGGCACCAAGGCGGACAAACGCCTGCTGGTCGGCCTGGGCGTACTCGCCCTGCTGGCTCATGCCGCGAGCCTGTTCACCCACCTGATGACGCCGGTCGGCCTGGGCCTGGACTTTTTCAGTGCCGCCAGCCTGATCGCTGCAGCGGTCATCGCGCTGACGCTGCTGGCCTGCTACCGGATCCCCGTTGAGAACCTACTGGTCCTGCTCTTCCCCCTGGGCGTACTGACGGTGCTACTGGCGCAGTTCGCGCCCACCGGCACGGTGCAGGTGATTGACGAAGAACCCGGTATCCTCGCCCATATCCTGCTGTCGATCCTGGCCTACGGCATGTTCACCATCGCGGTGTTCCAGGCCCTGCTCCTGCTCCTGCAGGATCACCAGCTCAAGCACAAGCACCCCTCCGGCCTGATCAAGAACTTCCCTCCGCTGCAAACCATGGAAAGCCTGCTATTCGGTTTCCTATGGGCCGGCTGGACGCTGCTCTCGCTGTCGCTTATCTCCGGCTGGTTGTTCGTCGAGAACCTGTTTGCCCAGCACCTGGTGCACAAGACCCTGCTGGCGTGCCTGGCCTGGGTGGTGTTCAGCGTGTTGCTGTGGGGCCGCAATCGCCTCGGCTGGCGCGGGCACAAGGCGATCCGCTGGACCCTGGCCGGTTTCTGCCTGCTGATGCTGGCCTATTTCGGCAGCAAGCTGGTTCGCGAATACATCCTGCATATTTGACGGGCAGCAATCATGGACAACTTGCCCCTTGGGCCGATGCTCGCGGTAATCGCCTTGCTGGTGTTATGGGCGGCGCTGTTTACCGCCATCGAAGCCGCACAACAACACCTGCTGGCCCTGCGCCCCGGTACACGTCAGGGCGACAAGGCTGCCGCCCGCCTGAGTTTCCCGCGCCACAGCCTGATCCTGTGCAACAGCCTGTGCCGTGCGGCCGTGGTAATCCTCTGTACCCTGCTGGCGATTTATGCCTGGGCACAGAACGGCCCGTGGCTCGGCTGGCTGATCTCCTGCGCTGTTCTACTGATCCTGGCCGACTACCTGCCACGCGCCCTGGCAACCCGCCATCCGCAAGCGGTGCTGGGCTTCGGCAACACGCTGCTGGGCGTGCCATTGAAAATCCTCTATCCCGCCGCCTGGCTGCTCAATGGCATCAGCCTGTTGCTGCTACGCCCGTTTGCCCGAAAGCCCGGCGTGGTGAAAAACAGCGACGAGCCACAGCCCGACCACGACGATGAGCCGCAGCCCGAGGCCGACGACAGCCGCACCCCTCGCATGCCGGGCATCCACGCCTTGGACAACATCACCGTCAATGACATCCTGGTACCCCGCAGCGAAGTGGACGGTATCAACCTGGATGACTCGATCGAAGAAATCATCGAGCAACTGCGCACCTCACCGCGCACTCGCCTGCCGGTGTTCCACAGTGACATCAATCAGGTCGAAGCCGTACTGAACACCCGGCTGATACAGCATCTGCTGCCGGACGCCAGCCTCACCAAGGAAGCCTTGCTCGAGGCCTCCTACGAACCCTACTTCGTACCGGAAAGCACGCCCCTCCAGCTGCAACTGCTGAACTTCCACAAACAGCAGCGGCGCCTGGGCATGGTGGTGGATGAATATGGCGAAGTGCTGGGCATCGTTACTCTGGAAGACATCCTCGAAGAAATCGTCGGAGAGTTCGAAAGTGAACAAGGTACGGACAACCCGCATATCGAAGCGCAGCCCGATGGCCGCTACATCATTGATGGCGCCGCTTCGATCCGCGAACTGAACAAGAGCCTGGGATGGCACCTGCCAAGCGACGGCCCCAAGACGCTCAACGGCCTGGTGACCGAAGCCCTGGAGACCATTCCGGATTTCGCGGTGTGCCTGAAGATCGGCCGCTACCGCCTGGAAATCCTCGAAACCGAGGACAACCGGGTGAGCAAGGTACTGATCTGGCACACCAGTCGAGTGCCGGTGGCCGTTTAATCCGCTTGTTCGATGCGCAACCCCCTTCCTATAATCGGGTCGGCTTACCCAAGCCCCGCCCGACCGTGTGCTATCCGCACTGAGCGCGTCCAGGCACCGCAGCATCCTGTCTGACCGGTGTACGCTCCCATCCCGAGCCGCCCCGCGCACACCCCTGATCCAGGGGTGTTCGACCAATAATAATCCGCGTCCAAACGCGCAATGACTGTCAGGGATAACTCAATGAGCACCACCTATAACGAGGCTGCGACCGCCGCCCCAACCAACTCGACTGCACGAGTCGCCACCGCGAGCATCGTCGGTACCGCCATCGAGTTCTACGACTTCTATATCTACGCCACCGCCGCTGCCCTGGTGATCGGCCCGGTATTCTTCCCGCAAACCTCCGGCACCGCGCAGATGCTGGCGTCATTCCTGACCTTCGGTATCGCCTTTATCGCCCGCCCACTGGGTTCAGCGCTGTTCGGCCACTTTGGCGACCGTATCGGCCGCAAGTCGACGCTGGTGGCTTCACTGCTGCTGATGGGCGTGTGCACCACGTTGATCGGTTTGCTGCCCGGCTATGACAGCATCGGGGCCTGGGCGCCGATCCTGTTGTGCGTGCTGCGTTTCGGCCAGGGCCTTGGCCTGGGCGGGGAATGGGGCGGCGCGGCGCTGCTGGCTACCGAGAATGCGCCAAAGGGCAAACGCGCCTGGTTCGGCATGTTCCCGCAGCTTGGCCCATCGATCGGCTTCCTGGCCGCAAACGGCTTGTTCCTGATCCTGGCCATGAGCCTCAACGACGAGCAATTCCGTGGCTGGGGCTGGCGCATCCCGTTCATCCTCAGCGCGGCGCTGGTGATGGTCGGCCTGTACGCGCGGTTGAAATTGCATGAAACCCCGGTGTTCGCCAACGCCGTGGCCAAGGAAAAACCGGTAAAGGTGCCGCTGGTGGAATTGTTCAGCCAGCATTGGCTGCCGGTGCTGCTGGGCGCCGCATCGATGGTGGTGTGCTATGCGCTGTTCTATATCACCACGGCGTTCTCCCTGAGCTACGGCGTGTCGACCTTGGGCTACAGCCGCGAGACATTCCTTGGCCTGCTGTGCTTCGCGGTGCTGTTCATGGGTTTGGCCACACCGTTGGCTGCCTTGGCCAGTGATCGGTACGGGCGCAAGCCGGTGCTGATCGTCGGCGCAGTCCTGGCGATCCTGTCCGGCTTCACCATGGAGCCACTGCTGACTCACGGCTCGACCTGGGCCGTGGCACTGTTCCTGGCGCTGGAGCTGTTCCTGATGGGTGTGACCTTCGCACCGATGGGCGCCCTGCTGCCAGAGCTATTCCCAACCCGCGTGCGTTATACCGGCGCTTCGGCGGCGTATAACTTGGGTGGAATTGTGGGAGCTTCGGCGGCACCGTTTTTCGCAACCAAGCTGGTGGCGATGGGCGGGCTCAGTTATGTCGGCGGGTATGTGTCGGCGGCAGCGTTGCTCAGCTTGATTGCTGTGCTGTGCCTGAAAGAGACGCGGGATAATGATTTGAACAAGGTTGCCTGATAGACCGCTATCGGCGGCAAGTCGAATCGTCGCACCGCCCCTCCCACATTTTGAGCGCATTTCTACAGATTAAACGCGGTCAAGTGTGGGAGGGGCGGTGCGAAGATTCGATTTGCCCCCGATGCTTTCTAGAGCTCTACCACAACCGCCTGGGAAGCACGGGTTGCCTTGGCCCGAGCCGCTTCAATCGACTCATCCCGCGCCAACGCCACGCCCATGCGGCGCTGGCCATTCACTTCTGGCTTACCAAACAGACGCAACGCGGTGTCCGGCTCGCTCAGTGCAGCGCCGAGGTTGGCGAATGCGGTCTGGGTCGACTGCCCTTCCACCAGAATCACCGCCGAGGCCGAAGGCCCGAACTGGCGAATCAACGGGATTGGCAAGCCCAGAATGGCGCGCGCGTGCAGGGCAAACTGCGATAGATCCTGGGAAATCAAGGTCACCAGACCCGTGTCGTGCGGGCGCGGCGACACTTCGCTGAACCACACCTGATCGCCCTTAATGAACAGCTCCACGCCAAACAGACCACGGCCACCCAAGGCTTCGGTCACGGCTTTGGCAACGCGCTCGGATTCCGCCAGGGCAACCGGGCTCATGGCCTGTGGCTGCCAGGATTCCTGATAGTCGCCCTTCTCCTGACGGTGGCCGACTGGCGCGCAGAAGGTGGTGCCGCCGATATGGCGCACGGTCAGCAAGGTGATTTCGTAGTCGAAGTCGATAAAACCTTCGATGATCACGCGGCCTTTGCCAGCCCGCCCGCCTTCCTGGGCGTAATCCCAGGCCTTCTGCACATCGTCAGCGCTGCGCAGCAAGCTCTGGCCTTTGCCAGACGAGCTCATCACTGGCTTGACCACGCACGGGAAGCCCAGATCCTGGACGGCCTTGCTGTAGTCTTCAAAGGTGTCGGCGAAGTGGTACGGCGAGGTCGGCAGGTCCAGCTCTTCGGCGGCCAGGCGACGGATGCCTTCGCGGTTCATGGTCAGCGACGTGGCGCGCGCGGTCGGGATCACGGTGAAGCCTTCGGCTTCCAGCTCCACCAGGGTAGCGGTGGCGATGGCTTCGATTTCCGGCACGATGAAGTGCGGCTTTTCCGCTTCGATCACCGCACGCAGGGCGGCGCCGTCGAGCATGTTGATCACATGGCTACGGTGGGCAACCTGCATGGCCGGCGCATTGGCGTAGCGATCCACGGCAATCACTTCAACGCCCAGGCGTTGCAGTTCGATCACCACTTCCTTGCCCAGCTCACCGCAGCCACACAGCAAAACGCGGGTCGCGGTTGGCGACAATGGAGTTCCGATTCGGGTCATCTCAGGTCCTCAGGGGAGCGGATCATGGGGAGAAAGGCCGGCATTTTACATGAACTGTAAAAATTGGCCTCAGTTGGCGACGGCCCGCTTGCGGATACGCCAGGCCATGATCAGCCACACCACCGTGACCCCGGCGAATTTCGATGCCAAGGCCGTACCCACCACCGCCGGCGTCAGCGCGCCGATCAGTCCGAAGAAGATAAACGTGTCGAGGGGAATGCTCAGCGCCGAACTTATCCACAGGCGATCGTGGAGCGGGCGCTTGGTGATGCTGAACACCAGCCAGTCGATGCATTCGGACACCGCGAATGCCGTGGCACTGGCCAGGGCAATGGCAGGGTCGGAAGTGACATAGGACAGTACCAGCGCCGCCAACATGGCGATGATCGCACCGTGGCCGAAGCGGGTTTGCACCATGTCGCGCAGAATAAATACCAGGCCACCCCAGGCGGACCAGATCACGTCAAGGTGCGGGGCGGTGGAGAAAGCGAAGTTGATCAGCACGACGCTGCTGATGTAGGCGATCAGGAAGAGCATGGGGCGAGAGACCTGTGAACAAGGGGCACAGGGTACTTCACATTTTGAAATATGTCGTCTGGGAGGGCCTCATCGGGGGCAAGCCCCCTCCCACATTTTGACCGTATTCCTACAGATTAAACGCGGTTAAGTGTGGGAGGAGGCTTGCCCCCGATGGCGATCTATCAGGCGCCGGATTTACCAGAAGCCATAAACACCAGCCCAGCCGCCACCGCTCGCTCGTGGCACAAGCCCAACACCACCCGGCGTTCGGCGTTGTCCATGCGGCTCCAGCGCGTGATTTCATCCACGGTGCGCTGGCAGCCGGTGCAGATGTCGTCATCATCCAGCGCGCAAATGCTCACGCACGGCGAGCCAACGGGGCGTTCAATCGGGTTCATTCTTGCTGCTCAGCCAGGTCGCGGGCATAGCGCTGTGAGTTATGCACATAGTGGGCGGCGCTGGCTTCGAGCATGCGCTTCTGGGCGTCGGTCAACTCCCGCACCACTTTGCCCGGCGAGCCCATGACCAGCGAGCCATCGGGAATTTCCTTGCCTTCGCCAATCAGCGAGTTAGCGCCAATGATGCAGTGCTTGCCGATTTTCGCGCCGTTGAGGATCACTGCATTGATGCCGATCAGACTGTAATCGTCCACGGTGCAGCCGTGCAGCATGGCGTTATGGCCGATGGTCACGCCCGTGCCCAGAGTCAGCGGATAGCCCATATCGGTGTGCATCACGCTGCCGTCCTGCACATTACTGTTCTTGCCGATCAGGATCAGTTCGTTGTCGCCACGCAATACCGCGTTGAACCAGACGTTGGCGCCCTCTTCCAGCTTGACCTTGCCCACCAGCGTGGCGTTCGGCGCCACCCAGCTGTTGGGATGCGTCTCGACGCGGGCGTCGCCCAGGCGGTATTTCATGGTGTGTCCTCACGGCTTGCCATTCAAACGATGGCTTAGATATTGATGAAGCTCTTGGGCGGCTGGTGCAGGCTGATCTGGGCGTCGTCATAGAGCAGGTTGATCAACTCGACGATCATGATCGCCGTCAGCCCCCAAATCTTGTATTCGCCAAACCTATAGCTGGGCACATACCAACTGCGGCCCTGGTAATCGATTCTGTGGGTATGTTCGCGCGGATCCTGTCGGAAAAAGTCCAGGGGTACGCTGAAAACGGCGGCAATCTCTGCATCATTGGCCAGGTATTCGACGTAATCAGGGACCACGCCGACATAAGGTGTGACGCGAATACCATGCAGGGAGATCAGGGGGCTCAACGGGCCGATCACTTCGACCAAGCCAGGCGGCAGGCCGATTTCCTCTTCGGCCTCACGCAGGGCGGTGAAAATCAGGTCCGGGTCTTCGGGGTCGCGACGACCGCCGGGAAACGCCACTTCGCCACCGTGGGTCGACAGGCCGCTGGCGCGTAGGGTCAGGATCAGCTCGGGTTCATCACTGCGGGTAATCGGCACCAGCACCGCAGCCTCGGGGAAACGCCCGTCGGTTTCCAGCGTGTGGGGGGTGTGGTTGCTTACCCGGCGAAGTAGCTCGTCCAGCATGAGTCATCTCGGTCTGTTGGCTACCATGCATCATGCACCAAAGCGTGCGGGCGCCCAACCCCAAAACCCGGCGGGTGTCGCTAAACGACAACTTGCAGGCCCCTGCCCGCCACGCCAAGATAGGCGCACTTTCCAGGAACCCCAGCATGAAATTCTGCAGCCAGTGCGGTAAACCGGTCACCCAACGCATTCCAGAAGGCGACGGGCGCCTGCGTTTTGTGTGTGATCACTGCTCGACCATTCACTATCAGAACCCCAATATCGTCGCCGGGACCGTGCCGGTGTGGGGCGATAAAGTGCTGCTGTGCCGACGCGCCATCGAACCGCGCCTCGGCTACTGGACCCTGCCCGCGGGCTTTATGGAAAACGGCGAGACCGTCGAACAGGCCGCCACGCGCGAAACCCAGGAAGAAGCCTGCGCCCGCGTGCGCAACTTGGCGATTTACACCCTGATCGATGTGCCGCACATCAACCAGGTGCATATCTTCTACCGCGCCGAACTGGTCGACCTGGACTTCGCCGCAGGCCCCGAAAGCCTTGAAGTGCAGTTGTTTGACGAAGCCGACATCCCTTGGTCCGAGCTGGCTTTCCGCACGGTGGGACGTACCTTAGAATGCTTTTTCGCTGACCGCAGACTTGAGTCCTACCCGGTGCGCAGCGAGGCTGTGCCGCCGATGGGCAAGCCCGCCCAATAATAATCCGGCATCAAGGGAAATCGTTTTAATGCGTTGGTTGCTTGCTCTGCTCTGCCTGTCGTTCGCTACCCTTTCGCCGGCTTCTACCGTGGAGACCCTGGGCGGCAAAACCGTCGAAAAAGTCCTGGTGCTCAAGTCCGCCCATCAATTGCAACTGATCAACGACGGCAAGCCGATCAAGACTTACCGCATTTCCCTGGGCAAAAACCCCATGGGCCACAAGCTGATAGAGGGCGACCGCCGCACCCCGGAAGGCCTGTACTGGATCGACTGGCGCAAGACCAGCGACCGCTTCAACCTGGCCATGCACATCTCCTACCCCAATATCAGCGACGCCGCCCGCGCGCGTCGCGAAGGCGTGAAGCCCGGCAGCATGATCATGATCCACGGCACGCCTGACACCGAAGACTATCCCGAACAGTGGTTCCACACCCTGGACTGGACCGACGGCTGCATCGCCATGCGCAACGTCGATATGCGTGAAGTCTGGACCCTGGTCAAAGACGGCACCCTGATCGAGATTCGGCCGTAATCGTCGACCGTTCGTAAAATAATTCGAAAATTTTTCCCGCCTTCAACAGCGCCCGCCGGTGAATACCAGTTCACCGCGCGGGCTGCGCCGTTCTGCGCGCCATAAAGACCTCTCTAATACCACTTAAGACCGAGCCCCGTTATAGGGCCATAAAAACCGGATTTGCACCGTTTTCGCTGCATTGACATGGTATTTAAGTGGTATTAATTTCCGGCCAATACCGGGCGACAACACTCCAATAACGCATCGGAAACCTGACAGATGAATCCCATCCTGGCCCTGCGCCCTGACGACAAACAATCCACGCCGCTTTACCTGCAATTGGCCCGCAAGCTGGAAGCGGCCATCCATGCCGGCGAGTGGAAATCCGAACAGGCATTGCCGTCTGAACGCGTCCTTAGCGAGCAACTGAGCATCTCGCGAGTCACCGCCCGCAAGGCGCTGGAAGTGTTGTTTGCCCAAGGCCTGATCCGCCGCAGCCAGGGCTCCGGTACCTTTATCACGCCTCGCCTGGAACAGCCGCTCTCACGCCTGTCGGGTTTCAGCGAGATGTTGCGCCTCAAGGGCTTTGTGCCCAGCTCCCAATGGCTGGAGCGTGACATCACCCCGCCGACCCATGAAGAGCTGATCCGCCTGGCCCTGTCGCCCACCGACAAAGTGGCGCGCCTCAAGCGTTTGCGTAAAGCCGACGACACCGTCATGGCCATTGAGATGACCACCATGCCCGCCTCGGTGCTGCCGCAACCGCAAGCCATCGGCAGCTCGCTGTACGAGTACCTGGAAAGTATCGGCAAGCCCATCGTCCGTGCCCTGCAGCATATCCAGGCGGTCAACGCCTCGGACGAGTTCGCCGCCCTGGTGGGCATCGCCCCCGGCACCGCCATGCTGCTGATGACCCGCGTGGGCTACACCGCCGACAACACGCCGATTGAAATCACCGACACCTACTGCCGCAACGACTACTACGACTTTGTCGCAGAGCTGCGTCGATATGACTTTGCCGCCGAGTAGCGGCCTTAGAGAACTGCCCATGTCCGAAGATAATATCCTCACGCCCCACGGCTGGATTCGCGGCCGCCTGGTGCATGAACACAGCAAGGTGACCGCCATTGAAGGCGTGCCTTGCGACCCGACGCAAAACGATTTGCCCTACCTGCTGCCGGGCTTTATCGACCTGCATGTGCACGGCGGCGGTGGCAAGGACATCATGGAAGGCATCGACGCCTTCGAGACCATCACCCGCACCCACGTGCGCTTTGGCACCACCTCGCTGCTGGCCACCACCATGACCGCGCCGGTGGATGAAATCTCCAGCGTGCTCGGTCAACTCGGCGGATTTTGCGAGCAGCGCCCTGCCGGCAGCGCCCGAGTACTCGGCGTACACCTGGAAGGGCCTTACATCAACCCAGGCAAACTTGGCGCCCAACCCAACTTCGCCCACACCGCGCTGATGGAAGAAGTCGAGGCGTACCTGCGCCTGGCGCCCATCCGAGTGATCACCATCGCCCCGGAAATCGCCGGCCACGACGCCCTGATCCGCACCCTCAGCGAGCGCGGCGTACGCATGCAGATCGGCCACACCTTGGGCAGCTATGAAGAAGGCGTCGCCGCCCTCGCCGCGGGCGCCACCAGTTTTACCCATCTGTACAACGCGATGAGCCCGTTGCATCACCGCGAGCCGGGGATCGTCGGCGCCGCGCTGGCCCACGCCAAGTACGCCGAGTTGATTCCGGACCTGCTGCATGTGCACCCCGGCGCGATACGCGTGGCGCTACGGTCGATCCCTTGCCTGTATTGCGTTACCGACTCCACCGCCGCCGCCGGCATGCCCGATGGCGAATACAAGCTGGGCAGCCACACCGTGACCAAATGCCTGGGCGGCGTACGCCTGGCCGACGGCACCCTGGCCGGCAGCACGCTGACCATGGACCAGGCGCTGCGCAATCTGGTGAAGATCGGCCTGCCTATCAGCGAAGCCTCACAACGCCTGTCGCAATTTCCTGCGGATTACCTGGGCCTGGAAGAACGCGGCCGCCTGCAACCCGGCAGCTTTGCCGACTGCGTACGCCTGGACCGCTCCCTGCAACTCACCGACGTCATGGTCGAAGGAGAAACCATTGTCTTCAAAAATGCTTGAAGAGGCCTTGGCCTCCTGTGACGCCGTCGCGGCGCAACTGCAACGCCTGAACCCGGCACTGGAAGAAATCGCCGGCCGCCTGCGCCGCCAGCCGCCGCAAGTGGCGATGACCATCGCCCGTGGCAGCTCGGACCACGCCGCCAGCTATTTCGCCTACCTGGCCATGCAACATGTGGGCATTCCGGTGGCGTCGTTGCCGATGTCGGTGGTGACCTTGCTGCAAGCGCCGTTGAAGGTCAGCGGCCAGGTGGCGTTCGGTTTCTCGCAGTCCGGCCAAAGCCCGGACCTGGTCAACAGCCTGCGCCTGCTGCGTAAGCGCGGGGCTTTGAGCATCTCGTTGGTCAACGCCGAAGACTCGCCGCTGGAAGCCGCCTGTGAATTCCACGTGCCGCTGTGCGCCGGGCCGGAACTCAGCGTGGCCGCGACCAAAAGCTTTATCGCCACCCTCAGCGCCAGCGCGCTGTTGGTCGGCCACTGGAATCAGGAAGCCGACCTGCTGCAAGCCTGCCAGGCGTTGCCCGATGGCCTGCGTGAAGCGGCCCGCCAGGATTGGAGCCGCGCCATCGACGCCCTGCGCGACAGTCAGCGCCTGATGGTGATCGGCCGTGGCGCCGGTTTTGCCATTGCCCAGGAAGCCGCACTCAAGCTCAAGGAAACCTCGGCGATCCAGGCCGAAGCCTTCAGCAGCGCCGAGGTGCGCCATGGGCCGATGGCCTTGATCGGCGACAACTATCCACTGTTGGTGTTTGCCCCGCGCGGCGCCGAGCAGGCAGGCCTGTTGAGCCTGGCCGCCGACATGCGCCAGCGCGGTGCCCGCGTGCTGTTGGCCGCGCCGGACGATATCGCCGAACGCGACCTGACCCTGAGCCGCGCCGAACACCCGAGCCTGGACCCGGTGCTGGCGATCCAGAGTTTCTACGTCATGGCCGCCGGTCTGGCGGTCGCCCGCGGCATGGACCCGGACCAACCGCGCCACCTGAGCAAAGTCACCCGCACTCACTGAGTGGTGTGCCGTGTTTTCCTGATGAGTACCGTGCCCATGTCTAACAACAATAATGCAGTAACCCTCAGCGCCCCCCTCAGTGGGCCGGTGCTGACCCTGGGCAACGTCCCCGACGAAGTATTCGCCAGCGGTGCCATGGGCGAAGGCCTTGCGATCGACCCGCTTAACAGCTGCCTGCATGCGCCCTGCGACGGCGAGATCATTCACGTCGCGCGTACCGGCCACGCGCTGACAATCCGCGCCGACAATGGCGCCGAGCTGCTGATGCATCTGGGCATCGACACCGTCGAGCTGAAGGGCGAAGGTTTTGCGCTGCTGGTCAAACAGGGCGCGCGGGTGAGCCTGGGCCAGGCGCTGGTACGGTTTGACCTGGATTGCATTGCGCGCCAGTGCAAGAGCCTTATCAGCCTGATCATCCTAACCAATGGCGAGCACTTTGACGTGCTGCCTCTGGCGTCGCAAACCGTCAACGTCGGCGAGCCACTGATGCAGGTCATCGCGCGGTCGACAGCGCCCGCTCAGACGGCTGTGGATAACTCCATCGAAGAAGCCAGCGCCCGTGTGCACATCACCCATCGAGGCGGCTTGCATGCTCGGCCCGCAGCGCTGATCCGCAAGACGGCCCAGGGTTTCAGCAGCCAGGCGCGCTTGCACTACGCTGACAAGTCGGCCGCCTGCGACAGCTTGATCGGTTTGATGGGGCTCGGCATCGGCGAAGGCGACGAAGTGCGCGTCACTTGCCGGGGCAAGGACTGCGAGGCGGCGTTGCAGGCCTTGGTTGCCGCGCTGTCTGCACCGATGAAAGAAGAACATCACGCGCCTGCCGCCGTTACGCCACGCCGAGCCAATACCGAAGCCGGTGTATTGCAAGGCGTCTGCGCGGCGCCCGGCCTGGTCTGCGGGCCGCTGTTTCGCCTGAGCGGTATCGAGCTGCCCGCAGACACGGGCCAGCATTCGGCCGACGAACAACTGCAACGTCTGGACACGGCGCTGGAGCAGGTGCGCGGTGAAATTCGCAACACCCTGGAGCACGCCCGCCAGCGTAAAAACGTCGAGGAAGAAGACATCTTCGCCGCCCACCTGGCCCTGCTGGAAGACCCGACCCTGCTGGAAGCCGCCACGGGTGCCATCGAGCAAGGCAGCGCCGCCACCCATGCCTGGCGCGATGCGATCCAGGCCCAGTGCGCAGTGCTGCTGGCATTGGGCAAGCCATTGTTCGCCGAGCGCGCCAACGACCTGCGCGACCTACAACAACGCGTGCTGCGCACATTGCTGGGTGAAGCCTGGCACTTCGAGTTACCCGCTGGCGCCATCGTCAGCGCCCATGAACTGACGCCCTCGGATTTGCTGCAACTGAGCGCGCAGCAGGCCGTCGGCCTGTGCATGGCCGAAGGCGGCGCGACCTCCCATGTGGCGATTCTGGCGCGCGGCAAAGGGCTGCCCTGCGTGGTCGCGCTGGGCAGCGAAGTCCTCGACGTACCGCAAGGCCAGCGGGTGGTGCTGGACGCCGCCAACGGTCGCCTGGAACTGGCGCCCAGCGAAGCCCGTCACGCTCAAGTGCACCAGATTCGCGACGCGCAAAAACTGCGCCGCCAACAGCAACAGGCCCAGGCTCACCAGCCGGCACGCACCAGTGACGGCGTAGGCATTGAAGTGGCCGCCAATGTTGCCTCCAGCGCCGACGCCCAAACAGCGTTTGAAAACGGCGCCGATGGTGTCGGCCTGCTGCGTACCGAATTCCTCTTTGTCGACCGCCGCACCGCGCCGGATGAACAGGAGCAACGCCAGGCCTATCAAGCCGTGCTGGACGCCATGGGCGACAAGTCGGTGATCATCCGCACCATCGATGTGGGCGGCGACAAACAACTCGACTACCTGCCCCTGCCCGTCGAAGCCAACCCGGTCTTGGGCCTGCGCGGTATCCGCATGGCCCAGGTGCGTCCCGAACTGCTCGACCAGCAACTGCGCGCGCTGCTGCAACTCACACCGTTGGCGCGCTGCCGCATCCTGCTGCCGATGGTCAGCGAAGTCGACGAACTGCTGGAGATCCGCCAGCGCCTGGATGAACTGTGTGCGCAGCTGAAGCTGACCCAGCGCCCTGAATTGGGGGTGATGATCGAAGTTCCCGCCGCCGCGCTGATGGCCGAACAACTGGCTGAACATGCGGACTTCCTGTCCATCGGCACCAATGACCTGTCCCAGTACACCCTGGCCATGGACCGCGACCACGCCGGCCTCGCCGCGCGGGTCGACGCGCTGCACCCGGCGCTGCTGCGGCTGATCGCCCAAACCTGCGACGGCGCAGCCAAGCATGGGCGCTGGGTTGGCGTCTGCGGCGCGCTGGCGTCCGACCCGCTGGCCACCCCCGCACTGATCGGCCTGGGGGTCAGCGAGCTGTCGGTGAGCCCGCCGCAAATCGCAGAAATCAAGGACCGCGTCCGCCACCTGGATGCGGCGCAATGCCGGCAACTGAGCCTTAGCCTGCTCGACCTGAGCAGCGCCAAAGCCGTACGCCAAGCCTGTCAACACCACTGGCCGCTGAGCTGACAACAACAAGAAAAAGGAGACCCGCCATGTACCAACTGTTCATCGAAGGCCTGCAACGCCTGGGCCGCGCGCTGATGCTGCCTATCGCCATCCTGCCGATTGCCGGCCTGCTGTTGCGCCTGGGCGATACCGACCTGCTCAACATCGCAGTGATGCACGATGCCGGCCAGGCGATCTTCGCCAACCTGGCGCTGATCTTCGCCATCGGTATCGCCGTGGGCTTTGCCCGCGACAATAACGGCACAGCCGGGCTGGCCGGTGCGATTGGCTACCTGGTGATGATCTCTACCCTCAAGGTGATGGACACCAGCATCAACATGGGCATGCTCGCCGGGATCGCCAGCGGCTTGATGGCCGGTGCGCTGTATAACCGTTTCAAGGACATCAAGCTGCCTGAGTACCTGGCCTTCTTCGGCGGGCGACGGTTCGTGCCGATTGTCACCGGGTTCTCAGCGGTTGGGCTGGGGGTGATCTTTGGCCTGATCTGGCCGCCGATCCAGCACGGCATCAACAGTTTCGGCGTGCTGCTGATGGAAAGCGGCAGCATCGGCGCGTTCGTGTTCGGCGTGTTCAACCGCCTGCTGATCGTCACCGGCTTGCACCACATCCTCAACAACATGGCCTGGTTTGTGTTCGGCAGCTTCACCGACCCGGCCACCGGCGCCGTAGTGACCGGCGACTTGACCCGCTATTTTGCCGGTGACCCCAAAGGAGGCCAATTCATGACCGGCATGTTCCCGGTGATGCTGTTCGGCCTGCCCGCCGCGTGCCTGGCGATGTACCGCAACGCCCTGCCGGAACGGCGCAAGGTGATGGGCGGGATCTTCCTGTCGATGGCGCTGACCTCGTTTCTCACCGGCGTGACCGAGCCGATTGAATTCGCATTCATGTTTCTCGCGCCGTTCCTGTACCTGATCCATGCGCTGCTCACCGGTCTGTCGATGGCCGTGACCAATATGCTGAATATCCACCTGGGCTTTACCTTCTCCGGCGGGTTTATCGACATGGTGCTGGGCTGGGGCAAGTCCACCAATGGCTGGCTGGTGGTGCCGGTGGGGCTGGCGTACGCAGCGATCTACTACACGGTGTTCAGCTACTGCATTCGCCGCTTCAACCTGAAAACCCCGGGCCGTGAAGACGGCCAAGTGGCACCGGCCGAAGCAATGAGCGACAACCAGCGCGCCACGGCGTACATCCGCGCCTTGGGCGGCGCGGACAATCTGCTGAGCGTCGGTGCCTGCACCACTCGCCTGCGCCTGGACATGGTTGACCGCAACAAGGCAGTGGATGCCGAGCTCAAAGCCCTGGGCGCGATGGCCATTGTGCGGCCGGGCAACGGGGGCAGTTTGCAGGTAGTGGTCGGGCCGCTGGCAGACAGCATTGCCGATGAGATTCGTCTGGCGATGCCGACCTCCGTCAGCACATCACCTGCCAGCGCCACTGCGCCGACTCAAGCCAGCAACGTTGCCTCGACCGTGGCGCAGCAATGGCTGGATGCGCTGGGCGGTCAGGCCAATGTCGTGCAGTTGGAATGCGTGGCCATGACCCGCCTGCGCCTGCACCTGGCCGACGAAAACGCGCTGTCGCAGGCGCAGCTCACGGCACTCGGTTGCCAGGGTGTCAGCCGGATCGACGCCGGTGTGTGGCACCTGCTGGTCGGCGAGCAGGCCCAAGGCTTAAGCGCCGCACTCAAGGCCCTGACCTCTCGCCAGCCAGTCCGCGCCGGCGCCTGACCTACCTATCTACCGCCCTGTTCGGGGCGGTCGTGCCCATGCTGAGGGCTCCAATCCTCAGCATGGAGCCTGTGCCCGTGAGCACTTCCACCCCACCCCTGACCTTTGACGAGATCAAAGGCTCACTCAACTTGATCGGCCACCACCTACTCGACCTCGATGCACCGCTGCTGCCGACGCAGCCGGCGTCGCCTCCACTCGCGTACCTGGAGCGCCTGAATACCCATCTGGAAAACTACCGCCAGCAGTTCCTGACAAACAGCCGCGTGCTGTACCAGAACCTGGCCAACAGCGATCTGCGCAGTACTGAAGGTCAGGCCCTGCTGACCACGCTCAAGGCCACGCTCAACACGCAATTGCTGGATATGGATAGCCGCGAGCAGATCGACGGCAAAGCGCGCAAATCCTTCATGACCTTTGAAGCCGGCTACACCGCACTGACCCACGAAACCGCACTCGCGGTCGCCGATCGCCTTTTCCACCCTCAAGAGCAGGCGATCCTGGACCGCGTACCACTGGGCGTCACGCAACGCCCCGGCCTGTATGCACTGACCTTTGAATACCAGGGGCAAACCATCGAACTGGCCGGCGCGTTTGTGCTGACCGAACATTCAAGCCCGATGGTAAGCGAGCTTCAATCGAGCACGCCGGTTGGCCGCGTGGCACTGTTCACTCCCTCGCGCGGGATTGAGTTTTTCGCCTCCCTGGCCGACCTCGACAGCGATCTGTTCCAACGCCTGGACACCGCCGCCGAGCGCGCTCACTTCATGGGCCTGCTGGCGACCGACTACCGCGCACTGACGCCGCAAGCCATCTGGCCGCTGGCATTGACCCCGATCAGCGAACGGCCACTGTTCGAGCACCTCGACAACCAACTGATCGCCAAGCGCAGCGCCGACATCGACCGCGCCCTGAGCCTGGTGGACAACCCGCACACTGACGCGCAGGCACTGATCAATGCGCTGGAGCAGGCCATCGTCGACGCCGTGCCCGACCTCGGCGCGCGACTGCAATGGCGCGCCCAATTGCTGCTCGACCGATGGTTACGGCACAGCGCGCCAGACTGGTACCGCAGCGCCTCAGACACCCAACGCGCACGACTCGCCGAACACTTGCAGCATTACGACCAGTCCCGGCAGCGCCTGGAACAACTGTTCGGCGCCCTGGGCACGCCGTACACACTGGCACGCCACCAATGGCTGGAACGCCTGAGCGATGACCTGGATATCCACGACCTGGAACCACAACGCTTGCTGGTGACCACCCGCCGCGCCGTCACACCGATCGGTGAATACAGCCACAAACGCGACCTGGTCGAATTGGCCTTGCGTGGCCTGCATCCCGACGATGAAAACGCCGGTTCCGATTTCCTCGAAAAGACCAGCCTCAGCTACGACGGCGCGCCACTGCCCGACACCTACGCCGCGCTGACACCGGCCTGGCTCGCGCAACAAATGGGCACGTTGCAACCGCGTATCGACTTCAGGGACCTGCAAAAGCAGCTGCATGCCAAGACCGAGCTGTGCCAGGCCATCGAAGCCATGCTCGACCACAGAATCAACGCGCTGGCCTGCACCGCAATGCTGCAGGGGCATCTCACTGCTGACGATTTCGAACTGATCCAACGCGTGCGCCAGGGCAGCGATCCATTGCTGAGCGCCACGACCCTGGCGCTGCACGAGGCCCAACTGCAAGACCTGTGGGTGCTGCTCCGGCGCGACGCCAGCGGCGCCGTCGACCGCGTGTTGCTGTGTACGCCGCAGGCTCCGCGCGAGCAAAAGTTCCAGGCGTTCGGCAGTGAAATTGCCTGCCAGAACCACATCCTCGGCTGGACTTTGGACAATGGCCTCAAATCGCCGCCAGGTACCCTCACCGATTACCTGATCAGCCGCGTCGCCCTGCGCTTTCGGGCCAAGATGAAACAGGTGCTCAGCGGCCTGAGCTACAAGTTTCACGCCCAGGAACACCGCGAAATCAGCTTCGGACACGCCGGCAGCCATGCCGATTGCCTCAAGGCCATGGCCACCCATGTGTTGGCCACGCGCCTGGATGACGATGAGTTCAGCACGCCCGCCTGGTTCCGTGCTGCGCCGCTGACCACGCGGCGAACCCTGATGAAACTGGCGGACGACACCAAAGGCGGTCTGCGCGCCTACAACGATTATTCGTTGTCCGAGGCGCAAGTGCCGGGCTTCAGCGCTTACCTGCATGAGCAGGCGCGCGCCCGTCTGAATGAGCTGTTGGGACGCCCACGCAACGATGTCGACCCCGACACTGTTTGGGCCTACTCACCGGGGTCGGCAAAGGCTGCGCCCATCAACTACACCCAGCTGTATCGCGACGGCTATGCCGATGGGATCGGTTTTCTCGACGAAAAGTTCTCGCGCTCGGCACGTTTCAAAGGCCCCGAAGGCATCGACCTGAGCCCATTGACCGCCGAAAAAGTCGCACGCTCGGTCACCGGCGTCTGGATCGGCCAGCGCTACATCGATGAGATCAAGACACGCCTACTGAACGTCGGCAGCCCGGACTACAAGCTGCGCCGCGATACCACACTGGCCATTACTCAATGGCAATTGCGCAGTGCCGCTCTGGAATCTCACTTGCAGGGGGATATCGCGTCCATCGACCGGGAATGGCTGGAGCGCAGTATTGCGAAGATGGGCGAGACGGCACCGGCCATCCGCCGCGACCATGGGATCCACCGCCTGGTCATCGACGGCGACTGGGTGATCGGCTGCTATCTGTTCACCCATGCCGATGACCCAACGCTTCTCTACACCCCCAATGCCCCGGACGGCGTCAGCGTGCGCGAAGCCAGGCAGTTCAACTACCTGCTGAAAAAACTGCCCGGCATGCTCGGTTACCTGGTGCAACGCGTCGCGGTGCAGTCCCAGGGACGAGTGCGCACATTCCTGGAGGACGCCCGGCACCAGTTGCCTGAAGGGCTGGATAAAACCAGCATCAGCCCGCCGCGCTATGACCCGATACGCGCGCAAACCCAGATCCAGGACCTGCGGCGCGAGGTGTATGACCTCAAGCTGCAACGCACCATTGATGATGTTCACGCGACTACCGTCAACCGCACCCAGATGATCAGCGGCATCGCCTGGACCTGTGTGGAATGGGTTGCCGCCATCGCTACCGCGCCTTTTCCAGTACTGAGCCTGAGCATCGGTCTGGCGCTGGCGTTCAAGGACGCCATGCTGGCTCTGCACGCTTACCACCAGGGCGACAACGCCCAGGCCCTGGAACACTTGATGGGTTACCTGCTCAACAGCGCCGGCGGGCTGTTCACCGACCTGCGCCCGGCCCTCGGCACCTTGCAACAGTTCGCCGTGCGCCAGGCCCCAAGGCGCCTCGTACAGAGCCCGACGCTGCAGTTGATCAGCGCCGTGGAACCGGCGCCACTCAAGCCTGCGGGGATGCAATCGGTGCTGTTCAATGGCGAATATCTCTGGGCTCATCAGACTCCGGACCCGATCGGACGCTATTTGCTCTATCGCCTCGACCCGGTCACCGGCAAGCTGGTCTCCACCACCCGCCTCGCCGCACCGGATACCCAAGGTGTATGGCGCCGTACCGGTGTGACTGGCGGCGCGCCGAAGTATCAAAAAGTCCCGCAGGCCCCCGATGCGCTCAAGCACTACGAGATGCCCGCCCAGTACGCGGACAAACTGGAGCAGGTGCTCAACCCCGACCTCACGGCGCAACTGCGCCAACAGGGTGACTGGGTGTACCAAAACCCGCACGTCACCGTCGCTGCGGCGTCCCGGGAATTGCAGCCGGTGCGCGATGTGTATCAGCAACAAGTCAGCCAATTGACCCGCGACGCCGAGGACTTTTTCCGCCAGCAGCCGCCCGTCGCGCCCCGTGCCGAGGTACCTACGGTAACGCGGGAGACATCGTTGCCCACGCTCACCGATAACCCCGCATTTAGCCGCGCACCGAACCTGATCATTGGCGCCATCCCCGGCAGCGGTGTCGGCCAGCAGGTGCTTATCGAGAACATCGACGCGCTGCTCAACAAAGGTTTCAAGCGCCTGTACATCGAATACCTGCCCGGTGATGTGTTTCGCCTGAAACTGGACAAGCTCAACAGCGGCAAATCCTGGAAGCACATCGAGCGGCATCTGAAGCTCGTCGACAAGGCAATGGGCTTTGCCGACAACGCCGAATTCTCCTATGTGGCGCTGGTACGCAAGGCTTCGGCCAAAGGCATCAAGATCAAGGCACTGGACGCCTCGACCTGCTACGACCTGGATGATGCCCTCAACCTAGGCGACACCCCACCCACCACAACGCGCAGCACCGCGTTGCGCAACTTCTACTCGCACAAAGTCCTGCAAGGCGACAGCGAAGCCCTGCCCGATGAGCGCTGGATTGCCCTGTTGGACCCCGCGCGCATGCGCGCGGCTGATCAAGTCCCGGGCTTGGCCGATCTGCACAAGGCGGTTTCTGTGCGCGTGGAAAATGTCGGCGCTGACCATGCCGTGGGTTTGCGCATCGACGCCAGCGACGCTTCCGCCGATTACACCCTGGCCGTGCGCGGGCCTGAACGAACCGTAGAATCCCCTGGCCCGTCGAGTGGTGCGGCAACGGTCACGCATTACAGCGACTACGATATCGCTGCGGACCTGCGCGAAAGCATCCAGACCCAGTCATACCAGTCCCACGGCCTGGACAGTCATTTCCTGCCGGCCCCCGAGCACCGCAAGGCGTTTTCAGTGTTCAAGAAAACGCGGGAGCGTCTGACCCAAGATGCACAGCAGTACTTCAGCCAGCACACCCTGCCGGCTCGCCCGGAACTGTCGCGACTCAGCGGGCAGACGCAGCCGGAACCGTTTCTGCGCGCTGTCAGCGAAAGCCGGCTGGCGGGGCTGGTCATCGGCGAGGCCCACAGCGCGCAGACGAGCAAGGCGTTTCTGATCAAACACATGAAGCAACTCAAGGCGCTCAAGTTCGACACGCTGTACGTAGAACATTTGCTCACCGACCTGCACCAGGCAGAGCTGGATGCCTTCCGCCAATCCAAACGCCTTTCGCCCACGCTCAAGGACTACCTCAAACGCCAGGATGCCGGGCACATGCCGCTCTACAGTGGCGCTAACACCTACTTCGAAGTGATCCAGCAAGCCAACAAATATGGGTTGCGTGTACGCGCACTCGACTGCACCGCCAGTTACCACGTCAAGGGCGCCAACACAGAGGCGCGCAACCAGATGTTCAGCTACTTCGCGTCACGGGTGATCGACGCTGACCAGGCGGCGCACGGCCCACACAAATGGGTGGCGTTCATCGGCAGCGCCCACACCAACACCAACCTGCAAGTGCCCGGCCTGGCCGAGCTGCAAGGCGCCGCCAGCCTGCATATCCGCGATGCTGCGCCCAACCTGTCGTCCCCCATCCGCCCCGGCCGCTGGGAGACAGGTCTGGAAACCCGCTGGACGGCACTGCGCAGCGACTTCACGCTAAAGGTCGGCGTGGCTGGCATGCGTGAGCCTGCCGCATTCGTACCGCTGGACCGCACCCGACTGAAAGTGTCCGGCCACTTTCTGGTCGAACACCCGTCAATGGCCGAAAGCAACCTGCTGCACAAATCCCGCAGCGGCGAAATCGTCTCGACCCCGATCCAGGTCGATGACCAGGGCCTGTTCTACATCGATCGCTGGGGCATGGCGCAGCAGCGCTTCCTCTACCAAACCACCTTGATCGACGCCGTACGCGCCCAGGTACAACTGACGCCCGCGCCGTAATCCAGGCAACAAAAAACCCGCTGACCAAACTGGCCCAGCGGGTTTCTTGTTTATGCCGTCAACGAATCAGAAATCCGCCAACTGCCATACCTCGTACGCCGGTGTCTCGTAGGGGTGGCTCAGCTTCAACGCAGCCACAACAGCCACGATCAGCGCATCCGCCACCACCAACTCGACCTTCCATTCTTCGACGACTTCGACCTGGCCAACCTGGCCGATAAACGGCTGACTGCCGTCCAACGCGCGGAATTGGCCCTGGCCCAGCACTTGCCAGGCGCAGTTGTCGTAGTCGCCAATGCGTCCGCCGCCAGCTGCAAAGACGGCGGTTTTCACCGTCTCTACATGGCTGTCGGGCACAAAGAAGGCAAGCTTGTACACGACCTTAGTTCACCCAAACGCGAGCGTTACGGAACATGCGCATCCACGCACCGTCTTCGTTCCACTCCTCCGGGCGCCACGAGTTCTGCACAGCGCGGAATACACGTTCCGGGTGCGGCATCATGATGGTCACGCGGCCGTCGCGGCTGGTGAGGCCGGTGATCCCGCGCGGCGAGCCGTTCGGGTTGGCAGGGTAGTTTTCGGTGACTTTGCCGTGGTTGTCGACGAAGCGCATGGCCACACAACCGGACAGGTCGGCTTCGAGCAAGGCTTCTTCGCTCGCGAACTCCGCATGGCCTTCGCCGTGGGCGATGGCGATCGGCATGCGCGAACCGGCCATGCCTTGCAGGAAAATCGAGTTGGACTCCTGCACCTGCACCATGGCGACACGGGCTTCGAACTGCTCGGAACGGTTACGCACAAAGTGCGGCCAGAACTCGCTGCCCGGGATCAGTTCGCTGAGGTTGGACATCATCTGGCAACCGTTGCACACACCCAGGGTGAAGCTGTCGTTGCGCTCGAAGAAGCCTTGGAACGCATCGCGGGCACGGCTGTTGAACAGGGCCGACTTGGCCCAGCCTTCACCGGCACCCAGCACGTCGCCGTAGGAGAAACCGCCGCAAGCGACCAGGCCTTTGAACTCGTTGAGGTCAACGCGACCGGCGAGGATATCGCTCATGTGCACGTCAATCGCATTAAAGCCGGCACGGTCGAACGCCGCCGCCATTTCCACCTGGCCGTTGACGCCCTGCTCACGCAGCACAGCAACTTGTGGGCGAATGCCTTTCTTGATGTACGGCGCGGTGATGTCCTGGTTGACGTCGAAGCTGAGCTTGGTGCTCAGGCCCGGGTTGTCTTCTTCCAGGATCACGTCGAATTCCTGCTCGGCGCAATCGGCGTTGTCACGCAGGCGTTGGATCTGGTAGCTGGTCTCGGACCACTGGCGTTGCAGCAGACGGCGTTGACCGGCAAACACTGTATCGCCATTGAACGAGATATTGATTTCACCGTTGTTGATCGGCTGGCCAATCACCGCCACGCAGTCGTCCAGGCCAGCGGCGCTGAATTGAGCGAGTACGTCCGGGGTCGCGTCCTGGCGAACCTGGATCACGGCGCCCAACTCTTCGTTGAACAGGATGCCGTTGATCTCGGATGCATCCTCGGCAACGCTGTCGAGCACGATGTTCAGGCCGCAGTGACCGGCAAACGCCATCTCGACAACGCTGGTCAGCAGGCCGCCGTCGGAACGGTCGTGGTAAGCCAGCAGATGGCCGTCGGCGTTCAAGCCCTGGATCACGGCGAAGAAGGCTTTGAGGTCTTCAGCGTCGTCAACGTCCGGCGCCACTTTGCCGAGCTTGCCGTGGGTTTGCGCGAGGATCGAGGCGCCCATGCGGTTCTGGCCACGGCCCAGGTCGATCAGGATCAGATCGGTGGTGCCTTTGTCCATGCGCAGTTGCGGGGTCAGGGTCTGGCGAACATCGGTAACCGGTGCAAAACCGGTCACGATCAACGACAGCGGCGAGGTCACGCTCTTGTCGGTGCCGTCTTCGTTCCAACGGGTGGCCATGGACATCGAGTCCTTGCCCACTGGAATGGTGATGCCCAGTTCCGGGCACAGCTCCATGCCGACCGCTTTTACGGTGTCATACAGACGCGCATCTTCACCCGGGTGACCGGCAGCGGACATCCAGTTGGCCGACAGTTTGATGTCAGACAGTTTGCCGATACGCGACGCGGCGATGTTGGTGAGGGTTTCACCAATGGCCATGCGGCCCGACGCCGGGGCGTCCAGCAGGGCCAGCGGCGTACGCTCGCCCATGGCCATGGCTTCACCGGTGTAGACGTCGAAGCTGGTGGCGGTGACGGCAACGTCGGCCACCGGCACCTGCCATGGGCCGACCATTTGGTCACGGGCTACGAGACCGGTGATGCTGCGGTCGCCGATGGTGATCAGGAAGCTTTTGCTCGCCACGGCCGGGTGATGCAGCACGCGTTCGATGCTGTCGGCCAGTTCGAGTGTGCTTGGGTCGAAATCATCGCCCAGCTCGGCTTCACGCACCGCTGAACGGTGCATGCGCGGGGCTTTGCCCAGCAGCACTTCGAGGGGCATGTCCACCGGGCTGTTGCCGAAGTGGCTGTCAGTGACCGTCAGTTGCGGCTCGGCAGTGGCTTCGCCGACCACGGCAAACGGGCAGCGCTCGCGTTCGCAGATGGCCTGGAAGCGCGCGAAGTCTTCAGGGCCGACGGCCAGCACGTAACGCTCTTGGGATTCGTTGCTCCAGATTTCGTGCGGGGCCATGCCCGGCTCGTCGTTTGGAATGTTGCGCAGTTCGAAACGGCCACCACGGTCACCATCGTTGACCAGTTCCGGGAAGGCGTTGGACAAACCACCAGCACCGACGTCATGGATGAAGCTGATCGGGTTCTTGTCACCCAACTGCCAGCAACGGTCGATGACTTCCTGGCAGCGACGCTCCATTTCCGGGTTTTCACGCTGTACGGAAGCAAAATCCAGATCAGCCGAGCTGGTGCCGGTTGCCATAGAGGAAGCAGCACCGCCGCCCAGGCCAATCAGCATCGCCGGGCCACCCAGCACGATCAGCTTGGAGCCGACCAGAATCTCGCCTTTCTTGACGTGTTCTTCACGGATGTTGCCCATGCCGCCGGCCAACATGATCGGCTTGTGGTAACCGCGCACTTCATCACCATGGGGCGTGGTGATGGACTGTTCGAAGGTACGGAAGTAGCCAGTCAGAGCCGGGCGACCGAACTCGTTGTTGAACGCGGCGCCGCCGAGCGGGCCTTCGATCATGATGTCGAGGGCGGTAACGATGCGCTCAGGCTTGCCGTACGGCACTTCCCACGGCTGTTCAAAGCCAGGGATCTGCAGGTTGGACACGGTGAAACCGGTCAGGCCGGCCTTTGGCTTGGCGCCACGTCCGGTAGCACCTTCGTCACGGATTTCACCGCCGGAACCGGTGGCTGCGCCAGGGAACGGGGCAATCGCGGTCGGGTGGTTGTGGGTTTCGACTTTCATCAGGATGTGCACCGGTTCCTGAACCGCGCCGTACTGGCGGGTCTCTGGATCCGGGAAGAAACGGCCGGCGACGGAGCCGACGATCACCGAGGCGTTGTCCTTATACGCCGACAGAACGCCTTCGCTGTGCATCACGTAGGTGTTCTTGATCATGCCGAACAGGCTTTTTTCCTGGCTCTGGCCGTCGATGTCCCAACTGGCGTTGAAAATCTTGTGACGGCAATGCTCGGAGTTGGCCTGGGCGAACATCATCAGTTCGATGTCGTGCGGGTTGCGCTTCAAGCCGTTGAAGGCGTTGACCAGGTAGTCGATCTCGTCTTCGGCCAGGGCCAGGCCCAGTTCGGTGTTGGCCTTCTCCAGGGCGGCGCGGCCACCGCCAAGCACGTCAATCGCGGTCAGCGGCTTGGGCTCGGCGTGGCTGAACAGACCGGCAGCCTGTTCGAGCTGGCTGACGATGATCTGGGTCATGCGGTCGTGCAGGCTGCTGGCGATCAGCTCGGACTCGGCATCGCTGAACTGGCCGGCAACGTAGAAGGCGATACCGCGCTCCAGGCGCTGGATTTTTTCCAGGCCGCAGTTGCGGGCGATGTCGCTGGCCTTGCTCGACCAGGGCGAGATGGTGCCGAACCGTGGCAGAACCAGGAACAAGCGGCCGGTCGGCTCTTGAACGGGAACGCTTGGGCCGTACTTCAGAAGGCGTGCGAGCACTTGCTGTTCGTCGGCGGTCAATACGCCGGTAACGTCGGCGAAGTGAGCAAATTCAGCATACAGGCCTGTAACCGCTGGAACCTTCTGGCTCAGTTGTTCAAGGAGTTTGCTGTGGCGAAAGGCAGAAAGGGCAGGAGCGCCGCGCAGGATCAACATCTTCGGGACAGCCTCGGGAAGGGGTGTGCTTTGAGGCCGTGCATTCTAGCGTAAACCATCGCCAACGGCACCCGAAACGGCATCGCTGGCTGCTGCCGGACGTCAGTTGGCACGGTTTGCACACTATCGGGGCGTTATCCAAGGCATTGCGCGTAGTTATTTTAACCGTCACATTTGCCCGCCAAGCCACGTTTCTGCGGGCTGCAGCACAGTTTTGGCGGCGCTAGCAGACAAGTCCCCCGCTGTCGAGATATGGCGCCGTGGGCCGTTTGCGTATACTGCGCAGATGTTCTCACCAACTGCTTTGCGCCCGCGATGCGCCAAATGGCTCATCGCCACCGGACTCTTCCTGATGCTCAGCGCCTGTGTTGATAAACCCAGCACGCTTGAGCGAATCAAGGAGGATGGCGTATTGCGGGTCATTACCCGGAACAGCCCGGCCACGTATTTCCAGGACCGCAACGGTGAAACCGGTTTCGAATATGAACTGGTCAAGCGCTTTGCCGACGACCTGGGCGTGAAGCTGGAGATCGAGACTGCCGACAACCTCGACGACCTGTTCGGCCAACTGGGCAAGACCAATGGCCCGGTGCTCGCCGCCGCCGGCCTGGTCAGCAGCGAGCAGCGCCAGCAACAGGTGCGTTTCTCCCATCCTTACCTTGAAGTCACTCCGCAGGTCATCTACCGCAACGGCCAGTCACGGCCGACGAACGCGGCGGACTTAGTGGGCAAGAAGATCATGGTGCTCAAGGGCAGTACCCACGCCGAGCAATTGGCCGAGCTGAAAAAGCAAAACCCTGCAATCGAGTACGAAGAATCCGACGCGGTTGAGGTGGTCGACCTGCTGCGCATGGTGGACGAGGGGCAAATCGACCTGACCCTGGTGGACTCCAACGAAGTCGCGATGAACCAGGTGTACTTCCCCAACGTACGCGTGGCCTTCGACCTGGGCAACGCCAGCAACCAGAGCTGGGCCGTGGCCGCCGGCGAAGACAACAGCCTGCTCAACGAGATCAACAGCTACCTGGACAAGGTGGAAAAGAACGGCACCCTGCAACGTCTCAAAGACCGCTATTACGGGCACGTCGATGTGCTCGGTTATGTCGGCGCCTACACCTTCGCCCAGCATCTGCAGCAGCGCCTGCCCAAATACGAGAAACACTTCCGGGCCTATGCCAAGGAAGAAAAGGTCGACTGGCGCCTGTTAGCGGCCATCGGCTACCAGGAATCACTGTGGCAACCGGCGGTCACCTCCAAGACCGGCGTGCGCGGCCTGATGATGCTGACACAGAACACCGCACAGGCCATGGGCGTGTCCAATCGCCTGGATCCCAAGCAGAGCATCATGGGCGGCGCCAAGTACCTGGCCAAAATCAAGGATGAGTTGGACGACAGCATCGCCGAGCCAGACCGCACCTGGTTTGCCCTCGCCGCCTATAACGTCGGCACCGGCCATCTGGACGACGCGCGCACCCTGGCGAAGAAAGAAGGCCTGAACCCGAACAAGTGGTTGGATGTGAAGAAAATGCTGCCGCGCCTGTCGCAGAAGCAGTGGTACAGCAAGACCCGCTACGGCTACGCCCGGGGCGGTGAGCCGGTGCACTTTGTGGCGAACATCCGGCGCTACTACGACATTCTGACGTGGGTGACGCAGCCGCAGCTGGAAGGCAACCAGGTGGTCGAAGGCAACCTGCATGTGCCAGGTGTGGACAAGACCAAGCCTGCGGAAGACAACCCTAAGCTCTAAACGCCACCAACCAGCGCGGGACAAGCCCGCTCACCACAAGCAAGTAAATTACGCCCCATTCAAACGGCTCACATTCGATCACCGTCGTCTTGTAGGCCAGTGATCAGGTGCACCACACCTCCCGCCAACACCATCACACCCGGCACACCCGCCGCTTTCAACGCTGACTCATCCAACCGCCCCACATCCTGCAATTGCACCCTAACCCGCGTCAGCGCCACACGCTGTTGCGACGTGAGGTTATCCGCGCCACCCAACGCATTCAGCACGTCGGCCGACACTAGACTCTGCGTCGGCGCCTCGACCGTTTCGGCAATCAAATCCGGGGTCAGGGCTTTCCAGAACGCCTGCTTCAATTTATCCAACATGCTCAGTTCTCCAGCACAGATGAGGTTTCGACGGTCGCCGCGTGAAAGCCACGCAAGGCCTCGCGCACTTGGGCGGCCTCTTCCAGGCCCAGCACCTGACGGGCAATGCTATGGCAGTCGACCAGGTCCAGCTCGCGCACGGTGGCCTTGATGGTCGGGATCAACGGCACGCTGACCGATAACTCATCCACCCCCAGCCCGATCAGCACCGGCACCGCCAGCGCTTCGGACGCCAGCGCGCCGCATACGCCAACCCACTTGCCATGGGCATGGGCGGCCTTGACGGTGGTGGCGATCAAGCGCAATACCGCCGGGTGAAAGCTGTCCGCCTGGCTGGCCAGGCGTGGGTGGTCGCGATCCATGGCCAGGGTGTATTGGGTCAGGTCGTTGGTGCCGATGGAGAAGAAATCCACATGGGGCGCAAACACGTCTGCCATCAACGCCGCAGAGGGCACTTCGATCATGATCCCCAGCTTCGGCAACTCGCCCACCCCCAGCGCCAGCGCTTCTTCTTCGAGAATCCTGCGGGCCAGGTGCAGTTCCGACAGCAGGCTGACCATCGGCAACATGATATGCAGCCGCGCCAGGCCGGCGCTGGCGAGGATCGCGCGGAACTGTTCGCGCAACAGTTCCGGGCGCTCCAGGCACAGGCGAATGCCGCGCAAGCCCAGGAACGGGTTGGTCTCGGCCTCCATCGGCACGTAGGTCAGCGGTTTGTCGCCGCCCACGTCCAACGTGCGCACAACCAGGTTGCGCTCAGCGCCCAGGGCGCGGGCGATGGCCGTGTAGGTGCTGGCCTGCTCCTCCGGGCTCGGCGCGCGGTTGCGGTCGAGGTACAGAAACTCCGAACGCAGCAAGCCGACCCCTTCACCGCCGAGAGTCAGTGACTGCTCCACCTCCTGCAATGAGGCGACGTTGGCCGTGACCTCAACGTGATGGCCGTCGCGCGTGATGGCGGGCAACGCAGCCTGTGCAACGTCGCGCTGCTGTCGCTGTGCCTGTTGTTGACGTGCGGCTTTCAACTGTTCGATCTCAGCCTGGTTCGGCTCCAAGTGCAGCTCACCCTTATCGGCATCCAGCAGGACGTGTTTGCCGTTGACCAGCGCCAGTACTTGCACGGGCACACCACAGATCGCTGGCAAACCCAAAGCACGGGCGAGGATCGCCACATGACTGGTCGCACCGCCGCCGACCGTGACAAACCCCAACACCTTGCCGGTGTCGAGGCTGGCGGTTTGTGACGGGGTCAGTTGCTCGGCGATCAAGATGGCGCGCTCGGGCAGATCCCAGGCGCGGTCCTCAATTTCCAGGATCAGTTTGAGTACGCGCTGGCCCACATCGGCCAGGTCCGCTGCACGCTCAGCGATCAGCGCATTGCCCAGCCCCTGGAACAACTTGACCGTGGCCGCCGTGGCGCTGTGCCAGGAAAATGCTGCGCTTTTGCCAGCGGCGAGCAGGCCATGGGCGTGTTCCAGCAGGGTCGGGTCTTCGAGCAATTCCTGATGAGCACGGAAAATCTCCGCCTGGGCACTGCCGACCGCCTTGGCTTGCAAGGTTTGCAGCGCTTCCGTAGCAGCCCGCAGCGCACGCGCCAGCGCGGCACGCTCGACCGCTTCGCCCGCGCCCTTTTCAGGGATGCTCAGTTCAGGCTCAGCCACCTGCACCACATGACCACACGCCGAACCCGGCGATGCGCAAACACCTCGCAGCACAGTCGCAGACACCACCGACTCAACCACCGCCACCGTTGCCGCGACCGGCTCGCCGCACCCTTGCGCCAGCAATTCCACCAACGCCTTGATGGCCGCCTCAGCCTCTTCTCCCGCCGCACTCACCTGCAAGATATCGCCCTGCACGGTTTGCAGCGCCATGATCGCTACCAGGGATTTCGCGTTGGCGCTTTGGGTTTGCTTGTGCAGATAAATGCTCGCATTGAACCCCTTCGCCGCCTGGGCAAATACCGCCGCCGGGCGCGCGTGCAGGCCATTGGCGTTGGGCAGGCTCAGCGGTTTGGAGAACAGCGCATCACCCTCCTCCTCGCTTGCAGCTTCAATCGGCTCGCCTGGGGATACCTGCAACAGCGGCTGACCGATGTCGACAGCACCGTTTGCCAGCAGGGTGAACGGTTCGCCGCTGACCACAAGCATCAGGGTCAGCAAACTGCGGGCATTGAGCGCCACGTAGTCAGCGTCAAATTCGATCAGCGGCTCGCCGGCCTCCACCCGCTGGCCTTCTTCGACCAATCGGGTGAAGCCCTTGCCCGCCAGGTTCACGGTATCCAGGCCGATATGCATCAGCACCTGCACGCCGTTGTCGTCGGTGATACTCACCGCGTGCCCCGTGTTCTGAATATTGCTGACCACCCCGGTCAACGGTGCGCACAAGGTCTGCGAGGTGGGATCGATGCACAGGCCGTCGCCGATCATGCGGCTGGCGAACACCGGGTCCGGCACCTGATCCAGCGCCAGCAGCACGCCGGATAAAGGCGCCAGCAATTCCAGGGGTTGAGTTGCGGTCATGACGTCACCTGCTGTTTGGTTCTGTAAAAATCATTGGGCAGAAGAGGGATCACTTCCACCAATACTCGACCTGCACACCAAAGTTCGATCCATGCCGCGCGGTGCCGTAGGACCCGGTGTCGGATAACGCCGAACCAGCCGCCAGTTCATTCGCCGCACGCTTGGCAGCTTCGTTCCAGGTGGCATAGGTGTAGTACAAGCGCACTTCGGGCCGTGCCCAGAAATCCGGGCCTTTGGGCGACCATGTAGGGGCGAAGGTGAATTTGCTCAACTTGCGCGTACCGCCGCTGGCATCGACTTGATCATGGCCCAGCTCGGTGACCAGTTTGAATTGCTCGCTGAGGGCATAGGCCGGGCGCACGCCGATGGACATCCAGGTCTGGTCCTGGCTGCCGGGGCGAATATCCTTCTGGTACACCGCCTCGATCTGCCCACCAAAGCGCGGGGTCACTTGCCAGTCGAAGAACTCCACGGCGCGATAACTTTTGCTGCTTTTATCCAGGAAGGTATTGCCGGTGTAGCCCAGGCCAGTGCCGGGGCCTTCGCCGTATTGCAGGGCGAATTTGTTCTTGCCGCCGAGGAAAGGTTTTTGCACGTGCTGCGCTGTCAGTGCCCAGCCGCTGTTGGTATCGCGACCGCCGGCTTTCTCGATATAGCTCAAGCCCAGCTCCAGCTCGCCGCCGGGGTTGGTCTTGAAGCCCGCGACGTTGAAGTCGTGACGGGTGGCGTATTCCTTCTGGTACAGGTTGTCCTTGCGCGAAATGGCGTAGCTGTATTTAAGTTCGCCGATCAGCACGTCCTCGATGCCGCCGCCGGTGGCGCTCTGGTTCCAGTAGTAGAAATCGGAGATATGGATGTCGTTACGTTTGTAGTAACGCCGACCGGCCCACACCGAACCGCCGTTGAGGGCGGGCAGGTTCGACCATTGCGCATACATCTGCGGCATGCGCGCCGAGCCGTTATTCTCGCCCTGGAATTTCAGCTCGCGGTCGTACTTGTTGTAGAGGGAAGCCATGGCATCGACGCTAAGCACCGAGCCATCGTCAAAGGTCAGCAGGTCCTGGCGCAGTTCCAGTTCGCCGTATTGCTCGCATTCATTACCCAAACGATATTTGGATTGCGCGCCCGGCAGTTGGAAACATTGCTGCGGGCCACTGCCGGTTGACGTCCCCGCGCCACTACGCAAATAGCCGGCGAATTCGAGGGCTTGAGCGCCGAGAGGCAGGCTCAGGCAGGATGCAACGAGGCCCAACTTTATTGTTGTTTTCATGAAGCACTCCGATATTTTTATTATGTTTTTTGCAGCGCCCCCGCACTCCCATACGGGGGTTACAACGGGTCTTAGTCCTTGAGGTGCAGCACGAAGGATTCGTAAGGGCGCAGCACCACCGAAGACGTACGCCGCGGACAGTCGGGGTAATTGCTGATCAACAGACGCTGCTCACTCGCCGCGCTGATCACGCTCTCGGGCAGTTGGATGTCACAGGGCTGCCCGTAGAAATTGTTCAGCACCAGTAGGCGTTCGCCGTGGCCCTCGCGCAGGTAAGCCCAGACTTGGGGATGGTCTTGCAGCAGTTCGCAGTAAACGCCCTCTTGAATCAGCGGTTCGTGACGACGCAAGGCGATCAGCGCACGGTAGTGATGCAGCACCGAGTCCGGGTCATCACGCTGGCTGTCGACATTGATCTGCGCCGCATTGGCCGCAACGCCGATCCACGGCTCGCCACTGCTGAAACCAGCGTTGGCCTGCGTGTTCCACTGCATCGGTGTGCGTCCGTTATCGCGGGATTTCTGCATGATCGCCGCCATGCTCGACGCCTCGGATTCACCGGCATCGCGCTTGAGGCGATAGATATTGAGGGTCTCCACATCGCGGTACTGTTCGATCGCGTCGAAACCCGGATTGGTCATGCCCAACTCTTCGCCCTGGTACACGAACGGTGTGCCCTGGAGGAAGTGCAGCGCCGTGGCGAGCATCTTCGCCGAGACCACGCGGTGTTCACCGTCGTCCCCAAAGCGCGAGACCACTCGCGGTTGGTCGTGGTTACACCAGAACAATGCATTCCAGCCGCCACCGGCCTGCATGCCCAGTTGCCAGTCAGACAAGATCCGCTTGAGTTGCAGGAAATCGAAGTCGGCCTTTACCCACTTTTGCAGGTTGGGGTAGTCCACTTTCAGGTGATGAAAGTTGAAGGTCATCGACAGTTCTTTCGACTCAGGCCGAGAGTAACGAATGCAGTGCTCCAGGCTGGTGGACGACATTTCGCCGACGTTGATCAGGTCATGGCCTTCGAAGACTTCGCGGTGCATCTCTTGCAAATATTCGTGCACGTTGGGGCCGTCGGTGTAGAAGCGGCGGCCGTCGCTGGTGTCTTCGGGGAAGTCGGCAGGCTTGGAGATCAGGTTGATCACGTCCAGCCGGAAACCACCCACGCCCTTGTCGCGCCAGAAGCGCATCAGCTTGAACACTTCGGCACGGACCTTGGGGTTGTCCCAGTTGAGGTCGGCCTGGGTGTGGTCAAACAGGTGCAGGAAGTACTGGCCGGTCTGCGCTTCGTATTCCCAGGCCGAGCCGCCGAACTTGGATTCCCAGTTGTTCGGCTGGTCACGCCAGATGTAGAAGTCGCGGTACGGGTTGTCGAGGCTGCTGCGCGCTTGTTGGAACCACTCGTGCTCGATGGAGGTGTGGTTGACCACGATGTCGAGCATCAACTTGATTCCGCGCTTGGACGCTTCGCTGATGAGCAGGTCGCAGTCGGCCATGGTCCCGTAGCTGGGGTCGATGGCGTAGTAGTCGCTGATGTCGTAGCCGTTATCCCGTTGCGGCGAGCGCAGGAACGGCGTGATCCACAGGCAATCCACGCCCAGCCATTGGAGGTAATCGAGTTTGTCCACGATGCCCAGCAGGTCACCGGTGGCGTTACCCGCGTGGCTGTGGAAGCTTTTGGGGTAGATCTGGTAGATCACCGAGTGTTGCCAGGTTTGCATGCTGGGTTCCTTCAGTTGAATTGTGTGCCGGCCTCTTGGGCCCTATCGCCGGCACAGGGGAGCGCGGTCAAATGTGGGAGGGGGCTTGCCCCCGATAGCGGTCGATCAGGCGACGCGATAACCCGGCCGAACAATCTTCATGCTCAACGCACAGGTCAGAACAAACGGCACCACCATCGCGACCACCATCCCAATCACAAACATCGGAATGGCACTCGGCACGATCGAAATAAACCCAGGCAAGCCACCCACCCCGATGGCTGACGCCTGCACCTTGTTCATCGACAGGAAAATGCTGCCCAGCGCCGAGCCAAGCAGTGCCGCATAGAACGGAAACTTGAAGCGCAGGTTCACCCCGAACATCGCCGGCTCAGTGATACCGAAGTACGCGGAAATCGCCGAGGTCGAGGCCATGCTTTTGTCCCGCGCATTACGGGTCATGTAGAACACCGCGAGCGCGGCGCTGCCCTGGGCCAGGTTGGACATCACGATCATCGGCCAGATAAAGGTGCCGCCCTGGGTGGAAATCAGTTGCAGGTCCACGGCGAGGAACATGTGGTGCATGCCGGTGATCACCAACGGTGCATACAGCAGGCCGAAAATCGCCCCGCCGAGCATGGGCGCCAGGTCAAACAGGGTGACCACGCCTTCGGTGATCAGGATGCCGAGGTGACGGGTCACCGGGCCGATGATCGCCAACGCCAGCACGCCGGTAACGACGATGGTGGTGATCGGCACGACCAGCAGTTGAATGGCATTGGGCACGCGAGCACGCAGCCATTTCTCGATGACGCTCATCACATACGCCGCCATCAGGATCGGCAGGATCTGCCCCTGGTAGCCGACTTTCTCGATCTTGAACCAGCCGAAAATATCGAAATACGGCAGGCTCTGGCCGTCGAGCCCCGCCACAGCCTTGCCGTAGTTCCAGGCATTGAGCAGGTCCGGGTGCACCAGCATCAGCCCGAGCACGATGCCGAGGATTTCACTGCCGCCAAACCGCTTCGCCGCCGACCAGCCCACCAGCGCCGGCAGGAACACGAACGAGGTGTTGGCCATCAGGTTGATCAGGCTCCAGAGGCCATCCAGGTTCGGATACGCCTCCAGCAACGTCTTGCCCTCGATGAACATGCCCTTGGCGCCCATCAAGTTGTTCACGCCCATCAGCAGGCCGGCGATGATCAGCGCAGGCAGGATCGGCATGAACACATCGGAGAACACCCGCACCAGACGCTGCATGGCGTTGGTCTTGTCGGCGCCCTTCTTCTTTACGTCGGCGATGGTGGCAGCGGCGAGGCCGGTCTGTTCGCGCAGGGCGGCGTAGACCTTTTCCACTTCGCCGGGGCCGATGACCACTTGGAACAGACCACCGGTGAAGAACGAGCCTTTGACCAGATCGACCTGGTTCAACGCGCTGTTATTGACCAGGCTTGGGTCCTTGAGCGCCAGGCGCAGGCGGGTCACGCAGTGGGCAGCTTGCTCAAGGTTTTCGCGCCCCCCGAGGTTGTCGAGAATCTCGCGGGCGATCGTTGAATAGTCGTGGCTCATGCTTGGTTTCCACTTTGATTTTTTTATTTGAGGGCAGTCATTGGCAGCACGCCGAAGCCAAAAGTACTCGTCTGTACGAGTTAAAGCAACAACTCGTACAGACGAGTTTAAAAATATTGGCTTACCGCTTTCCAAGGCCCAATGGACAAACCCCACCGCTGCCACTAAGGTTCCTGCCTTGAACGCACCGTTCACCTACAGAAAGCCGGGCACAGAGCAGCCATCACATGAGCAAATACAACCAGATCTATACGGATCTGCTTGCCAGCATCACCACTGAACGCCTGCAACGCGGTACGCGCCTTCCTTCCGAAACCGAATTGATGGACAGCTACCAGGCCAGCCGTGGCACCGTGCGTCGCGCCATTGAGCAGCTGCAGGAACGCGGCTTTGCGCAAAAAATCCACGGCAAAGGCACCTTCGTCCTGTCGCCCAACCCGATCGAATTTCAACTGGGTGGTATCGTCAGCTTCCACGAAACTCACGCCGACCTGGGCGATGACGTACACACCGAAGTGGTCGAGTTCACGCAGTTCCCGCTGGAAGGCTCATTGCAGCAACACATCGAAGCCGAACCCGGCAGCCTGATCACCCGCATCAAACGCGTGCGGCGCATCGGTGGTAAACGGGTGATTCTCGACATCAACCACTTTGTCGCCGACCTGATCCCTGGCCTGGACCAAGCAATTGCCGAGCAGTCGATCTACGCGTTTATCGAGCAGACCTTGCAGCTGCAGATCAGCTACGCCCAACGCACCATCGAAGCCCTGCCCCGCAGTAAAGACGACCAGACACACCTAGACCTCGACGGCCAAAGCCATGTGATCGTGGTGAGCAACCAGACGTTTTTGCAGGATGGGCGGCAGTTCGAGTACACCGAGTCGCGGCATACGTTGGATAAGTTTTACTTTTCGGATATTGCGCGGCGCTGAGCCGAGAACGGAAAGCACAGTGCATATTCCGAACGCGTGGCGTGAACAGTTCCCGCAGGCCCTGATTGAGCAACAGGCCATCGGTGAATCGCGGGCTGACGTGTTTCGCCTGAGCCAGGGCTGTGGTGCAGACCTGTTCCTGAAGGCCGAGCCCCAGGCAGCGTTCGGTGAGCTTGCGGATGAAGTCGAGCGCCTTCGGTGGCTCCAGCAGGTTAATTTGCCGGCGCCCATCGTGCTGGCTGAGCTGACAGAAAACCATCACCACTGGGTGCTGATGACCGCCCTTCCGGGACAGGACCTGGCCAGCGCCAACACGCTGTCTGCCGCGCAAACCATCGACATACTGGCAACGGCCCTGCGTACCTTGCACCAGATACCCCTCGCGCAATGCCCCTTCGATCACCCTCTACAGCAACGCATCGGGCTCGCGCGGGAGCGCGTTCGTGCCGGGCTGGTCGATGAGACAGACTTCGACGACGAACGACTCGGACGCAGCGCGGAAGATGTGCTGGCCGAACTCTTGTCGACTCAGCCAAACACCCATGATCTGGTAGTGGCCCATGGTGACGCCTGCCTGCCAAATTTCATGGCGCAAGGCGGCCGTTTCAGTGGGTTCATCGACTGCGGGCGCCTGGGTATCAGCGACCGATACCAAGACTTGGCGCTCGCGGCACGCAGCATCGGGCGTAACCTTGGGCCGGAATGGGTAAAGCCATTTTTCGAGCGTTACGGTATTGAGCCTGATGAGCAGCGCATGAGGTTTTACTGCTTGCTGGATGAATTCTTCTAACTCGCTTGAAGCCCTGCTGGGGTCGCAATCATTTAGAACGGTGATAGTTATAAAGGTCGCGAAGTTTGCACCCGCTTAGCCACACCGCCAGCAACACAGTCCTCAGCACCAGACATACAGCCCACAGCCACATCAGCAATTGCGCCAGCGCAAGAGCCTCTGGGAATTTCAGGGAGGTCAGAATTACGATGAGCATTACACCGTAGGCGGACTTTCGTAAGTTGAATATCAACAACAACCCTGCCGGCAAGACCCAGACTAGGTAAGCAAGGATGTCCATGGCAGTGAATATCAGCATCTTCTGGCCGAGTGAACTACCCACCCCCACGTATTTCACAATGAACGGCAGGTAAAGCGCGAGGTGAAGCGTTGTACTCAACACCAGGCCCACCAGCATTAGCAACGCGAAGCTTTTGAGCCAGATCCGTATTTTCATAAATGTTCCATCCTTGATTTGGCGGAGCAGAAAATGCCCTGCATCTACTGGCTTAGCCCCCTACTGGAAGACTGTGATACAGCGTAAGTATCGTTGATGAAGTAACTGTCTTAGCGATGCACAAAGCGGCCAGAACTTGCCAGCACCAAAAAGCCAAAAGCCCGCAATTACGCGGGCTCCAGGGTATTTCTTGCTAGATCGTACCGGTCAATGCCGGACGTCCCATCATTCCCACTCAATCGTCGCCGGCGGCTTGCTCGACACGTCATAAGTAACGCGCGAGATGCCTTCGATCTCATTGATGATACGGCCGCTGACAGTCTCCAGCAGTTCGTACGGCAGGTGGGCCCAGCGGGCGGTCATGAAGTCGATGGTTTCTACGGCACGCAGGGCAACGACCCAGGCGTAACGACGGCCATCGCCGACAACGCCAACCGACTTCACCGGCTGGAACACTACGAACGCCTGACTGACCTTGTGGTACCAGTCGGCCTTGCGCAGTTCTTCGATGAAGATGTGGTCGGCACGACGCAGCAGGTCGGCGTATTCCTTCTTCACTTCACCAAGGATACGCACGCCCAGGCCCGGGCCTGGGAATGGGTGGCGGTAGACCATGTCGTACGGCAGGCCCAGTTCCAGGCCCAGACGGCGGACTTCGTCCTTGAACAATTCGCGCAGTGGTTCTACCAGCTTGAGGTTCATTTCCTCAGGCAGGCCACCCACGTTGTGGTGGGACTTGATCACGTGGGCCTTGCCGCTCTTGGCGCCGGCCGACTCGATCACGTCAGGGTAGATGGTGCCTTGGGCGAGGTACTTGATGTTGTCCAGTTTGTTGGACTGGGCATCGAATACGTCGATGAAGGTACGACCGATGATCTTGCGCTTCTTCTCCGGGTCGGACTCGCCGGCCAGGTTGTTGAGGAACTGGTCTTCAGCGTTGGCGCGGATCACCTTGACGCCCATGTTCTCGGCGAACATGGCCATCACTTGCTCACCTTCGTGCAGGCGCAGCAGGCCGTTGTCGACGAACACGCAGGTCAGTTGGTCGCCGATGGCTTTGTGCAGCAGCGCAGCAACCACAGAGGAGTCAACGCCGCCGGACAGGCCGAGCAGCACGTTGTCGGTACCAACCTGGGCACGCACGTTGGCGATGGCGTCTTCAGCGATTTTCGACGGGGTCCACAGGGCTTCACACTCGCAGATGTCGAGGATGAAGCGCGACAGGATGCGGCCGCCTTGCTTGGTGTGGGTCACTTCCGGGTGGAACTGCACGCCGTAGTAACGACGCTCGTCGCTGAACATGCCGGCGATCGGGCAGCTTGGGGTGCTGGCCAGGATGTGGAAGTCTTCCGGCATCTTGGTGACCTTGTCACCGTGGCTCATCCACACGTCGAGGCCGAACAGGCCATCGGCGTCAACGTGGTCTTCGATGCCGTCCAGCAGGCGGCTTTTGCCGACCACATCTACACGGGCATAACCGAATTCACGCAGCTCGGAACCTTCAACCTTGCCGCCCAGTTGCTCGGCCATGGTCTGCATGCCGTAGCAGATACCGAAGACCGGCACGCCCAGGTCAAATACGGCTTGAGGGCAGCGCGGGCTGTTGGCTTCGTGCACGGACTCGGGGCCACCGGCGAGGATGACGCCTTTCGGTGCGAATTCGCGAATCGCTTCGTCATCCATGTCGAACGGGTGCAGTTCGCAATACACGCCGATTTCACGCACGCGGCGGGCGATCAGTTGGGTGTACTGGGAACCGAAGTCGAGGATCAGGATGCGGTGGGCGTGAATGTCGAGGGCCATGAAGTCAGTCTCGTCTAATGAATCAGAAACAACTCGGGGCTGAAGAACAGCCCCGGTTACTTAACATTTTGCTGGAAGCCTCAACCTACGCGGTAGTTTGGCGCTTCCTTGGTGATCTGCACGTCGTGGACATGGGATTCAGCCATGCCGGCGCCGGTGATCCGTACGAACTCTGGCTTGGTGCGCATTTCTTCGATGTCGGCGCTGCCGGTGTAGCCCATCGAAGAACGCAGGCCGCCCATCAGTTGATGGATGATGGCGCTCAGGGTGCCTTTGTAAGGAACACGGCCTTCGATGCCTTCCGGAACGAGCTTCTCGGCGCCTGCCGAGGAGTCCTGGAAGTAACGGTCGGACGAGCCTTGAGCCTGGGACATGGCGCCCAGCGAACCCATGCCACGGTAAGCCTTGTACGAACGGCCCTGGAACAGTTCGATCTCACCCGGTGCTTCTTCGGTACCGGCGAACATCGAGCCCATCATCACGCAGGAGGCACCGGCTACGATGGCCTTGGACAGGTCACCGGAGAAACGGATGCCGCCGTCAGCGATCAACGGAACGCCGGTGCCTTCAAGGGCAGCGGCAACGTTGGCGATGGCGCTGATTTGCGGCACGCCCACACCAGCGACAATACGCGTGGTGCAGATCGAGCCAGGGCCGATACCGACCTTGACTGCGTCAGCGCCGGCTTCGGCCAGGGCCTTGGCCGCTGCGCCGGTGGCGATGTTGCCGCCGATCACCTGCACGTCAGGGAAGTTCTGTTTGACCCAACGTACGCGGTCGATCACGCCTTTGGAGTGACCGTGAGCGGTATCGACCACCACCACGTCCACACCCGCGGCTACCAGGGCTGCAACGCGGTCACCGGTGTCTTTGCCGGTACCGACGGCAGCGCCCACGCGCAGACGACCTTGGTCATCCTTGCTGGCCAGCGGGTAAGCCTTGGCTTTTTCGATGTCGTTGACGGTCATCATGCCTTTGAGGGCGAATTTGTCGTCGACGATCAGCACGCGCTCGATGCGGTGCTTGTGCAGCAGTTCGCGCACGTCGTTCTTGTCGGCGCCTTCCTTGACAGTCACGAGGCGCTCTTTAGGCGTCATCACTTCGCGGACGGTGACTTCAAGACGGTTTTCGAAACGCACGTCACGGGAAGTGACGATGCCGACCAGGTCGCCATCGTGCAGCACAGGAACACCGGAGATGTTGTGCAGACGAGTGAGGTCGAACAGATCACGCACGGTGGCGTCGGCTTCGATGGTGATTGGATCTTTCACCACACCGGCTTCGTAACGCTTGACCTTGCGCACTTCGGCAGCTTGCTGCTCGATGGTCATGTTCTTGTGGATGATCCCGATACCGCCTTCCTGCGCCATGGCAATGGCCAGGCGGGCTTCGGTAACGGTGTCCATCGCAGCGGAAACCAGGGGAATATTCAGCTCGATGCCACGGGTTAGGCGGGTCTTGAGACTGACTTCGTTAGGAAGCACCTCGGAATAACCGGGCACTAGGAGAATGTCGTCGAATGTCAGAGCTTCTTGGCTGATACGCAGCATCGCGGGGGCTCCCGAGCGGGAAAATGGAAGCGCGCCATTATATACATGCACCCTGTCGGGCTCAATGTAAAACTCTGACAAACTTGGTAATACTGATAGATGGATTAAAGTTCGACCTTAACCCAACTGATCTTTTGGTCCAGCCAATCGGCGAATTCGTCGATGAAGCTTTGCTTGAACCCCGCCTCTGCCCAGTTATTGAAGATGAATCCCAGGTTGGAAAACCCGCATTCCTGCAGGAACAGAAACCCATTGATGTCATCTTCATGCCCACACAGCGGGCAGGTGAAGTTGTCGGTGTGGCCGGGCATCCAGTCTTCCAGGCTTTCAAACAGCGCCTCGCCGACCTCTTTGCGACATTCCGGGCAGCCGGCTTCTTCGAGAAAGCCCTTGGCCGGGGTGTAGATGCAGCGTTTGTAGATGATCTCCAGGCCGTTGACCGGCTCGTTGAACGGCAGCGCTTCGGGGTGCCGGACCACGGCGCGGGCACCGTCGGCCAGGGCGTAGGCCATGCGGTTGCCGGTGCGCCCGCAAGTGGTGAGTTCTTCCTTGATGATGTTCTTGCGCACCAGCCAACGCACGATCGCCCGCGCGCGGGGCTCGTGGACGGGCAAGGTGGAGATTTTCGGGACAAGGATGCTTTGGGAGTTCATGAGAGTCCTGCGGTGTGGCTTCTGGCGTCATCGCGGGCAAGCCCGGCTCCCATATTGGAATGCGCTCAACTGTGGGAGCCGGGCTTGCCCGCGATGACGCCCGGGAGGCTGGCAGCTTAATCCCTGAAGAAATCCGGTCAAGTGCTCAGATACCGTCCAATCAACGCAATGCCACTGGCCAGCACCAGCCACGTCACTAACCGCACAAACGCCTCACGCGACATACGCATCGTCAACCTACGCCCAAACCACAGCCCAAGCCCCATCGCTGGCAGTAGGCACAGCGCCAACAGCAACAATGGCAGATCCGCATACACCCCGGCGATCAGGAACAGGCTCAGGCGCACCACGGTACTGCAACTGATCAGCGCACTTTGAGTCGCCCGCGCCGCGTCCTTGGATAATCGGCTGTTCAGATAGATCGCATATAAAAAGCCGCCACTGCCGAACAGCGCGCCAAACAGGCCGCCGACGGTGCCCATGGGAATCGACCAGCCTTTGCCGAGCTGCGTGGGACGGGCTTTTACTGCCAAGGTGTAGACGGCATAGGCGCTGATAAACAGCCCCATCAACAGCAGCAACAAGTCCGAATGCAGATTGAGCAAAAACACCACGCCCAGTGTGCAACCAATGGCCATACACGGCAGCAGCCGCAGCAATTCCGACGTGTTCACATCCTGCCGCGTTTGCAGCAGGCCGCCAAAGGCCGCGACAAAATCCAGCAGCACCAGCAACGGAATGATCTTCGACAGCGGCATAAACAGAATCAGGATAGGCCCCGCCACCAGCGCCGTCCCGAAGCCGGCAATACCAAACACGATGTACGCCACGACGACACCCAGGCCGACCACCAGCCAATCCACACCGCTAAACGACCACTGGTTCATCAGCTCAAGCGGGCTCATGGAGTCTTCCTTGAAAGAGATAACCATCACTTTAGCCATCGGCGAGGGTTGCGACTAATATCTTCAAAGCCCTCCATCCATCTCGAAAAGGCATGACGCGTGATTTCCACTCGCCAACTGCGCTACTTCGTTGAAATCGCCGACAGCGGCAGCTTCAGCGCCGCCGCCGAACGTCTGTTTGTGGCGCAATCGGCTCTAAGCCGACAGATCAAGGAGCTGGAAAAACAGCTGCAAACGCCATTGTTCGAACGCACCGCGCGTCAGCCACGCCTGACCGCCGCCGGTGAAGCGTTCTACCCGAGGGCACGCAATTTGCTGAGCGAGCTACTCAAGGCCAGTGAAACCGCGACCCAGGTCGGTAACGGCCAGCTCGGCACCCTGCGGCTGAGCCATTCGAGCACCGTGCCGATGAGCGGCGTTTTGTTGCAAGGCATCAACACGTGGTTGGAGCGTTGCCCCGGCGTATCAATGGACATCGTCAAACTGTCATCCGAGGCGCAACTGGAGGAAATCGCCGACGGTAGGCTGGATATCGGACTGCTACGGTTGCCGGTGTTGCGCCAGCGTGAAGGGGTACGTGTGGAGCCCTTATATAAAGAACAATTGCTGCTTGCTGTGCCGCCGAATCACCGTTTGGCACGTAGCAACGAGCCCATCGACCTGGAACAGCTCAAAGATGAAGCGTTTATCTCGATCCCCCACCCACAGCGTGGCGGCCTGAGTTATCTGGCGGCCGAGCTCTGCATGCGCGCCGGATTTTTCCCTAAGGCTGCGCGGGTCATGTCACGAAAGACCACTCAGCTACAGTTGATCCAGGCCGGGTTTGGTATCGCCTTATTACCAAAATCCATGCAGGACATTGCTCCCGCCAATGTGCACTTTCTACCGCTGGCCGATCCGGATTGCCTGAGCACCGTGGCCCTGGCCTGCCCACCGACGCCGAGCCGGTTGGTTGAGCAGTTCTGTCAAACCCTGCACGAATGCCTATAAACTGCCGCCCATGATTAAAGACCCCTTTGCCCGCCTGGGCCTGGACCGTGAAGTCCTGACTGTCAGCCAACTCAACGGCCGTGCGCGGGTGTTGCTGGAAGACGTGTTCACCAATATCTGGGTCGAAGGCGAGATCTCGAACCTCGCCCGCCCAGCCTCCGGCCATGTGTATTTCACCCTCAAGGACAGCGGCGCCCAAGTACGTTGTGCGTTGTTTCGCAACAATGCCGCACGGGTGCGCCAGGCGCTGAAAGATGGCCTGGCGGTGAAGGTGCGCGGCAAGGTCTCGCTGTTCGAGGGCCGTGGCGACTACCAACTGATCCTCGACACCGTGGAGCCCGCCGGTGATGGTGCGCTGCGTTTGGCCTTCGATGCCTTGAAGGAAAAGCTCAGCGCCGAAGGCTTGTTCAGTGCCGAGCGTAAGGTCCCACTGCCGGCCCATCCTCGACGCATTGGCATTATCAGTTCGCCCACCGGCGCAGTGATCCGCGACATCATCAGCGTGTTCCGCCGCCGGGCGCCGAACATCGAGCTGACCTTGATCCCGACCGCCGTGCAAGGCCGCGAGGCGATCCCGCAGATTGTCCGCGCGCTGAAACTGGCCGATGCGCGAGGCTTTGACGCACTGATTCTGGCCCGTGGCGGCGGCTCCCTGGAAGACCTCTGGTGCTTCAACGAAGAAGCCGTAGCCCGCGCGGTGGACGCTTGCGTGACCCCCATTGTCAGCGCCGTCGGACATGAAACCGATGTGTCCATCAGCGACTTCGTGGCGGACGTACGCGCCCCTACCCCGTCCGCCGCCGCCGAATTGCTGGCACCGGACGCCAGCCATCTGGTGCGTCAGGTGGAAAACCTGCATCGCCGCCTGGTCATGCTGATGCGTAACCGCCTGACCCACGACCGCCTGCGCCTGGAAGGCATGGCCCGTCGCCTGCGCCATCCCGGCGAACGTCTGCGCCAGCAGGCCCAGCGCCTGGATGATCTGGATATGCGCCTGCGCCGTGCGTTTGAACGCAGCCTCAATACCCGTCGCGAGCGCCTGATCCGCCTGGAAACCCGCCTCACCGGCCAGCACCCCGGCCGTCAACTGGCGCTATTGCGCCAGCGCCTGAACAGCCTCGCCGAACGCTTGCCCCGCGCCATGCGCGAAGGCCTGAAGGCCCGTCGCCTGCAACTGCAAAGCCAGGTGCAGACATTGCAGGTGGTCAGCCCGCTGGCGACCCTGGGCCGTGGTTACAGCATCCTGCTGGATGAGCGCGGCCATGCCATTCGCAACGCGGCGCAAACCCACACCGGCCAGCGTCTCACCGCGCGTCTCGGTGAAGGCCAATTGCAAGTGCGCGTGGAAGACAACCACCTGACACCCGTCACCCTTTCGTTATTGGATTGATTGATGCCTCGTCTCTTTAGTTTGTTGATGCTGCTGTGCCTTACCTTTAATGCCCACGCCGATAGCTATATCAGCCGTACCTTGAACAAACCGGTGCCGGGTGGTGTGGCCGTGGTCGACCTGGGCCCTTCGGCGGCAGCGCCGAAAGCGACCTATCAAGGCAAGCCGGTGCTGGTGGTCAAGGAACAGGACAATTGGCTGGCGATTGTCGGTATCCCGCTGAGCGTCAAGCCGGGTAACGAGCGCATCAGCAGCGGCGGGCGCAGCCTGCCGTTTATCGTCGGCTATAAGAAATACCCGGAACAGCGCATCACCCTGAAAAACAAAAGCCAGGTCAACCCCGACCCGGCTCAACTGAAGCGCATCGAAGGCGAACTGGCCGTACAGCTCAAGGCCTACCGCAGCTTCAGCCCCAACCTGCCGAGTAACCTGGTGCTGGATAAACCGGTAAACGGGCCCCTGTCGAGCAAGTTCGGCGTGCGCCGTTTCTTCAACGGCGAAGAGCGTAACCCGCATTCGGGCCTGGATTTCGCCGTGCCGGCCGGTACGCCGATCAAGACGCCGGCGAACGGCAAGGTGATTCTGGTCGGTAACTACTTCTTCAACGGCAACACCGTATTCGTCGACCACGGCCAGGGCTTTATCAGCATGTTCTGTCATATGTCGAAGATAGACGTGAAGGTCGGCCAGCAACTGGTGCGTGGGACAGTGGTGGGCAAGGTCGGCGCGACCGGCCGCGCCACCGGCCCACATATGCACTGGAACGTCAGCCTCAACGATGCGCGGGTGGACCCTGCGATCTTTATCGGCGCGTTCCAGCCCTGAATGACTCGATTGCGTGCGCCGCAAAGCGCGCGCAATTAAATTCAGAACCCACCGAATTTTCAGGCATAAAATCTCGCCTCCTACGTAAATAGCAGAACTTCTCTCAATTTTTCTCGACTGCTTGCCATCTTTCACCCCGGCGGTTAGGGTTGAGCTTATGAAAACCTCTCACACCCTCATTCAGCTCCGCCAGCACCGCAGCCTGTGCCTCGTCAGCGCACGACTGCCAGGCTGAATCGATCTGCCTCGTCTCTACGCTTTATCCCCAAAAACAGTTCCACGGCAGGCCGCCTTTTCTCGGCCCCTACAACAAAGGATTTCCCGATGAGCATGCTCAAAGACCCGTCTTCGAAGTACCGCGCGTTTCCGACCATCGATATCCCGGACCGCACTTGGCCATCGAAGACCATCACCACCGCGCCGATCTGGTGCAGCTCCGACCTGCGTGATGGCAACCAGTCGTTGATCGAGCCGATGGACGCAGTGAAAAAACTGCGCTTCTGGAAGACCCTGGTAGCCGTCGGCGTGAAGGAAATCGAGGCATCGTTCCCTGCCGCGTCGCAAACCGACTTCGACTTCGTGCGCACCCTGATCGAAGACAATCACATCCCCGAGGACACCACCATCCAGGTGCTGACCCAGGGCCGTGAAGACTTGATCGCACGCACCTTCGAATCCCTGCGCGGCGCCAAGAAAGCCATCGTGCACTTGTACAACGCCACCTCGCCGTCGTTCCGCCGCATCGTGTTCAACCAGGACAAGGACGGCATCAAGGCCATCGCAGTCAATGCGGCCAAGCTGTTCGTCAAATACGCTGCCCAGCAGCCGGAAACCCAGTGGACCTTCGAGTATTCCCCAGAGACCTTCAGTGCCACTGAACTGGAGTTCGCCAAGGAAGTGTGTGACGCGGTGATCGAGGTGTGGAACCCGACGCCTGAGCACAAGATGATCCTCAACCTGCCAGCCACCGTGGAGTGCGCCACGCCTAACATCTATGCCGATCAGATCGAGTGGTTCGGCCGCCATATCAACCGCCGTGACAGCGTGATCATCAGCCTGCACACCCACAACGACCGTGGTACCGGCGTGGCCGCTACCGAGCTGGGCTTGATGGCCGGCGCCGACCGTGTCGAAGGCTGCCTGTTCGGTAACGGCGAGCGTACCGGTAACGTCGACCTCGTCACCGTGGCGTTGAACATGTACACCCAGGGTCTGGACCCGCAGTTGGACTTCTCCGACATCGACGGTGTGCGCAAAGTCGTCGAGGAGTGCAACCAGATCCAGGTACACCCCCGTCATCCGTACGTCGGCGATCTGGTGCACACCGCGTTCTCCGGTTCCCACCAGGACGCGATCCGCAAAGGCTTCTCCCAACAGAAAGATGATGCCCTGTGGGAAGTGCCGTACTTGCCGATCGACCCGGCTGACATCGGTCGCAGCTACGAGGCGGTGATCCGCGTGAACAGCCAGTCGGGCAAAGGCGGCATCGCCTACCTGCTGGAACAGGAATACGACATCAGCTTGCCACGCCGCATGCAGATCGAATTCAGCCAGGTAGTCCAGGCCGAAACCGACCGCGTGGGCCTGGAGATGACCGCACCACAGATCTACGCCTTGCTGCAGCGTGAATACCTGCAAGCCAACACTCCGTACGCGCTGGTCAGCCATCGCCTGCAGGAAGAGAACGGCAACAGCTTTGTCGAAGTGGAAGTCTCGGGCAAGGGCCAGGGCGAAACCAACCTGCATTGGAAAGGCAAAGGCAACGGCGCGCTGGAAGCCCTGGTGGCTGGCCTGCCGATTGGCGTGGAAATCATGGACTACAACGAACATGCGATCGGTGCGGGTACCAACGCCAAGGCAGCGGCCTATATCGAACTGCGTGTGAACGGTGAACGTCCAGTGCATGGCGTGGGCATTGATGAAAACATCACCACGGCGAGCTTCAAGGCGCTGTTCAGTGCGCTGAACCGATCGCTGAGCCAGCAGGAAGCCAAAGCGGCGTAACCTTAGCCGTCATACAAAAGGCCCCTGGGTGAGAACCCAGGGGCCTTTTTATTGAGTTCCAGATTTGGGTTGCCTGTCAGGGACTCATCGGGGGCAAGCCCCCTCCCACATTTTGAATGTATTCACAAATCAAAGTGTGGGAGGAGGCTTGCCCCCCCGATAGCGGTCTGTCAGACAAACTGAAAGCTATCGGCATCCAGATTCGCCGGAAACTTGGTGCGATACGCAGCGAGCTCAGCCGCGTCAAGGCACACCTGGAACACCCCGTCCGCCTCCCCCGCACTCAGCAGGCTCTCGCCCTGGAAATCCAGCACTTGGCTATCGCCAGTGTAGGCAAAGCCCTTGCCGTCGGTGCCCACTCGATTGACCGCCGCTACGTAGCACAGGTTCTCGATAGCCCGCGCCGGCAACAACCGGTTCCAATGCTGGCGCCGCGCGCCCGGCCAATTGGCGGTGTACAGCAGCAAGTCAGTGTCCTGGGGATCCCGACTCCACACCGGAAAGCGCAGGTCGTAGCAAATCAGCGGCCGAACACGCCAACCTTTCAACTCGAACTGCACCTGGCGCTCGCCGGGTGTGTAGTGATTGTGTTCACCGGCCATACGAAACAAATGACGTTTATCGTAGTGCAACACCTCGCCATCCGGCCGCGCCCATAACAGGCGGTTGCGGTGGCTGCCATCAGCGGCCTGGATGATCACGCTACCGGTGATCACCGCGTTGTACTTCGCAGCCTGGGCCTGGAGCCAATGATGGGTCGGGCCGTTTTCCGGCTCGGCGAGGGTTTGCGAGTCCATGGAGAAACCGGTGGTGAACATCTCCGGGAGCACGATGAGGTCGGCGCCGCGGGCCTGCTCCAGCAGCCCGTCGAAATGTTCGAGGTTGGCCTGGCGGTCGTGCCAGGCCAGGGTGGTCTGGACCAGGGCGATATTCAGATTCGGCAGTGCACTCAGATCACGCATAGTTTTTCAGCTGCCTGCTGCAGCGTTTCCTCGCGTTTGGCAAAGCACAGGCGCACCAGGCGCTGGCCTTGGGGTGGGGTCTGGTAGAACACCGAGACCGGGATAGTCGCCACACCGTGTTCACGGGTCATCCACAGGGACATGGCGACGTCATCCAGGTCCGGGCGTATTTGTGAGTAATCCACCAATTGGAAGTAGGTTCCGGTCACCCGGGTAAAGCTGAAGCGCGACGGCGCCAGCAGGTCGCAGAACAGATCGCGCTTGGCCTGATAGAACGCAGGCAGTTCGTCGACGTGCTCCGGGTGTTCGGCCATGAAATCGGCCAAGGCGAACTGCAACGGGGTTACGCCACAGAAGTTGACGTATTGATGCACCTTGCGCAATTCAGCCGTCAGGGCCGGTGGCGCGACCACGTAGCCGGTTTTCCAGCCGGTGACATGGTAGGTCTTGCCAAAGGAGCTGACCACGAACGCACGCAGGTACAGCTCTTTATGGGCCAGCACGCTCACGTGGGGCACGCCGTCGAATACCAGGTGTTCGTAGACCTCATCGCTGACCAGGTAGATATCGCGGTCGCGGATCAGTTCGGCCAACTGGTCCAGCTCGGCGCGGCTGATCAGCGCGCCAGTCGGGTTGTGCGGGGTGTTGAGGATGATCATGCGCGTGCGTGGCGACAGCGCGGCCTTGATCTTCTCAACGTCCAATGCAAAGCCTTGCAGGCTCAGTTGCACATGGACACAGCGTCCCCCGGCCAGTTCGACCGAGGGCTCATAGCTGTCGTAGCAGGGATCGAACACGATGACTTCATCGCCACTGCGGATCACCGCCTGGATCGCACAGAAGATCGCAGCCGTGGCACCGGGGGTGATGGTCACTTCGCTGTCCGGGTTGACCGTGGCGCCATAGCTGCGAGCGATCTTGCCCGCCACCTGTTGACGCAGCGCCGGAAGGCCGGTCATCGGGGAGTATTGGTTATGCCCGCTGGCAACATGTTTGCCCACGGCATCGAGTAAAGCCTGGGGGCCGTTGAAGTCGGGAAACCCCTGGGAGAGGTTGAGCGCACCGGTTTCGGCAGCCAATTGCGACATAGTGGTGAAAATAGTGGTGCCGACATTCGGTAACTTGCTGTTGATCATTCGGTGAGTCCCTGCTGAACACCTGTCGCTGCAATGGCGCGGTAAGGGTCGAGGATAGCCCATGCGGTTGTCAGAAAAAAAGCCGGCACGCGCCATTGATAGCGATGAACAGTATCGGCCTTCTACCGCGTCCTCTGCGACGAACGGACTGTCTCAGTGTGCATAACAGGTAGTTCTAACAGTTACCTCAACGAAGAAAAAAGCGCCTAACTAATCAGGCTTACCCCATCAGCGAGGCAACCCATGTCAACCACTCTCCTCCACAAAACCGGTGAACTGGATCCGTCGTTTGGTGAACGCGGAGTCTTGCCGCTCAACATCGAAGATGGAGCGATTTTCAGGGCATATGGACTGAACAGCATTGACGACAAGTTACTGGTTTCCGCCAGTGTTCTGAAGGATATGAACACTTACACCCAAGGCCACTTCGTCTATTTCAACCTGCAAGCAGATGGGCAGCCCAATCAAGGTTTCGGTAAAAATGGAATCGTGACCGGGCTCTTTGAACCATCGGATCAGCAATGGCCCTCAAATGGCCTGAAAGTGCTCACGGCGGATCACCAGTCCTACTTGCTGTGCGGAGCCCTGACGCACAACTCAAGCACTCCCGTACCCGCAGTAGCTAAAAGCCAACTAACCGGAGCACCCGTCCCTCAATTCGGTAAAAACGGCATATCGGTACTGAATCTGCCAATCACCTACGAACAAGGCCCCAACCAAGCGCCAGGCGTGGACGCGGCCCTTCAAAGTACCGGGAAGATAATCACCCTGCACTTGTACACAGGCGAACCCGGACACTGGGGAGCTCTGATAGCCCGTATAAATGCCGAAGGCCAAACCGACCTCGCCTTCAATAGTGGCCGTGGCTATATCGATACCCTTAAGGCGGGCGAGAACACGGCTTTAGCAGGCCTTGCCATTCAAGCGGACGACAAGATTCTCGCTTACGGCCACAGCGTCCATGTCAGGGGTATCAAGACGGGAATCCTCCAGCGTTACACCTCGGAAGGTGCGGTAGATACAACCTTCGCGATCAGCGGCGAGTACCGAACCCAGGATCATCAATACCTTGATCTCGTTGCCACCCATGAAAAGATCCTTGCGTGCGGCTCTGCTGCGCAAGGAGCACTGCTTATCTCACTAGACCCCGACGGCGTGCCGGATCCCGGCTTCAACAATGGCCTACCGGTAATCACGGCAAACGTGACCCGTTGGCACAAGTTGCTGGTGGACGCTGGCAAAATCGTAGCGGTCGGCACCCTTGAAGAGGTATTGAACAAAACGGCCGTGATGGCGCGCTTCAATAGCAATGGCGAGATCGATACAAGCTTCGGGCCTAACGGCACCGGCATCGTTGAGCTGGACTTCAACCAGCAGTTCAGCGAGCCCATTGGGCTGGTCATGGACCAACAAAAACGATTGCTCGTATTGATGTCCTTATCAGGCCTCACGCTTGAACCAACCTTCCTGCTGGCTTGTTATTTTTCCGAATCGCAGGCGTAAAAAAGGCGCCACCGGCGCCTTTTTAAAGCTTGAATCAGCGCTTGTCGCGGCGCTTCTTGTCGGCCTTCTTGTGGTGAGTCATCAAACGACGCTTCTTGTTCACCTGACGGTCAGTCAGTGTGTTCTTGTTGCCTTCGTATGGGTTCTCGCCCCCCTTGAACTCGATACGGATCGGCGTACCGACCAGCTTCAAGACACGGCGGTAGGTGTTTTCCAAGTAACGCACGTAGGACTTAGGCACCTTCTCGATCTGGTTACCGTGGATCACGATAATCGGCGGGTTGGCACCACCCAAGTGGGCGTAACGCAGTTTGATCCGGCGGTTGTTGACCATCGGCGGCGCATGCTCGCCCACCGCATCTTCCAGGATCTGGGTGAGACGATTGGTCGGCCAGCGGGTGACTGCGGACTTGAAAGAATTCTGTACGGAAGCGTACAGGTTACCCACGCCAGTACCGTGCAATGCCGAGATAAAGTGAATATCGGCGAACTCGACGAAGAACAGGCGGCGCTGCAGCTCGATCTTGACGAAATCGCGCTCGCTCGGCGTCATGCCGTCCCACTTGTTGATCGCGATGACCAATGCCCGGCCCGCTTCCAGGGCAAAGCCCAGCAAGTTGAGGTCGTGGTCCACCACGCCTTCGCGGGCGTCCATCACGAAGATCACCACGTTGGCGTCTTTGATCGCTTGCAGGGTTTTCACCACGGAAAACTTTTCAACTTCCTCGTGGATCTTGCCGCGCTTGCGCACACCGGCTGTGTCGATCAGCGTGTACTTCTCGTCGTTACGCTCGAACGGGATGTAGATACTGTCGCGGGTGGTGCCAGGCTGGTCGTACACGATTACCCGGTCTTCACCGAGCATACGATTGACCAGGGTCGACTTGCCGACGTTAGGACGGCCGATGATGGCGATCTTGATACCGTCTTTTTCACTAGGGCCAGGAATGCGCTTGGCTTCCTCACCTTCGGCAACGATCTCTTCTTCGCCCTCTTCTTCCTCAGCATCATCCTTCGGGAAGTCGCGCAGAGCGATTTCCAGCATCTGCGTGATGCCGCGGCCGTGGGCACCGGCAACCGGGATCGCGTCGCCCAGGCCCATCGGGCTGAATTCAGCACGGGCCGCCTCAGGATCGATGTTATCGATCTTGTTCGCGACCAAATAGGAACGTTTGTTACGCTTGCGCAGGTGCTCGCCGATCATCTGGTCGGCAGCGGTGTAGCCAGCGCGGGCGTCCACCAGGAACAACACGACATCGGCTTCTTCAATGGCCAGCAGCGACTGCTCGGCCATTTTTTCGTCCATGCCATGCTCATCACCGGAGATACCACCGGTGTCGACAATAATGTAGGAGCGCCCTTGCCACTTTGCCTCACCGTATTGGCGATCACGGGTCAGACCGGACAAGTCGCCGACAATAGCGTCGCGAGTCCTGGTCAGGCGGTTGAACAAGGTGGACTTGCCGACGTTAGGTCGGCCCACCAGGGCGATTACGGGAACCATGCGGCTCTCCACTTCGTTATTTCAGAAAATACAAAAGCCGCTGCAGGGCAGCGGCTGGTGCTCGGGGCAGCATCGTCAGATGCCGCATGCCCCGCAGAAACGGGGCCGCCTGGGTGTTACCCCAAGCATAGTTCTTACTTGATGGTCAGGGCTTCCAGCTTGCCGCTGTTGCCATACACATAAAGCATGTTACCCACCACCAGCGGACGCGCGCGCAGGCCGTCGCTGTCGATACGCTCACGACCTACGAAGCGACCATCCACCTGGCTCAGCAGATGCAAGTAGCCTTCGAAATCGCCGACCGCTACGTAGCTGGAGAACACTTCCGGTGCCGACAGTTGACGGCGAGCCAGGGAGTCGTTGCTCCACAACGCGGTGGTGGAACGCTCGTCGACACTTTCAACAGTGCCGGATGCCAGGCTGACGTAGACGCTGCCAAACCCTTGGGAGACACCAGCGTAGCTGGAAGCATCACGCTGCCAGTTAACGCGGCCGCTCTGCAGGTCCAGCGCCGCAACACGGCCCTGATAGGTGGCGACGTAGAGGGTTTCACCCGACAGCAGCAAGCCACCGTCGATGTCCACTACACGATCCAGCTCGGAACGACCTTGCGGGATTGCCACACGGGTTTCCCAGGCCGGCACGCCGTTCTGGGTGTCCAGGGCGACCACTTTACCGGTCGACAGGCCTGCAACGGCCAGATTGTTGGTTACAACCGGACCACTGGTACCACGCAGGGTCAACACCGCAGGTGTACTGTCGTACAACCAGCGCTGGTTGCCGGTAGCGGCATCCAGACCGATTACACGGTCATCCTGGGTCTGCACCACAACGATGTCGCCGTTGGTGGCAGGTGGTGCGAGGACTTCACTGGTCACGCGAGCGCGCCATTTCTCTTCACCGGTGCTGGAATCGAGGGCAACCACTTCGCCTTTCAGCGTGCCGACCATCACCAGGCCATAACCAACGCCTACGGCGCCGGACACAGGCAATTCGAGGTCAGTCTTCCATTTCACATCGCCGTTCATGCGATCCATGGAGATCACTACGCCGGTCACGTCAGCAGCCACAATGTTGTCACCGTCGATTGCCGGAACCAACATGTTGTAGGTCTCGCCCTGGCCGTCACCGATGGAGCGGCTCCATTGCTTTTGCAGGACTACTTCTTCCTTGAAGCTGGTCAGCTCGGCCGGAGGCAGTTCTTTTTTACTGTTGCTGCTGCAACCCGCGGCCAGAACGGCCAGAGCCAGCAATGCTGCATGTTTCCAACGGATCACGTCACGCATCCCCTTTGGCCAAGTCGTCGAGCTTGATTTGTAAGCCACCGACCGCCGCTTCATCAGACAGCGCCGCCTTGGCTTTCTTGTACGCAGCATTGGCTTCATCGGTACGACCCAATTGGACCAACAGGTCGCCCTTGAGCTCTTCGCGAGTAGCAACAAATGCCTTGTCCGCATCACCGTCGAGCAGTTTGAGTGCTTCGTCAGCTTTGTTCTGTGCCGCCAATACCTGGGCCAGGCGCTGACGTGCGATTTCACCCAGGGTCGGGTTGGTCGGCTTGTCGGCGATAGCCTTCAGTTCTGCAGCGGCGTCATCCAGCTTGCCGGTATCGACCGCGACCTTCGCGACGAACAGGCTGCCGTATTGGGCGTAGGTGCTACCGCCGAATTCGTTCTTCAGCTTGCCGGCCAGGTCCGCCACTTGCGCAGGGTCGGGCTTGCCGTCCGGCGTCAGGGTGGTTTCCAGCAATTGCTGATAGAGGATAGAGGCGCCCTGGGACTGGTTGGCCTGATATTTTGTCCAGGCTTGCCAGCCGAACACCACCACTAAAGCCAGCAGACCGCCAGTAACCAGGGGCTTGCCGTTACGCTGCCACCAGTCCTTGAACTCGGCCAACTGCTCATCATCAGTACTCGACACCCCAATACTCCTTAATCGCTAAATTCGGCTGTTCGACAGCTTCAACCCTGCACGACGCAGGTGGCCAAGTGCGCAGCGAGCGCATCAAAGGCAATGTTCTGTTGCTCGCCCTGGCCACGCAGGGGTTTGAAACCTATCACTTGCTGGGCCAACTCGTCATCGCCGAGGATCAGTGCATACAGTGCACCGCTCTTGTCGGCCTTTTTGAACTGACTCTTGAAGCTGCCCGCGCCGGCATTGATCTGAAGGCGCAGGTTCGGCAACTGGTCGCGCACGCTCTCGCTCAAGGCCAGGGCCGCCAGTTCGGCTGCCTCACCAAAGGCGCACAGGTACACATCCACCTGACGGGAGATTTCTGCGGGGATTTGTTCCAGAGTTTCCAACAGCAGGATCAGCCGTTCGATGCCCATGGCAAAACCCACGCCGGTGGTCGGCTTGCCGCCCATCTGCTCGACCAAGCCGTCGTAACGGCCGCCCGCGCACACAGTGCCTTGGGCGCCTAGTTTGTCAGTGACCCATTCGAACACGGTTTTGCTGTAGTAATCGAGACCACGCACCAACTTAGGGTTGATTACGTAGGGAATGCCGGCCGCATCCAGGCGAGCCTTGAGGCCCTCGAAGTGCACGCGGGATTCGTCATCCAGGTAGTCGGCCATTTTCGGCGCATCGACCAGTACGGCTTGCGTGTCGGCGTTCTTGGTGTCCAGCACGCGCAACGGGTTGGTTTTCAGACGGCGCTGGCTGTCTTCGTCCAACTTGTCCAGATGCGCAGACAGGTACTCGACCAGTGCGACGCGGTAGCGGCCACGGGATTCGCTGGTGCCCAGACTGTTGAGTTCAAGCTTGACCGCATCACGAATGCCAAGCATGCCCCATAACCGCCACGTCATCACGATCAGCTCGGCATCGATGTCCGGACCGTCGAGGTTAAATACTTCCAGGCCGATCTGGTGGAACTGACGATAGCGGCCTTTTTGCGGACGCTCGTGGCGAAACATCGGACCGATGTACCATAGTTTTTGCGGCTGGCCGCCCACCGGTGAGGCCGTGCTCAAGCACAGCGCGCACGCACGCGGCAGTGCCTTCCGGACGCAGAGTCAGGGAGTCGCCGTTACGGTCTTCAAAGGTGTACATCTCTTTTTCGACGATATCGGTCACTTCACCGATGGAGCGCTTGAACAGCTCGGTGAACTCGACGATCGGCATGCGGATCTGCTTGTAACCGTAGTTATCCAGCAGACGCGCGACAGTATTCTCGAAGTAGCGCCACAGGGGCGTCTGCTCCGGCAGAATGTCGTTCATGCCACGAATGGCTTGCAGAGACTTGCTCACATCAAATCCTTAAATTCGTTCAATCAGCCGCGAGCGATCAGCGCTGCGTCAGCGGCGACCTTTTCGGCCGCTTTCTCGCGGATCAGCTTTTCCAGCTCATCCACAAGATTGTCATTCGTTAACTTCTGCGACGGCTTGCCGTCGATGTAAATCAGGTTCGGTGTACCGCCGGTCAAGCCCACATGCGCTTCCTTGGCTTCACCCGGCCCGTTGACCACGCAACCGATCACCGCAACATCCAGCGGTACCAGCAAGTCTTCAAGGCGCAACTCCAAATCGTTCATGGTTTTCACCACGTCGAAGTTCTGCCGCGAGCAGCTCGGGCAGGCAATGAAGTTGATGCCACGGGAACGTAAACGCAGGGATTTGAGAATGTCGTAACCGACTTTCACTTCCTCTACAGGGTCTGCCGCCAACGAGATGCGGATAGTATCGCCAATCCCTTCGGCGAGCAGCATACCGAGACCTACCGCAGATTTCACTGTGCCTGAGCGCAAACCGCCAGCCTCGGTGATACCCAAGTGCAATGGCTGCACGATTTCCTTGGCCAGCAGCCGGTAAGCTTCAACCGCCATGAACACGTCGGAGGCCTTTACGCTGACTTTGAAGTCTTGGAAATTCAGGCGTTCAAGGTGTTCAACATGGCGCAATGCCGACTCAACCAGCGCCGCCGGAGTGGGCTCGCCGTATTTCTTTTGCAGGTCTTTTTCCAGAGAACCTGCGTTGACGCCGATGCGGATCGGGATCCCACGATCACGGGCGGCATCCACCACCGCGCGCACACGGTCTTCACGACCGATGTTGCCTGGGTTGATACGCAGGCAATCGACACCCAGTTCAGCCACGCGCAACGCGATCTTGTAGTCGAAGTGAATGTCTGCCACCAACGGCACCTTGACCAACTGTTTGATGCGGCCGAAGGCTTCCGCAGCGTCCATGTCCGGCACGGAAACCCGCACTATGTCCACGCCAGCGGCTTCCAAACGGTTGATCTGGGCCACAGTGGCGGCTACATCATTGGTGTCGCTGTTGGTCATGCTTTGTACTGCGATGGGGGCGTCGCCGCCCACCGGCACCGAGCCGACCCAGATCTTGCGCGATACGCGACGTTTGATTGGAGATTCGCCGTGCATGACTATTGTCCCAACTTGAGGCGAGCAGTCTCGCCACTGGTGAACGGCGCCACGTCCACAGGCTGACCGTTGTAGGCCACTTGCGCGCCACGGGCGAAGCCCAGACGCAGCGTCAGAGGAGGCTTACCGCCTTGGTCAAGAGTATCTCCCTTACGCTTAAGACCGCTAAACAGCACTTTACCGTTGCCATCGGTGACTTGCGTCCAGCAGTCAGCAATGTAGGTCACTTGTACGCGCCCGTCACCGGCGATCAATGCTGGAGTGGTAGGTGGCGAAATAGCTGGCGTAGCCGAGGCTGCTGGAGCGGGGGGCGCGGACGCGGGTGCTGCCGGCGTATGAGCCTGGGCGGTGGGCGCTGCCGGAGTCGCTGGCGTTACAGGAGCAGGCACAGCGGCGGTTGTCGCAGGAGCGGTTTCCGGTGCCGGTTGCTCGGTCGCGAGCGGCGCTTCAGACGTGGCTTGCCCCTCGGCAACAGCCTGGTCTTCCGGTTCATCCAACGGATGGATCTGAGTGGTTCCATCGGCGCTTTCGACTTCGACGTGCTCCATCGCGCTGCTGGTCAGGTCTTTACTGCGCTGAGAGGCTTGGTCTTGCCACCAGACAAACCCGCCACCGATCACCGCAACAAGCAGCAACAGGCTAACAATTCGCAAAATGGTGTGGGAAACGCGCACTGGCTCTTCGATACGACCCAGGCCATGAACACTGCTGCCCTGGGAATCGGTGCCGGTGAATTGGTCGAACTCCTGAACCAGAACGGTCTGGTCGATACCCAGCAATTTGGCGTATGCGCGGATATAGCCTCGGGCGAAGGTGTGCCCAGGCAGCTTATCGAACGCGCCAGCTTCCAGATTGCCCAGGGACGTGGTGGTCAAATTGAGCTTGAGGGCCACTTCCGCCAGCGACCAACCATTGCTTTCGCGGGCCTGACGCAAGGTTTCGCCTGGGTTTACGCGATTAGCTGCTACAACTTCCGGGTGCGCCGCTTTCATCATTGCTCCGACAGGTATTGCTGATATTCCGGCGTACCGGGATAGAGTCGTTCGAGTTGCTGGCCAAAATGTGCGGCCGTGTCGCGTTCTTCATAAACTGTCGCCAGGCGCACACCGAGCAATAGACTACGTGCATTTTGCCCGCTGAGCAGGCTAAAACGCTCGTAATAGTCACGTGCCGGCACATAATGCCTGTCTTCGTAAGACAACTCAGCCATTTCGAGCAATGCCCGCGGCTGGCGACTGTTCAGGTGCAGGGCTTTTTCCAATTGCTGGCGAGCACTGTCGCGCTGGCCGAGACGCATTGAGGTCACCCCAAGGTTCTCGAAGACCCGCGAACGCTCTGGATAAAGGGTGTCGGCAGAAGCTTGCTGGAAATAACGGGAAGCCTGGTCATAACGTTTCTGTTCGAACAGGAAGCTGCCGTAATTGTTCAGCAGCCGAGGGTCGGCAGGACGGGAGGCCAAAGCCTTTCTGAAATACTGATCGGCAAGTTCAGGCTCGGCCTGGGCTTGGAACACCAAGGCCAATGCAGCGTTGGCGTCGGCATCGTTGTTGTCCAACTCAAGGGCCTTTTTCAAAGGCACCTTGGCCTGCTCGCTCATGCCCTGCTGCAGGTAACCCAACCCCAGTTGCACATAGGCAACTCGCGCCTCATCACGACCTTTACCGGTTTGCAAAGGGCTCTCATGGCCCGATGAAACACAACCGGCCGCGAGGCCGGTAACAAGCAGAAGCAGCGCAAGGCGCAAGGGCATAGAGATCCTCTCTCAGATTCGATTCACAGCGATTTGCGGCATGTCGTCGGCGGCATTCAGTTCACGCACGGCGATATAACGTTCGCTGCGACGGGTGCGATCCAGCACCTGTCCTACCAATTGGCCGCAGGCGGCGTCGATGTCTTCACCACGAGTGGTGCGTACGGTGACGTTGTAGCCTGCCTGGTGCAGTTGATCCTGGAAACGACGAATGGCGTTGTTGCTCGGCCGCTCGTAGCCAGAATGTGGAAACGGGTTAAACGGGATCAGGTTGATCTTGCACGGGGTGTTCTTGAGCAACTCGATCATCTCGATCGCGTGTTCGACCTTGTCGTTGATGTCCTTGAGCATGGTGTACTCAATGGTCAGCACGCGTTTCTCACCCAAAGTCGCCATGTAACGCTGGCAAGATTCGAGCAGCATCTTAAGCGGATACTTCTTGTTGATCGGCACCAATTGGTTACGCAATGCGTCATTAGGTGCGTGCAGCGACAAAGCCAGGGATACGTCGATGTGCTTGGCCAGCTCATCAATCATCGGTACCACACCGGAGGTCGACAGGGTCACACGGCGTTTGGAGATGCCGTAGCCCAGGTCGTCCATCATCAGATGCATGGCCGCAATCACGTTGTCGAAGTTCAGCAGCGGCTCACCCATGCCCATCATCACCACGTTGGTGATGGCACGGTCGACGGTCGCCGGGACGCTGCCAAAGGATTTGTTGGCAATCCACACCTGGCCGATGACTTCGGCGGCAGTGAGGTTGCTATTGAAGCCTTGCTTGCCGGTGGAGCAGAAACTGCAATCCAGGGCACAGCCTGCCTGGGACGAAACGCACAAGGTGCCACGTTTGCCCTGGGGAATGTACACGGTCTCGACGCAGCTGCCGGACGCCACGCGCACCACCCATTTACGGGTGCCGTCGGTGGAAATGTCCTCGCTGACAACTTCGGGACCACGGACCTCAGCAATGGCCTTGAGCTTGTCGCGCAGGGCCTTGCTGACGTTCGTCATGGCGTCGAAATCGTCGACACCAAAGTGGTGAATCCATTTCATTACCTGACCGGCACGGAAGCGCTTCTCCCCGATTGAGTCGAAGAATTTCTCCATTTCCGGCTGAGTCAGACCCAGCAGGTTGGTTTTAACAGTCGATGTAGTCATGGATTCACCCTCACTCTTTAAGCCAATGCTTAGCGAGCGGTTACTTCAGTAGCAGCGAAAAAGTACGAGATTTCGCGAGCAGCGGCAGCTTCGGAGTCCGAGCCGTGTACAGCATTGGCGTCGATGGATTCAGCGAAGTCAGCACGGATAGTGCCGGCAGCAGCTTCTTTAGGGTTGGTAGCGCCCATCAGCTCACGGTTCAGAGCGATAGCGTTTTCGCCTTCCAGAACCTGAACAACAACAGGACCGGAGATCATGAAGGCAACCAGGTCGCCGAAGAAGCCACGAGCGCTGTGCTCAGCGTAGAAGCCTTCAGCTTCAGCCTTGGACAGTTGCTTGAGTTTCGAAGCTACAACCTTCAGGCCGGCTTTTTCGAAACGAGTGGTGATCTCGCCGATGACGTTTTTTGCAACAGCGTCAGGCTTGATGATGGAGAAAGTACGTTGAACAGCCATGGTGTAACTCCAGAAACGGTAATTTACGAAAAATTAAACCCGCGAATTATACGCGGGTTATTGGGTATTGCCTAACTGCGTAAAAGGCGGCTCAGTCTGCTTCTTCGATCCACAGGCCCTGAATCGCCTCCAGAACCTTTTCGCCACCCCGATCCGGGATGTCATCGAATTCCGGCAGCGCCATTACGAGGTCACGCAGTTTGACGAAGTTCACGGTAAGAGGATTGACCTCAGGATGAGCTTCAGCAAGTTGTATAGCGATTTCTTGTACATCAACCCATTTCAGGCTCATGACAGTTCCTTGAATCAATGCGGCGCTTCGGCCGCATGGTTGAGCGAATATTTCGGAATTTCGACAGTGATGTCCTCAGTTCCCACCTTTGCCTGACAGCTTAGACGCGATTGCGCTTCCAAGCCCCAGGCACGATCGAGAAAGTCCTCTTCCAGCTCGTCGGCTTCTTCAAGCGAATTGAAACCCTCGCGAATGATGCAGTGACAAGTGGTACAGGCGCACACGCCACCACAAGCGCTTTCGATCTCGATGTGGTTGTCATGGGCAACTTCGAGGATGGACTTGCCGGTCTCAGCCTCCACAACCATACCGTCCGGACAATGCTCGGCGTGTGGCAGAAAAATGACCTGCGGCATTAATTATTCCTCGATTTCATTCAGGTTGCGTCCCGCCAGGGCGGCCTTTACCGTCTGGTCCATACGGCGGGCGGCAAAGGCATCGGTCACTTGCGACAAGCGCTTGGTCTGTTGCTCGATAGCATAACCATCAGTGCCTTTCATCAGTTCGGCCAATTCATGCATCTGCAGGTCGATGACCATGCGCTCTTCGGCATCCAGCAAGCGTTCGCCGTCAGCCTCAAGGGCGCCCTGCACCGCTTCAAGCAGGCGCTGTGCATCCACTTGCTGTTCGCGCAGCACACGGGCGACCTTGTCATCACCGGCGTACTGGAACGAGTCCTTGAGCATCTTGGCGATTTCGCCGTCGGTGAGGCCGTAGGAAGGCTTCACCTGGATGCTGGCTTCAACACCCGACCCCAGCTCACGGGCCGCGACACTAAGCAGGCCGTCGGCGTCGACTTGGAAGGTCACACGAATTTTCGCAGCACCGGCTACCATCGCAGGGATACCACGCAATTCGAAACGCGCCAGGGAGCGGCAGTCACTGATCAGCTCGCGCTCGCCTTGCAGCACATGAATCATCATGGCCGTCTGGCCGTCTTTATAAGTGGTGAAGTCCTGGGCGCGGGCGACGGGGATGGTGGTGTTGCGCGGAATCACCTTCTCCATCAAGCCGCCCATGGTCTCCAGCCCCAGCGACAACGGAATCACGTCGAGGAGCAGCAGTTCGCCACCATCGCGCTTGTTGCCGGCCAAGGTGTCTGCCTGGATCGCTGCGCCGATGGCGACTACTTGATCGGGGTCGATTTCGGTTAGTGGCTCGCGGCCAAAAGCCTCGGCAACTGCCCCACGAACACGCGGCACACGGGTCGAACCCCCCACCATGACCACGGCACCGACGTCTTCCAACTCGATACCGGAATCACGTACGGCGCGACGGCACGCCTTGAGGCTGCGGGCGACCATTGGCTCGATCAACGCATCGAAGGCTTCGCGCGTCAGCGGTGCCGACCAGTTGCCGTAAGACACTTCAATAGAGGCAGCATCAGTCAGCGCTTCTTTAGCGGCACAAGCAGTTTGCAGCAAGTTACGCTGTGCGCCTGGATCCAAGTCCGCGGACAAGCCGGCACTGCTGATGATCCAGCCTGCGATCGCGTGGTCGAAGTCATCGCCGCCCAACGCGCTGTCGCCACCAGTAGCCAGCACCTCAAACACACCGCCGGTCAGGCGCAGGATCGAAATATCAAAAGTGCCGCCGCCCAAGTCATAAATGGCAACCAGACCTTCGGCGTGCTGGTCCAGACCGTAGGCCACAGCAGCAGCAGTCGGCTCGTTGAGCAGGCGCAGCACGTTGAGGCCGGCAAGCTTCGCCGCATCCTTGGTGGCTTGACGCTGTGCGTCGTCGAAATAAGCGGGAACCGTGATCACTGCACCGACCAATTCGCCGCCCAAGGTCGTTTCTGCGCGCTGGCGCAGCACCTTGAGAATATCAGCCGACACTTCCACCGGGCTTTTCGGCCCCTGGACAGTATCGATGAAAGGCATGTGGGATTCGCCGCCGACAAAGCGATACGGCAGTTGGTCGCCGAGCTGCTTGACGTCGGACAAGCCACGCCCCATCAAGCGCTTGACAGACAGCACAGTGTTCAAAGGATCGCTAGATGCCGCCAACTTGGCAGACTCACCGACCTCAGTGCGATCAGCGTGATAGCGCACGGCCGAGGGCAGGATGACCTGCCCATCAGCGTCCGGCAGCGGTTCGGACAGGCCACTGCGCAGGGCAGCGACCAGGGAATTGGTGGTGCCCAGGTCAATCCCGACCGCCAGGCGACGCTGGTGCGGTTGAGGGCTTTGGCCGGGTTCGGCGATTTGCAGTAATGCCATGGTAATCAGGTCTTATCTGTCTATCAGGCGTGCATCACGGGCAGCACTGGGTTAATCGTCGAGGCGCTCTTCTAGCTGGCGCACTTCGTAGGTGAGCTTGTCGAGGAACTGCATACGTCGCATCAGGCGTTCAGCCTGTTCACGTTGCGCTGCATCATCCCAACAGGCTGCGAAGCTTTCGTTGAGCTCATCCTGGGCCACTTTCAGACGGCGCTTGAAGACGGCGACACCGGCCACATCGGCCTCGTCGTGTAGGTCTTCGAGCTCTTCGCGCCACTGCATTTGCTGCATCAGGAAGTCGGGATCGTGAACCGTGACTTCAATCGGCAACTCGCCGCCGTTCATGGCGAGCAGGTAACGCGCGCGCTTTGGCGGACTCTTCAGTGTCTGATAGGCCTCGTTGAGGCTGGCCGACTGCTGCAGGGCCAGGCGCTGCTCACGCTCGGAAGCGTCAGCGAAGCGGTCCGGATGCACCCCACGCGCCAACTCTCGGTAGCGCGTGGCAAGCTGCTCAAGATCCAGCCGAAAGCTCGGCTGCAGCTCGAATAAAGCGAAATGACAAGGAGTACCCACGAATAGCCTCAGATGTTGAAGCTTTCGCCGCAGCCACACTCACCGCGTACGTTGGGGTTGTTGAACTTGAAGCCCTCGTTCAACCCTTCCTTGACGAAATCGAGTTCGGTGCCGTCCAGGTAGGTCAGGCTTTTAGGATCGATGATCACTTTCTCGCCGTGACTTTCGAACACCTGGTCTTCCTCAACCACCTCGTCGACAAACTCCAGCACGTAGGCAAGGCCGGAACAGCCCGTGGTGCGAACACCCAGACGAATCCCCTCACCTTTACCGCGCCCATTCAGGGAGCGGCGAATGTGCTGCGCAGCCGCTTCTGTCATGCTGATAGCCATCGTTGACTCCTTACTCGTCGCCAAATGCTTAGATCAAGCCTTTCTTCTGCTTGTAGTCGCGAACGGCCGCCTTGATGGCGTCTTCTGCGAGTACGGAGCAGTGGATTTTCACTGGCGGCAGGGCCAGTTCTTCGGCCAACTGGGTGTTGCTGATAGTCACAGCCTCATCCAGAGTCTTGCCTTTCATCCATTCGGTTGCCAGAGAACTGGAGGCGATGGCCGAACCGCAACCGTAAGTCTTGAACTTGGCGTCTTCGATGACGCCAGCTTCGTTGACTTTGATCTGCAGGCGCATCACATCGCCGCACGCCGGAGCGCCGACCATGCCGGTGCCGACATCAGGATCTTCCGCGTTCATCTTGCCGACGTTGCGCGGGTTTTCGTAGTGGTCGATGACCTTTTCGCTGTAAGCCATGGTACTGAATCCTCACTCATCAGGGCCGCTCTGGAACCCTGTAAAAACGCCTGCGTTTTCCGCCACGTTCCTACAGAGCTTGGGTGGCGGCTTCTATAGTTAGTGTGCCGCCCACTCGATCTTGGAAATATCGACACCGTCTTTGTACATGTCCCAAAGCGGCGACAGAACGCGCAGCTTGTTGACGGCTTCGCAGACTTTCTGCGCGGCGTAGTCGACTTGTTCTTCGGTGGTGAAGCGGCCGAACGTAAAGCGGATCGAGCTGTGTGCCAGTTCGTCGTTGCGGCCCAGGGCGCGCAGTACGTACGAAGGCTCAAGAGAGGCCGAGGTGCAGGCCGAACCGGACGAAACCGCCAGGTCCTTGAGCGCCATGATCAGCGACTCGCCTTCGACGTAGTTAAAGCTCAAATTCAAGTTATGCGGTACGCGGGCGGTCATGCTGCCGTTTATGTACAGCTCTTCAAGGTTCTCGACCTGCTTGTAGAAGCGATCGCTCAGGGCCTTGATGCGTACGTTTTCGGCAGCCATGTCTTCCTTGGCTACACGGAAGGCTTCGCCCATGCCTACGATTTGGTGGGTCGCCAGGGTGCCAGAACGCATGCCGCGTTCGTGACCGCCGCCGTGCATGGTGGCCTCGATGCGCACGCGTGGCTTACGGCTCACGTACAGCGCGCCGATACCTTTAGGCCCGTAAGTCTTGTGGGCCGAGAACGACATCAGGTCAACTTTCAGCTTGGACAGGTCGATATCAACCTTGCCGGTGGACTGAGCAGCGTCAACGTGCAACAGAATGCCCTTGGAGCGAGTCAGCTCGCCGATGGCCGAGATGTCGTTGATGGTGCCGATTTCGTTGTTTACGTGGATCACGGAAACCAAGATTGTGTCTTCACGCAGCGCGGCTTCAATCATGGCCGGGGTGACGATACCGTCGGTGGTCGGCTCAAGGTAGGTAACTTCGAAACCTTCACGCTCAAGTTGACGCATGGTGTCGAGGACAGCCTTGTGTTCAATCTTGGTGGTGATCAGGTGCTTGCCTTTGGTCGCGTAGAAATGCGCCGCGCCCTTGATTGCCAGGTTGTCGGACTCAGTGGCGCCGGAAGTCCAGACGATTTCGCGCGGGTCGGCATTAACAAGGTCGGCGACTTGGCGACGAGCATTCTCGACCGCTTCCTCGGCTTTCCAGCCGAATACATGGGAACGGGAGGCCGGGTTGCCGAAGTTTCCGTCGACCAGCAGGCACTCGCTCATCTTTTGCGCGACACGCGGATCAACCGGGGTGGTCGCTGAGTAATCAAGGTAAATCGGCAATTTCATGGACTTTCTCCTAAATCAGGCTGGCTGGCGTGCCGTTAGCTCTTCGGCTGTCACTCGACGGCGGACGCTTCAATCTTGTCCAGACGCGGCGCCTTAGTGTTGCAACGGCGCTGGTCCTGACGCTGGGCTACTTCTTGTACCTCACGGCGAGTCACAAGATCAGCCAAGCTGATACCACTCAAAAATTCATGGATCTGCAGACTCAAGTCACACCACAAATGGTGCGTCAGGCAGGTGTCGCCTGCATGGCAGTCACCCAGGCCCTGGCATTTGGTCGCGTCAACGGATTCGTTGACCGCATCGATCACCTGGGCCACCTGAATGCCCTGCATATCGCGGGACAACTGATAGCCGCCACCTGGCCCACGCACGCTGGAGACCAGATTGCTACGGCGCAATTTGGCGAACAGTTGCTCAAGATAGGACAGGGAAATGCCTTGGCGCTCGGAGATATCGGCCAGGGACACCGGCCCAGTTTGCGCGTGCAGAGCCAGGTCGAGCATGGCAGTCACCGCGTATCGGCCTTTTGTAGTCAGTCTCATGGACAATTACCAAGGTGTTTCAGAATGTGGGCAAGTATGCGATTCCCGAGTATTTAAGTCAACTATAAGACCTAGTACTTTAGTCAGGATTACCCGCAAAAAGGGCGCGCGAATCATAGCAGGATGGGGTGGGGACGAACAGCGGGAACAGGGCCTAGCGGCTACTCCGAGACCAATGGAGGTCAAGATGTGGGAGGCAGCTGCTCCAATAGCAGCGGACCAGCCCACGTAATGAACGACTGACAAACCGCTATCGAGGGCAAGCCTCCGCCCACAGGTGACTTTCAGTACCTGGAAGACCTCAACCAGTCTTCGTCGCAGCTTCGTCCTTGATCTCGGCGAAGTCCTCTTCGCGCAGTTCGGGCAGTTCTTTCGCACAGTAACTGCTGCCCAGCTCCTTGAGCGCGCCGCACATACCGTCCAGCTTCCCGTCCACCGCCTGCAAGTGGTCAAGCAACTGGCCGATGGCGCGCGCGACCGGATCAGGCATGTCTTCACTGACTCCATAGGCATCAAAGCCAATCTTCTCGGCCATTGCCTTGCGCTTTGCTTCCTGCTCATCGCCAACTTCCGGCTTGACGATGATTCGGCCCGGAATACCCACCACGGTTGCGCCAGGCGGTACAGCCTTGGTTACGACCGCATTGGAGCCGACCTTAGCGCCAGCACCTACAGTGAATGGCCCTAGCACCTTGGCGCCGGCCCCTACCACCACGCCATCGCCCAACGTTGGGTGGCGCTTGCCTTTGTTCCAGCTAGTGCCGCCCAACGTCACACCTTGATAGAGCGTGACATCATCGCCAATCTCAGCAGTTTCACCGATGACGATACCCATACCATGATCGATAAAAAAACGGCGCCCCACCTTGGCCCCCGGATGAATCTCGATACCCGTCAACCAGCGGCCGAAGTTCGACACCAGTCGCGCCAGCCACTTCCAGCCCATGCCCCACAAGGCGCCGGATAACCGATGAATCCAGATCGCGTGCATACCCGGATAGCAGGTCAGCACTTCAAAGGCGTTGCGGGCCGCCGGGTCACGGTGGAAAACACTCTGGATATCTTCTCGCAAACGCTCGAACATTTTTAATCCTTCCGCTTAAGAAGCTCGCCACGGGCCGCTTTTTGGGTTTCCGTGAGGATGCCACGCAATATATTCATTTCCGCCCGGCTTACCGAACTGCGCCCGTACAACCGACGCAGGCGCGCCATCAAGTGCCGCGGCTTGTCAGGGTCAAGGAATTCGATAGCCACCAGGGTTTGCTCCAGGTGCTCATAAAACCGCTCCAGCTCATCCATGGTGGCCAGCTCGCCACTTTTGGTCGACGCAACCTCTTCCTTTTCCATTTTGCTTGGCTGACCGGCAGCTGCCAGCCACGCCATGCGCACTTCGTAAGTCAGCACCTGCACCGCAGCCCCGAGGTTCAGTGAACTGAATTCAGGGTCCGATGGAATGTGCACATGGTAGTGACATCGCTGCAGCTCCTCATTGGTGAGGCCGGAGTCTTCACGACCAAACACTAAGGCGATTTCAGCGCCACCAGCAGCCTCTTCCACCACTTTGCCGCCGCACTCACGGGGATCCAGCAAAGGCCAGGGGATACGACGATCACGGGCGCTGGTGCCGAGCACCAGATTGCAGCCGACCAAAGCATCCTCCAGGGTGGCGACGATCTGGGCTTTTTCAAGGATGTCATTGGCACCGGATGCACGGGCATCGGCCTCGTGATGCGGGAACACACGCGGTTCGACCAGCACCAGGCGCGTCAGCCCCATGTTTTTCATGGCACGCGCCACCCCACCGATATTGCCTGGATGACTGGTATTGACCAAGACGACACGAATGTTTTGCAGCAAGGGAGGCGCTCTCGGACACGGGAAAGGGGAGCAAATCTTACAGAACAGCCTAAGGTTATGCCATGAAAGCTAACGTCGTCCTTCACCTGAAGAAAGTTTCTGCTAGAATGCTCGGCTTTCTTTAACAACCTTAGGTGACACATCCATGCAGCCCATGCTGAATATCGCGCTGCGCGCCGCCCGCAGCGCCAGTGAATTGATTTTCCGCTCCATCGAGCGCCTGGATACCATCAAGGTCGACGAAAAAGACGCCAAGGATTATGTATCCGAGGTAGACCGCGCCGCCGAACAGAAAATCATCGACGCACTGCGCAAGGCTTACCCTACCCACGGCATCCTGGGTGAGGAAACCGGCCTGCATAAAGGTAGCGGCGAAGGCGAAGACTACCTGTGGATCATCGACCCACTGGATGGCACCACCAACTTCCTGCGCGGCATCCCCCACTTCGCAGTAAGCATCGCCTGCAAATACCGTGGCCGCCTGGAACATGCCGTCGTCCTCGACCCGGTTCGCCAGGAAGAATTCACCGCCAGCCGTGGCCGTGGCGCCCAGCTGAACGGTCGCCGCCTGCGAGTCAGCGGCCGTACCAGTCTCGACGGCGCCCTGCTAGGTACCGGCTTCCCCTTCCGCGATGACCAGATGGACAACCTGGAAAACTATCTGGGCATGTTCCGCGCCCTGGTTGGCCAGACCGCAGGTATCCGTCGCGCTGGCGCAGCGAGCTTGGACCTGGCCTATGTTGCTGCCGGTCGTTTTGATGCGTTCTGGGAGTCAGGCCTGTCCGAGTGGGACATGGCTGCAGGCGCTCTGCTGATCCAGGAAGCCGGTGGCTTGGTGAGCGACTTCACCGGTGGTCACGACTTCCTGGAAAAAGGCCACGTCGTTGCTGGCAACACCAAATGCTTCAAGGCAGTGCTGACGGCTATACAGCCACACCTGCCAGCCTCGCTGAAGCGCTAAGCTAGCGAGCATAAAAAAGCACCCTTCGGGGTGCTTTTTTATGCCTGCGATTTGGTGCGAACTTGAATACCAGCAACGCTACCAATCAATGTGAAAGGGATGTTGCCTCCGATGACAGCAGCTCAGTTACAGACTCATTAACCGATGCGCCCACATCAAGAGCAAGCACCCTCCCACACCTTCAACTATGACAAGCCTCAAATTATTGCTGGTTTTGACCCAACACTAAACGACCTTCTTTATCGACCGGAATCTGGCCACCCGGATCACGATCCATCCGCACCGAGCCTTCCTTACCATCCAAGGTGTAACGCACGTCATAGCCGACTACCTTGTCGCTGATGTCGTTGACGGTGTTACAACGCGTTTGTGTGGTGGTGTAGGTATCGCGATTCTGCATACCCTCTTGAACCTTGTTACCGGCATAACCACCACCGACCGCACCGGCTACCGTCGCTAGCTTCTTACCGTTACCGCCACCGATCTGATTACCTAGCAAACCACCCGCCAATGCACCCACAACGGTACCTGCGATCTGGTGTTGATCCTGCACCGGTCGCTGCCGAGTAACTGCGACGTCCTTACAGACTTCGCGAGGGGTCTTGATCTGGGTTTTTACCGGCTGCACCGCCAGCACTTGCGCATACTCAGGGCCGCTTTTTACCAGGCTGTAGGTGGCGACAGCACCCCCGGCAGTTACACCGACAGCACCCAATACCGCACCAACCAGTAACGACTTGTTCACGTTGAACCTCCTGACCATCACAAACGGACCGAAAGATCCGCGCTATACCCAGCCTTGGAGCAAAAAAAAAGGCACGAGTTCAATACTCGTGCCTTTCTTGTAACAGCAGATCAACAAGCGCTCATTAAGGGCGGTCGTCGACCTCCTTGCCAGTCGCGGCTGGAGGGATCAAGTCTTCGCTGTTGAGGTTCAACCAGATCAGCACCACGTTGGCGATGTAGATCGACGAGTAAGTACCCGCCAGAACGCCGATAAACAGCGCCAGGGAGAAGCCCCACAAGTTGTCACCGCCGAAGATCATCAGCGCAGCAATCGCCAGCAAAGTGGAGATTGATGTCGCCATGGTACGCAGCAGGGTCTGAGTGGTGGAGATGTTGATGTTCTCGATCAACGTCGCCTTGCGCAATACGCGGAAGTTCTCACGAACCCGGTCGAATACCACGATTGTGTCGTTGAGCGAGTAACCAATAATCGCCAGCACAGCCGCCAGTACGGTCAGATCGAAGGTTATCTGGAAGTACGCCAGAATACCTACGGTCACGATCACGTCGTGGATCAGCGACACAATCGCACCGACACCGAACTTCCACTGAAAGCGGAAAGCCAGGTAAATCATGATGCCGACGAGTGCCATCAGCATGCCAAGGCCGCCTTGGTCGCGCAGCTCTTCACCTACTTGCGGGCCGACAAACTCGACGCGCTTGACCGACGCGGGATTGTCGCCGCCAACCTTTTGCAAGGCTTCGGCTACTTGGTGACCCAGTTGCGGATCTTCGCCTGGCATGCGCACCAGCAGGTCGGTGGTCGCACCAAAGCTCTGCACCACGGCCTCGTGATAACCGGCCTTTACCAGCTCGTTGCGCACTAAGGTAACGTCGGCCGGCTTCTCGTAGGTCAGCTCAATGAGCGTACCCCCGGTGAAATCCAAACCGTAGTTCAGGCCCTTATGGAACCAGCTGAACAACGCCAGAACGGTAAGGAGCACAGTGACGCCGAACGCAATGTTGCGAACGCCCATGAAGTTGATTGTACGTAACATGGCAGCCCCTTAAATCCACAACTTCTTGAAGTCACGCCCGCCAAAGATCAGGTTGACCATTGCGCGGGTCACCATGATGGCCGTGAACATCGAGGTAAAGATACCGAGGGACATGGTCACCGCAAAACCTTTGACAGGGCCGGTGCCCATGGCAAAGAGAATCCCGCCAACCAGCAATGTGGTCAGGTTGGAGTCGAGAATCGCGGTAAATGCCCGGCCGAAGCCTTCGTTGATTGCGCGCTGCACAGTCATGCCTGCGGCGATCTCTTCACGTATCCGCGAGAAGATCAGCACGTTGGCATCTACCGCCATACCCATGGTGAGTACGATACCGGCGATACCCGGCAAGGTCAGCGTAGCGCCCAGCAGCGACATCAAAGCCAGCAGCATCACCATGTTGCCCGCCAGGGCTACGGTAGCGATGATGCCGAAGAAGCGGTAGATGGCGATGATGAACAGCGACACGAACAACATGCCCCACAGTGCAGCGTCCACGCCTTTGGTGATGTTGTCTGCACCCAGGCTTGGGCCGATGGTGCGCTCTTCAGCGAAGTACATCGGCGCCGCCAGGCCACCAGCACGCAGCAGCAGTGCCAGCTCCGAGGATTCACCCTGGCCGTTCAGGCCAGTGATACGGAACTGAGCACCCAGCGGCGACTGGATGGTCGCCAGGCTGATGATCTTCTTCTCTTCCTTGAAGGTCTGCACCGGCACGTCTTTCTCGACGCCGTTGACGATCTGCTTGGTGTAGGTAGTAACAGGACGCTGCTCAATGAAGATCACCGCCATGCTGCGACCGACGTTGCTGCGCGTGGCGCGGCTCATCAGTTCGCCGCCGTGACCATCCAGGCGAATGTTAACTTCAGGTGTGCCGTGCTCGCCGAACCCGGCCTTGGCGTCGGTCACCTGATCACCCGTGATGATCAAACCACGCTCGATTTGCGCCGGCGGACGATTGCCTTCACGGAATTCGAACTCCTCGGAAGTCGCGCGGGAAGCGCCTGGCTCAGCTGCGAGACGGAATTCCAGGTTGGCAGTTTTACCCAGGATACGCTTGGCTTCAGCGGTGTCCTGCACGCCTGGCAGCTCAACCACAATGCGGTTGGCGCCCTGGCGCTGAACGATCGGCTCGGCCACGCCCAGCTCGTTGACGCGGTTACGTACCGTGGTCAAGTTCTGCTTGATGGAATACTCGCGGATTTCGGCGATCTTGGCCGGGCTCATTGCAAGACGCAGCACGGCCTGACCGTTCAGGTCAGCCGGTACGATGTCAAAATCGTTGAAGTTCTTGCGGATCAGCGCACGGGCCTGTTCGCGGGAAGCTTCGTCTGAGAAGCCCAACTGGATGGCGCCGTTGAGCTGCGGCAGGCTGCGATAACGCAACTTTTCTTTGCGCAGCAGGCTCTTCACATCGCCCTCATAGACTTTCAGGCGTGCGTCGAGGGCTTTGTCCATGTCGACTTCCAGCAGGAAGTGCACACCGCCGGACAAGTCCAGACCCAACTTCATCGGGTGCGCGCCAATGCTGCGCAGCCATTGCGGCGTGGTCTGTGCCAGGTTCAGCGCAACGACGTAGTCGTCACCCATGGCCTTGCGCACGACGTCTTTGGCCGGCAATTGGTCTTCTTGCTTGGTCAGGCGCAACAAGCCGCCCTTCGCACCAGCCGCCAATGTTGCCGCTTTAACTTGGATACCCGCGTCGTTCAGAGCCTTGCTCGCGCGTTCCAGGTCAGCCTGATTGACCTGCAACGAAGTGCTGGCGCCAGTGATCTGGATCGCCGGATCATCAGGATAGAGATTGGGAGCGGAATAAATAAAACCGATCGCCAGCACCGCCAGGATCAGTACGTATTTCCACAGAGGGTATTTGTTCAGCATCACGCCGCCCGCTTATAACGCGGGGCGCCTTGCGCGCCCCGTCGATTGGTAAAGGTTGTTACTTAGATCGCTTTGAGCGTGCCTTTTGGCAGCGTGGCGGCGATGGCGCCCTTCTGGAACTTCATTTCTACAGTGTCGGAGACTTCCAGAACCACGAAAGCGTCGGAAACCTTGGTGATCTTGCCGGCGATACCGCCAGTGGTCACAACTTCGTCACCTTTCTGCAGGCTGCCCAGCAGGTTTTTCTGCTCTTTGGCACGCTTGGCCTGTGGACGCCAGATCATGAGGTAGAAGATGACCAGGAAGCCGACCAGGAAAATCCACTCGAAACCACCGCCCATAGGGCCGGCAGCAGCAGGCGCAGCGGCGTCAGCCATGGCGTTAGAGATAAAAAAGCTCATTTAGCACTCCAGTTGCAAATAGTGAATCTTAGGGTCGGAAAACTCAGTCCAAGGGCGGCACAGGGAGCCCGCGCTTGGCATAGAAGGCATCGACGAAGGCGGCCAATGTACCCTGTTGAATAGCCTCGCGCAAACCAGCCATCAGGACTTGGTAGTGACGCAAATTGTGGATGGTATTCAACATGCTACCCAGCATTTCCCCGCATTTGTCCAGATGGTGCAGATAAGCACGGGAGAAGTTCTGGCAGGTGTAGCAATCACAGGTGGGATCCAGCGGCGAATCATCATGGCGATGGAACGCGTTACGGATCTTGAGCACGCCTGTATCGATGAACAGATGCCCATTGCGGGCATTACGGGTTGGCATCACGCAATCGAACATGTCCACACCGCGGCGCACACCCTCTACGAGATCTTCCGGTTTGCCAACGCCCATAAGGTAACGAGGTTTGTCAGCGGGCATCAGGCCTGGCAAGTAGTCCAGCACCTTGATCATCTCGTGTTTGGGTTCGCCTACCGACAAACCGCCGATGGCCAGGCCATCGAACCCGATTTTGTCGAGGCCTTCAAGCGAGCGTTTACGCAAGCTTTCATGCATACCGCCCTGGACGATACCGAACAGCGCAGCGGTGTTATCACCGTGGGCGTTCTTCGACCGCTGAGCCCAACGTAGCGACAACTCCATGGAGATTCTCGCGACATCTTCATCGGCCGGGTAAGGCGTGCACTCGTCGAAAATCATCACGATGTCCGAACCCAGGTCACGCTGTACCTGCATCGACTCTTCCGGCCCCATGAATACTTTAGAACCATCCACCGGCGAGGCGAACGTTACGCCCTCTTCCTTGATCTTGCGCATGGCGCCCAGGCTGAACACCTGAAAACCACCGGAGTCGGTGAGGATTGGGCCTTGCCACTTCATGAAATCGTGCAGGTCGCCGTGCTTCTTGATCACTTCCGTGCCCGGACGCAGCCACAGGTGGAAGGTGTTACCAAGAATGATCTCGGCACCGGTGGCGACGATGTCACGGGGCAGCATGCCCTTTACGGTGCCGTAGGTGCCAACCGGCATGAACGCCGGCGTCTCTACCGTACCGCGGGGGAAAGTAAGGCGACCGCGACGGGCTTTGCCGTCGGTGGCCAATAATTCAAACGACATACGACTCATAAGGTTTCCTCTGGGCCGCGTGGCGCCGGGTTACGGGTGATAAACATCGCATCACCGTAGCTGAAAAAACGGTACCCCTTATTGATGGCCGCTTGATAAGCCGCCATGGTTTCCGGGTAACCGGCAAATGCCGACACCAGCATCAAGAGCGTGGATTCCGGCAGATGGAAATTGGTGACCAGGCAATCGACAACGTGGAACGGCCGGCCTGGGAAGATAAATATATCGGTGTCGCCACTGAACGGTTTGAGCACACCATCACGCGCCGCGCTCTCCAAGGAGCGCACGCTGGTGGTACCCACTGCGACTACACGCCCGCCACGAGCCTTGCACGCAGCTACCGCATCGACAACTTCCTGGCTGACTTCCAGCCACTCGCTGTGCATATGGTGGTCTTCGATGTTATCCACACGCACCGGCTGAAAGGTGCCGGCCCCCACGTGCAGGGTCACATAGGCCGTCTGGACGCCCTTGGCCGCAATAGCATCCAGCAGCGGTTGGTCGAAATGCAGTCCGGCCGTTGGCGCGGCAACCGCGCCTAGGCGCTGGGAGTACACCGTCTGATAGCGCTCGCGGTCCGAGTCTTCATCAGGGCGGTCGATATAGGGAGGCAGCGGCATATGGCCGACGCGCTCCAGCAGAGGCAGAACCTCTTCGGCGAACTTGAGCTCGAACAATGCATCATGGCGCGCCACCATCTCGGCTTCGCCGCCGCCTTCGATCAGAATGCTCGAACCCGGCTTCGGTGATTTGCTGGAGCGCACATGGGCTAGCACGCGATAGCTGTCCAGCACGCGCTCCACCAGAATTTCCAGCTTGCCGCCGGAGGCTTTTTGGCCAAACAACCGCGCAGGAATTACGCGGGTGTTGTTGAATACCATTAAGTCGCCTGGGTTTAAATGCTCAAGCAAATCAGTGAATTGACGGTGTGCGAGGGCACCGCTGACCCCTTCCAGGGTAAGCAGTCGGCTGGCGCGACGCTCGGCCAAAGGGTGGCGTGCGATCAGCGAATCAGGGAGTTCAAAAGTAAAGTCAGAAACGCGCATGATGGGGTTCGTCTAGCAGGGCCGGGAAGTTTAGCGGAAATAGTGAAAATAGACCATGAAACGTGATTGACCAACGGTAATCTCATCTCTATACTTCGCCGCCATTGAGCCCTGATGGCGGAATTGGTAGACGCGGCGGATTCAAAATCCGTTTTCGAAAGGAGTGGGAGTTCGAGTCTCCCTCGGGGCACCATATAAATCCTTGTAAATCAAGGACTTAGAGAAAGGGTAGAAAGAAATTTCTACCCTTTTTTTTATCCAAAATTTCTACTCTTTTCTTGCAAAATCGCTCAAAAAAATGTGCGTTTGCATGTGAACTTAGCCGGAAAGACGGCTCCCTTCTGCACCGCTTGCCCCCCCCTGCGACCTCTTGAAATCAACAAGCGTTTCTCAAAACTGAAAGCTACTTTTTAGCATTTGATATGTTATGTTATACAGTTTCATCAAAAGGTGTTATTGACTAAAAATCCCGCACCATATATCACCTCTGGAGTGGCAATCGGCCACCCAATGGATTAGGTGAGAAAATGGTCGCTACTCAAAGGGAATTTGTGTGCTTGGCAAACTCTAAGAAACACGGTGAAAGATGTATCGCTGGTAAACTCATTGGCGGGCCTGCGGACGGGACCTGGTACAGACCTGTAAGCAACAGAGCCAGTCGTGGGATCTCGGAGAATGAGGCCACCTACCAAGCTGGGGGGGCAGTGAATGCATTGGATATAATTTCTATTTGGGATACTGCAAAGCATCAGCACGTATTTCAGCAGGAAAACTACATCATCGACGCCACTCAGAAGTGGGTTAAAAAAGGTGATTACGTTCAAGCAAATCTCAGCCAGTTGATAGATACACCTGCACGTCTGTGGGAAACAAATTACAAAAGTACGTCCGGCGTGAATGATCGTGTACCTGAGCGATTGCTGACACAAGCTAGGCAAACGCTGTATTTTATTAAACCTGATGGAGATGTCTCGGTTAAAGTTGATGCTGAAGGCAAGCAGTGGAATAATCACAAAATTAGCGTTCGGGCTACCTTCGATTATAACGGCATAAATTACGCACTCAGCTTGACTGATATACCAGCAGAGGCTTATTTCCTTAAAAAGGGAATTGGAACCTATTCTCTAAACAAGATCACCGGTCTAACGATCAGTTTAAGCGAGGTTCATACGAACGTGCCGAATTACGTTGTGGGCCAGGGCTTTGCTTACAAAGTTATCGCGGGCATCTTCTAAGGTCACTATGAAAATTTATACTATCGGATTTACAGAGAAGAAGGCTGAAAGATTTTTCAGTCTAATTAAGATCAGCGGCACGAAGCGAATAGTTGACGTGAGGCTCAATAATATTTCACAGCTTGCAGGATTTGCAAAAAAAGAAGATTTAAAATATTTCCTAAAAGAACTGTGTGATGTTGATTATGTACACCTTCCAGATTTAGCTCCTACCAAGGAAATTTTATCGCCATACCAGAAAAAAGAGATTTCTTGGCAGCAATATGAGGATAAATTTCTTAATCTTATGGCGAAGAGAAATATTGAGAAACATGTAAAGCCTGAAGTTATTGATGAAGGATGCTTGTTGTGCAGTGAGCATCAGCCGCATCAGTGCCATAGAAGGCTGGTTGCGAATTATCTCAAGCAAGCGTGGGATCAATCTGACGCAGTTGTTAAAGATTTAGTATGAGCAAAGACGCAAAAGTTCTAATCGCATATCCTATTGACTTCCTTTCATATTCAAAATTTGAAAGGAAAGTCGATAAAATTATCAGCTCGCTTGAAAAGGCAGAGCTGATTTTCGTGTCCGATGAAAATAGTTTTATCGAAAAATATTCACAGTCCAAGGGATTGCATGCAGTTCCGTTTGGCTCAGATAAAGAAGCGTTGAAGGAAGTCACACACGCTATTCTTTTTCAAGATGAAGAAAGGAATTGTTTCTTTATACTCGATAATCAATTGCGAGAAAAAGAAATACCCACAAGAATTATAAATTTGAAAATCACCAAAGTGTCTAATAAAGATAACGGTGACAGTTATGATGTTTACATCGGCAGGGGAACCTTGTGGGGTAACCCTTACCAAATGGGTAAAGAAGGCACTCGCGACGAAGTTATAGCCAAGTTTGCCTATGATTTCGAAAAGCGTTTTTTGAAGTTACCTGAAAAATTTGATGAAAATATTGAAAAGCTCAGAGGTAAGACACTTGGTTGCCACTGCAAGCCAGCAGCTTGCCATGGTGATGTAATCGCGAACTATCTCAACTCTCAAGACGATGAAAAGTGAACTCTATGAGCATACTCATACGCGGTTAGTTTCATCGTCTACTGGCGACTTGTTCAAGTCAGTAGTATTTTATCTTTGATTTTTTGGATGTCGTATCATCACCGGGATCAGACCGGGAGCAATCGCGACAAGAAACGGCATTAGGGCTTGAAATCACAGCAATGTGCCACCATGTAGATTTGATCATTCAGTCAAGGGATACGACCAGCATGTCTACCAGAATCAGCGAAATTCTTGCCCAACTCCTTAAAGAGAGCCCAACCTCTATCAAGGATATTAATGACCAATACAATTACGAAGATACAAAAGGGGGAGGTAAGCGTGATGCCTCACTTGTTTCGTGTGGTCAATGTGGTGATTACAACGAGTTACAATATATTTATGACGAAAAATTAAAGCGGCTAGTCAGCAATTTTAAAATAACAGAAAGTCAAGCATTGCTAGCTTTGAGCGAGTGCTGTTCTGAATTGAGCAATCCTCGCAGCAGGTCAGATTTTTACAAATTGTTGAGCAAAAAGCTCGGGCACAATATCGAATAAGAACGATCAATTCATCTGCTCGCCGCTAAGTGAGCAGATGTTTTTTAATCTATCGAGTAAAAATATGACCTACGTTAAGCTGAATCACGACTTCGCCAAATTTATTGATCCAAAACTATACCATGAAGCACTAGGCAAAAATGATGATGGTGCCTGTATTTTAAGAATGCAGTTGATTTGCGAGCGTTTTTTGAATGTTTATTTAAAAGAACGCATCTCGCCAGAAAATATTGAGTTCTTTGCTACTGGCAAAGGCAACTCTGAAATATTACGACATTTCAACGAAAGGCTAACCACGGCTATTGCTAGTGGATTACCTGCCAATCTTGGAAGAGCTTTGAAACATTTGAATAAAATCAGAAATCAATTCGCCCATAATCTTGAGCACAAAGTTGAACAGTCTGAAATGTTGAAATACTTTGATCTGGTTGAGGCTTTTAAAGTTGACGTTGGGCCGAAACATGGATTTGAAGGTTCAACTAAAGATCTTGAAGTACATGTCGACGGCAAGGTTTTAAAAGCAAAAGATAATATTCAGGCAGGCTTTACAGCGGCCACATATGGACTTATGACAAAAGCAGGTATATGGCTTGCCAATGACTTGAATAGTCGTGGACAGTTAAGCACGGGTGATCCCCTACAATAGCGATTCAACATGTCTATAATTTGTATATAAGGGGTCGTAAAACGGCCCTTTTTTTTGAAAGCGTTTAAATTCAAAAATTGATTACCTAAAGGATATCTGTTGCTACGCTAAATATAGTACGTCACCATTGGTTTTCACCCTCTGTCCAAGGACCAGGAAATGCGTGTACTACCAACACTTCTCGCTACGTTTCTCTCTCTATCGTTCGCTACGTGCAGCTACGCTGCTGATGATCAGCTTCTAAAACTTGATCCGAAGCGTGACAGTGCACCTTACAAAGCTCAAATTCTTGGTTTGCTCAAAAAGACTGAAGGGTTTCGGTGGGAGCATAAAGAAGATGGGATGGGCTATGTAATCAGTCAAGAAACCGATATGAAAAGTAATTGGAATAGCGATACTTTCGTAAATGGTATTTTCGTCAATGTTAAGAAATTTTACTATGGTACGAAAGTTGACGAGTATGTAGGGTACGCAAGACAGAGTAATTTCTTAGATTTCGTAGAAATTTATGGCTGGAAAGAGCCGGACAAGCAGATTCATATCAAATACAACAGTAGCTCAGATACGATGAGTCTTTATTATTTAGCTTATCCTGATCGACCTAAGTTCACTTTTAACAAAGTGGATAAGTTCTTTACTGAAACACCGTCAGGTAAAGGAAATAAGAGCGGCAAAACGGCGGAAGAAAATGATTTGATATTCTGATCATTATTACTTCAAGGCACTATTTATGCGGAGGCTCTGCATCCGTGTAAATAGTGGCTGATAAAAGTGTAGCTAAATAGCATCCAACGTTAATAGCTGCTTAGCGTACAACCATAATTATATTTCGCCCTAGCTATTGACAAGATTTTATGTCGTTTTTAAGCCAAAAACTAACGCGGCAAAATTTAGAAATCTCAAAAATCTCTATAGCTTTGCTCAGAAAAAAGTATATGAGATTTTCGGCTGCAATCTGAAATCTTCATTTTTTAAGACTTAAATCGAATGGCTGTATTGCTCTACACAGCAAAGCAAACAACGTCAAAAAACAGCCATATTATTACTTTTAGTATTTTAATTTTTTGAGCATTTCCAAATCGCTCACTAGTTTGGCTAATTCCGTTATACGTTTCAATCAGGGCCGTGTCTTGGGCGTTTTATTTAAGACGTAGGTAGGCATGTATAGCTATAAGAAGTAGATTAAACCATGTGCTTAAGGCTGTTTAAGGGGTATTGATTCATCTTCGGATCTGCTCGCCTTAGCTCGCCCTTCTCAGCATAAGTCGATGATAATCGACCGCTCTCCCTTTAATAACCCTTTAAAAAACCCTTTAGGTTAGCTACAGGCCATACAAATCTAGGCCCACAGACGTCTATGGTGTAGTTGAGTAATAACACTTGGTGTAGCTGAATAATAACTGTTGGTGTAGCTGACTAAGAAAACCGATCAAGCTTTTTGTATTTAGTGTATTGCTCAAAGAATTGAAGCTATTGACTTCCTCCTAATATCATGTATTTGTATAAGTAACAACAAATAAAGGATAGCATGAGCGAATTTAATATAAGAAAAGTCACCGCAAAAAAAATCTTCATCAGAGATGACTATATCTCATTAGCTAAATCATTTATGAGTTTGCCAATCTTTAATGCTACGAATAAGCACACGGAAGACTTTTATCTTGATATTGAGGCACGAGATATTTTCCAATACAAAAACGTTAGAATAAAAACTCCCCTTCTTTCGTTGGATTTCGATTTCAATATTTTATTATTCTTGATACAAACGGCCGTTATAGCAGAAGATAACAATCAACTATTTATCGAGTATTCAAAGCTTTTTAAATTTCTAAACGTTTCACCGAACAACTTTCCTGCATATCGAGCAAAAACAATTAAATCTTATGAAAAGCTTAAGCAGTTTTCTATGCAGTTTAATAAGGGCGGCAGAGAATATCTATTAGGCTTTGTGGGTGATGTAATAGAAATTGATGGCGGGCTTTCCGTAACAGTTTCGCGTGGATTGAGAGTTTTCTATGAGGCCGATCATGATCTGATTTTTAATCTTAAAGTCAAAAAATTTAACGAGTTGAACTCTGCCTTTGCTAGAGCTTTGTATCTGTTTTACAAGTCGAATAACTTTAAGAAAGTAAATACATTCAAGATAGAAGATTTGATTTACCGTTTGCAATGCAAAGAAACGCAGCAAAAAGAAATAAACAGAAGCATTAGAAAGGCTCATAAGGAATTACTTAAGCATGAGTTGATAGTTTTCGCTAAAGAAATCAAAAATGGAAAAAGGTTAGAGAAATTTACTATTCAATTAGCTCCTTTGACAGATGCTGATAAAGCATCAACTACAGAGGGTGAGTTAATTGCTACTCCGATTGTTACTAATGAAGTTGAAGTGAATAGTGATGAGTCGGCTTGGCTAGACACGAGTTGCTTCAGTTTTGACTCTGAAGAAGACGAACTACCATTCTAATTACTAAGAGTTACAGATCAGCCGCTTAATTGCGGCTTTTTGTGCCCACCTAAAACGCAGTTAATGTCTATTTATTTTTGATTCGCTCTTGAAAATAGTTTTTTGTATGTAAGAGTATAAATACAGGAGGGATCAAATGGACAACAAACACAGAGCACACTTTTCGATAGGTAGTAGAACGCTCATCAAATTTAGACGTGTTTCTAGCATTGAAAATTTTTCGATGAGCAAACTTGTTGAGTCGATGATTGATGAGTATCTACAGAATTACGAAAATGTTGGATACAGAGAAATTGGACTAATAGCGTACAAAGCTGAAAAATTTAAAAAAGGAGCTAATAGAAAATGAGCAAAAAGAAAAGTAAATATTCACCTACCGACGTACTAGCAGCCATTAATACGGCAAAATCATACGTCGCTAATGTAACTGATAAAAACTGCAATGATTCGCTCACAAGACAGTTAATGGGGTTATCTACAGATCCAGAAAGATCAGACCCTGACGCAGTGATAGCTATCTGCAAAAGGGTGATAAAAGACGCTCTGAGTGTCACAGCAACGACTCAAGTCATAGCTGCTAGTGCGGGCAAAGGTAGAGGTCAATCACAGGGTCTAAATCTCGTTAATGAGCTTGACATAGAAACTGCTCTGAAAGAGTTAGGTGAGATGAAGAAAAGGTGGAAGATTCAAGATAAGCAACAAAACAGCTTGAAAAACAAAAAAGATAATCACTAAGAGGAAATTGATGAATGACAAAACAATAAGAATAGTAAAAAAACTAAGTACATTGATTTTATTGTTCATCATTTCTTTGCCAGTTTTTGCTAACGCCGCTTCTTTAGATGAAACTTCAGCGTCTGCTAACAGAGCTGAACTCGTTGGAACTTTTATACAAATTGTAAGATATACAGGCTATTTCCTGGGCGTACTGACGTTCATTTTGATGGGTTTCAAGCTGCTTGACTTGGGCGGGAGCGGTAAAGATGTTAAACGTGTAACTGTATACGTGTATGCCGTAGCGGCAGTTTTATTCTTGAATGCAGGTTTAGGATTAGGTCTTATTATCAGTTCATGGGGGGGCAGCTCTGAGCAGCCGTGTTTTATCGCATCTGAGAAAGATGGATTTTCCAGTACGTGCTTCAATGATGAAATGAGTGAACTGGCGGGTGAATTGAGAGCCAGAGTCGAAAAACTTTCAAGTGATTCAACCGCTAAAATCTTTTGGGATAATCTCAAATTTATTGTCTCTGTATTTCAATTCATCGGCCTGATTTATTTCTTAGTCGGTGTGCATGGGCTGGTACAAGTGTCTAACGGATCAGCGAAAGATAGCGGATACGGGAAGCCAATCGTCACTATGATTGCTTCGGCTCTCATCGTGGATTTGCCGCATACTTTTCAGATGTTTCAAGCTACGCTTCAACAAGTGGGAATTAATTTTTAAAAGGGGGGGAAGTATGAGTAACGATATTTTAGAAGTGATACGCTTACTGAGCGGGTATTTTATACCAATGTTACTATTTGTTGGATGGATAGTGTTTTTACATGTCAGCAACTACAAGAATAAGAAAAAACTGAACAAGGAGAAAAAATGAAATATGAAATAATACTAGGTTTAGCGTTAACCGTTTTAACTCACGCAGCATCTGCTGAATACTCAGTAAAAATCCCGCTTGAAGTGAACAGAGGTGGGCATTTGCCTAACGGGTCTATAAACATAGCTCAGTCTGGTGCGACAGCACCAAACCCTTTTCCAGGCCCAAACGTGCCCGTAGAGCCTGTGGAGCCGGTAAAACCGGCTAAGCCTACGCTATACGCAACAGTCTTTCCAAAGCCTGCCATAGGAGCTAATAGATACAATGGTGAAAATGGTGCATTTTACGATAGCTCCCTAGGCTTAAGTATATTTGTAGAAACTTCAGCACTTAAAAATAATACGAAATATACGATGTTTTACGATGAAAAAAATACATGTGTAGTGGAAACCAGTTTCTGCATTTGGGGAGCAGGCAGTTTTGGCGGAGGTTGTGGAAGATCAGACTCAAAAATTAGCAATGGTCCAAAAGTTTCAATCAGAAGATTGTCTGGAAATTGTCTAATAGGTGATGATTATATTATCAAAATAAGAGAGTTATGATATGAGTGCTCAGAAAGCATGGGGGGTCGCCCACGTTATCCTTTTTGTCGCAGTTCTAGTTGTGGTACTCGGGTACGGGCAATTTAGTAAGCTGACTGATAGCTCTAAAGTTTCAACAGAAGAAATTATATTAGCTAATCAAGCTCAAAAGAAATTGGCTCGTGAAAAAGCCAATAAGCTAGCTATGACTAAGCAATGCGAAGATGACAAAAAGAGAAGTCAATACTTCAAAGATAAAGCAGATAAAGTACACGATAGTAGTTTTGACTATTCTGTCTTTGGACATGAAGCGGGGGCTGTAAAAAAACAGCAAGACGAAGCTTATTCAAAGCTAGTCGAAGAATACAATGCATTACAGTCTAGAAATTGCGGCTGAAATGCTATTAAAGCTTGAGCTTTGGGCTGTTAGATTTTTTGTTTGGCTGCATATCGTGCTTTTGTCTTTCTTGAAAACTTCTTAGCTCTTGTCTTAAACGCTCATTTTCTTTTTCGTCTTTTACCAGTTTTAAAGCTTTTTCAAAGTCAGCTTCGGCAGGCTCGTAAAAGTCGCTCATGGGATAATTATTCAGCTTACACACTAACCAAGCTTGTCTCTTAAACTCAGTCCTACACGTGCTGGGTACGCTCACTGCTGTACCAGTTTCTAAGATTTTTTGAGCCCCCGCTTTGATGCTTTTGAAATTTGAAGTGGCGAAGTTGACCTGATTTATTGCACTGTCGTGTGTAAATGCTATTTTGTTTGTGTCTTTGAAAAAGTACGTCTTTTCGTCACTACTTAAAAAGTGCTTATCAATAGTTCTATTTGTATATTTCCTTAGAATTCCTTTTTTCTCACCAGTACCTAGCAGAGACTGCTTCTCAAGAATAGACTGGTTTTTTTCAGCAGAATACTTCATGAGTTGAGTGAAAAAGGGATCAGATCCAAATTTTTCTTTGATCTTTTTAATGGGGAAATTTACCTGTGAACCTTTGAAAATCTCACCCTCTTTTTCAAAACTCAGGCCAGAAACGCCAGAACTATTGAGATTAGGTAGCACTAAAATATTCAATTCTTCGAGCTGAGTGATAAATTCAGCAGTGTCCTGAGCGTTCTCAAACGCAAATCCAATAGATTCTTTGAGGTCGTTCTTAATAGTCTTAGAGCCTGTTTTACGCTCGATTTGTACAGTATTAGGAGCGGGAGCATAAGGTGAAGGTTGCTGTGTCCTATCCGCATTGTAGAGGCTGTGCTTGATTTCTAGAGCTTTCCCAATTTCGATATAATCAACGAAGTCTCTATGTACTAGTTTCGTATCGAGTGAGCGAAGAGCTACACATATATGCACATGAGGATGTGCTGTGTCTCTTTCAACAGTCATGACGTAATGTCGTTTTCCAGGCATAGAAATACTCAAAGCTTCCTCGGCAATGTCGAGAAGCTCAGAGTCTGTCTTGTGAGAGTCAGACGGATGAAAGGCTACTATTTTATGAAAGTAAAGACGCTGTTGGTTTTTAGCTCTTCCCTTTTCAAATTTCTTTTCGACTAGTTGAGCATATTCGCTGTCTGAAGTACCTTCAAACTTTGGAATGGTCGAACGCATGGACGACGGGTCTTTAACGTGCTTTTGAATATATTTAACGGTAGCAGCAGTATGAGATCTTCTAGTCAAAATCTTAAATTTCATATGCCACCTGCTTCTTTACGTTTTTGCTTAATGACTTGAGCGAGTTTCTTTGAAGTTGCGAATTCTATGTTGTCTTCGTAATTCGAATAAACATCTACTGCTGCATCAAGATTTTCAGCTAGCCTCGTTAAGGCTTTTAGCACTTGCCCATTGTCCTTTTCTAAAAAGCTTTCTAGCTTGCGGAGAACGTCCTGTTTCTTAAAGTCCAGAGTGTCCGGGCTTAGAATTGTATTTAAAGCTCTTAAAATTTGATTTCCAACATTTCCGGCTCGATTAAATACATCGTCGTAGCTTTGCAGCTCGCTCACAACAATTGTGTTTGAGTTCCGAATTAGTGAAAGAATGAAGTCTGTTCTGCTTTTATGTTGCGTAATTTTTATAGCTTCGTCTATTTCTCGCAGCTCCGCTTCAGTAGTAGCGTAAGAGCAAATTTTATTTCTCTTTCTGTTACTCATACTTCACCTCTTGTTCTAGAGATGAAATTTTTAGCTGTCTCAACTATTGGTTTGACCTTGTAGCCATTCTTCTGAGTCACGATGTAGCATTCCATATCGGCAAGGTCGAGAGGAAAAAGGCTCATCTGAGCTTCATAGATTTCGCCTGCCCAAGCGGCTATGAACAGCTTTTCATCGTCACTGTAGCTTCTGTCAGATATATCTGAAAATGCTTCAGACAGCGAAACTATTCTAAATGCTAGGTGGTTTATTAGTTCTGACTTAGTGCCAGCAGCAAATAGACAATAGCTGGTTTCATCGCTCAAACGATTAAACTGCATAATTGCTTCATTCTTATACGCGTTATATTTACTTAACATATCAATCTCCTTTTACATTGTTTCTGCTCCTTTGCTCTAAATAAAATTCAAACGCAGTGCTGGAATTTTCGAGAACCTGTCCCGAGAAAGCTACGAAGTAGTTTCGTATGGGTGTAATGACAAAACGCAGTTTTGTCATTACAAAGGTATTGCTCGCATCTTAAAAACTATAGAGCTATATATACAAATAGCAAATTTAACGAAAGTGTCAATACGTAAAGACAAAGAAAACTATGTATTTACCAAACATGTAAATACATATGACGAAAGAGTAGCCGCCATTCTTGGCTATTAGCCTTGAAAAGGAATTTAAAATTTATAAACAATTTTCTTAATCGCCGACAGCTTTGCTTTTGGAGTAGGACCCTCTGAATATCTATCAAAAGTAATGTTCAATGCTCCACCAGGTTCATGCCCTACGATAGACATAACGATAAGGTTTTTCACATCAGCACGTTCAAGTAACGTAATGGCAGTTTTGCGAACGCTGTGAAATACACATTTTTTATCAAAACCAAGGCGAGTTTTGAACTGAGAGAATTCATTTCCCAAATCTTTCGATTTTACACCATATTTCCCCCCTCTCCCCGTCTGTAACAGAAAACCGTCAGTTGACGCTTCCACAAGGCGTTTGAGAGTTTGTTTCAGCTTAGGGTGTATAGGCACATGACGAACGGCTGCTTCGGTCTTACCCTCACGTATATGGAAGCAATCTACGCCGTCCTCAACAACAATCGAGTCGATTCGAAGTTGACAGATTTCTTCTATCCTAGCTCCAGTGTATGCACCAAGCTGGATAAGATCCGCAAGCTTCCGATTTTCTTCATCAATAGCTTTATGATAGAGCATTTCTATTTCTTCTGTAGCAAACGCCCGCCTGCTACTTTCTTTATATATGCCTCGTTTTTCTTCGTTTAGTTCATGATCTTTAAATGGATTTTGTAACGCACCATAAACTGACTTAAAAGCAGCATCTTTTTTTATTGCATAGTTCCAAAAAGCACTAAATGAAAATAGATATTGCTTCTTAGTTTTTGCTTCTACTTTAAGAGATGCTAAAAAAATTGAAACGGTGTCGCGATCAAGAAGCAACTCACTCTCTTTAAGAAATGCGTCGAGCATGCGAATTCGCTTTATGTGCCGATCTACCGTGTGCAATTCGACTTTACGTTGTTCAGTTTCATAAGCATGAAACGCGTCCAACCGACTCTTGAAGAAAGGCGTTTTAGGGGAGTAATCACTATGACCAGCAAGAATAGAAATAGCTTCACGCTGTAGGCTAGGTCGTAGCTGATGAGCCTTAATCACGTCTGTTACTTCAATGATTCGCTTCGTAGCAGCAGATGGGGTTTGATCGAAATAATTAAGAGGCGTCTTACTTTCTCTCTCAATCTCAGATTGATATTTCTCGACTATCAACATTACTTCTTCACGGAAATCAGGAAACTCCTTACGTCGTGCTTTCTCAATCTCGGTTTTCCACTGCTGCAACCATCTCAGCTTAAGTACGTGAGCCTCAGAACGATTTCCTGTCTTGAGGCTTTTAGTCAGCACCTTGCGGCCACCAAACGCCTCTCGGGCGTCTGCGGGAACGTCCAGACGGACGTGATAAGTACCAGCTTTTAGGACCAGGAAATCAGACATTTCAGAATTCTCAAGGATTTTCAAACCAAACTTCTACCCAAAAATTCTATCCAAAACAATATAAGAAAAGCGTATACACTGGCCCGAAAGCGATTCAAGGTCATAATGGTGAAGTTCGAGTCTCCCTCGGGGCACCATCTTAAAAAAAGACCTTGAATTTCAAGGTCTTTTTTTTCGTCTGTGGAAAAGTGAAGTCACGTCGCCAGAGGCCGGCAAAGGTACCCAGAAGGCGAGAACAGACAAAACCAGCCCACAAGATAGTTACAAGCCTTAAAGATCGTTGAGCGCGCTCACGCCCCGCCCCAGAAGCCTTGTGATGACATCGAAAGCCCACTCTCGCTCACCTCCCATCACGCATAAGCCAACGCGCGAATCTCGAATTACGATATCGGCCTTATCGATTGGACGAATTTGGGCTACGCCGAGGCGTCGGCAACACCCAGGCTCGATCATTGAGAGATTTCTAGCTTAGGTAGAAGGCAATATCCGGTAGGAATCCTGGCAAATGTTCCGCATCAGGCAGTGCGCGTATCGGTAAGCGTCTGCCGAACTCAACTTGCATAAGCTTGAGATTCATTATGGAGGGCTTCGCAAAGAGCTGTAGGCAGGTTTCGAGTGCAATCAACTGTTGGTTGAGGCTCGTCTCAGCACACTCGGCCTGCCGCCCTACCCAAAGGAGATGAGATGAAGGACCAATCCGCCCCTATCCTGATTGTTATCCTTGACGTTCAAGATGCGATTGATCGTCCGAACTGGGACGGCAAAAATAATCCTAACTATTTGCCGGTCATCCCGCGCCTTCTCAATCAGTGTGAATCGCCCCGGATTCTCTAGACACCTTGCAAGCTCATTGCGTAACGCTTTTCAAACTCTACCGATGGCAGCTGATTGTTGAAACCATGGCGGCGTTTTACGTTGTTTCATACGTACGAATGTAGGTGATGTCAGTGACCCAAACCCTGTTGGATTCCAAGACATCGAACTGGCGCCTCAACAAATTGGGTAATGCTACCGCTGGCTTACCGCCGCACTTTCCGGGGCGGCGTCGATAACCTGTCTGAGAACGCATACCTTAAAGACGCATCAGCCTAGCCACACAATGACCACCACAATCCTCACAGACCTAGCGCAGATCGTCATGGATTTTGCGATAGCCGTAAACGCCGCCGCTCTCCAGCCAGGAATGCTTGACCAAACCCAGCAGTCGCTGGTCGTCTTTGGCGCGTATAGATTGCGGCTCAGACCGCCACGCTGTAATAACCACCGGGATGCACTATCAGCGTCAGGCAAAGCCGTCGAATCGAGTAGTCGCCGGTGCGCTGCTTGATAAAGGCGCACTTTTTGGCGAAGTATCCAAACACCTCAGACTTAGGTACCAATATAGCGCCCGATTGAAGTGTTCAAAATCATTAGGCCAGTTCAGGCCCGCCGTCCCTGAGGATATTCGAGAGCTCGCCCTGACCCGCCCTCGCACTTTCCGCCCGCCCAAAACAAAACCCCATCTGCTTTCGCAAATGGGGTTTCGGAATTTAATCTTGACGATGACCTACTCTCACATGGGGAAACCCCACACTACCATCGGCGATGCATCGTTTCACTACTGAGTTCGGGATGGGATCAGGTGGTTCCAATGCTCTATGGTCGTCAAGAAATTCGGGTACTGAGTCGTGACCAGTTGGCCTCGCTTCAGCAAATTGGGTATGTGATAGCTTTCGGTGTTTGCAAGAGTCGAACTTTCGGTTCATTTCGTCTTCACACACCGCAATCTGGTGCTCTTTCGCTTTTAAGCTCGAAGCAAGCAAATTGCTTGGGTGTTATATGGTCAAGCCTCACGGGCAATTAGTATTGGTTAGCTCAACGCCTCACAGCGCTTACACACCCAACCTATCAACGTCGTAGTCTTCGACGGCCCTTCAGGGAACTCAAGGTTCCAGTGAGATCTCATCTTGAGGCTAGTTTCCCGCTTAGATGCTTTCAGCGGTTATCTATTCCGAACATAGCTACCCGGCAATGCCACTGGCGTGACAACCGGAACACCAGAGGTTCGTCCACTCCGGTCCTCTCGTACTAGGAGCAGCCCCTCTCAAATCTCAAACGTCCACGGCAGATAGGGACCGAACTGTCTCACGACGTTCTAAACCCAGCTCGCGTACCACTTTAAATGGCGAACAGCCATACCCTTGGGACCGGCTTCAGCCCCAGGATGTGATGAGCCGACATCGAGGTGCCAAACACCGCCGTCGATATGAACTCTTGGGCGGTATCAGCCTGTTATCCCCGGAGTACCTTTTATCCGTTGAGCGATGGCCCTTCCATACAGAACCACCGGATCACTAAGACCTACTTTCGTACCTGCTCGACGTGTCTGTCTCGCAGTCAAGCGCGCTTTTGCCTTTATACTCTACGACCGATTTCCGACCGGTCTGAGCGCACCTTCGTACTCCTCCGTTACTCTTTAGGAGGAGACCGCCCCAGTCAAACTACCCACCATACACTGTCCTCGATCCGGATAACGGACCTGAGTTAGAACCTCAAAGTTGCCAGGGTGGTATTTCAAGGTTGGCTCCACGCAGACTGGCGTCCACGCTTCAAAGCCTCCCACCTATCCTACACAAGCAAATTCAAAGTCCAGTGCAAAGCTATAGTAAAGGTTCACGGGGTCTTTCCGTCTAGCCGCGGATACACTGCATCTTCACAGCGATTTCAATTTCACTGAGTCTCGGGTGGAGACAGCGCCGCCATCGTTACGCCATTCGTGCAGGTCGGAACTTACCCGACAAGGAATTTCGCTACCTTAGGACCGTTATAGTTACGGCCGCCGTTTACCGGGGCTTCGATCAAGAGCTTCGCGTTAGCTAACCCCATCAATTAACCTTCCGGCACCGGGCAGGCGTCACACCCTATACGTCCACTTTCGTGTTTGCAGAGTGCTGTGTTTTTAATAAACAGTCGCAGCGGCCTGGTATCTTCGACCGGCATGAGCTTACGGAGCAAGTCCTTCACCCTCACCGGCGCACCTTCTCCCGAAGTTACGGTGCCATTTTGCCTAGTTCCTTCACCCGAGTTCTCTCAAGCGCCTTGGTATTCTCTACCCAACCACCTGTGTCGGTTTGGGGTACGGTTCCTGGTTACCTGAAGCTTAGAAGCTTTTCTTGGAAGCATGGCATCAACCACTTCGTTAACTAAAAGTTAACTCGTCATCAGCTCTCGGCCTTAAGATCCCGGATTTACCTAAGATCTCAGCCTACCACCTTAAACTTGGACAACCAACGCCAAGCTGGCCTAGCCTTCTCCGTCCCTCCATCGCAATAACCAGAAGTACAGGAATATTAACCTGTTTTCCATCGACTACGCTTTTCAGCCTCGCCTTAGGGACCGACTAACCCTGCGTCGATTAACGTTGCGCAGGAAACCTTGGTCTTTCGGCGTGGGTGTTTTTCACACCCATTGTCGTTACTCATGTCAGCATTCGCACTTCTGATACCTCCAGCAAGCTTCTCAACTCACCTTCACAGGCTTACAGAACGCTCCTCTACCGCATCACTTACGTGATACCCGTAGCTTCGGTGTATGGTTTGAGCCCCGTTACATCTTCCGCGCAGGCCGACTCGACTAGTGAGCTATTACGCTTTCTTTAAAGGGTGGCTGCTTCTAAGCCAACCTCCTAGCTGTCTAAGCCTTCCCACATCGTTTCCCACTTAACCATAACTTTGGGACCTTAGCTGACGGTCTGGGTTGTTTCCCTTTTCACGACGGACGTTAGCACCCGCCGTGTGTCTCCCATGCTCGGCACTTGTAGGTATTCGGAGTTTGCATCGGTTTGGTAAGTCGGGATGACCCCCTAGCCGAAACAGTGCTCTACCCCCTACAGTGATACATGAGGCGCTACCTAAATAGCTTTCGAGGAGAACCAGCTATCTCCGAGCTTGATTAGCCTTTCACTCCGATCCACAGGTCATCCGCTAACTTTTCAACGGTAGTCGGTTCGGTCCTCCAGTTAGTGTTACCCAACCTTCAACCTGCCCATGGATAGATCGCCCGGTTTCGGGTCTATTCCCAGCGACTAGACGCCCTATTAAGACTCGCTTTCGCTACGCCTCCCCTATTCGGTTAAGCTCGCCACTGAAAATAAGTCGCTGACCCATTATACAAAAGGTACGCAGTCACCCAACAAAGTGGGCTCCCACTGCTTGTACGCATACGGTTTCAGGATCTATTTCACTCCCCTCTCCGGGGTTCTTTTCGCCTTTCCCTCACGGTACTAGTTCACTATCGGTCAGTCAGTAGTATTTAGCCTTGGAGGATGGTCCCCCCATATTCAGACAAAGTTTCTCGTGCTCCGTCCTACTCGATTTCATGACTAAGAGATTTTCGCGTACAGGGCTATCACCCACTATGGCCGCACTTTCCAGAGCGTTCCGCTAATCTCAAAGCCACTTAAGGGCTAGTCCCCGTTCGCTCGCCACTACTAAGGGAATCTCGGTTGATTTCTTTTCCTCAGGGTACTTAGATGTTTCAGTTCCCCTGGTTCGCCTCTTACGCCTATGTATTCAGCGTAAGATAACCATCTTATGATGGCTGGGTTCCCCCATTCAGACATCTCCGGATCAAAGTCTGTTTGCCGACTCCCCGAAGCTTTTCGCAGGCTACCACGTCTTTCATCGCCTCTGACTGCCAAGGCATCCACCGTATGCGCTTCTTCACTTGACCATATAACCCCAAGCAATCTGGTTATACTGTGAAGACAACATTCGCCGAAAATTCGATTTGGCTCTTTCGAGCCACTCACAAATTTTACCTTAGCCTGATCCGTTACCAGTGAAAGTAACGTTCAGTCTATCTTTCTATCACATACCCAAATTTTTAAAGAACGATCTAATCAAAGACTAGAAATCAACATTCACCATCATCACAATGGAATGCTCATTTCTAAGCTTTCAACAAACAGAAGCAGTAGTGGTGGAGCCAAACGGGATCGAACCGTTGACCTCCTGCGTGCAAGGCAGGCGCTCTCCCAGCTGAGCTATGGCCCCGTATTTCTACAGGCGTTTCCCACACAAAATTGGTGGGTCTGGGCAGATTCGAACTGCCGACCTCACCCTTATCAGGGGTGCGCTCTAACCAACTGAGCTACAGACCCAATTTCGGGCTGCTTCTTTATCGTCTTCTTCAATGAATCAAGCAATTCGTGTGGGAACTTATGGAGCAGCTGATGTCGTCGATTAAGGAGGTGATCCAGCCGCAGGTTCCCCTACGGCTACCTTGTTACGACTTCACCCCAGTCATGAATCACACCGTGGTAACCGTCCTCCCGAAGGTTAGACTAGCTACTTCTGGTGCAACCCACTCCCATGGTGTGACGGGCGGTGTGTACAAGGCCCGGGAACGTATTCACCGCGACATTCTGATTCGCGATTACTAGCGATTCCGACTTCACGCAGTCGAGTTGCAGACTGCGATCCGGACTACGATCGGTTTTATGGGATTAGCTCCACCTCGCGGCTTGGCAACCCTCTGTACCGACCATTGTAGCACGTGTGTAGCCCAGGCCGTAAGGGCCATGATGACTTGACGTCATCCCCACCTTCCTCCGGTTTGTCACCGGCAGTCTCCTTAGAGTGCCCACCATTACGTGCTGGTAACTAAGGACAAGGGTTGCGCTCGTTACGGGACTTAACCCAACATCTCACGACACGAGCTGACGACAGCCATGCAGCACCTGTCTCAATGTTCCCGAAGGCACCAATCTATCTCTAGAAAGTTCATTGGATGTCAAGGCCTGGTAAGGTTCTTCGCGTTGCTTCGAATTAAACCACATGCTCCACCGCTTGTGCGGGCCCCCGTCAATTCATTTGAGTTTTAACCTTGCGGCCGTACTCCCCAGGCGGTCAACTTAATGCGTTAGCTGCGCCACTAAGAGCTCAAGGCTCCCAACGGCTAGTTGACATCGTTTACGGCGTGGACTACCAGGGTATCTAATCCTGTTTGCTCCCCACGCTTTCGCACCTCAGTGTCAGTATCAGTCCAGGTGGTCGCCTTCGCCACTGGTGTTCCTTCCTATATCTACGCATTTCACCGCTACACAGGAAATTCCACCACCCTCTACCATACTCTAGTCAGTCAGTTTTGAATGCAGTTCCCAGGTTGAGCCCGGGGATTTCACATCCAACTTAACAAACCACCTACGCGCGCTTTACGCCCAGTAATTCCGATTAACGCTTGCACCCTCTGTATTACCGCGGCTGCTGGCACAGAGTTAGCCGGTGCTTATTCTGTCGGTAACGTCAAAACAATCACGTATTAGGTAACTGCCCTTCCTCCCAACTTAAAGTGCTTTACAATCCGAAGACCTTCTTCACACACGCGGCATGGCTGGATCAGGCTTTCGCCCATTGTCCAATATTCCCCACTGCTGCCTCCCGTAGGAGTCTGGACCGTGTCTCAGTTCCAGTGTGACTGATCATCCTCTCAGACCAGTTACGGATCGTCGCCTTGGTGAGCCATTACCTCACCAACTAGCTAATCCGACCTAGGCTCATCTGATAGCGCAAGGCCCTAAGGTCCCCTGCTTTCTCCCGTAGGACGTATGCGGTATTAGCGTCCGTTTCCGAACGTTATCCCCCACTACCAGGCAGATTCCTAGGCATTACTCACCCGTCCGCCGCTCTCAAGAGAAGCAAGCTTCTCTCTACCGCTCGACTTGCATGTGTTAGGCCTGCCGCCAGCGTTCAATCTGAGCCATGATCAAACTCTTCAGTTCAAACATCTTTGGGTTTTTAAGAAACCCTAAACTTGGCTCAGCAATCGTTGGTTACATCTTTGATTTCTCGCGGAGTAACTTGTGATGCTGATAATCTTGTTGACTATCAGTCTGACTCCACAAGCACCCACACGAATTGCTTGATTCAGTTGTTAAAGAGCGGTTGGTTAAGATCTTTCGTCTCAACCGAGGCGCGCATTCTACAGCAGCCTCATTTGCTGTCAAGTGATTATTTTCAGAAGCTTTCGAAGATTTCTTCAACAACTTCAACCACTTGCGCTTCTGATCTCTCATCAGCGGGAGGCGAATTCTACAGCGTTACACGCTGCTGTCAACACCTCTTTTTCAACTTCCTTTTGGCTTCGATGGACTGAAGCAACTTACCGCCGAAAACTGCGTAACTCGTTGTTTACCAAGGAGTTTTCCGTTTCGACTGCGCCGGAAGTGGGGCGAATTATAGGCTTCCAGAATCTGCGGTCAAGCGTTAATTACGCTTTTGTTGCAGAAGGTGCTTTTTTCGCAATAAGCCGGGGGATTCGGCGCATCACCGGCGGTACACGCAACACCAGCAGCAGCGCAGCTATAGATAGATGCATAGATAGCCCACTCCTGTGATCAGCCCGCACGATCCAAAATATATGCAGCAGCCCACCCCAGCAATGCGCGCCCGGCGCACAGACTTAGCTCCCCTCACACTGAATCCGCGCAGACCTGATAAGTCCCGCTATCAATCGCCTGACGGAAGGGCGAGCGCATAACCGCCGGGTGGAATGGATATTGGAGCGGTGAGCAGCGGGGTTGTTTTTAGCGCGCAGGAACAGTGATCATCACCCTCCCCCTGAAAGAACGATTGGCGATGCTGAACATGGACGATCTGCTGGCCAGCCCTGACGAGCGCACCCTCAAACGCCAGTACGCCAAGCTGCTCAAGGTAACGCGGCCGGACGATGATCCCGTCGCCTTCCAGCGTCTGCGGGAAGCGTACGAGCGGGCGTTGCAGCGACTGCGTGACGGCGACAGCCTCGTCGCCCACGCCCTCCCCCCTGCTGCGTATGAACAAGCGATGGCGCTGCTGGCCAAATTCGATGACTGGAAAGTCGACGAATGCTGGGCCCGCGCCGTGGCACAAGGGTGTGCCGCCGACTATGAACAACTGCTGTTCCAGCGTTGCGTCAACGCACCCGACCGGCATCTACCGCTGTTGACCTGGGGCGTTGAGAAACGCCAATGGCTCACGCCATGGCAGCAAATAAACAGCGGCGGTTTTCCCCATCAACGACTGGTCCACGCACTCAAGGGCGCGCTGTACGACGACCTTGAAAAATACCTGGCAGACGCCCAGCCTCAGGCGTTCTTCGAACGACTGGAGCGGGCCTGCCGCCAGGGCTGGCTGGTTGACCTGACCCATCACCAGGCGTTACAGGTGCAGGTGTTGCACCTGTTCACGGTGCAAGAAAGCTGGTCGCCGACTCTTTTCCAACAGGTCTGCCAGCTGTTCGCCTGGGACGCTGGCGCTGCGGTGCCTATCGATCAAGCCCGGTGGCAGGCCCTGGTCCGGCGCAGCGAGCAACACGTCTGGCTGAACGCGTTGCGAGATCAGGCGCAACAACCGGGTGCGGCGGCGTTGTTTTTGATGTGTGCAAAACCCGCGCAGCAAGCGCAATTGGCCGCCACGTTCGGAGAAGCCGATTGGCAGGCCTGCGAGCAACTGTCCGCAGCGTTTTCCACACGGTTCCCCGACCTGCTGGGCTTGTTCCCCAATCACAACCCGTGGTTCTGGCACGCCCTCGTCGGCTATCGCCCCACCCGCCACGGCCTGAAACGAGCCACCGCCGTCCTTGCAACCTGCCTGGCGTTGGGTAGTCTCTCCAGCCGATTCGCACTCGGCCCGACCTTATTGATGCTGCCGCTATACCTACTGGGCGGCTGGTTGATGGCCCGCGTCGGCCAGTGGCTGCTGACCTACTGGACCGTCATGGCCGAGAGCCTGCAAGACCTCGACCAACGCGTCAGCCGCTGGTGTGTGCGCCGCAAATGGATCCCCGACCGCCGCTATCGGGTGATCCGGAACGGCGGCCCATTAGTAGCGCTGGGTTTTGTCGTGTGGCAATGGCTTGGGTGGTTGGGGCTTGCTACCTACGCAGTGACCGGTTTGATCGGCGTGCTCCAGCCGGCACGCTGGGCACCTGCCGAGTATGAGTACCGCTGGCGGCGACCGTTGCAGGCGATCTATCGGATTGCCGGGCTGAGTGCGCTCCAATGGCTGTTTTGCGCAGTAATGGTCGCGGTGATTGCGTATATACAGTTGGAATTGCCCGGCACCGCGCTTACCCGAGGGGCATGGCGTTAACATGCCCGTTACCTGATTTTTTGCGCTGATATCCACGATCAAGGAAGACACCCCATGACCAATACGCTCTCCCAAGACTTCACCCAAATCCCCACAGGTATGCAGCCCTTTCCGGCGATTGAAGACGTGTTCGTCGCCGATCAACTGGAACTGGCCAAGCATCTGCATCCGCTCTTCAGCCTTGACCTGAGCCAGGTGAATCCCGAATGGTCGGGCGTCGTGCACATGCTGAGCCCATTGGAGCCCTATGAGAGTCTTGTCGGCGAGCTGACCGAATGGGACGGCTTTCACGGTGACCTGCTGAAAACCAACTGGATCGGATTTCAGCTTGAGCAGGGGCGATACCGCCTATGCGGCGACCCGCGCTACTTCTTTCTCCATGCAGGCAACGCGCAACTGGCCGACCCTCACCCCGGCGCGCGGGCGGACCTGGAGCGTCACTGTGCTGAGCAACACCGCGCATTTGCCCGTACGGTCGAGCGGTTCAACACCCACGGGGTACTGGCGCGCGAAGACGGCGAGCCGCTGGATGCGGTGGAGTTTGTCACCCAACTGGGCGGCGAAGTCGACGGCTTGGCTAACTGGGTGGAGTCGGTGGAGTTTCCGATGCAGATCATTGAACTGGACCCCGACCGTGGCGATTCGAACGTGTATCCCTTGAGCCCGGCCGGCAACCGGTTTTTCCACGTCGCCAGCGTGCCCGGCTGGCATTACCGCACCGCGGGGGCCGACTTGATCGTGATGTTCTACGAGCCGATTGAAGGCCTGGTGTTATTTACCTTCGACTACAGCTGAGCAAAGTGATGACTCAACGGACCAAAAAGCTTCTCGGTTGGGCCTTTCTAGCCTGCCTGGCAGTGCTGTTGGCTTACGCGCTCGTACATAAACCGCAATTCCCGTCGCAAATAGTCCTCAAGCAAGCGTTCATACCCGGGCAGTGGGTGTACATCGTGCAAGGCGCGAGGAACGCAGGGGAGCCCAAAAGTCTGCGGTTCTAAGCAGACGATTGCGAAAGCAGCGACGAGGTGATGAAGGTGCGCCTGGGCAAGAAGCCACCGTTCCTGGTTTCGGACACCGACTTGCAGAATGTAGTGATCGAACGGGTCGCCAATGGCCTGTACATCAAACTCGATGGTGCAGTCGAGGTGTACCGAAGCAACCTCTACCTGGCCGATGGCGACACGTACACCACGTTCCGCGTCAATCTGGAACAACGCGACACGCGGCCGCCCTTGCCGAGCGGCCGGTAGGTTTATTTCAACAGGGCGATCAGCGCACAGACCACGGTGATCACCAGCGCCGGCCACTGCATCGGCATGAAAAAGAAGTGATGGCGCACCCCATCAGCGTGCGGATGCCGATTGAGCACGAAGCCCAGCACCACGTTGATCGCCGAGCCAACACCCGCGCCTATCAGGAACTGCATCAGCGAGACATTGCCTGGCTTGACGCTGGGATCAGGCCACAACCCCATCAACAACAGCACCATGGCCACCGGAGTGAACAGCGTGAGCCAGCCTGCGCCGCGATAAATCATCGTTTGATACTCCTGGGCTTAGGCCAACTCACGGGCTTGTTCTTCAACCGCAAACACCACATCCAGGGTGTTGAGGAACAGGTCATGGCTGAGGATGCCGGTGGCGATGGTCGACAGCACGGGCTTGCCGCTGTCGTCCTTGATCACCACGTTCTCGGTCCAGGCGTTGAGGTCGACGGTGCGCAACGATGCCATCGGCACTTTGCGGCCCTGGTACTCAAGGAAGGCGGCGCTGACCAGAATTGGCGTCGTGGTGATCTTGAGGAAGTTGCCGCTGACCCGCTTGCCCCAGACCTGCGCAGTGCTGATGCAATTGAACGTTACCGCCCCGCCCGCCTCCAGCGTCGCCGCCACCGCCGGCAGGCGTGCGCGTACGTGCAGTTCACGCACCAGTTGCTGGAAATCGTGAAAGCCCTTGAGGGTCTCGATCACCCGGTGAAACGGTTCCGAAGCATTGCGGCGATAGGCAACGTTGGTAACCATACCGGTCAACACGGTTTGGCCGGAGCCGAACAGATACAGGTCCTCGATATCGGCAAAGGCCGTGTATTCGCGCTCATCGTTCACGAAGCGCTCGATGCCATGCTCGTACACGTCATAACGGGGCGCACGCAGCTTTTTGTGCCAGGCGTAGACCGCAAACATGCTCAGGCCGATCACCGCCAGCAAGGCGCTGGTGGCATAAAACACCATAAGCGGGTCGCTGAAATTCAAGGTCATGCCGCGTGACGTCTGGAGAGTGACGGGGCCATTGTTGCCCTGCGGCAGGATGGTGCTCAGGTACAGCACAAACCCGGCCATCCCCAGCATCACAGAACCAAAGATCAAACTGACCACAAGAAAGGCTTTGCCATGACGGAAGCTGGCGATCAGCTCACCAGTATTGGAAGGCGATTGAAAAGGGGATGAGGGCATGGGGGCTTGCGTCCTTGTAAGTAGATAAAGCGGGCTGCTTGGGTGCGCTTGGCACGGCGAGTTGGAACATGGCCAATTAGTATCGTTCCTTGTGCAGAGGCCTTAATGTGATGCACGCCGCAAAGTGGGCCAGGTCTTTTTTTTCACACACAGAACAGTGATCATCCCCCTCCCCCCGTATGTTGAGGAACCAAGACCATGGAATTGACGCTGGAAGCTGTGGCGCTTTTTGCACTCAAGTTGGTGCATGAGGTGGACGGTGGCAGCCCGGTTTTGCGGGATGATCCGGTGATGGTTGGCTATGACAGGGAGGTGTTTGGGCTGTTGGTGCGGCAGGGGGATTTGGCTGAAATCTTGGTGAAGATTGATGAGTGTGCGGGCCAGGCTTTGATGGCGGTGGGCGGTGCCGACACAGTACTGGGACGTGAACTGCAACGGCTGGCGGCGGCTGTGCAAAATGCCCATCAACTGGATGAACTGCCCGAGCCGTTAACCACCCTCAAGGATTATCTGAAAGACATCCAGTGAGGCGACCTACCGCCGCCCTTCCACCGCCATGCGCACCGCCAACCCCATCAGCACTGAGCCCATCAGCCAGCGCTGCACCACTTGCCAACCGGGCCGTGTGACGAAAAACACCGCGATGGAGCCCGCCAGGGTGGCAATCACCGCGTTGACACCCACGCTGATAAAAATCTGCGTAAAGCCCAACACCAGTGATTGTGTCAGCACACTGCCATGGCCGTTCGGGTCGATGAACTGGGGCAGCAACGACAAATACATCACCGCCACCTTAGGGTTCAGCAGGTTGGTCACAAGCCCCATTGTGAACAGCTTGCGTGGGCTGTCCTTGGGTAAATCGCGCACCTGAAACGGTGAACGCCCGCCCGGTCTGATCGCTTGCCACGCCATATAGGCCAGGTACAACGCCCCACCAAACCGCAGCGCGTCGTAGGCAAACGGCACCGCCATGACCAACGCGGTAATTCCCAACGCCGCACAAAGCATATAAACCAAAAAACCCAACGCCACGCCGCCCAGGGAAATCAATCCAGCCGTACGGCCCTGACAGATCGAGCGGGATATGAGGTAAATCATGTTCGGTCCGGGCGTCAGCACCATGCCGAGGGAGATCAGCGCATAGGCAAGCCAGCTGGATAGTTCAGGCATGGTGCGGCTCCGGTTGTTGAAACATCTGGGCAAGGTTGTAAGGTTGGTCGCCATGGTAGGGCGTTCAAAATGCCCGCGTTAGATACAGATCCACGAGCAAATCGGCATACACCCACGAGGCAGGCCCATGATCGACTTCAACAACAAAGGTTTCTTCAAGCTCAAACAAAACAACGAATACGCCGAACGCGTAGCCGCCCTGCTGCTGGACGGCGAGGAAGTGGTCGACGCCTACAAAGCCATGCGCGACGGCGTAGTGTTTACCACCAAGCGCATCATCGCCGTGAACGTGCAGGGGATTACCGGGAGCAAGAAGGACTTCACGTCGCTGCCGTATAAAAATATCGTGGCGTACTCGGTGGAAACGTCCGGCACGTTTGATCTGGATTCGGAGTTGGAGATTTACTTTTCTTCGCTGGGGAAGGTGAAATTTGAATTTACGGGGAAGACGTCGATTGTTGAGATTTCGCGGTTGATTTCCAAGCACCTGCTGACCTGATCAGCAGGTAAAAATCAAAATATTCGAAACGATAGCGCCCTTCTGACCCCTGTCTCGTTTTCCCACACCCATCATCGAACAAATCCGACTTAGTCCGCTCATACCCCCTCTTAGGCTCACGTCCCCACACAAGGAGGTGAGCCTGTCATGTCAGAGCGCGCATACCCTCTCACCGAAGAACAACAACTCAAACAGCGAATCCTGACACCGCAACCGGCACGGCGGCGTTTTTCGCCATCGCTCCATCTATTCGACCGTCCTCCCGCGCCAGCCCCCTCCCCCACCAAGCCTCCCGGCTGCGTATTCACCAAACCCTGCCAACTGCCCGACGGCATCACCCACTACGCCGTTACCGGCGGTTTCGTACCGCTGGAGTTGGTCACGGAATACGGACATTTCAGCCTGCTGGGCGGGCGTGAAGTGGACACTCGGGGAACCGTCTCGCTGCGCAAGATCAGCGGAAGCGCATTGCCCGTTGGCTTGGGGCAGTTGGCGTTGCGTGCAGCGGTGTTGGAGTCGGCAGCGACTGCTGTCGGCTCTGTAGCCGGGGCGTTGTTGACGGGGTTAGTGGCGTTGGCTTGGCCATCGGCGCTGGGTGATAGCGCGTTGTACAGCGATGAGCAATTGCGCTCGATGCAACGGGCGCGCTCACAGATGCGTTTGCATGTTGAGCAGTTGGAGGGCGGCACGCTCAAGGGCTATGGGTTTTACACCGGCAACAATGCCGACTGGCAGATGATCGATGTGGTGCAGTTGCAAAGCCGTGGCGATCAGTTTGTGGCGGATTTGGGCCAAGGTGTGGAGCTGATCTGGACGCCTGCGGTTGAATCCGGGGGACGCCCTGGGAATCCCAGCGTTGGAGGCTGCACCGCAGGCGCCGGTAATGTGGATTTACCCGCCAAACCAGAAGGCTGCGCAGATTTTGGTGAACCCGGTTTATCCGCCGGAATATCGGGATTTTATTCTGGTGTTCCCGGTGGAGTGGGGGGGTCGGCCGTTGTATGTGGTGGTCAGTGTTCGGGCTGGGGATGATACCTATCACCCCAAACCAAAACTCCTAGCTGCATTTCCGAAAGCCAAGTGGGCTCGCTCGAAAACTCCAATGACGGGGGGTGGCCAACGCCCAAGATGGAAAGATCCCGACGGGACGACCTATGAATGGGACGCTCAACATGGCGCTTTGGAAAAGTCCTCCAAGCGCGGAATTCATCTCGGCGAGTTCGATCATTTGACCGGTAACCAACGTAAGCCAGCCAAGCCTGAAAGGACGGTAGAACCATGAACCACTCAATTATGGGCGTTTTGCCTAACGAGGATTTTGCATCCTTTGAACAGGCGCTACCTCTGTCCACTCAAGACCTGATGGACATTATGGGGTGGGAGAAACTGGAGGATTGCGTATTTGACTATCTATTGACGGAAGAACAAGTACTCAAGATAGAAAAAGCGATTGCTCTAAAGCTGCCCACTCACTTTGACTTATTTCTTACCTCACACGACTAAGTGAACCAAGGGACATTCAAACTCCATTCGCCGACTAAAGGCTGACGAGGATCTCCCTGGTGAGCGGGCTTTTTTTGTGGTGAGCGGGCTTGCCCCGCGCTGGGGCGCGAAGCGGCCCTGAAACCAAGCCCTGCGGTTCCTATGGAAAATCTCGGTGGCCGAGTTGGGGCTGCTTCGCAGACCAGCGCGGGGCAAGCACGCTCAGTACACATGCCCTTTCAGCTCAGGCAGTTGAAGGGCTGCTGTTCTGGATTTCTTCGTTAAAGACCAACCGCGCGCACAACCCACCACGCTCCAGGTTGTGCAAGGCCAGCCGGCTGCCGATCTTGCCGACGATCATCTCGACAATCGCCAGCCCCAACCCGGCACCATTGGCATTGTCACGGCTATAAAACCGCTCAAACAAACGCCCGATTTCCGCTTCATCAATCCCCGGCCCCTGGTCCTGCACGCTCAGGCAAAAGGCACCAATCACCACCTTCACCTCGCTGCCCGGCGGGGAAAAGTTGAGAGCGTTGGTCACCAGATTTTGCAGGGCGATGGCCAGTGCCACGGGCTCGGTTTCAACCCAGCATTCTTCGTCACCCTCCAGCACCAGCTCCACACCTTTCTCCATGGCCAGCGGGGTAAGTTCTGCCAATTCTTCGCGTACTAACTCTGTCAATTGCACACGGCTGCGCACAGGGTTGTTCAACTGCGGCTCGATGCGCGCCATGGTCAGTAACTGGCTGCCTATACGGGTAGCGCGGTCGACACCGCTTACCAGAAATTCCAATGCCTCGCGTCGTTGCTCCACTGTCTCCGCGCTTTGGGCGTTTTGCGCATGGATACGCAGGATCGCCAGGGGGGTGCGCAGTTCGTGGGCGGCGTCGGCGATGAACCGGCGTTCGCGTTCCAACAACTCGTCCACCTGCACCAACAGCCGGTTGAGCGCGGTTTGCATGGGTTCCAGGTCGGAGGGCAGCGGTTTGAGGTGCAGCGGTTGCAAGGTGTCGGAATTGCGTCCACGAATCGACAGTGCCATGGCGCGCAGGGGTTTGAGACCCCAACCGATTAACAGCCAGATCAACACCGTCAGCAGCGGCACGCCGATGAGGGTCGGCCAGAGGGTGTGACGCATGATGCGTTGGATCACGTCTTGGCGGATGTCGTCGCGCTCGCCCACCCAAATCAACAGGCCCTGTTGCGGGTCGGCGAGGAGGAAGGCACACCAGTCGTTGCCGTTGTCCATGATGTCGTGGGAACCAAGGGTCGCGGGCGGTGCGGCCAGCACCGGCGCTTCGGCTGAGCGTACAAGTAGCTGGCCGTCACTGCGCCACACCTGGAAGGTCAGGCGAGTTTCATAGGGATGAGCCACGCCCTCTTCGCCCACGCGGCTCATGGCCTGATCAAACGCCTGGTACAAGCGGTCCCAATCCGCCTCGCCGGGGTCGCGCTGGCGCAGTACGCCTTGCAGCAGGCGCGCGCTTTGGGCGAGTTGGGCGTCGTAGACTTCTTCGATTTCGTGGTGACTGTCGCGCAGCACCAGCCAACTGATCAGGGCATCGCCGAGCAGGATCAACACCAGCACCGGCACGAGGATGCGCGCGCGCACGGAGGTCATGGCTTGAGCACCAGCACATAGCCAACGCCGCGCACGGTGCGTATGAGCTCTGTGGATAACTTTTTACGCAGGTTGTGGATCAACACTTCCAAGGTGTTGCTTTCGACGCGGTCCTGCCAGCCATACAACGCGCGAGACAAGCGCTCGCGGGTCACCACTTTGCCGGGGCGTACCATCAGTTGGTGCAGCAGTTGGTATTCCATAGGGGTGACGATGATGTCCTCATCCAGGTAACGCACCTGCTGGGTGGCGGGGTCGAGGTTGACGCCGGCGTGTTCGAGCATCGGTTGCGCGCGGCCCTGGCTGCGGCGCAACAGCGCGCGCACGCGTGCCTTGAGCTCTTCGACGTCGAAGGGTTTGACCAAGTAATCGTCGGCGCCAGCGTCCAATCCGGCGATGCGCTCGGCGGTGCCGTCGCGGGCGGTTAGGATCAGCACCGGAAGATCATGTTGCTCGGCGCGCAGTTGCTGCAACAGGTCGAGGCCGTCGAGGCGGGGCAGGCCGAGGTCTAGCAGCAGTAGATCGAAGCTCTCCGTGCGCAACGCATGCAGCGCCGCAACGCCATCCTGCAGCCAATCCAGGGTGTAGCCCTCGGCGCCCAAGGCCACACGAATCCCTTGGCCAAGGGCACGGTCATCTTCGACAAGGAGTAGGCGCATAGCAAAATCTCTGTAGGAATCGGCGGCATCATGCCGGGTTATGGCCGGGGCTATTTCAGCAAAGATGTTACGGCTCGTTGCCAACTAAGGTTGCCCTAAGGTTGGTTTTGCACTGTGAAATCTCCCACATTTGCTGAGAGCTTTTCCATGCGCAAAATTCTCCTGCTGTCCCTGATCCTCGCCAGCCCCCTGGCCTTCGCCGGCCCGCAATGCACCACCGCCGAGCGCTCGCAATGGCAAGACGAAAAAGCCTTCCAGGACAAGCTCAAGGCCGAGGGCTACACCATCAGCAAGTTCAAGGTCACTGATGGCAACTGCTATGAGATCTACGGGTTCGACAAGGACAAGCGCAAAGTTGAGATCTACCACGACCCGGTCACCGGCAAGGCCGTGAAGACTGAGATCAAAGGCTGATGCCAGGCGAATCCCTACGCCTGTGGGACCCGCTGGTGAGGCTGTTCCATGCCTCCATCGCCGGGGTCTTCGTCGCCAATTACTTCTTCAACGAAGCCGGCGACGACTGGCATGTCTGGCTGGGTTATTACGCCATGGCCTGGCTGCTGGTGCGAACAGTGTGGGGATTTGTCGGACCGCGCAGCGCGCGGTGGGCAGACTTTTGGCCTACGCCAAAAAGGCTGAATGCCCACGCGCGCTCGTTGCTCAAGGGTAAGCCGCAACACCGCTTGGGGCATTCGCCGATTGGCGCGCTGGTGATGCTGTTGATGTTGCTGGCGTTACTCACCGTCGGCGTGAGTGGCTTTTTGATGCAGGAAGTCGATGCCCTCTGGGGCGCCGATTGGCCGCTTCAAGTCCACGAGACCGCCGCCAATGCGCTGCTTGGCTTGGTTTGCCTGCATGTACTGGCTGCCGTGTTTGAAAGTATCCAGGTGCGGGACAACCTGCCGTTATCCATGCTCACCGGTCGCAGGAAGCGCCTGCCGGATGAACGTGCGCAGTAATCCTTTTACCCACAGGTTCCCTATGCGCTCCGCCTTATTGATATGCAGCCTGCTGGCAGTGTTTTTCGCTGCCTGGCAAAGCCATCCGCCCCATGTGCTGGCGCCGTTTGCCCAGACCAGCCCGAACACCGCAAAAGTGGCGGCGCCGGCGCAGTACAGCAGCCGGTTCGTATCCACCCAGCTCACCGACTTTGTGCACTCCTCATCCGTGACCGCCCTGCCCGGCGGCGACTTGATGGCGGTGTGGTTCGCCGGCTCACGCGAAGGCGCCGCTGATGTGCAGGTGCGCACCGCGCGCTTTGATGCACGTACCGGCGAATGGGGCGCCGAACAGGTGCTGGCCACGCGGGAAAGCACCCGCGACGGAACCCAGCGTTATATCCGCAAGCTCGGCAACCCGGTGATTGCCCTGGCGCCGGATAAACGCCTGTGGATGTTTTATGTGTCGGTGTCAGTCGGCGGCTGGGCCACCAGTGCGATCAACGTGATGGTGTCGGATGACCTGGGGGCCAGTTGGACGGCCCCTCGGCAACTGGTGACCTCGCCGTTCTTCAATATCAGCACCCTGGTTCGCGCCGCGCCGGTGTTCCACGCCGACGGCTCCATCGGCCTGCCGGTGTACCACGAGTTCATGGGCAAGTTTGCCGAGTACCTGTACCTGAGCGCAGACGGAGCAGTGATCGACAAATTCCGTATCAGCCGCGGCAAGAATTCCCTGCAACCGACCATCGTGCCCCTGGACGGCCAACGCGCCGTGGCGATGTTGCGCTATGCGGGCGACACCCATCACCGCGTGCTGGCCAGCCGCACTGAAGACGCCGGGCAAACCTGGAGCCAGCCGTACCCGCTGGAACCGGCCAACCCTAACTCGTCGCTGGCGGCGGTGGGCACGGTGGACGATGGGTTGCTGGTGGCGCTCAATGACCTGCAGGACGGCCGCTTCAAGCTCAGCCTCTATGGCACCGACGCCCAGCTCAGCCAGTGGCGCACTGTGGTGCAACTGGACGAATCACCGGACCCGCTCGGCCAACCGTTCGCCCCCGAAGCTTATAAAGAGATCATCGGCGAAGGCTTTCGCGCCTCCAGCGGCGCGCAGCGTTTACCGCTGGAGCAACGTTTTCTCAGCAGCCTCGACTACCGCGTGTGCAAACCCCGTGGCTGCGATTTCGAGTACGAGTACCCGTACTTCAGCCGTAGCCCGGACGGTATGTACCACCTGGTGTACTCGTGGAATAACACGTTTATCAAACATGTCAGCTTCAACGAAGCCTGGCTGGCGGAGCGTCTGTGATGGTGTTGCTGTGGCAGGCGCATTTGAGTTTTGTGCTGTTGGGGTTTGTGCTGTTAAGCACGTTTCGATTTACCGCCCGATGGCGACCGTGGTTGCTGCCAGTCCTGGTGGTGGTGAGCGTTATCCCGATCAATGAGCTGCCATTGGCGGCCTATGTCCGCAGTTTTACCGATGATTTGGCGATCAGCACGCTGGTGTTGTTGGGGTGGGTTGCGCTGAGCCGTCTGGGCGTGGTGCAGCCGCTGGCTCGACCACATCAGGTGCAGATGTTGCTGCTGTTTGGCCTGCTGAGCCTGGTGCTCTACCCGGCCACGTTAGGCCTGACCTATTTCGACCCGTACCGCTTGGGCTTCAACCCTCGACCGATGATTGTGCTGGTCGCGGTGGCGGCGCTGTTGATGCTGTGGCTGCGCAATGCGCTGGCGGTGTGGATGTTGGTGATCGGCACGCTGGCGTTCGCATTGCGGCTCAAGGCCTCAGAGAACTATTGGGATTATCTGGTTGATCCGCTCTTGGCAGGCTACTGCGTCGTCGCTGGATTAATGCAACTCAAACTGTACTGCTTTAAAGAATGGAAAATTTGATGAGTGCGTTGCAATCACGTCGCCTGCGCTACGGCATGGGCGCGATCGGGTTGGTGTTTGTGCTGCTGGCTGCGTTGCGACTGGTGTTTGTGCTGGGTTTTTCCGGCCTTGATGTGACAACCCCGGCGCTGCTGGAAACCCTCGGCATCGGCCTGCGTTTCGATCTGCGCCTGGCGGTGTTGCTGCTGCTGCCGCTGGCCGTGCTGGCATGGCTGCCGCGCTGGAACCTCAACACGCTGCCAGTCCTGCGCTGGCTGGCACGTGCCTACCTGGTGGTCGCACTGGCGATGATCGGCCTGGTGTACATCATCGACTTCGGCCATTACGCCTACCTCGGCGTACGCATCAATGCGACGGTGCTGCGCTACCTGCAAGACGCACAGATTTCACAACAGATGGTGTGGGAAACCTATCCAGTGCTGTGGATAACCGCCTGCTGGCTGGCGGCAGTGGGGTTGTGGGTATGGGCGTTGATCTGCCTGGAGCGCATGACCCTGGACCGTGCGCCAACCCCCATTAATCGATGGGCGGTGACGTCAGTCTCAGTGGTTGGCGTGGTCGCCGTGCTGCTCGCCCTGCTGGGGCGCGTGGCCAACCTCAACCTGGAAAACCCAGTGCCGCTACGCTGGAGCGATGCGTTTTTTTCCGGCAACAGCCAGGTGGCCGCCGTGGGCCTCAACCCGGTGCTGTTTTTGTACGACACCCTCAAGGTCGGCCAATCGCAGTTCGATGAAGCCCAGGTGCGTAAGCATTACCCGCAAGTCGCCCAGTACTTGGGGGTGGATCAACCGGACGCCCAGCAACTGAATTTCACCCGCCACCAGGGTGTGCAGCCCTATCGCCTGGCCGGCGAGCGCCCGCTGAACGTGATCTTCGTGATGCTCGAATCCCTTGGCACGAGCGCCGTCGGGGCCTACGGCAACCCGCTCAATCCCACGCCGAACCTGGATAAACTGGCCAGCCAAAGCTGGTTCTTCAAGCACTTCTACGTACCGGTCACCGGCACCGCCAAGACTGTCTGGGCCAGCATCACCGGCGTGCCCGACGTCACCCGCCAGGAGACTGCCACGCGCAATCCGCTGATCACCCGGCAACACACACTGATCAACGCATTCGAGGGCTATCAGAAGTTCTACATGATCGGCGGCAACGCCGGCTGGGCGAATATCAACGCGCTGATCCGCCAGAGCGTCGACGACGTGCAGCTGTTTGAAGAGAGCGACTGGCAATCGCCACGGGTAGATGTGTGGGGCATTTCAGACTTGGACCTGTTCAAGGAAGGTGACGAACTGTTGAGCAGGATGCCCAAGGACCAGCCGTTCTTCGCCTACCTGCAAACCTCCGGCAACCATCGACCCTTCACGATTCCCAAAGACAACGACGGTTTCCAGGTGGCGGACGTGACCCTGGAGCAAGTCCAGGCAGCCGGTTCGCGCAGTGTCGAGCAATACAACGCGGTGCGCCTGCTCGACTACAACATCGGCCGCTTGATGGAAATCGCCAAGGCCGGTGGTTACTACGACAACAGCATTTTTGTGTTCTTCGGCGACCACAACACGCGCATCAGCCAGATCCCGCACATGGCGCCTGCCTTTGAACAACTGGGGCTGGAAAGCAACAACGTGCCGTTGTTGATCCACGCGCCGGGCCTGGCACCTAGGGTGATCGAACAGGCGGTGGGCCTGGCGGATTTGTTGCCGACCGTTGCGGGCATGGCAGGCGTGCCGTTCACCAATGGCGCCATGGGCCGGGATATCCAACAGCCTGCTCCGGAAGGCGAGCGCGTGGTGCCGCTGGTGTTGCGTGAGGGGACGTTTCCAATCATCGGCGGCGTGACCCAACACTTCCTGTTGCAAATGCAACACGACGGCAGCTCACCGACCCTGCATGACCTGGCCTCAAAGACACCGCGAGAGGATGTGGCAACGCAACATCCCGCAGAGTTTCAGCGTTTGCAGGCGCTGACCCGTGGGCTGCATGAGAGCGCGCGGTTGATGCTGTTCAGAAATGTACGGGAGTGATTATTTGGGTTGGAAGGTTTCGAGGTAGGCCAGGATGTTGTCGATTTTCTCCTGATCACTGATGCCCCAAAAGATCATCCGCGTACCGCTCACTACCTTCTTCGGTGCCTCGATATAGGCGGCGAGTTTGTCCCGCGTCCAGACCACGCCGGAGTTTTTCATCGCGTCAGAATACTGATAGTCGGTGGTGGTGCCGGCAGGCCTGCCGATGATGCCGTTGAGTTCCGGGCCGAACCCACCGCGCGCCCCTTCGCCGACGCTGTGGCAGCCGCCGCAGGTCTTGGTAAAGAGCTTTCCACCCGCCTCGGCGTCGCCGGCCGCGAGGGCTGAGTGGGCGTTAAGGATCAGGGCGAGGGTGAGCAGGACGTACTTCATGGGAACTCCACATCGGCGAATGCGGGCGATTATGCCTGTTTGTCAGGAACGCATGCCCATCCAGATCAGCGCTTCGGTCCACGCTCGATCAGGGGAGCATTCAGGGTCGACAGCCTTTTGCGTGCATTGCAGAGCACAGGGATCGTGCCGCACCTCCCCGCAAACAAGCAAAATAGACCCCTCTGAGTAACCACCCATCGTTTTGGACATATCCAATCGAACCTATCCGATGGTCTTCCACTCCACCTTACTGAACCCTGATGGTGGAGTAACGATCATGGCTCAGCCATCGATTTTAGTACTGGAAGACGACGAGATCATTCGCTCGTTAATGGTGGATGTACTTGAGGATTTTGGGGCTCATGTGACGTCATTTCCTTCGGCGGATGAAGGGATGATTTTTCTGGAGCGGGATGATGAACCGGTCGACTTGATTGTCAGTGATGTTCAGATGCCAGGTTTGCTCAACGGCTATGACTTGAGCCGGGTAGTGGCCCATCGTTGGCCAGAGGTAAAGGTAGTGCTGACATCCGGCAACACTAAGATCGCGGCGGAACTGGGTAGCTCTGTGCGGTTTCTACCGAAACCGTGGAGCGCCGAACACCTGATTGAGTGTGTGCAAACGGCACTGACCCAGCAAAGCCCGCACCTGCATTGATAGCATCGCAACATCACTGAAGCCGAACTTTGGGACAAACACTGCGGTCATTAATGAGCAAGGAGAGACTTTTCTGATCCGCTGGTCAGGCTTTTCGCCTTGTGCGTACAGCCAATGGCCATGAGGTGTGTAGAATCACTGCCCAATTCTATGCGTCATTTATGGCCGGCAGGCCCACAGTTCGAGCTTATTGAATGCATTCACAGGCCCCTGACGGTGGTGTGCCCTCGTTGTTGGAAGCGTTGCGCACAGGCACGGCCCTGCTGCATGTAGCGCTGGAAAAGCGCCTGCCGTTTTTCAGCGAATACCTGGATGCCGACTGGTTTCGACGCTTGCTCCAGGCGTATTACGGGTTTTATGGGCCAATGGAAGCCGCGCTGTACGATTGTGAGTTGATCCCTGATGGCTATGACACAGAGCTGCGTGTGAAAACGCCCACTCTGTTGAGCGATCTTCTCGCCCTTGGCCTGAATGACATGGCTATCAACGACCTGCCCCGCTGCACCCAACTGCCGCTCCTCGATACCCCTGCTGCCTGCCTGGGCGCCTTGTATGTGCTCGAAGGCGCTACGCTGGGCGGCCAGGTACTGCGCCGGGAAATGGCTCAGCGCCTGGATCTGGACGCCGATAACGGCGGTGCGTTTCTCAATGTGTATGGCCCCGAGACTGGTCGGCGCTGGAAAGACTTTCTCGACTATCTGGGCCACCAGCCGCTGGACGCACCAGCCAAACAACACGCGGTAGACGCGGCCCGTTCGACATTCCGCTGCTTTGAGCAATGGCTCGACAGCCAGGAGGTATTGCTATGAAACCCGATGATTTTGAAGAGCTGCTTGCCAACTGTGCGGACGAGCCTATTCGCATTCCGGGGGCCATCCAGCCCCATGGTGTGTTGCTGACGCTGTCTGACCCCGGCTTGCAGATCATCCAAGTCAGCGCCAACGTCGCCAGCCTGTTCAATCATGCACCGGAGACGCTGCTGGACCAGCCGCTGCACCGGTTGCTGGGCGCAGAGCACGCTAAGGCTGTGCAACACATGGTCGAGCACAACAACTTTATCGACGCGCCGCCGCTGCACGTTACTTTCAACGGCACCAAGTTCGATGGCCTGCTGCATCGCCATCAGGGCGTCCTGATACTGGAATTCGAACCCTTGCTGGAAAATTTCCAGCCGCGGGCAATGAATCGTCGCACCAGTGATTTGGGCAAGATGCTGCAACGTTTGCAGGCGGCGAAAACCCTGCAAGCGCTGTACGAAATCAGCGTGCATGAAATCCAAGCCATGACCGGCTACGACCGCGTGCTGATCTACCGCTTCGAAGAGGAAGGCCACGGCCAAGTGATCGCCGAAGCGTCCGCGCCGTCCATGGAACTGTTCAACGGGCTGTTCTTCCCCGCGTCCGATATTCCCGAGCAGGCCCGCGAGCTGTATCGCACCAACTGGTTGCGCATCATTCCCAACGCGGCCTACGAGCCAGTGCCACTGCTGCCCAAACTGCGCCCGGACAACGGTGAGCCGCTGGACCTCAGCTTCGCCACCCTGCGCAGTGTGTCGCCGATTCACTGTCAGTACATGCAGAACATGGGTGTGCTGTCGTCCATGAGCATCTCGCTGATGAAGGGCGACAAACTCTGGGGCCTGATCAGCTGCGGCAACCGTGAACCGCTGCTGGTGCCCAACGAATTGCGTACCGCCTGCCAGACCATCGGCCAGGTGTTGTCATTGCAGATCAGCGCCATGGAAGCCTTGGACCTGAGCCGCCAGCGCGAGGAAAAAGTCGAGTCCCTGGCGTTGCTGGATCAGGCGATGAAAGCCTCGGCGGACAACGTGTTCGATGGCCTGGCCCTGCAAGGCCAAGTGCTGATGGACCTGACCCTGTCCGGCGGTGTGGCGATCATCGAAGACAAGCAACTGCACCGCTACGGCAACTGCCCGGAACCGGCGCAGATCCGCGCGTTGCACAAGTGGCTTCAAGAGAGCGGCGATACGGTGTTTTCAAGCCATAACCTGGCCTCCGTCTACCCGCCGGCCGCTGAGTTTCAGCAGATGGCCAGCGGTGTCCTGGCCATGAGCCTGCCTAAACCGGTGGATAACGGTGTGCTGTGGTTCCGCCCGGAAGTGAAGGAGAACATCAACTGGAGCGGCGACCCGAACAAGCCACTGGATCTGGAAAACTCCGACGCTGGCTTGCGCCTTCGCCCACGCACTTCGTTTGAAATCTGGAAAGTGGAAATGGCCGGCATCTCCACCAAGTGGAGCCATGGTGACCTGTTTGCCGCCAATGACCTGCGTCGCTCCGCCCTGGAAAACGACCTGGCACGCCAAGTAGCGCGTGAGCAACAAGCCGTGCGCGCCCGTGATGAACTGGTGGCGGTGGTATCCCACGACTTGCGCAACCCGATGACGGTCATTTCGATGTTGTGCGGCATGATGCAAAAGGCCTTCAGCTCCGATGGCCCACACACGTCGCGGCGGATTTCCACGGCCATCGACACCATGCAGCAAGCCGCCGGGCGTATGAATGTGCTGCTGGAAGACTTGCTCGACACTTCGAAAATCGAGGCCGGGCGCTATGTGGTCAAGCCAGTGGCGCTGGATGTGAGCCAGATGTTCGAAGAGGCTTACTCGTTGCTCGCACCGCTGGCGATGGAAAAAGGCATCGACCTTTCGTTCAGCGCCGAGCCTGATCTGGTGATCAACGGCGACCCTGAGCGGATGTTCCAGGTGCTCTCGAACCTGATCGGCAACGCCATCAAGTTCACGCCGCGCCAAGGCACTATCGGCATCAGTGCCATGAGCAATGGTGAGGAGACCGTGTTTTCGGTGCGCGACTCCGGCGAAGGCATTGCGCCGGAGCAATTGCCCCATGTGTTCGACCGCTATTGGACCCAGACCGAAAACAATCCAACGGGCAGTGGCTTGGGGCTCTACATCACCCAGGGCATCGTCCACGCCCACGGCGGCAAGATCATTGCTGAAAGTGAAGTGGGGCGCGGCAGCGAGTTCCGGTTTACGGTGCCGAACGTAATTGAAAACTCACCGACCTAAGCGCCAGCGACCTTGTGGCAAGGGGTCTGTGGCAATAGCCAGGCATGGCCTGCTCTAGAGAGCGGGCCTCAACGTCCGTCATATCTTGCAGCAGGGCGTTTATAGCTCGACGCCCCTCCTCCTCTATAAGTTTGTCGCCACTTCGCTCAACAGGGCGAAGTCACCCTCGACTGATAGAAGGATACTTCCATGCTCGGCCCTATAAATTCTCCCCCTCTGCCTGCTCAATACCCCACTGCACCGCATGACGACGCCCCCCTTCAACGCAATAAGCGCAGCATCGACGGCCCTCAATCGCAGCTCGAACCTCAGGACGCTGACGGTTCGGCGCGCGATGGCCGACACAGGAATACCGGCAGCCTAGACAGCCTGGGCAAGGGCAACTTGCCTTAAACCGTCGTACGAGGGGCAGTGCACTGCCCCTCGTCTTTGTAGGTCGTCGCGTCTTAACAAAACACTGACATCCGTTGCGCTAATCTTTCCGGTTCAACCCTGGCCGGAGCCTTTTACTGCATGCCACATCCCGACACCTTGCCCGCCGTACTCGCCGGCCCTCTGCTGCGGCGCCTGGCCCCCCAACGCTTGGTGTTGTGGCTGGTGGGAAGCCGAGCATTAACCCTGACCCTGAGGCTGCAATCTGCCGAGCAGCACCTGGATATCCCGCTGGGCCAGGACCAATGCCAAGTCGTGCAGGTGGGTCGCGAGGCGTTTGTCCATCTGATTGATATACGGCTGGAAAAGGCGCTGCCGCAGGATGTGATCATCGACTATGACTTGCTCGTCGACGGCACCGGCATAGCCCAGTGGGCGCCCCACTTGCTGTACGCCAACGCCCAATACCCGAGCTTCGTGCTGCACAGCCGTATCCATCAACTGGTGCACGGCTCGTGCCGCAAACCTCACCACAGTGCCGACGAAGGCCTGCTTTGCGTTGATCGCCTGCTGGCCAATGCGCAGAACCCAACCGAACGCCCGGCCTTGTTGATGATGAGCGGCGACCAAGTGTATGCCGACGATGTCGCCGGGCCGATGCTGCGAGCGATCCATGGGCTGATTGCGCGCCTGGGCCTGTTCGACGAATACCTGGAAGGCGCCGTGGTAGACGATAGCGCCAGCCTCTACGGGCATCACGCCAGCTACTACAACCGCGCCGATCTGCTCCCGGCGCTGGACAGCAACGAGACCCTGCGTGAACGTTTTTTTGGCGGCGTGAAAAAACCGATTTTCACCAGCAGCACCGCCGACAACCATCTGGTGACCTTCGCCGAAGTCATGGCGATGTACTTGCTGGTGTGGTGGTCGCCTGCGCCTTGGAACCTGATCACCCCACAACCGCCGCAACTGAGCGCCGAGGAGTCATCGCGCTATGCGCGCGAGCAAGTAACGCTGGATACATTCCGTGAGGGTTTGCCGGACGTAGCACGGGTGTTCGCCCACCTGTCCACCTTGATGATCTTTGACGACCACGACATCACCGACGACTGGAACCTCAGCGCCCAATGGGAAGAAACCGCCTACGGCCATCCGTTTTCCAAACGCATCATAGGTAACGCGCTGCTCGCCTACCTGCTGTGCCAGGGTTGGGGGAATAACCCGGATGCCTTTGTTGAGCTGGTGGGCCAAACGCAGACACTGGTCACCCACACGCAGGATAATCACTTGGACGCCCTCGCGCAGGACCAGTTGGTGGAGACTCTGCTGAAGTTCCAGCAGTGGCATTACGTCCTGCCCACAACGCCGGCCTTGGTGGTGCTCGACACCCGCACCCGGCGCTGGCGCAGCGAATTCACGCTCAAGCACCCATCAGGCCTCCTTGACTGGGAAGCCTTGAGCGAACTGCAACAAGAGCTGCTCGATCATCCCTCAGCCATCATCGTCTCTCCCGCGCCGATTTTTGGCGTCAAGCTGATCGAGACCGTGCAAAAAATCTTCAGTTGGTGCGGCCATCCTTTATTGGTGGACGCCGAGAACTGGATGGCTCATCGCGGCGCAGCTCAGGTCATCCTCAACATCTTCCGCCACTCGCGCACGCCGGGTAACTACGTGATCCTCTCGGGCGACGTGCACTACTCGTTTGTCTATGAAGTGCTGATCCGCCACCGCAACGCCGGCCCCAGAATCTGGCAGATCACCAGCAGCGGCATCAAGAACGAATTCCCACCCCGATTGCTGGAATGGTTCGACCGCCTCAACCGCTGGCTTTATTCGCCGCGATCGCCCCTGAACTGGTTCACTCGCCGCCGCACCATGCAGGTGGTCCCCCATATCCCGGAACATGCCGAAGCCGGTGAACGGTTATGGAATTCGGCCGGAATTGGCCAAGTGTTTTTCAACGAGCGGGGGCAGCCTGAGGCTATTTACCAGCACAACGCGGACGGCAACCCTCGGACGAGGATGGTGGCGCCGCAACAATAGCCAATAGCCATCACCCAAAAGCAGCATACCCACTCTATTCAAAGCGTTTAATCCCTGCTGTACAGTAGCCCCAGCCACGGAGTATCGGCGACAACATTGGCAGGCCTAGGCGCCTGCCCACGCAAGGAATGCGCAGATGGACGATACTTCCGGCAACAACCCGCTGGACCATGATTTTTCCCACCTTAACGCCGACATGTTGCATGCCGTGCTGGAGCTGGTCAGCGACGGCATCTGGGACTGGAACGCCAATACCGGGTTCGTCTACCGCAACCCAGGCTGGTACGAAATGCTGGGCTACCCTCGCCATTCCCTGGAAAACAACGTGTTTACCTGGGAAAACGTTATCCATCCGGACGATTACCCCCGTGTGATGACGGTGTTCGATGACTACGTCCACCAGCGTACCCCTCACTACCAAACCGAATACCGTTGCCGCAAAAAAGATGGCAGCTACCTGTGGATCGAGGATCGCGGCTATGTCATTGCGCGCAATGAGGACGGCTCGGTAGCACGGATGGTGGGCGCCCATCGCGACATCGATCTGCGCAAATCCTCCGTTGAACAGTTGGAGCGACGCAATCAATCCCTTGAGGCACTGGTGGCCGAGCGGACGCGCGAGCTGTCGCGGGTCAATCAGCAATTACAACTACAGCTGAACGAGAACCGCTCCCTGGCCGAACGGGACGCCCTCACTCTCGTCGCCAACCGCTACCGCCTGGAAAAAGTACTGCTGGAAGAGTGCGGCCGCGCACAGCGTTTTCGCCTGCCGTTGGCATTGATCGCGGTGGATATCGATGACTTCAAACCAATCAATGACCGACATGGCCACGGCGTGGGCGACCAAACCCTGGTGCACGTCGTGGAATGCCTGGAGAGCTGCATTCGCCCAGGCGACCTGGTGGCCCGGTGGGGGGGTGATGAGTTTATGGTGGTGCTGCCCAAAAGCTCACTGGAAACCGCCAGGGCGTTGGCTGAGAACATCTGCCGAACGATGCGCAAGATCCCGGTGCGCGGTGATCTCACCGTCACCCTGAGCCTGGGCGTGGCCGAGCGCCGCATGGATGAATCCCCCGCCGCCCTGATGGCGCGTGCCGACCAGGCACTGTATCGCGCCAAAGCGGCGGGGAAAGATGGGGTGTCGGAGTAGTTCAAGCCCGTCAACGCACTGGCGGCGGGTACTGAATGCCGCCTCTGCTCCACAGCGCATGAGGCCGCGCTTGACGGGTTCAGCGCGTTGCCACAAACGACTTTTGGCAATGGCTCCTTCCGATTTGGAATGACCCGGCGACTTTATTTCGTTTGCGACAAGGGCTGGCCTGCGGCTTAGATAAAACGACGCCCGCCACTGCCGAGTCCGAGATTCATGAGCCGCGAAACCATCAGCCAGTCGATTTCCATCGTTCATCCCATCAGCCTCAGCCACGGCAAGAACGCCGAAGTCTGGGACACCACGGGCAAGCGCTATATCGATTTTGTCGGCGGCATCGGCGTGCTTAACCTCGGCCATTGCCATCCCGGTGTGGTGGAGGCTATTCGTGAACAAGCGACGAAGTTGACCCACTCTGCGTTCAACGCCGCGCCGCACAGGCCGTACATCGAACTCATGGATCGACTGACAGCGTTTATCCCAGTGAACTACCCCGTCAGCGGCATGCTCACCAACAGCGGCGCGGAAGCCGCGGAAAATGCCTTGAAGATCGTCCGCGGCGCCACCGGCCGCACTGCAGTGATCGCCTTTGACGGTGCCTTCCACGGCCGCACCCTGGCCACTCTCAACCTCAATGGCAAAGTGGCGCCCTACAAACAAAGGGTCGGCGTCCTGCCCGGCCCGGTGTATCACCTGCCCTACCCCAGCGCCGATAACGGCGTGAGCTGCGCTGAGGCACTGAAGGCTATGGATCGACTGTTCAGTGTGGAAATCGATATCAGCGACGTAGCATGTTTCATCATCGAACCGGTGCAGGGCGAAGCCGGATTCCTCGCCTTGGATATCGAGTTCGCTCAGGCGCTGCGGCGCTTTTGCGATAAACACGACATCCTGTTGATCGCTGACGAAATCCAATCCGGCTTCGGCCGAACCGGCCAGCGTTTTGCCTTCTCGCGCCTGGGGATAGAACCGGACCTGATCCTGCTCGGCAAAAGCATCGCCGGCGGCGTCCCCTTGGGCGCAGTGGTCGGGCGCAAGACGTTGATGGATAACCTGCCCAAAGGTGGGTTGGGCGGTACGTACTCCGGCAACCCCATTGCCTGCGCAGCGGCGCTGGCCACCCTCGATGCAATGACCGATGAGCATTTGCAGGAGTGGGGCTCGCAGCAGGAAGAAGCGATCGTCGGCCGTTATGAAGCCTGGCGTTCGCAGCGCCTGTCGCCGTACCTGGGCCGACTGACCGGCGTCGGCGCCATGCGCGGCATCGAGCTGACCAGCACCGACGGCACGCCAGCGCCTCAGCAACTGACCCAATTGTTGAGCCTGGCGCGAGACGCCGGGTTGCTATTGATGCCCAGCGGCAAGTCGCGGCACATCATTCGCCTGTTGGCGCCACTGACCATTGAGCCTGCGGTGCTGGAAGAAGGACTGGATATTCTTCAAGCGTGCCTCAAGCAATTGGTTTAACGCCCGTATCCGCCGGTCGGCAGCCTTGCGCCGCGATAGGGGCATTGTGCTGCCTTGACCTGATCCCCCTCCCCCCTGAAAATGCGCGACGCTTTTTTGTCTTCCCCGTTTACTGAAGTAGTGAAATTTCAATGTCCGATTCTTACACCGAACACTCCGCCGAAGAATCCGTAGTCGCCTTGCACGCCAAAGCTGAATACGAAAACGCCATCAATCTTTCACAGCACGTGCCAGCCGCCAAGATCATCAGCGAGATGGTGCTGGACGCCTTTCACACCTCCAAGGAAAGCGACCAGATCCGCGAACTGCGCGTCGCCATCCGCCAGGCCCACGACGCCTTCGACGACGACAAGGCCTACGACCTGATGGGCCAGCTCAAGCAGCTCAAGGACGCCGAAGCCGCCGATAACATCGCGCTGGAAGACCTGAGCAGCAAATTCTCCATCAGCCGCATCCTGTCCAGCTTCAAGGACGACCCCGAGTTTCAGGAACTGGTCTACGGCCTGGCCCTCAAGGTGCTGAACCAGTCTCACCAGGCCATCAGCAACCCAAGCGCCGGCAAGGGCAAGGCGGCTCGCCCCAAGAAAGAAGCTGAAGTGTTTGTGATCAGCAAGGACGGCATCAGCGTCACGCTGCCGCTGCGCACGCCACGTTCCAAGTTGAACGTCGACCGCGAGGCGTTCGAGTTCCTGGGCTTCAGCTTTGTGGGTGAAGGCGATGAAGCCGAGCTGCAAGTCGATAGTTTTGTGGACAACGCCGGCGTCGAGCAGCCGCTGAGCCGCAAGAGCGTGATTACTGCACTGCAACAGCAGACGGCGTTTGCGGGTTACAGCATCGCGCAGCAGTAACCAACACCCTCGGATCAATGTGGGAGTCCTCTCCCACATTTTTTTTGCGCGGTGTCAGCTGGCGCCCTGAATCTGCGCCGCAAACACTTCGCGAAACCGCGCCATCTCCCGCTTATTCCCCACCGTGACCCGCACCCACTGCGGCCAGTTTTCCCACACTCGTCCGATCAGTACGCCGTGGGCGGCCAGTGTGTCGATGACCTGCTCTGCCGGGCGCTTCACGTCAATCATGAAGCAGTTGGCCTGGGATGCCGTGCAAGTGAAGCCACGGCCCTTAAGCCAGGTGATGGTTTCTTCGCGCAGTTGCGCGTTGAGCGCCTTGCGTTGGGGCAGCACCTTCACATCTTCCAGGCTGGCGAGGCCGCCGAGCAAGGACGAGCCGGCCGGGACGTTGTCGCCGCCGAATACCGCCAAGCGCTCCAACAGCGCCGGGTGGCCGATCGCCAGGCCCAGGCGAGCGCCAGCCATGCCGTAGATTTTCGAGAAGGTACGCAGCACCAGCAGATCGTCGTGGTCCTTGACCCAGCTCACCACGCTTGGGGTATCGGCGAAGTCGATGTAGGCCTCATCCACCACCAGCACACAGCCTTTGGGTTTGTTCGCCAAAGCCTGGCGGATGGCCTCGGTCGGCGTCACGGTGCCCGTCGGGTTGTTGGGGTTGCACAGGTAGAGCATGCCGGCCTGGGGGTCAGCCGCGAGCATGGCCTGGACGTCGTGGGCATGCTCGGCGTTGAGGTTCACTTCTTTCACCGGCGCCTTGCGTGATTTGGCGGCCTGGCGTGGTACCTCGTAGGACGGCGTCGCCATCACCAGGCCCCGGGTTTCGCTGGTAAACGCCAGCACCGCGTAGCGCAGTGCGGCCATGGAGCCGGAAAACACCGCCACTTGATCTTCGGCAATCCCTTGTTGCTGTGCAAATAACTCGGCCAGGGCGTACATGTGTTTGTACGGATAACGCCCTGCAGTGTCGATGCCGCGCTGCATCGCTTCGCGGGCCGCTGCCGAGGGCCCGTAGGGACTTTCGTTGTAGTTGAGCAGCACCTTGTCAGTCTTGGTTGCCGACGACGCGGCCACCGCCCAATCCAGGCGCCCGAGTAAAGGCAGGGCGGCGCCGAGGGCGAGAAGGGATCGACGACTAACGCTGACCATGGTGACTACTCCTTGTAGGCGGATGATGGATTCGCACTGCTCGTACAAGTGAGTATGACGAGACAATACGCAGCGGATTTAACCGAGCGCCCATGAAAAAGCCCCGTACGACTTTCGACGACGGGGCTTTTTCATGGGCGGGCTTTCAGTGCTCCCAATAGTCCGCGATGGGGTATTTGGCACACAAATGCTCAAGTTCAGTGCGCAATTGCGCCTGCGCAGTGGGCTCGAAGTGGTACTCGTATTCACCAAGCGGCGTCACCTGGTTGAGTACCCGGCACACCAGATCGACGACTTGCCGACAGCCATCGGCATCCACATTGCGTTGCGCCATGGAACCTGTGCCAATACACAGGCCGCTGGCAACGGCAGACGAACGGGTCTCGCCGGGTACGCGACTTTTATTCACAACGATTCCGCAGCCTTCCAACGCCGACTCAGCGATAGCACCGGTCATGTCCCCGCGCAAACGAATCAACACCGTATGGTTTTCGCTGCGCCCACCGACCACGTCATAGTCATGGGCCTGAAACGCGTAGGCCGCTTCGTCGGCCAGGGCGCGAACCCGCCCCATGCAAACGTCGAATTCCGCCGTCATTGCATAGCCGAGCGCCGCGGCTTTTGCGGCGATCATATTGACCGCCGGCGCGCCCTGCATACGCGGGAAGACGGCTTGATCCAGCACACGGCTGAAAGTCGCCTTCAAGCCAGGCACCTTGGTATGGGCGTCGCGACCGGACAGGATCAGCCCACCACGCGGGCCACCCAACTGTTTGTGAGTGCAAGTGGTCGTGACGTGAGCCGCGTTAATCGGGCTGGGGTGGCGACCGGTCACAACCAGCCCTGCGATATGGGAAATATCGGCCAACAGGATCGCGCCTGCTTCATCGGCAATCGCACGAAACCGCTCGAAATCCAGCACACGCGAATAAGCCGATGCGCCGCAAATGATGATCCGTGGACGATGGGCCAGCGCCAGGCTGCGCACCTGCTCGTAATCGATAAGGCCCTCGGCAGTGGTGCCGTAGCGAATCGCTTTGTAGTAGGCCCCGGTAAACACGGCGGGGCTGCCGTGGGTCAGGTGACCTCCGTGATCGTGGGCCATGCCCAGCAAGGTATCACCCGGCTCAAGCAGGGCGGACAACACTTGAGCGTTGGCGTTGGAACCCGAGTGCGATTGCACGCCGGCGTAGTGGGCGTCGAACAGTTCACGCGCCCTGCGGATCGCCAGGGACTCAACCAGATCGACATTCTCGCAGCCGGCGCGATGACGCTTGCCGGGCGCGCCCTCAGCAGTAACGTTGACGAGTGCGGACGCGGAAGCCGCCAGGGTGCGAGGCTTGACTGCACAGGAGGACGCGACCAATGACAGCGTGCGATGTTGGCGCGCCACTTCGGCGTCCAGCAGCATCGCCAGTTCCAGGTCCTCGGCGCGCAGGTCCGCCATGCCTCGGCGCAACAGATCAGCCTGATCCTGCAGGTGTACGGTATTGAATGCCATGGCGGGTGTCCTTTCCTTGGTCGCTGCGTATCAGTTCGTCCTGAACCGTGGCGTTCAATTAAACAGGAAATTAAACATTTTCCAAATTAAATGTTCGCTTTTGTCCCCCCTTACCGAGCGGATGGCCATTTGCCTTGCGCAATGCGGATCCCTCGCATCCGGGACTTTATTGTTAGGTCGCACGCGTGCAACACTTGCGCCCGCCGCGACGTATGAAACGCCCTGGATGGGCGTTTCACTGTTGAAACAATCTACACGGCGTCTTCAAAGATCGACGGTTTTTACTATAGGGAAGTGGTGAGCGCGTGATGCACAGACGAGAAAAAACCGAGCATTTGAAGAGCAACATCAAGTACTTGATCAAGAGCCGTGGCGAGACCCAGCTGTCGCTGTGCAACGCCGCCGGCCTGACCCGCACTACGATCTACAACATCCTCGAAGGCAAGGTCGTCAATGTTCAGCAGTCGACCCTGCGCAAGATTTCCGACTTCTTCGGCGTGTCCTACGAAGAAATCGAGACCATCGATTTTGAAGCCAAGGAAATCATCGAGAGCAGTGCCTCGCCCCAAGGCAACATGAACCCCGCAGCCGTGCCGGTGCTCAAGCAAAGCCAGGTCATGCAGCACCTGGATAAGCGCATTGGCGAACTGGCTACCCTCTTCCCGCTCACGTACTACTTCGGCACCTCCCACAACCTGATCGGCGTGCGACTGGAGCGCCCTATACCGGGTGCGAATGAGCCGGGTGACCTGTTGATCATCCAGAAGGGTTCGTCGAGCGACGATAAGGAAAAACTGGTGTTCGACAGGGCTACCCACACGCTGTTCATCAGCCGTGAAGCCTGCGCCAGCTCAGAACGTCTGTGTGTACTGGGGGATATCATTGAGGAGCGCTTCAATGACCACGTATGAGAGCGAGATCGAAAACAGCAAATACAAACTGCTGGGCTTCGAAAATGACAAGCGCCTGGCGGTGATCATGATCATCGCCACGGGCAAGATCATTCGGGTCAAGTTGAGCGAAGTCTTAAACAGCGAAATCATGGATAACTTGAATAAAATGGAAGTTAAAAACCTGTACAAGAAGTACTACTCCCAAGCGGGCACGGTGACGGCGTACGACCTCAACGATCGCAATGAAAGTTCGTGGATGATCTACATCATCCTCAACCTGCTGCTCTTCACCTTTTACATCTTCACCAGCATTGCCGCGACGAAACCGATCTACATCGAGTCCCTCGACATCATCGTTACGCCGGGCACTTTCCTATACCCGCTGACCTTCCTGATCGTGGATCTGCTCAACGAAAACTTTGGCCTGAGGCTCGCCAGGAAGGCCATCCTGTTTGCCTTTGCCAGCAACGCGATGATCATCATTTTGCTCTACGGCTCCACCTTCTTACCCGGCTTGCCCGGTTGGAAACTCGACGGTCCCTATAACGATGTGATTGTGCAGGTGTCGTCGGTGTTGATCGCGTCGTCGGTGTCATTCCTGGTGTCGGAAAACATCAACTCGTATTTGCTGTGCAAGATCAAAGAGCTGACTAACTCCAAATACCTATACCTGCGCATCTTCCTCAGTACGTTCTTTGCGGTGATTATCGACAGCTTCCTGTTCTGCTTTATTGCATTCTACGGCGCCATGCAGACCAGCGATATCCTGAGCATGATCTATGTGCAGATCGCAATTAAGGTGGGCTTTGCGTTCTTTAATATTCTGCCGGCCTATGGCGCGCGTTCGTTGTTCAAGCGCTATATCACCGGCAACGCTGCCTGATTGAAACACGCCGATGGGCCTTGCCCATCGGCTTCATCACCTTAGTTCAGCTGCAACTTCTGCTTCAGGTTCTGCATGACATCTGTCTTGTTCTGCAGGTACTCATTCAAGCCCCGTGCACGCAGGTTGCACGCATCACACTCGCCACAGCCACTGCCTAGGACGCCGTTGTAGCAGGTCAGGGTCTGCTGGCGGACCAAGTCCAGTTGCTGGTGGTAATCGGCCAAGGCCCAGGTCTCGGCTTTGTTCAGCCACATCAGCGGGGTTTCCAGGCGCACGTCGTATTCCATGCCCAGCCTGAGTGCCTGATTCAGCGCCTTGACGAATTCATCGCGGCAGTCCGGATAACCGGAGAAGTCGGTTTCGCACACGCCTGTAATGACGGTCTCGGCTTTCACCTGGTAGGCGTAGATTGCCGCCAGGGTCAGAAACAGAATATTGCGCCCCGGCACAAAGGTGCTGGGCAGGCTTTCACCTGAGCTGTTCACGGTCGGCACAGGAATGTTGTCGCGGGTCAGGCTGCTGATGGCCAGCTCGTTGAGCAACGACACGTCCATCACTTTGTGAACGGTGGCCCCCAACTGCTTGGCAAGCTGCTGGGCGACTTCGACTTCCGCCACATGGCGTTGGCCGTAGTCGAAGGTAATGCAGTGCACTTCATCGTAGTGCGGCAGTGCGTGGATTAAACAGGTGGTGGAGTCTTGTCCGCCACTGAACACGATTACGGCTTTTTTACTCATCGTTCTGCGTCCTGCATGGGTAGGATGTGGGCATAGTTTAAAGGTCACTCAATAAAAAACCCCGCGCTTCTTTCGAAGGCGGGGCCTTTTGCTACTCAGACACTCAGTGTGCGTAGGTCAGCAACAGCTCTTTCGGCACTTGGAAATCCAGGGACATCATCACGCTGAGCGCGGTGATGGTGAAAATCGAGAACACGAACAGCTTGCGCGCCCAGACGGTGTCATCCACCGCCTTGTAGCCTGTCCAGGCCATGTACAACCAGTACATGCCCATGGCAGCCGCGACGGCGAGGTAGCTCATGCCGGCGTAGCCACTGAAGGTCAACATCAAGGTCGCCACAAGGAAGGCCAGGATGTAGAGCAGGATATGTTTCTTGGCAACCTGGATGCCACGCTTGACCGGCAAAACCGGAATCGATGCAGCCAGGTAGTCGTTGAAACGGAAGATCGCGATGGCGTAGGAATGCGGCATCTGCCACAGGCTGAACATCACCAGCAGCACCAGCGCGGCCATGTCGAAGCTATTGGTTACAGCCACATAACCAATCACCGGCGGCATCGCCCCCGACAGACTGCCCACCAGCGTGCCGTGAACCGACTTGCGCTTGAGGTACAGGCTGTAGAGGCCGACGTAGATGACAAAGCCGATCACGGCAAACAGCGCCGCCAACGGGTTGGCCACCTTGTACAACAGTGCCACACCGGCAACACCCAAAACGGTCGCGTAGATCAGTGCCAGCTTCAGGGAGATAAGGCCCTGGACCAGCACGCGATTCTTGGTGCGCTCCATCTTGATATCGATGTCACGGTCGATGCAGTTGTTGAAGACACAACCGGAAGCAACCACCAGGGACGTACCGATCATCGCAGCCAGGAAGATGGCCAGATCGACATGTCCCTTGGAGGCCAGGAAGAAACCGCCCGCCACAGAAAGCACGTTACCGAAAATGATCCCCGGTTTGGTGATTTGGATAAAGTGCTTAAGCGACATCGGGTCTTACCTCACTTCGCCATCATGAACGTATGGATGCTGAACATGATCCATATCGACAAGCCAACCAGCAGCAGGATTACTAAGCCTGCGAACACGAACGCAATCACGTTATCGCGCTGCTCTTTAGAACGATCCAGGTGCAGGAAGTACACCAGGTGAACCAGGACCTGAATCACCGCGAATGCCAATACGATCATCAAGGTGATCGACTTCGGCAGGGTCGGGTACATCACCAGACCGAACGGGATGAGCGTCATGGATTACCGACAGGATGAAGCCAATGGCGTACGACTTAACGCTGCCGTGGCTCGAATCATGGCTGTCATGGTCATGGGAGTGTGCATTAGCCATTACAGAGTCCCCATCAGGTAAACAACGGTGAAGACGCAGATCCAGACCACGTCCAGGAAGTGCCAGAACAGGCTCAGGCAAGTCAGGCGAGTCTTGTTGGTGTTGGTCAGGCCGTGTTTATTGACCTGATACATCATCACCGCCATCCACAGCAGGCCGGCAGTAACGTGCAGACCGTGGGTGCCGACCAGCGTGAAGAACGCCGACAGGAAACCGGAACGGTGCGGGCCGTAGCCTTCGGAGATCAACAGGTGGAACTCGTTGATCTCCATGCCGATGAAGCCCAGGCCGAACAGGAAGGTCATACCCAACCAGGTCAGCACGCCTTTCTTGTTGCCCTTGTAGAAGGCCAACATGGCGAAGCCGTAGGTGATCGAACTGAACAACAGCAAGGCGGTTTCGCCGAGCACGTAAGGCAGTTCGAAGATGTCGTGGCCCGACGGGCCACCCGCTACGTTGTTTACCAGTACCGCGTACACCGCGAAGATCGACGCAAACAAGATGCAGTCGGTCATCAGGTAGAGCCAGAAACCGAAAACGGTCATCGGCCCCGAGTCGTGGTGATGGTCATCGTGCCCATGGTCATCGACATGGGCGTGTCCAGCATTGGTCACTAAGTTCGACATGGTTTAAGCCTGTTCCAACGAGGTTTCTACACGGTTGGCCGGGATTTTCTTCTCGGCGACCAGGCGAGCGTGCTGCTCGGCTTCGATGCGCTCGATCGTTTCGACCGGCACCATGTAGCCTTGATCATCACGTGCTGCGTGGACAATGAAGTAGCCGATGGTGCCCACCAGGCTCACGATTGCCAGCCACCAGATGTGCCAGATCATCGCGAAACCGAACACGGTCAACAGCGCACCCATCACCACGCCAGTGGCGGTGTTGCTTGGCATGTGGATCGGCTCGTAGTGCTTAGGACGCTGGTACGCAGTACCGTCTTCCTTGGCTTCGGTGAACGCATCAATGGTGTTCGCAGTAGGGATCACGGCGAAGTTGTAGAACGGCGGCGGCGACGAAGTCGACCATTCCAGGGTGTGGCCATTCCATGGGTCGCCGGAGTCGCAAGCGTTCTGCTTACGGTCACGGATGCTCACGTACAGTTGGATCAACTGGCAGGCGATACCCACAGCGATCATGATTGCACCGAACATGGCAACGTACAGGTACGGTACCCACTCAGGGTTGGTAGTGGCGTTCAGACGACGGGTCATGCCCATGAAGCCCAGTGCATAGAGCGGCATGAACGCGACGAAGAAGCCCGAGATCCAGAACCAGAATGCAGCCTTGCCCCAACCTTCGTGCAGCTTGAAGCCGAACGCTTTCGGGAAGTAGAAGCTGAAACCAGCGATGTAACCGAATACAGCACCACCGATGATCACGTTGTGGAAGTGAGCGATCACGAACAGGCTGTTGTGCAGTACGAAGTCAGCACCCGGGATGGCCAGCAGTACGCCGGTCATGCCGCCGATGGCGAAGGTCACCATGAAACCCAGGGTCCACAGAACCTGGCTGGTCATGCGCAGACGACCGTGATAGATGGTGAACAGCCAGTTGAATAGCTTCACCCCCGTCGGGATGGAAATCAGCATCGTCGCCAGGCCGAAGAAGGCGTTGACACTGGCCCCCGAACCCATGGTGAAGAAGTGGTGCAGCCAAACCATGAAGCCCAGTACCGAGATCGCGCCCGATGCATAAACCATCGAGTGGTGACCGAACAGGCGCTTGCCGGTAAAGGTCGAGATCACTTCGGAGAAGATACCGAACGCTGGCAGGATCAGGATGTACACCTCAGGGTGACCCCATGCCCAGAACAGGTTCACGTACATCATTGGATTGCCACCAAGTTCATTGGTGAAAATGTGGAAATCCAGGTAACGGTCAAGCGACAGCAGCGCCATGGTAGCGGCCAGGATCGGGAACGAAGCCACGATCAGGACGTTGGCCCAGGTGCAGGTCCAGGTGAAGATCGGCATGTCCATCAGTTTCATGCCAGGGGCGCGCATTTTCAGGACGGTGGCCAGGAAGTTGACCCCCGTCAGCGTCGTCCCGAGTCCTGATAACTGTAGCGCCCAGATGTAGTAGTCCACACCCACGCCAGGGCTGTACTGGATACCCGACAATGGCGGATACGCAACCCAACCGGTCTTGGCGAATTCGCCGACGCCCAGGGACACGTTGATCAGCACAACGCCGGATACCAGCAGCCAGAAGCTCAGGGAGTTCAGGAACGGGTAGGCAACGTCACGGGCACCGATCTGCAGCGGCACCGCAAGGTTCATCAGGCCGGTGAAGAAAGGCATCGCCATGAAGATGATCATGATCACACCGTGGGCGGTGAAGATCTGGTCATAGTGTTCAGGCGGCAGGTAGCCAGGCGAACCTTCGGTGGCCATGGCCAACTGGGTACGCATCATGATGGCGTCGGCAAAACCGCGCAGCAGCATGACCATGGCAACGATGATGTACATCACGCCGATTTTCTTGTGGTCGACCGACGTCAGCCACTCGGTCCACAGGTAGGTCCACTTCTTGAAATAAGTGATTGCTGCAAACAGTGCCAGACCACCCAGCGCGATCATGGCGATGGTAATCATCACAATCGGCTCGTGGAACGGGACCGCATCCCAACTTAATTTACCAAACATCGTTTACTCCTCTGCCCCAGCAGTTGAATGCGAGCCCGTGTCAGAACCTTCAACCGCGGCCACTTCTTTCTTCTCGTGCTTGACCGGCTTGCCTGGCTTCATACCTTCGTACTTGTCGACGATTTTCTGAAACAGGTTCGGCTCATACGCGGAGTACAGAGCGACTGGGTTGTTCTGGCTTGGTTTGGTCAGGGCGTCGTATTCAGCTTGATCAAGCTGTTTAGGTGCGGCCTTGACTTCGGCTACCCAGGCGTTGAAATCTTCCTGGCTCGTCGAGATCGCTTTGAATTTCATGCCGGTGAAGCCAGCGCCGCTGTAGTTCGCGGAGATGCCTTCCATTTCAGCTTTTTCGTTCGCGATCAGGTGCAGACGAGTCTGCATGCCTGCCATCGCGTAGATCTGGCCACCCAGGGCTGGGATGAAGAACGAGTTCATCACGGCGTCGGAGGTGATCCGGAAGTTAAGCGGGGTGTTCTCCGGGAACCGGATCTGGTTAACCGTGGCGATACCCAGGTCCGGGTAGATGAACAGCCACTTCCAGTCCAGCGCGACCACTTCGATGTTGATCGGCTTGACGTCGGACTCCAGCGGACGGTACGGGTCCAACTCGTGGGTCGACTTATAGGTGATGTAACCCAGGGCGATGATGATGAGGATCGGAACCAGCCACACCGCGATTTCGATCTTGGTGGAGTGCGACCACTTAGGCGCGTAGGTCGCGTTGGTGTTCGACGCGCGGTATTTCCAGGCGAAGGCGAAGGTCATGATGATCACAGGCACCACAACCAACAGCATCAGCAGGGTGGCAGTGATGATCAGGTTTCGTTGATCCAGACCGATCTGTCCTTTTGGGTCCATCAAGGTCCACTTGCAGCCTCCCAGCATTAACATCATGCCAAGCAGCGGCAAAAAGCCTAGTAATCGGGGGTACCTGTTTTTACTCATCTCACGACCTCTAAAGCAGCTTGCGCAATGCAGTTGGGTTTTGATCGCCAACACTTCACCCTGCCAAGGGTTGGCATTTCTCTTCGATTGAATAAGAGCCTGCCCGGCACGCCATAACGGAGCGTTTCACGGACCTGCGGTGAGTTCTTATTCGATTTCGTGGTTAAAGGCCTTGTTACAGACCAATTCCGTTTGGTGCGGATAGTTGAAAGGCTGCCGGAACCTTGGGGTCGCACAGAGCCATCCATCTGCCCCTCGACCGCTCCAGTGCTCAAATATTGAACAGCACGGGACATTCAGTGCGTGCGATTGTAGTTAGCTAGCGATGTATAAACCATGTCTTATAAAGAAATAATTTTTATCGATTACAGCAATAATCCTTCACGGATATTGCAACGGTTCGCGATTTTATCGCGTTCGATTCTCAACAAAAACCACAAAAATTGCGGTGTTATAGGCTGAACCGCCACGGCCTTCAGTCGTCGTAAGGGCGTGCAAAACCTATCTAACCCCCCAGAAAACAAGGCATTGGGACATCACGCAAAGGTGTGTCCGCCGCGAGGTGCGCAACGTTGTCCAGACCACGAACTGACAGCACACCTTGGGCGTTTTTTGCAAATTTAAGCGATGGCTTCTCGGAGCAGAAACGTCCTGCGGCGGCCACTGTGTGACAACATGTCGCACGCTTCGCGCACCCTCAGTTGTCCCGTGTCACGCTCTATTCACAAAAGCCTACAAACAAAAACGCCCCGGCCTTCGTCAAAGAAGGACCGGGGCGTTTGACAGTTGGGTTCAGGCCTTGCGCTGGCGATTGCGATAGATGCCCAGCGGCACCAGGATCACCGTCAGCACGAACGCCACTAAGGCCCACTGCGCCAGGGACAGGCCTAGCACCGGCGGGTACGGCGTGCTGCAGAAGCCATCGACCTGAAAGCCCAGCGGGAAGACCTTGGCCAGGGGCAGGTCATCGACGATGGGTTGCAGCACATCGATGCCGCAGCTGACCTGCGGGAAGAACTGCGTGTACACGTGGTGACCCGCTGCGGCCACCCCGCCGACGGCGCTGAGGATCACCAGCCCTTCGAAAAAGGTCAGGGCGCCCTTGGTGCGCATGGCTGCGCCGATGAACGCGAAGATCGCAATCAATAACAAGGCATAGCGTTGCAGGATGCACAGCGGGCACGGCGCCTCGCCCAGCACCACCTGCATGTACAACGCCCCACCGATCAGCGCCAGGCAGATGATGCCCAGCAACACCAGAAAGCGCCGCTCCCTGCCTAAACGCAATTCGTCACTCATCCCCGTATCCCTTTGTTTGGTTGTGCCAATGGCCGCAAGTTTACACACAGAGAGTGGTTTAAACAGAGGGGGGTTAACGGGGGATTAATCTGAAGAAATAGAGAGCCAAATGTGGGAAGGGGCTTGCCCTCGATAGCAGTGGATCAGCCAGCTTATCTTCAGCTGACACACCGCTATCGAGGACAAGCCCCCTCCCACATTTTGACCGTGTTATTCCAAGGCAGCAGCCGGGCCGAAGAACTCGTAGCGGCTTTGCTTCTCGGGCACACCCAGGGCCTTGAGGTGGCGCTTGATTGCGGCCATGAAACCTTTAGGCCCGAGGAAGTACGCGTCCAGGTCACGCTCTTGCGGCAACCAGGCCTGCAACTGCTCCAGACTCAAGAGCCCAACGTTATCCGCCGCTGGGCTCACGCCGTCATCCTCGGCATAGCAATAGAAGCGCTTGAGTTGCGGGTGCTTCGCGGCGAGCGCGTCCACCCAATCGCGAAACGCGTGCACCCCGCCGTTACGCGCGCAGTGGATAAAATGCACCGGACGCTGGGTGGCCAGAGCGGCTTCAAGCATCGGCAGGGTCGGCGTGATGCCCACGCCGCCGCTGATCAGCACCAACGGTTTATCGCTGGCCTGCAGGATGAACTCACCCGACGGCGGGAACAGGTCGATGGTTGCGCCGACGTGCAACTGGTCATGCAGGTAGCTGGACACCCGCCCACCGGCTTCGCGCTTGACGCTGATGCGATACTGCCCGGCATCGCTGAGGGCCGACAGGGAATAGTTGCGGCGCACTTCTTCACCGTCGAGCACCAGCTTCATACCGATGTACTGGCCTGGCGCGGCGGCAAGGATCGGACCGTTATCCACAGGCGCGAAATAGAAAGAGACGATCTCGGCACTCTCCTCCACTCGCTTGACCAACGTAAACGCCCGCGCACCGCGCCAGCCGCCGGGGGCCTGGGCTTTCTCTTCGTAGATGGCGGCTTCGGCACCGATCAGAATGTCGGCCAACTGGCCATAGGCGGCGCCCCAGGCCTTCATCACCTCAGGCGTGGCAATCTCGCTACCCAGCACTTCGGAAATCGCCCGCAGCAGGCAGGCGCCCACGATCGGGTAGTGCTCCGGCAGGATCTGCAACGCCACATGCTTGTTGATGATCTTCGCCACCAAGTCGCCCAGTTGGTCGAGCTGGTCGATATGCCGCGCGTACATCAACACGCCGTTGGCCAAGGCGCGAGGCTGGTCGCCGCTGGCTTGGTGGGTCTGGTTGAACAGCGGGCGCACCTCAGGGTACTCGGAGAGCATCATGCGGTAGAAATGGGTGATCAGCGCCTCACCGCCACTTTCCAGCAGGGGCACGGTGGATTTGACGATGGCACGGTCTTGGGCACTAAGCATGGGAGCCTCCTGGGCTTCTTTACTGATTACCCTTAGCTACTCAGTATTCATGCCAACTAATAAATCGTTAATTTTCAATACCTTAAATATTGTGTAGTCAGTATGACCTCCTACACTCTATAGTCATAAGGACTACAAGGAGTCATTATGACTGCGCAATCATTGCTCACCACCCTCCTGCCCTTGGTCGCCGACCTGTCCCGCGACCTGCCCGAAGGCGAGCGATATCGCCGCCTGCTGCAAGCCATGCGTGCCCTGCTGCCGTGCGACGCCGCAGCGTTGCTGCGCCTGGACGGTGAATGGCTGGTGCCGCTGGCGGTAGACGGGTTGAGCGCCGACACCTTGGGCCGACGCTTCAAGGTGAGCGAGCACCCGCGCTTCGCCGTCCTGCTCGGCAGCCCCGGCCCGACGCGCTTTGACAGCGACAGTGAATTGCCCGACCCCTACGACGGCCTGGTCGATGGCCTGCACGGACACTTGGAAGTGCACGACTGCATGGGCTGCCCGTTGTTTGTCGACGACCAGCCCTGGGGCCTGCTGACCCTGGATGCCCTCGACACCGAACGTTTCGAACGGGTTGAACTGGACGCCCTGCAAGCCTTCGCCAGCCTCGCTGCCGCCACCGTCAACGTCGCCGAACGCATCGAGCGCCTGGCGCTGCGCGCTGAAGACGAACACCAACGTGCCGAGATCTACCGTCAAGCCAGCGGCCAGCAGCACAAGGAAATGATCGGCCAGAGCAAAAGCCACAAACGCTTGGTCGAGGAAATCAAACTGGTGGGCGGCAGCGACCTCACCGTGCTGATCACCGGCGAAACCGGAGTGGGCAAGGAATTGGTGGCCCAGGCTATCCACGCGGCATCCAATCGTGCGGATAAACCGCTCATCAGCCTCAACTGCGCCGCCCTGCCGGAGACGCTGGTGGAGAGCGAGTTGTTCGGCCACGTACGCGGAGCCTTTACCGGCGCGCTCAATGAGCGTCGCGGCAAGTTCGAACTGGCCAACGGCGGCACCTTGTTCCTGGATGAAGTAGGCGAACTGTCGCTGACCGTGCAAGCCAAGCTGCTGCGAGTGCTGCAAAGCGGTCAGTTGCAGCGCCTCGGTTCGGACAAGGAGCATCAGGTTGACGTACGCCTGATCGCCGCCACCAACCGCGACCTCGCCGACGAAGTCCGCAACGGCCACTACCGCGCCGATTTCTACCACCGTCTTAGCGTATACCCGCTGCACGTGCCGTCACTGCGCGAGCGCGGGCGCGATGTGTTGCTGCTGGCGGGCTTCTTCCTCGAACAGAACCGCTCACGCATGGGCCTGGGCAGTCTGCGGCTGACCAGCGATGCCCAGACCGCGCTTTTGGCCTATAACTGGCCGGGGAATGTGCGGGAGCTGGAACACTTGATCGGACGCAGCGCGTTGAAGGCATTGGGCAACTGTCGCGAACGGCCGAGGATTCTGAGCTTGAGTGCGCAGGATCTGGACTTGCCGACGGTGAATGCGCCGGTCATCGAAGCACAGGCTCAAGCCGCACCCGTGGTCACCGGCGACCTGCGCCAGGCCACCGAAGACTATCAACGCCAGATCATCAGCGCCTGCCTGGAACGCCACCAACACAACTGGGCCAGCGCGGCCCGCGAACTGGGCCTGGACCGCGCCAACCTGGGCCGCATGGCCAAGCGCCTCGGACTGAAATAGCAAGGACAGCTCGGCCAAATGTATGCAATGCAGAGAATGTGGGAGGGGGCTTGCCCCCGATAGCGGTGGGCCAGCTATAGAGGGGCTGGCTGACACACTGCCCTCGGGCGCACGCCCCCTCCCCCATTAGACTGTCTTCGCCTGGAAGACCGGACTGGCAGACTTAGGCTTACGAAACACCAACACATTGCCCAACATCACCAGCACCAACCCCGCCAACGCCGGCGCGGTCCATTGGTAGCCCTCGGCAAACGCTGACACATTCAGCGCCACCACCGGGAACAGCACCGTGCAATACGCTGCCCGCTCCGGCCCCATGCGCCCAACCAGGGTCAGGTAGGCCGTAAAGCCGATCACCGAACCCGGAATCACCAGGTACCACAGCGCGCCGATGTACCGTGCGCTCCAGTCCATCTCAAACGGAATACCCCGCACCACACAGTAGGTCGCCAGCATCAAGGAGCCGTACAACATGCCCCAGGCATTGGTGGTCAGTGGCCGCAAGCCGGCCTTCTGTTGCAGGCTCGACAGCATATTGCCGGCCGAGAAACACATCGTCCCCAGTAACGCCAGACCCAAGCCGAACAAGGTCTGCGGACTGGCGGTGTGTCCCACCAGTTCCGGCCAGAACAGCAAGCCCAAGCCCGCCAACCCGAGGCCACCGCCCATCAACACGTTACGTGCCACGCGCTGGCCGAAAAACACCCGGGCATTCAGCGCGTTCCACAACGTGGCGGTGGAAAACACCACTGCCACCAGGCCGCTGGGAATCCACTGGCTGGCGGTCAGGAAGCACATGAAGTTGACGCAAAACAGGCACAGCCCCTGCGCCAGGCAGATCAGATGCCCGCGCCGGTTCATCACCTGCAACTTGCGGCTGAGCAGCAACAACGCAAACAACACCAGCGCCGCCAAGCCAAAGCGATAGACGATGGACACAGGAATCGCCACTACGCCCAATTGCCATTTGAGGGCGATCCAGGTGGTGCCCCAGATCAGCACGGTGAGTAAATACAGGGAAAGGTTCATAGCGGGCTCCATCGGTTGAGCCACAGTGTCGCCCTCAACCGGCGCCGCGCTCTTGCAGATTCTTGCGCTTTTGTCGGGCGGTGGGCTCACAGCGCCCACCTCGCGGAGTAGGATGCAAGGCGTCGGAGAACACACCATGTCAGATCTGGAATCCCTACAAGTCTTTCAAGCCCTTAACCGCTCGCCCAACGCACGCCTTGAAGCCTGCGCCGAGCTCGGTGACGGCTTGTCGGCAGCTTTGTGGAGCAACCATCACGATTCCCAGGACTACCAGGCGCCAAGCCATCACACCTTATCCTGCTACATCGGCGGTGGCACTGGCACCTTTCGGCGTGACCAGCCGGGCACCAAGGGCGGCCCCGACAAGCTGTGTATCCTGCCCGCCGAGCATCAGTCTGCGTGGGTGATCAACGGTGAAATCCGCCTGGCCCACGTGTATTTCAGCCCAGAGCAATTTGCCCTCGGCTGCGTCACCCTGCTCGACCGCGAACCGCGCGCCCTGGAACTGCGCGAAAGCACCTTTCTGCAAGACGACAGCCAGGCCAGACGCTTCCACCAGTTGATCGCGCTCAACTGGCAGGAGCCCGCCGAACGCCTGCTGACCAGCAGCCTGGCCCATGAAATGCTCAGCCACACCCTGCTCAGCCAGGTAGGCGCCCGCGAAGGCCTGCGTTTGAAAGGTGGTTTAGCGGCGTACCAGCGACGGCTGTTGGTGGACTACATCGACCAGCACCTGGAAGACCCCATCAGCCTCGGGCAACTGGCTGGCCTGTGTGCGCTGTCGGAATACCATTTTGCGCGGATGTTCCGCCAAAGCTTCGGCCTGCCGCCCCATCAGTACTTACTGGCGCGTCGGCTGACCCGCGCGCAACACCTGCTGCGCAGCGGTGCCCTGCCCTTGGGCGAGATTGCCTTGCTGTGCGGTTTTTCCAGTGCCAGTCACTTCACTCATCGCTTCCGCCAGGCCATGGGCGCCACGCCCGGCGACTACCGTCAGGCGTTCATTTAAACCATCAAGCCCAACGTCTTGGCCTTGGCCACCGCCTGAGTTCGCCGCTCGACGCCCAGCTTGCTGTGGATGCGCCGCGCGTGAGTCTTGACGGTGTGCAGGGAGATAAACAGCCGGTCGGCAATTTCCAGGTTGGAGCTGCCCAGGGCGATCAGTTGCAGCACTTCCAATTCACGCTGGCTCAAGGGGTTTTCTACCGTGCCGGGGGTTGACGCCTGGGGTTCCATGCCCAGCTCACTCAACAGTCCCGGCGAGCGCAAACGCAGTTCACGAATCGCTTGTTGCACCTGACAACGCCCGGCCAGTTCCAGGCCGGTTTGCAGCGAACGGCGCGCCAAGGCAGCATCGCCCAGTTGCCAAGCGACTTCGCCCAGCACCAGGTGCAGCTCGGTTTCCAGGCAGAGCATGCCGCGCTGATGGGTGGTTTCCAGCAACGCGTTGAGCCGTGCCACAGGTTGATCGGCGCAGCCCAGTTTCACCTCCGCCAGCACCAGTAGGTACTCCAGGCGTGGAATCAGTTCCAGGGTGGCCGGTGGCGCCTGTTTGGCCTGGGGGCCACGGAAGTGGCGCAGCACACGGCGCACCGCTTCCACGGTCAATTCGGCGCGGCCTTGCTGCAACCAGAAATGCCCACTGACCAACAACAGCACCGCCCGGTATACCGTGTCCGGCACCTGGCGCTGCTGCATCAGCCGTTCGGCCTCGCGCAGTTGCACAAAGGCCTGGGCGTAATCACCCCGGTTGGCGGCCAGCAAGGCCAGACCGAGAAAACCGTAGAGCACGCGTTTGTCCTGGCTGTGCAGGCACATCTTCAGGCCAGTCTCGAAACAGTCGGCGGCCAAGCTGTCCTGGCCCTGGCGCAGCGCCAAGTGCCCGCGCCGCAAGGCAATGCGCCCAACCAGTGGCCCGGCCTTGAGCCGCTGCTTGAGTAACATCGCCTGCACCGTTTCCAGCAGGCTTTGCGCCCGATACGGCGCGCCACGCTGTTCCAGCAATTGCGCGTGATCCAACTCCAGCAACGCCTCCAGCACCAACGAACCATGGGCGCGCGCCAGGCACAGCGCTTCGCGGTTCAGGCCTTGGGCCGCGTCCAGTTCACCGCGCAGCAAGGCTTGTTGGGTCAGCCCCGACAGGCACATCAGGCGCGAAGTCCAGGCGCTCTCGGGCAAGGCTTGCAGGGCCTCGAGAAAATGCAGACGGGAACTCTCGGCATCGCCGCCCAGGTGCAGCAACCAGCCCCACTGCGCCTGCCAGCGCGCCAGTAAATAACGCTGTTGCGCCGCCGAGGGTTGCGGGGCAAATCGAGCGAGCTGATCGATGCACGCAGCCGCCTGTTCGAAGCGCCCGGCGAACAGGAGCGCAGCAGTCACCAACCCCACCAGTTGCGCCGAGCCGAGCATCAGTTCATCGCCATGCTGCTCATGCAGGCGCAACAGCAAGACGGCGTTCTGCTGGCGGAACAGGTCCTCAAAGCTGAAGTGCTGCAAGAGGCTCACCGCCATTTCATATTCTTCGGCCAGCAGAGCCTGTTCAAAAGCGGCCTGCCAATCCTGCTCGGTGCAAAACCACTGGCAAGCGCGTCGATGCCAAGAGCGCCTGGCAGGCCAGGGTTCGTTGTGCATCAGTTGCGCCAGGGGCGGGAAAACCTGCAACCAGTCGGTGTCTTCCCACGGCTCGATAAATGCGCCCAGCGCGTGTAAATCCCGCAGGTACTGGCCACCGTCGCCCGCGCCGAACAAGTGTTCGCACAGGCCAGTATTGAAGCGCGGCAGATGAGCCAGCACCCGCCAAGCCTCGGCCAACTCCGGCGGCAGCGTGCTGAACAGTTCGTGTTGCAGGTAGTCGAGCAACGTCTTATCAGGATGACCATCACCCAGCAAGGCGATGCGCACACCCGCGCACCAACCCGCGCTGAACTGCAGCACGCTGTCGACGGACTGGGCCGGCGCATGGCTGAGCAGTGCCTGGATTTCCACAGGGGTAAATGCCAGTTCGGCGCCGCACTCCAGTAACTCATCGTCGAGCAGCAGCCGAGGCCAATTACAGGCCGGACGCCGTCGAGCGCCCAGCCACCAGGTCAGGGCCGGGCTGCTGGCGGTGAGCAGGCGATCGAGCAAGGCGTCGGTGTCTTGAGTGGGTAAGCGGCAGAAATCATCGAGGAACACCCATGCCTGGGCCTGCCAGCTGCTGAGGTCCAGCAGCAATGTGGCTTCGTCGGTAAACGTCAGGCCAAGGTTTTGCGCCAGCCGTTGGCACAGGTCGAGGGGGCTGAGCGACGCGCCATTGAGCGGCAACCAGTACACCTGGCAACCGATGGGCGCCTGCAACGCACATTCGGCGAGCAACGCGCTCTTGCCGCTGCCGCCGGGGGCGCATAACAACTTGACCCTGACCGGTGCTGCCAGCAAAGGCTCGGCCAGGCGGGGGCGCAGCAAATGATGGGCGGACAGCCGGGGCATGAATCCAGGACGGTCCAGGCAGCGTGTCATGGCGGTCATTGCTGCATCCTGCTTTTTTATTGTTATGCAACGTGATGCGTACCCTAGTCCTGTGGCGGGGGGTTGTTGAAGAAGTATTCAGCAGGGTGATTGAAGGCCATGCACAGAACCCAATGTGGGAGGGGGCTTGCCCCCGATGGCGGTGTATCAGTCAACCAATCCAGTGACTGATACTCCCTCATCGGGGGCAAGCCCCCTCCCACATTTTGACCCCGCTTCGATCCGGGATCAGCGCACGCCTTCAGCCCTCAAGGCTGCCGGAGTGTAGTCCGCTGCCTTGGCCGCGAAGCCGAACACGAAGCTGCTCTTCTCCTCGTTCTTCATGCCAAGTGCGATGTAGCGCCCCGCAATGATGTCGTACAGGGTTTCGACCGTGTAGGCCGGCACCTGGTGGTCGTAGTAGAACTGCGCATGACCTTCGGCGACGCGCCACAGTTGGCCACGACCGTCGTAGTGATCCACCAGCGCGACTTGCCAGCTGTCTTCGTCGATGTACATGTGGCGCTTGGCGTAGATGTGCCGCTCGCTCGGTTTGACCGTGCCGACCACTTCCCACACGCGGTGCAGTTCGTAGCGGGTCAGGTCCTGGTTGATGTGACCAGCCTTGATGATGTCGTCGTACTTGAGGCTCGGCGAATCGAGCTTGTAGCTGTTATAGGGGATGTACATCTCTTTCTTGCCCACCAGCTTCCAGTCGTAGCGGTCGGGGGCCCCGGAGAACATGTCGAAGTTGTCGGTGGTACGCAGGCCGTCGGACGCGGTGCCCGGCCCGTCATAGGACACTTGCGGAGCACGGCGCACACGGCGCTGGCCGGCGTTGTAGATCCAGGCCAGGCGCGGTTCTTTCACCTGGTCGAGGGTTTCATGCACCAGCAGCACGTTGCCCGCCAGGCGCGCTGGGGCGGTGACCGATTGCTTGAAGAAGCTCAATACGTTGGCCGCCTTGGCCGCGTCGATATCCGGGATCGCTTGAGGCACCGCCACTTCTTCTTCGAAGCGGATCGGCGTGTAGCTGCCATTGGTCTGCGGGGTGGCCTGGGTGATGATGCGGCGCAGGTTACCGCCGTGGTAACGGGTGATGTGGTTCCACAGCACCTCCACGCCATTCTTGGGAATCGGGAACGCGTAGTAGCGGTTGCCGGTGAAGTTTTCCAGGCCGTTGCCGTCGTTGATCGCCTTGACGTTCAGTGCGCTGCGCTTGATCGATTCGTAGATGTCCGCCGGTAAGTTGACCGTACGGTGGCTCGGGTATACCGGAATCTTGTAGGTCTCGGGGTAGCGTTTGAACATCGCCACCTGGCCGTCGGAGAGTTTGTCTTTGTACTTGTCGACGGTGGCGGCGGTGATGACAAACAGCGGTTTTTCATTGGCGAACGGGTCGGCCAGGAAGCCTTTGCTGTCCACCGCGCCAGCGTTTTTCGGGATACCGCCAGTCCAGGCCGGGATCGAGCCGTCAGCGTTGCCGGCTTTTTCGGCACCGACCGGCGTGAGGGTGGTGCCCAGCTTGGCCGCTTCTTCCGGCGACACCGCCGCCATTACGTGAGCAGCCAACAGACTCAGGGCCAACACTGCAATTGTCTTACGCATAAGTTCTTGTCCTTCTTTAAGCCAAATCAGAAGTTCACGCCGAAGCTGAGGGCGAGGAAGTCGCGGTCGGTCAGGGTGTTGTAGTCGCCACCAAAGAAATCGGTGTAGCTGAGGCTGGCGGTGTAGGTGCTGCGGTAGTCCGCATCCACACCGACGCTGATGGCCTTGGCGCCCTTGTTGAAGATCCCGTTGGGCCCATAGCCGGCCACGTCATGGGACCAGGACAGGTTGGGCTTGAGGTTCACCCCGAAAATGGCGTTGTTGTAGTCAAGGATCGCCCGCGCGCGGTAGCCCCAAGAGGTGGAGGTGACGAAACCGTCGGTGTCACCCTCGAAACCGTAAGCACCGTAGACCGAATCGCGGCCGTAACGCAGTTTGGATTTGTCCTCCAGGCCAGCCACGTGCACCACGGCCGCTTCGCCCACCAAAGTCAGGCGTTCGGCGCCGAGGACTTGGTCAAAGAACTGGGTCATGGTGCTTTGGATCTGGGTGATTTCCTTGCGGCGGTAGCCTTTGTTGTCGCTGCCGAAATTGCTGCGGATGGGTGAGGCCAATTGGCCGGCGATTGGGTTAAGCAAGGCCAATGTCAGGTCGGTGGTATTCAACTGCACCGGGGCATTCGGCCGGTAGCTGATTTCCCCGGTCCACGCCGTGCCGGTGGGCAAGGTTGTGGAGAAACTCGCGCCGAACAGGCGGATGTCTTCCGGGTAGTCGAGGTAATACTGGCCACGACCGAGCATGGTGCTCTGGGCCAAGGCCTGACCGAAACCTCCAGCGGCGGCGGCAATGCCACCGATGGTTTGCAGTGTGGTGTTGTTGGTGATGGTGCCTACAGTGGGTGTGCGGCTGTGGTAATTCATGAAATACAAACCGTACTCGGTGTCGTCACCCAGCCAACGCAAAGCCGCCCCAAACTGACCGGAGTCCCGCGCATCACGGTCGCCCGCACGCTGTACCACCACACCCTCGCGCGTCACCACAAAACCCTGACCGCGGTTTGCCGCAATCGATTGCAGCGGCGCGATACCAGGGCTGCCTACTGTGTAGTTACCGGTGCAACCATCCGCCGCCACGTCACCGCCAAAGAAGGTGCCGCAGTTATCCAGCACGGTCTGGTCCCACTCCAACTGATAAAACCCTTCCACGGTCAGTTGGTTGGTCAGGCTCTGGGACGCGAACAGCATGTTCACCGGGATCAGGCCTTCCTTGATCTCGGCACCCGGGCGGCGGAACGCCGACACGTCAATCGGGTTGATGCTGTTGATGGAGTTGCCGATGAAGGTACTTTCACCCCAACTGACCACCTGCTTACCGGCGCGTACGGTGCCCGGCAGGTCGCCCAGGGAGTAGTTGTGATAGACGAACGCATCGAGGATCTGCGCACCGCTGGACTTGGCGCCTTCCTTGCGGTTGTGGTCGCTGATCTGCTTGAACTCGCGGTCTTCGTCCTTGAGCTCAAAGTCGTACCAGTACTTGCCGCGCACGAACACACCGGTGTCGCCGTACTTGAGTTCAAGGTCGTGCAGGCCCTTGAAGATTTTCGAGAAGGTCTCGCCCTTCTTGAAATTGAGCCGTCCGTCATCCCCCGTGGAAGCCTGGCCCGTGCCGCCATTGACGGTACCCACGAGTTTTTTATCGGCATCACGCATGCCCCAACTCGAACCCACCGACAACGACGAATCGAATTGCCCTTCGATCTCGCCAATATTGAACGAAACAGCCTGAGCCTGGGCACAGCAACCCAAGGCAACCGCAGCGGCCAGCGCCTGTGGCGTGAAGATGGCGCGCATTGTTGTTTTTGTCATGCGTCTTCCCCGGTGAGTGACAGAAGGCCCCACCCTACTGCCGCACATCAGGAGCGATAAGCGCACCAAGGAGGGATTCGTGTTGTCGCTCGAAAGGATTACCGGGCGCTCTGGCCTGGGTCTGGGCGGGGGCATGAACCGTGTGGATGGCGGGTTATCAGGGCCATGGATGGCAAGAGTCAAGACTGTTGCAGTTTTTACAACAGTCCTTGTCCCGAAGCGCTATTACTCATCTTGTCGCAAACGACTATTCTTGCCGGGCTTTCAGGGCAAACGGCCCGCTTCCCCAAACGGAAGAAAAGCCAGACTCAAATGGATTGATGTCTTTTTTCAATCTGTTACCGGTGTTCACTGACGTTGATTTGTCGCTCCTTGATCCAACGTCTTACTTCAGCCGCTGCGTTTGCAGCGGCTTTTTTTTGCCTGAAATAAAACGGGGCGCCATCAGCGCCCCGTAAGATTCAAACTTTTTCAAGCAATGATCACAGGCTGTACTTCTGCAAGTTGGCCATCATCTCCTTCAAGGCCTCGATATTGTCCTTGGGATGAGCCGCCCCTTCGAAGTCGCAGATCTGCTGCCAGTGCGCCGCCACATCGTCCGGTGAAAAACCGGCTTCGGGATCAAAGCCCACACCCAGGCTGCGCTCCCAGCGGGTCTTGCCAATCCAGCCACCGCCCACTTCAAACAACCCAGAAGTTTCCTGGCACGCTTCGCTGCCCAGGTACACCACGAGCGGGCTGACCAATTCCGGCTTGAGGCGCTCGAACACTTGCGGCGGGATCAGGCCTTCGGTCATGCGCGTGGCGCCAGTGGGGGCGATGGCGTTGACCAGGATGTTGTTCTTGCGCCCCTCCAGCGCCAGGGTACGGGTCAAGCCGTACAGGCCGAGCTTGGCCATGCCGTAGTTGGACTGGCCGAAGTTGCCGTAGATGCCCGAAGTGGACGCGGTGAAGATCACTCGGCCATAGCCTTGCTCACGCAGATGGGGCCAGGCGGCGCGGGTGACTTTGTAGGCGCCTTCGACATGCACCCGGTAAACCAGGTCCCAGTCGGCGTCTTCCATTTTGTGGAACGTTTTGTCGCGCAGGATGCCGGCGTTATTGACCACTACGTCGATGCGGCCAAAAGCGTCGAGGGCGTTTTGCACAATCTTGTCACCATCGGTGACAGAGTCGTGGTTGGCTTCGGCAATACCACCCGCCTCGCGGATCTCGGCCACTACACGGTCGGCCGCCGAAGCACTGGCGCCTTCGCCTTGGGTGGAACCGCCGAGATCGTTGACCAGCACCTTGGCCCCATGTTTAGCGAACAACAGCGCATGGGCCCGGCCCAATCCGCCGCCGGCACCGGTGACGATCACGACCTTATCCTGGAACTGCACTGACTCACTCATACCGAACTCCAATGGCGACAATGGGAATGGGTCGAGTGTCAGGCACAGGGCTGCCGGTCACAATAAAGACAGCCAAGGCTGAATGGTGCTCGATAAGGCAGGGGGATGATCCTAAGGCTCAGGAATAAGCCATGCGGGTTTCAACCTGCCCAATCCGATCACGAAACGCCTGGTAATGCTTGAGCACCTGCACCGGCGCTTCAATCTGCGGGTAGTGGCCGATGTTGGCCAGTAACACCGTGTCGGCATGGGGCACCAATTGGTGGTAACGCTCCACCATATGGACACCGGAGATCGGGTCGATCTCGCCGTCGATCACTCGCAATGGCACGTCACCCTGCTGCATCGCCGCCACCCAGCGATCACGCAGGCGCCGACGCTGGGGAATGTAGGCGATCAGCTTGTGCAGGATGCGCGTGCCATCGTTGCAGTCGATCAGGCTCCAGAAATCGTCCAGTGCGCTTTCGCTGGGGCGAGTGTTGGGGCCGAAGATCTGGCCGAAGCTGTCGGCCAGAGCATTGCGCCCGAATGCGCGGCCGATCATCCAGCCCAGCGGGCTGAGCAGGAGTTTTTGCACCAGCGCCGGGCGATGGGTTTCCGGGAACAGCCCGCCGTTGAGAAACACACAACTGGCCATCTTGAATCGGCCTTCATAGTGCCGGGCCAACAGTTCCTGAGCGACGCTGTCACCGTAGTCGTGGGCCAGCACGTGCACCGGCTGATCCACCCGCAGATGCTCCAGCAAAGCCTGTTGCAAATCCGCCTGTTCCAGCAGGCAGTAGCCATGGTCCAGAGGCTTGGCTGAATCGCCGAAACCGAGCATGTCGCAGGCGATGACCAAGTTGTGCTGGGCCAGGGGTTGCCACAGGTAATGCCAGTCCCAACTGGCGGTGGGAAAGCCATGGATCAGCAGCAACGGTTCGCCCTGCCCCGACACCCAGTAACGGATGGTGCGTCCGTGAAATTCGAAACTCTGGCTGCGTTTGCGCCAGGCTCTGAGCGGGATCTCGGCAAGTGGCATCAGCTTCTATACCCAGGATCTTGAGCATCCAATTTGCGCAGCAACGCCGGCCAGGCCAGCGCGCCCCCCATACCTTGAGCGCTCTTGGTGACAGCAGCGACCATGGCTTTGGCGCCCGCAAGAATCTGCGGACCAATGGCGATCAATTCAGCGCCGCCGTTTTGCGCCAGCACCTGGATATCGCAGGCGCGCTGAAAGGTGAACATCATCAGGAAGGTGTCGGCGATGGTACTGCCACAGGTGAGCAGGCCATGGTTGTGCAGCATCAAGAAATTATTGTCGCCAAGGTCGGCTTGCAGGCGGGCCTTTTCCTCGTGGTTCAGCGCGACGCCTTCATAGGCGTGATAGGCCAGGCTCGACAGCACGAAGATCGATTGCTGGCTGATCGGCAGCACGCCCTGTTTCTGTGCCGCCACCGCCACACCGGCGGCAGTGTGGGTATGCAGCACGCAGGTGACATCGTGGCGAACTTCATGGATCGCGCTGTGGATCGTGTAGCCCGCCGGGTTGATCTCGTAGGGGCTGTCCATCAGCTTGTTGCCGGCCTGGTCGACCTTTACCAGGCTCGACGCAGTGATCTCGTGGAACATCAGTCCGTAGGGATTGATCAGGAAATCATCGGTGCCCGGCACCTTGGCCGAGATGTGGGTGAAGATCAGGTCGTCCCAGCCATGCAACGCCACCAGGCGATAGCAGGCCGCCAGGTCGACACGGGCTTGCCACTCGGCAGCACTGACCTGATCTTTGACATTCTGTGGCGGCACAACAGGGGCTAGGCTCACGGTAACGACCTCCTTGGCGCACTTCTTATTATTTTTCGAGTGATGGGCCAGTCTAGTCAGACGCCCTGGCGGACGGAGTTGCCTTCGCAGCCAGCTTGATGACCGTACGAGTCAGCTATGAGAATAGTTTAGATCTATACAAACGGCGTCAAAGAGACGCCGTCAATAAAGGGACTGAAAACAGCTGGAACCGCTCAATCAAGCGCGCAGTGCAGTGACCAATTCTGCCAACCACGGCTCGGCATCTGCTTCCGGCGTCACGCTCTCGCTGGCGTCCAGGCGCAACATGGGCAGTACTTCGCGCACGCCCAATTCGCCAAACAGCTCGCGCATTTGCTCACCGCCACCACAAAAGGTGTCGCCATAGCTGGCGTCGCCCAAACCGATCACCGCACCGGGCAAACCGCGCCAGGCCGAAGGCAGTTGGTCGCGAATCATCGAATACAACGGTTGCAGGTTATCGGGCAGTTCACCCATGCCGGTGGTCGAAGTCACCGCCAGAAACGCCTCAGGGGCAAACGCCTGCACATCCGCCAGGGTCGCGCGCGGGTTGTGCCAGGCTTCAAAACCAGCGTCTTTGAGGATGCCGGCGGCGTGCCGGGCGACTTCTTCAGCCGTGCCGTAGACCGAGCCGGAAAGGATGGCGACTTTCATCAATCTGATCCTGTAGTTGAGCGAAAGCCTGGGATATTAACAGCGACGCAAATATTTCGGGGCGCACCGTGCAAGATTCACGACTTGCCATAAACTGCCCATTCCAACAACACGCCACGGACCGCTCAATGATTAACGCCAAGCTGATGCAGATGGTGATCGACGCTTCCAACGAAGGCATCGTGGTCGCCGAACGCGAAGGCGATGAAAAGCCCCTGATTTATGTGAACCCGGCCTTCGAACGGATGACCGGCTACACACTGGACGAAATCCTCTATCAGGACTGCCGCTTCCTGCAGTCGGGCGACCGTGATCAGCCAGCGCTGACGGTGATTCGGGATGCTTTGGCGAAGGGTGGTTCGTGCCGGGAAACCCTGCGCAATTACCGTAAGGACGGCAGCCATTTCTGGAACGAACTGTCGCTTTCAACGGTGTTCAACACGGCTGATAAGCAAACCTATTTTATCGGCGTACAAAAAGACGTCACGCTCCAGGTCAAGGCCCAGCAGCGTGTCGAGCAATTAGAAAGCGAACTGGCCCAAGTCAAAGCCGAACTGGCCGCGTTCAAGTCGACAAATGGATTGAACAAAATTTAGAAAATACGGCCATATGAGCGGATAATGGCACTTTAATGCCCCTCTATTGAGCAAGCACAATGCAACGCGATGCGCTTCTGACCAAGGATGAGCTGGATTTCATTCAGAACATGCAACACAACCCGCAACTTAATCTGCGGGATGCGTCGTCGAGCCTGACCGTCAACGGCGGTGCGCAGATTCGCGACTTGCTCACCCGCCTGGCCGCCCACGACCATGTCACCATCCAAGCGCAGTTCGACAACCAGCAACTGACCTTTCCCCTCCAATTGGTGGAGGATGAGTTCAATGCAGTGCATCTGCGCCTGGGTGTGCCGAGTATTTTTGAAGACGGCCCGGTGATCCGCGCCTGGCGCCTTGCACTTGAAGCTCCGGTGGCCCTGGAGAACATCAAGGGCACCGCAAGTGCGCTGTGGGTGCATGAGGTGTCATTCAAGGGCGTGCTGGTGGAGATTCGTGGCCGGATCAAACCACCAAAAACCTTTTCCCTTTGGTTCAGCCCTTCCGGCTATGAGCGCATTGCCCTGCGCGGCGCCTTTGAGAGGGAAACCGCGCGGGGTTTGTTTGCCTATCGCCTCAGTCAAAGCGATGCGGATGAAATCGAACGCCTGCGCCAGTTCATCCTGCATCAGCACCGCCTGGTGCACCCGCAGATGCACGCCTGAGTTCAGGTATCCAGGTTACCGCTGAGGAACTGCTGCAAGCGGCGTTGCATCTGGCGCCCTTCGCTGCCCAGACAACCGATGGAAGAACCTGCCAGCGCGCTCTGCGCCAGGTCCGACACTGCGCCAGCAAGAAATAACGGGCAATCAAGGGTCAACGCCAAACGGTTGAGGCGGCCAGCCAGATCAACGTTATGGGAGTGGTTGGAGAAGATGATCAGCGCCTGGGGATGAGTCTTTTCACATACGAGGGTCAGCTCATCAAACGGCTGCCCCATCCCCAGCACCTTCACGACCAGGTCATCGCTGCTCATCAACAGCGCCGCCACCAGCAACTCCAGTTTGCGGCATTCGCCGGGTATGGCTGACAGCAATACCCGAGGCGCAGGCGACAGTGTCGCCGCTTGCAGGCGCTGAAAGGCATGGATACGCAAGAAGGCGTCGAAAAACAGCCATTCGCTGGCTTGACCAAAACGCCCCTGGTGGCGCAAGAGCTCGTTCCAGAGAGGCATCAGGATCTCTTGGAACGCCACGTTGAGGGGATAGGTAGCGAGAATCTGGCCATACAGGCTTTCCAACTGACGGTCGTCAAAGGCCTTGACCGCCAGCAACAGCCTCGCCCGCCATTGCGGCAATTCGCTTTCCTCGACTGAGTCGCGCTCAGCGCGAATCGCTTCGGCCTGCTGATCGTCGCGGGCGAGAATCTTGCCGACCTTGCTGACCGCCACGCCACGTTCAATCCAACCAAGAATGCGATTGACCGTCTCAATATCGGCCTTGGAGTAGAGGCGGTGCCCACTTTCGGTGCGGATGGGCTGGATCAGGCCGTAACGACGCTCCCATGCGCGCAAGGTGACCGGGTTGACGCCTGTCAATCTTGATACATCACGAATTGGAAAAAGCTCAGCGCAATCAGGCGAATCCAGATGCGAAATGCTGTCAGCAGGAGCAGTAATCACGGGCATTCAAGACCAACAAACCAGCGGTAATTGGGCGGTCATTTAACGCCTATAGACCCCTCTTTTTCAAGGTGTGTACTTTTCGGACCAATGTCGCTGGCGTATTTCGGCAAAACCGGAATAATCCTTGCCTGTTTTTTCTACGTCGCTGCAACACCCCGCAGCTTCGTTTGTGCGCCACCTACCCGGATCAGCGCACCCGTACATTTGGAGATACACAATGTCTACCTCTCCCGTCACCTTGATGGTTGCGCGCCGCGTCGCCAAAGGGCGCTACGAAGAACTGATGGCCTGGCTGCGCGAAGGCGAGCAATTGGCTACCGACTTCCCCGGTTATCTGGGCTCCGGCGTACTTGCACCGCCGCCCAACGATGACGAATTCCAGATCATTTTCCGCTTCGCCGACGAAAAAACACTGCATGCCTGGGAATTCTCCGCCTCCCGTTGTGCCTGGCTTAGCCGCGGCAGCGATTTGTTTGCCGACCCCTCCGAGCACCGTGTGCGCGGCATCGATGGCTGGTTTGGCGCCGCGGGTGCCCGTCCGCCGCGCTGGAAGCAGGCCGTGGCAATCTGGCTGGCGTTTTTCCCGGTGTCGCTGCTGTTCAACTTTGTCTTGGGGCCATTGCTCAATGGGCTCGACCTGGTGCCCCGCGTACTGGTCAGCACGATGGCACTCACGCCTCTGATGGTTTACTGGTTCATTCCGCTGTCCACACACCTGCTGGCGAACTGGCTGCATCCCACGCCTGCACCGCGCACGGCCGCCGAAGCGGCGGCGTGAGTACAGGGGCGACCCGTCGCTGGTATGATTTGCGCCTGCCAGCGACGCGAGCCTCCCATGACTGCAAAGAACGCCCCGATCCTGATCACCGGCGCCGGCCAACGTGTCGGCCTGCATTGCGCCCAGCGCCTGCTGGACGAGGGCCAACCGGTGATTTTCAGCTACCGCAGCGAACGCCCCGGCGTACAGGCCCTGCGCGAGCGTGGCGCGATCGGTGTGTTTGCCGACTTCTCCAATGAAGCTGGGATCCTGGCGTTTATCGCTGAACTGAGCACCCACACCCAAAGCCTGCGCGCGATCATCCACAACGCCTCGGCCTGGGTCGCGGAAACGCCGGGCGACGAAAGCCGCGCGTTTACCGATATGTTCAGCGTACACATGCTTGCGCCGTACCTGATCAACCTGCATTGTTCGACCTTGCTGCAACGCTCTTCACCTGCCGATATCGTGCATATCAGCGATGACGTGGTGCGCAAGGGTAGCCGCCAGCACATCGCCTACTGCGCCACCAAGGCCGGGCTCGACAGCCTTACGCTGTCGTTTGCCGCGCAGTTCGCGCCGCTGATCAAAGTCAACGGCATCGCCCCGGCGATGGTGATGTTCAACGAAGACGACGACGCGGCCTATCGCACTCGGGTGTTGGCCAAATCAGCCCTGGGCATCGAGCCCGGACCCGAGGTGATTTACCAGAGCGTGCGCTACCTGCTGGACAACCCCTATGTCACCGGTACCACCCTGACCGTCAACGGCGGGCGGCATATCAAGTAAGCCGTTTGTGAGGATGTTGTATGACCTTATCCCTGCCCCACCATTACCGCGAGATCCTCAAGAACCTGGGCGAAGACCCGGAACGCGAAGGCTTGATCGACACCCCCAAGCGCGCCGCCAAGGCCATGCAGTACCTGTGTCATGGCTATGAGCAGAACCTCGAAGAAATCGTCAACGGTGCACTGTTCGCCTCCGACAACGACGAGATGGTGATCCTCAAGGACATCGAGTTGTACTCGCTGTGCGAACATCACCTGCTGCCCTTTATCGGCAAGGCCCACGTGGCCTATATTCCGACCGGCAAGGTGCTCGGCCTGTCGAAACTGGCGCGTATTGTCGACATGTTCGCCCGGCGCCTGCAGATCCAGGAAAACCTCACGCGGCAGATCGCCGACGCGATCCAGGACGTGACCCAGGCCGCCGGCGTGGCCGTGGTAATCGAGGCCAAGCACATGTGCATGATGATGCGCGGCGTGGAAAAACAGAATTCAACCATGAACACCTCGGTGATGCTCGGCGCGTTCCGCGAGTCGAACACCACGCGCATGGAGTTCCTGCAACTGATTGGACGGAGCAAGTAGCAATGCCACAACTTCAACCAGGCATGGCGCGCATCCGGGTCAAGGACCTGTGTCTGCGTACCTTCATCGGTATCAATGAGGACGAAATCCTCAACAAGCAGGATGTGCTGATCAACCTGACCATCCTGTATGCAGCCCAGGACGCCGTGCGTGACAACGATATTGACCACGCGTTGAACTACCGCACCATCACCAAGGCGATCATCGCCCACGTGGAAGGCAACCGCTTCGCGCTGCTGGAACGCCTGACCCAGGAATTGCTGGACCTGGTGATGAGCAATGAATCGGTGCTGTACGCCGAGGTCGAAGTGGATAAGCCCCATGCGCTGCGCTTTGCCGAATCGGTTTCGATTACCCTGGCGGCCAGCCGCTGACATTGAAGTGGACCCTATGAACGATCAACAACGCCTCGAACTCGAAGCCGCCGCTTTTCGCCGGCTGGTAGCACATCTGGACAGCCGCAAGGATGTACAGAACATCGACCTGATGAACCTCTCCGGTTTCTGCCGTAATTGCCTGTCCAAGTGGTACAAGGCCGAGGCCGACGAGCGCCAGATCGAGCTGAGCCTCGATGACGCTCGTGAAGTGGTGTACGGCATGCCGTACGCCGAGTGGAAAGCCCAATACCAGAAAGAAGCCAGCGCTGACCAACAGGCAGCGTTCGCCAAAGGAAAAACCCATGACTGATTTGAACACCCTGCGCGCCAGCCTCAACAGCGGCGAACACGTCTTTGCCGACACCCTGGCATTTGTCGCGGCCGGTTACGATTACCAACCGCAGGCCTTCACCAACGGCACCGTGGAAAACGCGGCCGGGCAGAATGAAGGGTCGTGCAAGACCTTGGGTTTGGCGGTGCTGGAAGGCTTGAGCGACCAAGAAGCGCTGCTGGCGTTTGGTGAACATTACCGCTCGGTGGTGGCGACGCCTGAGGGCAGCGACCACGGCAATATTCGGGCGTTGATTGCCCATGGGTTGGCCGGTGTGAAATTCACCGCGCAGCCCCTGACCCGCAAATCCTGAGTCAGACGCGGATCAAAATGTGGGAGGGAACTTGCCCCTCCCACATTTAAATTGCACTCATAAAAAAACCGGCCTCGCAGCCGGTTTTTTTATTCCAACGATTTAGAACGAAGCGTCCTTCAAACCGTCGAGGTAACGCTCGGCATCCAGGGCTGCCATGCAACCGGCACCAGCCGAGGTAATGGCCTGGCGGTACACGTGGTCAGCCACATCACCGGCAGCAAAGATGCCTTCGATATTGGTGGCAGTCGCATTGCCTTCACGGCCGCCCTGCACCACCAGATAACCGTCTTTGGCTTCCAGCACGCCTTCGAACAACGACGTGTTCGGAGTGTGGCCGATGGCGATGAACACGCCGTCGACTTTCAGCTCGTCGAAGCTGCCGTCGTTGTTTTTCAGGCGCGCACCGGTCACGCCCATGTTGTCGCCCAGGACTTCGTCCAGGGTAGCGTTGAGCTTGAGGATGATCTTGCCTTCAGCGACACGGGCGTGCAGCTTGTCGATCAGGATCTTCTCGGCGCGGAAAGTCTCGCGGCGGTGAACCAGGGTCACGGTGCTGGCGATGTTGGCCAGGTACAGCGCCTCTTCAACGGCAGTGTTACCGCCGCCGACTACGGCGACCGGCTTGTTGCGGTAGAAGAAACCGTCGCAGGTCGCGCAGGCTGAAACGCCCTTGCCCATGAACGCTTCTTCCGATGGCAGGCCCAGGTAACGGGCGCTGGCGCCAGTGGCGATGATCAGCGCGTCACAGGTGTAAACGCCGCTGTCGCCGGTCAGGCTGTAAGGCTTTTTCGAGAAGTCGACTTGGTTGATGTGATCAAAAACGATCTCGGTTTCAAAGCGCTCGGCGTGTTCTTTCATACGCTCCATCAGCACCGGGCCAGTCAGGCCGTGGACGTCGCCAGGCCAGTTGTCGACTTCCGTGGTGGTGGTCAACTGACCGCCCGCCTGCATGCCGGTGATCAGCAGCGGCTTGAGGTTGGCCCGGGCAGCATAGACAGCAGCGCTGTAACCGGCAGGGCCGGAACCGAGAATAATCACTCGCGAATGACGGGTATCAGACATGACTCACTCCTATCGACCGCCCGGACTACAAGGCGGCTGGAATAAAAAAGGACTGCGAAGCACTTGGGGAAGGCTTTAACTCGCAGATCCTAAAAATAATGGGTGCAGCGTATAGAGGGGGGCAAGATTAAGGAAATACGGTTTAACAATCCAGCTCATAGGCGGTCTCTATGCTGTCAGCCCAGCTAATCGAGGCGTTTGTTACTGTTGATGTCGCCGCTTTCGCCTCGGATACAAAGTCGGTAAGGTCGGCGCGTTCGTCATCCTGCTCGGAGTTCTCCATGCCTGCCCCTGTTCTTTCCGGCCCGCAATACCTGCGTGAAGGCCTCAAACTGGTGTTGAGCCCTGGCCTACGCCTGTTTGTGCTGCTGCCGCTGATGATCAACCTGGTGCTGTTCGTCGGATTGATTTACTTCGCCGGCCACCAGTTCAGCTTGTGGGTCGAGCACTTAATGCCGACGCTGCCGAGTTGGCTGAGCTTTTTGAATTACCTGCTATGGCCGCTCTTTGTAGTGTTGGTGGTGCTGATGGTGTTTTTCACCTTCACCATGCTCGCCAATATCATCGCGGCGCCGTTCAATGGCTTTCTCTCAGAGAAGGTAGAAGTGGTGGTGCGCGGTACCGATGACTTCCCGGCCTTCAGTTGGGGCGAGTTGATCGCCATGGTCCCCCGCACCCTGGCCCGAGAAATGCGCAAGCTCGGCTACTTCCTGCCACGGGCGATCGGCCTGTTTATCCTTTCGTTTATTCCCGTGGTCAACCTGATCGCCGCGCCGTTGTGGCTGCTGTTTGGCGTATGGATGATGGCAATCCAATACATCGACTACCCGGCCGACAACCACAAACTAGGCTGGAACGAAATGCTCGCCTGGCTGCGCCAGAAACGCTGGCAGAGCATGAGCTTTGGCGGCATCGTCTATCTGGTATTGCTGGTGCCGGTGGTCAACCTGCTGATGATGCCCGCGGCGGTGGCTGGCGCCACCTTGTTCTGGGTGCGCGAGCAAGGCGCCGAGGCGATGGCGAACCCCAAGGTCACCAAGTCATAAATCCATCATCTGGATGACACAATGGCGACATGGCCCACACGGACACTGTGGGTCATGACGACAGCCTCGCTTCATATCACCCTCATCACCGAAACCTTCCCGCCAGAGATCAACGGGGTGGCCAATACCCTTGGTCGCCTGTGCGAGGGTTTGCGCGCGCGCGGCCATCAAGTCGAACTGGTACGCCCACGCCAAGGCGTCGATCAGAGCCGGCTCAGCGACGACGAACTCCTGCTATGCCGCGGCTGGCCACTGCCGGGTTATCCGGGCCTGCAGTGGGGTCAGTCGTCGATGCACAAGTTGCTGCGCCGCTGGACACGCCAACGCCCGGACGTGCTCTACATCGCCACTGAAGGCCCGCTGGGCTTGTCGGCACTGCGTGCAGCACGGCGCCTGGGCATCAGTGTGGTCAGCGGCTTTCACACCAATTTCCAACAGTATTCGAACCAGTACGGCTTGAGCCTGCTCAGTCGAATGGTCACGCATTACCTGCGCTGGTTTCACAACCGTTCGACGTTGACCCTGGTGCCCAGCGCCAGCCAACGCCTGGAGTTGGAGCGTCGGCATTTCGAGCGTTTGGGAATGTTGTCGCGGGGTGTCGACAGCCAGTTATTCCACCCGACCAAGCGTGACAATGCACTGCGTGAAAGCTGGGGTTTAGAGAACGACGATATCGCTGTGCTGCACGTTGGCCGCCTGGCCCAGGAGAAAAACCTCGGGCTGCTCAAGCGCTGCTTTGATGCGCTACAGAAAACGTACCCATCCCGCCCAATGAAGCTGATTGTCGTCGGGGATGGCCCGCAACGGGCGCTGCTGGAGCACGACCTGCCCGAAGCAGTATTCTGCGGCACCCAACGCGGTGAAGAGTTGGCACGGCATTACGCGTCGGGAGACCTGTTTCTTTTTCCCAGCCTGACCGAAACCTTCGGCAATGTAGTGCTGGAAGCCATGGCCTCAGGCCTTGGTGTGGTGGCGTACGACCAGGCAGCCGCAAGCCAGCACCTGCGGCACGGCTATAGCGGCGCACTGGCGATGCCGGGGGATGAAGAGGCGTTTTGCGATGCAGCCATCTGGCTGCTGGAAGAACGCGAAACGTTGCGCAGGGCCCGCCTGAATGCTCGTCAACATGCCAGTCGCCAGGGTTGGCCAGCGATTATCGAGCAGTTCGAACGCCAGTTGCGCGGTGTGTGCGAGGACGGGCACCTGGAGCCCGCCCTGACGCCACTTAGACCAGAGTCGTCAACGCCTCACGACTGAATGGCAGGATGTCACCCTCACGTCCTTCACGCACTTTCACGGCCCAATCCGGGTCAACCAACAACGCACGACCTACGGCAACCAGATCAAACTCGTCGTTGTTCAGGCGCTCCAGCAGTTTCTCAAGGCTGGCCGGCTGCGCGACTTTGTCGGTGTTGACCATAAACTGCAGGAACTCGCCATCCAGGCCGACGCTGCCCACGGTAATAGTTGGTTTGCCGGTGAGTTGGCGCGCCCAACCGGCCAGATTGAGGTCGGAACCTTCAAATTCCGGTTCCCAGAAACGTCGGGTTGAGCAGTGGAAAATATCCACGCCAGCGTCGGACAGCGGCTTGAGGAATTCACCCAACGCCTCAGGGGTTTGTACCAGACGCGCGGTGTAGTCCTGCTGCTTCCACTGGGAGAAACGGAAGATGATCGGGAAGTTCGGGCCGACAGCGGCGCGCGTAGCCTGGATCAGCTCGATGGCAAAACGCGAGCGGTTGGCCAGGCTACCGCCGTACTCGTCGGTGCGCTGGTTGCTGCCTTCCCAGAAGAACTGATCGACCAGATAACCGTGGGCGCCATGGATTTCCACGCCGTCCATGCCGATGCTTTGGGCGTCTTTGGCGGCTTGGGCGAAAGCGTTGATCACGTCCTTGATGTCCTGGGCGGTCATGCCGTGGACCACCACGTTGCCGTCCTTGAGTTTCTCCATCGGACCATAGGCCGGCACGCTGGCATCAGGCTCAGTGCCGATACGGCGCACGCTGCCGACATGCCACAACTGAGGGACAATCTTGCCGCCTTCGGCGTGCACGGCATCGACCACTTTCTTCCACCCGGCCAGGGCCGCTTCACCGTAGAAATGCGGGACATTCGGGTAGCCGTTAGAGGCCTGGTGACCGACCACGGTGCCTTCAGTGATGATCAAGCCCACGCCAGCGGCCGCACGGCGACGGTAGTATTCGATGACGTTGGAATTAGGTACACCACCCGGAGAAAACGAGCGGGTCATCGGCGCCATGACCACGCGGGTCGACAGTTGCAGTGCACCGAGCTGGAAGGGTTTGAACAAGGCTTGGACGGGCATGGAGCACTCCACGGGAGACTGGGTTTATGATGCGGATAATATGAGGAGTGGAACGCGCCCGGTAGCACTATTGATTTTGGTGATTAAGGGGTAAAAGCGGTGGGGTATTTGGGCTGCTACGCAGCCCATAGCGGGAAAGGTCCGCTCACCACAAGAGAAGTGATTTAGCTCAAGGCTTTTTCGATGGCCTGGACGATCGAAGGGTCTTCCGGCGGGGTACGCGGTGAGAATCGAGCAAGGACCCTACCATCTTTACCCAGCAGGAACTTCTCAAAATTCCAGGTGATATCGCCGGGAAATTCGGCCCCCTCACCCGCCAGCAACCGGTAGAGCTGGTGACGCTCAGGGCCATTGACATCGAGCTTGCTGCCCAAGGGAAAGGTCACGCCGTAGTTCAGGCTGCAGAACTCGCGGATTTCTTCCTCGGTGCCCGGTTCCTGGCCGGCAAACTGGTTGCACGGCAGGCCCAGCACAGTAAACCCTTGGTCCTTGTACTGCTGATAGAGGTTCTCCAACGCCGCATATTGCGGGGTCAGGCCACATTTGGAGGCTACATTGACCACCAGCACTACTTGCCCCTTGAAGGGCGCCAGTGGCAACTCTTGTCCGTCCAAAGCTTTGAGTTTCAGGTCGTGGAAAGCACTCATGACGAACTCCAGATATCCCATGTTCTTAGCAAAGCGGCGCCTTGAGGTTACAACCCGCAAGCCTGCAATCATAGACGCCGATTACAAAACCCGCCTGCGGATTACTGAGCGGTCGGCCACGGCAAAATCGGAATTGCGGTCACGGCGTTCTGCGGGCTGCCCTCGATCAGGCGGTCGCTGTAGACCAGGTACACCAGGGTGTTGCGCTTCTTGTCGAGGAAACGCACCACTTGCATGGTTTTGAACACCAGCGAGGTGCGTTCCTTGAACACTTCGTCGCCGTCCTTCAGTTCGCCCTTGAAGCGGATCGGGCCGACCTGACGGCAGGCAATCGATGCTTCAGCGCGATCTTCGGCCAGGCCCAGGCCGCCTTTAACGCCACCTGTCTTGGCGCGGGACAAGTAGCAGGTCACGCCGTCGACCTTGGGGTCGTCAAACGCTTCGACGACAATTCGGTCGTTGGGGCCGACGAATTTAAACACCGTCGACACCTGGCCAACCTCTTCGGCGCTTGCCAGCAACGGCGTCAGCAACAGCAGGCCCAACGCAAACTTCACTAAACGCATCGTATATTCCTTTGGTTAGACCAGGATCAGGTTGTCGCGGTGAACCAGTTCAGGTTCGGCCATGTAACCTAATAGTCCGACAATCGCGTCAGACGATTGTCCAATAATTTTCTGTGCTTCCAGGGCACTGTAATTGGCCAGGCCACGGGCGATTTCACGACCGTCGGGCGCTACGCACACCACCATTTCGCCGCGGCGGAAGCTGCCCTGTACCAGCTTGACGCCCACCGGCAGCAGGCTCTTGTTGCCCTGGGACAGTGCCGATACCGCGCCGTCGTCCAGCACCAGAGTGCCACGGGTTTGCAGATGCCCGGCCAGCCACTGCTTGCGCGCCGCCAGCATGCCGCGTTCCGGCGACAGCAACGTGCCGATGCGTTCGCCAGCCTTGAGGCGGTCCAACACGCGCTCCAGGCGCCCACCGACGATAATGGTGTGGGCACCGGAGCGTGCAGCCAGGCGCGCAGCCCGCAGCTTGGTCTGCATGCCGCCACGGCCCAGGGCACCGCCGACACTGCCGGCCACGGCGTCCAGCGCCGGGTCATCGGCGCGGGCTTCATAAATAAGCTGCGCATCGGGGTTGTTGCGCGGATCGGCGTCGAACATGCCGTCGCGATCAGTGAGGATCACCAGCAAGTCGGCTTCCACCAGGTTGGCTACCAGTGCGGCCAGGGTGTCGTTGTCGCCGAAACGGATTTCGTCGGTGACCACGGTGTCGTTCTCGTTGATCACCGGGATCACCTTGAGCTCCACCAGGGCGCGCAACGTACTGCGGGCGTTGAGGTAGCGCTTGCGGTCGGACAGGTCGTCGTGAGTCAGCAGGATCTGCGCCGTGTGGCGGCCGTGCTCGGCGAAGCTGGACTCCCAGGCTTGCACCAGGCCCATCTGGCCGATGGCGGCAGCGGCTTGCAGTTCGTGCATCGCGCTGGGTCGCGCGGTCCAGCCGAGACGGCTCATCCCGGCGGCAACCGCCCCGGACGACACCAGCACCAACTCGACACCAGCCTCATGCAAGGCCACCATCTGCTCCACCCAGACGCTCATTGCTGCGCGATCCAGGCCTTTGCCATCCGCCGTCAGCAGCGCACTTCCGATCTTTACGACCCAACGCTGCGCACCTGTCACTTTGCTCCGCATCATCTTCAACCTTAGATAGAGGGCCGCGCGACCCAGCGCTGCCCATAACGTTATTCGTGGCTACGTAATACCCAGATACCAAAACGCCGCTCATGTGAGCGGCGCTTAAGTTTACTGCAACGAATCAGTCGCGCACGTAAATGATTTCTGGACCGTCTTCATCATCCACGTCTTCTTCGTCCCAATCGTCGTCGCCGATGTCGTGGACCGACTTCACGCCGCTGCGGCGCAGGGCACGCTGGTCGTCCAGAGCTTGCAGCTGGGCACGGGCTTCGTCTTCGATCTGCTGGTCGAGTTCGGCGAGTTCGGCCTTGAACACCGGGTCGGCCGCCAGGCGGTCAGCACGGTCTTCGAGGTAGCGCATGATGTCGCGGGTCAGGCGCTCGGTGCCTTCTTTGGCGATGGCCGAGATCACGTAGACCGGACCCGTCCATTCCAGGCGATCAACGATTTCCTTGACGCGCTCCTCGTGCTCTTCCTCGAGGATCTGGTCGCACTTGTTCAGCACCAACCAACGATCACGCTCGGCCAGGGCCGGGCTGAACTTGGTCAGCTCGCTGACGATCACTTCGGCGGCGTCTGGTGCACTGGTGTCATCCAATGGCGCCATGTCGACGAGGTGCAGCAGCAAACGGGTGCGGGACAAATGCTTGAGGAAGCGAATCCCCAGGCCTGCGCCGTCGGAAGCCCCTTCGATCAGGCCAGGAATATCGGCGATCACGAAGCTTTTCCAGCGGTCAACGCTGACCACGCCCAGGTTTGGCACCAGGGTAGTGAACGGGTAGTCAGCGACTTTCGGCTTGGCGGCCGATACCGAGCGGATGAAGGTACTTTTGCCTGCGTTCGGCAAGCCCAGCAGACCCACGTCTGCCAGTACTTTCATTTCCAGCTTGAGGTCACGCTGCTCGCCAGGCTTGCCCGGCGTGGTCTGGCGCGGTGCACGGTTAGTACTGGACTTGAATCGGGTGTTACCCAGACCGTGCCAGCCACCCTGCACAACCATCAGTTTCTGGCCGGCCTTGGTCAGGTCGCCAATCACTTCCTGGGTCGCGGAATCGATGATCGTGGTGCCAACCGGTACGCGCAGTACCAGGTCTTCGCCTTTTTTACCGGTGCAGTCGGTACTGCCTCCGTTGGAGCCACGCTCGGCATCAAAGTGCCGGGTGTAACGGTAGTCGACCAGGGTGTTGAGGTTTTCGTCGGCCATCATGTAGATGGAACCGCCGTCACCGCCGTCACCGCCGTTGGGGCCACCGTTTTCGATGAATTTTTCGCGACGGAAACTCATGCAACCGTTACCGCCGTCGCCTGCTTTTACTCGGATGGATACTTCATCAACGAACTTCATAACAAAACGCCTCTCGCCGCATGGACGAGCTTAAGAAACCAAGACATAAGACTCTTGCAAAAATGAGCGCAGCGACCTCAATCAGCGACCGCAAATCCAGCGCCGGAGCCCATCACAAACAGCTTTGCAAGAGACTCACCCCACAAACGAAAAAGCCCCGTCGCGAGACAGGGCTTTTCCAGCGATTTCGCAATTAAGCTGCGACAACGCTCACGTAACGGCGGTTGAACGCGCCTTTTACTTCAAACTTGATCACGCCTTCGATTTTCGCGAAGAGGGTGTGATCTTTGCCCATGCCTACACCGTAACCGGCGTGGAATTGGGTGCCGCGCTGACGCACGATGATGTTGCCCGGAATGATTTTCTGGCCGCCATACATCTTAACGCCAAGGCGTTTGGCTTCTGAGTCGCGACCGTTACGGGTACTACCACCAGCTTTTTTGTGTGCCATGAGTCAATTCTCCTAGTGAGGAATTAGGCTGAAATTAAGCCTGAATACCGGTGATTTTGATCTCGGTGTACCACTGGCGGTGGCCCATACGCTTCATGTGGTGCTTACGACGACGGAACTTGATGATGCGGACTTTATCGTGACGACCTTGGGAGATCACTTCAGCCACAACGGTAGCGCCAGCAACAACTGGAGCGCCGATGTTCACGTCATCGCCATTGGCGACCAACAGAACGCGATCAAAAGTAACGGATTCGCCGGTAGCGATTTCCAGTTTTTCGATCTTCAGGTATTCACCTGGGGCGACCTTGTATTGCTTGCCACCAGTAACAATTACTGCGTACGACATGGTATTTCTCCGATAATCCTGCTCACCCAGCGCTTTATAAGAAGAGGTATTGGCTGGCATGGCTGCATGGGATGGACGTCCCGAATGCAATTGCGTAAGGCAGGTGCTGCCCAGGAAGTTCAGGGTGCGCGATTGTACGCAAGGTAAATGGGTGTTGCAAGTGGCCGTCCATCGCGCCTTGACACTACGGGGTCAGGGTCCTAGCATGCCGCGCAACCCTTCTGGAGCGACTGTCGCTGATGCAACCCCAAGCTTTCTACCGCGCGGTCGCGGACGATTTTAGCGCCGTCGACGGCATCATCAAGCAGCAGCTGACGTCTAAAGTGCCGCTGGTCTCCAAAATTGGCGACTATATTACGTCGGCGGGCGGTAAGCGCCTGCGTCCTTTATTAGTGTTGCTGTGCGGCAAGGCCCTGGGCCGCGAAGGCGATGACCTGCGCCTGCTGGCCGCCACCATCGAGTTCCTGCACACCGCCACCCTATTGCATGACGACGTGGTCGACATGTCCGGCATGCGCCGTGGCCGCGAGACCGCCAATGCGATGTGGGGTAACGCACCAAGTGTGCTTGTCGGCGACTTCCTGTATTCGCGCTCGTTCGAAATGATGGTCGAACTGGGCTCGATGCCGGTGATGAAGATCCTGTCCCAGGCCACGCGCATCATCGCTGAAGGCGAAGTGTTGCAGCTGTCGAAGGTCCGCGACGCCAGCACCACCGAAGAAACCTACATGGAAGTGATTCGCGGCAAGACCGCGATGCTCTTTGAAGCCTCCACCCACAGCGCCGCGGCATTGTGTGGCGCGACCGCCGAACAGGCCGAAGCACTGCGCACCTTTGGCGACCATCTGGGCGTGGCGTTCCAACTGGTAGACGACCTGCTCGACTACCGTGGCGATGCCGAGACCCTGGGCAAGAACGTCGGCGACGATCTGGCCGAGGGCAAGCCGACCTTGCCGCTGATCTACACCATGCGCGAAGGCACGCCAGAACAGGCAGCTTTGGTGCGCAAGGCGATTCAGAAAGGCGGCATAGAAGACCTCGAAAGCATCCGCGCAGCCGTGGAAGCTTCGGGCTCCCTGGACTACACCGCACAACTGGCGCGTGACTACGTGGCCCGTGCGATCAAGTGCCTGGAAGCCCTGCCTGCCAGCGAATACCGGGACGCCCTGGTTGAGCTGAGTGAGTTTGCAGTCGCACGTACGCACTAAGCCATACCTGCAGACACAGACCAATGTGGGAGGGGCTTGCCCCCGATGACGGTGTTCAGTCGATATATGACTGGCTGATCCATCGCTATCGGGAGCAAGCCCCCTCTCACATTTGGATTTCATAGAGCCTGCAACACCACAAAACCCTATATAATGTGCGACTTTTAGCCATCCTGACCTTTAAGGAGCTTTAGTGAGCACGTTGCCACCCTGCCCGAAATGCAATTCCGAATACACCTACGAAGACGGCGCCCAGATGATCTGCCCGGAATGCGCCCATGAGTGGTCCGCCAATGGCGAGGCCGAAGTGGCCGGCGATGAAACCGTGAAGAAAGACTCTGTGGGCAACGTCCTGCAGGACGGCGACACCATCACAGTGATCAAGGACCTCAAGGTCAAAGGCACGTCTCTGGTCGTTAAGGTCGGCACCAAGGTCAAGAACATCCGCCTGTGCGATGGCGACCACGATATCGATTGCAAGATCGACGGCATCGGCCCGATGAAGCTTAAATCCGAGTTCGTTCGCAAAGTCTGAATCTGCTGTATCCATCCCGCGCCAGCCGCGGGATGGCGTTTTGCCCTCCCCCTGACCTGCCTCAATATCCACACAGAAAAACCAACAAACCGCCAATAGACGCTTGCTATTCTACGAATAAGAATTATTCTCATTGAAACCGATCAAGGAGATGCACCATGACTTATTTGATAGATGCCTGGCTGGACCGCCCACACCCTTACCTGCGGATACTGCATCGGGAAACCGGCGAAGTCTGTGCGGTACTGGAAGAAGAAGCGCTGAATGAATTGCAGGACCAGGGCGACCTGGACGTCAATGGCCTGAGTTCAAGTGAACCCGGTGTGCTTAAAGAGGTGGTGCGTAATCTGTTTCTGTTTTGCTATGCCCGAGCGTTGCGCCCGGCGACGGAGCTCAATGGCAAGTTTCATCCATGAGCAACCCCCTAAAACACTGTGGGAGCGAGCAGGCTCGCTCCCACAGGTAATCAGCAGGTCTTACAGAACGTCGAGCAGCTCGACGTCGAATACCAGAACGCTGTGCGGCGGAATGCTGCCAACGCCTTGAGCGCCGTAAGCCAGTTCGCTCGGCACGTACAGGCGCCATTTGCTGCCAGCATTCATCAGTTGCAGGGCTTCGGTCCAACCGGCAATCACGCCACCAACCGGGAATTCTGCTGGCTGGCCACGCTCGTAGGAGCTGTCGAACACAGTGCCGTCGATCAAGGTGCCGTGGTAGTGGGTACGGACTTGGTCTTCACGGGTCGGCTTGGCGCCTTCACCGGCAGTCAGCACTTCAAATTGCAGGCCGGAAGCCAGTGTGGTGATGCCATCACGCTTGGCGTTTTCAGCCAGGAAGGCCAGACCAGCGCCAGCAGCGGCTTCAGCCTTGGCGGCTGCTTCGGCTTGCATGACTTCACGGATCACTTTGAAGCTGGCAGCCATTTGCTCTTGGTCAACGCGGCTTGGCGAACCTGCGAACGCGTCGGTCAGGCCAGCCAGGATTGCGTCCAAGCTCACGCCCGGTGGCGGGTTGTCGCGCAGTTGGTCGCCCAACTGACGGCCGATACCGTAGCTGACGCGGGTTTCGTCGGTGGACAGATTAACTTCGGACATGAAGAGGCTCCGCTGCAGGACAACGCGATTTCCCGCGCTGCCCAAAACTAAAAGGGCCCGCAGACTAGCACACAAGACCGCCCCTTGATGAGCCCTCAGTGGTTCTGCACACCGCTGACGACCCTTCGTCGCCACTTGAAATAAAACGCCCTTCAGATTCACATCCCGCCGCCGATACAGCGCTACACCTTGGCTGGCTCAAATAACAACACCGTCCAGCAAACAGACATCACTCTTGCGGAGCATTCGATGAACAGCTGGTTCGGTAACATCAGCGTCAACCTCAAACTGGGCCTGGGCTTCGGCCTGGTGCTTGTCCTCACCTCGATCCTGGCACTCACTGGCTGGACCAGCCTGGGCGGCTTGATCGACCGCAGCAACTGGATGAGCGACATCACCCAGCTCAACGCGTCGCTGACCAAACTGCGCATCGTGCGCCTTCAATACATGCTGGCCAACGGTGACGAAGCCGTGGCGCAGAACGTGCAGACCAGCCTCGATGCCTTCGTTGCCCAGCAACAGAAACTGCTGGACAGCTTCAAGAGCCCGGAAAACCTCAAGCTGCTCAATGAGCAGAAATCGGTCATTACCGCCTACCAGCAATCCCTGAACAAAATGCGCGAGGCTTACCGTAACGGCAATGCCTCTCGCCAAGTGATGGGCGACAAGGCCGACAGCGCCAACGCCCAGATCGACGCGCTGGAAGCCAGCGTGAAGCAGATGCCTGACAGCGCGGAGCACTTTGCTCAGTTCCAGGCCGTGGCCGACGCCAAGATGCAATTCCAACTGGCCCGCTACGAAGTGCGCGGCTACACCGGCAACGTCAGCCCGGATACCGAAGCCCGCGCTGCCGCACAGATCGACAAAGCCATTGCCAGCTTGAAAGACCTCAGTGCCGCCTTTGGCGCCAGCCAGCAAAGCGCGCTGACCGCGCTGGAAACCGCTCTTGGCGCCTACCGCACGGCTGTCCAGAACTACAAGGTGGCCAACGCCAATATCGTTGCTGCTCGCGCAGAAATGACCACCCAAGGCACTGATATCGTCAACATCAGCGACAAGCTCTACGAGATCCAGTTGGATCGCCGCGACGCCGAAAGCGCCCAGGCCCGTAGCCTGCAATTGATCAGCACCTTGCTGGCCCTGCTGGTTGGCATCATTGCCGCGCTGGTCATCACCCGCCAGATCACTCGCCCGATCCAGGAAACCCTGGCCGTGGTTGAACGCATTGCCTCCGGCGATTTGAGCCACAACATCCAGGTCACCCGCCGTGATGAGCTGGGCGTGCTGCAACAAGGCATCCAGCGCATGGGCACCACCTTGCGTGAATTGATCAGCGGTATTCGTGACGGCGTGACCCAGATCGCCAGCGCCGCCGAAGAACTATCGGCCGTGACCGAGCAGACCAGTGCCGGCGTGAACAGCCAGAAGATCGAGACCGATCAAGTCGCCACCGCGATGCATGAAATGACCGCTACCGTGCAGGAAGTCGCGCGCAACGCCGAACAGGCTTCCCTGGCCGCTGCCGATGCCGACGGCCAAGCCCGTGCAGGCGACAAAGTGGTGGCCGAAGCCATTGCCCAGATCGAACGCCTGGCCGCCGAAGTGGCGCGTTCCACCGACGCCATGAGCCATCTGCAACAAGAGAGCAACAAGATCGGCAGCGTGATGGACGTGATCAAAGCCGTGGCCGAACAAACCAACCTGCTGGCCCTCAACGCCGCCATCGAAGCAGCACGCGCCGGTGAAGCCGGTCGCGGGTTTGCCGTGGTCGCCGACGAAGTGCGCGGCCTGGCCCAACGCACGCAAAAATCCACCGAAGAAATCGAAGGTCTGGTCGCCGGTTTGCAGAACGGCACCCAGCAAGTGGCCAATGTGATGAACAACAGCCGCAGCCTCACCGACAGCAGCGTGGAGCTGACGCGCAAGGCCGGTGTATCCCTGGAAAACATCACCCGTACGGTGTCGAACATCCAGTCGATGAACCAGCAGATCGCCGCCGCCGCCGAGCAACAAAGCGCCGTGGCCGAAGAGATCAGCCGCAGCATCGTCAATGTACGTGACGTGTCGGAACAGACCGCCACCGCCAGTGACGAGACGGCCAAATCGAGTGTGGAACTGGCACGTTTGGGCAGCCAGTTGCAGCAGATGGTCAGCCATTTCCGGGTTTAAGAATCGCTGCGATACCTGACCCGCCACAGATGCAGCCCCAGCCAAAAGCTGGGGCTGCAATAAAAAACCGCCCTACTAAGGCGGTTTTTTTATTGCCTGCGATTGGCCTCTCAGCCCTCGCCTTCCTGAACAAACACCACACGATTCCCAAATGGATCCTTGATGCTCATCTCCCGCGATCCCCAAGGCGTTTCTTCAACGCTGGGCTTGGCATAACGGTAATCCTTAGCCTGCAATTGCTGCTGGTAGGCATCTACCCCTTGCGCCTGAATCCGCACCGCCGCGCCCGGCGAAGCGTCGCCATGATGCTCGGACAGATGCAGCACGCACTCGCCCAAGGATACTTGCAGGTACAGCGGGTAATTCGCCTCGAAACGATGCTGCCAATCAACCTTGAGCCCAAGGAACTCCACATAGAATTCCAACGCCTTGGTCTCGTCGAAAATCCGCAGGATAGGGGTGACTTTTCCTAAGTGCATGGCAACCGCTCCGTTTTTGAGATCGCCCACTATAGAGCGCTGAACCCCCGACGCAAATCTCCCTGGCGAGCCAGGAATCGTCCTGGGCGCTGACCATTGGCCTGTCCATCGCTGTAGCTCAGCACGCCATTGACCCACACACCATCAATGCCCTCTGCCGCCTGCTCTGGATTTTTGAAATCCGCCACATCCCGCACCCGCAACGGGTCGAACAACACCAGGTCCGCCCAGTGCCCTTCGCGAATTTCACCCCGCTCGACCAGGCCGAAACGCGCCGCCGACAAGCCGGTCATCTTGTGCACGGCGGTATGCAACGGGAACAACCCGATATCCCGGCTGAAATGCCCCAAGACCCGTGGGAACGCGCCCCACAAGCGTGGATGGGGAAACGGATCTTCAGGCAAGCCATCCGACCCCACCATCGACAATGGATGCGCGAGGATGCGTCGCACATCCGCTTCATCCATCCCGTAGTACACCGCACCCGCAGGCTGCAGACGGCGGGCGGCGTCCATCAAGGAGACGTCCCATTCGCCAGCAATGTCCTGCAAATCTCGCCCGCCCATGTCCGGATAGGGCGTGGACCACGTAATGGTGATGCGAAACGCATCGGTCACTTGCTTCAAATCCAGGGTCGAAGAACTGGCTGCGTAGGGATAACAGTCACATCCCACCGGATGGGTTTTCGCCGCCTGCTCCAGAGCGGCCAGCAGCTGCGGACTGCGCCCCCAGTTACCCGCCCCGGCGCATTTGAGGTGGGAAATAATCACCGGCACCTTGGCGTGCCGGCCGATCAGAAAAGCTTCGTCCATCGCCTCCAGCACTGGCTCGAATTCGCTGCGCAGATGGGTGGTGTACACCGCACCGTAGGCCGTGAGTTCTTCACTCAGTTGCAGCACTTCATCGGTCTCGGCATTGAACGCGCTGGCGTAGGCCAGGCCTGTGGATAAACCGAGGGCGCCGGCTTCAAGACTCTCTTGTAACTGCACGCGCATGGCGGTGATTTCATCCGGTGTGGCGGTGCGATGCAGATCGTCCATGTGGTTGCTGCGCAGCGCCGTGTGGCCGATCAATGCCGCGACGTTGAGCGCTGGATGGGCGCTTTCAACGGCGCTGCGATAGTCGCTGAAACGGGGATATACAAACGCCGCAGCGCTGCCCAGCAGGTTCATCGGGTCCGGCGGGTCGTTGCGCAAACTCACCGGCGAAGCGCTGATGCCACAGTTGCCGACAATCACCGTGGTCACGCCCTGACTGAGCTTGGGCAGCATCTGCGGATGACGGATCACCACCGTGTCGTCGTGGGTATGGACATCGATAAACCCCGGCGCCAACACGCGGTCGGTGGCGTCGATTTCATGCTCGGCCGTCGCAGCAGACAGATCACCGATTGTCTCGATACGCCCATCGCGCAGCCCCACATCCGCGACATAACCGGGTGTGTTGCTGCCATCGATGATCAGCGCGTGGCGAATCAGCGTGTCGTACTTCATATCAGTCTCCAAGCGGCAAGCTATCGGGGCCGCCGCGATAATCGTCCAGGGCCAGTTTGATCCGGCGCAGGCGTTCCTGGTTGTCGTCCGGCAGGGCCAGCGCCAACTCGGTAGCGAGCAGGTCGATGGCCAGCAGCAGGCCGTAGCGCGCTGCGGTGGGTTTGTAGATAAAGCTGGTTTCGGCTGGTTGCAGCGGCAACAGGACATCCGCCAATCGCGCCAGGGGGGAATCGGCCAAGGTGATAGCGATGATGCGGGCGTCGTAGTTGCGCGCCAGGTCCACCACGTCCAGCAGTTCCGGCGTAATACCGGTCAGCGAACAGACGATCAGCGCATGTTCCGGCCCCAAGGTGGCGGCCGTGACGCGCATCATCACCGGGTCATGGCAAGCGGCAATCGGGTAGCCCAGGCGGACAAGGCGCACCTGTAACTCGTCGCTGCACAGACTCGACGGGCCGCCCATGCCGAACGCGTGGATCATCCGGGCCTTGCTCAGCAGGCTGACCGCATCGGCGAAACTCGCCTGGTTGAACCCCGACAAGTGCTGACGCAACGTCGCCTCGATATCACCGAGAATCTGCCGGTGAAACGCCGACTGTTCGGGCAACCCCGCCGGGTCCAGGAAACGGCTGCCGACGCCGCTGGCTTGGGCCAGTTGCAGGCGCAAATCGCGTAGATCGCGGCAACCGACGCTGCGTGCAAACCGCGACAAGGTCGCCGTACTGACTTCAGCCCGTTGGGACAACTCATCCAGGCTGGCCGACGCCGCAAAACCCACATCATCGAGCATCAGCTTGGCGATACGTCCTTCGCCGGCGCTGAAAGAAGCCTGGCGGGCGCGGATCTGGTAGAGGATGTCCATGGGGGCTCCGGGTTACAAAATACAGGACAGACCGTAAGTCAGACCGAAGGCAACCACAGAGATCAGAGTCTCCAATACGGTCCAGGTCTTGAAGGTCTGGATTACCGTCATATTGAAGTATTCCTTGATCAGCCAGAAGCCGCCGTCATTCACGTGAGAAAAGATCACCGAGCCCGCACCGGTGGCCAGCACCAGTAATTCAGGGTGTGGATAACCCAAGCCCATGGCGACGGGCGCGACCACGCCAGACGCCGTCGTCATGGCCACCGTGGCCGAGCCGGTCGCAATGCGCATCAACGCCGCGAACAGCCAGCCCATCACCAGGGGCGACAGTTGGAACGCATTGGCAAGGCCGAGAATTTCATTGGTCACCCCAGCGTCCACCAGGATGCGATTCAAACCGCCGCCCGCCCCCACCAGCAAGGTGATGCTGGCCGTCGGCGCCAGGCATTCGTTGGTGAACTTGAGGATCGATTCGCGGTTGAAGCCTTGGGCCAGCCCCAAGGTCCAGAAGCTCACCAAGGTCGCCACCAGCAACGCGATGACCGAGTTGCCGATAAACAAGAGGAACTGGTTGAAACCGGTGCCCGGCGTAGAGATTACGTTGGCCCATCCGCCGATCATCATCAGCACCACCGGCAACAGGATGGTGCCCATGGTCAGGGCAAAACTCGGCAAACGGGTGCGCGGTTCACGCTCGATAAATTGGCGTTCCAGCGGGTTTTCTGCCGGCAGGTGGATGTGCGGCACGATGAACTTGGCGTAGACGGGCCCTGCAATGATCGCCGTGGGGATACCGATCAGAATCGCATACAGCACCGTCTGCCCCACCGACGCGTTATACGCCAGCACGGCCATCATCGCCGCCGGATGCGGCGGCACCAGCGCGTGTACCACCGACAAACCGGCGACCATCGGCAAGCCGACCATCAAAATCGACACGCCTACGCGTCGGGCGACGGTAAAGGCGATGGGCACCAGCAACACAAAACCCACCTCGAAAAACAGCGGCAACCCCACCAGAAAGGCAATGCACACCATCGCCCAATGGGCATTGCGCTCGCCAAAACGATTGATCAGCGTGCGCGCCACCTGCTCGGCGCCACCGGACTCGGCCATCATCTTGCCGAGCATGGTGCCCAGCGCCACAACGAGCGCGATGTGCCCAAGGGTCTTGCCAACACCCGCCTCGTAGGAGCCCATGATGGTGTCCGCCGGCATCCCGGCCATCAGCGCCAGGCCGATGGATACCAGGGTGATGACGATAAACGGGTTGAGTCGGTAACGTGCAATCAGCACGATCAAAGCAATGATGGCGATGGCAGCGTATGCCAACAGCCCCAAGCCCGGTGATGCGGCCATGCGGTACTCCTCGGAAAGGGTCACGTCGAATTGGTTGTGAAACTCATAAATCATTACCGAGGAGCATTTTCAAATTTTATGAAAGTAAGTTTCGCCCACAGACAAGCGCTGTCGCGTTGGGACATGCCCTACACCTGCGTATGAAAATTGGGGGGCTGTTCTTACATGAAGATCAGAGAAGACCGGAAACTCAGCCCAGCGGGCTGAGTCATAGAATGCACACCCACTGTTGCCAGGAAAATCGAGCATGATTCGCACCACATTCGCCGCCGGCGTCCTGCTTCTCGCCGTATGCGGCACTGCCGCCGCTGCCGACAACCCGGCGCTGAAAAAATGCATGGACGGCGCCAACACCACTGCCGATATGGTCAGCTGCAACGTCAAGGAAACCAAGGTGCAGGACACGCGCCTGAACAAAGCCTACAAGACCGCCATCGCCGCCCTGGAAGGCACGCGCCAGCAGCAACTGCAGGACCTGCAGCGCCTGTGGATCAAATACCGTGACGCCAATTGCGCCTTCGCCGGCTCCGCCACCGGCGGCACCATCGACCAAGTCAACGGTTCCGGCTGCGTGCTGGACATGACCCAGACCCGCGCCCAGGAATTGGAAGACCTGGTCGGGCCGTAATGTTGTGGCGAGAGAGCTTGCTCCCGTTGGGCTGCGCAGCGGTCGCAAACCTTGGTAATGAGCTCCCTCGCCAAAGAGGCTCAATTAGTCGTGATGCACCCGCGCACGCTTGAGCAACTTCTTGCAGCGCTCAGACAAATGCAACACCCGCAGATGCTTGCCGGCCTTGGTGTAGCGCTCGCGCAAGGTCATCAGCGCGGCAATCGCTGAGTAGTCGACAAAGCTCAGGTGACGACAATCCAGCGTCACCTGATCCGGGTCATTGGCCGGGTCAAACTGGTTCAAAAACGGCGTGGTCGAGGCAAAGAACAACGTGCCGTGCAGGCGATAGAGCTTGCTACCGTCGGCTTCCAGGTGCTCATCCGCGTACAACTCACGGGCCTGTTGCCAGGCGAAGTTGAGCGCGGCGATCACGATACCGCACAGTACGGCGGTGGCCAGGTCGGTAAAGACCGTGATCACCGTCACCGCAATAATCACCAGCACATCATTGAGCGGCACTTTGTTGATCACCCGCAGCGACGCCCAGGCGAAGGTCTGCTGGGACACCACGAACATCACCCCCACCAGCGCCGCCAGCGGGATCCGCTCAATCAGCGGTGACAGAAACAGAATGAACAACAGAATCATCACCCCGGCAAACACCCCGGAGAAGCGCCCACGTCCGCCGGAGCTGAGGTTGATCACGGTTTGCCCGATCATCGCGCAACCGCCCATGCCGCCGAAGAGGCCCGAGACCATATTCGCCGCACCCAACGCCACGCTTTCGCGATCAGGATAGCCGCGGGTTTCGGTGATTTCGTCGGTAAGGTTCAGGGTCAGCAGGGTTTCCAGCAGGCCGACCATGGCCATCAGGAAAGCGTAGGGCGCGATGATGCCGAGGGTTTCCAGGGTCCAGGGGATCTGCGGCAACGCGAAGGTCGGCAGGCCACCGGCGATGTGGGCCATGTCGCCGAGGGTGCGGGTTGGCAGACCGAGCAGGTACACCGCCAGGCCCACGCCGAGAATCGCCACCAAGGCCGGCGGTACCGCGCGGGTGAGGCGCGGCAGCAGGTAGACAATGGCCATGGTCGCCGCCACCAGCCCGGTCATCAAATACAACGGCGTGCCGCTGAGCCAGGTTTCACCGCTCTTGAAATGCTCCAACTGCGCCAGGGCAATGATGATCGCCAGGCCGTTGACGAACCCGAGCATCACCGAATGCGGCACCATGCGCACCAGCTTGCCCAGGCGCAGCAGGCCGAAGGCGACCATGATCAACCCGCCCAGCAGCACCGTTGCCAGCAAATATTCCACGCCGTGCTGCACCACCAACGCGACGATCACCACCGCCATCGAGCCCGCCGCGCCGGAGACCATACCGGGCCGACCGCCGAACAAGGCCGTCAGGGTGCAGATGATAAAGGCGCCGTATAGGCCCATCAGCGGATTAAGGTGAGCCACCAGAGCAAAGGCGATGCATTCGGGCAGCAGCGCGAAAGACGTGGTGAGGCCGGCCAGGGCATCGGCGCGCAGTCGGGTGAGGTTCATGAGGTACCAGGGAGTTGCGGGGGATAAGGCGGGGAATGGTACGGAAATGAGCGGGGTGGGGCTAGTCTGGAAGACCGAGTGGTCGCCATCGGGGGCAAGCCCCCTCCCACACTTGGCCGTGTTCCAGTTTTGGAACGCATTCTAATGTGGGAGGTGGCTTGCTCCCGATGGCCGACTCGGTCTCAAGCGAACATCACACCATTTCGTGACGAATCCACTCAACCACCGACGTGCGCTTTGGTGCCCAGCCCAGCAGTTCGCGGGCATGCTTGCCGCGCACCCGGCTGTTCGAACCCAGGCCGTAATTGGCCATTTCATAACCCCACTCGGCTTCAGCCTCGGCCAATGGCCAGTCCTGCGGCTTGCCCAGCTTCAGCGCGTCAGCGATGGCCGTGGTCATGTCGACAAACGCCGCTTCGCTGCTTTCCACAAAGTAGAACGTGCCCGGTACGTTCTTCGTCAGCGCCAGCAGGTACAACGCAACCACGTCTTCGATGTGCACGTTGGACCAGATGTTCTGCCCTGTGCCCACATGGCGCACCACCCCACTCTTGCGCGCCTGCTTGAGCAAGCGCGGCAATTGCACGCTATCACGCTGTACGCCCAGGCTGTGGCCGTAGATCAGGGTGTTGCAGATCACCGCCGAATTCACGCCGTCCTGGGCAGCAGCCAGGATCAGGTTGTCGATGGCCACACGCGCGGCCTTGTCGACGGTCGGCTCCGGCAGGTTGTCTTCGAAATAGATCACGTCGCTGGCCTTACCGCCCGATGCATCGCCGACGATGCTCGAACCGCTGGTGTGCAGGAACGGCTTGTTTGATCCCTGCAAGGCGGTCAACAGCGTTTCTACCGCAGCACGATGGTCGCTGCTGGCGGCGTTGATCACCGCATCGGCCTTGTGCGCTTGCTCGGTAAGCACGGCAGCGTCATCGAGGCTGCCGATCACCGGAGCGATGCCCAGGGCCGTCAGCTCAGCCGCTTGCTCGGCGCTGCGTACCAGGCCGGTGACGTGATGGCCGGCCTTGACCAGGCCGGTGGCAATCGAACCGCCGATAAAACCTGCGGCGCCGGTAACGAATACGTTCATGGAGATTTCTCCTGACTGGGTAAGTGATAGGCCCAGTATCCCGGCTCCACCCTTACCGAATAAGCCCCTGACGCCCAATTCAATCTTGCGTGGCAGTCACGAATCAGCAGGCATACCGCGCCAGTTTGGCCTGGATAAAGTCCAGGAAGCACTGGATGCGCAACGCCAACTGCGAGTTACGGTAGAAGACCGCGTGGATCGGCTGGCGATAACCGCTGTTGAAGGCTTCCAGGACCGGCACCAGGCGGCCGGCGTCGATGTCGGCGCTGGTCATGAAGTTCGACAGGCAACAAATACCCTGCCCTTCCAGCGCCAACTGGCGCAGGGTTTCGCCGCTGGAGGCAGCGATGCTCGGCTGAATCAGCCAGCGGTCACCCTCCACATGGCGCAGCGGCCAGTGGTTGAGGGTTTCGGTCTGACTGAAGCCGAGCAACGTGTGGTCAGCCAACTCGGCCACCGTGGTGGGGGCGCCGTATTGCTTAAGGTATTCAGGGCTGGCCAGGATATGCAGCGGCGTACAACCGAGGGAGCGCGCATGCAAGGTCGAGTCGGCCAGGGCGCCGATGCGAATGGCGATGTCGGTGCTCTGTTCCAGCAGGTCGATGATCAAGTCATCGCTGTTCAACTCCAACTGGATCTGCGGGTACAAGCTGCGAAACTCGGCAATGTACGGCACGATCCCATGCAGCATAAACGGCACGGCCGCGTTGATACGCAGCCGCCCGGCAGGGTTCTTCTGACGTGACGACAGGCGCTCTTCCAGCTCATCCATCTGCGCCAGGATCAGCTTGGCCTGTTCGAAGAAATACTTGCCCTCTTCGGTCAGGTCCATGCGTCGCGTGGTGCGGTTGATCAGCGTGGTGTCGAGCTTGGCTTCCAGGCGCGACAAGGTACGGCTGACCGCCGACGGCGTCTGCCCGACCTGCTCCGCCGCTGCGGAAATCGAGCCGCACTCGATGACGCTGACGAAGATCTGTAGCTCATCGGATCGGGCTTTCACGGACGGTCCTCGTTATCGGTTCAGTGCAGCTTATTACACCGAGAGCTTGAACACCTGCGCCAGATGCTGCTCATAGCGCGCCACGTCTGCCTCGATGGCCGGACGTTTCATCACATCCACGCACAAAAAGGTCGGCAAGCCGGTCATGCCGAGGAACTCGTGGGCCTTGTGGAACGGGAAGTACACCGCATCCACGCCCTTGGCTTCGAAGAAATCGCTCGGGTCGTCGAAGGCTTGCTGCGGTGCGTTCCAGGTCAGGGACAGCATGTACTGCTTGCCCTGGATCAGGCCGCCACTGCCGTATTTCTGCGAGGCATCGGAACGGGTGCGACCGTCGCTGGCGTACAGGCTGCCATGGCCTTCGGTGAAGACTTCGTCGATGTACTTCTTGACGATCCACGGCGCCCCCATCCACCAACCAGGCATCTGGTAGATGATCACGTCGGCCCAGAGGAACTTGGCCACCTCTTCGGCCACGTCGTAGCCTTCGTCGATATGGGTGACTTTAACGTCGATACCGCCTCGATCCAGCACAGCCAGGGCGGTTTCATGCAAGGTGGTGTTGTAGCGGCCATCGGAGTGGGCGAATTTTTTGCCGCCGTTGAGCAGGAGTACTTTTTTCATGGGAGGGGATCCAGAAGGTTGAAAATGTCTGGAGGCAGATTATCGGCCCTGCCCCTTCGGAATAAGCCGTCACCCGGCAAAATACCTTTGATCAAAAAGCACGAATACCCATGAGATTGTTAACCACTGATCAGCAGATGACCGCCCAACAGGGCCATGCCGATGAAAAATACCCGCTTGAATAACACCGCACTGATTCGCTGGCGCAGCGCTTGGCCCAGCCACATGCCCAGCAGCGCCGGCACCAGCGCGAGCAGCGAGGCACTCACTTCACCGCCGCCCAAGGTGCCACGCCAAGCCAATCCCGCCGCCAGCGCCAGCGTCGACACGGTGAACGACAGGCCGAGGGCCTGTACCAACTGATCGCGACTCAGGCCCAAGGCTTGCAAATACGGCACCGCAGGAATCACGAACACGCCAGTGGCCGAGGTGATCAAACCGGTGATCAGCCCACACAACGGGCCCAACCAGCGTTCGGTCTGCGGCTTGACCTTGAAGGTGGGCAAAAACAACCCGCTCAATGCATACACCAGCAACGCCGCGCCCAGCGCGCGCACCACCCAGTGCCCACCTTCCATGCCAAGCCACACCGTACCCAGCCCGGTGCCGAGGAAAATCAGCACGAGCATCGGCCAAAGGCGTTTGAGCAAGCCACTCAGGTGCCCGCCGAATGCCAGTTGCCAAAGGTTGGTGACCGTTGAAGGAATGATCAGCAACGCCGCAGCCTGCGCCGGCAACATAGCCAAGCCGAGCATGCCCATGGCCACTGTCGGTAAGCCGAGGCCGATTACTCCTTTGACGGTGCCCGCCAGCAGGAACGTGCCAATCACCAGCAAAGTAACGGCGGGACCGAGGTTTTGGTAGAACGCAAGGAAGGTAATCATGGGCAGAGTGTGCGACTTTTCGATGCGTTCTGAAATTCGCCATATACTGAGGCAGCCTCTTGTTTAGCAAGAGCCTTGGGGCCGCATCGGGGGCAAGTCCCCTCCCACTTAGACTGTGTTCACCCATCCAAATGTGGGAGGGAGCTTGCCCCCGATGCGGCCAGTAGAGCCATCCGAGAATCCTACCCATGCACGTTGACCTGATCGATCTGCGCCTCTACCTGCATACCCTGGACACCGGCAACATCACCGCCGGCGCCAGCCGCAGCCATTTATCCCTGGCAGCCGCGAGCGCACGCATCCGCGCTATGGAAGCATCGCTGGGCATCGAATTGCTTGAGCGGGGCCGTCGGGGTGTCACGCCGACACCTGCAGGTAAAGCCCTCGCGCGCCACGCTCGCCTGCTGCTGCAACAGGCCGACCATCTGCAACAGGACCTCGCCGAATACGCCAACGGCATCAAAGGCCAAGTGCGCCTGCTGTGCAACACCACTGCGCTCAGCGAATACCTGCCGGAACTGCTCGCGGACTTTCTACGCGAACACCCCAACCTCGATATCGACCTGCAGGAGTTGCCCAGCCTGCGCATCATCCAGGCCCTGCGTCAGGGCACGGCCGACCTGGGGATCATCTCCGATGCAGTAGACACCCACGGTTTGCAGACCCTGCCCTTTCGCGATGACCCGCTGGTGCTGATCATGCCCCTGGATCATCCCCTGGCAGCGAGCCCGGTGAGTTTTATCGACAGCCTGCAACACGATTACGTCGGCCTCGCGGTCCACAGCGCACTGTCGGTGTACCTGGAAGAACAAGCGCTGCACGCGGGGTTCCGCTTACAGACGCGCATCCGCGCCGAGGGCTTTGATGGGGTGATTCGGATGGTCGCACGAGGTGCTGGCCTGGGCATCGTGCCCCAGGCCGCGTTGGATCGCTGGCCCTTGGCGCGCCACTTCAAGGCCCAGCCTCTGGGAGAAGACTGGGCCCGCCGACAGCTGTTGCTTTGCGCACGTTCGTTCGAGCAACTGCCGGGCTACGCCAAAGCCTTGTTCAACGCCTTGGCCCTGCCCTTGCGGAAGAACCCGTAATACACCGCCGACAGAATCAACAGGAACGGCACGCCAAACACCAACGTCATCTTGAACGCCTCGGTGAAATACGTGGTGATCATCACCGCGCCCATGAGCACCAGACCCAGCAATGTGCTGTAGGGAAACAGGCGCAGTTGGAATGACAACTTCGCCCCGCCGTGACGCTTGCGATAGCGACGGAAAAACAGGTGCGTGAGGAAGATCATGAACCAGGTGAAGATCGCGCCAAACATCGAGATCGCCATCATCAGGGTGAACGAGCTTTCCGGGTACACCACATTCAACAAGGTCGCCAGGGCAATGCCCGAACTGGACAGCAGCAGTGCATTCAGCGGGATGCCGCTTTTGCTCAACGCGCCCATGGACTTGGGTGCGAAGCCCGCGCGGGACAGGCTGAACATCATGCGTGTAGTGATGTAGAGCTGGCTGTTCATCGCTGACAACGCGGCGATCAGGATCACGAAATTCATCACTCCGGTGGCTCCGGGAATGCCGATAGTCTGCATCACTGTAACGAACGGGCTTTGGGTCTGCCCGGCCTGATTCCACGGCACGATGGCCAGCATCAGCGCCAGGGTCAGCAGGTAAAACACCACCAGGCGCACGATGGTCGCGCGAAAGGCCTTCTTCACCGCCTGCTCCGGGTCGGCGGCTTCACCGGCAGCCACAGCGATCATCTCGACGCTCAGGTAACTGAAGATCGACACAATCACGGCAATCCACATGCCGCTCAAGCCATGGGGGAAAAAACCGCCGTGTGCGGTGTAATTCTGCACGCCATACTCCGGGTTGCCGGAGCCGAACACCACATACACAGCCAGGATGATGAAGCCGACGATGGCGCTGATCTTGATGGTGGAGAACCAGTATTCAAAGTTTCCAAACGTCTTCACGCTGATCGCATTAAGCAGGATCAGCACACTGGAAAACGACACAATCCACACCCACTCCGGCACGTTGGCGAACCAGTACTTCATGTACATCGCCACCGCCGTGACCTCGGCGCCCACCGCCAGCACAATCGCCGCCCAATAGGCATAACGCACCAGAAACCCAGCCAGCGGGCTGATGTAGAACTCGGCATAGGCGCCGAAGGAACCCGAGGTGGAATGCGCAACGGTCATCTCCGCCAGGCAGCCCATCAACAGCAAGGTGATCAGTGCACCAATGGCGTAGCTCACCAGCACGCTCGGCCCGGCATAACCGATGGCATAGGCGCTGCCCATGAACAAGCCGGTGCCGATGGCGCCACCGATGGCGATCATGCTCATCTGGCCGGAAGTGAGCTGGCGCCGAAGGCCCAGTTCGCGTTGGGTGATCTCGGCAAAGCCGGTGTCTGGCGTAGTCACGTGGGGTGCCCCTTTATTATTGTGGTCGCACTATTTGTCTGTTGCCGCAGATCCCCTGTGGGAGGGGGCTTGCTCCCGATGGAGGTGTATCAGCTTGCCAATCCGGCGACTGACACACTGCCATCGGGAGCAAGCCCCCTCCCACATGAGGTCTTTGGTGTTTATCCATTGTGTATCTGATGCAAGCCCTCTCCCATAATGTTGTCTGCGTTTATTCAGGTGACGCTGTGGCGGACTTTGAATTGCGGCTGGTCCCAGGTGTTCTCGTCGAGAATCTCACCGAGGATTTCCACAGCGTCCCAGACCTCAATAAAGCTCGTATAGAGCGGCGTAAACCCAAACCGCATAATCCGCGGCTCGCGGTAATCGCCGATCACGCCACGGGCAATCAGAGCCTGAATCACTGCATAACCTTCGGGGTGCTCAAAACTCACATGGCTACCGCGCCGGGCATGCTCACGCGGGGTGATCAACACCAGGCCATGAGCCGCGCAACGGGCTTCAACCAACTCGATAAACAGATCCGTCAACGCCAGGGATTTAGTGCGCAGGCTGGCCATATCAGTCTGCTCAAAAATCGCCAGCCCACACTCCACCATCGCCAGCGAGGTGATCGGTTGGGTGCCGCACAAGTAGCGGGCAATACCGGCGCTCGGCGCATAGTTGGCTTCCATGGCGAACTGCCGGGTATGCCCGAACCAGCCCGAAAGCGGCTGGCGTACGAGGTCGACCAACGCCGGATTGACCCACACAAACGCCTGGGAGCCTGGGCCGCCGTTGAGGTATTTATAAGTGCAGCCAATCGCGTAATCGGCCCCGGCGTTATGCAGATCGATGGGCACCGCGCCCGCCGAGTGCGCCAAATCCCAGATACTCAGCGCGCCACATTCATGGCTCAAGGCAGTAAGCGCCTGCATGTCATACATGTAGCCGGTCTTGTAGTTGACGTGGGTGAGCAGCACCACCGCCACGTCGGCGTCGATGGCCTGGGGCAGTTCGTCCGGGCTGTTCACCAGACGCAGGGAGTAACCCTGTTGCAGCAATTCAGCCAAGCCTTCGGCGATGTACAGGTCGGTGGGAAAGTTGCTTGCTTCGCTGACGATTACCTTGCGCTCTGCTGCGCGTTGGCGCTGCACCGTCAGTGCAGCGCTGAGCACTTTGAACAGGTTAATGGAGGTGGTATCGGTGATCACCACTTCGCCGTCCCGCGCACCGATCAGCGGCGCAAGGCGATTGCCCAGGCGCTGGGACAAGTCTGCCCAACCGGCGCTGTTCCAACTGCGGATCAAGCCATTGCCCCACTCCTCGGCAATCACCTGTTGCGCCCGCGCCAGCGATGCCACCGGACGCGCGCCAAGGGAGTTACCGTCGAGGTAGATCACACCCTCCGGCAAGGAAAATTGATTGCGCAACGGCGCCAGCGGGTCCTGGGCGTCGAGAGTTTGGCAATGGCTTCGGGTGGTCATGGAGAGTCCTGGTTTTTATAGGCGGGAATGAACCAAATAATGAACGAAGCTTTAGAGAATTTTCGTGCAAAGTGGTGGGTAACAGGCTAATTAAGCAGTAGGAAATTCGAATTTAACCCCTAAACACGCGGATTTATTCAAACCATGATTCTTGACGCCACCGACCTGCGCCTCCTGCATTTCCTGCAACAGGATGGCCGTATCAGCAACCAGGAACTGGCGGAAAAAGTCGCACTGTCGCCCTCCGCCTGCCTGCGCCGTTTGCGTCTGCTGGAGAGCGAAGGAATCATCAGCGGCTACCGCGCAGTGCTGAATGCCGAACAATTGGGGATCGAGCTGGAAGCCATCGTCCACCTGTCGTTGCGCCAGGATGTGGAGGATTGGCATGAGACGTTTATCAAGAAGGTGCAAGGCTGGCCGGAAGTGGCCAGCGCCTATGTGATCACCGGCGCCAGCAACTATGTGCTGCGGGTGCAGGCGCGCAACCTCAAGCACTTTTCGGACTTTATCGTGAACCACCTGAACCGCACGGCGGGGGTGATGGATATACGCTCGGAAATCGTGCTGCAGAAGATCAAGGATAAGGATGAGGTGCTTGATCTCGTCGTACGCAAATAGTCAGCCACGCCTCAGATCAAATGTGGGAGGGGGCTTGCCCCCGATGGCGGTGTGTCAGTCACTTAAATGTTGAATGATCCGCCGCTATCGGGAGCAAGCCCCCTCCCACATTTTTGACCGCATTTAGTCTTCGAGGGCGCGGACTCGCTGCATGCGTTTCTGTTCTACCGGCGCATCAGCCGTCTGCAACTCAAAATCAAAATCAATCTGTGCAAACCGCCCTTCCACCCCAAACTCCCGCGCCAGTTGCTGATCGTCGCTGAAGCGAATCTCGGCAATTAATTCATCCCGCGTCGCGTAGGCAAAGTCATCGTGCAGGTACGGGTCATCCGACAGGTTGATCTGTGTCGTCAGGTGCCGATGCCCCGGCGCCGAGATGAAGAAGTGGATATGTGCCGGCCGCTGCCCGTGGCGCCCCAATTGATCGAGCAGTTGCTGGGTCGGTCCAGTCGGCGGGCAGCCGTAGCCCGACGGCACGATGCTGCGAAAACGGTAGTTACCCTGGGCGTCGGTCTCTATGCGTCGGCGCAGGTTAAATTCCGACTGGGTGTTATCGAACCAGGAATAAGTGCCGCCCGTGTTGGCCTGCCACACATCCACAATCGCCCCAGCCAACGGTTTACCGTTGGTGTCGCGCACTTGTCCGCGCATGAACAGCGGCACTGCGGCATCCGTCCCATCATCCAACCGCGCTTCGTACTGGGACAGCGGCGCACCGGCCACGTACAGCGGGCCTTCGATGGTACGTGGCGTGCCGCCGGATTTGCCGGCTTCTTCATCGGCGGCGTCCATCAACATGTCCAGGTAGTGCTCCAGGCCCAACCCGGCGGCAAGCAGTCCGGCTTCCTGGTTCTTGCCCAGTTCGTTGAGGTAGTTGACCGCCTTCCAGAACTCTTCCGGCGTCACGTCCAGGTCTTCGATGATGTTCACGGTGTCGCGCAAAATCCGGTAGATCAGCGCTTTGGTGCGCGGGTTACCGCCGTCATTAAGGTTGCCGCTGGCTTCTTCGAGAAACTGTTGGGCGTGGGCAGTCTGGGACAGTCGGATGGACATGGTGCGATCCTCATCTTGTAATTGTTAGGTGTAGAACAGGCTTAACGGTCGTCCTCATGGATCGACGAAGGGTGCCGGCACAGGGCGTTCACTTCGATGGCCATGTAGGGATAAAGCGGCAGTTGCATCAGCAGGTCGTGCAGCTCTTGCACGCTGTCGACATCGAACACGCTGTAGTTGGCGTAAAGCCCGGCGATGCGCCACAGGTGGCGCCATTTGCCTTGCTCTTGTAAACGTCGAGCCAGGGCTTTTTCGTCGGCCTTGAGGCGGCCGGCGCGCTCAGGGTTCATGTCGACGGGCAGATTCACGGTCATTTTTACGTGGAACAACATGGCAAGCGCCTCTTAGTGTTTGTCACGACGGAAGAACGCCAGACGCTCTTCATCGATGGCCAGGCCCAGGCCCGGCGCAGTGGAGACATGCAACTGAAAATCGCGGTACACCGGCGGTTCGGTGAGGATGTCTTCGGTGAGCAGCAGCGGACCGAACAGTTCGGTGTCCCACGCCAGCTTGTTCAAGGTCAGGAACGCATGGGCCGAGGCCAGGGTGCCGATGCCGCCTTCGAGCATGGTGCCGCCGTACAGGCCGATACCCGCCGCTTCAGCAATCGCGGCCGTGCGCAACACCGCACGCGGGCCGCCGTTCTTGGCGATCTTGAGGGCGAACACTGACGCCGCACCTTCACGGGCGAGGTTGAAGGCATCCTCGACACATTCAATGGATTCATCCGCCATGATCGGCGCTGGGCTCGACAGGTTCAGCCGGGCCATGCCGCCACGGTTATTGCGCGAGATCGGTTGTTCGATCAGGTCGATGCCGTTGTCGCCAAGCACCTTGCACGCGCGCAGGGCGACGGCTTCATCCCAGGCCTGATTGACGTCGACACGCACACTGGCGCGCTCGCCCAAGGCCTTTTTGATCGCGATCACATGAGCGAGGTCGCGACCGACTTCACCGGCGCCGATCTTGAGTTTGAAGATGCGGTGGCGGCGCAGGTCGAGCATCTTTTCGGCTTCGGCGATGTCTTGTTCGGTGTTGCCGCTGGCCAAGGTCCAGGCCACCGGCAACGCGTCACGGACACGGCCGCCGAGCAGCTCGCTCACCGGCAGGTTCAGGCGCTTGCCCAATGCATCGAGCAACGCGCTTTCAATACCGGACTTGGCAAAGGTATTGCCGCGAATACTGCGCTCCAGGCGCAACATGGCGGCGTTGATGTTGCTGGCGTCCTGGCCGATCAGCAGCGGCGCGAAGTGGCGGTCGATATTGATTTTGATGCTGTCGGGACTCTCGTTGCCGTAGCTCAGACCGCCGATGGTGGTGGACTCACCGATGCCTTCGATGCCGTCGGCGCAACGCACGCGGATGATCACCAGGGTCTGGTTCTGCATCGTGTGCATTGCCAGCTTGTGCGGGCGAATGGTGGGGAGGTCGACGATAATGGTCTCGATCGACTCAATGGCGCAAATCGGCATGGCAATACCCGCTGGGTTCTTTATAGGTCTGCGCTGATTCTGTTCCCGCTCTTTGCGTGGAGCCAATATAGAATTAGTCTCGAACAATACTCTCAAGGTATGAAAGGAGCCGTCATGGAACTGCGTCATCTGCGCTACTTCCAGGTGCTGGGCGAAACCCTCAACTTCACCCGGGCCGCCGAACGCCTGCACATCGCCCAACCACCGTTGAGCCGGCAGATCCAGCAACTGGAGGATGAGCTGGGGGTGATTCTGCTGGAACGCGGCCGCCCGCTGCGACTGACCGAAGCCGGGCGGTTTTTCTATGAACACGCCAATGTGCTGCTCGAACAGTTGAACAAGGTCTGCGACAGCACCCGGCGCATCGGCCAGGGCGAAAAGACCTGGCTGGGCATCGGCTTTGCGCCGTCGACTTTGTATGGCGTACTGCCCGAGCTGATCCGGCGGCTGCGCAGCCATGACGCTCTGGAGCTGGAATTGGGTTTGTCCGAAATGACCACCTTGCAGCAGGTCGAAGCGCTCAAGGCCGGGCGCATTGATGTCGGCTTCGGGCGTATCCGCATCGACGACCCAGCCATTGACCAGCGTGTACTGGTGGAGGATCGACTGGTGGCGGTACTGCCTGCCGGCCACCCGCTGCTGGCGGCGCCGGCCACCCTCGCCCAATTGGCCGCCGAGCCGTTTGTGCTGTACCCCGGCAACCCACGCCCCAGTTATGCCGACCATGTGATCGCGCTGTTCGATACCCACGGTTTAAGCCTCAAGGTGGCGCAGTGGACTAACGAGCTGCAGACCGCGATTGGCCTGGTCGGCGCTGGCATGGGCGTGACGCTGGTGCCTGCGTCGGTGCAGGTGCTGCATCGGGCGGATATCGGTTACACGCCGATTGTGGAAACCACCGCGACCTCGCCGATTATTCTCAGCCGAAGGGTGAATGATCAGTCGCCGGGGCTTAGTCATTGCCTGCAGTTGGTGGAAGAACTGATCTGAAACGCTATAAACACTGCGATCTCCCTGTGGGAGGGGGCTTGCCCCCGATTGCGCTGGGCCAGTTAACGAATGGGCTGACTGATCCACCGTTATCGGGGGCAAGCCCCCTCCCACATTTTGCTCTTCATCAGGCTCAAGTACTGCGCAGGCGATTGCGCTGCAGCGTCTGGCTGGGCGACTCATCAAACAGCTTGCGATACTCCGCCGAAAACCGTCCCAAGTGAGTAAAGCCCCAGCCCAAGGCAATCTCGGAGATGGTACGAATTGAACCGTGCTCAAGGATTTCCTGGCGCACCGCGCCCAGTCGGTACTTCTTCAGGTAGGCCATCGGCGACAGGGCAAAGTACTTGCGGAAAGCGTCGAACAGCTTGAAGCGCGACACGCCTGCTGCGGCTTCCAGGTCTTCCAGGTGCAGCGCTTCGCGGGCGTTGTCGTGAATGTATTGGCGCGCGCGGATCAAGTAATGCGGCAGTTTCACGCCCAGTACGTCGCGCAGTTCTTCGGAGTAATTATTGGGCTGGGCCAGGATCAACCCCTTGATCAGCGAGCTTTCCAGATCCCGGGTAAACGCGGCCTGTTCATACAACTCGCTGCTGCGCTCCAGTTCGGCAATGAAGTAACGCGCCATGCGCCACCACGAGGCCGGGGCGCCATCCACCGCATCCATCACCGACTCAAAGCGCAGCGGTGCGTCGATGGGCCGTTGCAACAAACCTTCCAGTGACTCACTCATCGCTGCCCGCGTAATCACCACTTGCAGCTTGCGACAGTCCCCGGAAATCGCCAGCACCTGGTGCTCGTTGGGCGAGATGATCACGCCTTGGTCGCGATTGGAACTCAGGCGCTCACCGTTCTTGCTCAACTCCTGCTCACCCACCAACGGCAGGCTGAGGCTGTAGCTGCTGAAGTGCTCGGCATCCTCGATATCGATGGTCACATCGGTGCCGTATTCGATCACGCCCAAGGTGGTCGCGCGGGACTTGAACACATTGGCGCTGTGGTGAAAACGCAGGCGCTCCGGGGTCGTCGTCGCCAGGCGGTGCGGCCCGCAGATGCCGGACATCCAGCTGCGGGCGCCTTCGAGGTCGAAGCGTTGGATATGGATATCGCGTGTCTGGCTGCTCATCAGGGTGCACCCACGGCGGTTAGGCGTTTGCGCGCTCTGACGGCGCGTCGTTATCGTTGTTGGACAGCAAGTTCTGCGCCACGCCGGTGGTAGCGCCACTGGGTGGATAGCAAGGGCCGACTATGTGGATAAGTCACCGGTTTTCATGCCCCTCGCGCCCTATGACAGTAGCGCATGACGTTACCTCGCCGCACCGTATTGGGTACTCCGCGCCCAACTTTGCGGCCCATCTTCCCCCATTAAGCGGATAGCCCACGCCCTGCCCCGCTGCCTCTAATAAACCACCGATTAGCCCCTATCAAAAAGGTGCCTCCCATGAGTGGTGCAAGAAGCGTCGAGCAGTGGAAAAGCTTTATCGAAAGCTGCCTGGATTTTCGTCCGGCGGACGAAGTGTTCCGCATCGCCCGGGACATGTTCACCGAGCCGCAACTGTTCGACCTGGAGATGGAACTGATCTTCGAAAAGAACTGGATCTACGCCTGCCACGAAAGCGAACTGGCCCATAACCATGACTTCGTGACCATGCGCGCCGGGCGCCAGCCGATGATTATCACCCGCGATGGCGAAGGCCAGCTCAATGCGCTGATCAACGCCTGCCAGCATCGCGGCACCACCCTCACCCGCGTCGGCAAGGGCAACCAGTCCACCTTTACCTGCCCGTTTCACGCCTGGTGTTACAAGAGCGATGGCCGGTTGGTGAAGGTCAAGGCGCCGGGGGAATACCCGGAAGGTTTCGACAAAGCCACCCGCGGCCTTAAAAAAGCGCGAATCGAAAGCTACAAAGGTTTTGTGTTTATCAGTCTGGACGTGAACGGCACGGACAGCCTGGAAGACTTCCTCGGCGATGCCAAAGTGTTCTTCGACATGATGGTCGCGCAATCCGCCACCGGTGAGCTGGAAGTGCTGCCGGGAAAATCCGCCTACACCTACGACGGCAACTGGAAGCTGCAGAACGAAAACGGTCTGGACGGTTATCACGTGAGCACCGTGCACTACAACTACGTGGCCACGGTGCAGCATCGCCAACAGGTGAATACCGAGAACGGCACAGGTTCCGGCACCACACTGGACTACAGCAAACTCGGTGCAGGCGACGCGAATACCGATGACGGTTGGTTCGCCTTCAACAACGGCCACAGCCTGTTGTTCAGCGACATGCCCAACCCGACCGTGCGTTCCGGCTACGCCACCATCATGCCGCGCCTGGTGGAAGAACACGGCCAGCAAAAAGCCGAATGGATGATGCACCGCCTGCGCAATCTGAACATCTATCCGAGCCTGTTCTTCCTCGATCAGATCAGCTCGCAACTGCGCATCATCCGCCCGGTGGCGTGGAACAAGACCGAGATCATCAGCCAATGCCTGGGGGTGAAAAACGAGTCCGACGCTGACCGCGAAAACCGCATTCGCCAATTCGAGGATTTCTTCAACGTATCGGGCATGGGCACGCCGGACGACCTGGTGGAATTTCGTGAAGCCCAGCGTGGTTTCCAAGGCCGCCTGGAGCGCTGGAGCGATATCTCCCGTGGCAGCCATCGCTGGGAGACCGGCCCGACACCGAACAGTGAAGCCATCGGCATCCAACCGGCCATGACCGGCACTGAATTCACCCACGAAGGGCTGTACGTCAACCAGCACCGCAACTGGCAGCAGTTCCTGCTCAACGGCCTTGATCGACAAGCGCTGACACTGCGGGAGGTGCAATGATGAATGCCCAACTGCAATACAGGATCGAGCAGTTTTTCTACCGAAAATCCGAACTCTGCGACGCCCAAGACTGGGACGCCTATGTGCAGCTGTTCGATCCGCAGAGCGAGTTCCATCTGCCGCAATGGGACTCGGAGCATGTGTACACCCGCGATCCCAAACGCGAGATGTCGTTGATCTACTACGCCAACCGCTCAGGCCTGGAAGACCGAGTCTTTCGCCTGCGCACCGGCAAGGCAGCCTCGGCCACGCCAATGCCGCGCACCTTGCACCTGATCAATAACGTGCGCATCGCAGAACAGGCGGATGGCTCGCTGGAAGTGAAGCTGAACTGGCACACGCTGTTCTATCGGCTGGCGACTTCGGAGCAGTTTTACGGACAGGCCACTTACCGCCTCAAACCTGAGGGAGACAGTTGGCTGATCACTCGCAAGCATGCGCTGCTGCTCAACGACACCATCAACTCGGTGCTGGATTTCTATCACCTCTAAAGCACCCTTGTTGTGGTGGTGAGCGGGCTTTTTGTGGTGAGCGGGCTTGCCCCGCGCTGGGGCGCGCAGCGGCCCCTGGTGCAAGCACTGCGGTTTGGCGGGAAAAATGCGGCGACTTTCATGCCGCTGCTTCGCAGCCCAGTGCGGGGCAAGCCCGCTCACCACAACAGGCCGTACGTACGTCATAAATATGCAGAGAACAACACATGAATCACAAAGTGGCCTTCAGTTTTGCCGACGGCAAGACCCTGTTTTTCCCAGTGGGCGCCCATGAAATCCTATTGGATGCGGCCCTGCGCAATGGCATCAAGATCCCCCTGGATTGCCGCGAAGGTGTATGCGGCACCTGCCAGGGTCGTTGCGAATCGGGCGACTACACCCAGGACTACGTGGACGACGAAGCCCTCTCAAGCCTCGACCTGCAACACCGCAAGATGCTCAGTTGCCAGACGCGGGTGAAGTCCGACGCCACCTTCTACTTCGACTTTGATTCGAGCTTGTGCAATGCACCGAACCCGGTGCAGGTGCGCGGAACGGTCAGCGAGGTGCAATTGGTGTCGGCCAGTACGGCGATCCTCAACGTGCAGTTGGACGCGCCACTGGATTTTCTACCCGGCCAATATGCACGCCTCTCGGTGCCAGGCACGGACAGTTGGCGTTCCTACTCTTTCGCCAACCTGGCGGGCAATCAGGTGCAGTTTCTGATCCGCTTGCTGCCCGATGGGGTGATGAGCAACTACCTGCGTGAGCGCTGCCAAGTCGGCGATGAACTGCTGATGGAGGCACCGCTGGGTGCGTTCTACCTTCGGCACGTCAGCCAACCGCTGGTGCTGGTCGCCGGCGGCACCGGGTTGTCGGCGCTTCTGGGCATGCTCGATCAACTGGCCGCCACTGGCTGCGACCAGCCGGTGCACCTCTACTATGGCGTGCGCGGTGCCGAGGACTTATGCGAAGCGACACGCATCGCGGCCTACGCGGCGAAACTGCCAGGTTTTCGCTACACCGAAGTCCTCAGCGACCCCGCAGATGACTGGCCCGGAAAGCGCGGCTACCTCACCCAACATTTCGACTTGGCCGAATTGCGGGACGGATCGGCGGATATGTATGTCTGCGGGCCCCCTCCAATGGTCGAATCCATCCAACAATGGCTGGCGGATCAGGCACTTGATGGCGTTCAGCTGTATTACGAAAAGTTTACGCAGAGTAATATCTGACTCCTCAGCACTTCTGAGGGGCTGGTGCGGCGTGCAATCAACCCCAAGAAAAACAAGTAGAAGGGAACGTTAATGGCGGATGACATGGTTAACCCGGTGGGCCTCAAGCGTGGCCTGAAGAACCGGCATATTCAGCTGATCGCCTTGGGAGGGGCGATTGGCACGGGGTTGTTCCTCGGCTCGGCCGGGGTGCTCAAGTCGGCGGGCCCGTCGATGATCCTGGGCTACGCGATTGCGGGCTTCATTGCGTTCCTGATCATGCGCCAGCTCGGTGAAATGATCGTCGAAGAGCCGGTGGCCGGCTCGTTCAGCCACTTCGCCCACAAATACTGGGGCGGCTACGCGGGCTTCCTGGCCGGTTGGAACTACTGGGTGCTGTACGTACTGGTGGGCATGGCCGAACTGACGGCCGTGGGCAAGTACATCCAGTTCTGGTGGCCGGAGATCCCGACCTGGGTCAGCGCGCTGGTGTTCTTTGTTGCGGTGAACCTGATCAACACCCTGAACGTGAAGTTCTTCGGTGAAACCGAGTTCTGGTTCGCAATCATCAAGGTGGTGGCGATTGTCGGCATGATCGTGCTCGGCTGCTACCTGCTGTTCAGCGGCACCGGCGGCCCGCAAGCGTCCATCAGTAACCTGTGGAGCCACGGCGGGTTCTTCCCGAATGGCGGCATGGGGCTGTTGATGTCGATGGCGTTCATCATGTTCTCGTTCGGTGGCCTGGAGCTGGTGGGTATTACCGCCGCCGAAGCCACCGAACCGCGCAAAGTGATCCCCAAAGCGATCAACCAGGTGGTCTACCGGATCCTGATCTTCTACGTCGGTGCCCTGACCGTGCTGCTGTCGCTGTACCCATGGGACCAACTGCTGCAAACCCTCGGCGCGTCGGGCGACCCCTACAGCGGCAGCCCGTTTGTGCAGATCTTCTCGCTGATCGGTAACGACACGGCCGCGCACATCCTCAACTTCGTGGTGCTGACCGCGGCGCTGTCGGTGTACAACAGCGGCGTGTACTGCAACAGCCGCATGCTGTTCGGCCTGGCCGAGCAAGGCGATGCGCCAAAAGCGCTGATGAAGCTCAACAAGCAAGGCGTACCACTGCGGGCCCTGGCGATCTCGGCGTTGGTGACGATGCTGTGCGTGGTGGTCAACTACGTGGCGCCGCAGAGTGCGCTGGAGTTGCTGTTTGCGCTGGTGGTTGCGTCGCTGATGATCAACTGGGCGCTGATCAGCATCACCCACATCAAGTTCCGCAAGGCCATGGGCGAGCAAGGCGTGACGCCATCGTTCAAGACCTTCTGGTTCCCGTTCAGCAACTACCTGTGCCTGGCGTTCATGCTGATGATCATCAGCGTGATGCTGGCGATCCCGGGTATTCGCGAGTCGGTGTATGCGATGCCGATTTGGGTGGGGATTATCTATGTGGCTTACCGGTTGCGAGTGAGTAAGGCGAAAGCGGTCGCCGCTGCGCAGTAATACCCATGTGGGAGGGGGCTTGCCCCCGATAGCAGTGTGTCAGTCACTTATGTGCCCACTGACCCACCGCCATCGGGGGCAAGCCCCCTCCCACATTTGATTGCATTGCAAATGAAAAGCCCCGGTAATCCGGGGCTTTTTGTTTACAGCGTGGAGCGCACTCGCCACAACTCGGGGAACAGCACGGTGTCGAGCATCTTGCGCAGATACCCCACGCCTTCGGTGCCGCCAGTACCGGGTTGGAAACCGATGATGCGCTCAACGGTGGTCACATGCCGGAAGCGCCACTGGCGGAACGAATCCTCCAGATCGATAAACTTTTCAGCCAACTGATACAAATCCCAATAACGGCTCGGATCGCGATACACCTCGCGCCACGCCGCCTCCACCGACTCATCGTGAACGGTGGCCGCCGTCGGGTCGCGCTCGGCGCGTTGGGGATCAATCGCAAGGCCCGCCTTGGTCATCAAGTTGATCGCTTCGTCATACAGCGACGGCGTGGCAATCGCCACTTTCAACTCGTTCAACAACTCCGGCCGATGGGCGTGAGGCCGCAACAGCGCCGCGCTTTTATTGCCGAGGATAAATTCGATCTCGCGGTACTGGAACGACTGGAACCCGGACGATTGCCCCAGGAACGGACGAATCGCTTTGTATTCCGAAGGCGTCATGGTCGCCAGCACGGCCCAGGCGTGCACCAGTTGGTCAAAGATCCGCGACACCCGCGCCAGCATCTTGAACGCTGGCGGCAACTCGCCCAGTCGCACATGCTCACGGGCGGCCTTGAGTTCGTGGAGCATCAGTTTCATCCACAGCTCAGAGGTCTGGTGCTGGATGATGAAGAGCATTTCGTTGTGGTCCGGCGACAGCGGGTGCTGGGCGCTGAGGACTTTGCCCAGGTCCAGGTAGTCGCCGTAGCTCATGGACTCGGAAAAATTCAGCTCGGCGTTATGCCATTCTTCCGGCGGTTGGTAATCAGCAGAGAAGGGACATTGGCTCATCGCGTGGGCTCCTTGAGCGGACGGAGAATAGCGCGGACCGGGCTGGCGTCCAGGTTGGCAAAGCGCAGCGGCAGCGCGATCAGTTCGTAGTCGCCTTCCGCTACCTCGTCGAGCACGATGCCTTCGAGAATCGCCATCCCATGCCGGGCCACGGCGTTGTGGGAATCCATGGTCTTGGACTGTTGCGGATCCAGCGAGGGCGTGTCGATACCGATCAGGCGCACGCCGAGGCTGGCGAGCAGCTCAATGGTTTGCGGCGCGATGGCGGTGAAATTCGAGTCCCATTCAGTCAGCGGCGCGTGTGGATAAGTACGCAGCAACACACGCTCCGGCAAGTTGTCCACACGGCCTTCTAATTGATGCGGTTGCACCAGCGCGCCGCTGCCGAGGCAATGCAGCACCCGACACGGGCCCATGTACACATCCAACGACACTTCACCGATGGGTGCACCGTCCGCGCTGTAGTGCAGCGGCGCATCCACGTGGGCGCCGGTGTGCGGCGACAAGGTAATGCGCCCTACATTCACCGGGCACTCCGGGCCGAACTGCCACACGCGCTCTTCCTGGAACGGCGTATCACCCGGCCAGGTCGGGGTCGCCGTACTCAAGGGCGGGCTGATATCCCACCACGTTTTTATTGGGTTCATTTAAAGGCTCTCGGCGGTTACTGGGGTGAATGATACGAGGGCCAGGGCTGAATTTTCTTGCGAATTCCTGCGCCAAGCGGGAAATCTTTCGCACTTACTGCGAGGAAATTACTTATTTACGCTCAGAAGTGTCGCCTGGCCACGGTGGAGCTGCCACCAAGGATTAATGTGGGAGGGGGCTTGCCCTCGATGGCGGTGGGTCAGTTGACACAGGTGCAGGCTGACCCGGCGCCATCGGGGGCAAGCCCCCTCCCACATTGACTGCACATAGCCTGAGGAGTCGCATTCACCTGCGCTTCTGGGCATCCCGATGTCGAGTTCAGACCACTGGCGCAACGCACAAGGCCTTAGGGTGCATCTTCCCATTACCTGCCTCGGAGCCATCATGTCCACGCCCATTACCGTACTGCGCGACACCCATCCCCTGCCGGTCCTGGATGCCTGCAAATGGGAAAAACTCGAAGGCGATCCGCACACCGTCAACCTCAACGCCTACACCAGCGAAGACGGCAGCAAGATCATGGGCACCTGGATCTGCACCCCGGGCAAGTGGTACGTGGATTATGTGAAGTGGGAGTACTGCCACTTCCAGGAAGGCTACTGCATCATCACCCCTGAAGGGATGGAGCCGATTCACCTGCGGGCTGGGGATATCTTTGTGGTAGAGCCGGGGATGAAGGGGACATGGGAAGTGGTCGAGACGGTGCGCAAGTATTTTGTATTCGCCTGAGGTTTTTGTGGTGCACTGGTTTACTGAAGTGAGCCACTTATTGAGGTGCTCCGGTTTACCGAGCTGACCCACTTATTGTGGTGAGCGGGCTTGCCCCGCGCTGGGCTGCGAAGCGGCCCTGAGAACAAACGCCGCATTCTTTCTGAAAGAATGCGGCGTTTTCATTGGGCCCGCTTCGCAGCCCGGCGCGGGGCAAGCACGCTCACTACAATTGCCGTCCCACTGGTGGGTTATTTGGGCTTGCGATAGCTGTTGATAATCGCCGAGAAGTCCTGCCCCCCTTCCCCACGCTGACTCATCGATTGGTACAACTGCTGAGCCACTGCCCCCAAAATCACGGGTTGTTTCGCCTGGCGAGCCGCTTCGGTAGCCAGGCCCAAATCCTTGAGCATCAGGTCGGCACCAAACCCGCCTGTGTAACCTCGGGATGACGGCGCCGTTTCGATCACGCCCGGCCATGGGTTGTAGGTGTCCGAACTCCAGCAGCGCCCGGTGGAGCTGTTGATGATCCCGGCCAGCACTTGGGTGTCGATGCCCAGTGCATCACCCAATGCCATAGCCTCGCTGACGCCAACCATGCTGATGCCCAGCAGCAGGTTGTTGCAGATCTTGGCGATTTGCCCCGTGCCCACGTCACCGCAATGCACGATGTTGCGGCCCATCTGCGCCAGCACCGGTTGCAGGGTGGCGAACAGTTCCGGGGTGGCGCCGACCATGAAGGTCAACGTCCCTGCGCCAGCGCCGCCGGTGCCGCCAGAGACTGGAGCATCAGCTATCACCACGCCTTGCTTGGCCGCAGCAGCGGCAACATCGCGGATGGTTTGCGGGTCGATGGTGCTGCAATCCACGGCGGGCACGCCTTTGCCGATGCCGGCCAGCACGCCGTCTTCATTCAGCCAGACGCTACGTACATGGGCAGCGGCGGGCAGCATGGTAATCACCAGCTCGGCGCCTTGTGCAGCTTCACGCGGTGAGCCTGTGACGGTGGCGCCCAGTTCTGCGAACTCCTTGAACACGCCTGGATTAACGTCGAATACATTCAGCTTATTCCCAGCCAAAAGCAGGTTACGGGCCATTGGCGCGCCCATATTGCCCAAGCCGATAAATGCAATCTTCATGGTCGTCTCCCGAATCAGCGCAGGTTGATGGTGGTGTTGACGCCATCGTTGACCGTGTCGTCATCGAACCAGCGGCTGGTGACGGTTTTGGTCTGGGTGTAGAACTGCACCACTTGCTTACCGTACGGGCCGAGGTCGCCGAGCTTGGAGCCACGGGAACCGGTGAAGCTGAAGAACGGCACCGGCACCGGAATCGGGATGTTGATGCCGACTTGGCCTACATCGATTTCACTCTGGAACTTACGCGCCGCCGCACCGCTTTGGGTGAACAGCCCGGTGCCGTTGCCAAACGGGTTGGCGTTGACCAGCGCGATGGCTTCATCGAGGGTGTCGACTTCCAACACCACCAGCACCGGGCCGAAAATTTCCTGGGTGTAGATCTGCATGTCGGTAGTCACGCCCGAGAACAGGGTCGGACCGACGAAGTTGCCTTGCTCGAAGCCCGGCACCTGAATGTCGCGGCCATCCAGCTCCAGCTTGGCGCCTTCTTTCACGCCGCTTTCGATCAACTCCAGGATACGGGCCTTGGCGCGCGTGGAAATCACCGGGCCGACATCCGTGCCCGCTTCACTACCGGCGTTGACCTTGAGTTTTTGCGCCAGCGCCTTGAGATCCGGCAACCACTGCTTGGACGCCCCCACCAGCACCACCACCGAGGTGGCCATGCAACGCTGGCCCGCCGCGCCGAAACCGGCACCGACCAGAGCATTGAGGGTGTGTTCGCGGTTGGCATCCGGCAGCACCACGGCGTGGTTCTTGGCGCCCATCATCGATTGCACGCGCTTGCCGTGCTTGCCCGCCAGGTCGTAGACGTGGGTACCGACGGCCGTCGAACCGACGAAGGACACGGCCTTGATGTCTTTATGGGTGCACAGCGCATCCACCACAGCCTTTCCGCCGTGCACCACGTTCAGCACGCCAGGCGGCACACCAGCTTCCAGCGCCAGCTCCACCAGCAGTAGGGTCGACAGCGGGTCTTGTTCGGACGGCTTGAGGACGAAGGTATTACCGCAGGCGATGGCCATCGGGAACATCCACAGCGGAATCATTGCCGGGAAGTTGAACGGGGTAATGCCGGCACACACGCCGATGGGCTGACGCAGGGTGTAAGTGTCGACACCACCCGCGACGTTCTCGGCGAACTCGCCCATTTGCAGGGTGCCGATGGAACAGGCGTGCTCCACCACTTCCAGGCCACGGAAAATGTCGCCCTCGGCATCGGCAATGGTCTTACCCTGCTCGGCGCTGAGGACTACGGCGATGCGTTTGGAATGCTCGCGGATCAAGGCTTGTAGCTTGAGCATGATGCGCATGCGCGCGCCGATCGGCGTCAGCTTCCAGGTCTGGAAGGCGCGATGGGCTGCGTCGATGGCGGCGTTGACTTCATCGGCCGTGGCGAACGGGACTTTGGCCAGCACTTGCTGGGTAGCCGGGTTGACGATGTCTTGCCACTCGGTGGTCTTGGACTCGACCCACTCGCCGTTGATCAGCAACTTGACCTGTTGCACGGAAATATCGGCAGATGCGTTCATGTGGTCTCCAAATCTTATATTTATGCTAGAGAACCAAGGCGTTGAATCGCCTTGAAGAATGAGGCGTTCGGACTGTTTTTGGAGTATAGATGTGCAAATCTCTAATAAGAACGCACATAAAAGCCGGTCCAATATGCAAAAAAACATCACATCACTGGGTTCCCTGAACTGGGACGACCTGAAGTTTTTCCTCGAAGTGGCCCGCACGCGCAAGGCCAGCGTCGCCGCCAAACGCCTGGCGGTGGACTACACCACCGTGTCGCGTCGCATCAGTTCACTGGAAGTGTCCCTCGGCACGTTGCTGTTCGAAAAATCCCGGACCAACGGCTTCGTCCTGACACCCGAAGGTCAGCGTCTGCTGGGTTACGCCGAGTCCATCGAAAGCACCCTGCACATGGCCTGCGAGCAAGTCTCGGGCTCCGGCGTTGCGCTGTCTGGCCATGTACGCATGGGCTGCACCGAAGGCTTTGGCAGCTTTTTCGTGACCCCGCAGTTGAGCCACTTTGTCGACACGTATCCCGCGATCTCGGTAGACATCCTGCCCCTGCCCCACTTCATCAGCCTGTCCAAACGCGAAGCCGACATCGTCATCGCCCTGGAACGCCCGGAACACGGGCCCTACGTGTGCTGCAAACTGTGCGACTACAAGCTGCAGCTGTATGCGACCCAGGAATACCTCGACCAACACCCGCCCATCCGAAAACCCGCGGATTTGGCCGAGCATCCGTTTATCAGCTACGTGGACGACCTGGCGTTCAGCTCCGAGCTGCTTTACCTGGCCAACGTAGTGCCCGGCGCCAGCGCCAGCCTGCGCAGCACCAGCGTGATTGCGCAGTACGTGGCCGCGCAGCAGGGCCGGTCGATGGCGATCTTGCCGTGCTTTCTGGCAGCGCAAGATCCACGGTTGTTGCCCGTGCTGGGGGAGCAGATTGCGATTACGCGGCAGTTCTGGATGTATTGCCGGGAAGATTTGAGGAAGCTGAAGCGGATTACGTTGTTGTGGGATTACATCAGGGAAGTGACGGAGCAGAACCAGGGGTTGTTGATGGGGGAGACGCAGGAGATCACGTTCGCGGATTAAAGGGCCTACGCCGAAGATTTTCTTTAAGAAGCGGTTTGCTTACTTTTGCGCTTTTCAAAAGTGAGCCGCCGTAAGGGCGCCCCCCTGAGTCGCCGTTACCGCAGCAACGGGTATGTACTCGGCCAGCATCCTGGGTCGGCTATCAGGCGGCCATCAAGACATGGGTATCTACTCATCTATCACCCGGGAAGTTTCCTGTTAGAACTCAGCGGCTGGTTTTGGGGCCGCTTCGCAGCCCAGCGCGGGACAAGCCCGCTCACCACAGAGTTAGGTGTCAGCCTTTGGGAGTTATGTGGAGGCCTATGCCCCGATCGCAGTGGATCAGTCAAAAATGCATCAACTGATACTCCCTCATCGGGGGTAAGCCCTCTCCCACATTTGATTGCATTGCAAAGTGCTGTCGCGCTGAGTCCAGTCAGTCGGCGATGACTACAATCGACACCCGTCGATTCTCGGTGCGCCCCGCCGCTGTCGCGTTAGACGCGACGGGCTCAGCGCTGCCCAGCCCGCGCAGTTGGATGTTTTCTTCTTTCATGCCCACGCCTTGCAGCACCGTCGCCACGCTTTTCGCGCGGCGCAGGGACAGTTGCTGGTTGTAGGTTTCCTTGCCCGAGGTGTCGGTGTGGCCGTCAACGCGCACGCGTTCGATGCCCACGCCCAGCAAGGCCTTACCGATGCGCTGCACGATATCGGTGCTGGGTTGGTTGAGGGTTTCTACGTCGCTGCCAAACAGGACTTTGCCCGACAGGCCGAATGCCCAGCCTTCGTCGGTGAGTTCGAAACCCTGTTGTTTGAGGACTGCGACCTGCGCCGGGCTCAGGCCTTTGGGTGGGGCTGTCTGGCACCCGCCGAGGGCGAGGAAGGCCACCAGCAACGAGATAAGTAAAACGCGCGCGCTAGAAAACAAGGGATCAACTCCTGTGTTGAACATTGGCGGTAGAGTGCTCCGACTCTGCCGTTTGCTGGCCGCCCTGGGAAAACCGTTTGGCCTGGTACATCGCCGCATCGGCGGCATTGAGCAAGGTGCCGGGGGTGACACCGTGTTCGGGGTAGATGGCGATACCAATACTGAGGGAGGTAAACACCTGGGTGTCGCCAGGCACGGCAATCGGTGTGTCCATGCTGGCGATGATCTTGTCGGCGATGCGCTGGGCGTCTTCAACCTTGTGCAGCGGCGCCAGCAGGATGGCGAACTCATCGCCGCCCAGGCGTGCTACCAGGTCGTCTTCTCGCAGTTGCGCACGCACGCGCTCGGCGACGGCCACGAGCACGGCATCCCCTGCCGCATGTCCAAAGCTGTCATTGATCTCTTTGAAGCGGTCGCTGTCGAGGTAAAGCACCGCCAATTGTTCCTTGGCCTTGGCAGCGCTGCGCAGGGCACGGATCAACCGGCCTTCGAAGAACGCACGGTTGGGCAAGCCGGTAAGGCTGTCATGGTTGGCCTTGTGTGCGAGGGTTTCGTTTTCGCTTTGCAGGTGGCTTTGCCAGGCTTCCATCTCGCCAAGCAAAGCATTGAAGTCGCTGCCCAGGCTATCGAGTTCGGCGATGCGCGCCGGCGGCACGCGACGGTCGAAGTCGCGTTCGCAGCGCGCGGCGTGGGCCACGGCGGCGAGGCTTTGCAGCGGCCCGGTGATGCCCTTCAGCAAACGGCGCGCGAGGTGCAGGGCAACCCAAGCGCTGAGAGCGGTACAGATTAGGATCCCCGCCAGACCACTGAGTAGAAAGCGCAGCAGGCTGCCACCGTGGCCGGTCAGGTGGATGCTGCCGATGGTCCGCCCCTGGTGCAGGATCGGCTGATTGATGGGCTGTTCAAGCAGGGTATGCGCCAGTGCCAGTTCAACCCGCGAGAGCATGCCGGTTTCCGGGCGTTCCCAATGCGCCAACAGCCTGCCGCTGGCGTCGAACACATCGGCCTGGGCCACTTCTTCAGTTGAAGCAATCAGGCTAAGGGCTTCGGTGGCCGCAGCGCGGTCGTTGAACACCACCGCCGCTTCGACGGTGTAATTGATGGAACGCGCGATCAGGTGCAGGTTGTGTTCGGCGTAGACCCGCAGCGCCAAGACGCCGAGCAGGGTCAGGGACACGCTGGCCAGGGTCACCGCTACCAGCGCCAGGATCATATGCCCGCGGCCGATAACGGAGCGCAGAGTGGGTCGCACAGTCACGGCTGTCATGAGGCCGGCGCCCGACGACGGGACAGTTGCAGCACGCTGGGGTGAATACGCACGCCGCTGCGCGCCACCGAGTCGAGGTTGACCTCAAACGACACTTGCTCATCGCCCACGCGCAGGCAGAACAGGCTGCCCACGGTGCACTGGTCACCGCCTTCGCTGATGCTGAGCACCGGATGGCCGATCAACGAGTCAAACAGGCGGCTGCGTTCGTCAGTGCTGAGTTTGCCGATGTACACGGCATCACAGGCGTTGACGACATCGGGGTGGTCGACCAGCAGGCGTCGCACCACGACCGGACGACCGGTGGCCTGGGTGGTGCCCTTGATCAGATCGTCGGTGTATTGAGTCGGACCGAGGATGCACAGGCGCAGTTGCTCAGGCTCCACGGGCCAGCGGGCATAACTGAGAATACCAAGTACCACTTGGGTGACCGCCTGGGCGCGCTGATCAGCCGGGCCCGGGGCTTCGGCAAATACGCGAGGTGCCAGCAGGCATAGAACCGCCATCAGCAGTAGGCGTCTCCAGCTCAAACTACGCTCAGTGGGCGAGACGGCCACGTTCATGCAGCGATACTCTCAGGTGTTATCGGGGTGATGCCGCAACGATAGCACAGCGTCAGATATTTCTGACTCCGGACCCAACTCCAGCATCAGCCCACTCAAACGCTTGACCTTGCGCCGCACGGCCTCCTCAAACACACCACCACGGGGCTCGATCAGGCTGAACCAGCGTTTGGCGCGGGTGATGCCGGTGTAGATCAGTTCCTTGGTCAGCACCGGGTTCAAGGCGTCCGGCAGGATCAGCGCGGTGTGGGTGAATTCCGAGCCTTGGGATTTGTGCACGGTCATGGCGTATACGGTTTCCACATCATTCAGACGGCTGGGCAATACAAATCGCACGCCGCCTTGGCCGTCGTTACGTGGGAAAGCGACGCGCAGCACCTGAGGGCCGCCGTCACTTTCGGGCAGCTTCAGGGCGATACCGATGTCGCCGTTCATCAAGCCCAGGCCGTAATCGTTGCGTGTCATCAGCACCGGGCGACCTTCATACCATTGCTCGTCACCCTCGATCAGCCGCACTTTGCGCAAGGCTGCAGTGATGCGCACGTTCAGCCCTTCCACACCCCAAGGGCCCTTGCGCACGGCGCAGAGCAGTTGGAACGCATCAAAGGCTTGCAGCAGTTGTTGCGCCCACTGGGTCCAGGCGAGATCGTCGCGCGGGGTTTCGAGGGCCGGACGCGCGCAGTGCAGTAAGTTGAGGTAATAGCGATAACCCTGGGCGCCATCGCCCTGCCCATCCAGCACCAGCCGTTCCAGGGCGTGGTCATGCTCACCTTTAAGGCCGACGCAGAACAGGTCGTTATGGCTACGCGCGGCCAGTAACTTGCGGGCCTCTTCGGCGTTTTGCTGGTTGACCCAGCGCGCCAATTGGCCGATGCCGCTGCCTTCGCCGAAACGTCGCGAGTAACGCAGCATCACCACTTGCTGGGCCAGAGGATGGCTGCCGTCGAGGTCCTCCAGCAGGCCGCTGGCGTCGAGGTCTTCACCGCTGACGGCTTGCAGCCATTGACGAGTCTGAGGGCTGTACCAGCCGGCTTCGGCGTCGCGGCACAAATCACCCAGTACGGCGCCGGCCTCTACCGAGGCGAGTTGGTCTTTGTCGCCTAGCAACACCAAGCGGGCATGGGGCGGTAACGCGTCCAGCAGATTGGCCATCATTTCCAGGTCGATCATCGAGGCTTCGTCCACCACCAGCACATCCAGGGGCAACGGGTTGCCAAGGTGATGGCGGAAGTGCCGAGTGCCCGGACGGCTGCCCAGCAAACGGTGAACCGTGGTGACCTGGGTCGGAATCTTTTCCTTCACGCTTTGCGGAACTGTCAGCGACAGCACTTGCTGGCTGATGGATTCGGTCAAGCGCGCGGCGGCTTTACCGGTAGGCGCGGCCAGCCGGATGCGCAACGGGCTACCGGACTCTACGGCCGGCGCCTGCAACAGCGCGAGCAGGCGCACCACGGTGGTGGTCTTGCCGGTGCCGGGGCCGCCGGTGACGATGCTGAAGGCACCGCGGGTAGCCAGGGCGCAGGCGAGTTTTTGCCAGTCGATCACGCCATCGGGCGCCGGCTGGTCAAACAAGCCGTTCAAGCGTTGGGGCAAATCCGCGGCGACGGTTTCCTGGGTGGCGAGACGCAAGCGCAATGCGGTGTCGATGCGCCGTTCGTAGGTCCAGTAGCGGCGCAGGTACAGGCGTGTGCCCGACAGTACCAAGGGACGACTGTGTGCCGATTCGCTGCCGTCCACCGCCAGGGCGACCAACGGGCTGGCGGCCAATGCGTGACACCAGTGGGCGCCGTCGAGGCCGTCGAGCAACTGCGACGGCAGCAGCATGGCGCCGGTTTGCAGGTCGCCTTCGGGCGGCAAGGACAATGCAAAGTCTGGCGCTTTGAGGGTTTCGAACAGATCCAGGCACACATGGCCGTGGCCCAGTTGATGGCTGGTCAGCGCCGCGGCCAGTAACACCAAAGGGTCGGCGTGTGGGTCGAGCTCGTGCAGGAAACCGACGAAGGCTTTGTCCAATGCGCGCAGCCAACCGCGGTCAACCCAACGCTCCAGCAACTGCACCAGGTCGGCGGCGCGGCTCAGGGGTTCCAGCGCCTCAAGCGGTGATGGCAACAGGCTCATAACAACACTCCTTGTTCCCAGGCGGGCTCAACCTTGGGCGGGATGGGCTTGCCCTGGAACAGCAGGTCCAGGCCTTCGATCAGCTCACGCGGCGGCCGGGTGAAAAACGCTCCTCGGCTGACGGCTTGGGTGCCCCGCAAGAACACATACAGCGCGCCACCGACGTGGCGGTCGTAGTCGTAGTCCGGCAGACGCGCCTTGAGCTGGCGATGCAGCGCCAGCAGGTAAAGGACGTATTGCAGGTCATATCGATGCTCAAGGATCGACTGCTCCATGGCCGCTTGGGTGTAGGCCAAGTCGTCAGGGCCGAGCCAGTTGGATTTGTAGTCAGCCACGTAGTAGCGGCCATCGTATTCGAAGGTCAGGTCGATAAAACCTTTGAACATGCCGTTGAGCAGCACCGGCTCGGCAGCGACACGGGAGACACCGTTATGGGTGTACTGGCAGACCAGCTTGTCGAGGGCAAGCACGTCGACTTTGTGGCTGGCGAACCAGAATTCCATTTCGATCTGATACTGCTGCAGGCTGCTCAAGCTGACGTGGTCGTTATCCACAGGCAATGGCGTGTGCAGTAAGTGACCCAGCCAATCGCTGAGGGTGATGATCCAGCCTTCCCAGTTACGGCGATTGCAGCGCGCACCTACAGCGTTCTCGATGGCTTGCGACGTCGCGTTGAAACCTTCTTCACCGGCCCACTCCAGGAGGCCGTGAAGGAAGGTGCCTGGGTTAGGACCGCGTGGGAAACGGTGAATATCGCCGCCGGAAGCCGCCACTTCACGCGGTGCGTCGGGATCGAGGCGTTCGTCATCAAACAGCTTTTGCGCTTGTGGGCTTTCTGGCGCTTCGAGGTTGGCGACGCTCATGCTTTCACCCATTCGCAAGGCGCTGTAGGACGCGATCCACCAGTTTTCGGCAGCTTTGCGCTTAGGCAGCAACGGTGCGAGCAAAGTCGCTTGGTTGCGCGGCGGATGAAACATGATCTCTTGGGCATCGGGCACGTGGGCATAGTGGATGGCCGGGCAGCCTTCCTGCAGATCCAGCAGCCAGCGCGCCAGTCCCGCAGACTCGCCCAACGAAGCTCCAGCGCCGAGCAAGTAGCCCAGCGCCGACAGGTGCAATACCGAGCTGCTGCTGTTGCCGCGCTTGAGGTCGGCAACGCCAAGCCAGCAGGCATGTTTGGCGCGGGTCAGGGCCACGTAGAGCAAACGCAGGTCTTCGGCCAAGCGCTCGTCATCGGCCTGGGCGATTAACTCAGGCGTAGGACGCAGGCTGACTTGGGACTTGCCGTGTTCATCGTGGTAATGCAGCGGTAGGCGACTGCCGTCGACCGGCTTGGCCGAACAGATGAAGGGCAGGAAGACCAGGTCGTATTCCAGGCCCTTGGATTTGTGAATGGTCACGACCTTGACCAGTTGCTCATCACTTTCCAGGCGCAGGATTTGCTCTTCCCCGGCTTGACCGGACAACGCGAGGTGTTCGGCCAGGTGGCGGATCAACGCCTGTTCACCGTCAAGTTCCGACGCAGCTTGTTGCAACAACTCGCTGAGGTGCAACAGGTTGGTCAGCACACGTTCGCCGTCGCTGCGGGCAATCAGGGTTTGCGGCAGTTTGAAGTCGTGCAGCAGACGACGCAGCATCGGCAGCACGCCTTGGGTTCGCCAGATCACGCGGTAGCCACGGAACTGCATCACGCGGCGTTCCCACGCCAGTTCGTCCTGGTTCAGACGCTCCAGTTCAGGCAGTGATAGGTTCAAGGTGACGCAAGCCAGGGCAGCCCGTAGCGGCCGCTCGACGTCCGGCTCGGCACAGGCCTTGAGCCAGGCCAGCAAGTCGTGAGCTTCCTGGGCGGCGAACACCGAATCCTTGTCGGACAGGTATACGCTGCGCACACCACGGGCGGCCAACTCGGCGCGCACCGCTTGGGCTTCCTTGCCGTCGCGCACGAGGATGGCGATGTCTGACGGCAGTACGCCTTTGAAGCTGTCATCCGGCCTTAGAAAACCGGCCGTGCCTTGCTGGCCGCCGTTGAGCAACTCGACAATCTGCGTAGCACAGGCGGCGGCCAGTTGTTGGCGGTACACCGCGTTGGACACCGGCTGGTCGGTGGGCAGGTGCCAAAGGTGCATGGCCGGTAGCGTTTGGCCGTCGACCTGCAGTTTTTCCTTGCGGCCTTGGGATAACACCGGCTGGAACGGCACCGGGTTATCGCCATTCGGCTCGCGGAACAGGAACGCGCCCCGGCCCGTTTCTGCGCGCTGGAACACATGGTTCACCGCATCGACCATCGCATGGCTGGAACGGAAGTTGGTACCCAAGGTGTGGTGGCGGCCGGTGGTGGATTGGCGGGCGCGCAGGTAGGTGTAGATGTCGGCGCCACGGAACGCGTAGATCGCTTGCTTGGGGTCGCCGATCAGGAACAGGCCACTGTCGAGGTGGTTCTCTTCGATGCGGTAAATGCTGTCGAAGATGCTGTACTGCACCGGGTCGGTGTCTTGGAACTCGTCGATCAGAGCCACCGGGAATTGCTCTCGGATCACGCTGGCCAAGCGTTCGCCGCCCTCTGCCTGCAGAGCGGCATTCAGGCGGATCAGCATGTCGTCGAAGCCCATTTCTGCGCGACGGCGCTTTTCTTCTTCGAAGCGTTTACCCACCCAACCGGCAGCGTGTTGCAACACGGCGGCGTCAGGGGTTGGTAAGGCGTCGAGAGCGGCTTTGAGGCCGGCCATTGCGTCGATGCCGGGGTGCTGCGGCGGGTCGCCCTTCCATGCTTCGGCCATGCCGTCGGGGGTGAGGCGGGTGAAGCCGGTGCCGATGTCCAGTTGTTCCAAGGTTTCATCAGCGGCCCAGGCGCTGATTTTTTCGAACCAGGGCTCGAAGTAACGCGCTTGCATCTTGCGCCCGTCAACGGCTTTCGCGGCCACGGCTTGCAGGCAGATGTCACGCAGCTCTGCGGCCCATTGCTGCCAGGGCGCCTTGAGTTCTATCAGGGCTTCTCGGCGCTCCCGCAAGCAGGCATTGATCAGCTCCGCAGGTTCGCGGGTTTCATCGGTGGGCCTTTCGCTGCCGAACAGTGCGCGCACCCGAGGCATCAATGCGGCAGGACCGCCCCAGTTGTTGCGCACCCAGTTGAGCGCGTCGTCACGCATTGGGTAGCAAAACAGCCGCCAGTAGTCGCGCAGCACTTCGCCGAGCAGGTCGCTGTGGTCGGTTTCAAGGGTTTGGGTGAACAAGCTACCGCTGTCAAACGCGTGCTCGCGCAGCATGCGCTGGCACCAGCTGTGAATCGTGGAAACCGCTGCTTCATCCATCCATTGCGCGGCGATGTCCAGGCGGTTGGCGCAGGCGGGCCATTGCTCCGGGAGGTATTGCGCGCGCAGGTCAGCGATCAGCGCGTCGGGTTGTTCGATCTCATCGCGGAAGAAACGAGCGGCTTCGGCCAGACGAATGCGGATACGCTCGCGCAGTTCTTTGGTGGCGGCATCGGTAAAGGTGACGACGAGGATTTGCGGTGGCAGCAACTCGCGACCGAACCCGGCTTCATCGCCACCATGACCCAGCACCAGACGCAGATACAAGGCAGAAATAGTGAAGGTCTTGCCGGTACCGGCGCTGGCTTCGATCAGTTGGCTGCCGCTCAGCGGGAAGGCCAGGGCCAAGGGTTTGCTGCTCATGCGCCGGCCTCTCCGCCTGTGAGTGATCGCCATGGGGCATTGATCAGCGGTCGATACAAGGTTTCGCACCAGCCTTCGAATTCTTCGCTGGCAATCAAGGCTGCGTAATCGGGGAACTGCCGGGTAAGCGCCGGAGTTTCGCGGCGTTCGCCGTCGGTGGTCAGGCCGTCACCTTCATAGGCTTTGCTCGCTGCCACCTGCGCTTTGGCCGGGTCGGTTTGGCTAAGCCAGGCGAAGGCCGTTTTTACGGCTACCGGCAGCGGTTTTCTCATTCCACTGTGCCAGGCCAGCAGTAGGTTGCAGAGGAGTTCCTGGGCGGCGGACTTATCCAGCGGGGCCAGTAGCAACGTATCGTCACTGGCCACCAGACCCGTGCTCAACGGTAGGCCACAGGCGCACGCCACCACATGGTTGACCCAAGGGCGGATCAGTCGATGCCACTTGCGTGCCTTGATCGATCCAATGCTATTGGGGATGGTGGTGACGCTAAGCAATCCGCCATCACTGCGTCGGTGCAGGCCGCTGATCCAGCCTTCCAATGCAATGCCTTGATGCTCAAAACTGATCGGTTCGGCACCGATGTGTGGAATGGGCCAGAGCGCCAGTAATTGTTGGTAGCGTTGCAGCAAACCCGGCAGGGGCTCGATCAATTCGTTGCGCAGGCACTCGCCAAAACCGACCATGGGCAGTAAGCCACTTCCTTGCAAACGCAGGGCCTGGGCGTTGAGGGCTTGGTCCAGGTGATCGGGTTGGGACAGCGCCGCATTCAACAGGCTATCGCTCAGGCTGTAACGTTGCAGCGCATCGAGAACGAAGGGTTCCTCATCGGCCAGCGGCACTTCGGCGGCCTCGAAGAACACTTTCAGACGCTGACTGAAGAAGTGTTTGACCGGGTTGCGTAGGAAATCTTGCAACTGGCCGAGGCTCAGGGGTTCTTCCTGATGGTGTTGTGCCAGATCATCTTGCTCAGGTGCGGCTACCTGCGCTTCGTGTAGCAACTGCCATTCGCGGGCGTAGCTGAACAGCGGATCGCCTTCGTGGAAGTAGCGGGCGCTGAAGGGTTGGAGCGGGTGTTCCTGGGTCATCGCGTCCAGCAGTGGCTTTTCTGGTTCTGCGTTATGCCAGCCGCTGGCGATATGGTCGCGCAGTTGGCCGATCAAAACAGACGCAGGACGCTCGCTGTTATCGCGGATGCTTCGGCCGACCCAACTGATGTAAAGCTGGTCTCGGGCCGATAGCAGCGCTTCAAGTAGTAGGTAACGGTCGTCTTCGCGACGCGAACGGTCGCCTGGGCGATAGTCGCTGCCCATCAGGTCGAAATCCAAGGGTGGTTGGGCTCGCGGGTAGTCGCCGTCGTTCATACCAAGCAGGCAAACCAGCTTGAACGGAATCGCGCGCATAGGCATCAAGGTGCAAAAATTGACAGCCCCGGCGAGGAATCGCTGGGATAGACGACCTTGGTCCAGGCCGGCGAGCCATGCTTCACGGACTACGGTGAGCGATAACTCATCCTGTAGGCCTACTGACTCGCAGGTTACCAGCCAGGTTTCCCTTAGTTGCTCAAGCTGACCCAGCAGGTAATCGTCGTGCTCACTGCTGGGCAGGAAAAACAGTTGTATCAGGCGTTGCAAACGTTCGCCCCACTCGTGGGGAGCCGCGGGTTGGGACAGCGCCTGATGGGCATCGCCGAGTGCGTCGAGTAAAGCCACCAGCGGGCCGATTAATGCCGCATCGAGTCCGCCAATTTCGTCGTAAGGTTCAATGCCGTTACAGGCAGCACCGGTGCCGACGGCGTAACCCAGCAGCATACGGCGAAGGCCGAAACTCCAGCTGTTTTGTTCCAGCTCACTTGGCAGACCGAGGCCGGCCCGTTGTTCCGCGTTGAGCCCCCAACGGATACCGGCACCTTCGATCCAGCGGTGCAATGTGGGCAGGTCGCGCTCCTTGATGGCAAAGCGTTCACGCAAGGCCGGGACGTCCAGCAGATCAAGAATTTCGCTGACGGGAAAGCGACTGTCGGGGAGTTTGAGCAGGTGTTCGACGGCGATCAGCAGAGGGTCGCGGCCACGTTGACCTTGGTCGGTCAGGGTAAAGGGGATGAAGCGTGAATCACTTCTTTCCAACTGGCCGAAGACCGCACGAATATGCGGTGCGTAGCTGTCGACGTCGGGGACCATGACAATGATGTCCCTTGGACGAAGCGTGGGGTCGGCGCTGAAGCGTTGGAGCAGTTGATCGTGAAGGATTTCCACTTCGCGCTGGGCGCTGTGGGCAATGTGGAAGCGAACTGAGGTGTCACGCTCCAGATCGACTGCGGGCCATAGGTCGCGGGTTTCGTTGAGTGGGCGCAGCTCGAGGATATCGTCCTGGAGTTGGTTAAGCAGTGTCGTGGGTTCGCTGTCACTGAACAGGTCGATGCGGCCATCACGAAAGGCAGCGCGGTAGCTGTTCGGGTCGTCGTAACTGTCCAGCAGACTGATGTAGTCGCGGCCTTGTTTACCCCAGGCGGCCAGCAGCGGATGGGCGTGCTGGTGCAAGGTTTGTGGGTCGATGGTGACCGGCATACAGGCTTTGCGTGATTGACGCTTGTATTCGTTACGCAGTAGATCTTTGTCGGCGACGATGTCGGACCAGTGGTGGCGACAAGGATTGTGCACGCACAGCAAGACTTGGCTGAAACGGGCAAGGCCAGCCAACGCTTCGAGCGCTTGGGCAGGCAAGGAAGAAATCCCGAAAACAATCACCCGAGAAGGCAAGCCCTTCGGCGCTTCCTCAAGAGCATTGATACGTTCGATAAAGCGTTGGTGGACGCCGGCGCGACTTTCGGCCATCCCCTCTTCCCCGACGTCCAACAGCAGTGCGCGCCATAACTCGGCTTGCCAGCAATTGGCGGGGTTAAGAGGCTTGGATTCCCCTCGACCGTTGCGCAATTGGTGGCGGCCGGCGGCCCAGTCCTCCAGCCAGTCGGCACGATAGACCTGGTATTGGTCGAACAAGTCAGCCAGACGTTCCGCGAGCTGGTAGCGTTTACGCAAGTCTGCGTCGTTCGTCAGAAAGCGCTGCAATGGCTCGAAGTGCGGCTGATCAATGAGCTCAGGAAGCAAGCGCATCAGGCGCCAAGTGAGTGGGGCTTTATCGAGCAGGGAGGTGGGGGGGATTTCGTCACGCCCCAAGACCATGCGATAGAGCTGCCACATGAAGCTGCCGGGGAGCTGAACATCGATCGCGGCAGCGATTCCGCAGCCGCCCATGTCGCCGTCTTCTGGGTCTTCCGCCAGGGCCAGTTTGAGCCACTGGGCAATGCCGTTGCTCTGTACCAGGGCAATTTCGTTTTCCAGGGGAGCCAGTGGGTAACGGCGCATCCAGCTCACCACCAGGCTGCGTAGTTCGTCCAGGCGATTGCCATGAACCACCATGAATCCAGCGCTGGGGGACGTCGCATCCGGCATAACGGCTTCCTTGGGAAAAGCAAAATCGAGGCATGGACTTTAGCACTGAAGATTGCTCGGATGAGCGTCTTCGCACTTTCCGATCGCCCAAAACAAAACCCCATCTGCTTTCGCAAATGGGGTTTCGGAATTTAATCTTGACGATGACCTACTCTCACATGGGGAAACCCCACACTACCATCGGCGATGCATCGTTTCACTACTGAGTTCGGGATGGGATCAGGTGGTTCCAATGCTCTATGGTCGTCAAGAAATTCGGGTACTGAGTCGCGACCAGCTGGCCTCGCTTCAGCAAATTGGGTATGTGATAGCTTTCGGTGTTTGCAAGAGTCGAACTTTCGGTTCATTTCGTCTTCACACACCGCAATCTGGTGCTCTTTCGCTTTTCAGCTCGAAGCAAGCAAATTGCTTGGGTGTTATATGGTCAAGCCTCACGGGCAATTAGTATTGGTTAGCTCAACGCCTCACAGCGCTTACACACCCAACCTATCAACGTCGTAGTCTTCGACGGCCCTTTAGGGAACTCAAGGTTCCAGTGAGATCTCATCTTGAGGCTAGTTTCCCGCTTAGATGCTTTCAGCGGTTATCTATTCCGAACATAGCTACCCGGCAATGCCACTGGCGTGACAACCGGAACACCAGAGGTTCGTCCACTCCGGTCCTCTCGTACTAGGAGCAGCCCCTCTCAAATCTCAAACGTCCACGGCAGATAGGGACCGAACTGTCTCACGACGTTCTAAACCCAGCTCGCGTACCACTTTAAATGGCGAACAGCCATACCCTTGGGACCGGCTTCAGCCCCAGGATGTGATGAGCCGACATCGAGGTGCCAAACACCGCCGTCGATATGAACTCTTGGGCGGTATCAGCCTGTTATCCCCGGAGTACCTTTTATCCGTTGAGCGATGGCCCTTCCATACAGAACCACCGGATCACTAAGACCTACTTTCGTACCTGCTCGACGTGTCTGTCTCGCAGTCAAGCGCGCTTTTGCCTTTATACTCTACGACCGATTTCCGACCGGTCTGAGCGCACCTTCGTACTCCTCCGTTACTCTTTAGGAGGAGACCGCCCCAGTCAAACTACCCACCATACACTGTCCTCGATCCGGATAACGGACCTGAGTTAGAACCTCAAAGTTGCCAGGGTGGTATTTCAAGGTTGGCTCCACGCAGACTGGCGTCCACGCTTCAAAGCCTCCCACCTATCCTACACAAGCAAATTCAAAGTCCAGTGCAAAGCTATAGTAAAGGTTCACGGGGTCTTTCCGTCTAGCCGCGGATACACTGCATCTTCACAGCGATTTCAATTTCACTGAGTCTCGGGTGGAGACAGCGCCGCCATCGTTACGCCATTCGTGCAGGTCGGAACTTACCCGACAAGGAATTTCGCTACCTTAGGACCGTTATAGTTACGGCCGCCGTTTACCGGGGCTTCGATCAAGAGCTTCGCGTTAGCTAACCCCATCAATTAACCTTCCGGCACCGGGCAGGCGTCACACCCTATACGTCCACTTTCGTGTTTGCAGAGTGCTGTGTTTTTAATAAACAGTCGCAGCGGCCTGGTATCTTCGACCGGCATGAGCTTACGGAGCAAGTCCTTCACCCTCACCGGCGCACCTTCTCCCGAAGTTACGGTGCCATTTTGCCTAGTTCCTTCACCCGAGTTCTCTCAAGCGCCTTGGTATTCTCTACCCAACCACCTGTGTCGGTTTGGGGTACGGTTCCTGGTTACCTGAAGCTTAGAAGCTTTTCTTGGAAGCATGGCATCAACCACTTCGTTAACTAAAAGTTAACTCGTCATCAGCTCTCGGCCTTAAGATCCCGGATTTACCTAAGATCTCAGCCTACCACCTTAAACTTGGACAACCAACGCCAAGCTGGCCTAGCCTTCTCCGTCCCTCCATCGCAATAACCAGAAGTACAGGAATATTAACCTGTTTTCCATCGACTACGCTTTTCAGCCTCGCCTTAGGGACCGACTAACCCTGCGTCGATTAACGTTGCGCAGGAAACCTTGGTCTTTCGGCGTGGGTGTTTTTCACACCCATTGTCGTTACTCATGTCAGCATTCGCACTTCTGATACCTCCAGCAAGCTTCTCAACTCACCTTCACAGGCTTACAGAACGCTCCTCTACCGCATCACTTACGTGATACCCGTAGCTTCGGTGTATGGTTTGAGCCCCGTTACATCTTCCGCGCAGGCCGACTCGACTAGTGAGCTATTACGCTTTCTTTAAAGGGTGGCTGCTTCTAAGCCAACCTCCTAGCTGTCTAAGCCTTCCCACATCGTTTCCCACTTAACCATAACTTTGGGACCTTAGCTGACGGTCTGGGTTGTTTCCCTTTTCACGACGGACGTTAGCACCCGCCGTGTGTCTCCCATGCTCGGCACTTGTAGGTATTCGGAGTTTGCATCGGTTTGGTAAGTCGGGATGACCCCCTAGCCGAAACAGTGCTCTACCCCCTACAGTGATACATGAGGCGCTACCTAAATAGCTTTCGAGGAGAACCAGCTATCTCCGAGCTTGATTAGCCTTTCACTCCGATCCACAGGTCATCCGCTAACTTTTCAACGGTAGTCGGTTCGGTCCTCCAGTTAGTGTTACCCAACCTTCAACCTGCCCATGGATAGATCGCCCGGTTTCGGGTCTATTCCCAGCGACTAGACGCCCTATTAAGACTCGCTTTCGCTACGCCTCCCCTATTCGGTTAAGCTCGCCACTGAAAATAAGTCGCTGACCCATTATACAAAAGGTACGCAGTCACCCAACAAAGTGGGCTCCCACTGCTTGTACGCATACGGTTTCAGGATCTATTTCACTCCCCTCTCCGGGGTTCTTTTCGCCTTTCCCTCACGGTACTAGTTCACTATCGGTCAGTCAGTAGTATTTAGCCTTGGAGGATGGTCCCCCCATATTCAGACAAAGTTTCTCGTGCTCCGTCCTACTCGATTTCATGACTAAGAGATTTTCGCGTACAGGGCTATCACCCACTATGGCCGCACTTTCCAGAGCGTTCCGCTAATCTCAAAGCCACTTAAGGGCTAGTCCCCGTTCGCTCGCCACTACTAAGGGAATCTCGGTTGATTTCTTTTCCTCAGGGTACTTAGATGTTTCAGTTCCCCTGGTTCGCCTCTTACGCCTATGTATTCAGCGTAAGATAACCATCTTATGATGGCTGGGTTCCCCCATTCAGACATCTCCGGATCAAAGTCTGTTTGCCGACTCCCCGAAGCTTTTCGCAGGCTACCACGTCTTTCATCGCCTCTGACTGCCAAGGCATCCACCGTATGCGCTTCTTCACTTGACCATATAACCCCAAGCAATCTGGTTATACTGTGAAGACAACATTCGCCGAAAATTCGATTTGGCTCTTTCGAGCCACTCACAAATTTTACCTTAGCCTGATCCGTTACCAGTGAAAGTAACGTTCAGTCTATCTTTCTATCACATACCCAAATTTTTAAAGAACGATCTAATCAAAGACTAGAAATCAACATTCACCATCATCACAATGGAATGCTCATTTCTAAGCTTTCAACAAACAGAAGCAGTAGTGGTGGAGCCAAACGGGATCGAACCGTTGACCTCCTGCGTGCAAGGCAGGCGCTCTCCCAGCTGAGCTATGGCCCCGTATTTCTACAGGCGTTTCCCACACAAAATTGGTGGGTCTGGGCAGATTCGAACTGCCGACCTCACCCTTATCAGGGGTGCGCTCTAACCAACTGAGCTACAGACCCAATTTCGGGCTGCTTCTTTATCGTCTTCTTCAATGAATCAAGCAATTCGTGTGGGAACTTATGGAGCAGCTGATGTCGTCGATTAAGGAGGTGATCCAGCCGCAGGTTCCCCTACGGCTACCTTGTTACGACTTCACCCCAGTCATGAATCACACCGTGGTAACCGTCCTCCCGAAGGTTAGACTAGCTACTTCTGGTGCAACCCACTCCCATGGTGTGACGGGCGGTGTGTACAAGGCCCGGGAACGTATTCACCGCGACATTCTGATTCGCGATTACTAGCGATTCCGACTTCACGCAGTCGAGTTGCAGACTGCGATCCGGACTACGATCGGTTTTATGGGATTAGCTCCACCTCGCGGCTTGGCAACCCTCTGTACCGACCATTGTAGCACGTGTGTAGCCCAGGCCGTAAGGGCCATGATGACTTGACGTCATCCCCACCTTCCTCCGGTTTGTCACCGGCAGTCTCCTTAGAGTGCCCACCATTACGTGCTGGTAACTAAGGACAAGGGTTGCGCTCGTTACGGGACTTAACCCAACATCTCACGACACGAGCTGACGACAGCCATGCAGCACCTGTCTCAATGTTCCCGAAGGCACCAATCTATCTCTAGAAAGTTCATTGGATGTCAAGGCCTGGTAAGGTTCTTCGCGTTGCTTCGAATTAAACCACATGCTCCACCGCTTGTGCGGGCCCCCGTCAATTCATTTGAGTTTTAACCTTGCGGCCGTACTCCCCAGGCGGTCAACTTAATGCGTTAGCTGCGCCACTAAGAGCTCAAGGCTCCCAACGGCTAGTTGACATCGTTTACGGCGTGGACTACCAGGGTATCTAATCCTGTTTGCTCCCCACGCTTTCGCACCTCAGTGTCAGTATCAGTCCAGGTGGTCGCCTTCGCCACTGGTGTTCCTTCCTATATCTACGCATTTCACCGCTACACAGGAAATTCCACCACCCTCTACCATACTCTAGTCAGTCAGTTTTGAATGCAGTTCCCAGGTTGAGCCCGGGGATTTCACATCCAACTTAACAAACCACCTACGCGCGCTTTACGCCCAGTAATTCCGATTAACGCTTGCACCCTCTGTATTACCGCGGCTGCTGGCACAGAGTTAGCCGGTGCTTATTCTGTCGGTAACGTCAAAACAATCACGTATTAGGTAACTGCCCTTCCTCCCAACTTAAAGTGCTTTACAATCCGAAGACCTTCTTCACACACGCGGCATGGCTGGATCAGGCTTTCGCCCATTGTCCAATATTCCCCACTGCTGCCTCCCGTAGGAGTCTGGACCGTGTCTCAGTTCCAGTGTGACTGATCATCCTCTCAGACCAGTTACGGATCGTCGCCTTGGTGAGCCATTACCTCACCAACTAGCTAATCCGACCTAGGCTCATCTGATAGCGCAAGGCCCGAAGGTCCCCTGCTTTCTCCCGTAGGACGTATGCGGTATTAGCGTCCGTTTCCGAACGTTATCCCCCACTACCAGGCAGATTCCTAGGCATTACTCACCCGTCCGCCGCTCTCAAGAGAAGCAAGCTTCTCTCTACCGCTCGACTTGCATGTGTTAGGCCTGCCGCCAGCGTTCAATCTGAGCCATGATCAAACTCTTCAGTTCAAACATCTTTGGGTTTTTAAGAAACCCTAAACTTGGCTCAGCAATCGTTGGTTACATCTTTGATTTCTCGCGGAGTAACTTGTGATGCTGATAATCTTGTTGACTATCAGTCTGACTCCACAAGCACCCACACGAATTGCTTGATTCAGTTGTTAAAGAGCGGTTGGTTAAGATCTTTCGTCTCAACCGAGGCGCGCATTCTACAGCAGCCTCATTTGCTGTCAAGTGATTATTTTCAGAAGCTTTCGAAGATTTCTTCAACAACTTCAACCACTTGCGCTTCTGATCTCTCATCAGCGGGAGGCGAATTCTACAGCGTTACACGCTGCTGTCAACACCTCTTTTTCAACTTCCTTTTGGCTTCGATGAACTGAAGCAACTTACCGCCGAAAACTGC